>NZ_CP109530.1:0-4195000 GCF_045040195.1 Streptomyces sp. NBC_01410 | reverse complement strand
CAAACTCCGTGATAGCTGGTTCTCCCCGAAATGCATTTAGGTGCAGCGTCGTGTGTTTCTTGCCGGAGGTAGAGCACTGGATAGGCGATGGGCCCTACCGGGTTACTGACCTTAGCCAAACTCCGAATGCCGGTAAGTGAGAGCGCGGCAGTGAGACTGTGGGGGATAAGCTCCATGGTCGAGAGGGAAACAGCCCAGAGCATCGACTAAGGCCCCTAAGCGTACGCTAAGTGGGAAAGGATGTGGAGTCGCAGAGACAACCAGGAGGTTGGCTTAGAAGCAGCCACCCTTGAAAGAGTGCGTAATAGCTCACTGGTCAAGTGATTCCGCGCCGACAATGTAGCGGGGCTCAAGCGTACCGCCGAAGTCGTGTCATTCCAGCATGAGGGCCAACGCCCGCTGGGATGGGTAGGGGAGCGTCGTGTGCCGGGTGAAGCCGCCGCGTAAGCGAGTGGTGGACGGTACACGAGTGAGAATGCAGGCATGAGTAGCGATACACACGTGAGAAACGTGTGCGCCGATTGACTAAGGGTTCCTGGGTCAAGCTGATCTGCCCAGGGTAAGTCGGGACCTAAGGCGAGGCCGACAGGCGTAGTCGATGGACAACCGGTTGATATTCCGGTACCCGCTTTGAAACGCCCAGTACTGAACCCATTAATGCTAAGGCCGTGAAGCCGTCCTGGAGCCTTCGGGCAAAGGGAAGTGGTGGAGCCGCCGGCCCAAGGTGGTAGTAGGTAAGCGATGGGGTGACGCAGGAAGGTAGTCCAGCCCGGGCGGTGGTTGTCCCGGGGTAAGGGTGTAGGCCGTGTGATAGGCAAATCCGTCACACATTAAGGCTGAGACCTGATGCCGAGCCGATTGTGGTGAAGTGGATGATCCTATGCTGTCGAGAAAAGCCTCTAGCGAGTTTCATGGCGGCCCGTACCCTAAACCGACTCAGGTGGTCAGGTAGAGAATACCGAGGCGTTCGGGTGAACTATGGTTAAGGAACTCGGCAAAATGCCCCCGTAACTTCGGGAGAAGGGGGGCCATCACTGGTGAGAGGACTTGCTCCTTGAGCTGGGGGTGGCCGCAGAGACCAGCGAGAAGCGACTGTTTACTAAAAACACAGGTCCGTGCGAAGCCGTAAGGCGATGTATACGGACTGACGCCTGCCCGGTGCTGGAACGTTAAGGGGACCGGTTAGTCACATTTCGGTGTGGCGAAGCTGAGAACTTAAGCGCCAGTAAACGGCGGTGGTAACTATAACCATCCTAAGGTAGCGAAATTCCTTGTCGGGTAAGTTCCGACCTGCACGAATGGCGTAACGACTTCTCGACTGTCTCAACCATAGGCCCGGTGAAATTGCACTACGAGTAAAGATGCTCGTTTCGCGCAGCAGGACGGAAAGACCCCGGGACCTTTACTACAGTTTGATATTGGTGTTCGGTTCGGCTTGTGTAGGATAGGTGGGAGACTGTGAAGCTTGGACGCCAGTTCAGGTGGAGTCGTCGTTGAAATACCACTCTGGTCGTGCTGGATGTCTAACCTGGGTCCGTGATCCGGATCAGGGACAGTGTCTGATGGGTAGTTTAACTGGGGCGGTTGCCTCCCAAAGAGTAACGGAGGCGCCCAAAGGTTCCCTCAGCCTGGTTGGCAATCAGGTGTTGAGTGTAAGTGCACAAGGGAGCTTGACTGTGAGACCGACGGGTCGAGCAGGGACGAAAGTCGGGACTAGTGATCCGGCGGTGGCTTGTGGAAGCGCCGTCGCTCAACGGATAAAAGGTACCCCGGGGATAACAGGCTGATCTTCCCCAAGAGTCCATATCGACGGGATGGTTTGGCACCTCGATGTCGGCTCGTCGCATCCTGGGGCTGGAGTCGGTCCCAAGGGTTGGGCTGTTCGCCCATTAAAGCGGTACGCGAGCTGGGTTTAGAACGTCGTGAGACAGTTCGGTCCCTATCCGCTGTGCGCGTAGGAGTCTTGAGAAGGGCTGTCCCTAGTACGAGAGGACCGGGACGGACGAACCTCTGGTGTGCCAGTTGTCCTGCCAAGGGCATGGCTGGTTGGCTACGTTCGGAAAGGATAACCGCTGAAAGCATCTAAGCGGGAAGCCTGCTTCGAGATGAGGACTCCCACCCCCTTCGAGGGGTTAAGGCTCCCAGTAGACGACTGGGTTGATAGGCCAGATGTGGAAGCCCCGCAAGGGGTGGAGCTGACTGGTACTAATAGGCCGAGGGCTTGTCCTCAGTTGCTCGCGTCCACTGTGTCAGTTCTGAAGTAACGAACTGTCGAGTCCCCCCACGGCCACGGGGCGGATTCCGGAATCGATATCTTCACAGTGTTTCGGTGGTCATTGCGTTAGGGAAACGCCCGGTTACATTCCGAACCCGGAAGCTAAGCCTTTCAGCGCCGATGGTACTGCAGGGGGGACCCTGTGGGAGAGTAGGACGCCGCCGAACAACTTTTGTGGGAAAGCCCCGCACCTTCTGGTGCGGGGCTTTTCTGCGTTCAGGGCCCGATTGTCCCTCTGTCTCTCGCGGCGAAACCGCGTTGCTCAGCGGCAGGCGGCGCCGTCAGTATCGGGGGATGGACTATGTGATTCGACCCGTACGCGCCGAGGAGTGGGCCAAGGCCCGGGATCTGCGGCTCTCTGCCCTGCAGGACCCCGCCGCGCCCATCGCCTTTCTGGAGACGTACGAGCACGCCGTCGAGCGGCCCGACGGGTTCTGGCAGGACCGAACGGCGACCGCTGCGGAAGGGGTCGCGGCCCAGCAGTTCATCGCCGAGGCGCCGGACGGGCGGTGGGACGGGACGCTCACCGCGCTCGTCGAACGGCCCGCCGGCGAGGTGCGGTTCGGGGAGGCCGCGAAGACCGACCAGACGCATCTGGTCGGTGTGTTCGTACGGCCCGAGGCGCGGGGGGCGGGGGTTGCGGATGCGCTGTTCCGGGCGGCTCTGGACTGGTCGTGGGAACTTGCCGGGCCGCCGGTGAAGCGCGTCCGGCTGTACGTGCACGAGCGCAATGAGCGAGCCGCGGCGTTCTACCGGCGGTTCGGGTTTGTGGCGAGTGGGGACTCCGTACCCGTGCCGGGCGATGACACGGCACGAGAGCTTGAGCTGGAGATCCTGCGGTAGAGGCCGCGGACGGCCGCTACTGCGGGAGCGGCTCCGGCCAGCGGGCGCGGGCCTGTTCGGCGGAGCGGAGCAGGACCAGGGTCGGAAGTCCCTGGTCCTGACCGGTTGCCAGCAGCTCCGGCAGCCGGGGAAGCGGAGCCACCGCTGCGACGTCGTCGAGGACGAGCGTCATTGGTGGGTCGAGCCGACCGTCGGATGACCGTGCGGCCATGCGGCGGCCGTGCTCGACCACGTCTGAAGCCAGTGCGGTGAGCAGTGGCATCGCGCCGGGGTGGGTTCTGGGGTCCTCGATGGACTCACCCACCAGATAAAGGGTGCCCCCTTCGTTTACGAATGATTCCAAGGTGAGCGAATCGGTTCGATTCGGGGTGCACGCCTCACGGATGTGGATCGAGGAGAGGGACGAAAGGGCGCGTACGACCAACTGCTGGGCGATTTCCCGGCGTTCGGGGTGGGCGGTGAGCGCGGACTCCAGGAGGCCTGCGAGACCGGAGGTGGCCTTGGGGTGCGTACGGAGGATGCGTACGGCGTCATGGGCGCTGCCGCCCTGGGCCCAGCGGTGGAGCTGCTTGAACGGGCGTCCGTCCACGGCCGCGGCGTGGAGCCAGCAGCGCAGGAGCGTTTCGGCAGTGTCGGCCATGGCGGCGTCGAGGAGGGCGCGGGGACGTACCGGGGCGAGGAGGGCGGTCGCGCGTTCCTGCGCCGTGGCGGGGTCCTCGCAGTGCGCGGTGGGGGACCAGTGGAGGCGGGCCGGGGTGTCGCACAGGTGCCCGGGGTCGTAGACGAGGACGGGGCCGAGCTTGGCCCGGGCGTCCTTCGTCTCGGCCCAGACGGTGGGGTCGGAGGTGACGACGAGGGCGGGGCCTTGGGCGTCGAAGACGGCCTGGACGGTTGAGGGGCGGCGGGTCGCGGGGTCGCCGTAGAGGAGCCGGGCGGGGCGGGGGGCGGGGACGCTGGCTTCTGCGACGGCCCTGGTGCCGTGGGGGTCCTGCCCGCCTGCCCGGTCGGGACCTGCGGCCCCCTGGGGCGAGGTCGCGGCTGCGCCGACACCCTGACCGGCGGGCCGCCCGGTGTCGCCGGGTGCCCCTGGGCCGGGCTCCTGGGCGTTGCCCGCGTACGCCTCCGCGCCTGCTCCGCGGACGCTCGACTGGGCGTGCCCGCCGAGCTGTTGGGTATTGCCTGTGTACGGACTCGCGGCTGCGCCGCCGGCCGCGGTGGGGGCGCCGGGCTCCTGGACCTTCCCCGCATACGCGTCCCTCGCCGCGGGCCGGCCGGGGACCGGGGTCGTGTACGCGCCGCTGCTGCCCGTGTCCTGTTCCCACCCCGCCCCGCCGCGTCCGCGCTCGCCGTGTCTCGACTCCGCCCGGGGGTCGGGCTGTTGGACGTGGCCCCCGTACGCGTCTCTCGTACGTTCGCTGCCCGCCGCTCTCGACCGGCGGACCGCGCGCCAGCGGGCCAGCGTGCCCAGGGCGAAGATCGTGAGGACCACCAGGATCATCAGCTCGCCGATGGCCAGGCCCCAGAACAGCCCGTAGCCGGAGAGCTCCGCCGACGGGGTCTCCGGCCACGCCGCAGCGAGGTCGTGCGGCTTGGACGCCAGCGTGCGCATCGCGAGTGGCGTGTTGGCGAAGGTGACGCCCGTAGGCCACGCGCCGTGGGACAGGACACCGGCCAGGCCGGTGGCCGTCCAGACCAGCAGTGTCAGGCCGAGCAGGAAGGCGAGCAGGCCGACCAACAGGCCGTCCGGGATGCCTCGTTCCTCTTCGTGCCGGTACCGACGGTCGCGCATGTCATGCCACCGTCGACTCGGAGGACTCGTCCAGCTGCTGCTGCCGCTCGATCAGGGCCGCGCGCTGCTCCGCCTCCCATTCCGCGGCCGCCACGTCCTCGGGCAATGCGGGCCCCGACGACTCCGTCATCGCCCGGTCGGTGAAGACGAGTGGTCGCTCCGCCTCCGTCACCAGGTGTTTGACCACCTGGACATTGCCGTTGACGTCCCAGACCGCGATACCCGGGGTCAAGGTCGGGATGATTTCCACGGCCCAGCGGGGAAGCCCCAGGACGCGGCCCGTCGCTCTCGCCTCGTCCGCTTTCTGGGCGTAGATCGTCCTTGTGGACGCCATCTTGAGGATGGCCGCCGCTTCCCTCGCGGCCGCGCCGTCCACCACGTCCGAGAGGTGGTGGACGACCGCCACGAACGAGAGACCCAGGCGGCGGCCGAACTTCAGCAGCCGCTGGAAGAGCTGGGCCACGAACGGCGAGTTGATGATGTGCCAGGCCTCCTCGACCAGGAAGATCCGCTTCTTCCGGTCCGGACGGATCCAGGTGTGTTCGAGCCACACCCCCACGATCGCCATCAGGATCGGCATCGCGATGGAGTTCCGGTCGATGTGGGAGAGGTCGAAGACGATCAGCGGCGCGTCCAGGTCGATGCCGACCGTCGTCGGGCCGTCGAACATGCCCCGCAGGTCACCGTCGACCAGCCGGTCCAGTACGAGCGCGACATCCAGGCCCCAGGCCCGTACGTCGTCTATGTCGACGTTCATCGCCTCCGCCGACTCCGGCTCCGGGTGCCGCAGCTGGTCCACGATGTCGGTCAGCACAGGCTGACGTTCGACGATCGTCTCGTTGACGTACGCGTGCGCCACCTTCAGCGCGAAGCCGGAGCGCTCGTCCAGGCCGTGCCCCATCGCGACCTCGATGATCGTCCTCAGGAGCGCCAGCTGGCCGGTCGTCGTGATCGCCGGGTCCAGCGGGTTGAGGCGGATGCCGCCGTCCAGCGCCGTCATCGGGTCGAGCCGGATGGGAGTTATCCCCAGCTCCTGGGCGATGAGATTCCACTCGCCCACTCCGTCCTCGCCCTGCGCGTCCAGCACGACCACCTGACGGTCGCGGAAGCGCAACTGCCGCAGGACGTACGTCTTCTCGAGCGCCGACTTGCCGTTTCCGGACTCGCCGAGGACCAGCCAGTGGGGGGCCGGCAGCTGCTGGCCGTACAGCTGGAAGGGGTCGTAGATATAGCCCTTTCCGCTGTACACCTCACGGCCGATGATCACGCCCGAGTCGCCGAGGCCCGGAGCCGCGGTGGGCAGGTACACGGCCTGAGCCTGGCCCGTCGACGTACGCACCGGCAGCCGGGTCGACTCCACCTTCCCGAAAAGGAAGGAGGTGAAGGCATCCGTGAAGACGGACAGCGGATCTCGCATGGCGGACTGCCCTCTCGTTCAGCGTCGGATGCCGGTCGCGAACGGCAAGGTGTTCACAAAGGCACGGTGGTGCTCGCGGTCGCACCATTCCAGCTTCAGATACGACTTGCCGGCCGAGGCTCTGATCGTCCGCTTGTCGCGTGCCAGCGCCTCCGGCGACCGCGAAGACACTGTGATGTACCCGACAAGATTGACACCTGCCGCACCGCTGGCGAGATCTTCACCCCTCTGGTCGAGCCGACCGTGCGCGGCGATGTCGCGCGGGTCGACGGTCCGGTTCATCTTGGCGGCGCGGCTCGCGTCCGCCTCGTCGTTCGTCTTCTCGGTGAGCATCCGCTCGATGGCCACCTCGGTGGGCTCCAGGTCCATGCAGACCGCGACCGTACGGATCACGTCGGGGGTGTGAACGAGCAGCGGGGCCAGGAAGTTCACGCCGACCGGAGTCATCGGCCACTCCTTCACCCAGGCGGTGGAGTGGCACCAGGGCGCGCGGGTGGATGACTCGCGGGTCTTCGCCTGGAGGTAGGTGGGCTGCATGGCGTCGAGCTCGGCGGGCCAGGCGTTCCGCTTCGTCATCGCCTGGATGTGGTCGATGGGGTGGTCCGGGTCGTACATCGAGTGGACCAGCGAGGCGAGCCGGCCCTGGCCGAGCGGCTGGCGGACCCGGATGTCGGCCTCCGCGAGGCGGGCGCAGATGTCGGTGAGCTCGCGGGCCATGACGACGGCGAGACCGGCGTCCTTGTCCAGCTTGCGCGCCCCCGAAGCGGTGGAGTGCCGGGCGGCGCGGGCCATGGCATGGGCCTCGGCGGCCAGTTCGCGGGAGTAGTGCATGCAGGCGACGAGATACGCGCGGTGCTGCTCGCTCGACGTCGACACCATGGACTGGAGCTGGTCGTACGAATCACGCAGCCAGCCGGGCGACTGCTGGTCGCCGCGCTGGGCGACGTCCTTGGCGTGCGCGTCGGGGTCGGCGGGCAGCGTGCGGGCGAGCATCTGAAGGCGGGTCACGAAGCCGTCGCCGTTGGCCACATGCTTGAGCAGCGTGCCGAAACGGTCGACCAGGGCCTCCTGGTCCTCGCTGTCGCGCAGTCCGACGCCCGGGCCCTCGATCTCGATGGCGGCGGTGACGGTGCGGCGGTCGGCGTGCAGCAGCACGGCGATCTCGTCGGGGCCGAAGGGGGCGGCGAGCCAGTTGATCCGGCCGATGCCGGGGGGCGGGCCGATCTCGATCTCACGGCCGTCGAGGCGGATGCCCGCCTCGGCGGCGGAGGAACGGTAGAGGGTGCCCCGGCGCAGGGTGCGCTTGTAGCTGCGGTTGATCTCGTACCACTTGTAGAAGGTGCGGTGCTTGTACGGCACGTACACGGCGGCGAGAGCGAGGAGCGGGAAGCCCATCAAGAGCACGATCCGCAGGGACAGGACGGGGACCAGCAGCCCGCTCATCATGCCGAGGAACGCGCCGGCGATGATCAGGGCGATCTCGCCGGTCTCGCGGTTCTTGCCGACGATCGCGTTCGGCCGGGCGCGGCCGATCAGATACGTACGGCGGGGCGTGATCGGTTGGGACTGGGTCGTCAACGCCCTCCACCTCCTGTGCTCTTGCGGTTGCTGTGCGGGGTGCTGGTGCTGGGACTGCTGCTACGGGGCGGGGGCGCGGCGGAGGGGACAGATCCGCCGCCGCCTCCTCCTGAGGAGGGCCTGCTGCTGTGGGCGGCCACGCCGCCGCTGATGGGGTTGGCGGGGCGCGGGGCGCTGTTGCCGCCTCCGCCTCCGCCGCCCTGGTTGCCGCGGCTGCTGTGGGTCTTGATGCCCTGGGAGACAAGGGCGGCGGGGGAACTGATGACGGCGGCCGCGGCGTTCTCGGCGCCGCTCTGGAAGCGGTTGTTTCGGGAGGCGACGATCTCGTCGCCGAAGCCGGGCACGAAGCGGTAGATCATCGCCGAGGCGAAGATGGCGAGCAGGATGATCGCCAGCCCGGAGACGACGGCCGAGAAGGAATCGGGGCCCTTGTCGGCGGAGAGCGCGCCCGCGAGACCGAGGACGATCGCGATGACGGGCTTGACCAGAATGATCGCGATCATGATCCCGGCCCAGCGGCGGACGTGGCCCCACATGTTCTTGTCGACGAGCCCCGCGTAGACGACGACTCCGAGGAGCGCGCCGATGTAGAGCAGGACGGCTCGGATGAACAGCTCGAGGTAGAGAACACCCGCGGCGAGGATCGTGACCAGCGAGACGACGATCAGCATGATCGGCCCGCCGCCGATGTCGGTGCCCTTCTTCAGGGCGGCGGAGAAGTTCCCGAAGAACATGTCTGTCTGACCGCTGGTACCGCCGGCGATGACCTCGGTGACGCCGTCGGTGGCGGAGACGAGGGTGTAGAGGATCAGCGGGGTGAAGGCGGAGGCGAGGACGGTGAGCCAGAGGAAGCCGATGGCTTCGGAGATGGCGGTGGTGAGGGGGACGCCGCGGATGGCGCGCTTGGCGACGGCGAGGAGCCACAGGACGAGGGTGAGGATCGTGGCCGCGGCGAAGACGATGGCGTACTGGGAGAGGAAGGCGGTATTGGTGAAGTCGACGCTGGCGGTGGACTTCACGGCCTTGGAGAGGGTGTCGACGGTCCAGACGGCGGCGTCGGCGCAGCCGCGGGCGAGGGAGGCGAGGGGGTCGAGGGCGTCGGCGGGGTCTGCGGGGCCGGAGCGTCGGGCTCCGCCGGGTTCGCCGTTGTCGCAGTAGTCCCGCGCGGGGCCCACGATGAGGTCGCACTTGTCCTTGTTGGACGGCGTCGGCGTGGGCGTCGGTGCGGCGAAAGCGCGCGATGACAACAGCACCGCTGCCGTCTGGACGGCCCCGAAGGCGGCCGTGAGTTTGAGCGCGCGGCGCGGGCTATCGGGCATACGTGAACCCTCCGTACTGCTCGACTGCCTTGGCGATCTCGTCGGCGCTGGAGGCCGTCCGGTCGGCGTTCACCGGTGCAGGGCCGTCCTTCTGGGAGAAGCTCTCGACCTTCCAGCTCTCGTCTGCCCACTGGAGCTTGAGCGTCATGGTGAACCAGTCATTGGTCACCGGGTTGGTGGAGCTGATTCCGGCTGTGCCGAACACACCGGTGCACCAGACCTCCACGGTCGCGGACGTGTCCGCGTAGGCCGTGATTTTGGTGCCGACCGGCGCAGTGCGTGACACATACGTCAGCCCTTTGGCGGCGTTTCCGTTCGCGTCGAGGCCGAGCTTGGAAAGGAACGCCTGGTTGTACGCCTGGTCGAGTTTGGCTTGCAGCTCACCGACCTTGCCGGCCACGAAGAGCTGGCTCACGATCTCGTGTCGCTGTGTCGGCTTGAGGATGTCGGCCGAGACAAGCGCGACCGCGTAATTCGCCGCCGCGCTCTGCGCCCCCTGCTCATCCTTCGCGTACCCCGACGGAACCCCCCCAGCCTTCCCCTTCACCGGCTTGACCCCCGTCGCCGCCGTCGGCTCCGCCCCCGCCGCCGCCTCCGTGCCGCCGCCCGACGTGGTGTCGTCGCCTCCGCCCTGGTTGGCGAACGCGATCGCCGCGATCAGCAGCACCACCACACCCACGACCGTGATCAGCGAGCGTGAGTTCCGCACAGGCCTGCGCGCGCCGCCGTAGACGTCCGCGTCGCCGCCGCCGGGGAGTCTGGTGCGGGTCTGGCCCGATCCGCCGAAGCTCTCGTCCGGGCGGCCTCCCGGCTCGCCGCCGTGGCCGTGCTCGTCGCCGAGGCTCATCTGGCGTACGCCCCCTCAACCGTTTGCAGTTCCGCGAAGTACGACGGGCGGTACGACGCGTGGTCCGACACGTAGTACGACGGTAGTCGTGCTGCTTCCCGCTTGGGCGTGGTGTGGTGACTCGACATCAGGGAGACGCAACCTCAAAGGGTGGGCCCGGGCACGCCCGGAGAGGACGGCGGGCGGCTAGACAGCCATCCCGTACACGATGGTGAACAAGGTCCCCAGTGACCCGATGATGAAGACGCCGGTCAGTCCGGCGACGATCAGCCCCTTGCCCTGCTCCGCGCTGAAGGTGTCGCGCAGCGCCGTCGCTCCGATGCGCTGTTTGGCCGCGCCCCAGATCGCGATGCCGAGGCAGAGAAGGATGGCAACGGCCATCACGACCTCGATCATCACTCGAGCTTCGTTCCCCAGGCTCCCGAAAGGCCCCCAGTTCGGGGCGATTCCGCCGATGATGGTGGTGATGTCGCCCTTTTCGGCTGCCAGGATCATGTAACTCACCGCCCCTGTTGGGTTGTTCATTGCCCTTGCCCCTCGGCACGGGCCGTCGTTCTATCTTCGCTGATGAAATCGCCCGCGTAAGCCGACTTGGCCGGTCTCTTCACCCGATCTCCGAACGGATGACCGATCCTGCCGTCTTGACCTGTCTCGGGGACGGACCGGTTCGAAGCGAGGGAGTGCGTATGGTCACTCTGTGTATCATGGGGGGTGACTCCGGGCAATGACTGTCGTTGTTGCACCTTTGGGGCGGTGGGTCGTGGCCGAGCACAAGGGGGCGCACTCAGGGGGTTGCGGCGTCCTGCCCGTCCAGCTCCGCGAAGTGGTCGAACTCGCCCGCTCGGACGCCGAGTACGAAGGCGTCCCACTTCTTCCTGGTCGTTGTGACGACGTTCCCGGGATCGCTGGTCTCGCGGAGGTGGACCAGGTCGCCGGGCCCGAAGGCGACTTCGATCCAGGGGCCGGGGCCCTTGGCGCCCTCGGGGGCGGCGCGGGTCCAGTCGAGATCGGTGGGGACGTCAGTCACGGTTCCCCTTGAGGGCGCGGGTCAGCGCCGCGAAGGCGGCGGGGGTGGTACTGAGTATCGCCCCGCCGGGGTCGCCGCTCTCCGTGAGTTTCACCGTACGGTCGCCATCTGCGGCGACGTGCAGGCACGAGTCGCCCTGGGCGCAGTACGAGGACTTCTGCCAGTCGTAGGCAGCCATGGCTGTTCCCTTCACAGGTTCCGGCTGATGCTGTGGACGAGGTCCCGGCTGTCCATCGGCGAAAGCGCAACGGCCTCGATCTTGTCGAAGAGAAGCCGGTACTTGTCGAGCTGGGCCTCGGTATCGAGGAAGGCCAGGCCGTGCGACTGGTCGAGATGGACCGTGTCCAGTGGCGGCACTGGGCCGTAGGCGTAGTAGACGGACTGGCCCGAGCCCGGAATGGCGCCCGCCTTGAACGGGATCACCTGAAAGGTGACGTGATCGTGCTCGCTCATGTCGAGCAGGTGTCGCAGCTGTTGGCGGGCGACGGACGCTCCACCGACCTCGATGCGCAGCGCGGCCTCGTGGACCAGTGCCTGGTACCGACGCGGAGCATCTCCGTACAGGACTGCCTGGCGTTTGATCCGGAACGAGACGCGGTGTTCGATCTCCGGCGGGGACATCGCAGGCACGTCCTGGCGGAAGATCTCGCGCGCGTGGTCGCCGGTCTGGAGCAGTCCCGGGATGTGAGCGGTGATCGCCCCGCGCAAGGCTCTTGCGTGGTGCTCCAGTTCGGCGAGGTCGATCAGCCCTGTGGGCAGGATCTCCCGGTACTCCTCCCACCAGCCGCGCTTCCGGTCCTCGGACATGCGCACCAGGGCTTCGACGAAAGCGTGGTCCGAGCAGGAGTAGTTCTGTGCCATGGCGCGGATCCGGTCGCCGCTCACGCCGAACCTCGCGGTTTCAACGTTGCTCAGCTGCCCCTGGCTGGTTCCCAGCAGGCGAGCGGCTTCTGTGGCCGTAAGCCCGGAGCGCTCGCGCAGTTTGCGCAGCTCGGCGGCGATACGCATGCGCCGAGCCGTGGGGGCGGACCTGCCCGCCATGCAACTCCTCCTTGATGGAGCTCAGTTCGGACCGTCACTCACACGGGCGATTATGCATGGAATTTCGCGAGTGCAGTGCAAATGTAACTTGCGCACTGCCTAGTCTGAGCTCCACGCAAATCGCCTGGAAGTGCACCGCTCGACGGAGCGGCAGGGCCACCAGGCACGCACCCCAACGTCCGCTCCGCGAAGGAGACTTCCATGGCCACCGTATCCCCGCCCTGGGCCTACACCCTCCAACTCCCCCACGATCCCCGCGCCCCCGGTATCGCCCGCTCCACCCTCCGGGCCGTTCTTCGCGCCCACTGCATGGCCGAACTCACCGAGACCGCCGAGCTGTTGGCGAGCGAACTCGTCACCAACGCCCACCGGTACGCCCAGGGGCCCTGCGGCCTCCGCCTCCGCGCGCCCGAGCCACACCGGCTCCGGCTCGGCGTCTGGGACGCCAATCCGGAGATCCCGCCGCCCTTCAAAGGCGCGCTCAGCCCGCCCGTCGCGGAAGCCGAGTGCGGGCGGGGGCTGCACCTCGTGGAGCTGTGCGCGGACAGCTGGGGTGCCTGTCCGCTCCCGCAGGGCGGCAAGCTTCTGTGGGTGGAATGCGTGCGGGGAGCGGATTGTCAGTGGGGCGACCTATTGTGACTGTGCGTAGTGAATCCGACGCGACCGGCAGAGGAGACCCGTGATGTCCGAGGCCCGCGAATACGCATGGCAGTACGGTGGAGACGTCGCTGAGCGGGTCACAGGCCCTCCCGCTGCTCCCGCTCGCGCAGCCGAGGAGCCCGACCCGCAGGGATGGAGGCCGCCAACCATGTCCGTGCCGCCGCTGCGCCCACGGCCGGGGAATCTGCGCGAAGTCGCCGAGAAGATCGAATCAGCGACGGGTCTGCGTGTGCAGATCGTGGGAGGAAGTCTCGTGATGTCCCCGACTCCGCGTGGCAAGCACGCGGGCGTGGTCCGTCGGCTTCGGCTGCAGATCGACGCGGCCGTGCCGGAGAGCCTCGGTGCGTACGAAGTGTCGTCGATCTCCATGCCGGGTGATCCGGACGACTATGTGACGCCCGACCTCGTCGTCCTGCCCAGTGACTGGGATGACGACGACGACTGGCTCGCGGACCCCCAGGACGTCGCTCTCGCCGTCGAGGTCATCTCCAAGTCGGAGAAGGCCAGGGACATCAGTCAGAAAAACGACTGGTATGCCGTCGCCGGCGTGAAGGTCCTCCTGGTCATCGACCCCCGCCACGGCACCTGGGCGCTGCACACCCAGCCCCGCAGCGGCAGCTACCAGGACACCCAGCGCGGCAAATACGGCGAGGAGATTCCCGTCCCCGACCCGCTCACGCTCCGCCTGGCCACCGACCGCCTTCCTGTGTACGGGGATGCCGGTCGGCCGGACTGAGTTCAGGTCCGCCGAATACCGGACCCGTAAGCCTGCGAGCGGTCCGCCCCGCCGGATGGCGAAACCGGCGGCCCCAACACAAGCCGGTCCACGGCAAGTTGGATATCTTGGACCCTGTGACCGACAACGCGCACTTACTCGCCGGGATCGACACCACCCGCCCGCACACCGCCCGCATCTGGAACTACTGGACCGGCGGCAAGGACCACTACGAGGTCGACCGCGAGGCCGGTGACCAGATCCGCAGGCTTCATCCCGGCATCGGTGACTACGCCCTCGCGGACCGGCTGTTTCTCGGGCGGGCCGTGCGTCATCTGGCCGCGGAGGTGGGGATCCGGCAGTTCCTCGACATCGGGACCGGGCTGCCCAGCGCCGACAACACCCACGAGGTGGCTCAGCGCGTCGATCCGGCGGCGCGGATCGTGTACGTGGACAACGACCCGCTCGTCCTCGCGCACGCCCGCGCCCTGCTCACCAGTACGCCCGAGGGCCGCACCGACTACCTCGACGCCGATCTGCGCGACGTCGGCACGATCATCGAGCGCGCCGCCGGGACACTCGACCTCTCGCAGCCCGTCGCGCTGCTGCTCCTCGGCGTGGTGATCTTCATCGAGGACGACGAGGAGTCGTACGGCATCGTCCGCCGTCTCATGGACGCGCTGCCCGCCGGCAGTCATCTCGTCCTCTCACACACCATCACCAGCCCGGCGATGCCCGATGTGGACGCCGCCGTCGCGTTCTGGAACGAGCACGGTAAGCCCAGGCTCACCCAGCGCACTCCGCGGCAGCTCGCCCGGTACTTCGACGGGCTCGACATGCTGGAGCCCGGTCTGGTGTCGTGTTCGCGCTGGCGGCCGGAGACCACCGGTGGCGAAGAGCCCGGCGAGGTGGCCATGTTCGGCGGCGTGGGGCGCAAACCGTAGGCGCGCGGGCGAAATAGGGGCAGTAACACGGTGCGGATGGGGGAGGGTTGAGGGCGTGCGGAAAGTCTGGGTGGCCAGTGGGATCGGGATCGGGCTGTGCCTGAGCTTTGTCGCGCTGCTCGTCGTCGGGACCTATTCCGCCGCCGCCGGGCTCATGGGCGGCATCGGCGGCGGGCGGGCGGTGGGGCTGGCCAAGGGGGCCGTGCCCGCGCTCTATCAGCCGCTCGTGCAGAAGTGGGGCAACCTCTGCCCCGCCATCAACCCCGCTCTGCTCGCCGCCCAGCTCTACCAGGAGAGCGGCTGGAACCCGAAGGCGCAGAGCCCGGCCGCTGCCCAGGGCATCGCGCAGTTCATCCCGGGCACCTGGGCGGCGCACGGTGTCGACGGGGACAAGGACGGGGACCGCGACGTATGGGATCCGGCCGACGCGATTCCGTCTGCTGCCTCGTACGACTGCGAACTGGCCGGATATGTCAAAAAGGCGCCCGGTGACCAGACCGACAACATGCTGGCCGCGTACAACGCGGGCGCGTATGCCGTCATCAAGTACGGCGGTGTCCCGCCCTACCGCGAGACGCAGAACTATGTGAAGGTCATCCGCACCCTGGAGAAGAGCTTCGCCCGGCCCGTCGGACGTGTCGAGCCGTCGCGGCAGGCTGCCGGGGCGATCTACTTCGCTCAGCAGAAGCTCGGCACGAAGTATCTGTGGGGCGGCAACGGCACACCTGAGCAGGGCGGACGTTTCGACTGCTCAGGGCTGACGCAGGCCGCGTACCGGACCGTGGACATCGAGCTGCCGCGCGTCGCGAACGATCAGTACAACGCGGGACCGCATCCGTCGCGCGACGAGCTGCTGCCCGGCGATCTCGTCTTCTTCTCCGACGACCTCACCAACTCGCGGGCGATCCGGCACGTCGGGCTCTATGTGGGTGGCGGGTACATGATCAACGCTCCGTACACCGGAGCCGTGATCCGCTTCGACAAGATCGACACCCCGGACTACTTCGGTGCGACGAGGGTCACCAAGGATGGCGCGAAAGCGCTGCCGACGGCCCTCCCGGAAGGCTGACGAGGCATCGGACGTGGCCGGAACTCTCTGCTACGCCAAAGCCCTGAACTGCGACGACGTGTCACTCTTCGATAACGTCATGGTGATCGTTCGGTGGAGAGTGGAACGTACCTGAGGAGCGGGCCGTTCCCTGGACGGAGACAGCCGCACTGACCATGCAGCAGACACCGCACTGATCACGGGGGTTGGTAGAGGCGGCGCACGGAAGGTGCGTCACACCAGGCACAAGGCAAGGGGCCGCAGCAGATGGCTGGACTCGCATTGGGGCTCCCCCTGACGCAGTCAAGGGGCGGGTCTGACCCCGACCTCAGCCTGCTCTACGACATCAACGGCCTGTCCAAGGACGCCCCGTCGTGGCTCGAGCGCACCATGGTGTTCGTCGGCGAGTACGGAATCATGCTCGCGCTGGTCCTTCTCGTCCTGTGGTGCTGGTGGAGCGTGCGCCGGCGCGGCACCACGGAGGACTCGGTCGGCGGGGTCGCCGCGCTGATCTGGGCGCCGCTCGCCGCCGGTATCGCGCTGCTGATCAACATCCCCATCCGCGGGTTCGTCGAGAGACCGCGGCCCTTCCGCGACCACCAGGGCATCGAGGTCCTGGTGTCCGGGAAGAGCGACTACTCCTTCGTCAGCGACCACGCCACGTTGGCGATGGCGATCGCGGCCGGGCTGTTCGTCGCGCACCGCAGGTTCGGTCTTGCCGCGATCGGTCTCGCGCTCGCCGAGGGCTTCTGCCGGGTCTACCTCGGCGTGCACTATCCGACCGACGTCGTCGGCGGATTCGCGCTCGGCACGGCGGTGGCGCTGCTGCTCGCGCCGCTCGCGCTCGCGCTGCTGACGCCGGTGGTGTCGGCGGTCGCCACGTCGGAGCGGATCGGCCGACTCGTACGGTCGAAGCGCATGATGGCGTCCCGGGCCGGGCGGCCCGAGACGCTCGGCATCCCGGAGCCCAGGACCGGGGGTCCGGACGTCGGCGAGAACGGCCTCGCGGCCTGAGCCCGCCTGAGCCGCCCGACCTGCTGACCTGCCTCGCCTGCGTCGCCGCCTGAACTACAGGGCCTGCGGGAAGGTGAAGACCCGGTCCGGGTCGTACTGCTTCTTCAGCCGCGTGAGCCGGTCGGCCGCGGGACCGTAGTAGGCCCGGCGCCAGTCGGTCAGCGTCGGGTCGATGTAGTTCTGGTAGGCGGCCCCCGACGCGTAACGGCGCATCGAGGCATGAGCGCTTTTCAGCCAGGCCTGCTGGGCGGAGCCCGCCGTGCCGGCACGCCAGGCGCCGATGTACTGGGCCAGCACCCTGGAGCGCCGGTGGACGAACGACGTCGCCAGCGGGTCCACCCGGTTGACCGCTCCACCGAGCGCGGTCAGCGCGATCGAGCCGCCGCCCCCGCCCTGGGAGGGCGAGATCCGGGTGAACGCCTCGGTCGCCGAGATCAGCGCGCGCAGCCCGGCCGGGGAGAGTTCGCGGTCGAAGAAGTCGGAGGCGGCGGCGTACGTCTCGCGCTGCAACGCCCCCTGCTTGCTGCGGCCCGGAGTGGTGCCGGGCAGATGGCACTGCTCACGGCTCAGCGTCGAGCAGTTCGCATAGCCGAGCATCGCGTCGAGATAGCCGCGGCGGCGCACCGAGACATGGCGCGCGGGCGATCCCGCCCGGTCGGCGAGGCGGTCGAGCGCGTTGCGCAGATCGCTCTCGCTGCCGAGGGAGAAGGCGGCGACCGAGAGCGTGGGCGTGCCGCCGGGACCGGCGGCCAGATGCGCGGACGACCAGATCTCGTCGGGCTGCGCCGGACCCCACTTCTGCCACGCGGCCAGCACCGCCGCGGCCTTGGACCAGGGCCAGGTCAGATAGGCGGTGACGGTCGGGGGCGTGGGATGCGTACGGAAACGGAGTCGGGTGACGACCCCGAAGTTGCCGTTGCCCGCGCCCCGGAGCGCCCAGAAGAGGTCCTTGTTCTGGGTGGCACTCGCGGTCAGCACCTTGCCGTCGGCCGTGACGATGGTGGCGGAGGTGAGGCTGTCGCAGGTCAGACCGTACGCACGCGAGGTGACGCCGTGCCCGCCGCCGAGGGTGAGCCCGGAAACCCCGACGGTGGGGCAGGAGCCCGCGGGGATCGTGCGGCCGCTCTTGCCCAGGGCGCTGTACACGTCGATCAGCTTGGCGCCGGCGCCTATGGTGCCGTCCGAGGCGACCCGGTTCAGCGAGGACACGTCGATGACGAGCCGGCCGTTGCCCGAGGACCAACCGGCATAGGAGTGGCCGCCGTTGCGTATGGAGACGGGAGTGCGGTGCGCCTTGGCGTAGGCGAGGCACTCCTTGACATCGTCCTCGCCCGCGACATACGCGACGGCCGCGGGCTTCAGCGAGTCGAAGCGGGTGTTGTAGAGCTGCCGCGCGCTCGCGTACGCGGCGTCCCCGGGGCGTATGAGCTTCCCGTCGAGCCCGCGCGCGAGCGCGTTCCAGTCGGGTGCGGCGGCAGCCGACGTGGGCGTCGCCGCTCCGCTCCGCGAGGGGCTTTTGGGGCTTTTGGTCGATGTGGTGGTGGTTGCCGCGTTCGCTCCGTTGCCGTCCTTGCCTGTGCAGGCGGCAGCGGTGAGAACTACAGCGGTGGTGAGCAGCGCGCGCCGGTCCATGGAACCTCCTGGAGGACCAGACGGCTGTGCGGTGTGAGGGGTTCCGGGGCTGGTGATTTTCCTGCCCCGGCAGGCGCTACTGCTCGGTCCCGGCCGGCGAGGTCCGGAACTCGGCATGCAGTGCGGCATCAGTACGCGCCCGTTCTCTCGAACGACGGGCGGGGCCGGTCCAGCCGCAGGTGCAGCGGGCGAGTGCGAAGGAGCCGCGTTCACCGGTGCTGATGTGGTGGTGGGCCGAGGGGTCTTCGATGGCGTCCTGCTGGTGCACCTCTTCACGGTACGTGGCTGGCGCCCGCCGCGGGCGCCCGCGTGACGAGGGGCCCAGGCCGTCGTTATGCGGGGCGGGCGGGGTCTCGTAGAAGCAGCGGTCCGGTATTGGGGGTTGGCAGGCGATGGTGGTGCAGCAGCACAGGCGCAGGGGCGGGACTTTCGCTGCCCTGGCCGCCGTACTGGGGGTCGTGGCGACCAGCGGCTGCTCCGGCGGCGGGGGCGCCGTCGCCGATGACGGGCGCGGCGGCGGGCACAGCGACGAGGTGCTCAGGGCCGCGGATGTGCTCGTCGGTGCCGGCAGCTCCAAGGCCCGTACGTCCATGGAGATGGCCACCGGCGGGACCCGGGTGACCATCCGCGGCGAAGGGGGCTATGACTTCCAGCGGCGGATGGGGCAGCTCACGGTCGTCCTGCCCAAGGACCCTGCGGGCGCGGAGCAACACCGTCCGATCACCGAACTGCTGACGCCGGGCGCTCTGTATATGAAGAACCGGGGGGCGGGCGTGCCCGCCGACAAGTGGGTACGGGTCGACACGACCACCCTGGAGGACGGGAACCTGGTCACGGGCGGGGCCACCGATCCGCTCGCCGCAGCCGAACTGCTGCGCAGTGCGCGGGGTGTGACGTACGTCGGCGAGGAGAAGCTCGCTGGCCGGACGGTCCGCCACTACCGCGGCATCACCGATATCGCCCGGGCCGCGCAGGTCGCCGAACCGCATGCGCGGGCCTCGCTGGCCGCGGCGGCCAAAGGGTTCGCCACGGACACAGTGCCCTTCGACGCGTATCTCGACGACGAGGGCCGGCTGCGCAAGGTGCGCCACCGCTTCACCTTCACCAACGGGGGCGGCACGGTCGCCGTCACCTCGACCACGCTGCTGTACGACTTCGGGACGCCGGTGTCCGTGCGTCTGCCGGACGAACGGGACATTTACGCCGGGAGGATCAGGGCTTAGGGCCCTCCAAATGGTCCGGCTAAATGGTCCGGACGTGCCATGCGCGGTCCGTGCATCACTCCCTACGCTAGGAAGTCGACACCGGCAGGAAGAGGTGAATGCGCGTGGCTCCGCCCAGTACTGCGACCGTCCAGGACCACGTGGCCCTCGCCGAGATCGAGCTGTGTGGCGAGTTGATCATCGCGGCGTCCGCCGCGGACGAGGACAGGCTCAGCCCGGACCGTATCGACGAGGTGCTGAAGGTGGCGGCCGAGCGATCCGCTCCGACCGGGCAGCAATGAGGCATTGACCAGGGGCGCGGCCGGGACGCCGTCGCCGCGCCCTGCCTCCGGTGCATTTCGGCCACGATGCGTGTCGGTCGCTCGCCGGCCGGTCAGGTACGGAGCAGGCGGGCGATGGCCTTCGTCGCCTCCTCGACCTTCGCGTCGATCTCGTCGCCGCCCTTCACCGCGGCGTCCGCGACGCAGTGGCGCAGATGCTCCTCGAGCAGTTGGAGCGCGAAGGACTGCAAGGCCTTGGTGGACGCCGAGACCTGGGTGAGTATGTCGATGCAGTAGACATCCTCGTCGACCATCCGCTGCAGTCCCCGGATCTGGCCCTCGATCCGGCGCAGGCGCTTGAGGTGTTCGTCCTTCTGCTTGTGGTAGCCGTGCACTCCGTGGTCGTGGTCCGTGACCGGGGGGCCGTCCGCCTCGGTGGTCGTCATCGCGTCCTCCCGTTGTCCCGCTGTACTTGTCCGAAAAACATGGGCTGCATACCCCTCGCGGGTATATGGTAACGAATCGCGCCGGATGGGGGGCGGGGGCCCGTGCTGATCCCGCTGGTCGATGGGCGACACTGAGGAACGCCGGTTAGCCGTGGCCGGATGATGCGCCTAGCATCAGCCTGACCGAATCCAGAGCATCCCGAGGACCCCACGTGCGATTTCGTCTGACCCCCAGGGAGACGAGCTTCTATGACATGTTTGCCGCATCCGCGGACAACATCGTCACGGGCTCCAAGCTCCTGATGGAACTGCTCGGAGCGGATGCTTCCGCCCGGGCCGAGATCGCGGAACGCATGCGGGCGGCGGAGCATGCTGGTGACGACGCCACCCACGCCATCTTCCACCAGCTGAACTCCTCGTTCATCACGCCGTTCGACCGCGAGGACATCTACAAACTCGCTTCGTCGCTCGACGACATCATGGACTTCATGGAGGAAGCCGTCGACCTGGTCGTGCTCTACCAGGTCGAGGAGCTCCCCAAGGGTGTCGAGCAGCAGATCGAGGTGCTGGCACGGGCGGCCGACCTGACCGCGGAGGCCATGCCGCACCTGCGGACCATGGACAACCTCACCGAGTACTGGATCGAGGTCAACCGCCTGGAGAACCAGGCCGACCAGATCCACCGCAAGCTCCTTGCGACGCTCTTCAACGGTAAGTACGACGCCATCGAGGTGCTCAAGCTCAAGCAGATCGTCGATGTGCTCGAAGAAGCAGCCGACGCCTTCGAGCATGTCGCGAACACCGTGGAGACCATCGCGGTCAAGGAGTCCTGAACCACGTGGACACCTTTGCGCTGATCGTGACCATTGGTGTCGCGCTCGGATTCACCTACACCAACGGCTTCCACGACTCGGCGAACGCGATCGCGACCTCGGTCTCCACGCGCGCGCTGACACCGCGCGCTGCTCTGGTGATGGCCGCGGTCATGAATCTCGCCGGTGCCTTCCTCGGTCAGGGCGTCGCCAACACCGTCAGCGAAGGGATCATCGAGACGCCGACGGGCTCGCAGGGGATGGGCATCCTCTTCGCGGCGCTGGTCGGCGCGATCGTTTGGAACCTCGTCACCTGGTACTTCGGTCTGCCGTCGTCCTCCTCCCACGCGCTGTTCGGCGGCATGGTGGGCGCGGCGCTCGCGGGCGGGACCGGGGTGATCTGGTCGGGCGTGCTCGACAAGATCGTCATCCCGATGTTCGTCTCGCCGGTCGTCGGTCTGCTCGTCGGCTATCTGGTGATGGTCGCGATCATGTGGATGTTCCGTAAGTCCAACCCGTCCAAGGCCAAGCGCGGTTTCCGGATAGCCCAGACCGTCTCGGCGGCGGGCATGGCGCTCGGTCACGGTCTGCAGGACGCGCAGAAGACGATGGGCATCGTGGTGATGGCGCTGGTCATCGCCGATGTGGAGGACCAGGGCGACTCGATTCCCCTCTGGGTCAAGATCGCCTGCGCGATGATGCTCTCGCTCGGTACGTACGCGGGCGGCTGGCGCATCATGCGGACGCTCGGCCGCAAGATCATCGAGCTGGATCCGCCGCAGGGTTTCGCGGCGGAGACGACGGGGGCGTCGATCATGTTCGGCTCGGCGTTTCTGTTCCAGGCGCCGATCTCGACGACTCATGTGATCACCTCGGCGATCATGGGTGCCGGGGCGACGAAGCGCGTGAACGCGGTGCGGTGGGGCGTCGCGAAGAACATCGTCATGGGGTGGTTCATCACGATGCCGGCTGCGGCGTGTGTCGCTGCGCTGAGCTATGGCCTGGTCTACCTGATCTTCGGCTAGACCCGCGGATATGGCGGACACAAAAGTGGGCCCGCCCCTCTGGGAGAGAGGGGCGGGCCCTTCGCCTTGCGGTGGCACCGCCATGCAGCACCGCGAGACGGTCTAGGGGGCCGTGGGGTGTGGGGCGCTTCGCCCGTGAAACCCACCGGCGCCTGGCTATCGCCCGCGAAACCCACCACCCGGAGCAACCGCCAACGTCCCCTGGCCCACGGCATCCACGAACCGGGTGACTTCCGTCAACGCCCGCCCACGGCCACCACGGACCGGGGGTGACTATCCGAAGCGGCCCGAGATGTAGTCCTCGGTGGCCTGGACCGACGGGTTGGCGAAGATCCGCTCGGTCTCGTCTATCTCGATCAGCTTTCCAGGCTGCCCGACCGCCGACAGGTTGAAGAACGCCGTACGGTCCGAGACACGCGCCGCCTGCTGCATGTTGTGCGTCACGATGACGATCGTGAAGCGCTCCTTCAGCTCGCCGATCAGGTCCTCGATCGCCAGCGTCGAGATCGGGTCCAGCGCCGAGCACGGCTCGTCCATCAGCAGCACGTCCGGCTCGACCGCGATCGCGCGGGCGATGCACAGACGCTGCTGCTGACCGCCGGAGAGGCTGGAACCGGGCTTGTTCAGCCGGTCCTTGACCTCGTTCCAGAGGTTCGCGCCCTTGAGGGACTTCTCGACGACGTCCGCCAGCTGGGTCTTCTTGTACGAGCGGTTCAGCCTCAGCCCCGCCGCGACATTGTCGAAGATCGACATCGTCGGAAACGGGTTCGGGCGCTGGAAGACCATGCCGACCGTGCGGCGCACGGCGACCGGGTCGACGTTCGAGGCGTACAGGTTCTCGTCGTCCAGCAGCACCTTGCCCTCGACGCGGCCGCCGGGGGTGACCTCGTGCATCCGGTTCAGGGTGCGCAGGAAGGTGGACTTGCCGCAGCCGGACGGGCCGATGAAGGCCGTCACGGAGCGGGGCTCCACGGTCATCGAGATGTCCTCGATCGCCTTGTGGGAGCCGTAGAAGGCGCTGAGGCCGCTGACGTCGATTCGCTTGGCCATCTGAATCACTGCTTCTTTCGTAAGCCGCGGTCAGCGGCCGGTCTTCGGGGCCTTCCAGCGGGCGATGCCGCGGGCCACCAGGTTGAGGATCATGACGAAGGCGATCAGGACCAGGGCTCCGGCCCATGCGCGGTCGTAGGACGCCGCGCTGCCGACCCGGTACTGCTCCCAGATGTAGAAGGGGAGCGAGGACTGGGCGCCTTCGAACGGGTTGGAGTTGATCAGCTGGCTGCCGAAGACAAGCAGCATGATCGGCGCGGTCTCACCGGCGATACGCGCGATCGCGAGCATCACACCGGTGGTGATACCGCCGAGCGCGGTCGGGACAACCACCTTCAGGATCGTTCGGTACTTCGGCACACCAAGGGCGAGCGAAGCCTCGCGCAGCTCGTTCGGGACGAGCTTGAGCATCTCCTCGGTGGAGCGGACCACGACCGGGATCATCAGAATCGACAGCGCGAGAGAGCCCATGAAGCCGGACGGCTGGAGCTCGAGAATCAGCATGATCGACAGGATGAACAGACCCGCGACGATCGACGGGATGCCCGTCATGACGTCGACGAAGAAGGTGACGGCCTTGGCGAGCGCCCCCTTGCCGTACTCCACCAGGTAGATCGCGGTCAGCAGGCCGATCGGTACGGAGATGATGGTGGCGAGGCCGACCTGCTCCAGGGTGCCGATGATGGCGTGATAGACGCCGCCGCCCTCTTCGAAGCCGGGGACACCGGCCATCGAGTGGCTGAGGAAGTAACCGTTGAGCGCCTTCACACCGCGGCTGACGGTCACCCAGATCAGCGAGAACAGCGGGATCACGGCGAGGATGAAGCACACCCAGACGATGCTGGTGGCCAGGCGGTCCTTGGCCTGGCGCTTGTTCTCGACGATCGTGCTCGCGACGTACGAGATGACCAGGAAGAAGAGGGCCGAGATGAGGCCCCACTGAACGCGGCTCTCCCAGCCGGCCGCGAGGCTGAGGCCGACGCCGAGGCCGATGGAGACGATCGCGAATCCGATCGGGGCCCAGCGGGGGAGGGAGCGGCCGCTGAGGCCGCCCTTGCGGGGAGCGGGCGACGGGGTCGGCCTGTCCTGTATGGCTGTCTGGCTCATGCGTTGGCCCCCGAGTACTCCTTGCGGCGAGCAATGATCAGACGGGCCGCGCCGTTGACCAGCAGGGTGAGGATGAAGAGGACGAGACCGGAGGCGATCAGGGCGTCGCGCCCGAGCTCATTGGCCTCGTCGAACTTGGCGGCGATGTTCTGGGCAAACGTTCCGCCGCCCGGGTTGAGCAGATGCCAGGAGATCAGGAAGTTCGGGGAGAGGACCGTGGCGACGGCCATCGTCTCGCCGAGCGCGCGGCCGAGGCCCAGCATCGAGGCGGAGATCACGCCGGAGCGGCCGAAGGGCAGGACCGACATGCGGATGACCTCCCAGCGGGTGGCGCCCAGGGCGAGCGCGGCTTCTTCGTTCATCTTCGGGACCTGGAGGAAGACTTCGCGGCTGACGCTGGTCACGATCGGAAGGATCATGATCGCCAGCAGCACGCCCACGGTGAACAGTGAGCGGGCGACGCCGACCTCGGTCTTCTCGAAGATGTACGTCCAGCCGAAGAACTCGTCCAGCCAGAGGTTGAGGCCTTCCATGTACGGGACAAGGAAGAGCGCGCCCCAGATGCCGTAGATGATCGACGGCACGGCGGCCAGCAGATCGACGACGTAGGCGATGGGGGCGGCAAGCCTGCGCGGCGCGTAGTGCGAGATGAACAGCGCGATGCCGACGGCGATCGGGACGGCGATCACCATCGCGATGATCGAGCTGATCACGGTGCCGAAGAGGAGGACCGCGATGCCGAACATCGGCGGGTCGCCTGCCGGGTTCCAGTCGAAGTAGGTGAGGAAGTTGGCCTCGTCCTTCGAAATGGCAAGCGCGGCGCGGTAGGTCAGGAACACGGCGATCGACGCCATGATCACCAGAAGCAGGATGCCCGACCCGCGGGACAGGCCCAGAAAGACCCTGTCGCCTGCGCGGCCGGTGGACGTGCTCTTCCTGGTGATCGGCGGAGCCGGGGGAGGGGAGTCTATGGGTGTTGTGGAAGCCATGATCTTTCCGGTCTGTGGTGGGGGAGCGGCAGACTCCCCTGGCGGCGGTGCACCGGATGAGGTGGCCGGCGGGGGCGCACGCGCCCCCGCCGGCCTATTTCGTTACTTCAGGCCCGTGACGGTCTCGCGGACCTTCGCGTTGATCTCGGCCGGGATCGGGGCGTAACCGGCGGCGGAGAGAACCTTCTGGCCCTCGTCGCTCGCGGTGTAGGTCAGGAAGGACTTGACCGTGCCCAGGGTGTCGGCCTTGTTGCCGTTGTCGCAGACGATCTCGTAGGTCACCAGGACGATCGGGTAGGCACCGTCGGCCTTGGTGGTGTAGTCGAGACCGAGCGCCAGGTCCTTGCCGGTGCCCTTGATCTTGGCGGCGGCGATGGCCTTGGAGGCGTTCTCCGGGGTGGCCTCGACCGGGGCGGCAGCACCGGTGGCGATGTTCACGGTCGGGATCTGCTGCGAGGTCGCGTAGGAGAGCTCGAAGTAACCGATCGCGCCCTCGGCCTGCTTGACCTGCGCGGCGACACCGGCGGAGCCGGACGCGGCCTGGCCACCCGGGGCCGGCCACTTCTTCTCGGGCTCGTAGGGCCAGTCGGCCTTGGCGGTGGCGCTCAGGTACTTGCCGAGGTTCTGCGTGGTGCCGGAGTCCTCGGAACGGTGGAAGGCCTGGATCGACTTTGCGGGGAGCTTGACGCCCGGGTTCAGCGCGGCGATCGCCGGGTCGTTCCAGTTCTTGATCTTGTTGTTGAAGATCTTGGCCACCGTCGCGGCGTCCAGGTTCAGCTTGTCCACGCCCGGCACGTTGTAGCCGAGGGCGATCGGGCCGCCGACCATGGGCAGGTTGATGCCCTGGCCGCCCTTGCAGATCTTCTTGGAGTCGGTGACCTCTTCGGGCTTGAGCGCCGAGTCGGAACCGGCGAAGCCGACGGTGCCCTGGTTGAAGGCGACGATGCCCTCACCGGAGGAGGAGGACTTGTAGTTGACCTCGACGCCCGTGCACGCGGCCATGTAGTTCTTGACCCACACGTCCATGGCGTTCTTCTGCGCGCTGGAGCCGGAGGCAAGGAGCTTGCCCTTCGAGCCGTCGCACTTGATGTTCGATGCGGCGCTGGTCTTCTCGCCACTGCCGCCGGTGCTGCCGGCGTTGTCGTCCGAACCACACGCCGTGAGGACCAGGGCGCCGGTCACGGCGAGGGCACCGAGCGCGGTGGCGCGAAGGCCGTTCTTGCGCTGAAGCTTCACTTCGGGTGTTCCTTCCAAGAGCCGCCGGACGCTGACTGGTGTCTGACACGTTTTATGGCGGCGTGTGTCGGGGTGGGGGGACCGACGCTGCGCCGGTCACCGTGTAGGGCCGAAATTAGGCAGAAGAGGTGAAGCCGCCGACGGGGGAGGGTGAACGGAAGGTGAACCGTGTCGGGCAGCTGAGTGCCGGGAGTTAAAGGGGGCCGGCAGGCTTCCGCCGAGTGAAGTGCGTCAAGGGGAGCGTCCATGTCTGGGCGATCTTTCGCAATGTGACGCGCGGAGGGCGGCCGGGCAACGAGAAGCGCGCTGACCGCCTGCGCTGGAACCTGCCTTTGGGATATGACGAATATCGTGACATGCCTGGACACGGTGCGCCCGGCGTACTGGTCGGTCAGATCCCGTCCTTGGTCACATGAAGGGTGTCGAGGAGCGCGGAGACGAGCTGCCTGTCCCGGTCCTGTGTCAGGCGGGCGCGTGCCCCGGCGGGTGGCAGCCACACCATGCGATCCACTTCCCGGTTCGGCACGAACGATCCGCCGGTCGCCTCGGCCGCCCAGTAGCGGACCTCCTTGGGGCGGCCCTCGACCTGGTACCAGACGGTGGGCAGCTCGGGTCCCAGCTCGCACGTCATGCCGGTTTCCTCCAGCACTTCGCGCACCGCTCCCCCACGGGCGTCCTCGCCGCGCTTCAGCTTGCCCTTCGGGTGGGACCAGTCATCCCATTTCGGTCGATGGACGAGGGCGATCTCGATCCCGTCGCCGAAGGACGAGCGACGCCACAGAACGCAGCCGGCCGCAAGAATCACCGAGTCGTTGTTCATGCGGCTGCTCCTCGTAGAAGCCGTCCCTGACGGGCGGCCTTACTGATCGGTTGCCGTGTGTCTCTCACGGGGCCGTCACGGGTGTCGGCTCCGTCGCCCGCTGCCACACCTGCTGGAAGGCGAACCGGGCGGCCTCCACCTCGTGCCGCTGGTCGGCGTGCAGCACACCCAGGGCGTACGCGGTGGCCGGGGCGATGCGAGGCGTACGGGCCGCTGCGGCGGCGGCCGCGGCGGCCTCGGCTGCGTCGCGGTGGCGGTCCAGGACCAGGCCCGCGTGGCAGAGCACCGGGTCCGCCTGCGGGTACAGCACCTCCTGGGCGTAGCGGTGCAGCCGCAGCAGCAGCCGCACCTGGTGCCAGGGGGAGTCCTGGGCCTCTTCGGCCGATGCGGTGGCCAGGCCGTGGACCAGGGCCTCGGCGTTGTACGGGTGCGAGGCCCGGCCCAGCGGCAGGGCGGCCACGGCTTCGAGGAGCCGCCGCTCGGCTTTCTCGGCGGGCGGCGCCAGGGCCTCGGCGGCCGGGGCGGTGGCCATCGGGCCGAGCGGCAGCTCGGAGGCGAGCACGGCGACGGAGTCGGCGACCGCGTGGAAGCGGGAGGAGCCGAGCGCCTGGAGCGCGGCGGAGTGGGCGCGGGTGCGGGCCAGTGTCAGCTGCCGCTCCAGCAGGGCGCCCGCCCGGGCGGCGCCCACGGTCAGGCTGCCCGTGGGGCGGCCGGCGGCCGCGGTTTCCGGGGCGGCGGTGGCGGCATTGGCGCCGGGCGGGCGCAGTTCCCCCCTGGCCGGTGGCAGCGGGCTCGCCCCCGACAGCCGCGACAGCGCATCCAGCAGCCGCGCGAGCCTGGAGGTGCAGGCGTGCTCCTGGGCCAACGTCGCCGACAGCCAGGCCAGTTCGGTGCGCAGATCGTCCGCCCAGGAGGGGTCGAGCAGCGGCCGGAAGGTGTGCAGCGTCCCGCTGATCCGGCGGGACGCCTGGCGCAGCGCGGCCGCGGCCTGTGCCACGCCCGCGGTGTCCGCGCCGCTCTCGGTGTGCATCCGCAGACTGCGCAGGAAGTCGCCCGCCTGCGTATGGAGGTACCCGGCCAGCGCGTCGCCCGCCGTGACGGGGGCGGGGGCGGCGGCCGGGACGACTTCCACGTCGTGCCGGGAGATATCAGGGCTGTGCACGCCGGCGCCTCCGGGCGTCTATGAGCATCTCCTGTACGTTCCGCAGCGGCTGGCCTTCCCCGTCCGTCGCATGCCGGGTCCAGGTGCCGTCCGGGCCGAGGTACCAGGAGGACGTGGTGTCGGACATGCCGGTCTCGAGGAGACGGGTGAGGGCCGCGCGGTGGGCCGGGTCGGTGACCCGGACCAGTGCCTCGATACGGCGGTCGAGGTTACGGTGCATCATGTCGGCGCTGCCGAACCACACTTCGGGCTCGCCGCCGTTGCCGAAGGCGAAGATCCGGGAGTGCTCGAGGAAGCGCCCGAGGATCGAGCGCACCCGGATGTTCTCCGAGAGGCCCGCGACTCCGGGGCGTATCGCGCAGATGCCGCGGACCCAGATGTCGACCGGCACACCCGCCATGGATGCCCGGTAGCACGCGTCGATGATCGCCTCGTCCACCATCGAGTTGACCTTGAAGCGTACGTAGGCGGGGCGCCCGGCGCGGTGGTGCGCCACTTCCTTGTTGATCCGGGCGATGAGGCCGTCGCGCAGGGACTTGGGGGCGACGAGCAGCCGGCGGTAGGTCTCGCGGCGGGAGTAGCCCGACAGCCGGTTGAACAGGTCGGAGAGGTCCGCGCCGACCTGCGGGTCCGCGGTCAGCAGCCCCAGGTCCTCGTACAGCCTCGCGGTCTTGGGGTGGTAGTTGCCGGTGCCGACGTGCGAGTAGCGGCGCAGCGTCTCGCCCTCCTGGCGGACCACGAGCGAGAGCTTGCAGTGGGTCTTCAGCCCGACGAGCCCGTAGACGACGTGGCAGCCCGCCTCTTCCAGCTTGCGTGCCCACTTGATGTTGGCCTGCTCGTCGAAGCGGGCCTTGATCTCGACGAGCACCAGGACCTGCTTGCCGGAGTCGGCGGCGTCGATGAGGGCGTCGACGATCGGGGACTCGCCGGAGGTGCGGTACAGCGTCTGCTTGATGGTCAGCACGTCGGGGTCGGCCGCGGCCTGCTCCAGGAAGGCCTGGACGGAGGTCGAGAACGAGTCGTACGGGTGGTGCAGCAGCACGTCGCGCTCGCGCAGCGCCATGAAGATGTCGGGCGCGGACGCGGACTCGACCTCGGCGAGGTCCCGGTGGGTGCCCGCGATGAACTTCGGGTACTTCAGCTCGGGCCGGTCGAGGGACGCGATGCCGAAGAGGCTGGTCAGATCGAGCGGTCCGGGCAGCGGGTAGACCTCGGAGTCGGAGATCTTCAGCTCACGGACCAGCAGGTCCAGGACGTACGGGTCGATGGACTCCTCGACCTCGAGGCGTACCGGCGGGCCGAAGCGGCGCCGCATGAGCTCCTTCTCCAGGGCCTGGAGCAGATTCTCGGCGTCGTCCTCCTCGACCTCCAGGTCCTCGTTCCTGGTCACCCGGAACATGTGGTGGTCGAGCACCTCCATGCCGGGGAACAGCTCCTCCAGGTGCGCGGCGATGACGTCCTCCAGGGGGACGTACCGCTGCGGGGAGGCCTCCAGGAAGCGCGACAGCAGGGGCGGGACCTTGACCCGGGCGAAGTGGCGGTGACCGCTCACGGGGTTGCGTACGACGACCGCGAGGTTCAGCGAGAGACCCGAGATGTACGGGAAGGGGTGCGCGGGGTCGACGGCCAGTGGGGTGAGCACCGGGAAGATCTGCTGCCGGAACAGCGTGAACAGGCGCGCCTGCTCCTTCTCGGTGAGATCGGGCCAGCGGATGAGGTGGATCGACTCGTCGGCGAGCGCCGGGGCGATGTCCTGCTGGTAGCAGGCGGCGTGCCGGGCCATGAGCTCGCGGGAGCGGGTCCAGATCAGGTCGAGGACCTCGCGGGGCTGCAGGCCGGACGCGGAGCGGGTGGCGACACCCGTCGCGATGCGGCGTTTCAGGCCCGCCACCCGGACCATGAAGAACTCGTCCAGGTTGGAGGCGAAGATCGCGAGGAAGTTGGCCCGCTCCAGCAGGGGCGTCGCGGGGTCCTCGGCGAGTTCGAGGACGCGCTCGTTGAAGGCGAGCCAGCTGCGCTCGCGGTCGAGGAAACGCCCCTGGGGCAGTTCGGCGCCCTCGCCGTCGTGATCTTCCTCGTACGCATCGAGGTCGGCGTCGATGTCGGGTTCGAGCTCGGACACCGTGGCCGCGACGGTGTGCGGGCGGTGTGCGGCTATGGAACCGACGGACGGCTGGGGGTGCTGGGCCGGTACCTCGGCGGGCTGCTGACTCATGGACCCATTCTTCCGCGTGGATGACAGGAAGGGCGCGTCGGAGAGGGCCGGAGTGGGGGGAATTTTCCCATTTGGGGATGCGGGCACAGCGGGCTGCATTGAGTGAGGGTCGCAAGGTCGTCTGAATGGCCGGTAACGACGACATGACGTGAGGGGAAGCGTGGCGGGTCTCGCGGGGGCGATTCCCCGTGCCCGGCGGACCCCTGTTACGGGGAGTGGCGGCCGTGGCGCCTGCGCAGCAGCCAGGATGCTGGCGCCGGGCGGCCGTGGCAAGCCCGTCCGCCGATTGCGGACGAGGCACAGCGGGCCGTCCCGCGGCCGGGGACACGGCACGGCGTGCCGCGTCCAGCCTGTCCGGCGACCGGGCCTGGGCAGGACCGAAGCCCTTTCGGCGACCCGGCCCGGGCAGGACCGAAGCCCGTCCGCCGACCGGGTCCCGCCGCGCCGCTGGTTGGTGCCCGTCCTCAGGACTCCGTGCGGTACATGAGATCCACTTCGTGCGTCGTGAAGCCGAGGCGCTCGTACACGCTCAGCGCCGCCGCGTTGTCCGCGTCGACGTAGAGCATCGCGGTCGGCAGCCCATGCGCGGCGAGATGCCGCAGCCCGATCGCGGTGAGGGCCTTGCCGAGGCCGCCGCCCTGGGCGTCGGGCCGGATGCCGACGACGTACACCTCGCCGAGCTGCTCCTCGGCGTGCACCTTCGTCCAGTGGAAGCCGATGAGCTGCCCCTCACGCTCGGCGAGGAAGAAGCCCTTCGGGTCGAACCAGGGCTCGGCCTTGCGGTCGTCGAGGTCCCGCTGGGTGAGCGAGCCCTGCTCGGGGTGGTGGGCGAAGGCCGCGGCGTTGAGGGCCAGCCAGGCGGCGTCGTCCTGTCCGGGCACGAAGGTGCGTACGGTCACGCCGGCCGGGAACACCGGCTCGGGAATGTCCAGCAGGTTCAACGGCCGCCGCAGCTGGCGCAGTTCGCGGAAGAGGGTCAGCCCGAGCACCTGCGCGAGATGCCGCGCGGCGGACTTCCCGCCGTGCGCCCACACCCGCAGCCGCTTGCCGGAGGCGCCCAGCAACGCGCTGCCCAGCGCCCGCCCGTGGCCGCGTCCCCGGTGTCCGGGGTGCACGACCAGTTCGGCCGCCGGGGCCTCGACGGGGTCGGTGTCCTCCAGCTGCGCGTATCCGACCAGCTCGCCCCCGACGGTGAGCAGCAGATGCCGCACGCCCTCCCGCCTGCCGCCGCGCAGCTGCAGCCGGCCCTGCTCGGAGACGGCCTGCATCCCATCGGCGCGGGCGGCTTCGGCGAGCATGCCGAGCACGGCTTCGGCCTGCTCGGGGCTGAGCTCGTCCACGGTCTGGATCTGCCGACCGGGCTCCGGAAACACTGCGTCAGTGGTCATGTGTCGAGCGTACGGCGGGAGGTGGCGGGCGCGGGATCTGCGGGGTTCGGCATTTTGACCCGTGGTGCGAAGATCCGCCCAATCTGGCGCGAAAGCAATCTGGTCGTAACCCGGATACCCCTGTCGCGCTACGCGCGTTGACTCTAGGCTTCCGCTCGCATTCCCTTACGCCACGCTGAAACTGACAAGGGGACAGATGTCAGCGACACCGCACAAGACCCGCCGCCGCATACTCGCCGCACTCGCCGGGCTGACCACCGTCGGCGCGCTGGTCGCCGCGATGCCCGCAGGCGCCCAGGAGAGCGGCCACGGCCACGGACACGGCCATGGATATGGCCGCACCGTGGACGTACAGCTGCTGTCCTTCAACGACTTGCACGGAAACCTGGAGCCGCCCGCCGGCTCGGCCGGGCGGGTCACCCACACCAACCCGGACGGCACGACCAAGACCATCGACGCGGGCGGTGTCGAGTACCTCGCCACGCACCTGCGCGAGGCCCGCAAGGACAACAGGTACTCGATCACCGCCGCCGCCGGCGACATGATCGGCGCCTCGCCGCTGCTCTCCGGGCTCTTCCACGACGAGCCGACCATCGAGGCGCTGAACAAGCTGAACCTGGACGTCTCCTCCGTCGGCAACCACGAGTTCGACGAGGGCGCCCGCGAGCTCGCCCGGATGCAGAACGGCGGCTGTCACAAGACCGACGGCTGCTACGAGTCGGGCACGACGTTCGAGGGCGCGGACTTCCCGTATCTCGCCGCCAACGTGACGAAGGAGAAGACCGGCAGGCCGCTGCTCGACCCCTACTTCATCTGGAAGAAGAACGGGGTCAAGATCGGCTTCATCGGGGTGACCCTGGAGGGCACGCCGAACATCGTCAGCGCCGAGGGCGTCAAGGGCCTGAAGTTCGGCGACGAGGTCGAGACGATCAACAAGTACACCAAGGTGCTCGAGCGCAAGGGCGTCAAGTCGATCGTCGCCCTGATCCACGAGGGCGGCCTGCCCGCCTCCACCTCGTACAACTACAACTGCGACAGCCCCGGCCCCGGCGACGGCGTCTCGGGTCCGATCGTCGACATCGCCAAGAAGATCAGCCCGCAGGTCGACGCCCTGGTGACGGGCCACACCCACCAGGCGTACGCGTGCACCATCCCGGACCCGTCCGGCAAGCCGCGCACGGTCACCTCGGCCGCCTCCTTCGGCAAGCTCTACACCGACACGACGCTCACCTACGACCGGCGTACCAACGACATCGTCCGTACGTCCGTGGCCTCCGCGAACCATGTCGTCACCCGTGACGTGGCCAAGGCCGAGGACATGACGGCGCTGATCCAGCGGTGGAACAAGCTGGCCGCGCCGATCGCGAGCCGCCCCGTCGGCTACATCTCCGCCGACATCGAGAACCCCTTCGAGGCGGTCGAGAAGCCGCTGGGCAACCTGATCACGGACGCGCAGCAGGAGGGTCTCGCCCCGGCTGACAAGGGCGGCGCGCAGATCGCCTTCATGAACCCGGGCGGCATCCGGGCGGGCCTGGTCCACAAGGCGTCCGGCAGTGAGGGCGACGGAGTGGTGACGTACGGCGAGGCATTCACCGTGCAGCCGTTCACCAACATGATGAATGTCGTCGACCTGACCGGCGCGCAGCTGGTCACCGCGCTCAAGCAGCAGGTGAGTGGCGCGAATCAGGCGGCCCCGAAGATCCTCCAGGTGTCGAAGGGCTTCACGTACACCCTGGACATGACGAAGACCGGCGCCGACCGGATCGTCGACTCCTCGGTCAAGCTGAACGGCGAGGCGATCGACCCGGCGAAGACCTACCGGGTCGCGATGAACGAGTTCCTGGCGGGCGGCGGTGACGGCTTCCCGGTGTTCAAGGAGCACAAGAACAAGCTCGTCGGCGCCTCCGACCTGGAGATCCTCAATGCCTACCTGGCCGCGCACTCCAGCGCGAGCGCGCCGCTGGCGCCGCCGGCGACGGGCCGGATCACCGTGGTGAAGTAGCGGTTCCCGGCAGGACGGTGGGGCGGCGGGCCACGGGGCTGCCGCCCCACCGGCATGCGGGGACACGGCATGGTGACGAGGCCCGGATTACGGATGGCGAGGCCGGATTACGGATGACGAGGCCGGATTCAGCCGTTGGTTACTGGCCAGTCCAGAGCCTGTGCTTCTTGACGTGACCCCGCCATAATCCCGGACCATGGACCGACGGAGCTTTCTCGCGGGCGCGGCAGCTGTCTCCGCCACCGCACTCATCGGCGCACCCCCCGCCTTCGCCGCACCCCGCCGCACCCTGTCCGCGCAGGAGTGGATGTCGGGCAGCGCGGACAGCACCGCCCTCGCGCGGCTGACGATCCCCGGCACCCACGACTCGGGCGCCCGCTTCGGCGGGCTCTGGGCCGAGTGCCAGAACACCACCATCGCCGACCAGTTGAACAGCGGCATCCGCTTTCTGGACGTACGGTGCCGGGTCACCGGTGACTCGTTCGCCATCCACCACGGCGCGGCCTACCAGAACCTGATGTTCGGCGATGTGCTCATCGCCTGCCGGGACTTCCTGGGCACCCATCCCTCCGAGACTGTCCTCATGCGCGTCAAGCAGGAGTACTCGCAGGAGAGCGACGCGACCTTCCGCCGCGTCTTCGACACCTACCTCGACACCAAGGGCTGGCGCCCGCTGTTCCGCATCGGCGACGGACTGCCGTCGCTGGGCGAGGCGCGCGGCAAAGTCGTCCTCATCGCCGACAACGGCGGACTGCCCGGTGTCAAATGGTGGGACAGCGCGGTCTTCGACATCCAGGACGACTGGAACGCCGCGCCGAACGCCAAGTACCCGAAGATCGAGGCGCACTTCCGCAAGGCGGCCCAGCAGCCCGGAAAGCTGTTCATCAACTTCGTCAGCACCTCCGCGTATCTGCCGCCGCGCTGGAACTCCGACAACCTCAACCCGAGGGTCCACTCCTTCGTCAACGGCTCGGAGGCAGGTGGCTGGAAGGGGCTCGGCATCGTGCCGCTGGACTTCCCCAACACCCGTTCGGGCCTGGTCGATTCACTCATCCGGCACAACTAGTTCCTAGGCCGTGTCTGACAAATAGCGCCGTCCGCCCGCAGGGCGGGGTGCGCGGCGTCCGGGGCGTGCAATCGCAAGGCGGTGGGGGCACCCCCGGACGAAGTCTGGGGGAGATCATCCTCGTACTGGACGTACTTGGATGACTCTGACAACGCAGCGAGTGTGCGTGCCGGGCGTCGCGCGCCAGGCGAGATTTGTCAGACACGGCCTAGGTGTATTGCCCTGTGAGGTTGGGGACGCGGCTGGCGGGTGGTTTGCCTGCGAGCGCGGTGTGTCCGCGGTGGTGATTGTAGGTATGCAGCCATTGCGGGAAGACGTCGCGTCGTTCCTGCTCTGAACGGTAGGGGCGGGCGTAGGCCCATTCGTCGAGCAGGGTGCGGTTGAGGCGTTCGACCTTGCCGTTCGTCTGTGGCCGGTAGGGCCGGGTTCGCTTGTGGGTGATCCCGGCCTCCGCGAGAGTTTCGCGCCAGAGGCGGGACTTGTAGCAGGAGCCGTTGTCCGTCAGGACTCGTTCGACTGCGATCCCGCACGTGGTGAAGAACGCGTGGGCCCGGGTCCAGAAGGCGGTGGCGGTCTCCTTCTTTTCGTCGCCGAGGATCTCGCTGTAGGCGAGGCGGGAGTGGTCGTCGACGGCGGTGTGGATGTAGCTGTAGCCGGCGCCGGAACGCTTCTTGCGGCCGGCCTGGCGGCCCAGGGCCTTGTGACCGCCGCCGTCGGGGATGTTGCCGAGCTTCTTGATGTCCACGTGCACCAGCTCGCCTGGCCGTTCGCGTTCGTAGCGGCGTATGGCCTGGCCGGTTGCGCGATCCAGGTGGGCCAGACGTGCCAGGCCGAAGCGGGTCAGCACGCGGTGCACGGTCGAGGGCACCAATCGCAGCAGATGCGCGATGCGGGCCGGGCCCCACCGGCGCAGGATCCGGACCTTGATGATCCGCCGCTCGGTCCGGGTCGGGGTTCGGCGCGGGCTGGTATGCGGACGGCTTGAACGGTCCGCCATCCCTGCCGCGCCGTAGAGCCGGAAACGGTCCGCCCACCGCTGGGCTGTCGTCGGCGAGACCTGGAAGCGTTCGGCCGCCCGGCGCAGGGTGTAGCCGTCGTCCACAACGCAGCGGGCAAGTCGCAGTCGACCGGTCTCCGTCAGGGGTGCATTACGGTGGGGCACGAGGGCCTTTCTGTTGCCGGTGCAGATGTCGCAATCCACACCAAGCCAGAAGGCCCTCACCCATTTCAAGATCACACAACCGTGAACCCCGTCACGAACCTCCGTGGACAGAACACCTAGGCCGGGGGTGGCGTCGCCGCCCCCGGCAGCCGGATCACCGCGCGCGTACCGCCGCCCGCCGCCGGGCCCAGCGAGATCTCACCGCCCGACTGCTGCACCGTGCGGGCCACGATCGAGAGCCCGAGCCCCGAGCCGGGCAGCGCGCGGGCCGACGGCGAGCGCCAGAACCGCTCGAAGACATGCGGGAGTTCATCGGGCCCGATGCCCGGACCGTGATCCCGCACGGTCAGCTCGCCCTGGCGCAGGCCCACCTCGACCGTCCCGCCCGGCGGCGAGAACTTCACCGCGTTGTCCAGCACATTGACCAGCGCCCGCTCCAGCGCGGCCGGCTCCGCCCGTACGTACCAGGGCGCCAGCTCGGCCTCGAAGCTCAGCTCCGGACCCCGCAGCCGCGCCCGCTCCAGCGCGGCCTGAGCGATCTCGTGCAGGGCGACCACCTTCAGCGGCCCCCGGTCCACGGCATCGGGACGCGAGAGCTCCTGCAAGTCGCCGATGAGCGCGGCCAGTTCCGTCATCTGCGCCTTGACCGAGGCCATCAGCGCGGCCCGGTCCGCGGGCGGGATCGCCCGGCCCGTCGCGTCGCTGCGCGCCAGCAGTTCGATATTCGTACGCAAGGAGGTCAGCGGCGTACGCAACTCGTGCCCGGCGTCCGCGATCAGCTGCGCCTGCCGGTCGCGGGAACTCGCGAGCGCGGCGGTCATCGAGTTGAAGGACCGGGACAGCCGGGCGATCTCGTCCTCGCCCTCGACGGGGATGCGCACGGTCAGATCCTCGGTACGGGCGACATGCTCGACGGCGCCGGTGAGCCGGTCGACGGGCTTGAGCCCGGTACGGGCGACCCAGAGACCGGCGAGGCCCGCGCCCACGACGCCGACGCCGGAGACGATGAGGAGCAGGAGGGCGAGGTCGTTGAGGGTGCCTTCGGTTTCCTTGAGGGGGTACCCGATCATCAAGGCCGTGTTCGGGACGACGCCATTGGCCGGACCCTGCACGACGGCTACGACAGTGAGCACACGGACATCGCTGCCGCGGGTGTCCGTGCCGTTGCGGAAGGTCCAGACGGTCGGGTCGGCGTTCTCGGCCACGTCCTGGTCAGTGCTTTCGACCTTGATGGTGCCCGCCGCATCGGGGGAGACGCACGGTTTGTCGCTGCCGCCCCGAACGAGCTGGAGATACCCGACCGGCTTGGGCCCGTAGCCGGTCCGGGCCGCCGGCGTCTGTGAGCACTCCTGCAGCGCGACGGCGATCTGGTCGGCCCGCAGGGGAGCGTTCTCGGCCTTCAGCCTGGAGTCGATCTCGTCGTACAGCTTGCCGCGTACGACGAACCAGCACGCAGTGCCGACGGCCGCGACCGCCACCGCCACCGCGACGGCGACGAGCAGCGCCAGCCGCGACCGCAGCGGCAGCCGACGGAACCTACCGATCACTCCGGGCCGCCCGACCGCAACGCGTACCCCACGCCGCGCACCGTGTGGACCAGGCGCGGTTCCCCGGCCGCCTCCGTCTTGCGCCGCAGATACATCACATACACATCCAGCGAATTCGAACTGGGCTCGAAGTCGAAGCCCCACACAGCCTTGAGAATCTGCTCACGGGTCAGCACCTGACGCGGATGCGCCAGGAACATCTCGAGCAGCGTGAATTCGGTACGCGTCAGCTCCACCCGGCGTGTGCCGCGGTGGACCTCGCGGGTCGCCAGGTCCATCCGCAGATCGGCGAAGGCCAGTACGTCGTCGTCGGTCGCCGCGCCCGCCGTCGTCGCGTACGAGCTGCGCCGCAGCAGCGCACGGATCCGGGCGAACAGCTCGTCCAGCTCGAACGGCTTGACCAGATAGTCGTCGGCGCCCGCGTCGAGCCCCGTCACCCGGTCGCCTACGGTGTCCCGCGCGGTCAGCATCAGGATCGGCGTCTTCGACCCGGCGGCGCGCAGCCGGCGGGCGGCGGTCAGGCCGTCCATCCGGGGCATCTGGATGTCGAGGACGATCAGGTCGGGTGCGTACGCCTCCGCCCGCGTGAGGGCGTCGACGCCGTCGACGGCGACCTCGGTCCCGTACCCCTCGAAGGCGAGCGAGCGCTGGAGCGCCTCACGGACGGCGGGCTCGTCGTCGACGATGAGGATGCGTTCGCCTTCGCGGGGGGTCGTCATGGATTCAGCCTCGCACGCGCTCAGCTGTTGCCGCCGGAGCGCAGGTCGTCCAGGTCGGCCTTGACGGTGTTGACCGGGATGGCGAAGCCGAGCCCGACGCTGCCCGCGGTGGAACCGGTGGCCGAACTGGGCGAGTACATGGCGGAGTTGATGCCGATGATCTCGCCGTTCATATTGATCAGGGCGCCGCCGGAATTGCCGGGGTTGAGGGAGGCGTCGGTCTGGATCGCCTTGTACGTCGTCTTCGACGAGCCCGTTTCGCCGTTGAACTGCTGCCCGCCGAACTCGAAGGGCCAGCCCTGGCGGGGGTCCTGCTGCTGACCCGGGTCCTGCTCCTTCGCGACGGTCACGTCGCGGTTCAGGGCGGAGACGATTCCGCTGGTGACGGTGCCGGTCAGGCCCTCGGGCGAACCGATCGCCACGACCTCGTCGCCGACCGCGACCCTGCTGGAGTCGCCGAGTGCGGCGGCCTTGAGGCCGCTGGCGCCCTCCAGCTTGATCAGGGCGAGATCCTTGCCGGGGTCGGTGCCGACGACCTTGGCGGTGTACGTCTTGCCGCTGCTGAGCCGGACCTTCACGGAGTCGGCCCCGGCGATGACGTGGTTGTTGGTGATGATCTCGCCGTCGGCGGTGATGATCACGCCGGATCCGGTGGACTGCCCGGCGCCGGAGGTCGCGCTGATCTCCACGATGCTCGGCGAGACGGCCTGGGCGACTGAGGCGACGGTGCCCTTGCTGCTCTGGGCGACGGTGGTGCCGGGGACGGCGGAGCCGCTGCTGCCGGTGTTGCTGCCGGTGAGCTGCTGCACGAGCGCGGAGGCGCCGCCGCCGACGACCGCGGCGGCGATGGCGACGGCGGCGATGAGCGCGACGGGCCGCTTGGCCTTGGCCCGCGGGGGCGCGGGCACGGGCTGATGGAACGGGGGCGGGGGGTAGACGCCCGCGTCGTACGGCTGGTGCTGCGGCGGCTGGGGCTGCTGCGGGTAGCTGTAGTTGTCCGTCATGGCGCTTACTGTCGGTCCTGTAGATGAGAGCGGCCTGAGGGTGCGCTGAGAAGCCCGACAGAAGTGTTTCCCCCACCCCGCCCCTTCCCTGAACTGGGGGCTGCGCCCCCAGACCCCTGCCGGGGGAGCTCTATGTGGGGGCTGACGCCCCCACGCCCGCCACTCCGACGGCTCCGCCGCGGAGCCCGGGAAACGCGGGCCGGCGCCCGGCACCTTGCCCGAAGCTCCGCGCCGCCCGGCCGGTCGCGCCGGTCCGGCGTTGGTGGTCGGTCCGGTGGGTGCCCTCACGGGCGAACGCATGCGGACCACCTGCGGACAGCCGTTCCGGCGCCCGCAGTTCGCGGAGCAGCCGGTTGCTGTTCGGTGGGTGGGTTCGCGGGCGAACCGTCCCGCGGCGCGGAGCTGCCGCATCGGGGGTGTGGGGGCGTCAGCCCCCACATAGACCTCCCCCCGGCGGGGCTGGGGGCGCAGCCCCCAGTTCAGGGAAGGGGCGGGGTGGGGGACAAAACCGCCCGCACCCCGAACCCCCGCGCGAGCCCTACACGCACCCGCACGACCGCCGGATCACCAACCCCGACGGGAACTGCTTCACCCTCTCCCGGCGGGACCCCACCACCCGTAGGCCGTCGTCCAGCACCAGGTCCACCGCCGCCCGCGCCATCGCCGGGCGGTCCGAGGAGACCGTCGTCAGCGGCGGGTCCGTCAGCGCCGCCTCCTTGACGTCGTCGAAGCCCGCGACCGCCAGCTCGCCCGGGACGTCTATCCGCAGCTCCCGCGCCGCCCGCAGTACACCGATCGCCTGATCGTCCGTCGAGCAGAAGATCGCCGGCGGCCTGTCGGGCCCGGCGAGCAGCTTGAGGGCGACGAGATACGCGTCGTAGCGGTTGTAGGGGGCCTGAAACAACCGGCCCTCGACCGGCCGGCCGGACTCCAGCATCGCCCGTCGCCAGCCCTCGACGTGGTCCGCGACCGGGTCGCCGACCGCCGGGGTGTTCTCGATGCCGCCGAGGCAGGCGACGTACTCGTGCCCGTGCTCCAGCAGATGCCGGGTCGCGAGCTGCGCGCCGCCGATGTCGTCCGTCACGACGGCGACGTCGTCGATCGCCTCGGGCCGCTCGTGCAGCAGCACGACCCGCGCGTCCCACGCCTCGATCTCGGCCGCCGCCCGCTCGCTGGGGCCCTGGCTGACCAGGATCAGCCCGGAGACCCGCATCCCGAGGAAGGCACGCAGATAGTGGACCTCGCGCTCGTCGCGGTAGTCGGAGTTCCCGACGAGGACCATTTTTCCGCGCTCGGCCGCGGCCTGCTCCACCGCATGCGCCATCTCGGCGAAGAACGGCTGCCGCGCGTCCGGAACGATCATGCCTATGAGGTCGGTCCGCCGCGATGCCATCGCCTGGGCGACCCGGTCGGGCCGGTAGCCCAGCTCTTTGATCGCGGCGAGTACCCGCTCGCGCGTGGCCGGGGCGACCGGCCGGGGTCCGTTGTTGATGACGTAGCTGACGACCGCGGTCGAAGTCCCCGCCAGTCGCGCCACATCGTCCCGCGTCACCTTGGCCACGCGCGGCAGTCTACGCGGGGTGACCTACCTCTGGGCAGGGCGTACGGCTGCTTCATGCTCCTCTGCCGGTTCCTCCGTACGGACTACGGGTTCCGCCGCCGTACGGGCGAGCGCGGCCGCGGCTTTCGCCTTGGCCTCCTCCGACGCGCGCTCGACCTTCTCCGGCGTGACGAAGCGATAGCCCACGTTCCGGACGGTCCCGATCAGCGACTCGTGCTCAGGGCCGAGCTTCGCGCGCAGCCGACGTACATGCACGTCCACCGTGCGCGTACCGCCGAAGTAGTCGTAGCCCCAGACCTCCTGGAGGAGCTGCGCGCGGGTGAAGACGCGCCCCGGGTGCTGCGCGAGGTACTTCAGGAGCTCGAACTCCTTGAAGGTCAGATCCAGGACCCGGCCCTTCAGCTTCGCGCTGTAGGTCGCCTCGTCCACCGACAGATCGCCGTTGCGGATCTCCATGGGGGAGTCGTCCGAAGTGATCTGCTGGCGGCCCATCGCCAGCCGCAGTCGCGCCTCGACCTCGGCGGGACCCGCTGTGTCGAGAAGCACATCGTCGATGCCCCAGTCCGCGGTGACGGCCGCGAGACCGCCCTCGGTCACGACAAGGATCAGCGGACAGCCGGGTCCGGTGGACCGCAGCAGCTGGCACAGCGACCGCACCTGCGGCAGATCGCGGCGGCCGTCGACCAGGATCACATCGGCACCAGGGGTGTCGACGAGAGCCGGTCCCTCGGCCGGGGCCACCCGGACGTTGTGCAAGAGCAGTCCGAGGGCGGGAAGCACCTCCGTCGACGGCTGGAGGGCATTGGTCAGGAGCAGCAGAGAGCTCATCGCGCCCCACCTGCCCGGGTCGTCCTGCGGTTGTGCACGGTTCGCTCGCCCATAACGTCGGTTCCTCCTCGGTCCCTGCGAGGACGTTGCGGCACTGCTTCGTACGCTGGCTCCCGCGCCCTGAGAGCCTTTGTTCACCTGCCTGTAACAACGGCCGGGAAACACAAAAGGACCCGGGGGCTTCGTTGCCCGGATCCTCTGCCCAGCAGAATAACCCACATGAGTTCCCTGTCAGAGGGTCCATTTCACACTTCGGACGCTTCCTCGACCACTGACGGTCCTCGGCGCGCAATTCTGAGGACCGCTGACGGCGTCCGTATCGAGGCTGTTTACGAGCCGTGCAGCGCGGGTGTCAGCGCGACCGCGATCGTCATCGCACACGGTTTCACGGGGTCCGTGGACCGGCCGTCCGTACGCCGTGCCGCGCGCGTGTTCGCCCAGCGTGCCGCCGTGGTCACCTTCTCCTTCCGGGGCCACGGAGGCTCCGGCGGACGCTCCACGGTCGGCGACCGCGAGGTGCTCGATCTCGCGGCCGCGGTCGAGTGGGCGCGTGGACTCGGTCACACCCGGGTGGTGACGGCCGGTTTCTCGATGGGCGGCTCCGTAGTGCTGCGGCACGCGGCGATGCACGAGGGGCGCAAAGAGGCGCGCACGGACGCGGTCGCCGCCGTCAGTGCTCCCGCTCGTTGGTATTACCGCGGTACGGCCCCTATGCGGCGGCTGCACTGGGTGGTTACGCGTCCGCTCGGCCGGCTCGTCGGCCGCTACGGCCTGGCCACTCGTATCCATCCCGAGGTCTGGGACCCGGTCCCGCTCTCCCCGGTGGAGTCCGTGCCGCTCATCGCGCCGACGCCGCTGCTGATCGTCCACGGCGACCGGGACCCGTACTTCCCGGTCGACCACCCCCGGATGCTGGCCGCGGCGGGTGACGCCGAACTGTGGCTGGAGCCGGGCATGGGACATGCCGAGAACGCGGCCGGCGAGGAGCTGCTGGCCCGCCTCGCCGACTGGCTGATCCGCGCGTAGCCCATCATGGAAGCCGACGAAAGGAGTGCCGTCATGGCAGCGGGAACAATCCGCTACTGGGCCGCGGCCAAGTCAGCGGCCGGAGTCGCGGAGGAGCCGTACGCGGCCCGAACGCTCGCCGAGGCGCTCGATGCCGTGCGCGAACGACACCCCGGAGAACTGACGCGCGTACTGCAGCGGTGTTCCTTCCTCATCGACGGTGACCCCGTCGGAACCCGCGGCCATGAGACCGTACGGCTTGCCGAGGGCGGCACGGTCGAGGTGCTCCCGCCGTTCGCAGGAGGGTGAAGCGCGCAACATGAGCAGCGATCAGCAGTATCCGTACGGGCAGCAACAGCCGTATCCGGAGCAGCAGCCGTACCCGGAACAGCAGCAATATCAGCAGTACCAGGACCCCTACCAGCAGCCGGTTTACGACTCGGGCGCCACGCAGACCTGGGATGCCGAGACCTGGGACACGCAGTACCAGCCGGTCGTGCACCCCGCGCAGCCTGTCGCCCCGGAGGCCGCGTATCTGCCGCCGCAGGCCGCCTACCCGCTGCCGCCGGAGGCCCCGGCCCCGGCGCCCGAACCCGTGGCCGCGTACGCTCCGCCCGCCGCCGCCGACGGATACAGCGCCCCCACCACCCTCGGCAACGCCCGGATCACCGACGCCCAGCGCGCCCGCGCCGAGGGACGCTCACCGATTATCCCGCCGGGTATGCAGCCGGCAGGACTGACCGCCGCCCTGGGAATGCTGTTCGCGGTGTGCGCGGCCATCGGCCCGTACGCCCTGCTCGTGCCGCTCGTCCTGCTCCAGGCACTCACCGCCGCCGGCTGGTTCCGGCTGAACGGCATGTGGCCCGCCCGGCAGGGCATCGCGCTCGCCTTCGCGGGCGGCCTCGCTGCCGACGCCGTACTGCTGTCCGTCGGCCGCGAGCACGCGCCCGCCGCGATCATCGGCACGCTCGGTGTCTGGGTGCTGCTCACGCTCGTACTGCAGCTGCGCAGCCACGCGGGCGCCGACGAGCGGATGTACGGCCTGATGGCGACCGTCGCATCGGCCGCACTCGCCATCCTCGCCACCGGCCATCTCGCCGCCGCGGAGGACGCCGTGGTCATCGGCGGGATCGCGGTCGCCGTGACCGTCCTGGCCCGCGCGCTGCCCCTGCCGGGTGCCGCATCCGTCGTGCTCACGCTGCTGGCCTCGGCAGGCGCCGGAATCGCGGGCGGCGGTCTGACCGGCATCGGCGCCGAGGGCGCGCTGCTCGGCCTTGTCGCGGGTGTCTGCGCGCTGGTCGGACTGCGGGTCGCGAGCTACGACTACCCCTCCCGCTTCGTTCACCTGACGGCGGGTGTGGCCCTGCCCCTGACCGCCGCGGCCCCCGCCGTGTACCTGATCGGCCGCGCGCTGGTGTGAGCCGCGCCCGGGTGTGACCTGTGCGGTGCACCCCAGCCAGGAACCAATGCCCCTGCGCCAAACGTCGATCATTCGACAGAAGGCGTCGTCCGCACTGGTCTAGGCTCGCGGCGTCACGGGGGGCCGGACGGACAGGGTGGGGGAATACCGAGCAATGCGCGCACTGCGAATACTGCTGATCGTCGTCGTGATCCTCGGCGGCATCTTCGTCGCCGCGGACCGGATCGCGGTGAACATGGCTGAGTCCGAGGCGGCCGACAAGATCAAGAGCAGTCAGGGGCTGAGCTCGACTCCCGAGATCTCGATCAAGGGTTTCCCCTTCCTCACGCAGGTCGTGGGCAAGGAACTCGACGAGGTCGACGTCAGCCTCGCCGGCATCACCGCCAGCGCGGGCGGCCGCTCGGTCAATGTCACCGAGGTCACGGCCGAGCTGCGCAGCGTGAAGATCGACAGCAGCTTCTCCTCGGCCGTCGCGGACCGGGCCGACGGTTCCGCCCGGATCTCCTACGCCGATCTGACGAAGGCCGCGCCCCAGGGCGCCACCGTCGGCTACGCGGGACCCGAGCGGGCCGCGAAGGGCCAGGTCAAGGTCACCGGGCCGCTCACCGACCTGCTGGAGGGCGCGGGCATCAAGGTGCCAGGCGCGTTCAAGGGCCTGCTCAAGGGCCGCACGGTCACCGCGTACAGCACCGTCGGGCTCACGGGCGGCAGTACGGTCCAGCTGAAGGCCGAGTCGCTGCCGAGGCTGCCGCTGCCGGGCTTCGACGAGAAGCTGCGGCAGGTCATCGACTACGACCTGAAGATCGCCGGGATGCCGTCCAGCATCAAGCTGGACAAGGTCGAGGCGACGGACGCGGGCCTGCGCTTCTCGGGCAGGGGCACCAACGTCTCCCTGGCGGGCTGATTTCAGCCCTGTCCGGCGTTGTGAGGACACGGGCGGAGGCCGGGAAAACCGGCGGATCGCCTGCACCCCGGCCGCATGGTGAGACGCCCCCGTCCGCTGAGTAGAAAGAATGCGGACGGATTCCGCCGCCGGGGCGGGCCGGAGCCGTCCGGGGCGTGGTCTCGTTCCGCATAGTGGACGATCGCGTCTCAGCATCCGACACGCCGGTGACATGGCGGCCGAACCGTCCCTACGATCGGACGCATGAAGCGACAGGCGGATCTCACGAAGCGGCGGGCAGTAGACCTGTGCCGCGTCGCCGCCATGCTCTGTCGCACCTTCTGAGCGGGAGCGGGACTCCCGTATCCCCCGAGCCCTTCGACATGTTGTCAGGGCCACCCCTCGTGCCGGTAAGCCGCGCGCTGCGCCTACCCGCACACCCTCTCTTCGCACCACCCGCCGCACACTGCCCCGGAGGAGATAGAGCATGAGCCGCAGCGACGTCCTGGTAGACGCCGACTGGGTCGAGGCCCACATCGAGGACCCGAAGGTCGTCATCGTCGAGGTCGACGAGGACACCTCCGCGTACGACAAGAACCACATCAAGAACGCCGTCCGGATCGACTGGAAGAGCGACCTCCAGGACCCGGTCCGCCGTGACTTCGTCGACCAGGAGGGCTTCGAGAAGCTCCTCTCGGCGAAGGGCATCGCCAACGACGACACCGTCGTCCTCTACGGCGGCAACAACAACTGGTTCGCCTCGTACGCCTACTGGTACTTCAAGCTCTACGGCCACGACAGCGTCAAGCTCCTCGACGGTGGCCGCAAGAAGTGGGAGCTCGACTCCCGCGACCTGGTCGACGGCTCCGAGGTTCCCAGCCGTCCGGCCACCGAGTACAAGGCCAAGGCCCAGGACACCTCCATCCGCGCCTTCCGCGACGACGCCGTCGCCGCGATCGGCAATCTGAACCTGGTCGACGTGCGCTCGCCCGACGAGTTCAGCGGCAAGCTGCTCGCCCCGGCGCACCTCCCGCAGGAGCAGTCGCAGCGTCCGGGCCACATCCCGTCCGCGCGCAACATCCCGTGGTCCAAGAACGCCAACGACGACGGCACCTTCAAGTCGGACGACGAGCTCAAGGCGCTCTACGCCGAGGAGCAGGTCGACCTGGCGAAGGACACCATCGCGTACTGCCGCATCGGTGAGCGCTCCGCGCTGACCTGGTTCGTCCTGCACGAGCTGCTCGGCGTCCAGAACGTCAAGAACTACGACGGCTCCTGGACCGAGTACGGCTCCCTCGTCGGCGTGCCGATCGAGCTCGGCGCCAACAAGTAATCCCCCTCTCCCCTCCCTCCCCGCTCACGAAGGACAGCCTCTATGTGTGGAGCAAAGGCCGGCGGCCCCGACGCTTCGACGATCAAGCCCGGCGAGACGACCATCCAGGGCAGCGTGACCCGCGACGGCGAGCCCGTCACCGGCTACGTGCGCCTGCTGGACTCGACCGGTGAGTTCACCGCCGAGGTCCCGACCTCGGCGACCGGACAGTTCCGCTTCTACGCGGCCGAGGGCACGTGGACGGTGCGCGCGCTCGTCCCGGGCGCCACGGCGGACCGTACGGTCGTCGCGCAGACCGGTGGCCTGGCTGAGGTGGCCATCGCCGTCTGATTTCTCGACGCGCCTCTCGCACCGCTCGGCGCGGGGGCGCCTCACGGGCTTCGAGCCGCTGCGCCGGACTCCGTCCGTCGGATTCGTCCGTCGGATTCCGGTAGCTCGTAGCTCCGCTTACTGGCCGAAGGGCCGCACCCCAGGGGGTTGGACGCTTACCTGGAAACGGGTGCGGCCCTTCGGTCGTCCCGTTTCCAGCCGTACGCTGAAGGTATGTACGCGCGGCGCCGTCACGCCTACTTCCTGCTGATGGGCGGATGCCTGGTCCTGTTCGTGTCCGCCTGGGCCTTCGTGCGGCTGTGGTCGGTCCCCGCCGCCGTCGGCATGTGCGTCGTCGCCATGGTCATCCCGCCGGTCGCCGCGATGGTCGCCAATGCGCGCGGGCCCGAGGACCGCTGGTGGGACGATCCGTCCGGGGATCCGAAGTCCGACGAGTGGTGGGACGAGCTCGACGGCAAGAAGCGCCACTAGAAGCTCTCCGGCGCCCTTTCGGCAGCCGTCAGCAGCCCTCAGTAGACGAGCGCCTGGACGCCGTCCGGCATGATCTCGCTGACGAAGACCTGCGCGCCCGCGATCCGTACGCCGTCGAGCACATCCTTCTCCGTGATCTCCCGCCGTGCCGCGCACTGGGTGCAGAGCGTGATCTGCCCCGCCGCCAGGATCGACTCGATCAGATCGGGCAGTGGCGCCGCATGCGGCAGCTCGAACTCCGCAGCCCTGCCCGGCAGCGCGAACCACGAGGACTCGCCGGTCAGCCAGAGCGACACCTCCACGCCGCTGGCGACGGCGACGGCCGCCACCGTGAAGGCCTGCGAGCAGCGTTCGGGCGCGTCGGCGCCGGCGGTCACCTTGATCACGAGCTTTTTCGACATGCCCGAACTGTAATCCCGGGGCGCACAACCCCGTCCGTACCTCGGTGGTCTGTGCTGTGCACAGGTAACGGAATCTGTGTCTCATGTCCCGTGGGGGGACCTTTTGGAAACGCCAGAAATTCGTCCTGAGCGGCAGAAACCACCGCGCCCGCCGCGCAGGCGGGGCCGTACGACCCTGCTGATCGCGGGCGCGGCGGTGCTCGGTGTGGTCACAGGTGTGGTCACCGGTTACGCCGTCCAGTTCGACCGCGAACCGACCCCGCTGCCGCCGCTGTCGCAGCCGGACCTGCGTGATGCGAAGACCGTTCCGGCGGGCCCTGGCACCACCGCGCAGTCGGTCAATGTGAACCGGCGGGTCAAGACCGACGGTGATCTGCGCAAGCTGCTGCTGAAGAAGCCGAAGGGCGCCAAGGCCGTCAAGTCGTCGCTGTCCGAGGGCTGGACGAGCCTCGTCCAGTACGCGGACGGCTACGACAAGCCCGACCGCATGTTCAAGGAGATGGTGAACGACGATTCCCGCCGGATCGCCATGACCTCCTGGGAGGAGCGTTTCGAGGTCTTCGTCACCGTCAACCTGATCCAGTTCCGCGATGACGACGTCCTCGCCGCCCGCGAGTGGGGCATGGACCAGCAGGGCTACATGGGGATGGAGGAGCACGCCGGCAACCGCGGCGAGCCGATCCCCGGCAGCGGCAACGGGCGGGTCTACGTCTACGACAAGCCGATCCGCCACGCCGGTTACGAGCCGCTCTACCAGGCCAGGGTCATCGCCCAGCGCGGTGATGTCGTCATGGAGATCTGGTACGTGAACAACACCCGCAAGGTCTCCGCGAAGGCCGTGATGTCCCTCGCCAAGCAGCAGCTGGAGCGTCTGTGACCGAGCAGCCGGCCACCCCTGGGACTTTGGACTCCGAGGAATCCGCCCCGGAAATACTCGCCACCGCCAAGGAGCCCCGCCGCGTCAACCGCAGGCTGGTCGTCGGCGGTTGTGCCGTGCTCGCCCTCGCGGTCGTCGCGGGCGGCAGCGTCTGGGCACTGGACAGGCTCGGCGAAGCCGACCGCACCGCTCCCACCGTTGTCTGGGCGGAACCGAAGGGCCGGTCCGCGGGTGACGACAAGGCCACGCCGCCCAAGGGACTCGCCGCCAGGTTGCTGCCGGTGCCGCACGGCTACGAACTGGGCCCGGACATCGCCGAGTTCGGGAATGACACCGTCCTCAACAAGAGGCAGGCCATCGCCGTGTTCAAGGAGGGCGGGCGGGACCTGCCTTCCGCTCAGCGCAATCAGAGCAACAAGGCGGTCGACAAGCTGAAGCTTCAGGGTGTCGCGATGCGCAGCTACCGGACCAGCAAGGGCGGGCTCGTCATCGAGACCCGGCTCGCGCAGATCCAGAACGCCGGGAAGGGCCGCGAACTGGCCAACTTCCAGAGCGAGTTCGCGGACGTACTCGGCATCTTCCGCAAGGGGCCCGCGATCAAGGGCTACAAGAACGCCCGGTGCTTCCTGATGCCCAAGGAGTCCGAGGCAAAGCTCGACGCCATGTTCTGCAGCGCCTACCAGGGCGATGTGCTGGTGAGCGCGAAAGCGTACGGCGTCAAGCCGTTCGACACCAAAGAGGCAGCGACGATGCTCTCCAAGCAGCTCGACCTTCTGAAGTCTCCCGGGGAGTACGTGTGACCGGCCAGACGCCCCAGACGCCGCCGATGCCCCCGCTGCCGGAGGCACCGGCGCCCGAGCCTGCGCCCGAGCCTGCGCCCGAGCCTGCGGCCGAGGCGGCACAAGCGCCCGAGCCTGCGCCGGAGGCGGCGCCCGCGCCCGAGCCTGCGCCGGAGCCCGCGCTCGACGAGGTGCCCGCCGCCGCGCTCGACGAGGTGCCCGAGCCTGCGCCGGAGCCCGCGCCCAAGCCCGAGCGCCGGAAGCTGCGTGCCGCGCTCCGCTGGACCGCCGCCGTGCTCGTCTTCGGCTCCCTCGGTGCCGGTGTCGCGTACGGCATCAGCGAGCAGACCCGTACCGACGTCCCCGGCCTCAGCACCAAGGACGACGGCCGCTGGGTCTATCCGAAGCTGACGATGCCGGTGCTTCCGGCCGGTGCCGAGCTGCCGTTCGACAAGGGCAACCCCGGCCAGATCCACTACGCGAGCCTGAGCGCGCTCCTGCTTCCGGCGCCCGAGGGCGCCAAGGTCGCCCCGGCGGCGGGCGGCGGCACGAACCTGGTGTCGGCGGACCGTTTCCTCGCGGAGTACTCCGCGGACGAACGGGCCGGCATGAAGGAGGACCTCACCGACGGTGGTCTGCTGGACATCGCGGCCCGCAGCTGGACCATGCCGGACGGCACCTCGACCCGGATCTACCTGGTCCGCTTCCGGTCGGGCGCCTTCGCCCGCGCGTTCAATGTCAATCACCTCGGAGGGGATCTGAACGCCAATCTGCTGGTCAACGGTGTCGAGGACACCGCGCCGCTGGACGAGTCGTACCCCTCCGGCGCGCTCGTCCCCTCGACGGAACGCAACGTGTACGACGAGGCGGCACCCCGTGGCCCCCTTCACGTCCGGCACGCGTACATCACGGCGGGCGACACGATCGCGCTGATCGTCCAGTCGAAGAAGGGCACGGCGGCCGCCGTCCCCTTCCACCAGACCGTCGTCCTGCAGAACCAGCTCCTCGGTTAGAGCGGCAGCGCGCCGGCGCACCGGAGTGCCGGCCCGCCGGACCGCTGGCCGCACCTCAGGCAGAGGGCCGGGCGCCCACCCATTAGGCTGGGCCCCGGCCCTTTACTGCCCACCCGCTCATCCGAGGAGCACCCCGTGCTTGAGGCATTCTTCGAAGCCCTGCTGGTCCTGGTCTGCGTCGGCGTCCTCGCCTTCACCGGTCTGGCCGTGAAGAAGCTTTACCAGGGTCAGCGCTAGTCACACCCGTATCTCTACAGATCGCCAGAGCTGCTCATGATCGAGATTCCGTCCGACCTGAACCCGGACCTCGTCCCCCTCGCCTTCCTCCTCGGTACCTGGGAGGGTGTGGGCGTTTCCGATTTCCCGGGGGCCGAGAAGTGCAACTTCGGCCAGTCCGTCACCTTCAGCCACGACGGCCGGGACTTCGTCGAGTACGTCTCCCACTCCTGGGTCCTCGACGCCGAGGGCAACAAGGTCAAGCCCCTGGAGTCGGAGTCCGGCTTCTGGCGTATCGACTCCGACCGCAAGGTCGAGATCGTCATGGTCCGTGACCAGGGCGTCGTCGAGGTCTGGTACGGCGAGCTCGCCGACCAGAAGCCGCAGATCGACCTGGTGACGGACGCGGTGGCGCGCACCAGGGCGTCCGGCCCGTACAGCGGTGGCAAGCGGCTCTACGGCTATGTGAAGGGCGACCTGATGTGGGTGGGCGAGAAGTCCACGCCGGAGGTCCCGCTGCGGCCGTACATGTCGGCGCATCTGAAGAAGGTCGTCTCCCCGGAGCAGGTCGCGGCGTGGGCCAAGGACCTCGGCGACCTCCCCGACGACGGCATCGCCTTCTTCAAGTAACCCGAAGGTCTTCCCGGTGGCCCTGGCCCGCGGCCGGGGCTGCCTCTGTGGACGCAGCCCGTCCGCGGTGGTGCCCCGCCTACACTGGACCCGTGGTGAGCACCGACTGGAAGAGCGACCTGCGGCAGCGCGGCTACCGGCTGACCCCCCAGCGCCAGCTTGTCCTCGAAGCCGTCGACAAGCTTGAGCACGCGACGCCCGACGACATCCTCTCCGAGGTGCGCAGGACCGCGTCCGGCGTGAACATCTCCACCGTCTACCGCACCCTGGAGCTCCTCGAAGAGCTCGACCTGGTCTCCCACGCCCACCTCGGCCACGGCGCTCCCACCTACCACCTCGCCGACCGCCACCACCACATCCACCTGGTCTGCCGGGACTGTACGAATGTGATCGAGGCGGATGTCGAGGTCGCGGCGGACTTCACCGCGAAGCTGCGTGACACCTTCGGCTTCGAGACGGACATGAAGCACTTCGCGATCTTCGGCCGCTGTGAGACGTGCACCGCCGAGGCGCCGGCTACCGAGTCGTAGGCTTACCGCATGAAAAGCCCTCTGCTGTCCCTGCCGGGTGCCGTCGCCGCCGAAGGACATGACGAAGGAGTCGCCGCGCACTACGGCGATCTGTTCCGCGAACAGCGTGCCCTCGCGGACGGCACCGGCCTCGTCGATCTCTCGCACCGCGGTGTCGTCACCGTCACCGGCGACGACCGCCTGAACTGGCTGCATCTGCTGCTCACCCAGCATGTGAGCGAGCTCCCGCCGGGGCAGGCCACCGAGGCGCTGATCCTCTCCGCGCACGGCCACATCGAGCACGCGCTGTATCTCGTCGACGACGGTGAGACGGTCTGGGCCCACGTGGAGCCCGGCACGCAGGAGGCGCTGATCGGCTATCTGGAGTCGATGAAGTTCTTCTACCGGGTCGAAGTGGCTGACCGCACCGAAGAGTTCGCCGTGGTGCATCTGCCCGCCGGCTCCATCGCCAAGGCGCCCGAGGGTGTGGTCGTACGGGAGACCGCGCACGGCCGCGATCTTTTTCTGCCGCGCGCCGGCCTGGAGTCGTACGCGGCGGAGAACGGCCCGGCCGCCGGGATCCTGGCGTACGAGGCACTGCGCATCGAGACCCACCGCCCCCGCCTCGGCTTCGAGACCGACCACCGCACCATCCCGCACGAGCTGGGCTGGATCGGCAGCGCCGTCCACCTCCAGAAGGGCTGCTACCGCGGCCAGGAGACCGTCGCGCGTGTCCACAACCTGGGGAAGCCGCCGCGTCGCCTGGTCTTTCTCCACCTCGACGGCAGCGAAGTGCACCTGCCGCCCCACGGCACCCCGCTCCGGCTCGCGTCGGAGGGCGCGGAGGGCCGCCAGCTGGGCTTTGTGACCACGTCCGCCCGCCACCACGAGCTCGGCCCGATCGCGCTGGCTCTGGTCAAGCGCAATGTGCCGATGGACGCGGAGCTGCTGGCCGGAGACACGGCGGCGGCGCAGGAACCCGTCGTCGAGCCGTAGCCCCGGCCGCCGACCCGGGAGGCCCGGCGAGGCACGAGGACACCGGAAGACGCTCCCTAGACCTCGATGATCACCGTGAACGGGCCGTGGTTCGTGAGCGAGACGCGCATGTCCGCCCCGAACCTGCCCGTCCGCACGGTCGCGCCCAGCGCCCGCAGCTGCGCCACCACCTCGTCGACCAGAGGCTCGGCCACATCACCGGGCGCGGCCGCGTTCCAGGTGGGGCGTCGGCCCTTCCGGGCGTCCCCGTAGAGAGTGAACTGCGAAATCACCAGCAAGGGCGCGTTCACGTCCGAGCAGGACTTCTCGCCCTCCAGGATCCGCACCGACCAGAGCTTGCGGGCCAGCTGCGCCGCCTTCTCCCCGGTGTCCTCGTGGGTGACTCCCACCAGCACACACAGTCCTTCGCCGACGATCTCGCCGACCGTCTCGCCCGCCACGACGACGCTCGCGCCGTCCACCCTCTGCACCACCGCACGCATACAGACCAACCTATCTGGGGCTGAACGGGTGCAGAGCACCTGCGTCAGATGCGCAGGGAGTGGCACGATGCATCAAGGCGGTGCTTCCCCCAGGCCCTCCGGGCCCGGGGAGACCACATGCACCGGTCGAGGGGACGGACACACGCATATGAGCACATCTGGCGCCGGGCAGCCGCTGCCCGGTCCCGTATCCACACCTGCATCTCCCGTCGGAACGACGTGTGCGGTACGGCCGCCCATGCAGCGCCTCTCCGGCGCCCTGCCGGAGCCCCCGGAGTACGACCTCCCCGCCCTTCGGCTGCCCGAGCTGCGCACCCTGCGCCGTGACTCGCATCGCGACGAGGCGGATCTGAGCTACGTACGACGGCTGCTGCAGGGACGGATCGACATCCTGCGTGCCGAGCTGGCCCGGCGCAGAGACCCGGTGACCCCGGTCGTCCCGGAGTCCCCGGTCGTCGACCGGCTGTCGGAGATCCTGGCCGACGCGCCGTCGCGGCACCGCTCCTCCGCGCGCCATGTCACGCTCTCGACGCCGCACAACGAGGAGTATCGGCGGCTGGCCGCCGACATGCTCGCCGATGTCGAGCTCTCGGACCTCGACGCCCGCACGGACGAGGAGTTGCACGCGGCGATGGGACGGCTGATCCGCTACGAGCAGCAGGTCTCCCGCCGGCGTCAGCTGCTTCAGCGGACCGCGGACGACTGCAGCGCGGAGATCGCCCGCAGGTACCGTGAGGGCGAAGCGCAAGTGGACGACCTGCTCACCTGAAGCGATTGATCGCACCGAGTCTTCCGGGAGCGGGCCCACGCCCCGGAAGGCCCGCGATGAGCTCCACTCCGAGTACGTGGCGGTCGGCGCGCTCCGCGCGGTCTTTTTGTCATACCGGGGCTGTGGAAACTCGGATGCGGGCCGGTCGGCGTTCGGCCTAGCGTGGTTCGCATGAGCGTCGAAACCCGCGTCATCACCGAGTCCGAGTACCCCGACTGGCTGCGGGCACTGAACACCGGCTTCCTGCGGCCGCCGGTGATCTCGGACGAGGAGGTCGCGTCGCGCCGGCCGCACACCGACCTCGCGCGGGTGCGCGGCGCGTTCGACGAAGGCCGCTGTGTGGCGACGTTCCGCTCCTTCGACCAGCAACTCACGACCGTGGGCGGCGCCGCGCTCCCCGCGAGCGCCGTCTCGAACGTCACGGTCTCGCCCACCCACCGCCGCCGTGGCCTGCTCAGCCGCATGATGGCCGCGGACCTCGCCGAGGCGAAGGAACGCGGCGACGTCGTGTCCACGCTGATCGCCGCGGAGTACCCGATATACGGGCGCTACGGCTTCGGCCCCGCCGCCTGGACGACCGAATGGGCGGTCGACGTCCCGCGCACGGGCCTCGACCCCCGCTGGTCCGGCCCGTCCGACGGCGGCCGTATCGACCTGGTGGACGCGGCTGACGTACGCAAACTCGGCCCGGAACTGCATGCGCGGCTGGCGGCCGTGCAGCCGGGCGTGGTGAGCCGCAACGAGCGCTGGTGGCAGCTGAACACGGGCCAGGTGCAGCTGCCCGGCCAGCCCTGGACGGAGCCGTACTACGCGGTCTACCGCTCCGCGTCCGGGGAGATCGAGGGCCTGCTGGCCTACGAGGCGGACGACAAGTGGGGCGACGCCAAGCAGCCGCTGAACACCGCGACGGTGCGCGAGCTGCTGGCGCTGACGCCTGCGGCGGAGCGTGCGCTGTGGCACTACGTCTGCTCGGTCGACTGGATAGCCACGGTCAAGTCGGGCTTTCGCGCGCCGGACGACCTGCTCCCGCTGCTGCTCCCGGACCCGCGCGCGGCGCGGATCCTGACGCACGCGGACTTCCTGTGGGTGCGGATCCTGGACGTCGTGCGGGCCCTGGAGGCGCGCACGTACGCGGCCGCCGCGACCCTGGTCCTGGACGTCCAGGACTCCGCGGGCCTCGCGGGCGGCACCTTCCGGCTGGACGCCTCACCCGAGGGGGCGGTGTGCGCCCCGTCGGTCGAGTCGCCCGATCTGACGCTGGATGTACGGGAGTTGGGTGCGCTGTACCTGGGTGACGAGTCGGCGGTCAGGCTGTCGGCACTGGGCCTGGCGGCCGAGGCGACGCCGGGGGCGGCGGCAGTGGCGGACGCGTTGTTCCGTACGTCGCGACGGCCCTGGTGCCCGGACGTGTTCTGAGCCTGAGCTTCTGAGGGCGGGCCTGTCAGGTACCCGCGGTCACGGCGGGCGCTGTCACCAGGAGACCGCCGATACCGGCGCAGGTGGGGTTCTCGGCCTTGACGCCGATAACCAGCAGCGCGAGTCCCAGCGCGGCCACGAAGCCGAACCGCCACTGCACGTACTGCTCTACTACGAGGGTGAAGAGGGGCATTGGTGGTCACTCCTTCAGGGGGAAGGGCGCCGGTGCCCGCACACCGTTGTGCGGCTGGGACAAGTTGCAGCGTCGTTCAGAGGTCCAACTACCGTACAAATTCATCCGGTTGACCTGATAGGTAGATGCCCGCATGAGGTGACCCCGCAAACTTGTCTGGTCGAGTGGGTGTGTTGTTCGGTGCAAGAATCTCGCTTGATCAGCTGTGCAGGGCATCTCACCGTGGTCGCTTGTGAGTTGTATGGTTTGTGGGGTGACAAGCAATGGTTCCGCGTCGAGGGATGCCACGTTCAGGTACCAGCGGGTCGCGGACAAGCTCCGCAAGGAGATAGGCGACGGCACCCACCGGCCAGGCGAGCGCCTCCCGACGCAGGAGGAACTGGCCGACCGGTACCAGGTCTCCCGCGCCACGGTGATCCAGGCGCTGGACCTGCTCCGGGACAGGGGCCTGATCGTCACCCGCCAGGGCAGCGGAACCTTCGTCGCGAGCGAGCCGGACGTCTTGCCGACGCTCACGACGGACGGCGAGGATGTCTTGGCCGCCGACGAACCGCAGCAGACGGCCGCCGGGCTCGGGCCCCGCCTCATCGAGGCGTTCGAGGAACCTCACGTCCGTATCGACGCGGTCTCGCTGACCGCGGAGTCCCTCAACATGGCACTCGCCGAGCCGCTCCAGCTCATCCGCTCGGGCCGGATCACGCCCGAGACCGTGAAGGTCCGGGTGATGGTGCCCTCGCGCGACCTGGACCTCGCCTTTCCCCGCCCGGCGGAGGAGGAGTCCGGCGACGGCCAACTGGTCCACGATCACTGGCTGTCGCTGCGCAACAACCACGGCGCCGTCCTGCGCCACAGCCTGCGCTCCCTGCGCAGCACCCGTGGCATCGACGTCGAGGTGACGCTCAGGGCCCTGCCGTTCACCCCGCCCGTGAAGCTGTATCTGCTCAACGGCTCCGAGGCGCTGTTCGCGTTCTACATCGTCACGAAGCGGGAGGAGCAGATCGACGACACACCCCAGGAGATCTTCGACGTGCTCGGCAGCAACTCGATGCTCTTCCCGTTCGGTCTGGGCGGAGGGGCACGGGACGAGGCCTTCGTGACGCAGGCGCAGGAGTGGTTCGACGGGCTGTGGGGCACGCTCGCCAAGGGAATCACCCTGGGCAGCTGATCGGCGCCACTCCAGTGGGCCTTCCGCTCGCTCCCCGCCAACTGCCCGACCGCCGAGGGTGGTTGCGGGCAGTATGGGGGAGTGGTGGCACCGGCACGCCGCCCTCTGCCGCGACGGACGGAGCGACGTGAGTGAATCGGACGTGACCGACCTGACCGACGTGCCCGACCTGACCGGGGACCTGGTCGGCCTCTTCGGCGCCGCCAAGTGCGTTCTCTTCGACTTCGACGGGCCGGTCTGCCATCTCTTCGACGGGCATCCGGCATCCGGGATCGCTGCCGAGCTCCGGATCTGGGCGGCGCGGAACGTCCCGGGTGACGTGGTGGTGGAAGCGGGTTCCGTCGATGATCCCCTCGCCCTGCTGAGAGCCGCCGCACTCATGTACCCGGACAGCGACCTCGTGAAGGAAATGGAGCAACAGCTGACCTCGCAGGAGTTGCGGGCGACCCTGACGGCGGAGCCGACGGAAGACGCCGACCTGCTGATACGCCGGCTCGGCGCGGCCGGATTCCGGCTCGCCGTCACGACGAACAACTCCGAGCGGGCGGTGCGGAGCTATCTCGAGCGCACCGGCCTTTCGGATCTCTTCGGCGAGCACATCCACGGCCGCAAGCCGGATCCGAAACTCATGAAACCGGACCCGGACTGCCTCAGGAGGGCGCTGGACACGACCGGTTCGACCGCTGCCGAGTCCCTGATGATCGGGGATTCGGCAGCGGACTGTCGGGCCGCGTCCACACTCGGCGTCCCCTTCCTCGGATACGCGCGCGACGAGTCGAAGCGTGGGCCGCTTCGCAGGGCGGGGGCACAGGACAAGGCGATCGTGGCCACCATGTCGGAGCTGCTGCCGGTCCTCGACGCCCTGGAGTCGGCTCACCGGAGGGACTGACTGCCAAGGGCCGCGAGTCCATCCAAAGTTGGCCAATGCTGCCGACCAACTGACGGGAGTTGGACGGCTGCAGTAGTTTCACTATGGGGGCGGCGCGGCCTCTTCTGTGCCCGTTCAAGGCGTCTTCGAGCAGTCCTGGCTACTTTTCGAAACGTGCCGGTCACCCAGGGCGGATCAGGCGGTTGGGGGCGAGTGACAACGCCGTTAACCTCCCCCAGAAACACCGGCAGGAAGGGTACCTTCCTCGAATCACTTCCTGATCCGGAACACCAAGGGCATCAGCCATGGCAGGCCATACGGCGTCAGAGGTTCACCGGCAAGCCGCCGAGCTGAGCGGTGGCGCCCGGGGAATCGTGGGGCCGCTCAAGGGCTATCACCACGAGACGTATGCCTTGCCGCTGCCCGAGGAGAACCTCCTGAGCGCCCGCTACGCACGCGGCAAGCTCCGTGCGCCTCGTCCCGGGGTCCTCTGGTTCGACCGGCGGTGTTTCACCTCCGAGGACCGTCTGCTGATGGCGCTCCAGGGCAGGATCGACCGGATTCCGGAGACGGTGGAGGTCGCGGAAAACGTCTTTCTGCAGGGCTTCATCGAGGGCAGGACCCTCGCCCGCTGGCAGTTGCCGGGCCGTTCTCTCGCCGCCGGCCACGTCCTTCAACTGCGCCGGCTCTTCCGGGAACTGGTCACCATCAAGGTCGACGAGCTCAAGGACGTGCCGCGTACCTGCGAGACCCACGGGCAGCGGCCGGCGTGCGACGACGACTCGACTGCGTTCCTGAGCCGGCTGATCGACTTCACCGGGCAAAGGGTCTACGACGACAACGCAGAGCAGTACGGCACGCTCTTCGAGGAACTCGGCGTACGCAGAGAGGCGCTGGCGGGCCTCGGAGATTCGGCCACGCTGCTCACGAGCCGCCCCTTCACCCTGATTCACGGAGATCTGCACCGCCACAACTTCATCGTCGACACGGCCGGCGCCCTGTGGACCATCGACTGGGAGCTCGCCATGATCGGCGATCCGCTCTACGAACTGGCCACCCATCTCCATCTCATGCGCTACTCGCCGCGCGAGGAGGCTCGTATCGCCGAGCTGTGGGCGCAGGAGGTGGAGGCCGCGCGCCCGGGGAGCTCGGCATCGTGGCAGCAGGACCTGCCACGCCTGCTCGCCTACAAGCGGACCCAGTCCGTCTTCACCGACGTCATCCGCACGGCCGAAGCCTTGGGTCCGCGCACGGATCCGAACTGGCGGGCCCTGCCGCGCGCGGCGTGGAAGATCCGCCGGGCTCTGGCGGCGGCGAGGGACCCGCTGGAGCTGAAGAGCGTGCCGACGCTCCGCCAGGTGGTGTCCGCGTATACGCGCTGGTTCCGGTTGCCGGGGGATCAGTCAGCGCCTCCACGAGCTTAGAAATCCGCCGACGCGAACGGCTGCGGGTAGGCAAGTTGGCCGCAAATCGTTCACGCCGTACGGACTCCGAAGGTCACTAGCGATCGCGTGAGCGCCGCCGGCACGGCCCCCTCACGTCGTCAGCAGCACCTTCCCCCGCAGCCCCCGCCCCTCGATCGCCTCATGCGCTCCGGCCGCCCGCGTCAGCGGGAACGTGCCGCCGATCACCGGCCGCAAGCGGCCCGATGCCGCCTCCCCGAGCGCCTTCGCCGCCAGGCGTACGTACGCCTCGTCCGTCAGCTGTACGTCGCCGATGCCGAGCAGCTTGATGCCTCGGCGCTCCGCCTCCGCCGCGTCCACCGGGGCGAAGCCGCCCGTCGGCGCCCCGTGCGCCGAGAAGCGGCCGCCGTCCGCCGTCAGCGGGAAGGCCGCCAGGCCCAGGGCGCCGCCGACGCCGTCGAGGACTATGTCCGCGCCCGCCGGACCCAGCGCCGTGCGGGCCAGTGCGAGCCACTCGGGGTCCGTCGCGTCGACGACCGCGTCCGCGCCCAACTCCCGTACCAGGGACGTCTTCCGCTCTCCCCGGGCCACGCCGACGACCATTGCCCCGGCGGCCTTCGCCAGCTGGACCAGCAGCGTGCCCATGCCGCCCGACGCTCCCAGGATCAGCACCCGTTCGCCCGCGCCGAGGCCGGTGGACTCCATGAGCGCGGCCGCGGTCACGCCGTCATGAACCAGGGCGGCCGCCTCCTGCAGCCCGAGGCCGTCGGGAACGGCGACGAGCTTGGCCGCGGAGGCCGCCGCTTGCTCGGCATAACCGCCGCTGAAGCCGAGCGAAGTGATCACCCGGCGGCCGAGCCACCCACCGTCCACCCCGTCGCCGACCGCGCGCACCGTTCCGGCGATGCCGCCGCCGGGTATGTACGGCGGCTGTACCGGGAATTGCTCGCCGAAGCTGCCGGACCGGACCTGTGTCTCCACGAAGATCGTGTCCACGGCGGAAACCGCCACGACCACCTCGCCCGGCCCCGCCACCGGATCGGGTACCTCAGTGGTGACCAGTACCTCCGGGCCGCCGAATTCCTTCACCAGTGCCACGCGCATGACCTTCGCTCCCCAAGTCGACAACTGCTGGAAGTCTGAAACCTCATGCGCGGTTGAGGTCAACCCCGAGTCCGGTGGCGGCTGAGTACGCTCGGGCGGTGTCGCGGCTCGACGTCCCGCACAGCCGCCCGCTGCCGGCCGAACTGGGACGGTAGGGCCTGTCGTTCGGATCTTGCCGGGTTCGCGTGCCCTGGCACGCACGCTCGCCGCGTTGTCGTCAGTCGCCGACGCTCCGCGTCGGCTCTCCCCCTGCCTTCGGCGGGGGGACCCCCATCCTCCGGCCTGCGATCGCACGCACCAGACCCCGCTCACTGATCCGGCCTGACCCAAACGACAGGCCCTAGCGGCGATCAGGCCCGGACGGTCCCGTCGATGCCTTCGCGCAGGAAGTCGGCGTGGCCGTTGTGGCGGGCGTATTCGTGGATCAGATGCAGCGTCACCAGCCGCAGCGACACGTTTTCGCCCCATCTGGCCTGGTAGCCGGTCACCTCCAGCGACTCAGCCCGCGCCTCGATCCGGCGCGCGTGCTCGACCTCCGACTGCCAGGCGTCGAACGCCTCCGAGCGGGTGGACGCGCTCGCGTCGTACGCCACTTGGTAGTCGTCGTCGTCCGACCAGACGAGCGGTATGTCCTCACCGTTGATCACCCGGCGGAACCAGGCGCGCTCCACCTCGGCCATGTGCCGCACCAGCCCGAGCAGCGAGAGCGTCGACGGCGGCATCGACTGCTTGCGCAGCTCCTCGTCGGTCAGGCCCTCGCACTTCATGGCGAGTGTCGCGCGGTGGAAGTCCAGAAAGGCCCGGAGCGTCTCGCGCTCGCCTCCGGTGAGGGGCGGGCCGATTCGTTCGACGGTCACTGCGGATTCCCTTCGAAGGCGCGGGGGTGCTTCGTTGCCTCGCATGTCACAGACGGCCGGGCTGTCTCGTCCCAGTGTCAGAGACATTCTCCGGAATCAGGAAGGTGATGGTCATGCGGGTGTTCGTGGCAGGCGGGACCGGGGTCATGGGGCGGCGGCTGGTCCCTCAGCTCATCGCCCGGGGCTACCAGGTGACGGCTACGACGACGAGCGCGGCCAAGCTGGGCTTGCTGGAGCAGATGGGCGCGGATGGCGTCGTGATGGACGGGCTGGATGCGGTGTCGGTCGCTGAGGCCGTGGCGGCTGCCCGGCCCGACACGATCGTGAACCAGATGACAGCCATTTCCCCGGCCCACGCCGGCAAGCCTGATATGAGGCACTTCGACCGGTTCTTCGCCACCACCAATCGGCTGCGCTCCGAGGGGACGGACCACCTGCTGGCCGCGGCCGAGGCGACCGGCGTCCCCCATGTCGTCGCGCAGAGCGCCGGTATCTGGAACGGCCTCCGCGAGGGTGGATGGGTGAAGACCGAGGAGGACCCGCTGCCCGAGGAGACGGGGAAGTTCCGCACGGCGGCGGAAGCGATCGTCCACCTCGAGGACGCGGTCGTCAGGGCCGGTGGCGCGGTCCTGCGCTACGGCGGGTTCTACGGGCCGGGCGCCACCGACGACATGGTCACGTTCGTGCGCAAGCGGCAGTTCCCGCTCGTCGGGGGCGGCACCGGCTACACGTCATGGGTGCATCTCGACGACGCGGCGAGCGCCACCGTCCTGGCCGTGGAGCAGAAGGCGAAGGGTGTGTTCTGCATTGCCGACGACGAACCGGCCCCGGCCGGCGAGTGGCTGCCTTATCTGGCCGAGTGCGCGGGGGCGAAGCGGCCGATGCGGGTCCCCAAGTGGCTGGCCCGGCTGCTGGCCGGGGATTTGGTGGTGACGATGATGACCGAGGGGCGCGGCTTCTCCAACGCCAAGGCCAAGCGGGAGCTCGGCTGGGAGCTGCGCTATCCGTCGTGGCGGCAGGGCTTCCGCGAGAGCCTCGGGTGACCCGGCCCGAGGAGCTAGGAGCTGCTGTTCCGGATCGCGAGGTTCATGGGATCTGGGTCGGCGTGGCGGGTGCGTCCCTTGCCGCGTCGGCGTAGCGGCGGGCCAGGTGCGCGAAGGCGTCCCTGAGTTCGGCCGGGCCGACGACCTCGATGGCGGCGTCGAACCTGCCGATGGTGGCGGCCAGGCCGGGCCATGACCACGAGCCCAGTACGAGCCGGCAGCGGTCCGGGCCGAGTTCCTCGACCACTCCGTCCTGGGCGTATCGGGACACGACGGCGGCGGGCAGGTCGAGGATCACCTCGCCGCGGCAGGGCCAGTCGGCCGAGCCGTCGGAGCCCCGGAACCGGCTGGCGACGAACGCCGCCACCTCGCCTCCGGGCAGCTCGCGCGGGGTGAAGCGAGGGCCCGTAGGCGTACGCGGGGTGATCCGGTCCGCGCGGAAGGTGCGCCAGTCCTCGCGGTCGAGGTCCCAGGCGACGAGGTACCAGCGCCCGCCCCAGGTGACGAGGTGGTGGGGCTGGACCCGGCGCGGAGGGGATCCGGCTCGGTCGTTGAAGCCTTCCGGTGGGGCTGCGGGGGCGTAGTCGAAGCGCAGCACCTCGCAGGCGTGGACGGCGGCGCTGAGCGTCATGAGCACGCTGCTGTCGACCTGTGGGTTCGGCCGGATCGCGGGCCGCTCGACGGCGGTGACCTGGAGGGTGTCGATGCGGCGGCGCAGCCGGGCGGGCATGACCTGCCGGACGGTGTTCAGTGCGCGTGCCGCGGCTTCCTCGATGCCGGCGCCGGTGGTGGTGGCGATCTGGAGTGCGACGGCGAGGGCGACGGCCTGCTCGTCGTCGAACAGCAACGGGGGCAGTTCCGTGCCGGCGTCGAGCCGGTACCCGCCGTCGGGCCCCTTGAACGCCACGATGGGATAGCCGAGTTCGCGCAAGCGGTCGACATCGCGGCGCACGGTGCGCGGACTGATGTCCAGCCGCTCGGCCAGTAGCGCGCCCGGCCAGTCCCGGCGTGCCTGGAGCAGCGAGAGCATCGAGAGCAGTCGCGCTGAGGTCTTCTGCATGACTTCATGGTGCCCCGAGAAGCGGCCAGAACCTGGCCGCTTCCCCTGCGACTGTCGTCTCGTGCCAGACAACGAGAACGACCGGAAGGGCCCGATCACCATGACCGCCACGACCACGCCACCCACAACCGTCGACGCCGAACGGGCCGACCTGCTCGCCCAGCTCGCGACCGCTCGAACCGCCCTGACCACCACCGTCCGCGGGCTCGGCGACGAGCAGGCCGGTGAGCATCCGACGGTCAGCGCGCTGTGCCTGGGCGGGCTGATCAAGCATGTCGCGTCCATGGAGGAGGGATGGATGCGCTTCGTGGTCGATGGTCCGTCGGCCATGCGTTACGACCTGCCCGACGGCGTCACCTGGGCCGACCTCACAGCCGGTACCGCACGCGAGTTCCCGCAGTGGGCGATCGACCACCAGAACGACTTCCGGATCCTGCCCGGTGAGACCCTGGCCGGGATCGTCGCGCGCTACGAGCAGGTCGCCGCCCAGACCGAGGAGATCATCGCCTCCGTGCCCGACCTGTCGGCGACGCACCCGCTGCCGGAGGCGCCCTGGAACGAGCCGGGAGCGGTACGCAGCGCGCGCCGGGTGCTGATGCATGTCATCGCTGAGACCGCCCAGCACGCCGGCCACGCGGACATCCTGCGCGAGACGATCGACGGCCAGAAGTCGACCTGAGCGGTGCCGGGGCCGTCTCACGCTGCCCCTGAGGGCCTCGGTCAGGTGCCGACGTAGGACGCGAGGTGCTCGCCGGTGAGGGTGGAGCGGGCGGCGACGAGATCGGCGGGTGTGCCCTCGAAGACGATCCGGCCGCCGTCGTGGCCCGCGCCGGGGCCGAGGTCGATGATCCAGTCGGCGTGCGCCATGACCGCCTGGTGGTGCTCGATGACGACGACCGACTTGCCGGAGTCGACGAGCCGGTCGAGCAGGCCGAGCAACTGCTCGACGTCGGCGAGATGCAGGCCGGCGGTCGGCTCGTCAAGGACGTAGACGCCGCCCTTCTCGGCCATGTGGGTGGCCAGTTTGAGCCGCTGCCGCTCGCCGCCGGACAGGGTGGTGAGCGGCTGGCCGATGTTGAGGTAGCCGAGCCCGACGTCGGCGAGCCGGCCGAGGATGCGGTGCGCGGCCGGCGTGCGCGCCTCGCCGGCGCCGAAGAACTCCTCGGCCTCGGTCACGGACATCGCGAGCACCTCGCTGATGTCGCGGCCGCCGAGGTGGTAGTCGAGCACCGCTGCCTGGAACCGCTTCCCTTCGCACTCCTCGCAGGTGGTGGCGACGCCGGCCATCATCGCCAGGTCGGTGTAGATGACGCCGGCGCCGTTGCAGGTGGGGCAGGCGCCCTCGGAGTTGGCGCTGAACAGCGCCGGCTTCACGCCGTTGGCCTTGGCGAACGCCTTGCGGATCGGGTCGAGCAGTCCGGTGTACGTCGCCGGATTGCTCCGCCGCGAGCCGCGGATGGGTACCTGGTCGACCGACACCACGCCCGCCGAGGCGGGGACGGAGCCATGGATCAGTGAGCTCTTGCCGGAGCCGGCGACGCCGGTGACGACGCACAGCACCCCGAGCGGGATGTCGACGTTCACGTCCTGGAGGTTGTGGGAGGTCGCGCCGCGGATCTCCAGCGTGCCGGTGGGCTTTCGCACCGCCTCCTTGAGGGCGGCGCGGTCGTCGAAATGGCGGCCGGTGATGGTGCCGCTGGCCCGCAGTCCCTCAACGGTCCCCTCGAAGCAGACGGTGCCGCCCGCCGAACCGGCGCCGGGGCCCAGGTCGACGATGTGGTCGGCGATCGCGATGGCCTCGGGCTTGTGCTCGACGACCAGCACCGTGTTGCCCTTGTCCCGCAGTCGCAGCAGCAGGCCGTTCATCCGCTGGATGTCGTGCGGGTGCAGCCCGATGGTCGGCTCGTCGAAGACGTAGGTGACGTCGGTGAGCGAGGAGCCGAGGTGGCGGATCATCTTGACGCGCTGCGCCTCGCCGCCCGACAGCGTGCCCGACGACCGGTCGAGCGAGAGGTAGCCGAGACCGATCTCCACGAACGAGTCGAGCGTCTGCTGGAGCGCCGCCAGCAGCGGCGCCACCGACGGCTCGTCCAGGCCCCGCACCCACTCGGCGAGGTCGCTGATCTGCATCGCGCAGGCGTCGGCGATGCTGATCCCGTCGATCTTCGACGATCGAGCGCCCTCGCTGAGCCGGGTGCCGCCGCACTCGGGGCAGGCGGAGAACGTCATCGCCCGCTCCACGAACGCCCGGATGTGGGGCTGCAGCGCGTCGATGTCCTTGGACAGCATCGACTTCTGGATCTTCGGGATCAGACCCTCGTACGTCAGATTGATGTTGTCGACCTTGATCTTGGTCGGCTCCTTGTAGAGGAGGTCGTGCAGCTCCCTCTTGGTGAACTTGCGGATCGGCTTGTCCGGGTCGAAGAAACCGCAGCCGCTGAAGATGCGGCCGTACCAGCCGTCGATGCTGTAGCCGGGGATCGTGAGCGCACCCTCGTTGAGCGACTTGCTGTCGTCGTACAGCTGGGACAGGTCGAAGTCGGTCACCGATCCCCGGCCCTCGCAGCGCGGGCACATGCCGCCGGTGATGCTGAAGGCGCGACGCTCCTTCACGGTCCGTCCGGCCCGCTCCAGGGTGACTGCACCCGCTCCACTGATCGAGGCGACGTTGAAGGAGAAGGCCTTGGGCGAGCCGATGTGCGGCTTCCCGAGCCGGCTGAAGAGAATGCGCAGCATCGCGTTGGCGTCGGTGGCGGTGCCGACCGTGGAGCGGGCGTCGGCACCCATCCGCTGCTGGTCGACGATGATCGCGGTCGTCAGCCCTTCGAGCACGTCGACCTCGGGCCGCGCCAGCGTCGGCATGAAACCCTGCACGAAGGTGCTGTAGGTCTCGTTGATCATCCGCTGCGATTCCGCGGCTATCGTGGCGAACACCAGCGAGCTCTTGCCCGAGCCGGAGACGCCGGTGCACACCGTCAGCCGGCGCTTCGGGATCTCGATGCTGATGTCCTTGAGGTTGTTCACGCGCGCGCCGTGCACGCGGATCAGATCGTGGCTGTCCGCAGCGTGCGGTGCAGGCGACCGCGTGTCCGTCCTCGTGGCCATGCTCATCGTGTCTCCATCTGTGGTGTGCGGAGCCGGGTTCGCGGTCTCCGTCGGGGTCGCCCGGCTCGATCTGACCGGCTTCGAGCGTACGTCTGGTCGCCAGACCAACTGCTCGGTGTCGCGGGGACGCTGAGCGCGGGAGCGGAAGGCGGTACTCAGCGGTCCTGAAGCAGCCCGAGGACGTTGCCGTCGGGGTCGGTGACGGTGGCCACCAGGCGGCCGCCACCCACGTCGTGCGCGGGCTCCTTCACGGTGGCACCCGCGGCGGTCACCTCGGCCAGCTTCGCCTCGATGTCCGGCACGTGCCAGTAGGCCACCGGTGCGGTCATGCCCTGCTGTCCACCGCCCGGTACCAGCCCGATGTGCTGGCCCCCGGCTTCGAAGCCGACGTAGTAGGACTCGTCGGTCTGCGGCGGTACGCCGAGCAGGGCGGCGTACACCTCCTTGGCCGTCGCCAGGTCGGACACGGGATGCAGCACGGTCTTGATTCCCTGGGTGGAAGAGCCGGTCATGGTCGCTCCTGACGTCGTGTGGACGGCGAGTTCACCGCCCGCCGTTCGTCCTGGCGGTCACGCTAGCCGCGGCCCGGGGCGGGCGCTTCTCGATTCCTGATCAGTCTGGTCCGGTCACCTGCCGGACAGCCTGTGAGGCGCTGAGACGTGTTGCTTGGAACACTTTTGCAAGCAGGTGCTTGCAATAGTTAGCAAGGGCGGGCACCATCGAGGTATGGCATCACTCAACGTCGGCAATCTCGGCGAGTATCTGCGCGAGCAGCGGCGCACTGCGCAGCTCTCCCTGCGGCAGCTCGCCGACGCCGCCGGGGTGTCCAATCCGTATCTGAGTCAGATCGAGCGCGGTCTGCGTAAGCCGAGCGCTGAAGTCCTGCAGCAGGTCGCCAAGGCCCTGCGGATCTCCGCGGAGACGCTCTACGTCCGGGCCGGGATTCTCGACGAGCGGGAGCGGGACGAGCTGGAGACGCGTGCCGTCATCCTTGCCGACCCCTCGATAAACGAGCGGCAGAAGCAAGTGCTGCTGCAGATCTACGAGTCCTTCCGCAAGGAAAACGGAGAGGACACCGCCGCTGACGGCCCCCGCACGGCCGACGGTAGTGATGCCGGAAACCCCTCAGTCTGAACACCGAACTGCGCTCCGGGAGGACCACAGTCATGGCCATCACCGATGACCTGCGTAAGACCCTCACCGACCCGACCCCCCTCTACTTCGCGGCCGGCACGGCCGACCTCGCCGTTCAGCAGGCGAAGAAGGTTCCCGCGCTGATCGAGCAGCTCAAGGCCGAGGCCCCGAGCCGTATCGAGGCCGTGCGCAACACCGACCCCAAGACCGTCCAGGAGAAGGTGACCACCCAGGCCAAGGAGGCCCAGGCCACCGTCCAGGCCAAGGTCACCGAGGTGATCGGGAACCTCGACACCGACCTGAAGAAGCTGGGCGAGAGTGCTCAGGACCTGGCGCTGCGCAGCGTCGGCGTGGCCGCCGAGTACGCCGTCAAGGCCCGTGAGACGTACGAGAAGGTCGCCGAGCACGGCGAGCAGACCGTGAAGGCCTGGCGCGGCGAGGCCGCCGAGGAGATCGCCGAGATCGCCGTGGCCGTCGAGCCCGAGCCGGAGACGGCGCAGCCCGCGGCCGAGAGCGAGCCGAAGGCCGAGGCGAAGAAGCCCGCTCCGGCGGCCCGCAAGGCCTCGGCGCGCAAGCCCGTGGCGAAGAAGACCACCCCGTCGGCCAAGTAAGGCCCGGGACGGGGTACGAGCAGAACGGCCGGGCACCTTTGGGGTGCCCGGCGCGTTCTCCCGGTACCTTGGCCGCGGAGGCGCTACCAACCACTCACTAGGCGGTGCTCAGCATGTTGCGCGCGGGATTCGACTTCACTCTCTGGCTGGTGCTGGATCTGGTCTTCCTGGTCACCGCAGTAACTGCGCTGGTCATGGCCGCGTTCGCCCGCGACGACGCCTACCGCGCGGCCGACAAGCAGACCAAGTCCTTCTGGCTGATCATCCTGGGCATCACGGTCGCGGTGAACATGTTCGTCTCCGTGCTGTTCCTGTCGATCGCCGGGCTCATCGCCACCATCGTCTTCTTCGTGGACGTGCGGCCCGCCCTCAAGCAGGTCTCGGGCGGCGGCGGCCGCCGCGGCAAGGGCTCCAGCAGCGACGGTCCCTACGGGCCGTACAACGGCGGCCGGTAACCACAAGGGATCTAGGTCCTGTCCGGTCGATCAGGCCGGATCAGTGAGCGGGGTCTGGTGCGTGCGATCGCAAGGCGGAGGATGGAGCCGACGCGGAGCGTCGGCGACTGACGCAACGCGGCGTGGGGGTACCTCCCGTGCCCGAAGGGCTACGGGGGAGTGCGTGCCAGGGCACGCGAACCCGGCAAGATCCGAACGACAGGCCCTAGCGGCAAGAGCCGTTTCTGCTGAGCAGCAGCACGGCCACATCGTCCGTCAGCTCCCCGCCGTTCAGCGCGCGCACTTCCGCGACCGCCGATTCGAGCAGCGCCTCGCCCTCGAGCCCCGCAGCCAGCTGCCGGTTGATCATGTCCAGCATTCCGTCCTGGCCCAGCCGCTGCTTCTCGCCCGGACCCTGGCGTCCCTCGATCAGCCCGTCGGTGTACATCATCAGGCTCCACGCGGCCCCCAGCTCCACCTGGCGGCGCGGCCAGCGTGCGCGCGGCAGCAGACCCAGCGCCGGGCCGCCGTCGTCGTACGGGAGCAGCTGTGCCGCCCGGCCGTTCCGGGTGACCAGCGGCGTCGGGTGGCCCGCCAGGCACAGTCCCGCCCGCCGGCCGTCCGGTGCGATGTCGACCGTGCAGAGCGTCGCGAAGATCTCCTCGCTCTCCCGCTCGTGCTCCAGAACCTGCTGGAGCGTGGAGAGCAGCTCGTCCCCGCACAGGCCCGCGAAGGTCAGGGCACGCCAGGCGATGCGCAGCTCCACGCCGAGCGCCGCCTCGTCGGGGCCGTGTCCGCAGACGTCGCCGATCATCGCGTGGACCGTGCCGTCCGGGGTGCGGACCGTGTCGTAGAAGTCGCCGCCGAGCAGTGCGCGCGAGCGGCCGGGCCGGTAGCGCGCGGCGAAGCGCAGGTCCGAGCCCTCGAGCAGGGGAGTGGGCAGCAGGCCGCGCTCGAGACGGGCGTTCTCCTGGGCGCGCAGCCGGGACTCGGCGAGTTTCACCTGGACCGTGTCGGCGCGTTTTCGCTCCACCGCGTAGCGGATGGCGCGGCTCAGCAGCCGCCCGTCGAGCTCGTCGCGGAAGAGATGGTCCTGTGCCCCCACCCGTACCGCCTCGGCGGCGCGCTCGGCGTCGCCCGATGTCGTCAGGGCGAGGACCGCGTGGCGCGGGGCGAGGCGCAGTACGTGGTTGAGCGGGCCGAGCTCGTCGTCGCCGGAGCCGGGCAGCGCGAGGTCGACGAGGATGCAGTGGACGTCGTCCGTGAGCAGCCGCTCCGCCTCGGTGAGGTTGCGGGCGCTGCGGATACGGACCCGGGTCCCGGCCGCGTCGAGCAGCTCGGGGACGGAGAGGGTGCCCGCCGGGTCGTCCTCGATCACCAGTAGCGTGAGGTCGCCGCTGGAGCCCGCGCCAGAGCTCATGCTCGGGCCGGAGCTCCCCTGGGCGGTTTCCGCGGCAGGGACAGCTCTCTGTCGCGGTACGGGTACGGGCATCGGTTCCGGTTTCCTTCCCTCCCCCCGAGGGCGGCAGGGCGACGATCGACGCCCCGCCAGACCGGGACCATAGCGGTACCTGGCGCCGTAGCGGAATGCTCTGGAGCACACGGCCGATGGCATATGCCGCGCATGGGGAGGTACTTGCTCAGTACGCGCTCAGCAAGCCATGACGAACGTCACGTACCCGCTACCTCTGTGTCGCCGATGCGTCACTTGTCGGGACGTACGACTCCGAGAATCGCCATCGAGCCCGCACCCGCGATCGTCACATTCCGCCCGGGCCGCGGCGCGTGCACGATCGCACCGTCGCCGATGTACATGCCCACATGGCTGGCGTCCGCGTGATAGATGATCAAGTCGCCAGGGCGCATGTCCCTGATGTCGATCCTGGGCAGCAGCCGCCACTGCTCCTGCGAGGTGCGCGGGATGCCCCGTCCTGCCGCCGCCCACGCCTGGGACGTCAGCCCCGAGCAGTCGTACGAACCCGGGCCCTCGGCGCCCCACACATACGGCTTGCCGATCTGGGCCGTGGCGAAGTGGACCGCCTTCTTGCCCTGTTCGCTCGACCTGCCGTTGATCTCCTTGAGCACGCCCGAACTCAGCCAGGCCGTCTGCGCCTTGTACTGCGCCTGCTGCTCCAGCTGGAGAAGCCGTGCCCGCTCCTCCTTCTCCAGTTTGTCCTCTATCGACTTGGCCGCGGCGATCTGGGTGTTGATCTCCTTCTTCGCCCTGGCCTGCTTGAGGCGGTTGGCCTCAAGCTTCTGCCACTGGGTGCTCGCGTCCTTGCTGTAGGACGCCAAGTCGGCCTGTGTCCTGGTCAGTTCGCCGATGAGGTCCTTGGTGGCCTTCTGGCCCTGCGCGATCCGGCCCGCGCTGTCCAGGAAGAGCTGCGGGTCGTCGGTGAGCATCAGTTGCGCCTCGGTCGGCAGGCCGCCGCCGCGGTACTGGGCGCGGGCGGCGGCGCCCGCGCGGTTCCTCAGCTCCTGGATCCGGGCCTGGCCCTTCACGATCTCCTGGGCCAGCCTGACGATCTCGGCAGACTGCCTTTCGGTCTGCTCCTCGGCGAGGTTGTACGCGTCGGTCGCGGACGCGGCCTTGCGGTAGAGGGCGTCGAGTTCCAGGCGCACGTCTTCCAGCGACTTCTTGTGCACGCGCGTGCCCGGCGTGGCAGGCGGCGGCTCGGGGGCCGCGAAGGCCTGGCCCGGCGACGCCAGCACGGTCAGAGCGCAGACCAGAGTGATCGCGGCAGTGGCACAGCGGCGTCGGTTCACGACTCCCCCTCCGGGCTCCGGGTGGACGCCGGAACACCTAACATGTGATTTACCGTCAGTAACTTACGAGTGACGTCGCGATGGTGCCACGACACCCACGAAACCGACAGGGCCAACCGGCCGTGTTCTGCCGACTGGTGGATCAACCCCACCCGTCAGGGACGAACAACGCGCCCCGGCCGTTCCCGTGTTCGAGAATGTTCATCCGGAGAGGGCCACGAGTCATCTGGAATTGGGTGCGAGGGCGGCCCAGTTCACCGTGACTTCACCTTGCCGCCAGCGCCCCCGCGCGTCCGTGAGCGGCCAGTCGGCCGCCAGATCCCGTACGGCCCTGATCCAGCGCTGCCGGGCGCCCAGCGAGGCGTACGGAGCGGCCGCCGCCCACGCCCGGTCGAAGTCCCGCAGGAACGCGTGCACCGGCTCGCCCGGCACATTGCGGTGGATCAGCGCCTTCGGCAGGCGCTCGGCCAGGTCGGAGGGGCGTTCCAGGGAGCCGAGGCGGGTCGCGAAGGTGACCGTGCGCGGACCCTCCGGGCCCAGCGCCACCCACACGTGCCGCCGCCCAATCTCGTCGCAGGTTCCCTCGACGAGCAGCCCGCCCGGGGCCAGGCGGGCGCAGAGCCGGGCCCAGACGGCGGCGACCTCGCCCTCGTCGTACTGGCGCAGCACATTGGCCGCCCGGATCAGCGCCGGCCGCGTCGTGAGGGGTACCTCGAAGCCGCCGTGGAGAAAGCTGAGCCCCTCGCGCTCGTACGGCTTCGCCGCCGCGACCCGCGCCGGGTCGATCTCGATGCCGACGACCTCGCAGCGGGGGTCGGCGGTGCGCAGCCGCTGGAGCAGTTCCAGGGCGGTCCAGGGGGCCGCGCCGTAACCGAGGTCGACGGCCACGGGCGCGTCGCCGCGGCGCAGCGCCGGGCCGTGGGTGGCCGCGATCCAGCGGTCCATGCGGCGCAGCCGGTTGGGGTTGGTCGTCCCGCGGGTCGCGGCTCCGACGGGGCGGGTCATAGGAGCGAGGGTATGCGCTCGCGACACGGCCTCCGGACGGTAATGATTTGGCAAAAGAGGGCGGCGATGGAAATGGAAGACGGACCTCCGCTGTTGAAGAGGCTCCGAAGGGCTGCTGATGCCCGCAGTTCGCCGTGCCCGGAGCGAGGAGGACCTTCGACGTGAGCCAGTACGTCTCGCGCTTCGGCAGTGGTCTGGTGGCTCCACGCATCAGGTTCCCCGGCGGCCATCGCAAGCCGCGCCGGATCGCCATGCTCAGCGTCCACACCTCCCCGCTGCACCAGCCGGGAACCGGCGACGCGGGCGGCATGAACGTCTACATCGTCGAGCTCGCCAAGCGGCTCGCGGCGATCAACATCGAGGTCGAGATCTTCACGCGGGCGACTGCGGGCGAGCTGGCTCCGGTCGTCGAACTCGCCCCCGGCGTGCTCGTACGCCATGTCGACGCCGGACCGTACGAGGGTCTGGCCAAGGAAGACCTCCCGGCGCAGCTCTGCGCCTTCACGCACGGTGTGATGCAAACCTGGGCCGGACACCGCCCCGGCCACTACGACCTGGTCCACTCCCACTACTGGCTCTCCGGCCATGTCGGCTGGCTCGCCGCCGAACGGTGGGGCGTCCCGCTCGTCCACGCCATGCACACCATGGCCAAGGTCAAGAACGCCGCGCTCGCCGAGTCCGACACGCCCGAGCCCTCCTCCCGCGTCATCGGCGAGACCCAGGTCGTCGCCGCCGCGGACCGGCTCATCGCCAACACCGCGGAGGAGGCCGACGAACTCGTCCGCTTCTACGACGCCGACCCCGCGAAGGTCGCCGTCGTCCATCCCGGCGTGAACCTGGACCGCTTCCGTCCCGCCGACGGCCGCGCCGCCGCCAGGGCCCGCCTCGGGGTGCCCCAGGACGCCTTCGTCCCGCTCTTCGCGGGCCGTATCCAGCCCCTGAAGGCCCCCGACATCCTGCTCCGCGCGGTCGCGCTCCTCCTGGAACGGGACCCCTCGCTGCGCTCCCGGCTCTTCGTGCCGATCGTCGGCGGCCCGAGCGGCACCGGCCTGGCAAAGCCCGAGAGCCTGCAGAAACTCGCCGCCCGCCTCGGCATCGCGGACCTCGTCCACTTCCAGCCGCCGGTCGGCCAGGACCTGCTCGCGGACTGGTTCCGGGCCGCCTCCACGCTCGTGATGCCCTCGTACAGCGAATCCTTCGGCCTGGTGGCGATCGAGGCCCAGGCGGCCGGCACCCCGGTGGTGGCGGCGGCCGTCGGAGGCCTACCGGTGGCGGTACGCGACGAGCGGACCGGCTTCCTCGTCCAGGGCCACAACCCGGCCCACTACTCCGACGCGCTGCACCGCTTCATCGCCGACCCGTCCCTGATCACCCGCATGGGCACGGCGGCCGCCCGGCACGCCGAGTCCTTCGGCTGGGACACGGCGGCATCGGCGACGGCGGACGTCTACACGGCGGCGATGTACGAACACCGCCGCCGGGTACGCTCGCACCATGGCTGACGTACAGCAGACGGCGCAGGTCATCGAGCAGACGCTGAAGGACGCAGAACTCGAGTGGGAGAGCCCGGAACCCGGCTCGTACGTGGTCAAACTCCCCGGCACCCGCAAGCTGTCGACGACCTGCTCCCTGCGCGTCGGCAAGCACTCCCTGTCGGTCAACGCCTTCGTCATCCGCCACCCCGACGAGAACGACGCGGCGGTGCACCGCTGGCTCCTGGAGCGCAATCTGCGTCTGTATGGGGTGAGTTACGCGATCGACCGCCTCGGCGACATCTACCTGGCGGGCCGCCTCCCGCTCTGCGTGGTCACCCCGGAGGAGCTGGACCGCGTCCTGGGCACGGTGCTGGAGGCGGCGGACGGGGCGTTCAACAGGCTGCTGGAGATGGGTTTCGCGAGCGCGATCCGCAAGGAGTATGCGTGGCGGGTGTCGCGGGGGGAGTCGACGCGGAACCTGGATGCGTTCACGCATCTGACTCAGGGTTGAGGGGGTTGTTTCCCCACCCCGCCCCTTCCCGTAACTGGGGGCAAGCCCCCAGACCCCTGCGCCCGCTTCGCGGCGCGAACTGGCGGCTCCGCCCCCGGGCCCCCGTATGCGACCTTCGGCCGCATGTCCTCAATCGCCGGACGGGCTGAATGTGCGGCTCGGCCGCACACTCAGCCCGCCAGCGTTTGAGGCGCGTGGTTCGGGGGCGGAGCCCCCGCACGGGGTCCGGGGCGGAGCCCCGGTTACGGGAAGGGGCGGGGTGGGGGACAAGCCCGCCGCAGGCCCCCCGCCTCGCCGAACCACGAACCCCCGCGCAAACACTTCCCGAGCCCCGCAACCCATGGCATGCTCACCGCCAACGCACACGCACACCTGAACATCGTTCACATCCATGAAAGGTGGGCTCATGGAGACCAGCCAACGCGCCATCAGCAGACGCACCCTGCTCGGCAGCGCCACAGCCGTCGCGGCAACCGGCATCGTCGGCCCAGGCACCAGCACCGCCATCGCCGGCGGCGCCGCCGAAACCTCCCCCCTCTGGGCCGAGTTCCGCCGCACCCCGTACACCCACCCCCAAATCCCCTACGTCGCACGAGCAGGCAGCCGCCGCGGTGCCGAACACTTCCCTCGGTACCCAATGCGGGCCAACGTCCTTGACTTCGGGGCTGAGCGGGACGGCTCCGCCGACGCCGCTCCCGCCATCAATCGTGCCCTCGCCGCTGTGGGCGAACGCGGTGGCGGCACGGTTCACCTCCCCGCCGGGACCTACCGCATCGACGACCTCATCCGCATCGGGCACAGCAATGTCGTCCTGCGCGGCGCCGGCAGCGGCCGCACCACGCTGTTCGCGACGAAGAACCTCACCGAGCTCGTCGGCCCCTACGGCAGCCGCTACGGCGGTGACAAGTCCTCCTGGTCCTGGGCCGGCGGGCTCATCTGGCTCTGCCCGAAGGACCGTTGGGACAGCCTCACCACCGCTATCAGGGCCAGGGCCTGGCCCTTCGAGGGCTGGACCGGCAACAGGCGCGACGAGTGGCGCACTCTCGCCACCGTCCGGCCCGCCCGGCGCGGCGACTGGTCCGTCACCGTGGACGACACCACGGCGCTGCGCCGCGGACAGCTCGTCCTGCTCCGTCTCGCCGACGACGCGGGCAACACGCTGCTGGAGCACATGGCGGGCGGCGGCCCGGGCCCCGAGGCGTATGTCTGGGACGACAAGACCAAGTTGACCAGTTACGTCCCCTACGAATGGCCCGTGCGCATCACGGCGGTCAAGCGGAACAGGGTCACCTTCGAGCGCCCCCTGCCGCTCGACATACGCCCCGAATGGGACCCCCGCATCGTCACCCTCGTCACTCCTCTCACCGGCTCCGGTGTCGAGGGCCTGACCCTGGAGGCGACCGAGACCCCGCAGTCCCAGCACCTCCTCGACAAGGGCTACAACGGCGTCACCTTCCAGTGCGCGTACGACTGCTGGGCCGACGACATCACCGTCCGCCACGTCGACAACGGCTTCGGCCTCGTCGCAGTCTCCGCATGCACCCTGCGCCGCACCCGCGTCGAGGGCCGCGGCTCCCACCATCCGTACTTCTGCCGCGAGGGCTCGCACGACAACCTCGTCGAGGACTTCACCATCGCCCGGCGCACCGTCCCGGCTCCGGCGGGCACCCAGCTCCACGGCATCAACGTGGAGGGCCTGTCCAGCCACAACGTCTGGTCGCGCGGGCGGATGGAGATGGGCACCTTCGACACCCACCGCGGCATGCCGTTCGCGAACGTCCGTACCGACATCACGGTCGACAACAACGGCCGCCACGGCGGGGACGCATCCGCGGGACCCCTCTACGGCGCCCGGTTCACGCACTGGAACGTCACCGTCACCAACGAACGCGCGGGCCTGGTCAAGATCGACGAGATCGCCCCGTACAGCGCGACCGTGGCCATCAGCACGGTCCGCGAGTTCGACCAGACCGACGTACCGGACTTCGGCGGCGCGCTGAACTCCCGCCTGGAGGCGTACGGCAGCCCCGGGGCCGTGCATCCACGCAATCTGTACGAGGCTCAGCGGGCCCTCAGGCGCTGACCGCCGCCGCCTTCTCGGTGTCCTCGGAGGACGCGGCCTCCCCGGGGGCGTCCTCCTCCGGCAGGCCGCGCATCAGCAGCCAGTACCCGAGCCCCGCCACCGTGCCGAGGACCGCGCACATGCCCCACAGCCACTCCGCTCCGAACCGGTCGATGACGAAACCGGCGAGCAGCGGGGCGACCAGCGCGGCCACCGACCAGGACAGGGTGTACATGCCCTGGTAGCGACCGCGGCCGTGCAGGGGCGAGAGCCGCACCACGAGCCCTGTCTGGGTGGGCGCGTTGACGATCTCGGCCAGTGTCCAGACGCACACGGTCAGCGCGTAGACGGCGATCGATCCGGCGAAGACGGTGAGCCCGAAGCCGTACCCCGCGAGCAGCGAGGAGATGATCAGCAGCCGGCGCGGGTCGCGGTGTTCGATGTAGCGGGTGACCGGGATCTGAAGGGCCACGATCAGCACACCGTTGACCGCGATCGCCATACCGAAGTCCGAGCTGGCGAAACCGTCCGCCGCCATCGCCAGCGGCAGCCCGACGTGCCCCTGCATGAAGATCAGTGCGATCAGGAACGACAGTCCGACGACGCTCATGAACCGCCCGTCGCGCAGGACGGTCCGCAAGCTGATCTGCGGCTCCGCCGGCGCGCCCTTCGTCTCCACCTGCTCGGGCCGTGACTCGGGCAGCTTGACGAAGATGACGATCGCGCAGATCAGTGTCATCGCCGCCTCGCCCAGGAAACCGGCGAGATAGCTGTGTTCGGCGACGAATCCGGCGGCCGCCGCGGAGATGGCGAAGCCCAGGTTGATCGCCCAGTAGTTGAGCGAGAAGGCCCGGACCCGGTCCTCGGACCGGACGATGTCGGAAATCATCGCCTGCACGGCGGGCCGGGAGGCGTTGGAGGCCATGCCCACGACAAAGGCGACCGCCGCGATCGCCACCGGATGCTGGACAAAGCCGAGCACCGCGACGGAGACGGCCGTGGAGGTCTGCGCGATCAGCAGGGTGGGCCGCCGCCCGAGCCGGTCGGTCATCACACCGCCGCCGAGCGAGGAGACGACACCGCCGAGTCCGTGCAGCGCGGCGACGAGTCCGGCGTACGAGGCCGAGTAGCCCTGGTCGACGGTCAGATACAGCGCCATGAACGTCGCGACGAAAGCTCCGAGCCGGTTGACGAGCGTGCTCGTCCACAGCCACCAGAACTCACGCGGCAGCCCCGAGACGCTCTCTCTCGCGGCACGCCGCAGACCGGCTATGGACATGTGGATTTCCCCCGGGGAGCAGACGCTGTAAGTGGCTTGGCAGGCATCCGCAAGTTACATACGCCGGGGTCCGGGCCGCCAGTCAATTGACGGGGGACGTCAACCGACACGCCGACATCGGCGTCCATTAGGCTCGTCCGCATGGCCGACGCACCGTACAAGCTGATCCTCCTCCGCCACGGCGAGAGCGACTGGAACGCGAAGAACCTGTTCACCGGCTGGGTGGACGTCAACCTGACGGAGAAGGGCGAGAAGGAGGCAGTCCGCGGCGGTGAGCTGCTCAAAGACGCCGGCCTGCTCCCCGATGTGCTGCACACCTCGCTCCAGAAGCGCGCCATCCGCACGGCGCAGCTGGCGCTGGAGTCCGCGGACCGCCACTGGATCCCGGTCCACCGCTCCTGGCGGTTGAACGAGCGTCACTACGGTGCGCTGCAGGGCAAGGACAAGGCGCAGACCCTGGCCGAGTTCGGCGAGGAGCAGTTCATGCTCTGGCGCCGTTCGTACGACACTCCGCCGCCGGTCCTCGAGGACGGCACGGAGTTCTCGCAGAGCGACGACCCGCGCTACGCCTCGATCCCGAGCGAGCTGCGTCCGCGCACCGAGTGCCTCAAGGATGTCGTCGAGCGCATGCTGCCGTACTGGTACGACGGCATCGTCCCGGACCTCCTGGCGGGCCGCACCGTCCTGGTCGCCGCGCACGGCAACTCCCTGCGCGGCCTGGTCAAGCACCTCGACGGCATCTCCGACGCGGACATCACGGGCCTGAACATCCCGACCGGCATCCCGCTCTACTACGAGCTGGACGCCGACTTCCAGCCGCTCACCAAGGGCGGAAAGTACCTGGACCCGGACGCGGCCGCGGCGGCGATCGAGGCGGTCAAGAATCAGGGCAAAAAGTAGCCCCTAGGTACATGTGAGCCCCCTGCCGGCGAGTTCCGCGGGCAGGGGGCTTGTCTGTGCTGTCCCCTTACTAGTTGTGCCCACCGGGGGCGTGGCCCGCCGGGTTCTGGTTCTCACTGTCCTGCGTCAGGCCGCCACCGGTGCAGCTGGGCTGCTGACCGCCTGGCTGCTGGCCACCGCCGTTGGTGCAGGAAACGTCGGCTGGTGCGATCTTGGCTTGGGCGACGTTGGCTCCGCCGACCCCGAGTGCGAATGCTGCGGCCGTGGCGGCTACCGCCGCTCCGACCCTCTTCATCGTCGCTGTGCGGCAGAGCAATCCGGACTGACGCATGTATCAAGATCAAGCCTTCGCGGGGTGGTTACGCATTGTCGAGCAATTCGGGCAATTGTGACAAAAGTTGGCGAACTGCCCAGTTGAGTCGCAGGTGAAAGGGCCCCGTCCGCAAGGGAATTCGGAGCCCTTTCAACTACACGCGCACGTAAGTAACTCCACGCGCACGTAAGAAATCGCCCCGGAAAGGGCCTAGCCGCAGCAGCCACCGCACTGGCACGGTCCGCCCGACTGGCAGCCGCAACCGCAGCCCGAGCCGCAGCCGCAGGCGCCGAGCACGGGCAGGAACACCACCTCGACAGGGGTTTCCTGCTGAGGGTCGCTCGTGGGGGATGGGGTCATGGTCCCTCCTCATAGGCGTACGAGATGTGCCGCCACTGCCCATTGCATGCCCGCTCGCGCGGGCGCATCAACAGCGCGTGGAGGCACATCGCACCCCGCGGGGAACTACGCGCCCTCGACCTGCGTCGGGGGCTGGAGCTCGTCCGCGTGCTCGCCTGTCACCAGATAGACGACCCGCTTGGCGACCGACACCGCGTGGTCCGCGAAGCGCTCGTAGTAGCGGCCGAGCAGCGTCACGTCCACGGCGGTCTCGATGCCGTGCTTCCAGCGGTCGTCCATCAGGTGCTGGAAGAGCGTGCGGTGCAGCAGGTCCATCTCGTCGTCGTCCGTCTCCAGCTGGAGCGCCAGGTCGACGTCCTTGGTGATGATGACCTCCGCCGCCTTCGCCATCAGCCGCTGCGCCAGCTGCCCCATCTCCAGAAGGGTCGCGTGCAGGTCGTGCGGCACCGCGGAGTCGGGGAAGCGCAGCCGGGCCAGCTTGGCCACGTGCTGGGCCAGGTCGCCCGAGCGCTCCAGGTCCGCGCTCATCCGCAGCGAGGTCACCACGATCCGCAGATCCGTCGCGACCGGCTGCTGCCGCGCCAGCAGGGCGATCGCCCGTGCCTCCAGGTCGTGCTGCAGATCGTCGACCTTCTGATCGGCGGCGATCACATTCTCGGCGAGCTTGAGATCGGCGTCGAGCATGGCCGTGGTGGCGCGCCCGATCGCCGACCCGACCAGCCGGGCCATCTCGACCAGACCCTCGCCGATCGAGTCCAGTTCCTCGTGGTACGCGTCCCGCATGGGATGTCCCTCTCTTGATGCGACGGGGTCCGGATGGGCCAGGGGGTGTGTTTTCGGACCCCCACGCTCCCACGGTCTGTCCGTTACGCGTCCGGAGCCTCCCCCGGAAGTGAATCAGCCATATCCCCTTGGTGAACTCTGAGCGACGACTGTTCGAGGTGCCACCCGTTTGGCTGGGAGCATCTCCCCGGCCACGCATAACCTGGGTGCATGGACGTGAACGCGGCGGTCGCCGCAGCGGCAGCGATCGCCGGGTTGTGCACCGGTGTCATCGCCATGCTGGCGTTCCGCTGGAGCGAACGCGACCAGGCGCGACCCACCCGCACCTCCCTGCACACCGACGCCGTGCTGCCGCCCGGCGTCGACACAGTCCTGTCCGTGCTCCGCTCCTCCGCGGTCGTCCTCGACGAGAGCGACTCCGTCGTCAAGGCCAGCTCCGCGGCGTACGCCCTCGGTCTGGTGCGCGGCGGGAAACTCGCCGTCGAGCCGATGCTGCACATGGCCCGCGACACCCGCCGAGACGGCGAGATACGGCAGGTCGAACTGGATCTGCCCCGGCGCGGCACCGGCCGGGGCGAGGCCCTCGCCGTCTCCGCCCGGGTGGCTCCCCTCGGCTCCCGGCTCGTCCTGCTGCTCGTCGAGGACCTCACCGAGGCCCGCCGGATAGAAGCGGTACGGCGCGACTTCGTCGCCAACGTCAGCCATGAGCTCAAGACCCCGGTCGGCGCGCTCTCCCTGCTCTCCGAGGCGGTCATGGGCGCCTCGGACGACCCCGAAGCGGTGGAACGCTTCGCCGGCCGTATGCAGATAGAGGCGACCCGGCTCACCAATCTCGTACAGGAGCTCATCGATCTCTCCCGGGTGCAGAACGACGACCCGCTGGAGGATGCCGAACCTGTACGTGTGGACGAACTGATCGCCGAAGCCATCGACCGCTCCCGGCATCCCGCGTCCACCAAACAGATCACCATGGCCGTCGGGGGTACCTCCCAGGCCGAAGGCTCTGCGGGAGGTACCGCCGCCCTGCACATCTGGGGCAATCGCGGCCAGCTCGCCGCGGCACTCGGCAACCTCGTCGAGAACGCCGTCAACTACTCCCCGGCCCGCACCCGGGTCGGGATTTCCGCACGTCGCGTGTCCGCGCCCGGCGGCGATCTCATCGAGATCGCCGTCACCGACCAGGGCATCGGCATCTCCGAGAAGGACCGTGAGCGGGTCTTCGAGCGGTTCTACCGCGTCGACCCCGCCCGGTCCCGGGCCACCGGGGGCACCGGCCTGGGACTGGCTATCGTCAAACACGTGGCCGCCTCGCACGGCGGGGAGGTCACGGTGTGGAGCTCCGAGGGACAGGGCTCCACTTTCACCTTGCGGCTTCCCGAAGCGGGGGCCGTGCGGGACCGTTCATCCACCGGACCGGATCGCGTCGACGAGGACGACGACCGGCCTTACGACACCGATCCGAACAGCGAAATTCCTGCCCCGGAGGTCCTTCCGTGACCCGAGTGCTCGTCGTCGAGGATGAGGAATCATTCAGCGACGCCCTGTCCTACATGCTCCGCAAGGAGGGCTTCGAGGTCGCCATCGCGACCACGGGGCCCGAGGGTCTCGACGAGTTCGAGCGCAATGGCGCCGACCTCGTCCTCCTCGACCTGATGCTGCCCGGGCTGCCGGGCACCGAGGTGTGCCGCCAGCTGCGCGGCCGCTCGAATGTCCCGGTGATCATGGTGACCGCCAAGGACAGTGAGATCGACAAGGTCGTCGGGCTGGAAATAGGAGCCGACGACTACGTCACCAAGCCCTTCTCCTCGCGGGAGCTGGTCGCCCGCATTCGCGCGGTCCTGCGCCGCCGCGGCGAGCCGGAGGAGGTCACCCCCGCGGCCCTGGAGGCGGGCCCGGTCCGGATGGACGTGGACCGCCACGTCGTCACGGTCTCGGGCGGAAAGGTCGACCTCCCGCTGAAGGAGTTCGACCTGCTGGAGATGCTGCTGCGCAACGCGGGCCGCGTGCTGACCCGTATGCAGCTGATCGACCGGGTCTGGGGCGCGGACTACGTGGGCGACACGAAGACGCTGGACGTCCACGTGAAGCGCCTGCGCGCCAAGATCGAGCCCGACCCGGGCGCGCCGCGGTACCTGGTGACGGTGCGGGGCCTGGGCTACAAGTTCGAGCCGTAAACCGGCCCGCGGCCAGAAGGCCGGACGGAGCCGGGCGCAGCGCATGAGCCGTGGACCGGCGACTTCCGGCGACAACACGAGGGCGCCCCGCCAGAGAAGTTCTGGCGGGGCGCCCTCGTGTGTGTCAGTGGCCCGTGTTCTGGGACGCCGAGGAGGAGTCCGACGCGGTGCCCGGCTCGCCGGACTCGCCGTTGCCCGGTTCGCCCGCCTCGCCCGTGGCCGAACCCGACGGGCTGCCGGACGGCGTGCCCGACGGCGTGCCGGTGGGCTCCGTCGACGGCTTCCCCGACGGCTTCGGCAGCGAGCTCGGCCCGTACGCCTCGAAGTAGCTCTTCGCCGGGAGGACCATCGCCTGGACCTTCACGTCGCCGGTCTCGCTGAAGCGGAAGACCACTTCCTGCACGCCTCCCGCGTTCTTCGACGCCTCCTCGCCCTTCTCGATCACCGCGGCCGCGTTCCCCGCGCCGCCGACGATGACCGAGCCCTGCGCCGGAATCGTGATCGATCCCGAGCCCTTCGCGGCGGACAGCTTCACCGGAGCGCTCAGCCCCGGCAGCGTGATCGCGTCGAGCGTCTGCGGCTCGGAGCCGGTGTTGAAGAGCGTCGCGGAGACGACCGCCGGACCTTCCGCCTCCGCCTGTGGCTGGGTGAGCACGGTCGCGTTCTGGATCTTGATGGTGTCGACCGTCGTCGCGGCGTTGTCCGGCCGGACTTCAAGGGTCTGCGCGTCCATGCCCGCCCCGCAGGCGGAGAGCGCGGCGATCGAGAACACGATGGCGGTAGCGGCGAGGGCGCCGCGTCGAAGGCTGCGGCTCACGGCGGCGGCATCTCCTTGGACGTACGGACTGGCTACGGACAGGCTGTTGAACTGGCGTGGAAACCGGCATGCAGATCGCTAAGCCCGTGTCAGTTCGCGCTTAGGTTACCGAGCGCCCGCGCCCGCCCCGCACCCGACCCGCCTCTTCGCCGGCCGCCTCCTCCCGCCGCTCCGGACTCGCCGGGCACCGCGGTGCGATCCTGCCGATTCGTACGCCGCCCTTCGTGCGCCGTTCACATAACCATGTTGATCAATTCCGCGGCGGCCTCGCATTCCTTACCGAATACGTTCCGGTGATCAATTCCGGATTCGGCGGCGGATCCGTCCGTACGGGTGACCGACCGCCGAACGGAGTACGGGAAGTTCACCGTCTGGAATCCGGCAAACCGGGACGTTCGGCCCCCTTGGAGGGGCTTGCGCGGGGTGTAACGTGCGCGTTTCTGTCCGCCCGCGCAGCGGCTCCGACCTGCGAATACCCCCTTCCGGAAGCCGCCCGCAGCACGTTCGTGTTGCTGTTGTCAAGCCCCGAGATATGCCCTGACCTGCGAAAACGCCATTCAGAAGAAGCCGTTTCCGTGTTACCCTGGATAGCCACGGAAGGGGTACCTGTCACATGACGTTCAAGGTTGGCGACACCGTGGTCTATCCCCATCACGGGGCCGCGCTGATCGAGGCCATCGAAACTCGCCAGATCAAAGGCGTGGACAAGACCTACTTGGTGCTCAAGGTCGCTCAGGGCGACCTGACGGTTCGCGTGCCGGCGGACAATGCGGAGTTCGTGGGCGTTCGCGATGTGGTCGGTCAGGACGGGCTCGACCGGGTCTTCGAGGTGCTGCGCGCACCGTATGCAGAAGAGCCGACGAACTGGTCCCGCCGCTACAAGGCAAATCTCGAGAAGCTCGCCTCCGGCGATGTCATCAAGGTCGCCGAAGTAGTGCGTGACCTGTGGCGTCGCGAGCGGGAGCGTGGGCTTTCCGCTGGTGAGAAGCGCATGCTCGCCAAGGCGCGCCAGATCCTGGTGAGCGAGCTCGCCCTCGCGGAGAACACCAACGAAGACAAGGCCGAGGCTCTGCTCGACGAGGTCCTCGCGTCCTGACGCACCGGCGTTGGAATCAATAAAGTGCCGCGGTGCCCGCTGACATGCTGTGATGACAGTCCTGTCGCCGGGCGCTGCGGCATGTTCGTCTGCGCCGGTGAATCGCCGCTCGTGAATCGCTCGTGTCGGGTATCGCTTCGTGTACCGCTCGTGAATCCCCACTTGCCGCACGCGCGGCACCCTGCCCCACTTGGTGTGCCGGGCCCGGGCGGCTGGCGCAGACCAGTTGTCACGGAAGGGTCCGGTCAAGGCGTCGCGCCCGGCACGCTGTGGCCATACCCATGTCGGCCAAGGAAACAAACCTGCCGGAGTGCAACCGATGTCTGACCAATCGCCCCCGTTCCGCACCGCAGCGGTGATCCCGGCGGCCGGCCGGGGCGTACGGCTCGGCCCGGGCGCCCCCAAAGCGCTCCGTACGCTGAACGGCACGCCCATGCTCATCCACGCCGTACGAGCCATGGCCGCATCCCGCGCCGTCTCGCTCGTCATCGTGGTGGCCCCGCCCGACGGCGCCGCGGAAGTGAAGTCCCTCCTCGCCGACCATGCACTTCCGGACAGGACCGACTTCCTGGTCGTCCCCGGCGGCGACACCCGCCAGGAGTCCGTGAAGCTCGGCCTGGACGCCCTGCCGCCCGGCATCGACGCCGTGCTGGTCCACGACGCGGCCCGGCCGCTGGTGCCCGTCGACACGGTCGACGCGGTGATCGAGGCCGTACGCGACGGAGCGGTGGCCGTCGTGCCCGCGCTGCCCCTCGCCGACACCGTCAAGGAGGTCGAGCCGCGCACGGACGGCTCGCCCGAGCCGGTCCTCGCCACGCCCGAGCGGGCCAGGCTGCGCGCCGTGCAGACCCCGCAGGGCTTCGACCGGGAAACCCTCGTGCGCGCCCACGAGACCGTGACCGACAACGTCACCGACGACGCGAGCATGGTCGAGCAGCTCGGCGAGCCCGTCGTGGTCGTACCCGGCCACGAGGAGGCGTTCAAGGTGACCCGCCCCCTCGATCTCGTACTCGCCGAGGCGGTTCTCGCCCGCAGGAGGGCCAACGATGGCTTCTAGTCATGTCCCACGGATCGGCGTCGGCACGGACGTGCACGCCTTCGAGGCGGGCCGCGAGCTGTGGTGCGCCGGACTGCTGTGGGAGGGCGAGGACGGCCTCGCCGGACACTCCGACGGCGACGTCGCCGCCCATGCCGCCTGCGACGCGCTCTTCTCGGCGGCCGGCGTCGGCGACCTCGGCGCCCACTTCGGCACCTCCCGGCCCGAGTGGTCCGGCGCCTCCGGCGTCACGCTCCTCACCGAGGCGGCCCGGATCGTGCGGGCCGAAGGCTTCGAGATCGGCAATGTCGCCATCCAGGTCATCGGCGTACGCCCGAAGATCGGCAAGCGGCGCGACGAAGCGCAGAAGGCGCTCGGGGCGGCGGTCGGTGCGCCCGTTTCGGTATCGGGAACCACGACGGACGGGCTCGGTCTGACGGGACGGGCAGAAGGTCTTGCCGCGATCGCCACGGCACTGGTGTTCCGCACGGACGGGTGAAATACCCGGCACGGACGGCGAGTTGTCGCCAGGAATCCCCGCCTCCGGCCCGCGTCCGACTTGTATCGGGCTCGGACAAAGTCACAAACCTGTCCCCGCGTCCCACAGGGGGCGCGGGGCACTGGTACGGGGCCACTACCCTTGATACGTGACCATTCGCCTGCACGACACCAGCGCCCGGCAGATCCGTGACTTCATCCCGCTCACGCCGGGCTGCGTCTCGATCTACCTGTGTGGCGCGACCGTGCAGGCCGCCCCGCACATCGGGCACGTCCGGTCGTATCTCAACTTCGACATCATGCGCCGCTGGTTCGTGTACCGCGGCTACGAGGTCACGTTCGTGCGCAACGTGACCGACATCGACGACAAGATCATCTGGAAGTCGGCGGAACAGAACCGCCCCTGGTGGTCGATCGGATACGAGAACGAGCGCGCCTTCAACGACGGCTACAACGCCCTCGGCTGCCTGCCGCCCACCTACGAACCGCGCGCCACCGGCCACATCACCGAGATGGTCGAGATGATGCGCGGCCTCATCGAGCGCGGACACGCCTACGAGGCCGACGGCAACGTCTACTTCGACGTGCGCTCCTTCCCCGGCTACTTGCAGCTGTCGAACCAGAACCTCGACGAGCTGCGCCAGCCGTCCGGCGAGGGCGAGACCGGCAAGCGCGACCAGCGCGACTTCGCCATGTGGAAGGCGGCCAAGCCCGGCGAGCCGAGCTGGGAGACCCCCTGGGGCCGCGGCCGGCCCGGCTGGCACCTGGAGTGCTCGGCGATGGCGCACAAGTACCTCGGCGAGGCCTTCGACATCCACGGCGGCGGGATCGACCTGATCTTCCCGCACCACGAGAACGAGATCGCCCAGGCCAAGGGCTTCGGCGACGAATTCGCCAGGTACTGGGTGCACAACGCCTGGGTCACCATGAGCGGCGAGAAGATGTCCAAGTCGCTCGGCAACTCGGTGCTCGTCTCCGAGATGGTCAAGCAGTGGCGTCCCATCGTGCTGCGCTACTACCTCGGTACGCCGCACTACCGCTCGATGATCGAGTACAGCGAGGAGGCCCTGCGCGAGGCCGAGTCCGCCTTCGCGCGCATCGAGGGCTTCATCCAGCGCGTGGTCGAGAAGGCGGGGGGAGTCGTCGAGCCCGCGCCCGAGGTGCCGCTCGCCTTCGCCGAGGCGATGGACGACGACCTGGGCGTCCCGCAGGCGCTCGCCATCGTCCACACCACGGTCCGCCAGGGCAACTCCGCACTGGCCGCCGACGACAAGGAAGCCGCCGTCGCCCGCCTCGCCGAGCTACGGGCCATGCTCGGCGTCCTCGGCCTGGACCCGCTCGACCCGCACTGGGCGGGCGAGGCCGACCGCGGCGAAGACCTCCACGGCGTCGTCGACACCCTCGTCAGGCTGGTGCTCCAGCAGCGCGAGGCGGCCCGGGGCCGCAAGGACTGGGCGACGGCCGACGCGATCCGCGACCAGCTGCAGCAGTCCGGGCTCGTCGTCGAGGACGGTCCGGACGGGCCGCGCTGGACGCTCGGACCGCGCTGACCGGCCACAATGTGCCGCCCGGGCTCCCGGGCGGCACACTTTCTTACGTACGTACGCATTCGAAAGCTTTAGGAAACAGGTAGTCATGGCCGGGAACAGCCAGCGCAGGAACCGCCGCACGTCCAACAAGAAGGGCGCGCAGGTCGGCAGCGGTGGCCAGCGACGCCGCGGACTCGAGGGCAAGGGCCCGACCCCGCCCGCGGCCGCCCGCAAGGGCCACAAGAAGAACCGCGTCGCCAACGCCCAGGCCAAGAAGACCGCCGCCCGCCGCCCCGTCGCCCGCCGCGGCGGCAAGGGCACCTCCGAGATGGTCGTCGGCCGTAACCCTGTCTTCGAGGCGCTGCGCGACGGCGTGCCCGCGACGACGCTGTACGTCCAGCAGTTCATCGACAACGACGAGCGGGTGCGCGAGGCGCTCCAGCTCGCCGGGCAGCGCGGCAACATCCACCTGATGGAGGCGCCGCGCCCCGAACTCGACCGGATGACCAACGGGCTCAACCACCAGGGCCTCGTCCTCCAGGTCCCCCCGTACGAGTACGCGCACCCCGAGGACCTCGCGGCCGCCGCCTTCGACGAGGGCGAGGACCCGCTGATCGTCGCGCTCGACGGCGTGACCGACCCGCGCAACCTGGGTGCCGTCGTCCGCTCCGTCTCCGCGTTCGGCGGCCACGGCGTGGTCGTGCCCGAGCGCCGGGCCGCGGGCATGACGGCCGGCGCCTGGAAGACCTCCGCGGGCACGGCGGCCCGCACCCCGGTCGCGCGCGCGACCAACCTGACCCGCGCCCTGGAGTCGTACCAGAAGGCGGGCCTCACCGTCGTCGGCCTGGCCGCGGACGGCGACCACGAGGTCGGCGACCTCGAAGCGCTCGGCGGCCCGCTCGTCATCGTCGTCGGCAGCGAGGGCAAGGGCCTGTCCCGCCTGGTCGGCGAGACCTGCGACTACCTGGTCCGCATCCCGATGCCGGGCGGCGCGGAGTCGCTGAACGCGGGCGTCGCGGCGGGTGTGGTGCTGTACGAGGCGTCCAAGCGACGCGTCTGATCCGGACGGACCCGGGGGCCCGGCAGACCCCCGGGCGGAGCCTTCAGCCCGTCACGCCCGCGAGCCTCGCGCGGCTGAGGGCCACGATGGTGAACGCATCCGTGATCCGGCCGTCGCCCACCATCTCCTCCGCCTGAGCGAAGGAGACGGTGAGCGTGCGCCGTATGCCCTCACCCAGCGCAAGCGCGCCGATCGCGTCGATCCGGGCCGCGTAGAGCAGGACACGGTCGCCCACTGCCCCCGAGTCCGGGTGGACCGCACCCAGCGGGATCAGCTCACGGACATCCGCGCCGATCTCCTCCCGCAGTTCCTTCGCGGCGTTCTGCTCACCGGCCAGCCCCCGCGTCCCGAAACCGCGCGGCACCTCCCACAGCCACGAGCGCGTGGCGTGCCGGAAGTGCTCGACCAGCACCACCTCGCCGTCGAGCAGCGGAAGCACCACACAGCCCGGCTCCGCGGTGGTGCCGATCGAGCGGATGTATGTGCCGGTCCTGCCGTCGGGGAACCTGACCGGATCGCGGAGGACCATCACGTACGGGTCCTCGTACACCACCCCTCCCGCCGCCGCGACCGACTCCGGATCGCTCAGGATCTCGATGCCGCCGGGCGGATTGACGAAGAGCTCGGGGCGCTCGGTGCGCAGCCGGTCGTACGTGTTCATGCTGGTCCTTCTACGGGGCGTCGGGGATCTGCTGGTCGGCCTGGTTCCTGCGCGGCAGGGCGTCGATTTCCGTGATCCGCTCGCCGTACGCGCCGAGCAGCGCCTCCCAGTCCCGCTTCACACTGCCCAGCCTGAGCGTGGGAAATGTCACGCTGTGCCCGAGCCCGCTGCGCAGAGCGCTGCCCCCGTCCGTGAAGACCAGCCGGACGACCAGGGCGCCGAGGCCCGCGCTCGCCAGCTGGACCGAGCCCGACAGCAACGACACTCCGTCACCCGCGAGCTGGAGCGAGAGACCGGCCGACTCGAGTACGAGGGCCATCCCGATCTCGCGCTGGAAACCCTTCCCCGAGCGGCCGATCTTCCGCGCCTTGCGCAGCATCTTCGCGTGCAGGTCGGCGATTTCGGAGGTCGCGCCCGTGAATGCGTCGGAATCGGGGACACGTCCGTGCGCGAAGCCACCCCGTACGAAACCGTTGAGCGCGTCGATATAGGCGCGCCACTCCTCTTCGCGGCGCAGCGCGGTGATGTCGCAAAGGCCGAGATCCGCATAGGAGTTGGGCCCGTCCACGGCCCGGTGCAGGGCGTCGGCGAAGACGTCGCGCAGCAGCCTGCCGAGCGCCTCCGGGTCGGCCACGGGCGACCGCTCGGCCTCACCGAGCTCCTGCAGGGCGCTGCGCGCCGGCGAGTCGGGCGGGGTCAGCGCGATCAGACCGCTGGCCTTGGGCACACCCACGCTGTACAGCAGGTCGATCAGCTGCTTCGCGGGGAGTACGTCCTGACCCTCCCGGTACAGCTGCTCGTACGGCTCGGACCCCGGACGGCAGAGGAACTGCTGGTAGACGGCATTGCGGGTGATGTCCTTGTCCGGGTCCTGCTCGCCCGCCCAGTCGTAGATGTCCTTGAGGACTCCCTCGCGCAGCGCCCTGGCGCGCTCCTGCGAGATGCCTAAGTCCTTGGCGAGCTGCGGGATCTTCAGGCGGCGCAGGGTGGACAGGCTCGTCGAGAAGTAGTTGCTGACCTTCTGGGTCTCTTCCCTGTTGGTGTCGTCGTCCCAGTCGAAGCGGACGCAGGCGGGCTCCGCCTCGTCGGCGAGCAGCCGCCGCCACGACTGTTGTACCTGCTTGTCCTTGCTCCAGGCGGACTCCTCGCCCGGATCCCGTTCCTGGTAGAGGTAGGGCACCAGGGCGCGGTCGTTGAGCAGCCGGACGAAGGCCTCGCGCTCGGCGGGTTCGATGCCGGGGCGGTAGTTGCGGTAGAGGGCTTCGTTGTTGAGGAGATACGCGCGATTGATCACGAGCGTCCCGCTGTTGACGAGCGAGCGGCGCAGTTCGGCGGAGGCGGCGGCAACGGCCTTGGGAGTGCTGCCCTTTGTGGCGTGGGGGCGCTGCTGGGCGGCCGCGAGATCCGGTGGCAGCCACTGGTTGTCCAGGGCCTGCGCCATCACGGGATAGTCGGTGAGGTCCCCGAAGGTCAGTTGATTGCTTGCCCGTGCGGACTCGGCCCGGTCGGTCACTGGTGATCTCCCTACGAGACGGCGGACTCACATTCTTCTGCCAACTGCGGTGATCGTCATACGAATTGGCGCATCGGCCACGAACGGGCCACGCCGACCGCAATGATCTTGACGGAAAGGACCTTGACGGGTCTCGGACAGATAGGGCCCTTCGGGGCAGTGTCCTAAAGACAGGTCACTCGGTTAGATGAGTGTGGACACCAGAACGCCCCGGCCCGGGTTCGATGATCAGCCTGCGCTGAGCATGGTCAAGGTGGACTGCGATCCCGCGCAGGTCATCGTGAACCACGCCAGCTTCCGGGTGCGGCTCGCCCAGAGCCCGCGCCCCGCACGTGCCATGGCGGACACCGCACGTATCCCCGCCGCCGGCGCGGCGGGGCGGCGGCGGGCGCCCGTCGTGTGGAGCGGCAGGTCGGCGCCGGGGGACGTCGGCGCGACCGGTCTGCTCCAGGCCGTGCGCAACTCCACCGCGGAGCGCGACGCCTTCGGTACCGACGCCTTCGACACCGGCGCGCTCGACTCCGCCGGCTACGACTCCGGCGGCTACGACGGCGGAGCGTACGACACCGGCGCGACGCAGGTCATCCCGCGGATCGACCTCGCCCCCGGTCGTGCCGCCGAGACCGCGCACACGCCCGTCGTGGGCGGACCCGGGTCCGGCGGCTCCGGCAGGCCACTGCTGCCCCCGATGCGCAAGGCCGTCGGCGCGTACGACTCGTACCACCCCTACGGCCAGGAGCCGTACGAGGACGAGGAGTTCGAGACCGGCAGGGGCGGCGAGAGCTCCGTACAACGGCACGGCGCGGACGCCGTGCGGCACGCTTACTACCCCGGGCGGCGCATGAACCTCGGCGTGGTGCTGCTGCCCATGCGGGTGTTCCTCGGCTTCATCTCCATCTACGCCGGAATGGGCAAGCTCTGCGACCCCGTCTACTTCGACGGCGGCGAACGCGGCTCGATGGTGAAGTGGCTCCACTCCCTCAACCCGTGGGGACTCGCCGAACCGCTGCGCGACTTCGCACTGTCCCACCCCGTCGGGGCGGGCCTCACCGTCGCCTTCCTCCAGGTCGTCGTCGGCGTCCTGACCGTGCTGGGACTGTGGCAGCGGGTCGCCGCGGTCATCGGCGCGCTGCTGTCGGCGGCGCTGATCCTCACCGTGAGCTGGAAGACCGTTCCGGCGTACGACGCGCCCGACATCATCTACCTCGCCGCCTGGTCCCCGCTGATCATCGCGGGCGCCCCGGTCTACTCCGTCGACGGACGCCTCGCCGGAGAGGCCTGGCGCAAGCTCGGGCCGCGCTCCGAACTGTGGGAACTGCGCCGGCGCGTACTGCGACGCGGCACCGTCGTCGCCTCCGTCGTGGTCGGCCTCACCCTGCTGATCGGCTCCGTGCTCGGCGGGGCGGTGCGCTCCTCCGACATGGTGACCGTGCCGGGGCCCAACCAGGACCCGACCAACCACCTTCCCGGATCCCCGCTGCCGCAGGAGCCCAGCGGCGAGCGCAGCTCCACCGGCACCCGCGGTGGCGACGGCACGCCGTCACCGTCCGAGAGCAGCACCCCCAGGGCCGAGAAGGCGACCCCCTCCAAGGAGGCGGTCCGCGAGACCGGCACGATCGGCGATCAGCCGAGCCAGACGCAGGGCACGGGACAGCAGCCGCCCGGACAGTCCGAGCCCGTGGAGCCGCCGTCCAGCAGCTCCGGTCCCTCGTCCAGCGGCGGCACCGGCACGGGCAGCGGCGGAGGCTCCGGCGGCGGGGACGGTTCCGGCGGGGGCAGCGTCAGCGGCGGCAGCTCCGGAGGCTCGGGCGGATCTGGCAGCTCGGGCGGCTCCGGCGGCGGCCGGGTGATCGGCGGACTGCTCGGCTGAGTCCCGTAGCGGATCCGTGTAACCGAGTCCGCGTACGACGAAAGGGGCGGCCACCGTGACCACGGTGGCCGCCCCTTCGGTATGGATCCCTCAACGCGCCTGCGAGGAAAGCTCCTTGGCAGCCTCGGTCAGGTCCTTGGCGGTGTCGATCGCCCGCCAGTACGCGCCCTGAGGCAGCGGGAAACCCGCCAGACGGCGATCACGCGCGAGACGGGGGAAGGTGGTGCGCTCATGGTCGCCCTTGTCGGGCAGCAGCGCTGTGAAGGCCGCGGAGAAGACGTACACACCCGCGTTGATGAGATACGGCGACGGCGGGGACTCGACGAAGTCCGTGATGTGGCCGAAGGTGTCCGTCTCGACCGCTCCCCAGGGGATCCGGGGGCGGGCGAGCGCCAGCGTGGCGATCGCGTCCCGCTCGCCGTGGAAGGCGGCCATCTCGCGCAGCGAGAAGCGGGTCCAGATGTCGCCGTTGGTGGCGTACCAGGGCTGGTCCGGATGCGGGAGATGGGCGGCGGCGTACTTGAGGCCGCCGCCCCGGCCCAGCGGCTCCGTCTCGACGACCGTGGTCACCCGCAGCGGCAGATCGGCGCTCTCCAGCCACTTCTGAAGAACCTCGGCGAGATGACCGCAGGAGACGACGGCGTCGGTGACGCCCTCGGCGGCGAGCCAGGCAAGCTGATGGCCGATGATCGGGATCCCGGTCCCCGGGATCTCGACCATCGGCTTGGGGCGGTCATCGGTGTACGGGCGCAGCCGCGAGCCCTGGCCGCCCGCCAGGACCACGGCCTGCGTCGGATACGTAGGCGTATGCATGCCGTGAACGATATGCGGCGAGGGGCGAGGAGGTGTCACACCCCTCGCCCCGCGCTCACCTCCCCTGGGTCTGCTGGGCGACGCCGCTCGCGAAGGAGATGTCGCACACGGGGCGGGAGAAGGTCAGCGCGCGCGTGGGGCCGTACTTCTCGACGGCGGCGCGGCCGAGCGCGCGGGCCAGCGACATGCAGTGCCGGGCGAGCGAGGGGCGCTCCTCGACCGTGCGCTGCAGGTGGGTGAGGGCGGAGCTCGCGCCCTTCTCCTGAAGCTCGGTGAGGAGGCGGTCGCGCAGAAGGTCCTGCGGAGCGCGCGACTTGGCGCGTACGGAGACGTTCTCCGAGGACGCGGTGAGCATCTGCGACTCGGTGTTGTGCCCTGCCCACGGGACGCTGGTGACCGCGAGGGTTCCGGAAAGCACCAGGACGACGGGCAGAACGAGAGCGAGAGTGCGGCCGATTCGGCGGGCTGTGTGGGTCACGCGAGCGAGCGTAGCGGTCAGTAATGATTTGGCGACATTTAGTCACTCGCGCGGGGGATGGTTCGAAGCTGCTTTTCGAATCCGGCGTTGACGTACGGGCTCGAAAAGATCCTGGAATCACCGATGTGTCAGGGTGTGGCGGGGTGTGCTGGAGTGTGCCGGGGTATTTGTCGACATACGAAAACGGCCCCGCACCGAAATGCGGGGCCGTTCTGCCGAGTTGGGTTCTGCCGGGCAGGCAGGGGGTCAGTCGCTGAGACGCTCACCCGTCGAGGTCGAGAACACGTGGATCTCACCCGGACGCGGCACGACATGCAGCTCGGCACCCTTGTCCGGCACGGAACGCCCGCCGACCCGCACGACCAGGTCCTTGTGCTCGCCGCCGACCTGGGCGGAGCCGTAGACGTAACCGTCGGCGCCGAGCTCCTCGACGACGTTCACGGACACGGCGAGACCGGCAGGGGCGTCCTCGGTGTCCTTGGAAAGGGACTTGGCCGCCGAGCCGTTGAGCTCGACCACGTCGAAGTGCTCGGGACGGACGCCGACCGTGACCGTACGGTCGCCCTTGTCCGCGGCGGCGGACAGCGCCTCACGCGAGATCGGGACGACGCTGTTGCCGAACTTCACACCGCCGTCGGTGATCGGGACCTCGACGAGGTTCATGGCCGGGGAGCCGATGAAGCCGGCGACGAAGAGGTTGGCCGGGCGGTCGTACATGCTGCGCGGCGAGTCGACCTGCTGCAGCAGACCGTCCTTGAGGACCGCGACACGGTCACCCATGGTCATGGCCTCGACCTGGTCGTGCGTGACGTACACCGTGGTGATGCCCAGCCGGCGCTGGAGGCTGGCGATCTGCGTACGCGTCGAGACGCGCAGCTTGGCGTCGAGGTTCGACAGCGGCTCGTCCATGAGGAAGACCTGCGGCTCCCGCACGATGGCCCGCCCCATGGCGACACGCTGCCGCTGGCCACCGGAGAGCGCCTTGGGCTTGCGGTCGAGGTAGTCGGAGAGGTCGAGGATCTTCGCGGCCTCTTCGACCTTCTTGCGGATGTCGCTCTTGTTGACGCCGGCGATCTTGAGGGCGAAGCCCATGTTGTCGGCGACGGACATGTGCGGGTAGAGCGCGTAGTTCTGGAACACCATGGCGATGTCCCGGTCCTTGGGCGGCAGGTGCGTGACGTCGCGGTCACCGATGCGGATGGATCCGGCGTTGACGTCCTCGAGACCGGCGAGCATGCGCAGGGAGGTCGACTTCCCGCAGCCGGAGGGACCGACGAGGACGAGGAATTCGCCGTCCTGCGTCTCGATCTCGAGCTGATCGACGGCGGGCTTGTCGGTGCCCGGATAGATCCGGGTCGCCTTGTCGAACGTGACAGTGGCCATGGTGATGTTCTCCTTCACCGGCAGGAACGTGCCGGACGATCCGAGTAAGGGAGTGGTGTAGTCCACCTGTGGTGAACCTTCCGTGACGCTACCTGGCGTTGTCCGATCTGTCAGTAGCGGGACGGTGATGAAATTCTCGACCGGGACGGGTGACCGCTCCGGTTAGACTGCTCGAACGCGCCTCCTTAGCTCAGCTGGCCAGAGCAACGCACTTGTAATGCGTAGGTCGTCGGTTCGAATCCGACAGGGGGCTCACCTGAAACCCCAGGTCGGAAGTTACTCCGACCTGGGGTTTTGTCATTTAGCGGATGCGGCGACGGCGCAGGGATCGGGCCGCGCGACTGTCGGGGGTCTCATTTTTGGTCTCAGTGGGGCCCGAAACGGGGTCCGGGGGAGCGGGTGCGAAGAACTCGCCCATGCGGCGCATCGCGTCCCTCGACAGGTGTGATCTGCCCTTCACGTAGCGCCGGGTCTGACTGATCTGGGTGTGCCGAAGGATCTCCATGATCGTGGTCATGTCGACCCCTAGCTCATTCAGGATCGTGCCGGCGGTGTGGCGGCTCCCGTCGTACAGGCGACGATCGTCGATCCCGGCTTCGGTGAGTAGCTCCTTGAACTCCTCGTAGTCGGCTCGCGGGTCGAGGGGGCGCCCGTCCGGGCGCGAGAACACGACATGGTGTTCCTGCCAGAGCTCTCCCGCCGCGGTCCGCATGGCCGTTTGTCGGGCCTTGTGCTCAGCCAAGAAGGGAATGAAGACGGGCGGGATCGGGACGGCGTTCCGACTCTTCTTGGTCTTGGGGCGGGTGAAGACGAGACCGCCCTCTTTGCGCTCCGGGCAGGCACTTGCGTGCTTCGTGCAGGTCTTGGCGCAGGGCTTAGGGCAGCCGCGCTTGTAGCCCTTGTGCGTGGTGCAGTCCGGCGGGCACGGCTCGAAGCGGTGGAGGCGTGCTCCGCACGCGTGAGGGTCGTCGCATCCGTGCCGCCACGTAAGACGCTGTAGCTGCCATTCGGGGCGGAACATTTCCGCCTTCAGGTCGACGTACGGCCAGCGCAGGCCGAGCGTCTCGCCCTGCCGGAACCCCATGCCGACACCGACGATCCACCGCATGAAGGTGGGCCGTTTCGCGGCAGCCTCGAGGAACGCTTTGGCCTCTTCTTGCGTGAACGGGTTCGCCTCGGTCTCGTCGACGCTGGGAGGGTCCACGAGCGTGGCGACGTTCTCGCTGACCATGCGACGACGGTGGGCAATCTTCAGCGCGCGGGACAGGATGCGGTGCACCTTCACGACGTGCGAGGGGGCGTGGCCGGCGTCGAGCATGGCGCGGTACATCCGCTCCAGATGCTCTGCCTGCAACTTGTCGATCCGGTGTTGGCCGACGCCCGGGATGATGTCGTTGCGCGTCTTCGACCAGTAGTCATCCAGGGATCGCGGCTTGAGCTTCAGGCTCGCGATATCGGTGAGATAGGTCTCCATCCACTTGGCGACGGTCGGTGCGCGCCCCGCCTTGGTTGCGCGGCCTTCGTTGCGCTGCCGTTCCAGCTCCCTTACCTTGCGCTTGATCTCGGTCTCGGTCTTGGCGCGGCGGTGGCGGCGGTCGGGACTTCCGTCGTTCTTCACGCCCATCGTGACGCGGCCGTGCCACCAACCGTCGGCGCCGAAGTAGATGGACGACTCATTGTTGGGCTTGCGGGGGCTCATGTGCTCCTCCATGCCTGAGGCCCCCGAGCGCGATGCTCGGGGGCCTCAGGGCGTGCGTAGGTCAGTTGTGGTGGGGCGGGAGGGCCGCTACGTACGATTCGAGGTCAGTGCGCCGAATCCGACGCGTGCGGCCCAACTTGATGTACTTCAGGGCGCCTTCGGCCATCAGCTCGTAGACGGTCGAACGTCCGATGGCGAGCGCTTCGGCTGCCTCTTCCGGCTTGTAGAGGAGCCGGTCTACGGGGGCAGCAATCGCGGTGCTCATCCGGGGTGCCTCCAGGGCAGTTCGTCATTGCCTTAAAGGGGAGTTGGGCGCGGGCCCTTGGCCCGCGTGTGTCCGAGGTACGGATTTCTGCGTCATTGCGTCACCAGCGTCATTTGGGCTCCTGACCTGCTGTTTTGCTTGACGCGGTGGTCAGGGGCTGCGTCATCGGTGCGGCATGGGCTGCGTCATCGGGTGACGCAGATGACGCAGGATGACGCAGGGATCGGAGTCTGCGTCATGCCTTTCGCCGCAGGTCAGGGGCCGTTTAGCGTCCCTCGTGACGCAGATGACGCAGCGTCTTCCCTCTTAGGACAAAAGAGGGGGTGTCTGTTGTAGTTCGGTGCGCCTCACAGCGTGAAGAAGGAGCCGCTGCGCGGCGCGTCCTTCGGGCGGCGTTCCGCCGAACAGCAAGAGGAGCACGCCACGGCGACTGGTGCTCTTCTTGCTTGTCCGGGCGAGCGCGGGGCGCGGGTCAGAACACCCGCTTTTGCTGGTGTGGGGGCGGGGTGGCCGGGCGGGTCATTTCGAGGTAGCGGCCCGTGCTGGTGCGCCCGGAATCGATGAGGACGCCCCGGGCGGCCAGGGTCGGTTGGAGGCGCTTGAGCCGGTCGGATAGGACTTTGCCCGTGGTCGGCCACCCCTTGGGCAGGGGACGCGGCTCGTCGCTGCTGTAGAGGCCGCTGAGGAGGTGCAGCCACTCGGTAGAGGTCATCCGCTGCGCCGCGCCCGGAGCGATCGTGTCGGCATGCCTGAGGACGGTCTGCGCGAGGAGGTCACCCTCGATCACGTCGTCGTTCAGGTCGTCCAGACTCGCCCGGTACGCGGTAAGCGCCCCCAGCCCGGTCGCGGCATCGAGCTGCGCGCACAGGTGCGCAAAGTCCGCCATCCGCAGATCAGTAGGAGTCTCCGCCTCCACCGCGCGGACCTTGACCGTGAGGTCCAGGAGCGAGCCGAGAATGACGGGCAGAACCTCCGCGTAGTCCGCCCACAGTTCCGCCTCGGTCCGCCTCACGCGGGGCCGCTCCAACCGCAGGGGCAGGAGCCGTTCCGCGAGATCCGGGCGGATGACGCCCACATCGATCCCGGTCAGGAGCAGGGGCCGGCGATAGCCGACGCGGAACACGTCCCCGTCGGTGAACAGAGCGCGCTTAACGCTCTCGGCTCCGGTGACGATGCAGCACATCGCGTCGGACAGCTCCGGGGTCATGTGGGAGAGGTTGTCCAGGGCGGTGACCCATCCGGCAGCCACCGCTGCGATCAGGTTCTCCTCATCCTTCGGCGCCCGACGCAGGTCCCCGCCCATGCCCTCAACGATCCGGATGAGCATCCGCCCGCCCGTGGACTTGCCCGCACCTTGCGGCCCGGTGAGGAACGGCGCGGGGACGGGCACGGACGGCCCGAGGCAGCCGATCAGCCAGGCGATGGCCAGGCACTCGGTCTCCGCGTTGGCGAAGTTGCACAGCCTGAGCAGGAGATCGATGCCCTTGCCGTCGGTGTCCTTGACGGGCAGGGGCAGTTCCCCGGTGAGCTGCGTGCGCCGCCAGCACACCTCGCGCGGGTCGGGGATGGCGATGTCCCAGCCGGTGGGGTGGATGCGGACGGACTGCCCATCATCGCGGCCCAGGTCCAGCCACGTTGCCCTGTCGAATCCCGGGGCGACGCGGATATGTACCGGCTGCACGTCCTCCGACAGCGCGAGCGCTTCGATCAGGTCCAACGCCTCCTTGAGCGCGGTCCCGTTGAACACGCCGCGCCCGTCCCTGAACAGGCCGACCATGAGTTCCTGACGGTGGCTGCCCGTGGTGCCCTGGGAGCGGATGGGGCGGGCCACGGGGTGGCCCTTCTTCTGTGCGTAGACGGTGCCGTCGGGGGTGCGGAAGTACCGGAAGTGCTCTTGGGCGTAGTCGGTGATGACCTCGCGGGCGGGGGTCTTCTCGTCGTCTGCCATGGCTACAGTCCCAACCTGGTGCGGGCGTTGGTCCACGCGTCGGTGCAGTGCCGGGCCGATTCGCCCTTGGTCTGGGCGGCGGTGAACAGCCTGCTGATGTGGGCTTCGGTGAGGCAGCCGCACCGGCCGTGGGTGGACAGCACGGCGAGGAAGGTCCGGTAGACGGTGGCGTGGACCGCGCTGGAGGCTTCGGTGATGCGCTGCTCGGCCATGGCGATGCCACGGTCCAGATACGCGGGCGTGCGGTGAGGGCACTCCCCGCCACCGGCTAGTGCGGGCACGGTGATGGCCGCCGGCCGGAGTGCGGTGGGCTCCTTCACGGCCAGTCCGCGGACGACGTCCGGGAGTGCCGTGATGGGGCCGGTGCCGGGGCCAAGCCACCGGGCGTAGGCCATGGTGGACTTGATGTCGACGCCGGGCCGTACGGCGTTGGCGGACTGCATGACGCCCTTGTAGAGCCAGTGCTCGCCCCGGGTCGTCGGCACGGTCCGTGTGGCGGGAAGGCTCGCACGGGCCCACGCGATGGCTTCCGCGTTGTCGAGGTCCACGACGGTGAGACCGGCGCCGCCAGGGTGGTAGGCCACCGCCGCCGCGTCGCGCCACGCCCGCCGCCACGTGGGCGAGTTGATGATGCGGGGGTCGGTGGTGGCGGCGGCCCAGCCGTGGCAGGGCGACGGGCAGGGGCAGCGGCCCGGGGTCTTCATGTTCGGCCGGCCACCGCACGCATTCTTGGCGCATGCCCGGCAGTTCCCGAAGGGCACCTTGCCCTTCCGTAGGGGCAGGGCGGGCAGGCCGCTGGCCACGAGTCGGAGGGCCGTGTGCAGGTGCTCGCTCATGACGCCACCGCCGGAGCACGAGTAGACATCGAGCAGTAACGGCCGCGGGCCGCCTGCTCGCCTGATGTCGATGGGTTGGGTCATGCTGGACGTCTCCAGTTCCTTAGTAGGTGCTGGGTGGCAAGGGCGGTCCCGATTCATTGGCGTGAGACGGGGGCCGCCCTTGGCGTAGCTAGTGGTGGTCGGTGGCCCAGCGTGCGTACTGCTGGCGGACGTAGGCGCGCGGGTCGCAGATCACGGCGGTGTCGTCCAGTGCCATGAACTTTCGGGCGATGTCGAGCGCCTGTTCCTCGGTGGCGATGCAGCCGGGGGCGAGGCCGGTGGCCATGCGGTCGACGACGCCGGCGCGGCGCAGCCACCACTCACGGTCACGCTCGTGCGGCTCGCGGTCGCACAGCCAGTTCAGTTCGCTCGGCGCGTCCGGGGCAGTGGCGTAAGCCTCGGTGAGGCTGGGCCACTCCGAGATGGGCCTGGTGGGGGCGTTCTTGTGGTCGGCGTAGAGGTAGAGGCGTTCCTGCTTGCCGTCGCTGTCGGGGTAGCCCGAGATGGTTCCGGCGTTGAAGGCGTCGTCCAGAGCGGCGACGATGCGGTCGGTATCGGTGGTGGCGCAGACGATTCGGATCTCGAACATGAGGGCTCCCGTTGCTTGGTGGTGCCGTTGGCGGGACGTGCTGTCGTGGGTCACTGGCCCTTGGGGCGGGTGAGCTTGAACGTGAGGCCGCCGATGCCGATGGGTCCGGCGGCGCCGCCGATGAGGGTTGCGGTGTGGATGGCGAACTCGAACAGCGCGAGGAGCGCGGCGACGGTGCCAGCAACCCCGATCGCGGTCGCGAGTCCCAGACCGAGCGGCACCAGGTAGGTGTGCGCGGTCCGGGCTGCCGGGGCGGCCTGGAGGACGACGATGATCGGGCGGCCTTCTCGTTCGGCCTGCCGGTAGATGTCGGCGGGTATGTGCGGGGCGATAGTTCCCGGTTCGGGTCCGGGCGGGTGGTGGGTCATGGTGGTGCCTCCGTTCATCTCGCGGTGGGTGGTGTGGGAACGGGGCGGGCCGGTCTCCACAGGGTGTGGAAACCGGCCCGATGCGCAGCGCCGTACGATGTCGGCTTGTCGTGTCGCTTGTCGTCTGACTTGTCGTGCGGCTTGTCGCTTGTCTTGTCTTGTCGCTTGTCGCCTTGCAGGTCACAAGCCGTTTCGGGCCCTCAGCAAGCCGCCAGAGCCCTTCTCGCAGGGATGGGCGACAAGCGACAGGCGGTCACGCCTCGGGGGCGTGGCGGTGGTGGACGTAGCGGGCTTTGGTGCCCGCTCCGACGCGTACGGCGGTGCCGTCGTCGGTCCATGTCTTGAGCCATCCGACGACGGTTTGCCGGGTGGTGCCGTGCTCGTCCGCGAGCGCGCGGGCGATGGCGGACGCCCCGGTGCCCTCCGGCCCGGCGGCGAGCAGCAGGGCGAGCGCGACATCCTTCGCTGCGTTGTCCTCGGCCCGCAGGGCGGAGAGGTTCAGCCCTGCCGGTGTGGGCGGCTGCTCCGTCCCCGTGTCCGGCTCGGTGGCTCCGGGTTCGGGGGCGGTGGCGAACTGGGCGTCGATCTGCTCGCGGAACTTCCGGGCGAGCGCGTCCGCGGCGGACTCTGCGGCGGGCGGCTGCTCGCGCAGGGCGGAGAGGTTCAGTCCGCCCGGGGTGCCGGCGGACTCGGCCGCTGTACCCGTGGCGGGTGCATGGTCGTGGTCGTGCATCCAGGCGATGCGGTCGCTGTACCAGCGGCGGGCGTAGTCCTGCCCCGCCGCCTTGGCGGAGGTGGCGTCCAGGGTGGGGTGCCGGTCGGAGGTGGCGGCGACGATGTCGCGGATCTGGTTGGGCAGGATGCGCCAGTTCTTGAACAGCGCCGGGGCTGATTCGGGGGTGCCCATGAACCCTGCGCCCTTGTAGGGGGCCTGGTCGGTCTTGAGTCCGCGGCTGCCGGAGAACATCTTGCCCAGGTCCATGCCCTCGGTCTCACCACCGGTCAGCGCGACACGGACCTTGGCTTCGCGGCGGATCATCAGGTTCCCGAGCACGGAGCCGGTGGCCCCGAGCGCGGTGAGCACGGTGCGCACGCCCATGGCGCGGGCGATGCGGATGACTTCCAGGATCTTCCTGGCCAGCTCCCGCATGTTCTTGTCGTTGCTGGTCAGGATCTCCGCGCCCTCGTCGACGACCAGCATGATCTGCGGAATCTTCGCGCTGACCGGCAGCAGATCGGTGTTCGCCTTCGACATCAGGTCCTGGTAGGCCATCTTGCGGTGCTTCGCGACCCGGACCGCCGCATCCAGCATCAGCAGCGCCTCCTCGTAAGAGGCGGCCAGCCAGTCCACCCCGGGCCGTATCGGCTGCTCGGGTGTGCTGTTGAGGGCGGGCAGGACCCACGGGAGTCCGGCCGATCCGGCGTTGAGGTCGATCACCCAGGTGAGGACGTCCTCGGCGCGGGCGAATCCGGCGAGGATGACGTGGACCATGTTGGTCTTGCCCGAGCCGGTCGGGCCGACCACGAGCGCGCACTGCTCGCGCAGGTAGGCGCGGATCTCTTCGGCGTTGGTGCGATACCCCCACGGGATGCCCGTGTGGAGGGACAGCGGCCCGTAGTCGGTCGGGTAAGTGACCGCTGCCGCGAGCACGTTGACCGTGGTCACGTCGATGAGGACGCGGCCTTGGTCGATGCCCTGCGAGGCGGAAGCGGTGCAGCCGTGCGGCAGCCGGGCATCGGCGGACAGCCGTCCGGACTCCCGCGCGATCTTGTCGTAGGTGACGCCACCCAGCGGGAGCGCGGCATCGATGGTGAACCCGGCCCCGGTGGGCCACATCTCGACCGCGAGGACGCGCACGGTGATGCCGCACACGCGCTGGATCCGGTCCACCCACTCCGCCGCGATCGCCCGCCGCTCCGCGGAGAGTTCCTGGGAGACCTGTCGTTCGGCGGCGGCGATCGCCTCCAGCTCCCGTGCCTCCTCGTGCAGGAGGGTGGCGCGGGCGGCAGCCCCGAGGCCGACGCCGAGGGTGGCGAGGGATCCGAGGGCGGCCCATGTGAGTGGGCCCGAAGCCATGGCCCATGTCGTCCACCCGGCACCGAGCAGCCACGAGGCGGCGCGCATGCCGATCGTGCGGGCGGAGAGCCGGTCGCGGAGGCTGGTGGCGGTGTGGCCGATCGCCCCGGCCGCGCCGACCGCGAGCACCCAGCCCGGGGGCATGCCGGTGGCGGCGCCGGTGGTGGCGAGGGCGAAGGCGCCGGTGGTGGCGGACAGAGCGCCGGTCACGGGTCCGTGACCGGCAGCCCAGTCCCACACCGGCCCTGTGCTGGCCTGTGTGTTGGTGGTCATGGTTAGACGTTCCATCCCTTCTCGGCCTCGGTCCCGTTGCGCGGGTCCTCGTGGCGGGCGATGTCCTGCTCGTGGGCTTGGCGGAACAGCGGGCCCATGTCCTCGGCGACCGCGACCGCGGACATCAGGGCGCCGAAGATGTCGTTGAAGCCGTCCGCGACTTCCTTCTCCAGCGGGAACTCCGAGTCGGCCCGCTCCGCGAGGATCCGCATCACGTTCGCCACGCTGGTCAGCGCGGCCGGGAGCCCTTCGACCATGGCCAGGATCTCCATGGCGTCCTCGGGGTCGTAGCTGTTGGCCGCGGCTTCCATCTCCGCCGCGTACTCCTCGAACCGGAAACCAGACACGATCTCTCCCTCACTGCTCTCGCTGCTGGTGGGTGCTGCCGGCGTCGGCCCGGCCGGACGCTTGGCCGTGTCCCCGATCTGCTCGTCGTTGTCCTCGGCCGCCTCGGCATCGACAGCGGCCTCGGCGTCCTGCCGGGCCGCCCGGATCTCCTCATCCCGCGCTGTGCGCTGCTCGTCGGCGGTGCGCATCATGCGGGCATAGAGACGGCGGCCCGGGTGCACCAGCCACGGCAGCCCGAGCTTGCGGCCGATCGGGGACGTGATCAGACCGACGATGCCCAGGGCACCGGCGAGCAGGGCCGCGAGCAGGCGGCGACGCTGGAGGCGAGCAGCCGAACGACGCAGGGCTTTGCGCGCCTCCTTGCGGGCCGGTGCCTTACGCACCTGGTCGCGCTGCCCGGCGACCTGCCCGGCCGTCCGCTGGTCACGCGCCTTACGGGCGCGCTCTATCGCCGCACCCCGAGCCTTGCCAACGCGCCCGGCAGCCTTCCCCACAGCCCGGCCGACCAGCCCCTTCTTCGCGAGCGAGGCGGACCGCTGGTCGGCCTTGGCCTGCCGCCGCGCATCCGCTACCGAACGGCGGGCGCCCTGCGTGTCGTTGCGGCGAGCAGCCCGCGACGGCGACGCCTGCCGGGCCGAATCCCGCAGCGCCTTGACCTGCCCGACCCTGCCCCGACCCGTGCCCGACGCTGCGGACAGTGGCGCCGCGGCGGCGGCCTTGCGAAGGCTGCGGTTCAGCCCTCCTGCCTTGGCAGCCGCAGGGGAACCGGCAGCAGCGCGGGGCGACTTACCCCGGCTACGACCAGCGGCCCTCGTGGTGCCGGCGTTCCCGTTACGGGACTGGCCCGGCACCCGCCCCGCACCGTGCCGGGAGGCACGGCCGGCCGATGTGCCCCCGGCCGATGCGCTTCGGGTTCGGGCCGCGCGGCCGGTCGTCGTCTTCCTCCTGCGGTCGCGGCGGTGGCGGGTGGCCGCGGCGGCGGTGCCGAGCACGACCGCGCCGGTGGCGGCGACGGCGAGCGCGGCAGGTCCGCCGACCAGCGCGGCGGCGGCCAGCAGGGACGTGGTGGTGTTTGTGCCGGTCACCGCGAGCGGGACGACCGGCCACCCGCCCGGCGTGTGCTCAACCTCGGCGACGGCCGGGGCAGATGGCGGTTCGGCCGGGGGCGGTGTGGTGTCCGGCGGGGCCTCGGTGCCCGCTTCCGGAGCGATGGTGGTGTCCGTCATGCTGGTGTGCACTCCTTCGCTGGAGAACAGCAGGGCCCGCACGCGATGCTTGGTAGGCGCGGCGTGCAGGCCCTGCTGGGCGAGGTGTTGCAGGTCAGAGCCGGTTCGGCTCCAGAGAGAAAAAGACGACGTTGGCCCTGGCGAACGCGGGGTTCTCCGTGCCGATCTGGTCCCGCAGAGCCACGAAGAGGCTGTGCCGGGTGTCGTCGCAGGCCGGGGTGACGGTGCCGTACCAGGTACCGGCAACCCGGCCGGGCAGATCGAGAGTCAGCACATAGTGGTGCGAGCCCTGACTCCCGGCGGCCGGGGTGCTGCTCTCTTCCGTCTGGCTGCTCATGTGCTGTGTCTCCTGTCGTGTCCGGCAGCGGATGCGAGTGAGTCGGCGCAGGGCGTGCACATGCCGCGCGACGGCGGGATGCGATAGCCCGCGTCTTGGCGGCAGTTCGGGCAGATCCGGCGAGCGGCGTTCGCCCGCTCCAGGGCCGCGCGTTTGGCGGGGGTCATGGGGCGGACGGGCTTGGCCCGGTCGATCCGGTAGAGGTAGGCGACCAGCGGGCCGCGCCGGCGGCGCGGGCGCTGAAGTTCGGCGGCGACGCCCTGGCCGCCGGGCCGCAGCCCGAGCGCTCGGAGTTGGCGGTAGGTGGCGTAGCCGTCCGGGGCGAGGCGCCATCGGTAGACCGGCAGCGCGCTCACGACGATGCGCCTTCGAGCGTCCGGCCGGCGGTGGTGTCGCGGTACTCCTGGTAGCGGGTGGAGACCCAGCCGACCGACCAACCGCACAAGTCCGCAGCCGACCGCACCGGCATGCCCTCGGCGAACGCGGCATGCACGACGGCGCGGGCGCGGTCCTCGGGCAGCCTCTCGTTCACCGGCCCGGCCGCGAGGAGTGCGGCGCGTTCACGCGCGGCCCGCTCCTCCCGCTCCTGCTGTTCACGGCGGGCGGCTTCCTCGCGCTGCTGCTGCTCCGCCTCGCGGCGCTGGGAGGCTTCGCGTTCAAGGCGTTCACGCTCGCGCTGCTGCTGTTCACGCTCACGTTCACGGCGTTCATGGGCTTCACGCTCGGCACGCTCGCGGGCTTCGGCCCGCTCGCGCTCCTCACGCCGTGCCGCCTCTTCCCGTTCGGTCTGTTCACGGGCGAGGCGGGCCTCGTGCTCGCGCTGTTCACGGGCCAGCGTCGCGGCGTGCTCGCGTTCCTCGCGGGCCCGCTGCTCGTCCGCCTCGCGCTGCTCCCGCGCAGCCTGCTCACGCTCGTTCTGCTCGGCCCGCATGCGGGCTTCCTGCGCGGCCAAGGCGGCGGTGATGGCCCGGCGGTAGGCGAGTCCGGTCTCTGCCGTGACGATCAGCAGCAGCGGCGCGACCGCGTGCACAGCCACGCCCACCAGGTCTTTCCTCAGCGCGGAGTCGGCGACGTTGAGCGCGAGGGTCATGCAGCCGGTCATCCACCGCAGCGCGATCGGCCACCGGCCACCGTGCCCGCCCAGCCGGGCCAGCACCGCGTCCAGGCGGACCACGATGACGACCGCGGCGTCCACCACCAGCGGCAGAATCGGCGCCGTCCAGTCCCACTCATCAGGGGTGTGAACGGCCATGAGCGGCGTGACCGTGAGGATGGAGTAGAGCATCGCCCCGGCCACGATCAGCCACGTCCCGACCGACAACGCGCGCTCTGCTGAACGGATCTGAACACTGTTCATTCGCCCGCCTCCCGCACCGTGACCGACGCGATCAGCAGCACCGCCGACGACGGGTCGTCAAACGTTGCACTGTCCTCGATCCACTCCCACTCCGCGCCCTCCGTGAACACGTATCCGAGCGCGTTCAGCGCCCGTGAACGCTCCTGAACAGTCGGCACCACAGCACTGCCGAAAGCGCGCTCGGGCCACTGCGACACCGGCACCCCGAGCAGCACCACGTACAGGCACCACTGGCCTCCGCTGTTCGCGAGCTGCGCCTTGAACGTGGCCATCAAGCCACCTCCGGCGAACCCGTGACGCCCCGGTTGGTCAGCTCCCGGCGGGCGACCAGCACCCGCCGGCGGGCCCGCCGGATCCGGCGGACGTCCAGCGGCGACGGTGTTCGGTCCAGGGTCGTGATCTGCGCGTCCAGCAGCTCGACCTCCGCCGCAATGGCGGGCATCTCGCGCTCGATCGCATCCAGCTCCCCCGCCGTCGGCTCACGATCGAACCCGGCAGCCGTTGCAAGCATCTGACCTGTGGCAATGTTCTTCATGGGTCGTGTTCCTTTCAGGTGGGAACGGCCCAAACAGCGGCCCCGGTGCACGAACACCGGGGCCGCGCGCCGTTGAAGTCGGTGAATCCGGCTCCCCTCAGCGCTGCTCGTACGAGACGAGCAGCGGAGGCAACCGGCCGCAGCTACTTGGGCCGCGGGAAGTCGAGATGCGCTGTTCAGCGCACGGGACAGGACCCGTACGCGCCCGCCCGCTATTACGAGGTGGGGCGGGATTCCCTCATGCGCACGCTGTTGAGTTGTCAAGGAACGGTCGCTTCCTTCGAGCCCGTTTCACGGAGCCCTCCGGGCGTTTGTGCAGGTCAGCGATATCCGAAAAGCGACCTAGGTCACCTGTCGTTGGAATGAAAGCTACCTAGGTCACTTTGAAGCGTCAAGTCTTCACGCGTCCTGATTGCAAGCGACCTAGGTCAAGTACGCTTTCGGGGTGGACTCACAGCCGAAGCGGAAGCCCAACGCCCGCGAGATCGCAGCCAGGGTCAGAGACCAAGTCGCCGCGGGGACGTTCGGCCCCGGAGACCGACTCCCTGGCGCTCGGGCCTATGCCAAGAAGCTCGGCGTAGCCCTGATGACCGTGCAGAACGCCTACTCGCAACTTCAGGAAGAGGGGTTGGTCGAGGGACGTGCCGGGAGCGGCACCTACGTTCGCGATCCTGCCCCCGGCGAGCAGGTGCCCCGTGAGGCTGCCCAGCGCCTGACCGACCTGCAAGCCGAGGTCGCGCGTGTCTCGACCGAACTCGCCGGCCTTGTCGAGCGCGTCAAGCAGCTTGAGGCGGTCGTTGGCCCCGCCAAGGCGGAGACCGGCGCCTAGCGTCTCTCGCGGTGCGTTCGTCATCATGCTCTTAGCCTGTCCCGGCGAGCGCTCCGCGAGTATGTACTCCCGCCGCCCCTGCACCGAACTAATCCGAACTTTGGCTGCTTGGGCGGGTGTTGGCGTGCCGTCAGCGAGTGCCAGACTGACCTCATGGCTGAACTGAACGGAAAACCCGTCACCCTCGACGAACTCCAGAGCCTCGCCCTCACGAATTACGGGCACTTCACGTCCATGCGGATGGAGGATGGCACCATCCGGGGGCTTTCGCTCCACCTGGACCGACTGGTGCGGGACTGTCGAATCGTCTTCGGCGTTGAGCTGGACCGTGAGCTGACGCTGAGCTACATCCGTAAGGCAGCCGAAGGCCTCACCGGTGTCGCTGGTCTCCGAGTCACGATCTTCGATCCCGCGATCGACATGGGCCGACCCAGCGATGCCAAAGACCCTCACGTTCTAGTGAACTTGCGGCCGGGGGGCGCCATGCCCCCGCCACCACTCACCGCAAAATCCTTCACCTTCACTCGAGACAGCGCGGCAGTGAAGCACATCGGCCTCCACTCGCAGCTCCGGATTCGGCGTGACGCTCAACTCGCCGGGTTCGACGATGCGGTGTTCGTCGAACCCGACGGACGCATCTCCGAGGGCGGCACGTGGAACCTGGGTTTCGTCCACCAGGACGGGACAGTCATTTGGCCAGACGCCCCCGTGCTCCCCGGCACGACGATGCTCCTGCTCCAAAGCCTTGACGCTCCCAAGCAGGTCACCGCCCCTGTCCAGCTTGCCGACGTCCCGAACATGGCCGCCGCATTCGCCACGAACACGACGATCGGCGTGCGCTCCGTGAGTGCGCTCGACGACGTGAAGTTCTCGCAGGACCACCCCGTGCTCGACGCACTACGTGTCGGCTACGCCGGGATTCCCGGCGACCGCCCGTAGACGCGTGCCGCCGCCCCTTATGGGGCGGTGAATCACGACAGAGGTAGCCCATGCCACTAGTTACGAAATGGACCGGACGTGAAGTTAAGGCACTGCGTGAAGCCGTACGCATGAGCCTCATGGAGTTCTCTGAGAAGCTCGGGGTGTCCGATCGCATCGTCTCTCGGTGGGAGGGAGACGGCGAGCAAGCCACCCTGCGCATGGTGAACCAAGCAGCCTTGGACACCCTGCTCGCCAATGCCAACCAGGACGCTCAGGGGCGTTTCGTCGGCATCCTTGCGGCGGACGACGTCCCTACCCAAGCGGTCATCGAACCCGATGAAGATCAGACGAGCAGCGGCGAGTACGTGAAGCATCCCGGTGACGGGAAGCTCATGGCACATGTTCCGGAAGGGATCTTCCTTTCGGGGGAGGACGACGATCCGGTGTGGGTCGATGAGTTCCACATCGACACCTTCCCGACGACCAATGCGGACTATGCGCGGTTCTGCGCGGCCACGCAGCATCCGGTGCCTGAGCACTGGGAGAACGGCCGGTGCCCGCGTGAGCTGTACGACCACCCTGTTGTGCACGTGACTTGGCGAGAGGCGAGCGCGTACGCGACGTGGGCAGGGAAGTCGCTGCCGACAGCTGAGCAATGGGAGAAGGCGGCGCGGGGAACTGCCGGCCGTACCTTCCCCTGGGGCGACCAGAAGACCGCCGCAAAGTGCAACGTTCGAGAGACTGGAGTGGAGCGCACCACGTCTGTCTCTCGGTACCACAGTGGTGTTTCGCCCTACGGGGTCTACGACATGGTGGGCAACGTGTGGGAATGGCTCGCGACGCCGACCACGCCAGGGCGGTACGAACTCCGTGGCAGCGCCTTCACGAGTCCGCTGTTCCGGGGAGCGCCCGCGGCCTCCAATGACGCCAGCGACATGATGCACGACGACGACACCGGGTTTCGTTGCGTAGCGGCATTGGAGCAGATGGGAACCAGCAAGCGATGATGCGCAGGGGTCCACGAATTGTCCGCCAGCGCGCATCACGCCAATCCGTCCTGTTGGTCACAGGCGGTCCGCTGGCTGCAGCCGTCTACGGCACCAGCCAGGCTCGCAAACAGCTTGGTCTGATCCTTGCTTGAGACCCGCCGTGATGCTGTCCGGAAGGCCGCAAACAACAGGACGGGCCGAGCCAGGCGAAGAAGGCATAGCGCCGTCACCCCGTCACTCACGCCTGCTAGCAGCTCAAGAACTCGGCTGAAGGTACCCACAGTCGGACTCCGATCTCAGTCACACCCGTTGTTGACGCCGCCAGTGCGACAGACTGAGTGCTGTCCGGCGACCGTGAGCGTCCTCGGCGCGACAAACTCGCAGTTCACGGGCTCGTCCGACCTGTCCAGGAGTGGACACCTTCGGACAGGAGCGGAGGAGAGCAGTTGACGCCTCAAAGTGATGCACAAGAGCTGTTGGCCTCGTCCCTACGGAGCCTGCACGCCGCTGCGGGCAGTCCGAAGCTGCGCGCCTTGGCTCAGCGAGTCTCAGCCAGTCGAAGTTCCCTATCAATTAGTACGTCGTCGATTAGTGACTGGATGAGTGCCAAATCCGTTGCTGCGCGAAAAACCGATCTTGCGGCACTCGTGGCAAGTCTCGCCAGTATGGCTGGTCGAAGTGTTGGCCCCGAAGTTGTGCGCTTCGAGGCGCTAAGAATGGCAGCGATAAAAGAGAAGCGCGCACGGCGGACGTCAAAAAGCCACGAGACGCAATCTTCGAGCTGGCTTGGCAAGTCGGTTGAAAAATGCACAGACCCGTATCTGCTAGAGGTGCATCGCCCAATCCAGATGGAAGGCGCCCCAACGGATGTTACTAATTACATCGAGAGGGGGCATGACTTGGCCCTGCGGAGCGCACTCACAGGCGAGGGGCCGCAGTTGATTGTGCTGGTGGGGGAGTCCTCATCCGGGAAAACGCGGGCAGCCTACGAGGCAGCAAAAAGAATGACGGGATGGCTTCTCCATCATCCACTTTATCCAAGAAAAACCGAAGCTCTCATCAGAGCCACCTCGACTGGCCAACTGCGGCCCAAAAGTATCGTTTGGCTGAACGAGTTACAGGACTACCTCCTACCTAGTGACGGCGAACAGGCTGCAGCGGCCATTAGGGAGTTTCTGTCTAGCGATATTGATGTCAAACTAATCGGCACAATATGGCCGCGCTATTGGCAAGAGCTTACTAAAGCTGATGGTGTATACCCGCAGTCCAAGGCTCTGCTTACTAACCAGGCGACTAGGATAGAAATAGAACCTATATTTCCGAGGGATAGCCTGCGTGCGGCAGCTTCATCAGACCCTCGGTTGCGTGCCGCTCTCGCCTCTTCTCCGGAACGCGTGACGCAGTACATTGCGGCTGGGCCGGCGCTTCTTGAATTCTTCAGGGATAGTCGAGACTGTAGCCCTGAGACTTGGGCTATTCTTTGTTCGGCCATGGACGCATACACGGTTGGCCGCCCAAAGTCCGTCAGTGAGGGCTTTTTGATTGACAGCGCTCCTGGATACCTGACAGACGAAGAGTGGGGTGCATTAGAAGACGACTGGTTCGCAAAGGCGATTGAGCGCGCGACTGCACAACTTCGCGGTGCCGCGAGACCTCTTTCGAGGCTCCGACCTCGCGTGAAGTCCGATCGGTCAGTCATCTTCCAGCTTGCAGATTATCTCGTACAACATGCGCAAGAAGAGCGTTCCCAGAGTCCGGTTCCCCGATCTTTCTGGGCTGCCGTTGTCGATAACGTAGAAGACTTTTCAGAGCTCGCAACGTTTGCGCGAGCAGCAGATGAACGCGGAATGCACAAGTGTGCAGCTGACCTCTGGGATCCACTCGCTGCATTAGGAGATCCCGAAGCGCTCGCAGCGCTAATGAGCAACCCATCCCTTGACCCTGAGGCTGCTGAGAAATCGGCCAACGGCTACATAGGTGTCGTTTCGCTGAGTGATACTGCACAGCTGGGGTGGCTATTGATGGACCTACACGATCACCCGCCACAGAAAGCCCGGCTCGTCAAACGCATGGCCAGTTCCACCTCCAGCCTTCAGATTGGTCCCCCACTAGAGATGGCAGCCATAATTAGGGAGCTATGCGAGGCGGAGGAGTTGGAGGCAGTTCAGACGTATAGCGAGACCATCAGGCGCTCTTTGGATGCAGTTGACACCAGTGACTTCTGGTCAACCAACGAACTCATTGATGCTCTGGTGGAATCTCTGACCGAAGGAACCCACGAGACAGCGCTTGAAGTAGCAAGGCTGCAGTTCGGTCGACACGATATGGGGCCTGAACACCTTGCCGCATTTCTCACGCAAGTCCAATTCCTAGGCGGCGAGCTAGCAAATAAAGTGCGCCAAGACTTACGCGAGGTGATCCATCAAGTAGACATCACCAAGGCAATATCAATCCACCCAACCATACAGAACCTGTTTTTGGCGGGAGAGGCGGAGCTAGCAAATGAGATCCTGACTCGCATCTCCTCTTCAATATCGACACTAGTTGTCGATAGCTCCTATGCGCCGCTAGAGCTACTGCAAACGCTGACGAAGCGTGGCTATGAGGAGGCATCAGCGGAACTGGCCATGAGAATCGCTATGGAATATGATCCTGGTCTCGCGCATTCCTCGGTGGTAGCTCTAGGGTACCTAGACAGGAACCACTTCGACGAAGCCTTCAACATGATGGCCACTCGCCTAGCTGAGAGTGGGCCAGTCTTGCCCTTGGAGGGCGCCGAAGACCTCAAGATGTTCTACACAGCAAAAAATCTACTTGAATTGTGCGATATTTACTCAAACAGAGTCCATAACTTTAGATCCCTCGAAGGATCGTGAGTGGGTCCTGCTGTGCGTACTGGCGCTGGCCTCCGAGGTACGCCCGGTCGGCGTCCGGCAGCACCCCGCCACCGGCGGCGGACCCCGCGACGAAGGGTTCGTGGTCTCAATCGTGGTCTCAATCGCCTCTCATTCCGGGGTGGTCCACCAAGGTCCGTCGAGTGTCTGTCAGACCTCCCGATCAGGCGCGAGAGTGCGCGGCGGACACTTGTGGACACCACCGGAACAAGATCGGACAACTTGTAATGCGTAGGTCGTCGGTTCGAATCCGACAGGGGGCTCTTCTGCGAAACGCCGGCCCGGACCCTTCAGGTCCGGGCCACTCGTCTTTCCCGCTCCAGCGGTACCGGGGTCACGGGCCCCGAAGAGTGATCCCCGTGTGGGTCGGGGTGTTATGTCCTGGTTCGCTGGTCTTGCTCGCTCATAGTGCGGGCATGAGACGCACACGCATGACGACGCTGCTCTGCGTCGCGACGCTCATCGCCGCGAGCACCCAGTTCACGGTCTCCGCCTCCGCCATGGACGGGCACGGGAAGAGCCGCCCGTGTGTGAGCTCCCCGCCGCCCAGGGGCGGGCCGGCCCGCGAGGTGCTGCGGATCGCCGAGCAGGTCAAGAGCGAGCTGGACCTCAAGTCCGTGCTGCTGCGCGTCACCAGGGACGGCAGGGAGGTCATCACCACCGCGCTCGGCGAGTCGATGACCGGCGTACCTGCCGAGCCCGGCATGCACTTCCGGGCCGGGTCCGTGGCGATCGCCTATATGGGGACCGTCCTGCTGCAGCTGGTCGACGAGGGGAAGGTCGGTCTCGACGACCCCGTCTCGCGGTGGCTGCCCGGTCTCCCGGACGCCGACCGGATCACGCTGCGCATGCTCGGCAGCTCCACCACGGGGCTCGCCGACTACGTCACCGACCCCGACTTCCTCGCCGCGCTCGAGGCCGACCCCTTCCGGCAGTGGACCGCCGAGGAGCTGGTGGGCATTTCGACGGCCCTGCCCCGCTGGTACGAGCCGGGCACCAACTGGAGTTACTCCCACGCCAATTTCGTTCTTCTCGGCGCCGCCCTGGAGAAGATCACCGGGACCCGGCTCGACGTTCTGCTGAAGCGGCGCATCATGGGCCCGCTCGGGCTGCGTGACACCCGCAACAGTTTCACGCCCGACATCCAGCCGCCCGTTCTGCACGCCTTCACCGCCGAACGCGGCCTGTACGAGGAGTCCACCTTCTGGAACCCCTCGTGGACCACGGCCCCCGGCGCGGTCGTGACCACCCATATCTGCGACCTGGCCCGCTCGGCCCAGGCCATCGGCTCCGGTGAGCTGCTGTCCCGGAGCGCCTTCCGGGAGCAGCTGGATCCCGGCACGGTCGGCCTGGGCGGACCCACAGCCACCTGTCCTGCGACCGTCTGCCAGCTGAACACCGAGGCCACGCACTACGGACTCGCCGTTCTCGTCCTGAACGGCTGGATCGTGCAGAACCCGTCGTTCTTCGGATATGCCGCCGTCCAGGCGTATCTCCCCGCCGAGCGGCTGGCCATCGCGGTCGCGACGACCAAGGGCGAGAGCACCCCGGACGGCAATACCGCCCAGACGATCACGGACCGGATCGCCGCGGAGCTCGCGCCCGGCCACCCCGTGCCGTTCAGCGAGGTGCCCTTCGCACGGTCCAGCCGCCCTGAAAGCCGGGGCAAGCCTCAGCGGACGCCTTAGTGGCGGCCCGCGATGCGGTCCGCCAGTTGGGCGATGCGGTCCGTCTGGGCCGAGTGGGCCGTTGATTCGCGGCGGTCCGCGGTGCGGTAGGCCGCGTACATCGTCTGGACGCCCAGCCAGCGCAGGGGTTCCGGTTCCCATTTGCGGACCTTGTGGTTGACCCAGGGCAGCGCGGTGAGGTCGGTGCCGCCCGATTGGCCCGAGTCCTGTTGGATCAGGTCGCGCAGGGTGCGGGCCGCGAGGTTGGTGGTGGCCACGCCCGAGCCGACGTAGCCGCCTGCCCAGCCGAGCCCGGTGGAGCGGTCCAGGGTGACGGTGGCGCACCAGTCGCGGGGGACGCCGAGGACGCCGGACCAGGCGTGGTCGATGCGGACGCCCGCGGTGGTGGGGAAGAAGCGGACCAGGATGTCGCGGAGGGCTTCGACGGTGGCGGGCTGGGTGCGGCCGTCGCTGTCGGTGCGGGAGCCGTAGCGGTAGGGGACGCCGCGGCCGCCGAGGGCGATGCGGTTGTCGGCGGTGCGCTGGGCGTACATGTAGGCGTGGGCCATGTCGCCGAGGGTTTCGCGGCCGTCCCAGCCGATGGTGTCCCAGACGGACTGGGGGAGGGGCTCGGTGGCGATCATGGAGGAGTTCATGGGGAGCCAGGAGCGCTTGTGGCCCTTGAGGTTCGCGGTGAAGCCTTCGGTGCAGCGCAGGATGTAGGGGGCGCGGACCGTGCCGTAGGGGGTCACCGCGTGCTTGGGCCTGATTTCGGTGACGGGCGTCGATTCGTGGATCGTGACGCCCAGGGCCTCGACGGCCGCCGCCAGGCCCTTGACCAGCTTGACCGGGTGCAGGCGGGCGCCGTGCGGGGTCCACGTGGAGGCGACGGCGCCGGTGACGCGGATGCGGTCGGCTGTTTCGCGGGCGCCGAGCAGGACGCGGTCCTTCTCGCCGAAGGCGATCTCGACGGCGTGGAAGTTCTTCAGGCGGGTCAACTGGGCGGGGGTGTGGGCGACTTCAAGTACCCCGCCCTTGTGGATGTCGGCGTCGATGTTCTCTTCGGCCGCGACGCGGATGACTTCGTCGACGGTGTCGTTCATCGCCTGCTGGAGGCGGACGGCGGCGTCGTGGCCGTGGAGCCTGGCGTACCGGTCGCGGCCGGCGATGCCGTTGTAGAGCCAGCCGCCGTTGCGGCCGGAGGCGCCGTAGCCGCAGAACTTGCCTTCGAGGACGGTGATGTTCAGGAAGGGGACGGCTTTCTTGAGGTAGTAGGCCGTCCACAGGCCGGTGTATCCGCCGCCGACGATGCAGACGTCCGCTGTGGCGTCGCCGGGGAGGGGCTCCCGGGGTAGGGGGGTGCCTTCCTGTGCGTACCAGAACGATATGCCGCCGTTGACGGTGCTCGTACTGCTCGTGCTCATGATGCCCCTGCTGCTCAGCGTGAGTGCGTGTGGCGGGAGGGTACTCGCCCACCGCTTCATCGTCGTACGCGGGACCGGTCGCCGCACTCGGCAGCAGGTGTCCATTGCCCGGAACTGCTGGCACGGCAGAGGGGCGGGCGGGCAGGCTGGCTTCATGATTCGTATCGCCACACCGGCCGACGTCCCCGAGATTCACCGTATGGTCCGCGAACTCGCCGAGTACGAGAAGGCCTTGGACGAGGCCCGCGCGAGCGGGGAGCAGCTGGCCGAGGCGCTGTTCGGGGAGCGGCCCGCCGCTTTCGCGCACATCGCGGAGACGGACGAGGGGGAGGTGGCGGGCTTCGCGCTGTGGTTCCTCAACTTCTCGACGTGGACCGGCGTGAGCGGTGTCTATCTGGAGGATCTGTACGTGCGTCCGGCGCTGCGCGGCTCCGGCCACGGCAAGGCGCTGCTGACGGAGCTGGCGCGGGTCTGTGTGGAGCGCGGGTATCAGCGCCTGGAGTGGGCCGTACTGAACTGGAACACCCCGTCGATCAACTTCTACCGCTCGCTGGGTGCGAAGCCGCAGGACGAGTGGACGGTGTACCGGCTGACCGACGAGGCGCTGGCCTCGTTGGGCTCGTAGGCGATCGGGAGGCGCTGTCAGACGCGGGGGAAACGGGCCTGGATGTCCCACACCACGGGGTTGTCGGCGAGGCCCTCGTGCATGTCGGACAGGTCCGAGATCAGGTCGTGCAGAAAGTCGCGGGCTTCGCGGCGCAGCTCGCCGTGGTTGAAGGTGAGCGGCGGTTCGTCGCCGGGCATCCAGTCGGCCTCCACGTCCACCCATCCGAAGCGCCGCTCGAAGAGCATGCGGTCGGCCGACTCGGTGAAGTCGAGCTCGGCGTGCTGCGGTTTCGCGGCGCGGCTGCCGAGGGGGTCGCGGTCGAGCTGCTCGACGATGTCGCACAGGGCCCAGGCGAAGTCGAGGACCGGCACCCATCCCCAGGCTGTGGAGACCTCGCGGTCCTCCTTGGTGTCGGCGAGGTAGACGTCGCCGCAGAAGAGGTCGTGCCGCAGGGCCTGGACGTCCGCGCGGCGGTAGTCCGTCTGCGGGGGGTCGGGGAAGCGGCGGGAGAGGGAGTAGCCGATGTCGAGCACGGGTCGATGGTGTCACGGGCCGCGCGGGGTCCCTGCCGCGCGGCCCGTGACCTGCGTCTACTTCACGTTGACCGCGGTCCAGGCGGCCGCGACCGCCGTGTACTCCGCGCTGCCCGCGCCGTACAGGTCGCTCGTCGCCTGCAGGGTCGCGGTGCGCGCGCCCGCGTAGTTGGTCGAGGAGGTCATGTACGTGGAGAGCGCCTTGTACCAGATCTTGTACGCCTTGACCCGGCCGATCCCGGTGACGGTGGAGCCGTCGTATGTCGGGGAGTCGTAGCTGACGCCGTTGATCGTCTTGGCGCCGCTGCCCTCGGAGAGCAGGTAGAAGAAGTGGTTCGCCGGGCCGGAGGAGTAGTGCACGTCGAGCCGGCCGACGGTCCGTGACCAGTAGTCGGCGGAGTTGCCGTCGCGGCTCGGCTTGTCCATGTGGCGCAGCGGGGTGCCGTTGCCGCGGATGTCGATCTTCTCGCCGATGAGGTAGTCGCCGGCGTCCGTGGCGTTGGCCGCGTAGAACTCGACCGAGGTGCCGAAGATGTCGGAGGTGGCCTCGTTGAGGCCGCCGGACTCCTTGCTGTAGCGCAGGCCCGCGGTGGAGGCGGTCAGGCCGTGGCTCATCTCGTGGCCGGCCACGTCGAGCGAGGTGAGCGGCTTGAGATTGGCGGCGCCGTCGCCGTACGTCATGCAGAAGCACTGGTCGGACCAGAAGGCGTTGACGTAGGCGTTGCCGTAGTGGACGCGGGAGTAGGCGGCGACGCCGTCGCCCCTGATGCCGTTGCGGGACAGCTCGTTCTTGTAGAAGTCCCAGGTCACAGCGGCGCCGTAGTGGGCGTCGACGGCCGCGGTCTGGCGGTTGGTGGCGGCCCCGTCGCCCCAGGTGTCGTCGGGGTCGCTGAAGAGGGTGCCGGTGCCGTTGGTGGCGCCGTTCAGGTCGTACGTCTTGTGGCCGCCGCGGCCGGTGTCGGTCAGCGTGTACGAGGGCGCGGTGCCGAGGGTGACGGTGCCGCTGTACTGGCTGTGGCCGGTGCCGGTCTCGATGGCCTCGTAGGCGTACAGCTCCTTGCCGGTGGCAGCGTCCGTGAGGACGTGCCGCTCGCTCGGGGTGCCGTCCTGCTGGACGCCGGTGACGACGGTCTCCCAGGCGAGGGCGGGCCTGCCGGTGGCGGCCCAGATCACCTTGCGGGCGGACGAGGCGGTCTCGGACTTCGCGTCGGAGGAGGCGAGGGCGGACTTCTTGGCGCTCGCGACGGATATGGCGGGGGCCGTACTGGCCACGGCTATCTTGGCGTTGGTGGCCTTGGTGGCGGTGCGGGCGCCGGACTTCTTCTCGTGGACGACGAGGTCGCCGCCGACGACGGGGAGTGAGTCGTAGGTGCGCTCGTAGCGCGTGTGCACGGTGCCGTCGGTGTCCTTGACGACGTCGCGGACGACGAGTTTCTCCTTGCCCCCGAGGCCGATGGCTCTGGCGGTGGTGGCCGCCTCGGCCTGGGCGTCCTTCAGCGCGGCGGTGCGCTGTGCGGCGGACAGTACGAGAGCGGTCGCGCCCTCTTCGCGGTCGGCCTCGGCGCTGGCCGAGCCGCTGGTGAGCGCGACGGCGACCATGGCGGCCGAGGCGATCAGCGCGGCGGCACGTGCGGATCGCGCACGCGTGCGGGAGGGGGCGGTGTGGTGCGAGGACTGCATGCGGGTCACGCGGGCTCCTTCGCCGGGTGGTGGGGGGCAGCGGCAGAGAGAGTGCCAGCGAAAGAGTGTTGTTGACAGGTCTGCAACACGAATTTGACCGTGAGTTGTTCGTCAGGCGTACAAGTGTGTCCGCTATGCGGTGTGTTGATGCGGAGGGTGGCTTACGTGGAGGTGGGGGCGGGCCGTGTGTGCGGGTCGCCGCCCCGGAAGCCGTGGCGGCGCTCGCACGGCGCGAGTAAGACAGCACCGGCCGCGCTTCGGGCACGGCGCGAGTAAGACACCAGCGGCCGCGCTTCGCGCCCGGCGCGGCTACGGCAGCAGCCGTTGTTCCTTCGCCACCGAGACCGCGCCCGCCCTCGTGTCCACGCCCAACTTCGCGTAGATCCGCCCCAGATGCGTCTTCACCGTCGCCTCACTGATGAACAGCGCCCGCGCGATCTCCCGGTTGCCGAGCCCCCGCGCCAGCTGGCCGAGGATGTCCCGTTCCCGGTCCGTCAGGGACGGGCGGCCCGTGCCGCGCATGTGGTGCAGTACGCGGCTCGCGACCGGGGCCGAGAGCGCCGTGCGGCCCAGCGCCGCCGCGCGGATCGCCGCGAACAGCTCCTCGGGGTGTTCCGCCTTCAGCAGGTAGCCCGTCGCGCCCGCCTCGATCGCGCGCGTGATGTCCGCGTCCGTGTCGTACGTCGTCAGCACCAGCACATGCACCTGGGGCGTCGCGATGCGCCGGGTCGCCTCGACTCCGTCGATGCCGGGCCCCAGTTGGAGGTCCATCAGCACCACGTCAGGGGTCAGTTTCGCCGCCATCGCGACCGCTTCCTCGCCGCTGCCCGCCTCGCCGACGACCTCGATGTCCGGTTCGCTGCCGAGGAGGGCGAGGAGCCCGGCGCGTACGACGGCGTGGTCGTCGCAGAGGAGGATCCGTACCGCGGTCATGCGCGCTCCAGGGGGATCGCGGCGGACAGGACCGTGCCCTCGCTCGGCGTCGACTCGACGGTCAGCGTGCCGCCCAGCTGCCGTACGCGGGCGCGCATCGCGGGCAGCCCGTGGCCCCGGTCACCGGCACGGGCGTCGGTACGGGTGCCGGACGGCTCGAAGCCGCGGCCGTCGTCGGCGATGTCCAGTACCACCTGGTCGTCCAGGTGGCTGAGGGTGAGCGCGGCGGTGGTGGCCGCCGCGTGCTCCCGTACGTTCGCCAGCGCGCCCTGGGCGATCCGCAGCAGCGCCGACTGGACCCGGTCGGGCAGTTGTACGGGCGTGCCGTCCCGGTGGAAGCGGACCTGGAGGGAGCCGGTGGACTCGCGCTCGGCGAGCGTACGCAGGGCCGCGTCCAGGCCGCCGCCCTCCGCCAGGTCCGCGGGCGCCAGATCGTGCACGAAGCGGCGGGCCTCGGCGAGGCTGCGCTCGGCGATCGACTCGGCCGTACGGACATGGCCGCGGGCGGCCGCCGGGTCACTGTCCCAGGTGCGTTCCGCGGCCTGGAGCAGCATCTGCTGGCTGGACAGGCTCTGCGCGAGGGTGTCGTGGATCTCCATGGAGAGCCGCTGGCGTTCGGCGAGCGTCCCCTCGCGCCGCTGGGTGGCGGCCAGCCGGTCGGCCTGGCGCCGCATGTAGATGAAGACGGTGGTGGCGAGGACGGCGACCGTCGGCGGCAGCAGAAAGAGATTGGGGTCCACGCTGTCCGCCAGGCGCCATTCGGCGATCATCACCAGCGCGCAGAGCACGGCGACGAGCGCGACGGCGGCGCGGATGGGGAGCGATCGCAGCCCGGTGTAGATGAGCGGTACGGCGCACCAGGCGAAGCTCGGCGCGAGCAGCACGATCACGACCCAGCAGGCCACGACGGAGCCGAGCAGCACCAGCTGGAGGCGGCTCGGCCGCTGCCCGGCGAGCCGCAGCCGGTCGGCCCGGCGCCCGCCGAGCCAGTGGCCCGCGAGCTGGAGCGCGGCGAGGGTGATGCTCAGGCCGACGACCCACGGCAGCCGCGGACTCTCCGGGTGCTTGAGGAGATAGCGCAGCAGGGATCCGGCGAGCAGGGCGAGGAAGGCGGTGTTCATCACCGTCACCAGCCAGCGGGCATCGGGATCCAGGGTCTGCCCATCCAGGGTCGCGCGATCACCGCCGGTGGCGGACGGTGCGTGGGACATCGGGCTCTCCTGCTGGCGGCGCTGCGTGTGCTCTGTGACCTGGGGCTTGTTCGTGGCTCGTTCTGCATCGTGACCCGGCGGGACCACCGCCGCATCAGCCGATCGGCTGACCCGGCCGTCGTCCATCATGCCTGCGCTCAGCAGCCGGTACGCCGACCGCGGCGCCCCGGACCGGACCGGAGGATCGAGTGAGACCCAGCCCCGAGCAAGACCCGGCCCAGAGCCCGAGGAGCCCCATGACCATCAAGAAGCTGTCCCTGCGTGCCCGTGTCCTGACCGGAGCCGTCGCCGCGGCCGCCCTGGGTGCGGGCACCTTCGGCGCCGTGTCCGCGAACGCGTCCGCTCCCGCCGCCGAGTCGCTTGCCGCGGTCCGGGCCGATGCGGCCGACCGCAACCTCCAGCAGTCCACCCACCTGACGGTCGCGGCCGCGACCAAGGCCGCCCGGGCCGCGCTGGAGGCTGCCGAGAAGGACAACCAGCGCGTCTCCGTCGCCGTCGTCGACCGCAACGGCACCACCGTCGTCACCCTGCGTGGCGACGGCGCGGGCCCGCAGTCGTACGAGTCGGCACAGCGCAAGGCCTTCACCGCCGTCTCGTGGAACGCCTCCACCTCCGAGCTCGTCAAGCGCCTGGAGCAGGCCCCGAACCTGAAGGACATCCCCGGCACGCTCTTCCTCGCGGGCGGCGCACCGGTGCGGTCCCAGGGCGCCCCGATCGCGGGCATCGGCGTGGCGGGCGCGCCCAGTGGCGCCCTGGACGAGCAGTACGCCGCGGCGGGTGTCGCGGCGCTCAACAAGTAAGCCGTACTTCAACAAGTAAGCCGTACCTGCTGATTCGCTCCCCGAGCGCATACCCCCGCATAGGATCAACTGCGTGGATATGCGAACTCTCGTACGCACCCTGACGCCCGCCGTCGCGCTGCTCCTGCTCACAGGCTGCACCGACGGCGGCACGGGTGTGCACGGCAAGCCCGGCTCCGCGGGTGTGCGCGATCCGCTCTTCCGCGGGCTCGGCAACGGCGGGTACGACGTCCAGCACTACGCCCTGACCCTCGCCTACGACCCGGACACGAACCACCTCAAGGGCACCGCCGAGATCACCGCACGCGCCACCCAGGACCTGAGCGCCTTCAACCTCGACCTCCACGGGCTGAAGGTCGACGGCGCCACGGTCGACGGCAAGGAGGCGGCGGCCAACCGGGCGGGCGACGAGCTGACGCTGCGCCCGCACCGCGACATCGACAAGGGCAAGACCTTCCGTACGGTCGTCAGCTACTCCGGCGAACCGCAGACGATCATCGACGAGGACGAAGAGAAGTCGAAGGAAGGCTGGCTGGAGACCGAGGGCGGCGCGCTCGCGGTCGGCGAGCCCAGCGGCTCGATGGCCTGGTTCCCGAGCAACAACCACCCGAGCGACAAGGCCACGTACGACATCACGGTCACCGTGCCCGAGGGGCCGCTGAGGGTGATCTCCAACGGTGAGTTGATGAAGAAGGTCACGACAGGCGGGCGCACCACCTACGCCTGGAAGTCCAGGCAACCGATGGCCAGTTACCTCGCCATGCTCGCCATCGGCGAGTACAGGCCGACGGAGTCCCGCACCTCCAGCGGCGTGCCGGTCCTCACCGTCGTCGACCCGGCCGTGGGGACGAAACATGCACAGCTGATTGCCCAGGTCCCCGAGATTGTGGAATGGGGGGAGCTGAACTTCGGCCCGTACCCCTTCTCGTCCGCCGGCGTCATCGTCGTACCGAACGACGACCTCGGCTACGCCCTGGAGACCCAGACCAAGCCCGTGATCCCGGTGAAAGAGCTCCCGGATTCGCTCGTCCACGAGATCGCCCACCAGTGGTTCGGCAATTCCGTGACGCCCAGGTCCTGGAAGGACATGTGGCTCAACGAAGGCTTCGCCGTCTATGCGGAGTGGATCTGGCACGAGGACTTCGACGCCACCCCAGCCAAGCAGAGCTTCGAGGCCGCCTTCGCCGACGACAAGAACTGGGCGTTCCCGCCCGCCGATCCGCCGTCCGCGGCGAAAGTCTCCGACGATCCGGTGTACTACCGCGGCGCGATGGTCCTGCACAAGATCCGTCAGGCGGTCGGCGAGAAGCCCTTCTTCGAGATCGTGAAGGGCTGGGCGACGGAGCACCGCCACTCCAACGCCTCCACCGCCGACTTCACCGCCTACGTCGAGAAGAAGTCCGGCAAGGACCTCACCGAGCTCTGGGACACCTGGCTTTACGGCAAGGACAAGCCCGACACCCCATAGTGTCCCGGTTCCTGACGTGACGTTGCTTCATATACCGTCGTCCATAGCGAATATGAAGCTGCTGGAGTTGTAATAGTTCGGCAGTTGTGCAAGGTAGGATCCCGCTCTGGGCGGGTCGGCCTCGGGCCAGTCCTCCGGACCGAGCAGGTGCGACGAATAGTCGCTGGAGCCTACCTGCGGGACAAAGAACAATCGATATCCGGGCGCATTCGCGTCCGACGTGAAGGTCCACAGCTGTACTGAACGGTCATCTGAGACGTGGCAGTCCCATTGGACGACCCTGACCACGTTTCCGCCATTGTGAGTGCCGTCGAGGCACTTGCCGGTGCCCGTGTTCCTCAATTGGTAGGTGTCCTGGCCGGCCGCGATGCGTTCCCAGCGCTGGGTCGCTTCGCCGCTGACGCACTCCTGGAGCTGCATCATGGCACCCTGGGTGTCGGCGGCGTCCTGGATCCCCACACACAGGCCCGTCGCTTGGTTGACCAGCTGGAAGCCCTTCGGTTTTCCGCTCGGCGCCGGAGGTGCGGCAACTTCGGGTGGAACAGAACCGGTTGCGCGGTCGTCGCGAGACCTCGCCCCGGCGGAGGTGTGGGCAGTCGGCGTCGCGGTGGCCGATACCGTCACCGTTGCGGTCACAGCAACAGCCGCCGGGACGGAGCTGGTGGCGGAATCAGAGGCGGCCAGGGGCGGTCGGGTGGCGGTGCCCGGACCGTTCGAGAAGACGACAGTGACAGATGCGGCAATCGCTGCGGCCGTGGCCACCACCGCGGCGATGGCAAAGGCTGGGGTGACCGGGACAACGCGCCGGGAGGATGCCTCACGCGAAATGCCGCGTGGAGAGGGGACTTCGGTGGGCTCGGGCGTCGCCGGAGCCGGGATCGCCAGGGCTGCAGAGCGCCCGTCGCCGGGTGACGAGGCCGGCCGCTCCGCCGTACTCGGCAGCAACGCCTTGGACAGGGTGGTGTGCCGGCCTGTGTGGATCGCGACGATGTCTGTACGTGCCCGGGCGCAGCTCCCGCACGTGGCCGCGTGCTGGTCGAAGTCCTTGGAGCGTGGGCAGTCCCCGAGGCGGACGGTGTCGTCCAGCACGGCGGCGAAATGGCGGCACGCTCGGCCGGGGGTCTGCGCGGCATAGGTGCGGAGGTAGGCCTCGTACAGGCCCTTGAGGGCGCGGGCGGCCTCGGAGTCCGCTGTGTCAGGACTCAGTTCCGCCAAGGGGGTCGTGTGCCCGGCGTGTTCGTCGAGGCTCTGCAACAGCGTCGTCTGCCACGATTCGGGCAGGGTGCGGAAGGCCTGCAGCATCAGTGAGTCGGCTTCGGCGGCCGCTGGCTCGGACACGGGTCTCCTCGTGCATGTGTGTCGCGTAGTGGTCTTGGTGATCTGAAGGCGGAGTCAGCCTGCTGGAGATGCAGTGGGCTGATCAGGACCTCGCGATTTTGGAGACGATGCGCTAACGGGTTGGACGGCTGGTGGCAGGGGTGCAGCCGTTGGACCCCTGGGTAGTGGATAGATGCCGTGGCCCGCGTGCGTCAAGATCTGCGGCGAGCGGGTTGATCACGCTGTCGGCATCGACACACCGAACTCAACAGTCACCCCTCATCTGTCAGGGCGGATTCCTAGTCCGTAACGGTGAGTTGGCATTGGTTCCATGGACCGCCGCCTCTCGTACGGTCAGGCAGCCGGCCTCTCCCGTCGGCCCTCCCGTCGGCGGCGACCAGAGGACAGCAGAAAGGCCCCGGCTTGTGAGCCGGGGCCTTTTGTCGCGGTGCGTACGTCAGAGGTTGACGCCGAAGTCGCGGGCGATGCCCTCCAGGCCCGAGGCGTACCCCTGGCCCACGGCGCGGAACTTCCACTCCGCGCCATTGCGGTAGAGCTCGCCGAAGACCATCGCGGTCTCGGTGGCGGCGTCCTCGCTCAGGTCGTAGCGCGCCAGCTCGGCGCCGCCGGCCTGGTTGACGATGCGGATGTAGGCGTTGCGCACCTGGCCGAAGTTCTGGCTGCGGTTGACGGCGTCGTAGATGGAGACCGGGAAGACGATCTTGTCGACGTCGGCCGGCAGACCCGCCAGGTTGACGTTGATCTGCTCGTCGTCGCCGCCGCCCTCGCCGGTGCGGTTGTCGCCGGTGTGGACGATGGTCTGGTCGGGCGTCGCCTTGTTGTTGAAGAAGACGAAGTGGGCGTCGGACGCGACCTTGCCGCCGGGGTTCACACCGATCGCGGAGGCATCGAGGTCGAAGTCGGTGCCGGTGGTCGTACGGACGTCCCAGCCGAGGCCGACCGTGACGGCGGTCAGGCCCGGTGCCTCCTTGGTGAGCGAGACGTTGCCGCCCTTGGACAGGCTTACTGCCATTGGGAAGTCCCCTTCGTGTCGTCTGTGCGGGCTTCGAGCCCTCCCGAAGCTACCGTCACCCGTCATAACGCAGGCAGGGGACTGCCAGGTTCCATCCGTCTGTGCTTCCTTTGCCACCTCGCGGGGAGACGGGCGAGCGCGGACGCCCGAAAAGCGGGTGACGCGGACGGCGCGGGCACGCGACCATGGACGCATGTCCGGTCCCTACATCATCCGCGGTTCGGTCTCCCTGCCGGAGGCCGAGCTCATGTGGCGTTTCTCGCGGTCGTCGGGACCGGGTGGCCAGCACGTCAACACCAGTGACTCGCAGGTGGAGCTCCGCTTCGACCTCGCGAGGACCGAGGCGCTGCCGCAGGTCTGGAAGGACCGCGCGCTGGAGCGGCTGGCCGGCCGGATGGTGGGCGGTGTGATCGCGGTCCGCGCGTCGGAACACCGCTCGCAGTGGCGCAACCGCGAGACCGCGGCCGTGCGGCTGGCCTCCCTGCTGGCCGAGGCGACGGCGCCGCCGCCGCGGCCGCGCCGGGCGACGAGGATTCCGCGCGGTATCAACGAGCGCCGGCTGCAGGAGAAGAAGCAGCGCGCGCAGACGAAGCGCGGCCGCAGCGGCCGCGACTGGTAGTACCCCCGCCCCGGTCGGCGGCGGGACCTCAGTCCAACTGGCGGTAGCGGCCCCGGAAGTACGTCAGCGGACCGCCGTCCGCGCTCGGCAGCCCCACGGACAGCACACGCGCGATCACCAGCGTGTGGTCCCCGGCCACCACCCTCTGTTCCGTACGGCACTCCAGCGTCGCCAGCGCGCCCCTCACCAGCAGCGCGCCGCTCACCTCGCCCCTCGTGTACGGAATGTCCTCGAACAGGAGCCGGTCGCTGACCCGGCCCTTCATCGCGAAGCGGCCCGCGATGTGCCGCTGGCTCTCCGAGAGCACCGAGACGGCCCACAGTGGCTGTTCGGCGAGCAGGTCGTCCATGCGGGAGTCGTTGCGCAGGCTCACCAGGACCAGCGGGGGGTCCAGTGACACCGACATGAAGGCGGTCGCCGTCATGCCGACGTCCTCGCCGCGCGGGCCGTCGTCCGGATCGTGCGCGGTCACCAGCACCACACCCGCGGCCAGCCGGGACATGGCGGCGCGGAACTCCTCGTTGCTCACCCCCTCAGCATGGGGGATGGCAACAGGACCGGTGGCGGGGCTCGTCTGCAGCACACGAGGAACGCTAGTCTCGGCCGACCCGCGCCCGCATCGGGCCGGGGGACCAGCCGGGTCCTAGGTCCTGTCCGGCCTGATCGACCGGACAGGGCCTAAGACCGACGGCCGGTCCTGGGACCGGCGGCGCACCCATATTTGCGTTCAGGAAAGCGAGGGTCATTGCAGCTCGCGCAGACAACGCATCATCATCCATTGTGACTTGAGTCACAGAGTGCAGTAATTGTTGACCCTGTGTACCGAGTGGGCAGCTCGCTGTGATTCAGTGACCGTGATACCGCAACAAGAACGTCGATGAGAACCCTGGAGTTTGCTGTCGAGGTCTCGGGGAGAGCGAGCGATGGAGACCGAGTCGGAGCCCTACGTCCGTCTTGCGACCCTGCGGCAGCTGCACCAGGTGGTCGCGGACCTCAACACGGCCCGGAGCCTGGCCGACACCCTGCAGACCGTCGCTGACGGAATCGTCGCGGGACTCGGCTACGAGCTGGCCTGCGTCAATCTCGTACGCCCCGACGGAGATCTCGTCGTCGCCGCATTCGCCGGCAGCGCCGCCGCGGAAGCCCTGATCACGGGCCGCGTCGGCTCCCGCCCGTCCTGGGAACGCCGTCTGTCGATGGGCGAGGCCTGGGGCGAGCTGCGCTTCATCCCGCACACCGAGGGCTGGGTGCTCATAGAGGACGACGTCCCGCAGTGGCACACCGAGGGCCCCGACCCGCGCTTCGAGGACGAGTGGCACCCGCAGGACCGTCTCTACGCCCCCATGTACGCATCGGGCGGCGGCCGCGAGCTCCTCGGCGTCATCTCCGTCGACCGGCCGCGCAACGGACGGCGGCCGGGCCCCTGGGGCCAGGAAGCGCTCCAGATGTACGCCTCCCAGGCGGCGATTGCGATCAGCAACGCCCGCCTGCGAGCAAACATGCAGCGCGCCCTGGTCCGTCTGGAGCGTGAGCAGCAGGCCCTGCGCGCGAGTGAGGAGTCCTTCCGGCAGGCGTTCGAGTACGCGCCGAGCGGTATGGCCATCGCCGAGATGGGCGGCGACCAGCACGGCCGGCTGCTGCGCACCAATGACGCCCTGTGCCGGCTGCTCGGCAGACCTGCCTCCGCGATGCGCCGCTACTCCTTCGCCGATCTCGTGCATCCCGAGGATGTCGGCACGCTGCTGCGTACGTCGGCCGAGGGCGGGCGTGCCGAGCTGCGGCTGGGCCGCCGGGACGGGACGTATGTCTGGGTGTCGCTGCGCAACTCCGTCGTCGCGGACACCGCGGACGGCCCCCGTTTCCTGCTCACCCATGTCGAGGACATCGAGGACCGCAAGCGGCACGAGCTCCAGCTCGCGCACCGGGCCAGCCATGACGCGCTCACCGGGCTGCCCAACAGTGCCGAGCTGCGCGCCCGGCTCAGCGCCCGGCTGTGCGAGCGGCCGCAGACCGCGCGGGAGAGCGCCATCGAGGCGCTGGACGCCGCGTACGGGGCGGACAGCGAGGGCATCTTCGGCAGCGACGGCTTCGACTTCGAGACCACCGGCGTGCCCTACGACCACCATGTGCACACGATCGCGCCCGACAGCGAGGTCGACGACGGCACGAAGGGGCTCGCGGTCCTCTTCTGCGATCTGGACGGCTTCAAGTCGATCAACGACCGGTTCGGGCACCAGACGGGCGATGCCGTGCTCGTCGAGGTCGCGCGCCGGCTCACCACCGGCGTGCGCGACAACGACACGGTCGCCCGGCTCGGCGGTGACGAGTTCGTGGTGCTCGCCGACGGCCTGGGCGCGGCGGATGCCGCCGACCTGGCACTACGCCTGCGGAACGCGATCATTCTGCCGATCAGGGTCGGCGGCAGGGGCGTGCGCGTCGGGGCGAGCTTCGGGATCGGCTGGGCGAGCTGCGGAATGTCCGTCGAGGAGGTCCTGCAGAGTGCCGACCAGCGGATGTACGTCGAGAAGCGTTCCAGGGCGAAAGTGCACCGGCGGGCCGGCTGAGGTCAACGACACCCTATGGAATACCCCGAACCGGGTAGGCTCGCCCGCGTCGGCGATGTGCTGACGACATGGTGAGGAGTGAATGGGGATGACGGCCGCGAACACCGGCGCGAGCACGCCCGAGGACGACGATCCGTTCGGCTACCTGTACGAGGACGGACGGGCAGCGGGTGCGACACCGCCCGGCCAGAGCCGCGGCTACGGCTATCCGGGTCCTGCCGCACAGCCCGGCGTCCCCAGAACCTCGTACAACCAGGTCCGGACGGTCGGCGAGCGCCAGTACGGCCAGCAGGTCCCGCAGCAGCAGGCGCACGCCCAGCAGGGCCAGCCGACCGCGCAGTACGCGGCACCCGAGACCTACCCCGGTGGCCCCCCCACCCGCCCGGTCGCGCCCCAGACCGGCGGCCACGGCGGCGGCCGCAGTGGCGGACCCAACACCAAGGGCCTGCTGATCGGCGCGATTGCGGTGGTCGCTGTGGTCGTGATCGGCATCGCGGCGGCACTGATCACGAGCGGCGGCGAGGACGACAAGGCGGGCGGCCAGTCCGGCGGCGACGGCGGCACGAGCGCGGGCCAGTCGGTCAAGCCGAGCGACGAGCCCTCGACGCCCCAGGACCCGCAGGAGCCCCTGCCCAAGCAGGACGCGGCGACGCTGCAGCTGGGTGCGCCGGCCGCGCTGGCGAAGGACATCAAGGGTGCGGAGGGTGCGGGCGGCGCGTTTGTGACCGGCTTCAACGCGGTCGGCGCCTCGGTCACCTGGAAGGCCAAGATCGCGGAGGCGGGCCAGTACCGGCTGTATGTGCGCTACGCCATCCCCGCGCAGGACGCCAACGCCACGCTGACGGTCAACGGCAAGGCGAACACCAACCCGCTGGGCCTGAAGAACTTCATCCACTCCTCGGACCCGGCGTGGGAGAAGAACTGGCAGACCACCTGGGCGCCGGTCAACCTGAACAAGGGCGAGAACGAGCTCAAGATCTCCTGCGAGGCGGGCAATCAGTGCAACGTCATCCTCGACTGGCTCGAGGTCAAGGAAGGCTGATCAGCCACTGACGAGCGTCAGGAACCCCGCCACCGTCCCGGCCATCGCAGCGCGAGCCGGGGCGAGGTATTTCCGGGGGTCCACCGTCGACGGGTCGGTCGTGTCCAGGAAGGCCCGGACCGCGCCCGTGAAGGCCGTGTTCAGGGCCGTGCCGACGTTGATCTTGACCATGCCGGAGGCGACCGCGCGGCGGATCTCCTCGTCCGGGACGCCCGAGGAGCCGTGCAGTACCAGCGGGAGGGGGATCGCGTCGCGCAGGCGGGCGATGAGGGCGTGGTCCAGGGCGGCCGTGCGCTGCGTCATCGCGTGGGAGGAGCCGACCGCGACGGCCAGGGCGTCCACGCCGGTGGCGGCGGCGTAGGCGGCAGCCTCCGCCGGGTCGGTGCGGACGCCCGGTGCGTGGGCGTCGAGCGGGGCCTCGCCCTCCTTGCCGCCGACCTTGCCGAGTTCGGCCTCGATCCAGATGCCGCGCTCGTGGCCCCAGCGCACCGCGTCCGCCGTGGCCCGCACGTTCTCCTCGTACGGCAGCTTCGAGGCATCGAACATCACCGAGCTGAAGCCTTCGTCGTCCGCCGACCGCAGCAGGTCCACGGAGACGACATGGTCGAGGTGGAGGGCGAGCTGCGCGGTCGACGCGTGGGCCACGGCGGCCGCCGCGGCGGCGATCGCGGCGAGCTGTCCGCCGTGGAACTTCACGGCGTTCTCGGAGATCTGCAGGATCGCGGGCGCGCCCGCCTGCTCGGCGCCGGTGGCGATCGCCTCGGCGTGTTCCAGGGTGATGACGTTGAAGGCGGCGATGCCGCGGCCGTCGGCCGCTGCGGCCGAGACGAGTTCACCGGTGCTGACGAGTGGCATGCTGCACCCCAATTCCCGGGCGGCTGGGCCCGATTGTGCGCTGTGTGCGGGCTTTCACGCCGCGGCCGCGAGCTCGGTCACCGCGATGTGCGGCAGCAGCTCCTCGTAGGCCGCGGCGTCGAACTCGCCCGCCGCCGGGGCCAGTACGGTCGCCGCCGACAGCGCCACCGCGCGGGCGAGCAGGTCCGGCCACGGGAGTTGTTCGACGAGGCCGGAGAGCAGCCCGGCCACCGCCGAGTCGCCCGCGCCCGTCGGGTTGCCCTTCACCGGCGCCGGCGGGGTCGCCTGCCAGACGCCGTCCGCGGTGGCCGCGAGGAGGCCCTCGGGGCCGAGCGAGGCGACGACGGCGTGCGCGCCCCGTCGGCGGGCGTCACGGGTGGCGCGCAGCGGTTCGCGCGAGCCCGTCAGTTGCGCGAGTTCATCGGCGTTGGGCTTGACCAGGTCGGGGCGGGCGGCGATGCCGCGGCGCAGCGGTTCGCCGCTGGTGTCCAGGAGTACGGGGATGCCGGCGCCGCGGGCCCTGCGGATCAGTTCGGCGTACGCGCCCACATGGATGCCGGGCGGCAGGCTGCCGCACAGGGCGACGGCGTCGGCGCCGGGCAGCAGGGAGTCGTACGAGGTGAGGAACGTCGCCCATTCCCCGGCGGTGACGAGGGGGCCCGGCTCGTTGAGCTGGGTCGTGTCGCCGCTCGCGTCGTCGACGACGGCGATGGTGCGGCGGGTGGTCCCGGCGACGGGGACGAGTGCGTCGCGCACTGCGAGCGGGGCCAGCAGATCGCGCAGTACGGCTCCGGTGGGCCCGCCCGCGAAGCCGGTGACCACGCTCTCGTGACCCAGCGCGGACAGGACGCGGGCGACGTTGAGGCCCTTGCCGCCGGGGCGTTCGCGGACCTCGCTGACGCGGTGGCTCGCGTGCGGGGTCAGCGCGGGGACCCGGTAGGTGATGTCCAGGGCGGTGTTGAGCGTGACCGTCAGGATCACCCGTACACACCCCCACAGAACGCGCTTGCCGTGCTCGTACGGGCCCTGATCATGCCAAACGGAAGGCGGTTGGCCCAGACCCCCCGGCCAACCGCCTTGAGTGGCTTGCGTGGAAATCACCCTACGCGCGGCTCAATCACCCATTCGCCCTTGCGCATCACGCCTTTCAGCGTGAACTCGGCGTCAAGGACGACCAGGTCGGCGTCCTTGCCCGGCTCCAGCGAGCCGACCGTGTCGTAGGCGCCGAGCAGCTGGGCGGGATTGGCCGAAATGGCCCGGACGACATCCTCCACCGGCAGCCGGTCGATGGTGACCGCACGCCTGAACGCCGTGTCCAGCGTGAGCGTCGAGCCCGCGATGGACCCGCCCTCCACCAGCCGGGCGACGCCTTCCCTGACCTCGACCTCGAGCGGACCGAGCTGGTAGCGGCCGTCGCCGAAGCCCGCCGCGTCCATGGCGTCGGTGATGAAGGCGACGCGTGCCGCGCCCGCGCGGTGGAAGGCGAGTTCGAGGGCGGCGGGGTGCAGATGCGTGCCGTCGTTGATCAGCTCGACCGTGATCCGCTCGTCCTCCAGGAGCGCGGCGATCGGTCCCGGCGCGCGGTGACCGAGGCCGGGCATCGCGTTGTACAGGTGCGTCGCCACGGTCGCGCCCGCGTCGATCGCCTCGACGGTCTGCTCGTACGTCGCGTCCGTGTGGCCGATCGCGGCGATCACGCCGTGCTCGGCGAGGAGGCGTACGGAGTCGATGCCGCCGGGGAGTTCGGTGGCGAGGGTGACCATCTTCGCCGTACCGCGGGCCGCGTCGATCAGCTTGCGCACCTCCGCCGGGTCGGGATCGCGCAGCAGCTCCTCGCTGTGCGCGCCCTTGCGGCAGGGGGAGATGAAGGGGCCCTCGAAGTGGATGCCCGCGAGGTCGCCCTGCTCGACCAGCTCGGACAGGAAGCCCGCGCGGTGGGCGAGGAAGTCCATCTCGCCGGTGACGGTGGAGGCGACGAGGGTGGTCGTGCCGTGCTCGCGGTGGGTCCGTACGCCCCTCAGTACGTCCTCGGCGCTGCCGGAGGTGAAGGAGGCGCCGCCGCCGCCGTGGTTGTGGATGTCGACGAAGCCGGGCACGACCCAGTGACCGGTGAGGTCGAGGGCGGGCGCGTCGGCGCGCGCGGCGCCGGTGATCCTCGCGCCCTCGACGATCACCCGTCCGTTCTCGACGGTCCCGGTCGGCAGCACCACCCGGGCGCCCGTGAGAACCATGCGGTCGGCCATTAGGCGGTTACCTCCGAGTCGGTGGCGAGCAGATCCCAGGCGAGCAGCCCCGCGCCGAGGCATCCGGCGGTGTCCCCGAGGGCTGCCGGGACGATGGCGGGCAGCTTCTGGAACGTGACGCGCTCCTCGACCGCGGCCCGCAGCGGTGTGAACAAGGTTTCCCCCGCCTCGGCGAGACCGCCACCGATGATCAGCGTGCGGGGGTCCAGCAGGGTGAGCGCGGTGACGAGCCCGGCGGCGAGCGCGTCGACGGCGTCGAGCCAGACCGCCCGGGCGCGGGTGTCGCCGGACTCGACGGCCTTCGCGCAGTCGGCGGCGTCGGCGTCCGGGTCGCCGCTTGCCGTCGCCCACGCGCGGGTCACCGCGGCGGCGGAGGCGAGGGTCTCCAGGCAGCCGCGCTGGCCGCAGCCGCAGGCGGGGCCGTCGGGGCGGACGACGATGTGCCCGATCTCGCCGGCGTATCCGTGGGCCCCGGCCTCGATCCGACCCGCGATGCCGATGGCTCCGGCGATCCCGGTGCCCAGCGGCACGAACAGGAACCGGTCGGCGCCCTTGCCCGCGCCGATCCGCCCCTCGGCGAGGCCGCCGGTACGGACGTCGTGCCCGAGGGCGACGGGGGCGCCGAGCCGCTCGCGCAGGAGGTCGCGCAGGGGTACGTCGCGCCACCCGAGGTTGGCGGCGTACACGGCGATCCCGTTCTCGGCGTCGACGATGCCGGGGACGGCGACGCCGGCCGCGAGGGCGCTGTGGCCGAGGTGCTCCTGGCCGTACGCGCGTAGCTCGCCGGCGAAGCCGAGGATGGACTCGACGACGGCGTCGGGCCCGCGCTCACGCGCGGTGGCGCGACGGGCCTCGTGCAGCAGGGTGCCGTCGGGGGCGACGAGGGCGGCCTTCATGCCGGTGCCGCCCACATCGAGGGCGATGACGTGTCTCACGTGGACAGTCTGGCGGGTGGACGGTGGAAAGGTCTAGTCCACTACCCCGGATTGTTGCGCGCCCATACAAACGGCGGAACGGTTTGTCCCCCACCCCGCCCCTTCCCGAACCTGGGGGCTGCGCCCCCAGACCCCTTGGGGGAAGGGTCAGTGGGGGCTGACGCCCCCGGGCCCCGGTGCTCCGGCGGCTCCGCCGCGGAGCGAGACGCGGAGCTGGCGCCCCGACCCCCCGGGCACGGTGTCCGTGCGGGCTCCGCGGGGGCCAGGCGGGCCCGCGCCCTTAGCGTTCTGGTGGGAGGGGCGGTGCAGGGTCGTCCCGACGTTTCCAGGGGTCGTGGGTGGCGGGGGCCAGGGGGTGTTGGTGGTTGCTGCCCGGTGGGAGGTTCGCGGGCGAACCCCCGCGCACCGCAGCCCTTCCAGTGGGGAGGGGCCGTGAAGGGTCGTCCCCGCGTTTCCAGCGTCCGTGGTGAGCGTGGGCAGGGGGCGTTGGTGGTTGCTGCCCGGTGGGTGGTCTCGCGGGCGAACCCCCGCGCGCCGCGACACACCTCCCCGTGGGGAGGGGCGGTGCAGGGTCGTCCCCGCAGGCGATTGGCGGCCAACACCGGGTGATCAATCCAACGGCCCGTTTGCCGCCGACGCCGAGGAGTCGATTCCGACGGCGCTTGTACCGGGTTCGTGGGTGCCGTGGGCAGGGGGCGTTGGTGGTTGCTGCCCGGTGGGTGGTCTCGCGGGCGAACCCCCGCGCGCCGCGACACACCTCCCCGTGGGGAGGGGCGGTGCAGGGTCGTCCCCGCAGGCGACCCGCACCACGCGGCACCGGCGCACCCCGGACCGCCAGACCCGCGCCCCACGGCCCCGGCGCGCCCCGAACCCCCGGGCCCCCTCAGCCCAGAATCACGCTCCGCGTCAGATTCCTCGGCCTGTCCGGGTCGAAGCCCTTCGACTCCGCCAGTGTCACCGCCAGCCGCTGTGCGCGGATCAGGTCGGCCAGGGGGTCCGTCTCCTGGCGGGCCACCAGCGTGCCGCCCACTCGGGACACGTCCAGCGACAGGCCCTCCGGGAGCGGGCCGAAGACCCAGGTCACGCGGCCGGGGCCGGTGATGGAGATCGGGCCGTGGCGGTATTCCATCGCGGGGTACGACTCCGTCCACGCGCCCGCCGCCTCGCGCATCTTCAGGCCCGCCTCCAGCGCCAGCCCGTACGCCCAGCCGCGGCCCAGGAACGTCCACTGCTCCGCGCCCACCACCGCCTCCGGCAGCGGCTCCGTGATCGCCAGCTCCGCGTCGACCGCCGCGTCGGTGACCGATTTCACGCCGAGGATGTCACCGAGACCTGCCCGCAGGAAGGCGAGTGCCGTCGTGGCGAAACGGGTCTGGACGACCGACTCCTCGTCCGCCCAGTCCAGCACCGCGACCTCGTCCGCCGCGTCCATGACCGGGGTCTTGGGATCCGCCGTCAGGGCGAGCGTCGGGACCTTGCCGCGCAGTGCTGTCAGCAGGTCCAGGACCTCCGTCGTCGTGCCCGAGCGGGTGATCGCGACGACACGGTCGTAGGACCGCCCCGCGGGGAACTCCGAGGAGGCGAACGCGTCGGTCTCGCCGTGCCCCGCCGCCTCCCGCAGCGCCGCGTACGCGATCGCCATGAACCAGGACGTACCGCACCCGGTGACGGCGACCCGCTCGCCCGGCTGTGGCAGTCCCGGGAAGGCGGCCGCGGCCTTCGCCGCTCGGCGCCAGCAGGCGGGCTGGGTGGCAATCTCTGCTGCGGTACGGGACATGCGACTGGGCTCCTCGCGACGTACGCGTAAGTCGGGACCGGCATCGACCACTTCGTGCCAAGGGACGTGCTTAGCAGCCCGCGGCGTGCCCGGGCAATGCCCGCACCCCTGGGGACAGACGTTGCGGAAGCGATACCGATTGGAGTAGACCTCATACCTCCGGTTGGCGGAAAATCGCGCCCAACTCGCAGGGCGTCACGGGGGACCGACTGGAACAAGACGGGCAAACAAACAGCAGAGGGTGGGGCGAAGAGCTGTGCATCAGCGCTTCTTGGGTCTGACCGCGGCACTCGCCGCACTGGGCATGACGGTGGTCCTCACGGGCTGTGGCACCTCCAGCGGTTCCGGCGACGTCACCCTCAAGCTGGTCGCGGCGGACTACGACGTCTCCGGCGGCCAGAGCAGCAAGAAGTACTGGGCCGACCTCGCCGCCGAGTTCGAGAGGACGAACCCCGGCATCAAGATCGATGTCCGGATCGAGTCCTGGAACGACATCGACCGCAAGGTCGGCGAGATGGTCAAGGCCGGCAAGGCCCCCGACATCGCCCAGATCGGCGCGTACGCCGACTACGCCGCGGCCGACAAGCTGTACTCCGCCGACCAGTTGCTCTCCATACCCGTGCAGTCCAACTTCCTCCAACCGCTCACCGACGCCGGTGAGATGAAGCGCGTGCAGTACGGACTGCCCTTCGTCGCCTCGACCCGGCTGCTCTTCTACAACAAGAAGCTCTTCAAAGAGGCCGGGATCAAGAACGACCCCAAGACCTGGGACGACCTCGTCGAGGACGCGGAGAAGCTGAAGGACAACACCGACGCGAAGTACCCCTTCGCGCTGCCGCTGGGTCCGGAGGAGGCGCAGGCCGAGACCATGATGTGGCTGCTCAGCGGCGGTGACGGATACACCGACACCAGCGGCAACTACGGCATCGACTCCGAGCAGAACATCGCCACCTTCACCTGGCTGAAGACGAACCTGGTCGACAAGAAGCTCACCGGCCCTGTCGCCCCCGGCAAGCTGAACCGCAAGGACGCCTTCGCCGCCTTCACACGCGGCGAGGTCGGCATGCTCAACGGCCACCCGTCCCTGATGCAGGCGGCCGAAGCGGCCAACATCGACGTCGGCAAGGTCGCCCTGCCCGGCACCAGCGGCAAGCCGAAGGCGGCGATGGGCGTCGCCGACTGGATCATGGGCTTCAAGCAGAACGGCCACCGCGCCGAGATCGGCACGTTCCTGGACTTTGTCTTCAGCGACAAGAACGTCCTCGACTTCGCGGGCCAGAACGACCTGCTGCCGGTGACAGTCTCGGCGTCCGAGGCGATGGTCGCCGACCCCGAGCACAAGGACCTCAAGGCGTTCCTGGAGGAACTGCCCACCTCGGTGCTTCCGCCGGTCGGCAAGACCTCGTGGGCGTCCGTGAGCGAGAACATCAAGAAGAACATCGGCAAGGCCGTGGAACCCGGCGCCAGCCCGGCTGCAGTCCTCGGCCGCATCGGCCGCGCCGCCTCCGTCGCCGAGAACGCCGAGTAGTTCGCCGAGTAGTCCAGAGACCGCACCGACCGGCCGCAGATATGTTGGATCGTATGACCGACGACCAGACGCTCTCCGAGCGCGACCGCGCCGTTCTGGCCATGGAGCGCCGCTCCTGGCCGGGACCCGGCGCCAAGGAGCGCGCCATCAGGGAGCAGCTCGGCATCTCCCCGGTCCGCTACTACCAGCTGCTCAACGCCCTCATCGACGACGAGCGCGCCCTCGCCCACGACCCCGTCACGGTCAACCGTCTCCGCCGAGTCAGGGACGACAGACGAAGTCGCCGATAGGGTCGGAGGCATGGGCAGCTCCCCGTACGCGCATTCCCTGCCGACGCCGTCCACCCCCGCCGGCCGTGACGGTCTTGCCGCGATTCTGGGCAGGCCGCACAAAACCGTCGTCGGCCTCGACTTCGACGGCACTCTCGCCGAGATCGTGCCCGACCCCGAACAGGCCCGCGCCCACCCCGGCACCGTCCCCGCGCTCGCCGCGCTCGCGCCACGTGTGGCGTCCGTCGCCGTGATCACCGGACGCCCGGCGGGCGTTGCCGTACGGTACGGCGGCTTCGCCGGAGTGCCGGGCCTGGAACACCTCGTGGTTCTCGGGCACTACGGCGCCGAGCGCTGGGACGCCGTGTCCGGCACGGTCAAAACCCCGGCCGCGCACCCCGGCGTCGCGGCCGCCCGCGCCGAACTGCCCGGATTCCTCGACGACATCGGAGCCTGGCGCGGCGCCTGGATCGAGGAGAAGGGCCAGGCCGTCGCGGTCCACACGCGCCGCGCCGCCGACCCGCAGGCCGCCTTCGACGCCCTGCGCGACCCTCTCGGCGAGCTCGCCGCCCGGCACGGACTGATCGTCGAGCCGGGCCGCATGGTCCTGGAGCTGCGCCCGCCGGGCATGGACAAGGGCGTGGCGCTGGCCGAGTACGTACGCGAAGTGGAGGCCGAAGCGGTCCTGTACGGCGGCGACGACCTCGGCGATCTGCCCGCCTTCGCCGCCGTGGAGAAGCTCCGCTCGGACGGCATCCCCGGCCTGCTGGTGTGCAGCGGCAGCGCGGAGGTGCCGGAGGTCGCGGACCGCGCGGACCTGCTGCTGCCGGGCCCGGCGGCCGTCGTCGAATTCCTAGGAGCCCTCGCGCAGCGCCTGTAGCTGGTCGAGGAACCACTGCTGCGGCGGCAGCGCGGTCGCCGCGGCCGCCAGCCGCTTGGTGCGCCGGGCCCGTTCGCCGTGGGGCATCGTCAGCGCCTCGTGCAGCGCGTCGGCGGTGCCCGTCACGTCGTACGGATTGACCGTGACCGCGTCCTCACCCAGTTCCTCGTGCGCCCCCGCCTCGCGCGACAGCACCAGCGCGCAGCCGTCGTCCGAGACGACCGGGATCTCCTTGGCGACCAGGTTCATACCGTCCCGGATCGGGTTGACCAGGGCGACGTCCGCGAGCCGGTACGCGGCCAGGGAGCGGGCGAAGTCGTCCTTCACATGGAGGACGACCGGGTTCCATGTCGCTGTCCCGTACGTGGAGTTGATCTCGTCGGCGACCCGCTGGACCTGCGCCGTGTAGTCGCGGTACACGGCCAGATCCTGCCGCGAGGGGTAGGCGAAGGCGACATGGACGACCCGCTCGCGCCACTCGGGCCTGGTGTCCAGGAGGTGCCGGTAGGCGAGCAGCCCGCGCACGATGTTCTTGGACAGCTCGGTACGGTCCACGCGCACGATCGTCCTGCGCCCCGGGCCGACCTGTTCGCGCAGCGCGGCCAGCCGTTCCTCCACATCGGGCCGGTGCGCACGCTCCCGCAGGAAGTCCGCGTCCGCGCCGAGGCCGTGCACTCCGATCCGCGTGCCGGACGGGATGCCGGGGCCCAGCACGGTGTGGCAGCAGTCGGTGAAGGCCTCGGCCCAGCGGTGGGTGAGGAAAGCGGCCCGATCGGCGCCGAGGATGCCGCCGAGGAGCTGGGCCGCGATGTCGTCGGGCAGCATCCGGAAGTAGTCGACGGGCGCCCAGGGCGTGTGTGAGAAGTGGCCGATGCGCAGGTCCGGGCGGTGGGCGCGGAGCATCCGGGGCACCAGCGCCAGGTGGTAGTCCTGCACCAGAACCGCCGCGCCCGGCGCGGCCGCCTCCGCCAGCGCATCGGCGAAGGCCCGGTTGTACGCCTCGTAGGAGGCCCACTGGCGGCGGAACTCCGCGTCGAAGACCGGCTCCAGCGGCGTCTGGTAGAGCATGTGGTGGACGAACCACAGCACCGAGTTCGCGATCCCGTTGTACGCGTCGGCGAACACCCCGGCGTCGATGTCGAGCATCCGCACCCCGGGCTCGGCCACCCCGCGCCGTACGGCCTCGCGATCACCGTCGCCGAGAGCGGCGCACACCCACACCGAGTCCGACTCGGAGTCGATCGCCGACAGACCGGAGACCACGCCGCCTCCGCCCCGGCGGGCGTCCAGCGAACCGTCCTGCTGACGTGTGTATGTGACCGGGCCGCGGTTCGAGGCGACTAGGACCTGGGCGGCAGGCTGCTCGGAGACCATGTGCCGAAACCTAGCCCTTCCGGTAAACCCTCAAACGTGCGTACGGCCGGACTGCGCCACCCGGTGTGCCACTCTGCGTGCTCATGCCGCGCGCCTCGTCGCGTACTCGCCGATCTCGCGCATCGGCGGCCGCTCCTGCGTGTCCACCGCATGCGTCCGGGGTACGAAGCCCTCCTCGGCCCGCTCGAACTGCGTGAGCGCAGGCCGCACCAAATGACCCCTGGACAAGCGCAGTTGGGCGGTCCGGTAGATCGCCGCGGCCATCCGCCCCAGCGCCTGACCGTCCTGGTGGCGGTGCTTGCGCGAGCCGACGTCCACCTGCGCCAGCGCGTCGAGACCGACCGTGTGCAGCGCGTCGACGAGCAGGCCCAGCTCCACTCCGTATCCCACGGGGAAGGGCAGCCGCTCAAGGAGAGAGCGCCGCACGGCGTACTCCCCGCCCAGCGGCTGGACGAACCCGGCGAGCTGCGGCCAGTGCAGATTCAGCAGCGGCCGCGCCACCAGCTCCGTCACTCGCCCGCCCTGACCTGCCCTCTCGCCGAGCGGCCGGTCGTACATCGCCTTGACGAACTGCACATCGGGGTCGGTCAGCAGCGGCCCCACGATCCCGGAGACGAAATCGGCCGAGAACTCGCGCAGATCCGCGTCGACGAAGCAGACGATGTCGCCGCTCGTGACCATCAGCGAGCGCCACAGCACCTCGCCCTTGCCCTGGACCGCGGGTATCCGGGGCAGGATCGCGTCCCGGTGCACCACGCGCGCGCCGGCCGCCGCGGCCACCTCGCCCGTGCGGTCGCTCGACCCCGAGTCCACGACGACGAGCTCGTCGACGAGCGGCACGGCCTCCATCAGTTCACGCCGGATCACGGAGACGATCTCGCCGACCGTCTCCTCCTCGTCGAGCGCGGGCAGGACGACGCTGATGGTCGTACCGTGCTTGGCGGCCATCAGCCGGCCGAGCGGGCGGTCGGCCGCAGACCAGGAACGCCTGCTCAGCCAGCGTTCCACCTCTTCCAGCACGTGCGGGTCTCCCTCTGACATCGGGATCCTGTGATCCGTCTCGCGGTTCGGACGACTATCTCAACCATGCAGGCCTTCGGTTACAGTCTTGAACAACGCGGATGACCGTCGCATGCCGGGGTCATCGCGCTGACAATCGAATACCGCTCATCCAGAGGGGCAGAGGGAACGGCCCGTTGAAGCCCCGGCAACCCTCCCGCCGACCGCGAGGTCACGGTGGGGAAGGTGCCAATTCCGTCTCGTGGCGAAATGCGTCGCGAGGAAGATGAGGAGAAAGGGCCTCGCCACCATGGCTGTGCAGACTGTCGCAAGCACCACCCCCGTGAACCTCGGTCCCGCCGCGGCGCTCTCGTGCCGCGAGTGCGGAGAGCGTTTCGACCTGGGCCCGATCTTCGCCTGTGCCTCCTGTTTCGGGCCGCTCGAGGTCGCCTACGACCTGCCGGCGGACGACCCCGAGGCGCTGAGGAAGCGGATCGAAGCGGGTCCGAACAACATCTGGCGCTACGCCCCGCTGCTGCCCGTCCCCGCCGACGTGGCCGAGAAGCCGAACATCAACCCCGGCTTCACCAAGCTCGTCAAGGCCGACAACCTCGCCCGTGAGCTGGGCGTCACCGGCGGCCTGTACATCAAGGACGACTCCGGCAACCCGACGCACTCCTTCAAGGACCGTGTCGTCGCGATCGCCGTCGAGGCCGCGCGCGCCTTCGGCTTCACGACGCTCTCCTGCTCCTCCACCGGCAACCTCGCCGGCGCGGTGGGCGCGGCCGCGGCCCGGGCGGGCTTCCGGTCCTGCGTGTTCATCCCGCACGACCTGGAGCAGGGCAAGGTCGTCATGGCCGCGGTGTACGGCGGCGAGCTGGTCGGCATCGAGGGCAACTACGACGACGTCAACCGCTTCTGCTCCGAGCTCATCGGCGACCCGCTGGGCGAGGGCTGGGGCTTCGTCAACGTCAACCTCCGCCCGTACTACGGCGAGGGCTCCAAGACGCTGGCGTACGAGATCTGCGAGCAGCTCGGCTGGCGGCTGCCCGACCAGATCGTCGTCCCGATCGCCTCCGGCTCGCAGCTCACGAAGATCGACAAGGGCCTGCAGGAGCTGATCAAGCTCGGCCTGGTCGAGGACAAGCCCTACAAGATCTTCGGCGCTCAGGCCGAGGGCTGCTCTCCGGTGTCGACGGCCTTCAAGGCCGGGCACGATGTCGTACGGCCGCAGAAGCCGAACACCATCGCCAAGTCGCTGGCCATCGGCAACCCCGCCGACGGCCCGTATGTACTGGACATCGCGCGCCGCACGGGCGGTGCGGTCGAGGACGTCAACGACGAGCAGGTCGTCGACGCGATCAAGCTGCTCGCGCGGACCGAGGGCATCTTCGCGGAGACCGCGGGTGGCGTGACCGTGGGCGTGGCGAAGAAACTGATCGAGCAGGGCCTGCTCGACCCGGCGCTCACCACGGTCGTGCTCAACACCGGCGACGGTCTCAAGACCCTCGACGCGGTTGCCCCGACGACCGGCCCCACGGCGACCATCCGCCCGAGCCTCGAGGCGTTCCGCGACGCCGGCCTGGCCCGCTGACTACCTACGGAAGGCAGAACCACCATGAGCGTGAACGTCCGCATCCCCACCATTCTCCGTACGTACACGGGCGGTCAGGCCGAGGTCCCGGCGGAGGGCGCGACGCTCTCCGAGGTGATCGCGGACCTGGAGAAGAACCACACGGGCATCGCCGCGCGCGTCCTGGACGACCAGGGCAAGCTGCGCCGTTTCGTGAACGTGTACGTGAACGACGACGACGTCCGTTTCGAGCAGGGTCTCGAGACGGCGACCCCGGACGGTGCGGGCGTTTCGATCATCCCTGCCGTCGCCGGCGGCTGAGCTACCCAGCGTGAGCACCCGCGGCGTCAGCCGCTAATCGACACAGTGCCCCCTCCGCAAGAGAAGCGGAGGGGGCAATTCTGTATGGTTGAGCGCGGTACAGTTGGGGAAGCCCCCTCCGCTGCTTGTGCCGACCGCATATGAGAATGCGCCCTGGCCCATCAAGAAGCAGCCAATGTGTTCGATCGAAATGCACCCTCAAGTGCCATTTGCCGGGCCCGACTTGCCCCGGAATTTCTTGAATTCAGTTCAATCATCCGATCGCGCGTGCCCAGATTTCTCGTCTGATTGACCTGTTGCAGAGGGCAGTTGGGCAGATACATTCAGCCGCGGTCGACGCGTTCCGGCGCACACTCTCCTTCCTGTCGGGAGGGTGAGGTCTGACCCGGGTCCGCGAAGTGCGGTCCTGTGCAAGGGCCAGTAATAGGGGAGTTAGGCATGGCTCAGGGCACCGTCAAGTGGTTCAACGCGGAGAAGGGGTACGGCTTCATCGCGGTCGACGGTGGTGCGGATGTTTTCGTCCACTACAGCGCGATCCAGATGGACGGATACCGCACCCTTGAAGAGGGTCAGCGGGTCGAGTTCGAGATCTCGCAGGGCCAGAAGGGGCCGCAGGCGGACATGGTCAAGCTCGCCGTCTGATCTCGGCGCGATCGGCCACCGACGCACTCACGCGACACACTCACGGCGAAGGGCCCGCATCCTAGGGGGATGCGGGCCCTTCGTGTGTCCCCAGCCGTGTCCACGATGTGTCGGACCCGCTTGCGCCCACCCTCCCCCAGCTACCGCTGGGAGGTGCCCCCACCGACCACCACCCCTCATCGAGGCTCTTCGAGCCGCTTGCACTCTCCTGTGCCGAGTGCTAATCATTGGCGTTAGCACTCTGCAGGTGAGAGTGACAGCTTAAGGACCGGGTCGGCGAGGCCCGAAGGGTCGGCGGGGCAAGGAACCGCACGGCTCTCAGGCCGTCCGTCGCGGGCGCCAGCGCGGTCCGGAGAATCCACCCCAGTCCGGGAGGACCACTTCACATGGCCAAGATCATCGCGTTCGACGAGGAGGCACGGCGCGGTCTCGAGCGCGGGATGAACCAGCTCGCCGACGCCGTCAAGGTCACCCTTGGCCCCAAGGGCCGGAACGTCGTCCTCGAGAAGAAGTGGGGCGCCCCCACGATCACCAACGATGGTGTATCCATCGCCAAGGAGATCGAGCTCGAGGACCCGTACGAGAAGATCGGCGCCGAGCTGGTCAAGGAAGTCGCCAAGAAGACGGACGACGTCGCCGGTGACGGTACGACCACCGCGACCGTTCTCGCCCAGGCGCTCGTCCGCGAGGGCCTGCGCAACGTGGCGGCCGGCGCCAACCCGATGGCCCTCAAGCGCGGCATCGAGAAGGCCGTCGAGGCCGTCTCCGGCGCCCTGCTGGAGCAGGCCAAGGACGTGGAGACCAAGGAGCAGATCGCTTCGACGGCCTCCATCTCCGCCGCCGACACCCAGATCGGCGAGCTCATCGCCGAGGCGATGGACAAGGTCGGCAAGGAAGGCGTCATCACCGTCGAGGAGTCCCAGACCTTCGGTCTGGAGCTGGAGCTCACCGAGGGTATGCGCTTCGACAAGGGCTACATCTCGGCGTACTTCGCCACCGACATGGAGCGTATGGAGGCGTCGCTCGACGACCCGTACATCCTGATCGTCAACTCCAAGGTCAGCAACGTGAAGGACCTCCTTCCGCTGCTGGAGAAGGTCATGCAGTCCGGCAAGCCGCTGCTGATCATCGCCGAGGACGTCGAGGGCGAGGCTCTGTCCACGCTCGTCGTGAACAAGATCCGTGGCACCTTCAAGTCCGTTGCCGTCAAGGCCCCGGGCTTCGGCGACCGCCGCAAGGCGATGCTGAACGACATCGCCATCCTCACGGGCGGCACGGTCATCTCCGAGGAGGTCGGTCTCAAGCTCGAGAACGCCGGCCTGGACCTGCTGGGCCGCGCCCGCAAGGTCGTCATCACCAAGGACGAGACCACGATCGTCGACGGCTCCGGTGAGAGCGACCAGGTCGCCGGTCGCGTCAACCAGATCCGTGCCGAGATCGAGAACTCCGACTCGGACTACGACCGTGAGAAGCTCCAGGAGCGCCTCGCGAAGCTGGCCGGCGGCGTGGCCGTCATCAAGGCCGGTGCCGCGACCGAGGTGGAGCTCAAGGAGCGCAAGCACCGCATCGAGGACGCCGTTCGCAACGCGAAGGCGGCCGTCGAGGAGGGCATCGTCGCCGGTGGTGGCGTGGCTCTGCTCCAGGCTTCCTCGGTCTTCGAGAAGCTCGACCTCGAGGGTGACGAGGCGACCGGCGCCAACGCCGTGAAGCTCGCGCTGGAGGCCCCGCTCAAGCAGATCGCCGTCAACGGTGGTCTCGAGGGCGGCGTCGTGGTCGAGAAGGTGCGCAACCTGGCTGTCGGCCACGGTCTGAACGCCGCGACCGGCGAGTACGTCGACATGATCGCCGAGGGCATCATCGACCCCGCGAAGGTGACCCGCTCTGCTCTGCAGAACGCGGCCTCCATCGCGGCGCTGTTCCTGACCACCGAGGCCGTCATCGCCGACAAGCCGGAGAAGGCGGGCGCCGCCGCTCCGGGCGGCATGCCGGGCGGTGACATGGACTTCTGAGCCTGACGGCTCGGACCCGGTCCTGACCGAGGGCGGTACCCCCACTCCCAGGGGGGTACCGCCCTCGGGCGTTTCAGGATCCGGGCCCGGGGAGGCGAGCCGGGTTTGTGTTATCCGATCGGCGCCGACGGGTCTCCTCTGGGGCAGGACCCTGAGCGGCGGGGTCGAAGAGGCAATGGGCGAGGGCACGTATGCGCAGGGACGACAGGTACCGTCCGGAACTGGTGACGGATGCGAGGGCGGGGGACCAGCAGGCCCGGGAGCGATTGGTCGCCGACTACCTTCCCCTTGTCTACAACATCGTCGGCCGGGCTTTGGACGGTCACGCGGACGTCGACGACGTGGTGCAGGAGACCATGTTCCGCGCACTCGACGGACTCGGCGGGTTGCGCGACCCCTCCCGTTTCCGCTCCTGGCTGGTCGCGATCGCGATGAATCAGATACGTCGGCGCTGGACGCTCCAGCAGCAGACGGCGACAGCACCGCTGGACCGCGTGGCGGAGACCGCCGATCCGACCGGTGACTTCGTGGATCTCACCATCCTGCGGCTCGGGCTGTCCGGCCAGCGCCGCGAGGTCGCCGAGGCCACCCGCTGGCTGGACGAGAGCGATCGTGAACTGCTGGCCCTGTGGTGGCAGGAGGCCGCGGGACAACTGAGCCGTGCCGAGCTGGCCGAGGCGCTGGGCGTCACTCCGCAGCACGCCGCGGTCCGTATCCAGCGGATGAAGACTCAGCTGGAACTGGGCCGCGTCGTGGCCCGTGCGCTGGCCAACGAGCCGTGCTGCTCCGAATTGGCCGATGTCACCGCGGCCTGGGACGGGCAGCCCTCGCCGGTCTGGCGCAAGCGGATCGCCAGGCACGTTCGCGGGTGCGCCGGCTGCTCGGGGCACTGGTCGGATCTCGTACCCGCAGAGGGACTGCTGGCCGGCATGGCGATGGTGGTCCCGCTCCATGGCTACCCTCCCGTTCCGCACGGCCAGTTCGGCGCGGCCGGCCACGGGGACTTCGCCGGGACGGGGCAGCCCGGGGAGCCGACCGCCGGTGCAGGGGGAGGGCTGAAAGTACGCGCTGTGGCGGCGGCGGTCGGCGGGGTCGTGGTCGCCGGACTGCTCCTCGCTCTGGTGTGGCCCACGGCGAAGACCCCGGCCGACCGGGCCCCGGTGGCGGCTCCGCCGGCTGCGACGGCCCCGAAACCCACCCGCAGTCCCAGTCCGACACCCACGCCGACCCCCACCGCCTCACCCGTCCCGAAGCCCCACAAGTCCCCCAAGCCCTCCCCGCCCGCGGCGACCCTCGAAGAACGCCTCACCGCCCTGGTCAACTCCCGGCGTGCCGAGGCCGGCTGCGCGCCGCTGCGGATCGATCCGCGACTCGGCGCCGCGGCCCGCAAGCACGCCAAGGACATGGTGGCGCGTGGCTACTTCGACCATGCCGACCCGGAGGGACGCCATGCCGACGCGCGGATCTCGGCAGCCGGATACGACGTGGGCCCGTGGGCCGAGAATTTGGACCAGGGTCCGGGCGACCCCGCGACGGTGGTCGGTGACTGGATGGACGGCTCGATCCATCAGGAGAACATGCTCGACTGCCGGTACCGGGACACCGGCGTTGCCGCCGTGCCCGGTCCCGACGGGACGGTGTGGGTCCAGAATCTCGCCGCTCCGGCCTGAGCCCGCACCGTCCGCTTCGACGGTCGCCAGCCGGTCAGCCGCCGAAGTTCTGTACCCACCAGGGGCCGTTCGCGCTGAAGTTCACGCCGACGCCGAGGTCCTTGAACCCGCAGTCCAGTATGTTCTCGCGGTGCCCGGGGCTGTCCATCCAGTCACGCATCGCGGAGACCGGGTCCTTCGGTCCTTTGTGTATGTTCTCCCCCCACTTGCCTGCGGGATAGCCGGCGGTCTTCATCCGGTCGTCGGCATGCCGCCCCTCCGGGCTGACGTGCTCGTAGTAGTTGCGGGCTGCCATGTCGTCGGCGTGCGCCTGGGCGGCGGCCTGAACCCGGCTGTCGACGCGCAGGGGCGAGCATCCGGCCTTGGCGCGTTCGGCGTTGACCAGGGAGGCGATCCGCTGGACGGAGTCGGCGGCCCTGCCGGTTGCGGGGGTTCCCGCGGTGGGGGCGCTCGCGCCCGCACCGGCAGGGGCGGACTGCCGCCTGCGCTTCTCGGGAGCGGTCCCGGGCCCGGCCGTGCGGCGGGCCGCGGCGCTGGGCTTGGCGGTAGGGCCCTTTGTCTTACGGGAAGTTGCGGAAGGAACGGCGGACGGCGGGACGGATGCCGTGGGGGTGGGAGAAGCCTTCGAGAGGCCGCCGACGGAGGCATCCACCGGCGCCTGCTGCACGGAGGCTGCGGCCCGGGTACCGGCCGAGTCTTCGTCACTGCCGCTCAGGGCGAAGACTCCGCCCGCGACGACCGCGACCGCGACGGTGCCGGCCACCGCGATTGCGGCCATCGGTCGACCGCCCGCCCTTCCCCGACGCCCGTGGCGCCCCGCGCCCGCTCTCCGTCGCCCGCCCCGGCCCTCGCGGGCGCTGTCGCGGCCGGTCGCCGGGTCCAGGAACTGGGCGTCCTCGTCTCGGTGGTGCATGGAGTCTCCGCTCTCATCCGTACTTCGCCGGTCGGTCCGGCAAGTGGGAGAGCGGCTGAGGACGACGCCATAACGGTTTCTGAGAAACGCCTGTCGGCCGGCGTGCGCTTTCGTGGTGGTTTCGGCAAGGCACCGTCACCAATCCGTGAAGGTCGTACGGGAAGCTCGTGCTCTGTCAGCGCACACTCGCGCTTCTCACTCGGGGGGACATCAGATGAGGACCAACGTTCGCAGAGCCGCCGTCGCGCTCGCCGCCGTATCGGCACTGGCCCTGACTGCCTGTGAGCCCGCAGCCGAGGGTTCGGGAGGGAAGCCGAGCGGAGCCGACAAGGCGACCGCCGGCCCGTCGAAGCCCGTGACCCCGTCGAAGCCGGCAACCCCGTCCAAGTCCCCGGGCAAGGGCTCGTCCGGCGGCGGTGACGGTTCGTCGCCCGACCCCGACTACGCCGTCTTTCCGTGCAGCACGTACGACGTGAAGTTCACCGCGACGCTCGCGGACGCCACGACCAGCAGCTACCTGCTCAAGATCACCAACAAGAGCGGCAAGCCGTGCAAGGTGCTGGGCCACCCGATCGTGACCTTCGGCGACCTGGACGGCGCGGCGACGGAGCGCGGAAAGGCCCCAGGCATCGAGGACGCGATGAGGCTCAAGCCGGGCGAGTCGGCCTACGCCGGGCTCATGGGCGGCGCCAACGACGGCAAGGGCAAGACCGTCAACTCGATCGCCATGACCATGAACACCGAGTCCGACCTGGAACAGAAGCCGCTCACCGCGAAGACGCCCGGCTTCTACGTATCACCCGAGGCCTCGGTGACGGCCTGGCTGAGCAACGCGGAGGACGCGCTCAGCCTGTAGGCGGCTCGGGAGGAGGGCGTCCCAGAGGGCGGCACCCACCAAAGTGGGGTGCCGCCCTGGGCTGTCGGTACGGCCTCAGCGGACGTCGACGAAGTCGGCCACCGCCGTGCTGTTGAAATGCGCGGTGTCCCCGGCGTAGCGGATCACCCACGAACCGTCCTTGCCCGCCTTGCCCTTGAGCGTGGCCCGGCCCATCTCGCCCCCTGGCTGGTCGTTCTGCTGGTGGCGGGCGAGGCGGTGGCGCATCTGCTGTACGCACGGGTGCTGGCGCGGCGCAGGAGGTCCGCGGGGGCGCTGTGAAGGCCACGCTCCCGCGACGGGGGCGGCGCAGCCGCACAGCGATTCAGCCTCTGCCCGCCCTTCCCGCGGTGACATTGTGCGGCTCCGCCGCGTGGGGGGCACCGCCCGAGACCCCGCTCCGGAGGGGCTGATTCGCCGCGTTCAGCTCCGCCAGCATCGGTTCCGTAAAGCCGAACCAGTACGTCGCCAGGAAGCCCGCCACGTAACCCACCACCAGCCCGCCCGCATACACCGCCACCGTCTCGCCCACACCCCTGTTGCCGTCGAGCAACGGGAACAGGGCCCAGCCCGAGGGGCCGATCGCCGTGGAGCCGACCGTGTCGCCGAGCATGTTGAACAGGCCGACGAAGCCGCCGCCGAACGCCCCGCCCACGCAGGCCGTGATGAACGGACGGCCCAGTGGCAGCGAGACGCCGTAGATCAGCGGCTCGCCGACGCCCAGGAAACCCGCCGGGAGTGCGGACTTGATGGTGGTGCGGATCGAGGTGTTGTGCGAGAGGCGGACATAGACCGCGGCCGCCGCGCCGACCTGGCCCGCCCCCGCCATCGCGAGGATCGGCAGCAGGACGGTGAAGCCCTGCTGCTCGATCAGCGTCGTGTGGATCGGGATCAGCGCCTGGTGCAGGCCGAGCATGACGAGCGGCAGGAACAGGCCGCCGAGGACGAAGCCCGCGCCCGCGCCGCCGTTGGCCAGCAGCCAGTTGGCGAAGCCGCCGATCGCGGTGGAGACCTCACCGGCCACGAACATGAGGCCGAAGATGGTGACCAGTCCGGAGACCAGGACGGTGAGGGTCGGTGTGACCAGGACGTCCAGGGCCTCGGGGACCCAGCGCCTGCACCATTTCTCGACGTACACCGCGAGGACCGCCGCACCGAGTGCGCCGAGCACTCCGCCCTGGCCGGGGGAGAGCTTCTGGCCGAAGGCCTCGATGTTCGCGATGCCGGGGAAGACGATGATCGCCGCGACCGCGCCGCCGAGCACCGGGGTGCCGCCGAACTCCTTCGCCGTGTTGTAGCCGACGAAGACCGCGATCAGCGACATGAAGCCGGCGGCCATGGCGGTGAGCGCGGGGACGACGGCGGGCAGCCATCCCATGTTGGTCATGACGCCGTTCAGCCCGGCGATGATGCCGCAGCCGATGAGCGCCGGGATCAGCGGCACGAAGATGTTCGCGATACGGCGCAGAAAGAGCTTGAACGGGGTCGAGTTCCTGGCCGACCTGGCTGCCTTGATGGCCGCGCCCCGGTCGGCCAGATCCTCCGCGGTCCCCGGCGCGGAGGCCACCAGCGCCTCGAACTCCGGGGTGACGCGGGCGACCGTGCTCGGGCCCAGCACGATCTGGTACGTGTCGTCCTCGACCACGCCCAGTACGGCCGGGAGCGCCTTCAGCTCCTCTTCCCGTACGAGGGAGGGGTCGCGCAGACCGAGGCGGAGCCGGGTCATGCAGTGGGCGACGGAGGTGATGTTCCGGGCGCCGCCGACCAGGGGGAGGATCGCGGCGGCGATGGCGCTGTTCTTCTCGTCGGGCATGTGCGTGGGCCCTTGCTGTGGGGGGTGCGGGGGTGCCCGGGGGTGACCGGGGGACGTTCAGTGCATACGGGCCGACTGCAGGGCGGCGCGAAGATGGCCCTGGCTCTCGGTCAGGAGGCGCGCCGCGGTGGGGCCGTCGACCCCGCCGAGGATGGTGAGGATCGCGTTCTTCACCTCTCCGTCCGTCGCGGCGAGTGCGGCCTCTATCTCCTCGTCGGTCGCCCCCGTGGCCAGCGCGACGATGCGCCGCGAGCGGGCGCGCAGCTTCTCGTTGGAGGCGCGGACGTCCACCATCAGGTTTCCGTAGGTCTTGCCGAGCCGGATCATGGTGATCGTCGAGATCATGTTGAGGACCAGCTTCTGCGCCGTACCGGCCTTCAACCGGGTTGATCCGGTGAGCAGTTCGGGGCCGACGACGACCTCGATGCCATGGTCGGCGGCCGTGCCGAGCGCGCTGCCCGCGTTGCAGGAGAGGCCGATGGTGAGCGCGCCGCGGGTACGGGCGTGCTCCACCGCGCCGACGGCGTACGGCGTACGGCCCGACGCGGAGATCCCGACCACCGTGTCGTCGGCGGTCAGCCGCAGCGCGTCCAGGTCGGCGGCGGCCAGTTCCTTGCTGTCCTCGGCGCCCTCGACCGCCGTGACCATGGCGTCGGGTCCGCCCGCTATCAGGCCCACCACCTCGGCCGGGTCGGTGTTGAAGGTGGGCGGGCACTCGCTCGCGTCCAGGACGCCGAGCCGTCCCGCCGTGCCCGCGCCCGCGTAGACGAGCCGGCCGCCGCGGGACATCCGCTCGGCGGTGGCGTCGATGGCGGCGGCGATCTGCGGAAGCCGCTCGGCGACGGCGGCGGGGACGGTCACGTCCTCGCCGTTCATGATCCGGGCGATTTCGTGCGTGGGCAGCCGGTCGATGTCGGCGAGTTCGGGCCGGAACGCCTCGGTGGTGAGGGCAGCCAGCTCGGCGCGGAGCTCACCGTAGGAGGCGGAGTCCCGGGACGGGGAGGACGACCCGGACGACGACGCGGAGGACGTGGAGGTCATGGAGAGCGGCTCTGCTTTCTCGGTCTGCGTGGGGGGTCGGTGCGCTCAGCCGTCTCGGCGGTTGCGCGGGCTGTGCCGGTGGGCCAGGGCCTCGTACGAGGCGGCGAGGGCAGGGGCCGCCGTCTCGTACGTACGTTGTGCGATGCCTATGAACAGGCAGTCGACGACCAGCAGTTGACTCGTACGGGACGACATGGCCGCCGGGCGCAGCTCGCTCTCGCGGGCGGTGGAGGTGGTCAGCACATGGTCGGCGTACTGCGAGACGGGCCCGTCCGGGCGGCCGGTGATCGCGACGGTCGTGGCGCCGCGGTCGAAGGCGACGCGCAGCGGCTCGATGACGTCTCCGGTGGATCCGGAGTGGGTGATCGCGATGGCCACGTCGCCGGAACGCAGCTGCACCGCGTTGGTGACGGCGAGGTGGGGATCGCAGTGGGCGTGCGCGACGAGGCCGATACGCAGCAGTTTCTGGGCCAGGTCCATGCCGACGAGGGAGGACGCGCCGACGCCGTAGATGTCGATCCGGCGGGCGGTCGCCGCGGCGGCGACGGCCGCGCCCAGCTGTACGGTGTCGAGCCCGGCGGCCGTGTCGGCGAGGGTCTGCTGCTCGTCGTACGCGAGCTTGGCGACGACGTCCGCGATGGGGTCGTCGACGGCGATGTCCGCGGTGACGGCGGGGGCGCGGCCCGACTGCTGGTGGGCGGCGAGCCCGGCGAGCGCGAGGCGCAGATCGCGGTATCCGGGGTAGCCGAGGAGGCGTGCGGTGCGGACCACGGTGGCCTCGCTCGTGCCGGTGAGCTCGGCGAGACCGGTGACCGTGAGAGCCGCGCAGCCCGCCGGATCGTCGGCGACGGCTTCGGCCACCCGCTGCATGGAGCGGGTCATGGACGGCGCGAGGGTCCGCACCTTGGCCGCGAGGGCGGCGGGGGCGGGCGGGGCGTCGCTGCTGAAAATTTCCTTCACTGGATTGGTCACTCTTGAAAGATATTTTCGGGATTCCGTCGTCGTCAACCCTTCGGGACCCGGCCGGGGAGCTGGGGGACAATGACTGTATGGACGACCCGAACCCTCTGGAGCAGGCCCTGCACGCTGCCCGCGCGCTGGTCCTCGCCGACCTGGCCGCCCGCGATGTGGCCGACGCCGGGGTGGTCTCGCTGGTCGAGGACGCTGTGACACACCGCCGCTGGTGGGTGGAGCAGTGGCCGGACGGCGTCGAGTTCCTCCCCGGCCTGGTCGCCCAGGACGTCCAGGACGCCCTCCTGGAGCGGCACGGCCGCTGGCCGCTGTGCCCGGTCTGCAACGCGGGCGACCCGCACGCGCTGGATGTCGAACCGGAACTGGGGCCGGATCCGCACTGGGTCTGCGCGAAGGCGGGCGTCGTTGTCGCGCCGGTCGGCGGCCTGCGGTGACCCTCTACATCGATCCCCCGACCTGGCCGGGCCACGGCCGGATGTGGTCGCACCTGGTCAGCGACGTATCGCACGAGGAACTGCACGCGTTCGCGGCGTCGATCGGCTGCCCGGCACGGGCCTTCGAACGGGACCACTACGACGTCCCGTCGCACCGGTACGGGGACGCGGTGGCGGCCGGCGCGGTGGAGGTGTCGAGCCGCGAGGTGGTCGAACTGCTGACGAAGGCGGGGCTGCGCAGGCGGAAGGGGCGGCCGCCCGTGTAAGGGGCCGCCCCGGCGGAGATCAGGCGATGAACTCCGACGTGTCCAGCTCGGTGTTGAAAGGCTCGGGCAACGGGACAGGCTCGCCGAAAGGCTTGCGCAGGCCGGTGCGGTACATACCGTTGCGCGGCTCGGAGAAGAGCGTGACTGACGGCCCGCCCTCGTCGTAACGGTCGATCAGCAGATACAGCGGGACAGCCCCGGACGCGTACGCGCTCAGCTTGGACGACCGATCGTGCGAGGCGTTGCTCTTCGACGTGATCTCCACCGCCAGCGCTGCCTCGGCCGCGGCCAGTGGAGCCTTCTCCTTCTTCCTCGCCCTTTCCGCGATCAGCTTCTTCGGGACGACGACGAGGTCCGGGACGAAGAGCCGCTCCTGGCGGTAGATGTACAGGCCGAGGGTCTGGTAGACATCCCAGTCGTCTGGCAGGGCTTTGAGTAGCGCCCGGTCCACTCGCGCAGCGATGAAATTGTGTCCGTCGTCCGGCGGCGGCACCAAGGTGATCAGCCCCTCGTCGATCTCGGCGCGCCAACCCTCTGGCACGTCCAGCTCCTGCCACGTGCTCAGCAGGTAGTCCCACGACGGCATGTCTTCCTCCGACAGCTCGGGCTCGACCAGTGCAGCGGTCATCGTGAGGTCCCCTTTCTGTGGCCCTGTCAGGGCAACGTAGGGTGCGGCCACCACCTCGCGAGGCTGCTTACGTCAGCGTCCCACGAACGTGTGATCACCGCACAGAGTCAGACCAGCGACGCCAGCTCCGCCGCCAGATTCTCGCGGGCCGCCGCCTCCCAGTGCGTCTGCCCGTACGGCGTGTGGAACAGCCGCGGCAGGTCAAGCAGCTGCCGCAGCACCGCCGCTCGGCCCGCGCGGAAGGCGTCGGCCGGGACGAAGACGTACTCCTCGCGCACCGCGGCGGTGTACGCGGCGTACGGCTCCGGGGCCGAGGCCAGGATGGCCAGGTCCGCGTCGCACAGGACCTGGCCGTTGGTGTCGTCCGGCGCGGGGGCGTGGGTGATCGTCAGGCGGACCAGGCGGGCGACCTCGGCCGTGCTCTCAGGGGGGAGGCCCGCCTCGGCCAGGGCGCGTTCCGCGAGGCGGGCCGAGCGTTCCTCGTTCTCCGAGCGTTCGGGGAGATAGACCGCGTCGTGGAACCACGTCGCGAGGCGGACCAGGTCCGCGTCGGCGGCGTACTCCTGAAGCGCGTCGATGTGGTGCAGCATCGCCGTCAGGTGATCGACCGTGTGGTAGTGGCGCTGCGGCTCCGACCAGCGGGCGAGCAGATTCTCGGCGTACGGCGCCGGATCCGGCGCGCTCGCGCCGCCGCGGGCGGCGATGAGGGTCTTCGTCCAGCGGTCACGGAGGTCCACGGATGCGGCGGTCATACGGCGAGCCTAAAGCGGCGGGCGGACGGCTGTCCGCGGCCGCCTCCATGCGGTTGGCTGGGCGCCATGGAATCCGTACGCGACCCCGAGCTTCCCGGACGGCTGCTGCGCACCGAGCGCGACGTCCTGATCCCCTTGCTGCGCGCACGTCCCGACGAGGACTTCGCGCTCCGTACCTGCTGCCCCGGCTGGACCGTGCGTCATGTGCTCGCGCACTGCAGCTCTGCGCTGATCCGGGTGGTGGAGACGCGGTTCGAGGAGGGGGTGTTCAGCCCCGAGGCCAACGACCGCGACATCGCCGAGCGGGCCGAGTGGTCCAACTCCCGTGTCGTGGAAGAGCTGGAGCGCGGCATGACCGAGGCGGGCCCGGTCATCGAGAAGGCGGGGCACGGGAAGCTGGACGGGATCGCGCTCGGGGAGTGGGTGCATGCCGGGGATGTACGGGAGGCCTTCGGCGAGCCGGGGGCGTACGAGGGCGAGGGCCTGCCGTACGCGCTGGAGCTGCTCGCCGCGCTGACCCGGGTCCGCAGGAGTCAGCCGCTGCTGGCCCGGCTGGACGGCCACGACGCACCGCTCGTCCTCGGCGCGGACAGCCCCGACCCCGCCACGTACACGGGACCGGCCTCCACGCTGATCCGGCTGGTGGCGGGCCGCCCGCTCACCGGGACGCGCTACGAGCTCACGGGTGCCGTCGAGAAGGACCTCGTCTACTTCGGCTGAAGTGGCGGTAACGGGCGATAATGGCAGCAAAGGGCATGTGTGCCGTGCCGTTCCCTGTGCGGAGGCAGCAACATGAACGCTGTGATGATCGCCCAGAGCAGCTCGGGCATCGAGCTGGCGGAGGGTCCGCACCTGGCCGGAGCCGGCCTGGTTCTCATCGGAATCCTCATCGTGGCCCTCCTCGCGGGCGCCATGTGGCGTGAGGCGAGGCGGCGGGAGCAATTGGTTCCGCCACGCCCCGAGGAGCAGCCGACCACCCCCGGCCATCGTGAGCACATCGAGGAGGTCCGGGACGAGGACGAGGACGACTTCCCCCATGAGGGGCGGCTCCTCCCGTACAACCTGAAGACCCACAGCACTCACGACTCCGGCAAGGGCCCCGACGAGAGGCCGAAGCACGGGAAGAACGCGGGCGGCGGGGCGTTCGGGAGCGGCGGCCTGGGCGGCTGAGGCCGCCCCGCCCACCGCCTGTGTGCCTACGCCGCCCGGAAGCGGCGCAGGCGCAGTGAGTTGCCCACGACGAAGACCGAGGAGAAGGCCATCGCCGCGCCCGCGATCATCGGGTTGAGCAGGCCCGCGGCGGCGAGCGGCAGTGCCGCGACGTTGTACGCGAAGGCCCAGAAGAGGTTCGAGCGGATCGTGCCGAGCGTCCTGCGCGAGAGCCGGATCGCGTCGGCGGCCGCCCGCAGGTCGCCCCGTACGAGCGTGAGGTCTCCCGCCTCGATGGCCGCGTCCGTGCCCGTGCCCATGGCGAGGCCGAGGTCCGCCTGGGCGAGGGCGGCGGCGTCGTTGACGCCGTCGCCGACCATCGCCACCGATCGGCCCTCGGCCTGCAGACGCTTGACGACGGCGACCTTGTCCTCAGGCAGCACCTCGGCGACGACCTCAGTGATGCCCACCTCGGCGGCGACGGACTCGGCGACCGCCCTGTTGTCGCCGGTCAGCAGGATCGGAGTGAGGCCGAGTCCCCGCAGGCGGCCGACGGCTTCGGCGCTGGTGGGCCTGACGGCGTCCGCGATCTCCAGGACGGCGCGGGCCTCGCCGTCCCAGGCGACGGCGATGGCGGTACGGCCCGCCGCCTCCGCGTCCGCCTTCGCCTGCTCCAGGGCGGCGGGCAGGCGGATCTCGCGATCGTCGAGCAGTCGGGTACGGCCGACCAGTACGGTCCGGCCCTCGACCCTGCCCTGAACACCGAGGCCGGGGATGTTCAAGAAGTCCTCGGGCGCGGGGAGCGTGCCGGTCTTGCGCAGAGCCGCGTCGGCGACGGCACGCGCGATCGGGTGCTCGGACGCGTGCTCCAACGCCCCTGCCAGGCGCAGCACTTCGGCCTCGTCGTGGCTGGTGTGGACCGCGAGGAGGGTCATCCGGCCGGTGGTGACCGTGCCCGTCTTGTCCAGCACGATCGTGTCGACGCGGCGCGTGCTCTCCAGGACCTCGGGGCCCTTGATGAGGATGCCGAGCTGGGCGCCGCGGCCCGTACCGACCATCAGCGCGGTCGGTGTGGCCAGGCCGAGCGCGCACGGGCAGGCGATGATCAGTACGGCGACGGCGGCGGTGAACGCGGCACCCGGCCCGGCGCCGGTGCCGAGCCAGAAGCCGAGGGTGGCCATGGCGAGCGCGATCACGACGGGCACGAACACCGCGGAGATCCTGTCGGCGAGGCGCTGGACCGCGGCCTTGCCGTTCTGCGCGTCCTGTACGAGCCGGGCCATCCTGGCCAGCTGGGTGTCGGCGCCGACCCGGGTGGCCTCGACGACGAGGCGGCCGCCCGCGTTGAGAGTGGCGCCGGTGACCGTGTCGCCGGTGGCGACCTCCACCGGTACGGACTCGCCGGTGAGCATGGAGACGTCGACGGCGGACGCGCCTTCGACGACGGTGCCGTCGGTGGCGATCTTCTCCGCAGGGCGTACGAGGAAGCGGTCCCCGACCTTCAACTCAGCGGTGGAAAGCGTGACTTCACGTCCGTCGCGCAGGACGGTGACCTCCTTGGCGCCGAGTTCGAGCAGGGCCTTCAGGGCGGCGCCGGCCTTGCGCTTGGAGCGGGCCTCGAAGTACCGCCCGGCCAGGATGAAGGCCGTGACGCCGGCCGCGGCCTCCAGATAGATGTTCCCGGCGCCGTCACTGCGGGAGATCGTCAGTTCGAAGGGATGGACCATGCCGGGCATCCCGGCGGTCCCGAAGAACAGCGCCCATACGGACCACAGGAACGCGGCCGAAGTGCCCAGGGATATCAGCGTGTCCATGGTCGCGGCGCCGTGCCGGGCGTTGGTGAAGGCGGCGCGGTGGAAGGGCCAGGCGGCGTAGGTGACGACGGGGGCGGCGAGGGTGAGGGAGAGCCACTGCCAGTACTCGATCTGCAGGGCGGGCACCATCGCCATGGCGATCACGGGTACGGCGAGGACGACGGCGGTGGTGAGGCGCTCGCGGAGGTCGCGCAGCCCGTCGTCCTCGTGCGCGGCTTCCGGGGACGTGGGCGCCGGTGCGGCGGCGGTGTAGCCGGTCGCCTCGACCGTGGCGATCAGGTCGACCACGGAGACGTCCGGGGCGTGGAGGCTGACCTTCGCCTTCTCCGTGGCGTAATTCACGGTCGCCTCGACGCCGTCCATCCGGTTCAGCTTCTTCTCGATACGGGCCGCGCACGAGGCGCAGGTCATGCCGCCGATGGCGAGTTCGACGTGGGTGGGGGTGGCGGTGGGTGGCACGGTTCCTCCCGTATCGGATATACCCCCAGGGGGTACTTCTGACTCCATGTATACCCCCCGGATGTATGTGGCGCAAGGCTCGATTCCGATGCGGGAGGTTCGTGCGGCTGCTTGCGCGGTACATGCGCATTAGGCTTGGCATTGGACTAGACCTGTATGAGGAATGGGGTTCCATGAGCAACCGTGCAGTTCTGGAGGTGATCGCTCTCGACGCGGAGGACGCGGTCGCGGCCCAGTCCGGAGGGGCGGACCGGCTGGAGCTGGTCAGCGACATGGCGTCGGACGGGCTGACACCGTCCAGGGAGACGTTCGCGAGCATCCGCGCGGCCGTGGACATCCCGCTGCGCGTGATGCTGCGCCTCGCGGACGGCTTCGAGGCGGGCGACGCCGACGGGCTCGTCCGCGCCGCGCGGGGGCTGCGCGCGGAGGGCGCGGACGAATTCGTCCTCGGCTTCCTGGACGAGGACGGCATGCCCGACCTGGTGACGGTCGAACGGCTCCTCGCCGAACTCGACGGCTGCCGCTGGACGTTCCACCGGGCGATCGACCGCGCGACGGACCGCGACGCGCTCCGCAAGCAGCTCGCGGACCTGCCGGGCCTGGACACCTACCTCACGGCGGGCTCGGCGGCGGGCGTCGACGACGGCCTGCCGACGCTGCTCGCGGAGGCGGCGAGGCGGGGCGAGCCGGGCTACGAGCCGCGGATCCTGGTGGGGGGCGGACTGCGCCTGGACCACGTGCCGGTGCTGCGGGGGGCGGGGGTGGACGCGTTCCACATCGGGGGGGCGGCGAGGCCGCAAGGGTGGTCGGCGCCGGTCGACCCGGGCGCGGTGGCGGGGTGGAGGTCGGCGCTGGACGCGTAGGGGTACGGGGGCGCCTGCGGCGGGCCTGCTCCCCACCCCGCCCCTTCCCGAACTGGGGCTCCGCCCCAGACCCCGCGCCTCAAACGCCGGCGGGGCTGAATGTCGCGTCCGGGACCACGCCTCAATCGCCGGCGAGGCTGGAGTGTGCGGCAGGGCCGCACACTCCAGCCCGTCCGGCGATTGAGGACATGCGGCCGAAGGTCGCACACGGGGAGGTTGGGGGTCCCCCCGGACGGAGTCTGGGGGAGGGCGGGTAGGGGACAAGCCCGCCGCAGGCGCACCCGCACCCCGCACCCCTTACCCCAACTCCCCCGGCAACCCCACCGCATGCACCACCCTCAGCCCCGACACCGCCCTCGTCAGCGCCACGTACAGCCGCCGCAGCCCCGTGCGTTCGTCCGGTTCGCCGTCGACGACCGCCGACGGCTCGTCGAGGACCACGTAGTCGTACTCCAGGCCCTTCGCCAGCGACGCCGGAACCAGCGTCAGCCGGGACTCCGCCGTCGTCTCCTCGCCCGGCGCGAGATACGCATGGCCCGCCGACTTCAGGGCCGCGGCCAGCGACGGGATCCGCGCGTCCGCCGCGATCAGGCCGATGGAGCCCTCGTGCCGCAGGGACTCCTCGCACGCCGCCACCACCGCCGCGTCCAGGTCCGCCACCTCCACCTCGCGGACCGACAGCGAGCCCGGCGACTCACGCACGGATGTGACCTCCGCCAGGCCGGGGGACATGTGCGGGAGCAGCCGGGATGCGTACGCGATGACCTCGCGCGGGACCCGGAAGCCCGCCGTCAGTTCCTCCACCGCCGCGTCCGGCTTGCCGAGATGGGTCAGGGCCTCCTGCCAACTCCCCGTCGCCCACGGGGTCGTGCCCTGCGCCAGGTCGCCGAGGACCGTCGCCGAGCCTGTCGTGCAGCGGCGGCCCACCGCGCGGTACTGCATCGGGGACAGGTCCTGCGCCTCGTCGAGTACGACATGACCGAGCGAGTGCGTGCGCTGCACCAGGTCCGTCGCCTCGTCGATGAGTACCGCGTCCGCCAGGGACCACGTCGCGGCCCGGACGCTGCGGGCGGGCCTGGTCCACAGGATCGTCTTCTGCTCGTCCGCGGTCAGCACACCGTCCGCGTGTGCCGCGAGGAATTCCGGGTCGGACAGCAGCCGCAGCACGAGTTTCGCCGGGTCCACCGGCGGCCAGACCGCCTTCACCGCCGCCTTGACCGCGGTGTTGCGCGCCACCGCGTCCTGCACCCGGTCGTCCGGTGCCTCACCCGACTGTTCCATGCGGACCAGCACCGCGTGCGCGATGCGCTGCGGAAGGGCCTCGCGGGCCGCGCCGTAGCGGATGTCGCGGTCCAGCAACTCCCGCACGATCTCCTCGAGTTCGTACGCCGGGATGCGCCACCGGCGCGAGCCGCGTACGACCATCAGCGGCTCCGTCGGCAGCGTGACATGGGAGCGGACGGCCCGCCGCAGCACTTCCGCCATCCGTGCGTCGCCCTTGGCGACCGCCGCGTCCGCCGGGTCCGTGCCCCGCACCTCGACATGCGCCACCAGGTCGTCGACCGTGGCCTGCTTGACCTCCAACTCGCCCAGCGCCGGAAGGACTTGCTCGATGTAGTGCAGGAAGGAACGGTTCGGCCCGATGACCAGCGTCCCCGTCTTCGCCAGCCGCTCCCGGTGCGCGTACAGCAGATACGCGACCCGGTGCAGCCCCACCGCCGTCTTCCCGGTGCCGGGGCCGCCCTGAACGCACACCGTGCCGCCGAGCCCGGACCGTACGATCTCGTCCTGCTCCGGCTGGATCGTGGCGACGATGTCCCGCATCGGGCCCACACGCGGCCGTTCGATCTCCGCCTGGAGCAGTTTGCTGGTGCGCTGCTGTTCCGCCGGATCGGTCAGATGCTCGTCCTCGTACGCCGTGAGGTCGCCGCCCGTGTACCCGAAGCGCCGCCGCAGACCGACGTCCTGCGGGTCCTTCCTGGACGCCCGGTAGAACGGCTGCGACACCGGCGCGCGCCAGTCGATGACCATCGGGTCGCCGTCCGCGTCGTGGACGTGGCGGCGGCCGATGTAGAAGCGCTCTCCCTCCGCGCCCTCGGCCAGCGCCGCGCCGACCATGTGCAGATAGTCGAGGCGGCCGAAGAATAGCGGGGTGTGGGAGAGGTCGGCGAGCGCCTTGATGCGGTCCTCGATCTGGCGCTCGAGGACGGCGGCGTTGACCCAGTTCGCGGTGACGTCGCGGATGTCGAGGGCCTGGACGTCCTCGCGCATCGCGCGCAAAGCGGAGCGGGACGCGGTGAGATGGGCTCTCTCGCGGGCGAGGGGGTCGGTGTCGGGTGCGTGCGCGGGCACGGGTTTGCCTCCGGACGGATGCTGCGTGGATCACGGCGTGATTGATCACGAAGGGTTGATCACGAAAGGGTTGATCACGACATGGCGGACCGGCCGGTTTCCGTCCGGGCGGCGGCGCTCCTGCGAGGGAGGCGGGGAAGACGGGGAGTTTAGTCAGGCCGCGGACCGGAGGCGAATGGTTTTCCCGCCGCCCGGTCCGGTCACCGTCCGGGTGGAGGCCGCGCATCCTCCCCGTAGGGGACGGCCTATGCCTGGGGTCGTACACCGGCGACCGCAGGGTTCAGACCGCAGATCGATGCCATTCGCCGGCCGGAAATCCATCATGGAGTTATGAGCACAGCAACCTTCACCCCAGGCGCCCACATCCCACATCCCAGCCACGGCGCGACCGCCACCGGCTCCACCCGGCACTCCCCGCACCGCCTCGGCAACGCGCTGCGCGTCGTCAAGGTCTACGCCGAGGCCGTCTTCAGCGTCGCCGTCCTCGGCGAGTACGCGGAGGAGGCAGGCGTCCGCCGCCGCTGACCCTGCCGTCGCCGATCCCCCCAGGCCCGGTCCGGCCGATCTTGCCGGGCTCGCGTGCCCTGGCACGCACTCCCCCGTAGCCCTTCGGGCACGGGAGGTACCCCCACGCCGCGTTGCGTCAGTCGCCGACGCTCCGCGTGGGCTCCTTCCTCCGCCTTGCATCTGCACGCACCAGACCCCGCTCACTGATCCGGCCTGATCGACCGGACAGGACCTTGTAGGGTCGCGCCGTGAAGTTCCGGAACGTGACCCCGTGTTTACTCTCCGCAGTCACTCTCGCCCTCTTCCGGTTCGCCAGGCGCTCTGCGCGGCCGCCGCTGGTGCTCATCACCCTCGCTGCCGGCCTCTGGCTCGAACCGGCCCTCCACGCCTATCTGCTCGTCCCCTGCCTGCTGATCACCGTCCGGGCACGGACACCGTTCCGGACCGTGCGCCCGGCAGTCCTGCTAGCCCAGCAGCTCGTCCGCGTCCACGATCCGGTACGCGTACCCCTGTTCCGCCAGGAAGCGCTGGCGGTGCGCCGCGAAGTCCTGGTCGATCGTGTCCCGCGCGACCACGGAGTAGAAGTGGGCCTGGTGCCCGTCCGCCTTGGGGCGGAGGACCCGGCCGAGCCGCTGGGCCTCCTCCTGGCGGGAGCCGAAGGTGCCGGACACCTGGATGGCGACGGTCGCCTCCGGCAGGTCGATGGAGAAGTTCGCGACCTTGGAGACGACCAGCACGGAGATCTCGCCCTGCCGGAACGCCTCGAAGAGCTTCTCGCGCTGCGCGTTGGACGTCTCGCCCTTGATGACCGGCGCGTTCAGATGCTCGCCCAGCTCGTCGAGCTGGTCGATGTACTGGCCGATAACCAGGATCTGCTGGCCCGCGAAGCGCTGGACCAGCGCCTCCGTCACCTTCCGCTTGGTCGCGGTGGTGGCGCAGAAGCGGTACTTCTCCTCCGTCTCGGCCGTGGCGTACGCGAGCCGCTCGGCGTCGGTGAGATTGACCCGGACCTCCACGCAGTCCGCGGGCGCGATGTAGCCCTGCGCCTCGATCTCCTTCCACGGCGCGTCGAAACGCTTCGGCCCGATCAGCGAGAAGACGTCCGACTCGCGCCCGTCCTCCCGTACGAGCGTGGCGGTCAGACCGAGCCGACGGCGGGCCTGGAGGTCCGCCGTGAACTTGAACACCGGGGCGGGCAGCAGATGCACCTCGTCGTAGAGGATCAGCCCCCAGTCGCGGGAGTCGAAGAGCTCCAGGTGGGGATAGATCCCCTTCCGCTTCGTCGTCAGCACCTGGTAGGTCGCGATGGTGACGGGGCGGATCTCCTTCTTCGTACCGCTGTACTCACCGATCTCGTCCTCGGTCAGTGACGTCCGCTTCACCAGCTCGTGCTTCCACTGCCGGGCGGAGACGGTGTTGGTGACCAGGATCAGGGTGGTCGCCTTGGCCTGCGCCATCGCACCGGCGCCGACAAGCGTCTTGCCCGCGCCGCAGGGCAGCACGACCACGCCCGAACCGCCGTGCCAGAAGCCCTCGACGGCCTGCTTCTGGTACGGGCGCAGCGCCCAGCCGGTCTCGTCCAGCTCGATGGCGTGCGCCTCGCCGTCGACGTAACCGGCGAGGTCCTCGGCGGGCCAGCCCAGCTTCAGCAGCGTCTGCTTGATCTGCCCGCGCTCGGAGGGGTGCACGACCACGGTGTCCGGGTCGATCCGGTTCCCGACCAGCGGCTGGACCTTCTTGGACCGGAGGATCTCCTCCAGGACGGGCCGGTCGGTGCTGGTCAGCACGAGTCCGTGGGTGGGGTGCTTGGAGAGGGTGAGCCGGCCGTAGCGGGCCATCGTCTCGGCGACATCCACGAGCAGGGCGTGCGGGACGGGGTAGCGGGAGTACGCCACGAGCGCGTCGACGACCTGCTCGGCGTCGTGCCCGGCGGCCCGGGCGTTCCACAGGCCGAGCGGGGTGACCCGGTAGGTGTGGATGTGCTCGGGGGCGCGCTCCAGCTCCGCGAAGGGCGCGATGGCGCGACGGCAGTCGCCCGCCAGCTCGTGGTCGACTTCGAGGAGGAGGGTCTTGTCGCTCTGGACGATGAGGGGTCCGTTCACACCTGCGCCCTTTCGGTGAGGCCAAACCTCCAGTGTGCCGTACGCGGCCGCGGGCGCGCCCCAGGTCCTTGGCCGGTCGATCTTCTGCTCGAAGCTCCTGATGCTGGTGGCGATCACGCCCCGCAGGGCCCCGTCAGGCGGAGTCGTCCGCGAGTTCGGCGACTCCCGTGATGCGGTGCAGGGGGTACGTGCGGACTTCGTCCGCCGTGTGGTCGTACGCCGTGACGAAGCCGCCCTCGACTCGCACCGGCGCGATGACGCGCTGGCTGGCCGCGCCGTCCGCGTTGACGTAGCCGATCCAGACCGCCGCGCCGGTCATCGCCGCCGCCTGGACGGTGGCCAGGGTCTCGGCGGAGGTGGTGCGCGGCAGCTCGCCGTTCTTCGCGGGTTCCGGGGCGGGTTTGCGCTCCACCGTGGCCGCGAGGTCGCCCGCGCGGATCGCCTTGACCGCCGCGCCGAGCAGCGTGGCGTCGGGCAGGGGCGGGCCGTCCGGGACGGGGGCGGGCGGGGTGCGCGGCGGGGTGCGGCGGGCGTGGGCGCGGGTGATCAGGACGTCGCCCTCGGCGGACTCGGCGGCGGGCGCGTATCCCATGGTCCGCAGGCCGTCGAGCAGGGTCGCGGGGTCCGCCTGGGCTGCCAGGACGGTGGGTGCGAGGCGGCGCAGCCGCAGGCCCTGGGACCGCTTGTCGGCGAGGATTTCGCCGAGCAGCGCGTCGTCGTCGCAGCGTACGTAGGCGGATGCGGCGCCGATCCGCAGATGGCCGTGGCGGCGGGCGACGTCGTCGATGAGGTAGCTGAGCGGCTGCGGCACGGGCGTACGGGAGTGTGTGGCCAGGAAGGTGTGCAGGTCGGACGCGGACCGCCCGGCGTCCAGCGCGCGTCGCACGGAGCCCGGGGTGAAGCGGTAGACGGTCGCCCCGCCCTTGGACTCGACGTCGGCGAGTACGGAGAGGGTCTCGGCGAGCGGCCGCTGAAGGGGGCCTGGCGCGACGGCGGTGAGGTCGGCCTGGAGGAGTACGTGGTCGAGCGGCTCGGGCAGGAGCGGCGCGAGCGCAGCTGTGGCCTCGGCGGCGAGCTCTTCGGCCCGGGCGTGCCTCGCGGCCCCCGTCCCGTCCGTTCCGGCGGCCGGGGCGGTGTCGTGGCCGAGCAGGGCCCGGCCGTGTGCCGACAGTGCGCCGCGGCCCGTGATGCCCAGGACTTCCGCCTCCCTCAGAGTCCAGGCCGCGATGCGCGAGCGCAGATCGGTCGGGCCCACGGCCGCCGCGTTGCGTGCCGCGTTCTCGTCCGCCGTCCCGCTGCCGCGCAGCGGGCGTTCCCAGCGCAGGCGGGCGAGGACGGACTCCGGGTCGGGGGCGGTGCCCGCCGGGAGGGTGGCGAGCAGGTCGAGGACCCGGCGGCGGACCTCGGTCGCGGCGGAGCGGTCGAGCTCGGGGCCGAGGGCCGACAGAGCGCGGCCTTTGCTGTCCTGGCCGCCGATCAGGCCCGCCGTGCGGGTCGCGGTGAGCCAGGCCGCGGCGAGCTGCGCCCAGCGTTCGGCTGCGGGGAGGGTGAGCCAGTCGTCGTACGCGGGCGTCGGCGCATACCGTTCGTCCGCCGCGCCGTCCGATGCCAACAGCCCTGCCGCATAGGTGAGTTCGAGCCAGAACCCGGCCATCTGCTCGTTCGTGTCCAGCGCGGCGGCGGTGCGCTTGAGGTCACGTACGGACAGGCCGCCGGACCGCAGCACCGCAGGCCCGCCTTCGTGCCAGTCCTTCAGCAGGTCCTCGACGGTGGAGAGCGCGGTGAACGCCTGGCCCGCCGCCGTACTGTCCACAACCTGTGGACGGCCCTGGGTGATCGAGGTCGTGGCGGCGGGTCTGACCTCCGGCGGCAGCGGCTCGACCGTTCGATGCGCGCGGCCGCCCCGCAGATGCAGTGCGGCCTCGCGCGGCAGCACGACCGTGCGCGGCGACGCGGGCAGCAGCAGTCCACGGTCGCGCAGCCACCGCACGGGCGGGGTCGGGCTGGCCGTGACCTCCCCGTACGGGGGACCCCAGACCAGCCGGTCCAGAACCGTCAGCGCCTCGGGCGGTGCGGTGTCGAGGAGCGCGGCCATCCGTGTCCGGTCGGTGAACAGCGAGACGAGCGCGGCGACCGCGGAGACCGGGTCGTGCGTGGTCGGCAGCCCGGCGGCGGCGAGGATCTCCTGGAGCCGCGTCGGCGACATCCCGGCGGTGGCCTCGGCGACGGTCGGGCCGAGGCCGGTCGGCGACGGCCGGGTCGGGGAGGGGGCGAGGAGCTCGCGCGCGGTGCGCACCAGCCGTAGCCGGTCCTCACCGCCCCAGATGATCGCCTGCCCCCGCAGCACATCCACCGCGTGCGGCAGGGCCGCTTCGACGGCCGGATCGCCCTCGTCGCCGGTGAGCAGGCCGCGCAGGGTCTCGTACGGTGCGGGGTCGGGGGCCACGGCCAGTGCCTCGGCGGTCTGCAGCGTGAAGCGGTCGAGCCGCTCCAGTGCCCGTACGACGGAGGCACGTGTCCCGGCCCGCGTCGCGAGCTGCGTCAGGTCGCCCGGCACGGGGGTCAGCAGATCGGGGCGGGCGCGCAGCAGTGCGGCCAGCTCCTCGTCGGCGCGGGTGCGCAGGGCCTCGGCCAGTGTGCGCGGACCGCCGCGGCCGGCCGTACTGCTTCCTTCGGGCATGGTCCCCATCCGCACCACGTTAGTCCCTGGAGCGCTACCGTCGGGGACAGGGCGGGCCCGGGACGACAGGGCGGCCGGGTAGGGAACGTCAGGGGAACGCCGGTGGGGATCGAGAGCGATCAGCTCGTCTACGACTATCTGAGCCGTGTCGGGGACCTGGCTCAGCAACAGCAACTGCCGTCCGGCACGCGCATGCGCCTGGTGTCGACGCTGCGCGACGAGATCGACCGGCGGCGGGCGAAGTTCGGTTCCGACACCCCCGCGTCGGTACGGCGCATTCTGGGGCGGCTCGGTACGCCGGACGAGGTCGTGGCGGCTGCGTTCGAGGAGAGCGGCGCCGCCGCGCAACGGCCCGCCCCCGGAGTCCCGTCCCCGGCCGCCGTGCCCGAGCAGCGCGCACGGCGCCGGATCCCGCGGCCGCGCAGAGCGGCTCCGGAACAGCCCGAGGCTCCCCGGATGTCCGCCGGCGCCTCGCCGCCGCACCTGGCGGGGATGGACGAGCTCGGCCCCTCGGGCAGTGAGCCCGACTGGTGGCGGGTCGAGCCCGGGCCGTTCGGCGCGGGCGAGAGCGTCGCGGGCTTCGTCGGCGGCGTGGAGGTCCCCGAAATACTGAAACCCCCGCCGTCCAAGGAGGACTTGGAGGCGCAGGCGGCCGCCGAGGACGCGGCGGAGCCCGAGGAGGAGTACGAGGACGAGGAGGCGGTGGAGGCCGGGACCGGGTGCCGCCGGTGGCTCCCGCGGCTTCGCCGCCGTACGGAAGAGGCCGGACAACCGCCCGCGCTCGCCAACCCGTTCCTCCTGATCGCCGCCGCTCTGCTGCTCGGGGGCGCCCTCCTCGGCTCCTTCCTCGCCCTCGGCCTCGGCTGGCTTCTCGCCTACGCCTCGCGCCGGCTGTCCCGCGCCGAGGCGAAATGGGCGGTCGTGGGCCTGCCCGGGGCGGTCGTGGCAGGCGGTCTCGTCTGGCTGTGGGGCCGGGTCGACGGGCGCTGGGGCGAGCCGATCCCGCAGGACGGGATGCGCGACGCGCTGGCCGGGACCTGGCCCTGGGTGGTGAAGGGGGCGGCGGTCGCCTCCGCGCTCTATCTGGTGTGGCGGGCGCGGCGTAAAACCGGCTGAGGGCGTCCCGGCGCCCACCCCCTGAGCACCGCGGCCGGCCGCCGCGGCCCACTGGGCACAATGGCCCCTATGGCTTCGCACTCGGCTTCGCATTCCGCAAGGCACCCGCTCACCGTCGGATTCGACCTCGACATGACCCTCATCGACTCCCGGCCCGGTATCCACTCCGCCTATCTCGCGCTGTCCGCCGAGACCGGCGTGCGGATCGACGCCGACCTGGCCGTGACGAGGCTGGGGCCGCCGCTGGAGGAGGAGATGGCGCACTGGTTCCCGGGTGAGGACATCCAGCGGATGTGCGACCGCTACCGCGAGATCTATCCCACGTACGCGATCACGCCGACGCTCGCCCTGCCCGGTGCCCGCGAGGCCGTCGCCGCCGTCCAGGAGCTCGGCGGCCGCGCCATAGTCGTCACCGCCAAGCACGAGCCGAACGCCAAGCTGCACCTCGCCCATCTCGGGATCGCCCCGGACGAGGTCATCGGCTGGCTGTGGGCAGAGGCGAAGGCGGAGGCGCTGCGCGAGCACGGCGCGAGTGTGTACGTCGGTGACCACACCGGGGACGTACGGGGTGCGCGGGCGGCTGAGGCGCTGTCGGTCGCGGTGCCGACGGGGCCGTGCGACGCGGCGGAGCTGCGTGCGGCCGGCGCGGACGTGATCATCGACGATCTGACGGCATTCCCGGCGTGGCTGCGCGCCTACAGCCAGAACTAGAGTGCGGATTTGGCCTGTCGTCGCTGCGCGGCGATCGAGCGCAGCACACCCGCCGCGGCGATCAGGAAGCCGGCGCCCATCAGCATGCACACCGCGTACGCGATCGGCGGAAACGGTTCGGTCCCCAGAAACAGTGGGGCCACGGTGACCAGTGTGGCGACGGCGCCGACGATGAAGACGATCGCGCCGACGCGCACCAGCCCGTCACCGGGGGCGGGAGGAGTAGCAGTCATCCGGCCAGGGTAGTTCCTTGCGCGTAGGAACCATTCGGCAACGTCTTGTCACCAGCCCCTGGACCATTAGCCTTGGGGGTGGCGGGTCAGGCGACCCGCTGTAGTGCTATCCAGACCGTTTTTCGGTGCCCAGGTTGGTGCCCGATTTCCGGTGCCCCAGTGCCCCAACGAGTACGAGGACGAGGACAGACGTGCCTACCGGCAAGGTCAAGTGGTTCAACAGCGAGAAGGGCTTCGGCTTTCTCTCCCGCGACGACGGCGGCGACGTCTTCGTTCACTCGTCGGTGCTCCCCGCCGGGGTCGAGTCGCTCAAGCCCGGCCAGCGCGTCGAATTCGGCGTGGTGGCAGGCCAGCGCGGTGACCAGGCGCTTTCGGTGACGGTTCTCGACCCGGCCCCGTCCGTGGCGGCGGCGCAGCGGCGCAAGCCCGACGAGCTGGCGTCCATCGTGCAGGACCTGACGACCCTGCTGGAGAACATCACGCCGATGCTGGAGCGCGGCAGGTACCCCGACAAGGTCCACGGCGCGAAGATCGCGGGCCTGCTGCGGGCGGTGGCGGACCAGCTGGACGTGTAGCCGCCTAGGCCGTGTTTGAGAACTCCCGCCTGGCCCGCGACGCCTGGCACGCACACTCGCTGCGTTGTCGGAGTCATCCAAGTACGTCCAGTACGAGGATGATCCTCCGCCTTGCGATTGCACGCACCAGACGCCGCGAGCCCCGCCCTACGGGCGGACGGCGCTAGTTCTCAAACACGGCCTAGACGAAACCGAGCGCATCGCGGCCGAGGGGAGGTACGAGCCCCTCGGCCGCGGCGCGTGTCAGCAGGCCGCGCACCGCTGCATATCCCTCGTCGCCCAGGTCCGCCGTGAACTCATTGACGTAGAGACCGATGTGCTGGTCGGCCACGGTGGGGTCCATCTCCTGGGCGTGCTCCAGTACGTAGGGCCGGGAGACCTCCGGCTCGTCCCAGGCCATACGCACCGAGATGCGGATCGAGTCGGCCAGCAGCTTCAGCGTCGCCCCGCCCAGCGAGCGCTTGGCGATGATCGCGCCGAGCGGGATGGGCAGGCCGGTCGTCGACTCCCAGTGCCCGCCCATGTCGGCCAGGCAGTGCAGCCCGTAGTTCTGATAGGTGAACCGCGCCTCGTGGATGACCAGTCCGGCGTCGACCTTGCCGTCCCGTACGGCGGGCATGATCTCGTGGAACGGCATCACGACCACCTCGCCGACCCCACCGGGCAGGACGTCCGCGGTCCACAGCCGGAACAGCAGATACGCGGTCGAGCGCTCGCTCGGCACGGCGACGGTCTTTCCCGTCAGATCCGTACCGGGCTCCTTGGTGAGCACCAGCGGACCGCAGCCGCGGCCGAGCGCGCCGCCGCAGGGCAGCAGCGCGTACTCGTCGAGGACCCAGGGCAGTACGGCGTACGACACCTTCAGCACGTCGAACTCACCGCGCTCGGCCATCGCGTTGGTGATGTCGATGTCCGCGAAACTCACATCGACGGCGGGCGCGCCGGGTACCCGGCCGTGCGCGAGGGCGTCGAAGACAAAGGTGTCGTTCGGGCACGGCGAGTACGCGATCTGCAAGGTCACGGCGTTTCCTCCAGGACGGGGACGAGCAGCTGGAAGGCGTACCGCAGCGCGTCCAGCGCCTCGCCGATGCGCCAGGCCGCACGGTCGCGCGGCCCGACGGGATTGGAGATCGCGCGGATCTCCAGGACCGGTACGCCGTGGGCCGCGGCGGCCTCCGCCACCCCGAAGCCCTCCATCGCCTCGGCGGCGGCCCGCGGGTGACGGACGCTCAGCTCGGCGGCGCGGGCGGCGGTGCCGGTGACCGTGGAGACGGTGAGGACGGGTGCGTACACGGCGTCGAGCGCCTTGGCGATACGCGCGGACAGCTCGGGCGGCGGAAGGTGGACGCTGCGCCCGAAACCGAGTTCGTCGACGGGCAGAAAGCGGTCGGGGGTGTCGGCGCCGAGGTCGGCGGCGACGATCGCGTCGGCGACGACGAGGGAGCCGACAGGGGCGTGTGGCTGGAAACCGCCGCCGATTCCGGCGGAGACGACGAGGTCGTACGAGCCGAGGGCGAGCGCGGTGGCGGCGGTCGCGGCGGCGGCCGCGGGGCCGACACCGGCGGCCAGCACATCAATGACGGGCGTCGCGCCGGTACCGGTGAGCCCCGCGGCGACGGAGTCGGCCTCCGCCGCCACCGCGGTCACCACCAGTACGCGCACAGCCCTGCCCTCCGGACGGGGTCCTTGTCAGGACTCCTTCTCGAACTGGAAGTGCCAGATGCCGATGACCTTCTTGCCGCTGGTCTCCATGATGCTGACGGCGGTCTTGCTGGTCGGCTCACCGGTCTGCGAGGAGAAGAAGGCGTTGCCGGGGATGGTCCGGTAGCCCTTCTTGTACGGCTCCTGCTCGACGGGCTGGCCACCGAAGAGCAGCGTCCAGCCGTGGTCGGCGATCTCCGGGTCGACGCCCATACGGACCTTGTCGTCCAGGGCGACCTTGATGGTCTTGGCGGGCTTCTCGGTGAGGCAGCCCTGCAGCAGCGATTCCTTGATCGCCTTGCCGTCGTTGTAGCAGGCCGCCTCGGAGTGGACCGAGTCCGTCCCGACCGTCACGGTCGCGAGCGGGGTCGGCTTGTCGCAGGCGGAAAGGACGAGGAGCCCGGCGGAGACGGCACCGAGAGCGGCAGCGGCCCGGCGGCGCTTGCCCGAGAAGAACGCAACGGTCATGTCCCGAGGCTATCGGGCGCGCCGTGCCCCGCCACGCGGGGGTCCACCGCGCGTCGCTTTCAGCCTGGCCGGCGGCGGTGCGGCATTTCAGCCCGTCCGGCGTTTGAGGACATGCGACCGAAGGTCGCATACGGGGGTCCGGGGGCAGCGCCCCGCAAGGGGTCCGGGGCGGAGCCCCGGTTAAGGGAACGGGCGGGGTGGGGGAACAGCCCCGCGCAGCGGCACCGCACCCCGCTACGCCACCTTCGCCGGCGCCCTCCCCCCGTGCCGCGCCGTCACCAGCCCCCGCGCCGACAACACCAGGCCCAGCCCGACGATCCCCGCCGCCACCCACATCCCCACCGCCCCGATCAGCGGCAGCGAGATGCCGATCGCGCCTCCCACCACCCAGGCCATCTGCAGCAGCGTCTCGGAGCGCGCGAACGCCGACGGGCGGACCTGTTCCGGGACGTCCCGCTGGATCAGCGCGTCCAGGGACAGCTTGGAGAGCGCCTGGCACAGGCCCGCCGTCGCGCCGAGCACGGCCACCATGCCCGCGCCGAAGAACAGCGCCGCGCTGATCGCGGCCAGCAGCACCAAACACTGCACCGTCGCGATGATCATCTCCGGCCCGCGGGCCTTCAGCCACGCCCCGACCGCCGTGCCCAGCGCGTTTCCCACGCCCGCCGCGACGCCCACTATCCCGAGTGAGACCGCCGGACTCTGCCCGTTGAGCGGATGCTCCCGCAGCAGGAAGGCGAGGAAGAAGATCAGGAAGCCGGACAGCGCACGGAGGGACGCATTGGCCTGCAGCCCGTGCAGTACGGAGGGCCCGACCGTGCGCAGACTCGGCTTCGTCTCGCCGTGCGTCAGCATGTGCGCCTTGCGCTCGCCCTTCGCCGAGTCGACCTTGTGCGGCATGGTGAACGCCCAGTACGCGCCCAGCAGGAACAGCGCGCACGCCGCGTACAGCGGCCACTGGGGCCCGACCTTCTGCAGCCCGATACCGATCGGCGCCGCGATCCCCGTCGCCAGCAGCCCGGCCAGCGTCACCCGGGAGTTCGCCTTCACCAGCGAGAACGTCGGCGGCAGCAGCCGCGGCACGACCGCGCTGCGCACCACTCCGTACGCCTTCGAGGCGACCAGCACACCCAGCGCGGCCGGATACAGCTGCAGGCCGCCCGTCTCCACCGCCCCGGACATCGCGATGGCGAGCACCGCGCGGGCGAGCATCGAGGCCGCCATCGCCGCCCGGCGGCCGTGCGGGATGCGGTCCAGAAGTGGTCCGATGACGGGGGCCAGCAGGGTGAAGGGCAGCATCGTGACGGCGAGGTAGAGCGCGACGCGGCCGCGTGCCTGGTCCGTCGGTACGGAGAAGAAAACCGTCGACGCGAGCGCGACGGTGATCATGACATCTCCCGCGCCGTTCACGGCGTGGAGTTCGATCAGTTTGCCGAGGCCGGACTCGCCCGCGCCGTGCGCGTGTGTCGCCTTGCGAATGCCCCGCGCCGTGCCCGTGAAAGGGAGATGCAGGGCACGCCCGACCGCCCGGCCTGCTCTTCTGAGCTGCCCGGCGCCTTCGGACGACCGTACGGCTGCCACTCCGTCATAGTGCCCCAAGCGCCGCCCACGCGAACGGTGATGCGGTGTTGTTAGCCCCTTGTTGGGGCGGGCAGGTGGGCGGCGGGCGGCGGAGGGGGTAGCGTGCGTAGCGCGCCACCGGCGGTTGTTCTCGGCCGCGCGCCTCTTCGGCATCCCGCAGAATGGATGACGGTAGGTGTGCCCGAGACACGGTTGGTCTGGGCGCGGACGTCGATGCGGCCCCTTGGTCCGCTCCGCCTGCGGCCCGTACCTCGCGAATCGGCCGGCGCACCCGTGATACGGCGTAGGAGAGAAGCGAGACCTGTGAGTGCTGCGACGACGCGAAGCCGTACCCCTGACCGTCTGTGCGCCGAGGCGGTAGACCTCGCCCGGGCGGCGGCCGAGGAGGCCGCGGCCCCGGGGGTGGTCGGCGAGCATGTGTCCCTCGTCTCGGAGGGAGACCGCGTCGTCACGCACTTCTTCGAGTGCAAGGAGTTCGGCTACCGGGGCTGGCGCTGGGCGGTGACCGTCGCCCGGGCCTCGCGCGCCAAGGTCGTCACCCTCGACGAAACCGTCCTGCTGCCCGGCCCCGACGCACTGCTTGCGCCCGAGTGGGTGCCGTGGAGCGAACGGCTGCGCCCGGGCGACATGGGCCCCGGGGATCTGCTGCCCACCGAGGCGGACGATCTGCGGCTGGAGCCCGGTTTCTCCGGCGAGGACACGCCGCCGCCGAACTCCGCGGTGTCGGAGGAGATGGCCGAACTGGTCGAGGCGGAGGACGCGGAGGTCACCGCGGGCCCGCCGGCCTCGCTGCCGCTGGCCCCGTCCCGCGGCTCGATCTCGGCGCTCGCCGAGGAGCTCGGCATGCGCCGGGCCAGAGTGCTGTCCCGGTACGGGCTGCATATCGCAGCGGACCGCTGGGACGAGTCCTTCGGCGCGAAGACCCCGATGGCACAGGCGGCCCCCGCGGCGTGTGTGACATGCGGCTTCCTGGTCCCGATCGCCGGCTCGCTGCGGCAGGCCTTCGGCGTGTGCGCGAACGAGTTCTCGCCGGCGGACGGGCGGATCGTCTCCCTCGCGTACGGCTGCGGAGGACACTCCGAGGCGGCCGTGATGCCCAAGCCTCCGGTGCCGCCGCCGCCGGTGCTGGACACGATGGGCGCGGACGAGTTCCCGCTGCGCCCGGCGCGGGACGGCGGCTCGGTCTCCGAGCCGGACGGCGCGTCGGAGGACCTGGGCCACTCGTAGTCGTACTGGGGCTCCGCCCCAGACCCCGCGCCTCAAACGCCGGCGGGGCTGATTTTCAGCCCGTCCGGCGTTTGAGGACATGCGGCCGAAGGTCGCATACGGGGGTCTGGGGGCTTGCCCCCAGTTTCGGGAAGGGGCGGGGCTGGGGAAAAGAACCCGGCCCCAGCCACCGCACCCCGCACCACACGGCATCGCGCACCCCGGACCCAGCCACGGCACCCGCACCGCGGACCCCGCACCGCACCACAACCCCCCGCACCGAGGTACCTTCGGCCGCACAGGCATGCGCGGCATACGCCCGCAACCGGAGAGAGCGGAGTCACAGCGTGAGCGTCAGGACGACCGAGTGGGCCGACCCGTTCGGGACGGCGCGGCTGCGGCGCGGGGTGCTCGACGCGTGGGGGGCCTCGCCCGCCCGCTTCCGGGAGGACGCCAACGCCGAGGAGGACCTCGCGCTCGGCGGCTACCGGGACCGCCTCGTCGTCGAGATCGCCCAGAACGCCGCCGACGCGGCCGCCCGCGCCAAGGTGCCGGGCCGCCTGCGGCTGACGCTGCGGCCGGGCACCGGCGACCAGCCCGCCGTCCTCGCCGCCGCGAACACCGGCGCGTCGCTGGACGCGACCGGCGTCGAGTCCCTGAGCACCCTGCGCGCCAGCGCCAAGCGTGAGGGCCACGAGTCCGCCGTCGGCCGCTTCGGCGTCGGCTTCGCGGCCGTCCTCGCGGTGAGCGACGAGCCCGCGGTCGTCGGACGCCACGGCGGCGTGCGCTGGTCCCTCGCGGAGGCCAGGGGACTGGCCGAGCAGGCGGCCCAGGCGAGCCCCGGCCTCGGTGACGAGCTGCGCCGCCGTGACGGGCACGTACCGCTGTTGCGGCTGCCGCTGCCCGCCGAGGGCACGGCTCCCGATGGCTACGACACCGTGGTCGTCCTGCCCCTGCGGGACGGCGCCGCGGTCGACCTGGTGGAGCGGCTGCTCGCCGGGATCGACGACGCGCTGCTGCTCACGCTGGCCGGCCTCTCTGAGATCGTCGTCGAAACTCCGGGCGGCGTACGTGAGTTGAGGCGCTCCGTGCACGGGGCGTACGTACACGTCGAGGACAGCGTGCAGGGCGACCGGCGCTGGCGCGTCGTCAGCCACGGCGGCGGCATCGAGCCCGCACTGCTCGCGGACCGGCCGGTCGAGGAGCGGCTGCGGCCGTACTGGACGGTCACCTGGGCCGTGCCCGTGGACGATGCGGGCGCGCCGGCCCGGCCGCGTACCGCCCCCGTGGTGCACGCGCCCACGCCCACCGACGAACCCCTCGGCGTCCCCGCGCTGCTGATCGCGTCCCTCCCGCTGGACACCACCCGCCGCCACCCGGCGCCCGGGCCGCTCACCGACTTCCTGGTGCGCAAGGCGGCGGACGCGTACGCCGAACTGCTCGGCAGCTGGCAGCCGGTGACCGTCGGCACGATCGACCTGGTGCCCGGCCCGCTCGGCAAGGGTGAGCTGGACGGCAAGCTGCGGGCGGAGATCCTGGAGCGGCTGCCGCGTACGGCGTTCCTGGAGGCGGCCGCGCCCCGTGACGTGTCCGGCGAGGACACCGGTCTGCCGGACCGCGAGATCTCCGCGGGGCTGCGGCCGATCGAGGCGGAGGTCCTGGAGGGCGCGGGCACGGAGACGGTCCAGGTGCTGGCCGAGGTGCTGCCGAGCCTGCTGCCCGCGGGTCTTGAGCGCCGGGTCGAGCTGCGCACGCTCGGTGTCGCGCGGGTGCCGCTGACCGAGGCGGTCGACCGGCTCGCGGGTCTTGAGCGCGAGCCCGGCTGGTGGCAGCGGCTGTACGACAGCCTCGCCGGGGTCGACCCCGACCGGCTGTCCGGGCTTCCCGTGCCCCTCGCCGACGGCCGTACGACGATCGGGCCCCGCCAGACGCTGCTGCCGCTGGCCGAGACGCCGCCGCAGCTGGCCCGGCTCGGCCTGAAGGTCGTCCATCCCGAGGCCGCGCACCCCCTCCTGGAGAAGCTGGGCGCACTGCCCGCGACACCGCGCGCCGTACTGACGACGCCGCAGGTCCGTGCGGCGGTCGCCGGCTCGCTGGACGCGGGCGAGGTCTGGGACGAGGACGCGCTGGACGCGGACGAGCTCGCGGAGACGGTGCTCGCGCTCGTACGGGACGCGGGTCTCGAACCCGGGGACGAGCCGTGGCTGGGGGCGCTGGCCCTGTCCGACGAGGACGGGGAACTCGCGCCCGCGGGTGAACTGGTGCTGCCCGGCAGCCCGTTCGCGTCGATCATGCGGGAGGACGAACTCGCGCTCTGCGACACCGAGTTGGCCGAACGCTGGGGCGAGCAGCCGCTCGCCGCCTGCGGTGTGCTGGCGAACTTCGCGCTCGTACGGGCCACGGATGTCGTCCTGGACCCCGATGAACTGGAGCCCCGCGACGGGGACTTCGCCGAGCCCGACGACGCGGGACTGCTCGACGCGGTCGACGTGTGGTGCGAGGACGTCCTCGACCGGCTGCCGGACACACCCGTGCCGCCGGTCGCCACGGAGGTCGTCGCCGTCCGTGACCTGGACCTGGTCGACGACGACTGCTGGCCGCAGGCACTGGCGCTGCTGGCGCAGCCGCCGCTGCGGGACGCGCTCACCCAGTCCGTACGGATCCTGCTGCCCGACGGTACGACGGAGACGGTCCGTCCGTACACGGCCTGGTGGCTGCGGGACCATCCGGTCCTGGACGGCCGCCGCCCGGCGGGCCTGCGGGCCTCGGGCGCGGACCCGCTGCTGGCGGGCCTGTACGAGTCCGCCGACACCACAGGCTTCGAGGACGCACAGGTCCTGCAGGCCCTCGGCGTCCGCACCTCGGTCGCCGCACTCCTCGACGAACCGGGCGGCGCGGCGGAACTCCTCGGCCGCCTGGCCGACCCTTCGCGCCCGGTGCGGGCGGCCCAACTCCACGCCCTGTACACGGCGCTGGCGGACCTCGACCCGGACCAGGTCACCCTCCCGGACGACCTGCGCGCGGTCGTGGACGGCGAGGTCCGCGTGGTCGACGCGGCAGACGCGGTGGTCGCGGACGCGCCGGACCTGCTCCCCCTTGCCGAGGGCCTCGCGCTGCTCCCGGTGACGCCGTCGCGCGCCGCGGAACTGGCGGAACTGTTCCAGGTCCGCCGGCTGAGCGAGACGGTCACGGCGGAGGTGACGACACAGGGCGAGGAACACGAGGTCCCCGAGTCGGTCCACGTCCTGCTCGGCCCGTCCACACCGGCGACGTACATCGAACACGACGAACTGATCGCAGGCGGCACCGAACTGGAATGGCGCCGCACCCCGGACGGTGTGATCCACGCGTCCACGGTGGAGGGCGTGGCGGCGGGCCTGGCCTGGTCGGCGGGCCAGTGGCCCCGGCGCTTCGAGGTGGCGGCCCTGCTGGAGGACCCGTCCCGCACGGAGGAACTGGCCCGGGACCGCTGGTTCGACTGACGGGCCTTACACTCTCGGCACCATTCAAGATCCCGCCGCAGGGGAGTGCGGCGGGATCGATCGTTCCCGAGGGGGGAACCCACCCATGCGTACCCGTTTCGTCGTGGCCGCCGTCTCCGGCGCCCTGACGGCAGCCGCGCTCGGCACGCCGACGGCCCAGGCCGTTCAGGGAAACCTGACGGTCACCAAAGTCGTCGTCAACGGCGGCAAGAACATCGTCCTGGGCACCGGCAAGAAGACCGTGTCCGTCTCCGTGACCGTGCGGGAGGACTCGGGCATCCGTGACACGTTCCTGGAGCTGTGGCACAGCACCGACGGTGAGCTCGACGTCTCGTATCACAAGGCGGGGACGTGCACGGCTTCGGGCGGCCTGACGACCTGCTCGGCGTCGTTCGTCCTCGATCCCGCATCGGACATCATCAGCAACAAGGTGGCGGGCGGGAACTGGAAGTTCTACGCGCAGGTACAGGCGAAGGACGGCGACTACTTCAGCAACGACTACCCGACCGTGCGAGTGCAGCGGGCAGCATCGCTGACGGTGGACGCGGGGCCGGAGCCGGTGACGAAGGGCAAGCCGGTCACGGTCACCGGCAGGATGCTGCTGGCCGACTGGAATCTGAACAGGTACCGGGGTTACTCCGGCCAGTCTGTGAAGCTCCAGTTCCGCAAGAGCGGCACCTCTGTCTACTCGACGGTGAAGACGGTGACGACAAACTCCACTGGTGATCTGCGTACCGCGGTCACGGCGTCGAGCGACGGCTACTGGCGCTGGACCTTCGCGGGCTGGTCCACGGTCCCGGCGGTCACCACCGCCGGTGACTTCGTGGACGTCCGCTAGGCGCAGTCGGGCCACGGTGCCCGCCCGCGAGGACGGGCACCACACCCGGAGGCGCCGGGAGGTCAGTGGCCGCCCCTGGGTTCCATGCAGCCGCCCTCCATGTAGTGGCCGTGGGCCTCTACCTTCACGGGCGAGGTCAGCAGGCCCGTGATGCACGGGCCCGCCTCCGGGACGCTGAACGTGAAGCCCAGGGAGCCTCCCGTCTTGTACACCTCGACGGTGGACTCGGGGTAGCCCAGGGTGGTCAGCTTGGACCGCAGGTCCGCCTCGCTGTGGACGGCCTCCAGCGCGGCCGTGATCCGCTTCGCGTGTGCCTGCCCGCGGCACAGCGCGGCGCCCTGGAGCGGGCGCAGCTGCTTGTACGCGTGGTTCTCCGCGTACTTCCGCGCCTCGGGGTCCGTCGGCTCGGGCGCGGCGGTACTCGGGGACGCGGTCGGCGCCGCGTCCGAGCAGACCGCGGCCACGTCCCGGAACAGCCGGTCGTGCTTGCGTTCCGCGGCCTTCCGCTGTGCTTCGTACGAAGCGGACGCGGAGGTGGCGGCGTCGTCGGCGTCGTCGACGGGTCGCTCCGTCCCGCACCCCGCCGTCACGGACACGACCAGCAGCACGAACAGACCGGCCGAGGCGGCAGTCAGACGATTCACGGAGGCGCTCCAATTCCCGTACGGCCAGGCTGAAATGGGGACAGTGCGCGTCGATTATGAGGCGCCGCCCCAGTGACGGTCCTGAGTACGAGTACCTAGAGCTTCGGCACGCCGGGAAGCCGCGGCACCTGCTCTGCTCAGCATGCCGTGGGCCAGGCGTCCTCGTGAGGGGTGACCGGGCCGGTCCCGACGCCGGCCTCGGGCGGGCAGTCGCGGCAGCGGCCCGGCTCGGCGGCGCGGAAGGCGCGTTCGCAGCCGCCGTCGCAGGTCTGCCAAGGCAGTACGGAGGGTGCGGCGGCCTGAGTCGGGAGGGGCGGGGGCAGTTCGCGGAGCCGGTAGCCCAGGATGCGGGCCGGGCGGGCCCGCAGTGGGTTCGGGAGGCGGTCGGTGAGGTGGCTGGTGATCTCCTCGGGGCTGACGCCTCGCGCGAGCCACTGCGTGACGGCCGGGGCGAGCCGGTCGACCTCTCGGCGGGAGAGGAGCAGCCGACGGTCGACGATGCGCAGCGAGGCCAGGATCACCAGAGCCCGGGGATCCGGTTCCGTGGCGGCGGGAGGCGGAGAGGGCTCCGGACCGGGCCTTGTGTCCGGCACGATGTCCGCCGCGGGCTGCGGCTCGGGTTCGGGCTCCCGCGGAGACGGTCCGGACCTGCGAGGACGCGGTGGCGATGGCGGCACCGGAGGCTCGGGCGGATCGCCAACCGGCACGTCGTAGAAGAACGTCCGGGTACGGAGCACGCCGCCCAGGCCGCGCTCGCGCCGTCGCTCCAGATAGCCGTCCGCCTCCAGTTCCCGCAGGGCCCGGGAGATGAGGATCTCGCCCTCGGTGAAGTGCTCGCACAGTGCGTCGATGCGTACGGGTGCGCCGTCCGGCAGCGACAGGATGTAGGCCGCGACCCCGACCGTGACCGCGCTTCCGCGGCGCTGCGCAAGGGCGTTGGCGATCACGGTGAAGTCGGCGGCAAGCCGGGTGCGGACGTGGATCACGCCGGAGGTCGGTGCTCCGGCGGAGGCGCGCAGGGGCGCGTTAGACTGCGGTTCAGCCATCGGGAAGGTACGTCTTCCTGATCGGTGAGGCCCTCGATCGGGATGCCAGTCCCGGCCGGGGGCCGTCATATGTCTGCGGTTGTTGCGGCGAACGTAACCGCCAACTTCCCGCCCCCGCAAGCCAGTCACTCGTCCGGGTGACGAGCGGGAGGGGAGGGAGGGCAGGTGGTTCTTTACCCCAGGTTCTTTGGGGGAGTTCGTGGCCCGCCGGACCCTGGCGCGCGAGGTTCCGGCCGCTACGGGATGCCGCTGCGGGCCCCGGCTCCCGGCCGACTCAGTCCCGGTTGGTGGCCTTCAACTCGCCTATGAACGAGTCCCAGCAGGCTGCCGAGAGGAGTAGGGCCGGACGGTTCGGGGCCTTGCTGTCACGGACGGGCACGACGCCGGGGAATCCGTCCGCCACCTCTACGCAGTTGCCCCCCTCCTGATTGCTGTAGCTGCTCTTGCGCCAGGCGGCGGCGTTCAGATCGGGACGGGACAGTCGCTGCACGGTAGTCGTCCTCCATCACAGATCGGATCATGTCGAGCGACATGAGCGGGGGCAGTGCTACTGCCCGCAGCCGATCGTAGGTCACCGTATAGCGCCTGACCTCTGCCGGATCCTCAATGAGTTGGCCGTAGTCGGCGCCCTCCGTGTAGGCGACTTCCGAGCCGTCCGGCAGCGTCAGAACCGTCAGCGATCCGCCCATCGCGTCGTGCTCGCCCTGGTCGAACGGCAGCACCTGCACGGTGATGCGCGCATCGATGTCTGTCGCCAGCAACCAGGCCAACTGCTCCCGCATGACAGCCCGGCCGCCGACCGGACGCCTCAGCACGGCCTCGTCCAGGACGACCCACAGGTCCGGTTGGTCGGGCGATGCGAGCCTCTCCTGTCGCTGCATTCGGGCGGCAAGGCGCTCCTCCAACTGCTCGTCGCTTCTGAGCGTTCGGCCTGCACTCAGGACGGCCCGCGCGTACTCCTCTGTCTGCAACAGACCCGGCACCACATGCGCCGCATACTCGCCGATGGCCACCGCTCGCGCCGAGTGCGCCATGAACGCCCGTGACCAGTCGGGGAATGCCTCCCGGTAGACGTACGGCCACAGGTCGACCAGCAGATTGTCCGCCCCGAGGGCCGCGTCGAGCGCCCGAGCCAGCTCCAGGGTCGGTTTCGCACCTGACGAGCGCTCGATCTGGGTGATCCGGGTGCTGACCACATGCGTTCTGGCGCCCAGTTCGGCCTGGGTCAGCCCAGCGGCCGTACGGAGTCTGCGGACACGTGAGCCGAAGAGCGCGGCCATCGACTCCTCGGGCTGAATTCCTTTGGCCATGGGCTCACTTCCGTTCCTTACCGCTTGCGATGTAAGGCGTCGTCACCTTCCGAGCGTAGGCGCGGCGGACGATTCTTGAGCACGGAATGTTACGACCCGTACACGCTGTGGGCACTGTGGGTCGTGTGAAGGATCGACGGACTGGGATGGACGGCACGTGCTGAAGACCATGGCCATGTCGGGCGACGGCCCGGAGCGCGAGACGGAATCGACCGTAGGGGTGCTCGAACAGGAGGCCCACGACGCCGGGGTTGAAGACCGCACGTTCGCCGCGCAGTTCACCTCGTCGGCCCGGGGAGCCCAACTCGCCAGACGGCTGGCGGTGCGGCGCCTGGAGCAGTGGGGGCATCCGCCCACGTCGGACCTCTCGGGCACCGTGGCCCTGCTGATCGCTGAGCTCGCCGCCAACGCGGTACGCCACGGCCGCGTCCCCGGGCGTGAGTTCCACCTCCGCCTGAGCTTCGAGACGCGGCCGTGCCTGATCCGTATCGAGGTCTCGGACGCCTCCCCGGACCGGCCCCCGACCGGTCCGCCCGAGCCTTCTCCCGACGACGAGTCGGGCCGCGGCCTGCTCCTCGTGGACGTGCTGGCCAGTCGCTGGGGTGCGACACCCCGCGTGCCCATCGGCAAGACCGTATGGGCGGAGGTGGCGATGCCCTGAGGGCTGACACCCGGTGGGTTACCGCGGTTACCGCACGAGTTTTGTCTCCTTGTGCAAGCCCGCCTTGTCGACGCCCGGATGCAGGGTGACGCTCCCGTCCCGCCAGCGGACCAGGACGTCGTTGCGCGCGGCGTCGGGGCCGAAGGCTCCCGCGGTCACGACGTCTGCCCGGGACCAGGGCGACTTCGACGGACGGATCTTGATCTCGCCGTGCAGGCCGGCGAAGTCCACACCCGGGTGGATGGTGGTTTCCCCGTCCGTCCAGCGGACCAGCAGGTCGTCGGAGTTCTTGCCGGTGAACTGACCGGAGGTGATCTGTGTGGCGTACGGCCAGGTCTTGTTGGGCTTCGCCAGGAAGGTGCCCTTGCTCACCGCTCTGGTGTCGACATCCGCGTACATGCCGACGGAGCCGTTCGCCCAGACGACGACCATGTCGTCCCGCAGCGCACCGGGGGTGTGCCGGCCGACGCTGATCAGCCTGGCGTTCTGCCAGTTCTTGTGCTTGGCCAAGGCCTTCTCGTCGTGGAAGCCCGTCCTGTCGACATGCCGGTACTCGCTCAGCTCACCGTCGCTCCAGCGCACGATGAGCCCGTCGGTACCGCTGCCGGTGAACTTTCCACCGGCGATCGCGCGGGCGTTCTTCCACACGCTTCCGGGGGCGGCGAGCCGGACGGTGGCGGAGAACGGACGCTGCGGATCCCCGGTGCCGCTGCCCTGGTAGAGATCCACCGAGCCGTCGGCCCAGACCGCGATCAGGTCGCCGCTTCCCTCGCCGGTGAACTCCCCCGTGGCCAGCAGCCTGGCGTTCTGCCACTGCTCCCAGCCGCCCATCGCGAAGGGCAGCGCCGGCTGGAGGTAGGAGCCGAAGTCGCTGTGACGGCCGTTGTCGGCATCGTCGTACAGCTGGAAGAAGCGGTCGGTGTACACGGGGCTGTAGGAGATGCGGTTGTACGCGGGGTGGGTGGTGGGCACGCCCGGCCCGCCGCCGTTCCAGCCGCCCACGTTGCCGATGATCTCGCCGGTGCCCCTGGCACGGTCGAGGGTGGAGAAGAACGGTCCGCCGGACACGCCGTCCCACATGCCGGCGCAGTCGATCCGCATCTGGTTGTAGCCCGGCAGAACCTGAGTCCGGCTGGTGCACTGGACGGGCCGGTCCTGCGGGTTACGCCCGACGTTGGGGTACCCGACGGTGGTGACGGCGTTCTCCGGTGTGGCGGGGCGGGCGAGGGTGCTGCCGCCGACGGCGTCCTGAAGGTTTGACACCGACGGGGACCGCGGCAAGGCCACGAGCACCCTCACCGCGACCGACAACCACCCCATGTGGCTCGCCGATCAGCGAGCCTGGGTGCGCGCCGGGAACCTCCGCGCGGGAGACCACCTGCGCACCCCCGACGGCACGCTCCGCACCGTCGTCGCCACCCGCACGTGGGCTCAGAAGCAGCGCGTCCACAACCTCACCGTCAGTAACACCCACACCTACTACGTCCGAGCAGGCCAGACGCCGGTCCTCGTGCACAATGCCAGGCCGGGCTCATGTTTCCGCGGCGCTCCGAGCGGGGCGACGCCAAACTTCACTCCACGACCCAACGACTACAAGGTCGATGCCGGGACCGGGCTGGTGCGTGAAACACACGGAGTTTCTGTGTTCGACAACTCAGGGAGCGTCTCGTCAAAGGGATTCGTTCCCCATCAGATTGACGAATCTACCTTCCCGGACACATTGCGTGTCATCCAGCGCGGGAAGGACCCTCGGCACTATGAAATTGTTCCCGCCCCAGGAGCGAATCTAACTCCAGAGCGATACACGGAAGAGCTCGCGAAAATAAAGTCGAAGGAATAGCAAGGGAGCGGCATAGCATGTACGAACTTCAATTCCCCGACTATCTTTCGGGGTACGAGGCCGAAACCGAAGCGAAAGGCTACCTGGTCGGAGTACGGGTGGTGCAGAACGACTCGGCCTACGAGCTGACCATCTACGACACGGCTCGCCTGAAGCAGGAGGTGGCCGACGAAATGACGGGAGTCGGATATTTCGCCGCCGCCAACCTGATTGTCGTACCTCGCGTGACTCGTGAAGATATTTCGCGAGCCGTAGAAGGAATGTCGCGAGGGAATTTCTCGGGACTTGTGCCTGCGACGCTGACCTAGTCGAATTACGGCGAGTGCTCCCAGGAAGCTCTGGAACCGCAGCATTCCCAGCAACCTGGACGAGTTCAACAATCTGCTGCGCGAGGGAAAGACGCTGGAGGAGGTCGCGGCCGGCACCTTCACCGGCAGGAACTCGAAGAGGTACGGGTTCGGCAGGATCTACGACATCAAGGTCGTAGGCGAGCACGGACACTACACAAACGTCCAGGTCCACTTCGGAAGATAGAGCGGAAGCAACAGTGGAGAAGGCAGCCGATTAGGCGGATGGCGGCAGAAGGTGCGGGGCTCCTCGCGATGATCGAGACGCTCAGGCTCGATGAGGAATTCAGGCTGACCCCACTGCACCTGCTGCGGATCCTCGACGAGGCGGTCGGGATCCCCTGGACGGAGTCCCGGGTCCTCTTGGAGTTCTTCGACCCGGAACTACGGCCGCTCGTCCCAGAGGACGAGGTCGACCGCAGGGCCGAGGCGCTGCTCTCGCCTTATGTAACGCGAGAAGGGTAACCAGCGGAGCAAAAGGGGCCGGTGCGGCACGGGCGGCAAGGCCGTACCGCACCGGCCCCAGCCGCGTTCACGTCCGCGGGCCGATGCCCCGCCCGAAGCGCGTCTTCGTGAGAGCGGAATCGCAAGCGAACTCGTCCAGTCTCCGGCGGAATTCGACCCGAGCTCGGTTCAGTTGATCCTGGAGACCGAGGAAATGCTCGGCGAGATCATTGTGTGGAGCAATGGCAAGGCCGAGATTCAAGTCGCGGAAGTCTCCACCGGCCGGGTCGAGAGAGAGCAGCGGGAGATCGTCTCGCGGACCTCTCTGGACGAGGCACTCGAGAATGTGATCGCCCGGATGACAGCCTGATCACATCCGGCTGAGCAAGAGTGACGTAGTGGCGGTCCCGCCGGAATGCTCTGGCGGGACCGCCGTGCATTGCAATGGATTCCGCCGACGCCAAGCCCCCGTGAACGTCCGTCACGCGCGCGACCCACCCGCCTCTGAGGATGGCTGCCGGCTCACCAGCGTTTCGGGGTGCCGCAGGTGGTACCCGCGGCACCCCGCGAGGTGAGGAGCGTTGCTGGCTCAGGTGTTGCCTCTGTTTCGCCTCAGGACTCGGCTCCGCCGAGCGCGCCCCTGTCGATGCCGGGTGCCGTCGTGGCGAAGGGGGTCTTGGCGCCCGGGGCAACCGGGGCAGGCAGGGTCCAGTTGGCCGCGAGCTGCTTGAGGCCAGGTGTCTCGAGCGACGTGAACTTGCCCCCGCCGTCCGCCGTGGTGTAGCCGCCGTTGGGCGAGCACATCAGCGGCCGGTACTTCTTCGGGGTCAGCGGGCACTCGAAGTCGGCCGTCTTGCCGTCATGGTTGAGGTCTTTGTTCGGGTGGTTCAGGCCGACCATGTGGCCGATCTCGTGGTTGATGGCGTTCTTGAGGATGGCCGCGTTGGTGGTCTTGTTGCCGCTGAACCAGTCGGGCCTCGACCAGTACTCCGTGTCGATCCACGACCATCCGCCCCACACGCTGTGGTCACCGGTGTTGTAGCAGTGCCACGCGCGGGACATGCCCCGCTTGCCGTCGAACGGGCGGTACTTGGTGCCCAGCGTCAGGACGTGGCGTGGCTGTGTCGCGCACTTCTCGGGGGAGGCTTTGAGGGCCGTCGAGACGGTGAACTTGATGCCGGTCACCGAGGTGAGCTGGGCCGCGGCCTGTTTGGCGGCGGGGCCGAGCTTGGTCCGGGCGTCGGCACTGGCGAACTGGATCGTGTATCCGGTGCCGTCCCCCGACAGGGAATGGATGCCGGGAAGTGCCTTCCAGCCGTTGCCCGAATAGACCTGTGTGCCAGCGGTGTTAGCGGCGTCCGCAGCGGTGGCGGGGAGAAGCAGGGCGAACGTTGCGCCGGCGGCTATGGCGCTGAGCTTGCGCCTCAGGCCGGTGTATTTCATTAAGGGTCCCCCATGGTCTTCGATGTGTCCGATGTGCGCGACTCATGGGGGCACTCTCAGGCTCGGCTCAACGCACCCCGCCCCCCACCGAGTTGCTCCGGAAGACCCTACAGGCCAGAGGTTTACACACAGTCAGGGCCTGTACAGGCAAAGAAACGTTGGCGACCCCGCACGGCTGAGCAGTCGGCTACGCCCCGTACCTCCGGGCCATCACCCGCCAGGACACCTCCGGCAGCACCGCCCCGCCGCCGTGATCCCCACCGCGGTCCATGGCAAGACCGCTCCCACCAGCTTCAGCGCGAAGAAGTCCCGGGGGCGGCGGGATCGGTCACCGGGCGGCTCTGTGCGGATGGGATACGCACGGTGTCGCCCGCCAAGGCACAGTGGGGCAAGCCCTACGTCTGGGGCGGCACGGGGCCGCGCGGGTTCGACTGCTCGGGCCCTGTGTCGCCTCCGGTTTCTGGTCCTCAGTCGGGGCGTTTGGCCATGACGACCAGACCCGGCCCGCTGTGCTCATCCGCAGGGAGCCGGAGTTCGGCGACCGGGCGCAGCCCGGCCTGCTCGATCAGGTCCACGAGCTGTTCCGGCCGCCATTTGTGCGTCGTCCAACGAACGGGTACTCCTCCGTATGCCTCGGTGCGCACCGCGTCTTCGTCGCCGACGTGTGTTGCGGTGATGAAGTGTCCGCCGGGCTTCAGGGCACGCGCGAACAGGGCGAGGACCTGAGGAAGGACGTCGCGGGGGAGGTTGAACAGTGACCACCACCCGAGCACGCCGCCAAGGGATGCTTCACCAAGATTGAGTTCGGTGGCAGAGGCGACGCTGAAGCGGCATTGCGGATGAAGACGGCGCGCGTTCTCGATCATGCGAGGGGAGAGGTCTACCCCGGACACGTCGAGTCCGCGTTCGGCCAGGTAGGCGGTCACCGTTCCGGGTCCGCAGCCGACGTCCAGGACAGGCCCGAGTTCGCTCACGGTGTCGGCGAAGGCGTCGATTGAAGCCTTGAGCCAGGGGTGGGTACGGATGTCGCCGAATCCCGTCGTCAGCACCATGTGGGCGTAGTTGTCGGCCACCCGGTCATAGGACTCACGTACGACGTCGAGATCGGCTGGGCGGTCAATATGGTGTGTGCGCATCAGCCAACGATAGGACCGCACAACGGACTTGCGGCTGGTACGGCGAGCCTTGCGCTGTGCCGGGACCGCCGGGACGCCCAGAATGCCGCCGGGCGGTCGACTGTTGCGCGGGGCTGGGTGTGCGGCCGAGCCGCACATTCAGCCCGTCCGGCGTTTGAGGCGAGCAGACCCCGTGAGACGCCGGGTCGCGTAGCGGGCGCAGGGCGCCGGCGGTGCAGCTGCCGACGCGTCCGGGGCCACACGCCTCATGGGATTGGCCTCGACGGGTGGAGCGGTCCGGCAGACACCGCCCGCCGAGGGCACCGGCTATGCCCCGTACCTCCGGGCCACCACCCGCCAGGACACCTCCAGCAGCACCGCCCCCGCCGCCGCGATCCCCACCGCGATCCACGGCAGGACCGCTCCCACCAGCTTCAGCGCGAAGAAGTCCTGGAGCCACGGCACGATCAGCACGATCAGGAAGCACGCCGCCATCGCCGCCACCAGGCACACCCGCCACCACGTGTACGGGCGGGCGATGATCGCCAGGACCCACATCGAGACCAGGAACAGGGTCAGCGTCGCCGCGCTCGTTTCCGCGTCGAGGGAGCCGGGGCCGCTGTAGTAGGAGCGCGCGAGCAGGTAGGTCGCGAACGTCGTCGCCGCCGCGATCACCCCCGCCGGGATCGCGTACCGCATCACCCTGCGTACGAACTCCGGCTTCGCGCGTTCCTTGTTCGGGGCCAGCGCCAGGAAGAAGGCCGGTACCCCGATCGTCAGCGTGGACAGCAGCGTCAAGTGCCGTGGCAGGAAGGGGTATTCGACCTGCGAGCAGACCACGAGGATGGCCAGCAGCACGGAGTAGACCGTCTTGGTCAGGAACAGCGTGGCGACCCGTGTGATGTTGCCGATCACCCGGCGCCCCTCCGCCACCACCGACGGCAGCGTCGCGAAGCTGTTGTTGAGGAGCACGATCTGGGCCACCGCCTTGGTCGCCTCCGAGCCCGAGCCCATCGAGACGCCGATGTCCGCGTCCTTCAGGGCGAGCACATCGTTCACCCCGTCGCCCGTCATCGCGACCGTGTGGCCGCGTGACTGCAGTGCGCCGACCATGTCGCGCTTCTGCTGCGGGGTGACCCGGCCGAAGACCGAGTGGGCGTCGAGGGACTCGGCCATCGGGGCCTGTTCGGCGGGCAGTCGGCGTGCGTCGACCGTGTTCTGGGCGCCGGGCAGGCCGAGTTTCCCGGCCACCGCGCCCACGGACACCGCGTTGTCTCCGGAGATGACCTTGGCGTGGACCTTCTGCTCGTCGAAGTAGCGCAGTGTGTCGGCCGCGTCCGGGCGCAGTCGCTGTTCCAGGACGACCAGCGCGGTCGGCCGCGCCCCGGCGGCGACGGACGGGGCGTACAGTTCGCCCGCGGCCCGGGCGAGCAGCAGTACCCGCAGGCCCTGTTCGTTGAGCTGCTCGATCTCCGCGAGAGCCGCGTCGTCCTGCGGCAGCAGCACATCGGGCGCGCCGAGCAGCCACGTGGAGCTCTCGCCGTTGCCTTCACTGAAGCTGGCGCCGCTGTATTTGCGCGCGGACGAGAACGGCAGTGACTCCGTGCACCGCCAGTCCTCGCTGTCCGGATACGTGTCGATGATCGCCTTCAGGGAGGCGTTGGGCCGCGGGTCGGACTCGCCGAGGGCGCCGAGCACCTTGCGTACGTACGGCTCGTCCGCACCGCCCAGCGGCCGCAGCTCCGTGACGTCCATGCCGCCTTCGGTCAGCGTGCCGGTCTTGTCGAGGCAGACGACGTCGACCCGCGCCAGGCCCTCGATCGCGGGGAGTTCCTGCACCAGGCACTGTTTGCGGCCGAGCCGGATGACCCCGATCGCGAAGGCGACGGACGTCAGCAGGACCAGCCCCTCGGGGATCATCGGGACGATGCCGCCGACGGTTCTGGCCACCGAGTCCTTGAAGTTGTTGTCCTTGACGACCAGCTGGCTGATGACGAGCCCGATCGCGGTCGGGATCATCATCCAGGTCACGTACTTGAGGATCGTGCTGATACCGCTGCGCAGTTCGGAGTGGACGAGCGTGAACCGGGACGCCTCCTCCGCGAGTTGTGCCGCGTACGCCTCCCGCCCCACCTTCGTCGCCGTGAACGCGCCGCCGCCCGCGACCACGAAGGACCCCGACATCACCGTATCCCCGGGGTGCTTGATCACCGGGTCGGCCTCACCCGTCAGCAGCGACTCGTCGATCTCCAGGTTGTCCGCCTCCGCCAGCTCGCCGTCCACGACGACCTTGTCGCCGGGGCCGAGTTCGACGAGATCGCCGAGGACGATCTCGGAGGTGGAGATCTCCGCGGCGGTGCCGTCCCGCCGTACTTTCGGCCTCGCCTCGCCGATGAGCGCCAGGGAGTCCAGGGTCTTCTTGGCGCGCAGCTCCTGGATGATGCCGATACCGGTGTTGGCGATGATCACGTAGCCGAAGAGGCTGTCCTGGAACGGCGCGACGCAGAGCATGATCACCCACAGCACGCCGATGATGGCGTTGAAGCGGGTGAAGACGTTGGCGCGGACGATGTCGACGGTGGAGCGCGAGGAGCGGACGGGTATGTCGTTGACCTCGCCGCGCGCCACCCGCTCGGCGACCTCCGCCGTAGTCAGCCCCTCGGCCCGTGGCGCAAGCGCGGACTTCGGCGGCGTTCGAGGGTGTACGGGATCCAGCTCGGCTCCCGCGTCGATGGCAGGGCCGCCCGGCTCGGGGCCGTCCGTGTGGGTCCTCGCCCGCTGCGTCATGGTTTCGACGGTACGGCGGGAGGGGCCGGTTCACCCGCCGAGTCCGCGGCAGATCAGACCGGGGTAGGAGGCGAATCGTCCTTCGGCAGTACGGGTGCCGTAGGGGTCACTTGCTTTCGTCGCTCGCGGCGGCGGCGTCCGCATCGTCCGGGGAGGTCTCCGCGGACTCCGCCTTCGCCCGCTTGAGCGCCGCGTCCCGGCCGCGCACGTACCAGATGCCGATCAGGCCGAGACCGCCGCCGGCCAGGCAGGTCCACACCCACCACATCAGGTCACGGTCGGCGAACCAGTTGTAGAAGGGGATCTGCACGAGGAAGAGGACGAACCAGAGGATCGTTCCGCCGGTGATGGTGGCGACGACGGGCCCCTCAAGGGGCTCGGGTGCCTCGTGCTTGGGGGTCCACTTCGCCATACGGCCAGTCTAGGTTGCCCCGTACCGGCCCCTCACGCCCCCACGGCCCTCTGACCTCAGGGGTCTACGCGCGGAGATACCACAATCCACCTTATACGTTCATACTGAAGCGGTTTGCGTCCGACTGGTTTTGTTCGTAGGAACGTCTAAAACCGGCCAAAAATGATCGACGAGGTCTCGCATGCCCCCCACGGCCACCGCCAAGGTCGACTCCGCGCTCCCGGCCCCGGCCCCGGTGCCCTCCGGGCCCCTCGGCGGCCTGGACCGCTTCTTCAAGATCTCCGAGCGCGGCTCCACGGTCCCCCGCGAGATCCGCGGCGGATTCGCCACGTTCTTCGCGATGGCCTACATCATCGTGCTGAACCCGATCATCCTCGGCAGCGCGAAGGACATGTACGGGCACCAGCTCGACGGCGGCCAGCTCGTCACCGCCACCGTGCTGACCGCGGCCTTCTCCACGCTCCTCATGGGCGTCATCGGCAATGTCCCGATCGCGCTCGCGGCCGGACTCGGCGTGAACACCGTCGTCGCCCTCCAGCTCGCGCCCCGGATGTCCTGGGCGGACGCGATGGGCATGGTCGTCCTCGCCGGTTTCGTCGTGCTGCTGCTGGTGGCCACCGGTCTGCGCGAGCGCGTGATGAACGCCGTGCCGCGCAGTCTGCGCAAGGGCATCGCGATCGGCATCGGCCTGTTCATCATGCTGATCGGCCTGGTCGACTCGGGCTTCGTCTCCCGTATCCCGGACGTCGCCAGGACCACCGTCCCGCTCCAGCTGGGCACCGGCGGTCATCTGGACGGCTGGCCGGTCCTCGTCTTCGCCCTCGGCGCGCTGCTCACGCTCGCGCTGATCATCCGCAAGGTGCCGGGCGCGATCCTGATCTCCATCGTCGTGATGACGGTCGTCGCGATGGTCGTCAACGCGGTCGCCACGGTCCCGTCCTGGGGTCTGACCACGCCCACGTGGCCCGGAAATCCGGTCGCGTCCCCCGACTTCGGGCTCGTCGGCCAGGTCAGTCTCTTCGGCGGCTTCGAGAAGGTCGGCTTTCTGACGGGCGCGCTGTTCGTCTTCACCGTGCTGCTGTCCTGCTTCTTCGACGCGATGGGCACCATCCTCGGCGTCGGCGACGAGGCCAAGCTGATGGACAAGGACGGCAACCTCCCCGGCATCAACCGGGTCCTGATCGTCGACGGCATCGCGGTGGCGGCCGGTGGCGCATCCTCGTCGTCCGCCAACACCTGCTTCGTGGAGTCCACGGCGGGCGTCGGCGAGGGGGCCCGTACCGGACTCGCCTCGGTCGTCACGGGTGCGCTGTTCGGGGTGGCGCTGTTCCTCACGCCGCTCGCCACGATGGTCCCCTCCCAGGCGGCGACGCCCGCGCTGCTGGCGGTCGGCTTCCTGATCCTGGCGGGCTCGGTCCGCGACATCGACTGGAACGACTACACCGTCGCCGTCCCGGCCTTCCTGGCGATGGTGATGATGCCGTTCACGTACTCCATCACCAATGGCATCGGCATCGGCTTCATCGCCTTCAGCGTGCTGAGGCTCGCCGCCGGGCGGGGCCGCGAGGTGCCCGTCGCGATGTACGTGGTGTCGGCGGTGTTCGTCTTCTACTACGCGATGCCGGCGCTGGGTCTTACGTAAGCCTCTTCGCCTCTTGACCTGCGCCGCTTCACGTAAGCCCGTAGAACTTCTCTGTCTCGACGACGGCAGCCTTGAAGCGTTCGTCGAAGTCGTCGCGCATGAGCGTCCGGACCACATAGTCCTGGACGCTCATTCCGCGTCTTGCGGCATGGTGCCTGAGCCGGTCGAGGAGCTCATCGTCTATGCGGAGGCTGAGCACAGTCGATTCCATGGCAGTCAGAGTCGCCGGACCGCCGCCGCAGCCGCGTCACTTTCCGGATACGTCTCACTCATATGAGTGGTGAATCCGGCGTGGCAGTAACCCCCACTGGTCTTTAGGCTGGGTAATGAGTTATGCTAACGAACATGCCTGACCTGTCCCATGGTGATGACATCGACGTCGCCGCCGTGAACTCCCTGCGCTCGGCCGTCATGCGGCTGGGCAGGCGCCTGAAGCATCAGCGCGTCGACGAATCGCTGAGCCCGACCGAGATGTCTGTGCTCGGCACCCTCGCCCGTTGCGGCCACGCCACCCCCGGTGAGCTGGCCCGCAAGGAGCATGTCCAGCCACCGTCCATGACCCGGATCGTGGCGCTGCTCGAGGCCAAGGGGCTCGTCCGGCTCGAGCCGCACCCCGATGACCGCCGGCAGAAGGTCGTCAGCCAGACCGAGCAGGCCGAGGCCATGCTCGAAGAGAGCCGCCGCAAGCGGAACGCCTGGCTGGCCTCCCTCGCCGAGGGTCTGGACGAGGACGACTGGGCGAAGCTGCGTGCCGCCGCCCCCGTACTGGAGAAGCTCGCGCACCTCTGATCCGCACAGCCAAGGAGGCGAACACTTTTGAGTCCGGGACCCGGAGCACACTCCGCACCCGCACCCTCCCCTACAACCATGTTCAGCTCGCTGAAGATCCGTAACTACCGGCTCTTCGCCACCGGGCAAGTCGTCTCCAACACCGGCACCTGGATGCAGCGCATCGCCCAGGACTGGCTGGTCCTCAGCCTGACCGGCTCCGCGTCCGCCGTCGGCATCACCGTCGCGCTGCAGTTCCTGCCCATGCTTCTGTTCGGGCTGTACGGCGGGGTGCTCGCCGACCGGCTGCCGAAGCGGCAGCTGCTGGTCGCCACCCAGTCGGCGATGGCCCTGACCGGCCTGGCGCTCGCCGCACTCACGCTCAGCGGCCATGTCCAGGTCTGGCACGTCTACCTCACTGCCTTCCTTCTCGGCCTTGTCACGGTCGTCGACAATCCGGCACGCCAGTCCTTCGTCGCCGAGATGGTCGGCCCGGAGCAGCTGTCCAACGCGGTCAGCCTCAACTCCGCCAACTTCCAGTCCGCGCGGCTGGTCGGCCCGGCCGTCGCCGGTGTACTGATCACGGCCGTCGGGAGTGGTTACGCCTTCCTGCTGAACGGCCTGTCCTTCATCGCGCCCCTCGCCGGCCTGCTGCTGATGCGCACCGGCGAGCTCCACAAGATCGAACGCGCGCCGCGCGGCAAGGGGCAGTTGCGGGAGGGGCTGAAGTACGTCGCGGGGCGGCCCGAGCTGATCTGGCCGATCGTGCTCGTCGGCTTCATCGGCACCTTCGGCTTCAACTTCCCCATCTGGCTCTCGGCCTTCGTCAACAACGTCTACCACTCCGGTGCCAGTACGTACGGACTGCTCAACACCCTGATGGCAGCCGGCTCCCTGGCGGGAGCACTGCTCGCGGCCCGGCGCGGGACCTCGCGACTGCGGGTGCTGGTGGCCGCGGCGATGCTCTTCGGCGTCCTGGAGATCGTCACCGCGTTCGCGCCGCAGTTCTGGATCTTCGCGGTGCTGCTGGTGCCGATCGGGATGTTCGGCCTGACCGTCAATGTCACGGCCAACGCCAGCATCCAGATGGCGACGGAACCGGCCATGCGGGGCCGGGTGATGAGCCTGTTCATGATGGTCTTCGTGGGCGGTACGCCGCTGGGCGCGCCCCTGGTCGGCTGGATCACCGACACGTACGGACCGCGAATCGGCTTCGCGGCGGGCGGTGCGGTGGCGCTGGTGGCGGCGACAGGAGTCGGCGTGATGCTCGCCCGGGTGGGCGGGCTGCGCCTGAAAATAGATCTGAGGCGGGGGCGGAGGCATGTGGAGTTCGTGCGGCGGGAGGAGTTGGTGGCGGCGTAGGGGGTCGCGGGGTGCGGGCGCGGGTCGCCTGCGGCGGGCCTGTTCCCCACCCCGCCCGTTCCCTTAACCGGGGCTCCGCCCCGGACCCCGCTCCTCAAACGCCGGAGGGGCTGGGTGTGCGCCGAGCCGCACATTCAGCCCGTCCGGCGTTTGAGGACACGTGCGAAGCGCGTGGGGGTCTGGGGGCTTGCCCCCAGTTCGGGAAGGGGCGGGGTGGGGACAAGCCCCGCCGCAGGCGGCCCCCCGTGCGTCAGACTCGGATCATGAGACTCTTCGCCGCCGTACTCCCGCCCACCCCCGCCGTCGACGAACTCGCCCTGGAAGTCGACCGGTTGAGAACCCTCCCCGGCGCGGACGCCCTGCGCTGGACCGGTCGGCCCGGCTGGCATTTCACGCTGGCCTTCATGGGGGAGGTCGACGACGCCCTGCTGCCCGAACTGCATGAGCGGCTCGGGCGGGCCGCGCATCGGACCGCCGGCTTCCCGCTGCGGCTGCACCGCGGTGGGCGCTTCGGGCACCGGGCGCTGTGGGCGGGTGCGGCGGGCGGTCTGGAGGAGATGCGGCTGCTCGCCGAGCGCGCGGACGCTGCCGCACGGCGGGCCGGGATCGGCATGGACGAGCACCGCCGCTACCAGGCTCATCTCACGATCGCCCGCAGCCGAGACGACGCGGATCTGCGCCCGTTCGTCGAGGAGCTGGAGGCCTTCGAGGGCACGCCCTGGGAGGTCGGCGAGCTCGCGCTCGTGCGCAGCAATCTTCCGGTGAGCGGGGTGCGCGGCGAGCAGCCGCGGTACGAGACGGTCGGTGCCTGGCCGCTCGGGCGGGCCGGTTAGTCTCGAAGGGTGAACCCCAAGACCAGAAACCAGATCATGGCCGGCGTGCTCGTGCTGATGTTCGCGATCATCGCCGTGGCGGCCGTGGTCGGCCAGTAGCCTGACCACCCCACGGCCGCGTCACTGCTGCCCTGCCCCGTCGCTCCCTACCAGGCGAAGGCCTCCGGGGACGGCCCCGGACCGGGGAAGATCTCGTTCAGCCCGGACAGGACCTCCTCGCTCAGCTCCAGCTCCACGGCGCGCAGCGCTGAGGCCAGCTGGTCCGCGGTGCGCGGGCCGACGATGGGACCGGTGATTCCCGGCCGGGTGAGCAGCCAGGCCAGCGCGGCCTCGCCGGGCTCCAGTCCGTGCTTGTCGAGCAGGTCCTCGTACGCCTGGACCTGTGCCCGCACCTCGGTGTTCGTGAGCGCCTCGGCCGAGCGGCCCGAGGCCCGGCGCCTGCCCTCGTTCTCCTTCTTGATCACGCCGCCGAGCAGACCGCCGTGGAGCGGCGACCAGGGGATGACCCCGAGTCCGTACTCCTGCGCGGCCGGGATGACCTCCATCTCGGCGCGGCGTTCGGCGAGGTTGTAGAGGCACTGCTCGCTGACGAGGCCGTACGAGCCGCGCTTCTGGGCGATCTCGTTGGTCTGGGCGATCTTCCAGCCGGGGAAGTTGGACGAGCCGGCGTAGAGGATCTTGCCCTGCGCGATCAGGGTGTCGATGGCCTGCCAGATCTCCTCGACCGGGGTGCGGCGGTCGATGTGGTGGAACTGGTAGAGGTCGATGTGGTCCGTACGCAGCCGCTTGAGGCTGGCGTCGACGGCCCGGCGGATGTTGAGCGCGGAGAGCCGGTCGTGGTTGGGCCAGGCGTCGCCGTCGGCGGCCATGTTCGCGTAGACCTTGGTGGCGAGGACCACCTTGTCGCGCCGGTCGCCGCCCTTGGCGAACCAGGAGCCGATGATCTCCTCGGTGCGGCCCTTGTTCTCGCCCCAGCCGTACACATTGGCGGTGTCGAAAAAGTTGATCCCCGCGCCGAGCGCGGCGTCCATGATGACGTGACTGTCGGCCTCGTCGGTCTGCGGCCCGAAGTTCATCGTCCCGAGGACGAGTCGGCTGACCTTGAGTCCGGTGCGTCCGAGCTGTGTGTACTTCATGGTTCTTCAGCCAACGCCTTGGAGCGCGCTCCAGGCAAGTGCGCGAGGTCAGTCGCGGGGGAACTCGTCGGTGGAGAGGGTGAGCCCGAGGGGGGTGTGGGTGAGGTCGACGTCCGTGCCGAAGGCAACGGTTGTCTCGCTTGCGTACTCGCCGCCCTTGGGCTGGCTATAGACGTGGCACCTGCCTTGGTAGGGGTCGGCGATCAGATAGACGGGGACCTCGGCGGTGGCGTACGCGGCCAGCTTCGGCCCGTAGTCGTTGGCACCGGTGCTCTTGGAGATGACCTCCGCCACGAACTGGACATCCTCGTATCGCCACTTGCCCGACACGGTCTTGACCGCACCCTCGGCCAGCAAGGTCACGTCCGTCGCGAACCCGTTGAGATAGCCGGGGTAGTCGATGCGGACGTCGGACTTCAGGCGCTTCCTCGGGTACTTGGACCGCAGCTGTTCGATCATGTCCAGGATGATCTCCCAGTGAGTGTCCCGTTGCGGCGACATGTAGATGGCCCCCTCGACGATCTCGGCCTTGTAGCCCTCGGGGACTGACATCTGCTCGAACATCTCGTCCAAGATCTGCTCGTTGATGTTGTCGGCCATCGTGATCCTGTCGTCAAGAACTTTCACCGTGGCACTCCTCCCCACCGCTGCGTAGTTGCATGCAGTCGCCTCGTACAACGATACGCACGGTGATCACGTCACACCGTGGCGATAACTCGTCACGCGCCGCCGAACCACCCCGCCGCGTCCAGCCGGAACGCGTCCGCCGGGACGACCGTACGCAGCGTCTCCTCGATCTCGCGCACGCGCCCCGCGCCGACCGCGCCCGCCCACTCCGCCCGCAGTTCGTCGAAGATCACCGCCGAGCGGGTCAGTGCGTCGATGCCGTGCGCGGTGAGGCGGACGAGCTTGCGGCGGGCGTCGGACGGGTCGTCCGTGCGTTCCGCGTAGCCGAGGGTGACGAGGCGGTCGACCGTTTTGCCCGCGGCCTGTTTGGAGACCCCGAGGCGCCGCCCGATCTCGCTGGCCGTCGCGCCGCCCGCGCCGATCGCCTGCATCGCGAAGCCGTACGCGGGGCGGACGTCCGGGTGGCCCTGCTGGGCCAGTTCGGCGTGGAGGCGGTCGATGAGGGAGCGGAAACCGGCGAACAGGAGCAGGGGCAGCTCGTAACCAGGCGTGTCGCCAAGACCGTTGCGTGATTCGACAACCTGGTTTACCTTCTTATCGTCAACCATGTTGTCGATTGTAGGAGGCTCTCGCATGTTCACCGAACACACCCTGGAATCGGCACCGCCCGCGTCGCGTCGCGCCATGGAGTCCACGATCAAGCATCTGGGGCACCTGCCACCCGCCGTCGCGCGGCTTGCCTCCTCGCCGCAGTTGCTGGACGGCTTCCTGAAGCTCAGCGCGATGTTCGAGCAGGCGACCCTGGATCCGGTCGCCCGCGAGGTGGTCATCATGGTGGTCGCGACGCGGAACGAGTGCCATGTGTGCGTCGAGATGCACACCGGCAAGCTCCGGGCGCTGGGCGCGGACGAGGAGTTGATCGCCGCGCTGCGCGAGCGGAAGCCGGTGGGCGACGAACGGCTCGAAGCGGTGCGGCAGTTCACGCTGGAGGCGCTGCGTACGGCGGGCGGCGTGGGTGACGAGGAGCTGAAGGCGTTCTTCACGCACGGCTATACCGAGCAGAACGCGCTGGAGGTGGTCATGGGCATCGGCACGTACACGATGTCGACGCTGGCCAACCGACTCACCCGGGCGTAGGGCGCGTCGGGGCACCCGGGGGTGGGTGCCCCGGCGGGCAATCTTGTAAGGGCAGTTGGCGGGCGCGGGGTGCGGATCGGCTCCGCGCATGTGAAGTCCGGAACTGGCCGGTGCGCGGCGAAGCTTGCGGAATCCTCCTTGCCCTTTTGAGGTGTCCATGCCGCAATGGCAGTGTCACTGACTGCCCGTCAGGAGCCGAGCCGCGGACCGGACGTGGTGGCCGGTGGCGCCAACCCGTAACCCCCACACGAAGGCGGGATCCCCATGAAGTACGGCACATTCACCACAGGCGCGTTACTGGGCGGAGCTGTCGCCGCAGGCGTGCTCGTCATGGCACCCATCGCCACCGCCGTGACACCGGAGACGGCCACCCTCTCCTTCGACTGCGGTTCCTTCGGCTCCGGCACGGCGACGCTCACGGCCACTCAGGACGGCACGGCCGCGACCATCAGCGTGTCGACCTCGGCCATCAAGTCTCCCCTGGCCATCTCGGCGAACTCGGTAAAGTCGACCCTCAACCTCACCAAGAACGGCTCCGGCACGGCGACGTTCGCCGGCAACTCCAACCCGGCCATCCCTGCCGGGGGCGATGTGTCGACCGGCCCGCTGACCGGGACAGTCGCCGCGGGCGACAGCCTGGAGGGGAAGTCGCTGACGGTAGTCGTCTTCGGCATCACGGTGACGTGCAACGCCACGTCCGCGCAGACCCCGGGCCCGTTCGTGTTCTGACCGCCGTCAGGCTGCATGGGGTGGCGTCCCGCGCGCGGGACGCCACCCCGATCACCCGGCGGAACTTCCCAGCGGGCCCGAACCTCGGCGCTGCGGTTCGGTGCCGGAGTTGCTACACGAGAGGGTGCTGGTGGGCGGCGCCCGGCTCTGACGGCCCCGCCGTGACGCCGTACGGCCCGCCCAGCCCCCACGCCTGGTGCATCGTGTCCGCGAACGCCGCCGCCAGTTTGTGTTCGCCCGTCGGGCCCGGGTGCGTCCCGTCGTACGTGTCCGTGTCGAGGGCGTACGACTGCGGCGGCGACGCCAGCAGGACCGGCGAGGAGGCCGTGTCGAGGTCGGCGACCGCCTTGGCCAGGAGTTCGTTGAAGCGGTCGCACTCCGCCGCGAAAGGGGCGTCGGAGCGGGCCCGTATGTTGGGGATGACCGGCAGCAGGACCATCCGTACACGGGGATTGGCCGCGCGGGCCTCGGTCATGAACCGGCGGGCGTTCAGGGCGGTTTGGGTGCTGTCCGTGTAGAAGCCGAGGTCTATCAGGCCGAGCGACACCAGCAGGATGTCCACCCGCTGCGTGGCGACCGCCTCGCGGATCACCGGGGCCATGTGGAGCCAGCCCTCGCCCCAGCCGGACAGATGGCGGCGGGCTTCGGCCGGGAAGGCCGGGTCGGCGTAGGTGTGGGAGACCGGTGCGTTCGCCGCCGTGTCGTAGAGCTCGGTCCGGGGTCCGACGATCTCGTACGGGCCCTCGAAGGTCGTGGCAAGGTGCTGCCACATCCGGTAGCGCCACGTGTAGTCGCCGGCGCGTCCGATGGTCATGGAGTCGCCGACGAACATGAAACGCATGGGGGTCATCATGTCCGATCAAGCCCCGCACCTGCGATGTGAGGCTGACCACGGCCGCCGGTCCGGAGGCATCAGGGACGAGGTGGCAGGCTGGGGGGCATGCGTTCGCTTCCGTACGTCACCGGGGCCGCCGGAGCCGTTGCCGCGTCCCTCGCGGTCCTGGTGCTCGCCGCCGTCCCCGCCTCCGCCGACGACGACTCCGGGTTCACGATCAAGGACCCGCGCATCACGGAGTCCAGCGGGCTCGCGGCCAGCCGGGCGCACCCCGGGGTGTACTGGACGCACAACGACCAGGACGAGCCGCGCGTCTTCGCCGTCGATTCCAGAACCGGCGAGACCGTCGCGACGATCACCCTCAGCGGGGTCGGGAAGCCCCGTGACATGGAGGCCGTCTCGGTCGGCCCGGACGGGAAGGTCTACGTCGGGGACATCGGCGACAACCTCAACGGCAGCTGGGACCACGTCTGGATCTACGCGTTCCCCGAGCCGAAGGCCCTCAAGGACATGACCGTGCGGGCGACGCAGTACACCGTCAAGTACGAGGACGGGGCGCGGAACGCCGAGGCGCTGATGGTGCATCCCACGACCGGGCGGGTCTATATCGCGTCGAAGAACGAGGACGGCGGCGGGCTGTACGAGGGGCCCGCCAAGCTCACCTCCTCGGGCACGAACACCTTCCGGCGGATCGGCGAGGTGCCCTGGGTGACCGACGGGGCCTTCTCGCCCGACGGCAGGGAACTGGTGCTGCGCTCCTACTTCAGCGCGCGCGGATACGAGTGGAAAGGCGGCCGCCTCGGCCCCGACCACCGCGTGAAGGCGCCCCTCCAGGGGCAGGCCGAGTCGGTGACGTACACCCTCGACGGCAAGGCGCTGATGTTCGGCTCGGAGGGCGAGCAGAGCGACGTTCAGCGGGTCGCCCTCGGGAAGGAGTCCTCGCCGGACGGGGGCGGCAAGTCTCCCTCCGAGAGCGGGAGTTCGGGCGACGGGGGCGACAGCGGCGGGACCGGGAACTTCACGTACGGGCTGATCGCTCTCGCCGGTGGCACGGCGCTCTTTCTCGGGTTCAAGCGGCTGCTGCGGCGGGACTAGGCGGGCTTAGGGGGCCCTTGTCGGACTTGTAGAGGCGAACTCGGCGATCCCTTTAACCACCGCACGTGATCGAGAAGGGAACCGTGTTGGACGTCGCCTTGAAGGGCCGGCGGATCTCCACGCCGATCTCGCTGTTCAGCGTCCCGGCCTTCGACCACGTCGTCAGGCGCACCGTGTCGTGGCCCGTACCCACTCCCGCCTGTCCGATCGACAGGATGCGCCAGTGCGGATCGACCACTGAACCGTCCTTGGACACCCAGCGGTAGGAGATCTGAGACGGCTCCGTCACGGTGAATGTCGCCGTGAACGTGGGCGCCTGATTGCCCGGCGGCGGGCAGGCGCCCGCATATGTGGTGTTCGAGCCCGTCACCGAAACCCGTACAGCCGCCGCGGGCGACGGGTTCTGGGCCCCCTGCGACGACGCGATACCCCCGGCGGGAGTCCGGTCGGCGTTCTTGTCGGTGTCCTCGTGGCGGTTGACCAGCGCGTAAACCAACCCGGCCACGAGCAGTGCGCACACGGCCGCGCCTGCCACCACCACGGGCGCGCGCCGCTTGCGCCGGGGGCCGGAGGGCACAGGAGGGGGCATGGTGGCGGGAGTTGTGGCGTGGCCGGTGCCTGCGACATGGGGAGCCACCGGCGCGGCGACGGGCACGGGCGTCGTGACATGGGTGGTGCGGGGCTCGGGGGACGCGGCGGGCGCAGCGACGGGCGTGGGCGTCGTGACGTGGGTGGTGTGGGGCTCGGGGGACGCGGCGGGCGGTGTGATGGGCGCTGCCGTCGTGGTGGGTTCGAGCGGCGCGACGTCGATCGTCTCGGGCTCGGGGGTGGTCGAGGGGTCCGGGGCTGCGACGGTTGTCGTCGAGGCCGTGTCGAGGTGCGATGGCTGTATCGCGGGGCCCGGGGCGATCGTCGGCGCGTCGGCGGTCTCCGACGTGGTGGTGTCGTCGACGGGCGACGTGACTGCCTCGCCGATGTTCCGCAGGGCCACGGCGACTTGCTCGGCGGGGGTCCGTTCGGTGGGCTCCTTGCGCAGGAGTCCTTCGATGACGGGAGCGAGAGGCCCGGCCCGGCGCGGGGCAGGGAGTTCTGCGTCGACGACGGCGCGCAGGGTGCTCAGCGCCGAGTCCTGCCGGAACGGGGACGTGCCCTCGACGGCCGCGTACAGCATCACACCGAGGGACCACAGGTCCGACTCGGGGCCGGAGCCGCGGCCCAGCGCCCGCTCCGGCGGCAGGTATTCGGGGGAGCCGACGAGCTCGCCGGTCATGGTCAGCGCCGATGTGCCTTCGACCATCGCGATGCCGAAGTCGCTGAGCACCACCCGTCCGTCGTCGGCGAGCATCACATTGGCCGGCTTCACGTCCCGGTGTTCGACCCCGACGGCATGGGCGGCGCGCAGCGCGGTCAGCACCTCGGCACCGATGCGCGCGGCGCGCTGCGGGGTGATCGGCCCCTCGGAGTTCAGCAGATCGGCCAGTGACCGGCCACGGATCAGTTCCATCACGATCCAGGGGCGCTCGTCGTCCATGGCCACGTCATGGACGGTCACCACGTTGCGGTCGGCTATCCGTGCCGCCGCCCACGCCTCCCGCTCCATTCGGCTGTACATCCGCGTGATGTCGGCGGCGCGCAGACCGACCGGGGCGCGCACCTCCTTGACAGCGACTTCCCGCTGCAGTTTCTCGTCGCGAGCGCGCCACACGGTTCCCATGCCGCCCTCGCCGAGACGGGACAGCAGGCGATAGCGGCCTGCGACCAGCCGTCTTTCGTCCGACTTCTCCGGCGTGGATTCCTCGTTGTACATCGGGGCGATTCTCCCTCTCCTTGTGAAGCGGCTCGGCGGCGGTGCGCGGGCGTCGCTCTTCAGGATCGCTCATGCGGCGGCCGACCGGGGCTCGCCGCGAGGCGGGGCGGTTCGCTCTCACCATCCAGGCAGAATCTTCGAGAGCCGTTGCGAACACCGCTTACGGACTGGGGCTTTCGGTTCGACGCGGTGCCGGGGGGAGCCTAACCCGTAGACTTTGTGGTACGCGCCCGAGGGCGGCCTGGCGGCCGATGACCAGACCCTTTAGGCTCTTCGCGGTCCGGGACGAATGGTCGCGAAAGGTTGAATCAACCCCCCACGATGATGTGTTGGTGTCGTGCGCGTCGGCACCCGGGCCCCATTGGCCGTCCGGGGCGGGCCAGTTACCGGATATGGGCATCGTTCGCAAGGAGTGTGGAGTGCCATCGGTCATCGTAGGGCGCACGGGTCCCTTCACGGGGCAGAGCGTGGTTCTGGGCAGCGCCCCCCTCACCTTCGGGCGCAAGAGCGACAGCGGCGTGGTGATCGTGAGCGCCAACGCCTCCCGTCTGCACGCCGAGATCGTCGCGGAGGACGCCGGCTTCGTCCTCTACGACCGCGACAGCAGGAACGGCACGTACGTCAACGACCAGCGCGTCACACGGCATGTGCTGCGCCCGAACGACTGCATCCGGATCGGTGAGGAATCGTTCCTCTACGAAGCGCAGGACGCCATGGAGACGGTCATGGACCTCTCCCAACTCGACGTCCCGCGGGTCGGCGTCGCGGACCCCGGCATGCTGCGGGTGACGATCACCGGCGGTGGCCCGGTGGGTCTCGCCTTCGCGCTGTCGCTGGACGAGATGCTGCCCGGGCGGGTGGCGATCACCATCCACGACGGACGATGGATCAGGAACGACTCCGGGGTCGTCTGGAAGAGCGAGGCCCAGGGCAACGTCCGCCGCCAGCAGGTCGTGACCGTCCAGAGCCGGCAGTATCTCGCGCTGTCCCGGGAGGTGCAGTCGGCACTGTTCGACCAGGGTGCCTACTCGGAGATGTGGCCCGTCGGACCGGACTCCGTCGACGGCCGCCCTCCCCGTAACATCCGGATCGCCTACATCGAGGACCGGCTCCTGGAGCTGGCGAACAAGAGGGCGGCGATCCGGCTCGTACCGAAGCGCTTCGACCCGGAGGAGCAGCAGAAGCGCCTCTCCCAGGAACACATCCTGGTGATCTGCGAAGGCGGGCGCTCCCGCACCCGCGATCACTTCGCCGACCGTTTCGGCGGGGCCGACGCGTCGATCTACTCCCTCGACGGAGAGCACCTGCAGGATGTCGTGCTGGGGCTTCGGGTCAAGTCGAGGCTGTCGGACCCGATGAGTGTGCTGCTGACCGTGTCGCAGAACCGGTTCCTGCTCAACTCGCTGAGGGGCGAGGGCTTCTTGAACATGCGCCTCACCCGCGAGGAGGCCAAGAATGTCATCGGCATCGACCCGGTTCGCCAGGTCTTCGAGGAGTGCATCGCCGCACGTCCCTGCCTGATGAGCCGTGAAGAGGACAACGAGTTCCGCTGCCCCACGCACGGGACGCTCTTCCTGCCCGCCCTGCTGCGCAGCTCGCCGCTGTGGAAGGAGATCCGGCAGGGCCTGAACCTGTTCGGCGTGGCCGAGGACGATCTGTCCGCGATCACGTCGTTCCGGCTGGACATGGTGCAGCGTCCGAGGTTCACGGCTCAGCTCAGCCGCCCGACCGCGACGAGCCCGGGCACATACGGCCTCCTTCTGGGCGACGCGGCCAACGCCATCCACTTCTGGCCCGGTCGAGGCCTCAACAGCGGCCTCGCCTCCGCCACTTCCCTCGCCCGCACGCTCAGTCGCTCCTGGCGGGGAAAACCGCTGCGCGACGCCGACTTCATCCGGCACGAAGCGGCCATGTCCATGCTGCAGTACCGGCACAAGAGCCGGGCCTGGAACGCCATGGTGACCACCGACGAACAGGGCGTCACCCGCGCCATCAAGGACATCATCGCCCGCAGCGCGGAATCGGGGCACGGGTCCGCCGGGTCCGGCCCGGCCTCGCGGCGGCCCGACCTCGACGAGCTGCTGGACCGCATGCTCGCGATCCGCGAGCGTCTCGGGTCCCGGGTGCCCGGAATGCCCACGGACGAGGAACTGCGCTCCCACCTGGCCACGATCGCGCCCGCCACCCTCCGCGTCCTTCAGGAGAGCGGCGCCTGGGACACCTTGATCGTCGGCGGGGAGGAGGCCGACATCGACCTCTTCTACCAGTCTGACTCGCCTGTCTACATCCCGCGTCCTGCCGACCCCCGCAGCGCCGCGCCGGCGGCCGGCGTCCCGCGGGAATCCCTGTCCTGAACCCGTACGACGAGGGGAGGGACAGACGCACGTCGGTCCTCCCGCTCACTGAGCACCTTTAGAGCGCGCGCACCTCGTAGTGCAGCGTCTTGTCCCGCATCACCTTGTGCGCGATCGGGACCAGGGCTCCGTGCATGAACGGGTGCTCGTGCAGCAGCATCTTCGACGCGTGCTTGCTCTCCTCGCTGCCCGGGTCGAGCAGCCGCACCCTGGCCTTGATCGCCGGCCCGGTCGGCTTGCCGCGCGCCGTGCAGGGCGCGAGCTCGATCTCCGGGTTGTTCCGCATCCGCTTGGCCTTGCCGGACGTGGCATAGGTGCGGACGTAGGCGTGGTCGCCGTCGACGACGATGCTGACGGGGGTACCGATGGGGGTGCCGTCCTGTTTGTAGCTGGTGAGCAGAACAGCCCACTGTTTTTCGAAGGGGATGAGCCCCGGGCTCGTACTCATACCTCCATGAATGCACGATCTGCGCGCCGCGTCACGTTCGGGGGGTTCTTTCCCCACCCCGCCCTTTCCCGTAACCGGGGGCGGAGCCCCCGCACGGGGTCCGGGGCGAAGCCCCGTCCGGGGTCTGGGGGCTTGCCTCCAGTTCGGGAAGGGGCGGGGTGGGGAACAAGCCCGCCGCAGGCGTCACCGACGCAGCAGCGCGCAGATGAAGTCCTCCTGGACCGACCGGAGTTCCGCCAGCAGCTCCGGCTTGTTGTCCTTGTTCACCTGCGTGGTGATCGAGAACGTCAGCGACCGCTCCCCGTCCGGCGTCGCCGCCATCAGCTGGGTGTAGCCGGGGAAGTTGCCCGTGTGGCCGTACACGACACCGCACCGCGTCGTGTAGCGGAAGATCGCCAGGCCGGTGGCGTTGACGCCCGGGCCCGCCGGTTCGGAGGCGCCGACGCGCCATTGCCGCTGCTGGTTGCGTGTCGGCTTCGAGATCAGGTCGCCGCCCGCGTAGGCGCGGATGAACTTGGTCAGGTCCCTCGGGGTGGAGACGATGCCGCCGGACGCCCAGACGCCGGACGCGCTGAGTACCGTACTGACGTCCTCCGGGGGGTTCGGCGGGTCGACCTCGTAGCCGTGCAGATAAGGCTCGGGGATGAGGAAGCCCTGCGGGAGGCTGGTGCTCCGCAGGCCGAGCGGGCGGTAGACGGTCCGCCGCAGCAGTTCCTCGTACCTGCGGCCGGTCACCGCCTCGGCCATGAGCGCCACGGCGATGTTGTCCGAGTTCGAGTACTGATACTGGGAGCCGGGAGGAAAGGCCAGCGGTTCGTCGGCGACGAAGTCGAGGAGGCGGCGGGAGTCGAAGTGGTGACGCGGGTCGGCGTTGAGGATCGCGAGGAAGTCCGCGTCCCTCGTGTAGTCCGGCAGGCCGCTGGTGTGGTTGAGCAGCTGCCGGAGCGTCACCGCGTGCCAGGCCTCGGGGAGCGCGGGCAGGCGCTCGCCGATCGTGTCGTCGAGGCCGAGCCGTCCGCGGTCGACCAGTTGCAGGGCGACGGCTCCACTGAAGGCCTTCGCCGTGCTGGCGATGCGCATGTGGTCGGTCGGCTGCGGCCGCCGGTGGGTGCCGAGCTCGGAGACCCCGGCCCGGTAGAGCTCCGTCTTGCCCCGGCGCTGCAGTACGGCGATGACTCCGGGCGGGCCGCCGGGCGCGCGGACCAGTTCCTCGATGCGTTCGCGCAGTGCGTCGTCGTGGCCGGCTGCGCCGGAATTCCCGGCCGCGGCGGGGGCGGACACCGGCCCGGCGAGGCAGCCGACAGCCAGCAGGACGGCGACGGGGAGTCGCCAGATACGGAAGCGGAAACGGGACACGGGTATTGCTCCTGACGGTGGTGACGGTGGCGGGTGCACACGAACCAGGATCAGGAGAGGAAGACGAGCCCGCGCGCTGCGGTGGTCCATCCGGCAGACAGCGCCCTCCGGTACGAAGGGAGGCAGGCCGGGAAACAGGGACGGGCCCGGCAGCGTCACGCCGCCGGGCCCGCCCCGTACACCTCCGTAGCGCTACAGCTCCAGCGCTACAGCTTCTCGATCACGTAGTCGATGCACGCCGTCAGCGCCTCGACGTCCGCCGGGTCGATCGCCGGGAACATCGCCACCCGCAGCTGGTTGCGGCCCAGCTTGCGGTACGGCTCCGTGTCGACGATGCCGTTCGCGCGCAGCGCCTTCGCGACGGCCGCAGCGTCGATGTCGTCCGTGAAGTCGATCGTGCCGATGACCTGCGAGCGCTTCGCCGGGTCGGCCACGAACGGGGTCGCGTACTTGGACGCCTCGGCCCATCCGTACAGCGTCCGCGAGCTCGTCGCCGTGCGGCCGACCGACCAGTCCAGGCCGCCCTGGCCGTTCAGCCACTTCAGCTGCTCGTTGAGCAGGAAGAGAGTCGCCAGAGCGGGTGTGTTGTACGTCTGGTTCTTCAGGGAGTTGTCGATCGCCGTCGGCAGGCTGAAGAACTCCGGCACATGGCGGCCCGAGCCGTGGATGCGCGCGGCCCGCTCCAGCGCGGCCGGGGAGAAGACGCCGATCCACAGGCCGCCGTCGGAGGCGAAGGACTTCTGCGGGGCGAAGTAGTAGACGTCCGTCTCGGCGATGTCGACGGGCAGGCCGCCCGCGCCGGACGTGGCGTCGACCAGGACGAGTGCGCCCTCGTCGGCGCCCTGCACGCGCTTGATGGGGGCCGCGACGCCGGTCGAGGTCTCGTTGTGGGTGAAGGCGTACACGTCGATGCCCGCCTCCGCCTCCGGGTCCGGGTGCGTGCCCGGGTCGGAGGTGATGACCGTCGGCTCGGCCAGCCACGGCGCGAGCTTCGCGGCCTTGGCGAACTTGGAGGAGAACTCGCCGAAGGACAGGTGCTGGGACTTGTTCTCGATCAGGCCGTGCGTCGCGATGTCCCAGAAAGCGGTCGAACCGCCGTTGCCCAGGATGACCTCGTAGCCCTCGGGGAGCCGGAAGAGGTCGCGTACGCCGTCGCGCACCGCGCCGACCAGGTTCTTCACCGGGGCCTGGCGGTGGGACGTGCCGAGGAGAGAGGTGCCGGTGGCGGCCAGGGCGTCCAGCGCCTCCGTACGCACCTTGGAGGGGCCCGCGCCGAAACGGCCGTCGGCGGGCTTGATGTCAGCGGGAATCTGGATCTCAGCCACGTTCCGGAGCGTATACCGGTCCCGGGCCGTGGTGGACACGCGGTCCGGCGGCTGAGACGGGCTCCCGGGCGCCTGACCTGCGCGTCGGGGGCCTGCGCGTCAGTCTTTCTCCCCCGGGGACAGCTCGTGCTCCCGTACGGACAGCTCGTGCAGATGCTCGACCAGCGCGAGTAGGACGAACTTGCTGGAGGAGTGGTCGCGGGCGTCGAACTCCACCAGCGGCACCTCCGCCCCCAGCGCCAATGCCTCGCGGATCTGCTCCTCGCTGTGCAGAGGCCCGCCGAAGTCGTTGACGGCGACGATGAAGGGCGTGCCGTGCTGCTCCAGGCGGTCCAGCGCGTACCAGGCGTCGGGCAGCGAGCGGGTGTCGACGAGGACGACCGCGCCGAGCGTTCCCTCGAAGAGGCGATCCCACAGAAAGCCGAAGCGTTCCTGGCCGGGCGCGCCGAAGAGGTACAGGATGCTGCGGTCGTCGATCGTGATGCGGCCGAAGTCGAAGGCGACGGTCGTGGAGCCCTTGGCGCGGACGCGGCGGGCGTCGTCGGGGGCGGGGCCGGTGCGACGGATGTCGTCGAGGCCGGGGCCGCCGGGGCGGGTGCCGGCGAGGCCCATGACCTCCTCCGTGTGCAGCGGACGGATCTCGCTGACGGAGCGGACCATCGTCGTCTTGCCGACCCCGTAACCGCCCACGACGACGATCTTCAGGGCGTTGACGGTCTTCCCGGCGCGCAGGGGTTGGAGCTGCGCCGGGGGGACCGACCGCGTGGCGGGGGTCATCGGTTCTGCGGGGTGCCGGTCATCGAGTGTTGCCTTCCGGGGTGGCGAGGGCGTAACTGGAGCCGCTTGTTCCCTGATCAAGTGGTGGTCACTATAGGAGAGTTGGCGATCGGTCTGGGCAGTTCCGGGCGGGCTTTCCGTTCCCGCGACGGTACGCGGTGCCCGCAACCGGCAGGTTTCGTTCCGGTGTGATGTGAGCGACAGGGGCATCCTGAGACACATGGCTGAGCAGCGAGGGGCAGCGCGGAGCCGGCGCGAGACGGGCGAACTGGCGCGAGCGCTCACGCGGGCAGTGCGCGGCGAGGTGGACTTCAGCGCGGCGGCCAGGGCCCTGATGACGATGGACGCCTCCAACTACCGGCGGGTGCCGGTCGGCGTCGTCGCACCGCGCGACGCGGCGGACGTGGCCGCAGCCCTGGAGGTGTGCCGTGCGCGCGGCGTGCCGGTGGTGCCGCGCGGCGCCGGTACGTCCATCGCCGGGCAGGCCACCGGCATCGGCGTCGTCCTCGACTTCACCCGCCACATGAACGCCGTGGTCGAGGTCGACGCCGAGGCGCGCACGGCGGTGGTGCAGCCCGGCGTCGTACTGGACACGCTGCGCGATGCCGTACGGCCCGACGGGCTCACCTTCGGGCCCGATCCCTCCACGCACAGCCGCTGCACGCTCGGCGGGATGATCGGCAACAACTCCTGCGGCGCGCACTCGGTGGCGTGGGGCACGACCGCCGACAACGTCCGCGCGCTGTCGGTCGTGACGTACGGCGGGGCCGAGCTGCGTCTCGGCCAGGGCTGGGAAGGCGCTCCCGGCGGACACGCGGCTCCCGGCGCTCCGGCGGGGTTGCGCGAGCTGATCGACCGGAATCTCGCTCTCCTGCGGACCGGGTACCCCGAAGGGCTGCCGCGCCGGATCTCCGGATACGCGCTGGATGCGCTGCTGCCCGAGAAGGGCGTCGACCTGGCGCGGTCGTTCTGCGGCAGCGAGGGCACGCTGGGGGTGCTGACGGAAGCATCCGTACGGCTCGTCGACGCGCCACGCGCGCGTGCGCTCGCCGTGCTCGGCTACCCGGACGAGAGCGCGGCGGCGGACGCGGCGGCCGGACTGCTGACGCACCGGCCGCTGACCGTCGAGGGGATGGCCGAGGATCTGGTGCGCGGCGAGCGGGGGCTGCCGCGCGGCGGGGCCTGGCTGTTCGTGGAGACGGGCGGCGGCACGGCGGCCGAGGCGCGGGCCCGCGCCGAGGACATCGTGCGGGCGGCCGACGCGCTGGACGGCACGGTGGTGGACGACCCGGCCGGAATGCGGGCGCTGTGGCGGGTCCGCGAGGACGCGGCGGGCACGGCGACCCGCACCGCCGACGGGGCCGAGGCGTGGCCGGGCTGGGAGGACTGCGCGGTGCCGCCCGCGCGGCTCGGCGCGTATCTGCTGGACTTCCGCGCCCTGCTCGCGGCGCACGGTCTGCGCGGCACGCCGTACGGGCACTTCGGTGACGGCTGCATCCATGTCCGTATCGACTTCGACCTGATGAGCGACGGCGGTGTGCGAGCCTTCCGGCGCTTCTCGCAGGAGGTGGCGGACCTGGTCGTCGCGCACGGCGGGTCGCTGTCGGGCGAGCACGGCGACGGGCAGGCGCGTGCGGAGCTGCTGCCGAAGATGTACGGCGACGAACTGGTCGCCCTCTTCGGCCGGGTCAAGGACGTCTGGGACCCGGCGGGCGGCATGAACCCGGGCATGCTGGCCAGGCCTTCGCGGCTGGACGCGAACCTCCGCTTCTCCGTCCTGCCGCGCGAACGCGTCGAGGTGGCCTTCGGTTATCCGCACGACGGCGGGGACGGCGGGGACTTCTCGGCGGCGGTACGGCGGTGCGTGGGCGTCGCCAAGTGCCGGGTGGCGGGGCCGAGTTCGGGGCCGGACGTGATGTGCCCCTCCTTCCGTGCGACGGGCGAGGAGCAGCACTCCACGCGGGGGCGGGCGCGGCTGCTGCACGAGATGCTCGCGGGCGAGGTGGTCCACGGCCGCTGGCGCTCGCACGAGGTGCGGGACGCGCTCGATCTGTGCCTGTCCTGCAAGGGGTGCCGCAGCGACTGTCCGGTGGGCGTCGACATGGCCACGTACAAGGCGGAATTCCTGCACCACCACTACGCGCACCGGGTGCGGCCCGCCTCGCACTACGCGATGGGCCGGCTGCCGCAGTGGCTGCGGGCGGCCGCGCCGTACGCACGGCTGGTCAACGCGGCGGCACGGGTGCGCCCGCTGGCGGCGCTCGCGAAGCGCCTCGGAGGCATCGCCCCCGAACGTGCCCTTCCGCTGCTGGCGCCACAGACCTTCCGCAGCTGGCTGCGGGACCACCTGGCCACCCGTACGGAGGTCCTCACCCGCAGCCGCACGGCGGTGCTGTGGCCCGACACCTTCACCGACCACCTCTCGCCGTCCGTGGGCCGGGCGGCGGTGAAGGTCATGGAGTCGGCGGGCATCGGCATCGCTCTTCCGCCGGGCCGGGTCTGCTGCGGCCTGACGTACGTCTCGACGGGCCAGCTCGACCGGGCAAAGGCCGTCATGCGCAGGACCCTGGACACGGTGGAGCCCCTGCTCGACCTGGGCGTCCCTGTGGTGGTCCTGGAGCCGAGCTGCGCGGCGGCGCTCAAGACGGACCTGCCGGAACTCCTGACCGACGACCCGCGGGCGGCCCGCCTCGCGGCCTCGGTCCGCACTTTCGCCGAGGCCCTGGAGGAATGCGCCCCCGACTGGGAGCCGCCCCGCCTGAACCGCCCGGTCGCCGGCCAGACCCACTGCCACCAGCACGCGGTCCTGGGCGACGAGGCGGACCGCCGCCTGCGCGAACGGGCCGGCCTGGAAGGCGAGTTGAGCGGCGGCTGCTGCGGCCTCGCGGGCAACTTCGGCTTCGAGAAGGGCCACTACGAGGTATCGGTCGCCTGCGCGGAGGACCAACTGCTCCCGTCGGTGCGGGCGGTGGGACAGTCCACAGAAATCCTGGCGGACGGCTTCTCGTGCCGTACGCAGCTGGAACAACTGGAGGGGCGGAGGGGGAGGCACCTGGCGGAGGTGCTGGCGGAGGGTTTGGGCGGCGACGCACCAAGAAAGCCTCAGTAATCGTGAAGGACAGAGATCGCTGTTGCTTGCGGGTGAGCGAGACCCGGATCCATGCCAGCCTCCACTCCTGCTCACCCGGCTCATGCCGGGGCCAGACATGAGCTCGTGCGGTGTCGTCGGCCACACCTTATTCTCGAACGTATGTTCCCATCTGGGTAAACGTCACCATCCGTCGCGAAGTAACGGAAAATCGCTGACAGCGGGAACGGGGCGGCCCGTCAGCGGGCTCTCGGCCCCGGCCGGCGGGGAACTGCCAAGCGGCGTGACAGGCGGCCCAGCGTGATGTGGCCGAAACTGAAAACACGTAGACCTCAAGACGAGGTCCGATCGCGATTTCAAGTTCTTCATGGGCTTCCCAGCGCCTGTCGGTCAGCGTCGCCCGGTTCTGCCAAGCCTGAAGAGCCCCGACGTCGATGGGCCTTCGGCCCTGTCCCATAGGTTCAGAGAAGAGATGAGGAGCCATGCTCATTGGAGTGACTCACACCGTTAAAGATCCAGCGAAGTTCTTCCCACTTGCCAAGGAGACGGCCGAAAATCTCCCGGCCGGCCTGACGGTCCACCAGGTACTGCCCGCCGCGGACGGGACGCGGGCCCACTGCCTGTGGGAGGCACCGTCAGTCGACGATGTGCGCAATCTCATCGATCCTGCGACCGTCGGCATCTCCGTCAACGAGTACTTCGAGGTCAACTCTGACGAAGCCATAGGACTCCCGTGACCCATCGCTGAGAGCCGGACCGCAGAAGCCGCGCAGCCGGCTTGGGCAGCCGGGCGGCCGGGCAGTCACCCGAGTGGGTGAAAACCCGGCCGCGCGAGAATCAAGCCGTGCCGCTACCGGCAAGATGCGCTGCGGTCTCAGCGACTGCCCGGCCTCGTCCTCGAAGACGGCCCGGGCCCCGTGCGGGCCGCCGCCAAGCCCGCTCTCACCGCGGCGCCCTGACGGTTGCCCGGTTATGACATGGGCAGTTCGGCGATATGGGGCGGGTCCTGGGTGAAGTCGCTGTACCGCACCCAGGTCGGCCGTACCCGCACATGGGTGATTCCGGGCCAGGACAGCCGGTCCCGGCCGTCTGGATACACGGAGAAGTAGCACGCCTGAATGCGTTCGAGCTCGGCACCGGTGGGGAAGTCGGCGACGCCCTCGATCTGCGCGGTGATCGCGTCGTCCCAGCCGATCACGAGCGCGATGCGGGGGTCGGCGCGCAGGTTGAGCCACTTGCGCGTCGTCTCGACGGTGTCGAAGACGATCTCGAGGTCGTCACTGACCGCAAACCCGACGACGGCGGCCTGGGGCGCGCCGTCCGGGGTCACTGTCGACTGGACGGCGAGCTTGTACCTGCGGAGGAACCAAATCAGCTCGTCGCGGTTCATGAGCCCTCTCTACCACGGGCGCGGCGGCGCGGCGCGCGGCGCGGGAGCGCCGGGTGGCTGGGCAGGCCAGGCAGGGCCAATGGGTGTCGTGCGGGAGATCAGCGGGAGGTGTGCCATGCCGATGACGGAGGGAACGGTCCGTTCCGCGGGTACCTCACCTGCGACCAGATGGTGGGCCCGCACCCGGCGCCCGGCGGGAAAGCGCCCCTCATCGTCGTCCGCGGAGGGCCGGGCGGGCGCGGAGTGGGTGGTCTTCGAGGACAGCGCCCATCTGGCGAAGGTTGAGGAGCCGGATCGCTATCGGGAGGCCCTGGACGTTCCTCAGCCGGATGGAAGGCGCTAGGAGTTGATCAGGCTCAGCAACCGCTGCGTGGCCTCGAATCCGCTGCCGGCCGTCCGCAGGAACCGCTGGATCCGTCCCACCGCCTGATCGCGAGCCTGCTCGTCGCGGTCGGCCAGCGCCGCGTCGAGGACATCTGCGTGACTCGCGGCGACATCGGCCTGCTCCTGCGGAGCGCGGTCGGCCTCTTCCCTCAGTTGCTGGGCCAACTCCTGGTAGCTGACCCGGCCTTGCTCGCTGTGGGACTGATAGGTGGTGGACGTCGCACCGGGGCTGTTGAAATTCCCCGAGACGTGATTGTCGCCGGAGCCCGACGTCTGATGGATGGTGACACCGGAAGGCGCGTGCCTGCGGCCGTAGTTCGCCACGTTCTCTCTGACTCCCACTGCGGTGGCCCGGTAGCGGCTGGGGCTGAACGGATGGTGGTCGGTCACCTGCTGACGGGCGAGCCCCAAGTCCTCCAGCCTGCCCATGATGTGATGCACGTCCGCGGGATTCCAGGCCATCTGCCGGAAGTAGCCGGACATGTCGACGAACACGTCAGGAACGCTCCCGCTCGTGCTGCAGAGGTGGTCCAGGGCGCCCAGCGCGAGCCTGTCCGTTTCCCCCTCCGGCGTCGACCGGGCCGGCAGGGCATTCCTGAACTCGATCTCCCTGCGGGCCCGTCCTCGCGATGCGGTTCCGCGGCGGACGATGAGGGCGATCACCGGCAAGGACAAGATCACGGCTAAGGGCAGAAGGGTGACAAGGCTGACGAAGTTCACGCGGGGGTCCTCCTGTGCCGGGCGCTGCTCGGAGGGTAGAGCTGGGCCGCCTGCGTGAACAAGGGCCCAAGGGAGCTAGCCGGCGGGGCAGCGGAGGTCGGGCGCGGCGCGGTTCGGTGAGCAGGTCACCAGAGCCAGGGACAGGAAGACGGGGTGTTCGAGGTAGTAGCCGAGGGAGAGATCACCGCCGCAACCGAGGTGCTCGGCAGCGGAGTTGAGCAGGATGGTCAGGCGGCTGCTGTCAAGGTCTGTCTCGGACGCGAAACGAGGCCCGTTCTCGACTCGGGCGAGGCGATCACCTAGCCAGGCCGGATCTTCGTCTGACTCATGTTGCAGCGAACAGCCAGGCGCTCACCCCTCAGCCCGGAGGCCAGGCGGAGACCCTTCAGGGCCCCGCCAAGTCCCTTCCTTCTCCTGCTTGATGCTCAGGCTCGATAGTCACTGAACGGGATTGAACTCTCCAGGGCTTGGTCACGCCATGCGAGGTACCGGCTGATGTCAGGGGAAGCGATGAGCTCCCGATTAATCTGCGTCCCGTCCGGCCGGTAGTTGAGGTGCACCACGGTCGTTTCGTCGAACATCCAGAAGTCCTGGGTCGGCAGGTCGACATCACGTCCCGTAACGTCCACGATCCGGTAGTCCTCTCCAGCCTCGACATTGCCCGGGATGGCCCACCCGAACAGATAGCGGCTGTAGTCCGTCAACGGCCTGCGGACAAGCTTGGCCCGGGTCATCGTGCGGCCAGCCGACCTTTGGCCCCGGATCGTCTGGTGCCATGCTGCATTGAAGCCGTCAGGCCTGGACTCACCAGCAAGGAAGCTATGCAGGGTCTCTGCCTCGGCGGGCATTGTGTACACCTGGTGCACCTCCAGCCGGAACGCGGAGCGCTTGAAATTCCGGAAGTACGCCTTCCATTCTGGGCCGTCCAACAGGACGGGGTCAGATCCACTCAGGGACACGGTCAGTCTCCTTCTCGTCTAGTGGATGGGGCAGTCGAGATCAGGCGACGCACGGTTGGGGGAGCACGTCACCAAGGCCAGCGACAGGAACGACGGCCGTTCGAGGTAGAAGCCCATGGACACGTCGCCACCCCACCCAAGGTGTTTCGCGGCTGAGTTGATCCACATGGCCATTCGTGTGGCATCACGGTCCGATGCGGAAGCGAAGCGAGGTGCGTACTCGGTCAGCCGCTCACCGAGCCATTCCGCTGCTGTCTTCGGCTCCTCCCACGTGCCGTGGACCAGCCTCCCGGGCTTCATGAGCCAGTGAGCCGTCTCAAGGGGTGGCAGGTCGGAGACGGGGAAGTCGGCGACGACCTCGCGGTACCGCTGGATCAGTTCCGGCTTGCTGCCGGGCGGGGGCGGATCGGGGTGCGAAGGGCGGCGCAGGGCTTCCTGGTCGAACTGTTGCTTCGGGCCGGTCCAGAGGTAGCCGTGGATGTGCAACTGTCACCTCGTTCGGTGCGGTTGGAGGCCCCGGCCCCCGGGGGAAAGGGGAGCCGGGGCCGCTCGCTAGGCCGAGAGTCCGAAGCGCTCCGGGTCGATCCCGGCGGCGTCCAGCTCGGCTGTGGTGAACCGGAGCGGCTGAAGGCCCGGTTGCTTGCTGTCACCCAGGGCCCAGGCGTCCTCGCCGATGCGGGCGAGAGTCACGCAGGACTCGCCGTCGGGGTGGGTGTTGCCGCCGCAGGCCTTGGCGAACGCGGCGCGGTCGATGGGGAGTGCGTACAGATCGGTTCCGCTCTGCATGGGTATGCCTTCCTGATCGTCTGACGGCCACAGGGCATGGCCGTCCCCCGCCCTTGGTCGGGCGGAAGTCATGGGGGTGTGAGGGGCGGCCGCCTCAGATGGAGTGGGGGAACTTGGACATGACCGTGACGCCGTGGCCCTGGGCAATGACGTGGGCGCGGTGCAGCGCCTGCAGGTTCGACGGCGGGTCGCCGATGGCGTCGGTCAGCCGCTCGTTCAGCAATTCGGCTTCCGAGGGGAGCAGGACCATTTCCGTGTCCGCCGCATGTCGGCCGTTCTTCGTCAGCCAGATGGGAATGCGGACGTTCCCGTCTTCATCCTTGTAGGCGGGGCGACTTGGAATGGGGTCGATGCGCCAACCCTTAGGAATTGGCTGCTGGTTGGGCATCTGTCGCGGCATGGGTCCATCGTGGGGCCAGTACGGACACCGCTCTAGTCTGTTTCCTGTTCCTGCAAGAATCCGTCCCGGATGCCCTCGACCATGCTCCGCATTCCATCGCCGGACAGTGCCACCTGCTCGAAACCCTTGTATTTCTGTACGTAGAGAGCCACGTCCCTCGGGTCGGTAACGACCACCTCGGCGTGAATGGTCTCTACGGTGACCATCCGGTCATCCCGGATCACAAAGGCGTGATTGGCAATGTCGCGCTGCCGCGCTCCCAGGGGAACTACGCGGATGTCCACATGCGGGAGCCTGGAGACGGATACGATCCGGTCCAGCTGTGCGGCCATCATCTGCGCTGAGACAATCCGCCAGCGGAGAACAGGTTCTGTGACAATGAACTGAAGAGTCTTTGTGTTGTCGTAAAGAACTGCCTGTCGTTCAAGTCTTCCGCCGAGAGTGCGGGTCAGGGATTCCTCGCTCAGATCGTGCCGTTGCAGAACCGCCCTGATGTACTCCGGCGTCTGCAGGAGCCCTGGAACCAGCGCCGGTTGGAACAGCCGCAACAGCGACATCTGGGCCTCAAGAGCCTTTGCGGCTTGCTGGCCCTTGTGAATCCCGGCTCGCTTCAACAGCCGCCACGCTGTCGTCTCGGTGGCCGCAGAGCGTGCTGCTTCGGTGTACTCCGTCTTTATCTCGTCCGACACGCCAATGGCAGTCAGGACACGTTCCACATCGGTTGTGCTCGGCTACAGTTTTGCGTTCTCAATCTTGGACAGCTTGGACGGAGACATGAGCGCGCTGCGGGCGACTGCTTTGGCCTCCTTTCCGGATGCCTCTCGCAGTGCCCGCAGGGCGGCTCCAAGCTGCGCTCTATTCACTCCCCGTACTTGGCCCACCAGTCAGTGAATGGCTCCGAATGAGCCAGCGCCGTCTCTCGGTACTCGGCGAACTCGCGTGCCCGCCCTGTGTCGAGGACTTCTGCGCCGAGGAACGCCCCGGCTTCGTCATATCCCAGTATCGCTGTGTCCGTCGAATCGAAGAGCCAGAAGTCGGGGACACCGTCAAGAGGGTTCGACTGCTCGGTAGTGTCGAGGATGAAGAACTCCTCGCCTCCGCTCATGTTCTTCCGGTAGCCCCAGCCGAGCTCAAAGCGAAGATAGGGAGTCAGCGGGCGGGACAGGACATGCACGCGATACACGCGCTTACCCTTGCTTACGTGCGACTGGAGCTCGGCCACCCATTCCGCGTTGTAGGCCTCGGGTTGCGGCTCACCTGCCAGGAATGACTGGTAGGCGACGACGTTTCCGGACTTGCCGTAGTCATCCAGAGTCTCCAGTCGGAACGCTTCCCGCTCGAAGTTGTCGAACAGTTCCGCGAACGTCTTAGATGAGCTGCTCACGAATCGCCTTCCGAATCAGTTCCATCGGAATCTCGACGAGGGTCTCATGCGCGGGAATGCGCAGCCCGTGGTCGGCGGGCGTTTCCCCTTGTACCAGCAGCGTGTCCCGGTCGGTGGCGTACAACGTCGGACAGTCCTTGAGTTCGCACGTGCTGATCAGCTTGGAGACCTTCATCGTCCGGGTTCCCCTCTTCCCTGCTGACAGTGCCGCATGTCCTGCTCGATGCTCCCGAGGTGGAGACCCAAGGGTCAAGGGATCACAGTTGAGGGAACGGGAAACCGGGACCGCGTCACCCACGTGGTGGCCGCCTCACTGGTGCGCGGTCACCTCCCGCGCCAGCGCCCCCAGTTGCCCGATCCCCGGGTGCCCCGCCCCCGCCCGCCAGGCCAGCACCACCTGCGCCGGTGGCGCGTCCGGCAGGGGGCGGTAGGCGACTCCCGGGTGCGGGTGCATCGCGGCGGTGGAGGACACCGAGACTCCCGTGCCCCGGCCCGCCGCGATGGCCGTCAGCCAGTCGTCCGTGTTGCCGACCGTGAGCGTCGTCGCGGGGCGGGCCGACGGGGGCCAGAGGTCCAGGGTGGTCAGGCCCGAGACCGTGTTCAGGATGACCGGGCCCGCCGTCAGGTCCGCCAGCGTCAGGGTGGCGCGGGCGGCCAGGGGGCCGTCCGAGGTGACCGCCGCGATACGGGGTTCCGTGAAGAGCAGCTCGGTGACCAGGCCGGGGGTGTCCACCGGGCCGCGCAGGACCGCCGCGTCGACCTCGCCGCGGGTCAGGCCCGCAGTGCGGTCGTCGATGCGGAGGAGTTCGAGGGGGGTGTCGGGGTGCTCCTGTTCCCAGCGGCGCAGCAGGGGAGTGGTGTACGGGCCGAGCGCGGACCAGGCGTAGCCCAGCCGCAGGGGCCAGTGGCGCAGGCGGGCCGGGTCGAGGGCCTCGTCGAAGGCGGCGACCGCGGCCGCGGCCTTGTCGCGGAAGACGTGGCCCTGCGCGGTCAGGGCGAGATGGTGGGTGGAGCGGTCCACCAGCCGGGTGCCGAGGTGTTTTTCCAGCGCCGCGAGCGTGCGGGAGACGGCCGGCTGTGTCAGGTGCAGCCTGGCTGCCGCCCTGGTCACGCTGGATTCCTCGGCGATGGCGAGAAAGCAGCGGAGATGGCGCAGCTCGATGCTCATGCGTTCGGAGCATAACCGCAGCCCAGTAAGCATTTCACCCTTCGCGCGCCGAACCCGTAGCTTGGAGAAGGTCGGATTTCAGCCTGGGAGGTGTGCGGTGGACGAGACCCGTGCCGTGGTCGTCGCCAATGAGCCGGAGGCCGCTGCCGCACTGGAGGCGGGCGCTCCCGCAGCCGGCTCCCGCAGCGCCCTTGCGCCCGTGGCGCTCGTCGTCGCGGGCGCCCTGTCCGTGCAGTTCGGTGCCGCCATTGCCGTGCTGCTGATGCCGCGCGCCGGTGCCCTGGGTGTCGTGACGCTGCGGCTCGTACTCGCCGCCCTCGTGCTGCTGGTGGTCTGCCGGCCCAGGCTGCGCGGGCACTCGCGCGCCGACTGGCGCACCGTCGTCGCCTTCGGTGCCGTCATGGCCGCCATGAACGTGCTCTTCTATCAGGCCGCCGACCGCATCCCGCTCGGTGCGGCCGTCACCTTCGAGGTGCTGGGCCCGCTCGTGCTTTCGGTGATCGTGTCGAGGCGGCTGGTCAATCTCGTCTGGGCGGGCCTCGCGCTCGGCGGTGTGCTCCTGCTCAGCGGGGGCGGTTTCGACCGGCTCGACCCCGTGGGCGCGGCCTTCGCGCTCTCGGCGGGCGCGATGTGGGCGGCGTACATCGTCTTCAGCGCTCGTACCGGGCGGCGCTTCCCGCAGGCGGACGGGCTTGCGCTGGCGATGGCGGTCGGGGCTGTGCTGAGCCTGCCGCTGGGGCTCGCGGAGTCCGGGTCCAAGCTGATCGTGCCTTCCACGCTCGGGCTGGGGCTCGCCGTCGCGCTGATGTCCTCCGTCCTCCCGTACACCCTTGAGCTGCTCGCGCTGCGCCGGCTGCCCGCGCCGACTTTCGCGGTGCTGATGAGCTTGGAGCCGGCGATCGCGGCGACGGCCGGGTTCTTCGTACTGCATCAAGCCCTTTCCGCGGTCGATGCGTTGGCGATAGCGCTGGTCATCGCGGCGAGCATGGGCGCGGTGCGCACTCAGGTGGCCGGAAAGACACCGGGAGACCTCAAGAAGTAAAGCAAGCATGCTTGCTTGTTTTCACTCGCGCTGCCATGCTCCGGGGCACACAACGTCGTGTCCCGAGGGAGCGCACCGTGTCCGACCCGGCCGTCGTACTCGACGATCTGCGCAGCGAGAGCGATCAACTCGACCAGCTGGTGGGGGAGTTGACCGACGAGCAATGGGCGCGCCCCACCCCCGCGCCCCGCTGGACCGTCGCCCACCAGATCGCCCATCTCGCCTGGACCGACGCGGCCGCGCTGCTCGCGGTCACCGACCGCGAGGCCTTCGGCGCACAGGTCGAGAAGGCCCTGAAAGCGCCCGACGACTTCGTCGACGAGGGCGCCGAGGAGGGCGCCGCGCTGCCGCCCGCCGAGCTGCTGGCCCGCTGGCGCGCCGGACGCGAGCAGCTCCAGCAGGCCCTGCGCGCGGCACCCGCCGGAGCGCGTTTCCCCTGGTACGGGCCGCCGATGAGCGTCGCGTCGATGGCGACCGGACGCCTGATGGAGACCTGGTCGCACGGCCAGGACATCGCCGACGCGCTCGGAGCCGTACGCGAACCGACCCCCCGCCTGCGGCATGTCGCGTACATCGGGGTCAGGGCACGCGACTACGCCTTCGGGGTACGCGGCCTCACCCCGCCCGCCGAGCCGTTCCGCGTCGAGCTGACCGCGCCGGACGGGGAGCTGTGGGTGTACGGACCCGAGGACGCCGCCCAGCGTGTCAGCGGGCCCGCGCTCGACTTCTGCCTTCTGGTGACCCAGCGCGCGCACCGCGCCGACCTCGCCGTACGCGCCGAGGGCGCCGACGCCGACCGGTGGCTCGACATCGCGCAGGCCTTCGCCGGTCCGGCGGGACCGGGGCGCGAGCGGAAGGAGGCGTAAAGCGTGCTGCGCATCGCAAACGCCTCCGGCTTCTACGGCGACCGGTTCGACGCCGTGAAGGAAATGCTCACCGGTGGGCCCCTCGACATCCTGACCGGCGACTATCTCGCCGAGCTCACCATGCTCATCCTCGGCCGCGACCGGCTGAAAGACCCCCGCCTCGGCTACGCCAAGACCTTCCTGCGGCAACTGGAGGAAAGCCTCGGCCTCGCCCAGGACCGCGGAGTGAAGATCGTCGCCAACGCGGGCGGGCTCAACCCGGCCGGACTCGCCGACGCCGTACGCGAACTCGCCGACCGTGTCGGCGTCCCGGTCAAGGTCGCCCACGTCGAGGGCGACGACCTCGCCGACCGCTTCCCCGGCGCCCTCAGCGCCAACGCCTACCTCGGCGGCGCCGGAATCGCCGAGTGCCTGCGCGCCGGGGCCGACGTCGTCGTCACCGGCCGGGTCACCGACGCCGCGCTCGTCACCGGGCCCGCCTCCGCGCACTTCGGCTGGGGGCCCGAGGACTACGACGCGCTCGCGGGCGCGGTCGTCGCCGGGCACGTACTCGAATGCGGCACCCAGGCCACCGGCGGCAACTACTCCTTCTTCAGCGGCCACGACGTACGCCGCCCCGGCTTCCCCCTCGCCGAGATCCACGCCGACGGCACCAGCGTCATCACCAAGCACGATGGCACCGGCGGCCTCGTCGACGTCGGCACGGTCACCGCGCAGCTGCTGTACGAGACCGGAGGCGCGCGCTATGCCGGACCGGACGTCACCGCGCGCCTGGACACCGTACGGCTGGCGCAGGACGGCGAGGACCGGGTGCGGATCTCCGGCGTACGCGGCGAAGCCCCGCCGCCCACCCTCAAGGTCGGCCTCAACCGCATCGGCGGCTGGCGCAACGAGGTCGTGTTCGTGCTCACCGGGCTCGACATCGAGGCCAAGGCCCGCCTGGTGCGCGAACAGCTCGACGACGCCCTCGGCAAGCACCGCCCGGCCGAGGTCCGCTGGGAGCTGGCCCGCACCGAGCGGCCCGACGGCGACACGGAGGAACGCGCCAGCGCCTATCTGCGCCTCGTCGTGCGCGACAGCGACCCCGACAAGGTGGGGCGTGCGGTCAGCGGCGCGGCGATCGAGCTGGCGCTCGGCAGCTACCCGGGCTTCCATGTGACCGCCCCGCCCGGCAAGGGCGCGCCCTACGGGGTCTTCGAGGCCGAGTACATCGACGCGGCCGAGGTGACGCACACGGCCGTACTGCCCGAGGGGCGCCGGATCACGATGCCGACTCCCGTACGCACGAAGGACGTCGAACCGGTCCCGGACGAGGGCGGCTTGCCCGCGGAACTGCCCGCCGGGCCGCGCCGCGCCGCGCCCCTCGGGCTGATCGCCGGCGCCCGCAGCGGCGACAAGGGAGGCGACGCCAACGTCGGTGTGTGGGCGCGCTCCGACGACGCCTGGCGCTGGCTCGCCCACGAGCTGACCGTGAACCGCTTCCGCGCGCTGCTCCCGGAGACCGCCGAGCTGACCGTCGTGCGCCATGTCCTGCCGAATCTGCGCGCCCTGAACTTCACCGTCGAGGGGATCCTCGGCGAAGGCGTCGCCGCGCAGGCCCGCTTCGATCCGCAGGCCAAGGCGCTCGGCGAGTGGCTGCGCTCGCGCTACGTCGACATCCCGGAGGTACTGCTGTGACCGTGCTCGCCTCGGCCGTCGACCCCACGGGCCCCGAGTACGCAGCCCGCCGCGAGGCCATGCTCGGCCGGCTCACCGAGCTGGAGACCGAGCACGCGAAGGTGCTCACGGGCGGCGGCGAGAAGTACGTCGCCCGGCACCGGGCCCGCGGAAAGCTGCTCGCACGCGAACGCATCGAGCTGCTGCTCGACCCCGACACGCCCTTCCTGGAACTGTCCCCGCTCGCCGCGTGGGGCAGCGACTATCCCGTCGGCGCGTCGATGGTCACCGGCATCGGCGTGGTCGAGGGCGTCGAGTGCCTGATCACGGCCAACGACCCGACCGTGCGCGGTGGGGCGTCCAACCCCTGGACGCTGAAGAAGGCCCTGCGCGCCAACGAGATCGCGTACGCCAACCGGCTGCCCTGCATCTCGCTCGTCGAGTCCGGCGGGGCGGATCTGCCGTCCCAGAAGGAGATCTTCATCCCCGGCGGGGCGCTGTTCCGGGATCTGACGAGGCTGTCGGCGGCCGGGATCCCGACGATCGCGGTCGTCTTCGGGAACTCGACCGCCGGAGGCGCGTACGTCCCCGGCATGTCCGACCACACCATCATGATCAAGGAGCGCTCGAAGGTCTTCCTGGGCGGGCCGCCGCTGGTGAAGATGGCGACGGGCGAGGAGAGCGACGACGAGTCGCTCGGCGGCGCGGAAATGCACGCCCGTACGTCCGGACTCGCCGACTACTTCGCCCTCGACGAGGCGGACGCGCTGCGGCAGGCGCGGCGGGTCGTCGCCCGCCTCAACTGGCGCAAGGCGCACGGCGATCCGGGGCCCGTCGAGCCGCCCAAGTACGCGGAGGAGGAGCTGCTCGGGATCGTGCCCGAGAATCTGAAGACTCCCTTCGACCCGCGCGAGGTCGTCGCGCGGATCGTCGACGGCTCGGACTTCGACGAGTTCAAACCGCTGTACGGGCCGAGCCTGGTGACCGGGTGGGCGCGGCTGCACGGCTATCCGGTGGGCGTGCTGGCCAACGCGCAGGGCGTGCTCTTCTCGGCGGAGTCCCAGAAGGCGGCGCAGTTCATCCAGTTGGCGAATCAGCGCGATGTGCCGCTGGTCTTCCTGCACAACACCACCGGCTACATGGTCGGCAAGGAGTACGAGCAGGGCGGCATCATCAAACACGGCGCGATGATGATCAACGCGGTGTCGAACTCGAAAGTCCCGCATCTGTCAGTGCTGATGGGCGCGTCGTACGGGGCCGGGCACTACGGCATGTGCGGGCGGGCGTACGACCCGCGCTTCCTCTTCGCCTGGCCCAGCGCCAAGTCCGCGGTGATGGGGCCGCAGCAGCTCGCGGGCGTGCTGTCGATCGTGGCGCGCGCGTCGGCCGCCGCGAAGGGGCAGCCCTACGACGAGGAGGCGGACGCCGGGCTGCGCGCGATGGTCGAGCAGCAGATCGAGGCGGAGTCGCTTCCGATGTTCCTCTCGGGGCGGCTGTACGACGACGGCGTGATCGACCCCCGCGACACCCGTACGGTCCTCGGACTGTGCCTGTCCGCGATCCACACGGCACCGGTCGAGGGCGCGCGCGGCGGCTTCGGCGTCTTCCGGATGTGAGGCACTGATGATCTCCACTCTGCTGGTCGCGAACCGGGGCGAGATCGCCTGCCGGGTCTTTCGCACCTGCCGCGAGCTGGGCATCGCGACGGTCGCGGTGTACTCGGACGCGGACGCGTCGGCACTGCATGTGCGGGAGGCGGACGCGGCGGTACGACTGCCGGGGGCGGCGCCCGCGGACACGTATCTGCGCGGCGACCTGATCGTGAAGGCGGCGCTGGCGGCGGGCGCGGACGCGGTGCATCCCGGGTACGGATTCCTGTCGGAGAACGCGGAGTTCGCCCGGGCGGTGACGGACGCAGGCCTGGTGTGGATCGGGCCGCCGGCCTCGGCCATCGAGGCGATGGCGTCCAAGACGCGCGCGAAGGAACTGATGGGCGGCGCGCCCCTGGCCGATGTGACCGCGGACGACCTGCCGGTCCTGGTCAAGGCGGCGGCGGGCGGCGGCGGCCGGGGCATGCGGATCGTCCGCTCGCTGGACGAGCTCCCGGGCGAGCTGGAGGCGGCGCGGGCCGAGGCGCTGAGCGCGTTCGGCGACGGCGAGGTCTTCATCGAGCCGTACGTCGAGAACGGCCGCCATGTGGAAGTCCAGGTGCTGGCGGACGCGTACGGGACGGTATGGGCGCTGGGGACGCGCGACTGCTCGCTCCAGCGCCGCCACCAGAAGGTCATCGAGGAGTCCCCGGCGCCGGGACTGCCCGCCGAACTGGTCGCCTCGCTCCACGAGTCGGCGGTGACGGCGGCGCGGGCGGTGGGCTACCGGGGCGCGGGCACGGTGGAGTTCCTGATCTCCCCGGCGGGTCGCGCCCACTTCCTGGAGATGAACACCCGCCTCCAGGTCGAACACCCGGTGACGGAGGCGGTGTTCGGCCTCGACCTGGTGGCGCTCCAGCTGCGGGTGGCGGAGGGTGCTCGGCTACCGGCAGCACCGCCGGAGGCCAGGGGCCACGCGGTGGAGGCGAGGCTGTACGCGGAGGACCCGGCGACGGGGTGGACGCCGCAGACGGGGGTGCTGCGGGCGCTTGACGTTCCGGACGCCCCCGGACTGCGCGTTGATGCCGGGTACGCCGCCGGGGACTCCATCGGCGTGCACTACGACCCCATGATCGCCAAGGTCATCGCCTGGGCACCCACCCGCGACGCCGCCGTGCGGCTGCTCGCGCAGGCACTGCGGCGGGCGCGCGTGCACGGGCCCGCGACCAATCGGGCTCTGCTCGTGCGGTCCCTGGAACATCCCGACTTCACCGGCGCCCGGCTCGACACCGGGTTCTACGAGCGACACCTCGACGCCCTCACCGAGCCCGCCGAAGGGGAGCGGTACGCCGCCATCGCCGCCGCGGTCGCCGATGCCGCCGCTCGGCCCGGAGCCTGGCGGAATCTGCACTCGCAGCCGCAGGTCAAGGGCTACGGCGACCACGAAGTCCGGTATCGCCGAACCCGCGGCGGCGGGTTCGAGCTCGTCGACGAGCCCGGCGTGCGCGTCGTCGACGCCCGCCCGGACCGGGTGCGGCTCGAGATCGACGGGGTCGTGCGGCCCTTCGACGTCACCGATCACGGTGACAGGTACGTCCACATCGACAGCCCCACCGGCGCGCACGCGCTCGCCGTGCGGCCGCGGTTCACCGATCCGCAGGACCGGGCCGAGCCCGGTTCGCTGCTCGCGCCCATGCCCGGCACCGTCGTCCGCGTCGGGGACGGGCTCGCCGCGGGGGCCAGGGTCACCCAGGGGCAGCCGCTCGTATGGCTGGAGGCCATGAAGATGGAGCACCGCATCCTCTCGCCCGCCTCCGGCATCCTCACCGCGCTCCACGCCGTACCCGGCCGTCAGGTCGAGGTCGGCGCCCTGCTCGCCGTCGTCACCGAAGTAGCGGCGGAAGCCACACAGGAGGAGGACACCGCGTCATGACCATCGAGAGCCAGGAACACACCGCACTGCGTGCCGCCGTCGCCGCGCTCGGCCAGCGCCACGGCCGGGGTTACGAACGCGAACAGCTGTGGGCCGAGGCCGCCAAGCTCGGCTATCTCGGCGTGAACCTCCCCGAGGAGCACGGCGGCGGCGGAGGCGGCATGGCCGAACTGTCCATCGTTCTGGAGGAGTTGGGCGCCGCGGGCTGTCCGCTCCTCATGATGGTCGTCTCACCCGCCATCTGCGGCACCGTCATCGCCCGGTTCGGCACGCCGGAGCAGAAGCAGAAGTGGCTGCCCGGCCTCGCCGACGGCAGCCTCACCATGGCCTTCGGCATCACCGAGCCCGACGCCGGCTCCAATTCGCACCGGATCACGACCACCGCGCGCCGTGACGGTGACGGCTGGGTGCTCTCCGGGCGCAAGGTCTTCATCTCGGGCGTGGACATCGCCGACGCCACCCTCATCGTCGGCCGCACCGAAGATGCCCGTACGGGCAAGCTCAAGCCCTGCCTCTTCATCGTCCCCCGCGACGCCGAAGGCTTCCAGCACTCGCAGATTGACATGGAACTGCAGGCCCAGGAGAAGCAGTTCGAGCTGGTCCTCGACAACGTCGCCCTGCCCGCGGACGCGCTCGTGGGGGACGAGGACGCCGGTCTCCTCCAGCTCTTCGCCGGGCTCAACCCCGAGCGCATCATGACCGCCGCCTTCGCGATCGGGATGGGACGGTACGCACTCGCCCGCGCCATCGACTACGCCAAGACCCGCCAGGTCTGGAAGGAGCCCATCGGCGCCCACCAGGCCATCGCCCACCCCCTCGCCCAGGCCCACATCGAGCTCGAACTCGCCCGCCTGATGATGCAGAAGGCCGCGGCCCTCTACGACGCCGGCGACGACATCGGCGCGGGCGAAGCCGCCAATATGGCCAAGTACGCGGCCGGTGAGGCCTGTGTGAAGGCCGTCGACCAGGCCGTCCACACCCTCGGCGGCAACGGCCTGACCCGGGAGTACGGCCTCGCCTCCCTCATCACCGCCGCCAGGGTCGCCCGGATCGCCCCGGTCAGCCGCGAGATGATCCTCAATTACGTATCCCACCAGTCCCTGGGTCTCCCCAAGTCCTACTGACAAAGGAGATTCTGGGCGTCCACCCGGAGGACACAGCGAGGGGCCACGATGGTGTTTCAGAGCGAGTACGCAGATGTCACGCCCGTCACCGAGCCGATCCACGACGCGGTGCTCGGCCGGGCAGCCGAGTTCGGCGACGCAATCGCCCTGATAGACGGCGTGAACGGCACCACCGTCACGTACGCGCAGCTCGACCGGTTCCACCGGCGCATCGCCGCCGCCCTCGCCGACGCGGGCCTGCGCAAGGGCGACGTCCTCGCCCTGCACAGCCCCAACACCGTCGCCTACCCCTCCGTCTTCTACGGGGCGACCCGCGCCGGCGCCTCGGTCACCACCGTGCATCCGCTCGCCACGGCGGAGGAGTTCGCCAAGCAGCTGCGTGACTCCTCCGCCCGCTGGATCGTCACCGTCTCACCGCTGCTCGAAGTCGCCCGCAGGGCCGCCGAACTGGCCGCGGGCATCGAGGAGATCTTCGTCTGCGACCGCGCCGACGGGCATGTGAGCATCCTCGACATGCTCGGCGGGACCGCACCCGAGCCGGACGTCGTCATCGACCCGGCCGAGGACATCGCCGCCCTGCCGTACTCCTCGGGCACCACCGGCATCCCCAAGGGCGTGATGCTCACGCACCGCTCCATCGCCACCAACCTCGCCCAGCTCCACCCGCTGATGCCGATGGATCCCGGCGACCGCATCCTCGCCGTCCTGCCGTTCTTCCACATCTACGGACTCACCGCGCTGATGAACGCGCCGCTGCGGCAGGGCGCCACCGTCGTCGTACTGCCCCGCTTCGAGCTGGAGACCTTCCTCGCGGCGATCGAGACGCACCGCATCAACGCCATCTACGTCGCCCCGCCGATCGTCCTCGCCCTCGCCAAGCACCCGGCCGTCGCGAAGTTCGACCTGTCCTCGCTGGAATACATCATCTGCTCGGCCGCACCCCTGGACGCCGAGCTGGCCGCGGCCTGCTCCAAGCGGCTCGGGCTGCCGCCCATCGGCCAGGCGTACGGCATGACCGAACTCTCGCCCGGCACCCACCTCGTCCCCAAGGGCGCCGAGACCCCGCCGCCCGGCACCGTCGGCAAACTCATCGCGTCGACCCAGATGCGGATCTGCTCCCTCGACGACCCCGGCAAGGACGCCGCACCCGGCGAGGAGGGCGAGATCGCGATCCGCGGCCCGCAGGTGATGAAGGGCTATCTCGGACGCCCCGAGGACACCGGCAGGATGATCGACGCCGACGGCTGGCTGCACACCGGCGACATAGGCCGGGTCGACGACGGCTGGCTCTTCGTCGTCGACCGGGTCAAGGAGCTCATCAAGTACAAGGGCTTCCAGGTCGCGCCCGCCGAACTGGAGGCGCTGCTGCTCACCCACGAGGGCATCGCGGACGCGGCGGTGATCGGCGTGTACGACGAGAACGGGAACGAGATCCCCAAGGCGTACGTCGTACGGCAGCCGGCCGCCGAAGACCTCAGCGAGGACGGCATCATCGGCTTTGTCGCCGAGCGCGTCGCGCCGTACAAGAAGATCCGCCGCGTGGAATTCATCGGCGCGGTTCCCCGCGCCGTGTCGGGAAAGATCCTCAGGCGTGAACTGAGGGACCGGGAGAGGGAGAACACGTGACGGAAAGCCTGCCGGAAGGCATGACGGAACGCCCGCCGCTGGTCGTCACCGCACACGAACGCGGCGTCACCACCCTGACGCTGGACTCGCCGGACAACCGCAACGCCCTGTCGGCGCGACTGGTCGGCGAGCTGGCGCAGGCGCTGGCAGACTGCGCCAAGGACGAGTCCGTACGGGCCGTGGTGCTCACCCACACCGGGTCCACGTTCAGCGCGGGCGCGGACCTGAAGGCCCCGCCCAACCCGTACACCTTCGTGGGCCTGCTGCGGCAGATCGTCACCCTGCCCAAACCGGTCGTCGCCCGCGTCACCGGGCACGTCCGGGCGGGCGGCCTCGGTCTGCTCGGCGCGTGCGACATCGCGGCGGGCGCCACGGGCGCGGACTTCGCGTTCACGGAGGTACGCATCGGGGTCGCGCCCGCCGTCATCTCCCTGCCCCTGCTGCCGCGCATGGACCCGCGCGCTGCCGAGCGCTACTACCTCACCGGCGAGCGTTTCGACGCGGCCGAGGCGGCCCGCACCGGACTGCTCACCCTCGCCGCCGACGACGTGGACGCGGCGCTCGCCCCGGTGCTCGACGGGCTGCGCAGAGCATCCCCGCAGGGCCTCGCCGCGTCGAAGGAACTGCTCGCGGCCAGGGTGCTGGAGGCCTTCGACCGGGACGCCGAGGACCTGGTGCAGCGTTCGGCGTCCCTGTTCGCGTCCGCCGAGGCCCGCGAGGGGATGACGGCCTTCCTCGAACGACGGGACCCCGCATGGGTGTGGTGACCTCCCCCAAGCAGGACCGCAGCCGGGCCACCCGGCAGCGGCTCCTGGAGGCCGCGGTGTCCTGCCTCGCCGAACACGGCTGGGCGGGCTCCACCGTCTCGGTGGTCGCAGAGCGGGCGGGAGTCTCACGGGGCGCGGCGCAGCACCACTTCCCGACCAGGGAGGACCTGTTCACGGCGGCCGTCGAGTACGTCGCGGAAGAGCGCTCGCAGGCACTGGCAGCGCTCCCCACCCAGGACCGCACGGCGGTCGTCGCCGCTCTCGTCGACCTCTACACGGGCCCGCTGTTCCGGGCCGCCCTGCATCTGTGGGTCGCGGCATCCAACGAGGAGCAGCTGCGCCCACGGGTCACGGAACTGGAGGCCCGGGTCGGCCGCGAGACCCACCGGATCGCGGTCCAGCTGCTGGAGGCCGACGAGTCCGTGCCCGGGGTGCGGGAGACGGTCCAGGGCGTGCTGGACATGGCCCGCGGGCTGGGCCTGGCGAATCTGCTGACGGACGACGCGGCACGGCGCAAGCGGGTGGTGGCGCAGTGGGCGCGGCTGCTGGAGGAAGCCCTGGGGTGACCGCGATGCCCCTGTGACCCGGGCCATTACGGTTCCGCCCGCTCCGCAGTACCCTGGGCGAATGCTTCTGCTCGTACGACGCCGCCACGTGGACTACGTCCGCGTCACGAGCATGGGCTGTCCGCGCTCCGTCTGACCCAGCGCACAGCCCCCCTCTCCACCCGGCACCCCTGGCCCCGCCCCACCCCCGGCGGCCCCATGGGACCCCGTACACCCCGCGGATGCATCCATGTCGTACCTTCAGCTCCCCGTCATCGACCTCTCGGCCGCCGACCGCGGCCCCCAGGCCCGGGCCCTGCTGCACGCCCAGCTGCACAGTGCCGCCCACGACGTCGGTTTCTTCCAGCTCACCGGCCACGGCGTCACCGAGGCCGAAACCGCCGCCCTCACCAGCGCCATGCGAGCCTTCTTCGCGCTGCCCGAAGCCGACCGGCTCGCCATCGACAACATCAACTCGCCGCACTTCCGCGGCTACACGCGCATCGGCGACGAACGCACCGGCGGCGCCCAGGACTGGCGCGACCAGCTCGACATCGGCGCCGAACGGCCCGCCCACGTGCCCGGCCCCGGCGAACCCGCCTACTGGTGGCTGCAGGGACCCAACCAGTGGCCCGCCGCCCTGCCCCAACTGCGTACCGCCGCACTCACCTGGATCGACCGGCTCAGCTCCGTCGCCGACAGGCTGCTGCACGAACTGCTCGCCGCCATCGGCGCGCCCCCCGGCTTCTACGACGACGTCTTCGGCGACCGCGCCCACCTCCACCTCAAGCTGGTGCGCTACCCGGGCAGCGGCCCCGAGGGCGGCCAGGGCGTCGGCGCCCACAAGGACTACGGCTTCCTCACCCTGCTGCACCAGGACGAGATAGGCGGACTCCAGGTCGAACGCGGGGACGGGCAGTTCCACGAGGTGCCGCCGCTGCCCGGTGCCTTCGTCGTCAACCTCGGCGAACTCCTCGAAGTCGCCACCAACGGCTACCTCAAGGCCACCAACCACCGCGTGGTCAGCCCGCCCGGAGCCGTCGAGCGCTACTCCGTGCCGTTCTTCTACAACCCGCGCCTGGACGCCCGTATCGAACCGCTGTCCTTCCCGTACGCGGCGAACGCGCCGGGCGTGACGGCGGACCCGGCGAACCCGCTGTTCGCGGAGTACGGCCGCAACGAACTCAAGGGGAAACTGCGGGCACACCCGCTGGTCGCCGCCCGCCACCACGCGGACCTGCTGAACCAGGAGCGTCAGCCCGCGATGTCCTCGTAACCGACGATCTCGCGCGGGTCCCGCGCCGCAGGACCGACATAGCGCGCCGACGGCCGCACCAGGCGGCCCGTGCGCTTCTGCTCCAGGATGTGCGCCGACCAGCCGGCCGTACGGGCACAGGTGAACATCGACGTGAACATGTGCGCCGGGATCTCCGCGAAGTCCAGCATGATCGCCGCCCAGAACTCCACGTTCGTCGCCAGAACCCGGTCCGGGCGCCGATTGTGCAGCTCGTCCAGCGCGGCCCTCTCCAGTGCCTCGGCCACCTCGAACCGCGGCGCGTCCAGCTCCTTGGCCGTACGGCGCAGGACCCGCGCCCGCGGGTCCTCGGCGCGGTAGACCCGGTGCCCGAAGCCCATCAGCCGCTCGCCCTTGTCCAGAGCCCGCTTCACATACGCCGTCGCGTCTCCCGTGCGCTCGATCTCCTCGATCATCCCGAGCACACGGGAGGGAGCACCACCGTGCAGCGGCCCCGACATGGCGCCGACCGCGCCGGAGAGCGCCGCCGCGACATCCGCGCCCGTGGAAGCGATCACGCGCGCGGTGAACGTGGAGGCGTTCATTCCGTGCTCGGCGGCCGAGGTCCAGTACGCGTCCACAGCCTTGACGTGCCGCGGGTCCGGCTCACCGCGCCAGCGGATCATGAACCGCTCCACGACGGACTCCGCCTTGTCGATCTCGCTCTGCGGCACCATCGGCAGCCCCTGGCCGCGCGCCGACTGGGCGACGTACGACAGAGCCATCACCGCGGCACGGGCCAGATCGTCACGGGCCTGCGCCTCGTCGATGTCCAGCAGCGGCCTCAGACCCCACACCGGGGCGAGCATCGCCAGCGCCGACTGCACATCGACACGGATGTCACCGGAGTGCACGGGAATCGGGAAGGGCTCGGCGGCCGGCAGACCGGGGTTGAACGCGCCGTCGACCAGCAGCCCCCACACATTCCCGAACCCGACGTGGCCGACAAGATCCTCGATGTCGACACCTCGGTAGCGCAGGGAGCCGCCCTCCTTGTCGGGTTCGGCGATCTCCGTCTCGAACGCGACGACTCCTTCGAGTCCAGGTACGAAGTCGGACATCAGGCGGCTCCTCAAGATGTGTACGACGAGCAGGGGTCGGAGTGGATCTGTCACTCCGGTGATGCCCCGTGCGGGAGGTGGTCACCCAACCGGCGGGGAGGCAGGCACGATATCCCCTGCTGTAGGGAGGCCACAGCGGCCCGACCCAAGATTTTGGCGGGTCCGCCTCATGCGGGGAAGCGTGACATCCGGCACACTGCCGCGTTCCGGACGGGCAGGATTAGCGGCACTCCGTGCCGGGCAAACTCGGCCCCTGCGGCAATATGGCCCCGTGACCGACCACGCCGCCCCGAACCCGGTTCCCGACGCCCCGCAGCCCGATCCGCTGCCGTACGACCCCGCCGTCATGCGCAAGCAGTACCGCTCCACACCGCTGCTGGAGACGGATCTGGCCGACGACCCCATGGAACAGTTCGCCCACTGGTTCGAGGAGGCCGCGTTCGCCGGTCTGCACGAACCGAACGCCATGATCGTCTCCACCGCGACACCCGACGGCCACCCGTCCTCGCGCACGGTGCTGCTCAAGCAGTACGACGCGCACGGCTTCGTCTTCTACACCAACTACGGCTCCCGCAAGGGCCAGGAACTCGCCGCCAACCCGCACGTCGCCCTGCTCTTCCCCTGGCACCCGCTGGCCCGCCAGGTCATCGTCACGGGCACGGCGGCCCGCATCGGCCGCGACGAGACGGCCGCGTACTTCCGAAGCCGCCCGCACGGCTCGCAGCTGGGCGCCTGGGCGAGCGAACAGTCCTCGGTGATCGGCTCACGCGACGACCTGCTGCGCAGATACGAGGAGCTGGCCACCCGCTACCCCGAGGGCGAACAGATCCCGGCCCCGCCGGAGTGGGGCGGCTACCGGGTCGAACCGCAGGCGATGGAGTTCTGGCAGGGCCACGAGAACCGGCTGCACGACAGGCTGCGGTATGTCGGTACGGGGGCGGAGGGGGCTGAGGCACCGGCGTGGCAGGTGGAGCGGCTGGCGCCGTGACGTCCGGGTGCCCGGAAACGCAGAAACCCGCGGGCTCTGGTCCCTCCTTGCGGAGGAGCCGGCCGGACATACCGGCGAGCCCGCGGGTCGGTGACTGCTTGGAATTTCGGCCGACGGTCAGTCGGCTGCACACAGAGTGCGACGACGGGCCGTCAGCCCGCAGCCACCTCACGAGTCCGAGAAGAAATCACTTCCGGAGCACCTCCTTTCATGTGTGCCCCACACCTTAGGAACCGGTCCGGGACCTCACAAGCGAATTTCCGGGAGGCAACGATTTCCGGGAACAGGGTGTGTCCTGTGTCACGTTCCAGTTGAATGATCTGACGTGCACAGTTCGCGCGGACACGTCCTGCCAGGGGGTTCAGGATGAGTGCTTCCAGGAGTGAGACCACCAGTGCGCTGGGGCCCGACGAGCCGGACCGGGAGGGCGCGGGGTTGGACGATTCTGCGCCGGTGCCCGGGTCGGAGTTGCTCGCGGCGCTGCTCGACGGGATGGATGCCGCCCTGTGCGCTTTCGACGCCGGCGGCACGATCACGCACTGGAACCGTGAGGCGGAGCGGATTCTCGGCTGGTCGTCCGAGGAGGCCGTGGGGCGGCGCGGGTTCGCCGGGTGGGCGGTGCGGACCGCGGATGCCGGGGAGGTGCAGGGGCGGCTGATGGCCGCGATGGACGCTCCCGGGCGGCAGGTCCATGAGTTCGCGCTGCTGCGCAAGGACGGCGGGCGGGTTCTCGTACGGACCCAGTCGGCGCGGGTGCTGGGCGCGGACGGGAAGCCCGCGGGGGTGTACTGCGCGTTCAGCGAGGTGCATGCGCAGATCGATCTGGAGCGGTCCATCGCGCTGAGCGAGGCGCTGTTCGACGACGCGTCCTGGGGTGTGGTCCTGGTCGATGTGGATCTTCGGCCGACCGTCGTCAACAGCTATGCGGCGCGCGCGCTGGGCGCGGGGCGTACGTCTCCGCTCGGGCGGCCGCTGGGTGAGCTGGTCGTCCAGGGCGTCGAGGAGCTGGAGGGCGCGCTCCATCATGTGCTGGCGGAGGGCGCGCCGCGGGGCCTTGCGGAGCTGTGGGTGACGCTGAGCACGACGCAGGGGGAGCGGCGCCGGTGCTGGCGGAGTGGTTTTCTGCGGCTGGCCTCGCCGCTGGCGGAGGAGCCGGTGCCGCTCGGGGTGGGGTGGCTGTTCCACGACGTGACGGAGTCGAAGCTGGCGGAGCAGGAGGCGGACCGGCTGCGCTTCCGGTCGAGTCAGCTGCACCGGGCCGGGCGGGCCGCGGCGGAGTGCGAGGACCCGATGGAGGCGGCGACGGCGTATCTGGACTTCGCGCTGGCGGGTTTCGCGGACCATGCGCTGCTCGATCTGATGGAGCCGGACGGTGAACGCCTGGTCCGCGCGGCGGCGACCCCGTCTGGTGCGCCGGGCCCGTGCGTCCCGGTGGCGGGCGGCGGCTTCCCGGTCCGCTATTCGCCGGGCCACCCGGCGCTGCAGGCGGCCGACCGCAATGGTTCGGTCCGGGCGAGCGCGCCCGCGTCGGCGGCGGGTGACTGGGCGGCGGACCGCCAGTGGCCGCGGGACGCGGTGCACGCGCTGTGCACGGTGCTGCGGAGCCGGGGGCGGACGCTGGGCGTGGTGACGTTCCTGCGGGGGGCGAGCCGGCCGGCGTTCGAGCGGGCGGACGCGATGTACGCGGAGAGTGTGGCGGTGCTGGCGGCGGCGTCGCTGGATCTGGCGGGGCGGGCGGAGGAGTAAGGGCGCGTGGAACCGGGGGTCCGGCGTGGACCTAGTGCCGGAAGAAGATGCGGTCCCTGTACTCCGTCATCACGCGTCCGTTCCAGTCGTGCCCGCCGTCCACGTTCCCCGAGCGCAGCAGCGGCGGCTCGATCCCCCGCTCCACGAGCTGCTCGGCCGCCGCCGCCATCGTCGCCTGCATCAGCGCGCTGGTGACGACGGTGGACGCGGGCGCGAACGGCGCTTCGATGCCTTCGTGCGTGAGCTCCGCGTCGCCGACCGCGATCTTCGAGTCGAGGACGATGTCGCAGTGGTCCTTCAGGAAGGTGCCGGAGACATGCCGGGACTTGGTCTCTTCCGCGTACGCCACCGACGTCACGCCGATGACCTTGAGTCCGAGCGCCCGCGCGTTCATGGCCATCTCGACGGGCAGGGCGTTGCGCCCGGACAGGGAGATGATCACGAGGACGTCGCCGGACCTGGCGGGGCTGGAGTCCAGGACCGCGCCCGCGAGCCCCTCCACGCGTTCCAGTGCCGAGCCCAGTGTCGCGGGCATGACGTCGACGCCCACCACGCCGGGGACGGCGAGCAGGTTCATCAGGGCGAATCCGCCCGCGCGGTAGACGACGTCCTGCGCGGCGAGTGAGGAGTGCCCGGCGCCGAAGGCGAAGAGGCGGCCGCCCGCGGCGACGGTGTCGGCGATCGCGGCCCCGGCGTCGGCGACGTTCGCGGCCTCCTCGTCCCGTACGCGCTGCAGCAGACCGATCGCGGCGTCGAAGAACTGACCGGCCAGCTTGCTCTCGCTCATCGCCGAGCCCTTTCCGTGGGGTGGGAACGCGGATGGGTACGTAAGGAGTACGCAGACGGGCCGCTGGGGGAATACCAGTGCCGTCGATCACGTTGCGGTCTGGACCATTCCCCTGTCAATACGCTCTCACCGACGGGCTTCCCCGGGCACGGCACGGTTGTCGGTGGGATGCGCAAGAATTGAGTCGGGGCCAGCGCACGACTGATTTTCAAGTCACAGCATCGAGGGGCACGTATGTCCGGACTGATCGACACGACGGAGATGTATCTCCGCACCATCCTCGAACTGGAAGAGGAAGGTGTGGTGCCCATGCGCGCCCGTATCGCTGAGCGGCTCGACCAGAGCGGCCCGACGGTGAGCCAGACCGTGGCGCGTATGGAACGGGACGGCTTGGTGCAGGTCGCGGGCGACCGCCACCTGGAGCTGACCGAGGAGGGCCGGCGGCTGGCGACGCGCGTGATGCGCAAGCACCGGCTCGCCGAGTGTCTGCTCGTCGACGTGATCGGCCTGGAGTGGGAGCAGGTCCATGCGGAGGCGTGCCGCTGGGAGCATGTGATGAGCGAGGCGGTGGAGCGGCGGGTGCTGGAGCTGCTGCGCCACCCGACGGAGTCTCCGTACGGGAACCCGATCCCGGGCCTGGAGGAGCTGGGCGAGAAGGCGGAGGCCGACCCCTTCCTCGACGACGGCATGGTCTCGCTGGCCGATCTGGACCCGGGCGCGGACGGCAAGACCGTGGTCGTACGCCGAATTGGCGAGCCGATCCAGACGGACGCGCAGCTGATGTACACACTGCGGCGGGCGGGCGTGCAGCCCGGTTCGGTGGTCAGCGTGACGGAGTCCGCGGGCGGAGTGCTGGTGGGCAGCAGTGGGGAGGCGGCGGAGCTGCAGGCGGATGTCGCCTCGCATGTCTTCGTGGCCAAGCAGTAGGGCGGTCGCCGGCGTCGGCCTGTAGCTGTTGTTCACCCGCCAGTAACCGTTTTCCGTCCGGAATGGCAGCGCCCGGGCGAATCGCGTGCCAGGCTGTGGCTGAGGCATATGACCCGTGGCCGGGGTGGGAGTCCACCCGGCGAAGCCAGGGGGAGGATCACGGTATGCGCCCGTCGTACGCCCCGCGCGCACCGCAGCGTGCTCAGCACATCCCGTGCACCGCGTACCGCCTGTGCATCGTGCACAGCCCGAGCGTCCCGATCGACGACCCGTACGTCCCTTCTTCAGGGGAAGGCCCCGGCGCCCATGGGCGCCGGGGCCCGTCCTCCCCTGTGCTGACCCGGAGCCCCGAGCTCTCAAGGTCAATCCCCTCGGACCCTCTTCCCCGAGCGGCCCGCCTCCCGCTGAAGATCTCCCCACGGCCACGTGAGTCAATCCTCGAGCACGGTCACTCGAACGAGCGGTGTTGCGCGCCAGAACGCGGTTTTCGAATATAGGTTCGATAGTCTGGCAGGACGAGACGGAGCTCGACCACCGGGGGAGAGAAGGGGGTGCCAGGCCAGATGGTGCGGCGCATCGATGTGACCGGAGCCGAGGGCGTACGCCTGGCTGCCTGGGAGTTCGCGGATCCGCCCAAGGGGCGCGGCGAGGCGGAACGCTCCCCCGGGGTATTACTGCTCCACGGCCTGATGGGCCGTGCCTCGCACTGGGCGTCGACGGCCCGCTGGCTGGCCGAGCGCCACCGGGCGGTCGCCCTCGACCAGCGCGGCCACGGCCGCAGCGACAAGCCGGCGGAGGGCCCCTTCACCCGCGAGGCGTACGTCGCCGACGCGGAGGAAGCGGTCGAACAGCTGGGGCTGGCCCCGGTGACCCTGATCGGCCACTCGATGGGCGCGCTGACCGCCTGGCAGCTTGCGGCCAAGCGACCGGACCTCGTCCAGGCCCTGATCATCTGCGACATGCGGGCCTCGGCGCTCGGGGCGGCCTCGCAGCGCGAATGGGAGGACTGGTTCCGCTCCTGGCCGGTCCCCTTCGCGACGCTCGCGGACGTACGGAAGTGGTTCGGCGAGGACGACCCCTGGGTGGAGCGCAACAATCCGGCCCGCGGTGAGTTCTTCGCGGAGGTCATGGCGGAGCGGGCGGACGGCTGGCGGCCGGTCTTCTCCCGGCGCCAGATGCTCAAGTCCCGCGAGACCTGGGTCCATGACGCGCACTGGGATGAACTGGCCCAGGTCCAGTGCCCGACGCTGGTGGTCCGCGGCCTGGACGGCGAACTCGGCCGCGCGGAGGCCCAGGAGATGGTGCGGGTCCTGCCGCGGGGTCAGTACGGGGAGGTGGCGGACGCCGGCCACCTGGTGCACTACGACCAGCCGGAGGGCTGGCGGACGGCGATCGAGCCGTTCCTCGACGGCGTCCTGACGCCATGAGCCCGGCCTGATCGACCGGACAGGGCCCTAGTCCCTGCGGGGATGGGGACCGCCATCAGCCGTGACGGCAACGGCTGGGCGGTCGGCGAGGCGGGCCTCGTGACGTTCAGGTTCGAGGCCGTCTACTGCGGGGGAGCGCTGACGGCCTCGTGGAACGTCGGGTGGGCGGACCGGTCAGAACGAGAAGACCGCGCCGTCGCCCATGCGTCCTTCCATCTCGCACGGGTTGCCGTACATGGCCGACCAGTCGACCCGCTTGCCCTGCCAGACACCCTGGGCGCTGATCACCACGGGGTTCCACTGGCGCGTACACATCTTGTGCGAGGTCTCCTCCGCCAGCGCGGTGAACTGGCCGTCGACGAGGCGCAGTTCCGTGCACGCGGCCGCGGCGGCGGGATGCGTGCCGTCGGGGCGCGGGGCGCAGGTCAGGGTGACGGCGCGCTCCACCGTGGCGGTCGCGGCGGTCTCGCCCATGCCGATCGTGAGGACGAGGGCCGAGGGGGCGTACAGGCTCTTCGCCTGTGCGGGCTGCTGAGTGGGCTGCGTGGCCTGCGTGGGCTGGGCGGCCTGGGCGACGCCGGTCGCCGTGGTGCCGGTCAGCACAAGTGCAGATGCCGTGGCGACTGCGGCGACTGTGTTTCGGATGTAACGCATGTGTGAAAACTCCTTCGCTCGAGGGGTGATTGCGGTCGGGAGTCTTGCGCATGCGGACAGTGAGTGCACATCGATCGCGCGTTTCCGGCCGCGTACGTTCGTTCGGTGGTGACCGAATGGTCGTTCGGGCAGCTCGGGGCGGGTGCGGAGGGGTGTCCAGCATGTGGACGATCTTCGGTGGTGCAAGAGAAAACTATCTTCTGAGCTGCGCAGATGTACGGACGACCCTCCGTGCGAGAAGGCCGCATCGTCTGGAAACTGCCGCTGGGTCAGGGGTGTTGCGACGGCCGTGAGTTCCGCCTTCGGGGGCGGAGCGTATACGGGTGCTAATCCTTCCGACACGCCGAGCGGCGAGACATTCTGATCCGACCCGTGCGAGATCGCTGACGGTCCGTGGATTCCGCATCTACCTTGAGTACGGTCTCCGAGTCTCAGGGAGTGACGCATGGAACGCAGGCGGTTATTGCATGCCGGGGCCGGGTTCGCCCTGGCGTCCGTGGCGGGGCAGATCGCGGTCCCGGGCACGGCGAAGGCCGACCCCGCAGGCACCACCAGCACGGCAGACCCAGCCGGCCGAGCCGGCGCGACCAGCACCACCGGTGACACGAGTACGACCACTGGGGCGGAGGACTGTTCGGGTCCTCCCCTCTCGACCTACGGCGTCGCATCGTTGACGGCCGCGATAGTAGGCATGACAACCCTCGGCGACCGCGCGTACGTCGTCGCCCGCGGTCAGAGCCCGCCGCTCCTCGGCGAGATCGATCTGACGTCCAGAACCCTCACCAGAACCGTCCGGCTCGGGCGCGGCGAGGGCGGCTGGGCGGCGACCGTATCGGGCGGGCAGGTCTACCTCGGGACCTATCCGTTCCCGGACATCTACCGCTTCGACCCGGCCACCGGCGAGGTGAAGCTGATCGGCACGGTGGGCCCGTCGGGCGGTTTCGTCTGGTGTCTGACCACGGCGCCCGACGGCACGGTCTATGCGGGCACGTCGCCGCGCGGCGAAGTGTGGGAGTACAAGCCGGCCACCGGCACCCTGCGCAATCTCGGCAACGCCGTGCCCGGCCAGCAGTACGTGCGCGCGATCACCGCCGACGACCGGTACGTCTACGCGGGCACGCTGCCGTCCGGCTATGTCGTCGCGTACGACCGGACGACCGGCGTGAAGACGAACCTCACGCCGACGCCCTACGGCGGCGCGGCCGCAATGATCGCCCGCGGCGGCCGGGTGATCGCGGCGCTCACCAAGTCCCTCGTCGACATGGCGCCCGACGGCAGCGACGCACGGGTGATCGCGACGCCCGCGGCGGAGCGGCTGATAGACGCGATGACGATGACGGAGGACGGCACGCTGTACTGCGTCGGCCGCCCCACCGGCACCGTCTACCGGCGGGACGGCGACACGCTCGTGCCCGTCGTCGCGCCGGTGAGCGGCGACGAGCACCGCGCGCTGATCCCGCTCGACGGGGGCAGGACTCTGCTCGGCGGCGCGGGCAGCGGCCGGCTCTGGTGGCTCGATGTGGCCGGCGGCCAGTCGGACATACTGGAGCTGATCGACGCGGGCCTGTCAGGGCCGGATCCCGTGCAGTCCATGACGTACGGGTCGCACGGGTCGGTCCACGTCGGCGGGCACTTCTCGATCACGACACACCGGCCGGAGCGCGGCACGCCCAAGCGGGTCAGGGTCGCGGGCGAGCCGAAACAGCTGCGGGTGATCGACGGCAAGGTGTACGCGGCGATGTACCCGAGCACCGAGGTGATCGAACTCGACCCGGACCGCGGCAGGGTCAAGTCACTGGGCTTCATCGACCACGAACAGCAGCGGCCCACGGACTTCGCGCGCTTCGGCCGCGAACGCCTGCTGCTGTCGAGCGCCCCGGGCGTCGGCCTGCTCAAGGGCGCGCTGACCGTGGTGGACACCTGGCGGTGCAGACTCCAGGTCTACCGGGACGTCATCGTCGACCAGAGCGTGATGTCGGTCGCGCTGGACGACCGGCACGGCTGCCCGATCGCGTATCTCGCCGGTGACACCTGGGGCGGCGGCAGCGTGCCGCCGACCCGGCCGAGCGCGACGATCGCCGCTTTCGACCTGCGGCGCCGCGAGGTGCTGTGGGAGGTCGCACCGGTCGAGGGGTACGCGAGCATTCAGCACATCGAGGTGTGTGACGGTGTGCTGTACGGGGTCTACAAGCGCCTCGCGGGCGCCTGGTTCGCCATGGACCTCCAGACGCGCACGGTCCTGCGGACGGGCAAACTGCCGAGCTACGGCGAACTGAGCGTCCACCGCGGCCAGGTGTACGCCTCGGTGTTCGGCGGGCTGGTCTACCGGCTCGGACCGGGGCTCGACGAGCCCCAGGTGGTGCTCGGCGGCCTCGGTGACGGCTGGTACAACCCGCCGCAGCTGGCCTGGGAACGGTCGTCCTGGTACGCCTGGGGCGTCGCAGGCCGCGACCTGGCCAGGCTCCGGCTGAATCCGTCGTGCCCGAGCGGGGTCGATACGAGGGTGCGGCCGCCGGACGAGGCAATACTGGAGTCGCTGCTCGCGAACTGAGCGATCAGGGACCCGCGTTGCGCCGTAGGGAAACCCGTCAGCCGATCGGCTGGCGGGTTTCCGTACGTACCTTCACCGTCGCCTCCGCCACGGCCTTGAGGTCGACCTCCTGGGGGGACTGCTTCGCGGTCTCGGGCGTGACGATGGCCACCGACGCACTGGTGTTGCCGTCGGCCCAGGCGCACATCGGGAGCGTGGCCTTCCCGCCCGTGGTCTGCTGAGTGACCACCACCTGGCAGCTCACCGGCACCTCCGAGCCGGCCGGAGTGAAGTCCGCCGCAGGGACGACGATGGTGGAGCCGTCCGCCTGCCCGGCGCCCGCCAGCAGTTTCGTACGGGCCAGATCAGGGTCCTTGATACGGCCGTGCAGGCCCGAGATGACCAGGACACCGGACTCGGACGCCGACACATACTGGGCCACGGAGCCCCGGGGGTCGCGGATATTCGCCTCGCTCGTTCCCGCCAGCGCGCCCTGGTGCTTGTCCGACTGGTCGTCGGCGAGCTTGTATTTTCCGTCGAGCAGCGTCGGGGGGAGGGTGAGCCGGTACTCCGCCTTCGGGAAGCCCGCGCCCGTGGCTCGTTCTCCGGCGGGACGAATGACGTTGTTCACCAGCCAGGCAACAGCGACGAGTGCCGCGATGGACCCCACCACGATGCTGAGGACCATGACGGTGCGGTCCTTCTTCGGCGGCGGTACGGGAGGCGCCATCGGCAGGCCGCCCCAGCCGCCGGGGCCGCCCGCACCCGGGTAGGGCTGCTGCTGATACGGGCCGGCAGGCGGCCCCCCGTACCCCTGCGGGTTCTGCGGGTACTGAGGCTGCTGCGGGTTCTGCGGATACTGCGGCTGCGTGTAGGGGTTCGGGGGCGGCGTAGACATGATCGTCACGCTATCCGCACGCCACCACACGCGGGCGCCCGCCCCCTCAACCCTCCCCGGCTCAGCCCTTGCTGACCGCCGCCAGGATCTCGGGCAGCCGGTTCGCCGTCCGCGGCGCCGCCATCCGTACGCCCGCCCAGCCGATCAGCAGGCCGTACGCCGCGCCCACCGGCAGCAGCACCCAGGTCGCCGACTGGCCGCTCGCCGCGTGCAGCAGGATCGTAATGGTGATCACCGGCGCGCACAGCACGGCTGCCGAGATCATGCCGCCGAAGATCGAGATCCAGGCGAGCCCGACCTGCCCGGCTGCGACGTTCTTGTACGCGCTGTCCTGCGGGATCGAGTAGGGGAAGCGCGCGGAGGCCACCGCGCCCGTCGCCAGCATCGCGCCCAGCAGCGCGAAGGACAGGCCGAGCACCTCCAGCAGGGCCTTCCAGTTGCCCAGCAGCGACGCGGTGAGCACCGTGACGAGCGCCGTGTACGGAAGGGTGATCACGAGCAACGCCAGGGCGCGGGCACGCAGTTCGGTGTAGGCGTCCTTCGTGGACGAGATGGTCAGCGCGACCATCCAGAACGCCGAGGTGTCCTGCCCGAACTGGTTGTACATCTGGATGCCGAGCATCCCCGCCGCGAAGCAGGCGAAGTAGATCGAGCCGGTGCCCTGAAGGGCGTTGAACAGCGGCACGATCAGACCGATCGCCAGCGCCGTCACCCAGGCCGCCTTGGTCTTCGGGTCACGCCACACATAGCGCAGGCTGCGCTGCATCACCGTGCCCGTACGGCCCTCGGGCAGCAGACGGTGGAAGCCGGAGGCGGACTCCTTGCGGGTCGGCTCGGACGCCGCCGCCAGGGTCGAGCCGTCCGGGGTCGTCATCAGCTTCGTCAGGCTGCGCTCCCAGGAGCCCAGCAGCAGGGCCAGGGCGAGGACGGACAGGGCGAGTTGGGCGACCGCGGCCCCGTACGATCCCTCGCTCGCCGAGTCCACCGCGCCGATCGCGGACGCCGGCGGAAGCCACCGTACGACCGCCGTCACCGGGTCGAGCGCCGAGAGGCCGCCCGCGTCGCCGAGGCGCTGGGCGCCGAAGTTGACGATCTGGATGCCCACCGCGATCACCAGTCCGCTGAGCACGGCCAGGTCGCGGCCCTTGCGCGAGGTCAGCAGGCGGATGTTGGCGGCGGCGACTGCCCGCGCGAGCGCCACGCACACCAGCAGCGTGAGCGGCACGGCGATCACGGACACCACAACCGCCGTCGCACCGTGAGCGATCGCGAACACGGAACCGACCGCCAGACAGAGCGTGAACAGCGGCCCGATGCCCACCAGCGAGGCCGCCAGCAGCGCCGAGACCAGCGGGCGCGGCCGCAGCGGCAGCATCACCAGACGCGTCGGGTCGAGCGTCTCGTCGCCGCTCGGGAAGAACAGCGGCATGACCGCCCAGCCAAGGGCGAGCACCCCGGTCAGCAGCACGACCACCGACGCCGCGTGATCGTTTCCGCGCAGTGCGATCAGGCCGATGAGCTGGAGCGCCGCGAAGAGCAGCGTGACGACGGCGGACGAGATGTACGCGGCCCTGCGGCCCGACGACTGGCGCAGGCCGTTGCGCAGCAGCGACAGCTTGAGGCGGACGAAGACCGGGGTGAGTGCGGAGGTGCTCACCTGGCGCCACCGCCGCCGAGCCAGTCCAGGGACGCCCCGTGGTCCCGGCCGTTCGCGCCCACCAGCTCCAGGAAGGCGCTCTGCAGCGAGGGCGCGTCGCCGCGTACCTCGGCCAGCGGTCCCTGCGCGCGGATACGGCCCGCCGCCATCACCGCCACCCAGTCGCACAGCGACTCCACCAGCTCCATCACATGGCTGGAGAAGACGACGGTGGCACCCGAGGCGGTGTACCGCTCCAGGACCCCGCGGATGGTCTGCGCCGAGACCGGGTCGACGCCCTCGAAGGGCTCGTCCAGGAACAGCACTTCGGGATTGTGGAGCAGCGCGGCTGCGAGACCGATCTTCTTGCGCATGCCCGTCGAGTAGTCGACGACCAGCTTGTGCTGCGCGCCCGCCAGGTCCAGTACGTCGAGCAGCTGCGCCGCGCGCCGGTCGACCTCCTCGCCCGGCAGCCCCCGCAACCGCCCGTTGTACGCGAGCAGTTCACGGCCCGAGAGCCGCTCGAACAGGCGCAGGCCCTCCGGCAGTACGCCGATGCGGGACTTCACCTCGACCGGGTCGCGCCACACGTCGTGGCCCGACACCTCGACCCTGCCCTGGTCGGGCCGGAGCAGGCCGGTCACCATCGACAGGGTTGTCGTCTTGCCCGCGCCGTTCGGGCCGACCAGGCCGATGAACCTGCCCGCGGGGAGCGTGAGATCGATACCGGCGACCGCGATCTGCTCGCCGAACCTCTTCCATAGTCCCTCAACGCGAACGGCGGGCGGCGCTGTTCGCGCTCCGCCCGCCGTCTCGGCTCCAATTGCCTGGTCCGGCATGGTGCCCCTGCCCTTCGATGTCCCCGTATGTATGTCTGTACGGGGACCACCTTATGTACGGCGCGACCTAACCGCGCCGGGCCCGTTCCGCTGCCGCATCCCGCCCGCACGCGTAGGCCAGGGGGCTGATCAACTCCTCCGCGTCCGGCAGCCATCGGTTGGCCGGGGTGGGGCGGCGCGCCCACTGCACCGCGCCGTATCCGCCGATCCGGGTCGGCGGGGCGGCGACATAATGGCCCTCGCCCCTCGCGATCAGATCGATGCCGCTCGGCGTCCAGCCGAGGGTGCTGATCATGTCGGGGATCTTGGGCGCCGCTCCTGGCAGTACGAAGAACAGCATCCGGCGGTCGGGGGTGCAGGTCACCGGGCCCAGCGGGAGGTCCATCCGCTCCAGGCGCGCCAGCGCCAGGAAGCCCGCCGACTCCGGGACTTCGAGAGCGTCGAAGGTGCGGCCCGTCGGCAGCAGGATCGAGGCCCTGGAGTGTTTCGACCACAGCCGGCGTGCGGCGACCGCGCTTCCTGTCGCCTGATTCGCCCAGTCCGGCCTGACCGGGTGGGCGCCGGGCGCCGGGCACGCTGTGTCGCCGCACGAGCAGAGTTCCCTGCCCTCCACCGCCTCCAGCCAGGTGCCGGGGAACACGTCCCAGTGCCGCTCTTCCGCGTACCGCACGGCATTGTCCAGCAGCTGCTCACCTCGCTGTTGGGGGATCCGTGCGGCTTCCGTGAGTCCGATGGTCTCTTCCACGTCACACTCAACTCCCGCCATCACCTTGAGTTACGGGCGGGTCTCGGGCGGGGCCCGGAGCATCGATCCTGCACGCAGGGCGCATGGGTGCACGGGCGGGGGCGCGCATGCGGCGGGGCCGCGGCGGGCGGGTACCCACTCGCAATGGGCGTCACGCGGACCGGGGCGTCAGGGAAAAACCCGACCAACTCAGTCCAAGTCTGCATTGTCCGACATCCGCCGGGCATTGATCACTTCATGGATCACCGCGGCCTCAGGGGGTAATCATGGCAGCCAGGCCTCTCGTCGCCCGACAACCGAACGAACGGTTGCAGGCGCTCATTCAGGAAGCCGGGTGTTCCAACGCCGGCCTCGCCCGTCGAGTCAACATGGTGGGAGCCGAGCGGGGTCTTGACCTCCGCTACGACAAGACATCGGTGGCGCGCTGGCTGCGCGGACAGCAGCCGCGCGGCCGGGCGCCGGGAATCATCGCGGAGGCGCTGGGCCGCAAACTCGGGCGCACGGTCACGATCGACGAGATCGGCATGGCGAACGGCAAGAACCTCGCGTCGGGCGTCGGACTGCTCTTCTCGCCGACCGTGCTGGGCGCCATCGAGCAGGTCTGCGAGCTGTGGCGCAGCGACGTCGGCCGCCGCGACTTCCTGTCCGGCTCCGCGGTCGCCGCGTCCGCTCTCGTCGAGCCGAGCCGCGACTGGCTGATCACCGGCGCGGACAGTCAGGTGGCGCGTACGGCAGGGGCGCGGGTGGGGGCCTCGGACGTCGAAGCGGTACGGGCGATGACGGCGGCGCTCACCGAGCTGGACCACCGCTTCGGCAGCGGACATGTCCGGCCGGTCGTCGTGCACTACCTGAACAGTGTGGTCTCCGGGCTGCTCTCGGGCTCGTACCGCGAATCGGTCGGCCGTGAACTGTTCGCCGCGGCGGCCCGGCTGACGGAACTCGCCGGATATATGGCCGTCGACACCGGCCAGCCCGGTCTCGCCCAGCGCTACTACATCCAGGCGCTGCGCCTGGCCCAGGCGGCGGGCGACCGGGGATACGGCGGCTATGTGCTGGCCGCCTCCATGAGTCATCTGGCGGCCCAGCTCGGGAATCCGCGCGAGATCGCCCAGCTGGCGCGGGCCGCTCAGGAAGGAGCCCGGGGGAGGGTCACGCCGAGGGCCCAGGCGATGTTCCTGGCGGCCGAGGCGCGCGGGCACGCCCTGCTCGGGGACGCCCGCACCTGCCACGAGGTGGCGGGGAAGGCGGTGCGCGCGCTGGAGCAGGCCGAGCCGTCGGCGGGCGACGACCCCGCCTGGATCGCCCACTTCGACCGGGCTTATCTCGCGGACGAGCTGGCGCACTGCTATCGCGACCTCGGCCAGCCGGAGGCGGCCGCGCGCCATGCGTCGGACGCGCTGGACGGTCTGCCGGAGTCGCGGGCCAGGCGGCGGGCGATCGGGCTCGTCCTGCTGGCCACCGCGCAGGTGCAGCAGCGGGAGGTCGAGGAGGCCTGTCACACGGGCACGCGCGCGGCGGAGCTGCTGGGCACGCTGCGCTCCAGCCGGGGTTCGGAGTACCTGGACGATCTCCAGCAGCGGCTGGAGCCGTACGCGGACGAGCCGTCGGTCCGCGAGTTCGGGGCGCGTCTCGAGCTCCAGGCGGCGTGAGGGGGATCGCGGGGTATCGCCGGGCAATACCAGCGTCTTGTGCAGCAGTCTTGTCACCGCTCCCACGCGTGTGTGCGGAGCGGCCGAGTCACCCGGTAGCGTGAGCCGTCGATTCCGTAGGTCCACACGTAGGAGTCCCGGTGACGCAAAGCGGACAGGGTGACGAGCAGCAGCAGCCTGCAGCTCGGCCCGCGCACGAAGGCGTCGTGCTGCCCGCCGACGGAAGCGAGCCCTGGATACCGGGCTCCGAGGCTCAGGCCTCTCCGGCGGGCGGCCGTCCGTGGGGCGAGCCGTGGGGACCGCAGCAGGGTGGACCGGGTGCGCCTGGTATGCCGGATATGTCCGGCGGTCAGGACGTCCAGGGTGCGCAGGACGCTTGGGGCCAGGCCCCGCAGCCCGGGTACGGCGGTCAGCCGCAGGAGCCTCAGCCGGGGTACGGCGCGCACGCGCAGCAGCAGGGCGCGCATGCATTGCCGCCGCACGAGCCTGCCGCCCAGTCCGGGTACGGCGGCCAGGCGCTGCCCGCGCCCGGCGCGCCCGCCCAGTCCGGGTACGGCGGCCAGGCGCTGCCTCCCGCCGGGGCGCCGTCACAGGGACCTGCCCCGCACGGCGGGTACGGCGGTCAGGCGCTGCCCCCGCAGAGCCCCGCCGCGCAGAGCGGATACCCGCAGGGCCCGGCCCCGGACGCCGAGTACGGCACGCAGGTGCTGCCCGCGCAGCCCGGTGCGTACGGCGCGCAGCAGTCGCAGCCTCAGCCTCAGTCGCAGCCGCTGCCGGACGCCCTGCCCCCGCACGCCGCCGCCGGCGCGGACTCCGACGCCACGCAGTACATCCCTCCCGTCGCCCCGGGCGCGCCGCCGGGCCAGAACCCCGCCGAGTCGACGCAGTTCCTCGGCGCCGTGCCCGGCCGGGGGCCCGCCTCGGGGCCCGACGCCGATGCCACGCAGTACATCGCGCCGGTTCCGCCCGCGCCCAGCGCCGCGCCCTTCGGGATCCGGCCGGGGGCTCCGGGGGACAGGCAGCCTCCCGCGGAGTTCGACAGCCTCTTCCGTACGGACGCGCCCGGGGGCCGGATTCCGGACTCCACCCAGCAGTTGCCCCGCTACGAGGCGCCCCGGGTGCAGTTCCAGCAGCCACGCCAACACCAACAGCAGTACCAGCAGCCGCAGTACGAGCCGCACGACCTCGACCCCGAGCCCCGCGCGCGCAAGTCCTCGCGCACGCCGGTCATCGCGGCGGTCGTCGTCGGCTGTGCCGTACTCGGACTCGGCGTCAGCATGGTGATGTTCAACGGGGACGACAAGAAGGACGACTCCGGCACCGGCAAGAACGTCGCCGCCACGTCCCCCGCCCCGAGCGGCAGCCCCCAGTCCGCCGCCGACCCCGCCAAGGCGCAGGCCGAGGCGCTCGACAAGCTTCTCGCGGACAGCAACAACAGCCGCTCCGTGGTGATCCGCTCGGTCGAGAACATCAAGCGGTGCCAGAACCTGGACCAGGCGACCACCGATCTGCGGGGCGCCGCGCAGCAGCGCCGCGGTCTGGTGACCCGGCTGGACGGTCTGACCGTCGACAAGCTGCCCAGCCACGACGAGTTGACCTCGGCGCTCACCAGGGCCTGGCAGGCGTCCGCGTCGGCGGACGACCACTACGCCGCCTGGGCCCAGCAGGTCAAGGACAAGAAGGGCTGCAAGGACGGCAAGGCGCGCAACACCGGCCAGACCGCCCTGGCCAACCGCGCCAGCGGTGACGCGAGCAAGGCCAAGAAGGAAGCTTCGGGGCTCTGGAACGACATCGCCGCCAAGTACGGGCTCACCAAGCGGCGCAGCGAGCAGCTGTAGAAGCGGCCGCGGTGGTCAAAGGGCCTCAGAGCACCCCAGGGCCTCAGAAGGTCTCAGAGGGTCGAGGATTCCGTCAGCGTCTTGGTGACGTCCACGAAGCCCGGCTTCTGCGCCACCAGCCGCCCGCCGCGCACCACTTGGAAGGTCACGCTGCGGTTGACGATCCGCGGGAAGCTGGGCGCGCCGAGCATGTCGTCGTACTCCCACCGCAGGGTGGGCGTGAGCCCGCCGGTCGACACCTGCACCCCGTTGTCCAGAGCCTTGGAGATCATGCCCGGGGTGATCTTGTCCGCGTTGAGCGACTTGATGACCGTCCGCAGCACGGTGTAGGCGATCCAGGTGGTCTGGACGCCCGCGTCGGCGGGGTCGATGCGGTTGTCGCCGAAGGCGTGGGCGCGGATGACCTTCTCCATCTCGGTCCAGCGCGCATCGCCCGCGTCCGGGTACCAGCCGGTGACGTACGCGCCTTCGAGCGGGCCGTTGCGGCCGCCGGTGCGGTCGATGAGCGGCTGGCCGACGCTGCCCATGACGGAGGAGATCCGGATCTTGCGGTTGTCCTCGGGCAGTCGCCGGAAGGAGTCGACGAAGGTCTCGGTGCGGTCCCCGAGTGCCGCCGTCACACATCCGGGGCGGTCCGACCCGAACGTGATACCGGCCCCCGCCTTCTTGCGGGCCTGCGTGGCCTGCGAGGTGTAGTCGGTCGCGTCCTCGGCCGCCAGGATGTCGGTGGACTTGTCCCGGCTGCCCTCGGAGAGGCCGGAGTTGAGGAGCTGGGGCAGTTCGTCGCCCGCGAGGGTGTTGGGCCGTACCAGCGAGACCCGCTCGCACACGTCGGCGAGCTGCCGGCCGTTGCCCGCGAGAAGGGATGCCTGGCCGCCGTTGACGGGGTAGGAGAGGTAGCTGGTGAACTCCTCTCCGGATATCCCGTACCCGCCGATGTAGGGGATGCCCGCGGCCTCCAGGGGGGCCATGAACGCGTCGCCGTGCTGGCTGTAGGAGCCGACGACCGCGACCACGCCCTCCTTGACCGCGCGCCGGGCGCAGGCGGCGGCGCCGGTGGAGCTGTTCTCCTCGTTGCAGGAGATGACGCGAAGCTCGTGCCCGTCCAGGCCGTCCTGTGTCTTGGCCCACTTGGCATAGGCCTTCGCCATCGCGGGCATGCCGGGCATGTTCGTCGCCCGGGTGTCCTCGGGAGCGAAGGTCATCACCTTGACGGGCTCCCTGGAGCCCCCCGAGCCACCAGGGAGCACGCCACAGCCCGCGACCAGCGACGTTCCGGCCGCCACAGCTGCCGTGGTGGTCGTCCAAACGGCGCGAACCCGTGCGGTCCTGGAGGGGCGGGGGGAGGAGGAACGTCGCCAACCGGTCATGGTCAAGAACATTTCCGCCTCCCGGGTAACGGCGCAGTGAGCATTGTTCAACCAGGGGTGACGAGAAGGTGAATTACAGGGGGCGGTCAGGCCGACCGGCGGGGGAACGTACGATCGACGGCGTGCAGCAAGGATCGGTCCCCTCTTCCCGTCGCGGCAGTCGCTCATCCACCATGGGCGGCATGCCGCTCAATGACATGCCCTGGTGGCGCTGGCGCAGCAATGTGCGCTCGGCGCTGCACATGCTTTCCGATCCCGTCTTCCATCAGGAGTGCTGGCTCGCCGGCCGCGAGGGGTACGGCGACGTCACCGACGCCGTGTACCGCCTGGTCGAGGACACCTGGCTGGACAACTGGTCCGCCGAGAAGTACGTCGGCACGATCTTCCGCGACTCGGGCGAGGCCGCGCTGGTCGACGTCGCCGTCCTGCGCGTGCTGCGGATCATGCACCAAGTCGGCGCGGACGCTCCCGTATCGGGGTATCTGGAGCACCACGGCTGGCCGGAGGCCGTACGGGCCGCCCGTGAGGCGCACGTCCGCCTCTCGGCCAACGACGGCGAGGACCCGGACGCCCCGCCGCGCTCGCTGGACGTGCTCCGCATCATGACGCGGTCCGCCTGACGGACGCCTGCCCTGCCGGGACCGGCGGATATGGCAGTCTACGAGGATGACTGACCAGTACGTCCTGACACTCTCCTGCCCCGACAAAAAGGGCATTGTGCACGCCGTGTCGAGCTATCTCTACATCACCGGCTGCAACATCGAGGACAGTCAGCAGTTCGGGGACCAGGACACGGGTCTGTTCTTCATGCGGGTCCACTTCTCGGCCGAGGAGCCGGTGACCGTGGAGAAGCTGCGGGCAGGCTTCGCCGCCGTCGGGGAGTCCTTCCGGATGGACTGGCAGATCCATTCCGCCGAGGAGCCGATGCGGATCATCCTGATGGTCAGCAAGTTCGGCCACTGCCTCAATGATCTGCTCTTCCGCTGGAGGACGGGCGCGCTGCCGGTCGAGATCGCCGCGGTCGTCGCCAACCACACGGACTTCGAGGAGCTTGTCACCTCGTACGGCATCCCGTTCCATCACATTCCGGTCACCAAGGACACGAAGGCAGCCGCTGAGGCGCAGGTGCTGGAGCTGGTACGCGCCGAGAATGTCGAACTTGTCGTGCTCGCCCGCTATATGCAGGTGCTCTCGGACGATCTCTGCAAGCAGCTGAGCGGCCGGATCATCAACATCCACCACTCCTTCCTGCCGAGCTTCAAGGGCGCGAAGCCGTACCACCAGGCCCACGCGCGCGGCGTGAAGCTGATCGGCGCGACCGCGCACTATGTGACGGCCGACCTCGACGAGGGCCCCATCATCGAGCAGGAAGTCGAGCGCGTCGGCCACCAGGTGACCCCGGAGCAGCTGGTGGCGGTAGGCCGCGACGTGGAGTGCCAGGCGCTCGCCCGCGCGGTGAAATGGCACGCCGAGCACCGGATCCTGCTCAACGGGCGGCGTACGGTCGTCTTCGCCTAGCTTGAGCACGCCTAGGGCGACTGCCCGGGCGCGTTGTCGCACAGGTCGTCGAGGAGGAACGCGTCCTCCTGCACCTGCAGCTGCCGCTCCGCCTCCAGTTGCTGCAGCAGCCGCGTCAGCAGGGTGCTGCTGCGCGGAGCGCCCAGGAACTCCAGCACCGCCCGGTAGAACGCGTCCCGCAGCGTCGGCGGCATCGCGTCCGAGGCGTCCAGGCAGATCTGGCCCGCCCCGTCGAGCAGGTCCTGGACGGCCCGCGTGCTGCGCGACAGCGGTACGGAGCCGAACGTGCCGCCGGGGAAGTACGGCCGCTCCGCGGGCTTCGCCGCCTTCGCCCAGTCCTCGCGCGCCTCGCGGGACGTGAGGCGGCCCAGCAGGTCCCACGCCGCGACGCTGGGCTTGAAGACGGCTGCCAGGTCGCCGGAGACCTCGTAGACGTGCGCGCCCGCGCTCCTCGCCCCGAGGAAGCGGGCGGTCGGCTCGGGCAGGACGTCGTCGCCGTAGTGGCGGCGGATGAACGAGCCCTGGTGCTCGTGGGTGCAGTCGCTCCGGTTCAGCAGCCCGTACCGGCCGTTGCCGAGCAGCTCGAAGGAGGAGCGCAGCCCCTCCGCGCCGAGGGCCTTGCCGTCGTTCCCGTCGTCTCCCTTGTTCGCGCCCAGCAGCCTGCCCCACTCCTCCCACGCCGGCCGCGTCGACTGCCACGAGGTCTTCCCGGTCGCCCAGCTCTCGTACTGCGCGGGTCCCTGCCGCTGCAGCAGCAGATCCTCCACCCAGTCGGTGCCCGGCCAGCCCGAGGTGGCGCCGGAGCCCATGCCGAGGCACCAGTCCGGATCATCCCCAGCGCTCGGCCCACGGCTCCACACGAGAGACTTGAGGTCCACCCGCACGGGCGCCCAGTAGGCGTGCGTACGGGCCTCGCCCCGCTCGTTGTCGACGGTCACGGCCGGCGCCCACGGCGGGACGGCTGCCCCGGCGACCTTCTCGGGGAGCGGATACGCGTCGCCGGTGCGGGCGTACTCGGCCAGATCGCCGGGGCTGCTCAGGATCGCCAGGTCCGGCGGCGCGTCCGCCTGGAGCTGGGCGAGCAGCGTCTCGCGCAGGGAGCGGGTGCCCTTGTAGACGTAACTGCGCCCGGTCCGCTCGCCGATACGCCGCAGCGCCGCCACGAACGGCCGCTCCTCGCCGTCCGTCCACGGGCCGAGGACGACCAGCGTGCGTTCCTCGGCCGCGTCCGAGCAGCCGCCCGCCGTCACGGTGGCGGCGGTGAGCAGACAGCAGGCCAGCAGTGCCCTCAAGCGCTTCATGTGAGCCTTCGTCGGGGGCGGACGGCCGGATAGGGGCGGCCGTAGAGGAAGAGCGTGACGCCGCAGGCGAGCGCGCCGACACCGCCGGCGGGCACGACGATGCCCGCCGTCAGCGACCAGCCCTCGGGGTGGGCCTCGTGCATCGCCGCGTCCGCCTCCCGCGCGGCCGACTCGATCCGGCGCGGGGCCGCGTCGTCCGCGGACACAGATTCGAGCCTGCCCACAGCCGCACGCGACCGCTCCTGCGCCGCATGCTCCCCGAACCCGCCGACGGCCAGCAGTACGGGAGTCAGCAGCACCGGTACCGCGGCCACCGCCAACTGCACGCTGATCAGCCGCAGCCGGTCGGCCAGGAACACCGACGTGCCCAGCAGGACGAAGGCGAAGAGCACGGCCGCCAGTGCGGCGGCGGCCGCGCCGGTCAGCGTGAGCGGGCTCCAGGCCGCCAGGTCGTGGTTCTCCCGGTGGAGCTGGCGCTCCAGCTCCCGGAGCCGTTCGAGGATGGAGATCGGCTCCTGCGCGGTTCCCGGCGTGACCGCGCGGTGCCGGCCGCGCAGCATGTCCTCGGCGTAGGCGACCCCGGCCTCGCGCAGGACATCGCTCGTTCGGTTCCGTTCCGCCCAGGCGATCTTGTCCCCGTAGGCGACGACCAGGCCGGAGACCACCCGCAGCTCCTGCTCCTGTCCCTTGTGCAGGGCCCCGGAGCGGGCGACCCGGCTGAGGCTCTGCGTTGCCTCCGTCAGCTGGGAGCGGTAGGTCTCGCCGAGCTCGACCAGACCGGGCGTCGTGCTCTTCAGCAACCGCACATCGGCCTGCCCCTGGGCCAGTTCGAGGGAGGTCCTGGCCCGGGCCAGATCGACCAGCGCGGGTGCGCAACGGTCGCGCAGCCGCTGTGTGCGGCCGTGGATGTCGCCGTACGCGGCCGCGGAGAGGGCGAGGGAGACCACGGCGAGTACGGGCAGGACCAGCATGCGGCGGCGCAGGAACGCGGCGGTGGGGCAGCTGCCCCCGGGGGTGCGGCCCGCGGCGCGCCGCCACAGCGCGGGGAAGAGACCGCGCAGCGCGGGCAGGGCGCGAGGCGTGACGAGGCGCAGCCGCGTAAGGGCGGGCCGGACCCGCTCGCGGAGCTTCATGCGTCCTTCCCAGAGCCGCGCAGCCAGAGCGGGCGCGGCAGCCACAGCGCCAGGGACCGAGCTCCGCGGCCCGGGCCGGCGCGACGCCCGTTCCTGTGCCCGTCCCGGTCGTGTCTCAGGCCGAGGGGACGCGTGCGGTACGCGTTGTCGAGCAGCGCCTCCGCGAGCTCGGCGTCCTCGGCGAGGTCGGTACGCGGCACCTGCTCGGCCAGCTTGCGGTAGCAGGCGGAGAGCTGTTCGCGCAGCTCCCGTTCACCGGCGGGTACGGGGACTCCGGGCGGCAGCGAGCCGCGCAGCTCGGCCAGCGGGTCCTTCTCCCGGGCGGCGGCGACCAGTTCGAGCAGCAGCTCCAGGAGCTGGGCGGTGAGCCGTTCGTACGCCTGCCGGTCGGTGAGGCCCTCGTGGCTGACCAGCCTGCGCAGGGCGGCGTAGGCGCGCACCGCCGATGCCACGGTCGGCGGCGACCCGTCGGCGGGCGGGCCGGCGTGGATGCGCACCATCGCCGTACGGGCGGCGGTGCGGTGCCGGGAGTCGGGCGGCACGCCGTCCAGCGAGGCCAGGGCCAGGTCCGGGCTGCGGCGGGCGAGATGGATACGGGCCAGGCCGAAGGCGGCACTCCCGAGCGCGTGGTTGCGCCGCCACACCGCGTCGTAGAACCGCATGGCCTGCTGCTCGTGCCCCTCGCGGATCTCGGCGTCCGAGGTGGAGTCGGCGAGCTTCTCGTGGCAGTAGCCGAGGGCGAGCTTGGGCGCGTACTCGCCGGGAATCGCGTCGTACACCTCGTCGAAGCAGGTCAGGGCCTGGCGCACATGGCCGTGGGCGAGTTCGGTCAGGCCCCGGTGCCAGTCGAGCCGCCAGTCGTAGCGCCTGCGGTCGCCGAGCAGCCGCCCGGCCCTGTCCAGTTCCATCGCCGCGGCGACCAGCTGCTGGTCGCGCCCGCGCAGCTGGTCACGGGCGAGCTCCAGATGGAGGCGGCAGCGCAGCAGATGCAGTTCGGGCGAGGGCAGCCACTCGTCGCTGAGCTGGAGCAGACCGGCCGGGTCGGCGTACGAAGTGCGCTGCAGCTCCTTCCAGTTGGGGTCCTGCTGGTCCGCCTTGGGCACGGGCAGGGCCACCGCGACCTCGGCAGGGCCCGGCACCTGCGCGTCCTGGTCCTGTCCGGCCGGCCTCGCCGGGCTCGCGTTCCCCGGGTCGCCGCCGCTGCAGCCGGCCCGCCAGCGGGTCAGCGGCGGGGCCTTTCCCAGCTGCCCGTCGAGGGCGGTGGCGGCCCGGTCGAAGAGCGGCGAGGGCTCGAAGGTCTCCTCGCCGAGCCGCAGGGAACGCAGTTCGCGCAGCACCCCGCGCAACTGGAGCGCCATCTCCTGGGCGGTGGCGTAACGCCGCTTGGGGTCGCGTGCCATGGCGCGCCGCAGGGCGCGCTCCAGCGACTGGGTGCCGAGGTCGGCCGGCGGCACGGGGTCCTTGGCGAGCAGTTCGTCCAGGACCGCGCCGACCGTGTACAGATCGCCCGCGGTCGTCATCTCGCCCGAGGGGCCCGACTCGGGCGGGCGGTGGCTGACGGGTCCCGGTGTGCCAGGTCTGCGGACGCCCGCGACGTCGATGAGTTTGATGCCCTTGCCGCAGTGCAGCACGTTGGTGAGGGAGAGATCGCCGTAGACGAGGCCCTCCTGGTCGTGGAGATAGCTGAGCGCGTCCAGGATCAGCAGTCCGTAGACGACGATGAACTCGCGCACACGGGGCCCGGAGAACGGCGGACGCTGCCGGCCGATACCGGCCGCGACCCACTCCAGCGGCGCCCCGTCGGCGAACTCCATCACGATGAACTCCGCCGAAGCCGACGGATGGCGCGCGTAGTTGACGACCCGGATCACGGAGGGATGGTTGAGGCTGACCAGCCGCAGCCGCTCCTGATGGGCCTGGAGGACCGCGGCCGGATTGCCGGGGTCGAGGATTCCCTTCAGCGCCACCGGCCGGTTGTCCAGCAGCAGATCGCGGGCGAGATACACCTGCCCGTGGCTGCCCTGGCCGATCGGGCCGACCACCTCGTACTGCTGGTGCAGCCGGTCGCCGCCCGCCAGATGGGGCCCGGCCGGTGCGGTGACGAGCGCGTCCGGGTCGCGCACGGCGACCACCGGCAGATCGGTGAGCCCGTCGCCCGGCGGCTCCACGACGAACTCGTGCGGGCCCAGCGGCCCGGCCAGCGCCTGCTCGGCGGCCTCGGCGTCCAGCAGCGCCGTCTCGACGTCGACGGCGAGCCGGAACAGGGCGTGCGGCAGGGCGGGCGACTCGTACAACGGCCCGCCGCGGCAGAGCTGTTCGAGCTCGCGGCGCAGCTTCGGCGACCGGCCGTCGGGGCGGCGGGGTGCGGGACGGCCCGCGGTGGCCGGACGCGCGGGGAGTTGCCGTAACCGCTGCTCGCACTCGGCGAGCCGGTTCACGCGCGCGGCGAGCCGGTCCGCGCGGCGATCTGCCCACTCGGGATCGAGGAGTTCGCTCCGTACGCGCGCGAGCAGCGGGGAGCCGGGGTCGCTGAAGACCAGCAGCAGCCGGCTGTCGCCGCGCGCGAGCAGGGCGCGCAGCAGGGCCGTGATCTCCGCGTCCCCGGAGGCGGACCGGTCGACGGCGAGAAATGCGGCTATCAGTGGCGGGCTCTCCTCGGCGATCTGCTCCAGGCGCGCGCCGTGGGATCTGCCGCCCTCCAGGCCGATCCGCTCGGCGGCGTGGACGGCGAGCTCTGCGGCCGTGCGGTTGGTGGCGTCGACGGCGATGTCGATGCTGCCCACCTGCGGCTCGCCCGCCGCACTCCCGGACGCGGAGGGCGGGCTCTGCTCCCGGTCGGCGAGGGTGAGCACCGAGCGGATGGTGTGCAGCAGCGCGTGCTCGCCCTCACCGGCGAAGGCCAGCTCGACGGGGTCGGTGTCCGGCTCACCGTCCAGCCAGCGGGTGAGCCTGCGGTGCAGACCGGGGACGCGGCCGGACGCGGTCCGGTCGGGTGCCACGGCGACATCGCGGGAGACGGCGCGGGGGCCGGTGACCGTCAGGCCGAGCCGTTCCAGCGGCAGATGCTTGAGGACCGTCTCGGTCGGGATCATGTACGCGTGCTCCCGCCGCACGGGTGCCTGCGGGGTGCCGAACTGGTGGGCCACGATGCCGATGAGACGGCGCGAGCGGCTGTGCACGACCCCGCCGCCGCTGTAGCCGTGCCGGACCACATACGGCGAGCCCTCGGTGTCCAGCTGCACCCACTCGGGCCGGTGCGCGGGCCCGCCGCGCCCCATCAGCCGGGCGTCGAGGTGCTCACCGCCCGGCAGGTCCTCGGGATAGCCGGTGAAGTGCACGGGTTCATTGCGGGCCGGGATCTGGCGGTGCAGCACGGCGTGGGGCACGGGCGGCTCGTGGTCCAGTTTGAGCAGGGCGAGATCGCCGCTGAAGTGCGCGGTGGGCAGGACCAGATACTCCCGCAGCAGCCGGGCGCGCTGAGGCTCCGGAGCATCACCGGACAGCGCGGCGGCGGGCACGTCGATGTAGACCGTGTCGAAGGGGGCGCGGGTGCCGTCGCGTCCGGGCCGGGAGAGCACCGTATGGGCGCAGGTGAGCACCAGTCCCCCGGGGAGCAGCACCCCCGCGCCCAGCGGGCGGCCGGAGCGATCCTGCGTACGAAGCAGACAGACCCGCCAACCCTCTTCGGGTGACGATGAGTTGGACGTGTGCCACGGCTCCCTCATACTTCCCAACCATAACTACGGGAGACGGGGTGCGCGATGGCTGAGCGTGACGATGCCGCTGTGGCGGGACTGGCCGAGGTGATCGGACAGGTTCGGGACGAGCTGGAACGGGCCCAGCGGGCGGGCGAGGGGCGTGACCTCAAGTTCAGCGTGGAGAAGGTGAATCTGGAGTTCGCGGTCCAGGTCCGCCGCGAGGGCAGCGGCCGCGCGGAACTGCGCATCGGGGTGCTGACGGCGGGCGCCGGCGGCTCGGCGGCGCGGGACAGGACGCACACGATCCAGATCGAACTCAAGCCACAGGGGCGGGACGGGAACCCGAACGTGGCGGTGGGCGGGGAGTAGGCCTGCGGCTCGCGCTGCACGGGAACCTGCCCGGCACGAGCCCGTTCGTGCAAGCGCCCGCGCTGTCCTGGCAGCCGCGGCCGTTGCACACCTACGGCGCCCGACGCTGCGGGGAGCACCTCCGCCGAGTGGAGGCCACCTGGGCATGCGCCGGGAGGACATGCACCTGCTGTCGAACCCTTCTCGCTCGGCCTGCCAGGTCGCCACATGTTCACGTGCGGCGGCGGATGAACTCCAACGGTGCACTGGCCAAGCCCGGAACCCCTGCGGATTCCGGAGACCGCTGAGCTGGTGACGTACCACGCCGACTACACCTTCGGGCTCGTCAGGCGGCGACGCCGAGTTCCTTCCTGGTTCGGTGGATGAACTCGCGGACGGCCGGTTCGCGGCGCCAGGGGGCGAGGGCGGCGTTGAACTCGGACACGTAGTCCTTGGCTCGGCTGGACTGGACGCGGGCGAGGATGTCGATGGATCGGTGTCCGAGTTCGAGGCCGTGGTCGAGGTCGCGGGCCTGGAGGTGGGCGGTTCCGACGATCGCGAGGCGCATGCCGACGGAGCGGGTGAACACTCCGGGTGGCATGGCGGCGGCCTGCTGGTTCCAGGTGAGGGCGGCCTTGGGATTCTTCAGGTCCCGGAAGACCTCGGCGGCATCGGCCGAAAGGCGGGCGTGGTGATAGAAGTCGATCCACGCGGGTTCCCGGCCGCTGTCAGCGTTCGCCTGGCCCAGGAGGTCCTCGGATGCGGCCAGGGCTCGTGAGGCGGCCCTGGGGTCGTTCTCGCGGGCATGGGCTCGGGCCTCGATGAGCTTGGTGAACGCCAGCACCCTTGGGGCGGCCTGGCCCTTGGCTCGTTCGAAAGCGCCCTGGGCCATGTCGATCGCTTCGCTGGCGAACCCTCGGAGCATCGACTGCATTGCCATGGTGGTCAGGACATAGCAGCCCAGTTGGACGTCACCGCCCGAGCGGGCGAGGCGGAGGGCCTGGATGAAGTGCCGCTGGGCGGCTTCGTGCTCGCCGACGTCGAACGCGGTCCAGCCTGCCAGCCGGGACAGCTCAGCGGTCACGGAGAACAGTTCCCGGCCCACCTCGTCGGTGAAGGAGCCCTGCAGCATCGGGGCGGCGCGTTCTTGCAGGCATGCGGTGACGGAGTTGGCCTTCCAGTTCCCGCCGCCATACTTCGAGTCCCAGCGGCGGGCATCGTCGGCGGCATCCCGCAGTTCGTCGAGGTCTGCCCGGCCGACCTGCTGTCCACCGGCGTGGTGGGCGGTGTCGTCGGCGGGGGTGACCAGCCACCGGGTGACGGGGATGGTGAAGGCGGACACGGTGAAGCCGGATCCGGTGAGGAAGTCGCGGCGGTTCACGGAGCTCCAGAACGAAGTGGCAGCGCGGACTGCGTCGGCGGGATCTCGCGGGAAATCCAACCCCATGTTGGCGTCCGGCGTCTCCGCCTCGCTCATACCGATCTCCGCGAGGCCGACCGGTCGGCCGAGCCGTTCGGCGATGGCCTGAGTGATGAGCTTGGGCACTGGCCACTTCGGAGTCATGCCACGGCGGCACCAGTTCGCTACGGAGGTATGCGAGTAGTCCGTTTCCAGGCCGGCGGCCTGGGCGAGCTGGTTGACGCGCAGAGCCAGGGACTTGTGGCTTGCGCCGGAGGCTTCGATGAGCCGGATCAGGTCCATGTTGGGCGGACGAGTCCGGCGGGCGGTCGATGCCACGACCTTCTCCCTTGACCGGGTACTGGAGCGTTACGCACACGAGCCCGTGATCGAGCAGGGAAGCTCGACAATGCCCGCAAGGCCCGGCCCGAACTCGACTACATCGAGGACCCGTTCGCCGCAGCCGAGGAAGCGGACCTGCTGCTGCACCTGACCGAATGGTCCCAGTTCAGCCACGTCGACCCGCACCGGCTCGCCCAGCGGGTCGCCAGCCCCAAGGTCATCGACGGCCGCGGCACCCTCAACCCCGACCGCTGGCGCGAAGCCGGATGGACCTACCGAGCCCTCGGCCGCCCCTGACCATCCTGAGCAAGCAGGCCCCGGCAGCCCCGATCCAAAGGCAGCTGGGGCCTTCGCCGTTCAGCCTCTGCACTCCTGATACGCAGCGAGCTTGATGAACGGCAATCCCAGCCGAGCCCTTCTCGCCCACGGTTGGTATTCAGGCCGAACGGGCTGGCTGGGCCGTGCCCTCGATCGCAGGCAAGCCCGTGCGCCTTTTGCGGAAGCGGAGTCTGGGGCGCAGCGCCGGAGGCAGGGCTAAGGCTCCGGCGTGGCGAAGTACGCCGCGAAGCCCGACAGGATCTCCTCCTCCGTGATCCGCCCGTCCCCGTCCCCATCAAGGCCCACCGCCACCCGCGCCGCCAGCGTCGGTTCGACGCCCAGCACCTTCAGCACGCGCTCGGCGGCGGACGGTGTCACGCCGGAGCCGTCCTCGTCGGCGATGGCGATCAGGGCGTGGAGGAAGGGGCGGGCGATCTCGGCGAACCGCTGGGGGTTGTCGCGCAGTCTCTTCACCGCGCCCGTGATGAATTCCGGGCGGGTGACCCGCTGGTCGCCGTCCACATCGGCGATCCCGGCCATGCCCTGCCAGAACGCCTCCGCACCGCTGTAGAGGGCCTGGCCCTTGTCACAGCGGGCCGTGGTGGAGAACTCGGCGAGCAGCGCGGCAGTCGCCCCGCTGAAGTCCTGACGGTCGATGTAGCCGTTGCCGTCCTGGTCGAAGGCGGCGAAGCGGGAAGCGATCTTGCGCTCGTATTCTGCGCTGTCCATGAGGGCGAGCGTACGACTCCGAGCGCTGACGCGTGCAACTACTCCCCCATTTACGTGATGACGACATCACGACGACATCTACGGGTACGCCCGGTGACGGCGATGCGTCACACGGTGACCGCGGGGCGGCTTCCGCGTCAGGCGGAGAGCGGCTGGGCCTCGTCGTCGGTGGCCGAGTGCGTGTCCGCGTAGACCTCGAACAGGCGCCGCACCCCGAGGGCGCCCAGCACCCGGTTGACGTGCGAGCCCTCCTCGGCGCCGTGGGCGGGCAGTATCAGGCGCAGCCTGCCCCGGCAGGAGCGCAGCAGACGGCGGGCGGCGATGAGCACTCCGACGCCGCTGGAGTCGCAGAAGAGCACCTCGGAGAGGTCGAGCACCACATCGCGGCGGCCGACGGCGACCGCGTCGTGTACGTGCTGGCGGATCATGGGCGACGAGACGAGATCGAGCTCTCCGCGGACGTGCAGCACGGTCCATGCGCCCTGCCGGGTCTCGTCCACCTTGAGCATCACGTCGGGACTCTCCTCACGCCGATCCGGAGTGCCGCGCCCGCTGTCGTGCGGCCGGACACATCCGGAAGCTGCCCTTCCTGACGCCACTGCCCCGCTGCTCCCGCCTGAAACACGAAGCTCAAGGCAGGCTTGCGGGAGCGGACCGCCCCTACCATTGAACCTGTCCATCGGGGGCGCCCTTGCCATAAAGGGGCCTGCGTTCGCTGCAACGCGCACTACATTCGAAGAGGCGACAGGCACAGGGGACAGGCTTGGGGGCCGAATGGCAAAGGACACACCGCCGCGCTGGGACCGCAGGATGCAGCAGCGGCTGGCTCGGGGAGAGGCCGCCGCGCTCGGAGAGCTGTACGACAAGTTCGCCTCACTGGTGCACATGCTCGCCCACCGGGTGCTCGACGACGACGAGGCCGCCGACCAGGTGACACGTGAGGTCTTCGGCTACATCTGGGAGAACCCCGACTCCTACGACCCCAAGCACGGTTCGATGCGTTCCTGGGTGGCCAGGCTCACCAACAGCCAGGCCGTGCACCGGCTGCGCCAGACCGAGGCCGCAGCACTCGCCCAGGGCGGCGAGGGCACCACCGAGGAACTGGAGCAGAAGGTACGCAGGGCAGCGGTCGCCGCCCGCGCCGACTACATCGTCACCTCCATGCCCGCGCCCCTGCGGGACGCACTGGAACTGGCGTACTTCCAGCGCCGGGACTACCGCCAGACGGCGGCCGACCTCGGGGTCACCGAGGACGAGGCCAGGCGCCGGCTGCGGCTCGGCCTCCAGCTGCTGTCCACCGCCAACACGCGCCCACTGGAAGGCTCCTCCCCGCCCCGATACGGACGCTCCTTGTGAACGGGCCATTCGACAGCGGTCGCGGAAACGGCCGCTCCGGCGACGACGGCCGCGACGAAGTGCGGGGCGGTCCGCGCATACCGGGGCCGCGGCCGGCGGCGGACGATCTGGACCCGCCCGCGCGCCTGTTGCCGCTCCGCGGCGTGCCCGAGCCGGCAGCACAGACCGTGCCCGATGCGCGGCCCGTACCCGAAGTACCGCCCGCGCCCGTCGAACGGCCGTCCCACAGCGTGCTGAAGTCCCTGCTCGGCGCGTGGGCGCTGTCCGCCTGCTCCGCCGAGGAGACCGCGGCGGTCGAGCAGCACCTCGGCGACTGCGCGCCCTGCGCGGAAGAGGCCCTGCGGCTGCGCGACGCCGTCGCACTGCTGCACACCGACCGGGACCTGGACCTCGACCCGCTGCTGCGCTTCCGGGTGCTGGAGAACTGCCTGGGGCGCAGGCCCGCGCGTATCCCCGTGCCCGTCTGGGCGACTCCGTACGACGCCGAGACGGCGCGGCTCGACGCGCTGCTGCGGGACATCGGCGAGTCGGAGTGGCATGCGCCGGTGCACCTCAAGTGGTTCGAGGACGAACGGGAGGTGAGCCGCCGGACGACCGTCGCCGGGGTGATCGGGCATCTGATGGCCATCGACGGCCTGGTCGCGAGCGCGCTCGGCCTGGACGATCCCCTCGGGGCGAACGCGCCGAAGGTGCCGGCCGATCGTACCGAGGCGTACTGGCGCGCCACCGGCCTGCCGCGCACGCGCGCCGTCCGCGAGCCGTGGCGCGACCAGAGCCACACCCTGATCAGGACCGTGTCCTTCGCGGGCCGCGGAGTTGCCGAACTGTCCGTGTCCTACGGGGACTTCGCCCTGCCGCTGCGGGACTCCCTGCTGGACCGGGCCTTCGAGTGCTGGATCCACGCGGGCGACATCGCGGACGCGGTGGACTATCCGTACGAGCCGCCGAGCGGCTCCCATCTGCACCGGATGATCGACCTGGCGGCGCGGCTGCTGCCCGCGGCACTCGCCGACCGCAGACGCGCGGGGCTCGCCGGACCGGCCAGGCACCTGGTGGCGGCCGGCGCTCCCGGCCGTTCACTGCACCTGGAGGTCGAGGGCTCGGGCGGCGGGAACTGGTACATCGCCCTGGACTCCCCGGCGGCCGTCGCCTCGGCGGACCGGTCGGTGGCCCAAGTGGCGCTGGACGGCCTGGAGTTCTGCCGCCTGGTGGCGGGGCACGTCTCACCGGAGGAGGCCGCGGCGGGCCAGGACGGCGACCGGGAGGCGATCCGGGACGTGCTGTTCGCGGCGGCGTCACTGAGTAGGCTCTGAGGAATGACCTTGTTCCACTTCTGAACACGCTCCGGATCCCATGCTTTTGATCGTGCGATGTAAAAGTGGAAGAGACTGATTCCGTCGCACGTCTATTGGTTCAGGCCAACGTGCCGGTATAGACTCTGCACGCTCTGCGTTTGCAGAGTTCGGATGCCGGGCCTCGGGGGGCTGGAGCGGTTCGCATTCCTTTCCTTGATTTGTTGCGGAAGAGATCTCCGCCCCTGCAGTTCCGGCTATTGCACAGGAAAGTAGGGTTCGGTGAAACACGCCTTGAGGCGCTTCGGATCGATGCTCCTGAGCATGGCAACGCTGGTGACCCTCAGTACCGTCGTACTCCTGACCTCGGCCTCCTCGGCGAGCGCGGCTGACAACCGCTGTCTCGACAAATACGGAAGCTCCTGGAACGCGGGCAGCAGGCCGCAGTGGCTCGGCGCCGTCCAGGCGACGAAAGCCAACGGCGTTCGGACAGTCGCGGAGGTGGCAGGCCCGAGTACCCAGGACGGTGGCCGGGTGGTGATCTGGGAGAACCGCAATGAAACGCCGCAGCTCTGGTGTTTCAGCAAGGAAGGGGCCGTGGGGTCCTATTCCTACTACCGCATCAGGAACCTGTACACGGGTAAGTGCATGGACATTCAGGGCCCATGGAAGGGGAACGGGGTCCGTGTGCACCAGTGGAACTGCAGCGGATTCATTGATCGGTCCAGTCAGCAGTGGATTCTGATCGCACACGGAACCAAATGGCTCGAAGGGTCTTACAAGACCGTCTACGAGTGGCAGAACCGGTTCAATGGCGGCTCGCTCGACGTGAACAACTACCTGACCGCGAACGGTAGCTACACGCAGGTGTGGCAATTCGCCAACACCGAGAATCAGCTCTGGTACTGAGATCCGGTACTGAGATCGAGGTGTGTGACGGTCCGCCGTATTCGGCGGGCCGTCACGGCTGTCCGTGCGGCAGCGGTCAAGAATACCGTTCCCTCAGCTTGTACTTGAGCACCTTCCGCAACGTCTCGTTCCGCGGCAGCCCCTCCGTGATCTCCAGCTGCTCCGGCAGCTTGTGCACCGACAACCCCGCCCCCCGCAAGAACGACGTGACGGCGTCGAGCGTCAACTCCTCTGCGCCCGCCACCTGTTCCACCACCGCGCACACCCGCTCCCCCCTCTCCGCGTCCGGCAGCCCGATCACCGCGACGTCCGCCACCCCCGCGTGCTCGTGGAGCAGGTCCTCGATCTCCTTCGCCGAGATGTTCTCGCCCTTGCGGATGATGACGTCCTTCAGCCGCCCGGTGAGCACGAGATGCCCGGAGTCCGTGACATGCCCGAGGTCGCCGGTGATGAAGAAGCCCTCGCCGTCGAACGCCGCGGCGGACTGGATCGGATCCAGGTAGCCCTGGCAGACCGCCTCGCCGCGCAGGCGGACCTCGCCGTCGACGATGCGTATCTCCATGCCCGCGGGCGGTCGGCCCTCCGTCGTGGCGAGGTTGTCGGCCGTGTCGTCGGGGGCGCCCATGGTGATCATGGGGACCTCCGTCATCCCGTACCCGTGGGTGAGCCCGCAGCCCATCTCGCGTACGACGGCGTGGTAGATCTCCGGCGGCTTGGGCGCCCCGCCCCCGGCCAGCAGCCGCAGGCTGGGGATCAGCGGCCGCCCGGGCTGTTTGCGCTGCTCGGCGAGGAACATCGAGTAGAACGCGGTGGATCCGCCCGCGACGGTCACCCGGTGTCTGCGGTACTCCTCCAGCGCGTCGGGCAGCGCGAACTGCTCGAACATCACCGCGGGGAAGCCGTACAGCAGCAGCATCACCGTGTAGTCGGGCCCGGCGATGTGCGCGAAGGGGAAGGCCATCGAGCCGACGTCGTCGGCCGACAGGTGCAGCGCGTGTGCCAGGCACGCGCCGCCCGCGATGAGGGAACGGTCGGTGTGCAGCACGCCCTTGGGGTCGGAGGTGGTCCCGGACGTCCAGTAGATCCAGCGCACGTCCGTCCCGGATTCCGGCGGCGGTGGCAGGACCGCCGGATCGGCGTCGGGCAGCGTGTCGTACGCCTCGAAGACCAGCGGCGGTTCGGGCAGTTCCAGCGCGAGCCGGTGCGCCATGCCCGCATGGTCGAAGCCCCGCCAGGTCCCCGGCACGGCGAAGAACGCGGCCTTGGACTCCCGTAGCGCGAAGCCGACCTCGCGGTCCCGGTAGAAGGGGATGACGGGCGACTGTACGGCGCCGATGCGGGCGAGTGCGAAGGAGAGCAGTGCCGTCTCGATCCGGGTCGGAAGCTGCCAGGCGACCACGCTTCCCGGCCGCACGCCGAGTTCGCACAGACCGGCCGCGACCCGCTCCGAGCGGTCCCGCAGTTCGCCGAAGGTGAGGCTGCGGCTCCCCTGGAGGAACACGGGCCGGTCGGGAGTGAGGGCCGCCCTGCGCCGGAGAAGTTCCCAGAGGGTGCGCGATGCGCCCAGGGCGTGTGCGGTCTCGTTCATGGTCCGTAACCCTCCATTGCTGACGGGTAGTCAGATCGTGCCGAGAGCGTAGGGCCCACCGCCTTGTCGGTCCAGGGGTGCGGGGCTAGCCTGATTTCTGACGGGTCATCAGATTCAGCGCTGTCCGGCGGCCGCACCGGGCACGGCGGAGGGGACACCATGACGGAACTGCCTCGGATCATCAGCGTCGACGACCATGTGATCGAGCCGGCCCACCTCTTCGAGACCTGGCTCCCGGCGAAGTACCGGGACCGCGGCCCCCAGCCGCTGACCGCGGGCATCGGCGAGCTCGCGTACGTCGCCGGGAAATACCAGATCACCATGGATCCCGACGGCCCCCCGACCGACTGGTGGATCTACGAGGACCTCAAGTTCCCGTACAAGCGCAATATCGCCGCCGTCGGCTTCGACCGCGACGACATGACCCTCGAAGGCATCACCCGCGCGGAGATGCGCCGAGGCTGCTGGGACCCCAAGGAACGCCTCGCGGACATGGACCTCAACCATGTGGAGGCGAGCCTGTGCTTCCCCACCTTCCCGCGCTTTTGCGGGCAGACCTTCGCCGAGGCCCATGACAAGGAGGTCGCGCTCGCCTGCGTGCGCGCCTACAACGACTGGATGGTCGAGGAGTGGTGCGGCGACAGCGGCGGCCGGCTCATCCCGCTGTGCATCATCCCGCTCTGGGACATCGGCCTGGCCGTCGCGGAGATCAGGCGCAATGCGGCACGCGGCGTGAAGGCCGTGACCTTCTCCGAGATCCCCACCCATCTGGGGCTGCCGTCGATCCACTCCGGCTACTGGGACCCGTTCTTCGCCATCTGCCAGGAGACCGGCACGGTGGTGAACATGCACATCGGCTCCAGCTCCCAGATGCCCGCCGCATCCCCGGACGCGCCGCCCGCCGTGCAGGCCGCGCTCAGCTTCAACAACGCCATGGCCTCGATGATGGACTTCCTCTTCTCCGGCGTCCTGGTGAAGTTCCCGCGGCTGAAGCTGGCGTACAGCGAGGGCCAGATGGGCTGGATTCCGTACGCCCTGGAACGCGCCGACGACGTGTGGGAGGAGCACCGGGCCTGGGGCGGGGTGCGCGATCTGATCCCGGAGCCGCCCTCGACGTACTACTACCGGCAGATGTTCTGCTGCTTCTTCCGCGACAAGCACGGGGTCGCGTCCCTCGACGTCGTCGGCCGTGACAACGCCACCTTCGAGACCGACTACCCGCACGTCGACTCGACCTTCCCGCACACCAAGGACGTCGCACTCGACCACGTCAAGGGCCTGGACGACGAGACGGTCTACAAGCTGATGCGCGGCAACGCGATCCGCATGCTCGACCTCGACCTGGATCGTTGATGGACCTCACGTACACCGAGGAAGAGGAAGCCTTCCGGGCGCGGCTGCGCGAGTGGCTGGACCTCTCGCTGCCGAAGCTGCCCGCCCGGCCCGACCCGCTGGACTGGCCGGGCCGCCGGGCGTACGACACCACCTGGCAGCGGATGCTGTACGACGCCGGATACGCGGACGTCCACTGGGACGCGTCCCCCACCCAGCGGCTGATCTTCCTGGAGGAGACCGAGCGGGCGGGCGCGCCCTATGTCGGTGCGAACTTCGTCGGGCTGCTGCACGCGGGCCCCACGATCGCCGCCGAGGGCACGGCCCGGCAGGGCGAACGCTGGCTGCCGCCCGTACTGCGCGGCGACGAGATCTGGTGCCAGGGCTTCAGCGAGCCGGACGCGGGCTCGGACCTCGCCTCCCTGCGTACGAGAGCCGTGCGGGACGGCGACGACTATGTCGTCACCGGCTCCAAGATCTGGACCTCGCACGCGGAGGTGGCCGACTGGTGCGAACTGCTGGTGCGCACCGATCCGGACGCGCCCAGGCACCGCGGTATCTCCTGGCTGGCCATGCCGATGGACGCGCCCGGGGTCACCGTCCGCCCGCTGCGGACACTGGCCGGGTCGGCGGAGTTCGCCGAGGTGTTCCTGGACGAGGTCCGGGTGCCCGTCGCCAACCGGGTCGGCGAGGAGAACGACGGCTGGCGCGTCACCATGGTCACCCTCTCCTTCGAGCGCGGCACGGCCTTCGTCGGCGAGGTCGTCGCCTGCCGCCGTACGCTCGGCGAACTGGCCGCCGCCGCACGCGCGAACGGCACCTGGGACGATCCGGTGCTGCGCCGCCGGCTCGGCCGTCTGGGCGCCGAGTTCCGCGCGCTGTGGCGGCTCATCCAGTGGAACGTCAGCGAGTCCCAGCAGACGGGCGGTGTGCCCGGCATCGGCGGCTCGGTCTTCAAGCTCCGCTACTCCCACGCGCGCCAGGAGCTGTACGAGGCGGCCGCCGAGGTCCTCGGCCCCGATGCCTTCGACCTCGACCGGCAGTGGGCCGCCGACCGGCTCTCCTCGCTCTCGTACACCATCGCCGCGGGCACCTCCCAGATCCAGCGGAACATCGTCGCCGAGCGGATCCTCGGCCTGCCGAAGGGGCGCTGATGGACTTCCGGTTGACCGACGACCAGCGTGCCCTCCAGAAGGGCGTACGGGAATTGCTGGCGGGCCGCTTCGGGCCCGAGGCGGTGCGGGCCGCCGCGGAACGTGGAGGCACAGTCGACCGTGAGCTGTGGCGCGAGCTCGGCGCGGCCGGATTCTTCTCGCTGCGCCTGCCCGAGGCTCGGGGCGGTGCCGGGCTCGGGCTGCCCGAGGCGGCCCTGGTCTTCGAGGAGGCGGGCCGGGCACTGCTGAACGGGCCGCTGGTGGCGACCCATATCGCCGCCGAGCGGATCCCGGAGGCGGCGGACGGCACCTGTGTGGTCACCTGCGCGACCCAACTGCGCTCGCTGATCCCGCACTTCACCGAGGCGGATACGGCCCTGGTGATCGACGGCGCCGGGATGCGCACGCGGGACCCGAAGGACCTGCCCCGCACCCGTCCCGTGCGGTCCATGGACCCGCTCACCCCGGTGCACCGCATCCTGAACGGGACGCCCGCCAAGGCCCCGCCGCGCCCGGACGCCGTGCTCCTGACCGCCGCCGAACAACTCGGCAGCGCCGCCCGCACCACGGAGACGGCCGTGCGATACGCCGGGGAACGCGAACAGTTCGGGCAGCCCATCGGCGGCTTCCAGGCAGTCAAGCATCTGTGTGCCCAGATGCTCGTACGCACGGAACTGGCCCGCAGTGCCGTCTACGCGGCCGCCGTCACCGGGGACTTCACCGAGATCGCCGGCGCCAAGCTCCTCGCCGACGAGGCCGCGGTGCGCAATGCCCGCGACTGTCTTCAGGTGCACGGCGGGATGGGCTTCACCTGGGAGGCGGAGGTGCATCTGCATCTCAAACGGGCCTGGCTGCGCGGCCAGATGTGGCTGACCGCCGCGGAGGCGGAGGAGATCCAGGCCGATGCCTTGGCCTCAGCACTCTGAAGCGTCACTGAGCGTTGATACCGGGTTGTGTCCTTGGGACGACTCGTCACGGGCCGGAGTCGGGGTCACGCTCCGGTACCCTCCGTGGGATGCGAGTGCTTCCGAGCCAGGGTTGTCACGGAGTTGCCGGTGCGGCGGCTCCGGGCCCGGGAGTGCGCGCCGCTCGTCCCCTGCGAGTACGGGCTGCGAGCCTCTGTTCGACTCCCCGCAACGTGCGTCGCACAGTATGCACCACGGGTACTCCTTCGCGCTGGAATATGCCCGAAGCGCTTGTTGCGGTGACTGTACGTCAACCATGCTGTCTCGTAACGGAGTCACGTTCGGTGACCTGGTCGAGGACCTTGTCGATGCACGAGGCGATGTGTCCGCCGGTTCGGATGGTGTGAGCGGTGCAGGTGCTTCTGGTTCAGTTGGAAGTCGGGCCCGACCCGGCGGAGGTGGGACGAGCCCGTAGGTGGGCGCGATCGCGGCTCGCAGGGTCCGGGATAGGGGACGACGAGCCGCTGGCCGAGACACTGATCCTGCTGATCTCGGAACTGGTCACCAACGCGGTCGTGCACACCGGCTGTCCGGCGGTCCTGCGCATGCTGTTCGGCGCGGGAGTGACCGAGGCCGGGACGGTCCGGGTGGAGGTCGCCGACATCAGCGCCTGCCCGCCGAAGCCGCGGCACGCCGACGGCGGCGACACCAACGGCCGCGGCCTCGAACTCGTCGACGGACTCGCCGACCGGTGGGGCTGGCAGCGCGAGGGCGTGGGCAAGTCCATCTGGTGCGAGGTGGACCGCTGCGAAGTGGACCAGGGTGCGCCGGGGACGGTGTACGAGCCCGGAGTGCGGGGTTTCGTCACCACCCCGTAGGACTCACAGGACCGCGACCGGGGCAACGGGGGTTCCGGTGGCGCCGACGAACGGCTCGGGCATCGCGGACAGCAGGAACGCGTACCGCTTCGCCTCCGCACAGGCTGTGGACAGGCTCTCCAGGTTCCAGTTCTGGCCCTGGAGCATGCCCATCTCGACGAGATCGAGGGCGTGCACGGGCAGCCAGAGGTCTTCGATCTCCGGCGGGAAGATCTCGAAGGTGAGGGTGTCGTTCGCGACGGCGGCGACGTCGTGGGCATGGAACCACTCGGGGGTGCGGACCGACAGGCCCGGGGACGGATAGCCGTAGGCGTGCTTGTCGCCGCCGAGGACGACCTGGATCTGTCCCGTCCGTACGAGAACGATGTCGCCGGGCCCGACGGTGACACCGCCGAACTCCGCGGCCTCGTCCAGATCCTCGGGCGTCACGGCGTGCCCGCCGGGCAGCCGGTCCAGTCCCTTGGCCCGCGCGACATCGAGCAGGACGCCGCGGGAGACGATGTACGGGGCCTTGTCGATGCCGCTGAACTGCGCGCGGGTGTGCGGGGTGATGGTGTCGGCGGGACGGCCGTTGTAGATCTTCCCCGAGTGGGAGACATGGGTCAGGGCGTCCCAGTGGGTCGCGGCCTGGAGCCCCATGGTCACGGCGTCGTCGCTGGTGGCGACGGTGCCGGGGCCGAAGAGCTCCTGGTTGATCTGGACCATGGTGTGCAGGGGGTTCACCCGGCCCGGGATAACGCCGGTCTGGATGCCGTCCTGGTGGAGGGGGAGGGCGAGGGGTACGCGACGCCCGCTGCGGACGGCTTGGGCGGCGGCTGTGACGACCTCGTCCGTGATCAGGTTCAGCGTGCCCGTCTCGTCGTCGGCGCCCCAACGGCCCCAGTTGTTCACGCGTTTGGCGATCTCGAAGAACTCGGCCGGGAGTGACATCGGGCTGCCTCCTGGGGCTTGTGCTCGAGTATCTGACTGACCGTAGAATCTAACGGTCCGTCAGAAACCGCGGGAAGGGGCCGGACGTGGGGAACTTCTTGGCAGGCAAGGTCGTCGCCGTCACCGGCGCGGGCCGCGGCATCGGCCGGGCCGTCGCCCTGGCCGCGGCGGCCGAGGGGGCGCGGGTCGTCGTCAACGACTACGGCGTCTCCGTCGGCGGCGGCGAGCCGACGTCCGAGATCGCGTCGGCGGTCGTCAAGGAGATTGTCGCGGCGGGCGGCGAAGCGGTCGCCGTCGCCGACGACATCTCCACGATGGCCGGGGGGCAGCGGCTCGTGGACGTCGGGCTCGCCCAGTACGGGCGGATCGACGGAGTCGTGTGCGTGGCCGGGATCCTGCGCGAGCGGATGCTCTTCAACATGTCCGAGGAGGAGTGGGACCAGGTGGTCGCCACACATCTGAAGGGCACGTTCACGGTCTTCCGGGCGGCGTCCGCGGTGATGCGCAAACAGGGCGCCGGAACGCTGATCGGCTTCACCAGCGGCAACCACCAGGGGAGCGTGGCGCAGGCCAACTACTCCGCGGCGAAGGGCGGCATCATCTCGCTCGTCCGCAGCGCGGCGCTGGGCCTCAACAAGTACGGCGTCACGGCGAACGCGGTCGCGCCGGTGGCCCGTACGCGCATGTCCGCGAACGTCCCCATGGAGCTCAAGGAGATCGGCGAACCGGAGGACGTGGCGGCGCTCGTCGCCTACCTGCTCTCCGACCGCGCCCGCGAGGAACGGATCACGGGCCAGGTCTATACGATCGCGGGCCCGAAGATCGCGGTGTGGGCGCAGCCGAGGGAACTGCGGGCGGGGTACGCGGAGGGCGGCTGGAGCCCGGAGAAGATCGCGGACTTTCTGCCGGGGACGGTGGGGGTGGATCCGATGCCGATGCTGGCGCGGCTGGAGGAGATGGCGAGGGCGGCGGCGTCCGGGGACCGCCCGAACGTTTAGCGCGGGGCTCGGCCCCGGCCGCGGGCCCGGTCATTCGGCCCTGACCTGGGGCTCCGCCCCCGGACCCCCGCTCCTCAAACGCCGGAGGGGCTGAATTTCGCGTCCGGGACCACGCCTCAAACGCCGGCGGGGCTGAATGTGCGGCTCGGCCGCACATTTCAGCCCGTCCGGCGATTGAGGACATGCGGCCGAAGGTCGCATACGGGGTCCGGGGCGAAGCCCCGTCGGGGTCTGGGGGGCTTGCCCCCCCAGTTACGGGATGGGGGTACCGCCTACGGCCGCCAGGCCGTAGGGGGAGGGCGGGGTGGGGGAAACACAACTCCTAGGAGACGACGTGGACTTCGAGTTCGGCCCGGCCGACGACGCCTTCCGCGCAGACGCCCGCGCCTGGCTCGCCGCGCACGCGACCCGCCCCACCACCCCCCGCACCTGGGAGCGCGAGCTCGGCCGCGACGGCTGGATCGGGATCGGCTGGGCCGAGGCCGGGTACGGCAACCGGCAGGCCGGCCTCAGCCAGCAGGTCGTCTGGGCCGAGGAGTACGCCCGTGCCGCCGCCCCCGCCCGCGTCGGCCACATTGGCGAGAACCTGCTCGCGCCGACGCTCATCGCGCACGGCACCGCCGAGCAGAAGGCGCGTTTCCTGCCCGCGATCGCCCGGGGCGACGAGCTCTGGTGCCAGGGCTACAGCGAACCCGGCGCCGGATCCGATCTCGCCGGGATCAGGACCGCCGCCGTGCGGGACGGGGACACGTACCGGATCGACGGGCAGAAGATCTGGACCTCACTCGCCCAGGACGCCGACTGGTGCTTCGTACTGGTCCGGACCGAGCCCGGCTCGCGGCGCCACCACGGGCTCTCCTTCCTCCTCGTCCCCATGGACCAGCCGGGCCGCATCGACGTACGTCCCATCCGCCAGATGACCGGCACGAGCGAGTTCAACGAGGTCTTCTTCGACGGCGCCGAGGCCCGTGCCGGGCATCTTGTCGGCGGTGAGGGAAACGGCTGGCGCGTCGCGATGAGCCTGCTCGGCTTCGAGCGCGGGGTCTCCACGCTGACCCAGCAGATCGGATTCGCCGAGGAGTTGGAGCGCGTGATCCGGCTGGCACTGGAGAGCGGCGCCGCGGGCGACCCCGTGCTCGCGGACCGGCTCGTCCGCCAGTGGGCCGAGCTGCGCACCATGCGCTTCAACGCCCTGCGCACGCTGGGCAGTTCGGACGACGAAGGCGCCCCCGCCGATCCCGGCGCCCCCAGCGTCGCCAAACTGCTCTGGGGCGGCTGGCACCAGCGTCTCGGCGAGCTCGCCATGGCCGTCCGGGGCGCCGCCGCGGCCATCGGCCCGTACGACTGGAGCCGTGAGCGCCCGTACGAACTCGACGCACTCCAGCACCTGTTCCTCTTCACCCGCGCCGACACGATCTACGGCGGCTCGGACGAAATCCAGCGCAACATCATCGCCGAGCGGGTGCTCGGCCTACCGAGGGAGCCCCGATGAGAGGCGTTGTCTTCGACGGCAAGCAGCCCCAGGTGGTCGACGATCTGGAGATCCGGGAGCCGGGGCCCGGCGAGGTGCTGGTCGCCGTCGCCGCCGCCGGGCTGTGTCACAGCGATCTCTCCGTGATCGACGGCACGATCCCCTTCCCCGTGCCGGTCGTCCTCGGGCACGAGGGCGCGGGCGTGGTGGAGGCGGTCGGCGCGGGCGTCGGCCATGTCGTGCCCGGTGACCATGTCTCGCTCTCCACGCTCGCCAACTGCGGCGCCTGCGCGGACTGCGACCGCGGCCGTCCCACGATGTGCCGCAAGGCGATCGGCCGTCCCGGACGGCCCTTCTCCCGCGGCGGCGAAGCTCTCTTCCAGTTCGCCTCCAACTCCGCCTTCGCGGAACGCACGATCGTCAGGGCCGTCCAGGCGGTGAAGATCCCCTCCGAGCTGCCGCTGACGTCCGCCGCGCTGATCGGCTGCGGGGTTCTGACGGGCGTCGGAGCCGTACTGAACCGCGCAAAGGTGGAACGCGGCGACACCGTCGTCGTCATCGGGACCGGCGGCATCGGGCTGAACGTCATCCAGGGCGCCCGGATCGCGGGGGCGTCCGCGATCGTCGCCGTCGACTCGAATCCGGCGAAGGAGGCCGCGGCGCGGCAGTTCGGGGCGACGGACTTTCTCCCCTCCGTCCACGGGGTGCGGGACATACTGCCGACCGGCGCGGACCAAGTCTTCGAGTGCGTCGGGCACGTCGGCCTCATCCGGCAGGCGATCGAGCTGCTCGACCGGCGCGGGCAGGCGATCCTGCTGGGGATGCCGTCGGCGACGGCGGAGGCGACCTTCGTGCCCGCGGCGATGTTCCTGGACAAGTCCATCCTGGGCTGCCGTTACGGCTCCTCGCGCCCGCAGCACGACATCGCCCTGTACGCCGAGCTGTACCTGCAGGGCAGGCTGCTGCTGGACGAGCTGGTGACCGAGACGTATCCGATCGAGGACTTCGCGAAGGCGGCGGACGACGCTCACCACGGCCGGGTGGCGCGCGGCGTGCTGACTTTCTGAGCCCCCTCAGCCTTCAGCGCCGGCGCGGAACGCGCGCCGGTACGCCGTCGGCGGGACTCCCAGCGCCGCCTGCAGATGCTGCCGCATCGACTGCGCCGTGCCGAAGCCCGCGTCCCGTGCCACCTGGTCGACGGAGAGATCCGTCGACTCCAGCAGATGCCTGGCCCGCTCCACACGCTGCCGCGTCAGCCACTGCCCGGGGCTGATGCCTGCCTCCTCGCGGAAGCGGCGCGTGAACGTCCGTACCGACATGGACTCCTGGTCGGCCATGTCGCGCAGCTGGATCGGCTCGTGCAGCCGGCTCAGCGCCCAGGCCCGCGCGCCGGTGGTGGTCGCCAACTGCGGTTCGGGGACGGGCCGGTGGATGTACTGGGCCTGCCCGCCGTCGCGGTGCGGCGGTACGACGGTGCGGCGCGCGACGTCGTTGGCGACGGCCGTGCCGTGGTCGCGCCGCACGATGTGGAGGCACAGATCGATGCCCGCGGCGACGCCCGCCGAGGTGAGGACGTCACCGTCGTCGATGAAGAGCACGTCGGCGTCGACCTTGACTGAGGGGAACAGCCGCTGGAAGTGCTCGGCGGACGACCAGTGGGTGGTGGCGGGCCGCCCGTCGAGGTATCCGGCGGCGGCGAGGACGAAACCGCCGGTGCAGATGGAGACCATACGGGTGCCGGGCCGGACGTACGCGAGCGCGCCGGCCAGCTCTTCGGTGAGCCGGCCCTCCTCGTAGACGGGACCCAGTTCGTACGAGGCGGGGATGACGACGGTGTCCGCGGTGGCGAGGATCTCCGGGCCGTGCTCGACGTTGATGTCGAAGTCGGCCTCCGTACGGACGGGTCCCGGGCGCAGCGAGCAGGTGACGATCTCGTAGAGCGGATGGCCGTCCGCGTCCTTGGCGCGGCCGAAGATCCGGTGCGGGATGCCCAGCTCGAAGGGGAGCAGCCCGGTCAGGGCCAGCACGACAACCCGGTGCTTTCTGTCATCACCCATGGCCTGATCCTATCGAATGCTGTCCCTCGGGCCACTCGATGGCGGGGATCCGCCCCCGGATGCTGAGTGACGTGAACGAGACAACCGCCCCGCACGGCAGCCCGCCCACCCTCCGTCGTACTTCTCGCATTCACCGCGCGTGGTTCGTCGCCGTCGTCACCTTTGTGACGATCATCGGCGCGGCCGCCTTCGCGTCCCTGCCCGGTCTGCTGATCGAGCCGCTGCACGAGGAGTTCGACTGGTCGCGCGGAACGATCGGTTTCGCGGTCTCGGTCAATCTCGCGCTGTACGGGCTCACCGCGCCGTTCGCCGCGGCGCTGATGGACCGCTTCGGCATCCGCCGGGTGGTCGCGGTGGCTCTGTCGGTCATCGCGCTCGGCTCCGGGCTGACGGTCTTCATGACGACCTCCTGGCAGCTGGTCCTGTACTGGGGAATCCTGGTCGGCCTGGGCAGCGGCTCGATGGCGCTGGCCTTCGCCGCGACGGTCACCAACAGGTGGTTCGTGCGGCGGCGCGGTCTGGTCACCGGCATCCTCACCGCGGCCGGCGCCTCTGGCCAGCTGGTCTTCCTCCCCGTCCTCTCCTGGCTGGTCGAGCACCACGGCTGGCGCCCGGCCGCGATCACCGTCGCGCTCTCGGCGCTGGCGGTCGTCCCCTTCGTCTGGCTGCTGCTGCGCGACCATCCGGCGGACGTGGGGATCGCGGCGTACGGAGCGGAGGGCTTCACGCCGAAGCCCGACCCGGTTCCGGGCGCGGCCCGCCGCGCGCTCAAGGTGCTGTTCCGGGCGGCCCGCACGGGGCCGTTCTGGCTGCTCGCGGGCACCTTCGCGATCTGCGGCGCATCGACCAACGGCCTGGTCAAAACCCACTTCGTGCCCGCGGCCCACGACCACGGCATGCCGATCACGGCGGCCGCGTCGCTGCTCGCGGTGATCGGTGTCTTCGACGTCGTCGGCACGATCGCCTCGGGCTGGTTCACCGACCGCTTCGATGCCCGGCGGCTGCTGGCGGTCTACTACGCGCTGCGCGGCATCTCCCTGCTCTTCCTGCCGATGCTGCTGGCACCGTCCGTCCACCCGCCGATGCTCTTCTTCATCGTCTTCTACGGCCTCGACTGGGTGGCGACGGTCCCTCCGACGATCGCCCTGTGCCGCGAGCACTACGGCGAGGACAGCGCGATCGTCTTCGGCTGGGTCCTGGCCTCCCACCAGGTGGGCGCGGCGGCGGTGGCCTTCGCGGGCGGCGTCGCGCGGGACGTGTTCGGCTCGTACGACGTTGTCTGGTACGCCTCAGGCGCGCTGTGCGCGGCGGCGGCACTGATGGCCCTGGTCATCCGCCGCAGGCCCCTTGCCCCGCTGCCGGCGCTGCCGGCGGACTCGCTCGTGAAGGGTGCGCCCGACCCGGTTGCCTGACGCTTTCCGGTGGAAACGGCTGCTCGGTTGCTCAGCTTGCGCGGTCCAGCGGCTCGAAGCCGACGCTGAGCCGCAGCCCGAGCGCGGAGGCGAGCCGTTCGAGCATCGGCAGGTCGGCATCGTCCCACCTGCCTCGAAGCGAGCCACGGCGGGCTGCTGAAGCCCGGCCTGCTGGGCGAGCTGGACCTGGGTCATCCCGAGAGCCTCCCGGCGCTCACGCACAGCGCGACCGAGTTCGAAGCGGATCCGAGTCGCCTCGTACGCCTCCCGGGCTTCGGGGTGCGCGAGGGTCTCCTGCCTCAGCTCGGCCCATGCCTTTCGGCCGTTCATCCCGTCACTCCTCGTTCGCTGTGTGCTCCCGAGGGGAACCGGCGCTCTCTGAGCTTGCCGTCCAACTGTTTGGTGTACGGCTCGCCAGCGTGGCGTTCACTCGATCGTGCGGGTGGCGAGCCCTGTGCTCACGCGCTGAAGCGGCCGAACTTCCCCCGGTGGAAGAGCAGCGGCACGGCCTCGTCCGCCGCTCCGAGCGCCGCCACCCGCCCCACGACGATCAGATGGTCGCCGCCGGTGTGCACGGCCTGGATCGTGCAGTCGATCCAGGCCGGTACGGACTCCAGACGCGGCGACCCGGTCGCCGGTGCGCGGTCGTACGGGACGCCCGCGAACTTGTCCGCGCCGCTGACCGCGAAGCCCCGGCACAGCTCGCCCTGGTGCGCGCCGAGGACGTTGACGCAGAAGGCGCCCGCGCCGGCGATGCGCGGCCAGGTCGTCGATGTACGGGCGACCATGAAGGCGATCAGCGGGGGATCGAGCGAGAGGGAGGCGAAGGACTGGCAGGCGAAACCGGCCGGGCCCATCTCGTCGTACGCCGTGACGACGGTGACGCCGGTCGCGAAGTGGCCCAGTACGCGCCGGAATTCACCCGGGTCGACGGGCAGCCGCTCGTCGTCGCCGACGGCCCGCAGGTCGGGGCGCGGCAAGGCGTCGAACGGCTCGGTGGCCGTGGGGGCCCCGACCGACCTGAGGTATCGGACGGCGGTGGCCGCCATCCCTGCGTGTCCCATCACATCAGCCATTGAAGCTGACGCATCGTCAGATTGGAAGGGAATCGGCCGAGCAGCGACTATCCGTTGAGCCCACGGCGTCCCACAGGAGCAGGCGGAGACGTGGACCGCGGCTGACTACACACCCCGGTACCGCGGAGTCCGGCGTTCCACGAAGCTCGCCACGCCCTCGTTCGCGTCCCTCGTCGTCATATTGATCTCCTGCGCCGCCGCCTCGGCAGCGAAGGCCGTGGCCAGGTCCGACTCCAGCGACGCGTTCACCAGCTGCTTGGTGAGCGCGAGGGCCCGCGTCGGTCCGGCCGCCAGGCGGTCCGCCCATTCGCGGGCCGTCTTCTCCAAGTCCTCCGCGGCGACGACCCGGTTGACCAGGCCGATCCGTTCCGCCTCGGCTGCTGGGAGCGCGTCGCCGAAGAACATCAGTTCCTTCGTGCGCTGCGGTCCGATCAGCCGGGGCAGCAGGTACGCCCCGCCGCCGTCCGGGACGAGGCCGCGGCGTACGAACACCTCGATGAACTTGGCGGTTTCGGCCGCCAGAACCAGATCGCAGGCGAAGGCCAGATGCGCGCCGATGCCGGCGGCGGTGCCGTTCACCGCCGCGATCACGGGCTTCTCGCAGTCCAGTACCGCGCCGATCAGCCGCTGGGCCCCCAGCCGTATCGTCCGCGCGACGTCCCCGGCGACCCGCTCCCGGCCGGTCTGCGCGGTGCCGCGCAGATCCGCGCCCGCGCAGAAGCCCTTGCCGGTGGCGGTGATGACGACGGCCCGGACCTCCGGGTCGGCGGACGCGGCGTCGAGCAGCTCGATGATCCTGTCCCGCTGATCCCGGGTGACGGCGTTCATCGCCTCGGGGCGGTTGAGAGTGATCCACCGGACGCCGCCCTCCGCGCGGTGGAGCACATCGCCGCTCACCGGCACACCGCCAGCGCGTCCAGTGCCACCGCGCCCTGACCGCGCGGCAGCACCATCAACGGGTTGATGTCCAGCTCGGAGAGCTCGTCGCCCAGTTCGAGGGCCATCCGCTGGATACGCAGCACGACTTCCACCAGCGCGTCCACATCCACCGGCGGCCCGCCCCTGACCCCCTCCAGCAGGGCGCGCCCGCGCAGTTCGCCGAGCATCGCGCGTGCCTGGTCCTCGCCGAAGGGAGGGACGCGTACGGCCGCGTCGTGCAGGACCTCGACCAGCACCCCGCCCAGGCCCACCGTCACCGTCGGTCCGAACAGCGCGTCCTGGGTCACGCCGACGACCATCTCGACGCCCCGCTCGACCATCTGGCAGACCAGGATCCCGTCCAGGTCCACGTCCTCGTAGCGTGCGATGTCGGTCAGCTCGCGATAGGCGTCACGTACCTGGCTGGCCGAGGTCAGCCCGACCTTGACCAGGCCCAGTTCGGTCTTGTGGGCGAGCTGCGTCCCGGACGCCTTCATGACGACGGGGTAGCCGACCAGGCCCGCGGCCCGGACCGCCGCCGCCGCGCTGGTCACCAGCTGTTCGCGCGGCACACGGATGCCGTACGCCCGCAGCAGCGACTTCGCCGCGTGCTCGCTCAGCTGCTTGCCCGGGCGCATCAGCGCCTGCGCCTTGCGGAAGGAGGGGGACGGGGTGCGCGGCGCCTCGTCGAAGGGCGAGAGGTAGCCGGTGGTGAAGCGGTGGTGGTCCAGATAGGCGCGGACGGCCGTGATGCAGTTGCCGAAGGTACGGAACGTGGCGAGGCGCGAGGACCCGAGCAGCGTCTCGCGGTACGCCGCCTCCGTACCCACCGGCGACCCCCACACCACGCACACCAGCTTGTCCGTGGCCTCCGCGGCGTCCACCAGGTCCTGGGCCAGCTTGTCGCTCATCGGCGGGAACGGGCCGGTGATGGGACAGATCAGCACCCCGACGGACGGGTCGTCGAGTATCGCGTCGATGATTCTGCGGCCGCGCCAGTCGCCCACCGGGTGCCCGCCGTTGTCCACGGGGTTCGCGACGCTCAGATACTCCGGTATCCAGGTGTGCAGTTCCGCCTGCTTGGCCTCGGAGAGCCGGGGGAGCTTCAGTCCGGCCGCCGTCGCCAGGTCCGAGAAGTGCGCGCCCGTGCCGCCGGAGATCGAATAGACGACGACCCCGTCGGCCACCGGCCTGCGCGCCCGCGCCAACAGCGCGGCGGTGTCCTGGAGTTCGTCGAGCCCGTCCACCCGGATCACCCCGAACTGCCGCATCGCCGCGTCCACCACCTGGTCCGCGCCGGTCAGCTTGCCGGTGTGCGAGGCGGCCATCCGCGCCCCGGCCTCGGTCCGCCCGACCTTGACCGCGACGACCGGGACCCCGCGCCGCGCGGCCCGGTCGGCGGCGAGCAGGAAGGAGCGGCCGTCCTTGATGCCCTCCACGTAACAGGCGATGGCCCCGACCTCGGGTCGCTCGGCGAAGTACGAGATGAAGTCGGCGGTCTCCAGATCGGCCTCGTTGCCGGTGGGCGCCCAGTGGGAGAGCCGTATGCCGAGCTCCTGCAGGGCGAAGACGGGCCGCCCCTGGTGTCCCGACTGGGTGATCAGCGCGATCGCCGGTCCCTGAAGGTCCTCCCGGAACTTCTCGAAGGCGTTGAGATTGGTGTTGGGCCCGAGCAGCCGCAGACCCGACCGCTCCACCGCGGCCGCCAGCCGCGTCTGCGCCGCCGCGCCCTCCTGGCCGGTCTCGGCATACCCGGATGCGAAGGCCACGGCGAACTTCACCTTGGCCTCGGCCAGTTCCCCGATGACCGGCAGCGGATCGCCGACCAGCAGCACGGCGAGATCGACCTGCTCGGGCAGCTCGGCGACGGAGGGCAGGCAGCGCAGTCCGAAGATGCTCTCCCGGGAGGGATGCACGGGATACAGCCGCGCGCCGACGCGCCCGGCCCAGTCGACGAGCTGCCGGGTGATACCGGTGTTGGGCCGCCCGTCGGCGTCAGACGCCCCGACGACGGCGACGGATGCGGGCCGGAAGAAACGGTCCAGGTCGGGCACGGGGGCGTACAACGGCCGTCCGCTGACATCCAGATCGCCGTCGACCGCGGTGATGGCGGCCGTGTCATGGACGGCGTTGCGGGGCTGTTCTCCGCAGGCCACCACACGTGCGCGGAGGTCGGAGGTGAGGGTGCCGTGAGTAGATCCAAGCATCGCTGTGCCCCGCTCCTGCTCGTTGGCATTTAACTGACGCATAGTCAGATTACAGACCTGACGACCAGTCAGGAACACTCCTGCGGGCAAAGCCTGGAGGCGGGCGGCGGTTCGGGGTCCGGCTCCGGGGGATTCCATACCCGCGCTCGGTGTCCGGGAGACGGTTCGATTCAGCCGACCTTCCGCTCGCGGGCGGTGCGGGGGTGCGGGGGTGCGGGGTGCGGGCGGTGCGCCTGCGGCGGGCCTGTTCCCCTACCCGCCCCTTCCCGTAACCGGGGGCGCTGCCCCCGGACCCCCGCTCGTCAAACGCCGGAGGGGCTGAGATGTACGGCTCAGCGCCCCGCCACCGACCTCGCGATCCGGCGCGCGTCCAGGCTCATCTCGCGGAACATCCCGCTGATCGGGTTCGTGAACCCCGTGAAGTACAGCCCCGGCGCCGTCCCCGGCGAGCTGCCCCCGTGCGCCGTCGGCCGGCCCCGGTCGTCGAGCACGCCGAGGTGGCCGACCAGGCCCTCCAGTGCCCTGCGGTAGCCCGTCGCCGCGATCACGACGTCGGGCGAGATCCGGGTGCCGTCCGCGAGGACCGCCTTGTCGGCGTCGAACGAGTCGAGCGCCGCGACCGGTTCGACCTTTCCGGTGCGTACCGCGTCGATCAGGCCCACGTCCTGGACCGGGATCGCGCCTTCCTTGACGCGGGAGTACAGACCCGTGTCCGGACGCGGCAGGCCCTGTTCCGCGAGGTCGGGCACGGCGATCCGGCACATGATCTCGCCCGCCCGGTCCACGGCGCGGACCGGCAGCCGGCGGACCAGGATGCCGGTGCGCTGGGCGGGCCAGCCCGCCGTCGAGCGGCGGACGATGTGCGGGATCGTCCGCACGGCGATGCGCACCCGGGCGGCTCCGCCCTCCACCAGGTCGACGGCTATCTCCGCGCCCGTGTTGCCGACGCCGACGACCAGCACGTCCTTGCCCGCGTACGGCGCGGCGTTACGGTACTCGCGCGCGTGCAGCAGTTCACCGGTGTACGCCTCGCGGCCCGGCCAGTCGGGCAGCCGCGGGGTGTGGTTGAAGCCGGTGGCCACCACGACGGCCCGTCCGGTCAGCTGCCGGCCGCCCGTCGCGTGGAGCAGCCAGTCGGCGCCGGACTGCTCGATACGGGAGACCTCGACGCCCGTCACGATCTCCAGCTCGTGGAACTCCGCGTACTTCTCCAGATAGCGGATCACGTTGTCGCGGGAGGCCCAGCGCCCGAACGACCGCGGCATCGCGAGCCCGGGCAGCCCGGAGAGCCGCCGGGTGGTGTGCAGATGCAGCCGGTCGTAGTGGCGGCGCCAGGACGCCCCTACGGACTCGGACTTCTCCAGCACCACCGCTCGTACGCCCCGCTCCCGCAGTGCCGCCGCTGCCGCGAGACCGCCCGGGCCGCCGCCTATGACGTACACGGGCCGGTCGTTGGTGAGCGTGATGTCCTTTTCGTCGGCCATGAATCGTGAGCGTAATCGCGCGATTACTTGATGGGTCTCAGTCAAGACGGGAATCGGTTGCGAATTGATCACGCCCCGCACACCTCTTGCGCACACGGCCCCCTGTCCGCTGAACTGACGTACCGTCAGAAGTCAGAGAGAGGGAGTCCGGGATGGAGACCGTCTGGCTCACCGGCGCCGAATGGCTCGCCGTACTCCGTATCGGTCTCGGCCTGTGGTGGCTGGAGAGCTGGCGCCACAAGGACAAGAAGGGCTGGTTCGAGCGCGGCACCGGCATCGCCTGGGCCGCCGACGTCGCGGGCAAGCACAAATGGCCCGTGGTGAAGAACGGCTTCGAGAAGGTGGTCCAGCCCCGCCCCAGGGCGATGGCGTACATCGTCGTCTACGCCGAACTCGCCCTCGGTCTCGGCCTGATCGTCGGCTTCCTCACCCCGATCGCGCTCGTCGGCGGCCTGCTGCTCAACCTGATCTATCTGGTCCTGATGATCCACGACTGGGCCGAACAGGGGCAGAACGCCATGATGGCGCTCATATCCTTCGTCGCCCTCTTCGCCATGTCCTGGCAGACCTGGTCTCTCGACAGCGCGATCGGACTCTTCTGATGCCCGCGGCCCCCCGCTTCGACCTGCCCGAGACCGACCACTTCACCCGGCCCTTCTGGGACGCGGCGGCCGAGGGGCTGCTGCTGATCCGCCGCTGCCGCGCCTGCGCGAAGGCTCATCACTATCCGCGGGAGTTCTGCCCGTACTGCTGGAGCGAGGACGTCGACTGGGAGCGGGCGAGCGGCCGCGCCACGCTCTACACCTGGTCGGTCGTGCACCGCAATGACCTGCCGCCGTTCGGCGAGCGCGTCCCGTACACCGCCGCGGTCGTCGATCTCGCCGAAGGTCCGCGGCTGATGACCGAGATCGTCGAGTGCCCGGAGGCGGAGCTTCTAATCGGCATGGAGCTTGAGGTCACCATCCGGACGGAAGCCACGGAGGGGGACGGCGTGGCGGTACCGGTGTTCCGGCCGGCGGGTCAGGGCCAGAGCAACTCCCTCACCCAGGAATCCTCTTCGCGCCGGTAGCGCAGCCGGACGTGCCGCCGCTGCCCGTCTCCCTGGAAGAACTCCACCTCGTACGCCCCCAGCACATAGAGCGTCCAGGTCGGCACGGTCGCGTCCGGATCCCTCCGGGCCCGGTCCCATGCGGCTTGCGAGGCGTACTCCAACTCGTCCTGGGAGTCGAGTACTTCACTCTGACGGCCGGTGAGCGCGGCGGCCAGCGCGCCCGTCGAGCGCGCGTGCAGATCGGCCAGGCTCTCCGTCGAGCTGCCCGTCCTCACCCGACCGCGAATCCGGATCTGGCGGCCCTGTGCCGCCCAGTAGAAGCCCAGGGCGGCCTCGGGGTTCGCGGCCAGCTGCCGGCCCTTCGCGCTGGTGGCGTGGGAGGCGAAGTGCCAGCCGCGCTCGTCCGCGTCGTGCAGCATCAGCGTCCGTACGTCGGGAATCCCCTGCTCGTCCACGGTCGCCAGCGTCAGGGTGTGCGGCTCGGCCTGACCGGCGGCCACGGCCTCGGCGAACCACCGGTGGAACAGCGGCAGCGGTGTGCCGGGCGCGGTGGCCGGGTCGAACCCGGGAAGCTCGGTGTCCCATACACGCTGCGCGTGCAGCAGCGTACGGAAGGCCTTCTGGTCGTTGTCGCTGTGATCCATACCGTCCATACCGTCCATGCGGCCAGTCAACACCACTCCGTCTAGAGTGGTCAGCCGAGCGGAAGGAACACGCATGCGGCAGAACCTGGCCAGGCGCGCTGCACTGGTGGACGCGTCCATAGAGGTCCTCGCCCGCGAGGGCGCCCGCGGCCTCACCTTCCGGGCCGTCGACGCGGAGGCCGACGTACCCCAGGGCACCGCGTCCAACTACTTCACCAACCGCGACGATCTCCTCAACCAGGCCGGCGGCCGCATCTACGAGCGGATGCGCCCGGACGACGCGACGATGCGGGCCATGCTGCACGGCCCGACCACCCGCGCACGGACCGCGGAGCTGGTGCGCGAGGTGGTGGAGCGGGTCACCGCGTTCCGCACCGGATATCTCGCCCTGCTCGAACTGCGCCTGGAGGCCACTCGCCGCCCCGAGCTGCGGGCGGTGCTCACCGAGCGCGTGAGCGAGGACGTCGAGGCGAATGTCGAGGCTCACCTGGCGGCCGGTCTGCCCGGCGACGCCGACGCGGTCAGGATGATCTATCTGGCGACGAACTGGCTGGTGGTGGAGCGCCTCACGCTGCCCGACGTGTTCCCGAAGGAGCAGGCGGGCGACCTCATCACGGCCCTGGTCGAGCGGCTGCTGCCGCCGGACGAGTAGTTCGGCCTGTGCGGATTCCTCAGCGCCTGCCGAGCACCACCGTTCCGGACGAGCAGAACCAGCCGCCCGTACCGGACGCCACCGCCAGTCGCGGCGGTCTTCCGTCCCGTCGCCGCACCTGATGGCCGCCCGCCTCGCCCCGCAGCTGCCGTACCGCCTCGACCAGCAGAAACAGCCCGCGCATCCCCGGATGGCAGGCGGAGAGGCCGCCGCCGTCGGTGTTCACCGGCAGCTCGCCGCCGAGCCCGATCCGGCCCTTCTCGACGAACGGGCCGCCCTCGCCCTTGGCGCAGAAGCCCAGGTCCTCCAGCGTCACGAGGGTCATATAGGTGAAGGCGTCGTAGATCTCGGCGATGTCGATGTCGGCGGGCGTGACACCCGCGCGCTCGAAGGCGAGGCGTCCGCTCACCGCCGCCGGGGAGACGGTGAAGTCCTCCCACTCCGACATCGTGGTGTGCGAGACGTACTCGCCGGTTCCGAGGATCCACACCGGATCCTTCGCCGTGTCCGGCACGTACTCCTCGGCCGCCAGCAGCACCGCGCAGCCGCCGTCGCTGCGGATGCAGCAGTGCAGTTTGGTGAACGGGTCCGCGATCACCGGCCCGTCCAGCACCTCGTCGACGGTGATCGGCTCGCGGAACATCGCGTCCGGATTGGCCGCGGCGTTCGCCCGTGCCTGGACGGCCACCGAGGCCAGCTGCTCCAGCGTCGTGCCGTACTCGTGCATATGGCGGCGGGCGGCCATCGCGTACTTGGCGATGAGCGTGTGCCCGTACGGGACCTCGAACTGGAGCGGTCCGCGGGCGCCGAAGGAGAGGTTGGAGGTGCGCCGCCGCGCCTTGATGTCGGCGCGTGCGGTCGATCCGTAGACGAGGAGCACGGCATTGGCGTGACCGGCCGCGATCGCGTCCGCCGCGTGTGCCGCCATGACCTCCCAGGTGGCGCCGCCCACGGCGGTCGAGTCCACCCAGCGCGGTTTCAGGCCCAGATATTCGGCGACCTCGACCGGGGCGAGGGTGCCGAGGCCGGCCGAGCCGAAGCCGTCGATGACGGAGCGTTCGAGTCCTGAGTCGGACAGTGCCCGGCGCGCGGCCTGGGCGTGCAGGGCGTAGGGCGTGGGACCATCGATACGCCCGCAGTCCGAGAGGGATATGCCGACGATGGCGACCTTGCGCGGAGCTCGCGGGGTGGAAGGCATGAATCTGACGGTACATCAGATCACTCGGACGGCGTGGAGCGTATGCCCAGAAGCACTGCCGAAGACGTCGACGGCTACCTCGCCGAAGTGGTGGAGCCGGACCGGCTCACGGCGCTGGTGAGGATCCGCGAGCTGTGCCGCACGGAGCTTGCGGCCTACGAGGAAGTAATGGCGTGGGGTATGCCCTGCTATCGCCCCAAGGGCGGTGAGCCGGAGATCTCCTTCGCCAACCAGAAGCAGTACATCTCCTTCTATCTGATGCGCCCGGACATCCGGGAGGGCTTCGAGGAGCGGCTGGCGGACCAGGACATGGGCAAGGGGTGCCTGCGCTTCCGGCGGACCGAGAAGATCGACTACGACCTGGTGCGGGATCTGCTGCGGGCGACCGCGGCGGCGCCGGGCGAGGTCTGCTGAACTCTCGTCCCCATACGCCTGCGTCCGCGCCTCTGTGCATCTGGATCCTCCCGCCCTAACATGACGGGCCGTCAGATACGGAGGGGATCCCATGGACACCGCCTTCACCGCGGAGCAGGACGAGATCCGTCGCACCCTGCGCGAGCTGCTGGCCAAACGGTCGGGCCCGGACGAGGTCAAGGCCGCCGTCCGCACCGCCGATGGGTACGACCCGCGGCTGTGGGCGCAGCTGTCCGAGCAGCTCGGCCTGCCGGGCCTCGCGCTGCCCGAGTCGTACGGAGGCGTGGGCTGCGGCCTCACCGAACTCGCGCTCGCCTGCGAGGAGACCGGGCGGGCGCTGCTGCCCTCACCGCTGCTGGCCACGGCGGGGCTCGGGGCGCCGCTGATCGCCGCACTCGGGACGCCCGAGCAACGCGGCGAGCTGCTGCCGCGTATCGCGGACGGCTCGCTGACCTGCGCATTCGCCGTGCCCGGCGGGGGTCTGGCGCTCGCGCTCGCACTGAGCGGCGACAACGCCTCGGGACAGTGGGCGGGCGGCGGCCGGGCCGGCGGCGTACAGGCGCGGCCCGGGGACGGTGGGGAGTGGCTGCTGTACGGGGAGGCCGGGCAGGTCCTCGACGGGCACAGCGCCGGACTGCTGCTGGTCGCCGCGCACACGGGAGGGTACGCCCGCAGCCGTACGCTCCTGTTCCTGGTCCGGGCGGAGACGGCGGGTCTGTCGCGCACCCGGCAGACCTCGCTGGACGAGACACGGCCGCAGGCGCGCATCGAACTGCGCGACTGCCCGGCCCGGCTGCTGGGCGAGGACGATGCGGCGGATGTGCCGGGGGCGCTGGCGGCCGTGGGGGCCGGGGCGGCGACCCTGCTCGCGGCGGAGGCGGTCGGCGCGGCGGCGAGCGCGCTGGACCGGACGGTGGAGTACGTCCGCGCCCGCGAGCAGTTCGGCCGGGCGATCGGGTCCTTCCAGGCGGTCAAGCACCGGCTCGCCGACCTGTACGTACGCGTCCAGGCGGCGCGCTCGGCGGCGTACTACGCGGCGTGGGACCCGGCCGAGGGCGGGCTGGCGCTGGCCCAGTGCCTTGACGCGCTGCGGGTGGTGACGGGGGAGGCGATCCAGCTGCACGGGGGCGTCGGCTTCACCTGGGAACACGAGGCGCACCTTTACTTCAAACGGGCGGCTTCCGACGAGCTGCTCTTCGGGCCGGTGCACCGGCTGCGGGCGCATGCGGCGGAACGGGCGGGGCTGTTCGTGGCGCGGTGAGGCGGGGACGGGGTGCGGGGTGCCGCTGCGCGGGGCTTTTCCCCACCCCGCCCCTTCCCGTAACCGGGGGCGCTGCCCCCGGCCCCCCGACGGGGCTTCGCCCCGGACCCCGTATGCGACCTTCGGCCGCATGTCCTCAAACGCCGGACTGGATGTGCGGCAGGGCCGCACATCCAGCCCCGCCGGCGATTGAGGCGCGGGGGTCCGGGGGCGGAGCCCCCGCACGGGTCCGGGGCGGAGCCCCGGTTGAGGGAACGGGCGGGGTGGGGAACAAAAAAGCCGACGGCGCCCCCCAGGGAAGGGACCGCCGTCGGCGTGACAGGACTCGGTGCAGGTGGCGCAGCTACTTCGTCGGCTTTTTGCCCGTGATGCCCAGGTGCACCAACAGCGCCAGATTCGGCTTCAGTTCCGCCTGTTTCACACCCCAGGTCGTGAACCCCTTCTGATGAGAGGCCACGGCCGCCAGCATGGCCACCAGCGATCCGGCCATCGCCGCCGGGCTGACGTCCTTGTCGACCTTGCCCCTGGACTGGAGGTCCTTCACCGAGTCCGTAAGAGAGTTGGTGACGGAGTTGAGGATCTTCATGCGGATCTTGTAGAACCGCTTGTCTCCCTCCGCGGCGCCCAGATCAACCACCCGAAGGATCGCGTCGTGGCGGCGCCAGAAGTCGAGGAAGCCCTCAACCAGTTCCTCCGACGTCTGCCAGCCCGCCTTGCCGACCCAGGAGCGGCCGGAGACGAGTTCGGTCAATCCGGCGCCTTCCTTGGCCATTTCCTCGGCGATCTCGAGGACCGCGCCCTCGACGTCGGGGAAGTACTGGTAGAAGGTCGCGGGGGACGTGCCCGCCTTCCGGGCCACGTCGATGACTTTGACGTCCCGGTACGGCGAGGAGCTGAGCATCTCGCTGAGGCAGTCGAGCAGCTTCTGCCGCGTCGCCTGTCCGCGTCGTCCGGCCACGCGGCCGTCGACGGTGCGTACTTGTCCTGTCATGCCGTCAGCTTACCGAGGGGTGATCGGCGCGCGATTCGGCCGACTGCAAATGGGGTGCACCGATAGTCTTATCAACAGCCTGTGGATAACTTCCGTGGACAACTCAACAATCCTGGGCCGCATTCGTGCCGCATTGTCCGGACAATAAGGCAAATGTTCGATTCGATGCCCTGCGGCCCGAGGCGGGCGCCGTTAGCTTGAGTGTGACGGGTGCCACACCCTCCCCCTACGGCCTGGCGGCCGTGGGAGGTAGCCCCACGTCCCGCGCAGGGAAGGAACCAGGTCCATGGCCGCATTCCCAGAGGGCACGCCATGCTGGGTGGACGCAGCGCTCCCCGATGTCGAGGCGGGCAAGCGCTTCTACGGTGAGCTGTTCGGCTGGACATTCCGCGAAGGTGACGGCCCGCAGGCCGACGCCTTCAGTGAGGGCAAGCTCGTCGCGGCCCTCGTGCCCAAGACCGACGGCCGGATGCCGACCGTCTGGGGCGTTTATTTCGCCACGGCCGACGCCGGCACGCTGGGCCGGAAGATCAGGGACGCAGGCGGTCAGGTGATCAGCGACCGCCAGCCGGTCGGGACATCCGGCACGGCCAGCGTCGCCGCGGACCCCGGCGGGGCCGTCTTCGGGCTCTGGCAGGCGGGCGACAGGGACGGCTTCGAGAAGCAGGGCGAGCCCGGATCCTTCTGCTGGGCCGAGGTGTACACCCGGGACCCGAAGCGGGTCGACGCTTTCTACGAGTCGGTCTTCGGCTTCGGGGGGACGGACCTGCCCGACTCCTCCGTCGACTTCCGTATGTGGTCGCCCGCGGGCGCCGAGCCCGGCGAGGACACCGCGATCGGCGGCCGCAGCGTGATCACCGACGCCTTCCCGGCCGAGATGCCCGGCCACTTCCTCATCTACTTCAGCGTCGAGGACTGCGACGACAGCGTCGCGGCCGTCACCCGCCTCGGCGGGCGCATCCAGGCTCCGCCCTTCGACATTCCCTACGGGCGTATCGCCGTGCTCTCCGACAATCAGGGCGCGACCTTCGCCGTACTCGCCGAACCGAAAGCCGCCTGACGGCAACCGCCAACCGGCAACCGCCAACTGGCAATCGGCAACCTGAAAGCGGCCTGAAATTAAGGGAGTTGAGGCGAACAGTGGTCTAGACCTAAATCCGGTTGCTGATCCATAGTGGGGTCCCCCACTCAGGAAAGGACCCCCGTGTTCCGTACCCGAACCGCGCTCGGCCTCGCCGCCTGCGCCGCCGTCGCCGCCGGACTGCTCACCGCGACCCCCGCCTCCGCCGCCCGCCTGCCCTGCAACCTCGCAGGCAGCGGCAACACCGCCTACGCCAATTGCTACAGCGGCTCCTCCTACACCTGGCGCCTCGTCGTCGACTGCGACGACGTGAGCAACCCCAAGTGGCCGGTCCGCGTCACCACCCAGTACGGGGCCTGGCACACGGGTGACGGCAGCGACTCGATCTCGTGCGCAGGCACCCTGCGGGCCACCGGACGCCTGGAGGCGCGCGGCTGAACCATCTCAGGCTCCGATCCGTGCCCGAATACGGGTGAGACACCCCGATCCGCCCCCGGGTTCGCAACCGCCGCCTCCGACAGGAAGAATCAGGGTGCGCACCGCTGAGGGCTCGGTGGTGAGACGCTGCACGGGGCCGTAGGTGACGGGCTCCATTTCTTATGGGGCCCGTACGGGGAGGTGGCAGGCAAGTGATGGAGCAGCTGACGCAGCATGACCCGAGACGGATCGGTCCGTTCGAGGTGCTGGGCCGGCTCGGTGCCGGCGGCATGGGACTGGTGTATCTCGCCCGGTCGGCGTCCGGTCGCAGGGTGGCGATCAAGACGGTGCGTACCGAACTCGCCGAGGACCAGCTGTTCCGCGTCCGCTTCACCCGTGAGGTGGAGGCGGCGCGGGCCGTCAGCGGTTTCTACACGGCGGCCGTCGTGGACGCCGATCCACGGGCGGCCGTGCCCTGGCTGGCAACCGCGTATGTGCCTGCCCCCTCCCTCGAAGAAATAGTGAATGAGTGCGGGCCGATGCCGGCCCAGGCGGTCCGCTGGCTCGCGGCCGGGATCGCCGAAGCGCTGCAGTCCATCCACGGCGCGGGTCTCGTCCACCGCGACCTCAAGCCCTCGAACGTCCTGGTCGTGGAGGACGGGCCGCGCGTCATCGACTTCGGTATCGCGTCCGGCGTCTCCAACACCCGGCTGACCATGACCAACGTCGCCGTGGGCACACCCGCGTACATGTCGCCGGAGCAGGCGCGCGACTCCCGCAGCGTGACCGGCGCGAGCGATGTGTTCTCGCTCGGCTCCACGCTCGTCTTCGCCGCGACCGGCCATGCGCCCTTCCACGGCGCGAACCCGGTCGAGACCGTCTTCATGCTGCTGCGCGAGGGCCCGGACCTGGAGGGCCTGCCCGAAGAGCTGAGGCCGCTGATCGAGTCCTGTATGCAGATGGAGGCCGGGCGGCGGCCCACCCCCGAGGATCTGCAGGCACAGCTCGCCCCCCATCTCTTCTCCTCCGGCAGCGACGACAGCGGGACCGCGTCCGCGTGGCTGCCCTCGCGGGCCACCGCGATGATCGAGCTCCGCCGCGGCGGACGGCCCACACCCCCGGCCCCCGCCCAGCGCCCCGCCGAGCCCGCCCCGCCGGTGCCCCAGGCACCTCCGCCCCGTCAGGGCGCCGACTGGGACTCCGCCTGGCGCGGCGGCAGCGACCCGCGTACGGGACAGGCCGCGCCGTCTCCCGTCGGGGCCCCGGCTCCCGTGCCCGCGGCCGCCGGGCCCGTGCGGCTGCCCGGCTCCAAGGTCCCGATCGGCCCCGGTCCCCGGGTTTCCGACCCGGGCCGCGGCGCGGTCGCCGAGGCCGGTCCCGCGACCGGCTGGGTCCGCCCTCCCGGCGGGCTGAACGGGGCCGAGGCGGCCACCAGCACCGTCCCCGCACCCGCACCGGCCCCCGACCGGGCCCCGGCAGCGCCGCCCGCCTCACCCCCGGACGGCGCCGCCGGACACTGGCGGCCGTGGCGTTTCCGGATGTCGAACGACGTCTGGGGCACGCCCGTCGTGTCCGGGGGTCTGCTGTACGTCACCTCCTTCGAGGTGCACGCGCTGGACGTGGCCAGTGGCCGCCGCCAGTTCAAGACCAAGGACGTGGCCTGGGCGATGGCCGTCGCCGGGGGCCGCATCCACGCCTCCGACGGCCCCTCGCTGTACGCCCTCGACGCCGCGAGCGGCGTCGAACGCTGGCGGCTCCAGACCGATGCGTGGGTGTACTCCCTCAAGGTCGACCGCGGCACGGTCCTCACCGGGACGCGCGGCGGCGGCGTACAGGCCTGGGAGGCATCCAACGGCGAGAAGCTGTGGGAGACCAGCGGGGCGCAGAGCGACTTCGAGACGCCCGAGGCCGGACCCGCCATCTTCGACGACACGGTGTACGTGTGGCAGGACGCGAGGCTGCGCGCGCTGGAGACCCGTACGGGTGTCGAGCGCTGGTCGTACCCCGTCGGCGACGCGGCATCCTGCGGCAATGTGCCCCTCCGCGTGCATCCCGCGTCCGACGGCTATGTCTATGTCGCGGCCGGCACCCGAGTCCTCGCGATCGACATCGCGAACGGGCTCGTGCGCTGGCACTTCGAGGCCCCCGCGGTCTTCCTCTCGCCGCCGGTCTTCGCGCCGGGCCCGGCGGTGACGGGCGGCGGCGTGTATCTCGCCGACTACCTCGGCACGGTGTACGCCCTGGACGCCACCACCGGCAAGGACCGCTGGCGCATCGCCACCGAAGCACGCCAGTCCATCGAGCCGGTCCTGGTCGCCGGCGGCAACGTCCATGTCGGCAGCGGCAGCGCGCTCTACACCCTGGACGCCGTCACGGGCACCCCGATGTGGCGTTTCGCCGCGGGCGGAGAGGTCATCGGCGCACCGGTCGTCGCCGACGGCCGCGTCCACTTCGGCTCCGCGGACCATGTGCTCTACACCCTCGACGCGAGCGGCGGCCAGCTGCGCTGGAAGCTCGCGACGGGCGGCGAGATCACCGGCTCCCCGGTGGCCCAGAGCGGTGTCGTGTACGCGTGCAGCAAGGACCGCTGTGTGTACGCGCTGGACGCGGTCAAGGGCACGGCGACCGGCCGGGGGGCGCCGGGATGACAGGGGCCGTCCCGATGGCGAGGGGCACGGTCCGGGCGTAGCGTCGTGATCGAGAGCGGCGCAGGGAGGGCCGATGATGATCCGCAACGTCATCGGCTCGATCCTCGCCCTCATCGGAGCGACGGCCGCCGTATGGAGCCCCTTCCGTGACTGGTACGACGGCCGTCACGGGCGCGACTACCGGATCCAGGACCTCTTCAACGGCATCTCGGACACCGAGGCCGAGTTGCTCGGTTCGATCCTGCTGCCCTTCGCCTTCGCGGCCCTGGTGACCCTGATCGGCCTCGTCCTGCGCTCGCGGCTGCTGGTCGCGCTATCCGGGGTGATCGTGCTCGGCTTCACGATCCTGTGGATGGTCCGCCAGGGACAGGCGGCGGGCAGCCTGACCGTCGGAGGCGTGGGAGGCGGTCTCGGTCACGGGGTCGCCTGGGCCGTGGGCGGCGGCGTACTGCTTCTGGTGGCCGCGGCGGTGATGAGCGGCCGTACGAGCCCGGAGACGGATCACACCGAGCCCCTGATCCTTCGGTGATTCGCGACTGCTACGGTGTCGCGCGCTGTCGTCAGGTACGTCAAGTACCGCAGCACTGGGGGAAGGTGGCCATTGTGCGCCGGAATGCAAAGCTCGCGGCCGTACTCGTTGTCGTGATGCTCGCACTGACAGGCTTCTCGAGTTCGCACACGACCGGCAAGGGCGGCAGGGGCGGCAAGAGCAAGTCGGGGAGCGGCGGGGGTGGTGGCGGTGGCTGCTCGAACTCCAAGAAGTCGAACGGCGGTTACCGCGACCACCACAATGACGACTACAGCTCGTCCGGGTCCTCGGGCTCGTCCGGCTCGGACTCGTACACCGCCTCCCCCACGCCGACGGACTCGGCCACCGGTGCAGCGCGCGCGTATGTCGTCGACTGCGTGAAAAAGGCCCGCGGCAAGCGCAAGGCCGACACATCCGCCACGGTGAAGGTCGTCGCGGAGGCGGGCGGCTCACAACGGTACGAGGTCGACGTGGTCTTCCTGGACGCCGTGGGCGCTGTCGTCGACCGCGGATACACCAAGGTCACACTGGACGGCGGCGAGACCAGGACGGTGCAGGTCAGGATGCAGAGCCCCAAGTCGGTTGCCCGGGTCACGAAGTGCGAGGCGGAGGCGCAACTCAGCCTGTCCGGCGTTTGAGGACACGCCCGAAGGGCGTACGGGGTCTGGGGCTTGCAGCGCCCCGCCCCGGCCCTACCGCAGCCGGTACCCGCCCCGCCCCCTGCCCCCCTCGAACAGCTCCGCCTGCCGCTCCGGCGGCACGTTCCCCAGCGTGATCAAGTGCGGCGCATGCGCCAGCGCCCCCGCCCGCCCCGCCTCCCGCGCCGCCCACACCGCCCGGACCGTCCCCTGCACAGCCCCCGTCGGGTAGGACGCCATGGTCCGGGCGCAGCCGAGCGCAGCGTCCAACGCCCCACGGGGCTCGGTGAGTTCGGACACCAGCCCCGTCTCGTACGCCCGCCGCGCCGATGTCCGTTCCGCCGTCCCCATCAGCGCCATCCGCGCCACCTCGCCGTACGGCATCCGCTGCGCCAGATAGATCGTCTCGTAGGCGCTGACCATGCCGTACGTCGTGTGCGGATCGAAGAACGTCGCCTCCCGCGAGGCCACCACGAACTCGCTCTCGCCGAGCAGATAGAACGCCCCGCCGCACGCCATCCCCTCCACCGCCGCGATCACCGGCTTCCACAGGTCGTTCGCCTTCGGGCCGATCGCGATCAGCGGGTCGTCGATCGAGTACGGGGACGAGGGCTGCGGCACGTCCACCGAGCGGTCGATGCCGGTGCAGAAGGCCTTGCTTCCCGCCCCCGTCACCACCACCGCCCGTACGGCGTCGTCGAAGCGGAACTGCTTCCAGACGTCAGCCAGTTGGCCCGCCATCCCCAGATCGATCGCGTTGTGCTTCTCGGGCCGGTCCAGCGTGACGAGCGCGACGCCCGTCTCCTTCTCCGTCTCGACGCGGATGCTCATGCCCGCTCCAGAAGCCAGCGCGGCACGGTGATGTCGCCGAGCCGCGTGAACGCCACCTTCACCCCGGCGCCGATCCGCAGCCGCGCCGGGTCGAGGGAGTTGAGCGGGGCGTCCGGCGCGGCGACGACATTGCCCACCAGCCGGATCCGGGGCGCGTCCAGGAGCTCGACGACGACCGCGTTGTAGGGGACCAGGGCCGCGTACTCGGGCAGCAGCGGCGGATGGGGCACGACGTAGGACCAGATGCGGCCGCGGCCGCTCATCCTGCGCCACTCGCTGTCGAAGGAGCCGCAGTGCGGGCAGCAGGGCCGCGGCGGAAAGCGCAGCTCGCCGCAGGACGCGCAGTTCTGGATGCGCAGCTCGCCCTGCGCGGCGTACTCCCAGAACGGTGCGCCGTCCTCGTCGAGAACCGGTGTGAGCATCTCAACTCCTCAGCAGAACAGCCGAAGTGGGCACTCCCTCGCCCGCCGTGACCAGGCAGGTAGCTGCGTCCGGAACCTGTGCGGTGGAGGTGCCGCGCAGCTGCTTCACGCCCTCGTTGATGAGGTTGAAGCCGTGGACGTACGCCTCCGAGAGCCCGCCGCCGCCGGTGTTGAGCGGCAGCCGGCCGCCGATCTCCAGGGCGCCGCCCTCGGTGAAGGCCGCGCCCTCGCCCCTGCCGCAGAAGCCGTAGCCCTCCAGGGAGAGCGGTATGAGCGGGGTGAACGCGTCGTAGATCTGGGCGACGTCCACGTCCTGCGGCCCGAAGTCGGCCGTTTTCCACAGCTGGCGGGCGGCCGTCCAGGCGGGTCCGGTGAGCGGGTCGTCGTTCCAGTAGTTGACCATTCCGTGGTGCTGGGAGGGCAGGCCCTGGGCGGCGGAGTGGACGTAGACCGGCCTGTGGCGGCAGTCGCGGGCGCGCTCGGCGCTGACGACGACACAGGCCAGCGCGCCGTCCGTCTCCAGGCAGTTGTCGAAGAGACAGAGGGGCTCGCTGATCCAGCGCGAGGTCATATACATGTCGCGGGTCAGCGGCCGTTCGTACATCACGGCGGCGGGATTCTGGTTGGCGCGGTTGCGGCAGGCCAGGGCGACATTGAAGAGATGGTCGCGGGTGGCGCCGTACTCGTGCATATAGCGCCTCGCGAGCATGCCGATCTCGTCCGCGGGGCGCAGCAGTCCGAAGGGCCGGGTCCACTGCGCGGGGGTGGGGAGCTGGACGGCGGTGTTCTTCCAGGGGCGGGGTCCCGAGCCCCTCTTGCGGGACCGCCAGGCGACCCCCACGCTCGCCTGTCCGGTCGCGATCGCCCCGGCGAGATGGGCGATCGTGGCGCACGAACCGCCCCCGCCGTAGCCGGCCTTGGAGAAGAAGGTCACGTCACCGGCGCCGACGGACTTCGCGATCTCGACCTCGTCCGTCTCCTCCATCGTGTACGAGGCGAAGCCGTCGACCTCCGACGGGGCGATCCCCGCGTCGTCCAGCGCGGTGAGGATGGCCCGGCAGGCCAGGGTCTTCTCGGATTCGGGGAGTTGTTTCGCGAAGGCGGTCTGTCCGATACCGGCTATCGCGGCTGCGTCCTTGAGGCTCGCCATGAGGGGGAGGGTACAGCTAATCTGACGGGTAGTCAGCTACTAGTCGGCTACCGAGCGGGACTGCGGCGGGAGGGCTTGCGATGCGCGGCGACCTGGAGTGGGGCACCATCCCGAGGCTGGTACGGAGCGCTGCCGAGCGGTACGCGGACCGGGAGGCCGTCGTCGAGGGCCGCACCCGCGTCTCGTACGCCGAACTGGGCGAGCGCGTCGAACACGCCGCCGCCGCGTGCATCGCGGCCGGTGTGCGGCCGGGTGACCGGGTCGCCATCTGGGCGCCCAACACCCTCGACTGGATCGTCTCGGCGCTCGGCGCGGTGACGGCCGGGGCGGTGCTGGTGCCGCTGAACACCCGCTTCAAGGGAACGGAAGCCGCGTACGTACTCCAGCGCAGCCGCGCCAGACTGCTCTTCGTCACCGGCACCTTCCTCGGCACCTCGTACGTCGCGTCCCTGCGGCGCGCGGAGGTGGACCTGCCGCACCTGGAGCAGGTGGTGGTCCTCGCCGACAGCGCCCCCGAGGACTACCGCACCTGGAAGGACTTCCTGGCGGGCGGCGACGGCGTCACGGCCGCGGACGTACGCACCCGGGCCGACTCGATCCAGTCCTCGGCCCCCTCCGACATCATCTACACCTCGGGCACCACCGGCCGCCCCAAGGGCGCCGTCATCACCCACGCGCAGACCCTGCGCTGCTACGACGTGTGGAGCGAGCTCGCCGGACTGCGGGAAGGCGACCGCTATCTGATCGTGAACCCCTTCTTCCACACCTTCGGATACAAGGCGGGCATCATCGCCTGTCTGACCCGCGGCGCGACGATGGTGCCGCAGCCCGTCTTCAACGTCGACACCGTGCTGGCCAACATCGCATCCGAGCGCATCTCGGTACTGCCGGGACCGCCGACGCTGCACCAGTCCCTGATCGACCATCCGGCACGCGACCAGCACGATCTGACCGCGCTCCGGCTCGTCGTCACGGGTGCGGCGGTCGTGCCGCTCCAGCTGGTCGAGAGGCTGCGCAGTGAACTGCACATCGACACGGTCCTGACGGCCTACGGCCTCTCCGAGGCGAGCGGCATCGTCACCATGTGCCGCCGCGGCGACGCCCCGGAGACGATCGCGACCACCTCGGGCCGCGCGATCCCCGGCACCGAGGTCCGCGTGTCGGCGGCCACCGGCGAGCCCGGCGAGGTGCTCGTGCGCGGGCACAACGTAATGCAGGGCTACTTCGAGGACCCGGAGGAGACGGCGAAGGCGATCACCGAGGACGGATGGCTGCGGACGGGGGACGTGGGGGTGCTGGACAAGGGCGGCAACCTCCGGATCACCGACCGGATCAAGGACATGTTCATCGTCGGCGGCTTCAACGCCTACCCGGCGGAGATCGAGCAACTGCTCGGCCTGCACCCGGACATCGCGGACATCGCGGTGATCGGCATCCCGGACGCGCGGCTGGGCGAGGTGGGCAAGGCGTACGCGGTACGGCGGCGGGGGGCGACGGTGACGGCGGACGATCTGATCGCGTGGTCGCGGCGGGAGATGGCGAATTACAAGGTGCCGAGGGTGGTGGAGTTCGTGGGGGAGCTGCCGCGGAATGCGAGCGGGAAGGTGCTGAAGACGGAGCTCAGGGCGCGTTGAGGCGCGGCGCCGGACCCTGGGATTGGTAAGCGCCGTTGATCGTGTAGTCGGTGTTCGGCTGCCCGCTGTCGTGGAAGGGGGAGTGTGTCACGGGCTGTGGTCGCGTCCGTCCCGTGGGGCGAAGGCCGCGAGGGCGTCGGCGTCGGTCGCGCGCGCGTGCAGGAAGTAGTCGGCCCACTCGGTGATTTCCGGGTAGGACGAGTTCTGGCTGAGCTGGGTGGCTGCGGCCTGGATGTCGAAGTTCGTGGTGCGGAGTTCGACGCCCGGGCCCAGGAGGGCCCAGTGTGCTCCGGTTCGTCCGTAGGGCATGCCGATGCTGCCGGAGTTGATCACAAGTCGGCCGTGTGCGAGGCGGACGAACGGCATGTGGGTGTGGCCGCAGACCACGGTGCGGATGTCGGTATCGAGTCCGTTGAAGACTTCTTTCCAGCGGTCGAGGCGGGAGTCGACCAGGACGACCTCCTCGTCGTCGCGAGGGGTGGCATGGCAGAACAGCACCTTTCCCAGGCCTCTCACGGACAGCAAGAGTGATCGTGGTAACGAGCCGAGAAGGTCGAGATGGTCCTCGCGGAGCTGTGCGGCTGCCCAGGGGGCGATCGGATCGGGGATCGTGTCGCGTTGCCCTCGGCGGTATTCAAGGAGTTCGCGGTCGGCGTTGCCGCTGATCCAGATGACGCGGTCGCCGAGACTGGTCAGCAGGTCGAGAACCTGGGTCGGTTGCGGGCCGGCGGTGACGTCGCCGGTGAGCACGATGTGATCGGCGGTGCTGACGTCTGGCTCCGCGAGTACTGCCTCCAGGGCCGGCAGGACTCCGTGAATGTCGGACAGGACGGCTACTCGGTTCAGCATGGTCACCACTGTGGGGTGAAGACAGCCGAGCGGTGAGATCTTTCGCCTGGCGCGTAGCTAGTCACTTGACTGGTGAGCGCGCGTATTCAACTGTCGCCAGTTCCCCGAGGGGTCCAGCCGGCTGGTGACCGTGAGTGGTCCCCGGGGGCATATCGGCTCCAGGTTCCTCCGGCTTCAGCGGCGAGTCTGGTCGTGGTGACTTGGCGGTGGCCGAGGGCGTCGGTGACGACCAGGCGGCATCCCGGCTGATGGTGCTGACCGAGATCCAGCCGCAGGGACAGCATCGCGCGGGGTCAGAGCTCAGGTGCGAGGAGCGTCAGGCGCAGGATCGCGACGATGGCGAGCAAGGCCGGGAGGACAAACCACCACCTGCGCAGCCATCCGGCCTTTACGAACAGCCACGAGAGCAGCGCCGTCACGACTGTGAGAGCCAAGGCGATACCAGCGGCGAAGTTGGAGTTGGTGACCGCCTGTTTGTCCCACGAGCCGTCTGGTTCGATCATGTAGGCAATGAGCACGAAGTAGCCGGTGACGAAGTGCCCGAGAACAAGAATGACAGCGCAGACGAGAGTACCGATCCAACTGGTGGCGCTCCGCGGCCGGATCTCGCGCACATCGGTCGTCGAGCCCGTGGTACCGCTCACCCCAGTGCCTCCTTCGCCTGGTCCAGCTTTCGGTCGAAGCCCCGACCGTACCCCTGGGCGTCTTCGCTTTCGTAGTAGGGGCCGCCGTTGTAGCGGGCTGCGAGCTCCTGCATCTGGGCGCGGGTCATCTGCTCGGGCGGCACGTCGGCGAAGCCGCTCTCGGCCTTGATCTGGGCGAGGTACTCCGAGGCTATGAAGATGTTCTTCGCGGGGTCCCGTATCGCGTCGACCACGGCGCTGCGCTGCATGTCGGTGAGGTTGTGCGGGTCGTACCCGAGTACTTCGGCGGCGCGGCGGACCTGGATGGCCATGGGGCCCATCGACGTACGGTCGGGGTCCTCGCTGCCGGGAAGTAGCTTGCGTCCCTCGTATGCGGCATCGTCGATCACCCCCGGGTCGCCTTCGACTTCCTGCCAGGCGATTCCTGCGACCATCTCGGGTGGGAGGCCGGCGTCCGCCGCCGCGGCCCTGATGAGCTCCTTGTTGCCGGAGACGTATTCGCGGCGGCCTTCGTCGGAGTTGGAGGGCAACCAGTAATTGTTGCCCTGGCCTTCCGGCAGCCCGTCGACACGGTTCGCGATGCGCATGAGCGTCTCGGAGATCACGACGTTGCTACCGATGGTTGGGATCGAGTCGACCTTGGGGCCTGATCCTGGCAGCTGGACGTTCGGGTTGTCGCTCGCCTCCCGCGCCTCGGCCCGCAACGGTCCGAGTCCCTTCAGGAACTGCTCCGGGTCCGGGATGGTTCCCTGGTAGTCGGGTATCGACTTGTACGCCGCCTTGATGTCGGCGATGCACTTCTCCCTTGCTTCGGACTCGACGCGGAGGGCATCGCCGTAGTGGCCCTTGGTCTGGTTGTAGTAGCGCTCGGCCTCCTCCCGGATCGCGTCCACGTCGACGGTCAGCTCAGCGAAGAAGTCCAGCACTCCGGTGGTGTCGCGCAGGTCCTCCCACTGCCGCAGGGGCTCCGCGGCTCGCGCGGTTGGGGTGATCGCGTCGGCCTCACGTGACATGACCCCGGAGAGTTTTCCCTCGGTGCTCTTGCCGTTCTTGTAGTGCCCCTTGGCCGTGGTGACGGCATCGGCGTACCAGGCGAGAGCTGATGCAGCCTTGCGGAAGGCTTCCGACAGGGCGTCGGCGAGGCTCTTGCTCTCCTTGAGCCGCTTGGCGTATAGGTCGCGGGCCTCGCTCTCCCACTCGACCTTGGTCGCCTTACGGAACGCGTCGTCGGTTGACTCGATCAGTGTGTGGAGGCGCCTGAACTCGGCGGCGTTGCGGTCGATGAGGGTCGGGTTGGCGTCCTCGAGGAATTCGACGTCTGCACGGTAGGCCATGGTCGATCACCTGTTCTCGGAGGCGACGTAGCGTCCGCAGTCGAGCATCGAGTTCATCCGCCCCTGGATGTCCTGGTCGACGGTCGTGTAGGCGTTGCTCGAGGATTTCAGTTTGGTAGACAACGCGGCGAGGAGTACGACCATGTCGTTGTACTGGTCCTTGGCGAATCGGGCGAAGGTGTCGACGTTCGACGCGACGTCGACGTGCGCGCGCGGAGCGCGGCACATCGTCGCGTTCTCGCCATCCATCCGGCCTTCGTAGAGAAGACCCGCGACCTCCATGAGCAAATGCGAACTTCCATCGATCGAGGCAGCGTTCGCCGAGAATCCGTCGCCACGAGCGCCCGGCCCGCTGGGATGATCGCCGCCTGCCGGGGCCTGATTCAGCTGCATCTGCGCCGAGTCGTGCTGCCGACGAGCGAGTGCGGCCGCCTTGAGCTCGGCCCATTCCTCTGCGAATGACACTGCTTCCGTCTCCCCGTCCAGCCGTAGCATTGGCGAACGCATGTGCCCGCTCGCTCCCAGCTTGCCACAGCTCCCTCATCAGTGATCACGAGCTATTTGGACCGTGGAGTCCGAATCCAGACCCCTCCAGCGTGTCTTAGGCTGCGCCGCCCTGTAGTGGACCAACCGGGAGTAGAGCATGCGGCGTTGGCGGAGTCTGAACGTCGATACGCGGGAAGCACTCGCGTACAAGCCGGCGTTCCAGGCCGCTGCCGAGGGCCGGGCGACGAGGCTGCCCGGCCGACGGCCGCATCTGGGGTCCCGGGAGGTGGACCGGCGCCGCCTGGCCCCGTACACGATTCTATCGGCGTACGACAGCAACCATGCCCGCCGCACTGCTCGGCGAGGACGGTGACGACCGCCGCGAATACGGGGACGCTGGCATGGGCCCGCCCGGGACGGAGTCCCGTTGTCAGAGGCAGGGGCTTGCATGAAGGACGATCGACGCAGCGCGGTCGTTGAGGCATGACCCATGGAGACCGATGAAGCGTGGCCGCTGCGCACACGAGAGCGAGACAGGCAGAAAGAGGTGGAGCAGCCATGGGGCTTGTGACCCTGGACCTTCCCACGCCGGCGCAGTTGCGCGGCCGCTGGGCGGCGTACGCGGCGATCCGCGCGGCCCGGGGCCGGGATAGGACGTGCTGGGCCGACGTCCCTGTATGGCACTACGACGACAGCGGTGGCAACTGGGCGGAGGTGCACCACCTCGGCGCGGGCCGTGCGGTGCTGATCGGCTACGACCACGAGCACTCGGAAACCTATTACGGCCCGGCCGCCGAGGAGTTCGGCGAGGACGAGACCGATGTGCTCGCCGGGGCGCCCGACTGGTGGCGGCCGGTGGTGGAGCGGATGCTGGCCGAGAAGGAGTACGTGGGCTTTGTGTACGGCTTCGACGGCGACGGATGGAAGCGCGCCGACTACAGCGCCGAAGACGGATTTCGCAGCGTGGGCCTGCCCGCCCTGAGCCTCGAGAAGACGCGAGAGAGCATCATCTCGGTCGCCCGGGAGGCGCCGGGCCTCGGCGGGTCGGCGCCAAGTCCGGCCGCGATCGAAGCGCTCATCGCCGCCGACGGCGACGTCACGGAGGCACACGTGACCGCGGTCGTCGGAGCGGGTGGTTGGGATCCCGCGGCGGGCGCTGCTGCGGCCAGGAGATTCCTGGCCTTCTGACCGCGTTCGGCGACGACCCTGCCGGCGAGTGCTCGGCGCCGGAATACATCGGTCGTCAGTGCCAGTCCTTGGCGGCGTACATGTACACCACCAGAGCGCGGCCTTCGGCACGCGAGGCGGCGCGGCCCAGCGCGAGGGCTGCGGCGTAGTCGTAGGCGTCTTCCGGAGCGGTCTTCGCGGTCGGCGAGGTCAGGATCCGATACCCGCAAACGCTGCGCCGCCAGATGTCCAGGTACAGCGTCTCGCCGACGGGCGGGTCCACCGGGTCGACGCGAGGATCGCGGTGGAGCAACGGCCATTCCCGTACGACGTCGCCGTGCCGGAGGATGGCCACCTTCTGCGCCCTCCGGAGGATCTTGTAGCCCCACGGGATCCATTGGTGCAGATCGGGGTTGTCGAACAGGGCGGGATCGGTGAACGCAGATGTGGGTCGGTGGCCACCGAAGAGTATGTACTGCGTCTCAGTGCGCTCGCTGTCAAAGGGGTTGATACGGTCCGCCTCAGCCGGCGGGTAAGGCCAGTAATCCATGTCGCGATCCTGCCAGGCCCCTCTGACAGCGTCCGGGTACAACTGGTCTACTGGCGGGCTCGCGTATTCAACTCTCACCAGTGCCCCGCGGGGTCCAGCCTGGTGGTGACCCGGTCGAGGAGACGGCCGAGCGGCCGGCCCAGCCGTGGACTGCGGTTGCACCATGCGCCCCGTTCAAAGAGAAGCAGTCGCGGACGGCAGTCGTCGCCCCGTGACCGAGTCCGGCGTGCTGGGGGAGGTGATCGAGGCGATGCTCAGTCATGCACCCGAGGAGCGGCCCACCATCTACCAGGTAGGCAAAGCCCTGAGCTGAGCGGCGCGACTACCCGGAGCACTCGGTGCGGCACAGCGGACACCGTCATCGATGCGCGCGACGCCGGACTGTGGGTGGACATCGTCTGGCCCGAAGGTGCCACCCGGCAATAACGCCGCGCCTGCCCCTGGCCCGCCGCGACAGCGGCAGACGGCACCGGCCCGGGCCCCGGGCGGACCGCGGGGCCGGGCCGGGCACGACCAGGGCCTGTCAGGCGTGGAGGCGGACCGGGATCTCCTGCCAGCCGTAGGCGACGAACGACGGCACCTGACGCAGTTCATCCGGCTTCGCCGCCAGCCGAAGGTCCGGGAAGCGGTCGAACAGCGCCGGCAGCGCCGTCGCCGCCTCCATGCGGGCCAGTGGCGCGCCGATGCAGCGGTGGACCCCGATGCCGAAGGCCAGGTGGTCGTCCGCGCCGCGTGCCGCGTTGAACTCCGTGGAGTCGTCCCCGTAGTGCGCCGGGTCGTACCCCGCCGCCGCGTACGTGGTGACGATCGCGTCCCCCGCCGGGATCGTCACGCCCTCGATCGTGATGTCGGTGACGGCGAACCGCAGCGGCAGGTTCGCGATGGAGGGGTGGACCCGCAACACCTCGTCGATCACCGCGTCCCAGCCGATCTCGCCCGAGCGTACGGCGGCGAGCTGGTCGGGATGCGTCAGCAGCGCGACGACCGCGTTGCCGATGAGGTTGACCGTCGTCTCGAAGCCCGCGCCGATGACCAGCAGCAGCGTGTAGAGCAGTTCCTCGTCGCTGAGCCGGTCGCCGTCCTCGTCGCGGACCTTGATGAGCTCGGTGGTCATGTCGTCGCCCGGGTGCTCGCTCTTGTACGCGATGAGCCGGCCCAGCACGCTGCCGATCTGCTCCTGGACGAACGCTCCGTGCTCCGGGCTCGGGTCGGAGGTGTCCATGATGGCGGCGATCAGTCTGCCGGTGTCGTCGACCAAGTCGTCCGGCACGCCGAAGAGTTCGCAGATCATCCGCATCGGCAGGGGATGGGCGAATCCGGCGCGCACGTCGACCGTCCCGCCCGGGGCGCCCTCGCTCTCCAGGCCTTCCAGGAGCTCGGCGGTGATCTGCTCGACGCGGGCGCGCATCGACTCCGTACGGCGGGCGGTGAAGCTGGGCGCGACGAGCTTGCGCAGCCTCGCGTGGTCGGGGCCGTAGGTGGAGAGCATGTTGACCACGCCCACCCAGCCCAGGATCCAGCCCCAGGAGGGGTGTTCGCCGATCTCGGGGAAGAGCGACCAGTGCTTGCGCGGGTCCTTGCTGACCCGGGGGTCCAGGATCAGGGTCCTGAGGGTGTCGTACCCGGTGGGTGCCCAGGCGGGGATGCCGCCGGGCAGTTCGACGGGCACCACGGGGCCCAGTGCACGCAGCCGGGCGCTCTCCGCGGGGATGTCGGCGCCGAACGGGTCGAGGGCCACGGGGGTGGACGCGGTCATGCTCGGTCTCCTGGCTGGTCGGGGACACGGGGGGTGAAGCGGACGGGCAGGGCTTTCAGCGACCGGTGGAAGGGGCCCGGGCGCCAGGTGAGGCGCTCGCGGGGGGCGATGGGCTCCAGGTCGGGGAGCCATTGAGTGAGCCGCTCGATGGCTTCGGTGGCGATCAGCAGGGTGTGCTGTTTGACGGGACAGCCGTGTTCGCCGGCGGACCACGACAGGTGCGAGGCGTCGTGGGGGTGGAGGGCGCCGTCGAACTCCTTGTCCGCGAAGTGTCCGAGCGCACCGTAGGAGACGACGACGGGGACCGCCGCCTGCACCCAGACGCCGTGGAAGCTCAAGGACTGACGGGCGAAGTGGATGCCGTAGTTCGACAGCGGGGTCTCGTAGCGCAGCACCTCGACGACGGCGTCCATGACCGGGCGGGAGCCGCTGGTGAGGGTGGAGTAGTAGGCCGGGTTGCCGAGGATGCGGGACAGGGCGTTGGAGACGAGGTTCGCGGTGGGCTCGTGGCCCGCGCCCAGGGTGAGGAAGACCTGCCAGGTGACCTCCTCGGGCGTGAGGTCCAGGGGATGGTCGAGCAGCCGGCTGGTCAGGTCGTCACCGCGCTCGGCGCTCTTGGCGGCGATGAGTTCGAGTACGTAACGTCCGTACTCGGCCTCGCCCTGCGCGGACTGCTCGCCGCCCTCCATCATCCGGCCCAGCGCGTCGTTGAGGCGTCCGCTCTCGCTGTCGGGGAGTCCGAAGAGGTTGTTGAAGACAAGCGCCATCAGCGGGCGCGCGAAGTCGGCGACGAGATCGGCGCGGCCGCCGGGGCCGAACCGGGAGACCAGGATGTCCACCGCGCGATGCACCCTCTCGCGCAGATCGTGCGGCTCCACCAGGTCGAAGGCGTCGAGGAGCGTGCGGCGGTAGCGGATGTGCGCATCGCCGTCGGAGAAAAGGGCGTTGGGCCGCCAGCGCATCATGCCGAGGATCGGGGAATCCTCGGCGACCGTGGCCTCCCAGGGCCTGGGGTCGTGCGACCAGGTCTCGGCGTCGTGCAGCAGATCGAGGGCGGCGCGGCGGTCGGTGACGACATACGCCGGGACGCCGGGGGCCAGTTCGGCCCAGCCGATCGGTCCCTGGGCCTTCAGCGTCGCGTAGTAGCTGTGCGGGTCGGCGGCGAAGCCCTCCTCCCAGAGCCGGACCGGAGCCGACAGGTTGAAGGCTTCTGCGGGGGCGGGATAGGTGTTCACCGGGTCTCCGTCGGCGGGGGCGGGGTGGTGCGGGCGATGAGGTGTGTCACGAGGGCGAGCAGCGCGTCGATGGAGGCGCCTGTGTCGCGGGCGTCGCAGGTCACCATCGGGGTGCCGGGTTCCAGATCCAGGGAGCGGCGCAGCTGCTCCTCGGTGTAGTGCTTGGAGTCGGGGAACTGGTTGAGCGCGACCGCGTACGGGACTCCCGACTCCTCCACCAGGCCCAGTACGCCGAAGGAGTCGTCGATACGGCGGGTGTCCACCAGGACCAGCGCGCCGAGCGCCCCGTAGGCGATGTCGTCCCACAGCGAACGGAAGCGCTCCTGGCCCGGAGTGCCGAAGAGATACAGCACGATTCCGCCCGCCAGCGAGATCCGTCCGAAGTCGATGGCGACGGTGGTGGTGGTCTTGTCCCGCACGCCGGCGAGGTCGTCCGACGCGACGGACGCCTCGGTCAGCTGCTCCTCGGTGTGCAGCGGGCGGATCTCGGAGACCGAGTCGATCAGCGTGGTCTTGCCGACCCCGAAGGGGCCCGTCACGAGGATCTTCACCAACTCGCGGGCGCTGTCCGGCAGATGCAGCCCGCTGGAGCCTGTGGGCTCACTGAAGCTTGAGGGCGCGGAGGCCATCGGCGACTCTCTTCAACAGGTCAGGGTCGGGCTGGGCGGCATAGGGGACCGGCGGGCGGGCGTTCACCAGCCCCTGGTCGATCAGAGCGGCGGCGAGCACGCGTACGGCGGAGACCGGCAGCTCCAGCAGGGCCGCGGTCTCCACCACCGTGAGCGAGCCGCCGTCCAGCGTTTCCAGCAGGCTCTGCTGGGCGGCGGGGAGTTCGGCGGGAACGGGTCCCCTGCCGGTCAGCACCGAGAGGCGCTCCAGGCTGTTGCGGCTGGGCCGCGCGACCCCACCGGTGGACAGATAGGCGGGGACCAGGGGGCGGCCGCTCCGGCGGCCGGTCATGCCTCAGCGCCGCCATCGGCTCCGCGGGGTGCGGCGGCCATCGCCTTCTCGCCGAGCCGTGCCACCTGTGAGTGGACGCGGTGGCCGAGCAGATCGAGGCGCACCTCGGGATCGCCGAAGGCGGCCACGCAGGTGCCGTGCGCGGTGGGCGCGACCAGGATGTAGCCGTGGTCGGACTCGATGACGACCTGGCGCAGCACGGCGCTGTCCTGGTCGGCGAAGGCCGCTGCGGCGGTACGGCAGGCGCCCTGGACGGTGCTGGTGATCGCGGCGACGCGTTCGGCCGAGGGCTGGGAGAGCGCGTCGGAGTAACCGGAGACGAGGCCGTCCCTGGTGAGCAGGACAGCGGCCCGTACGTGCGGGATCTGAAGGATCGGATCGAGCACCCACGCCGTGTCGCCGGGGTCGCGGCTGGTCATCGGGGGTCGTTCCCTTCGGCGTCGGTGGCGGATCGTGCGGCGGCGGTTCCGGACTGCAGGGCACCGAGCGCGGCGGCGGCCTCCTCGGGGGTGCGCGCGGGCGGGGGCTCGGGCGCTGCGGACGGGCTGTGCGCGGACGGGGTCTGCGCGGGCAGGTCGTCGGCGCGGACCCGGCGGCGGCGCCGGGGGAGTTCGTCCCCCTCGGGCGCGGGGGTGGAGTCGTGGGTGATGGGCGCGGTGTCGCGCGCGACGGGCGCGGGCGTACGCGCCGGACGCGCTTCCGGCGCGGGCGCGGGGGGTACGGGGGGCGCGGCGGGGGCTGCCTGGCGGGTCGACCGCGGGGCGCTGGCCGCCGGCGGCCGCTCGGTGGGGTCGATATGGCTGAGGAGGTGGTTCTTGACGAGCAGCACCGCGCGTACGCCGCCGTAGGGCGAGGGCGTCGACAGATCGACGGACAGGTCGAACTGCCGGGTCAGCTGGCCGATCGCGGCCAGGCCCATCCGGGGCGGGTCACCGAGCTCGGAGAGCAGAATCGGGTCGCGTCCGGCCACCATCCGCTGTGCGTAGGCCCGTTCGTCCGAGGCCATCCCGACACCGGCGTCGTCGATGGTGACCGAGACTCCGTGGTGGGCGCGTTCGAGGTTCACCGCGACGGTGGTGTCGGGCGAGGAGTGCCGCAGCGCGTTGTCGAGCAGCTCGGCGACGATGATCGCGACCGGCTCGACGGCGTGCGAGACGAGCGCTGTGCCCTCTTCGAGGTGGTTGTGTACCTGGACCCGGTGGTAGCCGACGAGCCGGGACTGGCCGCCGGTCACCGCATCGACCAGGTGCGACTCCTCACGGGCCAGCCCCACCCAGGCCCCGCACACGACGGCGGCGACCTGCGCGCGGCGCAGGGACTGCTCGTTCTCGTGGTCGAGTGCGAAGAGGGTCTGCGCCAAGTCGGGGTCGTCGTAGCGCTGTTGCAGCCCGCGGAGCACGTCCTGCAGCCGGTAGAGCCCGGCCTGGATCTCCCGTGTGGCACCGCGCATACCGGCGCGGGCGGCGGCGTCGACCCGCTTGCGCTCCTGCGCCATCGCGGCCAGCAGCCCGGCAACCACGCTGTCCATCCCCGCGCCCAGCTCGGTCCCGGCGAGCTCCGGGTGAAGGGCGCCGGGCACCTGAACATGCGGATGCGCGGCACGGGTGGCCTCGGCCGGAATGCGCCGCTTCGCGAGATGGACCACCTCGGCGGTGAACGCCTGCGTGGCGCGGTCGACCTCCTGCCGCGCGATGTCCAGATGGGCGCGCAGGGTGGCGATCTCCTCGCGCTGCCGGGCCCGTTGACGACGGGAACGCAGCAGCCCGCCCCCCAGAACGAATGCCGACAGCGTCCCGGCGGCCAGGCCGCCGACGGCCAGGTCCGGTATCTCGATCATCGAATCGACCTCGGGGAAGGCAAGGGGGTGGGTCCGTACGGGGGAGGACCCGCACAGTACACACTGCCATCGACCGGTCGCGCACCGCTTTGAGGGAAGATCCTTTTGGAATTGTCCGAGGGGGGACCACTTCTGGCCGAAGTGTCTGAATGCTCGTCAAGATCCAGTGGATTCACGCCACTTGAGCCCGGCGACACCCGATGGAGTGACCCCGTGGGGACGTGCTGCGGCCGCGACGGCCTCCCCTCCGCGCCGCCGCGGCCGCACCCCGTCGAGTGAAGTCCTGAATCAGCCCTTCGGCGGGAGGGGGGCGTGGTGGTCGCCCTGGGTCGTGGCCACACCGTCGCTCAGCAGCTTGGGCGGCACAGGCGCGTGGTGGTCACCCATCGTCGTGATGGTGCTGTCGGCGGGCGGCACGGGGGCGTGGTGGTCCCCCATGGTGGTGATGCCGCCGTCGGCGGGCGGCGCCGGGGCGTGGTGGTCGCCCATCGTGGTGATACCGCCGTCGGCCGGCGGGGCGGGGGCGTGGTGGTCCCCCATCGTGGTGATCTCTTCCTGATTCGGCTCTTTGGTGCTCATGGTGTCCCCCTTGGGATGTGCAACATGACCGAAGGCGGCCTTCTGCCCGGAGACTCCCCCGAGGGTCGCCGGACAGAAGGCCAGTGGACCTGCCGCCCTCCGCTGAGGTGACGGTCCCGATCCGCCTGCCCCCCGACGCGACGGATCGAATGCTGTTGAGCATGTCGGACGAGCATAAACATTCGATGAACGCCCTCGCATAGGTCTTGTCTTCAACAACCCGTCTGCCTGGCGGGCCTGGCCAGACGCCGCCAGGCCCGCCCTTCGGGCACGACGGCGCTGCTGTGAAGACACTCCCAGGCGCGCTCAGGCCGCGCCGGTGAGCGGAGTGAGCAACTCCCGGACTTCCTGGGCCTCGGGCGCGCCCGTCTGCTCCTGAAGCAGCAGTGCCTCGCGCCAGCAGGCGCGCGCCCGGTCCGGCTGGCCGAGGCTGTCCAGCGCCTTGCCTAAGGTGACCAGCACATTGGCACGGGTACGGTCGCCGCCCATGCAGCCGATCGCGAGCGCCTGCTCGGCACACTGAGCGGCGCGCGCCGGACGACGGGCCGCGAGATGCGCCTGGGCGATACGGAAGTGCGCCGTGCCTTCCCACAGACGCTGCCGGTTCGCCTCGAACCGCTCCAGCGCCTGCGCCAGTTGGTCCAGCGCCTCGGCGTGGCGACCGGCCTGGGTGAGGGCGACCCCCAGCGCGTACTGCGCGTTGGCCAGCCGGAGTGTGTGTCCTATCCGGTCGTAGAGCGCGATTCCCTGCTCGGCCAGTGCGATGCCCTGAGTGGTACGGCCCATGGCGACATGGATCCGGGAGAGGTTGCACAGGGCACTGGCCTCACCGGGCAGGTTCCCGTCGGCGCTGGATCCCTCCCTCGCCCGGCGCAGGTGAGCCTCGGCCTCCTCGTTGCGTCCCTGTATGAAGGCGATGATGCCGCGGTCGTTGTCGGACCAGTACACCGGCGCCGGGTCGTGCGCTGCGAGCGCGAGCACAGCCGCCTGCTTGGCCTCCTCGTCCGCCTGCTCGTAACGGCCCGCCACCAGATGGACGTTGGTCAGCGAGGTCCGGACGCGTCCTTCGGTACGGGTGTCCCCGGCGGCGCGTGCCGCCTCGAGCGCCGCCAGGGCGACCGACTCGTACACCTTGGAGTTCGCGCCGGACTCCGCCAGATCCTGCGCGGCCCACAGCAGGTCCACGGCGGCCCGGAGCCGCGCCCCGCCGGCCGCCTGCCGTGCGCAGGCCAGCAGGCAGTGCGCCTCCGCGTAGAACCAGTCCTGGGCTTCCTCGCGGTCGGTCAGGGGGAGTCCCTCATGGCGGGTGGGCTCCAGATGGTCCACCAGACGGTCAGCGGGACGCTCGATCGCGAACACCTTCGCCGCCGTCGCCAGGTAGAAGTCGAGCAGCCGCGAAAGGGCCAGCTCCCGTTCCACCGGCGGCTGTTCGTCGCGGTCGGCGCACGCACGCGCGTAGAGACGCACCAGATCGTGGTAGCGATACCTGCCCGGCGCCGCCGACTCGATCAGGGAGGTGTCGACCAGCGCCTCCAGCAGGTCTTCGGTGTCCTGGGGCGACAGGTCGAGTACGGCCGCCGCCGCGGCCAGCGAGATGTCGGGGCCGTCGGCCAGGCCGAGCAGGCGGAAGGCGCGGGCCTGGGCGGGCTCCAGCTGGCCGTAGCCGAGTTCGAAGGTGGCCTTCACCGCGAGGTCGCCGGCCTGGAGTTCGTCCAGACGGCGGCGCTCGTCGGCGAGCTTCGCTGCCAGTACCGACACGGTCCAGGTGCGGCGGGCCGCCAGCCGGGACGCGGCGATACGGATCGCCAGCGGCAGGAACCCGCACGCCGCGACCACGTCGAGCGCCGCGTCCCGCTCGGAGGTGACCCGCTCCTTGCCCACGATCCGGGTGAAGAGCTGCAGCGCCTCCTCCGGCGACATGACGTCCAGGTCGACGAGATGCGCACCGGCCAGATCGACCATCCGGACGCGGCTGGTGATCAGGACCGCGCAGCCCGCGGTGCCGGGCAGCAGCGGGCGGATCTGGGCGGCGTCGCGGGCGTTGTCCAGCAGGACCAGGACGCGCCGGCCGTCGACCATGGAGCGGAAGAGCGCGGCCCGCTCGTCCAGCGAGTCCGGGATGGCCGAGTCGGCGGTGCCGAGGGCCCGCAGGAAGGCGCCGAGTACCGTCTCCGGATCGGCGGCGCGGTTGCCCGCGCCCTGGAGATCGACGTACAGCTGGCCGTCCGGGAAGTGTGGACGGGCCTCGTGCGCCACATGGACCGCGAGGGTCGTCTTGCCGACGCCGCCGATGCCCGCGAGCGCGGAGACGGCCATGACCGAACCCTCGGCTGCGGCGAGCTGGTCGCCCAGTTCGCGCACGAAGGAGGCGCGCCCGGTGAAGTCCGGGACGGTGGCAGGCAGTTGCGCGGGACGGGTGACCTGCGGGGCCGGGGCGGGCTCCTCGCTCGGGCGGGCCAGTTCCGCGTCGGCCTGGAGAATGCGCTGCTGGAGTCTGGAGAGTTCGGGCCGCGGGTCGACGCCCAGTTCGTCGGCGAGCATCCGGCGGGTGTCGGCGTACACGGCGAGCGCCTCGGCCTGCCGGCCGCTGCGGTACAGCGCCAGCATCAGCAGCTCGCGCAGCCGCTCGCGCAGCGGGTGCGCGGCGGTGAGCGCGGTCAGCTCCGAGACCGCCTCCGCGTGGCAGCCGACCTCCAGGTCGAGGTCGAGCCGGGTCTCCAGGAGCTGGAGCCGCCACTCCTCCAGGCGGGCCCGCTGGTTCTCGGCGTACGGCCCCGGCACATTGGCCAGCGGCTCGCCGTCCCACAGGCCCAGCGACTTGTTGATCAGCACCCTGGCCTGGCAGCGGTCCCCGGCGGCCCGCGCCTTCTCCGCCTCGGTGGCCAACTCCTGTGCCACCGCGAGGTCGAGGGAGTCGGGGCGGACCCGAATCGCATAGCCGCCGGACTCGCTGACCAGCGCGTTGGCGGAGAGGACCTTGCGCAGACGGGAGGCATACGTCCGTACGGCAGCGAGGGCCTGGGAGGGCGGGTCCTCGCCCCAGATCGCGTCGATCAGCTCGGAGGCGGTGGCGGTACGGCCGTCGCGCAGCAACAGCGCGGCCAGCAGCGCGCGCTGCTGGGGCGAGCCGGACGGCAGGCTCTCCCCGCCGCGCCAGGCGCGTACCGGGCCGAGCACGCTGAAGCGCAGGTCAACGACGCCGCTTTGCTCCGGAGCCCGCTGCTCCGGTACGCGTGGCCCGCTGTCACGGTCCATAGCTGCCCCCTGCCCCCGTACTGCCGGAATCGCCCTCGACAGTCTGCCTTGTTCGGGGCGGCCCCGTCAGCAGCGGGGCACCTCCTCCTGGCTCTCCCCCGGCCGGACCGCCGGGTAACCCCGGTCCTGTGAAGGCCGTGTGTGATCTTCGTCAAGGACTGCGGGTCAACGGCGGTGTGCGTCAAGGGTGTCCGCTAGCTGACGGATCGTCAGATCGGCGCTACGGTGGAGCGCATGGAGACCTTCCCGAAGATCATCTCGGTGGACGACCACACGGTTGAGCCCCCCAACGTCTGGCAGGACCGGCTCCCGTCGAAGTACCGGGACATCGGACCGCGCATCGTCCGCGCGCCACTGAAGGAAATGACCTTCATGGGCGGCAGGTTCGCCCCGGTGATGGGCGCGCAGGGAGACGACGGGCCGATGGGCGACTGGTGGGTGTACGAGGACCTGCACCGGCCGCTGACCCGCCTCGACACCGCCGTCGGCTACGACCGCGACGAGATCAGGCTCGAGGTCATCACGTACGAACAGATGCGGACGGGGTCCTTCAGCGTCCCGGACCGCCTCGCCGACATGGACGTCAACCACGTCCAGTCCGCGCTGTGCTTCCCGACCTTCCCGCGCTTCTGCGGCCAGACCTTCACCGAGGCGAAGGACCGCGAACTGGGGCTGCTCGGGGTGCGGGCGTACAACGACTGGATGGTGGAGGAGTGGTGCGGCCCCGACGCGCGGGGCCGCCTGATCCCGCTGACCCTCATCCCGCTCTGGGACGCCCACCTGGCCGCCGCCGAAGTCCGCCGCAACGCGGCGCGCGGTGTGCGTGCCGTGGCCTTCTCGGAGATCCCGCCGCACCTGGGTCTGCCCTCCGTCCACACGGACGAGTGGGACCCCTTCCTCCAGGCCTGCGACGAAACGGGCACGGTCATCGCGATGCACATCGGCTCTTCGTCGAAGATGCCTTCCACCTCGGCGGACGCCCCGCCGGCCGTCGGCTCGACGATCACCTTCGCCAACTGCTGCTTCTCGATGGTCGACTGGCTGATGAGCGGCAAGTTCGAGCGCTTCCCGAACCTGAGGATCATGTACGCGGAGGGCCAGATCGGCTGGATCCCGTACATCCTGGAACGCGCGGACGTGGTGTGGGAGGAGAACCGCGGCTGGGGCGGAGTGGCGGACAAGGTCCACCGCCCGCCGTCGGAGCTGTTCACGGAGCATGTGTACGGCTGCTTCTTCGACGACGCGTTCGGGCTGAAGAACCTGGACGCGATCGGGGTCGGGAACGTCCTCTACGAGACGGACTACCCGCACTCGGACTCGACCTGGCCGAAGTCGAAGGAGGTCGGCGAGTCCCAGATGGGCCACCTGGCGCCGGATGTGGTCGACCGGATCGTACGGGGCAACGCGATCGATCTGCTGGGCCTGACGGCACAGGGACTCTGGCAGGGGCCGGGGGCGTGACGCGAGGCCCGCGCCGTGCGGCGCGGGCCTCCTTCATACGCCGATCAGCGTGGTGCCGACCGGCAGAACGTCGGTCAGCCGAAGAAGACCGACGAGATGGTGTTGTCGAACCCGATGGTGTTGAGGTCGGCGACATCGCCGTCGACGACCTTGGACTTACCGGTGCAGTTCTTCTCGGACCAGATCTTCAGAGAACCGGACGCTTGGAGGGAGGAGGCGGAGTTGTCGCGGCCGACGTTCTTGCAGCCTGAGCCGGCCAGCCCCTCGGAGGGGTCGCCGAAGTTCTTCTCGTCGGAGAGGGTGACGCTGGTGGCAGCCTTGCCACCGCCCTGACCGCCCGCGGGGGCGCCGGCCTTCTTCCCGTCCGGGGTCACGCCGAACCAGGTCCCGCCGACACCCTGCCCGTTGGTGTCACCGGGCTTCAGGTCCTTGCTGAACCGGTAGACGGGCCAGCCGCCGACCGTCACCTGAAGCGAACCGTCGTCCCGCTTGACGACGCCGACGTCGGACTTCTTGACCCCGTCGATGAAGATCTTGCCGCCGGGAGCGACGACGACCGGCGGCCAGGTGACGGCGCAGGCACCGTTGCAGTTCGACTTCGACGGCTTGGCGTCGTCCGGGTCGAACCGGTAGAGCGTGAAGCCCGCGCCATTGACCACCACGGGGTCGAGGGTCCCCGCCTTGGAGGCGCTCAGCTGAACCCACTTCTTCGCCACGGGCTTCACGGCGGGCTTGCCCGGGTCGTTCGCCCAGTCCCCGGTCTTGGGCTGGGCCTTGTTCTGCTGAGCGGTACCGCTCAGGAAGTTCAGCTGCTGGGCGCTGTCCTGCCCGGCGGCCGGGGACGAGGCGGGCGCGGCGGCACCCGTCTCGGCGTCGGTCCCATTGCAAGCGGTGAGCAACAGGGCACTGGCGGCGGCGGCGCTGGCGATCATTCCGAAGCGCTTGCTGAACATGTTCTCTCCCCAGGTCATTCGCTCCGGACCGCCCGGAGCCTTCACCGCGGAGTACGGCCGGGCTTCCAGGCCCCCTCACCCGGTTACGCCCCTGAGACACGCCCGGCGCGGAGCGGGGTCAATAGGGACGGGTCCTTGACGTTCCGGACCACTGGTCCGGTGACCCCGTACGCCCGCGGGCGGTGTTGTCGCAGCCTCGCCCCGACGTCACCATCAAGGCATGACGCTCTCGCTCACCGACGCCGAAAAGATCCTCGCCGACAACTTCGCCCCCTGGGTGCTCGACCTCGGGCTCGCGGTCGTCGAGGCCGGAGAGACGCATGCCGTGCTGCGGCTGCCCTGGTCCGGCCGGCTGGCCCGCGAGGGCGGGGGCATGTCCGGGCAGGCGCTCATGGCCGCCGCCGATACCGCCACCGTGATCGCGGTCGCCTCGGCGCGAGGGGCGTACGGGCCGATGACCACGGTGCAGCAGTCCACCAGCTTCCAGCGGGCCGTCCTCAACGCCGATGTGCTGGTCGACGCCCGGATCACCAAGCTGGGCAAGCGCATGGCGTTCGCGGACATCACCATGACCGCCGAGGGATCGCCGGACGTGGTCGCGCGGGCAAGCACGGTCTACGCCCTGCTCGGCTGAGAGGCCGTTGTCAGTGGCCCGGTGTTCAATCGGAAGCATGTCCAACAGACGCGAGCGAGCCAACGCCGACCCCCTCTCGCAGAAGCCCACCGACCAGGACCTCGTCATCAGGGACGAGGACTGGTACGGACGCGATCTGTCCGGACAGAGACTCACCCGGCATACCTTCTACGACACCGACTGGACCGAGGTCGTCAACGACGGCGGGATCTTCGACGAGTGCACCTTCTCCGGGGTGCGTTTCAACGCCTCCCGGCACACCAATGCCGCCTTCACGAACTGCACCTTCAAGCGGTGCTCGTTCTTCGACACCCGGTTCGAGCAGTGCAAGGCCGTCGGGAGTCAATTCCAGCAGTGCACGTTCAGCCTCATCTCCGTGACCGGCGGCGACTGGTCGTACGTCGGGCTGCCCGGTGCCGATCTGCGTAAGGCCGTCTTCGACGGTGTGCGGATGCGGGAGGCGGATCTGACCGTCGCCCGGCTGGAGGGGGCGAGCGTCATCGGGGTCGATCTGTCCGGGGCCTTGCTGCATGGGTCGAAGCTCATAGGTGCCGATCTGCGGGGCAGCGACCTCTCCGCGCTCGATCCGCTGACCGTGGAGCTCGCGGGCGCGAAGATCGACCTGGAGCAGGCCGCCGTCATCGCCACCGCGCTGGGGTTCGACGTGACCTGAGACCGGTTGCCGCCCGCGCACCTCTTGTCTGATGGATCGTCAGGTACGACGATGGGCCCCGTCCGGCCGGTTGACGGTTCGTCAGGTCAAGGCGGAGGAGGCGCACGGTGCACGTGCAGGTACTGCCCAAGGGCCAGCTCTCGTACGGAATGCAGCTCCCGGTCCAGTCGCAGAGCACCATCTACGCGGAGCCCTGGGAGGCCGCCGCCGGCGCCGAGGATCTCGCCGAGATCGCCCGGGCCGCCGACCGGGCCGGGTTCGCGTATCTGGCGACCTGCGATCACGTCGCCATCCCGCGGCGGCTCGCGGATGCCATGTCCACCGTCTGGTACGACCCCGTCGCCACGCTCGCCTTCCTCGCCGGGATCACCGAGCGTGTGCTGCTGCTCAGCCATGTCGCCGTCGTGGGGCTGCGGCACCCGCTCGTGAGCGCCAAGCAGTACGCCACCCTCGACCATCTCTCGGGCGGGCGGCTGATCCTCGGGGTCGGGGCCGGGCATGTCCAGGAGGAGTTCGAGGCGCTCGGCGTCGACTTCGCCGCGCGCGGGGCCGTACTCGACGAGACGATCGACGCGCTCAGGGCGGCGCTGGGCGAGGACGAGTTCCCCGAGTTCGCCGGGGAGCGGTTCTCCTTCAGCGGGCTCGGGCAGCGGCCCAGGCCGGCCCAGCGCCGGATCCCCCTCTGGGTCGGCGGCTCCTCGGCCGCCGCCGTGCGCAGGGCCGCCGTACGCGGCGACGGCTGGCTGCCCCAGGGGGACCCCCGTACGCGGCTTCCCGACCAGATCGCGAAGCTGAAGGCCCTGAGGGAAGCGGCGGGCATCACCGCGCCCATCGAGATCGGGGCGATCACCGAGCCGCTGTATGTGGGCGACGCGGACTGGGAGATCGGACGCCGCACCGTCAGCGGAAAGCCCGAGGCCATCGCCGAGTCGCTGCGCGCCTACGCCGCGATGGGCGTGCATCAGATCCAGGTCCGGTTCCGCAGCCGGAGCCGCAGCGAGCTCACCGACCAGATCGCGGCGTTCGGCGCCGACGTGGCCCCGCACCTGAACTGACCCGTATCTGAACCCGCACCTGAACCGAGGAGAGTGGCATGGGAAAGCTCGACGGACGGGTGGTCCTGATCACCGGGGCGGCGCGCGGCCAGGGCGAACAGGAGGCGCGGCTCTTCGCGGCCGAGGGCGCCAGGGTGGTGCTCGCCGATGTGCTCGACGACCAGGGCGAGGCCCTCGCCAAGGAGCTGGGCGAGGGCACGGCCACGTACGTCCGTCTCGACGTCGGCCGGGAGGACGACTGGACCGCCGCCGTCGCCGCCGCGAAGGAAGCGTTCGGGAAGATCGACGGGCTGGTCAACAACGCGGGCATTCTGCGCTTCAACGAGCTGGTCTCCACGCCGCTCGAGGAGTTCCAGCAGATCATCCAGGTCAACCAGATTGGCTGCTTCCTCGGCATCCGCACCCTCGCGCCCGAGATCGAGGCCGCCGGCGGCGGGACGATCGTCAACACCGCCTCGTACACCGCCCTGACGGGCATGGCGGGCGTGGGCGCGTACGCCGCGACGAAGCACGCGATCCTCGGCCTGACCCGGGTCGCCGCGCTGGAGCTGGCCGCGAAGAAGATACGCGTCAACGCCATCTGCCCGGGCGCGGTGGACACCCCGATGAGCAACCCGGACGGCGTGGACCCGGCGGCGGTGGGTGCGCTGTACCAGAAGCTCGTGCCGCTCGGCCGGGTCGGGCGGCCGGAGGAGGTGGCGCGGCTCGCGCTCTTCCTGAGCGGCGAGGACTCCTCGTACATCACCGGGCAGCCCTTTGTCATCGACGGCGGCTGGCTGGCCGGAGTGAGCCTCTTCTGAGCGGGGCCGGGGGCGGGCCTGACGATGCGTCAGCTATTGACGACTCACCCGTGCGGTGGAACAGTCGGGCACATCCAGATCTGACGGTTCGTCAGAAACATCAGGACGGTGGTGAACCCCCTTGGAATTCGGGCTCTTTGTACAGGGATACGTCGGCAAGCGCGCCGAGACCGACCCGCTCGCCGAGCACAAGGCGCTGATGGAGGAGACCGAGTACGTCATCCAGGCGGACAAATCCGGGTTCAAATACGCCTGGGCCTCCGAGCACCACTTCCTGGAGGAGTACTCCCACCTTTCGGCCAGCGATGTCTTCCTCGGCTACCTCGCGCACGCGACGGACCGGATCCATCTGGGCTCGGGCATCTTCAACCCGCTGGCGCCCGTCAACCATCCCGTGAAGGTCGCCGAGAAGGTCGCCATGCTCGACCATCTCTCCGAGGGCCGCTTCGAGTTCGGCTCCGGGCGCGGGGCCGGCTCGCACGAGATCCTGGGGTTCATACCGGGCGTCACCGACATGAACTACACCAAGGAACTCTGGGAAGAGACCATCGCCGAGTTCCCCAAAATGTGGCTCCAGGACGAGTACGTCGGCTTCCAGGGCAAGCACTGGTCGCTTCCGCCGCGCAAGGTGCTGCCCAAGCCGTACGGGAAGTCCCACCCCGCGATGTGGTACGCCGCCGGGTCGCCGCCGTCGTACGCCATGGCGGCCAAGAAGGGCCTCGGCGTGCTCGGCTTCAGCGTCCAGAAGGTCTCCGACATGGAGTGGGTGCTGGAGCAGTACAAGACGGCGATCATCGAGGCCGAGCCGGTCGGGGACTTCGTCAACGACAACGTGATGGTGACGTCGACCGCGATCTGCGCGCCGACGCACGAGGAGGCGGTACGTATCGCGGCGGGCGGCGGGCTGCACTACCTGCAGTCGCTGGTCTTCCGGTACCACGACACCTTCCCGCGGCCCGAGGGCTTCCCCGTGTGGCCGGAGACCCTGCCCGAGTTCAACGAGGAGATCATCGAGCTGCTCATCGCGGAGGAGCTGCTGATCTGCGGTGATCCGGACGAGGTCTTCCGCCAGTGCAAGAGGTGGGAGCAGGCGGGGGCGGACCAGTTGTCGTTCGGGATGCCGATCGGGATCTCCCCGGAGGACACGCTGCAGTCGATCCGGCTGATCGGTGAGCACGTGATCCCGAAGATCGACACGGATCCGGTGCACCGGACGACGCGTTTCCGCGGGGCGGCGGGCTGAGCTTGCGGCTGCGCCTGCGGCGGGCCTTGTCCCCACCCCACCCCGCCCCTTCCCTGAACTGGGGCTCCGCCCCAGACCCCGTGCGGGGGCGCTGCCCCCGGACCCCCGCTCCTCAAACGCCGGAGGGGCTGAATTCTTCAGCCCGTCCGGCGATTGAGGACATGCGGCCGAAGGTCGCATACGGGGTCCGGGGCGAAGCCCCGCCGGGGGTCTGGGGGCTTGCCCCCAGTTCAGGGAAGGGGCGGGTAGGGGAAACCCCCCGCCCCCACAGAACGGCGGCGGCCTCCCGGACCGCCGTCCCCGGGCTCCGGCCGGGTGTCCGTCGGCAGCGGCCTGCCGCACGCGCCCCGGCCGGAGCCATGAACGGCCAAGACGGCCAACGACCAAGACAACCAGGACGACCAACACCGCGCTGAAGGGACCGTCATGCTCGACCACCTCATCCGCTCGGCGACCGTCGTGGACGGGACGGGCGCGCCCGCGTACGTCGCCGACGTCGGGATACGGGACGGGCGCATCGCCGTCATCGCCGCCCCCGGAACCCTCGACGAGGCGGCCACGACGAGCGAGGACGCGTCCGGGCTCATCCTCGCCCCCGGGTTCGTCGACCCGCACACGCACTACGACGCGCAGCTGTTCTGGGATCCGTACGCGACCCCCTCCATGAACCACGGCGTGACGACCGTCGCCGGCGGCAATTGCGGCTTCACCCTCGCGCCCCTGAACCCCGACCGCCCCGAGGACGCCGACTACACGCGCCGCATGATGTCCAAGGTGGAGGGCATGTCCCTGGTCGCCCTGGAGGAGGGCGCGCCCTGGAACTGGCACACCTTCGGCGAATATCTGGACGCCCTGGAGGGCCGGATCGCCGTCAACGCGGGCTTCATGGCGGGGCATTGCGCGCTGCGCAGGCATGCCATGGGACCCGACGCCGTCGGCGGGCAGCCCACGCCCGAGGAGCTGGACGAGATGCTCAGGCTCTTCCACGACGCGATGGACGCGGGCGCGTGGGGGCTGTCCACCACCCAGTCGTCCACCCATTCCGACGGCGACGGCAAGCCGGTCGCCTCCCGCCACGCGAAGCCGGAGGAACTCCTGGCGCTGTCCCGGGCTGTCGCCGAACACGAGGGCACCCAGCTCGAGGCGATCGTCGCCGGCTGCCTGGACCAGTTCGCCGACGACGAGATCGACCTCTTTGTCGAGATGAGCGCGGCGGCCGGACGGCCGCTGAACTGGAACGTCCTGACCATCGACGCGTCCGTGCCCGAGCGGGTGCCGCGCCAGCTCGCGGCGAGTGAGCGCGCCCGCAAGGCCGGCGGCCGCATCGTCGCCCTGACCATGCCGATCCTCACTCCCATGAACATGTCGCTCGGCACCTTCTGCGCGCTCAACCTCATCCCCGGCTGGGGCGGGATCCTCGGCCTGCCCGTCCCCGAGCGGATCGAGAAGCTGCGCGACCGGGCCGTACGGGAGGAGATGCTGCGCCGGGCCGACAGCAAGGAGGCCGGTGTCTTCCGGCGCCTGGCCAACTTCGGGCGGTACGTCATCGGCGACACCTACTCCAAGGAGAACGAGGGCCTGCGCGGACGCGTCGTCAAGGACATCGCCGCCGAGCGCGGCCAGGAACCCTTCCACTGCCTCGTCGAGATCTGCGCCAACGACCAGTTGCGTACGGTCCTTTGGCCCATGCCGACCGACAACGACCCCGCCTCCTGGGAGCTGCGCCAGCAGACCTGGCAGCACGAGGACGTCATGCTCGGCGGCTCCGACGCGGGCGCGCACCTGGACCGGATGTGCGGCGCCCCGTACACCACCCGCTTCCTCGGCGACTGTCTGCGCGGCCGCAGGCTGCTCGGCCTGGAGGAAGCCGTGAAGATGCTGACCGACGACCCGGCGCAGCTGTTCGGCCTGCGTGAACGCGGCCGCGTGCAGGAGGGCTGGCATGCCGACCTCGTGCTGTTCGACCCGGAGCGGATCGAGGCGGGCCCGGCCACGCTCGTGCACGATCTGCCGGGCGACAGCCCGCGACTGGACTCGCGCGCGATCGGCATCGTGTCGGTGCGCGTCAACGGCGTCGAGACGATACGGGACGACAAGGTGACGGGCGCGGTGCCGGGCACGGTGCTCAGGTCGGGCCGCGACACAAGGACCGTGAGTACGAAGTGACGCAGAGGCTGTTCATAGGAGGGGAGTGGGTCTCGCCCGACGGCGGGTACTACGACGTCGTCAATCCGGCGACCGAGGAGGTCGTCGGGCAGGCCCCCGAAGCGAGCCGTGAGCAGGTGTACGCCGCGGCCACCGCCGCCCGCGAGGCCTTCACCGCCTGGTCGCGCACCAAACCGGAGGAGCGCGCCCGGATCCTGGACGCGGCCGCCGATGTCATCCAGCGCGAGGCCGAACCGTACGCGGCGCTCGCCCGCGCCGAGAGCGGTGCGACCACCGCCACCGCGCGCGGTATGCAGGTCGCGGTGGGCGCGGCGCGCTTCAGGCGGTACGCGAAGGGCGCGCTGGAACCGGTGGAGCAGGGGCTGCCGCCGCAGATCAACGCTGCCGGACCGATGGGGAAGGCGGGCGTCTTCGGGGCGCTCTCCGTACGCCGTCCGGTCGGCGTCGTCACGTGCATCACCTCGTACAACAACCCCTGGGCCAACCCGGCGGGCAAGGTCGCGCCCGCGCTCGCCATGGGCAACACGGTGGTCGTGAAGCCCGCCCCGCAGGACCCCCTGTCCGTCTACAAGATGGCCGAAGCCCTCGAGGAGGCGGGCGCACCGCCCGGCGTCGTGAACGTGGTGACCGGCTCCGCACCGGCCGTCGGCGAGGCCGCGGTCGACTCCCCGGACGTCGACATGGTCAGCTTCACCGGCTCGACGGCCGTGGGGCAGCGCATCGCCGAGGTCTGCGGCCGCGGCATGAAGCGCCAGCTGATGGAGCTGGGCGGCAAGGGCGCGGCGCTCGTCTTCGACGACGCGGACGTGGACTTGGCGGTGATGGGCATCGGTACGACGTTCTCCTTCTACAGCGGCCAGATCTGTACCGCGCCGACGCGGGTCATCGCGCAGCGCGGGATCTACGACGTCCTGGTCGAGAAGCTGACCGGCTATCTGACCTACATGAAGGTCGGCGACCCGGCGGCACAGGGCACGGTGGTCGGCCCGGTGATCTCGGCGGCGCACCGCGACCGGGTCGAGTCGTACATCGAACTGGGCAGGAAGGAAGGCGCGCGGCTCGTCGCGGGAGGCGAACGTCCCGCGTTCGAGAAGGGTTTCTACGTCGCCCCGACGCTTTTCGCGGACTGTACGAACGACATGCGGGTGGTGCGGGAGGAGATCTTCGGCCCGGTGGTGGTCGTGGTCCCCTTCGACGACGAGGACGAGGGCGTCGCGCTGGCGAACGACAGCGACTACGGCCTGATCGACTACGTCTGGTCGGGGGACGTGGCGCGGGCGTTCCGGGTCGCCGGGGAGCTGAGGGCGGGCGGCGTCGGCGTGAACACGATCGGCCGGAACATGGAGGCGCCGTTCGGGGGGTTCAAGAAGAGCGGCGTGGGCCGGGACGTGGGCTCGTACGCGCTGCACGCGTACAGCGAGCTGCAGGCGGTGGTGTGGCCGGGCTGAGGACGGCGCCCCCAACGAGCAGGTGAGAATGCCTCGTTGAGGGTGCCGACCCGGCGCCGGGGCGCCGGGTCTGGTCACCCCACCCGCGTTCGCGGGAAGTCAGCCGCCGTGGCCGCCGAGGAAGATCGGGTTCGTGAACGCCGCCAGCGGCCCCGGCAGACCCGGAACCACCACCGCGTGCCGGACCTCCGCCCGCACATACGTCGCGTACTCCGGCGTCGTCCGCCACTCCACCGTGCCCGCTCCCTCCGGCGGCAGCGTCACCGTGTGCAGCACACCCTGGTCGGTGACGAAGCGCACCGAGCAGCCCGGCGCGCCGGTCACCTCCAGCCGTACCGTCACCGGGGTGTCGTCGTCGACCCGGAGCCGTTCGCCGATGTCCGCGTGCTGCCCGCGGCCGCCCGCCGCCGAGAAGGACAGCGTGATCGCCTTCGACTCGGCAACGTACGAACGGCCCGCGCGGATGCCGTCCAGGATCGCTTCCCGCGTCAGGGCCTCGGCGAGGACCACCGTCTGCGGCGTGCCGACCGGGTCCGGCGGGCGGTGCGCGTCGCTGTTGCCCATCGCGGGCGTCCAGCGCCGGCCGGAGCGTGCGGCCGCGACGAGCGTGTTGTCCCAGGCCTGGAGCGAGACCTCGTCGTCGGGTGTGTACGCGCCGTTCCACACCTCCACCGCGTCCGCCTCGCCGAACCCGAACTTCCAGTTGCAGCCGATGCAGGTCGCGTGCGGGTGGGCCGGGACGACCAGGCCGCCCGCCCGCCTGATCTGGCGCGCGTAATGCCCAAAACGGTTGTCCTTGGCCCGGTAGCGCCAGTCGACGAAGGTCCCGGGATCGGTGCCGAGCGCCACCAGATGGCCATTGCGCGTGGTGACCTCCTCGCCGGTGAGGATCAGCAGGTCGTCGCCCGCCTGGTCGGCCCAGTGGGGGTGCGAGGAGTGCGTGTTGTGCTCGGAGGTGTTGATGAAGTCGAGCCCGGCGGCTCGCGCGAGTTCCGCGATCTCGGCGGGGGTGCGCTTGCCGTCCGAGTACCAGGAGTGCAGATGGCAGTCACCCCGGTACCAGGCACGGCCGCGCCCCTTGGCCCGCTCCGGCGGATAGACCGGCCGGGGGGTCGTGCCGGGCTCGCCGAACCGCAGCGTGATGGAGACCTCGTACGCGAGACCCTGCGGCGCGACCGTGTACGGCCCCAGCGCGATGTACCAGGTGCCCGCCCGCACCGGCCCCGGGATGTAGCCGGGCGTCGCCTCGTCCGCCCGGATGAAGAACTCCGTGCGCGCCCCGCCCGACCAGCCCCGAAAGCCCTTGCCGCCAAGCTCGGTGCCGCGCTCGTCGAAGATGCCGATGTCGAGCGCGTTGCCCTGGGTGCCGGGCGGGACGACGGGCCGCTCGTAGGTGTACGCGACGTGGATCTCGCGTACGCCCTTCGGGATCTCGACGGGTAGATAGACGAAATCGGGGGAGCCGGGCGGCAGTGTGCCGCGCACGACCTTGGTCGGTTCACCGGCGGTCGGCCCGCCGTCGTTGGGTGCGGCGTTCGCGAAGCTCACAGTGCCCAACGTAAGCGCAGTGGCGGCTCCCGTCACGAGCAGTCCTCGTCTGTCCATCGCGTGTTGTGCGTGTCCGTCGTTGCACATGCCGTCGGCTCCCCGGGGTGGGTGAGGGGGACAGGAGTGGTGTACTCAAACCCTCGTATTGAGCCGTGAACTGCCGTGCAAGGGAAAGGGGTTCGCGGGTTGCGCGGGCCTTTCGGGGAGGGTTTTCGGCCGTTGCGGCCGCGCTCGGTGGAACTCATACCCCGGCGTGCTCCACGACCGGCCGCACCCGCCGCTTTCCCACGAGGCTGCCCACCAGGCCGAGCAGGAAGGCCGTCGGCATCGACACGAGGACGACCGTCTGGAGCGGGAACCAGTTGAGGTGCCAGTCGGGGAAGAGCGCCATGGGGCTCCCAGAGAAGACCGGACCGGAGATCTGCAGTCCGATCGCGCTGAACAGGCCTCCGTACAGCGTCCAGAGCAGGCCGCCTCGCGTGTAGCCGCTCCAGAACAGGGAGTACACCAGGGCAGGAAGCAGGCAGGAGGCCGCCACCGCCAGGGAGAGGGCCGACAGGAACAGGACGTTCCATCCCTGGCACCACACCGCCAGGGCGATGCTCAGCAGTCCGATGCCTGCGGATGCCAGGCGTGCGGCTGCCACCTCCCGGCCCTCGGTCGTGCGCCCTTTGCGCAGGACATGTGTGTACACGTCGTGGGCGACCGCCCCCGCGGCTGCCAGGGTGACGCTGGCCACGACGGCAAGCGTGGTGAGGAACACGGCGGAGGAAACCAGTACGACGAGAAATGCTCCGTCCGCGTCGGTGGACGGGCCGCCCGCCAGCTCGCTGGTGAGGAGCAGCAGGGTGCTGTTGCCTCCAGGATCCGCGGCCATGATCGCCGGGGCGCCGATCAACGCGGCGGCCGCCAGGCCCATCAGCGCCAGCATGAGGCAGAAAGCGCCGACGATGACGATGGTGTGGCGCACCGTGCGGCGCGCGGTCGCCGCGTCGGGAGCGGTGTTGAGCTGGAGAGCCACATGCGGCAGGCACGCCACTCCCAGCACGATGGTGATCATCAGGCCGATGAAGTCGAGGGTGGCTTCCGGGTCGCTGCTGCCCGCGAACCGGAGGCCGGGAAGCATATGGCCGTCGGGACGGCCGCTGCCCCGTCCGGCGGCATCGATCAGGGAGTCGGTGTTCCAGTGAAAGCGGTGGAGCAGTACGGCGGTCACAGCGAGGGCGGCGCCGAGCAGCACCACCGTCTTGATGACCTGAATCACGACCGTGCCGCGCATGCCGCCGAACACCGTGGCGCAGACGACCAGGAGGCCGATCATGACGATTGCTGTCTGCTCGGCGCCCGGACCGGACAGTCCCAGCAGCGTCGTGGTGGTCACTCCCGCGCCGGAGAGCTGTACGACCAGATAGGGCACGCATGCGCTCAGGGTCACGACGGCGGCCGCGATCCTCACGGCGGGCCCCGGGGTCCGCAGGGCGAATGTGTCTCCCAGGGTGTAGCCGACGCGCTCGCGCAGGGGAGTGGCGAGCAGCAGGAGCACCCCGAGCGACAGCACCGTGCACAGGGCGATGAGCAGGCCGTCGTAGCCGAAGACAGCGACGCTTCCCGTGGTGCCGAGCACGGTCGCCGCGGACAGGTACACGCCGGACAGGACGAGAGCCCCGCGGAACGGACGCATTCTGCGGCCGGCTGTGTAGAACTCGTTGACCCGGTCTCTCTCAGGGCCGCTGAGAACGCAGATGAACAGGATGGGGACGATGAAGGTCAGGAAGCCCGCGAGGACCAGGGCGCGTGTGTCGGTGTCCAGGAGGCCGGACGCGGCGAGCGGGATTTGATGGCTCATCGGTACTGCTCCACGTCCTGCTGGTGCGGTGCGTCCTTGCGGCGGTCGTATCGCGCCGCCGTCCACATCAGAAGGGAACCCTGGAGGAGCAGTGCCAGCACGCCGACGTTGATCTCGCCCCAGACGTGTTTGCCGAGGAAGTCGGCGGCGGAGCAGGCGAGCACCAGATGTACGCCGAGGGTCAGTCCGTTGACCAGGGCGAAGGACCTGCCTGGGTGTGGCGGCCGTGGCCGCTGATGCAGGTGGTGGGCGTGCTCGTATGCCATGGCGATCTCCTGGCGGGCGTGGGCAGTTCCCTGTGTGGGCAGTTCCCTGTGCTGGGGGGCTCACCAGAGCACGCGTGAAACGGCGCGTCGACACGCTGGACACGCGCCGTTCACCACTCCCAATGCCGCTACGAGATCAGTGTGCTGATGCCCATTCACGCGCCCATTTGCTCGAAGCCCGCGCCGAGCGCGGAAGCCGGTCCGAACAGGCGGTGGGCGTCGAGCGCGAGGGTGAGTTGCACCAGATCGCGCGGGCGGGACAGCACCAGGCCGGTGAGCTGCTCGAAGCGGCGCAGGCGGTTGAGCACGGTGTTGCGATGGCAGTACATGTGCCGGGCGGCCTGCGCGGCGGAGCCGCCGTTCTCGATCCAGACACGGAGGGTGTCGAACAGCGTGTCGCGGTCGGCGGGTTCCAGGTCGTACAGAGGCCGCAGCACCATGTGGGCCAGTTCGGCGGACAGGTCGGGCCGCGAGATCAGCAGCCCGTCGGGGAGGCGGGCGTCGAGCCGGGCGATCTCGCCGTCCGCGCGGCAGGTGCCGAGGGCGAGTCCGGCCATGTCACGCGCTCGGGGCAGGCTGTCCAGTCCCTGGACGACAGGGCTGATTCCGATACGGAGCCCCGGACCGGCTTCCAGTCCGGACACGAGCGTGTCCAGGGGGCTATCGCCCAGGTGGGCGACGAGCACATCGCCCTGCGCGCAGGTGTGGCGCAGGATCCGGACACCGCGGATCTCCGGGACGCCTTCCGGGGTGCGGCCGTACGGCGGTGTGGCTCGCACCACCGCCACCGCGAACCGTCCGTCGAGCGGCAGATCGAGGATCCCCGCCGCGTCCCCGGTGAAAGCGGGTTCGTTGCGGCTCTCCAGCAGCGCGGCGAGGATCAGCCGGACTCGTTCCCCGTGCCGGCTGGCGAAGCCCTTGGCGACCTGGCGGTAGGCGTCCGCGACCATGACGGCGTCGCGGTCGTTGCTCTTCCACACCAGCTCGGCCACATGCACCAACTGCCGCGCGTCGCCGATTTCGTCCCGCTCCACCACGCCGACGATCCCGCTCCAGACCCCCGAGCCGGCGACCCGGTAGGCGTGCAGCACCTCGTCGAGGGGGCGGCCCTGTTCGGCGCGCCGTATGCCGAGCTCTCTCGTGAACCGCTCGATGTCGGCGATCCTGCCCGGATCCAGCGTGGCTTCCAGCGCGTGGCGGATGCCGGTGTCCACGCACATGCGCACGTCGGGGGGCGCGAGTACGGGGTCGGCGTAGTACGGCACCTCGGTGCGGATCTTGTCGACCACGGTGTCGGTGAATTCCGTGCCGCGCCCGAGCAGGCTCCGGCAGGCATGGTCGAAGAGTTCGAGAGGCGACGTGTCCGCGAGAGCGGGGACGGAGAGAACGGAGACGGGACTGGTGTGCATGGGCCCTCCAGCAGCGCGGAGATCAACCGCCGACGTCGGACGCCGGCGCCACCCGTACAGGAAGGCATCATGCTAAGCGGTCGGTCAGCCCAGGACGAGGATTAGGCCAAATCGTGATGATTCCGTGCGACGGGGCCTGCCCGGACGGTCGTCCGAGCAGGGCCCGTGAGTCCCTGGCCACTGGTCCCTGGTCGCTAGTCGCTGGTGCGATTCCGCCGCATGAGCAGCATCGCGAGGAGGACGAGCACCGCGATGCCGATGATCAGGCCGATGACCAGACCGGCCGAGAGGCCGCTCTTCTTCTTTTTCTTCTTCTTGCTCTTCTTGCGGTCCTTGCTGACGGTGCTGACCGTGCTGGTGGTCGACGTCTTCGCCACGGCCGCACCGGCTTCGGGTGCCGCTGTGGTGATCTGCTGGGTGACGGCGGCGGTGGGTGCGTACGCCGCCGAGGCGGCAGGTGCCCCGGCCAGCAATGCTCCCGACAGCACAAGTGCGGTGGTGGCGACGCGCAGGCGCATCATGAAGTGGATCCTCCCCGTTGATGCCGGGCTCTCGGCATGGGGCACCGTACGGCATACGTTTGGACGGTCACCAGAGACGACACGGAAGGTTCCGTATGCGGATCTCGACCACGATCTTCCTCACGGACGAGACGATCACGCCGGTACGGCTGGCGCGCGAGCTGGAGGAGCGCGGATTCGGCGGGCTCTATCTGCCGGAGCACACCCACATCCCGGTGGAACGCACGACCCCGTACCCCGCAGGCGGCGAACTGCCGCCCGAGTACGGCCGCACGCTCGACCCGTTCGTGGCCCTCGGCCAGGCGGCAGCGGTCACCTCGCAGCTCGGCCTCGGCACGGGCATCACGCTCGTCGCCCAGCACGACCCGATCGCCCTGGCCAAGCAGATCGCCACCCTCGACCATCTGTCGGGCGGCCGCTTCACGCTGGGCCTCGGCTTCGGCTGGAACCGGGAAGAGGCCGCGGACCACGGCGTGGAATGGACGACGCGCCGCGAACTGACCCAGGACCGGATGGCACTGATGCGCGCGCTGTGGGCGGCCGAACCGACCGCGCACAAGGGCGAGTTCAGCTCCGTACGGGCGTCCTACGCGTACCCAAAGCCGCTGAGCGGCCCGCGCACCCTGATCGGCGGAGCGGCGGGGCCGAAGCTCTTCGCGCACATCGCGGACTACGCGGACGGCTGGCTCCCGATCGGCGGCCGGGGCCTGTCCCAGTCGCTCCCGGTGCTACGGGACGTGTGGTCGGCTGCGGGCCGGGACCCGGAGAAGCTTCAGGTGGTCCCGTACGCGGTCCTGCCGACGCCGGGGAAACTGGCGCACTACGCGGAACTGGGCGTGGAGGAGGTGGTGCTGCAGTTGCCCCCGGCGGGGGAGACGGAGGTACTGCGGGTGCTGGACGAGTTTGGGCAGTACCTGTGAACGATTGACTTCGGAATACGTTCCGAAGTATCGTCGGGTCATGCTGATGCCCACGGTCACGTTCTCCGAGCTCTCCAAGAATTCGAAGCATGTCGCCGAGAAGCTCGACAAGGCTCACCGGCTCCACATCACGCGCCGGGACGGCGAGGACCTGTACCTCACGACGGCCCGGCACGACCGCGAGCGCGAGGAGACCGCCGACATCACGGCTCGGCTCTTCGCCGCGCTGATGGGCTCCGACGGCGGCGCGCGGGCCATATTGCTTGCGCTGCCGTCGGTCTTCCCCTGGGTGCGCCACCTGACGGACGACGAGGTACGGGAATTCGTGCGCGAACTCGTCGACGCGACGCACGACGCCGTCCATTTGGACGTCCACGCCAATCTCCACCGGGTCATCGTCGAATGGCGTGCGACAGCTCGGGTTCTGGCCGACCCCGAGCTGACCAAGCAGCTCACCCGCCGACTGCCGGACGAGGACCATGGCGAGGTGGTCGCGCCGTGACCCCCAAACGCGGCGACGATGTCGCCCCGCCGACGGTCGGCGAGGAATGGTGCTTACGGTTCGCGACGAACGAGGCAGCCAAGGGATGGGGCGAGCTGGGCGGGGAGGCGCCGGGAAACACGAGGCGCTGTTTCGAGGCACTGCGCAGCAACCCTGTGTCGCAGGCCGACCCGGATCGGCAACACCGGCTGCGTGGACGCCTGGCGACCGGAAACCTCGGCGGCCGAGAGTATCCCCAGTGGGAGTACGAAGTGACGTCGGGAGGCCGCGTCCGCTACCTCGTGGATGAGCCGCGCCGCATAGTCCATCTGGTCTACGCGTCGACGCGGCACCCGAAGGACACCGAGTAGCTGTCGGCCCCGGCCCGGAATTGGACGGGCTGCTTGCCGTGCAGGCAGTCTCCGTAGCTGCCGACCGCGCCGGGCGCCGCCCTGCGCCGGTCAGTTGATGGGCTGCCGTACTTCGCCGCGCACCTTCAGAGTCCGCTGCGCGGTCGCGTTGAGGTCGACACCTTCGGGGTCCTGCTTGGCAGCGGCCGGGGTGAGGAAGGCGACGTAGGCCGCCGTGTTGTCGTCACCCCAGGCGCACACCGGGACGGTGGAAGTCCCGTCCTTGTCCGTGGAAAGCATGACCGTGCAGGTCATGTCGACATCCGAACCGGGCGGCGTGATGGTCTTCCGCGGGTTGGGTTCGTCCATCCCGTCGGCTTTTCTCATGCCGTCGAGCAGACTCTCGCGCGGCTGGGCCGGATCGTTGAACTGCCCGTACATGCCTGTGAGTACGAGGCCGCGCGGGGCGTCGGTGGCGGTACCGGTGTACGAGCCGATGACCGCCTTCACATTGTGGGCGTCCGGACCGGCTCCGTAACCCTTCTTCTGAGCATCGGCGTCGGCTTCCGCCGACCCGTCCTTGACCAGCTTGTACTCGTTGGCCAGGAGGGTCTTCGGGACCGTGAGCCGGTACTTGGCCTCGGGAAACGTCTTGGCGGGGCGCTCGGAGTTGCTGCCCAGGTTGCCGATGTAGGAAAGGGCGAAAAGCAGGGCCATCGCCCCGAGAGTGATACCGACGATCAGCCAGGCGTGATTCTTGCGCTGCGGCGGCCCGGCCGGCGGATGTCCCCACCCACCCGGCCCCGGCTGCCCGGGGTATCCCTGCGGCCCCGGGTATCCCTGCTGCGGATAGGGCGGGTGCGGGTAGGGCTGCTGAGCGTAGGGGTTGGGCTGCGGAGGTCCGTACGGACCGGGGGATTGGTGGGGAGGTGGCATGGTCATGGCTAAACGATAGGTGACCTACGGTAGCGGTCTTCCGTCGCCCTGGAGGGGTTCGTGTTGCAGCTTCCGCCGACGGGGATGTCGGAGGCACTGCGGGTGCTGGACGAGTACCCGCAGTACGTGGAGCCCCTCGGTGCCTGAACCGTCGGCGCCCCGGCACGCGGATGCCCGTAGGCCGGAACGAGGGCGGCTGCGGAAACGGCAGCGAGCAGGATGATCCATGGCGTCTTCATGGCACCCGAGCCTGTCCAGGCACGGGTGGGTCACGGGGGAGACACGCGTGCGGGCTAATCCAGAGGGAGCAGCGCGGGGTGCGCCAGGAAGGCGGACCAGGTGGTGGGGGTGACGGCGAGGTGGGGGCCGTCGGCGACCTTGGAGTCCCGGACGTGGATGGTGGCGGGGGTGGTGGCGACCTCGACGCACGCGCCGCCTTCGCCGCTGCTGTAGCTGCTCTTGTACCAGTTGAGCTCAGTGGTGTTCATCGTTCTCCCAGCATCTTCTCGACCAGGGACAGCGACTCCCGTGGGGTGAGAGCCTGCGCCCGGATAATCCCATAGCGCTCGGTGAAGACGCGGACCTCTTCCGGATCGGTGATCAACCGGGGGTGTCCGTAGATCTCTGTATACGCGACCTGTTGCCGCCCCTTGGGCGTCAGCAGGATGAACGCGCCATCCAGGCTCGGGTGTTCCTCGCGATCCAAAGGCATCACCTGAAGCTCTACGGTCCGCAACCGCCCGACGCGCAGCAGTCGACGCAACTGGTTCTCATGAACGGTGCGCCCACCGATCGGCCGCTTCAGTACGGCCTCCTCCAACACGAAGCTGAAAGTCGGCGCGGGCCATCGTTCAAAGATCTGCTGTCGGGCCAGCCGGTCGACCACGCGCTTTTCGATGGTCTCTTCGTCAAGCAGCGGCCGCCGCTGGGTGAAGATGGCTCGCGCGTACTCCTCGGTCTGAAGCAGCCCAGGCACGGCCTGGTTGCTGTAGTCGTGAAGCGCGACAGCCTCCGCCTCCGCCCGGGCGTAATCCCGGAACCAGTCCGGATGCCGGGTCCGCGCCTTTGCCTGAGCCTCCCGTACGTCCTCCACCGCCGCCTTGAGCACACCCCCGGCCGACAACAACTCATCGGCCCGCACCAGGAAATCGGGCTGCGGCGTCCGCACGCCCCGCTCCATCGCGGAGATCAGATCCTCCCCGCAATGGGCAGCAACCCCGAGCTCGCGCTGGCTCATCGAGGCGTTCTCCCGCAGCACCTTGATCTGCTTACCCAGAGCGCTGAAGAGATGCGCCGTCCCGTCCACTTCAGCCGGCCGCTCCGGCCGTTCTTCCGTCATGCCGTACCGCCTTCTCGGGTCACGACCGACGTTCCGCACAGCCCGCCGTCCGTACCCGTACAGTTACCCAGAGTCGCGATCAACCTCCTGGTCAGGGTACGGGGAACCGGTCACGCTCGGTGACATGAAATCCGAAATCGCCACCCCCACGGCTGAGTTCACCCAGCGCCTCAGCGCCACCCGCCGGGGCGCCCGCGTGGCCCGCCACCTCGCTGTCCACCAACTCGACGGCTGGGGCATCCCCTACGGCAGCGACCTCTCCGACTCAGCCGCCCTGATCGTCGCCGAGCTGACGGCAAACGCGGTCACCCACGCCCGTGTCCAGGGCCGCGACTTCGAACTGCGCCTCACGCTCTGGCCGCTGACGCTCCGCATCGAGGTCTCGGACGCCCGAGGCGACCGCGAACCGATCCCCAGGCCGCCAACCCCAGACGAGGAGACGGGCCGCGGCCTGCTCCTGGTCGACGCGCTGGCCACGAAGTGGGGTACGGCCGACCGCATCGTCGGCAAGACGGTCTGGGCGGAACTGCCGTTGCCATGAGCCGACCTACTGCATCGGAGCGGCGGCCCACATGCTGACGCTCCACACATCTCCGTGTCCCAGCGACCGCCTGCGCGCTTCGCGGTCGTCGTTCACAATGACGGACACATTCACGTCCGCCACGGCTGCGCAGTACTCCAGGAACCCACCTTGGTCGGTGACCTTCATGGCTGGAGCCTCCGGCGTCTGGGAGAGCGCGTCCCGCAATTCATCCCAGGCGAGGTACTCCGGGAAGTCGACCCGCATGCTCTTGCACCACGTCTCGGCCATGGCGGGCCCGGAAGCCAGCCTGTGTAGCTCGATGGAGCAGTTGGCCATCACCCATTCCGGCCCCGGGTTGAACGAGAACTCGAAGAATCCGTAGTCCCGGCGCAGCGACAGACCTCCGCTGTCGACCACGTCCACGAAGCTGGCATCGATCGCCCGGTCAACCTCACTCAGGGTGGAGCCGATCCCCAGCCCGTGCAGCCGCCCCGTGGTGATGAACGAGACGAGAAATGGAATCGCCTTCACGATCAGCTCTCCAGCGCTTCGATGGTTTCCCACGCCAGGGGCGCAGGGAATGATGGCCCGTTCTCGCTACTCGGCGGACGAGGCGAGATAAACCCTGGAGCGAGACAGGGGCGCGGCATCGGCGTGAAATGAGATGTCTTCTTCGGTGCTGTCGATGAACACCGTGAGATCGCAAAAGTATGCCCGACCCATGCAAGCCCGCCGACGCACGTTGCTATGCAGATACCTCTGGACTCAGTCGACTCTCCGACGGAATGGATCTGAATCCTGCTATCCGGCTTCACGCGTCCAGTCCCGGCCAAGGACAGGAGCGGCTGACGTAGCACTCAATTCCACAAACTGCGATCTTCGAGCGACAGCTCGATGATTGCCTCATTCTGCACGTTCTCGAGATTGCGAATATAGGATGCAACGTTCGGATCGTTGGTGCAAAAAGTGACGTTCGCAGTCATCGTGTCGTCGTTGCTTCCGCCCAGGGAGAGCGATACGTACGCTCTGACTTCCTGGTCCCCAAAGGTCTTGCTGGCCTCGGCGAGGGCGCTAAAGCCATAAGAGAGACATCTTTTGAGAAGGGTTCCGGTCCGTTCTGGTCCGGTTGACGGAAGATCATAGTCGATCATTCCTCGACCATTTATCGATGTTTCTTCCTGGAGCACATCGAAGTAGGGTGAGGCGAAATCTGGGATAAGGTCTGTGAGTACCCGGGCGCCATTGGGTGTGTAGGACCACCCCTCTCTCATGACTTCCAGGAACATGGGTGGAATATCTTCATCTTTGAGGTCCGCGACTGGAAATTCCTGGAGAAGTTCGGACATCCTTTGGTTCATGCGCATCGCTATCCCTCGCCGAGAGCAGCGAGTCCCTTTCTGATTGCTCCGGTGAATCCAGGTGTGCCGCCCATTGCGCCACCTCGCGGTCCACCAACTCGACGGCCGGGGCATCCCCTACAGCAGCGACATCTCCGCGGCAGCCACGTTCCCGCCTGACTGCCCGTGACTTGGGGAGGCGTCAAATCGTGTAGGGATATAGCAAGACGTTCGACGTGGTGAATTCAACCGAATCGCCGATGGACGCTTCTGTGGTGTCAGCCGCGACCTCGACGAGTACGATGTCCCGATGGATGCGCAGTGCGACTACGGCGTCATCACCCACAGACTGAACGGAGCCGCGAAGGGTCACCTCGCGCCGCGAGTACTCTCCTGCAATTAGATCAGGTCCGGTGGTCAGGGCCCATGAGGTGACTACGTCTGGGACTTCGAGTTCGACGTCGTATGCTCCAGCTTCGGGTTCCATTGAGCTGTGCCAGCAACCCCATGCCGATCCAGCAGGACTATCGAAGGTGACGACTTTTGCTTGGGGGTCCAGGACTTCGGTAATTTGAATTCTCACGCGCTCACTTCAATCCTAGCGGGACTCGCACCATCGTATTGTCAACTATCCACGTGTTCGACGGGGAAATGAAGGTCCACGACTCTTTGTGGAAGTGGAATTTTGTGGGCTTGCTATTCATTTCGTGATCGCCTAGGCGGATACTTCGCGTGCCGTCGGCGGAAACCAGCCTATTGGGATCCAGTTGACCAGTTCGGGGGTGAATGTTGGTGTAGGGGCCATCACCGAGAAATTTCTCCCATTCGTCTATCACCTGGTGAGGCTTTAGGGGCTTCGGGGCAACGACCTCTGGTGTATTGATTACCGTTTCCGGCGGAAAGCAGGGTGCCAGACCGAGCGGATCAGTCCAGGTGTGAGGGTTGTGGACGTACGTTGCCGGATTAGGGTCAGGTGTTAGACCCAGTGGGTCCGCCGTGAGGTAGCGGGCTGTTCCAGGTTCATAGTGGCGGTGGAAGTTGTAGTGGAGTCCGGTCTCCGGGTCGAAGTATTGGCCCGGGAACCGTAGTGGGGTATACGCCGTGCTTGTGGTTGCCCAGGTCGTCGTACCCCACAGTGTGCTTCGAGTTTGCCATGCGAGTGCGCCCGACTCGTCGATGAGTTCGCTGGGGGTTCCGACCAGGTCGGTGACAATCGAGAAGAAGCGCTCGTCGATGGACTGCTGTGGGGCGTCCGCGGCGAGGATTCGTTCTGTCTGGGCAATTGGTTGCAGACGGTTGTAATCCCATGTGAGCGCGACCGGGTTAGGGAGTGTCTCGCTCTCGGTGGTCTGTTCGCAAAGAGTTGCGCCGACCCAGGTGAAGGAGACGTTCTCCAGAATCGTCTGGCCGTCATCGGCGAGCCGCTGTTTGGTAATTCGGCGGCCCAGTGGGTCGTACCGGTACCGCCACACGGCGCCATCCGGCGTGGTCACGCAAGTGAGTCGGTCTTCCGCGTCCCATTCGTAGAACCACCTGTCGGGCTTGCGCGAGAGACGGGTCTTCTGGCGCAGCACGATCCGGCCCTGTGCGTCGTGTTCGTAGCGGACGCGTCCGGCGCGGTTGATTTGCGTGCCTGTGTAGGTGCGCGCACCGCTGGCCTCTTGGCCTGGATGGGAAGCCGGCCAGGAGGCCTCGGTCTGGTTGCCAGCCGCGTCGTACGCGTATCTCTCCGTCCAATTAGCTGCATGGACCGCAGTAACCCGTCCCGCTGCGTCCAGGTCGAAGGTGCTCACGCCGGACAGCTCGTCCTCGACGCCGACTAGATGGCCGTCGGCTCTATAGGTGTAGGCGCGGCGTTGAAGATCGCGGCCCTGGCTGATGACGTGTTGGTCGGTCACGCGGCCCATCGCGTCGAACCCGTGCCGAAGTGTGACCCCCTCGCCGAAGCAGCGGGCGAGTTCCCGGCCCACGGCGTCGTGTTCGAAGGTGAGAGTGCGGCCCGATGTCGTGAGCTCAGTGCGGTTGCCCGCTGCGTCGTACGCCCACGTGCTCACGGCCCCGGTCGGCGTTGCTCTGCCTGTTCGGCGGCCAAGGACGTCGTAGTCAAACTGGAGCTTGCGCCCATTCACGGTCTCGGACCTCAAGCGTCCGAACCGGTCGCGGAGCCGGACCAAGGTCGCGTCCGGACTGGTTGCTGCGGCGAGCTCGTCGAAGATGTCGTACTCGAAGGTGGTGATAGCGCCTTCCGCGTCCTTGCGGATCACCCGGCCGACCTCGTCGTGCTCAAACCGGACGGTCTGGCCGAGCCCGTTCGTCCGAGACGTCAGGCGGCTTGCCTCGTCGTGGGTGTATGAGAGCGTGCGACCGTCAAAGTCCGTCTCTGATATGAGCCGCCCGGCCGCGTCGTACTCGTAGTCCCAGGTCAGCCCTTGCGGATTAGCGACTCGTATCAGCTGGAGATTGGTGTCGTGGTCAAACTCGTAGCGCGCACCGTCCGGCCCGGCACGGGCCACGAGCAGGTCGAAGTCTGTGTACTCGAAAGTTGAGACACCGCCCAAGGCATCGGTGTGCGACAGACAGTTGCCCTCGCCGTCGTACACCCAGGACTGCTCGCTCCCGTCCGCGTCGATACGCCTGGAGACCTTGCCCTCCACGGTCCACTCGAATCGCGTTATCGAGCCGAGTGCATCTGTGATGGTGACCGGGCGGCCGAACGCGTCGCGTTCGTACCGAGTCGTCGCACCTAGAGGGTCAGTCATCTCCAGAAGGAGTCCCGCCCTGTCACAACGCACGATAGTGCTGTGGCCCAGAGCGTCCGTGGCCGACGTCAGGTGCCCCACCTGGTCGTACGAGAAGCGTGTTGTCGCACCCGAAGCATCCGTGACCGACATGCGGTTACCGCGCTCGTCGTACGTCTGGCGCGTGACTGTCCCGTCCGCGCGCCTAACGCGTACTGGCATTCCCAGCTTGTTGTAATCGACGCACAGCTCCCGCCCGTCCGGGCGCACCTCTGTGGTCAGACGGCCCGATTCGTCATATGTGGAACGGCTGATGTGGCCGAGCGGGTCGGTCACCGACAGCAGCCGGTTGTTGCGGTCGCGCTCGAACTGCGTCACTGCGCCCGTCGCGTCGATCTCCGCGACAACCTGGGCACGTTCGTTGACAAGGAACCGTTTGGTGTGGCCGAGGCCGTCGGTCATGGACGTCAGGCGCAGGCCCGTGGCCGGGTCGGTGTCGTCCCAGGTGAAGCGCGACTCGACGTGGCCGTTGGTGCCGGTCTGGTACACGCAGCGATCAAGGTCGTCGTAGACGTAGTCGTAGCGGCTGCCGTTGGTGTCCGTCCATGACGTGATGCGACCGTGCTCGTCGCATCCGAACCGCAGGGGACGGCCGCAGGAGTTGGTGACCTTGGTGAGGTGGCCGTCGGTGTAGTCGTAGCGCAGGATCTCCTGGTCGCTGCCGTCCGAGGCCGCGCCCGCCAGGTGCAGAGCGGTGACTCTGCCCTCGCTGGTGGTGAGTTTCAGGTGATACCCGCCGTGGTGGACGATCGCGGTCGGGGCCCCGGCTTCGTCGTACTCGAAGGTGATCCAGCGGCCGTTACGGTCGTCGATCTGGGCCAGGAGCGCCAGTTCGGCGGTGTGGTCGACGAAATGCCAGACCTGGCCGCTCTCGGGGTCCGTGACGGTGTAGCCGTCGGCTACCCGGTCCAGGGGCCAGCGGCGGCCGTGCGTAGGCATGACGGGGACACCGGGCGCAGGATGCGGATACGCCAGCAGGCTGCCCTCGTCACAGCTGAACACCACGCCCTCGGAGTCGATCTCCAGGCGCTGGTCCACCGTGCTCGACCACGTCGGGCCGAACCAGCCGCCGACGCGGTACGAGGAGTCGAATGTACGCCGGAACACCATGGGCAGTGAGGCCGGCAGCGCGATGTCCGTCTGCGGCAGGAGCATCCGCCCGGTCGCGACATCAACGGGGTCGCCGTCACACTTCGTCTCGCTGCACTTCTTGCCGCTGCTGTCCGGGTCCTTGTCGTGGCCGTGGCGGCCCTTGCCCTTGAAAGTGTCCTTGAGACCTGTCCTGAGGCCGGTCCGCAGGACCCCCGTGCCTTTGGTGCCGAGGAGTTCGGGGACGAGGCGGCCCAGGAACTCCGACGGGTCGCCCTTCGCCGCGTCCCACGCGTTCTTCAGCGCACGGTCCGGGTTGGCCACAGTGGACGCCAGCCCCGCCAGCGTCGTGTTGAGGCCCTTCCAGTACTCGGCCGGGTGGGTCAGGTTGTACGCGTCGATCGGGTTGACCGAGCGGACGAAGTTGACCAGGCCCGCCGTGCCCTTGACGATTCCGCCACCGAAATGGGCCAGTTCGATGCTCTGGCCCAGGGCGTAGTCCAACCCCTCGAGCTTCAGCTTCTCGCGGCCGGTGGGTTCCTTCGGGGCGTGGGCCATCGCGGCCGTGACCGCCTTCTTGGCGATCTCCGCGGCTTCGTTGCGGTGGCTGCGCGCCTCTTTGAGGATCTCCTGTGCGCGCTCCCGCTTGGCCGTGCCGGGGTCGGAGAATTCACCGGGCTTGGGCAGCGGGTTGTCGCCATTGCGGGCGGCGTTGTACGCGTCGACCTTCTTGTTGTGCGCGTCCACTGCCGTCTTGGAGGACTCGTCGCCCTCCTTGTACAGGGCGATCGCTTCCTTCGCCTTGCCCTGCGCGCTGGTGATCGACTTGGAGTACGTCTCCAGCGCCTTCGCGGCGTCCTCGAACGCGTCCGTGGCGTGGAGCCAGTCGGTGGGCAGCGTCTGGAACTTCTCGCGGAACGCCTCGGCCGCCTCGCCCTTCCACTGGCTGGAGTCGAGCCTCTTCATCCCTGCGCCGACCAGGCCGAACGCCATCTGGAAGTCCCGCAGGTTCTTCACCGTCTCGGCGATCTTCCCGGGGTTGCCGTGGATCAGTTCATTGGCTTCCTCGGTCTGGCCGAGCTGCTGCTCACCGACTTCCGCGCCGAGCGAGGAGGCGGTCCGGTCTCCCCAGTCCTCGACCGCGTCCGCCATCGCGTGATGGCCGGCGTGATCAAGACCTTCACCGATCTTGTCGGTGGTCCAGTCGACGCCCTCGCCGACCTTCTCCTTGGCCTTGTCGACCCCCTTGTCGACAAGATCGATACCCTTGTCGGCCCACTTCCCCCAGTCCGGCATCAGCGGTGCTCCCCCCACCGCGGCTGTTCAGCCTGATCGACCGTCGCTTGATCCGGATCGAACGTCTCGCGCAGCTGCTCGTCCATCTTCTCCCGCACCTTCGGGTCGATGATTCCCGAGCGCTCCATCGAGTCCATCTGCGCGTCCATGACGTCGTATCCGGTGTTCTTCCAGGTCTGGTTGACCTCTTTCTGGGCCTCGGAGAAGGACTCGAAGCTCCAGTCCGCTCCGTCGAGCGGCGTCTGGGTGCTGATCTTGTCCCAGCTCATGCCCTTGACCTCGTCCTCGCTCAAGTGCGGGTTCCCGTTGACGGAGTTCACCCCGATCTTGATCGAGTCCTTGACGTACTGCTCCTGCTCCGCCATTGCACCGGCCGACAGACCCACACCCTGCGCAAAGCCGTTCCCTCGGTTGGTCAGCGCCCGAACGCCCCATTCCCAGCGGTCACAGAACGTCTGGAACTCCGCCGCCAGTCCGCCGTGCCCCAACTCCAGCCCCGACAGCGCCAGATCCGAGAAGCCCCGCCCGGTCGACGCCTCGCCGATCATGCCGAGCTCCTTCAACTCGGCATGAGCCAAGTTGATGCCCATCGCAATGACGGCCAAGGCCACTGGCGGCGCCGCAAGATCAGGATCGCTTCCGGTCATTCCGTCCCCCCGAGATCAATCGCCACCGCGTCCGGCACGATGCCCTGGACCGGCGGGAACAACATGCCTTCGTCGCTGCCCGCGTCGAGCGCCACGCCTGCGGGTCCCGGCACCATCGGCACCATCACGTCCAGCAGCCGTGCGCCCAGGATCGTTTGGTATGTCCACTCACGCTCGGCCTCGCCCTGTGCCCGTGCGAACCGTGCCAGCGCCTCCTCGTCCGAGAACGCGCAGATCCACCGGACTCCGCCCTGGTCGGCCGTCCACAGGCTGCCGTACGCGTCGAACGGCACCAGTACCGCGGTGCGCCGGAATTCCCCCAGCAACACCGCAAACTCACGGCGAGCTGCAGCGAGTTGTTCGTCAGCAGAGATCTCAGGCGTTGCCTTCGCAGGCTCCGCAGCAGGCCCCGAAGCCGCCGCCACTGGAATCGTCGTTGAGTCAGCCAGATCAGCCAGCCTCGAACGCCGCTCCGGCTCAGATGTACCGCCCCCGTCATTGGTCACACGCGCCATGCTGACACGATCCGATTCTCACAAGCAACGCCGTTAAGTGGTCATTTGGGAAAGTATCCGGGCACTTATCGAAGCTCCGGCGGCTGTACTTCCTCCACTGAGCCACCGTCCTTCTCCCCGGCCGGGTCGTGCGCGCACGGCACCGTGCTGCCCCCCTTGAACCTCTGCGTACTCGCCCTCCAGCTGAAATTGAGCCTCTCGTCCCCCGCATGCCCGTCCCGCTTCGCCCGCAGCCACCACTCCCGGTCGGACGCGAGCTCCCGGTACTCCGTGATGTCCCAGCCCGTCTCCCTCAGATGGTCATGCAGCCGCCGCAGGCCCGGCACCGCCTCCCGCTCCGGCACCTGGCCCAGTTCCCAGTTGTGCGACAGCCGGTACGCGCCGGCCACCGGCTCGTCGGCCATGCCCTCCAGGCCACCCGGGTAGCAGTCAGCCGTGGAGAAGGAGTTCTCCGTGCCCAGCCCGGGCTCCACCACTCCCGGCGGCACGGCACGGTCGAAGCCCAGCACCTCGTACGCCTCTTGAGACAGACCCGCCGCCCGGTCGCCCATGGCCTCGGGAGTGGCGCGGGGGTAGTCCTCCGGCGTCGCCTGCTCCACCTGGTACGTGACGAACAGGCCGGCAATGAGAAGCACCGGCGTCACCAGCGCCGCGATGAGGATCCACCAGGCCACGCCCAGCGCCCTGCGGACAACCGGCATGGCCGGGGATTCGGTGAGGTCGGACAGTTCGTTCATGGGGCCTGACGCTATGCACCGGCCGGGAGCCGCGCATGCGTGCTGAACCCCACGAGCCCTGGGCGCAGGTACTCAGGGCGCACGCACTCAGGGCGCAGGCCGAATCTGTGCCCAGGGTCGGCCTGTCAGCCCGCGCTCGTATGCTCGATCCATGACGGATCACCAGCACGGACGGCCCGGACGCCCCACCGAGAACGCCATGCGCCGCGCCCTCAGGCGAGCCAGGGACGGGGTGGCGCTGGATGTCGCCGAGGCTGCCGTGCTGTTGCAGGCTCGCGGGGACGACCTCGTCGATCTGTGTGCCTCCGCCGCGCGCGTGCGGGACGCCGGGCTGGAGGCCGCGGGCCGCCCCGGGGTGATCACGTACTCGAAGAGCGTGTTCATTCCGCTCACCCGGCTGTGCCGCGACAAGTGCCACTACTGCACCTTCGCGACCGTGCCGGGGAAGCTGCGCCGGGCCGGGCACGGGATGTTCATGTCGCCCGACGAGGTCCTGGACATCGCCCGGCGTGGAGCCGAACTGGGCTGCAAGGAAGCGCTGATCACCCTCGGCGACAAGCCCGAGGACCGCTGGCCCGAGGCGCGGGAGTGGCTGGAGGCAGAGGGGTACGACGACACCATCGCCTACGTACGGGCCATGGCGATCCGCATCCTGGAGGAGACCGGGCTGCTGCCGCATCTCAACCCGGGCGTCATGACCTGGACGGACTTCCAGCGGCTGAAGCCCGTCGCCCCGAGCATGGGCATGATGCTGGAGACCACGGCGACGCGGCTGTGGAGCGAGCCCGGCGGGCCGCACTACGGGTCGCCCGACAAGGAGCCCGCCGTCCGGCTGCGGGTGCTGGAGGATGCCGGGCGCAGTTCCGTGCCGTTCACGAGCGGGCTGTTGATCGGGATCGGCGAGACGTACGAGGAGCGCGCCGATTCGCTGTTCGCGCTGCGGCGCGTCGCCCGCGCGTATCACGGCATCCAGGAACTGATCATGCAGAACTTCCGCGCCAAGCCGGACACGGCGATGCGCGGGATGCCGGACGCGGAGCTGGACGAGCTGGTCGCGACCGTCGCCGTGGCCCGGCACATCATGGGGCCCTCCGCCTGTCTGCAGGCGCCGCCCAACCTGGTGGCGGGCGAGTATGCGCGGCTCATCGAGGCGGGCATCGACGACTGGGGCGGGGTCTCGCCGCTGACGCCGGACCATGTGAACCCCGAGCGGCCGTGGCCGCAGATCGACGAGCTGGCCGAGCGTTCGGCGGCGGCGGGCTTCCGGCTCGAAGAACGCCTGTGCGTCTACCCGGAGTTCGTGCAGCGCGGCGAGCCCTGGCTCGACCCGCGTCTGCTGCCGCACGTCCGCGCGCTCGCCGATCCGGAGACCGGGCTGGCGAACGCGGACGCCCCCGTCGTGGGACGCGCGTGGCAGGAGCCCGACGAAGGCTTCGCCTCCACCGGGCGCACCGATCTGCACCGGACGATCGACACGGAAGGCCGGACCGCCGACCGGCGTGACGACTTCGACGAGGTGTACGGGGACTGGGAGGCGCTGCGCGAGGCCGCCGTGCCCGGCATGGTGCCCTCCCGCATCGATGCGGACGTCAAGACAGCCCTCAAGCAGGCCGCCGACGATCCGACCCGGCTCACCGACGACGAAGCCCTCGCCCTCCTGCACGCCGACGGGCCCGCGCTGGACGCGCTGACGGGCATCGCCGACGAGCTCCGCAGATCCGTCGTCGGCGACGACGTCACGTACATCGTCACGCGGAACATCAACTTCACCAACGTCTGCTACACCGGCTGCCGCTTCTGCGCCTTCGCCCAGCGGCGTACCGACGCCGACGCCTACACGCTCTCGCTCGACCAGGTCGCCGACCGTGCCGAGCAGGCCTGGGAGGTCGGCGCCGTCGAGGTGTGCATGCAGGGCGGCATCCACCCCGACCTGCCGGGCACGGCGTACTTCGACATCGCCCGGGCGGTGAAGGCCAGAGTTCCCGGCATGCATGTGCATGCTTTCTCGCCGATGGAGGTCGTCAACGGCGCGACCCGCACCGGGATGTCGATCCGGGAATGGCTCACCGCCGCCAAGGAAGCCGGGCTCGACTCGATCCCCGGGACCGCCGCGGAGATCCTGGACGACGAGGTCCGCTGGATCCTCACCAAGGGCAAGCTGCCCACCGCCACCTGGATCGAGGTCGTCACCACGGCGCATGAGCTGGGCATCCGGTCCTCATCGACCATGATGTACGGGCATGTGGACCAGCCCCGGCACTGGCTCGGGCATCTGCGCACCCTCGCCCGTATCCAGCAGGAGACGGGAGGCTTCACGGAGTTCGTGACGCTGCCCTTCATCCACACGAACGCGCCCGTCTATCTCGCGGGGATCGCGCGGCCGGGCCCGACCGCGCGCGACAACCGTGCCGTCACCGCCATGGCCCGGCTGCTGCTCCACCCCCACATCACCAACATCCAGACCAGCTGGGTGAAGCTGGGTGCCGAGGGCGCGGCCGAGATGCTCCGCTCCGGGGCCAACGACCTCGGCGGCACGCTGATGGAGGAGACCATCTCCCGTATGGCGGGCTCCAGTTACGGCTCGTACCGCTCCATCAAGGACCTCGTCGCCATCGCCGAGGCGGCAGGGCGGCAGGCGAAGCCGCGTACGACGCTGTACGGCGAGGTGGCGGACGAGCGCATGCGGGCCGCGACCGCGTCCGACGGACATCTGCCCGAGCTGCTGCCGGTGCTGCCAGACTGATCGCATGAGTGCTGGAGGAGCCGCGCGTCTGTCCATCCAGGAGCTGCTGGACATCGCCAGGCGCGCGAGCTTCGTGGGACGCCGTGATGAACTGGACGCGTTCCGAGCGAACTTCGACGTACCCGTGAGCGATCCCCGGCACCGCTTCATCTTCCACATCCACGGCAACGCGGGCGTCGGCAAGACCTCCCTCGTACGCGAACTCACCCAGGCCGCGCGCGGACGCGACGCCCTCACCGCCGTCCTTGACGAGTCCGTGAACAGCGTGCCGGAGGCGATGGAAGGGCTCTGCACCCAGTTCGCCCAGCAGGGGCATCCGCTCAAGGCCCTGGACAAGCTGCTGGCGACCTACCGCCAGCGCCGGTACGAGGCGGAGTCAGCCGCCGCGGCGGCGACCGCGGAGCCGACAGGCCCCCCGACAGGCCCGACGGCAGGCCCCACCGCAGGGTCGCTCGCCGTCGCCCAGGCCGGACTGTTCGGCCTCGGCATGGTCCCGGGCGTCGGCGCGATCGCCGGAGCCGTCGACCCGGCCCAGGTCGCCCGCGGCGCCACCACCGTGAAGGCCCTCCTCAGCGCCCACTTCGGCAAGCAGGAGGACGTACAGCTCGTCCTCGACCCGATCGGTGCCCTCACCCCGGTGCTGGTCTCCGAGCTGAACCGGGTCGCGGCGCACGTCCCGTGGATCGCGCTGTTCTTCGACACGTACGAACGCACCGGACCCTTCCTCGACTTCTGGCTGCGCGATCTGATCACCAGCAGGCGCCATGGCCTGCTGCCCCCGCAGGTCGTCGTCACCCTCTCCGGGCAGCGGCCGCTGGACCCCACCTGCTGGGCGGATTACGCCGGTTTCGTGACCGACCTCCCGCTCTCACCCTTCACCGAGTCCGAGGCCCGCCAGTTTCTCGCGTCCAAGGGGGTGCAGGACGAGGAAGTGGTACGAGAGGTGCTCAAGCTCTCCGGCCGGCTGCCCGTCCTCGTCTCGACGCTGGCCGAGAACCCGGGAGCGGTCGACGACCCCTGCGCCACCGCGGTGGAACGCTTCCTGAAGTGGGAGCAGGACCCGGTCCGCCGCTCGGCCGCCATCGACGGCGCTCTGCCGCGCCGGCTGAACGAGGATGTGTTCCGGGCGGCCGTCGAGGGGGACGCGGAGGGGCTGTTCGGCTGGCTGTGCGCGCTGCCGTTCGTGAGCAATCGCGGGGGCCGGGCCCAGTACCACGACGTCGTACGGGACCCGATGCTGCGGCTGCGGCGCAACAGCTCACCGGAGCGCTGGCGGGCCGGGCACAACCGACTGGCGGAGGTGTTCGCCGGGTGGCGGGCGGCGGCCGGGGAGGGCCTCGACGAGGAGCACCGGTGGGGGCAGGACGCGTGGCGCGAGCTGCGCGTCGAGGAGACGTACCACCTGCTGTGCGCCCGGCCGCGCACAGGACTGCCCGAGGCACTGCGGGACGGGGTCGACGCGTGCGACGCGGGCATGGGCGCGGCCCGGCACTGGGCGCGGGCCGTCGCGGACGCGGGCGCCGACGGCGACAGCGAGCTGCTACGGACCCTGGGCAAGGGCGCGCTCGCCGCGCTGGAGGACGAACAGCGCAAGTGCACCGGGGTGTTGGAGCTGATCCTCGCCCGTGGCGAACTGGCCCCCGAGGCACGGGTGACGGCCCTCGTCGTCCGCGGCCGTGACCACCGCAATCTGGGCGAGTACGAGGAGGCGCTGCGCGACTACCGGCGGGCGGTCGCCCTGGACGCGGGCTCTCAGCGGGCGCACTACGGGCTGGGGGAGACGTACGGCCGGACGGGGCGGTACGAGGAGTCCCTCGCCGAGTTCGACCTCGCCCTCGAACTCGACCCCGCCGACATCTGGTCCCGCTCCAGCCGCGCCCATACCAAGCACGCCCTGGGGCGCAGCGAGGAGGCGCTCGCCGATCTGGACCAGGTCATCGAGGCCAAGCCCGGCCATGTGTGGTCGCTGGTGCGCCGGTCCCAGATCCGGCGCTCGCTCGAGGATGCCGAGGGCGCCCTGGAGGACATCGGACGGGCCAGGGGACTCGACCCGGACAATCCGTGGGTCGTCGGCGAGCATGGGGAGATCCTTCGGTACGAAGGACGGTACGAGGAGGCGATCGCCGAGTTCGACCGGGCATTCGCGCTGGATCCGGCGTATGCCTGGGCACTCGGCAGCCGTGCCATGGCGAAGCATGCGCTCGGCAGAACCCAGGAGGCGCTTGCGGACCTGGACGAGGCGCTGGAGCTGAAGCCGGACTATTGGTGGACCTTGCTGCGGAGGGTCGAAATCTGGCGCGAACAGGGCGATGAGGTACGGGAGTTCGCAGATCTCGACCGGTTCGTGGAGCTTGCGGAGCCGAAGGCGTGGGCGCTGGTCAGCCGCGGATACGCGCATCAGCGGGCCGAGCGGTACGAAGAGGCGCTCGCCGATTACGACCGGGCGCTCGCCCACGATCCGGAGTACGGCATGGCACTGGAAATCCGCGGCCGGATGTACGAGCGGCTCGGCCGGTTCGAGGAGGCGCTGGCGGACCTGGACCGGGGGTTGGCGCTCGACCCCGGATCGGCCCTGGCGCTGACGACGCGGGCGGGCGTGCGGCGGGCGCTCGGCGATCTCGACGGTGAACTTTCGGACCTCGACGCGGCGGTTGCCTGTGGGTCGGACACGGCGGTGCATCTGACCCTGCGGGGCGAGGCGCATCGCCGCGCCGGGCGGTACGAGGAAGCGATCGCGGACTACGACCGGGCGGACGAGCTCAAGCCCGACGACGGCTGGACCATCGGCAGCCGCGGCCAGGCGCTGCGCGGACTCGGCCGGTTCGAGGAGGCGCTGGCCGATCTGGCGCGAGCCGCGGAACTCCAGCCGGACAAGGCATGGATCGCGGCCGAGCGCGGTGCGGCCCTGCAGGACCTGGGACGTCTGGAGGAGGCGCTGGCCGAACTGGACCGGGCGATCGCGGTCGACCCCGGGTACGGCTGGAGCTACGGACGGCGGGCTTCGGTCCGGCTGGCGGTGGGGCGGGCGGAGGAGGCGCGGGCCGATCTCGACCGGTACCGGGAGCTCGGCGAGGATCTGGGGGAGCTGGATGCTGAGGTGCGGGGTCTCGCCGGGGCGGGGGATGCGGTGGGCTCGGGGGAGTAGGGGTGTGGGGCAGGCCCCCAGACCCCCGTATGCGGCCTTCGGCCGGAGCGGGGTCCGGGGCGGAGCCCCAGTTAATCCCGTTCGATTAAAGTGCTGCGCCAGGCATATGTTCGACGTCCAGGGAGGGCGCGGGGTGAGCGCAGCAGCTACTGCCGTGTGGGGCCGGGCCGAGCAGCAGGACTTCCGCGCCCGGGTGCGCGGTGCCCTGCTCGGTGGCGCCATCGGCGACGCGCTCGGCGCCGGGGTCTCGGCGCTGGCCCTGGAGGAGATACGGGCGGACCACGGCCCCGAGGGCATCGCCGACCTCGTGCCCGCCCACGGCCGCCGCGGGGCCGTCACCGCCGCCACCCAGCTGACGCTGTTCACCGTCGACGGGCTCATACGCGCACAGGTCCGCCGTGACACCGGCGCCTGGCATCCGCCCACCGATGTGCACCGCGCCTATCTGAGATGGGCCGCCACCCAGCGCGACTGGGGTCCCGACGAACGCCGCAAGGACAACGGCTGGCTCGCCCGCGAGGAGTGGCTCTACACCCGCCGCAACGCCCCCAGGGCCTGCCTCGTCGGGCTGGGCGACGAGGCGATGGGCACCCTCGAAGCGCCGAAGAACCCGACCGCGTGCGACGCGGGGGCGCTGGTGCGCTCCGCGCCGTTCGGGCTGCTCGTGGGCTGGGAGCCGCAGTTGGTGTGCCAGCTGGCCGTGGAGTGTGCGGCGCAGACGCACGGCCACCCCACCGCGTATCTCTCGGCGGCAGCGTTCGCCGTCATCGTGCACGGTCTGGCCCGGGGCGAGACCCTCGACGGCTCGGTGCAGCGCGCGCTCGCCCTGCTGGCCGCGCGGCCCGGGCACCAGCCCGTCACGGACGCCCTCCAGCTGGCGCTCGGCACCGTACGCCAGGGCATTCCGGGCCCCGCCAGGATCGCCTCGATCGGCACGGGCGACAACGCCGAGGAAGCCCTCGCCATCGCCGTCTACTGCGCGCTCGTCGGCGAGGACATCCGGCACGGCCTGCGGCTCGCCGTCAACCACGACGGCCCCTCCGAGGTCACCGGCTCCGTCACCGGCGCGCTGCTGGGTGCCCTGCACGGCGAGACGGCCCTGCCGCCCGCCTGGCTCTCCGAGCTGGAGGGGCGCCCCACCGTCATCGAACTCGCCGACGACTTCGCGATGGAGATGACCCAGGGCCCGGCCCTGCACGGCCCCACGGTCGCCTCGCCCGGCTGGCTGGCCCGCTACCCCCGCAGCTGACGCGCGAGGGCCCGGCTCCACCCCTGGGGAGCCGGGCCCTGGTACGCGGGTCTAGGCCCAATGCCGTTGTTTTAGGCCGCGGGCGTAGGCTGCTTGGCGGTGGTCCCGGGGGTGGTTCGAGTGTCTGCGAGTGTGTCTGAGTTATCGGGTCTGGGGCTGTTGACCTGGGTGTATCCGCCGGGGTTGGTGGATCGGGTGGTAGCGGCTTGCGGATGTGCAGAGCAACGTAAACGGCTGCTCCCTGCACGGCTGGTGGTGTACTTCGTGCTGGGGCTGGCGTTGTTCTCTCCGGCTCCGTATCTGGAAGTGATGCGGCACATGGTGGAGGGTCTGCGAGGCCAGGGGCTGCTGGGCGCCTGGCACGTGCCGGCGAAGTCCTCGTTGTTTCGGGCCCGGCAACGGCTGGGCTCTGAGCCCTTGCGGGTGCTGTTCGCCACGACGGCCAAGCCGATGGCCACTGAGGCGACGCCCGGTGCGTTCTGGCGTGGGCTGCGGCTGCTGGCGGTGGACGGGACCTGCTGGGACGTTGCGGACACCGAAGCCAACGAGGCCGCCTTCGGACGTCCGGGCAGCGGCCGTGGGATGGGCCGGAGCGCGTTTCCGCAGGTGCGGATGGCTGCTTTGGTGGAGGTGGGCAGCCATGCGGTGCTGGACGCGGAACTGGCCGGCTGCCGCACTGGGGAAGTGACCTTGGTTGGCCGTCTGCCGCGTTCCTGCGGTCCCGGCCAGCTCGTCCTGGCCGACCGTGAGTTCCTGGGTGTCCCGTTGTGGCAGGCATTCACCGCCACGGGCGCCGATCTGCTGTGGCGGGTGCCTGCCAACCGCGTCCTGCCGGTCATCAAGCAGTTCCGTGACGGGTCATGGCTTTCACAGATCCGGGCAAGCAGCGGCCCCGCGCAGCATGAGCCTGTCGCGGTCCGTGTCCTGGCCTACCAGCTCAAGGACCACGTCAGTGAGGGCGCAGCTGATGGCTACCGCCTGGTCACCACTCTGCTGGACGCCCGACGGTATCCGGCCCGGCAGCTGGCCGCGCTCTACCGCGAACGCTGGGAGGTCGAGTCCGTCTTCGCTGAGATCAAAACCCATCAGCGCGGCGCGCGGGTCGTCCTCAGCAGCAAAACCCCCGATGGTGTCCACCAGCAGATCTGGGCGCACCTGCTGGTCCACCACGCCCTGCGCGAGCTCATGCTGAGAACGGCTGCCACCCGTGGCCTGGATCCCGACCGGGTCTCCTTCACCGAAACCCTGCGCTCTGCCCGCCGCAGCGTGACCGTCACGCCGGGCAGCTTTTCCCCCTGACCTCCTGGTCAGAGCACTGGTGATGCTCGAGCAGGACCTTCTGGAACGGCTCCTGCCCATCAGACGCCTGCGCAGCCAGCCCCGCGTCGTGAAACGCAAGATGTCCAACTACCGGCTCAAACGAGCTGAACACCATGCCTGGCCCCAGCCCACCCGCACCGGCACCCAGGCCACCCTCATCACAAGACCCCAACCCACAGGCCCGTAACGCAACGGCATTGGGTCTAGGTGTATTGCCCTGTGAGGTTGGGGACGCGGCTGGCGGGTGGTTTGCCTGCGAGCGCGGTGTGTCCGCGGTGGTGATTGTAGGTATGCAGCCATTGCGGGAAGACGTCGCGTCGTTCCTGCTCTGAACGGTAGGGGCGGGCGTAGGCCCATTCGTCGAGCAGGGTGCGGTTGAGGCGTTCGACCTTGCCGTTCGTCTGTGGCCGGTAGGGCCGGGTTCGCTTGTGGGTGATCCCGGCCTCCGCGAGAGTTTCGCGCCAGAGGCGGGACTTGTAGCAGGAGCCGTTGTCCGTCAGGACTCGTTCGACTGCGATCCCGCACGTGGTGAAGAACGCGTGGGCCCGGGTCCAGAAGGCGGTGGCGGTCTCCTTCTTTTCGTCGCCGAGGATCTCGCTGTAGGCGAGGCGGGAGTGGTCGTCGACGGCGGTGTGGATGTAGCTGTAGCCGGCGCCGGAACGCTTCTTGCGGCCGGCCTGGCGGCCCAGGGCCTTGTGACCGCCGCCGTCGGGGATGTTGCCGAGCTTCTTGATGTCCACGTGCACCAGCTCGCCTGGCCGTTCGCGTTCGTAGCGGCGTATGGCCTGGCCGGTTGCGCGATCCAGGTGGGCCAGACGTGCCAGGCCGAAGCGGGTCAGCACGCGGTGCACGGTCGAGGGCACCAATCGCAGCAGATGCGCGATGCGGGCCGGGCCCCACCGGCGCAGGATCCGGACCTTGATGATCCGCCGCTCGGTCCGGGTCGGGGTTCGGCGCGGGCTGGTATGCGGACGGCTTGAACGGTCCGCCATCCCTGCCGCGCCGTAGAGCCGGAAACGGTCCGCCCACCGCTGGGCTGTCGTCGGCGAGACCTGGAAGCGTTCGGCCGCCCGGCGCAGGGTGTAGCCGTCGTCCACAACGCAGCGGGCAAGTCGCAGTCGACCGGTCTCCGTCAGGGGTGCATTACGGTGGGGCACGAGGGCCTTTCTGTTGCCGGTGCAGATGTCGCAATCCACACCAAGCCAGAAGGCCCTCACCCATTTCAAGATCACACAACCGTGAACCCCGTCACGAACCTCCGTGGACAGAACATCTAGGCCGTGTCTGACAAATAGCGCCGTTCGCCCGCAGGGCGGGGTGCGCGGCGTCCGGTGCGTGCAATCGCAAGGCGGTGGGGGCACCCCCGGACGAAGTCTGGGGGAGATCATCCTCGTACTGGACGTACTTGGATGACTCCGACAACGCAGCGAGTGGGCGTGCCGGGCGTCGCGCACCAGGCGAGATTTGTCAGACACGGCCTAAGGCGGGCGCGTCAGCCGTCCGCGCCCTCGCGGCCCAGTACCTTCGCCTCGGCCGGCTCGGCCGGCGCCGGCACGCTCGCCGTGGCGAGCCCGGAACCCTCCGGCCCGTCGTCGTCCGTGTTGATCCGGGCGATGACCGCGTCGCGCTCGGGGGTGTCCTCCGGCTTGACCAAGCCGATCACGATGTAGAGCACGAGCGAGATCGCCAGCGGTACGGAGACCTGGTACTGCAGGGCCACATCGGTCCTGGCAGTGCCGTCGATCTCGTAATTGAGGAAGAAGAAGGCGATCAGGCCCGCCGCCCAGCTGGTGAGCGCCGCGGTCGGTCCGGACTTACGGAACGGACGCAGCAGGCCGAGCATGAACGGGATCGCGATCGGGCCCATCAGTCCGGCCACCCACTTGATCACGACGGTGATGATGTCCTTGAACGTGGGCGAGTTGACCTGGGTCGCGATCGCCATCGACAGGGCCAGGAAGGAGATCGTCGACAGACGCGCGGCGATCAGCCCGGCCCGCTCGGTCCAGCTCCGTGCCTTCTTGGAGATGACGGGCGCGATGTCCCGGGTGAAGACCGCGGCGATCGCGTTGGCGTCGGAGGAGCACATGGCCATGGTGTGCGAGAAGAAGCCCACGATGACCAGGCCCAGCAGACCGTGGGGCAGCAACTGCTCGGTCATCAGCGCGTAGGAGTCGGACGCGTCCGGCTTCTTCGCGTCGACGAGCAGCGGTGCGCACCACATCGGGAAGAACAGCACCAGCGGCCAGACGGCCCACAGGACCGCCGAGAGCCGCGCCGAGCGGGTGGCCTCGCGGGCGTTGGCGGTCGCCATGTAGCGCTGCGCCTGGTTCCACATGCCGCCGTTGTACTCGAAGGTCTTGATGAAGAGGAACGCCAGCAGGAACGTCACGGTGTACGGCCCGGCGGTCGCGTCCGCGTGCCCCTGGAGCTCCGGCTCGTCCCAGATGGTCCACAGGGTGCTGAAGCCGTCCAGCTTGCCCATCACCGCGATGAGCATCGCGAGTCCGGCGAAGAGCTGGATGATGAACTGCCCCAGCTCGGTCAGGGCGTCGGCCCACAGGCCGCCGACCGTGCAGTAGATCCCGGTGATGATGCCGGTGATCAGGATGCCCTGGTTGAGCGAGAGACCGGTGAAGACGGAGAGCAGGGTGGCGATCGCGGCCCACTTGGCTCCCACGTCCACGATCTTCAGCAGGAGGCCCGACCAGGCCAGCGCCTGCTGGGTCTTGAGGTTGTAGCGGTTCTTCAGATACTCCAGCGGCGAGGCGACATGCAGCTTGGAGCGCAGCCGGTTCAGCCGCGGCGCGAAGAGCTTGGCACCGATGAAGATGCCGATGGCGATCGGGAGGGACCAGGTCACGAAGGACGTGACACCGTACTTGTAGGCGATGCCCGCGTAACCGGTGAACATCACCGCGCTGTAGCCGGACATGTGGTGCGAGATGCCCGACAGCCACCACGGCATCTTGCCGCCTGCGGTGAAGAAGTCGCTGACGTTGTCGACGCGCTTGTGCGACCAGAGTCCGATCGCGACCATCACACCGAAGTATCCGGTGAGCACGGTCCAGTCGAGACTGTTCATGTGCCCCCTCCTGGGGTCCGCCTTGTGAACGCCGTTCATGGTGTGTCCATGCGCGCGGCCACGACAACGACCTGAGGGGTCAAGTGCAAGTAAAATTGTTCGAGTTAATGACCCACATTCACATCTATGACTGAAGGGAGGGGTCAAAAAGGGCGGCTACCGCATCAGTTCACCCGCGTTGACGAGCAGCGACTGACCCGTGATCGCCCGGGCCCGGTCGGAGACGAGAAAGGCCGCGGCCTGAGCGACATCGCCGTCCGTGGCCAGCTCCGGCAGTGCCATCCGCTCGGTGAGCCGTGCGAGCACCTCGTCCTCCGGAACCCCCTCGGTGTGCGCGGTGAACTGGACGTACGCCTGCACGGGCGGCCCCCACATCCAGCCGGGCAGTACCGTGTTGACCCGGATCCGGTCGGGGCCGAGCTCGCGCGCCAGCGAGTACATCGCCGAGGTCAGCGCGCCCTTGGATGCCGCGTACGCCGCCTGCCACACCTGTGAGGGCGCCGCCACCGCCGACTGCGTCCCGATGATGACGACCGAGCCGCCGCGCCCCTTCAGCCCCGGCAGACAGGCCCGGGTCATCCGTAGCGTGCCCAGCAGATTCACGTCGATGACCCCCCGCCAGGTCTCGAAGTCGGCGTCCGCGAGCCCGCCGAAATAGCTGTCCCAGGCGGCGACATGAACGACCGCGTCGATCCGCCCGAACCGCTCCAGCGCGAGCGCGGCCAGCGCTTCGCACTGCGCCTCGTCGGTGATGTCCGTGGCGCGGTGGGCGGTGTGTGAGCCCTCGGGGTCCATCTCGCGCGCCGACTTGGCGAGATGGGCCTCGGTGCGGGCGCCGAGGACCGCGTTGCCCCCGTCCCGTACGACGGTCGCGGCGATCTGATGGCCGAGCCCGGCCCCGACACCGGAGACGATCACGGTCTTCCCCTGGAGCAGCATCTGGGCGCCTCCCGGCTCTGGCAGTTCTTCTGACGGAGCGTCAGAGTAGGTGCCTCCACCGGAGGAAGGAAGGGGAGCGTCGTGAGCGAGGACACTCGGTCAGAGGTGTACGCGGAGCTGGCGGGCGTCGGTCCCTACGGGGTGCGCCCCGGCCACGCCCTGATCACCATGGTCGAACCGCATCCGGGCCATGAGTACGCCTACAACCGCTGGTACGAGGACGACCACTACTACGCGGGCGCCTTGGCCATGCCGTGGATGTACGCGGGACGGCGCTGGGTCGCCACGCGGGACCTCCAACTGCTGCGCTACCCGGAGAAGTCGGCCGTCGCCCAGCCCGTCACCGCGGGCTGCTACATCTCCACGTACTGGATCACCGACGGACGCTACGCCGACCACATGAAGTGGACCGTCGGGATCAACAAGCGGCTCAACCGGGACGGCCGCGTCTACCAGGACCGTACGCATGTCTTCACGGCATTCCAGGACCACGAGGCGACCGTCTACCGGGACGGGGCGGCAGGCCCGCGCGACTATCACGCGCTGGACCATCCGTACGCGGGCCTGGTCGTCGAGGTGATCGACGCGGAGGGGCCCGAGCAGCGGGCGGAACTCCTCGAGTGGCTGCGTACCAAGCATCTGCCCAAGCGGCTGGCCGGATCGTGCGCGGCGATGGTGACCGTCTTCCGGCCGACGCCACTGCCGGGCGACCGGATGACCTATGTGAAACAGGTCGAGGGCGTGGACACCCGGCTGACGCTGCTGTGGTTCCTCGAGGAGGACCCGAGGGAGCGCTGGGACTCTGCATTCGCAGGCCTCGACGTGGCGGTCGTCGAATCGGGGCTCGGGCGGGTGGAGCTCGTGGCTCCCTTCATCCCCACGGTCCCCGGCACCGACCGCTACGTCGATCAACTGCGCTGAGCCGGGGCGGGCCGAACTGGACGGCGGGCAGCAAGCAGCCCCCTCGGCCAGGACGGCGGACCAGTCGAGAGGGCTTGACTCGGGCTGTGGCTACGAGTTGGGTGTACGGCTCAAGTCACGCACCGCGCGGCGTGGTTCGGCTGACGTCAAGGACGAACGCCGACCACGTCTCGGCCGTGAAGTCGAGGACTCCCCTGCGGGGCTCCTTCGAATCGCGGACCGCGACTGTGGCAGCACTCTCTGCCTTGACCTCCACACAGTCTCCGTTGACGGCGGAGTACGAGGACTTGGTCCATTCCGTCAGCGCATCGTGCCGAATCAGCATGGGGACTCCGATGGTTGTGCCAGTTGTTGGGCCTTGCGCCCAGCCGCTGAGGGCAGCGGCTCTGCGGGCGACGCTACGCCGCAACATCATTGGAGACATGCGGCGTTCACCCATCTGGATGGCATATTCCATCGAGATCTTCTCAGTTGAGGATGCGCGGGTGTATTGTGCGCGCCCTTAAGCTTGTTGCTTGATCACGAGCTGCAGCTTTCCGCCACTTTGTGAATGAAGTCCCGGGACTGCTCCGCGCTCAATGCCTTGGCTCGCAGGTGCTCGTACATGACCGCGTAGCTCTGGACGTCGTTGGCCTTCTCCAAGTAGAGATCGCTGGTGACTCCCTCCAGGTAGACGACGCTCGCGTCCATCGCCTCCTGGAACTCGAGGATGGCGAACTTGCCGTACATGCCAGGATGCGCCCCGACGTCGTACGGCAATACCTGCAGCGTGACGTGCGGCTGTTCACTCAACTGCGCGAGATGCAGAAGCTGGTCAGCCATGATCTGCCGATTGCCGACGACGCGTCTCAGCAATGCCTCGTCGATCACCGCCCAGAAGCGGAGAGGGTTGACCGGGTCCGTCAGGCGATCCTGGCGCTTGAGGCGGATCTGGATGCGCTTGTCGATCTCGCTGGGCGTGGCTTCGGGCCACATCCCCTCGATCACCGCCTGCGCGTACTCCCGCGTCTGGAGCAGACCGGGAACGATCAGTGATTCGTACACCCGAAGACTCGCCGCGTCGGTCTCCAGGCCGATGTAGACGCTGTACGGGATGTCACCGAAGGCGTGCCACCAGCCCTGCTGGCGGGAGTCCTTGGCCATTTGCATCAGCGAGTCCACGATCCGGTGGTCCTCGACCTCGTACACTCCGCACAGGTCGCGGACATCGCGCTGACTGATGGAACGGCGGCCGTTCTCCAGGCGGCTGATCTTCGACTGGGAGACGAGCAGACGCTCCGCCACCTCCTCGGCCGTCATGCCCTTCAGCTCTCGGAGCCGGCGCAGCTCCTGTCCCAAACGGCGTCGCCTGACGGTGGGGTTGACATTGGACGCCACGGAAACTGCACCTCCGGCTGCGTAGCTGAGCGTATCTACCGCTCAGCAGACTGCCACCAATGGTCGTGGCTGCGCTGCGAAATGGCTACACAGGCGTCATGCGCGAACGCGCGGGGCAGCGATGAGGCTGCCCCGCGCGTTCTGTGCGGCTCCCGGACCGGGTCGGTGGGGACGTCGGTGCGGCGGTTTGGTGCGGCGGTCCTACGGGTGGTGCTTTTGCTGCTGCTGTGTCAGTGCGCGGCGACACGCGCCATGGTTCCGCGGCGCGGTTGCATCGCCGCCACGGCTGCCGGCTGCCTGGTGCCGTTCACCGCGGTGGGATTACGGCGCGGCTGAGCGGCCACACCGTTCTGGACGTCCATCACGGCGTGCGCCACGAGGCCGCCCATCGGGTCGTGCCTGATGAGATCCCGCAGACGGGACCTCGAGGAACGCCCCTCGTTGCCGGGGTACAGGTGCTTGCCGAGTCCGACCGCGTGGGCCAGCGCGGCGAGCGCCGCGGTCCGCGGGTCCGGCGGTACGCCGGTGCGGATCGCACTGTCCAGCCGGGCCCTGATGTCCCGGCTGATCGCCGTGTCCGTCGCCTGGTAGCGAGTCGTCGGCAGCACTCCGCACATCTGGCCCGCCACGGCATGCACCATGCCGCACCGCTCCAGATGCGAGAGGTAAATCTGGCGCAGCCCCAGTCGGGGCCCGCCAATCCAGTGAACTGCCCGTACCGGACTGCCGCGTCTGCGCAGCAGTTCCAGTGCGGAGTCCAAAGTCGGATCTCCTGTCGGCCGTGGCATCACCACGGCGATACGATCCCCGTCTGGGGCTATCCGTCCTGCCAGAGCCAGCTCTACTAGCTGGGCTCCGGCCAGGCCGAGGTCGAGCGACTGCGGCTGCGCTGTGGTACCCGTGGCCGGGTCCAGAGCGAGCAGCAGAAGCTCCTCCGGAAGTGTTCTGCGGCTCCTGCCCATCCATGCCTCCCCGCGTGGATGTACGACAGGGTGACCCCTCTCACATTGGTCTGTCGAGAGCGCCTGGGTGCTTTCTGAGGGAACCGGCAGGTATGTCGTTCTCGTCTAGGCCCGGGAGCGGGGCTCTCACACAGGACACTGGTAGATGGTTCGGACAACACGGGCTGTCGCGTGAGGGTGCCTGTGAGTACGTACGTATGGCTCAAGAGCGCATGACGCAAGACTCATGGAGGAGGCACGGTGGCGGGCGAGTCCCCCGACAGGTCGGAGCAGCGGAAGTCGTCGGGGGAGACGACTCCGGGTGAGCGCGACCCGCGCCTCGCCGTGTTCCGGCAGGCATCTCCGGGGGCGACGGCTCCCCAGGTGGACCAGGCGACGGCGGTCTTCAAGCTGCCGGCGGAACGGGCGGCGTCCGAGCCGGAGGCCGAGCCGGGCACGGAGTCGGGTTCCGTGGAGAACGACGCGAGGCTGCGGGCCGCGGTGGCGGCGTGGGTGGCCGGCGACGGGGACGAGGCGCCGGACGAGGAGGCGGCTCCGGCTGCGGAGGACGCGGAGGACGCGGAGGACGCGCCGGACGCGCCGGACGCGCCGGACGCGGACGCGCAGGCCGCTCCGGTTGCCGACGCCGCCGATGCGGACGCTGATGAGACCCCGGTGGTCCAGGACGCGGACGAAGCTCCCGCCCGGGATGACGCGGACGAGGACAAGGCTCCGGTTGCCGCGGACGCGGACGGGGAGGCCCCTCTGGACGCCGAAGACGCGGACGTCGATGTTCCGGATGCCGAGGAGCGCGAGGAGGCGCCTGAGGGCGACCAGGACGCGTCCGCAGACGCAAAGTCCACGCCTGCCGAGCCCGAGCCCGAGCCCGAGGCGGCCGACGAGGCCGACGCCTCTCCGGACGTACAGCCCGAGGCGGATGCGGACCCCGAGCCCGAGGCCGAGCCCGAGGCCGAGCCCGAGCCCGAGGCCGAGCCCGAGGCCGAGCCCGAGGCCGAGCCCGAGGCCGAGCCCGTGAAGCCCGACACCAAGCCGTCCGGCAAGGACGAGGACGAGGGCAAGGACGAGCCGTCCGAGAAGGACGAGGGCGAAGCCACCCCACCCCCCGCCGGATCCGCGGAAGCAAACGCTCCGGCCAAGCCGCCCGTCGATCAGGCCACCGCCGTCTTCAAGACCCCGCGGCGGCCCGTCGTCGACCAGCCGACGACCGCGCTCAAGGTGTCCCCGGCACCCCGCCCCGAGGCCCCCGCCGAGCGGAGCAGCACCTTCGTGCCGCTGCGGACCGAGGACGTACGGACGCCGCCCGCCCCGAGCAGGCCCGACGCAGCCGCATCGGAGTCCGCGCCCGCCTCGCTCACCGAGGCCGAGCGGACCAAGCAGCAGCCCATGCCCCCGCTGCCGCCGCTCGATCTTCTCGCCGAGCTCACGAACACCCCGCCGCCGCCCCAGACCCCCGTCCGCACCGTCATGCGGCGGATCAAGATCTGGACGCCGCTCGTCGTCCTTCTCCTGATCATCTTTGCGGTCGTACAGGCTTTCCGTCCGCTCCCCGACCCCAAGCTCTCGCTCTCCGCCGAGCCCGCCTTCACCTTCAAGGGCGGAAAGCTGAACATGCCGTGGCCCGGCGAGGGCCAGGGCGCGGTCGAGGTCGAGGGTGTCGGCAGCATCGGCACGTACGGCGCGCAGAAGCCCGCCCCGATCGCGAGCGTCGCGAAGACGATGACGGCGTACGTGATCCTCCAGGAGCACCCGATCTCCGGGAAGCAGGTCGGGGAGAAGATCACCGTCGATCAGCAGGCGGAGGACGAGTCCAAGATCGAGGACGAGTCGACCGCGCAGGTGTCCAAGGGGCAGCAGTTCACCGAGAAGCAGATGCTTCAGCTGCTGATGATCCCGTCCGGGAACAACGCCGCGCGTCTCCTCGCCCGCTGGGACTCGAAGTCCGAGGCCGAGTTCGTCAAGAAGATGAATGACGCCGCCAAGAAGCTCGGCATGACCAACAGCACCTACACGGACCCGAGCGGCCTGAAGGCCACCACCGTGTCCACCCCGCAGGACCAGCTCAAGCTGGCCAGGGCGGTGCTCCAGAACGACATCTTCCGCGACATCGTCAACACGCCCAACATCACCATCCCGGGCATCGAAGGGCGGATCGAGAACAACAACACGATCCTCCTCGAGCCGGGCGTGAGCGGCATCAAGACCGGCTCGTCCACCCCGGCCGGAGGCAACCTCCTGTGGACCGCCAACACGATCGTCGACGGCAAGAACCGCCGGATCGTCGGCGCGGTGATGGGCGCCCAGAACGCGGCGCTGCTGCACGAGAAGCTGACGCTGGCGGTCAAGACGTACAGCCTCCAGCTGATCAAGGCCGCCCAGGAGGGCGTCACATCCGCGACCGTCATCAAGAAGGGTGAGGTCGTCGGTCATATCGAGGACGGCCTCGGGGGCCGGGTGGCCGTTGTCGCCACGAAGGACCTCAAGGCGGTCGGCTGGGCCGGTCTCCAGGTCCAGATCGCGATCGACGACGCCGGCAACAAGATCCCGCACAGCGCGAAGACGGGCACGGTCGTCGGTCAGGTCTCGGTCGGTTCGGGCACGGGCAAGGTGACCGCCCCGGTCGCGCTCCAGCAGGACCTGGCGGAACCTGGATTCGGCGACAAGCTGATCCGGCTCGGCTAGGTCCTGTCCGGTCGATCAGGCCGGATCAGTGAGCGGGGTCTGGTGCCTGCGATCGCAAGGCGGAGGAAGGAGCCGACGCGGAGCGTCGGCGACTGACGACAACGCGAGCGTGCGTGCCAGGGCACGCGAGCCCGGCAAGATCGGCCGGACAGGACCTGGGTCAGACCCAGACGCGTCACGTCACGCGGGCGTCCCGAGATGACGGGGCGCCCGCGTGCTAGCGTCCCGGGGCAACTTCAAGGTGCCCAGATGGCGTCCTTGAACATGAACAGCAGCAAAAAGTACGTCGGAGGCAGGCAGGCCGGGGGACCACGGCACAGCCGGGGAAGACGGAGAGAGCCGCAGTGACCACCGCTGAGCCGACACAGGCGGACGGCAGCAGCCCCGACACCGGGCTGCGAATACGTCTGCCCGCGCCCGGCCGCACCGAGCCCGGTCCTCTTGCCGACCTGCGGGACCGGCTGTCTCGTCACCCCGTGCTTCTCGCGACGGCTCTCGCCGCGCTCACCCATCTGATCTGGTTCTTCTTCTTCGCCAACAGCGGCGGCGACATCGCGGCCCAGGACGCCTGGGCCGAGTTCGTCGGACGCCATCCCGACTCGGCGTACAACCTCGCCTGGTACGGCGGGATGCACCCCGTCTCGTACAGCGTCGTCTCGCCGTATCTGATGTCGCTGATCGGCGTCCGCTCGACGATGATGGTCGCCGGTACGGTCTCGGCCGCGCTGACCGCGCTGATCCTGGTCCGTGTCCGTGCCGTCCGCAATCCCGTGGCCTGCGCGCTGGCCGGGGTCTTCGCCTTCCTCTGCAACGCGCTGTCCGGCCGGGTGACCTTCGGCCTCGGCATGATGTTCGCGCTCGGCGCGGTCGCCGCGGTCTTCTGCTGGCCGCACAAGTGGCGGATGAAACGCTGGGCGAAGGCGGCGGTGGCCGCCCCGCTCGCGGGTATCGCCACGGCGTCGAGTCCGGTCGCGGGCCTGTTCCTCGGTGTGGTCGCGGCGGCGCTGTTCCTGAACCGGCGCCGTCCCGGCGCGTACGCCCTCGGTCTGGCCCCTGTTGCCGTCGTGGCGGTGTCCTCGTGGCTGTTCCCCTTCTCCGGTACGCAGCCGATGTCGTTCTGGTCGACGTCGCTTCCCTTCGCGTTCGGGGTTCTCGTCTTCGTCCTCGTACCCAAGGAGTGGCTGACGGTCCGCGTGGCGGCGGCCGTCTACACCCTGGGCACGCTGCTGACGTGGCTGATCGATTCGCAGATCGGCTCGAACGTCTCGCGGCTCCCGATGCTCTTCGCGGGTGTGGTGCTGCTGGCGGCGCTGCCGTACACGGTGCCGAAGTCCCGTAAGTGGTACGCGCTCGTCCTCGCCTTCGCGGGCCTGAACTTCTGGATCGGCTTCAAGGCCGTGGACGACATGGTGCGTACAGCCCCGGCCGCGTCCTGGAGCCGGGAGCTCGCGCCGCTGGTCAACCGGCTCCAGCAGGTACGCGCCGAGCGCGGCCGGGTCGAGGTGGTCCCCGCCAGCAGCCACCGGGAGGCGTCCGCGCTCGCGCCGTACGTCAATCTGGCCCGCGGCTGGAACCGCCAGGCCGACATGAAGCGCAATCCGCTCTTCTACGACGACGACAGGACGCTGACGGCATCCGGCTACCGCGCCTGGCTCGACCGGTGGGCGGTCCACTATGTGGTGCTGCCCAAGGGCTCGCCCGACTCCAGCGGCGCGAAGCAGGAGGCGGAGCTGGTGCGTGAGGGCCAGCCGTATCTGACGCGGATCTGGAGCGACGAGAACTGGCAGCTGTTCCGGGTGAAGGACCCGATGCCGCTGGCCGACCCGCCGGCGACCGTGGACCGGGCGGGCGCGGGCGAGCTCACGATCCAGGTGAAGACGGCGGGCCGGGTGCTGATCCGGATCCCGTACTCGCCGTGGCTGAGCATCGTCGACGAGCACGGCAAGAAGGTGCAGGGCCCGCAGGAGACGGAGGCGTCGAAGAAGCGGGACGACGAGGACGAGGCGAAGACCTTCGTCAATCGCCACGGCTGTCTGTTCAAGGCGCAGGAGGACTCGGAGGGCGACGAGTGGACCGAACTGCTCGCGCCCGCGCCGGGGGTGTACCGCTTGGCGGCCCCGTACCAGCTGCCGCGTGGCACTCCGTGCCCCGATGAGCTCCGCTGACCCCCCTTACCGGCGATAACACCTACCTGGGTCTGCCGTGCTGATGCATAGTGGACAGCCTTGACCTACCGAGCAGTTGGTCTACTGGTTCAGGTGCGACATGGCGTGCGAACGATGCGGGGGCGACAGTAGAGGTTCGCTGCCCGGAACGAGATGCCCGAAGTGCGGAACACGGGCGATGGGTGGGGTATGGGTGGCTCGCGAGACAATGGCGGGACGAGTCTCCCTCCTCTCCCGTTCGGGAAAGATCCTGCTGGCGGGGGGAGTTGCCCTGACCGCGGTCGCGGTGGCCGTCTCGGCGGTCACGCTGTACGGAGGTGACTCGGCCGCGACCGAGGCGAACGGGTCCGGCGACGCGGACTTCGACCCGGGCGACTTCGGCGGCGCCCCGCAGCGCATCGTCCCCACGGCACTGCCCGGCACCTCCCCGAGCGCGTCGCCGACGTCCAAGCCCGCCCCGAGCCCGGGCGGCTCCGCCACGAAGAAGCCGAGCCCGCCGAAAGCCCCGGACCGGCCCTCGTACTCCGCCTGGGCGGGCCCGGGGTGCACCGGCGGCGGCCTCTACCGCGAGACCGGCCGCTTCAGCGACGGTTTCGACGGCTGGTACACGGTGAACATCGGCGGCCACAAGGGCGACGGCTGCGACGGCCGCTTCAGCGCGGTGCCGATGTCGGGCAGCGACACCAAGGACAGCGGGGGCAGAGCGACCTGGTCGTGGTACGTGGGCAGCGGATACACGACCTGCTCGGTGGCCGTCGTCATCCCGGAGGCCAACCGCGACCAGGACGTGGCGGGCGACCCGACGACGTACCGGGTACTGGCCGACCCGGACGACGAGGACAGCGCGATCAAGTCCTTCGAGATCGACCAGACGTCACTGCGGGGCCGCGGCCTGATCGTCGAGAAGATCCCGGTCACCGACCAGCAGCTGGCCGTGCAGCTGGTGGACCGCGGCAAGGACTTCGGCAGCGACGAACGCGACGGCGCGCACCACGCGGCGGCCCAGATGCGGGCGATCTGCCGCGCCTGAGGCGGTCAATCCTGCGGGGCAGAGGCAGAGGCAGTGGGAGTGGCCGCCTTCACTGCCTCGTCGCAGGCGTCGCACCTCAGCCGGTCCCACCGGGGCGCATGCCACAAGGTGGGATCGGCAGCCGTGTGCACGGCCTTCTCCATCCCGGCCGCCGAACGCCCGCACATGGTCCGCGCCTCGTCCCAGTGCTCATCACCCGGCCCCGGCCAGTGAACGGCGTGCACACGGACGGGCTGGCGTATGTCGTGCCCGCTGGGACCGAAGTGGTCCTGCTCCTGCGCTGCGTCCTGTATCGCAGTGGCGTACTGACTCATGCGCAGACCCTAGGCCCGAACGGGCCGTCCGGGAGAGGGGAATGCACTCCCTTTTCTGTAGCGATCAACCGGCCTCGTCCAGGAGCAGGTACAACAGCCCGACCAGGCTGCCGCCGCTGACGATCTCCCGGCGGTCGATCAGGCCGCGGATCTCCCGCAGCGGGATCCACTCGATCCGGTCCGACTCGTTCATCTCGGTGGGCGGGCCCGCGTACGTGGCTCCGTCGGCGCGGAAGACATGGTGCTCGGAGTCGGTGATGCCGTTCGCGGGCTGCGCGTACACCAGGGGCTTCATGGCCTCCACCCGCCAGCCGGTCTCCTCCTCGACCTCCCGCGCGGCGGTCTGCTGAGGCGTCTCGTCCGCCTCGATGAGGCCCATCGGCAGCTCCCACCCCCACGTGTCGGTGATGAACCGGTGCCGCCACATCATCAGCACGCGCTTGCGCTCATCGACCACGGCGGCGACCGCCAGATGCCGCATCCGTACGACGTGATGCTCGAATCGGTGACCGTCCGGCTGCTGGACGTCCGTGAGCCAGAGGTTGACCCACGGGTTGCTGTAGATCTGCCGTTCGCCATGGACGGTCCACCGCACGAGCCCAACTCCCATTTCCAGTACTCCGAACGGCTCTGCGGGATCTGCCCTGGGGCTCATCACTCGCTGCCTGTACGTAACACATCGGAAGCGGAGAGTAGCGGGTCGGGTTAGCGTGGCGTCAACCGTTGTGTGATCGTCGGTCCGCTCCGCGTGGTCCTTGCCGCGGAGCGGGCTGCCATGGCCGAAAAGGGTATGCCCATGCACCTCGTTTCCAGCCGCACCCGCCTCGGCAGAGCCGTCGTAGCGACGTGCGGGGTATCGGCGCTGCTGCTCGCCGCGTCCGCCACGGCCGGCTCCGGTGCCGCTGCCGCCGGGCCGGACGGCTCCGGGGGTGACCCCTCCCGTGGGGGCGCGGTCATCACGGTGACGACCGCCGAGGTCGGTGCGCCCGGTAATCCTTCGGTGGGCGTCGTCCCGTTCACGGACGCCATCTACCAGTCGTGCGCCGACGCCCCCCAGACATCGAGCGGCTGTGTGACGGTCGGCGGCGTCAGGTATCCCTACGAGATCGGGCAGCTCGAAGTCACCGTCGAACAGTGGGTGGCGTTCCTGAACACGGTCGATCCCGAGGGGCGCAATCGGCTTGACCTCTATGACGAGACCGAGAGCTCGTCGGCGTGGCCGAAATACGGCCAGATCAATCTCTCCGCCGGTGCCGGCAACGGCCGTCACTACTCGGTGGCTTTTCCGGAATGGGCGAAGAAGCCGTACGGTTTCGCCAACTTCCTGAGGGCGGCGCGCTTCGTCAACTCGCTCTACAACGGCCGACTGATCTCCAAGCAGTCCAGCAGCAACGGCGACTTCACCTACGTCACCTACCGGGTCAGACTGTCGTCCCGGACCGAGCGCGGCATGTACGACCTGGCCCGGCCGAACGCGACCCGGGCCCATGACTCCGGCTTCGTCGTGCCGAGCCAGGACGAGTGGATCAAGGCGGCCTATTACGATCCGAACGGCGGCGGCACCTACTCGTACTGGAAGTACCCGACAAACCCGGGAGTCTTCGGCGACGGCGACGCGACCGCACCCAACCCCACCGTCCTCAACCCCACCACCGGCGATGTCACCAACGCGGCGAACCAGCCACTGGCCTCGTACCACGCCTCCAGCCAGCCGGCACCGAGCTGGTGCCCGGCGCAGCTGCAGCCCGTCGCCTGCTCCACCGTCAACCCGATCGGGCTGGACCCCATCACGTATGCCGATCTCTACCAGGGCAGCCTCAGCACGGTCGGCCAGGCGCAGACCACCTCGCCGTGGGGCACTCTCGACCAGGGCGGCAACGCGGTCGAGTGGACCGACACGATCACGGCGCCCCCCACCGGACGGAACTCCGCGCGGGTCTGGCGGCGGTTGCACGGCGGAGTCTCCAACGCGCCGGCCTTCCAGATGTGGCCCTCGGCGGTCGGACTGCAACCGCAGGACAACGTGTTCTACAACCACACCTATCCGTGGCTGGGCATCCGGATCGGAGTGATCGGCGACCTCGGGCTCGGCACGTCCTGAGCCCCCGGCGCACGGCGGGGCGACGAGCCGCCGCTTGCAAGCCGGAAGCCCTCCCGCCCTGCTGGGCGGGAGGGCCTCTGAACCCCTGTTCCAGACCCGTTCCGTACGTGCTTTCAGTTCGATCCGTACTTCTGCAGACCGGCCTGGACATCGTCGAAGGTCATCACCGGCGTGATGCTCACCTTGGCACCGAGCTCCTGGAAGAACGGTTCGGCGACGGAGGGGAGGTCGGACGCCTCCTTCAGGTCGAAGACGATGAACCCGGTACGCATCCCCTCCTGCGCCCCGAAGTACGCAGCCTCCGGTTTGACCCGGTCCAGCACCGACTTCATGGTGTGCGGCAACGTTTTGCCCGTGATCGCCTTGTTCGCCTTCTCGGTGTCCATCTCGACGGTCAGCAACACCCTCATGCTCTTCCCACCTTTCGTTGGCGCGTCGGCACACCTGTGCCCACCAGCCGATCGTCGTCGCGATCCCGGGCCTTCGCATCCGGGGCGGGCCAGTGGGGCGGGTCGGAGGGCGTGCGCTTCGTGCAGGTGCCGGTGCGGAGCGCCCGGGTGGACGCGACCGATCGGGCGGCATTGCCGGGTGTCGGGCGCGTCGGCGGGGTGGCCCGGTTGTGAGTTGTTTATGTAGCCGTTAGATGATGATTCATCACTCAATCGCCCATTCGATCCAAAGGGGGCGCACTGTGCGCCGTTTCATGGCTCTGAGGCTGGGCGCGGTCGCCGGCCTGACCACGGTCCTCACCGGCCTTCCGATCGCGGATGCCGCCGCGGCCACCTCCAGCAGCTTCGGCACGGGAGGTGACGGCCAGGTCATCCACCTGCTCGCGCGCCTGACGTCGCGCACCGACCTCGATCTGGGCGCCCCGGGCTTCGATCAGGGTGACGAGGAGGTGTTCACCGACGACCTCTTCCGCGGCAGCGTCAAGGTCGGCTACGACGGTGGCGTTTGCACGGTTCTCATCGTCGAACCGGACGGTTCGAGCGAGTCGCAGTGCACGGCCACGTTCTCGCTGCCCGGGGGCCAGATTGCGGCCCAGGGGCTGATCCGGCTGCCCGCCACCGGGCAGGCCGAGTTCGACATCGCGATCACCGGCGGCACCGGGAAGTACCGAAAGGCTCGCGGCCACATCAGTGGGACCTTCCTGAATGCCACGGACTCCCAAATCGCCATCCACGTGACTCACTGAGGACAGTCGTCTGGTCCTTCGAAGGAGCCGGTTCGCTGAGACCCCCAACCGTGACTGGTTGGGGGTCTCTTCGGCCTCTGCTAGCTGACGAGGCCGGCGGATGTCAGGCCGCCGCCGACGGCCACCGCCCAGGCGATGCCGCGCTGCCAGCGGGCGATCGTGTCAGGGCGACCTCGCGTGGCCAGCACCATGACGGAGTTGGCGGCGAACGCCGGGAGAAGAATGCCGAACAAGGCGAACGTTCCGACGGCCGGCAATGTCAGCTCGACGCGAGTCGTCACTGCGCCAACTGCCACAGCCACAGCGGCGAGCGCATACAACAGCGCCGGCACATGCGTGATGTCGTCTTTCCTCAGCGGGACGGGCCCGCCCCGCTTGTGGTGGTTCCAGTGACGCCGCTCGGTGCCGAATCGTGCCAGCACCATGATCGCCACCTCCACCACCAGGGCGATCACAGCCACATGCTCAACCGTCATGACTTCTTCCTTACCTGCTGCATGCTGCAGAGATGGCGGAAATGCCGATGAACGCCTTGACTGCCTCGCGCTCCGCCGAGCCAACCCTCTTGCCGTTCACGAAACGCCAGATGATGTTCGCCGTCTTCTTCGCGCCGTAACGCTTGAACAGCGCGACGGCCCGGACAACCTTGATGCTGGAACCGGCCGGTGCGAACGAGATCAGCACAGCGGCGATAGCCGCGCTGCACTTGACGATGAACTTCGTCTCGTCCCACCAGTCGGCGGCGGCCAGCTTGTTGCCCTTCTTCCCACCGGCGATCTGGGCCAGGAGGGTGTGGCGCACCTCTTCGTTGGCAAACAGAGGCGACAACGCGGCCTGTGCCGCGCTGTCGTTCGGATACGCCGCCTCCACGATCTGGTGCGCGGTGGGCTCCGCAGGAAGCGCGGCGAGACGGGACTGGACAGCTTCGGGGTCGGGAGTCGGTCGGGTGAGCACGACATCAAGCGCCGAAGCGAACTGGTCCTCGCTCACTCCGAGTTCGGCTATGCCCTTCGCAATGGCCGCGCCCTGAGCCTGCTCCGCGGGCGTGAACCCCGATTCGTCCGCCGACGCTGTGGCGCTGGCGCTGGCGTGGTGCGAGGAGACCGGCGCCGCGTTGGCACCGGAAACGGTGGCGAAGAGGGCGCCGGCGGTCACTGCGGCGACAAACATCGCCCTGGTACCGCGGAACGCTCGACGCGGCTGCTGCTTGGTGGAGATGGCACTGGTCACGTGCGGAATACCCCGTATCTAGTTCTTTGGGCGCCGGTTCCCCCGCCCCGGGAGGTCAGCCCGGGGGGTCGGCGCCCGCTCGGTCGGCACCGATTCGATCATGATCCGAGGAGCGACCAATGTGATGGAGGCCATGATTCCGCCTCAGAAGTTGCTCAAGGTTTCCGTTCGCGCAGCACCACCAACGACGAGGCCGGCCGGTCCTGCATCAAGAAGCCGCTGGGGACGATGTTCCGCGTCAATTCGTCGTGCGTGGCGATGCGCCTCTAGGCAGCCAAGTAGTCACTGTTTAAACCGTGTTCGGTGGGGGCTAACGGGTTTCATCGTCGACCGAACCCTCGGGTAATGTCCAGCGGAGCAACTTGACTGGACGACGTTGACTACGCCCCTGACCAGGGCTGCGCCAGTCACTCCGTTCCGTTGCAGACCATCCCCGCGTCAATCTCTTGACGCCCAGGGGACGTTGCGACGACAGACTGCTGTCGTGGGGTGAGGCATCCGATGCCGTGCCGGCGTTGACGCGGGTCGACGCCTGGCTCGTCCTGCTCTTTGCGGCGCTGCTGTGGGCCGCCCGGTCCGTGTCGGACGTCGCGTGGCCGCGTGCCGTGGCGATAGCGGCCTCCATCACAGCGCTCTACTCCAGCACGCTGCTTCTGCTCCCCGCCTGACTGTCCTGCCCGCCCCGATCATCCGTACCGAATACGGTGCGACCGGAGAACTGTGATTCACCGCTTCATCATGAGCATCCTGGGAAACCGGAAGCTCATCGCCTTCGCTGTGCGTTGCTGGGTCGTGATCACGGACGGCCTGGTCCACCCGGGCATCCGAATCGCGGGTGGTGTGGCTGCGACGGGGGCCGGCATCTGCGCCATCGCATACGTCATCCGCTTCCGCGCCACCGTCGAGGAGACGCGTCACGCGGTGGAGACTTCCGAGGATCTCACCGGAGATCCCGGAAACGTGATGGACATCCTGCAACTGCTCAGCCTGGTGTGGCTGATCAGCGGCATCGCGCTGATCGTCCTCGGGCTGCTGGTGGCTGTCGCCCGGACCGGCAGCCTGTTGATCATCATTGGTGGGTGCGTGTGGTGGGCCCCACTGGGTTTTCTGGGACTCAAGCTTCCGGCCGCCTCCGGCCTGCATCTGCTCGCCGGGATCTTCGTGGCGCTGGTCATCCCGGCCGCTGTGCTCTGCCCGTCCGAGCGGTTCGCCAGTGGCAGACGACGGCGTGCACAGCCGGCATCCGATGAAGTCTGACTCCGTGTCCGGACCTCATGCCTGTCGGACTGGTCGGTGGATCCGTTCCGTCTTCGCCTTGTGTCTGGCGGACAGCCGCAGGCGCCTCAATCTGATGGCGGGCGCCGAGACCCGGGGGCGGCGACGCCGACGGGCCGCCGCACTTGTCCTCTCCTGTGGGGCAGCGGCCGGCTTCGGGGCCTTGGTGCTGCTGGGCCGGATGCTGGGGACACTCCTGCCGCCGGACTCCTTGGCAGGTGTCGACCTGGCGGCGTGGACCTGGACTCCCGCGGTGCTCTGGCTGCTCCATCAACTCCTCGGCGTCGAACCGGCGTTGGGTCGATCTCTGGTACGTCCGCAGGACGAATCCGTCCTGAGCACGCTCCCGGTCGGCCGAGGACAACTGGTCGCCGCACGGCTCGTCCTCCCCACCGTGGGAGTCGCGCTCACGCTACTGCTCGCGGTGAGCGCGCTCGCTGTCCCCTGGCTCGCCGCAGCCGAGGCAGGCAGGGAGCTGCTGCCCGTGCTGCTGATCAATCTCTACGGTTCGGTCGCAGTCGCCGCGGCCCTGCGAATCCTGTTGGTCTCCGTCTTCATGGTCCGCGTCGTCAGGGTCGCCCATCTGCCCCGGGCGGTGCTCGCCGCAGTGGGCGGCTGGCTCCTGGGAATGTTCGCTGCGCCGTTCGTCGGGTTGCTGGGACGCGGTCCGGGGGAGGCGGAGGCGGATGTGACACGCTGGCTCGGGAACGCCGTCGCCAACACCCGTCCACACGTATGGACGGCCATGCATACGCCCGGACGGGTCTGGTGGACCGCCGCCGGTTACCTGGGAGTTGTCGTGGTGGCAGGGACCGCAGCCGCGCTGCGGGTTCAGGGCACCGTTCGTCGCGACCTGGCCGCCCAGAGCGCCGCTCATGCCCATGGCCACAGCTCGCGCGACCGGCGAGGGCACTTGACCGGCTGGGAACCGTCACTCTCCCCGATGGCTCTTGTCCTTCGCCTGACCTGGCTCCGGCTTCGTCGAGCCGACCCGGCAGCGGTCGGCGGCGCAGCGAGGCTGCAGCGACTGAGCATCCTCGTCGGAGCTGCCTGTGCGGGCACCGCGATGACACTGGACGAGCAGCCGTGGCACTTGCCCGCTCCTGCACTCGCCGGCCTGCTGATCGCGGCCGCCCTGATCTCCACCGGAGAAGTGGTGCAGATCTGCGGGATCGAGGCCGATCGCGACTGCTGGGACGTACTGCGCCAATCCCCGCTGCCGACGGGAGCCTGGCCCGCGGCCAAGGTCGTGACGTCCGCGATCGGCGTCCTCGCCGTGACCGCGCCGTTCTACCTGGGGGCAGCCGCGCTGTGCGGAGTGAGCGGTGTGCAGTGGGGCGTAGCCGTACTGATTCTGCCCGCTGTGGCTGCCGCAGCGGGATGTGCATCGATCATCACCTGGTACGTGGTTCCGGCTACCGAGACGTTCGCGGGCGGGCGGACAACTCGGCCTCCGATGGCGGATGTTGTGGAGGGCGTGCTCACGGCGCTGCTCACCCTTCCAGTGACGGTCGGTCTGGGGCTGAGCGAGCCGGTCACGGGCGGCCTCTTGACCCAGGTTGTCGATATGGCGCTTCTCGGCTGCGTACTCGCGGCTTCCGCCGTCTGCGTCCGCCACGTGGCCAGGCGCGACCTTCCAGTACCGCGGCCATATGAGCATCAGGCATTCGGAGAAGCGAAATGATCGAAATCGCAGGTCTGACAGTCCGTAGTGGCGAAACGGAGATATTCGGCGGTCTCACCACGCGTGTCGCGAAAGGTGAGGTGGTCCGGCTCACCGGTCCGAACGGCTGTGGCAAAAGCACCCTGTTGAGGGTGATCGCTGGGGTGCGTGTCCCTTCTGCAGGCACTGTCTCCATAGCGGGCAGACCGCCCCGGCACCGTTCGGTGCGCGCGCTGCGGGGCTTCCTTCAAGAGCCTCCGCCGCTCTACGAACATCTCACCACCCGTGAGCAGCTTGCGCTGATGGCCGGGCTCTGGGGCGCGCGTATCGGGACACTGCTGGAGAGGGTCGACGCACTTGGGCTCTCTGCCCGTCAGGACGTACTGATAGGTGAACTCTCCCTCGGGCAGCGCAAGAAGCTCGGCTATGTCTGCGCAACGGCGCATGATCCCGAGTTGCTGCTCCTCGACGAGCCCTTCAACGGACTCGACTCGGCTGCCGTCACAGCGGTGGTGGACGACCTGCGCCGCCGGAAGCAGCAGGGCCGGACGATCGTGTGGGTGTCTCACACCGATCCGGCCGCAGACCTGCCCGACCGCACCATCGACCTCGGCGCCCGGGACCGTTCCCGGGTCCGGCCGGCCGGAGACGACGAATGATCGATGTACACGAGCTGGTCAAGACGTATGACGGCAAGCGGGTACTCGACGAGCTGTCCTTTCACGTCACCTCCGGACAAGTCACCGCATTTCTGGGTCCCAACGGGGCGGGCAAGTCCACCACTCTGCGCATGATCATGGGCGTGGGGAAGCCGGGCTCCTGTGGGGCGGATCGTCGGGGAGCTGCGCGTAAGCTACTGGTCGGTAATTGGAGGGTCGCTGCCTGAAGCGGACGGCCCCCAGGGGGAATTCAGAGCCCGGCCGCGCCGGAGAGACCATCCGTGCGCGCCTTGCTCTCCGGCACGGGACGTATATGCACCGCCAACTCAAACTGAAAACTGCCGCACTGCTGACCATTCTCAGCGTCTTCCTGACGTTCGGGATGGGCGAGGACAGCGCGCTGGCCGCACAGAGCGTCAGGCTGACGCACGCCGAGGAGCAGCTCGAGGCCGCAGAGGCGAAGCTCGACACCGACCGCCTGGCCGCCATCGTCAAGGGCACCGCCAGGATCTCCGGCTGCGACAAGCTGTCGCTGCTGGAGAAACCGGCCTGCTATCGCGACTTCGCGCAGAAGGCCCTCAAGGTCGGTGTCGGCGTTGGCATGTTCGCGTACGGCGTCCACTACCTCCACAAGGACACCGTCGAACACTTCGGCACGGTGAAGAAGGAAGCCGCCGGCCTCCAGAAGCTGAGGGAGGCCTTCAAGGAGGACCCGACCAAGATCGCGGACCCTGAGTACCGCAAGCAGGTCGAGGACCGGATCCGCGCGACGGCCGCCGGCGCGCAGAAGGACATCGACAAGCTGATCAAGGACGTCCTCGAGACCATCGAGACGATCCTCGTGATAATCGAGATGACCCTGCTGCTGATCCGGCTGACGCTCGGACTCGCGCAGCTGGTCGGTGACCCGAAGTTCCAGGCCGCGGTCAAGAGCGTCAAGGACAACCTCGACGGGATCGGCAAGGCGCTCGACCAGATGAACGCCGGGTTCGCGCAGATGAACCGCGCCCTTGGCGACATGAACGATGCCGTCGACGACATCAACAAGTCGCTGGGCGGGCTGAACCAGTCCATCAACAAGGCCAACAAGGGCATGGACACCCTCAACGAGGGCATCGGCCAGGCCAACAAGGCCGTCGACGACATGAACAAGGTCGTCCCCGGCATCAAGAAGGCCGCCGAGAAGCTCCGCGAGGTACCGGCCTTCGAGTTCGACTTCTCGAACGTCGGCAAGACCTGGAGCGACGGCTCCTCCGGCCTGGACAGCGAGGAGCAGCAGCGCCGGATGTCCATCATCCTCGGCCTGATGCCGGGCATCGGCGACGGCAAGGGCATCGTAGAGGCGATCACCGGCAAGGACATGATGACCGGCGAGCACGTCGACGGCTTCGACCGGGCTCTGGGTTCTCTCGCCGTGCTGCGCTGGCTGAAGCTGGGCGGCAAGCTCATCCCGGACGACATCGCGAAGGCACGCAAGACCGATGTGGTCTTCGAGTGCAACAGCTTCCCGGCCGGCACCCCCGTGCTCCTCGCGGACGGCACGCACAAGCCGATCGAGGACGTCCGGCCGGGCGACGAGGTCCTCGCGACCGACCCGGGCGGCGAGTTCGCCGAGCTGACCCGGCCGCGCCCGGTGATGTCGACGCCGTATACCTCCGAGTACACCGACAAGACGTTTGTCCGACTGTCGGTCGCCGGCGCGGACGGTGACGTCTCCGACCTCACGTCGACCGAGCAGCACCGCTACTGGCTGCCGGACCGGCAGGCGTGGGTCCCGGCGGGCGAGCTGCGCGCGGGCGACCGCCTGCACACCGCCGAGGGCACCGAGGCCACCGTCACCGCGACCGAACGGTCCGACGGCCGACAGGCCACCTACGACCTCGACGTCAGCGGCATCGACAGCTACTACGTGCGAGTCGGCGACCAGGACGTCCTGGTCCACAACTGCACCGACCTGGCGCGCGCCGAGCGGATGTTCCCGGGCATCGCCCACACCCTGGACGAGCACGTCAACGTCGACCGGCAGAAGATGGAGGCCCTGGCGAAGGCCAAGACCCGGCGGATTGGCAGGCCCACGTCCAACTCCCGTTGGAAGAGCGCGGACCTCGCCCAGAAGGCGGTCAACCAGCTGGTCGACCAGAACAAGGACCGCATCACGAAGTTCGTGCAGGACGCGGGCAAGCCGGGCAAGCCGCAGCAGCTCACGCTCCAGGGCACGTACGGGACCGGATCGCTCGGCGACAGCATGGACCACCTCGGCAACTACAGTCCGACCACGAGCAACAGCTTCAAGGTGATCCTCGCCGCGAAAAAGGGCCACAAGCCCGGCGGCTTCTACATCCTGACCGCCTACCCGCTGTAGAGGGGAGCAGAACCATGCACGACCCCGCAGCACAGCACGAGGACATGACCTTCGACTTCGGCGTGACCGAGCTCGGCACGTCCTTCCACGGCGACTGGATCCTCTACGCCGACACGGCACTGGATCATGCCCTGGCCTACCTAGGTGGCCGGAACCCGGGTCTCGAACCCGGCCGCGTCCTGCTCCTCATCGAGGACGTAATGCGGCTGCGGGATTCGGACCTCACCGGCGAGGAGCTGAGCGTTCTCTGGCGGGCCACGGGCACACCGATGGATGGCCAGCCTGAGATCGGCGGCAAGGAGCGCGCGTCCGTGGACCGCCTGCTGTCGCTGATCGTGCCGATCGCGAGAGCACGAGGCGCTTCGGAGGACGCCTGCACGACGTATCCCGTGTGCGTGCCCGACGGGGCCTCGCCGGCGACGGTCGAGCATCGCCGACGGACGGCGGAGGTGGTCGCCCTGGTCGGGCTGCTCGACCAGGGCGGAGACCAGGACACCCGGTCAGCGGCCACCCGTCACGCGCTGATGCGGTGCGCAGAAGTGGTCTGCGCCGAACTGGCCTTCCGGTTCCTGCTCTGTGCTGTCAACAGTTTCGGCACACCACTGACCCCGGCGTCGTACGAGCGACTCGAGCATGTGGCCGCGGCCTTCGGCTACGGCCCACACGTGGTCGACGCGGTCAAGTACCTCGTCAGCTGAGCGCCCGCCCGGCAGGCGCCCGGACGGCACCCCTCCCCGAGAAGGCCGGGGACGGGTGCCGTCCGACAAGAGCCCGCATCCCTGCTCGAGTTGTGAAGCCCTGAGGCGATGCCCGCCCCAGGCTGCGACAGTGCTGACTCCATGACCACTGCAGTGCATTTGAGAGGACGCTCTCTTGGAAGGCTTGGTCCAGGGCTCTGTACTCAGCCGACGGCTGGGCCTGCTGCGGGTGCTGTGTCCCCGCAGGACCGGCCTGAATCAGGCGATGTCGGCGGCGTTGGCGCCGTGGCGCAAGGCGCGGGCAGTGCACGATCCGGGCCCGCTCCGGATGCCACCGCTCGCTGACACGACTGCCGGACAGGGACGCTGGGGTGCGCCTCCGTCCGGCGTCGTTGATGTCAGACGTGGATGTCAAAGACCCCCAACCGTGACCGGTTGGGGGTCTTGTCGCTGGTGCCCCCGGCAGGATTCGAACCTGCGACACCCGCTTTAGGAGAGCGGTGCTCTATCCCCTGAGCTACGGAGGCGGGTTTGAGCTGCCGCTGAAAGCAGCCCAGGACAGGGTAGCGGATACGGACCGGCCGACGGGGACGGGCCCTGCCGGAGTGTGGGGTCTCTGGGGGTTGACACCAGGGAAGTGTGAGTGGTCTATTACTCACATGGGTTCGACAAGGACGCGACAGCTCTCCACCGCCGACGCCCGGCGCGCGGAGGTTCTGGCCACCGCTGCCAGGGTCTTCGCGGCGCGGGGCTACTACGGCACCTCCACCACTGAGGTGGCCAAGGGTGCCGGGATCTCGCAGTCGTATCTCTACCGGCTCTTCCCCGACAAGGAGGCACTGTTCGTCGCCGTCGTCGAGGACTGCGGGCGGCTGATCCGGGAGCGGCTTGCCGGGGCCGTCGTCGAGGTGGGGAGTGCCGAGCCGGCGGATGTGCTGGATGCCATGGGGGATGCGTACGCGCATCTCATCGCGGACCGGGACGACCTGCTCAGGGTGTTGATGCATGCGAACTGCGCGGCGAGCGAGCCCGCGATCAAGGCGGCCGTGCAGGGGATGTACGCACGGCTCGTCGAGTACGTGCGGTCGGCGTCCGGTGCGCCCGACGAGTTGATTCAGGGGTTCTTCGCCACCGGGTTCCTGTGCAATGTCGTCGTGTCCATCGGTGCGACGGACGTCGATGCGCCCTGGACGAGGACCCTGCTCGCGGGTGTCCGGCACTACTGAGCAGGACACGGCCGCACACTCTGCGGCCTTTTCTTTCAGCCAATGAGTGAGTGATCAACCACTCTTTCTTTCGGAGGGGACATGGCAACCGTGACGGAAGCGCCACCGGACATACGGCAGGGTCCCGCCCTCGCCGCTCTCGCCACCGCGCAGTTCCTCGTCGTGCTCAGCACCTCGATCGTGAATGTCGCGCTCCCCGCCCTCGCGGACGGGCTGTCCATGTCACCCGCCGCCCTGTCCTGGGTCGTCAACGCCTACGTCCTCGCCTTCGGCGCACTCCTCCTGCTCGGCGGGCGGCTCGCCGATCTGCTCGGCCGGCGCCGGGTGTTCGCCGTGGGCATGGCCGTCTTCGCGCTCGCCTCGCTCGCGGCCGGTCTCGCCCCGTCCGCCCCCGTCCTCATCGCGGCCCGCGCCGTCCAGGGCGCGGGTGCGGCTCTCCTCGCGCCCGCCGCGCTCGCCCTGCTGCTGGGCGTCTTCCCGCCCGGGCCCGGACGGGGCAGGGCGCTCGGTGTGTGGGGTGCGGTCTCCGGGGCGGGCGGGGCTGCCGGGGTGCTGCTCAGCGGGGTGCTCACCGAGCTGTACGGCTGGCCCGCGGTGTTTCTCGTCTCCGTGCCCGTCGCCGCCGTTTCCCTCGCAGCCACGCTCGTCCTCGTCCCCGCCGACCCGCCCGCGGGCGGCGAGGTCGACATCCTGGGCGCCCTCACGTCGACCGCCGGGCTGACCGCGCTCGTCTACGCACTCACCGCCAAGAACCCCCTCGCGGGAGCCGCGGGCCTGGTCCTCCTCGCCGTGTTCGCCGTGCGGCAGAAGCGGGCCAGGACTCCCCTCGTACCGCCGCGGCTGCTGCGTACGGGCAAGGTCACCGTCGCCAATGCCGCCATGACGCTGCTCGGCGCGGTCTGGGTAGGGCTGTTCTACTTCCTGCCGCTCTACCAGCAACAGGTTCTCGGATACGGGCCGTTGGCGGCGGGGCTCACCCAACTCCCGCTGGCGCTGAGCGTCGTCGCCGGGTCCGTGCTCGCCCCCAGGCTGCCCGCCCGCGCCGGGACGCCCGCGGCCCTCGCGGTCCTCACCCTCGGACTCCTGTGGCTGTCCCGCGCGCCCGACGACGCAGGGTTCGCCGTCGATCTGCTCGGCCCCTCGCTCCTCATCGGCGCGGGACTCGGTGCCGCGTTCGTACGGCTCACCGCCCTGTCCACCGAAGACGTGCCGCCCGCCGACTCCGGTCTGGCCGGGGGCCTGATCAACACCACCCGCCAGCTCGGCGGAGCACTCGGCCTCGCCCTGATGACGGCCATCGCCCCCACAGCGGCCGGCCACAGCGCCGCATTCGTCACCGCGGCGGTCCTCGCCGCGCTCACCACCTGCACCACCTTCACCATCACCAGGAGGAAGCAGTCATGACCACCAAGCCGTACGTCTCCGGGCACTACACGCCCGTCGTCGACGAGATCACCGCGCACGAGCTGACCGTCCACGGGACCATCCCGCCCGAGCTGAGCGGCCGCTACTTCCGCAACGGCCACAACCCCAAGCCCGGCCACACGCCCACCCACTGGTTCAAGGGCAGCGGCATGATCCACGGGCTGCGGCTGCGCGGCGGCCGCGCCGAGTGGTACCGCAACCGCTGGGTCCACACCCCCGCGCTCGACGGTGTCCCCTACATGGGCGCCGACGGGATACCCAATCTCAAAGCCAGCGACGCCGCCACCCATGTCATCGAGCACGCGGGACGGATCCTGGCGCTCCAGGAGGTGAACCTGCCCTACGAGATGACGCCCGAGCTGGACACCGTCGGCGCGTACGACTTCGGCGGCAGGCTGAAGACCGCGATGACCGCGCACCCCAAGACCGACCCGGTCACCGGCGAACTGCACTTCTTCGGCTACGGGCCCTTCCCGCCGTATCTGACGTACTACGTCGCCGACGCAAAGGGCGACATCGTGCGCTCGGAGGTCGTCGACGGCGCGGGCCCCTCGCTGATGCACGACTTCGGCATCACGGCCCGGCATGTGATCTGGCTCGACCTGCCCATCGTCTTCAACCCGGCCGAGCAGTCGGGGATCCCGTACCGCTGGAGCGACACTTACACCCCGCGCATCGGCGTCATGCCGCGCACCGGGCCCGCCAAGGTGCGGTGGTTCGAGGTCGAGCCCGGCGCGCTGCTGCATGTGGCGAACGCCTACGAGGACGAGCGCGGCCGGATCGTGCTGAGCGGGCCGCGCTACGACCGCGGCGCCTGGGAGCAGACCTGGAAGTGGTGGATCGGCGCGCCCGGTTACGCGCCCCAGCCGATGGTCGGAGCCACCGGCCACCGCTGGATCCTCGACCCGGCGACCGGCACCGCGAGCGAGGAGGCGGTGGACGACCTGGTGACCGAATTCCCCACCATCAACGAGGACTTGACCGGCCTGCCGAACCGCTTCAGTTACTCCGTCGCCTTCCCCGGGCCGGACCTGAGCGAGTACGCCATCGCCAAGCACGACCACACCACCGGCGCGCGGGAGCTGGTGCCCATGGGCCGCGGCCGGATGCCCGGCGAGGCCGTGTTCGTACCGGCCGAAGGCGGCACCCGCGAGGACGACGGCTATCTGCTCACCGTCGTCAGCGATCTGGACCAGGACGCCTCGCAGCTGCTGATCCTCGACGCTTCCGCGCCCACCGGGCGGCCTGTAGCCACGGTCGAACTGCCGCGCCGGGTGCCGTCCGGGATCCACGGCTCCTGGATCCCCGACGCCGACATCGAGATTGACAACAACAACACCGAGGATGGTGCGGCATGATCACGACGCGTCACGAGATCACGATCGCGGCCCCCGTCGAGACCGTCTGGCAGCTGCACACCGACGTCGCCGCCTGGCCGACCTGGAACTCCGGCATCGACCTGGCCGCGCTCGACGGCGAGCTGAAGGTTGGCGCGAGCTTCCGCTGGCTCACCCACGGCCTGGACATCACCTCGACGGTGACGGACATGGAACCGGGCCGGTTCGTCGCCTGGGGCGGACCCGCCGCGGGCATCGACGGAGTCCACCGCTGGACGTTCGAGCCCTACGGCGACTGTCGGACGCGGGTCGTCACCGAGGAGTCCTGGGCGGGGGCGCCGGTCGACGCGGACCCGGCCGGGATGCTCGCGGCCCTGGAGCAGTCCCTGGTCGCCTGGCTGGACGAGCTCAAACGAACGGCGGAGCAGGGGCGGTAGGCACGGGTCGGCCGGCACCGGGGAGACCGGTGCCGGCCGATGGACGTACGGGTCAGCGCGAAGTGGCCTTCGCCGCCCTGGTGATGAGATCACTGACGGTCTGAGGCCGGGAGACGGTCACGGCGTGCGAGGCCCTCGTCTCGACGGTGCCGGCTTGGGCCCGCTCGGCCATGAAGCGGAGAGCGGCCGCGGGAATGTTCTTGTCCTCGGTGGTGACGAGAGCGTACGAGGGAATGGCCTTCCAGGCAGCCCTGGTTGCCTTCTCCTCGAGCGCGGAGACTGCGACCGGCCGTTGGGTCACGGCCATCAGCTCGGCGGTCTGCGCCGGGACGTCCGCGGCGAACTGCGCGCGGAACTTGTCCTGCTTGATGGTCAGTTCGGTGCCTGTACCTCCGCCGGGCAGCGGGTACTGGGACGGGCTGGTGGTGGGCGGCAGGGTCGAGCCGGGGAACTTGTTGGTCAGTTCCAGGGCGCTCTCGCCCTTCTCGGGTATGAAGGCGGCTACGTAGACCAGCGCCTTGACGTTCTGGTTCCCCTCCGCGGCCTCGCTGATCACGCTGCCGCCGTAGGAGTGGCCGGCCAGAACGATCGGGCCTTTGACGGTCTTGAGTACGCCGGCCAGATAGTCGGCGTCACTGCCGAGGCCGCGCAGCGGGTTCGCCGGGGCGATGACCGGATAGCCCTCCTGCTTCAGCCGCTTGATCACACCGTTCCAGCTGGACGCGTCCGCGAACGCGCCGTGCACGAGCACCACGGTCGGCTTCGGCCCGGAGCCGTGGTGGCGGTGGTGGTGGGTCGGAGTGGCCGAGACGGATCCGGCAGCCTGCGTGGCCAGCACGGTGACGCCGGCGAGGAGTGCGCCTCCGGCGGCGAGCAGACCGCGACGGGACCGGGCCGAGGAAATGCGGGACATGGCGGTGGTTCCTCCTGTGGGTGCGGTTGTCGTCGCTGCTGTCAGTGGGCGGTGTGCAGCACGGTGTGCAGTGTGGAGACGGCCTGGGCGATCGCGGCACCGGCGGCATGGGTCTCGCGCAACGCGTTGAGCATGACGAAGTCGTGGATGATGCCCTGGTAGCGGGTGGCCACCACAGGCACGCCGGCGGTGCGCAGCCTGTTCGCGTATGCCTCGCCCTCGTCGCGCAGGACATCGGCCTCGGCGGTGATGACCAGGGCCGGGGGCAGATCACGGAGCTGCTCCGTGGTGGCGCGCAACGGTGAGGCGGTGATCTCGGCGCGCTGGGCGGGGTCGGTCGTGTACTGGTCCCAGAACCACTGCATGGCGTCGCGCCGCAGGAAGTAGCCCTCGGCGAACTGGCGGTACGAGCCCGTGTCGAAGGCGGCGTCGGTGACCGGGTAGAAGAGCACCTGCTGAACCAGCGGGACATCACCCCGTTCCTTGGCCATCAGGGTCAGCGCGGCGGCCATGTTGCCCCCCACCGAGTCGCCGGCCACGGCCATCCGCCCGGCGTCCAGGCTCTTCGCCGCCCCCTCGGTCACGACCCAGCGGGCCACGGCGTAGTTCTGCTCGATCGCGACGGGGTAGCGGGCTTCGGGGGAGAGGTCGTACTCCGGGAAGACCACGGCCGCGCGGGCGCCTACGGCGAGTTCGCGTACGAGGCGGTCATGGGTGTGGGCGTTGCCGAAGACCCAGCCGGCGCCGTGGATGTAGAGGATCACCGGCAGGGTGCCCGTGGCATCCGTGGGCCGGACGATGCGGGCCCGGACCGTGCCGGTGGGCCCGCCCTGGACGGTCACCCACTCCTCGTCCACGTCCGGCTTCGCGATCTTGGCCGACTGCACCTCGTCCACCGCTTTGCGCCCCTCGCCGGGGGCGAGTTCGAAGAGGAACGGCGGGTTGGCGGTGGCTTCGGCGAACGCGGCGGCGGCCGGTTCGAGGACGGGACGGACGGTGTTCGCGCTCATGTCGCACTCCTCGTGGTGGTGTGTGGCCAGAAAGCTAGCGCACAATTTCCTCGTGCACAAGCTAAACGTTCACAAGTAACTTTGGCGATAGGGGAAGGTAGGCTGAGGTGTTGCACGTCAGGAAGAAGCAGCAAGAAGCAGCAAGAAGCCAGCAAGAGAAGGAAGCAGGAGGCCCGGATGAACGCCGCCCGGTCGGCCCAGGCCGCCCCGTCCGCCGAGCTCGGGGGTGATGCCTCCCTGCTCCTGGACGACCAGCTGTGTTTCGCCCTGTACGCGGCTTCGCGCGCGGTCACCGGCCGGTACCGCCCGCTGCTGGAGGCACTCGGGCTGACCTATCCCCAGTACTTGGTGATGCTCGTCCTGTGGGAACACGGCTCGGAGACGGACGGAGTGCCCGTCAAGGAGCTGGGTGCCTCCCTTCACCTGGACTACGGGACTCTGACGCCGCTGCTCAAGCGCCTGGAGGCGAACGGACTGCTCAAGCGCGAGCGTCGCGCGGACGACGAGCGGGTGGTCGTGGTCAGCCCGACCGGTGAAGGGCTGGCGCTGCGCGAGCGGGCCAGGACGGTTCCCGCCGCGATCGGCGACGCGATGGGGCTGGCGCCCGACGAGGTGCAGGAAGCGATGCGTCTGCTGCGCCGTCTGACGGCCCATGTGACCAACACGGGCTGACCGGGCTCGCCGTCCCCCGCACGTCTGGCTCGTTGGCCAATACACCGACCTTGACGCCGCCCGCACCGCGTCATAGCGTCTCGCCCGTGCCGCACACCGATTCCCCCGCCGTCCCCGAAGCGATACTCACCGCCCCCGGCGCGCCCTTCGCCGTCGTACGGGGCGAGGACGGCGGGCTGCTCTACGCCGACGGGCCGCGGACCCTGCGGGAGTTCGTCGAGGCCACCTGGGCGTACGGCGACCGGCCCTTTCTCGTGGCGGAGAGCCGGAGTCTGACCTACGGGGAGTTCTTCGCCGAGTCATGCGCGCTCGCGCGGCGGCTCGTCGACGTGTACGGGCTGCGGCCCGGCGACCGCGCCGTCGTGGCCATGCGCAATCACCCCGAGTGGCAAGTCGCCTTCTGGGCCGCCCAGTTGGCGGGGCTCGTTGCCGTGCCGCTCAATGCCTGGTGGACCGAGGACGAGTTCACCTACGCGCTCGACGACTGTTCGCCCACGGTGCTCCTCGTGGACGGCGAGCGGCTGCCGCACGTGCGGGCCTGGGCGCTGCGGCACGAGGTGCCCGGGGTCGTCTTCCACGGTGCGGCGGAAGAAGGCTTCGAGGCGTACGCGCCGGTGGACGACCCCACTCTCGCGCCGCCCGAGGTCGAGGTGCGGGCCGAGGACGACGCCACGATCATCTATACGTCCGGGACGACCGGCCGGCCCAAGGGCGCCGTCGCCACCCAGCTCGCACAGGCCGGGGCCGCGCTCAATCCCCGGTACTACGCCGCCGCCGCGTCCCTCGCGCGCGGGGTGATGCCCGGGCAGGGCCCCGCGCCGGTGGTGCTGATGACGTTCCCGTTCTTCCATGTGGCCGCGTTCACCACGCTGTATTCGACGATGGCGGCCGGCGGGAGTCTCGTACTGATGAGGAAGTGGGACGCCGAGCAGGCTCTCGCGCTCATCGAGCGGCACCGCGTCACGCACTATTCCGGGGTGCCGACCACCGCGCTTCAACTGCTGGACGCGGCCGAGCGGACCGGGTCGCAGCTGGAGACGCTCACGCATCTCAACACCGGCGGAGCCGCGGCCCCGCCCGGTCTCGTGGCCCGGCTGACGGCCCGCTACGGGCAGCGGATCGAGCCGCGCAACGGCTACGGACTCACCGAGACCAGCGGCGGCGTACTCGCCAACTTCGGTGCCGGATACCGCGAGCACCCGGGCAGCGTGGGGCGGCCGACCCCCGCCACCGAGGTGCGCGTCGCCGGACCGGGCGGGCAGCCGCTGCCCGAGGGCGAGGTCGGTGAACTGTGGCTGCGCGGGCAGGCGTTGGTGCGCGGGTACTGGAACGACCCCGCCGCGACCGCCGCCGCCTTCCAGGACGGCTGGTTCAGGACCGGCGACCTGGCGACCGTGTGCGAGGGGCGGGTCAGCATCGTCGACCGGCTCAAGGACATGGTCATCCGGGGCGGCGAGAACGTGTACTGCGTCGAGGTCGAGGCGGCCCTGCACGACCACCCGGAGGTCGCCGACGCGGCCGTGCTCGGCGTTCCGCACCCCGAGCTCGGCGAGGAGGTCGCGGCCGTCGTTCAGCTGCGTCCCGGGGCAGCGGTCACCGTGGACGGGCTGCGCGCGCATGTCGGCCGCACGCTCGCAGCCTTCAAGGTGCCGGCGCATGTCTTCGTACGGGACGAGCCGATGCCCCGGAATCCGACCGGGAAGATCCTCAAGCGGGAGCTGCGCGGCCTCTTGGGCGAGCAGCGGGTCAGGAACGGGTGACGCGCACCCGGTAGGTGCCGTCCTTCTCCCCGAGCACGGCGATGCGGACGCCGTGCTTGCGGTCGGTGAAGGTCTGGCCCGGCTGGTACGGCGCGTCCGACAGCTCCGCGTGCACATTGGGGCGGCGCGTACAACCGCCGCTGTTCTGTTTGCTGTCCGCGACCGTCACCGGTCCCTGCCCGGTGTCCACGTCGGACTTCACGCTGTAGATCAGTACGCCCGGCTCGCACACGGCCTCGTCGTTGCCCGCCCGGGTGCGCACCTCCACCGCGTACCCCGAGTCCTCGCTCAGCGGGACGATCGCCATCTTCGAGCCGCCCGAGGTGGCCAGCGGCGTCAGCTCGTACTCCGTTGTGCCGGGCGTCGACGCGCAGCCGACCTGGTCGGCGTCCAGCCAGCCGAGCTTCCACTTGTGCCAGCCGAGCAGGTCGTTGTTCGCCCCCCAGTCCTCGGACATGATGTCCCAGTGGCCGACGGCGCCCCCGCCGTCGGCGGTGTAGAGGTCGGGCAGTCCGAAGACATGGCCGTTCTCGTGGGGCAGGACGCGATAGCCCGTCTCGGCGTACGACCCGGAGCCGTCGTCCTGGCGGCTGTAGACGAAGGACGTGTTTGCCAGCGGCACACCGTCCGCCATGGGTGCCTCGTCGTTGCCGGAGAAGGTCACGGACAGCACCGTGTCCAGCGCCGAGGGCCCGGCATTCGGCGTGACCAGTATGTTGACCAGGTCGTACGCGCTGAAGTCCACCACCGGATCGGCCCCGGCCGCGATGTCCTGGACCAGCTGGCGGTAGCCCGGCTCATAGGGAGAGCCGCGCTGAATCCCGTACGCGGCGAACGGCATCGGCATCCGCAGCCACTCGGTGATCGGGGCGTGCGGACGGTAGGTGAGGCGTCCGTACGAACTGGTGCGAAACCAGTCCGTGGTCTGCGGGAAGAACTCCGCGAGCCGGTCCAGCGCCCGCCCGGGGCCCTGCGCGTCAGGGAAGTCGATCATCAGGTTGAGGGCGTGGACCTCACCTGTCGAGCGGGAGTAGCCGGGCGGGGTCGGCATGCCCTCCGACATCTGGACGCCCAGCGTGGAGCCGATGCGGCACGGCCCGAGCGCCGACTCGTCGGCGGTGGCCACCGGGCCGGCGGAGGCGCGGGTCGGGGCCGGGAGTGTGGCGCTCGCCGTGGTGAGGGCGGCGAGCGCGAGGGAGGCGAGGGCACCGAGGGTGCCGACGCGGCGGGATCTGCCGCGTTCGCCCCTGCCGTCTGTGCCGCGTGTCCTGCGCGTACTGCTTCTGCCGGTTCTGCTGGTTCTGCGTATCCGGTGGCGCGTCGGCTTCATGCAAACGCCCTTCGGCTCCGCGGCAGCAGGCCGGACCCTGGCTGCGCTTGTGCGATCAGCCTGTGACGGGCCGTGGCGGGACGCGCGCCGGGCTGGTCCGATCGTGGGTATTTCCCGCGAGAGGTGCGTGACGCAGGTCACATCGAATGCGGGAAATAACCGGGGATGGTTTCCCCGTTTGACCTCGTGTCCCCGCGAAACGGGGAAACGATCCCCGCTTACGTAGAGATACGAGGCAGACACGAAAGGGAGTGGAGCCGTGAGCCCCGCCGCCGACACCGAAGCGCGCCGCGTCACCCGGCCGCGGGCCGACGCCCTGCGGAACCGGGAGCGGATCGTGACGGCGGCGCGCGAGACCTTCGTGGAGTTCGGACCGGACGTCCCGCTCGACGAGATCGCCCGCCGCGCCGGCGTCGGCAACGCCACGCTCTACCGCCACTTCCCTGACCGGGACGCCCTCATCCACGAGGTGGTCCTTTCTGTCCTCACCCGCACGAAGCAGCAGGCGCTCGACGCCGCCGCCGAGGAGACGGACGCGTTCGAGGCGCTGCGGCGCTTCACCCACGCGGCCGCCGACGAACGGATCGGGGCGCTGTGCCCGCTGCTCTCGGGCGCCTTCGACAAGTCCCATCCCGATCTGACCCGTGAGAGCGCGCGCCTCGAAGAGGTCGTCGAGAGCCTCTTCGACCGCGCCCATGAGCAGGGCCGGCTCCGCGCCGATGTAGCCGTCGGAGATCTGCTCGTCGCTCTCTCCCAGCTCACCCGGCCGCTGCCGGGCACCCCGTGCCTGAACATCGACCGGTTCGCCCATCGCCATCTGGCGCTGTTCCTCGACGGACTCGAAGCGCCGGCGCGCTCCGAACTGCCGGGCACGGCAGCGACCTTGGAGGACCTGCGCTCCGATTGATTCAGCCGGCTTCGCAGGTCCTCCCTACGACTCCTGACAACTCCTGATCACGTCTCTCTGACCACGCCCGTTTTGACCTCTCCGCACCCTTAGGTGACTACAGCCATGTCAAAAACAGCCGCTATCCCCGATATATCGCTTCCTGACCCCAGCCGCTGGAAAGCCCTGGTGTTCATCGCCCTGGCCCAGCTGATGGTGGTGCTGGACGCGACGATCGTGAACATCGCGCTCCCGCACGCCCAGTTGGACCTCGGTATCTCGGACGGCAACAAGCAGTGGGTCATCACGGCCTATGCCCTGGCCTTCGGCGGACTGCTGCTCTTCGGCGGACGCATCGCCGACCTCTGGGGCCGTAAGCGGACCTTCGTGGTCGGGCTGCTCGGCTTCGCGGCGGCATCCGCGCTCGGTGGCGCGGCCACCGGCGAGGCGATGATGTTCGGTTCCCGTGCGCTGCAGGGTGCCTTCGGCGCGCTGCTCGCTCCGGCCGCGCTCTCCCTGCTCGCGGTGATGTTCACCGACGCCAAGGAGCGCGCCAAGGCCTTCGGTATCTACGGTGCGATCGCCGGTGGCGGCGGCGCCGTCGGTCTGATCCTCGGTGGTGTGCTGACCGAGTACCTCAACTGGCGCTGGACGTTCTTCGTCAACATCCCGTTCGCGGTCATCGCCGCCGCGGGCGCGTACTTCGTCATCCGTGAGCCGGCCGGCACCCGCAACCGCTCCACCCTCGACATCCCCGGTGTGGTCCTGTCCACCCTGGGCCTGGTCACCCTCGTCTACGGCTTCACGCGCGCCGAGTCCGCCGGCTGGTCCGACGGCCTGACCGTGAGCATGTTCGTCGCATCCGCCGTGCTGCTCGCCGGGTTCGTCTTCACCGAGTCCAAGGTCAAGGCGCCGCTGCTGCCGCTGCGCGTCATCACCGAGCGCAACCGCGGCGGTGTCTACCTCTCGCTGGGCCTCGCGATCATCGCGATGTTCGGGCTCTTCCTCTTCCTGACCTTCTACCTGCAGATCGTGAAGGACTACTCGCCGGTCATGACCGGCTTCGCGTTCCTTCCGATGATCGCGGGCATGATCACCGGCTCCACGCAGATCGGTGCCCGGCTGATGACCCGGGTCGCGCCGCGGCTGCTGATGGGCCCGGGCTTCCTGGTCGCCGGTGCCGGCATGCTGATGCTCACGCAGCTGGAGGTCGGCTCCTCGTACGCCGGTCTGATCCTGCCGGCGCAGCTGCTGCTGGGTCTCGGCATGGGTACGGCCTTCATGCCGGCCATGTCCCTGGCCACGCACGGGGTGCGCCCGGAGGACGCCGGTGTCGCCTCCGCGATGGTGAACACCTCGCAGCAGGTCGGCGGCGCCATCGGTACGGCGCTGCTGAACACGATCGCGGCCTCGGCCACGACCGCGTACGTCGCCTCTCACGCGGCGGGTGCCACCAACCAGCAGCTGCTGCAGGCGCAGGCCATGGTGCACGGCTACTCGAACGCCATCTGGTGGGCGGTCGGCATCCTCGCGGCCGCCGCCGCGATCGCCTTCACGCTGATCAACACCGGGCGCCCGGGGGCCGGTTCGGTCACCGCGGCCTCGGGTGACGGTGTCGAGGACGAGATCAAGGTTCCCGTCGTCGCGCACTGAGGCGTGCTGAGAGGTCATTGAGCGGACAGGGCCCCGCCCAGGGTGAACCCGGGCGGGGCCCTTCGCGTGCCGTCGTTACCGATGTGGGCGGGAGTGCGGGTGCGCGGGCGGGTCAGCGCAGCCAGGGCAGGTCCGCGCCCGAGTCCTGCGGCTGGAGCCCTTCGGCCAGGATCCGCATGATCGCGCCCAGTTGCTCCACCTGCTCGGGCGTGAGCCGGTCGAACATGGCCTGCCGTACGGCCTCGACATGTCCGGGCGCGGTCTTCTGAAGGATCTTGAAGCCCTCGTCCGTCAGGACCGCGTTCTGCCCGCGCTTGTCGGAGGGGCAGTTCTCGCGGCGGACCCAGCCGTTCTTCTCCAGGCGTGCGATCGCGTGCGAGAGCCGGGAGCGGGTGATCTTGGCGTCGATGGCCAGTTCCGTCATCCGCATGCGGCGGCGCGGGGCCTGGGAGAGCTGGACGAGCAGGCCGTAGTAGATGTGTGGCATGCCCGCGTCGCGCTGCAGCTGGCGGTCGAGGTGGTCTTCGAAGAGGGTGGTGGCATGCAGATAGGCCCGCCAGACGCGCTGTTCGTCCTCGGTGAGCCAACGCGGTTCGAGGCCGTCCCCGCCCGTGGATGCCGTAGTCATACATCCCACTCTACGACCACATTCTTGAAAGTTTAACTAACTGGAGTTACGGTGGGGTAGCTTGAAAGTTCAAGTAGGCCCCACGAGGCCGGAAGCTATCCGGGAGCCGCTGTCATGAGTGCCACCCCAGCCGCGGAGCGCATGCCCGCCCTCTATCTCTCCCACGGCGCCCCGCCGCTCGCCGACGACGCTCTCTGGCCCGGCCAGCTCGCCTCCTGGTCGGCGTCGCTGGCGCGGCCCAGAGCGATCCTGATGGTCTCCGCCCACTGGGAGGAAGCTCCGCTCGCGCTCGGCGCGGTCGAGACCGTTCCGCTGGTGTACGACTTCTGGGGCTTCCCCGAGCACTACTACCGGGTGCGTTATCCCGCGCCCGGCGCGCCCGAACTCGCCGACTCGGTACGGAAGTTGCTGCGCGGCGCCGGTACACCGGTGCAGGACATCCCTGACCGCGGGCTCGACCACGGTGCCTACGTGCCGCTGGTGGAGATGTTCCCGGACGCCGACATTCCCGTACTGCAGATCTCCATGCCCACACTCGATCCGCAGAAGCTGATGGAGATCGGCCGCAGGCTCGCGCCGCTGCGGGACGAGGGCGTGCTGATCGTCGGCAGCGGATTCTTCACCCACAATCTGGCGGCCCTGCGCCACAGCGGAATTCCCGGCTGGTCGGTGGAGTTCGACGACTGGGGGCAGCGGGCACTCGCGGCGGCGGACGTGGACGCGCTGCTGGACTTCGAGAACAAGTCACCGGCCGGGCGGCTGGCCCACCCGCGGACGGAGCACTTCGCGCCACTGTTCGTCACCCTCGGGGCGTCCGAGGGCGAGCTCAAGAGCGGGCGGAGCGTGATCGACGGCTTCTGGATGGGCCTGGCGAAGCGGTCGGTCCAGTTCGGCTGAGGCCGGTCGGTCCCGTTCGATAAGTAGGGCAGAACGGACATCCCGAGCAACCAAAAGCCGGTGAGGGCCGTCTTCGGGGGTAGGAGTACAGCCATGGGCGGCGCTGATCGGTCGTGAGGACGGACGTGTCGAATGTGACGGACGTCTCATGCGCGTAGTGGTCGTAGGACTCTGCGGGGGCTTCGAGATCCGCCTCCGTGCCCGCCCTGACCTGCACCTCTGAGTGATCCTGCGGCACGCTTCATCCCTCGTGGCGCGACAGGGTACTGCAAGATCACGAAAATCGATCCACGGCGTGGGAATTCTGTCCCGATTCCAGTCGTTGTTTCCATCGGATGCAGGGCACCCGGAAGGGTGTCGCGACCTACTCAGCAAGGGAGCTCGCATGGCAACCCGTGCCGTTGCCCGCCGTCAGTCCGACTCCAGTGGGACCGGTAGGGCAAGCAGCGTTCGCGCCGTGGGCGGGGAGATCGCCGACCGCGACCTGGTCGGCATGTACCTCGATGAGATCGCGCGTACGCCGCTGCTCGATGCCGCCAAGGAAGTCGAGCTGTCCCAGACCATCGAGGCGGGTGTGTACGCCCGGCAGATCCTCGACAAAGAGGTCGAGAGCGATGCGGGCGGCGCCACGCGCGAAGAGCTCGAGGCGCTGGTCACCGAGGGCGAGCGCGCCAAGGACGTCTTCATCCGCTCCAACCTCCGGCTCGTGGTGGCCGTGGCCAGGCGCTATCCGCGCAGCGGGCTGCCCCTCCTCGACCTGATCCAGGAGGGCAATGCCGGCCTGGTGCGCGCGGTCGAGAAGTTCGACTACGCCAAGGGCTTCAAGTTCTCCACGTACGCCACGTGGTGGATCCGCCAGGCGATCACCCGCTCCATAGCGGACCAGTCCCGGACCATCCGGCTCCCTGTCCACCTGGTGGAGGAGCTCGGACGCATTCGCCGTGTCCAGCGCGAGTTCAACAGGGAAAAGGGCCGCGAGCCGGAGCCGGCCGAGGTCGCCAAGGAGCTCGGCTCGACGCCCGAGCGCGTCATCGACGTGCTCGACTGGGCGCGCGACCCCGTCAGCCTGAACATGGCGGTGGACGACGCGGGCGAGACGCAGTTCGGTGATCTGCTCGAGGACACGTCGGCCATCTCGCCGGAGCAGTCGGTGCTGTCGCTGCTGCGCAGCGAAGGGCTGGAGGACCTGATCGGCAAGCTCGATCACCGTACGGCCTCGATCATCCGCATGCGGTACGGCATCGAGGACGGCCGGGAGCGCACACTGACCGAGGTCGGCAAGCAGCACGGCCTGACGCGTGAGCGGATCCGGCAGATCGAGAAGCACGCGCTGCTGGAGCTGAAGCGGATGGCGCGGGACACGGGCTTCGACGCGGCGGCGTAAGCGCCCCGCGAAAGGCCCCCTGAAGCGGACCCCAGTACCCTCCCCCCCGGTGCTGGGGTCCTTCCCCGTCCGGACCGAAGGTCAGCCCCTGTCCGGACCGACGGTCAGCGCGCCGTCGTGGCGCGGGTCAGGCGCGCGCCCAGGTCCGTCATGTACTCCGCCAGGCTCCTCGGGCCGTGGACCGTGAACTCGCAGTCCACCAGCGCCAGTCGGAGCGCCAGCCACTCCAGTGAGTCCGCCGCCCTCGTGCGCAGGCGGCAGGTCTCCTCGCCCGTCGCCACCGGTACGCCCAGGGTGTCCGGCAGGCGCGCGGCGACGAACGACGCGGGAGCCTTGAAGCTCACGTCGATGTCGAGCTCCGGCTGCCGGGACATGGTGTGCCCCAGCAGTTCCGCGGCGCTGCCCGTCGGCAGCTCCCGCGGCACGAAGCGCGCCCCCGTGGCGAAGGGCTCCGAGACCCGGTCGACACGGAACGTACGCCAGTCCTCGCGCCCGAGGTCGTACGCGACGAGATACCACCGGCGGCCCGTCGACACGAGGCGATACGGCTCGGCCTGCCGTTTGGTCTGAGTCCCGTCGCCAGCGCGGTAGGCGAAGCGCAGGCGTTCGCGCCCTGTCGCCGCGCCCGCGATGACCGTCAGCGTGTGCGGGTCGATCGTCGCGCCGTCGCCGCGGGTCAGCGGGATCGTCGCCGCCTGGAGGGTCGTGACCCGGTGCCGCAGCCGGGACGGCAGCACCTGTTCCAGTTTGGCGAGGGCCCGTACGGAAGCCTCCTCGATGCCCTCGATGGCATGGCCCGCGCCCGCCCGCAGGCCGACCGCGATCGCGACGGCCTCCTCGTCGTCGAGGAGCAGCGGCGGCATCGCGGCGCCCGCGACCAGGCGGTAGCCGCCGATCGCCCCCTTGGTCGCCTCGACCGGATAGCCGAGGTCGCGCAGCCGGTCGATGTCGCGCCGGATGGTGCGCGGGCTCACTTCGAGGCGCTCGGCCAGCTCGCTGCCCGGCCACTCGCGCGGAGTCTGGAGGAGGGAGAGCAGATTGAGGAGTCGTGCCGGAGTGTCCGTCATGTTTTCCAGGATGCCCGTCATCTAGGACATGGTCTGACCTATATCTACTCTACTTTCTTCCTATGAGTTCACAGCCCGCCGTACCGGATACGGCTTCAGACCGTCGTCGCTGGATCGCTCTCGCCATCGTCATGACCGCGGCCTTCATGGACCTGGTCGACGTCACCATCGTCAATATCGCGATCCCGAGCATGGAGCGGGACCTGGGCGCGTCGTTCGGCGCGATCCAGTGGATCACCGCCGGTTACGCGCTCGCCTTCGCCGCCGGTCTGATCACGGGCGGACGACTCGGAGACATCTACGGCCGCAAGCGGCTCTTCCTGATCGGCATCACCGGCTTCACGCTCGCCTCCGCGCTCTGCGGCTTCGCGGCGGACGAGAACATGCTGGTCGCCTCCCGTCTGCTCCAGGGCGCGACGGCCGCGATGATGGTGCCTCAGGTGCTGGCGATCATCCATGTCACCTTCCCGGCGCACGAACGCGGCAAGGTCTTCGGAATGTTCGGCGCGGTCATCGGACTCGGCGCGGTGTCCGGGCCGCTGCTCGGCGCGCTGCTGACCCAGTGGAACCTCTTCGGCCTCGAATGGCGGCCGATCTTCCTGATCAACCTGCCCGTCGGTATCGCGGGCCTCATCCTGGGCCGCAAGTACATCGTCGAGTCCCGCGCCCCCAAGGCGCTCCGGCTCGACCTGGTCGGCGTCGCGCTGGCCACAACCGGACTGCTGATGCTGATCTATCCGCTGACGCGCGGCCGTGAGCTGGGCTGGCCGCTGTGGGGTCATCTGTGCATGGCCGGCAGCCTGCTCGTCTTCGCCGTCTTCGTGGCGTACGAGAAGAGGAAGACCCGCAAGGATGGTTCGCCGCTGGTCGAGCTGTCATTGTTCAAGGTGAAGAGCTTCGCCGCGGGCATCGCCGTGCAGCTCACGTTCGGTATCGCCTGCGGGATCTTCTTCCTGGTCTGGACGCTGTACATGCAGATAGGCCTCGGCTGGTCGCCGCTGCGGGCCGGGCTGACCGGGGTGCCGTTCTCCATCGCCGTGTCCACGGCGGCGGGGCTGTCCGTCCAGAAGCTGGTGCCGCGCTTCGGCCGCAAGGTCCTCCAGGCGGGCGCGCTGACGATGGCCGCGGGTCTGGTCCTCTACATCTGGGAGGCCGGGCGGTACGGCACGGCGATCCACTCCTGGCAGATGGTGCTGCCCCTGGCGGTCATGGGCGCCGGGATGGGGCTGATCGTGGCGCCGCTGACGGACGCGGTCCTCTCGGACGTACCGCGCGAGCACTCGGGCTCGGCGTCCGGGCTGATCAACACGACGATGCAGATGGGCAACGCGCTCGGGCTCGGTCTGGTCTCGGTCGTCTTCTTCGGGTCGATCGACGACCGGATGGCGCCGAGTGCGGTCGGGAAGGCGTTCGGGGACGCGTTCCAGAACTCGCTGTGGTGGGTCGTGGCGGTGCTGGCCGTGATCTTCGTGGTGATGTTCGCGCTGCCGGCGCGGCCGAAGCAGCATGTGGAGGGAGCCGAGTCGGAGCTTCCGGAGGACTCCGCGGAGGCGGAGCCCGCGCTCGCTCACTGAGGCGGTCGAAGGACTCGGGTACTCGGATTACCCGGATACGGGCCCGGCCCGGAACGCGTGGATGCGTCCCGGCCGGGCCCCGTTCCGTGCCGTATGTGTTCAGGCCGCGCAACGGACGTACTCTGCTGGCGAAACCACAGGTTCGGGCATGGAGCGGATGTAGACCCACATGTACGCACCGGAGCGCCGGCAATCGCGGCCGCCGGTACGGACGTCGTACGCGTCTGAACCCGGCGCCGGACCGGGGCGAGGTCAGCGCACCCGCGCGCGCAGTTCCATCGCGTCGCGCGCGGTGCGCTCCGCGTCGTAGACCTCGCACATGTGGCGGCCGTCCGGCGTCGCCGTGTGCTCCACCTCCCACAGGCTCGTCTCGGTGCCGTCGAGGAGCAGGAACGCGTGCTCGTAGAGCGTGAAGCCCGCGTCCTTGCCCGCCACCTGGCACTGGCGGCCGAAGACCTGCGTGATGTGGTGGGCGAAGGCGGCCCGCAGCAGGCTCGCGGTCTCCTCGCCCGGCCGGTCGGCGTTCTCCGCGCGGCGCAGCACGCGGCGGGCGTGGTCCGCGGAGTCCTCCGGGACGTACATCCTCGGGAGCGGGGTCGCGGGCGGCGCCATCAGGCTGGACAGGAGTTCCCAGTCCGCGTCCAGATCCATGTCGAGCCCCGCGTCCGCGTCGCCCGCACCGTCGCCGTGCCCGGCGAAGCCCGGGAAACCGGCGGGCAGCCGCGAGGCGGCGAGACGGACCTCCGACTCCTCGGTGTACAGCTCGTGCTGCTCGGAGCCGTCGCGTCCCGTGTTGTGCACCAGCTCCCACAGGACGAGTGAGCTGCCGTCTCTGAGGAGATAGGCGTGCCGGTATGTCGCGCGGTGCAGCGCGGCGCTGTGGTGCGAGGAGTGCAGCGAACTGGCGTGCGCCAGCGCCGAATCGAGCCGTTCGACCGTCGAGTCGGGCAGGTCGAACGAGTTGAGCGCCCGCCCCAGGAGTCGCTCGAGGTGCGTCTCGGTTGTCTCGTACGGATCGTTCAAGATGGGTCTCCAGGCCGTCGCCGCAAGTCACTTGGTGGTTGCTAAACGTAGCCCCTGGGTCTGACAACGCGTCCGGGGTTCAGGAAAACGAAGGGGAACTGGGCGAAGTTCCCATGCTTGTGGGCAACGGGGTTGTCCCCTACGTCAGTCGATGTCGTACAGGTCCCGGTACGAAGGGAAGACCCCGCCCGGACCCTCCACACCCCGGGCCGCGAGGACCGCGCGGACGATTGCCCGGGTCACCACGTCTGCGCCCGCCGCCAGTACCTCGTTGAGGGCGAGCGGACTGGCCTCGTCGAGCGGTACGGCGCCCGTGGCCAGGGCGAAGACCGTGTCCCCGTCGTTGAGGAGATGGACCGGGCGTACGGCGCGCGCGATGCCGTCGTGTGCCGTGCCCGCGAGCTTCTGCGCCTGTGCGCGGGTGAGAACGGCGTCGGTGGCGACCACGGCGAGGGTGGTGTTGAGCGGGGGAGGGGCGTTCTTCTCGCGTGCCTCGGTGAGGCGGAGCTGGGCCGCCGCGTGCACGTCGGGGGAGGGACAGGCGACGTGGCCCGCGAAGTACGACCCGTACAGCGCACCCGTCAGCGGATCCACCGCCGAGCCGGCGGCGTTGGCCACGACCAGCGCGGCAACGGTGATCCCGGAGTCCAGGACCGCGCTCGCCGTGCCGACCCCGCCCTTGAACTGCCCGACCACGGCACCGGTGCCCGCGCCGACGCCACCCTCCTCGACCGGCGCGCCCTCGTCCGTACGGGCTGCCGCCTCGACCGCGGCCCGTCCCGTCGCGGCGTCCGGTCTGGCCCGCCAGTCGCCGCCTCGGCCCAGGTCGAACACGCAGGCCGCGGGGACGACCGGCACCACCTGCGAGGGGTCGGGGCCGACGCGGACGCCGCGGCGCTGCTCCTCCAGCCACGCCATCACACCGGCGGCCGATTCGAGGCCGTACGCGCTGCCGCCGGTCAGGACGACCGCTTCGACGCGCTGGACGAGATTGCGGGGGTCGAGGGCGTCGGTCTCGCGGGTGCCGGGGCCGCCGCCCCGTACATCCACGGCGGCGATCGCGCCGCCCGTTGGGGCGAGGACGACGGTGGTGCCGCTGAGCGCGCGCTCGCCGGGCACGCGCGCGTGGCCGACGCGGAGCCCGGCCACATCCGTCAGCCCACCTGCCGGGCCGTTCGTCGGCCCGTCCGCCGGGCCATCTGTCGGTGTGTCATGTGCTGCCATGAGGACCATGCGTACCACGGGACTTGGCGTAACGCCCGGGGGCGGGACGGTCCCGCCCGTGGCGTCGGTCACGCCGCGGCCGCCGTCCGGGCGGTGAGCGTGACGCCGGCCGCGACCGCCGCCGCCGCCACGAAACCGGCGGCCAGGACCGCCCAGTCGCCCGCGAACGTACAGGCGAGGATCGCCGCCGCGGTGACGGGAAGGATCAGCTGCTGCGCGGCGCCCTCCTTGAAGTAACGCGCGTGCAGGGCCCACACCAGCAGCATGAACACGGCGGACGGGACGGTGACGGCAGCCGACGCGGCGATGGTGGAGATATGCGCCGTGCCCACGGCCTGCTCGACCGCCACCTCGATGCCCGCGCCGATCGCCGCGGCCGACGCGAAGATCCCGTAGTGGCCGTAACCCCACAGGAATCCCTCCTTGCTGGAAGTGAGACGGTCATGGGCCGGAACGACGAAGTAGATCCACCAGGCGGCGAAGACGATGAGGAGTCCGCCCCCGGCGATCGGCAGCAGATCGCCCAGCGCCTCGTTCTCGTCGACGCCGGACTTCACCGCGACGGTGGCCGCGGCGATCGTCTCGCCGAGCACGATGATGGTGAACAGGCCGTAGCGCTCGGCGATGTGGTGCGGGTGCCAGTTGGTGTGGAAGTCCTTCTCGGCGTACGCCGGCACGCACATCTCGGCGATCGCCATCACCAGGAAGACCCAGCCCCGGGCGGATTCGGGCACGAACAGCAGGGCGCTCCAGCCGATCTGGCAGAGGATCACGCCGCCCGCGTACCGCAGGGCCATGGTCCGCTCGGCGCCCGAAGCGGACCGCGCGGCCCTCAGCCACTGCGAGGTCAGCGCGATGCGCATCACGATGTAGCCCAGCCAGACGACCAGGAAGTCGTGGTCCTCGAAGGCGCGCGTGACTCCGGCGGCGAGGATCAGGACTCCGGCGATCTGCACGAGGGTGACCACGCGGTAGAGGGCGTCGTCGTTGTCGTACGCCGACGAGAACCAGGTGAAGTTCATCCACGCCCACCAGACGGCGAAGAACACCATCACGTAACTGAGAACGCCGTCCCCCACGTGGTCCTCGGCGAGAGCATGCACCAGCTGCACACCGGCCTGGGCGATCGCGACGACGAAACAGAGGTCGAAGAACAGCTCAAGAGGCGTGGCGGCCCGGTGTTCCTCGTCACGCCGCCTGGCGACGAGCGGCCGCAGGGGGCTCGACGGGTTCGACGACGTCGGTGGCCGGTCGGCGCCGGGCGTGTGAGTCATGCGCCAAGCACAGCAGAGGGTGAGCGAGTGACCCCGGAGACGCGCGAAGAACCGGGACGGGCCGCGCGGGACCGCCAGGGCGCTTCGCCCACGGTCGGGCGGGACCGCCGGATCGCCTCGACCGCGCCGACGGACCCCGCCCGCCGCCGTACCCTGGACGTATGAGCACCGCCCCCGCCCCCGGACCGCGTGATGCGGAGCAGCCGCGGCAGCAGTCCCCACGACCGCAGCTGATCTTCGACGATCCGCTGGACCAGCAATCCTCGGACGATACGGACCGTGGGTGGGGCGAGCGGCCGCTCGCGGGTGGCGACAGTGCGGCCGATCTGGCGCGCTTCCTGGACGAGAAGCCGCCCCACCACATCTGAGCTTTCGCTACTGCTGGTCCTGCTCTGAACTGCGCTGGGCCACGACGGCGTCCCGGATCTCCTTCAGAACTTCGAGCTCGGTCAGCTCGACCACTTCCTTCGCGCCTTCCTTGGCCGCGTCCCGGGCGGCCCGCCTGGCCAGGTACTTCGACATGGGCAGCACCATCAGGAAGTAGACAACGGCCGCTGTGATCACGAAGGTCAGCGTGGCGCTGAGCACCGAGCCCCAAAGGATCTTGATGCCGTCGACCTCGCCGTTCACCACCTTGCAGCTGCCCTTCAGGCAGTAGGTGTACGCATCCAGCTCCTGCGTGCCGAACGCTCCGACCACCGGGTTGATCACGCCCTTCACCACAGAGTTCACGATCTGGGTGAACGCCGCGCCGATGACGACGGCGACGGCCAGGTCGATCACATTGCCGCGCATCAGGAAGGTTTTGAAGCCCTCCAGGACGCTGACCTTCATCTCGCTCACCGCTGAGCCTCTCTTCGCGCGTGCAGGTCATGGAGCCAAACGTTCCGCAACCTACGGCACGACGTGACCGTGCTGTCCGGCAGGTCAGCACACCGTCACCGCCAGCCTCGATGTCGTGCTCGCGCCCGCCAGCGCAGCCGCGGTGGCGCGCGGAACGGTCAGTACCACCAGCGCGCCGCCGTCCCCGGCAGCCTCCGAAACCCGGGGAACGTCGGTCACCCGGGCCCCCGATGCCACCACCCGCGCCTCAGACGCTTCACCCGCAGGGGAGTTGGCGGCGGCGATCACATCGACCCGGTCTCCCGGGCGCAGCAGCCGCACGGTCGCGGCATCGGCGATACGCACCGGAGCCGACACCATCTCGACGGCGGGCCGTGGTTCACGCTGAGCGGCCGCCGGCGCACCGGCCCCCGGACTGTCCGGCTTGTCCGGCCCCAGAGCGTCCGCACCACGCGCGCCCGAAGCGGCAAGTGCCGCCGCCGTCATGGCGAGCCCGGCCGCCAGCGCACGCCGTCGTCGCCGCATCGCCCGCCGCAGCCGGTGAGCCCCACCGCGCACCCGCAGCGGCGCGAACGGCGGCACACCGACAGGCTCCGGAGCCGAGGAAGGCGGGAGACCCGAAGAAGGGGCCGAAGAAGGAGGAAGGGAGGACGGAGGAACGGACGCGGGAGGGAGAAACGACATGACACGCACCGCCTGCAGTGAGAAGGGAGTTGGACCGACCGCTCCTCACGATCCACCGTCCGCCCGAATCCCGCAGACGCCTGTGGACAACCCCGGCGCTGTGGACAACTCCCTCACCCGAGCGTGGTCTACGGCAGCTGTATCCCCGGATCGAGGCCGTCCAGCGCACGCATGCACAGACAGTTCCGCTCCCCGTCCACCGGCAGCCCCGCCACCGCGTCGAAGAGCACCGTCCGCAGCCGCTCCACATTGGCGGCGAAGACCTTCAGCACCTCCCCGTGGGAGACGCCCTCGCCCGACTCGGCCCCCGCGTCCAGGTCCGTCACCAGGGTCATCGACGTGTAGCAGAGCGCCAGTTCACGGGCGAGCACCGCCTCCGGGTGCCCGGTCATGCCGACCACCGACCAGCCCATCGACCGGTACCACAGCGATTCGGCCCGGGTGGAGAAGCGCGGCCCCTCGACCACCACCAGCGCCCCGCCGTCCACCGGCTCCCAGTCCTGCCCGCGCGCCGCGGCCAGCGCGGCCTTGCGCCCCTCGGGGCAGTACGGGTCGGCAGTCGACACATGCACCACGTTGGGCATGGACCCGTCCGGCAGCGGATAGCCGTCGTAGAAGGTCTGCACGCGCGCCTGCGTACGGTCCACGAACTGGTCCGGTACGAGCAGCGTCCCCGGCCCGTACTCCGGCCGCAGTCCGCCGACCGCGCACGGCCCGAGCACCTGTCGTACGCCGACCGAGCGCAGCGCCCACAGGTTGGCGCGGTAGTTGATGCGGTTCGGCGGCAGATGGTGGCCGCGTCCGTGCCGGGGAAGGAAGACGACCTTCCGCCCCGCGATCTCCCCGAAGAACAAGGAGTCGCTGGGGCTGCCGTACGGAGTGTCCACCTGGACCTCCGTCACGTCCTCCAGGAAGGAGTAGAACCCCGAGCCGCCAATGACACCGATCTCCGCGGAAGGGGTGCCGGAGAGTTCGCTCGCGTTGGTCGCCATGGCCGCCACATTATCCGTACGCGAAAACGCGGGGCACGCCGCCCGGGGAAGCGGCCGCACACGCCGAGGACCCCGCCGTACACAACGGCAGGGTCCTGGGAAAGCGGGCGTCAGGCGGCGGAGCTGCCGCTGGTGCTCGACGAGGAAGAGGCGGAGCCCGAGGACGAGCCGGAGCCGTTCGTCGACGGGGAAGCCGCGGGCTTCGAGTCGGACGACTTCGCACCCGTGGAAGGCGTCGACGCGCCCGACGACGCGGGCGAGCTGCTCGACGACGAGCCACGGCTGTCGTTGCGGTAGAAGCCGGATCCCTTGAAGACAATGCCGACTGCCGAGAACACCTTCTTCAGGCGTCCCTCGCAGTTGGGGCATACGGTCAGGGCATCATCGGTGAACTTCTGCACCGCCTCGAGGCCCTCGCCGCATTCGGTGCACTGGTACTGGTAGGTCGGCACTGTGTCTTCCTCCTGGCACTCTCACTCAATGAGTGCTAACGACGGTCCATAGTGACGTATTCCGCTGGATCAGTCCACCGTCACCGGCACTCGGTGACCCATCCCACGCGCCGCGATCCGCCCGGGGGCCCTCGGTGAGAGCCGCGAGCGAAGGGCCAGGAGGGTGACCAGAGCCAGTGCGGTGCCCACCAGCGGGACCACGAATGCGGCGCTCGCGCCGTGCTCGTCGGCCAGCTGTCCGGCCACCGTCACGGCCGCCGCCTGACCGAGCGCGACGGCGCCCGTCAGCCAGGTGAAGGCCTCGGTACGGGCCGATGCGGGCACCAGCGACTCGACCAGGGTGTAGCCGCCGATCAGGGCCGGAGCGATGCAGAGGCCGACCAGCAGCCCGAGCCCGGCCAGCAGTGCCACGGAGTGCACGGCCCACAGCGCGGATGCGGCCAGCGTCAGCCCGGCGTAACCGAGCACCATCCGGCGCCGCGGCCCGCTCTTCCAGGCGATCGCGCCGCACGCGATGCCCGCGAGCATGTTGCCGGCCGCGAAGATCCCGTAGAGCAGCCCGTTGGCCCCGGGGTTGCCGATCTCCTCGGAGAAGGCGGTCAGCGCGACCTGCATTCCGCCGAAGACCGAGCCGATGCCGAGGAAGGCCACGGCCAGGACGCGTACGCCGGGGATGGACAGGGCGGACGCGTGCTCCACGCGCGCGTGCCCCGCGGCACGGCTCGGCTGGGGCTGCGTACCGCTCTGGGCCGCGAAGAACAGACCGCCGGCGAGCGTCAGCATCGCCTCCGCGATCAGTCCGCCGGCCGGGTGCACACCCGTGCTGAGCGCGGTCGCCAGCACCGGTCCGACGACGAAGGTGAACTCGTCCGTCACGGACTCGAAGGCGGCCGCGGTCGTCATCAGCGGCGAGCCCTCTAGCTTGGCGGCCCAGCGGGCCCGCACCATCGGGCCGATCTGGGGTACGGAGGCACCCGTCGGAACAGCTGCCGCGAACAGAGCCCACAGGGGAGCGCCCGACAGTGCGAGCGCGGTGAGCGCGGAGACGGAAGCGGTGTGCAGCAGGACGCCGGGCACCAGGACCGCCCGCTGCCCGAAGCGGTCCGCGAGCTTGCCGCTCTGCGGTGCGAACAGCGCCATGGAGACGCCGGTGACGGCAGCCACCACGCCGGCACTGCCGTACGAGCCGGTGGTGTGCTGCACCAGCAGGACGATGCCGATGGTCAGCATCGCGAAGGGCTGGCGTGCCAGAAAGCCGGGGAGCAGGAATGTCCAGGCGCCGGGGGTGCGCAGAAGCTGCCCGTATCCAGGACGGTTCTTGACCGTGGATGCCACGGTCCGTGCCTTTCTGCCGCCTGGTAGCGCTCCTGAAGTACGCGTCGTACTTGTGGTACGAGACGCACCCGAGCCGCCGAGAGCTGTCCTCTTGCGCTGAACTGCGGTAGATACCGGGGCCGCTGCGAGGGCTCCGCGGCCGCCATACGGTCGCGCCAGCTCTGCGTCAGGCAGAGTTGGTCGATCAGTGTGCCTTCATCGTACAGGGGATCTCGGGATCGTTCCTGGGAAATGGCTCACATTCTCGAAGGTCCGCCTGCGATTAACCGGGTCTTCCCTCGGTGTTTCCGCCCGTCCCCAGCCAGTCGGCCAGTTTTCCGCCCTGTCCGACCGCCCGCAGCCGCCGCTCGGCCGCGTCCCGTACCGGATCGGTCGCCACCACCAGCAGCTCGTCGCCCCGCCGCAGCACGGTGGACGGCAGCGGTACGAAGCTCTTCCCGTCCCGTACGACCAGGGTGACCGCCGCCCCGGCGGGCAGCCGCAGCTCCGCGACCTCCACGCCGTGCATGCGCGACTCCTCCGGGATGGCCACGGACAGCAGATGCCCGCGCAGCCGCTCCAGGGGTGCGGACTCGATGCCCAGGTCGGAGGCGTCGTCCGAGCGGCCGAGACCCAGCGCCTGCGCCAGCCACGGCAGCGTCGGTCCCTGGACCAGGGTGTAGACGACGACCAGGACGAAGACGATGTTGAAGATCCGTTCGCTGCCTTCGATGCCGGCCACCGTCGGGATGGTCGCGAGAATAATCGGCACGGCTCCGCGCAGCCCCGCCCAGGACATCAGGACCTGCTCGCGCCATGGAATACGGAAGGGCAGCAGGCTGACGAAGACCTCCAGCGGCCGCGCGATCATGGTCAGCACGAGGCCCACGACCACCGCGGTCCAGAAGTCCTCGGTCAGTTCGTGCGGGGTCACCAGCAGGCCGAGCAGGACGAACATGCCGATCTGGGCGATCCAGCCGAGGCCCTCCGCGAAACCGCGGTTCGCGGGCGCGTGCGGCAGCCGGGAGTTCCCGAGCACCACGGCGGCGAGATAGACGGCGAGGAAGCCACTGCCGTGTGCCATGGCGCCGGCGGCGTACGCCACCACCGCGATCGCCATCACGGCGATCGGGTAGAGACCCGACGCGGGCAGCGCCACATGCCGCAGCCCGAAGGCGCCCAGCCAGCCCGCCGCAAGTCCGATGCTCGCGCCGATCGCCAGCTCCAGCGCGATCTTGCCGACCAGGACATACCAGTCGTCGATCGGTCCGGCCGTGGAGAAGGCCACCACCAGGATGACCACAGGGGCGTCGTTGAAGCCCGACTCGGCCTCCAGCACACCGGTTACCCGGGACGGCAACGGCACCTTGCGCAGTACGGAGAAGACAGCCGCCGCATCAGTCGATGACACGACCGCACCGATGATCAGCGCCTGCCGCCAGTCGAGCCCGACCAGATAGTGCGCTCCCGCGGCTGTGACGCCCACGCTCACCGCGACGCCGACGGTCGACAGCACGACCGCCGCGGGCAACGCGGGTTTGATCTCCTTCCACTTGGTGCCCAGGCCACCCTCGGCCAGGATCACCACAAGCGCGGCATAGCCGATCACCTGCGTCAGTCGGGCGTCGTCGAACTTGACGTCGAAGATGCCGTCCTGCCCGATGGCGATCCCGATCCCGAGATACAGGAGCAGGCTGGGGAGCCCGCTGCGGGAGGAGATGCGGACCGCCGCCACGGCGATGAGCAGGACCAGCGAGCAGATGAGCAGGAGTTCGTTGAGCTGGTGGACAGTCAGTGGCCGATCCTTCCCCTCGCGCGTACATGCCGGATCGTTCCACCGGCGGGCGACACTTCGTTACCTTACCTAATCTTTAACGTTTCCTTTACTTGGGAGATCGTTTGTTCGGGGGCCGGGTGCTGCCTTTCGGATACCGCGTCCGGGCACGTCGGACGCTGCGCCTATGGTTGCTCCAGCACTCCAGGACCAGACTGCGCCTCGAAGGACAGCGATGCCCGCCAACACAACCGCCTCTTCCCCCAAGAAGAAGAAGGGGCGACGCGCCCGCCTGCTCGTGATCGTCCTGGTGCTGGCGCTTGTCGCGGGTGTCGGATACGGCACGTGGTGGAGCATCAGTACGGTGCGCGCCTCGTTCCCGCAGACCACGGGGACCATCAAGCTCGAAGGGCTCAAGGGCCAGGTCGAGGTCAAGCGCGACAACTACGGAATCCCGCAGATCTACGCGGACAGCGACGAAGACCTGTTCCGCGCCCAGGGGTTCGTCCAGGCGCAGGACCGCTTCTGGGAGATGGACGTACGCCGTCATATGACGGCCGGCCGGCTCTCCGAGATGTTCGGTTCCGGCCAGGTCGAGACCGATTCCTTTCTGCGCACGCTCGGCTGGCGCCGGGTGGCGCAGCAGGAGTACGACACCAAGCTCTCGCCGGCCACCAAGAAGTACCTCCAGGCATACGCGGACGGCGTCAACGCCTATCTCAAGGGTCGCGAAGGCAGGGACCTTTCCGTCGAGTACGCGGCGCTGGAGTTCGAGAACGACTACAAGCCCGAGAAGTGGACGCCCGTCGACTCGGTGGCCTGGCTCAAGGCGATGGCCTGGGACCTGCGCGGCAACATGCAGGAGGAGATCGACCGCTCGCTGCTGACCAGCAGGCTGAGCGAGAAGCAGATCAAGGATCTGTATCCGGCCTATCCGTACGACAGGAACAAGCCGATCGTCGCCGAGGGCGGGGTCAATCCCGTCACCGGCAAGTTCGACCCGGATGCCAAGCCGTCGGACATTTCGGGCAACAGCGGCAGCAGCCGCGGCGGCAACAGCAACAGCGCGCAGGGCGCCGCGCAGGGCCTCAACTCCCAGCTGGCCGCGCTCTCCGAGACCCTGGACACGATCCCGGCCCTGCTGGGTCCCAGCGGCAACGGCATCGGCTCCAACTCCTGGGTCGTCTCCGGCCGGTACACGACGACCAACAAGCCGATGCTGGCCAACGACCCGCACCTCGCGCCGCAGCTGCCCTCCCTCTGGTACCAGATGGGCCTGCACTGCCGCAGCGTCTCGGCCTCCTGCCAGTACGACGTCGCCGGCTACACCTTCTCGGGCATGCCGGGCGTGATCATCGGTCACAACCAGGACATCGCCTGGGGCTTCACCAACCTCGGCGCGGACGTCACCGACCTCTACCTGGAGAAGCTCACCGGCGACAGCTACCAGGTGGGCAGCGAGGAGAGGCGGCTGACCACCCGCGAGGAGGTCATCAAGGTCGCGGGCGGCTCCGACAGGAAGATCACGGTCCGCTCCACCGAGCACGGCCCGCTGGTCTCCGACCGCAGCGACGAGCTGGAGAACGTCGGCCAGAAGGCCCCCGTCTCCAACTCCGCCCCGGACCGCGGTGCAGGCTACGGGGTGGCGCTGCAGTGGACCGCCCTGCAGGCCGGCAGGTCCATGGACGCAGTCTTCGCGCTCAACCGCGCCAAGGACTTCGCCACCTTCCGCGCGGCGGCCAAGAACTTCGAGGTCCCCTCGCAGAACCTCGTCTACGCCGACGCCAAGGGCCAAATCGGCTACCAGGCGCCGGGCAAGATCCCGGTCCGCGCGGAGGGCGACGGCACGACGCCCGCGCCCGGCTGGAACCCCAAGTACAAGTGGAAGGGCTACATCCCCTTCGACGAGCTGCCGTACGAACTGGACCCGGAGCGCGGCTACATCGTCGCCGCAAACCAGGCCGTGACCGACGCGAAGAAGTATCCGCATCTGATCACCAAGGACTACGGCTACGGCACCCGCAGCCAGCGGATCAACGACCTCATCGAGTTGAAGATCCAGGGCGGCGGGAAGATCTCGACCGAAGACATGCGCACCATGCAGATGGACAACAGCAGCGAGATCGCCAAGCTGCTGACCCCCTACCTGCTGAAGATCGACATCTCGGACCCTTACGTCCGTGAGGCGCAGAAGCTGCTGGAGGGCTGGCGCTACACCCAGGACCCGGACTCCGGTGCCGCCGCGTACTTCAACGTGGTCTGGCGCAATGTCCTCAAGCTCGCCTTCGGCAACAAGCTGCCCAAGGAGCTGCGGGTCGAGGACGAGTGCCTCAATGTCCGCCCCGCCGACAGCACGGCCCCGGACGACGAGCTCACCAAGCGGGTGCGCGAGTGCGGCCAGCGCGACACCGATTCGGCGCAGCCGGACGGCGGCGACCGCTGGTTCGAGGTCGTGCGCAGGATCCTCAAGGACGAGAAGAACGAGTGGTGGCACTCCCCGGCCAGCCGTACGGACGCCGCCACCGTCACCCGTGACCAGCTGCTGGCCCGGGCCATGGAGGACGCCCGCTGGGAGCTGACTGCCGAGCTCGGCAAGGACGCCACCAGCTGGAGCTGGGGCAGGCTGCACCAGCTGACGCTGAAGAACCAGACACTCGGCACCGAGGGTCCCGGCTTCCTGCAGTTCGTGCTCAACCGCGGTCCGTGGAATCTGAGCGGCGGCGAGGGGGCGGTCAACGCCACCGGCTGGAACGCGGCGGGCGACTACAGCGTGATCTGGGTGCCCTCGATGCGGATGGTCGTCAACGTCGGCGACTGGGACAAGTCCCGCTGGATCAATCTGACCGGCGCGTCCGGACACGCGTACAGCGCGCACTACACCGACCAGACCGACAAGTGGGCCGACGGCGAGCTCCTCGACTGGGCCTACGGCGCGGAGGCGGTCCAGGCCAGGACCGTCGACACCCTCAAGCTCACTCCCTGACGCTCACTGACCGGGGCGCTTGACGTCCCGGTCCTTGAAGCGGATGACGGCCTCGGGTGTGACCACCGCGTGCACGGGGTGGTCGTGCGGCTCCTCAGGGACCCGTGCGACCACCTCGTTCGCGTACAGCAGTACCACCAGCGCCGGGTCGGCGCCGGCTGCCGAGAGCCGGGCGAGGACCCGGTCGTACGAGCCGCCGCCGCGGCCGAGCCGCATACCGCGGGCGTCCACCGCGAGCCCGGGAAGGAGCACGGCATCCGCGTCGAGCACGGCGTCCACGCCGAGCCGCTCCCCGTCCGGCTCCAGCAGTCCGCGCCCCGCGCGCACCAGATGCTCCGCGCCCTCGTACACTCCCCAGTCCAGATCGTTGTCCGCCCTGAGGACCGGGAGCAGGACGCGTACGCCCCGCGCGCGCAGCGCGTCGAGCAGCGTGCGCGTGCCGGGCTCGCGCCCGACGGAGACATATGCGGCGACGGTATGTGCTTCGGCCAATTCCGGGAGATCCAGGGCCAGTCGCGCGAGAACCGCGGCGGCCCGCTCGACGTCCTCACTGGACAGAAGGCTCCGGGCGTCCAGGAGTTCACGCCTTACCGCACTCTTTCCGGACAAGTCACCGCTCATCGGCACTTCACAAACCTCTCGTATACGCCTTTATGAGAAGGAAGTTAACCGGAGGCTCATCTTCAGCCCATAGTCACCGGATAGGGTGATCCTCATGACTCAGTCGCACCCCAGGATCAGCAAGGCTGTCATCCCAGCCGCAGGCCTCGGCACCCGGTTCCTGCCTGCCACGAAGGCCACTCCCAAAGAGATGCTGCCTGTCGTCGACAAGCCTGCGATCCAGTACGTCGTCGAGGAGGCGGTCTCGGCCGGTCTCTCCGACGTGCTCATGATCACGGGCCGCAACAAGCGCCCGCTCGAGGACCACTTCGACCGTAATTACGAGCTGGAGGAGGCGCTCAAGAGCAAGGGCGACGCCGGCCGGCTCGCCAAGGTCCAGGAGTCGAGCGACCTCGCCACCATGCACTATGTCCGCCAGGGCGATCCGCGCGGCCTCGGCCACGCCGTCCTGTGCGCCGAACCGCATGTCGGCGACCAGCCCTTCGCGGTCCTCCTCGGCGACGACCTGATCGACCCGCGCGATCCGCTGCTCGCTCGCATGGTCGAGATCCAGGAGCGTGAGGGCGGCAGCGTCATCGCGCTGATGGAGGTCGACCCCGCGATGATCCACATGTACGGCTGCGCGGCCGTCGAGCCGACCGCCGAGGGTGACGTCGTCAAGGTCACCGAGCTGGTCGAGAAGCCCGCCGCGTCCGAGGCGCCGAGCAATCTCGCCATCATCGGCCGCTATGTCCTCGACCCCGCCGTCTTCGGCATACTCCGGGAGACCGAGCCGGGCCGCGGCAACGAGATCCAGCTCACCGACGCCCTGGAGAAGCTCGTCGAGGACGAGAAGGTCGGCGGCCCGGTGCACGGCGTGATCTTCAAGGGCCGCCGCTACGACACCGGCGATCGCGGTGACTATCTGCGCGCGATTGTCCGACTCGCGTGCGAACGTGAAGACCTGGGCCCGGAGTTCCGGACCTGGCTTCGCAGTTATGTGACCGAGGAGATGTAACACCGTGAGCAGCACGATCTGGTCGGTGGACGACCACCTGGAGGACATCCTCGGCGCGATCCGGCCGCTCGACCCGATCGAGCTTCAGCTGCCGGACGCCCAGGGCTGCGTCCTGGTGGAGGACGTCACCGTGCCGGTCGCGCTGCCGCCCTTCGACAACAGCTCCATGGACGGCTACGCGGTCCGCACCGCCGATGTCGCGGGCGCGAGCGAGGAGTTCCCCGCGGTCCTCACGGTGATCGGCGATGTGGCGGCAGGCGGCGGCCCACTGCCCACCGTCGGGCCCGGCGAGGCCGCCCGGATCATGACCGGTGCCCCGCTGCCGCCCGGCGCCGAGACGGTCGTCCCGGTCGAATGGACCGACGGCGGTACGGGCGGGGGAGCGGCCACCACGATGCGCCCGGCGGGGGAGGCCCCCGAGGGCGCGAGCGGTGAGGTCCGTGTCCACCGTCCGGCCGAGGCCGGTGCCCATGTCCGCTCGCGCGGCAGCGACGTCCAGGCGGGTGATCTGGCTCTGGAGGCGGGCACCGTCCTGGGTCCGCCGCAGATCGGCCTGCTCGCCGCGATCGGCCGCGGCACCGTGCGGGTGCGGCCCCGCCCGCGCGTGGTCGTGCTCTCCACCGGCAGCGAACTGGTCCAGCCGGGTGAGAAGTTGGGCGAGGGCCAGATCTACGACTCGAACAGCTTCGCCCTGTGCGCCGCCGCACGCGACGCGGGCGCCCTCTCCTACCGGGTCGGCGCGGTCACCGACGACGCGGAGACGCTGCGCGCCACGATCGAGGATCAGCTGATCCGCGCCGATCTGCTGGTCACCACGGGCGGCGTGAGCGTCGGTGCGTACGACGTGGTGAAGGAAGCACTCTCCTCGGTGGGCGACGAGGACGTGCCGGGCAGCGGCGTCGACTTCCGCAAGCTCGCCATGCAGCCCGGCAAGCCGCAGGGCTTCGGTTCGATCGGTCCCGAGCACACCCCGCTGCTTGCGCTGCCGGGCAATCCCGTCTCCTCGTACGTCTCCTTCGAGCTGTTCGTACGACCCGCGATCCGGGCGCTGATGGGCCTCAAGGACGTGCAGCGCCCGAAGGCGCGTGCCGTACTGAAGGCCGACAAGGCGCTCACCTCGCCCGACGGCAAGCGGCAGTTCCTGCGGGGCAGGTACGACGCCGAGTCGGGCACGGTCTCCCCGGTCGGCGGTTCCGGCTCCCATCTGATCGCGGCCCTCGCCCATGCCGACTGCCTGATCGTCGTTCCGGAAGCGGACACGTCGGTGGAGCCCGGCGCGGATGTGGAAGTGGTCCTCATCGGCTGACCTGCCTACGGTGGCGGTACCGTGTCTGCCCACACAGGCCCCGCAGGGCCCTGACCGGGAGCGCCGCACCGAAATGAGTACGCAAGGCAGGCTGACGCACATCGACGAGGCGGGGGCGGCCCGTATGGTCGACGTCTCCGGAAAGGACGTCACCGCGCGCACCGCCCGCGCCAGTGGCCGGGTTCTGGTCTCACCGCAGGTGGTGGAGCTGCTGCGGGGTGAGGGCGTCCCCAAGGGAGATGCCCTGGCCACGGCCCGTATCGCGGGCATCATGGGCGCCAAGCGCACCCCCGATCTGATCCCGCTCTGCCATCCGCTGGCAGTCTCCGGCGTCACGCTGGATCTGTCGGTCGCCGACGACGCGGTGGAGATCACCGCCACGGTGAAGACGACCGACCGTACGGGTGTCGAGATGGAGGCGCTGACGGCGGTCTCGGTCGCCGCGCTGACCGTCGTCGACATGGTCAAGGCAGTCGACAAGGGCGCGGTGATCACCGATGTCCGGGTCGAGGAGAAGACGGGCGGCAAGTCCGGCGACTGGAGCCGGCCATGAGCCCGCGTGCCGGAGAGGTCTACAGCCACAGCCACGGCCCGGAAGCGGGGGCGGAATCGGGGGCGGTCCGGCGTGCCCTGGTCGTCACCGCGTCCAACCGCGCCGCGGCCGGAGTGTACGAGGACAAGGGCGGCCCGGTCCTCGCCGAGGGGCTGACGAAACTGGGCTTCGCGGTCGACGGCCCCCGGGTCGTCCCCGACGGTGACCCGGTCGAGCAGGCCCTGCGCGAGGGGGTGGCCGCCGCGTACGACGTCATCCTCACCACCGGCGGCACCGGCATCTCGCCGACCGACGAGACTCCCGAGGTCACCCGCCGTGTTCTCGACCACGAGATCCCCGGCATCCCCGAGGCGATCCGCGCGTACGGACGCGAGAAGGTGCCCACCGCGGCGCTGTCCCGCGGGCTCGCCGGGGTCGCCGGTCACACCCTGATCGTCAACCTGCCGGGGTCCACCGGCGGGGTACGTGACGGTATGGCCGTACTGGAGCCGCTGCTGATCCACGCCGTCGACCAGATCCGCGGCGGGGACCACCCCAGACCTGCCGGGAGCTCAAGCTGAACGCCCTCTCGTGGCCGGTGATCCTGGCGGACGGCGATGTGGTCCTCCGCCCCATAAAGCTGCGTGACCAGCGGAGCTGGCGCGAGGTCAACCGGCGCAACCGCGACTGGCTCAGGCCCTGGGAGGCGACGATTCCGCCGCCCGCCCCCGGCGCCCCGCACGCCCAGCGCCCCACCTACCGGCAGATGGTCCGTCATCTGCGCACCGAGGCGAACGCGGGGCGGATGCTGCCCTTCGTCATCGAGTACCAGGGCCATCTGGTGGGCCAGTTGACGGTCGCCGGGATCACCTGGGGCTCGATGTGCTCGGGCCATGTCGGCTACTGGGTGGACCGGGACGTGGCCGGCCGCGGGGTGATGCCGACCGCTGTCGCGCTCGCCGTCGACCACTGTTTCCGTTCGGTGGGACTGCACCGCATGGAAGTCTGCATTCGGCCCGAGAACGGCCCCAGCCGACGGGTGGTGGAGAAACTCGGATTCCGCGAAGAGGGGCTGCGCCCGCGGTATCTCCACATCGACGGTGCGTGGCGGGACCATCTGGTGTTCGCGCTGACGGCCGACGAGGTGCCCGAAGGACTGCTCCGCCGCTGGCACCAGGCACGGCCCGGAAGGCCACGGGAAATAAAATAAACGTTCGAAATTGATCGCTGCCGACCATGATGTGATCTGAACAATCGCAAAAAAAGTCCGTGATATCAGCCAGATCGTGCGACACACCGGGCCAATTGGCGGATGCCCTTGCGTAAACCCCTCTACGGTGTGATGCGTGAGCAGCAGCGGCCTCATCTACGCAGTCATCGTCGGGGCCTGGGCCGCCTACTTGGTGCCGATGTGGCTCCGCAGGCAGGACGAGCTCAACGAAGCCCGTCCGACGGAACGCTTCTCCACCGCCATCCGGCTGCTGTCCGGACGCGGTGCGATGGAGCGCCGATACGCCAGGGAGCTGCGGGAGCGCGACGCGGAGCAGGCCGTTCCCGACGTGGACCCGGATGCCCCCACGGACCGTTTGAGTTCCGTGGACGTCCGGGCCTTCGCCGCGCCCCCGGCCCGTACCGAAGCCCGGATGGACGTCCCGGCGTCCCGCAAGGCGCCCGAGCAGGCGGCCAAGGTCCCGGCCCCCGCCCCGCGGCGTCCGCGCCCGAACGGCTCCGCGGCCGAGCGCGCCCGCCGCACCAGGGTTCTGGCCCGCCGCAGACGGACGACCGTCGTCCTCTTCCTCGCCTTCACGCTCGGCGCGATCGTCGCGGCGGTCGGCGGGCTCGGCTTCCTGTGGGCCCCGGCAGCCCCGGCCGTCCTCCTGAGCGCATACATCGTGCATCTGCGCAACCAGGAGCGGCGCCGCTTCGTGTTCACCATGGACCGGCGCCGGGCCGAGGCCGCGGCGCAGCGGCTGCGTGAGAACCGTCCGCGCCGGCACCAGGCCGCGGCTGCGTCTGCCGCCGAGCCGGACGAGGAGCCCGAAGCCGGCCCCGAGCCCGCGTCCGCCGCCGCGCTCTCGCCGCAGGAGGCGGGCCGGCGTGCGCTCGTCGAGCAGACGGACCACGCGGAGTGGGTCGACCAGCAGCGCGAGCGCGGTCCGGCCCGCGGCGACAGCTGGGAGCCGGTCCCGGTCCCCCTGCCGACGTATGTCACCGCGCCGGTGGCCCCGCGGGCCACGAGCGGCGTCGACGTCAGCGATCCGGAGACCTGGAGCGCGGCCCGCTCCTCGACGGCCGAGCCGACCCCGGCGCCGCCCGCGGAGACGGCAGAGCCGTCGCGCGGTCGGCGTACACCGCAGCCCAGGCGTTCGCGGGAGCGCGGCCGCACCCCGCTGTTCGACCAGTACGCGGACGAGGACCGGCCCCGCGCCGCCAACGAGTGAGCCTGTGACCGGCGCGTTTCCGGCGCGGGAACGGATTTCCAAGCACCCCGAGGGGGATGCTAGAGTTTCACTCGTTGCAAGGGCCTGTGGCGCAGTCTGGTAGCGCACCTCGTTCGCATCGAGGGGGTCTGGGGTTCAAATCCCCACAGGTCCACAACAACTGACGAAGTCCCGTCCGGTCATCACGACCGGGCGGGACTTCGTCGTTTTGCGCATGCCGTTCCGACCGGCCGGGCTTTTAATGCTGAATGTCCGATTCCGGTTCCTGTCGGGAGAGACGCATGTCGATGGTCGAGCCACCCCCGCAGGCCTCCCGTGCGCCCGAACCCGTGCCCCGTAAAGGGCTGCTGCGCAGGCTCGGTGAATGGTGCGCCCGCCGCTGCGTCATCGTCATCGTCATCTGGCTGGTCGCCCTTGCCGGTCTTCAGGTGCTGCATCGCACATATGGCGGCGAGTACTCCGACAACTTCTCGCTGTCCGACGTGCAGTCGACGGAGGGGCTCGACGTACTGAAGGAGCACGAGCCGTCCGCGGGCGGCTACAGCAGCCAGATCGTGCTGAACGACACCGCCAAGCCGCTCACCGACCTCAGCTCGCAGGTGTCGACGGTGGTCGCGAATCTGCAGAAGCTGCCGGATGTGATCTCGGTGCAGAATCCGCTGCCTCCCCCCGGATCCACTCCACCGGCGCAGCCGTCCGGACAGGACGTCGGCCCGCTCTCCTCGGACGGCAAGACCGCGTACATCACCATCACCTTCGACAAGCAGCCCTCCCTCCTGGAGGACTCGTATCTCGACGGGGTGGACACGGCCGTCCAGCCGCTGCGGTCCGCCGGAGTGGATGTGGAGTACGGCGGTGCACTGGGTGAGCTTGCCCGTCCCGAGGCCGACGACCGGGTCAGTGAGCTGATCGGTTTCGCGGTGGCGATCGTGGTGCTGCTGATCGGCTTCGGCAGTGTGATCGCGGCCGGATTGCCGCTGCTGACCGCGCTGATCAGCGTGATCTGCGGGCTCGCCGTCCTCGGGCTGATCGCCGCCGCCTTCACCTTCGCCACGGTCTCGCCGACGCTGGCCACCATGATCGGTCTCGGCGTGGGCATCGACTACGCGCTGTTCCTGATCACCCGGCACCGGCAGAACCTCATCGATCGCGCCGACCCGGTGAGCGGAGCCGGCCGGGCGGTGGCCACCAGCGGCCGGGCGGTGCTCGTCTCCGGCTGCACGGTCATCATCGCCCTGTGCGGCCTCTGGGTCTCCGGGATCAGTTTCATCGGCAAACTCGGCGTGGCCGCCGCCGTCACCGTGGTCACGGCGGTCATCGGCGCGCTCACGCTGGTGCCCGCGATGCTGGGGCTGGTCGGCAGGCAGATCGACAAGTACCACGTGCGAAAGCCGATCGCGGAGACGGACGCGGAGCCCGGCGCCGAGGCGCACGGAACCTGGCACCGGTACGCGATGCGTGTCGAGCGCCGCCCGTGGTGGTTCCTGACCGGCGGGGTGGTGGTCCTGGCCGTGCTGGCCATTCCACTCTTCTCCATCCAGCTCGGCCATATCGGGGACGGCGCGGACCCGAAGTCCTTCACGGACCGGCGTGCCTTCGATCTGATGTCCAGCGCGTTCGGGCCCGGATCCAACGGCCCGTTGACCCTTGTCATCGACCAGACCTCGGTGCCGTCGGCCGACCGGGCGGCGCTCTCCTCGCAGGCCCAGAAGGCGCTCACCAATGTGCCGGGGGCCGCTGTGATCACTACGCTGAAGCCGACCCAGGACGGCGATGTCCTGGTCGCGACCGCGTACTCGAAGCAGGCGCCGCAGGACGAGGACACCACGCAGCTGGTGAACCGGCTGGTGGACACCACCCTGCCGGACGCCGTATCGGGCACCGCCGCGAAGGGCTATGTCACGGGCACGACGGCCGCGCAGGTCGACTTCCTGGACATCGTCTCCGAGCGGCTGCCCCTGATCATCCTGGTCGTGGTCGGCCTCGCCTTCATCATCATCCTGATCGTCTTCCGCGGAGTGCTGGTCGCGGTCAAGGCGGCCGTGCTCAACGTCCTTTCCATCGCGGCCTCGTACGGAGTCGTGGTCGCCGTCTTCCAGTGGGGCTGGGGCGGCCCGGCGCTGGGGGTGTCGGGGGACGTGCCGATCGAGAGCTATGTGCCGATGATGATGTTCGCGATCGTCTTCGGTCTGAGCATGGACTACGAGATCTTCCTGCTCTCCCGCGTCCGTGAGGCATGGCTGCGCACGGGCGACTCCAAGGCGAGCGTCGCGCACGCGCTGGAGATCACCGCGCGGGTCATCACCTGCGCCGCGCTGATCATGGTCAGCGTCTTCGCCGCCTTCCTCATCAGCGACAACATCGTGGTGAAGATGCTGGGCCTGGGCCTCGCGGTGAGTGTGCTGATCGACGCGACGGTGGTGCGGCTGCTCCTGGTCCCGGCGGTGATGACGCTGCTCGGGCCGGCGGCGTGGTGGATGCCGCGGTGGCTGGACCGGATCCTGCCGCATGTGGACGCGGAGGGCGAACACGAGGAGCAGGCGGCCGCGGCGGGCGCCCGGACCGGCGGGAGCTGAGCGCCCCCGCCGGCCGTCCGATCAGGAGACCTGCGCCTTGTCGTACACCGACTTGGCGTCATTGCCGAAGTACGGGCCGAACATCCGGTTCGGCAGGAAGACGTAGCCAAAGCTGTTCACCGAAGCCTGCAGACCGGTGCCGGTGGTCTCGCTGAACGAGGTGAACCAGGGGCCACCGCTGGAGCCGCCCGTCATGTTGCAGCCCAGGCTGTGGTCCTGGGAGAAGAGGAAGTCCTTGGAGGAGTTCCCGCTGCAGTAGATGAGCTTGGTGCCGTCGTACGGAGAGGCCGCGGGGAAGCCGAAGGCGTACATCGGCTTGTTGTAGCCGCCGTTGAAGCTCAGGCCCTGCCCGCCGACGGTCGCGGCGAGCGTCTTGCCGCCGAGCGGGGCGACGACCGCGGCGCCGACGTCGTAGTTGATGTCCTCACTCGCCACCCACTGGGTGGTCGAGAAGGTCTTGGTGGCGGACCACTGCCCGTACGGGGCCTGGCCGTTGTTGTAGCCGGGCACGAAGACCCAGTTGGTGTGCCAGCTGCCCTGGTACTTCACGCAATGGCCCGCGGTGATCACCGTGCTGCTGTTCTGGCTGGTGACCGAGTCGCCGGAGCAGGAGGCCGTACGTCCCTGGAAGGTGAAGAACACCCGGCCGGAGGTTTTGACCACCGCGCCGCCGCCCGTCCAGGGGCCGCCCGCCTGTGGAAAGGCCATGGGCCCTACGGCAGTTGAGGATGCCGCGGTCGGGGCGACGAGCGTCTCCTTGCCGCCCGGCTTCGGTGCCTTGACGGAGCCGGGGGTGACCCGGAGCACATCGAGCGGGGTGGCGCTGCGCATCCGTTCAGCGGTCCAGTAGCCCTTCGTGTGCTGCTGCTTGAAGACCGTCGGGGTGGGGGAGGGGGCCGGGGCGGCGCTTGCGGCGGTGGCCGACAGTGCGCCGGCGAGCAGGGTGCCGACGGCCAACAGGATTCCTGCGGCGGTGCGATGGCGTCTCACGCATGTCTCCTTCTGCCGTGCCCGCGCGTGGTGTCGCGCGGGCAGGGTGGGGGATGAGGCGGTGCGGATCGGCTTGCACGTGCGTGAGGCAGAGTGCCACGGGAATCTTGGTTATGTCAGGGGCGCGACAAGAGCTTGGCGAAGCAGCGGCTGTCCTCGAACTCGCGGTAGTGGCCGAATTTCCGCGCACAGAGCTCATAACCGCTGGACAGGTAGAGGGCGATCGCCTCGGGCTGCTTCGCGCCGGTCTCCAGAACCATCCGGGTCCGGCCGGCCGCGCGGGCGTCGTCCTCCAGGGCCGCGAGGATGCGACGGGCGAGACCCTGGCCGCGCGCCTCGCGTATCACGTACATGCGCTTGAGCTCGGCGTCTCCGTCGCTGTAGCCCTCGTCGTTCTCCTCGTGCGAACGCCAGCCGCCGGAGGCGACCGGGTGACCGTCGTCGTACACGAGGAGGTAGAGACCGTTCGGCGGCTCGAACATCGACGCGTCGAGCGGCGTGACATCGCCGTCGTCGCTGTAGCGCTCGGCGTATTCGAGCTGCACCTGGTCATTGAGCTTGACGGCATCGGGGTGGTCGAAGGGCATGGGTCTCACATCCATGCCCACGAGCGTACGTGTAGGCCACACCGGGATGCCGCGGTGGTCGCTCGGTAGGGTGCCGGGATGCTCACCGTGACTAGCGTGAATGTGAACGGGCTGCGCGCCGCCGCCAAGAAGGGCTTTGTTCCGTGGCTGGCCGGCACCGCCGCCGACGTCATCTGCCTCCAGGAGGTACGGGCCGAGGCGCACCAGCTCCCGGACGAGGTCCGCGAGCCCGACGGCTGGCACACGGTGCACGCCCCCGCCCTGGCGAAGGGCCGCGCGGGCGTCTCCCTCTACACGCGGCGCGAACCCGACCGGGTGCGGATCGGCTTCGGGTCGAGCGAGTTCGACGCGAGCGGGCGGTACGTCGAGGCGGACCTGCCCGGTGTCACGGTCGCGAGCCTGTATCTGCCGTCGGGCGACGTGGGCACGGACAAGCAGGACGAGAAGATGCGGTTCATGGGCGAGTTCCTGCCGTATCTGCGCGAGCTCAAGGCGAAGTCCGCGGCGGACGGGCGCGAGGTGGTGGTGTGCGGCGACTGGAACATCGCGCACCGCGAGGCGGACCTCAAGAACTGGAAGGGCAACAGGAAGAACTCCGGCTTCCTGCCCGAGGAGCGGGAGTGGCTCGGCCAGGTCTTCGAGGAGTACGTGGATGTGATGCGGGCGCTGCACCCGGAGGCGGAGGGGCCGTACTCGTGGTGGTCGTACCGCGGGCGGGCTTTCGACAACGACAGCGGATGGCGCATCGACTACCAGGTCGCGACGGCGGGTCTGGCGCGGCGCGCGGTGAAGGCGTGGGTGGAGCGGGCCGCGACGCACGGGGAGCGGTGGAGCGACCATGCGCCGGTGACGGCGGTCTACGACCTCAAGTGAAGCCCCACGCGCGAAAGGCGCACCCGGCGTCCCGGGTGCGCCTCGTCTCCGCCCTCGCACAGCGCAGCGTCAGGCGTCGTAGTCCAGGTTGAACCTGTCCTGCGCTTCCAGCATGGCTTCGTCATCGGACTTGTTCTGCTCACGGCCCGGCTTCCGCGCCTTCGAAGCCCGCTCCGGCGCCTCGTCCCGCGCGCCGCTCCCGGCCTGCTCCGCCTGCTCCGCCCGCTCCTTGAGCTGCTGAGCCTTGTACGCGAACTGGTCCCTGATGCCCATGTGTTTCACTCCTAGCGGGGTGTGGGGATGTGGGCCTCGACCAGACTGGCATGCGCCGACATACCGCGCATTTTGATCAATTACGCTCCGTGCGCGCCGCCTCGTCCGCCGCGCCGCCCGCCCCGACAAGCCCCTTCGGGACCCCCTCGAGTCGCGGCGCGAAACGCCGCATCTCCCGCTGTCCCACGATCCCGATGAGCGACGGCAGATACCCCCGCACCGACTGCATCCCGCGCAGCCACCACTGCCCGTACACATGCGAGGACCGCCGTTCGATCCCGGCCACGAGGCGGTCCACCGCCGGGCCGAGGGGATACGTCTTGTTCGACGGCCACGGCAGCCGCTGCCGCAGCTCCCGCATCACGTCGTCCTGGTCCGCGCCCCGCACCAGATCCGTATCGGTCCAGGACAGGTAGCCGACACCGACCCCCACGCCCCGGTAGCCGACCTCCGCCCGCAGGCTGTGCGCGAAGGCTTCGACGCCCGACTTGGACGCGCAGTACGCCGTCATCATCGGCGCCGGGGTGATCGCGGCCAGCGACGCGATCTGCAGGAAGTACCCCCGGCTCTCCACCAGGACCGGCAGGAACGCCCGCCCGGTCACCGCGCTGCCGATCAGGTTGACCTCGATCACCCGGCGCCACGACACCGGATCCGAGTCCATGAAGGGACCGCCCGACGCGACGCCCGCGTTCGCGACGACGATGTCGACCTTGCCGAAGCGCTCCTTGACCTCCTGTGCGACCCGCGCCATCGCCTCGTGGTCGGTGACGTCCGCGTACCAGTGGTCGCTCTCGGTGTGCAGCCGCTCCGAGACCTTCTTCAGCTCGTCGGGCTCCAGGCCCACGAGCGCCACCTTCGCGCCGCGCGCCGACAGTTTGCGGGCCAGCAGCTCGCCCACGCCTCGTGCCGCGCCGGTGACGACCGCGACCTGTCCCTCCAGGCTGGTCCTGCTCATGCGGCCTCCTCCTTCGCGTTCAGATACGTGTCCGCCAGTTCGCGGATCTTCGCGGTGACTGCCTCGGGGGCCTCCACCGGTGTCATATGGCCCATCCCGGCGAGCTCCACGAGCTCCAGGCACCGGGGCAGGGCGTCGGCGATTCGCCGGGCGTGCACCAGGGGCGTGAGCCGGTCGGCCGTGCCCGCCACCACGATCGTGGGCACCCTCAACTCCCGTACCCCCGTGTCGAGATCGACTTCCGCGAGCACACGTGCCCAGGCCACCCGGGACGCCCTCGGGCAGGCGTGCACGATACGGGCGCACTCCGCGACCCGTTCCGGCGCCGAACCGGGGCCCATCGTCGCGTACTTGAGGATCCGTTTGGAGACCGGCGTCACCGGCCCGAGCGGCGCCCGTGACCCGAGCACCGCACGGGTGATCCGGCTCCGCAGCCGTCCGGCGCGCATCGGCAGCACCAGCGACTCGTCGATCAGCCGCGAACTGCCCGTGCTGCACAGCAGTACCGCGGCCGCGTGCTCGGCGAAGGCGGCCCGCCCGGACGCGGCCATGAGTGTCATCCCGCCCATGGAGTGCCCGGCGAGCACGGCCTTCTCGCCCGGAGCCAGTACCGCCCCGAGCACGGCCACCAGGTCGTCGGCGAGTACGCCGGTACCGGCGCCGGCGGCCGTGGTGCGCCCGTGACCGCGCTGGTCGTAGACGACGACGCGGTGATCGGTGGCCAACTCCCGTATCTGGGCGGCCCAGAACTCCGTCGAGCAGGTCCAGCCGTGCGCCAGCACGACGGCGGGCGCAGCTTCGGGGCCGTGTACCTCGACATGGACCGGCGATCCGTCCGCGGAGACGGCGGTCAGTGTCCGGCTCATGACGGCCCGGCTCATGACGCGACGTCCACGGATTCGGCGGCCGCGGCGGACTTGGCGAGCACCCGTACGACCTCGTACTCCGTCAGATCCACTCGCCGCGTCTCCCGCCGGAACTCGCCCGTCGTCCCCGGCCACAGCGTGGTGTTACGTCCGTTCGCGTCCAGGTACCAGCTGTTGCAGCCGCCGGACTTCCACACCGTCCGCTCCATCCGCTCCTGCACCCGCCGGTTCCACGCGCCCACCGCGGACGGCCGGGCCGCCAGCGCCGCGCGCCCGCCGAGCACCGTGAGCTGGCGCATGTAGTCGGCCATGTAGTTGAGCTGCGACTCGATCATCAGGATCATCGAGGAGTTCCCGAGGCCCGTGTTGGCGCCGATGATCGTCATCCAGTTGGGGAAACCGGCGGCGGTGGCGCCGCGCAGCGACTGCATCCCGTCCTTCCAGGACTCGGCCAGCGTGATCCCGTCGGCGCCGACCACCCGCTCGGCGATCGGCAGGTCGGTCACATGGAATCCCGTACCGAAGATGATCGCGTCGACCTCTGTCTCCGTATCGTCGGCCGCGACAACCGTCGATCCGCGTACCTCGCTCAGCCCCGAGGCGACGACGTCCACGTTGGGCTGCGCGAGCGCCGGGTAGTAGTCGCTCGACAGCAGGATCCGCTTGCAGCCGATGCGGTACGAGGGCGTCAACCGGGCCCGCAGCGCAGGGTCCTTGATGGACTTGGCGATATTGGCCTTGGCGAGCGACTCGATGAGCCCGAGCTCGTTCGGCCGCTTGGTGAAGGCGCTGACCTGCAGCTCCCTGATTCCCCACAGCAGCCCGCGGCGCGCGCTCCCGGTGAAGGGCAGCTGCCGGTGCAGCCAGCGCTCGGCCCCGGTGATCTTCCGGTCCATCCGCGGCAGCACCCACGGCGGCGTCCGCTGGAACAGCGTCAGTTTCGCGGCCTGCGGCTGGATCGCGGGCACGATCTGGATCGCGGACGCCCCGGTCCCGATCATCGCGACGCGCTTGCCGCGCAGGTCGTAGTCGTGGTCCCAGCGGGAGGAGTGGAAGACCTTGCCGGGGAAGTCGGCCAGACCCGGAATCTCGGGCGTCTTCGGGTCGGAGAGCGGCCCGGTCGCCGAGACGACCACGTCGGCGGTCATCGTCCCCTTGGAGGTCTCGATCTCCCAGCGCAGCTCGTCGCCGTCCCAGCGCATCATCAGCACCTCGTGGTCGAGGCGGATGTGGGAGCGCAGCCGGAAGGTGTCGGCGACACGCTCCAGGTACGCGCGGATGTGCTCCTGCCCGGAGAAGGTGCGCGGCCAGTCGGGGTTGGGCGCGAAGGAGAAGGAGTAGAGGTGCGAGGGCACGTCGCAGGCGCACCCGGGATAGCTGTTGTCGCGCCAGGTCCCGCCGACCGAGCCCGCCCGTTCCAGGACGACGAAGTCGGTGATCCCTTCGCGGCGCAGCCGGACCGCGGCCCCCAGGCCACCGAATCCGGATCCGATCACCGCCACCCGTACGTGCTCGCGCTGGCCCATGCCGCCGCCTCCCGCTGAAGGTCACCACCCTGCCAGCAATCACTGGCACAGTTGGGAGGGTAAGGCAGCGGCATATCTCGCGGTAGGGGTGGGACCCGACAAGTTACCGGCGGTACAACATAGGCTTCCCCTGTGGCTGACGTACGCGAGTACCGCATGGAGGAGCTGGCCAAGGAGGCCGGCATCACGGTGCGCACGTTGCGCTTCTACCGCGAACGGGGGCTGATACAGCCGCCCCGCCGCGAGGGCCGCATCGCCTGGTACGACGAGCACCACCTCGCCAGGCTCCGTACGATCGCGGCGCTGCTGGAGCGCGGCCACACGCTGAACGGCATCGCGGACCTGGCCACGGCGTTCGAGAGCGGCCGGGACGTCGGCGAGGTGCTCGGCCTGGGCGAGCCGACCGAGGAGACCCCGGTCCGGCTCAGCCCGGAGGAACTGGCCGACTACTTCGAGGGCGAGGTCACTCCCGAGAACCTGGCCGCCGCGCTGGACCTCGGCTATCTGGCGACCGACGGCGACGCGGTCGTCCACATCAGCCGCCGTCTGCTGGATGTCTCGGCAGCGCTGGTGCGCGAGGGAGTTCCGCTCGCGGCGGTCCTGGACGCGGCCCGCCGGGTCCGCTCCCACGCGGACGCGCTGGCGGACCTGTTCGTCGAGGTGCTGAGCGCCCATACGCCGGAGGGCGAGGTGGAGAGACTGCGCCCGCTGGCGAAGAGCGTGGTCGAGGCGGAACTGTCGATGGCGCTGGACCGGCGACTGCGTAGGTGAGCCGGTGGCGCCCCTCAAGCCCGCGCCTCTCAAGCCCCCCGCGGCGGAAGCTTCGGCCTGCGCAGGTCCGGGGCGTCGGAGTAGTCCGGGGGCATCGCCGCCGGGTGGGTCTTCAGCAGGTCCAAGGCCAGTTGGATCGCGTCGTCCAGCTGGACGTGGCGGCCCTCCGCCCAGTCCAGAGGGGTGCGCAGGGCATCCAGGTCCGGGTCGACGCCGTGGTTCTCGATTCCCCAGCCGTACGCGTCGAACCAGGCCGCGTTCATCGGGACCGTGATCACCGTGCCGTCGCCGAGCCGGTGGCGGCCCGTCATGCCCACCACTCCGCCCCAGGTCCGGCTGCCCACCACCGGGCCCAGGCCCAGCAGTTTGAACGCCGCCGTGATCATGTCGCCGTCCGACGACGTCGCCTCGTCCGCCAGCGCGACCACCGGACCGCGTGGCGCGTTCGAGGCGTACGAGACGGGCTGGGCGTTCCGTGTCAGGTCCCAGCCGATGATCTTCCGGGTCAGGCTCTCCACCACCAGCTCGCTGATGTGGCCGCCCGCGTTGCCCCGTACGTCGACGATCAGTGCCGGGCGTGACATCTCCCTGCGCAGATCGCGGTTGAACTGCGCCCAGCCCGAGCCGCCCATGTCCGGGATGTGGAGGTAGCCGCATTTCCCGCCGCTCAACTCCAGGACCACCTCGCGGCGTTTGGCCACCCAGTCCTGGTACCGCAGCGGCCGCTCGTCCACCAGCGGGACGATCGCCACCCGCCGCGCGGGACCCTCGCCCTCCGGGGGACGGAAGGTCAGCTCGACCGTCGTGCCGCCCGCCGCCGAGAGCATCGGGTAGGGGCCCGTCACCGGATCGACCGGGCGTCCGTCGACATGGGTGAGGACCGCGCCTTCGCGGATGCCCGTACCGGCCAGGGGCGAGCGGGCCTTGGAGTCCGAGGAGTCGCCGGGGAGGATCCGTTTGACCACCCAACTGCCGTCCCGGCAGACCAGGTTCGCGCCCAGCAGCCCCATCGCCCGCTGGTAGTGCGGCGGCCCTTCGTTGCGCCGCGCGGCCGTCACGTACGCGTGCGAGGTGCCCAGCTCGCCCATCACCTCGCGCAGCAGGTCCGCGAACTCGTCCGGCGACGCGACCCGTTCGACCAGCGGGCGGTACTGGTCGAGCACCGCGTCCCAGTCGATGCCGCACATCCCCGGCTCCCAGAAGAACGCGCGGACGATACGGCCCGCCTCCCCGTACGCCTGGCGCCACTGGGACGCCGGATCCACCTCGTGCATGATCCGGCGCAGGTCCAGGTAGACAGTCGAGTCGCTGTCGCCGGACTCGGTCGCCGGGACCGCGCGCAGTTCCCCGTCGTCCATGACGACCAGTCGGCTGCCGTCGCCGCTGACCGCGAACCAGTCGAGATCGCCGACCAGTTCGGTCTTGCGGGCCTTGGTGATGTCGAAGTGCTCCAGCGTGGGGCGGTGCGAGGGGTCCGCCGGGTTGGCGAAGGTCTCGCCGAGCGCCCCGGAGATCGGCCAGCGCAGCCAGACGAGTCCGCCGCCGCTGACGGGGTGCAGAGCCGAGTACTTGGAGGCCGCCACGGGGAACGGGGTCACCCGGCTCTCAAGGCCCTCCACCTCGACCGTCACCGTCCCTTCCGCGACCCCTTCCCCCGCCTCGTCCAGCGGATCGAGCCCGCCCGCCGCGGGCCGCCCGTCCGGCAGCAGCGCGAACGGCGAGGGAGTCGCCGACGACAGCGGTACGAGATAGGGGCGGCAGCCCAGCGGGAAGGACAGGTCGCCGGTGTGCACGTCGTACACCGGGTCGAAGCCCCGCCAGGAGAGGAAGGCGAGATAGCGGCCGTCCCGCGTGAAGACCGGATTCTCGTCCTCGAAGCGGCCGTTGGTGACGTCGATGATCGTGCGGTCCTTGATCCGGGCCATCTTGATCTGCCGCAGCGAGCGGCCGATGCCCGGCTGGGACCAGGTCAGCCAGTGCCCGTCGGGCGAGAAGGCGAGATCGCGGACCGGTCCGTTGGCGGAGCGGATCAGTTCGGTCACTTCCCCTGCCCCAGAGCCTTCGGCCGGAGAGGCGCCCTCAGCCTCCTCGGCCGCGTCGATCAGCAGCAGGCGCCCGTCGTGCGAGGCGATCGCGAGCCGCTCCCCGTCCGGGTCCGACACCATCTCCTGGACGCGGCCCAGTTTCCCGGCGGCCAGCCGCCGGGGCTCCCGGTCGCCGCTCGCCCTCGGCAGGTACGCGATCTCGACGGCGTCCTCGCCCTCCGCGTCCGTGACATACGCGACCTGGCCGCCGGTGCCGAGCATCTCCGGCATCCGGACCCGTACGCCCGCGGTGTCCGTGATCGCCCGCGCGGGTCCGTCGCGGTGCGTGAGCCAGTACAGGCTGCCGCGCACGGTGACGGCGCTCGCCCGTCCCGTCGTGTCCACCGAGATCGAGTCCACGTGGCTGGCGGCCGGGACCTGGTAGGTCCGCCGTCCGGCACGCGGTCCGCCGAGCCGTACCTCCAGCTTGCGCGGCCGGGCGTCCGGCACGGTCAGCTCGTCGACGATCCACAGGTCGCCCGCGCACTGGTAGACGACCCTGCGACCGTCGCTCGAGGCGTGCCTGGCATAGAAGGCGTCATGGTCGCTGTGGCGCCGGAGACCGGTCCCGTCGGGCAGACAGGAGTAGAGATTGCCCACGCCCTCGTGGTCGGAGAGGAACGCGATACGTCCCGAGACGAACATCGGGCAGTCCAGATGCCCCTCCAGATCGGCGAGCAGCCGCTCCCCGTGCAGCCAGAGCCGTCCCGTGGCCCCGCCCCGGTAGCGCTTCCACGCGGCAGGTTCGTGCGGCGGTTTGCCGGTGAGCAGCAGTGTGCGGTGCTCACCGTCGATGTCGGCGACCTGGATGTCGGAGGCCGGGCCCCAGGGCAGCCGCTTGCCGGGGGAGCCGTCGGTGGCCACCTTGTAGCCCCAGGAGAAGTACGAGAAGGGCTGGCCGTGGGAGGAGACGGCGAGGATGTTGCCGTCCGGGTCCCAGCCGCAGACCCGGGTGTCGGTCGAGCCCCAGTAGCTCAGCCGTCGCGCGGGCCCGCCGGAGACCGGTGCCAGATGGATCTCCGGGTCGAGGCTGCGCCAGGTCGTGTATGCGATCTGGCTGCCGTCGGGGGAGAAGCGTGGATGGCCGACCCGCGTCCGGTCGACGGTGAGGCGCCAGCCGCGTCCGGGCCGGTGCCCGGCCGGTACCAGAGGGGCGATCCAGAGATCGTCCTCGGCGGCGAAGCACAGCAAGTCGTCGTGCAGATGCGGGAAACGGAGATACGCGAGGTCGTCACTCACCCCCCAATGCTTTCCGCGCCATGGGGGTGGGGCAACTTGTGGGGCGGGGTGAATTCGCGTGGTGACCCAGGACACAAGCGAAACGGTTTCGTTTCGCGGACGGTCTGGGCTACGGTCGTGGTGTACGAAACCGTTTCGTTCGGACGGGACGGTTCGGACGGGACAGTCCGGATGTGACAGTTCGGATGGGAAAGGAGGTCGACATGACACAGCGCAGCCGGCTCACGCCCGAGCGCGAGGCAGAGCTGTACGAAGCCGTGCTCGACCTGCTGCGGGAAGTCGGCTACGACGCCCTGACGATGGACGCCGTCGCCGCCCGTACCCGGTCCAGCAAAGCCACGCTCTACCGCCAGTGGCGGAGCAAGCCGGAACTGGTCGTCAAGGCGCTGCGGCACAACCAGCCGGTGAGCGTCGCCGACATCGACACCGGCACGCTGCGCGGCGACTTCCACGCCATGCTGGAGCGCACCGACGACTGTCAGATGGAGAAGGACTCCGCGCTGATGCGGGGTCTGGCCCAGGCCGTTCATGGCAACCCGGATCTCCACCGCGCCCTGCGCGAGCTGCTGATCGAGCCCGAGATCACCGGACTCGACACGCTGCTGCGGCGGGCCGTGGAAAGGGGTGAGGTCAGCGTGGACAATCGCGCGATCGACTTCGTCCCGCACATGCTGATCGGCGCCTTCGTCGGCCGGCAGCTGATCGAGGACCGGACTCCCGATCCGGCCTTCCTCAAGCAATATGTCGACGCCGTGGTCCTCCCCGCCCTCGGCGTCTGACGCACCGACCTCCCCGCGCGACCCGCACCACCCAGCAGCACCCTGACGCGCGCCGCTCTCGTCGTCGGGCCGGCTCCCCATGCCCTGTTCACCTCACACACGGGAGTACGCCCTCGTGGCCACGTTCCTCTACAAACTCGGGCGGTCCGCCTTCCTGCGCCGCCGCCTCGTCGCCCTGCTGTGGGTGGCGCTGCTGGTACTCGCCGGGGTCGGCGCGGCCTCCGCGTCAACTGCCTCCTCGTCGTCCTTCTCAATGCCGGGAACGGAGGCGCAGAAGGCCTTCGACCTGCTGGAGGAGCGCTTCCCCGGGGCCAGCCCCGACGGCGCGACCGCGCGGGTCGTCTTCAAGGCGCCCGACGGCCGCAAGATGACCGAACCGGCCAACAAGGCCGTGGTGAACAAAGCGGTCTCCGAGCTGAAGGCCGGTTCCGGCCAGGTCGCCTCCGTCACCGACCCGTTCGCCGCGAAGGCCGTCTCCAAGGACGGCGATACGGCCTACATATCGGTCACGTACAAGGTCAGCGGGATGGAGCTCAGCGACAAGACCCGCGAGGCGCTGAAGGAGACCGGCACCCAGGCGCGCGAGAGCGGGCTGACCGTGGAGATCGGCGGTGACGCGCTGCAGGCCGCCCCGGAGACCGGGTCGGGCGAGATCATCGGTGTCTCCATCGCCGCGGTCGTCCTCGTCATCACCTTCGGCTCGCTGGTCGCCGCCGGACTTCCGCTCCTCACCGCGATCATCGGCGTCGGCATCGGGATCTCCACGATCACCGCGCTGGCGAACGTCCTCGACCTGGGCTCCACCACCTCGACGCTCGCGACGATGATCGGCCTCGCGGTCGGCATCGACTACGCGCTCTTCATCGTCTCCCGCTACCGCGCGGAGCTCGCCGAGGGCCGCGAACGTGAGGACGCGGCGGGACGGGCCGTCGGCACGGCGGGTTCCGCGGTCGTCTTCGCGGGCCTGACCGTGGTCATCGCGCTCGTCGGCCTCGCCGTCGTCAACATCCCGATGCTCACCAAGATGGGCTTCGCGGCCGCCGGCACGGTCGTGATCGCGGTCCTGATCGCGCTCACCCTGATACCCGCGCTGCTCGGCTTCGCCGGCAAGCGGGTGCTCGGCCGCAAGGTCCGCAAGGGCAAGGAGACGAGCGACAAGCCGAACATGGGCACCCGCTGGTCCCGCTTCGTCCTGCGCCGCCCGGTCACCGTGCTGCTCGCCGGTGTGGTGGGCCTGGGCGCGATGGCCGTACCGGCATCCTCGCTGGAGCTGGGCCTGCCCGACGACGGCTCGCAGCCGGTCAGCACCACGCAGCGCAAGGCGTACGACCTGCTGTCCGACAGCTTCGGCCCCGGTTTCAACGGCCCGCTGCTGGTCGTCGTCGACGGCGACAAGAGCGCGGCCGACCGCACGGTCAAGGACATCAAGGGCCTCGACGGCGTCGTGGCCGTCACCCCGCCGACCCTCAACAAGTCCGGCGACACGTCAATGATCACGGTCATTCCGAAGGACAGGCCCTCCTCCGCCGAGACCGAGGAGCTCGTCCACTCGATCCGGGACGGGAGTGGCGACGACGTGCTGGTCACCGGCGCGACGGCGATGAACATCGACTTCTCGCAGAGGATGAACGACGCGCTGCTGCCCTATCTCGCGCTCGTCGTCGGACTCGCCTTCCTGCTGCTGATGGTGGTCTTCCGCTCGGTCCTGGTCCCGCTGAAGGCGGCCCTCGGCTTCCTGCTCTCGGTCGTCGCGGCGCTCGGCGCGGTCGTCGCCGTCTTCCAGTGGGGCTGGCTCGGCTCGCTGCTCGGCGTGGAACAGACCGGCCCGATCATGTCGATGATGCCGATCTTCATGGTGGGCGTCGTCTTCGGTCTCGCCATGGACTACGAGGTCTTCCTGGTCACGCGCATGCGTGAGGCGTTCGTCCACGGCCAGCGGCCCGGCGAGGCGATCGTCACCGGCTTCAATCACGGGGCGCGTGTCGTCACGGCGGCGGCCGTCATCATGATCGCGGTCTTCTCCGGCTTCATCGGCTCCAGCGACCAGATGATCAAGATGATCGGCTTCGGCCTCGCGATCGCGGTCTTCTTCGACGCTTTCGTGGTCCGGATGGCGATCGTGCCCGCGGTGCTCGCGCTGCTCGGCAACAAGGCGTGGTGGCTGCCGCGCTGGCTGGACCGGGCGCTGCCCAATGTGGACGTCGAGGGCGAGAAGCTGCACAAGGAACTCGCCGGCAGTCCCGAGGACCCGGACGAGGAGCGCGAGCTCGTACGCGTCTAGCGATCTGGCTCCGGGGACGTCGCCAACCAAGGGGCGCGGTGTAGCCGCTCCAGTGGAGCCGGTGCTTGCACCGGGGCGTACGTCCCCGGCGGCGCGACGGCACCGTGGGGACGGGGTCCGTCGCGGCACTCGGTGGCCGTACTCATCACCCTTGGGTGGCGGGTGCGGCCATCGCGTATGTGTGGCGCAGGAAGCGCATCAGCACCTTCGAATCGAACTGCACGACCGCTACGCCATCCGGGGTATGGAACTCCACCACCGTCTGGACACGGCCGCAGGGCCAGACTTCGATGTCGCCCTTGCGTGTGGGGGCGCGCAGTCCGGTTTCCAGCAGTTCGCGCGGGAAGCTCCAGGCGCGGCCGCTGGGGAACGCGAAGCACACTGCCTGCGGGTCCTCGTCGGGGTCGTAGCCCAGCACGACGTCGACGGAGCGGTTCTGCGGAGCGTCGGTGACGATCCGGGCCAATGCGTGATCTTCGACGACTGTGGACATTGGCCGGCTCCTCGCGCTCGTCCTCTTTGTCATCTAATGTCCCATATTTTGGGCCTGAAACTCGACCTCCATTTGTGACAGACACGCTCTTGCAAGTCGTTTGCAACAAGGCTCTATCATTGAACAGTTATTCATCTGTCCGAAGCGGAGCCCGACATGCATGTCCCCGACGGATTCATCAACGCCCCGGTCTCGGTGGGCGCCGGAGTCGTCGCCGCCGGTGCGGTCGCCGTCAGCCTGCGCGGCGCCCGCCGTGAGCTGGACGAACGCACCGCGCCGCTGGCCGGTCTGGTCGCCGCGTTCATCTTTGCCGTACAGATGCTGAACTTCCCCGTCGCCGCCGGCACCAGCGGACATCTGCTGGGCGGGGCACTCGCCGCGATCCTGGTCGGTCCCTACACCGGCGTGCTCTGCATATCCGTTGTGCTCCTGATGCAGGGCATCCTCTTCGCGGACGGCGGCCTCACCGCGCTCGGCGTGAACATCACGGTCATGGGTGTGGTCACCGTCGTCGTCGCGTACGCGCTCTTCCGCGGCCTGGTCAAGGTGCTGCCCCGCGTGCGCCGCGCGATCGCCGTCGCGTCCTTCGTCGCCGCACTGCTCTCCGTGCCGGTCGCGGCCGCCGTCTTCACCGCCATCTACGCCGTCGGGGGGACCACCGACGTCCCCGTCGGCAAGGTGCTGACCGCGATGGTCGGCGTCCATGCCCTGATCGGTATCGGCGAGGCCGTGATCACCATGCTGACCGTCGGCGCGGTCGTCGCCGTCCGGCCCGACCTCGTCCACGGGGCCCGGGGCCTGACCGCCCCCCTCAAGCTGCGCGTCGGCGGCGAGTTGGTCGACGCCCCGGCCGCCGCACGGCCCGTGCCCGTCGCCGCCCTCCCCCACAGCCTTCGGCGTGGGAGGTACCCCCACCCCCGCGCGGTCTGGGCCACCGGCCTGGCCGGCGCCCTCGTCCTCGCGGGCTTCGTCTCCTTCTACGCCTCCGCCAGCCCCGACGGCCTGGAGAAGGTCGCCGCCGACAAGGGCATCGACAAGAACATCGAGGAGCACGCGGCCAAGGACTCCCCGCTCGCCGACTACGGCGTCAAGGACATCGCCGACGCCCGGCTCTCCGGCGGCCTGGCGGGCGTGATCGGCGTCGGCGTCACCGTCGTCGCGGGCACCGGCATCTTCTGGTCGCTGCGCCGCCGCCGTACGCCGGACGCCGAGCCCACCCGCGTACCGGAAGCCGTCTGACATGGGCGCGGGCCACACCCACAAGCTCTACCGGCACGGCCACTCACCGATCCACGCGCTGCCCCCGCACTGCAAGCTCGCCGCCGTCTTCGGCTTCGTCCTGGTCGTGGTCTCCACGCCGCGCGAGGCGGTCTGGGCCTTCGCCCTGTACGCGGTGCTGCTCGCGGCGGTCGCGGCCCTGGCTCGTATCCCCGCCGGGTTTCTGCTGCGGCGCCTGCTGATCGAGATCCCGTTCGTGGCCTTCGCGGTCCTCATGCCCTTCGTCGTCCCGGGCGAGCAGGTGCGGGTGCTCGGCCTGTCGGTGAGCGTCCCCGGGCTCTGGGGCGCCTGGAACGTCCTGGCCAAGGGCACGCTCGGCGTCGCCGCCTCCGTGATCCTCGCCTCGACGACCGAGCTGCGCTCCCTGCTGCTCGGTCTGCAACGGCTCAAACTGCCGCCGATGCTCGTCCAGATCGCCTCCTTCATGATCCGTTACGGGGATGTCATCACCGACGAGATGCGCCGTATGTCGATCGCCCGCAGGTCGCGCGGCTTCGAGGCGCGGGGCATCCGTCACTGGGGCGTCCTCGGCAAGTCCGCGGGTGCCCTGTTCATCCGCTCCTACGAGCGCGGCGAGCGCGTGCATCTGGCGATGGTGAGCCGGGGATACACCGGCACGATGCCGGTCATCGACGAGGTGACCGCGAGCCGCGCGCAGTGGACCTACGCCGCCGCACTCCCGTTCACCGCCCTCGCGGTCTGTCTGCTTGGCTGGAGCCTATGACCACCGCATCGCTTGAGGTCAGCGGCCTCGCCTACGCCTACCCCGACGGCCACCAGGCCCTGTTCGGCGTCGACCTGACCGTGGACCGCGGCGAGCGGGTCGCCCTGCTCGGGCCCAACGGCGCGGGCAAGACCACGCTCGTCCTGCACCTCAACGGCATCCTGACCGGCGGCGTCGGCTCGGTGACGGTCGCGGGCCTGCCGGTCGCCCGGGCGAACCTCGCGGAGATCCGCCGCCGGGTCGGCATCGTCTTCCAGGACCCGGACGACCAGCTGTTCATGCCGACGGTCCGCGAGGACGTGGCCTTCGGCCCCGCGGCGGCGGGCATGCGCGGACCGGAACTGGAGGCGCGCGTCGTCTCGGCGCTGAACCGGGTCGGCATGGCGGAGTTCGCGGACCGGCCCCCGCACCATCTGTCCTTCGGGCAGCGGCGCCGGGTCGCGGTCGCCACGGTGCTCGCGATGGAGCCGGAGATCCTCGTACTGGACGAGCCCTCGTCCAACCTCGACCCGGCGTCCCGGCGCGAACTGGCCGACATCCTGCGGTCGTTGGACGTCACGGTGCTGATGGTCACGCACGACCTTCCGTACGCGCTGGAGCTGTGCCCGCGCGCGGTGATCCTCAGCGAGGGCGTGATCGCTGCGGACGGGCCCACGCAGGAGCTGCTGAGCGACGAGGAGCTGATGCGCGCGCACCGCCTGGAGCTGCCGTTCGGCTTCAACCCGCAGTCCGTGTCCCTCTGACGCCGCCCCGGCACTGCCCGGCGCGGTCTCGATTCCGCTGAGCTGACCCGCCAGTCACCTCGTGGGGACCACGTTGCACCATGGGGGACATGAGCGGGAGCGGCAGAACAGGCGCGGTGGACGTCCGGGGCACGGTGGCGGAAGGCTTCGAGCCGGTCAGGGACGCCTTCGTGCGCAACTTCGAGCAGCGCGGCGAGCGCGGCGCGGCCGTCGCCGTCTACCGGGACGGGCGCAAGGTCGTCGACCTGTGGGCCGGGACCCGGGACGTGGACGGCCACGAACCCTGGGCCCTGGACACCGCCCAGATCGTCCGCTCCGCGACCAAGGGCGTCGCCGCGGCCGTCGTCCTCCTGCTCCACCAGCGCGGGCAGATCGACCTGGACGCCCCGGTCGGCACGTACTGGCCCGAGTTCAAGGAGGCGGGCAAGGAGCGTGTCGTCGTACGCCAGCTGCTCTCGCACCGCGCCGGGCTGCCCGTCCTCGACCGCCCGCTCACCCCGGACGAGGCGGCCGACGGGGTGAGCGGACCGGCCGCGCTCACCGCGCAGCGCCCCGCCTGGGAGCCCGGCACCGACCACGGCTACCACGCCCAGACCTACAGCTGGCTGCTCGGCGAACTCGTCCGCCGTGTCACCGGCCGCACCATCGGCCGCTGGGTCGCCGAGGAGATCGCCCGCCCGCTCGGCCTGGACTTCTGGATCGGCCTGCCGCCGGACGAGGCACACCGGGTGGGCCGGATCGGCCCGGTCGACGAGCCGGCCGCGGCAGACGGAGGCGGGCTCAAACTGCGCGCCAAGCCCGCCGTCTCCGAGGCCTACCGCAACCCCGAATCCCTCACCCGCCGTGCCTTCGGGGCGATCGACCCGCTGCCCGAGGAGAACGACCCCGCCTACCGCGCCGCCGAACTCCCCGCCTCCAACGGCATATCCACCGCCCGCGCCCTCGCCCGCTTCTACGCCGCCACGATCGGCGAGGTCGAGGGCGGCGTTCCCCGGCTCTTCGCCCCGGCCACCCTCACCCTCGCCCGCACCGAGGAATCGGCAGGCCCCGACCGCGTCCTGATCGTCCCCACCCGCCTCGGCCTCGGCTTCATGCTCCACGGCCCCGCCTGCCCGCTGCTCGGCCCCGGCTCCTTCGGCCACCCCGGCCGCGGCGGCTCGCTCGGCTTCGCCGACCCCGAGTCGGGCGTCGCGCTCGGCTACGTAACCAACGGGCTGCGCAAGGGGGTTACGGCCGATCCGCGCTCCCAGGCGCTGATCAGGGCGGTACGTTCGGCGCTATGAGCAGCGCGACGATACGTTTCGAGGGGTACGGGGTACTGATCACGGGCGCGGCGCGCGGCATCGGAGAGGCGACCGCGCGACGGCTCGCCGCCGAGGGAGCCCGCGTCCTGGTCACCGACATCGACGCCGAGCGTGCCGCGACGACCGCGGGCGGCATCGCGGGGGCCGAGTCCTGCGGCTGCGACGTGGGGGACCGTACGGCGGTCGAAGCGGCCGTCGCGTACGCCGTCGAACGCTTCGGCACGCTGGACGTGCTCGTCAACAACGCGTTCTCCTGCGGGACGGACGCCCCGCTCCTCGAGGACGAGCCGGACGACGTATGGCAGCGGGACCTGGACATCACCCTGACCGGCGCCTTCCGGTGCGCGCGCGCCGCGCTGCCGCATCTGGCGGCGTCCGGCCGCGGCGCGATCGTCAACATCGGCTCGGTCAACGCCGAGCAGGACTTCGGCAACCACGCCTACAGCGCGGCCAAGGCGGGCCTCGCCTCCCTGACCCGCACCCTGGCGGGCGACGCGGCACCCCGCGGCGTCCGGGTCAACCAGGTCAACCCCGGGACGATCCGTACGCCGGCCTGGTCCGGTCGCGAGGCTCAGCTCGACGCGCTCAGCCGCGTCTACCCGCTGGGCAGGGTGGGCGAGCCGGACGACATCGCGGCGGCGGTGGCGTTTCTGGCTTCGCGGGACGCGGGCTGGATCACGGGGACGACGCTGCGGGTCGACGGGGGGCTGCTGGCCGTGAACACGGCGTTCGCCGGGGTGATGGACGGCGTGTGAGCGGGCGCCCGGGTTACGCCGAACCGGCCGCGACGCAGAACTCGTTGCCCTCGGGGTCGGCCATGACCACGTGATGCTCGTCGACCTCCTCCAGAACAGTCCCGCCCGCCTTCACCAGCCGCTCGGACTCCGTCCGGATCCGCGCCCACTTCTCCTCGGGGCTGCCGTGGCCCGGCACCCTGATGTCTATATGGAGCCGGTTCTTCGCGGACTTCGGCTCGGGGACCTTGAGGATGGAGAGCCGGGGGCCCACGCCGTCGGGATCGCAGAGCCACGCCCCGTCGTCCTCGGAGTCGTCCTCGGGCAGGTCGAACTGCGCGAGCCACTCCTCACGGGTTTTGAAGGGAGCGGGCGGGGGCTCGTCGATGTACCCCAGCGCCTGCTTCCAGAACTCCGCGAGCAGCTGGGCGTCCGTGCAGTCGAGCGTCAAATCGATTCTGGCTGCCATGATTCGACCGTACGCCCCGCCTCTGACAGCCGGCTCCGGACAGTGCGCCTACGCCGGTTGTGACGTCCGGCGGCGCTGCCCGGCCGCCAGGACGAAGGTGACGGAGATCAGCAGCGCCCACGCCCCGAACTTGGCCACCGACACCGGCTGCCACCCGCCGAGCTGGTCCGGATAGCTCCATGCGCCCGCGTACGTCGAGATGTTCTCCGCGACCCAGAGGAAGAACCCGATGAGCACGAACGACAGGGCGAGCGGCATGCGGTAGCTGTGCGCCCCCACGTGGTAGCGCACCGATGTCCCGGCGGTGGCACACAGCAGCAGCGCGGCCAGCGCCCAGCGGAGATCTGGCAGCCAGTGGTGGCTGAAGAAATTGAGATAGACCGCACCGGCGAGGACGGCCATGATCCGCGGCCGGTAGCCGTCCAGGCGCAGGTCGAACAGGTGCCAGGCACGGCAGACGTAACTGCCCACGGCCGCGTACAGAAACCCGCCGTACAGCGGCACGCCCGCGACCTTCGTCAGGGCCTCCTCCGGGTAACTCCAGGAGCCCATCCGTACCTTGACCAGCTCGAAGAGCAGCCCGATCAGATGGCATCCGGCGATGACCGCGGTGTCGCGGGCACTGTCCCACCCGAGCTTCCTGGCCAGCACCGCCAGCAGGACCCCGTACACCAGCACCAGGTCGTAGCGGGCGATCGGCAGGTCGTCGGGCAGCAGGCCCGACAGCGCTATGCCGCCGACGAGCGCGACCGCGAAGGCGCAGCTGCGGGCGTTCAGCCAGCCGAAGCGGAGCAGCTGATGTGCCCGGTGCGAGATCTTCCCCATGCCGATAGGGACGCCTCGAACGCCCCGCGCGGTTCGGTGACGGTCAGCTCGCCCGCAGCATCAGCCCGATGCCCACCACCATCAGCCCGGCCGCCGCGATCCTCGGCCCGCCGAAGCGTTCCTTGAAGAACAGCGCTCCGATCGCCGCGCCCACGATGATCGACGACTCGCGCAGCGCCGCGATCGGCGCCAGCGGTGCCTTGGTCTGGGCCCACAGGACCAGCCCGTACGCCGCGATCGACAGGGCCGCGCCGAGCAGCCCGCGGGCCGCGTACGGGCGCAGCTGGGCAAGCAGCGCGCCCCGGTGGACGTAGAACGTGTACGCGGGGATCAGCGTGCCCTCCAGGATCATCAGCCAGGCGATATAGCCGAGCGGCGTTCCCGAGGCGCGTACGCCGACACCGTCCACAACGGTGTACGCGGCGATGGACAGACCGGTCGCCAGCGCGGCCAGCAGCGCCGGCCAGTGCGGATGTGCACCGGAGCCCTTCATGCCCCACAGGGCGACACCCACCAGGCCCGCCGACGCGATGACGACGCCCGCCAGCTGCCAGGCGTTGAGGCTCTCGCCGACGAACAGCGCCGCGAGCACGGTCACCACCAGCGGCGCCGTACCGCGCGCGATCGGATACATCTGGCCGAAGTCGCCGAGGCTGAACGAGCGCATCAGCAGCGCCTGATAGCCGATGTGGAGCAGCGCAGAGGCGACGAGATACGGCCAGGCGGCGGCGTCGGGCAGCGGCGAGAAGCAGGCGAGCGCGGCCCCGATCACCGTGCCGCCACCGGCGATCAGCGTGAACGCGACCATCTGGTCCTTGATGGTGTGCGCGATGGCGTTCCAACTTGCGTGCGTGACGGCGGCTATGAGGACCGCGACGGCAACGAGAAGAGTCACGCCGTACGCTCGCGGACATCCACCGGCGTGCCGCCCGCGTGCGCGATCAGTGTCTTGGGGTCGAGCGGGAAGACCGTGTGCGGGGTCCCGGCCGCCGCCCACACCACGTCGTGGTCCAGCAGTCCCCGGTCGGCCAGCACGCGGGTCCTGGTGGCATGCCCGAAGGGCGGGACGCCACCGATCGCGTAACCGGTCGTCTCCCGGACCAGATCGGCGTTCGCGCGCCGGACGGACTCGGCGCCCAGCTCCTGCCGTACGCGCTCGACGTCGACCCGCGACGAGCCGTCCATCAGCACCAGCACCGGCACCCCGTCCGCCTCGAAGATCAGCGACTTGACGATCTCGCTGACGTCGCAGCCGATCGCGGCGGCGGCCTCGGCGGCGGTGCGGGTGGCGTCGGGGAAGCGGCGGACCGGGACCTCGAGCCCCAGTTCGCGCAGCGCCTCGGCGAAGCGGGGGTGGGCGTCGGTGTCGTGTGTGCTCATGGCCCGCACGCTAGCGGTCGTTGTACGGGCCACGCGAGGGGCTTTCCGCCGGGGTGCGGCGGGTCCGGGCATCCCCGGGTTCAGCGGGCCCGCAGCACCTGCGCGACCACCGGGCCCGCCGCATCGCCGCCGTGCCCGCCCGACTGCACCACCGCCGCGGCCGCGAGATCGTCGGCGTACCCGGTGAACCAGCTGTTGGACTTGCCCTGTCCGTCGACCTCCGCCGAACCGGTCTTCGCGCCCTTGTCGCCGCCGACGCCGGACATGGCGGGCGCGCCCGTGCCGTACTGCGCGGTGGCGCGCATCATCTCGCGCAGCGCCTGCGCGATGGAGCCCGGAAGCGGCTGGGCCGTGGCCAGTTCGCGGTCGTCGAGGGACTGCGGGACGATCACCGGCTGGTGGAACGCGCCGCTCTTGGCTGTGGCGGTGATGGAGGCCATGTTGAGCGCGTTCATGGCGACCTTGCCCTGCCCGATGTACGAGGCGGCGGTCTCCGCGCCCGAGGACTCCGGCACGCTGCCGTCGACGGAGACGACACCCGTCTGCCAGTCGAGGCCGATACCGAAGTACTTGCGGGCGGTCTCGCCCAGTGCGCGGCCGGCGATGCCGCTCTTGTTCAGCGGCTTGACGGCCTTGATGAAGGCGGTGTTGCAGGACCGGCGGAAGCTGTCCTTGAACGTGCCGCCCGGAATCTTGAAGTCGTCGAGGTTGTGGAAGGTGACGCCCTCCCACGTGACGGTCGGGGGGCACTCCACCTTCGTACCCGGTCCGTCGACGACACCGTTGTCCATCATCATCGTCGCGGACACGATCTTCATCGTGGAGCCGGGTGCCTGGGCGCCCATCATCGCGGTGTTGTAGCCGTCGGCGGGGCTGTTGGCGACGGCGCGGATCTCGCCCGTACTGGGTTTGACCGCCACGACCGACGCATGCCCGTACTGCTTCACGGCCTTCTCCGCGGCGGCCTGCACATCCGCGTCCAGAGTGGTCGTCAGCGTGCCCTCCTTGCCCTTGGTGAGGGTCAGCAGGGTCTGGTCGGGCGCGGAGTCGTTGCCGGACGCGATGACCAGCTCGACACCGGCCGTCCCGCCCGCGGTCTCGCCGTACTTCTTGCGCAGCGAGTCCAGGACGGGCCCGAGCGAGGGGTACTTCTCCTTTGTCAGCTCCCGCCCCTTGCGGTCCACGGCCTTGATCGGCGGGGCCGCGGCCTGGTCCGTCTTGAGCGCGGTGTCCTTCGTCAGCTTGGGGTGGACGACGGCGGGCACCCAGTCGATCAGCGCCCGCCCGGTGGTCAGCCCGCGCACGACGGTCAGTTCGGAGGCGTACGACCAGGGCTTGCTCTGCCCCGCGTACGTCACCGTCGCCCTGACCGTGAACGGCACCTTCGTGCCGACGGCCGCGCCCGGCGTGATCACGGCCGCGGAGACATGCGCCTGATCGCGGTACCCGGCGATCAACGGCTCTGCCTCGGCAGCGTTGTTGGTGAGCTGCGCGGCTTCAGGCGCGTTCCCGCCGGCCCAGGCTGCGAGGAAGTCCTTCGCTGCCTTGTCGATCTCCTCGGTACTGAGCGGCCCGCTCTTCTTGGGCGAGGCCGCGGACTTGGTGTCGGCCCCGCCACCGCCGTTGCCGGTCAGCCCGTTGTACAGGTTGTAGCCGCCGTAGCCCACGCCACTGGCGACCACCAGGAATACGCCGCCGACGACGGCGACTTTCGCTCCACTGCGCATGGCTGCAGTCCCCTCCCCAGGAGTCCACGAACTCTACGGGACAGGAGTGACAGCAGGGTTGGCCGTTATCGGACCGCGACGCTCAGGTCCGGGCGCTTGCCCGCTGACCGCGGAACGAGGCGCGGTAGCCGTGCGGCGTTGTTCCGGTCACTCGCTTGAAGCGCTCGCGGAACGCGGTGGGCGAGCCGAAACCGGCCTGGTCCGCCACGCGCTCGACCGGGTCGTCGGTGGTCTCCAGCAGGTACTGGGCCCGGCGAACCCGTGCGCGCAGCAGCCACTGCAGGGGCGTGGTGCCGGTCTGTTCGTGGAACCGCCTGCTGAAGGTCCGCTCGCTCAGCCCGGATCGGGCCGCCATGCTCTCCAGGGAAAGGTCCTGGCCCAGGTGTTCCTCGATCCACGTGAGAACTGGTTCGATCACCGAACCCTGAGGCACCGGGGGCTGCTGGTGGACGATGAACTGGGCCTGGCCGCCCTCCCGCTCCAACGGCATCACCATCAGGCGGGCGGCGTCGGCCGCCACGGCGGAGCCCAGGTCGTGCCGGATCATGTGCAGGCACAGGTCCAGGCCCGCCGACGCCCCGGCCGACGTCAGCAGCCGGCCGTTGTCGACGTACAGCACGTCCGGACGGACCTCCACCTTCGGGTAGAGCTCCGCGAGCACACCGGTGGCCAGCCAGTGCGTGGTCGCGGCGAGACCGTCGAGGAGCCCCGCCTGGGCCAGGGTGAACGCTCCCGAGCAGATCGAGGCGATCCGGGTCCCCCGCGCCGCCGCTGCCCGCAACGCCTCCATGGCCTCCTCGGCGGGCGGGCAGGTGTAGTCGGAGCGGCCGGGCACGATGATCGTGTCCGCGTCGGCCAGCGCCTCCAGCCCCCAGGGTGCCCGCACGACGTACGTGCCGCTGTCCACGTCAGGCGTCACCCCGCAGACCCGCAGCCGGTACGGCCGCCGGCCGTCCGGCAGCCGTACGCATCCGAAAACCTCGACCGGAACCGCAAGATCGAACGCCAGCACCCGGTCCAACGCGAGAACTGCCACGGTGTGCATGGCATCAACGATAGACATAATCCGGCCAAAGCCAATAGCCCGGGCAAAACCCCCAAAGGCGAGATCTTCCCACGTCAGACGCGTGGCGGGAATCCGTTGCTGTTTGTCGATCCAGCCCCTGTGCCGTAATTCGGCCAGTCACTAGCGTGAGCGCCACGGGCCGTAAGAGCGAAGGGTGACCATCCGCCGCCGAAGGGAGCGGACTCTTGTTCATCAATCATCTGTGGATGGTGGGGTTCCGCCTCCGCACCGGTACGGACCGGACCGTCAGGCACTTCTACGTCGTCCGGGACGCCAAGGACGAGGACGACGCCCGGCGGCTTGCGGCACGGCTGGCTCATTCCCTCCCGGAGCGGGAAGCGCGCGCGTACGCGCCGCTCGACGAAAGCGGGACCGAGGTCCTCCTCCTCCACCGCGACGCCCTGGGGAACTGGCGCCCGTCGGCCCACCGCCCCAGGCCCGGGAGCAACGGCTCGATACTTCACGGTCGTGGTCAGGTGTCTTCGGGATCCAGCTCGAAGACGAAATAGATGCTCAGGCAGTAGGGCTCGTCCTCGTCGTGGAGGTAGTCCCACGACACGTCCGCCAGGCGGATTCTTTGTTCCCGCACCCACTCATGGGCCTTCTTGAAGGCTTCCGCGGCAGTTGTGGCCGGGAACAGCTTCCTGGCAATGGGATGCACGCCGGTCTCGGCGTCCGAGTCGTCGAAACCCTCCGGAACGTCCAGGCAGAAGGTGGGACCGAGCTCCATGGAGTGCGCCCTTCCAGTCGGCTTACCCGTACGAATCGACAGAGACTGTCCTCTGAGTACGACGCCTGGTAGGACCTCCGCACACCTGGAAGGGTTGCTTCTGCCGGCCAGGTACTCAACCCCGTCAGGCGTCGAAGCGGTGGCGGGATGCCTCGATGTGACCGAGGAACTGGTGGGTCCAGTCGCAGAGTCCGTCGATCGTCACCCGCAGGGCCTGGCCCGGCTCGGTGAGGGTGTACTCGACCCGCGGCGGCACGACGGGGTGCACCGTCCGCTCGATCAGACCGTTGCGCTCCAGCATGCGCAGGTTCTGGGTGAGCATCTTGTGGCTGACGCCCTGGATCTCGTTGCGCAACTCGCTGAAGCGCAGGGTGTGCTCCCCCAGGGCCTCGATGATCAGGAGCGCCCACTTGTTGGCGACGTCCGAGAAGATCTCCCGCGCCAGGGAGTCCGCACGCCGCACGTCCGCTTCGTCGGCCGAGCCGCTGAACTGCTTGGTCACCATCAGGTTCCCCAGTCACCGAAAAGTGCGTTCTTCCATGTCAGCGGCCACTCTCCTACGGTTTCCCAGTAACCGCAAGAGAGCGGTTCTTATCGCAATGGAGGTAGACAGCATGGCCATCACCCTGGTGAACCCCAACGGATTGCCGGAAATCGACGCCTACCGGCAGGTGTCGATCGCGACCGGGTCGAAGCTGGTCTTCATCGCCGGGCAGGTCGCCTGGGACGCCGATGGGGTCAACATCGGCGAAGGCGACCTCGCCGCTCAGGTCGAGCAGTGCTACGTCAACATCGGCACCGCCCTGGCCGCGGCCGGCGCCTCCTTCGACGACGTGGCGAAACTGACCGTCTACGTCGTCGACTGGACCCCCGACAAGATGCCCCTGCTCATGGAGGGGCTCGGCCGGGCGGCCGCGAAGCTGGGGGTCACCGCGACACCCCCCGCCTCGCTGCTGGGCGTTGCGGCACTGGACGTACCCGACCACCTGGTCGAGATCGAAGCCACCGCCGTCATCGACTGAACGGGCACTCTTCGCCCCCGGGCTGCCTGAGCCCCGCGTCCGCCGCGGCGCGGGGGCCTGGCACGACGGGCAGCGGAGCCCGAGAACTGAGGCCGGGGGCCGGGCTGTTGGTACCGGCTGGGAGACTCCCCCCATGGACAGCACACCCGAGCAGATGAGCTCCCGGACAGCGGCCGCATGGACCGTCGCGCTCGCGGGCCTCGGAGCACTCACCGGCTTCGTCTGGGACGGGCCGTTCCTCGCCGTCGCCTGCGGCCTTTCCCTGGGAGGCGGCGCCGCCATGGGCACGGTCCTGTCCCGCCGCCGCATGATCGCAACCATTCGGGAAGGACAGGGGAAGGCTGCCGCGCTCGGGTACGCCGACGGAGTCGCGGACATGGTGGTGCTGGAGATATCCGCGTACAGGACCGCCGTCTTTCCGCTGTCCGGCCCCCTCGCGGTAGACCCCGCCGAGCGCCTGGCGCGCCGTAAGGCCGCTTACCGCCTCACGGCCGCGGACGGGCTTCCCCACCACGTTCGTGAGGCCGCGGCCGCCGCTCTCGAAGCGATCGATGACGCGCGTGAGCGCGAGACCCAGTCCGCCATCGAGGACCTCATGAAGGCCGTCCAGGAGCAGCGCCGCGGCACGTGACCGTGGCCCCGCCTGTCAGTCCGGGGCGCCGGGGGCCCGGCGGGCGCATGCTGGGGATATGGCCAGGTGAGCCGCCCGGATCTGTGCTCGGTGCCGTCGAGCTGCCGTAGGGATGGCGAGCCCGCTGTCAGTGTGCGGGGATAAGGTCCCCTCTCAAGATCCCGCACATTCAGATCCTCAAGGGGGAGATCTGCCATGAGCAGCACCGGAAGCGGTAAGCACGAGGGATTCACGGCCGAGGAGCGGGCCGCGATGAAGGACCACGCCCAGGAGCTGAAGAAGGAAGCGCGCCGCAGCTCGCGCGCGGACAAGGCGGCGGAGGCGGAGCGGGACGTGCTCGAGAAGATCGCCGAGATGCAGGAATCGGACCGGATCATGGCCGAGCGCGTCCATGCCGTCATCACAGCCAGTGCCCCGGTCCTCGCGCCGAAGCTCTGGTACGGGATGCCCGCCTACGCGCTGGACGGCAAGGTCGTCTGCTTCTTCCAGAGCGCGGAGAAGTTCAAATCGCGCTACGCGACGCTCGGGTTCAGCGACCAGGCGAAGCTGGACGAGGGCACGATGTGGGCGGTCGCTTTCGCCCTGACCGAGCTGACGGCAGAGGTGGAGGCGCGGATCGGTGCGCTCGTGAAGCAGGCAGTGAGCTGAGGGGCGCGCCGCTGACTCCCGCCGCATCGGCCGCCGGCCACCGGTGACGTCTGCGCGTGCTGATGCATCTGAGGCGTCTTAGGCTGGTGTCCCGGTTGCTGAGGAGGTCGCTCATGCCGAGGCCCGTATGGAGCGGCGCCATCTCGTTTGGCCTGGTCACGATCCCCATCAAGGTGCTGCCCGCCACCGAGAACCGCTCCATCAGCTTCCACCAGTTCCACCTGGAGGACGGCGGCCGGATCCGTACGCGCAAGGTGTGCGAGATCGACGGCAAGCAGCTGCGCGGCGACGAGATCGGCCGGGGCTACGAGGTCGCGAAGGACACCATCGTCGAGGTCACCGATGAGGACCTGGACAGCATGCCCCTGCCGACGGCCAAGGCGATCGAGATCGTCGCGTTCGTGCCCGCCGACAGCATCGACCCGGTGCGCATCGGCGACTCGTACTACCTGGCCGCGGACGGGGCAGTCGCCGCCAAGCCCTACGTGCTGCTGCGCCAGGCCCTGGAGCGCAGTGCGAAGGTCGCCATCGCCAAGTTCGCCTGGCACAACCGGGAGCGCCTCGGTCTCCTGCGGGTCAAGGAGAACGCGCTCGTCCTGCACGCGATGCGCTGGCCCGACGAGATCCGCGACCCCGCGGAGCTGACGCCGAAGACGGTCGACCTGGACGACTCCGAGATCGACGCCGCGATCCAGCTGATGGAGACGATGGCGACCGACGACATCTCCGGGTACACCGACCGCTACCGCGAAGCCCTCGAAGAGGTCATCGCCGCCAAGGCCGCCGGGAAGCAGCCGCCCAAGCCGGAAGGCGAGCCGGAGCCGGCAGGTCAGGTCGTGGACCTGATGGCCGCGCTGAACGCATCCGTACAGGCGGCGAAGGAATCGCGGGGCGAGAGCGGCGAACACGCCACCGTGCACGACATGCCGAAGAAACGAGCGGCGAAGAAGACGGCGGCCGCGGCCAAGAAGACCACGGCAGCAGCAAAGAAGACCACGACCAAGAAGGCGGCCGCGAAGAAGGCCACCGGCCGGAAGCCGAAGAGCGCATAGGGCCTGTCCGGCGGATCTCTGATCGATCAGACTCCGGCTCCGTTCAGCCCTCGTGGCATCACGTGGTGCCACTTGAGGTGCCAGAGTGGCCGCGACTCCACGTGGCACCGCGTTGGCGCACCTCAATGTCGGCACGTTTTCGCAGGTCAGATCCGCCGGATTGGCGCCCGCCCGCAACCGCTCTTCTTGTGGGCTTGCGTGTGGCGCCATAGTGGTGCCACTATGGCGTCATGGACCTCACGCCGTATGTCGACAACCTTCGCCGCGAACTCGCGGTGGCCGCCGAAGCCGGCGGCGAAGAAGCCCGCGAGCTGGCCGAGCGGCTCACCGCTCCCCTGGAGTCGGCGACGCGCCTGACGATGCTCAATGTGCTCTCCGCCGCGATGGACGAGATCACCCGTGAACTCGCCCCCGGGTCGGTCGACGTACGGCTGCGCGGGCTCGACCCCGACTTCGTGGTGACGCGGCCGGCGGGCGACGAGGCGTACGAGGACAAGAGCGGGCCCGCCGAGCCGCTCAATGCACCGGCCCCGGCACCCGCCGACGGCGACGACGGCGGCACCGCCCGCGTCAATCTGCGCCTGCCCGCCCACCTCAAGGCGCGCGCCGAGGAGGCCGCGAGCCGCGAGGGCCTGTCGGTCAACGCGTGGCTGGTACGAGCCGTGTCGGCCGCGGTAGACGGCGGCGGCCAGTCACGTACGACGGAGAAGACCCGTACCACCCGCACCGTCGGACAGAGCTTCACGGGCTGGGTGCGCTAGCCGCGCCCCGCCACCCCACTTCACCCACACCACGTCCCACCAGCAGGGACGCCACGTAGACCCAAGAGGACGGGACAGCCATGCCTTCTTTCGACACCCCCGCGACCATCTCGGCCACCGCCCACGTGGAAGCCGGATCCATCTGGTTCATCGCCGCCGACCGGCTCGACACCCTCGTCGAGGTGAAGCCCCGCGACCCGAAGAAGGACCAGGACGTGCGGGCGGCCGAGCAGACCGAGGTCACGTACGCGAGCGGCCGGCTGACCATCAGGACACCCAAGCAGCGCTATCTCATCGGGCGCACCGGCACCGTCGACGTGACGGTCGAACTGCCCACCGGCTCGCAGGTGGAGATGACCGGCGCCTGGGCCCAGTTGCACGGCGAGGGCCGGCTCGGCGAGGTCCGTGTGAAGACCTCGTCGGGCGACGTCCGCCTCGACACCACCGGGCCGCTGCACCTGACCGCGTCCCACGGCAGCATCACCGTGGACCGAGTCGAGGGTCCCGCCGAGATCACCACCAGCTCCGGCAGCCTGCGCGTCGGTGCCGTCGACGGCACCGCCGTCCTGAAGAACTCGCACGGCACCACGATCGTCGGCGACGCCCGGGGCGATCTGCGGGTGAGTGGCGCCAACGGCGACATCCTCATCGAACGCGCCGAGGGCTCGGTCGCCGCCACCACCGCCCACGGCACGCTGCGCGTCGCCGACGTCGCCCGCGGCACCGTCCAGCTGGAGACCTCCTACGGCTCCATCGAGGTCGGCATCCGCGAGGGCGCGGCCGCCTGGCTCGACGTCAGCTCGGGCTCCGGCCAGGTGCACAACGCGCTCACCGCGTCCGAGAGCCCGGAGAAGAGCGAGGACACGGTCGAGGTCAGGGCCCGTACCCGCTACGGCAACATCGACATCCGCCGCGCCCGGGCCTGACCCGCCCCATCTCCTTACAAGCAAGGCCACTTCACCGCTCACCACACCTTCGAATGGGAGGGCCCCGTGCCTTCTTCTGTCATGCCCATGCCCATGCCCATGCCTAGGCAGGGGGACGGCCGGCAGCCGTCCGTCGCCGTCTCCACCGCCGATCTGCGCAAGTCGTACGGCGACAAGACCGTCCTTGACGGCATCGATCTGCGGATCCCGTCCGGCACTGTGTTCGCGCTGCTGGGGCCGAACGGCGCCGGCAAGACCACCACCGTGCAGATCCTGTCCACACTCATCTCCGCCGACGGCGGGCAGGCCCAGGTCGCGGGCCACGACGTCGCCGCAGCACCGGACGGCGTGCGCGCCGCGATCGGCGTCACCGGGCAGTTCGCCGCGCTCGACGACCTGCTCACCGCCGAGGAGAACCTGCTTCTCATGGCCGACCTGCTGCGCCTCGGCAAGCGTGAAGGACGCAAGCGAGCCAAGGAGTTGCTGGAGCGGTTCGAGATCGCGGACGTCGCGCACAAGCGCGCCGCGTTCTTCTCCGGTGGTATGCGGCGCCGGCTCGACCTCGCCATGACGCTCGTAGGTGACCCGCAGGTGATCTTCCTCGACGAGCCGACGACCGGGCTGGACCCGCGCAGCCGCCGCACCATGTGGGAAACCGTGCGTTCGCTGGTCGCAGGCGGCGTCACCGTCTTCCTCACCACGCAATACCTGGAGGAGGCCGACCAGTTGGCGGACCGGATCGCGGTGCTCGACGGCGGACGGATCGTCGCCGAGGGCACCGCCGAAGAGCTCAAGGCACAGATCCCCGGCAGCCATGTACGCCTGCGGTTCACCGACCCCGACGAGTACGAGCGCGCGGCCGCCGCCTTCCCCGGCGCGGCCCGCGACGACGAGGAGCTCGCCCTGCGCGTGGCGGGCGACGGCGGGCTCGACGCGCTGCGCGCCCTGCTCGACCGGCTCGACGCCATCGGTGTCCGCGCCGCCGACTTCTCCGTGCACACCCCCGACCTCGACGACGTGTTCCTCGCCCTGACCGGCGAAGGCACCGCCGCCACCCCGCTCCACGTGAAGGAGACCCTGCGATGAGCAGCCTCACCTACGCCGTGCACGACTCGATGACGATGCTGCGGCGGAATCTGAAGCACGCGATCCGCTATCCGTCCGTGGGGTTCGGCAGCGCCATGACGCCGATCCTGATGCTGCTGCTGTTCGTGTACGCCTTCGGGGACTCGATCGGCGCCGGGATGGGCGGCGGCCGGGACGCGTATCTGAACTATCTGACGCCCGGCATCATCATCATGGGGGTGGCCGCCGGCTCGATGTCGACCTCGATCGCTGTCTGTTCCGACATGACCGAGGGCATCATCAACCGCTTCCGCACCATGAACATCACGCGCTCGTCGTTCATGACGGGGCATGTCATCGGCAGCGTCATCCAGACGATGGTGAGCGCCGTGCTGGTCGTCGGCGTCGCGCTCGCCGTCGGCTTCCGGTCCGGGGCGACCCCGCTGGAGTGGCTTGCCGCGGCCGGCTTCCTCGTCGCCATCGCCTTCGCGGTGACCTGGCTGTCCACGGCGCTCGGGCTGATCTCCAAGACCGTCGAGTCGGCGAGCAACAAGCCGTTGCTCGTCCAGTTCCTTCCGTTCCTCGGCTCGGCGTTCGTGCCGGCCGAGTCGATGTCGCCGGGCCTGCGCTGGTTCGCCGAATACCAGCCGTTCACGCCGATGACCGAGACACTGCGCGGCCTGCTCTCCGGCTCGGAGATCGGCAACAACGGCTGGATCTCGCTCGCCTGGTGCGCCGGTATCGCGCTGGTCGGCTACGTCTGGTCGCGGTCGCTCTTCAACGGCAGCACCACGCGCTGAGCACCGGCACACACAAGGGCGGGGTGCTCACTCACCGGCAGGGAGTGAGCACCCCGCCCTTGCATGTCCGACGACGACGGCTCCCGGGCGCGGCAGTTGTGTCTCAGCGGAAAGCGGCGATATTGCGGGCGACCCAGTCGGTGAAGGGGCGCGGGGCGCGGCCGAGGACCCGTTCCACGTCCGGGCTGATCCCCAGCTCGGCCGGGCTCGGGGCGCCGAGGATGTCCAGGGTGTCGTCGGCGAGCTCCGACGGCACGAACCGGGTCATCGCGGCCTTGGCCTCGTCGCGGGTGAGTTCGTGGAACCGCACCGGCGAGCCGAGCGCGGTGGCGATGGTCTCCGCCTGCTGACGCGGCGTGATCACCTCCGGCCCGGTCAGCTCGTACACCCCGCCGGTGTGGAGGTCGTTCAGCAAGCAGGCCGCCGCGACCTCGGCGATGTCCGCCGGGTCGACGATCGGCACCCCGACGTCGCCGAAGGGCGCGGCGACCGTCCCTTGCACACGGAAGGACTCCGCCCAGGCCAAGGCGTTGGAGGCGAAGCCGCCCGGCCGCAGGACGGCCCAGTCCAGGCCGGACTCCCGCAACGCGTCCTCCACCGCGCGCATCGCGACCCGCGACGGGCCGAGCGGCCTGGTCGCCACGCCCTGCGAGGACAGCAGGACGACCCGGCGGACCCCACTGGCCGCGGCCAGGCCGATGATGTCGGCCGGCCTGGCTTCGGGGGCGTGCAGGTCGCCGGACAGCAGGAGGAACAGCGCCTTCGCCCCGTCCAGCGCGGGCGTGAGGCCCGCCGGCTCGGCCAGGTCGGCCGCCACGTGCCGTACACCGTCCGGCACGGTCGCCGCGTGCCGCGACACCGCCGTCACCTGCTCGCCCGCCTCGGCCAGGGCCCGCGTCAAGGGCCTGCCCACATTTCCGGTAGCCCCGGTCACCACGATCATGATCAGCTCCTCGTCCGTTGTGCACTGCGGCATTGACGCTAGGAGAGGGGCTTACTTTTCGTAAGAACGTACCTGGAGGTAAGCTCCGGACATGACAGAAGGCGCGCAGCTGACGCAGGCCGAATCGGGGAAGCGGTATGACGTGTTTCACACCGACTGCCCCGCGCGCGATGTGCTCAACCACGTGACCAGCAGGTGGGGCGTCTGGGTGCTGATCTCCCTGCGCGGCGCCGACCTCCGGTTCTACGAGCTGCGCGAGAGCATCCAGGGCATCAGCGAGAAGATGCTCGCCCAGACCCTGCGCGCGCTGGTGCAGGACGGCCTGGTCTGGCGGGAGGTCCAGCCGACGACGCCGCCCCAGGTCACCTACGGCCTGACCCAGTTCGGCCAGGACATCGGCGAGCCGCTCGAGGAATTGTTCAACCGGCTCGACCGAGGCCGTCGTTAGCTCCCGCCGGCGCTAGACCCAGCTGTCCAGCCACATCCTGTTCCGCCAGTCCTCCACCGGAATCGGCGTCCCCGTGTACAGCGGATAGAAGTAAATAAAGTTCCAGATGATCAGGAGCACCAGCACCCCCGCGCCGATCGCCCCGATCGCACGTCTGCGTTCGTCCGAGCCCGGTGGGCCCAGCATCGCGCCGATCATCATCGCCACCGCCAGGCACAGGAACGGCACGAACACGACCGCGTAGAACAGGAAGATCGTGCGCTCCTGGTAGAAGAACCAGGGCACCCAGCCCGCCGCGATCCCGCAGGCGATGGCGCCCGCGCGCCAGTCGCGGCGGAAGAACCAGCGCCACAGGATGTAGCAGATCGCGAAACAGGCCGCCCACCACAGCAGCGGTGTGCCCAGCGCCAGGACCTCAGCTGCGCACTTGTCCGCCGCGTCCGCCGGGCAGCCCTGCGTGCCCGCCTTCGGGTCCTCGTAGTAGTACGAGACCGGGCGGCCCAGCACGATCCAGCTCCAGGGGTTGGACTGGTAGGTGTGGCCGGAGGTCAGATTGACGTGGAACTCGTAGACCTCGTTCTCGTAGTGCCACAGGCTGCGCAGCCAGTCGGGCAGCCACGTCCAGTTGCCGCCCCTGCCGTCCTTCTGGGCCCAGTCCCTGAAGTAGCCCTTGTCGGTGACGATCCAGCCGGTCCAGGTCGCGATGTACGTGACGATCGCGACCGGCACCGTCGAGAAGAAGGCCGGTACGACGTCCTTCCTGAGCACCGCCTTGTACGGCTGCACCGCGCCCGCCGTCCGCCGTGCGCCCACGTCCCACAGGACGGTCATCAGGCAGAACGCGACCATCACATACAGGCCGTTCCACTTGGTGCCCGCGGCCAGGCCGAGCATCAGGCCCGCCGCCAGGCGCCAGGGGCGCCAGCCCAGGCGCAGGGTCTCCGCGACGGTGGCGTCCGGCCGCAGGATCCCCTCCTCGTCCGTCGGCAGTGCCGCCGCCAGCTTTCTGCGTGCCCAGTCCCGGTCGATGACAAGACACCCGAAGGCCGCGAGCACGAAGAACATCAGCACCAGGTCGAGCAGCGCCGTGCGGCTCATCACGAAGTGCAGCCCGTCCACGGCGAGCAGCGTGCCGGCCAGGCAGCCCAGGAACGTCGAGCGGAACAGGCGCCTGCCGATCCGGCAGAGCATCAGCACCGACAGCGTGCCGAGCACGGCGACCATGAACCGCCAGCCGAAGGGCGTGAAGTCGATGATCTTCTCGCCGAGGCCGATGACCCACTTGCCGACCGGCGGATGCACCACGTAGCCGGGGTTCGACGGGATCGTCACCGCGTCCGGGTTGTCCAGGATCGCCTTGTCGATGTCCTTGGGCCAACTGCCCTCGTACCCCTGGTTGATCAGGGCCCAGGCGTCCTTGGCGTAGTACGTCTCGTCGAATATCACGGCGTCGGGCTTGCCCAGGTTCCAGAACCGCAGCACGCCCGCGAAGAAGGCCACCATCAGGGGGCCGAGCCAGGCGGTGATCCGCAGCAGCCGCGTCACGTCTCCCGGGCGGATGGCGAACACCTGCCACAGCCGCTCGGAGGGGCGGGTGTACGGCGGCACCAGGCGCTCGCGCAGCCCGATCACCGGCCTGGGCGCGTAGCCGAATCTGCGCAGCCGCTGCTGCCAGCCGGGGGGCTGCTGATCGGCGTCCTTGCCCTGAAGGGTCTGTGGCGCGGTACTGGTCACCGCGCCATCGTAGGGAACGCGACTGTGCGAGTCGTGCGTACGGTCCTGCGAGGATGGCGTATGTGACAGGAACGCTGGTACTCGCAGGGACCCCCATCGGTGATGTCGCGGACGCGCCGCCCCGGCTCGCCGCCGAGCTGGAGGGCGCCGACATCGTCGCCGCCGAGGACACCAGGCGGCTGCGCAGGCTGACCCAGGCGCTCGGTGTGCACACCACAGGGCGGGTCGTTTCGTACTTCGAGGGCAACGAGTCCGCCCGTACGCCGGAGCTCGTCGAGGCGCTCGCGGGCGGCGCCCGGGTGCTGCTGGTCACCGACGCCGGGATGCCGTCCGTCTCGGACCCCGGCTACCGGCTCGTGGCCGCCGCGGTCGAGAAGGACATCAAGGTCACGGCCGTACCGGGACCGTCCGCCGTGCTGACCGCGCTCGCCCTGTCGGGGCTGCCCGTGGACCGTTTCTGCTTCGAGGGCTTTCTGCCCCGCAAGGCCGGCGAACGGCTCGGCAAGCTGCGCGAGGTCGCGGACGAGCGGCGCACCCTGGTCTATTTCGAGGCCCCGCACCGGCTCGACGACACCCTCGCCGCGATGGCCGACGTGTTCGGCGCCGAGCGCCGGGCCGCGGTGTGCCGCGAGCTGACCAAGACGTACGAGGAGATCAAGCGCGGCGGCCTCGGCGAGCTCGCGGCCTGGGCGGCCGAAGGAGTACGCGGCGAGATCACCGTCGTCGTCGAAGGAGCGCCGGAGGCAGGTCCGGGTGAGCTCGACCCCGCTGAGCTGGTGCGCAGGGTGCAGGTGCGCGAGGAGGCAGGGGAGCGGCGCAAGGAGGCCATCGCAGCGGTCGCCGCCGAAGCGGGGCTGCCCAAACGGGAGGTGTTCGATGCCGTGGTGGCGGCAAAGAATGCGGATCGAACGGTCCCCGCGGACGGTAAAGGACTATCGTAAAAGGCAAAGCGCAGACCGCGTCCTGACCTTTACTGCATGGGAATACCAAAGACCACACCATTAATCGACAGGCGTTGATGCGCTCCCGCCGTAATAGGCGTCCACTGGAGATCGGTGGAGAGGAGCTGGCATGAGTGAGATCACGGGCACCCCCAGGGTCCACGAGGCATACGCCTTCGCTTGTATGCGCTGCGGGCACGGCTGGGAGCAGGAGTACGAGATAGAGCATCACATCGACGGCGCGGGCCAGGAATACGTCGTCTACAAGGCCAACGGTCTGCGGGTGCCGTCTCCGCTCTCGAGCCCGACCTGCATGAACTGCGGCGGGCATGTCGTACGGATCATGCGGGCGGGACAGGTCTCGTCGATGCACAACCTGATCGGACAGTCCGTCTCGATCTCCGGCCCACTGCCGAGTGCGCCGCACGGAGAGCCCGAGAAGGCCAAGAAGCCCAGGAAGCCGGAGAAGGCCCAGCCGGCCGGGACCGCGCAGTCCGGCGCCGAGCCGTCCGAGGCCGGGCAGTCCGGGCCGGAAGAGCCCCATCACTGGCATCTCTCCGGTCTCCTGCACCCCTTCCACCGCAAGTGAGGTCCCGGGCGCGAGCCTCGTAGGATCGCGCCCATGAGTTCGAAGTCAAGCCCGCCGCCGCTGCCCGAACCCCTCGGGGTTCCGGTCGCCGATTCGCACACCCACCTGGACATGCAGGAGGGCACCGTCGAAGAGGCCCTGGCCAGGGCCGCGGCGGTCGGAGTGAGCACCGTCGTGCAGGTGGGCTGCGACATCAAGGGCTCGCGCTGGGCGGCGGAGACGGCCGCGGCGCACGACAGCGTGCACGCCGCGGTCGCGCTGCACCCCAACGAAGCCCCGAGGATCGTGCTGGGGGACCCCGACGGCCGGTCCCGCCAGGGCGCCCGCGAGGGCGGCGGTGACAGTGCCCTCGATGACGCACTCGCCGAGATCGACCGGCTCGCCGCCCTGGACCAGGTGAAGGCCGTCGGCGAGACCGGCCTGGACTACTTCCGTACGGGAGCCGACGGAATCGCCGCCCAGGAGCGCTCGTTCCGGGCTCATATCGAGATCGCGAAGCGGCACGGTAAGGCCCTCGTCATCCACGATCGCGACGCGCACGCCGATGTGCTACGGATCCTCGCCGAGGAGGGCGCCCCCGAGCGGACCGTCTTCCACTGCTATTCCGGCGACGCGGAAATGGCCGAAGTGTGCGCGGCCGCAGGCTATTTCATGTCCTTCGCGGGCAATGTGACCTTCAAGAACGCCCAGCCGCTGCGTGACGCGCTCGCCGTCGCCCCGCTCGAACTCGTACTCGTCGAGACGGACGCGCCGTTCCTCACGCCCGCGCCGTACCGCGGACGGCCTAACGCGCCGTATCTCATTCCGGTCACGCTGCGTGCGATGGCGGCCGTCAGGGGGCTCGACGAGGACACGCTGGCCGCGGCGATCGCGGCCAACACGGCCCGCGCCTTTGATTACTGAGGGATAACGGCGCACAGGGTAGCGTCGCGACACTGCGTAGTCGAATCGCTTGGGAGAGTGACCGGACTCCGCTATCGTCCCGGCCCGCAACGCCATCGGGCGGACCGGACCGGACCTTACGGAGCGTCGTGAACAATTCGCAGGGCAGTCACCGTGCCGCGCGTGGCGCCCGCCACGCTCTCTCGTCGTACGAGAGCGACATCGACACCTACGCGGAGGGCTACACGCCGACGTACGTCTCGCTTCCGGCGCCGCCGTCTCCGACACTGCCGCGGCAGAGCCCCGCCCGGACCGTCGAGGGGCAGGGCGGACGCGCCGAGGCCCGGCGGGCCGCACGCCGCCGCAGGGCGGAGGAGAAGCCCGACACCCTGCGCCGCCTCGTCCCGCAGGCCCTCGTCGTCGCCTTCCTGGCGGGCGGCACCTCCGCCTTCGTCGCCAACGACAAGGCCGTCCGGCTCACCGTCGACGGGGTGCCGCGCACCATGCACACCTTCGCCGACGACGTGGATGAGCTCCTGGAGGACGAGGGGGTCCAGGTGGGCGCGCACGACATCGTCGCCCCCGCCCCCGGCTCGGCTCTCGCCAGCGGCGACGACATCGTCGTCCGCTACGGCCGGCCCGTCATGCTCACCCTGGACGGGCAGCCCCGCCGCGTATGGACCACCGCCCGCACCGTCGACGGCGCGCTGCGCCAGCTCGGGGTGCGGGCCGAGGGCGCGTATCTGTCCGCGTCCCGCTCCCAGGTGATCTCCCGCACGGGCCTCGTCCTGGACGTACGGACCGAGCGGACCGTGACCTTCATGGCCGACGGGCGCGAGCGGACCATCCGTACGAACGCGGCGACGGTGCGCGAGGCACTGGGCGAGGCCGGGATCGCGCTGCACGGCCTGGACACTACGTCCGTACCCCCCGGCAGCTTCCCGCGCGACGGCCAGACCGTCACCGTCATGCGGATCACCTCCACCCGGGAGGTGCGCGAGGAGCCGATTGCGTACGACACCGAGAAGACCTGGGACTCCTCGCTCTTCACGGGCACGGAGGTCGTCGTGCAGCAGGGCAGCCCGGGCGCCCGGCGCGTCACCTACGCGCTGCGCACGGTCAACGGGGTGCGGCAGCGGCCGAGGAAGGTCGCAGAGGAGGTCGTACGGGAGCCGGTCACCCAGCTGGTGATGGTGGGCACCAGGCCGCTGCCGAGTTCCGTGCGGGGCGCGGACGGCCTGGACTGGGGCTCCCTCGCGCTCTGCGAGTCGGGCGGGCGGGCCGGCGCGGTCGATCCGTCGGGGAACTACGGCGGGCTGTACCAGTTCGACACCGAGACCTGGCACGCGCTGGGCGGCACCGGGCGGCCGCAGGACGCGTCCGCCGCGGAACAGACGTACCGGGCGAAGAAGCTCTTCGTGCAACGGGGGGCGAGTCCGTGGCCGCACTGCGGCCGTAGGCTGTATCGGTGAGCACCACTGAGCCCGACGCACTCCTCGGCCCCGCCGACATCCGTGAACTGGCCGCAGCGCTGGGCGTACGCCCCACCAAGCAGCGCGGCCAGAACTTCGTCATCGACGCCAATACGGTCCGCAGGATCGTCCGCACCGCAGAGGTGCGCGAGGACGACGTGGTCGTCGAGGTCGGCCCGGGGCTCGGGTCGCTGACCCTCGCGCTGCTGGAGGCGGCGGACCGGGTCGTCGCCGTCGAGATCGACGATGTGCTCGCGAGTGCACTGCCCTCGACGATCCTGGCCCGGATGCCGGAGCGCGCGACGCGCTTCTCGCTGGTCCACTCGGACGCGATGCTCGTCGAGGAACTGCCGGGGCTCGAGCCGACGGCGCTGGTCGCGAACCTCCCGTACAACGTCGCCGTGCCCGTCCTCCTGCACATGCTGGACCGCTTCCCGACGATCGAGCGGACGCTGGTGATGGTCCAGGCGGAGGTCGCGGACCGGCTGGCGGCATCGCCCGGCAACAAGGTCTACGGCGTCCCCTCCGTGAAGGCGAACTGGTACGCGCAGGTGAAGCGGGCGGGGTCGATCGGCCGGAACGTCTTCTGGCCGGCGCCGAACGTGGACAGCGGACTGGTGTCCCTGGTGCGCCGGTCCGAGCCGGTGGACACCACCGCCACCAAGCGGGAGGTCTTCGCGGTGGTCGACGCGGCCTTCGCGCAGCGGCGCAAGACGCTGCGCGCGGCGCTCGCGGGCTGGGCCGGATCGCCCGCGGCGGCGGAGAAGGCCCTGGTGGCCGCCGGTGTCTCCCCGCAGGCCCGGGGCGAGTCCCTGACGGTCGAGGAGTTCGCACGGATCGCGGAGGCGAAGGCGTGAGCGTCACCGTACGAGTCCCAGCCAAGGTCAACGTCCAGCTGGCGGTGGGGAGTGCGCGGCCCGACGGCTTCCACGACCTCGCCAATGTCTTCCTCGCCGTCTCGCTGTACGACGAGGTGACGGTGAGCCCGGCGTCGTCCCTGACGATCACCTGCTCGGGACCGGACGCGGGCCAGGTCCCCCTCGACCGTACGAACCTGGCGTCGCGGGCGGCCGAACTGCTCGCCGCGCGGCACGGACTGTCACCCGACGTCCACATCCACATCGCCAAGGACATCCCGGTCGCGGGAGGCATGGCGGGAGGCAGTGCGGACGGCGCGGCGGCCCTGCTGGCCTGCGACACCCTGTGGGGCCTTGGCTCCACCCGCGCCGAACTGCTCTCCATCTGCGCCGAGTTGGGCAGCGACGTCCCCTTCAGCCTGGTGGGCGGGGCGGCACTGGGCACGGGCCGCGGCGAGCGGCTGACGGAGCTGGAGGTCGGCGGCGAGTTCCACTGGGTGTTCGCGGTGGCGGACGGCGGTCTGTCGACACCGGCGGTCTACGGGGAGTTCGACCGCCTGAACGAGGGCGTCGCGGCCCCGGCCCCGACGGCGTCCCCGGCCCTGCTCGACGCGCTGCGCACGGGCGACGCGCCGTCCCTGGCGGGCGCGCTCGCCAACGACCTGCAGCCCGCCGCCCTCTCCCTGCGGCCGTCCCTTGCGGACACGCTGCAGACGGGCACATCGGCGGGCGCACTGGCGGCGCTGGTCTCCGGCTCGGGCCCGACGACGGCGTTCCTGACGAAGGACGAGGAGTCGGCGCGGTCGGTGGCGGAGGCGCTGCTCGCGTCGAGGACGTGCCGCGAGGCGAGGGTGGCGTCGTCGCCGGCGGCGGGGGCGACGGTTTTGTAGGCACGGTCAGCCGACGGCCCGGGCCAGAAGTGGTCCCGGCCCCGTGGCTGAGATGCGCAGACGGTCTGGATTCCACCGACGCTGGTTGTTTGCCGAACTGACGGTGACGCGTACACCCAGGTCGAGGAGAATCTGGCGGCGGCCTCCGTCGCCACGGGATTCCCACTCTTCGCTCACGGACTTTCCCGTTGGGGCCCACTCCCAGCGGACGGCGGGGGCCGCTTGTAACTCCTCCAGAAGCGAAGATCGAGATTCGAATTGCCTCTGCACCGCATCAGCAGCGAGTCCACGCAGACTCGCGAGGCGACTGGCAAGTTGCTCGATCTGCGACTGCAACTCCTCCATGTACGTATCGGTTTGGCCGAGGCCGAGGGGAATGCGCGCGACGAAGGGAAGTCGGCCGAACTCCCGCAGGGCCCATTGCTGGACGGCTTCTTCCAGCCGCGCGGCTGAGACCAGTACCTTGCAGCCGTCCGCGCATCGATACACGTCGTTCGTCCCACCTCCTTCCAGGAGGCGGCGGCTGTTGTAGTGCAGCCATGCGCCACACTCCGCGCAATGAGCCACATGCAGGAGCAGCGACGATCGCAGGCGGGGGCGCTGGGCGGTCGTGCGTCGTGCTGCCAGAGTCGCTTGCAACCTGTCCCAGGTCTCCGTGGCGATCAAGGGCGGTCCCACACATACGGGTCGACCATCCGGCTCCGTGACGGCGCGTCGTTCACGGCCGCTGCCGACAGTGCGGTGTCCGAGCAGCGCTGGAGACTGGAGCATGCGTCTCAAGACGGTTGGGGACCAGGGAGAAACCTTGCCGGTCCTTGAGCTCACCGTCCCTGGCGACGGCACTCCAGCAGAGTTGAGCGCTCGGCACACGGCGGCGACCGATTCACCTTCGAGGATCTGTTCAACGATCCATCGCATGCGATCCGCGTTCTCCTCGCGCGGAGCGAGGCGCTTACCGCCCTTGCCGTCTGCGACGATCCGATACCCGTACGGGGCGTTCCCACCGATCCAGCGTGCCACTTCTCGGAGGGACAGCCGGGAGCGGCAGATCCTCGCCTGGATGAGGCCGCTCTCGCTCTCGGCATCGGCGACAGCGGACAAGAACTTGCGTCTCCCGTCGGCGGTTGCCGTATCCAGATGATCGCGCGCGGTGGCGAGTGTCGTTCCTGCCGAGTCAAGGTCCCTGAGCAGGCTGAGGGCGACGGCAGTCGAGCGCGAGAGCCGATCGGGTTGCGCCACGAGGAGGATGTCCAGCCGGTCCAGCATGGCGATGAGCCTCTTCAGGCCTGGACGCCTGTCTGCCGGGAGCGACCCGGATATGTCCACGTCCTCCACCTCCGATACGACCTCCCAACCGCGAGAGTCACACAGAGCCCTGCAGTCTTCGCGTTGTGCGGCTATCGATGTGCTGCCGCCGTTGTCGCGACTGAGGCGGAGGTAAATCGCGACCCGAATAGTGTGCTCTGCCATCAATGTCCCTCGTCTCAACTGCCTTGTTGGACCAGGGCATTATTCTCTACGGAAAGCGCACAGAGTGACGGCCTTATCGCAAAATGTGACCGATGGCGTCTGGGGGGTGAGGTGGGCGGCGGGGCAGCAGGTGACTGCCATCTACCCTGGAGGTCGATCCATCCCCCCGTACAGGAGTGAAATGGCCGTCAACCTGGTCAATGTCGAGGCAGTCAGCAAGGTGTACGGAACCCGTGCCCTGCTCGACGGAGTCTCCCTCGGCGTCTCCGAAGGGGACCGCATCGGTGTGGTCGGCCGTAACGGCGACGGCAAGACGACCCTCATCCGCATGCTCGCCAAGCTGGAGGAGCCCGACACCGGGCGGGTCACCCAGAGCGGCGGTCTGCGGCTCGGCGTGCTCACGCAGCACGATTCCCTCGATCCCGAGGCGACTGTCCGGCACGAGGTCATCGGCGACATGGCCGACCACGAGTGGGCCGGCAACGCACGGATCCGCGACATCATCACCGGGCTCTTCGGCGATTTGCACCTGCCGGGCTTCGAGCAGGGCCTGGACACCGTCATCGGCCCGCTCTCCGGCGGTGAGCGCCGCCGGATCGCGCTCGCCAAGCTGCTCATCGCCGACCAGGACCTGATCGTTCTCGACGAGCCCACCAACCACCTCGACGTGGAAGGCATCGCCTGGCTGGCGAAGCATCTGAAGGCCCGCCGCTCGGCGCTCGTCTGCGTCACCCACGACCGCTGGTTCCTCGACCAGGTCTGCACCCGGATGTGGGACGTCCAGCGCGGCTCGGTCTTCGAGTACGAGGGCGGTTACAGCGACTACGTCTTCGCCCGCGCCGAGCGCGAGCGCATCGCGGCCACCGAAGAGACCAAGCGGCAGAACCTGATGCGCAAGGAGCTGGCCTGGCTGCGGCGCGGCGCCCCCGCCCGTACGTCCAAGCCGCGCTATCGCATCGAGGCCGCCAACGAGCTGATCGCCGATGTGCCGCCGCCGCGGGACACCAGCGAGCTGATGAAGTTCGCCAACGCCCGCCTCGGCAAAACCGTCTTCGACCTGGAGGACGTGACCGTCACCGCCGGACCGAAGGTGCTGCTGAAGCATCTGACCTGGCAGCTCGGCCCCGGCGACCGTATCGGCCTGGTCGGCGTGAACGGCTCGGGCAAGACCTCGCTGCTGCGCGCGCTCACCGAGGCCGCGCGTACGCAGGGCGAGCAGCAGCCCGCGGCCGGGAAGATCACCGTCGGAAGGACCGTGAAGCTGGCGTATCTCTCGCAGGAGGTCGCCGAGCTCGACCCGAACCTGCGGGTGCTGGAGGCCGTCCAGCGGGTGCGCGACCGGGTCGACCTCGGCAAGGGCCGGGAGATGACCGCGGGTCAGCTGTGCGAGCAGTTCGGCTTCACCAAGGAGAAGCAGTGGACTCCGGTCGGCGATCTGTCCGGCGGTGAGCGCCGCCGCCTGCAGCTGCTGCGCCTGCTGATGGACGAGCCGAACGTCCTCTTCCTCGACGAGCCCACCAACGACCTCGACATCGAGACGCTGACCCAGCTGGAGGACCTGCTCGACGGCTGGCCGGGCTCGATGGTCGTCATCTCCCACGACCGCTTCTTCATCGAGCGGACGACGGACAAGACGTACGCGCTGCTGGGCGACGCGGCCCTGCGGATGCTGCCGCGCGGCATCGACGAGTACCTGGAGCGCAGGCAGCGGATGATCGAGACCGCGGCTCCGGCGGCGGCCGCGGCACCCGCCGCCCCGACGACCGAGAAGTCGGCGGCGGACGTGCGGGCGGCGAAGAAGGAACTGCAGAAGATCGAGCGGCAGCTGAACAAGATCTCCGACCGCGAGACCAACCTGCACGCCCAAATCGCCGAAAACGCCACGGACTTCGAGAAGGTGGCGAAGCTGGACACCGAGCTGCGTGAACTGATCGGCGAGCGGGACGAGTTGGAGATGCGCTGGCTTGAGCTTGCCGAGGACGCGTGAGGACTCGTAGCCAACTCGCGTGGCAGCTGTGGCGTAGAGAAGCGGTGGAGAGCGCGTAACAACCCCATCACGGGCCGGTTCTCCCTTGGGAACAGGGGAGACCGGCCCCTCGTTCGAGCGTCCCCGAGTGATAGAAAGAAGCCCCGTTCGACTGACGTGAAACAGCGGGAGCCGTGTCCGAATCGCTCCCCTCCGGAGCGAAGGTTCGGCGGATCAGCGGGGGAGACCGGCTCGGACAGCGGGCCGCACCAAGGGGGAAGTGCCGATGACTCAGCCGCCCGGCCAACAGCAGCCGCCGCGGGGTGGGTTTGGCGTTTCTCAGGGTTCGCAGCAGGGGTTTCCTCCGCCGCCCGCGCAGCAGCCGGGACCGTACGGTCAGCAGCCGGGCCCGTACAACCAGCCGCCCGGACCCTACGCCGGCCACCCGGTTCCGTCGCAGTACTCCGGCGGGACCACCCCGCCCAACAGCAGTGGCGGCGGGGGCTTCTTCAAGGGCAGGCGCGGAGCAGTCGTCGGCGCGGTGGTCGCAGGCCTCCTCGTCATCGGTGGTGGTACCTGGTTCGCGCTCAGCGGTGACGGCAAGGACGACAAGCCCGCCCTCAGCAAGGGCAGTGGCACTCCCAAGCCGTCCGGCTCTGCCTCCGCCGGCCGGGGCGCCACCGACGACACCGTCGGCGTCGAGGACGTCAACGCCCGGCGCAGCCCCGGCGAGGCAAGGGTGCTGTTCCTGGCGCAGAACGACGTCGACGTGCCGGGCAACGGTGCCGAGGTCTTCGGCCCCTGGGTGGTCGGCGACACGATCGTCAAGGCCATGTACCGGGAGGTCGCCGCCTACTCCGTGAGCGACGGCAAGAAGAAGTGGAGCCTGAAGCTCGGCACGCCTGCCTGCCTCGGCTCCCCGCAGGCTTCGACCGACGGAAAGATCGTCATCGGTGTCAGGAACGGCATCACGGAGAAGTCCGACTGCAGCGATCTCCAGATGATCGATGCGAAGACCGGCAAGGCGGGCTGGAAGAAGCCCATCCCCAAGCCCAAGGGCGTCGTCGGCTTCACCGACTACATCCTCGCCGTCAGCGGGAACACGGTCGCCCTGACAGGGCTGGACCACTCCTCCGGCTACAGCCTGAGCGACGGCAAGCAGCTCTTCGGCAAGCCGTCGTCCCGCTGCCTGCCTTACGGTTTCGCCGGCGGCGCCAGGCTGATCGCCGCCGTGAGTTGCCCCACGAGCAGCAGCGAGGCGGATATTTTCAAGGGGCAGATCCAGGAGATCGATCCGGCCGGCGGCAAGGCCAGGTGGACGTACGCGCTCCCCGCCAACTGGCAGGTCGACAAGGTCTACTCGGTCAGCCCGGTCGTCGTCTCCATCAAGCTGGAGGCGGACGACAACGACGACCACACCAAGCGGCGGGTCATCGCACTGACGGACAGCGGAAAGCTGCGCTCGCAGCTCCAGGTCGGCAAGGACAAGTTCAAGCCGCGCTGCAGCAGTACGGCGTCCGTCGCCTACCGCGGCGACATCCAGGGGTGGTGCACCGGTGTCGCCGCCGACGCGTCCACCCTCTACCTGGCCACCGAGCCGACCGGCACCAATGAGGTTGTCGCCTTCAACTTGGACACCGGCAAGGCCAGGTGGCGTTCATCGGTGGGACTCGACCGCACGATGATGCCGTTGACCGTGGAGAACGGCAGCGTCGTGGTCTACATCGCTCCGACGTTCAGCCAGGGTGGCGCGGTCGCGACCATCGCGCCGACGGGCGGCACGCCGAAGGTCGTGCTGAAGCACCCGCTGTCGACCGCCGAGATCGAGAGCGGCTTCCAGGACCCGCGGACGGCGTATGGGGACGGCCGGTTCTTTCTCACCACAACCCGTATCCAAGCCTTCGACGACGCGGAGGAGAAGGCGATGAAGACATTGATGGCCTTCGGCAAGTGACCGTGTTCCGAGGCACTCGGACGTCCCCACTCTTTCTCCCATCTCCCCATTTCCAGAGGTAATCACCCATGACACAGCCGCCGAACCAGCCCCCGCAGCCGCCGAACCAGCCGCCGAACCAGCCCCCGCAGGGCGGCTTCGGTGCTCCTCAGCCGCCCGCGCAGCCGCCGCAGATGCCGCCCGGCCCGCCGCAGGGGCCGCCGCCCGGCGCGCCCGGCTACGGCTATCCGCAGCAGCCCGCCCAGCCCGGTTACGGCTACCCGCAGCAGGCCCCCGGCCAGCCGGGTCCGTACAACCAGCAGCCCGGACCGTACAACCAGCAGCCCGGTCCCTACGGCGGCTACCCCACGCAGCCGCAGTACCCGGGCGCGCCCACTCCCCCCGGCAGCGGCGGCGGCTTCTTCAAGGGCAAGCCCGGCGTCATCATCGGCGCGGCCGTGGCCGGTCTGCTGGTGATCGGCGGCGGAACCTACCTCGCCCTCAGCGGTGGTGACGACAAGAAGAACGAGAAGAACGTCAGCAAGAGCGACGACCCCAAGCCCACCGGCTCGGAGTCCGTCGACCAGGGCGACGGCAGCGGCGACGGCCGCGAGGGCAACGACGACCTCAACGCCGGGCGCAAGCCGGGCGAGGCGAAGGTTCTCTTCCTGTCGAAGAACGATGTCGACCTGCCGCGCAACGGCGCCGAGGTCTTCGGCCCCTGGGTGGCCGGCGACACCGTCGCCAAGGCCATGTACAAGGAGGTCGTCGGCTACTCGGTGACCGACGGCAAGAAGAAGTGGAGCGTCCCGCTCAGCGCCGAGGTGTGCTCCGCACCCGTGCAGACCTCCACCGACGGCAAGATCGTCGTGGGCGTCAAGGACGGCCTCACCGACAAGGCCAAGTGCCTCGATCTGCAGATGATCGACCTGAAGACCGGCAAGGCAGGCTGGAAGAAGTCGATTCCGAAGAGCACCGGCTTCTTCGCCCTCTCCGACTTCACCCTGTCGATCAGCGGCAACACCCTCGCCGCGGGCGGCAGCGGCAACTCGTACGGCTTCTCGATGACCGACGGCAAGCAGCTCTTCAAGGGTCCGAGCGAGGGCTGCAAGCCGTTCGCCTTCGCGGGCGGCACCAAGCTGCTCGCCGCCGCGAGCTGCCCCACGTCGGACTACAACAAGCCCAAGCACCAGCTGTCGGAGGTCGATCCGGCCACCGGCAAGGCCAAGTGGACGTACAACGCCCCGGTCGGCTGGGAGATCGGCAAGGTCTACTCGGTCAGCCCGGTCGTCATCTCGCTGAACCAGCGTGAGCCCAAGAAGTGGTCGATCGTCGCGCTGACCGACAACGGCAAGCCGCGCTCGCAGATCCAGGGCGGCAAGGACAAGTTCGCGCCGCGCTGCGGCGGGGGATTCGTGGTCTTCGGCCAGAACCTGGAGGGCTGCACCGGCGTGGCCGCCGATGCCTCCACCTTCTACATGGCGACCGAGACCGCCTACGGCACCGCCAACGACGTCGTCGCGTTCAGCCTCGACACCGGCAAGGAGAAGTGGCGTTCGCCCGCCGGCGGCAAGCGCAAGATGACCCCGCTGCGCATGGAGAACGGGAGCGTCCTCGTCTACATGGACGCGTCGTACGACGCGGGCGGCGGGGTGGCCACGATCGCGCCGACGGGCGGCGCGCCGACGGTACTGCTGCAGCACCCCGCATCGACCGCCGAGATCGAGAGCTCCTTCTTCTCCTCGAAGATGGTCTACGCGGACGGCCGGTTCTTCCTCGCCAGCGGCCGCGTCAGCGCCAGCAACGACGCGGAGGAGAAGGAGACGAAGACCATGATCGCCTTCGGCAAGTAACCGCGCTCTGAGTCCCTTTGACCCACGTCCCCGCTCCAGCATCCTTCCGAGGTAGTACGCCATGACGCAGCCGCCCCCGCCGCCCAACCAGCCACCGGGCCAGCCACCACAGGGTGGCTTCGGCGCGCCCCAGGACCCTCCCCCGGGAGGCTTCGGAGCGCCGACCCCGCCCCCGCAGGATCCTTCGTACGGCTATCCGCAGAGCCCGCCACCCGCCCAGCCGCCGCAGGGACAGCCCGGTTACGGCTACCCGCAGGCGCCCGGGCAGGTGCCGGGCTACGGATATCCGCAGGGCCAGCCCCAGGGCCAGCCCGGCTACGGATACCCGACGCAGCCGATGCAGCCGCAGTACATGCCGCCCCAGCCGGGCGGCAGCGGCGGCGGCAAGAAGCTGAGCACCCAGATGCAGATCATCATCGCGGCGTCCGTCGCCGTCGTGCTGATCGTCGCGGGCGGCATCTGGTTCGCCTCCAAGGACGACGGGGGTGAGGACAAGAAGGACGAGGCCAAGAACAGCGCCGGCGGCACAACCGGCGGCTCCGACGGCGGCGGCAGCGGTGGCGGCAAGGCCGCCGACGGCCCCGGCAAGGAGAAGGCGCCCGCCAACGTCCACTCCAAGGTGGCCTTCCAGCTGCCGGAGCCCGCGGTTACCGACATCACCAGCGTCAAGGGCTCCTGGGTCACCGACAAGGCCTACGTCAAGCCGGGCATCAACTCCCTTGTCGCGTACGACGCGGCCAAGGGCAGCCCGCTGTGGACCCTTCCGCTCCCCGGCCAGATCTGCGCGGCTTCCCGCCACCTCTCCGAGGACAACAAGGCCGCGATCGTCTTCGAGGCCGCCAAGCGCAAGCCGCCGAAGAACTACCAGCCCTGCACCGAGGTCGGCGTCGTCGACCTGGGCACCGGCAAGCTGCTGTGGAGCAAGTCCGTCACCGGCACCTCCAGCGGTGACGGCAAGGTCAAGTTCAGCGAGGTCACCCAGAGCGGCACCACGGTCGCCGCAGGCGGCACCGACGGCGGCGCGGCCTTCGACCTCAACAGCGGTGCCGTCCGCTGGAAGCCCAAAACCGACGCCGAGGGCTGCTACGACATGGGCTACGGCGGCGGCCCCGCGCTCGTCGCCGTCCGCAAGTGCGGTACGTACGACAACCCGCAGGTCGTCATCCAGAGCCTGAACCCGGACAACGGCACCCCCGCCTTCTCGTACAAGCTGCCGCCCGGCGTCGACTACGCGAGCATCGTCTCGACGAAGCCGCTGGTCGTCGCCGCCGATGTCGGCGACACCGGCTCGGGCGGCATCTCGGACTTCTTCTCGATCGACGACAAGGGCGCCCTGCGCGCCAAGATCTCGGCGACGGGCGACAAGTTCACGGCCAGGTGCGGCTCCACCGAGGTGGAGACCTGCCAGAAGGTCGTCGTCGGCAACGGCAGGCTGTATCTGCCGACGACCGAGCACGAGGGCAGCGGGGAGTACGGCCGAACCAACGAGATCGTCTCGTACGACCTCGCCACCGGAAAGCCCACCAGCGACCGCGCGGACGCGGGCGACCGGTTCACGATGTTCCCGATCCGGATGGACGGCGGCAACGTCATCGCGTACAAGTGGCCCCCCTACGACAAGGGCGGCCAGGTGGTCAGCATCGACGGTGCCACCTTCAAGCAGACGGTGCTGATGGACAATCCGGCCGACAAGTCGGTACGGGAGGCGGAGACCAGCTATTCGTCGGACGGCGCCGAGTACCGGTATACGAACGGGCGGCTGTATATCGGAGCCACCCTGATGAGCAAGCGGTCCGCGTCCGCGTCCTCGTTCGGGAAGAAGTACCTGACGGTGGCTTTCAGCACGGCGGACTGACACCCCACAGGCGGCGCGATTCGGCCCCCGGCCCGGCACATTGGATCACCGATGTGCCGGGCCACGGTCATAAGTAGCCCTGTTTGGCGAAGAATTCGGCACTCTGGGGGGCTTCTGCCACGTTGGGGGCGCGCGATCTCGAACAAGCGTGTAGCTTGCCGGGTCAGAGGGCCGGGGGGCCAGCTCGCGGGGATGGGGGTTGCTCGATGGGCGTGCGGCTCATGGTGCTCGATGATCACCGACTGCTCGCCGAGGCGCTCGCCTCGGCCCTGAAGCTGCGCGGGCACCGGGTGCTCGCGGCGGCGGCCCCCGCGGCCGGCGCGGCCGACCTGGTGGTCAGCAGGGCGCCCGAGGTGTGCCTGCTGGGCACCGCGACCCCCGCGGAACCGGGCGCCTTCGACCCCATCGTCAAGATCAAGCGGGAACGCCCGCAGGTGGCCGTGGTGGTCCTCGGCCCGGTGCCCAGCCCGCGCGGGATCGCCGCGGCCTTCGCGGCCGGCGCCTCCGGTTACGTGCGCCACGACGAGCGCATCGAGGGTGTCGAACGCGCCATGGTCAAGGCGCGGGCGGGCGAGGCGGTGGTGGCTCCGCAGCTGCTGCAGGGCGCGTTCGCCGAACTGCTCAACCCGGCCGCCCAGCCGGACGACGAGGGGCAGCGGCTGCTCCAGCTGCTCACCCCGCGCGAGGTCGAGGTGCTGGTGCGGGTCACGGAGGGCGAGGACACCCGGCTGATCGCGGCGGGCATGGGGATCGCGCCGAGCACGGCCCGTACGCACGTACAGCGTGTGCTGATGAAACTGGGGGTCGGCTCCCGCCTGGAGGCGGCGGCCCTGGCCGCCCGCACCGGGCTCCTCGACCGGGCGGCGATCGTCTCGCCGCCGTCGCCCGGACCGGGCGCGGATCACAGCTGACCCGGCCACGCCACGGCGGGCGCAGCTGCGCCCGGTGACGATGCCCCTCTGCGGCCCCGCTGCGTCCACACGTAGCTGCGCAACGTGTCCACACACCTGCGCGCAAGCGCTCTCTTACGCCTGACCACCCATTGACGCGACCTGTTGGCTTGTGATTTGTTATGTTCGTTTCTGTGTGTTGGGAGGCTGAGGGAGCCCAGGTGAAGAAGACGTCGACCCGGCTCGCCGACGGTCGTGAGCTGCTCTACTACGACTCCCGCGACGACGCCGTACGCGATGCCGTCGACCGGCGGCCGCTCGATCCCATCTCCACCACCTCCGAGATCCGCCACGACCCGCTCCTCGGCGACTGTGTCGCCATCGCCTCCCACCGCCAGGCCCGCACCTACCACCCGCCGGCCGACGAATGCCCCCTCTGCCCGTCCCGGGACGGCCGCCTCAGCGAGATCCCCGCCGCCGACTACGACGTCGCCGTCTTCGAGAACCGCTTCCCGTCGCTGGCCGGTGACTCCGGCCGCTGCGAGGTCGTCTGCTTCACCTCCGACCACGACGCCTCCTTCGCCGACCTCAGCGAGGCGCAGGCCGCCCTCGTGCTCGACGCCTGGACCGACCGCACCGCCGACCTGGCCGAACTTCCGCAGGTGGAGCAGGTCTTCTGCTTCGAGAACCGGGGTGCGGAGATCGGCGTCACGCTGGGGCATCCGCACGGGCAGATCTACGCGTACCCCTTTGTGACGCCCCGGACCTCGCTCATGCTGCGCTCGGCCGCCGAGCACCGGGCCAGAACCGGGCGCAATCTCTTCGACGAGGTGGTGGAGCGGGAGCGCGCGCAGGGCGTACGGGTGGTACTGGAGGGCGGGCACTGGGTCGCCTTCGTGCCGTACGCGGCGCACTGGCCGTACGAGGTGCATCTCTACCCGCGCCGGCGGGTCCCGGACCTGCGGGCGCTGGACGAGGCGGCGCGCACAGAGTTCCCACAGGTCTATCTGGAACTGTTGAGGCGCTTCGACCGGATCTTCGGGGACGCCGAACCGCCGACGCCGTACATCGCGGCCTGGCACCAGGCGCCCTTCCGCGACGTCAACCGGAGTGATTTCGGGCTGCATCTTGAGCTTTTCACCATCCGCCGCACTTCCGGCAAGCTGAAGTTCCTCGCGGGTTCCGAGTCCGGTATGAGCGTGTTCATCAACGATGTGCCGCCGGAGACCGCGGCCGAGCGACTGCGAGAGGTAGCGAGCGAGTGAGCAAGTCTGTATCTACCCGGGGGGCGACCCCCGGACCCCCGAAATGCCTGGTCACAGGCGGTGCGGGATATGTCGGCAGCGTGGTGGCGCAGCACCTGCTGGAGGCGGGGCACGAGGTCACCGTCCTCGACAACCTCTCCACCGGCTTCCGCGAGGGCGTCCCCGCGGGCGCGGACTTCGTCGAGGGCGACATCCGGGATGCCGCCAGGTGGCTGGACTCGTCGTACGACGCGGTGCTGCACTTCGCGGCCTGCTCGCAGGTCGGCGAGTCCGTGATCAAGCCCGAGAAGTACTGGGCGAACAACGTCGGCGGGACGATGGAACTGCTCGCGGCGATGCGGTCCGCGTCAGTGCGCAAGCTGGTCTTCTCCTCCACCGCCGCGACATACGGCGAACCCGTCTCCACGCCCATCACGGAGACCGACCCGACGGCCCCCACCAGCCCGTACGGCGCGTCCAAGCTGGCCGTCGACCACATGATCACGGGGGAGGCGGTGGCGCACGGCCTCGCGGCGGTGTCGCTGAGGTACTTCAACGTGGCAGGTGCGTACGGCAGTTACGGTGAGCGCCACGACCCCGAGTCGCACCTCATCCCGCTCGTACTCCAGGTCGCGCTCGGGAAGCGGCAGTCGATCTCCGTCTTCGGGGACGACTACCCGACGCCGGACGGCACGTGCGTACGCGACTACATCCATGTCGCGGACCTCGCCGACGCGCATCTGCTCGCGCTGGACGCGGCGAAGTCCGGCGAGCACCTGATCTGCAACCTCGGCAACGGCAACGGCTTCTCGGTCCGCGAGGTCGTCGAGACCGTACGGAAGGTCACCGGGCACCCCGTCCCGGAGGTCGTGGCGGCGCGCCGCGGCGGCGACCCGGCGGTGCTCGTCGCCTCCGCGGCCACCGCGCAGGAACGCCTGGGCTGGCAGCCGAGCCGTGCGGATCTGGCGGGAATCGTGTCGGACGCCTGGGACTTCGCCCGGGGGAGGGACAGCGGGTCATGAGCGACGGTGTGTGGGCGGCGCCCGGAAGGGTGAATCTGATCGGTGAACACACCGATTACAACGAGGGTTTCGTGATGCCCTTCGCGCTGCCCCACACCACCGTCGCGACGGTTTCACGACGCGACGACGGGCTGCTGCGACTGCACTCGGCGGACGTCGGGGGCGACGTGGTGGAACTGCGCGTCGACGACCTCGCGCCCGGGCGCGGCCCGGGCGGCTGGACCGACTACCCGGCGGGCGTGGTCTGGGCGCTGCGGGACGCGGGCCACGCGGTGGGCGGTGCGGACATCCACTACGAGTCGACGGTCCCGACCGGCGCGGGCCTGTCCTCGTCGGCGGCGCTGGAGGTCGTCACGGCGCTGGCCCTGAACGACTTGTACGAACTGGGCCTGGAGCGGTGGCGCACGGCCCGGCTGTGCCGGCGCGCCGAGAACGTCTACGTCGGCGCGCCCACCGGAATCATGGACCAGACGGCCTCGGCCTGCTGCACCGCGGGCCACGCCCTGCACCTGGACACCCGGGACCTCGCGCAGCGCCAGATCCCCCTCGACCTGGCGGCGCTCGGCCTCGAACTCCTGGTGGTCGACACCCGCGTGAAGCACGCCCACAGCGAGGGCGAGTACGGCAAACGCCGCGCGGGCTGCGAATCGGCCGCGGCGGCACTCGGCGTCCCCGCGCTGCGGGACGTCCCGTACGCCGGTCTGGAGAGGGCACTGGCCCGGCTGGAGGACCCCGAAGTACGGCCCCTGGTACGGCACATCGTGACCGAGAACAACCGGGTCGAGCGGGTGATCGCGCTCCTGGAGTCCGGCGAGGTCCGCGGGATCGGCCCGGTCCTCACCGAGGGCCATGTCTCCCTGCGGGACGACTTCCGCGTCTCCTGCCCGGAGCTGGACCTGGTGGTCGACACGGCCCTCGCGTCGGGCGCGCTGGGGGCGCGGATGACGGGGGGCGGCTTCGGGGGGTCGGCGATCGTCCTCACGGAGACGCCGATGTCGGCGACAGTGCGTAAGTCGCTCCTGGAGTCGTTCGCGACAAAGGGCCGCACGGAGCCGCGGATCTTCACGGCGATCCCGTCCGCGGGCGCGACGCGCGTGTCCTGAGCGGACGTGCCGCGCCGGACGGGCCGGATGTGCGTCTCTGCCGCATATGTCACAGCCGGGAAGGGGCAGGGGAACGACCTCGCCTGCGCCGATCTTTGTCGACTTCTGTCTCCATACGAAACACGAGGCACACCCTGAACAGGCTGGCCAATCAGTTCTGTAAATAGCCTTCCGCTCCGGCCACCCAGCCGTACGCTGATGCTCAGCACCGGTGGGGGCCGGTGTTGATCAGGGGGCGAGACAGTCGGGTACGACGCCCGGGGCGGGGTATCAGTCACAGCACGGCGGCGGCCGAGCGACCGCTGCCGCCCCATTCTCCGGGCGCCGTACCCGCGCCGGTCCGTCCTCCGACACTGGGGGTGTCTGTGGTTCGTATCCGGGTCCTGGTGGTGGACGACCACCGCATCTTCGCCGAGTCGCTCGCTGCCGCGCTCGCCGCCGAGCCCGACGTCGATGTCGCCGCGGCCGGCAGCGGTCCGGCCGCGCTGCGGTGTCTGGAGCGTGCGGCCGTCGAGGGGCGCAGATTCGATGTCATGCTCGTCGACGCCGACCTCGGCACCCAGCCGGTGCCCGGCGCCCGCGCCGTGGTCGCCCGTGCCGTGCCGGACAACGGCGAGGAGAGCCTCGTCGACGGCATCTCCCTGGTCGCCGGCGTCCGTTCCGGCCAGCCCGCGGTCCGTACCGTCGTGCTCGCCGAGAAGGACGACCCGCGCCGCGCCGCCCTCGCGCTCCAGGCCGGTGCCTCCGGCTGGGTGGCCAAGGACTGCTCGTTGCAGCGCCTGCTCGCGGTGATACGGGGCGTGCTGCGGGACGAGACGCATCTGCCGCCCGCCCTGCTCACGGGCGTACTGCGGGAGTTGACCGCGGCCCGCAAGCACCGCACCGAGAGCGAACGGCTCGTGGAGTCGCTGACCCCGCGCGAGCGGGAGGTACTGCGCTGTATGGTCGCGGGCCTGGGGCGCAAGGCCGTCGCCGAGCGCCTGTTTCTGTCTCCGCACACCGTCCGCACGCATATGCAGAACGTTTTGGGGAAGCTGGGCGTCCATTCCACCCTCGCCGCGGTCGCTCTCGCGCGCCGCGCAGGTGTCGGCCCGGTCGACCTAGCCGGGGACGTTGTCGAACGGGGCGGTCAACTGGCGTAGCAACGCGGCCAGTTCGCCCCGCTGTGCCCGCGACAGTTCGGCGAGGATCGCCCGCTCCTGCGCGAGCAGCCCGGCCAGTGCCTGGTCCGCGCGGTCCCGCCCCTCGGGGGTGAGACGCACCAGCACCCCCCGCCGGTCACTGGGGTCCGGCAGCCGCTCCACCAGGTCCTTCTTGGCGAGCCGGTCGATACGATTGGTCATGGTGCCGGAGGTGACCAGGGTCTGGGTCAGCAGCTGGCCGGGCGAGAGCTGATACGGAGCCCCCGCGCGCCGCAGCGAGGTGAGCACGTCGAACTCCCACGGCTCCAGATTGTGCTCGGAGAAGGCGAGCCTGCGGGCCCGGTCGAGATGGCGGGCGAGCCGGGAGACGCGGCTGAGCACCTCGAGCGGCTCCACGTCGAGGTCGGGGCGCTCACGGCGCCATGCTGCGACCAGTCGATCGACCTCGTCCTCCATGTCGATCAGTGTAGAGGGTCCCTCGATGTGAAGTCTCTTGACATCAAGATATATTCGGGCTCACCCTTGGGCATGGTCGGGCCGGAACCTCGTTCCGCTTCGGCACACCGTTCCACTCAAGGGGGCTCAAACATGCATTCCGGCCAACCAACCTGGGATCCGCATCAGTACCTGCGCCATGCAGGGCACCGGACCCGGCCGTTCCTCGACCTGCTCAACCGAATACCGCAGCTGCCGGACCGCGGCCGGCCCGCCCGTATCGCGGACATCGGCTGCGGCCCCGGCAATGTCACCGCGCTGCTCGCCGACCGCTGGCCCGACGCCCACATCACCGGCTTCGACTTCTCTCCCGAGATGCTCGCGATCGCGGAGAAGGAGCACGCGGGCACCACGGCCGGCGGCGGCTGGCTCGACTTCAGGGCCACCGACGCCGCGCACTGGACGCCCGAGGCGCCGTACGACCTGATCGTCTCCAACGCCGCACTGCAATGGGTGCCCAACCATCCCGAGTCCTTTCCCCTGTGGGTCGACGGCCTCAACCCAGGCGGCACCCTCGCCTTCCAGGTACCCGGCAACTTCACCTCCCCCAGCCACGCCCTGCTCGCCGAACTCTGCGGCACCCCGCAGTGGCGCGAGCGCCTGGGCGACCACGGCCGCCGCTACGTGCACATCCTGGAACCGGCCGACTACCTCGGACGCCTGGTGAATCTCGGCTGCGAGACGGACACCTGGGAAACCACCTATCTCCAACTCCTCACCGGGGAGGACCCGGTGCTCGACTGGGTCAAGGGCACGGCCCTGCGCCCGGTCCTGACCGAACTCGCGGACGATCCCGACGCGGAGCACGAATTCCTCGGCCAGTACCGCGACCTGCTCCGCAAGGCCTACCCGCCGGGCCCGCACGGCACCGTGTTCCCGTTCCGCCGCGTCTTCGCCGTCGCACGAAAGGGGTCGTGATGCTGGTCTGTGTTGACCACGTCCAGCTCGCCGCGCCCCCAGGGACGGAGGACGCCCTGCGCGCGTACTACACCGATGTGCTCGGCATGACGGAGATCCCCAAGCCGCCGGTCCTCGCCGCCCGCGGGGGCTGCTGGTTCCTGGGGGCACCTCCCACGCCGGAGGCTGTGGGGGAAGGAACCGTCCAGCTCCACCTGGGCATCGAGGCGGACTTCCGGCCGGCCAGGAAGGCGCACCCGGGCCTGCGGGTCACCGGGATCGAGGCGTATGCGGCGCGGCTGGAGGAGCGCGGCGCGATGGTGGTCTGGGACGACAGCCTCCCCGGCCACCGCCGCTTCTACTCCGAGGACCCGGTCGGCAACCGGCTGGAGTTCCTGGAGCCGACGGGGACGGGGGCCCTCTGAGTGCGCGGGAGCGCCCCGCCTACCGGCGATCCGGCGTGACGGGGCGCTCTGCGTACGGGATCCGGGACCGTCGGATACGCCGTGAGCCCGGTCAGCTCTTGCGGTGCCCTATCAGCCGCGGCTTCTGCTCCAGACCGTCCAGGCCGTGCCACGCCAGATTCACCAGATGCGCCGCGACCTCGGCCTTCTTGGGGCGGCGGGCGTCCACCCACCACTGGCCCGTCAGCGCGACCATGCCGACCAGCGCCTGGGCGTACAGCGGAGCCAGCTTCGGATCGAAGCCGCGCGCCTTGAACTCCAGGCCGAGGATGTCCTCGACCTGGGTCGCGATATCACTGATCAGCGAGGCGAACGTGCCCGTCGACTGGGCGACGGGCGAATCACGGACGAGGATGCGGAAACCGTCCGTATACGACTCGATGTAGTCGAGCAGCGCGAACGCCGCCTGTTCGAGCAGCTCCCGCGGGTGCCCCGCGGTGAGCGCTCCGGTCACCATGTCGAGCAGCTGGCGCATCTCGCGGTCGACGACGACGGCGTACAGCCCCTCCTTGCCGCCGAAGTGCTCGTACACCACCGGCTTGGAAACACCCGCCTTCGCGGCGATCTCCTCGACCGATGTGCCCTCGAAGCCCTTCTCGGCGAACAAGGTGCGGCCGATGTCCAGCAGCTGCTCCCGGCGCTCCGCCCCGGTCATCCGGACACGACGGGCCCGCCGGCTTCCGGAGGGCCGCTTCTTGTCCGTACCGCTGCTACTGCCGTCGATCGCCACGTCGTCAATCATGCCGGGTCGGGTGCCTCGCTCTTGCGCCGGGCGTCGATACGGGACGCGCTCGGCCAGCGCACGTCGTACGCCCAGCCCAGCTTTTCGAACCAGCGGATCAGCCGGGCACTGGAGTCGACCTGGCCGCGGAGCACGCCGTGGCGCGCGCTCGTCGGCTCGGCGTGGTGGAGGTTGTGCCAGGACTCGCCGCAGGACAGCACCGCCAGCCACCAGACATTGCCCGAGCGGTCGCGGGACTTGAACGGGCGCTTGCCGACCGCGTGGCAGATCGAGTTGATCGACCAGGTGACGTGGTGCAGCAGCGCGACCCGCACGAGCGAGCCCCAGAAGAACGCGGTGAACGCGCCCCACCACGACATCGTCACCAGTCCGCCGACCAGCGGCGGGATCGCGAGCGAGAGGATCGTCCAGTAGATGAAGTCACGGGAGATCCGGACCAGCGCCGGGTCCTTGATCAGGTCCGGTGCGTACTTGTGCTGCGGAGTGCGTTCCTCGTCGAACATCCAGGCGATGTGCGCCCACCACAGGCCCCTCATCAGCGCGGGGACACTCTCGCCGAAACGCCAGGGCGAGTGCGGGTCGCCCTCGGCGTCGGAGAACTTGTGGTGCTTGCGGTGGTCGGCCACCCAGCGCACCAGCGGGCCCTCGACGGCCAGCGAACCCATGACCGCGAGCGCGATCCGCAGCGGGCGCTTCGCCTTGAAGGAACCGTGGGTGAAATAGCGGTGGAAGCCGATCGTGATGCCGTGGCAGCCGATGTAGTACATGGCCACGAGCAGGCCGAGATCGAGCCAGCTCACCCCCCATCCCCAGGCCAGCGGCACGGCCGCGAGCAGGGCGACGAAGGGCACCGTGATGAAGAGCAGCAGGGCGATCTGCTCGATCGACCGCTTGCTGTCCCCGCTGAGCGTGGCATAGGAGAGGTCGGCCGACGGGGTCTCGGGGGCGTCGTTCAGCAGATCGGGGCTTGTCGTCATGGGGGTCCCCTGTGGGGTGAGAGATCACAACAGGTACCGCGTTACGGATGCGTAACCTACGGCAACGTAAGTATGGCAGTGCCCAGCCTCGCGGCAAGAGACCTGTGGAGAACGGCGGCGAACGTCAAAGGAAAGGCCACCTATCCTGGGTGTCGTCGGACAGCGCGGTCCGCACCTCCAGACCCCTCCAGACGTGCTCAAACACTGCAAGGAGCCGCACCTGTGAGCAGTGCCGACCAGACCCTCACCGCCAGTACCGAACTGCGCGCCGACATCCGCCGACTGGGCGACCTCCTGGGCGAGACCCTCGTCCGCCAGGAAGGCCCCGAGCTCCTGGAGCTCGTCGAGCGTGTCCGGGCCCTGACGCGCAGCGACGGTGAGGCCGCCGCCGAGCTGCTGGGCGACACCGACCTGGAGACCGCAGCGAAGCTGGTGCGGGCCTTCTCCACGTACTTCCATCTGGCCAATGTCACCGAGCAGGTGCACCGTGGCCACGAGATGCGCGAGCGGCGCGCGGCCGAGGGCGGACTGCTGTCCCGCACCGCGGACCGGCTCAAGGACGCCGACCCCGAGCATCTGCGCGAGACGGTCAGAAACCTGAACGTCCGCCCGGTGTTCACCGCCCACCCGACCGAGGCCGCCCGGCGCTCCGTACTGAACAAGCTGCGCCGCATCGCCGAGCTGCTGGAGACCCCGGTCAGCCCCGCCGACCGGCGCCGGCACGATCTGCGGCTCGCCGAGAACATCGATCTCATCTGGCAGACCGACGAGCTGCGGGTGGTACGGCCCGAGCCGGCCGACGAGGCGCGCAACGCGATCTACTACCTCGACGAGCTGCACGCCGGTGCCGTCGGCGACGTCCTGGAGGACCTCGCCGCCGAACTGGAGCGGGTCGGCGTCGAACTGCCCCCGGGCACCAGGCCGCTGACCTTCGGCACCTGGATCGGCGGCGACCGCGACGGCAACCCCAACGTCACCCCCGCCGTGACCTGGGAGGTGCTGATCCTCCAGCACGAGCACGGCATCACCGACGCGCTCGACGCCATCGACGGCCTGCGCGGACTGCTCTCCAACTCCATCCGCTACACCGGTGCGACCGAGGAACTGCTCAGCTCGCTCCAGCAGGACCTGGAGCTGCTGCCGGAGATCAGCCCCCGCTACAAGCGCCTCAACGCCGAGGAGCCGTACCGCCTCAAGGCCACCTGCATCCGGCAGAAGCTCGTCAACACCCGCGAGCGCCTCGCCAAGGGCACACCGCACGCCGAGGGCCGCGACTACCTCGGCACGGCCGAGCTGCTGCACGACCTCTCCCTGATCCAGACCTCGCTGCGCGCCCACCGCGGCGGACTCTTCGCCGACGGCCGCCTGGACCGCACGATCCGCACGCTCGCGGCCTTCGGACTGCAGCTGGCGACCATGGACGTACGCGAGCACGCGGACGCCCACCACCACGCGCTCGGGCAGCTCTTCGACCGCCTCGGCGAGGAATCCTGGCGCTACGCCGACATGCCGCGCGACTACCGGCAGAAGCTGCTCGCCAAGGAGCTCCGCTCGCGGCGGCCGCTGGCGCCCACACCGGCCCCGCTGGACGCGGCGGGGGAGAAGACCCTGGGGGTCTTCCACACCGTCAAGGAAGCCTTCGAGCGCTTCGGGCCCGAGGTCATCGAGTCGTACATCATCTCGATGTGCCAGGGCGCGGACGACGTCTTCGCGGCGGCAGTGCTGGCACGCGAAGCCGGACTGATCGACCTGCACGCGGGCTGGGCGAAGATCGGCATCGTGCCGCTCCTCGAGACGACGGACGAGCTGAAGGCCGCCGACGTCATCCTCGACGGCATGCTGGCGGACCCCTCCTACCGGCGCCTGGTCTCCCTGCGCGGAGACGTCCAGGAGGTCATGCTCGGGTACTCCGACTCGTCGAAGTTCGGCGGCATCACCACCTCGCAGTGGGAGATCCACCGCGCGCAGCGCAGGCTGCGCGACGTCGCGCACCGCCACGGCGTACGGCTGCGGCTCTTCCACGGCCGCGGCGGCACCGTCGGCCGCGGCGGCGGCCCCTCGCACGACGCGATCCTCGCGCAGCCGTGGGGCACGCTGGAGGGGGAGATCAAGGTGACCGAGCAGGGCGAGGTCATCTCCGACAAGTACCTGATCCCGTCGCTGGCCAGGGAGAACCTGGAGCTGACCGTCGCCGCCACGCTGCAGGCCTCGGCGCTGCACACCTCGCCGCGCCAGTCCGACGAGGCGCTGGCGCGCTGGGACGCGGCGATGGACACGGTCTCCGACGCGGCGCACGACGCCTACCGCAAGCTGGTCGAGGACCCGGATCTGCCCGCGTACTTCTTCGCGGCCACGCCCGTGGACCAGCTCGCGGACCTCCACCTCGGCTCGCGCCCGTCACGCCGCCCGGACAGCGGGGCCGGTCTCGACGGTCTGCGGGCCATCCCGTGGGTCTTCGGCTGGACACAGTCGCGGCAGATCGTGCCCGGCTGGTTCGGCGTCGGCTCGGGCCTCAAGGCGCTGCGCGAGGCGGGCCTGGACACGGTCCTGGACGAGATGCGCGAACAGTGGCACTTCTTCCGGAACTTCATCGCGAACGTCGAGATGACGCTGGCCAAGACGGACCTGCGGATCGCCCGCCACTACGTCGACACGCTCGTCCCCGAGCACCTGAAGCATGTCTTCGGCGTGATCGAGGCGGAGCACGAGCTGACGGTGCGTGAGGTGCTGCGGATCTCGGGCGGTGAGCGGCTGCTCGACTCCAACCCGGCGCTGCAGCAGACCTTCGCGATCCGCGACGCCTATCTGGACCCGATCTCCTACCTCCAGGTCTCGCTGCTGGCGCGCCAGCGCCAGGCCGCGGAAAAGGGCGAGGAGCCGGACCCGCTGCTGGCACGTGCGCTGCTGCTGACGGTCAACGGCGTGGCGGCGGGCCTGCGCAACACCGGCTGACGGCACGGCTGACGGCACTGCTCACGGCACGAGAAACGGCCCCTCCCCGCACGGGGAGGGGCCGTGCCTCATACCGACGCGTCAGTGCTGCTGAGCCTTGCGGCGTCGCGCGAGAAGGTAGCCGCCCGCGCCGACCAGCGCCGCGGCGACCGCCGAAATGGCCCCGACCGGGGCGCTCGAACCGGTCTCCGCCAGGTCACCGCCGCCGTTGGCGGACGGGGACGGGGCGGCCGTCGGGGCCGCGGAGTCGGACGAGGTGGGCTCCGTCGTCGGCTCCTCGGAGGGCTTCCCCGAAGGCTCCTCGGAGGGGCTGCCGGACGGCTGCTCGCTCGGCTCGCTGTCGTCCTCGCAGTCGGTCCAGAAGACCTTGTGCTTGGCCTCGCCGTGCTCGCCGTCGAAGTTCCAGACGAGCTTGTAGTGCCCGTCGGGCAGGGTCTTGTCGTCCGTACGGCCGTGACCCTCGGCGTCGAGCGTCAGCGAACCGCTGTCCGCGAGCGTGCCCTTGGTGCCCGTGGGCGGCATCTCGACGATCTTCCAGTCGACTTCCTGGGCGCCGTCGAAGCCAAAGGCGTCGAGATAGAACGAGCAGACGTGCGGCTCGTTCTTACGGAGTTCTTCGCCGGTCTTGGCGTCGTGGATTTTCACGGTGCCGTTGTCGCCGGGAGGGGTGGCGTGCGCGGCGGGAGCGGCCAGCAGCGAGAGCGCTGCTGCAGCCACCAGGGCGCCGGAGGACCTGAGGGTGCGCATGGGCAATCCAACGGGAGAAGGGACGGGTGCCGTGGGGGTGGCGGCTCAGCGTCCTGTGAACCCGCGCGTCCGTCAAGACACTTGGTGTCGCATCCGCACCATGAGTTGCTGATTGCCCCAATAGTCCTGGATAACGATCAGGTGAATGCGGCGTTCCGGTAAGGCGGTTGGGACTCTCGGGCTGCGCGTCCGGTACGGCTCAGAGCGCGAGGAAGGCGCCCACCAGCAGCGCACCGCCCGCCGCCGCGGTCGCCCAGGCGATCCGGGTCAGCCGCAGCCCGCCCCCGATGACCAGAGCCGCGAGCAACAGGGCACCCCCCATCGGATGCCAGGCATAGAGCGCGCCCGCCGTACCGCTGCGGACCAACACGTCGCTGTCCGGCTTCAGGACGACCGGAAGCTTCGCGCCCTTCTTCACAGCGACCGACTTCTCGATCGTCATGCCCTCGCGGGGAGCGGCAGAGCCCTCCGGGTCGTACGGACCGGTGCAGGTCTCCTCGCCGCAGTCGGCCACCGTGAGCATGCCGTGCTCGCGGCCCTTGGCGAGCAGTACGTGCTGCGCGTCGCCCCACGACGACCAGAAGCCCGCGACGAGGAGCAGCAAGGCAACACCGGCCATCGCGGCACGACGACCGTAGAGGAGCATGCGGGTCCGCTTCGAGCTCATGGGGCGCGATCCTTGGCCATGGGCGCGCGCCCGGTCAACCTGGGGCCCGGGCTTGTCAGGAGTTGTACGTACTTTGCGCCCGCTCCAGGCCGTCGATCACCAGACACTCCACCGCGTCCGCCGCGCGGTCCACGAAGTAACCCAGCTCCTTGCGCTCCGCCGACGAGAAATCCTTCAGCACAAAGTCCGCGACCTGCATCCGGCCCGGCGGACGGCCGATCCCGAACCGCACCCGGTGATAGTCCGGGCCCATCGCCTTCGTCATGGACTTCAGACCGTTGTGCCCGTTGTCGCCGCCACCCAGCTTCAGCCGCAACATGCCGTAGTCGATGTCCAGTTCGTCATGGACCGCCACGATGTTGGCGAGCGGCACCTTGTAGAAATCGCGCAACGAGGTGACCGGACCACCGGAAAGATTCATGTACGACATCGGCTTGGCGAGGATCACCCGGCGGCTGCCGAGCCCCGGAGGACCGATCCGGCCTTCCAGGACCTGAGCCTGCGCCTTCTGCGCACGCTTGAACGTGCCGCCGGCGCGCTCCGCGAGGAGGTCGGCGACCATGAACCCGACGTTGTGCCGGTTCGCGGCATAGTCGGGCCCGGGATTGCCGAGGCCCACGACAAGCCAAGGGGCGTTCGCGTCGGACATCTGCGCTGCGTCTCCTCGCGTGCGGTTGCGTACGTACAGACAGGGAAACGGGGTGGCGGGCCGCAGCCCGCCACCCCGTCAAGCCAAGCTCAGGCAGAGCCTACGGCTCAGGCCTCGGCGCCCGCTTCGCCCTCGGCCTCGGCCTCGGCGGACGGCTCCTCCGCCTGCGCGGCCAGGACCTGCAGGACGACGGTGTCGTCCTCGACGGCAAGGGTCGTGCCGGACGGCAGCGGCACGTCCTTGGCGAGGATGGAGTCGCCGGCAGCCAGGCCCGCGATGGAGACCGTGACGGACTCGGGGATGTGCGTGGCCTCGGCCTCGACCGGCAGGGCGTTCAGCACGTGCTCGACCAGGTACGCACCCGGGGCCAGCTCGCCCTCGGTGTGGACGGGGATCTCGACGTTGACCTTCTCGCCGCGCTTCACGATGAGCAGGTCGACGTGCTCCAGGTAGCCCCTGATCGCGTCACGCTGAACGGCCTTCGGGATGGCCAGCTCGGTCTTGCCCTCGACGTCCACGGCAAGCAGCACGTTGGAGGTACGCAGGGCGAGCAGCAGCGCGTGGCCCGGCAGCGTGATGTGGACCGGGTCGGAACCGTGGCCGTACAGAACGCCGGGAACCTTGTTCTCGCGGCGGACGCGACGGGCCGCACCCTTGCCGAACTCGGTACGGATCTCGGCGGCGAGCTTCACCTCGGACATGTGCACTCCTCGTATGGCAGAAAAAACTGGTGGCGGTCACCCGGCCACGACAGGCCTGCTACGAAGAGCGCGTCGATAACGGACCGCCGTACCTGTGGGTACGGCCTCCCTCGCCGAGCAACTGCGCCAGTCTACCCGCAGCCCCCCGAGCCACCCAATCGATCAACGAGGAAGGGCCGCACCCACCGGGTGCGGCCCTTCCTCAAACACGACTGAGGCGCTTAACCCTGCTCCTCGAAGAGGCTCGTCACAGAACCGTCCTCGAACACCTCACGCACAGCGCGCGCGATCGTCGGCGCGATCGACAGCACCGTGATCTTGTCGAGCTCCAGATCACCCGGGTCGGGCAGCGTGTTCGTGAACACGAACTCGCTCACCTTGGAGTTCTTCAGACGGTCCGCAGCCGGGCCCGACAGGATGCCGTGCGTCGCCGTCACGATCACGTCCTCCGCACCGTGCGCGAACAACGCGTCCGCCGCGGCACAGATCGTGCCACCGGTGTCGATCATGTCGTCGACCAGGACACAGACGCGCCCCTCGACCTCACCCACGACCTCGTGCACCGTCACCTGGTTGGCGACATCCTTGTCCCGGCGCTTGTGAACGATCGCCAGCGGCGCGTCCAGACGGTCGCACCAGCGGTCGGCGACGCGCACACGGCCCGCGTCGGGAGAGACCACGGTGAGCTTGTTGCGGTCGACCTTCGCGCCCACGTAGTCCGCGAGGACCGGCAGCGCCGACAGATGATCGACCGGGCCGTCGAAGAAACCCTGGATCTGGTCGGTGTGCAGATCGACCGTAAGAATGCGGTCCGCACCCGCCGTCTTCAGCAGATCGGCGATCAGACGGGCCGAGATCGGCTCGCGACCGCGGTGCTTCTTGTCCTGCCGCGCATAGCCGTACGACGGGATGATCACGGTCGTGCTCCGGGCGGAGGCCCGCTTGAGAGCATCGATCATGATCAGCTGCTCCATGATCCACTTATTGATGGGAGCCGTGTGGCTCTGGATCAGGAAGCAGTCCGCACCACGAGCAGACTCCTGGAAACGGACATAGATCTCGCCGTTCGCGAAGTCGAAAGCCTTCGTCGGCACCAGGCCGACACCCAACTGGTGCGCGACCTCCTCGGCCAGCTCGGGGTGGGCGCGGCCGGAGAAGAGCATCAGCTTCTTCTCGCCGGTCGTCTTGATCCCGGTCACAGCACAGTCTCCTCAGACGTGTTCTCTGGCCGCGGGCGTACTGAGCGCGAGCCAGCCGAAATTGCGTGCACGTATCACGGTACGCCGAGATCGGCGCACCTGTTTCCGGTCAGTTCTCCTCGGCGACCGCTTCCGTTGCCGCCTGAGCCGCCTGCGCCGCCGCGCTGCCCGGACGCTTGCGGGCCACCCAGCCCTCGATATTCCGCTGCTGGCCCCGCGCGACAGCCAGCGAACCGGCGGGCACATCCTTCGTGATGACCGAGCCGGCCGCCGTGTAGGCACCGTCCCCGACCGTGACAGGCGCCACAAACATGTTGTCCGAGCCCGTCTTGCAGTGTGAGCCGATCGTCGTGTGGTGCTTCGTCTCACCGTCGTAATTCACGAACACACTCGCCGCGCCGATGTTCGAGTACTCGCCGATCGTCGCGTCACCCACATAGGAAAGATGCGGCACCTTGGTGCCCTCGCCGATCGTGGCGTTCTTCATCTCCACATACGTACCGGCCTTGGCCTTGAGACCGAGGTTCGTCCCGGGGCGCAGATACGCGTACGGACCGACCGAAGCCGACTCGCCCACCACCGCGGAGTCCGCCACCGTGTTGTCCACCCGGGCCCCGGCGCCCACCTGCGTGTCCTTGAGACGCGAGTTGGGACCGACCTCCGCGCCCTCGCCCAGATGCGTCGCACCCAGCAACTGAGTGCCCGGGTGCACGATCGAGTCCCGCTCGAACGTCACCGTCACATCGAGGAACACCGACGCCGGGTCGACGACCGTCACTCCGGCCATCATCGCCCGCTCCAGCAGCCGCCCGTTGAGCAGCCTGCGCGCCTCGGCGAGCTGGACACGGTTGTTGATGCCGAGGATCTCGCAGTGGTCGCCCGCGACCGAGGCACCGACCCGGTGACCGGCCTCGCGCAGAATGCCCAGCACGTCGGTGAGGTACTCCTCGCCCTGACTGTTGTCCGTACGCACCTTGCCCAGCGCGTCCGCGAGCAGCTGCCCGTCGAAGGCGAACACGCCGGAGTTGATCTCCCGGATGGCACGCTGCTCGTCGGTGGCGTCCTTGTGCTCGACGATCCCGGTGACGGCGCCGGTGACGCCGTCCCGCACGATCCGGCCGTAGCCGGTGGAGTCGGGCACCTCGGCGGTCAGCACGGTCACGGCGTTCCCGTCGGCGGTGTGCGTCGCGGCGAGCGCGGTCAGCGTCTCGCCGGACAGGAGGGGAGTGTCGCCGCACACGACGACGACGGTCCCCTCGGGGGTCTGGCCGAGCTCTTCGAGCGCCATCCGCACGGCGTGGCCGGTGCCGTTCTGCTCGGCCTGATAGGCGGTGCGGGTGCCGGCGTACTGCTCGGCGAGATGCTCCTTGACCTGCTCACTCGCGTGGCCGACAACGACGACGAGGTGCTCGGGGTCCAGCTCGCGTGCCGCGGAGACGACATGGCCAACGAGCGAGCGCCCGCAGATTTCGTGCAGGACCTTGGGGGTCTTCGACTTCATGCGGGTGCCCTCACCCGCTGCAAGGACGACGACGGCTGCCGGGCGGTTGGCGCTCACGGGAATGCCCTTCGGCTTCGGGTGGTGGACATCCGAAGGATACCGGGGGGTTTCGGGGGGCAAATAAGGGCGGGTCCTGACCGTGGAGGTCAGGACCCGTACTTCAGGGCTCCCGGGGAAGGAATCGAACCCTCATTCAATGGACCAAAACCATTTGTCCTGCCTTTAGACGACCCGGGATGGTTTGCCCTCTATGTCCGATTCTGATGATCGGGTGAGAGAGCAGCCCCTACTATGCCGTACCAGGCGCCTTCCACGCGACGGTAGAGTTCTGCGCTCTGCGTGACGTAGACAGTCAGGCAACCCCGGTATGCCTCACCCGTGTTCTTGCGAACGGTCTTCGGGTTGTGTCGTTTGAGGTTGGGCTTGCGGAAGGTCGAGGGGCTGACGCCCGCTAACTCTGCCCAGAACTGTTGGGCTGCAGGCACGTCGGCCGATTCGTGAATGCTGACGGCGAAGCGCAAACGGTCACGCGGGACCTGGAGTAGGTCCAGCCATCGCAGGTAGAGCTTGATCACATTCGGGTCGCTGTTGATGAATTTGAGGCTCTCGCGCCGGGCGTACGGCTTGTCCTTGCCGCCCTCGGCCCAGTAGAGGGTGACTCCGGCGATGAGTAGTTCCCGATCCGAGAGCTGCCCGATCTGGTCGAATGCTTCCTGCTTGGTCTTCTGTCGTGCCACGTCGCGGATGGCGAGCTCGTGCTCCCAGCGCTTGCGCGAGGCGAGCTTCGCCTGCTCGGACGGGTCTCGGCGTTCCGGCTTCGGCAGGTCCCGCACCCACAGCGAGATCGAACTCTTCGAGCAGCCCAGCTCCACCTGTATCTGGTCGTACGTCATGCCCTGGAGCCGTAGCTCACGCGCCTTCTCCCGGAGGTCGTCCTTCGCGTTCGGGCGCTTCGTCCACTCCGGTGGCGGCTCGCCCTCCAGCAGGCGGTTGAGGATGTCGTTGTTGTCGACGTAGAGCCGGTCGCGGATCTGGCGGCGGCTGAGTCCCTCTCGCCGCAGTGCGATCGCCTGCTCGCGGAGCCCCTCGAAGTCGGCGTACTTGCCGTGGATCTCTGTCATACGGTGAGCGTCGTCCGGAATGCGGACGTCCGGGTCGAAAGTCCGCTCGATTCACCGGATCGTGCGATCTACGCCTGTTTCGTTCCTGTTCGAACTCGTTCCGTGCTGTCCCACTCCCCGGAAATTGACTCGCGCCCGCCCGTACGCTGGATGCATGACCACAACGGGGGCACACCAGGAATCCACGGGCAGGCCCGCCCGTACCTGGCTGTGGTGGGGACGACGGCGCAGTGTCGCACTGGACGTGGGGCTCGGGCTCGTCTCCGCCTTCGAGTGCGCTCTGGAGGGTGTGGGCTTCGCGGACAAGGCCGCGATTCCCGTGCCCGTCGGGGTGCTCTTCGGGCTGGTCGTCGGATCCGTGCTGGTGCTGCGGCGGCGATGGCCGATCGCCGTGGTGCTGGTGTCGATCGCGACCACGCCGGCCGAGATGGGCTATCTCATGGCCGTCGTCGGGCTGTACACACTCGCGGCTTCCGATGTGCCGCGCAGGATCACGGCGATGCTCGCGGGGATGTCGCTGGCCGCGACGCTGATCGTGGCGTTTGTACGGGTGCGCCAGGACGTGGCGTCGGCGGATTTCGATCCCGGCGCCTGGTACGTACCGACGATGGCGGGCTTCATGTCGCTCGGCCTGACCGCGCCGCCGCTGCTGTTCGGGCTCTACATAGGGGCGAGACGCCGGCTCATGGAGAGCTTGCGGGAGCGCGCGGACTCGCTGGAGCAGGAGCTGTCGCTGCTGGCCGACCGGGCCGAGCAGCGGGCCCAGTGGGCGCGGACGGAGGAGCGGACCCGGATCGCGCGGGAGATGCACGACGTGGTGGCGCACCGGGTGTCTCTGATGGTGGTGCATGCGGCGGCGTTGCAGGCGGTCGCGTTGAAGGATCCGCAGAAGGCTGTGAAGAATGCCGCGCTGGTGGGGGACATGGGCCGTCAGGCGCTGACGGAGTTGCGGGAGATGCTCGGGGTGCTGCGCGCGGGGGAGAAGGATCGCGCGGTGGCTCCGGTGCCGCTGGCTGCCGTCCGGGTGGCGGCTGCCGCGGCCGCGGCCGCAGCGGCCGACGACGGGCCGAGTCTGGCGGATCTGGAGGGTCTGGTGGGCGAGTCGCGGCAGGCGGGGATGGTGGTCGAGCTTGCGGTGCAGGGCGAGGTGCGGGGGTACGCGCCGGAGGTTGAGCAGACCGCGTACCGCGTGGTGCAGGAGGCCCTGACGAACGTCCACAAGCACGCGGCCGGGGCCAAGGTCTTGGTGCGTCTCGCGCATCGTGACGCCGAGGTGGCGATGCAGGTGGAGAACGGCGCTCCGGATGCCAGTGGCTCGGCGGCGGACGCGGGGCTGCCCAGTGGCGGCAATGGCCTGGTGGGGATGCGGGAGCGGGTGCTGGCGCTGGGTGGGGTGTTTGTGTCGGGGCCGACGGATGCGGGCGGTTTCCGGGTGTCGGCGGTGCTGCCGGACCGGGAGGGGTTTTCCGAGTCCGCTTGAGGGGTGTCAGCCGAGGGTCAGGCGGGTGGGCTGGATGCCGGTGACCAGGGTGGCGAGTGCGCGGTCTATGTCCGGGCCGAGGTACCAGTCGCCGGTGTGGTCGAGGCTGTAGACGCGGCCTTCGGCGTCGATGGCGAGCACGGCCTGGCTGTCGCCTTCGTCGCCGAGGGGTGCGACCTCGGTGTCGAGCGCTCGCCCCAGGTCGGCGAGCGTACGCGCGAGGTGCAGGCCGGCCAGGGGGTCGAAGCGCAGGGGCGTCGGGGCTGTCTGCCGCCCCGGGCCCGGTGCGGTGACCCGCAGTCCTCCGAATTCCGCCCAGGCTTCGACGGCTGCCGGGAAGACTGTGTGCCGGTGGCCGCCCGGTGAGACGTACGAGCGCAGCGTGTCCGCCCAGTGCTCGGCGAGCTTTATGTCCCAGCGGCCGGGCTGCCATCCGGCTTCGCGCAGGGCGGCGTCCACGGCGACGGGGAACCGGGTGGTGCTCAGGTGGTCGGGCATTGGTGGGGGATCAGCCGTTCTCGGGTGCGGTCGGATCGACGGGGCGTACTCCGAAGTGGTCGAGCATGGCCGTACAGGACCGGCAGGGTGGTGCGTAGCTGCCGTGCAGAGGGTCGCCGTCCTCTCGGATCCTACGTGCCGTCAACTTGGCCTGTTTGAAGGACCGTTTGGCCTCGCTGTGGGTCATGGGCTTGCGCTGTGCGCGTTTGGAGCGCTGCGACTCGGCTGCAGTGAGGTGGCGTGAGAGCAGGATCGCCTCGGGGCAGCGGCCGGTGAAGCGTTCGCGCTGGCCGCTGGTGAGGGTGTCGAGGAAGTCCTGTACGAGTGGGTGAAGGGCGGGTGGCTGGTCGGCCTTTCCGGCGGTGCAGGTGAGGGTTTCGCCGCGTACGGAGAGTGCGGCGGCGACGGCCGGCAGGATGCCGTCGCGACGGTGGCCCAGGGCGGGCGGCTGGAGGGCCTCGGTGCTGCTCCAACTGAGGCGTGGATCACCCGATGTATTCGGTTGCGCTGTGTGCATGGTTGTTCGTCCCCTCCCTGCACTCCCCCGAGTTGCTGGGACAGCCTGCCAAATGGGGCTGGTGGTGCGGAAGCGGGGGCACTGAAACGTGTCGACCCGTCGGCATTCGGTCACACGATTGTGACTGTTGGTGATGGAGGTGGAGCGTCGGATCTCCCTGTTGCACCACCGCATAGGCTGTCCTGAACCAGCCGGAACGCAGCAGGGGGCAACCGCCATGACGACAGGTCGGCTCGGGCACAGGGCCGCGCCACCGAACGCCGCCTATGCCGGGCAGCTCGTGAACTTCCCGGACCCGGTCCGGGCCTCCCGCCACCATAGAGGTGTGCGGATGGACGAGAACGGCTATCCGGACTTTTCGCCGTACGCGCGTGCCGCCGCGGAGATCGCCGAGCCCCCGGAGGGCTTCGGGGTCGACGAACTGCGGCTCACCGACTACGTATCGGCGAACGCGGCTCTGCACGCCGACGGCCATGCGCTGTGGGACACGATTCCCGCGGTGGCGACGCCGCACGGCTGGACCTGGCACCACGTGCCGGGCACGCGCCGTCTCGAACTGGTCCCCGTCGAGGTGAAGGCGCTGCTGCGGCACCACGGCGGTCTGGCGACGGCGCCCGTGGACCACGGCAAGCGGGGCACGCGGCCGCTCCAGGAGACCCGGCCCGCGCATTTCGGGCTGCCCAAGGGCGTGGTCTCGGTGACGGAGCAGCAGCTGCTCGGCGTCGAGGAGGACCTGGGCTACCGGCTTCCCGGCGCGTACCGCACCTTCCTGAAGGCGGCGGGCGGCTGTGCCCCGGTCGGGGCGGCGCTCGACGCCGAGTTGGGGCTTCTTGTCGACCAGCCGTTCTTCACGGTGCGGGACGAGGCGGCGGTCAATGACCTGCTGTACGTCAACAAGTGCCTGCGGGACCATCTCACGAAGGACTATCTGGGCGTCGCGTTTGTCCAGGGCGGCATCCTGGCCGTGAAGGTGAGGGGCTCGGCGATCGGCTCGGTGTGGTTCTGCGCGTACGACGACGCCCGGGACCAGGACGGCTGGAACGTGCAGCAGCGCGTGGAGCGGCTGTTGTTGCCGTGCGGCGACGACTTCGACGGTTTTCTGCGCCGCCTGGCGGGAAATCCGCCGGAGCTGGAGACGGTGGCGAACCTGATGGTGGACGGCGGCTTCGCGCGCGCCGTCCCGATCCCGGACGAGGGGTGACGGTCCGATGGTGACCTTCGCGCAGGCGCAGGAGCGCGCGGAAGAGTGGGTCAACGGCGACGTGGCCGCGTATCAGCACCGCGAGGTGCGGGTGCGGGAGTTCGAGCTGGGCTTCGTGGTGTGGGCGGAGGACCGCGAGGGCGGTGCGCGCTCGGACGGCGGGGAGCAGCGGCTGGTGATCGCGCGGGACAGCGGTGAGGCGACGCTGTGGCCCGGGCTGCCGGTGGGTGAGGTGATCCGCCGGTACGAGGAGGAGTACGGGGTTCAGGAGGTGGCCGCGGCCGCGCCCGAGCACCCGCAGCGGATCGACCTGAATCAGACGTCGTTCCTGTTGAGTCCGCCGGAGTGGCTCCAGGAGGCGGCGGACAAGATCGGGATCCCGGACCGGCGGTCGCCGGAGCGGGCTGCGGCTTCGGGGTCGGCTGCGGCTTCGGGCGCGTCGCCTTCGGGTGCGGCCGAGCCGACGGGTGCGGGTGCGGGTGTGCCGTCGTCGGGGGCGGACTGGTCTGCGCCCGCCGCGGCTTCGGCTGCGACGGGCCCCAACGCCTCGCAGGCGGGCGGGAGTTCGTCGTCCGCGTCCGGTTCGGCGTGGCCCGCGGCCGGGTCCTCGGCCGGGGCTTCGGCGGGTTCGCAGGCGTCTCCGGTGGGGTCGTCCGGCGCCAACGCCTCGCAGGGCGGGGCCGGTTGGCCCAGCGCCGGTGGCGGTGGCTACGAGCCCACGGCATCCGAGGGCGTTCCCGCCACGCCGCCCGGGGCCACCCCGTGGACGGACACCAGCGGGGCCGGGTCGGACGACGCGTCCGTGCCGCTGCCCGCCACCGTTTTCGCGCCGCCGATCTCCGGGTCGGACGACGACGACACCCCGCCTCCGGCTTCGGGCGCCGATGCGCCGACCGCGCTGATGTCGGGCGGCAGCCAGCTTCCGCGGACCACGGTCGCTCCGGCCCTCGACCAGCCGGGAGCGGGTGCGCCTGCCGGACCCGCGGCACCTGCCGCACCCGTCGGCCCCGGCGCGGCTGACATCGCGGACGCGGCGACGAGCAAGGCGGTCCTGCCGCCGCGTGCCGCCCGCGGCGCAGCGCGCGGCAGTGGTTCGACGACTCCGCCGCCGCCCGGCGCGCCCGGCACTCCGGGGGCGCGGCCCGGCGCGACGCCGCCGCCGTCGGGGCCGGGTGCTCCCGGTGCTCCGGCGGGCGGCTACCTGCCGACGCAGCTTGTCTCGCAGATCGGCCCGGAGGGGCCCCAGCCTCCCGGACCGCCTGCTCCTCCCGGTCCGCCCGGGCCTCCCGGTTCGACTCCGCCGCCGGGCGGTGGCGTTCACCATGCCGCGACGATGCTGGCGGACCCGAGCCAGATGGGTCCCGGCGCGCCGCAGCCTCCCGGGCCGCCCGGTGCGCCGCAGCCTCCCGGGCCGCCTGGTGCGCCGCAGCCTCCCGGTCCGCCCGGTGGTGGCGTGCACCATGCCGCGACGATGCTCGCCGGTCCCGCCCCGGCGGGTCCCGGCGCGCCCCAGCCGCCCGGCCCGCCCGGTGCTCCTCCCGGCCCGCCGCCCGGTGCCGTACCGCATGCGCCGCAGCCGCCGCACGGCGGTCAGCCGCCCGCGTACGGCTATCCGCCGCAGCCGACCGGCATGCCCACCGTCGGCCCCGGCTACCAGGCCGTGCTGCGCTACCGCGCGCCCGACGGCTCCGAGGCCCAGCTGATCCGCCGCTCGGCGCCCGGAACTCCGCACCCGGAGTGGCAGATCCTGCACGAGTTGCGGGCGATGAACGTGCCGCCGCAGCAGGTGCTCGAGCTGCACACCGAGCTGGAGTCGTGCGAGCTGCCCGGTGCGTACTGCGCGCGGATGATCCGGGAGACGTGGCCGCAGGCGCGTATCACCTCGATCGCCCCGTACGGCAGGGACCACGCGTCCCGCCAGCAGGGCATGCGGCAACTGCTGGCGCACCAGGGCGAGTTGCACCAGGTCGCCGACGGTCCGGCGCGCCCGGCGCCGGTGCGTGCCCCGCTGCCGCAGATGCCGCCGGCCCCGCCGATCCCTCCGGAGGGCATCGCGCAGGAGCTGGTCGCGGCGTTCGGGCCGCAGGGCATCTGCCGGTTCGACCAGCGGGCGGTCTCGCGTCAGGGTGTGCCGGAGATCGTGGCGGCCACGCTGGTGTGGGCGGGTCTGCCGGGCGACTTCAACCCGTTCTTCTGGGCCCAGCCCGCCCAGCCGGTCGTCCCGACGCTGGCCGAGCTCGCGGCCCAGCGTCAGGTGCAGCCCGCGGCCGACGCGGGTTCGTATCTGGTGGTGGGAAGCGACTTCGGCCGGGCGATCTGCGTCCAGTACGGCACGGCGCACATCGTCGCGGTCCCGGTGGAGGCGGGCCCGGGCGGTCAGCCGGTGGCGCCGCAGTTCGTGAACAGCGGCCTGCCGGAGTTCGTACGCTGCCTGGCCCTGCTCGGCCGGATGTGGCGCCTGCGCTTCAACCTCAACCCGGAACAGGCGGGCCGCTGGACGGTCGACTTCCAGGCCCAGCTCGCCGCCCTCGACCCGGCGGCGCTCGCGTCACCGGAGAGCTGGTGGTCGGTGCTGCTGGAGCAGATGTGGGACGGACTGCTTTAGCGCTGTCCGTACGACCGGGGCGCCCGGCCTGCCGCAGCAGGCCGGGCGCCGCGGGTTATATGTGACAAACCATCCGCCGTTATGTGTGGAGTGTCGCATTATGGGTGTTTCTCTCTGATCCAGCAGGATGGCGGCAATGTCGCATTGTGGGTCGGAGAGGGGCTTGAAGGATGAGTGCTGCATCGGTGTCACCTCACGGCTTCGTCGCCGTACGCGGCCGTGGCTACCCGGCGGCGGAGACCGACGCCTATGTCGCCGCCCTCTCCCAGGACCGCGACCGCGCCTGGGAACGGGCCGCGCGGCTCACCGTGCTTGCCAAGGAGATGGAGGCGCAGGCGGCCGATCTGCGCGAGGTGGTGTCGGGCCTTGCCCCGCAGACGTACGAGACGCTCGGCAGTCGCGCCCAGTGCCTGTTCGCCCTCGCCGTCGAGGAGTCCGACGAGCTGGTGACAGGGACCCGGAACGAGGCGCAGGCGCAGGTCGACGCCGCCGAAGAGGCGGCCCGGCAGAGGCGTGACTCGGCGCGCGAGGAGGCCGATTCGGTACGGGCGGACGCCGACGCGCGCGCCCAGCAGATTCTGCGGGCGGCGCAGGCGGAGGCCGACGAGATGCGCGTGGAGGCCCGCCGCGAGGTGAAGGAGCAGCGCGGGGAGGCCGTGGCCGCGTGGAAGGAGATGCGCCGGAGGGCCGAGTCCCTGCTGGCCGACCTGGAGCGGGAGCAGGCCGAGCGCTGGGAGGCGACGGAACGTGAACTCGCCGACCAGCAGGGCGAGTTGGACACCGGCCTTGCCGAGCTCACCGCCTATGCCGAGTCCGCGCTCGCGGAGGCCGAGCGCACCTTCGCCGAGGCGGAGGAGTACGCCCGCCACGGCCAGCAGGACGCGGAGGCGCGGGCCGCGGAAGTGATCGCCGAGGCAGAGGGGCGCGTGGAGCGGATCGCGCGGGAGACGGAGCGGATGCTGCGGGAGCACGAGGAGTCCCGCGAGGAGATGCAGGCGCACATGGCGCACGTCCGCAACAGCCTGACGACGCTCACGGGGCGCGCGGCGGCGGAGGGCTGACGCCCGGCGTCCTTGGCAGACCTAGTCCTCCGGCTTGTCGGCGATGACCGGGAAGCGGCGGGGTGCGACGAACACCAGGACCAGCAGGGCGACTCCGGCCGCCGCGGCCGCGCCCATGTACACGTAGTCCACCGCCGCATCCACAGCGCGGCGCAGCTGTTCCGCGGCCCCCGCCGTCAGCGATGACGGATCCGCCACGGCGTGCGCCACCGAGTCGAGGTCGCCCGAGCTGCCCAGGCGCGAGGCGAGGACGCCGTTCGCAATCGCGCCGAACAGGGCCGCGCCGATGCTCTGGCCCACCTGGCGGCAGAAGAGTACGGACGCCGTCGTCGTGCCGCGCTCCGACCAGCCGACTGTCGACTGGACGCCGACGATCAGCGGGAGTTGGAAGAGGCCGAGCGCCCCGCCGAGCAGCAGCATGATCAGGGCCGGCTGCCAGGGTTCGCCGGGGTACGGGAGGAGGGGGAAGGCGAGCAGGATCAGACCCGCGAGCGTGATGCCGATGATCGCGGTCTGCCGGAAGCCGATCCGGGTGTAGACCCGGTTCGACAGGGCGGCGCTGACCGGCCAGCTCAGTGTCATCACGGAGAGCACGAAGCCAGCGGCGATCGGGCCGAGGCCGAGGACCGACTGGGCGTATGTGGGGAGGAAGACGGTGGGGGCGACCATGAGCAGGCCCAGCGCGCCGAGTGCCAGATTGACGGCGGCGATGGTGCGGCGGCGCCAGACCCAGCCGGGGATGATCGGCTCGGCGGCCCGCCGCTCGACGACCACGACCACGGCGAGAAGGACCGCGCTTGTGCCGAACAGGGCGAGCGAGGGCGCGGACAGCCAGGGCCAGGCGATGCCGCCCTGGACGAGCGCGGTGAGCAGGAGCGTGCCCGTGGCGAAGATGGCCAGCGCGCCGGGCCAGTCGACCCGGGGGCGGGCGGCCGGTCGGGTACGGGACGGTTCGCGCAGATGACGGGCGATCAGCCAGAGGGCGACCGCGCCGACCGGCAGGTTGATCAGGAAGATCCAGCGCCAGTGCGCGTACGAGGCGAGCAGCCCGCCGATCGCCGGCCCGGCCACCGCCGAGACGGCCCACACAGTGGACAACCGGGCCTGGATCCTGGGGCGTTCCTTGAGCGGGTAGAGATCGGCGGCGATGGTCTGCACGGTGCCCTGGAGGGCTCCGCCGCCCAGTCCCTGCACCACCCGGAACGCGATCAGCGCGGCCATGTTCCAGGCGCCCGCGCACAGCAGTGAGCCGAGGAGGAAGAGGACGATGCCGGCGAGCAGGACCGGCTTGCGGCCGAAGGTGTCGGAGAGCTTCCCGTACACGGGCAGGGTGACGGTGACGGCGAGCAGATAGCCGGAGAAGAGCCAGGAGAAGACGGAGAAGCCTCCGAGGTCGCCGACGATCTGGGGCACGGCGGTGGAGACGATGGTGCCGTCGAGCGCGGCGAGCGCCATCCCGAGCATGAGCGCGGCCACGACCGGCCCGCGCCCCCGTGCCCCGTCCGCGCCCGCCCCGGTGGGCCGAGGGGCCGTGCCAGGGGCGGCCGCCCGCCCCGCGGACCCCGCGGCCGGTATCCCCTCCGGATCGTCAGAACATTCCGCGCTCACCCGAAATCCTTTCCCCCTGCATCTATTTCCTGGAACACCTTCTCACTTGAGCCTCACGCAGGGGGAGGGTGCAGGCTCGGGCTGTGCCGCTCCACCCGGGGGTGTAGTCCCCCTAGGGGCTCCTCCTTACTGATGGCCAGGGGACGTTCGTCCCGGGGGACGACGAGGAGAGCGCGGCCGACTCCTTAGCTTGGTCTTACGGCCGCAGCTGGGGCCCGCACCACCGGGGGGTGGGGAAAACCCCCGGTTCAAGACTGCGCTGCGCACCAGCGCGCCGGACCGCTTCCGCCGACAGACTCATATCCGTACGCGGCGACACCCGCTGATCACCGACATAGGAGAAATACCGTGACAACGGCTTTGACCACTTCCCAGCACGGGGACACCGCAGGGCGTACGGCCGTCGCCGCACGAGGGCGGCAGGTCGTCAAGGCCTACGGCTCCGGGGAGACCCGTGTCGTCGCGCTCGACCGAGTCGACGTCGACATCGCCCGCGGGCAGTTCACCGCGATCATGGGCCCCTCCGGGTCCGGCAAGTCGACGCTCATGCACTGCCTGGCCGGTCTCGACACCGTCACCTCGGGCGAGATCTACCTCGACGCGACCGAGATAACCAAGCTCAAGGACAAGAAGCTCACGCAGCTGCGCCGGGACCGGATCGGCTTCATCTTCCAGGCCTTCAACCTGCTGCCCACGCTCAACGCCCTGGAGAACATCACACTCCCCATGGACATCGCCGGCCGTAAGCCGGACGCGGGCTGGCTGAACCGGGTCGTCGAGACAGTGGGCCTGTCCGACCGTCTCAAGCACCGGCCCACTCAGCTCTCCGGCGGCCAGCAGCAGCGCGTCGCCGTGGCCCGTGCGCTCGCCGCCCGCCCCGAGATCATCTTCGGCGACGAGCCGACCGGAAACCTCGACTCCCGTGCGGGGGCAGAGGTGTTGGGCTTCCTGAGGAGGTCCGTGGACGAGCTCGGCCAGACCATCGTGATGGTCACGCACGACCCGGTGGCCGCCTCGTACGCGGACCGTGTCCTCTACCTCGCCGACGGCCGGATCGTGGACGAGATGTTCCGGCCCACCGCCGAAGCCGTACTGGACCGCATGAAGGACTTCGACGCTCGGGGGCGGACGTCATGACCGTACTCAAGACCTCCCTGCGCAACTTCTTCGCGCACAAGGGGCGAATGGCCCTCTCGGCGGTGGCTGTGCTGCTGTCGGTGGCCTTCGTCTCGGGCACGCTCGTGTTCACCGACACGATGAACACCACCTTCGACAAGCTCTTCGCCGCGACCGCGTCCGACGTCTCCGTCAGTCCCAAGGGCTCCGACGACGAGGAGAACCCGCGGACCGGCAAGCCGGAGTCGCTGCCCGCCTCGCTGGTGCAGACAGTGGCGAAGGCGGACGGAGTGAAGTCCGCCGAGGGCGCCGTCTCCTCCATGAGCGTGACCGTCGTCAACTCCCAGAACAAGGACATGGGTTCCAGCACCGGCGCTCCCACGATCGCCGCCAACTGGACCTCGAACGACCTCAAGGCGATGGAGATCACCTCCGGCCACGCACCGCGCGGCCCCACCGAGGTGATGGTCGACGCCGACACCGCCGACAAGCACCACCTGAAGCTCGGCGACGAACTGCGCACCATAGCCGTCACCGGCGACTTCACCGCCAAGATCTCCGGCATCGCCTCCTTCAAGGTCACCAACCCCGGTGCGGCCGTCGTCTACTTCGACACCGCCACCGCCCAGCGTGAACTGCTCGGCAAGGAAGGCCTGTTCACCCGGATCTCCGTCACCGGCGCCGACGGCGTCAGCGACGAACAGCTCAAGCAGAACGTCGCCAAGACGCTGGATGCCCCCTTCAAGCTGCAGACCGCCAAGGAAGCCGCGGACGCCGGCCGCGAGGACGTCGGCTCCTTCCTCGACGTGATGAAGTACGCGATGCTCGGCTTCGCCGGGATCGCTCTCCTCGTCGGCATCTTCCTGATCGTCAACACCTTCTCGATGCTGGTCGCCCAGCGCACCCGCGAGATCGGCCTGATGCGGGCCATCGGCTCCAGCCGCAAGCAGGTCAACCGCTCCGTGCTGGTCGAGGCGCTGCTGCTCGGCGTCGTCGGTTCCCTCGCGGGCGTCGCCGCCGGTGTCGGCCTGGCCGTCGGGCTGATGAAGCTGATGGGCTCCCTGGGTATGGAGCTGTCCACCCGGGATCTGACCGTGAAGTGGACGACTCCGGTCGTCGGGCTCGTCCTCGGCATCGTCGTGACCGTCGTCGCCGCCTACGTCCCGGCGCGGCGGGCCGGCAAGGTCTCCCCGATGGCCGCCCTGCGCGACGCCGGTACGCCGGCCGACGGCAAGGCGGGCCTCGTCCGGGCCGCGATCGGCCTGCTGCTCACCGGCGGCGGCGCGGCCGCGCTCCTGGTCGCCACCCGGGCCGACAAGGCGAGCGAGGGCTCGATGTTCCTCGGCCTGGGCGTGGTCCTCTCGCTCATCGGCTTCGTGGTCATCGGCCCGCTGCTCGCGGGAGTCGTGGTGCGGGTGATCAGCGCCCTCGTCCTGCGGATGTTCGGCCCGGTCGGCCGCCTCGCGGAGCGCAACGCTCTGCGCAACCCGCGCCGTACCGGAGCGACGGGCGCCGCCCTGATGATCGGCCTCGCGCTGGTGGCGTGCCTTTCGGTGGTCGGCTCCTCGATGGTCGCCTCGGCCACCAGCGAGCTCGACAAGTCGGTAGGCGCGGACTTCATCATCCAGTCCAGCAAGAACCAGGCGATCATTCCGCAGGTCGAGGAGGCCCTGAAGAAGGCCCCGCACATCGAGCACGTCACCGACTACAAGGGTGTGGAGGCGAAGCTGACCACGCCGGACGGCAGGACGGAGGCCGAGGAGCTCGCCGCCGCCGACCCGACGTACGCACAGGATCTGCGCCGCGAGACCGTCGCGGGCGAGCTCTCGGCGGCGTACGGCAAGGACGCGATGTCGGTCGGCGACCGCTATGCCAAGGACCACGGCATCAAGGTCGGCGACACGATCAAGGTCGCGTTCAAGCACGGCCGGACCGCCGAGCTGAAGGTCGCGGCGATCACCTCCGACGACACGAACGTCGACAAGGGCGCGATGTACACCAACATCACGACCGCCGCTCAGTACGTCCCGGCCGCCAAGATGCCCAAGAACGTGATGATGTTCGCGAAGGCGGAGGACGGCAAGGAGAAGGAGGCGTACGCGGCCCTGAAGGGGTCGCTCGCCGAGTACCCGCAGTACAAGGTGCAGAACCAGACCGACTTCAAGCAGGACCTGAAGGACCAGATCGGTCAGCTGCTGAACATCGTCTACGGCCTGCTGGCGCTCGCGATCATCGTCGCGGTGCTGGGTGTGGTGAACACCCTGGCCCTGTCGGTGGTCGAGCGGACCCGGGAGATCGGCCTGATGCGCGCCATCGGCCTCTCCCGCCGCCAGCTGCGCCGCATGATCCGCCTGGAATCGGTGGTCATCGCCCTCTTCGGTGCCCTGCTGGGCCTCGGCCTGGGCATGGGCTGGGGCACGGCGGCCCAGAAGCTGCTGGCGCTGGAGGGCCTGGGAGTCCTGGAGATTCCCTGGCCGACGATCATCACAGTCTTCGTGGCGTCGGCGTTCGTCGGCCTGTTCGCGGCCCTGGTGCCGGCGTTCCGGGCGGGCCGGATGAATGTGCTGAACGCGATCGCCACGGAGTAGCGGGGGATAACGGGGGAGTAGCGACGGGGGCGCTACGGTAAGGGGGGCCCGGCCCCGGGGTGTTCCTCCAAACACCCCGGGGCCGGGCCTTTGCGCTCCGGTGGGCCCTTTGCCCTGCAGGCCCTGTCCGGTCGATCAGGGCCTGACGGAACCGGACGGCGGGGGGCGCGCGGTCGTCGTAGGCTGGAGACCCCCGGCCCGTTCCACGTGTCGGGCGGTTCGCGTTGCCCACCCCCGCCCAGCCTCGCCCCGGATGGAAGCCCTTCATGAGCCTGCACGGTCTGCTCGATGCCGTCGTACGTGACCCGGCGCTCGCCGAAGCGGTGAAGGCTGCCGGCGACGGCCACCGTATGCATGTCGATCTCGTGGGGCCGCCCGCCGCACGCCCCTTCGCCGTGGCCGCCCTCGCCCGGGAGACCGGGCGGACGGTGCTGGCCGTCACCGCGACCGGGCGGGAGGCCGAGGATCTCGCGGCGGCGCTGCGTTCGCTGCTGCCCGAGGAGGGCATCGCCGAGTACCCGTCCTGGGAGACCCTGCCGCACGAGCGGCTCTCGCCCCGCTCGGACACCGTCGGGCGCAGGCTCGCGGTGCTGCGCAGGCTGGCCCATCCCTCGAAGGACGACCCGAGCGCCGGGCCGGTCTCCGTCGTGGTCGCGCCGATCCGTTCCGTACTGCAGCCGCAGGTCAAGGGGCTCGGCGACCTGGAGCCGGTGGCTCTGCGCACCGGGCGGCAGGCCGATCTGAACGAGATTGTCGACGGCCTCGCGGCAGCCGCGTACTCCCGGGTCGAACTGGTCGAGAAGCGCGGCGAGTTCGCGGTGCGCGGCGGCATCCTCGATGTCTTCCCGCCGACCGAGGAGCACCCCCTGCGGGTGGAGTTCTGGGGCGACGACGTCGAGGAGATCCGGTACTTCAAGGTCGCCGACCAGCGCTCGCTGGAGGTGGCGGAGCACGGGCTGTGGGCGCCGCCCTGCCGTGAGCTGCTGCTGACCGCCGACGTACGGCAGCGGGCGGCGGCTCTCGCCGAGGAGCATCCCGAGCTGGGCGAACTGCTCGGCAAGATCGCCGAGGGCATCGCGGTCGAGGGCATGGAGTCCCTGGCTCCGGTCCTGGTCGACGACATGGAGCTGCTGATCGACGTGCTGCCGCAGGGCTCGATGGCCGTGGTCTGCGACCCCGAGCGGGTACGCACCCGGGCCGCGGACCTCGTGGCGACCAGCCAGGAGTTCCTGCAGGCGTCCTGGGCGGCGACCGCGGGCGGCGGCGAGGCGCCGATCGACGTCGACGCGGCCTCGCTGTGGGGGATCGCGGACGTACGGGACCGGGCGCGCGAGCTCGGGCTGATGTGGTGGTCCGTAGCGCCCTTCGCCGCCGACGAAGAACTGTCTGACGACACTGTCAAGCTGGGCATGCATGCCCCGGAGAGCTACCGCGGCGACACCGCCCGCGCGCTCGCCGACACCAAGGGCTGGCTGGCGGACGGCTGGCGCACGGTGTTCGTGACCGAGGCCCACGGCCCCGCGGCCCGCACCGTCGAGGTGCTGGGCGGAGAGGGCATCGCCGCCCGTCTCGACGCCGACCTCGCCGAGATCTCCCCGTCGCTGGTGCATGTGGCGTGCGGCTCGATCGACTACGGCTTCGTCGACCCCGGCCTCAGGATCGCCGTCCTCACCGAGACCGACCTCTCCGGCCAGAAGGCGGCCGGCAAGGACGGCCAGCGGATGCCCGCCAAGCGCCGCAAGACGATCGACCCGCTCACCCTGGAGGCGGGCGACTACATCGTCCACGAGCAGCACGGCGTGGGCCGCTACATCGAGATGGTGCAGCGTACGGTGCAGAACGCGACCCGCGAGTATCTGCTCGTCGAGTACGCCCCGGCCAAGCGCGGCCAGCCCGGCGACCGGCTGTACATCCCCACCGACCAGCTGGAGCAGGTCACCAAGTACGTCGGCGGCGAGGCCCCGACCCTGCACCGGCTCGGCGGCGCGGACTGGACGAAGACGAAGGCACGCGCCAAGAAGGCCGTGAAGGAGATCGCGGCCGACCTCATCAAGCTCTACTCCGCCCGCATGGCGGCCCCCGGCCACGCGTTCGGCGCGGACACGCCCTGGCAGCGCGAGCTGGAGGACGCGTTCCCCTATGTGGAGACCCCCGACCAGCTGAGCACCATCGCCGAGGTCAAGGAGGACATGGAGAAGACGGTCCCCATGGACCGGCTGATCTGCGGCGACGTCGGCTACGGCAAGACGGAGATTGCGGTACGGGCCGCCTTCAAGGCCGTCCAGGACGGCAAGCAGGTCGCGGTCCTGGTCCCGACGACGCTGCTCGTACAGCAGCACTTCGGCACCTTCTCCGAGCGCTATTCCCAATTCCCTGTAAACGTACGGGCGTTGAGCCGCTTCCAGTCGGACACGGAGGCGAAGGCAACCCTGGAGGGGCTGCGGGACGGCGCGGTGGACATCGTGATCGGCACGCACCGGCTGTTCTCGGCCGACACGAAGTTCAAGGACCTGGGACTGGTCGTCGTCGACGAGGAGCAGCGCTTCGGCGTCGAGCACAAGGAGCAGCTGAAGAAGCTGCGCGCCAACGTCGACGTCCTGACGATGTCGGCCACCCCCATTCCCCGTACGCTCGAAATGGCGGTCACCGGCATCCGCGAGATGTCGACGATCACCACCCCGCCGGAGGAGCGGCACCCGGTGCTGACCTTCGTCGGCCCGTACGAGGAGAAGCAGCTCGGCGCGGCCATCCGCCGTGAACTGCTGCGCGAGGGCCAGGTCTTCTACATCCACAACCGCGTCGAGTCCATCGACCGCGCGACGGCCCGCCTGCGGGACATCGTCCCCGAGGCGCGCATCGCCACGGCGCACGGCCAGATGCCCGAGTCGGCGCTCGAGCAGGTCGTGGTGGACTTCTGGGAGAAGAAGTTCGACGTGCTGGTCTCCACGACGATTGTCGAGTCCGGCATCGACATCTCCAACGCGAACACTCTGATCGTCGAGCGCGGCGACAACTTCGGTCTCTCGCAGCTGCATCAGCTGCGCGGCCGCGTGGGCCGGGGCCGCGAGCGCGGCTACGCCTACTTCCTCTACCCGCCGGAGAAGCCGCTCACCGAGACCGCCCACGAGCGCCTGGCGACGATCGCCCAGCACACCGAGATGGGCGCGGGCATGTACGTCGCGATGAAGGACCTGGAGATCCGCGGCGCGGGCAACCTCCTCGGCGGCGAACAGTCCGGCCATATCGCGGGCGTCGGCTTCGACCTGTACATCCGCATGGTGGGCGAGGCGGTGGCGGACTACCGCGCCGCGGTCGACGGCGGCGTGGAGGAGGAGCCCGCGCTCGAGGTCAAGATCGAGCTCCCGGTCGACGCGCATGTCCCGCACGACTACGCGCCGGGCGAGCGGCTGCGCCTCCAGGCCTACCGCGCGATCGCCTCGGCGAACACCGAGGAGGACATCAAGTCGGTCCGCGAGGAACTCACCGACCGCTACGGCAAACTCCCCGAGCCGGTCGAAAACCTGCTCCTGGTGGCGGGCCTGCGCATGCTGGCGCGGGCCTGCGGGGTCGGCGAGATCGTGCTCCAGGGCACGAACATCCGCTTCGCGCCGGTGGAGTTGCGCGAGTCGCAGGAACTCCGCCTCAAGCGCCTGTACCCGCGGACGGTCATCAAGGCCCCGACCCGCCAGATCCTGGTGCCCCGCCCGACGGCGGGCAAGATCGGCGGGAAGCCGGTGGTGGGGCGGGAACTTCTGGGGTGGACGGGGGAGTTCCTGACGACGATTCTCGGTTCGTGACCTGGCCCCTGCGGACGTATGATCTCGGCCGCCGGGCGCAGGTGCGCAAGCTGGCCAAGGCGGGCTGAACCGGGTCGACCGTCGCCGATCGCCACCCGTCGACCCGGGGCAGGTCGCCCGAGGTCGTCAGGGTGGCGATTCGGCTGCCCGCTTCCCGGCATTCATGGATCGCGCACGTCCCGCCGCACCACGTCGCCCTCACGCCGCGGCCAGAGGCTCGGCTTGCGATCTTCAGTGGTTCGTTCTTCGCTGGAGGTGTCCGTTGGCACCTGGAGAGGATCGCTTGATCTCCGTCCGCACCCATGGCTCATGGGTGTGAAGACGTCAGATGGTGGCCGGGTGGGTGCCGGTCACCCGCACCGGTTGCGGTGATCGTCACCCGGGTGGACGTCTGCTCCCGTTTCCCACCCGGTGCGCACGGTGCCGGTCCCGGCAACCGCTGCGTGGGTGTGCGGCCTCGCGGTCCGAGGTGGCGCACCCGCGGCCGGACGCCGCTGATCACCCGTCGTTCGAGGACGCCGCGCCGCACCCGGAGCCGTCGCGGCCGGTCAGCCGGGAGGCCCGGCCGTGCCCAGTGGCCGTACATAACATGTGGAGGCGGAATGGAACGGGAGCCCACACCACCGCCCAGGCAGTACGCGGCGGACGACGAGGAGCGGTTCCGGCTGCTGGTGAAGAACTCTCCGGACATGGTCTTCCGCCGGACGGTCGACGGCGTCTACCAGGAGGTGTCCCCGCCGGCGCAGGCATTGCTCGGCCGCCCGGTCGAGGAGATCGAGGGGACGTCGATGGTCTCCTGGGTGCACCCCGGCGATGTGGAGGAGTACGAGTGGGCGGAGCGGGATCTGCTCCGCGAGGGCCGGGTGGCGGTCTGTCTGCGTCTGCGGCACGCCGACAGGCACTCGGTATGGATCGAGGCGACGTCCTGGGTGGTACGGGACGACGCAGGCGAGCCCCTCGAAGTGCGCGGGTTCGTCCGCGAGGCGGAGGGCCAGCGGCGCAGGGAGGAAGCGCTGCTCCTGTTGCAGGGGCAGGCACGTTCGGTCATCGAGACCGCCCGGGACGCCTTCGTCTCCATCGACGAGGACGGCATGGTCATCGACTGGAACGCCAGCGCCGAGCGGCTGTTCGGGTTCAGCCACCACGAGGTGATGGGCCGTCCGCTGACGGAGACGATCATTCCTGAGCGGTACCGCGCCGCGCACACGGCCGGTCTGCAGCGGATTCTGTCCGGCGGGGAGGCTCATGTACTGGGCAGTCAGCGGGAGCTCACCGCGCTGCACCGCGACGGCCACGAGATACCGGTCGAACTGGCGTTGTGGCGGCTGAAGTCGGCGAAGGCGCGCTGCTTCAACGCCTTCATCCGCGACCTCACCGAGCGCAAGCAGGCCGAAGCCGCCCTGGCAGAGGCCCGCGACGAGGCGATTGCCGCATCCCAGGCGAAGTCGCAGTTCGTCGCCTCGATGAGCCATGAGATCCGTACCCCCATGAACGGCGTCATCGGGCTGGGCAACCTGCTGCTGGGCACTGAGCTGGACGCCGAACAGCGCCGCTACGCGGAGGGCATCCAGGCCGCCGGGACGGCACTGCTGTCGCTGATCAACGACATCCTGGACTTCTCCAAACTGGAGGCGGGCAGACTCGAACTGGACGAGGTCGCCTTCAGTCCCCAGCTGCTGGTGGAGGAAGTCGTCTCGCTGGTGGCGCAGACCGCCCAGGCCGAGGGCCTGGAACTGCTCAGCGACTGCCATCCCGACCTGCCCGCGATGGTGCTCGGGGACGCGGGCCGGCTGCGGCAGATCCTGCTCAACCTGGCCTCCAACGCGGTGAAGTTCACCACGTCCGGCGAGGTCGTACTGCGCGCCCGCCCGGCGCCGTCCCAGGCACCCGCACCGCATGCGCCGTGGCTGCACTTCGAGGTGGCCGACACCGGCATCGGCATCGCCGAGGCCGACCAGGAGCGGATGTTCGACGCCTTCTCCCAGGCGGACTCCTCCACCACCCGCCGCTACGCAGGCACCGGCCTCGGCCTGGCCATCTGCCGCAGGCTCACCGAGGCCATGGGCGGCTCCATCGGCGTCACCAGCCGGACCGGCCAGGGCAGCACCTTCTTCTTCACCGTACCCGTGCGCGCCCCCGACACCCCCGAACAGCCCCCGGCCCCACCGCACCCCGACACCCTTCGCGGACGGCGGGTCCTGGTCGTCGACGACAACGAGACCAACCGGCTGATCCTCGACGCTCAGCTGCACAGGTGGCACATGCAGCCGACCTCGGTCGCCGGTGGCCCCCACGCCCTGGTGGCCCTGCACGAGGCGGCGGCCGCGGGCCGCCCCTACGACATGGCCCTCCTCGACATGCAGATGCCCGACATGGACGGCCTGGAACTCGCCCGCCGGATCACCACCGACCAGACCATCGGCCGGCTGGGGCTGCTGATGCTCACCTCCGGCACCACGCTGCCCGCGGCCGAGCTCCAGGCGGCCGGGATCCCGCTCAGCCTGTCCAAGCCCATCCAGCAGTCCCAGCTCATGGACGCCCTGGTCGAACTCACCACCCTGACATCGCCGGTGGTCACGGCAGCGGCGCCGGCACCCGCCCCGGTCCGGCACGCCCACCGCGGCCATGTCCTGCTGGTCGAGGACAACGAGATCAACCAGATGGTGGCCCTGGGCATCCTCACCCGGCTCGGCTACAGCGCCGATACCGCCGCCGACGGCATCCAGGCCCTGCGGATGACCGAGGAACACAGCTATCAGGCCGTGCTGATGGACTGCCAAATGCCCCAGATGGACGGCTACAGCGCCACCCAGGAACTACGCCGCCGGGAACGGGACAACGGCCGTCGTCTGCCGGTGATCGCCATGACCGCCGGCGCCCTCACCGAGGACCGGGACCGCTGCCGGGCCGCGGGCATGGACGACTACATCTCCAAACCCGTCACCGCCGACGAGCTCGAACACACCCTCACCCACTGGGTCCACCCCACCCAGCCACCGTCCGACAACGAGGGCCTGCGCCTCTCCATCGAGCAGCGGCTGAACGAACTGCGCGGCACCGGCACCCCTGCCGAGAACGAGCTGGTGAGCCGGCTGGTGGACCACTTCCTCGTCCGGGCCCCCGAGATGACCAGCGCACTCTTCCACGCGCTGGACCGCCACGACACCTCCGAGATCGCAGTGCAGGCACACAGCCTCAAAGGCGCTGCCGGCAACATGGGAGCCCACAGCCTCGCTGCCTGCTGCCTGGAGCTGGAGCAGTACGCCGAGGCCGGAGCACCGGCCTCACTGGCCCAGACCGCTCCGCGCCTCCAGGACGAACTCGACCGCACCTGTCGCATCCTCGAGACGCTCCGCTCCCACCTCCCCGGCCAGGGATCTGGATGAGGACCCGCCCGCGTGCCGCCGCCCGGGCGCGTGCCGGCGGGAGCGGAGAAGGAGGACCTGTGGACAAGGTTGACGTCCCGTTGCCCTCCCGCCGCGAAGCGGCGGCCTGGGCGTACGCGGCGGCAGGGACCGCGGTGATCGTCGCCTATCTGGTCACCTCCTCTGCCGCGCGTTACATGCTGCCCGTGGTGATATCCGCGTCGGTCGTGTTCGCGATAGTGGTGGGGGTGATCAGGAACAAGCCGCCCTCGGTCCTTCCGTGGTACCTGTTCGCGGCGGCCATGGCACCGTTCGCGGCGGCAGACACCATCTGGGGCTGGTATCAGGTCCGCGGGGTCGAGGTTCCCTTCCCGGGCGTGGCCGACTGGCTCTACCTGGGCACCTACCTGTTGTTCACGGCGGGCCTGGTGACGCTGGCCAGGGAGCAGGCAGGCCGCCTGCACTGGGCGGGGCTGCTGGACGCGGGAATCGTCACGCTGGGGGCAGGGACTCTGTCATGGGCGTTCATCATCGCCCCCTACCTGCGCAGCGAGATGTCCGCCTGGCCGCTCGCGATGACCATCGTCTATCCCGTCACCGACCTGGTGCTGTTGTCCATTGCCGCGCGGCTGATGTTCACCACCGGCACGCGGACACCGTCGCTTATTCTGGTCATCGGTTGGCTGCTGGTCCTGCTCGCCGCCGACGGCCTCTACTACGGAACGCTGGCCACCGAGACCGTGATCCCGGAGGACGTGGCCGAAGTGGGGTGGATGGTCTCCTCCCTCCTGCTGGGGGCAGCGGCGCTGCACTCGTCCGTTGCCCGGCCGACACAGGTGGCGGAAGAGCAGGAGAAGCTGCCCCGGCGGCGGCTGTCCATCCTGATCGCGCTCATCCTGATGGGGCCGATGATCGTGCTGGTCAATGTCGATGGCATTCGGGACCAGCCCCTGAACATCACCGTGGTCGTCGGCCTGATGGCGAGCCTGTCGCTGCTGCTGTTGCTGCGCATCGCGTTCCTGGCCCAGTACGCCCAGGGCAGGGCCACCGAAGCACGGACGCAGGCCGAGGCCCTGTCGGCATCACTGCAGGAGCAGGCAGAGCTTCAGAAGCAGCTGAGCTATCAGGCGACCCACGACCCGTTGACGGGTCTGGCCAATCGAGCACTGCTGAACGAGCGCCTGGAGTCCGTTCTCGGCCGGTGTTCCGCCGATTCCCCCAGCGGACTGCTGATGCTCGATCTCGACGGCTTCAAGGACGTCAACGACACGCTGGGGCACTCGGCCGGTGACGAAGTGCTGGTCGACGTCGCACAGCGGCTGACGGCCAGGGTCCGCAAGCAGGACATGGTGGCCAGGCTCGGCGGAGACGAATTCGCGCTCCTCGTCGACGGCGTGGACGAGAGCACCCTGCACGACAACACCAGACGGATCCTCGACGCCTTCAAGGACCCGTTCACCCTCGCCCATGGCCATGCGGTCCACGTGACGACAAGCGTCGGAGCACGGAGCATCACCAGGCCGACCCCGCCCTCAGAGGCGCTGCGGGACGCCGACACCGCCCTGTACAAGGCCAAGACCGCGGGCAAGAACCAGGCCGCGTTCTTCGAATCACCGGAGCGGGACATCTCTTGACGACCCTCGGCATCGGCAGGGTGTGAGGGGTGGCGCGGCCCGGATACGCCACACCGCCCGCGGGGGCCGGCTCGGCTCCGCGGGCGGTGCGTATGTGTCTGTGTCTTTGGTCTATCGCTGTGTCGGCGTCCCCATATGTACGTCCTTCCGCAGAGGACCAGGGTGCTTTCGACGCTACGCGCCCCCACCGCCTTCCGCGAGCCGGAACCTCCGGATCTTCCGGTGCGGGCGATAGCGGCACGAAAGCACCTATTTCGAAAAGGACTTGGGGCCGGTGTCAGTAACCTACGCACGTGAACAGACTCGGGGTCCGAATATCGCGCGCACTCACCGGCGGCCTGGCGGCCGTCGCCGCCACCGCGCTGCTCTCCTCCTGCGACGGGACCGGGCTGCCCGGCGCCGCCGAACCCACGAACGCCACGGCCGCCACCGGCGCCGGTACCAGCCCCCTCGCCAACCCCGACGGCACCAGGCCCGGCCTCGCCCCCCTCGCCTCCGAACAGGACCGGGCTGCTGCCCGCGCCCTGATCGGCAAGGTGACCACCAAGGGCCGCGGCCCCAAGACCGGGTACGCCCGCGACCGCTTCGGCTACGCCTGGATGGACACGGCGGACGGGGTACCGCTGGCGAGGAATGGTTGTGACACGCGGAACGACTTGTTGAAACTCCATGGGCGGCACGTGCAGTTCCGTTCAGGTTCCGACTGCGTGGTCGTTGCGATGGACCTGTACGACCCGTACACCGGCACGGTCATCGACTGGCGCAAGCAGAAGGCCGCCGCCGTGCAGATCGACCACGTCATTCCGCTCTCGTACGGCTGGCAGATGGGCGCGGCCCACTGGGACAGGGCGAAGCGTCAGCAGCTCGCGAACGACCCGCTGAATCTCCTGCCGGTGGAGGGCCGCGCCAACAGCTCGAAGAGCGACTCGGGCCCGGCGTCCTGGCTGCCCCCGAACAAGCGGATCCGCTGCGCGTATGCCGTACGGGTCGCGCAGGTGGCGATCAAGTACGAACTGCCGGTGACCGCGGCGGACAAGGGGACGATGCTCACGCAGTGCGGCGGATGACGGCAGCATGGGGCTTCCGGAACGCCGCGGGTGGTCAGTCTGCCGGGACGGACCGGCTTACTGGGCCGCGCCCTCCTCGTCGAGGTCCACGATGTCCTTGGCCGCCGGCTTCTTCGCGCCCACAGGCTTGTTGAAGGCCGAGAAGGTGATCGTGCCCGGCTCCTCGCCGCCCTTCTGCTCCACCTTCAGCACATAGGGCTCGCCCTCGGTCGCGACGTACACCTTGTAGCTCGTGTCGCCGTCCTTCTCCGTCAGGGTCAGCACCTTCTGGCCGTTCACCGTTGTCTCCTCGCCCCGGCGCATCAGGTTGAAGCCTTCCTCGAACTGCCCGAGGAACGTCTTCAGTTCGCAGAACTCCAGCTGCTCCTTGTCCTCCGGCGACGACGCGTCCGACTTCACCCAGCGCCCCTTGAGCATCTTCAGCACCGCCGCGGTCTCCTCGGCCGAGCCGCCCTCGTTCTGGCTGCGCAGGAATGCCTCGTCGAAGCGCATGTAGGCGTCGTCGCCGACCCTCATGAGCTCTGCCGTGCCGGTGTCGCCCGTGGAGAGCGTCCCCTTGCAGTCGCCCTTGGAGTCGATGGACATGTACGCCTTCATGTTGCCGTCCGTCGTCCGGGCGGCGAAGTCGACGGTCACCGAGGTGGCCCCCTTGGTCGCCTTGAAGGCCTTGTTGGCGATCTGCGGGCCGGACTGCCCGCCGAATGCGCCTTCCTTGGCCTTCGTGCTTTTGGCCGGCGCGCCCTTGGTGTCCCGGCTGTCGCCGTCGGAGGGGCCGCACGCCGCGGCGGCGAGCGCGAGGGTCGTGCACAGGGTGGCCAGAGCGATGCGCCTGGGGCGGCGCGGAGCGGTGACAGACATGTGGATTCTCCGAGAAGGAAGAGGTGTTGGGGAGGGAGGGGGAGGGGCGCGGGGTCCTGGCGGTCAGGGGACGCCAGGAGCGCTGGACCCGCGGGTCAGAGCGTGAGCTCCCAGTGGGACGGGTTGTACGAGATGCCGGGCGTGACCTCGACCGTGAGGGACTTGGCGTCGGCCGGGGCGTCGAACGCGTACTGCACCGTGGCCTTCTTACCGGGCAGGATCGTGCCGGTGAAGCCGCTGCCGGCCTTGTCGTCGAAGATCTGCTCGGCCGTCACACCGTCTTTGCCGGCGCGGGCGTCGGCGCCGACGAGGTTGGCGTCGAACTTCTTCTTGCCGCCGTTCTCGATGACGATCGTGACCCGGTAGGCCTTGTTGCCCGCGGTGTGGCCGATCGCGAACTCGCCCGGCGAGAAGGACGTGGCCGCCGACACGGTGACCTTCACGTCGTCGTCGTAGACCGATGTGTCACCTGCCGCGAGGCTCTCGCCTTTCTTGGCCGTGGCCTCGCCGGCGCCCTTGGCGCCTGCGCCGCCCTTGTTCCCGGGCGACGCGTCCTTCGGGGCGGTGTTCTCCGTGGCCTTGTTGATTTCGTCGACCGCGTCGTCCACGGCCCTGACCGTCACCACACCGACGCCCACGCCCACGATCATCGCGACGAGGCCCAGTACGGCCCCGGCGGTGGCCGAGCCCTTGTTGGTGGCTTCATGGCGCTTGGCACGGCCGCGGCCCAACAGGCCGAGGACCAGGGCGAGCAGGCCCAGGATGCAGCCCAGCCAGAACAGGAACGGGATGAGGCCGGTGATGGTGCCGATGATGCCGAGCACCAGGGCGGCCGTCCCGAGGCCGTTGCGTGCGGGGTTGCCGGTCGCGTACTGCCCGGGGCCGCCGTAGGGCTGCTGCGGGCCGGGCTGAGGCGCTTGCGTGTAGTGCGACATAGGTGTGTCCCCCGGGAGTGCGTGGCGGGCTCGTCGAGAGAGCTCGTGTGGCGACAGGTCACATCACAGCAGAGCCTGTGAACCGAGTCAACCAGTAATCCTTGAACAACTCGACAGCTCGGTGTGAAGTGGGCTCTTCGGTTCACCCGCTAGAATCGGCGTCTCAGCGGCGGTAAGGACGAGGGGAGTCAGCCGGGTGCCGGAGAACGCAGCAGAGGTGACCGCTGCCGGAATCGCACGGCTCGCGGGGGTCGGCCGGGCCGCCGTCAGCAACTGGCGGCGCAGACACGCCGACTTCCCCAAGCCCGTCGGCGGCAGCGAGACCAGTCCGTCCTTCGCGCTCGCCGACATCGAGCGCTGGCTGCGTGACCAGGGCAAACTGGCCGAAGTCCCGCTGCGTGAACGGGTCTGGCAGCAGGTCGCCGACCATCCGGCGGGCGCCGTGCGCGCCCTGGTCCACGTGGGGTGCGCGCTGCTGCTCGTACGGGAGCGGCCGACGACGTGGCAGGAGCTGACCGCCGCCGCGGACGAGCGGATGGCCGAGCTGCTGCCCACGGCGCTGGAGCAGGTCCTGGCGGCGCGCTTCGGGGAGGCCCGGGTGGGTCTGTTCCCCGCGCCGACCCGGACCCCGCCCCCGACCCGGACCCCGCCGGGGCTGCGCCCCGAACCCCGCGCCTCCTCCGCCGGCGGAGCCGACATTCGCCTCCTCCGCTCCGCCGGGGAGCTCGCCGCCGGGATCGGGGCCCGTCAGGCGTTCGAGTTCCTGCTCGGCCGTCACCTCGACGCCAACCCGCGCCAGTACACCCTCACGCCGCCCGGGCCCGCCGCGCTGATGGCGGCCCTCACCGGACCGGCCGGCACCGTGCTCGACCCCGCATCCGGCACCGGCACCCTGCTGCGTGCAGTCGACCGCCCGGCCGTGCTGTACGCGCAGGAGGCCGACCCCGACCTCGCCGCGCTGACCGCGCTCCGGCTGGCTCTGCACACCGACGCCGACGTGCGGGCCGCGGCCGGCGACAGCCTGCGCGCCGACGCGTACCCCGAGCTGACTGCCGACGCCGTGCTGTGCCACCCGCCTTTCAACGAGCGCAACTGGGGCCACGAAGAACTCGGCTACGACCCGCGCTGGGAGTACGGCTTCCCGGCGCGCACCGAGTCCGAACTGGCCTGGGTCCAGCACGCGCTGGCCCGGCTGCGCCCCGGCGGCACGGCCGTCCTGCTGATGCCCCCGGCCGCCGCGTCCCGCCGCTCCGGCCGCCGGATCCGCGCCGGGCTGCTGCGCCGCGGCGCCCTGCGTGCCGTCGTCGCACTGCCCGCCGGTGCCGCGCCGCCGTACGGCATCCCCCTCCACCTCTGGGTGCTGCGCAAGCCCGACGCGGGCCAGGCCCCGGCCCCGGAGTTGCTGTTCGTCGACACCGCCGAGCCGGCCGGGGCGGGCGCCGGCCGTGACAAGCTCGACTGGCAGGCCGTCCAGAGCGCGGTGCTCGACGCCTGGGCGCCGTTCGACCGGCACGGCACGGCCGAGGAGCGGCCGGGCGTCAGCCGCTCGGTGCCGGTCATCGAACTCCTCGACGACGACGTGGATCTGGCCCCCGCCCGGCATCTGCCGCCCCCGGCGGCGGGCGGCGGCGCGGACGAGCTGCTGCGCGTACGGGACCGGCTCACCGACACGCTCCGGCTGACCGGCGAGCTCACCCCTGCGCCCGCCGAGCCCACGGAGCCCGCGCCCTGGCCCGCCACCACCGTCGGTGAACTGGCCCGCGCGGGCGCGCTCGTGCTGAGCGCGGGCGGCTCCGGCACCGCTCCGGCCGGCCATGAGCCCGTGCCTGTACTCACCGAACACGACGTCCTCGCCGGGACGGCGCCGTCCGGCAGGCTCCCGGAGGGGCCGCACGAGGAACCCGTACGCGTCGAGGAGGGCGATGTCGTCGTGCCCGTGCTGGGCGGCGGATCCGTCGTACGCGTCGTCGACGAGGCCACCGCGGGCGCGGCCCTCGGCCGCAACCTCCAGCTGCTGCACCCCGATCCGGCCGCGCTCGACCCGTGGTTCCTCGCCGGTTTCCTGCGCGGCACCGCCAACAACCGCCAGGCCAGCAGTTACGCCTCGACCGCGACCCGCCTCGACGTGCGCCGTCTTCAGCTGCCGCGTCTGGCGCTCGCCGACCAGCGGCGGTACGGGGAACGCTTCCGCGCGCTCGCCGACTTCGAGGACGCGCTGCGGACGGCCGGCCGGCTCGGCGAGCAGCTGGTCCAAGGGCTGTACGACGGACTGACGGACGGCACGGTCACCGCCTGATCGGTTCCACTACGGTTCGGTACAACCCCGGAGCCGATGTCGGCGTCGGTGTATACGCTCGTCCTCTCAGACCGCCTCGTCCCCAGGCATTCAGGAGCACCCATGCATGGCCACGGCTACGTGCCGACGCAGCCTCCGCGCGACATACCGGCGTCGGTGATCGTGCTGCGGGTGCTCTTCGCGATCCTGCCGCTCTTCAGCTGCGGAATGCTTTCGTGGGGCACCATGCTGCGGCTCGCGCTGGTCACCAAGCGCCCCCGGGACTGGGTGCTGTTCGGTGTCGTGCTGGCCTCCTTCGTCGCCTGCTTCGGCACGGTCCTGTCGGACCCCACCGAAGACCTGCGGATGCTCCGGTCGGACATCGCGATCGGCACCATGCTGGCTGTGGCCCTGGTCGTCGTGGGCTGGTTCCTGTACGCGGACACCAGGCACGACGCGGTCCGCCGGATGCCGCCGTCGCAGTCCCCGTCCCCGTACTACGGGACGACCGTGCCGTACGGACCGCCGGCAGTGGCACAGCAGATCCCGCAGGCACCGCACACGCCGACGCCGGGGTACGGCTTTCCTCCCGCCCAGTCCGTGCCGCCGCAGCCGCCGCAGACACCCGCCTCGCAGACCTCGTCCGACAAGCCGCGCATCGACCAGGTCCGCGCCGAGCTCGACGAACTCAGCGACTACCTCCGTAAGGACCGCAAGGAGCCCGGCCCGTGAACGGACGTGTCATCGCGAGCCGTTACGAGCTCTCGACCGTCATAGGCCAGGGCGGTATGGGACAGGTCTGGACGGCGTACGACCGGCGTCTGGACCGCCGCGTCGCCGTCAAGCTGCTGCGCCCCGACCGGATGGCCGCCGCCAGCGGCGCCGACGAGATGCGCCGCCGCTTCGTGCGCGAGTGCCGGGTCACCGCCCAGGTCTCGCACCCGGGCCTGGTGACCGTCCATGACGCGGGCAGCGACGAGGACGACCTCTTTCTCGTCATGCAGTACGTCGAGGGCGCGGACCTCGCCGACCACCTCGCCGAGCACGAGCCCTACCCCTGGCCCTGGGCCGTCTGTGTCGCCGCGCAGCTGTGCGCCGTGCTCGCCGCCGTGCACGCCGTGCCGATCGTCCACCGCGACCTCAAGCCGCGCAATGTGATGGTGAAGCCCGACGGCACCGTCACCGTGCTCGACCTCGGCGTCGCCTCCGTCATCGACGTGGACACCACGCGCCTGACCCACACCGGTTCGCCCATCGGCAGCCCCGCCTATATGGCGCCCGAGCAGGCGATGGGCGGCGCGGTCGGTCCGTACACCGATCTCTACGCCCTCGGTGTGCTGCTCCACGAACTGCTCAGCGGGAACGTCCCGTTCGCCGGCTCCACCGCGCTGGGCGTACTGCACCGCCATCTCTACGAGCCGCCGCTCCCGGTCCGCCGGCTCCGCCCCGAGATACCCGAGCCGCTCGAAGCGCTGGTGCTGCGGCTGCTCGCCAAGGACCCGCAGCACAGGCCGGCCGGAGCGCAGGACGTGTACGAGGCGCTGATGCCGCTGCTGCCCGGCCGGGGCACGCCCCAGGGGCCGCTCGATCCGACCCGCCCCTTCCTGCGCCCGCACGCCCCCTGGCCCGACCGCGTCGCGCCCCCGCCGCCCGTCGCACCACCCGCGCCGCCGACGCCCCGGCCCGATGTCGCCGCGGCCGTCGACGAGGTCAAGCGGTTGCTCGGTGAGGGCAGCATCACCCGGGCCGTCGACATCCTCGGCGGGATCCTCCCGGCCGCCGCCGCCGAGCACGGCGAGCACTCCCCGGTCGTGCGGATCCTGCGCAAGCAGTACGCCACGACGCTGATGGACGACGGCCAGTACCGCCGTGCGCTGCCGGAATTGCGCCGCCTCGCGGACGACCGGGCCGCCGAGGCGGGCCCGGCCGATCAGCAGACGCTTCAGTTCCGCTACGAGGCCGCGCAGTGCCTGGAGCAGCTGGGCGATGCGGCAGCCGCGCTCGCCGAGTACCGCGCCGTCCTGCCGTACTACGAGAACCACCGGTCGGGCGGCGCCGATGCGGGCCGCGCCTTCGACGTGCGCCACCGCATCGGGAATCTGCTGCTCGCGGTGGGCGACCACACGGCGGCGCGGCTCCAGCTGCAGGGACTGCTCTACGACACGGAGCGTGCGTACGGGCCGTACCACGCCCTGCCGGTCGAGCTGCGTCGTGCGCTCGACCGGCAGGGGCAGTTCCACCGAGGGTGACTGCCAGGAGGCGTCGGTCAGCTCGCGCGCAGATACGCCGAGGTGGACACCCGCCCCAGCAGCTTCAGCCGCGACGTCCCGCTCGCCAGATGCTTGTCCAGCGCGTCCTGGACCCCGGGCCAGGCCTTGTCGCCGTAGTCGTCGAGCACCACGATCCCGCCCGGCGCCACGATCTGCTCGACCCATTCCAGATCGGCCCGCACCCCGTCCATGGAGTGATCGCCGTCCACCACGATCACCCCGTACTCCCGGTCGGAGACGGCGGCCCGCACATCCGGATCGCCCGAGAAGCCCTGCTGGATCCGCGCGTCGATCACCGAACCGACGCCGCCGAGCGCCAGGTTGGCCCGTACGACGTCCTCGCGCACCGGCGTGCCGGTGGGATCAGCGCCCTGCGGGGCGGCGCCCGGCTGCAGCTGCGCACCCGCCAGCGGATCGACGATCGTCAGATGCGGCTGTGCCCCGGACCGGTGCAGCATCCGCATCAGGCCTGCGGCGAACATCCCGTACAGGGTGCCGATTTCGAGGACATTGCCGTTCGGCGGGGAGAGCAGCGGCACCGTGGCGAGCTTGCCGCACACGTTGGAGGTGGAGCCGGCCAGCCGGCCCACGCCGAGTGACTCCAGGGCGATCACCGTGCGATAGGCGACGGTCACATTGCGGAGAGCATGTTCAGTGCCGTCCGCGACGCCCTTGATCTGACGCGCGAGGGTGTCGAACTGGGCGGCGGTGGGCGTCCGGTGGCCGCTTCGACCCGTCCCGTCGACGAGCAGGCTCAGTCCGTACTGCGGACTCGTCAGGGCGGCCACTTGTGCGGTCAGGGCGTCCACATCGGTCCGCAGAGCATGCGTGGCACGCTTCACCTGCTGTTCGATGCGCCGGTCGATCACGGTGAGGGCTGGGCTCAGGACGCGCTTCGCCAGCCGGTTGCGAAGGAGAGGGGGCATGCGGGGACGCTACGCCGCAGCACGACCGCGCGGGCCAAGGCCGGATGCTTTGCAGATGAAGTCCTCATGACCGCGCGGGGGCGGAACCATGAAGGAGTCGCGACGGAATGTCGCGTCCCTCTTGTGGAGATCCGCACCGGTTTCCGTGCCCTCGTAGGGCCGGACGGGACTTCTGAAACACGCCCTACGGCTGGTTCCGAGTTCCCGAGTCTTCGGCGCGCACGAGTTGACGAACAGTCAGTGCATCTGTTGAAGGTCCGCTGTTGCTCGCCGTCCCGGCCGTCGGACGCGTCCGCCGCCGGATTCTGGGAAGCAGGGCGATCACGAGGAGCGTCAGCAGCCCCGCGGCCCCGATCGCCGCTCCGGCCTTCAGACCGGGCGGGCGGAAGGAACAGTCCACCGTCGTCGATGTGCCGTCCAGCTCCACGGCGACGAGCCCGAGGTAGGAGCCGGCCCGTTTGCCGTTGCAGCTCCAGCCCGCGATCCGGGGCGCGGCGAGAACCGCGGTTCCCTTGGTGCCGGGCGGCAGCTCTGCCCGTACACCGCTGTCCGTGACCTCGATCGACGCCGCACCGGTCGCCTTCAGCTTCGCCACGGCGGCGGTGAGTGCGGCCCGGTCCAGGCAGCCGAGGGTCGTGCGACGGGGGTCCTTGCTGTAACCGACCTTCTCGCCGGGGGAGTTCACCGTGCCCAGCGAGGTGAGCGCGGCACGCCGCTTGGGCTGTCCGCCGCGCAGCGACACCCACGGCGCGTCGCCGAGCAGGGCCTTGCCCATGTAGTTCGGCGCCCAGAGGAAGACCTCGGTGCCGACCGGGCAGGAGCCGTTCACCGGCGAGCCGTAGACCTGCGCGCCGAGGAGTTTCTCCTGGTTGCGGAACGGGTTCCAGTCGTAGCGGGGCTCGGGACCCGCGGGCCGCACGGTCAGCAGCGGCGGCGTCGCCGCGCGCGTCACCTCCGGATGCTGCCCCTGCCGGGTGCGCACCCGCGCGCCGACGGAGAAGATCGCGTCGGTGACCGGGTTGTCGAGCGACTGCACACTGCGGCCGTTGGAGGTCCAGCCCGCGCCGAGCGCGGCCATCGTGCGCGTGAAGACGTCGGGCGTGTGGCTGCTGTAGTACCCGCCGCCCTGACCGCCCAGCAGGATCGGATCGTTGCCGGTGATCTGGTCACGGCCCACATCGGTGCGGTACTCCGGCCAGCCGTCGGCCTTCGCCGCGGCCGCCGCACGCTCGCTGTGCGCCCGGCCCCAGGCCGGGTAGTCGTCCAGTCTGCCGAGCCGCTGCCGGTCGGCGTACGCGGTGGTGGCGGCGGCCTGCCCGACCAGCGCGCCGGAGAGCAGCAGCGCCGCGAGCGCGTACTTTCCGCGCCGGGCCAGCACCAGACCGGCGAGGACCGCCGCGGTCCCGGCCGCGAAGAGGGGGAAGGTCCAGCCGGTGACCAGCTCGCTGGTCGACGCCGTGAGCGCGAGGGCGGCCACCACGGCGCCGCCGCCGAGCAGGGCGCGCCGGCCCGGCCATTCGTACGAGAGGCCGGTCCAGGCGGCGATCACGAGTATCCCGGCGAAGACGAAGGTCTGCCGGTACGGGCTGCCGTTGGGCGTCGCGAAGACATGCCACACCAGATGGGTGGGCGCCCACTGCAAGGACACCAGGGTCGCCGCCGCGAGTCCCGTCCACAGCAGTCGCTCGCGCCGCGGCACCGCGCCGTTGAAGGCGAGCGTGCAGGCAAGCAGCAGGGCTCCGCCGCCCAGGAAGAGGGCGGGTGTGAAGAAGCTGTACGTCGCGGGCAGGGTGCGGGCGAACACATCGGCCCAGCCCGCGGGCGCGAACTCCTTCGTCCACCCCGGGTAGGCGTGCTTCGAGCCCTGGAAGACCGGGATCAGGACGGGGGTGGCCGGCGCGATCCCCAGCAGCACGGTCCAGGTGGCCCGCAGCAGGGCCCGCAGCCGCTGCCGCAGATCGGTCTCCTCGAGGGCCAGGCGCACCACCAGCACCAGCGCGGCCCCGATGGTCGCCATATAGGCGGTGTAGAAGTTGGCGATCCATGCCACCGCGACGACCAGCGGGCCGAGGACGGGCCTTCGGGCCGTACGCGCCCACTCGCCGACCAGGCACAGCATCGGGAAGGCGACCAGGCCGTCCATCCACATCGGGTTGTACGAGGCCTCGACGACCGACCAGCCGCACAGTGCGTACGAGGCGCCGAGCACCCCCGCCATCCACCAGCGTCCGCCCTCGCCCTCACTCTCGCCTCCGCGCAGCGACAGCAGCAGCCAGGTCATGGCCGCGGCAGCCGTCGCCATCTTCAGCAGCGTGACCACATAGACGGCGAGGTCGATCTGATCCCGCGGGAAGAGTCCGACGAGCACCGAGTACGGGCTGGTCAGATAGGTCCCGAGGTCCGGCAGGAAGCTGGTGCCGTATCCCGACTGCCAGTTCAGCAGCAGCCCGCCGCCGGCCCGGCCGTGCAGCAGATCCCACAGATGTGCGTGAAACGGCACGAACTGATTGCCGAGGTCGTTCACGCTGCGGGTGTGCGGGCCGAAGGGGAAGCAGCGCGCGACGGCGTCACCGGCGCACACGGCTGTCACGGTGATCAGCGCGGCGAGGGCGGCGGCGCGGCCTCGCACGGAATGCAGAGTCGACATGATTCCTCGAATATGCCAGCGCCGATCGTGAAATCATCGCGCGGGAAGCCCAGTTCACTGGATGGTCGCCCAGGCGTCATGTGAGGAATCCACCTGCGACATTCGGGTGGGATGTTGTTCTTCCGTGCTGATCTCGATAGTCGTCCCGTGCTTCAACGAAGAGGAGATCATCGGCCGCTTCCATGAACACGTGACCGCGGAACTCTCGCTGCTCGGGCAGGAATTCGAGCTGGTCTATGTGGACGACGGAAGCCAGGACCGGACGCTCCCTCTCCTCGAGGAGATCGCCGAGGCCGACCCTCGAACCCGCTATGTGTCCTTCAGCCGTAACTTCGGCAAGGAGGCGGCCATGCTGGCCGGTCTCCAGCATGCCGACGGCGACGCCGTGGTCATCATGGACGCCGACCTCCAGCACCCTCCGGAGCTGGTCAGGCGCATGCTCCAACTCCACGACGAGGGCTTCGACCAGGTCATCGCCCGGCGCACCCGCAAGGGCGACCGGGTCACCCGCACCCTCACGGCCCGCGCCTACTACTGGCTGATCAACCGCCTTGTCGACGTGGAACTCGTCGACGGCGTGGGCGATTTCCGGCTGCTCTCGCGCCGTACCGTCGACGCGATCCTCGAACTCACCGAGTACAACCGCTTCTCCAAGGGTCTGTTCGCCTGGGTCGGATTCCGCACCACGACCTTCGAGTACGAGAATGCGGTACGCGAGCAGGGCCGCTCCAAGTGGAGTTTCGGCAAACTGCTCAACTACGGTCTCGACGGGCTGCTCTCCTTCAACAACAAGCCGTTGCGGGCGGCGGTCTATCTCGGTCTTCTCCTCGTCACGCTCGCCATGGCGTATGCCGCCTGGATTGTCGGTGTCGCCCTGGTGAACGGCGTGGACACCCCCGGGTATGTCACCCTTCTCGTGGCGGTCACCGCACTCGCCGGCGTACAGATGCTGATGCTGGGGGTGGTCGGCGAGTACGTCGGCCGTATCTACTACGAGGTGAAGCGGCGACCGCACTTCCTGGTGAAGGCCACCAACGCCGGCCTTCCGCAGCAGCGGGAAGGGGAGCGGCGTGAACGCACGGGGGAGCTCGTAAGACGATGACAGTCCAGGTCCAGATGGTCAGATTCGCCCTGGTGGGAGCGGTGAACACCGGGACGTACTTCGGTCTGTACCTGGCCCTGCTGACCTGGCTGCCGTATGTCGCCGCGCATGTCCTCGCCTTCCTGCTCAGCATGGTCGGGTCCTTCTTTCTGACCTCGTACTTCACGTACCGGACCCGGCCGACCTGGCGGAAGTTCCTGCTCTTCCCGCTCACCAACGCCGCGAACTTCGTGGTCACCACGTGCGGCGTCTATCTGCTGGTGGATGTGCTGCACCTCAGCAGCCGCTATTCCCCGCTGATCGCGCAGGCGTCGGCGATCCCCATCACGTTCGTCGTCTCCCGGATGATCATGCTGAGGCCGGATCCGGCCGCGCGGATGCAGGAGCGGGAGCCGGAGCCGGTCCGGTCGGCCGGCTGACGCGTACCGCTCGCATCCGCACCCGCGGGCGAATCGTTGGTCGAATCAGTGGCCCAGACCCCCGGGACTGCCTACCATCGATCACCGCAGGGTCTTGTGCACCGAAGCACAATCACGCCGGGAGGCTCCTTTGCACCGCCGCCGTCGCACCGCGCTCACCGTCTCCGCCGCGCTTCTGATCGCCGCGCCCCTCCTCGCCGCCTGTGGCAATGACGCCCACCCGGGGGCCGCGGCCGTCGTCGGCGGGGAGCGGATCGAGGTGGCGACCGTGCAGGAGAAGGTGAAGGACGTGCGCGCCGCCCAGCAGCGCTCGCCCGAGTCCGCGCAGCTCATCAAGGACAGCGGTCAGCTCAGCCGGGCCAAGCTGTACGACCTCATCGTCGACCAGGTCGTCCAGCGCGCCGCCGACGACGCCGGGGTCAAGATCAGCCGCAAGGAGATCCAGGACGGGCGGGCCCAGCTGGTGCTGCAGTCCGGCGGCGAGGAGCAGCTCGCCGCCATGTATCTGCAGCAGCGCGGCGTCGCTCCCGACCAGCTCAACGATGTCGTACGCCGCGACATCCTGGTCAGCAAGCTCGCCACCGCCCTCGGCGCGACCAACACCCCCGAGGGCCAGCAGAAGCTGAACCAGGCCTTCACCGCCGCCGCCAAGTCACTGCACATCGATGTGAACCCCCGCTTCGGCGCCTGGGACAACCAGAAACTGGAGCTCGGCACCTACAAGGCCCCCTGGATCACCCAGGTCACCAAGGAGCCGGAGACCCTCGAGACCGGCGCGTAGGGGGCGAGGTAGGTTCGACGGGTGACCACAGAAGCACCCGTCGCTCCCGGCCGTATCATCCTGCTCACCGCGAGCCACCGCGTCGCGCCCGGGCTGCTGTCCTGGCCCGCGTGGCAGACGCTGCACGCCGCCGACCAGGTGCTGTGCTCCGACGACGCCCACCCGCAACTGCCGTATCTGCGCGAGGCGGGCATCGGGGTCGAGATCGCCGCGCCCACCGCGCAGGAGCTTGTCGACGCCTGCGCCGGGGACCGCACCGTCGTGGTGCTGCCCTCCGGCGAGGGCGACCGGGCCCTGACCGACGGTCTCGCCCGGCTCGCCGGATCGGGACGGGTGCAGATGCCGGACCTGGAGCTGCTCCCCGGCTCGTACGATCTGCCCGGCGCGCGCCTGCTCGATCTCGTCCAGGTCATGGACCGGATCCGGCGCGAATGCCCGTGGTCCTCGCAGCAGACCCACAAGGGCCTGGCCAAGTACGGCATCGAGGAGGCGTACGAACTCGTCGAGGCGATCGAGGACGGCGACCGCGACGAGCTGCGCGAGGAGCTCGGCGACGTACTGCTCCAGGTGGTCTTCCATGCGCGTATCGCGCAGGAGGATGAGGACGAGCCCTTCTCCATCGACGATGTCGCCGCGACGATCGTCGAGAAGCTGATCCACCGCCACCCGCATGTCTTCGGCGACGAGAGTGCCGAGACTCCGGAGGAGGTGAAGGCGCACTGGCTGCGCACGAAGGCGATCGAGAAGCAGCGCGACTCGGTGACCGACGGCGTTCCGCTTGGCCAGCCCGGTCTCGCGCTGGCGGCGAAGCTCGCGAGCCGGGTCCGTACCGCCTCACTGGACGTGGCGCTGCCCGCCGGCGACGGCATCGGCTACGAACTGCTCGGCCTCGCCATCCGCGCGGAGGCCCAGGGCGCCGACCCGGAGGCCGCGCTGCGGGCCGCCGCCCGCGCCTACCGGGACGCGATCCGTGCCGTCGAGGGCCAGGTGTGAGTACTCAGCCCGAGCTCTTCACCTGGGAGTTCGCCACCGATCCGTATCCCGCCTACGCCTGGCTGCGCGAGAACGCGCCCGTGCACCGCACCCGGCTCCCGAGCGGAGTCGAGGCATGGCTGGTGACGCGGTACGCCGATGCCCGGCAGGCCCTCGCCGACCAGCGGCTCTCGAAGAATCCCGCGCACCATGACGAGCCCGCGCACGCCAAGGGGAAGACGGGCATTCCCGGCGAGCGCAAGGCAGAGCTGATGACGCATCTGCTGAACATCGACCCGCCGGACCACACCCGGCTGCGGCGGCTGGTGTCGAAGGCGTTCACCCCGCGCGTGGTCGCCGAATTCGCCCCGCGCGTACAGGAGTTGACCGACCGGCTCATCGACGGCTTCGCGGAGAAGGGGGAGGCGGACCTGATTCACGAGTTCGCGTTCCCGCTGCCCATCTATGCCATCTGCGACATGCTCGGCGTCCCGCGCGAGGACCAGGACGACTTCCGCGACTGGGCGGGGATGATGATCCGCCACGGTGGTGGCCCGCGCGGCGGAGTCGCCCGCTCTGTGAAGAAGATGCGGAGCTATCTCGCCGAACTCATCCACCGCAAAAGGGAAGAACCCGGCGACGACCTGATCTCCGGGCTGATCCATGCGAGCGACCACGGCGAGCACCTCACCGAGAACGAGGCCGCAGCGATGGCCTTCATCCTTCTCTTCGCGGGCTTCGAGACGACGGTCAATCTCATCGGCAACGGGGTGTACGCGCTGCTGCGCAACCCAGAACAGCGCGAGCGTCTGCAGCAGTCCCTCGCCGCGGGGGAGACCCGGGGGGTGACCCCCGGATCCCCAGCGGGAAACCCCCTTCTGGCGACGGCCGTCGAGGCTGTGTCTTCCCGGGGGGTAACCCCCGGACCCCCAGCAGGAAACCCCCTTCTGGCGACGGCCGTCGAGGCTGTGTCTTCCCGGGGGGTAACCCCCGGACCCCCAGCAGGAAACCCCTTTCTGGCGACGGCCGTCGAGGAACTGCTGCGCTACGACGGCCCCGTGGAGCTCGCGACCTGGCGGTTTGCCACCGAGCCGCTGACCATCGGCGGGCAGCGGATCGCGGCGGGCGATCCCGTACTCGTCGTACTCGCTGCCGCCAACCGGGACCCGGCGCGCTTCGACGAGCCGGACATCCTCGATCTCTCCCGGCGCGACAACCAGCATCTCGGGTACGGCCACGGCATCCACTACTGCCTCGGCGCTCCGCTCGCCCGGCTGGAGGGGCAGACCGCGCTCGCGACGCTGCTCAGGAGATTGCCGGACTTGCGGCTTGCGGGCGATCCGGCCGATTTGCGGTGGCGTGGGGGCCTGATTATGCGTGGATTGCGCACTCTGCCCGTTGAGTTCGCGCCTCGGCAAACCTGACGGACTGTCAATTCTGTGACTTTCACGTGATCTCCGCTGCATCGACTTGTGATGTGCGCTCGAATGCGACTACTTTCACTGCCGTCTCAGCAGTCACGCGAAAGGCAAACGCATGCTCTCCGGCCATGGTCGCCACCGTCGTCCCCGCCAGGCTCCGGCCATTGTTGTCGCGGCAGGGGTGACGGGATCGGCCATCGCGATCCCCCTTCTCGGAGCCGGTTCGGCCTCCGCCGCCGATGCCTCCACGTGGGACCGCGTCGCCGATTGCGAGAGCGGCGGCATGTGGAGCGCCGATCTCGGCAACGGGTACTACGGCGGACTCCAGATGTCCCAGGAGACATGGCAGGCCTTCGGCGGCGCGGAGTACGCGCCCACCGCCGACCTCGCCAGCCGCTCGCAGCAGATCGCGGTCGCCGAGAAGGTCCTCGACGCGCAGGGTCCGGCCGCATGGGCCGGCTGTGCGGCGATGGCCGGGCTGCAGAACGACGGCGCCGCGACCGGCGTCGACCCGGGCACCGCACCCTCGCCCTCCCAGAGCACGGCTCCGGCGCCGACCGCGTCCACGAAGCCGACCGCCAAGCCCGCCGAGCCGTCCGCCGAGCCGTCCACCACGCCGCCCGCGGACCCGACCGGGTCGGCGACCGCGGCCCCCGATGCGGCGGCGGGCGACGGCAAGCACCGCGGTGAGGCGGCCCCTGAGGAGACCGAGCCGGACAGTGCGGACAGCGAGCGCGAAACGGGGCGCCACGCCTCCCGGGGCGACGAGCCGGCACGTACCGAAGCAGACAAGTCGGACAAGGTCGACAGTGCGGACGCCGCGCCGGGCGAGTACACCGTCCTGCCGGGCGACAGCCTCTCCGCGATCGTCGACAAGGAGAAGCTCTCCGGCGGCTGGACCGAGCTCTACGAGAAGAACCGCGAGACCGTCGGCGGCAACCCCGACCTCATCCTTCCTGGCCAGAGCCTCGATCTGGGCCTGAATCAGGAGTAGTTCGCGGCTGTATGTCCGGTTCTGCGCAAGTGAGACAAGGGTCTCTTTGTCCCAAGTGACGCATCTGCCCCGGCGGAATCACCCATTCCGCCCGTCACCTGCGGAAACGTATATGTCCTACCCGGTGAAATGGGCGATTTCTCCCCGATGTTCGTCTTTGAACATCGGGGAGTCGTGTGTCTACGGTCTGAACCGCTCGCCACCGCGGGCACCACTGACCGTCACGCCGAATCCTGCCGTCGGTCGGGGGGAGTAGTCGTCGCTCAGAGCGCCGAAGGCAGGAGCGGGGGACCCAAGGTAAGCGCCGTGCCCGGCCGTTGAGAGATCGACGGCGGAGACCGGCTTGGGGTGAAGTCGCATGCAAGACGTGCGACCGGGCAACTCACTTGGCCCGAACCCGACAGCTCACCTCGTAGGCGTCGGTGAGGAGAAGCTCCATGCTGTTTTCCGGCAAAGCCAAGCACCGTCGCCCGTCCAAGCTCACCCGCATCGCCACGCTCGCCGGTGTCACCGGCGCCGCTGTCGCCGTCCCGCTGATGGGTGCCACCTCGGCCTCCGCCGCGACCGCGTCCGAGTGGGACGCCGTCGCCCAGTGCGAGTCCGGCGGCAACTGGTCCATCAACACGGGCAACGGCTTCTACGGCGGCCTGCAGTTCACCAGCTCCACCTGGGCCGCCTACGGTGGCACCGCCTACGCCTCCCGCGCCGACCTGGCCTCCAAGGACCAGCAGATAGCCGTGGCCGAGAAGGTCCTCGCGGGTCAGGGCAAGGGTGCCTGGCCGAGCTGTGGCGTGAACCTGTCCAACACGCCGTACACCGGCGGCTCCGCCACCACGCAGCAGTCGAAGCCGGCCGCGAAGCCGGTCCAGAAGCGCGCCGAGGCCCCCACCACCCGCTCCGAGCGCCCCGCAGCCCCGAAGAAGGCAGTGAAGAAGGGCGACGGCGAGTACAAGGTCAAGGCCGGCGACACCCTCGGCAAGATCGCGAAGGCCGAGAAGGTCAAGGGCGGCTGGAAGAAGCTGTTCGAGCTGAACAAGGACATCATCAGCGACGCCGACGTCATCTTCCCGGGCCAGCAGCTCCACCTGAGCTGACCCGAGGAGCCCTGGGACTCCGGTGGACCCGGCGGACCACCGGACCCCGCGGGCCCTCATCCCCACAGCCACCCCGGCCCGGCGCGCTTTCCCCCCAGCGCGCCGGGCCGGGGTTCTGTCTGTTACCCCCAGGTAGTTCACGCGCTGTTTGTCCTGCGTCGAGTCTCTTCATGCCGTTTTTCGTCCCAGCGGGCGGGCATCTGCCGACCGATGCTCCCGCGCCGGTTAGGCTCTTGCCGCAAGGCCAAAGAGACCCTGCACTTTCAGCGTCACATCCCAGAAGGAGATGCTCGTGCCGTCCATCGACGTCGTCGTAGCCCGGGAAATCCTGGACTCCCGAGGCAATCCCACGGTCGAGGTCGAGGTTGGCCTCGACGACGGCAGCACGGGCCGTGCTGCCGTTCCGTCCGGCGCCTCCACCGGTGCGTTCGAGGCTCTTGAGCTCCGCGACGGTGACCAGAACCGCTACCAGGGCAAGGGTGTCGAGAAGGCCGTCCTCGCCGTCATCGAGCAGATCGGCCCGGAGCTCGTCGGCTACGACGCCACCGAGCAGCGCCTGATCGACCAGGCGATGTTCGACCTGGACGCCACCCCGGACAAGTCCTCGCTCGGCGCCAACGCCATCCTCGGTGTCTCGCTCGCCGTGGCGCACGCCGCTTCCGAGGCCTCCGACCTGCCGCTCTTCCGCTACCTGGGCGGCCCGAACGCGCACCTGCTGCCGGTTCCGATGATGAACATCCTGAACGGCGGCTCGCACGCCGACTCCAATGTGGACATCCAGGAGTTCATGATCGCCCCGATCGGCGCGGAGTCCTTCTCCGAAGCCCTGCGCTGGGGCGCCGAGGTCTACCACACGCTGAAGAAGGTCCTGAAGACCAAGGGCCTGTCCACCGGTCTCGGCGACGAGGGCGGCTTCGCGCCGAACCTCGAGTCGAACCGCGCCGCGCTGGACCTGATCCTCGAGGCCATCAAGGAAGCCGGTTACGCCCCCGGCAAGGACATCGCGCTCGCGCTCGACGTCGCCGCGTCCGAGTTCTACAAGGACGGCACGTACGAGTTCGAGGGCAAGTCCCGCTCGGCCGCCGAGATGACCGAGTACTACGAGGAGCTCGTCGCCTCCTACCCGCTGGTGTCCATCGAGGACCCGCTGTTCGAGGACGACTGGGCCGGCTGGAAGGTCCTCACCGACAAGCTGGGCACCAAGGTCCAGATCGTCGGCGACGACCTCTTCGTCACCAACCCGGAGCGCCTGGCCCGCGGCATCGAGGACGGCGCGGCCAACGCCCTGCTCGTCAAGGTCAACCAGATCGGTTCGCTGACCGAGACCCTGGACGCCGTGGAGCTCGCCCAGCGCAGCGGCTTCAAGTGCATGATGTCCCACCGCTCCGGCGAGACCGAGGACGTCACCATCGCCGACCTGGCCGTCGCCACCAACTGCGGCCAGATCAAGACCGGCGCCCCGGCCCGCTCCGAGCGCGTCGCCAAGTACAACCAGCTGCTGCGCATCGAGGAGATCCTCGACGACGCCGCGGTGTACGCGGGCCGCTCGGCGTTCCCGCGCTTCAAGGGCTGACCAGCCCGTCGTCCGTACGTCCCCGGCCGCGGTCCCGTACCGTGTCCGGGGACGTACGTACGTAATGGGGAGGCGGGACATGGCCGGGAAGGACCGCGATCGGTTCTCCACCGCGACCAGGATTCGGCTGCTCGGTGAGCAGACCGCCGCTCGCGTCTACCGCTCCCAGAGCCGCCGCCAGGCCCGCCGCTCCCGGCTGACCGGACGCGCGGCCTTCCTGACGCTGGTGGTCTGCTCGCTGGTCGTCGCGCTCGCCTATCCGATGCGGCAGTACGTGTCGCAGCGCGCCGACATCGCCGACGAGCAGCGCCGGATGGCGGACGCCCGGGAGCAGGTGGAACGGCTCCGGGACGAGAAGGCGCGCCTCCAGGACGACCAGTACGTCAAGCGCCTGGCCCGCGAGCACCTGCATCTCGTGCTTCCGGGCGAGACCGGCTACACCATGATCGACCCCGATGCGGCGGAGCAGCGCCGTACGGAAGAGGGGGCGGCCGACCGCCCCTGGTACTCAAACGTCTGGGACGGCGTCGACAACGCCGACCGCCGCAAGTAGAACCGTAGAACTGTTAGAGCCAAGGCAGGCATGGAAACCCCTCCTCCCACCACCGCACCGACCGAGCCGACCGACGCGGACATCGCCGCGTTCAAGGAGCAGCTCGGCCGGCCGCCGCGCGGGCTGCGCGCGATCGCGCACCGCTGCCCTTGCGGACAGCCGGACGTCGTCGAGACCGCGCCCCGGCTCCCCGACGGCACACCCTTCCCGACGCTGTACTACCTGACCTGCCCGCGGGCCGCTTCGGCGATCGGCACGCTGGAGGCCAACGGCGTGATGAAGGAGATGACCGAGCGCCTGGCGGCCGATCCGGAGCTGGCCGCCGCGTACCGGGCCGCGCACGAGGACTACATCGCGCGCCGCGACGCGATCGAGGAGCTGAAGGACTTCCCGAGCGCCGGCGGTATGCCGGACCGGGTGAAGTGTCTGCACGTGCTCGTCGGCCACTCGCTCGCGGCCGGGCCCGGAGTGAATCCGCTGGGCGACGAGGCGATCGCGATGCTGCCCGAGTGGTGGCGCAAGGGGCCGTGTGTGACCCCTTGTGAAGAAGGGGACAAGCAGTGACCCGGGTCGCGGCCGTCGACTGCGGTACCAACTCCATCCGCCTGCTCGTCGCCGACGTCGACCGTGAGAGCGGTGAACTCGTCGACCTGGACCGGCGGATGATCATCGTCCGGCTCGGTCAGGGGGTCGACAAGACCGGCCGGCTCGCACCGGACGCGCTGGAGCGCACCTTCGCCGCGTGCCGCGAGTACGCCGCGCTGATCAAGCAGTACGGCGCCGAGAAGCTCCGCTTCGTGGCCACCTCGGCGTCGCGCGACGCCGAGAACCGGGACGACTTCGTGCGCGGGGTGCTCGACATCCTGGGCGTGGAGCCCGAGGTGATCACCGGCGACCAGGAGGCGGAGTTCTCCTTCACCGGAGCGACCGGCGGTCTGCCCGGCCACGAGGAGCGGCTGGTCGTGGACATCGGCGGCGGTTCGACGGAGTTCGTCGTCGGCGCCGGTCATGTGCGTGCGGCCCGGTCCGTCGACATCGGCTGCGTACGGCTGACCGAGCGGCACGCGCTGAGCGACCCGGCGACGCCGGAGCAGATCGCCGCCGTACGCGCGGACATCGAGGCGGCGCTCGACCTGGCGGAGGAGACCGTCCCGCTGCGCGAGGCCCGCACGCTGGTGGGTCTCGCCGGTTCCGTCACCACGATCGCGGGGATCGCGCTGGGCCTGGAGGCGTACGAGTCGGCGGCGATCCACCACTCGGTGATCTCCTACGAGCAGGTCCGCGCGATCACCGAATCGCTGCTGAAGTCCACCCACGACGAGCGCGCGGCGATCCCCGTGATGCACCCCGGACGCGTGGACGTCATCGGTGCCGGAGCGCTCGTACTGCTCGCGATCATGGAGCGGATCGGGGCGCGGGAAGTGGTCGTCAGCGAGCACGACATCCTGGACGGGATCGCCTGGGCGGTCGCCGGAAAAGGAACTTCGTGAACTTCTTCACAAGGAAAAGTCCCCTGATGGGGGCTGTAGGGGGCCGAAAGGCCGCTCCGGCCCGTCCGTCGGCCCCGGGGGGCGCGGATTCCCGGTGCTGCGGGGCCCGTCAGGCGGGTGCGAACCGGGCGTTGGTTCACCCTGGGGCAGCCGCTTAGGGGCCAGCTCACGAGGGGTGACCAACGTTCGCCACTGCACCGTGGTTCCATGCCCGCGCCATGACCTCGATCACGTGGGCCGCGCAGTGTAGCAGAGGTGGGTCCACAGCTTGTGAAGGGGCTCACGAGCGACCCCTCCAAGGGGGGTGGATACTCGATGCCATGAGCACCACGGAGCGTCCCAGGATCCTCGTTGTAGGCGGTGGGTACGTAGGCCTGTACGCAGCTCGACGCATTCTGAAGAAGATGCGCTACGGCGAGGCGACCGTCACGGTCGTCGACCCGCGCTCGTACATGACGTACCAGCCGTTCCTCCCCGAAGCTGCCGCCGGCAGCATCTCGCCTCGGCATGTCGTCGTCCCGCTGCGACGCGTGCTGCCCAAGGCTGAGGTGCTCACCGGCCGAGTCACCACCATCGATCAGGACCGCAAGGTCGCGACGATCTCGCCGCTGGTCGGCGAGGCGTACGAGCTGCCGTTCGACTACTTGATCATCGCGCTCGGCGCGGTCTCCCGCACCTTCCCGATCCCCGGCCTCGCCGAGCAGGGCATCGGTATGAAGGGCATCGAGGAGGCCATCGGGCTGCGCAACCACGTACTCGAGCAGCTCGACAAGGCCGACTCCACGACGGACGAGGAAGTCCGCCGCAAGGCGCTGACCTTCGTCTTCGTGGGTGGCGGCTTCGCCGGTGCGGAGACCATCGGTGAGGTGGAGGACCTGGCGCGCGACGCGGCCAAGTACTACACCAGCGTCAAGCGCGAAGACATGCGCTTCATCCTGGTCGACGCGGCCGACAAGATCCTTCCCGAGGTGGGCCCGAAGCTGGGCCAGTACGGCAAGGAGCACCTCGAGGGCCGCGGCATCGAGATCTACCTGTCGACCTCGATGGAATCCTGCGTGGACGGTCACGTAGTGCTGAAGAACGGCCTGGAGGCCGACTCCAACACCGTCGTCTGGACGGCTGGCGTCAAGCCGAACCCGGCGCTGGTCCGCTACGGCCTGCCGCTCGGCCCGCGCGGTCACGTCGACACGCAGACGACGCTGCAGGTCCAGGGCACCGACTACATCTGGGCCGCGGGCGACAACGCGCAGGTCCCGGACGTGGCGGCGCGCAAGGCCGGCGTCGAGAACGCCTGGTGCCCGCCGAACGCGCAGCACGCGCTGCGGCAGGCGAAGCTGCTCGGCGACAACGTCATCTCCGGCATGCGGGGCTTCCCGCAGAAGGAGTACAGCCACGCCAACAAGGGTGCGGTGGCCGGGCTCGGCCTGCACAAGGGCGTCGCGATGATCGTCATGGGCAAGATGAAGATCAAGCTCAAGGGCCGTCTGGCGTGGTACATGCACCGCGGCTACCACGGCCTGGCGATGCCGACGTGGAACCGTAAGATCCGGGTCTTCGCGGACTGGACGCTGGCGATGTTCCTCAAGCGCGAGGTGGTCTCGCTCGGCGCGATGGAGTCGCCGCGCGAGGAGTTCTACGAGGCGGCCAAGCCGGCGCCGTCGGCGTCGGCGTCCGCGCCGGCTCCGGAGAAGGCGAAGGCCTCCTAGCCCGGGTGTTTCAGCGAGGGGCCGCCCGCCATCCGTGGTGCGGGCGGCCCCTTCGCTGTGCCTGGGGGTCTTTTCCCACCCGCCCGCCCTTGGTGTGGGGGTGCGGGGCACCCCCACACCCCCGGCGGGCGCGGCAGCTTCGCGCCGCGGTGCGGCGTCACGGTGAGCGCCTGCGGGCGGCGGGGCGTTTTCCCGCCCGCCCCTGAGGCGTGGGGTACTGCGTTCCCCACGCCTCTGTGTGCCGCGGCAGCTTCGCGCCGTACCCGACGCCCCCGGCAGCTTCGCGCCGTACCCGACGCCCCCGGCGGCTTCGCGCCGCGGTGCGGCGTCACCGGTGCAGCGCCTGCGGCGGCGGGGCGTTTCCCGCCCAGCCTTGGTTGGCGGGGGTACGGGGTAGACCACGCCCCCTGCGGTCTGCGGCAGCTTTGCGCCGCGGGGCGGTGTCGCCGGGTGCGGCGCCTGCGTGCGGCGCGGCGTTTTCCGACCGCCTCTGAGATGTCGGGGTACTGCGTACCCGCACCCCGCGCCCCCTGCGTGCCGCGGGGCGGCTGTGGTTCGCCGGTGCGGGGCGTCTTCCCACCTGCCCTTGGGGTGCGGAGGTACGGGGTACCTCCACCCCCCGGCGGGCGCGGTGGCTTCGCGCCCGCCGGGGCGAAGCCACCGGTGGTGTGCCGCCCGCGTGCCTCGGGCGGCCGCTAACGGCGGCGAGGTGCCGCGGCGATGGCCCCGGGTTGACGGCAACCGGGTCGACTCAAGGCGCGTGCGCCGTGTGCGCGGGCGCGCGGCGCCGGGTAGGTGTGGGGTGCAGATAAATTGCTTGGGCATTGCGCGTGCCCGGGAAGCACGCAGGGTGGTCGGATTGTTCCCAGGAGTGCATCGCGCTGCCACACGCGCGGCACGATGCCGGAGCATTTCTGGGAACCATCGTCACGGAGGTGTGCGCCATGGGCGACGCCGCGATGCGGCTGACCACTCTTGCCGAGGAGTTGCTGGGGGCCCCGCTCCCGGTTCGTATCCGGGCCTGGGACGGCAGTGAGTCCGGGCCTCCAGGCGCTCCCGTACTCGTCGTCCGGCACCGTCGCGCCCTGCGCCGGCTGCTGTGGCGGCCAGGGGAGCTCGGGCTCGCGCGGGCCTGGGTGGCCGGGGAGATCGACGTCGAAGGTGATCTGTACGCCGCCCTTGGTCTGCTCTCCGGGATCATCTGGGAGCGCGGCGACGAGAGACCCACGTCCAGCCACCCCCTGCGCGACCCCCGCCTGCGGGCCGCCGCCCGCGGCCTGCTGAAGATCGGCGGCGCGCTGCCGCCCCCGCCTCCGCCCGCCGAGGAGGTCCGCCGCCACCCCGGGCCGTTGCACACCAAGCGCCGCGACAAGAAGGCCATCAGCCACCACTACGACGTCGGCAATGCCTTCTACGAACTCGTCCTCGGGCCGTCCATGGTCTACTCCTGCGCCTACTGGCAGGACGGCGGCACCCTTGAGGACGCCCAGCGCGACAAGCTCGACCTCGTCTGCCGCAAGCTCGGCCTCAAGGAGGGCGACCGGCTGCTCGATGTCGGCTGCGGCTGGGGTTCCATGGCCATGCACGCCGCCCGCGAGTACGGCGTCCAGGTCACCGGCATCACCCTCTCCCGTGAGCAGGCCGCGTACGCCCGTAAGTGCATGGCCGAAGAGGGACTCACCGACCGGATCGAGATCCGCGTTCAGGACTACCGGGACGTCAGGGACGGTCCGTACGACGCCATTTCGTCCATCGGCATGGCCGAACACGTCGGCCAGGTCCGCTACCACGAGTACGCCGAACAGCTCTTCTCGCTGCTGGAGCCCGGCGGCCGGCTCCTCAACCACCAGATTTCCCGCCCCCCGGAGGAGAACGAATCCGCCTACCACGTGGACGAGTTCATCGACCGCTACGTCTTCCCCGACGGCGAGCTCGCGCCCCTCGGCCGTACCGTCACCAGCCTTGAGGCGGCAGGCTTCGAGGTGCGCGACGTCGAGGCGATCCGCGAGCACTACGCCCTCACCCTGCGCCGCTGGGTCGCCAACCTCGAGGCCCACTGGGACCAGGCAGTGCGCCACAGCTCACCCGGACGCGCCCGCGTCTGGCGGCTCTACATGGCCGCCTGCGCGATCTCCTTCGAGCGCAACAAGATCGGCGTCAACCAGATCCTCGCCGTGAAGACACCCGGGAGCGGTGCCTCGGGGCTGCCGCTGCGCACTCGCACCTGGACTTGAGAACATGCGAGAGCCCCGCGACCACACCGGTCGCGGGGCCCTCGACATCCGTATCGCTACTCCGTCATCGCTACTCCGTCTTGATCGCCGTCAGCATGTTCAGCTTCGCTGCGCTGCGCGCCGGCCACATCGCGGCCAGCACCCCGACCACTCCGGCCAGCAGCAGGAAGATCCCGATCCGGTCCCACGGAACGACCAGCGTGTATTCGGGGATCTCCGACTTGAGCGTCTCGCCCAGCGCCCAGGCCAGGAAGGACCCGAGCCCGATGCCGATCACCGCGCCGAAGAGCGAGATCACCACCGCCTCCAGGCGGATCATGCGCTTGACCTTGCGGCGGTCGAGGCCGATCGCCCGCAGCATGCCGATCTCCTGCTGACGCTCGAAGACGGACATCGCGAGCGTGTTGATGACGCCGAGCACCGCGATGATCAGGGCCATCGCCAGCAGTCCGTACATGATGTTCAGCATCGTGTTGATCATGCCGCCGAACATGTTCCGGATGTCCTGGCGGTCCATGATGCTCATCGCCGGGTTGTTCCCCAGCGCGTCCACCAGCGCCTGCTCGTTCGCCTCGCTCGCGCCGCCGTCCGTCTTCACCCAGATCTCGGGGATGTACGGCTTCGTCTCGAAGGGCGCGATCAGCGACTTGGACACCAGGACCGGCGAGAGGAACTCGTTGTCCTCGTAGACCGCTCCGACCGTCAGATTCCTGGTCTCTGCCTTGCCGCCCTCGTTGGGGGCAGGGAACTTCACCGGCAGGGTGTCCCCGGCCTTCCAGCCGTTGGACTTGGCGGTCTTCTCGGCGACCGCGATCTGGCCCTTGCCGAGCGTCGACATCGAGCCGCTGACGGGCTTCAGGGCGAAGACCTTCTCCACGTCCCCGGGGGTGACCGCGGAGACGGAGTGGTACTCGTCCTTGATCTGCAGCGAGGTGGCCTGATTCGGGGAGACCGCGCTGACACCCTTCGCCTTCTCCAGCGCGGTCAGCGCCGACTTGTCGAGGCCGCCGCCTCCGGCCATGGTGACCATGTAGTCGGCGCGGATGTTGTCCGTGGTCGTCTTGTCGATGGCCTGGCCCAGCGTGACGCCGATGACCGTGAGACCGGTGACCAGGGTGAGGCCGATCGACAGCGCCGATGCGGTGGCTCCGGTACGGCGGGGGTTGCGGACCGCGTTCTGCCCGGCCAGCTTGCCCGAGACTCCGAAGACGCGGTGCAGCAGCGGCCGCGCCAGCGCGATGACCGGACGGGACAGCAGCGGGATCACCACGATGATGCCGATCAGCGCCAGGAATGCGCCGCCGCCGATCATCATCCGGCCGTCGTCCTTGCCGATCGACGCACCGGCGAGGATCGCCCCCGTGCCGGCCAGCATGATGACGCTGCCGATGCTGTTGCGTACGACCAGGGACTTGGTCGTCGCGGGCAGATGGGCGCTGCCCATCGCGGCCACCGGCGGGATCTTCGCGGCCCGGCGGGCGGGCAGCCACGCGGCGAGCACGGTGACGAGGACGCCGACCGCGAGCGCGGCGATGACCGCGGTGGGCGAGATCACCAGCGGACCGTCCGGCACCTTCGCGCCGAAGGAGGTCATCGCCGAGCGCAGCGCGGTCGCGAGACCGATACCGAGGACGAAGCCGATCACCGAGGCGAGGGTGCCGACGACCAGCGCCTCCAGCATCACGGAGCGCTTGACCTGCCGGCGCGAGGCACCGACGGCGCGCATCAGCGCCAGCTCCCTGGTGCGCTGGGCGACCAGCATGGTGAAGGTGTTGGCGATCAGGAAGATGCCGACGAAGAGGGCGATGGCCGCGAAGGCGAGGAGCATCGTGTTGAGGTTGGACAGGCCCTGCTCGATCTCCCGGGCCTGCTCGTCGGCGAGCTCCTTACCGGTCTGCGCCTGTGCGTCCTTGGGCAGCAGCGGCTTGACCGCGTCCAGGATCTTCTGGTCGGAGGCCCCGGCCGCGGCTGCGATCGTGACGTCCTTGAAGTGGCCGGGCTTGAGATAGAGCTTCTGCGCGACGGTGGTGTTGAAGAGGACGAGGCTGCCGCCCGCGTTGACGGCGCCGTCCTCGGTGGTGAAGACACCGGAGAGGGTGTACTCCTTCGCCGGGCCGTTCCCGGCGACCCGTACGGTGTCGCCGACGCGGTACTTGCCCTTGTCGGCGGAGTCCTCGTCGAGGGCGATCTGGGAGTCCTGCTCCGGCCCCGAACCGTCGGTGAAGGTGTAGGCGGAGTCCTTGCCGTCCTTGCCCGGGGCGAAGTTCGCGCCGGTGTTGGACCAGCCGTTGCCGATCAGCTTGCCGTCCTGGTCGGCGACCCCGGCGAAGCCGGAGACCCGTCCGGTGGCACCGGCGACCCCGTCCAGACCCCGGATCTTCTCCAGCGTCTTGGTGTCGATCCCGGGGTCGTTCTGGTCGGCGTACGTCGTGACGGCGACCGCGACGTTGTCGTAGCTCTTGGCCGACTGGTTGCGGTACGCGTTGCCGAGGGTGTCGGTGAAGACCAGGGTGCCGGAGACGAAGGCCACGCCGAGCATCACGGCGAGGACGGTCATCAGCAGCCTGGCTTTGTGCGCGAGCACATTGCGCAGGGCGGTACGGAACATGTCTGTGTCAGTCCTGAGGTGAGAGCCGGAGTTCTAGGTCCTGGGGGGAGGAGCAGCGTCGGCCGTTCAGCTGGTCCGGCCCTTGGAGTCGAACTCCTTCATCCGGTCGAGGACGCCGTCGGCGGTGGGGCTGAGCATCTCGTCGACGATCCGGCCGTCCGCCAGGAAGATCACCCGGTCGGCATAGGAGGCGGCCACCGGGTCGTGGGTGACCATGACGACGGTCTGGCCCAGCTCCCGTACCGAATTGCGCAGGAAGCCCAGCACCTCGGCGCCCGAGCGCGAGTCCAGGTTTCCGGTCGGCTCGTCACCGAAGATGATGTCCGGCTGCGAGGCGAGGGCGCGGGCGACGGCGACGCGCTGCTGCTGGCCGCCGGAGAGCTCCGTGGGGCGGTGGCTGAGCCGGTCCCGCAGGCCCACCATCTCGATGACCTGCTCCAGCCACTGCTTGTTCGGCTTGCGGCCCGCGATGTCCATCGGGAGCGTGATGTTCTCCAGCGCGGTGAGCGTCGGCAGCAGGTTGAACGCCTGGAAGATGAAGCCGATCTTGTCCCGGCGCAGCTGGGTCAACTGCTTGTCCTTGAGCGAGCCGAGCTCGGTCTCACCGATCCGTACCGATCCGGAGCTGAAGCTGTCGAGGCCGGCCACGCAGTGCATCAGCGTGGACTTGCCGGAGCCAGAGGGCCCCATGATCGCGGTGAACTCCGCCTGCCGGAAGTCGACGGTCACCCGGTCCAGCGCGACCACCTGGGTCTCGCCCTGTCCGTACACCTTGGACAGATCCGTGGCGCGTGCGGCCACTGCGGTGGCGCGGTGAGCGATGGGAGTGGTGGTCACGAGGAGGGCTCCTGTCGAGGTGTGTCGTGGGGACCACCCCATCGTGTCCGCTGCCGCGCGCCGGATCGTCAGTCCCGGTGCCCGTTCCCGGGGGCCACTTGGGTCGGACCGCGGGGCCCGATCGTCCTCCTTTGGTATGACGGCGCCCCTGAGACGCGAGGAGGGTGACGGGCGGCGACTTTCCGTCATTCCGGTGTACGTGAGACAGCGTCAGCGAGCCCGGCAGGGCGGCCATGAATCCCCTGCCACCTGCACTGACGCACCCTCAGGCGCCAGTAAAATAAGACAACTTCGGGCCACGGGCCCGTAGGCCGGGCGATCTACCCGGATAGGCTCGGGTGCCAACGCGGACCGCACGCCATGCCCGGATGGTGGAATGCAGACACGGCGAGCTTAAACCTCGCTGCCCCTCGGGGGCGTGCCGGTTCAAGTCCGGCTCCGGGCACTGCTTCTGCCCCCGCATCACCTGCATGGATGACCAGGCCTCGGCCTCGGTCGAGGCGTGCCGCGAGGCGGTGAACAGCGCGGGCCGGCGCTGGCCGCCGGGCTGGGTGAAAAACCAGGGCTACATCGCGGGCGCCGGCGATGCCGCGTACCGCTTCCGTGGCTTCGCGGCCCGTGCCATCGACATCCGGACCGGGATCGAGTACCGAACTCCCCGCGCGGCCGACACGCACGCATCCGCAAGTGCAATGAGTGATCGCTTGGATACAGTGCGTGCGCGTTGTATCGATGTGTCGACCTGGGCGTCGTTAAGGAGAGAGCTGTGGAACGAGAAGCGCGACACGGAACGGTGACCAGCCCCGAGTCCAGGGCTCAACTCCACCTCGCGGACTGGCAGGCTGCCGGCCTGGAGGCCGGGAAGTTCTTCCCCGCGACGGAGTCCGGCCTCACGGACCCGTACGCGCCGGACGATGTCCCCAACTTCCAGCCGCCCGAGGACGGCCGGATCGCCAGCGCCGGGAAGGACTTCGCTGCCAAGCTCGACGAGCCCGACTCCCGGCAGGACTGGCACAAGCACCCGGTGGCCGCCGGCAAGGCGCTGGACATCACCTGGAGCTACCACGCCCCACACAAGACCCGCCGCTGGAACTACTTCCTCACCAAGAGCGACTGGGACCCGGCGGCGCCCCTGACGCGGGCACAGTTCGACCTGGAGCCGATCGCCACGTACCAGAACGACGGCCAGCCGTACTGGAGCGCCGACCTCCTCCCGGAGGACCCGACCGTCCACAGCGTCACACTGCCCCGTGGCCGCGAGGGGTACCACGTGCTCTTGTCGGTGTGGGAGGTCGCTGACACCGGCAACGCCTTCTACCAGGTCATCGACCTCAACATCACATAGCTCGAAGCACAGTCCTGGCTTGGCATCGCTGCCCCGTCGCATTCATCAGCGACGGGGCACGGCCATGTACCGGTATGGCCGAGCCCAGACCCACCGGACAGGCCCTCACGCTGCGGGCGGTCCAGCCGTGGGCCACGCCGGTACCGATCTTGATTTCGGGCGAAACCCGGTCACGATCGCGGAAAGATCCTCCCCGAGCACTAGGGCGTTCCTTTTGCTTGCCCATTACTCTGGCTCCAAGGCCGCGCAGGGTGGCCACGGAGGAGTGAGATGAGGAGCAGCAACCCGGTCTTCTCGCGACGGGGGTTCAGCCGCGACAACGGCTACGCGGGATTCAACGCGCAGCAGCCGCAGGCCGGGGGCCCCGCCGTAGGAACCAACCCCTACGCACAGGGCGCGGGCAACCCGTACGCCACCAACCCCTACGCTCCGGCGGACACGCAGTACGGCGCCCCGGCGCCCGCGCGCACCAACGCCATGACGATGGACGACGTCGTCTCGCGTACCGCCATGACCCTGGGCACCGTCGCCGTCGGCGCGATCCTGGCCTGGACGCTGCTGCCGGTCTCGTCCACCAGCTATGCGCTCGCCTTCGGCGCCGCACTGGTGGCGTTCGTTCTCGCGATCGTCCAGTCCTTCAAGCGGACGGCTTCGCCCGCGCTGATCATCGGCTATGCCGCATTCGAGGGCATTTTCCTCGGCGTGATCAGCGAGATGTACAACAGCGTCTGGTCGGGTGCGCCCTTCCAGGCCGTGCTGGGCACCATGGCGGTCAGCGGCGCCACGCTCTTCATGTACAAGCAGCGCTGGATCCGGGTCACCGCCCGGTATGCCCGCATCGGCATGACCATCGCGATCGCCTTCATCGTCGTGATGGCCGTGAACCTCCTGCTGGTGGTCTTCGGCGTCGCCGAGGACGGCGGTCTGCGCAGCTTCGGCCCGCTCGGCGCGATCGTGGGCATCCTCGCGATCCTGATCGGCTGCTTCTTCCTGACGCTGGACTTCAAGCAGATCGAGGACGGCATCGCCTACGGCGCTCCCCGTGAGGAGTCCTGGCTGGCGGCCTTCGGTCTGACGATGTCGCTGGTCTGGATCTACCTGGAGATGCTGCGACTGGTCGCGATCTTCAGCGGCGACGACTAGGCCCTGTCCGGCCGATCAGGCCGGACAGGACCTAGCAGGACCGGTTGCCACAGGCGTGACGAAGGGCCCGTACGGCGAGAGCCGAGCGGGCCCTTCGGCGTCTCGAGACCTAGAGCAGTTTGCGCGCTGCGCGCCTCAGGTCGTACTCATGGATGATCGCTTTGGCATGTCCGTAAGCGAGATCGTGCTCGCTCCGGAGCCAGCTGACCTTCTCCTCGAAGCGGAAGAGGGATGGGCCCTCCTCGACGGTGCGAAGCCAGTCGGAGATTTCACGACCGGTGCAGTGAGGGATTCGGGAGAGCAGATTTCGATGGGTCTCTTCGGAGAAGACTTGGGACATCGGCGCCTCCGGACGCGTTGCGCGTGTGCTCCTTCACGCCACCGTGCCTGAGCGTTCGCGTATTGGCAACAGTGCGGTCTCGGCGCATAGGGTCGCGGGGTGCTTGATACGAGTGAGCTGACGGCCGCGGTCGACCGCTTCGCCGACCGTTTGAGGGCCGCTCCCCAGAGCCGGCTGCAGCGTGGTGCGGCGGCCGAAGGCCTCGCGCTGGCCAGGGAGTTGGCACTGCGTGCCCAGCGCATCGAGACCCCCGGAAGCGAGCCGAGGATCATGCCGGAGGCGGGCCTGTTCGCGGTCGCGGATCAGCTGATGGTGGCCGGGCGAGATTTGGCCGAGGCATTGAGAATGGCCCCGTCCGGTTCCGTGGCGGAGGTTGACGAGGCCGTGAATCTGGTGCGTGAGGCGGTGGGGCGGGCGGGGCTGTAGCCCGGGGGCCCAGCGGGCCCCGTGGAGCCCGCGGGATTGGCCGTCGCGGGCAGGGACCGGGGTTACAGCGAGGCGATGACCCGGTCCGCGAGGATGTAGACGCTCTCCTCGCCGCACGCGAACGTCAGGGCGTACGCGCCAGAGACGCCGGAGCCGCCCAGCAGCACCGGGGCCTCGCCCACCCGCAGCGCCTCGGCGAGCCTCTCGGCGGTCTCGCGGTGGCCGGGGGTCATACACAGCGTCGTACCGTCTGCGAAGACGTACACGTCGAGCGTGCCCAGGGGCCCGGGACGTACGTCCGCGAGCTCCGTGCGCGTCTCGGCGAGCTCCTCCAGGCGGGCAACGGTGCGCTCGTGGTCGGTGACGACCGGGGTCTGGACCGGGACGAAGTCCGGGTGCGAGGGGTGGCGGCGGCGGGCCGCGGCAAGTTCGGGGGAGTCCTCGGCGAACTCCGTCACCTCGGGCAGATCCGCCAGGTCGTCCAGCGCCTCGACCGCCTCGAAGTCCATCGCCTCAAGGCCCACGAAGTCGGCCTGGCGGGGTACGTAGAACGGGGGCAGCTCGTCGCCCGGCGCGGCCAGACCGCCCAGCAGCGACGGTGCGTCCGCGGCGTCGCGCGACTCCTGCGCGGCCCAGAAGGCGCGGGCCTCGGCGAGTTCGCGTTCGCGCTCCTCGGCCAGCGCCTCGGCGACCGCGGCGCGTATCTCGGCGGCGGGGGTGGGACGGGCCTGCGGCACGGTCGCGATACGGCCGGAACCGTGCACGGCCAGCTCGCTGCGCAGGGCCGTGACCTGCTTACGGAGCCCGTGGGCGGCGTGCAGGGCAGCGGCGCCCACGGCGGTGGCGGCGGCCGTGGTCAGCAGCAGGGCAATAGACATGGCGCTCACTGACGTACTCCCGGTTTCAATCGATCCCCCGACTTCCTACATCAGCTTGCGGGGAGCCCGCGCCCCCTGTCAGTGCATTACGTCACGAATTGGACAGGACTTTGTGCCTGGTGTTTAAGCCGAAAGCTGCCCTGACCTGGGGGAACGGCTCTCCCCCAGGAGATAGGTCACATCCTGGGGGAGATTCAGTCACGAGTTGAGTTCCACGCGGGGCCGAAACGCCTCTGCGCTGTCGCTCAGCTGAGGCGCTCGCTCCATTGGTCGCGTTCCGCTTCGCCTCCGCCTCGGGCAAGTGCCGCCTTCGTTCCTCAGGCGACCCTTACCCTCCGCTGCCGTTCAGCTCAGCCGCTCGATGACCATCGCCATGCCCTGGCCGCCACCGACGCACATGGTCTCCAGACCGAACTGCTTGTCGTGGAACTGGAGGCTGTTGATCAGCGTGCCGGTGATCCGCGCACCGGTCATGCCGAAGGGGTGGCCGACGGCGATGGCGCCACCGTTGACGTTGACCTTCTCCAGGTCCAGGCCGAGGTCCCGGTAGGAGGGGATGACCTGGGCGGCGAAGGCCTCGTTGATCTCGGCGAGGTCGATGTCGCCGACGGTCAGGCCCGCCCGCTTCAGCGCCTGCTTGGAGGCCTCGACCGGGCCGTAGCCCATGATCTCGGGGGACAGGCCGGAGACGCCGGTGGACACGATCCGGGCGAGCGGGGTCAGACCCAGCTCGCGTGCCTTGGTGTCGGACATGATCACCAGGGCGGCGGCGCCGTCGTTGAGCGGGCAGCAGTTGCCGGCGGTGACGAAGCCGTCGGGACGGAAGACCGGCTTCAGACCCTGCACTGCCTCCAGGGTGACGCCCGCGCGGGGGCCGTCGTCCTTGGAGACGACCGTGCCGTCCGGGGTCGTCACGGGGGTGATCTCGCGCTCCCAGAAGCCGTTCTTGAGGGCTTCCTCGGCGAGGTTCTGCGACCGTACGCCGAACTCGTCCATGTCCTGGCGCGTCACGCCCTTGAGGCGGGCCAGGTTCTCGGCGGTCTGGCCCATGGTGATGTACGCGTCGGGGACCAGGCCGTCCTCGCGGGGGTCGTGCCAGGCGGCGGCGCCGTTCTCGGCGACGGAGGCGGTACGGGCCTCGGCCTCGGCGAAGAGCGGGTTGTGCGTGTCCGGAAGGCTGTCGGAGTTGCCCTTCACGAACCGGGACACCATCTCGACACCGGCGGAGATGAAGACGTCGCCCTCGCCGGCCTTGATGGCGTGCAGCGCCATGCGGCTGGTCTGCAGGGAGGAGGAGCAGTAGCGGGTGACCGTACAGCCGGGAAGGTGGTCCATCCCCATCTGCACGGCGACGATGCGACCGAGATTGTGCCCCTGCTCGCCACCGGGCAGGCCACAGCCGAGCATCAGGTCGTCGATGTCCTTGGGGTCGAGCTCGGGGACCTTGGCGAGGGCGGTCTGAATGATGGTGGCGGTCAGATCGTCGGCACGCAGGTCCTTCAGGGAGCCCTTGAAGGCCCGGCCGATGGGGGAGCGGGCGGCACTGACGATCACGGCTTCGGGCATCACGGCTCCAGGAGGTGAGCGGGGCGGGTAGGGGGCGCTGTCTGGGAAGTTACCGGTACGTATGGCTGTGGTCACGGGGCGGGGCGTGTGATGCGGGCCTCTTTTCTAAGCGAGCGCTCAGTTGGTGGGCGGGGGTTTGTCCCCCACCCCGCCCCTTCCCGAAACTGGGGGCTACGCCCCCAGACCCCCGGGGTGGCGGGGCCGACGCCCCACACCCCATACTCCTGCGGCTCCGCCGCGAAGCGAAAAACGAGGCGGGGCTGCGCCCCGGACCCGCTGCCCGTCGGCGTCGCGCCGACGGCTTCGCCCCGAATCGTGCGGTCGGTTGGCGCCCTCACCCCGCTCGGGCGGCTTCGCCGCGGACCAGGAGACGCGGCCACCGTTCCTGCGGCGGGCCACTCCGGCACGGAGGGGCGGTGAAGCCCCCATTTCAGGTTGCGCGGGCGGACCCCCGCGCACCGCAGCCCGTCCCATGGGGAGGGGCGGTGCAGTGTCGTCCCCGCGTTTCCAGCGTCCGTGGTGAGCGTGGGCCAGGGGGCGTTGGTGGTTGCTCTCCGGTGGGTGGCTTCGCGGGCGAACCCCCGATTGGCGGCCAACACCGGGTGCCCTTACGAACCCCTCATCGCCGCCGACGCCGAGGAGTCGAGCCCGGAGGCGACCCGGAGCCCGGTGCCGCGCGGCACCGGGCACCCCTGGGCCGCACCACGAACGCCCGCACCGGGCATCCTGGACCGCACCGCGAACACGAACGCCCGCACCGAGCCCCACGGGCTCGGGCGCCGGACCCGCTAGCCCCGCCTCGCCTCCGGGGCCGGAGACGTTTCCGGGGTCGGGGCCGGGGTCGGGAGGCGGCGGCGTCGGCGGTGCTTCAGGAGGGCCCAGGGCGCCCTCGCCGCCGTGACCTCCGTGCCCGCCTCCTTCGCCGCCGTCGCCGCCGCCTTCGCCACCGGGAGCATGTCCTCGTGGCGGTCCGCCTCCAGGCGGTCCGACTCCGGCCAGACGCCGAGCACCGCGCACAGCGTCGGCAGCATCGCCATCGCCGCCGTCGCGTAGCCCTCCGCCGACGGGTGGTAGTTGTCCGCGCCGAACATCTCCCGCGGGTTCGCCGCGAACTCCGGCCCGAGCAGGTCGCCCAGCGACACCGTGCGGCCGCCCTGCTCGACGACCACGATCGTCTGCGCGGCCGCCAGCTGCCGTGAGACTCTTCGCGCCAAAAACCGCAGCGGCTGGTACACCGGCTCGATCGTGCCGAGATCAGGGCACGTGCCCACCACCACCTCCGCACCCGCCGTACGCAGCCTGCGCACTGCGGCCGCGAGATGACGGACGGACTGCGTGGGCGGCATCCGGTGCGTGACGTCGTTCGCGCCGATCATGATCACGCAGACGTCCGGTGTCCGCGTCCGGTCCGCGAGCAGCCCCGTCACCTGCCGCTCCAGGTCGTCCGACTGCGCCCCCGGCAGCGCCACGTTGCGGACCTCCACCGCCCGCTCGGCCACCGCCGCCAGCCCGGACGCCAGCAGGGCCCCCGGTGTCTGGCCTGCCCGCCGTACGCCCTGCCCCGCCGCCGTCGAGTCCCCCAGTACGCCGAGGACCAGCGGATTGCTGCGCCCGAAGGCCAGCCCGTACAACCCGTCGCCGCGCGGTGGAAGAGGGGCCGTGCCCCCGCCCACGGAGCGTTTCGCCAGCTGGACCTCCGCCAGTACAAGTCCCACTGCCGCCGCTCCGAGCAGGCCGATACTGCCGCCCCCGTAGGCCGCGCCCGCCGCGATGCGCCGTGCCACCCTCGCCCTCGACACAGTCCCAGCCACCTCCTCGTAGCTCAGCTTCAGTCATCAGCTAACTGCCCCGTGACAACCGTCGCCCAATCACACGCTGCTCCGCTTAGGCTGGCCGCATACCTACGGAGATCCCGGAGAACATTGTGCGTATCCACCACTCGATGATCAGTCTCGTCGGCAATACCCCGCTGCTGAAGCTGAACAGCGTCACCACAGGCATTCAGGCGACCGTCCTGGCCAAGGTCGAGTACTTCAACCCCGGCGGGTCGGTGAAGGACCGGATCGCGCTGCGGATGATCGAGGCGGCCGAGGAGAGCGGGGCGCTCCAGCCCGGCGGCACGATCGTGGAGCCGACCAGCGGCAACACCGGCGTCGGCCTGGCGATCGTGGCCCAGCAGAAGGGCTACAAGTGCATCTTCGTCTGCCCGGACAAGGTGTCCACGGACAAGATCAATGTGCTCCGTGCGTACGGCGCGGAGGTCGTCGTGTGCCCCACGGCCGTCGACCCCGAGCACCCCGACTCGTACTACAACGTCTCCGACCGGCTGGTCCGCGAGACGCCCGGCGCCTGGAAGCCCGACCAGTACTCCAACCCGAACAACCCGCGTTCGCACTACGAGACCACCGGTCCCGAGCTGTGGGACCAGACGGACGGGAAGATCACCCATTTCGTCGCGGGCGTCGGCACCGGCGGCACGATCTCCGGGACCGGCAACTACCTCAAGGAGGTCAGCGGCGGCAAGGTCAAGATCATCGGCGCTGACCCGGAGGGCTCCGTGTACTCCGGCGGCTCCGGCCGTCCCTACCTCGTCGAGGGCGTCGGCGAGGACTTCTGGCCGACCGCGTACGACCGGACCGTGACCGACGAGATCGTCGCCGTGTCCGACAAGGACTCCTTCCAGATGACGCGCCGTCTCGCCAAGGAGGAGGGCCTTCTCGTGGGCGGCTCCTGCGGCATGGCCGTGGTCGCGGCGCTGAAGGTGGCCGAAGGACTCGGCCCGGACGACGTGGTCGTCGTACTGCTGCCGGACAGCGGCCGCGGCTACCTCTCCAAGATCTTCAACGACGAGTGGATGGCGGACTACGGCTTCCTGGAGGACTCCGGTCCGTCCGCGAGCGTCGCCGACGTGCTGCGCGACAAGGAGGGCGGCAAGATCCCCAGCCTCGTGCACATGCACCCGGAGGAGACGGTCGGCGAGGCGATCGAGGTGCTCCGTGAGTACGGCGTGTCCCAGATGCCGATCGTGAAGCCGGGCGCGGGCCACCCGGACGTGATGGCCGCGGAGGTCATCGGCTCGGTCGTCGAACGCGAGCTTCTGGACGCGCTGTTCACCCAGCGCGCCTCGCTCGGCGACCCGCTGGAGAAGCACATGAGCGCGCCGCTCCCGCAGGTGGGCTCGGGCGAGCCGGTCGGGGACCTGATGTCGGTGCTCGGTGTGGCGGATGCGGCGATCGTGCTGGTGGAGGGCAAGCCGACGGGTGTGGTGAGCCGTCAGGACCTGCTGTCGTTCCTCGCCAAGGGCGGTAAGTAGCACTGTACGAACGCGGTTTCGCACAATCGGTACGCGCGCGACACGTTCGCGCAGCACCCGCTTAACACGCGTCCTGCACAGTGGTGGATGTCGGCAGGGGGACCGGGCAGGGATCCCGGCCGGCACCCACAGCGGCGTCTAGGATTTTCGGAGCGGCTCCCGGACCTCCCAAGACGCCCTGGACGCGGAGACCGGCCCTGACCCGGGACCGTGTCCCACGCGGGGACCGCCGTCGTCCCGCCCCCCGGTTCGCCGGGGGTGCGGCGGTCCCCGCGCTTTTTTGCGCCTGAACCCTCTTTTTGCTCCTGAACCGGCGCCGCTCTCGCGGGCTGGGACCGGTCAGGTCTCCCAGTCGGACTTCTCGCGGCGGCTCCTCAACCACGGCCATCCCCGCGCCGCATGCACCGCGTTCACGCCGACGATTCCGAACCAGGCCACGATCAGGCCCTCCAGGTTCGCGTTGACCACGGCGATCGCCGACAGCGGGATCGCGAGGATCAGCGAGACGATCGCGAAGCCGAAGCGTTCCCCGAAGTTCGCCTCGGCGGACTGCGGCGGGCGGGCGCCGCGGGCCACCACCATCTGCTGCTCGGCGAGCTGGCGGCGCACACGGCGGTCCACCGTGCCGTCGAGCCGCTGCTCGACTTTCTCCAGAAACGATTCGACGAGCGCGGCGTCGTACTCCTCGCCCAACTCGCGGCGGGCGTGCAGGGTGGCGTCGAGCTCCTTCTTGAGCTCAGGGTCGCGGGCTTCCATAACCGTTCACGCTAAGGTCGGGCGGCTGCCGCGTCAGTGGGGCTAGCCCCACTCTTTTCCCCTGGGCTACCTGTAGTGATCCCTTGCCGGGTCTGCATATCGTCATGCAGAGTTGTCGGTGTCTGAATAGGACGTGATGAACGACCTGACGAGGGGGATGGCATGAGCGACAGCCCTGCCGCACGGCTCCAACAGCTCTTCGAGGGCCACCGGCTCACCCCCACTCAGCGCCGGATCGCCCACAGCATGGTCCGCCGGGCCGCCGACGTCCCGTTCCTGTCCAGCGTGGAACTCGCCGAGGTCGCCGGAGTCAGCCAGCCCTCCGTCACCCGCTTCGCCGTCGCCCTCGGCTTCGACGGCTACCCGGCGCTGCGCAAGCATCTGCGGGAGGTCGCGCCCGCGGAGAGCGAGACGGGCCACAACGGGATCAACGAGTACCAGCAGGCGGTGCAGGCCGAGATCGAGAACCTGCGCCATCTCGCCGACCTGCTCGCCGACCCGTCCCCGGTCGAAAGCGCGGGCCGCCTGCTCGCCGCCTCCCGTCCGCTGCCGGTGCTCGGCCTGCGCGCCGCGTCCTCGCAGGCCCGCGGCTTCGCGTACTTCGCCGCCAAGGTGCACCCCGACGTACGCCTCCTCGACGAGGGCGGCACGATGCTCACCGACCGCATCGACGCGGCCCGCCTGGCCGGTGCGAGCGCCCTGCTGTGCTTCGCGCTGCCCCGCCACCCCAAGGAGGTCGTGGAGGCGCTGGCCCACGCGCGCTCGGCGGGGCTGAAGGTGGTGACCGTCGCCGACTCGGCCTTCGCCCCGGTCGCCGGCCACAGCGATCTGCTGATCCCGGCGGCGGTCGGCACGGGCCTGGCCTTCGACACGGCGTGTGGGCCGATGCTGCTGGGGCGGGTGCTGCTGGAGGCGATGTGCGACGACCTGCCGGACGCGCAGGCGCGGCTGGAGGAGTTCGACGCGAAGGCGGCCGCGCGGGGGCTGTTCGTGGAGTAGCGGGACCGGACGGAGGAGCTCCACGGGAGCTCCTCCGTCCGCGAGCGGTCAGACCTCCAGCTCGGCCTCGATCTTCTTCAGCTGGTGCCGGGCCATGGCGAGGTTCGCCCGGTCCTTGTCGAGCGCCAGGTAGAGGAACAGGCCACTGGCCCCCCGGCCCTTCATCAGCCGGATCAGGTGGTACTGCGTGCCGAGCGTGATCAGGATGTCCTCGATGCCGTCCTTGAGCCCGAGCTGTTCCATGGTGCGCACCTTGGCGCGCACCACATCGGTGTTGCCCGCCGCCGCCACGGACAGGTCCAGATCCTTTCCGCCGCCGATGGTGCCGAGAGCCATTCCGCTGGTGTAGTCGACGAGTGCGGCGCCGATGGCACCCTCGATGACAGTGGTGGCTTCCTTGAGAGCGCGTTCGGTGTTGGCCATGGGATGCGCACTTCCTTTCCGTCTGCTGGTTGATCGTGATGGTGTGTCGGTCATGGGTCAGGTGTTCTCCGGTCGGTCGAGGGCGCCGTCCACCAGCTCGCCGATACGGGCGCCGGAGCGTCGGGCCTCGAGGTGGAGCCGGCCCACGTTGATGCGTGGCTCGGCCAGGAGGGTGAGGAGGGCCGAGGAACCCGCCGCGTAGGTCGCGACGTATCCCCGCTCGCTCTGGACCAGCAACTCGCGGAAGCCCCCTTGTCCGGTCGCCTCGGTGAGCCGCAGCGCGACGCCGAGCGCCGCGGCGGCCAGCGAGGCGACGCTCTCCGCCTCCTCGGTGTCCGCCGCCAGTACGAGTCCCTCCGGGCTGGCGGCGAGTGCGCCCGTGAGCTGCGGTACGCGTATGCGAAGGCGTTTCAGTTCTGCGAGCAGGTCGGCCTCGGCCCTCATGAGTGCTCTCCTCTCGGCGCGCAGCCTCAACGCGCGCCTCATGACGGTGGGGAAAGGACCAGGTGGACGGAGCGGTGCCTCACAGGGTTGCCTCCAGTGCGTCGCGCAGCCGTCGGAGCATGGCGGAGTCCAGGACCGACGGGGGCTCGGTGGCGTCGGCGGCGGTGGCGGTGGCGGCGGGCCGACTGGGCAGCGTCGACTTCTCGGGCGTCTCGATGAGCCCGTCGGCGGCCAGCCTCCGTACCTCGATGAGGGTGTTGAAGGCGGGGCGCCCCAGTTCTCTCGCGATGACGGCCGGGGTGCGTACGCCGTCGGCGAGGTCGAGCAGGGACTGCCGGAGCGGGCTGACCGCCCGCGCCGCGGGGTGCGCGCGGCGCTCCACCGGAGCGGTGTCGACCGTGGGGTGGGGCCACACGGAGTCCAGCAGTCGGCCGCGCCGCCTGGCCTCGCGTTCCACGATCTCGGTGGGCACCGGCCGTACCCGGCCGATCCAGTGGACGACCCCGTAGCGGAAGCGGGTCGGCCCGCCGGTCGGCGCGAGCGCGAAGAAGGCCGCGTCGAACAGCGCGCCCAGATGGCAGATCTCCAGCTTGCCCCCGGCGACCTGGCCGCTGTCGACGAGGAAGCGGGCGACCTCGCAGCGCGCGCCCGCCTGCGCGACCGCGTCCGCCCAGCTGTCGGGTCTCAGCAGGCCGGTCGCGGTGAGCAGGACGTCGAGTCCGGGCGCTCGGGGGCTCTCGGCGTGCACGACCTGGCCGTCGGCGAGATACAGGGCGCCGTGGTCGCGTATCAGCACGCCCGTGGCGCGTTCGTCGGCGAGTCTGACGAGCATGGGGGAGACGGCCGCTCTCATGCGAGCACCAGCCCCTCGGCGAGATTGCGCAGCCGTATTCGGGCCAGTGCGAGATTGCCCTGGTCCCGGTCGAGCCACAGATGCAGGAACACGGTGCTGTCGAAGCCGGTCTGAACGAAATGCACCAGGTGGTAGGAGCTCTGGGTGGTGAGGATGAGGTCCTCGACCGAAGGGCCCTTCTCGGTGGCGTATTCGGTGGCCATCCTGGCCAGTTCGGCGGTCTCCGCGGCGGTGGCCTCGTGGTCGTCGCCGGCGGACTCACCGAGGGCGCCGAGCGCGAGTCCGCTGATCCAGTCCACGAGGGACGCCCCGCGCGCGCCCGGCACCGTCATGGCCGCCAGCAGACACTCGTCGATTCCGGGCACGCCGACTCCCTTTCCCGCCACGGCGTTCCGCGCACTGTTGTGCGGCGGTGACGGGGAGACTACGCAACGTGGCCACGGGTGGGGGGAGTTGGGGCATTTTCCAGTGGAACATGCCCCCGTCCCGGTAGGGTCCGGTGCTCAGGTGCGTGCCTGCGTGCCTGCGTGCCTGCGTGCGGCTCAGCGGGTGAGCAGTGCGTCCGGCTGCCCGCCGCCCGACTCGGCGACGATCTCGGCCGGGCTCTGCGCGGCCCGTACGGTCGCGAACCGCGTCGCGCTGTCCCCCTCCGGGCCGGTGGTGAAGCCGTGGATCCCGGGCCGCGGAAGGCTGTTGTAGCCGTAGTGGTTGGAGAAGTAGTACGCGCCGGTGTCCAGCACCGCGATCACGTCGCCCGGCTCCAGCAGAGGCAGCGGACGGGCCTCGGCGAGCAGGTCGCCGGCGAAGCAGGCGGGTCCCGCGACGTCCTGCACGACGTCCGCACCGCTCTTGGGGCGGCCCTTGGAGTCGTACGCGGCGATGCGCAGCGGCCAGGAGGCCGGGTCGTAGACGGTACGGGTGGCGACCTGGACGCCCGCGTGGGTCACCGCGATGGGGCGGCCGCCCGCCGTCTTGGTGTACTCGACGCGGGCCAGGATCGTGCCGTGCTTGGCGAGCAGGGAGCGGCCGAACTCGGTGACCAGGCCGTAGCGCCCGTCCAGCAGGCCGGGCACCTGCTCCTTCAGCAGCCGGGCGTACGCCGCGAAGGTCGGCGTCTGCTCGTCGGACGCGAAGTTGACCGGCAGGCCGCCGCCGATGTCGACGGTGTCGATCTGCTGCCGCCCGGCCGCGGCGTTGATCTCCTCGGCGAGCTCGTACACCGCGCCGACGGCCCGGGTCATGAGGGCGGGCGGCATGCCCTGCGAGCCCGAGTGGGTGTGCAGCCGGGTGAGCCAGGGGCGGTCGAGATAGGCGCGTACGACCCAGTCGCGGGCGCCCTCGTCGCGCAGCGCGACACCGAATTTCGAGGTCGCCGTGGCCGTGGACAGGGCTTCGATCGCACCGCCGCCGACCTGCGGATTCACCCGCAGTCCGAGCGGGGAGCGGGTCGGCGACGCCTCGACGAGGGCGTCGATCCGCGCCAGCTCCTGCGGATTGTCGGCGTTGACCGCGATGCCCAGCTCCAGTGCCTCGCGCAGTTCGGCGGGCGTCTTGGCGGGGGAGTCGAGGACCGTGCGGTCGGGGCGCAGGCCTGCCGCCCGGGCCAGGGCCAGCTCGCCGGGGCTCGCGACCTCCGCGCCGATGTCCTCGTCCCGCAGCAGGGCCAGTACGGGGACCAGAGGCGCGGCCTTCACCGCGAAGGCGTGCAGCACGGGCGCGGCGGTGACGGCGGCGAAGGCGTCCCGCAGGGCGGCCGCGGAGGCCCGGATGCCGGCCACGTCGAGGAGGGCCGCGACGGGCTGCTCCGCACGGAGGAGACCCTGCTCCACCGCTGCTCGTACGGCCTGATCCCGGCGGTCGAAAGCCATATCTGCCAGCCAATCATCCGGGACGCGGTCCCGCAGCTGTTGACTAAGACTATTCAGAGCCTCAGGATATGAATAGAACAGCCAACAGTGATGGTCGCAGTCGCGAGGAGGCATTGCCATGTCAGGACCCCGCCCCGTACGGGCACCGCGCGGTACGGAACTGAGCGCCCTGGGATGGCAGCAGGAAGCCGCCCTGCGCATGCTCCAGAACAACCTCGACCCCGAGGTCGCCGAGCACCCCGACAAGCTCGTCGTCTACGGCGGCACGGGCAAGGCCGCGCGTGACTGGCGCTCCTTCGACGCGATGGTGCGCACGCTGCGGACCCTGAAGCAGGACGAGACGATGCTCGTCCAGTCCGGCCGTCCCGTCGGCGTGATGCAGACCCACGAGTGGGCGCCGCGCGTGCTCATCGCCAACTCCAACCTGGTCGGCGACTGGGCGAACTGGGAGGAGTTCCGGCGCCTGGAGGCCCTCGGCCTCACCATGTACGGCCAGATGACGGCCGGATCCTGGATCTACATCGGCACGCAGGGCATCCTCCAGGGCACCTACGAGACCTTCGCCGCAGTCGCCGCGAAAAAGTTCGGCGGCACGCTCGCCGGGACGATCACGCTGACCGCCGGCCTCGGCGGCATGGGCGGCGCGCAGCCGCTCGCCGTGACCATGAACGACGGCGTCGCGATCTGTATCGACGTCGACCCGCGCGCGATCGAGCGCCGCATCGAGCACCGCTACCTGGACGTGCGCGCCAACTCCCTGGAGCACGCGCTCCAGCTGGCCGTCGAGGCGCGCGACGCCCGCAAGCCGCTCTCCATCGGCCTCCTCGGCAACGCGGCGGAGCTGCTGCCGCGGATGCTCGCGGAGAGCGCGCCGATCGACATCGTGACCGACCAGACCTCGGCCCACGACCCGCTCGCGTACCTGCCGCTCGGGATCGACTTCGACGACATGGCCTCGTACGCGGCGGAGAAGCCCGCGGACTTCACGCAGCGCGCACGCGAGTCGATGGCGCGACACGTGGAGGCGATGGTCGGCTTCATGGACGCGGGCGCGGAGGTCTTCGACTACGGCAACTCGATCCGTGGCGAGGCCCAACTGGCCGGATACGACCGGGCGTTCGCCTTCCCCGGCTTCGTACCCGCCTACATCCGGCCACTGTTCTGCGAGGGCAAGGGCCCCTTCCGCTGGGCGGCGCTCTCGGGCGAGGCCTCGGACATCCACAAGACCGACAAGGCCATGCTGGAGCTCTTCCCCGAGAACGAGTCCCTGCACCGCTGGATCAAGATGGCGGGCGAAAGGGTCCACTTCCAGGGCCTCCCGGCGCGTATCTGCTGGCTCGGCTACGGCGAGCGGGACAAGGCGGGCGAGCGCTTCAACGACATGGTGGCGTCCGGCGAGCTGGCGGCCCCGCTGGCGATCGGCCGCGACCACCTGGACTGCGGCTCCGTGGCGTCCCCGTACCGCGAGACCGAGGCGATGCTGGACGGCTCCGACGCGATCGCGGACTGGCCGCTGCTGAACGCGATGGTGAACGTGGCTTCCGGCGCGTCGTGGGTCTCCATCCACCACGGCGGCGGCGTCGGCATGGGCCGCTCGATCCACGCGGGCCAGGTCTCGGTGGCGGACGGCACGAAGCTGGCGGGCGAAAAGATCCGCCGGGTTCTGACGAACGACCCGGGGATGGGCGTCATCCGGCATGTGGACGCCGGGTACGACATCGCGGAGTCGGTGGCGGACGAGCGGGGCGTGCGGGTCCCGATGCAGGAGGGCGGGCCGGCGTGACCGAGGAGACTTTCCCCCACCCCGCCCCGTTGCGTGACCGGGGCTCCGCCCCGGACCCCGGTCCTCAAACTCCCCCAGACTTCGTCCGGGGGGACCCCCACGGGCCGAACGGCCCGTCCACGCCGGGCGGCGACGCCCCGGCCGGGGCCGACGCCTCGTCGCCGGGTGCGGGCCGGGTTGTGCCCACCCGTTCCGCCCCGCGGAACGAGTGCCCACAACCTGTGGGGCCGGGTGCGGGCCGGCCTGAAGGCAGTTCGGCACGTGGCGGAGCCGACGTGCCCGGGGGGCCGGGGGCGGAGCCCGCCCACGCGGCGGAGCCGCACATGTCACAGTCGGGAAAGGGCGGGGTGGGGGCAGCTCCCTCGTTCCACGCGATGTGGCGCGAGCTCGCGCCCATCGGGCGCGACGCCATCACCCGCGGCTACCGCCGCTACGCCTGGACCGCCGCCGACTCCGACTGCCGTGCCTGGTTCCGGGCGCAGGCCGAATCCCGCGGCCTCGCCTACGAAGTCGACCGGAACGGCAACCAGTGGGCCTGGCTCGGTGACCCCACCGCCGGGGACGCCGTCGTCACGGGGTCGCACCTCGACTCCGTTCCCGACGGTGGCGCCTTCGACGGTCCCCTCGGCGTCGTCTCCTCCTTCGCCGCGCTCGACGAACTGCGCAACCGGGGCGCGGAGTTCACCCGGCCCCTCGCCCTCACCAACTTCGGTGACGAAGAGGGCGCCCGCTTCGGGCTCGCCTGCGTCGGCTCCCGCCTCGCCTCCGGGCAACTCGCGCCCGAGGCCGCGCACCGGCTGCGGGACGGCGACGGCATCACCCTGCCCCAGGCCATGGAGGCGGCCGGCTACGACCCCTCCGCCATCGGCCCCGACCCCGAACGCCTCGCCCGCATCGGCGCGTTCGTCGAGCTCCATGTCGAGCAGGGCCGGGCGCTCGACCTGTCCGGCGACCGCGTCGGCATCGCGTCCGCGATCTGGCCGCACGGCCGCTGGCGGTTCGACTTCCACGGCGAGGCCAACCACGCCGGGACGACCCGTCTCGTCGACCGCCGCGACCCGATGCTGACGTACGCGGAGACCGTGCTCGCCGCCCGCCGCGAGGCCGAACTCGCGGGCGCGGTCGCCACCTTCGGCAAGATCTCCGTCGAGCCGAACGGCGTCAACGCGATCCCCTCCCTCGTCCGCGGCTGGCTGGACTCGCGCGCCGCCGACCAGTCCACGCTCGACACGGTCGTCGCCGCGATCCAGCAGGCCGCGCGCGAGTACGCCGACCGGCACGGGGTGGACCTGACGGTCGTACGGGAGTCCTTCACCCCCGTGGTCGAGTTCGAGCACGCCCTGCGCGACGAGATGAACAAGATCCTCGGCGGCGCCATCCCCGTGCTCGGCACGGGCGCGGGCCATGACGCGGGTATTTTGTCCGGATCGATCCCGACCGCCATGCTGTTCGTACGCAACCCCACGGGCGTCTCGCACTCTCCGGCGGAGTTCGCCGCCGAGGACGACTGCGTGGCCGGGGTGCTCGCACTCGCCGACGTACTGGAGGGCCTGGCGTGCAGGTGACGTACTGGGCGGAACACGTCTGGCTGGACACGCATGTCGAGCCGGGCGTCGCGCTGACTGTGTCCATCAGCGGCTCCGCCGCGGGGTCGGACGGCCGGATCGCGGCCGTACGCACGGGCGTCGAGGCCCCGCCGCAGGGCGCGACCGTGCTGCGCGGACTGACGATCCCGGGCCTGGCGAACGCGCACTCGCACGCCTTCCACCGAGCCCTGCGCGGGACGGTTCAGGTGGGCTCCGGGACCTTCTGGACCTGGCGCGAGGTCATGTACCAGGTCGCGTCCCGGCTGACACCCGAGTCGTACTTCTCGCTCGCCAGAGCCGTGTACGCGGAGATGGCGCTGGCGGGGATCACGGCGGTGGGCGAGTTCCACTATCTGCACCACGCGCCCGGGGGAGCCGCGTACGCCGACCCGAACGCGATGGGCGAGGCGCTCATCGCCGCGGCCGCGGACGCGGGCATCCGGATCACGCTGCTGGACACGGCGTATCTGTCCGCCGGCTTCGGCGAGCCGCCCAGCCAGCACCAGCTGCGCTTCTCCGACGGCACGGCCGATGCGTGGGCCGAGCGGGCGTCCGCCCTCAAGGACAGCGAACACGCGCTGATCGGTGCGGCGATCCACTCCGTACGGGCCGTGCCCGCGGACCAGCTGTCGACCGTCGCGGAGTGGGCGTCGTCCAGGAACGCGCCCCTTCACGTCCACCTCTCCGAGCAGACGGCCGAGAACGACGCGTGCCGGGCGGCCCACGGCCGCACACCCACGCGCCTGCTCGCCGACCACGGCGTACTGGGCCCGCGCACGACCGGTGTCCACAACACGCATCTGACGGACGAGGACATCGCGCTGCTCGGCGGTACGACGACCGGCACGTGCATGTGCCCGACGACGGAACGCGACCTGGCCGACGGCATCGGCCCGGCGGCCGCGCTCCAGCGGGCGGGCTCCCCGCTCTCGCTGGGCAGCGACAGCCACGCGGTCATCGACCTCCTGGAAGAGGCCCGCGCGATGGAACTCGACGAACGCCTGCGCACGCGGACCCGCGGCCACTGGACGACGGCGGCCCTGCTCCGCGCGGCCACCGCGGACGGCCACGCCGCCCTGGGCCGCCCGGACGCGGGCACCATCGAGCCCGGCGCGCTCGCGGACTTCACCACGGTGGCGCTGGACACGGTCCGCACGGCGGGTCCGGTGGGGCGGCTGGCGGCGGAGGCGGTGGTGTTCGCGGGGACGGCGGCGGACGTACGGCACACGGTGGTGGCCGGGCGCCATGTGGTGCGGGACGGCGCGCATGCGTCGGTCCCGGACGTCCCGTCGGCGCTGGCGGAGGCGATTGCGGCGCTGCGGGGCTGACGGGCCCCCTCGGAACAGCTGGCCGGTTCGTGCCGTTCCGGCCGGGTTCCGTGGAGAATTCCGCCACGCCCCGGCCCTGGTGCAGTGGCTGAGTGGATGAGTCACTGCCCCAACCCTTTACCGACGGGTAGTCATGCTCCACTCTGTGGGTGTGCCGGGCCGTTCCGCGGTCCGGCATCGGCCCGCCTGCGCGCGTGCGGCCGCTGTCTGTGTGCCTGCTCTCAGCCCCGAAACCGCCACCCGTCCCAGAGCGAACGCGACCCGCAGCCGGGCCGGTCGCTCGTCGAGGAAGGCAGGAATCGCCTTGTTCGGTATGCACCGCACTCGCAGATCTGTCATGTCCCTGGCGATCATGCTGGGGGTGTGCACCGTGGCCCTCGTGCCGGGGACCGCCTCGGCTGCCCCTCGTTCGGAGGTCTCGGCCACCAGCGCCACGACCGTCGCACCCCGAATCGGGCCGTTCACCGAGCCCGCCTTCGCCGCCACCTGCGACTGGCACCGCTTCGGCGAGGGCGAGATCCCGCCGTGGTGGCTGATGTTCCGCGATCCGCTGTGCGTGGAGTACAGCAAGCGCGACATCACCTTCGACAACGGCGGCGCCCTGCGCTTCCTCATCGCCGAGCCCTCGCGCTTCGCCCTCGCGATGGTCACCTGCCGCTACTACCAGAAGGACCACTGGAGCGTGCAGACCACCACCGGTGCGACGCCCTGGGTGACCTGGGACGGCCAGTACTGGTGGGACAAGACCAGGCAGCGCGCCGGCGCACACTTGACCAACTTCCGCATCCACGGCACGAGCGTCGGCATCGGCGACGCCGTCGCCGCGCTCCGCACCGCCTTCCCGGAACTGGCCGACGTGCTGTCCGACTACGGCAAGGACGCCGGGGAGACGGGACTCACCGTCACCCTTCCCTACGACCTGCGCTGCTCCCTGGCCGGGTGAGCACCGTGTCTTCGCTCGACCGGAGGACGGCCCTCAAAGCCCTCGCCTGGGCCGCCGCCCTGTCCGCCGTTCAGCTCCCGGCCGCCGCCTCCCGGGCTGCGGCCGCCGAAGCCGGGTCCGGTGGGTGGACGGTGCAGACGATGGAGGCGTTCGCCGACACCCTGATCCCCGGCGAACGCCGCTTCGCCGGGGACCTCGCCATCGCCGGAGCCGTCAGCGGCCCCGGCGCCGTACAGGCCGGCGTGATCAAAACGCTGACCTCGCCCGAACTGCCCCTGGCTCCACTGCTTCCGGAGATCGCGGCCCTGCTCAACGCCCGGGCGGTCGCCTACGCCGCCACCCACCTCATCCTGTTGCCGGTCACACTCCCCGCCTTCGTCGGCCTGTCCTTCCGCCACCGGACCGCCCTCATACGCGGACTGTTCGGCCCCGAGGACCCGGACCGCGTCATCTGGCAGATGCTCAGCCTGCTGACCGGTCTCGCCTTCGACACCGCCGCCCACCTCGACACCCGCCAGGCCGAGGCCACCGGCCACCCCGGACTGACCTGGCTGGGCTTCCCGCCCTCCGGCCCCGACGGGCTGTGGCGTTTCCCCGACTACTCCTACGGCAGGGCACTCGCCGCCCTGCACCCCGCCACCACCGCCTCGGGGAGTCCCGCATGAGCGCCGAGACCACGGATGTCCTCGTCATCGGCAGCGGATTCGGCGGCGCGATCCCGGCCTACTACCTCGCGGCCGGGGGCGCCCGCGTCACCGTCCTGGAACGCGGCCCACGCCTGGCCGCGGCCGACTTCACCCACTCGATGCAACTGGGCACGTACAACCGGATCGTCGACGTCATCCGCGGCGACGGCGTCGCCGTGGTCGCGGGCAACTGCGTCGGCGGCGGCAGTGTCGTCTACTTCGCCGCCTCCCTCAGAGCACCGGCCTTCGTCTTCGAACGCCGCGGCGGCCTGGGCCGGCGCATCTGGCCGGCCGCGCTCACCCGCGCCGCGCTCGACCCCTGGTACGACCGCGTCGAGGAGGCGATCCCGGTCACCCGCACCGGCTGGCCCGACGTCTCCTACGCAGGCGGCGTGCTCGCCGCCGCCTGCGCGCGGGCCGGGCACACCTGCAACCCCGTGCCCGTGGCTGTCGACACCGAGCGGTGCACCAACTGCAACTGGATGCTGTCCGGCTGCCGCTTCGACGCCAAACGCTCGATGCTGCTCAACTACCTTCCCGCGGCCGAGGCGCACGGGGCGACAATCCGGCCCCTGCACGAAGTCCAGACCCTCGGCCCCTCCCTGATCCCGGGCCACCGCTACGCCGCCACCTACACCGTCCTCGACCCCGACGACTACTCGTGCACCCTCCAGACCGGCACCGTCCACGCCAAGGTGGTCGTCCTCGCCGCCGGCGCCGTCGGCACCCCTGTCATCCTCCAGCGCTCGGCCCTGCTGCTCGGCGGCATCCCGGCCGCGGTGGGGCGGTACTTCTCCGGCAACGGCGATCGCGTCAGCTTCGCCGATGTGGACGAGAGCAAGGTGCGCTCGGTGCTGGGGCTTTCCCGCCCGGACGGCGTCCCGTACGAGGGGCTGCCGATCGGCCGCCCCATCACGGCGGCGACCTACGACTACCTGGACGCGACGGCACCCGAGTACAGCCGGTTCATGCTCCAGCAGATCTACTTCCCGTCCGTGACCAATGTGCTCGCCCAGGCGGTCGACCCGCCCCACTGGTTCGGCATCCCCAGCCGTGACCTCCGCTCCCGCTGGACCTCCTGGCTCACCCTGCTGGCCATGACCGAGGACGACAACGAAGGCACCTTCGGCACTGTCCTCCCGCTCACCGGAAGCTTCACCCGCCTCGCGCCCGGACTCGGACTGGGCACGATGACCTACCGCCCCACCGCCCGGACCCGCGGGGGCTGGGCCAAGGCGGACGCGGCACTGCGCGCCATTCTGGAGAAGGACGGACTGGCCCGGGTCCGTCCCTGGAGCGAGGACGTCGCCGGGTCCGTGACCGCCCACCCCATCAGCTCGGCCCGCATGGGCGACAGCCCCGGTACCAGCGCTCTCACCGACATCAACGAACTGCGTGGCCACCCGGGGCTGTTCGTCACCGACGGCTCCGCGGTCCCCACCTCTCTGACCGTGAACCCGTCGCTCACCATCGCCGCCCTCGCCGAACGTGCCACGCCCGCGATCATGGACCGCGCGGAGCAGGCGGGGGTCCCGGTCGGGTACGGGGCACCGCTGCCGGTCCCTTAGGTCCTGTTCGGCCGCTGCTCGGGCAGGGCCTCGGCATCCCGCCGCCCCCGGTAGCGACGTACCAGCGCCGGCACCCACGGCGAGACCCCCAGGGCGACCAGCAACGAGAGCAGCGGCAGCCGCCACCACCACGAGATGCTCGCCCCCGGCGAGGGCGGCGTGTCCTCCACCCACGGCCGCGCGGTCTTCGACCAGGCCAGGAATGCGTCACCGATCGGCATCAGCCCGGCCGCGTACCGCTTGGTCCACGGGGTCTCCACCGGCACGCCCAGCAGTTCGCTGAGGTTCGTCAGGCCCTCGGCGAGCGCGCTGTCCCCGTGCACCTGGGCCGCGCCCGCGGTGACCACGGACGCCGACAGGCTGACGCCCAGCGGGAGCGGGCCGGAGTCGACATCGGCCGGGCCGTCCGTTCCCTTCGGGTACTCCCGCACGGCGGGCCCGAGGCCGAGCGGCGCGACGACGTACCGGTCGCGGAAGCGCAGGTACTGCTCACGCGCGAAGGCCGGGTCGATGTCGACGAGGAAGCGCTGGATCATGCTCTGTGAGGTGGCTCTGGCCACCTCGGCCGGTGCGCCGGTGGCGGAGTCGACACGATGCGGGAGCAGCCCCGTACGCGGATCGAGCCGTTCGCGTACGCCCCGGAGCCAGCGGTCGGCCGTCCCGGCGAAGCGAGGCGGCAGCAGCTTGTCGTGCAGCCGCAGCGACGCCATCGCCACCGTGGAGTCCACCGGCCACGCCTGGCCGGGGTACGCGGCCAGGTAGGGCGTCTTCGAGGCCGACGCGTCGAACGCCGCACCCAGCGCCCTGGAGTCGTCGGCGAACCGGCGCAGCTCGGCCGGGTCGCGGTCCGCGGCCGGCTGCAGGCTGAGCACTCCGCCGCGCAGCCAGTTGCCCCAGCCGCGGTAGAAGACCCCGTACGACGGGACGAGGTCCGCGCTGAACGGACCGCGGCCCGCCGGCGAGGCCAGCCGCTCCAGCGCCCATCGCGCCTCCCGCAGCGCCTCGGCGCGCTCGCCGGCCGGTTCGCGCATCCCGATCTCGACCCAGGTCAGGCCGTACAGCGCGTGCAGGAAGAAGTACCCCTCGGGGAACAGCCGCTGAGCCTCGTCACCGGCGCCGTCGTCCAGGGCGGCGCGCAGGAACGTCAACTGGCGCTGGACCCCGGGCGGTTCACCGTTCGTACCCGCGGTGGCGGGAGCGACCAGGCGCACCACACCCACCAGCGCGCAGAGGCTGACGGCACAGGCGATGATCCGGCGCGACCATCGCAGGGCCTGACGCAGACGTACTGCCGATCGCGGTCCTGGCATGCGCACGACCCTATATTCGCGTGCCGAGAGGGCGGGAAGACGGCCGGGGGATACCCCTGTGAAAGCATGGGAGCGTCAAGGTCTGCCCCTGGCCGTAGGGGGTCGGAACCCCACGGAGAGGAACTCATGAGCACCACCCTCATCACCAACATCGGCAGCCTCGTCACCAACGACCCCACCACCGGCGAAGGCCCCCTCGGCCTGATCGAGAACGCCGCGCTGGTCCTCGACGGCGAAACCGTTGCCTGGGTCGGCCCCGCCGCAAGCGCGCCCGCCGCCGACGAGGCCTACGACGCGGCCGGCCGCGCCGCCATCCCCGGGTTCGTCGACTCCCACTCGCACCTCGTCTTCGCGGGCGACCGCACCCAGGAGTTCAACGCCCGCATGTCGGGCCGCGCCTACTCCGCCGGCGGCATCCGCACCACCGTCGCCGCCACCCGCGCCGCCACCGACGAGGCGCTCGAAGCGAACCTCACGCGCTACCTCGACGAGGCACTGCGCCAGGGCACCACGACCTTCGAGACCAAGTCCGGCTACGGGCTGACCGTCGAGGACGAGGCGCGCGCCCTGCGTATCGCGGCGCAGCACACCGAGGAGGTCACCTACCTCGGCGCCCACATCGTCCCGCCCGACTACGCGGACGACCCCGCCGGCTACGTCGCCCTCGTGACCGGCGAGATGCTCGACGCCTGTGCTCCGTATGCCCGTTGGGTCGACGTCTTCTGCGAGAAGGGCGCTTTCGACGGCGACCAGGCCCGCGCGGTACTCACCGCCGGCAAGGCCAAGGGCCTGCACCCCCGCGTCCACGCCAACCAGCTCGGCCACGGCCCCGGCGTGCAGCTCGCGGTCGAGCTCGACGCGGCCTCCGCGGACCACTGCACGCACCTGACCGACGCGGACGTCGACGCCCTCGCGAACAGCGCGACCGTCGCCACGCTGCTGCCCGGCGCGGAGTTTTCCACCCGCGCCCAGTGGCCGGACGCCCGCCGCCTCCTCGACGCGGGCGCGACGGTCGCGCTGTCGACGGACTGCAACCCGGGTTCGTCCTTCACCTCCTCCGTCCCGTTCTGTATCGCGCTGGCGGTACGGGACATGGGGATGACCCCGGACGAGGCGGTCTGGTCGGCGACGGCGGGCGGCGCGGCGGCCCTGCGGCGTACGGACATCGGCCGTATCAAGCCCGGCGCCCGCGCGGACCTCGTGATCCTGGACGCGCCGAGCCATGTGCATCTGGCCTACCGGCCCGGCGTGCCGCTCGTCTCGGAGGTGTGGCGTCAGGGCAAGAGGTGCCTGTAGGTGCCCGGGTGCTCCTTCAGGAAGTCGGCGAAGGACCGCGCCCGGTGGCCCGTCAGCCGCGGTACCGCGTCGGAGACCGTGGCCATCTCGCCCGCCGCGATCGCCTCGTAGGAGGAGATCCAGCCCGCCACTTCGAACGGCTCGGCCCCGTACCCGGCCCGTGACGCGAAGGCCTCCTCGCGCGTCTCGGGCACATAGGTGACCGTGCGCCCGCTGAACCTGCTCAGCTCGGCGGCCACTTCGTCGAGGGAGAGCGAGGAAGGCCCGGTGATGTCGTACGTCGCCCCGTCATGGCCGTCGCCCAGCAGCACGGCGGCCGCGGCGTCCGCGACATCGTCGTGTGCGACGGCCGAGACCTGCCCGTTGCCCGCCGGTCCGCGGATCACCCCGTCGGCTCCGGCCATCGCGGGCAGCCCGGAGCAGTAGAGGCTGTCGCGCAGGAAGGTGTACGCGAGCCCGGTCGCGCGGATGTGCTCCTCCGTGTGCCAGTGATCCCGGGCGAAGGTGAACGTCGCGTCCGCGGCGGCCCCGACGAAGGACACGTACACGATCCGCCCGACACCCGCCGCCACGGCCGCGTCGACGGCGGTGGTGTGCTCACGCACCCGGTCGGCGCTCTCGCGCGCGGAAACGAGGAACAGCGTCTGCGCGCCGTCACAGGCCTGCCGCATCGCCTCGCCGTCCCCGTACGAGGCGTGCGGCGCGACGGTGGTCCCGACGATCGGCGGCACCCGCGCCGGATCCCGTACGAGCAGCCGGGGCCCCGCGCCCTGTTCGGCGAGACGGTGGGCGACCCGGCTGCCGAGGTGGCCGCTCGCGCCGGTGACGGCGATGACTGGAGGCATGGGCGCATCCTCTCGTACTGCCTGGTCCGAGTCGTGGTGCGTGCTCCGAGGCTACGACCGGGACGGCTCGGATCCGGTCAGCCAGGCTCCGGCCGCGGAACGGACGTACGCGCCTCACGCCTCCCGCAGTTCGGCCACCACCCTGATCGCCTCCGCCGTGAGATCGGCCGGGCAGCCCCAGTAGTCGTAGATACCGCCGCGCCCGCGGTTGCTTCCGCAGACGACGAAGACGCCCGTGCCCAGCCGCGCCTTGAGGTGGGTGGCCAGCCAGCCGACGAAGCCGCTGTTGTCCGCGCCGTCGGGGAAGTGGAACGAGAAGATCCCGAACCGTTCGGCATCGCCGCCGTCTCCGGTCGCGGGGACCAGCCGGCACCAGCTGTCCGCGTCGCGGACAACCGCCAGCGTGTCGGCGGTGAGCGCCGGCGGCCGGTCGGCCGGGAACTCCTCGAACGACCAGATGCCCTCCTGGATCACGAACTCGGCCTCCACGAGCACGCGTTGGAGGCGCTCCTCGGCCTGCTGGGCGGTCTCGACGCTGACACTGACCATGAGCGCGCTCCTCGATACCCGGGATCCGTACGCCGGACCCGTCTCCGGACCGAGGCTAACGCTCGGGCTGTGGCGGCAGCGGCTGCGGGTTCAGCGCCGCGGCTTCCTCCTTTCCCGTCAGGGCGTTGAGGATCAGGACCACGCTCGCGGCCAGCACCCACGCCGCCAGCAGAATCGGCGTCAGCCACGCGCTCCACGGGCCCGCCAGGGACAGCACCGCCACGACGAGGCCGGCCCAGCCGAGCCATGCCGGGATCGCGTGGGTCTCCTGGGAAGCGCGCCAGACCGCGAACAGCATCACCGCGGCACCCACCATCGACGCGATGATCGCGCCGTACGCCGTGTTCAGCAGCAGGATCGCGATGAGCGAGGTCTCCGGGAGCACCGGGAAAACGTCGGAGGTGCGCACCGTGATCGCGAAAATGTTCCCGGCGAGAGCCCCGACCAGTAGGAACGCCGTGAAGACCGTGCCGCCCACCAGCACCAGATGCGAGCGGTTCCCGGCCAGTCTCGACAGCGCGACCAGGAACCACATGAACAGCAGGCCCGCCGCGAGGAGGATCAGTGCCAAGGCTTCCGACTGGTCCTGGTTGCTCTCCTTGAGGTACCAGAGCACGACTGTCCTCAGTGCGTCCGTCCCCGTGACGTCGGGTGTAAACGTCCACAGCACGTACCCCGCGATGAGCAGCCCTCCGGCCGCCAGACCGGCGATACCCGGCCACAGGTCTCTGTGCTGGGCGGGCTGGACGGGTTCTGCGTTCTGCGACGCCATCATCGTGCCTCCCACGGGAGCATCCCCGAGCAAAGGTCCTTGCCCCATTTTCTCACTCACGGCCGAGTCGGCACGGCGTGGCACAGTGGACCGGTGAAGACCATCGGGCTGATCGGCGGCATGAGCTGGGAATCCAGCGCGGAGTACTACCGGCTGCTCAATGAGCTCGTACGCGAGCGTCTGGGCGGGCTGCACTCCGCCAAGTGCGTTCTGCACTCGGTGGATTTTGCCGGGATCGAGGAGCTCCAGGTCGCGGGCGACTGGGAGCGCGCCGGTGAGATCCTCGCGGATGCCGCACGGGGGCTCGAGGCCGCCGGCGCGGATCTGCTGCTGATCTGCACCAACACCATGCACAAGGTGGCGGGCCAGGTGGAGGCCGCCGTCTCCGTGCCGCTGCTGCACCTCGCGGACGCCACCGCGGATGCCGTACGGGCCCAGGGGATCACCCGCGTCGGGCTGCTCGGGACCGCGTTCACCATGGAGCAGGACTTCTACCGCGACCGGCTGGCCGGACACGGGCTCGATGTGCTCACGCCCGACGCCGGGGGACGTGCGCTGGTGCACCGGGTGATCTACGAGGAGCTGTGCCTCGGTGTCGTACGGGAGGAGTCCCGCGCCGCGTACCAGGACGTCGTCGCCGAGCTCGTCGCGGCCGGGGCGGAAGGCGTCGTACTCGGGTGCACCGAGATCGAGCTGCTGATCGGGGAGAAGGACAGTCCCGTGCCGGTCTTCCCGACGACCCGGCTGCACGTGGAGGCGGCGGTGGACGCCGCCCTGGGCGGGCGCTGACGCCCGCCCAGAACAGTCTCCTCAGGCCCGGGGGCGTACTGGCAGCTCCTGCACGCTGTTGCCCACGAAGCTCGCGTGCCGCGGCAGATCGGACTCGGCCATCGCCAGATCCAGCTCGGGGAAGCGCGTGAACAGCCGCTCCAGCGCGATCGTCGCCTCCATCCGCGCCAGCGGTGAGCCCAGGCAGTAGTGCGGCCCGTGGCCCAGCGACAGATGCCGTGCGCCGCCGCTCCGGGTGATGTCGAAGCGGTCCGCGTCCGGGCCGTGCGCCGCCTTGTCGCGCCCCGCTGCGGAGTAACCGGCAAGCACCGGCGTGCCCTTGGGGATCACCGTGCCGTCGAGAGTGAGGTCCCGGGTCGGGTAGCGGAACGGGAAGAAGCTGACCGGGCTGTCCCAGCGCAGCGTCTCCTCGACCACGTCCGACCAGGAAGCCTTGCCGGACTGCACGAGCTCCAGCTGGTCCCGGTGCGCGCACAGGGCGCGTACCGCGTTGGTGATGAGGTTCAGCGTCGTCTCGTGCCCGGCGATGATCATCAGCAGCAGGGTGCCGATGAGCTCGTGCTGGCTGAGCCGGTCGCCGTCCTCCTCGCGGGCCGCGATCAGCGCGCTGGTCAGATCGTCGCCGGGGCTCTCCATACGGGTCGCGGCGACCGTCCCGAGCACGGCCACCAGCTCACGGTTCGCGGCCACCGCCTCCTCGGGCCCGATGGACGTGCTCACCACCTGGTTCGACAGATGGTGCAGCCGGTCCTGGTGTTCGGCGTCGACCCCGAGGAGTTCGCAGATCACCCCCATCGGCAGCGGCATCGCGAAGTGCCTGCGCAGATCGGCGACGCCGTCGCCCGCCCGCGCCGCCTCCTCCAGGCCGTCGAGAAGCTGCGCCGTCACCGTCTCGATCCGGGGCCGCAGCTCCTCGACCCGGCGGGCCGTGAACGCCTTGCTCACCAGCGAGCGCAGCCGCCGGTGGTTCGTGTCGTCGGCGGTCGTCATGCCCTGCACGGTCGCGAAGGTCTTCAGCGGCCAGCCGTCGGGTATCTCCCCGTCGCGCAGCGCGGTGAAATGCTCGGCCCCCTTGGCGACATCGGGGTGGGCCAGGAACTCCTTGAGCGCGTCGTGGCCGAGCACCGCCATGCCCGCCACATCACCGGGGAGCACGACGGACGCGACCGCGCCCTCGGCGAGGAGGCGGGCATTGTCCGCGTGCGGGCAGCCGCCGGCCGGGTCCATCCGGTGCGGACTCTCGTGGGAGGTGGTCAACTGGGCTCTCCTGACTGCGAGATGGACGATGGGGCCGACGTTGCGGACGGCAGCTGAGGGTCCGTGAAGCGCACCGGAAGCGCCGCGAGCCCTTTGGTCCAGGGCGACTTGACCCAGGCGAGCTCGCTCTCCGGCACGGCCAGTTCCAGATCGGGCAGCCGGTGCCGGATGGTGTCCACCGCGGTACGGGTGATCAGCCGGGCCGGGTCCTGCGCCGGGCAGGTGTGCGGGCCCGCGCCGAACGCCAGATGCGAACGGTTGCCGCTCACCGGAACCCCGTCAGCGGGCAGGATCTCCGGGTCCTGGTTGGCCCCCGCGAGGCCCAGGAGCAGCATGTCCCCGGCACGGATCTCCTGTCCGGCGAAGGTCAGGTCGCGGGTGGCGTAGCGCGCGGGGAAGTTCTGCGTGGGCGGGAAGCGCCACAGTACGAGATCGAGCGCGTCGTCCACGCTCAGATGCCCGCCCGTCAGCGAGGACCGGAACGCCGGGTCGCAGAGCAGGATCCGCAGGGTGGTGGCAATCCAGTTCACGGTGGTCTGATTCCCCGCCACGAGCATCACCACCAGGTTGTGCAGTACCTCCTCGTCGGTGAGCCGCGCCGGATGGTGCAGCAGCGCCGACGGCACGTCATTTCCCGGTGTCCGCCGCTTCTCCTCGATCAGCGCCTGAAGGATCACGCCCATGCGCTTGCCCGCGTTGACCGAGTCGGCGTTGACGGCGGCCGTGCCCGCGATCGCCTGCACCAGCTGCTGGCCGGTCCGCTCGTCCAGACCGAGCAGCCCGGTGATGACCATCATCGGAAGCTTGCGCGCGTAGTGCGGGACCAGGTCGGCCTCGCGCCGTCCGGCGAAGGACGCGATCAGCTGCTCGGCCGTGGCCCGTACGCTGCGGCGCAGCTCGTGCCCGTTGATCCTGGCCAGCGCGTCGGACACGGCGGCCCTCATACGGCGGTGCTGCTGGCCGTCGGCGTACAGCAGCGCGGGCCGCCAGCCGACGATCGGAAGGATCGGCGAGTCGGCGGGGACCCGGCCCTCGCGCAGCAGGGTCCAGCGGCGCGGGTCGTGCGAGAAGTCCTGCTCTTCGCGGGTCAGCCGGAGCAGTTCGCGGTGGCCGAGTACGAGCCAGGCGTCGATGCCGGGCGCGATGGTCACGGGGGCCACCGGGCCGTGTTCGCGGCGCAGTTGCTCGTACAGGGCGGGCATGGCGTCGCCGTCGAGATCGGGTCCGTAGAGCGGGGTCGCGACCGGGCAGCGGCCCCCGGGCGAGCGCGGCGGTACGGCGGGCGGGTGCGGGGGTACGGCAGGCGGCGTGCTCATGCGGACTCCGTGGCTGCGTGGATGAGATGGCTGACGAGGGCGATCAGCGCCCGTACCGAGGAGCGGGGGTCGCGCGCGTCGCAGGAGACCAGCGGGGTGCTGGGGAGCAGGTCGAGGGCTGTGCGCAGCTCCTCCTCGCGGTGCAGCGGGCTGCCGGGGAAGACGTTCACGGCCACGGCGAAGGGCAGATCGAGATCCTCCAGATTGCCCAGGGCGTCGAAGGACGCGGACAGATCGCGGGTGTCGATCAGGGCCAGCGCACCCAGCGCGCCCTTGGCCAGATCCCGCCAGGCGGGCAGGAAGCGCTGCTGGCCGGGGGTGCCGAACAGATAGAGCACCAGTTCGCCGTCGATCGTCATCCGGCCGAAGTCCAGGGCGACGGTGGTGGTCTTCTTGGACCGCTCGCCGCCGGTGTCGACGCGGGCGCCCGCCTGCGTCATCACCGCCTCGGTGGACAGCGGCCTGATCTCCGAGACCGTACCGATCAGCGTGGTCTTGCCGACCCCCAGCGGGCCGACGACCAGGATCTTCGCCGCGCCCGCGACGCTGGACGTGACGTACTTTCCCGACTGTCCCGACTCGGCGCCCGACGCCCGGCCGAGGGCGTCAGAGGCGGCTTTCGAGGCCATGGAGGACCTTTCTGAGCATGGTCACATCGGCGCGTTCGGCCGGCGGTATGGGCGGGCGGGTCACGATCAGGCCCCACTCGAGGAGGTCGGACAGCAGCACCTGCACCACCGAGGGCGACTGGCCCAGGTGGGCGGCCACCTCGGCGACCGACAGCAGACCCTGACAGTGCGACAGGATCGTGTGGTGTTCCGGCTGGAGGGACGCCGGGAAGGCGGCGTCCGTGGCCATCACCAGCGTCTCCCAGGACAAAGGCTCGCCGCCGGTGTCCGAGCGTCCGCCGGTGATGACATACGGACGGACCGCCGACGTGGTCCGTACCTCCGGGCGGTCCGTCATGAGGAAGGTGTCACCGGATCACGTGGCTGACTGCTCAGGTGTGCGCCGATCTTGGCGACCAGCAGCTGCATCTGCTGCGCGACCAGGCCCACATCGGCCCCCGTGTCGGTGGCCACCCCCAGATGCGCACCGACTCCGGCGTGCGTGAACAGCACGAAGCCGTGCTCGGACTCCAGCATCAGCTGGCGCACCCCCGCGCCGGCGCCGAACAGCAGCGTGGCGGTGGAGCGGCCGGTCATGGTCATCGCGGCACAGGCCGCGGAGAGCGATTCGGCCTCGGCCACGCTCAGGGAGGCGACCGCTCCCGAGAGGTTCTCGGCGGAGGCGTGCCCGAGGCGCAGCCCGTCCTCGGAGACGACGACGGCATGGCGGACGCCCGGGATCTCGGTCAGCGGGCGCAGCATCCAGCCCAGGTCGGGAAGTCTGGTAATGGTCCCGGTCACGGCCGGCCTCCATCGTGCTCGTCGGGTACGTCGGTGTCGTCCTCGTCGTTCTCCAGGGCCGCGCGTCCGCGGCGGGAGCCGGACACCACGCTGGCGATGGACGCGCGCGCGGCCTCCGGAGTCCAGGGGGAGGCGGGTTCGGGACCCGGGGCCGGGGCCGGGGGCGGCGCGTGCAGGGCGCTCTGGGCCGCGGCCTCCACGGCGCTGCCGCGGCGGCTGCGGCGCCGGGGAAGCCCGCCGGGAGCGGGCACGTCGGAGGGCACGTCGGAGGCGGGCTCGGCGGCCGGGCTCCCGGCGGGCGTTGTCACCGCGGGCGCCTGGTGCGAGGCCGTGAAGTGCGACAGCGGTTCGGTCAGCAGCCGGTACGGCACGAACGTCACCGCCCGCGTGCCCCCGTACGCCGATGTGCCCGTCAGCTCCACGTTGAAGCCGAGCTCCCGGCTCCACCGCCCCACACAGGCGAGCCCGAGCCGCGGCACCGCGCCCAGCCGGGCCAGGTCCAGTTCCTGCCGCAGCTGTCCGGTCGCCTGCTGGAGCACGTCCGGGGGCATGCCGAGTCCCGCGTCGTCGATCTCCACGACCGCGCCCGCGCCCACCTCCCGGATCGTGACGACGACCTGGGTGCGGGAGGGGGAGAACACCGTGGCGTTCTCGAGCAGTTCGGCGATGGCGTGCATCAGGCCCTCCACCGCGGGCGGCACCACATAGAGCGTCTGCCCGCCGTGCACGTCGATGCGCCCGAACTCCACGATCCGGGACTGGGCGCCGCGTACACAGTCGTAGAGCGAGACCGGCCGGGTCTCCCGGCGGGCGGGCCAGATACCGCACATCACCAGCAGGGTCTGGGCCTTGCGGGTCATCTGCGCGGCCGCGTGGTCGGCCTTCATCACCTCGGCCATCAGCCGGGAGTCGTCGATGGACTGCTCGACATGGTCGAGCACCTGCTGCTGCACCGTGGCCATCGCGTGCATGGTGCGGGCCACCGATTCGAAGGCCGCCTGCACGGAGTCGCGCAGCGCCCGTTCGCGGCGTACCGCCTCGTCGGAGCCGAGAGCCACGACCACCGCGGCCAGTGCCCGGGCGAATTCGTGGCCGGTGTCGGCCTCGGGGGCGAGCGGTCCGGGAACGCCGTCGAGCCGCTGTCCCGTACGCATCCGTTCGGTGATGGCCGGAATCCGTACCGAGGCCAGATGCGCCACTTCGGCGCCCCGGGCGGCGGCGAGGGCCTGCTCGCGGACCCGCAACGCCCGCTCGGCCCGCAGCTGCCGCAGCAGCAGGAGCGCCCAGGTGAGCAGCAGCACCGCCGCGGCCACGCAGCCACCTGCCAATATCTGCCGGCTCACCACGACAACCTCACCACGACGACCTCGACACGACGTTCTTGCAGACCACGACCACGGAGACTGAGCCCTTCCCGGACACGCCGAGCTCCCGCGGGGGATCGGGAGCAATCAGATCTTATGAGCAACAGGTCATGTCCGAACGCCAGTTGTGCAACTCCCGTCACTTTGCTGACCCCGCCCCCTTCCGGCTCCTTCACGGATCCGTCACAAGAAGGGCGACGATCCCTATCCTGTGGCGATTTCGGCCGGTACCGTCCTGTCTCGGGGAAAAAGGCTCATGGGGCACGACCGGGGGGTCGAGTTGAGCGGTCTGCGTATACGTGTCGTAAAACCGGACGAGCTGGACGAGACGGAGATCGACGCCTGGCGCGCGCTGCGCACCAAGAGCGGTTCGCCCGCCAATCCGTTCATGGAGCCCGAGTTCACCCTCGCCGTCGGCCGGGTGAGGCCCGCGGCCAGGGTCGCGGTGCTGTGGGAGGACGGAGAACCGGCCGGTTTCTTCCCCTTCGAGCGCGGGCCGCTCGGCCAGGGCCGGGCGATCGGCCTCGGAGTCTCCGACAGCCAGGGCGCCCTGCTGCGTCCCGGGCTGACGATCGTGCCGCGCGAGCTGCTCAGTGCCTGCGCGCTCTCGGCCTGGGAGTTCGACAATCTCGAAGCAGGTCAGGACGTGTTCCAGCCGGACGCGGCCGAGGAGTTCGACTCCCCGGTCATCGACGTCGGCGCGGGATACGCCGCCTACGAACAGCTGCTGCGTGCCCAGTCGCCCAAGTTCCTCAAGACCACCCTGGCCAAGGAGCGCAGGCTGGGGCGGCAGGCGGGCGAGGTGCGGTTCGTCTTCGACGAGCGCGACCCGGGCGCGCTGCGTACGCTCATGGAGTGGAAGTCCGCGCAGTACCGCAGGACGGGCCGCAGGGACCGCTTCGCCAAGGAGTGGATCAACACCCTGGTCCGGCAGCTGCACGAGACGCGCACGCCGGGCTGCTCCGGGGTGCTCTCCGTGCTGTACGTCGCGGACAGGCCGGTCGCCGCGCACTTCGGGCTGCGTTCGCGCACGGTTCTGTCCTGCTGGTTCCCGGCGTACGACCCGCAGTTCGCCAAGTACTCCCCAGGGCTGATCCTGCATCTGCGGATGGCCGAGTCCGCCGCGGCCGACGGAATCGGGCTGCTCGACCTGGGGCGTGGTCCCTCGGAGTACAAGGACTCGCTGAAGACCGGTGAGCTGCGGGTCTTCGAGGGCGCGTCGACCCGGCCGGGAACCGGGGCCGCCCTGTACTGGCTGAGCCGCGAGCCCACGCGCCAGGCCCACACCTTCGTACGCAACAGGCCGCGGCTCGCCGGCTACGCGCAGCGGACGCTGAAGCAGGTAGGCCGTCTGCGCGGCCACTGACGGGGGAGAGCCATGGACAGCACTCCACACAGACCGCACCTGGCGGAGCTCCAGGTCACCGAGCTCGACCTGGACGGGCCCGACGGAGCCGTCCTGCGCTTCGGCCCCGCGCTGCCCGGCGGCACGCCCGTCCGTGGCGGCACGGTCTACACGCTGGTCCGGCTGCGCGGACGGCCCGTCGCCACCGTCGTCTGCCGCATCCCGCCGGGCAAGGACCCTGCAGACGCCGTCGCCGCGACCGCACGCGCCGCACTCGCGCGCCGCGAGCCGCCCGGCCGTCCCGCCCCGGGCGGCCGGCGCACGCCGCGCACGAGCGTCGTCGTGGCCACCCGCGAGCGCGCCGACCAGCTGGCCCGCGCGCTCGACTCGCTGCTCGCCCAGGACCACCCCGACTTCGAGATCGTCGTCGTCGACAACGCGCCCGCCACCGGCGCCACCCAGGATCTCGTCGAGCACAAGTACGGCGAGCGGGTCCGCTACGTACGCGAGTCGGTGCCCGGTCTCGCCGTCGCCCACAACCGCGGGGTCGCGGTCGCCGACGGTACGGTCATCGCCTTCACCGACGACGACGTCGTCGCCGATCCGCACTGGCTGACCGCGCTGACCGCGCCCTTCGCCGCCGATCCGGGCCTGGGCTGTACGACCGGGCTGATCCTGCCCGCCAGGCTCCGCACGCCCGCGCAGATCCTTCTGGAGAGCCACGGCGGCTTCGCCAAGGGCTTCGAGCCGCGCGAGTACGACCCGGCCCACCCGCCCGCCGGTGAACCGCTCTTCCCGTTCACCGCCGGCAGCTTCGGCTCCGGCGCCAACATGGCCTTCCGGGCCGCCGCCCTGCGGGAGATCGGCGGCTTCGACCCCGCCACCGGCACCGGCACCCCCGCCAGGGGCGGCGACGACCTGTACGCCTTCGTGAGCGTCCTCGCCGCCGGGCACCGCCTGCGCTACACCCCCGACGCCCTGGTCTGGCACCACCACCGCGAGACCTGGCAGGACCTGCAGAACCAGGCGTACGGATACGGCGCGGGCCTCACCGCGTATCTCACCGCCGTCCTCGCACGCCACCCCGCCCTGCTGCCGGCCCTGCTGCGCAAGCTGCCCCGCGGCCTGGCGCACGCCCGCACCATCACCGCGCACCGCGATGCCGCCGGGGCGGCCGTACCGGGGGATCACGGCGCGCAGGACTATCCCTGGCCGCGCCATCTCTCCCGGCTCGAACGCCGCGGCATGCTGGCCGGGCCGATCGGCTACGCGAAGGCACGCCTGCGGGTCCGCGGCGTACCGCTGCCGTGGGACGAGCTGCGGAAACCGCGGGTGGAGACATGACGACGCCCCCGATTCCCGTACTGCTCTATCACGCCGTGATGGACGACCCGCCCGACTGGATCGCCGAATTCACCGTCACACCACGGGACTTCCGCGCGCAGCTGGACGCGATCGTGGCCAGCGGCCGCACGCCCGTCACGATCAGCGCGCTGGCCGGCCACTTCGCGGACCGCTCCCCGCTGCCGGACCGGCCCGTCGTCCTGACCTTCGACGACGGGTTCGCCGATCTGCCGGGCCCCACCGCCGACGCGCTGGCCGCCCGCGCCCTGCCCGCCACGGCGTATCTCACCACCGGCGCCGTCACACCGGGGCGGCGTAGTCTGCTGCCGCCCGCGCCGATGATGAAGCTTTCCCAGGCGCCGCTCCTGGAGCGGTACGGCATGGAGGTCGGCGCTCACACCGTCACGCACCCGCAGCTGGACACGCTCCCGGCCAAGGCGCTGCGCCGTGAACTGACCGAGCCCAAGGCGGTGCTCGAGGATGTCCTCGGCCACGAGGTGGCGCATCTCGCCTATCCGCACGGCTACAACAGCCCGGCCGTCCGCAGGGCCGCCCTCCGCGCGGGCTACGCCTCGGCGGTCGCCGTCCGCCACGCGCTGAGCTCCGGTACCGACGAGAGCTACCGCATCGCCCGACTGATCCTGCGCCGCAGCCACACGGTGGCGGACATCGAGGCATGGATGGACGGACGGGGCGCGCCGGTCGCACCGTTCCCCGACTCGCTGCCGACGGTCGGGTGGCGGCTCTACCGGCGCGCCCGCGCCAGGCTCAAGGGCCCGGTCTTCGCGGGCTGACGCCCCGGTTCAGGGTCTGACCTGGTTGAAGTAGGGGTCCGCGGCCGCCTTGCGCAGGCTCTTCCACGACTCGTCCCTGGCCAGCGAGAGATCACAACCGGGCCCGGGATCACGGTAGTTCCACTGGAGGGCGGCCCGTACCCCGTCCAGCTTCCTGACCACGCGCGGCACCTGCTCGTACCATTCGGCCTGTGCGGACGGCTTCGAGGGATCGTCGGCCGTACCGAACTCCGACAGCATCAGCGGCTTGTCGGCGGAGATGTGCTCACGGATCCAGTCGTGCGAATCCCTCTGCGTCTGCTCGAAGCTCTGCCATTCCGCGTTGTGGCAGCGGTAGTAGTTGTACTGGTTGTAGCCGATCCAGTCGACGTGGGCATCGCCCGGATACAGCGCGCGGAAGAGGCCGTTGTGGCCGCTGTAGCCGGTGATGATCCAGGTCCACACCACATTGGTCACACCCAGCTCGCGGAACCGGTCATGGATGTGCCGGTAGGCGGCGACGTACTCGGCGGGTGTGCCGCCGGCGGGTGTGCGGGTGTCCATCTCCAGGTCGAAGGAGAGGAAGAGCGGCTTGCCGTACGCCTTGATCCGCTTCGCCTGGACGTCGATCACGCTCCTGTCGAGCGCCCCGGCGGCGATCTGCCGCCAGCTCGGCTGCTGCTCGGGGGTGCCGTTCCACCACTTGCTCTCCCAGGACAGCAGCAGCAACCGGGTCCTGCCGACGCGTTGTTCCTGCTCGGTCAGCAGCTGTCCCTCCAGGCCGTCCAGGGACATGTCGTGGTACGCGTAGACGATGTCCAGCGTGCGGCCGATGCGCTTCTCGTAGGCGAGGACCTTCTCTTCGAGGTCGGGCTTGCCGTGCCGTACATACGCGCCGAACCAGGCGCCGCAGCGTGGCACCAGAAGCTTGGTGGCGCGGCATTCGGCGCTGTGCGCCGAGGGGTCGGAGGACCCGTCGGAAGAGGTCTGCAGGGCGAGAATGCCCACCAGCAGCAGACTCACGAGAGCCGTCGACACGGCCCACAGCCTTCTCACAGAGGTGAACCTTTCTGTGGCGGCGAGGACGCGCGCGCGGTCGGTGTCCGGCCGGGCAGCTGCGGACAGCAGGCGGCGAGCATCGTCAGCAGGGTGAGCAGCACCAGGACCCGCAGGCCGCTGAACGCGTGCGCGGCCATCAGCGCCGTGGCGCAGATGACCGTCGCGCTCACGCTCAACAAGGCCGTCAGGACGAGCTGCTCCAAACGGTCGGAGTTCTTCTCGAAGCCGCGGTCCCAGCTCTCGACCGGGCCCGCCGCCTGATGGCGTCCCAGGGCAGGGCCGCAGAAGCGCAGGAAGGCGGCGCCGGGTCCGGCGAGCAGGAACACCGCGACGGGCGCGGCCCGCAGAGGAGAGGCGGCGGGCAGCGCGGTGGCGCCGATGGCGCACCAGCCGATGAACGGCGGCAGCAGCCGGATCGCGAGCGACTGGGGTCTCATGGGGTCCTCCCCGCAGAGCCGTCGATGCTGTCGGTGCGCTTCAGTTCGTAGACGACACCCGCGCTGTTGCGGCCGACCTGCTCGAAGAGCGGCGAGGCCGTGAGGGACTTCTCGATGTTCGCCAGCTGCTCGCCGGTGAGCATGCCGTTCATGTCGGAGTTGGCGATCTGGCCCTGGGTGAGCAGGAAGTACGCCCGTCCGGGCGGCTCCACCGACGCCATGTCGCGGGCGAGCCTGTCGGCCGGGTTCTTCAGGATCTCCTCGACGTGGCTCTTCGCGTCGTCGAGGAACCAGTAATGCCGCACATTCCAGTACGAAGCGTACGCGAGCGGGTAGTTGCGATGGGCGGCAACGACAAGAGAGCCCTCGGGCGCCCGGTCGAAGACCTGCCGGACCAGCGCGACCTCCTGCGGCGGGAAGTAACTGAGCCGGTCCTTGCCCGAGTAGCTGGGCACGAACGCCGCCGTGAGCGCGAGCAGCGCGATGCCCGGCAGCACCGCGCGCATCCCCGTCACCGACCGCGGCGCCCCGTGCCCGCCGGGCTCGGCGGCCAGCGGCCGTACGTCGGGCAGCAGAGCCGCGGCCGCGAAGAAGCACGCGCCGGGCAGCATGAACAGCAGCACCCGGAAGATCATTTCGCTGCCGTAGTCATTGGCGACCAGCATCAGCAGCGGGACCGCGCCGATCAGCAGCAGCGGCATGGCGCGGTGGCGCAGCACCCGGCGGCGCAGCACGCCGGTCAGCGCGAGCAGCAGTACGCAGGCCGAGAGCAGCCGGGAGACCCAGGAGACGATCACCGGGCCGGTCCCGGTCGGCGTCGAGCCGTACCCCGTCTCCAGGTTGTGGCCCACATCGCCGAAGGAGCTCACCATCTCGGGCACCGCGTCGCGCAGGAACGGCAGCGAAGCGGTGAGGTTCCAGGCCAGGAACACCAGCAGCAGCGTGACGAGCAGTGTCCAGTCCCGGTAGCGCCGGGTCAGGCACAGCGCGGCCAGGGCCGCCACCAGCATCACCGGAGTGAGCTGGTGGGAGATGACGATGGCGGTGATCAGCGGGATCAGCAGGACGGTCCACACCGCCTGCCGGGACCTGCGGCCGCGCCCGGGCCGCTGACCGCGGCGCAGCACGATCGCGATCACGCCGAGATACAGGGCGAAGGCCAGCGACTGGGGCGAGAAGTAGTCCTGCCCCACCCAGTTGGCGACATGGAACAGCCAGACCGCGGTCCAGATCAGCCGCCGGTCCTGGGTGAAGGTGCGGTAGATCAGCAGCAGCGGCGCGAGCAGCAGCAGGCTGGAGACCAGCGGCCACCAGGCCATGTACATCGCGGCGTTCTCGACGCCGGTGAGCCGCACGAGCGCGGCCTGCGCGGCGAAGAAGCCGGGCCACTGGTCGTACACCGCCATGTCGCCGAGCCGGTCCCCGCGTTGCATGCCGCCGGCGGTGAGCAGATGCTCGATCACGGCGTCGTGCTTCCACGCCCAGGAGTACAGCGGCGTCGGATAGACGAGTGCCTGGGTGGCGCGCTCCATCACGATCAGGCCCACGGTGTACGCCAGCGACCATCCCCCGGCGCGCAGTGGATCCCGTATGCACACCCAGAAGCCGGCGGTCAGCAGCGCCAGCGCGATCCAGAAGGCGACGGGCAGCGCCCCGACGAGACCGAACTCGCCGAGCCGCGAGGTGTCGGTGCGCACCACGGCGTACGCCCAGAGAGCGAGCGCGGCCGCGAGCGGTGCGGCCAGCCCCAGCGGTACCGCCCAGCGTCTGTGGTCGCCCGCGGGCAGGTCGGCGAGATCCATCGCGGGATCGCTCTTGGCCCGCTGAGCGGGGGCGGCCACAGGTCTCCCGGTTTCGGTTGTTGGCTGGTGCACGCTTGTCCCCCTGGTGGTTCAGTTCCGTTTCGGCGCCGAACGCGCCGCGCGTATCCGGACGAGTGCGAGTGCCGCGCAGGTCAGAAGCAGCAGGAGCGGCAGCGCGAGGGGCGCGAGAGGTCTCTGCAGCGCCCAGCCGCACACCGCGAGCAGCCACAGTGATCCCCACTGGGCCGCCACGGGCAGCCTGATCGCCCGCGCCATGGCCAACATTGCGACCAGACAGAGCAGTTGGCAGAATGTCGGCAGCCAGCGCAGCAGCGGTTCCGGGCCGGACAGACCGGCCGCCGATGCGAGGAAGCCGGCCAGTGTCCGGTACCAGGCGCCGTCCACCGGCTCCGGTTCCCAGCCGAGCACCGCGGGCGCGGAGTGCAGGGCGGCGAAGGTGACCAGCAGCCCGGCGCCGAGCAGCGCGGGGCGCGGCCGCAGCAGCGAGATCGCGGCACTGTGGACGACGATCAGCAGCACACCCGCGGTGAGGGTGACCGGCGGCAGGGCCCTGAGCAGCTGGGTGCCGGAGAGCTGGTCCATGGTGATGTCCGGGGCGCGGAAGAGCGGGGCCCAGAACAGCACGGCCACGAGCCCGAGCATCAGCCAGAGCGCGAGAGCCGGCCGCCGCTCGCCCGGGTCGGGCACCTGCGCGTCCTCCCGGAGCCCGGACTGCCGCGCCTTCCCGTCGCCGGCCGGATCGGTGACGTAGACGGGGAAACCGAAAGCGGGCGTGGCCGTGTCGTCGTGCGCACCGCGCAGATAGGCGGTCTGCCGCGCCCAGTCCGAGCCGTGCTCGCGGGCGTACTCGGCCACCGCCTCCGCACGGCGCTCGGCGGCCCGGCGCGCCCACGTCGTGCCGTACACCTCCTCCTCGATGCGACCGCGCCGCACCAGCCGGGCGAACCAGGCGCGCCGGGGCTCACGGCCCGACAGCGCGGCGCGCAGCCCAGGCGCGGACACCGCGGCCATCAGCGTCATCGACAGCAGCACCGCCCAGCCCGCGCCGGCGATCCCGGTCACCCCGAGCAGCACGGCCGCACTGCCCAGCACCAGCGCGCACATCGTGCCCTGGAGCGCTGCGAGCATGCCCGTACGCCCCTGGACGCGCAGCACCCCGATATAGAGCTCGACCACAACGCGCGGCAGCGAGGCGGCGGCCAGCAGCCGCAGCACCGTCGTGCCGTGCTCGGCGTAGGCGTCGCCGAACGGGGCGAGGATCTGCGGGGCGAAGGCGACCAGGAACAGCACGACGGGCACCAGCAGCACGGCCATCCTGCGCAGTGCTCCGCGCACTCCCGCGGCGAGCGTCTCCGGGCTGTGGGAGGCGTGGGCGGTCAGGGAGGAGGCCATGTTGATGGCCATGAACTCCATCGTCCCGCCGACGGTGTACGCGATGTAGAAGAAGCCGTTGTTCGCGGCGTCGAAGCGGACGGCGACCATCACCGGCAGCAGATTGATCATCGCCAGCGAGAACAGCGAGCCGACCGAGTCACCCGCGAGGAAGCGCCCGATGTCACGCAGCGCGGGCGGCTCGCGGTCGTGGTCGGCCGCGGCCTGCCAGGGGATGAGGCGGCGGAAGATCAGCCAGCCGAGCGGCAGCACGGACAGGGCGATCGCCGCGGCCCAGGAGACGAAGATGCCCAGCACGGGCAGGGCGGTGGCGAAGGCGGCGAGCAGCAGCAGCTTGCCGATGGAGAAGACCGCGTTGCCGACGGGCACCCACACGGCCTTGCGCAGCCCGGTCAGCACCCCGTCCTGCAGCGTCAGCAGCGCCCAGGCGATACAGGAGGCGATGAACAGCAGCCCGGGACCGACGCCGCCGAGCGGTGCGTACGAGGGGCCCCACAGGTCGAGCGTGAAGAGGAAGCCGACGGAGGCGAGGAACACCACCAGGGAGCTGGCGGCGTACGCCCGCCACACCAGCGGCCCGGTGGCCCGTCCGGCCCGCGGCACGTACCGCACGACCGCGCCGATCATGGTGGTGGCGGTGAGGGAGGCCAGCAGCCGCATCGCGGCGATGGCGGCGGAGCCCTCGCCGACCGCGTCCTTGCTGTAGTAGCGGGCGGCCACCAGCCAGAAACCGAGGCCCAGGGCGGCGGAGACGCCGGTGGAGAGCATCAGGGCGTAGGCATTGCGGAACATCGAGTCGCCGCTGGGCCGCTCGGTGTCCCCGGCGCCGCCGTCCGGCTCGGTGCCGGGCGGCGGCGCGGCGTCGGAGGCGTCCGGCCGGCGCAGCCGGGTCGTCTCAGCCACGGTCCCGGTCCCGCGGGCCGGACGCCTCCGACGCATGGTGCTGGGCTCTTCGGCCTGCGGCTGCGCCGAAGGCCGCCGGGAGCGCGGCAGGCCGGGCGCCCAGCTCGGTGAGGACGGATATCGCCGCCTCGGCCCGGAGCGGGTCGACGGGCAGCGCGTGCCGGGCGAACCAGGCGGCCGCTTCCGGCGCGGGCGACGGATCGGTGAAGACGTCACCCGCGTACGCGTCCAGCGGCGGATCGTAGAGATAGCCGGTGGTGATCCGGCGCCGGGCGAGCGCGGCGATCGCAGCGTCGCGGTCCTCCACCAGCAGCGGCACCCGGAACAGCGGCTGCGCGGGTCCCGGCCGGGGCAGGGCCCACTCGGTGGCCGAGAGCAGCCGCGTACCGGCACGGTGGCCGGCCAGGCGGCTGTCGAGGCGGGTCAGCAGCCGCTCGGTGCGCCGCAGCCGCAGCCCGCCCGGTCTCAGGCGGTAGTCGTGCATGTCCACCCGTATCCACGAGTGGAAGTCCTCCAGGGCCACCGGCGCCGCCGACATCGCCTGCTTCAGCTCGCCGGGCCGCAGCTCCATCCGGATGTCCTCGCGCTCCTCGAGACCGAGCAGCCGCAGGGTGGCGCGGGCCGCCCCCACCAGCCGCAGTCCCCGCACACCGGCCTCGGCGTACGGGCGCAGGCCGTAGGCGAGCTCGGCGGCGAGCCGCTTCGGTTGCAGGAGGTCGTCCCTGGCCCGCTCCAGTGGTGCCCGCAGCGCGGGGTCGGCGACAGTGAGGAATCCGCCCGTCTTGGCCCCGGTGTGCTTGGAGAGGCTGAAGACGGACGCCTCGCCGAAGCTCCCCACCGGCTGCCCGGCCACCTCGCTGCCGATCGCGTGCGCGGCGTCCTCGATGAGCGGGATCCCCAACGCGTCGCAGCGGGCGCGTAGTTCGGGAGCCGGATCGGGATTTCCGTACAGATTGGTGGTGAGCACGGCGGACAGGCCGTGCCATACGGACCCGGGCACGGCCGCCAGGTCGAGGGAACCGTCCTCGGCCCTCAGCGGCGCCTGGACGGGACGCAGTCCCGCGGCCAGCACCACGAAGAAGATGACGTCGTCGTTGACCGGAGACATGAGCACCCGCCCGCCGGGCGGGCACCAGTGGCGCAGCGCCACATACAGCCCGAGACGGCATGACGGCACATACAGACATTCCCTGCCCAGGCGCTGTCGCATCAGCTCTTCCAGTGCTGCGAACGCCGCCGGGCAGCCCTCCCCTGAGGCCATGTTGTCCCCCCACTCACCCCGCGCTCAATGTGGACCAATCGGGACTGCCCCGTCAATAACGAGGAAGGGCCCATTCCCTCATGGAATGGGCCCTTCCGACAGCCTGTGCGGCGCGTCCCCGCGGTGCGTGCGGCTATTCCTCCAGCGTCAGGGCGTCCCTGAGCCTGACCAGAGTGCGCGACAGCAGCCGGGACACGTGCATCTGCGAGATGCCGAGCTCCTCACCGATCTCCGACTGCGTCATGTTCGCGACGAAGCGCAGCGAGAGGATTGTGCGGTCCCGCGGCGGAAGGCTCGCGATCAGCGGCTTCAGCGACTCGACGTACTCGATGCCTTCGAGACCGTGGTCCTCGTAGCCGATGCGGTCGGCCAGCGCGCCCTCGCTGTCGTCCTCCTCGGGCTGGGCGTCGAGCGAGCTCGCGGTGTACGCGTTGCTCGCCGCCATGCCCTCGACGACCTGGTCGTTGCTGAGGCCCAGCCGCTGGGCCAGCTCGTCCACGGTGGGTGCGCGGTCGAGCCGCTGGGAGAGTTCGTCGCCCGCCTTGGCGAGGTCGAGGCGCAGCTCCTGAAGGCGGCGCGGTACCCGCACCGACCAGGAGGTGTCGCGGAAGAAGCGCTTGATCTCACCGACGATGGTCGGCATCGCGAAGGTCGGGAACTCCACGCCCCGGCTGAGCTCGAAGCGGTCGATCGCCTTGATCAGGCCGATCGTGCCGACCTGAATGATGTCCTCCATGGGCTCGCTGCGGGTGCGGAAGCGGGAGGCGGCGAACTTCACGAGCGCCAGGTTGAGTTCGACGAGCGTGTTGCGCACATACGCGTGCTCGTGGGTGCCCTCTTCGAGGGACTCGAGCCGTCCGAAGAGCGTCTTGGACAGGGCTCGCGCGTCCAGCGCTCCCATCTCGTCGTACGGCGGGATCTCCGGGAGTGCCTCGACGAGTTCGAGGCCGTCGGGGCTCGCGGACGGGGGGGTGCCGGGGGCGGGCAGTGCCGACGGCGCGGCGGGGGTGCGCGTTTCGTCGAGCCGGGGTGACATGGTCTCCTCCATCGTTCTCGGCATATGGCTGCCGATGCCAATACATGCGCTGCGGTGAGCGGCGCCTCCAAAGCCGGTCGTGGTTGTTTGTGTCCCTACTAGCCCTACCCGCTCCGGGTGGACCGGTGCAAGTGTCATATGCGTCATATGCCCGTTTTAATAGGGAGTTCAGCTGGCCCCCGGGCGTACGGAAGGCGTAATGTTCGTCGGACGTCAGCGCCGTCATCGGCGGCGCTGTGCGCGCAGAGCGGCACGGTGGACGATCCGGCGCACCATCGGCGAATACGCAGTGATGACGCAGCGAACGACACGCGAAGAGGGACGGGCAATGGACCGCGGGACGGTCGGCAGCGCGAACCGGGGCCGGCTTCAGGTCGAGGTTCGGACCGAGGGCCACAGCGAGGTTGTGAAACCGGCGGGTGAGTTGGATCACCACACCGCCGATCTGCTCCGCGCGCCCTTGGAGGAAGCACTCGCTCAGGGCCGTGCGCGCCTTGTCATCGACTGCTCACAGCTCGAATTCTGCGATTCCACCGGACTCAATGTGCTGCTCGGTGCCAGGCTGAAGGCGGAAGCGGCCGGGGGAGGGGTCCATTTGGCCGGGATGCTGCCCGTAGTGGCGAGGGTTTTCGAGATCACCGGGGCGGAGGCGGTCTTCACCTTGCACGACTCGCTCGAAGAGGCCCTCTCCGGCTGACGGCCCGCCTTCCTGTAGTCCGCGTCACGCGCACCGCGCAGGCGTCGTGGGTGTTGTCGCGATCCGGCAGGGCAGGAGAACCCCGCAGAACGTTGATGGCCCAGCACTCTGAGTACTGAAGTAGATGGCGAACCGGTGAATCGGTGAGGTGAAGCGCTGATGAGCACCACCCGGCAGCAACCGCCGGGCGACCTCGGTCCCGAGCCGAACGGCGCCGGCGCCGCCGACTCCTCCGGGGTGTCCGGCACCAGGGTGCGCAGGCTTGCCCTGGGCAGCGCGAGCGGCATCGTGCCGCTCGCGCGCGACTTCACGCGCCAGGCGCTCTACGACTGGGGCTGGCTGCCCGCCGCCACGGCCGACCGCCGGGCGGCCGCCGAAGATGTGCTGCTCGTCGTCTCCGAACTGGTCACCAACGCCTGCCTGCATGCGGAGGGCCCGGAGGAACTGCGGGTCGGCTGCGACGGCAAGGTGCTGCGCCTCGAGGTCATGGACCGCGGCACCGGCCAGCCCGCGCCGCGCACCCCGCACCGGGCGGGCCGGCCCGGCGGGCACGGCATGTTCATCGTCCAACGGCTCTGTCTGGACTGGGGAGTTGTCCGGGTCCCCGGCGCCCCGGGCAAGACGGTCTGGGCGGACCTCGCCGCTCCGTCGTAGCCGCTCGCAGTCGTGTACGACAGGTTTTGAAACTCTTGTGGAGCACGTCAATAGGGCGTGCTCTTTGTCTTCCCTCCCCAAGGTCGCAGGCGTACCTTGAGCGCCCGATCTGATGTGTCGTCAGTAACTTCGGCGACACCCGGCGGTAACTTCCGGCATGAGGGGAACTCGAGGTGTCGTACCAGAAGCGGACAGCTCTCTCGCTGGCAGCAGCGGTGGCGGGCTCGGTGGTGCTGATGGCCGCCCCCGCCGCCCATGCCAGTGTCCAGGACGTCGACTACCAGTGTCAGACGCCGATCGGGCCGAAAGGCGCGGTCTCGCCGATCGACATCAAGGCCGTCAAGAGCGGCAGCGGCTACCAGCTGACCATGACCTTCCAGAAGGGTGTCTCCTCCAGCCCGGTGGAGCTCGGCAAGGGCGCGATGAAGCCGAGTGCCTTGATCAAGCTGGGCGGGGCCGACGAGGGCACGGTCGCGGTGTCCGGGCCGCCGAACGCGGCCGCGATCCCCGCCAACACCCCCATCAAAATCAGTGACTTGTCGGGCACGTACACGCCCAAGAAGAGTGGCAAGGTCACCTTCACGGCCGGCGTGCTGACCATCAAGGCCCTTGGTACGACGACGACGTGCACGCCCAAGAACAATCCGAAGCCCTCCCTCGAACTGGACGTCGCCGCGGCGACCGGCTCCCAGTCCGCGCCCTCCGGCGGCGGCGAACTGCCCAGGACCGGCCCGCTCGACTCGGCCGTCGCGCTCGGCACGCTCGGCGGCACCGTGCTGCTGTCCGGGGCTGCCGGAGTGCTCTGGCTGACCAGGCGCGGTCAGCGGACCGCGAGCTGACCCGTGCTGCCGCGCCTCGCCGTCACCCTTGCCGCGCTGCTGTGCGCGCTGTGCGCCCCCGTGGCGCGGGCGGCGGACGCGGCATGGACGGTGCGGCCGGGCGGCGACCGGCCGTACGTCTATCTGGAGGGCGTGCCCGGAACGGTGCTGGAGGACACGCTGTCCGTGACCAACCCGGGCACGCAGCCGCTCACCGTACGGCTGCGCCCGGCCGACGCGTACAACACCGAGACCGGGGCGTTCGCCGTGCGCGGCGCGCGACAGTCCCACGGCGCGGGCACCTGGATCACGCTCGCCTCCGAGCGCGTGAGAGTTCCGCCGCGCACGCGCGCCCAGATCCCCTTCTCGGTCACGGTCCCCCCGGGCGCGCTCCCCGGCGACCACCCCGGCGCGATCATGGCGGCCTCCGGCAGGCGGGAGGCGGGCGTACGGATCCATCTGCGCGTCAGCGGCCCGACCCTGGCGGCCTTCACGGTCGAGCAGGTGAAGGTCTCCGGCGGCGCGATCCGCTACACCCTCGTCAACCGCGGCAACGCCGCCCTGACCCCGCGCGTGACGATCCGCGCGGACGGCCTCTTCGGCGAGGTGCTGCGCCGCGCGCCGCGCACGCTCCCGGTGGAACTCCTCCCCGCCCAGCGCGTCACCCTCACCGAGAAATGGCCCGGGCACCCGTCCCTGGACTCGGTGACGGTCCACGTCGAGGCGACGGCGCCCGGCGACGCCCGGGCGAAGGGGTCGGCGTCGGCGACGTTCGTGCCCTGGGCGACGGTGGCGGGTTCCGCGGCGGGGCTGCTCGCGGCGGCGGGCGGCACGGTGTGGTTCCTGCGCCGCCGAGGTCCTGCGGACCCTGATCGGGCCCCTGAACAGAACGGCAGCGAACGGCACTTGGCGAGGTCAGGAGCATGAGGATGTACGAAGCCGACGTGCCGCGTCGCGAAGCCGGTCCCGCGCAGACCCTCGCCGTCCTGCTCGCCCTGCTCCCGTTCCTGCTGTTCCCCCTGGCACCCCGCGCCGCCGCGGCCGACGCGCAACCCGAGGTCAAGCTCTCCCGCCAACAGGCGGGCGCGGGCGGGGACATCACCGTCAGCGGCAGCGGATGGCGGCCGAACACCCTGCTGATGATGCTCATCTGCGGGCAGGCCGTGCCCGGCAAAGGCGTCATCGGCGGCACCAACGCCTGCGCCAACGCCGACGGCCGCGCCGTCACCACCGACGCCAAGGGCGCCTTCAGCAAGAAGATGCCGGTCGCCGAACCGCCCAGACCCTGCCCATGTGTGGTGCACGTGGCGACCGTCACGGGTGAACAGGCCCTCGTGGACGCCCCGTTCGTCGTCGCGGGGCACCCCACCGCCCCGCTGCCCGGGCCCACCGGCGGCGGAAGGCTCGCCGTGCTCGCCGCCACCCGGCTCGAAGGCGACTCCGGCATCCTCGTCTTCTTCGGAGCCCCGCCGTCCCGCCGGCTCGAATTCACCGTCGGCAACCTGGGTTCCGAGCCGGTGAAGGACCCCGTCTTCCAGATCGGCACCGCGCACGGCGTCTTCGCCCCGCAGTGGGAGGAGCAGCAGTGGCGCGGCACCATCGCGCCCGGCCAGAAAGTGCTGGTCAAGCTGCCCGTCCAGCTCTCGGCCGGAGCGCACGGCGACTACCAGATCTCGGTCAAGTACGGCACCAAGGTGCTCGCCGAACAGCCGTGGGGCGTCGGCCGTCCCTGGGGCGTGACGATCTTCTGGATCCTGCTCGCCGTGGTCGTGCCCGCCGCCGTCTTCCGTATCGGCATGGCGGTCGTCGACCGCGTCCGCCCCCGCGCCCACGGCAACGGCCGCCACCGCACCGTACGGCTGCGCCGCAGGCCACCGGACCCCGGGCCGAGGAGCACCACGACCACCACGGCGGCTCTGCCGTGGTTCACACCTGACTCCGCACCGTCAGACAACCGGTCCACGACGAAGGGACATTCGTGAGCACGCAACGGAGGATGAGCGCGGCCGGGGTCGCGCTGATGCTCGGCGGCGCGGGGATCCTGCTGGCCGCAAGCCCCGCCCAGGCAGCCGAGGTCGCCTACAAGACGGAGTGCATCCCACCGCCCATCTCGGGGCTGCCACCCGTGCAGGGCACCACGAAGGTGCAGATCACCGCTCCCGCCGAGGCGAAGGTCGGCGACGAGGTCGAAGTGGTGTGGAAGTTCGTCGAGGCTGCCTCGAAGAACCCCGACATCCTCGACCTGGAGAAGGACACGGTGAAGCCGACCGGCACGCTGAAGGCGGCCGGGGCGCAGACCGTGAACATCGTGATGGAGGGACCGCGTTCGAACCCGCCGATCCCCAAGAACAGCCCGATGAAGCTGTCCGACATGAAGGGCAGGATCAAGCTGACCACGGCGGGGGAGGTCACGCTGACGCCGGACGCGTACAACATCAACGTCTCCAAGCCGATGTCGACCGACACCAAGTGCACGCCGAAGGAGACGGTCAAGGCGGCGGCGACGATCAAGGTGACGGACGGCGGGGGCGGTACGTCGGGCGGCACGACGAGCGGTGGTTCGACCTCGGGCGGAACCACGTCGGGCGGCTCGACGTCCGGCGGATCCACCTCCGGCGGGGGCGGCGGCCAGACCGACTTCCCCGGCAAGGAAGTCACCGTCGCCTTCGCGTGCAAGTCGCCGGGACCGGCGAGCATCAACTCCAAGGTGACCATCAACGCCAAGAAGAACGGCGGCAGTTACGACCTGGTCGTCAAGACGGCCAAGGGCGTCATGAACAGCCCGGCGGCACTCCCCGCCGGCGCACTCAAACCCTCCATGGCTGTCCTTCTCGGCGGAGCCGACAAGGGCACCGTCCCGGTCACCGGCCCCGCCAACCCCGACCCCCTCGAACAGGGCAAACCGGTCGACCTGCCCGACATGACCGGCACGTACAAGCCGGGCGCCAACGGCAAGTCCACACTCAGCCCCGGCACCCTGACGATCGACGTCACCCTGGGCGGCCAGAAGATCAGCATCCCGTGCACGGTCAAGGGCACGGCGGAGGCCTCCCTCGAACTCGACACCTCGGCCCAGCCGGGCGGCGCGTCGGGCAGCTCCAGCAACGGCAGCGGCAGCTCGGGCGGCGGCGCATCGAGCGGCGGCACGAGCACGAGCGGCGGCCTGGCCCAGACGGGCTCCGACAACGACGGCGCCCTCCGCGCCCTGGCCCTGGTCGCGGGCACGGTGATCCTGCTGGGCGGCGCGGTCTTCACCTTCACCCCGTGGCGCAGGCTGCGCGGTACGCGCTAGAGCGACCGACCGGCACATCGGCCCCGGCCCACCAGGCCGGGGCCGGACTGCGTCTGGCTCAGATGTTGCTCAGATCGGCCTTCGCGCTTTGCCTGTCCAAGATCCGGACGGATATGTTCCATGTATTCGCCTGAGTGAAGGCGGAGTTGGGCAATCGGCCATAAGTGCAGCTCGATGAGTTCTGGCCGTCCATCGTGGCGCACGGCCGCAGAAAGGAAAGCAAATGCGCTGGGGGAAGAAGTTCGCCACGGGCACGCTCGCCATCCTGATGGGGGCGACGGCGACAGGGCTGGTCACCGCGGCCCCGGCCGAGGCGGCCACGGCCAAGTACGCGTGCAAGGCGTACGCCGACATGGACGGCATTGGCAGGCCCACGGCCTACTCCACGTGTGTCAAGAAGGGCAGCGGCAAGGCTGTCCGTCTCCATCGGGTGGAGATCAAGTGCGACCAGGTTCAGGGCGCCCGCGAGACGGTCGTCACCTACACCCTCTACGGCCCGTGGGTGTCGCCGGGCAAGAAGTCGAACGTCAGGTGCGGCACCAAGAACTTCCTGCGCGGGTTCAAGGTCCAGACGAAGAGCTGACCAGCTGAACACATGAGCCGGGCCGGTACGAATCGCTTCGTACCGGCCCGGCTCTGTTGCGCCCGCAGGCGCGGGGGAGTTACTTGACGTCACCCATGAGCGCGCGGATCTTCTTGCCCGCCGTCATGAACGCGAGGCCCGCGACGACGGCGATGATCGCCCACATCGTGTAGTAGACGGCGTCGCCCAGCGGGGCGTTGAGCTTGGTGGTCCAGCCGTTCAGGGCGTTGCCCGTCGAGGTGGCGAGGAACCACAGACCCATGATCTGGCCGACGAACTGCTTCGGAGCCAGCTTGGTCGACAGGGACAGGCCGACCGGCGACAGGCACATCTCGCCGAGGGTCTGAACGAGGTAGACGCTGAGCAGCCAGAAGACAGTGACCTTGCCGGTCTCACTGTTGGCGGCGGCGGCGCCGGCCAGACCCATGATCGCGAAGGAGCCACCGATGAGGAGCATCGCCAGGGCGAACTTCATCGGGGTGCTGGGCTCGCGGTTGCGCTGGGCCAGCTTGACCCACAGAGCGGCGAACAGCGGGGCCAGGATGATGACCATCATCGGGTTGACCGACTGGTACCAGGAGGCCGGGAACTCCCAGCCGCCGATCATGCGGTCCGTCTTGTTGTCGGCGAAGATCGTCAGCAGCGAGCCGGACTGGTCGTAGATCATCCAGAACAGCACGGCGGTCACGAAGAACCACACGTAGGCCTGGATCTTCGGCCTGTCCTCGCTCTTCAGCGCCGGGTTACGGAAGATCATGGCGAAGTACACGATCGGCACGACGATGCCGAGGATGGCCAGGACGTTGACGATGTGCTCGATGTCGTACGTGCCCGCGACCAGGTCGATGACCAGCGCGCCGACGGCGATGCCGCCCCACAGCACGACCTTGCGCAGCGTCGCGCGCTTCTCCTCCGGCGAGGCCGGTGTGGCGGGCTCCTTGCCGACGTCACCGAGGTGACGGCCGCCCAGGATGTACTGGACGACGGCGAGGCTCATGCCGATACCGGCAACGGCGAAGCCGAGGTGCCAGTTGACGTTCTCGCCGAGGTAGCCGACAACCAGCGGAGCGGCCATGCCGCCGATGTTGATCGCCATGTAGAACAGCGTGAAACCGGCGTCGCGGCGGGCGCTGGGCTGCCCCTCGTAGAGGCCGCCGACCATCGCGGAGATGTTCGGCTTCAGCAGGCCCGTACCGACGGCGATCAGGGCGAGACCGCAGAAGAAGGCGATGTCGGTCGGGATCGCGAGGGTGAAGTGGCCCAGCGCGATGACGATGCCGCCGACGAGAACGGCCTTGCGCGCACCCCAGAGGCGGTCCGCGATCCAGCCGCCGGGCATCGCGCCCATGTAGACGACGGCGTTGTAGACACCGTAGATCGACGCGGCCAGGGCTTCACGACCCTCAAGGGGCCCGTCGAGAACACCCGCGATCAAGTAGAGGACGAGGATGCCGCGCATTCCGTACCAGGAAAAGCGCTCCCACATCTCGGTCATGAAGAGGGTGGCCATACCGCGGGGGTGGCCGAAGAAGGTCTTCTCGCCGGAGGGGGTACCGGCAGTGTCCTTCGTCAGGCTGGACGCCATGGGTCGATCCTTGCTAGCTCGGGACGCGGCGCTTCGTGAGCGGTACGCGCCCGGTGGGGGGCGGCCGGCACCGGGGAGGTGTCCCACCCCACGCCTTTGGGGCTCACTTCGCGGAAGGCGAAGACGGGGGACAGTCCGCACCGGGATCCACGCCCCGCGCGCTGTGTCGCGCTCGGGGCCCGGCCCACAGGTCATTCACTGTCTCGAGGCCGGCAACCCAACCTCGCGCAGCAAAGAGACCCTTGACCGGTCTGGCAGGCCAAAGGTCCCGTGTCGTGCTACAGGCGTCATGCCACCTTACGACACGACACGGCGGCATATGGAAGGACTTGAGAGATGGATCACAGGCATACCTGGAACCGGGTGCCCTGAATCGAAGGTCGTCATCATGATCGCATCCTTAACCCGCAGGCCTTGCCGATCACGCAACGACGCGTACGTCACGCGGACTACCATCACCCCATGACCCGTGTACTGCTCGCCGAGGACGACGCTTCCATCTCGGAGCCGCTGGCCCGCGCCCTGCGCCGGGAGGGTTACGAGGTCGAGGTCCGCGAGGACGGTCCGGCGGCGCTGGACGCCGGACTGGCAGGCGGTGTCGACCTCGTCGTGCTCGACCTGGGGCTGCCCGGCATGGACGGCCTGGAGGTCGCGAGACGACTGCGCGCCGAGGGCCACACGGTGCCGATCCTGGTGCTGACGGCCCGTGCGGACGAGGTCGACACCGTGGTCGGCCTGGACGCCGGCGCGGACGACTACGTCACCAAGCCGTTCCGCCTCGCCGAACTGCTCGCCCGGGTCCGGGCCCTGCTGCGCCGCGGCGCCTCTGAACCCTCGCCCGCGCCGTCGACGCACGGCGTGCGGATCGACGTCGAGTCGCACCGCGCCTGGATGGGCGACGAGGAACTGCAGCTCACGGCGAAGGAGTTCGACCTGCTGCGCGTCCTGGTCCGGGACGCGGGCCGGGTGGTCACGCGCGACCAGCTGATGCGCGAGGTCTGGGACACGACGTGGTGGTCTTCGACGAAGACGCTGGACATGCACATCTCCTGGCTGCGCAAGAAACTGGGCGACGACGCGGCGAACCCGAGGTACATCGCGACGGTGCGGGGTGTGGGTTTCCGCTTCGAAAAGAGCTGAGCCCCGGGACGGCCTCCCGCGCTCACGCCGTTCCGGTGGGGAGTGACCCTGTCCGGGCCGGACCTCCGGGTTCGCCCGCGAAGCCACCCACCGGGCAGCAACCGCCAACGCCCCTGGCCCACGGCAGCCACGACCCCTGGAAACGACCAAACGGACACCGCCGGAGAGCACCATGCGACGACGACTCATCACCTCGACCCTCGCCGTCGTCCTCGTCGTCATCGCCGTCTTCGGTGTCTCCCTCGTCCTCGTCGAGACCCGCACCATCTCCAGCAGCGCCCAGGAAAGCGTCGACTCCGAGGCCCTCCGGCTCGTCAGCATCGTCGACAGCCGGCTCATCGGCGGTGAGCCCGTCAACCCCGACATCCTCTCCGAGCAGAGCGGCGCCAAGCGGTACGCCCTGATCACGATCCCCGGCCGCGATCCGATCGAGATCGGCAAGCGTCCCACCGGCAGCGTCATCCGTGGGGTCGCGCACGGTGAGCGCAACGAGAGCGTCACCGTCGAGGAGTCCCGCTCGTCCGTGACGCGCGAGGTCGGGCGGACCCTGTTGATCATCGCCGGGGTCGCGCTGCTCGCCGTCGTCGCCGCCGTGCTGCTCGCCGTACGCCAGGCGAACCGCCTCGGCTCCCCGCTCACCGATCTCGCCGAGACCGCCGAGCGCCTCGGCTCCGGCGACCCGCGCCCCCGGCACAAGCGCTACGGCGTCCCCGAGCTGGACCGCGTCGCGGACGTCCTCGACTCCAGTGCCGAGCGCATCGCGCGCATGCTCACCGCCGAGCGCCGGCTCGCCGCGGACGCCTCGCATCAGCTCCGTACGCCGCTGACCGCGCTCTCCATGCGGCTGGAGGAGATCACCCTCACCGACGACCCGGACACGGTGAAGGAGGAGGCGAGCATCGCGCTCGCGCAGGTGGAGCGGCTCACCGACGTCGTGGACCGGCTGCTCACGAACTCCCGCGACCCCCGCACCGGCTCCGCCGTCGTCTTCGACCTCGACGAGGTGGTCAAGCAGCAGCTGGAGGAGTGGCGCCCGGCCTACCGCAGTGCGGGCCGCGCCATCGTCTGCTCGGGAAAGCAGGGCATGCAGGCCGTCGGCACCCCGGGCGCGGTCGCCCAGGTGCTCGCCGCGCTGATCGAGAACTCGCTCATGCACGGCGGCGGAACGGTCGCGCTGCGGACCCGTGTCACGGGAAACCAGGCCGTGGTCGAGGTGACCGACGAGGGCCCGGGCGTCCCGGCCGACCTCGGCGCGCGGATCTTCGAGCGGACCATCAGCGGCCGCAATTCCACCGGCATCGGACTGGCCGTGGCCCGGGATCTGGCGGAGGCGGACGGTGGCCGGCTGGAGCTGCTCCAGCAGCATCCGCCGGTTTTCGCGCTGTTCCTGAGCCGGGTGGCCCGCAGCCGCAAGAACGGCCCGCCCACGGTCCGCTGAAGCGGACGGCTCAGCGATCGACGCTCAGGCGGAGCCCGCCGCTCAGCGCCCGACGCGGTCGGGCTCCGGCCGCCGCTGCCCCAGGAACGATTCCGCCGTGTGCACGGCCTCGCGTGCTGGCAGCGCCCGGAAGACCCAGGTGCGGTAGGACCAGAAGCGGAACAGCGTCGCGAGGCCGATGCCGAGGAACTTGAAGATGTTGCTCTGCAGCGGGCTGTCCCAGTCGAAGCCGTACGTCGCCGCGTACAGAATGCCGTTCTCGATCACCAGGCCGACCACGCTGAACAGCAGAAAGAGCGTGAGCTCCTTGGTGCGTCCGCTCTTGTCGCGGTCCCGGTAGGTGAAGTACCGAAAGCCGACGTAGTTGAAGGCGATCGCGACGACGGTCGCCAGAATCGACGCCCGCACCACGGGGATCTCGGTGGTGTGGCGTACGAGGTTGAAGACGGCGAGGTTGACCAGCAGCCCCGCACCGCCCACCGCTCCGAACTTGGCGACTTCGCGGGAGAGCTGATCGAGCTGCCCGCGCAGCGCACTGCCTCGTTCACTCATAGTGAGAGTCCAGCCCCATCGTTTCGGCAGCGTCAACGCAGCCATGCTAACCACCCGCTCTCGCCCCCGCCCGGGGACGTACCCAACCATGTGGCGAGGCTGTGACAAGCCCGACCCCGGCCGGGCGCCGCGGGCGGCAGGGGGCGCCGGGGCGGCGGATACCCTAAGAGGGTGACGTTCCCGGTAGTCGGCATGGTCGGCGGCGGCCAGCTCGCCCGTATGACCCACGAGGCGGGCATCCCCCTCGGCATCAGATTCAAGCTCCTCAGTGACACCCCGCAGGACTCCGCGGCCCAGGTGGTCAGCGATGTCGTCATCGGCGACTATCGCGATCTGGACACGCTGCGTGAGTTCGCGCGGGAGTGCGACGTGCTCACGTTCGATCATGAGCATGTCCCGATCGAGCACCTGCGCGCCCTGGAGGCGGACGGCATCCCCGTCCGCCCGGGGCCCGACGCCCTGGTGCACGCGCAGGACAAGGGCGTGATGCGCGCGAAGCTCGACGAGCTCGGCGCGCCCTGCCCGCGCCACCGCATCGTCACGGACCCCGCCGATGTGACGGCCTTCGCCGAGGAGGGCGACGGCTTCCCCGTCATCCTCAAGACCGTGCGCGGCGGCTACGACGGCAAGGGCGTCTGGTTCGTGCGTACGCAGGCCGACGCCGAGGCCCCCTTCAAGGCGGGCGTCCCCGTCCTCGCCGAGGAGAAGGTCGACTTCACCCGTGAGCTGGCGGCGAACATCGTCCGCTCCCCGCACGGCCAGGCCGTCGCCTATCCCGTGGTCGAGTCACGGCAGGTCGACGGCGTCTGCGACACGGTGATCGCACCCGCGCCCGGCCTGGACCCGGAGCTGGCGGGCCAGGCGCAGGAGCTCGCCCTGCGGATCGCCGACGCGCTCGGCGTCGTCGGCCATCTCGCGGTCGAGCTGTTCGAGACGACCGACGGCCGCATCCTGGTCAACGAGCTGGCGATGCGCCCGCACAACTCCGGCCACTGGACCCAGGACGGCGCGATCACCTCGCAGTTCGCCAACCATGTCCGCGCGGTGCTCGACCTGCCGCTGGGCGACCCGCGCCCGCGGGCCAGGTGGACCGTGATGGCCAACGTCCTCGGCGGCGACTACCCGGACATGTACCAGGCGTATCTGCACTGCATGGCCCGCGATCCGCAGCTGAAGATCCATATGTATGGCAAGGACGTCAAGCCCGGCCGCAAGGTGGGTCACGTCAACACTTACGGCGACGATCTGGACGACGCGCTGGAGCGCGCCCGTCACGCAGCCGGCTATCTCAGAGGAACGATCAACGAATGAGCCCTGTCGTTGGCATTGTCATGGGGTCCGACTCCGACTGGCCCGTCATGGAGGCCGCCGCGCAGGCCCTGGACGAGTTCGAGATCGAGTACGAGGTCGACGTCGTCTCCGCGCACCGGATGCCGCGCGAAATGATCGCCTACGGAGAGCAGGCCGCCGACCGCGGCCTCAAGGCGATCATCGCGGGCGCCGGGGGAGCGGCCCACCTTCCGGGCATGCTCGCCTCCGTCACCCCGCTCCCGGTGATCGGCGTCCCCGTACCGCTGAAGTACCTCGACGGCATGGACTCGCTGCTGTCGATCGTGCAGATGCCCGCGGGAGTGCCCGTCGCCACGGTCTCGGTCGCCGGCGCCCGCAACGCGGGTCTGCTCGCGGCCCGGATCCTGGCCACGCACGACGACGAACTCCTCGCCCGTATGCGGGAGTTCCAGCAGGAGCTGAACGACCAGGCGACCGAGAAGGGCAAGCGGCTGCGAACCAAGGTCGCAGGTGCGGATTCCTTCGGCTTCGGGAAGTAACAGCGCATGGAATCCCCCACGGACCACCTGAGCCAGGCACGCGAGCTGCTCGCGTCCCACCCGGTCGTCGACGGCCACAACGACCTGCCCTGGGCGCTGCGCCAGCACGTCCGCTACGACCTGAACCGCATGGACATCGCCGGTGACCGGACCGGCGAGCTGCACACCGACATCCCGCGGCTGCGCAAGGGCGGCGTCGGCGCGCAGTTCTGGTCCGTGTACGTACGCAGCGACATGGCGGGCGACGACGCGGTCAGCGCGACCCTGGAGCAGATCGACGGGGTGCGCCAGCTGCTCGAGCGCTATCCGGCGGACCTCGCCGCCGCACTGTGCGCGGACGACATCGAGAAGGTGCGCGGCGAGGGCCGTATCGCCTCTCTCATGGGCGCCGAGGGCGGCCACTCCATCAACAACTCCCTGGCCACGCTGCGGGCGTTGTACGCGCTGGGCGTGCGCTACATGACCCTGACCCACAACGACAACATCGCGTGGGCGGATTCGGCGACCGACGAGGTCGGCGTCGGCGGCCTGTCGGCCTTCGGCCACGAGGTCGTACGGGAGATGAACCGGATCGGCATGCTCGTCGATCTCTCGCACGTCGCCCCCTCGACGATGCGCGACGCGCTCGGCACCTCGGTCGCACCGGTCGTCTTCTCGCACTCGTCGGCCCGGGCGATCTGCGACCACGTACGCAACATCCCCGACGACGTGCTGGAGCGGCTGCCCGCGAACGGCGGCGTCGCGATGGCCACGTTCGTGCCCAAGTTCATCCTGCCCGCGGCGGTCGACTGGACCCGCGCCGCCGACGAGAACATGGAGGCGCACGGCCTGCACCCCCTGGACACCACGCCCGGGGCGATGAAGGTCCACGCCGCGTTCGAGGCGGCGAACCCGCGGCCGGTGGCGACGGTCGCGACCGTCGCCGACCACCTGGACCACATGCGCGAGGTGGCCGGCGTCGACCACATCGGCATCGGCGGCGACTTCGACGGGACGGCCTTCACACCGGCCGGTCTCGAAGATGTCGCGGGCTATCCGAACCTGATGGCGGAACTGCTCGGCCGCGGCTGGTCCGCCTCGGACCTCGCCAAGCTGACCTGGCAGAACGCGGTCCGTACGCTGCGCGCGGCGGAGGACGTCGCCCGCGGCCTCCAGGCGGAGCGCGGTCCCTCGAACGCGACGATCGAGCAGCTCGACGGCTGAGACGGGCCGACGGGAGTACGGGCCGTATGCGGGGCGTATCCCGCATACGGCCCGTACCCCCGAACGCACCACCTGCCGTGAAGCCTCGCCGCTCCCGTGCCACGGTTGATCCACGGCACCGCCGTCGACGCTCGGAGCACCCATGGCAGATCTGCAGAACGACCCCCCGGCCGAGACCATAGCCGTCGGCAACCTCGACGATGTGGCGCCGCCGCGCAGAGAGCCGTCCACCGAGCCCGCCGACCCGGCCGCCGCAAGCCCGGCCGGCGGAAGCCTGGAGCGCGCACGCGAACTCCTCGCCGCGCACCCGATAGCCGACGGCTGCAGCGGGCTCGCCCTGGCGTTGCGGGAGCTCCCCTCGTACGACATCGAGGACGGCGAGCGCATGCTGGAGACGGACATCCCGCGGCTGCGGGACGGCGGGGTGGGCGCGCAGTTCTGGTCCCTGCAGGTGCGCGGCGAGCCCACGGGGGACCGCGCGGTGACGGCGACGCTGGAACAACTCGACCTGGTCCGCGCCCTGGTGGCCGAGTGCCCCGACGGCCTGCGCCTGGCTCTGAGCGCGGGCGACCTGGCCGACGCGCGCAACTGCGGCCGCATAGCCGCCCTGCTCGGCCCGGTGGCGGGCCCGGCCCTCGGCGATTCGCTCGCCACACTGCGCGCGTATCACGCCCTTGGCGTCCGCAGCGTCACCCTCGCGGGCGCCCGCTGGACACAGCGCGCCGGACTGACCCCCTTCGGCCAGGAGGTCGTCCGGGAGATGAACCGTCTGGGCATCCTCGTCGACCTCTCCGGCTGCACGCTGGAAACGATGCGCCGCGCGCTCGTCGTGGCCAAGGCTCCCGTCGTCATCTCACACCACCCGGAGCCGGTCCCGGACGACGTGCTGCGCCAGCTGCGCGCCAACTGCGGTGTGTGCATGGTCGCCTGCACGGGCGCCTCGATCCGTGAGACGGCGGACCGCCTGGACCATGTCCGCGAGACGGCGGGCCCGCAGTCGGTGGCCCTGACCGGCGCCTACGACACGGGCTCCCCGCACGCCCCCGGCCTGGCGGATGTGTCCTGCTTCCCGCGCCTGATCGCCGAACTCCTGGACCGCGACTGGCCGCAGCCCGATATCGAGGCCCTGACCTGGACGAACGTGTCCAGGGTTCTCAGGGACGCGGAATTCGTCTCCCGCGCGATCCAGGCGCGCCGGCCCCCGTCGACGGCGAGACCGACACCGCAGGACGGCTGAGCCGCGGGGCCGGAGCTCTTTCTCAGCAGGCGCAGAGGCAGAACGGATGCCCGGCCGGGTCCGCGTACACCCGCCACGACCGCGCCTTGTCGTCGGCGTCCAGCGCCTTCGCGCCCAGTGCCAGTACGTCCTTCTCCGCCGCGTCCAGGTCGTCCACCGTCAGGTCCAGATGGAACTGCTGGGAGGCGTCCGGCGCGGGCCACTTCGGCGGTACGAAACCGGGCGAGACCTGGAACGAGAGCGGCGTCCCGGCGGCTCCCCTGAGGGACACCCAGCCGTCGCCGTCGTTCTCGATCTCACCGCCGAGCACGCCTGCGTAGAAGCGGCCGAGTGCGACGGGGTCGGGACAGTCCAGCACGACGGTCCCCAGGGTGGCGATGGGCATGACTCCTCCTCGGAAAGAGTTACCGTTGAAATGGCTCAACCGGTAACGGTTACTTCATGCTCCCGCATCGGAGGTAACGTCGCAACCATGAATGAGAGGGAAACCGCGCCAGGTGGCCTCGCGCTGGTCGAGGCCCTGGTGAACACGCTCGATGTCGAGACCGGCACCGACTCCCTCGACACGGAGGACGGCCGCGCCGTCTTCGGTCTCGCCGAGCAGGACGTGCCGCCCGCGCGCGAACTGCGTGAAGCCCTGCGCGCCGCCTGCCTCGCGCACGCGGGCCACCGGTCGGACCGTTCGCCCGCCGCGCTGGACGACCTGCTGGCCGGGGCGCCGCTGTACGTCACCGTCGCGGAAGACGGCACCGCCGCACTCCGCCCGGCGGACCCGGACGCGCTCGTCTCCCGCATCGCCGAGGCGCTCGCCGCGGCGTCGGCCGACGGGACATGGGCGCGGCTGAAGGCGTGCGAGGCGGAGGACTGCCGGTGGGTGTACTACGACCGCAGCCCGGGCGGTCGACGCCGCTGGTGCTCGATGTCGGTCTGCGGCGCCCGCGCCAAGATGCGCACGTACCGGGCCAGGGGCAAGGCTTCTGCCGGGGGCTGAATTTCAGCCCGTCCGGCGTTTGAGGACATGCGGCCGAAGGTCGCATACGGGGTCTGGGGGCTTGCCCCCAGTTCGGGATTGGGCGGGTAGGGGAAAAGGTCCCCCGGGCCGAGCCCTACGCCCGCGGCCGCCCCATCGCCCGATACGTCCAGCCCGCCTCGCGCCACTTCACCGGGTCCAGCGCATTCCGCCCGTCCAGGACGATCCGGCGCGACGTGACCCGGCCCAGCGCCGCCGGGTCCAGTTCGCGGAACTCGCGCCACTCCGTCAGGTGCAGCACCACGTCCGCACCCCGGACCGTCTCCAGCGCCGTGTCCGCGTACCCGAGGGTCGGGAACAGCCGGCGCGCGTTGTCCATGCCCTTGGGGTCGTACACCGTGACCTGACCGCCCTGCAGATGGATCTGCCCGGCGACATTCAGCGCGGGCGAGTCCCGCACATCGTCCGAGTCGGGCTTGAAGGACGCCCCGAGCACGGCCACCCGCTTGCCCAGGAACGATCCGCCGCCCACGGCCTCCCGCGCCAGCTCCACCATGTGGCCGCGGCGCCGCATATTGATCGAGTCGACCTCGCGCAGGAAGGTCAGCGCCTGGTCGGCGCCCAGCTCACCGGCGCGGGCCATGAACGCGCGGATGTCCTTCGGCAGACAGCCACCGCCGAAGCCGATGCCCGCGCGCAGGAATTTGGAGCCGATGCGCTCGTCGTATCCGATGGCCTCGGCGAGCTTCACGACATCGCCGTCGGCGGCCTCGCACACCTCGGCCATCGCGTTGATGAAGGAAATCTTCGTCGCGAGGAAGGAATTCGCGGAGGTCTTCACCAACTCGGCGGTGGGGAAGTCGGTCACCACGAACGGCGAGCCCTCGCCGACCGGTGTCGCGTACACCTCGCGCAGCAGCTTCTCCGCACGCTCGCTCTCCACACCCACCACGATCCGGTCGGGGTGCAGCGTGTCCTGGACGGCGAAGCCCTCGCGCAGGAACTCGGGGTTCCACGCCAGCTCGGCGTCCGCGCCCACCGGGGCCAGTTCGGTGAGCAGAGCCGCCAGCCGGGCCGCGCTGCCGACCGGGACGGTCGACTTGCCGACGACCAGGGCGGGCCGCTTCAGCTGCGGCGCGAGCGAGGCGAAGGCGCGGTCGACGTACGACATGTCGCAGGCGTACTCGCCGTGTTTCTGCGGGGTGTTCACGCAGACGAAGTGGACGTCGCCGAACTCCCCGATCTCCTCCCACGAGGTCGTGAAGCGCAGCCGCCCGCTCGATCCCTCGATCCCGGCGACATGCTTGGCAAGCAGCTCCTCCAGCCCCGGCTCGTACATCGGGACCTTGCCCGCGGAGAGCATCTCGATCTTCTCGGGCACGACATCGAGTCCGAGGACCTCGAAGCCCAATTCAGCCATGGCCGCGGCGTGGGTGGCGCCGAGATATCCGGTGCCGATCACGGTGATCTTGAGGGCCATGCGGTGCTCCAGTGAATCGCGGGCTGGGAATGCCTGCCCGAGCATAGCCGCGCCCCGCACCGGGGTCGCGAGCCCGGCGAGCAGAGCTCTTTTCCGCTGTCGCCAAGGTCACGTATGCCTTGGGGCTGCTGGACCTTTAAAATTAGGTTACTTAACGGTAGTTAGCGTTCCCTGGGGAGTGAGAGACAGTGGCCGGATCGGCTGATTTCGACCTGTACCGCCCGTCCGAAGAGCACGACATGCTCCGTGACGCCATCCGCTCGCTCGCCGAGGCGAAGATCGCGCCGTTCGCGGCCGAGGTCGACGAAGAGGCCCGCTTCCCGCAGGAGGCGCTGGACGCGCTCGTCTCCGCCGACCTGCACGCCGTCCACGTCCCCGAGGAGTACGGCGGCGCGGGCGCCGACGCCCTCGCGACCGTGATCGTCATCGAAGAGGTCGCGCGCGTCTGCGCCTCCTCCTCTCTTATCCCGGCCGTGAACAAGCTGGGCTCGCTCCCGGTGATCCTTTCCGGCTCCGAGGACCTGAAGAAGAAGTACCTGGGCCCGCTCGCCAACGGCGACGGGATGTTCTCGTACTGCCTCTCCGAGCCGGACGCGGGCTCCGACGCCGCCGGGATGAAGACCAAGGCCGTCCGCGACGGCGACTTCTGGGTCCTCAACGGTGTGAAGCGCTGGATCACCAACGCCGGCGTCTCCGAGTACTACACGGTGATGGCCGTGACCGACCCCGAAAAGCGCTCCAAGGGCATTTCGGCCTTCGTCGTCGAGAAGTCCGACGAAGGCGTCTCCTTCGGCGCCCCGGAGAAGAAGCTCGGCATCAAGGGCTCCCCGACCCGCGAGGTCTACCTCGACAACGTCCGCATCCCCGCCGACCGCATGATCGGCGCGGAGGGCACCGGCTTCGCCACCGCGATGAAGACCCTGGACCACACCCGCATCACGATCGCGGCCCAGGCTCTCGGTATCGCCCAGGGTGCGCTGGACTACGCCAAGGGCTACGTCCAGGAGCGCAAGCAGTTCGGCAAGCCGATCGCCGACTTCCAGGGCATTCAGTTCATGCTCGCCGACATGGCCATGAAGCTCGAGGCCGCCCGCCAGCTCACCTACTCCGCGGCCGCCAAGTCGGAACGCGGCGACGGGGACCTGACCTTCTTCGGCGCGGCGGCGAAGTGCTTCGCCTCCGACGTCGCGATGGAGGTCACGACGGACGCGGTCCAGCTGCTCGGCGGCTACGGCTACACGCGCGACTACCCGGTGGAGCGCATGATGCGCGACGCCAAGATCACCCAGATCTACGAAGGCACGAACCAGGTCCAGCGGATCGTCATGGCCCGCAACCTGCCGTAGCAGGGTTTTTGCAGGTCAGAGCCCCTGTGGCTCGGTCAGGAAGGCTAGCTCGGGTTCCGGCCCGTTCGAGCCCATTCCGGGGTGAACCTGGGTGTCTGCTCTGATCGCTCGAACAAACCAAAGGACGCCCCTGCTGTGATCGGCAGGGGCGTTCGTTTGTTGGATCAGCGGCGGAGGTTCCGGAACGCGTCCGTACGGCGCCGGAGTGGGCTCGCCGGGCGAGGAATCGGCGGCGGGCGGTACTGAACGCGCGGGGCTCGTCGCTGGACGAGTGAGGTCCTTACGCCGACGGTCCGGGCGACGGGCTATGCGTACCGGGGGAGGTCCCCGGTCGGGATGGTCCAGTCGCCGATGGTGACGTCCTCGCCGTACACGAACTCCTTGCGCGTGGCGTAGCGAGGACCCGCCGGGGTGGAGTGGATGTCGCAGAGCACCGCTCCCGAGCCGGTGCGCGGATCGAAGACCGCGTAGACCGGGACGCCGAGGAGGGGGTAGTCCCGCATCTTGCCCACCCAGTCGTTGTCCGGGTTCGACCGCGAGACGACCTCGATCGCAGCGAGGAGCGTGCGAGGATCGAACGAACCCTCGCCCTCCATGTCGGACTCGGCGATCACCATCACGTCCGGGTGCCGCATGATGCCCTCGGACGGGTGCTCCACGTCCGGTGTGCCGGTATGGGCCACAAGCTCGTCCGGCAGGACCTTTTCGAGGCGCCTGCGTACCCGCAGCACGGTGAGTTCGTGCGGTCTGGCGGGCGACATCATGTCGTGGACGATCCCTTCCTTGGTGATCTCGAACTTGCCGGGAAGGGTGTCGTCCATCGACTGAACGAACTCGCGCATGACCTGGTACTGGCGGGCGTCGTGCTGCGCGTCGTCCGGGGCGATGGTCATGGTGCTCGCTCCTCGTCGTCCGTACCCGGCGGCAGGGGTCGTCCCCTTCATGCTAGGCGGCCTCGGCGAGGTCGGTTCTGCAGTCGCGACACCGGCCTGGTTCCGGGGAGCGGAAGGCGCGGTCGCACCGGTCGCAGTTCTGGAGTGGGTCGCGGGGTCTTGGGGGCGTGGGTGCGGCGTGGAGCGGGGGCGGGAGGAGCGCGGTGAGCCGGTGGGCGAGGAGTCCTGCGGGCTGTTTCAGCCGGTCGGGCAGGTCGGCGGTGAGCGCGTGGCGTACGGCGTCGGGGTGGACGTCACGTTCGAGCCAGGCGGCGACGGCGGGGGCCAGGCGGCGGACATCGTGCTCGCCGAGGAGCAGCCGGGGCTCGTCGCGGCGCAGGCCCGCGAGGAGGTCGGTGGCCGCACGGTGGCGCTCCAGGTCGGGTGTCTGCGGCTGGGGGAGCGGCGGGCGCGCGGGGGGCTGGTGCGGTACGGGGGCGGGGGTCGCCTCCGTGGCGGGGGCCGGTTGGGCGGGCTCCGGGGCCAGGGGCTCGGCGGGCTCGGGTTCCGCTGCGGGAGGCGGGGGTGTGGCTCGTACCGGCGCCGGTCGGCCGGGCTCGGTCTGCGGCTCGGGCTCTGCGGCGGGAACCGGGGCGGCACCGGGCTGGTTGTACGAGATCGTGCGCGTGACGAGCTTGCCGCCGGGGAGGCGTTCCAGGGTGCGTGCCAGGTAGCTGTGTTCCTCCAGTTCGCGCAGGGCGGCGGCGATGCGGGCCTCGCTCTCCGGGAAGCGGTCGGCGAGCACCTTGATGCTGGTCTTCGCCCCGTCGGGCAGCGACTGGATGTGGACGGCGAGCCCGATCGCGGTGAGCGACAACTCGCCGTGCTGGGCGAGGTGGTTGCCGACGATCGTGAAGCGGCTGGTGTGGACCGAGTTCATGTGGATCGCACCGAAAGGGGTGACGCGTCCGGGTACACGGGACGAGGCGCGCGAGGGCGCGCTAACCTGCTGGGTATCCATCGGGAAGGGCCTAACTTCCTCGGTGGTCAGGCCCTCGATCGGGATTGCAGTCCCGGCCGGGGGCCGACGCATGTCTGTGGTTGTCGCGGCGAGCATATGCCCGTCAACCCGCCCGAAATCCAGCTCGATTGGCCAAAGTCACCCGGGAGGGTGACGGGGGCGGGGTGGGGTTGGGTGGGTACTTTCCCCCGTTCTTTCAAACGTTCTTAAGAGCTTTTTGCGTCGTGCGGCAGCGCGTCGCGGACAACCGGGTCGTAGGCATCCGCGACCCCGTGTGACCAGTCACCGTACGAGGTCGAGCTCGGCACAAACGGCTTACGGGGCACGGGTCCTGAGGCCACGCCCCACCGGGCGGCGAGCGCTTCCACGATCAGCAGACCGCGCCCGGACTCGGAGTCGGCGGCCGGGGCGGTGGGGGTGCCGGGGCCGGGCGGAATGCGGTCGCCACGGGTGTCGGTGACCTCGATCCGCAGCCGCTTGCCGTCGTCCTGGACGGCGAGATCCAGCCGGAAGTCCCTTCCCGGTACGCGGCCGTGAACGGTGGCATTGGTGGCCAGTTCGGCGACGATGTGCGCCGCCGACTCCGACGGCAGTCCCCAGGAGGCCAGTTGAGCCGTGGTCAGCAGGCGGGCGAGCCGGGCTCCTCGGCGCCTGGGGGAGAGCATCACGGTGAACTGACGGGCAGGAGCAGAAGGTTCGGTTCGGGTGATTTCCAGATTCACGTGACTCAGCGTGGCCGGTCCATGCTTACGCTGAACAGAGCGACGCGTGTACGGACAGTGACTGTCCATGTAGCGTACGGCCCTGTCCATCCGGTACGACGTCGACACGGATGAAAGCGGGTGTCGTATGGCGGACGAGATCGGCACGGACGAGCCGGACCGGGACGTGGATCTGGATGACGACTCAGGAGCGGTGATCGCGGCGGTCGGCCGACAGGTCCGGCTCTGGCGCGAGTCAGCCGGGATGCGCGCGGCGGAGCTGGGCGCGGCGATCGGGTACGGCGAGAACCAGGTCTACAAGGTGGAGACCGGCAAGCGCATCCCGAAACCGGAGTTCCTGGACCGGGCGGACGAGGTCCTGAGCGCGGGCGGGAAGCTGGCCGCGATGAAGAAGGACGTGGCGGAGGCCAGGTACCCGAAGAAGGTGCGGGACTTGGCGAGGCTGGAGGCGGACTCGGTCGAGCTCGGCGCGTATGCCAGTGTCACGGTGCACGGCCTGCTGCAGACCGAGGAGTACGCCCGTGCGCTCTACGGAGAACGCCGACCCGCGTTCTCTGAGGACGAAGTGGAGCGGCGGGTGGCGGCGCGCATGGCCCGGCAGTCGGTATTCGAGCGGCAGCCCGCGCCGCTGCTCACCTTCGTTCAGGAAGAGGCGACGCTGAGGCGGCCGACTGGGGGAAGAATTGTGTTGCGCCGCCAGCTCGAACGACTGTTGGAACTATGCTCGTTGAGGCACGTCGAGATTCAGGTCATGCCGACGGAGACCGAGGAGCACGCGGGCCTCGACGGCTCGCACCGGGTGCTTAAGCTGAGGGACGGTACGGCTGTGGGCTACAACGAAGTTCAGCTCACCAGCCGTCTTATCAGCGATCCCAAGGAGGTCCAGATTCTTGAGATGCGGTACGGCCTGATCAGGGCCCAGGCACTCACGCCTCGGCTGTCGCGGACCTTCATCGAGAAACTGCTGGGAGAGACATGAGCGTCAAGCCCTCGGCCGGAGTTCCTTCCGGGCTGACCTGGGTCAAGAGCAGCTACAGCGGGGCCGACGGCCCTGACTGCGTTGAGGTCGCCGCTGCTGTCAGCACGGTCCACGTCCGTGACTCCAAGAACGTTCCCGGCCCGCAGCTTGGCTTCACGCCCGGCGCGTGGACGGACTTCGTGACGTACGCGTCTGAGAGCTGACCCCCGAGAAGCGCGCCCCGAGCCCATTTGATCCGGGGGCTCGCCGGGCGCCTCAGATCACCACGGCCGACCCGTAGTTGCCGGCATGCATCTGCGAGCAGAGGGCCCGGCAGCCTCCGAAGTATTCGGCGAACTCGGGCTTGTTCTTCCATGCGTTGAGGGAGTCGACGTCCCGCCACTCCGCAAACGACAGGAAGTGATCCGGGTCGTTCAGATCATGGATGAGCCGAGCCGTCACGAAGCCCTCGTTCGCTTCCCTGGTCCAGGTCAGAAACGTGGTCCATCGCTCGATGAACTCCTCGGCCTTGTCCTCGGCCACGTGCCAGCTGCCCGAGGCCCAGTACTTGGTCTCCTCAACCATGCGCGCGCCCCTCGTTCCTTGATCGCTGTGCTCGTCAGCCTAGGACCGGCCCCTCGGGTGCGCGATCTCAGCGCCGCCGGCCGGATGAGGCACGACAAAGGCTCCGGACCCGTGAGGTCCGGAGCCTTCAGCCGGGCGCGATGCCCCCGGGCGCGTCAGCGGTCCGAGGTGACCGTGACCTTCTCGTCGTTCTTCAGCTGCTCGACGAGCTGCTTCACCTTGGCCTTGTCCCAGACCAGGTTGCCGCCCCTGCTGCCCGAGATCGGGATGTTCATCGATGTGCCGTCGCCGCCCGTGACGCCCTTCATCGCGAAGAACATCTGGCCCAGCGACCACAGGGACATGTCCTTGTCCACGATCAGCGTGTCCAGGCCCGCGCCCGCCGTCGGATAGAACTTGAACGGGTTGAGGATCGTGCCCGGCGTCGCCGTCTGGCTGGCGAGGGCCGCGAGGAACTTCTGCTGGTTCTTCGTACGGTCCAGGTCGCTGTTCGCGAAGGCGTACCGCGTCCGTACGAACGCCAGCGACTGCTCGCCGTCCAGCGTCTGCTTGCCCGCCTGGAAGTCAGCGCCGGACTTCTTGTCCTTGAAGGCCTTCGGGATGTCGATCTCGACGCCGCCGATCGCGTCCACGATGTTCGCGAAGCCGGCGAAGCCGATCTCGACGTAGTGGTCGATGTGCAGGCCGGTGTTGTGCTCGACGGTGCGGACCAGCAGCTCCGGTCCGTCCTCCGCGTAGGCCGCGTTCAGCTTGGTGTGGCGGCCCTTCGCCGGGAAGACCTTGCCGGACTGGGAGCCCTTGAAGGAGGGGATCTCCACGTCCGAGTCGCGCGGCAGCGAGATCAGCGTCGGGCCGTTGGAGCCGTCGTGCAGGATCATCATCGAGTCGGTCCGCTTGCCCTCGGCCGAGCCCGTGTGGAGCTTCTTCTTCTCCTCGTCCGACATGCCCTCACGGCTGTCGGAGCCCACGATCAGATAGTTCGTGCCCTCGCCACCGCCCGGGCGCTCGATGACCTTCGAGAGGTCGACCTCGCGCTTGAGCTTGGAGTCGGCCCAGAAGTACGTGCCTATGGACACCGCGAGCAGCAGGACGACCAGCGTCAGCGAACCGATCTTGAGCCGTCGGCGCCAGTCGGGGCCGGTGTGCGGCGGGTAGCCCTGCGGGGGGCCGCCGTTGCCGCCGCCGCCATTGCCTCCGCCCTGGCCTCCGTAGACCTGGCCCGTGTTGTAGCCGCTGTCGTAGGGGGTGTCGTAACCGTCGTCGTACCCCTGCGACTGCTGCTGCGGGACCGGTCGTCGCTGCACATGGCGCATCGCGCGAGCTCCTTCGGGCTGGGCGCCCTGGCTGCCGCGTCCGTATCCATCGGGCCATTCGTTCATGCGGACCAGTGTGCAGGCCGGGGCTTCCGCCTCACAGGGCGGGTGGGAAATAGGGCCAGGGCTGTTGCCAAGCTGATGCAATGTGGCCCGGCATATGGTGGAGGGCATGACAGATCTGGCCCAGCGCCCGGAATCAGAGATTCCGGGTAAGCCCACCTCGGCGTCCCGTACCACCTTGAGTCACATCATGACCGGCAGTGATACCAACCTTCTCGGCACGGTGCACGGCGGCGTGATCATGAAGCTGGTGGACGACGCGGCGGGCGCGGTCGCGGGCCGCCACTCGGGCGGGCCCGCGGTCACGGCCTCCATGGACGAGATGGTCTTCCTTGTGCCGGTGCGCGTCGGGGATTTGGTTCACGTGAAGGCCCAGGTCAACTGGACCGGGCGGTCCTCGATGGAGGTCGGCGTGCGGGTGCTCGCCGAGCGCTGGAACGAGTCGACCCCCGCGACGCAGGTCGGCAGCGCGTATCTCGTCTTCGCCGCGGTCGACGGGGACGGCAAGCCGCGTTCCGTACCGGCGGTGATCCCCGAGACCGAGCGGGACCAGCGGCGCTATCAGGAGGCGCAGATCCGGCGCACGCACCGGTTGGCGCGGCGCCGCGCGATCAAGGAGCTGCGCGAGAAGCGCGCGTCGGAGGGCCTGGAGGCCTGACCGGGGCGGAGCCCCCGAACCCGCGCCGGGCCTCTGTCGCGGACCGGGCGCCGGGCCTGTGCGCCGGACCCGCGCCGGGTCTCTGCCGCGACCCCGCCTCCGACCCGGAACCCGCGCCGGGCTTGTGCCCCGGACCCCCGCGCCGGGCCTCCGCCCCCGACCCCGGCGGAGCCGCACTTCGTGCAGGTTTGCCCGGTTACGGGCAGACCACCTGGTCGCCCGTCACCGCGCCGAACTCGCCGTGGTGCTTTTCCTCCGCCCGGACCGGTGTCACGCCCTTGTAGTCCGTCCCGGCCGTCACCTTCAGCGTCGGGCCCTGGCCCCTCACCTTGAGCAGTTCGCAGCCCGGCAGAGCCGCCGCCAGCGACCTCGCCGAGCGGTCCCAGCGTGGGTCGTATCTCACATACGTGCGCCGCACCTCCGCGCCGGCCCGGTTCAGCGGCGTGCGCGTCGTGTTGAAGCCCGTGGCCTTCAGCGCATCGTCGAGCTTCCGCCCCATGCCGTCCGTCCGCGTCCCGTTGTAGACCTGCACCCGGATCTGCTGAGGCGGCACGTCGACCAACGTCGCCTTCGGCCCCGCCGGCCGGTGCGGCGCCAGCGGCTTGTCCTCGCGCATCATCTGGAAGAGCTTCTTCGACTTCGCCTCGTCCCACTTCACCGTGGAGCCGATGCCCTTGACGTGGTAGCCGCCGCGGACCGGCACGGTCGTGAACTCCGACGAGGCCGCCGTGAAGCCCCGCATCGCCCTGCCCAGCGCGAGCATCTCCTGCGGCCCGAAACCCTCGTCGGCCCGCACGGAGCCGAGCATCATCGAGCTGACCCGACGGAACTTCGCCGGGTTCAGCAGCACCCCACTGCTGGTCGCCTGATGGATGAGCGCGGCGAGAAAGCGCTGCTGGCGCTGCATCCGCCCCAGGTCGGCCGCCCCGTCGACGTAGCGCGAGCGCACGTACTGAAGCGCCTGCCCGCCGTTCAGCCTGTGTGTGCCCGCCGCGAGATCAAGACCGGTGTACGTGTCCTTCATCTGCCGGGGCGTGCAGACCTCCACCCCGCCGAGCGCGTCCACCGTCTTCATGAAGCTGGTGAAGTCGACCTCCAGATAGTGGTCGATCTTCACCCTGGTCATCTTCTCGACGGTCCGCACGGTCAGGCCCGGCCCGCCCTCCGCGTAGGCCGCGTTCAGTTTCACCGCGTGCGCCCCGTGGCGCTTGCCGGTCGTCCGGTCGATGTGCGCGGGGATCTCCGTGTACGTGTCCCGGGGCAGGCTCACCACAGTCGCCCGCTGCCGCTCCCGCGAGATGTGGACCAGCATGATCGTGTCGGTGCAGCGGCAGGGCGCGCCGCCGAGCCGGTACTTCCGCTTCTCCGCCCGGGTGATCTTGTCGCGGCCGTCGGTGCCGACGAGCAGGAGATTCATGCCGTGGCCCGGCTCGGGCCGGTTCTTCATGTCCTTGAAGGGGTCCACCCTGGCGATACCGGTGTCCAGGCTGGTCACCACCGCGTGACCGATGCCACCCACGCCGAGCACCAGGACCGAGAGTGACGTCCCCACCCGCAAGCCCCAGCGCGGCCGAGCGAGGCGCCGTCCGGTCCTGGACCGGGAACTGGGCCGGGGACGGCGGGAGCGGGGCGGCGTGGGCACCGGGGGACACCTCCGCGAGCGACAGGGGGGAATCCCGCACACCGTAGGCCGATACGATCTGCGACCACCGGCACCGACCCGGCCGCCGCGCGTCCGTGTCCCCCGTTCGCGGTAACGTGGCGCCCGATGAACGCCACACCCGCCGCCACGCCCCCTGTCTCCGTGATCATGCCGGTCCTCAATGAGGAGCGGCATCTGCGCAACTCGGTCCGTCACATCCTCGAGCAGGAGTACGACGGCGAGATGGAGGTGGTGATCGCGCTCGGGCCCTCGACGGACCGTACCGACGAGATCGCCGCCGAGCTCGTATCGGAGGACCCCAGGGTCCACACCGTGCCGAACCCGACCGGCCGCACCCCGGCCGCCCTGAACGCCGCCATCAAGGCGTCGCGTCACCCGATCGTGGTGCGCGTCGACGGCCACGGCATGCTGTCGGCGAACTACATCGCCACCGCCGTGCGCCTCCTCGAAGAGACCGGCGCGCAGAACGTCGGCGGCATCATGCACGCCGAGGGCGAGAACGACTGGGAGCACGCCGTCGCCGCCGCGATGACGTCCAAGGTCGGCGTGGGCAATGCGTCCTTCCACACCGGCGGCGAGGCGGGCCCGGCCGAAACCGTGTATCTGGGTGTCTTCCGCCGCGAGTCGCTGGAGCAGCAGGGCGGCTACAACGAGGAGTTCATCCGCGCCCAGGACTGGGAGCTGAACTTCCGCATCCGTGAGGCGGGCGGCCTGATCTGGTTCTCGCCGGAGCTCAAGGTCCAGTACCGCCCGCGGCCCTCCGTCAAGGCGCTCGCCAAGCAGTACAAGGACTACGGCCGCTGGCGGCATGTCGTCGCCCGCTACCACCAGGGCTCCATCAATCTGCGCTACCTCGCGCCGCCGACCGCCCTGTGCGCGGTCGCCGCGGGCATCGTCGTCGGCGCGGCCCTCACACCCCTCGGCTTCGTCGTCCCGGCCGGCTACCTCGCGGGGATAACCGCCGGGTCCGTCCCCGCGGGCAAGGGCCTGCCGCTCAAGGCGCGCCTGCAGATCCCTGTGGCGCTCGCCACCATGCACATGTCGTGGGGATACGGCTTCCTGACCAGCCCGCGCGCGCTGGCGAAGAAGGTCATCGCCAGCCGCCGCCCGGCCGTGCGGACCGCTTCCGCCTGACACGCGTACGTATATGAGAGGGGCCCCGGGCGATCGCCCGGGGCCCCTGTCATGACACGCGTACGAGCTACCAGGTGAAGCCGTCCTGCACCGGCATGCACGCCTTGTCGTTCTCACCGTTCAGAGGCTTCGCCGACGTCGGCGTCTTGTTGTCGTCCTTCGGCGCCGTCTTCGGGTAGGTGTCACCCTGCCGCCAGTCCGCGCCCACGATCAGCGTGATGCCGGTGACGTCCGTCGACTTCTTCACCGAAGTCAGCGGAATCCCGAGGGACTTGGCGATCGCCTGGGCATCGCCCTCGAGTTCGGCGTTGGAGTACCGGATGACCGTCTTCGCCTGCGGATTGGTCGCGGCGTCGGCCTGGGCCCGGGTGAAGCCCTTGTCCGCCAGGGTCCCGGCCACCGCCGTCGCCCGGCCCTTCTCGGCGAACCGGCCGTCGGCCGATGTGCCGTTCTGCACCATCACCGCGATCTCTCCGGGCGCCGCGGCCGGGTCCTTGGAGGCGGGCGGAGGGGTGGCCGGCTTCTTCTTACTCTTGGGCGCCTTGCCGTCGAGCGGAATGTCCTCGCGGACCATCCGGAACAGTTGCTCGGCGTCGCCCGGCTGGGGCTCGACCTTGCCGCTGAAGCCCGGCCGCTGGGAGTAGAAGTTCGGCATGGTCGTCATGGTGATCCGGCCGGTCGGGACGCTCTTGAGCTCCTCGCCCAGGTCGTAGAGCTCCTTGACCGAGCCGATGCCCTTGTCGACGGTGAGCGCGCCGATCGCGGCCTCGGCGAGGTTGCGCAGCTTGGCCGGGTCGGTGAGCTTGGTGTTCCTGCGCAGCTCACGGACCATCGAGTTCATGTACATGTGCTGCGCGCGGGTGCGGGCGAGGTCGGTGCCGTCGTCGAAGCCGTACCGCGTACGCAGCCATTGCAGGGCCTGTTCGCCCTTGACCGGGTGGGTGCCCGCCTCCAGCTTGAGGCCCGAGCCCTGGCCCTGGCGGTTGCGCGAGTAGACGTTCTTTTCGACACAGACCGGGACGCCGCCGATGGCGTCGGCCATGGAGACCACACCGGCGAAGTCGATCATCATGAAGTGGTCGATGGTGATGCCGGTGAGTTCGTACCAGGTGGCCACGGTGCAGCCGGGCCCGCCGCGGCCGAGTGACTCATTGGTCAGCGTCCATCCGGTCGCGGCGAAGGTCTTGCCGGTGTCCGGGTCCTTGCACTCGGGCATCTTGACCACGGTGTCCCGCGGCATGCTGATCACCGAGATGTTGCTGCGGTCAGCCGAGAGGTGCAGCAGCATCTGCACATCCGCGAGCGGTGTCCCGCCGAAGGTGTCCTTGGCGCCGCCGAGTTCCTGGTTCTTCTTGGAGTCCCGCGCGTCCGAGCCGATCAGCAGGATGTTCAACGGCGTCTGGCCCGCCGCGTTCGCCTGGTGCTCGCGCATCTTGTCGCCGAGCGTCAGGTCGTCCTTCTTGAGCTTGCTGTTGAGGTGCTCGTAATAGAGGTATCCGGCGCCGGCCGTGCCAAGTATCAGCAGCGACAGCACGGACGCGACCCAGCGCAGTACGCGGCGCTTGCCGCGTTTCCCGCGGCGCGGGCCGCCAGACCGGTGACCCGAGCCCGGATCGTCGCCGGAGCCCTCCGCGGTCGCGGCATCCCCGGCCTCGGCGTCCTTCTCGTCGGACCGGGCCTGACGGCCGATCCGGGCGCGGCGGCCCTTGGCGGCCACCCCACCCCGTTCTCCGTACAGGCTGTCGTCCCAGCCCAGGTCTCGGGCGTGCGGGACGCGGTCCCGCGTCCCCTCCCCCTGCACGCTTTTCTGTCCCACCCCGGGTCCCCCCTGTCGTTCAGGCTCGCCGCATGACCCGGTGTTCCGGGGTCACTTGGCGCACACCTGTTTGTCCGCTTCGACCTTCTGCACACCCTCCGGCGCTTTCGCCGGACCGGTGAGGGGCACCCCTGCCCCCTTGAAATCGGCGCCGAGGGTCAGGGTCATGGCCTCAAGACCCACGGCGTTCTTCGTGCCCGGCTTCAGCGCCGTGGCGGGCAGACCCATCAGGTCCGCGAGCTTGCGGGCCTGGTCGGCCTGGTTCGGCGCGTACACCAGGGTCGTCTTGGCGAGCTTCTGCGGGGCGTTGCCCTCATTGCTCGACTTCAGTACGCCTTCCTCGTTCTGGAGCCAGGTCAGTGTGGCCAGCGCCGCCCCTTGTGTGTCGCTGCCGTTGAAGACCGCGACGCGGACCTTGGACGCCTGTGCCCTCGGCCCCTTGAGCAGATTCGCCTGCTGGTTCTTGGCGTCCTGCTCCTTCTGCTTCACCTCGGTGAGCGAGGTGTCGTTCTGGATCATCGAGAAGAGCGGCTTTGCCTTGCTCTCGTTGAGCAGCACGGTCGCGCCGTCGGTGTTGTCGACCACCGGCACCGTGGCGAAGGTGATGTTCTGCGGGTTGACCTTTTTGAGCTCCAGACCGAGGTCGCGGAGCCGGGAGATCTTGCCTATCCCGGTGTCGACGGTGAGTGCCTTGGTCGCGGCCTCGGCCAGGTCCCACATCTTGGTGGGGCTGGAGAGGGTGTCGCTCGACTTCATCTTCCGGATCAGCGAACTCAGGAACTGCTGCTGGATCTCGATCCGGCTGAGGTCGCCGCCGAAGCCCACCGAGTGACGTGTGCGCACGAACGCCAGCGCCTGCTCACCCTCGATGACGTGCTTGCCCGCCGGGAGGTTGAGCTTGGAGTCCTTGTCCTTGATGTCCTTGGCGAGGCAGACCTCGACACCGCCGACCGCCGAGGTCATCGTCTTGACCGCGTTGAAGTCGGCCATCATGAAGTGGTCGACGGTGACGCCGGTGAGCGCCTTGACCGTACGCATGGTGCAGCCCGGGTCGCGGCCCTCCTGGCCGAGGCTCTCGTTGAACCGCGTCTTGGTCGTGCCGCCTATGACCTTGCTGCCCTCGGTCGTTTTGGTCTGGCAGTCCGGGATGTCGGTGATCAGGTCACGCGGGATGGACAGCGCGGTCGCGTTCGTCCGGTCCTTGGAGACATGGAAGAGGATCGTCGTGTCGGCGTGCCCGACGCTGTTCTTGTCGCCGTAGCCGTCATTGCCCGCGCCGGAGCGCTTGTCCGTGCCGATGATCAGGATGTTGACGGCCTGGTCCTTCTTGAAGCCGTCGCTGCCCGCGCCCGTGACATCGACCGTGTTCAGGTTCGAGTCGAAGTGCCGGTAGACGAGATACGTGCCGACGGCTCCGGCGACCACGACGAAGGCCATCACGCCGCCCGTCCACAGCAGCGCCTTCTTCTTGCGCGACTTGGGCTGCTTGCGCTTGCGGCGGCCGACGGTGGGGGGATTCGTACCGCCCGAGGCGTTGCCCGTACGGCGCGAGCGCTGACCGGGTACGTCCCGGCCCGGCGTCGTTGTCTCGCGATCGTCCGCGGGGCTTCTCGGGGCCGGGGGCCTCGCACCGGCGCGCCTGGATCCGCCGCCCGAACCGGCGCTTCTCGACGGGGACGACTGCGGTGCGGATTGGTCCAGTCGCAATTCGTAATTGCCGGTGTGCGGGTTAAGTACCCACTGGTCGGCGGGGTCGATCTCGTCCGCCCGTCCACGGCTTTGCGCATCCACGGTTGCTTGAGTCCTCCGTCGGTGCCACGCGAGGCGCCTCCCCCGAAGGGCGCTCGGTCTTTCGATCCAGCAGTGCGCGACCCGAAGTCGGATGCACCGGATCGCGTCACACTATCCGCCCAGTTCAACGGGAAGCGACGCCCGTGACAAATTCCACGCCCCTTACAACGGGCAATCCGCCCAATCTTCATGGACTTCCGACACTGGCTTGGTCATCGCTTTACTCACACATGCCCACGGCGGCGTTCGTCCCGGAGAATGTCGGCGCCGGAGTCGGGCTCGCGGAACCGGTGCCGTCGGGCTTCTCGTCGGCCGGTGTTTCCGCGTTTTTGTCCTCCGCATTTTTGTTCTTCTTGTCCTTGTCCGGGACGACGCGGACGAGCCTGTCCTCGCGCAGCCGCTTGAAAAGCTCGCCCGCCTCCGGCTCGACCAGTTCGTCACGGTTCGGGTCGGCGGAGTACGGCTGGCGCGGAACCGTAAGGAATTGCACCTTTTCGGTCGGTACGTTGCGAATTGAGCGGGTCAGGTCGTACAGATCCCTCAGCGAGTCCAGCCCCGGGTCCGTCGTCAGCGACTTCGTCGCCGCGTCGAGCACCGGGTAGAGCCGGATCGGATTGAGCAGTACGCCATTGCTCTGCACCTTCTTGACCAGCGCGCCGAGAAACTGCTGCTGGCGTTCCATACGTTCTGTGTCGCTGCCGTTGCCGATGGACTTGCGGGCCCGTACGAAACCGAGGGCCTGCTCGCCGTTCAGCTTCTGCTTGCCCGCGCGCAGCCGCAGATGGGCGTCGGTGTCGTCGATCGGCTCCTTGAGGCAGACCTCGACGCCGTGCACCGCGTCGACCATGGCCTTGAAGCCCCGGAAGTCCACCACCATGTGGTGATCGATCCGGATGCCGGTGAATCCCTCGACGGTACGGATGGTGCAGGCCGCGCCGCCGAACTCGAACGCCCAGTTGAACTGCGCGAACTGAGGCTTAGTGCGGGTGCCGTCGGGCTTGCGGCAGCTGGGGATGTCGACCATGAGATCGCGTGGGACGGACATCGCCGTCGCGCTCTGCCGGTCCGCGGCGATGTGCAGCAGGATCGTGGTGTCGGAGCGCTGGCTGCCGCCGTCGTCGCGGCCGTACTCGCTGTTGCCCGCGCCGGAGCGGGTGTCCGAGCCGAGGAGAAGGATGTTCTGCGCTTTCAGCGAGACGGGCCTGGGGCGTTCCTTCTCGTACGTCTCCAGCTCGGCGGCCGCGGTGGTGTCCGTGGTGATGTTGGCGTCGAGCTTGCGGTAGAACCACCAGCCGACACCGGCGGCGGCGAGAACGACGACGGAGGTGCCGAGTGCGGCCCAACGGAGCCAGTGGCGCTTGTGCTTGGGGGTTTCGGCATCGGCGTCCGTATCGCCGTCTGTACCGTCACCCGGATCGGCGTCCGTACCGGCGTCCGAGTCCGCACCGCTGTCGGCGCCCGCGCCGGTGTCCGTTGCGTCCGCTTCCGTACCGGCGCCCGTGCCCGGTGCCGTCACCGGTTCCCTATTGGGGGCGGATCTACTGGCCTCCCCGCCCGCGTCCTTGCCGGCCTCGCCGGCCCCGGCCGGGCCGTCCGGTTCGGAAGGCGTGCCAGCAGTGTCCGTCACGTCTGCGTCCATCCTTCATGGCGTCGGCGGCGCGCTGGGTCGCCGATCGCAGGACTAGACGGCAGAACCTCGCGCGTGGTTGTGCGTTGAAGCACGCGTATCGCCGATCATCCACCGGAGGTGACGCAGGATCCCGGGGGCTCGGCCCGGGTGTGCGCCACACGGGTGGACCTCAGAGGGTTGTCATACAGCGGTGTTGGTGACGCGCTCGTCCGCGATCCTCTTTTCGAGGCTCTCTTGGGGCAGTTTGCCGAGGTTTCGGCACAGCACCACGGACCCGCCGGCCGCGAGCGGTGCGTACAGCCCGGCGGACAGCCCCTGCCAGGTGTCGTACGAGCGGCCGGTCAGCAAGCGCGACCCCGGCCCGAGGCCCAGCTCGGCCGCCTCCGTACGAGCCTGCTCGACCAGGCCGGCGCCGCTCAGTTCCGTATCGCCGACGACGAGCGCGGGCGCGGCCGGGTCCACCGGCGCGTACGGCGCGAAGCGGTCGCCCTGCCCGGGCACCTCCACCGCGTAGTCGGCGAAGCCCGCCGGGGGCTGCGGGAAACGTCCGCCCAGCGGGCGCAGCGCGAGCGCCACCCGCTCGCCGGAGCAGGCGCGGGCCTCCTCCAGGGTGTCGGGACCGCTGACGACGAGATCCGCGCCCGCCGGATCGCCGCCGACCTCGACGCACACGCCGACCGATGAACAGGCGAGCAGCCAGACCGCGCTCTGCCAGTGCGCGGGAAGCAGCAGCGCGAGCCGGTCGCCGGGCGCGGCGGCGAGGTCGCCCTGGAGCAGATTCGCGGTCTTTGCCACCCAATTGGCGAAGGTGGCCACGGACAATTCGACACGCTCACCGGTGGCGTCGTCGTAGAAAGTGACCAAGGGGCGTGCCGGGTCCGCGGCGAGCGCGGATCGCAGCAGGTCGGCGGGGGTACGGTCGCTGGCGTTCACCCGCGCAAGGGTACGCGGCGGGGGCCGGACCGTGGCGCCGTACGGGTGGCGGGGTACACCGGTCGGACGGTTGGGCCGCCGGTTTCCCGAAAGGCGGAGTGGGCAGCCCCGGCTCAGGATCGGTTTCATGCGTGGATTCCTGGCTTCTTCGATCGGCGTCACGTGCTCAGCCGCACTGGTGCTTCCCCTCTGGCTGTCCTCCGGAACGGTGGCCGCGGCGCCACCGTCGCCGGACCTGCCCGGCTCCACCCAGTCGTTGCCACTGGCGGCGATGAGGGCATCGGACCGGTCTCTCGGCCCGGTGACGGAACAGGGATTGACCCGGCGTGACGTCAGACCCTTCTCCCTCTTGGGTGTCGTCTGGGACGACGCGAACGCCGAGCTGCACGGCACGGTCCAGGTCCGCACGCGGGCAGTGGGCTCCGGCCGGTGGTCGGGCTGGCTGGACGTGGAGACCCACAACGACGACCACGGCGCGGATCCCGACAGCGAGGAGCGCGGCTCGGGGAAGGTGCGCGGTTCGACGGCCCCGCTGTGGGTGGGGGAGTCGGACGGCGTGGCGGTACGCGTACGGGTGGAGCCGTCCGAACCGGCCCAGCTGCCCAAGGGGCTGCGCCTCGAACTCGTGGACCCGGGCAAGGTACCGGCCCCGCAAGCACCCGCCCCGGACCAACCGGCCCCGGAGCAACCGGCGGCGGAAGAGCGCGCGGCGGAGGAGCCCGCGGACCCGGTGGGCTTCGGGCCCGTACTGGGAATGCCCTTCCGCGCGGCCGCGGACGTACCGGAGACGGCACCGGACGAACTCCCGGCCCTCTCCCAGGAAGAGACGGAGGCCGAGGCGGGCCTGGAGCAGGTGGTGGGAGCGAAGCCGTACATCGGACCGCGCCCGGCCATCGTCACGCGCAAGGGATGGGGCGCCGACGAGTCGCTGCGCGAGCCGGACTTCGTCTACACGAACACGGTCAAAGCGGCATTTGTGCACCACACCGCGACCGGCAACAGCTACACCTGCGCGGAGGCGCCCTCCGTCCTTCGCGGTATCTACCGCTACCACGTAGTGAGCAGCGGCTGGCGCGACATCGGCTACAACTTCGCCGTCGACAAGTGCGGAAACATCTACGAAGGCCGGGCGGGAGGCGTGGCCAAGGCCGTTCTCGGCGCACACACCCTCGGTTTCAACACCGACAGCATGGGAATCGCCGTGCTCGGCACGTACAGTTCCTCCACTCCGCCGGCGGCCGCGGTCACCGCGATCGCCAAACTGACGGCCTGGAAGCTCGGGCTGTTCGGAGGCAATCCGCTCGGCAAGGTGCTGCTGACGTCCGGGGGGAGCGGCAAGTACGAGAAGGGCGCGAAGGTCACCTTCAACGTCATTTCCGGGCACCGGGACGGATTCCTGACGGAGTGCCCGGGAGCCCAGCTCTACGGCAAGCTCGGCGTGGCGCGGAGCGCCTCGGCCGCGTACCAGGGCCGCTGACGGGAGTGCGCCACACCAACTGCATACACTGCCGGTCTCCAACGATTGACCATGCCGGCCCCAGCAGGAAGCAGAGACGACAAGGTGACAGAAGCGATCCTCCTGGTCGGCGGCAAAGGCACCCGGCTGCGTCCTCTCACCGTCAACACTCCCAAGCCGATGGTCCCGGCGGCGGGCGTACCGTTCCTGACGCATCAACTGGCGCGGGCAAGGGCGGCGGGGGTCGAGCACATCGTGCTGGCGACGTCGTATCTGGCGGAGGTCTTCGAGCCGTACTTCGGCGACGGCTCGGCGCTCGGGCTCCACCTGGAGTACGTCACCGAGGAGGAACCGCTCGGCACGGGCGGCGCGATCCGCAATGTCGCCTCCCGGCTGCGGTCGGGGCCCGACGAGCCGGTACTGATCTTCAACGGCGACATCCTGACGGGCCTGGACATCGAGGCACTGGTCGCCACGCACCGGTCCTCCGGCGCGGACGTCTCGCTGCACCTGACGCGGGTCGAGGACCCCCGGGCGTTCGGTCTGGTCCCGACGGACGCCGAAGGGCGCGTCCTTGCCTTCCTCGAAAAGCCCCAGACGCCCGAGGAGATCGTCACCGACCAGATCAACGCGGGGGCGTACGTCTTCCGCCGCTCCGTCATCGACGCGATCCCGGTCGGCCGTCCCGTCTCCGTGGAACGCGAGACCTTCCCCGACCTGCTCTCCTCCGGGGCGCACCTGCAGGGCATGGTCGACTCCACCTACTGGCTCGACCTCGGCACCCCCCAGGCCTTCGTCCGCGGCTCGGCCGACCTGGTGATGGGCCGCGCCCCGTCCCCGGCGGTCCAGGGCCGCTGCGGCGACCGCCTGCTCCTGCCGACGGCCACGGTGGCCCCCGACGCGAAACTGACCGGCGGCACGGTCATCGGCGCGAACGCGGTGATCGCCGAGGGCGCCCGTATCGACGGCAGCGCGGTCCTCGACGGCGCGATCGTGGAGGAGGGCGCGGTCGTCACCGCCTCCCTGATCGGCGCGGGCGCGCGCATCGGCGCCCGTACGGTCCTGTCGGACGTGGTGATCGGCGACGGCGCGGTGGTCGGCCCGGACAACGAACTCCGCGACGGCGCGAGGGTGTGGTGCGGCGCGGTCCTCCCGGCGTCGTCGGTCCGCTTCTCCTCGGACCAGTAGTCGCAGCGCCGCGCGCGAGGGGCCCGTACCCTCATACACCGTGGCAGGACGCTTCGCACCGAACCGACCCACCCGCACGACCGTGCGCGGCGGTCACACCGCCCTGCCCCAAGGCGTCCCGCGCCAGGTCACCGCGTCCCGCACCCGCCGCTGGACACCCCCCGGCCCCCTTGACCTGGGTCTCGTCCTCGGGCCACTGCGCCGCGGCCCCGCCGATCCCACCTTCCGTACCTCTCCCGACGGCTCCGTCTGGCGCGCCAGCCGTACGCCCGCAGGTCCCGGCACGCTCAGGGTCGCGCTGCGGGCGGACAGCGGCACCGCCGAGGCCGAGGCGTGGGGCCCCGGCGCGGAGTGGCTGCTCGACCAGCTGCCCGCGATGCTCGGCGAAGGGGACGATCCCGCGGCCTTCACCCCCCGCCACCGCCTCGTCGCCGTGTCCCAGCATCGCCGCCCGGGCCTGCGGCTGACCCGTACCTCGCTCGTCCTGGAAGCCCTGATCCCGTCGATCCTGGAGCAGAAGGTCACGACGGACGAGGCGTACCGGGCCTGGCGGCTGCTCGTCCGCAAGCACGGCGAGCCCGCTCCGGGCCCGGACGACCGGCTGCATGTCATGCCGGACCCCCGCACCTGGGCGCTGATCCCGTCCTGGGAGTGGCACCGCGCGGGCGTCGACAACAAGCGCGCCTCCACGATCCTGCGCGCCGTCCGCGTGGCCCGCCGACTGGAGGAGGCCGCGGCGATGGAGCCCCAACAGGCACAGGAACGGCTGGAGTTGATCCCCGGCATCGGCCCCTGGACCTCCGCCGAAACCATCCAGCGCAGCAACGGCGCCCCCGACGCGGTGACCGTCGGCGATCTGCACCTGCCCGGCATCGTCGGCTACGCGCTCGCGGGCGACCGCCACGCCGACGACGCGGCGATGCTCGAACTCCTGGCCCCCTACGCGGGCCAGCGCCACCGCGCCGCCCGCCTGATCCTCCTGAGCGGCCGCGCCCCGGCCCGCCGCACCCCGAAGATGCCCCGCGGCGACATCGCGAGCCTGTAGAAGGCGGCACGTTCATGACGGACGCTCAGGAGGAACTCAGCGCACCTCGATGAACGCGGATGCCTCCCGTGCCGGCCGCTCCTTCGCCGGTGCGGCCGCGTGTCCCACCGCCACCGCCCCCATCGGGTCCCACCCCTCCGGAAGCCCCAGCACGTCCCGTACGACATCCCGGCAGAACATCGTCGAGGACACCCACGCCGAGCCGAGCCGCTCACCCGCCAGCGCCACCAGGAAGTTCTGGACGCCCGCGCCCGCCGCGACCACGAACATCTCGCGTTCGGCGGCGTCCCGGCGTTCGTCGCCGTAGTGGTGCGAGCCGTCCGTCACCAGGCACGGCACCACCAGGTACGGCGCGCGTCGCAGCACCTCGCCGCGGCGGACCCGCTTCGCGATGGACTCCTCAGACTTGCCGTCGCGCCGCAGGTCGGCGATCCACGCGTCCCGCATCGCGTTCAGCAACTCCGTGCGCGCCGAGGCCGATTCGAGGAGTACGAAGCGCCAGGGCGTCGTGTGATGCGGCGCGGGCGCGGTGATCGCGGCGGCGACGGCCCGCCGGACCGCGCCCCCGTCCACCGGCTCGTCCGTGAACTCCCGGACCGTACGCCGTTGGGTCACCGCCTCCCGTACCGCCTCGGACGTCCCGAGCCGGAACATGTCGTCCGCGGCAACGCGCACCATCGCCCGAGCGCCGTCCTCGCCGCCCACCAGATGGGCCAGGCCCCTGACCACCGCGACCGGCAGCCCCTCCGCCTTGCCCTTGACCAGGTCGCCCGCCGCGGCCAGTTCGTCCGCGGTGGCGACGACGGTCGCGTTCAGCGGATTGCCGTGCGCGTCGCTGCCGCCGCGCAGATCGTCCAGGACCCGCACGCCCGCCGCGCCGATCGCGACATCGGTCAGACCGTTGCGCCAGGGCCGCCCGAACGTGTCCGTGACGATCACGCCGACGTCCACGCCGAGCGTCTCCCGCAGCCCCTCGCGGATCGCCCGCGCCGACGCGTCGGGATCGGCGGGCAGCAACAGCACGGTCCCGGCAGGGGTGTTGGAGGCGTCGACCCCGGCCGCGGCCATCACCAGGCCCTGCCGGTTCTCGACGATACGAAGGCTGCCGCGGCGCGCCACCACCCGTACCGTCTCCGCGTCGATGGCGGCCTCGCGGTCGTCCGCCGCGACGACCCGCCCCTCCGCCTTGCTCACGATCTTGGACGTGACCAGCAGGACATCGCCGTCCACGAGACCCGGCTCGGTCGCGGAGATCAGCTTGGCGAGGTCGTCGCCCGGCCGTACCTCGCCGAGACCGGGCAGTGCCCAGACGCGGTACGACGGCGAGGTCACGCCCGTACCTCCTCGGCGAGCGCCAGCGCCTGGCGCGCCATCTCGGCGGCCGCGTCCGTGTCCGTCATCAGCAGCGGCACGGCCCGGCAGCGGATCCCCGCCTCCTCGACCTCCGCCACCGTGCCCGCGTCGACGGTGTCGACGAGCCAGCCGTCCAGCAGCCCGGAGCCGTAGTGCCGGGCGACGGCCGCGGCGGTCGCCTCGACGCCCACCGCGGCGAGCACCTTGTCCGCCATCCCGCGCACGGGCGCGTCCCCGACGATGGGGGACAGGCCCACCACCGGGACGCCCGCCTCGGCGATGGCCTCGCGGATCCCCGGCACCGCCAGGATCGTGCCGACGCTGACGACGGGGTTGGACGGCGGGAAGACGATGACGTCGGCCGCGGCGATCGCCTCGAGCACGCCCGGCGCGGGCTTCGCCTGGTCCGCGCCGACGGGCACGACCGCCTCCGCGGCCACGGACGCCCGCAGCTTCACCCAGTACTCCTGGAAGTGGATGACCTTCTTCTCGCCGTCCACCTCGACGGCGACATGCGTCTCGACGCGGTCGTCGGACATCGGCAGCAGCCGCACGCCCGGATTCCAGCGGGCGCACAGCGCCTCGGTGACGGCGCTGAGCGGATAGCCCGCGGCGAGCATCTGCGTACGGACGATGTGGGTGGCGAAGTCACGGTCGCCGAGACCGAACCACTCGGGGCCCACGCCGTACGCCGCGAGTTCCTCCTTGACCCGGAAGCTCTCGTCCGTACGCCCCCAGCCCTGCTCTTCGTTGATGCCACCGCCGAGGGTGTACATCACGGTGTCGAGGTCGGGGCAGACCTTCAGCCCGAACAGATGGATGTCGTCACCGGTGTTGCCGATCACCGTGACGTCCGCTTCGGGCGCGGCCTGCTTCAGACCGCGGAGGAAACGGGCGCCGCCGATGCCGCCGGCCAGAACCACAATGCGCATGGACAGCAGTTTGTCAGGCGGGTACGGCATCCCGGTCGGCCGGGGAGCACTGGGAGCCGTGCATCGGCATATCGGTCAGGCCCGGGTAGTAGACGTGCAGGCTGACGGCAGGCTCGAGCGAGTCGTTGACCACCTCGTGCACATATCCGGGCGCGAACACCCGCTGCGCGCCCGCGGCCAGGGGGCGGGAGTTCTGCTCGGTGTGCTCGGTGAGCTCGCCGTCGAGGACGGTCAGCACGCCGGAGGACAGGCCGTGGTCGTGCAGTCCGCTGCCCTGGCCGGGGACCCAGGACAGCAGCCACACCTCGTAGCCGGGGCCGGTACGCAGCCGGTGGTACCAGCGGGTCGTGGTGTCGTACTGGACGAGGTGGGCCCACTGCGCGCGGTCGGCGGCGATGGAGCGGGCAAGACCGACGAAGTCGGCGACGGTGGCCGGGTGCTCCCGGGCGGGCTGGAGAAGGTGCTGTACGGCGAGGATGTCGCCGGCGATCTGGAGGTCGCTGTCGCTGTTCATGGGTGCGGTGGTTCCTCGGCAGAGAAGTGCAGGGGGTCGCAGGACATGCGGGCTGAGCTACATGCGGAGAAGAAGCCGGAGCGCTACGGGCGCATCAACAGCTGGAACAGCAACAGCGGGCCTGGACAGCGCTGCGGAACCCACGGAGCGGGGTCGCGAGGTGCGCTGAGGTCGCTGGCATGGGATCAAAGGTGACGGGTGGGTTCTTTACTTGTCAACCCAATGCCCGATTTGGTGGCAATGTTTCACCTCATCCGGTTACTCCGCCCGGAGAAAGGTTTGTGCACTCGCGACCCGGGAGACATGGCGCAGCAACCGCGCTCGCAAACGCCGCTGCGGGTCCCGTGATCGGACTGTGATCCGGATCGCTTAAATGGCTGGATCGCAACATGATCGAACCCTGTGGCGTCCTCTCCCGTGAGAGGGGGTCGCGGGCAGGCGCCGCCGGCAAGTGCCAGGTTTTTGGTGATTTGCACACTTTCCGCATAGCTTTGGTTCCGCAGAGTGAATACCGGGCCCAATAGCAGATCTCGGCTTGACTGGCCCGGAGCACCGCACTTGTAATTTCACTCGTGTCGTTCGGCCGAAATCGATAACGGCAACACCACGGGGACGCAAAAACAGACGAGGGGCGCACATGACCGAGCTGTTCGAACAACTGCTGGTCGAGGACGCGGACGAGGAACTCGGCTGGCAGGAGCGCGCGTTGTGCGCCCAGACCGATCCCGAGTCCTTCTTCCCCGAGAAGGGCGGCTCCACCCGCGAGGCCAAGAAGGTCTGCCTCGCCTGCGAGGTCCGCTCCGAATGCCTCGAGTACGCCCTCGCCAACGACGAGCGATTCGGTATCTGGGGCGGACTGTCCGAGCGTGAACGCCGCCGGCTCAAGAAGGCCGCCGTCTGAACACCGCACGGATACCCGAGACCGAGACCAAGGCCCAGACCTCCACCGAAGCCCGACAGAACACCACAAGTCAGTACGTAAACCACGGTCCGCCGACTGCGCACTCTCAGCAGTCGGCGGACCGCTCTGTCCCACCCGTCGCCCGACCACCACCCCCACCGAGGCGCTTCGCGCCACAGCGCTTTTTCATACCGTTAGTGTGGGGCCCCGTCCGAGACGCTCCAACGCCCCTACGGGGCGACCCCCCGGCCGGAGGGCCCGTACCTCAATGTCCGCCACCACAGCCGCGTTCGCACCAGAGCATCCGCCAGAGTTCCCGCGGCATGTCGTCACCGCCGTGCTCGTCTCCCACGACGGCGCGCGCTGGCTTCCCGACGCCCTCGCCGGACTCATCGGCCAGGAACGCCCCGTACAGAACGTCATCGCCGCCGACACCGGCAGCGCCGACGACTCCGCGCGGCTGATCACCGAGGCACTCGGCGCCGAACGCGTACTGCACCTGGCGCGCCGCACCGGATTCGGCACCGCCGTCGAGGAAGCCGCCCGCACCGCGGGCGTCCTCACCCCCGACGACCTGCCCTACCTGAAGCGGCCCAGCGGCTGGGACCCCGTCAGCAGGACCTGGCGCGACGACGCGTACGACATGCCCGAACTCCCCTACGGGGAACCCGTCCAGTGGCTGTGGCTGCTCCACGACGACTGCGCGCCCGCCCCCGGTGCCCTGGCCGAACTCCTGCGCGTGGCCGACTCCGACGAACACGCCGCGATCATCGGCCCCAAGCTCCGCGGCTGGTACGACCGCAAGCAGCTGCTGGAAGCAGGCGTCTCCATCGCCAACAGCGGACGCCGCTGGACCGGCCTCGACCGCCGCGAGCAGGACCAGGGACAGCACGACCAGATCCGCACTGTCCTGTCCGTCTCCTCCGCCGGCATGCTCATCCGCCGCGACGTCTTCGAACAGCTCGGCGGCTTCGACCGGCGACTGCCCCTCATGCGCGACGACGTCGACCTGTGCTGGCGCGCCCACGCCGCCGGTCACCGCGTCCTCATCGCACCCGACGCCGTCATGCGGCACGCCGAAGCCGCCGCCCGCGAACGCCGCACCGTCGACTGCGCGGGCCGCTCCGTCGCCAGCCCGCACCGCGTCGACAAGGCCGGCGCCGTCTACACCCTGCTGACGAACGCACGCACCGTCGCACTCCCCTATGTCCTGCTGCGCATCGTCTTCGGCACGCTGCTGCGCACCCTCGCCTACCTCGTCGGCAAGGTGCCCGGCCAGGCCGTCGACGAGGTCATGGGACTCTTCGGCACCCTGCTGCGCCCCGAGCGGATCATCGCCGGACGCCGCAGAAGAGCCAGGCAGGGCGGTTCGGTGGAAGCGGGCGAACTGCGCCCCCTCTTCCCGCCGCCCGGCGCGACCGTCCGCGCCACCGTCGAACAGGTCGCCGGCCACCTCGGCGGCGGCTCCGACGCCGACTCCGGCGGCTCACGCCACGGCGCCGTCGAATCAGGACCCGGCGGCGACGACGCCGACTTCCTGGAGATCGAGCAGTTCGCGCGCCTGAAGAAGATCGCGCGCAAGCCCGCTCCTGTCCTCTTCGCCCTGCTGCTGCTCGTCTCCGTCATCGCCTGCCGCGACCTGTTCGGAGGCGGATCGCTCGCGGGCGGCGCCCTGCTGCCCGCGCCCTCCGACGTCTCCGAGCTCTGGTCCCGCTACGCGGACAACTGGCACCCTCTCGGCACCGGCGGCACCCAGACCGCGCCCCCCTACCTCGCGGTGCTCGCGGCCCTGTCCACCCTCTTCCTCGGCTCCACCGGCTTCGCCCTGACCGTCCTGCTCGTCTGCTCGGTCCCGCTCGCCGGACTCAGCGCGTACTTCGCCTCGCGCCCCATCGTCGAATCCCGGCTGCTGCGGGCCTGGGCGAGCATCGCGTACGCCTTCCTGCCCGCCGCCACCGGCGCACTGGCGACCGGACGCGTGGGCACCGCGGTCCTCGCGATCCTGCTGCCACTCATCGCCCGAGCGGGCGTCGCGGCCCACGGACTGCGCATCAGCGGCAGTGGGCGCGGCAGCTGGCGCGCCACCTGGGCCTACGCGCTCCTGCTCACCCTCGCGATGGCGTTCACCCCCATCGTGTGGCCGCTCGCGCTCGTCCTGGGCATCGCCGTACTCGTACTGCGCCGCGACGACATCACGGCGTACGGGCTGCGCTTCCTCGCCGCCGTCGGCACCCCGATGCTCGTCCTCGCGCCCTGGTCGCTCACCCTGCTGACAGGGCCGTCGGCCTTCCTCCGCGAAGCGGGGCTCGAATTCGGCACCGGATCGGCCTCGGCCCTCGACCTCCTCGGCATCAGCCCCGGGGGCCCCAAGGCAGCGGGCGGGATCCTGCTCATCGGCATCGTGCTCGCGGCGCTGGCCGCCCTGCTGCGCGGCGAGCGGCAGTTCGCGATCCGGGCCTCCTGGGCCGTCGCGCTGACCGGACTGATCTTCGCGGTGATCGCCAACGGCAGCGGCTGGGCCGGACCCGCCACCCTCGTCTACGGCATCGCCCTGCTGGCCGCCGCCGTCCTGGGCGCGGAAGGCGGCCGTACCCGCGTCGCCGCCCAGAACTTCGGCTGGCGCCAGCCCGTCGCGGCCCTCATCGCGCTCGCCGCCGGTATCGCGCCCCTGCTCGCCGCGTTCAACTGGATGATCGGCGGCGCCGCACACCCGCTGGAGCGGCGCGACCCCGTCCAGGTCCCCGCCTTCGTGGCCGAGGAGAGCGACACCCGCGACCAGCCGCGCACCCTCGTCCTCGGCGGAACATCCGCCGCCAAGGTCTCGTACAGCCTCGTACGCGGCTCCGGCGGGCGGCTCGGCGACGCGGAACTGGCGCGGGCGGGCGGCAGCGACGCCCGGCTCGACAAGATCGTCGCGAACCTGGTGGCGGGCTCCGGCGCCGACCAGACCAGCGAGCTGAGCGGCTTCGCCATCCGTTACGTCCTCGTACGCGACGGAGCACCGCGCCAGACCGGCCGCGTCCTTGACGCGACGCCCGGCCTGAGCAGGCTCAGCCAGCTCGACGGCAGCGCACTGTGGCGCGTCGACCGCCAGGTCGCGCGGGCCACCATCGTCAGCGGCAAGGGCGACCCGCTGCCCGTCGCGTCCGACGCCGTCGAGGCCCACGCCAAGATCCCCTCGGGGGCGGCGGGCCGGGTGCTGCGCATCGCGGACCGCGCGGACGAGGGCTGGCAGGCCACCCTCGACGGACGCGTACTGAACAAGACGGTCGTCGACGGCTGGGCCCAGGGCTTCGAACTCCCCGCCGAGGGCGGCCGGCTCGACCTGTCCTACGACGACCCGGTCACGCACACCGGCTGGATCTGGGCGCAGGGCGCGCTCGCGCTGGTGCTGCTGGTGCTCGCGCTGCCAGGCAGGCGCCGGGAGATCGACGACGATCTGCCCGAGGAGGAGATCGCCGTACCCGCGCAGGCGGTGGAGGGCGAGGGACGCAGGGCACGCAGGCTTCGCGCCCAGGCGGAGGCGGAGGCGGAGTCCTCGCAGGACGAGACCGAAGCGGATCCGTACGCCCAACTCCCCGCCGGTCAGGACGCCTTCGCGCAGCACGGGCAACAGACGTACGAGCCGCAGTCCTTCGAGGAACCGCGGTCCTACGACGAGCAGGCGCCGTACGCGGCTGTGCCTCAGCAGCAGCAGTACGGCGAGTGGGACGCGCAGTCGTACGCGGACGGCGGCTACACCGCCCCGTACGGCAACGAGCAGTACCAGGGCGCTCAGTACGGCGGCGAGCAGCAGTACGGCGGTGAGCAGTACCAGCAACAGCCGTACCAGGCCGACCAGTACCAGGACCCGTACCAGAACACGGGCTACGCCGAAGGGCAGTACCAGGAGGGGCAGCAGTACGACCCCTACGCCTACGGCGGCGAGAGTGACCAGCAGCCCGGCCCGAACGGCCCGAACGGCCCGAACGGCACCAACGGCACCACCGGCAACGCGACGCGAGGCGAGTCAGAGTGAACCGCACAACCATCTCCCTGCTCGCGACCGCCACCGCACTCGCCGCGATCACCGGCCTGGCCGCGCTCACCGCGCCCAGCAGCGGCGCCGAGACCGAGGCGAAGGCCCCGGCGCGGCTGCCCGTCGAACGCTCCAGCCTGCTGTGCCCCGCGCCCAGCACCTCCGAGCTCGCCGAGACCGCGTACACCTCGTTCACGCCGGCGGGCAAGAGCGGTGACGCCAAGGACGGCGCTGCGAAGGACGGCGCGGCCAAGGACGGCACGGCTGAACTGAAGGCGTCCGCCGCCGTACTGGCCGAGACGGACGCCGCCCCGGCCAAGGACAAGACCAAGAAGGGCGACGCGGCGAAGGATGCGAAGGGGGCCAAGGACGCGAAGAAGCCGGCGCCCGACAAGGCGGTCCTCGCGCTGAAGGAGCCCGGCAAGCCCGTCGCCGCCAAGGCGAGCGGCGGCGAGGCCCCCGCGCTCGTCGGCACCGCCACCGGCCGCCTCGCGCCGGGCTGGAGCGCCCAGCAGACCACCACGGAGACCGCGGGCGACGCACGCGGCCTGCTCGGCGTCAGCTGCACCGGGCCCGACACCGACTTCTGGTTCCCGGGCGCGTCGGCGGCCAAGGAACGCCACGACTACGTCCACCTCACCAACCCGGACGACACCCCGGCCGTCGCCGACATCGAGCTGTTCGGCAAGGACGGTGCGCTCAAGACCACGCTGACCGAAGGCATCCCGGTCCCGGCCGGGGCGAGCGTCCCCGTCCTGCTGTCCACCCTGACCTCCGACCCGGCCGCGGATCTGACCGTCCATGTCACCACCCGTACAGGCCGCGTGGGCGCCGTGCTGCGCGTCGCCGACGACAAGGCGGGCAGCGACTGGCTCACCGCTTCGGCCGACCCGTCCGGCACCGCCGTGCTGCCGGGCATCCCCGCGGACGCCACGTCGGTACGCCTGGTGGCCTTCGCGCCCGGCGAGGACGACGCCGACCTCACGGTGCAACTCGCGGGCCCGGGCGGGAAGATCGTCCCGGCCGGACACGAGACGCTGCACATCAAGTCGGGAATGACCGCGAGCGTGGACCTCCAGGACGTGACCAAGGGCGAGGCCGGGTCCCTGATCCTCAGCCCGTCCCAGAGCGGCCGGGCGACCCCGGTGGTGGCGGCGCTGCGCGTCGTACGCGGCAAGGGCGACAAGCAGGAGGTCGCCTTCATTCCGGCGGCCGCGCCGGTGGGGGAGCGGGCGAGCGTCGCCGACAACCGCGCCAAGGGCTCGACGCTCTCGCTGACCGCCCCGGGCGCGGCGGCCGAGGTCAAGGTCACCGCGTCGGCGGGCACCGAGGGCGGCACCCAGGTCGTCAAGACGTACAAGGTCAAGGCGGGCACGACCCTCGCGGTCGTCCCGCCGGTGCCCGCCGGGCTGAAGGGCGCGTACGCGCTGACCGTGGAGACGGTCTCGGGCGGCCCGGTGCACGCGTCGCGCACGCTGGCGCTGCCGAAGGACGGGATCCCGATGTTCACGGTGCAGACGCTGCCGGACGACCGGGGGACGGTGGCGGTGCCGGAGGCGGAGCAGGACCTGTCGGTTCTGGACGACTGAGGGGGCCAGGAGGGCTGCGGGCCCGGTCAGTCCTGCCCGTACCGCGGGTCCACCGACTCCGGCGACAGACCCAGCAGCTCCGCCACCTGCTCCACGACCACCTCGTGCACCAGCAGGGCCCGCTCGTCGCGGTTCTTCGTACGGATCTCGACGGGCCGCCGGTAGACCACGATCCGTGCCGGGCGTCCCTTGTCCGCCGGGGCCGAGCTGCCCAGCGGCACGGAATCCTCCGGCGCGCCAGGCACATCCAGCACGAGAAAGTCGACGTCGGCGAGCTGCGGCCAGCGTCGTTCCAGCCGCTCCACCGAGTCCTGCACGAGGTCACGGAAGGACTCGGCACGGCTCGCGGCCAGGGGTACCTGAGGAGGGGCGACCGGCCCTCGCATGCCGCGGCCGTGGCGGTCGCGACGGCGCGGCCCCGGCTCGGTCGGGCGGGGCGGTACAGGACTGTCCATCACTGACGCAGCGTAGCTCTCCGGGGCGCGCGGCGATCGCGTGCGCGCGCCGGGTCGAAAGCCTGTCGCTAATTGAACATTCCGGCCAAGCTTGCGTCCGATTGAACATCTCCTCGCGATCGCGGATCTCATCGTGATTGACCTCATTTACGCCAAGTCATGACCGGATCACCAGCGGTGGCTTCGCGTGAGCTTCTCTTTCCGTGCAGGTCAGGCCAGTTGCTCGGGGAGCCGATATGTCAGGTGTCACACCACGACACGGTGGAGTGACCTGGTGGAGAGTCGTCGCAGCCCGCTCAAGAGTGCGGTACCGTCCAACGTCGTGAGCCCTGTACGTCGCTGTTCGCGCACCGCGTGCGGCCGCCCCGCCGTCGCGACACTGACGTACGTCTATGCCGATTCGACCGCGGTCCTCGGCCCGCTCGCCACCTATGCCGAGCCCCACTGCTACGACCTGTGCGCCGAGCACAGTGAGCGCCTGACCGCCCCGCGCGGCTGGGAGGTCGTGCGGCTCACCGACGGCTCCGCCCCCGCCCGCCCGAGCGGCGACGATCTCGAAGCGCTCGCCAATGCCGTACGGGAAGCGGCGCGCCCCCAGGGGCGTACGGCCGAGGCGGGCGCGCAGAACGGCCGCCGGACGGCGGATCCGAGAGAGGTCGCGCGCCGCGGCCATCTGCGGGTGCTGCGTTCCCCCGACTCCTGAGCGAGCCTTTTCGGCTCCCGTCCGGTGCGCACGCGGCACTGGGCTGAATGCTCCCCCAGCCTGTGCGGGTACGTTGAGGCTTTGAGGTGACCGCAGAGACTTCAGGGACTTTCAGGAGGGTTGGGCCCGTGACTGCTGATCTGTCGCAGATCGTGAAGGCGTACGACGTCCGCGGGGTGGTGCCGGATCAGTGGGACGAGGCGCTGGCCGAACTGTTCGGGGCGGCCTTCGTCCAGGTGACGGGCGCGGAAGCGATCGTCGTCGGCCATGACATGCGGCCGTCGTCGCCGGGGCTCTCGGGGGCGTTCGCGCGGGGGGCCGCGGCCAGGGGAGCGGACGTCACGCTGATCGGGCTCTGCTCGACCGACCAGCTGTACTTCGCTTCGGGGCACTACGGGCTGCCGGGTGCGATGTTCACGGCCTCGCACAACCCGGCGCAGTACAACGGCATCAAGATGTGCCGCGCGGGCGCCGCGCCGGTCGGCCAGGACACGGGCCTGACGGACATCCGCCAACTCGTCGAGGCCTGGTCCGAACAGGGCGCGCCGGAGCCGGTGGCCGAGCCGGGCAAGGTCACCGAGCGCGACACGCTCACCGACTACGCGGCGCACCTGCTCTCGCTCGTGGACCTCTCGGCGATGCGCCCGCTCAAGGTGGTCGTGGACGCGGGCAACGGCATGGGCGGCCACACGGTCCCCACCGTCTTCGACGCCCTGCCCGTCACCCTCGTACCGATGTACTTCGAGCTCGACGGCACCTTCCCCAACCACGAGGCGAACCCGCTGGACCCGGCGAACATCGTCGACCTGCAGGCCCGCGTCCGGTCCGAGGGCGCGGACCTGGGCCTCGCCTTCGACGGGGACGCGGACCGCTGCTTCGTCGTCGACGAGCGCGGCGAGGGCATCTCGCCGTCGGCGATCACGGCGCTGGTCGCGGCGCGCGAACTGGCGAAGCACCCCGGCGGCACGGTGATCCACAACCTGATCACGTCGTGGTCGGTCCCGGAAGTCGTCCGCGAGAACGGCGGAACGCCGCAGCGCACGCGGGTCGGTCACTCCTTCATCAAGGAGGAGATGGCCCGTACGGGAGCGATCTTCGGCGGCGAGCACTCCGCGCACTACTACTTCCGCGACTTCTGGAACGCGGACACGGGCATGCTGGCGGCCCTCCACGTCCTGGCGGCGCTGGGCTCGCAGGAGGGCACGCTGTCGGAGCTGGTCGCGCAGTACGACCGCTACAGGGGCTCGGGCGAGATCAACTCCACGGTCGACGACCAGGCGGGCCGCACGGCGGCGGTGAAGGCGGCGTATGGGTCGCGCGACGACGTGACGATCGACGAGCTGGACGGCCTGACGGTCTCGACGGAGGACTGGTGGTTCAACCTCCGCCCGTCGAACACGGAACCGCTGCTGCGGCTGAACGTGGAGGCACGGGACGACCAGACGATGGCAAAGGTGAGGGACGAGGTGCTGGGGCTGGTCCGGGGGGCGTGAGACCCGGCGGGGGCGGCGCGGCGGAGGGGTGCGGCGGAGGGGGCGCGGCACGCGGAGGAATCCGGCCAGCCTCGCGTCTGCGGCGCCTGCCGGCCGACGGAGTGGCGCCCCGGGCTGCCGTCCGCGGGGCTGCGGTGCGGTCGGCTAGTGCCCCACCGCCCGGTCTTTAGCGGTGTCCCGCCCACGCCGCGAAGCGGTCGTCGGTGCTGCGGCGTGGCGGCTGGGCCCCGCCGCGCGGTCTTTAGCGGTGCTCCGCCCACGGCGCGAAGCGGCTGTCGGGGATCTGCGGGGCGGCTGCCCCGCCTGAACCACGCCCGCCTCTGCGGCGTACGGCCGCACCTCGGCCGGGCACCGCAGGTCGTGCGGTCCGTGCCGCCGAGTGAGCGGCAGCGCGCCGCAGACGGAGTGGCGCCCGCGGGCGGCCCGTCCGCGGCGTTGCGGTGCGATCGGCTGCCCGTCGCTCGGCTGGGCCCCGTCGGCCGGTCTTCCGGTCCCTCCCGCCCACCGAGGGGCTCGCCCGTCCACGGCGTGAAGCGCGGACCAGGCCCGCGTCTGCGGCGCACGGCCGCACCCCGACCTGGCCCCCGGTCTTCTGGCCCTCCTGCCGAGGGAGCGGCAGCCCCCAGCCATGGCGCAGCCGCCCGCATGTGGGTCTGCAGTGCGGGCGGCTGCCCGCCCGGACCAGCCTGCCGCAGCGTCGGCCGCTTCGGCCCGCGCCCCCGGTCTTCCGGTCCCTTCCGCCGAGGACGCCCACGGCGTGAATCGGCCGTAGGTGGGTCTGCGGTGCGGCCTGTCCGGGCCAGGCTCGCGTCTGCGGCGTACGGCCACACCTCGGCCAGGCCCGGTCTTCCAATCCGTTCCGCCGACGGAGGGGCGCCCCCGTCCACGGTGCGAAGGGCCCCGCAGACCGGCACGCAGGCCGCCCGCCGTGCGGCTCACCCCCGGTGCCGCTGCCCACCCTCCCCGTGGCGTAAGCCCACGGCTCACCCGGCCGCCTGCGTCCCGGCGGCGCGCAGCTGCCGCCCCGGGGGCCCGGGGCTCGCCCCGGTTTCGGGAAGGGGCGGGTGTGGGGAGAACCGCCCCCCGCACCCCCAGAACGCGCCGCACCCCTCCCCCCAGCGGTACGCTGACGTGGCCCGATCCGCAGACCCGCGACCGCCCGTCCGACCCGCGGCCGCACCCCGCGAACCGCGACCCGCAAGCGACCCGCACGCAAGCGACCGCGCCGCCCCACCCGAAGGGACACCCCCGCACATGCCGCTCGAAGCCGGCCTCCTCGAGATCCTCGCCTGCCCCGCCTGCCACGCCCCCCTCAGCGACAGCTCCGCAGCCGAGACCCCCGAGCTGATCTGCACCGGCAAGGACTGCGGCCTGGCCTATCCCGTACGGGACGGAATCCCCGTCCTCCTCGTCGACGAGGCACGCCGCCCCGCCTGACCCACAAACGCACGGCGATCGGAGGCCCCATCCCATGCTCGACGAGTCACTCCTCGACGCCCCGGAAGCCCTGGCCCGCGCCGATCGCCGCGGACTGCTCCGCGGCGCAGCCGAGGCCGGGGCGCGTGTACGCACCGCGGCCCGGCACGCCGCCGAGGCGGGTATCGCCGAGCTGACGCCCGAGGGCCGCCCGCGACACGTCCTCGTCGCCGGCCCCGGCCACGCCGCCACCGGAGTGGCGGATCTGATCGGCGCTCTGGCCGGCGCCTCCGCCCCTGTCACCCGTCTGCACCCCACCGGCGTCGCACCTGCCGCCGGCGCCCTGCGCTGGTCGCTCCCGGGCTGGGCGGGCTCTCTGGACCTGCTGCTCATCGCGACCACCGACGGCAGTGAACCCGGCCTCGCACTCCTCGCCGAGCAGGCGTACCGCCGCGGTTCCACCGTCGTCGCCGTGGCCCCGCAGGACTCCCCGCTCGCGGAGGCCGTCGACGGCAGGCACGGCATGGTCGTCCCGATGGCCAAGGCCCCGCACGAGCTGTACGAGGAGACGCAGGCCGCGAGCCCGGGCGCCCTGTGGGCGCTGTTCACCCCGCTCCTGGCCCTCCTCGACAGGGTCGGCCTGCTCGAGGCGTCCCAGGAGACCCTGGCGAAGGTGGCCGACCGCCTGGACAAGACCGCCGAACGCTGCGGCCCGGCCATCGCCACGTACAGCAATCCGGCGAAGACACTCGCGGCCGAGCTCGCCGACAGCCTTCCGCTGATCTGGACGGAGGGCGTGGGCGCCGGCCCCGCCGGCCGCCGCTTCGCCGCCGTACTGGCCGAGCTGGCCGGCTGCCCCGCCCTCGTCGCCGAGCTGCCCGAGGCGCTCCCCGCGCACGGCGGGCTCCTCGTGGGCGACTTCGCCCTCGGCGCCGACCCGGGGGACTTCTTCCGCGACCGTGTCGACGAGCCGCAGGCGCTGCGCGCCCGGGTCGTACTGCTGCGGGACCGCCCCATCGGCGGCCTCACGGCCGCCCCGGCCGCCCGCGAGCTCGCGCTCAGTCACGACACCCCGATCAGCGAGCTGGAGCCGGAGGACGGCACCGAGCTGGAGTCGATCGCCGAACTCCTCGCGATCACCGACTTCGCCGCCGTCTACCTGGCCCTGGCGGGCAACGGCGCCAACGGCGCCAACGCGTAACCGTCGCGCCGCAGCAGCGACACGACAGCGCCACGCGGCAGCCGTCACCACGCGCAAGCGTCCCGCGTAGCCGTTCACCACGCGAAAGACGTCACCACGAGAACCGGGAACAGAGACCATGGACCGCCTCTCCAACACCGTGCGCCCCTACGCCTGGGGATCCACGACCGCCATCCCGGAGCTGCTCGGCATCGCCCCCACCGGCGAGCCCCAGGCCGAGATGTGGATGGGCGCCCACCCCGGAGCACCCTCGCGCGTCACCCGTGATCACGAGGAGCGGCCGCTCTCGGAGCTCATCGCCGCCGACCCCGTACGCGAACTGGGCGCTGCGGCCGTCGAGAAATTCGGCCCCCGCCTGCCCTTCCTGCTCAAGATCCTCGCGGCCGGCGCACCCCTCTCCCTCCAGGTCCACCCGAACCTCGCCCAGGCCAAGGAGGGTTACGCCGCCGAGGAGAGCGCGGGCGTCCCGATCGACGCCCCGCACCGCAACTACAAGGACGCCAACCACAAGCCCGAACTGATCTGCGCGCTCACCCCCTTCGAGGGCCTGTGCGGCTTCCGCCCGCCCCTCGAAGCCGCCGACGTCCTCGCCGGTCTCGACGTGGACTCGCTCAAGCCGTACGTCGACCTCCTGCACGCCCACCCGGAGGAGGCCGCACTGCGCGAGGTCCTGACCGCGGTGCTGAGCGCCGACCCCGACGAGATGGCGGCCACCGTCACCGAGGCCGCGGCCGCCTGCGAGGAGCTCGGCGGCGACTACGCCCCGTACGCAGCCGTCGCGCACCACTTCCCCGGCGACCCGGGCGTGATCGCCGCCATGCTGCTCAACCACGTCCAACTGCAGCCCGGCGAGGCCCTGTTCCTCGGCGCCGGCGTCCCGCACGCCTACATCGAAGGCCTGGGTGTGGAGATCATGGCCAATTCCGACAACGTGCTGCGCTGCGGACTGACGCCGAAACACGTGGACGTCCCCGAGCTGCTGCGTGTCGTCCGCTTCGAGGCGGGCGACCCGGGCGTCCTGCGCCCCGAGGCCTCGCCCGAGGGCGAGGAGGTCTACGAGACGCCGATCGACGAGTTCCGGCTCTCCCGCTTTGTCCTCGCGCCAGGAGCCGCGCCCCGCGATCTGACGACCCGCACCCCGCAGATCCTGCTCTGCACGGCGGGCACGGTCCGCGCCGGTGAACTCGCCCTCTCCCCGGGCCAGTCCGCCTTCGTCCCGGCGGGCGAAAAGTCCGAAGTGTCCGGAGTCGGCACGGTCTTCCGCGCCACCGTGATGGCCTGACGCGCCCTCGCGGCCCCGGGCTGCAACAATGGCGCACCGTAAAGGACGGGCAAAGCCCGAATCGGCGTACGGCGCGCGGCGTACGGCACGGGGCATACGAAGGGACTGCTGGAACAGATGAGCGCTTCAGGCGGAACAAGGGCGATCGTTGCGGCACTTGCTGCCAACCTCGCGATCGCGGTGGCGAAGTTCGTGGCGTTCCTCTTCAGTGGCTCGTCCTCGATGCTCGCCGAATCCGTTCACTCGGTCGCCGACTCCGGAAACCAGGGCCTCCTGCTGCTCGGCGGCAAGAAGGCGCAGCGCGAGGCGACCCCGCAGCACCCCTTCGGCTACGGGCGCGAGCGCTATATCTACGCCTTCCTCGTCTCCATCGTGCTCTTCTCGGTCGGCGGCATGTTCGCGATCTACGAGGGCTACGAGAAGATCAAGCACCCGCACGAGATCGAGGCCTGGTACTGGCCGGTCGGCGTGCTCGTCTTCGCGATCATCGCCGAGTCCTTCTCCTTCCGTACGGCCATCAAGGAGTCCAACGAGACGCGCGGCGCGCTCTCCTGGACGGAGTTCGTCCGCCGGGCGAAGGCCCCGGAACTGCCCGTCGTTCTGCTCGAGGACCTGGGCGCGCTGGTCGGTCTGGTCCTGGCGCTCGGCGGCGTCGGCATCGCCCTGGCCACGGGCAACGGCGTCTGGGACGGCATCGGCACGCTCTGCATCGGCATCCTGCTGATCGTGATCGCGCTCGTCCTGGCGGCCGAGACGAAGTCGCTGCTGCTGGGCGAGGCAGCGGGCATCGACGACATCGAGAAGATCAAGACGGCGGCCGTGGACGGTGAAGGCGTCACCGGCATCATCCACATGCGTACGCTCCACCTCGGCCCGGAGGAACTGCTGGTGGCCGCGAAGATCGCGGTACAGCACGACGACACTGCCGCCCAGGTCGCCAACGCGATCAACGCCGCCGAGGACCGTATCCGCGCCGCCGTACCCATCGCGCGCGTGATCTACCTGGAGCCCGACATCTACAGCGAGTCCGCCGCCGCGGCGGGCATCAACCCGGCCAAGTCCCCGGGCGGCCCGACCTCAGACGCCGCCCACTGAGCCCCGCGGACCGCGCGGACCCGACGATCGGCTCGGTGAGAATGCGATGTGACCGGATCCCGGCCCCGGGCGGGCTGGGGTACGCCACGTCGATCGGTGTAGATTCGTGACCAGAGTCAGACGTCGCTGCTGATGGCGGTCGGGCGGTCCCCCAGCCGGGACCGGCCGAGGGAGAGAGGGCCTCCGACGGACTGCACTGCGAGCGCCCGGGCATTCCTGTGTCCGCCGCCGCAGAGCCAGCCGTACCCACACCCTCGACCAACACCACGAGGAGCAGCTCGCATGTCGACTGTCGCCACTGGCCAGGACTTCAAGGTCGCCGACCTTTCCCTCGCCGCTTTCGGCCGCAAGGAGATCACTCTCGCCGAGCACGAAATGCCCGGCCTGATGTCGATCCGCAAGGAGTACGCCGCCAGCCGGCCGCTGGCGGGTGCCCGCATCACCGGCTCCCTGCACATGACCGTGCAGACCGCCGTACTGATCGAGACCCTGGTCGCCCTCGGCGCCGAGGTCCGCTGGGCGTCGTGCAACATCTTCTCCACCCAGGACCACGCGGCAGCGGCCGTCGCGGTCGGCCCGAACGGCACCCCGGAGGCCCCCCAGGGCATCCCGGTCTTCGCCTGGAAGGGCGAGACGCTCGAGGAGTACTGGTGGTGCACGGAGCAGGCGCTGACCTGGCCGAACACCCCCACCGCCGGCCCGAACATGATCCTCGACGACGGTGGCGACGCCACCCTCCTCGTCCACAAGGGCGTGGAGTTCGAGAAGGCGGGCGCGGCCCCGGACCCCTCGACCGCGGACAGCGATGAGTACTTCCACGTCCTCACCGTGCTGAACCGCACCCTCGGCGAGTCCCCGCAGAAGTGGACCCAGCTGGCGTCCGAGATCCGCGGCGTCACCGAGGAGACCACGACCGGTGTGCACCGCCTGTACGAGATGCACCGTGACGGCAACCTCCTGTTCCCGGCGATCAACGTCAACGACGCCGTCACCAAGTCGAAGTTCGACAACAAGTACGGCTGCCGCCACTCCCTGATCGACGGCATCAACCGCGCCACCGACGTCCTGATCGGCGGCAAGACCGCCGTCGTGTGCGGGTACGGCGACGTGGGCAAGGGCTGCGCGGAGTCGCTGCGCGGGCAGGGCGCCCGGGTGATCGTCACGGAGATCGACCCGATCTGCGCGCTGCAGGCCGCCATGGACGGTTACCAGGTCACCACGCTCGACGAGGTCGTCGACAAGGGCGACATCTTCGTCACGACCACGGGCAACAAGGACATCATCATGGCCGCGGACATGGCCAAGATGAAGCACCAGGCGATCGTGGGCAACATCGGCCACTTCGACAACGAGATCGACATGGCCGGCCTGGCGCAGATCCCGGGCATCGTCAAGGACGAGGTCAAGCCCCAGGTGCACACCTGGACCTTCGCTGACGGCAAGGTGCTGATCGTGCTGTCCGAGGGCCGCCTGCTGAACCTGGGCAACGCGACCGGTCACCCCTCGTTCGTGATGTCCAACAGCTTCGCGGACCAGACGCTGGCCCAGATCGAGCTGTTCACCAAGCCCGAGGAGTACCCGACCGACGTCTACGTGCTGCCCAAGCACCTCGACGAGAAGGTCGCCCGGCTCCACCTGGACGCGCTCGGCGTCAAGCTGACGACGCTCCGCCCGGAGCAGGCCTCCTACATCGGCGTCGAGGTCGACGGCCCGTACAAGTCCGACCACTACCGCTACTGATCGGCCGCTGCTGACCGGTCAGTGCTTCTGACTGGTCAGCGCTCGTGATCGGCTGCTGATACACCTCGGCAGCCCTCGGCGTCAGGCACCAGCGGTACCAGGCAGGCCCCCGCACCCCCGTGTCGGGGGCCTGCCCCATACCCTCCCCGAACGGCTCCGGCTCCACCGCACGAGCCTCACCGCACAAGGACACCTACGCCCCCATGCCCCGCGGCCGTTATTCGCTCCACGATCCGCACGATCACACCCCCCTCGGCGAAGAACACTTCCAATGCGCCCCGGGCCCCTCCGGCTGGCGTTACGTCTCCCAGATCACCACCCCCTCCGGCGACCACGCCGGCTCCGTCGATCTCGCCCTCGACGAACTCGGCCGTCCCATCCGTCTCGAACTCCACGCCGGGAGCTGGCAGGTCCGCGGTGCCGCCATCGACGGCGTCACCTGGGTCCGTACCGACCCCACCGGCACTCATGCCACCGAAGGCAACGTCCGCGCCCATGCCTTCACCGGCAGTTCCCCCGCTTTCCTTGTCGCCACCGCACGTCTCCTACGCCTCACCCCCGACTCCCCGGCGACGCGCGTACGCCTCGTCGCCTTCACGGATCCTGTCCTCGCCCCCCGCACACTCGATCAGTCCTGGGCCCTGATGAAGAGTGAAGCGCATGCCACTGACAATGGCGCCCTGACCGTGGACGAATACCAGGTCAGCGCCCTGGACACGGGGGAACAGCACGTCGTTCACATCGCCGGGGACGTGGTGCTCGCAGCCCCCGGCATCGAACTCGAAGACCTGGCGAGCCCGCCCTCGGTCTTCCCCTGACAGGGGGACGGTGTGTATGGGCCCGGCGACCTACGCAGGCGGCGCGAACCCCGTGGCCTGCGGTCGCGGCTGCGGGGCCTCTGCCGCGGCACGGGACGACGGGCCCGGCGCCGGTTCGCCCGTAGTTGTCACCCGAGGCGACCCAGCCGCCCCACCAGCTCCTGCGGTCTCGTCCCGCTCAATAGCGGGCGCCGACCCCACCGCGCCAGGTGCCGCATAGCCAAGGGCCCCAGTGCCCGCCCCGCCGGAAAGCGCCGCCCCGGCCCCCGGAGCCTCTGCCCCCGCCCGGAAAGCACGCCGCGCATCACGCGCCTGCCGCTCGTTCACCACTGCCGCCAGGAACGCCGCCGGCGGCACCCCTTCAGGCGCCGGAGCCCCCGTGCACGCCGCGAGATCGCCGGCCAGCCGCACCGCCATCGACCAGTTCACGGCCGGGTCCAGCTGCCTCATCCGGGTCAGGTACTGACGTATCGCGAGCCACAGATCGTCCGGCACCGCCGACAGGTCCAGCTCGGAGAATCGCCCCATCAGCCATGGCGGCGGAGGCGGCATCACCGTCCCCCGCGAGGCCGGCACCCGCTCCCTTATTACCAGCGTGCCCGCGAACACATCCCCGATCCGCCGCCCCCTGGCCGAAACCAGCGAGGCGATACAGGCGATGACCCCGAACGACATCAGGATTTCCACCACCCCCATCGCACCGCGCACCAGCGCGTGCCGGAAGCGGATCGGCCCGCCGTCGTCACGCACCACCCGCAGCCCACAGGCGAGCTTCCCCAGCGAGCGCCCATGGCTGAGCGTCTCGACGGCTATCGGCGCCCCGACCAGTACGAGCAGAAACGTCGCGATCGACACGGCCATCACCGCAGCCTCATCGAGCGAGGCCGTCGCCACCGCGAGCCCGATCGACACCATGAGATACGCGGCGAACACGACCACAAGATCGATCGCGACAGCGAGTGCCCGGCTCGGCAGTCTCGCCGGCCGCAGCCCCAGTACGACCGCATCCCCCGTCACAAGCGCACTCACTGTTGCCCGCCCTTCGCCATCGACCTTCCCCGCCCCTTGATTCCTCAGTCTGCCAAGCTGACCCGCAGCGCGCCGCAGTAGTACGGACCGTACGCAACCATTGCCTGGAGCAGCAGCCGACCATGGACCTCGACGTCTTCGTGACCGCCCACCGTGCCGAGTGGGACCGCCTGGACCACCTTCTGCGCCGGGGACGCCACCTGACCGGTGCCGAGGCCGACGAACTGGTCGCCCTCTACCAGCGCACGGCGACCCATCTCTCCCTCATCCAGTCCAGCGCCCCGGACCCGATGCTGACGGGCAGGCTCACCCAGCTCGTCGCTCGCGCCCGCTCCACCGTGACCGGCACGCGCCGAGCCACTTGGCGCGACGCGGTCCGCTTCCTCACCGCCGGTTTCCCCGCGGCCGTCTACCGCTCACGGCACTGGTGGATACCCACCGCCGTCCTCTCCACGGTCCTCGCCGCGATCATCGGCTGGTGGATCGGCACGCACCCCGAAGTCCAGGCGACGATCGCCGCCCCGGACGAACTCCGCCAGCTCACACGCCCGGGTGGCGAGTACGAGACGTATTACTCCAGCCATCCCGCGGCCTCCTTCGCCGCCCAGGTCTGGACGAACAACGCCCAGGCCGCGGCCATGTGCCTGACGCTGGGCGCGTTCCTGTGCGTTCCGGTGATCTGGATCCTCTTCCTCAATGTGCTGAACCTGGGCGTCGGCATCGGCCTCATGTCGTCGGCGGGCCGCCTCGACACCTTCCTCGGCCTTGTCCTCCCGCACGGCCTGCTGGAACTGACGGCCGTCTTCGTCGCTGCGGGCACGGGCCTACGCCTCGGTTGGACGGTCATCGACCCGGGTCCCCAATCCCGCCGTACAGCCCTCGCCCAACAGGGCCGCGCGGCGATCGGCATGGCCATCGGCCTCGCGCTTGTCCTGTTCGTGTCGGGGGTGATCGAAGGCTTCGTCACGCCTTCGGGCCTGCCGACCTGGGCGCGTATCGCCATCGGCATCGTTGCTGAGCTGGCCTTTCTGGCGTACGTCTACATCCTGGGCGGCCGAGCAGCCCGAGAGGGTTACACGGGCGACCTGGATGCAGCCGACCGCAGCGCCGAACTCCCGGCTGCCGCCTGATGTGCAAGCACCCCTTCTGACCTGCTAGTCTTCTCTCCGCCCACAAAACCGTTGACACGGCATGAGTGGGGAGGTAGATTCAAACGGTTGCCTGGAACTGGACAAGTTCCGGTGCGACCGCTAGTGTCTCTCTCGCTCTCAACGGAAATGCAATTTCCGCAGAGCCTTCCGATGTGAATCCAGATTGCAAGGTCGATTAGCTCGACCGAATTGCTTCTGATAAAGTCGGGTCAGTCGAAAGACAAAGGCCTTCCAACGGCCACTGGAATCGAATTCCTCACCGGAAACGGAACGGAAATAGAGTCTGGTAGGGTTGGAAACGCAAGACCGAAGGGAAGCGCCCGGAGGAAAGCCCGTGAGGGTGAGTACGAAGGAAGCGTCCGTTCCTTGAGAACTCAACAGCGTGCCAAAAGTCAACGCCAGATTGACAACCCCGGCCCATTTCGGTGGGTTGAGGTTCCTTTGAAAGTCCTGTCGGCCCTTTGTGGCGGGCAGGCAAATGACACAGCGAGGACGCTGTGGATGACTGGTCTTATTCCGACCGGTTGTCCCGCTCTTGTGGTGTTCGACCCGATTACGGGTAAACATTCATGGAGAGTTTGATCCTGGCTCAGGACGAACGCTGGCGGCGTGCTTAACACATGCAAGTCGAACGATGAAACCCTTCGGGGTGGATTAGTGGCGAACGGGTGAGTAACACGTGGGCAATCTGCCCTTCACTCTGGGACAAGCCCTGGAAACGGGGTCTAATACCGGATACCACCCTCCGAGGCATCTTGGGGGTTGAAAGCTCCGGCGGTGAAGGATGAGCCCGCGGCCTATCAGCTTGTTGGTGGGGTGATGGCCTACCAAGGCGACGACGGGTAGCCGGCCTGAGAGGGCGACCGGCCACACTGGGACTGAGACACGGCCCAGACTCCTACGGGAGGCAGCAGTGGGGAATATTGCACAATGGGCGAAAGCCTGATGCAGCGACGCCGCGTGAGGGATGACGGCCTTCGGGTTGTAAACCTCTTTCAGCAGGGAAGAAGCGCAAGTGACGGTACCTGCAGAAGAAGCGCCGGCTAACTACGTGCCAGCAGCCGCGGTAATACGTAGGGCGCAAGCGTTGTCCGGAATTATTGGGCGTAAAGAGCTCGTAGGCGGCTTGTCACGTCGGATGTGAAAGCCCGGGGCTTAACCCCGGGTCTGCATTCGATACGGGCTAGCTAGAGTGTGGTAGGGGAGATCGGAATTCCTGGTGTAGCGGTGAAATGCGCAGATATCAGGAGGAACACCGGTGGCGAAGGCGGATCTCTGGGCCATTACTGACGCTGAGGAGCGAAAGCGTGGGGAGCGAACAGGATTAGATACCCTGGTAGTCCACGCCGTAAACGTTGGGAACTAGGTGTTGGCGACATTCCACGTCGTCGGTGCCGCAGCTAACGCATTAAGTTCCCCGCCTGGGGAGTACGGCCGCAAGGCTAAAACTCAAAGGAATTGACGGGGGCCCGCACAAGCAGCGGAGCATGTGGCTTAATTCGACGCAACGCGAAGAACCTTACCAAGGCTTGACATATACCGGAAAGCATCAGAGATGGTGCCCCCCTTGTGGTCGGTATACAGGTGGTGCATGGCTGTCGTCAGCTCGTGTCGTGAGATGTTGGGTTAAGTCCCGCAACGAGCGCAACCCTTGTTCTGTGTTGCCAGCATGCCCTTCGGGGTGATGGGGACTCACAGGAGACTGCCGGGGTCAACTCGGAGGAAGGTGGGGACGACGTCAAGTCATCATGCCCCTTATGTCTTGGGCTGCACACGTGCTACAATGGCCGGTACAAAGAGCTGCGATGCCGCGAGGCGGAGCGAATCTCAAAAAGCCGGTCTCAGTTCGGATTGGGGTCTGCAACTCGACCCCATGAAGTCGGAGTTGCTAGTAATCGCAGATCAGCATTGCTGCGGTGAATACGTTCCCGGGCCTTGTACACACCGCCCGTCACGTCACGAAAGTCGGTAACACCCGAAGCCGGTGGCCCAACCCCTTGTGGGAGGGAGCTGTCGAAGGTGGGACTGGCGATTGGGACGAAGTCGTAACAAGGTAGCCGTACCGGAAGGTGCGGCTGGATCACCTCCTTTCTAAGGAGCACTTCTAGGCCGGTCTTTGCCGGTCCAGAGGCCAGTACATCGGCGTACGTCCGGTGCTGGTTGCTCATGGGTGGAACGTTGACTATTCGGCACGGTTTCAGGACTTCACTAGTACTGCTTCGGCGTGGAACGTGTGAGTCAGGGGATCGTGCCGGGCGCGCTGTTGGGTGTCTGAGGGTACGGACTGAAACGTCTGGACCTTCGCGATGCCGGCCCCAGTGAACTCGCCCTGTTGGGTGGGGTGGTGGGTGGCTGGTCGTTGCTTGAGAACTGCACAGTGGACGCGAGCATCTGTGGCCAAGTTTTTAAGGGCGCACGGTGGATGCCTTGGCACCAGGAACCGATGAAGGACGTGGGAGGCCACGATAGTCCCCGGGGAGCCGTCAACCAGGCTTTGATCCGGGGGTTTCCGAATGGGGAAACCCGGCAGTCGTCATGGGCTGTCACCCGCTGCTGAACACATAGGCAGTGTGGAGGGAACGAGGGGAAGTGAAACATCTCAGTACCCTCAGGAAGAGAAAACAACCGTGATTCCGGGAGTAGTGGCGAGCGAAACCGGATGAGGCCAAACCGTATGCGTGTGATACCCGGCAGGGGTTGCGCATACGGGGTTGTGGGATCGCACTTCAACAGTCTGCCGGCTGTTGGGCGAGTCAGAAACCGTATAGGTAGGCGAAGGACATGCGAAAGGTCCGGCGTAGAGGGTAAGACCCCCGTAGCTGAAATCTATACGGCTTGCTTGTGCGACACCCAAGTAGCACGGGGCCCGAGAAATCCCGTGTGAATCTGGCGGGACCACCCGTTAAGCCTAAATATTCCCTGGTGACCGATAGCGGATAGTACCGTGAGGGAATGGTGAAAAGTACCGCGGGAGCGGAGTGAAATAGTACCTGAAACCGTGTGCCTACAAGCCGTGGGAGCGTCGCTGTTGTTCTTCGGAGCAACAGTCGTGACTGCGTGCCTTTTGAAGAATGAGCCTGCGAGTTTGCGGTGTGTTGCGAGGTTAACCCGTGTGGGGAAGCCGTAGCGAAAGCGAGTCCGAACAGGGCGGTTTAGTAGCGCGCTCAAGACCCGAAGCGGAGTGATCTAGCCATGGGCAGGTTGAAGCGGAGGTAAGACTTCGTGGAGGACCGAACCCACCAGGGTTGAAAACCTGGGGGATGACCTGTGGTTAGGGGTGAAAGGCCAATCAAACTCCGTGATAGCTGGTTCTCCCCGAAATGCATTTAGGTGCAGCGTCGTGTGTTTCTTGCCGGAGGTAGAGCACTGGATAGGCGATGGGCCCTACCGGGTTACTGACCTTAGCCAAACTCCGAATGCCGGTAAGTGAGAGCGCGGCAGTGAGACTGTGGGGGATAAGCTCCATGGTCGAGAGGGAAACAGCCCAGAGCATCGACTAAGGCCCCTAAGCGTACGCTAAGTGGGAAAGGATGTGGAGTCGCAGAGACAACCAGGAGGTTGGCTTAGAAGCAGCCACCCTTGAAAGAGTGCGTAATAGCTCACTGGTCAAGTGATTCCGCGCCGACAATGTAGCGGGGCTCAAGCGTACCGCCGAAGTCGTGTCATTCCAGCATGAGGGCCAACGCCCGCTGGGATGGGTAGGGGAGCGTCGTGTGCCGGGTGAAGCCGCCGCGTAAGCGAGTGGTGGACGGTACACGAGTGAGAATGCAGGCATGAGTAGCGATACACACGTGAGAAACGTGTGCGCCGATTGACTAAGGGTTCCTGGGTCAAGCTGATCTGCCCAGGGTAAGTCGGGACCTAAGGCGAGGCCGACAGGCGTAGTCGATGGACAACCGGTTGATATTCCGGTACCCGCTTTGAAACGCCCAGTACTGAACCCATTAATGCTAAGGCCGTGAAGCCGTCCTGGAGCCTTCGGGCAAAGGGAAGTGGTGGAGCCGCCGGCCCAAGGTGGTAGTAGGTAAGCGATGGGGTGACGCAGGAAGGTAGTCCAGCCCGGGCGGTGGTTGTCCCGGGGTAAGGGTGTAGGCCGTGTGATAGGCAAATCCGTCACACATTAAGGCTGAGACCTGATGCCGAGCCGATTGTGGTGAAGTGGATGATCCTATGCTGTCGAGAAAAGCCTCTAGCGAGTTTCATGGCGGCCCGTACCCTAAACCGACTCAGGTGGTCAGGTAGAGAATACCGAGGCGTTCGGGTGAACTATGGTTAAGGAACTCGGCAAAATGCCCCCGTAACTTCGGGAGAAGGGGGGCCATCACCGGTGAGAGGACTTGCTCCTTGAGCTGGGGGTGGCCGCAGAGACCAGCGAGAAGCGACTGTTTACTAAAAACACAGGTCCGTGCGAAGCCGTAAGGCGATGTATACGGACTGACGCCTGCCCGGTGCTGGAACGTTAAGGGGACCGGTTAGTCACATTTCGGTGTGGCGAAGCTGAGAACTTAAGCGCCAGTAAACGGCGGTGGTAACTATAACCATCCTAAGGTAGCGAAATTCCTTGTCGGGTAAGTTCCGACCTGCACGAATGGCGTAACGACTTCTCGACTGTCTCAACCATAGGCCCGGTGAAATTGCACTACGAGTAAAGATGCTCGTTTCGCGCAGCAGGACGGAAAGACCCCGGGACCTTTACTACAGTTTGATATTGGTGTTCGGTTCGGCTTGTGTAGGATAGGTGGGAGACTGTGAAGCTTGGACGCCAGTTCAGGTGGAGTCGTCGTTGAAATACCACTCTGGTCGTGCTGGATGTCTAACCTGGGTCCGTGATCCGGATCAGGGACAGTGTCTGATGGGTAGTTTAACTGGGGCGGTTGCCTCCCAAAGAGTAACGGAGGCGCCCAAAGGTTCCCTCAGCCTGGTTGGCAATCAGGTGTTGAGTGTAAGTGCACAAGGGAGCTTGACTGTGAGACCGACGGGTCGAGCAGGGACGAAAGTCGGGACTAGTGATCCGGCGGTGGCTTGTGGAAGCGCCGTCGCTCAACGGATAAAAGGTACCCCGGGGATAACAGGCTGATCTTCCCCAAGAGTCCATATCGACGGGATGGTTTGGCACCTCGATGTCGGCTCGTCGCATCCTGGGGCTGGAGTCGGTCCCAAGGGTTGGGCTGTTCGCCCATTAAAGCGGTACGCGAGCTGGGTTTAGAACGTCGTGAGACAGTTCGGTCCCTATCCGCTGTGCGCGTAGGAGTCTTGAGAAGGGCTGTCCCTAGTACGAGAGGACCGGGACGGACGAACCTCTGGTGTGCCAGTTGTCCTGCCAAGGGCATGGCTGGTTGGCTACGTTCGGAAAGGATAACCGCTGAAAGCATCTAAGCGGGAAGCCTGCTTCGAGATGAGGACTCCCACCCCCTTCGAGGGGTTAAGGCTCCCAGTAGACGACTGGGTTGATAGGCCAGATGTGGAAGCCCCGCAAGGGGTGGAGCTGACTGGTACTAATAGGCCGAGGGCTTGTCCTCAGTTGCTCGCGTCCACTGTGTCAGTTCTGAAGTAACGAACTGTCGAGTCCCCCCACGGCCACGGGGCGGATTCCGGAATCGATATCTTCACAGTGTTTCGGTGGTCATTGCGTTAGGGAAACGCCCGGTTACATTCCGAACCCGGAAGCTAAGCCTTTCAGCGCCGATGGTACTGCAGGGGGGACCCTGTGGGAGAGTAGGACGCCGCCGAACAATTATTGTGGGAGAGCCCCGCACCTTCTGGTGCGGGGCTTTTCTGCGTTCACGTGCCATACCGCCGGCCTACCCCTCCGTCAGAGTCGACCGGCGGCTTTCAGCGCGAGGTAGGCATCGGCAAGGGCAGGTGCAAGATTGTCAGGGGTCGCATCGACGACGGTGACGCCATGGCGCTGGAGCTGTTCTGCCGTACGGCGGCGCTGAGCTTGAGCCTGGGTGGCAGCCGCGGCGTCGTACACCGCCTCGATCGTGCCTCGGGAGGTGGACATCTGCTGGACATGAGGGTCGGCGACCGAGGCGACGAGCACGGTGTGCCGTTGGGTGAGCTGCGGGAGAACCGGAAGCAGTCCTTCCTCGATAGGTGCGGCGTCGAGGCTCGTGAGCAGCACGATCAAGGAGCGGCGCGGGGCGCAGCTCAGGGCGGCGGCGCTGAGGCCACGGGCGTCGGTCTCGACGAGTTCCGGTTCCAGAGGAGCAAGTGCGTTGACCAGGGCGGGCAGGAGATCACCTGCGGAGCGTCCCTGGACCTGGGCTCGGACACGGCGGTCGTAGGCCAGGAGGTCCACTCTGTCGCCGGCGCGTGAGGCCAGCGCGGTGAGGAGCATTGCTGCATCCATGGCCGCGTCGAGGCGCGGGACATCTCCGACTCGACCGGCAGATGTGCGGCCGGTGTCGAGGACGACGAGGATGTGGCGGTCGCGTTCGGGACGCCAAGTGCGCACGGCGACGGTGGTCTGGCGGGCGGTTGCTCGCCAGTCGATGGAACGGGTGTCGTCGCCGGGGACGTAGTCGCGAAGGCTGTCGAACTCTGTGCCCTGGCCGCGGATGAGGACGCTGGTGCGGCCGTCCAGCTCGCGCAGCCTGGCCAGTCTGGAGGGCAGGTGTTTGCGGCTGCTGAAGGGCGGCAGGACGCGCACTGTCCAGGGCACTTGGTGATTGCTCTGGCGGGCGGCCAGGCCCAGTGGTCCGTACGAGCGGACGGTGACGCGCTCCGCGTGGCGGTCGCCGCGGCGGGTGGGGCGAAGGATCGTGGTGATACGGCGGCGTTCGCCGGCGGGGACGGTCAACTTGTGGCGTGATGCGGACTGTTCGGTGCCGGTGATCCAGCTGCTCGGGGGCCAGGCGTCGCGGAGGTGGGCGCGCAGGGGGCGACCCGAGGGGTTGGTGACCGTGAGGTGGACCTCGGCGCCGTCACCCAGTCGAACTGATGTATCACCGCTTCGGGTGAATCGGAGCGTTCGCACTGGCGCGGCGAGGGCGTAGTCGCACAAGATTGCCAGGGAAAGAGGCGCATTCACAGCAAGCATCCCGGTCCAGCTCGGGGCCAGGATGCCCACGGGGAGAGAGCCGAGAGCGGCGAGGAGTGCGGTTCGTCCGGTGAGGGCCATGGGGGCAGCTCCTCAGCGGGGGACGGGGACGTGGCTGAGGATCGCGGTGATGACGGAGTCGGCGGTGACTCCTTCCATTTCCGCTTCGGGCCGCAGCTGGATCCGGTGGCGCAGGGTGGGCAGGGCCAGGGCTTTGACATCGTCGGGGATGACGTAGTCGCGGCCGGTGAGCCAAGCCCATGCGCGCGCGGTGGAGAGCAGCGCAGTGGCGCCTCGGGGAGACACACCGAGAGTGAGTGAGGGGGATTCACGGGTGGCGCGGCAGATATCGACGACATAGCCCGCGATTTCGGCGGAGACCGAGGTCTTGGCGACGGCGGCCCTGGCGGCTTCCAGGTCAGCCGGCCCGGCGACGGGGCGTACGCCTGCAGCTTCCAGGTCGCGGGGGTTGAAGCCTTCCGCGTGACGGGTCAGGACGTTGATCTCGTCCTCGCGGCTGGGAAGCGGGACCGTGAGCTTGAGCAGGAAGCGGTCCAGTTGGGCTTCCGGAAGGGGGTAAGTGCCCTCGTACTCAACGGGGTTCTGGGTCGCGGCGACGAGGAAGGGGTCGGGCAGCGGGCGGGGTGTGCCGTCGACGGTGACCTGGCGCTCCTCCATCGCCTCCAGGAGCGAGGACTGCGTCTTGGGCGGCGTGCGGTTGATCTCGTCGGCGAGGAGGAGGTTGGTGAAGACGGGGCCGGGCTGGAAGGAGAACTCCGCCGTGCGTGCGTCGTAGACAAGAGAGCCGGTCACGTCGCTGGGCATCAGGTCGGGAGTGAACTGGACACGCTTGGTGTCGAGTTCGAGGGATGCTGCGAGGGTGCGGACCAGCAGTGTCTTGGCGACGCCCGGAACTCCTTCGAGGAGGACATGGCCGCGGCAGAGCAGAGCCACGACGAGTCCGGTGACAGCGGGATCCTGGCCGACAACGGCCTTGGCGATCTCGGTGCGCAGGGCCTCCAGGGAGGTGCGGGCGCGGTCCGAGTTCTCAGCTGTCTCGGGGGTCGGGGCGCTCATGAAGTGCGTACCTCTCTTTCGAGGGCGTCGAGTTGGTCAGCCAGATGGATGAGAGCGGTGTCGTCGGCCGGAGCCGGGCCGAACAGCAGGCCGTTGAGGTCTCGTTCGCCGGTCCGGAGATGGGCCGAGACAGCTGGGAGCAGTACGTCGGGGGAGTGGGCGCCGACAGGGGGGACGCCGAGCAGCGGGGCGATACGCGTACGGGTGGCCGAGCGCAGGGCCGCGGCCGCGCGGTCGCGGGCGTTCACCTTGCGGTAGAGGCGGGCGCGGCCCTCGGTGGACTCGGAGGCGCGGATGGCGACGGGAAGCCGTTCGGTGACGAGGGGGCCCAGCCGGCGGGCGCGCCAGATCGCGGCCAGGACGGCGGCGACGGCGAGCTGGAGTGTCCCCCAGAGCCAGCCGGAGGGGATCAGATCGAGGAACGTGCTGTCGGTGTCGCCGTCGGTGCTGTCTTGTGCGGCGGAGGTGTCGCCGAGCGAAGGGAGGTACCAGACCAAATGGCTTCGGGAGCCGAGGAGTTGCAGGGCGAGGGAGGCGTTGCCGTGCTTGTCCAGGCGGTGGTTGTAGAGGATGTCGGGGGAGCCGAGCAGGACGGTGTCGCCGTTGCCGGTTTCGTCGATCCTGAGGAGTGTGGGCAGGCCGTCGCTCGGGTAGCAGCTGTCGGCGCCGGGCCTCTCGGTGGCGTACCGCTCACCGCCGAGCTCGGCGTTGCCCGCGCTGCGGGCAGCGGGGAGGGAGCACTGGGGGGTGCGTGCCGAGACGGAGGCCGTGGCCTCGCTGTGGACGCCGGGGGCCAGGGTGCCGAGCGACGCGGGTCCGGCGGCGAGGAGAACCGTGCGCCCGCCGGAGTCGGCCATCGCGTCTCGGAGCGTTTCTTGCTGAGGTTCCGTCAGCAGGTCGGGGACGGTCACGAGAAGAGTGGTGTCGGGTCCGCCGGCAGTGGCCGCCTCGTCGAGGGTGGTGACCACGCGGGTGGAGACGTCGCGGTCCTTGAGGAGTTCGGCGACGGCGCGGCTGCCGTAGCGGTCGGCGGAGCGAGGGTCGAGACGGCCGTGCTGGTCCCCGGAGCGCAGAGCGGCCATGGCGATCCCGGCTGCGACGAGGATGACAAGTGCGAGCAGCAGGCCTCGAGTTCGGGACCACACCTGGCGCTTCGTCGGGGCCATGGAGGTGGAGCTGACGGAAGCCGCGGTCATTCGGCTGCTCCCTGGGCCGCGCCGCTCAGTTGGGGCTTTGTGCGCTCCAGTTCGAGGTCGAGATCACGCAGACGCAGATATGCCAGCCGGTCGGCGGTCCGGCCGCCGTATGTGACGTCGTCGAACTCTCTGGCGGCGGCGCCCAGTCCGTCGGACTGGGCGGGGAGGGAACGTCCGGCCTCGGCGGCGGCCTCGTCCGCGGTGCGGCCGGGGCGTGGGTCGAGGAGGGTTCGCTCCTCCAGGGAGCGGACGATGGCCCGCATGCGTTCCTGGACGGCCTGGTTCCAGCGCCCGGCGGCTGCGTGGGCCCCGGCGGCTGTGCGGTGTTCGGACGCGCTGCGTGGTCTGTCGTCGAAGAGGGAGTCCGCGGAGCCGGGGGTACGCCGGGGCGTGCCCAGACGCCACCAGAGGGCGGCGATCAGGCCGACCACGACCAGGGCGACCACGAGGAGTCCGAGCGGGCCGCCGGGAGTGGCGCCGGAGGCGGAGTCGAAGAGACCGCCGACCCAGTCCCAGAAGCGGTCGAGGGCGCGCTGGAGCAGGCTCGGGTCGTTCTCGTGGTACATCGGCTTGGACAGTTCCCGCTCCGCCGCCTCCCGTGCGGGGATGCGCGGAGTGTCCACCGGTACGTCGTCGCTCGCCCGGATCAGTAGCCGCGCCGTCATCACGCCCCCCGTGGTGGACACCGCATCAGCTCCTGGAGGCGTTGTGGCCCGACGGCTCGGAGCCGTAGCCGGGGACGCCTGCGGCCCGTGCGAGTTCCAGGTCGAGAGCTTCGCGGCGGATGCGCTGGTCGACGTAGAGAAGGACCGTCACTCCGGCGGAGATCGGGTAGGTGATGGAGGACGCGATCACCGAGCCGATGCCGGTGATGATCAGGAACGGCCATCCGAAGTCGGGGCTGTTTCCGGCGAAGAGGTCGCTGAACCCGCTGCCGTCCACCGCGAACGCGATCACCGTGAACGGCACAGCGATGATCATCGAAACCAGCAGCGTCAGCAGCAGCGTGAGTACGACGATGCCGAAGGTCCGCGACCAGGCGCCCTGGACCAGTTTGGCCGAGCGGCGCAGGGAGGCGATGACACCCTGCCGCTCCAGCATCAGCGCGGGAGAAGCGAGGGCGAACCGGATCATCAGCCAGAGGACGACCCCGCAGGCCCCGAGGCCTGCGAACACGGCGAGCGCGATTCCGCCTCCGCCCCCGAGCAGCAGTCCGGGCAGAATCGCCACAGTCATGATTGCGGCACCCACCAGGGGCAACAGCAGGGTCAGGCCCAGCAGTTGAGGAATCCGGGGCCGTGCCTCCTGCCAGGCCTCGGACAGCGTCACCGGGCGGCCGAGCACGGAGCGGCTGATCACTATGGTGAGAAGTGCCGTGGTGAACAGGGTCGCGATCATGGTGATGATCAGCGCCGGGCCCATGGCGAGCAGACTGGTCTGGAGCGAGTCCACGGACTGCCTCAGGGCCTCCGAGGGCGTTGCGTCCGGGTTGACCTCGGGCGGGTCGGGCAGCAGGTAGCGCTCGACGAGGATGTTGCAGATCTGGGAGACCACCGAGACGGTGATCGTGATGCCCAGCACCGTGCGCCAGTGGGCGCGCAGTGTGGAAACAGCGCCGTCGAGGATCTCACCGACCCCCAGGGGGCGCAGCGGGATGACACCGGGCTTGGCCGCAGCCGGTGGCCTTCCCCAGCTGCCGCGCGGCTGTCCGCCCCAGCCCGGGGCGGGCGGGGGTACGGGGATGCGGTCGGCCCCCGGGGGGGTCGGCGCGGACCACCGGCCCGGAGGCGGCTGCTCGGTGGACCACTTCGAGGCGGGGCTGCTCTCTCCGGCAGGCTCGGCAGGCCGCGGAACGCCGGCGTCCTGGCCGTCGGAGGGAGCAGATCCGGGCGAGGCCCAGCCCGGAGTGTCGTTCACGGTCGTCCACCTCATGGATTGGTCGCGGGACCGGCTCGCCGAGCCGGTGCGTTCACGGTGCCTGTCCCCTTGGCGGGACGGCAGGTTGGTGGCCATCGTGCCACGCGCCGCCCGCGGGTGGGCGGGGGCCCGTATCTCCTGCGCACCTTCATTGTCGGTGGCTCACCGGGCAGACTGGGCGGATGGCTGATCAGTACGTACAAAACCCGGCTGGTACCGAGCCGCCCCCGCTTCCGGCGCTGCGGTGGGACGAGCCGCCGGAAGGGCCTGTACTGGTACTGCTCGACCAGACCCGGCTGCCCGCCGACGAGGTCGAGCTCGTCTGTACCGATGTGCCGGCCCTGGTGCAGGCGATCCAGACGCTCGCCGTGCGCGGGGCGCCGCTGCTGGGCATCGCCGGGGCCTATGGGGTGGCCCTCGCGGCCGTGCGGGGCTACGACGTGGAAGAGTCGGCCGAGCTGCTGGAACGGGCGCGGCCCACCGCGGTGAACCTGGGGTACGGCGTACGGCGTGCGGTGGCCGCGTACCGCACGGCGGCGGACAAGGGGGCGGATGCCGAGCAGGCCGCGCACGCGGCGCTCTCCACTGCCAAGGCGCTCCATCAGGAGGATGCCGAGGCCAGTGGCCGGATGGCTGAGCATGGCCTGGTGCTGCTCGACGAGCTGCTGCCGGGCGGCGGTCACCGGATCCTGACCCACTGCAACACCGGGGCGCTGGTCTCCGGCGGGGAGGGCACCGCGTTCGCCGTGGCGCTCGGGGCGCACCGCGCGGGACGGCTGCGGAGGCTGTGGGTCGACGAGACGCGACCGCTGCTGCAGGGGGCCCGGCTGACCGCCTATGAGGCGGCGCGGACCGGAATGCCGTACACATTGCTCACGGACAATGCCGCGGGGTCGCTGTTCGCGGCGGGGGAGGTTGATGCGGTATTGATCGGGGCCGACAGGATCGCCGCCGACGGGTCGGTGGCGAACAAGGTGGGGAGCTATCCGCTGGCGGTGCTGGCGAAGTACCACCATGTGCCCTTCATCGTGGTCGCGCCGACGACGACGATCGATCGGAACACACCGGACGGAGCCTCGATAGAGGTGGAGCAACGACCTGGGCAGGAGGTGACCGAGGTCACAGCGCCGCAGATCGCGGTGGCTGGGGGAGTCGGTGGTGGGCTGTCGGTCGCGCCGCTGGGAACCCAGGCGTACAACCCGGCGTTTGATGTCACACCGCCGGATCTGGTGACGGCGATCGTCACCGAGCAGGGAACATTGTCCCCGGTCACCGGGGGCGGAATTGCGGAGCTGTGGGCCAGGTCACGCCAGGTAACGATTAGCTAATGGGATGATGTCGATTATGAAGGGACGAGTCCTTGTCGTCGACGACGACACCGCACTGGCCGAGATGCTCGGGATTGTGCTGCGTGGTGAAGGTTTCGAGCCGTCGTTCGTAGCGGACGGTGACAAGGCACTGGCCGCTTTCCGTGAGGCCAAACCCGATCTTGTACTGCTGGATCTCATGCTGCCCGGACGGGACGGCATCGAGGTGTGCAGGCTGATCAGGGCAGAGTCCGGCGTGCCGATCGTGATGCTCACGGCCAAGAGCGACACCGTGGATGTGGTGGTGGGCCTGGAATCCGGGGCCGATGACTACATCGTCAAACCGTTCAAGCCGAAGGAGCTGGTCGCCCGGATCCGGGCGCGTCTGAGGAGGTCGGAGGAGCCTGCGCCGGAGCAGCTGACGATCGGGGATCTGGTCATCGATGTGGCCGGACACTCCGTGAAGCGGGAGGGGCAGTCGATCGCCCTGACTCCGCTCGAGTTCGATCTGCTGGTGGCACTCGCACGCAAGCCGTGGCAGGTGTTCACCCGCGAGGTGCTGCTGGAGCAGGTGTGGGGCTATCGCCATGCCGCCGACACCAGGCTGGTCAATGTGCACGTACAGAGGTTGCGCTCCAAGGTCGAGAAGGACCCCGAGCGTCCGGAGATCGTCGTGACCGTCCGTGGTGTCGGTTACAAGGCCGGGCCGAGCTGACATGTCCCGAGGCAGCGTTGCTCCGAAGCCCGGTGAGCCGGGAGTCCGTACGGGGCGGGCTGCCGGACCGGGGAATGAGCCCTCGCGATTCGGCCGTCTGCTCCAGGGGGGACGGCTGCCCTCGGGCAGCGCGCCGGGGGGCCCCGTTCTTCGGCTCTTGATGCGCTGGGTGCGCCGTCCGCTACTGCCCGCTGTGCGGCTGTGGCGGCGGAACATCCAGCTCAGGGTGGTGGCGAGCACGCTGCTGATGTCGCTCGGCGTGGTGGTGCTGCTGGGCTTCGTCGTCATCGGCCAGGTGCGCAACGGCCTGCTGGACGCCAAGGACAAGGCTGCCCAGAGCCAGGCGGCCGGCGGCTTCGCCGTGGCGCGCGAGAAGGCGAACCTGCTCAACGGTCCGGGAAGCGGGCGCAACGGCGCCGCCGCGGACGGCAGGACCGCGGGGAGCTCCTGGCGGTCCGATCTGGTGCAGCAGCTCTCCAGCGGCGGGCAGGGCGCGTTCCACGTGGTGGCGCTCAGCGCCGACTCCGAGGACGCGGGCCGCGGGCCGCGGACCTCGGGGAGCGTGGCCTTCGAGAGCATTCCCGAAGACCTGCGGAACGCGGTCGACCAGGGGACCGGTACGTACGAGACGTACATGCAGATCAAGTACAACAACGAGCACGAGCCCGAGCCCGGGCTGGTCGTCGGTACGCGACTCAACGACATCGAGGGCAATCCGTACGAGCTGTACTACCTCTTCCCGCTGGCGCAGGAGGAGCAGTCGCTCAACCTCGTCAGAGGAACCCTCGCCACGGCTGGGCTGTTCGTCGTCGTCCTGCTGGGAGCCATCGCCTGGCTGGTGGTGCGGCAGATCGTGACGCCTGTGCGGATGGCCGCGGGGATCGCCGAGCGGCTTTCCGCCGGCCGCCTTCAGGAGCGGATGAAGGTCACGGGCGAGGACGACATCGCCCGCCTGGGCGAGGCGTTCAACAAGATGGCGCAGAACCTCCAGCTCAAGATCCAGCAGCTGGAGGAGCTGTCCCGGATGCAGCGCCGCTTCGTGTCGGATGTGTCGCACGAGCTGCGTACGCCTCTGACGACCGTACGGATGGCGGCCGATGTCATTCATGAGGCGCGGGCCGACTTCGATCCGGTGACGGCGCGTTCGGCGGAGCTTCTCGGGGATCAGCTCGACCGTTTCGAGTCGCTGCTCTCCGATCTGCTGGAGATCAGCCGCTTCGACGCGGGTGCGGCGGCGCTGGAGGCGGAGCCGATAGATCTGCGCGAGGTGGTACGGCGGGTGATCGGCGGCGCAGAGCCTCTGGCCGAGCGCAAGGGCACCCGGATACGCGTGATCGGCGACGAGCAGCCGGTGGTCGCCGAGGCCGATGCCCGGCGTGTGGAGCGCGTGCTGCGCAACCTGGTCGTCAACGCCGTGGAGCACGGGGAGGGCCGGGACGTGGTGGTGCGGATGGCCGTCGCAGGCGGGGCCGTGGCGGTCGCCGTGCGCGACTACGGAGTGGGGCTGAAGCCGGGGGAGGCGACCCGGGTCTTCAACCGCTTCTGGCGAGCCGATCCGGCGCGGGCCCGTACGACGGGCGGCACAGGCCTCGGTCTGTCCATCGCCGTCGAGGACGCCCGGCTGCACGGCGGCTGGCTGCAGGCGTGGGGCGAGCCCGGTGGGGGCTCGCAGTTCCGGCTGACCCTGCCGCGTACGGCGGACGAGCCGCTGCGGGGTTCGCCGATACCCCTGGAGCCGGAGGATTCGCGGCAGAACCGCGAGCGCGGCGATTCCACTGCCCCGCAGACGAACGGGCACCGGCTGTCGGCCGTGCCCACGCAGCCTGTGACCGACCGCTCGGCCCTGCCCGTGCCCCCGCGTGCTCCGGTGCCGCCCCCTTCGGCCCCGGCAGGTGTGGACCCGGCGGCGCTGCCGGGCAACGGTGCGCGGGTGGTGGCACGACCGGCGGGGGAGCGGCGTGGCGACGCGGCAGCACAGGTTTCTTCGGACCGGGAGGACACGACTCGTGGGCGCTGACCCCCGACGCGACAGCCGCCGAGGCGCGCTCAAGGCTTCCGTTCTGCTCGGCTGCAGCGGTGTGCTGCTGGCGGGGTGCGCCTCGATGCCCGACAGCGGTGACATCCATGCGGTGAAGGCGTCCCAGCGTGCGGATTCGCAGGTGCGCGTGTACGCGGTGCCGCCGCGGAAGGGCGCCAGTCCGATCGAGGTCGTCACGGGCTTCCTGGAGGCGATGACCAGCGACGACACGGACTTCGCCATCGCCCGGACGTATCTGATGCCGGAGACCAGCAAAAAGTGGCGGCCGGACGCGGGCACCACGGTGCTGTCCGCCGCGCCCGGCTACGGGCAGGCCATCACCGGTGGCCGGGACAACCCGGGCGTCGACTATCCGCTCTTGGGCACGCAGATAGCCACCGTGGACCCGCAGCATGCCTATCAGGCGGTTTCTCCCACGCCGTACAGCCGGACGATTCACCTGTCCCTGCAGACCGGCCCGGAAGGCAAGGAGTGGCGGATCGACAGTCTGCCGCCGGGGCTGGTGCTCGGCGCGTCCGACTTCCGGCGCAACTACATCTCGGTCAACAAGTACTACTTCGCCTCGGGGCAGGCCTCCACGCCGGTGGCCGACCCGGTCTACATCCGCCAGCGGCTCGATCCGGTGACCCGGATGGACCCGGTCACGCAGTCGGTCAAGGCGCTGCTCGACGGTCCGACGAACTGGCTGAAGCCTGTGGTCGAGTCGCCCTTCCCGACCGGTACGACGCTGAAGAAGGGCACCAAGTCGCTGGCGTTCGACGACCGGAACGCGCTGAAGGTGCCACTCAACGAGAAGGCGTCCAATGTGGGCCGCCTGCAGTGTTCGAGGATGGCGGCGCAGATCCTGTTCACCCTGAAGGATCTGACGTCCACCAGGGTCGAGCAGGTGGAGCTGCAGCGTGCGGACGGCTCGCAGCTGTGCGTGGTCAACAGCAGCCAGGCCGAGGGGTACGCACGGGACCATGTCTCGGGCCAGTCGATGAACCAGTACTTCGTCGACAGCAAGAACCAGCTGGCGCTGCTGTCGGGCGCCGCCAAGGACATAAGCGAGCCGGAGAATGTGCTCGGCCCGTTCGGCAACGGCCGCCTGCAGATGAGCCTGGTCGGTGTGGCTCGCGACGAGCGCACCGCGGCGGCCGTCTCGAAGGACTACAGCAGCCTGTACGTGTCGTCCCTCATGGGAGACAGCGAGCTGGGCCAGCCGCTGGTCCGGAGCCACGGCGACAGCCCCGCGAACCGTCTTTCGGCGCCCAGCTGGGACGGCCGGAACGATCTGTGGGTCGCCGACCGCGATCCTCGTCATCCGGCGCTCATGCGTCTGGCGCGCGGCGCGGGTGCTCCGCAGAACGTCAAGATCATCCCGGGGCTGGACGGCGCACGGATCGAGGCGGTCAGGGTCTCGGCCGACGGTGTGCGCATCGCGCTGCTGCTGACCAAGGACGGCAGGACCACGCTGAAGATCGGGCGTGTGGAGCGCCACGGCCCCACGGCCAATCCGGTGGTCTCCGTCGCGGAACTGCGGCCCGCCGCACCACAGATGGAGACGGTCACGGCCGTTTCCTGGGCTGGGCCCAGCAGGCTCGTGGTGGTCGGCAAGGAGTCCGGCGGAGTCCAGCAGGTGCGGTACATGCAGACGGACGGCTCGAGTTCGGACACGAGCGTGCTGCCGGGTCTGAACCGCGTGAAGGCGGTCGCCGCGTCCGACGACGAGAGCAGCCCGCTGGTGGCGTACTCCGAGGACGACGGCATCGTGAAGCTGCCGCCGGGCGCGAACTGGCAGACGCTCGTCAAGAAGGGCTCGTCGCCGGTCTACCCGGGGTAGCCGGGCGAAAGACGGCGTCGGGACGGGCCTCAGCGGGCGGAAAGGGCCTCTGAGAGGCCCGGGCGGGCCTGTGGACGGCCTGCCGGGGCTGTCCCGGAGGAGTTTGTCCACAGGGGTGGCACGGCGCTTCAGCCGTGGGCACAGTGGTTGCCATGCGGGGCTGGTGGCGGGAGATCTCCGGTCTGGTGCTGCCGGTCGCCTGCGGCGGCTGCGGTACTCCTCGTACGCCGCTGTGCGAGGAGTGCGCCCGGGCGTTGTACGGCACCGCGGCGCGCAGGGCGAGGCCTGTGCCCGAGCCCGCCGGCCTGCCGGCGGTGCACGCCGCCGCTCCGTATGCCGATGCCGTGCGTGCCGTGCTGCTGGCGCACAAGGAGCGGGGCGCGCTGGGGCTGGCCCGGCCGCTGGGTGTCGCGCTCGCCGGGGCGGTGCGGGGCGCGGTGCCGTCGGCCGATCGGGGGACTGGTCCCCTGCTGCTCGTACCGGTGCCGTCGGCGCGGCGTGCGGTCCGGGCGCGGGGGCACGACGCGGCGCGGCGGATGGCGCTGGCCGCCGCGGGCGAGCTGCGGCGGACGGGGACGGAGGCCGGGGTGCTCCCCGTGCTGCGGCAGCGGCGGGAAGTGGCCGACCAGTCGGGTCTCACGGCCCGTATGCGGGTGGAGAATCTGGCGGGGGCCCTGATGGTCGCCGCCGGAGGCGGAAGGCTTCTGGAGGGCGGCAGGGTGGTCCTGGTGGACGACCTCATGACCACCGGGGCATCGCTGACCGAAGCGGCGCGGGCGCTGCGGGCGGCCTCCAGGATGCGATTTCCAGGACTTCTGCAGCTGAGCGCGGCGGTGGTCGCAGTCCCACCGCTGTCTTTCGGAAAAAACCGGAACTGACCGAGAACTTGCATCGTTGCAGGTAGTGAGAGACGAAAAGCTCCTGAATAGAGGTACGCGCTGGTAGCGGGTGCCGACACCCGTCCGAGCGAGCTATGTTCAGTTGTGAGGAATGGCGATGGCGATTGCCGTACCGCACCGAATGATGGGCCGCGCTTCGGGCCAGGGATTCGAGGAAGCCAATACCTCGAAAGTGGGTGGGGTTGGGATCTTGTCGACTGGGGAGGAGGAGGTGAAAGTCGCCAAGTCCGAGACTTCGGTGATCACCGGAGTCTGGTGCAAGAGGGAGAGGCTCCGCAGCCAGCGAGCGGACGGAGCTATCCGGGAACGGAGTTCTGCGTGGACATCGTCGTCAAGGGCCGCAAGACCGAGGTGCCCGAGCGGTTCCGCAAGCACGTGGCCGAGAAGCTGAAGCTGGAGAAGATCCAGAAGCTCGACGGCAAGGTGATCAGCCTCGACGTCGAGGTGTCCAAGGAGCACAACCCGCGGCAGGCCGACCGTTCCGACCGTGTGGAGATCACTCTGCACTCCCGAGGCCCGGTGATCCGGGCGGAGGCCGCAGCCGGCGACCCGTACGCAGCGCTCGACCTCGCCACCGGCAAGCTGGAGGCCCGGCTGCGCAAGCAGCACGAGAAGCGCCACAACCGCCGTGGAAACGGCCGGATTTCGGCCTCCGAGGTGGCCGACGTCGTCCCCGGCGTCGCCGAGTTGAACGCCAATGGCCGGCCCCTCGGCGAAGAGACGCCCCCATCCATTCCCACCACCAGGATCGGCTCGCTCGAAATCCAGGGCGAGGGACCGCTAGTGGTGCGCGAGAAGGTCCACACCGCAGCACCGATGACGCTCGACCAGGCTCTCTACGAGATGGAACTGGTCGGGCACGACTTCTACCTCTTCGTCGACTCCGAGACGAAGCAGCCCAGTGTCGTCTACCGACGGCACGCCTACGACTATGGCGTCATCCACCTGGAGACCGACCCGCTGGCCGGATCCGAGGCCGGCGGTGCCGGAGGTGCGCTCGGCGGCTGAGTGCCGCCAGGCAGGTCGGTGGTGCCCCTGGAGTGCAACGTGCGCCCCCAGGGGCACCACCGTGCGACCACAGGATCACCGCTCTGTCGTCCGGGCATGAAAGCATGGCGTCCCAGGCCAACCGATGCACTCCGTAATGACGTTGGCGGACCAGACATGATCTTCAGGCCGCGGCCTTCAGGGGGAGGAACGATGGCGGACAGCTTCGGGCCGGTTCATGACGACTCGGGCGACGCGGGTGACGCCGGCTCCACAGTCGCCGAAGGCGGCGCGGACCACGGTGGTTCCCGCAAGGAGCCCATCCGGGTTCTTGTGGTGGACGATCACGCCCTGTTCCGGCGAGGGCTGGAGATCGTCCTCGCGCAGGAGGAGGACATCCAGGTCGTGGGCGAGGCGGGCGACGGCGCCGAGGCGGTCGACAAGGCCGCTGACCTCCTGCCCGACATCGTGCTGATGGATGTGCGGATGCCCAAGCGCGGCGGCATCGAAGCCTGTACGTCCATCAAGGAGGTGGCTCCCAGCGCGAAGATCATCATGCTGACGATCAGCGACGAGGAGGCCGACCTCTACGACGCGATCAAGGCGGGCGCCACCGGCTATCTCCTCAAGGAGATCTCCACCGACGAGGTGGCCACGGCGATCCGCGCGGTGGCCGACGGGCAGTCGCAGATCAGCCCGTCCATGGCGTCCAAGCTGCTGACCGAGTTCAAGTCGATGATCCAGCGCACCGACGAGCGCAGGCTGGTGCCCGCGCCCCGGCTGACCGAGCGGGAGCTGGAAGTGCTCAAGCTGGTCGCTACAGGGATGAACAACCGGGATATCGCCAAGGAGTTGTTCATCTCCGAGAACACGGTGAAGAACCACGTCCGCAACATCCTGGAGAAGCTGCAGCTGCACTCCAGGATGGAGGCCGTGGTCTACGCGATGCGGGAGAAGATCCTCGAGATTCGGTAGTGATCACCCGGTAGTGACCACCCGGTACTGATAGCCGGTTAGTGATCACCGGTGGTGCTCACGAGACAGCCTTGACCAGGTCCGCGGTCAGCTCGGCACGGTCGACCCGTTCGATGCGTACCGCATCGCAGCCGACCCACTGAGCGGCCTCGCGCAGCGCCTGAGCCATGGGTGCCACCGCCTTCGCGCTGTCCAGCGACACCTGGCGTGCCACCAGCGTCGTGCCCTCGCGGGCCGGGTCGACGCGCCCCAGCAGCTTTCCGCCCGACAGCAACGGCATCGCGAAGTAGCCGTACACCCGCTTCGGCTTGGGGACATACGCCTCGAGGCGGTGGGTGAAGCCGAAGATCCGCTCGGCGCGTGCCCGTTCCCAGATGAGAGAGTCGAACGGTGAGAGCAGGGTCGTACGATGCCGGCCGCGCGCCTCGGAGGCGAGCGCCTGCGGGTCCGCCCAGGCGGGCTTGGACCAGCCCTCGACCGTGACCGGGACCAGCCCCGAGTCCGCCACCACGGCGTCGAACTGCTCGCCCTTGAGGCGGTGGTAGTCCGCGATGTCCGCGCGGGTGCCGACACCGAGCGACTCACCTGCGAGCCGGACGAGCCGGCGCAGGCACTCCGTGTCGTCCAGCTCGTCGTGGAGAAGATCATCGGGGATGGCCCGCTCGGCGAGGTCGTAGACCCGCTTCCAGCTGCGCCGCTCGGTGCACACCACCTCGCCGTACATCAGCGCACGCTCGACGGCGACCTTCGACGCCGACCAGTCCCACCACTCGCCGCCGTTCTTCGCGCCGCCCAACTCCGTCGCGGTGAGCGGGCCTTCGGCGCGCAGCTGCTTGATCACCGTGTCGTAGGCGCCGTCCGGAAGGTCATGGCCCCAGGGGCGGGCGCGGTAGCTGCGGCGGCGGAAGGCGAAGTGGGGCCACTCCTCGACGGGCAGAATGCAGGCGGCGTGCGACCAGTACTCGAAGCTGTGGCCCTCGGTCCAGTACGCGTCCTCGACCGTCTTGCGGCCCACCGCGCCAAGGCGGGCGTACGGAATCAGCTCGTGCGAGCGCGCCAGTACCGAGATCGTGTCCAGCTGGACGGCGCCGAGGTGACGCAGCACACCCCGCACCCCGCCGCGCCGGTCGGGCGCGCCCAGGAACCCTTGGGCGCGCAGGGCTATGCGGCGGGCTTCGTCGGCGGACAGTTCGGCGGTGGGCGGCAGCACACTGGTCATGGTCCGCACCCTAGACGGCGGCACTGACAATCGGTCCGGGCCGCAGGTCCCGGCCGCCGCACCCGGCATGCCGCCGCACCCCGCCGGCCGCCACCCGGCATGCCGTCTCCCCCCGGCGTCAGCCCCGCGGCGGCAGATACGGATGGGTGCTCGACAGCCCCAGGTCCGACGGGAGCAGCGCCCCCACCCACACATCCCTGAGCGTGTCCTTGTTCAGCAGCGCCGCCCGCAGCGACCCCTCGATCATGAAGCCCGCCTTCTCGGCGACGGCCCGCGAGCCCTCGTTGCCGACCTCCGCCCGCCACTCCAGGCGCGTCGCCCCGAGCCTGGTGAAGGCCCAGTGCGCCACGGCTCCCACGGTCTCCGCCATGATCCCGCGCCCCCGGTGCTCCTTGTCCGTCCAGAAGCCGATCTCCCAGGTGCCCGAGATAGTCCGCAGGCTGACCGCGACCGATGCCATCAGCGCACCGCCCGCGCGCGGCAGCACCGCGAAGGTGCACATCGTCCCGGAGCGCCAGCCCTCCGGGACCATCTGTCCGGTGAATTCGGCCGCATGCCGGCGCTCGTAGGGCGAAGGGACCGTCGTCCACCGCTGGATGTCGGGATCCTGGCACGCCTGATAGACCGCGTCCGTGTCGTCGCTCGTGAAGGTGCGCAGCAGCAGGCGTTCCGTGGTGAGGGTGATGGGCTCCATGAACGGATTCTGGTCATGTCCGCGTAGGGATGCGAGCACTTTTCGTACCTCACCGGCACCTTCCGTGCGTCCCGTGCGTTCTCTCTGAGGGTGACAGCAGGCCTGGCTGACGGCGGACCTCCCGACCCGGCCGGGTCCTCGCTTACGATGGCCGTTGCGGTGGGGCCCACCTGCCGTGCCCGCGCCAGTGTCCATAACAAGACCCAGTGCCAGGCCCGATCGGCAAGGAGACCAACCTCAGTGTCCGTCTTCAACAAGCTCATGCGTGCAGGCGAAGGCAAGATCCTGCGCAAACTGCACCGCATCGCGGACCAGGTCAACTCCATCGAAGAGGACTTCGTCAACCTCTCCGACGCCGAGTTGCGGGCGCTCACCGATGAGTACAAGGAGCGGTTCGCCGACGGTGAGAGCCTGGACGACCTGCTCCCCGAGGCGTTCGCGACCGTCCGTGAGGCCGCCAAGCGCGTCCTCGGTCAGCGCCATTACGACGTACAGATGATGGGCGGCGCCGCGCTGCACCTCGGGTATGTCGCCGAGATGAAGACCGGTGAGGGCAAGACCCTCGTCGGCACGCTCCCCGCCTACCTCAATGCGCTCTCGGGCAAGGGCGTCCACCTGATCACGGTGAACGACTACCTGGCCGAGCGTGACTCCGAGATGATGGGCCGGGTTCACAAGTTCCTGGGCCTGGATGTCGGCTGCATCCTCGCCAACATGACGCCGGCTCAGCGCCGCGAACAGTACAACTGCGACATTACGTACGGAACGAACAACGAGTTCGGCTTCGACTACCTCCGCGACAACATGGCGTGGTCCAAGGACGAGCTCGTCCAGCGCGGCCACAACTACGCCATCGTCGACGAGGTCGACTCGATCCTCGTCGACGAGGCTCGTACGCCGCTGATCATCTCCGGCCCGGCCGACCAGGCCACCAAGTGGTACGGCGACTTCGCCAAGCTGGTGACCCGCCTGGCCAAGGGCGAGGCGGGCAACCCCCTCAAGGGCATCGAGGAGACCGGCGACTACGAGGTCGACGAGAAGAAGCGGACAGTCGCCATCCATGAACCGGGTGTCGCCAAGGTCGAGGACTGGCTGGGCATCGACAACCTCTACGAGTCGGTGAACACCCCGCTCGTCGGTTATCTGAACAACGCCATCAAGGCCAAGGAACTGTTCAAGAAGGACAAGGACTACGTCGTCATCGACGGCGAAGTCATGATCGTCGACGAGCACACCGGCCGTATCCTCGCTGGCCGCCGCTACAACGAGGGCATGCACCAGGCGATCGAGGCGAAGGAAGGGGTGGACATCAAGGACGAGAACCAGACCCTTGCCACGATCACCCTGCAGAACTTCTTCCGCCTCTACGGCAAGCTCTCCGGCATGACCGGTACGGCCATGACCGAGGCCGCCGAGTTCCACCAGATCTACAAGCTGGGCGTCGTGCCGATCCCGACGAACATGCCGATGGTCCGCATGGACCAGTCCGACCTGATCTACCGGACCGAGGTCGCCAAGTTCGCCGCAGTCGTCGACGACATCGCCGAGAAGCACGAGAAGGGCCAGCCGATCCTGGTCGGCACGACCTCGGTCGAGAAGTCCGAGTACCTCTCGCAGCAGCTCAACAAGCGCGGCATTCAGCACGAGGTCCTCAACGCCAAGCAGCACGACCGGGAGGCGACGATCGTCGCCCAGGCCGGGCGCAAGGGCGCGGTCACGGTCGCGACGAACATGGCCGGCCGTGGCACGGACATCAAGCTCGGCGGCAACCCCGACGACCTCGCCGAGGCAGAGCTGCGCCAGCGCGGCCTGGACCCGGTCGAGCACGTCGAGGAGTGGGCCGCGGCCCTGCCCGCCGCGCTGGAGCGCGCCGAGGCGGCCGTCAAGGCCGAGCACGACGAGGTGACCGACATCGGCGGGCTCTATGTGCTGGGCACCGAGCGGCACGAGTCGCGGCGTATCGACAACCAGCTGCGCGGTCGTTCCGGCCGTCAGGGCGACCCGGGCGAGTCCCGTTTCTACCTGTCCCTGGGTGACGACCTGATGCGTCTGTTCAAGGCGCAGATGGTCGAGCGCGTGATGTCGATGGCGAACGTCCCCGACGACGTCCCGATCGAGAACAAGATGGTCACGCGCGCGATCGCGTCGGCGCAGTCGCAGGTGGAGCAGCAGAACTTCGAGACGCGCAAGAACGTCCTGAAGTACGACGAGGTGCTCAACCGCCAGCGTGAGGTCATCTACGGCGAGCGCCGCCGCGTTCTGGAGGGCGAGGACCTGCACGAGCAGGTGCGCCACTTCATGGACGACACCATCGACGCGTACATCCAGGCGGAGACGGTCGAGGGCTTCGCAGAGGAGTGGGACCTGGACCGGCTGTGGGGCGCGTTCAAGCAGCTCTACCCGGTGAAGATCACCGTCGAGGAGCTGGAGGACGCGGCCGGCGACCGTGCCGGGATCACGGCCGAGTTCATCGCCGAGTCCATCAAGGACGACGTCCACGAGCAGTACGACGAGCGTGAGAAGCAGCTCGGCTCGGACATCATGCGTGAGCTGGAGCGGCGCGTGGTGCTGTCCGTACTGGACCGCAAGTGGCGTGAGCACCTCTACGAGATGGACTACCTCCAGGAGGGCATCGGCCTGCGCGCGATGGCCCAGAAGGACCCGCTCGTGGAGTACCAGCGCGAGGGCTTCGACATGTTCACCGCCATGATGGAGGGCATCAAGGAGGAGTCCGTCGGCTATCTGTTCAACCTGGAGGTCCAGGTCGAGCAGCAGGTCGAGGAGGTCCCGGTGCAGGACGCGGCTCCTTCGCTCGCCAAGGAGGACGCCGTTGCGGCGGGAGCCTCCCGTCCGGAGATCCGCGCGAAGGGGCTCGACGCCCCGCAGCGGCGGGACCGGCTGCACTTCTCGGCGCCGAAGGTGGACGGCGAGGGCGGCATCGTCGAGGGCGAATTCATCAGCGACGACGGGCAGGCCCCTTCGGACGGGGACGGCCTGACGCGGGCGGAGCGCCGCAAGGCGCAGAAGGGCGCCGGGCGCCGCCGCAAGAAGTAACTCTCTGCGCCTGCCTGTTGCGAACGGCCGGGGCCGGACACCGATTGCGGTGTCCGGCCCCGGCCGTTTCGCTCCCAGGGCTCGCGGTGGCGCGGATCCGCCAAACGATCCTGGACTTCCTCCAGACGGCCCGGCAGGTGCAGGAGGGGCAGGCGGGCCCGGCTCGGCGCGGACGGCGGCTGAGCGGACCGCCTGCGGCTTCCTCCCGGTCGGGCGGCCCGCAGGGCGGCGGCTAGTTCCCCGCGGTCGTGCCGACGCGTTCTCCGCCGAGTTCCACCGCGGCACAGCGCCAGCGCTGGTCCGCGCCCTGTTCCAGGCGGAAGGCCATCGCGCTGACCCGGTCGCCCGAGCCGATCCTGGCGAAGGCCTCGATCACGCCGGGGCCGGGGTGGTACTCCCCGCAGTGCCTTACGACGGGTGTGACCCGCTCCGCCGGACGCAGCGGGGCTCCCGGGGCGAGCCGCACAAGCTGTTCGTACGCCTCCCCGATGGTGTGCCCGAGCATCCAGTGCACCGGGCGCCGGCCGCTGAGCACCGCGAGCAGGCGGTCGGCGAACCAGTAGTGCGGCTTGTGCTGCCGTCGTGCGCGTGCCATCGCGGTTGCCGCCACCGCGGCGGGACGGCGCTGGTCCTGCCGCCCTGCGGGCCGGGTCCTGTTCATGCTCATGCAGATCGCCCCCGATATGCCGGGCCCGGCGCGATACCGGGCGGTAACTTCGTTGGTGATCTTCTACGGGGCGGGCTGGTCGGACCGCAATGCGCGGTGTCCCTTGCGGGGGCGGGAGCCACAGTTCACCTATCAGGGTGACGGGGGCCCGGCGCGGGCCGTCCTGAGCCGGTGCGAGGCAGGTCCGCGGTGGACGGCGCGCGAGGCCGGGGGCGGCAGCCCGAAGGGGGACCTTGGGCGGACCTCACACGTATCCTGAGGGCGTTTCCGACTACGAAAGCGGTCAGCCATGCGCGTCTACGTCCCCCTGACCCTCCCCGGACTCGCAGAGGCGCACAAGACGGGCGAGCTCGGCCCCGGGCCGCTGACCGCGTATGCCGTCACGCCGGGACTGCGCGAGTGGTACGTCTCCGACGACATCGAGGAACTGGAGTACGCCGCGCTGAACCGCGCCGCCGCCGCCTCGCTGCGGCTGCTCGCCGGTGACCCGGACGCGGTCAGGCGCCGGGTGGTCGTCGCGGTCGACGTAAGGGACCAGGACGCGGTCGCTGATCCCGACGGGGTGCTCGTCGTGAGCGCGCTCGGCGAGGTGCGGGTCGCCACCGCGGTTCCGCTGTCGAAGGCGGCGGCGGTGCACGTGGACGCGGACGACGCGATCGGTGATGTGGCGGCCGCGGCGGACGCGCTGGGGGCGGCGGACCAGGGCGACGACGACGCGCAGTTCACGGTGGACGGGGCGGAGGACCACGAGCTGCTCTGGTACGGGGTGCAGGAGATCCAAAACCTCGTCGGCTGAGGCTGCGAAGGGCGGCTCGGCGGCCGGTTGTCAGACCCGGCCGGTACCGTTTTCGCATGGGGAAGCACAGCACACATCTGGTCTGGGACTGGAACGGCACACTGCTCGACGACATCACGGCAGTCATCGGGGCGACCAACGCCGCCTTCGAGGAGATCGGCCTGGAGCCGATCACGCTCGAGAGCTACCGCGAGATGTACTGCGTACCGATTCCCCGGTTCTACGAGCGGCTCATGGGGCGGCTGCCGTCGGAGGCGGAGTGGGAGGTCATGGACGAGGCCTTCCACCGGCACTACAGCGAGCACCGGATCGGGTGCGGGCTGACCGAGGGCGTCGAGGAGCTGCTCCAGGAGTGGCGGCTGGCCGGGCGCAGCCAGTCGCTGCTGAGCATGTACGGGCACGAGGAGCTGGTCCCGGTCGTACGGGGCTATGGCATCGAGGGCCACTTCATACGCGTGGACGGGCGGACCGGGCCGTCCGGCGGCACGAAGGCGCTGCACATGGAGCGCCATCTCGCGGCGCTCGTCGGCCTCGCGGCCCCGGAGCGCACGGTGGTGATCGGTGACGCGGTCGACGACGCGGTGGCGGCGGCGCATGTGGGGGCGCGCGCGGTGCTGTACACCGGGGGGTCGCACAGCAGGGCGAGCCTGGAGTCGGTGGGGGTGCCGGTGGTGGACACCCTCGCGGAGGCGGTCGAAGTGGCGATACGACTGGCGGCGTAACGGGGCGGTTCGCCTCAGGACGGGCTGCTCCCGACCCCGCGGAGCCCACCCCGCGGAGCCCGAACCGGCCCGGCCGGGGCAGCCGCCCGGACCCCGAGGGGCCCGGGCCGCCCCGCCACACCCCCTACGCCACCGGTGCCTTCGCCCGGAGCACCGTGAGGAACTCCCGCATCCACGCCGAGTGGTCCGGCCATGCCCTCGACGACACCAGCGTGCCGTCGACGACCGCCTCCACGTCCTGGAAGCTCGCGCCCGCCGCCTGCATGTCCAGTTCCAGGGCGGGATAGGCCGTGACCCGGCGCCCCTCCAGGCTGCCGATCGCCGCCGTCAGCAGCGGGCCGTGGCAGATCTGCGCCACGGGCTTGTCGGCGTCGAAGAAGGACTTCAGAATCTTGCGTAGCTCGGGATCGTTGCGCAGGTACTCCGGGGCGCGGCCGCCCGGGATCACCACCGCTGCGTACTGTCCGGGCTCGACCTCAGAGAAGGCCAGGTCCGCCGGCCAGGTGTAGCCCGGCTTTTCGGTGTAGGTGTCGAAGCCCGGCTCGAAGTCGTGCACGACGAATTGGAGTTTTTTGCGGGCGGGGGCCGCGATGTCGACCTCGTACCCCTCTTCCCGCAGCCGCTGATACGGGTAGAGGACTTCGAGGGACTCGGCCGCATCGCCGGTGACGATCAGGATCTTCGGTGTCATGGCTGCTCCCGGTGTCGGGCTGTCGACGGTGCCCCTGCCGTCGGTGCAGGGCGTCGACGGTATGCCGTGTCGTCACCGCCAACCTGCACCGCGGGGGACTGTTTGCCAAGAGTGGCCCTGTGTCGCTGTCCAGACTGTCAAACTTCCGGCCCTGCTTTTGTACACATACGGCTCATGACGGGTCGGGGGGGCGGGGCGATAGCCTTGACCCGTGATCAGCGCTATATGCCGTGGGGGCAGCGAAGCCCCCGGCCAGCGCCCGGAGCGCCACAGCGCCCGGGCGATCGTTGATCACCCCGTTCCGGCCCCGCTGCCAACATTGGCCAATATCGGCTCGGACATCTCTCATCGCGGCATAACGTCGACTCCGACCGGACACCCCGCGTCATGGCGTTGCGTCGCTTCTTTCCCCTACGTCACGCAACGGCGCGCGACAGGAGCCAGAGGACATGCAGACCAAGCTGGACGAAGCCAAGGCCGAGCTGCTCGCACGGGCAGCCCGGGTTGCTGAGAACAGCCCGGTCGGGGGGCACCTTCCGACCGGGGCCGAGCACGGCAAGAGCCCTGACCAGGGCACCGTGCTCCGGTACCTCCAGCGCTACTACCTGCACACCGCTCCGGAGGACGTGGCCGACCGGGACCCGGTCGACGTCTTCGGCGCTGCCCTTTCCCACTACCGGCTCGCCGAGAACCGCCCCCAGGGGACGGCCAACGTCCGGGTCCACACCCCGACCGTCGAGGAGAACGGCTGGACGTGCAGCCACTCCGTGGTCGAGGTGGTCACCGACGACATGCCCTTCCTCGTCGACTCGGTCACCAACGAGCTCTCCCGCCAGGGCCGCGGCATCCATGTCGTGATCCACCCGCAGGTGACGGTCCGCCGCGACCTCACCGGCAAGCTGATCGAAGTTCTGCCCCTCGAGGCGAACGGCAAGGACCTGGCGCACGACGCGGTCCGCGAGTCCTGGATCCATGTCGAGATCGACCGCGAGACCGACCGGTCCGACCTCAAGCAGATCACCGGCGATCTGCTGCGGGTCCTCTCGGACGTCCGCGAGGCCGTCGAGGACTGGGAGAAGATGCGCGACGCCGCGCTGCGCATCGCCGAAGAGCTGCCCAGCGAGCCGACCGCCGACGATCTGCGTGACCAGGAGGTCGAGGAGGCGCGCGAACTGCTGCGCTGGCTCTCGGCCGACCACTTCACCTTCCTCGGCTACCGGGAGTACGAGCTCACCGACACCGACGCCCTGGCCGCCGTGCCCGGCACCGGCCTCGGCATTCTGCGCTCCGACCCCCAGCACAGCACCGACGAGGCGCACCCCGTCAGCCCCTCCTTCAGCCGACTGCCCGCCGACGCCCGTGCCAAGGCCCGCGAGCACAAGCTGCTCGTGCTGACGAAGGCCAACAGCCGCTCGACCGTGCACCGGCCCTCCTATCTCGACTACATCGGGGTGAAGAGGTTCGACGCCGAGGGCAATGTCATCGGTGAGCGCCGCTTCCTCGGCCTGTTCTCCTCCGCCGCGTACACCGAGTCCGTGCGCCGCGTCCCGGTCATCCGCCGCAAGGTCCAGGAAGTCGTCGAAGGCGCGGGCTTCGCGCCCAACAGCCACGACGGCCGCGACCTGCTGCAGATCCTGGAGACCTACCCGCGCGACGAGCTGTTCCAGACGCCGGCCGACCAGCTGCGTTCCATCGTCACGTCCGTCCTCTACCTCCAGGAGCGCCGCAGGCTGCGGCTGTACCTGCGCCAGGACGAGTACGGCCGCTACTACTCCGCCCTCGTCTACCTGCCGCGGGACCGCTTCACCACTGATGTACGGCTGCGCCTGACCGACATCCTGCTGGAGGAGCTGAACGGCCGCGCGCCGGTCGACTTCACCGCCCTGCACACCGAATCGGTGCTGTCCCGGCTGCACTTCGTCATCCGTGTCCAGCCCGGCACCGATCTCCCCGACCTCACCGATGCCGACAAGGACCGCATCGAGGCCCGGCTCGTCGAGGCGGCCCGCTCCTGGGCCGACGGCTTCGCCGAGGCGCTCAACGCCGAGTGCGGCGAAGAGCGCGCAGCCGAGCTGCTGCGCCGTTACGGCCACGCCTTCCCCGAGGGCTACAAGGCCGACCACTCGCCGCGCGCCGCCGTCGCCGACCTGGTCCATGTCGAGCAACTGGCCCACGTGGACAAGGACTTCGCGCTCTCCCTGTACGAGCCGGTCGGCGCGGGCCCCGGCGAGCGCCGTTTCAAGATCTACCGCACGGGTGACCAGGTCTCGCTCTCCGCCGTTCTGCCGGTCCTCAACCGGCTCGGCGTGGAAGTCGTCGACGAGCGTCCCTACGAGCTGCGCTGCTCGGACCGTACGACCGCGTGGATCTACGACTTCGGTATGCGCATGCCGCTGGCCACCGGCAACGGCGACTACCTGGCCGACGATGCCCGCGAACGCTTCCAGGAGGCCTTCTCGGCAGTCTGGACCGGCGAGGCGGAGAACGACGGCTTCAACTCCCTCGTGCTGCGCGCCGGTCTGGACTGGCGGCAGGCGATGGTGCTGCGCGCCTACGCCAAGTACCTGCGCCAGGCCGGTGCGACCTTCAGCCAGGACTACATGGAGGACACCCTCAGTACCAACGTCCACACCACCCGGCTGCTGGTGTCCCTCTTCGAGGCCCGGATGTCCCCCGAGCGCCAGCGCGGCGGCACCGAGCTGACCGACGCCCTGCTGGAGGAGCTCGACGGCGCGCTCGACCAGGTCGCGAGCCTGGACGAGGACCGCATCCTGCGGTCGTTCCTCACCCTCATCAAGGCGACGCTGCGCACGAACTTCTTCCAGGAGGCGGCGTGCGCCAAGTACCACAGCTATGTGTCGATGAAGTTCGACCCGCAGGCCATCCCGGAGCTCCCCGCGCCCCGCCCGGCGTACGAGATCTGGGTCTACTCCCCGCGCGTCGAGGGTGTGCACCTGCGCTTCGGCAAGGTCGCGCGCGGCGGTCTGCGCTGGTCCGACCGGCGTGAGGACTTCCGTACGGAGATCCTGGGCCTGGTCAAGGCTCAGATGGTCAAGAACACCGTGATCGTTCCGGTCGGCGCCAAGGGCGGCTTCGTCGCCAAGCAGCTGCCCGACCCGTCGGTGGACCGGGACGCGTGGCTGGCCGAGGGCATCGCCAGCTACAAGGTGTTCATCTCGGCACTGCTCGACATCACGGACAACATGGTGGCCGGCGAGATCGTGCCGCCCGCCGATGTCGTACGCCACGACGAGGACGACACCTACCTCGTCGTCGCCGCCGACAAGGGCACCGCGACCTTCTCCGACATCGCCAACGAGGTCGCGGTCGCGTACAACTTCTGGCTCGGTGACGCCTTCGCTTCGGGCGGCTCCGCCGGATACGACCACAAGGCCATGGGCATCACCGCCCGCGGCGCCTGGGAGTCCGTCAAGCGGCACTTCCGCGAGCTCGGCCACGACACCCAGACCCAGGACTTCACGGTTGTCGGTGTCGGCGACATGTCCGGTGACGTGTTCGGCAACGGCATGCTGCTCTCCGAGCACATCCGCCTCGTCGCGGCCTTCGACCACCGGCACATTTTCATCGACCCCAACCCGGACGCGGCCACCTCGTACGCCGAGCGCCGCCGCCTCTTCGAGCTGCCCCGCTCCTCCTGGGCCGACTACGACAAGGAGCTGCTGTCGGCCGGCGGCGGCATCCACCCGCGCGCGGCCAAGTCGATCCCGGTCAACGCGCACATGCGTGCTGCCCTCGGCATCGAGGCGGGCATCTCCAAGATGACGCCCGCCGAGCTGATGAAGACGATCCTCAAGGCCCCGGTGGACCTGTTGTGGAACGGCGGCATCGGTACGTACGTCAAGGCCTCCTCCGAGTCCAACGCCGACGTCGGCGACAAGGCCAACGACGCGATCCGCGTCAACGGCGAGGACCTGCGGGTCAAGGCCGTCGGCGAGGGCGGCAACCTGGGTCTGACCCAGCTGGGCCGGATCGAGTTCGACCGCAGCGGCGGCAAGATCAACACCGACGCCATCGACAACAGCGCGGGCGTGGACACCTCCGACCACGAGGTGAACATCAAGATCCTGCTCAACGGCCTGGTGTCGGACGGCGACATGACCGTCAAGCAGCGCAACAAGCTGCTCGCCGAGATGACCGACGAGGTCGGCGCGCTGGTCCTGCGCAACAACTACGCGCAGAACGTCGCCCTCGGCAACGCCGTCGCCCAGTCGCCTTCCCTGCTCCACGCCCACCAGCGCTTCATGCGGCGCCTCGGCCGGGACGGGCACCTGGACAGGGCACTGGAGTTCCTGCCGAATGACCGGCAGATCCGTGAGCTGCTCAACTCCGGCAAGGGGCTCAGCCAGCCCGAGCTGGCCGTGCTGCTCGCCTACACCAAGATCACGGTGGCGGACGAGCTGATCGGGACCGCGCTGCCGGACGACCCGTATCTGCGCCGGCTGCTGCACGCGTACTTCCCGCAGGCCCTGCGCGACAGGTTCCCCGACGCGATCGACGGGCACGCGCTGTGCCGGGAGATCGTCACGACGGTGCTGGTCAACGACACGGTGAACACCGGTGGTTCGACCTTCCTGCACCGGTTGCGCGAAGAGACGGGCGCGTCGATCGAGGAGGTCGTGCGGGCGCAGACCGCGGCCCGCGAGATCTTCGGGCTCAACGCCGTGTGGGACGCGGTCGAGGCGCTGGACAACATCGTTCCGGCCGCTGTCCAGACCCGTATCCGCCTGCACTCGCGCCGCCTCGTCGAGCGCGGCACGCGCTGGCTGCTCGGCAACCGGCCGCAGCCGCTGGAGCTCGCCGAGACCATCGGCTTCTTCTCCGAGCGCGTGGAGCAGGTCTGGGCCGAGCTGGCGAAGATGCTGCGCGGCGCGGACCTGGAGTGGTACCAGAGCATCCTCGAAGAGCTCACCGAGGAGGGCGTCCCCGAGGAGCTCGCGCTGCGGGTCGCCGGGTTCTCCTCCGCCTTCCCGACGCTCGACATCGTCGCGATCGCGGACCGCACCAAGAAGGAGCCGATGGCGGTCGCCGAGGTGTACTACGACCTCGCGGACCGGCTGCGCATCACCCAGCTGATGGACCGGATCATAGAGCTGCCGCGTGCCGACCGCTGGCAGTCGATGGCCCGCGCATCCATCCGAGAGGACCTGTACGCGGCGCATTCCGCTCTGACGGCGGACGTGCTCACCGTCGGCAACGGCACCTCGACGCCGGAGGAGCGGTTCAAGGCGTGGGAGCAGAAGAACGCGGCGATCCTGAGCCGGGCGCGTACGACGCTGGAGGAGATCCAGGGCTCGGACACGTTCGACCTGGCGAATCTGTCGGTCGCGATGCGGACAATGCGCCAGCTGCTGCGGACGCACAGCTGACACCGCTGTAAGGGGGCGCCCGGCACCGAATCGGTGCCGGGCGCCTTCGTCCTCGGGCGGTTCGCGAGGGCCCGGGGCCTATCGCGCGGCCGTGGCGGCCCACAGCCGTCGGCAGGACAGCAGGGCCGCGACAAGCAGCAGCCCGTTGCGTACGGCCATGAGGAGCAGGCCGGACGGCGTGCCCGCCACCACGTCGTCGTACAGCACGGGGTGGGCGAGCGCGCTCGCGGCGGCGGCCGGCAGCATCAGGAGCGCGACCGGGCGCTGGGTGGTGTGCCGCGACGTCAGGCAGACCGCGGCCAGACCCAGCAGCCCGACCAGATACTGCGGGCTGATGACCCGGCTGGTGACAGTGAGGAGCAGTACGGCGGCGAACGCGGCGTCGAAAAGTGTGGCGGGTGGCCGGCGCCACGACCTGGCCCGCCACAGCAGCAGCCAGCACACCGCCGCGACGCTCAGGAGCAGACTGAGCCGCGCGATGCCCGACACGTACGGGCCGACGAGTTCGAAGTCTCCGTACTGGTAGCGGACCGTGCCCGGCCAGCCCGCCTTCCGCGCGAACTGGAGCGCGGTCCCGCCGAGGGACTCGATCTGGATGCCCCTGGCGCCCTGCTGCCGCAGAAAGTCCGCGGTGTGGCTGAAGCCGAACGCGAAGACGGCGAGCAGCGCGGTCATGCAGGCCGCGGCCGAGAGCCAGACCGCGCGAGTGGTACGCCCCGGGGGCGTGCCAAGGACGGTGAGCAGCGGCCATACCTTGATCATCGCGCCCAGCCCGGCGAGCCCGCCCGCGATGTGCGGGCGCCTGCGCACGGCCAGCAGGGCGAGTACGGCGACGGCGGTGACCTGCACGTCGTAGCGCGCGTACGGGAGGTGCAGCAGGAGCGGCAGTCCGCACACCCACAGCCAGGCGCCGGGCAGACCGGCCCGGGAGAGGGCGAGCGTGATGACCGCGTCTGCGGCGAGGGTGAGGGCGACGAAGGCCTGGAAGTAGGTCAGAAAGGGCAGCGCGCCGGGGGCGAGGAAGACGAGGGCGGCGCCCGGCGGGTGCTGCCAGGTGGCGTCGTCCAGGGGGAACCCACCCTGGAGGAGCTGCTCGTACCAGCGCCGGTAGAGGATGTGGACCTCGCCCGCGACACCGCTGTCGCCGACCTCGTCGAAGAGGAGCAGCCCGAGCATGCCGACGCGGGTGGCCACCCAGACCGCGGCGAGCGCGGCGGCGCGCCTGCGGCGGAAACGGGAGGGGGAGGTGCCGAGGAGGGCGATCCCCGGCACCGGGGAGGGGACGAAGGAGGACAGGGGCGGGCCGATCCGATGGGTCGTCATCGGCCGGAAGTTTAGGGCGTATTAGGCCATTTTCGGCTACTTGGTGTTGTTGTACTTCTCGTATGCCGCGACGACTTCCGCCGCCGGGCCGTCCATCAGCATCCGTCCCGCCTCCAGCCAGATCGCACGGTCGCAGGTCTGGGTGATCGCCCCGTTGCTGTGGCTCACCAGAAAGACCGTGCCGGCCTCCTGGCGCAGCTCGTTGATGCGCTCCTGGCTGCGGCGCTGGAACTTCGCGTCGCCGGTGGACAGGGCCTCGTCGATCAGCAGCACGTCATGGCTCTTGGCCGCGGCGATCGAGAAGCGGAGCCGGGCGCCCATGCCGGAGGAGTACGTCCGCATGGGGAGCGAGATGAAGTCGCCCTTCTCGTTGATCCCCGAGAAGTCCACGATCTGTTCGTACCGCTCCTGGATCTGCTCGCGGGTCATGCCCATCGCCAGACCGCCGAGGATGACGTTGCGCTCGCCGGTCAGATCGCCCATCAGTGCGGCGTTCACGCCGAGGAGGGAGGGCTGGCCCTGGGTGAAGACCCTGCCCTCGGTGGCCGGCAGCAGGCCCGCGATCGCTTTCAGCAGCGTCGACTTGCCGGAGCCGTTGGAGCCGATCAGGCCGATGGCCTCGCCCTTGTACGCCGCGAAGCTGACGCCCTTGACGGCATGCACCACGCGGACGCCCGGGGATTTCTTGCGGGAGGCGATCCGGCTGAGGGCGGCGGTGGCGCTGCCTTTGCCGCCGCGGGCGCCGTGGACCGTGTACGTGATGTGGACGTTGTCGACGACGACGGTCGGGACGCGTTCGTCGGTCGTCCGCGTGTCCTCGGGTGCGGGGATTACCTGGGAGTCAGACACGGCCGTACTCCTCCTCTGCCTTCCAGAAGTAGATGAACCCGCCCACTCCGAACAGGAGCGCCCAGCCGAGGGCGACGGCCCAGACGTGCGGGGGCAGTTGGGCGGAGGTGTAGCTCTCGATGAGCGCGAAACGCATCAGGTCGATGAAGACGGCGGCGGGATTGCACTCCAGGGCGACCATCACGAGATGCGGCAGGTGCGCGCCCTTGAGGACCTTGTCGATGCTCCACATCACGCCGGAGGCATACATCCAGGTGCGCAGGACGAAGGGCATCAGCTGGGCGATGTCGGGGGTCCTGGCGCACAGCCGCGCCATGATCATCGAGACGCCGGTGTTGAAGACTGCCTGAAGGATCAGGGCGGGGACGGCCAGCAGCCAGGTGAGCTTGGGGTACTCCCCGAAGCAGATCAGGATCATGACCAGCGCGCCCATGGAGAACATCAGCTGCTGGAGCTGGAGCAGGACGTAGGAGATGGGCAGGGTGGCGCGCGGGAAGTGCAGCGCCTGCACCAGGCCCATGTTGCCGCGGATGGCGCCGCTGCCGGTCATGATCGAGCTGGAGGTGAAGGTCCAGATGAAGACGCCCGTGACCAGGAACGGGACGAAGTCGGGGACGCCGCGGCTGGTCTGGAGCAGGATGCCGAAGATGAAGTAGTAGACCGCCGCGTTCAGCAGCGGGGTCATGATCTGCCAGACCTGGCCGAGCTTGGCGCGGCTGTACTGCGCGGTGAGGCGGGCGGTGGCGAAGGCGCCGATGAAGTGGCGTCGTGACCAGAGCTGCCGGACGTAGTCGGGCAAGGTCGGCCGGGCGCCGCTGACGGTCAGCCCGTGCCTGAGGGCGAGCTCACCGAAATCCTCCACGAAGGGGGGAGGGGCAATCGTCTGCGTGCTCACAGGGGCGGCCACTTTCGACGGGGGAGGGTGGAATCTGGCGATGGGACGGACCCGTATCGTCGCTACGGTGAGAGTAGGACGGTCCAGCGCCGCAACGCAACCGTGTCGTCGTGACGGTAGGATCCGGGCATGACCACGGACCCTGGAACCCCACGTCGCGCCCCCGCGGGAGCCGCAGTGCTCCGGGAGGACGTGACCGATGCGATTCGCGCCGCCGTCTTCGAGGAACTGGCGGCGGTCGGCTTCGCCCGGATGTCGATCGAAGGAATCGCGCGGCGCGCGGGAGTCGGCAAGACCGCGGTCTACCGGCGCTGGAAGTCGAAGCTGTCGCTCGTGCTCGACCTGGTCTCGGCCTTCGCCTCGCAGGGGCTGCCGGCGCCGGCGACGGGGTCGCTGTACGGAGACGTGCGGGCGCTGCTGGAAGTGGCCTCGCACGCCCTGCGCCACCCGGTGGCCTCCCAGGTCATCCCGGACCTGCTGGTCGAGGCGGCGCGCCATCCGGAAATCTCGGACGCGATCAAGGCGGCGCTGCTGGACGGCCAGCAGGGCGTGGCGGCGGTGGTGGTCCGCGAGGCGGTGTCCCGCGGCGAACTCCCGGAAGGAACGGATCCGGACCGGGCGCTGGACCTGATCGTGGGGCCGCTGTACTGGCGGCTGGTGGTGGTGCGGGGCGGGCTGCCGAAGGGGTACCTGGACGAACTGGCGAGGTCGGCGGTGGCGGGGCTTCAGGCCTGACGGGGGTTCGGCGGGGCTCCGCCCAGGACCCCGCTCCTCACTCGCCGTAGGGGCTGAATGCTCAGCCCGTACGTCACTTCACCGCCCCCGCCATCACCCCCGTCACGAACTGCCGCTGGAACGCGAAGAACACCGCAAGCGGGATGATCATCGAGACGAACGCCCCCGGCGCCAGCACGTCGATGTTGTTGCCGAACTGCCTCACCTGGCGCTGCAGCGCCACCGTGATCGGCGCGCTCTCCGAGTCCGCGAAGATCAGGGCCACCAGCATGTCGTTCCAGACCCACAGGAACTGGAAGATGCCCAGCGAGGCGATCGCCGGGCCGCCCAGGGGCATCACCACGCGGGTGAACAGGCGGATCTCGCCCGCGCCGTCCAGCCTCGCCGCCTCCAGCAGTTCCCTCGGGATCTCCGCGAAGAAGTTCCTCAGCAGGAAGATCGCGAAGGGGAGCCCGAACGCCACATGGAAGACGATCACGCCGATCGTCGTCTCGAAGATGCCGACCCAGCCGAACAGTTTGGAGACCGGCACCAGCGCGACCTGGACCGGGACCACCAGGAGGGCGACCACCGCGATGAACCACCAGTCGCGTCCGGGGAAGTCCATCCAGGCGAAGGCGTAACCGGCCAGCGAGCCGATCACCACCACCAGCAGTGTCGCGGGGACGGTGATCAGGACGCTGGACAGCAGGGAGTCGGTGATCGCCTCGTTGTCCAGCAGCCGTGAGTAGTTGTCGAAGGTGAGCTGCGCCGGCGCGCTGAACACCTTCCACCAGCCGCTCGCGCTGATGTCCGCCGGCCCCCGCAGCGAGGACAGCAGCAGCCCGAACGTCGGCAGCAGCCAGAACAGGCCCACCAGGACGAGGAAGACGCGCATCACGCCGCCGCCCGCGCGTGCCGCGATCCGTGCCGGGAGGGACTGCTTCGCCTTCACCGCACCGTCGGTCGTGGTCGTGGTCATCGGCGGGCCTCCCTTCGCATGCGCCGGATGTTGAACAGCATCACCGGGACCACCAGCAGCAACAGGAGTACGGCAATCGCGCTGCCCAGCCCCGGATTCGAGTCCGTGCCGAAGGAGGAGCGGTAGAGCTGGAGCGCCAGGACATTCGCGTCGTCCTGCGCGGAACCGGGCGCGATGATGAAGACCAGGTCGAAGATCTTCAGCACATTGATCATCAGGGTGACCAGCACCACCGCGAGCACGGGAGCCAGCAGCGGGACAGTGACCCTGCGGAAGACCTGCCATTCGTTCGCGCCGTCCACCCGCGCCGCTTCGAGCAGTTCACGCGGCACGCTCGCGAGCCCCGCCGCGATCAGCACCATCGCGAAGCCCGCCCACATCCATACGTAACTGCCGATGATCGCCGGAGTGACGAACGAGGGTCCGAGCCAGTTGACGCCGTTGTACGGCTCGCGGAAGTTGTCGGCGGGCAGCCGCAGTTGGGCCCCGTCCGCGGACGCGGGCAGCGTGAACGTACCGTCCGCGCCCGCCCGTGCCGAGGCGACCACCTTGCCGTCCTTGACCGCCTCGACCTTGATGCCCTTGAGGCCGAGCTCCTTCGCGTCGATGGCATTCGTCCTGCCGCCGCCGCCCTTGGTGAAGTCCAGCCACGCGGTGCCGGTGATCTTCCCGTCGTCCGGCTGGGCCGCCTTCGCGGACTTCGCGCCGGACGGCATCTTCTCGGCCGCGACACCCACCAGCGGGAGCTGGACCTGTTGGCCCGCGGCCACCGGCTCCCTGGTGACGAACGACCCGCCTCCGCCCCCCTTGAGCGGGGCGAGCGGCAGCGGATGCGCCTTGGGGAATCCGGCCGACTCGGCGAAGGTGTCATGCACGCCCACCCAGACCGCGTTGGCGACCCCGCGGTCCGGATCCTGCTCGTACACAAGCCGGAAGATGATGCCCGCCGCGAGCATCGAGATCGCCATCGGCATGAAGACGATCAGCTTGAACGCCGTGCCCCAGCGCACCCGTTCGGTGAGTACGGCGAAGATCAGACCGAGCGCCGTCGAGACGGCCGGCGCGACGACGACCCAGATCGCGTTGTTCTTGACCGCGGTCAGGATGCTGTCCTCGGTGAAGATCTCCTTGTAGTTGTCGAGCCCGGCGAAAGAGCTGCCGGACTGGTCGAAGAAGGACCGGTAGAGGGAGTACCCGATGGGGTAGACGACGAGCGCGCCCAGCAGCACCAGCGCGGGCAGCAGAAAGCCGGCCGCGACAATTTTACGTGTGCCTGTCACGCTCTTGCGCTTGTCGGCGGGGGGAGCCGGACGCGCCGGACCCCCCGCGGTCGCCGCGGTTTTCACCCGTCAGCTCTTGTACGCCTTGGCGGCGTCCGACTCCAGCTTCTGCTGGGCCCCGGCCACGTCCTTCGGGTTCTTCAGGAAGTCCTGGAGGGCCTTCCACTCACCCTTGCCCGGCGTGCCGCCGAACGACTGCGGCATCTGGTCCGACATGTCGAAGCGGAAGTCGTCGCCCGCCGCGATCAGCGCCTTGGCGATGTCCCGCTGCACATTGTTGGGGTACGCGGACAGGTCCAGCGACTTGTTCGGGGAGAGGAATCCGCCGGCCGAGGCAGAGATCTTGGCCGCGTCCGGCGAGGCCAGGAAGGTCAGCAGCGCCTGGGCGCCCTTGCTGTCCTTCAGCGCCACCGCCGCGTCGCCGCCCGTCACCACGGGAGCCAGCGCGCCGACCGCCGGGAAGGGGAACACCTTCGCGTCCGTGCCGATCTTGGCCTCGGTCTGCGCGATGTTGACGGTCACGAAGTCGCCCTCGAAGACCATTGCCCCCTTGGGCTGGTCGCCCCCGCTGAAGGTCTGGGTGACCGAGGCCGGGAACTCCGTCTGCAGCGCGCCGTCCGCGCCGCCCGCGATCAGGGCGGGTTTGCCGAAGAGCTCGCCGAGCGTGGTCAGCGCGGTCTTCACCGAGGCGTCGGTCCACTTGATCTTGTGCTGGGCGAGCTGGTCGTACTTCTCCGGGCCCGCCTGGGAGAGATAGACGTTCTCGAACCAGTCGGTGAGCGTCCAGCCGTCCGCGCCCGCCACCGAGACGGGCGTGACGCCCGACGCGGAGATCGTCTCGGCCGTCGCCAGGAAGTCCTTCCAGGTCTTCGGCTCCTTCGCGCCCGCGTTCTCGAAGACCGCGTTGTTGTACCAGACCAGGGACTTGTTGGCGGCCTTGTAGTACACGCCGTACTGCGTGCCGTCCACCGCGCCGAGATCCTGCCAGCCCTGGGAGTAGTTCTTCGCCAGCTGCGCCTTCGCCTCGGGGCCGACAGGCTTGGCCCACTTGCGCTGTACGGCCTGCTGGATCGCGCCGACCTGGGGGAGCATCGCCACATCGGGGGGAGCGCCGCCCGCGATCTTCGTACCGAGGAAGTTGACGATCGGGTCCTGCGCGGGCACAAACGTGACCGTTGCTCCGGTGCGCTTCTCGAACTCCTTGAGGACCTTGGTGAAGTTCTCCTGCTCGGGTCCGCTCCAGACCGCGGCGACCTGCACCTTCTCGCCGTTCAGCTTGGGCAGTTGGACGCTCGCCGCGGGTTCCTTGCCGCCGCTCTCGCCCGGTTTCGTCTTGTCGTCGTCTTTGTTGTCACCGCAGCCGGCGATGGCGAGAGCGCCGATGGCGGCGAATATCACTGCGGCCCTGCCGGTACGAAGAGTTGTGCGCATCACTGCCCCGTCTCTTCCGTGCGCGATCCGTGCGCTGCCCCGGACGCCTTCCCGATGCCCGCCCGAGCGCTGTCCCGAACCCCTTCCCGAACCCCTGCGAAACGCCTTCCCGTGCCGACAGGTGTACGCCCGGTATGAGGGCGTCGCAATACCGCGTCAGGTGTCAATAGGGCTTTTGTGATGGCCTTGTGACGTGATGTCACATCACATGGCGTGAGTACGCCATCGGTCAGGGGCGCGCCGGCGAGAGCGGAGGCACGGGCGCGGCGTCCACCGAGCGCGCGGCCCGCTCCAGCGCACTGGCCAGCAGCGCCAGGTCCGTTGGACCGTTGCCCAGTTCACGCACCGGGCGGCGAGCGGGCGGATCACCCATCCGCTCCCATTCGAGCGGTACGACAGTGGGGCGCGAGGTCGCCGTACGCGGAATGCGTCCCGTCACCCGGCCGCTCTGGAACGGCGTCACCCGGCCGTCCGGATGTCCGAGCCTGCCCCGCCCGGGAGCGGGATCCTCCGGCCCCGGAGCGGCAGGCGGCGCGTCCAGCACGACGCGCAGTCGCGCGCCCTGCGCCAGATCCGTGTCGACCGTGCGGTCCGGGCGCGCGGACGTCGCCACCAGATGTATGCCGAGCCGCTCGCCGTCCCGGGCCACGGCCTCCAGTGCCCGTACGACGGAACCCGCCGCGGGCCGTCCCGTACTGCCGAGCGCCGGGGCGACCAGCGCGTCGAAGTCGTCCACCAAAACGACCAGCCGGGGCAGCGGGGCCGGACCCTCCGCCTTCGTACGAGCACCGGGGCGCAGGCGCAGCGTGCCACTGGCGGGGGAGTCCAGGTCACCGCGCTGCTCGGCGGCGCTCGCCGGGCGCTGGCCCACCATGCGGTCCGAGAGCTCGCGCTGGGTGTGCCACTCGGCGAAGCCCACGCTTCCCAGCAGCTCGGAGCGGCGCTTCAGCTCGGCACCCAGCGCCTGGGCGAAGACCCGCATACGGACAGGGTCCGAGGCCACCAAGTGCTCGGTGACATGCGGCAGTTCCGTACAGGCCGCGAGTCCTTCGCCGCGCTCGCCGCCCGCGCCGTCGACGAGCAGCAGGCCGAGCCGGTCGGGGCGGCCCGCGGCGGCGAGCGAGGCGGCCACGGAGCGCAGCAGCTCCGTACGGCCGCTGCCCGCAGGGCCTTCTATCAGCAGATGCGGGCCCTCCTCGGTCAGATCGACGGCGAGCGGGCCGCGCGGGCCTGCGCCGAGCACCACGGTGCCGTCGCCCGCCGAGGCCCAGCGCGCCATCAGCGAGGCGGGGGTGGCGCGGGCCAGCTCCAGCTCGTCGAGCAGCCGCGAGGCACGGGGCAGCGCCGTGGCCCTGCCGGGGTGCGTGCCGCCGCCCTCGGCGCGCAGCGGCGCGAGCGCCCGGCCGAAACGCTCGGCCCAGGCCGCCGACACCGCGTCCACGGCGCCGACCGTTCCATGACCCACGGGCCGGCCCTCTGCCGTACGCATCAGCCGCAGCGCCGTCGCCACATCGCCGCTGAGCAGGGCGACCGCCCCGCACTCGCGGAAAGCGAGCGAGGCCGTGCACGCCGACTCGTAGGTCGCGGCGACCGGGGAGAGGGGCGAGGCGGCCGGAGTCTCGGCCAGACAGATCAGATGGATCCCCGCGGCCCAGCCCGCTCCGGCCAGCCGGGCCGTCGTCTCGCGCAGCACGGCCGATCCCGGGTCGCCGTCGACTATGACGACCGTACGGGCACCGTCGTACCGCTCTCCGGCATCCGCGAGCGCCCTGCGATCGGCGCCCGGCCAGCCGGGGCCGAGCGGGCCGTCGTCCAGCCTGCGGGTGAGCTCGGCGGTGCGGGCGGTGGCCTGGTCCCGGTCGTACGCGAGCAGCAGACGGCAGTCCTGGCCGTGCGCGGGCCGCAGATGCGGCAGCCAGCCGAGCCACGCCCACTCCGCCCTGCGCTCCTCCAGGCTCCGCGCCCGGTCCGTACTGATCAGCACAATCTCCAGATCCACGGGCGAGTGAAGGGCGGCGAGCTGGGCCACGGCGGACCGGGCCAGTCCGGCCAGCCGCGCCCTGGGTCCGGCGAGCCCGAGCGAACCGGCCTCACGCAGGGCGACAGTCACCGGCACGGAGGGCAGCTCGGCCCGGTCGGCGGTGCCGAGCCGCAGGACCAGCGACTCGGGGTGCGCGGGTCCACGCTCCCAGAGCCGGGGGCCGGGGCCGAGCGCGGTGAGCAGAACCGCGGCGGGGTCCGGCCAGCTTTCGACGAGGGGCGCGGCGGCGACGGGCGGTCCGGGCTGCGCAGGCACCTCGGCGACGGGCTCCTCCCGCCCTCCGGCCAGCCGCCGCGCCCAGGCGCCTATGCCGCGCTTTCGGGGAGTGCTGTCGGGCAGCCGCGTGCCGCGCGGGGGTGTCGTCCCGGTGGTACGGCTGTGGGCCGAGGGAGCCTCGTCCGGGGCATCGGTCGCCCTGGAGTGCGTGCTTTCCGGGTTGTACGTATAGAGCGTCCCGGCATCGCCACGGGCCGCTCCGGTCGGTGCGACGGGGGAGGCGGGGTCGTACTGCGGGGGCACGCGGCGCGGGTCGGGGTGGCCGGCGGGACCGGCGTCCTTACCGGTGCCGGTGCCGGTGCCGTCTTGGCGGGCCCAGCTGGGGGCTCGTCGGCCGGATCCGGGACCGCCGGACGTGGGACCGCCCGTGCTGGACACCTCGGCACCGGACCAGGTGGAGGGCGAGCGGTCGGACCGGCCGGATGCCGCGCCGCCGGACTCGCCCGGAGCCGTACCGCCGGACCTGCCCGGTCCGTCGTGGGAACCCACTGCGTACCCGGCCGACCTGCCCGGCCCGGGGCCGCCCGTACCGGAGAAGTCGGCCGAAGACCCGCGAGAGCCGGAGTCACCCGGAGCCGTACCGCCGGATCCACCGCCGTCGTCCGGCCCCTGGTCCGGGGTGTCCGGTCGCGTCACCCGCAGGTGGCCCTCGCCGTCCGGCGCCGTCGCGAGTGACTGCGCGCGGTCGCCCTGGGTGACCCGGAGCGTCGACTCGCCAAGGCGCAACAGCGCCCCCGCGGGCAGCCGCACGGGGTGGGTGCCCACACTCGTCCCGTCCAGCGTCGTGCCGTTCGTCGAGTCGAGGTCCGCGACCGTGACGCGGCCGTCCTCGGCGACCGTGACCGCGCAGTGCAGGCGGGAGACGTCCGGGTCGTCCAGCGGCACGTCCGCGTCCGCGGAGCGGCCGATCCTGATCTGGCCGCCGTGCAGCAGATGGACTCCGCCCGCGTCGGGACCCGCGACCACATGGAGCTGCGCCGAGGCGTCCGTACCCGGCGCATCGGCCTCGCCCGGGACCTGGAGGGAGAGCACCGCGCCGTCGACCAGCGGCGGCTCGCCCAGCGTGCGGCGCTGCGCGTCGAGCCGTTCCTGCCCCGCGTACAGCACGACGGAGCCCGAGGCATCGGGTCCCGAGACGGCCGCGGCCAGACCGGAGGCGACGGCGGCCAGCGCCGTCCCGGCAGGCGCGGTGATCAGCACGTCGCAGGCGCGCCCCGCAGAGGACTGGCCCGCGGCCGCGGATTGCCCGCCCCGCGGCGCGAGGACAGTCAGCCGGATCTGCATCGCCGTCAGCAATCCCTTCTGCGCGGGGTGCCCGGCAGGGGAGCCGCCCTGTGATCCCCCACCCGGCAGGTCGGCACGCGTCGCGAGGCTCCCTCCCCCACGACTCCGTGCTGAGGGCATCCTCGCACCTGCCACTGACAACACGCCCGGGGGTCACCGTTAAGTGATCTTGAATGGTCGGCTCTGGCCGCAAAAATGCCTGGTTGGGGCATGCTCCGGAACGACAGTGATGTCTGCGGCACGGACGTTCGGCAACCATCCGTGCGATGCCGACGTCTTTCTTTCGAACAGCGCCGGAAGCGGAGCCGTAAGAGGCACTGAAACAGGAACGGCAAGAGGGAGATGGTGACGACCGGCCGGTGCGTCGTCCGGCGGCACTAAAGTGGGTCGGACACCCATGGCCGGACACAGTGCCACGGGACCACGCAAGGACCACGATCAGCAGGGAGCACATGACGTGCGGCCGGTAGGCAGCAAGTACCTGCTCGAGGAGCCCCTCGGGCGCGGCGCCACGGGTACCGTCTGGCGAGCGAGCCAGCGCGAGACCGCAGGCGCCGAGGCGGCCGTGGCCGGCCAGCCCGGCGAGACCGTCGCGATCAAGGTCCTCAAGGAGGAGCTGGCGAACGACGCGGACGTGGTGATGCGCTTCCTGCGCGAGCGCTCCGTCCTGCTCCGCCTGACCCACCCGAACATCGTGCGCACCCGCGACCTGGTCGTCGAGGGCGATCTCCTCGCGCTGGTCATGGACCTCGTCGACGGCCCCGACCTGCACCGCTACATCCGCGAGAACGGCCCCCTCACACCGGTCGCCGCCTCCCTGCTGACCGCCCAGATCGCGGACGCGCTGGCCGCCAGCCACGCCGACGGCGTCGTCCACCGCGACCTCAAGCCCGCGAACGTCCTGCTCAAGACCGACGCCGACGGCCAGATGCACCCGATGCTGACCGACTTCGGCATCGCCCGCCTCGCGGACTCCCCGGGCCTGACCCGTACGCACGAATTCGTCGGCACGCCCGCGTATGTCGCGCCGGAGTCCGCCGAGGGCCGCCCGCAGACGTCCGCAGTCGACATCTACGGCGCGGGCATTCTGCTGTACGAACTGGTCACCGGCAGGCCCCCGTTCGCGGGCGGCACCGCGCTCGAAGTGCTCCACCGCCACCTGAGCGAGGAGCCCCGCCGCCCCACCACCGTCCCCGAGCCGCTGTGGACGGTCATAGAGCGCTGTCTGCGCAAGGAGCCCACCGAACGGCCCAGCGCCGAGAACCTGGCCCGCGGGCTGCGCACGGTCGCGGCCGGTATCGGAGTTCACTCGTCCGCCGCGCAGGTCGAGGCCGCGCTCGGTGTCGCCGCGCTGCTCGCCCCGGACCCCGCGCCCGCCCAGGTCCCGCAGGTTCCGGGCGCCTCCGACGCGACGCAGGTCCTGCCGGGCAATGCCGGTTCGTACGACCCCAACGCGGCGACCAGCGTCATGCAGCAGACCGGCAACCCGCAGCAGGGCGCCGACCCGACCGCGGTCATGCCGCCCGTCCCGCCGGGCCAGCCGCGTCCGGAGGACCCGCACCCCTGGCAGAACCAGCTGCAGGCGGCCCGCGACCGCAACGAGCAGACGCAGGTCCAGTACCTCGACCCGAGCCAGGACCCGCTGCGCCGCCGCCCGCAGCGCCAGCAGCAGCGGCCCCAGCAGCCGCCGATGCACCCGCAACAGCAGCAGTACGCGCCTCAGGCCCAGCCGCAGCGCCCGCAGCCCCCGCGCCCCCAGCCGCAGCGGCAGCAGTACGCCCCGCCGCCGCAGCAACAGCAGTACGCGCCTCCGCAGGCGCCGCCCCAGCAGCCCGCACCGCGTCAGCCGAGGCCGCCGCGCCAGCGCAGCTCCAACCCGATGCGGATCCCGGGCCTCGGCTGCCTCAAGGGCTGCCTTTTCACGCTGGTCCTGCTCTTCGTCGCGGGCTGGCTGATCTGGGAGCTGACGCCGCTCCAGGGATGGGTCGCCCAGGGCAAGAGCTACTGGGAGGCGATCGGTGACGGCATCTCGAAGCTGTCGGACCTGATCTCGGAGCTCGGCGGCAGTTCGGACACCCCCAACACGGGGCAGTAGTAACGACTCTGCGGATTTGTCGACTTCTGCGGCGTGATTTCTCCCGCAGAAGTGACAGTTGGCGCCATCCGGGGCACACAGCCCCCGGATGCCCGCGTACCTTGTGGGCAACGCCAGCCGCTGAGGGAGCAGTCTTGGCACGGAATATCGGCAGCCGCTACACCGCCCACCAGATCCTGGGGCGGGGCAGCGCCGGCACGGTGTGGCTCGGCGAGGGACCCGAAGGGCCCGTCGCCATCAAGCTGTTGCGCGAGGACCTGGCGTCGGACCAGGAGCTGGTCGGGCGCTTCGTACAGGAGCGCACCGCCCTGCTCGCACTCGACCACCCCAAGGTCGTGGGAGTCCGCGACCTGGTCGTCGACGGCAACGACCTCGCGCTCGTCATGGACCTCGTGCGCGGCACGGATCTGCGCACCCGCCTCGACCGGGAGCGCCGCCTCGCCCCTGAAGCGGCGGTCGCGATCATCGCGGACGTCGCCGAGGGTCTCGCCGCGGCCCATGCCGCCGGAATCGTCCACCGCGACGTCAAGCCGGAGAACATCCTCCTCGATATGGAGGGCCCCCTCGGCCCGGCCGGATCCCACCCCGCGCTGCTCACCGACTTCGGCGTCGCCAAGCTGATCGACACCCCGCGCCGTACGAAGGCGACCCGGATCATCGGAACCCCCGACTATCTCGCCCCCGAGATCGTCGAGGGCCTGCCGCCCCGGGCAGCGGTCGACATCTACGCCCTGGCGACCGTTCTCTACGAGCTCCTCGCGGGCTTCACACCCTTCGGCGGCGGCCACCCCGGCGCGGTCCTGCGCCGCCATGTCACCGAGACCGTGGTCCCGCTGCCCGGCATCCCCGACGAGCTGTGGCAGCTCGTCGTCCAGTGCCTGGCCAAGGCCCCCGCCTCCCGGCTGCGCGCGTCCGAGCTGGCCAGCCGTCTGCACGAGCTGCTCCCGCTGCTGGCGGGGATGCCGCCGCTGGACGTCGACGAGCCGGACTCCGAGCCCGCGCCGGAGTCGTACGAGGACCCCGCCCCCGCCACCCACGGCGAACCGCGCCGCCGTGGCGCCGTCCCCCTCGTCCCCGGCGCGGCCCCCGCGGACTCCAACCGCGACACCCACACCTCGATGCGCGTCCCGGCCCCGGACGAGCTCGCGGGCGGCGCCCGCGGCACGGCCCGCGCCCCTCGCACGCCTGGCCAGCGCCGCCCGGGCTCGGCCCGCCACAAGTCGGACGCGGTCCGTAAGCGCCGTATCACCCTGGGCGTCGCGGCACTCGCCGTGGCGGCGGCGGTGGGCGTCGGCGGCTGGCTGGCCATGAGCGACGACGGCGGGGACGCGCCCCCGCGGGACTCGAAGCAGTCGAGCCCGGCGGAACCCTAGGGTCTGTCGTTTGGATCAGGCCGGATCAGTGAGCGGGGTCTGGTGCGTGCAGCTGCAAGGCGGAGGAGGGAGCCGACGCGGAGCGTCGGCGACTGACGACAACGCAGCAGATGTGCGTGCCAGGGCACGCGAGCCCGGCAAGAGCCGAACGACAGACCCTAGGCCGGGCCTGAGGGGTCTGGCTCCCGCGGCCAGCCGTTACGCTGGACCCGTGGCAGTCGTCGATGTATCCGAAGAGCTGAAGTCCCTCTCCTCGACCATGGGGTCGATCGAGGCCGTCCTGGACCTCGAAAAGATGAGGGCAGACATTGCTGTGCTCGAGGAGCAGGCCGCGGCCCCGTCCCTCTGGGACGACCCGGATGCGGCGCAGAAGATCACCAGCAAGCTTTCGCACCTCCAGGCCGAGCTCCGCAAGACCGAGGCGCTCCGCAGCCGGATCGACGACCTGAGCGTGCTCTTCGAGCTCGCCGAGGCCGAGGACGACGCGGACACCCTCGCCGAGGCCGAGTCCGAGCTGACTGATGTCCGCAAGGCGCTGGACGAGATGGAAGTCCGCACCCTCCTGTCCGGTAAGTACGACGAGCGCGAGGCGCTGGTCAACATCCGCGCCGAGGCCGGTGGCGTCGACGCCTCCGACTTCGCCGAGCGCCTGCAGCGCATGTACCTGCGCTGGGCCGAGCGGCACGGCTACTCCACCGAGGTCTACGAGACGTCGTACGCGGAAGAGGCCGGCATCAAGTCGACCACCTTCGTCGTGAAGGCCCCGTACGCCTACGGCACGCTCTCCGTCGAGCAGGGCACCCACCGCCTCGTGCGCATCTCGCCGTTCGACAACCAGGGCCGCCGCCAGACGTCCTTCGCGGGCGTCGAGGTGCTGCCCGTCGTCGAGCAGAGCGACCACGTCGAGATCGACGAGTCCGAACTGCGCATCGACGTCTACCGCGCGTCCGGCCCGGGCGGCCAGGGCGTCAACACGACGGACTCCGCTGTGCGGATCACGCACGTGCCGACCGGCATCGTGGTTTCCTGCCAGAACGAGCGCTCCCAGATCCAGAACAAGGCGAGCGCGATGAATGTCCTCCAGGCCAAGCTCCTTGAGCGCCGCCGCCAGGAGGAGCAGGCACTCATGGACTCCCTCGGCAAGAGCGAGGGCGGCAACTCCTGGGGAAACCAGATGCGTTCGTACGTCCTGCACCCGTACCAGATGGTCAAGGACCTGCGCACGGAGTTCGAAGTGGGCAACCCGCAGGCGGTACTTGACGGTGAGATCGACGGCTTCCTCGAGGCCGGAATTCGCTGGCGAAAGCAGCAGGAGAAGTAACCGCAGCAGTCCTCACGCCACGGCGCCGGTCCCTTCGGGGTTCGGCGCCGTCGCTGTGTCCGGGGGTCGCCAGTGATCGAATTTGAGCCAACCTCTGACAGGTCGAACGTGCCGGTCGGCCAGTAATCCTGGCCAGCAACGGGGTGTAGAACCGGCCGGTCCGCTTCGACACGCGCAATCCAGCCCCTAAAGGCTTTGACGTGCACAAGGCGTAACGGAGAGCATGCGGCACGCTTAGGAACATTTGTTCTCTCAGGGGTGGGGGCGGGGAATGTCTGCACGTGCCTTGAAGTGGTGGCGCCGAAGAACCATCACGGCGGCCTTGGTGGGGACGCTTGCTTGGGCTGGGATGCCGGTGCTCTTGTCGGCTCCGGCGCATGCCGCCGCCGGTCCGCCGACCAGTGAGGAGCAGCGGGCACTCGCCCGTGCCGTGGAAACGGGCCAGCGGGTCGAGGTCGTCGGCGCGCGAACCGAGTTCGCCACTACCTACGCCAACCCTGACGGGTTCACCTTCCGGCTCGAACAGTCAGTGGTCCCGGTACGGGTGAAGAGTCCGGGCGGCTCCTGGGCAAAGCCTGACGCCACGCTGGAGAAGCGTTCTGACGGGACTGTCGCGCCCAAGGCGGCAGCAGTCGACCTGACGTTCTCTGGTGGCGGCGACGGCACCGGCCTGGTGAAGATCGCCCGCGAGGGCAGGACTCTGGCGCTGGGCTGGCCGGGCCGGCTGCCCGAGCCCACGCTCGACGGCAACAGCGCCGTGTACGCGAACGTGCTCCCGGACATCGATCTGCGGATGACGGCCACGGTCGAGGGCTTCCGCGAGGTTCTGGTGGTCAAAACACCAAAAGCCGCCTCCAACCCCGAACTGAAGAAGATCACGTTCTCGGCGAAGCCCACCAGGCTGAGGCTGTCTCCGACCGAGGGTGGCGGGATGACGGCTGTGGACGCCAACGCCACTGAGGTGTTCTCCGCCCCTCCGGCGATGATGTGGGACTCGTCGGGCAAGAAGCCACCGGCGGCCGGAGCGGCTGCCTCGGCACGGGCGACGACGACGAGAACGACCGCGCAGGGGGACCGCACCACCGGACCCGTTCCAGGAGATGAGACCGCCGATCTGCGCATCCAGGTGGGTCAGAACGCGATCAGCCTGGCCCCTGACGCGAAGATGCTCAAGGAAACCGACGTCTCGGCATTCCCGCTGTACATCGATCCGACGGTCAGCTGGGGCGAGGAGGAGCGGACCCTGCTGCGCTCCGACGGGTACAGGTTCTACAACTTCGACAACCAGGACGAAGGCGGCGGTGAGCGCGGCAAGGGTGTCGGCAAGTGCGGCACATGGGGCGGCTACTACTGCGGCCCCGGCTATGTGCAGAGGCTCTACTACGAGTTCTCGCCCGCCAATCTTGCGGGCAAGCACGTCCTGGGCGCGACCTTCCGAGTGACCGAGCCCTGGGCGTTCCAGTGCGATCCGCGCTGGGTGGATCTGGTCCGTACGAACAACATCTCCTCGTCGACGGCGTGGTCCAGCCGACCCGGCGAACTGGATCTGATGGTCGACAAGAACGTCTCGGCGGGCCGGGGCTCACTCTGCGATCCGGACTCCCCGGACGCGCCCATCGATTTCACGGACAACGCGGCCGAGACGAACGAGAACCTCACGGCGACGGTGCGCGACTTCGCGGCGGGCAAATTCGCGCGGCTGACGCTCATGCTCAGGGCCCACGACGAGGGGGACACCAGCGCCTGGAAGAGGTTCAAGAACGACGGGACGCTCGTCGTCGACTACGTCGGAAAGCCCAATTACCCCACACCGTTCGGCTTCGTCACGGGCACCGGACTGTCCTGCTCTCCGAAGGTGGCTGAACCCGGAACGATCAGCGACCCCACGCCACAGCTGTCGGCCACCGCGCGCACCGTGGTGGGCGGGTCACCCGAGGCGCAGCTCCGGGTCCGTTTCCAGGTGCAGAAGCAGACCGGCACGACGTGGACCGCGCTTCCGGACTTCGCGTCACCGACGTCCGGATATCTCGGCACGGGGCAGGCGACGAGGCCCTCGGTGCCGCAGACACTTGAGGAGGGGCCTCTCTACCGCGTGCAGGCATGGACGAGGTCGTACTGGAACAACTTCGGGAATTGGCTGACGTCGCCCGGCAGCGTCGCCTGCTACTTCAAGGTCGACAAGACAGCCCCGAAGGCGCCGACGGTGACACTCAACTCCACGTACACGCCGTGCAACACGACGGCGTGTGAACCGGGCGGCGGGCCGGGCACATCGGGCTCCTTCACCTTCTCGCCGGCGACCGGTGACGCGAACAATGTCGCCTACCAGTACAAGCAGTCGACCGAGACGGTGTGGAGAACACCAAAGAACACCGGCGCGAGTGTGACAGAGACGATCACTCCGCAGCTTCCGGGGACGTACCAACTGGAGGTGCGGGCCAAGGACAACGTGGGCCGGTGGGGTGCGTCGCAGATCGTGTCCTTCCTGGTGCAGGAAGGAACCGGGCCCGTGGGGCGGTGGCACTTCGACGAAGACTCGGGCCAGGCACTGGACTCGTCGACCGCGGACGCAGCCAACCAGGACAATGCGACGCTGTCTGCGGGTGCGCTTCGCGACGACCAAGGGCGTCGAGGGGATCTCCGGTACGACGCTCAGGGCAATCCGCTGGACACGCCGAAGCAGGACAAGGGCCTGCAACTCGACGGTGCAACGGGATACGCGGCAACGTCCGGGCCAGTACTTGAGACCCGATCGTCGTACACGGTTTCAGCGTGGGTGCGACTGAATCCCTCGGTCACCAAAACCGTGACAGCCTTGAGTCAACAGTCAACGACCAGTAGTCCATGGGGCCCTCAGTACAGCCCTTTCATGGTGAATCACGGAACATCGGGCTGGAAAATGCGTGTGCTGTCGACGTCGTCCGTCGACGGTTCGAACGTGCATGAGATCAAGGCGAAGCAGTCTGTGCCTGTGGGGGTCTGGACGCACGTCGCTGCAATTCATGATGTGGCTGCCCACAAGGCCAGCTTTTACATCAACGGTCAATTGCAGGGAACGGCCAGTACTGGCACTGCCTGGAGCGCTGACGGCCCGCTCCAGATCGGCCGCCTGATGTACGGCGACGCGTACTGGAACTACTTCGCCGGATCCATCGACGAAGTCGCCGTCTGGCAGCGCGCCCTGGAGCCCGAGGAAGTCGCCAGAGAAGCCCGCACCGTGTCCGGCACGTCTGGCCTCCCGGACGTCGAGCTGGTCGGGAGCTGGAACGCAGAGGGCGCAAGCGGCACCACCGTCGCCGACACGACCTCCGGCTACGGGCGCACCGTGTCCTTGGCCGGCGGCGCCACACTCGACGGTGAGTCCATCGTCCTGGACGGCTCGGACGGTGCTGGGACCATGGCAGGCCCCGTGGTCGACGACTCGGGGTCCTTCACCGTCACCACCACCGTTCAGCTGGACAAGGCCAAGTTGCTGACCAAACAAGCCGGATACGTCGGGCAGGTTGTCGGACAGCGCACCGCCGACGGATCCTCCTGGGGCCTCTGGTTCGAGCTGACCGGCACGAAGACCGAAGTCGACGACGACGGCAACGAGCACGCTGTGCCCGTCGGCTACTGGCGGTTCGGCCGGGTCAACAAGGACGGCTCCAGCACCTGGGTCAGCTCCGACGAGGAAGCAGCTCTGGGCTCGTCCGTCAGGCTGACCGGCATCTTCGATGCGCTCTCCGAAGCCGGCCCGGTCATCCGCCTCCACGTGGGACTGGGGCAGAACGACACTGACAAGGCGTACACCGCTCTCGTCGGCTCGGGCGACCTCGCCGTGGGCAAGGGGTACAGCTCCACGGCCTGGGGTCACTTCCTCCCTGCGCGGATCGGTGAGGTGCGCCTCTGGGCAGGAGCCATGGCCGGCAAGGACCAGATCAAGGCCGTGATCGGCGACTGACCGCCCAGCTCCAGGTGGGACCGCCACATCGCATGCTGCGGCGAGTGGTCCCACCCGGACCGGGCGAACGAGCCATCGCGTTCCAAACACATTTCTTGAGCTGCATCGGCGCGTACGTACAGCTGATGCGTACGCGACATCGTGGGGGTTGGGGTCATGGGCAGGGGTTCAACAGCACGCTACAGACGCACCGGCGCACGAGCCTGGGTGATCACGGCTCTTGCCGTGGTCCTCGCCGTGCCGACGGGGCTGAGCCCCGTCGTGCAAGCGGCCCAGGCGGCCGATGCCGGTCCCGGACGCCCCGTGGTTCCCAAGCCTCGCGCGGGCAAGGTCAAGGAACTGAGCGCCACCGGTGCCAGTAAGGCGCGCGAACGGGTTGCCCAGGAGAAGACCGGCAACGCCTCCGATGCAGCCCGGGCCTCCCAGCAGCAACGGGCCGCCCACTGGCCCGGGCCCGGCACCGCGACCGTCCCCCTCACCGGCGCGAGTGCGCGAGCCACGCTCGGCGGGGTCCCGGTGACCGTCAAGACGGCCCGTGGGACCGCAGGCCAGGCCAGGATCAGCGTCCTCGACCGCAAGACCACCAAGGCGGCCGGGGTGCGTGGTGTCCTCATCACCGCGCAGACGAACCAGCCCGGCAAGGCCGAACTGACCGTCGACTACGCCTCCTTCGCCTCCGCCATCGGCGGCGGCTGGTCCAGCCGACTGCGGCTCTCACAGCTTCCCGCCTGCGCACTGACCACGCCCAAGCTCGCCAAGTGCCGCACACTCACACCACTGAACTCCCGCAATGCCGTGCGTGCCCAGAGCCTGTCGGCCGACGTCAGTCTGGCTGCGCCGACCGTGCTCGCCGTGACCGCCTCAGGCCCCGGGCAGTCCCCCTCCGGGGCCGGTGACTACTCCGCCACCCCGCTCGCCTCCTCCTCGACCTGGGAGTCCGGCGGTTCGTCGGGTTCGTTCACCTGGTCGTATCCGATGGCTGCCCCCAAGCCCGCCGCAGGTCCGTCGCCGTCCCTGAATCTCACGTACGACTCGGGCAGCATCGACGGCCGTACCGCCGCGACGAACAACCAGGGCACCTCCGTCGGCGAGGGTTTCGATCTGTCCACGGTCTCCTACGTCGAGCGGCAGTACGGCTCGTGCGACAAGGACGGGCACGACAAGCAGTACGACCTGTGCTGGAAGTACGAGAACGCCTCCCTTGTCCTCAACGGCAAGTCGACCGAACTCGTCAAGGACGACACCACCGGCAAGTGGCGGCTGAAGAACGACGACGCATCGACCGTCGCCTTCGGTACGGGCGCCACCAACGGGGACGACAACGGCGAACACTGGACCGTCACCACCGGCGACGGCACGAAATACGTCTTCGGTCTCAACAAGCTGAGCGGCGCGGACACCGAGCGCACCAACTCCGTATGGACCGTTCCTGTCTTCGGCGACGACTCCGGCGAGCCCGGATACACCAAGGGCGACGTTCTCGCGGACCGATGGCTGAACCAGGCCTGGCGCTGGAACCTCGACTACGTCGAAGACACCCACGGCAATGCCATGTCGTACTGGTACACGGCCGAAGCCAACCACTACCGCAGGAGCAAGGCCGCCTCCGCCAACGCCGCGTACACGCCTAGCGGCTATCTCAACAAGATCCTTTACGGCCAGCGCTCCGACACCCTCTTCACCGCCCAGGCGCCGGGCCGCGTGAACTTCACGTATGCCGAACGCTGCACGGTCTCCAACTGCTCCCCGCTCGGCGACGACACTTCCAAGAACTGGCCCGACGTCCCCTACGACGCCATCTGCGCCTCTGGGGCCAATGACACCGACTGCCTTGCCGAGAGCCCGGCGTTCTTCTCCCGGAAGCGTCTGACCAAGATCGACACCGCGGTGTACTCGGGCACGGCCTACACACCGGTCGACTCCTGGGCGTTCACGCAGAACTACGCCGACAACGGAGACATCGACGACTCCTCCGACCAGACGCTCAGGCTGGACAGCATCCAGCGCACCGGTCACACAGGGACCGCCATCACGCTCGATCCGGTGTCGTTCACGTATCACAAGCGGCCCAACCGAGTCGCAGGCGGCACTCAGCCGGGCGGAGGCAACATCCTTCCGCTCACCCGCCCTCGCGTGAGCACCGTCACCTCTGAAGCAGGCGCCATCACGACGGTCACGTACAACGACCCGGAGTGCGTGCGCGGTTCGCGGATGCCTGCCGCGGAGGACAACAACGCCGAGTCCTGCTATCCGCAGTACTGGAACATCAACGGCGCGACAGACGCGAGCCTGGACTGGTTCCACAAGTACCGGGTCACCGCCGTGACCACCGCAGACCCGTCCGGCTTCGGCGAACTGGTCGAGAACGCGTACACGTACGAGGACCCGGCCTGGCACTTCAATGACAGCCCCTTCGTCCCCACCGACGAGCGCACATGGTCCGTCTGGCGCGGCTATCAGAAGGTCACCGTTCAGACCGGCGCATCCACCGGCACCCGTTCGCGGACTGTGACTACGTATCTACAGGGCATGCATGGAGACCGCCTCAAAGCCGGGGGCACTCGAAGCGTCACCGTGCCCGGCATCGACTTCAGCGGACTGGATGTCCCCGACGCTGTCGACGCGGACCAGTACGCCGGTTTCACCCGCCAGCAGATCACCTACAACGGCGGCACCCCTGTCGGCGCCACGGTCAACACCCCTTGGTCGGTCAGGACTGCCACGCAGCACAAGTCGTACGCCGACATCGAGTCGTACTTCGTGCGTACCGGGACCCAGTCCACGCACACCTATCTCACCGTGCCCAAGACCTGGCGCACGGCGAGGACGATCACGAAGTACGACGCCTACGGCATGGCGTACGAGGTCGACAACACGGGCGACATCGCGGACGGCACTGACGACACCTGCACCCGTACCTGGTACGCCCGTGATGACGCGAGGGGCATCAACAGCCTGGTCTCCCGCACCCGTACGGTCGGCCGTATCTGCGCGATCGCGGAGACGCAGCTGAAACTGCCCACGTCGGCGGCCAAACGCGAAGACGTTCTGTCCGACACCGCGACCGTGTACGACAACGCCGCTGCCACTGCCTGGTCGGCCAACCAGACCCTCACGAAGGGCGAGGCGACCTGGACCGGCCGCGCTTCCGCCTACCCGGCCACCGCGACGAGCGGCGAACGCCACCCGTCTGCCTGGCAGACGACGTCCAAGGCCACGTACGACGCTCTCGGCCGTCCCCGCACGGTGACGGACACGGCCGGCCGGGCGACAACAACGGACTACACCCCGGTCGGCGCCGGAACCCCCACGAAGACGATTGTCACCAACCCCAAGACTCACAAGGCAATCACCTTCCTCGACGGCGTGCGCGGACTGCCCCTGCGCACCTACGATGCCAACTCGAAGAAGACCGAGCAGACGTACGACGGTCTGGGCCGCCTCACGGGGGTCTGGCTGCCCAACCGCAACAAGGACGGCGGCCAGTCGGCCAGCATGACCTTCGCGTACACGCTCAAGCGAGGCGTGGCCCCCTCTATCGCCACCTCGACGATCAAGTCCTCGGACACGGTGATGACGTCGTACGCGATCTTCGACTCGCTGCTCCGCCCGCTGCAGACACAGAGTCCGACACCCAACGGTGGGCGTCTGCTCACGGACACGCGATACGACTCACGTGGCCTTGCCTACGAGACGTACGCAGACATCTACGACACCGCCAAGACACCGAACGGCACGTACGCCCGGGCCGAATACGGCGGTGCGCCCAAGCAGACCGCCACGGTCTTCGACGGTGCCGGGCGCGCCACGAGCAGCAGCTTCCATGTCTTCGGTGTGAAGAAGTGGACCACGACCACGAGTTACACGGGTGACTCCACAGCGACGAGCGCTGTGACGGGAGGCCAGGCCACCCGGGTCGTCAACGACGCCCTCGGCCGACAGGTCGAGCGCCGCGAGTACGCGGGCCCAGACCCCGCCGATGCGGCATACGGGGGCGGTCTCGGCCTCCCGTACACCTCGACGCACTTCACGTACACCCGAGACGCCAAGCAGGAGACGATCACCGGACCGGACGGTGCCAAGTGGTCCTATACCTATGACCTGTTCGGCCGTCAGGTCACGGCGACGGATCCGGACAAGGGCACTTCGAAGACCGAATACACGACCTTGGACCAGGTCGACCGGACCGAAGACTCAGAGGGCAAACAACTGCTCTACGGCTATGACGAGCTGGGCCGCAAGACCGGCCTCTGGTCGTCTGCGCGCACGGATGCCAACAAGCTTGCAGCCTGGACCTTCGACACGCTGGCCAAGGGGTACGGAGACAGCTCCACGCGCTACGACGGCGGGGCGACAGGCAAGGCGTACACGAAGAAGATCGTCACCTACGACACCCTCTACCGGCCCACGAAGACACAGGTGCTGCTGGACGCCAACGAGCCGCTCGTCCTGGCCGGTGCCGCACAAGCCAGTTACACCTTCGAGGGGGCCTTCAACCTCGACGGCACTGTGCAGAACTCCACCGAACCGGCAGCCGGCGGACTACCCGCGGAGACGATTGAGAACCGCTACACCTCCACCGGCCAGCCGACTGCCGTCTACTCGGGAGCGTCGGGCTACTTGCAAGGTGCGAGCTACAGCGAGCTGGGGCTGCCGCAGCAGCTTACGCTCGGTGTCTCCGCCTCGGCTGAAGCCAAAATGACGTACCTCGACAACCGGTACGAGCAGGGCACGGACCGCCTCACCCGCTCCTTTGTGACGACGCCTCAGACCGCTCCGTACAAGCCACAGGATCTGAGCTACTCGTATGACGACGCAGGCAATGTCACGAAGATCACCGACACCCCCAATGCGGCGCCTGCGCTCGCGACCGACATCCAGTGCTTCGCCTATGACGGTCAACGACGCCTGACGGAGGCGTGGACGCCGTCGACGGACGACTGCACGAGCAAGACCCAGGGCGGCCCGGCACCGTACCGGACCGGCTACAGCTACAACCCAGCCGGCCAGCGGGCCACCGAGACCATAACTCCCGTGATCGGCGCCGCGACGACTACCAACTACTGCTACATGAGCGCGTCTCAGCGCCACACGCTGACCGCGACGACGAAGGCGCCGGACTGCACGGGCGTCACGCCGGGCTACGGCTACGACAAGACGGGGAACACCACCGGGCGCCCGGGCCCGACCGGAGTCGCCCAGGTCCTCACCTGGAACGCCGAAGGCAAGATCGCCACCCTCACCGAGGGGGCGAAGAAGACAAGCTATCTCTACGACGCGGAGGGCACGCTCCTGATCCGCCGGGCGGCCGGGGACGGGGAAAGCGTCCTGTACCTGGGCGCGACGGAGATCCACCACAAGGTGACGGGCGCGACCAAGAAGACCTGGGCGACCCGTACGTACACGGCAGGGCCGGTAGCGATCGCTCTCCGTACGAATGAGTCGGGCACGTCGAAGCTCTCGTTCCTGGCGGGCGATCACCACGGCACGAGCAGCCTCGCGCTGGATGCCACAACTCAGGCGATCACCAAGCGGTTCACGACCCCGTTCGGCGCCCCCCGCGGGGGAGCGGTGGGTACTTGGCCGGACGACAAGGCGTTCCTCGGCAAGCCGGCCGACACTACGACGGGCCTCACCCACATCGGCGCCCGCGAATACGACCCCGGCATCGGTCAGTTCATCAGCCTCGACCCCGTCCTGGCTCTGGACCAACATCAGTCCCTCAACGGCTACGCCTACTCCAACAACACCCCCGTCACCTCCTCCGACCCCAGCGGCCTGTACTGCGACAGCTGCAACTGGGACACCCCGCAGGGAAACTTGAACGGCGGTAGCAAGCCGGAAGGCAGCCACCCGGCCAACACCAGTGGCTCGACGGGCGGTGGCAGCACCGGTACCGCGCAAACGAACAGCTCGGGCGCAACATCTGGCAATGGACAAACAGTTGTCAAAGGCCTTGAGGTGCCGACCGAAGAAGTTCTGCGCGCTCAGCCTTTCGCATGGCCAGGCGACAGCTACGACGAACTGGCGGAGAAGTGGGTCAAGAGCAAGTGTTCTGACGGTGCATGGACAGCCAGCACAACAGGCTTCTGTGAATCGGCTAATGGCGCCGGACTCCTGGAGGTCGGGAAAGACCCGTGGGGAGTGCAAGCCAATGTCAACTGCATGACCGGAAAGGGAGACTGCACAGAAGCCGTCATTTCGGACGCCATAGCGCTAGCCACCTGGGGGCTGGGCCGACTCTTTGGCGGCGTGGCGGCCAAATCCGCCAAGGGTGCGGTAGCCGGCGGCGCGGCGGCTGGAGAAAGAGGGGTAATTGGCAGGCTTCTCTCCGGATGTAAATGCTTCCTAGCAGGTACCGAAGTTCTCATGGCAGACGGCACGACCAAGGCCATCGAGGATGTCGAGCAAGGCGATCAGGTCCTGGCCACAGACCCCGAAACGGGCAAGACCGGCAAGCGTGAAGTCACTCGCCTCATCGTCACCGAAGACGATAAACACTTCAATGAACTAACGATCTCGACGCAGGGCGGCCCGAAGAAGCTCACGGCTACGTACGAGCATCCGTTCTGGTCTCCCATCGAGAAGCGGTGGGTTGAGGCCGGCCAACTGCGACCAGGCATGACACTGCTCACGGTGGACGGATCGCGCGCTTCCGTAGAGGCGAACCGGGCTTACAACAGGCATGCACGCACCTACAACCTCACCGTCGACGACCTGCACACGTACTATGTGCTGGCAGGCAAGACCCCTGTCCTCGTACACAATTCAAACCGTTTCTGTGGTGTAGAGGTCGGTAACGGCGCGTCGCTCGATAATCTAACTGGGTCAGAGCGGGCCAGAATTCAGAATGCGGCAGACCGTATCGGTCATCCCATATCGGTTGTGGGAAGTCGATCCATTGGGAAGGCTGGGCCTGAATCAGACTGGGACTACGTGATCACCGGCATCAATAGCAGGACCAAACATTCCGTGAAGAGCTCTCTACCGCAAGGCGCAGTCGAGCTCGGCTACGGTAGGCGGTACGACATCTTCACTAATGAGCTGGCTGAAGGTGCTCCGTTCATTACGTTCCACCCAAGGGGGTAGGAGTTGATGGAGATTGAACTGCTCGGTGAGAGTGGCAATTGTGCCCTGGCGGCCCGTGCTAGTCGACAGTTTCCTGGGCTACTCATCCAAGGGGACACGCTCAACTCGTTGAGGGAAGTCGCAGACGGCCTCGTGAGTGAACTCGAATCCGGAGCTGTCGAGGACAGTCGATACTCTGCAATTGAGATTAAGGAGGCGCTGGACGAGTTCATCGCCACGTATGAGCGTCTGATGAGAGAGGCAGGCCGCTCCCTTCCGTACTGAGTTGGCACCCCTCTGGCGCCTTGACGACAACCAGATCGGCCGGTGTGTGAAGTGGCTGCGATGTGTATGGGGCGCACCCAGTCGCTCCAGCCAGCCGCCGAAAGGACGCTACCGGACGAGGGTAGACGCCGACTGGCCGTGGCCTAGGAGTTGGATGCGGCTTGCCCGCATCCAATTTCGGGCCAGGCTGGATGAGTTGAGAGCCGCTTCGGCGACCATCATCGTGCCCTCTGAGGCATGACGCCGTACCCTGCCTGTGTCGTGGTTGCGCAGAGAGAGGCTGGGCCGTGCCGTCCGATGTCACCCCTAACCCCTTCATCGAGCCGATTGCGTTCGGTCAGCGGATGCAGGTTCTGCGGACGCGCCGGGGCATGAGTCGCACTGTGCTTGCCGGGCTGGTTGGCAAGTCTCCGAGTTGGGTGAAGCAGGTGGAGGGTGGGCAGTTGCAGATGCCCAAGCTGCCCATGGTGCTGCGGATCGCTGAGGCGTTGCGGGTGCGGGATCTCGCGGAGCTCATGGGTGATCAGTCCGTGCCGACTGCGTTGTTCGCCGGTCCGGGGCATGCGCGGCTTCCGCAGGTGCGTGCGGCTATCGATGCGTATCCGTTCACCGCTGATGTCGAGGCTCCGCCTGCTGCCCACTTGGAGGCTCGTCTCGTGCGGGCCTGGAAGGCTCGTCACTCATCTCCGAACCACCGTGAGGTCGTTGGGGCTCTGCTGCCGGAGTTGATCCGTGACGCGCAGCTCGGCGTGCGGCAATCCGAGACGGCGGCTGAGCGGCGCTCGGGGCAAGCGTTGCTGTCGCAGACGTACAGCCTCTGCCAGTTCTTCATCGCCTACCAGCCTGACTCTTCGCTGCTGTGGCGTGTGGTCGAGCGTGGGATGGTCGCGGCACTGGAATCGGAGGACCCACACACGCTCGGGGTGGCGGCCTGGCTTGCTGCGCAGGCGCACCGCGACAGCGGTCCGGCTAATTTCGATGCGGCTGATGCGGTGACCTTGGAGACGATCCGCTACTTGGAGTCGCTGTTGCCGGAGGCTGGTGATGACGTGCTGGCGATCGCGGGAGCTCTGCAGTTCGAGGCGGGATATACGGCGGCGCGGCGGGGCGATACCGGTTCTGCGTGGGGGTACTGGGATGTGGCGCGCGCCATGGCCGAGCGGCTGCCGGGCGATTACTACCATCCCGTCACCTCGTTCTCGCGGGCTGTCATGGGGGCGCATGCGGTGACTGTCGCTGTTGAGCTGCATGCAGGTGGGGAGAGTGTCAGGCAGGCCGCTGTGGCCGATGCCGCGACGATTCCGTCCCGCCCGCGGCGCGCTCGGCACCGTATTGAAGAGGCCCGTGGATACCAGTTGGACGGGCAGCCCGAAGTGGCCTTGGCGGCCTTGGAGAAGGCGTTTGAAGCGGCCCCGGAGACCATGCGCTACAACGGCTACGCCCGCCGCATCCTCTTGGAGGAAGCGGAGTCGAAGAGCCCGTCCCAGCGGCGGCGGGCCAGCGAACTCGCAGTGAGGGTTGGGATGTTGGCTGCCTGACGGTATGGGCAGGAACTCTGCCCCTTCCCCCTGCGCAGGGGGCCTACGGTCGGTGGTCGTACGACTACCGAAGACCCCCGCGGCCGCGGACACGGCCCGGGGGCGTGGTCCACCTGAAGAAAGCAGGTCGACGTGCCGCACTGTATCGCCCGTATCTTCGAGCAGTTACTGAGACTGCTGTTCCCCGCCCGAGGCCGACACAGGGCCGCCTGGTCGGTGCCCTACGTCGTGGCCGTGCCGGACGCCGTCGCTCGCGCACGTGTCCCGTCGCCACTGCGGGGCGAGGACTCCGCGCTCGTCCGCCCCTATCTCGTCGCGCACGAACAACGGCTCCGCCGACAGCGCCGCCGGGTGTTGTGGCTCGCGTCGTACGGGATCGATCTCGATACCCGGGACATCCACGGGCTGGGAGCCGCCTGATGGACATGGAGCCAGCCGCCCGGCTGCTGCCCTGGACCGGCCCCGACGGCAAGCCCTGCTACCTGCTCACGGACAAGAGCGGTGGCTACGTCTCCCGGGTCGCCGACCAGATCGAGTCCGTTCAGCTCGGAATGGGTACTGCGCTGCTCGGCCATGCGGAGGCGTTGCTCGACGACCCGCGAGCCGACACGTTCCAGCTCCGATTTCTCTCGGCTCGGCTGACTGAAGCGCTGCGGGACGCCGTACGCGTCGCGGAGAGCCGCGGTGCCCGACTGCCCGAACCCGACACTGCGCGCCGACCAGATCCTGACGGCCCCAGTAGGCACGGCGCAGCCGGTCGCTGAGGCTCGGAAAGATATCTGCCCGCGAGGAGTCTCCACGGACGCCAAGACCTACGATCGCTTGCGCGCCATCGCCGACGTGTTGCCCATCGAGCCCCCGGTCTGGGCTGTCGAGATCGGCGAGCAGGGCATCAGCCTGGTGAGGAGCCCGGTCAAGCGGCACGAGCTCATCACCCTGCGGCTGCGTCGTCTGCTGGATGCCCAGTTGCTCACTATCCACCCCGGCGTCGTCGCGCACAGTGGACAGGAGATCGAGTCGCCCGCCATACAGCGTATGAGGCGGCCTGACCTGCTTGTGCTTCCCGAGTCCGCGTTGGACGAGGACGATGCCTACGGGGATCCTGCGGGCCGCCCGGCCACAGCGTCGGGGAGTCCGTTCAGTACGACGTACTACTTCGTCAGGTTCGCCTGTCCTGCCGACCGAACGCACCGCAAAGCTTCGAAGCTCCGTGGATGCCAACCTTTCGTCCAGGGCAGCTGGTTGGCATGCTCCGCCCTGCCGCCCGCCCCAATCGTGCTAGGTAGGCACCAGGCGTATTCACTGGCGCAACCGGCAGAAGAGGTATCAGGACGCTTTGTCGACAAGGGAACTGCCGCCCCAGAGGCAGCAGTTCCCTTTTGTGTCACAGTTGCTTCCCCGCAGGTCAGGCAACCGCCCCTATACCGGACATCGCAGGCGCAACGAGCTTGACGCGTCCGCGGAAACTCGGAAAGCTGACGCGCGGCATGCGTATCTACTGGGGCGCGTGTGATTGGGGGCCGAACGAAACCGCCCCCGGCGGCAGTTGCCCCGGACGCTGCTCCATTGACAATTAGCTACTGGGGGTAGCAGCCAGATGACCAAGAAGACGCGGATCCGTGTAGCGCGTATAGCCGCCGGCGCGGTGATCGCCGCCGGTGCGTCGCTGACCGCCGCGGGCGCCGCCTCAGCCGTCGGTGTCGACATCAACGTGGGTCCCCTTGAGGCGCGGGCACACGCCGACGAGAACGGCCTCGACGCCGGTCTCGGGATCAACGACGAAGAGAGCCCTTCGGTTCCGCCCACGACGGTCCCCGAGCCGTCGGTGACGCCGCCCACGGAGGAGCCGCCGACGACGCCTCCGACGGAGGAGCCGCCGACGACGCCTCCCACGGGCGAGCCGACGGGCAAGCCGACCGACAAGCCCACCGACAAGCCGACCGGCAAGCCCGACAAGCCCGGCAAGCCGACCAGTGACCCGTCCGAGGACCCCTCCGAGGACCCGGGCAACGCCAACGGTGGCTCCGGCAACGACAACAACCCCAACGGTGGCTCGGACAACACCGACACCGACAGCGCCGGCTCCCAGCCGGTCGAGCAGGGCAAGGCCAAGGAGGAGCTGGCGGAGACCGGTGCCGCCGAGACCACCTTCCTGCTCATCGGTGCCGCGACGATGATCGCCGGTGGCATCGGCTTCCGCATGCTGCCGCGTCTCGCCGGTGGTGGCCGTACCGCTGTGTAAGCAGACATAGGTGGATGTAAGCGGCTGCAAGCCGAAACATCACACAGAAGGAGGGCCCGGGGTGCGCTTCAGCACCCCGGGCCCTCCTTTGCGTATGTCCTAGGCGGTCTGGTGTGCCGCCAGCAGCGCCACCGCCGCTATCAGCACCACCAGCAAGGTCAGCAGTGCCACGGGGCTCAGGCCGCCGAAGGGGCCCTCCTGCTGCAGCCGCTCGCGGTTCGCCCGGCAGACCGGGCAGCGACCCTCTGTGACCGGGGCCGCGCAGTTGGCGCACACCAATCGGTCGTAGGTCATGCGCTCTCCTCCTCCCGCGCGCCGGAGCCGCAGGCGCGGACCGTAAGCACAGTTCTCTCCCGACAACGCTCGGGGAAACGCGACTGTTCCCCTACCACTGTGCCAGCTCGCGCGCTTTTCGGCGCGGCCCGCCGGATTACGCCCATTGCGTGACCGGACAAACTGCGCAACCCGTGACGCCGACTGCGAGCGGCAGCCCGCTTCGCGTAGTGTCTCGCTCACCTACCCCCGGCCGACCGTGGTGCACCCGTGATCCGATTCGACAACGTCTCCAAGACCTACCCCAAGCAGAGCCGCCCCGCCCTGCGCGACGTATCTCTCGACATCGCCAAGGGGGAGTTCGTCTTCCTCGTCGGCTCGTCCGGTTCCGGCAAGTCGACCTTCCTGCGGCTCGTTCTGCGCGAGGAGCGCGCCAGCCAGGGCCTGGTCCACGTCCTCGGCAAGGACCTCGCCAGACTGTCCAACTGGAAAGTGCCGCACATGCGCCGCCTGCTCGGCACCGTCTTCCAGGACTTCCGCCTCCTGCCCAACAAGACCGTCGCCGAGAACGTGGCCTTCGCCCAGGAGGTCATCGGCAAGCCGCGCGGTGAGATCCGCAAGGCCGTGCCCCAGGTTCTCGACCTGGTCGGCCTCGGCGGCAAGGAGGACCGGATGCCCGGTGAGCTCTCCGGCGGTGAGCAGCAGCGCGTCGCGATCGCGCGGGCCTTCGTCAACCGCCCCATGCTGCTGATCGCGGACGAGCCGACCGGCAACCTCGACCCGCAGACCTCGGTGGGCATCATGAAGCTGCTGGACCGGATCAACAGGACCGGTACCACCGTGATCATGGCGACCCACGACCAGAACATCGTCGACCAGATGCGCAAGCGCGTCATCGAGCTCGAAAAGGGCCGTCTCGTCCGCGACCAGGCACGCGGCGTCTACGGCTACCAGCACTGAAAGGACGCCATGCGCGCCCAGTTCGTCCTGTCGGAGATCGGCGTCGGTCTCCGCCGTAATCTCACGATGACCTTCGCCGTCATCGTCTCCGTAGCCCTTTCACTCGCCCTGTTCGGCGGTGCGCTGCTCATGCGTGAGCAGGTCAGCACGATGAAGGACTTCTGGTACGACAAGGTCAACGTCTCGATCTTCCTCTGCAACAAGAACGACGCGGCGACCTCTCCCAAGTGCGCCAAGGGAGCCGTAACCGGCCAGCAGAAGCAGCAGATCGAGGCCGATCTCAAGAAGATGGACGTGGTCGACGTCGTCCACCACGAGACGGCCGAAGAGGCGTACAAGCACTACCGGGACCAGTACGGCGACACCCCCATCGCGTCCACCATCACGCCGGACCAGATGCAGGAGTCGTTCCGCGTGAAGCTGGACGATCCCGAGAAGTACAAGGTCGTGGCAACCGCCTTCGCGGGCCGCGACGGCGTGCAGTCCGTCCAGGACCAGCGCAACATCCTGGAGAACCTCTTCTCCCTGATGAACGGCATGAACATCGCCGCGCTCTTCGTGATGGCGCTGATGCTGGTCATTGCGCTGATGCTGATCGTCAACACCGTGCGTGTTTCGGCGTTCAGCCGCAGGCGTGAAACCGGAATCATGCGGCTGGTGGGAGCATCCAGCTTCTACATCCAGATGCCGTTCATCATGGAAGCCGCATTCGCCGGTCTGCTGGGCGGTGTTGTCGCCTCCGCGATGCTGCTGGTCGGCAGATACTTCCTGATCGACCACGGTCTTGCGCTCTCCGAGAAGATGCAGTTGGTCAACTTCATCGGCTGGGACGCCGTGGTCACCAAACTGCCCCTGGTGATCGCAATTGGGCTGTTGATGCCCGCCATGGCGGCTTTCGTCGCATTGCGCAAGTATCTCAAGGTGTGACAAGCGCCCCTGGCGCCGTCCGGCCAACCGCCGTACGGCGCCCTTCGCTTGTCCTAGAGTGGGCGCCATGCCGGGCCCGGAGTTCTGCCCTCGGCCCCGCCGCATCCGCCGCGGGGCGGCCCTGACATTGGTCTTCGCAAGTGTTCTGGCCACCGCGGCAGCCACCAACTCCCTGCCGCACGACGGTGAGAGCGAGCCGCGTCTTGTCGCGAACACGGCCGCCGCGACCGTCGACGACGTCGCCCGTGCCGCCGCCGAGGCGATGGCCGACGGCAAGTCCGGCACCGAGGCCGCCGAGGCGGCCGTCAGCCGCAGCGGGGACCGCTGGGGCGCGGTCTACGACAAGAACGAGTACGAGGAGTTCGAGCAGGCCCTCGACGGCGAGTACACCGGCGTCGGCCTCACGGCCAGGCGCGCAGCCGGCGGGCAGGTCGAGGTCGCCGAGGTCCAGCCCGGCGGCCCCGCCTCCAAGGCGGACATCAGGGCCGGTGATCTGCTGCGTACGATCGACGGCCTCCCGGTCGCCGAGCGCCCCGTCACCGAGGTGGTGGCGCTGCTGCGCGGCGGCGACCGCACGAGCGTCGTCATCGGCCTCCAGCGGGGTGGCCGTGCCTGGACGGAGAAGCTGGTGCGCACCACGCTGAGCACCCGGGCGGTCACCGTCCAGCGTCTCCAGGGCGGGGCAGTGATGATCAAGGTCGCCTCCTTCACCAAGGGGTCCGGCGCCCGGGTGCGCGAGGCGGTGCAGGACGCCCCCGCGGGCGTCGGCGTCCTTCTGGATCTGCGGGGCAACGCCGGGGGGCTGGTCGCCGAGGCCGTCAGTGCCGCCTCCGCCTTCCTGGACGGCGGTCTGGTGGCCACGTACGACATAAGGGGCGAGCAGCGTGCCCTGTACGCGACTCCTGGCGGCGACACCACCAGACCCGTCGTCGCCCTGGTCGACAGCGGCACGATGAGCGCGGCCGAGCTGGTCACCGGGGCGCTGCAGGACCGCGGCCGGGCGATCACGGTCGGTTCGCGCACCTTCGGCAAGGGCTCGGTCCAGATGCCCAGCCGCCTTCCCGACGGTTCGGTCGCCGAGCTGACCGTCGGCCATTACCGCACTCCGGCCGGTCACAGCGTCGACGGGCGCGGCATCACCCCGGACCTCGCCGCGAGCGAGAGGGCTGAGGATCGGGCCCAGACGGTATTGAGTGGCCTCGGAGGCGGGTCTTAGTGCGAAAATGACCGCACTATGGCTAAGGAAAAAGGGCGCAAGCTGATCGCGCAGAACAAGAAGGCGCGGCACGACTACACCATCCTCGACACCTACGAGTGCGGTCTCGTGCTGACAGGCACCGAGGTGAAGTCGCTGCGTCAGGGGCGGGCCTCGCTGGTGGACGGCTTCGTCCAGATCGACGCCCACGAGGCGTGGCTGCACAACGTGCACGTCCCGGAGTACACGCAGGGGACGTGGACCAACCACAGCGCGCGGCGCAAGCGGAAGCTGCTGATGCACCGCGCCGAGATCGACAAGCTCGAGTCGAAGTCGCAGGAGAGCGGCCACACCATCGTGCCGCTGGTGCTGTATTTCAAGGACGGCCGGGCGAAGGTCGAGATCGCGCTGGCGAAGGGCAAGAAGGAGTACGACAAGCGGCAGACGCTGCGCGAGAAGCAGGACCGGCGTGAGACCGACCGTGCCGTCTCGGCCGCGAAGAAGCGCCAGCGGGCCTGACCTCGAGCTGGCCTGACCTCCGACGGGTCTGACCTCCAGCAGGTCTGACCTGCGGGAACCCGCCCCGGCGGAATAGGCTGGCACCGTCGTGCGTTGGTCACGTACGATGGCACCTGCCCCTCACAGCAGGGGCGCAGTGCAGTTTGAAAAATCAACATGGGGATGATCGGTTTCGACAGCGGATGTCGAAGCAGGGGAAGCGAGCCGAGGAAGCGGCAATGATCTCGTTAACCATATGTCGCAACCAATAAGTGCCAATAACAAGAGCACTCAGTTCGCCCTCGCTGCCTAAGTAGCGACTAGCGAACTTGTCAGCCCGGGGCTGTTCCCGACCCGGATCCTGGCATCAGCTAGGGAACTAAACCTCTAAGCCCGGTCACGGGGTTCAGAGGGAAATCAAACAGTGACTGAGCCCGTCGGAGACTTGTCCACGTGATCTCCGGGGCCGAGAAAATCGAAGTGGACTGCGCTCGGAGAAGCCCTGATTCTGCACCGTTGGACGCGGGTTCGATTCCCGCCATCTCCACTCATCCCATGCGTCAAAGGCCCGGCTGCTACGGCAGACCGGGCCTTCGTCGTGTTGTGCGCCAGGTCAGACCGCCGGCTGGTGTCCGGGGGCCACCATGCCGAGCAGCTGGTCCATCTCGGCGCGCCAGATGCGGTGCACATTCATCCGGGTCGGCTGCGGCCGGCCGGGCAGCTGGAAGCGGAACGAGCTCCAGAGGGTGTTGCGCTGGATCTCACCGACCATTCCCGTGACCTCGGCAGGTGTCAGCGCGAAGGCGATCTCCTGCGGACGGTTGCTCATCCGGCCCGCCTTGTGGATGACCACTGCCTGTTCGGTCACCGTGATGAAGTAGTACGTCAGAAACGCCTGGCCTATCAGACCGAGCATGCTCATCAGCCAGACACTCGGGCCGGCGATCGCCTGGATGGTGACGATCGGCCGGTCGGCCGGGTTGGCCTGTGCGATGGCGGCAGCCACCTGCTGCTGGATGGTTGCCTTCTTGATGGCCATGGGGCCCCTCCACTGAACGGAACATATGCCCCCGCTTCGGGGGCGGTGCAGCGTATCGCCCTGTCCCCGCCGGGATCCGCCGGGGGCTCAGTACCGTTCGGTCCGCCCCGCCGCGGCCAGCAGAAGCGCGGTCGCGGCCGCCGCGACGGGCACCAGATATCCGTACGCCGTGCTCGTGTGCTCCACCGTCCAGCCGCCCGCCGCCGAACCGGCCGCTATGCCGCCGAGCAGCGCGGTGACCGCGAGCGTCATGCCCTCGTTCAACTGGCTCTCGGGCGTGAGGCGTTGGACCACTGTCATCCCCGTGACCATCGTCGGGGCCGTGGCCATGCCCGCCGCAAGAAGGGCCACGGCGACGGCCGGAAGCGAACCCGTGACGGCGGCCAGCAGGGGCAGCGACATCAGGACCGTCATCGCCGCCAGGCAGATCAAGAGGCGGCGGGCAAGGCCCCGGGCGGGGCGGAACCTGCCGTACGCCAGGCCCGCCACGCACGAGCCCGCGGCCTGGAGCCCGAGCACCGCACCCGCTGCGCTCGCCTGCCCCTGCCCGTCCGCGAAGGCGATCGTGACGACCTCCATCGAGCCGAAGACCGCGCCCGTCGCGAGGAAGACCACGAGCAGCGGGGCCATGCCCGGCGTACGCAGCGGAGAGCGGGCCCGCGCCGGGCGGGCGGCGACCGGCGGCTCGGTGGCGCGCTGGGCCGCGAAGACCAGTACGCCGGTGAGCAGCAGGACCGCGCCCGTCAACGTGCCCGCCTCGGGGAACAGCGCGGAGCACAGGAATGCGGCGAGCACCGGGCCGAGCATGAAGCACAGCTCGTCGGCGGCCTGCTCGAAGGAGTTCGCGGTGTGCAGCACGGCCGGGTCGCCGCGGTGCAGATGGGCCCAGCGGGCGCGGGACATGCCGCCCGTGTTGGGGGTGGTGGCGGTCGCGGCGTACGCGGCGAACAGGGTCCAGTCGGGTGCGTCGAGGCGTACGCACAGCAGCAGGGCGAGCGAACCGAGCACGGCGAGCGCGGTGGCGGGCACCGCGACCCGGGCCTGCCCGTGCCGGTCCACGAGCCGCGCGGTCCACGGCGCGACCAGCGCGGTCGCGGCGAGGCCGGTCGCGGTGACCGCTCCCGCGAGGGCGTACGAGCCGCGGGCTCCGGCGATCATGATGACGGCGCTGACGCTGAACATGCCCATGGGGAGGCGGGCCAGGAGATTGCCGGCGGTGAAGGCGAGCGCGCCGTGCGGCGCGAAGAGCCGTCGGTAGGGGGTGGGGCCTGCGCCGGGCCCCGGACCCCCCTCCTCGATCGCCGGAGGGGCCGGGTGGCGCTCGGAGTCGACTGGATGCGGCATGGATCAACCCTCGCCGCGAGGGGCTCGCAGCGTCCAACACCTGCTCAGGCCCCATTGACACACCCCCGTTGTAAATTCGACCGCGTGCCCCGAGACCTCGACCCCCGCCTCCTCCGTGCCTTCGTCGCCGTCGCCGACGAGCTGCACTTCACCCGTGCCGCCGCCCGGCTGTATGTCGCCCAGCAGGCCCTCAGCCGTGACATACGGCGGCTGGAGCGGGACTTGGGTGCCGAGCTCTTCGTACGGACCACCCGGCAGGTGACGCTCACCGGCGACGGCGAGCGGCTGCTGCCGTACGCGCGCGTGGTGCTCCAGGCGCAGGACGAGCTGCTCGCGGCCGCCTCGGGAGCCTCGCGGCCGCTGCTCGTCGACCTCAACACCGAGGGCATGGCATCGGGCCGGGTGCTTGCCCGGGCCCGGGAACTCGCCCCGGACTGTGAGCTGATGGCCCGCTTCCAGAGCGGTCTCACCGGCGCAGCGGCCGAGATCGTCGCCGGGCGGCTCGATGTCTCCTTCGGACGCCTTGCCGGACTCGAACCCGCCGTGCGGGCGCTGCTGTCCCATCAGCCCGTGCGGTTCGAGCCGATGGCCGTCCTGCTGCCGCAGGACCACCCGCTCGCCGGGCGGGAGCGGATCCCTTTGAACGCGCTCGCGGGCGAGACCGTATATGCCGGTGCGGGCAATCCGGCGACCCGGGAGTGGACGGATCTGGCGCGGCGGCTCTTCGCCGGGCGCGGGATCACGATCGCGCCGCCCGCGCCTGTGGCGATCGGCTTCGAGGAGTTCCGGCGGGTGATGGCGAAGACGCGTACCCCGGTGCTGGCAGTGGTGGATTTTCCGGCCATGCCCGACACCGTGCTGCGCCCGATCGTCGATCCCGTGCCGCTGTCGCCTGTCTCGATGGTGTGGCGAAAAGGCATCGTCCACCCCGGGGTGGACGCGCTGCGGGCAGCAGCCGCCGATCTCGCCGGGCAAGAGGGCTGGCTGGAACGGGATGCCAACGCATGGTTGCCCGAAGGTGATATGTCGCTGATGGGTGACAACAACTGACACAAGAGCACGAGATGCCACCGGCGTGCGCTACATTCTGGGTCAGGGTGAGTGTGGTAGAGGGTGCGCAGGTTGGGTGGGGACCCAGTCCGGCAGTGTCCGGGCCGTCGTGCGCACGCTCGATTTCAGCCAGTGGGGGATGTGCGTACAGCAGTGGAAAATTGGCAAGAAGATGCCCGTATCGGTCATACGCATGAGCCGAACGAGGTCACGATCCAGCTGGACGGCGTTGGCCGAATACTGGGGGATCTGCCGGCCGGGACTTCGGGGCATGCCGGTTCTGCCGTCCAAGACGCCTCCGACGGGCCGGTCTTCGTCGACGAGAGCGGCCGCCGCAGCAAGAAGTTCCGCCAACTCGGCTGGGTCGTGGCCATCGCCTGCGCCTGCTACGCCGTGACGCTCGTCGTCGCCCTCGTCGGCGGCAACTCCGCCGCGCCCCTGCTGCCCGGGTTCGGCCAGGGCGACAAGGAGCAGACCGACAAGGTCGAGATACAGCCCGCCCCCAGCGACAGCACATCCGCACAGGTCCCGCCCGGCGGCGTACCCGGCGCGCCGGCCCCCACCGACTCCACCGGCGCCGTACTGCCCCAGCCCTCCGGCTCCGCGTCGAGCGGCGCCGCCGGCGGGCTCCCGGCCGGACCGGGCCCCGGCACCTCCGGTTCCGCGGTTCCCCAGCCCTCCGGCAAGGGAGTGCCCCCTCCGGGCGGGGCATCCGTGTCCGCCACGCCGGGCGGCGGCGGAAGCTCCCCCGGGCCCGAGCCGGACGCGAGTCCCCCGGTGCCCACCCCGTCCGATCCGGGACCGTCGACGAATCCCACCGATCCACCCGTGCAAGAAGGCGCGCTCTAAATGACACTCCCCGGCAGCAGGGGCCCGCGGCGACGGGCCCGGCGCGTCGCACGGCGCAGACTGCCCATGCGCTATCTCCTGCCCGTCCTCATCCTGGTCGCGCTGCTCGCGATGCTGATGCTGCGCGGCTATGTGCACAGCGAGATCCTGGCCGACCACCGCGTACGGCCGCCCGCCCCGACCGACCAGGTCCCCGACAAGATCCTGCGCGGCGGACCGGTCATCGACGCGCGTGACAAGGCGGCGCCCGAGGCGCTGAGCATTCCCGACCGCAGACTGGTGCTCACCTTCGACGACGGCCCGGATCCCGTCTGGACGCCGAAGGTCCTGGACCAGCTGAAGCAGTACGACGCGCACGCCGTCTTCTTCGTCACCGGCACCATGTCCTCGCGCCACCCCGAGCTGGTGGAGCGGATGGTCCGCGAGGGCCACGAGATCGGACTGCACACCTTCAACCACCCCGACCTGTCCTACCAGTCCACCGCGCGCATCGCCTGGGAGCTCTCGCAGAACCAGCTGGCGCTCGCGGGCGCGGCCGGCATCCACACCTCGCTGTTCCGCCCGCCGTACTCCTCCTTCTCCGACGCCCTGGACAACAAGTCCTGGCCGGTCACCCAGTACATCGGCAGCCGCGGCTACATCACCGTCTTCAACAACACCGACTCCGAGGACTGGAAGCGCCCCGGCGCCGACGCGATCATCAAGCGGGCAACCCCCAAGGGCACCAGCGGCTCGATCGTGCTGATGCACGACTCCGGCGGCGACCGCTCGCAGACCGTCGCCGCGCTCGGCCGCTTCCTGCCGCAGATGAAGGAGCGGGGCTACCGCTTCACCAACCTCACCGAGGCGCTCGACGCGCCCAGCGCCCACACCAAGGTCACCGGCCCCGAGCTGTGGAAGGGCAAGGCCTTCGTTTCCGCGGTCGCCTTCTCCGAGCACACCACCGAGGTCCTGGTCGTCGGTCTCGCGGTGATCGGCGTGCTCGTCATCGCGCGCTTCGGGCTGATGCTGATCCTCTCCTTCGCGCACGCCCGCAAGGTGCGCAGGCGCGGCTTCAGCTGGGGCCCGGAGGTCACCCGCCCGGTGTCCGTGCTGGTCCCCGCGTACAACGAACGCGAATGCATAGCCAACACGGTCCGCTCGCTGACGGCGAGCGACCACCCCATCGAGGTCATCGTCATCGACGACGGCTCCACGGACGGCACGGCCGGCATCGTCGAGGGCCTGCGGCTACCGGGCGTCCGCGTCGTACGCCAGCCCAACTCCGGAAAGCCCGCGGCCCTCAACAGGGGCATCCGGAACGCCCGCTACGACATCGTCGTGATGATGGACGGCGACACCGTCTTCGAGCCGTCCACCGTGCGCGAGCTGGTCCAGCCCTTCGGCGACCCGAGCGTCGGCGCGGTCGCGGGCAATGCCAAGGTCGGCAACCGCGACAGCCTGATCGGTGCCTGGCAGCACATCGAGTACGTCATGGGCTTCAACCTCGACCGCCGCATGTACGACCTGCTGGGCTGCATGCCCACCATCCCCGGCGCGGTCGGCGCCTTCCGCCGCGAGGCCCTGGACCGTGTCGGCGGCATGAGCGAGGACACCCTCGCCGAGGACACCGACATCACCATGGCCATCCACCGCGACGGCTGGCGCGTCGTCTACGCCGAGCGGGCCCGCGCCTGGACCGAGGCCCCCGAGACCGTGCAGCAGCTGTGGTCGCAGCGCTACCGCTGGTCGTACGGCACGATGCAGGCCATCTGGAAGCACCGGGGCGCCCTCCTGGACCGCGGCCCCTCGGGCCGCTTCGGCCGCGTGGGCCTGCCGCTGGTCTCCCTGTTCATGGTGCTCGCCCCGCTGCTGGCCCCGCTGATCGACGTCTTCCTGCTGTACGGGCTGGTCTTCGGTCCCACCCAGAAGACGATCGCCGCCTGGCTGGGTGTCCTCGCCGTCCAGGCCGTGTGCGCCGCGTACGCCTTCCGGCTGGACCGCGAGCGCATGCTCCATCTGATCTCACTGCCGCTCCAGCAGCTCTTGTACCGGCAGTTGATGTACGTCGTACTGCTGCAGTCCTGGATCACCGCACTGACCGGAGGCCGGCTGCGCTGGCAGAAGCTGCGGCGTACGGGAGTGGTGGAGGCGCCCGGCGTCATCCCAAGCCCGCGGCGCAGCGATGAGGACCGGAGGCCGGTCGCGTGAGCCACACTTCCACCGCGGCCGCGGCGCCGGACCTCAAGCCCGCCGCGCCTGCCGCCGGGCCGGGCCGTGACCGCTATCTCGACCTGCTGCGCTCCGTCGCCCTGGTCCGTGTCGTCGTCTACCACATATTCGGCTGGGCCTGGCTGACGATCCTGTTCCCCTCCATGGGCGTGATGTTCGCGCTCGCGGGCTCGCTGATGGCGCGTTCGCTGTCGCGGCCCGCGCTCGGGGTGATCCGCGGCCGTATCCGCAGGCTGCTCCCGCCGCTGTGGGCGTTCAGCGCCGTCATGCTCGTCATGCTCTTCGTGGCCGGCTGGAAGCCGGTCAAGGAGGAGGGGCTGTGGTGGTTCGTCAGGCTGTTCTGCTACATCGTCCCGGTCGGCGCCCCCGAATTCCCCTGGAGCATCGGTGACAAGGCCGGTCTGCTGGAGGACACCTGGGCTGTCCAGGCGGTGGGTCCGCTCTGGTATCTGCGCGCCTACCTCTGGTTCGTCATCGCCTCGCCGCTGCTGCTCTGGGCCTTTCGCCGACTGCCCTGGGTGACGCTGCTCGCGCCGCTCGGCCTCACCGCGATCGTCGGCACCGGTCTGGTGAAGATCCCCGGCGAGACCGGCAACGCCGTTTCCGACTTCGCGGTCTTCGGCTCCTGCTGGGTGCTCGGCTTCGCCCACCACGAAGGCCTGCTGAAACAGATTCCCCGCTATGCCGTGATGTCCTGCTCCACTCTGCTGATGGCCTTCGGCCTGTGGTGGGCCTCGGGCCACCAGACCGTGGACGGCTGGGACCTCAACGACATCCCGCTGGCCCAGGCCACCTGGTCGCTGGGCTTCGTGGTGATCCTGCTGCAGTACTCACCGTCCTGGCAGGAGCTGCCCGGAAAGCTCGCCCGCTTCGACAAGTACGTCACGTTGTCCAACAACCGCGCGGTGACGATCTACCTCTGGCACAACACCCTGATCATGGCCACGATCCCCGTGCTGGACCTGCTGTGGGAGATCCCCTTCGTGGACGCGCACCTGGGCAGCTTCCTGGAGGCGACGTACACGATCCTGATGTTCCTCGTGGTCTGGCCGCTGATCGGGCTGATGATCGTGGCCGTGGGCTGGATCGAGGACCTGGCGGCCAAGCGCCGTCCGCGACTGTGGCCCAACGGCAGCAGGAAGGCGCGGCAGACGGAGAGCGGCTCACACCGGCGCTGAGGGCCGGGTGAGAGCAAGGTTTCGCCCCGGTCACCTCGCGCCACCGGGGCCGAAACGCGCCATCCATAACGTCCCCTTCACACCCCGAGGACCGTGGAGGCACGTGATGGCTGGCCGGTGGATCGAACAGTGGGACCCCGAGGACGAGTCGTTCTGGCAGGCGAAGGGCGAGCGGATCGCCCGGCGCAATCTGGCCTTCTCGATTCTCTCCGAACACATCGGGTTCTCGATCTGGACCCTGTGGTCCGTGATGGTCCTGTTCATGGGACCGGAGTACGGAATCGACCCGGCCGGGAAGTTCTTCCTGGTGGCCATGGCCACGCTGGTGGGGGCCTTCATCCGGGTCCCGTACACCTTCGCCGTCGCCCGCTTCGGCGGCCGTAACTGGACCATCGTCGCCGCGTCGATGCTGCTCCTGCCGACGGGCGCCGCCTTCGTGGTGATGGAGCCGGGGACCTCGTACACGACCTTCATGCTGGTCGCGATGCTCACCGGCGTCGGCGGCGGTAACTTCGCCTCCTCCATGACCAACATCAACTCCTTCTTCCCGCTGCGGAAGAAGGGCTGGGCTCTCGGACTGAATGCGGGCGGCGGCAACATCGGAGTGCCCGTCGTACAGCTGGTCGGGCTCGCCGTCATCGGGGCGTCCGGCGGACCGCGCATGCTGCTCGGGATCTACATCCCGTTCATCGCCGTCTCCGCGATCTGCGCCGCTCTCTTCATGGACAACCTCGCCCCGGTCAAGAACGACACCGGCGCCTCGAAGGAAGCCGTCAAGGACCCGCACACGTGGATCATGTCCTTCCTCTACATCGGTACCTTCGGATCCTTCATCGGCTACAGCTTCGCCTTCGGTCTGGTGCTGCAGACACAGTTCGGGCGTACGCCGCTGCAGGCCGCGTCCATCACCTTCATCGGCCCGCTGCTCGGCTCGCTGATCCGCCCCGTGGGCGGCTGGCTCGCCGACCGCTACGGCGGCGCACGCATCACCCTGTGGAACTTCCTCGGCATGGGCCTGGCCACCGGGGCCGTCGTGGCCGCCTCCGTCGAGGAGTCGCTGGCGATGTTCACCACCGCCTTCATCGCACTCTTCGTGCTGACCGGGGTCGGCAACGGCTCCACGTACAAGATGATCCCCGGCATCTTCCAGGCGAAGGCGGTCGCGAAGGGCATGTCCGGTGAGGAGGCCGCCGCCTACGGGCGCAGGCTCTCCGGTGCGTCCATGGGACTCATCGGCGCGGTGGGCGCGCTCGGCGGGCTCGGCATCAACCTCGCCTTCCGCCAGTCCTTCCTGACCGCGGGCACCGGCACCTCCGCCTTCGTCGCCTTCCTCGTCTTCTACGCGGCCTGTTTCACCGTGACTTGGGCGGTATACCTTCGCCGGCCCGCCGTCGCCGCGCAGCCCGTCGCGGAGGCGAAGCCGCAGCTCAGCTACGCAGAGGTGTAACACCAGCGAAATCACGGCGCACCGAGCCTGTCACGCACCGTTGGCAGGCTCGGTCGTCCCATCCGCACGTCTGGGGAACCACGTCTGGGGACGCCATATGCAAGACCATCAGCACGGGCCGCTCGCCGGCTTCACCGTCGGCGTCACCGCCGCGCGGCGCGCCGACGAACTCGGTGCGCTCCTTCGACGCCGCGGGGCAAGCGTCCTGCACGCCCCCGCCCTGCGCATCGTCCCGCTCGCCGACGACGCCGAACTCCTCGCAGCCACCCAGGAACTGATCGACCACGCGCCCGACGTGGTCGTCGCCACCACCGCCATCGGATTCCGCGGCTGGGTGGAGGCCGCCGACGGCTGGGGACACGGTGAAAAGCTCCTGGAGCGGCTGCGCGGTGTCGAACTGCTGGCCCGCGGGCCGAAGGTCAAGGGCGCGATCCGTGCCGCCGGGCTCACCGAGGAGTGGTCCCCGGCCTCCGAGTCCATGGCCGAAGTCCTCGACCGGCTGCTCGCCGAGGGTGTCGCGGGCCGCCGGATCGCGCTCCAGCTGCACGGCGAGCCGCTGCCCGGATTCGTCGAGTCGCTACGGGCCGGGGGCGCCGATGTCGTCGTCGTGCCCGTCTACCGGTGGATGGCGCCGGAGGACCTCGGGCCCGTCGACCGGCTCCTGGACGCGACCGTCGCACGCGCCCTGGACGCCCTCGCCTTCACCAGCGCCCCCGCCGCCGCCTCGCTGCTCTCCCGCGCCGAGACCCGGGGACTGCTCCCCGAGCTGCTGCACGCCCTGGACCACGATGTGCTGGCCGCCTGCGTGGGGCCGGTCACCGCGCTGCCGCTGCAGGCCCACGGCGTCTCCACGGTGCAGCCGGAGCGCTTCCGGCTCGGCCCGCTGGTGCAGCTGATAGGCCTGGAGCTGCCCTCCCGGGCCCGTACGCTCCCGGTCGCGGGCCGCCGCGTCGAGATCCGCGGCCACGCCGTCCTGGTCGACGAGGACCTGCGGCCCGTGCCGCCCGCCGGAATGGCCCTGCTGCGCGCCCTGTCCCGGCGCCCCGGCTGGGTCGTCTCCCGCTCCGACCTGCTGGGCGTCCTGCCGGGCGCCGGGCGGGACGAGCACGCCGTCGAGACGGCCATGGCCCGGCTGCGTACGGCGCTCGGTGCGCCCAAGATCATCCAGACCGTCGTCAAGCGGGGCTACCGGCTGGCCCTGGACCCGGCCGCCGACACCAAGTACGCGGACGCCTGACGCGCGCGGCGGTGGGCGGCGTGTTCTGCATGACCTCGACGTAGGTCCGTTCGTTGCAACCTGACGGGGGGTCCGGTGCGTACAGACTGTGCCGGCGTCCGCATCCGCGGCGCGGCTCGCACCGGAATGGAGAACAACCAGATGGTCTCAGTCATGGTGGGCAGGGGTACGGCTGTCGGCGCCGTCCTGCTGTCTCTGCTGGCAGTCCCCGCGCAGGCCGCGTCCGCACAGGCGCCCTTAGCCGCGGCCACCGACCGGGCCACCGACCCGGCTCCCGATCTCGCGGGCCTGAAGGCGGTGTTGCGCGACGCGCTGGCCAAGGGCGCTCCCGGCGCGATGGCCAGAATCGACGACAACGGCACGGTGTACAAGGTGAGCGAGGGTGTCGCGGACCGGGCCACCGGACGTGCCATCAGCACCCAGGACCGCTTCCGCATCGGCAGCGTCACCAAGAGCTTCTCCTCAGTGGTCCTGCTGCAACTCGTCGGCGAGGGAAGGCTCGACCTCGACACCTCGGTCAACACCTATCTGCCGGGCCTGCTGCCCGACAACCGCATCACGGTGCGTCATCTGCTCAGCCACCGCAGCGGTTTGTACGACTACACCAACGACATGTTCGACAAGACGGTCCCGGGCTTCGAGTCCGTACGCAACAAGGTCTTCACGCTCTAGGAGCTGGTCGGCCTCTCCCTCGCCAAGCCCCTGACGGTTCAGCCGGGCACCGCCTACGACTACTCCAACACCAATTTCGTCGTCGTCGGACAGCTCATCGAGAAGCTCACCGGACACTCGCTGCGCACCGAGTACCGCCATCGCATCATCGAGCCGCTGAAGCTGCGCGACACCTTCTACGTGCATCCCGACACCGCCCTTCCGGGCCGCTACACCAAGGGCTATCTCCGGCCCGACGAGGCGGGAGCGCCGCTCGTCGACTCCACCCGGCAGACCGTCTCCTGGGCCCAGAGCGCGGGCGCGATGATCTCCAGCACCCGTGATCTGGACTCCTTCTTCTCCGCGCTGCTGAAGGGCAGGCTGCTCCCGGCCCCTCTGCTGACGCAGATGCAGCAGTGGGTGCCGGTCAACAGCACCCAGGGCTACGGCCTCGGTCTGCGCCGCCGCGATCTGTCCTGCGGCCTCTCCGTGTACGGGCACACCGGCACCGTCCAGGGCTACTACACGTACTCCTTCACCTCCAAGGACGGCAGCCGCAGCATCACCGCCCTCGCCAACACCTCCAACAACAGCGATGTGCTCGGCGTGATGGCAAAGACCCTGGACGCGGCCTTCTGCGGCAAGCCCGCCGCCGCGCCGAGCGCCCGCAGCTCCGCGCCCGCCGAGCGTTACGAGGACGTCGCACCGGACGTTTCGCGCGACTGATGCGTGGGGGTGCGGCCGGAGCCCTGGGGAAGGGGTTCCGGCCGCACGTTCGGACGGGCACTCTGGAGGGGAGACCCGGCAGTGACCCCTAGGCGGTGACAGGCGCATGACGGCAGGCGCGACGGGTGCAGCCTCCTACGACTGGAGGTTCGACTCCGGGCGGATCTGCCTGGATCTGATGGCGACCGCGGAACCGGCCGCCGAAGGGCGCGAAGCGCTGGCCCAGGCCGGTCGGCTCGGCCGCTGGCTGGTCGGGGCGGGCCTGGTTCCCGCGGGGACGGCGCTCCCGGCCTTCGACATCGGGTGGGTGGCGCGCTTCGTCGAACTGCGGGACTGCGTGGGCCAGTTGGTACGTGCCCAGATCGACGGCCGGCGCGCCGAATCTGCGCTGGAGCGCGTCAACGCCCTCGCTGCGGGGGCGCCGCCGTCCATCAGAGCCGTACCCGACGGGGACGGCTCCCTGGTACGGGCGCTGAGCGCCGCACCCGAGTGCGGGGCGCTGCTGGCAGCGATCGCGCGCGACGCCGTGGACCTGCTGACCGACCCGGCGGCCAGGGCCCGGCTGCGGCAGTGCGAGGGCGACAACTGCCGCCGCGTATACCTGGACACGTCCCGTGGACGGCGGCGCCGCTGGTGCTCCAGCGAGGTGTGCGGGAACCGCGAACGCGTCGCCAGGCACCGGCGGCGCACCGCTGCGACCCACCTGTAAAAGATCTTGAAAGTTTTTCGGCGGACGTTGAGTGATGCGCCCCTGGTCCCCGTAGAGAAGGGGGAGAAGCAGTCAGCCGAAAAAACAGGGTCTCGACCGGGAGGTTCAGGTGCGCAAGGATGCCGCCGTGGCCGATGACCGTCCGCAGAGGGCCCGGCATCGCAGCGAGAAGCCACGCAACGACTCCTCAGCACCTGATGAGGAGCTGATGCGTGCGCTCTATCGCGAACATGCGGGACCTCTGCTCGCCTATGTACTCCGTCTCGTCGCCGGCGATCGCCAGCGAGCCGAGGACGTGGTGCAGGAGACGCTCATCCGTGCCTGGAAGAACGCCGGCCAGCTCAACCGAGCGACCGGCTCTGTCCGACCCTGGCTGGTGACGGTGGCACGCCGCATCGTCATCGACGGTCACCGCAGCCGGCAGGCCCGGCCGCAGGAGGTCGATCCGTCGCCGCTGGAGGTCATGCCCGCGGAGGACGAGATCGACAAGGCGTTGTGGCTGATGACGCTCTCAGATGCACTCGATGATTTGACGCCCGCCCACAGGGAAGTTCTTGTCGAGACGTATTTCAAGGGCCGAACGGTCAATGAGGCGGCCGAGACGCTCGGCATACCCAGCGGGACGGTGCGTTCGCGGGTGTTCTACGCACTCCGTTCCATGAAGCTCGCTCTGGAGGAGAGGGGGGTCACGGCATGACCATGTACGAGCAGGAATCCGTTCACGACGCCGTCGGCGCGTATGTGCTCGGCATTCTCGACGACGCGGACGCCTCCGCCTTCGAGATGCACCTGGCGGCTTGTGACATCTGCGCCGCCCACCTCGAAGAGTTCTCCGGGATGGAGCCGATGCTGGCCATGCTGGCGGAGGCCCCGGCACCACCGCAGCAGTCGAATGTGCTGAACATGCGCGGCAGGCAGTCCGAGCCGGTCTGGTCGGACCCACCGCCGCGAGCGGTCCCCGTGGTGCCCACCGCCCCCAGCCCGCAGCTGCTCGGCGGTCTGCTCGACGAGGTCGCCGCCAAGCGGGCGGCCAAGCGCAGGCGCGGGATGTATCTGGTCGCGGCCGCCGCGGCCCTGATCATCGGCGGTCCCGCCGTCGCGGTCGTGGTCACGGCCAACGACACCGGCACGAACCAGGCGACCAGCGATCCGCATCCCACGAGTCCCGCCGAGGACGCCTTCTTCAACCACATGGAAGAGAAGGTCAAGGCCACCGACGCGAGCACCAAGGTCAGCGCGACCGTCGGCCTGGAGAAGAAGGCCTGGGGCACCCACACCGTTCTCGAACTGAAGAACGTCACGGGCCCGCAGAAGTGCAGTCTGATCGCCGTCTCCAAGACCGGCGAGGAAGAGGTCGTGACCTCCTGGGCCGTCCCGAAGTGGGGTTACGGCATCCCCGACAGCCCGGTCAAGACGGCAAAGAACCCGCTCTACGTCCACGGCGGAGCCGCCATGGACCGGAACGACATCGATCACTTCGAGGTCCGCACCTTCGACGGAAAGCGGCTCGTGGAGGTTGACGCCTGAAAGTTGACGCCTGACAGATTCGCCCCCTTCGCGTACGGTTGACGGCTGCCCAGTGCACGTCAGAAGGGGGCCTCGGTGGCCGCGCAGGATGCCGCTGTTGATTCCATGGTCGGATCCGCCGTCGACACGGTGCGAGACCGTGAGATCGGCGTCGAACAGGAACATCTGGATCGGGTGTACCGCCGCCTCGAGGAGAAGATCCACGAGGCGGAGTTCCTGATGCACGACGCCGCCAAGCGCGGCCAGGTCGGTACGCCGGGCGCGCTCGCGGAGCGGGACGCCCAGGTCTTCCGGGCCGGGATTCACCTCAACCGGCTGAACAACGAGTTCGAGGACTTCCTCTTCGGCCGCATCGATCTGCTGCGCGGCAAGGACGGCCAGAAGGGCCCGGACGGGGCGTACACCTCGATCGAGCCCGCGGACGACGCCGTACGCGCGGACAACACGGCCGACATCGGGGAGACCCTGCACATCGGCCGTATCGGGGTTCTCGACTCCGACTACGCGCCGCTGGTCATCGACTGGCGCGCCCCGGCCGCCGCCCCGTTCTACCGCTCGACACCGGTCGATCCGGGCCGGGTGGTACGCCGCAGGGTCATCCGCTCCAAGGGCCGCAGGGTCCTCGGCGTCGAGGACGACCTGATGCGCCCGGAGCTCAGCGCCACGCTGGAGGGGGCCGAGCTCCCGGTCATCGGCGACGGCGCGCTGATGGCGGCGCTGGGACAGGCCCGCAGCCACACCATGCGCGACATCGTCGCCTCCATCCAGGCGGAGCAGGACCTGGTGATCCGGGCCCCCGCCGCGTCCGTCACGTATGTGGAGGGCGGGCCGGGCACCGGCAAGACCGCGGTGGCCCTGCACCGGGCGGCATACCTGCTCTACCAGGACCGCAGGCGCTACGCGGGCGGCATCCTGATCGTCTCGCCCACCCCGCTGCTCGTCGCGTACACCGAGGGCGTCCTGCCCTCGCTGGGCGAGGAGGGGCAGGTCGCGATCCGGGCCGTCGGCAGTCTGGTCGACGGCGCGGAGGCGACGGCATACGACGATCCGGCCGTGGCCCGCGTCAAGGGCTCCTCGCGGATGCTGAAGGTGCTGCGCAAGGCCGCGCGGGGCGCGCTGGAGATGCCGCCGCCCGCGCCCTCCGCGCAGCTCGCCTTCGGCGAGGAGCCCGAGAGGCCGCCCGCGCCCTCCGCGCAGCTCGCCTTCGGCGAGGAGCCCGAGAGGGGGACACAGGGGCCCGCGGGGACGCCCACACGGCTGCGTGTGGTCGCCTTCGGGCGGCGGCTGGAGCTGGAGGCCGACGAGCTCCAGCGGATCCGCCACAACGTCCTGGGCGGCACCGCGCCCGTGAATCTGCTGCGCCCGCGCGCCCGCAGGCTGCTGCTGGACGCCCTGTACGCCAAGTCGGGCAACGGAACGCGGGCTGCATCTTCTTCTCTTGGCGACCCCGAGCTCGCCGCCGAGCTGCGCTCCTCCTTCGACGAGGACGTCGCCTCCGAGGACGCGTTCATCGGCTTCCTGGACGCCTGGTGGCCCGAGCTCACCCCGCGCGGCGTGCTCACCGCCATGGCCGACGAGAGACGCCTGGGGCGCTGGTCACGCCGGATCCTCAACCCGGGAGAGGTGCGCCGCCTCGCCCGTTCTCTCAAGCGCGACGCCCTCTCCGTACACGACGTGGCGCTGCTGGACGAGCTCCAGACGCTGCTCGGCACCCCGGCACGCCCCAAGCGCAGGCGCGAGCTCGATCCGCTGGACCAGCTGACCGGTCTGGAGGAGCTGATGCCGCAGCGTGAGGAGTCGCAGCGCGAACGCGCCGAGCGCCTGGCGCAGGAACGTACCGAGTACGCGCATGTCATCGTCGACGAGGCGCAGGACCTGACCCCGATGCAGTGGCGCATGGTCGGCCGCCGCGGCCGGCACGCCACCTGGACGGTCGTCGGCGACCCGGCGCAGTCCTCCTGGTCGACCCCGGACGAGGCGGCCGAGGCCCGCGACGAGGCGCTCGGCACCCGCCCGCGCCGCCGCTTCCAGCTCACCGTCAACTACCGCAACCCGGCCGAGATCGCCGAGCTGGCGGCCAAGGTGCTGGCGCTGGCGATGCCCGGCATGCAGTCCCCGTCCGCGGTCCGCTCCACGGGCGTGCGGCCGCGCTTCTCCGTGGTCCCGGACGGGGATCTGGCCAAGGCCGTACGGGCCGAGGCGCAGCGGCTGCTCGACCGGGTGGACGGCACTGTGGGCGTGGTGGTCGCGATGAACCGGCGCGAGCAGGCGGCGCGTTGGCTCGCCGGGCTCGGCGACCGGGTGGTCGCGCTCGGCTCCCTGGAGGCGAAGGGCCTCGAGTACGACGCGACAGTGGTCGTCTCCCCGGCGGAGATCGCGGACGAGTCCCCGGCCGGGCTGCGCGTGCTGTACGTGGCGCTGACCCGGGCGACCCAGCAGCTCACGGTGGTCTCCGGCCGGCGCGACGAGCCGGACGCGGACGGTGTGCCGGACTTGCTGCGGGACTGAACCGGGGTCCCGCGGGCGCCTGATGGAGAGTCAACCTGCGATGCGGGAATCAGGTTCTGGGGTCGTTTGTTAGCCTGGGTGCTGGCACCGGCTCGATCCAAGCCCCCGGGCCCAACCTTCGTCGCTCAGAGCGACCACTTGCCGCGAGGCGAGCATGGCGGGTCGGTGCCACTTCTTCGTACGGACAGGTCCGCGTCACCCCTGGGTGACGTGGACCTGCTTCGTTGGGGCCCTGGTGCCAACCCGGCTTCCGCGCAGATCGCCGCATCTCGTATGGTGGAATCCTGTTTCCGAAAACTCAATGACCACTATTACCTGCTACCCGCAGGTAGGTGCGACCATCGGAAAGCGTCGCCGGGCAGCAGCCGCGGCCGCATGGCAATGAAGCTAGCGAAAGCAGAGGAACCCGGTCATGGCAACGGCGCCCAGCGTCTCGTACTCGATGACGGTCCGGCTGGAGGTGCCCGCGAGCGGAACCGCGGTCTCCCAGCTGACCACGGCCGTGGAGTCCTCCGGCGGCTCCGTGACCGGCCTGGACGTGACCGCCTCCGGCCACGAGAAGCTGCGGATCGACGTCACGATCGCGGCGGCCTCCACCGCGCACGCCGACGAGATCGTCGAAGAACTGCGCAACATCGAGGGCGTCGTCCTCGGCAAGGTCTCCGACCGTACGTTCCTGATGCACCTCGGCGGCAAGATCGAGATGCAGTCCAAGCACCCCATCCGCAACCGTGACGATCTCTCGATGATCTACACGCCGGGTGTGGCGCGGGTCTGCATGGCGATCGCCGAGAACCCCGAGGACGCCCGCCGCCTCACCATCAAGCGCAACTCCGTCGCCGTGGTCACCGACGGCTCCGCCGTCCTCGGCCTCGGCAACATCGGCCCCATGGCCGCGCTCCCGGTCATGGAGGGCAAGGCGGCCCTGTTCAAGCGCTTCGCCGGCATCGACGCGTGGCCGCTCTGCCTGGACACCCAGGACACCGACGAAATCGTCGCGATCGTCAAGGCGATCGCCCCCGGTTTCGCCGGAATCAACCTCGAAGACATCTCCGCGCCCCGCTGCTTCGAGATCGAGGCACGGCTGCGCGAGGCCCTCGACATCCCGGTCTTCCACGACGACCAGCACGGCACCGCGATCGTCGTCCTCGCCTCGCTGACCAACGCCCTGCGCGTGGTCGGCAAGGCCGTCGGGGACGTACGGGTCGTCATGTCCGGAGCGGGCGCGGCCGGTACGGCCATCCTGAAACTGCTGATCGCGGCGGGTGTCAAGCACGCCGTCGTCGCCGACATCCAGGGCGTGGTGCACGCCGGCCGCGAGGATCTGGTGGACGCGGCCCCCGGCTCGCCGCTGCGCTGGATCGCCGACAACACCAACCCCGAGGGCGTCACCGGCACCCTCAGGGAAGCGGTCGTCGGCGCGGACGTCTTCATCGGCGTCTCCGCCCCGAACGTACTGGGCGCGCAGGACGTCGCGGCGATGGCCGACGGCGCGATCGTGTTCGCGCTCGCGAACCCGGACCCCGAAGTCGACCCGACAATCGCACGGCAGACGGCCGCAGTTGTCGCCACCGGCCGCTCCGACTTCCCGAACCAGATCAACAACGTGCTCGTCTTCCCGGGTGTCTTCCGTGGCCTGCTCGACGCCCAGTCGCGTACCGTCAACACGGAGATGATGCTCGCGGCGGCCGCCGCCCTCGCGGAGACGGTCACCGAGGACGAGCTCAACCCGAACTACATCATTCCGTCGGTCTTCAACGAGAAGGTCGCCGGAGCGGTCGCGGGCGCCGTCCGCAACGCCGCCAAGGCGGTCGGCACCTCTGTGACAGGCCCCACGTCGGGCTGACACACGGCGCGTCGCGAGTCGCGGGGCCGTGACTGCCGCTCTAGGGTGGCGGACCATGAGCCCCGAGGCTCCGCGGAGTCTCCACAACGAGTCTCCACCGAGTCGACGGAACGTCACCACGACGAGGCAGTGGCGCTTTTCGTGTGACTCCGGAGGGTGCCGGATTGGCTTTCCCGCCGCTGGTGGGGGCAGGATGCGTAATCGGGCGCGAGGGTCTGACAGCAGACCCGGGTCCGGGGACTGTCCGAGGGCCCTGGCAGCATCGGCTTCGATCTCACGCCTCACAGGCAAGAAGAACACGGGAGTAACAACATGAACCGCAGTGAGCTGGTGGCCGCGCTGGCCGACCGCGCCGAGGTGACCCGCAAGGACGCCGACGCCGTGCTGGCCGCTCTCGCCGAGACGGTCGGCGAGGTCGTCGCCAAGGGCGACGAGAAGGTCACCATCCCCGGCTTCCTGACCTTCGAGCGCACCCACCGTGCCGCTCGGACCGCTCGTAACCCGCAGACCGGCGACCCGATCCAGATCCCGGCCGGTTACAGCGTGAAGGTCTCCGCGGGCTCCAAGCTCAAGGAAGCCGCCAAGGGCAAGTAAGCCCCGAGGCAACAGCAAAGGCGGCCACCCCGGCTGGGGGTGGCCGCCCTTTTGCTGTGCAGGGGCCTTGAGCGGCCTGTACAGGGCCGTGGGGCCAAGCGCCGGGGCTCCGCCCCGGACCCCGCGCCTCAATCGCCGGCGGGGCTGGAATGTGCGGCCGAGCCGCACATTCAGCCCGTCCGGCGTTTGAGGACATGCGGCCGGAGGTCGCATACGGGGTCTGGGGGCTTGCCCCCAGTTCGGGAAGGGGCGGGTCGGGGACAAGCCCGCCGCAGGCGCCCCGCCCCGCCTCAGACGAGCTTGCCGCCCGGCAGCTCCACCTTCGCGCCGAGCTTCTCGAGCTTCTCCATGAAGTTCTCGTAGCCACGGTTGATCAGGTCGATCCCGTGCACCCGCGACGTCCCCTGCGCCGCCAGCGCCGCGATCAGGTACGAGAAGCCGCCGCGCAGGTCCGGGATGACCAGGTCCGCGCCCTGGAGCTTCGTCGGGCCGGACACGACCGCCGAGTGGAGGAAGTTGCGCTGGCCGAAGCGGCAGTCCGAGCCGCCCAGGCACTCGCGGTACAGCTGGATGTGCGCACCCATCTGGTTGAGCGCGGAGGTGAAGCCGAGCCTCGACTCGTACACCGTCTCGTGGACGATGGACAGGCCCGCCGCCTGCGTCAGGGCCACCACCAGCGGCTGCTGCCAGTCGGTCTGGAAACCGGGGTGCACGTCCGTCTCCAGGGCGATCGCCTTCAGCGCGCCGCCCGGGTGCCAGAAGCGGATGCCCTCGTCGTCGATCTCGAACGCGCCACCCACCCTCCGGTAGGTGTTCAGGAACGTCATCATCGAGCGCTGCTGCGCCCCGCGCACATAGATGTTGCCCTCGGTCGCCAGCGCCGCCGACGCCCAGGAGGCCGCCTCCAGGCGGTCCGGGATCGCCCGGTGGGTGTAGCCGCCGAGCTTGTCGACACCGGTGATCCGGATCGTCCGGTCGGTGTCCATCGAGATGATCGCGCCCATCTTCTGCAGTACGCAGATGAGGTCCTCGATCTCGGGCTCGACGGCCGCGTTCGACAGCTCCGTGACGCCCTCGGCCAGTACGGCCGTCAGCAGCACCTGCTCGGTCGAGCCGACCGAGGGGTACGGCAGCCGGATCTTGGTGCCGCGCAGCCGCTGCGGGGCCTCCAGGTACTGTCCGTCCGCCCGCTTCTCGATCGTCGCGCCGAACTGGCGCAGCACCTCGAAGTGGAAGTCGATGGGCCGGCCGCCGATGTCACAGCCGCCCAGGCCCGGAATGAACGCATGTCCGAGCCGGTGCAGCAGCGGACCGCAGAAGAGGATCGGGATACGCGAAGAGCCTGCGTGGGCATCGATGTCGGCGACGTTCGCGCTCTCGACGTGCGAGGGGTCGAGCACCAGCTCACCCGGCTCGTCGCCGGGGCGCACCGTCACACCGTGCAGCTGCAGCAGTCCGCGCACGACGCGCACGTCACGGATGTCGGGCACATTGCGCAGTCGGCTCGGCTCGCTGCCGAGCAGAGCGGCGACCATAGCCTTGGGCACGAGGTTCTTCGCGCCGCGGACGCGGATCTCGCCCTCCAGCGGGGTGCCGCCGTGGACAAGCAGTACATCGTCGGTGCCGGTCATGAATCTCGCGTTCCGGAGTGGTCGGACAGGGGACAAGTGAAAAGGGTAAGGGGCGTCCACCCCTGTCCCGTAAGGCCAAGGACGCTCCGGGAGCGTAATGAATTGGGCACAACACGCTCGGTTCACCCGACCTTGCGCAGCGTCACCGCTCGGGCTCCGGGCTGCCGGAGCCCGTGTCGCGCCCTGAGCTGCGTGGGCTCACACTGTGCCGCCCGCTCCCCGCGGAGGGCGAAGATGCGGGATCATGTCTCGCATGACCGAGGTGTCCTCGCTCACAGGGCGGCTGCTCGTCGCCACCCCCGTCCTCGCCGATCCCAACTTCGACAGGGCGGTGGTCCTGCTGCTCGACCACGACGACGAGGGCTCGCTCGGCGTGGTTCTCAACCGGCCGACCCCCGTGGTGGTCGGCGACATCCTGGAGGGATGGGCCGCGCTCGCCGGTGAGCCGGGGGTGGTTTTCCAGGGCGGCCCGGTCTCCCTCGACTCGGCTCTCGGTGTCGCCGTGATACCGGGCGACGAGGGCCCGCTCGGCTGGCGGCGGGTGTACGGCGCGATCGGCCTGGTCGATCTCGAGGCGCCGCCGGAGCTGCTCGGCGGGGCGCTCGGTTCCCTGCGGATCTTCGCGGGGTACGCCGGATGGGGCCCCGGCCAGCTGGAGGAGGAGCTGAACGACGGCGCCTGGTACGTCGTCGAATCGGAGCCGGGTGACGTGTCCTCGCCCAGGCCGGAGAGCCTGTGGCGGGCGGTCCTGCGCAGGCAGCGCAGCGAACTCGCGATGTTCGCCACCTATCCGGACGACCCGTCGCTGAACTGAGCGGTGCGGCGTTCAGTACCCTTGGCGGTTATGAGCACTCTTGAGCCCGAGCGCGGGACAGGCGCGGGGACCCTCGTAGAGCCGACGCCGCAGTTGTCGCACGGCGACGGCGACCACGAGCGCTTCGCCCATTACGTCCAGAAGGACAAGATCATGGCGAGTGCCCTCGAGGGCACTCCGGTGGTGGCACTGTGCGGGAAGGTCTGGGTGCCGGGGCGCGACCCCAAGAAGTACCCGGTCTGCCCGATGTGCAAGGAGATCTACGAGTCCATGGGCCCTGGTGGCGACAAGGACAAGGACAAGGGCGGCAAGGACAAGAAGTAGTCCGACAGGTCTGAAACAGGTCTGAGAGCGGCAGTCCTGCCGCAGGGGACGGCCCCCGGGACGCGCATGCACGCGCGTCTCGGGGGCCGTTCGCGTTCCTTCCCCGTTGCACGGGGTGCTTCTCCCGGTCACAGAGTGGTCGAGACCTCTTGTCCGGTTGTTGGCCGTGGCTTTAGCCTCCTGCGTGTTGTGCAGCACGAAACGTGCGTTGCATTCTGTGCAACGTCTACTCGTAGGGGACCACGCATGAAGCTGATCGCCCGAATCGCCGCCCCCGCCGCGGCACTTGTGCTCGCAGGTCTCACCGGCACCGCCTGCGCACCCCAGACCTCCGACAACAGCGCCCAGAAGGACGACAAGAGCGGCACCCTGCGCGTCTGGCTCTTCCAGGAGGTCAACAACAAGCCCAAGGAGAAGGTCGTCGGCGACGCCGTCGCCGCCTTTCGCGCGGCGCACAAGGACGCGAAGGTCGAGGTCGAGGTCGAGTACATACCGGTCGAGACGCGGGCCCAGCGCGTCAAGGCGGCGTTCAACGACCCGAAGAGCGCGCCGGACCTGATCGAGTACGGCAACACGGACACGGCGGGATACGTGAAGGACGGCGGACTCGCCGACATCAGCGCGGAGTTCGCCGCCTGGGCCGAGGCGAAGGACACCGACCCGACGGCGCGGACCTCGGTCACGGTCGGCGGCAAGATCTACGGCGCGCCGCTGTTCGTCGGCGTACGGGCGCTCTACTACCGCACCGATGTCTTCAAGGAGTTGGGGATCACGGCCCCCAAGACCCAGGACGAGCTGATCGCCACCGCCAGGAAGATCCACAAGGCGAAGCCGGAGCTGTACGGGCTCGCGGTCGGCGGTGCGTACACATACGGGGCGATGCCGTTCATCTGGGCGCAGGGCGGCGAGATCGCCGAGGAGAGCGGCGGTGCGTACAGGGCGGCGATCAACAGCCCGGCCGCGCGGAAGGGCATCACGGCGTACACCTCGCTCTTCGGCGAGGACAACTGCCCGGCCGCGAAGTGCGCCTCGATGGGCGGCAACGCGACGGTGACGGCGTTCGCGTCCGGCAAGGCGGCGATGGCGATCGGCGGCGACTTCAGCCACCAAGCGGTGGAGGCGGGGGCGGTGAAGGGCAAGTACGCGGTCGTGCCGCTGCCGGGCCGGCAGGCGGGCTCGATCGCGCCGGCGTTCGCGGGCGGCAACAACATCGGCGTCCTGAAGAGCAGTTCGCACCGCACGCTGGCGGTGGACCTGATGAAGCAGTTCGCGGGCAAGGAGACGCAGCGCAAGCTGTTCGAGGCGATGGGCTTCCTGCCGACGTACACGGACGTCCGCGGGGAGGTGGCGACGAAGGAGCCCTTCGTCGAGCCGTTCGTACGGACGCTGGGTGCGGGCACGAAGTTCGTGCCGGCGTCTCCGGGCTGGGGTCAGATCGACGCGTCGCTGGTGCTGCCGACGATGCTCCAGGAGATCGTGAGCGGCAAGAAGGACGTGGCGCGGGCGTCGGACGACGCGGCCAAGAAGATGGACGCGGCGTTCGCTGCCGCGGGCTGAACGCGATGACGAACGACGCGAACGCGGAGCGAACGCCCCAGGAGGGCGCGGCTGCGGCGGCTGGTGCGACGGGCGGCCCGGGCCGCCAGAGTGCGGGGGCCTCGGCGCCCGGCGGTGAGGCGGTTGGGCCCGGTGCCCCGGACGGCTCGGGCCCGCGCGGCGCGGCGGCTGCGCACGTCGGCGGGATCGGCGCCTCGGCCGACGGTGCTGGGTCGGTCGGCGTCACGGGTGGCCCGGACGGCTCGGGTGCGGGGTTCCCGGCGCAGGGCGGCGAGGGCCTGTACGGCCGGGCTGGTTCGCCTGTCGGCGAGGGGGATGTGCCAACTGGCGCCGTTACGACGGCTGGTGCGACGGGCGGCTCTGACGGCCCGGGAGAGCGCGGCGCGGCGGGGGTGCACGTCGGCGGGATCGGCGCCTCGGCCGACGGTGCTGAGGCGGTCGGCGTCACGGGCGGCCCGGACGGCTCGGGTGCGGGGATCGCGTCGCCCGGCGGCGAGGGCCCGTACGGCTGGGCTAGATCGCCTGTCGGCGAGGCGGGTGCGCCAACTCGCACGGCTGCGTACGCCGGTGCGACGGGCGGCCCGGACCGCCCGGGTGCGGGGATCCCGGTGCAGGGCGGTGAGGCGGTTGGGCCGGGCGCCCCGGACGGCCCCCCGCGCCGCGGGGCACCTGCGGCGGCGGGCGCCACCCGCGGCCTGGGGGCGGGCCGCGCAGCCGGAGCGGGATCGGCCCGCGGGCCCAAGGCCGCCAGGAGTTCGCTCGTCCCGCGGCGGGGGCGTGGGGGCTGGACCCCGTGGCTCTACCTCGCGCCCGCGCTCGTCGTTCTCGGCGCGCTCCTCGTCTACCCCATCTACCAGCTCGGCCTGATCTCCTTCCTCGAGTACACCCAGGCCCAGGTCAGCGGCGGCGAGCCCACCACCTTCCAGGGGCTCGGCAACTACCGCACCCTCTTCGCCGACAGCCAGTTCTGGCAGGTCCTGCTCGCCACGCTCGCCTTCGCCGCGGCCTGCGTCCTCGCCACGCTCGCCGTCGGCTGCGCCCTCGCCGTCCTGCTCACGCGCGTACGCGCCGTCCCCCGCCTCGCCCTCATGCTCGCCGCCCTCGGCGCCTGGGCGACCCCCGCCATCACCGGCTCCACCGTCTGGGTCTTCCTCTTCGACCCGGACTACGGACCGGTCAACCGGCTCCTCGGACTCGGCGACTTCTCCTGGACGTACGGGCGCTACAGCGCCTTCGCGCTCGTGCTCCTCGAAGTCGTCTGGTGCTCGTTCCCGTTCGTGATGGTCACCGTCTACGCGGGCATCAAGGTGATCCCCTCCGAAGTCCTGGAGGCCGCCTCCCTCGACGGCGCCTCGCAGTGGCGGATCTGGCGCTCCGTCACGGCACCGATGCTGCGCCCCATTCTCGTCGTCGTGACCATCCAGTCGATCATCTGGGACTTCAAGGTCTTCACCCAGATTTATGTGATGACGAACGGCGGCGGCATCGCCGGACAGAATCTCGTGCTCAATGTGTACGCCTATCAGAAGGCTTTCGCCTCGTCCCAGTACAGCCTGGGCTCGGCCATCGGCGTCGTGATGCTGCTGATTCTGCTCGCCGTCACCCTCGTATATCTGCGCCTGCTGCGACGCCAGGGAGAAGAGCTGTGAGCCTGCCCCGCATTCACCGCCCCGTGCGCCCCATGCACCCCATGCGTCCCCGGCACCCCTGGCGCCTCGCCGCCGAGGCGTCCGCCCTCCTCATCGCGGTCGTCGTCGCTTTCCCGCTGTACTGGATGGCGCTCTCCGCGTTCAAACCGGCGGGCGAGATCCAGTCGACGAAGGCGCGCCCGTGGACGTTTTCCCCCTCGCTCGACTCCTTCCGCCGCGTCTTCGAACAGCAGGAATTCGGCCGGTATTTCCTCAACAGCTTGTTCGTCGCGGGCGTGGTCGTCCTCGCCTCCGCGCTGATCGCTTTCCTGGCGGCGACGGCGGTCACCCGGTTCCGTTTCCGGTTCCGCACGACCCTGCTGATCATGTTTCTCGTCGCGCAGATGGTGCCGGTCGAGGCACTGACGATCCCGCTGTTCTTCCTGATGCGGGACTTCGGCCGGCTGAACACCCTCGGCTCGCTGATCCTGCCGCACATTGCCTTCTCGTTGCCGTTCGCGATCTGGATGCTGCGGGGCTTCGTGAAGGCGGTCCCTGAGGCACTTGAGGAGGCGGCGTACATCGACGGCGCGAGCCGGACCCGGTTCCTGTGGCAGATCCTCTTCCCGCTCGTCTTCCCGGGCCTCGTGGCGACGAGCGTGTTCTCGTTCATCTCGACATGGAACGACTTCCTGTTCGCCAAGTCCTTCATCATCAGCGACACCTCGCAGTCGACGCTGCCGATGGCGCTGCTCGTCTTCTTCAAGCCGGACGAGAACGACTGGGGCGGGATCATGGCGGCCTCTACCGTGATGACCGTCCCGGTGCTCGTCTTCTTCGTACTCGTACAGCGACGCCTGGTCTCCGGCCTGGGCGGCGCCATCAAGGAGTGAGTGATGGACCTGATCCCGGCCCCGTCGAACATCGAAGGCCCGTACCGCTGCGGCTTCGTCATGGACGCCCGTACGTCCATCGCCGCCGGACCCGGCACGGAGCGGACGGAGCGGTGGCTGCGCTCCGCACTCGGCGCGGCCTTCGGCCTGCCGCTCCCACCCGCGCCGCAGGCCACGCGCAACAGGCTCACCCTGCGCATCGACAACTCGCTGCGGCCCGAGGCGTACCGGCTGACAGTGGCCTCGGCAGTGGGCGTGGAGATCGCAGGCGGCGACGCGGCGGGCGTCTTCTGGGGCGCCCAGACGCTGCGTCAACTGCTGGGCACGGAGGCCTTTCGCCAGGCGCCCGTCGCCAGGACCACAGCGGCCCTGCCGATGCAAGTCGTCGAGGACAGCCCCCGCTTCCCCTGGCGCGGCCTCATGCTCGACGTCTCACGGCACTTCATGCCCAAGGCCGACGTCCTGCGCTATCTCGATCTGCTCGCCGCCCACAAGCTCAACGTCTTTCACTTCCACCTCACCGACGACCAGGGCTGGCGCGTCGAGATCAAGCGCCACCCGCGGCTCACCGAGGTCGGAGCCTGGCGCCCACGCACCAAATACGGCCATCGCGCCTCCGAGCTCTGGGACGAGCGGCCGCACGGCGGTTACTACACGCAGGACGACATCCGCGAGATCGTGGCGTACGCCGCCGAGCGGCATATCGCCGTCGTCCCAGAGATCGACATCCCCGGCCACTCGCAGGCGGCCATCGCCGCATATCCGGAACTCGGCAACACCGACGTCATCGATACGACCTCCCTCTCCGTGTGGGACAACTGGGGCGTCAATCCGAACGTACTCGCCCCCACTGACAACACCCTTCGCTTCTACGAGGGCGTCTTCGAGGAGCTCCTCGACCTCTTCCCGTCCACCTTCGTCCACGTCGGCGGCGACGAGTGCCCCAAGGACCAGTGGAAGGCGTCCCCGGCCGCCCAGGCGCGCATCGAGGAGCTGGGGCTGAAGGGCGAGGAGGAGCTCCAGTCCTGGTTCATCCGGCATTTCGACACCTGGCTCGCCGAGCGCGGCCGCCGCCTCATCGGCTGGGACGAGATCCTTCAGGGCGGCCTCGCGCCCGGCGCCGCCGTCTCCTCCTGGCGTGGATACGCCGGCGGTATCGCCGCCGCCGAGGCCGGTCACGACGTCGTCATGTGCCCCGAGCAGCACGTGTACTTGGACCACCGGCAGCACGGCGGCCCGGAGGAGCCGATGCCCATCGGGTACGTACGCACCCTTGAGGACGTCTATCGCTTCGAGCCCGTTCCCTCTGCCCTGTCGCCCGAGGCCGCCGCGCACGTCCTCGGTACCCAGGCCAATGTCTGGACCGAGGTGATGCAGGACCGCTCCCGGGTCGACTACCAGGTCTTTCCGAGGCTGGCCGCATTCGCAGAGGTCGCCTGGTCCGCGCTGCCCGCACCCGCCGAGCGTGACTTCGCGGATTTCGAACGGCGAATGACGGTCCATTACAGGCGCCTTGACGCGCTCGGCGTCGACTACCGGCCGCCCGGGGGCCCGTTGCCGTGGCAGAAGCGTCCCGCCCCCGAAGGAATGAAAGGCAGCATCGGACGCCCGATCGAGGGTGCGCCCCCAAACGTGTGAGCCCGGCCGGAACTCGCATATCCGGCGCCCGCTGCCCTGGGACGGTTGAAGCGCGCAAGGAAAAAGCCGCACATCGGTCGCCGAAGAGTGGCAATCCGCATGTGGCGCCGACGGTGTTCCAAAACGGACCAACGTCGCGAGACGGTATATCCGGTACGGATATGCCCTTCGCGGACCCTCTCGTCGGTCGGCTCGGAAGATGTGCCAGAGTTGCCACGTCCGGGCTGTGAGCACGTACGGTACGGCAACAAAGGCGGGACAGCCGGGACACCGGGAAGGGGCAGCTGGGTGACCACGCACGCACCGCAGGCGGCGCAGTCGGTGACGCTGCCGGCTTCGCTCGACGAGGCCGTGGCGGCGCTCACCGCCATGCCCGCCGCCGTGCCTGTCGCGGGCGGCACCGACCTCATGGCCGCCGTCAACAAAGGGCAGCTCCGTCCGGCCGGTCTCGTCGGCCTCGGCCGCATCAGCGAGATCCGCGGCTGGCGCTACCAGGACGGACACGCACTGCTCGGCGCCGGACTGACCCACGCGCGGATGGGGCGGCCCGACTTCGCCGCCCTCATTCCCGCGCTGGCCGCGTCCGCGCGCGCGGCGGGCCCGCCGCAGATCCGTAACGCTGGCACGCTCGGCGGCAATATCGCCACCTCGTCCCCCACCGGGGACACGCTGCCCGTGCTGGCCGCCCTGGAGGCGGACCTGGTCATCGCGGGCCCCGGCGGCACCCGCCGCGAGATTCCCGTGTCCCACCTGCTGGCGGGCCGCGAAATGCTCGCCCCCGCCGAACTGATCGGCTTCGTACGCGTCCCGCTCCTGCACGCCCCCCAGGTCTTCCTGAAGGCCACCGGGCGCACCGGGCCGGGCCGCGCGGGCGCGTCCGTCGCGGTCGTCCTCGATCCGGCGCGGCGCGGGGTGCGCTGCGCGGTTGGTGCGATCGCGCCGATGCCGCTGCGGCCGCTGGAGGCCGAGCGGTGGATCGCGTCGCTGATCGACTGGGACGGCGAGCGCGGCCTCGCGAGCGAGGCGCTGGCGGCCTTCGGCGAGTACGTCGCGGCAGCGTGCATTCCGGATCCGGCGCCGGCCGCGCAGGGCGAGGAACAGCCCGTGCTGCCGCCCGCCGTACTGCATCTGCGGCGCACCGTCGCCGCGCTGGCCCGACGTGCACTGGGGAGGGCGCTGTCGTGAGCAATGAGGAGAATTCGCGCGAAATGCCGCACGAGCTCCCGCCGGAGCAGGGCGGCTGGCAGCCGATTCCGCACGGCGGCGAGTACGACGCCGAGGCCACGGCCTTCCTGCAGTTGCCGCCCGAGGGCATGCTGGACGCCGCGCCGCTCGAGGCGCCGGGGCACGGCTACGTACCGCCGGTGATCTCGCCTCCCGCCCCCGACGCCGCCGATCCGGGCGCGACGGGCAGCTGGGCCGTGCACCAGCCGACGGGTGGGCCCGCGGCGGTCCGCTGGCCGGAGCCCGAGGCCCCGCACGCCGAACGTGTCGACCCGCATGCCACGGGTCAGTGGACCTTCACCGAGGCGGAGCCCGCCCCGGCCCCGTCCGCTTCCGAGCTGACCGGCCAGTGGACGATCCCGGTGGCCGACGGCGATCTTCCTGAGGAGTCCGGCGAGTTCACGACATCCGCGCTGCGGTCCCAGTGGGGCGCCGCGCCCGCCACGCTGCCGGGCGGGGCCGCTGCCCCGTGGGCGCCGTCCCCCGACGCCCCGGCCACGCTGCCGGGCGGTGCGACCGCGCCCTGGGCGACGGCCCCGGAGCCCGCCGTGGCCGAGGAGCCGGTCCCCGAGCCGCTCAGTGCCGCGGCGCTGCCCGGGCAGACCCCTGGCGACCCGTCCGGGCAGCCGCCCGGGGAAACCGCGGAGGCGTCCCCCGAGACTGCCCCCGAGGCGGCTTCGGAGCCCGAGCAGGAGGCCGCTGTCCTCAGCTCCTCCATCGACAGCGACGAACACCCGCCCACCTCCTACGTCCTGCGCGTCAACGGCACCGACCGCCCCGTCACCGACGCCTGGATCGGCGAATCCCTGCTCTATGTGCTGCGCGAGCGCCTCGGCCTCGCCGGCGCCAAGGACGGCTGCTCGCAGGGCGAGTGCGGCGCGTGCAACGTCCAGGTCGACGGCCGTCTGGTCGCCTCATGCCTGGTCCCCGCCGCGACCGCCGCCGGCTCCGAGGTCCGTACGGTCGAGGGCCTCGCCGCCGACGGCGAGCCCTCCGACGTCCAGCGCGCCCTGGCGGGCTGCGGCGCGGTCCAGTGCGGCTTCTGCGTCCCCGGCATGGCGATGACCGTCCACGACCTCCTGGAGGGCAACCACGCCCCCACGGAGCTCGAGACCCGCCAGGCCGTGTGCGGCAACCTCTGCCGCTGCTCCGGTTACCGGGGCGTCCTCGAAGCCGTACGCGAGGTGGTCGCCGAACGTGCCGCGAGTGCCGCGGCCGCCACCGAGGCGAGCGAGGAAGCCCGCATCCCGCACCAGGCGCCCCCCGGCGCCGGTAGTGTGCAGCCCCACCCGCACGACGGAGGCATGGCGTGAGCAACGACGCGGCCACCACCGCGACGCCCCGGACGGTCGACGCCGGGCAGCCCGAGGCGCCGGCCCACGGCATCGGCGCGTCGCTCCCGCCGGCCGATGCCCGCGCCAAGACCGAGGGCACCTTCCCGTACGCCGCCGACCTGTGGGCCGAGGGGCTGCTGTGGGCGGCGATCCTGCGCTCCCCGCACCCGCACGCGCGGATCGGCTCGATCGACACGTCCGCGGCCCTCGAGATGCCCGGCGTACGAGCCGTAGTGACCCATGAGGACATCCCGGGCGATTCCTCGTACGGCAGGCGTATCGCCGACCGTCCCGTCTTCGCCTCCGACCTCGTCCGCCACCACGGCGAGGCGATCGCGGCCGTCGCCGCGGACCACCCCGACACGGCCCGCCTCGCCGCCGCGGCGATCGCCGTCGAGTACGAAGTACTCGACCCGGTCACCGACCCCGAGAAGGCCTTCGCCGCCGAACCCCTGCACCCCGACGGCAATCTCATCCGCCACATCCCGCTGCGCTACGGCGACCCGGACGCGACGGGCGAGGTGATCGTCGAGGGCCTGTACCGCATCGGCCGCCAGGACCCGGCGCCCATCGGCGCCGAGGCCGGCCTCGCCGTCCCGCGCCCCGACGGCGGCGTCGAGCTGTACGCCGCGTCGACCGACCCCCACACCGACCGCGATCTGGCGGCCGCGTGCTTCGGCCTGGAGCCGGACCGGGTGAAGGTCGTGGTCACCGGCGTCCCGGGTGCGACCGGCGACCGCGAGGACCCCGGCTTCCAACTCCCGCTGGGACTGCTGGCGTTGAAGACCGGCTGCCCGGTCAAACTGACCGCCACCCGCGAGGAGTCCTTCCTCGGCCACGCCCACCGCCACCCGACGCTGCTGCGCTACCGCCACCACGCGGACGCCGAGGGCCACCTGGTCAAGGTCGAGGCCCAACTCCTCCTCGACGCGGGCGCGTACGCCGACGCCTCCTCCGAATCCCTCGCGGCAGCCGTCGCTTTCGCCTGCGGTCCCTACGTCGTCCCCCACGCCTTCATCGAGGGCTGGGCGGTCCGTACGAACAACCCTCCCTCCGGCCATGTGCGCGGCGAGGGAGCGATGCAGGTGTGCGCGGCGTACGAGGCGCAGATGGACAAGCTGGCCGGGAAGCTCGGCCTCGACCCCGTGGACCTGCGCCTGCGCAACGCGCTGGCGACGGGAGACATCCTCCCCACGGGCCAGACGGTCACCTGCCCTGCGCCCGTGGCCGAACTCCTCCAGGCCGTACGGGACTTCCCCCTCCCCACCCTCCCCAAGGACACCCCGGAAGCGGCCTGGCTCCTGCCCGGCGGCCCGGAGGGCGCGGGCGAGCCCGGCGCGATCCGCCGAGGCGTCGGCTACGCACTGGGCATGGTCCACATGCTCGGGGCGGAAGGCACCGACGAGGTCTCCACGGCGACGGTCAAGGTCCACGACGGCGTCGCGACGGTGATCTGCGCGGCCGTCGAGACCGGCCAGGGCTTCTCCACCCTCGCCCGCCAGATCGTCCAGGAGACACTGGGCCTCGAAGAGGTCCACGTGGCCTCGGTCGACACGGACCAGCCCCCGGCGGGCCCGGCCGCCCACGGCCGCCACACCTGGGTCTCCGGCGGCGCCGTCGAGCGGGCGGCGAAGATGGTCCGCACCCAGCTGCTGCAGCCCCTCGCCCACAAGTTCGGCATGTCCACCGAGCTCCTCCAGATCACCGACGGCAAGATCACGTCGTACGACGGCGTCCTGTCGACGACGGTCACCGAGGCGATGGACGGCAAGGAACTCTGGGCAACGGCCCAGTGCCGCCCCCACCCCACCGAACCCCTCGACGAGGCCGGCCAGGGCGACGCCTTCGTGGGCATGGCCTTCTGCGCGATCCGCGCGGTGGTCGACGTCGACATCGAACTGGGCTCGATCCGCGTGGTTGAAATGGCGGTCGCCCAGGACGTGGGCCGCGTCCTCAACCCGGCCCAACTGGCAACCCGCATCGAAGCGGGCATCACCCAGGGCGTCGGCGCGGCCCTGACAGAAAACCTCCGCACGGCCCGCGGCCTGGTCCGCCACCCGGACCTGACGGGCTACGCACTCCCGACAGCCTTGGACGCCCCGGACATTCGCATCGTCAAACTGGTCGAGGAACGCGACGTGGTGGCCCCCTTCGGCGCGAAGCCGGCAAGCGCGGTTCCGGTGGTCACCTCACCCGCGGCGGTGGCTTCAGCGGTCCGCGCGGCGACGGGCCGCCCGATCAACAGGCTCCCGATCAGGGCTCAGGCGGCGGTGGCGGTTCCCAACTCGTAGCGGTGTGACGCGCATTGCACGTGCAGAACCGGTTGAGGTTCCCGGATCCGCCGAAGCGTATGGCCGGCCCGAAAATAGCAGGCAGGGCAGTGCTGCTGAGCTGCGGCCCCGTTCGTCCCACTTCACCGTGTTGGACGAACGGGCTGCGTCGCTCCCCGTCCCTTCGCCAAACCTCTGAGGTCAACTGAGACGGATACTGAGACGGGCGGTCAAAAGGGCGGCACCCCCGGGGGTGCCGCCCTTCTCGTTCTGCCTGGTCAGGCCAGGTAGAGGCCGTGACCGGAATCGAACCGGCGTAACTCGCTTTGCAGGCGAGTCCCTCAACCACTCGGGCACACGGCCGTGTGACTCCAGTACGTCGACCGTAGGCGGGGCCAAGACGCCGCTCAAGGCTTCGCCCCGGGCTGCAATGCGACTGCCATACGGCGTTCACGGTTCGCGGTCGTACGACCAAGGGACCAGTCGGGTCCCGTCCAGCGACAGGGCCCACCGCCGCCCACGCCCCTTACGCTGAGGGCCATGACCGCCCTCGAACCCCGTGACGCCGATGTCACGCCGCCGACCGACGACGCAGACGTGGTGCCCGAGGGGCAGGGCGTTCTCGGCAGGGCGCATCGTGCGCTCAGTGTCGGGATCGTCTCCGTCGTCGTGCTGATCGCCTTCGAGGCGACCGCCGTCGGGACCGCGATGCCCGTTGCCGCGCGGGAGTTGCACGGCATTGAGTTGTACGCCTTCGCCTTCTCCGCGTACTTCACGACCAGCCTCTTCGCGATGGTTCTCTCCGGGCAGTGGGCCGACCGGGACGGGCCGCTGCGGCCGCTCGCCGCGGGGATCGCGGCCTTCGGGGCGGGGCTGCTGCTTGCCGGGAGCGCGAGTGCGATGTGGCTCTTCATCGTCGGGCGGGCCGTGCAGGGGCTCGGCGGGGGGCTGGTGATCGTGGCCCTGTACGTGGTCGTCAGCCGGGCGTACCCGGAGCGGCTGCGGCCCGCGATCATGGCGGCCTTCGCCGCGAGTTGGGTTGTCCCGTCGGTCGTGGGGCCGCTCGCGTCCGGGACCGTCACCGAACACCTCGGCTGGCGCTGGGTGTTCATCGGCATCCCGCTTCTTGTCGTCTTCCCGCTGGCGCTCGCGCTGCCCGCGATACGGCGGATGGCCTCCGGGCCGGCGGATCCGTCCGCGCCGCGGCAGTCCTTCGACGGGCGGCGGATCCGGCTGGCGCTCGGCATCTCGCTGGGGGCAGGACTGCTGCAGTACGCAGGTCAGGACCTGAGGTGGCTGTCGGTGATCCCGGCCGCGGCGGGCGTCGCCCTTCTGGTGCCCGCCGTCCTCGGACTGCTCCCTCGCGGGACCTACCGTGCCGCGCGCGGGCTGCCCTCCGTCGTACTGCTGCGGGGGATCGCGGCCGGATCCTTCATCGCGGCGGAGTCCTTCATACCGCTGATGCTGGTCACCCAGCGGGGACTGTCGCCGACGATGGCCGGGCTCTCGCTGGCGGTCGGCGGGGCGACCTGGGCGCTGGGCTCGTACGTCCAGTCCCGGCCGAGGCTGGAGCCGTACCGGCAGCCGCTGGTGGTCGCCGGGATGGTGCTGGTCGCGGCGGCGATCGCGACGGCGCCGAGTGTGCTGATCGCTTCGGTGCCGGTGTGGGTCGTGGGGGTCGCGTGGGGCGTGGGCTGCTTCGGGATGGGTCTGGTGCTCGCCTCGACGAGCGTGCTGCTGCTGAAGCTCTCGGCACCGGAGGAGGCGGGCGCGAACTCTGCGGCGCTCCAGATCTCGGACGGCTTGTCGAACGTACTGCTCCTGGCGGCCGGGGGCGCGGCCTTCGCCGCGCTGGGCGGGGGAGCGGTGGGGGCGACCCATGCCGCGTCGGGGACGGCGGGCTCGCACCCCGTGGCCTTCGCGGCGGTGTTTCTGCCGATGGCGGGGGTGGCACTGGTGGGGGCGTGGGTGGGCACGAGGCTGCGAGAATCGAAGCGCTAGCACCATGCGGTACCACTCGGTACCATTGAGGCATGGCTGGTCTGAATCTGAGATTCACCGAGGAAGAGCTCGACGCCCTGCGCAAGCGTGCGGAGGCGGAAGGCCGCAGTATGCAGTCCTTCGCCCACGATGCCGTGATTACCGCCATAAACGAGCACTCGCGTCTCTTCAACGAGGCCGCGGACCACGTGCTGAAGGTGAGCGAAGAGCTCAACCGGAGGCTCGCCTGATGAACTACCTCACCCTCCCCGAGCTGCTCAGGCTTGCTGAACGGCTCGGGGCCGACGAGGTGCGTGACTACGGGCTGCTCGACTCGGCTCTCGCTCGACCGCGATCGAGCGTGTTCGGTCAGGACGCCTACCCCGACGTCTGGCAGAAGGCCGCGGCACTCATGGAGTCGCTGGCTCGCAACCACGGCCTCGTGGACGGCAACAAGCGCATCGCCTGGTACGCGACGTGGGTCTTCCTGCACATCAACGGACACCCGTTGAGTGCTGGATTCGAAGTGGACCAAGCCGAACAGTTCGTGCTGAACGTGTGCCAAGGGCAGCTTGACGTACCGAAGATCGCCGAACAGTTGCCGCGCTTCGCACGGTGACCGCGAGATGTGAGGCAGATCCCAATCGGGGCGGAACCGGCGACATTCGAGCCGGGTAGCAACCCGGCCACCGGTAGGGTGGCCCGGTTGTCATACCTGGACGAGCGTCGAACCGGAGACCGTGACTACTACCGCCTCCCACTCCCACCACCTCTCGCCCGCGTTCCCCGGGCGTGCCCCTTGGGGTACCGCCAGCAAGCTGCGTGCCTGGCAGCAGGGCGCCATGGAGCGGTATCTCCACGAGCAGCCACGGGACTTCCTCGCCGTCGCCACCCCCGGCGCCGGTAAGACCACCTTCGCGCTCACCCTCGCCTCCTGGCTGCTGCACCATCACGTCGTCCAGCAGATCACCGTCGTCGCGCCCACCGAGCACCTCAAGAAGCAGTGGGCCGCGGCCGCCGCGCGGATAGGCATCAAGCTCGATCCGGAGTACAGCGCCGGGCCGCTGAGCAAGGAGTACCAGGGCGTCGCGGTGACCTACGCGGGTGTCGGCGTACGGCCCATGCTCCACCGCAACCGCTGCGAGCAGCGCAAGACCCTGGTGATCCTCGACGAGATTCACCACGCCGGTGACTCGAAGTCGTGGGGCGAGGCGTGCCTGGAGGCCTTCGACCCGGCGACCCGGCGGCTCGCGCTGACCGGTACGCCCTTCCGGTCCGACACCAACCCCATCCCCTTCGTGCAGTACGAGGAAGGGAACGACGGGATCCGGCGGTCCTCCGCCGACTACACCTACGGGTACGGGAACGCTCTGGGCGACGGGGTCGTGCGGCCCGTCATCTTCCTCAGCTACAGCGGCAACATGCGCTGGCGCACCAAGGCGGGCGACGAGATCGCCGCGCGCCTCGGCGAGCCGATGACCAAGGACGCGATCTCGCAGGCCTGGCGCACCGCGCTCGACCCGCGCGGCGACTGGATGCCGAACGTGCTGCGCGCCGCCGACAAGCGGCTGACGGAGGTCAGGAAGAGCATCCCGGACGCCGGCGGTCTCGTCATCGCCTCCGACCAGGACTCGGCGCGTGCGTACGCCAAGCTGATCCGCGAGATCACCGGCACCAAGGCGACCATCGTTCTCTCCGACGAAGCCGCCTCGTCCCAGCGGATCGAGGAGTTCAGCGAGAACGAGGACCGCTGGATGGTCGCGGTCCGCATGGTGTCCGAGGGCGTCGACGTGCCGCGCCTCGCCGTGGGCGTGTACGCGACCACCATTTCGACGCCGCTCTTCTTCGCGCAGGCGGTGGGGCGCTTCGTACGGTCCCGCCGGCGCGGCGAGACCGCGTCCGTCTTCCTGCCGACCATCCCCAACCTCCTCGGCTTCGCCAACGAGATGGAGGTCGAGCGCGACCACGTCCTCGACAAGCCGAAGAAGGACGGGGAGGACGACCCGTACGCCGAGTCCGAGAAGGAAATGGCGGAGGCGGAGAAGCAGCAGGACGAGGACACCGGCGAGCAGGACATGCTCCCCTTCGAAGCGCTCGAGTCCGACGCGGTCTTCGACCGGGTGCTCTACGACGGCGCCGAGTTCGGCATGCAGGCACACCCGGGGAGCGAGGAGGAGCAGGACTACCTCGGCATCCCGGGGCTCCTCGAACCCGACCAGGTGCAGCTCCTGCTCCAGAAGCGGCAGGCACGGCAGATCGCGCACAGCCGCAAGAAGCCGGACGACGAGGCCGATCTGCTGGAGCTGCCGGCCGAGCGGCGTCCCGTGGTCTCCCACAAGGAGCTGCTGGAGCTGAGGAAGCAGCTCAACACGATGGTCGGCGCGTACGTCCACCAGAGCGGCAAGCCGCACGGGGTCATCCACACCGAGCTGCGGCGGGTGTGCGGCGGGCCGCCGAGCGCGGAGGCGACGGCCGGGCAGATCCGCGAGCGGATCAAGAAGGTTCAGGAGTGGGCGACGCGGATGCGGTGATCCGGACCCGCGCCGATGACCGGATTCTGGACGAGGTCTTCCGCTGAGCGGACCAGGTCGCTACTGTCCCCGCATTGCACACGCCCCGTGGCAGCGCCGCCGCGGAGCGCAGCCGGTGTGCCAGGGCCTGCCGGCGGCCTCGGGGTGCGTCGCCGATGGGACCGGTGTCGCTGATTCCGCCGAGGACCGCCGTCACTCACTCCGAAGGAGAGGGCGTCGTGACCGCGGAGACTTCCCAGACGCTCGACCGGGGACTGCGTGTCCTCAAGCTGCTCGCCGACACCGACCACGGGCTGACCGTCACCGAGTTGTCCACCAAACTCGGCGTCAACCGAACCGTCGTCTACCGTCTGCTCGCCACCCTTGAGCAGCACGCCCTCGTCCGCCGTGACCTGGGCGGCCGCGCCCGGGTGGGCCTGGGCGTGCTGCGCCTGGGCCGCCAGGTGCACCCGCTGGTGCGGGAGGCGGCGATGCCCGCGCTGCGCTCGCTCGCGGAGGACATAGGGGCTACGGCTCATCTCACCCTCGTCGACGGCGCGGAGGCCCTCGCGGTCGCGGTCGTCGAGCCGACGTGGACGGACTATCACGTGGCCTACCGGGCCGGGTTCCGTCACCCGCTGGACCGGGGCGCTGCGGGCAAGGCGATCCTGGCCGCGCGCCAGAACAAGGGGAAAGAACCCGGATACACGCTCACCCACGGCGAACTCGAGGCGGGCGCGAGCGGTGCGGCCGCGGCGCTGGTGGGGGTGACGGGGATAGAGGGGAGCGTGGGCGTGGTGATGCTCTCGGACTCGGTCCCGGAGAGGGTGGGCCCGAGGGTGGTCGACGCGGCGAGGGAAGTGGCGGACGCGCTGCGCTGACGGGTCCCCTGGCGGGGTGCCGGTGCGGTTCGGGGGCGGGGGAGGAACCAGCCCGCGCCCCCGAACCTCCGGCAAGCGCCCCCCGCACCCCCGTGCCCCCTGCACCCCGGACCCCGCAGCCCCGCCCCCGCGTCCCGATACATTGACCCCGTGCTCTCCAGCCTCACGCGCCCCCGCGCCCTCGCCCTCTGCGCCCTCCCCGTCGTCGCGCTCTTCGCCGTCGTCGGGCTCGCGCCGTTGCCGTACGCCGTGGCGCAGCCCGGTTCGACCGCCGATGTGCTGGGCGACGTCAAGGGCGCCCCGGTCATCACGATCTCCGGTGCCCCGACCCGTACGACCAAGGGCGAGCTGCGGATGACGACCATCGTCGCGACCGGGCCGTCCGCGGACGTCGATCTCGGGGATGTGGTCGACGCCTGGTTCAGGACGGACCGCGCGGTGCTGCCCCGTGACTCCGTCTATCCGCGGGGCAAGTCCGACGAGGAGGTCGCGAAGCACAACCTGAAGGACATGGAGAAGTCCCAGGACGTCGCGACCACCGCCGCGCTCTCGTTCCTCGGCGAGGATCCGGCGAAGGTCAAGGTCACCCTTCATCTCGCCGATGTCGGCGGGCCCAGCGCCGGGCTGCTGTTCTCGCTCGGGATCGTCGACAAGCTCGACGGCGACGGCGCGGGCGGCGATCTCACGGGGGGACGGACCGTCGCGGGTACGGGGACGATCAGCCCCAGCGGCGAGGTCGGGGCGGTCGGGGGTGTCTCGCTGAAGACTCGGGCCGCCAAGCGTGACGGCGCGAGCGTCTTCCTCGTGCCCAAGGGGGAGTGCTCCGACGCGCAGGCCGAGCTCCCCAAGGGGCTGCGGCTGATCCCCGTCACGACCCTCAAGGGCGCGGTGGAGTCGCTTCGGGCGCTGGAGAAGGGCGGGAAGGTTCCGAGCTGCTGACCACCGCCGAGGCGGGCGCGTCCATCTCGCGCCAGCTCGGGAACACCGCCGGTGCCAGCGTCGCCAGGAAGTACACACCGCCGATCGCCAGCAACGCGGCTGCCAGTCCCGTTTGTTCGACGAGCCAGCCCGCGGCCAGCCCGCCGAGCGGAGTGGTCAGCAGGACACCCGCGGTGGTCACGCCCGCGACCCGGCTGCGCAGTTCGTCGGGAATCCGCTCGTAGATCACCGTGGTGAGGATCGGGTTGAGCATCCCGGCCCCGAGACCGCCGACGGCCATCGTCACGGCGAGCGGCACGGTCCCGTCGACCAGCGCGGCCACCACGAACCGCGGCAGTCCGCACAGCAGGAACGCCCCTGTGAACAGGACCCGCCGCGGGAAACGGTGCCCGATCGCGCCGTACAGGAGAGCGCCGAGCAGCGCGCAGCCCGCGAAGACGGCGACCAGCAGGCCCAGATGGCGCGCCCCGCCCAGATTCTCCCGGGCGTGTACGGGCAGCAGGACCGAACTCCAGCCCTGGTCAAGGCCGTTGGTGAGCATGACCATCGTCGTGATCGCCAGCAGCAGCCGGGTGCGCAGCAGGAAGGCGTATCCCTCGCGCAGCTCGCCCCGGTACGCCGCGAGGGAGACGGGCTTCGCGCCCCGCAGGGGATCGGCCGCGCCGAGTGCCCGTATGCCGGCGAAGATCAGCAGCGCGGAGCCGCAGAAGGTCGCTGCGTCCAGCAGCAGGACCGCCTCCGCGCCGGTCACCGCGATCAGTACGCCCGCGAGCGCCGCCCCGGCCATCCGGGCGCCGCGCGAGACCGCGTCGAAGAGGCTCGCAGCGCGGGAGAGGTCGGTGCCCGCCGCCTTCGCGAGATCGGGGACGAGCACATAGCGCGCGGTCTCGCCGGGCGCGTGGAAGAGGCCGGTCACGGCCATCAGCGCGCACAGCATCCAAAATGCGAGCGCCCCGGTGTAGTGCAGCAGCGGGATCGCGCCGATGGCGAGGGCGCAGATCAGGTCGGAGGCGATGCTGACCCGGCGGCGGCCGATGCGGTCGATGACCGGGCCGCCGGCGATCGCCGAGACGACTACCGGCAGGGTCGCGCAGAAGGCGACCAGGCCCGCCTTGGCGGGGCTGCCCGTGCTCTCCAAGGCGAACCACGGGACGCCGACGAGGGTGAGTGAATTCCCGGTGATCGATACGGCGTTGGCCGCCAGCACGCTCGCCAGCGGCCCCCGTCCCCCCTCGTTCTTCATGCGATACGTGCGTGTCGGCGCGCCGGCGGTTTCATGAGACGCAGCCCCAACTCGACGAGTAACAAGCCGAGTTGTGTACGGAGGGGGGCACGGCGGGGGCGCAGGGCGACCTCGGCGGTCTCGCGCCGCAGCTCGTCCGCGCGTATGGAGTGCAGCTGGAGATGCACGTCGGGATGCATGGCGGTGTCCTCTCGATCGGTCGCGCAGTCGGTCGCGCAGTCGGTTGAGTCGGTCGGTCGGCGGGCTCGGCGAGTCAGTCGGTCGAGCGCGGGAAGGAGTGCAGATGCATCCGGACCTGGGCGGCGTCCTCGGCCTCGGGGCCGGGCGCCAGCTCCGTGTAGCCCTCGATGAGGTCGTGGATCTTCGCGTTCAGCTCGAAGGCCTGCGCGGGAGTCAGTCGCAGGGTGAAGTCACTGAGGTCGGAGCTGCGGCGCCAGGCCTCGGGCCAGTCGTGCGCCGTGCCGAGCCAGGTGCCGACCTCCTCGGTGTGGTGGGTCGCGATCTCGTGCATCAGGAGATCGGCGGCCCCGCGCACCGCGGGATCGGGGTTGTCGAACAGCGAGTATTCGATGGTGATGCCCTCTTCCGCGGCCTTCCACCAGCGCTCCCGGCCCTTGCCGCGCTCCGGGTCGTCCGCGACGAAGCCGTGCGCGGCGAGCTGGCGCAGGTGGTAGCTGGTCGCGCCGCTGGATTCCCCGAGCTTATCGGCCAGCTGCGAGGCGGTGGCGGGCCCGTCGTGCCGCAGTGTGTTCAGCAGGCGCATACGCAGCGGATGGGCGAGGCCGCGCAGGGAGCGCGGGTCGAGCCGGCGGTATTTGCGGTCTTCGGACTCGGACATGATGCAAAGATAGCTTTGCAGAGGAGTTGTTGCAACGATTTCTTTGCAAGCATCTCTTGGTAAGAGTCTCGCGCCGTGCCGCCTCAGACGTCTCCGTCCTCCGCGGCCTGCTCCACCAGCGGGATGATCCGCAAGCGCACGGGGTTTTCCATGACGATCGCCGTGGAGGCCCGGACGATGCCGTCAAAACCGACCACCAGGTCGATCACCCGTTGAAGATCGGCATTGGAGCGGGCGACGAGGCGGCACAGCATGTCCCCGTGACCGGTGGTGGTGTGCAGCTCCAGCACTTCCGGCACGCCGCTCAAATGCGCCCGTACGTCTGCACCTTGTCCCTGTTTGATCTCCAGCGTCGCGAAGGCCGTGACGGGATAGCCGAGCGCGGCCGGATCGACGTCGGGGCCGAAGCCGCGGATGACCCCGTTGGACTGAAGGCGATCCAGCCGCGCCTGTACGGTGCCGCGGGCGACCCCGAGCCGACGGGATGCCTCAAGCACTCCGATCCGCGGCTCTCGCGCCAGCAGGACGATGAGCCGGCCGTCCAGATGATCGATCGCCATGGCGTCTCCCGAATGGTCATCCTGTACAGATAGCCCCTCCATCCTGCTCCTGCACTATGCAGATTGCCCAGAGGAAACACGAACTATTGCGCACCTTGTGGATCGGGTGGAGCCTGCCGTTATGACTGAGACCATCGATCACAACCCGACCACCGCGCGTGAGGCCGACCCCTTCCCGGTGAAGGGAATGGACGCGGTCGTCTTCGCCGTAGGCAATGCCAAGCAGGCCGCGCACTACTACTCCACGGCCTTCGGCATGAAGCTCGTCGCGTACTCCGGACCCGAGAACGGCAGCCGCGAGACGGCGAGTTACGTCCTGGAGAACGGCGGCGCCCGCTTCGTCTTCACCTCCGTCATCAAGCAGTCCACCGACTGGGGCCGCTTCCTCGCCGACCATGTCGCCGAGCACGGCGACGGCGTCGTCGACCTGGCCATCGAGGTGCCGGACGCGCGCGCCGCGTACGCCTACGCCACCGAGCACGGCGCCCGCGGGATCACCGAGCCCTACGAGCTCAAGGACGAGCACGGCACCGTGGTCCTCGCCTCGATCGCCACGTACGGCAATACCCGTCACACGCTGGTCGACCGCTCCGGCTACGACGGCCCCTACCTGCCGGGCTTCGTGGCCGCCGACCCGATCGTCGAGCCGCCCGCCAAGCGCACGTTCCAGGCGATCGACCACTGCGTCGGCAATGTCGAACTCGGCAAGATGAACGAGTGGGTGGCCTTCTACAACAAGGTCATGGGCTTCACCAACATGAAGGAGTTCGTGGGCGACGACATCGCCACCGAGTACTCCGCCCTGATGTCGAAGGTCGTCGCGGACGGCACGCTGAAGGTGAAGTTCCCGATCAACGAGCCCGCGATCGCGAAGAAGAAGTCGCAGATCGACGAGTACCTGGAGTTCTACGGCGGGGCCGGCGTCCAGCACATCGCGCTCGCCACGAACGACATCGTCGCGACCGTACGGTCCATGCGGGCGGCGGGAGTCAAGTTCCTGGACACCCCCGACTCGTACTACGACACGCTCGGCGAGTGGGCGGGCGAGACGCGCGTGCCCGTCGAGACGCTGCGCGAGCTGAAGATCCTCGTCGACCGTGACGAGGACGGCTACCTGCTGCAGATCTTCACCAAGCCGGTCCAGGACCGGCCGACGGTCTTCTTCGAGATGATCGAGCGGCACGGGTCGATGGGCTTCGGCAAGGGCAACTTCAAGGCGCTCTTCGAAGCGATTGAGCGCGAGCAGGAGAAGCGGGGCAACCTCTGACCGGGGCTCCGCCCCGGACCCCGCTCCTCAAACGCCGGAGGGGCTGAAGTTCAGCCCGTCCGGCGTTTGAGGACATGCGGCCGGAGGTCGCATGCGGGGGTCCAGGGGGCGAAGCCCCTTGGGAACAGGCCCCGCGCAGCGGCCCCGCACCGCCTACGCTGGACGCATGGCCAGGATGAATGACGTCGGCGGCATGCAGGGCTTCGGGTCCATCGACACCACCGACGACACCGAGCCCTTCCACGCCGACTGGGAAGCCAGGGTCTTCGCCCTGAACCGCGCCCTCATCGCCGGCAAGGTCTTCAACCTCGACGAGTTCCGCGACGCGATCGAGTCCATGCCGCCCGCCGAGTACCTCGCGGCCTCGTACTACGAGCGCTGGTTCCACGCCATCGTCAGCCTCCTGGAGCGCAAGGGCGTCATCGCGGCGGGTGAGCTCGATGACTGACGCCACGACCGACCGCTTCGCGCCGGGCGCCCTGGTGCGGACCGTCCACCACGACCCGCCGCACCACACCCGGCTGCCCCGGTACGCCCGCGGCAAGCACGGCACCGTCGTCGAGCCCGAGGGCCGCACGCCGCTTCCCGACATCCGTTCCCAGGGGCGCGACGACGCCCCCGTCGAGCAGGTCTACGCCGTGCGCTTCGCGGCCCGAGATCTGTGGGGCGACGGCGACCACCACGTCGTACTCGATCTGTCCGAGAGCTACTTGGAGGACGACCAGCCGTGACCGGAACCCACGCGGACGCTGTGATCTCCCGCCGCGTACGCCGTCTCGAAACGCTTCTGGAGGAGCGCGGCATCGTCGCGGGCGCGGGGCTCGACGAAGCCCTCGACGCCTTCCTGAGCAGCGCGTCCCCGGCGAACGGGGCCAAAGTGACGGCCCGGGCCTGGACCGACCCCGCCTTCCGCGCCCGTGTGCTCGCCGACGGGACGGCGGCCGTCGCCGAACTCGGCCTGACGGCCGGGGGAGTGCAGCCGCAGCGCCTGCGCGTCGTCGAGAACACGGAGCACACGCACAACGTCGTCGTCTGCACGCTCTGCTCCTGCTACCCCATCCGGCTCCTCGGACCGTCCCCGAGCTGGTACAAGAGCGAGGCCTACCGCTCGCGCGTGGTGCGCGAACCGCGCGCGGTACTGGAGGAGTTCGGGCTGCATCTGCCGCCCGGCACGGAGATCACGGTGTGGGACTCGACCTCGGAGACCCGGTACATGGTGCTGCCGCGCCGCCCGGAGAACACCGAGTCGCTGACCGAGGAAGAACTGGCGGCGCTGGTGTCGCGCAACGCGCTGATCGGCACCGCGGCGATCTGACGAGGGCAGGCCGTACGGCGGCCGTTCACTCCACGGCACCGGTACTGGTAGGGGTAGGGGCGGTGGCACCGGCCCGCGACCGTTCCGGCGTCGGCGAAGGCGTCGGCGAAAGCGTGGGCGCCGTCGAAGGCGGCCCGACCTCCACCTCCGGCCCCACCTCCGCCTCCGTTGCCGTCTCCGTCTCCGGCTCCGTCGGTGCCTCCCCCTCCGGGCCCGTCACGTCCTGCGGCCCGCCCGGCGGCGGCTCCCCGAGCGCCTCCAGAGCCTGCCGCGCCGCCGGTGCCAGCAGCGGCGAGAAGTACGGGTTGATCCGCAGAGCCTCGGCCAGGTGCCTGCGGGCCGGGCCGTCCTGCTTGAGCGCGCGCTCGATCTCGCCGCGGTGGTAGGTGAACAGTGCGCTGCGCAGCCCCTGCTCCGACGCCCTCCTCGCGTACGGCAGCGCCTCCTCCGGCCTGCCCGCCCGGTACAGCGCCCAGCCCAGCGCGTCCGCGGTGTACACGTTCAGGTGGCCCCGCGCCCATTCGGCCTTCAGGCGGCGCACGGCCGCCTCCGGGTCGCCGTGGTCCGCCTCGAACAGGCCGAGTACGACCTCGTCGACCACGTCGTCCGCCCCCGCCCGCGCCACCTTCGTCCGCAGCTGCTCGTACTGCGTGGCCGCGTCCCCGTCGAGCCCCCGCGACTGGTACAACTCGCCCGCCGCCAGGGCGTATTCGGGCCGCTCGACCCGGTCCAGGGCTGCCTGGTAGTCGCGGAAGGCCTCGTCCGTACGCCCCAGCGCGGCCAGCGCCCGCGCCCGCGCCGCCAGCGACGGGTCGTGGTCCGGGGCCAGCCGCAGCGCCGCGTCGTACTCCTTCAGCGCCTCCGCGGGCTCGCCCCACTCCCACGCCAGGTCACCCAGCCGCTGCCGCGCGGCGGCCTTCTCCTGGGGCGCCTGGGCGCTGCCCACCGCGTCGTACGCCGCCGCCGCCGCGTCCTCGCGCCAGCCGCGTTCCCGGTAGACACCGGCGGCACGGCTCAGCGTCTGGGCGCCCGGGTGCAGCTCCGTGAGCTTGTCCATCGCCTTGCTCATGGCCTTGTAGTCGCCGAGCCCGCTGTACGCGTCGATCAGCGCCGGATACGCCGTCCACCGCTGCGGCTGCTGCTTCATCGCGCTCTCGCCCAGCGTGCGGGCCCGGGCGTAGTCGTGCCGGGCATTGGCCAGCGCCGCGAGTCCCACCACCGCGTTCACATTGCCCTTCTCGCCCGGCAGCAGCTGCAGCGAACGCCGCAGCGCGCTCTCCGCCTTCCCGTAGTACGCCGCTTCCGCCAGCCGGGAGCCCCGCTCCACATACGCCGACCCGAGCACCGCCCACGACTCCGCGTCCAGGGGGTGGGCCCGTACCCATTGCTCCCGGTCGTCGATGAGCGCGGTCAGATCGACGAGCGCCGCGGGGGCGCCCGCCGCGCCCGCGGCCAGCGCCCGCTCGGCCGCTCCCGGCTCGCGCCGCGCACCCTCCTCGCCCCACCCCGGGGCGAGCGTGATCACCCCGAAGACCAGCGTCGCGCCGATCAGCGTGCTGATCGCGGCGTTCTTCACGAGTTCGCTCCTCATGGGGCTCACTGTGCGACAGCGCGCAGCCAATACGAAGAACGCGACCCGCCCTGCGAACCGGATCGCGGACGGGTTCACACCGATGGCCCCCGGTGCGAGGCTGGGTCCATGGACGATCTTCTCGACCGGCTGCGCGCCGGTCTGCCCGCCGAGGCCCTCATCACCGACCCCGATGTCACGGCCTCCTACGCGAACGACATGGCGAGCTTCTGCGAGGCGGGCAGCCCGGCCGTCGTCGTGCTGCCGCGCACCGTCGAGCAGGTCCAGCACGTCATGCGCACCGCGACCGCGCTGCGTGTCCCCGTCGTCCCGCAGGGCGCCCGTACCGGCCTGTCGGGTGCCGCGAACGCCTCCGACGGCTGCATCGTGCTGTCCCTGACCAAGATGGACCGGATCCTGGAGATCAGCCCGGTCGACCGGATCGCCGTGGTCGAGCCGGGTGTCGTCAACGCCGTCCTGTCCCGGGCGGTGAACGAGCACGGCCTGTACTACCCGCCGGACCCCTCCAGCTGGGAGATGTGCACCATCGGGGGGAACATCGGCACCGCCTCCGGCGGCCTGTGCTGCGTCAAGTACGGAGTGACCGCGGAGTACGTACTGGGTCTGGAGGTCGTCCTCGCCGACGGGCGGCTGCTCAGCACCGGCCGCCGCACCGCCAAGGGCGTGGCCGGATATGACCTGACCAGGCTGTTCGTCGGCTCCGAAGGCAGCCTCGGCATCGTTGTCAAAGCAGTCCTCGCGCTGCGGCCGCAGCCGCCCGCGCAGCTGGTGCTCGCCGCCGAGTTCGACTCCGCGGCCGCCGCATGCGAAGCCGTCTGCGCGATCATGGAGCGCGGCCACACCCCCTCGCTGCTCGAACTCATGGACCGTACGACCGTCCGGGCCGTCAACGCCATGGCGAACATGGGCCTGCCCGACACCACCGAGGCGCTGCTGCTGGCCGCCTTCGACACCCCGGACCCGGCCGCCGACCTGGCCGCCGTCGGGGAGCTGTGCAGCGCCGCGGGCGCCACGCAGGTCGTCCCGGCCGACACCGTCGCGGAGTCCGAACTCCTCCTTCAGGCACGGAGGTTGTCGCTCACCGCCCTGGAGACCGTCAAGCCGGCGACGATGATCGACGATGTCTGTGTGCCGCGCTCGCAGCTGGGCGCGATGATCGGGGGCACGGCCGCCATCGCCGACAAATACGACCTCACCATCGGCGTCTGCGCGCACGCGGGCGACGGCAACACCCACCCCGTCGTCTGCTTCGACCACGCCGATCCGGACGAGTCCCGGCGCGCCCGCGAGTCCTTCGACGAGATCATGGCGCTCGGCCTGGAACTGGGCGGCACCATCACCGGCGAACACGGCGTCGGCGTACTCAAGAAGGAGTGGCTGGCGCGCGAACTGGGCCCGGTGGGCGTGGAGTTGCAGCGCGGCATCAAGCACACCTTCGACCCGCTGGGCATCCTCAATCCGGGCAAGATCTTCTGAGACTTCGGACGCAGGACCAATGCCCGATGGAACGGACAAGGCTGTCCGCTTAGCGTTGAGGAGAGCGACGAAGAAGAGTCCGACGAAGAGTCCGACGAAGGAGGAGCCGTGCCGGCACGCCTCGACCACACCATCGTCCACAGCCGCGACCGCTTCGCAGGCGCCCGCTTTCTCGCCGAGCTCATCGGAGAGCCCGAACCCAAGCCCTTCGGCCCCTTCGCGAGCCTGCCGCTGGCGGGCGGCGTCACTCTCGACTATCTCGACGAACGGGACACGATCGTCCCCCAGCACCTTGCCTTCCTGGTCTCGGAGGTGGAGTTCGACGAGATCTTCGCCCGGATAACCGAGCGCGAACTCCCTTACTGGGCCGATCCGATGCACGCGAGGCCCCAGCGGATCAACCACAACTTCGGAGGCCGTGGGGTCTACATCGACGACCCCGACGGTCACTCGCTCGAGTTCATCACCCACACCTACGTCATCGATTAGGCCTCGCCGTCCTGGGACTCCTCCGAGCGCCGCCGGCCGTGCAGCCACAGATCGTCGGCCGGGGTGGGCGCGAGCAGCTCGGCGAGGCCGCCGTCTATTCCGAGCTGCTCGGACTCAGAGCCGGGAGGGACCACCCGCAGGGTCCGCTCCAGCCAGGCGGAGACCACGGCGGCGGACGCCTCCAGGAGCGCGTCGCCGTCGGGGGAGCTGAGGGCCATCAGCACCACGCCGCGGCCGTCGACCTTGGTCGGCCAGATCCGGACGTCGCCCTCGCCGCTGGGCCTGAACACCCCCTCGACCAGCAGTTCACGGGCGAAGGTCCAGTTGACGGGGTTGTCGGAGCCGACGTGAAAGGTGATGTGCACGGCGTACGGATCGTCCGTGCGGTAGGTCAGCCGGGCCGGGACGGGGACGCTGAGTTCCGGCGACAGCACGAGGTTGAGCTCCAGATCGCGTTCCACCACGGTGTGCATAGCAGTGCTCTTCCCTTCCTGTACGAGGCCCTGTCGGCGGGCCTTGCAAGGAGAGAGCACGTACCCCGGCGGCTATGACGCGACTTTCGGGAACAACTTTCTCTGACCGCAAAGTGACCGGAAAGTGGTCCATACGGCAGGACCGGCCCGGGCGCGGGCGAGGGTCTGATAGATGTGGACCCTTGAATTGAGGCTCTCGAGGAGATACGGGACCACGGTGATGAGCGCCCCAACCCCGGCCACCGGCGACGGCAGCCCCACGCCCGGCTACTACCCCGATCCGTCCATCCCCGGATATGTCCGGTACTGGAACGGAGCGGCGTGGGTGCCCGGTACGAGCCGGCCCGCGCCGAAGACGGGCGAGGCGATGCCCACGGCCCCCGGCCCGGCTTCGTCCGGCGAACCCCCGGCGCCCCAGGCACACGCCCCCGCACCGGCCCGGCTGGAGGAGACCGGTCCGGTCTTCTTCGACGAGGAGCCGAACGACGAACCCTCGCGACCGGAGCCGGCCACCGCGTGGCAGGCCGACACGGCACGCCAGACCGGCTTCGGCGGCGACCGCGACAACCGGGTCTCCTGGGGCGGCGCCCCCGGCACCCAGGACCCGCGCACCGCGGCCGACCCGGGTCCGTCGGGCGCCACCGGTGCGTCCGCCGACCCGCGCCGTCCCGCCGCGTCGGGGGCTTCGGCCGATCCGTCGGGCGGCGCCCTGCCCGGCGTACGCTCCCTCGGCCCGGCATCCGGCGGTGAACCTCCCGTCGACGGCACCGTCGCGATGCGTGCGCTGCGGGCCGGTCAGGGTTCCCCCGCCGGTGCGCATCCGGCCGCCGCGGACCCGGGTGATTCCGCCCGCCGCCAGCAGGGGCCGCAGCCGCCGGCCGACGGCACGGTCACCATCCGGGCCCTGCGGGCAGACGGCAATCAGGGCGCCTCAGATGCCGAAGGGCTGTCTGTGCGGTCCATGACCCCGGGCGCGGCATCGGCCCCGACCGCGCCCGCCCAGCCCCAGCCGCAGACTCCGGCCCAGCGGATGCCGCAGCCCCAGGCGCCGGCCCAGCCGCAACAGCCTCAGACCCTCCAGGCGCAGGTGCCCGCGCAGAGCCAGCCGCCCATGACCGACGGACCCGGCGGCGGCTCGGCCTCCTGGGCGCAGCAGGTCCATCAGCTCGCCCGGGCGGGCGACGGCACTGGTGAGGCCGAGCAGCCCGTCGTGCCGTGGAAGCCGCCGGTCAACGACCCCTTCCTCCAGGCGGCCCAGGCCCAGGCCGCGGCCCGTCCCGCGGGGCTCGGCAGGCGTTTCGCCGCCCGGCTGATCGACACCCTGCTGCTCCTCGCGCTGGTGGGCGCGGTCTCCGCGCCCTTCGTGTCCCAGGCGCGCACTCATATCGACGAGAAGATCGAGGCGGCCAAGCAGTCGGGCGAGACGGTCACCGTCTGGCTCGTCGACGGCACCGTCGCGGGGCGGCTCGGCATCGTCCTCGGCGCGCTCCTGGTCCTCGGTGTGCTGTACGAGGCGCTGCCGACGGCCAGGTGGGGCCGCACCCTCGGCAAGAAGCTGTGCGGCATCAGGGTCTGGGACATCGAGTCCCACGAGCCGCCGTCCTTCGGGGCCGCGCTGCGCCGCTGGCTGGTCTACGGCGTGCTCGGGGTGATCGCCGTCGGAGTGCTCAATGTGCTGTGGTGTCTGTTCGACCGTCCGTGGCGGCAGTGCTGGCACGACAAGGCGGCCCACACCTTTGTGACTGGCTGACAGCTCTCGCCCTAGGTTCCCCCGAACGGCGCGCGAGCCGTTGCGGGGGCACTCCCGGCGCGGTGCACTGCCCCCATGAGCAACGACCAGCCGCCGCCCGATCAGCCGCCCGAGGACGACCCGTTCCGCAAAAAGCCACCGGAGACACCGCCGCCCTCGGCGGGTGGTCCTCAGGAGCCCCCGCCTCCCCAGGGACCGCCGCCGCCGGGCTCGCCGTACGACGGAGGCCGCGGCCAGCCCCCTCCCTACGATCCGGGCGCCTACGGCGGGGCGTACGGCGGAGCGGACCCGCTCGCCGGGATGCCGCCGCTCGCGGACTTCGGCAAGCGGTTCGTCGCCCGGGTCGTCGACACGCTGATCATCTTCGTGCCTCTGGCACTGATCTCGCTGCTTGCCGGCGGCTGGGACTTCGCGACCGACAACAGCGACGGCTGGGACGAGTTCACCGACGAGATGAACTCCGGCAGACAGTGGCTCTGGTCGCTCATCTCCCTGGTGGCGTACGTCGGTTACGACACCGTGATGACCAGCAGGAAGAACGGGCAGACCGTCGGCAAGTCCCTGATGAAGATCCGTGTCGCGATGCTCAACGACGGGAGCGTGCCCGACGCGTCCTCCTCGCTGATGCGCGCCGCGGTGCTCTGGGTGCCTGCGCTGGTCTGCTGCTTCTGCCTCTGGTGGATCGTCATCATCCTGACGATCCTGACCGACAAGCCGTACAAACAGGGTCTGCACGACAAGGCGGGAAAGACAGTGGTCGTGTCAGCGGCGCAGTGAGTGCTCGCCGACCCTTGCCTCGGCCCCCACGCGCGCGCGGGGCACGGGCACCCGGGTGGCGAGACCGTCGGCGGCGGCCGACGCGGTGGCGCGGGAGGCGGCGGCGCGGTTCGTACGGACCGTGTGGACCGCCTTCACCCTCCTCGCTCCTGCCCTGCCCATCGGCAGGGCGCATGCGACCAGCAGGCCGAGCGCCATCGAGCCGATGCCTATGGCGGCGACGCCCATGACCGCGCTGGGTCGGGTGAGCAGCAGCAAGGCGAGGGTCGAGAAGACGACGGTGGCCGAACCATAGGCAAGCTGTGCGGCAGTCGGACGCGGCATGACGGTATCCGTCCTCGGGACATGGTCAGGGGGTGTCTCTCAACGCGGTCGCACTGTCAAGTGACTCTACGACGGTGGATGCCCGGGAGGAACCAGCGGTAAGCGTGACCTAACCCACGGTGCCGGTGCATCGGGGGCGCACGGAGTCATCGACCGGCCAAGTGTTCAATCCTATGCGCCTGTTGTCCCATATGCCGGACGTCCGGCGGGAGTCCGGATACCGGAACTGCGCTCCTGCATAATGCAGTTGGCCTGTGCAAGTCAAGGTCTGTCTTTTCTCCCGCAACTCCGGTCGAATGTCGTCACTTGTGACGCGACACCGCGCGCGGACGACCCCACATCCGGTCCGCTGCGACGGGGCGCGGGGGAGGACAACATCAAGTGACCATCAAGCGACGGACGATCAGAGCGTCCGCGGTGCTCGTGGCTCTGGCCGCGACTGCCGCGTCGGCCTCGGCGTTCAGTAGCGCCCAGGCCGACGACAAGCGGCCGTCGGGTCCTGCGGGGATCGAGCGCCATGACCCGGCGCCGCGCCAGGGCCAGATCGAGCACGACCTCGAGGGTCCGTACAGCAAGCAGCAGGACCAGCAGCGCGAAGCCGCTCTGGAGCAGGTCATATCCGGCGACGCGACCGTGCAGCAGCGCGGCTCGTCCAAGGTCGTGAAGCTCGGCGACAAGAAGTACGTCGAGCTCGGCCGGGAGCGGACGGACAAGATCTTCACGATCCTGGTGGAGTTCGGCGACAAGGTCGACGACACCACGATGTTCGACCCGGACGGCCCGGACGGGCCCAAGCCCCCCGTCAAGAAGTACGGCGGCACTCCGGGCCCGCTGCACAACAAGATCGCCAAGCCGGACCGCAAGGTCGACAACTCCACGGCCTGGCAGGCGGACTACAACCAGCAGCACTTCCAGGACCTGTACTTCGGCACCGGCAAGGACAAGAAGGGGCAGCCGAAGCACTCCCTGAAGACCTACTACGAGAAGACCTCTTCGGGCCGTTACTCGGTCGACGGCGAGGTCGCCGACTGGGTCAAGGTCGACTACAACGAGGGCCGCTACGGCTCCAACTACTGCGGCCAGACCAACTGCTCCAACGTCTGGGACACGGTCAAGGACGGCGTCACCGCCTGGGCCGCGGACCAGAAGGCCAAGGGCCGTACGGACGAGCAGATCAAGGCGGACCTGTCCAAGTACGACCTCTGGGACCGCTACGACTTCGACGGCGACGGCAACTTCAACGAGCCCGACGGCTACATCGACCACTTCCAGATCGTCCACGCGGGCGAGGACGAGTCGGCGGGCGGCGGCGCCGAAGGCACCAACGCCCTGTGGGCGCACCGCTGGTACGCGTACGGCACCGACGCCGGCAAGACCGGCCCGGCGAACAACAAGTCCGGCGGCACCCAGATCGGCACGTCCGGCATCTGGGTCGGCGACTACACCATGCAGCCCGAGAACGGCGGCCTCGGTGTCTTCGCCCACGAGTACGGTCACGACCTCGGTCTGCCCGACCACTACGACACTTCGGGCGGCGGCGAGAACTCCACCGGCTTCTGGACGCTGATGTCCGGCGGTTCCTGGCTCGGCACCGGCAAGGACTCCATCGGCGACATGCCGGGCGACATGAACGCCTGGGACAAGCTGCAGCTGGGCTGGCTCAACTACGCCAAGGCCAAGGCGGCGACGAAGTCCACCCACACGCTGGGTGTGGCGGAGTACAACACCAAGAAGCCGCAGGCGCTTGTCGTCGAGCTTCCGAAGAAGGCCGTCACCACGACTGTCGTGAAGCCCGCCGAGGGCTCCAAGCAGTGGTGGAGCGACATGGGTGACAACCTCAAGAACACCCTCACCCGCTCGGTCGACCTCACCGGAAAGTCCAAGGCGTCCCTGGAGCTCTCGGGCTGGTGGGACATCGAGGCCGACTACGACTACCTCTACGCCGAGGTGTCGACGGACGGCGGCGCCAACTGGACGCCGGTGGACGGCACGGCCGACGGCAAGCCGATCACCCGCGACGCGTCCGACAAGCCGGCGCTGACCGGTGCGTCGGGCGCGTACAAGAAGCTGGCGTACTCGCTGGACGCCTACGCGGGCAAGAAGTTCGACGTCCGCTTCCGCTACCAGACCGACGGCGGCGCGGGCGGCAAGGGCTTCGCGGCCGACGCCCTGAGCGTGGTGGCGGACGGCACGCCGCTGTTCACCGACAACGCCGAGGGTGACGACGCGGGCTGGACCGCGAAGGGCTTCTCGCGCATCGGTGAGTCCTTCACCAAGGAGTACGAGCAGTACTACCTGGCCGAGAACCGTCAGTACGTGTCGTACGACAAGACCCTCAAGGTCGGTCCGTACAACTTCGGTTTCAAGGCGCCGAAGGATGCCTGGGTCGAGCACTACCCGTACCAGAACGGCCTGATGATCTGGTACTGGGACACCTCCCAGAAGGACAACAACACCAGCCAGCACCCGGGCCAGGGTCTGGTCCTCCCGGTGGACGCGCACCCGAAGGCCATGAAGTGGGCCGACGGCACGCTGATGCGGAACAAGATCCAGTCGTTCGACTCGCCCTTCAGCCTGCGGCCGACCGACGGCTTCACGCTGCACAAGGCGGACGTCGCGCTGAGGATCAAGCCGCAGGCCGGCAACCCGGTCTTCGACGACCGCAAGGGTGTCTACTGGTTCGCCGAGAATCCGACGGCGGGTGTCAAGGTCACTGACACCAACACCAAGATCTCGGTCCTGCGCGAGCCGCTGAACGGCCAGACGATCACGGTCAGGGTTGGTCCTTCGACCCGGTAATTTCGTGTAGTCACAGGTCAGAGCATGATCGGCCGTCGCCCTCTAGCGGGCGGCGGCCGATCGTGTTTAGGTGCGTCCTACGAGGTTCCTATTGACACGGCATCTAACGGGGGAGTGGTCCAGCGTGCCCGGCGGAGGTTTCAGCAAGCTGCCGAACGGCAGTGTGGTGGTCGCGCTCAGCCTGCCCAGTCCGGCGGACGACGGCAGCACGGTCCGCTTTCTCGTCCACGCGGTGAACCGTGCCAGGGCGCTGACACGGCTGCGGAATCTGGGCCTGCGGGCGGTGTACCTGCGGGGCAACGCGGAACCGCCGACCCCGGACGAGATCACGGCGGTGCTGCACCACCCGGACGGCCTGCTGTGGCGGACGACGCCGGCCGACCACAAGGAGCTGTGGCACCCGATACGGGCGCTGCTGAGGCCGAGGAGCTGGGGCGCCGCTCCGGAGGTCCCGAAGGCCCCTGATCTTGCGCCCCAGGCGCCGCCGAGGCTGACGCTGCCCCAGCCCGACCCGGTGCGCCGCCCCGAACCGCGCGCGCCCATCGCGGGCAGCGCGTGAGGTCCTTCGGCTGAGGCGGGGTCCGCCTGCGGCGGGACTGTTCCCCTACCCGCCCCTTCCCGAACTGGGGCTCCGCCCCAGACCCCGCGCCTCAAACGCCGGCGGGGCTGATATGTGCGGCTGGGCCGCACATATCAGCCCGTCCGGCGATTGAGGACATGCGGCCGAAGGTCGCATACGGGGGCCCGGGGGCGAAGCCCCCAGTTCGCGCCGCGAAGCGGGCGCAGGGGTCTGGGGGCTTGCCCCCAGTTACGGGAAGGGGCGGGGTGGGGAACAACCCCCCGTTACACCACCGGCTTGCCGGACAGCTCCACCCCCGCCGCCCGCAACTCCTCCAGCGCCCTCTCCGTCGTCGCCTCCGCGACCCCCGCCGTCAGATCCAGCAGCACATGCGTTGTGAAGCCCTCCCGGACCGCGTCCAGCGCCGTCGCCCGTACGCAGTGGTCCGTCGCGATGCCGACCACGTCGACCTCGCTGACATCCCGCGCCCGCAGCCACTGCGCAAGCGTCGTGCCGTTCTCGTCCGTGCCCTCGAAGCCGCTGTACGCCGCCGCGTACGCCCCCTTGTCGAAGACCGTGTCGATCGCGCCGGAGGCGACCGCCGGAGCGAAGTTCGGGTGGAAGCCGACCCCCTCCGTGCCGGCGACGCAGTGGGGCGGCCAGGTGCGCACGTAGTCCGGGTGGTCGGAGAAGTGGTCGCCAGGCTCGATGTGGTGGTCGCGGGTGGCCACGACATGGCGGTAGCCCGGCTGGGCCTGACCGACCAGATCAGTGATCGCGGCAGCGACATCGGCACCCCCCGCCACCGCGAGGCTGCCGCCCTCGCAGAAGTCGTTCTGAACGTCCACGACGATCAAGGCGCGGTGCATGACGGGTGTCCTTCGATGGGGTGGGGCGGGGAAGGTACGGGAAGTTACTGAGCCTAGAGACTCGGTCGGCCCGGCGGGAGGGGGCTCACACGGTGTTCAGACGTACTCCGTGGGAAGGACCGGTTCCCCCCTGGACAGCTGCATCGCGGACAACGGCAGCCCCGCCCGTACCGCGATGTGCCGCTCGCGCGCCGCGTCCAGCGGCTCGCGGGCCACGATGGCGCCCCCCTTGACCAGCTCGACCAGCAGCTGCTGGTCCATGAGCTCGGCCGGCACATCGCCGGTGCCGATCACCTCGGCCTCGGCGACCCCTTCCGTATCGAGGCGCCGCGCGGCCCACTTGCGGCCGCCGATGGACAGCTTGCCGCCGAGCGACTTTTTCGCCACCGGCTCCAGCGGGGCCTTCGCATCGGCCGAACGGGCCCGGGCGACGAGCTTGTAGACCATCGAGCAGGTGGGGTGCCCGCTGCCGGTGACCAGCTGTGTTCCCACGCCGTACGCGTCCACGGGCGCGGCGGCCAGTGAGGCGATGGCGTACTCGTCCAGGTCGGAGGTGACCACGATCTTGGTGTTGACGGCGCCGAGCTCGTCCAGCTGTGCCCGCACCCGGTGCGCGACCAGCAGCAGGTCGCCGGAGTCGATGCGTACGGCCCCGAGCTCGGGTCCCGCGATGTCCACGGCGGTGCGGACGGCCTCGGCAACGTCGTAGGTGTCGACCAGCAGCGTGGTGCCCCGGCCGAGTGAGGCGACCTGCGCCCGGAAGGCGTCGCGCTCGCTGTCGTGCAGCAGTGTGAAGGCGTGCGCGCTGGTGCCGACCGTCGGAATGGCGTAGCGGAAGCCCGCCGCCAGGTCGGAGGTGGAGTTGAAGCCGCCGACGTAGGCGGCCCGGGACGATGCGACCGCGGCGAGCTCGTGCGTACGCCGTGCGCCCATCTCGATCAGCCGGCGCCCGCCGGCGGCCACCGACATCCTCGACGCCGCGGCCGCGATGGCCGAGTCGTGGTTGAGGATCGAGAGGATCACGGTCTCCAGCAGGACGCACTCGGCGAAGGAGCCCTCGACCCGCAGGATCGGCGAGCCCGGGAAGTAGACCTCGCCCTCCGGGTAGCCCCAGATGTCGCCGCCGAAGCGGTACGAGGCGAGCCACTGCAGCGTCGGCTCGTCGACGATCTGCTGTTCGCGCAGAAAGCGCAGCACGCCCGCGTCGAAGCGGAAGTTCTCGACGGCGTCGAGGACCCGTCCGGTGCCCGCGACGACGCCGTAGCGGCGGCCTTCGGGCAGTCGGCGGGTGAACACTTCGAAGACGGAGCGGCGGTCGGCCGTGCCCGCCTTGAGGGCCGCCTGAAGCATCGTGAGCTCGTACTGGTCGGTGAAGAGCGCTGTCGACGGCACGTCCACCGGCAGCCCAAGGTCCGCAGGGTTCATACGGCGGATGCTACCGCACATCTCGTCAGAGTGACGAGATGTGGGAGTCGTTTGTGCGATGAGCCCTCCCGGGTGGCAGCATGGACCAGGTGAGTGTTGCTCCCACAGAGATCGAACGCCCTGAGTCGGCGGAAGAGACCTTCGTCGTACCCGAGCCCGACGTGCCGTGGGTGACGCTCGTGCACAACGACCCGGTGAACCTCATGAGCTACGTCACCTACGTCTTCCAGGCCTACTTCGGCTACCCCAAGGACAAGGCGCACAAGCTGATGCTCGACGTCCATCACAAGGGACGCGCCGTCGTCTCCAGCGGCAGCCGCGAGGAAATGGAGCGCGACGTGCAGGCCATGCACGGTTACGGCCTGTGGGCGACCCTCTCCCAGGACCGCGGCTGATGGCATCACACTTCGAGCCCATCCCCGGCGGTGGCGCCGCCGTCGCGCTCGACGAGGTCGAGATCTCCATCCTGCGCTCGCTGGCCGTACAGCTCCTCGAGCTGATCGGGCCCGGTGACGAGCCGGTCGAGGGCGAGGACCCGCTGGCCGCCCTCTTCGCCGAGGGGCCGAGCGAGCCGCCCACGGACCCGGCGCTCGCCCGCCTCTTCCCGGAGGCGTACGCCGGACCCGATGCCGACGAGCAGGACGAGGAACTGCGCTCGCTCTCCGCGGAGTTCAGGCGTTTCACCGAGAACGATCTGCGCTCCCGCAAGCGCGACGACGCCCTCACGGTCGTGCGCACCCTCGACTCGCTGACCGCCGCCGGCGACGGCGGCGCCGTACTGAAGCTGACGGCAGACGACTGTCAGCGCTGGCTCGGCTCCCTCAACGACCTGCGCCTGACCATCGGCACCCGGCTCGACGTGAGCGACGAGGACGAGAACGGCGAGCTGTACCGGCTGCCGGACACCGACCCGCGCAAGCCGATGGTGATGGCGTATCTCTGGCTCGGCGCGCTCCAGGAGACGCTCGTCGAGACGTTGCTGCCCTGACGCTCCGAGGCCCCGCGCTGTTCGCTCAACGGACACTCAAATCCGGATAACGATCCCGTCACCGCATCGGCATGCTTTGCCGCGGCGAGGGAGTTATGTCCGCTTCTTTCTGTGGTGTGCGCCACAATCTCCGGGGCTGACCGCTGTTACAGCCGTGATAAATCTTCACGACCGCCCGAGGGACGCCACCCATGTCCCCGGGGGCGCTTGGGCCGGCAGACCGCCGGTAGCACTCCATCCACATCCGGGGGGATCACGACCTGGTCCGCAGTCGCGCGGCAGTCGCGGCGGGCGGATCAGCATGGAGAAAGGGCGCATCACCATGACCTCACTGCAGGTCGACAAGCACGATCGCAATGAGGCCGCGGGGTCCGCGGCGGGCACGGACGAGGGCTATCAGCGCGGACTGGGTGCTCGTCAGATCCAGATGATCGCGATCGGCGGGGCCATCGGCACCGGTCTGTTCCTCGGCGCGGGCAAAGCCATTTCCAAGGCCGGACCCAGCCTCATCCTGGCCTACGCCATCGCGGGCCTGGTCATCTTCTTCATCATGCGGGCGCTGGGTGAACTGCTCATGTACCGCCCGGTCTCGGGGTCCTTCTCCGAGTACGCGCGCGAATTCGTGGGCCCCTTCGCGGGTTTCGTGACCGGATGGACGTACTGGCTCTTCTGGGTCGTCACCGGCATCACCGAAGTCACCGCGGCCGCCACCTATATGACGTACTGGTGGGACATCCCCCAATGGCTGTCCGCACTCGTCTTCACGATCATCCTGTACGGCGCGAACCTCATCTCCGTGAAGCTCTTCGGTGAGCTGGAGTTCTGGTTCTCGATGGTCAAGGTGACCGCCATCATCGGCATGATCCTGATCTGCGCCGGTGTGCTCACGCTCGGCTTCTCCGACGCCGGCGACACCGCGTCCGTGACCCACCTGTGGTCCGACGGCGGCTTCTTCCCCAAGGGCATCGGCGGCACGCTGATGACCCTGCAGATCGTGATGTTCGCCTTCCTCGCGGTCGAGTTGGTCGGTGTTACGGCCGGTGAGTCCAAGGACCCCGAGAAGACCCTCCCCAAGGCCATCAACACCGTGCCGTGGCGTATCGCCGTCTTCTACGTCGGCGCGCTGATCATGATCCTGTCGGTGGTCCCGTGGACCCACTTCCAGCCCGGCATCTCGCCGTTCGTCGCCGCCTTCGAGCAGATGGGCCTCGGCGTCGGAGCGGCGATCGTCAACTTCGTCGTCCTCACCGCGGCGCTCTCGTCCTGCAACTCCGGCATGTACTCCACCGGCCGCATGCTGCGCGACCTGGCGCTCAACGGACAGGGCCCCAAGGCCTTCACCAAGCTGACGAAGAGCGGCACGCCGCTGGCCGGCACCACCTTCTCCGCGGCACTGATGCTGGTCGGCGTCTGGATCAACTACCAGTGGCCGGGCGACGCGTTCAACTACGTCGTCTCCTTCGCGACCATCTCCGGCATGTGGGCCTGGATCATGATCCTGGTCTGCCAGATCCGCTACCGCGCCAAGGCGGACCGCGGCGAGGTGCCGCAGTCCACGTTCCGGGCGCCCGGCGCCCCGTACACCAGCTGGTTCGCGCTGCTGTTCATCTGCATGGTCATCGTGATGATGGGCATCGACAAGGACGCGCGGATCTCGCTGTACTGCGCACCGCTGTGGGGCCTGATCCTCGGCGTCTCCTACGTGGTGCTGCGCAGGCGCAACCCGCAGGGCGCGGCCTTCATCAAGCGCTGACACCCCTGCGTGGCGTCCCTGGCGTCCAGCATTCGGGCGGGCTCGTACCAGTCTCCGGTACGGGCCCGCCCTCTGCTTATCCTGTCGCTCATGCTGACCATCACCGAGGCCCTGTACGACCAGATCGTCGCGCACGCCCGCGCCGACCACCCTGACGAGGCCTGCGGCGTGGTCGCGGGCCCCGAGGGCAGCGGCCGTCCCGAGCGCTTCATCCCGATGCTGAACGCCGCGCGCTCGCCCACGTTCTACGAGTTCGACTCGGCGGATCTGCTGAAGCTCTATCGGGAGCTGGACGACCGCGACGAAGAGCCGGTGATCATCTACCACTCGCACACCGCGACCGAGGCGTATCCCTCGCGTACGGACATCAGCTACGCGAACGAGCCCGGCGCGCACTACGTCCTGGTCTCCACCGCGGACTCCGACGGTGCGGGGCCGTTCCAGTTCCGCTCTTTCCGCATTGTGAACGGCGAGGTCACCGAGGAAGACATCAAGGTCGTCGAGGCGTACTGAGCCCGCGGGACGCAGTCCCCTTCCGCATGCTGAGCGGAAATCGTCCAGCATGCGAGATCACATACCGGAACCCGGACCGGGAATCGATACGATGACCGCATGGTTCCCCATGACGTGAGCGACAGGACGCCGGGCACGCCGCTGCTCGTTGCGCGGCTGCACGTCGACCTGTGCCGTCTCGCAAGCGCGATGTGTACGGCCCGCGCTGCGCTCTGAGCGCGCATCCACCGCACCACCCCCTGCGCGGGGGGACAGAGCCGCGCGCCCCTTACGCACCCCGCACTCCCGACAGGAGCCCATGTCATGGCCATCGAGGTCCGCATCCCGACCATCCTCCGTACGTACACCGACGGCGCCAAGGCCGTCGAGGGCAGCGGTGACACGCTCGCCGACCTCTTCGCCGACCTCGAGACCCGGCACAACGGCATCCAGGAGCGCATCGTGGACGGCGACCAGCTGCGCCGCTTCGTGAACGTGTACCTGAACGACGAGGACGTCCGCTTCCTGGACGGCATCTCCACCAAGCTCGCCCACGGCGACAGCGTCACGATCCTTCCTGCAGTCGCCGGAGGATCTGCCGCGGCGAAGCCGCGTCCGGCTGGGGTGGCGGCCGGGCGACGGGTGGGAATGCGCTGATGCGGTACGACTCCCCGCTGGCAGCGGTCGGGAACACCCCGCTGGTCCGCCTGCCACGGCTGTCCCCCTCGGAGGAGGTCCGTATCTGGGCCAAGCTCGAGGACCGCAACCCGACCGGCTCGATCAAGGACCGCCCGGCGCTCCACATGATCGAGCAGGCGGAGAAGGACGGCCGCCTGACGCCGGGCTGCACGATCCTGGAGCCGACGTCGGGGAACACGGGTATCTCGCTCGCCATGGCGGCGAAGCTCAAGGGCTACCGCATGGTGTGCGTGATGCCGGAGAACACCTCCCAGGAGCGGCGCGATCTGCTCGCGATGTGGGGCGCGGAGATCATCTCGTCCCCGGCGGCGGGAGGGTCGAACACGGCGGTCCGCGTCGCCAAGGAACTGGCCGCGCAGAACCCCGCCTGGGTGATGCTCTACCAGTACGGCAACCCGCACAACGCGGGCGCGCACTACGCCACGACCGGCCCGGAGATCCTGGCCGACCTGCCCTCGATCACCCACTTCGTGGCGGGCCTGGGCACGACGGGCACGCTGATGGGGGTCGGCCGCTTCCTGCGCGAGCAGAAGCCCAGCATCAAGATCGTCGCCGCGGAGCCGCGGTACGACGACCTGGTCTACGGCCTGCGCAACCTGGACGAGGGCTTCGTCCCCGAGCTGTACGACGCCTCGGTCCTGACGACCCGCTTCTCGGTGGGCTCGGCCGACGCGGTCACGCGCACGCGTGAACTCCTCCAGCAGGAGGGCATCTTCGCGGGCGTCTCGACGGGAGCGGCGTTGCACGCGGCGATCGGCGTCGGCAAGAAGGCGGTGGCGGCGGGCGAAGAGGCGGACATCGTGTTCGTGGTCGCGGACGGCGGCTGGAAGTACCTGTCGACGGGCGTCTACACGGCCCGCACAACGGAAGAGGCCATCGCGGCGCTGCAGGGCCAGCTCTGGGCGTAGCGGCATGCGCCGCGCGGCGTCTGTGCCCCCGCGGTGCGGCGGGGGCGCCATGCCGGGCCCGCAGGGCACAAGGGCCCCGAGCGCCGCGAAGGCGGCGCCGCGGCGCGCGCAGATGACGCGCCCGCGAGGCCGACGCCTCGGCGCCCCCCGGGCCGCACGGCGGGCCCGCGGGGCCACAGACCCCTCGCGCCGCGAAGCGGCGTTCCTGCGGAGCCGCACCAAAGTCCTGGCGACGCGAGCCAGTCCGGCCGTCCCGAGCGCCCCCGGGCCATGCCTCGGCGCGGGCGGCAAAGTCCGCAGTCGGCGTCCCCCAGGGTGGTGTGGGACATCAGCCCGTTTCGAGTCCGAGCCACCGGAATCTCAGCACCGCGCCGCCGCGAGGCCGCGCGCGGTTCATGGCGCGAAGGGCGCGCCATGGTGCGCCCGCCTGCATGCGGGCGCGGAGCCCTCGCGCCGCGAAGCGGGCGTTCCCGCCGAACCGCGTCAGCTGTCCCGAGCGCCCCGGCGCGGGCCGCCTCCCGGGGTGTGGGGCGGCAGCCCCACCGAAACCCACCCCCGGGTGCCCCCCCGCGCGCCGCGTAGCCAGCGTTCCTGCCGAACCGCGTCGGCTGTCCCGAGCGCCCCGGCGCGGGCCGCCTCCCGGGGTGTGGGGCGGCAGCCCCACCGAAACCCACCCCCGGGTGCCCCCCCCCGCGCGCCGCGTAGCCGGCGTTCCTGCCGAACCGCGTCAGCTGTCCCGAGCGCCCCGGGCCGGCGCCTCGGAGCGGACGACGCGAGTCGTGCCTCGGTTCCCCCGGCCGTTGCGCCGCGAAGCCGGCGCCTCCCAGGTGTGGGGCGTCAGCCCCACCGAAACCCACCCCCGGGTGGCCGGCGAACCCGGACTTCCCCGCGATGCGGCGTCAGCACGCAGCACCCCGCCGCCGCGGGGGGCCGCAGCCCCCTCGCGCCGCGAAGCGGGCGCATCCCGGGGTGTGGGGCGTCAGCCCCGCACAAACCGACCCCCGGGGTCCGGGGCTTGCCCCCGGTTCAGGGGAGGGGCGGGGTGGGGGAGAAAAACCCCTCACACCGCCAAGTGGCGGACCTGATCCCACACCGTCGGGTCCACCACCCCCACCCGTCTCCTGAACCCCCACACCCCCACGTCCCTCAGCTCACCCGTCTCCAGAAAGCTCGGCCTCCCCTGCGCGTCCCCCACCGTCCCCGGTGGCAGGCAGATCACGCCCGGCCTCTCGTCGTGGTACTTGCTCGTGATCTTCGCGACCAGCGCCGTGTCGCCCCGTACCGAAAGCACCAGGCACGGTCTGTCCTTCGCTCGCGGGCGGTCCTCGTAGGGGACCTCCGCCCACCAGATTTCGCCCGGCTGCGGGCGACGCTTGGGGGCGCGGCCTGGGCCGGTCGGGCGGCCCGGCGGGCGGGCACGGCCGCCGGGGCGGCGGGCGTCCGATCGCCCGCGCCCGTCCATCACCGCGGCGACCAGCGCGATCACCACCACGGCGAGCACCGCGAGCCACCACGACGTGTCCATACCCCAGACGCTACCGGCGCACAGCCGGACGCGCGCGCTCCGTCCGAACCGGTGACAGCGCAGGTGAGTTCCCCCACAACGGCCCGCCACCGAGGAGCGACCAGCCGTTTCGCGCCTTACGCTCGACAAACCGCACGACTTTCCCCAGCCGTTGCCGGACACCACTGTTTTCCACCCACCGGCAGCAACCACATCGCCCCCGGCCCACCTTCAGCCCAAGAGCCCCGCACGAGTCAACGGAGGTTCAAGCTCCATGAAGCTCACCGTCGTCGGCTGCTCGGGGTCGTTCCCGTCCGCGGAATCGGCCTGTTCGAGCTACCTCGTAGAGGCCGACGGCTTCAGGCTGCTTCTCGACATGGGCAACGGTGCCCTCGGCGAGCTGCAGCGCCACATCGGTCTCTACGACCTCGATGCCGTTTTTCTCAGCCATCTCCACGCGGACCACTGCATCGACATGTGCGGATACTTCGTCGCCCGCTACTACCGCCAGGAGGGCCGCTGCGGTCCCTTGCCGGTCTACGGGCCGGAAGGCACCGAGCAGCGCCTGACCACCGCGTACGCGGACACCCCGTCGCCCACCTCCATGAGCGAGGTCTTCGACTTCCACACCCTGAAGTCCGGCAGCTTCGACATAGGCCCGTTCTCCATCCGTACGGAGCGGGTGGCCCATCCCGTCGAGGCGTACGCCATCCGCCTGGAGCACGCGGGCCGCACGCTGACGTACTCCGGCGACACCGGCGTCTGCGAGCCCCTGCACGAACTCGCCGTCGGCGCCGATCTGTTCCTGTGCGAGGCGTCCTTCACCTACGGCAAGGAGGACATCCCGGACCTCCACCTCAACGGGCGCGAGGCCGGTGCCCACGCCCGGCGCGCGAACGTCGGGCGGCTCGTGCTGACGCACATCCCGCCGTGGACGGACGGCTCGCAGAACCTTGCCGACGCCCGCGCGGTCTACGACGGCCCCACCGAACTGGCCGCCCCCGGCGCCGTCTACCACGTCTGATCTCCGGCTGATCCCGAGAAAAGCTGCAGCCCCTGCTTCCGCCGGGAAGCAGGGGCTGCGGTCCGCACGCCCTGGGAAAGCCTGAGGCCTACTTCGCCTCGGCCTTCTGCAGTTCCGCCAGCTCCTCGTCGGACTCGCGGCCCGGCGTCGGGAGGTTGAACCTGATGATCGCGAAGCGGAAGACCACGTAGTAGACGGCCGCGAAACACAGGCCGACCAGCGCGAGCCCCCACGGGTTGGACGCGATGCCCAGGTTCAGGAAGAAGTCCACCGCGCCGGCCGAGAAGCCGAAGCCGTCCTTCATTCCGAGCGACCAGGTCAGCGCCATGGAGACACCGGTGAGCACCGCGTGGATCGCGTACAGCGCCGGAGCGATGAACATGAAGGTGAACTCGATCGGCTCGGTCACACCGGTGACGAAGGACGTCAGCGCGAGCGAGAACATCATGCCGCCGATGACCTTGCGGCGCTCCGGGCGGGCACAGTGGACGATCGCGAGGCAGGCCGCCGGGAGGGCGAACATCATGATCGGGAAGAAGCCGGTCATGAACTGTCCGGCGGTCGGGTCACCGGCGAGGAAGCGGCCGATGTCGCCGCTCTTGCCCTCGTACGTACCGGCCTGGAACCACGGGAACGAGTTGAGCAGGTGGTGCATGCCGATCGGGATCAGCGCACGGTTGGCGACACCGAAGATGCCCGCGCCCGCGGCGCCGGAGCCCACCAGCCACTCACCGAAGTTGTGCAGACCGGTGCCGAGGACCGGCCAGATCAGGCCGAAGACGATGCCGATGACCAGGCCCGCGAAGGCGGAGAGGATCGGGACGAGACGGCGGCCGCCGAAGAAGCCCGCCCAGTCCGGGAGCTTGGTCCGGTAGAACTTCTGGTACAGCAGGGCGACGACGATGCCCATCACGACGCCGCCGAGGACCTTGGCGTCGACGGGTGCCTCGGTCATGACGATCTTGCCGTCGATGACCTTCGCGACCTTGTCCAGATTCGGGTCGGTGAACGTGGCCAGCACGTTCTTGAAGACCAGATAGCCGGCGACGGCCGCGAGCGCGGTCGAGCCGTCGGACTTCTTGGCGAAGCCGATCGCGATACCGACGGCGAACAGCAGCGCCATGTTGGCGAGGATCGCGTCGCCGCCGGCCGCCATGTAGCCGGCGAGCTTGGTGACGAACTCCGGGTAGGACTCCTTGCCGAGCATGTCGGGCTGGCCGAAACGGACCAGGAGCGCGGCGGCGGGCAGCACCGCGACCGGCAGCATGAGGCTGCGGCCGATGCGCTGCATGACGGCCATCGCGCCGGCGCCCGTCTTCTTCTTGTCCGCCTCGGGGGCGGCGCTTGCCGTGGTCATCAACTTCCTCCAAGTGGGCAAGGCGCCGCCGGGGACAGAAAACGGGGGAGGGCGGCGTCTCATGGGGAACGCGGTCAGACCCGCGTGGTCTACACCACTCAGTGGTGTAGACCTGTTTTAGCATGTGAGTGGCGGATAAGGAACCTCCGATTTCCGTGGGCCGGGCCATAGCGCGACATGCACGACATGAGGCCCTTGGACCGTGGGTCCAAGGGCCTCATGGGGTGTTACGTGTGACGCGCCTACTTGATGTTCTCCCGCTCCAGCTCGTCCCCGATCTCGTCCGGCTCCCGCCCCGGTGTCTCGATATTGAACCTGGTGATCGCGAACCGGAAGATCGCGTAATACACCACCGCGAAGCAGAGCCCGATCGGAATGATCAGCCACGGTTTGGTCGCCAGGCCCCAGTTGATGACGTAGTCGATCAGACCGGCCGAGAAGCTGAAGCCGTCATGGACGCCGAGTCCCCAGCTCACCGCCATCGAGACACCGGTCAGCAGCGCGTGGACCGCGTACAGCAGCGGGGCGACGAACAGGAACGAGTACTCGATCGGCTCGGTGATGCCGGTGACGAACGACGTCAGGGCGACCGAGAGCATCAGGCCGCCGATCTCCTTGCGGCGGTGCGGCTTGGCGCAGTGGGTGATGGCCAGCGCGGCGGCGGGGAGCGCGAACATCATGATCGGGAAGAAGCCCGTGGTGAACTGGCCCGCGTTCGGGTCGCCCGCCAGGAACATGGTGATGTCGCCGTGCACGACCGTGCCGTCCGGCTTGGTGTAGCTGCCGAACTGGAAGAAGATCGGCACGTTCAGGAACTGGTGCAGGCCGATCACCAGCAGCGCCCGGTTCGTGAGGCCGAAGAGGCCCGAACCCCAGGCGCCCAGACCCACCAGCCAGTCGCTGAAATTCTCGAGAGCGTCGCCAAGGGGCGGCCAGGCCCACAGGGAGAGGGCCGCGACCCCGATCGCGACGAAGGACATGATGATCGGGACGAGCCGTCGGCCGTTGAAGAAGCCGAGCCAGTCCACGAGCTTGGTGCGGTGATAGCGCTGCCAGAAGTAGGCGGTCAGCAGGCCGATGACGATGCCGCCGAAGACGCCCGGGTTCTGGTACGTGAATGCCGCGACCGATCCGTCGGGTGCCTGGCAGCCGAGGGCTGCCGCCTTTGCCCCGCCCACGCAGTCCTCGGGGAACTGGCGCAGGACGTTGTAGTAGACGAGGAAGCCGACCACGGCCGCGAGCGCGGTGGAGCCGTCGGACTTCCTGGCCATGCCGATCGCGACGCCGACGCAGAACAGCAGCGGCAGACCGAGGTTGCCGTCCAGCAGCGCGCCGCCCGCGCCCGCCATCACCTTGGCGACGTTGTCCCACCCGAGTCCGTCCGCGCCGAACACATCGGGCTGGCCGAGGCGGTTGAGGATGCCGGCGGCGGGGAGGACGGCGATGGGCAGCTGCAGGCTGCGGCCCATCTTCTGCAGCCCTTGGAAGGCGCCGCTCCACCACTTCTTCTGCGGCGCGGCGACGCTGTCGGAGCTCATCGGCGTCCTCCCGGAACATGCCGTGGTTTGGCAGGTGTTGCAGACTGGTGTAGACCAGTCGCGGTACGGTCCCCGCGCCCGGTCGCGGGACAGGCACCGGTGATCGTCATCATTCGGTACGAGGCGGTTACCCGCCCGCGAAGGTGGGCCAACCGTGCGTTACCGTGACGAAGCGGACCAATGGTGGACCGAGGCAGCGCTGAGCGCCCCATACGGGCGCTCTTGATACGCAGGGAGAAAGACATGGCCAGCAAGGCTGAGAAGATCGTCGCCGGGCTCGGCGGAATCGACAACATCGAGGAGATCGAGGGCTGCATCACCCGCCTCCGCACCGAAGTCGTCGACCCGAGCAAGGTCGACGAAGCCGCCCTGAAGGCCGCCGGCGCACACGGTGTCGTGAAGATGGGCACCGCGATCCAGGTCGTCATCGGCACCGACGCCGACCCGATCGCCGCGGACATCGAAGACATGATGTAGCGCACTCCCACCCGGGACTCCGCCCCCGACCCCCCCGACCCCCGCCGGTCCCCGAGGGGCGGAGTCCCCGCCCGAGTCCAGGCCGCTAGGCTCGACGCCATGTCTCGAATCGACGGCCGCACCCCCGAACAGCTCCGCCCGGTCACCATCGAACGCGGATGGAGCAAGCACGCCGAGGGCTCCGTCCTCATCGCCTTCGGCGACACCAAGGTCTTCTGCACCGCCTCGGTCACCGAAGGCGTCCCGCGCTGGCGCAAGGGCAGCGGCGAAGGCTGGGTCACCGCCGAGTACTCGATGCTGCCGCGCTCCACCAACACCCGCGGCGACCGCGAATCCGTACGCGGCAAGATCGGCGGACGTACGCACGAGATCTCCCGCCTCATCGGCCGCTCGCTGCGCGCGGTCATCGACTACAAGGCCCTCGGCGAGAACACCATCGTCCTGGACTGCGACGTCCTGCAGGCCGACGGCGGCACCCGCACCGCCGCGATCACCGGCGCCTACGTCGCGCTCGCCGACGCCGTCGCCTGGGCCCAGGGAAAGAAGCTCGTCAAGGCCGGCCGCCGGCCGCTCACCGGGACCGTCGCCGCCGTCAGCGTCGGCATCGTCGACGGCACCCCGCTCCTCGACCTCTGCTACGAGGAAGACGTACGCGCCGAGACCGACATGAACGTCGTCTGCACCGGCGACGGCCGCTTCGTCGAGGTGCAGGGCACCGCCGAGGCCGAACCCTTCGACCGCAAGGAGCTCAACGCGCTCCTGGACCTGGCGACCGGCGGCTGTGCCGACCTCGCCGTGCTCCAGCGCGATGCCCTCGAGAGGGCACTCGAAGGGTAAAGAAGCAACCAAGTACGCTCCACCGGGCGTCATCAGAACTACGGGCGCACGGGCCGAACCGTGCGCCCGTCCGTATCCGGAAGGACCGTTCCATGCCTGCGCGCCGCCGTATAGCCATCACGCTCGCCACAGCCGCCCTGCTCGTACCGATCACGGTCGGCTGCAGCGCCATCGACAAGGCACTCGACTGCGTCGAGACCGCCGACGCCATCGCCACCAGCGTCGACAAGCTCCAGCAGGCGGTCTCGACCGCAGCCGACGACCCGACGCAGGCCAAGGAAGCGCTCGACGACATCGACCGCGAACTGAAGAACCTCAGCGACAAGACCGACAACGCCGACCTGAGCAAGGCCGTCGACAACCTCAACACAGGCGTCGACAACGTCCGCAAGTCGATCGAGAACGGCGACAGCACCCCCGACATCAAGCCCGTCACCGACGCGGCGGCCGAGATCGGCAAGGTCTGCACATCCTGATAAAGGGTCCCCGAGCCCGGATAATCAGGAGCATGACCCGACTGATCCTCGCCACTCGCAACACCGGGAAAATCACCGAGCTGAAGGCCATCCTCGCCGACGCGGGCCTCACCCACGAACTCGTCGGCGCGGATGCCTATCCCGACATTCCCGACGTCAAGGAAACCGGCGTCACCTTCGTCGAGAACGCGCTGCTCAAGGCGCACACCCTCGCCCAGGCCACCGGCTTTGCGGCCGTCGCCGACGACTCCGGCCTCTGCGTCGACGTCCTCGGCGGCGCGCCCGGCATCTTCTCCGCCCGCTGGGCCGGCCGCCACGGCGACGACAGGGCAAACCTCACCCTGCTCCTGGACCAGCTCTCCGACATCGACGAACTCCACCGCGGCGCCCACTTCGCCTGCGCGGCGGCGCTCGCCCTGCCCGACGGTACGGAACGCGTCGTCGAGGGCCGCCTGCGCGGCACCCTGCGCTACGCCCCCGAGGGCTCGGGCGGCTTCGGCTACGACCCGATCCTGCAGCCGGAGGGCGACACGCGCACCTGCGCCGAACTGACTCCTGAGGAGAAGAACGCGATCAGTCACCGGGGACAGGCGTTTCGGGCGCTGGTCCCGGTGGTGCGGGAGCTCCTGGGCTGACACCGCTATGCCGAAGGGCGCCGCACCAAGATGGTGCGGCGCCCTTCGACAGAGACGTTTCGCGGTGCGCGAGGAGGGACTCGAACCCTCACGCCACTAGGACACTGGTACCTAAAACCAGCCTGTCTCACCAATTCCAGCACTCGCGCGTGTCCGCATCCTACAAGGCGCTACAGGCCGCCCGAAGGGGCCTGAGCGACGGTGCCCAGGGGCCCACGCCGGTTGCGACACCAGGTGTCCGTGAGGGCGTGACAGTTCGGGCAGAGATAGCGGAGATTCTCGGGGCGATTGTCGAGCCAGTCGCCGTTGATGTGGTCGATCTGAAGTGTGATCGGCTGTCCGCGCCACTCGCCAGAGTTCCCGCAGAATGCGCATCGGTACGGCACGCCGATCTCCTCCAGCGCCCTATGAAGTCTGCGACGGTTGGTCCGCGGCGAACCCGGGGGCAGGACCACGAGAGTCGTCGGCCCAACCGGCTCGGTGACTTGAACCCGTACGGATCCCCACGGGCGGCGCTTGAAATGCGCGGTGTCGAGGTCGAGTTGAGCGCCCTTGCGGCGTACGCGGCGGTGATTCGTGTCGTTCACGGCGAGGCCGAGGATGCGCATGACCTCGGCGTAGCTCGTGGCCTGAGTCACGGCAGAGCGCAGCGCCTCGTCCCGGATCGTCACGCGCGAGTTCCGGAAGTGACTGGTGTCGATGGCTCGCTCCCTGAGCATTCGACCGAGTGCGGCGCGCGACCGGCTGTCGTCGTCGGGGACGCCGAGCGCGCGGGCCACACCTCGGATGCTGTCGGACGACGCGGCGGCGCACCTCAGATCCTCCGTGGTGAACGGCAAGTCGATCTGCTTGCGGCTCATACCCGGAAAGTGGCTGATGTCGATGCCGGCGGCGGCAATCCGGCGCCTGATGTGAGACAAGGTTCCTGTGGCAGGTGTGGCACCGAGTTTGTCGGCGACCTCACGCAGCGTGGTCGAGGACGCCACAGCCTCGGCTATCGCCTCGTCCGGATACTTGCGCCAGGGGCTGCGCTGCTTGAAGTGGCCTGTGTCCAGTCCGTGTTCGGCGACCTTCTCCTGAAGAACCCGACGCTGTCCGCCGCTCGCCTTGAGGCCCAGTCGTCTCATCAGGTCCGCCCAGCCCTGTGCGGCGGCGACGGCTTCCGCCAGCTTCACCCGCTGGTACCGGTCGAGCATTACGCATCCCCTCCGTCTCGGTCGCACGTTCTCAATCTCGTACTGACCAACGAACCGAAGATCGGATGGTCACCCCCGACATACGGAACGGCCCCGCAACTGCTCCCACGGGAGCGAGGCGGGGCCGTTCCGAAGCGGCGTAGGCGATCAGATGCCGAGGTCCTTGATGATCTTGGCGACATGGCCGGTCGCCTTGACGTTGTACAGGGCGCGCTCGACCTTGCCCTCCTCGTCGACGATCACCGTCGACCGGATGACACCGGTCACCGTCTTCCCGTACAGCTTCTTCTCGCCGAAGGCGCCGTACGCCTCCAGCGTCTCCTTGGACGGGTCGCCGACCAGCGTCACCTTCAGGGACTCCTGCTCACGGAACTTCGCCAGCTTCTCCGGCTTGTCCGGGGACACGCCGATCACGTCGTAGCCCGCGCCCGCCAGCAGCTCCAGGTTGTCCGTGAAATCGCAGGCCTGCTTGGTGCAGCCGGGGGTCAGGGCGGCCGAGTAGAAGTAGACGATGACCTTGCGGCCCTTGTGGTCCGCGAGCGAGACCTCGTTGCCGTCCGCGTCGGGCAGCGTGAAGTCGGGGGCGGTGTCGCCGGGCTGGAGTCGCTCGCTCATGGTTCTCCTCGAAAGACGTGCTGGGGGTGAGGTGAGGGTGTACGCCGTCGAGCGTAATAGGGGTGCCGTGGGGTGCGGGAGCCGCCGAGCTGACAGACTGTCGATGACGGACCAACGGAAACGACGACGGAGGCAGCGCGGTGTCGGATGCCAGGACCCCTGCGCAGATCGAGGCGGACATCGTCCGCAGGCGCGAGCAGCTCGCGGAGATGCTCGACGAGATCGGCGTGCGGGTGCACCCGAAGACGGTCATCGGCGATGCCAGGGCCAGGGTTGCGTCGACCGTGGACCAGACGGCGGGCCGCGCCGTCGTCGCGGTGAACCGTACGGTGTCCGACATCAAGGCGCAGTTCGTCAAGGAGGACGGGGCCCCGCGGCTGGAGCGCCTGGTGCCGGTGGCGTTGGTGGCTGTGGGAATCGTGGGGCTGCTCGCGGTGTCGGCGAGAAGGCGGCGGCGGTGACCCTCGGGCGTACGGAACGCTCGCTGACAGGTAGGTTCGACTCGTGAGCGCCAACAGCCATGACCCCAGCACCACCCATGACAAGCTGCCGATCCGGATGCTGCACGACCGCGTGCTGGTCAGGACCGACATCCCGGAGGGGGAGCGGCGTTCCAGCGGCGGCATCGTCATTCCGGCGACCGCGGCGGTCGGGCGGCGCCTGGCCTGGGCAGGGGTGGTCGCCGTCGGGCAGAACGTCCGCACTGTGGAGCCGGGCGACCGGGTGCTGTACGACCCCGAGGACCGCGCCGAGGTCGAGGTGCGGGGCGTCGCGTACGTGCTGATGCGTGAGCGCGATCTGCACGCCGTCGCCGCGGACCGTTTCCAGGGCTCCGAGGACTCCACCGGGCTGTATCTCTAAGCGGCGTCTGTACCTCGAAGGGCTGGTGGCACAGGTCACCAGCCCTTCTGTCTGCCCTTTGCTACCGTGGATGCACCCGACGAGACGCGCCGTACCGGGTTTGCCGCAAAGACGACGCACCGCCCGAAGTTCCGCGTCTCGGAGGTGCCGTCATGGCCTGGGTTCTGCTTGTTGTCGCCGGTCTGCTCGAGGTCGGCTGGTCGATCGGAATGAAGTTCACCGAGGGGTTCACCCGGCTGTGGCCGAGCGTGTTCACCGGTCTCGGGATCGTCGCCAGCATGATGCTGTTGTCGCACGCCGCCAGGAGCCTGCCGATCGGCACGGCGTACGGCGTCTGGGTCGGCATCGGCGCGGCCGGTGCCGCCGTGGTCGGCATGGTCGCGCTGAACGAGCCCGCGACCGCGGCCCGGATCTTCTTCGTCTGTCTGCTGCTGGTCGCGGTGGTCGGCCTCAAGGCGACCTCGGGTCACTGACGGCCGGTCGTGGGTTTGCTGCCCCCGCGCCCGCCCCCGCCTTCGCCCCAGTCTGACGTCCCGCCGCCCGTGTCGGTCCCGCCGATGATTCCGCCGGCCGTCGTGCCCCCTTCCGTTGTCCCTCCGGTGCCCGTGCCCCCATCGGTGGTTCCTCCGTCCGCCGTCCCGCCGTCGGTCTGCCCGCCGTCGGTCTGCCCGCCGTCCGTGGTGCCGCCGTCGTCCGTGCCGCCGTCCGTCTGGCCGCCGTCGGTCTGTCCCTGGTCCTGCCCCTGCGTCTGTCCCTGGTCCTGGCCCTGCGTGTCGTCGGGGGGCAGGCTCGGCCAGCTGGACCCCGGCGCCTGCGAGGGCTCGGCCGGGGGCTCCTCCTCCACCGGGGGCTCGACCTCGTCCGCGCCTTCCTGCAGGTCCAGGTCGAACTCCTCGACGTCGGAGTCCTCCAGCGCGAGCCCGGTGAACTGCCCCCAGATCTTCGCCGGGGCCCCGCCGCCGTTGATCCGCGGCAGACCCAGCGCCCCGTACAGCGGCTTGTGCGCCCCGGTGGCCGGGTCCTGGCCCATCACCGCGACCACCGTCGCCAGGTCCGGGGTGTATCCCGCGAACCAGGCCGCCTGGTCCTCCTCCGCCGTGCCGGTCTTGCCGGCGGCCGGGCGGCCCGCGGACTGGGCCTCGGTGCCCGTGCCGCCGTCGACCACGCTCTGCAGGATCGAGGTCGTCGTGTCGGCGGCCTCCCGGCTGACGGCCTGTTCGGGTTCCTCCTTGGGCAGCTGAACGTCGACGCCGTCCTTGGAGACCTTCTCGACCAGGGTGTACGTGCCGTGCCTGCCGTGGTTGGCGAGCGTCGCGTACGCCTCGGCCATGTCGAGGACGCTCGCGGTCGCGGGACCGAGCGCGATGGAGGGCGAGGCGGTCAGGTCCGGGGTGCTCGCGGGGATCCCCAGGGCGATCGCCGTCTTCCTGACCCTGGCGGGCCCGACGTCCATGGCCATCTGCGCGTACACCGCGTTGACGGACCTGTCGGTGGCGGTGCGGACGGTGATGGGGCCGTACGAGACGTCGTCCTCGTTGGCGGGGGCGTAGGGCTTTCCGCTCCATCCCTGGACGGGGCGTCTGTTGGTGCCGTCGTAGACCGTGTTGGGGGTGATGCGCCCGCCGTCCTGGGTCCCGGAGTCGTGCGAGACGGCGGAGGTGAAGACGAACGGCTTGAAGGTGGAGCCGACTTGGTAGTCGCGGCGGGTCGCGTTGTTGACGTACTGCTTGGTGTAGTCGACGCCGCCGTACATGGCGAGGACCTTGCCGGTGGCCGGGTCGATGGAGGCGCCGCCGACCCGGACATTGCGGTCGGCCTCGCGGTCCGGGTCGAGTTTGGACATCACCTGGTCGTCGACCGCCTCCTTGAAGGCGTTCTGCTTGTCGCGCTCCAGCGTGGTGGTGATCCGGTAGCCGCCGGTGGCCAGGGTGTTCTCGTCGATGATCTTGTTGTTGGTGAGGTAGTCCTCGACGGCCTGGACGATATAGCCGCGCTGGCCCGAGAGCCCGGTCGCGGGCTTCGCCGTCTGCGGCACCGGGAACGTCATGGCCGCGCGCCCGGCGGGGCTGAGCCACTGCTTCTTGACCATGCCCTCGAGGGTGTAGTTCCAGCGGGCGAGCGCGGCGGCCCGGTTCTCCGGATGCGTGGCGACGTCGTACACGCTCGGGGCGTTGAGCAGAGAGGCGAGATAGGCGCCCTCCGACGTGTCGATGTCGGCGATGTCCTTGCCGTAGTACGCCTGGGCAGCGGCCTGGATGCCGTAGGCGTTGCGCCCGAAGTAACTGGTGTTGAGATAGCCCTCGAGGATGTCGCCCTTGCCCTCCTCGCGCCCCAGCTTGATCGCGATGAAGAACTCCTTCCACTTCCGCGAGATCGTCTGCTCCTGGCCCAGGTAGTAGTTCTTGACGTACTGCTGGGTGATGGTGGAGCCGGACTGCCTGCCCTTGCCGGTCAGGGTGTTCCAGGCGGCGCGGACCATCGCCTTGGGGTCGACGGCGCGCTCGGAGTAGAAGTCCCGGTCCTCGGCGGCCAGTACGGCCCGCTGCGCGGTCAGCGGGACCTGCGCGAGGGTCACGTTCTCGCGGTTGACCTCGCCGTCGCGGACGATCTGCGTGCCGTCCTTGTAGAGATACACATTGGACTGGGCGGTGGCCGTGGCATTGGCGGGCGGGATGTCGACGAGCATGTAGCCGGCCAGGAAGCCGCCGATCAGCAGCAGGGCGACGAGCAGGACCGTGCCGAGCACCATCCGCCAGGTGGGGATGACGCGGCGCCAGCCGGTGTGCCCGGGACGGGCCTTGGGGCCCTTCTTCTCCGGCGCGGGCCCGGTACCCGGTCCGGCGGCGGTCGCGTCCCGGGGTGTCCAGCCCTGCTGCTGTGGCTCGTCACTCATAGGCCCATACTGCCCTTTTGGGTGGGTTATCCATCGCAGCCCGGACCTCCGGCGTAAAAGCCGTCGCGGCGGCCACGGCGCTGGGCTAGGGTCGTGCGCTTTGGTGCCTTCACGGGGAGGGAGTCCAGGTGCGGCTGTACGCGGCCGTTGCGGCGGGCGGCTTCCGGCGCCATGCGACGTACCGGATGGCCACGGCGGCGGGGGTGTTCACGAACACCGTCTTCGGCTTCATCCTGGCGTACACCTATCAGGCCCTCTGGGACGAGCGGCCCCACCTGGGTGGTTACGACATGCCCGAGGCGCTCACCTATGTGTGGATCGGCCAGGCGCTGCTGGCCACCGCCGGGCTGATGGGCGGCGGCTTCGAGGACGAGCTGATCGAGCGGATCAAGACGGGCGACATCGCCGTCGACCTCTACCGGCCGGTTGACCTCCAACTGTGGTGGTTCTCGGCCAACTTGGGGCGCGCCGCCTTCCATCTGCTCGGGCGCGGCGTGGTGCCGATGATCGTCGGCGCGCTCGCCTTCGACCTCGCGCTGCCGTCCAGTCCGCTCACCTGGCCGGCCTTTCTCCTGTCGGTGGCGCTGGGGGTGACCGTCAGCTTCGCGGTCTGGTACCTGGTGGCGCTGAGCGCGTTCTGGATGATGGACGGTGCCGGTACGGCCCATATCGCCTGGCTCGCGGGCATGTTCTTCTCCGGGATGCTGCTGCCGCTGACCGTCTTCCCCGGCGCGCTGGGCGAGGTCGCGCGGGCGCTGCCCTGGGCGTCGATGCTCCAGGTCCCGGCGGATGTCTTCCTGGAGAAGCGCACGGGGTGGGGACTGGTGCAGGCGTACGCGTTCCAGCTCGGCTGGGCGGTCGTCCTGCTTGCCGCGGGGCGCCTCGTGCAGTCCGCGGCCACCCGGAGGGTGGTGGTGCAGGGTGGGTGAGTCCTGGCGTACGTACCGGATGATCGCGGCGATGTGGATTCGCTCCACGATGACGTACCGCTTCTCCTTCGCGATGTCCCTCTGCTCCAACTTCACCGCGACGATCTTCGACTTCGTGGTCATCGTGCTGATGTTCAGCCAGGTGGACGGCCTGGGAGGCTTCTCCTTCGCCGAGGTGGCCTTCCTGTACGGCACCACCGGCACCGCCTTCGGGCTCGCGGACCTGGCGATGGGGCAGGTCAACAGGCTGGGGAGGCGGGTGCGGGACGGGACGCTCGACACCCTCCTCGTACGGCCGGTGCCGGTACTGGCACAGGTAGCGGCGGACCGGTTCGCACTGCGCCGCCTCGGACGTATCAGCCAGGGCCTGCTGGTGCTGATCTGGTCGCTGGTCATCGTCGACGTGGAGTGGACGGCCGTAAAGGTGGCGATGCTGCCGCTGATGGTGGTCTGCGGCTCGCTGATCTTCTCGGCGGTGATGGTGGCGGGTGCGTCCTTCCAGTTCTGGGCGCAGGACGCGTCGGAGGTCACCAACTCCTTTACGTACGGCGGCAATACGCTGCTGCAGTACCCGCCGACGATATTCGCGCAGGACCTGGTGCGCGGGGTCGTCTACGTCGTGCCGCTGGCCTTCGTCAACTGGCTGCCGGCGCTGTATGTCCTGGGGCGCGACGCTCCGGCCGGTGTGCCGGGCTGGACGGCCTTCCTGTCACCGTTCGTCGCCGCGGCCTGCTGTCTGCTCGCCGCACTCGCATGGCGGACGGCCCTTCGTTCGTACCGCAGCACGGGGAGCTGAGAGCGCATGGACTTCATCGAGCTGGACGGCGTCGAGAAGGTCTTCGACGTACGCCGCAAGGCGGGCAGGCTGCGGCGCGAGAAGCACCAGGTGCGCGCGGTCGACGGGATCAGCTTCCGGGTGCCGCGCGGCGAGATGGTCGGCTACATCGGCCCCAACGGCGCCGGAAAGTCCACCACGATCAAGATGCTGACGGGCATCCTGACCCCCAGCGGCGGGCGGCTGCGGGTCGCGGGCATCGACCCGTCCCGGGAGCGCACGCGCCTCGCGCAGCGTATCGGCGTGGTCTTCGGGCAGCGCACGACCCTGTGGTGGGACCTGCCGCTGAAGGACTCGTACCGCCTGGTGCACCGGATGTACCGGATCCCCGACAAGCGCTTCCGCGAGAACCTCGACCGCTGTGTCGAACTCCTCGACCTGGCCGAGCTGTTGGACGTGCCCGTACGGCAGCTCTCGCTCGGCCAGCGGATGCGCGGCGACATCGCGGCGGCGCTGCTGCACGACCCCGAGGTGCTGTATCTGGACGAGCCGACCATCGGGCTCGACGTGATCTCCAAGGCGAAGGTCCGGGACTTCCTGCGCGACCTCAACACCGAGCAGGAGACGACGGTGCTGCTCACGACGCACGACCTCACCGACATCGAGCAGCTGTGCAAGCGCGTGATGGTCATCGACCACGGTCGGCTGATGTATGACGGGGCGCTCGCCGGTCTCCACGAGGTGGGGGAGAGCGAACGCACGCTGGTGGTGGACCTCGAACGCGAACTGCCGCCGATCGTCATGGACTTGGCCCGTACGGTGAAGATCGAGGGCCCGCGGCAGTGGCTCGCGTTCCCCGCGTCCCAGTCCGCGGCCCCGCTGGTGGCCGCGCTCGCCGACAAGTATCCGCTGGTGGATCTGTCGGTACGGGAGCCGGACATCGAGGCAGTGATCGCCAAGATGTACGCGGAGCGCTCCGGGCTGTAGCCCCTGCGCTGCGACCGGGGGCGGTGCTGGATAGTCTTCGAGCATGAGCGAACTCCCGGAGATGCGCGCCTCCGACGCCGAGCGTGAGCGGATTGCCGAGCGGCTGCGAGAGGCGGTGGCGGAGGGCAGGCTCGACATGGAGGAGTTCGGGCAGCGCCTGGACGCGGCATACAAGGCACGTACGCACGGCGAGCTGGAACCCCTGGTCAGCGACCTCCCGCTGATGGGCACGACCCCCGCCGCACCGCTGGCGGCCACCGGTTCGGGCAACTGGGCCCAGCGCGTGGGCGGCCCGCCGACCTCCAAGGGCGCGTTCGCCTTCTGGGGCGGCTTCGGGCGCAAGGGCACCTGGACGGTGGCCCGGAAGTTCACCGGCTTCGCGATGATGGGCGGCGGCGAACTCGACCTGCGCGAGGCCCGCTTCGAGGACCGGGTGACCGTGATCCGCTGCTTCGCGATCATGGGCGGGGTCAGCATCGTGGTACCCCCCGACCTGAACGTCGAGGTCAACGGCATCGGCTTCATGGGCGGCTTCGCCGAACAGGGCGAGGGCAACCCGGACCCGTCGGCGCCCCGCGTGGTCATCTCGGGCTTCGCGCTGATGGGCGGTGTGGGTGTCGAGCGCAAGCGCACGAAGGCGGAGAAGCAGCGCCTCAAGGCGGAACGGGAAGAGGAAAAGCGGGCGCGCCTGGAGAAGGACGAGAAGGACGACCGCAAGGAGCTCGGCTGAGCCTTTTCAGCCCTGGGGGCGACATTCAGCCCCTCCGGCGATTGAGGAGCGGGGTTCGGGGCGGAGCCCCGGCGGGGTCTGGGGCGGAGCCCCAGTTACGGGAAGGGGCGGGGTGGGGGAGAAACCCCCGCGGTGCACGCGACCGCCCGAGCCAGACGTGCACCCCGACCAAACGCACCGCGAGGCCCTCACAGCCCCGCCACCCCCACCGCCCCACCCATCCGCGCATACCCCGCATCGCTCGGATGCACATGATCCCCGCTGTCGTACACAGGCCTCAGCCGCCCCCGCGCATACGGATCCCGCAGCAGCCGGTCGAAGTCCACGACCCCGTCGAAGATCCCACCCGCACGCACGACCGCGTTGATCTCCTCCCGCACGGCCTGGACCGAGCGCGTACACCCCCGGTACCCACCGCACGGCAGCAGCGTCGCCCCGACGACCCTCAGCCCCCGCGCGTGCGCCCGGCGCGTGAGTTCGGCGAGCCCCGCCGTGATCCGGTCGGCCTTCGCCGTGCGCGGCGCGCGCAGCAGGTCGTTGATGCCGATCGCGACGATCACCGTCTTCACGCCCGGCCGCGCGAGCACATCGCGGTCGAAGCGCGCGAGCGCACTGGGACCGCGGCCGCCTACGAGGAGGCGGTTGCCGCTGATACCGGCGTTGAGCACGCCGTAGCGGGGCGCGCCCCGGCGGCCCAGCCGGTCGGCGAGGACGTCCGGCCAGCGCCGGTTCGCGTCAACCGTCGCCGTGGTCCCGTCGGTGATCGAGTCGCCGATCGCGACGACCGCGCCCGCCGCCTCCCGGGTCAGCACGTCGACCGCGGTGACGTGCTGCCAGGCGTGGATCCGCGAGGTGTACGCCTCCCCGCCGACGTCCGCCGCACGGTCGCCATCCGCGACGTACGAGGTCTGCCGCGCCCGCGGATGGACGGTGACGGGCCCGCCGGGCGTGGCGACGCTGACGAGGAGGTCCCCGTCGTACGGGATCTTCAGCACGACGGGATCGCTGACGGACTGCCCGCCGGGCGCGATGGTGACCCCGCGCAGGCCGTGGAAGGTCACCTGCCGCAGGCTGCCGGGCACGGCGTCCGCGCCCCTGCCCGCGCGCAGGGCGAGCGAGACCTGCGCGACGGTGAGCGGGCGGCGTCCCAGGAGGTTGGAGAGGGTGAGGCGGGCGGCGGTCCCGCCGATGCTGGTGTGCACGACATTGCGTACGGAGCGGGCTCCGTGCTCCCCGTGGCCGGCGCCCGCCGCGGCCTCGACGGGCGGCGCCGACCACGTCCCGACCCAGACCGCGGCCCGGGCGGCGGCGGGCGTCCGGGCGGCGGCGCGGCCCTGGAGGGCTCCGACGCCGACGTATATCGCGCCGCTGATCAGGAGGACCACGGCGGTGAGGGCTGCGAGGCTCGCATACCCGCGTCGCTTGTGCATGAGCACATCATGGGACATGTCGCGGGAACTCGAAGTGCGTCCCGGGAGTACCTGAGGTAGGGACATTGCGTACGGGGCGCGCGCGGACGGGTGGAGCGTATGGAACGTACAGATCCGGAACGTACGGAACCAAAGGCGATCGCAGGCGGCGAGCCCTGCGGGGACCGGCCCAGCCAGGACCGGCCCGGCGGGGACCGCCCCCGCCCCCGCACGCCGCTCCCCTCCTTCGCGTACACCGCTGCCGACGCGGAGAAGATGCGCGGCGTGCGCCGGATGAAGACGACGGCGACCGGCGCGCTGGTCCTCGTCGCGCTGATCTTCGCTCTCGCCACCTGGGCGAAGAACTCCGGCGCGGGCCCCTGGGCCGGCTACGTCGCGGCCGCGGCCGAGGCCGGCATGGTCGGCGCCATGGCCGACTGGTTCGCGGTCACCGCGCTCTTCCGGTATCCGCTGGGCCTGCCCATCCCGCACACCGCGATCATCCCGAACAAGAAGGACCAGCTCGGTACCACGCTGGGATCCTTCGTCGGCGAGAACTTCCTCTCCGCCGGCGTCGTACGGGAGCGCCTGCACGCGCTCGGCATCGGGCGCCGCTTCGGAGCCTGGCTGGCCGAGCCAGCCCACGCCGACCGGGTCACGGCCGAACTGTCCACCGCACTGCGCGGCGCGCTCACCGTGCTGCGCGACTCCGACGTCCAGGCCGTCGTCGGCGAGGCGATCACCCGCCGCGCCGACAGCGCGGAGGTCGCCCCCGGCATCGGCAAGACCCTGGAGAAGGTCGTCGCCGACGGTGCCCATCACCGCGCCGTCGACCTGATCTGCGCCCGCGCCCACGACTGGCTGGTCCTCCATTCGGACTCGGTGATGGACGCGGTCGAGGGCGGGGCGCCGGGCTGGACCCCGCGCTTCGTGGACCGGAAGGTCGGCGAGCGGGTCTACAAGGAACTGCTGCGCTTCGTCACGGAGATGCGCGACATGCCCGCCCACCCCGCCCGCGGCGCGATCGACCGCTTCCTGACCGACTTCGCGGCCGATCTCCAGTCGGACACGGACACCCGGACGCGGGTGGAGCGGATGAAGTCGGATCTGCTGTCGCGTTCGGAGGTGCAGGACGTGATCGCGTCGGCCTGGTCCTCCGTACGCACCATGATCATCTCGGCGGCCGAGGACGACCGCAGCGAGCTGCGGCTGCGCGCCCGCGCCTCGCTGCTGTCGCTGGGCGCGCGGCTTGCGACGGACGGCCGCCTGCAGTCGAAGCTGGACGGCTGGATGGAGGACGCGGCCGTGTATGTGGTGACCACGTACCGCGCCGAGATCACCTCTCTGATCTCGGACACCGTCGCCGGCTGGGACGCGGAGCACACCTCGCGCAAGATCGAGGCGCACATCGGCCGCGACCTGCAGTTCATCCGGATCAACGGCACGGTGGTCGGCGCGCTGGCCGGGCTGCTGATCTACACCGTGGCTCACGCGCTGGGCGCGTGACCGATCCCTGCCGTACGGCCACGCGCCCAGTTACCTGGGGGAGGTGCTGAGGAGTACGTACGGCAGGGCGCGCGCGTTCAGCGCGGGCAGCGGCGGCTCAGTGGAAGAGCTGCCCGCGCAGCGTCGATCTTCTGCCGGAATGTCACTCGCTCACTTGCTCACTCGCAGCCGACGCCGTCACCGTCGCGGTCGAGGTGCCGCCCGTACCCGGGCTCCCCGGCATGGATGGGCGCGGCGCCGGCGGCGCGTACGGCGGCGCAGTTGTCGTAGTACGTACTCCCGCCACCACCGCCGGTGCTGCCCCCGGTGCTCCCTCCGGTGGAACCGCCGCTTCCCCCGCTCCAGGACTCACAGCCGACCCCGTCCCCGTCCCGGTCGAGGTGGGGCCCGTAACCCGGCTCCCCTTCGTGAATGGGATCGGCGCCGGCGGCCCGTACGGCATCGCAATTGGCGTACGAGACCGCGGGCTTCGCGGGTTTGGGTGTCGGCGTCGGCTTCGGCTTCGGTGTGGGCTTGGCCACGGTGATCCGTACGACGGCGGTTCCGGTCAGGCTCTGCCCGGCCACGTCGACGCGGTAGGTGAACTCGTCGTCCCCGCCGTAGCCGGGACTGGAGGTGTACGTGATGGTGGTCCCGTCGACCACGGCGGTCCCGTGGGCGGGCGCGGCGTCCACAGAGACGGTGAACTGCCCAGCGGTCAGGGCGGTTTCAACGTTGCCGGTCCTACCGTCCTTGAGGGTGACGCTGTCGTTTCCCAGCACCTTCACCTCGATCGCCTTCCCCGCGTCGGCGCTCTCCTGATCGTCGACGAGACCGAGAGCCGCCTTCACGGACGGCGTGGGCGCCGCGGAAGTGGTCGTCGCGGCGAGGGGTTTCGCCGCCCCCGGGCTGTCGCCCCCGCACCCCACGACCCCCAGGGCCATGACTGCCGCACCGGCGATTAACGCGAAGCGCTTGTCTGCGCCTGTACTACCTATACCTGACATGTGTCCCCCAAGGCATACGGATCAGAACCGAGGGTGCTGAGCATGACATTCCGGTTCAGTCGGCCGAGGCGATCGCGGAATCTCGTATCGCAGTTGTGATGAAGATGTGCGTACGCCGGTCAGAACTGGCCGCATAACACGCCTACTCGATCAATCAGGTACGAAGAACGCTACGAACTGCTCACCGGGAGGCAGCCCCGCGCAGCGCGCCCGGACCGGGGCATCGGCGATCTCGGGCCGGTGAACCGGAGCGGCCTGGCAGCATGAGCGCGTGCTGCCCCCACGCCTGCTCTGGCGCGACCCGCGCCCGATCCCTCGCCTCGACCCACAGGACCCGGTCACGGTCATCGTCTGCGATCCCGCGTTCCATGAGCCGCGCGACGAAGATGACTGCACGGTGTTCTCGTACGCCTGTCTTTCCCACGATCAGGCCTACAGACGCGGGGCGTGCGGGGACGGTCCGCACCTCATCGCGCTGGAGTGCACGGTCCACGGCTTGGAGAGCATGTGGCCTCAGCCCACCATGATGCGGTTCCCGGAGGGCTTCACCCCGCCACTGAGTGCTGAACAACACGCCCAGACCCGGGCTGCGTGGGACGAGGCCCTCTGAGGTTGGCCAGACAGGTCAACTCGCCACTCGCTGTGCGATCTCCTCTTCCGTGGCCCGCCACACGGCATCGCGCTCGTCCGCGTCCTGGAGGTACTTGCTCGGCACGGCCTGCTTCAGGCGCCGCTGGTAAAGACCCGAAGGATGCTCGCCGGCCGCCAAGTTGACGACATCGCGAGCCGCTTGCGCCACAGAGCTCCCGATGAGGTAGCTCGAGAGCATGAACGCGCTGCGCGTAAGGAAAGGCAACGGCGCGGTCAATCCGGTTCCGCGCACCGGCCCAGGGCCGTACACGTAACTGCGGATGCCCTTTTGCCCGTAGCGTTCTTGGAAGTCGATTCCCAAGTAGTCGTTGGCGATCGAGATGGTCTCGATGGCCTTCATGCTCGAGTATCTGACCTCGCCGTGGAGGTTGGTCCGGTCCAGTTGCTTCTTGACCGAACCGCCTCCGGAAACCGCGATGATCCGCGCGTCCCGACCCTCCAGGACCGGGAGAAAGAGACTGTTGAGGTAAAAGCGGGCAAGGTACTGCGTGGCATAGGTGAGCTCCGCACCTTCGGCAGTCAGCGTGCGCCGTACGGCCGTGCCTCCGGCAGAGTGCACCAGGATGTCAAGAGCCTCGTAGCGTTCCATGTACGCCTCGGCGAACTCCCGCGTGCCGCTCATCAAAGACAGGTCCGCTGTCAGGACGTCGACCGTGGAACCGGTCTCACGCCGGATCCTGTCCGCCGCCTCGGAAGCCACCCTCTCGCGACGTCCCGTGATGACGATATCTGCCCCGAGGCGGGCAAGTTCCATGGCCGCGTATTCACCAATTCCGGCCGAGCCTCCCGTGATGAGAACACGCTTGCCGCTCAGCGTCGTTTCGTTGGTCATGCCTGTTGTCCCTCTTGGATTTCGGTCTGTCTGGGCTTTGAAGGAAGCTGCGGCCGGATCTGACCGGCCGCAGCTGATCCACGGTTCAGGGGCTGGCTCCACCTGCGGGTAGTGCCCGTTGACGGAGTGGCGCGCTCAGCCATGGGGCCGACGTCGTCGCTTCCGCGGGCCCGAAAAGGTCATGCCGAGCCTGGGCGCCAGAATGTCGCGCATGGTGACAAATGTGGCGATGAGTAATGCGGCGGCGGTGCCTCGCTTCGGCCTGACGTCTTTACCGCGGCCGAGGCGGGCCAATTGCTGCTGGTGCCAGGCGCTGTCGAGGAACGCGTCGACCGCCTTGCGGCCCGTGCTCCGCGGCCGGGCCGAGCTTCGTTCAGCGCTGCCGGCCAGCAGATCACGGGGGAAGCCGGGGTCGTGGGTTATCGGCCGGGCGAGACCGACTACATCCACCGCGCCGCTGTTCAGCGCGTCAATCATGACCTGGCGGGTCCTGAAGCCGCCGGTCAGCATCATGGGTACGGTCACTTCCTTGGAGAACCGTTCAGCGAACTCCAGGAAGTAGGCCTCGCGTTGACGGGTCGAATCGCGCGGCGAGGTTCCTGCGAACATGGCAGTGTTTTCGTAGGTGCCGCCTGAGATTTCGATGAGGTCGACACCTTCCGCTTCCAGGGCCTTGGCCACGGTCTGGGAGTCATCGGGCTCGAATCCACCGCGCTGGAAGTCGGCGGAATTGAGCTTGACGGCGACCATGAAATCGTCGGGGGTCACCGTCTTGACGGCCCGGAACACCTCGATCAGCAGCCGCATACGGTTCTCCAGCGAGCCACCCCACCGGTCGGTGCGCCGGTTGCTCAGGGGGGACAGGAACTGGTTGAGGAGATAGCCGTGGGCGGCGTGCAGCTGAACTCCGTGGAAGCCGGCGGTCGCGGCGACCTCGGCGGCGCGGGCGAACCGGCCGATGATGTCCGCGATCTCCTCTTCCCGCAGGGCGCGTGGCGGACGGAAGAGGCGATCGGCACCCGTGGACAGGGGAACGGCGGACGGTGCCACCACGTCCTGCCGACGTCCCGGCAGTGTGTTGCCGCGCATGGTCTGCCTGCCGGGATGCGAGAGCTGCAGGATGAAACGGGCCGGCGTATCGGCGGTGACAGCCGACCAGCGTCGAAGCGCGTCGATGTGGCGGTCGTCCTCGATCACGACATTGCGCGGCGCCTCGAGCGACGAGCCGTCGACCATGACGTTGCCGCTGATCACCAGGCCGACGCCGGACGTGGCCATTGCCCGGTACGCCCGGATGAGCTGTGCGGTCGGGGCACCGAACCTGTCGGCCAGGTGCTCGCTGGTCGCCGCCTTGGCGAGTCGATTGGGCAAGGTGAGGCCGCAGCCCAGGGTGAGGGCTGAGGACAGCGCGGCTGGGTCCGCATTCGGCGAAGGTGACATGAGCCCGCAGATGCCTCTCTGAGAAACGCCGCTGTACGGCGTACCTGGACAACGTACATGGACACCGTACAGGGAAGACCTGTACAAGGTACATGGACACCGTACAGGCGAACCTGTACAAGGTACAGTCATCGGCATGGTGAAGAAGCGGGACATTGCTGAGGCGCGCGAGCGGCTGAGCCGGGACGCCATCGTGACGGGCGCCATCGCTTTGGCTGACGCCGAGGGCCTCGGGGCGGTCACCATCCGGCGGCTCGCTCAAGCTCACGGCGTGACGCCCATGGCGCTGTACTGGCACTTCAAGGACAAGGACCAGTTGCTCGACGGAATCGCCGAGCGGCTTTTCAGCGAGGTTCAGTTCCCGCCCGCCGACTCCGCGCCCTGGGACGAGCAGCTTCGGGCACTGCTCATGGCGCTGGTCGCGGCACTGCGACCCCATCCTGCAGTTGCCGGGCTTGCCCGGGCCTCCATCCTCTCCTGCGAGCCCGGACTGGCAGTCGCGGAGCACACTCTCTCGCTGCTGCGCCAGGCAGGCTTCGATGCGGACAAGTCCGCGGAAATCGGCGGCTTCCTGCTCACCGCCGTCGTGACGCTGGTGTCCGACGAGCCAGGCATGGCGTACGGAGCCGACGCTGAGGCCCGCGAAGACGCCATGCGCGTCAAGCGAGCCTCACTCAGCGCTCTGTCACCCCGCCGCCACCCCAACGTGGTCGCTTCTGCGGAGGCTCTGGCGGCGTGCACGGGCCCGGAGGCCAACCATGAGCTGGGCATCGACATGCTGGTGACCGGCATCGTGTGCATGGCGGAAGGGCGCGTCACCAGCCACTGAGTGCCCGTTGCGGACTCGATCCGTCACTCGATACTGAGACGCCCTGTGAGCAACGTGGCGTGATTGGCGAAGAGGGCGTCCAGGCGGAACTCACGGCTCAGGTCGCCGGTCCACTGGGCATCGGGCAGATCGCGCTGGCTGGGAGCCTTGGCGATAGGGGCCCGGGTGCACTGCGTGAGGATCCACCGCGCCTGCACCTGCCCGGTGGGCGGGTTTGCGTACACGCTCGCGGCCGGCCGCCACAGGTGATCGCCGGTCGCGTTGTCCGGCTCGACGACTCCGACGACGGCGATGTCACCGAGGCCGACGGTCAGCTCGTCCAGCGGGAAGACGGTGAGGCGGCTGCGGACGGAGTGAAGGGCCTTGGGCACAGCGGCAGTTCGGCCCGCCGATCTCGGCCGGTACGACATCCACTCCAGCATGCGCCAGCAGATCGGCGACTACCTCGCGGGCACCTACCCCTACCTCGGCTGAGGCGCCTCCGCCGCCTCCACCCGTTCCACATCGCGCTCGACGCAAGCCACTCGGAGCGCGGTGGGGCATGACCGGAAGCGTCACCTCACCGACCTTCGGGTTCATCCCCGGGAAGGCGAGGTGTGGCTGAAGTCGGCCGTCGCCGCGATGGCAAAGGCAGATTCAAGCCAAGGGGCGTGAAGAAGGCGTACTTCAAACCTCGTTGAAGCCACGCGACGCGTCGTAGATGTCGGTCTCGATGACGACCACGAAGAAGCTCGTTACGACGTACAAGAAACCGTGGGACGGCCGAGGATAGCTGAGACGGAACCATGGACCCATCACGTTTCGGCCACCGGCCGCACACGCAACACGGCTCTCAGCCATTCCGCTTCACGGGAACTCCACGCGATTGACTCAGGTGCATGCAGTCCGTCCATGATTCCGCCGGGCTGAACCTGCGGAGCCGCATTGGCGCCAGCCCAACATCATTCTCTTGCCCCGCTGTTCACGCCGTGCCTACAGTGACCGCTGCGACTAGCCAGCGGTTCTGACCAAACCGCCCGGGTCATGTGCAGTCGAACGAACGGGCGGGTGACCGTCGTCACGGGGGATCGAAATTGAGACTGTCGTCAGACAGAAATAATGATCATGAAGAGACTCGCGGCTGCTGCGGAGGGTTCAGTGTGCCGTCATGGGTGCGTGACGCAGACCTGTCTCTTCTCACGGAGCGCGAGCGTGAGGTCCTCGCCGCGCTGGGTGCCTGCCAGCCAAACACGGTGATAGCCGACCGTCTCTGCATCACGGAACGGACGGTGAAGAAGCATGTCACCAGCGTCTTCATCAAGTTGGAGATTACGTCGCGGACGGAAGCGGCCGTCATCGCGATACTCAGGAGCGCCCCGCATGGTGCCCATTAGAACACTAGTGCCCACGCCCAGGGTCATGACATCTTCAGCCGGGTCAACATCAACCGCAGGGGAGAACAACTGTGTCAGTGTCAACTCTGGAACGGGAATCCATAGTCGGCGAATCGGTACAGGCGAAGGCCGTCAGCGCCTACACGAACGCGTCGATCGGCGCGTACGTGGCTGCGACCACGGCGCCCGCACGTGCCATCGCGTCGATCAAGACGAAGGTCGACAAGGGCCTCGTCCGCTACGACGCCTGGTTCCTGATCTTCACCGCTGTCATCCTCGCCCTGGGCGCCACCATCTTCGCCGGACTGGTCGTCTGGTGTGTGGTGAAGCAGAACAAGAGGTTCAGCGGCAACTGGTCCTTCAAGAACTTCGGCCTGAAGGTCAGCGCCGAATGCGTGTAGCAGCCTGACGGCTGTGTTTGCCAGGTGCCCAGGAAGCTCCCCGGTAGTACCCGGGCTTCCTGGGCACCGCCCTGGTTGACGGACTCGGTAAAGGATCAACGCGATAGTGTCTCTCCTGAATGTCAACGACGTCAGCTACTCCTATGACGGCATTGTCAACGTTCTCCTGGATGTGTCCTTCACGGTCGAGGAAGGCACGATCGTCGGTCTCGTCGGCCCCAACGGCTCCGGCAAGTCCACACTGATCAGGAACATCTTCGACCTCGTACGCCTTCAGTCCGGGTTCATCCGGATCGGCGGCCATGAGCACGCCCGGCCCGAGGCGAAGCAGCGGGGCATGTATCTGTCCAGCAACGACTACCTGCCCGAGTTCCTCACCGCCCGCGAGTACATCTCCATGATGGGCAAACTGTTCGACCTCGATGTCGACCACGATGAGGCCATCGGCCTGTTCCGCAAGTTCTCCATGGATGGCCGCTACGACCACCTCATCGAGGACTACTCACACGGCATGCGTAAGAAGACGCAACTGGTGTCCGCGCTCGTCATGCGTCGGCCGCTCACCATCATCGACGAGACCCTCAACGGCATCGACCTCGAAGCGCTGCACCTCGCCGAGAAAGAGTTCCGGCGGGTCCGCGACGCGGGCCGCTCGATCCTTCTGTGCACGCACGACTTCGCCGTGCTGGAACGCCTGGCCGACAGGACCCTCTTCCTCGACCTGGGCCACGTGGTGTACGACGAGCCGACGAAGGATCTGGTCGAAGAACACGGATCGCTGGCTGCCATGGTGTTCGACTACCTCGAAACGTCCCAGCGATGACGGCGGTACGGCTGAAGCAGTCCGCCGTCCTGGCCCGGATGCTCCTCGTCTTCTTCCGCCGCCGGGTACTGCGGGCGGGAGTCCTGAAATCCACCCCGGTCAGAGTGTTCGTCATGGTGGCGGCCGTGCTGCTCCTGGGCGTCATGTGCACTGCCGCCTACTTCTTCCTGCGTCCCCTGGCCGACGAAGCGGCCGTATGGCGGCTGCTGTTCGACACCTCGACGGTGTCTCTCCTGCTGTGGGTGCAGATCGCGTTCCTGCTGGTGAAGGTGTTGTTCATCAACGCCGAAGGGATGCTTCAGCTCAGCTATCAGCTACCGGTCACCAACCGGGAACGCTCGACGGCGTTCCTCATGTACGAAGCGGCGATGACCGCCATCGTGGCCGCCGCCGGCCTGGTCTCCCTCTCCGTCAGCGCGCTGATCCTCCTCGGCCCGTCCGCGACCGGGTACATCACGGCATCGGTCATCCTGCCGGTCGCCCTGACTTACCTGGTGCTGTCTGTTCTGTACCAGCTGCTGACCCGGATGTGGATGCTGATGGGGCTCAGCCGGATGGCGGGCATCCTCAACGTGCTCGTCCTGTTCGCGGTGCTGGCCTACTACTCCGCGCTGATGACACCGATGATCCAGGACATCTCCGGCGCGTATCTGAGCAAACGGACTGAGTACACGTGGGTCACGTCGGTGTCCTGGGCGTGGAACGAGCACGGGCCCTGGCTGACCCTGGCTGCCGCGGTGGCATTGTCGGCCGTACTCATGGCCCTGGCCTTCGCGCTCGCCCCGAACCAGCACGTACGCCAGTCCCGCTACCTGAAACTCCCCGGAAGCGTGCGGCTGCGAGACGTTCTGGGACCTTATGACTGGTGTCTGCTGCGCAGCGCGCAGACCGTTGCCGCCGTCGCGATGGCGGTCGCCGTGTTCGTCTACCTGCTGCTGGCGAAACCATCGATGAACCCCATGTGGGGTCTTGCTGCCCTGTCCTTTGGTGGCCTGTATCAGTTCACCGCCACCGAGCCGTTGCGGATGCTGCCTGGCGCTCGGGCGTCGGCCTGGGTGGTCTACGTACGGCTCATCAGGGCGCAGCTGGTCTTGCTCTCGGTGTTCGCCGTGCCCGCTCTCGCGATCACGACGGCGATCTACCCGGACCGGTTTCTCTCCAGCGGAGTGGCGCTGGCATCCTGCCTGGGCGGGGCGGTCATGACCACGTGTATCAGCATCGTGTTCCCGGCAGAGAAGGACAATCCGTTCTCCGTGTTCCTGGGGCTGTCCGTGGTCGTCATCGTTCTGGGCCTGTCAGTGATCGGGCTGGGCATGCTCAGTCTCCCGCCTTGGGCGGTGATGGCTTGCCTTGCCGGGGCGGCCGTCGCGTTCGTCTGGTACGCGGTACAAGGAATCCACACAAACGAGTCGAGGAGAAGGAATGCTCAAGGCACGGTCGGTCGTGAAGGTCGCCATAGGGGCCGCGCTGCTCACTCTGGTCACGGTGGTGGCGACCCTGCTCACCCTTATGTTCTCAACGGGCAGTGATGAGTTCGGCGAACGGAAAGCGTTCTTCGGGTCGTTGGTCTTCGAGACGGTGGAGAAGGACAACGGGGCAACGGGCATCACCACCGGCATCGACAATCCGGTCCCGATCATCGTCTTGTTCCTCGTGCTCACCGTCATCTTGACGATGGTCCAGATCATCTACCGGGGGTTGAAGCAGCGCCGTGACCAGCTCCTCAACGAGACGCCCGGCAACTGACCTGAAGATCCGCACGGTTGGCTGGACGGTGGCCGCCCAGGTGTGGCCACTGCTGGCGTTCGCCGGTGTCCTCCTGGCCATGGCTCTGGTCTGGATGGCGCGCTCCGGTGACCCGGTACCGGCCGAGATGGCGTGGGTGCTGCTGGTCAAACCAGCCACCCTGGGCCTCGTGGCCCCGTTCGCCCTACACGAGTCGGCACACGCCCTCGTCCTTAAACGGATCCGCACAGTCACTCACATCGCGATCGAGCGGACAGCGTGGCGTACGTCGGTAATCCCGGAAGGGACCATGAGTGCATGGCAGACAGCTGTGGTCGCCCTGGCCGGGCCGTCTGCTTGCATCGCGGTGGGCGCCCTTCTTTGGCTCCCCGACCTCGACCGGTCCTTGGCCTGGTGGTACCTCGCGCACATCGTGTTCCTGCTGCCGTTCTTCGGCGACGGCCGGGCCCTTTGGCACAGCTTCCGCGCGACATGGCGACAGCCAGAAGACAGTAGTTGACATCCTCCGCCCCGTGACGGTCACCGGGTTTCCCGGAAACTTGTCAGGTTGGGCCGTGTGGATCGGCGAGGTGGGCTTCGAGGTCGCCGAGGCGCCGGTCTTGGAAGCGGAGATTGGAGCGGGCGGCCTTGAGCCGCTCGTCGAGGGTGTGGTTGTCGGCCGTCAGCTGGCGGATCCTCTGCTTGTGGGTGGTGTTCTCGGTGGCGATCCGCTGGATGGCCTCCTCGGTCCACTCGGCCTGCAAGTCTCGGATCTGGCCCAGGAGTTCGCCGATGCGGGTGCGCTGGGTGAGGATCTCGGCGTGTGCGGCGTTGAGGGCGCCCTCGGCGTTCAGCGCGCGTTCGCGCCAGGTCGCCTCGCGCTTGCCGTCCTGCTCGGCGAGCATCCGGGTCTGGCGTTCGCTGGCCTCGGGGTTGTCGTAGAGGAAGGTGCGCGAGACGTCCGCGCGGCGGGCGACAGCGGCGACGCTGACCTGGGCCTTCTCGCGCCGCAGCCGGGCGATGGCCTCACGGACGCGCTGGAGGGTGGCTTCGGTCCTCTGGCGGCGGGCTGCCAGGGCTGCGGCCGTGCGCGGTTCGGAAACGAGGGCGGTCTTCATGCGACGTCCTGTTCGGGGTCGGCGTCGACGGCTGTACGTGTATCGCTGCCGGGCGGTGCCCAGGACATCGGCGGAACCGCTGCACAGTGCGCGGTGCGCGAATGTCTGGAGGAGACCGGCATCGTCGCGGAGATCACCGGCTTCCCCGGGGTCTACACCAACCCTCACCACATCGTCGCCTACTCCGACGGCGAGATCCGCCAGCAGTACGAGAACACCTACATCGGCCGCCCGATCGGCGGCGAGCCCACCATCAACGACGAAGCCGACGGCGTCCGCTTCGTCCAGCCCGCCGATCTCGACCAGTACGACATCCACGCCAGCATGCGCCAGCAGATCGGCGACTACCTCGCCGGCACCTACCCCTACCTCGGCTGAGCCGTCAGCGCCGCCTCCACGCGCTCCACAGCGGCGAAGATCTCCGCCACCCGCTCCTCGGCGGTGGTCCGATCGCCGTCGGGGGTCGTCGTCACCGGCCGGGTCCTCGGTCCCTGGGTATCGGTGGACCTTTCGCCTCGCCTGCGGCGCACGCACGTGGTGCGATGAAACAGGGGGTCGGGAAGGAGAGAGCGATGATCCCACCGGCAGGGGAGCGCAAGAGTGGCACGGGCCCTGTGTCGGTCCGCCCGCTGGGTGAGGCGGACCTGGATCGGGCCGACGAGATCTTCAGGGTCGCCTTCGGGACGTTCCTCGGGGCTCCCGAGCCGAAGACGTTCTTCGGGACCGCCGACTACGTCCGCACTCGCTGGGCGGCCGATCCACAGGCGGCCTTCGCAGCGACGGTCGAGGGCGAAGTCGTTGCAACGAACTTCGCCGTCAACTGGGGCAGCGTCGGGTACTTCGGTCCGCTGAGCGTGCGTCCGGACCTGTGGGACCAGGGCGTCGGCAGGCGCCTCATGGAGCCGGTCATGGACTGCTTCGACACCTGGGAGAACCGCCACCTGGGCCTGTTCACCTTCTCGCACAGTCCCAAGCACCTTGAGCTCTATCGCCGTTACGGTTTCTGGCCCCGATTCCTCACAGCCATCATGAAGAAGCAGGTGGCAGGCAGTGCCGCAGTCCCCGGCCGAGTGCTGTACGGCCGGCTGCCCGCCGCCGAGCAGCCCGACGCACTGGCCCTCTGTCGCGCACTGACCGGGGCCGTGTACGAGGGCCTGAGCCTGGAACGCGAGATCGTGGCCACGCACGCGCAGGGGCTCGGTGACACCATTCTGCTCCAGGGCGCCGGCTCCGAGCTCGATGGCCTGGCCGTCTGCCACTGCGGAGCCGGGTCGGAGGCCGGCGAGGACGTGTGCTTCGTCAAGTTCGGAGCCGTACGCCCTGGCCCGGAGGCCGCCAACCGGTTCGAACGACTGCTTGGCGCGTGCGAGCAGCTGGCCGCCGAGCGCGGCCTGGGTCAACTGGACGCCGGGATGAACCTGGGCCGCCCGGATGCCTACCGTCGAATGGTCGACCGCGGTTTCCGCACCTGGTTGCAGGGCGTGACCATGCACAGGCCCAACGAACCCGGCTACAGCCACCCCGACGCCTACGTGATCGACGACTGGCGCTGAGACCCCTCCACACTCGGCCCGCGAGGAAGGCCCGGTGCTGCCCGAACCCGGGCTCTGGCACACAGTCCGTGAACCATCTTGGGTTCGGCTTCATCGGGCTCTTGCGGTCTCCGATCGGTGCTGGTCGCGCGCCTCGCTCCTCCGGCTGACGCAGGGCCGGCACGATCTCTCACGGAATGTGTGCCAGAACCCGAGAACGGGAGGCACCCGGCAGCTGGCCTTGCCTCCGAGCGTCGTCCCGATCCGCCTTCCGATCATGCCCTCCCGGACAGACCCTGGGCTGTCCGCCGGCGCGGGGCCTCGTCATCGGGGACGTCCCGGGAGGTGACGTGGAACGGCACCCCGAGGCGGTCGGCCCCGGCACGGCCCGCCTCAACGGCGGTCGTGCCCGGCTCGGGGTCGCCGGGGCGGTGGTGGACGGTCGCCGGTGCCTCCTTTGAACGTCGTCAGTACGCCCCGAACGACCAGAAGACGCCCACCTCGTCGTCGGTCACCGCGATCAGGCCCAGGTCCTCGAGGAGGTCGAGGCCGTTGAGGTACTCGGAGGTGAGGAAGCCGTGGGACTCAGTCCCCTGGAGGCCCGCTGCGAGGAAGTCCGGGGCCGGGTCAGAGGCGGCGGTCGTCGCGTTGGTCCAGTAGCGCGCGGTGGGCCCGTACCGATCGAGCAGGGTCCGGGCATCCGCCAGCACGGCGTCCCGGTCCGGGCGGGAGCGGACGGGGGCGGGTTCCGACTGCCATTCCTCGGCCATGATGGCGAGCGCGGCGACCGCCGCCTCCACCTCCAGGGGGTGCAGGCGACCGGGCAACTCTGATGAGTCCGGGGGATCGAAGGGGTACGCAGGCACCGTGTGGCGGGCGGCGTTGGTGCGGTCCCAGTCCAGTCGGACCCAGCCCCGGGGGTCAGGGACCGACCGGTGCAGCACGGCGCGGACATCGTGCGCCCAGTCCTCGTACCGCCGAGGGCCAGTAGCCGCAAAGGTGTACGTGTCGTCGAGCAGCCGCAGCGCCGCCGCGTTCCAGGGACAGCGACGGTAGCGGAACTCCGCCAGCAGACTGCCAATTTGACGGGCAAAGGCGTCCTTCGGCTCGCGGGGGATGCGCCGGAGCTGGTCAAGGGCCCAGTGGATGAGCTCGCCCCCTCCTTCCGCTGCAAGGCGGACCGGCCCCTGCGGAAGCGGGAGGTCCCTTCCGTCCCATAGTGCCTCCAGGTGCGCATCGAGCAGGTCCAGGGCGGGCCGGTCGGCAGGCAGGGGCATTTCGCCACTTTAGGCCCTCTCTTTCGGGCCATGCCGGCCTGGGGTGATCGGCGTGACGCTCGCTGCGGCAACGATGCGGAGGAGCGACGACAGCGTGCGTCAGCTGCCCCAGGAAAGCGCGGTGCTGTCGAAACTCGTGAACATTCCGTCCCGGCCTCGGGAGCCTGGTGCCGCCCATACCAGTGTCGAAGAGCTGTCCGTTCCTATGAACGAAGCCACCCTCCGCGCAGGCGCGACGGCACGGGTCTCCTGCCGTCCTGCAGTGGCCCGATCACGCAGCCTGGGGCTGGGTGTTCGGACCAGGTGAGGTGCGCCTGTCAGTTGAGTGTCGACGAGGTCCGTTGCCCTACGGCTTCGACGGTACGACCGGCGCGGGCAGGTCCAAGGCGCGGGCGAGCGCGGCGGTGAGCGAGGTGGCGTGGTTGGGCAGGTGCTGTGTGGCCCAATCGGCAGCCACTCCGAGGAAGTCGGCCAGGTCGCGCTCCGCGCCGGCGAGCAGGTGGCGCAGTTCGGCGGCGGATAGCTCGATCACCGGGCTGTCGTCCCGCTCGGCGTCGACGGTCAATCGGACCGAGTCGCCGAGGCGCTCGGCGAGCGGGGAGGGGTCATGGCCGAAGTAGCCTCCGCCGTCGCCGTCGAGGACCTCAAGCCAGTCGTGCCGCTCCTCCAGCCCGTTGCAACACCCGGGCACCAAGGTGATCCCGGTGGCGGTGTCGGTGACCCGCAGGCCTCCGGGCGAGAGAACGTCTTCCATGGTGAGCAGTCCGTGCAGGAAGGCTCCGAGTGGATCGGCGGGCCGCGGCGGGCTGTCGTCCTCGGGGTCGACGCCGTTGTAGTCGGCGATGCGCATGACGCCGTGCCCACCTCGGCCGGACTGAGCGCGCCACAATCAAGTAGGGCTCCCCAATGAACTCCCAGTCTAATGAGGGGTTTTGGCGCATCTGCGTACGCATTGATGAAGACTTAACGGATGATAGGCATATCCCTGTGCTCCGGGCATGCAGCGCAGTGCTGCCTGGCGCGGTGGGATGCCTACTCGGGCCCAATCGACGTGTGGGATGCGGAGGAGTGATGTGACCGGTGGACTGAAGGGAGTGGCATACGAGAGGTGGCAGACCGCGCTTGAACGGGAGTTCTTCGGGCTGCACATGGCCGGCCACGCAGTGGTCTTGTATGTCGATGAAACTGCGGAGAGCACGCTCATGCATGGCAACGGCCTGCCGGTTGAGCTGGCCGACGCGGTAAGCGCGGAGCTCCACTGGGACCGGCCTCCTGAGATGTTCAGTCGGCTGCAGTGGCGGTGCCGTCACTGGGCGAGCGGGGACCAGAGTGATGCCCCGCCGGTCCTGCCGGTCCTCGCGGTTAGCGTGCTGGCAGCTTCCAAAATGGCCACGCAGGGAGATATTTCATCTTCCAACTATTACGAGCGCCTGGCTGAGGTGTTCAGCGTCGGACCGCGTGAACGGGACAACCTGCGTTCCCACTTCAGGCCAGTTGCGGACATGTGGGAGTTGCTGGACACCTGGCTGAAGACGAGAGGTGGCGAACGAGGCCACAGCACCGTTGCCGGCGACAGTCACTTGACCCGCATCGGATACCCCATCTCGCAGGCCCTGCTGCGTGAGCAAGACCGACGCATCCTAACTGCCTTCTTCGCGTCGACTGGCGTCAAACCCGGGAGTCCAGATGAATTCCCGGGACAGGAGATCATCAGGCGCTTGAGACTCTGGACCGCGTCACACGGGCGTGGACTGTCGAGCCCACTCATGAAGGTTCTGCACCGAGCTGGCGCCGCGCCAGAAGCGGCAGACAAGCGTCTGGTGCTGGCTGAGCTGCTCGAACATCTCGTCGAGCACTGGGACGGCACACTGTACGAGCGTGGTCTCCGGGCGCGTCGGGTGTCTTCGCTGCGGCTTGTCCTTACGAAGCGGGCCCGTCAGCTCCGCTGGGCAGCTGAGGCCGTACCTGGAATCCGGACGGCTTCAGTACGCCGCAACGGCTCAAGCGCGCAATACTACGAGTTGTCGGATCCCTACGGCGGCTTCTACACAGGCCTCGAAGAACTTGACGTCACCGCCCATCAGCTGACGCATGGACTTGTCCTCGACAATGAGGACCTCTACCTGGCCTGGGCACCCCAGTCGCTTGTCTTCTTCATTGAGGACGAGTACAGCGGCGATCTCGTCAGCGTTGGCACGTTCAGCCCTGGAGAGCCCCACACCCTGCTGGTCGCGAATAGTGAACTCGATGACGTGCGGTCAGTGCTGCGAGAAGTCGCCGATGGTGAGCGGGTCGACGAGCGTAAAGCGCCGCTTGTCGGCTGGACGCTGATCAGAAACGTGGACCTAGGGGCGGCGGTTACTCCGGCGGCCCTGCTTAAGGGGGGTATGCCACAGGCTGCGCACTTCGTGCCATCGACGCGCCGGGGTATCCGGTTCACGGGCGGCCTGCGGATCGGCACAGAGCTTGGTCATCACCACTATCTCCAGGGGGGCATCCCAGACTGGCTGTTGCCGCGAGACATATCGCAAGGGGAAGTCACGCAGCAGGTGACACTGAGTGGCGAAGACGGCAGTTACGTCCATGACTTCCCGTTGCAGAAGGTACTCAGACCCTTTCCGGCGAGGCTCATGCCGCTCGATGACGGAACCTACCAAGTGAGCACGCCAGACCAGGGCAAGGAGACCTTCACCGTCTCCTCGGCACTGTGCGAGCGGGAGGCTGTAAGCGCCGGGAGCATTGCGCATCGCTGTGGCGTGTTGGCAGCGGCCGACGCGGAGAGGTTGGCACCCGAAGAGCGTGCGATCAGGGGCGCGAAGGCACCTGAGCAGCTGACACTGCCGAGGACCCTGATGATCCCGCGGCGTGTGAAGGAGCTTGTACTCATCGGCGCGAACGGGGAGCCATTGCCGCTGGATCTTCCGGATATCCCGGACTGGATGAGTGAGCGGCTCCCGGACGAGGCATACGGCTACTGCGCCGAGGTGACCATCCCTGATGGTTACGTCTGGCTGATCCAACGCTGGCAGCACCGCACAACGGTGAGGAGGTTGGACCCGGGTGGGCCGGCATCTCAGCCAATCCCAGCAGCCGACGACACGGAATGGGCGGAAACGGTGCTGTCCGCAGCCTCAGTGGCAGCTGGGCCTTTGTGGGACGTGTATGTCACAGCAGCGAGGGATGTGCTGACGTGACCCGGCCACCACCTACCGACGTTGGCGGACTGCTGCTGCGTTGGGCCAGCGAGCTGGGCTCGGGTCAGGTTACGGACCTGAAGCGCGGCATCGCTTGGCTGGCCCGCAGCGAGAACCTTCCCATTTCGTATGGTGCGGCGGGCCGGTGGGTCAGGGACTGCCAGGCGCTGGGCCACCTCGATGTGGACTGGCCGTCTGGCCGTTGGAGCGCAGCCCCAGGCGTGCTCACCAGGCTGCCGTCGGCCAGTGGCTTTGCCGCGCTCGTGGGGAGCCGCACGACCCGGTTCGAAGAACGGGTAAAGCGGTCGGAGTGCGAGGACATTGAGTTGGTCAGGGTTCCCAGCTCGCTCCCTGCGACCGATGTCCCGGTGCCTGATACGTGGCTGGTGCAGTTCGAAGATTCCGCAAGGCTCGCAGAGACCGCGGCGAGGCTTGGCGTTGAATATTCCAATTGCTTCGCCATCCAGGCCGCCGCATGGCTGCCCCCACTCAAACCCGGTTCCCTGGCGGCGGGGCCAGCCTCCGGTACCGCTGTGGAGAGATACGACTTGGAACTCGAGCCGTCGGTATTTGTGCCGACCCAGCGCTGGGAAGAGGACGGACTCTACCGCTTCAGGCGTGCCGACCACCGCGTCGTGTGTCAAATTCTCCACGAAGGCACATGGAAATCCGTATCGCTCGAGCGCGGTGTCTACCTGGAGCTGGATCGGCTGGGAGTTGAGCCCCGGAAGAATCTTCGCTGGTTCCAGGAGCACGGGAAGGGTAGGGAGCGTTTTGGCCGATTGATTGTCGACTGGGGGAAACCTCTTCCGGATCTCCAGCGGCGCATTGCTGTCATGTGTACAGCGCTGCCACCTGAATTCGGTTCGAAATGCAGGACGATCACCTATCGCAATGTTCCTCGCGCCGTTGCCGAGCGCATTGCTGTATCGCTCAAGCAAGAGCTTGGTGACAGGAACGACTAGGAGGACCTTTCGAGTGTCCGAAGACGGTAACAACCTTGATATTAATGGGTCGTTTGAGCAATTGCGTGATGCACTGTTCCGTTACTACGACACTCCCTTTGGGCTGGCGAATCTGCAGCTCATGCGAGAGCGCCGCGAGCTCCTTGACAGGGATGGAGGCGCCTGGCGGAGGCCACTGATTGAGATCCGCCCGCATTACAAGTCCTGCGGAATGGACATCGCCGGGTCGGTGGCAGCGGCAGGAGCACCCGGAGAGCTTGCTGAGCTGATCAGCTGTGGGCTGATGGAAGGCATCGAGAAGATGCACTCCCACCAGCACCAGTCGTTGGTGGCCGCTGTACGCGACGGCAAGGACGTAGTCATCACTGCTGGAACCGGCTCCGGCAAGACCGAATCATTCATGGCACCTGTCATGGCTGAGCTGGTACGGGAGTCCGAAGCCTGGGTGAACGGGACACCGGCGAATCCGGGGAAGTGGTGGTCGGGCGCTGGTGGTTCGTATGTTCCGCAGCGACGCGGCGAGACTGGACACAAAGCAGCGGTGCGCGCGCTGGTGTTGTATCCGATGAACGCGCTGGTTGACGACCAGATGATGCGACTGCGCAAGGCCCTCGACAGTGATGCGGCGCGGCATTGGGCTGATAAGTACCGCAACGGTCATCGGTTCTACTTCGGTCGGTACACAGGAGCTACCCCGGTGACCGGGGAATCGAGCAACAATCAGGCAGTCACGAAGCTCGGCACCCTGCTACGGGAAACCGAGAGGCGGTCGAACCGTGCCAGGGAGATTGCGGGCGAGGGCGGCGAGCAGTATTTCGTGCCGCGCGTGGACGGCGCCGAGATGCGGTCCCGATGGGACATGATTGACTCTCCGCCGGACATTATGATCACCAATTACTCGATGCTGAACATCATGCTCCAGCGGTCTGAAGAGGACGCGATCTTCGAGCAGACCCGGAAATGGCTGCGCGATGACCCGACAGCGAAGTTCACGCTGATCGTCGACGAACTCCACATGTACCGGGGTACGGCCGGCACTGAGGTCGCGTACCTACTGCGCAACCTGCGCCACCGGCTGGGGATCGATGAGCGGCCGGAACAGTTCAGAGTGCTTGCTGCATCCGCCTCATTGAACCCGCAGCGTGACGGTGGATTCTTGGAGGAATTCTTCGGAGTTCCGCAGGACCGCTTTGAGGTGCTGGGCGGTGAACTCGATCTCCCGATGGCGGATACTGCCAACATCTCAAAGCATGCGGAGAGGCTGAGCAGGGTCGGTGAGTGTCCATCCCCTGCGGAGTCTGCCCAGGTACTACGGGAAACCGCCGCGCACCGAGCTCTGGTAACGGCTCTCTATGGCGGTGAAAGACTTGTCGCGCGACTGGACAGCGATGCTGCCGACATCCTCTTCCCGGAAGTGGATGAACAGACAAGGACAAGAGCCTTTCGTGGTCTCCTCACCGCTTTGAGGACCGCAGATGAAGAAGTGACGGGGCTGCTCCCCAAACTGCGCGGCCACCTCTTCTTCAGGAACATCCCCGGAATCTGGGCTTGCTCGGATCCAGACTGCTCCGGAGTTGAACGCACGGAGGGCGACGACCGGACGGTCGGCAAGCTATTCGCACGTCCGACTTCCCGGTGCAGTAGCTGCGCCTCCCGCGTCCTAGAACTGCTCTACTGCCAGAACTGCGGTGACGTGATGCTTGGCGGATACGCTCCGGCTTCGGCGATCACGGCCAAGAGTTTTGACGGTGGACTGCTGCCCGACGTGCCAGATCTGGAGGCACAGGCTGAGGGCGCGTCGCTGGGAGCAAGTGCGGCGAACTACATCGTGTACTGGCCGCGCACCCAGGAGCCTGTGATTGACGCCCCCGACTTTGCGTGGAGGAGCTCCTCTGAGGGCGGCGTGCGGAGTGCCGAATTCAAGTTCAAGCGCAGCAAATTCAGCCCGCGTACAGGGCATCTGGCCAACTCCCGTGACCGGAGTGAGGCTACGGGTTGGTCATTCCACGTGACGGTCCCCCAGTCGCGAAAGAAGCAACAGGCTCTCCGCCTGGAGCAGCTGCCCGCTGCCCCCACTAGGTGCCCTGCCTGTGGCGACGACTGGGAGACGCCCAGGATCAGGTCCGAAGTGCTTAGCTTGGGCGACAGGCGCCGGATGAGGACCCCTATACGTCCGATGCGTACTGGTTTCGAAAAGATCAACCAGGTTCTCACGACTAGCGTGCTGTCCGCGTTGGACCAGAAGAAGGCGGTCATCTTCTCGGATAGTCGCCAAGATGCCGCCAAAATCTCAGCCGGCCTTGGGCTTCGCCACTACCAGGACCTGCTCAGGCTGCTGCTCGCTGAGCAGGTGGGCGGACAGGGCAGCCCGGCCGACGACGCAGAGCTTGTGCGGAAGTACTTCAAGCGTGAGGGAACCGTCGACACGCAGACTGCCACCGATGCGCTCGCTCGTATGCGCTCTCGCGACAAAGACGCCGTGGTCGCACTCAGGGAGATCTGGAATGCAGACCCGATCGACGGAGTTCCTGACCCGGTTCGTGAGGGGGAGCTCCTAGCCCATCTCGGCAAGTACCCAAGCCTGAAGGCGCACTCAGCAGAGATCGAGGAGGCTCTCCTCACCCTCGGCGTGAACCCCGGCGGCCCCAAGGAAAGTCTGGAGCGGGTGGCGTGGCAGAGGGGGGCACCTGACCTGTCCTGGGCTTCCCTGTACGACTGGAGCAGGAAGCCCGTGGACCCGAGGTTCGGGCTTGAGGGGCGCCAGGAGAATCTCCTGAGGAGCATTCAGGAGTCGCTCCGCAGCGAGATGCTCGGAGGCCTTTTCGGCAGCGCCGGAAGGGACTTCGAGTCGCTGGGCCTCGGCTGGCTGAGCCTCGCGTCGGACATTTCTCCTGTAGGTGCTGATACCTCGTCGGATATTGCGCTTGTGCGGGCCAGCCTTCGTGTTCTCGGCCACCTACGCCGCTTTCAGGAACTGCGGGACGGGCGGGCTGAGCCGCCCGCACCTTTGCGGATCTTCTGGGAGGCTGTCGCCGCGGATCTAGGCCAGGATCCGGAAGATGTACGCCGCAGGGCTGAGCGGGCCTGGGGCGACGCCGTAGTCAATTACGTCATCAATCCGGAGAAGGTCAGTCTTCGGCCAGCTGGCCGGCATATGTGGGTCTGCGCGAAGTGCAAGCGTAAGCACTTGCACAGGGGAGTCGGCCTCTGCACGAAGCCCAAGTGCGGGCGCCTGCTCCCGTCAGAGCCGACACCAGTGAGCAGGGCGGATGACGACTACTACGCCTGGCAGGCGTCCGAGGGCAACGGCAGGTTCCGCCTTAATTGCGCAGAGCTGACTGGCCAGACGGATCGGCTTGACGCACAGGCACGGCAGGCCCGCTTCCAGGAGATCTTCCTTGAGGGCACAGAAACCAAGGGGCCCGACAGCGTCGATGTTCTCTCGGTGACCACGACCATGGAAGCCGGCGTAGACATCGGCTCGTTGGCCATCGTGCTCATGGCCAACATGCCGCCTACCCGCTTCAATTACCAGCAGCGTGTAGGCCGTGCCGGACGTCGTGCCGCGCCGGTGGCGCTTGCGCTGACCGTTTGCCGAGGCCGTAGCCACGACGAGCACTACTTCCAGGCACCGGAGCGGATCACCAACGACGAGACGCCCGAGCCGTACCTCTCGACGGACATGCGTGACATCTATCAGCGCGTTCTCGCTGCTGAAGTTCTCCGCCGAGCCTTCGCGGCGGTCGGTGGTGCCGGAGCAGATGGGCAGGAACTCGATCTGACACGCAATGTGCATGGGCAGTTCGGCACCGTTGCTGACTGGGGTCGGGTACGCAAGGCCATCAGTGTCTGGATCGACGGACACCACCAAGTCATCGCCGGGATCGCCCGCGCATTGGCGGCCCATACCAAGGAACCGGAGAAGGCACAGGATGCCTGCCACTGGGTCCGGAGCTACTTCGTCAGCGAGATCGATGACGTCGCTGATGCCGGACATGGCCACGGAGATCTCAGCCAGCGGCTGGCCGAAGAGGGCCTGCTGCCCATGTTCGGCTTCCCCACCAGCGTCCGGTACCTCTACACGCGCAAGCCCGACCGGGCTTACCCATGGCCGCCCGCTGGCGCAGTCGACCGGGGGCTGCCCATTGCGGTATCGCAGTTTGCGCCGGGCGCAGAGACGGTGAAAGACGGAGCGGTATATACGTCGGTTGGTGTCGTGAACTTCCGCCCTGCGGGATTCAATGCTCAAGCTGTCCGCGATCCGCTGGGTCCCGCGCGGCACATCGGAATCTGCCGCGCATGCTCCCATGTGGAGGAAGGGATCATGCCGACGGTGTCGACGGAAAACGACGAGCCGTTGTCCTGCCCCGCGTGCACCTCAGCCGAGGGTGCGTACGCGCATGTCGAGCTTCGTGAACCTGAAGGCTTCTTCGCACCTCCTAAGTGGCCCTACAAGCGCGACTTCGATGGGAACTTCTCTTGGCGTGCCCGCTCGCTCGCCCCCAGGACCGGGGCGAACCTCGAGACCGAAGCGCGTGAGCGCAACGTCGGCCCAGAGAGTATCGCTGTCCATGCCGGCAAGGGACGCCGATACGCGGTGAACGATAACGGCGGCAGCCTCTTCAGGTTCGCCCCCGTCCAGGCCGCCAACATGTGGTCTGGCGCCTACGCCGAGCTTGGCGCGATCGAGCGGTCACCACTGATTAAGGTGCACGAGGACCAGGCGATCAGCGTGGCGCTCGGTGCTACTCAGCGGACTGATCTGTTTCTCTTCGGTCCGCGTGAGCCGGTCTTCAGCGAATACGGATACCGGCTCGACCTGTCGCCCGTGCCGCATGTCAATGGCTTCCCCGACGACCGTACGGGCCGTAAGGCAGCCTGGTATTCGCTGGCAGCCCTGCTGCGGAAGTCCGCCGGGGTGCTGCTCGACATCCAGCCGTCTGAGATTGCCGCCGGGATCCATGGCGCGGTGACCAAGGACGTTGGAGCCAGGGTCTTCGCTTTCCTCTCCGACACCCTCGACAACGGTGCCGGGTACTGCACGCACCTCGCGGAGCCAGACACGTTCGGCCAGTTGATGGAGGCCACCGATGCCATGCTGGCAAAGCTCAGGGAAGGCAGCCACGGAAGTGAGTGCAGGGGCTCCTGCTACGACTGTCTGCGTGACTACACGAACATGGCCTACCACCCGCTTCTCGACTGGCGGTTGGCTGCCGACCTGCTGAACATCATGCGTGGCGACAGGCTTGACCTGGACCGCCAGAACGCAACCATCTTGTTGACGAACTGGGCCGCCGACACGGAAGAGGCGGGGGCGGTGATGGAGCTTGAAAGCCACCCAGTGGTGCTCTTCGATGAGCGGGTCGCGGTCGCCGTGAAGAACCCCTTCGAGATGGTTGGCGAGCATCTGGAGAGCAACAGGATTATGAAGTTCGGTGACGAGATTGCTCAGCAGGGATGGGACGTTGAGGAGGTCGTCTTTGTTGACGACTTCCTGCTGGAGCGGGTGCCTTCACGGTTCACTGTCCAGCTGCGTGACTTCCTGGACCAGTAGCTGGCCCATCCAGAGTGCCCTGCTGCAGCCTTGGCTGCAGCAGGGCTGCCTCGGTGGGTCAGCCGAGCTGTCCCTTCTGCACAGCGCTGATGAACCCGGTCCATGCTGCGGCTTGCACCCGTAGCTGCTGCCCGCGCAGCTGCTTGCTGTCGCGCACGGCTGTGCTGCCCTCGATGAAGGCCGTTTCCACGCACTCGGTCTCATTGCCGCCGCTATACGTCGACTTGAACCAGGCGGAGTTTGGAATCTCAGTGGTCGCTCGTCGCATCCTTCAGGTCCTCCTTGGCACGGCTGATCAGCTCCCGTGATGCCTCGATGTCCAACGCTTGTGCGCGCAGGTATTCGAACGCAAGCCGGTAGCGGTTCAGTTCCGCCTCCTTCTCCATGAAGACGGAGCCGATGTGAAGGTCGACGTACACCACATCAAGGGAGGGCTCTGCGCCGCCGAGGATGACGAAACTGCCGAGGGCTGCGCAGTGTGCGCCAAGGGCGAAGGGGAGGACCTGAAGTGTGATGTTTCCTGACCCGCCGACGGAGAGCAGATGGCTGAGTTGCTCATGCATGATCTCGGGGGAGCCCATGACGCGGCGGATGACGGATTCATCGAGGATGGCCCAGAGGTGAGGGGCCTTGGGGCGGGCGAGGATCTCCTGGCGCCGCATGCGGATATCCACAAGGCGTTCGATCTCTTCAGGCGATCGGCGCATCTCGTTGGCCTGCTGTAGCGCGGTGGTGTATCTCCGGGTCTGGAGCAGACCAGGTACGTACACACAGGAGAAGTGGTCCTCGCGCACAGCCTCGTCTTCGAGGGTGAGCATCAGGTTCATCGTCTCCGGGATGTGGTCAGCAAATGAGCTCCACCACCCCTGCTGCTTCGCATCCTTGGCAAGAGCGACAATGGCCGTGCGCTCAGGGCCACTTGCTCCGTACTCACGGCAAAGAGCATCGACCACCAGCCATTTGACCGGCCCCTCGGTCGTCTCGTACCGGCTGACCGTGGCTTTGGACACCCCAACGAGCTGACCGGCTTCCTCCAGAGTCATCCCCTTGCGGGCACGCAGCTTGCGTAGCGTTGCGCCGAGGTGGCGTCGGCGGGTCGTGGCCCTCGCTGGCATGTGGGTCCCTTCCAGTCCGGCCGGAACACTGACCGGCTGACCCAATGAGGCTAGATGGGGACTGAGTTGACGTACTACCAGATTCACTCGATCCATTCGCGTGAGAAGTTACACAGCGAGACTTCTCGATGCCATACTCGCACCGAGGCGCTACGCAGTGCAGTCGTACGGATACGGCAGGCGCAGCACTGATGTGGCCAGGGAGGGAGTACCGGCATGATTAGTCGCGGCAACGCTCAGATTCCACACCGATACGTGATTCCGTTCAGGGCGTACCCCGACGTGTTGTCCAGCCTCCGGCGGGCCGTGAGGGCGGAGCTGCGCCCCTGGGGCCTGGCAGGTCTAGCGGACGAGACTGGGCTCGTAGTGACCGAGCTCGCGACGAACGTGGTCAAACACGTAGGTATCGGAAGTGCTGCCACCCTCGTCCTCGAGTTGCACGCTGCCTGTATCCGCGTGGAGATCCACGACACGAGCTACAAGGTTCCGGTCCTCGCTGAGGAGGGTTGGCCGTCGGAGTGTGGCCGCGGCCTCCATCTGCTGTCCGCGATGGCGCGCGACTGGGGCACCCTCGTGACGGCATCGGGGAAGGCGGTCTGGTGCGAGCTTTCGGTCGCCGCAGACGGTGCGTGCACTCGTATTCAGCGAGCCAATGCGGTCCTCGGCGACTACCGGGCGCTGGCCGGACCGGCGGTCGCGCCGTTGCTCAGCTGCCCGCGAGCCTACGAGGAGACAGCGGTCAGTCTGATCGCTGACCTGCTTCACTGGCTAGCCGCCCAGGGGGCTGTCCCTGACGATGTCCTTGACCGAGCGCAACTGAAATACGAAGCCGAACTGGATGCTGCCGCGTGAACACCCAGGTGGTGGCCGGGTCCGCCCAGCTGGCCGGAGCGGGTGGTGCTGTCTCAGCCTCCAGGACTGCAGGGGTGAGCCAGGGGTCTCCGGAGCGGGCCTCGCGGCAAGTGCGGTGCCACCGGAATTCCCGACCGCCCAGCGTGGTCTCGCCACGACGGGATACTGGGCTGCCCGAGTTTCTCGACGTGCGCGATTCTGCGGTCCATCGCGAGCGATCGCCACACGGAGTGCTCGACGGCTGTTGCAGTGCCTGCGTACAGGCTGGCAGCGGCTGGTCAAGGGGCCATGCAGGCCCACGCGTCGCGGGCAATATCGTAGGCGTGTCCGCTGTCACGTGCGGGACGGTCGGGGCGCGATGATGTGTGACGCAAACTTGGAGGCGGTCGCGTTGTCAGTGGGGTCTGTCACCCTCAGTGATGACTGGTGCCAATCGGCACCAGTCGGGCACGTCTGGAAGGAGGGTGCATGACCGGCACTGAGAGGAAGTTCTCCTCGGTTGAGATTTGCGCCGGGGCGGGTGGGCAGGCGCTAGGCCTGCATAAGGCGCTGTTCAAGCATCTCGCGCTGATCGAGATCGACCCCAATGCGGTAGCCACGCTCCAGGAGAACGTGCAGGGCAACGCCGAATGGGGGGACTGTGAGGTGATTCAGGCTGACCTCACTGAGCTCGCCCCGGAGGAGCTGAGAACGAGACTGCGGTTGGATCCTGGAGATCTGGACCTGTTGGCCGGCGGGGTCCCATGCCCGCCGTTCAGCGTCGCGGGGAAGCAGCTGGGGCCGGACGATGAGCGGGACCTGTTCCCGACGATGCTCAATCTCGTCGAAGAGCTGGAGCCCAAGGTCGTAATGATCGAGAACGTCCGGGGGCTGCTGGAGCCTGAGGAGAAGTTCCGCGAGTATCGCAGGTCGATCCTGGGGGAACTCGAGTCCCTGGGCTACGGGAAGTGCTACTGGGACGTCCTGGAAGCCAAGGACTATGGGGTCCCGCAGCTCCGTCCGCGCGCCATCCTGGTGGCGATGAAGAAGGCGTTCGTTCCGTTCTTTCCGACTCGGAAGCCGAAGGCGCTCCCCCTAGTGACAGTCGCAGCGGCGCTGGAGGACTCCATGCGCGAACGCTTTAAGGACGTCGACGACCCGCGGGCCGACGAGAGGCTTGAGCGGTGGCTGGAGATGGCGTCGAGAGGCGTTGCCCCCACACTCGTCGGTGGCTCAAAGAAGCATGGCGGCGCGGACCTCGGCCCGACCCGGGCCAAGAAGGCCTGGGAACACCTGGGTGTGTGCGGGCTCGGTGTTGCGAACAAGCCGGAGGACATGGAGCGCCTGAAGAGCAAGGAGCGTGATCTCTTTGCGGCTGCGGGCCCTAAGCTCACGGTGACCCAGGCGGCACTTATCCAGGGATTCCCGAAGGAATGGGAATTCACGGGCAAGAAGACCGCAGCGTACCGGCAGGTGGGGAACGCCTTCCCGCCGCCGGTCGCTCAGGCGGTGGGCGAGCAAATCAGGGAAGCACTCGAGGCGGCCATGAAGGCCGGGGTCAAGGCGCCGGTGCGGCAGGAGCGAGCCAAGGTCGGGGAGCTGAACAGCGGAGAGCTCTTTAGCATGGCCGATCTGTCAGCCCCCGTCATTCCGGAGCCGACTGACCGTCGCAGCGATCGTGAGGGCGCAGTCGTCGGGTGACTCGTGCTCCCAGAATCGGAGCACGGTCCACCCGGCCGCGCGGAGGCGCTGGTCAGTGTCGAGGTCACGGGCCATATTGCGCGTGACCTTGCCCGACCAGTAGCTGGGGTTGGTCTTGGGCGGGACGTAGTGCTCGGGGCAACCGTGCCAGTAACAGCCGTCGATGAAGACCGCGACCTTCGATGGGCGGAAGACCATGTCAGCCGTCCGGCGAAGATCGGGTAGCGGCCTGGCCGCTACCCGATAGCGCAGACCTTGCGCGTGAACGAGTCGTCGGATCAAACGCTCAGGCGCCGTGTCCCGGCTGCGGATGGCCTGCATGTTCCGGCGACGGGCAGCCGAAGAGGCCCAGGAACCTGGCGGCGGGTCCCAGTCGCTGCCACTGCTGCTACCCATCCTTTGGAATGCCCGCCCTCTCGAGAATCCGCTGCTTTTCACCCGTGGTGAGTGCCTTGCTCTGTCGGACCTTGTTTCTCACTATAGCGGGAATCATGGCGAAGTCTATTTCGAGAGAACGCAGTTCGTAGACATTGATTCCTTCCAGCTCGTACCAAGCGAGGTCGAATCCGAGCTCGCGCAGCTCGCGGGCTCTCCGCTCGGTGTGCACATCGTCTGCAGTCACAATGCGCAGCATTGCTGAAGGTACCGGTTGCGCCAAGTTCTCTAGAAGTAAGGAGAAGAGGCGCTCGTGAGTCTTGCTGCCATATGGACTCTTGAGAAGATTCGCCGGAACGATGTCTACATAACGAGCAGTCATCTCTTTCTGAATTTCTGTATGCAGTGCCCGGAACTTCTGGTTCTCAGGCGGCAGGTGCATCAGCATTCGGGACTGTATAGCTCGCGCGGTGATGTCCTTGGCGTACGTGTAAGCCTCGAACAGCGACTGAGGGTTCCCAGGGTCTGGATTCACTTGATCTGCAATCTCCGAAAGGAGGTTCTTCAAGGCATGCCGTGCGTCCGGCTGGAGCTGGCGCCACAGATCCTCAGGCGACTGCTGACTGGTCACGGGGTGACTCCGTTCTTCAGGTGGGCGTGGTTCACGGCTCTGGCTATTGATCGTCTGTCCGCTCGAAGTCCAGCTGTCGGGCGGCAAGCTGCTGAAGGATTTGCCTGTCGTGGCGCGACGCACTTGTGACGGTCTGAGCAAACCAAGGCGCTATCCACGATGAACTCCGGTAGGGCCATTCACCCAGGTGGAGACGGCGTCCGGGCAGCCACGTAGGAGCCGGCTGTATCGCCGAGCGAGTCGCCGGTGCTACGGCCACGTCTGGTTCGTCGTCGAAGCGCGGGCGCCGGTCCAGCTGTGCGGTGACGCCGATCAGCCACCAGGTGAACAGCAGGCGAGAAGCCGCGTCATTGATGTTGTCCAGAAGGGATTCATCCAGGACTGCAGCATCGAATGCCGCTGCGATAAGTTCTTGCCCTGGCTGAACATGGACGGCTTCCTGCTCTGAGATCACAACCTCGACGAGATGCTTGGCTGCGCGGTCGATCTCTGCATAGGTCTCGTCGGCGATCTCCGCGTCCAGAAAGCGGTTCACGCCCCGGTAGAACTCACCTGGTGTCTCGATCCGCAGTTCGGCCCCCGTGCGCGTCCTCAACTCGCTTGCCAGAGAAGGCCAAGGACGGGAACTCAAGCCGTTGCCGGCTGGCTGGTACCAGTCGTCCTTCGTGTCATTGGAGACGAATAGCAAATGGGAGCGCTCTGGCGAGTCCGCCATATGTCCGATCGTCTCCTCCCAGAGGAGGAAGTCACCGGACGAGGAGAGTGGTGTCCCTTTTCCTTCGTCAGCGAAGCCTGGCGGGATGCGGTTAGGGAACCTGTACGACGAGGCTTCATCAACGCGCCGCCGGAGCTCGGCAGGATCGGGTGGCTCGGCGATCTTGTCGCCGAATAGTGCAGCCACTTGGGAGAGTACGGGGTCACCCCTGTTCACGGATGAAATGGCAAGGTCGTACTCCTTGAGCCTTTGGACGTGATTGCCGAGGGCTTTGCTCCACTCACCATGCAGCGCCTTAACGGCCTCATCGGAGATCTCAGATTCAAGTGCTTCCTTGGCCGTGGCGTCCTGTGCATACTTGATCAACAAGTCTTGGACAAGCTTCCGCGCGTCCACAATCGCCGTGCGTGCCTCTCCGAGCTTCTTCTGGAGAGCTTTGGAGGCATCTTCCAGGGCCTTCTTCCTGCCGATGATGATGCGATGGCGGTTCTGGACAAACTCGAGCCCGACCTGATGTGGGAGCCACAACCGATGCTGCACACTCCGCAGGGCTCCCATGACCTGCTCACGGGCAGCAGGTGTGTATTCGTAAAGGCTCAGCAGCACGTTTGTGTCAAGTACGACGGTCCCCTGCCTGAAGAACTGTTCCCGGTCAGGTCCGTCCTCGGACGGGCTGTTCTGAATCCAGTCCCGGTACTGCCTGATCAGCGGGTACTCGCCGTCCGGGCCGTCCACTGGTCAACTCCTGTGTGTAGAAGGGGGATCGGTGAAGTGGATGATCCACTTACCGTATGGCTTGTGGCTTCGCAGGAGAAGATCGCACGTGCGCGAGCGACCAGGCCATCCAGCGTCCGGCAGGCCATCTAGGCTGATGTGTCATGGCGAGGGACGACTTCGAGGTGAGTACAGGCTGTGTGTCAGTCTCGCCGGTCGGCGCTAGCGGGATGGGAGCTTTGGGGCGGGAACGTCCACGCTCTCCCCATCGCCTACTGCGACCCAATGGCAACCATCAAGCTCAACAGATGGGCGGTCGACATGATGAGGCTGGGCCCGTGCGACCTGGAAACTGACGAACTCGCCTTTCTCTGGGATAGGTCCCCCCAGTGCCTGAGCTACGGCTCGGTGGTTCGCAGAGTCCCCGGGAATGATGATGCCCTCCTGCCGGAGGGCTGGCCGCGATCGCGTTCCGCTCTTGTCGTCGCGGACACGAGCCATGTAATCGTGCTGCTGGCCCAGAGTTCTCACGACATTGCGATCAATCCGGCGTCGCTGGACGCGCCGGAATAGCTCGTTGATCCGCCGCTGCCCTGATGTAGGCGCGAGGATCGCATCTCGTATATCTGAATCCAGATGTAGCAGAAGATTTTCCTTCAGCGGCTCTCTGCGCCAGAGCCACGTGATCATCGACCGGTGGGCTTGCGTGAGCCTGAACTTCCCATCGCGATTGCCTTTCTTGGTGATGTTCCCGCTCGTTGTCAGTCTCTTGCGATCCGCGCGGAACAAGCCGGCGCTCCAGAGACCCTGGTGGTCGTCCGCCCAGACGACGAGGCAGATCTCATCCAAGGCCTCCGGTGGGATCATCCAGCCGAATTCCTTCTGAGAGAACTTGCAGTCCACCTCAATGCCTTCGATCAGGTAGTCCATGTCCTGCCCGCTGAGGAAGTCGAACTCCCGCAGCAGATTGATCTCTACCAGCGTGCCCGCGTGCGTCTTTTCGGTCTTGTGAAGGTCGTTCCAGTCGAAGCGTCCTGTGTGCTCCCCGTCGAGCAATTGATCAATGGTGTCCCGGAGGACCTGGCCGAAGCGCTGGCCGTCCGGGTCGAGCGCTATCAAGTACTGGTGAACCAACATGAGTTGAGGATCATCGCAGACGCCAGGTGCAGGTCCTGGCGGGTCGAACAGGGTCACTCACGGCTCCTTCTGAGGACTACTGGGGATGCCTCAACGTCACTTTTTGGGACTTGTGGACCTCGCAGGTGTGCCCGACACATCGAAGTCCCTGAACGGCGTCGGCGCGCGTTGAGCGCGTGCAGGCAAAGACGGCTCAACAGAGCGCGAGGCGCAGGGCGCAGTGCGGGAGGCGCCCAGGTCAACAGGCAGTCGAGAGCCTCACGGCTGATTCGGCCCCCCGTGGCAGTCCCGGTACACACGCCCCGACCCGCACCAGCACGCCGCCCCCCTCGCCGGGGGCCACGCCACCGCCCGGCCCCGTGCCGCCAGCGTTGTCGCGTACTGCGGGAGCAGGTCCGCGTTCGAAGGGGAGGACTGTTCCGAGGCTGCGAAGGCCTCGTACGACGGGACCGTGCCCGTCACGATGCCCAGGTTGCCCGTGCCCGTGGCCGACAGGTCCCGCAAGGACGCTTCGAGGTCCGTCAGGTGGGCCTCGTGGGTCGGGTATTCGCGTTCCAACTCGGGGTAGGCCGCGAGCAGTTCGTCCAGTTCCGGTTCCGGCCAGTGGAGGACCGCCACCGGGAAGGGGCGGGACAACGCCGAGCGGTAGGAGCCGAGTTCGGAGCGGAGGCGGGCGATTTCTGCCTGGAGTTCGGCCGGGTTGTCGGAGCCCAGGGCCCACAGGCGCTTCGGGTCGTGGAGTTCGTCCAGGGAGATGTCTCCCGGGTGGACCCGGTCCGCCAGGGCGTCGCGGTCGTCGTGGGGGAGGCCCAGGAGGCGGCGGACGCGGTGGCGGCCGGCCAAGAGGGACTGGGTGGCGTAGGGGACCTCGTCGTCGTCCGCGGGGAGCAGCAGGTCCAGGGCCGTGGTGAAGCAGTCGTGGGACGCCTCGAGCTCGTCGTGGGACTCCAGCGTCTCCGCGATGATCTCCCAGGGTGCCGCGTCCGCCGGGGCCGCCGTGCGGATGCCGTTGATCAGGGCGCGGGCCTCGGCCTCGTGGCCGTACTCCCACAGGTTCGCGGCCTGGAGGGCCTTGATCAGCAGGGTGTGTTCGGAGTCCGTCGCGAGGAGGCTGTCGTAGAGGGTGGAGGCGCGTTCGCGGTCGCCTGCCAGCTCAAGGTGGGCCGCGGCTTGGAGGAGCAGTTGCTCGTCGTCCTCGGGGTACTGCGCGGCGGTACGCAGCAGGCGCTCGGCTTCGGCGATGTGATCGGCAGGCGTGTCGGGGCGCATGGTGGACACCGTACTGCTGTACGGCGGTTCGGCGGGATGAAGCCCATACGAGAGGGCTGATGGGAACCGGCGTACGGATCTGGTGACTTCGGCGGTCAGCACCTATCGTGCGCCCGTGCGGGAGCGGATGGCGGTCGTCGTGCAGGGGCGCGGCTCGCGGCGGCGGGCCATGCTCGCCCGTGGGCTGTGGGCGGGTGCCGAGGTCGCCGTCACCCTCGGGGTCGTCGTGCTCCTCCTCGTCGTGCACCAGCTGTGGTGGACCAACCGGCAGGCCCGCGAAGGCGCCGAGCACAAGGTCCGTGCCCTGGAGCAGGAGTGGGGCAGCCCAGCAGGTGAGGACAGTGAGGAAGGGGATATTCCGGGAGGAAGCGGGGAGCCCGAAGCTGCTGCGTCGAGTGAGCCTGGAAGCACCGACCCCGGGCCGTCCACCCGGCCGAGACCCCGCTGGGACCAGGCCTACGCCGTCCTCCGCATCCCCCGCCTCGGCGTCATCGCCCCCGTCGCCCAGGGCATCGCCAAGCGGGGAGTCCTCGACAAGGGGTACATCGGGCACTACCCCGGAACCGCCCAGCCCGGCGAGGCCGGGAACTTCGCCGTCGCCGGGCATCGCAACACCCACGGCGAGCCCTTCCGCCACATCAACCGGCTCCGCGACGGTGACCAGGTCCAGGTCGAGACGCGCCAGGGGGTGTACCTCTACGTGGTCGACGCCTCGCTGGCGCAGACCTCGCCCCGCGACACGGGAGTGATCGCCCGCGTCCCGCGCAGCATCGTGAAGCCCTCCGCCGGATACAGCGAGCCCGGCTACTACCTCACCCTCACCACCTGCACGCCCGAGTTCACCTCCACCTACCGGCTCGTCGTCTGGGGGAAGCTGAAGTCCGTGCGGCCCCGCCAGAGCTAGCAGCCGTCGTGTATAACGGCTGAAGGGTCAGAGGACCGATCCGAACGATCTGAGAGGGGGAGTGGGCATGGGACAGCGTCGGCTGCTGCAGTCGGTTCGGCCCGCCGCGCTCCTGCTGTTCCTCCTCGTCGAGGTCTTCCTCATCGACGGCGGCAGCCTCTCCGCCGCGCTCGCGCTCGCCGCGACCGCCACCGCTGCCGCCGGTTCCGCGCTCGTCGTCTGCGCCGTCATCACGGCGCGCTGTGCGCCCGTCGTGCCCCGCACCCGGGTCCGCACCGCCATCCGCGACCGCGAGCAGCGCACCGCCTTCCTGCCCCAGCGTGATCCCGACGCGAAGGGGCGGACCAGGCCCCGAGCGCCCGGCCGTGCCCTCCTGACGGCCGCGTAGGGAAACCCACTCGTACACACCCTTCGCGGGCGTCATGCCGACGTATGTCCTCATCCCGGCACGACGAGACCCTCGGAGGGCTCACCCATGTCCGTTTTCGCCAGCCTGGTCGCACAACTCGCCGACCTGCTGCAGCCGCTGTTCCACGCGTCCGCCACCGCCGCCGCGATCGTCCTGTTCACCGCGCTCGTACGGCTCGCCGTGCATCCCCTCTCGCGGGCTGCCGCCCGCGGGCAGAAGGCCAAGGCCAGGCTCTCGCCGCAGATCGCCGAGCTGCGCAAGAAGCACGCCAAGAACCCGGACCGTATGCAGAAGGCGCTCCTGGAGCTGCACGCCAAGGAGAAGGTCTCGCCCCTGTCCGGCCTTCTGCCGAGCCTGCTGCAGGTGCCCGCCTTCTTTCTCATGTATCACCTGTTCTCCAGCGCGCGGATCGGCGGCGAGCCGAACGGCCTGCTCTCGCACACCCTCTTCGCCGCGCCCCTCGGTGACCGCTGGTCCGACGCCCTCGCGCACGGCGGGGTCTTGGGCGGGGCCGGGCTGGTGTACCTCGTGCTCTTCACGATCGTCGCCGCCGTGGCGACGTACAACTACCGGCGTACGAAGCAGCAGATGGCGGCCGCGCCCCTGGTTGCCGACCAGCAGCTGCCCGGCATGGGGGCGATGAGCGCGATGACGAAGGTCATGCCGCTGCTCTCCTTCTTCACGCTGCTGACCGTGGCGTGGGTGCCGCTGGCCGCCGCGCTCTACATCGTCACCAGCACCACCTGGACCGCTGTCGAGCGGGCGTTCCTCTACCGGGACATGCCTGTCGCCGGCGCGCTTGCTACCGCCGCGTAAGGGTCCAGGTTGTGAACGGGGTATTGCGGAGTGGTCGGCTGTCTTGGAGGATCAGCCAATCCTCAGATCCTCCCGATGGCCGCTACCCATCGTCGGGGCTCGCACTCGACCAGGGGAGATTGACCATGAAGCTGCTGCGTGTCGGCACTGCGGGAGCCGAGCGACCGGCCCTGCTCGACCAGGACGGTACGACCCTGCGGGACCTGTCCGGCCTTGTCGCGGACATCGACGGAGAGCTGCTCGCCGACGCGTCCGCCCTCGCCCGGATACGGGCCGCGGCGGACGCGGGCGAGCTGCCCGTCCTTGAGGCCGACGGCCTGCGGACCGGTGCGCCGGTCGCCCGTGTCGGCAAGGTCGTGTGCATCGGGCTGAACTACCACGACCATGCCGCCGAGACGGGCGCGGACGTCCCGGCCGAGCCGGTCGTCTTCTTCAAGGCCGCCGACACGGTGGTCGGGCCGAACGACACCGTGCTGGTGCCGCGCCGCAGCCGCAAGACCGACTGGGAGGTCGAGCTCGCGGTGGTGATCGGGCGCACGGCGCGCTACATCGAGGACGACGAGGACCCGCTGTCGTACGTCGCCGGGTACACGGTCGCGCACGACGTCTCGGAACGCGAGTTCCAGATCGAGCGCGGCGGCACCTGGGACAAGGGCAAGAACTGCGAGACGTTCAACCCGCTGGGCCCCTGGCTCGTGACGGCGGACGAGGTCCCCGACCCGCAGGCGCTGAGCCTGAAGCTGTGGGTCAACGGCGAGCTCAAGCAGAACGGCTCCACCGCGGACCAGATCTTCCCGGTGGCCGAGGTCGTGCGCTACGTGAGCCAGTTCATGACCCTGTACCCCGGCGACGTCATCAACACGGGGACGCCGGCGGGTGTGGCACTCGGCCAGCCGGAGCCGAAGCCGTTCCTGCGGGCGGGCGACGTGGTGGAGCTGGAGATCGACGGGCTCGGGCGGCAGCGCCAGGAGCTCAAGGACGCGTAACCCGCAGTTATGGCCCGGCGCGGGGTTCGGGACCGGTCCCGTATCCCCGCGCCGGAGTCAGTGACCGCCTCGGTGGGCCGAGATGAAGCGCTCCAGCGCCTCGACCACCATGGCGTGATCCTCGGCCTGCGGCAGGCCCGAAACCGTGACCGTGCCGACGACGCCCGCGCCCTCGACGGTGATCGGGAACGAGCCGCCGTGGGCCGCGTACAGGTTCGGGTCGAGGCGCGAGGAGTCCTCGAAGGTCGTGCCCTTCGCGCGGTGGCGGGCGCCGACGAGGAACGAGCTCTCGCCGTAGCGCTCGACGACCCGGCGCTTGCGGTCGATCCACGCGTCGTTGTCGGCGCTCGACCCCGGCAGCGCACAGTGGAAGAGCTGCTGTGTCCCGCGGCGGATGTCGATCGCGACCGGGGCCTCGCGCAGATGGGCCATTTCGACCAGCAGGCTGCCGAGCGCCCAGGCGTCGTCGTGGGTGAAGCGGCGCAGCGCCAGCTTGCGTTCCTGGGCCTCGATCTCCTCGACGGTGAGCGGGGCGGGAGTGGGAAGGGTCATGCCGGGACCTCCACGGTGATTCCCTCGCGGGCGGAGCGGCGTGCGGCCTCCAGCACGTCCAGCGCGTCCGCCGCCTCCTGGGCGGTGACCGGCGGGGGTGTGCCGTCGCGCAGGGCGGCGGCGATCGCGGCGTAGTACGCGGGGTAGTCGCCCGGGGCCGACTCGACCGGGCGGCCGCCGTCGCCCGCGCCGATCCGGCCCCACTGGGACTCCGGCTCGACGCCCCATGCGTCCTTGTCCCCGGTCGGGCGAGCGCCGTCGCGCAGGGCCGCCTCCTGCGGGTCGAGGCCGTACTTCACGTATCCGGCCTTCGAGCCGAGTACCCGGAAGCGGGGGCCGAGCTGTGCGGTCGTGGCGCTCATGTACAGGTGCGAGCGGACACCGCTCGTGTGCGTGAGCGCGAGGAAGGTGTCGTCGTCGGTCCTGGCGCCGTGGCGGCGCATGTCCGCCTCGGCGTACACGCGCTCGACCGGGCCGAACAGGGTCAGCGCCTGGTCGACTACATGGCTGCCCAGGTCGTACAGCAGGCCGCCGATCTCCTGAGGGTCGCCCGACTCGCGCCAGCCGCCCTTGAGTTCGGGCCGCCAGCGCTCGAAGCGGGACTCGAAGCGCTGTACGTCGCCGAGTTCGCCGGCCGCGATCAGCTGCACCAGTGTCAGGAAGTCGTTGTCCCAGCGGCGGTTCTGGAAGACGGAGAGCAGCAGGCCGCGCTCCTCGGCGAGGGCGGCGAGCTCACGCGCCTCGGCGGCGGTGCCGGCGACCGGCTTGTCGACGACGACCGGGAGACCGGCCTTGAGGGCGGCGGTGGCGATCGGGACGTGGGTCTTGTTGGGGGAGGCGATCGCGATCAGTTCGAGCTCGTCCGCGCGCTCCCACAGCTCGTCGGGCGAGGCCGCGAAGCGTACGCCGGGGAACACGGCCAGGGCCTGCTGCCGGCGCTCCGGGTTCGAGGTGACGATCGTGTCGAGGGCGAGGCCCTCGGTAGCGGCGATCAGCGGGGCGTGGAAGACGGAGCCCGCCAGGCCGTACCCGACGAGGCCGACGCGAAGGGGAGTGCGGGTGCCGGTGCCAGTCATGTCTTCCACTTAAGCAACGGTGTTGCCAAAGTGCAAGCGCAGAGGACAATGGGATCCGTGAAGCCCATGAACCGAACCATCAACGGAGTGAATCTGCCCGCGCTGCGCAGCCACAACGCGGCCCGGGTGCTCGATCTGCTGCGTACGGCCGGTGAGAGCGGCATCAGCCGCATGGAGCTGGCCGGGCGCACCGGGCTGACACCGCAGGCGGTCAGCAAGATCACCGCGCGGCTGCGGGAGGAGGGCCTGGCGGCGGAGGCGGGCCGCCGCGCGTCCACCGGCGGCAGACCCGGCACGGTGCTGCGCCTGGTCCCCTCGGCGGGACACGCGGTGGGCCTGCACCTGGACCGCGACGAACTGACGGCCGTCCTGCTGGACCTGTCGGGCGCCCCGGTCGCGGTGCGCACCGCTTCTCTCGACCTTGGCTCGGGGGCCAAAGCGGTCATGGAGCGGGTGGCGGGCGAGGTGGAGGCGCTGTCCACGGCCGGCGGGCGCGTCCTCGGGGTCGGCGTCGCCATGCCCGGGCCCCTCGATCACGCCACCGGTATCGCCCGTCGCGTCACCGGGTTTCCCCAGTGGGACGGCTTCCCTCTCCGGGATGCCCTCGCCGTTCGGCTCGGGCACGCCGTCGTACTCGACAAGGACACCAATGCCGCCGCCCTCGGGCTCGCCCTTCGGGGAGCCGGGGAGTCGTTCGCGTATCTCCACCTCGGGACCGGGCTCGGCGCCGGGCTCGTCCTCGGCGGGGCGCTGTACCGGGGCGCGCGCACCGGGGCGGGGGAGTTCGGGCATCAGGTCATTCATCTCGACGGGCCGCAGTGCGAGTGCGGCAGGCGCGGGTGCATCGAGGCGCTGTGCCTCGAAGCCGTCGGCCTCGGGGATCTGGACCGGGCCGCGGGGGTGCTGGGGATCGGTGCCGCCAATCTCGTCGAACTCCTCGACATCGACCGCGTACTGCTCGGCGGCCGGGTCGTGGCCGCCGACGCCGAACCGTTCGTACGCGGTGTCGGCGAGCGGGTCCGCGTCCCGGTGGCCCTCGCCGAAGGGGGCGCGCACGTCGTCGCCGAAGGCGCCGCGCAACTGGTCCTTGCCCCCCTCTTCGGGCGGGCCGAGGTGGCTGTTACCGCACCGAAAATAGGCTGATAGGGCGGATCTGCGCGGCTGATCGGACCTGCCCGGACGTGGCGACCGGTCAGCGCCGCGCGCGCGTGGAAGGGTCTGGCTGCATGACCGGGTGTCCCCCCGGGGTTCGTACGCAGCCGAGCAGCAAAGGTCCCCCATGCGACTGCGCAATGCCCTCGCCGTCGGAGTCACCGCGGCCACCATCGCGCCCGCGGTGCTCACCGGCGCGGCCGCGACAGCCGCAGCCGTGACCGCCCGCGCTGCCGCCGAGACCCTCGCGGGGCCCGCCGCACCGCCGCTTCCCGGACGCCCCGGCGACCAGCTGCCCACCTGCGGCACGGTGTCCGACCCCGACTTCCCCATCGACACCCGTATCCACGGCGGTCCCGCCGTTCACCACCCCGGCGGCGGCTTCAAGGAGTGGTCCGTGGACCTCGCCAACACCACCGGCGAGAGGTGCGGCAACATCCACCCGGTGATCGTCCTCACCGCCCGCGACCCGGGACTCACGCCCGCCCGCCTCGCGCTGGAGTTCTACGACGCCGCGGCGGCCCGCTGGCGCCCCGTGACCCTGGAGACGACCGCCGAGGACGAGATCGTCGGCGCCTTCGACGGCGGATTCCCCGGCTTCGTCGTCCCCGCCCACAAGTCGGTCACCGTCAAGGTCCGCCTCGCCCTGGCCGCCGACACCCCGCCCAACCAGGTCACGGTCAACGCCGCGGTCGTCCAGCGCCAGGGCGACGACGGCGACTGGGTCGGGGAGTCCGGCGACTACCGCTTCGCCGTCCTCGACGGCGGCGGCACCGCCGCGGCCGACACCGTCGACGAACTCGCCACCACCGGCACCGGCACCCTCCTCCGCCACGGCGCGGCCCTCGGCGCGGTCCTGCTCGCCACCGGGATGCTCGTGCTCGCGCAGCGCCGGAGGCGTGCGGGCCGCCGCTGATCGTTCACATACGTCTGCGAACATCCCCTGGTGGACTACCCGAACGACCAGGCGCCCGGCGCCCCTGTCCGCTCCGGCATCCCGGAGCACGGACGCATCCCCAAGTACTACGCCGTCAAGGCCCATATCTCCCTCCTGATCGAGGAGTTGGGCGAGGGAGGACTGCTGCCGACGGAGCGTGAACTCGCCGTACGGTACGAGGTCTCGCGCGAGACGGTGCGTCAGGCACTGCGCGAACTCCTGCTGGAGGGCCGGCTGCGCCGCCAGGGCCGCGGCACGGTCGTCGCGGGCGCCAAGCTGGAGCAGCCGCTCTCGCTCGCCAGCTACACCGAGGGCGTACGCCGCCAGGGACGCACCCCCGGCCGTACGCTCATCAGCCTCGACCGCTTCCCCTGCAACGACGCGCTCGCCGCCGACATCGGCGTGGCCCGCGGCGAGCCCGTATGGCACATGGAGCGGGTGCTGCTCGCCGACGACGAACGCGTCGGCCTGGAGAGTACGTACGTCTCCGTGGCCCGAGCGCCGCGCCTGGACGCCGACTTCGACCCCGACTCCTCCTTCTACGCCTATCTGCGCGAGCGGCTCGGGATCTCCTTCGGCGACGCGGACGAGCGGATCGAGACGGTGCTCGCGACCCCGCGCGAGGCGCTGCTGATCGGCACGCCCCCTGCCCTGCCGATGCTGCTGATCCACCGCCTCTCGCGGGACACGGCGGGCAGCCCGCTGGAGCGGGTCCGCACCCTCTACCGCGGCGACCGCTTCAGCTTCACGGCCCATCTGGGCCGGCAGAACTGAGCTGACGCGATTTCTCTGCGCCCTCTGGACACCTCGCGCGGATAACGAGACGGTAACGGGTCTAGGCCAAGATTGAGGGCCCGTTCACCGTCCCGTTGCCGACCGGCCCCGTACGGGACACCAACCCCGAGGAGCTTTGGCGTCGTGAGAGTCATCGTCGTAGGAGCCGGCGTGGTGGGAACCATGCACGCCTGGCACGCAGTGGAACGCGGCCACGAGGTCGTACAGATCGAGCGCGAGAGCGAGGCACGAGGCGCGAGCCTGCGCAATTTCGGCCAGATATGGGTCAGCGGCCGCGCGGGCGGCGAGGAGCTCGAAACCGCCCTGCGCGCCCGTGAGCTGTGGGAGTCCATCGGGGCCCGCGTGCCCGGGCTCGGCTTCCGGGCCATCGGCTCGCTCACTCCGGTACGCAGCGACCTGGAGCTGGCCGTCGCCGAGGCCGCCGTCGCGCGGCCCGACGCCCCGGCCCGCGGCTACAAGCTCGTCACCGCCGACGAGGCGCGCCGGATCAACCCCGCCCTGCGCGGCTCCTTCACCGCCGCCCTGTGGTGCGAGCGGGACGCGGCCGTCGAGCCCCGGCCCGCCCAACTTGCCCTGAAGGAGGCGCTGCTGGCCTCCGGCCGCTACACCTACCTCGGCGGGCGCGAGGTCCGCGACGTGCTCGGTGACGGATCCGTCCGCGACGACCACGGCGACGTACACACCGGCGACGCCGTCGTCCTGTGCCCGGGCGCGGCGCTCTCCGGTCTCGTCCGCGAGCTCGTCCCCGACCTGCCCGTGCGCCGGGTGCGCCTGCAGATGATGCAGACCGACCCGCTCGGCGAGCCGCTGACCACCTCGGTCGCCGACGCCGACAGTTTCCGCTACTACCCGGCCTACGCGAGCGAGGCCCTGGACGCGCTCAACGCCGGACAGGACCAGACGCCGACCGCCGCCGCACACAAGATGCAGCTGCTGATGGTGCAGCGCCGCGACGGCGGGCTGACCATCGGCGACACCCACGAATACGAGCATCCCTTCGCCTTCGACACGATCGAGGACCCGTACGAGCACCTCACCGAGGTCGTCGAGTCCTTCCTCGGCAGGCCGCTGCCGAGGATCCGCCGCCGCTGGGCGGGGGTGTACGCGCAGTGCACCGACACCAGCCGCGTCGTCCACCGGCAGCAGGTGCGCGACGGAGTGTGGCTGGTGACAGGGCCGGGCGGGCGCGGCATGACCTGCTCGCCCGCCATTGCCGAAAAGACCGCGAACGAACTGGGCTGGTGAAGAAGTTGAACGAGATGAACCTCGTCGTACTGGACATGGCGGGCACCACCGTCGCCGACGGAGGCCTCGTCGAGCAGGCCTTCAGCGCCGCCGCCGAGCGGCTCGGCGCGGATCCCGCCACGATGATCGACTACGTCCGCGCGACGATGGGCGAGTCGAAGATCTCCGTCTTCCGGCACCTCTTCGGAGACGAGACGAAGGCGCAGGCCGCGAACGCCGCGTTCGAGGAGGCGTACGGCGCACTCGTCGACGGCGGACGCATCGCGCCGATTCCCGGCGCGCGGGAGGCGATCGAGCACCTGCGCGACCAGGGGCGCACGGTCGTCCTGACCACCGGTTTCGCCCGCACCACGCAGGACGCGATCCTGGCCGCGCTCGGCTGGCAGGGCCTGGTCGAACTCACTCTCTGCCCGGCCGACGCGGGCGGCCGCGGCCGCCCCTACCCCGACATGGTGCTCGCCGCCTTCCTGCGCACCGGCGCGGTGGACGGCGTCCGGCAGATCGCGGTCGTGGGGGACACCTCGTACGACATGCTCAGCGGCGTACGGTCCGGCGCGGGCATCGTCGCCGGCGTGCTCACCGGCGCGCACGACATGGAGCAGCTGCAGACGCACGGCGCGACCCATGTGCTCGGATCCGTCGCCGAGTTGCCGGAGCTCCTGGCCGGGGCAGACCGATGACCAGCGGCATCCGCTTCGAGAACCTCTCGGTCGCGTACGGGAAGAACCTCGTGCTCGACTCGCTCGACCTCACCGTCGAGCCGGGCGAGGTCATGGCGCTGCTCGGGCCCTCGGGCTCGGGCAAGACCACGGCGCTGCGGGCCGTCGCCGGATTCGTGCGGCCCGTCTCCGGGCGGGTGTTCATCGGCGACCGCGATGTCACCGGACTGCCGCCGTACCGGCGGGGGATCGGGATGGTCGTCCAGCAGTACGCCCTCTTCCCGCACATGCGGGTCGCGGAGAACGTGGCCTTCGGCCTCAAGGCGCAGAAGGCACCGAAGCGAGAGATACCGGCGCGGGTCGCCGAGGCCCTGGAGATGACCGGGATGGCGGCGTACGCGCAGCGCTATCCGCGCGAGCTCTCCGGCGGTCAGCAGCAGCGCGTCGCGATCGCGCGGGCGCTGGCGATCCGGCCCGGCGTACTGCTCCTCGACGAGCCGCTGTCGGCACTGGACGCGCAGCTCAGGTCCGGGATGCTGGCGGAACTTGCCCGGCTGCACCGGGAGTTGCCGGACGTCTCGATCCTGTACGTCACGCACGACCAGGTCGAGGCGCTTACGCTCGCGGACCGGATCGCGGTGATGGACAGGGCGCGGCTGCGGGACTGCGGCACGCCGCAGGAGCTGTACCGGCGGCCGCGTACGGAGTTCACGGCGTCGTTCGTCGGCAACGCGAATCTGTTGCCGGTGACCGTCGGCGCGGGGGCGGTGTCCTTCGGCGGGGCCGAGCTGAAGGTGTCCACGGACCGCGTCCCGTCCGGCACGACCGCCACCTTGTGCGTACGGCCGCACCTCGTCGGACTCGGCGACGGACCGAACGCGCTGCGCGGGACGATCGCGGAGGTCCAGTGGCGGGGTGCGACGCACCGGTTGTACGTGGATGTGGACGGGCACCGCGTCAAGGCGGACGTCCGCGAGCTGCGGGACACGCCGGTGCTGGGGGACGCGGTCACCGTGCACTTCGCGCCGGAGGACGCGGTGTTGCTGGCGGGCGGGGTGAGCGGTGAGTAGCGCGCCCCCGGCGGCGGGGGTTGTGCCCGTACTGTCCCAGGGCCCTTCGGGCCCGGGAGGTGCCCCCAGCGCCCTCGCGGAACGCAGGCTCACAAAGGTCCTGTGGGTGCTTCCGCCCGTCGCCGTCCTGGCGCTCGTCTTCCTGTATCCCCTCGCGCTCGTCGTACAGGAGTCCCTCTCACCCGGCGCCTACTCCGACGTCTTCGGCTCCCAGGCCTTCCGCGACGCCCTGGCCACCACCGTCTGGCTCGCCGTCGGTGCCACCGTCGGGTGTCTCGTCCTCGGGTTCGTCCTCGCGCTGATCATCGCCTTCGTGCCCTTCCCGGGTGGCAAGGCGGTCGCCAAGTTCATCGATGTCTTCCTCTCCTTCCCCTCCTTCCTCATCACGCTCGCGCTGCTCTTCGTCTACGGCACCGTGGGGATGGCCAACGGACTGTGGACGGACGTCACCGGCGCGGCCGAGGGGCCCTTCCACTTCCTCACCACCCCCTGGGGCGTACTCCTCGCGGAGATCACCTACTTCACACCCTTTGTGATGCGCCCCCTCCTGGCCGCCTTCTCGCAGCTCGACACCGCCCAGCTGGAGGTCGCCTCCTCGCTCGGGGCGCGGCCCGCGCGGATCGTGCGGCGGGTGATCCTGCCCGAGGCGCTGCCCGCGCTCGCCGCCGGCGGGAGTCTCGTACTCGTCATGTGCCTCAACGAGTTCGGCATCGTCCTGTTCACCGGGGCCAAGGGTGTGACCACCCTGCCGATGCTCGTCTACGGCAAGGCGATCCTCGAGTCCGACTATCCGGCCGCCTGCGTCGTCGCCGTCGTCAACATCGCGATCTCCGTGGGTCTTTACAGCCTCTACCGAATGGTCAGCCGCCGTGTTGGTGCATAGCCGCAAGGGGAAATGGGCCACCTGGGCGCTCTTCCTCGTCCTGTTCCTGCCGCTCTTCGCGCTGCCGCTGCTCGTCATCGTCGCCGCGTCCTTCTCGACGCACTGGTCCGGCGCCTTCCCCTCCGGGCCGACGACCGAGCACTACAGCGCTGCCGTACGCGGTGAATCCCTCCAGGCCCTCACCACCAGCCTGGTCACCGCCGTCACGGCCAGCCTGCTCGCCCTCACCGTCGGGAGCTGGGCCGCCATCGCGGCCGCCGGGCTCAAAAAGCGCGGGCGGCGCGTGCTCGACGCGCTGTTCGTGCTGCCCGTCGCCGTCCCCTCCGTCGTCGTCGGCCTGGCGATCCTCGTCGCCTTCTCCAAGCCCCCGATGCTGCTCAACGGCACCCGCTGGATCGTGATCCTGGCGCACACCGTGCTTGTCACGGCGTTCGCCTACCAGTCGGTCGCCGCAGCCATCATCCGTCTTGACCCGATGTACGAGCAGGCGGCGGCGAGCCTCGGCGCCCGCCCCTCGTACGTCCTGTTCCGGGTGAAACTCCCACTCCTGCTGCCGTCGCTCACCGCGGCCGCAGGGCTCTGCTTCGCCCTGTCCATGGGCGAACTGAGCGCCACGATGATGCTCTACCCGCCCGACTGGATGCCGCTGCCGGTGCTCATCTTCACCGCCACCGACCGCGGGTCCCTCTTCACCGGATCGGCCCTCGCGGTCGTCCTGATGGGCACGACGCTCCTCGTCCTGCTCGCCGTCTCCCGCATACGCACCAAAGCCTCTTACCGCTAGGAGAAGCACACGCCATGCACAGCCACCTCAAGCCGATCGCCGCCGTGATCGGCAGCCTCGCACTCGCCGCCTCCCTCACTGCCTGTGGCGGCTCGGCCGCCGCCGAAGAGAAGGTCGTCACCGTCTACAGCGCCGACGGCCTCAAGGGCGAGAAGGGCGACGGCTGGTACGACCAGGTCTTCAAGGACTTCGAGAAGGAGACCGGCATCAAGGTCAAGTACGTGGAGGGCGGCTCGGGCGAGATGGTGCAGCGCGCCGCCCGCGAGAAGTCCAACACCCAGGCCGATGTCATCGTCACCCTCCCGCCCTTCATCCAGCAGGCGGACTCCAAGGGACTGCTCCAGGCGTACGAGCCCAAGGGCGCCGACAAGGTCAACGGCGCCGACAAGTCCGGTGACGGCAAGTGGACTTCGGTCGTCAACAACTACTTCGGCTTCATCTACAACAAGAAGGAGCTGACGCAGGCGCCCACCACCTGGGAGCAGCTCCTCGACGGCAAGTACAAGGACAAGCTCCAGTACTCCACGCCCGGCGTCGCGGGCGACGGCACCGCCGTGGTCATCAAGGCCATGCACGACTTCGGCGGCAAGGAGCCGGCGATGGCGTACCTGAAGAAGCTCCAGGCCAACAACGTCGGCCCGTCCTCCTCCACCTCCAAGCTCGCGCCCAAGGTCGACAAGGGCGAGATCCTCGTCGCCAACGGCGATGTGCAGATGAACTTCGCACAGTCCAAGTCCATGCCGAACATCGCGATCTGGTTCCCGGCGAAGGAGGGCGGCAAGCCCACCACCTTCGCGCTTCCCTACGCGGCTGGTCTGGTCAACAAGGCCCCGCACAGCGAGAACGGCAAGAAGCTCCTCGACTTCATGCTGACCGAGAAGGCGCAGAAGCAGGTCAGCGCGATCGGCGGCGGCTTCTCGGCCCGCAGCGATGTCAAGGCGACCGACGCCAACGCCATCGACCTCGCCAAGCTGCTCGAGGGCGTCGAGGTCTTCGAGCCGGACTGGAAGGACATCGACACCAACCTCCAGTCCTATGTGGACGCGTGGAAGTCCGCGACCGGCAGCTAAGAGTTCACCGGAAGCCTTCTGTTGCGGGACTGACTGTCGCGGAACGATAACGGGTACGGACCAACGCCCCCGGGAAACCGGGGGCGTTGCTCTGCCCGCAGACAAACCTCAGCCCTCTGACGGAGGAACAGATGCCGCTCAACGGCATATCCAGGCGCTCCGTACTCGCCGCCGGCGCCGCCACCGCCGCGGTCGCCGCCACCGGCACCCTCGCCACCCCCGCTCAGGCCGCCCAGGCCGCCCCGACCCTCCCGAACGGCACCAGCAAGGACAAGGTGCTCTTCGTCGGTATGGACGGACTGCGCTACGACAGGATCGACGCCGCCAAGGCACCGACCCTCAAGTCCCTGATGGCGAACGGGACATACGGCATGTCGCTGCTGTACGCCAACCCCATGGCGCAGACCTCGTCCGGGCCCGGCTGGTCGACCATCTCCACCGGTGTCTGGCCCGACAAGCACGGCGTGAAGGACAACACCTTCATCGGCAAGAACTACGCCAAGTACCCCGGATTTCTCGCCCGGTTGAACCAGATCAGGCCCGAACTGTCCCTCTTCGCCGCCGTCGACTGGCCCGAGCTCGACACCCATGGCACCGTCACCCCCGGCGCCGACGCCAAGCTCGTGTTCAACAACAACTACGCGGTGAACGACAAGATCATCACCGACCAGACCGAGGACATCCTCCGCAACCAGAACCCGGACGTCCTGTTCGTCTACTTCGGCGAGACCGACGAGATGGGCCACAGCTACGGCGCCGCGAGCCAGAAGTACCTCGACGCCATCGACGTCCAGGACGCCTATCTCGGCCGGTTGCTGGCCGCGATCCAGGCCCGCCCCTCGTACGCCACCGAGCGCTGGACCGTCATCGTCGCCACCGACCACGGGCATGTCGACTCAGGCGGCCACGGAGGCAGCTCCATCGAAGAACGGCGTACGTTCGTGCTCGCCCAGGGCCCCGGCATCGCCGCAGGCGCCCGGCCCGCGGACACCCGGCTCGTCGATGTCGCCGCCACCGTCTTCAAGCAGCTCGGAATCACCCCCGACCCTGCCTGGGGCCTGGACGGCAAGCCCATTCAGGAACGCTCGACCGACCCCTTCGACACGCTGCAGTCCCAGCTGGGCCAGCGCGTCGACGAGACCGGTATCCCGGCCGGAGTGCTCGGCTTCACGCACACCGCGCCCAGCGGCTGGTCCGTGATCAACAGCGCGATGGGCACCGGCGGGGTGACCGAGTGGCGCGGCTGGGCCTTCGCCACCAACGAGTTCTGGTCCCGGGCGCAGCGGGACCAGTGGCGTGAGCTCAACATCCGCTCGCGCGGCGTCTTCGCGGTCGCCGACTCCGACGAGTGGGACGACAGGGCGAACTCGGGCGGCTACGACTCCACGCTCGTGACCCCGGCGTACAGCGTCGGCGGCAAGACGAAGGTGACGCTGGACTTCACCACCTTCTACCGGCAGGAGGGCAGCCAGACCGCCCAGGTCCTGGCCTCCTTCAACGGCGGCACGCCCGCGGTGGTCAAGAGCTACACGGCCGATGTGGTCTCCAAGCCGCAGTCGCTGACCGTGAACGTCCCCTCCGGGGCCTCCAGCGTCAGCTTCCGTTTCCGCTACACGGGCTCCAACGACTGGTACTGGGTGATCGACGGAGTCAGGGTCTCCGCTTCCTGATTCAGGACCGAAGGCTGAGACCCCCGCCACCGTCGGTGCGGGGGTCTCGGCGGTTGACGGCGCCGCTCACACGCGATCGACGAGGTCCGCGATCGAGTCCACGACGTTGGTCGGGCGGAACGGGTAGCGCTCGATGTCCGCCTTGCTCGTCAACCCTGTGAGCACAAGGAACGTTTCCATACCGGCCTCGAGCCCGGCCAGGACATCGGTGTCCATGCGGTCACCGATCATGGCGGAGGTCTCCGAGTGCGCTCCGATGGCGTTCAGCCCAGTGCGCATCATCAGAGGGTTCGGCTTGCCGACGAAGTAAGGGTCCTTGCCGGTGGCCTTGGTGATCAGCGCGGCGACCGCCCCGGTGGCGGGCAACGCCCCCTCGGCGGACGGTCCGGTCTCGTCGGGGTTGGTGGCGATGAACCGGGCCCCGTTGTTGATCAGGCGAACGGCCTTGGTCATCGCCTCGAACGAGTAAGTCCTCGTCTCGCCGAGGATCACAAAATCGGGGTCGTGGTCGGTGAGGACATAGCCGATGTCGTGCAGCGCCGTCGTCAGACCGGCCTCGCCTATCACGTACGCCGTGCCGCCCGGGTGCTGGTTGTCCAAGAACTTCGCGGTCGCCAGGGCCGAGGTCCAGAGGCACTCGACGGGCACGTCCAGGCCCATCCGGGAAAGCCTGGCGTGCAGGTCCCGCGCCGTGTAGATCGAGTTGTTGGTGAGGACCAGGAAGGGCTTCCCGGACTCCTTCAGCCGCTTGAGGAATGCGTCTGCACCGGGGATCGGGACGCCCTCGTGGATGAGGACCCCGTCCATGTCGGTGAGCCAGGATTCGACCGGCTTGCGTTCTGTCATGGCTCTACCGTACTCAGCACCTCTTCTCAAGCGCTTTGAGGTCATGACGCCGGCCGGAAGCGCGCGAACCTGACGTTGCGCCGGCTCGCCCCCGCTGTCCGGCAACTCCGCGCCGGCCGCGGGATCTTACCGATTCCTGACGCCCGCCCCGTGCGGGGCCCGTAAGGCCCCGCACGCGTCTAGCGTGATCGGTAAATCCCCGTGTGCGACCGGTCGGCGCAAGCCGCGCCGTATGCCGGTTCGACTTCGAACACACCGAATATCACTGGAAGGGCGGAAAAATGACCGTTGAGACGCTTCCGATCTGTGCCTACCCGGACTGCACCAACCCTCCGGAAGCGCCGACGCCCGGCGCCCCGGCGCCTCGTTACTGCGTTCATCCCGAGCACAACGCGCTGGGGGCCTTCCGCAAGTTCCGTGCCAAGAGGCAGCAGCGCAAGGAGGAGAAGCGCCAGGCGACCGAGATCAAGAAGGCGGCCAAGGCAGCGGCCGACGTTCAGCCGCCCGCTCAGTTCGCCACGCCGCCGGCCGTGGCCCAGGCGCCTGACTCGGGCCTTCCCCAGGTCGAGGAGGCGATGGAGGCCGTACAGGACGGGACCGGAGCTCGCGACGATCTCATAGCACTCATGTCCCGGCTGGCCACAGACTTGCCCTCCTACATCGAAGAGCTGGCCATCATCACGGACTCGGTCGCCGCCGAGGCGCGCATCGAGACCGTCACCAAGGCCGCGGCTCAGCGGACCCTGGCCGCCGAGCAGCGCACCGCGCTGGCGGAAGAGGCCGCGGAGATGGCCGTCGCCGAGCTGGACGAGGCCAAGCAGAAGTTCGAAGAGGAGACGGAGAAGATCCGCAAGGAAACCGGGCAGCAGGTGGCCGACGCCGAGTTCGTGCGTGCCGAGCTCGAACGCTACCGCGAGCGGGTCGCCCAGCTCGAGGACCGTCTCGACAAGGTGCGCGAGGAGGCGGACTCGGCCCGCAGGGAGCGCGGTGACCTCGCGCTGGAGATCGAGCGGCACCGCGCGGAGCACAAGAAGTAATCACCGACTGCCTCGCGGCGAGCGGACTGCTGCTCGCCGCGGGTCCGGGCTGGGGCGGGGCAGCGGCACGGTCCGTCGCCGATCGGGTCTGGGCCGAACGGGTCTGACGCATTTGGGCACGTCAGGGGGCTCAAATGGACCACCGGGCCGGTCTTGCGGATGCGAAAACGCCCCAGACGCGTGAATCTTTTCCCTATCAGGAGGTTCACGATGCGTTCATGCTTGATAGCTCTCCGTGCCGCAGGGGTGGCCACCGTACTGGTCCTGGCACCCGCCGCCACCGCCGCACATGCCGACGACTCCGTGGAGGTCAACCTCGCCCCGGCCACCGTCGTCCCCGGCGGTGAGGTGGCGATCAACGTCTCGGGCTGCCAGGGAACGACGGCCACCGTCACGTCCCAGGCCTTCGCCGCGGACGTCGAGCTCTCCAGCAGGACGGGCTCCCAGTTCTCCGGGCAGACGACCGTGAAAGCCGGCGTGAGCCTTGCCGCGTACGAGGTCAGTGTCGTGTGCGACGGTCATCGCCACCCGGCGAAGGGCCAGATCAAGGTCGTGCAGCAGCCCACGGACCAGCAGACCCCCGTCGCACCGGTCCGCGCGGGCGGTGGCGGCGCGGCCCACCTCGCCGTGGCCACGACGGACCGCGTCGAGGGCACAGGTCCTGGCACCCCGCACGCCGTGATCGGTCTCGTCCTCGCGGGCGTGGCGGCGATCGCCGTGGCCTTCCGCAGCTCACGACGGCGCCGGACGGAATCGGACTGACATGTCCTCCGCCGAACGCTCGGCGGGGACCGGTCGGCTGCTCACCGGAGTGGCCTGGGCGGTACTCCTGCTCGGGCTGTGGCTCTGGGGCAAGGGGTTCACCGGCGGCTTCGGCGGCACCTCGGCGCCGACCACGGGCGATGTGGCGGCGGTCGGACGGCCGCTCGGCGTGCCCCTGCCACCCGCCCTCGATCCGCTGAGCCCCGCCAGGCCCGACCGGGTGGAAATACCGTCGATAGGCATCGCCGCCCCCGTCGTCCCGCGCGGTCTGGACTCCGCCGGCGCGATCGACCCCCCGCCGTACGCCATGCAGAACACCGTCGGCTGGTACGGCAGCGGCACGCAGCCGGGCGCGTCCGGCGCGGCGCTGCTCGTGGGCCATGTCGACACAGAGACAAAACCGGCCGTCTTCTACGGGCTGAGCTCCGCCCGCCCCGGCGAGAAGGTCCGGGTGAGCAGGGCCGACGGCTCGGTCGTGGAGTTCACCATCGACGACATCCAGGTCTTCGGCCGGGACCGCTTCGATCCGACGAAGGTCTACGGGCCGCACGAGGACGGGCGGGCGGAGCTGCGGCTGATCACCTGCGGCGGCACGTTCGACCGCGCGAGCGGCACGTACAACGCGAATGTGGTCGTCTCCGCGTATCTGACCGCGGTGGTCAAGGAGTAGACGGCGAAGCGGCCGGCAGGGTCCAACCTGGCTCGACCGACGACATGCTCCCCCCAGGGCCGTCGGCCGAGCCGGTCCTCGACCGCGGGCGCCCGGGCTGCGGGAGAAGCCCGGCACCGGCACGGGAGGTTCTGGTTGGTCCGGTCGCGCTCAAGGTCAGGGGCCGGGGCCGTTGCCCGACACTCTAGAGCGGTCGATGGGCCCGGCCTAGGGGCCGGATGACACCATGTCGTGAACTCGTCGCCCTCAGTGGCTATTTCCTTCCTGTCGCCCTGCGAGCACACCGCGACGAGGTCCGGGCTCGTGGCTCTCACCCGGCGTGTGTCAGGATGGATTCGACCTGTCTTGTCCGGTGGGAAGCCCGGGCGGGGAGGTCACCTGCAAGTGCAGCCAAGGGGGAGTGGATGTACGGGAGTTCCACCGGGCGTGCCCGCCTGTGCGGGGCCGCGGCGGCGGGGGCGGCGGTGCTGCTTTTGCTCGCAGGCTGTTCCTCCGACGACGGCGAGGACAACAAACCGGCGGTGAGCCAGCAGCCCAAGGCGAATGATCCCTACTGGGTCAATCCCGACGGCAAGGCCGCGCGGCAGGTTGCCGCGTACCGCAAGGACGGCGACGACAAGAACGCCGAACTGATCAAGAAGATCGCCGAGCAGCCCGTCGGCGAATGGATCGGCCCGGACAAACCGGAGGCCGAGGCCAAGGGCTTCACCGAGGCGGCCGCGAAGGCCGACCGGGACGCGCTGCTCGTCCTCTACAACATCCCGCACCGCGACTGCGGACAGTTCTCCAAGGGCGGGGCGGCCGACGGCAACGCCTACCGGGAGTGGGTCGACAAGGTCGCGACAGGGATCGGCGACCGGCGGGCCACGGTGATCCTGGAGCCGGACGCGGTGCTGCACCTCGTGGACACGTGCACGCCGCAGGAGTTCCACGAGGAGCGGTTCGACCTGCTCAAGGGCGCCATCGAGCGGCTGAAGAAGCAGCCGAACACGAAGGTGTACCTGGACGCGGGCAACGCGGGCTGGTCGCAGCCGGACGCGCTGTTCGACCCGCTGCGGCGTGCCGGGATCGACAAGGCCGACGGCTTCTCCGTCAACGTCTCCAACTTCTATCCGACCGCGGCGAGCAAGGAGTTCGGCCGCAAGCTGTCCGCGAAGGTCGGCGGCAAGCACTTCGTGATCGACACCAGCCGCAACGGCAACGGCCCGTACACCGCGGGCAAGGACCCGTGGTGCAATCCGCCGGGCCGCGCGCTGGGCGAGAGGCCGACGACACAGACGGGCGACGCGCTCGTCGACGCGTATCTGTGGGTCAAGCGGCCGGGGGAGTCGGACGGGGAGTGCAGGGGTGGGCCACGGGCGGGGGAGTGGTGGGGGGAGTACGCGCTGGGCTTGGCGCGGGCGTCTAAGTAGCCCTGGGGTGGGGGGGCGGTGCCGCTGCGCGGGGCCGTTCCCCTACCCGCCCCTTCCCGAACTGGGGGCAAGCCCCAGACCCCGTATGCGACCTTCGGTCGTATGTCCTCAAACGCCGGACGGGCTGAATTTTCCGCCGGTCGGCCCGAATTGTCAGGCCGACCGGCGGAAATTCAGCCCCGTGGGGGTCCCCCCGGACGAAGTCTGGGGGAGATTGAGGCGCGGGGGTCCGGGGGCAGCGCCCCCGGTTACGGGACCTCCACCCACACACCCTCCGACGGCGTCCCCTTCTCGTCCGTCACAAACAGCATGTACCAGCCCGACGGCACCAACGCCCGGTTCGCCGGCACCGACACCTCGATCCCGTCCGCCGTCTTCTTCACGTCCAGTGCGATCGACCGCTGATCCGTGTCCGTGACATGCGTGACCGCGCTCGGCCGGATCAGCTTCGCCGTCTTGACGGACGCGGCGTCCTTGACCTTGAACGTCCCCGTGTCCCCGCGCGCGATGGACTTCGGCCCGCCGCTGATGACCGGCTTGGAGTCCCGGTAGAGATACGGCGGCGTGTAGATCTCGATGCGCTGCTCGAAGACGCCCGGCTTCGTGTTCGCCTTGTCCGCGAACAGTGAGTCCGAGCCGAAGATCATGACGCGCCCGTCGGGGAGCAGCAGCGAGCCCGAGTGGTAGTTGCGCCCCACCGCGGGGTCTGCGACCCGCTTGTACGTGCCGGTCTTCGGGTCGTACGTGCGCGCCTGGAGCACGTTCGAGCCGCCCCGCCCCCGGTAGTCCGAGGAGCCTCCGGTCACCAGGATCGAGTCGTCAGGCAACAGCGAGGCGCTCGGGTAGCGCGTGCCCTTCTCCAGTGAAGCGCCGTCCTTGAAGCGGGGGTTGTTCTCCTTGAGGTCGACCAGGCGGGACTTCTCACTCGCCTTCTCGGACTCGCCGACCCCGCCGCCGCCGATGACCATGAACCTCTGGTCCTGGGCGGGCGGCAGCATGACCGTGGCGGAGGTCTCCATCTTGTCCGGGTCGCTGAGCCCGGGGACCTTGACGAACTTGTTCGTCTTCAGGTCCCAGACGCCCGGCGCGCGGCCGACGTCGGCCGGTCCGTACCCGGCGTTGGAGCCGGAGTAGAAGAGCTTGCCGTTGTCCATCAGGAAGATCGCCGGGTAGGTGGGGAACTTCCTGATGATCCCGGTGTACTCCCACTTCTTGGTCTTCGGGTCGTAGACCTCGTCCTTGCCGGGGACGATCTGCCCGATCTCGTCGAGGCCGGAGAGCGCGAGGACCTTGCCGTCCTTGAGCGTGGTCAGCGTGGGGTACCAGCGGGCCTCGTTCATCGGGTCGACGGTGATGTACTTCTCCGCCACCGGGTCGAACTCGTAGGCCTCCTTGATGCCCTGGAAGTCCTTCTTGTCGAGGGCGAGCTTCTGCGCGATGCCGTAGATGTTGCGGGCGTCGGAGCCCTTGAGGCCCTGCACGCGGTAGTTGTCCTCGGTGCCGGTCTCGTAGTCCTTCCCGGACTCCTCGGCCTCGACGTAGATACGGCCGAGGCCCGGCTCGGTCCGCAGGAACCTGCCCGTCGCCGGGTCGAAGACCTTCTTCGCCTTCTCCACCAGGACGGGGTCCTTGGAGACGAAGGTCTTGCCGTTCTTCTTGCCGGTGAACTTGGTGCCCGCGGGCAGGGTCTTGGGCTCGTCCGGGTCCTCGTTGTGCACGACCATCAGGCCGCCGGCCTTGGTGATGTCGCCCTTGAGCTTCTCGTACCGCTTGGTGCCGCCCGCGATCAGGAGCTTGCCGTCGGGCAGTTGGGTGTGCCCGGCGCAGAACATGTCCTTGGGCGTGGGGATCTTCTTGAACTCATTGGTCCTGGGATCCCACAGCACCGACTCGAACTTCTTCGCGTCGAAGTTCTTCTGGTTGTTGCCCGATCCGGCGACGAGCAGCACCTTGCCGGTGTGCAGCAGCGCCGCGTGGATGGAGTTGATGCGGTACTCGGCGGGGACGTCCAGAAAGTCCCAGTGACCGTTCTCAGCCTTGTACTCGGGCTTGTTGATCTTGTAGTCGTGGTACTGGTCCGAGCCGAAGCGCCACAGCGCCGGCCCGTTGAAGCCGGCCACCGCGACGACCACCGCGGCGCCGATCGCTATCCGGCGGGCCCGGTTCTTGCGGTGGTTCGGCCGGACGGGCAGCGTGCTCATTTCTTACGTCCCCCAAGGGCGATCTGCATGGTCTGTTCTGCGGCGGAGCCCGGCCGCTGCTGCGGCACATGGGCCTCGGGCTGTGCGGCCGGCGGCCGTCCGCCGCCGTGGCGCCGTGTGCGCTTCTTCTTCTCGGTGCGGATGCCGTGGCGCCAGGCGAAGATCGGCGCCGCGGTGATCAGCAGGGCCAGCGTCGCCCACACGATCATCGCCGGATGGTCGTGCCCGAAGTAGAAGGAGGAGCCCAGTGATCCGCCGAAGACGAGGATGAAGAAGAGATGGATCCGGAAGGTGCCGAAGAGAGTGTCCGGGCTGGACGAGTCGCCCTTGGGGGTCACGACGAAGCTGCTCTTGCGGCGCAGTACGGCGTCCATCAGCGAGCGTGCGTAGATCGGCGCGGAGAGCGCGGACATGACCATGCCCGCGAGTCCGCCGGAGCCCTCGGGCTCGTGCGGCGAAACGTTGTGGCGGCGGTTCCAGATGTAGAGGCCGATCTGGAGCGCCGAGGCATTGCCGTACAGCATCATCCAGATTGCGGGGTCGATCTGCACACCCGAGGCGCCCATGCCCAGGAACAGCGCACAGCTCAGCGCCGCCAGGATCCAGTTGAGGGCGGACATCGGGTAGAAGATGATCATCATCGTGTAGTTGAAGAGCTTGCCCGGCGGCAGGGAGTAGAAGCCCTTCCAGTACTGCTTCATGATCGTTTCGTACGTGCCCCGGGACCAGCGCAGCTGCTGGGTGAAGAAGTCGGTCCAGGCCGTGGGCCCCTCGCCGACGGCCAGCACGTCCGGGGTGTAGACCGAGCGCCACTTGTTGCCGGTGTCCGGGTTCTTGGCGCGGTGCATCTCGAAGCCGGTGGCCATGTCCTCGGTGATCGAGTCGTACAGGCCTCCGATCTGCTTGAGCGCCTTGATGCGGACGGCGTTGGAGGTGCCGACGAACATCGGGGCGCCGTAGCGGTTGCCCGCGCGCTGGATCAGCGCGTGGAAGAGGAACTGCTGCGACTCGGCGGCCTTGGTGACGAAGGTGTCGTAGTTGCCGTAGACCTGCGGGCCGATGACAAAACCGACGTCGGGGTCGCGGAAGTAACCGAGCATCCGCTCCAGATAGTTGGGCAGCGGGATGTGGTCGGTGTCGACGGAGGCGAAGAAGTCGTAGTCGCCGCCGTGCGCCTCGAGCCAGGCGTTGTAGTTGCCGTGCTTGGTCTTGGCGCGGTGGGCGCCCTTGGTCTGGTTCCACTTCGCGATGCCCTTGCGGGAGAAGTGGTGGACGCCGAGGCGCGCGCACACCTCCTTGACGGCGGGGTCGTCGCCCTCGTCGAGGAGCCAGACGTGCATCAGTCCGCGGTGGCGGATCTTGACGGCCGCCTCCAGTGTCTTCGTCACCATCTCCAGGGGCTCCTTGCCCGGTACGAAGGAGGTGAGGAAGGCGACCTTGGTGCCGGACTCGGGCACCACGGGGACGGGATCACGCGCCACCAGCGTCGCGTGCGCGTTGGACAGGACGTTCATCGTGCGGAAGAGCTCGATCAGACCGATCGAGACGAGCATGACGATGTCGAGAATGAGCAGCGTGTCGTTCTTCAGGTTCGGATCGCGCTCGGTCCAGTGCTGCGGCTGCATCAGCCAGGCGAACAGACCCAGCGACACCAGCGGCGCGGCTCCCAGCAGCAGGGCGGCCCGTATGCGGTGCGGCTCCTGCGAGAGCAGGGACCGGTACTGCACGGTGTACGGCTTGGTGGGATCGGGCTGGGTGAGGGGGCCGGCGAGGCGGCTGTAGTGCTCGTAGTCGTACTTGGGGAGCGCCTTCTTCGGGCGCAGCCGGTGGCCTCCGGTGCGCAGATGGGCGGGTACCCGGAGCTGGGTCGTCAGGGAAGGGTCGTTGTGCTGCCCGGCGCCGTTCGGCGTCGACGTCATGAGTCATCCCCCCGCACGCATGCTGGCTGCGTGTGATGTGGTCGGTTCTTAAGTCCTGACCCCGGTCCCCCTCGACCAGTTGCCCTGGACACATCAGTGGCGGGCCACCGTCCCTACAGACACGAAACAGTCACTCGCCGGTTGCATCATGCCCGTCACGTGTTCGGACCGTGATCGGGGTCCCCTTCCCCGCACTCCGACAACGGACTGATGCGCCTGTACTAGCCTCAACTACGCGAAACGGATGCCCCATTGGAGCCATTGCTTCCAGGATAGGTTCTACGACCCCGCCCATGATCGCAAGGGTGAATGAAGCACTTAAGCGGATATATGTACGATTTGAGGTGCCCTTGTGGGCGAGCAGTGTTCGGGTGCGGGGTGGCCGAAAATGACCGTAGGGACGACCGAGGCCCCCTCACTCGCCGTGAGGGGGCCTCAGTGTTGCGTGCGCCGCCAGGGACTCGAACCCCGGACCCGCTGATTAAGAGTCAGCTGCTCTAACCAACTGAGCTAGCGGCGCCTGCTGACCTGGAGAACTCTACCGGACGGCGAAGGGTGCTACTGACCATTATCTGATCGTTCCGGCCTGTCGGATCGTCGTTTATTACCGCTACTCGGTCAAAATGCGATCAAACGTGACAGATCAATCAGTGACAGGGGCCACGTATGACCGCGCCGGTATTCGAGGAGTTCGAGCCGACCGACGACTGCGACTGCGCGGGGTGCGTGCAGCAGCGCCGGGCTCTGGCCGCGGGGGAGCACCCGGCCGCGCACGGCTGCCGCCGGGCACTCGTGCTGTTCACGGCGGCGGGTGTGGTCCTGGGCGGCGGCGGAGGAGCAGCCGCGGCGACGGCAGTCGGGGTCCCCTCCGCACCCGGGTCCGCGCTCCGGTCCGCGCCGGGGGCGGCCGCATCCGTCGGCGATCCCGAGCCCGCCAACGAGCAGGGCGGCACCGCACCGCTGCACGGACCCAATCCCGCCACCGCCACGGTCCCCGCCGCGCTGCGTCCGGTCACCCGGGCCGAGATCATCAACCGCGCCGAGCAGTGGGTGGCCGCCAAAGTCCCGTACAGCATGGACAAGTACTGGTCGGACGGGTACCGCCAGGACTGCTCCGGCTTTGTCTCGATGGCCTGGAACATGGGCAGCAACGAGTGGACCGGGAGCCTCGCGCAGTTCGCCACCCGGATCACGCGCGAGGAGCTGGAGCCCGGCGACATCCTGCTCTTCCACAACCCGGACAATCCGACCAAGGGCTCGCACGTCACGATCTTCGGCGGCTGGACCGACTACACGCACACCTACTACGTCGCGTACGAGCAGACGAAGCCGCACACCCGCAAGCAGCCGACGCCCATGGGGTACTGGACCAACGCCGACCGTTATCTGCCCTACCGCTACAACGGCCTCATCACCGCGACGACCACCGCGACGACCACCGCGAGCGGGCCGGTCTTCGCCGATGAGTATCCGGGCGCGACGGCCTTCGGCCCCGGCGCGAACAACGCGCACATCACCAAGCTCGGCGAGATGCTGGTCGAACTCGGCTTCGGTACGTACTACACAGTCGGCCCCGGGCCGGTCTGGGGGGAGGCCGACCGCCGGGCCACCGAAGCCTTCCAGCTCGCCCAGGGCTGGCGCGGCCCGGCCGCCGACGGGATGCCGAGCGCGGAGACCTGGCAGCTCCTGGCGACCAAACAGGGCAGGAGCATCCCGGCGGCGGCGCCCGGCCCCGGCGGCACGAGCGCGGCGAAGCCCACGTACCCCGGGTCCCGGCACTTCAGGCCCGGCCGGTCCGGCGCGCATGTCACCCAGCTCCGCAGGAAGCTGGTCGAACTCGGCTTCGGCAAGCACTACACGGCCGCCCCCGAGCCGGTCTGGGGCGAGGCGGACCGGCGCAGTGTCGAGGCCTTCCAGCGGGCCCAGGGCTGGCGCGGCGCGGCGGCCGACGGATTCCCCGGACCGGAGACCTGGCGCCGGCTCTTCGCCTGAGACACGCACCGAACCCATCAGTGGAGGCGGCAGTCATGAACACCACGCCCTCGGAGCCCGACGGCGAACCGACGTCCGACGGCCCGCGGCACACCCCCGTGATCGCCCAGGAGGTGACCACCGAGATCCCCGTGCATCTCCTCTTCCGCGACGACGACTCGCAGCCGATCGCCCTGCGTTCCGCCGTGGTGGCTCGACGGCAGGGCACCGGCGAGCAGCCGAAGGTCGGGCGCAGGCCCGCGCCGCCGGCCGCCGTGCCCCTGCGGCCCGCGCCGCCCGTCGATCCGGACCTGGGCGAGCGCCCCGCGTCCGCGCTGCCCGGCTGGACCGGTCTGGTTGCGGGTGCGTGCGCGCTCGGCGGGATCGGCGCGGTGCTGTGGGGGGCCGGGGCGGTGCCGGGCCCGGTGGCCGGGCTGCTCGGGCTGACCCCGCATCCGTTCCACGGCATCGGGTTCGGACTGTGGTGCCTGCTCACGCTCGGCGTGACCCTTGTGCTCTTCGCCTTCGGCGGGCTCGGCCGCGGACGCGTCGGCCAGGCCTGGGTGCTCACGCTTTTCGGCGACTACTGCGGCAGCGTGCGGCGTACGGGACTGGTGTGGGTGAGCCCGCTGGTGCTGCGCCGGCGCGTGGACGTGCGGCTGCGGCACTGGCGCAGCGAACCCATGCCCGCGGTCGACGCGGACGGCACCGCGCTACGGGTCGTCGTGCTCGTGGTGTGGCGGGTGGCGGACACGGCGCGTGCCGCGCTCGGTGTCGAGGACCACGAGGACTATCTGAGCGAGCAGGTCGAGGCGGCGATGGCGCGGGTGCTCTCGCAGCTGCCCGCCGACGCCTTCCACGAGGAGGCGCCCACGCTGCGCGACGCGGAGGCGGTCGGCGACGCGCTGACCCGGATGCTGTCGGCGGACTGCGCGCCGGTGGGGATCGAGGTCTTCTCGGCGCAGCCGACGGGGATCGAGTACGCGCCGGAGGTGGCGGCCGCGATGCAGCGCCGGCGGATCGCCGCGATCGACGCCAAGCACCGTGACAGCGTGCTGACTTCGGTGGTGGACGCGGTGGAGGAGACGGTGAGCAGGCTGACCGCGCGGGGGCTCGTGGAGCTCGACGACTACGAGCGCAAGGCTCTGGTGAAGGACCTCACGATCGCCTTCTACACCGGGCGTTGCGGGGCGGCGGAAGGTACGTGATTGGTCTGGACATGTTCAAGTTCCGTTAATACCCTGGGACTTGGTCTAGACCTGAATACGTACCACGCACGTGTGCAGCACGGCTCGCCTGAACTCCCCCACGTTCTCCAGGAGCGAAGCATGCGCAAGAAGATAAGCGCGGCCGTGGTCGGTCTCGCCGTAGCGGGCACCACTGTGCTCGCCACCGGCAGCGCCAGCAGCCACGGCTACACCGACTCGCCCATCAGCCGCCAGAAGCTCTGCGCCAACCGCACGGTCGCCGACTGCGGCGAGATCATCTACGAACCCCAGAGCGTCGAAGGCCCCAAGGGCTTCCCGGCCGCGGGCCCGGCCGACGGAACGATCTGCGCCGGTGGCAACAGCCGCTTCTCGCAGCTCGACGACCCGCGCGGCGGCACCTGGCCCACCACCAAGGTCTCCGCGGGCCAGAACTACACCTTCCGGTGGCAGTTCACCGCCATGCACGCGACGACCGACTTCAAGTATTACGTCACCAAGAACGGCTGGAACCCGGGCCAGAAGCTCACCCGCGCCTCGCTCGACTCGCAGCCGTTCCTGACGATCCCCTACAACGGCCAGCGCCCGCCGTCCACGCTCAGCCACTCCGGGACGCTGCCGTCGAAGTCAGGCAGGCATCTGATCCTCGCGGTGTGGACGGTGCACGACACCGGCAACGCTTTCTATGCCTGCTCGGACGTTCAGTTCTGACAGGTAGTCAGTTACCGTGCGGCGTCATGAGGAACGCGGAAGCAGGCACCGTCGCGGAGCTCGTACAGCGCCAATGGGGCGACCATCGGGTGGGCCTGAGGGACCACGGTCACTCGCTCACCCACCATCAGATGGCCGCGGGCGCCGCCGCACGGGCCGCGCTCCTCGTGGACCTGATGCCGCGCGGCGCCGAGCCACACCTCGGGGTACTGCTCGACAACACCCCGGAGTTTCCCCTGTGGCTCAGCGCGGCGGCTCTCGCCGGAGCCGCCGTGGCAGGCATCAACCCGACCCGGCGCGGGCCCGAACTGGCCCGCGACATCCAGCACACCGACTGCCGGGTGCTGGTCACCGAACGCTCCCGCCTTCCCCTCCTCGACGGTCTCGAACTGCCGGGGACACGGGTGCTGGTGACCGATCCCGACAACGCCGACTACGCCGAGCTCCTCGCCCCGTACGCCGCCGCCGTACCCGGCGAAGCCACGCTCGGCCCCGTCGGGCCCGGCAGCCGGCTGCTGCTGTACTTCACCTCCGGGTCGACGGGCGCGCCCAAGGCCGCGATCTGCTCCCAGGGGAGGCTCGCGGCGGCGGGCGCCTCGCTCGTCGCGCACTTCGGCGTGCGCGCGGACGACGTGCACTACATCTGCATGCCGATGTTCCACGGCAACGCCGTCATCGCCGACTGGGCGCCCGCGCTGTCGGCGGGCGCGGCCGTCGCGCTGCGGCGGCGCTTCTCGGCCTCGGGCTTCCTGTCCGACGTACGGGAGTTCGGCGCCACGTACTTCACCTACGTCGGCCGGGCCGTCCAGTACCTGCTGGCCACGCCCGAGCGGGACGACGACTGCTCGCACTCCCTGCGGCTGGGCTTCGGCACCGAGGCGGGCGCGGTGGACGCGGCCCGCTTCGAGGCGCGCTTCGGCGTACGCCTGGTCGAGGGCTACGGCTCCTCGGAAGGCGGCGCGGCGATCCAGCGGACCCCCGACACGCCCGCCGGCGCGACAGGCAGGGCCGGTCCCGGCGACGACCTCGCGGTGGTCGACCCCGACACAGGCAAGGAACGGGCGATCGCGGCGCTTGACGAGGAGGGGCGGCTGCTCAACGGGGACGAAGCGATAGGGGAGTTGGTCAACCGCGGCCCAAACCCCTTCGAGGGCTACTGGCGCCACCCCGAGGCGGACGCGGCCCGGACCCGCGGCGGCTGGTACTGGACCGGCGACCTCTTCTTCCGCGACGCGGAGGGCTTCCTGTACTTCGCGGGCCGTACGGACCACCGGCTGCGGGTCGACAGCGAGAACCTCGCCGCCGCGATGATCGAGAACATCCTCGCCCGCTGGGAGCCCGCGGCGGCGGTCGCCGTCTACGCCGTGCCCGACCCGGTGTCGGGCGACCAGGTGATGGCGGCGGTGGCACTTCGGGACGGGGAGTCCTTCGCCCCGGAGGCCTTCGCCGACTTCCTGGCGACGCAGCCGGACCTGGGCACGAAGATGGCGCCGCGGTTCGTACGGGTGCTGCGGGAACTGCCGGTGACGGCGACGAACAAGGTTCACCGGGTGGGGTTGCGGAAGGTGGGGTTCGGGGGTGGGGACCCGGTGTGGTGGCGGCCGGGGGGCGCGGGGGCGTATCGGTTGCTGGGGGTAGAGGAGCGGTCGGCGCTGGAGGCGGAGTACGCGGAGCGGGGGCGGGGTGAGGTCCTGGCTGGGGCTCCGCCCCGGACCCCGCTCCTCAATCGCCGGAGGGGCTGAATGTGCGGCCGAGCCGCATATTTCAGCCCGTCCGGCGATTGAGGACATGCGGCCGAAGGTCGCATACGGGGGTCCGGGGGCAGCGCCCCCGGTTACGGGAAAGGGCGGGATGGGGGCAAAGCCCGCCGCAGGCGTACCCCCCGCCCGCTTCCCGCCGTTCCGCGCTCATCCACCCATGGCACTGCGTTCATCCGCCTCCGTGATCCTCCAAGCCGCACCAATCGGCAACCGGACACAGGAGCTGAGATGGGCCACGGCCACAGCCACGGGCACGACCACCCGCACCACCACCACACGGCCGAGGCCGGAGCCGGAGCGGTGCCGCGCGCGCTGGACACCTCCGTGCCCGACAGTGAGCTGAGCCCCGACGAACTCTCGCGCCGCTCGATGCTCCGTCGCGCAGGCCTGCTCGGCGCCGGGATCGCCGGCGCGAGTGTGCTGGGCGGCGCGACGGCCGCGGCCGCGGCCACCGACGGCGGGCGGCCCCGGCGCGACGGCTTCCTGTGGCTGGCGGGCGACCACCACATCCACACCCAGTACAGCAGCGACGGCAAGTACCGCGTCATCGACCAGGTGCGGCAGGGCGCCCGGCACGGCATGGACTGGCTGGTCATCACCGACCACGGCAGCGAGACGCACGCCAAGATCGGTGTGGAGAAGGTCAACCCGGACATCCGCGAGGCCCGCGAGGAATACGAGGACACCCTCGTCTTCCAGGGCCTGGAGTGGAACATCCCCGCCGCCGAGCACGGTACCGTCTTCGTCCACCCCGGACGCAACGAGGTCGCCGTACTCAAGGAGTTCGAGACCTCCTTCGACGGCAGTCTGCGAAGCGCCGGCGACAACACCCCCGCCAATGAGGCCCTGGCCGTCTCCGGGCTGCGCTTCCTCGCCGAGCAGGTGGAGCGCCGCAAGGTCAAGGACGCGCTGATGCTCGCCAACCACCCCGCACGGCGCGGTGTGGACTCGCCGCACGAGATACGCGGCTGGCGCGACGCCACCGCGGGCGGCCGTCAGATCGCCGTGGGCATGGAGGGCGCACCGGGCCACCAGGCCGCCGGGATCGCCGCTCCGCGCGGTATGGGCCGCGCCCGCGGGTTCTACGACAACAACCCGAGCGCCAACTCCTTCGCCGGGTACCCCCTGGAGAGCTACCGCACCTGGGGCGGCTTCGACTGGATGACCGCGACCGTCGGCGGTCTGTGGGACAGCCTGCTCGCCGAGGGCAAGCCCTGGTGGATCACCGCCAACTCCGACTCGCACCAGGTGTACGGGGACACCGCCAAGCGCGGCGGCCCCGACAGCGACTTCGCCGCCAACGGCAGGCACACCGACCCCGTCTACTCCGGCGGACTCGATCTGGCCCAGGGCGACTACTGGCCCGGCCAGTACAGCCGCACCCATGTCGGCGCCGACGGATTCTCCTACGCCGCCGTCATGGACGGCATCAGGGCGGGCCGGGTCTGGGTCGACCACGGCCGCCTGATCAGCGGGCTCGACGCACGACTCAAGGGCGGCGGGCGCTGGGCGACGCTCGGCGGCGCCCTGCACGTCAGGCGCGGCACGGACGTCGAGCTGAGCATCGAGATCGCGCTCGCCGACGGCCCCAACTGGGCTCAGTTCGTCCCGGCGCTCGCCCGTGTCGACGTCATCCAGGGCGAGGTGACCGGGCCGGTCGCCGACCACGACACGTTCTCCGCGCCGACCGCCAAGGTCGTGCGGTCCTTCGAGGTGAACAGGTCGAAGGGCACGGTCCGGCTCGGCTACCGGCTCGGCCGGGTCGACGGCCCGCTGTACGTCAGGCTCCGCGGCACGGACGGCAAGCGCGGCGCGGTCGGCCTGGGCGGTGCGTCGGTCGACCCCGCGGGCCCGGCGCTCGACGTGGTAGGCGACGCGGACCCGTGGAACGACCTCTGGTTCTACTCCAACCCCATCTGGGTGCTGCCCGCATGACCTCGGGCCTGAGCGTGATCGGCGTCGACACGGGCTGTACGTCCCTGAGCGACGCCGATCACTTCGTGCGCGAACTCGCGCCGCCCGCCGCGGTGTTCGGCTGCACGCATCTGATCCGGGGCGGACACCCGCATATCGCGCTCTCCTTCGCGCTGCCCGCAGAGGACGCGTACGAGGCGTTCAGGAGCATCAGCGCCCGGCGGGCGGGCACCGCGTTCGGCGCTCTGCGTGAGGGGCCCGCGGACCTCGCCGCGGGGGCCGAGCAGGCCGCGGCCGAGCACACGGCCCGTACCGCCGGCCGGGCCGTACTCTTCCCCGGCGCGGCCGCCCTGACCGGAACGATGACCGTCGGCGAGCTGTCGGCCGTCTCCGCCGTCGACGGGGTGGTCGCCCTGGGCGCGCCCGGCGCCGTGGACCCCGGCGGGCGGCTGGTCACACGCGATCATGTGCGGCCCGAGTGGCGGGAGGGACGGCTGGTGCTCACTGTGATGCCCGCGGTGGGCGGCAGCCTGGTGCCGTTCGAGGCTCCCGATCCCACCCCGTGCTGCGCGGACCACACATGAAAAAGCCCCTCGCGTGAGCGAGAGGCTTTCCCTGTCTGTGCGCCGCCAGGGACTCGAACCCCGGACCCGCTGATTAAGAGTCAGCTGCTCTAACCAACTGAGCTAGCGGCGCCTGCTGACACTGAAAATAATACCTGGTCCTGAGGGGTGCTCCTGACACCCCCCGGGGGCACCCCCGGCGAGGCCCGGACGCAGCGCCCAGGCCGTGTTTTAGAACTAGCGCCGTCCGTCCGTAGGGCGGGGCTCGCGGCGTCTGGTGCGTGCAATCGCAAGGCGGTGGGGGCACCCCCGGACGAAGTCTGGGGGAGATCATCCTCGTACTGGACGTACTTGGATGACTCCGACAACGCAGCGAGTGGGCGTGCCAGGCGTCGCGGGCCAGGCGGGAGTTCTAAAACACGGCCTAGATCGCCAGCGACAGCACCACCGGCGCCGCCTTGCGGTTCAGCAGGTCGGCCGCCGAGCGCAGTCGGTGGGCGTGCTCGATCGGCATGGACAGCGCCAGGCACCCCACGGCCGAGCCCGCCGTCAGCGGGACCGCCGCGCAGACCGTGCCCACCGCGTACTCCTGGAGGTCCAGCACCGGGACCGTAGGAGGCTGGCTGTCCAGCTTGGAGAAGAGCAGCTTCTCGCTGGTGATCGTCCGCGAGGTCAGGCGGGCGATCTTGTGGCGCGAGAGGTGGTCACGGCGGCCGTTCACATCCAGCTGGGTCAGCAGGCACTTGCCGACCGCGCTCGCGTGCGCCGCCGAGCGGAAGTCCACCCACTCGTTGACCTTCGGGGCGCGCGGACCGTCGGCGTACTGGGTGATCCTGACCTCGCCGTCGATGTACCGGCTGATGTAGACGGCCGCGCCCACGGAGTCGCGCAGCTCGGTGAGCGTCTCCTGGATCTTCGCCTCCAGCGCCTGCTGGCGGGTGATCCCCGAGCCGAGCAGGATCAGGGAGTCGCCGATCACATAGGCGCCGTCCGCGACCTGTTCCACATAGCCCTCGCGGCGCAGCATCGCCAGCATGGGAGCCAGATGGCCGGTCGGCAGACCTGTCTCGCGTGCGATCTGGACATCGGTGACACCGCCACCGTGCTTCGAGATCGTCTCCAGGACACGCAAGACGTATTGCACCGAGTGGAACGGCGCGGTCGGCTCGGGCTTCAGCGCCACGGTTTCCCCCTACCAGGTTGTTACCGCAAGCTTCCGTACCACGATAGCGGCCAAGAGCCGTTTCCGGGGCGGCTGTTGGCGAGAATGATGGTGCGCCCCAGCCGCATAAGCTGGGGCGCATCCAATTGGCATATGCCAGGGTCACACTTATCGACCCGAGTAAATGGTCAGAGCACCGCACCGAGAAACTCGCGAGTACGTTCCTGCGCCGGATCGGAGAAGATTTTTTCCGGCGATCCGGACTCGATGACCCTGCCCGCGTCGAACATCAGCACCTCGTCGGAGATGTCCCGCGCGAAGTTCATCTCGTGCGTCACACACACCATCGTGATGTCCGTCGAGCGCGCGATGTCCCGCAGCACGTCCAGCACGCCGGCCACCAGCTCGGGGTCGAGTGCCGAGGTCACCTCGTCGAGGAGCAGCACCTGCGGGCGCATCGCCAGCGCCCGGGCGATCGCCACCCGCTGCTGCTGGCCGCCCGACAGCTGGGACGGCTTCGCGTCACAGCGGTCGCCGAGGCCGACCAGCTCCAGCAGCTCCTTGGCGCGCACCTCGGCCTCGTCCTTGGACATGCCGAGCACGCGCACCGGGGCCTCGGTGATATTCCGCAGAGCGGTCATATTGGGAAAGAGATTGAACTGCTGGAAGACCATGCCGATCTGCTTGCGCGCTTCCCGGCGCTCCTTCTCGGCGGCCGGAAACAGCCGGTTCCCGTTCACCCGGATCGTGCCCTCGTCGGGCGTCGCCAGCGTCATCAGCAGCCGCAGGATCGTCGTCTTTCCGGAACCCGACGGACCGATCAGCGTGACGTGTTTGCCGGGTTTCACCGAAAAACAGAGGTTGTCGAGGACGGTGTTGTCGCCGAAGCGCTTCGTCACATTCTCGAAGCGGATCAGCTCGGACGTCGTATCGGTGGGGGTGGTGTCAGCGGACAAGGCGGCGCTCCAGGGCTCGTACGAGAAGGGAAGCCGGATAGGCGATGAGAATGAAGGCGATGCCGATCACGGTCAGCGGCTCGGTGTACTGGAACGTCGAGGCGCTCTCCAGCCGGGACTCCTGGAGCATCTCCAGGACGCCGATCGCGGCGAGCAGCGGCGTGTCCTTCAGCATCGCGATGACGTAGTTGCCCAGCGCCGGTGTGATGCGCCGGACCGCCTGCGGCAGGATCACGGCGATCCAGGTGCGGTGGGCGGGCAGGCTCAGTGCCGTCGCCGCCTCCCACTGACCGGCCGGCACGGCTTCGATGCCCGCCCGGTAGACCTGCGCGGTGTACGTCGAGTAGTGCAGCCCGATCGCGATCGTGCCCGTGGTCAGCGCCGAGAACTGCACGCCCCACTCCGGCAGTACGAAGTAGAGGAAGAAGAGCTGCACCAGCAGCGGTGTGGTGCGGATGAACTCCGTGATCAGGTTCACCGGCCACCGTACGAAGCGGGTCGGCGCGCGGAATCCGATCGCCCAGAGGAGGCCGAGCGTGAAGGAGATCAGCGAGCCGAGCACCAGGATCTGAAGCGTGATCAGCACGCCGTCCCAGAAGCGCGGCATGAAGTCCGCCACGGCGGACCAGTCCCAGTTCACTTCGCGCCACCTCCGGAGACCGCGACGCCGATATTCCTCTTCGTCTTCTTCTCAAGGGCCTTCATGGAGCGTGTGATGACGAAGGCGAGTACGAAGTAGATGACCAGGCTGATGGTGTAGATCTGTGCGCTCTCCTGGGTCGCGAGCCGCACCAGGTACGCCGCGAAGGAGACGTCGCCCACGCCGAGCAGCGACACGAGCGCCGTGCCCTTGAGCAGTTCCACCAGCAGATTGCAGAACGGCGGGATCATCTCCGGCACCGCCTGCGGCAGCAGGATCAGCCGCATCCGCTGCCAGGGCGAGAAGCTGAGCGCGACGCCGGCCTCGCGCTGGGCCGGGGCCACCGAGTTCAGCGCGCCGCGCACGACCTCGGCGCCGTACGCGCCGTAGGAGAGGCCAAGTGCCAGCACCGCGGCCCACATCGGGACAAGCTGCCAGCCCAGCAGCGGAGGCAGTACGAAGAACAGCCAGAACATCAGGATCAGCGCGGACGTGCCGCGGAAGATCTCGGTGTAGAAGCCCGCCAGGAAGCGGACGAAGCGGGAGCGGTGGGTGCGGGCAATACCGACGGCGAAGGCGACGAAAGCGGCCAGCACCGCGCTGTACACCAGCAGTTGGACGGTGATCCAGATGCCGGGAAGTACCCAGTTCTGCCAGAGTCCGGCTGTCATCGGCACAGCTCCTCGGCAGTGAGAGCGGTCATCTCGTTCTTGGTGAAGCCGAACGGCCGCAGTATGCGGAAGAGTTCGCCGCTCTTCTTCATCTTGTGTATCTCGACGTTGAACGCGTCGCGCAGCTCGGTGTCGGTGGGGCGGAAGGCGAATCCGCCGCCGTCGATCTTCTTCTCGCCGTCCACGACGGCCGCGAACGGCTCGGTCGCCTCGGCCTTGCGGCTCTTCTTCACCACCTCGCGGGCCGTCAGCGCGGTGCCCGCGAAGACGTCGACCCGGCCCGACTCGACGGCGTTCAGGCCCGCCACCTGGTCCTGGAGGATGACGATGTCCTTCTCCGGATAACCGGCGGCGACCGCGTAGTCGATCTCCGCATAGCCGGTGCCGGTGGCGAAATTCGCCTTCGCCTTCACCACGTCCTCGTAGGTGTGCAGGTTCTTGGGATTGCCCTTGCGCACGATGAAGGAGTCGAGCATCTGGTACTCGGGGTCGGCGAAGATGACCTGCTCGCAGCGCTCCTTGTTGATGTACATCCCGGCCGAGACGACGTCGAACTGCTGCGAGTTGAGCCCGGGTATGAGCGAGGCGAAGTCGGTGGCGACCGGCTGGACACTGTCGATCCCCAGCCGTTTGAAGATCACCCGGGCCAGCTCCGGAGCCTCCCCGGTGAACTCGCCCTGGTCGTCGACATAGCCGTAGGGCACCTCGCCGGCGATGCCCAGGCGCACCGTGCGCTGGGACTTGAGCCGGGCCAGCGCGTCACCCGAGGGCACCCGGCTGCAGCCCGCCGCGCCCGCGGCGCCGAGGGCACCGGCGGCAGCGGTGCCGAGCAGTACTGTGCGTCTGCGAATTGATCCTGTCAGTCGTGTACGAGCCATGGGCGCGCGGCTACCCGGCTCCCGGCTGGGTATGCGTACGGGATGGCCGACCGATATGTGACCGTAGCCCTCGACAAGCGCGGTGTGCGTTGCACCGCGAAGCTCCTCGACGACAAGGCCCCGCTCGCCTGCGCGGCAGTGTGGGACGCGCTGCCCCTCGCGGGGGACGTGTACCACGCGAAGTACGCCCGCAATGAGATCTACGCCCTGTTCCCGGCGTTCGCGGAACAGGAGCCACCGCTGGAGAACCCGACGGTGACCCCGATTCCGGGTGATCTCTGCTATTTCACCTTCAGCGGTACGGAGTTGAGCACGGCGGCGTACGGATACGACCGTGACGTCTCCCGCCCGGTGACGGTCGACCTGGCGCTGTTCTACGAGCGGAACAACCTCCTGCTGAACGGCGACACCGGGTGGGTGCCGGGCATCGTGTGGGGCACGGTGGTGGACGGCCTGGACCGGATGGCGGACGCGTGCCAGGACCTGTGGCGGGCGGGCGCGCTGGGCGAGACGCTCAGCTTCCGGCGAGCGTAGGCGCGGGAATCGCCGCCGCTCCCGACTCGTACAGCGCGTGCGCCGCACGCAGGACCACCGCGTCCGCGTGCCGCGCGCCGATCAGCTGGACGCCGATCGGGAGCCCGTCATCGTCGAGCCCGCACGGCACCGTCGCGGCGGGCTGCTGGGTCATGTTGAAGGGGTACGTGAACGGCGTCCACCCCGTCCAGCGGTGGTGCGCCGAGTGCGCCGGGACCTCAGCGCCCGCCTCGAACGCCGTGATCGGCAGGGTCGGGGTGACCAGCAGGTCGTACGAGGTGTGCAAGTGGCCCATCCGCCTGCCCAGCGCCATCCGGCTGTCCACGGCCGCCAGGTACTCCAGCGCGCTGTACCGAGCGCCGTGCCCGGCGATCTCCCGCAGTCCCGGGTCCAGCAGCTCGCGCTGACGGGGCCCGTAGGGCTGGAGCAGCCGGGCCGCGCCGCTGAACCACAGGGTGTGGAAGGCCTCCACCGGATCGGCGATGTCGGGGTCGGACTCCTCGATGTACGCGCCGAGTTCGGCGAGCGCCCCGACCGCCCCCCGTACCGCGGACGCGACCGCCGGGCGCACCGCCACCTGTCCGCCGAAGGACGGCGAGTAGGCGATGCGCAGTCCCTTCACGCCTTCCGCGAGCGCCCCGCGCACGCCCGCCGCCGGTCCCAGATGGGACCAGTCCCGCCAGTCCTCGCCGCTGATGACGTCGAGCATCAGCGCGGCGTCCGCCGCGTCGCGGGTCATCGGTCCCGCGTGCGAGAGCGTCCCGAAAGGGCTCGACGGATACAGCGGCACGCGCCCGTACGTCGGCTTCAGCCCGAAGACGCCGCAGAAGGACGCGGGGATGCGGATCGAGCCGCCGCCGTCCGTGCCGATCGAGAGCGCACCCGCGCCGAGCGCCACGGCCGCCGCGCTGCCGCCGCTGGAACCGCCCGACGTGCGCGCCGGCTCGTACGGATTGCCCGTCGCCCCGTGCCGCGGGGAATCGGTGACACCCTTCCAGCCGAACTCGGGGGTCGTCGTCTTGCCCAGGAAGACCGCGCCATGCGCCCGCAGCCGTGCGACGGACGGAGCGTCCTCGTCCCAGCTCCCTTGCTCGGAGACGTTCTTGGAGCCGCGCAGGGTCGGCCCGCCGCGCTGCAGCAGCAGGTCCTTGACGGTCACCGGAACCCCGTCGAGCAGCCCCTGCGGCTCCCCCCGGTGCCAGCGCCCGGCGGACGCGCGCGCCTGGGCCAGCGCCTGTTCGGCGTCGACCCGGACGAAGGCATTCACCAGCGGCTGCACCACCTCGATCCGCTCCAGCGCCGCGCGGGTCGCGTCGACGGGCGTGAAGTCGCCCTGTTCGTATCCGGCCAGGAGCTGGTGGGCGGTGAGGTCAGTCAGCGGAGACATCATGCATGGGGACGTACCCACGTTTCTTGTCGACCACGTTCGGGAACGGCTTTCCGGCCTCCCACAATTCGTACAGCTCCACGAACTGCTCCCCGAGCCGGTCGCGCCAGCCGACCGTGTCGCCGCTCATGTGCGGCGAGACGATCAGCCCCGGCACGTCCCAGAGCGGGCTGTCGGGCGTGAGCGGCTCCGAGGCGAAGACATCGAGCGCCGCGCCCGCGAGCCACCGCTTGTTCAGCGCGGCCACCAGATCGTCCTCGACGACCAGCGGCCCGCGCCCGACATTGATGAACCGCGTCGAGGGCTGCATCAGACCGAAACGCCCTGCGTCGAACATCCCGCGCGTCGCGTCGGTGAGCGGCGCGGCGCACACCACCCAGTCGGCGCGGGCGAGCAGCGGATCCAGGTCCTGGGCGCCATGGATGCCGGCCCGCTCGGTACGGCCCACAACCGCCACGGTGACACCCAGTGCCTCCAGGGTGGCGGCCACGGCCCGGCCGATGGGGCCCGCGCCGACGACGGTGGCCCGGGTGCCCGCGACCCGCAGGCCCTCGCGATGGCGCCAGCGCCGCTGCCGCTGGAGTTCCAGGGTGCCGGGGAGGTCCTTCGCCATGGCCAGGACCAGACCGGCAACGTACTCGGCGATCGGCTCCTCGAAGACTCCTCGCGCGTTGGTGACGACGGTGTCGGAAGCGATCAGTTCCGGGCAGAGCAGCCGGTCGACGCCCGCGCTCGGGGTGTGCACCCAGCGCGGACGCGGACCCTCGCCCGGCCAGGCGGCGCGTACCGCCTCGGAGGTGAAGTCCCACACCAACAGCACGTCGGCGTACGGAAGTCGATCGGCCAGGGTCTGCTCGTCGGCGTACTGGACGTGGGCCCGTCCGGCCAGTCGGCCGAGACGGGGCTCAGGGTCGGCCGCAAGCACCAGAAGAGTGGGTTCGGACATCAAGCGGAAGCCGTTTCGTAACGTCTGACATGTACGGATTGACCACGCTCGCACCCGAACCTAACGTCGTCAACAACGGGTCAGGGCCATAAGGGGGCCTGCTATGGATGTCTCCTTTCTCGGCGGACCACAGCCTCAGCACGGCGTCGGCGTGGTCGCCCCATTCGACTTCGCGCTGGACCGTGAGCTGTGGCGCTGGGTCCCCGACGATGTCTCTCTGCGGCTCACCCGTACGCCCTACGTGCCCGTCGAGGTCTCCCTCGATCTCGCGCGCCTGGTGAGCGAGCACGAGACACTGCGCGACGCGGTACGGGCGCTGAGCGCATCCGAGCCCGAGGTGGTCGCGTACGCCTGCACATCGGGGAGTTTCGTCGGCGGTCTCGCCGGTGAGCGGGCCATGTGCGAGGCGATGACCGCCGAAGGGGAGGTGCCCTCGCTGACCACCTCCGGCGCCCTGCTCGAAGCACTCGACGAGCTGGGCGCCGGCCGTATCGCCCTGGTCACGCCGTACACGGAATCGGTCACCGAGGCGCTGGAGGAGTATCTCGGCGAAGCCGGGGCAACCGTCACCGGACGCGCTTTTCTCGGACTGACCCGGCACATCTGGAAGGTGCCGTACAGGTCGGTGGTGGACATGGCGCGCCAAGCGGTGGTGGGCGCGGCCGACGCGCTCTTCATCAGCTGCACCAATCTGCCGACGTACGACGCGATCCCGCAGCTGGAGGCCGAACTGAGGATGCCGGTGCTCTCCGCGAACCAGGTGACGATGTGGTCGGCGCTGCGCCGGATCGGGGTGCACGCGGTAGGTCCCTATCAGGGCCTGCTGCTTCAGCCGGATGCGCGGGCGGAGGTGCCGCCCGCACCCCAGGCGCCGCCCGCAGAGCCCGCTCAGCCGGCTCAGCCCGCCGGGCCCGAAGACCAGGAAGGCTGGACATGACCACGGTCGGACTCCTCTACCCCGGCCACTCCGCCGAGGACGACTACCCCCGGCTTGAGGTGCTGCTCGACAGCGACATCAGACTGCCCGTCGTCCACACCGACATCGGCGAGGACGCGCACCGCGTCGACGCGCTGCTGAGGATGGGCGCGGCGGACCGGCTCGCGGCGCGGGTGGAGCAGCTGCGGCTGGAGGGTGCGGAGTCGGTGGTGTGGGCGTGCACCAGCGGGAGCTTCGTGTACGGCTGGGAGGGCGCGCACGAGCAGATCCGCTCGCTCGCCCTGGCGGCGGGGATGCCCGCGTCGAGCACGTCCTTCGGCTTCGCGCACGCCCTGCGCGAGCTGGGCGCTCAGCGCGTCGCGGTCGCCGCGACCTATCCGGAGGACATCACGGCCCTGTTCACGGCCTTCCTCAAGGCGTCCGGGGCCGAGGTCGTGGCCGACCGGGCGAGCGGGATCGTGACGGCGGCCGAGGTGGGCACCTGGGGCCGGGACGAGGTACTGGAGCTGGCGCGCGCGGGGGACCACCCCGACGCCGAGGTCGTCCTGCTGCCGGACACCGCCCTGCACACGGCGGCGTATCTCGCGGACCTGGAGCAGGCCGTGGGCAAGCCGGTGCTCACGGCGAACCAGGTGACCGTGTGGGAAGGGCTGCGGCTGGCGGAGCGCAGGGCGTGGGTGTATGGCCCGAAGCTCGGCAAGCTCTTTGAGAAGGAGTTCGAGCCCCCCGAACAGTCCGGGCACCCGGAATAAGCGGAGAGGCCCTCCTGTTTGACTGCGCTGTACCCGTCTTCATGCGCAGGAGGACCCACCGGTGGACGACATTCGAGGCACGGCGATCGGCACCGCACCCGTACCGCTGTCGGTACTGGACCTGGTGACCGTCGGCGTCGGCCGTACCGCGAGCGACGCGCTGCGCACCAGCGTGGACATCTCCCGACTCGCCGAGAGCCGCGGCTTCCACCGCCACTGGGTCGCCGAGCACCACTCCATGCCGGGCGTCGCCTCGTCCTCCCCGGCCGTGATCCTCGCCCATCTCGCCGCCCACACCGAGCGGATCCGCCTCGGCTCGGGCGGCGTGATGCTCCCGAACCACGCGCCGCTGGTGATCGCCGAGCAGTTCGGCACCCTGGAGGCCCTCGCGCCGGGCCGTGTCGATCTGGGCCTCGGCCGGGCACCCGGCACGGACGGCGCGACCGCGGCGGCACTGCGCCGTACCGAGCGGCTGAACGAGGGCGCGGACGAATTCCCGCAGCAACTCGCCGAACTCACCCGCTTCCTGGACGACGACTTCCCCGACGGCCATCCGTACGCCCGCATCCATGCCGTCCCCGGGCCAGTGCAGGGCCCCTCCGCCCGACCGCCGATCTGGCTGCTCGGCTCCTCCGGCTTCAGCGCCCGGCTGGCCGGAGTGCTCGGACTGCCCTTCGCCTTCGCCCACCACTTCTCGGCCCAGAACACGGTCCCGGCGCTCGACCTGTACCGCGAATCCTTCCGGCCGTCCGCGGTGCTGGATGCCCCGTACGCCCTGATCGGCGTCTCCGCGCTCGCCTCGGACGACGAGAAGGAGGCCCGCCGCCAGGTCCTGACGGGTGCGCTCTCCATGGTCCGGCTGCGCACCGGCCGCCCCGGTCTGATCCCGACGCCCGACGAGGCGGCTGCGTACGAATTCAGCCCCATGGAGCGGGAGTTCGTGGACAGCTGGCTGATGAACGTCATTCACGGCACGCCGGACGCGGTACGCACAGGCCTGGACGACCTCCAGAAGCGCACGGGCGCAGACGAGTTGATGATCACGACCAACGCGCACGGCGCCGACGCGCGGCTGCGCTCGTACGAACTGATCGCGGACGCCTACGATCTGCCGCGTGGAGCGGTTCATTCCTGAACCGCCTGAGCCCGGGGGCGCTGCCCCCGAACCCCGCCGGGGCTCCGCCCCGGACCCCGCGCCTCAAACTCCCCCAGACTTCGTCCGGGGGGACCCCCACGGGGCTGAGTATTCAGCCCGTCCGGCGTTTGAGGACATGCGGCCGAAGGTCGCATACGCGGAGGGGGGTCCCCCCGGACGGAGTCTGGGGGAGGGCGGGTCGGGGAAAAGCCCCGCCGCAGGCGCACCGCCCCGCCCGCACCACCCCCCCCCGCTCAAACCGACAGCGCCGCCGCCCCGATCAGCTCCGCAATCCGCTCCGGCGTCACCGCCCGCGAATACAGCCACCCCTGCCCCGTATCGCACCCGATCCGCCGCAGCCGCGACGCCTGCCCCGCCGTCTCCACGCATTCCGCCGTGACCGTCAGCCCCAGCCGGTGCGCCAGTTGGACCATCGCCTCGACGATCGTCTCGTCCGCCGGGTTCGGGTGCGCCTCGTCCTGGAAGCCGCGGACAAACGATCCGTCGAGCTTCAGTACGGATACCGGCAGCCGGCTCAGGTACGCCAGGTTCGAGTAGCCCGTCCCGAAGTCGTCGATCGCGATCCGTACGCCCATGTCGCTCAGCGCCTGCAGCGCCTGGAGCGGGCGGCCCGCCGAGCCCATCACCGCCGATTCGGTGAGCTCCAGCTGCAGCAGATGCGGCGCGAGTCCCGTCTCGGCCAGGATCCCCGCCACGTCGGTGACCAGGTCGGAGTCCCAGACCTGCCGCACGGCGACGTTGACGCTCACGAACAGCGGCGGTGCCTCGGGGTGTTCCTGTTGCCACTGGTGGGCCTGGCGGCACGCCGTACGCAGGACCCACCGCCCGAGCTGGACGATCGAGCCGTCCTCTTCAGCAATTCCGATGAACCGATTCGGCGCCAGCGTGCCGAACTGCGGATGATTCCATCGCACAAGCGCCTCGACGCCCCGCGTGACCCCGTCCGCCATCCCCACCAGTGGCTGGTACTCCAGCGTGAACTCCCCGCGCTCCACCGCCGGCCGCAGTGTCGACGAGAGCGCCTGACGGGTCATCCGGTGCGCGTTGCGCTCGGGGTCGAAGAGGGTCCAGCGGGCCTTGCCGTCCGCCTTCGCCCAGTAGAGCGTGGTGTCCGCGGCCTGCATCAGGCCGGTGGCCGTGGTCCCCGAGACCGACCGTTCGACCACGCCGATCGACGCCGAGACCGAGAGCCGCTGCCCCGCCAGGTCGAACGGCTGCTGTAATGCGGCCAGTACGCACCGCGCCAGATCGGCGAGTTGTTCCGTACCGGTGGAGTCCTCGACCAGGATCGCGAACTCGTCGCCGCCCAGCCGCGCCACCAAGTGCCCGCCGCTGCGCGTATACCCGTCGCTGTCCGCGCACTCGGTCAGCCGCGCGGCGACCGCCGCGAGGAGCCGGTCGCCGACCCGGTGCCCGAGCGTGTCGTTGACCGCCTTGAAGCCGTCGAGGTCGAGATAGCAGAGGCCGATCCGCCCGGTCGAGCCGTGGTCGTACGCCGATGATTCGAGCGCCGCCGACAGCCGCTCGAAGAACAGTGTGCGGTTGGGCAGCCGCGTCACGGCGTCGTGCATCTGGAGATGGCGCAGCCGGGCCTGGAGTTCGCGGCGGTCGCTGATGTCCGTGATGGACAGCAGCACATTGCGGCTGTCGGGCACGGGCGCCACCGTCACCTCGGCCCACAGCGCGTGCCCGTCGGGGTGCTTGAGGCGGCGCGTACAGCGGAAGCGGGACCGTCGGCCGCGCAGCACTTCGCGGTACGCGTGCCAGGTGCGGCGGTCCGACGCCAGGTCCACGAGATCCGCGGCGAACTGTTCCCGCAGGGTCACGGGTTCGGTGCCGAGCAGCGTGGCGAGTGCCGTGTTCGCTGTGACGACGAGGCCCTCGTTGTCGACGACCGCCATCGCGAGATGGGCGGCGTTGAACGCGGCCCAGTGGTCACGCTGTTCCGCCGCGCCGACGCTGTGACGCTGTGTGACCGACGGCCGGACATTCCCGGGGACTGCGACTCCCGCGGGCCCTGTTCCTTCGGAGGTTCCGCTCACCGCTCGCTCCCGCAGTGCAGTTGTGTCGTCCAGGGTCGTACAGATGTGGTCGGGAAGAGGTCGGGAAAGTGAGCCGATCATAGAGCCACGCGCCTGGGCCGTTCCAGCGACGAGGCCCGCGAGCAGTCCCCTCCACGCCTTCGGCCGATCCTTTCTGCACAGGTCCTGGCCGGGCCCGATCCCGTTCTGACCGAATGTGACGTTCTGTGAGCCATCGGAGTGTCGCCGGGTCTCGGGTCGGTGTCGAGCCGGTGTCGGGTCGGTCACCCGGGTGGGGCAGCGGAACAGGGCGTACCACCGCAAACAAGCACAAGGTGGTTGAGGTGTCGCGCATTCCGTAGCCGGAGGTCCACGTGGAGGGTCAGCAGTCATCCGAGGGAACACCCGAGGGAGTGGAACGCGTACGTCTGCGCAGTGCCGCCGCCGCGCTCACCTCCCTCATGGCGCTCGCCGCCACATCCCTGGTCGCGGGCCCCGCGGTGGCATCCACCACGTCGGGCCCCTGCGCCCTTCCCCGCACCGCGGCGCACCACTCCCTGGGCGTGGACACCTGGAACGCCGCGTATCCGCGCCCGGCCCGGACCCTGAACGCGGTCGTGATCTTCGTGTCGTTCCCGGACCATGTGCCGGTGAACGCGCCGGAAGAGCTCGCCGCCGACCACTTCCCGGCCACCAGCACGTTCTTCACGCGCGCCTCCTACGGCAGGTTCTCGCTGCGGGCCGATCCGCAGCACCAGTGGGTGACGATGCCGAAGGCCTCGACGGAGTACGGGATACGACGGGACTGGCGGTCCGAGCAGCGCAGCGCCTATCTGGGCGACGCGCTCGACGCCGCCGACGCGGACGTGGACTTCTCGCGCTACGACATCGTCTATCTGGTCGCCGACCCGGACGCGCCCGGCGTGGACTCCGACGCGACGAAGGTCGTCAACCTCGACCAGCCGCTGCACGCCGACGGCACCGACATCGGCCGAGTCGTCACCGTCTTCGAACACCATCCGCCCGACCGCAATGTGCTGGCCCACGAGACCGGGCACGTCTTCGATCTGCCGGATCTCTACCACCGGCCGGTGGACGGACAGGGTGACTGGGACACGTATGTCGGCGACTGGGATGTGATGGGCAGCCAGTTCGGGCTGTCGCCGGACCTCTTCGGCTGGCACAAGTGGAAGCTTGGCTGGCTGGACCGGCAGGCCGTGCGGTGCGTCACCAGGGCTGGGCTGATCACGCTGGAGCCGATCTCCGCCGCGCCCGCGCCCGGTGCGAGCCTCGGCACCCGGCTCGCGGTCGTACGGACCGGCGAGGACACGGCGCTCGCGGTCGAGGCGCGCAGCGCGACGGGCAATGACGAGACGACCTGCACGGAGGGCGTGCTGATCTACCGCGTCCAGTCCGACGCGGACTCGGGCGGCGGCCCGGTCGAGGTTGTCGACACCCATCCGGAGACGGAGGCGTGCTGGGACGAGTCGGTGTACCCGCCGCTCGCGGACGCGCCGCTGGGGGTCGGTGAGACGTTCACGATGCCGGGGGCGCCGGGGGAGCGGACGCGGGTGGAGGTGGCGGACCGCACGCGCGCCGGCGCGTGGACGGTCCGGATCTCGACGGTCTAGGCCCTGGCCGGCCGATCTTGCCGGGCTCGCGTGCCCTGGCACGGCACCTCTCCCCCGTAGCCCTTCGGGCACGGGAGGTACCCCCACCGTTGTCGTAGTCGCCTACGCTCCGCGTGGGCTCGCCCCCTGCCTTCGGCGGGGGGACCCCCATCCTCCGCCTTGCGATGCACCACGCCAGACCCCGCTCCCTGATCCGGCCTGATCGACCGGACAGGACCTAGCCGCGGGGCCCCGCGACTCCGGCGGCTTCCCGGGCGCACGAAAAAGCCCCCCGCTTCCGCGAGGGGCTCTTTCCGTCTGTGCGCCGCCAGGGACTCGAACCCCGGACCCGCTGATTAAGAGTCAGCTGCTCTAACCAACTGAGCTAGCGGCGCCTGCTGACGTCGTAGACCTTAGCATCCTGATCGGCGGGAGGAAAAATCGATACTCGGACGCTCGGCGAGGAGGCCGCGCGGGCCGCGCGCACGCATGCCCAGAGCACCACCTCGGGCCCCGGCAGCCAGGGGTGCCGGGTGTCGGGAGCCACGAGCCAGCGCGGTCCGGATGCCCTGTGGTCCTGGGTCAGCGGCGGTACGGTCACGGCGTCGCCGATGCCGTGGCAGAACATCGGCGGTACGGCTTCGCCCCACTCCTCCCAGTCGAGCAGGGACGGCAGCCGCTGGGCGGTGCCGGGGGCGGTGAAGAGCAGCATCCGGCCGCGGTGCATGGCGACCGGGCCGGAGCCTGGCCCCTCCTCCCACAGCCGGTCGAGCATCCGGCGGCCGAAGATCGCGGGCACGTTCACGACGTCGAAGACCGAGCCGCAGGGGAGTACGGCGGGGGCGGTCGGGCGGGTCTCCCAGAGTGCGAGCATCGAGCGCGGATGGGCGCCGGCGGAGGTGAGCCAGCTGCCGCCAGGGGGTGTGACATGGGCGGAGTGGTGTCCGCCCTCCTCCCTCAGGAAGGCGAAGATGTCGGTCCGGCGCTCGTCGTCACCGGCACCGGGGTTCAGCAGGGAGTCATCTCGCAGCCATGCGCTCATAAAACAAGATCTACCCGGAGTGACCGTTCCGTTTCTGAGAGTTGCCGGAAACGGGGACAGGGCGGGGCGGGTAGGAGTATCTTGCGCACCGGCATATGCCGGGTGGGATGTTCCCGGGGCACGCCTTACTGCTGGGACCCGCCGCGCTGCAGCTCGCGGCCGAACTCGATCATCTTCTTGGCATAGTCGGGCGTCCACTCCGCCCGCTCGGCGATGTCCGCGGGGGTCAGCCGGTCGAAACGGCCGGGGTCGGCGAGCTGGGCCGCCGCGAGGGCCTGGAACTCCACCGCGCGGTCGGTGGCCGCCCGGAAGGCGAGCGTCAGCTCGGTCGCCCGGGCCAGCAGCTCCCGGGGGTCCTCGATCGACTCCAGGTCGAAGAAGTGCTCGGGGTCGGCGGCGGCCTCCGACGGCTCGAAGAGCAGCGGTGCCGGTCGCAGCTTGCGCTCGCTCCGCTCGGGTTGCGCCATGTGGTTCTCCTCCTCGCACAGGTTCGGCCCCGTCCCGGCCGCCCCCCATTGACCTTGTTCTCTGATCTGTTCCCCGGCCGCTCTCTGCCCATGGCCGTCTTCTATTGTCGCGGCCCGCGCAAGGCCGCCTACGGAGCCCAGCTCACCCGGTGTTCCGCCAGGTGAGCGAGGACCGTGTGGTTGGCCTCCCAGCCATCGGGGGCTGTATCCATTGGCCGCCTCCGGCGGCGTGCCGGACTCCGTCCGGCGTTCGGGGGCCCAAGCCGTCCGCTGCCGCGGGGCTCACGGGCGCCAGGTGACGCGGTGGTTCGACCAGTGGTCCCATGTGGACTGCATCGCCTCCCAGCCGTCCGGGAACTTGACCGTGACGCCCAGCTGGACCGGCTCCGTCGAGGGATGTTCGTCCAGGAGGTCGCTCACGCCCGCGCGACACACCACGATGCACGCGTGCCGGTGGCGCGACGCCAGCACGCACAGCCTGCCCGTCTCCAGGTGGAACGCCGTCGCGTCCGGTCGGCCCGACAGCGGGTGCAGCACGACCGTGACATCGAACTCCCGGCCCTGAAGACGGTTCGCCGTGTCCACCGTGACATCCGCGACGCCCACTTCCGCCAGCGCCGCCCGTACCGCCGCCGCCTGGTCGCGGTGGGCCGTGCCGACCGCGATCCGGTCGGCGGTCACCGGGACCGGGTCCGGGGAGCGCTCGGAGACGGCCGCGCCGCCGCGGTCCAGCAGCCGGCGGACGACCAGGGCCACGGCCCGTACCGCCTCCGGGTCCGTACGGGGCGTGTGCCGGGCGGGCAGCTCCAGCAGGCCCCAGCCCGACTCGGCCGCCTCGTCCAGCACCCGGTCGGGGCCCGAACCGTCCGACGCCACCCCGAAGGCCAGCCGCCGCTCCGACTCGCCCGTGCCGCTGCGGAAGGGCGTGTACGGATAGAACGCGTCCGAGACCAGCGGCGCGGCCGACGCCGGGAGCCGCCAGGACACCGGCAGCCGGTGCTGCGGCAGCTCCGGATTGTGGGCGAGCAGCGTGGAGACCGCGCTCGCGGACGGGTCGTACGAGAGCCCGGCCCACTGGTCCGCGCCGACGATCGAGAACGGGTCCAGCTGACCCGGGTCGCCCACGAACAGGGCACGCTCGAAGAGCCCGGCGACGGCGAGCAGCGCGTCGGAGCGCATCTGGTAGGCCTCGTCGACGATGGCGTGCCGCCAGGGCTCGACGCCCTGGACATGCGCCCACTTCGCGGCGGTCGAGATGACGATCTCCAGGCCCGCGAGGTCACCCGCCTTCGCGGACTTGCGGACGTTGTCCAGTTCGTCGAGCGCCTTGTCGTACGGGTCGGAGTCATTGCTGTGCAGCCGCCCGACCGGCAGCTCGGGCTCCTTCTCGGCGAGCCGCAGGACCAGGTCGTCCACCTGGGCGTTGGTCTGTGCGATGACCATCAACGGCCGCCCGGCAGCGGCCAGTTCACGCGCGGCGTTCACGACGAGTGTGGACTTGCCCGCGCCGGGCGGCGAGTCCACGACGATGCCGCGGTGGGCGCCGTCCAGTGTGTCGGCGAGGATCGCGCCGGTTGCCCGCGCGGCCTCGGCGGCCGGGTCGAAGGCGTGCCCACTCACAGGATGTCCTCCGCAGTCACCGGGTCCGGGCTCTCCGCGGCCGTGCCCGGGGGCCCGCCGTGCGTCCACGGGGTCTCCTCCGGGTCCGGCAGCTTCGGGCCGCCCCGCTGGTCGTGCTCGAACAGGGTCCAGGCGATCCGCTCGCCCTTGTCCGGTACGGAGCCTTCCGCGGGGTCCCTGGAACGGCCCATCCGGTCCGTGAGCCGCAGCACCAGCGTCCCGTCCGCCTCGTGGCGTACGAACTCGGCCGTCTGCGGCTTGCCGCCCAGCGAGCGGTACACCTTCGCCCGCTCGCCCAGATGCGGCCGGTCGTCCGTACGGACCGTGAGCAGCGGGCGGGGACTCGGCCGCTTCGAATCGGACCAGGCCATCACGACCTCGGTCACCTCGCCCAGGAACGCCTCGCCCGCCAGCCTGCGCCCGGCCAGCACCAGCGGGTCGTCCAGCGCCTCCTGCGCCTCCAGCTGAGCCTGGGCCGTCTCGCGGGAGGCCAGCTTCTGCGCGGCCGTCACCGCGTCGTCGCGTCGTGGCTGCGGCGGCTCGCCCGCGCGGACGCGGTCGCGGTGCGCGGTGAACGACCACCGGTCCCGGGTCCAGCGGTCGGCCGCCCGGGGCCCTTCTGGCAGCGCGCGCAGCAGCTCCAGGCTGCGACACACGGCGTGCCAGGTGGGCTTCAGCTGGGTCAGCACAAGGCGGCGGATCTCCCGCTCGGCGAGGGTGAGTTCACCGAGCCGGGCATCCGCCTCGGCGCCGTCCTCGGCCGCGCCGAGCGCCTGGCGTGCCCGGTCGTACCGCTCGACCGCAGGAGCCAGCAGTCTGTTGTCGAAGGCTGGGTCGGTGGCCGGACCGGCGGGCGGGCACAGCAGCTGGCCCCGGGCGTCCCGGGCGAGCTCCGCCCGCAGCGCCGCCTCCGCGCCCGACTCGCCATCCGGGGGGTCGATCCAGGCGAGCAGCGCTCCCAGGTGCTGGTCCTCCAGCGAGGACTGACCGGTCGCCCAGTGCCGCCCCAGCAGATCGGTCGCGGCGAGCAGCAGCGACGAGCCGGGCACCCGGGCCCGCTCGCCGTAGTGCGTCAGCCAGCGGCCGAGCAGCGGGACGCGCGGCGGCGCGGGATGGGGCGCGTCGGGGTCCTGCTCCGCGGTACGCCGAAAGCGCATCGAGCGGCCCAGGAGTCTTACGAAGTCGATGCCCGCACGGCCCGGCACGATCAACTGCGGCGCGTCCGCGCACAGTTCGACCTCGACCTTGACCCGCTTTCCGGTCTCGGGATCGCTCTCGCTGCGCTCGGCGGGCTCCACGTCGTCGGCGTACGCGTCCAGGTGCGGCAGTACGGCGTCGGCGAGCTCGGCGAGAAAGGCGAAGCGCAGATCGCGGTCGCGCGGCTGTGCCACGACCAGCAGCCGCGGCTCCTGCTCGTCGGTGCCGACCAGCGCGCCCAGAGGTGCCCCCGCCTCACCGGCCGTCGTCAGCGGTACGAGAACCAGCGGGCGCTCGGACAGATGCCGGTGGCGCACCGTCGCGAGCGCAGCGGCCCGTCCCGACTCCACGGCCTCCAGCCGGGCGAGGGTGGAGATCAGCGACATGCGGCCGCCTCCAGTGCTTCGGCCCGCAGAGCGGCGGCCCGGCGCAGGGCGGCGACCGCAGGGTCGTCCGGATCGCCCGCCGTGCCACGGGCCGCGGCCAGGACGTCGCCGATGGTCGTAAGACCGCCGAGTTCGCCGCGCACCCCGCGCCCCAGCGCCTCCACCACACCGGCGTCGCGGGCCCGGTCGCGGCAGTGGAAAGCCAGCTCGCAGGCGGCCAGGCACTCGGGGGCGTACGCGGCCGACACCGACTCGACCGCTGCCGTCAGCTCTTCGGCCGCGCGCTCCACATCGAAGGTCGTGCCCTCGGGCAGGGCCGCGGCGATGTCCTCGATCCGGGTCAGCCTGGCCAGTTGACGCCGGGTGACCGACAGCTGCTTGCGTACGTCGACGACGGACGCGGTCGGCAGATTGGAGAAGTCCTTGGGACAGACCAGCAGGACCGAATGAGCCACCCGCGCCCCGTCCGTCACCGCCGCGACCCGCTCCAGCGCCAGTACGTACACCGCGGCCTGGCGCGCGGCCGCGCCCACCTTCGCCGCGTCCGCCGAGGCGTCGATCATCGGGAAGGACTTGATCTCGACGACCGTCCACGTCCCGTCGGGGTGGACGACCACCGCGTCCGGCTCCAGATAGGCGGGGGAGCCCGCGACCTCCAGCGCCAGCATGGGGTGATCGAGCAGTGTCCAGGCCTTCGCGGCGGTCGCCTCGCGCAACGCGAGAGCCGTGCGCGCGGCCCGGCCCTCGGGTCCGGCGGCCGACAGCTCGGGCACCCGGACCTCGGCCGGGGTGTCCACACCGAGGAGCCGCGTCAGCTCCTTGCCGCCGTCGGCCTTGACCTTCGCCTCGAAGGCGTTGCCGCGCATGAAAGCGAACTGGGACTGGCCGAACGCCGCCGGGGATCCCAGCGCGGAGGCGAGCGCCGCCTTGTCCACCCCGGCACCGTCCAGCAGCGCGCGCCGCTTGCAGCCGGGGTTGGCCGCGAGGGCGGCCAGCGCGCGGGCGTCGAGCGGATGGGGCTGGGCGGCGGGACCGCGCAGCTCAGCGAGCCGCTGCCGTAGTGCTGTCGTCGGCGCCTGCGGAGGTGGTCCGCTGTCCAGGGATTCGCTCACCCGCGGAAGTCTCGCATCCGGCACTGACAATCGGGGACTGCGAGCCGGAAGGGGCGGTCGCGAGGCGGGTGCGCACACGGTCGGCGAGACGCAGCGCGGGCCTGGTCAGCAGGGCGCCGACGCCCATCACGGCGCATCCGGCGACCGCGTCGAGGAAGTAGTGGTTGGCCGTGCCCATCACGACGAGCGTGGTGAGCAGCGGGTAGGCGACACCGAGTGCCTTCATCAGCGGCGTACGCCCGTGGCGCCACAGCATCACGCCGCACCACAGCGCCCAGCCGACGTGCAGACTCGGCATCGCGGCGTACTGGTTGGTCATCGCGCCCATGCCGCGCGGGGCGCTCGCCTGGCCGCCCCACCAGCCGTACGAGCTGTACTGCGCCATTGTGTCGACGAAGCCCTGGCCCGCGTCGAGGAGCCGCGGCGGACAGGTGGGAACAAGCGTGAAGCCGACGAGGCCGAGAAGCGTGGAGAGCATCAGCCAGGTGCGGGCGGCCCTGTAGCGGGCGGGGCGACGGCGGAAGAGCCAGACCAGGATGATGGGGGTGACCAGGTAGTGCAGCGAGGCGTACGCGAAGTCGGCGGGTATGCCGAGCGCGGGGGTGTCGGTGAAGAGGCGGTTGAGCGGGTGTTCGGCGTTGAGGAGGAGTGCCTTCTCGGCCCGGAGTATCGCCATGCCGTGGTCGACCGCGGTGTTCACATCGCCGCGCGCGAGCAGCCGGCCGGCCGAGTAGGCGGCGTAGACCACGGCGAGCAGCGTGAGTTCGGTCCACCAGCGGGGCCGATGGCGGGTCGCGGGGTACGACATCCGAACGTTTCTCCAGTTTGTGTTCAGGCGGCCATCGGCCAACCGCTCAACCGTACGGCGTACGAGAAAGTGCTCGGGCGTCGGGTCCCGGCCTCTGGAGGACGCTGAGATCGTCCCGGAGGTTGCCTTGCGTTCAGGTGCGAGATGATGGGACGACACCGCTCGTGAACCGCTCGTGAACCTCAGGAGAGCCCCTCATGGCACCGCGCATCCTGCTCGCCCGGCACGGCCAGACCGAGTGGTCGCTGCTCGGCAGGCACACCGGCCGGACGGACATCCCCCTGCTCGAAGAGGGCAGGCGCGGGGCGAAACTTCTCGGTGAGCGGCTGCACCGCGCACCGTGGTCGGGCCTGGAGTCCGTCGAGGTCCGCACGAGCCCGCTGGTGCGGGCGAGCGAGACGTGCGCGCTGGCGGGGTTCGCGGAACGGGCGACCGAGTGGGACGCGCTCATGGAGTGGGACTACGGGGCGTACGAGGGCATGTCGGCGGGGGCGATCTGGGCGGACCGCCCGGACTGGTTCATCTGGCGCGACGGTGTCCCCGTGGGGTCCCCCCTGGCGAAGACAAGGGGAGAAACCCTGGCCGAACTCGGCGCCCGCGCGGACGAGGTGGTCGAGTGGGCGCGCTCGGCGGACCGCGACGTCCTGGTCTTCGCCCACGGCCACATCCTGCGCGTCCTGGGCGCGCGGTGGCTGGGCATGGACCCGTCGTTCGCGGCGAGAATCCGACTGGACCCGACGTCGCTGTCGGTACTGGGGTGGGCGTACGGGGAGCCGGCGCTGGACCGCTGGAACGACACGGGGCACATGGAGCAGTGAGGGGGCCGGGGCGATGGCTGCGGGTGCCCTGCGGGGCTGTTCCCCTACCCGCCCCTTCCCGAACTGGGGCTTCGCCCCAGACCCGTATGCGACCTTCGGCCGCATGTCCTCAAACGCCGGACGGGCTGAAATGTGCGGCCGCGCCGCACATCGCGGGGTCCGGGGCGGAGTCCCGGTCAAGGGAACGGGCGGGGTGGGCAACAAGCCCCGCGCAGCGGCCCGCCCCGCCTACACCCCCCGCCCCGCCTCCCCGACCCGGTCCAGGAACACCCCCACGTCCCCCGCCCCGCGCTGCGGCACCAGCACCCGCGCCGTCTCCGACAGCATCGACTGGATGCGCGTCGACCGGACCTCCTCCAGCAGGTCCAGCACCTGCTGCCCCGCCCGCGCCGCCTCGGCCGGTGCGCCCGCGTGGGCCAGGTTCAGGGCCAGTTCCGCCCGGTACAGCGCCAGGTTGCGGGTGAAGCGGCGGTCCTGGAGGGACGCCGCCCGGCGGGCGTGGCGGGCCGCCCGGGACCATTCGCCGAGGGCCGACCAGCACTGGGCCTGCAGTGCCTCCAGTTCCGGTTCGCCGAAGAAGGACATCCACTCGGGGTCCGCGTCCGACGCGCCCCGGTCGAAGTACCCGTGCGCCCGCACCAGGGACTTCTCGCAGGCGCCGCGGTCCCCGAGCCCCGCCCAGCCGCCCGCCTCCCGCAGTGAGAGCAGCGAGAGCAGCCGCGCCGAGGCCAGCCGGTGTGCCGCCCGCTGGCCCGCCTGGGCGGAGCGCACGGCCTCCCGGTACCGGCCCGCGTCCCGGGCCAGGAACGACGTATTGCAGAAGGCGTGCGCCTCGAGCGCCCCGTCGCCCGCCACCCGCGCGGTCGCCAGCGCCTCCGCGTAGTGCGAGCGCGCATCGTCGAAGCGGCCCGAGTCGTGCGCCAGCCAGCCCACGGAGATGGCGAGTTCGCCCGCACCGGAGTGCAGCCGGTCCGCGGTCGAGCGCCGTGTCGCCGTGCCCGCGTCGAGCAGCGCGTACGCCGCCCGCAGCGGCTGTGCGGCCTGCCGGTAGAGCCCGTCCGCGCCGTGCCGGTCGTCGAGCAGGCGGATCCGCCGTACGGCCTCCTCGACGGCGTTGACCTCCGCCTCGCCGACCCGGCGCTGGTTGGGCACTAGACCGAGTCCGAGCCCGAGGGACGCGGCCGCCACCGTGGTGGTGCCGCTCGTCATGAATGCGCGACGCAGCACGTCGCTCTCCTCGTCGATGTCGCTGTCGATGTCGCTGTCAATGTCGAAGGGGCAGCAGGGATGCGCCGGTTCGGGCCCCCGGCGTCGTGCGACCTGGCCGCCCCGCACGCGTTCCCGCGCCGTGAAGCCCAGGTCCGCCAGCGTCAGACCGGGGAACATGTGCAGGAACACCCGCTCGTACGCGTAGTTGGGACAGCGGATCTCGCCGGCCTCGACCCGCCCGATGTAGCGGGCGTCGCACGAGACCTGTTCGCCGATCTCCCGAGCGGCCTTGCGTACCGCCGCCGCGAACTCTCCCGCCGAGCGCTGCCCGCGCAGTCTGCGGAAGGCGAGATTGGGAACTGCCCGAACTGCCTGTGATCCCTGCCGTGCCTGCCCTGATGCCTGTGACGACGACGCCATGGCGGAGCCCTCTCTTGGTGCACCGTGTTCCGGCGGAGCAAGAACGTACCTGCTGTGACGGGCCGCACACACAAGGTTTGCCTACAAAAGGGATATCTCCCCCTCGATCTGCCATGAACTGCCATCCTTTGCGGCGGCGTGCCGCCGTAGCCCTTGACGCATACAAGCGTTGAACCCTCTGGAGACGCGGTACGTGTCTCCACTCGAGCGAGGAGGCGATCCCCTTGTCGGAGGTCGTGGAGACCAGCGCCCCAAGCGGTTCACGCACGACTGCGACGACAGCTCGCCACAGACCAACCCCGGACAGCAGCGCACCACCTCACGGCGCACCGGCCCACACCCCGCCGCCCGTCGAATCCACCGAATCCATCGCACCCACCGAGCCCTGCGACCTGGTGACCGTCCCCGCCCGTCAAGGGCTCGAGGCGGTCGACATCCTGCGTCGCGGTGCCACCCCGGCCGTCGGCCCCGTACTCCACGACGGCACCTGCGACACCCTCGGCTTTCTGGTGCCGCCGGGCACCGCCGACGGCTGGGACATGCCGGGCAGCGCCTGTACGCAGACCGCGGGACGCGGTCTGCGTATCCCCGAAGAGCCCCCGGTCACCGGCTCCGGCTGGCTGCTGCCGCCGGACGGCACCGACCCGGTCACCGACCCGGTGGTGCTGCGCGAGGCGCTCGGCGAGGCGGCCCGGCTGATCGAGGCCGCCGACAACTGCAGCTGAGCCGCCCCAGGGGGTGTCTTTCGGATCTTGCCGGGCTCGCGTGCCCTGGCACGGCACCTCTCCCCCGTAGCCCTTCGGGCACGGGAGGTACCCCCACCGTTGTCGTAGTCGCCTACGCTCCGCGTGGGCTCCATCCTCCGCCTTGCGATGCACCACACCAGACCCCGCTCGCTGATCCGGCCTGATCCAAAAGACACCCCCTATCGGCTCTGCGCCGATAATGGGTTGGTGGCAAGGAACAAGCGGCGCAGCCGCACGGGCGGGGCAGGCGGCCCCGAACCTGTCGTCGAGCAGGTCGACGGCGGGCTCGCCGAGCTGATACCCGACCGTGAGCGGCCCCATGGCTGGACGCTGCTCATCGACGGCGCCCCGCAGTCCCATGTCGACCTCGACGACCCGGTCCATCTCTCCTTCGAGTACCAGCGCCGCCTCGGCCATGTCATCGACCTCGCCGCCCCGCCCGGCCGCCCCCTCCAGGCCGTTCATCTCGGCGGCGGCGCCTTCACTCTCGCCCGCTACCTCGCGGCGACCCGCCCACGCTCAACCCAGCAGATCGTGGAGCTGGACGCCCTTCTGGTCCAACTGGTCCGCAGGCAGCTCCCGTTGGATCCTGGCGCGCGGATACGCGTCCGGTCCATCGACGCCCGCGCGGGGCTCGGCAAGGTCCCGGACGGCTGGGCTGACCTGGTGATCGCCGATGTCTTCAGCGGCGCCCGCACACCCGCGCATCTGACCAGTACGGAATTCCTCGGCGAGGTGCGCAGGGTCCTCGCGCCGGGCGGGTTCTACGCCGCGAACCTCGCCGACGGGCCGCCGCTGGCGCATCTGCGCGCCCAGGTCGCCACTGCCGCGGCGGTCTTCCCCGAGCTCGCGCTCGCCGCCGACCCGACCGTGCTGCGCGGGCGCCGCTTCGGCAATGCGGTGCTGCTCGCCTCGGACGTCCCGCTGCCCGTCGCGGAACTGACCCGCCGCGTGGCGACAGACCCGCACGCCGGCCGGGTGGAACACGGAAAGGCACTGGCCGACTTCACGGGCGGCGCGCCCGCGGTGACGGACGCGAGCGCGAAGCCGTCACCGGTCCCGCCGCCCGCCACCTTCCAGTAGCGCTAACGCTCGTCGAACTGCACCATCGGCGGATGGCCGTTCCAGGTGCAGAAGACCGAGCTCTCATGGCCGTCGCGGGTGAACGTCACCCGGATCCACTCCGGTTGCTTCCAGACCTGCATCTGCCAGCCCGCGTCCGGAGTCGCCGACACCAACTCGGCCCAGGTCTTGGCGATGTCGAAGACGACCCGGCCGCCGTCGACGTTGTAGCCCTTCACGTTCCCCGGCGCGGACGGCGACGAAGAGGGCGGCGAGTACGGCGGCTTGGTCCCGCTCGGCTTCCCGGCCGAAGCAGTGGCCGACGACGTGGGGCTCTTGTCCGGTGTGGCCGGTTTCGATGCGGTCGGACTCGGCGGCCGCTGCGTGCTGGAGGCCTGCGGTCTCACGCCCTGCGTGGTCGCCGCGTCCGCGCTGATGGGCAGCGCGCGCGGACGGTCGTACGCGGTACCGGACATGACGGTATGGACGCCCCACCAGGAGAGCGTGACTGCGGCTCCGGTGGACAGCGACCACGCCATGGCATGTACGAGTCCTCGATGCATCCGGGCCATACTGCACCACGCGCCCCACGTCTGTCCCGGCCAGGGTGTGACGGGGACTCCCGCAGTGACATCAGCCGCTCCCGCAGCGGGCCGGATGGCGTACGGTGCCGCCCATGGCAAGTGTGCTCGTCGTCGAGGACGACCAGTTCGTGCGCTCCGCCCTCATCCGGCACTTGACCGAGGCCTCCCACACCGTGAGGAGCGTCGGCACGGCCCTGGAGGCGCTGCGCGAGGTGGCCCATTTCCGTTTCGACGTGGTCATCCTCGACCTCGGTCTGCCGGATCTGGACGGGTCCGAGGCGCTGAAAATGCTGCGCGGCATCACCGACGTACCGGTGATCATCGCCACCGCGCGGGACGACGAGACGGAGATCGTCCGGCTGCTCAACGACGGCGCCGACGACTACCTCATCAAACCCTTCTCCGTGGAGCATCTGTCCGCGCGGATGGCCGCCGTGCTGCGCCGCTCCCGGGCCTCCGCCGGAGAGGCCCCGCCCTCGCGCGTCATCCAGGTCGGCGGGCTCTCCATCGACCCGCTTCGCCGCCAGGCCGAGTTGGACGGGGCGGCACTCGACCTGACCCGCCGCGAGTTCGACCTGCTGGCCTTTCTCGCCGGGCGGCCCGGCGTCGTCGTACCGCGCAAGGAACTGCTCGCCGAGGTGTGGCAGCAGAGTTACGGCGACGACCAGACCATCGACGTCCATCTGAGCTGGCTGCGGCGCAAGCTCGGTGAGACGGCGGCGAGGCCCCGCTATCTGCACACCCTGCGGGGCGTCGGTGTGAAGCTCGAACCTCCGAACGGACAGCGGCCGAACGGACACATGCCATGAGATGGGCGCTGGTCAAGGTCTCCCTCGCCGTCACGGTGATGGTCGTGCTCGCCTTCGCCGTCCCGCTGGGCATCGTCATCAAGGAGATGGCCAGGGACCGGGCCTTCTCCAACGCCGAGCGCCAGGCCGCCGCCATCGGCCCGACCCTGTCCATCACCGCCGACCGCGATCCGCTGGAGCGCGCCGTCCTGTCCACGCAGGCCGGTTCGGCCGGGCGGATGGCCGTGCACATACCGGCCTCCGGCGAGCCCGGCAGCAAGCCCGTGAACATCGGCACCCGCCGGGCCGCCCAGAAGGACCTGCTCACCACGCAGCGCCTCGGCCGCGCCTCCATCACCGAGGTCACCGGCGGCTCCGCGCTGCTCCAGCCCACGGCCATCAGCACCGGCCAGATCGCCGTCGTCGAGGTCTTCGTGCCCGACGGCGAGGTGTCCAACGGCGTCGACACGGCCTGGTTGGTGCTCGCCGGCGTCGGTCTGGCGCTGGTCGTCGGCTCGGTCGCGGTCGCCGACCGGCTCGGCATACGGATGGTGCAGCCCGCCCAGCGGCTCGCGGGTGCCGCGCACGACCTCGGCGAGGGCAAGCTCGGGGCGCGCGTCCCCGAGGAGGGCCCGACCGAACTGCGCTCCGCCGCGGTCGCCTTCAACTCCATGGCCGACCAGGTGGTCCAGCTGCTCGCCAACGAGCGCGAACTGGCCGCCGACCTCTCGCACCGGCTGCGTACACCGCTCACCGTGCTGCGCCTCAACGCCGCCTCGCTCGGCGAAGGACCCGCCGCCGACCAGACGAGGGCCGCCGTCGAGCAGCTGGAGCGCGAGGTCGACACGATCATCCGCACCGCCCGCGAGGCCAAGCCGCAGACCATGGCGGCCGGCCCGGGCGCGGGCTGCGACGCCGCCGAAGTCGTCCGGCAGCGGATGGACTTCTGGTCGGCGCTGGCGGAGGACGAGGGCCGCAAGGTGCGGGTCGCGGGCGTCGACCGTCCCGTACGGATCCCGGTCGCCCGCCCCGAACTGGCCGCCGCGCTCGACGCGCTGCTCGGCAATGTCTTCCGGCACACCCCCGAGGGCACGGCCTTCTCGGTCGACGTCCACAACGGCGAGGACGCGGTCATCGTGCTGGTCTCGGACGCGGGCCCGGGCATCACCGACCCCGAGGCGGCCATGGCCCGTGGCAACAGCGGGCACAGGGACGGCTCGACCGGGCTCGGCCTGGACATCGTGCGCCGGGTGGCGGAGTCCACGGGCGGGGACGTACGGATCGGCAGCTCGGTGCTCGGCGGCACGGAGGTACGGATCTGGATCGGCCTCGACCCGCGTGAAGGCGTGGGCCCGGTGCGCCGCCGCGGCCACCGCGGAACGGTCCGGCGGCGCAGGCGGACGAAGGCAACTGGTCTCTACCATTAATCGCCTCCCATGCCTTCCTTAAGGCCGCCCTAAGAAGTGCAACCCCCGCCCCGAACTGGTCATTTGTCCGTTTCCGTATCGCTAGCGTCTGCCTCACCACCCCCACCCCCGTAACGCAGAGGCAGGCACGCAATGGGCAGCAGTACGCACCGGCGCAGGGCGAGCGTCAGGACCAAGGCGGTCGGCGCCGTCGTCGCCGCCGCGGTGATCGGCGGCGCGGCATTCGCCCTCGCGGGCACCGCGCAGGCCGCGTCCGTCGGCGCCGCGTACACCAAGACCAGCTCCTGGACCGGCGGTTACACCGGCCAGTACGTCATCACCAATGACACCGACACGGCGCAGACGGACTGGACGCTCGAATTCGACCTGCCCACGGGCACCACGATCAGCTCGCTGTGGAACGGAGAGCACACGGTCAGCGGCCGGCATGTCACCGTGAAGCCCGCGAGCTGGAACAAGCGGCTCGCGCCCGGCGCCTCGGTCACCGTCGGCTTCGTCACCGCGGCGAGCACCACCGCGACCGCGGGCGACCCGACCTCCTGTCTCATCAACAAGGTCAAGTGCTCGGTGGACGACGGCGCGACCCCGCAGCCCAGCGGCCGCCCGACCGAGCAGCCCAAGCCCACGCCCACCCCGACGGCGAGCGCCACCCCCACCAAGCCCCCCACCTCGGCACCGACGCCCACGCCGACGCCCACGCCCACCGAGACGCCCGGCGGCGGCACCGGCGCGCGCTTCGCGCCGTACGTCGACACCTCGCTCTACCCGGCGTACGACCTGGTGGACACCGCGACCAAGACCGGGGTCAAGGAGTTCAACCTCGCGTTCATCACCTCCGGCGGCAGCTGCGCGCCCCTCTGGGGCGGTGTCACCGACCTCGGCAGCGACCAGGTGGCCTCCCAGATAGGCGCGCTGCGCGCCAAGGGCGGCGACGTCCGCGTCTCCTTCGGCGGTGCCGCGGGCTCCGAGCTGGGCCTGCGCTGCTCCTCCGCCGACGAGCTCGCGAAGGCGTACGGCAAGGTCATCGACGCGTACAAACTCACCAAGGTCGACTTCGACATCGAGGGCGCGGCCCTGCCGGACACCGCCGCCAACTCCCGCCGCTCGCAGGCGATCGCGCAGCTCCAGAAGTCCCACCCGGCGCTGGATGTCTCCTTCACGCTGCCCGTGATGCCCGAGGGACTGACCCAGCCCGGCGTGGATCTGATCGCCGACGCCAAGAAGAACGGCGTCAAGGTCAGCGCGGTCAACATCATGGCGATGGACTACGGGCCCGCCTACAGCGGCGACATGGGCCAGTACGCCATCCAGGCGGCGACCGCGACCCAGGCACAGATCAAGGGCGTGCTCGGTCTGTCGGACGCGGCCGCGTGGAAGGCCGTCGCCGTCACCCCGATGATCGGCGTCAACGACGTCGCGACCGAGATCTTCAAGGTCGACGACGCCACGCAGCTGGTCGAGTTCGCGAAGTCGAAGGGCATCGGCTGGCTGGCGATGTGGTCGTCGACGCGTGACAAGCAGTGCGCGGGCGGTACGAAGCCCTCCGCGGACGCGACATGCTCCTCGATCCTCCAGGAGCCGCTGGCCTTCACGAAGGCCTTCGGCGCTTTCAAGTAGGCCCTGCGAGAACATCGGCGCCCCCCACCCGCGCGCCCCGGCCGGACCACCCCCCATCCGGCCGGGGCGCGCTTTCGTGCGCCATTGAGTGATTCATCGCCCCACCCCGTACTGAACAGTGGCGAACGAGGGTCACAGGCACCGCATTCCCCACCTGGAGGCGCCCCATGGAGGATCCCCCGACCGGCGATGTCTCGCTGGTCTTCCCGCCCGACCCCTTGTGGGTCCGCGCGGCTCGCGAAACCGTACGTACGCTCCTCGGCGCGACCCGGCGGACCGAATTGATGGACACGGCGGTCCTGCTCACCTCCGAGGCGGTGACGAATGCGATCAACGCCTGCGTCCTCAAGGGGTGCACCGCCCCGGTAACCCTCTTCGCCGGCTGGACCGACGCCCACCGCCTGCGCATCCTCGTCCACGACGAGGCGCCCGGGGTTCCGGCCTGTCAGACGCCCGCGGAGGAGGACGAGAGCGGTCGCGGCATGCAGCTGATCTCGTACGGCGCCGACGCGTGGGGTGTGTGCAGCCACGGCCCGGGCAGGGGCAAGGCGACCTGGTTCGAACTGACCCACTGAGTCCGGCGGTTGATCTTCTACGGGAAGGACAATGAGTTGCGCCCACGTGGGTTGCCCTTTCTCGCGCTCATCCTCTGCGCGGGAGCCCTCGGAGCGAGTCCGCGCCCGGCCCCGGCCCCGACCCCGGACGGGTACTGGACGGCGCAGCGCATGGCCGATGCCGTACCTGTCGACTCCGCCTCAGGCACGTCCGGTGCGGGGGCGGCCGCGCCCGGCGGGATCAAGAAGGGCGATTACTTCGGCGGACTGCCGATGGTCGGCACCTTCTTCTACGACGGCAGACCGCTCGGCGGAGAGGTGACCTCCTGCACCGGCAGCGTCGTCCACAGCGCCACCAAGGATCTCGTCCTCACCGCCGGCCACTGCGCCAACGGGCTCAAGCGCTCCACACACAGCGTCTTCGTACCGCAGTACCGCCACGGAGCCCCCGCCGCCGGCCAGCCCAGCGGCATCTTCGAGGTGCGGCGGGTCTTCGTCGACCCGCGCTACGAGCAGAACACCACGAAGCCCGTCTCCGACCTGGACTTCGCCTTCGTACGCCTCGCCCCCAACAGCAGGGGCAGGGCCGAGGACGTCACCGGCTCCCTCACCCTCACCCGCGCGGCCGGCTACCGCCACAACGCCACCGTGATCGGATATCCCAGCGGCGAGGACGTCAACAAGAAGCACCAGGCGCTCCGTTGCGATGTCACCACCTCGCGCCTCACCGGCTTCCGGCAGATGCGGATGACGTGCGCCGGCTTCCACGGCGGGGTGTCCGGCGGCCCCTGGATCACGGACTACAACCCGGCGACCCGCACCGGCAAGGTCATCGGCAACACCGGCGGCTACAACGGCGGGGGCAACGACCAGAACGTCGACTGGATCACCTACTCGCCGGTGTACGCCAAGGACGCGCAGGCGCTGTACGCCGATGCGGTGGCGGACAGGAGCGACGCGGACATCAAGCGCCCTCCGTACCGGCGTTGAGGGATCCGCGTTGGGCACCGGCGTTGAGCCCCGTGTTCAGCCCCCGGCCGTGCGTCACGCCGGAGGCTCCGGCAGCACCCCCGTGCGCGCCAGCTCCCCGTACCAGTACGCACTCGACTTGGGCGTACGGGCCAGCGTCTCGTAGTCCACGTAAACCGCGCCGAAGCGCTTGCCGTATCCGTACGACCACTCGAAGTTGTCGATCAGCGACCACAGGAAGTAGCCGCGCACATCCGCGCCGTCGGCGATCGCCTGCCCGACCGCGAGGAGATGGCCGTGCAGATAGCGGATGCGGTCGGGATCGTGGACCGAACCGTCGGCGGCGGGCTTGTCGACGTACGCCGCGCCGTTCTCGGTGATCATCAGCGGCAGGCCCGGGGCCTCGCGGGTGTAGCGCAGCAGCAGGTCGTACAGCCCGGTCGGGTCGATCGACCAGCCCATCTCGGTGCGATCGCCGGGCGGCTGGTGGAAGGAGACCGCGTCCGCACCGGGCCAGGGGGAGTGCTCGCTCGCGCCGTGGCCGTCATTGCGCTCGGCGTGATTGTCAGTGGCAGCCGATACAACTGCAGGTGCGTAGTAATTCAGTCCGAGCGAGTCCAGGGGGTGCTTGATGACTGCGAGATCGTCGCCGTGGACGAAGGACCAGTCGGTGAGGCGCGCGGTGTCCGCGAAGAGATCTTCCGGATACGTGCCCTTCAGCATCGGGTCCGTGAAGATCCGGTTCGCGAGCGCGTCGATCCGGCGGCGCGCGTCCAGGTCCTGGGGGCTCTGGCTGCTCGCCCTGACCACGCTCGGATTGAGGCTGACGGAGAGCTGGGCGCCCGCGGGGAGCGCCGAGCGCAGTGCCTGGGCCGCCAGGCCGTGGCCGAGGTTGAGATGGTGGGCGGCCCGCAGGGCGGCGACCGGGTCGGTGCGGCCGGGGGCGTGCACACCGGAGCCGTATCCCAGAAAGGCGCTGCACCAGGGCTCGTTGAGGGTGGTCCACATATCCACCCGGTCGCCGAGGGCGGCGGCGACGATCCGCGCGTAGTCGGCGAAGCGGTGCGCGGTGTCCCGCTCGGGCCAGCCGCCCGCCGTCTCCAGCTCCTGGGGCAGATCCCAGTGGTAGAGGGTGAGCACGGGACGTATGCCGCGCTCGAGCAGATCGTCGACGAGGCCCCGGTAGAAGTCGAGGCCGCGCTGGACGGCGGGGCCGCGGCCGGTGGGCTGCACGCGCGGCCAGGAGACCGAGAAGCGGTAGGCGTTGACGCCGAGGTCCGCCATCAGCGCGACGTCCTCGGCTCGGCGGTGGAAGTGGTCGACGGCCGTGTCCCCGGTGTCACCGCCCTCCACCTTGCCCGGCGTATGGCTGAAGGTGTCCCAGATCGATGGCGTGCGGCCGCCTTCGCGTACCGCGCCCTCGATCTGGTAGGCGGCGGTGGCGGTGCCCCACAGGAAGGCGGGCGGGAAGGTCATGGGCGCGTCGGACATGGGTGTGCTCCCAACATGTGTGTAGGTACGGGAATGTGAGGAGGCGTCAGCCCTTGACGGCGCCCTGCATGATGCCGCCGACGATGTGTTTCCCGAACAGGACGAAGGCGATCAGCAGCGGCAGCGTGCCCAGCAGCGCGCCCGCCATGATCACGGACTGGTCGGGGATGAAGCCGCGGCCGAGCCCGGTCAGCGCGACCTGCACGGTGGGACTGCCGTTCTGGGTCAGGGCGATGATCGGCCAGAAGAAGTCGTTCCAGGCCATGACGAAGGTCAGCATCCCCAGCACGGCCATCGCGGGCCGCGCGGCGGGGAAGACGACATGCCACACCACGCGCCAACTGCTCGCGCCGTCCACGCGCGCCGCCTCGATCAGCTCGGTGGGCAGTGCCTCGATGAGGTACTGCCGCATGAAGAACACGCCGAAGGCGCTGACCAGGGTGGGCAGGATGACGGACTGCAGCTGGTCGGTCCAGGACAGCTCGGCGATCAGCATGTACAGCGGTACGACGCTGAGTTGCGGCGGCACCATCATCGTGCCGATCACCAGCACGAGCATGAGGTTCTTGAAGCGGAAGCGGAGTTTGGCGAAGGCGAAGCCGGCGAGCGTGGAGAAGACGACGGTCCCGGCTGCGATCGACCCCGCGACGATCGTGGTGTTGAGCAGGGCTGCGCCCATATTGGCGTCGGTCCAGGCGAACTGGAGGTTCTTGAAGAGGTTGCCGCCGAACCAGAAGGGCGGGGGAGTCTGCGCGAGCCGGGTGTTGTTGCGGGAGGCGGCGATGGCCGTCCACACGAGGGGGAAGAGGGACCCGATGGTGAAAATGATCAGCACGGCATAGGTGATCCGGCCGCCGTGCAGATGGCGTCCGGCGCGCTTGGCGCCGCGGCCGCCTCCGGCACCTGTGGTGCGGCCGGTGCCTCGGGTGGGTGCGGCGCGGCCCTTGGCCCGCCCGGTGCTCAGCGAAGTCGTCATGTCCGTACCCCCTAGGCGCTCTTGCTCAGACGGCGGGCGAGCAGCCAGTTCACCGCGCCGATGACCAGCAGGATCAGGAACATCGACCAGGCGATCGCGGAAGCCCGGCCGAGATGGAGATTCACCCAGCCCTGCTCGTACAGATAGAGCCCGAGCGTCTGGAACTGATGATCGGCCCCGCCGGTCGCACCCGCGCTGCCGTTGAACAGCAGTGGCTCACCGAAGAGCTGGGTCGCGCCGATCGTCGAGACCACACAGGTGAACAGGATCGTGGGCCGCAGCGAGGGGACGGTGACATGCAGGAACTGCTGCCACCGCGAGGCGCCGTCGAGCGCGGCCGACTCGTAGAGATCGTTGGGGATGGCCTGCATCGCGGCCAGATAGATCAGCGCGTTGTAGCCCGTCCACCGCCAGATGACGATGGTGGAGACGGCCAGTTGGGAGGTCCAGGTGCCGTTCTGCCAGTCGATCTTGTCGAAGCCGACCAGACCCAACGCCCAGTTGATCATTCCGTAGTCGCGTCCGAAGAGGAGCACGAAGACGAGCGTCGCGGCGGCCACCGAGGTGGCGTACGGAGTCAGCGCGGCGACGCGGAAGAACATCGAGCCGCGCAGCCGGTAGTTCAGCAGATGCGCGATGCCGAGCGCGATCAGCAGCTGCGGCACCGTGGAGATCAGCCCGATGGTGACGGTGTTCCTCAGCGCGTTCCAGAAGAACTCGTCCTCCAGCAGCCGGGAGAAGTTCCGCAGCCCGACCCATTCCATGTCGGTGGGCGCGGTCAGTTCCACCCGGTGCAGCGAGGCCCAGCCGGTGTAGAGCAGCGGAAAGAGCCCGAAGGCCAGGAAGAACACGAAGAACGGCGCGACGAAGGCGTACGGACTCCACCTGACGTCCAGCCGGTAGCGGCGGCTGCGCCGGGCCCGGCGGCGCTGGTCGGCCGCCGACTCGCCCGGTGTGCGCGACTCGTTCGGTATGCGCGACTCGGACGATGTGCGCGGGCCGGAGGGTGCGCGCGGGGCCGCGCCCTCCTCCCCCTGGGAGGGCGCGGCGGCCTGTGCGTCACTTGCCATACCGGTCACTGGTCCAGTGCGTTGTCGATCGCCTTCACCGCCGCGTCCCACCCTTGCTGGGAGGAGCGGCCCTTCTGGTCGACCTGGAGCATGCCCACGTCTCCCAGGTTCTGCGCGATGATCAGGTCCTTCGGCCCGACGATCTGGACCGGAACACCCTCGGCGGCCTTGGAGAAGATCTCCCCGATGGGTGCGTTGCCGAAGTACGCGTGCTTGGCGCCGGAGACTTCGGGCAGGGAGTACGCGGCCTTGGCGCTCGGGAAGCTGCCGCGCTTGGCGAAGAGCTTCGCCTGCTGCTCGGGCGCGGTCAGCCAGGCGGCGAGCTTGGCGGCCTCCTCCTTGTTCTTGCCCGCGTCGGGCACGGTCAGGAAGGAGCCGCCCCAGTTGCTGGGCCGGGGCGCGGCGGCCACGTCCCACTTGTCCTTGCCCGCGGCCCCGCCCTTGTCCTGGATATAGCCGAGCATCCAGGCGGGGCAGGAGACGGTGGCGAAGGTGCCGTTGGCGAAGCCCTGGTCCCAGGCGGGCGTGAACTGCTGGAGCTTGCCGCTCAGACCTTCCGTCGCGAACGACGCGGCGATGTCCCAGGCCTGCTTCACGGCCGGGTTGGTCTTGTAGACGACCTTGCCGTCCTTGTCGTAGAAGCGGTTCTCGTTGCTGCCGGTGATGGCCGACATCACTCCGGTCGCCGAGTCCACGAACGCCGTGCCCTTCGGGGCCTTCGCCTTGAACTGCTTGCCCGCGTCCAGGTACTTGTTCCAGTCGCCGGCCCACAGCTTGCCGACCGCCTCACGGTCGGTGGGCAGACCGGCCTTGGCGAAGAGATCCTTGCGGTAGCAGATGCCCTGCGGCCCTATGTCGGTGCCGAGCGCGATCGTCTTGCCGTCCTTGGTGGTTGCCTGCGCCCACTTCCAGGGCAGGAACGCGTCCTTCTGCACGCCCGCCGTCGTGCCGAGGTCGACCAGCTTGCCCCCCTGAGTGGCAGTGATCTCCGCGATGTTGTTGACCTCGACGGCCTGGATGTCGGCGAGTCCGCTGCCGCTGCCCAGGTGGGTCAGGAGCTGCGGGTAGTAGTTCTCGTTCCGCTCGATGGAGGTCTGCTTGATCTCGATGTTCTTGTGGAGCTTCATGTACTCGTCGTACAGACCGGCCTCCTTGAGACCGAAGGCGCCGAAGACCCCTACGGTGAGGGTGGTCTTGCCCTTGCCCCCACCGCCGCCGCCGTTGGAGGCACTGCCGGTGGGTTCGTCGCTGTCCTCGGCACAGCCGGCCAGCAGACCGGCGCCGAGCGCGGCGACGACCGCGAGGATTACTGCCCTGCGCATTGCGTCCTCCTAGTGCCCTGACGTGCCGACCCCCCGGCCAACTGGCGTGCGACCCCGTTGCGTTGACGTTCTGCGGCTCGGGCGGGGAACGTGCGGGTTGTGTATGACTGAGGTAGGGTGGGAGCGCTCCCATGTGTGATGTGTTGAAGGGTCGCGGCTCGCCGCAGGGGTGTCAAGGCACCCGGCACGTTATGTTCTCGGACGGGAAGCCTGGGGAGGTCGGAGATGGTGTCTCGCACAATCCGTACGCATAACGGCGGGCGGGGCACGGGCAGGCCCACCCTCGAAGAAGTGGCCGCACGCGCGGGCGTCGGCCGCGGCACGGTCTCCCGCGTGATCAACGGCTCGCCGCGGGTGAGCGACGCCACCCGCGCCGCCGTCGAGGCTGCCGTCGCCGAACTCGGGTACGTACCCAACCGCGCGGCCCGCGCCCTGGCCGCCAACCGCACCGACGCGATCGCTCTGGTCGTCCCGGAGCCGGAGGACCGTTTCTTCGCCGAGCCGTACTTCTCCGACATGGTCCGCGGTGTCGGCGCTGCCCTCGCCGACACCGAGATGCAACTGCTGCTGACCTTCGCCGGCAGCGACCGCGAGCGCCGCCGCCTGGCCCAGTACCTCGCCGCCCACCGCGTCGACGGCGTCCTGCTGGTCTCGGTGCACGCCGACGACCCGATCCCCGACATGCTGGAGGACCTCTCCATCCCGGCCGTGATCAGCGGCCGCCGCTCCGCCGACGAGACGCTCGCCGCGGTCGACTCCGACAACTTCGAGGGCGCCCGCAGCGCGGTGGCGCACCTGGCCGCCCGCGGCCGCCGCTCGATCGCGACGATCACCGGACGCCTTGACGTCTACGGCGCGCAGTGCCGCCTGGAGGGCTACCGCGCCGCCCTGGCGGCGTCGGGCCTGCCCCCGGACGCCCGGCTGACGGCTCCTGCGGACTTCACCGAGGAGGGCGGCCGCCGTGCGATGCGGGACCTGCTGGAGCGCTGCCCCGAGCTGGACGCGGTCTTCGCGGCCTCCGACGTGATGGCGGCGGGCGCCCGTCAGGTGCTGCGCGAGTCGGGCCGCCGGATCCCGGACGACGTCGCGCTGGTCGGCTTCGACGACTCGGCGGTGGCCCGCCACATGGACCCGGCGCTGACGAGCGTGCGCCAGCCGATCGAGGAGATGGGGCGCACGATGGCGCGGGTGCTGCTGGAGGAAATCACGGGGCGGGCGACGGGGCGACCGCAGATCGTGCTGCCGACGGAGCTTGTCGTACGCGACTCGTCATAGAAACGATCAAGGGCCCCGGCCTGTCCGCGACGGGGGACGCAGGCAGACCGGGGCGGCTTTCGGGTGCCGGGGATTGCTCCGACACCTGCTGTACGGGGGGCGGGCGGCTCGTCCGTCGCGACAGAGCTGACGTTTCTTACATCACTCGATGGTGAGGCGGCCCGTGCGCAGGATGGCGTGGTTGGCGAAGAGGCCGTCGAGGGGGAACTCGCGGGTCAGATCGCCGGTCCACCTCGTATCAGTCAGATCGCGGTATGAGGGCGCCTTGACGGTGCGGGCCCTGGTGCACTGGGTGAGGATCCACCGGGCCTGTGTCTGGCTGGTGGGCGGGTTGGTGTACATGCTCGCGGCCAGCCGCCACAGGTGGTCGCCGGTTGCAGTGCCGCGGTCGATGAGGCCGACGATGGCGACATCCCCGAGGCCGCGGGAGTCGCTGGACTGTGTGGTGTAGGCGACTCTCAGGCCCTCCAGCGGGAAGACCGTAATGCGGCTGCGGGCGGAGAGAAGGGCAACCACGGCGGCTCCGTTCTGCGGGTGGCGCGCGGCCGACCTTCTCGACGGCCGCGCGCCCGGGGATCGGGGCTCTAGCAGCAGGGGCCGTCGCCGCAGCAGGCCGGCTCGTTGCAGTCCGCCGTCGTGCCCCACAGGGACTCGTCGACCGCGTAGCCGGCTGCGCGGATCTTCCCGACGACGTCGACCATCGCCGCCTTGTCCCGGTACCGGGAGTTCGGGGCGTGGTGGATGTACCGGCCGTAGCGGCTCAGGCACCACTCGGTGTACTCGGTGCTGTGGAGCATGAACGTGTGCCAGGCCGGGTCAACGACCTTCGAGGGCGACAGGCTCTCGCCGGTCCGGCCCATGACGTCGAGGAACGCGAGGCCCTCATCCATCACGCGTTCGGCGACGGACCGCTCCATGCCGTACTCCTCGGCGCAGAAGTCGGCGAGTCGGTTGAAGAGTTCGGCGTTGACGAGCTGGCGCCCCGTGACCTGTTCTGTTGCAAGAGCTGTCATGCGATGCTCCCTCGTGTGTGCTCGGCGCGAGGCCTCTCCTCGCTCCGTCGTGCACGTGCTGGGCCCGCAGCAGGGGCCCGTCACCGCCTCGGCCGGGGTTCCTGGCCGGAGTCATCGGCCGAGGCGGGGCTCATGGGGTGGTAGCTGCCAGTAGCAAGGGCCCGCGCACAGCTCGGTGTTGAGAACGTGGGCGCCCAAACCGCCGCGCGAGGGATTCAGGGGCAGGACCACACTTCAACGTCCAGAACGTGCGCGCTGAGTCGGCCGCGTGCCCACCCGCCGTGGACCGCCCTGGATGTCAGCGGCTGGCCGCATGCGTAACAGGCCCGGCCGGCGTACTGCTCCCACGACAGATCTCCCGCGTCCGGCACGGGTTGGCTCCGGCAGAGCTTCATGGCGCGGTGCGCCCGCGCTGCGGTGGTCACTTCGGCCCGGAGCTCGACGCACGGGGCCAAGTGCGCCTGGTGTACTCGTGCTCGTGGTCGCTCTTGTGGTTGGGGTCGTCGCGCGTGCAGAACGTCTTCGGCCTCTCCGGGGCGAGCTCTCCGCACAGCTTCATCGACCCGACCGGGTACCGAGTCACATCCGTCAGCCGCGTCATACCGCCACCGCCGGCACGGCCAAACCGCGCTGCTCCCGGCACGGGGCGCACGCCGCCAGCGGGAACGGGGGACCGGAAGGCCGGTCAAGCGCGTCGACGACCAAGGCAGTCCGGGACGGTCCCCTGTGCCAGTTGCACCAGTCGACCGTTCCCGCTTCTGAGGCCCCCGAGGGGCGGGCAGATGGGTCCATGGCCAGGACCGTAGGCAGCGTGATTGCGCGATTGCCTGCTGATTGCGCGTGATTGCCCGCGGCGCCGCAGGGGTTGATCCCAGTTGCTTACGTCACGTCCAGCGAAGCACGCGCTCGGCCGATGACGCGGTGCGCCTGGTGCCCGTAGACCGCGGACTCGGCAAGCCACTCCCACGCCCGCTCGTACAGCCGGATGGAGTCCTCATCATCGAGCCACATCTCGGTGTTGATCGTCTCGACGATGACGAGTCGCCGATCGTAGATCCAGTAACCGTGCGACGGAGTACGCCGCAACTGCGCACCCAGCGGCACGATGCCCAGCTCGACGGTGTCCAGCCCGATCAGGCTCACCAGCCGGTCCAGCTGCGCCGCGTGCACCTCCCGCGGGCACGTCCTCACGTACAGGGCGCCCTCCCAGATCAGGAACCGGAATCGCTTGCCCGGCTCGTACAGGGCTTGCTGACGGCGGATCCGCGCCCGTACCGCGTCCTCAACATCCTTCGCGATCTGCCGGAACTCGGCGTTCGACTCGAAGGTGTACCGCGCGTACTCAGCCGTCTGGAAAAGGCCCGGGATCCGGGACACCTCCACCCCGCGGATCATCTGAGTCGCCGACGTCTCGGCAATCGCGAGCTCCTGCCGCGCCCGATGCCCGCCCGCCAGCTGCCGCCGCCACGACCGGTGCTGCGTCTCCAGCGTCTCCATCCCTGTCAGGCGCCCCGCCAGTTCTGCGGCGAGGTCCGGCCGACCTACTGCATGCGCCCACTCGGCCAGATCGGTACGGGACGGGGTTTGCTTCCCGTTCTCCAGGCGCGACACCTTCGAGCGCTGCCAGCCGAGCCGCTCGGCGATGCCTTTACCGTCCAGGCCCGTTCCGGTGCGCAGTTCGCGCAGCCGCGCACCGAGGGCGATCCTAGCCTGCTGGAAATCCGTGCTCACACGGTGGAACGTACCTGCCTCGTGAAGTCGGCGGTACGGGTTGCGTGATGCCATGCCGTGTCCCGGGCCTGGCAGGCGGCGAGGACTTCGGCGGGGTCCTCGCTGACGATGACGCCGAGGGTGGCGTCCTGCTCGTCGAACACGAAGCGGACCAGGGTGCGGGAGTCGAAGAGCCAGAAGTCCCAGTCCGGCAGGCCGTAGCTTTCGGCGTCCGCGCGGGTGAGGTTGCGGATGTCCTCGCCTGCGGCGACGTTGCCGAGGCCGGAGGCGAGGAGGAACCGCTGCCCGTCGGTGGGCGGTGTGTCGACGATGCGGACCCTCTCGAACCGCTTCCCGTGCGCCACCTGCGCGGCGACGTTGGTGCGCCAGTCGTCGAACGGCTCGGCCGCGATGTCCTCCCCGGCCTGCCACCGCTGCCACTTCGGGCTGTTGCGGTCGGAGGCGTAGCCCCGGCGGGTCTCCAGCCTCCACGCAGTGTGCTTGAAGTCGCGGAACAGGTGGGCCACTTCCGTGAACGGCACCATGGCCTCCGGCTCACTCCGCGGGGCGAAGCGGGTGAGGAGGTCACGCGGGACGATGACGAATGTCTCGGAGTCCTTCACATCGCGGAGTCTGGCCAGTTGCTCGGGGTCGGTCACGCGCTCGCCCTGAACGAGGATGTCCCCTGTCGCCTCGACCTGGTAAACGGTGGGGCAGTCGCCGCCGTCGCTGGTGGTGCCGATGAACCTGAGAGTCATAGGGCCCTCCGTGCTGGCTGGTTGGGGGTCCAGGATGCGCCGGACAGCTGGAAAACGCCTGCGGATTGCGTCAGATTGCGGAGCACTGCCGCGCCGAGCTGGTTGCGCGCAACCCGGCATCGCGGGAGGCCCCTGCCTCCCCGAAGGGAGAACACGCTTGTTGTAGCCGGACTGCTGGGCAGGTATGGGAAGGGTGGCACAGATGGGCGCGGGCGTGCCGCAGGCATCGGGCCTCGGAGGTAAAGCCGAGCATGGCCTGCATCATCGCCAGGGTGACCAGCTCGGCGTCGGTGAGCTGCGGCGCGATCCCCACGGCTGGCCGCCACGGCGCCATCGTCCCCGCGGGCACCCCTTGAAATTGATCATCTAGTGAGTCCTACCGGTCACCGGTACACCAGAAAGGACCGTGGCATGGCCAGCGACCGTCTCATGCGCATCCACAGCGCCGAGTTCCAGGACATGGCCGAGAGGGTCCTGCGGGTCACCGAGCTCACCTCCCGCCTGAACGTTTTGCCCTTCGAGGACGAAGCGGGCAAGGCGGAAGTGTTCGAACAGATCCTCGGCAAGCCACTGCCACCGAGAGTCACGATCTATCCGCCCTTCTACACGGACCACGGCCTCCACCTCGACCTCGCCGAGCGCGTGTTCATCAACCAGAACTGCACGTTCCTGGACTGCGCCGGCATCCGGCTCGGCGAGCGCGTGATGATCGGCCCAAAGGTCACGTTCATCACCAGCGGCCACCCGGTCGATCCCGAGGAGCGGAGGCTGTACCTCACCGGCGCACCCATCGACGTCGCGGAGAACGTGTGGATCGGTGCCGGTGCAACAATCCTGCCCGGCGTCAGCATTGGCCGTGATGCCGTGGTTGCCGCTGGCGCGGTCGTGGCCGATGACGTTCCGCCGGCAAGCCTGGTGACCAGTAGTAAGGCAACCGTGCACCGACGGTGGTGACGACCTCTCCGGGGCCACGCCGAGCCCCGGACTACGGGCAGTCATCAACCCCATTGGAAGCCTGGCGCCCCTTCCCGAGGCAACTGGATCCAGTCCAGGGGGCGAGGCACCCTCCGCTCGCTCACCCCGTACGATCACTGACCCCTTGGAATTGATCATCTAGACCTGATCGGTGACCGTGCCGTCCCTGGGGGCGCTCCAGGATGCTCGCCACGGACAGACAATGCGGCCGGGCCAGGGGGCTGCGCTCCCGTCGTGTTCCCAAAGTTTCGGGCATGAAGAAGGGCCGACCCGTTCGCACAGGTCAGCCCTTGATCATTCAGGGTGAGTAACGGGACTCGAACCCGCGACATCCTGGACCACAACCAGGTGCTCTACCAGCTGAGCTATACCCACCACGACCGGTCACTTTCCGACCGGCCGAGAAAAAGTGTACAGGGTCCCGGAGGGTGCTCGCGCCCGGGTTTACGCCCCCTTCGCGACGGCCCCCTCCAGCCCTGCGCGGGTCCTACTCCGCGGGAAGGACGTGCTTCGCCGCGATCTTCTTCGCGGTGTCCGAGTCCGGTCCGGGCTGCGGCACGAAGACCGCCTCCCGGTAGTAGCGCAGCTCCGCGATGGATTCGCGGATGTCCGCCAGCGCCCGGTGGTTGCCGTTCTTCTCCGGACTGTTGAAGTACGCCCTCGGGTACCAGCGGCGTGCCAGTTCCTTGACCGAGGAGACATCGACGATCCGGTAGTGGAGGTACTGCTCCACCTTGGGCATGTCACGCAGCAGGAAGCCGCGGTCGGTGCCGACCGAGTTTCCGCACAGGGGAGCCTTGCCGGGCTCCTTGACGTGCTTGCGTACGTACGCCAAGACCTGCTCCTCGGCGGCCGCGAGCGTGGTGCCGCCCGCAAGCTCGTCGAGGAGGCCCGAGGCGGTGTGCATCTGCCGCACCACCTCGGGCATCGTTTCCAGCGCCGCGTCCGGCGGGCGGATCACGATGTCCACCCCTTCGCCGAGCACGTTCAGTTCCGAGTCGGTGACCAGTGCGGCCACCTCGATGAGTGCGTCGTCCGCCAACGAGAGCCCGGTCATCTCGCAGTCGATCCACACCATGCGATCGTTCATGCGTCCTACCTTAGGTCCTGCCCGGCCGACCAGGCCGGGCTCGCGTGCCCTGGCACGGCACCTCGCTGCGTTGTCGTCAGTCGCCTACGCTCCGCGTCGGCTCCTTCCTCCGCCTTGCGATGCACCATGCCAGACCCCGCTCCCTGATCCGGCCTGATCGACCGGACAGGGCCCAGGTCCCCCGGCGATCGGGGGGCGGCGTCGCATCCCGTCGGACTATGGCGCACTCCGCTGGCCCGGCAGGCTCGGACGGCCGTGGCCCGACGCGTACGCGTCGGGCGGAGGCTTCCCGAGCTCCGGCGGAGCGGCCGAGGTGGCCGCCGGTCCCGTCGCTCCGGCCGCCGCCGCGGCCCTTCTGGCCTGGGGACCCGCCTGCGCCGGTACGACGGCCTCCACCACCGGGGGCGGTGCGGACTCGCTCTGCGGACGGCGGACCCGGTAGGCGGCCCGGTACGCGGCCGGTGAGGAGCCCAGCTGGCGCCGGAAATGGCCACGCAGCGCCACCGGCGAGCGGAAGCCGCAGCGGCCCGCGACCTCGTCGACCGAGTAGTCGGAGGTCTCGAGCAGCCGCTGGGCCTGAAGCACCCGCTGGGTGATCAGCCATTGCAGCGGCGCGCTGCCGGTCAGCGAACGGAATCGCCGGTCGAAGGTGCGCCGGCTCATGTACGCCCGGGCCGCCAGGGTCTCCACATCGAACTGTTCGTGGAGATGCTCCAGAGCCCACGAGACGACCTCGGCCAGCGGGTCCGACCCGATTTCCTCTGGTAAAGACCTGTCCAGATACCGCTCCTGCCCCCCACTGCGGCGCGGCGGCACGACCAGCCTGCGGGCCAGTGCCCCGGCGGCCTCGGTGCCGTGGTCGGTGCGCACGATGTGGAGGCACAGGTCGATTCCGGCCGCCGTCCCCGCGGAGGTGAGCACATCGCCGTCGTCGACGAACAGCTCGCGCGGATCGACATGGACGGACGGATATCTCTTGGCCAGTGTCGGCGCGTACATCCAGTGGGTGGTGGCCGGACGGCCGTCCAGCAGACCGGCCGCCGCGAGCACGAACGCACCCGTGCACAGGCCGACGATCCTGGCCCCCTCCTCATGCGCCCGGCGCAGCGCGTCGAGCGCCTCGGGCGGTGGCGGTGACGTGATCGACCGCCATGCCGGTACGACGACGGTGCCTGCTCTGCCGATGGCCTCAAGGCCGTACGGCGCGGTCAGTTCGAGCCCGCCGGTGGTCCGCAGCGGGCCTTCCTCGCCACCGCAGACGAGCAGTCGATAGCGGGGAACTCCGGCGTCCTGACGGTCAATTCCGAACACCGAGAGCGGGATGGAACTTTCAAAGATGGGGCCGCCGCTGAACAGCAGCACCGCGACAACCTCCCGGCGCCGGCGGCCGGAAAGCTTCCGCGCTGCCTCCGGTGCGGCGGAGTCCTGACTCATGACGCTAAGCCCCCCTCGGTGTTCGCGTCTCCCCGTTCGTTTCGGGCCTTTCGCTCCTGCACGTTTCCCCTCGGTTTTGCACGAGTCCCGAGTCTTCGATACTCATGATCGAATCTACTGTGTCTCGTGGCGCCGACGTGACAAGTTCGGCATGCCCCGCTATGTCGACATGGCAACTTGGCGCGAAGCATTCGATCACGAAGCGTTCCACTCGTCGGGCGCCCAGGGAAGTGCGCCTGGCACTCATGGCCCATCCACGTAGGGCGCAAGGGCCGCGAATAGTCCTTTCTTCCCTGGTGGCAAGGGGGTTGGCAGGCCATTTCGCCAAGGGAGAGCCAGTGGCGCGAAGTTGGCTGAAATCATACGGGTGCGAGTGTACGAACCCGTCAGCCGCCGGGCGCACTTCCCGCCCCGTGCCGACCGCCCCGGCGCGCCCCCGGACCGGTCCGCGCGCGGCGGCCGCGCGGCGGCGTGGCCTCGGGCGTACGGGCCCGGGCCGCACCGCGCTCGGACTGGCGCAGCAGCACCCGGCAGGCGGCGGTGACCGCGGCGAGACCGAGGGCCGCGGCGGCGGCCCCGCCGACGGACGTCCCGTACACGACCAGCACGACAGGCACGAGCACACAGCTGAAAGCCGCCCAGCGGACCACGTCGCCGGCTGACTCGGACGAGGGGTGCGGGACGCGCCCGACGGGCCCGGCGGGCGCCTCCTGCTGCCGTCGCGGCGCGCGGCGCCGTCCGTGCTGCGGGGCCGGGGAGGGGGCGGAAGCCGGGGCGGACGGTGGTGCGGACACGGAAGCTCCCTGGAGGCGGCGGGGTGACCGAGGTGCCAACGACAGGCGCAGCGGTTCGGTCACCCTGAGGCGTCCCCGGCGGTGTGCCGGACGGCTGTACACACCAAGCGTGTACACACCAAGCGGCATTGCCATACGGGGCGGGCTCGGGCATGCTCCCTGGAACGCCGTGAGAGGGCCTGTGGGCTCTGGGCAGGGGAAGGAGTGTCGCCGTACCCTTGGGGGTATGGGCCAGGGAAGATGATTCCCGGACACAGCTCTGCCGCCCACCGTCGCCCTCCCATGAGGATCTGAACGCCGAGACACCGATGGCCGGTCACGAATTTCCCGAACCCGCGGACCGCAAGCAGGTCGCCGACCCCACGTCGGACCTCCAGGCGGCAGAAGAGACACGTCATTCCTGCGATCCGGCCTTCCGGCACGGAGTCGTCGTCGGCTTCGACGGGTCGACGTCCAGTGAGCGGGCGCTCGCCTACGCCATCGGCATGGCCAAGAGGTCCGGTTCCGGCCTGATCATCGTCCATGTCGCCAACCGGCTGCCCACCACCGTCTGGGCGGGCTGTGAGCCCCCGGTCTTCGTGGATGTCCCCGATCACCGCACCGAGGTGCTGGGCCTAGAGCTCGCCTGCGCGGACTATCTCGCCGAGGTGCCCTGGATCCTGGTCGAGCGCGGTGGCGACATCTGCCACGAGCTGGAGGAGGTCGGCCGGGAGTATTCGGCCGACGCGATCGTGGTGGGCTCGACGCACGGCATCGTCGGGCGCCTCTTCGGCTCGGTGGCGGGACGGCTCGCGAAGCGCGCGCAGCGGCCGGTTGTCGTCATCCCGTAGCCAACCCGTAATCGCGCTTCCACTTGCGCTTTCCGCCCAGGTCGCGCGGGGTCAACTCCCTTGGTACGCACGGAAATCTACCCACCCGTACAGGTGGATTGTGCGCTTGTGAAGGGTAGATAAGGGTGGCTGGTAAGCAGCACAACTGCACAGGACACGAAGGGAGCCCGCCGTGGACAGCGAAGTCTCTGCGGGAAGCGCTACTACCTCGACTCTCGGCCACCTCGCGCTCGGACTGACCCTGCTGGCGTTCGGCGTCGGCCACACTGGTGTGATCGACAATGTGGCGGCGACGGACGCCGCCGGTCTCGCGACGTGGGTGGGCGGCGTCGCACTGTTCATCATCGGTCTTCTCGAGTACCGCGCGGGCAACGCCGGTGCGGGCACGGCGTTTTCGGGTCTCGGCGCCTTCTGGTTCACCTGGGGCACCGGGGTCGGCACGGAGATGTCGGCCGAGGCGGCAGGCCTCTTCCTGCTGCTGTGGGCGCTGCTCGCACTCACCCTGACCGCCGCGTCCGCGGGCAGCGGGCTGTTCGGACAGGGCGTCTACGGGCTGCTGTTCGTCTCACTGCTGCTCATAGGCATCGCGTCGTTCGCGGACAACGACGGCCTGGCCAAGGCGGGCGGCTGGGTCGGCGCGGTCGCGGGCCTCGCGGCCTGGTACGGCGCGACGGCCGCACTCGCCAAGTGGCCGACCTTCTCCGGACGCGCTGCCGGCCGTGGAGTGACGGCCACCGGCTGAGGCAGCCGCAAGCCGGCGCCTGGGCCGCGCCGGCTTACCCAAAGGAGGTCCCCCGCGCGCATGGTGGCTGCGCGCGGGGGACCGCCTGTGTCCGGGTACGGGTCCTGCTACTCGACCGTGACCGACTTCGCCAGGTTGCGCGGCTTGTCGATGTCGCGGCCCATGGCCAGGGCCGTGTGGTACGCGAAGAGCTGGAGCGGGATGCCCATCAGGATCGGGTCCAGCTCGTTCTCGTTCTTCGGCACGACGATCGTGTGGTCGGCCTTCTCCTGCTCGCGGTGCGCGACGGCGAGGATCCGGCCGCTGCGAGCCTTGATCTCCTCCAGGGCCGCGCGGTTCTTCTCCAGCAGCTCGTCGTCCGGGACGATCGCGACCGTCGGCAGCGCGGGCTCGATGAGCGCCAGCGGGCCGTGCTTGAGCTCGGAGGCCGGGTAGGCCTCGGCGTGGATGTAGGAGATCTCCTTGAGCTTCAGGGAGGCCTCGAGAGCCACCGGGTAGCCGCGCACCCGGCCGATGAACATCATCGACTTGGCGCCCGCGTACTCCTCGGCGAGCTTCTTGATCTCTGCCTCTCCCTCGAGGATCTCGCTGATCTGCGCGGGCAGCTTGCGCAGGCCCTCGATGATCCGCTTGCCGTCGGAGACCGAGAGGTCGCGGATGCGGCCCAGGTGCAGGGCGAGCAGCCCGAAGGCGACCACCGTGTTGGTGAAGCACTTGGTGGACACGACGCAGACCTCGGGCCCGGCGTGCACGTACACGCCTCCGTCGGCCTCGCGGGCGATCGCGGAGCCCACCACGTTGACCACGCCGAGGACGCGGGCGCCCTTGCGCTTGAGCTCCTGGACGGCCGCGAGCACGTCGTACGTCTCACCGGACTGGGAGACGGCGATGTACAGGGTGTCGGGGTCCACGACCGGGTTGCGGTAGCGGAACTCGGAGGCCGGCTCGGCGTCCGCGGGGATCCGGGCCAGGCCTTCGATCAGCGAGGCGCCGATCATGCCCGCGTGGTACGAGGTGCCGCAGCCGAGGATCTTCACACGGCGGATGCCGCGGGCTTCGCGGGCGTCCAGGTTCAGCCCGCCGAGGTGCACGGTGGAGAACTTCTCGTCGATGCGGCCGCGCAGGACGCGGTCCACCGCGTCCGGCTGCTCGGAGATCTCCTTGTGCATGTACGTGTCGTGGCCGCCCATGTCGTAGGAGGCGGCCTCCCACTCGACGGTCTCGGGGGTGGCGGTGGTGCGCGTGCCCGAGGTCGTGTACGTGCGGAAGTCGTCGGCCTTCAGCGTGGCCATCTCGCCGTCGTCGAGGGTGACGACCTGGCGGGTGTGGGAGATCAGCGCGGCGACGTCGGAGGCGACGAACATCTCCTTCTCGCCGATGCCGAGGACGACCGGGGAGCCGTTGCGGGCCACGACGATGCGGTCGCTGAAGTCGGCGTGCATGACGGCGATGCCGTAGGTGCCCTCGACGACCTTGAGCGCCTCGCGGACCTTCTCCTCGAGCTTCTCGGCCTGGGAGCGGGCGATCAGGTGGGTGATCACCTCGGTGTCGGTCTCGGAGGCGAAGACGACGCCGTCCGCCTCCAGCTTCGCGCGCAGCTCGGCGGCGTTGTCGACGATGCCGTTGTGGACGACCGCGACCTTGTTCTCGGGGTCGAGGTGCGGGTGCGAGTTGATGTCGCTCGGGGCCCCGTGGGTGGCCCAGCGGGTGTGAGCGATGCCGGTGGTGCCGGCGAAGCGCTTGGGGACGCGGGCCTCCAGGTCACGGACCCGGCCCTTGGCCTTGACCATCTTCAGCCCGGCGGCCTTGGGGCTCGTGATCACGATGCCCGCGGAGTCGTAGCCCCGGTACTCCAGCCGCTGCAGGCCTTCGAGCAGCAGCGGAGCCACGTCACGCTTGCCGATGTAACCGACAATTCCACACATATAGCTATGCCCTCCGGTAGATCAGGTGTGTGCCCGGCCGGTCAGCCGTAGACGATGCGGCGCAGCTGGCGGAGCGAGAGCTCCGGCGGCGCCACGGCGCGGTACGGCAGCTCGGCCGCGATGCGCTCGAAGATGTCCGTGTTCGCCAGGCCACCGGATTGCAGCTCGCGGTGGCGGCGGCGGACGAATTCCTCGGTCCTCTCGTCGAAGTACGCCAGCACGTCGAGCACCACCCGGGCCGCCTCACCGCGCTGGAGCGCGGTGCTGCGCACCAGATGGTCGATGAGATCGTCGTGGGACGATGGGCGGCGTTCGAGCACCCGTAGATATTGCGGCGTCACCTGTCGCGATTGCAAGAATCCTGCCCGATTACGGGCACATCTCACTCACAGGCGCTTGAGAACTGCCCGTTTTGCGGTGGTGAACTCCTCTTGCGTCAGTATCCCGGCCTGATGCAGCTCGCCCAGCTCCCGCAGCCGGCGCAGCAGCGCGTCATGATCGTCGCTGCTGGGGGCGGGGGGCGGCAGGGCGTCCTGCGGTGCGTACGGATGCGGCATCCGTGCTGCTACGGCGGCCCCGACCAGCGCCATCAGGGGATCCTTGCGGAAGCCCCACAGCTCCACGGCGTACGGGTCGTACTTCGGTGGGGGCAGGGAGCCGGCCTTGGTCACCCGGAACCGGAGGTAGCCGTTCTCCAGACCGGCCGAGGGCAGCCACTCCACCGCCTCCACGTCCTCCAGGTCGACGCTGCGGACGCCGCCGGACGACTTGGACTCCTCGGTCTTCCAGTTCCACTCCAGCCGGATCCGCTCACCGTCGAAGGTGGCGGTGCCGTCGCCCGCGCCGACGGTGATGGGCAGGGCGGGGCCCGGCAGGAGATAGGTGTCGACAGGGCCGGTCTGCACCTGGTCGAGCAGCAGGGCGTTGCGGACCTCGTCGACGACGTACTCGGCGACGCCGGTGCGGTCGTTCTCGACGGTGAGCCGGTAGGGGTCGGAGCTGTCCTCCAGCTTGCCGCCGGTGATCTGCAGCAGCGGGTCGGCGCCGTTGCGCAGCCGCAGCCGGAGGCGTCCGGACTTCTTGCCGGGCTCGAAGGAGATCCCGGCGAGTGCGTTCAGGGGTACGGCGACTTCCCCGAGGGTCTGGCGCAGCAGACTGACGCTCTTGTCGCTGCCGGGCACGATGCGCACCGTGTCCCCGTCGAAGGTCCAGGTGCCGTCCTTCTGGATGATTTCCGCCATGCGGGGATTCTCGCATCGGGAGGTGGGGTACGCGGGGTCGCCCGGGGCGAGTTGGGGCAAGGAAGTGGTCTACACCTTGACCTCAACTGGGGTGCACGGTACGCATGATGACTGCCGTTCGGTTGTTCAGCACCACAGTTGCGACGCCCGTCGAAGGGACCCAGCCTGTGAGACAGCCCAGAGCGTTACCCCGTCTGTTCGGCTCGCTGCTGCTTGTCGCCGCCGCGGGCATCGCCGCCATCGGCGCCGGACCCGCGCCCGACCGGCCGGTGCCCGACCGGTCCGCGTCCACCCCGCGGCCGCTGGGGCAGATCGTCCCCGCGCCCGCGTCCGTGAGCCCGGACGGCGCCCCGTACACGCTCACCCCCTGGACCCGGATCCGGGTCGACCAGCACTCCCGCGAGGCACAGCAGATCGGCACGTATCTCGCCGGGATTCTGCGGCCGTCCACCGGATACGCCCTGCCCCTCACCGACGGCCCCGCCCCCGGCGGCATCCGGCTGCGGCTGAGCGCCGACGAGCGCGCCCTCGGCGACGAGGGCTACCGGCTCCAGTCGTCCCCCGCCGGGCTCACCCTCACCGCCCGCAAGCCCGCCGGCCTCTTCCACGCCGTGCAGACGCTGCGCCAACTGCTGCCCGCGGCCGTGGAGAAGGACGCCCGCCAGCGTGGCCCGTGGCAGGTCGCGGGCGGCACCGTCACCGACACCCCGCGCTATGCCTACCGGGGCGCGATGCTCGACGTCTCCCGGCACTTCTTCACCGTCGACCAGGTCAAGCTCTATATCGACCAGCTCGCCCTCTACAAGATCAACAAGCTGCACCTGCATCTCTCCGACGACCAGGGCTGGCGGATCGCCATCGACTCCTGGCCGCGCCTGGCCACCTACGGCGGCTCGACCCAGGTCGGCGGCGGGCGGGGCGGCTACTACACGAAGGCCCAGTACAAGGAGATCCTCGGCCACGCCGCCTCCCGCTATCTGGAGGTCGTCCCGGAGATCGACATGCCGGGCCACACGAACGCCGCGCTCGCCTCGTACGCCCAGCTGAACTGCAACGGCGTCGCGCCGCCCCTCTACACCGGTACGGACGTCGGCTTCAGCTCGCTCTGTGTGCCGAAGGCCCTGACGTACGACTTCGTGGACGACGTGGTGCGCGAGCTCGCCGCGCTGACGCCCGGGAAGTACCTCCACATCGGCGGCGACGAGGCGCACTCCACCAGCCACGCGGACTATGTGGCGTTCATGGACAAGGTGCAGCCGATCGTCGCCAAGTACGGCAAGACGGTGGTCGGTTGGCACCAGCTGACCGGCGCCACACCCGCGAAGGGCGCACTCGCGCAGTACTGGGGCCTGGACGGCACCAGCGCCCAGGAGAAGGCGCAAGTCGCGAGGGCCGCGCGGAACGGCACTGGGCTGATCCTGTCGCCCGCGGACCGGATCTACCTCGACATGAAGTACAACAAGGACACCCCGCTGGGGCTGGACTGGGCAGGCTTCGTCGAGGTGCGCAGGGCGTACGACTGGGATCCCGGCGCGTATCTGCCGGGGGCGCCGGCGTCGGCGGTCGCGGGGGTCGAGGCACCGCTGTGGTCGGAGACGATCTCGACGAGTGACCACATCGAGTTCATGGCGTTCCCGAGGGTGGTGGGGGTCGCGGAGCTGGGCTGGTCGGCGGCGTCCACGCACGACTGGGAGGCTTACCGGCTGCGGCTGGCGGCGCAGGGGCCGCGGATGGAGGCGCTGGGCATCGACTTCTACCGCAGCCCGCAGGTGCCCTGGGTTTCTGGCTGACCCAGGAAGAGAGACGGGCGCGCCGGTGAGGGACCGTAGTCACCGGCGCGCCCGCCCGTTCAGTGGGAGAACCGCGCGATCGGGTTCTCCAGCGCGCCGACCAGCTGCAGCGCCCCCGCCGGGTCCGCCAGGTCCACCATCTGCTTGTTGTTGCGCAGCTGGAGCCGGTTGAGGCAGGAGAGCGCGAACTCGTCCGCGAACATGTCGTACTCCCGGAACTTGTCCGCCAGATGCGGCACCGACTCCTGGTAGGCCAGCACGCACTCCGCGACCGTCCGCCAGAACGTCTCCTCGTCCAGCCGCTCCTCCGCGACCAGCGTGGCTCCCAGGAAGCGGAAGAAGCAGTCGAAGACGTCCGTGAAGACGGACAGCAGCTTCATGTCCTCGGGGACGTCCGCGCGGATCCGTTCGACGGCCGGCGGCAGCACCGCGTCCGGGTCCATCACCGCGATCTCCTCGGCGATGTCCTTGAAGATCGCCCGCTGGACCGTGCCGTCCTCGCCGATGACGAGGATGACGTTCTCGCCGTGGGGCATGAAGACCAGGTCGTACGCATAGAAACTGTGCAGCACCGGCGTCAGATACGCGTCCAGGTACCGCCGCAGCCACTGAGCGGGGGCGAGCCCCGATTCGTCGATCAGCGCGCCCGCGAACGACGCGCCCTCGTGGTCGACATGGAGCAGCGACGCCATGGTCGCCGGCCGCTCACCCGCCCGCAGCGACGGCACCGGGCTCTCGCGCCACAGCGCGGCGAGCATCTTGCGGTACGGCGAGTAGCCGTCGGTAGCCCGCTCGTACTGGCGGTGGTGATACCCGATCGCCGCCCGCTCCCGGATGATCGAGAAGCGCGCCGCCTTCAGTACGTCGTCGCTGTCGATCAGGCCCGCGAGCCAGTCGTTGATCGCCGGTGTCGCCTCCATGTAGGCGGCCGAAAGGCCCCGCATGAAGCCCATGTTCAGGACGGACAGCGCGGTTTTGACGTAGTGCTTCGCCGGGGCGCTCTTGTTGAAGAAGGTGCGGATCGACTGCTGCGCGAGATAGTCGTCGTCGCCCCCGCCCAGGCACACGAGCCGCTGCTGCGCGATCTCGGCGGCGAAGGTGACGGACAGTTTGTTCCACCACTGCCAGGGGTGGACGGGCAGCAGGAAGTAGTCGGCGATGTCGAGTCCGAGGGCGCTGAGCTGCCCGCCGAAGCGGGCGAGCGCCGCCTCGCCGAGCTCGCCTTGGACCAGCGTCTCGTAGTCGAGTCCGGCGCCTGCCGTGAAGGTGGCGACATCCCGCCGGGCGGCGAGCCAGACGAGCCGGATCTCGCCGGCCGTCTCGGGGGCGTACGAGAGGTATTCGTGCACCCCGAAGCCGAGCCGGCCGTTGTTGGCCACGAAGCAGGGATGGCCCTCGGTCATGCCCGTCTCGATGGCCTGGAAGCCGGCCGTGGCGAGCTCGGCGGAGGTGACGGGCTTCTTGGTCAGTTTGTACGCCGTGCCGGAGAGGGTGGAGGAGATCTCCTCCAGATAGACCGGCAGGATCTCCTCGCTCAGGCCCAGCGAGCCGCGCAGTTCGATGAAGAAGTCCAGCGCGTCCAGGGGATGCTGCTCGCCGTCCCGGTGGCGGGTGATGGAGTCGGCGTGGACCTGCCAGTGGTCGAGCGCGAACCGGCCCGCGCTGAAGCGGTATTCGCTCGCGGCGTCGTCGCTGAGGACCCGGTAGCGGTCCTCGCCGAGCGACTCGGGGACCAGCAGCCGCTCGTGCGAGAACTCCGCCAGCGCCTTGCGCACGAGGAGCCGGTTGGCCTGCTCCCACAGCTCGGGCGTCAGATGCGATACGGCGTCGGTGAGGGTCATGCCGTCACCCCCCGGGCGGCCTCGAACTGTGCGCGGGTGCAGAAGCTCAGCAGCGCGTCCTTCTCCGGCTTCTTGATCTCTCGCTCCGGCACGAAGCCGACGGCCTCGTTGATCGCGTGCACGGCCTTGTTGCGCACGTCCGGCTCGACGACCACACGCTTGGTGGCCTCGTCCGCGAACAGCGTCTCCATCACCGCGGTGATCACGCCGCGGGTGAAGCCGTGCACGGGCGTATCGGTCGGCGCGACCAGGAAGTGCATGCCGACGTCGCCCGGCCGGGCGTCGTACAGCCCGACGAGTTCGACGTGCTCCGGGTCGTAGCGCTCCATCAGGAAGACGGGCTCACCGTCCTTCAGTCCGATGAAGGCGTGGTGGTGCTCATGAGCCGATATGGCCATGTACTCGCGCTCGACGTCCTGCAGTTTCGCGTCCTGCATCAGCCAGAACGCGGCCTTGGGGTGGGTGACCCACCCGTGCACCAGCTCGGCATCGGCGAACGGATCGAGGGGACGGACGGTGAACGTCATACGGAGAACTCCTGGAACGCGATGGACTTTTCGACGGCGTAGTACTCGGATCCCAGCAGCTCTCCGATGATGTAGGCGTTGCGGTACGCGCCCATGCCCAGGTCGGGCGAGGTGATGGAGTGCGTGTGCACCCCGGCGTTCTGCAGGAAGATCTCGCGGCCCGCCGTGTCGATCGCGTAATTGCGGGCGACGTCGAAGCGGCCCTGCCCGTCACGGCGGATACGGTCGGAGACCGGCTTCAGGAATTCGGGCTCGGCGTACTTGTAGCCGGTGGCCAGGATCAGGCCCGAGGTCTGCAGCTCGAAGTCCTTGCCCTGCTCCTCCTGGCGCAGCCCGAGGGTGTACGCCCGGTTCTCGTACCGCGCGCTCTGGAGCGAGGAGTTGGTGAGCAGTCTGGTCGGGACCGGGCCCTTGAGGTTCTTCTGGTAGAGCAGGTCGAAGATCTCGTTGATGAGATCGCCGTCGATGCCCTTGAAGAGGCCCTTCTGCTGGGATTCGAGGCGGTAGCGGGTGGCCTCGGGCAGGGCGTGGAAGTAGTCGATGTACTCCGGCGAGGTCATCTCCAGCGTCAGCTTGGTGTACTCCAGCGGGAAGAACCGCGGGGAGCGCGTGACCCAGTTGAGCCGGTAGCCGTGTACGTCGATCTCGGAGAGCAGGTCGTAGTAGATCTCCGCCGCGCTCTGGCCGCTGCCGACGAGGGTGATCGACTCCTTCTGCTGCAGCGCCGCCTTGTGGTCGAGGTAGCGCGAGTTGTGCAGAAGGTCGCCGTCCAGTCCCTGGCAGGGCTCAGGGATGTACGGCGGGGTGCCGGTGCCCAGGACGAGGCGCCGGGCGCGGAACTGTTCGCCGCCCTCGGTGTGGACGATGTACAGCTCGTTCTCGTACTCGACCCGGGTCACGGTGGTGCTGAAGCGGATGGAGCTCAGTTTGGCCGCGGCCCAGCGGCAGTAGTCGTTGTACTCGGTCCGCAGCGGATAGAAGTTCTCGCGGATGTAGAAGGAGTACAGCCGCCCCGATTCCTTCAGATAGTTGAGGAAGGAGTACGGGGAGGTGGGGTCGGCAAGGGTGACCAGGTCCGACATGAACGGCGTCTGGAGGTGGGCGCCCTCCAGGAACATGCCGGAGTGCCACTCGAAGTCCCGCTTGGACTCCAGGAAGAGGCCGCTCAGTTCACCGATCGGCTCGGTCAGGCAGGCCAGTCCGAGATTGAAGGGCCCGAGCCCGATACCGATGAAATCCAGGGGCTCACGAGGCGTGGACAAGATTCTCTCCCAGGTACTGCTCGGCGTGGCCGGCGATCAGATCGAGTACGGCGGCGATGTCTTCGGTCGTCGTCTCGGGATTGAGCAGGGTGAACTTCAGGTACTGGCGGCCGCCGACCTTCGTACCGGCCACCACGGCCTCGCCGGACGCGAACAGCGCCTTGCGGGCGTACAGGTTGGCCCGGTCGATCTCGGCGGGACTGGTGGCGGACTGCGGGATATAGCGGTAGACCAGCGTCGACAGCTGCGGTTGCACGACCACGTCGTAGCGCGGGTCGGCGGCCAGCAGCTCCCAGCCCGCCGCGGCCAGGTCGCAGACCTCGTCGAAGAGCTGCCCGACGCCGTCCGCGCCCATCACGCGCAGCGTCATCCACAGCTTCAGCGCGTCGAAACGGCGGGTGGTCTGAAGGGACTTGTCGACCTGATTCGGGACCCTCCCCCGCAGCCCTTCGGGCGCGGGAGGTGCCCCCATGTCCAGTTCGAGCCGCGGGTTGAGATAGTCCGCGTGGTACGTGGCGTGGCCGAGCGTTGCCCCGTCCCGGACCAGCACGGCGGATGAACTCACGGGCTGGAAGAAGGACTTGTGGTAGTCCACGGTCACCGAGTCGGCATGCTCGATGCCGTCGAGGAGATGGCGGCGGGTGGGGGAGGCCAGCAGCCCGCAGCCGTACGCCGCGTCCACATGCATCCAGGTGCCGTACTGCTCGGCCAGCCCGGCGATCTCTGGCAGCGGGTCGATGGAGCCGAAGTCGGTGGTGCCGGCGGTCGCGACGACGGCCATGGGGACCAGGCCGTCCCGGGTGCAGCGCGCCAGCTCGGCGGCGAGAGCGAGCGTCTGCATCCGCTTGTTGCGGTCGACGGGGATGGACACGACGGCCTCCCGGCCGAGGCCCAGCAGCGTCGCCGACTTCTGCACGCTGAAGTGGCTGCACTCCGAGGTGAAGATACGCAGCTTTGCCAGGTCCGTCGTTTTGGCCTCCTCGCGGGCGAGCAGCAGCGCCTGGAGGTTGGACTGTGTGCCGCCGCTGGTGAACACGCCGTCGGCGGCGGCTCCGAGGCCGATCCGCTGCGCGGTCCAGTCGATGAGGCGCCGTTCGATGAGGGTGCCGCCCGCGCTCTGGTCCCAGGTGTCGAGCGAGGAGTTGACCGCGGAGAGCACGGCCTCGCCGAGCACGGCCGGGATGACGACCGGGCAGTTGAGGTGGCCGAGGTAGCGGGGGTGGTGGAAGTAGACCGCGTCGCGCAGGTAGACGGTCTCCAGCTCGTCGAGGGCGGCGGAGGCGTCGCCGAGCGGTCGGTCGAGGTCGACCGCGGAGATCACCGGAGCGAGTTCGTCGGCGGTCACGCCGGTGAACGGCTTCCGGGTGGTGGCGAGTCGATGCGCCACCCGCTCGACTCCTTCGGTCACGGAGCGCAGATAGCTCTCCGCCGTCACGTCATTGAGCAGGTGCGAGCGCATGCGATGTCCTCCGGACAAGCGAGGGGGGCGAGGGCTGAAGTAAGGTTAGCCTAACCTAACTCTCCAGCAGTCCCTCGCCCCCTCGGGGCACGGCTGTTATGCCGTTGTTCACATGCCGTCAGCCTCGCTCGCGGCTTCGTCCGGCACGCCCGCCTCGGCCTGTTCGCGCAGGCCGTCCTCGCTCACGCCGCGCCGCCAGTAGCCCACGAACGTGACGCGCCGGCGGTCGAGTTCACGCTCGCGCACCAGATGGCGGCGCAGCGCCTTCACGCTGCCCGACTCGCCCGCGATCCAGGCGTACCCCGTGCCCTCGGGCAACTCCGCCCGGCTGACCGCTTCCAGGGCCGAGGGCGCGCCCTCTTCCCGTACGAGCCAGGTGACATGGGCGTCCGCATCGGTCCTCACGTCCTGGTGGTCCGCGGCGTGCTGCACCTCCAGCCAGACCCGGGCCCGCATTCCGGCGGGCAGCCACTCCAAGATCGCCGCGGCGGCGGGCAGCGCGGTCTCGTCGGCCCAGATCAGCACCCAGTCGGTGTCCTCGGGCGGACGGCAGCGTACGGCGGTGTTGTCGGCGACGGCCGGGCCGAGCACCGTCACCCGGTGACCGGGCGCGGCCTGAAGGGCCCAGCGGCAGGCGGGTCCGCCGTCGGCGTGGACGGCGAAGTCGATGTCGACCTCTGCGGGTTGGAGCCGCTGCTCCCGCACGGTGTACGAGCGCATCACGGCGCGTACGTCCTCGGGCATCGCACGCCAGGCGCCGAGCGCGGCGTACAGGTCCCCGTCCTCGGGCACCGGCACGACGGGAGCCTCCTGGCCGGGATGCGGCAGGAAGAGGGAGAGGCTCTGGTCGCGGCCTCCGGCGGCGAAGGCCTTCAGGTCCTCGCCTCCGAAGGTCACGCGGACCATGGACGGGCCGAGCCGCCTGGTCCGTACAACCTTCAGGTCGAAGAAGCGGAACGGGGCGAGCTCGGCCGTCGTCGTCATGGTCAGGCGACCTTCTTCGCGGTCTCGATGGCCTTGGCCAGGTCTTCGAGGATTGGCGCGCACTTGTCGTAGGAGTAGATCGGCTCGGTGACACGCGGGACGACCTGTCCGGCCTTGACGGCGGGCAGCTGGGTCCAGGTCGGCTTGCTCTTGAGGGTGTCGGGCTGGAGGGTCCCGGTGCGGTTGTCCAGGATGACGATGTCGGCGCCGTACTTGCCGGCGTTCTCCCAGCTGAGCTCCTCGAAGAAGCCCTGCGCGTTCGGCTTCGGCTCGACGAACTTCACGCCCAGCTCCTGGAAGTACAGGGTGTCGGCGGACATCTTCGGCACGGAGACGTAGAAGAGCTCCGGGCTGCCGGAGCCGATGAGCACCTTGAGGTCCGGCTTGGCCTTGGCGGCGGCGCGCAGGCGGGCCGCGGCCTTCTCGAAGCGGGCCTTGGCGTCGGCCGCCTTCTTGCTCTTGACGTCACCGCCGAGCGACGCGGCGAGTTCCGCGTGGCGCTCCAGCGCCTTCTGCATCGTGGTCTCGGCCGCCCACAGCAGAACGCTGGGGGCCAGCTTCATGATCTTGTCCTTGGACTGCGGCGGGACGTACCACGGGTCGTCCTTGGCCCACATGTTGGTGATGAGCAGCTCGGGGTTCAGGGCCGCGTACTGCTCGATCTTGAACTCGCCGTAGACATTGCCGATGACCTTGACCTTGGTGACATCGAGGTCGCCCGCCTGGACGTCGGGCTTGTTGTCCTTGGTCGTGGTCGGGCCGAACACGCCCTTGACCTCGACGCCGCAGTCGTAGAGGGCCGCGGCGGTGCCGGTGAAGGCGACGATGTTCTTCGGGGCCGCCTTCAACCGGACGTTCTTGCCGCGGTCGTCGGTGAAGGACCAGGGGCCCGGCTTCTCGGCGGCCTTGTCGGTGCCGCCCTTTTTGTCGTCGCTGCCGCAGGCGGCCAGCGCCGCACCGAGACCGAGGGCGCTGCCCGCGGCGAGCAGGCCGCGACGGGTGAGATGGGAAGGGCGGGCGTTGGGCATGATGATGTCCGCTTTCGTACGTGCCGGGTCGGCCACTGGGCAGTTCGAAGGTAGGTTAGCCTAACCTCAGAAACTGTCCAGTGGCCGACCCGGCCCGAGCCCGCCCCCGGGCTGAGTGGATCAGCCCGTAAGCCCCAACTCCCGGGCGATCAGCATCCGTTGCACCTCGCTCGTGCCCTCGCCGATCTCAAGGATCTTGGAGTCGCGCCACATCCGGGCCACCGGATACTCGTTCATGAAGCCGTAGCCGCCATGGATCTGGGTGGCCTCACGCGCGTTGTCCACCGCGACCGTGGAGGAGTACAGCTTGGCGAGCGCCGCCTCCTTCTTGAACGGCTCGCCCTGGACCAGCCGCGAGGCCGCGTCGCGCCAGCCGACCCGGGCCATGTGCGCCCGCATCTCCATGTCCGCGATCTTGAACTGGATGGCCTGGTTGGCGCCGATCGGCCGCCCGAACGCCTGCCGCTCCTTGGCGTACTTCACGGACTCGTCCACACAGCCCTGCGCGAGCCCCGTCGCCAGCGCCGAGATGGCGATCCGGCCCTCGTCGAGGATGCGCAGGAACTGGGCGTAGCCGCGGCCCTCCTCGCCCAGCAGATTGGCCAGCGGCACGCGGACGTCGTCGAAGGACAGCTCACGGGTGTCCGAGGCGTTCCACCCGACCTTGGAGTAGGGGGCGGCGACGGTGAAGCCGGGGGTGCCGGAGGGGACGATGATCGAGGAGATCAGCGGCTTGCCCTCGGCCGTGCGGCCGGTGACCGCGGTGACCGTGACGAGGCCCGTGATGTCCGTACCGGAGTTGGTGATGAAGCACTTCGAGCCGTTGATCACCCACTCGTCACCGTCGCGGACGGCCGTCGTCCTTGTGCCGCCGGCGTCCGAGCCCGCGCCAGGCTCGGTCAGGCCGAAGGCGCCGAGCATCTCGCCCGAGCACAGCTGCGGCAGCCACTGCCGCTTCTGCTCCTCGGTGCCGAAGCGGTACACGGGCATCGCGCCGAGCGAGACACCCGCTTCGAGGGTGATCGCGACGGAGGAGTCGACGCGGGCCAGCTCCTCCAGGGCGATGCCGAGGGCGAGATAGTCGCCGCCCATGCCGCCGTACTCCTCGGGGAAGGGCAGTCCGAACAGGCCCATACGGCCCATCTCGCGGACGATCTCGTACGGGAACTCGTGGCGCTCGTAGAAGTCGCCGATCTTCGGCGCTATCACGTCGTGGGCGAACTGCTCCACGGTGCGGCGGAGTTCCTCGTGCTCGGGGGTCAGCCGGTGGTCCAGGGACATGGGGGAGTCACTCCTTGTGGGAGAGGGCACGGACGGTGCGGGAGGGGCTCGGTCGGCCCAGCTGTTCGGCCATCCACACGCTCGTGGCGGTGAGGCGGGCAAGGTCGACCCCGGTTTCGATACCGAGGCCCTGAAGCATCCACACGAGGTCTTCGGTGGCGAGGTTTCCGGTCGCGCTCTTCGCGTACGGGCAGCCGCCGAGACCGCCCGCGGAGGCGTCCACGGTTCTCACGCCGTGCTGGAGCGCGGCGAGGGTGTTGGCGAGTGCCTGGCCGTACGTGTCGTGGAAGTGCACGCCGATGGCATCGGTCGGCACACGCTGCTCGTTCAGGGCGGCGAGCAGCGCCTGCACATGGCCGGGCGTCGCCACGCCGATGGTGTCGCCGAGGCTCAGCTCGTCGCAGCCGAGGTCCATGAGCTGCTTGGCCACACGGACGACCTGGTGGACGGGGACGGGCCCCTCCCAGGGGTCGCCGAAGCACATGGACAGATAGCCGCGGACATGGATCCTGTCCGCTCGGGCCTTGGCGACGACCGGCTCGAACATGGCCAGCGACTCGTCGACGCTGCGGTTGAGATTGCGCTGCGCGAAGGTCTCCGTCGCGGACCCGAACACGGCGATACGGCGCGCACCGAGGGCGGCGGCCCGCTCAAGACCGCGCTCGTTCGGTACGAGAACGGGCAGGGCGACCCCCTCGATGTCGCCGACGAGGGGGAACAGCTGCTCGGCGTCGGCGAGTTGGGGCACCCACTTGGGGTGGACGAAGCTGGTCGCCTCGATCGTGGTCAGGCCCGCGTCGGCGAGCCGGCGGATGAACTCCGCCTTGACCTCGGTGGGGACGACCGTCTTCTCGTTCTGCAGGCCGTCACGCGCCCCGACCTCGTGGATCCGGACGCGGGGCGGCAGATCCTGTGCGGGAACGGCCATGGGCAGCCCGTCGGTCATGCTTCCTCCCTCGGGGTGACGACCGCCAGGATCTGGTCCATGGCGACGGTCGAGCCGGGCGTGACATCCAGCTCGGTGACGGTGCCGGCGTGCGGGGCGGAGATGACGTGCTCCATCTTCATCGCCTCGACGACGAGGAGGCCCTGGCCCGCCTCGACCTCGTCCCCGACGGCGACCTTGACGACGGTGACGGTGCCGGGCATGGGCGCGGCGAGGGTGTCGGCGCCCGCGTGCGCGGCGCCGCTGAGGGACGCCTCGACGGGGTCGTGGTCCTGGACGTGCCAGGACTCGCCGTCCCGGCCGAGCCAGGTCCCCTCCGGGGAGGAGGCGCACTGGAAGCGATGCGTGACCCCGTCCAGCTCAAGGGTGACGTTGCCCGCGTCGGCGTGAACGAGGCGTGTGCGCTGGATTTCCCCCGCGCCGGGCGGGAGTTCCGCACCGGGCGGGAGTTCCGCGCCGGGCAGGAGTTCCGCGTCCGTCGCCTCGCCGCGTACGCGAATCGCCACCGGGTCCTGGCCCGGCACGCGGAAGTGGTGGACCGTCCAGGCCGGTACGCTGCCCAGGCGCCAGCCGTTCGGGACCCCGAAGGGGTCCGTCCAGCCGCCGGCAGGGGGGAGGTCCTGCTGGCCCAGCAGCGCCGCCGCCGCGTACACCGCCTCCGGGACCCCGTCCACGACCAGGCTGTCCGCGTCCCGTTCCACCAGGCCCGTGTCCAAGTCGCCCGACACCACGTCCGGGTGGGCCAGCAGACGCCTCAGGAAGCCCGCGTTCGTCGGGACGCCGAGGGTGACCGTGTCCGCGAGGGCCGCGCGCAGCTTGCGCAGGGCGGTCGCGCGGTCGGGGCCGTACGCGATGACCTTGGACAGCATCGGGTCGTACAGGCTGGAGACCTCCGTGCCCCGCGTGAGACCGGAGTCGGTGCGCACGCCGTCGCCCTGTGGCTCGTGCAGGGCCAGGACCGTGCCGCCGGAGGGCAGGAAGCCCCGGGAGGGGTCCTCCGCGCAGATACGGGCCTCGATCGCGTGGCCCGTGAGGGTGATGTCGTCCTGGACGAAGGGCAGTTGTTCGCCCGCCGCGACCCGCAGCTGCCACTCCACCAGATCCAGGCCGGTGATCAGCTCCGTCACCGGGTGCTCGACCTGGAGGCGGGTGTTCATCTCCATGAAGTAGTACGAGGACGGGTCGCTGCCCGGGACGATGAACTCCACCGTGCCCGCGCCCACATAGCCGCAGGAGAGGGCCGCCTCCACGGCGGCGGCGCCCATCGACGCACGGGTCTTCTCGTCCAGCAGGACGCTCGGCGCCTCTTCGATGATCTTCTGGTGGCGGCGCTGCAGTGAGCACTCGCGCTCGCCGAGGTGCACCACGTTCCCGTGCCCGTCCGCGAGGACCTGGATCTCGATGTGCCGGGGCCGGTCGATCCAGCGCTCAACGAGCAGGGTGTCGTCGCCGAAGGAGGCCCGCGCCTCGCGCCTGGCCGCCGCGATCTCGTCGAGGAGCGCCGACTCCACGCGCGTGAGCCGCATGCCCTTGCCGCCGCCGCCCGCCGAGGGCTTCAGCAGCACGGGCATGCCGATCTCCCGGGCGGCCTCGGCCAGTTGGTCGTCGCTCAGGCCGGATCCCGAGGAGCCCGGAACCACCGGAACGCCCGCAGCCCGCACCGTCTCCTTCGCGCGGATCTTGTCGCCCATCAGCGAGATCGCCGGTGCGGGCGGCCCGATGAAGGCAAGACCGGCGTCGGCGCAGGCCTGCGCGAAGCCCGCGTTCTCGGCGAGGAAGCCGTAGCCGGGGTGGACCGCCTCCGCGCCCGTGCGGGCCGCTGCTTCGAGCAGGCGCTCCACGCGGAGGTAGCTCTCCGAGGCGGCCGGCGGGCCGATGCGGACCGCGGTGTCCGCCTCCCGTACATGCCGGGCGTCCGCGTCCGCGTCGCTGAACACGGCGACCGAGCGGATGCCCATCGCGCGCAGCGTACGGATGACGCGCACCGCGATCTCGCCTCGGTTGGCGACAAGGACTGTGCTGAACATCGTCATGGTCCGTCTCACATCCGGAAGACGCCGAAGGCGGGGTCGGTCAACGGGGCGTTGGCGCAGGCGGTGAGCGCGAGGCCGAGCACCTGGCGGGTCTCCAGGGGGTCGATCACGCCGTCGTCCCAGAGCCGGGCCGTCGCGTAGTAGGCATTGCCCTGGGATTCGTACTGGGCCCGGATCGGCGCCTTGAAGGCCTCCTCCGCATCGGCGGGCCAGGCCTCGCCGCGCCCCTCCAACTGGTCCCGCTTCACGGTCGCCAGCACGGAGGCCGCCTGCTCGCCGCCCATCACCGAGATCTTGGCGTTGGGCCACATCCACAGGAAGCGCGGCGAATAGGCCCGGCCGCACATCGAGTAGTTGCCCGCGCCGTACGAACCGCCGATGACGACGGTCAGCTTCGGCACGCGTGTGCATGCCACGGCAGTGACCATCTTCGCGCCGTGCTTGGCGATGCCGCCCGCCTCGTAGTCCTTGCCGACCATGAAGCCCGAGATGTTCTGCAGGAAGAGCAGGGGGATGCCGCGCTGGTCGCACAGTTCGATGAAGTGCGCGCCCTTCTGGGCGGATTCGGAGAACAGGATGCCGTTGTTGGCGACGATGCCGACCGGGTGGCCGTGGATCCGGGCGAAGCCGGTGATCAGGGTCTGCCCGAACTCGGACTTGAACTCCTGGAACCGGGAGGCGTCGGTGATCCGGCCGATCACTTCCCGTACGTCATAGGGGGTACGGGAGTCCACCGGCACCGCGCCGTACAGACCGGCCGGGTCGACCTTCGGCTCCTCGGCCGGCTCGACCGACCAGGGCAGCGGGCCGCGCTCGGGCAGCGTCGCCACGATGTTCCGTACGATCCGCAGCGCGTGCGCGTCGTCCTCGGCGAGATGGTCGGTGACGCCGGAGACACGGGAGTGGACCTCGCCGCCGCCGAGCTCCTCGGCCGTGACGACCTCGCCGGTCGCGGCCTTCACCAGCGGCGGGCCGCCGAGGAAGATCGTCCCCTGGTTGCGGACGATCACGGCCTCGTCGCTCATGGCGGGCACATACGCCCCGCCCGCCGTGCAGGAGCCGAGGACGGCAGCGATCTGCGGGATGCCCGCGCCGGACATCCGTGCCTGGTTGTAGAAGATCCGCCCGAAGTGCTCGCGGTCGGGGAAGACCTCGTCCTGCATCGGCAGGAAGGCGCCGCCGGAATCGACGAGATAGACGCAGGGCAGCCGGTTCTCCAGGGCCACCTCCTGGGCGCGCAGATGCTTCTTGACCGTCATCGGGTAGTACGTGCCGCCCTTGACGGTGGCGTCATTGGCGACGACGACCACCTCGCGGCCGCTGACCCGCCCGATCCCGGCGATCACTCCGGCGGCCGGTGCCTGCCCCTCGTACATCCCCTCGGCAGCGAGGGGAGCGAGCTCCAGAAAGGGGGAGCCGGGGTCCAGGAGGGTGTCCACCCGGTCGCGCGGCAGCAGCTTTCCGCGCGCGGTGTGGCGGGCGCGGGCCTTCTCACCTCCGCCCAGACGCGCGGCGGCGAGCTTGGCGCGCAGGGCGTCGGCCAGCTCCTGGTGCGCCGCCTCATTGGCCTGCCAGGCCGGAGAGGCGGGGTCTGCCGCACTCGCCAGCACGGGTGCCTGCTGCATCGCTCGAGCTCCCTTGCTCGGTTAATGAGCGTTAACGTGTTTCCTCTAGGTTAACGAGCGCTAACACCCCTGTCTAGAATGAATTCCCATGAGCACCAGGACGGCGGCCCCGACGCGCCGCGAGCAGATCCTCAAGGAGGCCGCGCGCCTCTTCGCCGAGCGCGGCTTCCACGGGGTCGGTGTCGACGAGATAGGAGCTGCCGTCGGCATCAGCGGGCCGGGTCTCTACCGCCACTTCGCGGGCAAGGACGCGATGCTCGCCGAGCTGCTCGTGGGCATCAGCGAACGGCTGCTGAGCGGTGGCCGGCTGCGGGTCGAGGAGTCCGCCGCCGACCCCGAGGTGCTGCTCGCCGCACTGATCGACGGGCACATCGACTTCGCGCTGGACGACCGCCCACTCATCACCCTGCACGACCGGGAGCTGGACCGCCTGCGGGAGAGCGACCGCAAGCTGGTGCGGCAGCTCCAGCGGCAGTACGTGGAGCTGTGGGTCGAGGCGGTATGCGCGATGTACCCGGCGCTCGCCGAGGCGGATGCCCGGGCCGCGGTCCACGCGGTCTTCGGCCTGCTCAACTCCACTCCGCACCTGGGCCGCCCGGACGCCCGCATGGGCCGTGACGCGACGGCGGACCTGCTCCACCGGCTGGCCCGCGGCGCCTTCGCGGCCGCGGCGGACGGCGCCTGAGGCGCCCTGGCGTACGCGAAGGGCACATGTACAGTCCCAACCGGCGCCACGACCGGCGCAGCGGGGCCTGACCAGCCTTGTCGACAACGGGGGTTTCATGTCAGAACACATCGGGCCCGACCGCCGGGAAACAATCGAGCGGAACCTGTGGGCCGCGCCCGCGATGTTCGTCGCCGTGTCCTGGGCGCTGTTCCAGAAGGACGACGCCTCGTCCGCATCGACCGTCGCCTGGATCATCTACTCCGCGGGATGGATCCCGGCCCTGGGCCTGCTCGTCAGGTCTGCCGCCCAGCGCAGAAATCCCGGTGTCGGGGCGGTGTTCGCCTTCGGGCTCCTCGTCGTCATGGGCGTCCTGTTCTGGGCGAACCACGGGTGACGTACGCCTGAACTTCCGGCCGGGCGGCCGCTGTGAGGGCGGCCGCGCCTGTGAGTGACGCGATACGCACGTCCAGCGTTCGGGACGCCCGGCACGCGGTGTGCACCTGACGGCACAATGGGCTCATGCCGATACCCAGCCGTGCCGCCCTTGTCGACCACCTCGTCCGCACACGTATCGCCGGAGATGTCGCCACACCCCGCGACAACAACCTCTCCCACTACCGCAAGCTCGCCAACGGCGACCGTCACTTCTGGCTGGGTCTCGAGCTCGGCGACCGCTGGACCGACGAGCAGGACGTGCTCGCGGTCATGGCCGAGCGGTGCGGGGTCAACGACGATCCCGAGCACCGGACCGGGCAGGACACCATCGACCCGGAACTCACCGTCGACGCCCTTGAACGGCTCGCGGCGCGGCTGCGCAAGGCGGCCGCCGGCCAGGAGCGGGTGCTCTTCGCGACCGGGCATCCCGGTGGTCTCCTCGACGTGCACCGGCAGACGGCCGACGCGCTGCGGGCCGCCGGGTGCGAGATCGTACGGATTCCCGGCGGTCTCACGGCTGACGAGGGCATGGTCTTCCAGTTCGCGGACGTCGCGATGCTGGAGCGCGGCGCGACCCTGTGGCACACACACTCCCCGGCCCCCATGGCCGCGATCCTGGACGGCCTGGAGCGCGACGGCAGACCGCAGCCCGACCTGGTGGTGGCCGACCACGGCTGGGCGGGCTGCGCGGGACAGCGCGGCCTGGACTCCGTCGGATACGCGGACTGCAACGACCCCGCGCTGTTCATCGGCGAAGCGGAGGGCACCCTCCAGGTCGCCGTGCCGCTGGACGACCACGTCACGGACCCGCGCTTCTACGACCCGATGACGGCGTACCTGCTGGACGCGGCGGGGCTGACGTCCCGGGCCTGACGGCGGGCGTCAGCACGGGTTCCAGGAGTCACCCGGACGGTGGATTTCTCCCGCCGGCGAGGCCTCTCACATGCGGTCTGGCTATATGTTCGACTGTATGGAAGGTCGCTTGGTTGTAGAGATCGAGCCCGTGTGCCCCCGATGACCAGTCACGCGCGATGGAAGCTCGCCCGCGACAAGCAGATCGCCGAGGGGATCAGCGAGGGCGCCGAAGTGGCAGCGATGCGCGAGGAGATCCGGCTGTCCTGGGACCTCGGGCAGGCCGTCCACGACCGGCGTACCGAACTCGGCATTTCCCAGACCGAGCTCGCCAAGCGGGCCGGCATGACCCAGCCGCAGATCTCCAAGCTGGAGTTGGGCGGGACCATGCCCACGCTGCCTCTGCTCGCCCGGCCGGCACGTGCTTTGGACGCGGCCCTCAGCCTGGAGCTGGACGGGGACACCTCGCGGGTCGCCTTCACCGCGCACGCGCCTGCCGCCTGATCGCCCTCAATCGCGGGGGACCCGGACCACGCCCTCCTGGATGACGGAGATCGCCAGCCGGCCGTCCTGGGTGTAGATCCGGGCCTGCCCCAGACCGCGGCCGCCGGACGCCGACGGGGACTCCTGGTCGTAGAGCAGCCATTCGTCCGCCCTGAAGGGGCGGTGGAACCACATCGCGTGGTCGAGCGAGGCGCCCACCACGTCGCCGACCGCCCAGCCGCCGCGGCCGTGCGCGAGCAGTACCGAGTCGAGCAGTGTCATGTCGGAGACGTAGGTGGCCAGGCAGACGTGCAGCAGCGGATCGTCGGCGAGCTTGCCGTTGGCCCTGAACCACACCTGCGAGCGCGGCTCGCGCGCCTGGCCCACGGTGCCGTACGGCGGCTCGTCGACGTAGCGCAGATCGACCGCGGCGCGCGCCTGCAGCAGGCGCTCCACGGTGCCCGGGTCGACGAAGTCCTTCGCGTACCTGGGCAGGATCTCCTCGGCCGTCGGCAGCGTCTCCGGGGCGGGTGCGGGAGGCATCGGCGCCTGGTGCTCGAGGCCTTCCTCGTACGTCTGGAAGGACGCCGAGAGGTGGAAGATCGGCTGCCCGTGCTGGACGGCGACGACCCGGCGGGTGGTGAAGGAGCGGCCGTCGCGGATGCGGTCGACCGTGTAGACGATCGGCACGCCGGGGTCGCCCATGCGCAGGAAGTACGCGTGCAGGGAGTGGGCCGTGCGGTCGTCGGGGACGGTGCGGCCCGCGGCGACGAGCGCCTGGGCCGCGACCTGTCCGCCGAAGACGCGGGGGACGATCGCCGAGCGGGACCGTCCCCGGAAGATGTCCTGCTCGATCCGCTCCAGGTCGAGCAGATCGAGCAGTTCGTCAAGTGCTTCGCTCATGAGGAGAAGGTAGTTGAGGAGCCAACCGCCTTACAGGCCCATGTCCTTGGCGATGATCGACTTCATGACCTCGCTGGTGCCGCCGTAGATGCGGTTGACGCGGTTGTCGGCGTAGAGGCGGGCGATCGGGTACTCGTTCATGTAGCCGTAGCCGCCGTGCAGCTGGAGGCACTTGTCGATGACGCGGTGCGCGACCTCGGAGCAGAACAGCTTCGCGGACGCGGCCTCCGCCGCGGACAGCTCACCCGCGTCCAGCGCCTCGAGGGCGCGGTCGGCCACGGCCTCGGCGGCGTCCACCTCGGCCTGGCAGGCGGCCAGCTCGAACTTGGTGTTCTGGAAGGAGGCGACCGGCTTGCCGAAGACCGTGCGGTCCTGCACGTACTGCTGGGCGAACCGGACGGCGGCCTTGGCCTGCGCGTACGCGCCGAACGCGATGCCCCAGCGCTCGGAGGGCAGGTTCTGGCCCAGGTAGTAGAAGCCCTTGTTCTCCTCGCCGAGCAGGTCCTCGACCGGCACCTTCACGTCGACGAAGGCCAGCTCGGCGGTGTCGGAGGTGCGCAGGCCGAGCTTGTCCAGCTTGCGGCCGACCGAGTAGCCCTCCGACTTGGTGTCCACCGCGAACAGCGAGATGCCGAAGCGGCGGTCGTCCTCACGAGGGGCGGAGGTGCGGGCGCACACGATCACGCGGTCGGCGTGCACACCACCGGTGATGAAGGTCTTGGCGCCGTTGAGGACGTAGTGCGTGCCGTCCTCCGAGAGCTTGGCCGTGGTCTTCATGCCCGCGACGTCGGAGCCGGTGCCCGGCTCGGTCATCGCCAGCGCCCACATTTCCTCGCCGGTGACGAACTTCTCGAGGTAGCGCTTCTTCTGCTCGTCGGTGGCGAGCAGCTTGATGTACGGCAGGGCGAGCAGCACATGCACGCCGGAGCCGCCGAAGCTGACGCCCGCGCGCGAGGTCTCTTCGTAGAGCACGGCCTCGAACTTGTGCGTGTCCAGACCCGCGCCGCCGAAGTCCTCGGGAACGTTGATGCCGAAGACGCCCAGCTCACCGAGCTTGTAGTAGAAGTCGCGGGGCGCCTGGCCGGCCGCGAACCACTCGTCGTAGACCGGGACGACCTCAGCCTCGATGAAGGCGCGTATGGTCTCGCGGAACGCCTCGTGGTCCTCGTTGAAAACGGTACGGCGCACGGACGCCTCCTCGTGACTGTGTAGGTACGCTGCGCTGTCTAAGCGCTTGCTCAGCTCTAAGTTACCCGGCAGTCGCAAGTGCTGTCCAGAGTGATGATGAGCACGCTGCGATGCCCCCAGGAGCGGGCCTCAGGCTGCGGCCCGGCCCGGCTGAGCGGCTTCGCCCTCGTACGCCGCCAGCGCGGCCTGGCGGCACTCCAGCAGTTCGCGCAGGTCCTCGGGGGTCAGCTGCTCGTGCGCCAGCTTCAGGCCCGCCCTGCCCTCCAGGTCGGCCCATGCCCCGCGGGCGCGCTTGTTGGCGATGCGCCTGGCATCGCTGCGCAGAAAGCCCGCCCCGGCCGCGAATCCGGCGGAGGCCAGGGCGATCAGCGCCGCGGGGACGCGTGCGTCTGCCGTCGCCAACCCGGCGGCACCCGAAATGGCCGCGAGCAGAGCCCCGGGGAAACCCAGCGCGATGTGGGTCTTCGTCCAGAACTCCGCCCGCCGCTGGGCGAGTTCCCGCTGTCGCGTCGCCTCGTCGCGCAGACGCTCGATCTCGGCGCGCAGGCGGCGCGAGGGCTCATCGGCGGACAGGCGGGTGGAACCGGCGGTGGTGGTCATGTCTCGATTCCAACACGCCTTCCCCTCCCGGGACTTGAGATCGTGGCGACAGCTTTCGAGACCGGGATTGGTGGGCTCCTGCCAGAACTGTCCGCCGCCGAAGTCCGGACACTTCAGCCGTGCCGCAGCGCGAACCACAGCTCCATCCGTACGTCCGCGTCGTCCAGGTCCTCGTCGAGGAGCGTCTGGCATCGGGCGATGCGCTGGCGGACCGTGTTGCGGTGGATCTCCATGGCCGCCGCCGTGCGGTCCCAACTGCCGTGCAGGGAGAGCCAGGTGCGCAGCGTCTCGACGAGGGCGGGGGAGTCCGCGAGAGGCGCGAGGCGGTGGCGGGCCTCGTCGAGGGAGAGGGGGCCGGTCTCCCGGTGGCGCACAAGGGCCTTGCGGGTGGCCGTGGCGCGGCGCACCGCCCTGGCTGCCTGTGCGTCGGCCGCCGCCAGCTCCTCGGGGAGCGCGGGCGCGCTCACGCCCAGCGTCCAGCCGGGCTGTGCGCCGACCTCACGCGCGGCGGGGAGCAGGACCCGTACGCAGCCGTCCGCGTCCGGATCGACCAGCGCGCTGCCGAGCGCCGCGCCCAGTGCCGTCGCCGCGAAGGGGCTGTCGTCGCCGCCCTGCCCATGGACCACCGTCCAGGGCCCCTGTCCCAGCAGTGCGGCGGTCTCGGCGGGGCTCGCGCCGAGCAGCATGCGTACCAGGGCGGCGCTGCGGCCCGCGGCGTCGGCGCCCTGGTGCGGGGCTGTGAGCAGCGAGAGCAGGACGACGGCGACCCCGGCGACCGTGTGGTCCCCCGCCTCGCGGGCGGGTGCCGCGAGCCCGAGGACGAGGCCCCGGCTGCCGCCGAGGGCGTACGCGGAGAGGTGGGAGACGGCGGAGGCGGCCGGGTCGGCGCTCCCCGGCCCTGCGGGTCCGGCGGGCTCCGGTGCCGGTGGCGGCGAGACCGTGTCCGTCGCCGATGCGGGGGTCGGGCGCGGCGACGGGCCCGTGCCCGGGCTCACCACCTGTCCCAGCCGGATCACCCCCGCCCTTGCCTCGGGGGACGGCGCGCGGCCCGACGACGACAGTTCCGTGCCGTCCGGGGCAAGCAGGACCGCCCAGCCCTCCAGCCGTACCGCCAGCTGGTGCAGGACCGCCGGGACCGGGTCCGGGCGGGCCGCCGCGGCGGCGAGGCCCTGCTGGGCCCGGGTGACCCGGCGCAGTTCCCGGTGGCGGGCTTCTGCCATCAGCCGCCACACCGCCCGCGCCACCGCCGTGAACGTCGTCTGCGGCGGCACTTCGAGCAGCGGCAGCCCATGCCGGTCGCACGCCTCCATCAGGTCCGCCGGCACCGTGTCGTACACCGGCGCGAGCCCGAATCCGAGCGCCGTCGCCCCCGCCTGAACGATGCGCGAGACATAGCGGTCCGGGTCCTTCAGCAGCACCCCGGCGCTCAGCAGCAGCTCGCCGCCGAGCAGATACGGATAGGGATCCGCCATCTCCGAGGTGTGCACCATGTGCACCGCCGCGCCCGCCTCCACCGGCCCGGCGATCTGGCGCAGACCGAGATCCTCGCGGGCCAGCAGTGCGGCGAGAGGGATCGGCGGGGTCGGTGGGGCTGCTGCGGTCTCCGGCATGGACAGTCCATCCATCGGCGGCGTGAAGAATGGATAAAACGTACACTTCAGCGTTGCATTCCAGCCACCTACCGTCATCGCACAACACCAGGGGACCCGGGGGACGAGACGGAAGGAAAGCCGATGGCTGTCGACTATGCAGTAATCGTCGTCTATCTGGCCGGCATGCTCGGCATGGGCTGGTGGGGCATGCGGCGCGCCAAGTCCAAGAGCGAATTCCTGGTCGCGGGCCGCCGCCTCGGGCCCGGCATGTACTCCGGCACCATGGCGGCCATCGTCCTCGGCGGCGCCTCCACCATCGGCGGCGTGGGCCTCGGCTACAAGTACGGACTCTCCGGCGCCTGGATGGTCTTCGCCATCGGCCTCGGCCTGCTGGCCCTGTCCATCCTCTTCTCCGCGCGCATCGCCCGGCTGAAGGTCTACACCGTCTCCGAGATGCTCGATCTGCGCTACGGCGGCAAGGCCGGTCTCCTCTCGGGCGTCGTGATGTGGGCGTACACCCTGATGCTCGCCGTCACCTCGACCATCGCCTACGCCACGATCTTCGACGTCCTCTTCGACATGAACCGGACCCTCGCGATCATCCTCGGTGGCTCGATCGTCGTCGCGTACTCCACGCTCGGCGGCATGTGGTCGATCACCCTCACCGACATGGTGCAGTTCGTCGTGAAGACGGTCGGAGTGCTGCTGCTCCTGCTGCCCATCGCGGTCGTCAAGGCCGGCGGCTTCGGCGCGATGAAGGCCGCGCTGCCGACGGAGTACTTCGACCCGCTGGGCATCGGCGGCGAGACGATCTTCACCTACGTCCTGATCTACACCTTCGGCATGCTGATCGGCCAGGACATCTGGCAGCGGGTGTTCACGGCCCGCAGCGACAGGGTCGCGCGCCACGGTGGCACCGTCGCCGGTACGTACTGCCTCGTCTACGCCCTCGCCGGTGCCGTCATCGGCACCGCCGCCAGGGTCCTCTACCCGAAGCTGCCGAACGCCGACGACGCCTTCGCGACCATCGTCAAGGACGAACTGCCCATGGGCGTGCGCGGCCTGGTGCTCGCCGCGGCCCTCGCCGCCGTCATGTCGACGTCCTCCGGAGCGCTGATCGCCTGCGCGACCGTCGCCAACAACGACATCTGGTCGCGGCTGAGGCCTCTCGCCTCCCGGGGCGGCGGCGACCACGACGAGGTCAAGGGCAACCGCGTCTTCATCCTGATCATGGGCGTCGGCGTCATCTGCACCGCCATCGCGCTCAACAACGTCGTCGAGGCGCTCACCGTCGCCTACAACCTGCTTGTCGGCGGACTCCTCGTGCCGATCCTCGGCGGCCTGCTGTGGAAGCGCGGCACGGTGTACGGCGCGCTCGCCTCGGTGATCGTCGGCGGCGTCGCGGTCATCGGTCTGATGGCCTCGTACGGGATCCTCGCCAACGAGCCCATCTACTACGGCCTGCTCCTGTCGCTCGCGGCGTATGTGATCGTCTCGCTGGTGACCAGGCCCACGGACGCGGCGATCCTGGCGCACTGGCGCGAGCGTCTGGCGGGCCGGGGCGCCGAGGACGACGAGGCCGCCGCCGAGCCCGTGGCCGTCCCGAGCTAAAGTCGAATTACCGCAACGAAGCGTACGAAAGAAGGCAATTCACATGAGCAGCAACGAGCAGCCGCGCGGCCCGATCGACTCGTCCCGTATTCCGCGGTACGCCGGACCCGCGACGTTCGCCCGGCTGCCCCGGCTCGACGAGGTCGGCACCACCGATGTCGCCGTGGTCGGCGTTCCCTTCGACTCCGGGGTCTCCTACCGTCCCGGCGCACGCTTCGGCGGCAACGCCATCCGTGAGGCGTCGAGGCTCCTGCGCCCGTACAACCCGGCGCAGGACGCCTCGCCCTTCGCTCTCGCGCAGGTCGCCGACGCGGGCGACATCGCCGCGAACCCGTTCAACATCCACGAGGCCGTCGAGACGATCGAGGCCGCGGCCGACGATCTGCTCGGCACCGGCGCGCGCATGATGACGCTCGGCGGCGACCACACCATCGCGCTGCCGCTGCTGCGCTCGGTCGCCAAGAAGCACGGCCCGGTCGCGCTGCTGCACTTCGACGCACACCTGGACACCTGGGACACGTACTTCGGCGCGGAGTACACCCACGGCACCCCGTTCCGCCGTGCCGTCGAGGAGGGCATCCTCGACACGTCCGCCCTGTCCCACGTGGGCATCCGCGGACCGCTGTACGGCAAGCAGGACCTGACCGACGACGAGAAGATGGGCTTCGGCATCGTCACCTCCGCCGACGTCTACCGGCGCGGCGCCGACGAGGTCGCCGACCAGTTGCGCCAGCGCATAGGCGACCGCCCGCTCTACATCTCCATCGACATCGACTGCCTCGACCCGGCGCACGCCCCGGGCACCGGCACGCCCGAGGCGGGCGGCATGACCTCCCGCGAGCTGCTGGAGATCCTGCGCGGCCTCGCCTCCTGCAACCTCGTCTCCGCGGACGTGGTCGAGGTCGCCCCGGCGTACGACCACGCGGAGATCACGTGCGTGGCCGCCTCCCACACCGCGTACGAACTGACCACGATCATGTCCCGCCAGATCGCGGCCGCGAAGGCGGCGCAGTGACGCACGACCACGATCTCGTCCTGCGGCCGACCGAGGCGCAGACCGCGGCCGCGCTGAACCCCCCGGCGGGTCGCAACGGCGGCGATCTCGTCGTCGAGACCCTGGCCGGTCTCGGCGCGACGACCGTCTTCGGGCTGCCGGGTCAGCACGCGCTGGGCATGTTCGACGCCCTGCGCCGCTCCTCGCTCTCGTACGTCGGACTGCGCGTCGAGAACAACGCGGGCTTCGCCGCCGACGCGTACGGCCGGATCACCGGCGAGGTGGCGCCGCTGCTGCTGTCCACCGGCCCGGGCGCGCTGATGTCGCTCGCGGCGCTGCAGGAGTCCGCGGCGGCCTCAGCCCCCGTCCTGGCGATCGGCAGCCAGGTGCCCACGGCAGGGCTCGGCGGCGGACGCCACGGCTATCTGCACGAACTGCGCGACCAGCAGGCCTCGTTCAGGGATGTGGTGAAGTCCGTCCACACGGCCCGCACCCAGTCCCAGATCCCCTCGGCGATCGCGGCGGCCTGGGAGTCGGCGCTCACGGCACCCCACGGGCCGGTGTGGGTCGAGATCCCCCAGGACGTCCTGCTGGCGCCGACGACGCTGCCGGTCGTGACGGCAATCGACGCGACCCCGCACGAGGTCGTGCCGCGCCCCGAACTGACCGCGGTCGCAGCCCACTTGCTGTCCGGAGCCGCGCGTCCGGCGATCATCGCGGGCGGCGGAGTCGTGCGCTCCGACGCGTCCGGCAAGCTGCTCGCGCTGGCCGAGAAGCTGAACGCCCCCGTCGTCACCACCTTCGGCGGCAAGGGAGCGTTCCCCTGGGAGCACCCGCTCTCGCTCCAGTCCTGGCTGGAGGACCGCCACACCACGGACTTCCTGGAGTCCGCGGACGTACTGCTCGTCGTCGGCTCAGGACTGGGCGAACTGTCCTCGAACTACCACACGTTCGCGCCGCGCGGCCGGGTCATCCAGATCGAGGCGGACGCCGGCAAGCTGGAGTCCAACCAACCGGCCCTGGGCATCCACGCGGACGCGCGGATCGCGCTGTCGGCGCTCCTCGAGACGGCGGAGGGGCGCGAGGACGACACGGCGGCCGAATCCGTACGGACGGTCCTGGACCGGGTCCGGGCCCGTATCGCGGCCCAGGAGCTCACCCTGGAACAGCAGGTGCTGGCCTCGGTCCGCGAAGCCCTGCCGGACGACGCCCCCAGCTTCTGGGACATGACGATCCTCGCCTACTGGGCCTGGTCCGCCTTCGACGCCCGCCACCCGAACACCATGCACTCGGCCCAGGGCGCGGGCGGCCTCGGCTACGGCTTCCCGGCGGCACTGGGCGCGGCTGCGGCCGACCCCACCCGCCCGGTCCTCGCGGTCTCCGGCGACGGCGGCGCGATGTACTCGATCGCGGAACTGGCGACGGCCCGCCAGTACGACCTCCCGGTGACCTGGCTGATCGTGGACGACGGCGGCTACGGCATCCTGCGCGAGTACATGCAGGACACCTTCGGCGAGGCGACGGCGACGGAACTGTCCCGCCCGGACTTCGTGGCCCTGGCGGAATCGTTCGGCGTGCCCGCGGTCCGTACGACCCCTCAGTCCCTGGCCGAGGACCTCGCGAAGTCCCTGACGGAGCCGGGCCCTTCGGTGGTCGTACTCCCGGCGGTCCTGCGGATGTTCGCCCCGACCCACCTCTGAGACGACCCGCCCCGGCCCCTGCGCCCTGCCGTTCCCTCCCCCGAGACAGCGGGGCGCAGGCATGTCGCGCTCCACCCACCCGGGCCGTGGGGCCTTGCCGCTCCCCGGAAGTAGCCATATGCTCCATATGTCGTCGACCTATGGAGGATATGCCATGTCGAATCTCTACGTGGAAGTCGATGACGATGCCCTGAGCGAGGCCGCGTCGATACTGGGCACCACGACGAAGAAGGACACCGTCAACGCCGCGCTACTCGAAGTGGCGAAGCGCCGACGGCGCCTCAACGCGCTTGAGGAGCTGGCCGCGATGGGTGAGCGCGGCGACTTCGAGGTTCTGCTGGACAAGAGCAACTACCGTCGATGAGCCCGGTCACCCACCTCATCGACACGTCCGCCGCCGCCAGGATCCTGACCAACAAGTCGGCGCGGGAGCGGTGGAGCGAGCATCTGGCGGAGGGTGTGATCGGCCTCTGCGACATCACCGAGATGGAGATCCTCTTCTCGGCCCAGTCCCTGGCCGACCGGCTCGCCAAGGAAGAGCTGCTTGCCGAGCTCTTCAACTGGATCCCCGTACCCGACGACGTCTACCGGCGTGCCCGTGCCGTGCAACGGATGCTGACGGAGAGGGGCGAACACCGCAGCGCCGGCCCTGTCGATCTTCTGGTCGCCGCCACCGCCGAGCTGTCCGGACTCACGGTGCTTCATTACGACGCCGACTTCGAGACCGTTGCCAGGGCCACCAAGCAGCCCACGATGTGGGTGGCTCCGCCCGGCACGATGTGATCGGCAGCTCCTCGGCCTGCCGGTCCGATCGGCCCGGCAGGCGTGCCCCGCTCGATCCCAGCGCGCCGTCCCAGTCCGCCGCAGCGCGGAGTCCTGGCCGGTCCGTGGGACGTACACTCCACCCATGGGTTGCACACGAGCGATGAGGGAGAGCCTGCGACAGGCACCTCCGGCGCTGTGTGTTTCCGGGCCCGGTGCCCGCTGCCGCGCTCTGCACGGTCACGGCTGACCGACCCGACCGGCTCGGCCGGCCCCACCGGCCCTCTTAGGCCTTTCGCCCCGCCCGTGGAGCTCTTTCCGCGCAGCCCGGGCTTCTCTCCGGTTTCCGGAACACCGCACCACTTTCTTTCTGTCTGCTGAGCACCACCTCCGCGACTCCTCGGCGTGCCATCGGCATCGCCTCGGCGACGGCCGGGCGACCGGCGAAGCCACACCCTTGAGAGGACCCCCTGTGAAGTTGAGCGAGTTGCTGGCCGGGCACGACCATGAGGTTCTTCTGGGTGATACGGCGACGATGATCACCGGGGGAGCCTGCTTCGACGCCCACCGCGTCTCGTCGGGCTCGCTGTTCATCGCGGTGCCCGGGCACCGCGAGGGCGGACTCGAGCTCGTCGGTCCCGCTCTGGCCCGTGGCGCGGTCGCTGTCCTCGTCGACCAAGCGGTACCGGACGCGGTGTGGGCGTCGGCCGACGGAGTCTGTGTCGTACGGGTGGCGGACACGCGCAAGGCGGCCGCGGTCGTCACCTCCCGCTACTACGGCGAGCCCGGGCGGGCGATGGACATGGTGGCCGTCACCGGCACCAACGGGAAGACGTCGGTGTCGTACATGGTCGAGTCCCTGCTGCGGCTCGCGGAGGGCGCGCGCGTGGGGGTCATCGGGACGGCCGGCAGCCGGATCGGGGACGAACTGATCCCGATGCCGAGATCGGTGCTGACCACGCCGGAGTCGCCGGACTTCCAGTACCTGCTCGGGTGCATGCGCGACCGGGAGGTGACCACCGTGGTCCTGGAGGCCACCTCGATGGGCCTGCTGACCCACCGGATCGACCGGGCGTTCCTGGACGTCGGGATCTTCACCAACCTCACGCAGGACCACCTGGACGACCACGGCACCATGGAGAACTACCGGGACGCCAAGCTGCGCCTGTTCCAGGGGCTGTGCCGGCGCGCGGTGGTCAACGCGGACGACCCCGTGGGAGCCGGTATCCGGGCCATGATGTCCGGTCCCGGTGCGGTCTCGACGTACGCACTCGACGCCGAGGCCGACTACCGGGCGACCGACCTCAGCATGAACGCCCTCGGTACGCGCTTCACCCTCCACCACGCGGGCCGCAAGTACCCCGCGGCGATCCCCGTCCCCGGGCGTTTCTCGGTGTCCAACGCGCTGGCGGCCGTGGCGGCCTGCCATCTGCTGGGGCACGACCTGACGGGACTGGTCGCCGCACTTGACCGGATGCCCGCGGTCCCGGGGCGTTTCGAGCGCTTCGAGACGCCTCGCGGCACCTCCGTGATCGTGGACTACGCGCACTCTCCCGACTCCCTGGACAAGGTGCTCACCGCGATCCGGGACTTCGCCACCGGCCAGGTCCTCACCGTCTTCGGCTGCGGCGGCGACCGGGACGTCACTAAGCGCGCGAAAATGGGGGAGATCGCCGGGACCCACTCCGACCTGTGCGTTCTCACCTCGGACAACCCTCGCAACGAGGACCCCGAGGCGATCCTGGACCAGATCGCGCCGGGTCTCGCGGTGAGCGGCACCCGCTTCGAGCGCTTCGCCGACCGCCGCGAGGCGATCGCCTTCGCGCTGGACGCCGCGGGGCCGGGCGACATCGTCCTGGTCGCGGGGAGGGGCAGCGAGCCGTATCAGACCGTCGGCGAGCAGCTGCTCCCCTTCAGCGACATGGCGACGGCGCGCGAACTCGCGGCCGCTCAGCTGTAGCCGGCCGGGCGGCCGAACGTTCACGGGAAGTCCGCCCGGGCTCAACCCGCACCGGCCTACGGTGGCGCCATGCGTCTGCGAACCGTACTCGCCACCGTCACCGCCGGCCTGGCCGTCGCCACCTGCCTCGGCGCCGCCGCTCCCGCCGACTCCCGTCCCCGTACGGGCAGTTGCTCGCCACGGGTGAGCATCGACAGCTACTCCGACGCGCTCGACAAGACCGAGTTCCAGGGCACTTTCGTCGGCAACTTCTCCGCCCTCGCCGTCGACACGGACGGCGGCATCGCGGCGGTCTCGGACCGCTCAGAGCTGTTCGGCCTCGACCGCGTGAGTCTGCGGCCGACGAGCGTCGTGCATCTCGCCGACGAGAAGGGGGCGCAGCTCGACTCCGAGGGACTTGTCGTCGAGCGGGACGGCAGCCGGCTGATCAGCTCCGAGACCGAGCCGTCCATCCGCCGCTACAGCCGCGAGGGCGCGATACTCGGCTCTCTCCCCGTTCCCGAGGCGCTGCGCGTCGCTCCCGCCGGGCGGGCCACGCGGAATCTCGCCTTCGAGGGGCTGACGCTGGGGCCCGGCGGCCGTAGCCTCGTCGCCGCCATGGAGGGGCCGATCGCCGGTGACGGGGCCGGGATCATGCGGCTGCAGACCTGGGAGCGGCACAGCCCGAAGCAGGACTTCCGGCTCGACGAGCAGTACGCGTACCGCGCCGACGCCGGTCTCGGGATCAGCGAGACCACCGCCACCGGGGACGGCCGGCTGCTCGTGCTCGAGCGCGGGTTCACGCCGGGCATCGGCAACACCGTCCGGCTCTATCTCGCCGACCTGCGGCATGCCACCGACGTCAGCGGTGTCGAGTACGTCACGGGGCAGGACGGGATCCGGCTCGTACGCAAGACCCTGCTCGCCGACATCGCCGACTGCCCGTCCCTCGGTGCCCCGGCCAAGCAGCCCCAGCCCAATCCGCTGCTGGACAACATCGAGGCCATGGCGGTCACTTCGCGAGGACCCGGTGGGCGGCTCCAGCTCCTGCTGGCCAGCGACGACAACCAGAATCCCGCCCAAATCACCCGATTCTACCGGCTTTCGGTCTGCCTTCCGCAGCACTGATCCGGGTACTGAGACCTAACTCATACAACTTTTCGGCCAGTCGTGAGTCATGTGTGGCGGGTGCACCGGAGAGGCGCACCCGCGACAGCACCAGGAGACAGGGAAAGCCTCCATGACTCACCACCGAATATCGCGCCGCGCGCGGGCGGCCTCGGCCGTCGTGGCCGCGGGCGTGTTGGTGCCGCTGGCCGCGGGCGCCGCGCCCGCGGCCGCCGCGACCCCGCAGGTTGCCTGCACTTCCAAGACCGTGGGACTCGCCGCCAAGCTGACCGCCGACATCACCGCCGCGCTCTCGGGCCGCAGGTCGACGACCGCGGTGCTCCTCAACGACCGCGTCAGCAAGACCAGTTGTGTGCTGCGCCCGGACCAGAAATACGACTCGGCCAGCGTGGTGAAGGTGACCGTGCTCGGGGCCCTGCTGCTGGACGCGCAGCGGCAGAAGCGCGGCTTCACCCAGCGGGAGTTCACGCTCGCCTACGACATGATCACCAAGTCGGACAACGCCGCCACCAGCGCCCTGTGGAAGCAGCTCGGCCTGACGAAGATCAAGAGCTTCCTCACGGCCGCCGGGATGACCCAGACGGTCCCCGGCACCGGTGGCTACTGGGGGCTCACCCAGATCACCGCTCGTGACGAGCAGAAGCTGCTCGCGCTGCTGACCGTGCCGAACACCGTGCTGTCCGACGGCAATCGCGCGTACGCCCTCAAGCTGATGAGCAAGGTCATCACCTCGCAGCGCTGGGGCACCCCGGCCGGAGCCCCCGCCGACGTCACCGTCCAGGTCAAGAACGGCTGGCTGTCCCGGGCCACCCACGGCTGGCGCGTCCACAGCATCGGCGCCTTCACCGGCAACGGCCACGACTACACGATCACCGTCCTGACGTGGGACAACGCGACCATGGACTACGGCGTCACCACCATTCAGGCCGTCGCCCGCGCCATCCACAAGGACCTCAACCCGGCCACAGCCCGGTCGGCCGAGGTCTTCACCCCGCCCGCCGTTCCGCAGGAGGCGCTGCCGGCCACCCCGGAGACGGCCGCGAGGGACGCGATTTCCGCCACCCGGTGAGGCGCCCGTTCGTTGCGGCGGGATGAAATCCGCAGCTCGCCGCGTTGGTGCTTTCCGGTAGATCAGAACACGATTTCAGAACTGGATCGGGCGACCGGGAGGCACCACGTGGCGGCGGCAGACCAAGGCTGGGCACGGAGGCTCGCCGGTTACGCATGGCGTTACCGGCGGAATGTGGTGCTCGCGCTCGGTTCGTCGCTGGCGGGTATGGCCGTCATGGCGCTCGTCCCGCTGATCACCAAGGTCGTCATCGACGACGTGATCGGTGACGGAACACGGTCCGTCGCCGTCTGGACCGGGCTGCTGACAGTCGCGGCCCTGTTCATCTACGCCCTCACCTATGTACGCCGCTACTACGGCGGACGCCTCGCCCTCGACGTCCAGCACGATCTGCGGACCGAGATGTACGGGACGATCACCCGTCTGGACGGCCGCCGTCAGGACGAACTCTCCACCGGCCAGGTCGTCGGCCGCGCCACCAGCGACCTCCAGCTCATCCAGGGCCTGCTCTTCATGCTCCCGATGACCATCGGGAACATCCTGCTCTTCCTGATCTCTCTCGTGATCATGGCGTGGCTGTCGCTGCCGCTCACCCTGATCGCCCTGGCCGTCGCCCCCGCCCTCTGGTACATAGCCAAGCGCAGCCGCGTCCGGCTGCACCCCGCCACCTGGTACGCGCAGAGCCAGGCCGCGGCCGTCGCGGGCGTCGTCGACGGTGCCGTCTCCGGCGTACGCGTGGTCAAGGGCTTCGGCCAGGAGGACCAGGAGACCGGCAAGCTGCGCGAGGTCGGCCGCAAGCTCTTCGCGGGACGCCTGCGGACCATCAGGCTCAACGCCAAGTACACCCCGGCCCTCCAGTCCGTCCCCGCGCTCGGGCAGGTCGCGATGCTGGCGCTCGGCGGCTGGCTGGCCACCCGCGGCCAGATCACCCTCGGTACCTTTGTCGCCTTCTCGACCTATCTGGCGCAGCTCGTCGGCCCGGTCCGGATGCTCGCCGTGGTGCTGACGGTCGGACAGCAGGCCCGCGCCGGTGTCGAGCGCGTACTGGAGCTGATCGACACCGAGCCGACGATGCAGGACGGCACCAAGGAACTCCCGGCGGACGCGCCCGCGACGGTCGAGTTCGACGACGTGACCTTCGGATACGACGAGGAGCGCCCCGTCCTGGACGGCTTCTCGCTGGAGATCCGGGCGGGCGAGACCGTCGCCGTCGTCGGCTCCTCCGGCAGCGGCAAGTCCACCGTCTCGCTGCTGCTGCCCCGCTTCTACGACGTGACGCACGGAGCCGTCCTGGTCGGCGGCCACGATGTGCGCGAGCTGACCATGGAATCCCTGCGCGCCGCCATCGGCCTGGTGCCGGAGGACAGCTTCCTCTTCTCCGACACCGTGCGGACGAACATCGCGTACGGAAAGCCGGACGCCACGCAGGAAGAGATCGAGACCGCCGCACGCGCCGCCCAGGCCGACCGCTTCATCGCCGAGCTGCCCCAGGGCTACGACACCAAGGTCGGCGAACACGGCCTCACCCTCTCAGGCGGCCAGCGCCAGCGCGTCGCGCTCGCCCGCGCGATCCTCACCGATCCCCGGCTGCTGCTCCTGGACGACGCCACCTCGGCCGTGGACGCCCGTGTCGAGCACGAGATCCACGAGGCACTGCGCAGCGTCATGGCGGGCCGGACCACCCTGCTGATCGCCCACCGCCGCTCCACACTCGGCCTCGCCGACCGGATCGCCGTTCTCGACGGCGGACGCCTCGCCGACATCGGAACGCACGAGGAGCTGACCGGGCGCTCGGCCCTGTACCGGCGGCTGCTGACCGACCCGGACGAGCTCGGCGGCGTATCACCTGGCCACATCCCGGTGCCCGCCGCGGAACCGGAAGAGGACAACTCCGTACGGGAGGAGCTGGACGCCGAGTTCGACGTCGAGCGCGGCATCACCCCCCGCCTGTGGGAGCGCGAGGAAAGAGCCGAGGAGTCGGCGGCACCCGGCGCCACTCCCGAGCTGCTCGCCCAGGTCGAGGCGCTGCCCCCGGCGACCGACACCCCCGAGATAGACGAGGCGCGTGCCGTACGCCCCGAGCAGACCTACGGCCTGCGCAGGCTGCTGCGCGGCTTCGGACTGCCCCTGCTGGTCAGCCTGCTGCTGGTGGCGACCGACGCGGGCATGGGCCTGCTGCTGCCGGTCATGATCCGGCACGGCATCGACGAGGGCGTCGAGCAGGTGGCGCTCGGCGCGGTGTGGGCCGCGTCCCTGCTCGCGCTGGCGAGTGTGGTCGTGCAGTGGCTGGCGCAGATCGGCGAGACCCGGATGACGGGCCGCACCGGCGAGCGCGTCCTCTACTCGCTGCGCCTGAAGATCTTCGCGCAGCTCCAGCGGCTCGGACTCGACTACTACGAGCGCGAACTGACCGGCCGGATCATGACCCGGATGACGACGGACGTGGACGCCCTGTCCACGTTCCTCCAGACGGGTCTGGTCACCGCGTTCGTCTCGGTGGTCACCTTCTTCGGCATCCTGGTCGTCCTGCTCGTCATCGACCTGCAGCTGGCGCTGGTGGTCTTCGCGACCCTGCCGGTACTGATCGTCGGCACGTACTTCTTCCGGAAGAAGAGCGTCAAGGCCTACGAACTTGCCCGCGAACGCATCAGCGTCGTCAACGCCGACCTCCAGGAGTCCGTGTCCGGGCTGCGGATCGTGCAGGCCTTCCGGCGCGAGCGCGACGGCGCGGACAGGTTCGCCGGCCGCAGCGACAGCTATCGCGAGGCCCGGGTGCGCGGCCAGTGGCTGATCTCGGTCTACTTCCCCTTCGTCCAGCTGCTGGCCTCGGTGGCCGCCGCGGCCGTGCTGATCGTCGGCGCGGGCCGGGTCGAGGCGGGCACCCTCTCCACCGGCGCGCTGGTCGCCTACCTCCTCTACATCGATCTGTTCTTCGCGCCCGTGCAGCAGCTCTCCCAGGTCTTCGACGGATACCAGCAGGCGACGGTGTCGCTGGGCCGCATCCAGGAGCTCCTCCAGGAGCCGACATCGACCGCCACCGCGAAGGCGCCCCTCGATGTGCGCTCGCTGCGCGGCGAGATCGCCTTCGAGAACGTCGACTTCGCCTACGGGGACGACGAAGCGGCCCTGAACTCGATCGACCTGCGCATCCCGGCCGGCCAGACCGTTGCCTTCGTCGGAGAGACCGGCGCGGGCAAGTCGACGCTCGTCAAGCTGGTCGCGCGGTTCTACGACCCGACCGGCGGGCGGGTCACCGCCGACGGCACCGATCTGCGCGAGCTGGATCTGACGGCCTATCGGCACCGGCTCGGTGTCGTCCCCCAGGAGGCGTACCTGTTCGAGGGGACCGTCCGGGACGCCATCGCCTACGGCCGCCCCGGCGCGAGCGACGCCGAGGTGGAGGCCGCGGCCCGCGCCGTCGGCGCCCACGACATGATCGCCACCCTCGACGGCGGCTACCTGCACGAGGTCTCCGAGCGCGGCCGCAACCTCTCGGCGGGCCAGCGCCAGCTGATCGCGCTGGCCCGGGCCGAGCTCGTCGACCCGGACATCCTGCTGCTCGACGAGGCGACCGCGGCCCTCGACCTGGCCACCGAGGGACAGGTCAACCAGGCCACGGACCGGTTGACGGGCCGCCGCACCACGCTGGTCGTCGCCCACCGCCTGACCACGGCGGCCCGTGCGGACCGGGTGGTCGTGATGGACCGCGGAAAGGTCGTCGAGGACGGTACGCACGAAGAACTCCTCGCCCTGAACGGGCCGTACGCCACCCTCTGGCGCACCTTCATCGGGGAGGACGAGCCCGCCGCCGTATGACGGATCGCCGAATATCGCAACCGTAGGAGGCCCGGCTGCGTCGTACGCATGTACGGGGCCGTGACAAAGGGGTGCGAGCGTGTTCGGTGGAACGGGGAACATAGACGGGTCGGGGAACAAGCGACGGGGACGGCGGCTGCTCGCGCAGGGCGTCGCCGTGTTCATCGCGGCAGGTGCGCTCACGCTGGCGGGACCGGGCGCATCACACGCCGAGGCTGCCGTCTCCACGTGCAGCGGCCGGCCGCTGAAGACGGTCAAGTTCCCCACCGGCGAGCTGCGGGTCTACAAGAACCGGCAGTACGCCTGCGCCGTCACGGTCGCCAGCAGGCCCGGCGCGCGGCGGGTCATGTCCATCTCGCTCCAGGCGCGCGGCGGCCGGGCCGCGGTCGACAAGGGCAATTTCACCCGCCAGGCGGGACCCGTCACTGTCCACGCGCTCAACCGCTGTGTACGGGCCACCGGTTCGATCGCGGGCGTCTCGCGCTCGACCGGCTGGATCCTCTGCTGACGCCTCCGCCCGCCGCCTGACACCTGGGTTCTGTCCGGCCGATCCCAACTGGGGCTGGCGGGACTGGTGTTCCCCCGCTAGGTTCACCGCGACCACAGGTGAATCAAGGGGAGGGTGAATGCGCAAGGCGCTCAGATGGCTGCTGTCGCTCGTGGTGCTCATTGGCACCGTGAGTGCGGCCGGTGCGACGGCCGGTGCGGCTACCGCCGCCGAGCCGACGGCCGGCACGGACATCAAGGACCAGATCCTCGCGATTGAGGGCATGAGTCTCATCGAGGAGAAGCCGTACCCGGGTTACCGGTACTTCGTCCTCAACTACACACAGCCGGTCGATCACCGGCACCCCGGCAAGGGCACGTTCAAGCAGCGGATCACCCTGCTGCACAAGGACACCAGCCGCCCCACCGTCTTCTTCACCTCCGGCTACAACGTGAGCACCACGCCACGCCGCAGTGAGCCGACGGCGATCATCGACGGCAACCAGGTCTCCCTGGAGTATCGCTTCTTCACCCCGTCCAGGCCCGACCCGGCCAACTGGTCCAAGCTGGACATCTGGCAGGCGGCCAGCGACCAGCACCGGGTCTTCAAGGCGCTGAAGAAGATCTACACCAAGAAGTGGCTCGCCACCGGCGCTTCCAAGGGCGGCATGACGGCCACCTACTTCGAGCGCCACTACCCGCGGGACATGGACGGCGTCGTCGCGTACGTCGCGCCCAACGACGTGGTCAACAAGGAGGACTCGGCGTACGACCGGTTCTTCGAGAACGTCGGCACCAAGGAGTGCCGCGACAAGCTGAACGCGGTCCAGCGCGAGGCACTGGTGCGGCGCGAGCCGCTGGAGGCCAAGTACCAGGCGGCCGCGACCGCCGAGGGCTACACCTTCAAGACCGTCGGCAACCTCGACAAGGCGTACGAGGCGGTCGTTCTCGACTACGTCTGGGCCTTCTGGCAGTACAGCAAGCTCGCCGACTGCGGATCGATCCCGGCCGCCGCGACCGCGAGCGACCAGGAGATCTACGACAGCGTCGACGCGATCTCCGGCTTCTCCGCCTACACCGACCAGGGCCTGGAGACGTACACCCCGTACTACTACCAGGCAGGCACCGAGCTGGGCTCGCCCGACATCAAGCAGCCGCACCTCAACGGCCTGACCCGGTACGGGTACCAGCCGCCGCGGAACTTCGTGCCGCGCGACATCCCGATGCGCTTCAACCCGTGGGTCATGCGCGACGTGGACACCTGGGTGCGGCACAACGCCAACCAGATGCTCTTCGTCTACGGCCAGAACGACCCGTGGGGCGCCGAGCAGTTCCGGCCCGGCAGGGGCACCCACGACAGCCATGTGTATGTCGCTCCGGGTGCCAACCACGGCGCCAATGTGGCCGCCCTGGTGCCCGACCAGAAGGCGGCAGCCACCGCCGCGATTCTGAATTGGGCGGGCGTCGCCCCGGCCGCCGTCCAGCAGGACGAGGCGAAGGCGAAGCCGCTGACCAGGTACGACGCGAAGCTCGACAAGCGCGACATCGAGCGGGAGCCGGCCCTGCGGCCGTAGGTCCCCCGGGGCTGCGCCCGCCGCCGAGTGATCCTCACACGCGGCGGGCGCAGCCCACCGGCCTGTCACCCTCCAGCCGCACGTACAGCGCCGTGGACGGCGGGCACTGCGCCCGGCGCTCCACCGAGGTCGCCACCCTGAACTCCGGTGCAGGCGTGCCCGATCCGTCGCAGGCCGTCTCCTTCACCTGGCCCGCGTTCGCGCTGTAGACGCAGTCGCCGACCACGGTGTGCGGACCGCCGCCCCCGCCCGGGTCGCCGGGATGCGGCGGCTCCAGATTGCGCATGCAGGCATACGCCTGACCCACGTCGCCGTCGCCGTCCTCGTCCGTCGAGGGACGGCTCTCGGAGATGTGCAGGACGAAGTCGGTGGCGGCGGGGCAGGCAGGGCCCGCCGACGTCCGCCCCTCGTGGCGGGCGGTCACCCGTGCGTATGCCTTCTCGCTGGTGCAGGGCACTTCACGGAAGTCACGGCCGCGCGAGGCACAGTCGCCGGGACCGAGGAAGACCAGGCCGTATCCCGAGGGCGTCGGGGTGGCGCTCTCGACGCTGCCGGCGGCCGCGCTGGTGCGTCCGCTCGCCTGCTGACAGCCGGTGATCAAGGCCACCACCAGGGCGAGTACCGGTACCAGGCTGCTCACCGCCCCGGCTGACCGCTGCTTCACGCCCATCACGTACCCCCCACGAGCCCCGACCCCCGGCCGGTCCGTCCAGCGTGACCCGCCGGGGCGGGCCACGCCAGACGTGCGGGGCGATTGATGACATTTTGCGGGAGTGCGCCGGGGGTGCGTGGCACGTTTGCGTATGTCGGTCTTTCGCCCTCGGGTCCGTCTCGGGTCTTTCGCTCTCCGGTCCCTCGGTCTCCGTCAGTGGTACGACAGGCCGTGGCCGATGGGATACAGCTCTTGAAGCGGATCGTCCGCCCGCTGCACCGGCACCGGAAGGCGCCCCTCCGGGTCGGCCCGGCCCGCGATCACCCGTGCCGCCGCGCGCAGTTCGACATCGGTCCAGCAGTAAGCGGCGAGCGCCGCCCGTACGCCGGTGAGCCGGGCGATGTCGTACGGATTGCGGATCGCGACCGCGACGACGGGCACGCCGGTCGCGGCGAGCCGGGCCACCAGGGTCCGTTGCGGGCTGGTCGCCGTGACGTTGTAGGTGCCGACGATCACCGCGTCCTTGCCGCCCGCCGCCGCGACCGCCTCGTCGATCTTCGCGGTCGTTGGCGTGATCCCGGTGGACAGCGCGGTCGCGGCGAAGCCCAGTTCGGTCAGTGCCTTGGCCAGTACGGAGGTCGGCGGTCCGGTCGTCCCGGTGGGCGAGGCCGGATCGGCGCCGACCACCAGGAGATTGCGCCCACTGCGCCTGTTCAGCGGAAGCAGCCCGTCCTCGTTGACCAGCAGCGTCGTGGTCCCCTCGGCGATCCGGTCGGCCGCGGCGAGATGCGCGTGGGCGCCGACGGTGCGCTCCACTTCGCGCCGGGAGACGAACGGGTCGCGGAACAGGCCCAGTTTCTCCTTCAGGAGCAGGATGCGCAGGATCGATTCCTCGAGGCGGGCGACGGTGAGCTCGCCGCTCCTGACCGCGCTGAGGACGCCGTTCCAGGCGACGGCCAGGTCCGGCGGGTTGAGCAGCTGGTCCACACCCGCCTTCAGCGCGAGCACCGGCACCCGGCTGTCGCCGTACTTGTCGCGCACGCCCTGCATGTTGAGCGCGTCGGTGACCACCACACCGTCGTAACCCAGCTCCTCGCGCAGGATGCCGGTGAGGATGGGGCGCGAGAGCGTGGCCGGGTCGTTGCTCGGGTCCAGAGCCGGGAACTGGATGTGAGCCGTCATGATCGAGTCGATACCGGCGGCGATCGCGGCCCGGAACGGCGGGGCGTCGATCTCCTCCCACTGCTCGCGGGTGTGGGTGATGACCGGGATGCCCGTGTGACTGTCGACGGTGGTGTCGCCGTGCCCCGGGAAGTGCTTCGACGTCGCGGCGATGCCCGCGCTCTGATAGCCCTTCACCTGCGCGGCGACCAGACCCGCCACCGTGTCGGGATCGGCGCCGAAGGAGCGGACTCCGATGACGGGATTGGCGGGATTGACGTTGACGTCGGCGACCGGGGCGTAGTTCTGGCAGATGCCCATCGCGGCCAGCTCGGCCCCGGCGATCCGCGCCGCCGTACGGGCGTCGGAGCGGGACCCGCCCGCGCCCAGCGCCATCGCGCCAGGCATCAGGGTGGCGGGCCTGCCCACGCGGGCCACGATGCCGTGCTCCTGGTCGGTGGAGATCAGCAGCGGTACGGGAGTGGACTGGGCGAGTCCGGCCCGCTGGATGCCGTTGGACAGATCCGCGATCTGGTACGGATCACGGGTGTTGTGCGCCCAGGAGAAGTAGATGATGCCGCCGACGTGATACGCCGCGACCAGCTCGGCGGCGGTGCGGACGCCCATCTCCTTGAGGTTCAGCTCGATGTCGGCCTGGTCGGGGGAGGTGGCGGAGTGCCCGTACACCCGCATCACGAAGAGCTGGCCGACCTTCTCCTCCAGGCTCATCCGGGAGATGAGCCGTTTGAGGCGGTCGCGGTGGGAGGGGAGGGCGAGTGCGGGGGAGGCGCCGGCAACGGCGCCCGCCGCCACGGCGGTGGCGGCAGTCGCGGTGAGGAGGGTGCGTCTGGTGAGGCTCCGGTCGTGCATGGGGCTCCTTCCGGCCTTGCTCGACAAGGGAGTTGAAGGAAACTTCCAAGGACACACGGATAGCCCGAAAATTACTGCCAGGTCAAGGGTGTGGCAAGACAAAGAGGGCGCGGCGCGCGGAAGGTCACCGGGACGGGGGCCGCCACCGGTGCTGTCGGAGGGGGCCGCACCGGTGGCGGTGTGCTGCCGGCCGCAGGCGGCTGGAGAGGGGGTGGTCAGCGATCGCAGCCAGCAGCGAGGGCCGACACCGCACAGCGGAGACTCACCCAGCAGTACGGCCCGTTAGACGGCCTGCCTGGGCGGGGGGTTCCCGCCGCGCCGGGGTCATATTCAGCCCGTCCGGCGTTTGAGGACACGCGCGAAGCGCGTACGGGTCTGGGGCCCAGTTCGGGAAGGGGCAGGGCGCACCGCACCCCGGACCCCCGCGTCGGTGAGCCCGCTGCGCTGGGGCGCGGCGGCGCTGCTGCTCTGCGGCGTCGCGCTCACCTCACCGCCGCGAGCAGGCGTTCCAGGTGGAGCCGTCCCGACACCAGCAGTCCCGGCAGATCGGCTGCCTCCGGATGCCAGCGCTTCTCGTACTCCCAGCACAGCCACGTCTCCTCGGTGAGCGTGGCCAGACATTCCGCCAGCGGCAGTACGCCCGCGCCGAGCGGCAGTGGCGCGAGGTCGTCGGCCGATGCGACGTCCTTGACCTGGACGTAGCCGAGGAACGGGGCGAGCACGGCATGCGCCGCGACCGGGGTCTCGCCGTCGAGCCAGGGGTGCACCACGTCCCAGATCGCGCCGACGTGCTTGTGGCCGACCGTGCCCAGGATGCGCGAGACACCGGCGCCGGTGCGGTGCGAGTCGTGGGTCTCCAGCAGGATCCGTACGCCGAGTTCGGCCGCGGTCTCGGCGGCGGTCCCGAGCCGGCGTGCGGCGGTGGCCTCGGCCTCGTCCGGGTCCTGGTCGCCGGCGCCGGCAAAGACGCGTACATAGGGGGCGCCCAAGTCCTTTGCCAGCCACATCAGTTCGTCGAGCTCCTTGTACACCGGAGCGTCGTCACCGGCGGCGGCGACGCCGGTGTACCCGCACACGGTGAGAATCTCCACGCCCGCCCGCTCGAACTCCGCGACCACGGCCGCCCGCTCCCGCATGCCGGTGCCCGGATGTACCGGCTCCTCGGGATGGGCACGCAGCTCGACCCCCTGGTAGCCGGTGTCGACGGCGAGCGCGACCACGTCGGGGACCGGCATGCCCGGCACACCGAGGGTGGAGAAGGCGAACTTCACGTGACGCTTCCTTCCAGCAGGGGCAGCCGCCAGTCCTGGCCGACCAGATCGGCTCCGTACGAACGGTGCGGCTTCTCGGCGACGAGGGTGAACCCGGCCCGCTGATAGATCCGGCGGGCGCCGTCCAGTACGTCATTGGTCCACAGCACCAGTTCTCGATACCCCACTTCGCGGGCGAAATCCACGACGGTACGCACCAGCAGGTCGCCGAGTCCGTGCCCGCGCGCATCCGGCTCGACCAGCAGCAGCCGCAGCCGCGCGGTCGCCGGGGCGTCGTCCCGTACGCACATGACCGACCCCACCGGCCGCCCGTCCAGCTCGGCGATCCACACCCGCTCCAGATGGGGATCGTGGTCCTGGGCGAAGTCCGCGACGATCCGGGCGACGAGCCCCTCGAAGTCGGCGTTCCAGCCGTACTCGGCGGCGTACAGCGCACCATGGCGCTGCACGACCCACCCCAGATCCCCGGGGCCGGGCTCGCGCAGCACGGGCCCTTCCCGGTGGGCGGGCCGCCCCCGGCCGAGGATCTCGCGCACGGTCCGCATCGCCTCGACGAGCCGCGGCCGCTCGTCGGCGGGCACCTTGGCGAGCAGCGCCCCCACGGCCTCCCGCGACCGCTCGTCGAGCAGCGCGGCGGCCTCGCGCCCCCGCTCGGTGAGCGTGATCCGCTGCCGCCGCGAATCCACCTCGGACGGCGCCCGCCCGACCAGTCCGTCCCGCTCGAACTTGGCGAGGAGCCTGCTCAAGTACCCCGCGTCGAGGGAGAGCTCGGCCCGCAGATCGGCGGCGTCGGTACGGGGACTGTGGGCGAGCTCGTACAGGACGCGGGACTCGGTGAGGGTGTACGGGGTGTAGAGGTGCTTGCTGTAGTCGAGCGCGCCGATGAGGTTGGTGTAGAAGCGGTTGAAGGCGCGGATTTCCTGGATGGGCATGGGCTGCTCCGGGCTCTATCCTTGACTGAGTCAACGGTACGACGCGGTCGTAGCCCCGGCAAGAGGGCGACCCGCGCCGACGGGTAGAGCTCCATGTCCGGGAGCAGGAAGATGGTTGATTCTTCACATCACCTGCTCGCGCACCGACGGTGAGCGATACGGTACTTTTCGTAGCGCCGTGTGCGAGCTACGTCACAGATCAACATGTTGCGGCCAGCTCAGGCCTGCCCTGAGGCGGCTGTACGTCTGGGGGGACTGCATGCGCGAAATGGCCAAGGGTTCCAACGTCGGCCTCGCAGCCCTGAGCGATGACACCGGATCGGTGGTCGTCAGTCTGCGTTGGAGCAGCGCTGCGGGGGACGGCGACGCCGATGTCTCCGTATTGCTGTTGGACGGCAACGGCAAGGTGCGCAGCGATGCCGACTTCTTCTTCTACAACAACCCCGCCGCGGCCGACGGCAGCGTGCAGCTGCTGGGCAAGACACCGACCGACAGCGGCAGCGAGGACCGCATCAGTCTCGATCTGACCGCCGTGCCGGACGACGTTCACCGCATTGTGGTGGCAGCCAGCCAGTACGGCGGTTCCTGCTTCGGTGAACTCGAAGACCTGCGGGTAACGCTCGCCGATGGCAGCGGTGAGGCTCTGCTGGGCTTCTCCATCACCGACGCCGGAGTCGAGAGCGCATTTATCTTTGGTGAGCTCTACCGGCGGGGCGAGGAGTGGAAGTTCCGGGCCATCGGCCAGGGCTACGAGACCGGTCTGGCGGGTCTGGCGACGGACTTCGGTATCGATATCGATGACGAGAGCGAAGACGACGCCGTAGCGGCGGCTGCGGTGGAACAGGTACCGAAAGCCGATGAGCGGCGGCCTCCGGCAGCCCTGCCCTCGGCGGCGATCCCTGCACAGGCCGTAGATGAGGCGCGGCCGGTCGGCGTGGAGCCCACGACACAGCGCGCGCGTGGCCCTCGTACGGCGAAGAAGAAGGTCACGCTCCCCAAGGTGGCCAAGAAATCCCTCGCCGAGAACGACTCGTGGAAGCCTGCCCGGCTCTTCCCCGCACCGTCGCTCAAGAGCGACAAGGAGCGAGAGCTGCGGGCCACTTCAGTACTGCTCTCGGTGATGGCCGAAGTGCCGGAGTTGGGGCGTCGGCTCACCGCCGCGTTCGGCGCACCGGCCGGACGGATGCAGACCTTCACCGAAGTCACGCTTCCGCACGGAGACACCCCCAAGCGCCCGGACGGTGTCATCCGTGTGGAGCGCGCGGGCAAACTGTGGACCGCTCTGGTCGAGACGAAGACCAATGGGAATCCGCTCAAGCAGGATCAGGTCCAGAACTACATGGACATCGCCGCCCGTCGCGGCTACGAGGCCGTGATCACCCTCTCCAACGACGTTGCCCTGGAGGGCAGTCCGCTCGTGGACGTCAGGACCGACGGACGGCGCAAGCACAAGGTCGCTCTGTGGCACTTGTCCTGGGCCGAAGTGGCCCACCAGGCACAGATGCTGATCCGCCATGAGGGCGTCGGCAACGCCGCGCATGCGTGGCTTCTGCAGGAATTGCTCAACTATCTCCAGCACGAGAACTCCGGCTGCCACGGCTTTCAGAACATGGGTCCGGCCTGGGTGCCCGTACGAAACGGTATCGACACGGAAACCCTTTGCCAGGGCGACCTCCGGGCTGTCGAGGTCGTCGAAAGCTGGGAACGGCTCATCCGCCAGGTCTGCCTGCGCCTGGGCGGCGAACTCGGCCAGAAGGCCCTGCCGGTCCAGCGCGCCAAGCGTGGCAGTGACCCGCAGTCCCGGCGCGCCGTATTGGCAGACCGGTTGTGCGACGAAGGCCGCTTGACGGCTGAGCTGCGCATCGACGGAACGCCAGGTGTTCTCGGGATCACCGCCGATCTGAGGACGGCCAGACTTCGCACATCCATCGAGATCCCGGCTCCGGAGGGGAGTTATCCCCTCACCTCGGCCAAGCGCCTCATCCGACTGCTGGCGGATGCCCCGGCGGATCTCCACGTCGAGACCATCGTCGACAGCGGGCATGGCCCGCGAGGCACCCTGGAACGGCTGCGTCCGGAACCGGCCGACATGCTGCCCAAGGACGGCGCCCGGATGACCGGTTTCCGGCTGTCGTTGTTCAAGGGCATGGGCGCCACTCGCGGCGGTGCCGAATCCGGATTCATCCGCAGCGTCGACGAGTCCGTGGACCGGTTTTACGCAGGCGTCGTCGCTCAGTTGACCTCCCTTGAACGACGTCAGGCAAGCCGATCACGGCCTGAGGAGCCGACTGCCGTCGGCTGATCGTTCAATGGCCGGCCGAGAGCCTTCCGGTGGGCATCGTCCGGCACGCCTCAGGCGTCGAAGTCGTATTCCAGGACGTAGGCGGACGCATCCAGGACCATGTCGTTCACTTCGACGGCGCGCCCGTCCGCGGCGAGGGCCGTACGACATATCAGGACGACCGGTGTGCCCGCTGCCAGGCCGAGCCGGTCGGTTTCTTCCGCGGTGGGCATGCGGGAGCGGACTTCCTCGCGGAAGCGAACCGGCCTGGAGCCGATCTCGTCGAGCCGGGCGTAGATGCCGCCCGGTCCGGTGTCCGTACGCGTGATCGCTGTATCTGCTACAAGCTCGGCGTCGAGGTAGGAGGTGGCCAGCAGGATTGGCCTGCCGTCGAGTACGAACCTTCGTCGGCGTACGCACGCCCGCGCGCCGTCGACGAGGCCGAGGACGCGCGCGATTGCCTCGGGCGCGTCCTCCTCGGTCACCGAGATCGGATCGACGACCAGATCCCGGCCGTCGGCGTCAGCCGCCCAGACGGAGCGACCCTCGCCCCATAGCGCGGGTGAGAGCCGCTGGACGCTACGGCGTCGGACCGGCCTGAACTCCCGTACGAAGACACCGGCGCCCTTGCGTGCCTCGGCCAGCCCCTCCGACTGGAGAACGCCCAGCGCCTGCCTGGCCGTCATGCGGGCGACCTCGTAGGTGGCCATCAGGTCGTTCTCACCGGGCAGCCGATCGCCTGGACCGTACTCACCCGAATCGATGGCGGCCTTCAGCTCGGCGGCGATGCGCTGGTACTTGGGCTGTCGGCCGGCGCCCTGGCTCCCCATGGACGGTCCTCCCTGATCATCTCTAGACATCCTAGGCACCTTCCGCTGCCCATCACTCGCCACCGGTTAGGCACGGGGCGACCAGTCGTGGCTCAGCCGCAACATCGCGATGTCGGCTGGCGACTCCCGAGAAGTCTTCGCAGCGCCGGGCGGGCCCGAGCGCTGCTGCGCAAGCAGCTCTCCGTGTGGGAGGTCGGGGACGAAGCGGCCGACACCGCCGAGCTGTTGCTCTCGGAACTGGTCACCAACTCCATCCGGCACGCCCGCCCGCCGGCCGGACGCGACATCGGTGTGCGGCTCGCGCGTTCCGACGGGATGCTGCGCGTCGAAGTGGCCGATGCCAACAACCGTCGCCCAGAACCTCGTTCGGCCGGTGCCGACGATGAAGGCGGCCGAGGCCTCTTCCTCGTCATCGGCCTCGCGGAACGCTGGAGCTGCTGCCCACGACGCCACGGCATCGGCAAATCCGTCTGGGCGGAACTGAAGACGGGGTGATCCTGGCGCAGCCGGTAGCCGCACCTGCCGGAATGCCCCCGCCTCACCCCTGCCGCGGTGGCGCCGTCGACGACCGTGCCATCAGTTCCGCCGCGATCGTCGCGATGCCGCCTGGCGGTGGGGCCTCCTTGCCCATCGCCAGGCGGCCCGCCCGGGCCCCCGCCTCGTACAGCGGCAGCCGGACCGTCGTCAGCGCGGGTGCCGCGTCGATCGAGAAGGGGAGGTCGTCGAAGCCCGCGACCGAGATGTCCTCGGGGATGCGCAGGCCCTGGTCGCGCAGGGCCGCGCAGGCGCCCAGTGCCACGGTGTCGTTCGCCGCCACGACGGCGGTCAAACCGGGGTCGCGGCGCAGCAGTTCGAGGGTCGCGTCGTAGCCGGAGCGGCGGGCGTACGGGCCGTGGACCGTGAGCCGGTCCTGGTCGCCGTCGATGCCCGCCGCGGCCAGTGCCGCCCGGTGGCCCTCCAGCCGGTGCCGGGTCGTCGTGCGCTCGGTCGGCCCCGCCACGTAGCCGATCCTGCGGTGTCCGAGCGCGACCAGATGTTCGGTGAGCCGCCGCCCGCCGCCCCGGTTGTCGAAGGCGAGCGCGGCGACGATCGCCTCGCTGCCCGGCAGCGGCGGCCGGCCGCAGAGTACGACCCGCGTGCCGGCGTCCGCGAGCTTGGCCAGTTTCAGGCTCATCGCCGCGATGTGGTCCGGGTCCTCCATGGCGCCGCCGGTCAGGACGACGGCCGCGGCGCGCTGGCGCTGGAGGAGGGTGAGATAGGTGAGTTCGCGCTCGGGGGAGCCGCCGGTGTTGCAGACGACGGCCAGTTTCTCGCCGCCCGCGCGCCCCGAACCCTCCTGCCCGCCGATCTCGGTCTGGGCGGCCCCGGCCATGATCCCGAAGAAAGGGTCGGCGATGTCGTTGACGAGGATGCCCACCAGATCCGAGGTGGCCGCCGCCAGCGAGCTCGCGGGCCCATTCAGGACGTAGTCGAGCTCGTCAACCGCTCGCAGCACGCGTTCCCGCGTTGACGCCGCGACCGGGTAGTTGCCGTTGAGGACACGGGAGACGGTGGCCGGGGACACCCGGGCGCGTGCCGCCACATCCGCCAGGGTGACTGTCATCGCTTTCCTCCGCGGGAGACGAGAAGGGGCCCTTGTCCGGGCCGCTGTGGGCAGGCTAGCGTCCTACCGTGTAGAAAGCGCTTGCTACCCGCGTATCAGCGGAAAACGGCCGTAATGAGGGAAAGCGGAGGCGACTTCATGACACGCAGGACAGTGCGGATCGCCATGAACGGCGTCACGGGGCGGATGGGCTACCGCCAGCACTTGGTGCGCTCCCTCCTCGCGATCCGCGAACAGGGCGGCCTCGACCTCGGCGACGGCGACGTCCTGTGGCCAGAGCCCGTCCTCGTCGGCCGCCGCGAGCACGCCCTGCGTCAGATCGCCGAACGCCACGGCCTCGCCCATGTCTCCACCGACCTCGACGCCGTACTCGCCGACGACAGCATCGACATCTACTTCGACGCGCAAGCCACATCCGCCCGCGCCCCTGCGATCAAGCAGGCCGTAGCGGCGGGCAAGCACATCTACACAGAGAAGCCGACCGCCACCGATCTCGCGGGCGCGCTGGAACTGGCCCGTCTCGCCGACGCCGCCGGCATCAAACACGGCGTCGTCCAGGACAAGATCTTCCTGCCGGGCCTGCTGAAACTGAAGCGCCTCGTCGACGGCGGCTTCTTCGGCGAGATCCTGTCCGTACGCGGGGAGTTCGGCTACTGGGTCTTCGAGGGCGACTGGCAGGAGGCGCAGCGCCCGAGCTGGAACTACCGCGCCGAGGACGGCGGCGGCATCGTCGTCGACATGTTCCCGCACTGGGAGTACGTACTGCGCGAGCTGTTCGGCCGCGTCACCAGCGTGACGGCGCAGATCGCCACACACATCCGGCGGCGCTGGGACGAACGCGGCAAGCCGTACGCCGCGACCGCCGACGACTCCGCTTACTGCATCTTCCAGCTGGAGGGCGGTGCCGTCGCCCAGATCAACTCCTCCTGGGCGGTACGGGTGACGCGCGACGAACTCGTCGAGTTCCAGGTCGACGGCACGCACGGCTCGGCCGTCGCGGGCCTGCGCCGCTGCCGCGCCCAGCACCGTTCCGCGACCCCGAAGCCCGTCTGGAACCCGGATCTGCCCGCCGCGGAGACCTTCCGTGACCAGTGGCAGGAGGTGCCGGACAACGGGGAGTTCGAGAACGCGTTCAAGGCGCAGTGGGAGCTGTTCCTGCGCCATGTCGCGCTCGGCGAGCCGTACCACCGGGACCTGCTGGCGGGCGCGCGCGGCGTGCAGCTCGCCGAGCTCGGGCTGAAGTCGTCGGCCGAGGGCCGCCGCTTCGACGTGCCGGAGCTGTCGCTGTGACGATCAGGCTCCTGGACCGGGTGTACCAGCCCCGCACCGAGCCGCCTGTGTTCGCGGGTGGGGCCGCGCTCACCTCCCGTACGGTCTTCGCGGCGGCGCATGTCGTGGCCGACCCGTACGCCGATGTCTCGCCGGACTCGCCCGCCGCCGTCGACTGGGACGCCACGCTCGCCTTCCGGCGCCATCTGTGGTCGCACGGCCTCGGAGTCGCGGAGGCCATGGACACGGCGCAGCGCGGCATGGGTCTCGACTGGGCGGGCGCGGCCGAGCTGATCCGGCGCTCGGCGGCCGAGGCCAAGGCGGTGGGCGGCCGCATCGCCTGCGGGGTCGGCACCGACCAGCTGACCGGCCCGGCTGATCTGCGGGCCGTCCGTACGGCGTACGAGCAGCAGCTCGCACTCGTCGAGGAGACCGGCTCACAGGCGATCCTGATGGCCTCGCGGGCGCTGGCGGGCGCGGCCGGGACCCCGGACGACTATGTGGCCCTCTACACCCACCTGCTGCGCCAGGCCTCCGAGCCGGTGATCCTGCACTGGCTGGGCCCGATGTTCGACCCGGCCCTGGAGGGGTATTGGGGCTCGTCGGACCTGGACGCGGCGACGGGGACGTTTCTGGAGGTCATCGCGGCGCACCCCGACAAGGTCGACGGCATCAAGGTCTCGCTGCTCGACGCGCAGCGCGAGATCGACCTGCGACGGCGGCTGCCGGAGGGTGTCCGGTGCTACACCGGCGACGACTTCAACTACCCCGAGCTGATCGCGGGCGACGAACACGGCTTCAGCCACGCGCTGTTGGGGATCTTCGACCCGCTCGGTCCCCTGGCCGCCCATGCGGTACGGGTCCTCGACACCGGCGATGCCGTCGGCTTCCGCGCACTCCTCGACCCGACCGTCGAGCTGTCCCGGCACGTGTTCGAGCCGCCGACGCGCTTCTACAAGACGGGCGTGGTGCTGCTGGCCTGGCTGGCGGGGCACCAGTTGCACTTCACGATGGTCGGCGGCCTGCAGTCGGCGCGCTCGCTGCCGCACCTGTGCCGGGCGTACGAACTGGCCGACGGCCTTGGACTGTTCCCGGATCCCGGGCTGGCGGAACACCGTATGAAGTCCCTGCTCACGATGTACGGAGCCGACCGGTGACGACGGACTTGACGCGCCTCAGCATCAACCAGATGACGGTCGAGCAGCTGCCCCTGCCCGAACTCACCGAGGCGTGCCGCGCACTGGGCATCGGCGGGGTGGGCCTATGGCGCGCACCGGTCCAGGCGTACGGCGTCGACGCGGCCGCCAAGCTCGTACGGGACGCGGGGCTTGCGGTCACCAGCCTGTGCCGCGGCGGCTTCCTCACCGCGACCGACCCGGCGGAACGGGCCCGCGCCCTGGCCGACAACCGCACGGCGATCGAGGAGGCCGCGGCCCTCGGCACGGACACCCTGATCCTGGTATCGGGCGGCCTCCCACCGGGCAGCCGTGACCTGCCGGGGGCGCGCGAACGCATCGCGGACGCGCTCTCGGTCCTGGCCCCATACGCGGGGGAGCGGGGCGTACGCCTGGCGATCGAGCCGCTGCACCCGATGTTCGCGTCGGACCGCTGCGTGGTCTCCACCCTGACCCAGGCCCTGGACCTGGCGGAACGCTTCTCGTCGGACCAGGTGGGCGTGGCGGTGGACACGTACCACATCTGGTGGGACGACACGGCCCCGTCGGCAGTTGCCCGCGCGGGCGCGTCGGGCCGCATCCACGCCTTCCAACTGGCGGACTGGATCACCCCGTTGCCGTCAGGCGTCCTGCACGGCCGGGGCCAGCTGGGCGACGGCGCGGTGGACCTGCGCGAGTGGAGGGAACGGGTAGACGCGGCGGGGTACGGCGGGTCGATTGAAGTGGAGCTGTTCAACGAGGGGTTGTGGGCGAGGGACGGGGTGGAGGTGCTGCGGGAGACGGTGGGGCGGTACGCGGAGCACGTGGCGTAGGGGGCAGTCCTTGGGAGCTGGCGGCCCCGGGCGCGCCGTCAGGCCCGCGGCGACGGCGATGTGGCCCCGGGCGAGAGGCCGGGGGACCCGATCCCGAGCACGGCTCCGGTCGACTCCGCGGCGCGAAGATGCTGCTCGCGGCGTTCGCAGCCTCCCGCTCAGCGGTACGGAGTCGGGTCTGGGCGGGGCTTCCGGGCCCCCGCCCCCGGGCGCGAAGCTGCCGATCCGCGCGTTCTCCCGGACTCCCGCTCAGCGGTACGGAGTCGCGGCTGGGCGGGCGCTCCCAGCCTTCCGGCCCCCGGCACGAAGCTGCCGGTCGGCGAGCTCTCCCGGGCTGCCGCCCCTGGTGTGGGCTTCCGCCCCCGCGAGCACTGTCCCGGTCTGCCGCCCGGGCCGGGCCCAGCCTCCCGCCCCCGTGGCGCGCGGTGCCGCGCCGCCGAGGGCTCCCGGAACTGCGGCTCACCCCACGGCGCGTAGCTGCCGCTCCGGGGGCTGGGGGCGTCAGCCCCCACGCTCCCCGGGGTCTGGGGGCTGCCCCCAGTTTCGGGAAGGGGCGGGGTGGGGGACCAACACACCCGCACCCCGACCCACGTCCAGGGCGAAACGCAACGATCACCCCATTTAGTCGGCATTCCGAGATTCCGCAAAAATAACTGCCCGCAGTCGTGCAACCCTTTCCCCGTGACGCGAGTCGTACCTGTCATCAAGGCTCCCGGGGGGATCTGGGGGGATTCGGGGAGCCATTGATGGAGGGGGAGTTCGAGGGGCCCGGTCGGTCGACCGGGCCCCCTTGGCCTGGCCGGGCACCACCCGTCGCGGCACCTGCCAGGACGCCGCCCGCCCGCCGGGCCGGAGTTGTCCACAGGCCGCCCGCACTGTCGGACCCCGGCTGTAGCGTCGGATCATGTCCAATCTGGCAGTGCTCGAAGGGGTCCTCGAGCGGATCACGTACGCCAATGAGGAGAACGGCTACACGGTCGCCCGCGTCGACACCGGCCGCGGCGGCGGTGATCTCCTCACGGTGGTCGGCTCGCTGCTCGGCGCGCAGCCGGGCGAGTCCCTGCGTATGGAGGGCCGCTGGGGCTCCCATCCCCAGTACGGCAAGCAGTTCACGGTCGAGAACTACACCACCGTCCTCCCGGCCACCATCCAGGGCATACGCCGCTACCTCGGCTCCGGCCTGATCAAGGGCATCGGCCCGAAAATCGCCGAGCGCATCGTCGATCACTTCGGTGTCGACACCCTCGACATCATCGAGCAGGAGCCGAAGAAGCTCATCGAGGTCCCCGGACTCGGCCCGAAGCGGACGAAGTTGATCGGCGCCGCCTGGGAGGAGCAGAAGGCCATCAAGGAGGTCATGATCTTCCTTCAGGGCGTCGGCGTCTCGACCTCCATCGCGGTGCGTATCTACAAGAAGTACGAGGACGCCTCGATCTCGGTCGTGAAGAACCAGCCGTACCGCCTGGCCGCCGACGTATGGGGCATCGGCTTCCTCACGGCCGACAGGATCGCGCAGGCGGTCGGCATTCCGCACGACAGCCCTGAGCGGGTCAAGGCGGGCCTGCAGTACGCCCTGTCGCAGTCCACCGACCAGGGGCACTGCTTCCTGCCCGAGGAGCAGCTGATCGCGGACGCGGTGAAGCTGCTCCAGGTGGACACCGGCCTTGTCATCGAGTGTCTCGCCGAACTCGCGGGCGACGAGGAGGGGGTCGTCCGGGAGCAGGTCCCGGCCCCCGACGGCGGCGAGGCGCTGACCGCGGTCTATCTCGTCCCCTTCCACCGCGCCGAAATCTCGCTCGCGGCTCAGCTGAAGCGTCTGCTGCGTACCGCCGAGGACCGGATGGCGGCTTTCCATGACGTCGCGTGGGACAAGGCGCTGGCCTGGCTGGCCGAGCGGACGGGCGCCGAGCTGGCGACCGAGCAGGAGCAGGCGGTCCGTCTCGCGCTCACCAGCAAGGTGGCCGTCCTCACCGGAGGCCCGGGCTGCGGCAAGTCGTTCACGGTCCGCTCCATCGTGGAGCTGGCCCGCGCCAAGAAGGCCAAGGTCGTGCTCGCGGCCCCGACAGGGCGCGCGGCCAAGCGTCTGGCCGAGCTCACCGGAGCCGACGCCTCCACCGTGCACCGGCTGCTTGAGCTCAAGCCGGGCGGGGACGCGGCGTACGACCGGGACCGGCCCCTGGACGCGGACCTGGTGGTGGTCGACGAGGCGTCGATGCTCGATCTGCTGCTGGCCAACAAGCTGGTCAAGGCGGTAGCCCCCGGCGCGCATCTGCTGCTGGTGGGGGACGTCGACCAGCTGCCGAGCGTCGGCGCGGGCGAGGTGCTGCGCGATCTGCTCGCGGACGGCGGCCCGGTGCCCAGCGTCCGCCTCACCCGGATCTTCCGCCAGGCCCAGCAGTCAGGTGTCGTCACCAATGCCCATCGCATCAATTCCGGTGTCCAGCCCATCACTTCGGGGCTCTCGGACTTCTTTCTCTTCGTGGAGGAGGAGACGGAGGACGCGGGCAGGGTCACCGTCGATGTGGCCGCCCGCCGGATTCCTGCCAAGTTCGGCCTCGACCCACGGCGCGATGTGCAGGTCCTCGCGCCGATGCACCGCGGCCCGGCCGGCGCCGGCACGCTCAACGGGCTGCTTCAGCAGGCGATTACCCCCGCGCGGCCGGACCTCCCGGAGAAGCGCTTCGGCGGCCGGGTCTTCCGGGTCGGCGACAAGGTCACCCAGATTCGCAACAATTACGAGAAGGGCAAGAACGGCGTCTTCAACGGCACGGTCGGCGTGGTCACCTCGCTCCAACTGGACGATCAGCGGCTGACGGTGCTGACGGACGAGGACGAGGAGGTTCCGTACGACTTCGACGAGCTGGACGAGCTGGCCCACGCCTACGCCGTGACCATTCACCGCTCGCAGGGCAGTGAATACCCCGCGGTGGTGATCCCTGTCACCACAGGAGCGTGGATGATGCTGCAGCGGAACCTCCTGTACACCGCGGTCACCCGGGCGAGGAAACTCGTCGTGCTGGTCGGCTCCCGTAAAGCGATAGGACAGGCAGTGCGCACCGTTTCCGCAGGCAGACGCTTCACCGCGCTCGACCACCGGCTGACCGGCGGTTGACACGCACGGCTCGGCCGGCCGGGGGAAGTCACCCGGCCCCGAGGGGTGGGAAACACCACCCCGGTTTCCGGAACCTGGGCGAACGGGGCAAGATGAGCAGGTTGGCGGCACTGAGTGCCGCCAGTAGGCCCAATGGTCGACCCCGAGTGCACTCTCCTGAGCCAAATGGGGGATGGTAGAGACAGTCAGGGCACCTCGAAGAAGAGGCACTACGTCGGTGAGGGATGACGTGAGCGACAACTCTGTAGTACTGCGGTACGCGGACGGTGAATACACCTACCCGGTGGTCGAGAGCACCGTCGGCGACAAGGGCTTCGACATCGGGAAGCTCCGAGCCAATACCGGTCTGGTCACCCTGGACAGTGGATACGGCAATACCGCCGCCTATAAATCCGCTATCACCTACCTCGACGGCGAGCAGGGCATCCTGCGCTACCGCGGCTACCCGATCGAGCAGCTGGCCGAACGCTCCACCTTCCTCGAGGTGGCGTACCTGCTGATCAACGGCGAGCTTCCGACGGTCGACGAGCTGGCGGCCTTCAAGGGTGAGATCACCCAGCACACGCTGCTGCACGAGGACGTCAAGCGGTTCTTCGGCGGGTTCCCGCGCGACGCACACCCGATGGCGATGCTGTCCTCGGTGGTCAGCGCGCTGTCGACGTTCTACCAGGACAGCCACAACCCGTTCGACGAGAAGCAGCGTCACCTCTCCACGGTCCGGCTGCTCGCCAAGCTGCCGACGATCGCGGCGTACGCGTACAAGAAGTCGATCGGTCACCCCTTCGTCTACCCGCGCAACGACCTCGGGTACGTGGAGAACTTCCTGCGGATGACCTTCTCGGTCCCCGCGCAGGAGTACGACCTGGACCCGGTCGTGGTCTCGGCGCTCGACAAGCTGCTGATCCTGCACGCGGACCACGAGCAGAACTGTTCGACCTCCACCGTGCGTCTGGTCGGCTCCTCGCAGGCGAACATGTTCGCCTCGATCTCCGCCGGTATCAGCGCCCTGTGGGGCCCGCTGCACGGTGGCGCCAACCAGTCGGTGCTGGAGATGCTCGAGGGCATCCAGGCCAACGGCGGCGACGTGGACTCCTTCATCCGCAAGGTGAAGAACAAGGAGGACGGCGTCCGGCTGATGGGCTTCGGCCACCGCGTCTACAAGAGCTTCGACCCGCGCGCGAAGATCATCAAGGCCGCGGCGCACGATGTCCTCTCGGCGCTCGGCAAGTCCGACCAGCTGCTGGACATCGCGCTCAAGCTGGAGGAGCACGCGCTCTCCGACGACTACTTCGTCTCGCGCAACCTCTACCCGAACGTGGACTTCTACACCGGTCTCATCTACCGGGCCATGGGCTTCCCGACCGAGATGTTCACCGTGCTCTTCGCCATCGGCCGGCTCCCGGGCTGGATCGCCCAGTGGCACGAGATGATCAAGGAGCCGGGTTCCCGCATCGGCCGCCCGCGCCAGATCTACACCGGCGAGGTCCTGCGCGACTTCGTCCCGGTCGAGGCCCGCTGACACCGCGTCCGCGGCGGTCGGCGGCGGGCGGTCCTGGCAGTAGATGGAGCCGGTGACCGTACCCCGCTGAACGCGGCCGCACAGAACGCGGAAAGCGCCCCGCTGCCGATCCCCCCACGGGTCGGCGGGCGGGGCGCTTCCCATATCCCCGGAGCGGATTCCCCCCACGGGATCCGGCCGGGCGCCTGCTGGCTGCAGGAGCTCCTCACGCGGTCTGCCGGGGTACGTACGCACGGGAGGGCCGCTCAAAGCTCCCCGGGCACGTGCCCCGGCCAACGCTTGCCTGGGACGTCCCCCAAGACATCCCATGAACGTCCCCCAAGACGTTCTCGGCATCGCCAATCTAGACTCGCGAGGAGCCTTAATGGTTACCCCTCAATATCTGTGATCTAGGTCTCCTTGTGAAGGTCTTGTGACCTATTTGTAGTCACGAGAAGGAGCGCAGGCGGAGGCTGTTGGTGACCACAAATACGGACGAAAGGGCCATGGCGAATCCGGCGATCATGGGGTTGAGCAGGCCTGATGCCGCGAGGGGCAGTGCGGCGACGTTGTAGCCGAAGGCCCAGTAAAGATTCTCTTTGGTCGTTGCCGGCGTCCGGCGTGCGAGACGGATCGCGTCGGCGGCAACCCTCAGATCCCCACGTACGAGTGTCAGGTCACCGGCCTCGATCGCCGCGTCGGTGCCCTTGCCCATCGCCGGCCCCAGGTCGGCCGTGGCGAGCGCGGCCGCGTCGTTGACGCCGTCCCCGACCATCGCGACGCCCCGGCTCTCGGCCTTGCGCCGGGCGGTCGGGGGTCGTGCTCAGGCCTGGCCGACGAGCTCGTACCCGGCCTCGTCGACAGCCCCGCGTACGGCGGTCTCCTCCAGCGGGGCGTCGGAGACGACCGTCACCTGGCCGGTCGCGGCGACCGCCTTTACCGAGGTGACGCCCGGGAGTTCGGAGATCTCTTCGGTGACGGCGCCTTCGCAGTGGCCGCAGGTCATGCCGGTGACCTGGTAGACGGTGGTGACGCCACCGATCTGCACGTCGGCCGCACCGTCGTGACAGGAGCCGGTCGACGAGCAGCAGGAGCCGGTCGCCTGGGCGGTCTCGGTGTTCGTCTCGGCGGTCATGGCGTTCTCCTCTTCGAGCGTGCAACACGTACGAGTTCATGGTGGCGCCGGAGGTCCACGGGAATACCGAGGCTCCCCGACACTCGCCAGACTATACCCCTAGGGGGTATTAGTGCGAATGTGCGCCCGGCTCCGCGTCGCGCTGCTCCTCAGCCCCCTGTCCGGCCGGGCAGAACCCGACGATGGGGGCCAGGTAGCGGAACAAGACCTTCTTGATCTCGTCGATGTAGGCCTGCCGCTCCTCCCCCTCATGGGCTAGGACCAGATCGAGGCCCGCCTTGAAAATGGCGAAGATCATGGTCGCGATGAGGGAGAGCTCGGCGGGTGGGGCGTCGGGGAGGAAGCTCGCGACGATCTCCTCGATCCGCGTGAGCAGCACGGCGTGCAGAGCGTCGAACTCCTGGGTGATCTGGCCCGGTACGTCCGGGCCGTGCACCAGGACGGCGAAGGCCGGGTTCTCGTGATTGAAGGCGAAGAGCGGGTCGAGGACCGCGTCCAGCAACTGGTCGAGCGGCAGGTCCAGATTGGCGGCGGTCAGAGCCGCGCCGTGGGACTCGCGCCACCGCTCAAGGAGCCGGCCGCCAAGCTCGACGGCGATGGCCTCCTTGTTCGGGAAGAACTGGTAGAGCGTGCCGGGGGAGACGCCCGCCTCGCGGGCGATGGCGTTGGTGCTGGCCGCGGTGTAGCCGCTGGTGCAGAAGACGCTGGCCGCGGCGTCGAGGAGCTGGGCGATACGGCGCTCACCGCGGGCCTGCCGGCGGCGCGGCTTGGCGGTGGGCGGGTGCTTGGCGGTGGGCGGGTGCTCGCCGATCGCGGCGGTGGCGGGCTCGGCCGGGGCGCGACGGGCGGGCCGGGTTGCGGGCGGCTCGGCCTTGGCGTGCTTCGTCGGCGCGTGCTTGGTCGGCTCGGGCTCGGAGGTCGCGGCGCGGGTGCGCCGGGTGGTGGCGGGCTCGGCGGTCGCGGCGGGCTCCGGCGTCGTGGGCTCCGGCACGTGAAATCCCCAGCTTCCTCAAGCGGTTGACAAACGCGAGTGGTCGCTCGCATTCTTGATTAATGCGAGCGATAGCTCGTGTTTGCCAGTCTATGGCAATGGTCGACCCATGCTGCCTGCCAGGAAGCCAGCGCATGGGCCACGGTGAAGGGGACACCGCACCATGTCCGAAGTCAACAGCGCGCCTCCCCTCGGGGGATGGACCCGCTTCGTCACCGCGCGCCCCCGGCTCTCGCTGCTCGCCGCCCTCGTCCTCACCGCGCTCGCCGTATTCGCCGGCAGTTCAGTCGCCGAGCGCATGGGCAGCGGTGGCTGGGCGGACCCGTCCGCCGAGTCGACGTATGCCACCAAGGCGCTGGAGCGAGAGTTCCCCGCCTCCCAGCCGAACGTGCTGCTGCTCGTGGACAGTGGGCGGGCAAGCGTGGACGACCCAGTGGTCGCCGCCGAGGGACGGCGGCTGGCGGAGCGGCTGGCCGCCGAGAAGGACGTCACGGGCGTCGGTTCGTACTGGCAGACGGGCTCGCCCGCGCTGCGTGCCCAGGACGGTCGGCAAGCCCTGATCGCAGCCCGCATCCAGGGCGACGAGAAGGCCGCGGCCGAGGTGCTGCAGCGGATAGCGCCCGACTTCCGCGGGGCACACGGCCCGGTGGACGTCTCGATCGGCGGCCCTGTCGCCGTCCAGCACGAGATGACGACGATCATCCAGGACGACCTGCTGCGGGCCGAGATGATCGCCCTGCCGGTGACGCTGGTGCTGCTGGTGATGGTGTTCGGCAGCGCGATCGCCGCGCTGCTCCCGCTGGGAGTCGGCATCGTCGCCATCCTGGGGACCAATGCCGTACTGCGCGGCATCACCGAGTTCGCCGATGTCTCGGTCTTCGCACAGAACCTGACCACGGCCCTCGGTCTCGGACTCGCCATCGACTATGCCCTGTTCATCGTGCGCAGATTCCGCGAGGAGCTGGCCGCGGGGGCAGAGGTGCGGGAGGCGGTGGGCATCACGCTGCGCACGGCGGGGCGCACGGTTCTGTTCTCCGCGCTGACCGTGGCGGTTTCGCTGGCCGCGATGCTGGTCTTCCCGCAGTACTTCCTGCGGTCCTTCGCCTATGCCGGGATAGCGGTCGTGCTGCTGGCGGCGGGCGCCGCGCTGATCCTGCTGCCGGCCGCGCTGATGCTCCTGGGGCATCGGGTCAACGCGCTTGATCTGCGCCGCCTGTTGCGGCGGGGGCGCGGCAAGGGGGCTGCGGGTGCGGACCGGGATTCCGCTGAGACCGGTGCGGGATGGGGGCGCTTCGCGGGCCTGGTGATGCGCCGCGCCCCGCTCTTCGCCTTCGCCACCGTTGCGGGACTGGTGCTGCTCGGACTGCCCTTCCTGGGCGTGAAGTTCGGTACGCCCGACGACCGCCAACTGCCCTCGACCGCCGAATCGCATGTGGTCCAGCAGCAGATACGGGACGGCTTCCCCGGCAGCCCCGCCGGTGGCCTCGAAGTCTTCGCCGAGGACGCCGAGGACACAAAGTCCGGCACGACACCCGCCGAGTACGCCGACTACCGCGCTCGAATCGCCGCCCTGCCGGGTGTGCTGCGGGTCGACGGACCTGTCGCCGCGAACGGTTCGGCCTACTTCACGGTCCAGCCCAAGGGTGAGGCGGTCGGCCGGGAGGCCCAGCGGCTCGTGCACGAACTGCGTGATGTCCCGGCCCCGTTCGAGACCTCGGTGACGGGCAGGGCGGCGGTGCTGGAGGACTCCAAGGCGGCCATAGCGGACCGGCTGCCGCTGGCGCTGGGGATCATCGCCGTGGTCACCCTGCTCCTGGTCTTCCTGCTCACCGGCAGTGTGCTGATCCCGATCCAGGCGGTCGTGCTCAACGCCCTCAGCCTGACAGCGATGTTCGGTGCGGTCGTCTGGGTCTTCCAGGACGGCAACCTCTCCGGAGTGCTCTCGTTCACCTCCACCGGGGACATCGAGACGACGCTGCCCGTGCTGATGTTCTGCATCGCCTTCGGGCTCTCCATGGACTACGGCGTCTTCCTGCTCTCCCGTATCAAGGAGGAGTACGACCACACGGGCGACCATGAGCACGCTGTGAGGTTCGGCCTTCAGCGCACCGGCGGACTGATCACCGCGGCGGCCGTGATCTTGGCGGTCGTGATGGTGGGCATCGGCACCTCACGGGTGACCAACACCAAGATGCTCGGTCTCGGCATCGCGCTGGCCGTGCTGATGGACGCCATGGTGGTGCGCAGTCTGCTGGTCCCGTCGGTGATGAAACTGATGGGCGCCTCGACCTGGTGGGCGCCCGGGCCGCTGCGCCGCTTCCACCAGCGGTTCGGACTGAGTGAGGGCGAGATATCCCGGCCCGTGCCGCAGCCGAAGACGGACCCGGCCACGGAGCCGAAGGCGGACCCGGGACCGGAGACGGACCCCGACGCGGTGCGGGACAAGGTCGAGGCCTGAGGCCGCGAGCACGCCGGAGCCCCGCATCAGGGGGGCGGGGCTCCGGTGGTGCAGGTCCTGTCAGCGGGCCCGTTTCGGCGGGGCCCGCCGGTCCTCACTCCCGACGACCCCTGTTCCCGGGGCGATTGGCGACCCACGCACGGATCGTGTCCGCGTACCAGTAGGGCTTGCCGGTCTCCACATGGTCGGGCGGCGGGAGAAGGCCGTGCTTGCGGTACGAACGGACCGTGTCCGGCTGCACCTTGATATGCGCGGCGATCTCCTTGTACGACCAGAGTCTTCTGTCCGTCATATGTGTGGCACCTCCCTGCGTGCGCGGCAGCGGCAGCCGGGGGGCTGTCGGGGGAGCTGCGGCGCGGACGCTGGCGATCACTGAGCCTGTGCCCGTTGAACGACTGCGGGTGACGGGAGGGGTGGGCCTGTTGATCGGCTGTGACGGAAGACCCGCGTAATGGAGACATGCGTGATGAGCTGGCGACAACCGTGACAGAAGTGGTGCCTGGGCGTCAGGCACCGCACGAGCGCAGGAAACGGCGTGTCCGCCGGGCAATCGGGAAGGGTTTGTCGGGCGGGCAGGGATACATGTCCTGCTCGACGATGGCGAAGAGTTCGACGTCAAGCGCCTGGGCCGCGGCAAGTACGGGCTCCAGCGCGGGCACCCCGGCCGGCGGCTCACACATCACACCGCGGCCGACGGCCGGCCCGAACGGCACCTCGTCCGCGACCACTTCGGCGAGGATCTCCGGATCCACCTGCTTGAGATGGAGGTAACCGATCCGCTCGCCATAGGTCTCGATCAGCTTGACGCTGTCGCCGCCGCAGTAGGCGTAATGCCCGGTGTCCAGGCAGAGCGAGACGAGCGAGGGGTCGGTGGCGTCGAGGAAACGGTTGACGTTCTCCTCGCTGTCGATATGCGTGTCCGCGTGCGGATGGACGACGATCTTCAGCCCGTAGCGCTCGCGCACCTCGCGGCCCAACCGCTCTGTCTGAGTGGTCAGATCGCGCCATTGTGCGGGGGTGAGGGTCTTGTCCTCCAGCACCTGGCCGGTCTTGTCGTCGCGCCAGAAGGAGGGGATGACGACCAGATGCTCCGCGCCCATCGCCTGTGTCAGGGCCGCGATGTCCGCGACATGTGCCCAGGTCCTGTCCCAGACGGCGGGCCCGTGGTGCAGGCCGGTGAAGACAGTTCCGGCCGAGACTTTCAGGCCGCGCCGGGCGGTCTCCTCGCCGAGGCGGGCGGGGTCGCTCGGGAGATAGCCGTACGGGCCGAGCTCGATCCATTCGTAGCCGGCCTGGGCGACCTCGTCGAGGAAGCGCTGCCAGGGGACCTGCTGGGGGTCGTCGGGGAACCACACCCCCCAGGAGTCGGGGGCCGAGCCGACCCGGATGCGGTTCAGGGAGGGGACGGATGAGGTCATGCCGGCCAGCTTTCCGGCCGCCGGAGAAGGGTGTCAAGACTTCGTCCGAATGTAAGGACAAAATGTTGACAGGGCTCAGGATGGAGCACTAGACCTGGGTGCAGCCGGCGTCGAACCGAAGGGACGCGCATGCCTCAGCCGTACGACGTGATCACGATGGGACGTATCGGGGTGGACCTCTATCCGCTGCGGACCGGGGTCCCTTTGGCGCAGGTCGACACGTTCGGAAAGTTCCTCGGCGGCTCGGCCACGAATGTCGCGGTCGGGGCGGCCAGGCTCGGCCGGCGGACGGCGGTGATCACCCGCACCGGTCAGGACGCCTTCGGGGACTATCTCCACCAGGCGCTGGGGGAGTTCGGCGTCGACGACCGCTGGGTGACGCCGGTGGCCGAATACCCGACCCCGGTCACCTTCTGCGAGATCTTCCCGCCGGACGACTTTCCCCTCTACTTCTACCGGCAGCCCAAGGCCCCCGACCTCGAGATCCACGAGCACGAGCTGGACCTGGCGGCCATTCGCGAGGCGCGCGTGTTCTGGATGACCGGGACCGGTCTGTGCGCGGAGCCGAGCCGTACGGCGACGCTGGCCGCGCTCGCCCACCGGGACCGGTCCGGGACCACCGTCTTCGACCTCGACTGGCGGCCGATGTTCTGGAAGCACCCGGACGAGGCGCGGCCGTACTACGCCGAGGCGCTCGCGCACGCCACCGTCGCCGTCGGCAATCTGGAGGAGTGCGAGATCGCCACCGGCGAGAGCGAACCGTATGCCGCGGCCCGCGCGCTGATGGCCGCAGGGGTCGAACTCGCCGTGGTCAAGCAGGGGCCCAAGGGGGTCCTCGCCGTCCACCGGGACGGCACGCAGGCCGAGGTTCCGCCGGTCCCGGTCGAGGTGGTCAACGGGCTCGGCGCGGGAGACGCGTTCGGCGGGGCCCTGTGCCACGGGCTGCTGTCCGGCTGGGAGTTGGAGCGCATCATGCGGTACGCCAATGCCGCAGGAGCGATTGTCGCCGCGCGCCTCGCCTGCTCCACCGCGATGCCCTACGCCGCCGAGGTCGACCGGGTCCTCTCCGGTGACCCGGTCCCGCCGTCCCCGACCCCACCGCCGTCGCGGCCCGTGCCCGGGCCGGTCCCACCGCCCGGCGAGGCGCCCGTGCCCGGGCCGGTCCCGCCCGGAGCCCTGTCGTGAGCCCCGTCGACATCGCCGAGCTCGTCGGGATCCGCACCCGCCACCCCGAGGCCGTCGCCGAAGCCGCATCCCGGCGGCGCAGGCGGCCCCGGCTCATCGGCGAGAGCGGACGCCTGATGATCATCGCCGCCGACCATCCCGCCCGCGGAGCCCTCGCCGTCGGTGAGCGTCCACTCGCCATGGCCAACCGCCTCGACCTGCTCGAACGGCTCTGTCTGGCGCTCTCCCGCCCCGGCGTTGACGGTGTCCTCGCCACCGCCGACATACTCGACGACCTGCTCCTCCTCGGCGCACTCGACGACAAGGTCGTCATGGGCTCGATGAACCGCGGCGGCCTGGCCGGCGCCACCTTCGAGCTCGACGACCGGTTCACCGGGCACCGCCCCCAGGACCTGGACCGCCTCGGATTCGACGCGGGCAAGCTGCTGCTCCGTATCGACTACGAGGACCCGGGTTCGCTCGACACTCTGTACGCCACCGCCCGGGTCGTCGACGAGATGGCGGAGCGTCAGCTTCCCGTCTTCGTCGAGCCGTTCATCTGTCACCGGATCGACGGACAGCTCCGCAACGATCTCAGCGCCGAAGCAGTCACCCGGTCGATAGCGATCGCGTCCGGGCTTGCAGGCACTTCCGCGTACACCTGGCTGAAGGTCCCTGTCACCGACGACCCCGACGACATGGCGTCGGTGATGGAGACCTCCACCCTGCCCGCGGTCCTTCTCGGGGGAGAGATCGGCGACGACCAGCACGGCGCGTACGAGAAATGGCGTGGTGCGCTGCAACTGCCCACCGTCCAAGGACTCGTGGTGGGACGCTCGCTGCTCTATCCGGTCGACGGAGACGTCGCCGGTGCGGTCGATACGGCCGTAGGACTGCTGTAGGGGGTACGGAGAAGTCATGAGCGACCACGACGTCCAGAAGCAGTACCTGCGGGCGGGCAGTACGGCCGACGGGCCCTATGCCCTCCGGATCGATCCGGAACAGGCCGGCTGGGGATACTCCAGCCTGCGCGTACTGGAGCTGAAGCCGGGCGGTTCACACTCCCTCGTTGCCGGGGACAGTGAGTGGATCGTGCTGCCGCTCAGCGGCGGTTGCACGGTGCAGACACAAGGCGAGATCTTTGAACTGCAGGGCAGAGAAAGCGTGTTCGGCGGAGTGAGTGACTTCGCCTATGTCCCGCGAGATGCCCATGCACAGATCGCCTCCGGTGCGGGAGGCCGCTTCGCCCTGGCAGGAGCGAAGTGCGAGCGACGACTCCCCGCTCGCTACGGCCCCGCGCCGGAGGTTCCGGTCGAGCTGCGCGGCGCGGGCAGCTGCTCGCGCCAGGTCAACAACTTCGCCGCGGCCGACACCTTCGACTGCGACAAGCTGATCGCGGTCGAAGTGCTCACACCCGGCGGGAACTGGTCCTCGTACCCGCCGCACAAGCACGACGAGCACCGCCCCGGCGCGGAGTCCGAGCTCGAGGAGATCTACTACTTCGAGATCGACCACGACGGCATCGGCTACCACCGCGTCTCCCCGTCGAGGCCCGGCGGTACGGACGTGCTGGCCGAGGTCCGCACCGGCGACGCGGTTCTCATCCCCGACGGCTGGCACGGCCCGTCCATCGCCGCGCCCGGCCGCGACATGTACTACCTCAATGTCATGGCGGGCCCGGGCACCACCCGGGAGTGGCTGATCTGCGACCACCCGGACCACGGCTGGATCCGTGACACCTGGCCGGCGCAGCCCGTCGACCCCCGCCTTCCCCTGTACGAAGCCGGAACCGAAGAGGGTGCCCGATGAGCAGTACGCGCCGACTCACCGTCGCCCAGGCCCTCGTCGCCTTCCTCGCCCGCCAGTACAGCGAGCGCGACGGCCGTCGCCACCGCCTGATCAACGCCACCTGGGGCATCTTCGGCCACGGCAATGTGGCCGGACTCGGCCAGGCGCTCCTGGAGTTTGGAACAGACATGCCGTACATCCAGGGCCGCAACGAACAGGCGATGGTGCACGCCGCCGTCGGCTACGCCCGCCAGTCACGGCGCCTCTCCGCCCACGCCGTGACCACCTCCATCGGCCCCGGCGCCACCAACCTCGTCACCGGCGCGGCGCTCGCCACCATCAACCGGCTGCCCGTCCTGCTGCTGCCCGGAGACATGTTCGCGACCCGCCCCGCCGACCCGGTCCTCCAGCAGCTCGAACTCCCCTACGCGGGCGATGTGTCGGTCAATGACACCCTGCGACCGGTCTCGCGCTACTTCGACCGGGTCACCCGTCCCGAGATGCTCATTCCGGCTGCCCTGCAGGCGATGCGCGTCCTCGCCGACCCGGCCGACACGGGAGCCGTGACGCTGGCACTGCCGCAGGACGTGCAGGCCGAGGCGTACGACTGGCCGGAGGACTTCTTCGCCGAGCGCGTCTGGAAGGTGAGCCGCCCCAGGCCCGATCTGGACGCCCTCGAAGCGGCCCGCCGCGCGGTGGCATCCGCCCGCCGCCCTCTGATCGTCGCGGGCGGCGGCGTCCACCACAGCGAGGCCGAGGAAGCGCTGCGGTCCTTCGCCGGCGCCACCGGCATCCCGGTCGCCTCCACCCAGGCAGGCAAGGGGTCGCTGCCCCACGACCACCCCTGTGACGTCGGCGGAATCGGCCACACCGGCACCGCCACGGCCGACGAGCTCGCCCGTACCGCTGACCTCGTGATCGGCATCGGCACCCGCTGGTCCGACTTCACCACCGCCTCCGCGACCCTCTTCCAGAACCCCGCCGTCCGCTTCCTCAACATCAACATCACCGCCTTCGACGCCCACAAGATGGCCGGACTCTCCCTGATCTCGGACGCCCGCACCGCCCTGGACGAACTGGCCGCGGCGCTCGGCACCCGCTTCCGCGTCGAGCCCGCCTACGCGACGGAGTACGGCGACGACAAGGAGCGCTGGGAGCACCGCGTCGATGCCGCCTACGAGGCCGAGGACCCGGACACCCGCCCCACCCAGCCCCAGGTGCTCGGCGCACTCGACGCGCTGGTCACCGGCGACGACATCCTGATCAACGCGGCGGGCTCGCTCCCGGGCGACCTGCACAAGCTGTGGCGCGCCCGTTCCGCCGACCAGTACCACGTCGAGTACGGCTACTCCTGCATGGGATACGAGATCCCGGCGGCCATCGGTGTCGGCATGGCCGCGCCGGGACGACCGGTGTGGGCGCTCGTCGGCGACGGTACATATCTGATGAACCCCACCGAGATCGTCACCGCCGTACAGGAGAACGTCCCGATCAAGGTGATCATCCTGCAGAACCACGGATACGCCTCGATCGGCGGCCTGTCCGAGTCGGTCGGCGGCGAGCGTTTCGGCACCGCCTATCGCCACCGCTCCGCCGACGGTACGTACACCGGCGCCCCGCTCCCCGTCGATCTGGCCGCCAACGCCGCCTCCCTCGGGCTGCGCGTGATCCGCGCCAAGACAGTGCGTGACCTGCGCGAAGCGCTCGCCGAGGCGCGTGAGGCGGACGTCCCCACAGGTGTCTACGTCGAGACCGAAACGGCAGACACTGTGTCGGGCGCGCCACCGGCGCAGGCGTGGTGGGATGTTCCGGTGGCCGAGACCGCGACCCGCCCGTCGGCGGTCAAGGCCCGGGAGGAGTACGACCGGCAAGTCTCAGCCCGACGCCGCCATCTGTGACGCCGCCATCTGCGAAGGAGCACGAAATGAAGACCGTCAACCACTGGATCGGTGGCAAGACCGTCGAGGGCGCGTCAGGCAACTGGGGCCCGGTCACCGACCCGGCGACCGGCGCCGTCACCACCCAGGTCGCCCTCGCCTCGGCGGAGGAGGTCGACGCCGCCGTCAGCGCGGCGAAGGAGGCGTACGCCACCTGGGGCACGTCATCGCTCGCCCAGCGCACCTCCATCCTCTTCCGCTACCGCGCCCTGCTCGACGCGCACCGCGACGACATCGCCGCGCTGATCACCGCCGAGCACGGCAAGGTCCACTCCGACGCGCTCGGCGAGGTCGCCCGCGGTCTGGAGATCGTGGAACTCGCCTGCGGCATCACCACCCAGCTCAAGGGCGAACTGTCCACCCAGGTCTCCAACCGGGTCGACGTCTCCGCGATCCGCCAGTCGCTCGGTGTCGTCGCCGGCATCACGCCGTTCAACTTCCCGGCGATGGTCCCGATGTGGATGTTCCCGCTGGCGATCGCCTGCGGAAACACCTTCGTACTGAAGCCCAGCGAGAAGGACCCCTCGCCCGCGAACTTCCTCGCGGAGCTGGCCGCCGAGGCGGGCCTGCCCGACGGCGTGCTCAATGTCGTCCACGGCGACAAGGTCGCGGTCGACGCGCTGCTCACGCACCCGGACGTCGCCGCGGTCTCCTTCGTCGGCTCCACCCCGATCGCCCGCTACATCCACGCCACCGCATCCGCCAACGGCAAGCGCGTCCAGGCGCTCGGCGGCGCGAAGAACCACATGCTGGTCCTGCCCGACGCGGACCTGGACACGGCCGCGGACGCGGCGGTCTCGGCGGCGTACGGTTCCGCGGGCGAGCGCTGCATGGCGATCTCCGCGGTCGTGGCGATCAGCTCCATCGCCGACGAGCTGGTGGACAAGATCCGCGAGCGCGCCGAGAAGATCAAGATCGGCCCCGGCAACGACCCCGTGTCCGAGATGGGCCCCCTGATCACCAAAGCCCACCGCGACAAGGTCGCCACCTATGTCACGGGCGCGGCGGCCCAGGGCGCGGAGGTCGTACTCGACGGCACCGGCTACACGGTCGACGGCTTCGAGGACGGCCACTGGATCGGCCTGTCGCTGCTCGACAAGGTCTCCACGGACTCCGACGCGTACCGCGACGAGATCTTCGGCCCGGTGCTGTGCGTGCTGCGCGCGGACACCTACGAGGAGGGCCTGGCCCTCATCAACGCCTCCCCGTACGGCAACGGCACGGCCATCTTCACCCGCGACGGCGGCGCCGCACGCCGCTTCCAGCTGGAGGTCGAGGCGGGCATGGTCGGCGTGAACGTGCCGATCCCGGTCCCGGTGGGCTACCACTCCTTCGGTGGCTGGAAGGACTCGCTCTTCGGCGACCACCACATCTACGGCAACGACGGCGTGCACTTCTACACCCGCGGCAAGGTCGTCACCACCCGCTGGCCGGACCCGTCGGAGGGCCACATCGGCGTGGACCTGGGCTTCCCCCGTAACCACTGACGGCCGTCCCATAATTCGGTGGTCCGGCCGCCGCGGCCGGACCACCCTGGGTCCATGCAAGAACCGCAGCGCCGTATCCGAGCGCTCCACACCGAATCCACGGTCACCGTCTACCAGGCGTACCCTCCGACCATCGGCCTCCCGGCCGCCCGCGACGGACGCTTTCCCGCAGCCTGGAAGCGGGACCGGATGACCTGGATCAAGCCCTCGTTCCTCTGGATGATGTACCGCTGCGGCTGGGGCGCCAAGGAGGGGCAGGAGACGGTCCTCGCCGTCGAGATCAGCCGCGACGGCTTCGAGTGGGCGCTGCGCAACGCCTGTCTCTCGCACTACGACAAAGATGTGCACCCCGACCAGGCAGCCTGGAAGCGGGAGTTGAAGCGTGCGCCCGCCCGGGTCCAGTGGGACCCCGAGCGCGATCTGCGTCTGAATGCGCTGCCGTACCGCTCGCTCCAGCTCGGTCTGGCGGGCGATGCCTCACGGCTGTACGCCGACGAGTGGACTGTCTCGATCAGGGATGTGACCCCGCTCGCGCACCGGATCCACGCCCTCGTACGAGACGGTGAACTGGACGCCGCGGGCAGGCTTATGCCCGAGGAGCGCCCGTACCCGGCCGGGCAGGAGCTCCTCGGGCAGTTGACCGGTCAGAAGAGCCGGCTCGGCTAGAACAGCGAGTACAGCAGCCTGTTCGGGGAACCGGTCCGTGGGTCCTGGACCTTGCCCGTCGTCGCGCCGTTCACGATCGCGTCCCTGACCTGCGCCGGGGTCGCCGTCGCGTGCGTCGCCAGATACAGCGCCGCGACGCCCGCCGTGTGCGGCGTCGCCATCGACGTGCCCGAGATCGTGTTCGTGGCCGTGTTGCTGTCCTTCCACGACGACGTGATGTTCACGCCCGGTGCGAACAGGTCAAGGCACGTCCCGTAGTTGGAGAACGACGCCCTCCGGTCCGTGTTGTCCGTCGCGCCGACCGTGATCGCCTCGGGGACTCGGGCAGGCGAGTAGTTGCACGCGTTCGCGGGAAGGCCCAGGAAATTGCCGTTGCCCGCCGCGATCGCATAATTGACGCCCGAGGCGATGGACTTCTTCACCGCGTTGTCCAGCGAGGTGTTCACCCCGCCGCCCAGGCTCATGTTGGCCACGGCCGGCTTCTTCGCGTTGGCGGTCACCCAGTCGATGCCCGCGATGACCCCGGCCGTCGTCCCGGAGCCCTGGCAGTCCAGGACGCGTACGGCGACGAGCTTGACGGCCTTGGCCACGCCGTACGTCTTGCCGCCGACCGTGCCTGCCACATGCGTGCCGTGGCCGTTGCAGTCCTGGCCGTTCTGGCCGCCGCCCACGGTGTCCGTGCCGACGCTCGCGCGGCCGCCGAACTCGGTGTGGGAGGTGCGGATCCCGGTGTCGATGATGTACGCGTTCACGTTCGACGCGGTGGTCTTGTAGGTGTACGACTTCGACAGCGGCAAGCCGCGCTGGTCGATACGGTCGATGCCCCAGGTCGGGTTGGCCTGGGTGTCGTTGAGGCGGACCGTGGCGTTCTGCTCGACGTACGCCACGCGCGGATCGGCGGCGAGCTTTGCCGCCTTGTCGCCGGACATGGTCGCGGAGAAGCCCTGGAGGACGCTGCGGTAGGTGAGTTTCGGTGTGACGCCCAGATCGGCGGCGCGGGTCGAGCCGTCCTTCAGGGCGACAATCCAGCTGTTCTGTATGGCAGTTGCAGTGGGAGCGAGACGAAGATCGCCGAGGGGCGCGCTCTGCGCGGTGGGGGAGGCGGCGAACTGGAGACCGGCGGCAAGGGCGAATACGGGTATCAGCGCCCCGAAGCGTCGGGCAGTGGCTCTCATCTCGTGCACCTACCTTTCGTTGACCGATGACGGACAAGTACGGGCGTGCATGGTGCCAGGAGCTGCATATGCGCTGACCAGGGTCTCGTGACGTGACCTGCGACACAAGACAGCTTCGCCACTTGACGCATGACGGATCCACACATTGTGAACACCCATAGGGTCACAAATCGCCGCTCGGGCCACCGGCGTTCACTACCGGGACGGGAATTCCCAGGTGAGCATCGCGAACACCCCGTCGTCTTTCGCGCCCGCCGAGCGGTATGTCGCCAGCGCCGCGTCATTGTCCGTGTCCACGCCGACCCAGAGGTCGTAGCAGCCGCGCTCGCGCGCCACCTGACGCAGCGCCTCGACCAGGGCCCGTCCGATGCCGCGCCTGCGATACGGCTCGTCCACTGACAGCTCGTACAGACACATCTCGGTCCCCTTGTCGGGGTGGAGCATCTCGATGCCCGAGACCATTCCGGCCGGAGCCCCGTCGACATAGGCGATCAGCATCAGATGCCCTGGCGCCGCCAGGAAACGCTCCGCCCACTCCGCCCGCGCCGGCCCGTCATAGAGATGCTCGGCCGCGACGAGCTCGGCCACCGTGGTCGCGCGCCGGATGTCCATACGGCTCCCTTCGGGGCGGCGGTGCATACCGCGTCTGGTGTACGAGGACCGTACTGCGTACTACTCGAGGAGGCTCAGCAGTTCCGCCTGGCGGCAGCCGAGAGAGCACAGGGATCCGCTTAGGGTTTCAAGCATGCAGATCCGACTTCCCGGGCCGCGTGGCCGATGGCTCGCAGGCGTCGCCGCCATCGCCGTTCTCGCCGGCGCGGGCACCTGGACCGCGGTCGCCGACGACGGCGCACCGACCGTGCAGCGTGAGGACCGGGTGCAGGAGATGCCCGGGGCGAAGATCGACACCTCCTACTTCACGACGGGCGGCAAGGAGCGCCGTCCCGCCGTGCTCCTCGGCCACGGTTTCGGCGGCAGCAAGGACGACGTACGAGCCCAGGCCGAGAAGCTGGCCCGCGACGGATACGCCGTGCTGACCTGGTCCGCCCGCGGCTTCGGCACATCCACCGGGCAGATCGGGCTCAACGACCCCGACTTCGAGGTCAAGGACGTCTCGCGGCTCGTCGACTGGCTGGCGAAACGGCCCGAAGTGCAGCTGGACGCGAAGGGTGACCCGCGCGTCGGCGTCGCCGGTGCCTCCTACGGCGGAGCCATCTCGCTGCTCGCGGCCGGATACGACAAGCGCGTCGACGCCATCGCCCCCGCCATCACCTACTGGAACCTCTCCGACGCGCTCTTCCCGGACGGCGTCTTCAAGAAGCTCTGGGCCGGGATCTTCTTCTCCACCGGCTCGCTGGGCGCGCCGCGTACCTCCGAAGACCGGCCCGCCGATGCGCCCGCCGACGCACCTGCCGGGGACACGCCCCAGGGCGGTGCCGGGCCTCAGGGCGCAGCCGGAGCCGCCACCCCCGCGGGCCCCGCCGACCCGGGCGGCTGCGGACGCTTCCAGCCCGCGTTGTGCGCGATGTACGAACGCGTCGCCGTTGCCGGAAAGCCCGACGCCGCCGCCGAGCAACTTCTTGAGCGCCGCAGCCCCTCCGCCGTCGGCGAGCACATCAAGGTGCCCACGCTGATCGTGCAGGGCCAGTCCGACTCCCTCTTCCCGCTCGCGCATGCCGACGCCATGGCCAAACGGATCAGCGCCAACGGCGCGCCCGTCTCCGTCGACTGGATCGTCGGCGGCCACGACGGCGGCGACCGGGAGGCCGGCCGGATCGAGTCCCGGATCAGCAACTGGTTCGACCGCTACCTGAAGCAGGACAAGGGCACCGACACCGGACCCGCCTTCCGCGTCAGCCGCACCGGAGGCATCGACTCCACCGACGGCCAGGCGCTGCTGCGCGGCGCGACCGGCGACCGCTACCCGGGGCTCACGAACGGTGCACAGCCCATCGCGCTCGCCGGCCGTGAGCAGAGCTTCTCCAACCCGGCCGGCGCCACCCCGCCCGCCATCTCCGCGGTCCCCGGCCTCGGCGGCGGCCTCGGTCAACTCTCCTCCCTCGGTCTCGGACTCTCCCTCGACTTCCCCGGCCAGTTCGCACGCTTCGACTCAGCGCCCCTCCAGCAGTCCCTGCGGATCACCGGCTCGCCGACCGTCCGCGTCAAGGTCACCTCCTCCAACGGCGAAGCGGTTCTGTTCGGCAAGGTCTACGACGTCGGGCCCGACGGCCGTGAACAGGTGCTGCCCTCCCAGCTCGTCGCCCCCGTCCGCGTCGAGAACGCCAAGCAGGGCACGGACGTCGCACTGACCCTGCCCGCCGTGGACCATCAGGTCGACGCCGGACACCGGCTGCGGCTGGTCCTCTCCGCGACCGACCTCGGCTATGCGTCCCCGGCCGCCCCCGCCACGTACACCGTCGCGCTCGGCGCAGGCGGCACCCTGGCCGTGCCCACCGCACCCGCCGTGAAGACCCAGGCCGCAGGACTTCCCTGGTGGACCTGGGCGCTCCCGGCCACGGGCGCACTGATCGCGGCGGCGCTGCTGCTCACCGCCCGGCGCCGGGTCCTCGCCCCCGCGCCCGACCCCGAGCTGGCCGAAGTGCCGCTGGAGATCACTGGCTTGACCAAGCGGTACGCCAAGTCCGCCGAGCGGTATGCCGTACGGGAGCTGTCCTTCCGCGTCGAGAAGGGCCAGGTCCTCGGCCTGCTCGGCCCCAACGGCGCGGGCAAGACCACCACCCTGCGCATGCTGATGGGTCTCATCCGGCCCGACGAGGGCGAGATCCGCGTCTTCGGCCATGCCATCCGCCCGGGTGCGCCCGTTCTCTCCCGGGTCGGCGCGTTCGTCGAGGGCGCTGGCTTCCTGCCGCATCTCTCGGGCCGCGACAACCTGGAGCTCTACTGGCAGGCCACCGGCCGCCCCGCCGGCGATGCGCATATCGAGGAGGCCCTGGAGATCGCGGGTCTCGGCGACGCCCTCGCCCGCGCCGTACGCACCTACTCGCAGGGAATGCGGCAGCGCCTCGCCATCGCCCAGGCCATGCTCGGCATGCCGGATCTGCTGATTCTCGACGAGCCGACGAATGGACTCGACCCGCCCCAGATCCGCGAGATGCGGGACGTGATGATCCGGTACGCGGCCGCGGGCCGCACGGTGATCGTCTCCAGTCACCTCCTCTCCGAGGTCGAACAGTCCTGCACCCATCTCGTGGTCATGGACCGTGGCCGGCTGGTGCAGGCAGGACCGGTCGCGGAGATCACCGGCGAGAGCGACACCCTGCTCGTCACCACCGCCGAGGAGGTCGCGGAGCCGGTGGTCGAGAAGATCGCCGCGCTGCCGGGAATCGGCTCGGCGTCCCGTACGGACGAAGGACTGCTCGTACGCCTCGACGGGGCCACGGCCACGGGCATGATCGCCGAACTCGTCCGTCTGGATGTGCCGTTGACGGGCGTCGGTCCGCACCGCCGCCTGGAGGATGCCTTCCTCACCCTGATCGGAGGTACCGCATGAGCACGCTGGTCGAGTCGGCCCCGGGCTACCGGGGGCGCCACACCCTGCCGCTGCGTGTCGAGGCCGTACGGCAGCTGAAGCGCAGGCGGACACTGGTCATGGGCGGGGTGCTGGCCGCGCTGCCCCTCATTCTGATCGCCGCCTTCGCGATCGGCGGCACCCCGGACGGCGGGGACAGCGGCCGGGTGACCCTGATGGACACGGCCACAGCGTCCGGGGCGAACTTCGCGGCCACCTGTCTGTTCGTCTCGGCGGGCTTCCTGCTGGTGGTGCCGGTGGCGCTGTTCTGCGGCGACACCGTGGCGTCGGAGGCCAGCTGGTCGTCCCTGCGCTATCTGCTCGCCGCCCCCGTGCCGCGCACCCGGCTGCTGTGGTCCAAGCTGGCGGTGGCGCTCGGCTTCAGCGCGGCGGCGATGGTCCTGCTGCCACTGGTGGCTCTGGCGACGGGCACCATGGCCTACGGCTGGGGGCCGCTGGAGCTGCCCACGGGCGGCTCCCTGGACACCGGCGACACGCTGCCGCGTCTGGGACTGGTCGTGGCGTTCATCTTTGTCTCCCAACTGGTAACGGCCGGGCTTGCGTTCTGGCTGTCCACCAAAACCGATGCCCCACTGGGTGCGGTCGGCGGCGCGGTGGGTCTGACGATCATCGGCAATGTGCTGGACGCGGTCACGGCGCTCGGGTCATGGCGTGATGTGCTGCCCGCGCACTGGCAGTTCGCGTGGATCGATGCGCTCCAGCCACAGCTGGAGTGGAACGGCATGGTGAAGGGCGCGGCGGTCTCGGTGACGTATGCGCTGGTGCTGTTCGCGCTCGCCTTCCGGAACTTCTCCCGCAAGGACATTGTGTCCTGAGCGGTCTCCGTCGAGTCGCATCGCTACAGCCAGCCCCGACGAGCCGCTTCCGCTCCCGCCCGGAAGCGGCTCGTCGTGCCGAGAGCGGCGAGCAGTTCACCGACGCGGCGGCTGTACGTGCGCCCCGACATGCCGAGCCGGGCCGCGGCCGCATCGTCCGTGAGCCCGGTCAGCATGGCGTGGAGCACGGACCGCAGATGAGCCGGCACAGGGTCGACCGTATGTCGGGTCGGATCGTCACCCGTGTCCCACCAGGTGCGGTGTGTGCGGACCAGGGTCTGGACGACAACGGGATCGCGGATCAAGAGCACGCCGTTGTAGTGCAGTTCCAGATCGAGCGGGACGGCAGCGACCGTGCGGTCCGCGACGACCATCTTAAACGGAATGGAGTCCGTCACCCTGACCGCGCCGGGGCAGCGCAACGGCTCCCGCATATGAGTCAGCCCCTGCCGGGGTGCGATACGCCGGACCGCCGCGGTCTGCCCGGTGGCCGAACGCACGCAGGCGTCGGCGAATTCGAGAAACCGCTCCGGAATGCCCTGGCCCAGCGCACCTGCCGGGTCGTCGAAGCTGAGGAGCTCACGGCGTGCAGAGCGGACCAGCCCGGTCAGGGCCGCTCTCACCTGCGCCACTCCTTGAACAGGCTGCCCAGGCGCGTCGCGCAGAACAGATCGTGAAACCTCTGGACCGAGCACGGAGCCCGGAACCACCCCCACTGTCATCGCAGATCATCCCCCGCCATCCACGCAGACATACGGTCCGTCCCCTTCGGATTCGTATGCCACTCCATGTACGCACACGAATGCACATGGTGACAAGCGCCTGGTCGGGGACTGGCGAGTCCTTGCCAGTCCCTTCGTTTCCGAGCGGTGGCGGGTCACGATGGAGGCAGGAGAGATGAGTGCGAGCAGTGGAGCCACTGAGGGAGTTGCCCTTCCCGGGCGGGGCAACTCCCGCCCGCCGTTGCCGCATTGAGATCCATCCGCAACTCCTTCGACTGCTCCCTGGAGCCGTCTCGGACGTCACATTCACAAGTGACGATCCAGGGGAGCCCAGATGAAGCTCAGCACACGGACGTACAGGGGAGCGGCGGCCGCGATACTGGCCGGCGGCATGCTGCTGACCGCGGGCTGCGGGGCGGGCGGCCAGGCCGACCGGTCCTCTCACAGCGGCGAGCAGCGGGCGAACGACGGCTCGAAGCCCGCACCCGTGCCGATCGCGCCGGACGGCGGAGGAGGCGCACCCGCGGAGGGGGTTGACGGCGGGTCGGAAGGACGGCAAAAGGACGACGCGCTCGAGGATTCAAAGCCCGCGGCCGACTATCTGTCGACCTTCGCGCTCGACGTCGACACCGCCTCGTACGGCTATGCCCGTCGCACACTCGCCGACGGACAGCGGCCGCAGCCCGGTGACATCAGGCCCGAAGAGTTCGTCAACAGCTTCCGGCAGGACTATCCGCAGCCGAAGGGCGACGGCTTCTCGGTGACGGTCGACGGCGCGCGGCCCCGTGGCGCCGAGGGCGAAGTGGACGGGGAGGACTGGTCGCTGGTGCGCGTGGGGCTCTCGACCCGCCCCTCCGACCGCGCGGGCGAACGGCCGCCCGCTGCCCTCACGTTCGTCATCGACATCTCCGGCTCCATGGCCGAGCCGGGCCGCCTCGACCTCGTCCAGGAATCGCTGGGCATCCTCACCGACGAACTGCGCGACGACGACTCGATCGCCGTCGTCACCTTCAGCGACGAGGCCGAGACCCGGCTGCCGATGACCCGGCTCAAGAGCAGCCGCGAGCGGATCCACTCGGTGATCGACGGTTTGGAGCCGACCGACTCCACCAATGTCGAGGCGGGCGTGCGGACCGGCTACGACGAGGCGGTCGAGGGCCGTCGCCGCGGAGCCACCAATCGCGTCGTGCTCCTATCCGACGCCCTCGCCAACACGGGCGAGACCGACGCCGACGCGATCCTCGACCGCATCGACGACGCGCGTCGGGAGTACGGCATCACGCTCTTCGGCGTGGGCGTCGGCAGTGAGTACGGCGACGAGCTGATGGAGCGGCTCGCCGACAAGGGCGACGGTCACACCACGTACGTCTCCACCAGCCAGCAGGCCAGGAAGGTCTTCGTCGACCAGCTGCCCACCCATGTCGAGCTGCGCGCACGGGACGCCAAGGCGCAGGTCGCCTTCGACCCGAAGACCGTCAAGCAGTTCCGGCTCATCGGCTACGAGAACCGCGCGGTCGCGGACGAGGACTTCCGCAACGACCGTGTGGACGGCGGCGAGGTCGGCCCGGGCCACACGGTGACGGCACTGTATGCGGTACGGCTGCGGGAGGGCGCGAGCGGTCACGTCGCGACGGCGACCGTCCGCTGGCTCGACCCACGGACACGCGCGCCGCACGAGCAGACGGGCTCCGTCGAGATGGACGCGATCGACGGCGCACTGTGGGACGGAGCCTCCAAGAGGCTCCAGGTCACGGCAGTCGCGGCGTACTTCGCCGAATCGCTGAGGGGCGGCTCGATGCCGGGCGCGCCGGGTCTGGGCGAACTGGCCGAGCGGGCAGGGACGCTGGCGAAGTCGACGGAGGACGGCGCGGTGCGGCAGCTGGCGGAGGCGATCAGGCAGGCGCAGAGGCTGCGGGATTGAGACGAGGATGAGACGGCGCGGCGCTCGGGCTGTGCCGTGGTCAGGGCGGGGCGGTCGGGCTGCGCCCTGACGACGGCCCGGCGGTCGGGCTGCGTCGGGTCCCGGGTGCTGGGCGCGCTGCCGGGCTGGTGGGTTCGGGGTGCGGCCCGGCGGAGCCGCCGGCCAGGAGGGTCGAGGTCGGCCCCGCCCGGCAGGTGGGCCCCGCTCCAGCCTGGAGTCCCGGCCAGGCGGGGCCCCAGCTACAGCCCGGCCGAGCGGAGTCGCCTGTCTGTCGCCAGTCACCTGTCGCCTCGGGCAGGAGGCGGACGGTGTGGTCGTGCCGCCCCGCACTGCTGTCCAGCCCCGTGCATGCCGGCTCCAGCCCGACGATCCCGCGCGCGGCTCCGCCGTAATGGTGCCGTGTCGGACGAGGCGGAGGGACATGATGTGGGCCATGGCCACCCTTCTGCTCGCCCTCGCCATCATCTCCACCGGTCTGTACGCGGGGTTCATGCTGACCTTCCGGACCGGGGTCATGCCCGCTCTCGCCCGGCTGTCCGACGACCAGTTCCTCACCGCCATGCGCCGGATCAACGAGGTCGTACCGCGCCCGCTCTTCCTCCTCATCTTCTTCGGGATCATCGCCTTCCCGGCCGCGGCCCTCGCCGTCCCCGTCGACGGGCGTACGGACACCCAGCGTTGGCTGATCGTCGCGGGCCTGGTGTGCGCGGTCCTCAATCACCTCGTCACCGTCGTCGGCAACATCCCGCTGAACAACGCCCTCGCGACGTCGGAGAACGACCCCTCGGCCGGACCCGACAGCGAGGTCCGCGCGGCCTTCGAGCCCCGCTGGAACGTCCTCCACCTGATCCGCACGCTGTTCACGATCGCGTCGTTCGCCCTGCTGGTCAGTGCCGCGCTGTAGCGACGTGACAGCAGCGGTGCCCCCAGAGGCCACCGACGTATCCGCTGGATGTCGGGTTCGCGACACCGGAATGTCGCGGGAGAAGGGCAGGTTCCCGGGCAGCCCTCCCGTCTCGTACCGCGATCGCGCCGCGAGGCGGGCCCCATGGAAGAAGGACGGCCGAGAACGTGGCCATGCCCGAGACCCTCCCCCTGCAACGGCACCCGCTGAACCGTCTGCGGCAGCTGCCCGTCCGCCGGATCCTCTGCTTCGTCCCGTTCGTCCTGGTTGCCGTCTGGGCGGTCGGCAACTGGCCCCTCGTGGCCTCCGGCGTCAGCCGCCTCGGCGGCGCCGACATCAGCTGGCTGCTCATGGGCGGCGTCGTCACCGGACTGTGCTGGGTGGCGGCGTCCTGCGTACGCCAGGGAACCGTGGTGGAACGGCTCCCCACCGGGCGCCTGCTCGCCTCGCAGTTCGCCGCCGGAGCCGCCAACCACTTGCTCCCGGCCGGACTTGGGGCGCATGTGGTCACCCTGCGCTTCCTTCGGGGCTGCGGCATTCCGCTGGACCGTTCGACGGCAGCGCTCGCCCTCTACAGCCTGGTCGAGGCGGTCGCCAGGATCGGACTGCTCCTCGGGCTGGTGCTCGCCTTCCCCGACGCGCTGCGGCTCGACGAGCTCGTTCCGCCCGGGAGTACTGTCCCGACGACGCTCCTCGTCGCGGTCGTCGTGATCGGAGCGGCGGTGATCGTGCTGCTCTCGATACCGCGGCTGCGCCGCTTCCTCGCCGGATTCCTGCGCACCGCGCTGACCGACGCACGCGCCCTGCACAAGCGGCCTTCCCGGGCACTGGCCCTGTGGGGCGGCGCACTGGCCTTCCCGCTGCTGCAGGCAGGCGTGCTGGTCTGTGTCGCCCTCGCCCTTGAACTGCCGGTCTCGTGGCACTACATCGTGATCGCCTATCTGGCGGCGAGCATCGTGGCCGGTTTCATCCCGGCTCCGGGCGGCATCGGCTCGGTCGAGCCCGCCCTGGCCGTCGCACTCGTCACGGTCGGCGCGCCGCTCGTGGTCGCCACCGCGACGGTTCTCGGCTTCCGCTTCCTCACCGTATGGATGCCGCTGCTGCCGGGCGTGGCAGTGCTGGCCGCACTGGTGCGGTGGCGCGTGCTCTGAGCCGTACGGACAGGGCCTACGGCGGTGCGTGCCATCAGGGCGCAGGAAACTCAGCTCCTGCCGCCCGATACGGGTCGCCGCAACGGTCGCGTGCGTCAGGCACCGGGTGCGCGGTAGTCCACCTTCTTGCGGGCGGCTTCGTCGATCTCGTCGGCCGTCAGCAGGACGACGGTGTTCGTGCGAACGCCACCGGCCGCCGAGGTGACCAGGCCCATGGCCGCGGCGGAGGCGTTGCTCGGCAGGTCCGCGATGACGTAGACGTCATCCTTGCCGAACGCCCAGTACATGGATTCGATCTGGCCTCCCAGGCCCTGAACCATGCGTTCGACGACCTCGCGGCGCGACGCGGCACCTTCCTTGAGCATGCCCTTCAGGCCGTCCACGGTCAGCGTGACTCTGAAAAGGTATTTCGACATCGGTCTCCGCCTTCGGCATTGTCCCGATCCTTGCCCTTTACCTGAATTCTCCTCCGCCTCGCGTCCCCCGTCGCGGCGAAGGCCGGCCCGGTGCCAGAGCCGCGACCGGGATTCCGCAGATAGGCGCGCCGGCTACCGCGCGGGGACGGCGAGTTCACGCCCGCGGTAGAAGCCTTCCCGCTCCTCGACGACGTACGGGGACATGGCCTCGTGCCGCCGTGTCTCCGCCTCGGAGGCCCGCCAGGAGTCGCATGCCTCCTTGGTGTCCCAGAACGACACCCCGGTGATCTCCAGGCCGTCCTCGCTCCAGTACGCGTAGGCGTAGCGCAGAGCCTGCGGATACGGGTCCGGGCGCCAGGCCCCTTCGAACTCCTCCAGCGCGCCGGGCTTGATGCGGCGCGTCGTCACCCAGACGAATAGCTCCTTCATCGCAGCCTCCTCCGGAACGCCGCGTTCGGCCTGACGGCGTCCTCTCCCAACCACCGTAGGTCGGCGCTGCCGCTTGCGCCTCCTCTCCGCGGGCCGGCTAGTGAGGTGTGCTGACGTCGTCGCTCTTGGGCGCCGTCGTGGGTTCTCCGCGGCGTACGGAGCCGGGGGCGCGGGCGGCCGGGTGATCGGCGCGGACGGAGGAGGACAGCTGCCAGGGGACGCTGGTCACCATCACGCCGGGGGTGAACAGCAGGCGGCTCTTGAGCCACAGCGCGGACTGGTTGTGCAGCAGGTTCTCCCACCAGTGGCCGACCACGTACTCGGGGATGAAGACCGCGACCACGTCGCGCGGGCTCTCGCGCCGTATCGAGCGCACGTACTCCACAACCGACTTGGTGATCTCGCGGTAGGGGGAGTCGAGAACCTTGAGCGGGATCTCGATGCCGTAGTCCTCCCACTGCCGTTGGAGCGCGGTGGAGGCGTCGCGGTCGACCGCGACGGTAAGGGCTTCCAGCCGGTCGGGCCTGAAGGCGCGTGCGTAGGCCAGCGCCCGCAGGGTCGGTTTGTGGATGGTGGACACAAGCACGATGGCCAGCACCCGGGAAGGCCGGACCATCTCGCTGCGCGGGTCGGTGACCGCGAGTTCGGCCGCGACGGAGTCGTAGTGGCGGCGGATGCCGCGCATCATCACGAACAGCACGATCGCCGCCAGCACCGCCAGCCACGCGCCCTGGGTGAACTTGGTGGCCAGCACGATGACCAGAACAAGACACGTGACGACCGCGCCGGTGGCGTTGATCACCCGCGCGACCTGATGGCGGCGACGGGTTGCCTGATCGGGCTCGGTACGCAGCTCGCGGTTCCAGTGCCGGACCATGCCCGTCTGGGACAGCGTGAAGGAGGTGAACACGCCCAGGATGTAGAGGTGGATGAGGCTGGTGACATTGGCCTTGTAGCCCCACAGCAGCAGTCCGGCCACGATCGCCAGGGCCAGGATGCCGTTGGAGAACGCGAGCCGGTCGCCGCGGTTGTGCAACTGGCGTGGCAGATAGCGGTGCTGGGCGAGAATCGAGGCGAGCAGCGGGAAGCCGTTGAAGGCGGTATTCGCGGCGAGGATCAGGACCAGGGCGGTGGCGGCCTGGATGAAGTAGAAGCCGACGCTGTTCTCGCCGCCGAAGACGGAGGCGGCCAGCTGCGCGATGACCGTGCGCTGCGTGTAGCCCTCGCAGTCGGTGAGCCCCGTCAGCCGGCAGGAGTCGTCGGTGATGTGCACCTTGGCCACGATGGCGAGCGTGGTGACGCCGACGAACATCGTGATGGCGATGATGCCCATCGCGGCCATGGTGGTCGCGGCGTTCTGGGACTTGGGCTTTCGGAAGGCGGGCACGCCGTTGGAGATCGCCTCCACGCCGGTCAGTGCCGTACAGCCGCTGGAGAACGCGCGCAGGACCAGCATCACCAGCGCGAGGCCGGCCAGGTCCGCGTCCCCGGGCTCCGGCTTGATGCCGTAGGCGGCGCTTTCGGCCACCGGCGCGTCACCCATCAGATAGCGGAACAGGCCAGTGCCGACCATGATCAGTACGCCGCCGATGAACAGGTACGTCGGGGCGGCGAACAGTTGGCCGGACTCGCGTACCCCGCGCAGGTTCATCGCGGTCAGCAGGGCGACGAAGATCAGCGCCATCAGCACCCGCTCGTCGGCCAGTTCGGGCACCGCCGAGATGATGTTGTCGACGCCGGAGGCGACCGATACGGCCACCGTCATCACGTAGTCGACCAGCAGCGAGGAGGCGACCACCAGGCCGGCCGACGGGCCGAGGTTCGTCGAGGCCACCTCGTACGAACCGCCGCCGCTCGGATAGGCGTGCACCACCTGGCGGTAGGACAGCACCACCACGGTCATCAGTGCCACCACCGCGCCCGCGATCCAGGGCGTGAAATGCAGATACGCCAGGCCGCCCAGCGTGAGGACCAGCAGGATCTCCTGGGTGGCGTACGCCACCGAGGACAGCGGGTCGGAGGCGAAGATCGGCAGAGCGAGGCGCTTGGGCAGCAGCGTCTCGCCCAGCTCCTCGCTGCGCCTTGCCCGGCCGATCACTAGCCGCTTGAGTATCCCGGTCACGTTGAGCACGGCGCGAGCGTAAGCCGCCCCACCGGCCGGAATGCACTGTCAGAGGGGTCTGAGGGGCATCAAGAACTCGTTAGGATTCGCCGAGGCTTCGTACAAATGGCGCAATTTCGCCAATGGGGGTGGCCGGCCGACGCGTCAGAGCCTGCAGCGGCAGCCGTCTTCGAAACGGCTGCGCGCCTCAAGCCGGCCATCATCCGGCGCACGGGGGGGCCACGGCGGACGTACGCCGACCGCCGCCGATCTCGTCCAACTCCCGCTGTGCCGAGAGGAGAACCAGGAGGCGCTGCGCCTTTACCCGCCCGTATTCATCCGCGACGACGCGGGCCAGGGGCCGCTCACGTGAGCATGATGCCTACCGCGGACTCCACCAGGAACACCATGCCCCGACGTCCTGAGCGCGAACGAGCCGGGCGCCCGGCGGGATCCAGCCGGTTTGCCCAACCGCTGGGCGCCCTCGCCAGACTTCCCTGACCTGCAAAAAAGCCCCCCACGAGGGAGGGCCGTACATCGATCGGGAAGAGCGCCCCCGGCAGGACTCGAACCTGCGGCCAAGCGCTTAGAAGGCGCCTGCTCTATCCACTGAGCTACGGGGGCCGAATGGTGGCCTCGGTGGCCTGGAGCCCGCGTCGGGTGTTCCGTGACCTTGCCGGGGACAAGGATAGGGCTCCGATCGCCTTGACCCCGTTGCTTCACCTGCGTGGCACGATGTGGAGGTTCGGTGAAGCGAACCGATAATCGCAGGCAGGTGCGATTCACGCACCGCTTTTAGCGCCTCGCGTCTCGGGTGTTGTGCACTCGTTATGCCTGCGCCCCACTCGCCCCATGTGTCCCGTCTGTCCGACCGGCGCGCAGGGAGGGCTATACGCTTCAAAAAGCCACTTAAATTGGGCATTCTTCGCATGTGGTGACCTTGGATGCACGGCCTCAGCTGATCGACGCACTCTCCGCCCTCCGCGACCGTGTCGCCGCCGTGCGTCTCCCTCTTCCCCTTCCTGGCGCCCCGCGCGCTCGGCAGACGCGTACCGAACTGCTCGCACAGCTCGACGACTATCTCGTGCCCCGGCTCAAGGAGCCCGAAGCGCCGCTTCTCGCCGTCGTCGGGGGATCCACCGGGGCCGGGAAGTCGACCCTCGTCAACTCCCTTGTGGGGCGGCGGGTCAGCGAGGCCGGGGTGCTGCGGCCCACCACCCGTACGCCGGTGCTCGTATGCCATCCCGATGACCACCACTGGTTCGCGGGAATGCGGGTCCTGCCGCACCTCACCCGCGTATGGCTGCCCCAGCAGGACGAGACCGAAGGGGAACAGGACGGTGCCCGCGAGGCGGCCGACGCGCAGAACTCCCTGCGGATCGAGTCCGCTGCCGGCCTCCCCCGCGGGCTCGCACTGCTCGACGCGCCCGACATCGACTCGCTCGTCGTCGAGAACCGGCTGCTGGCAGCCGAGTTGATCTGCGCCGCCGATGTGTGGGTGATGGTGACGACGGCCTCGCGGTACGCGGACGCGGTCCCCTGGCATCTGCTGCGTACCGCCAAGGAGTACGACGCCACGCTGGTCACCGTGCTCGACCGGGTGCCCCACCAGGTCGTCGCGGAGGTCTCGCGCCAGTACGCCGCCCTGCTGACCAAGGCCGGTCTCGGCGAGGTGCCGCGGTTCACGATCCCGGAGCTGCCCGAGTCGGCGGGCGGCGGCAACGGGCTGCTGCCCACCTCCGCCATCGCCCCCCTCTTCGCCTGGCTGGCCCACCGGGCGCAGGATCCGGCGGCCCGCCAGCAGGCCCTGGCACGTACCGCATCGGGCGTGATCGATTCGCTCAACGCCCGGATGCCGGAGCTCGCGGCCGCGGTGGCGGGGCAGTACGCCGCGGCCGTACGGCTCACCGGCGCGGTCGAGGACGCGTACGACAAGGAGCGCGAGCGGGTACGCGGACAGCTCCGGAGCGGTGCGGTGCTCGCGGGCGACGCGCGGACGCGCTGGCGGGGCTTTCCGCGCGACAGCTCCGCGGGCGAGCTGCTGGATGCGCTGGTCGGCAGCCTGTCCGCTCTGCTGCAGTGCGCCGTCGCCGCCGCCGACGAACGCGTCCAGGACGCCTGGCGGCGCGAGCCCGCTGCCGAGGCTGTCCTCGCTCGGGCTGGGCGGCCGGACCTGGAGTCGGCGGAACGGATCGGGATCGCCGTGCGCCGCTGGCGGCGGGAGCTGGAGGAGCTCGCCGACGAAGAGGTGCGCCGGCTGGAGCTGAATCTCCCGCCCGACGCGGAAACCGTGGCCGCACTGATCGCGGCCGCACTGCTCGGCGGCAGGCGCGCACGCGGAGCGGGGGAGCGGCTTGCCGAACGGATCGGAGCCAAGGGCGCGCTGCGACTGCGCGACAAGGGCGGCGAGCTCATGGCGACGTACATCGACGGCGTACTGCACGGCGAACGCGACCTCCGGCTGGCACCCCTGGACGCACTCGAAGTGACCCCCGAGCCGCAGGCCGAACTGATCGCCGCGCTGTCCGTACTGCAGAAGGAGAGGTGACGGCGTTGACCGCCATCACTGACGACGAGAACGAGGCCGCGGACCGCTGGGACGACGGGCTGATCGCCCGGCGCGCGGGCGGCCGCGACGACAGCGCGCCGTGCGATGAGGAGACAAGGGAGGGGACCGAGGAGGAGGTGGGTGAGGAACACGTCCCGATCGGCGGGGCGTACGTCGGGCCGCTTCGGGTACGCCTCGACGCCCTGCGCGAACTCATCGGCCTGTCACGGACCCGGCTGGACGGGCAGACACTCGCCGAGGCGGGACGTGTCCTCGACGAGGCGGCCGCCCGCCAGCGGCTCTCCTCGCGGCACACCGTCGTCGCCATCGCGGGCGCCACAGGCAGTGGCAAGTCGACGCTCTTCAACGCCCTGGCCCAGGTGCCGATCTCGGAGACCGGACTGCGCAGGCCCACCACCACAGGACCGATCGCCTGCACCTGGTCGGAGGGTGCCGCCGGACTGCTCGACCGGCTCGCCATCCCGCCCCGGCTGCGGCGCAGACCCCTCGCGGGCGGCGCCGAGGAGCTGTCCGGACTGGTCCTCGTCGACCTGCCCGACCACGACTCGGCACTGGTCCGCCACCGGGAGCAGGTGGACCGGGTGCTGGCACTGGTGGACGCTGTGATCTGGGTCGTCGACCCGGAGAAGTACGCGGACGCAGCCCTTCACGAGCGGTATCTGCGGCCGCTCGCCGGGCATGCGGAGATCACCTTCGTGGTGCTCAACCAGGTGGACCGGCTGCCGGGCGAGGCCGCCGACCAGGTGCTCGACGATCTGCGCCGCCTCCTGGACGAGGACGGCATGGCGCTCGGCGAACACGGCGAACCCGGCGCAACTGTGCTCCCGCTCTCCGCGCTGACCGGGGAAGGCGTCGAGGAACTGCGGGAGATGATCGGGACGTTCGTACAGGAGCGCACTGCCCCGGCGCGACGCCTGTCCGCCGATGTGGAGGCCGCCGCGGCCAAGCTGCGTGCGGTGTACGTGGCCGACGGCAGGACCGGACTGAGCGAACGCTCTCGCGAGGACTTCGCCGCCCGGCTCGCCGAGGCGATCGGTGCGAAGGCGGCCGGTGAGACGGCGGAGCGCGAGTGGCGCAGGAACGCCGGGCGGGCGTGCGGGACGCCCTGGCTGCGGCTGTGGCGCTGGTACGAGGCCACGCGCACGCCTGGCAGCGGGGCGCCGGAGGCCGCGGAGCCGGTGGAGGAGGAGCTCACGGCGCGCCAACGGGTCGAACAGGCAGTGCGTACGGTCGCGGACGAGGCGGCCGCCGGGCTGCCCGCGCCCTGGGCGCAGGCGGTGCGCGAGGCGGCGGTGCGCGGGGCCGAAGGGCTGCCCGAGGCGCTGGACGAGCTGGCGACGCGGGAGGCGGCGGCGACGAGTGGACGCCCCCTGCGGCCGAAGTGGTGGCCGGCCGCGGTACTGGCACAGGCGTCGATGACGCTGCTTCAGATCTACGGCGGGCTCTGGCTGGTGGGCCAGATCATCGGCGTCCTGGAGCCGGGGCTGCTGACACCGGCGATGCTGATGCTCGCCGGGATCGTGGGCGGGCCGTTGGTGGAGTGGGCGTGCGGGGCGGCCGTACGGGGGCCGGCGCGGCGGTACGGACAGGACGCCGAGCGGCGGCTGCGGGAGGCGGCGGCCGGGTGCGGGCGGGCGAGGGTGCTCGACCCGATCGCGGGGGAGCTCATGCGCTACCGCGAGGTGCGGGAGCAGTACTCGACGGTGTCGTCGGGGAAGGCGGGGGCTGCCGTTGCGGTTCCGGGAGGCGGTTCCGGGGCCCGGCCTGGGGGCGGGTCCGTATGGCTTCAGCGATGACTGGGGCGAGGGGGGTGACGGGGTTTTCCACAGAGGCGCTCTCGTCCACAGCCGTCAGCGGGTTCTCCCCGTCCGGTCCAGCATGGAGATCAGTCAGCACAACCGGACGGGGAGGTGGCTGTCGTGAACGACACGATGGTGACGGTGGTGGGCAATGTCGCCACGAATGTGGAGTACCGGGAATCGGTGGCAGGAGGCATGGCGCGATTCCGATTCGCTGTGACACCGAGGCGATGGGACAAGCAGAGCGGAAGCTGGACGGACGGGCACACCAGCTTCTACACGGTCTTCGCCTGGCGGTCGCTCGCCATAAATCTGGCCGGGTCGGTCTCCGTGGGGGAACCGCTTCTTGTCCATGGGCGGTTGAAGGTGCGCGAGGAGGAGCGGGACGGGCAGCGCAGGACATCGGTGGAGATCGACGCGGTGGCGGTGGGCCACGATCTGACGCGCGGGACCTCGGCATTCCGGCGCGTGATGAAGGCGGAACCACATCTGACGGCCCGTCCGGCGGAGCGCGCCGGCGAGCGATCCGAGGAGGTCGGGGCGGCGCCGGTAGCCGTGCCCTGACCAGGAGTTGTAGAGATTTGTCGATTCTGGAACGGGGATTCGGCGATGGCGGCAGAGACGGCGATAACGATTCCGAGTCGGAATGGTTGTCTGACGGTATGACGGGGGACTGGGGTGCGCGGCATCCATAGGATTTCGGCGTACCACGGGGCACTTGAGTCTGCAGGCGAGGCACTCCCCCCACGCGTCACACGCGAATAGGGCCTCGCCCGGAGGGGAATTCTGTGTTTGCTGTGTTCTCTGCGTCGGTCGGACGCAGGCGGAGCGCTGCTCGTCGTCTTACCGCCGCGGCCTTGCTGTCGGGCCTCGTCGCGACCGGCTCCCTGGCCGCCGCGGGCCCGGCCGCCGCCGAGGACGACGTCCAGCACCAGGGTGGCGCGGTTGCCACTCTCGACGGGCTGAAGACCTTTGACCGGGCCGTGCTCCGCACGAACGGCAAGAAGCACGAAATCCCCGCCGGGGTCTTCGAGATGACCGTCGACGGCGGCGGCCGCCTGAAGACGTACTGCATCGACATCCACAACCCGACCCAGGACCAGGCGAAGTACCTCGAGACCCCCTGGAACCAGACGTCGCTGGGCACCAACAAGGACGCGGGCAGGATCCGGTGGATCCTGCAGCACTCCTACCCCCAGGTCGACGACCTGGCGGCGCTGGCCAAGTCGGCGGGCACCGGGCCGCTCTCCGAGAGGACCGCGGCGGCCGGCACCCAGGTGGCCATCTGGCGCTACTCGGACGGCGCGGACGTCGACGCGCTCGACCCCGCCGCGGAGAAGCTCGCGGACTGGCTGGAGGCCAAGGCTCAGAACGTGGCGGAGCCGAAGGCCTCGCTCAGCCTGGAGCCGAACGCCGTCTCCGGCAAGGCGGGCGGACGGCTCGGCCCCATCACCGTCCGCACCGATGCCGGGCAGGTCGCCCTGACCCCGCCGGCCGACGCGGCAGCCAGCGGCATCAAGATCACCGACGTGGCCGGGAAGCCCCTCACCGCCGTCGTCAACGGCGCCCAGCTCTACTTCGACGTGCCGGCCGGTGCCGTCGACGGCTCGGCGACGCTGACGGCGCAGGCCACCACCTCCGTGCCGGTGGGCCGTGCCTTCGCGGGCGCGACCAAGAGCCAGACCCAGATCCTGGCCGGCTCCAGCGAGTCCACGGTCTCCGCGACCGCGACGGCGACCTGGGCGAAGGCGGGCGCGATTCCGGCGCTGTCGGCGAAGAAGAACTGTGCCAAGGGCGGCGTGGACATCAGCGCGGCCAACAAGGGCGACGCCCCGTTCAGCTTCGAGCTGATGGGCTTCAAGCACACGATCCCGGCCGGGGCGTCCAGGACGGTCACCATCCCGGTCGCCGAGGACCAGGCGTACGACTTCACCATCACCGGGCCCGAAGGCTTCAGCAAGACCTTCAAGGGCGTGCTGGACTGCAAGACCACCGGCGCCTCGGGCCCCGAGGACACTCCCTCGTCCCAGCCCAGCCCGGCCTCGGCCGGTGGTACCTCCAGTGGCCTTGAGGGCGACCTCGCCGCGACGGGCAGCTCCAACGCCACCCCGATGATCGCGGGGATAGCGATCGGGCTGGTCGTGATCGGCGGCGGCGCGGTCTTCTTCCTCCGGAAGAAGAAGGAGACAACCACCGAGGAGTGAGCGCTCCCTCGCGCAACGTGACACTGCGCACGAGACGGCCCCGGCACGCCTGTGCGCGCACCGGGGCCGTTTTCGTCAGTGCCGGTCCTGTGCCGGACTGGTGCCGGTGGGCCGGACCGGAGCAGGGGCCCCGACCTACCGGTTTCCATCGAGGGATGGACGTACGGCAAGATGGGGTGTTACTTGCCGATCGTGAACGCGAAATGGCCCCTCACCAGCGGTTTTCCCGTCGGGGAGGGGCTGTCTCATGCTGCCTGGGCCGTCTCTGGGCCGTGAGGAGTGCGGACCTAGGGCTTCTCCTTATAGGGGCAGTTCCACGTCGCCGTCCGCGTAACGCGGTACCTATCAACCGGCAGCGCTCCCTCGACGGGTGCCGTGAGAGATGTGCCAGTCTCAGTCCTCAGGTTGCGCAACGCGCTGTCTGCGGCTTCGGGGAGCAGGAAGACGTAGAGCCAGTAGTCCGTACCGGCATCGCGCTTGCCCAGCCCGACGCCGAAGTTCGGGGTTTGCCACGACATTTCGCCGTCAGCCTGGTTGACGCGCTGCAAGTTATTGAGAGCGCCCATATCTGCGGATCCGCCGACATCGGGCAGGTTTGCCACCCAGAGCCCGTAGCCGTCGGGGATGCGGCCATCACCCGAAACCGTGATGCAGCTATGGACGTCAGAGTCTCGTGAGGGCTGCTGAATTCCTCGCTTGAGTTGCGCAACAGTCTCCGTCAACTTTGCTTCAGTTGAAGAATTCTTGTTGGACTGTTCGGTACCCCCATCGCCCTTTTGTTCGGCCCTGCGATCTTCTTGGAAACTACCAACCGGTGGGCCACCGGGCCAAGCAAGTACGGCTCCGAGCAGAGTGACGAGGACGCAACTGATCAGGAGGAGTCTGCGAGCGAGCGCTGCCCGGTCGACAGTCGCGAACTTCCATGCCAGGCCGGTGGCGGTCACCCCCACGAGGCCAACTGCTGTAAATCGTACGCCGTCCGGCAAGTTTGCTAGTGGCGCTGCAATCGCCGCGACGATTGAGGCTGCGTTTACGGCGATGCCGGAAATCAGCAACACTCGGTCGTTTGATGGTGTTGTCATGATCTCTGTATAGCCCGCGGAACTCCGCTTAATGTACTTTCGTGTGCTTCTGTTATCCATGTTACGGAATCAATACATGCCGCTTTCGTTTGTGTCGGTAATGCATCCAGCAATGATCGCTTCAGTTCTTATCTGCATATCTCGTCACGTCGAGCTAGGACGCTTGTTCTGATGCGGTTGTGTGCGCGTCCCGCATCTGCGTACAGGGCGCCGATGGCCGCTCGTGTCCGGGTCTCGCTGCTCGGCATGAGGTGCGTGTACACCCGAAGGGTGAACCCCGGATCGCCGTGCCCGAGGTGCAGACTCAGGGCCTTGATGCTCTCCCCGGCGTCCAGCAGTACCGAGGCGTAGAAGTGCCGCAGTGCGTGCATCCCGTGCTCGCGTCAGGGCGCCGCGCAAGCGCGGCGCGCGCCGCAGCCCCCGGCTGCGGGCTATCCACTGTCTTCGCCCGGCTGCCCCCAGCCGGGCGGCGGCGCACCGAGCGCGGACGCCAACCGTCAGAGAACGGCCGGCACGGGGCTGGGGCGGTCGGCTCCACGGCTTTACGCAGCCACCATGGGGCGAGCCTCGAAGATCGGGGCCCACATCGGGCTATTGCGGGCAGGTCCAGAGACTGCCCGAGTCGCGGCAAGCTTACGGGCCCCGATCTCTCGCCCCATGGCAGCTCCTGCCCAAAGCCGCTACACCGCCCGCGCGTTCCGCCTAACCTGTGGACGACAGCGCCCCCGTCCACGGGCGAACTTGTCCGTGGACGGGGGCGGACAGCAGTGATGTCCACTACCGGTTGGTTCCTTGGGCTGCCTTGCTACCCGTCGTAACCGTCTGATCGCGCGCCGGCCGCCCGCCTCTTGATGACGACCATGGCCACGCCGCCCGCGATGAGCAGCGCTGCCCCGATGCTCGCCAATGGAGCGAAGAGGTCGTTCGAGCCGGTGTTCGCCAGATGATGGGGGCGCTTCGTGGCGTGGGGACCTGTCGTCTCGTGCGGTCCGGTGTCGTGCGGCGCGCCCGGTTTGTGATGGCCGTTGTGCGGACGGCCCGTAGTTCCGGGCGGGCCGGTAGGTCCGGTGGGACCAGTCGGACCGGGTACTCCGGGCGCGCCGCTAGGTCCGGCGGGGCCGCTAGGTCCGGCGGGGCCGCTCGGTCCGGCGGGGCCACTGGGTCCAGCAGAGCCGCTCGGTCCGGCGGGTCCACTGGGTCCAGCAGAGCCGCTCGGTCCGGCGGGGCCGCTGGGTCCGGCGGGGCCGCTGGGTCCACTAGGCCCGGGCGGTCCTGACGGTCCGACGATGCAGCTCGGCCTGGTGATCACGTTGGAGTCGAGCGTCACCGAGCCGTTCCGCGCGAGTAGCCGGCCCTCGATCCTGGCGCTGGTGGTCGCCGTGATCGAGGTCAGCGCCATGATCGTGCCCTCGAAGAACGAACCTGTCCCCAGGGTGGCCGATTCGGCGGTCTGCCAGAAGACGTTGCACGGCTGAGCGCCGTTGATGAGCGAGACGGTGCTGGCGGAACTGGTGATCAGCGTGGACGCGAGCTGGAAGATGAAGACCGCGTTGGGATCACCCTGGGCGTCGAGCGTAAGCGTCCCGCTGAGGCCGATCGGGCCCGTGGCGTTGTAGACGCCCGGGGGCAGGGTCTGACCCACGAGGTCTCCTGCAATGCTCGCGTCCGGGGCCTGCCCCGCTGCGTTGTTGTACGCGGTGGTCAGGTCGAGCTGCGCCTGGGCCGCGGCCGCATCGCCCGCGTGGGTCGCGCCGCTCACGATTCCGGGTGGGAAGCCCACGATCGCGCTTCCCGGGCTGACGCCCAGATCCCCTTGGAGGACACTTGGGCCGGTGTTGGTAACGGTCTGGCCGCCCAGCACCGCGTAGCTGTCGGCGGTTCCCAGGCCCGGTGCGGTAGCCGCGCGTGCGCTGGTCGCCATCGCCAGGAGTGCGGCCGAACAGAGCAGGACCAGCCCGAGAACGAACGCGATCGTCGCCGTCAGTCGTTGACGCTGCGGCCTTCGGAAATCGGTGGTACAGGCACTATTGATTGCCATGCACATTGCCTTCCGCTTACTCGGTGTCGTCGCGAACCCAGGCGTGCGAACGCAGCGTTGCGCTTCGAGGGTGCATTCGCCGATCAGTTCGAAGACGACATGGGGGACGAACGGCCACGGAAATCCACGAAGGCAGGTGAGGATGCGGCCGTCCTCGGTGCAAGGACATGGACCAGGCACGCGACCCGGTCCGGCTCAGCACTCACCATGAGATCACCCGGTAACACCGCTTCTTGGGAGGCGAACGGGTGGTTTTGCCGGTGAGCGTTGGCGACCCCCACTCGCGTGGGTGTGTCATGCGGGTTGGTGCGCGGCGAAGCTTGCGGAATCCGCCCTGCATTTTGAGTGTCCATGTCGCAATGTGCGCTGGCACCCGAGCGAACTTACAAGACAGGTGTCGGTGCGACGGCGCGCGTGCCAGATCCGTGCCAGATCGAGCGGTCAACCACGGTCAATCGAGGCGCGTCAAGGTGCAGACGGCCGCAGACAGGACGAGCGCCGTTGCTCCACGGTTGACCAGCAAACACGTGTCCGCGAGCGGCGCCAGGCTTACAAGGCAGTCATCACCGGGGGCTCGTCGCGTCCGGGAAGCGTGCGTAGTCGCTCTTCTGCCTGATGTGGCCGGATCGCTCCCTTGTGAGTGCTTCGTGTGCCTGTCACACAGTTGATAGGCGGACGAGCGGGGGAGGGCGACGCTGCATGGCTGCGTCAGATGGGAATGGGGACAGGCTTCCGGGCTGGGCGGTGAAGCGGTTTGGGCAGCGGGCCGGCAGGCTCGCTGAGGCGATTCCGGTGCAACTGGCCAAGGCGCACGCGAAGGCTCACGCCACGCACCTCACGGCGGGGCTAAAGAAGCGGAGTCCCTACGGTGTCACTCTCGCGGAGGCCGTGCGCGAGTACCTGGCGGACATGGCGCGCGAGCTGGGCGAGCCCGTGCGGGAAGTGCGTGGGTACGAGTACGCCGTAGTCAATGATCATGCGCTCTTCCCCTTCAAATACGCAGACAGGCCGAGGCCCCTCGATCGTGCTCGGTTGCCCGCAAAGGCTTCTTCCACGCGACGCCGGATGTTCTGGGCGCACGGGCCGGAGCCGCGGGATGCACTGTTCGATCTCGACGACGACCTGACAACGGAGGAGTACCTGGAGCTGCACGAAGCGTTCGAGGAACTGGGGGCCTCGACGAAGCTGGTCTGCGTGTTCTTCACGGCCGACGTCGAGAGCGGCATCCATGTCATCCATTGGGGACAAGCCCACCTCGAACCGGACCGGACCTTCACCTGGCTCTGCAACGAACAGCTCCCTGTCGCTCCCCAGCCACTGATGTGACGGCCCCCGTGCGGGGCGCTACCAGCCCGACCTGCCACGGCTGGGACCCTCCCCGGGCCGTCCCGGGGCCGTGCGAGGCCGCTCGACAGCGACCGGCGCCGACAATCAGTGACAGATCAGCCACGGCCGCGGTCAACGAACGTCCAGGTCGCGGGCACCCTGAGGTACTGGTTTCCTTCGCGGGGTAGCGGTCAGGCAAGATGGGGTGTATCTGCCCACCCTCTTCTTGCCGGACGGTTTCTCTTGGCTGAGTACATCTACACGATGCGCAAGACGCGCAAGGCGCACGGCGACAAGGTCATCCTCGATGACGTGACGCTGAGCTTCCTGCCCGGTGCGAAGATCGGTGTGGTCGGCCCCAACGGCGCCGGTAAGTCCACCGTGCTGAAGATCATGGCCGGTCTGGAGCAGCCCTCCAACGGTGACGCGTTCCTCTCGCCCGGCTACACCGTCGGCATCCTGCTGCAGGAGCCGCCGCTGGACGAGTCCAAGACGGTTCTGGAGAACGTCGAGGACGGCGTTGCCGCGATCAAGGGCAAGCTCGACCGGTTCAACGAGATCGCCGAGCAGATGGCGACCGAGTACACCGACGCGCTGATGGAAGAGATGGGCAAGCTCCAGGAGGAGCTCGACCACGCCAACGCCTGGGACCTCGACGCCCAGCTCGAGCAGGCCATGGACGCGCTCGGCTGCCCGCCCGGGGACTGGCCCGTCACCACCCTCTCCGGTGGTGAGAAGCGCCGCGTCGCCCTGTGCAAGCTGCTGCTCGAAGCCCCCGACCTGCTGCTCCTCGACGAGCCCACCAACCACCTGGACGCCGAGTCCGTGCAGTGGCTGGAGGCGCACCTCGCCAAGTACCCCGGCACCGTCGTCGCCATCACCCACGACCGGTACTTCCTCGACAACGTCGCCGAGTGGATCCTCGAGCTCGACCGCGGCCGCGCCCACCCCTACGAGGGCAACTACTCCACCTACCTGGAGAACAAGGCCTCCCGCCTCAAGGTCGAGGGCGCCAAGGACGCGAAGCGCCAGAAGCGTCTGAAGGAAGAGCTCGAGTGGGTCCGCTCCAACGCGAAGGGGCGGCAGGCCAAGTCCAAGGCCCGTCTGGCCCGTTACGAGGAGATGGCAGCCGAGGCCGACAAGATGCGGAAGCTGGACTTCGAGGAGATCCAGATCCCGCCGGGCCCGCGTCTGGGCTCCGTCGTCGTCGAGGTCGAGAACCTCACCAAGGCTTTCGGCGACAAGGTCCTGATCGACGACCTGAGCTTCACCCTGCCGCGTAACGGCATCGTCGGCGTCATCGGCCCCAACGGCGCCGGCAAGACCACACTCTTCAAGATGATCCAGGGTCTGGAAGAGGCCGACTCCGGTGTGATCAAGGTCGGCGAGACCGTCAAGATCTCCTACGTCGACCAGAGCCGCGCCAACATCGACCCCAAGAAGACCCTGTGGGCCGTTGTCTCCGACGAGCTCGACTACATCAACGTCGGCCAGGTCGAGATGCCGTCCCGCGCCTATGTCTCGGCGTTCGGCTTCAAGGGCCCGGACCAGCAGAAGCCGGCCGGTGTCCTGTCCGGCGGTGAGCGCAACCGCCTCAACCTGGCGCTGACCCTCAAACAGGGCGGCAACCTGCTGCTCCTCGACGAGCCCACCAACGACCTCGACGTCGAGACGCTCTCCTCCCTGGAGAACGCCCTGCTCGAGTTCCCCGGTGCGGCCGTGGTCGTCTCCCACGACCGCTGGTTCCTCGACCGCGTCGCCACGCACATCCTGGCGTACGAGGGCGACTCCAAGTGGTTCTGGTTCGAGGGCAACTTCGATTCGTACGAGAAGAACAAGGTCGAGCGCCTCGGCCCGGACGCGGCCCGTCCGCACCGTGCCACCTACAAGAAGCTCACCCGGGGCTGAGGTTCACCTATGGCCCGGCACATCTACCGCTGCCCCCTCCGCTGGTCGGACATGGACGCCTTCGGGCATGTCAACAACGTCGTCTTCCTCCGGTATCTGGAGGAAGCGCGTATCGACTTCATGTTCCGGCTGGCGCCGGGGGACGGGTCGCCGTCGTTCTCCGGCGGGTCCGTCGTGGCCCGCCACGAGATCGAGTACAAGCGACCGCTGGTCCACCGGCACGAGCCGGTGATCATCGAGTCGTGGGTGACGAAGATAGGTGCGGCGTCGCTGACCATCGCTTACGAGGTCAAGGACGCGGAGGGCCCTTCGCAGGTCTATGTGCGGGCCTCGACCGTCGTCGTGCCCTACGACCTCGCCGCCGAGCGTCCGCGCCGGATCAGCACGGAGGAGAAGTCCTTCCTCCTCAAGTACCTGGACGACGCGGGCGAGGGTGCTCTCGCCGCATGAGCGTGCCCGTGCAGAGTCTGCACTTCGCCGACGCGAGGGAGGCGGAGGATCTCGCCGCCTTCCTCGCCCGGCTGATCCACTACGACCGCGCCGCCGCCGTCCGCCTTCAGGCCGGTGGTGGCGCGCTCGCCGTTTTCGGGCGCCCGCCCTCCTTCGAGGTGCTCGCGATCCGTACGGCACGACTCGACGACCCCGTCGAGCTGGATGTCACCGTCTCGGCGGGGGAGCTTCTGGAGTCCCTGGGCGGTGAGGGCGGCGCGGAGTTCACCGTCCCCGCGCCCGTCACCGGGCCGCCGTGGGCGGGGGTGCTGCCTCCGCGCGGCGGCTGGCAGGAGCTCGCCGGACTACCCGAAGTGACCGCGATGCGCGGAGCCGTCGCCGCCGCGGTCGCCGAATTCCGCACCCGCGACGAGCAGTTGCCCGCCGCGCGCCGCACCCGCGCCGAACGGGACCGGATCGGCCGCGACATCTGGTCGCGCACCGTCGGCACCACCGGGCTGCCCCTGCGTGCCGTGCACGCCGCCCAGTCGCTCGGCTTTCTGCGCCCGGGAGTTCCGGTCGCCCTGCTGTCCACGGGGGCCTGGCTCAGGCTGCGTACGCCCTTCGGGTCGATCGTCGTACGCACCAATGGCCTCGGCGGACTGACGGTCACGCCCACCCGCCACGGCTGACACCCGCTGCTGCGCTCCGCTAGTCGGCCGCGTTCACCATCGAGGCCGCGGCATAGGTGAGGTAGTCCCACAGCTGCCGCTGGTGCGCCTCGGAGAGCCCGAGCTCGTCCACGGCCGTACGCATGTGCTTCAGCCAGGCGTCGTGTGCGGCCCGGTCGACGGTGAAGGGCGCGTGCCGCATCCGCAGCCGCGGGTGGCCGCGGTTGTCGCTGTAGGTGCGGGGCCCGCCCCAGTACTGGATCAGGAACAGCGTGAGCCGCTCCTCGGCCGGACCCAGATCCTCCTCCGGGTACATCGGCCGCAGCAGCGGGTCCTCGGCAACGCCCTCGTAGAAACGGTGGACGAGACGCCGGAAGGTCTCCTCGCCACCGATCTGCTCGTAGAACGTCTGCTCCTCAAGGGTGCCGCGCGGAATCTCAGTCACCCCTCCATGGTCTCAGACGCACCGGCCGAGGACGCAGGCCCTAGGACCCGTCCACGATCGGGTGCTCGCCTCGGCGGCGGCCGCGCAGGAGAGTGGAGGCATGGGTACGGAGCTTGAACGGTTCGCCGAGCCCGCGGCCGAGGCACGGCGCTCGATGGTACGGACGATCATGGCCGACGGAGGGCTGACCGATCCGGCCTGGCGGGCGGCGTTGGAGGACGTGCCGCGGCATCTGTTCGTGCCGTACTACTTCGTGAGCCGGGGATACGCCCCGAGCGACGGCGTCGGCAAGGGCGCGTACGAGCGGCTGTGGTGCGAGGACCCCGATCCGCAGCGGCGGGCCCGCTGGCTGCGGGGCGCCTATGCCGACGGGCCGCTCGCTACGCGGGTGCGCGACGGGCAGCTGATCTCCTCCAGCAGCCAGCCCTCGCTGATGGCGCGCATGCTCGATGAGCTGGAGGTACGCGACGGGGATGCCGTTCTGGAGATCGGCGCGGGCACCGGCTACAACGCCGCCCTGCTCGCCCACCGGCTCGGCGACGAGCTGGTGACGACCATCGACGTGGACCCGGAGATCACCGAGTCGGCACGCTCGCATCTGGCCGCCGCGGGCTACCACCCGGCCGTGATCACCGGCGACGGCGCGCGCGGCTGCCCCGAACGCGCACCCTTCGACCGCATCATCGCGACCTGCACCCTGCCGTCCGTTCCCTTCGACTGGCTGCCGCAGTGCAGGCCGGGGGCGCGGATCCTGGCGCCGCTGTCCACCGGTCTGATCGCCCTGCGGGTGCACGACGACAGCCGCGGCCGCACCGCGGAGGGGCGCTTTCTGCGGACGGCCGCCTACTTCGTGCCGCTGCGCGGCGGCTCCGCCGCACGGGAGGGGCACACCGGCGGGCTGCCCAGGCGCGCGATCGAGAACGAGCTGTTCCGTTTCCTGCTGACGCTGACCTCGGGCAGCCTCGACCCGCACGAGGCATTGTCGCTGTGGGAGCGGGAGCGGCGCCCGCAGCGGGACCGCTTCGGGGTCACGGTCAGCGGACACCACCAGTGGGCCTGGCTGGACGACCCCGAGGGGCCGTACGCCTGGCCCCTCGGGCGTCCCACACGCCAGGCTTAGCCCCGGCGGATCGTGATCGTCGTCCAGGCTCCGACATGGACCCGGTCGCCGTCGTTCAGCGGGATCGGGACATAGGGCTGGATCGGGTCCTCGGCGCCGTTGAGCGTGGTGCCGTTGGTGGAGTTCTGGTCGACGACCGCCCACGAGCCGTCGGGCTGCTGCACCAGCACCGCGTGCTGGTGCGAGACACCCGGGTCCTCCGGAGGCACCGAGAGATCGATGTCGGGGGACTCGCCGGTGGAGTGCCGGCGGCGGCCGATGGTGATCTGGTTGCCGACGAGCGGGAGCTGCTGCTCGGGGGAGTACGCGGGCAGGTTGAGGCCGCTCGCGTCCGGGCCGCTGCGCTGCATCATCGCCAGGAAGTACTCACGGTCGGGCGCGATGACGGCCGTCCAGCCCGCGGGTGCGGCCTGCTGGTACGGGGGCGGAGCCTGCTGACCCTGCGGCGGGCCGGGCTGCTGGGTGTACTGCGGCTGCATCGGCTGCTGCTGCTGGAACGGGTGCGTCTGCTGCGGTGCCTGCGTCTGCTGCGGCGCCTGCGCCTGCGAGGGCGGAGGCAGCATCCAGTCGTCCCCGCCGCCCGTCTGCTGGTGCCCCGGCGGCGCGGGAGTTGCGGGCTGCTGATACGCGGGCGGCGCCGGCGGGCCCGGCTGCTGCTGGAACGCCTGCGGCACAGGCGGCGGCCCCTGCTGCTGGAAGCCCTGCGGCGGCTGCTGCTGCGACGGCGGCTCGTTCATCAGCGGCTCGGCGGGCCGGTTCATCTGCGAGGGCCGCGAGCTCTGGTACTCGTACGGGTCGTGCTGCTGCGGACTGGGGTGCTGCTGCTGCGGCGCGGGCGCCGGCTGCGCCTGGAAGCCCGGCGGCAGGTTCAGCCCGCCGACCGGCTGCGGGGGCGGAGCCAGTGGGGTGTACGAGGTCGCCGTGTGCGTGAGGAAGTTGTACCGGCACTCCTCGCAGAAGGGGGCCATGGCCTCGCGCGGGGTGCGGCACTGCGGGCAGAGCTCGGCCTGGGCGGTGGCGTTCGGGTCGCCGGAGCCGGGACCCGGGCCGGGGTAGCCGTAGGCCGGCGGCGGCGGTGGTGGTGGAGGCGGCGGCACGGCACCCGCGGGAGCGCCAGGACCGGCCATGCGGTGGCCACAGACCTCGCACCAGTCGTCGGAACCCGACTGGTGTCCGTTCGGGCAGGTCGGCATGTCGGCGCTTCCCCCTCTCCTCGTCCGGCCCGGGGGCCGTTTCACATCGGTCAATCTGGGTGCTTCTGCTGGCTACTTCTTCACACGAACCGTCTTGGTGGAGCGCGTTTCGAGGGTCATCTCGTCCGCCTCCGCGACCTTCGCCTTCAGTCGCACAGTACCCGTCGCCGCATCGACGACGTCCACCACCTTCGAAAGCAGTTTCGCAGTGTCCTCGTTCCCCGAGTCAGCCGCGAGCTGCACCGCGCGGCCGAGCTTCGCGGTCGCGCCGTCGATGTCGCCCGACTTGCGGGCATCCAGCCCCTGTTGGATGACTTGTGCCAGTTCGGCCTGACCCGTGTAGTGCGCGACCTGCGGGTTGATCGAGGTGGACGCCACCATGTCGTCCGTCCACACCGCGCGTACGAGACCCTGCGAGAGCACCTGCGGAGCGCCGCCGTCCGCGGCCGGAATGATCAGCGAGACGCGGGCGGCGAGCATCTCCTGGCCGATGCCCGCCTCCGGCACCTGGACGCACACGTGATAGTCGCGGGACTCGTCGCCCCAGGATCCCGTGGGGTAGTCCCCGGCCCGCGGACCCGCCTCCGTGCGCCGCCCGGTCAGCTCCTCGACCGTCGGCGCCACCTGCTTGATGAACTTGATCTCCACGCCGACGGGTGTCCACAGCCGCAGCGCCACGTCCGCGACCTCCTTGCCCATCGCGTTCTCCATCATGCTCGTGAAGTCCGTGGCCAGCTCCGCCGGGTTCGCGACGATGTCCGCCGTGCCGAGCAGCGCGGAGGCGATACCGGTGACCTCCTTGACCTCCCAGTCGGTCCCGACGCCGCGGGCGTCGCACGTGAAGCGGCCCCCGACCGCGTCGAGCGTGGCCCGCAGATCCTCCGGCGCCTCGTGCTCGTTACGGCCGTCGGTGAGCAGGATGCCGTGCCTGATCGCGACATCGGAGGTGGCGAACAGCCGGTCGGCCAGCCGCAGCCAGGTGCCGATCGCGGTGCCGCCGCCCGCGGTGAGACGCCGCAGTGCGTCCTTGGCCCGGGCGCGGGTCGCCGGATCGGCGACGGCGAGCTTTCCGTCGCCGGGGAAGACCTCGGCGGCCACATGCGTGCCAGCGACCACCGCGAACGCGACGCCGTCGCGCAGGGTGTCGATGGCGGCGGCCGTGGCATCACGGGCATTGCGCATCTTGGTCGGCGGGTAGTCCATCGAGCCGGAACAGTCGACCATGATCACAACGGCCGCGCTCGGCGTCTGCCCCGGTATGGCGGTGGGGGAGGGCGTGGCGCCCGTGAGCGGAGCCCCGCCCCTGGTGCCGCCTCCGGTGGAGGTGACGGTGACGATCGCGTTCACCTCGCGGCCGCCCTCGGGCAGGTATGCGTTCTGGTACACCTCGACGGAGAACTGCGGCACCTGGGACTTGGAGAAAACAGCCATCTGAATCGGCTCCTTGAGGCTCCGCTCGGGCAGAGTTGGTCAGAATCGGTCAGCGAGAAACGGCATGACGGTCCGCAAGCCGCGGACAAAAGGGGGCTCAAGCCTTGTTGTAGGCCGATCCTGCCCCTTGCTGCGGCACGGCGAACGGCAGGACGGCCACTGTTACGTTGTCGTGGCCCCCGCCGTCCAGGGCATGACCGACCAGAACCTGCGCACTGTGCAGCGGCCGGTCCGCGGCATCGGCGGGGATCGCCCGGGCCATGTCCTCGGCGCCCTCGGCGTAGTTCCACAGGCCGTCCGTGCAGACCACGACCACACCGGAACGGTCCGGCTTGAAGGACGCGGTGTGCGGCTCCAGTTCGTACGCGTCAGCTCCCAGCCAGCCCGTGATGGCGTGGGCGCGCTCGTCCGCGTACGCCTCGGCCTCGCTCATCAGGCCCGCCGCCACCATCTGGGCGGCCCAGGAGTCGTCCTCGGTGAGCCGGGCGGGCGGGCCGCTGCGGTCGTCGGGCACCCAGTACGCCCGGCTGTCGCCGACCCAGCCGACGACCAGCAGGCCGCCGGCCGCGACCGCGCCGACGATCGTGCACGCGGGCGCGTTCTGGTGGCGGTGCGGGTCGTGCTCCATCGCCTCGCCCTCACCGGGGTCGGTGGCAAGGGAGTTGACCGCGTCCGCGGCTGCGACGATCGCCTCGTGCATGGCCTGCTGGGGGTGCGTGCCGCGCGGCAGGGTCTCCAGCAGCAGCTCGTTGGCGGCACTCGCCGCGGCCTCGGAGGCCTCGTCGGGGCGGGTCGCCGACGACACTCCGTCGCAGACGATCGCGACGACGGCCGGTGAGCCGTCGGGCAGAGCCGTGGAGGAGACCGCGAACGAGTCCTCGTTGCGGTGGTGGCGCAGTCCGCGGTCGCTGACCGCGGCGACCGAGCCGAGCTCACGCTCCATGTGGTCGCGTTCGCGGGGCTGGGCGTGCCCGCAGTTCTCGCAGTAGCCGTCGGTGTCGACATGGCCGGCGCGGCAGGCCACGCAGAGCTTGGTCCCGGACGGGGCAGTGACGGGGTCCGCGGCGCGCGGGTCGGTGGCGCCGGCGGGGGCCGCCTCGGGTGCGGGCAGCTCGAAGTCGCCACTGGGTGAGACGCTCGGCGCGGCGCTCGGCGCGGCGTTGGGGGCGGTGTTGGGCGAGGTGGCTTGGACAGGGACGACGGGGACATCGGGCGAGGCCTCACGGCCCGGCCGGTTGTCGTACCGTACGGCCGCCGGGGCGGCCAGCGGGCCGCCGCCCGAGTCCGTGCCCGGCAGATCGCCGGGCCGGTGCGTGGGCGCCGGGGTACCCGCACTGTCCGTGCCGGTGGCCGTCGGCCACTGGACCCCCGTACCGATGGCGATGGTCGGGTGGTCGTCCGGCTGCTCGGGTACGGCCGAGAGGTCGTATCCGCACGCGCCGCAGAAGAGGTCACCCGTCTCCAGCGGCTCGTCGCAGCTTGGGCAGGTCGACCCCGCGGCCGGCTGGTGCATCTGCGAGGCCATCAATCACACCCACGTCCGGGGGCGGAAGCGGTTGGCCCGCTCCACCAGGTCGATCCGCTCCTCGCCGCGCTGGGCGAGCCGGGCGAGTACCCGGTAGGAGCGTTCCAGCCCGAAGCGCAGTCCGCGCTCGTCCAGTTCACTGCCGAGCAGCACGGTCGGCGTGCTCTGCGCCGCCGCGTGCGGTGCGCTCGGCGCGTTCTGTACGGACGGAGGGGCTCCGGGACTACCGGAGAGTACCCAGTCCAGGGCCGTGCCGAGTACTTCTGTCGACAACTGTTCGCGGCGTACCGCGTCCAGACCGAAGTCCTTCAGGCCGTCCACCTGCGCGGCGGCGGCCAACAGGTCGCCGATCAGCGGCTCGTGCACGGCGCGTCGCCGCAGCCTCGCCCGCACGGCGGCCACGCGGGCCGCCGTGTAGTGGATCGACGCCTCCGGCACCGACTCCAGAGTCCGTACGGCTCCGGCCCGGTCGCCCGCCGCGAGCTGCACCCGCGCGAGGCCGAAGGCGGCGCTGACATAGCTCGGGTCGGTCGTCCACACCAGGCGGTAGTACTCAGCGGCGTTGTCCAGCTGACCGAGCACCTCGGCGCAGACGCCCAGCGCGAGCTTGGGCGCGGGCTCGCCGGGGAACGCGTCGTAGATCGCGTCGAAGGAGAGCGCCGCGACCTCGTTCTCCCCGGTCACCAGGGAGGTGAGACCGCGGTACCAGACGACCCGCCAGTCGTCGGGGTGCTGGCCCTCCAGGGTCGCGAGCGCCTTGCTCGCGGAGTCCAGTTCGCCCATCTCCAGGCGGGCGCGCAGCTCACGCAGCCGGGTCTCCGGGGAGGCGGCGGACGTGGAGTGCAGCGCGGCGATCAGCTCGGCGGGGGCCGAGGCCATGAGGCCGGCGAGGAAACCGGCGTTGGGGTCGTTCGGGTCGACGCGCGGCACGGGCAGGGCGAGTGAGGTCGCGCGGGTGTCGAGCGTGGCGAGATGAGGCGCGAGAGGGTAGACACCTGCGGCCCCTCCGCCAGCGATCCCGGCAACCGGTGCGGGCGTCCCGCCCAGGTGGCCGGGCCCGCCGTTGCCGTATCCGGCGCCCGAGACGCCCAGTTGGGGCGCGCCTTCGCCCACACGAGCCCCCGGGACCAGCGCGCCGCCCGCACCCAACGGGGCTGAGCCGCCCACCACCGCAGGACCCGTGCCCACCGAGCCGTTCGCTGCCGCCGACTGCCTACCGCGCCCGCGCCCACGGCCCCAAGCCGCCGCCGCACGCCCGCCCAGCTGCGAAACGTCTCCCGTCAGCTCCGCGAACAACTGCGTGTCCGTGACCCGCAGTTCGGGCCCGAACGTCGTCGACAGCGAGGGCCGCGGGCGGCCCGTCTGGATCGCGACGACCTCCCTGAGCACCCCCGTCAGCTGCTCCGCCATCTCCTGCGCCGAGGCGAACCGCCGCGCCGGGTCCGGGTCCGTCGCCCGCACCAGCAGCCGGTAGAAGGACTCGTACGTCTGGAAGACCTTGATGTTCTCCGGGTCCGGAAGGGAGTCCACGAACACGTTCGTGTAGCCCTGGAAGTCGAAGGTCAGCACCGCCAGCGTGCGCGCCACGGTGTACAGGTCGGAGGCGACCGAAGGGCCGACCTCGGCGACCTCCGGGGCCTGGTAGCCGACCGTGCCGTAGATCGCGGACTCGTCGTCGTCCATCCTGCGGACCGCGCCCATGTCGATGAGCTTGAGCTGGTCCTGCTGCTGGATGGCGTTGTCGACCTTGAAGTCGCAGTACAGCAGGTTCCGGCTGTGCAGATGCCCGAGGGCCTCCAGCGCCTCGATGCCGTACGCACACGCCTGTTCGACCGGCAGCGGATCGCGCTTGCCCGCCGTGTCGCGCCGCTCGTTGGCGATCTCCTTCAGCGACTTGCCGCCGACGTACTCCATGACGATGTAGCCGTCGAGCGAGCCCGTGCGCTGGTCGAGATGCTCCACGAAGTTGTAGATCCGGACGATGTTGGAGTGCTCGATCTCCGCGAGGAAGCGGCGCTCCGAGATCGCCGCGGCCATGGCGTCCTGGTCGCCCGTGTCCAGCAGGCCCTTGAGCACCACCCACCGGTCGGAGACCGCGCGGTCCACCGCCAGATAGACCCAGCCCAGGCCGCCGTGGGCGAGGCAGCCCACCACTTCGTACTGCCCGTGCACGATGTCGCCGTCGGCGAGCTTGGGCACGAACGAATACGGGTGGCCGCACTTGGTGCAGAAACCTTCCGTACGCCCGGGACGCTCACCGCGCGAACGGCCCACCGGTGCCCCGCAGTCGGAGCGCGAGCAGAACCGCTTGCGCTCGGGAACCTCGGGGTTCTCCATCACCGCGGTGCGCGGGTCGGGGCGCGGCACCTGCGGCACGGTGACCAGGCCCGCACCCAGCCGGTTACGGCCGGACGCGCCTGTGGAAGTGCCGGAGCTGCGCACCGAGACCGACCGGGTCGAGGTGCTGCTCCCGGTCAGCGAGCGCGAAAGCCGCCCCGAGACGGAACGCCGCGAGGTCGACGAGCGCGAAGAGGCCCGCGAGGAGCGTGAACTGCGCGCCGAGCCGGAGTCCCTGCCGCCGCCCGTGATGCCGGTGGGCTGCGAGGACACCATGCCGTTCGACGAGACGACGGGAGCGAGCCCGCAGGTGTCGCAGTACAGCTCACCGCCGCCCATGTCCTCGTAACCGCCCTCGCAGTCGGGGCGCTGGCACTTGTTGTTCTCGCTCATGAATCCCCCCTGCGGTCCTGGGGCCCGGCCGGTCCGGCCTGGCGCGGGACCAGTACTTCGGCGGCGGCCTGCTGATAGCGCAGCACCGCCTGTTCGGCGACGCGCAGATCGCACGGCGCGCTCCACAGCATCCGGCGGGCCGCGTCGTACCGCTCGATCAGCAGCGGGTCCTCCGCCATGCCGTGCCGGGCCACCTTCGCCTTGTACGCGTCGAGGCGGCCGCGCAGCTCCGCGCGGACCGCGAGCGGCGCGGTCACGGCCGTCAACGACTCGCGGGCGCGCATCAGTTCGTCCTCGGCCTCGCGCTCCAGCGATTCGAGCAGCGGCGAGAGCCGGTGCCACTGGGAGTGCCTGCGGTACTCGGCCGCCGTGGCGAGCCGCTCCTGCAGCGCGGTCGGCGGGCCGCTGACCGCGGGCACCTCGGAGGCCGCGATCTTCGCGAGCACCTCGCCGCGCGCGGACCGTGCCTCGGTCAGCGTCCGGTCGGCGCGCGACAGGACGTCGCGCAGCCGCAGCAGCCGCTCCTCGGAGTCCTGCCGGACCTGGAGCACCGCCTCGATCTCACGGCGGATGTCCTCAAGGGCGCGGGCCGCCCGGTCGTAGCGGTCGGTGTCGGGCCGTCCGCCGCCCGGGGCCGAACTGCTGGGCGCGGGCCGCCAGAAGGCGAGCGGATCGGAGATCACCTGGGCACGCAGCGTGGACAGCTCATGGGTGATCGCCTCCAGCTCGTCGCCGGCCGGGTGCTCGCCTGGCCGTACGCCGACGGAGTGCGCGAGCGATCGGGTCCGCTGCAGTTCGGCGGAGAGCAGATCTATGCGGGCGGGCAGCGCCGACCACACCGAGTCGGCCGTGACGACCATGTCCAGCGAGCTCGCGTACAGCTCGTTCATCCGGGCGACCAGCTCTTCGAGCGTGAACTGCTCGGAGAGCTTGGCGGGTCCGGTGATCGACGGCGCGGTGTGGGTGGCGGTGCCCGCGACCGTGACGCTGCGGCCGCGCAGCCGCTCGGTCAGCTCCACCAGGTCCTCACGGCTGGGCCAGCGACGGCGGGAACGCAGCTCACGGGTGTCGTTCAGGGCGGCGGCGTACGCGTCGAAGTACCCCCACAGCAGGGTGATCGCCTGCTCGGCGGAGGCCCAGCGGTCCTTGGTGACGCCCGTGAGCTCGGCGCCTTCGAGGAGCCGGCGGCCCGCATGGTCCTGGAGGGCGAGGAGCGACGTCTCGATCGCTTCGTGCTCGGCGCCGAGGCGCGCCAGAGCACGGTCCACCTCGTCCCGGTCCATCACCGGTCCTGGGGGTCCCGCCGCGAAGCTGGGGGAGGGTCCCGCCGCGCCCATCGATCACCTCTCCGCTCTTCCTTGCCGGACTAGCTTTCCTGCAGCACTAGTTGTTCGTTGTCCGGCTTCAGCCGGTGCGGTACTTCGGCGCGGGCGGCCCGGGTATCCCGGGCAGATCGGCCACCAGCCACTTGTTGTACGCCTCCGTCCACGGGCCCTTGCGGTAGTCGTCGAGCACGCTGTTCACCCGGCGCACCAGGTCGTCGTTGCCGAGCTTGGTGGCGACGCCGTAGAACTCGGTGGTGAAGGGCTTGCCGCCCTTCAGCGCGACCGCCGGGTCCTGAGCGGCCTGGCCCGCCGCGAGGGCCGCGTCCGTGACGACGGCGTCGACGAGGCCCAGCTGCAGCCGCACCAGGCAGTCGAGCTGATTGGGCACGGTGAGCTGGTCCTCGTCCGATGCCTGCCCGTCGTGCGAGTCCTTGAACGTCGCCCCGAACGAGTTCTTCTCCAGTGCCTCGTAGGCCGTCGAGCCCTCGGCCGAGCAGACCTTCTTCCCGGACAGCGACTTGTCGTAACCGGTGATCGACGACCCCTTCGGGGCGAGCACCTGCTGGCCGGTCTGGAAGTACGCCGTGGAGAACGCGACCTGCTTGATCCGGGCACAGTTGATCGTCATCGTACGGACGACGATGTCCACCGTGCCGTTGTTCAGGGCGGGTATGCGCTGGTTGGTCGGGATGGCGCGGAAGATGATGGCGTCGGGCCTGCCGAGGATGTCCTTGGCGATGGCCCGGGCGAGGTCGATGTCGAAGCCTTCGAGGCCGCCGGTGGCGGGATTGCGGTAACCCCAGCGGTAGCTGTTCTGGTCGACGCCGACGATCAGCTTGCCGCGCTGCACGATCGCGTCGATGGTCGGTCCGCCGGCGGTCGACGACGGCAGCGAGGCCTCGGGGGTGGTGCAGCTGTCCTCCTTGGCGGGCACGACGGAGGCCACGCCCTGCGTGGCCGGCTCGGCGCCGGGCTCCTGCGTGCCTCTGGCCAGCGGCAGCAGTGTGACGGCGGCGGTCAGCGCGCAGGCCGCGGCCATCCCCGCGACGCCCTCCCAGCCGCGGATCCTGCTCCTCACGTCCCTCATGGCGCCCCCTGTCACCGGTACTCCGAAAGCCTGCGGTTGATGCCGAGTACGGCTCCTGCCGCGCCGAGCACGGCCAGCGCGGCGGCGCCGACCGGCAGCCCGTCCAGCGCGCCGCGCCCGGACGTCGCCGACGCCGTGAACTCCCGCTGCTCATGGTCGATCGCCCTGCGCAGCGCCGCGTCCACCGTGTCGAACGACTGGCCCGTCGAGGCCTTCGGGCCGATGATCTGCTGCAGCGCGCTGTCGTAGTCGCCGCCGTTGTCGGTGGCACGCGCCTTCTTGTGGCGGGTGCGCCACTCGGCGACGGCGTTGGTGGCGTCCGCGACGGGATCGCGCCCCTCGGAGTCGTCGGCCAGGTCCTTCGCCGACGTCAGCGTGACACCGACGGCGTCCATCCGGTTCGTGTAATTGAATTCGTACTGGTCGTTCTTCCCGTCCGGGGTGAGGACCGCGCCCCGGGAGACGACCGCCAGATTCTCGTTGGCACGGGCCTGCAGCGCCTGCACCCGTGAGCTGTTGAGGGCCTTCAGGGACTCCTGGCCGCGCTCCATGGCGTTGTTCAGCTCGGCACGGGCCACCGAGTGCCCCACGATCAGCCAGAGCACGACGACCGTCGACGCGGCCGTGGCGGCGAGCAGCCCGTGGTTGAACATCCGGTTCGTCCGCCGGTAGTTGCGCCGCTGGGCCCAGACGAGCGCTCCGAGCACCAGCACACCGAGTCCGAACGAGACGAACGGCCAGTCGCGCGCGTCGTCGTTGTCCTCACCGAGGCGCTTCGTCTCCGCCTGGTAGAGCTTGTCGGCCGCGGGCAGCAGCTCGTTCGACATTTTCAGGTTGGCGTAGCGCAGATAGGCGCCGCCGAGCGGAAGGCCCTGCCGGTTGTTGGCACGGGCGCGCTCGATCAGGCCCGTGTAGCGGGGCAGCTGCTCGTTGAGCGCGGCAATCTGGCGGCCCGACTCGGTCGAACTGTCGGTGTTCGCCGCGGCGCTGACGAGCAGCCTGGACGCGGCCGTGATGTCCTTCTCGTACCGCTCATGGATCGCGCGGGGCTCTTCGGCGCCCGCGAGGAAGCCATTGGCGGCCGCCGCGTCCGCGTCGGCCAGCGAGCGGTGGATGGACGCGGCGTCCGCGCTCAGCGGCTGACTGCGGCTCACCACATCGTCGGCCGCGGAAGCGCGGTCGGAGATCTCGAACGCGGTGACCGCGCCGAAGGCCACGACCAGCGCGGCCAGAACGGCCCCGATGATCTGCAGCCGCCCCGGCTCGGTCGTCGCCGCGGTGCGCAGTCGCTCCTTGCCCACGGCCCAGGCGCCGCGGTGTGCGGGCGGCTGGATGGCCGGCCGGGCCGGTGGCTGTGCGGGCGCATGCCCCGGAGCCGACTGGGGCGCGGTGCGCACATTCGGCGGGTATGTCACGTGACCTCCCCCTCGGTCCCTGACGTCGGCCCGCCCCCCGGCGGGTCGGGAGACTGCTCCCGGCCAGCAGTATGGCCGGAGTGACCGACATTCACACCAGGATTGACTGGATCTTGTTCCCATCGCAGCCATCCAGGATCCTGCCAGACCGGTCTCCCCACCATGAATACGCCCCCCGACCTCGATCGGTTCCCATTGGCGAGGGGTGGACACGGGTGCCGGACGGGCATGAGTTCAAACCCGTCCGGCGAGTGAGGACAGCGCTCCCCAATTGACCCTGCGCCACACGTAAATTGACCCTGGGCTACGCGTAGTACCCGCGCAGCCGGGCACGGGCCTGTGGTGGCGCCCCCACATGGTCGAGCCCCAGCAGAGCCGCGCCGAGCACCGGTGGGGCCGTCACCACCTCGACGACCGCCTTCGGAGCCCTGGCCGCCAGCAAGGCGCCGATCTGCTCGTCCAGTTCCGGATGCCGGGCCGCCAGCACACTGCCGCCCAGCAGCACCGGCACCTCCTCGTCCAGGAGATCCAGCCGGGCCATCGCCACCGTGGACAGCGCGACGACCTCCTGTGCCAGCCGGTGCACCAGCGAGCGGGCCACCGGGTCGCCCTCCGCGCTGGTCGTGAAGAGGACCGGAGTCAGCTCGTGCCTGCGCCCCGAGGGGATGTGCTCCAGGTGCAGTGCCTCTATCAGGGCGTACATCGAGTCGAGTCCGAAGTGCGCGGGCAGCGTACGGGCCAGGGCCGTCGGCTCGCCCCGCCCGTCCTCCGCCCGCGCCGCGAACCACAGCGCCTCCTCCGCGAGCCCCGCGCCTCCGCCCCAGTCCCCGGAGATCTTGCCGATCGCCGGGAAGCGCGCGGTGCGGCCGTCCGGCAGCATGCCGACGCAGTTGATTCCCGCGCCGCACACCACCGCGACACCGCGCGGCTCGTCGACACCGGCGCGCAGGATCGCGAAGGTGTCGTTGCGGACTTCGGTCGTACGCCCCCAGCCGCGCCGCTGCACTGCCTCGGCCAACTCCCGTTCCTCCACCGGAAGATCGGCGTTGGCCAGGCAGGCCGAAACATGCGCGACGCCCGTCACGTCCGCCTCGGCCAGTGCCCGGCCGACCACTTCGGCGAGGGCGTCGATCGCCGCCTCCACGCCGACCCGTGGCGGCTGGAAGCCACCACCGCGCGCGGCACCGAGCACGGCGCCATCCCGACCGATCACGGCCACATCGGTCTTGCTGTTGCCCGCGTCGATGGCGAGCACGTTCGTCTCCGCGGGCCGACGTGCGTTCAGGCCCACGCGAGGTGCTCCTGGTTGTGCGCGATCAGCTTGTCGGTGAGCGCATCGGCGTACTCGTACTGGCCGATCAGGGGATGAGACAGCAGCGCCTTGAAGACACGGTCGCGGCCGCCGCGCAGGGCAGCCTCCAGGGCCAGGTCCTCGTACGCCGTGACATGGGTGATCAGCCCGGCGTACAGCGGGTCGAGCTCGGGCACGGGCAGCGGGGTCGCGCCCTGCGCGCCGACGGTGGCCTGCACCTCGATCACCGCGTCGTCGGGGAGGAAGGACAGGGTGCCGTTGTTGACGGTGTTGACGACCTGGTACGGGCTGCCGCCCCCGCCGATGAGGGAGGCCGCGAGATCCACGGCCGCCTCCGAGTAGAAGGCGCCGCCACGCTTGGCCAGCAGCTCCGGCTTGGTGTCGAGCGCCGGGTCGCCGTACATCTTGAGCAGCTGCTTCTCCATCGCCGCGACCTCGGCGGCTCGTGAAGGCTTGGTCCTCATTTCCCGTACGACCTCGTCGTGCGCGTAGAAGTAGCGTAGGTAGTACGAGGGGACGACGCCGAGCCGGTCGAGCACCCCACGCGGCAGACGCAGATCGTCGGCGATCGCGTCGACGTGCTCGGCCAGCAGCTTCGGCAGTACGTCCGCGCCCTCCGGGCCGCCGAGTCGCACCCCCGTCTCCCACGTCAGGTGGTTGAGGCCCACATGGTTCAAGTGGACGTCGGCGGCGGCGACGTCAAGGAGGGCCGCGAACCTGCGCTGGAAGCCGATGGCGACATTGCACAGGCCCACGGCCTTGTGGCCGGCCTGAAGCAGCGCCCTGGTCACGATGCCCACCGGATTGGTGAAGTCGATGATCCAGGCGTCCGGGTTGGTACGCCGCACCCGCTCGGCGATGTCGAGGACGACGGGGACCGTGCGCAGCGCCTTGGCGAGGCCGCCCGCGCCCGTCGTCTCCTGACCGACGCAGCCGCACTCCAGCGGCCAGGTCTCGTCCTGGTTGCGGGCCGCCTGACCGCCGACGCGCAGCTGAAGGAGTACCGCGTCGGCGTCCGCGACGCCCGCGTCGACGTCGGAGGTGGTGACGATCTTCCCGTCGTGGCCCTGCCTGGCGAAGATCCGCCGCGCCAGACCACCGACGAGCTCCAGCCGGTCGGCCGCCGGGTCGATGAGGACCAGTTCGCTGATCGGGAGGGTGTCCCTCAGCCGGGCGAAGCCGTCGATCAACTCAGGGGTATAGGTGGATCCGCCACCCACGACTGCGAGCTTCATGTGGTTCTAGCCCTTCACTCCGGTCAGTGTGACGCCCTCGACGAATGCCTTCTGGGCAAAGAAGAAGACGAGGATGACGGGGGCCATGACCAGGACGGTCGCGGCCATGGTCAGATTCCAGTCCGTGTGGTGCGCGCCCTTGAACGACTCCAGGCCGTAACTCAGCGTCCAGGCCGCCGGGTTCTCCGAGGCGTAGATCTGCGGGCCGAAGTAGTCGTTCCAGGCGTAGAAGAACTGGAAGAGCGCTACGGCGGCGATGCCCGGCCTGGCCATCGGCAGCACCACCTTGAGCAGGGTGCGCAGTTCGCTGCAGCCGTCGACCTTCGCCGCGTCCAGATACTCATTGGGGATGGTGAGCAGGAACTGGCGCAGCAGGAAGATCGAGAACGCGTCGCCGAACGCCATCGGGATGATCAGCGGCCACAGCGTGCCCGCCAGGTCGAGCTGCTTCGCCCAGAACAAGTACATCGGGATGATGACCACCTGGGGCGGCAGCATCATCATCGAGATGACGAGCATCAGCGCGAGTCTCTGGCCGCGGAAGCGGAACTTGGCGAGGGCGTACGCGACCGGGATCGAGGACACCACCGTGAGCACGGTGCCGAGCCCCGCGTACAGCAGGGTGTTGCGCCACCAGGTCACAAAGCCCGGAGTGTCCAGCACGCGGCTGTAGTTGTCCCACTCCCAGGTCTTCGGGACGAGGTCGCGGGTAAGTGCCTGCTGGTCGCTCATCAGCGAGGTGAGGACGACGAAGACGAACGGCAGCACGAAGAAGAGCGCGGCCGCGACACCCAGGGAGTGCACGGCGATCCAGTGCAGCAGCGTCTTGCGGCGTGCGGTCCGTTCGGCGTCGCCGACGATGCTTGCCGCCCGGACGGGCTTGTCGAGGATCTGGGTCATGATGGTCAGTCACCCACCTGGACGAGGCCGCCGCGCCTGCGCATCAGGAACGCGGTGAAGACCATGGAGAGCACGAACAGGACGAGCGCGATGACGGCCGCGGCACCGTAGTCGAAGCGCTGGAAGCCGACGTTGTAGACGAGCTGCGGCAGTGTCAGGGTCGACTTCTCGGGGTAACCGGGCTCGAACTGCTGCCCGCTGCCGCCGATGATTCCGGACGCGACCTTTCCGGCCACCAGCGGCTGTGTGTAGTACTGCATCGTCTGGATCACACCCGTGACCACGGCGAACATCACGATCGGCGAGATGTTCGGCAGGGTGACGAAGCGGAAGCGCTGCCAGGCCGAGGCGCCGTCCAGCTCGGCCGCCTCGTACTGCTCCTTCGGTACATCGAGCAGCGCCGCCATGAAGATCACCATCAGATCGCCGATGCCCCAGAGCGCGAGCGCGGTGAGCGCGGGCTTGGACCAGCCGGCGTCGGTGAACCAGCCCGGGGTCGGCAGCCCGATCGAGTCGAGGATCGAATTGACCGGTCCCGTACCGGGGTTGAGCAGAAAGACGAAGGCGAGCGTCGCCGCGACCGGCGGGGCCAGATACGGCAGATAGAACAGGGTCCTGAAGACCCCGGCGCCCGTCTTGATCTTGGTGATGAGCAGTCCGACACCGAGGCCGAACAGGACACGGCAGGTGACCATCACGAGCACCAGCCACAGCGTGTTGCGCAGGGCGGGCCAGAACATCGGGTACTCGCTGAAGACGTACGTCCAGTTGTCCAGGCCGTTGAAGACGGGGGGCCGGAAGCCGTCGTACTTCATGAAGGAGAAGTAGACGGTCGAGATCAGCGGGTAGGCGAAGAAGACGCTGAAGCCGATCAGCCACGGTGACATGAAAGCCGCCGTTCGAAGCGCCGAACGCCGGCGCTTCGTCCGCAGCGTGTGCGTAGCCACTGTTCTTCTCGGCTACTTCTGCTTGGCGATGTCGGTGTCGATCTGCTTGGCCGTCTTTTCCAGACCGGCCTTCAGGTCGTTCGCCTTTCCGGACTCGTACTGGTAGCCGAAGTCCTGGAAGGTCACCTGGTACGCGCCGCCGTCGACGTTGGCGGGCGTGGTGTTGGACTTCGGGTGCTGCGCGATGTCGATGAAGGTCTTGAAGCCCGGGTCGATCTTCAGGTTCGGCGACTTGAGCGCCTCGATCGTGGAGGGCACGTTGTGGATGCCGTTGGCGAAGGCCACCACCGCCTCGGTGTCCGTGGTCATGTACCTCACCAGCTCCCACGCGGCGTTCTGCTTCTTGCTCGTGGAGGCGATGCCCATGATCGTGCCGGAGAGATAGCCCTTGCCGTAGTCGGCGACCTGCTCGTCGGCGACGGGCAGCGGCGCGGTGCCGATCTCGAACTTCACCTTCGCGTCCTGAGCCATGCCCAGCCGCCACTCGCCGTCCAGCTGCATGGCGACCTGACCGGTCTGGAAGGGGTGCTTGGCGCCCCACTCGTCACCGAAGGTGTTGCGGTACTTCTCCAGCTTGGTGAAGCCGCCCAGCTTGTGGACTAGGCCCTTCTGGAAGGTCAGCATCTTCGAGAACGCCGGGTCCTTGGCGATGTTGGACTTGCCGTCCGCATCGAAGTAGGTGGGGCCCCACTGCGAGGCGTAGTGCATGGGGGTCGTCTCGTAGCCGTGGTAGTTCGGCATGAAGCCCAGCTGCTCGTAGCTGTCGCCCTTGGTCTTGGTCAGCTTCTCGGCGACCTTCTCGAATTCGCTCCAGGTCTTCGGCGGGGCGGTGATCCCGGCGGCCTTGAAGGCGTTCTTGTTGTAGTAGAGGCCGTACGCGTCGTTGAGCAGCGGCAGCGAGCACTGGTTGCCCTCGAACTGCGTGTAGTCGAGCAGCGGCTTGTGGAAGACCTTCGCCGGGTCGATCTTCGACTTCGCCAGGAAGGGCTTGAGGTCGACGAAGGCACCGGAGGTGCAGAACTTGCCCACGCTGTCGGTGGTGAAGGAGGAGACCACATCCGGGGCGTTCGAACCGCCCGCCCGCAGCGCCTGGTTGATCTTGTCGTCGGTCATATTGCCGACGATCTTGACCTTGATGTTGCTGTGCGCCTTCTCGAAGCGGGAGACGTTCTCCTGGATGGCCTTGACCTCGCTGGGGGCGCTCCAGCCGTGCCAGAAGGTAATGGTCGTCCTGGCGTTCGGATCGTCGTTGGCCGCGGAGTCGCTCGAGCCCGTACAAGCCGAGGCGAACAGGGATATCGCGGCGGTCGCGGCGAGCGCGGCGGCCGTCTTCCGGGTGCGTGTGGACATGGCGGAGTCTCCCTGTGACGGGTCGTGGGCTTGGCGGGTCTTTCGGCAGTTTCGGGCGGGATCAGCTGGATCAGCGGGAGGTGTCGAAGACTTCGTCGCGCGTGGTGGCCAGGGCGCTCTCCAACGCGCCGCGCAGGACGGGGTGTTCTCGTACGGAACCGAGTACGAGACGGGGCCGGGGGGCGGCCAGTTCGGTGAGCTCCGCCTGCACGCGTTCGCGCAGCGGCTCCCCGCCGGCGGCGATCACATCGCCGGACAGGACGACGAGTTCGGGGTCGAGCACGGCGACCATGGAGGCCAGACCGGTGGCGAGACCGGTCGCGTAGGCGTCGAGCAGCTTGCGGTACGGTCCCGAGTCGGCCTCCGCGGCCCGGGCGACGAGAGAGGCGGCGACCTCGGCGTGCGGTCCGTGACCGACGCCCTCGACCCCGAACTCGCGCGCCAGCCGGGGCAGCGCCTGGGCGCCGGCCAGCTCCTGGAAGCCGCCGCTGTTGGCCTTGGTCACCTGCCTCACCAGGGGGGTGCCGGGCACGGGCAGGAAACCGACCTCCCCGGCGCCGCCTGTGAAGCCCCGATGGAGGCGCCCGCCGATGACGACGGCGGCGCCGAGGCCCTCCTCGTTCCACAGCAGTACGAAGTTCTCGTGCCCGTGCGCGGCGCCCAGGCGCTGCTCGGCGACCGCGACCAGGTTGACGTCGTTCTCGTACTCGACGGGCATGGGCAGCACGGCGGCCAGCTCGTCGAGGAGGGTGGGGGCGTGCCAGCCGGGCAGGTGGGAGGCGTACCGCAGCCGCCCGGTGGACGGATCGAAGGCACCGGGCGTACCGATGACGAGCCGGTGCACATCGGACCGGGTCACCCCGGCGGCCTTGACGGCCCCGTCGAGCGCCTCGGTGACCTGCCGCACGACACTCTCGGCGCGCCGCCCCGGGGTCGGCAGCTCGAACTCCCCGACGGTGGCACCGGTGACATCGGCGACGGCGGCGTGAATGCGCTGCGGCGTCACATCGAGCCCGGCGGCGAAGGCGGCGCGCGCGTTGACGGCGTACAACTGCGCATTGGGCCCGGGCCGCCCCTCGGTGGTCCCGGTGGCGACGACGAGCCCGGCGGACTCCAGCCGCGCGAGCAGCTGCGAGGCGGTGGGCTTGGAGAGGCCGGTCAGCTTTCCTATTTTGGTGCGCGACAGCGGCCCGTGCTCCAGCAGCAGATCGAGCGCGGCCCGGTCGTTCATGGCGCGCAGTACGCGCGGTGTACCGGGTGTGGTTCCGGGTGTACCCGGTGTACCCCCGGGTGTGGTTCCGGCCACGACGGATGCACCTGCCCTTCGGCTGCGGACGTCCTCAGCTGGACTGTTAGGAAAGTTTCCTATTCAGTTGGGAGGAAGGTAAGCCGCATGTCAGGCGAGAGTCAATGGTCGGCGCGGACTGGGCAACCAAAGCGTTACGTGGGCGGGCCGCGGGGCCAGGTACAGGAACCGGGTTCACTGACGCGGACATGAGAACGGGACCCCTGTCGAATGGCAGGGGCCCGTGCACCTTGCTGAGCCGCGTCAGCGGCCGTCGGTGAGCACCTGAGCGGTGGGCGCCCAGTACCCGGTGAGCCCGCCGGCGGTGATCCGGACCATGGGGCGGCCGTTCACGATTGCCCTGCGGTCGAAGGGCGCGTTGGACGCACTGGCGAACTTCACCTTCTTGGTGGAGCCGGTGATCCCGTCGGCACCGAACTTGACGCAGGTGACCTCCACGTTCGCGGGGAAGGTCGCCGTGCGCTGCGGACGATAGGTGGTGGAGACGTACTCACCGCGCAGGAAGACCCTCGGGTAGGCCTCACCGACCCACCAGCCGGCGTACGTACCGGCGTTGATCCGGTAGTAGATACCGCGGCCCATGATGCGGCGGCGCACATTGACCGGCGCCTGGGTGGCCTTGGCGAAGGTCACCTTCTTGATGGCCAGCTGCTTGTCGCCCTTGGAGGAGGACCATCCGTAGTTGCCCTCGGCGCCGAGCGTGTCGAGCTTGTAGAGCGTGTGCGTGCCGGCGGCGAAGGCCGCGACGGACCCCGCGCGCAGGATGTACGCCGGGAAGTCGTCGATCAGCAGGTCGTGCCGGTTGGCGATGGTGGGGCTTCCGGTCTGCCAGTGGAGCTGGCGGAGCAGGTTGATGTGGTGCTGGTGGTAGGTCGGCGCGGGTATCCGGTGGGTGCCGCAGTAGAACGAGTACCAGCGGGTGTTGCGCAGCCGCGGGAAGTGATCGCGGATCGTGGTGAGCGAACCGTCGTACAGCTGCTCGGCCAGCGGGTTTCCGGTCGCCTGGAAGTAGTCCCAGAGGCCGAACATGGCGAAGACCATGCCGTTGTAGGTGTAGTCCGAGGTGCCCGGGGCGTCGATCGGGTACTCCTGGATCCACAGGTACCCGTCGCTGTCCTTGTTCACCGCCCACGGCTTGGCGTCGTCGGCGCGCAGCATCGAGGCGAAGGCACCGTCGGCGGCCGCCTTGTAGAGGGTGCGCTCCGCCTCGGTGATCCCGTCGAGCTGGGAGAGCTGGGTGAAGAGGCTGATCGCCTCGCCCTGCGCCATGCCGGAGTACCAGGGAGCCGTGTAGGCGATACCGCTGTGCGCGGCGTGTGCGAAGTTGAAGGGGTACGGGAAGTACCAGGCACCCCGGGACTCCACCCGCTTGTCGATCAGGCGCTGAGCCTGCGCCTTCGCGCGCTTGAGGAAGAGCGCCTTGCGGGCGGGGTCCTTCTCGATGCGGTAGCTGGATATGCAGCCCAGACCGAACTGCATCTGGGTGACGGGCTGGTCGTATCCGGCCGCGGTCCAGCTCGGCCGGTACTGGATGACGCCCTGCGCGTCGAGGAAGGTGTGCTCGGTCTTGGGCGTGACATTGGCCCACGACGTCGGCCGGTCCCGCCACGGGCGCATCGACTCGGGCAGATCGGTCACACACTTGTAGCCGGCCGTCTTGAACTCGAACGGCAGGACGGTCGGCACGGAGTCCTCGACCACCTGCGGGTTCACGGGCTGATCGGCGTACGGGATCAGCGTCCGCCGCGCACCCGGCTTGGAGATGGTGCCCTCGGCCATCTGATCGGGCAGCGGCGGCAGCGGCGGCGGCTCGGTCCCGCCGGGCGTTGCGGGAAGACTCAGCGCGAGCGACCTCGGCATCCCGCCGAAGGGGTCGGACGTGGGGGTGTCGAACACCCCGGTGGCCATGGCGGTGAACGTCCCCCCACCCGCCACGGCAGCACCGGCGACGGTGCCTCCAGCCACACGTATGAAACGTCTGCGGCCGATGTCGGCACGTCTCTTTCCAGCCATGACTGAAGAACCCCCCACGGGTAACACGCGTCAGTAAGTGTGGAGATCCTATGTGCCTCCTGGAGCAGTTGTGATGCCAGTGCTCGGAAGGCGCGCAAAGTGAAGCATTGAAACAGCCCAGCTCCGCTCAAATCAGGCCGGGGGAAGTGCTGTTGAGTCAAAAAGTTGAGCTCGGCCGCCTTGGGGCTCAGCTCGACGGTCGTGCGCAGACTGTGTCGTTTTGTGGAGCGACTGTGATGAATATGTGACCGAGTGGATCGGTCGATGTCGGACTTGCGCCACTGGTGTCACGGGTTGCCTCCGGGAAAGATCAGTTTTCTTTGCATGGACTGACTGGGTGGGGATCTTCGATGTCCGGGGTGGGGAAAAACTGGCAGCGCTGTGCTGCCCTCGTAAGTGCGGCAGTGCTGATGTCGTCAGCGCTCGGAGGAGCGACGGCAGTCGCGTCGCCCGCCGCTGTGGCCGCTGTATGTGCCGGTGGAGTGGAGTCGGACTTCAACGGCGACGGGATTCGGGATGTAGCGATCACCGATCCTCTCGCCACCGTCTCGGGTCAGGAGAAAGCCGGTCTGATCCGAGTTGTCCTCGGCGGTGGCAAGGGCGTTGTCACGGTGTCGCAGGACATGGCCAATGTGTCCGATGCCGCTGAGACGGGGGACCAGTTCGGTTTCTCCCTCGCGGTGTATGACGCGAACCTCGATGGTTGTAGCGACCTTGCCGTCGGCATGCCGTACGAGGACATCGCTGCCGTGCCGGACGCGGGTCTGGTACAGGTCATCTACGGTTCCACGGCGGGAATCGGTCAGGGCACTCCGAGCCTGGGTTTCCGGCAGGGCGCGGACGGCAACATGGCGGACGCCTATGAACCGGAGGACTGGGTCGGGTTCTCGGTTGCCGGTGGCACATCAGCAACGGGGGTCCCGTTTTTGGTGATCGGTGTTCCCGGAGAAGACAGCTCCGGCTTCACCGACATGGGGCTCGCCGCCTATGCGTATGGAGTGACGCCCAGCATCACTTCCTTCCACCAGAACAGCCCCAACGTCTGGCACGACCCCGCGTCCGGTAACCGTTTCGGTGCCGCGATCGCCGCAACAAGCAGGCACTTTGCGGTGGGCACCCCAGGTGCTGTGATCGGTACTGCAGATCAAGCCGGGGGCATCGTTGCCTTCAAGCCCTCGCTCAATACGGACAACATTCCTCTGCCGCTGTTCGGTATCGGCCAGGACGGCACGGGAACCGGGGACCAGGCGGCCGAGTCCGGGGACGGCTTCGGGACATCGGTCGCCATGGCGCCCCACCGGCCGTCAGGGGCCACGGCCAACACCGAATCCCTGCTGGCCGTTGGGGTGCCTAACGAGGACATCGGGAGCAAGGCCGATGCCGGGGCCGTTCAGCTGCTTCAGATTGCTGAGGCAGGGACGGTTACGGAGACGCAGTGGATCAGCCAGGACATCACCGACGTCGACGAGACGGCTGAGGCGAGCGACTACTTCGGCCAACGCGTGGCCGCGACGAACACCAGCCCAGGGTCGGTCGGAACGGCATCGACGATGCGACTGGCGGTCGGTGTCCCGGGTGAGGAAACGGCAGCGGAATCGCCCGACTCAGGAGGCGTGCAGCTCTTCCCGATGGTGGGCGCTGCGGGCGCCTCGGACGCGTGGCTCCAGCCGGGCAACGGAATCCCGTCGGCTGCGGCGCCTCGCCAGTTCGCCGGAATGAGCGTCGGTGCTGCCGGCGCGCAGTTGTACGTCGGCATGCCGTACGGCCCGACGGTCGGCCGGGCCGTTTACGCGTACTCGTGGAACGTGGCGCCGGGGGGCGCACCCGCACAGACGTGGAAGCCCGGTGAGGGCGGCATTCCGGCGGAGGCTGTCGCCTTCGGTGCCGTGGTCCGCTGACGCGGCCGCTCGGAACAGAGATTCAGTGGAACACAGGGTGGGGAGTACAGGCGTGTTCGCTCGTAAGCGGGGCCGAGGTCTGGCGCGGGGCGCGGTCGTTACGGCAACTGCGGGGGCAGTCTTCGCCGCGGGACTCGTGGGTGTGCCCGCGAGCGGACCCACGGCGGCCAAGGAGGCGGTCGCGGCTGAGCAGAGCAGCGACGGCAAGGCGATCTCCGAGGACGCGGCACAGGAGGAAGCGGCTGCGGCCGGCCGACAGGTGGAGGCCATGAACCTGCGCACGGAGCGCAGTGAGACGCTGGCCAATCCGGACGGCACGTTCACGCTCCGGGAGCATGTGCAGCCCGTGCGGACGTACAAGAACGGGAAGTGGGCGCAGCTCGACACCACCCTCGTTCAGCAGCCCAACGGGACATGGGCTCCAAGGGCATCGACCGCGGACATGGTGATCTCGGGCGGCGGAAAGGGCCCCTTCGCCTCCATGGACCGAGCGGGGAAGCGGATGTCCGTGAGCTGGCCGGGCCCGCTTCCCAAACCGCAAGTCGAGGGCAGCACAGCGAAGTTCGCAGACGTCCTGCCAGGCGTGGACCTGACCGTGACGGCCGACATCGATGGTTTCTCCCACCTCCTTGTAGTCAAGACCGCCCAGGCTGCGAACCACCCGCGACTGGCAGAGATCGCCCTGCCAGTGACGACCGATGGCGTCAATCTCCGCACGAACGCCGAAGGCGGCGTCGTCGCTGTCGACGAAGCAGCCGACGGCCCCGTCTTCGAAGCCGCGCAGCCTCAGATGTGGGATTCCACGGGGGCAGGCTCGGTTGCCGAGACCAAGCCCGGTGCGCGCAGCGCACCTGCCGATGGCAAGGGTGAGGCGGCCCGGGGCCGTGGCGAGGATCTTTCCAAGGGCCCGGGTGAAGGCTCACGGGTCTCTCCGGTGAAGCTGGGGCTCCGCGGCAGCTCGATGGTTCTCACACCGGACAAGGAGCTGCTGAAGGCAGCCAAGTTCCCGCTCTACATCGATCCGGTGACCAAGACCTACACCCGCTCCGGCTGGACGATGGTCTCGTCGTACTACCCCACCGAGGAGTTCTGGAAGTTCCCCGATCACGAAGGTGTCGGCCGTTGCCCTGCGGACACCTCAGTCCTGTGTGCGAGCAGCGACGACAGGAAGCGCCAGTTCTACGCGATTCCGACCGGGACGCTGGCCGGCAAGGACGTCCTCGAGGCCGAGTTCGCGATCACGCTCGCGGATGCCTACAACAGCACGGCGCGGCCAGTCGTGCTGTCCAGGGTCAACAGCACCGGTGGAGCTGCCATCGGTGCTGCGACGAACTGGAGCAATCAGCCTTCGGCGAAGCAGACGATCGCCTCCGCATCGACATCGGCTCGGGCTGGTTCCTGCACGGCGTCGAACCAGAATCTCCGCTTCAACGTGGCATCGACAGTGCAGCAGGCAGCGGACAGCGGTTGGGCGACGACCACGTTCCGTCTCGCGGCAAGCGATGAGTCAAGCTATGCGTACTGGAACCGGTTCTGCGGCAACGGCCAGTTGGAGGTCAAGTACAACCGGCTTCCTCCGCAGCCTTCCAAGGCCGAGATGAGCATCTCGCCGGGTGGTAAGTGCGTGAACGGTGCGGGGCGTCCGTACGTGGATACGCCACCGATCATGTCGGCGATCATCCGGGACTTCGATCACAACGACATTCCCGGCCTTGCCGAGACATTGCACGCCGAATTCATTCTGTCGTGGAACGACCCCACGACCGGTGAGCGGAAAACCTCGGAGCCGTTCCGTGCTGCTCCGAAGACGTCATATACCGACCCGGCCGACAGTCAGACCGGGATGGCGAAGTTCACTGCGAAGGCGGGGTTGCAGGGTTCTGCGAGTGCGAATACGACGCTCACGCTGCTGGAGAACGTCGTGTACTCCTGGCAGGTGCGTGGAGGGGACGGATATGGCTGGGGGCCATGGAGCAGTGTGCCCCCGCAGGCATGCGAGTTCGTCCTTGACAAGACGACTCCTGCCGCTCCGACGGTCACTTCGGTGCAGTATCCGAATGATGACGCCGAGCACACCGGCGTCGGGGACTACGGAACCTTCACCTTTACGTCCACCTCGACCGATGTTGCCTCCTATCGCTACGAGTTCCAGGATGGGACAAACGGTTCTGTCCCCGCGCAGTCAGGGACAGGGCGCCCCGGGACGCTGCGTTGGGCGCCGGCGCGGTCGGGCACGCACGCCCTGACGGTCACCGCAGTCGATGCGGCCGGCAAGTCTGCTCGCGGCCCGGCGGGTTACGTGTTCATCGTTTCCAATGGGCGAGCACCCGCGGCCGCCTGGAAGCTGGACGATCCGGTCACAGCGACAAGCGCGGCGGGGAGGCCCGGTGATCCCGCAGCGGCAAAGGGCTCTGGAGTCACCTTCGCCGCGACGAACCTCGGCGATCAGAAGCAGCGGACCGCAGCCACATTCAGTGGGTCGCAGGATGCCCATCTCTCCACGCCGGGCGCAGTAGTAGACACGGCCAACACCTTCTCGGTGTCGACCTGGGTCTATCTGCCCGAGCTGCCGACCAGCGACATGACGTTGGTCAGTCAGGACGGCACGGCAGAGCCGGGATTTGTGCTCGGCTATGACGGTCTGTCCAAGAGCTGGGAGTTCCGTTTCCCGGCTTCCGGCATCGACTCGTCGACTGAGTGGCGAGTACTAGACAGCACGCCGGCTGTAGCCAACACCTGGACCCATCTTGTGGGCGTGTACGACGGGGAACAGCGCTCCATGCGGTTGTACAAGCAGGGGCAAGAGGCAGCCGCCACTCCGGCACAGCGCCGCACGTCATGGAGTGCCACGGGCGGGCTGCAGATGGGACGCTCGCTCGCACTGTCCGGCTACACCGGACATCTCAAGGGCTCCCTCTCCGAAGTACAGGTGTACGACCGCCTGTTGTCCGAGGAAGAGATGGCGAAGCTGAATGCGGCCGACCCGGCACAGCTCGGATACTGGCCGCTCGACGAGGCGACGAACGGAGTGTCGCCGGAGACCGGCGGCGGCTCGGGGCTCGCTCTGTCCGGCGGTGCCTCCATCTACCGTGTGACCGACAACGTGTGCGATGACCTCGACGAGAACTGCACGAGCATCCCTGCAGAGCCGCTGAGGGGCGACGGTCACCTTCAGCTGGACGGCATGAACGGCTTCGCGCAACGAGGCGCGGGGCTGTTCGCGGCCGAAGGAAGTTTCGCCATTGCGGCGCGTGCCCGTCTCGCCTCCCCTGTACCTGGCCGGGATCAGGCGGTTCTCTCCCTGGCTGGAACCAACGGGAAGGCAGCGGTGGTCAGGTACTCACAAGCTCAGCAGCGGTGGCAGTTGGTCGTGACGGATCGGGATGTCAACGACACCGCAGCAGTGTCGACTTCTGTCCACGACTCGATCACCCCGCCAACGTCGGAGAACTCGGGTGACCACCTGACGCTGGCCTATGACGCCGTATTCGGCGAGGTGCGGCTCTATGTCAATGGCCAGCTCAACGGAGCGAAGGCCCTGTGGCCGAACACATGGGACTTCTCCAGCGTGACCGTCCAGGTCGGCCGGGCACTGACCGGCAGCACTGGAAGTGAGTACTTCTCCGGCGCACTTGACGAAGTCAGGGCCTACCAAGGCTCCGTCGATCAAAGCCGGGCCGCGCAGATCGCGGCGGGTATCAGCAGCAGCTAGTCGGACAGCTCATGCGGTGGTGGCGGGTTCGTACCGCCACCACCGCAACCCGCTGCCCTGTCCACCCCCGTTTTCCTTGGGAGCAGTAATGTCCTCGCCTTCGTGGTTCCGAACCCGTCCGGCGCTCTCGAACAGTCCGGTTCGACGACGTGTCGCAGCTGTGCTGGGGCTGGCCGTCGCGATCGGCGTCCTGCCGCAGTACGCCCCTCAGGCCGAGGCCAGCGGTCTTGGTAAGCCCGCCGCACAGCGGGACAGGGATCCGGCGCGCGGCACCAACGCGAAGGCCAAGAAGCCCAGGAAGAACCCGGTGAACTCCGCCGTGGTCTCCCATCCGGCGAAGGTGACGTGGCCGCGCCCGGGCCGGGACGAGATGACCGTCTCCGCCAAGCTCGTTCAGGCTGAGGGCCTGCCGCTGAAGGCCGCCGCTGCCGCAGCTTCGGGACCGGACTCGCTCGCTGTCGAAGTGCTCGACCACAAGAAGGCTCTGTCAGCAGGCGTAGACGGTGTCCTCCTGAAGGTGGCGCGCACTGACGGTGTGGTCAACGCGGGCAAGGTCAAGGTCGAACTCGACTATTCCGGCTTCGCTGATGCGTATGGCGGCAGCTACGGGTCGAGGCTCCGCCTCGTTCAATACCCGGAGTGTCTGCTCACCACCCCGCAGAAGAAGGAGTGCTCCACTCCTCGGGAGCTGAAGAGCACAAACTCCATACCGCGCAAGACCCTGACCGCGACTGTGGATGCGGCACCCCAGCCTGGAGGGACAACCACCCAGACGCTGAGCACGCAGCTCGCAGGCAGTGGTGCCACCCTTCTCGCAGCCACCGCGGGAGCGTCCGGCGACCAGGGCAACTACGGAGCCACCTCGCTCCAGCCGTCGTCGGAGTGGAGTGTCTCCAACTCCTCGGGTGCGTTCAACTGGTCGTATCCGATGCGCACTCCGCCCGTTCCCGGCGGGCTCAGCCCGTCGGTGAGCCTCGGCTACACCTCGCAGTCCGTCGACGGACAGACCGCCGCGACCAACTCGCAGGGCACGTGGATCGGTCAGGGATTCGGCTACGAGCCCGGGTTCATCGAACGCCGCTACAAGGGCTGCGCCCAGGACGGGCAGGACAAGGCCAACGGCGACCAGTGCTGGGCGTTCGAGAACGCCTCGATCCAACTGGCGGGCGGAACCTCCGGCGAGATCATCAAGGATGACGCCACTGGAAAGTGGCGGGTCAGTAACGACGACAACTCGAAGGTCGAGAAGGTCACCGGCGCCACCAACGGCGACAACGACGGTGAGTACTGGCGTATTACGGCGTCAACCGGCACGGAGTACTACTTCGGTCTTGACCGTCTGCCCGGGTGGCGTTCGGACGACCCGGCGACCACCGGCACCGTGGACCCCGATCCGACGACCGACTCCACTTGGACTGTTCCCGTCTACGGCGACGACAGTGGCGAGCCCTGCCATCAAGCGACGTTTGACGCCTCGCACTGCAATCAGGCATGGCGCTGGAATCTGTCGTACGTGAAGGATCCGCACGGCAACGTGATGTCCTTCTACTACGGCAAGGAGACCAACTACTACACGCAGAATCTCAAGTACACGGAAAACGGAAAGCCGTACATCCGCGGTGGTTACCTCAAGCGTGCGGAGTACGGGCAGCGTGACGGCCAGGTGTACACGAGCGCCGCACCCGCCCGCGTGGTGTTCACCACGGACGAGCGCTGCGTCGACGCGGCCGCCGACTGTGAGCCGGGTGATCTGTCCGATGCCACAGCAACCCGCTGGCCGGACGTTCCCTGGGACCGGAACTGCAATGTCAACACGAAGTGCGAGGGTCAGAACTCGCCGACGTTCTGGACCCGCAAAAAGCTCGCATCGCTCACTACTCAGATCCGATCCGGTTCCGGCTATTCCGATGTGGATCACTGGAAGCTGACACATGTTTTCACCGACAACGGTGACGGCTCGAAATCGCTTTGGCTGAAGTACATCGACCACACTGGCCGCGTAGGAACCGCGACCTCCATGCCGTCCGTCGAGCTCCACGGCAGCCAGTTGCCGAACCGCATTGACATCGCGGGTGACAACATCCAAGCGATGAACCGGTTCCGCTTGTCTGGTGTTTCCAATGAGACCGGAGGCCATCTCAGCGTCATCTACGCCTCTGCAGACTGCACCGCCGGCTCTCTGCCCAAGGAGGGCGAATCCACCAGGCGCTGCTACCCGGTGAAGTGGAATCCGCCGGGCGTCGAGGAGCCCATCACCGACTGGTTCCACAAGTACGTTGTCGGCTCTGTCACCCAAGAAGACCTCGTTGGTGGCAGCCCCGACATGACCACCTCGTACGACTACCTTGGCGACACCGGCTGGCGGAAAACCCGAGCGGATGGCATCACCGAGTCCAAGTACCTCACGTGGGGCGACTGGCGGGGCTACAACAAGGTTCGCGTCACCCGCTCAGAGGGCGGCGTCGCGGCACCTACCAACACCCGTACCGAGCACACGTTCTTCCGTGGACTCAACGGTGACGCGACACCGGCAGGCGGGACTCGTACCGAGACCGTCACCGACTCGGCCGGTACTGTCCACACCGACTCCGACCACCTGTCCGGTTTCGAGCTCGAGACGGCTACGTACAACGGCTCCTACAGCGCCGATGCGATCGTCTCCAAGAGCCTGAGCACTCCTTGGACTCGCGTCACCGGAACGCGTGTGAAGCCCTGGGGAACGCTCGAATCCCGCTATGTGCGTCCGTGGCGGACCGCCAGCTACACGGCGCTGGAAGGCCATACAGCCGCAGCCCCGAAGTGGCAGGTGGTGAAGAGCGCCAACGTGTACGACATCGCCACCGGCCGAGTGACGAAGGTCGACGACTTCGGCATCGATGGCGATGCCACTGACGATCAGTGCACGCTCACGCACTACGCGGACAACGTGAGCAAGAACATGCTCGGTTACCCGTACCGGGTTCACACCACGGCGACTAACTGTGCCAACACGGCTGACCACGTCAAGGAGACTCTCTCCGACGACCTGACCTTCTATGACGGCCAGGCGCTAGGCGCCGGCCCGACGAAGGGCGATACCACCAAGGTTCAGCGGTTCGGCGCGCTGAACATCGACACCCCTGTCTATGAGACCGTCACCGAGCTCGTTCCTGCGGACTTCGATGCCTACGGCCGCCCGCTGAAGGTGAAGGACGCCGTAGGCACGGAAACCTCGATGGTCTACACCGACACCAACGGCCTGGCCACGAAAAAGGTCGAAAAGAACGTCCTCGGCTGGGAGACCTCGACCGAGTACGAGCCCGCTTGGGGCAGCCCGATCGCCCAGACGGATCCCAATGGCAAGCGTTCCGACCTCGGATACGACGGATTGGGCCGTCTCGTCAACGTCTGGCTCCCCGACCTCCCAAAGAGCCAGAATTTCACGCCCAGTATCAAGTACGCCTACCTCGTCCGTAAGAATGCGCCGTCCGCTGTGACGACGCAGAAGATTCAGATGGGCGGCGGCTACGCGACGCCCGAGTACACGCTGTACGACGGCAGTCTGCGCCCTGTCCAGGTCCAGACGGAAGGGCCGACCAGCGGCCGCATGGTCGCCGACACCTTCTACGACGGTCTTGGCCAGGTCGTGAAGTCGAACACCGACTACTACACCACGGGTGCTCCCAGCGATCAGCTCTTCGCCGTCCGCAACGGCGATGTCGACGCGCAGAATCTGACGGAGTACGACGGAGCAGGCCGCAAGACGGCCGATATCTTCGCCGTAGCAGGTGACGAGAAGTGGCGAAGCACCTTCACGCATGGCGGCGACCGCGTCCATGTTGATCCGCCGAACGGCCAGGCGCCGACCACGACGATCACTGACGGCCGAGGTCGCACGATCGAGCGGCGTCAGTACAAGGGCGACTCGCCGCTCCCCATCGGAACTCCTGCCGACTATGTGACGACCAAGTACACCTACACCACGGCCGGCCTGCTGGATTCGGTGAAGGACGCCAAGGGCAACGTCTGGTCCTACACCTACGACAAGCGCGGCCGGAAGATCACTTCCAGCGATCCGGACACTGGCGGGAGTTCGTTCAAATACGACGCCCTGGATCGCCTGACCTCGGCGACCGACTCGCGCGGTAAGCAGATCTCCACGGTCTACGACAAACTCGGCCGGACCACGGCCACCTGGGACGGGGAGCCGGGTGTCGGCAAGCAGCTGAGCGGCTTCACCTACGACGTAGTGGCGAAGGGCCACGCTTATGGCACTTACACCTACGTCAATGGCTCCACCTACGCGGCAACCCTGGTCACCCAGCTCGACGCCAGCTACCAGCCTCTGACCGTCCGTTACAGCATCTCCAAGACCGCTGAGCCTGAGTTGGGCGGCGCGTACGAGTACAAGACCGCGTACAACATCGACGGAACGGTGCAATCTTCGACCATTCCGGCGGCCGGAGGCCTTTCACAGGAAGGCCTGTACCCCACGTACGACGGTTTGCAGCGTCAGACAGCGCTCCGAAGTGGCTACGGAGCGACATTCGTCAACAACACCTACGTGAACAAGGCTGGCTATAGCACCACCAGCCAGTTGACGGAGTTGGAGCTGACCAGCGGGGCCGAGGGAGCCAAGAAGACCAAACTGAACTACGGCTATGAGCGCGGTACCAACCGGATGACAAGCTCCCGTGTCGACCGTGAAGGCGCTGCCGCGGTCACGTACGACGCCCGCTACACCTTCGACACGGTCGGCAATGTCACCTCCATCACCGACCAGCCGACCGGTGGAGAGACGGACGTCCAGTGCTTCCAGCACGACTGGCAGCGCCGGATGACCCAGGCTTGGACGAGCACGACGACCCCCGACACGGCAATCGGCACGGGCGCCACCAATGCCGCCTGCGCGTCGGCACCGACCGCCTCCAACGTCGGGGGTCCGGCCCCGTATTGGCGCTCGTACGAGTTCGACGATGTGACGGGCAACCGCACGAAGGAGATCGCACACGGCTTCGGCGGCACCGGAGCGCCTGACAACACGCGGACCTACACCTACAGTGACGCGGATCAGGACGGTACCGCGGGTGAGACCGGCGATGGCGGCCCGCACGCGTTGACCAAGGTCGAGGAGTTCGCCCCCGCCTACCAGGGCAGCCCGGAGGTCAGGTCCCAGGACACGTTCGAGTACGACAGCACAGGCAGTACGACCAAGCGTGTGCTCGGCGGCAATACCCAGAGCCTGGACTGGAACTCCCAGGGCAAGCTCTCGAAGGTCACAGGCGCGCAGACGACGGACTACGTGTACGACGCCGGCGGCCAGCGACTGCTCCGTAACGTCGGCGGCGAAAAGACGCTGTACCTGCCGGGCATGGAACTGCGCCTGGACCGTACGACGAAGGCGGTGACAGCGACCCGCTACTACGGGTTCGGCGGTTCCACTGTCGCCATGCGCACGGCCAGTGGTGTCCAGTTCGTGGCGGCCGACCACCACGGCACGGCCGAGATCGCTGTTCATGCGACCACGGGCGAGATCACCCGTCGCCGCATGGACCCGTACGGCAGCGAGCGCGGCAGCGACGGCAAGAACTGGGTAAACGACAAGGGTTTCTTGGGCAAGACGGTCGACGAGTCGACGGGCCTGGTCAATGTCGGCGCCCGCGAGTACGACCGGGAGATCGGCCGCTTCATCTCGGTCGACCCGATCATCGACTACAACGACCCGCAGCAAATGAACGGGTACGCGTACGCCAACAGCAACCCCGTGAGCAGCAGCGACGCGAGTGGTCAGTTCTGTGATGGCTGCAGCGCCGATCCGAACACGGTGTGGACGGCAGACAACGGCCCCGGATGCACAACGGAAGGGTGCTACGACAAGAGCGGCAAGTTCCTGTACCCGGTGAACGGAAAGTCCGTCGCACAGGACAAGGCCGACAAGGAGCGCGCCAAGGCCGACGGGGCCAAGATGCGGGCTGCCGCGGCGGCCCGAGAGCTTGCCGATATCGCGATGGAAGAGCTGGGCATCAAGGATGCTCTCGACTGCTTCACGACAGGAAACCTGGGTGCGTGTGGCGCGACGCTGCTCAATGTCGCCACAAGCTTCGTAGGCGGATTGGTCGGCAAGCTCGCGTCAAGATATGGCCTCCCGTGGAAGTGGAAGAAGGCCTACGAACTGGGCAAGCGGGTCTGGGGGCTGCTCGACAAACTCATCACCGGCCTCAAGGATTGGTTCAAGTTCGATAAGGCCGCGGACAAGGCTGAGGCAGCGGCTGAAGCCGCAGTTGAAGGAGCCACCTGCAACAGCTTTGTTCCAGAAGAGAAAGTCTTGATGGCTGATGGGAGTACCAAAGCCATCAAGGATGTCGATATTGGTGATGAGGTAGTCGCTACCGATCCGGATACCGGCAAGACGGAGACTCAGACGGTCACGGCGGAGATCAAGGGGCAGGGAACCAAGAACCTGGTCAAGGTCACCATTGATACGGACGGGGAGAAGGGCAAGAAGACAGCGTCGGTCACCGCCACGGACGGCCACCCCTTCTGGGTTCCGGAGCTGCGGGACTGGATCGACGCGACGGACCTCATGGCGGGCCAGTGGCTTCGCACTGCGGCCGGCCCGATGGTGCAGATCAGTGCGGTCCAGCGATGGACCCAGCAGTCCACGGTGCATAACCTCACCGTTAGCGACCTGCACACGTACTATGTGCTCGCGGGGGTCACGCCGGTCCTAGTTCATAACACTGGCGGCAATGGGCATATGTGCGATATCTCTGTGAGGTCGTCAGATGGGAGCACGAGCGATATCTCGCTGGAGAGCGGCGATATGACGCCTGAAGAGGCTGGGCTCGGGTACCCCAACAACTCGGCTTTCACGCACACGGAGCATCGATTCTCGCGCATGGCGGGTGCTTCCACGGGGCCGAAGGTTTCACTGCCGAATGACCCGTTCGCTGGAAAGTTCCCGTTGAGCTCCGGTGATGCGGTTAGGATGCAAGGCCAACTCCCTCCCTGCTCGCGGTGTAAGGGTGCGATGAACCGTATGGTCAACGAATTGGGGGTGTCGGTCACGTATGAATGGTCCGGCGCCAAGGGGGATGGGTCGTGGACAGCTGGAAGGAGGAGGCGCTAACAATGAGATTGACCGCCACAGAGGTTGGGTTCTTCGAGGATTATGAGGACGAAGAGGCCCTTGAGGTGGGCGTTGCCGGGGAGGATGAGTCCGGCGCCCAGAGATCGTTTTCAATTCAGCGATCTACGTACGAACCAGATGAGCAGGAAATCCAGTCTGGAATGGATTCCTACAATGTCTCTACTGAGCGAGGCTTCACCGTATACGGCTGTCTGCGAAGCGTGCGACTTTCCAATATGGTTCTCACGTTGGAATTCGCCACTGAAGATGCAGAGATCCTTGAGATCTCAACGCCCGTTGAAGTGAACCTGAGTGAAGCGCAGGTGGATGAGGAGAACCTGTCTCGGAAGCTCCGCGAAATTCTGGACTGGGGCTCTCCTGAGAAGCGACCGGATTTGATTGGGCTGGACGTCTAGGATCTGCCCACCGGCGCGTAGGTTGCGCTTCTTGAGGGAGCTCCGTCTGCCATCTCCTCATGGAGAATCCGGTAGCCCGGTACATGCGAGGGTCCCCTCCGCGCTTCTGCGTGGAGGGGACCCTCGGGGCGTTTGACGGCAACGGTGACGGCAACGTCAGCGGATGACGGCTGCGGTGGGCGGGTCGTCTGGGGTGTCGGTCTGGCTGAGGATGCTGCCGAGGGTGTCGATGGCCTGGCTGAGGATGCTGCCGAGGGTGTCGATGGCCTGGCGCTGGAGGCGGAGCCGGACGTGGGCGTAGACGCCGGCGGTGACGCCGATGTGGGCGTGGCCGAGGAGTTCCTTGATGACGACGGGATCGACGCCCTGTTCCAGGAGGAGGGTGGCGGTCGAGTGTCGGAGGTCGTGGAAGCGGATGGTCCGGAGTTCGGCGCTGTGGAGGAGGCGGCGGAAGCGGCGGGTGAGGTTGGTGGGGTCGAGAGGCCTGCCGTTCGGGGTGGTGAAGACGAGGCCGTTGTCCGTCCAGTCTCGTCCGGCCGCCTGGCGCTCTTCCTGCTGCCGTTTCTTGGTGGATCTTGAGGGAGTTGAGGCATTCGGTGGGAAGGGCGATGCGCCGTTCGGAGGCCAGGGTCTTGGTGTTCAGGACGGTCAGGCCTTGGCTGCGGGTGCGCTGGAGGGAGCGGTGGACGGTGGCGGTGCCGCCGGTGAGGTCGAGGTCTTCCCAGTGGAGGCCGAGGAGTTCACCCTTGCGGAGTCCGGTGCGCAGGGCGAGTTCGTACAGGGCGTGAAGCCGGTCGTTGTGGGCCGCGTGCAGGAGTCGCCGGGCTTCGGTGGCGGTGAGGGGCTGGAAGCGTCGGGGGCGGGGCGTGGTCGTCTTGACGTTCCGGGCGACGTTGCGGGGAAGTTCGTCCTCGCGGATGGCGTGTTCCAGGGCGGACTTGAGCACCGCGTGGACGTACGTGACGGTCAGCGGCGACAGCCGCTTTCCGCAGCACTCGCCGATGGCGCAGCAGGATCGCCGGACGGAGTCCCGGTTCTGGGCGCAGCACTGGCAGGTGGTGCGGAGTCCGTCGAGGAAGGTGCGGACGTCGCGGGTGGTGAGCCGGGCGAGCTTCTTGGTGCCGAGGCCGAGGCCGAGGCCGAGGCCGGGGTTGAGGTGGAGGCGGATGGAGGCGGCGTAGCGGGTGTGGGTGTTTTCCCGCAGGTGGTGAACGGCGACGCCGTCCAGCCAGTACGCGAGGTAGGCGCTCACGGTGCTGTCGGCTGCGGCGATGAGGAGGCCGCGGTTGCTGGCGGCGATCTTCTCGGTGAGTTTGGTCATCGCGTCTTTACGGGTGGTGCCGTAGACGCGTACGCGTTTGCGGGTGTTGCCGGGGGCGAGGACGTATCCGGCGGCTTCCCAGCGTCCGTCCTTGCGCTGGTAGACGGTTCCGTCGCCGTTCGCACGGGTGCGGGTGCGGGTGCGGGTGCGGCGGGACGGAGCGGGGCGGGGTGTGGTCATCAGGCGGCTTCCTGTTCCAGGCGGGTACGAATGAAGTCGTGCGGATCACTGGGCCGCCTCCACCGTCACCAGCTCCAGACGGGCGGCACGGTAGGCGACGCCGTCGGAGAGCTGCCCGTTGAAGATCCGCGCCCACGGGGTCGCGAACAGCTCGACGGGCCGCACCGTCACACGCGCAGGGGGCCTACGGTCGGTGGTCGTACGACTATCGAAGACACCCGCGGCCGCGGAGACGGCCCTGGGGCGTGGTCCACCTGAAGAAAGCAGGTCGACTTGCCGCACCGTATCGCCCGTATCTTCGAGCAGTTACTGAGACTGCTGTTCCCCGCCCGAGGCCGACACAGGGCTGCCTGGTCGGTGCCCTACCTCGTGACCGTGCCGGACGCCGCCGCTCGCGCACGTATCCCGTCGCTGCTGCGGGGTGAGGACTCCGCGCTCGTACGTCCCTATCTCGTCGCGCACGAACAACGATTCCGCAGGCAACACCGCCGGGTGCTGTGGCTCGCGTCGTACGGGATCGATCTCGACACCCGGGACATCCACGGGCTGGGAGTCGCCTGATGGGTAGGGAGCCAGCCGCCCGGCTGCTGCCCTGGACCGGGCCTGAGGGCAAGCCCTGCTATCTGCTCACGGACAAGGGTGGAGGCTACATCTCCCGCGTCGCCGACCAGATCGAGTCCGTTCAGCTCGGAATGGGTGCTGAACTGCTCGGCCATGCAGAGGCGATAATCGATGACCCGCGAGTCGACGCCTTCCAGCTCCGGTTTCTCTCGGCCCGGCTGACCGAAGCACTGCGAGACGCCATGCGCGTGGCTGAGAGCCGCGGTGCCCGACTGCCCGAACCCGACACTGACCCGTCGTCCGGAGCTTGATGGTCTAGGGGGTCGCTCGGTCCGAGCCGCCCCCTGTCGAGGTCGAAGAGTTTCCGGCACTAATTTATCGATCAAGCCCGCTGCCTGGGGCTAAGGTTCGCCGACGGACTTCATGCGGTCGTCCGTTCGAGGAAGGGTCTGGGGAGGCCCTTGGAGGGGATCAGTCATGCCTGCAGGCAGATGGAGACGCGCTCGCCCATGGAGCGCGCTGGTGGGTGCTGCACTGATGGCAGGGGTGCTCTCGACCCCGGCCTTCGGCGTGGAGGACGACCCGGTGCCCCTGGCTCCGCGGATCACCAGCAACGGCCCCTACACGGAGTGCACGGCGGATGATTGCGCCGGGCAGGGCGAGCCCGGGCTGGCTGGGATGTTCACGTTTCGGCCCAACGTGGCGGACATCGATGCCGCGACGGGGAGCACCGATGTCACGGGCTACCGCGTGAGGTTGCTGACCGATTTCGGAGCCACAGTGGTCAGCGGGGCCGAGCCGGCGCCCTATGCAGCGGTGCCTGCCAATGCCGGAACTCAGGTTCTGCAAGTTGAAGCCAAGGACTGGGGTGGGCGGTGGGGCACACCCGCGTCCTTCGCGTTCAAAGTGAAGCCGGCCTCGGGCGCGGTCGGGCAGTGGCAGTTTGCCGACCGTCCTACGGACCTGGCGGTGACCACCACGAAGGACACCGCCACCGAGGGCACTGAGCGCCATGATGCGACGCTCAAGGGCGGCGCGACCTGGTCGGACCGGGCACGGCGCGGCAAGGGTGACTATTCGCTCAGCCTGAACAGCACCAACCCGGACAAGGGGAAGGCGTACGCGGCGACGGCCGAGCCGCCTGTCGATACCAAGGGATCGTTCACCGTCTCGGCCTGGGCGTATCTCGCCGGTACGAGGTCCGATCAGGTCGTGCTCTCGGCTCCAGGGGCGCGCGATGCCGCATTCAGCCTGCGCTACTCCGCCGAGCAGAAGAAGTGGGCTTTCGGCCGTGGCGCTCGAGACGCCGACGGCACGACGGAGGTCGTCTCCTACGGTGATGCGGCGAACCCGCCGGTCGGTGTCTGGACGCATCTGGCAGGGGTGTTCGATACCAAGAGGGACACGGACAAGACGAACGACACCGTCCAGCTGTTCGTCAACGGCCGCCCCCAGGGCCAGCCGGTGAATCTCTCCGCCGAGGCCGCGGCGTACGAGCCATGGTCGTCCCCCAAGGGACTTCAGATCGGCCGCACCAGGGCTGACGGCAGCTACCAGGGCTACTTCCACGGTTATGTCGACGAAGCAGCTGTGTGGCAGCGGGCGCTCAGGCCTGTGGACGTTCAGCAGGCGTCGGCACTCACGGCCGACGGAGAGCCGGCTACCGCGCTCGTTGCGGACTGGAGCGCCGGGCCTGCCGGCGGCAGCGAGATCAAGGACGTCAGCGGCTACGGCCGACCCGCCCTCGCCCTGTCGGCAGAGGGGGCGCAGCTCCGGGCGGACGAGGCGGGGCAGAGCACGCTTGCCCTCGACGGAGTGCAGGGGTTTGCGGCGGCGCAGGGACCGGCGGTGGACGAGACCGATTCGTTCACGGTGTCGGCCCGTGTGCGTGTGGACAGTGCCGAGTGGGCGGCCAAGCCGATCGGCTATCGCGGAATCGTGGCCGGCCAGAAGCTCGCGGGCGAGTCGTCGTGGGCGCTCGTGCTGACCAAGTTCGACGTGGACGTCTCCGCGTGGAGCTTTGTGCGGACCGCGGTGGATGCGGCCGGCAACGTCACGGAGCGGGTCGAGGTCCAGGCAGACGACGTGATGGGGGACTTCGACACCCCGATCGATGTCACCGGCATCTTCGACGCGGCTGCGACCACCCCTGGTGATCCGGACACATCCGGCAGGCTCAGGCTCTTCATCGGAACCACCTCGCAGGTGACAAGCCCTCATGCGGGACTCACGTCGCAGTCGCAGGGTACGGGTGAACTGGCCGTGGGCCGCGGCGTCGACGGCGGCAGCCTCGACCACTATCTCCCCGGCAGTCTGGACCGCTTGCGCATCTGGAGCGGCGCCCCGACGGCGAACGGGCTTTGGTACATGCTTGAGCCAGGGACGGTCGGCTGACCACTGATGACGCGGACTGGGAACGGGCGCCTGCTGTAGCGGAGGTGCCCGTTCTCGGTCTCGTGACCTACTTCGACAGGTTCGCCGGAGGAGCGTTACGTGGGTCGGCGAGCGGCGCACCATCGCATGGCTTCGCGGATTCCTCCGCCTCCGCGTCCGATTGGAAATGACGCGACGAAATCCACGACGCCTTCCTCGGCATCCGCCACCTGCCCCATCACCCACCCACACGTCCAACGTCTTTGCTAGGACCCTTGAAGGGCTCTACGGAGACACCGCAGGAACCGAGAGGCGAATCCGCCGGACCTCGTGCCGCAGCAGTGCGGGTTGGAGTCGTACGCTCCTGCTGTCTCACTGTGCATCAGGAGGGGAAACAGGGTGGGGAAGACAGGAAGAAACAGGCTGGCGACTGCAGTTGCTGTGGCCTGCACAGCTGTGGCGGGCTCGGTCGTCATGCCCGCCGACGCCGTGGCGAAGCCCATTGCCGCGCCGGCGGATTTCAACGGGGACGGCTACCAGGACCTGGTCGTCCCGGCGCCCACGGCCAAGGTGGGAGGCATGGACGGAGCGGGGGCGGTCGCCGTCCTCTACGGCTCCAGGACCGGGGTGTCCACTCTGCGCAAGGCCGTCATCACACAGAACACGGCCGGTGTGCCGGACGCCGCGGAGGCCCAAGACCTCTTTGGCGCCTCGACGGCGTTCGCCGACCTCGACAAGGACGGCTACAGCGATCTGGTCGTCGGAGCGCCGAACGAGGACCTCGGCAGCGCCGCGGACGCCGGCGGAGTCACCGTCCTGTGGGGTGGCAAGAACGGCTTGGCCGCGGCAAGCACGTTGCCAGTGACGTTGACCAAGGGCGGCCGGTACGGCCTGGATGTCGCTGCAGTGCGCGACAGCGGTGGCGCGCGTGTCCTGGTCGGCGGCTACGCCGGATCGGTCGAGTTCAGCGGCACCTTCGCACGCAACGGCTCCGTCAGCACGAAGACGCCGCACTGGGGCACGCCCTCGGTCGCCGTCACCGACTACTTGGTGCGCGACGGACGGGCGGCGCGGGTCATCACCTCCGTGCGGGTCGGTGGCTACAGCGGCGGTCTCGTGTACGTCGACCCCGCGAGCCCCAGCGTCCCGTTGCCCATTGACGGCACTACCACCGCCACCGGGGATGTCAACGGCGACGGCTACAACGACCTTGTTGTCGGCGACCCCGACGAACCGATCAGTGGCACCTACGGCCACAAGGGCGGTCAGATCACTGTCTGGTACGGCGGTGAGAACGGTCTGGCGGCAACACCGGTGCGGATCAGCCAGGACACCGCCGGCGTCGTCGGCGCGTCGGCGAAGTACAACCGTTTCGGCACCGCCCTGGCCGTCGCGGATCTGAACAAGGACGGTGTCGGCGACATCGTCGTCGGCGCGCCCGGACAGACGCAGAACGGCAAGGCGCGCGCCGGAGTCGTCGTCATCATCCCCGGTACGAAGACCGGCACGCCCGGCGCCGGCTCGTACCAGCTCTCCCAGGAGACCGCGTCGGTTCCCGGGGTGTCGGAACCGGGCGACGGGTTCGGTCTCACGCTCGCGGTGGGCGACGTCAGGGCCGACGGTCGTCCTGATGTGATCATCGGCGCGGAGGGCGAGGACAGCTACCGCGGCGCGGTGTGGGTCCTACCGGGCGGCTCCACCGGCCCCACCGGAACAGGCAGCGTAGAGCTGACCGCCGGGAAGCTCGGAGTGGCCGGGGACATGCCCCAGGTGGGCGGCTTCCAGCCGTCGTAAGCTCCGGCCACGCCCCGCCCGCGTGATGGGGCAGGGCGTGGAGGGCCGCGGCCCGGCGATGGGGGATCAGGGTCGGTGGGCGGTCAGGCAGCTCCTGAGTCCGCAAAAAGGGCGATACGCCGGAACGGGCGCCCCGGCCACAGCAGCCGGGGCGCCCGTTCCCGTACGTCGTACTACTTCGACATGTTCGCCTGCGGCCCGATCGGTGTCGCAGCCATCGACTGCGGCGACGTCGTCGACGCGTACGCCGAAGGTGCCGCCATTCCCGCCGTCGGGTCCGTCGTCGTCGCCTCTTCCGCCACCGGCGGGAGGCCGCCCACGATGCGGATGCCCGCCCTGTCGAAGGCCTGCTTGATGCGCCAGCGCAGTTCGCGTTCCACGCCGAGTGCCTTGCCCGGCATCGTCTTCGCAGAGACCCGGACCGTCATCGAGTCCAGCAGGACCTCGTTCAGGCCCAGCACCTCGACCGGGCCCCACAGGCGCTCGTTCCACGGTTCGGCCTTCGCCAGGACGTCCGCGACCTCGCTGATCACCGAGCGGATGTGGTCCAGGTCCTCCGTCGGGCGGACCATGACGTCGACCGAGGCCGTCGCCCAGCCCTGGCTGAGGTTGCCGATGCGCTTGATCTCGCCGTTGCGGACGTACCAGATCTCACCGTTGTCGCCGCGCAGCTTGGTGACGCGCAGGCCCACCTCGATGACCTCGCCCGAGGCGACGCCCGCGTCGATGCTGTCCCCGACGCCGTACTGGTCCTCCATGATCATGAAGACGCCCGAGAGGAAGTCGGTGACCAGGTTGCGCGCGCCGAAGCCGATCGCGACGCCCGCTACTCCCGCCGATGCCAGCAGCGGTGCCAGGTCGATCTTGAAAGCGCCCAGGATCATCAGGCCCGCAGTGCCGAGAATCACAAAAGAGGAGACCGAGCGGAGTACGGATCCGATGGCCTCGGAGCGCTGACGGCGGCGTTCGGCGTTGACCAGCAGGCCGCCGAGGGCCGTGCCCTCCACCGCCTGGGCGGAGCGGTTCATCCGCTCGATCAGCTTGGTCAGGGCGCGGCGCAGCAGCATCCGCATCACCAGTGCGACCAGCAGGATCAGGGCGATACGCAGGCCGGTGTTCAGCCACGTGGACCAGTTCTGTTCCACGTAGCCCGCGGCGTCTCCTGCCTGCTTGGCGGCCTCGTCGAGCGAGCGCGGCTCGGTGGAGGGGCCGGCGGCCAGTAGGACGGAAAGGGACACGAGGGGAACCTCCAGGCATTGCGGTGGCAGACCAACCACCCTAACGGGGCATCCGGTGTGCTCCGTTGCGGTGTTCGAGGGAGAGACGAGGCTCACCCGGGGATGAACTGGTCGACAGCATGTGGTGCAAAACACCTCGAGCCCGTTACCTGTACGTGGTGGCGCTCGGACCTGGCATGAGGAGACACTGAAGAGCAGATCGTCCCGGCGCGAGCCACGCGCCGCCGGCGTACAAGGAGGCATCCACCGTGCCGCACGTCTTGGTCCTCAACGCGTCGTACGAGCCGCTCGGCGTCGTACCGCTTCGCCGCGCGCTCATCCTCGTCCTGGAGAACAAGGCTCTCTGCCTCGAGGAATCCGGCGCCTTCATGCACAGCGCGACCCGTGTCATCGCCGCACCCAGCGTCGTACGGCTGAAGCGGTTCGTGCGGGTCCCTTACCGGGGGCCCGTTCCTCTCACCCGCAAAGCACTCTTCGCCCGCGACGGCGGGCGCTGCATGTACTGCGGTGGCGTCGCAACCAGCGTCGACCATGTCATTCCGCGCAGCCGTGGCGGACAGCACGCCTGGGACAACGTGGTGGCGGCCTGCCGCCGCTGCAACCACGTCAAGGCCGACCGGCATCTGCGCGAGCTGGGGTGGCGGCTGCGCCATCACCCCGCCCCGCCGAGCGGGCTCGCGTGGCGCATCATCGGGACCGGGCATAGAGACCCGCGCTGGCTGCCATACCTGCAGCCGTACGGCGCGGACGACGCGATGGCCCGGATCGACGGCATCTCTGCCTGAGAGCGGGTCGTTTTTGTTGGCGCACGGGCGCTGGACCTTCGGGTCCCGCGCCCAGAGCCCGCGCCCGCCCGGAGCCCGAGCCACGGCCCGCGGCGCCGAGCCCCGTCGGCCTCACTCCGCTACTGCGTACGCCTCCACCGACCACAGTGAGTAGCCGTACTGCGTGGCCCGCGCATCGCCCTGGACCCGGACGAAGCGGGTGTCGCGGCTGTCCATACGGACGATCTCGCGCCCGCCCCTGCCTTCGCCCACCGTCGCCGCCGTGCGCCAGGTGCGGCCGTCCGCCGAGACCTGGATGCGGTACCTCTTCGCGTACGCGTCCTGCCAGTGCAGGACGACCTGGCCGAGCCGCGCCGGGCGGGCCAGTTCCAGCTGCCACCAGGCGCCGTCCTCGGGGGGTGAGGACCAGCGGGTCTTCGGGTCGCCGTCGATCGCCGAGGCCGCCGGGAAGTCCGCCGTCTCGTCGCCGGACGAGGACGCGGCGGGGCCCGCGGCGCGCGCGAGGTCGGGGCCCGCGGTGCGCGGGTAGGCGCGCACCGTCAGGGTGCGCTCCTCGCCCGCGAAGGACAGCGGCACCTGGTACTCCCCGGCCGGTGTGCCCGCCGGGACGGTGACCTCGACCGGCACGGTCGTCCCCGGCCCGCGCGGCACCGTCGTCTCCTTCGGCACCGTCACCTTGATGCCCGCGGGGGCCTTCGCTGTGAGCGCGCCGCGTACTTCGGCCGGGCGGTGCGCGGTGAGGCGGACCCCGGCCTGCTGCGGGCCGCCGCCGATCTCGGCGTCCGCCTCGCCGCGTACGAGATCGAGGCCCGCGAGGGGCTCGTCCGCGAACCAGGGCACCACGGACCGTACGGCCACAGGCTGCGCACCGGCCGACGTGATCCGCACCCCGTCCACCCGCAGGCCCTTGGCGTCCGCCTGGGTCCAGCCGCTTGCCGAGAGCGGGCCGAGCGGTCGCCAGCCCTCGCCCGGAACGTGTGCTTCCAGGTTGCCGGAGCCCGTGCCCGCGCCCGGCCTGCCGGATCCCGCGCCCGCTCCGGCGGACGGCTCGGTCATCGCGGTCACGGCCACGACGGGCCGGGGCCGGTCCAGCCACAGCGTGTCCTCGCCGGCCGTCTCCTTGAAACGGTCGGCGCCCGTCCAGGCCGCCGACTCCTTCGCGGCCCGGTTCAGGAAGGGGCCCAGAACCCCCTTGCCGACCGTCGCCCGGCTCGCCTTCAGTGCCGGGCGCAGCGGCTCAAGGTCCAGCGAGGCCCGCCAGGCCGCCTCGCCGTCGCCGCGTGCCTGCGCCTGGAGCATGTCGACGGAGAGTTCGCCCGCGCGGCCGTAGCGCGCCAGCTGATCGAGCCACGGCCGTACTTCGTCGTCGAGTTGCCCGTCGGCGGACTGCTTCAGCCGCTGCGGGGCCTCGCGCATCACGGTGAACGCTGCGCGCAGCGCGGCCGCCGCCCGGTCCCTGGCTGCCGCGTCCCTGGTCGTGCGGGAGTGCCAGAACTCCTTCAGCAGCGGTTGCAGATAGCCGGACTCGGCGGGGCTGAGGATCGAGGAGGAGTGGTTGCCTGCGAGCGCGGTCAGCGCCTCGCGGGCCCTGGTGTCGCCGCCCGCGAGATCGTTGATGGCCGCCTTCCAGGACTCCTGGGGACGGTAGCCCTTCGGGTTCCAGGCGTAGTCGGCGGCGGTGAAGAGCGGGATGCGGGAGGCGGACGCCTGCTCCATCGCGTTCGCGAGCAGGGCGGCGGAGCCCGTCGCGACGGCGGGCTCGCGGCCCGTGTAGGGGCCGAGGAATATCCGGTCCCGCGCGTAGTCGTTGACCGGGTAGTTGTCCATGGTGACGAGCGGGTGCCTGAACACGTCGCGGGCACCGGCCAGTTCGCTTCCGGTGATGGAACGGGGCACCACGCCGACGCCCGTCCACGCCACCTGGACCCGGCTGCCAAGCTCGTCGGCGAGGGCCCGCCGGTAGGCGGTTGTTCCGTCCTGGTAGAACTCCGTCGGCATCAGGGACAGCGGCTGCGCACCCGGATACCGGTCCGCGAGATGCCCCGCGACCGCGCCCGCGACCCGCGCTTGCGCCCTGGCCGCCGCCTCCGGTCCCGAGCCGAAGGTGTCGGCGTCCCTGCCGCAGTGCCACTCGCTGTAGCTGACGTCCTGGAACTCCAGCTGGAAGGCGCGTACACCCAGCGCCCACATCGCGTCGATCTTGCGGGTCAGCGCCTTGACGTCGCCGTCGTCGGCCAGACACATCTCCTGCGCGGGCGCGACGGCCCAGGCGAGCGTGACGTGGTTCTGCCGGGCACGCTCGGCGAGTTCCCGGAACTGCGCGCGCTGGGCGGTGGGATACGGATCGCGCCAGCGGGCCTGCCGGAAGGGGTCGTCGCCGGCCGCGTACAGATAGCGGTTCTGCTTGGTGCGCCCCATGAAGTCCAGCTGCGCCAGCCGCTGTTGATGGCTCCACGGCTGACCGTAGAAACCCTCCGTCATGCCGCGTACCGCCGTGCCCGGCCAGTCGCGTACGAGCACTCCGGCGACGCTCGCACCGCCGGCGCCCGCACCGACCGCGCCGGTCTTCCGCACGATCAGCTGGCGCAGCGTCTGCACGCCGTGGAAGAGACCGTCGTCGCCGACGCCGTCGAGCGCGATCGTGGCGCGGCCCTGTATCCGGCCGACGGCGATCCGGTAGCCGCCGGAGGGGAGATCGGCGCGTTCGCGTGCCCGCAGGGCGCGCAGCGCCTCCTGCGCGCCGCTCCCGCCGACGCGCACGACGGGTCCGCGGCCGGGCAGTTCGCTGTGCACGGTCCTGACGCCGGACTCGTGCAGCAGCTCCTTCAGCCGCTGAACGGCGTACGGATCGGCGGCACGGTCCACGAGGACGGTCGCCTCGCTGTCGAGCGGTACGGACGGGCCCGCCGCGCGCATCGTCTGCGGACGCGGCCAGACCGCGGGCAGCCCCGCCTCGCCCTCGGGGTCCGTGGCGGTGCCGACGGGGGAGCCGGGGTTGTCGGGGGCCGCGACCGCGCTGTGCGCGCCGCCGAGCAGGCTGCCGATGACAGCGACCGCGACGGCTGTCGCGGTGCGCCTCCTGCGCGCGAGCCGCACGCCCGTCTCCCCTCGTGTCCCCTGTCGTTCCGGCCGTCGTTCCGTTGTCGCTCCGCTTGCTGTTCCGGTCGCGTTCCGGTTGGTTTCGAGCCCACCACCCCCACAGCGAGGGTGTCAATGCAGGTGGCCGTTGTGCACCATTTGCCTGGCGGGATGGGCGGTTTGATCCAACTGCCGTGCCGGGAACGGAATGTGACACGGAACACGTTGACTGATCGTGTACGTCTGCGGTCGCGCCCACTGGGTAGGGCTGCTGTGTCCCGCTACCGTCCGTCTGGAGTGACCGTCATGGCCGTATCCGCACACCTTCTGCTCTCTGCCCTGTCCAAACAGGTCCCGGGCCCCGGCCCGCTGACCAGCGAACCCCCGCTCGCCGACGCCGCACCGCTGACCAGTGAGCCGCCGCTCGCCGAGGCCGCCCCCCTCACCAGCGAGCCGACGGCCCCTGGCACGGCCGGCGGCACGGAGTCCCCAGGAGTCTGAATGGGCCTTGCCCGGCTCGCCGCGCTGCATGGAGTCGCCACCGCCTACGCGCCCTCCGAGGGCGTGAGCGTCCCCGTCCCCGACGCCACGGTCGTCGCGGTCCTCGCCGCCCTCGGCGTCGACGCCTCGACCCCCTCGGCGGTACGGGACGCCCTGGCCCGCGCCGAATCCGCCGCCGCGGAGCGGCTGCTGCCGCCGACGCTGGTGCTGTGGCCCGAGGGCGACGTCCCGGCGCCCCTGACCGGGCTCCCCGCGGGCACGGCCCTGCGGGTCGAGACCGAGGAGGGTGCCGAGCTCGCCCCGCAGCCGGTGGCGGAGCCCGGGCAGACCTGGAGGGAGCTCCCCTGCGGCGTCCACCAGTTGGACGCCAGGGCGCCCGACGGGCGCAGCGCCCGCTCCACGCTGGTCGTCGCGCCAGGCCGGGCGCCGCAGCCCGAAGGCCGTTCGTACGGCTTTCTCGTACAGCTCTACTCCCTGCTCTCCGCCCGCTCCTGGGGCATGGGCGACCTCGGGGACCTGGCCGAGCTCGCGACCTGGTCCGGACGGTCGCTCGGAGCCGGTTTCGTCCAGGTCAATCCGCTGCACGCGGCCGTCCCCGGCGCACCCACCGACCCCTCTCCCTACCGGCCCTCCTCGCGGCGCTTCCCCGACCCCGTCCATCTGCGGATCGAGGACATTCCCGAGTACGCGTACGTCGGCGCCCGCGACCGGCAGCGGCTGGACGAGCTGTGCGAGAAGGGGGCCGGGCTGCGCGAATCGGTGCTGCAGAAGGGCGCGTTGATCGACCGCGACGCCGTCTGGGCGCTCAAGCGCGAGGCCCTGGAGATCGTGCACCGCGTGCCGCTCGGGCCCGGCCGCCGCGCCGACTACTGCGACTTCCTGGCCGGGCAGGGCCGTGCCCTGGAGGACCATGCCACCTGGTGCGCCCTCGCCGAGGTGCACGGCCCCGAGTGGCACGGCTGGCCCGCCGCCCTGCGGGACCCGCACTCGCCGGAGACGGTCCGGGCGCGGTACGAACTGATGGACCGGGTCGACTTCCACAGCAGGCTCGCCTGGCTGACCGACCGGCAGCTGGATGCCGCGGGGCGGGCCGCGCGCGAGGCGGGCATGGGCGTCGGCATCGTCCACGACCTGGCCGTCGGCGTGCATCCCGGCGGCGCGGACGCCTGGGCGCAGCAGGACGCCTTCGCGGCGGGCATGTCGGTCGGCGCGCCCCCGGACGCTTTCAACGCCCGCGGCCAGGACTGGGGTCTGCCCCCGTGGCGGCCCGATGTTCTGGCCGGGTCCGGTTACGCCCCGTACCGCGGACTGCTGCGAGGCCTGCTCCGTAACGCGGGCGCACTGCGCATCGACCATGTCATGGGCCTGTTCCGCCTCTGGTGGGTCCCGGAGGGCAGCCCGCCCACCGACGGCACGTATGTCCGCTACGACGCCGAGGCGATGCTCGCGCTTCTGGTCCTGGAGGCCCACCGCGCGGGCGCCGCCGTCATCGGGGAGGACCTCGGCACGGTCGAGCCGGGCGTGCGCGAGGCTCTCACCCGCCGCGGGGTGCTGGGCACCTCGGTGCTCTGGTTCGAGCGCGACTGGGCGGGCACGGGCCGACCGCTGCCGCCCGAGCGGTGGCGCGAGGACTGCGTGGCCACGGCGACCACCCACGATCTGCCGTCCACGGCCGCCCGGCTGACCGGCGGGCATGTGGCGCTGCGCCACCGCCTCGGCCTGCTCACCCGGCCCCTGGACCAGGAGCGCACCCAGGACGCGGCGGACGTCGCCGAATGGCTGGACCTGCTCGGCGGTCTCGGCCTGCTGCCCGAGGGCAGGGGCGACGAGGAGGGGGAGATCCGCGCGGCGTACCGCTTCCTGCTGCGTACGCCCGCCCGCATGGTCGGCGTCTGGCTGCCCGACGCGGTGGGCGACCGGCGTCCCCAGAACCTCCCGGGCACCTGGGACCAGTACCCGAACTGGCGGCTGCCGGTCGCGGACGCCGACGGGCGCCCCGTCGGCCTGGAGGAGCTGGCGGCCTCGCCCCGGCTGCACGCGCTGATGGAGATCTTCGGCCCGGATTCCGGAGCTCGCCCCGAACCCCGGCCTGAAGCCCGCCCCGAACCTCGTACGGCACCCCCGGACGCGCGGTCGTGACAGCCGTTCGCTACGTTGGCACCGTGGACAAGAAGAACGCTTTGCGCGCCGGCGCCGTCGCGGCCGGTACGACGCTGATGATGCTGCTCCTGTCGTCGCCCGCGCTCGCCCTGACCCCCGACGACGGCGACGACCCGGGCCAGGGCCTGAGTGTGGCCGAGACGCTGGGCCTTTACGTGGCCGCGCCGCTGGGGCTCTTTGTGCTGATCGCCGGCCTGGTGATGGTTCTCGACAAGTCCAAGAAGCAGGTCTGACCGGCCTCTCGGCCTCATCTGGCTTTCCCGGGCGCTCCGGGGTGTGAACGCACCCCCGGGGCGCCCTTGTCATGCCCCGACGTCATGCCCCGGCGCCCGAGTGCGTCGCAGGTCCGGCCCGGCAGCCCTGCCGATCTTTCAGCTCTCCTTCAAGTAATCGTCGAAAAGATTCGATGGACCTAAGCGTTCCCTCGCTGCGACCGTAGATCGCACCAGCGAGAGAGCCCCGGGTCGGGGGAGAGGGGCAAGGGGTACCGATGGCAGTCCTGGACCGCATCCGCAGCAGTGAGGCGACCACGGCGAGGCGGGCGCGGCAGGGCTCAGGCGTCGGCCCCGGCCACCGCTCGGGCGCCGGGCTGCTGCTCGCCGTCGTCGCGACGGTCGTCTGGTCAGGGAGCTTCGTCGCCTCTCGTGCCCTCCATGACTCCGTCCCGCCCGTGCAGGCCGCGTTCTGGCGCTGGATCATCGCGATCATCGCCGTCGCGCCCTTCGCACTACGGGAGGCCTGGCGTCAACGAGCGCTGATCCGGCGCCACTTGGGATACATCACGCTCGCCTCGCTGCTCGGCGTCACCGTCTACAACACCCTCGTCAACCAGGCCGGTCTGACCACCCCGGCCGGCAATATGGGCATGATCATGGCCGCCTCGCCCGTCCTGATGGCCGCCTGCGAACGCGTCGGCGGGCAGCGGCTCGGAGCGCGGCGCCTGGTGGGAATGGCCGTCGCCTGCACGGGAGTTCTGCTGCTCGTCGGCAAGGGGTCCCTCGCGATGGACTTCACCGCCGGTGACCTGTGGATGTTCGCCGCCGCGCTCAGTTTCGCCTCGTACAGCGCACTGCTGCGGCGACGGCCCGCCGAGATCGGCGGACTCGCCTTCCTCTTCATGACGTTCGTGCTCGGCGCGCTGATGCTGGCGCCGGTGTTCGCCATCAGCCTTGCCGTCCAGGGCGGCTTCGCGCCGACGGCCGGGACGGTCGGGCCGCTGGTGTACGTCGGCGTCTTCTCCTCCGCGATCGCCTTCCTCGCCTGGAACAGGGCGATCGCGGTGATCGGCGCGGCGCGGGCCGGAGTCGTCTACTACCTGCAGCCGGTGTGCGTGGCGGTGCTCTCCTTCGCCCTGCTGGGAGAGTCGACCGGGCCGACGCAGATCGTGTGCATGGTGCTGATCCTCGGCGGGGTGATGCTGGGGTCGGGAGCCGGGTCAAGTGCGGCTCCGGGAAAGGGTCTTGCGTAACCACTACAGGTGGAGCACTATGAACGTCGTGGTCGGAGACCCGGCCGCCGGAACCAGTGAATGAGGATCAGCTTGCGAAAGCTCGTGTACTACATCGCCGTGTCCATCGACGGCTTCATCTCCGCGCCCGACGGGGACGGCGACGTCTACCCCATCAGCGAGGAGTTCACGGCATACGCCTCGGCGGAGTACCCCGAGACGCTTCCCACCCACGTCCGTCCGATGCTCGGCATCGAGAACGCGGCGAATGTGCACTTCGACACCGTCGTCATGGGGCGCAACACCTATGAGCCCGCGCTCCGGATCGATGTCACGAGTCCCTACGCGCATATGCGCCAGTACGTCGTCTCCCGCAGCCTCAAGGAGTCACCCGACCCGGCCGTCGAGATCGTGTCCGGCGACGTGGTCGCCAAGATCCGCGAGCTCAAGGCGGAGGAAGGCGATCTCGGGATCTACCTCTGCGGCGGGGCCGATCTCGCCGGGCAGTTGCGCGACGAGATCGACGAGCTGCATGTGAAGACCTACCCGGTGGTGCTGGGCGCGGGGATCCCCATGTTCTCGGAGAAGTACGGCGCGATGAACCTCGAGCTGATGAGCAACCGGGTCTTCGACAACGGGCTGATCTTCACGACGTACGCGCGGAAGCGGTAACGCCGGGCCCGGGCCGGGCCGATAGCGTGCGGCCATGACCGAGTGGGACATCAAGAAGCTCCAGATCCTGCGCACGCTGAGCGAGCGGGGGACCGTGACGGCCACGGCGGAGGCGCTGATGATGACCCCCTCGGCCGTGTCGCAGCAGCTCTCGAATCTGGCAAAGCAACTCGGCGTACCCCTGCTTGAGGCGCAGGGGCGGCGGGTGCGGCTCACCGACGCGGCGCATCTGGTGCTGCGGCACGCGGAGGCCGTCTTCGCCCAACTGGAACGGGCAGACGCGGAGTTGACCGGCTACCTGCAGGGCGAGGCGGGGGAGGTGCGGGTAGGCGCCTTCTCGACGGCCGTGCCCGCGCTGGTCGTGCCCGCGGTACGGGAGCTGAGGCAGGAGTATCCCTTGCTTGAGGTCCGGGTGCGGGAGGCGGAGGCGGCGGAGGCGTACGAACTGCTGCTGTCCGGGGACGTGGACGTCGCGCTGTCCCTGGCCGCGCACGCGCCGACGGCCCGCGACCCGAAGTTCAGCCGCTTCCCGCTCCTGGCGGACCCACTGGACGTGGCCCTCCCGGCCGGGCACCCGCTGGCGTCCGCCGCAGGACTGCGGCTCGCCGACCTGTCCGGCGAACCGTGGATCTTCGGAGGCAGCGGACCGTGGTCGGAGATCACACTCGCGGCCTGCGAGGCGGCGGGCTTCGTGCCGGAACAGGCGCACTCGGCGGCCGGCTGGACGGCGATCCTGGCGATGGTGGAAGCAGGGATGGGCGTCGCGCTGATCCCCCGCATGGCGGCCGAACGGGGCGATCGTGCGGACGTCGTGATGCGCGTCCTGAGCGCGAACCAGCCGCGGCGGCATGTGGTGGCGGCGGTGCGCAGGGGGGCGGAGGAAGGGCGGGGGGTCGGGCGAGTGGTGGGGGCGCTGAGGGGGGTTGCGGCGGCGAGGGGGTGAGGGGCGGCGGTGCGTCTGCGGCGGGCCCACGCGGCGGAGCCGCACATCGATACAGCCCCTACCCGCCCTTTCCCGAACGTCGGACGGGCCGAACGTTCGGCCCGCCCGATCGCGAGGTCACGAGGCTTCCTTCGCCACGGCGAGGGCCTGCAGATACCGCATGAGCGTCATCAGTACGTCACGGCTCGACGCACGCGTCCGCGCGTCGCACGCCACGATCGGCACCGAATCCGGCAGGTCGAGCGCGCCGCGCACCTCGTCGAGCGGGTAACCCGGCGCGTCCGGGAAGGAGTTGACGGCCACCACGAACGGCACCCCGCGCTCCTCCAGGCGCCCGATGACGTCGAAGCTGACCTCCAGACGGCGGGTGTCGACCAGCACCACCGCGCCCAGGGCCCCCTCGAACAGGCCGCGCCACAGGAACCAGAAGCGTTCCTGGCCGGGCGTGCCGAAGAGGTACAGCACCAGCTCCTCGTTGATGCTGATGCGGCCGAAGTCCATGGCGACCGTCGTCGAGGTCTTGCGCTCCACTCCGGCCGTGTCGTCGACGCCGACCCCGGCCTGGGTCATCGTCTCCTCGGTGGTCAGCGGCCGGATCTCGCTCACCGAGCCGACCAGGGTCGTCTTGCCGACTCCGAAGCCGCCCACGATGACCACCTTGACGGCGGCGGTGGCCGTCTCCGGCAGCACGTCCTCGCTGCGCGGCCCGACGGCCTGCTCAGAGCTTCTGAAGTCCATCGATCACTGCCTCAATCAAAGCGCGGTCGGGGAGTTGGGCGGGTTTGACGGGTGCGCGGGCCAGTACCCGGTCCTCGGCCAGCAGATCGCTGAGCAGCACGGTGACGACGCTCACCGGAAGCCTCAGATAGGCGGAGATCTCGGCCACCGAGAGCGGGGCGTGGCAGAGCCGGATGATCGCGGCCTGCTCGGGCTGCATACCGGGGCGGGAACCCGACTTGGCCACGATCAGCGTGACCAGGTCGAGTGCGGTGGGTGCGGAGGAGCCGCTGCGGCCGCCCGTGATGACGTAGAGCCGCTCGGGACTGCTCTCCTCCCAGTCCCCGCCCGGGTTGCTCACGCGGTGTGCCCCTCGTGCCGCGGCGGCGTGCTCATGTGCTCCCCGATCCGCAGCACGAGGTCCCGCATCCGCTGCCCCATCAGCCCGGCGTCGACCCCTTCGTTGGCCAGCACGGCGAGAAACGCCCCCGAGCCGGCCGCCATCAGATAGAAGAAGCCGCCGGTCATCTCGATGACGACCAGGTGCATCCGGCCGTCGCTGTGCGGCAGTTCGGAGGCGACGGCGCCCGCGAGGCTCTGGAGCCCGGCGCAGGCGGCGGCCAGCCGGTCCGCGGTGTCGGTGTCCGCGCCGTACTGGGCCATGCGCAGCCCGTCGGCGGACAGAACGACCACGTTCCGGGTCTGGGGGACGCCCTCTGCCAGGTCCTTGAGCATCCAGTCCATGTTCGTCCGGGTGGAATGCTGCTGAATCATGGCTGCGTGTTTCCCTTGCTCGTCTGGGTGGTCTCACCGGCGAGGCCGCTCTGGAAGGCGCTCAGCCACATGCCGGGCTGCACCTCGGGGGCGGCCTCCGGCTCGGGCGCGGCGGCTGCGGCGGAAGCGGCCGTTTCGGTGACGGGAGCCTTGCGACGCCGCTGCGGCAGACCGGTCGGGGTCCGTTCGGTCACGATCGGGGCCTCTTCGTCCGCCGTCATCGGGCCGGTCACCTGCCGGGACGGCGGCTGTTCGGTGATCGTGCCGGTGGCGCGGGGGCCGGAGGACGCCCCGATGCCGTGCGCGAGACCGGTCGCCGACGACGCGGTGGTGATCAGTGCCTGCGGGACGACGAGTACGGCGCGTACACCGCCGTACGCCGACGAACGCAGCGAGACCTGGAAGCCGTACACCTGCGACAGCCGGCCGACCACGGCGAGGCCGAGGCGGGGCGTCTCGCCCAGGTCGTTGACGTCGATGCCCTGCTGGGCCTGGCGGAGCATGCGCTCGGCCCGCTTGCGGGCCTCCTCGCTCATGCTCACACCGCCGTCCTCGATCTCGATGGCGATGCCCGACTGCACGTCGACGGCGGTCAGATGGACCTTGGCCTGCGGCGGCGAGTAGCGGGTGGCGTTGTCGAGGAGCTCGGCGAGCGCGTGGATCAGCGGTTCGACGGCGGTGCCGACGACCGCGACCTCGGAGACGGAGTGGAGCTCGACACGCTGGTAGTCGATGATCCGCGACATGGCGCCGCGCATCACGCTGTAGAGCGGTACGGCCTTGCTCCACTGGCGGCCGGGCCGCGCACCGCCGAGTACGGCGATGGAGTCGGCGAGGCGGCCGATCAGCGCGGTGCCGTGGTCGATCCGCAGCAGATCGCCGAAGACCTCGGGCGACTTGCCGTGCCGGTCCTCCATCTCCCGAAGTTCCTGGGCCTGTTGGTGGACAATGGCCTGAACGCGACGGGCGATGTTCACGAACGCCCGCTGCGCGGACTCGCGCAGGTCCTCCTCGGCGACGACCGCGTCGAGCACCGAGCTCAGCACCGCCTGGTGCTCGGCCGGGGCGTCGAGCGAGTCGAGCACGTCCTCGGGGAACTCGCCCGAGCGCAGCCGCTCCACGACCTGCGGCAGCAGCTCACCGGCCAGCCGTGCGGTCTCGGCCTGCTGTCGTGACAGCACCGCCTCCCGCTCGGCGAGCCGGGCGCTCAGCTCCTCGATCCGCCGGCCGCGCCGCGCCACTTCCGCGCAGACGACGGCGACCGGCACGACTGCCGCGACACCGATCCAGATCACGGCGGTACGCGCCGGGGCGGAGACCAGGGCAGCGGCCACCGCGGCGGCCGCGGCGGTCACGACGACGAGCAGGAGCCACCCGAAAGCGGCCGCGTTCCGCGGACTTCCGGTCGACGTTTCCTGTCGAACCATCAGCATCCTCAAACCATCGAACCGGAAAGATCATATGACGACGGGCGGGAGCATATCTCGTTCCAGTTACGGGAGATGACGCCGGGTCATCGATTTGGCGGGATCTTCATGTGCCCCCTGAAACGGAATGCGCCCCGGGCCGAACGGCCCGGGGCGCCTGCCTGCGCGGATGCGCGTCTACACCATTTACGCGGCGGCCGCGTCGGCCGCCTGCGCCCTCAGCGCACGCTCGATTCCCGCGCGTGATTCGGAGATCAGCCGCCGCAGCGCCGCGTTCGGCTCGGTCGATTCCAGCCATGCGTCCGTGGCGTCCAGCGTGGCCCGCGAGACCTGGAGCGCGGGGTAGAGGCCGACCGCGATCTGCTGCGCGATCTCATGGCTGCGCGAGTTCCACACGTCGTTGACCGCCGCGAAGTACTTCTCGGTGTACTGGGCCAGCAGCTCACGCTGATCGGTCTGGACGAAGCCCGAAATGACCGCCTCCTGCTGGGCGTTCGGCAGCTTGTCGGACTCCACGACCGATGCCCAGGCCTCGGCCTTCGCCTCGGCCGACGGCCGGGCCGCGCGCGCCGTCATCGCGTGGCGCTCGCCCGCCGCGGTCTTGTCCCGCTCGTACTCCGCCGCGATCTCGTCCTCCTCCAGCAGCCCGACCGCCGCGAGACGCTCCACGAAGGCCCACCGCAGCTCGGTGTCCACCGCCAGGCCCTCGATGGTCTCGGTACCGTCCAACAGCGCCTGAAGCAGGTCCAGTTGCTGCGGCGTACGCGCGGTCGCGGCGAAGGCGCGCGCCCACGCCAGCTGGTGGTCGCTGCCCGGCTCGGCCGCACGCAGATGCGCCAGCGTCGCGTCCGTCCACTGCGTGAGCCCCGCCTCGCGCCACTCGGGCGCCGCGTACAGGTCGATCGCCAGCTTCACCTGGCGGTGCAGCGACTGCACGACGCCGATGTCCGACTCCTTGCCGATGCCGGACAGGACCAGGGACAGGTAGTCCCGGGTGGCCAGCTCGCCGTCGCGGGTCATGTCCCAGGCCGATGCCCAGCACAGGGCGCGCGGCAGCGACTCGGTGAAGTCGCCGAGGTGTTCGGTGACGACCCGCAGCGACTCCTCGTCGAGGCGGACCTTCGCGTACGACAGATCGTCGTCGTTGAGCAGGATCACCGCGGGACGGCGGGTGTTCTGCGGGAACGGCACATCCGTGAGCTCACCGTCCACGTCCAGCTCGATGCGGCTCGTACGGACCAGCTTGCCGCTCTCGTCGAGGTCGTAGCAGCCGATCGCGATCCGGTGCGGGCGGAGCGTCGGCTCACCCTTGGCGCCGGCGGGCAGGGCCGGGGCCTCCTGGCGTACCGAGAAGGAGGTGACGTGCCCCTCCGCGGAGACCTCGAGCTCCGGGCGCAGGATGTTGATGCCCGCGGTTTCCAGCCACTTCTGCGACCAGGTCTTCAGATCACGGCCGGAGGTCTCCTCCAGCGCGCCCAGCAGATCGGACAGCCGGGTGTTGCCGAAGGCGTGCGCCTTGAAATAGGCCTGTACACCGCGGAAGAACTCGTCCTGGCCCACGTACGCGACGAGCTGCTTGAGCACCGAGGCACCCTTGGCGTACGTGATGCCGTCGAAGTTGACGAGCACGTCGTCGAGGTCGCGGATTTCGGCCATGATCGGGTGGGTGGACGGCAGCTGGTCCTGCCGGTACGCCCAGGTCTTCATGGAGTTCGCGAAGGTGGTCCAGGACTGCGGCCACCTCGACTCCGGGTGGGCGGCCTGGCAGGCGATCGAGGTGTAGGTGGCGAACGACTCGTTCAGCCACAGGTCGTTCCACCACTCCATGGTGACCAGGTCGCCGAACCACATGTGCGCCAGCTCGTGCAGGATCGTCTCCGCGCGCACCTCGTACGCCGCGTCCGTCACCTTGGAGCGGAAGACGTACTGGTCGCGGATGGTCACCGCGCCCGCGTTCTCCATCGCGCCCGCGTTGAACTCCGGCACGAAGAGCTGGTCGTACTTCGCGAAGGGATAGTCGTAGTCGAACTTCTCCTGGAACCACTCGAAGCCCTGACGGGTGACCTCGAAGATCGCGTCGGAGTCCAGGAACTCGGCGAGCGAGGGGCGGCAGTAGACACCGAGCGGGACGGACTGGCCGTCCTTCTCGTAGCTGCTGTGCACCGAGTGGTACGGGCCGACGATCAGCGCCGTGATGTAGCTGGAGATACGGGGCGTCGGCTCGAAGTGCCAGACATTGTCCTTGGGCTCGGGCGTGGCCGAGTTCGAGACGACCGTCCAGCCCTCGGGGGCCTTCACGGTGAACTGGAACGTCGCCTTCAGGTCCGGCTGCTCGAAGGAGGCGAAGACACGGCGGGCGTCCGGCACCTCGAACTGCGTGTAGAGGTAGGCCTGCTGGTCCACCTGGTCGACAAAGCGGTGCAGACCCTCGCCGGTGTTGGTGTACGCGCAGTCCGCGACGACCTTCAGCTCGTTCGGGCCCGCGTGCAGCTGCGCCAGCGCGATCCGGGAGTCCTGGAAGACCGCGGCGACGTCCAGCGGCTCGCCGTTGAGCACCACCTCGTGCACGGCGGGAGCCACCAGATCGATGAAGGTCTCCGCGCCCTCCTCTGCGGAGTCGAAGCGCACCGTGGTCACGGACCGGTAGGTCCCGCCCTCCTGCGCGCCGCTCAGATCGAGGTCGATCTCGTACGAGTCGACGGTCAGCAGGCTCGCCCGCTGCTGCGCCTCTTCGCGGGTCAGATTCGTGCCAGGCACGCTGTCATCTCCTCGGTTTCGTTACGTTTGCGGCCATCTTTCCACGGGCTGCGGTGGGGCTGCCCGCCGTTAATTCCCTGTCCGTTTCCCGCCGGAACGAGGAGCCCGGAAGCGCCACGCTGAACCCATGACCCACACAGTCTTCACGGCACGGCCCATCGAGGCCGCCGTCCTCAAGCAGCTTCGCGACACCGACGACGCGGGGCGCGTGTGCGCCCCGTACCCGGACCCCGAGGGAGGCGAGATGCTGCGCTGCTGTCTGCGCCCCAGCGCTGCCGGCGAACGCATCGCCCTCGTCTCGTACGCACCGCTGCGCCGCTGGGCCGCGGAGACGGGGGCGAAGCCCGGCGCGTACGACGAGCAGGGCCCGGTCTTCATCCACGCCGAGGAATGCGAGGGCCCGGGCGACGGGGACGGCTACCCGTTCGCCCGGCCGGGGGCGCTGCGGGCGCTGCGGCGCTATGACGCGGAGGGGCGCATAGCGGGAGGCCGCCTCCTTGAGATCCCGGAGGCGGCGACGGAGGCGTTCGACGAGGCGCTGCGGGAGGCGTTCGCGCTGCCGGGGGTGGTGCTGGTCCACGTCAGGGCGGTGGAGTACGGCTGCTTCCAGTTCGAGGTGCGGCGGGGGTAGGAGCGGGCGGTGCGCCTGCGGCGGGCTTTGCCCCCACCCCGCCCCTTTTTTCAGCCCGTCCGGCGTTTGAGGACACGCGCGAAGCGCGTACGGGTCTGGGGCGGAGCCCCAGTTCGGGAAGGGGCGGGGTGGGGAACAGCGCCGCAGGCGCGACCCGCTACCCCCGGAGCTCGTCCGCGACCAGTTCCGCGATCTGGACCGCGTTCAGCGCCGCCCCCTTGCGCAGGTTGTCGCTCGACAGGAACAGCGCAAGACCGTTCTCGACCGTCTCGTCCACCCGGATGCGGCCCACGTACGACGCGTCCTTGCCCGCAGCCTGCAGCGGCGTAGGGATCTCCGAGAGCTCGACCCCGGGCGCGTCCTTCAGCAGCTCGTACGCCCGCTCCACCGAGACCGGACGCTCGAAGCGCGCGTTGACCTGCAGCGAGTGACCCGAGAACACCGGCACCCGGACACACGTGCCGGAGACCTTGAGCTCCGGGATCTCGAGGATCTTGCGGGACTCGTTGCGGAGCTTCTGCTCCTCGTCCGTCTCGAAGGAGCCGTCGTCGACGATGCTGCCCGCCAGCGGCAGGACGTTGAAGGCGATGGGGCGCTTGTAGACGCCGGGCTCGGGGAACTCGACGGCCTCGCCGTCGTGGGCGAGCTCGGCCCCGCGGCCCGCGACCTCCTTGATCTGGCCGTCGAGCTCGGCGACACCGGCCAGACCGGAGCCGGACACCGCCTGGTAGGTGGTGGCGACCATCGCGGTGAGGCCGGCCTCGGCGTGCAGCGGGCGCAGTACCGGCATCGCGGCCATCGTCGTGCAGTTCGGGTTGGCGATGATGCCCTTGGGCCGGTCCTTGATCGCGTGCGGGTTGACCTCGGAGACGACCAGCGGCACCTCGGGGTCGCGGCGCCAGGCCGAGGAGTTGTCGATCACGACGGCGCCCTGTGCGGCGACCTTCTCGGCGAGCGCCCTGGAGGTCGCGCCACCGGCAGAGAAGAGCACGATGTCCAGGCCGGAGTAGTCGGCGGTGGACGCGTCCTCGATGGTGATCTCCTGGTCCTGCCACGTGAGGGTGGTGCCCGCGGACCGCGCGGAGGCGAAGAGGCGGAGCTCGTCGACCGGGAACTTCCGCTCGGCGAGGATCTTGCGCATGACTCCGCCGACCTGACCGGTGGCTCCGACGATTCCGACCCTCACGGTGACTCCTTCTGTCTGTGCGTCCATCTGTACGTGTGACGCGGGCAGCCTGCCCATCATGCGTATGACCCGGGACTGCTTGTCCAATCCATTGTCCGGCATGTGAAAACCGGCATACGAAAGGGGGCGGGCGTCCGGTACGGACACCCGCCCCCGATCACTGACTGCGTTACGGAGTGACCTTCTCGATCACGACGCTACCGGCGCCCGCGACGGTGCCGCGGCCGTTCAGCAGCTGTACCTCGCCGAAGAACTGACGTCCCTCGGGAGCCGCGCCACCCACCAGAATCTCGGCGCTGACCTGCGCCGACGCTCCGTTGGCGAGCTTGACCGGCTTCGCCGAGTCGACCTTGACCGAGCCGAGGGAAGCCGCGAAGTACACATCGCGGTAGTTGTACTCGGTGGTCCCGGCCGGGACGGCGTAACCGTCGACGACGATGGTGTAGGTGCCGGCGGCCGGCTTGAGCAGGCTCACCGCCTCCTCCGAGTCGCCGTCCGCGGCCTGGCCGACCTGCACACCGTTCAGCAGGACCGTCAGGTCCAGGTCGGCGCCGGTGTCGGAGACCCCGCCGATGGCGACGTCGAGACGCTCGACGCCCTCACCGATGGTGACCGTCGACTCCTGCGACTCACCGTTCTTGATGGACGGGCGGGCGACCTTCGCCGAGCCCAGCGAACCGCCCGCGAGCTTGCCGTCGATCGCGGCGAAGCCGTTGGTGGCCTTCCACTCGACGGCGGCCGGCGTACCGACCTTCGCCTCGGGGAGCGTCTTGACGGCCGGGTCGAACGAGGCACCCAGCAGGCTCACGTCCAGCTTGTACGGGTTGTCGAGCAGCGGAGACGTACGCCGCGACTCGACCTCGATCTCCCAGACGCCCGGCGTCGGCTCGGCGTACGAGCGCAAGTCCGGACGGCAGGTGTTCGCCGGATTGTTGTAGTTCGGGTAGCAGAAGATCGTCGAGCTGTCCTCGACACCCACGCCGTACGGGTGGATGCCGATGAACCGGGTCTGGCTGTTGGCGGCCAGACCGCCGAGGGCGACCTCGAGGTTCTTGGCGCCCTCGGGCACCGTGATGAAGTACGACTTGTGGCTGTTGCGCTGCACCGAGCCGGACGCCGAGAAGGTGTACGCGGGCTTCGCGAGCTCCTTGGAGACCACCACGGTCGCCATGATCTGCTTGTCCACGCCCTCGGTGCGCGGGTCGTCCGCCTCCAGGATCGCGCTGTGCAGGCCGGAAGTCCGGGGCCTGGCCTCGACCTTGACGGTGACCGGGGTGTTCAGCGGCAGCGTGACCGCGCCGCTGCCGGGCAGGTCGAAGGTGCCGTCGTTGTACTTCCAGTCCAGCTCGTGCCGCACGGGGCGGTCCGGGCCCGTCGTCCGCGTGATGACGACGTCGTAGGACTTCTTCTGCCCTGCCTTCAGACCGCCCTCGCGGTCGTAGAGGCCGGTGCCGAAGCCGGGGGTCTTCAGCGCGAAGTCGATCGCGGTGTCGACCGGGGCCTTGACGCTGTAGTCGTGGGCGGTGGCACCATCCTCGATGGCGTCCCAGGCGTCCACGATGTTGATCAGGCCGGAGCCCTGCTCGTGCGCCTGCACTCCGGGGATGCGGTGCGCGGTGCTGGTCAGCGCCGTGCGCAGCTTCGCCGGGGTCAGCTCGATGTGACGCTGCTTGGCGGCCGAGAGCAGCAGTGCGCTCGCGCCGGCGGCCTGCGGCGAGGACATCGAGGTGCCCTGCAGCATGGAGTAGCCGGCCGGGAGCTCGTAGCCCGCCTCCTTGACCGGGCCGCCGGGCAGCCAGGTCTGGGTGGTGTTGATGGAGGCACCGGGCGCGGTGATGACCGGCGCGAAGCCGCCGTCCTCACGCGGTCCGCGGGAGGAGAAGGGGAGCATGGCGTACTTCTTGGTCACCGCGGAGCCGTAGTTGGCTGCCCAGGTCTCCTTGGAGATGGCGGCGCCGACGGAGATGACCTTGTCGGCGAGGCCCGGGTCGCCGATGGTGTTGGTGCCCGGACCCTCGTTGCCGGCCGAGATGACCAGCTGGACGCCGTAGGTGTCGATGAGGCGGGTGTAGAGCTCCGCGCGGGCGTTGTTGCCGTCGTTCAGCGCGGGCAGACCGCCGATGGACATGTTGACGATGTCCACGCCGCGGTTGATGACCAGGTCGGCCATGCCCTCGGTGAGCGCGACGTTGGTGCAGCCGCCGCTCCAGGTGCAGGCGCGCGAGGAGACCAGCTTGGCGCCGGGGGCGGCGCCGTTCATCCGGCCGCCGAAGAGGCTGTTGGCGGCGGTGATGCCGGCGACGTGCGTGCCGTGCTCGGACTCGATGACGCCGATGTTGACGTAGTCGGCCTTGGCGCCCGCGGCGTTGTAGACGACGTCCTTGCGGACCTCGATGACGAACGGAATGCGCTCGACGACCTCGGTGGCCGGGTTGTCGGTGCCGAAGTAGCCGACCTGGAAGCCGTTCTTGTACGGCTTCATCACGGTGTCGTTGGCGAAGTTGCCGTCGTTGTCGAGGTCGACCCGGGCGGTGCGGGTGCCCGCGTCGTACAGCACGCCCCAGACGTCGGTGGTGTCGCCGTCCCGGTTGAGGTCACCGGCCATGTCGCCGCCCTTGGTGGCGGCCTCGGCGAAGAGGTTGAACTTGTACGCGCCCGCCGGGGCGGAGTACGTCCGGCCGCCGGCGGTGAACGTCGGGCCGCTGACATCGAGCGACATCCGGCGCCAGGTGGCGTCGGCGTCCGCCACCGGGTCGGTCGCCGTGACCCAGTCGACGATCTTGCGCTCGCCGGTGGTGGTCTTCTGGAGCGCCGGGTGGCCGAGGTCGACGCCGGAGTCGAGGATGCCGATGGTCACACCGCGGCCGTCGGCCTTGGGGTGCTCCTTGACGAAGTCGACAGCGCCGGTCTCGAAGGAGGGGTTGTACGGGTTCTTCGCCGGGGTGCCCTTGCCGGGCGCCGGGTACTGCGTCGTCTGCGCGGCCGCGGTGCCCGCGGTCTTGGCGGAGTCGGCTGCCGGGGTCGGGTCGTCCAGCTTGACCTCGTGCTTGAGGTCGATGCCGTGGACGCTGGAGAGCTTGGCGGCCGCCTTGAGCGCGGCCTCCGCCCTGCCGGTGGGAAGGGTGGCCCGCACATAGCCGAGCTGGTCGTACGTCTTGCCGACCACGGCACCCTCGACTGCGTCGAGCTGCCCGGCGACCTGCTCGGTCGCGCCGGGCGCGGTGGCGACCATGACGGTCACGCTCTTCTCACCCTTGGCCTCGGCCTGGGCGAGGAGTTCCGCGTCGGCCGAGCCGAGCTTGTCGGACGAGGCCGCCTTGACGCCGGCGGAAGTGCCCGGGTCGTCGGCCGGCGCGGCCGAGAAAGCGGGTACGGCGCCTGCTGCTACCAGTGCGGCCACGATCGATGCGGCGGCCGCGATGCGGGCCGCGCGTCTGTGACCTGGTACGGAGCGCCCGGAAAGAGGGCTCTGGGATTGGGGGGTCATCAGCATCCCTGCTTGTGAAAGGAAGGGTCCGGAATTCGGTGCCGGATGACCGCTCAGCCTTGCGTAAGTGACAGGGGTTTGTGGAGAGTTGTCAGAGGCATGATGTGGTCATGGCGGAAACCCGCCACTGCGGACGGTACGCCATGAGGGACAAAGGGGAGATTCAGCCCCCGTGTCCGAGGGCGTGGTGTCGCGAGGCCTTCGCCCGGTTGCCGCACACGGCCATGGACCACCGGCGCCGACGGACCCGACTCCACTGAAATGGGGATCTCGGGCGTACGTCTACCCTCACCGCATGAACAAGCAGTTGCGGAACAGGGAGTTGAGGGTTGCGGCATACGCCGTGTGCGTACGGGAGGAACAGATCCTGCTCGCCCGCTGGGTGGCCCGCGACGGCGCCAAGAAGTGGACGCTGCCCGGAGGCGGCATGGACCACGGGGAGGACCCGCTCGACACCGTCGTCCGCGAGGTCGAAGAGGAGACGGGCTACGCGTCGGAGATGACCGCACTGCTCGGCCTGGACACCATCCGCCGCCAGTACCCCCGCAGACTCGGTGCGTTCGCCGACTTCCAGGGGCTGCGCATCGTGTACGAGGGCAGGGTCACCGGCGGCGAGCTGCGCCACGAGACGGACGGGTCGACGGACCTCGCGGCCTGGCATCCGCTCGCCTCGGTGAACGGTCTGGAGCGGGTCGAACTCGTCGACATCGGTTTGGAACTGTGGCGCTCCAGGCCCCCGGTGGGCCGCGTCGTCCGCAATGGCCGATAGCCGCTCAACCCTGGCACCCCGGGCAACGCCGTACGCGCCGTCCGAGTCCTGTCCTTCGACCGCAGTCGGAGACAGGAGACCAGGATGGCAGGACGTTCAGTACGCACGGTCCGGACGGCGTTGACAGGAGCGGTGGCGGTGGCAGCCCTGGCCACCGGCGCGCTGGTGAGCCCCGCAGCCGCGGACAGCGGGACGGCAGGGAGCGGCGACCACCGCGCCACGCAGCGGGCGATCGAGGCCGCCGTCCGCGACGGGGTGCCCGGAGTCCTCGCCCAGGCGCGCGACCGCGACGGCACATGGAACGGCACGGCCGGCGTCGCGAACCTGAGGACCGGGCGCGAACGCCTGCCGCAGGACCGCTACCGCGTCGGGTCCATCACCAAGACCTTCGTCGCCACCGTCGTGCTCCAGCTGGAGGCGGAAGGCAGACTGAGCCTGGACGACACGGTGGACCAGTGGCTCCCCGGCGTGGTGCGCGGCAACGGCCACGACGGTCGCCGGATCACCCTGAGGCAGCTCCTCAACCACACCAGCGGGATCTACAACTACACCGACGACCAGGGCTTCGTGGAGAAGGTCTTCGGTGACGGCTTCTTCCAGCACCGCTACGACACCTGGACCCCGCGTCGGTTGGTCGGCCTCGCCATGGGGCACAAGCCCTACTTCGCGCCCGGCGCGAGCTGGCACTACTCCAACACCAACTTCATCCTCGCGGGGATGGTCGTCGAGAAGGCGACGGGACGTGCGTACGGCTCCGAGATCGAGCGCCGGATCCTGCGCCCGCTCTCCCTGCGCGCCACCTCCCTCCCCGGAACCGACGCCCGGATGCCGCGCCCCAGCGGCCGGGCCTACTCGAAACTGTCCGAGGACCCCAAGGCGAAGATCCACGATGTGACCGAACTGAACCCGTCGGCCGCGGGGTCGGCCGGCGAGATGGTCTCCGACTCCGCCGATCTGCAGCGCTTCTACCGGGCGCTGCTGAAGGGCGATTTGCTGCCGCGCAAGCAGCTGCGGGAGATGACCGCCACCGTCGCGATGGACCCGAAGGATCAGGACAAGCGCTACGGCCTCGGCCTGATGCAGATCAAGACGAGCTGCGGCAAGGACGTCTGGGGCCACGGAGGCGGGATCCACGGGTCGTCGTCCGAGGCGCTCACCACCCGGGACGGGAGCCATTCGCTGGCGATGAACTTCAACGGTGACTGGTCGGGGGACAGCTGGGCTGTCGTGGAGGCGGAGTTCTGCGGCTGATCTAGGGGGTGTCCGACGGATCAGACTGGGCTCGCGACGCCCTGCGACTCCGTCTCCGGCGTTGTCGTCGGTCGGCACCTAGCGCGGGAGCACCACGACATAGGCGGCCGGGTCGCGGTCCGCCGCCGCCATCAGGGCGGTGCGGACCACGGTCGCCTGCTGCTCCGGCGCATCCCGCAGCTTGCGCGGCGTGATGTACACGACGGTGATGCCGAGCCGCTCCAGATGTTCGCGCTTACGGGCGTACTCCGACCAGAGCGCGTCCTCGTCGTGGCGGGGCGCACGGGTGTCCAGCTCGACGGCGACGGCCTGTTCGGGCCAGTAGGCGTCGAGGCCGCCGAGGTGCGGGCCGCCGGGCAGGCGCAGGTCCACGTTCCACACGGGGACGGGCAGGCCGTGCTCGCGCACCAGGTCGTACAGCCGGTCCTCGGCCAGTGCCCGGCCCTCGGCGAGCAGCCAGTCGACGGCGTCGACGACATGGGGGCGGTTGAGCAGCCGCGCCCGGTTCAGCTCCTTGACGACCGCGGCGGGTTCGCAGTGCCCGCCGCGGACGGCCTCGGTGAGCAGCTGCCGTACGACATGGGCATCGGTGAGCTCCGCCACGGCGTCAGCGAGGGCACGCGGCACGGGCGCGACGGGCACGCCGGTGATCTCCTGTGGTCCCGGCAGCTCGTGCGAGCGCACCAGCCGGGCGCAACCGGTCGACCGCAGCCGCCGGGTGCGGGGCACGAGGACGTCGATCCGTTCGAGGGAGAGGAGCGGCGGGGCTGAGGAGAACTGATGCAGGGCGAGGGCGGCGAGCCCGGTGACCATGGCCTCCCCGTAGCGGGGCGCGGCGCTCCGGGGCTCGCCCTGCGCGGGAATCACCGGGCGCCCGGCGTACAGCAGCGCGCCGTGCAGCCGCTCCTCGCTCGTCGGCGGACCGGGGTGCAGCAGAAACACCCCGGGCAGCAGCAACTGCCAAGGCCCACCAGGCCGGCACTGCGCGGTGGTCCGCGCGGCGGAAACCCCGTGCGCCCGCAGCTGCGCGGCGGACAGGACGCGGCGCTGGACGTCGGAGAGGTGGGAGAGGGGGAGGGGGGAGAGCGGGGTGTTGTGGTTCATGCGACGGGGATGCCCGCGGGGGGCCGGGGAGCTAACCGCTGTTACAGGCTCGTCGACATTTCGGGACAACCTCGTCCTAAAGTACGGGCGTTCGACTGCCGATCAGACGCAGCGGCGTATTCAGCCCCTCCGGCGTTTGAGGAGCGGGGTCCGGGGCGGAGCCCCGGTTACGGGAAGGGGCGGGGTGGGGTGTAGCCCGCCGCAGGCGCACCCCACCCCGACGTCAGCCCGACGCCCCCGCATCGCACGCCTGCGCCCGCAGCCCCCTCGCCAGGTCGTCCCGCGACTCCCGCACCAGCCGCCTCAGCGCCGGCGCCGCCCCCTCGTGCGCCGCAAGCCACGCGTCCGTCGCCGCCAGCGTCGCCTCGCTGTCCTGCAGACCCGGGAACAGGCCCTTCACCACGTCCATGCCGATCTGGATCGACCGCTCCTCCCACACGCGCTCGATCGCCTCGAAGTACTTCGGCACGTACGGCGCCAGCAGCTCCCGCTGTCCCGCCTGCGCGAAGCCCGAAATCGTCGCCTCCACCAGCGCGTTGGACAGCGAGTCCGACTCGACGACCTGCGCCCACGCCTGGTCCTTGACCGCCGCCGACGGGCGCGCCGCCAGGCAGCGGACCTGGTGGCGCTTGCCCGAGGCGGTGTCGTCGCGGGCGAGTTCCGCCGCGACGAAGGTCTCGTCCGCCACCCCGTGCGAGGCCAGCGGTTCCACGAAAGCCCACCGCAGTTCCTGGTCCACGTCCAGGCCGTCGATTTTCGCCGAACCCTCCAACAGGCCCCGCAGCAGCTGCAGATCCGCCGCCGACGTCGCGGTCGTGCCGAAGAACCGCGCCCACGTCAGCTGGTGCTGGCTGCCGGGCTCGGACTGCCGCAGCTCCCGCAGCGCGCCCTCCGCGAGCAGCCGTGCGCCCTGCTCGCGCCAGCCGGGCGCCGCGTAGTGGTGCAGCGCCGAGCGGGCCCACATGTGCAGCATCTGCAGCACGCCGATGTCCGACTCGCGTCCCGCGAACCGCAGCACCAGTCCGATGAAGTCCCGCGCGGGCATCAGCGCGTCCCGCGTCAGATTCCACAGCGCCGACCAGCACAGCGCCCGCGCCAGCGGGTCCGTGATGTCGCCCAGGTGGCTGCGCAGCGTCGCCAGGGAGCCCTCGTCGAAGCGGATCTTGCAGTACGTCAGGTCCTCGTCGTTGACCAGGATCAGTTCGGGCCGCTCGGCGCCCGCGAGGGCGTCCACGACCGTCCGGGGCCCGGTGACGTCCACCTCGGCGCGGGCGTAACGCACCAGCGCACCCGCCTCGCCGCGGTAGAGACCGACCGCCACCCGGTGCGGCCTCAGCTCGTCGCCGTCCTGCGCCACCGCGAGCTCGGTGATCCGGTCGCCCGCGTCGTACGTCACCACAGGGGTCAGTGAGTTCACGCCCGCCGTCTCCAGCCAGGACCGCGACCATGTCGCCATGTCCCGCCCGGACGTCTCTTCGAGCACCGCCAGCAGGTCGGCGAGGCGTGTGTTCCCGTACGCGTGCCGCTTGAAGTAGCGCCGCGCGCCCTCCAGGAAGGCGTCCTGGCCGACGTACGCGACGAGTTGCTTCAGTACGGAGGCGCCCTTCGCGTACGTGATCCCGTCGAAGTTCAGCTTGGCGTCCTCCAGGTCACGGATGTCGGCCGTGATCGGATGGGTCGACGGCAGCTGGTCCGCCCGGTACGCCCACGACTTGCGGTTGTTGGCGAAGGTGATCCAGCCGTTGGTGAAGCGGGTCGCCCCCACCATCGAGAAGCTGCCCATGAAGTCCGCGAAGGACTCCTTCAGCCACAGGTCGTCCCACCACACCATGGTGACCAGATCGCCGAACCACATGTGCGCCATCTCGTGCAGGATGACGTTCGCCCGGCGCTCGTACGACGCCTGCGTCACCTTCCCCCGGAAGATGAACTCCTCGCGGAAGGTCACACAGCCCGGGTTCTCCATCGCCCCGATGTTGTACTCCGGCACGAACGCCTGGTCGTACTTCCCGAAGGGGTACGGGTAGTCGAAGTGGTCGTGGAAGAAGTCCAGCCCCTGCCGCGTCACCAGGAAGATGTCGTCGGCGTCGAAGTGCCTGGCGAGTCCCTTGCGGCACATCGCGCCGAGCGGGATCTCCAGCGTCGTCCCGTCGTCGAAGGTGCGTGTGTAGACGTCGGTCTCGTAGTGGTACGGACCGGCCACGACCGCCGTGATGTACGAGGAGATCGGCTTCGTCTCGGCGAAGCGCCACACCCCGTCCTCGTCCCGCGCGCCCTCGCCGTTGCTCCAGACGGTCCAGCCCTCCGGCGCGGTCACCTCGAAGCGGAACGGCGCCTTGAGGTCCGGCTGCTCGAAGGTGGCGAAGACACGGCGGGCGTCGGCCGGCTCGTACTGCGTGTAGAGATAGACCTCGCCGTCCTCCGGGTCGACGAAGCGGTGCAGTCCCTCGCCGGTACGGCTGTAGGCGCACTGCGCGTCCACGACCAGTACGTTCTCCGCGGCCAGAGAGTCGAGCGCGATCCGCGAGCCGTCGAAGACGGCGGCCGCGTCCAGCTTCTCGCCGTTCAGCGTGACGGCCGTGACGGCGGGCGCCAGCAGATCCGCGAAGGTCGATGCGCCCGGCTTGCCGCAGCGGAAGCGGATCGTCGTCACCGAACGGAAGGTGCGTGGCCCGGAGCCGTCCGGGGTCTCCCCGACCGCGGAGCGCAGATCGAGGGCAACCTCGTACCCGTCGACGGACACCAGCTCGGCCCGTCGACGGGCCTCGTCGCGGGACAGATTCTCACCGGGCACGGGCACTCCTTCGTGTCTCGTTCGGACAGGACCGATCCTCCCATGCACACCTGAGCGGGGTGCGTGCGGGAATCGTCCGGTGACCATCGGCGTTGCCCGTTCGAGGCGCGCGTGACGCCACAACGAGGAGAGACATGTCCGAGAACGGTCAGACCGGCAAGACCCCCGTCGACTTCTGGTTCGACCCCCTCTGCCCCTGGGCGTGGATGACCTCGCGCTGGATGCTCGAAGTGGAGAAGGTCCGCGACGTCGAGGTCCGCTGGCATGTGATGAGCCTCGCCGTCCTGAACGAGCCCAAGCTCGACGAGCTCCCCGACAAGTACCGCGAGGCCATGAAGGAGGCGTGGGGTCCGGTCCGGGTCGTCATCGCCGCGCAGCAGAAGCACGGCGACGAGGTGCTCGCGGACCTCTACACCGCGCTCGGCACCCGCTTCCACAACCGCGGCGAGGGCGCGACCCGCGAGGCCATAGCCGGCGCGCTGGAGGAGGTGGGCCTCCCGGCCGAGCTGATCGAGTACGCCGACTCCGACGCGTACGACACCGAGCTGCGCGCCTCCCACAAGGAGGGCATCGACAAGGTCGGCCAGGACGTCGGCACCCCTGTCATCGCGGTCCCCGGCTCGGACGGCGAGCAGCTCGCGTTCTTCGGCCCGGTCGTCACGCCCGCCCCGAAGGGCGAGGATGCGGCGAAGCTCTGGGACGGCACGCTGATGGTCGCCTCGATCCCCGGCTTCTACGAGATCAAGCGCACGCGGACGCAGGGCCCGATCTTCGACTGACCTCTCCCCTCGGTCCTTGCTCCTGGAAGGACCCCCGCGAGTCAGGTCCTCGCGGGGGTCCTTCGTCATACCGCCCGCACGTGAAGGCTGAGAAGACGATCACGGGCAGGACGCTTCAGGTTCCCCTGCTCACGGGGTGATGAGCCCGGTGCGTGCCTTGGCCCGGTCGTAACGCCTCGCCACGTCCTGCCAGTTGACGACCTGCCACATCGCCTCGATGAAGTCCACCTTCTGGTTCTTGTACTGAAGGTAGAACGCGTGCTCCCAGGCGTCGAAGACCAGGATCGGGACCGAGCCCTGGCCGACGTTGCCCTGGTGGTCGTAGACCTGCTCGACGATCAGACGCCCGCTGACCGGCTCGTACGCGAGAACGCCCCAGCCCGAACCCTGGGTGGTCGCGGAGGCCTTGGTCAGCTGGGACCTGAACTTGGCGAAGGATCCGAAGGACTCGGTGATCGCATCCGCGAGCTCGCCGACGCCGTCCGCGGCCAACGGCTCGCCGCCGCCGTCGCCGGTCATGTTGTGCCAGTAGATCGAGTGCAGGATGTGGCCGGAGAGATGGAACGCGAGGTTCTTCTCCAGGCCGTTGATCGTCCCCCAGGCCTCCTTGTCGCGGGCCTCTTCGAGCTGCTCCAGGGTGTCGTTGGCGCCCTTGACGTAGGCGGCGTGGTGCTTGTCGTGGTGGAGCTCGATGATCTGCGGATTGATGACCGGTTCGAGCGCCGCGTAGTCATAAGGAAGTTCAGGAAGCGTGTAAACGGCCATGTCTGTCCGGTCCCTCCGACTGCTTATTGCACATCTTATGCAAGTGCACGCTAGCAGCAAGAGGGTTGGGTCATGATCAGGCGCCGTCCCTAGGCCGTGTCTGACAAATAGCGCCGTCCGCCCGCAGGGCGGGGTGTGCGGCGTCCGGTGCGTGCAATCGCAAGGCGGTGGGGGCACCCCCGGACGAAGTCTGGGGGAGATCATCCTCGTACTGGACGTACTTGGATGACTCTGACAACGCAGCGAGTGTGCGTGCCGGGCGTCGCGCGCCAGGCGAGATTTGTCAGACACGGCCTAGGACTCCGAGTCCCCGACCCACTGGCCCCTGGCGATCACGGCGAGGTCCGGGAAGTCGGTGACGACCGCATCCACGCCGAGCCCGTAGTGCAGGGCGTACTCGGCGAACGTGTCACCGAAGTCGTTGGGGTTCGTCCCGCGGCGCAGCGCGGCGGGCAGGAACTGGTTCTCCGCGCGGAAGGTGTACGCGCCCACCTTCAGGCCCGCGGTGTGCGCGTCGGCCAGCAGCGCCGAGGGTGCGACGACCGAGGACTTGTCCGGGCCGATCCAGTCCGCGTACTCCGCGATCTCGCGCAGCCCGTCGGGCTGCATCATCTGGGCATACGTCGCGGTGTGGCCGTAGGGACCACCGGTGGTGCCGAGCGCCTGCCACAGCGGAAGCCGCAGCCGCGCGTCCGCGATCCGCAGCAGGCTGGACGGCTCGAAGGACTGGATGACGCACTCGCGGGCGTCGAGCCGGTTCCGGCGCACGACGCGCACGAGCTCGGGCTCCAGCGGTAGGCCGATGGAGCGGAAGTACGTCGGGTGCTTGGTCTCCGGGAAGACGGCGACCCTTCGGCCGTACCGCTTGGAGAGCGCGCGGGAGAGATCGACGACCTCCTGGAAGGTCATGATGTGCTGGGTACCGTCGAAAACGGTGTTGCGGTTGCGGATCAGCGGCAGCCGCTCGACCGCCCGGAGGGTCTTCAGCTCGGCGAGCGTGAAGTCCTCGGTGAACCAGCCGGTCACGGCGCGCCCGTCGACCGTCTTCGTCGTGCGGCGCTCCGCGAACTCGGGGTGCTTCGCGATGTCCGTCGTCTGCGAGATCTCGTTCTCGTGCCGGACGACCAGCACATGGTCCTTGGTGGGGACGAGGTCCGGCTCGATCCAGTCGGCACCGGCCTGGACGGCGAAGGTGTACGCCGCGGCCGTGTGCTCGGGCCGCCAGCCCGCGGAGCCGCGGTGGCCGATCACCAACGGGCGTGCGGGGTGCGGGCGTTGACGCTCCGCCGCGGCGGCGGGCAGCGCGGTCACGGCGGTGGTGGCGGCAGTAGCTGTGGCGGCGCCTGCGGCGAGCAGGATCGAACGGCGTCTCGGCATCGCGGGCATGCGGGTCTCCTCATCGGATCCGGTCGTGGGGCGCGTTTGTTCATCACGCTTGCCACGCCGGGTTGCGGTGAGGAGGCGGGGGAGTGGCCGCGTCGTGTCCTGCGTGCGCGGTCCGCCCCGAACGCCGTACGCCCGTCCGGGGGTCCCCCCTACGCCCGCAGGACGTAGGGGGAGTTCGTCACACTCCGGACGGGCTGCATTGCGGCCCGGTGGGAAGAACTCAGCCCGCGGCCCCCACCCGCCGCGCCCGCACCTGGCGTAGGTAGCCCACAGCCGCCAGAGCCACCGTCAGCCCGCCCGTGTAGTACAGCTGCGTGCGGGTGTCCGGCTCCCGTGCCATCAGGACGAAGATCGCGACCATGCCCGCCAGCGCGACCCACGTCAGCGCCGGGTAGAGCCACATCTTCACGACCAGCTTCGACGGGTCCTCGCGCTCGGTGCGTCGGCGCAGCACCAGCTGCGAGACCGCGATGAAGATCCATACGACCAGAATGATCGCGCCGATCATGTTGAGCAGCCACGTGAAGACGTCGTTGGGCCGCCAGTAGCTGAGCAGTACGCACAGGAACCCGAACACGGACGACACCAGCACCGCGGTGCGCGGCACCCCGCCGGAGGTCCGGCCGAGCGCCTTCGGGCCCTGGCCGCGGGCGACCAGCGAGCAGGCCATGCGGGAGGCGCCGTAGACGTTGGCGTTCATCGCCGAAAGCAGGGCCACCAGCACGACCACGTTCATGATCTGACCGGCCGCGGGGATGCCCAGGTGGTCCAGCGTTGCGACGTACGGGCCCTTCTCGACGACCTTCGGGTCGCCCCACGGGACCAGCGTGACGATGACCGCCATTGAGCCGATGTAGAAGACCGCGATACGCCACATCGCCGTACGCACGGCCTTGGCGACGCCCTGGACCGGATGCTCGGACTCGGCGGCGGCGATGGTGACCGTCTCCAGACCGCCGTACGCGAAGACGGAGGCGAGCAGTCCGACGACCAGACCGTCCGCGCCGTTCGGCAAGAAGCCGCCGTCGCCGGTGAGGTTGGCGGTGCCGGGCGCGTCCGTGCCGGGCAGGATGCCGAGGATCGCCAGCGCGCCGATGCCCAGGAAGAGGGCGATCGCGCCGACCTTGATGGCCGCGAACCAGAACTCGAACTCGCCGAAGTTCTTCACGGCAGCCAGGTTCGTGCCGCAGAACACCAGCATGAACAGCGCGACCCAGGCCCACTCGTGCGTGCCGGGAAGCCAGCCCGTCATGATCTTCGCCGCGCCGATGCCTTCGAGGCCGACAGCCACACAGAGCAGGAACCAGAACGCCCAGCCCGCCGTGAATCCGGCCCAGGGGCCGATCGCCCGTTCGGCATGCACCGAGAAGGAGCCGGATGCCGGGTTCGCCGCCGACATCTCGCCGAGCATGCGCATCACGAGCATGACGAGAAGGCCGGAGACCGCATACGCGATGACGATCGACGGGCCGGCCGCGGCGATGCCCGCGCCGGATCCGACGAAGAGTCCGGCTCCGATGACGCCGCCGAGGGCGATCATCGAGAGATGGCGTTGTTTGAGTCCGTGCGAGAGCGGGGCGTCGGCCTGCTGGTCGACGGGCGCGGGCGCGGAGGTCCGAGACATGGGCATGCCCTGTTCAGTAGCTGAGACGGGGAGAGGGACCACAGTCTGGTTGCGCGTACCGCTTACACGGAACGGATGTCCGCTATACGGTCACCAGGCTTACACCTGGTGAACACATCCTCACGCCCAACTGCTCCTTGCCCTCCCGGTTCATTTGGCAAGATCCCACAGTGTCTCCAACATCCGCCCCTCCGTGCAAAACGGGCCGACCATGCTCCGACCTCAGTGACGAGCATCACGCCAACTCGCGCATGTCGCGCCGCCTTTGTGCGATCCCCACCAACTGGCGCGGTGGGCCTTTGTTGTCGGCCGACCGTGATCAGCACCTTCTCCGTGGGTTAGCGTCGCCGTGTCCCCAACCCGTCCTCGCCTCAGCGGAGTCCCGATGAGTACTGCTTCCGTCACGTCCCGCCCCGGAGTGGTCCTCGCCGACCTGCTGCCCGCATCCCGTACGAAGGACATCGCGCTCGTACTCGGCGGCGCCGCGCTCACCGGCATCGCGGCCCAGATCGCCGTCCCGGTCCCCGGCTCACCGGTCCCGGTCTCCGGCCAGACCTTCGCGGCCCTCCTCGTCGGCACCGCGCTCGGCGCCCGCCGCGGCTTCCTCTCCCTCGCGCTGTACGCGGTTGCGGGCATGGCGGGGATGCCGTGGTTCGCGCAGGCCACGTCGGGCTACGGGATGCCGTCCTTCGGTTACATCCTCGGCATGATGCTCGCGGCCACGGTCGTCGGCGCTCTCGCGCGCCGCGGCGCCGACCGCTCGGTGCTGCGCACCGCGGGGGCGATGGCCGTCGGCTCGCTGATCATCTACGCGGTCGGTGTCCCGTATCTCGCGCTGGCCACCGGTATGACGCTGTCTCAGGCCGTCGCCGCCGGTCTGACGCCGTTCCTGATCGGCGACGCGCTGAAGGCCGCGCTGGCGATGAGTGCACTGCCCGCGGCCTGGAAGCTCGTCGGCCGCCGCGGCTGATGCCGGCGGTGCTTTCTCTGACAGCGTGAGGGCCCGCGGCCACCGACGGCCGCGGGCCCCTGCGCGTCTCACAGGACGCCGCTCCGACCACTTACGAAGACGTGACCGAGTCCTTCACGCCGCTCTGATCGGCATCGGCATCGGCATCGGCAGCCGCACCGGCCTCGGCGCCCGCGCCGCCCTTGCCCAGCATCTGCCGCACCACCGCGACGCCCACCACGAGCACCGCCACCAGCAGCGACAGCAGCACCTGCTCCCGCGCGTCGCCACCGTCGTAGACCATGTAGCCGAGCACGAAAACGATCATGCCGATCGTCAGCCACGTCAGATACGGGAAGAGCCACATCCGCACGATCAGCTTCTCCGGCGACTCGCGCAGGATGATCCCGCGCATCCGCAGCTGCGTGACGCAGATGACCAGCCACACGAACAGCGCGACCGCACCGGACGCGTTCAGCAGGAACGCGAAGACCGTGTCGGGCCACTTGTAGTTGAAGAAGACGGCGAGGAAGCCGAAGACGACAGAGCCGAGGATCGCCGCCTGCGGCACGCCCCGCGAGTTCGTACGGCCGAAGGCCTTCGGCGCGTCGCCGCGCCGTCCGAGCGAGAAAGCCATGCGGGAGGCCGTGTACAGGCCGGAGTTGAGACACGACAGCACGGCCGTCAGCACGATCACGTTCATGATCTGCCCGGCGTGCGCGATCCCGATCGAGTCCAGGGACGCGACGTACGAGCCCTTGGCGAGGATCGACTCGTCGTTCCACGGCAGCAGCGTCAGCACCACGAAGATCGAGCCCAGGTAGAAGACACCGATCCGCCAGATCACGCTGTTCGTCGCCTTGGTGACCGCGCGCTGCGGGTCCTCGGACTCGCCCGCCGCCAGGGTCACGATCTCACTGCCCATGAAGGAGAAGACGACCATCAGCACGCCGGTGAGAATCGCGCCCGCGCCGTTCGGCATGAATCCGCCGGCGTCCGTCAGGTGCGCGAAGCCCGCGCCGGGGTTGTCGGAGCCCGGCAGCACGCCGAAGACGGCCAGCAGGCCGATCACGATGAACGCGCCGATCGCCACGACCTTGATGCCCGCGAACCAGAACTCGAACTCGCCGTACGAGGACACGGACACGAGGTTCGTCGCCGTCAGCACGACCATCACTATCAGCGCCCAGCCCCACTGCGGGACCGCCGGTACCCAGCCTTCGAGGATGTCCGCACCGGCCGTCGCCTCGACCGCCAGCACGACGACCCAGAAGAACCAGTAGAGCCAGCCGATGGAGAACCCGGCCCAGCGGCCGAGCGCCCGGTCCGCGTAGGCGGAGAAGGAGCCGGAGGTCGGGTTGGCCGCCGCCATCTCGCCGAGCATCCGCATCACGAAGACGACCAGCGCGCCCACGAGTGCGTACGAGAGGAGGATGGCCGGGCCCGCCGCGGCGATACCCGCCTTGGAGCCGACGAACAGGCCGGCGCCGATCACACCGCCGATGGCGATCATGGACAGATGCCGGTTCTTGAGTCCGGCCTGGAGACCACCGGAGGGCTGCGAGTTACCGGTCGTACCGGCCTTCTCGCCTTCCTTCGTGAGGGTCTGCTGCGAGGTCATGGACGAATCCTTAGGTTTGAGTGCACTCGGGTCACGAGCCCCCGCATTCAAACGCGCGACTCCAGATGTGTGAAGTCCCGTCTCCGGATCGTTAGGTCCGGGTGATAGGCGAAAGCCCCCGGCCCGACAGGGCCTGACCCCGGTCACCGCTACCCGGACACTCGCGTGCCACACTCGGATCATGCGCGTGTACCTCGGCTCCGACCATGCCGGCTTCGAACTCAAGAACCACCTCGTCGAGTGGCTCACGGCCCACGGCCACGAGCCCGTCGACTGCGGTCCCCACATCTACGACGCCCAGGACGACTACCCCCCGTTCTGCCTGCGTGCCGCCGAGAAGACGGCCGCGGACCCGGACAGCCTGGGCATCGTCATCGGCGGCTCCGGCAACGGCGAGCAGATCGCCGCCAACAAGGTCAGGGGAGTGCGCGCCGCACTCGCCTGGAGCGAGCAGACCGCAGCGCTCGGCCGTGAGCACAACAACGCGAACGTGATCTCCATCGGCGGCCGGATGCACACGCTGGAAGAGTCGGTGAAGTTCGTCGAGATCTTCCTCTCCACCCCGTACTCGGGTGAGGAGCGTCACACCCGCCGTATCGAGATGCTCTCGGCGTACGAGGAGACCGGCGAGCTTCCCCCGATCCCGGCCCACCACCCGCAGCAGGGCTGAGCGTGCCCGAGGGTCATACGATCCACCGACTGGCCGCCGACCACTTCGAGAGGTTCGGCGGCCGGCCTGTGCGGGCGACCAGCCCGCAGGGGAAGTTCTCCGACAGCGCGGCGCTGCTCGACGGCCAGCCTCTTGAGAGCACCGAGGCGCACGGCAAGCACCTCTTCCTCGGCTTCGGCCCGCTCGGCTGGGTCCATATCCATCTCGGCCTGTTCGGCAAGGTCGCCTTCGGTGACGCGCCCGCGCCGCCGCCGACCGACACCGTGCGGCTGCGGCTCGCCAACCCGGCGGCCTATGTCGATCTGCGCGGGCCCACGGCCTGCGGGCTGATCGCGGACGGTGAGAAGGCGGCGATACACGAGCGTCTGGGCCCCGACCCGCTGCGCCCCGCCGACGATCCTGACCGCGCCTGGGCCCGTGTCTCCCGCTCCCGCACCACCGTCGCCGCGCTGCTCATGGACCAGAAGATCATCGCGGGCGTGGGCAACGTCTACCGCGCCGAGGTCCTCTTCCGGCACGGCATCGACCCCTACCGCGCGGGCAAGGACCTCACGCACGGCGAGTGGACCGCGATCTGGGCGGACCTCGTGGAGCTGATGCGCGAAGGAGTACGCAACAACCGCATCGACACCGTCCGCCCCGAGCACACACCCGAGGCGATGGGCCGCCCGCCGCGAGTCGACGACCACGGCGGCGAGGTCTACGTCTACCGCCGGGCACACCTGCCCTGCCATGTCTGCGGCGGCGAGATCCGCACCGCCGGTCTCGCCGCACGCAATCTTTTCTGGTGCCCGGGCTGCCAGACGGCGTGAGGTACGGGCATACCCGGGCGTGTTTCAGAACCCGTGCGGCAGCCAGGGCGCGACGTCCGAGGCGAACGCCACCGACGCCTCGGCCAGCGCCCCCTGCCGCAGCTCCCGCACCCTCCCCGCGCCCGCCAGCGCGGCCAGCGACACCCCGCCCAGATAGGCCGCGCCCAACTCCCGTACGGACAGCGCCAGATCCGCGTGGTCCTCGGTCCGCTTGCAGGAAGCGCCCTTGTGGTCGCCTGTCAGCCGCCAACGCCCCGCGTTCCAGGGGCAGAAGGCGTCGTCGACGTCGAAGACGACATCCACCGGCGTCTGGTACGTACGCGCCTCCAGGGCCGCGCCCAGTTCCACGAGCCGTACGAACATGCCGTCCCGCACCCGCACTTCGCACCGCCGGATGTCATTGACGAGATGCAGCAGCGGATCGTCCAACGGCCGGTTGCGCGCCACGACCTGCACCGTCAGGTCGATGTCGAAGAGGAAGCGCCACAGCACGGCGTACGTCACCGGGTCGAGCGCCTCGATGTGCCGCAGGGTGATGCTGCCCTTGGGACCCTGCGTATCCCAGTCCGGCTTGGTGTGGAAGCGCACGAAACCGACGATCTCGCCCTCCCGCTCGGCGACCACGCACTGCATCGGCGAGGAGCCGTGCCGCTCGCTCTCGGGGTCGAGCAGCGGCAGCCGCTCCCAGCCGGGCCTGCGAGCGAGCATGCCGGGCCGTGAGCCGATGGTGCGGACGTAGACCGCCTCGCACTCCCGCGCGACCTCCGCGACCTCCGCGAAGCGCAGCCGGACCGCGTCCGCGCCCTCGGGGACGGCGATGTGTCCCCGGACGGTGTCGATCGTCAGGGACAGCTGCTGGGTCCCGAGGCCGTAGCCGAATCGTCCGTAGATCTCCGGTTCTGACGCCGTCAGTACGGCGAGCGGCTCGCCCCAGCCGCGTACGTCGTCGAGCTGGCGGCGCATCATCGAGGTGAGCACCCCGCGGCGGCGGTGCGTCGCGGACACGCTGACCATCGTCACGCCCGCGGCGGGAACCATCGCGCCGCCCGGCACCGAGACCCCGAACGTGAACGCCCCGGCCGTCCCGACGCACTCGTCGCCGTCCCAGGCGCCGATGGAGCGCTCGTGCTCGGTCAGCGACTGGTAAAGCTCGCGCTCCTCAGGGGCCTCCGCCACACCGCCGAACGCGCGCTCCAACTTGCCGTACCAGAGGTCCCATTCGGTACGGCGCAGTACGCGAAGTTCGAGAGTCATATGCCATGCCTACCAGGGCGACGGCGTCGAGGCGACCCGATTTCGAACGCATTGTCACCGGGGTCCCCCTGCACGGATGGCGAGCGGGTGGATAGGGTCCACGGCAATGGCCCGCGGCTCTGCAGCAGACTCGTTCACGGCCCGGTTGCGGAAAGCCGTGCACCGGGGACGCATCGCGCTGCGCAAATCCGGGGTCGACTACTTCCGCGGCGACGGCTCCGACTGGATCGCGCTCGTCGGGCTGCTGCTGACGATCCCGGCCTTCACCTGGGGCACGGTCGTAATGCCCGTCTGGGTTTCCCCGGCGGCCCTCGTCCTGCCGATCGTGGCGGGCGGTCTGCTGCTGCGTCCCGCGAGCCTGCTGGGTCTGTACGCGGGGGCAGCGGCGGCGCTGATCGTCGAGTCGGTCGTGCTCGGCCCGTACGCCGAGGGCCCTGCGCGCGTCACCCCGGGAACGGTTCTCGCCGTCGCGGCCTGCGGTCTCTTCGGACTGCTGATAGCCCAGTTCAGAGCCCGGGTCGGAGTGCCCTGGCGGCGCGGCGGGACGATGCTCTTCGACCTGCGCGAACGCATCCGGGTGCAGAGCGCGCTGCCCCGGCTCCCCAAGGGCTGGCACCGCGAGATGTCGCTCCGCCCGGCCGGCGGCCAGTCCTTCTCCGGCGACTTCGTGGTCGCGGCCCGTACGAACGGCGGCCGCACCCTGGAGGTCATCCTCACCGACGTCTCGGGCAAGGGCATGGACGCGGCCTCGCGGGCGCTGCTGCTGTCCGGCGCGTTCGGGGGTCTGCTCGGCTCGCTGCCACCGCACGGCTTCCTGCCCGCGGCCAACGGCTATCTGCTCCGCCAGGACTGGGACGAGGGCTTCGCGACCTCCATCCATCTCGTCCTGGACCTGGACTCCGGAGACTACGAACTGTTCTCGGCGGGCCATCTGCCCGCGCTCCAGCTGCACGCGGGCAGCGGCCGCTGGGAGGAGAAGGGCGCCGAGGGCCCGCTCCTGGGGGTGTACGACGGGGCACAGTTCGACCCGGTCAAGGGCTCCCTGCGGACCGGCGACGTACTGATGCTCTTCACCGACGGCCTGGTGGAGGCGTCGGGCCGTGACATCAGCGAGGGCATAGACCGCCTCACCGGTGAGGCCGACCGCTATGTCGCCTCGGGGTTCGAGGGCGCGGCCTGGCATCTGATCGAGGCCGTCGCGAAGGACGTCAACGACGACCGGGCGCTCTTGCTGCTCTGCCGCGAGGCGTAATCCGCCCGGCGGGCGGGGGCCTGAGATGCTCGAACGCCCACGACGGCGTCCCGAGGAGTCCTGATGGCGACGACAGACACCGCGGTCTGGCGCGAGCGAGGCAACCCGCTGGTCGCCGGGTCCGGCAGTGGCCCGCTGCACGGCGTACGGCTGGCGGTCAAGGACGTGCACGCCGTCGCCGGCCACCGGCTCGGCGCCGGCAATCCGGCCTGGCTCGCCGAGGCGGAACCCCAGAGAGCGCACTCGTGGGCCGTGGGGACCCTGCTTGCCGCGGGGGCCGACGTGACCGGCATCGCGCAGACCGACGAGTTCGCCTACAGCCTCAACGGGACGAACGCGCACTACGGCACCCCGCCCAACCCGGCGGCACCCGGCCGCGTCCCCGGCGGCTCCTCCGGCGGACCGGCCGCCGCGGTCGCCCTCGGCCAGGCCGACGCCGGGCTCGGCAGCGACACCGCCGGATCGATCCGGGTGCCCGCCTCGTACTGCGGGCTCCACGGCCTGCGGCCCACCCACGGCGCCGTCCCCGCCACCGGAATGCTGCCGCTGGCCCCCTCGTTCGACACGGTCGCCTGGCTCGCACGGGACGCGCGCACGCTGGCACGGCTGGGCGACGTACTGCTGCCATCGGGCGGCGCCGAGGGCCAACGTCCTTTCCGTACCGCCCTGGTGGCGAGGGACCTCGTCGCGCTCGCCGATACGGGAGTACGTCAGGCCTTCGGCCCGGCTGCGGCGGGACTGGCTGAGCGGCTCGGCCTGAAGACGGAGGAAGTCCCGTCCCTGGGAGGCGATCCGGCGGAGCGGGCGGCGGCCTTCGCGACCGCTCAGGCGGCGGAGGTGTGGGAGTGCGACGGGGCCTGGGTGAGTGCCCATCCCGGGACGCTCGGGCCCGGCGTCGAGGCACGGTTCGCCCGCGCCGCCGCGGTCACCCCCGAGGAGCGGACCGCCGCGGAGGAGATGGTCCACCTCAGCGCCCGCCAGCTGCTCGCGGCTCTGCCGGACGACGCGGTACTGCTCCTGCCCGCGGCGAGCGGACCGGCCCCCCTCCCCGACGAGGACAGCGCGCGCAAGGCAGCCACCCGGCAGGGCACGTTCCGCCTCACCTGCCTGGCGAGCGGCGCGGGCCTGCCGTGCCTGGTGCTTCCGCGGATGTCGGTGGACGGACTGCCGGTGGGTCTTGCGGTGATCGCCGGCCGCGGGAGCGACCGCGCGCTGCTCGACCTGGCTGTGCGCAGCGCCGGGCAGGGCTTCCGGCCCTGACCAGGGAGCCCAACTGCCCGGCAGGGCGCGCCCGTGCGCCCGTACAGTCGTGCCATGCCGTATCTCACGCTCACCGAGATCGAGGCCGTCGCCCGCGAGGCCCACGCCGCCCAGACGGACAAGGCGGGACGCCCGTACACCGAGCATCTCGCCGCCGTCGCGGAAGGGGTGCGGGTCCGAGGCGGGAGCGAGGAGCAGATCGCCGCGGGATGGCTGCACGACGCCGTCGAGGACGACGCGCTGTCCCGGGAGTGGCTGGACGAGGCCGCGCTGCCGCAGACGGTGAAGGACATGGTCCTCGCCCTCACCAAGCGCAAGGGCGAGGATCTGGAGGAGTACACGAGGCGGATTCTGGCCACGCCGGGGGCGCGCCTCGTCAAGGAGGCCGACCTCGCGCACAACGCCGATCCGGCGCGGCTGGCGGTCCTCGACGAGGCGACGCGGACGCGGCTCACGGCGAAGTACGCGAAGGTACGCGCCCTGCTGGGCCTGCCGGACGGTGACCAGGCCTGACCGACCGTAAGGGCTGGGACCGGGCCGCGACGGGGCCCGGCCCCGTCGCACGGCTCAGCGCCGCGGACTCAGTTTCGCCGCGTCCCGCCGGAAGGCCCACGTCATCTCCGGCTCGGTCACGAACCGCAAAGCCCTGCGCACCGGCGGCGTGCACAGCAGCGTCACCGCCGCCACCGCGATCAGCGTGAGCACGATCTCGCCGCTCGGGTCGCTCAGCCACGCGTACGTCTCGAAGACATGCCCGTAGTCCGCGGCCTTGATCAACAGGCCGTGCCCCAGATAACCGCAGATCGTCCCGGCGCCGAGCACCGTGAACCATGTCCTGCGGCCCGGCACCCAGGCCAGGAACCCGGCCGTGAGCAGCGCCGCACAACCGAAGAACGCCAGTGTCATCACGACACCCACCCACCACGGCTCGCCCAGTTCCTGGGCGCTGCTGGAGCGGTAGAGCCAGCTGAAGTTCATCCGGGGAGAGGCCCAGTACGCGAAGGCGCCCGCGCCCGCGAAGAGCGGCAGCGCGAGCAGCCGCACCTCCCGGCGCCGCACCATCTGGAAGTGCTCGGGCTTCAGCGACAGACCCAGAACGAAGAACGGCAGGAACTGCAGTACGCGCTGGAGATTGAGATCGGCGCCGATGTCCGGCGTCAGCGCGGCGAGCGAGGCCAGGGCGAGCGCGACCGGCACCGGCCACCGGATCAGCCGCCACAGCGGGGCGGTCAGCCGCCAGATGAACAGAGCCGCCAGGAACCAGGTCAGATAGAAGGGGTCGAGCAGGCTGATCGGCTGCTCGGGGGCGTGCTGCGCCCACCGTCTGAACAGGGAGTACACGATCTCGAAGACGACGTACGGCACGGCGATCCCGGTCAGCAGCCGTCTGAGCTGGTCGGGCCTGCCGGTGTAACTCCGGGAGAAATAGCCGGAGATGAGGATGAAGGCCGGCATGTGGAAGGTGTAGACGAGCAGGTAGAGCGCCCGGGAGGCACGGCTTCCGTCCATCACCGGCTCCCATGCGTGCGCGATGGCGACGAGCACGATGGCCAGATACTTCGCGTTGTCGAAGTAGGCGTCTCGACTGGTGGACTTCGCAGGTGCCTTCTCGGCCCCGGCGGCTAGGGCCGGTGTGGCCGACTCCTGTGTTGTAGGGACGGGCTCCGACTCCCGGGCCTGGGGGAGCGGGGCCCTGCTGAATCCATTCGGAGCGTGGAACATCTGAGGCACCCTAGCCCCGCCGATTCGATTTCGTAAAACCGTCTGCGCATGTCTCCCATTCGAATCTGAAACGGCCACCAACCGCCCGCTATGCCCCAATTAATCCCCCTTAAATGGTGCATAGCGGCACGCTCTTGTGAGTGCGTGAATTTCCTCACCGAACGCCTTCGAATTTCGCGTGACCGACGTGTGGGGGCATGGAAACGATCAGGCCGAATTCCTTGGGTATTTCACCCGGCCGGACCAGTCTCCGCCCGCGTACAGGCGCACGCGTGCGCGCGGATGGCGTGATCCCGTCGTCGATGATTCGTCAGCAGGGAGCATGTATCGGGCTGTTGGTGGCACGATGGTCATGGCGGGGGTGTGCTGGGCCGCACGCTCCCGGGCCGGCAAGGCGGACCGACCGAGGGTGTGATCAGTTGTGGCCATTTCACTGTCTGTGGTGCTGCTGTTGGCGATCATCCTCGTGGTGCTGATCCGCGGCGGCTCCATCAAGGCCGGACCCGCCATCGTCGCGGTGCTGTTCGGCTTCTTCCTCGCCTCGACGGGCATGGCGCCGTCGATCAACAAATTCCTCGACTCGATAGCCGACACCATCAATCAGATCAGCTTCTGAATCGGCGTTCAGAATCAGCGTCCGACCCGGCACCGCCCGGCGGTCCGTCTGCCCTGCGCCGAGAACGACTCAGGCCCGGTCCTGGTGGTCAACCACCGGGCCGGGCCTGAGACATGAAGAGCGGGCGACGGGAATCGAACCCGCGTAGCTAGTTTGGAAGACTAGTGCTCTACCATTGAGCTACGCCCGCACGCATCGCACCGCAGGTCACGAGGGCCGCGGTACGAAGAGCATCGTAGCGGGTCCGCGGCCGCCGCCGCACACCCCATTCCATCGTGCGCCGCCTCCCGAAGAATGCGGCAGCCGCATGGCCTGCGGGCATGTACCCTACGTGTCGCACCGACGGGGTGTGGCGCAGCTTGGTAGCGCGTCCGCTTTGGGAGCGGAAGGTCGTCGGTTCGAATCCGGCCACCCCGACCATCATCACCATCGCTCTTCAAGATCACATTGTGGGGCTCATCCTGCTTGCGGCTACTATGCAAGCTGCGTGCCCGTGTGTCCGACGAGTCCGGCGAAACGCCGGCGAGTCTGGCGGAGAGACCGGGCCGAATCCGCTGAGCCGCCTCCAGTGCGGCGGACGCAGCAGAACCCCAGAATCAGCCACCAAGGAGACCGAACCGTGAAGAGCGCCGTGGAGACCCTGAACCCGACTCGGGTTCGGCTCACTGTCGAGGTGCCCTTCGAGGAGCTCAAGGACAGCCTCGACGCGGCGTACAAGAAGATCAACCAGCAGGTCACGGTCAAGGGCTTCCGGAAGGGCAAGATCCCGGCCCGAGTGATCGACCAGCGGTTCGGCCGTGGTGCGGTGCTGGAGGAGGCCGTCAACGACGCCCTCCCGAAGTTCTACACCGAGGCCGTCAACGAGGCCTCGGTCAACCCGCTCGGCCAGCCCGAGGTCGACATCACCGAGCTGAAGGACGGCGAGCTGCTGGCCTTCACCGCCGAGGTCGACATCCGCCCGGCCATCGAGATCCCGGACTACTCCGGCATCGAGGTCACCGTCGACGCCGTCGAGGTCAGCGACGAGGACGTCGAGAAGTCCGTGGAGCAGCTGCGCGAGCGCTTCGCCTCCACCAACCCGGTCGAGCGCGCCGCCGCCGAGGGCGACGTCGTGACGATCGACCTCGAGGCCAAGGTCGACGGCGAGGTCCTGGAGGACGGCGTCGCGGCCGGCGTGCAGTACACCATCGGCTCCGGCGAGCTCCTCGACGGCATCGACGAGGCCGTCACCGGCCTGGAGGCCGGCGGCGAGGCCACCTTCACCTCGCAGCTGAAGGGCGGCTCCGCGGAGGGCAAGGACGCGGAGGTCACCGTCAAGGTCACCGCCGTCGCCGCCCGCGAGCTCCCCGAGCTCGACGACGACTTCGCGCAGATGGCGAGCGAGTTCGACACCCTCGAGGAGCTGCAGGCGGACAGCCGCAAGCGCCTGGAGAACATGAAGCAGTACGACCAGGCCACCCAGGCCCAGGAGCGCGTCCTCGACGAGCTGCTGAAGCTGGCCGAGGTGCCGATCCCCGAGAAGCTTCTCGAGGACGAGGTCAAGACCCGCAAGCACAACCTGGAGCACCACCAGCTCGGCCAGATGGGCATCGACCTCGCCAAGTACCTGGAGATCCAGGGCAAGACCGAGGAAGAGTTCGACGCCGAGACGTCCGAGCAGGCGATCAAGGGCATCAAGACCCAGTTCATCCTCGACGAGCTGGTCAACAAGGAGAAGCTGAACGTCAACCAGGAGGAGCTCACCGAGCACCTCATGCGGCGTGCGGCCTCCTCCGGCATGAGCCCCGACCAGTTCGCCCAGGCGGTCGTCGAGGGCGGCCAGGTGCCGATGCTCGTGGGCGAGGTCGCCCGCGGCAAGGCGCTCGCCGTGGTCGTCGAGGCCGTCAAGGTCATCGACACCAACGGTGAGGTCGTCGACCTCGAGGACGAGGACGAGACCGAGGTCGCCGCGGAGACGGTCGAGGCTGTCGTCGACGGTGACGAGGCCGAGGAGACCACGGAGAAGACCGAGGCCTGAGCCTCGCTCTGAACCACTGATTCGGGCCCCGGACGCAACCGCGCCGGGGCCCGACTCGTACTGCCGCGCACCCCCGTCCACCTTGCGCTCCGAGCGAACAGTTGGGGAACCGGGATGGCGCCCGCCGACCAGCGCGTTAGGGTCCTTGAATACGAGGGCAGGGGAGTCCCCGCCCCCAGTACGAAAGATGCTGAGACGGCCAGGGCCGTCAGAGACGAGCAGGTGGATACGTGACGAATCTGAAGCCTTACGCCGCGGGTGAGCCGTCCATCGGTGGCGGCCTCGGCGACCATGTCTACAACCGGCTGCTCGGCGAGCGCATCATCTTCCTCGGCCAGCAGGTCGACGACGAGATCGCCAACAAGATCACGGCGCAGATGCTGCTCCTGGCCGCCGAGCCGGACAAGGACATCTACCTCTACATCAACAGCCCCGGTGGCTCGGTGACGGCCGGCATGGCGATCTACGACACCATGCAGTACATCCCGAACGACGTGGTCACGATCGGTATGGGTATGGCGGCCTCGATGGGCCAGTTCCTGCTCACCGGCGGCAGCGCGGGCAAGCGCTTCGCGCTCCCGAACACCGACATTCTGATGCACCAGGGATCGGCCGGCATCGGCGGCACCGCCTCGGACATCAAGATCCAGGCCGAGTATCTGCTTCGCACGAAGAAGCGCATGGCGGAGATCACCGCCCTCCACTCCGGCCAGACCGTCGAGACGATCATCCGCGACGGTGACCGCGACCGCTGGTACACCGCGGAAGAGGCCAAGGCCTACGGCCTCATCGACGAGATCATCTCCGCCGCATCGGGCGTTCCGGGCGGCGGCGGCACCGGCGCCTGAGCCGTACTGCCCCCAGCCCCCGCCCACAGAACGCCACCAGGATGGTGAACACCCACATGAGTAACTTCCCCGCGAGCGGCCTCTACACCGGCCCGCAGGTGGACAACCGCTACGTCGTCCCGCGCTTCGTCGAGCGCACCTCCCAGGGTGTGCGCGAGTACGACCCGTACGCGAAGCTCTTCGAGGAGCGAGTCATCTTCCTCGGCGTGCAGATCGACGACGCCTCCGCCAACGACGTGATGGCGCAGCTGCTGTGCCTGGAGTCGATGGACCCGGACCGCGACATCTCCATCTACATCAACAGCCCCGGCGGCTCGTTCACGGCCCTCACGGCCATCTACGACACGATGCAGTTCGTGAAGCCGGACATCCAGACGGTCTGCATGGGCCAGGCGGCCTCCGCCGCGGCCGTGCTGCTCGCCGCCGGTACGCCCGGCAAGCGGATGGCCCTGCCGAACGCCCGCATCCTGATCCACCAGCCGTCCTCGCAGACCGGCCGTGAGCAGCTCTCCGACCTGGAGATCGCGGCCAACGAAATCCTGCGGATGCGTACGCAGCTGGAAGAGATGCTGGCCAAGCACTCCACCACGCCGATCGAGAAGATCCGTGACGACATCGAGCGCGACAAGATCCTGACCGCCGAGGACGCGCTTGCGTACGGCCTTGTCGACCAGATCGTCTCGACCCGTAAGACCACGGCCGCAGCGGCCGCCTGACCGGTCCGGTCCCCTTGGCGCGGAGCACAAGCATGTGAACCGCGCCAAGGGGGGCCCGAACGGGGGGCCCGGCAAGGTACCGTCGGATATGAGGCACCAGGAGTCGGCTGAACCAAGCTGCTCCCAGGCGAAGGGGAAGCACCTCGTGGCACGCATCGGTGATGGCGGCGACCTGCTCAAGTGCTCGTTCTGCGGAAAGAGCCAGAAGCAGGTGAAGAAGCTCATCGCAGGCCCGGGTGTGTACATCTGCGACGAGTGCATCGACCTCTGCAACGAGATCATCGAGGAGGAACTCGCCGAGACCTCCGAGGTGCGGTGGGAGGAACTGCCCAAGCCGCGCGAGATCTACGAGTTCCTCGAGGGGTACGTCGTCGGGCAGGAGCCCGCGAAGAAGGCCCTCTCGGTAGCGGTCTACAACCACTACAAGCGCGTCCAGGCCGGCGAGAACGGCGGGGGCACGGGCCGGGACGACGCGATCGAACTGGCCAAGTCGAACATCCTGCTGCTGGGCCCCACCGGGTCCGGCAAGACTCTTCTCGCCCAGACCCTGGCCCGGATGCTCAACGTCCCGTTCGCCATCGCCGACGCGACGGCGCTGACGGAGGCCGGGTATGTCGGCGAGGACGTCGAGAACATCCTGCTGAAGCTGATCCAGGCGGCCGACTACGACGTCAAGAAGGCCGAGACCGGGATCATCTACATCGACGAGATCGACAAGGTCGCTCGTAAGAGTGAAAACCCGTCGATCACCCGTGACGTGTCGGGCGAAGGCGTCCAGCAGGCCCTGCTGAAGATCCTCGAAGGCACGACGGCCTCGGTCCCGCCCCAGGGCGGACGGAAGCACCCGCACCAGGAGTTCATCCAGATCGACACGACGAACGTGCTGTTCATCGTGGGCGGTGCCTTCGCGGGCCTGGAGAAGATCATCGAGTCGCGGGCGGGCGCGAAGGGCATCGGCTTCGGCGCGACGATCCGCTCGAAGCGCGAGATCGAGGCGAGCGACCAGTTCCAGGAGGTCATGCCGGAGGACCTGGTGAAGTTCGGGATGATCCCGGAGTTCATCGGCCGCCTCCCGGTCATCACCTCGGTCCACAACCTGGACCGCGAGGCCCTGCTCAAGATCCTGGTCGAGCCGCGCAACGCACTGGTGAAGCAGTACCAGCGCCTGTTCGAACTGGACGGCGTGGAGCTGGACTTCGACCTCCCGGCCCTGGAGGCGATCGCCGACCAGGCGATCCTGCGCGGCACGGGCGCGCGTGGCCTGCGGGCCATCATGGAAGAGGTCCTGATGTCGGTGATGTACGAGGTCCCCTCCCGCAAGGACGTCGCACGGGTAGTCATCACGGCGGACGTGGTGCACAACAACGTGAACCCGACGCTGGTGCCGAGGGAGCCGCGGATCGTGAAGAACGACGGGCGGCACGAGAAGTCCGCGTAGTTTTTTGCACGTACGGGTAAAGGGGCGCCCGGCCAGTCAACTGGCCGGGCGCCCCTTCGTGTTGGATCAGACCTTCTGGCGGCTCGTCTTGTACATCTCGGCGGCGAGTTTTGCGACCTCGTCCTGCGACGTCCCCGCCGGCTTGGACAGGTCCACGACGTTCACGACGCCGTAGGTGCTGTAGTCGGCCCAGATGCAGGTCGGAATCACGATTTCCTTGGGCAGCCCGGGCAGGGAGGTGTCCTTGCTCGTGCTCGAGAGCTTCACGTTCTGGCACTTCATCAGGGCGCCTTCGAAGCCGGCGGGCTTGAACTCCTTCGGGCTGCCGACGAGTTCGATCTTGGCGTCGTCGCTCTCGTCGGCGTTCTTCGTCGCGTCCTTGAACGAAGCGTCGAGCACCTTCGCGGGGTCGGCGATCTCGCCCCACACACCCTGGAAGCTCAGCGACTTGCCCGAAAGCGGATTGGTCTTGTCAACGCCCGCCTGGTACTGCGTCATCACCCGCTGCGGGTTCTTGACGCTGAGGGCCTCGGCCTTCTTCTTCTCCTCGGCGGTCATGGGCTTCGTCTGGTCGCCCCTCTGGCCCTTCTTGAAGTCGCTGACCGTCGCCGGGGGAACGATCTTGTAGCCCTTCGTGTCCGCCGAGACGTCCCCGTTCCCGCTGCTCCCGCCCAGCAGGAAGTACGCCCCGCCGCCGATCACCGCGAGCGCTACGACCGAGGCCGCCACGATCAGACCCGTCTTCTTCTTCGGGGCAGCCGGCGGGGGCGGGACCTGGCCGCCGCCGTAGGGCTGGCCGTACTGGGGCTGTTGGCCGTACGGGCCCGGCTGCTGGGGCTGGCCCCACTGGCCCGGCTGCTGAGGCTGCTGCGGCGGGACGCCGGGAGGTGCCTGCTGGGGGTAGCCGTAGCCGGGCTGCGGGGCCTGCGGCTGCTGGCCGTAGGGACCCGGCTGACCGTACGGTCCGGGCTGCTGAGGCTGTCCGCCGTACGGGCCCGGCTGGTTGTAGCTCATTACTGGGTTCCCCTCCAGAAACTTATGTGGTTCGAACATCCTGGCCCAAGCGCCAACGCCTTGGGGCGGCAGGGGTCACACCGTTACCGAAGAATCCCGTTTCAGTACGGCCCTGTGACACCCGTAAACTGAGCCCGTGACCGAGAACACTCAGCAGCAGCCAGCCAGCAACCCCGAACTGCCGACCCAGTACGCGCCGGCCGAAGTAGAGGGGAAGCTGTACGAGCGCTGGGTAGAGCGCGGTTACTTCGAGGCGGACGCGAAGAGCGAGAAGCCCGCGTACACCATCGTTATCCCGCCGCCCAACGTCACTGGCTCCCTGCACCTGGGCCACGCCTTCGAGCACACGCTGATCGACGCCCTCACCCGCCGCAAGCGGATGCAGGGATACGAGACGCTGTGGCAGCCCGGCATGGACCACGCAGGTATCGCCACCCAGAACGTCGTCGAGCGCGAGCTGGCCAAGGAGGGCAAGTCCCGCCACGACCTCGGCCGTGAGGCTTTCGTCGAGCGGGTCTGGCAGTGGAAGTCGGAGTCCGGCGGGCAGATCTCCGGCCAGATGCGCCGCCTCGGCGACGGTGTCGACTGGAGCCGTGAGCGCTTCACCATGGACGAGGGTCTCTCCCAGGCCGTCCAGACGATCTTCAAGAGGCTCTACGACGACGAGCTGATCTACCGTGCCGAGCGCATCATCAACTGGTGCCCGCGCTGTCTGACCGCCATCTCCGACATCGAGGTGGAGTACCAGGACGACGAGGGTGAGCTCGTCTCGATCCGTTACGGCGAAGGCGACGCGTCGATCGTCGTCGCGACGACTCGGGCCGAGACGATGCTCGGTGACACCGCTGTCGCCGTTCACCCCGACGACGAGCGCTACGCCCACCTCGTCGGCACGGAGATCGAACTGCCGCTCACCGGCCGCCGGATCCCGGTCGTCGCCGACGAGCACGTCGACCCCGAGTTCGGCACGGGCGCCGTCAAGGTCACCCCGGCCCACGACCCGAACGACTTCGAGATCGGACAGCGCCACGGCCTGCCGAATCTCGCGATCATGGACGAGCACGCGGTCATCACCGTGCATGGCCCGTTCCAGGGTCTTGACCGTCTGGAGGCCCGTTCCGCGATCGTCGGCGCGCTGCGCGCCGAGGGCCGGATCGTCGCCGAGAAGCGTCCGTACACCCACTCCGTCGGCCACTGCTCGCGCTGCAAGACGACGATCGAGCCGCGGCTGTCCCTGCAGTGGTGGGTCAAGGTCGGCCCGCTCGCCAAGGCCGCCGGTGACGCCGTCCGCGACGGCAAGGTCAAGATCCACCCGCAGGAGATGGAGAAGCGGTACTTCGACTGGGTCGACAACCTCCACGACTGGTGCATCTCGCGCCAGCTGTGGTGGGGTCACCGCATCCCGGTCTGGTACGGGCCGAACGGTGAGATCGTCTGCGTCGGACCGGACGAGCAGCCGCCGGCGGGCGAGGGCTGGACCCAGGACACCGATGTCCTGGACACCTGGTTCTCCTCCGGCCTGTGGCCCTTCTCCACCCTCGGCTGGCCCGAACAGACCGAGAGCCTGGAGAAGTTCTATCCGAACTCCGTCCTGGTCACCGGGTACGACATCCTCTTCTTCTGGGTCGCCCGGATGATGATGTTCGGCCTGTACGCGATGGACGGCACCCCGCCGTTCCACACCATCGCCCTGCACGGCATGGTCCGCGACCAGTTCGGCAAGAAGATGTCGAAGTCCTTCGGCAACGCGGTCAACCCGCTGGACTGGATGGACACTTACGGCTCCGACGCGGTCCGCTTCACGCTGGCCAACGGTGCCAACCCGGGTGTGGACGTCCCGATCGGCGAGGACTGGGTCAAGGCGTCGCGCAACTTCGCCAACAAGATCTGGAACGCCACCCGCTTCGCGCTCATGAACGGCGCGACGGTGGAGGGCGAACTGCCGCCCGCCGAGCAGCAGTCGGCGGCCGACCGGTGGATCCTCTCCCGGCTCAACGCGGTGGTCGCCGAGGTCGACGCGTACTACGACGACTACCAGTTCGCGAAGCTCGCCGACGCCCTCTACCACTTCGCGTGGGACGAGGTCTTCGACTGGTACGTCGAGCTGTCGAAGACGACGTACTTCGCGGGCGGCGAGCAGGCGCGTGTCTCCGGCCGCGTCCTGGGCGAGGTCCTCGACGTCACGCTGCGACTCCTGCACCCCATCGTCCCGTTCGTCACCGAGACGCTGTGGACCACGCTCACCGGCAAGGAGTCGCTCGTCATCGCCGACTGGCCGAGTGACAGCGGCTTCCGCGACAAGGCCGCCGAGCGGGAGATCGAACTGGTCCAGCGCGTCGTCACCGAGGTCCGCCGGTTCCGGTCCGACCAGGGGCTCCAGCCCGGGCAGAAGGTTCCGGCCCGGCTCAGCCTCGACGGCACCGCGCTGGCGCCGCACGAGGCCGCCATCCGGCAGCTGCTGCGGTTGCAGCCGGAGGGTGAGGCCTTCAGCGCCACGGCGACCCTCCCGGTTGCGGGGGCCACGGTCGCGCTCGACCTGTCCGGCACGATCGACGTCGGCGCCGAGCGCAAGCGGCTCGCGAAGGACCTGGCCGCCGCCGAGAAGGAGAAGGCCCAGGCGCTGGGCAAACTCGGCAACGAGGCGTTCCTCGCCAAGGCCCCGGACAACGTGGTCGACAAGATCCGTACACGCCTCGCCAAGGCAGAGGAGGACATCGCGCGGATCACCGCCCAGCTGGACCGGCTGCCGCAGGCGTAGTCACGACGTACGAGAGGCCCCGGGGGAGCACCCCGGGGCCTCTCGCGCGTTCAAGCCCTGCTGCCCCGCTACCTCTCGCGGGGTACGCAGACCACCCGAAAGGGGCGGGGCGAACGTCCTGTCACTGCTCCTCCGTAGACTGGCCCCGTGAGTAACCAGCCCGACCCCTTCGACGAGATCGTCGACGCCGAGACCGACCGTGACCCCGACCTGGCGGTGATCGAGGCCGGCAGCCGTACCCTGCGCGCGCAGGCCGGATCGCTCCAGGGTGACCCCGTGCCCGCCCGGCCCGCAGACCCGGAGGTGGACAAGGCGCTGCGCGCGGTCGAGGCGGACCTGGCGACGCGCTGGGGCGAGACGAAGCTGGAGCCGTCGGTCGCCCGTATCTCTGCCCTGATGGACGTGCTGGGCGAGCCCCAGCGCGCGTACCCCTCGATCCACATCACCGGGACGAACGGCAAGACGTCCACGGCTCGCATGATCGAGTCGCTGCTCGGTGCCTTCGATCTGCGCACCGGCCGGTACACCTCGCCGCACGTCCAGTCGGTCACCGAGCGGATCAGCCTGGACGGCGCCGCGATCGACGCCGAGCGCTTCATCGAGACGTACAACGACATCAAGCCGTACATCGAGATGGTGGACTCCCAGCAGGAGTTCCGGCTGTCCTTCTTCGAGGTGCTGACCGGCATGGCGTACGCGGCCTTCGCCGACGCGCCCGTGGATGTGGCCGTCGTCGAGGTCGGCATGGGCGGCAGCTGGGACGCGACGAACGTCATCGACGGATCCGTCGCCGTCATTACCCCCATCGATCTGGACCACACCGACCGCCTCGGCGAGACGCCCGCCGAGATCGCCGTCGAGAAGGCCGGTGTCATCAAGCAGGGCGCGACGGTCATCCTGGCGCAGCAGCCGGTGGACGCCGCGCAGGTGATGCTGAAGAAGGCCGTCGAGGTCGACGCCACGGTCGCGCGCGAGGGCATGGAGTTCGGCGTCGTCGCCCGCGAAGTCGCGGTCGGCGGCCAGCTGGTGACGCTGCGCGGACTCGGCGGCGAGTACGACGAGATCTTCCTCCCGCTGTACGGGGCTCATCAGGCGCACAACGCGGCGGTGGCGCTCGCCGCGGTCGAGGCCTTCTTCGGCATCGGCTCCGAGCAGGCCCGCACGCTCGACATGGACACCATCCGCAAGGCGTTCGCCTCGGTGGCCTCTCCGGGCCGTCTGGAGGTCGTGCGCCGCAGCCCGACGGTCGTCCTGGATGCCGCGCACAATCCGGCGGGCGCCCGCGCGGCCGCCGACGGGATCACCGAGTCGTTCGGCTTCTCCCGGCTCATCGGCGTGGTGGGCGCGAGCGGCGACAAGGACGTCCGGGGCTTCCTGGAAGCCTTCGAGCCGATCTTCGCCGAGGTGGTGATCACCCAGAACTCGAGTCATCGGTCGATGGACGCCGACGAACTGGCGGCGGTCGCCGTCGAGGTCTTCGGCGACGAGCGGGTGGTCGTCGAACCGCGTCTCGACGACGCGCTGGAGGCGGCGATCACGCTCGCCGAGGAGGAGTCCGAGTTCGCGGGCGCAGGCGTCCTGGTGACCGGTTCCGTGATCACGGTCGGCGAGGCCCGGCTGCTGCTGGGGAAGGGCTGACCTCCGATGCGTACGCTCTGTGCTTCCACCCTGATCGGTGAGTTCTTCGTGATCGGCTTCGCCGGTCTCGTCGCCATGAAGTCCGACGAACTTTCCATGACCACCGTATGGACCGTGTGCGGCATCGGGATGCTGCTCTCGGTCCTGCTCTGCGGGATGATCGGCCGCCCCGGCGGAGTGCAGCTCGGCTGGGCACTGCAGATCGCGCTGATCGCCAGCGGCTTCGTGGTGCCGACGATGTTCTTCCTCGGCGCGATCTTCGCGGGTCTGTGGTGGGCCTCGGTCCACTACGGCCGCAAGATCGACGAGGCGAAGGCGAGATGGGCCGCGCAGGCCCCCTCAGAGCCTGACGCTGCGTAATCGGCGTACTGTCCGGCCCTGTAGCCTCTGAACTCCCGAATCAGCACATGAAGGAGCCCGCACCGTGAGCCAGCGCACGCTCGTCCTGCTCAAGCCCGACGCCGTACGCCGCGGCCTGATCGGCGAGATCATCGGCCGTATTGAGGCCAAGGACGGCTGGACCATCAGCGCGCTGGAGCTGCGCACCCTGGACCGGGAGATCCTGGAGGTGCACTACGCCGAGCACGTCGGCCGGCCGTTCTACGAGCCGCTCGTCGAGTTCATGCAGTCCGGTCCGGTCGTCGTGGTCGTCGTCGAGGGCGAGCGCGTGATCGAGGGCCTGCGCGCGCTCGCGGGGCCGACCGACCCGATCGCCGCCGCGCCCGGCTCCATCCGTGGGGACTTCGGCACTATCGTGCGGGAGAACCTCATCCACGCCTCGGACTCCGAGGAGTCCGCCATTCGAGAACTCAAGATTTTCTTCCCCGGGCTTTCCTGATTGGCCGTCAGCCATACAGAGCTCTTCACCTGGGGCGACCGAAGGAATTTCGGTCGCCCTTCGGTGTACATAGGTGCTTTGCGGGAACGCATCGCTCCGACACCTCGTCACCACATTGAGAGGTGGACTCACCGCGCGGTGTCCGTGCAGGCGGCACTACGATGAAACCTCCACGCCACAGCACCCACCTCGCCATCCTAAAAAGCCATCAACGCTCGATTTGGGAAGGCCAGACGCATCCTCATGGGGAACAACATGTCGTTCATCGGCCGTGACATGGCTGTCGACCTCGGGACCGCCAACACGCTGGTGTACGTCAGGGGCCGGGGGATCGTCCTCAACGAGCCGTCCGTCGTCGCCATCAACACCAACACGGGCGGCATTCTCGCGGTCGGCGCCGAGGCGAAGAAGATGATCGGCCGGACACCGGGCAACATCGTTGCCGTCCGGCCGCTGAAGGACGGCGTCATCGCCGACTTCGAGATCACCGAACGGATGCTCCGCTACTTCATCCTGAAGATCCACAAGCGCCGGTACCTCGCCCGGCCGCGCGTCGTCGTCTGTGTGCCCTCCGGCATCACCGGCGTCGAGCGCCGCGCGGTCATCGAGGCGTCGACGCAGGCGGGCGCCCGTCAGGTGCACATCATCGAGGAGCCCATGGCCGCGGCCATCGGCTCCGGACTCCCGGTTCATGAAGCCACCGGCAACATGGTCGTCGACATCGGTGGCGGGACCACCGAAGTCGCCGTCATCTCACTCGGCGGAATCGTCACGGCACAGTCCATCCGCGTCGCCGGCGACGAGCTGGACAACGCGATCATCCAGCACATCAAGAAGGAGTACTCGCTCCTCCTCGGCGAACGGACCGCCGAGAACATCAAGATCACCATCGGTTCCGCCTACGACATGGACAAGGACGAGCACACCGAGATCCGCGGCCGTGACCTCGTCTCCGGTCTGCCGAAGACCGTCGTCATCTCGGCCGCCGAAGTCCGCAAGGCGATCGAGGAACCCGTCAACGCGATCGTCGACGCCGTCAAGACCACCCTCGACAAATGCCCGCCGGAGCTCTCCGGCGATGTCATGGACCGCGGCATCGTCCTCACCGGCGGTGGCGCCCTGCTGCGCGGCCTGGACGAGCGGCTGCGCCGCGAGACCGGAATGCCCATCCATATCGCCGAGGATCCGCTGGACTCCGTTGCTCTCGGATCCGGTAAGTGCGTCGAGGAGTTCGAGGCACTCCAGCAGGTGCTGGACGCCCAGCCCCGCCGCTAGCGGCATCGACGGATCCTCCCCCTACGCCCTGGCCGGCGTGGGGGGACCCCCATACGGGTGCGCTGCCAACCCGTGCGGCGGGTCGTTGACATACAGACATCACCATTCCTACGAGGAAGGCACGGCCGCCGCACTGTGAGGGACACACGAGAGAGCCGGCTGCTCCTGGTGCTGCTGATCGCCATCGCGTTCGCTTTGATCACGGTGGATATCCGCGGGGGCGAGGAGTCACCGGTCGACGGCGCCCGGCAGGCCGCCGCCACGGTCTTCGGACCGGTCGAGAACGGCGTCGCGGCAGCGGTCGACCCGATCGGCAACGCGATCGGAGCGGTGCGGGACTCCGGTCAGCGCCACGACCGCATCACCCAACTGGAGCACGAGAACGCCGCGCTGAAGCAGAGACTCGGCAGCGACGACCGCAACCGCAGCCGGGTGCGCGAGCTCGACAAGATGCTCAAGAAGGCCGGCGCGGGACAGTACGGCATCAAGGGCGCCGAAGTCATCGCCATTGGGGCGGCCCAGGGCTTCTCCTGGACGGTGACCATCGACGTCGGCTCCAGCGACGGCATCCAGCGGGACATGACCGTGCTCAACGGCGACGGACTCGTCGGACGCGTCACCACGGTCGGCCCGAACACCGCGACCGTACTGCTCGCCAACGACCCGGACTTCACTGTCGGCACGCGCATGGAGAAGACCGACGAACTCGGCTTCGCCACCGGGCAGGGCGACCGTCCGCTCTCCGTACAGCTGCTCAACGGCAAGGCCAAGGTCAAGAAGGGCGACCGCCTGGTCACCTTCGGCTCGCAGGCCGACAAGCCGTTCGTGCCGGGTGTCCCGGTCGGGGAGGTCGTCCGTGTCGACCCCTCCGGCGGCGACCTCACCCGCACCGTCTACGTCCGGCCGTTCGTCGGCTTCACCAAGCTCGACATCGTCGGCGTCGTCGTCCAGGCACCCCGGTCCGATCCGCGCGACGCGGTCCTGCCGCCCAAGCCGGCGGCCCCGAAGCCCACACCGACGGTCACGGTGACGGTCACTCCGTCACCCGGCGGCGATGTGAACGCGACCGGCCAGAACGACGAGCAGTAGGAGCTGATCCGTCATGCGTTTCAACCGGATGCTGCTCTCCACGACACTCGTCGTGGTCGCCCTCGTCATCCAGGTCTCCGTCCTTGCCCGCCTCCAGCTCCCCGGCGCCGTCCCCGACCTGCTGCTGCTCGTCGTACTCGGACTCGCCTTCGTCTACGGGCACATGGCCGGCGCCTTCATCGGCTTCGGCGCGGGGCTGCTCGCCGACCTCGCCCCGCCCGCCGACCACGCCGCGGGACGCTACGCACTCGTGCTCTGTGTCATCGGCTACCTCGCGGGCCTGGTGCGCCCCGACAACGGCCAGATCAAGTCGGCCACCGGCCCGATGGTCGTGGTCGTCGCGGCCGCCATCGGCTCGACGCTGCTGTACGCGGGGGTCGGCGCCCTCGTCGGCGACACCGCGGCCCGCCATGTGGGCCTGGGCAGCCTGCTGTTCACGGCCGCCGTCTACGACCTGCTGCTCGCGCCCTTCACCGTGCCGCTGATCATGGCTCTCGCCAGACGCGCCGATAACGATCCGCTTTCCGAGAGCCAGAGCAGCGGCGGCAGCGACGTCGCCTCCCGCTGGCTCTCCTCCGGCACCGGTCTGCGCATCGGCACCCAGCGCCGCGGCGGACTGCGGGTGAAGGCGGCCAGGACGCGGGCGGCGCGAGCCGGCCGCATCAAGGGAGTCAAGCGACTGTGAACGAGGGGGCAGCAGCGTGAGCAATATTCCGGAGACCGGGCGGACCCCCCGAGTCCAGATCCGGCTCGTGATCATCCAGGTCCTTGTCTTCTCCCTCCTCCTGACCCTCGGCGGACGCCTCTGGTACCTCCAGATCCGCAACGGCGAGGAGTACACCGACGAGGCGAAGAACAACCACGTCCAGCAGGTCGTCCAGCCCGCCGTCCGCGGCGCGATCCTCGACGCCCGCGGCATCCCGCTCGCCGACAACGAGACCCGCCTCGTGGTCTCCGCCTCCCGCACCGAGCTGATGAAGATAAAGGACGACGGCAAGGGCGTCCTCACCCGTCTCGCGGCCGTCCTCGGCATGAAGCCGAAGGACGTCATGGACAAGGTCAGGCTCTGCGACTCCAAGACCCCCCAGCCCTGCTGGAACGGCTCCCCCTACCAGCCGATCCCGGTCACCGACGAGGCCACCACCCAGCAGGCCCTGCAGATCCGTGAGCGCGCCGAGGACTTCCCCGGCATCACCGCCGAGCCCACCGCCGTACGCCGCTACACCGCGCCCGGCAAGACCAACACCGCGCAGGTGCTCGGCTATCTCTCGCCGGTCACCGACGAGGAGATCACCAAGGCCAAGGACACCGACTCGCCGTTCCTGCGCTCCGACCAGGTCGGCCGCTCGGGCATCGAGCGCACCTACGACAAGGAGCTGCGCGGCAAGGCCGGAGTCACCCGCTACGAGGTCGACAACCTCGGCCGCGTCATCGGCCAGGCCGCCAAGGACGAGGCCCAGCCCGGCGCCAACCTCGTCACCTCGATCGACGCGCGTGTCCAGGCCGTCGCGGAGTTCGAGCTCAACAAGGCGATGAAGACCGCCCGTGGGGAGTTCGACAAGAACACCGACGAGAACTACAAGGCCGACGCCGGTGCCGTCGTGGTGATGGAGAACAAAACCGGCCGGATCGTCTCGATGGCCTCCCAGCCCACCTACGACCCCAACTCCTGGGTCGGCGGCATCTCAGCCAAGGACTACGCCAAGCTCACCGGCAAGAACTCCAACTACCCGCTGCTGAACCGCGCGATCCAGGGGCAGGCCGCCCCCGGCTCGATCTTCAAGGTGATCTCCTCGACCGCCGCGGTCAACGCCGGCTACCCCTTCGACGGCGACTACCCCTGTCCCTCCTCGTACTCCGTCGGCGGCCAGGTCTTCAAGAACTTCGAGTCCAAGGGCTACGGCAGCATCGACCTCGGCAGGGCGCTGGAGGTCTCCTGCGACACCGTCTTCTACGGCCTCGCCCACCGCGAGTGGCAGAAGGACGGCGGCACCAAGCCCAAGAAGCAGACCAACGACTGGTTCTACAAGACCGCCCACCAGTTCGGCCTCGGCAAGGAGACCGGCATCGACCTCCCCAACGAGGTCAGCGGCCGTGTCCCCGACCGCCAGTGGAAGCAGCGCTTCTGGGAGGCCAACAAGGACGGCTGGTGCAAGCAGGGCAAGAAGAACGGCTCCTACGTCGAGAAGATCGCCTTCGAGAACTGCCTCGAAGGCAACCGGATGCGGGCGGGTGACTCCGTCAACTACTCCATCGGACAGGGCGACACCCTGGTCACCCCGATCCAGATGGCCACGATCTACGCCGCCATCGCCAACGGCGGCACCCTCTTCAACCCCACCATCGGCAAGGCCGTCATCAGCCCGGACGGCAAGTCCGTCAAGGAGATCAAGCCGAAGTCCCACGGCAAGCTGCCGATGGACGCCGACACCCGCGAACAGATAGACCAAGCCCTGGCGGGAGTCACGACCCGCGGATCGGCCGCCTGGCGATTCGGCGGCTGGCCGCAGGACAAGATCCCGATGCACGCCAAGACGGGTACGGCGGAGGTCTACGGCAAGCAGACGACCTCCTGGTTCGTCTCGTACACCCCGGACTACACGATCATCATGACGATCGCCCAGGGTGGTACGGGCTCCGGCGCCTCGGGTCCTGCCGTGCGCAAGATCTACGAGGCGATGTACGGACTCGACGCGAAGGGCGGCCAGGACCTGAAGAGGGCCCTGCTGCCCGCGCCGCAGAAGGCGCTCCCCAAGATCCAGCCCGACGGCTCCATCGACGCTCCGGAGATCAAGCCGTACGTGCCGAACGAAGAGGAACCGGACCAGACCGAGCAGCTCGCGGGCCCGCCCGCGCGGAGGGACTGAGCCATGGCCGGTACGAACGGCTTCTCCGTCTCCGGATACGGGCCCCGGCGCAGAGGCCTGTGGTCCCAGCTGAGCGCCCGTGACTCCATGGTGCGCAGGCTCGACTGGCCGCTGCTCTTCTCGGCGATCGCGCTCTCCTTCGTCGGCTCGCTGCTCGTGTGGTCGGCGACGCGAGGGCGCACCGAGCTCAACCAGGGCGACCCGTACTACTTCCTGTTCCGGCACGCCCTCAACACCGGTATCGGCTTCGCGCTGATGATCGGCACCATCTGGCTCGGGCACCGCACCCTGCGCGGTGCCGTCCCGGTGCTGTACGGGCTGTCCGTGGTGCTCGTCCTGCTGGTCCTCACACCGCTCGGCGCCACCATCAACGGCGCGCACGCGTGGATCGTCATCGGCGGCGGATTCTCCCTCCAGCCCTCGGAGTTCGTGAAGATCACGATCATCCTGGGGATGGCGATGATGCTGGCCGCGCGCGTGGACGCGGGCGACCAGGTGCATCCGGACCACCGGACGGTCGCCAAGTCGCTGGGCCTCGCGGTCCTTCCGATAGCGATCGTCATGCTGATGCCGGACCTCGGCTCGGTCATGGTGATGGCGGTGATCGTGCTCGGAGTGCTGCTCGCCTCGGGAGCTTCCAACCGCTGGATCCTCGGGCTGATCGGCGCCGGAGTCATCGGCGGGGTGCTGGTCACGGCCCTCGGACTGCTCGACGAGTACCAGATCAACCGCTTCGCCGCGTTCGCCAACCCGGAGCTGGACCCGGCCGGTGTCGGCTACAACACCAACCAGGCCAGGATCGCGATCGGATCGGGCGGGCTGACCGGCACGGGCCTGTTCAAGGGCTCGCAGACCACCGGCCAGTTCGTGCCCGAACAGCAGACGGACTTCGTCTTCACCGTCGCGGGCGAAGAGCTCGGCTTCCTGGGGGCCGGTCTGATCCTTCTGCTGCTCGGCATCGTGCTGTGGCGCGCCTGCCGGATCGCACGCGAGACCACCGAGCTGTACGGCACGATCGTCGCCGCCGGGATCATCGCCTGGTTCGCGTTCCAGTCGTTCGAGAACGTCGGTATGACGCTCGGCATCATGCCGGTGGCGGGTCTGCCGCTGCCGTTCGTGTCGTACGGAGGCACGTCGATGTTCGCGGTCTGGATCGCGATCGGACTGCTGCAGTCGATCCGTGTTCAGAGGCCGATAACGGCTTAGGTGAACATTTGGGGCTGCCATGAAGTCCTCTGGGCAACTAGATTCAATTCATGGCGGACACGAAGCGCGAGATTGAGCGGAAGTACGAAGCCACTCCCGAGACCCGGCTGCCGGATCCCGGGCGGGTGCCCGGGGTTTCGGCGGTCGTCGACAAGGGCGTCGTCGAGCTGGACGCCGTCTACTACGACACCGCGGACCTGCGGCTCGCCGCCGCCTCGATCACCCTGCGGCGCAGAACGGGCGGCAGCGACGCGGGCTGGCACCTAAAACTTCCCGTCGCACCAGGGGTACGGGACGAGATCACCGCGCCCCTGTCCGACACGGTCCCGCGCAACCTGGCGAGCCTGGCCCGGGCCCGCACCCGGGACGCCGAGCTCGTGCCGGTCGTACGGCTGCGGTCCTCCCGGGACATCCGCCACCTTCTGGACGGCGACGGCACGCTGCTCGCCGAGCTGAGCCGGGACACCGTCCGTGCGGAACGCCTCACCGAGGGCGGCAGAACGGCTGCCTGGGACGAGATCGAGGTCGAGCTCGGTGACGGCAGTGACCCGTCCTTCCTGGACGCGGCCGACAAAAAGCTCCGCAAGGCAGGGCTGAAGCCCGCCGCCTCGCCGTCGAAGCTGGCGAGGGCGCTGGTGGACACCGCCCCCCAGGGCGAGCACGCCCCGAAGCAGCCGGCCCCGCGCGCCGAGCTCGACCCGGGGACCGCCGGCGGCCAGGTCCTCGCCTACCTGGGGGAACAGGCCGACGCGCTGCTCGCCTACGACCCTGCCGTACGCCGCGATCTGCCCGACTCCGTCCACCAGATGCGAGTCGCCACCCGGCGGATGCGCAGCGCGTTCAAGACATTCCGGAAGGTCATCGACCGGTCCGTCACCGACCCGATCGGCGAGGAGCTCAAGTGGCTCGCGGCCGAGCTCGGTGTCGCCCGCGACCAGGAAGTGCTCACCGAACGGCTGAAGTCGAGGATCGACGCCATGCCCAGGACCCTGCTGCTCGGCCCCGTGCGCGGGCGGCTGCGGCTGTGGAGCGTCGCCCACGGCTCGGGCGCCCGGCGCAAGGCTGTCGCCGTCCTCGACAACAAGCGCTACCTCGCACTGCTGGATTCCCTGGACACCCTGCTCGCCGACCCGCCGCTGCTGAAGGCGGCGCGCGGCGCGGCCGCCAGGGTGATCCCCGCGGCCGTGCTCAAGGACTACGACCGGCTGGCGGGCCGGATCGACCACGCCCTGGAACTCCCGGCCGGCGAGGCCAGGGATCTGGCCATGCACGACGCCCGCAAGGCCGCCAAGCGCGCCAGGTACGCGGGCGAGGCGGCCAGGCCCACGCTCGGCAAGGCGGCCAAGAAGTTCGCCAAGCGGATGAAGGCCGTGCAGACCGTCCTCGGCGATCACCAGGACAGCGTCGTCGCCCGCGAAGCCCTGCGTAATCTCGCGATCCAGGCACATGCGGCGGGGGAGTCCGCCTTCGCCTGGGGACTGCTCTACGGCCAGGAAGAGGCTGCCGCGGCACAGCGCGAGGCGGAGCTGCCGGGGGTGTGGGAGGAGGCTTCGGCCCCCAAACTTCGGGCGGATCTGACCGGCTGAGCGCCAAGGTACGCTTGATGGTCACCCCAGCCCGCCTCTATGAGAGACACCACGATGCCTGTCGAGTCGGTCTTCCCCCGCCTGGAAGCCCTCCTGCCGCACGTGCAGAAACCCATTCAGTACGTCGGCGGTGAGCTCAACTCCACCGTCAAGGACTGGGACGCCTGCGATGTCCGCTGGGCGCTCATGTACCCCGACGCGTACGAGGTCGGACTGCCCAACCAGGGCGTCATGATCCTCTACGAGGTACTGAACGAACGCGAGGGCGTGCTGGCCGAGCGTACGTACAGCGTCTGGCCGGACCTCGAAGAGCTGATGCGGGAGCACAAGGTCCCGCAGTTCACCGTGGACTCCCACCGTCCCGTGAAGGCCTTCGACGTCTTCGGGCTGAGCTTCTCCACCGAGCTCGGGTACACCAACATGCTCACCGCCCTCGACCTCGCGGGCATCCCGCTCGCGGCCAAGGACCGGACGATCGACGACCCGATCGTGCTCGCGGGCGGCCACGCGGCCTTCAACCCCGAGCCGATCGCGGAGTTCATCGACTGCGCGGTCATCGGCGACGGCGAGCAGGCCGTCCTCGACATGACCGGGATCATCCGTGCCTGGAAGGCCGAGGGCCGCCCGGGCGGGCGCGAGGAGGTCCTCTTCCGCCTCGCCAGGACGGGCAACGTCTACGTTCCGGGCTTCTACGACGTCGAGTACCTGCCCGACGGCCGTATCGGCCGCGTCGTCCCCAACAGGTCGGGCGTGCCGTGGCGGGTGTCCAAGCACACCGTCATGGACCTCGACGAGTGGCCCTACCCCAAGCAGCCCCTCGTGCCGCTCGCCGAGACGGTCCACGAGCGGATGTCGGTGGAGATCTTCCGCGGCTGCACCCGCGGCTGCCGCTTCTGCCAGGCCGGCATGATCACGCGCCCCGTGCGGGAGCGAAGCATCACCGGCATCGGCGACATGGTCGAGAAGGGCCTCAAGGCGACCGGCTTCGAGGAGGTCGGACTGCTGTCGCTGTCCTCCGCGGACCACAGCGAGATCGGCGACATCGCCAAGGGTCTTGCCGACCGGTACGAGGAAGACAAGATCGGCCTCTCGCTGCCGTCCACCCGGGTCGACGCCTTCAACGTCGACCTGGCCAACGAGCTGACGCGCAACGGCCGTCGCTCGGGTCTGACCTTCGCCCCCGAGGGCGGCTCCGAGCGCCTGCGCAAGGTCATCAACAAGATGGTCTCCGAAGAGGACCTGATCCGTACCGTCTCGACGGCGTACGGCAACGGCTGGCGCCAGGTGAAGCTGTACTTCATGTGCGGCCTGCCCACCGAGACCGACGAGGACGTCCTCCAGATCGGCGACATGGCGGTCAAGGTCATCGCCGAGGGGCGGAAGGTCTCCGGCCAGAACGACATCCGCTGCACGGTCTCCATCGGCGGCTTCGTGCCCAAACCGCACACCCCCTTTCAGTGGGCCCCGCAGCTGAGCGCCGAGGAGACGGACGCCCGTCTGGAGAAGCTGCGCGACAAGATCCGCGGCGACAAGAAGTACGGCCGCTCCATCGGCTTCCGCTACCACGACGGCAAGCCCGGCATCGTCGAGGGGCTGCTCTCGCGCGGCGACCGCCGGGTGGGTGCGGTCATCCGTGCCGTCTACGAGGACGGCGGCCGCTTCGACGGCTGGCGTGAGCACTTCTCGTACGACCGCTGGATGGCGTGTGCCGCCAAGGCGCTGCCCGAGTTCGGTGTGGACGTCGACTGGTACACCACCCGAGAGCGCACCTACGAAGAGGTCCTGCCCTGGGACCACCTGGACTCCGGTCTCGACAAGGACTGGCTCTGGGAGGACTGGCAGGACGCGCTCGACGAGACCGAGGTCGAGGACTGCCGCTGGACGCCTTGCTTCGACTGTGGCGTCTGCCCGCAGCTGGACACGCATATCCAAATCGGCCCGACCGGCAAGAAGTTGCTGCCGCTGACGGTCGTCAAGTAGAGCTCGGGGCAAGATCCGAACGACAGGCCCTAAGGCCCGGCCGCGGGGGAAACCCCGTGGCCGGGCCTTGATCGTGTGCTGCGCCTTCCCACATCACAACCCGCGTCCCGGTAGTGGATCCGGACAGGGCTGTGGCGCGTCATGGCTGACATGGAGTTCGAGAAGTCCCCCCAGGCATACGGGAGTCATCAGGCCCCCGCGCACTACCAGCCCGGCGAGGGCTGTCTCACCACGGTGGTCCGGGTCCCGGTGCGGATCGTGGTGCTGCTCGTGGTCGTTCCCGTACGGATGGTCTGGGACCTGCTCGTCGTCTGCGGGGTCGCTCTCGACCGCGTCCTGCTGAGGCCGGTCGGCCGCGGGCTGGTCCGGCTGTACGAGAGCGTGCTGGCCCCCGTCGCGCTCTTCGTCGGCAAGGCTCTGTTCGTCTGGCCGTGTTTGGCGATGTGGCGGTATGTCGTGGTGCCGGTGGTGACGTACGGGCTGGTGGTGCCGGTGGTGTGGATCTACCGGCAGCTGTTGACGCCACTTGGCCACGGCATCGCCTGGCTCGTCGAGAACCTGCTGTTCGCACCCGCGCGCTGGATCTACCGCCGGCTGCTCACCCCGGTCGGGCACGGCATCGCCGCGGTGCTCCGCTTGCTGGGCATGGCGCTGTTCGTCTGGCCGTGGGTGGCGCTGTGGCGGTATGTCGTGGTGCCGGTGGTGACGTACGGGCTGGTGGTGCCGGTGGTGTGGATCTACCGGCAGCTGCTGACGCCGCTCGGCCACGGCATCGCCTGGCTGCTCACCGTGACGGGGCGCGGCATCGCCGCCGTCGGCCGCGGGGTGTGGGCAGCAGTCGTCTGGCTGGTCGTGACGCTGCTCGTCACGCCCGGCGCCTGGGTCTACCGGCGCATTCTCGCCCCCGTCGGACGCGAGATCGCCGACGCGTTCGCTTTCGCCTGGCGTATCGCCGGATACATCTCGCACGCCGTCGGCAGAGCGCTCAAGTGGCTTGCCTGGAATCTGGTGGGACGCCCCGTGCGCTGGTTCTACCAGGTCGTCTGCACCCCCGTCGGGCATGCCCTGCGCGACGGGATCTGGCGTCCGGCGAAGAAGGCCGCCGTCGAGGCGGGCCGGGCCGCCTCGGCCGCGCTGCGATCGGCCCGCGAGACGGTACGCCAGGCCAGGCGCGACGCCTGGCGGGCACTGGTCGGCGGGCCTCCGGCGCGCACGCTCGGCGAACCGGTAGTGCGGCAGACGCGTAGGCTGGGTGATGCGCAACAAACACAGACTGTTCCCGGCGCGCCGGCCGAACCCGAGATCTCCCTGCACAAGCGGGGGTGAGCCGGTCAGGCCCCCAGGGAACACCCAGCACGTCCGAGGGCGGCGCGCCCCCCGCGCCAGCCCCGCACCGAGGAGAAGAACCACTGGGCAAGCGACAGCCCGAAGGCCCGCCGCCCGCACCGGCGGTGCAGCGCATCCGACTGCGCTACACCAAGCGCGGCCGCCTCCGGTTCACCAGCCACCGAGACTTCCAGCGTGCCTTCGAGCGGGCGCTGCGCCGTGCCGAGGTGCCCATGGCGTACTCGGCGGGCTTCACACCGCACCCCAAGGTCTCCTACGCCAATGCCGCACCCACCGGCACGGGCAGTGAGGCCGAGTATCTGGAGATCGCCCTCACCGAGCACCGCGACCCCGACAAGCTGCGTGAGCTGCTCGACGAGTCGCTGCCCGCCGGGCTGGACATCACCGACGCCGTCGAGGCCCGTACGTCAGGGCTCGCCGACCGGCTCACCGCCTCCGTGTGGGAGCTGCGGCTCGACGGGGTGGGAGTCGACGATGCTTCACAGGCCGTGTCCGCCTTCCTCGGCGCCGAGACCGTAGAGGTCGAGCGCAAGACGAAGAACGGCCTGCGGACCTTCGACGCACGAGGCGCCGTGGCAGAGCTGCAGGCGCTCCATTCACCGTCCGACGCAAGCGTCGGCTCCACTGGAGCGGCTGCCGCCGCGCTCATCAATAGGCCGGGGGACGGGCCCTGTGCGATACTGCGGCTGGTTGTTCGGCACGTAACACCTGCCGTGCGACCCGACGACGTCCTGTCCGGTCTCCGAGCTGTGGCCGACCTGGCGCCGCCGGTCCCCGCAGCGGTGACCAGGCTGGCGCAGGGGCTCTTCGACGAGGAGTCCGGCACGGTGACCGACCCGCTCGCGCCCGACCGCGAGGCAGTTCCGGCCGCTACACCCACGGCCGCCGGAATCGCCGCCGCGACGGCGCCGGGTCCCGCCGCGTAAGGGCAGTCGTTGTAGCGCAGCCCTGGTACTCGGGAGCCACCTGGGTCGGGCAGCGCACTGACAGGAGACTTTCGCCAGGCCGTACGTACAACGCGTAGGGAACCGGCGAGCCATACATCAGCTCCCGTGCGGCGCCCGCGCCCCGGACGGCGGCACCGCGAACATCACGCGGGCCGTGACCGGACCGGAATCAGGCGTGGCGCCCGGGAGCGTGACGGGAGAACCGCCCGCATGCACGAGCCGAACGAATCCGGCACCGCCGGAGAGACCGAGAACAATTCACCCAGCGATACGCTGCCGCCGCGCCGCAGGCGCCGGGCAGCATCGCGTCCCGCGGGGCCGCCGACGGTGGCCGCGGGTTCCACGGAGGCCGCGGAGGTCACGGCGGACATCGCCGAGACCGCTGTCGTCGCCGATGTCGCGGAGGCCGAGGCCGCTGCGCCCCGTACGCGTCGCCGTGCGACCCGTAAGGCGACAGCGCCCGCCGGTGCCCCGGAGGCCCCTGAGACCTCTGCCGAGCCGGAGGCCGAGGCCGCCGCGCCGCGTAGCCGCCGTCGCGCCACCCGCAAGGTCACCGCGCCCGCCGGCGCCCCGGAGCTCGCAGAGGCTGCGGAGGCTGCCGAGGCCGCTGAGGTTGCTGCCGAGCCGGAGGCCGAGGCTCCCGCGCCGCGTAGCCGCCGTCGGGCCACCCGCCAGGTGACCGCGCCCGAGCCGGTCGCCGAGCCCGCTGCCGCCGAAGCCGTGGCCGCCGAGGACGAGACCGAGACTGAGACCGAGGCTGCCGCGCCGCGTGGCCGTGCCCGCCGCCGGGCGTCCGCGCCCGCCGGTGCGCCGCAGCCCGTAGAGACGGCTGAGGCCGATGAGGCCGCTGAGGTTGCTGCCGAGCCGGAGGCCGAGGCCGCCGCGCCGCGTAGCCGCCGTCGCGCCACCCGTAAGGTCACCGCGCCCGCAGCCGCCCCCCAGGCCGCCGAGGCCGACGAGGACGAGGACGTCGTCGAGGCGGGCGAGAGCCTGCCCACGGGCATCGTCGCCCAGATCACCTCCGCCGAGGCCGAGGTCGCGGCCGCCGAGAAGGCCGCCACCCGTGGCCGTACGCGCCGTCGCGCCGCCGCGCCCGAGTTCGCCCAGCCCGCGAAGGCCGAGCCCGCCAAGGCCGAGAGCGAGAAGGCCGAGGCGCCCGCGCGCGGCCGCCGGGCCGGACGGCCCGCCGTGGCCGTGTTCCAGGCCCCCGTCTTCACCGAGCCCATGTTCCAGACCCCGGAGACGGCCGCCGCGGCCGCCGCCGCTGCCGTGGACACGGAGGAGGACGAGGACGTCGTCGAGCCGGCCGCCGAGACCGTCGCCCCCGAGCCCGCGGGCCGTCGCCGCCGTCGCCGTCGTGGTGAGGCCGCCGAGCCGGTCGAGGCCCCCGCGCCCGCCGCGCAGGAGGCCGAGCCGGAGACAGAGACCGAGACCGAGACCCAGGCCGAGCCGGAGACCGAGGGCGAGGAGTCGGACGAGTTCGACGAGCGTCCCTCGCGCCGCCGCCGCCGTGGCGGCCGTCGCCGTCGCCGCGGTGAGCCCGCCGACACCGACGAGACCTCGGAGGAGCCCTCCGAGGAGACCGCCGGCGAAGAGGCCCAGTACGACGAGGAAGGCGACGAGGAGGAGCAGGGCGAGACCGGGACCCCCTCGGCCGCCGGTACCGCCAGCAGCCGTCGCCGTCGTCGCCGTCGCCGTCGCAGCGGTGAGCCCGCCGAGGGCGAGGAGACGGTTTCGGGCGACCCGGAGCGTACGGTCGTCAAGGTCCGCGAGCCGCGCCCGGCGCGCGCCAAGAGCGACGAGCCGTCCGACGAGGTGCAGTCCATCAAGGGCTCGACCCGTCTGGAGGCGAAGAAGCAGCGCCGCCGTGAGGGGCGCGAGCAGGGCCGCCGCCGGGTGCCGATCATCACCGAGGCCGAGTTCCTCGCCCGCCGCGAGGCGGTCGAGCGGGTGATGGTCGTCCGCCAGAGCGGCGAGCGCACCCAGATCGGCGTCCTCGAGGACAATGTGCTCGTCGAGCACTACGTCAACAAGGAGCAGGCGACCTCGTACGTCGGCAATGTCTACCTGGGCAAGGTGCAGAACGTACTGCCGTCCATGGAGGCCGCGTTCGTCGACATCGGCAAGGGACGCAACGCCGTTCTGTACGCCGGTGAGGTCAACTTCGAGGCGCTGGGCATGGCGAACGGCCCGCGCCGTATCGAAGCCGCGCTCAAGTCCGGCCAGTCGGTCCTCGTCCAGGTGACCAAGGACCCGATCGGCCACAAGGGCGCCCGCCTGACCAGTCAGGTCTCGCTGCCCGGCCGCTACCTGGTCTACGTGCCCGAGGGCTCGATGACCGGTATCAGCCGCAAGCTGCCCGACACCGAGCGCGCCCGTCTGAAGACCATCCTCAAGAAGATCGTCCCCGAGGACGCGGGCGTCATCGTCCGTACCGCCGCCGAGGGTGCGAGCGAGGACGAGCTGCGCCGCGATGTCGAGCGTCTGCAGGGACAGTGGGAAGACATCCAGAAGAAGGCCAAGAGCGGCGGCAGCTCCAACGCCCCGACCCTTCTCTACGGTGAGCCGGACATGACCGTCCGGGTCGTCCGCGACATCTTCAACGAGGACTTCACCAAGGTCATCGTCAGCGGTGGCGAGGCCTGGGAGACCATCCACGGCTACGTCAACCACGTCGCCCCGGACCTGACCGACCGGCTGTCCAAGTGGACGTCCGAGGTCGACGTCTTCGCGACGTACCGGATCGACGAGCAGCTGATGAAGGCGCTGGACCGCAAGGTGTGGCTGCCGAGCGGCGGTTCGCTGGTGATCGACAAGACCGAAGCCATGATCGTGGTCGACGTCAACACCGGCAAGTTCACCGGTCAGGGCGGCAATCTCGAGGAGACCGTCACCAGGAACAACCTGGAGGCGGCCGAGGAGATCGTGCGCCAGCTGCGGCTGCGCGACCTGGGCGGCATCGTCGTCGTCGACTTCATCGACATGGTCCTGGAGTCCAACCGCGACCTGGTCATGCGGCGTCTGCTCGAATGCCTGGGCCGTGACCGTACGAAGCACCAGGTGGCCGAGGTCACCTCGCTGGGCCTGGTCCAGATGACCCGTAAGCGGGTGGGCCAGGGTCTGCTGGAGTCCTTCTCCGAGACCTGTGTCCACTGCAACGGCCGTGGCGTGATCGTGCACATGGAGCAGCCGACCGCCCCCGGTGGCGGTGGCGGCGGCAAGCGCGCCAAGAAGCGCGGGCGCGGTGGCGCGGAGCAGGGCCAGGAGCACGACCACGAGCTCGCTGCCGAGGCCGAGTCCGAGTCCGAGGCGGAGGTCGCCGCCGAGGTGGCTGCCCCGGTGGCGCTGGCGGAGCCCGAGTTCGTGCCGGACGAGGAGCTGTACAGCAGCGCCGCGGAGGCCGAGGCCGCCGCGACGCGCGGCCGTGGTCGCCGCCGGGCGACCCGTAAGGCCACCGCTCCGGCCGGTGCGCCGAAGGCCGCGGCCCCCGCGGCCGAGGCCGAGGTCGTCATCGAGGCCAGGGCCGAGGCGCCCGTTGCCGAGCCTCTGGCCGAGGCGCCCGTCGCCGAGGCGGAGGCTCCCGCTCCCGAGGCCGCTCCGGCGGGCCGCACCCGCCGCCGGGCGACCCGTAAGGCGACGGCTCCGGCCGGTGCGCCGAAGGCCGCCGAGACGACCCCCGTCGAGGCCGAGGTCGTCATCGAGGCCAAGGCGGAGGCTCCCCAGGCCGAGGCGCCGGTCGCCGAGCCGGAGGCCACCGTCTCCGAGGAGGCTCCCGTCGTGGCGCCGCCGCGTGCGCGCCGCCGGGTGACCCGCAAGGTCACCGCGCCCGCCGGTTCGCCGTCGGGCGCCGAGGAGGCCGCGATCGTCGTGGTCCCCGCGACGGCCGAGCCCACGGCGGAGCCGGAGGCGGGGGCCGACGAGGCCGAGGCCGGCGCTCCGGCCAAGAAGGCCGCCCGCAAGACCGCCAAGAAGGCAACCGCGAAGAAGGCCGCCACCAAGAAGACGGCGGCCAAGAAGACCGCGGCGAAGAAGACGACCGCGAAGAAGGCCGGTGCGAAGAAGACCACAGCGGCGGCCGAGCAGCAGTCGCTGCCCACAGTGACGGCGACCACTGAGAGCTGAACAGTTGATGAGCCCTCAGTGAACGAACCGTGTCCCATCCCGCAGACTGCGGGGTGGGACACGGTTTTTGTCGCCGAATCGATGCAGGGCTGCGTTAACAGCCCCGAAATTGACTAGGAAATCCCTGATAATGTGACGGCGGTCGCTGCCGGGTGAGGGCCCCGTTCCGGACACTACGGTGGGTGACCGGCCCGGTTCGGGACAAGACCGGTCCCAGATCCTCGGTAGGGCGTTGGCTTTGCGCCGGAGGGGTATGCGCGGCCTCGTGAGACGTCCGCTCCGCCCCTGACCTCTGCCACATAGAGCTCTTGCGGTGTTCAAGGAGGACGTCCATGACGAGCAGCAACCAGCAGCCCATTCCCGCTGCACGCCCGGTCATCGGTGAGGAAGAGATCGAGGCGGCAGTACGCGTACTGCGCAGCGGCAGGGTCGTACAGGGCCCCGAAGTCGCCGCGTTCGAGGAGGGCTTCTCGGAGCTCGTAGAGGGGCGCCACTGTGTGGCCGTCAACTCGGGTACCTCCGCGCTGCACCTCCTTCTGCTGGCTTTGGGTATCGGCCCCGGAGACGAAGTGATCGTTCCTTCGTTCTCGTTCGCCGCTTCGGCGAACGCCGTCCGCCTGGTCGGCGCCGATGTCGTCTTCGCCGACATCGAGCCGGGCAGCTTCGGCCTGGACCCCGCGGCCGTCGAGGCCGCGATCACCCCGCGCACCGCCGCGATCATGCCGGTGCACCTGTACGGCCACCCGGCCGCGATGGACAAGCTCATGCCCATCGCCGCCAAGCACAAACTGGCCGTCGTCGAAGACGCGTGCCAGGCGCACGCCGCCGCGCTGAACGGCACCCCCGTCGGCGCGTTCGGCTCGGGCGGCACCTTCAGCTTCTACCCGACCAAGAACATGCACTCCCTCGAGGGCGGCATGATCTCCACGGGGGACGCCGAGACCGCCCGCACCCTGCGCCTCCTGCGCAACCAGGGCATGGAGCAGCGGTACGCGAACGAGATCGTCGGCGCCAACATGCGGATGACCGACGTCGCCGCCGCCGTCGGCCGCGTACAGCTGTCCAAGCTGGGCGGCTGGACCGAGCAGCGCATCGCCAACGCCGCGTACCTCACCGAGCACATCACCGCGCCGGCCGTGCAGACGCCGTCCGTCGCCGAAGGCGCGCGCCACATCTACCACCAGTACACGATCCGGATCGCCGGGGACCGCGACGCCGCCATGGCGAAGCTCACCGAGGCGGGCGTCGGCAACGCCGTCTACTACCCGACCCCGATCCACCGGCTGAAGCCGTACTGGGAGCCGGACCAGAAGGCCGGCCGTAACTGGGACCTGCCCGAGACCGAGCGTGCGGCGGCCGAGGTCGTCTCCCTGCCGGTGCACCCTTCGCTGTCCGCGGAGGACCTCGAGCGGATCGTTGTCGCCGTGAACGAGCTTGGAGAGAACCAGTGACCATCGCCCAGGGACTTCGGGCCGGCCTGATCGGCCTCGGCTCGATGGGCCGCCACCACGCCCGCGTACTCGCCGGCCTGGAGGGCGTCGAGCTTGTCGCCGTCGTCGACCCGATGGGTGACAAGAACGGCTGGGGCCAGGGCGCCCCGGTGCTGTCGACCGTCGAGGAGCTCATCGCGCTCGGCATCGACTACGCCGTCGTGGCGTGCCCGACCGCCCTGCACGAGGAGGTCGGCCTCCAGCTGGCCGAGGCCGGAATCGGCGCGCTCGTCGAGAAGCCGGTCGCGGACACCGTCGAGGGCGCCCGCCGCCTCGTCGAGGCCTTCGAGTCGCGCGGCCTGGTCGCCGGCGTCGGCCACATCGAGCGCTGCAACCCGGCGCTGCGCTCCCTGCGCCAGCGCCTGGAGGCCGGCGAGCTCGGCGACGTCTACCAGGTCGTCACCCGCCGCCAGGGCCCCTTCCCGCACCGCATCGCCGATGTCGGCGTGGTCAAGGACCTCGCCACCCACGACATCGACCTCACCGGCTGGGTGACCGGCCAGACGTACACCTCGATCTCCGCGCGCACGGTCTCCAAGTCGGGCCGTCCGCACGAGGACATGGTCTCCGCGGTCGGTCAGCTCTCCGACGGCACCATGGTCAACCACCTGGTCAACTGGCTGAGCCCGCTCAAGGAGCGCTTCACCTCGGTCACCGGTGAGAAGGGCTGCTTCGTCGCGGACACCCTCACCGCCGACCTCACCTTCTACGCGAACGCCTCCCAGGCCACCGAGTGGGAAGCGGTCCAGGCGTTCCGCGGCGTCGCCGAGGGCGACATGATCCGTTACGCCATCGCGAAGCGCGAGCCGCTGCTGGTCGAGCACGAGCTCTTCCGTGACGCGGTCCTCGGGAAGTCGCACGACATTTGCACACTGCGCCAGGGTCTTCGTACCGTCGAGGTCGCAGCAGCCGTTCTGGAGTCCGCCGCCACGGGCATCACCGTCGATCTCACCGCGTACCCCGCGGCCCAGTAGGGCGAGGAGCCTTGACCAGTCCTGATGTCACCGTCGTCGTCGCCGTGTACAACACGATGCCGTATCTGACGGAATGCCTTAACTCCCTTGTCGGGCAGAGCATTGGCCGGGACAGGCTCGAGATCGTGGCCGTCGACGACGGTTCCACGGACGAGAGCGGAGCGGAGCTCGACCGGTTCGCGAAGAAGTACCCGGACACCATCACGGTGATCCACCAGGCGAACTCCGGTGGCCCGGCCGCGCCCAGCAACAGGGCGCTGGACGTGGCCACCGGACGTTACGTCTACTTCATCGGCGCCGACGACCACCTCGGCAAAGAGGCGTTGGCGCGGATGGTGGCGTACGCCGACAAGCACGACTCCGACGTCGTGATCGGCAAAATGGTCGGCACGAACGGCCGCTATGTCCACCAGGCGCTCTTCAAGAAGAGCGACCCGGACATCAGCCTGTACGACTCGGAACTGCCGTTCACGCTGGCCAACACCAAGCTGTTCCGCCGTGAGCTGGTGGACAAGTACAAGCTGCGCTTCCCCGAGGACCTCCCGGTCGGCAGCGACATGCCCTTCACGATCGAGGCGTGTGTCCGGGCCCGGAAGATCTCGGTGATGGCGGACTACACCTGCTACTACGCCGTGAAGCGCGGGGATGCCAGCAACATCACCTACCGCGCCGATCATCTGTCGCGGCTGCGCTGCACGGCCGAGATCATGAAGCACGCGGCCGGGCTCGTCGAGGCGGGCCCCCGGCGTGACCACCTCCTCAAGCGGCACTTCACCTGGGAGCTCGCCAAGCTCGTCCGGGAGGACTTCCCGCCGCTGGACGAGGCGACCCGGCGGGAGGTGTGCGCCGGTATCGCCTCTCTCGCGGACGAGTACTTCACGGACGCGCTGCGTGACTCCATGGACGTCAAGCGGCGGGTACGGATCGGGCTGGCCCAGCGGGGCGCGGTCGAGGAGCTCGTGCAGGCCATCACCGACGAGGCCGGGGCGCCGGTCCTGGTCGAGGACGGCCGCGCCTTCGTCCGCTACCCGGGCTTCCGCACTGCGGGGCTGGACCTGCCCGACCGCCTCTTCGAGGCGGACGCCGCGTCCCTCCCCGCGGCGCTGGCCGAAGCCACCGGCCTGGTCTCCGCCGAGTGGGAGCAGACCGGCGAGCAGCTGACGCTCGCTGTCGCCGTACGGGCCGGCACGGTCGGGGACACCGACTCCGCCGTCATCCGTCTGGTGAACGGAGCCATGCCCAAGAGCTTCGACAAGGCGGGCGGCCGCAAGCTGCCCGACGGGCACGAACTGCCCGCCCCCGTGGGCGAGTTCAGCCGCGAGCCCATGCCCGACGGAAGCGGCACCCTGATCCGGGCCCGGATCCCGATCGAGCCGAAGCGCGCCAAGCTCGGCGTCCGCGTCCATGTGAACGTCGCAGGCTCGACGTACGAGATCCCGGTGAAGACCTGCGGGCTGCCGCTGCCGCTCGCACGGCGGTGGCGGGAGAAGATCCCGTACCGCATCTCCGCCAACGCGAACCCCAAGGGACGGCTGGTCATCACCACGGCCCCCCTGTGGGAGCCCAGAGTCGGCCTGGACGCGCGCCTGCGCACCCTGCTGTCCCGTCTCCCGCGCCTGCGCGCCCTGCTGTCCCGTGTGAAGAGGAAACTGACCCGATGAATATCTGTGTAGTCGCGCTGGGCAAGATCGGCCTACCGCTCGCCGTCCAGTTCGCCGCCAAGGGCCACAAGGTCATCGGCGCCGATGTCAACGAGAAGGTCGTCGAGCTGGTCAACGCCGGCACCGAGCCCTTCCCCGGCGAGCACGACCTCGACCGTCTGCTCAAGGAGACCGTCGGCGCCGGGCTGCTGTCCGCGACCACCGACACCGCCTCCGCCGTCGCCGAGTCCGACGCCGTCGTGGTCGTCGTCCCGCTGTTCGTGGACGCCGAGGGCGTGCCGGACTTCGGCTGGATGGACTCCGCCACCAAGGCGATCGCCGCGGGTCTCAAGCCCGGCACCCTCGTCTCGTACGAGACCACCCTGCCGGTCGGCACCACCCGCACCCGCTGGGCCCCGATGCTGGAGCAGGGCTCCGGTCTCACCGCGGGCAAGGACTTCCACCTGGTCTTCTCGCCGGAGCGGGTGCTCACCGGCCGGGTCTTCGCCGACCTGCGCCGTTACCCGAAGCTCGTCGGCGGTATCGACGAGGCCTCCGCGAAGCACGGTGTGGAGTTCTACGAGCAGGTGCTCGACTTCGACGAGCGCGCGGACCTGGCGCAGCCGAACGGCGTCTGGGACCTGGGCACCGCCGAGGCCTCCGAGCTGGCGAAGCTCGCCGAGACCACGTACCGCGACGTCAACATCGGCCTGGCGAACCAGTTCGCCCGTTTCGCCGACAAGAACGACATCGACGTCAAGAAGGTCATCGAGGCCTGCAACTCGCAGCCCTACAGCCACATCCACCAGCCCGGCATCGCGGTCGGCGGCCACTGCATCCCGATCTACCCGCGGATGTACCTGTGGAACGACCCGGAGGCCACCGTCGTGCGCTCGGCGCGCGAGGCGAACGCCGCCATGCCGGAGTACGCAGTCGACCTGCTGGCCGCCGCCTACGGCGACCTGGAGGGCGTGGGTGTGCTGGTGCTCGGCGCCGCCTACCGCGGCGGTGTGAAGGAGACGGCCTTCTCCGGCGTCTTCCCGACCGTCGAGGCGCTCAAGGCGCGCGGGGCCGTCCCCTTCGTGTCGGACCCGATGTACACGGCCGAGGAGCTCACCGCGCACGGCCTGACCCCGCACGAGGGCCAGACCGTCACCGCCGCGATCCTGCAGGCCGACCACGCCGAGTACCGCGAGCTGGCCGCATCCGACCTGCCGGACGTCCGCGTCCTGGTCGACGGCCGGCGCACCACCGACCCGGCGCGCTGGGAAGGCGTCCGCCGGGTTGTCATCGGCGGCTGATTTAGTACGCAGTACTGGAGCGACACAGTGGCCCCGTCCCGAGTCACCGGGACGGGGCCGTTCCACAAGGGGTATTGACATGACGTGGCTGATCACGGGCGGTGCCGGATTCATCGGCTCCCATGTGGTGAAGGCGATGACCGACGGTGGCGAGAGCGTCGTCGTCCTCGACGATCTGAGCACCGGCAGCGCCGACCGGCTGCCCGCGGGCGTACCGCTGGTGGCCGGCTCCGTCCTCGACGGTGAGCTGGTGGGCCGTGTCCTGGCCGAGCACGCGATCACCGGAGTCGTGCACATCGCGGGCAAGAAGCAGGTGGCCGAATCGGTCGAGAAGCCCCTGTTCTACTACCGCGAGAACGTCGAGGGTCTGCGGGTCCTCCTCGAAGCGTCGGCCGCGGCAGGCGTCGGCCGGTTCCTCTTCTCCTCGTCGGCGGCCGTCTACGGCATGCCCGACGTCGACCTCGTGACCGAGGCGACGCCCTGTCTGCCGATGAGCCCGTACGGCGAGACCAAGCTCGCGGGTGAATGGCTGGTCACCGCCGTCGGCAGGGCGCACGGCATGGCGACCGCGTCCCTGCGCTACTTCAACGTCGCCGGCGCTGCCTCGCCGGAGCTGGGCGACGAGGGCATCTTCAACCTTGTGCCGATGGTCTTCGAGCGTCTGACCGCGGGCGAGCCGCCACGTATCTTCGGCGACGACTACGCGACGCCCGACGGCACCTGCATCCGCGACTACATCCACGTCGAGGACATCGCCTCCGCGCATGTCGCGGCGGCACGGCGGCTCGCCGCGGACCCCTCGGCCTCTCTGGTCCTCAACATCGGCCGCGGCGAAGGGGTTTCGGTCGCGGAGATGGTCGGCATCATCCTCGACGTCACCGGTCACACGGACAGCAAGGCCGAGGTCACGGCCCGCAGGCCGGGCGATCCGGCCCGCGTCGTGGCCGCCGCCGACCGCATCCGCCAGGAGCTCGGCTGGGAGGCGCGCCACGACGTGCGCGCGATGGTGACATCGGCGTGGGAGGGCTGGTGCCTGCGCCACCCGGAGGCACGCGGCTGACCCGCGTTCGCACCCGTACGTACGACGAAGGGCCCCGGGAAGTCCCGGGGCCCTTCGTACTGCCTTACCGCCCTACTCGCCGAGCAGCAGCTCGTCGAAGCGACGGCTCACCACCGGCCAGTCCCACGCGGACAGCGCGTGCTCGGAGGCCAGCTTGCCCGCGTTCTGCCAGCTCTCCTCGGTCGCCGTGGTCTCGAGGATGCGCTTCGCGGCCTCCTCCGGGGAGCCGACGACCCAGCCCTCGGGGTAGAGGGTGCGGGCGCTGTGGTCGCGTCCGGCGTAGAACGGCCAGTCGCGCACGACGGGGACGGCGGCACTCGCCGCGCCCTCCATCAGACCGACGTGGCAGCCCTCACGCACCGAGGAGCTCAGGATCGTGCCGATCCCGGTGAGCGCGGACGGTACGTCGTCCGTCGGCCCGAGACGTACCACGGCACCGGACTCCACCAGCGGTTCGAGCTGCCGCTCGAACTCCTTCAGGTAGTCCTTGGTGGCACGGCTGGTCTTGGGGTCCATGTCACTGCCGACCAGCAGCAGCCGGTAGCGCTCGTCCTGCTTGCGTACGCGCTCCAGGACGTCGAGGGCCCACAGCGGGTCCTTCGCCACCTGCGAGACACCGATGAGCCCGAGGTTGAAGCGGGCGTCGGCGGACTTCGCGCGGTTGAAGACGCTCAGGTCCATGGCGTTGTCGATCATGTGCGTACGAGGCGCCTCGGGGCCGCGGAGCTGCGGCACCAGAGCGGTCGTCAGGTCCTGTACGTGGTCGGCGACATAGATGAGGTCGTCCACGCGGGAGAAGTCCACCAGGTGCGGCCACCGGGTGAAGGCCTCGTAGCTGTGCAGGCGCACCACGATCCGGGTGTCGCCCGGGTCGATCGTCGTGAGCATCACGGCCGGTGCCACACACCAGTCGAGGAACACCGTGTCGGCCCAGTCCAGATGGGGCCGCATGAGCTGCTCGACCTGCTCCGCGTAGAGGGCCTCGCCCCCGAGACGGTTCTCTATCATCCGCCGGCCGGCCCACGAGATGCGCTTCATGGCCGGCGTGGACGCCAGGTCCAGGTAGCGGACCTCGACGCCCTGGTGGGCCTCGTAGTGGGACAGGATCAGCTTGAGGAAGTTGTCGTTGGCGCTCGTGGTGACCAGCAGCCGCAGCGGCCGGTCCTTCGGAGGCGTCGCGGCCGGGGTCTTCCTGCCCTGCGGCTGCTGGATCTTCTTCATGACCGCCGAGCCGTGCACCGGCGCCGAGAAGGCGGCCGGGTCACTGGCCAGCGGCGAGCTGAGCTGGTCGATGTGGACGACCCGGTGGAAACCGAGGACGAGCGCACGGTCCAGCGTGGACGCCGCGCCCTCGGGATCCCCGGACGCGTACTGCTCGTCCGCGGCGGTCAGCAGCTCCTTGACCGTGCTGTCGAAGGCGCGCGGTGCGATGCCCCTCTTGAGCTCGGTCTTGGCCGCCTCGTCCAGCAGCGACGTCCTGATCGCGGGGTCCGAGATGCGCCGTGCGGCGGTGGTCAGAGCGAGCGTCGCGCCGCCCGGCCGGCCGGCCCAGCGCATGCCCTCGGCCACCTGGCGGGACAGGCGCGCCCGGACGTTGGCGGGAACACCGGGTGCGCCGAGCGCGGTGCGCCACAACCGGGCACCGACGCTGCTGCGCATCAGCGGACGCGCCGTGGCCGTACGGATCACGGTCTCGGGCAGCGCCTTGGCCTGACGGCGTACATCACTGACGATCACCGAGCGGGGCGGCAGAGCCCTCCGCCTGGCCGGGGCCGGGGTCCGCTGCGGATCCGACAGGGCCCGCAGCGCCGGCGCGATGCCGAAGCTGGCGTCCGCGTCGGTGTACTGGGACAGCCGCCAGACCGTGTACACGGCGTTGGCGTCGAGCGCGACGAGCTGCTGCGCTCCCAGGCCGTGGCGGCGCAGCCACGGATTGCGGCGCATCTGGATCCACAGGCGGCGGCTCGCCGGGAGCCTGCGCAGCCTGCGGCGGGTCGCGGTACGAAGATGCCCTATGCCGTACGGCAGTGCCTGGTACCCGTCCAGCTCGAGCCGGTCGAGCTCCTCCTGGCAGCTCTTCGTGTCGAAGGCGCAGGCCAGATAGACGCGGGCGCCCTGGGCGCGGAACTTCTGCACCGCGCCGGCCAGCACGCCGAGTTGCGGCTGGGCGGCGGCGACGAGCAACACATCGGTCACGGGGTGGGACCTCCGGCGACGATCGACTTCGATGAGAGGTCGTCCACATCCGTGGCTTCGGCAGTCAGGGGGACAATGCTCTCCGCGGGCGCGGCCGGCACACCGTGCTCGGTGGCGAGCCGGTCGACGAGGTTCTTCACGGCGAGGGACATCAGGGCCTCACGGGTGAACTGGTCGGCGTGCGCCATCGCTTCCGCGTGGACCTCGTCGCTCGTCTCGACGGCCATGTGGGCCGCCTTCACGAAGGACTCCGCCAGGCCTTCCTCGTCGATGCCGACGGCACCGGTCCACAGGGGATGACCGTTGAGAACGTTCGAGGCGTCGTGCTCGACGACATGCGCCGAGACGATCGGCAGGCCCGTGGCCATGTACTCGTACACCTTGCCGGAGGTCACGAAGCGACCGCCGATCAGGATGAGCACCATGGCGTCCCAGCGGGCGTAGATCGAGGAGACCTCGGCCTTGGCGGCGGGACCGCCGAAGAACACGCCGTCCGCTTCGGCCTGCTTGAGCATCTCGGAGTGCTTGTTCGCCTCGCGGCCCGCTCCGTTGCCGATGTGGCCGCGTACCTCGAAGCGCGCGTTGGCGAGCAGCGGCTCCTTCTCACGGGCCGCGCGCCAGGCGTTGAGCACCGTCTCCAGGTGCGCGGGCGTGAAGTTGACCGTGCCCAGATAGCCGAAGACCAGACCCGACTCGGGGTCGGGGTTGTGGGCGCGGCCGGGCGAGCTGTCCGCGTCGTAGCCGTTGCGCACGACCTCGACGCGGGAGGCGAACTCGGGGTAGCGGGCGCGGTAGTGGTCGGCGATCGGGTCGTTGACGACCCACAGCGAGACCGCGCTGTCGAGGACCTTCTGTTCCCAGCGGCCCATCTCGGAGTCCTTGGTGAACGCCTCGATGCCGGTGATCACATCGATCGACCAGCCGTCGCGGAAGTCCACGGCGTACGGGACCTTTGCCTCTTCCCAGAGCTTCCAGGCCGCGGCGAGATTCACGTACGGAACACAGCTGGCCACGAGCAGATCGGCCGGGTGCTCCGCGTGGATGTCGAGCACTGCCCGCTCCAGATCGCCGCGCCACTCGCCGAAGTTCGGCTCGGGGAACGCCTTCTGCTGCCGCTTGCGCAGCTGCGAAACCCACCTGTTGGGGTTGAGGGCGCGGTCCTCGCTGTAGAGCCGGATGTCCGTTTCCAGGTCCTCACGGGACAGCGGCAGCTCGACGATCTTCACCCGCGGGTCGACCTGCTCCAGCAGGGTGAGGTCGACACCCGAGTCCCGCTCCCAGGACTCCTGGGCGATGTTGACGACGGTGACGTCCCAGCCTGCTTTGCAGAACTGGTTCGCCGTCTCGCGCATGCGGTAGGCGCTGCTCTTGGCAGCCGGCGGGAAGCCGATGGCGAGATAGATGACGTGCGGTCGCGGACCTTCTGAGGGCAGCCCGGACCTGGGAGACGCTGACATAAACGGTGACGCTAGCACGGTGACAAGTACGGATTAGAGCCTGCATTGAGGCGCTTGTCCGTCACACGCGCCGGCTGCCCCCCTTCCACTCTTCCATGATCCGGACAACGTTCTGCGCGGCTCGTCCGTCGCCGTAGGGAGTGCCCGGGTCGGCCGTCGGAACGGCGCGGGTGACCGTGGCGGCCCACTCGTCGGCGGAGAGCTCGTGCGGGTCGGGAACCAAGACGTTCCAACCGGTGTCGACGGTTTCGACCCACTCGGTCTCGGGACGGATCGTGGTCGTGATCCGCTCCAGGAGGAAGGCCTCCTTCTGCAGGCCGCCGGAGTCGGTGACCACACCGGTCGAGGCCAGCACCGCGGCGACCAGACCCGCGTACGGCAGCGGACGGCCGACGTGCACCGAACCCTGCGCGAGCTCGATCCCGTGCTGCTCGGCACGCGCGACCAGGCGCGGGTGCGCGAGAAGCGCCACCGGCACCGGGAGCTTGGCCATGGCGCCGATGATCGCGGCCAGGCGCTCGGGGTCGTCGGTGTTGTCGGGCCGGTGCAGGGTCGCCAGCAGGAACGGCTTCGAGGGGTCGATGCCCTCGGGCAGCGCGGGCGCGGCGTGCTCGCCGGCGAGCACCGCGTCGCGGATGCGCAGGCAGATGTCGACCATCACGTCACCGGCCAGCACGGCGCGGTCCTTGAGGCCCTCGTCGGCGAGGTGGCGCATGGCCTCCTCGGTCGGGGCCAGCAGGACGTCGGCGCAGTGGTCGGTCAGTACGCGGTTGTGCTCCTCGGGCATGCGCCGGTTGAAGGAGCGCAGACCGGCCTCCAGGTGCGCGACCGGCAGGTGCATCTTCACCGCCGAGAGCGCACCGGCGATCGTCGAGTTGGTGTCGCCGTAGACGAGGACCCAGTCGGGCTGCTCGCGCTCCAGCACCGGGTCGAGCGCGGTGAGCACCGAACCGGTCTGGACGCCGTGGCTGCCGGAGCCGACACCGAGGTGGACATCCGGGTCGGGGATGCCGAGACCGTCGAAGAAGACGTCGGAGAGGTCGGCGTCGTAGTGCTGCCCGGTGTGCACGATGACGTGCTCGTGGTCGGTCTCGGCGAACGCGGCCGCGATGGGGGCGAGCTTCACCAATTGCGGACGGGCACCGACGATGCTGATGACTTTCACTGAACACTCTTCTTCTGGGTCAGGTCACTGGCGGGGCGTGCCACGGTCTCATACTGCGGGCCGACACCCCGCGCGATCGCGCCACCGCCGAGGCGGCCGGACCGGCCCGGCGAAGCGCGCGCTCCCAGGGGTGCTCCACGCAATGGTAGGCAATGGCCGAGGTGAGCGGACCGGCGGCCGGGGCTTCGCGCGGGGGCGCGCGTCCTCGATAACGATTTCGTGAACCCGGCACGGGAGTGAGGGCCGACCGCGGCCCGGTCGGTGCCGCGAACCTGTCGTACTATCGTCGCGCAAGTTTTGCGGGGCGGTCACGCGAAAGACGATGGTGAGCCATGGCGGTCTGGTCCGGACGGAAATCTGCGCGCGGCTCGGACGAGCCGCCGAGCCGAAAGGCCGCGCCGATACCCACCGTGGACACGTCGTCGGCCCCCACCACCGGCTGGCTGGTGCGCGGCAAGGACGGCAGGCTCACAGCGTACGCACCGGGCTCGGACGGCGTGCTGCGCTGGACCGAGACCCGGCCCGGTGGCCCCCAGTGGACCGGGCCCGAAGTGATCCCCGGACGCGGCGTGCTGCCGTACCTGTCCATCGCCCAGGGCGCCGACGGCTATGTCCACCTGGTGAGTCTGCGCCGCAGCCGCCTCGCGGACGGCCGGACCGGCACCGATGTGGTGTACGCCGTGCAGTACCAGTCCGGTCTTGCCGTACGCGACTGGTATCCGCTCGCCTCCCCGTACCCGAACGACCCCGATCTCGCCGGCCAGATCGGACTCCCGTCGGCCGTGATCGACGCCGAGGGCTCGCTGCATGTGTTCGTACGCAACGCGGGCGGCGGCGTCTGCGGACGCGCCCAGGTGCCTTCCGGCAAGTGGAACAAGTGGGCCGACCTCAAGGGCAGCGGCGGCGTCGGTACGGTCTCCGCCTCGCTGACTCCGGACGGCCTGATGGAGCTGCTCGTCCCGACCGCGGACCACATCATGCGCTGGGAGCAGGAGACGCCGGGCGTCAAGTTCCAGCGTGCCGACGACATCCCCGCCAAGGCCGCGGCCGACTCGCTCAGCTCGGAGCGCACCGGCGGCAACCGGCTCACGCACTTCTGGCACGACGCCGGGGACAACACGGTCCGCGCCTGGCGCCCGACCTCCGACGCGGCCCCGCTCGGCAACGGTGCGGGCACCGGACCTGTCGCGCTGCTGCGTACCCCGGTCGACGGTCACGACTGCACGATCCTCGCCCACCGCGATGCCGCCACCGGCCGCCCGGCGCTGGCCGCGTATCCCACGGAGGACGAGTCCTCGGGTGTCAGCTGGACTCTTACGGGTGAGCCCTGCGTGGGCGCTCCGGCGCTCGCGATCGACGCGAGGGGCCGGGTCGTGATGGCGGCGTTCGGTACGGACGGCACGCTGCGGGTCACGCGCCAGAAGGACGAGTCCGGCCTGGCGATGGAGGCCTGGAGCCGGGCCTGACCGAAGACAGGTATGCGAAACCCCCCGGACCCGGTCCGGGGGGTTTCGTCTGGCGTGGCGGAGCCGTCGCGCGTCAGACCGCCTGCTCGGCGAGGACGCCGTCCTTCTCCACGTACACCGTGCCGGACTGCGGGCACTCCCAGACGCCCGCCTCGCCCTCGCGCTCCACGAGACGGACACCGGCCCGGCCGACCCAGCCGATCTGCCGGGCGGGCACGCCCACGACAAGCGCGAAGTCCGGTACGTCCTTGGTGACGACCGCGCCCGCGGCGACCATGCTCCAGCGTCCGATCCGCACCGGCGCGACACACACCGAGCGCGCGCCGAGCGATGCGCCCTCGGCGACCTTGACGCCCACGGCCTCCCAGTCGCCGCCGCGCTTCTGCTTGCCGTCGGGGTCGACGGAGCGCGGGTTGTGGTCGTTGGTGAGCACCACGGCCGGGCCGACGAAGACACCGTCGCCGAGCTCGGCGGGCTCGTACACCAGGGCGTAGTTCTGCAGCTTGACGTTGTCGCCGATCTGCACGCCGGTGCCGACGTAGGCGCCGCGGCCGACGACACAGCCCTCGCCGAGTTTGGCGCCCTCGCGGATCTGGGCGAGCTCCCAGACGCTGCTCCCGGCGCCGATGACGGCGGTCTCGTCGACCTGGGCGGTGGGCTGGACCCTGTAGTTCACTGTTCTGCCTTCCGGTGCGCTGCTTCGCCCGGCGAGCATACGGCCCGCCGTCCTTTCATGGCTGGGTGCGTGCCTTTCATGGCCGCTGGGCCCGCGCCTTCCTGAGCTGGAGCGCCAGGTACAGCGCGGCCGCCGTCGGGACGATCGTGCGGTACCAGCTCACGTCCGGGGACCACCAGGCGTACGCCGCCGCGGGGACGAGGACCGTCAGGCCCACCATGCGCAGCACCCACCAGCGCCGCGGGCGGGGGACCGGCAGGTCCGGGGTGCCCAGGTCCGTCGACATGGTGTCGCGGATGCCCTTGAACACCCCGCGCTTGGCCAGGAGTTGGGCCCCGGGCATGCCGTCCAGGATCTCGTCGCGCTCGCCGAAGCCGTCCGGGAGCGGGGGCAGTCCGAGCGCGGCCACCAGCTCCGACTGCCGCCGGGCCGGGCTGTCGGTACCGCGCAGCAGCGAGACCAGCGGGCGCGGGTCCACCGCGGTGAACACGGCGGCGAGGGCCTGCGCGGTGGCGGTGGCCTGCGCGTGGTCGGTGACCGGGGCCGCCGGGTCCCACAGATGGGAGGCGCGCGCCCTGCCCTTGTGGAACAGCGTGAAGCCGCAGCGGTCGGCGGTGCGGCGCAGCACCAGGGCGGGCCATTTCTCGCCGGTGGTGAAGTTGTCCGCTGCCGCCGTCAGCATCTCCTCCCCGGCGAGGAGGCTCGCGCGTCTGCCGGGGGACGCGTCGGGGACGAGTTCGACGTAGCTCATCCCCGTCGCGGACGGGGCGGGAGCGATACGGAGCGAGATACCGCACATCAGCGCCGCCTCGGCGACCTGGTGGAGGCGGGCCGCCGCTATCGCCAGGGAGCGCGGCGCCGGGACGGCCAGTACGGGAGCGGTGGGCCGGGCGTGCCCCGGCGGGCGGCCGAAGAACGGGGTCTGGGAGGCGACCTGCATCCGTACGCCGAGCCGGAACTCCAGGAACTCCTTGCGGCTGTCACCCACGTACGCCCACGGGAATTCGCGGGCGTGCACGCCGATCGCCCGGAAGACCTCCAGGGCATCGCTCCAGCGCTCGGCGAAGATCAGCATCAGAGCCAGGTGGTTGCGGAAACCGGCGGCTTCGGGGTCGCCCGGCTCGTACCAGCCCGACAGCTCCAGGGCCCGGGTCACGGCGGCCTCGACCCGGGCGCGGTCGATCGGGCCGTCCTCGGTGGAGTCGTCGGACACCACCTCGTACTCGACGGCGGCCAGCAGCGGAAGCGCGTGCAGTTTCGAGCCGGGCAGCGCCCCTTCGGCGGCCCGCTCGGCGAAGGCGAACATCTCCTCGTGCGAGCCGTACCACTTGTCGCACAAGTACTGCAGGGCCGTGGCATGACAGCCGTAGTGGTGCGGCGCGCGGGCGACGGCCTCCGCCCAGTACGCGTCGAACACATCGCGGGGCGCCTGGATGCCGCGGGCGTGGGTGAGCGCGATCTCCCACGGCACCGGGTCGGTGGGGTTCAGCTCGGCCGCGGCGGCGATGACCGGAACAGCGTCCTCCAGGAGCGCGAAGAAGGCCCGGAACTGGTCCTGGGACACATGCCGGGCGCGGTGGCCGGTCCGTATCTCCCAGGCCTGCTGGATGCACAGATCCGCCTTCACCAGCACCGCGTCGGGGTCATCGGGCGACTTCGCCAGCCAGTCCTCCAGCCAGCCCGGGCTGTGCAGCGCGCACTCGGCGAGCTCCGAGACGCACACACTGCGCCGCTCCCACTGGGCGCCCAGCCGGGTCTCGGCGAGCAGTTCGCCGGCGGGTGCGGCATCGCCGCTCGCGGCCGCGGCGAGCGCGGCACGCAGGGCGGTGTCGGCGACAGCACCGACGGTGACGGCCTCGTCCGGTGGCAGATCCGCGCCCACGGCCGAGCCGTGGCGGAGCATGCGAGGCATGGTGATGAGGGAGCGCAGGGACACGAGCTGATATTGAACAGGCCGCGGTGAGCCTGCACCAGAGACGGGGGCCGGAGCCCGCAGAGACGGGGGCCGGGTACCCGGTTTGACCCCCTGGGGGCGGGCCCCGTAACCTTGACCCTCGGTGTGTTTCCATGCACACCCACCCCTGAGCAACTCCCTCCCGACGGCTCTGCCCGTTCAGGAGAGGCCGCTCATCCTTCCGGATCGTCGCGGGCTTCGGCCCGTGCGAGCGGCTGGCATCAGGGGATCCGTTCCGAGCGAGAGTGAGATCCGCGTGTACGCCATCGTGCGCAGCGGTGGTCGTCAGCACAAGGTTGCTGTTGACGACATCGTTGAGGTTGACAAGATTCCCACTGCCAAGGTTGGCGACACGGTCGAGCTCTCGACCCTGCTCGTTGTCGACGGCGACGCCGTGACCAGCGACCCGTGGGTGCTGGCCGGAATCAAGGTCACGGCCGAGGTCGTGGACCACCACAAGGGCGCGAAGATCGACATCCTTCGCTACAAGAACAAGACCGGCTACCGCCGTCGCCAGGGTCACCGTCAGCAGTACACGGCGATCAAGGTCACCGGCATCCCCACGGCTGCGAAGTAAGGGACTGAGGAGACATGGCACACAAGAAGGGCGCATCGTCCACTCGGAACGGTCGCGACTCCAATGCTCAGCGGCTCGGCGTGAAGCGCTTCGGCGGTCAGGTCGTCAACGCCGGTGAGATCCTGGTCCGCCAGCGCGGCACCCACTTCCACCCGGGCAACGGCGTCGGCCGTGGCAAGGACGACACGCTGTTCGCGCTGGACGCCGGCGCGGTGGAGTTCGGCACTCGCCGTGGCCGCAAGGTAGTGAACATCGTTCCGGTCGCCTGACTCAGGCGCCCGTAGAGCGGTTTGCTTCGCGAGGGCGGACCTCGCTTCCCGTTGATCGGGAAGCGGGTCCGCCTTTCGCTTGTTACGTAAGAGACATTCCGTACTTTCTGGAGGCACACCCATGACCACCTTCGTGGACCGCGTCGAGCTGCATGTCGCCGCGGGTAACGGGGGCCACGGCTGCGCCTCCGTTCACCGGGAGAAGTTCAAGCCGCTCGGCGGCCCCGACGGCGGCAACGGCGGCCGTGGCGGCGATGTCACCCTGGTCGTCGACCAGTCGGTGACGACGCTGCTCGACTACCACCACAGCCCGCACCGCAAGGCCACCAACGGCCAGCCCGGCGCCGGCGACAACCGCTCCGGCAAGGACGGCCAGGATCTGGTCCTGCCCGTCCCCGACGGCACCGTCGTCCTCGACAAGCAGGGCAATGTGCTCGCCGACCTGGTCGGCCAGGGCACCACCTTCATCGCGGGCCAGGGCGGCCGCGGCGGTCTCGGCAACGCGGCGCTCGCCTCCGCGCGCCGCAAGGCGCCCGGCTTCGCGCTGCTCGGCGAGCCCGGCGAGGCCCGTGACGTGGTCATGGAGCTCAAGACCGTCGCCGACGTGGCCCTCGTCGGCTACCCGAGCGCGGGCAAGTCCTCGCTGATCTCCGTGCTCAGCGCGGCCAAGCCGAAGATCGCGGACTACCCCTTCACCACGCTCGTACCGAACCTCGGTGTGGTCACCGCGGGGTCGACCGTCTACACCATCGCCGACGTCCCCGGCCTGATCCCCGGCGCCAGCCAGGGCCGTGGCCTGGGCCTGGAGTTCCTGCGCCATGTCGAGCGATGCTCCGTGCTCGTGCATGTCCTGGACACCGCGACGCTGGAGTCCGACCGCGACCCGGTCTCCGACCTCGATGTGATCGAGGAGGAGCTGCGGCAGTACGGCGGTCTCGACGACCGTCCGCGCATCGTGGTCCTCAACAAGATCGACATCCCGGACGGCCAGGACCTCGCCGACATGATCCGCCCGGACCTCGAGGCGCGCGGCTACCGCGTCTTCGAGGCGTCCGCGGTGGCGCGTACCGGCCTGAAGGAGCTGTCCTTCGCCCTGGCCGAGATCATCGCCGAGGCGCGCGCGGCCAAGCCCGTGGAGGAGGCGACCCGCATCGTCATCCGCCCGAAGGCGGTCGACGACGCGGGCTTCTCGGTCGTGCAGGAGGAGGACGGCCTCTTCCGGGTGCGCGGCGAGAAGCCGGAGCGCTGGGTCCGCCAGACGGACTTCAGCAACGACGAGGCCGTGGGCTACCTGGCCGACCGCCTCAGCCGCCTCGGCGTCGAGGACCAGCTGATGAAGGCCGGTGCCCGCGCGGGCGACGGCGTGGCCATCGGCCCCGAGGACAACGCGGTCGTCTTCGACTGGGAGCCCTCGATGATGGCGGGCGCGGAGATGCTCGGCCGCCGCGGCGAGGACCACCGCCTGGAGGCCCCGCGCCCCGCGGCCCAGCGCCGCCGGGACCGCGAGGCCGAACGGGACGACGCGCAGCGGGAGTTCGACGAGTTCGACCCCTTCTAGGGAACGTGCCGGACGGCTGAGCCGGGTCGGCGGACGGAGTCCGGCGCAGCCGTCCGAAGCCCGTGAGGCCGCTTGCGGCCGAGCGGCGCGAGGGCGGCGTTGAAGATCGGTCCGCGAGGCGGAACGGGACGACGCGCAGCGGGAGTTCGACGAGTTCGACCCCTTCTAGGGGTTCGTTCCGAGGACTCGGCCCCGATCGCCGGACGGGCTTGGAGAACAAGCCCGTCCGATTCGCTCCATTGCGTGAAGCGGCGCAACCTCTCGCCCCCAATGACCGTCTTGTACGGGGGGTGTGGCGTATCGCCCCGGCACACGGAACGGAGCGTCGATGAAGATTTCTTTCCTCATCCACACGATCTACGGCATCGGCGGGACCATCCGGACCACGCTGAACCTCGCCGAGGAACTCGCCGACCGGCATGAGGTGGAAATCGTCTCGGTCTTCCGGCACCGCGACGACCCGATCTTCGCCATCGACCCGCGCGTGAACGTCGTACCCCTCGTCGACACCCGCCCCGCCTCCCCGTCCAACGAGACGAAGCACCCGCTCCAGCTGGAGCCCGCAGCGTGCCTGCCCCGGTCCGAGGCGCGGTACAAGGAGTACAGCAGGCTCACCGACGAGCGGGTGCAGGCCCACTACGCGGGCTCCGACGCGGATGTGGTCATCGGAACCCGGCCCGGACTCGTCGCGTACGTCGCGCAGTTCGGCCCGGAGGGCGCCGTGCTCATCGGGCAGGAGCACATGACGCACAACCATCACAAGCCCGAGCTGCGCGCCGAGATGTACGACCACCTCGCACGGCTCGACGCCTTTGTGACGGTCTCCGAGGGCGACGCCGCCTCCTACCGCGCGCAGATGCCGCTGCCGGACACCCGCGTGCTCGCCATCCCCAACAGTGTGCCCGAGCCGATGGTCGCGCCGTCCGACACCTCGGGGACGACCGTGGTCGCGGCGGGACGCCTGGCCACGGAGAAGCAGTACCAGGTGCTCATCGAGGCCTTCGGCAAGGTCGTCGCCGCCCGGCCCGAGTGGACGCTGCGGATCTGCGGCTGGGGCAACCAGAAGGACCGGCTCCGCCGGAAGATCGACGAGCTCGGCCTCTACAACAGCGTCCATCTCATGGGTCCCCGCTCGCCCATCGAGCCGGAGTGGGTCAAGGGCGCGATCGCCGTTTCCACTTCACGGCACGAATCCTTCGGCATGACGCTCGTGGAGGCCATGCGCTGCGGTCTGCCGGTTGTCAGCACGGACTGCGACTACGGCCCGAGGGAGATCATCGAGGACGGGGTGGACGGGCTGCTCGTCCCGGTCGGTGACGTCGAGGCCATCGCCGATGCCCTGTTGAAGCTCATCGACGACGAGGAACTGCGCCGCCGGATGGGCGCGGCCGCGCTGCGCAACGCGCGTCGCTTCGCCCCAGGTCCGGTCGCCAAGCAGTACGAGGAGCTCTTCGCCGAGCTGGGCGCGGCCACGGCCTCGCGCGGAGGCGCGGGCCACGTAGCCAGGGCGGCGGGGGAGGGCGAGCAGTTCACACCCCTCGCGGACTGCGTGGTCGCCGATGACGGCGGGCTGACGGTCAGTCTGGTCCCCGGCGGCGGCCGCCCTGTCGGCCGGGGTGCCGGGCTGCACCTGGTGTGTACGCACCCGGACGCCGCGGTCGAGGCGCGGCGCTTCGCGTTCGACGCGGAGGGGCGGGCGAGGGTGCCCGCCGGAGCCCAGTTCCCGGAGGGCGTGTGGACCTGCCAGGTCGAGCTGCCGGACGGCGAGCGGATCGCGCTGGCGGCCCGGGCCGTCGACCAGCGCGGATCGATGCGGGCCGCGGGCCGTACGCCCGCGGGCGGCCCGGTCCGCAATCTCGTCCCGTATGTGAAGCAGGGAGTGCTCTCCCTGCGGTCCTGGATCAGGCCGGTCCACGCCGAGGTCGGTGAGATCCGGCTCACTGGGCAGAGGATCACCGTCTCCGGGCGGCTGTTCGCCCCGGGCACTCCGGCCGGCGACCCGGCTCTGCTGCTGCGCCGCCGTGGCACGGCTCACGCCGAGCTGACGTTCCCGGCGAGCCGCGAGGGGGCGGACGGCTTCCGGGCCACCGTCCCGTGTGCGGCCCCGGCGGACCGGCAGGCGAATGTGCACGACGTCTGGGACTTGTGGCTGCGCCCTGCGCCCGACGCGCAGCCGGTCAGGCTCGCGCGGGTCCTGGACGACGTGGTGGAGAAGGGTTCCCTCTTCCCGTATCCCGGCATCGACCTGCGCAAGCGGCGCCCCCTGGCGACGCTGCGCGCGGTGGCCCGCAGACTCGGCGGCAAACCGCAGGAGCTGGTGACGGTCAAGGTCTTCTACAGCGCGGCCAATGAGCTCGTACTGAACGTTGTCGACAAGCCGATCAAGTAGCCGTGCGCACTCGTGGCAACTGTGCTTTCAGTCACCCGGACCCCGCGCCGGGGCCCAGCAGTATCCCCTGTCCAGGGGGTGAACGCCCGGTTTCGAGGAGGTGTGGGGTGCTTGACCACCGCCTTGCGAGACCGTCACGGAGAGTGCGACCATCAGCCCGTCCCCCATTCGTCGCAAGGTAGGTCGGTCGTCTGTGTCTGTGCCGCACGTAGCCAAGCCCCGCACTACAGCCGTTGTGCTCGCCGGTGGTACCGGTCAGAGAGTGGGACTGGCGATCCCGAAGCAGCTGCTGAAGATTGCCGGCAAGGCCGTTATCGAGCACACACTGTCGATCTTCGAGCAGGCGGAGTCCGTCGACAACGTCATCGTACTGATGGCGCCGGGTTTCGTGCCGGATGTCGAGCGGATCATCGCCAGGGCCGGGCTCACCAAGGTGACGAAGGTGATTGAGGGCGGCGCGACCCGCAACGAGACCACCGAGCGCGCCATCGAGGCGCTCAGCGAGGGGCTCGCCGAGGGTGAGGACCACAACGTCCTCTTCCATGACGCTGTCCGTCCGCTTCTGTCACAGCGTGTGATCAAGGCGTGCGTCGACGCCCTCGACCGCTATCAGGCCGTCGATGTCGCAATTCCGTCCGCGGACACGATCATCGTGACCCGGACCCACGGCGAGGACGGCGAGTTCATCACCGACGTGCCGGACCGCTCGCGGCTGCGCCGTGGCCAGACCCCGCAGGCCTTCAAGCTCTCCACCATCCGGCGGGCCTACGAGATCGCGGCCGGCGACCCCAACTTCCAGGCGACCGACGACTGCAGCGTCGTGCTCAGGTACCTGCCCGACGTGCCGATCTATGTGGTCGCGGGCGACGAGTACAACATGAAGGTCACGCAGCCGGTCGACGTCTTCATCGCCGACAAGCTCTTCCAGCTGGCATCCAGCGCGGCTCCGCGCCAGGCCGACGCCGCCGCCTACCGCGAACTGCTGACCGGCAAGACGCTGGTGGTCTTCGGTGGTTCGTACGGCATCGGCGCCGACATCTGCGCGATCGCGAAGCAGTACGGCGCTCATGTCTACGCGCTGGGCCGCTCCACCACCGGTACGCATGTGGAGAATCCCGAGCATGTCGACGACGCCCTTTCCCGGGCGTATGCCGAGACGGGCCGCGTCGACTACGTCATCAACACGGCCGGTGTGCTGCGTATCGGCAAGCTGGCCGAGACCGACAACAGCACCATCCAGGAAGCGCTGAACGTCAACTACCTCGCGCCGGTGCAGATCGCTCGTGCCTCATACAAGTATCTGGCGGAGACGAAGGGGCAGCTGCTCCTCTACACCTCCTCCAGCTACACCCGCGGTCGCGCCGAGTACAGCCTCTATTCGTCGACCAAGGCGGCCATGGTGAATCTCACCCAGGCCCTTTCCGACGAATGGGCGGGCGACGGAATTCGCGTCAACTGCGTGAATCCCGAGCGCACGGCCACTCCCATGCGCACCAAGGCTTTCGGCACGGAACCGGAGGGCTCGCTGCTCTCTTCCGAGGCCGTGGCAAGGACCTCGCTCGACGTCCTGCTGTCCGAACTCACCGGCCATGTCATCGATGTCCGGCAGCAGGATCCGACGCGTGAGGCGAGCGAGGCATCAGACTTCGAGAAGGCCCTCGAAGCCGTCCTGGACCGCCAGGAAGATGTGTAACAATCGTTCGTTAAAGTAATTATCGGGCCTTTGTGGTCGCCCTGAGGCGAAAACCTTGAGGCGAGGACAGAGGCCCGAGTTTGTGAAGCCCCACCTTCACAAAACCCGCCAAACGTGAATCAACCGGCACCCCCCTTGGAGCAGGTTCTTCGTGATTTCGACCGCCATTCGACTCGCTCGCGTCGGCAGCCGGTCAGAGCTGGCCGCAGCGGCTCTGATGGGACTCGGCTATCCGTGCGTGATGATCGCCGCACTGATCCCGAACCTCTGGTTCTTCGCGGCTGCCGCTGCCGTGACCTACCTCGCCGACTGGTATCTGCACCAGAAGGGCAGCTACCTGGTCAACCGGCTCAACAAGGTCCGGGCCGGTCTGCCGATCCGCTTCCTGCTGCGTCAGCTGCTGCTGGTTCTGCTGCTCGCCCGTGAGGGTCTGGCGGAGACCAACTTCTTCTACGCGGCCGTCGCCGGGTTCCTGATCTTCTACGGCCTCCAGGCACCGCAGGGCGCGCTCACGACCCTGATCCGCCTGCGCCGCACGATGCCTGTCGTCACGCGCAACGTCGACCTGAACGCCGTCCGTATCCCCGACGCCCCGCCGAACGCGCTGCTGCGCCGCTCCGGCGAGAAGATGCTCCACCTCGACATCCCGGCGATGGCCGGCGTGGTGATCGCCGCGGGGACCGGCAAGCACGTCATCGGGTATGCGGGCGTCGCCGTCACCCTCGCCCTCGGAGTGCTCTACACGGCCGCCCTCGTCCCGTATCTGCGGCGCAGTCGCCGGGTGCCGGGCGCGGCCGCCGTGCTCAAGGGCGTCCAGACCTGGCTGCGCGAGTACCAGCCGACCGTCGTCCTGTACTTCTCCGGCTCCGACGAGTCCGCGTACCAGGTCAACATGTGGCTCGAGACGATGGAGCAGATCGACGGCCGGCCGCTGATCATCATGCGTGAACGCGGCATGGTGAAGAAGCTCACCGCGACCGCGGTACCGGTCATCTGCGTGCCCGGCGGCATGCATCTGATGAGCCTCGACCTGTCCTCGGTCCGCGTCGCGCTGTACCCGGCCAACGTCGGAAAGAACATCCACAATCTGCGCGTGCCGACCATGAAGCACGTCTTCATCGGACACGGCGACAGCGACAAGCTGGCCAGCGTCAACCCGTTCAGCAAGGTGTACGACGAGGTGTGGACCGCGGGCCGCGCGGGCCGCGACCGCTACGCGCTGGCCGACGTCGGCGTGCGTGACCAGGACATCGTCGAGGTGGGCCGCCCGCAGCTGGCTCCCATCACCTCATGGGCAGGCACCCCGAAGAACCCGATCCCCACGGTGCTGTACGCCCCCACCTGGGAGGGCTGGGACGACAACCCGGGCAACACCTCCCTGCTGCTGGCCGGCGAGAACATCGTCCGGCGGCTGCTGGAGGCCGAGAAGCCGGTCCGCGTCATCTACAAGCCGCACCCCTTCACCGGCATCCGCAACAAGAAGGCCCTGGCCGTCCACGAGCGCATCACCGCGATGGTGCGCGCCGCGGCCGCCGAGCGTGCCGTCGACCCCCGCTGGGCACCCGAAGCCGCCGCCACCCAGTCGGACCAGGCCGAGGCGAAGGCCGAACTGACCCGTATCCAGGCCCGGTTGACCGAGCTGTCCAAGCCCGGCCGCGCGGGCGGCGACGAGTCTGAGGAGTCGCGGGTCTCCCTCGCCGACCCGGAGCGCCAGGCCGAGATCAAGAGGCTGCGGGCCGAGTGGAACGACGCGTACTGGCGCTCCTGCGGCTGGTGGGAGCACCGGGTCGTCACGGGCTCCGAGCCCAAGCTGTACGACTGCTTCAACGAGGCCGACGGCATGGTCTCCGACATCTCCAGTGTGGTCTCGGACTTCATCGCGAGCGGCAAGCCCTACGCCGTGACCGACTCGGGCCAGCTGGGCGAGGAGGAGTTCAAGCGGCAGAACACCGCCGTACGGGCCGCGGTCATCCTCTCCAACAGCGCCGAGGAACTGAGCGAGCTGCTCGACGCGGTGGCGGATCGTTCCGGCGACAAGCTGGTGGACGCCAGGCGCGAGTTGAAGCGCTATCTGCTCGGCCCGGACGAGCCCAGCTCGATCGAGCTGTTCAACGCGGCCCTACGGCGGCTGTCGGCCAAGGCCGAGGCACGCAACGCCGGTGTGGAGCAGCGCATCGGAGGCCAGCTCATCGGCGAGCTCGACCCCGAGTCGGAGACCCCGGACGCGGAGTCCCAGGAGTCGACCCCGGTCGCACGCTGAACTGCGTGGCGCGGGGTGGGTGTGCGCTGTCCAGCCGGTGAAATGACCGCGCACCCGCCCCGCGCCCTGGCATAGATTCGGCACTGTGACAGTGGCAAGACAGCAGGTAACGCAAGCCCGCAGGATCGTCGTCAAGGTCGGCTCGTCCTCGCTGACCACGGCATCGGGAGGGCTCGACGCCGACCGCGTCGACGCCCTGGTCGACGTGCTGGCCAAGGTCCGCAGCGGCGGCGAGAGAGAGATAGTGCTGGTCTCCTCCGGCGCCATCGCCGCCGGTCTCGCACCGCTGGGCCTGGCCCGCCGCCCCAAGGACCTGGCCCGCCAGCAGGCGGCCGCCAGTGTCGGCCAGGGCCTGCTGGTCGCCCGCTACACCGCCTCCTTCGCCCGCTACGGCGTACGCGTCGGCCAGGTGCTCCTCACCACCGACGACACCAGCCGCCGCGCCCACTACCGCAACGCCTACCGGACCCTGGACCAGCTGCTCGACATGGGCGCCGTCCCGGTCGTCAACGAGAACGACACCGTCGCCACGGACGAGATCCGCTTCGGCGACAACGACCGGCTCGCCGCCCTCGTCGCCCATCTCGTACGCGCCGATCTGCTCGTCCTCCTGTCCGACGTCGACGGGCTGTACGACGGGGATCCGGCCAGGCCCGGCACATCGCGGATCGACGAGGTGCGCGGCCCGGAGGACATCGCACACGTCCAGATCGGCAGCGCGGGCAAGGCAGGCGTCGGTACCGGCGGCATGGTCACCAAGGTCGAGGCCGCCAGGATCGCCGCGGCGGCGGGCGTCCCCGTCGTCCTCACCTCGGCCGTACGCGCGGCCGACGCCCTCGCGGGCCGCGCCACCGGCACGTACTTCCACAGCACCGGACGCCGCTCGGCCGACCGGCTCCTCTGGCTCGCCCACGCCTCGACCCCGCAGGGCGCACTGACCCTCGACGACGGCGCGGTACGGGCGGTGGTGCAGGGGAGGAAGTCGCTTCTGCCCGCCGGGATCGCCGCCGTCGAGGGTGAGTTCAGCGCGGGCGACCCGGTCGAGCTGCGCGACACCGCGGGCCGGGCCGTGGCCCGCGGGCTCGTCAACTTCGACGCCAAGGAAATCCCGCAGCTGCTCGGCCGCTCGACCCGGGAACTCGCCGAGGAGCTCGGCCCGGCGTACGAGCGTGAAGTCGTACACAGGGACGATCTGGTCGTCCTGCACCCCTGAATCGGCTGAAAGTCCCGTCTTCTCTCGGAGACCTTCACCAAAAGCGCCCCACATCCCGTCCGGGACTGGTCAACTTTGTTGCGGAGGCATGGCGGGGACATCAGGACGACACATACAACAGGAGGCCGCCGGTGAGACGAGCGCGCCCAGGGGATGTGCCCCGAGGGCCGGGGGGCTTCCCCCACGCCCGGAGGGCCGTGGGCGAGGAACGAGCCCTGACCAGCGTCGGAGCGGGCGCCGACTTCGACGACGGCGCGGAGAGCCGGGAGAGTGCGAAGGAGACGGACACCCACGGCGAGGACCGTGTGCAGTCCAAGCTGTGGCACATCACGCTCAGCGTCTCCGGAGCCGAAGCCCCGCTCAAGGAGGTCCGCCGCGGTCTGGAACAGCTCGCGCACGACCATCCCTTCCTGCTGACCAGCCGGTACGCCAACGACCACGCGGAGATCCGCTACTGGGAGGAGGCGCGGGACCTGCACGACGCCGCGGCCGTGGCGCTGCGGCTGTGGGGCGAGCACCGCTCCAGCGCCCAGCTGCCGCCGTGGGAGATCGTGGGCCTGGAGGTCATCGACCGCCAGACCTACCACCTGCGCATCGCGGAGGGGTACGGTCCGCCGCCGGCCGCCCCGGTGGGCGTACATCCCTTCTGAGGCTTGCGTCTCGCAGTTCGGGACAGCCGACGACGCCCGCCGGGAGCCCCCGCAAAGCGCAGTACCCTGCGGTCATGACGACGTCCTCGCCGCTTTCGCCCTACGACAACCTCTCGCCCGTCGCCCGGGCCGCCTACCGGGCCCGTGGCGCCGCCGCCGACCTTGCCCCGCTGCCGCGCTCGGCGAAGGACGACGCGCTGCTGGCGATCGCGGACGCCCTCGAGGTCCGTACGAGCGAGATCGTCGCGGCCAACGCCGAGGACATCGCACGGGCCAGGGAGGCGGGCACCAGCGAGTCGATCATCGACCGGCTCACCCTGACCCCCGAGCGGGTGCGGGCGATCGCCGCCGACGTGCGGGACGTGGCCGCGCTGCCCGACCCGGTAGGCGAGGTGGTCCGCGGCTCGACCCTGCCCAACGGCATCGACCTGCGCCAGGTGCGCGTCCCCCTCGGCGTCGTCGGCATCATCTACGAGGCCCGTCCCAACGTCACCGTGGACGCCGCCGCGCTCTGCCTGAAGTCCGGCAACGCGGTCCTGCTGCGCGGCTCCTCCTCCGCCTACGCCTCCAACAGCGCCCTGGTGAAGGTCCTGCGCGACGCGGTGGGCGGCTCGGGCCTGCCCGCCGACGCGGTGCAGCTCGTGCCCGGTGAAAGCCGCGATTCCGTACGGGAGTTGATGCGCGCCCGCGGCCTGGTGGACGTGCTCATCCCGCGCGGCGGCGCCTCCCTGATCCGTACGGTCGTCGAGGAGTCCACCGTCCCCGTCATCGAGACCGGCACCGGCAACTGCCATGTGTACGTGGACGCGCAGACCGACATCGACATGGCCGTCGACATCCTGATCAACTCCAAGGCGCAGCGGCCGAGCGTCTGCAATGCCGCCGAGACCCTCCTGGTCCACCAGGACATCGCGGCCGAGTTCCTGCCGCGCGCGCTCGACGCCCTGGCCGAGGCCGGGGTGACCGTGCACGGCGACGAGCGGGTGCTGGAGTACGGCGACGCCACCAAGGCCACCGTCGTGGCTGCTACGGCCGAGGACTGGGAGACGGAGTACCTCTCCTACGACATCGCCGCCGCCGTCGTCGACTCGCTGGACTCGGCCGTCGCCCACATCCGGCTCTGGTCCTCGGGGCACACCGAGGCGATCGTCACCACCTCGCAGGCCGCGGCCCGCCGGTTCACCCAATTGGTGGACTCCACGACGGTCGCGGTGAACGCATCCACGCGTTTCACCGACGGTGGCCAGTTCGGATTCGGCGCCGAGATCGGGATCTCCACGCAGAAGCTGCACGCACGAGGTCCGATGGGCCTTCCGGAGCTGACCTCGACGAAGTACATCGTGACAGGAGACGGTCACACCCGGTGACTGTCGGGCGGGTCACCCGAGCGGGCAGAATTCGGACTCCGCCTGCCCAAAGTGACCGCCCAGGTTTACTCTGAAGGCGTGCCGGACGACGTGGGGGGCAGGCCGTTCCCGGACGGCTGGGAGCCCGACGACGACCGCGGGGGCGCGGACGAGGACTTCGCCTCCGTGGTGTTCGACGAGGATTTCGTGCGTGCAGCCGAGATCCATGAGCCGACCGCCGTCGAGCGGCTTCTGGCTGCCGCCGAGGCCCGCGCCGAAGCCGACGCCTCCCGAGCCGGATCCCGCGGCGGAGCGCCCGACGACGAGCTCTACGACGACGGCTACGGCCCCGGTCTGTACGGCCGCGAGCGGGCATACGACGACGATGACGACGGCCTGGACTTCGACGACGAGTACACCGGACCGTACGGCCGTCACGGCGGCGCTCTGCGCCCCTACCGCGGCAGCGCCCGCTGGCACCGCCCCGTGGCCTGGATCCTGGCCCTGCTGATGGGCATCGGCATGGTCGCCCTCGCCTTCACGGCCGTCTACCGCGGAGCCTCGGGCAACCGCCAGGACCAGGTGCCGCCGCCCGCCACGACCGGCGTCGACGCCACCCCCACCGGCGGCCCGGCCGCCGACCGGGTGGGCGGGCCCTCCGCCTCCGCGGAGTACTCCGCGCCACCGGTTTCGGCGGATCCGCGCACCCCGTGATCACCCCCTGAGCACCCTTGGACAAGCCCCTGATCAGGGGCTGTGCGCCCGCTTGACAAACTGCGTGAGAACTCGTCAGACATTGTCGTGTACCAGCGCGTTTACCGGGGCCCCGGCGGACCTACCCTGAAAGTATGGCTGGGCGCGGAGACCCGCCCGAGGGGACACCCGAGGGACTCCCCGGCGGTGAGGACGAGTACCGATCCGTCGTCTTCGACGAATCGTTTGTACGGGCTGCGCGGCTTCAGGAATTCTCCGCGCAGGAACGGATGGGCGAGCACGCGCGCGCTGTGCGCAGCCTTCCCGCGTGGAGCCGCAGGACGGGCTCCAAGCAGGTCCTGGTGCTCGTCCTGCTCGTCGCGATGGCCTTCGGAACCGCGATCTACCTCGGCATCCGCCACCCCTACCAGACACCGGCCATCAAGCAGGCCGAACCGCTGCGCATCACCATGATCCCGCTCGCCCCGCAGCGCCCCGTCCCGGGCGGCACCCCCGCCGAGCTCTACGCTCACAGCCCCGCCGCGAACTTCCGCCTCGGAGCCTCGGGCATCAATCTGCCCGGCGCCCGGCGCACCAAGAACTTCTCCGAGAGCCAGGTCATGACGGCCCTGACCACGGCGAAGGACTACCTCGTGGAGTCCTCGCTCGACCCCGACGTCCTCACGGGCGGCGCGGTGCGGCCGGTGCGGGTGCTGCTCGACCCGGACCAGCTGGAGCAGTTCGACCGGAGCATCGCCACGCCGGCCGCGGACGGCCGCCATGCCGCCACGGGCTGGCTGGTCCGCTTCGACCCGGCGAAGGTGGCGCTCGCGGACACGCACGTGCGGGTGCAGGGCACGCTGCGCTTCGCCGAGGCGGGGCCCGACGCCCTGGAGGTGACGTCGGACCACACCTTCGCCTATGCGCTGCGGCCGGTCGGCGTGAGCGGGCCCGGGGCGAACCAGGCCTCACTGTTCACCGTCCGCCGCGAGCTGCACTTCCGCTTCGACCGGGACGACCTGCACCAGCACCGCGCGGAGCTGCTGGTCAGCTACATCCAGGCCGGTCCGCAGGCCTGCTCGGCGGACGCCTCCGGAACCCTGCGTCCGCTGCTCGCCGGCGAGCGGGCGACCGCGGACGGCCCGGCCGGCACGGACCCGTATGCGACGGGCCAGGCCACCGCGGCACTCTGCGGCTCCCTGTCACCAGGCGCGCAGCCCTCGCCGTAACGGACGGGCGGGCGGTATGGGCGGTACGGGGCGTCGGGCGGGCGGCCGCCGACGGCCGCCCGCGCCGCCTGGCCAACGACGGCCGCCTGACCGTCTGGCCGACGACGGCCGCCCGCGCCGCCTGGCCAACGACGGCCGCCTGACCGTCTGGCCGACGACGGCCGCCCGCGCCGCCTGGCCAACGACGGCCGCCTGACCGTCTGGCCGACGACGGCCGCCCGCGCCGCCTGGCCAACGACGGCCGCCTGACCGTCTGGCCGACGACGGCCGCCCGCGCCGCCTGGCCAACGACGGCCGCCTGACCGTCTGGCCGACGACGGCCGCTTGGCCGCCTGCCCGACGACGCCCGGTTGGGCCGTTCCCCGTGCTCAGCTGCCGCCCTGACCGCCTCCGCCCCCGGTCTCAGGCGCCGGACCGCTGCCGTCGCCGTTGCCGCTGCTCTTCGTGCCGCCGGAGCCCGAGCCGCCGGCCGCCCCCGCGGCGGTGAACTTGTCCCGCAGCTTGCCGCCCAGGTCGCCCGCGCCGCCGGCTATGTCGCCGACCAGCTTCATCAGCGGATCCTTGCTGGTGCGCACGGTGTCCGCGTAGTGCGATGCGGACTCGCGGAAGGAGTCGGACACCGATGCGTCCTTGTCCTCCGTACGCCGCGGGTAGTGGCCGTCCATGATCCGCTGGTAGTCGCGGCTCGCGGCCCACTTCTTGAGCTCGGCCGCGCGCACCGTGGTGAACGGGTGCGAGCGGGGCAGCACATTGAGGATCTTCAGGACCGAGTCGCGCAGGTCGCCGCCCGCCTCGTACTCCTCGGCCTGCTCCAGGAACGCGTCGACATTCATCTCGTGCAGATGGTTGCCACCGGCGATCTTCATCAGGCCGCGCATCGACGCCTGGAGGTCCTGGCCGACCAGCAGTCCGGCGCGGTCCGCCGAGAGCTCCGACTTGCGGAACCACTCGCGCAGCGCGGTGACGATGGCCATGATCGCCACATTGCCGAGCGGGATCCACGCGATCTTCAGCGCGAGGTTGGTGAGGAACAGCAGGATCGTGCGGTAGACGGAGTGGCCGGAGAGGGCGTGGCCCACCTCGTGCCCCACGACCGCCCGCATCTCCTCCTCGTCGAGCAGCTCCACCAGTCCGGTGGTGACGACGATGATCGGCTCGTCCAGGCCGATGCACATGGCATTGGGCCGCGGGTCCTGCGTGACGTACATCGAGGGGACCTTCTCCAGGTCCAGGATGTAGCAGGCGTCCCGCAGCATGGTGTTGAGATGGGCGAACTGAGCGTCGCTCACCCGCACCGAGTCGGAGAGGAAGAGCAGCCGCAGGCTGCGCTCGGGCAGCAGGCCGCTCAACGCCTTGAAGACGGTGTCGAAGCCGCTGAGTTTGCGCAGCGCGACCAGCGCCGAGCGGTCCGCGGGATGTTCGTACGCCCGTGAGGAGATGCCGGCGAAGCGCTTGCGCTGCCTGCTCGGCACGTTCTCGTGGCTGCTTTCGGTCATTCAAGCCCCCTGTTGCGCCTGTTGGTGCGTCTTATGGCTCGTCCCCCTGACGGACCCCAGCGTAGGTGCTGCGGCTACGGCGTGGCGGGGGCTGTGGATAACTGAGGAGCACGCCCGGCATCGCTTGCCGGAGCGGGCCCCTCCCGCCTTTTCCTGCTGCGCGGATACCGCGGAAACGGCACCGACGAGCAGGACAACGACTGAGTCGGCGTGAGCGTGCCCGGGCGCCCCGCATACGATGTGCGCGAAGTCTCTCCGCTCCGTCGGAGGCGTCCGATTCCTGAGCTCCGACTCCCGATCGATAGGTCCTGCTGAAGATGAGCCTCACCAGCACCGCCGCCAGCCTGGTCACCCTCGCCGAAGGCGCCGAGCACGGTGGCAACCACGAAAGCCTCAGCCCGTACGTCACCGGTGGCGGCGCGCTCTTCGCGCTCCTCCTGCTGCTGTGGATCACCACGCGCTTCAACCGCGACCGCTGAGTCCGCGGCCGGCGAGTGGGGGCCGTTCTGCGGTGCCAGTAGGCTCTGCACGCATGGGAGAGCAGGAAGTGCCTACCGGTTCCGGTTCCGGCAAGCGCCGACTCGGTGTGATGGGCGGGACGTTCGACCCGATCCACCACGGACACCTGGTGGCCGCCAGTGAGGTGGCCGCCCTGTTCCACCTGGACGAGGTGGTGTTCGTGCCGACCGGGCAGCCGTGGCAGAAGACCCACAAGGCCGTGTCGCCGGCCGAGGACCGGTATCTGATGACGGTCATCGCGACCGCGTCAAACCCGCAGTTTTCGGTCAGCCGCATCGACATCGACCGCGGCGGGCCGACGTACACGATCGATACGCTGCGGGACTTGCGCTCCCTGAACAAGAACGCGGATCTTTTCTTCATCACCGGAGCCGACGCCCTTTCCCAGATCCTCGGCTGGCGGGACGCCGAAGAGCTGTTCTCGCTCGCCCACTTCATCGGTGTGACCCGGCCGGGGCACGATCTGACGGACGACGGGCTGCCCGAGGGCGGTGTCTCCCTTGTGGAGGTTCCGGCGCTGGCGATCTCCTCGACCGATTGCCGTGCGAGGGTGGCGCAGGGCGATCCGGTCTGGTACCTGGTGCCGGACGGCGTGGTGCGCTACATCGACAAGCGCCAGTTGTACCGCGGCGAGTGAGCCACGGAGAGGGGCACCTGTGAACGACCAGCAGAGCCACCCGTACGACCCGTACTACCAACAGCCGCAGATCATCGGCTACGACGAGTACGGGCAGCCGGTCTATCAGCAGCCCCAGCCGTACGACCCCTACGCGCAGCAGCAACAGCAGCACCCTCAGCAACAACAGGCTCCCGGCCAGGGATACGGCTACGACCCGTACGCACAGCAGCAACAGCAGGCGCCGCAGCCGCAGGCCGACCAGTCCCAGCAGTACGACCCGTACGGCCGTCCGCAATCTCAGCAGGGCCAGGCCCCGGGGTACGGCTACGACGGCTACGGCTATGACACCGGTCAGCAGCCCGCCGTCGACACCACCGGGCAGTGGAACATCCCGCAGCAGCCCCCCGCCCCGCCCGCGCAGGCGCCCAGGCAGGAGCGGGAGCAGCCCGCGGTGCCCGGCCAGCGCAGGCCCGCGCCCGATCGTGACTACCGCACCGAGCAGTTCTCCTTCATCGAGGAGCCGGACGAGGACTCCGAAGACGTCATCGACTGGCTGAAGTTCAGCGAGAGCCGCTCCGAGCGGCGCGAGGAGGCCAAGCGCCGCGGTCGCAACCGCGTCGTCGCTCTGTTCGTCGTCCTGGCGCTGGCTCTCGCCGGCGGCGTCGGCTACCTCTGGTACGCGGGCAAGCTGCCCGGTCTCGGGGACGCCGAGAAGAAGAACAACACGGCCGCCGGACCGCAGAAGCGGGACGTGATCGTGGTCCATCTGCACAACACCAAGAAGAAGGGCACCTCCACGGCCCTTCTCGTCGACAACGCCACCACCAAGCAGGGCACCACGGTTCTGCTCCCCAACGCCCTCTCCGTCGCGAACGACGACGGCACCGCCACCACACTCGGCAAGTCGGTCGATGACGACGGCTCGACGGGCACCCGCGAGTCGATCGGCACCCTCCTGGGCGCCAAGATCACCGGCACCTGGCGGCTCGACACCCCGTACCTGGAGAACCTCGTCGAGCTGGTCGGCACCATCGACCTGACCACCGACACCGCGGTGCCCGGCGCCAAGAAGGGCGAGGCGCCGCTGGTGAAGAAGGGCGAGAACCAGACGCTCAACGGTCGCGCGGCCGTCGCCTACGCCACCTACCTCGGGCCCGGCGAGGCCGAGGCGAAGCAGCTCCAGCGCTTCGGCCAGGTCATGCAGGGCGTCCTGAAGAAGTTCCCCGACGACCCGAAGTCCGCGACCGTCACCGTGGAGACGCTGGCGCAGATCCTCGACCCCTCGCTGCGTGAGAGCGATCTGGGCGCGTCGCTGGCCAAGCTCGCCGAGCACGCGAAGGGCGGCGACTACAAGACCGCGCTGGTGCCGGTCCAGCAGGACGGCACGCTCACCGAGCAGGCCGCCAGCAGTGTGGTCAAGGACATCCTGGGCGGCTCGGTCACCGCGCCGGACAAGGACGCAGCCCTCCGGGTGGGCATCAAGAACGCCACCGGGAACAAGGGCGCCACCGAGAAGGCCCGGATCGACCTGGTCAACGCCGGTTACGCGGTCCTCGACAACGGCAAGGCGGACACCGAGTCCACCTCGAAGATCACCTACGGCGACGAGGCGCAGAAGGCCAAGGCCGTCGAGGTCGCCAAGACCCTGGGCCTTGCGACGAGCGCGGTCAAGAAGGGCGCCGGCGCCCCCAACGCCGATGTCTCCGTCGTCCTCGGCAAGGACTACAAGTCCGGGAGCTCGTCCAGCGACGGATGATCAAGGTTTAATAATCCCGGCAAGGGGTGTCGGTGGTCCGTGAGACCCTTGAGGGGTACCTGACCGCCGACGAAAGCCTGCTTGTGACCGCCACGGATCGCTCCATCGAGCTCGTCAACACCGCCGCTCAGGCGGCTGCCGACCGGCTCGCGCACGACATCATCGCCTACGACGTCAGCGACGTGCTGTCGATCACCGACGCCTTCCTGCTCGCCTCAGCGCCCAACGACCGCCAGGTCAAGTCGATCGTCGACGAGATCGAGGAGCGGCTCAACAAGGAGCTCGGCGCCAAGCCGGTGCGCCGCGAGGGGGACCGCGACGCCCGCTGGATCCTGCTCGACTACGTCGACATCGTCGTGCATGTCCAGCACAGCGAAGAGCGTGTCTTCTACGCCCTGGAGCGACTGTGGAAGGACTGCCCCGAGCTGCCCCTCCCCGAGGACGCGCTGAAGACCCGCGGCAAGGCCGAGGAGCACGCTCGGCTCACCGGTGACCCGGACGGTGAGCTGAGCTGAACGGCAGAGACACCGGAAACAATCGCGGCGCGGGGCGCCGTGTCGTCCTCTGGCGGCACGGCCAGACCTCGTGGAACCTTCAGCGCCGCTTCCAGGGCTCCACGGACATCGCCCTGACCGATGCGGGCGCTGCCCAGGCGCGCCGGGCAGCCCGGCTGCTCGCCTCTCTCAGGCCCCACGCGATCGTCGCCTCCGATCTGAAGCGGGCGGCGGCCACGGCCGGCGAGCTGGCCGGGATCACGGGGCTCGACGTCTCCTACGACTCGGCCCTGCGCGAGACCTACGCGGGCGCCTGGCAGGGCCTGACCCACGACGAGATCGTCGAGCGGTACGGCGAGCAGTACGCCGCATGGAAGCGCGGTGAGCCAGTGCGCAGGGGCGGCGGTGAGCTGGAGACGGAGGTCGCCGACCGAGCCGCTCCTGTGGTGCTGCACCACGTCGAGAAGCTCCCCGAGGACGGCACGCTCGTCGTGGTCAGCCACGGCGGCACGATCCGTACCACCATCGGCCGGCTGCTCGGCCTGGAGTCCCACCACTGGGAGAGCCTCGGCGGCCTCTCCAACTGCTGCTGGTCGGTGCTCGGCCAGGGCGCGCGCGGCTGGCGGCTGCTGGAACACAACGCCGGCACGCTGCCGGAACCGGTCCTCGGCGACGACGACTGACCGGCTCCGGGCCCGGCATTCGGCCCCGTGACCCCGGATTTCACTTTCCGGCAGGTCGCAGGCTAAAGTTCTTCTTGTTCGCAGCGCGGAGCGCGAAGAACACGCGGGGCTATAGCTCAGTTGGTAGAGCGCCTGCATGGCATGCAGGAGGTCAGGAGTTCAATTCTCCTTAGCTCCACAATCCGGATCCCGTCCTCACCAGAGGGCGGGATCTCGCGTTTCCCGGCCGTCATCGTGCCCGTCATCCGGTTCGTCGTCCGCCGGTTTGTCGTCTCCGGTTCGCCAGCGGCCGCGGCGGTCGCGCAGCGCCTCGAGCCGCTGTCGGCTCTCCTCGTCGTTCGGGGTGTAGGCGACGATCCGGCACTCCGGCACCCTGTTCGAGCCAGGTGTACCAGGTGACACCGACGCCGGAGAGCTGGGCGACCTCCTCGCGGCGCAGCCCCGGGGTGCGCCGCCGCAGCCCGGGCGGCATGCCCACGTCGGCGGGCGTCACCCGCGCCCGGCGGCTGCGCAGAAACGCGGCGAGCTCGGGTCTGCGGCGGTGGTGTGTCGCCGCGCCCGTGGTGTTCGTCGTCGCCGTCATCGTGGTCACGAACTCGACGCGTCCGGCGCCGGGTTGCAGCTGGTCATCGCCGGCTACACCATCTCGTACGCCGTGCTCATTACCGGCGCGCGGCTCGGCGATCGGCTCGGACACCGACGGGCCTATCTGGGCGGGCTGTTGCTCTTCACCGCCGCCTCGCTCGCTGCGGACTCGCCGTGGACACCGGCCAGTTGATCGCCTTCCGGCTGGTCCAGGGCGCGGGCGCGGCGCTGATGATTCCCCAGGTGCTCAGCCTGATCCAGCGGAACTTCACCGGCGAGGGACGGGTGCGGGCGCTCGGCGCGTACTCGGCGGTTCTGGCCACCGGAGCTGCCGCCGGGCAGGTCGTGGGCGGTGTACTGGTCAGTGCCGACCTCCTCGGCGCGAGCTGGCGGCCGGTCTTCCTGGTGAACGTTCCGATCGGCCTCGCACTGCTCGTCCTGGGCGCGCGGATACTGCCCAGGGACCGGCGCGAGGAGCCCGAGCGCGCCCGCGGCCTCGACCTGCCCGGTCTGGTGCTGCTCGCAGCCGCTGTGTCGCTGTTAACCGTGCCGCTGGTGCTCGGGCAGGAGCAGGGCTGGCCCGCATGGTCCTGGCTCTCTCTCGCCGCCTCCGTGGCGTTCTTCGGCGCCTTCCTCGCGTACGAGTCACGGCTGGCCGCGCGTGGCGGCGCACCGCTGGTCGCGCCGCGCGTTCTGCGCATCCCCGGCATGGGCCGCGCGGTGCTCCGGATCACCTTGGTCATGGCGGTGAACGCGGGCTTCCTCTTCACCCTCACCCTGCCTGTCCAGGGTGGTCTCGGCCACAGTGCGCTGCGCGCGGGGCTGATGTTCGCGCCGACCGCGGTGATCTTCGGAGCGGTCGGGCTGACCTGGCGGCGCCGGCCCGCCGGCCTGCACTAGGCGCTGGTCCCGGGCGGGTTCGCGCTGACCGCCCTCGCCTGTCTCGCGGTCGGTCTGACGCTGCGGGACGGAAGCGACGGCGGGCTGTGGCTGTACGGCGCCTTCATGGGCGTCGAGCCGGTCTGGCGCTCGCCTACAGCCCCACGCTCACCGGCGCGCTCGCGACCGTACGACAGGAGGATGCCGCGGACGCCAGTGGGCTGCTCGTGACGATCGCGCAGCTCGGACAGCTGATCGGAGTTGCCGCATTCGGCACACTCTTCCTGAATCGGCAGACAGTACCCGGGGCGCAGGGGCCGGCTGATGCGCTGTGGGTGTGCGCGCTCGCGCTCGCCGCGGCTTCGATCTTGGGTTCGGTGGCCGGTCTGGTACGCAAACGCCGCTGACCCTCTTGCGTGGCCATGGCAGAATCGGACGGCCGGAGGGGACACCGGCCAGAACGGGAGGGAGAGCACGATGTCCGCCAGCGGGAGCGAGGAGGCCGAGGATGACCTGCTTGCCGCGGCGGAAGCACGCGCTCGTCTCAGCTGCCCGTCCTGTGGTTCGGCGCATGTCGCCCAAGTCCTCGGCGACAATGGCGGAGTGTCCTACGTGTGCACGGCCTGCGGCCACAGCTGGAGCTGAATGATGGGTGCACACAGGCGTAAATGCGACTGGTGCGGCAGTGGTACGCCCATCGTCCGGGACATGGACCCGATCAATCCCGAGTACCAGTACTGGTGCGAGGAGTGCGCGCGGGCGCTGATCATAAAAGGCGACCCCATCGAGACGTACAGAGAGCTCGAAGGGGAGCCGATCTACGGGCGGCTGCTGGACGAGCACTGCACCCTGAAGAGGTTCTACTCCTTCGCCACGGCGTGACAGGGACGGCTCGCGCCGTCGGCGGTGTCCCCTCTGAGCGTCCGTGTGAGGCCCGGAAACGATTTGGTGAAGCACCGGGGGGACCGTGTAATGTTGTCGACGTCGCCGCGGGGGAAGCCTTCCAGCAGGGCGGCACATCGCAAGGGGCTATAGCTCAGTTGGTAGAGCGCCTGCATGGCATGCAGGAGGTCAGGAGTTCAATTCTCCTTAGCTCCACAGAAGCAGTACAGATCGAGCAGTACACATGCAGTACGCATAAGGAAGCGGGCCACCCGGATCGGGTGGCCCGCTTCCTTATGTCCCGTCAGTCCCGTCAACCCCGGCCGCTGCCAAGGGCCTTGCGGTTGCCGCCGGGCAGTTCCCGTCGGCCGGAGGGCGCGGGGGCCCGCTCGGCGGGCATCTGCTCGATACGCATCGCCAGTGCGGGACAGCGGCGTACGGCCCGCTGAGCGCGCCCCTGAAGGTGCATGGGAACGACCGCGTCGGCCACCGAGGGGTAGCCGTCGGGGTTGAGCCGGATCAGCTCCGGGATGATGTCCGCGCAGAGCCCGTGGCCCTGGCAGAGCGTCCAGTCGATGAAGACCTTCTCGCCGCTCGGAATCGACTCTTCCGCCTCCTCGTAGCCGGGCAGCGGGAGCGGCAGCACGCCGGTCGTCTCGCGTCCGCAGCCGCCGTGGAGCACATGGGCGGCGAGATCGTCGGTGAAGGCGGACAGGGTCGAGGCGAAGAAGCGGGCCGAGCCGTCGGGGTGCTTGCACGCGCCCCGGCCCTTCACGGCCTGGGTCACCTCGCGCAGCGCCTCCAGGGCGGCCGGTCCACCGCCGTTGATGACATCGGACAGACCGCCGGCCGCGGCGGGCAGGCCCAGCTTGCAGGGGCCGCACTGCCCGGCCGTCTCGGCGGCGAGCCAGTTGGCCACCCTCAGCGCCTCACCCAGCGGGCAGGTCTCGGGGCCGATCGGGAGGATCGCTCCCGCGCCCAGCGAGCCGCCGACGGAGGCCAGGGACTCTCTCGAGACGAGCGATTCATGGACGGCGACCGAGTCGATCCAGTTGCCGTGGTAGCCGCCGGTCAGCACGCCCTGGGGGAGCGGCGGGGCGCCCGCCAGCTGGAGCACGTACCGCAGCGGCACACCCGTGGGGACTTCGACGACCATCGGGCGCGCCACCGCCCCGGAGATCGTCAGCATGACCGTGCCCGGCTCGGTGTCCAGGCCGGTGTGGCTGTAGCGGCGTGAGCCGATGCGGGCGCCGATGGCGAGCTGCGCGAACGTCTCCGCGTTCGACAGCAGGGTCGGCGCGCCGCCGACGCCCGTGTCGGAAGCGCGCTCACGGCGGCCCGGCGGCAGGGCGGGGCCGCCGTTGACGGCACGGATCACGGAGGAGGCCTCGCCGGAGACCATGCGCTCCGGGGTGCGCACCACCCGCGCGCGCAGCTGCTGCCCGCGCCGGTCGGACAGGCCGCGCTCGGCGAGCGCGGCGCGCATGGAGATCTCCGTGGAGTTGCGGGTGACCGCGACGACCAGAGTGCGCGCGCCGAGCGCCTCGGCGGCGAGCAGCGCGCCGTCGAGGATCAGATGGGGGGCGCGGTTGAGCAGGACGGTGTCCTTGCGGCAGGCGGGCTCGCCCTCACTGCCGTTGATCACGACGACGGGCCGCACCCCGCGCCGGATGGCGGACTTCGCAACCGCTCTGAGTTTCTGTCCGAATGGGAAGCCGGCGCCGCCGCGGCCGCGCAGGGATATCTCCTCGGCGAGCTGGGCGAGCCGCTCGCCGGTCATGGGTTCAAGAGGGCCGTGCACCTTGAGATGCATGGGGAGGTCGAGTCGTTCGACAAGGTCGAACCCCTGCGTCAGCTGGGGAAGGCCGACGACTCGGACCTCGGGGACATCAGGAAGGGGGGTGTTCACGGTCGGTCTCCTGCGGGCGCGTTCCAGGGCTCTCCCGCCGGAGGCGGAAAGAGGGGTCCAGGCATTGGCGCTGTGTCTTCGTAGCCACCGGCAGTGCCGGATTGGTACGGGGAGGGGGGTTCTTCGTACGGGGACGAGGGATCGTAAGCGGACGGTGTCTCGTACGAGGCTGTGCCGTACGAGGGGGAGGGAGGTGCTTCGTACACCGGAGGGGGCTCGTACGCCGAAGGAGCGGGGGGCTCGGACGGCTCCGGCAGGAAGGCCTGCGCGGGGGGCGGGGGCGACGGGGCCGGCCACAGGCCCGGCATGGGGCCCGACTCCGGGACGACGGGGATCTCCTCGGTCATCGGGATGCGCTCGGCCAGCGGGGCCGCCTGGTCGCCCGCAAGGGACACCGCACGATACGCGGCGGAGATCCCGGTGCCGGGGCCCATGCCGCCGCCCGCGGTCCTCTCGGCGGGGGTTTCCGCGATCGGGGGCGGCGGGGCTTCGTAGAGCTGGGGCGAGGGGGCGGCGAGCCGGCGGGGCTGCGCGCGCGACTGGCCGAGGGGGCCGCCGAGCGGGGTCTCGCGCTGGAACTCGGCCTCGTACGGGCGCTGCGAGGGGATGCCGTTCATGCCGTTGAGTCCGGCCGGTGCGGTCACTCCGCTCGCACCGGGGAGCGGGGAGGCGTTCAGATCGCGCCGTTCCCACTCCTCCGCGCCCTGTCTGTCGGCGGCCGAGCCGATCAGGGAAAGGATCTTGGCGGCGAGGCGGCGCTTCACAGGTTGCGGCAGCATCCGTATGGCGACGGCAGCGGCGACGGCGGTGAGCGTCAGGCAGTACATGGTGATCACCCACGTCGCGGCCGGCCGACCGGTGTACAGCCCGTGCACAAGGGCGAAGCACCAGGCCGGGTAGGCCAGCATGTGGAGCGGACGCCAGCGGCCCGCCACCTTGACGTTGGCCGCGAGGGCGCTGCGCAGCGCGCCGGTCGTGGCGGCCACCACCATCAGGAACCCGGCGAGCGAGCCGAAGCCGATCAGGCTGGACGTCCCGGTGACGCCGAGTCCGAACGGGACCAGGGCGCCGATGAGTTCGACATGGCCCAGCGACACCTTCACGGTGGCGTGCAGCAGCAGGAAGCCGAGCGAGGCGATCGCGGTGCTCCGGTGGATGCCCTGGGCGAGGAGGCGGTGGCGTGTGGAGAGCAGCAGCCGGTCGGTGGCGATCAGGCCCCACGCCACGGATGCGGTGAGGGACACCAGGGACAGGACCCCGGTCGTGAAGTCCAGCGCTGCGCGGAAACTGTCGCTCCCGCCGACGGCGAGCAGGGGTATGAGTACCAACGCCGCAGCGGTCAGGCCGCCTTGGACCTGGCGACTGAGCCCGGGGCCCGGCGCTGGCGAAGAACGGCTTTTGCGATGAGGGTTCATGGGGCGACTCCGAATGGTGCGGGAAATGCGGTCCCGTTGACGCATGCTAGGTCGACCCATACCAAGTGGTCTGAGGTTTCGGCGTTTAGAGAGCGGAACCACAGTCAACTGACTCTGGGGTTGCCCCGGATAAGCCCGATACGCGGAGTAACTTGAGTGCCTTGAGGTATTGGCCTATGCCAATCGGGGGTGCTCCGGGGCGCGACGTGGGGCGTGCGCCGGTGGCGCGTGAGGGGTGCGTGGGGGTGTTCGGTGGTTCGACGGGGAAACGGTGAGTGTCATGCGCGGGGTATGTGCGCGGGTTAGGTGGGGGAAGTGTGCAGAGGTGCGGATCGTACCGCCCTGATCCCCCCGGTCGGGTACTGGAGTGGCTCGGCGACCCCGCTCGGGTGCCATGCGGCCGGTTCGCCCGCTGCGGTACCCTGACGCCATGCGTGCCGTACGCCTTCTGCTTAGCGAGCCGCGCTGATCAGTCCCGACGGATGAAAGATCCGGTCGGAATCGGCGCGGCGTCCCCTCCTGTGCGAGGGGTTTTTTCGTTTTGGATTCCGCTGGCAGAGACGAATCGATGGAGCTTCAAAGATCATGAGCGAGACGAATTCAGCTGCAGAGGTGGCCGCAGCACACCGCTATACGGCTGCCATGGCGGCCGACATCGAGGCACGCTGGCAGGACTTCTGGGACGCCGAGGGCACGTACGAGGCGCCGAACCAGACCGGCGACCTGGCCGGGGACCCCGCCCTGGCGGCCAAGCCCAAGAAGTTCGTCATGGACATGTTCCCGTACCCCTCGGGCGCGGGTCTGCACGTCGGCCACCCCCTGGGCTACATCGCCACCGACGTGTTCGCCCGCCACCAGCGCATGACCGGGCACAACGTCCTGCACACGCTGGGCTTCGACGCCTTCGGCCTGCCCGCAGAGCAGCACGCGGTCGCCACCGGCACGCACCCGCGGGTGTCCACCGAGGCCGCCATGGAGAACATGAAGCGGCAGCTGCGCCGACTGGGCCTGGGCCACGACCAGCGCCGGTCGATCGCGACGATCGACCCCGAGTACTACAAGTGGACCCAGTGGATCTTCCTGCAGATCTTCAACTCCTGGTACGACGAGGATGCGCAGAAGGCCCGTCCGATCGACGAGTTGGTGGCGCAGTTCGAGAGCGGTGAGCGCGCCGTTCCGGGCTCCACGCGCGCGTGGAGCGAGCTGAGCGCCGTCGAGCGCGCCGACGTACTGAGCGGCTACCGGCTGGCGTACGCCTCCGACGCGCCCGTCAACTGGTGCCCGGGCCTGGGCACCGTACTGGCGAACGAGGAAGTCACCGCGGACGGACGCTCCGAGCGCGGCAACTTCCCTGTCTTCAAGGCCAAGCTGCGCCAGTGGAACATGCGCATCACCGCCTACGCCGACCGGCTGCTGGACGATCTGGACGGCCTGGACTGGCCCGAGGCGATCAAGCTGCAGCAGCGCAACTGGATCGGCCGCAGCGAGGGCGCACGCGTCCACTTCTCCGTCGACGGCCGCGACGACGCGCGGATCACGGTCTTCACCACCCGCCCCGACACGCTGTTCGGCGCCACCTACATGGTGCTGGCGCCCGAGCACGGCCTGATCGACTCCATCGTCCCGGCGGAGTGGCCCGAGGGCGTCAAGGAGCAGTGGACGGGCGGTGCCGCCACTCCTGCGGAGGCGGTCGCGGCGTACCGTAAGCAGGCTCAGACGAAGAGTGATGTCGAGCGGCAGACCGAGCACAAGGACAAGACCGGTGTCTTCAGCGGTTCCTACGCCCTGAACCCGGTCACCGGCGAGAAGATCCCGGTCTTCGTCGCCGACTACGTGCTGATGGGCTACGGCACGGGCGCGATCATGGCCGTCCCCGGCCAGGACGAGCGCGACTGGGAGTTCTCCGAGGCCTTCGACCTGCCCATCATCCGTACCGTCCAGCCCCCCGAGGGCTGGGAGGGCGAGGCTTTCACCGGCCAGGGCCCCGCGATCAACTCCTCCAACGACGAGATCTCGCTGGACGGCCTGGGTGTCGCCGAGGCCAAGGCGAAGATCACCGAGTGGCTGACCGGTCGCGGCATCGGCGAAGGGACCGTCAACTTCCGGCTGCGCGACTGGCTGTTCAGCCGGCAGCGCTACTGGGGCGAGCCCTTCCCGATCGTGTACGACGAGGACGGCGTGGCACACGCCCTGCCCGAGTCGATGCTGCCGCTGGAGCTGCCCGAGGTCGACGACTACTCGCCTCGTACGTTCGACCCGGACGACGCCGACACCCAGCCCGAGACGCCCCTGTCGCGCAACGAGGACTGGGTCGACGTCGAGCTGGACCTGGGCGACGGCGTCAAGCGCTACCGCCGCGAGACCAACACCATGCCCAACTGGGCCGGTTCGTGCTGGTACGAGCTGCGCTACCTGGACCCGCACAACAGCGAGAAGCTGGTCGACCCCGAGATCGAGCGGTACTGGATGGGGCCGCGCGAGGGCCTGCCCCACGGCGGCGTCGACCTGTACGTGGGCGGCGCGGAGCACGCCGTACTGCACCTGCTGTACGCGCGGTTCTGGTCGAAGGTGCTGTTCGACCTGGGGCACATCTCCTCGGTCGAGCCGTTCCACAAGCTGTACAACCAGGGCATGATCCAGGCGTACGTCTACCGGGACAGCCGCGGCTTCCCGGTGACGGCGGCCGAGGTCGAGGAGCGGGACGGGAAGTTCTACTTCAACGGCGAACCCGTCAAGCGCGAGCTGGGCAAGATGGGCAAGTCCCTGAAGAACGCGGTCACTCCGGACGAGATCTGCGCCGAGTACGGCGCGGACACGCTGCGTCTGTACGAGATGGCGATGGGCCCCCTGGATGTCTCGCGGCCGTGGGACACCCGGGCCGTGGTCGGCCAGTACCGGCTGCTGCAGCGGCTGTGGCGCAATATCGTCGACGAGGCGACCGGTGAGATCACGGTCGTCGACACCGAGGCCGACGAGCCGACGCTGCGCGCGCTGCACAAGGCGATCCACGGCGCCGGACAGGACCTGGCCGCGCTGCGCTTCAACACCGCCATCGCCAAGATCACCGAGCTGAACAACCACCTGACCAAGGTGGGCGGTCCGCTGTCGCGCAGCGTGGCGGAGCGGCTGGTGCTGCTGATCGCCCCGCTGGCCCCGCACATCGCCGAGGAGCTGTGGCGCAAGCTGGGCCACGCCGACTCGGTCGTGCACCAGGACTTCCCGGTCGCCGACCCGGTCTATGTCGTGGACGAGTCCGTGACGTGCGTGGTGCAGATCAAGGGCAAGGTCAAGGCGCGGCTGGAGGTCTCCCCGTCGATCTCGGACGAGGAGCTGGAGGCGCTGGCGCTGGGTGATGCGGCAGTGGTCGCGGCGCTGGGCGGCGCGGGCATCCGCAAGGTGATCGTGCGGGCGCCGAAGCTGGTCAACATCGTCCCCGCGTAGCGCAGGGCCGGTTGACGGCAGGGGTTTTCCCCTACGGGCAGGTTGGGGGTTCCGATGGAACCCGCGGCCTGCCCGTTCCGTTTACGGTGGAGGGACAACAGCCGACGCCGGAGGGGCGCTCATGGAAGCCGCGATTCTGATACTGGCGCTTCTTTTCGTCGCCTTTGTGGCGTTGGGGGTGTATGTCAGCGTGAAGGTCATCGGCGCGGCCAAGCGAGGTGTGGAGCGCACGGTCACGCAGGCGCGCCGCACCGTCGAGGAGACGACGCTTCGCGCGAAGAGCTACGGACAGGGCGGCGTGGTCGGCGAGCTGGCGCAGCTGCGGCTGTCGCTGCGTACGTCGATGAGGGCGACCCAGGACGCGCTGCACGCCGGCGCTGCCGAGGACGCCTCGCTGTCGGAGTCGATCGGCCTGTTCCAGCGGCTGAGTGCGCACGGCCATGAGCTCGACGGCGAGCTGAAGCGACTGGAGCGCGAGCCGGACCGCGCGACGGTGGCGTCGCTGCTGCCCGGGCTGCGTGAACGTACGGAGCGGATCACGCGCTCGGCCGAGTCCCTGCGGTGGGCGGCGCGGGACCGGGCACGCAAGTTCGCCGACGACGATCTGGACGCGCTGAGCACGCAGATCGATGTGGAGTCCGGCGCGCTGCGGCACTGGTCGGGAGCGGAGACGGCGGAGCCGCAGGCTCCTGCGGCGGCGTCGTGGCCGGAGGCCGGGGGCACGGGCGGTGCCGGTGTTGGCGTTGACGGTGGTGGGGACCGTGGTGTCGCGGAGCAGACTTGGCCGGAGGCCGGGGCCGGCGTTGGGCCCGGGCAGACCGTGGCAGAGCAGCCGCAGGCGATCACGGCACCCGATCCCCGGCAGCAGACGTCCTACCCCTGGCAGAAAACAGCCCGTCCGGAGACCACGAACTGAACCACCAGGCAGGCGACGCGACCACCGACGAGGGCCCGGGCTGCCGTCCGGCCGCCCCTGCGGGTAACCTCCCGCTCATGTCCCGCCATGTCGCGATCGTCACCGATTCAACGGCCTACCTGCCGCCGCCGACGATGGAGCGCCACGGCATCATCGCGGTGCCGCTGACCGTCGTACTTGGTGATCAGGCGCTCGAGGAGGGCACCGAGATCTCGGCCCGCTCGCTGGCGCTCGCATTGCAGAAGCGACGGCCGGTGACCACCTCCAGGCCGAGCCCCGAGGTGTTCGCCGAGACGTACCGTGCGAGAGCCGAGGCCGGAGCGACGGGAATCGTCTCCCTGCATCTGTCGGGCGAGTTCTCGGGGACGTACGACGCGGCTGTGCTGGCCGCCAAGGACGCGCCGGTGCCGGTGCGGGTGGTGGACACCGGGATGGTGGCCATGGCCCTGGGGTTCTGCGCACTCGCCGCCGCGGAGACGGCGGAGGGGGGCGGCACGCTGGACGAGGCGGTGGCCGCCGCCGAGAAGCGCGCCGCGGGCACGTCGGCCTACTTCTACGTGGACACCCTGGACTATCTGCGCCGGGGCGGCCGGATCGGTGCCGCGCAGGCGCTGCTGGGCTCGGCGCTTGCAGTGAAGCCGCTGCTCCAGCTGGACGGCGGCCGGATCGAGCTGCTGGAGAAGGTGCGTACGGCCTCGAAGGCGATCGCCCGGCTGGAGGAGATCGTCGTCGACCGGGCGGGCACGAGCAGCGTCGACATCGCCGTGCACCATCTCGCCGCGCCGGAACGGGCCGCGGCACTGGCGGAGCGACTGCGGGAACGGGTTCCCGGCCTTGTGGATCTGCATGTGAGCGAGGTGGGCGCGGTGATCGGGGCGCATACGGGACCGGGGCTGCTGGGGGCTGTGGTCTCGCCTCGCTGAGGAGCCGCCGACGCTCTTGTGGGTGACGGGGTTATCCACAACAGGGCGGTTGTCCACGGAAATTGAGCCTGCTCAGCGGGTTCGGGCGGATGTGCCTACCGTCCTGTGACATGGCTCTGAGAACACGTTCCGCACGTAGTGGCCCGGGCAGGGCGCGGGCTTCGGACGGCCGCGCCCGCGATGGCCGCGTCGCTGATGGCCGCGCCCGCGACTTGGGCTCGCGTAGTGGCCCCGGCCGTGGCATCTACCGTCCTGCTCGCCGACGCGCTCGTCTTCGCGGCGGGCGGGTGGCTGCCGCGTCGATCACAGCCCCGCGCCGGCGCGCGGACGCCCTGTTCGACGGATCGCCGGGCGGTACGGGACCTGCCGAACCGCCCGGAGCGATTCTCGACGCTGCTGTCGGGCGCTCGCGTGCCGAAGGGCGCGCCGTCGCGGCCGCGGATGTGGACGTCGGCGCGGATGTGGACTTCGGTACGAGCGCCCGGCAGCGCATGCGGCTGGCGGTGCGGGAGCGCTTGCCGCTGTGGCTGCAGCTCAGATGCGGTCTGGAGCCCAGGGCTCTCGCCGCCCTGGCCGTCGTGCTCCTGCTGGCCGCGGGCTTCGCGGTCCAGCACTTCTGGGTGGGGCGGCCCCAGACCGTACGGGCCCCGGAGCTCGTCCAGCAGGGCGCGGTCACGCCGGAGCCCCGGACGGCCCCCGGGCCGCCGCCGCCCGATCCGGGGCCGGGCGGCGGGCGGATCGTCGTCGTCGACGTCAGCGGCAAGGTGCGGCGGCCGGGGGTGCACCGGCTGCCGGCGGGATCCAGGGTGGCCGACGCGCTGCGGGCGGCAGGTGGCGTCAGAGCGGGTACTGACCTGACCGGCCTGAACCGGGCTCGGGTGCTCATGGACGGAGAGCAGGTGGTGGTGGGCGTCGCCGTACCGTCCGGGTTGCCCGCCACCGGATCGGGCCCGGGTGCACCGGGTCCGGCAGGGGCTCAGCCGGCGGGGCCGGTGAGCCTCAACTCGGCGACCGTGGAGCAGCTCGACACCCTGCCCGGGGTCGGTCCCGTGCTTGCCCAGCACATCGTCGACTACCGCACCCAGCACGGGGGTTTCCGGTCCGTCGACGAACTCCGAGAGGTCAACGGGATCGGCGATCCGACATTGGCAATGTAACCTATCGAACATGACGCCAACAAGGGCCGTACTCCTGCTCCGCATCAGCTACCGCAAGGCTGAGGACGACGAGCAGACCAGCGAAGTCGAGGCGGCTCGGGCCGAGTTCTCCAAGGGCATTGGCCGCCAGGAGGAGGACGGGCGCGCCCTCGCGAAGCGTCTCGGCTGGACCGTCACCAAGGTGATTCCCGAGGACGACACCTCGGCATTCAAGCGGCGCAAGATCAAGCTTCCCGACGGCACGACCGCGCTGCGCACCGTACGGCCCGGATTCCGCGCGGCCTTGGACATGCTCGCGTCGGGGGAGTGCGACGGCCTGATTGCCGACGACCTCGACCGCGTGGCCCGCGATCCTCGGGACCTTGAGGACCTGATCGACGTTGTGGAGTCCCGTCGGCCCCGTGTGCCTGTCGAGTCCGTCACGGGCTCCCTGCGGCTCGCGAACGACGCCGATATCACCATGGCTCGCATCATGTGCGCCGTCGCGAACAAGAGCAGCCGGGACACCTCCCGCCGTGTCTCCCGCAAGCATGAGGAGTTGGCGGCCGAGGGCAAGGTAGGCGGCGGCGGCTTCCGCCCGTACGGGTACGAGCGCGACGGCATGACCGTCTGCGACCCCGAGGCCGAGGTCATCCGCTGGATGGCGGCGTGCGTCCTCAACGGCTGGTCACAGAACGAGATCTGCGACGACCTCAACGCCCGCGGCGTCAAGCCGGCCAAAGCTGAGGAGTGGAACTCGCGCTCCGTGTCCTCGATCCTCCGGGGCCCCCGCATCACCGGACTCCGGCGGTTCCGCGGCGAGATCATCGGTGACGCCTCATGGTCCGCGATCATCGACCGCGAGACCTGGCACGACGTGCAGGCCCGCCTCAACGAGCGCGGCGGCGGCTCTCGCAACGACTTCGTACGGTGGCTCACCGGCGCCCTCATCTGCTCGCGGTGCAACCGCCCGCTGTGCGGTTGGCAGGGCAACCGGGGCCCGCGGTACTGGTGTGCCACGCCGCGGGGCGGCTGCGGGAAGATCACCATCAATGCTGCGCACGCCGAAGCGGAAGTAGAGCACCAGGTGCTCGACTTCCTCGGCAAGCGGGACGTCCTCGCGCGGCTGCGGTCACTCGCGAGCACGGAGACGAGCGACGCGGCGCGCGCCGAGCTGGCCGAAGACGAGGCACAGCTAAAGGAGTTGGCGGCCATGTGGGCGCGCAGAGAGATGGGGCTCCAGGAGTACACCGAGGCGCGGCGCATCATCGCCGCGCGGGTGAAGGAGTCGGAGGCGCTGCTCACGTCGCAGGCTCCACGGGTGCTGCGGGCGCTGCTCGCCGGGGACGTACGGGCGGGTTGGGCGGAGTTGAAGCCTGCCGGCCGCCGTGAGGTGCTGCTCGCGATCCTGCCCGGCTACCGGGTGATGCCCATGGCAGAAGGCGTGGCCCGCCGGTTCGACCCGGCGCGGCTCATCCCGCTCGATCCGGCAACTTAGGCCGACGTCACTCGGGGGCGTTCTGCCCAGCCTCACGCATGGCTGCCTGAGCCGCGGCCAGTCGCGGCCCGGGCTCGGCGCCCTCGCGGCCAGCAGCTCCAGGCCCGAGCCACCCTTCCTTTCGCGCACGCGCTACCCAACGCGAGACCGTCTCTTCTGGGCGCTTGAGCACTGCGGCCAGCCTTTTGACGGCACCTCGCGGCTTTCCCGGTGCGGATTCGGCGATGTACCCCTCCGCCACCGCCATCAGGAGCTCGTCCGGCAGTGCCGCGCGCCCGGGACTGGGCTTGTCTGAGGTCGTGGACGCCGCAATGATCTCGTCAGCCGTCCGCTCTGGCGGATTGATCATGATGGCCCACGGTCCAGTGTTGGCAATCTCGTTCATGGCCGTCCACTGGCGAGCAGCATCCAGGATTTCGCCAACAGGGATATCACGAAGGAGGCGAGAGGTCACGCTTGGGCCGATCGGTTCGCCCGGCTGCCCCGGGATGACCTCAAGCCGAGTGATGACCAGGCCCTGAGGACCTCGCGCCACGGTGCCGGCGGCCGTCCATCCAGCGCCCAAGCGCCGAAAGTGACCGACCACCCCTGCCGATTTCTCGTCGGCGGTCGGATGGAACAGGGCTGTGGCCGTGGCTCTTGAGCTGCCGCGGAAGACAGGCGCCGAGGCGTCTTGCTGATCATCTTGGGGGCTACTCACCCTGAGAATGTCGCACTCTCCGTCACGTGCGGTCAACGCCGGTGAGCCAATTGGGCCGGATTGGGCTCACCCCGACATTGAAGTGACGGATTGAGCCCACCTCGTAGACAAACTGACGGGGTGGGCCCAATACTGGTCACGTGAACGCAACAGCGGAGCACATCCGCAGCCGCCTGCGCATTCGGCGCGAGCTTCCCGCTCCTCGTGAGCGTCGGGAGCTTCGGGCCGCTGCCGGGCTGACGCAGCAGGAACTCGCCGACGCCATCGGCGTCACTCGCGCAGCTATCTCGCAGTGGGAGGCCGGCACACGCACCCCCCGCGGGGTGCTGCTGGACCGATACGTGGACGCCATCCGCGAGCTTCGGGATGCCGCCTGATGGCCGCCCAGCGGACCATCTCCGACGTCTACGCGGACCGCGAGCTCACCGAGACCCAGGTACGCCGCCTCTTCGCTCTCCTCGGCCTCGGACGCGAGCGACGACACCAGAACGGCGCCGAGATTCCCGTCTCGACGCCGCCCAACGAGAACACCCGTCAGCGCGCTAGCTGAAAACACAGACGGCCGGGGTGCAACCCGGCCGTCAGAAGTGGAGCATCCTCATGCAGAACGCTACGACCACCATCCCCGCGGACGCAACCGCGCCGACCGGCAAGACGCTGCCGCTCCTCGCCGGACTGCCGCCGCAGCCCGCCTCCCTGATCGAGGCCGCCGAGTCGCCGCTCACCCGGTTCGAGACGGAATTCGAGCGGTTCGCCGAGCAGCTGGGCAGCCCCGCTGAGGCCGCCGGCCGAATCCTCGCCGCGCTGGAGCAGGACCGGGCGCAGACCGCTGCGGTCCCCTCGGGAGACAGCACCTGCCCCGACGGGCGAGCCTGGTGCACGGGTGACCCCGACTCGCACGCAGACCCGCGTGAGCACATCCACCACGGCCCCGCGCACGCCATCACCGACCCCGCAGGGCAGCGGGTGATGGAGTTCTCCATCGTCCAGTGGCACGAGGGTCGGCCGGAGCTGGAGTTCGAGAGCGGCGGCAGGTGGGAGACGTTCGACCTTGACCAGACTGACGAGCTGATCGCTGCCACGGCCGCGCACCTGGGCAAGCTGCGCAAGGCGCGGAACCACCTCGCCGAGTTGCTCGCCGCCGAGGCCCGCGCGTGACGGTCCAGGCCCGCCCCGGAGCCCCCGACGCCACCACGGCGCCGGGGGCCTCCGGCGTGACCCCGGGCGACGTCACCGCCCTGTGGGCCTCCGCGCAGGTGACTGCACTCGATGTCGAGAACTTCCCCGACTACGGCAGCGCCGCATGGCTGGCCCTCAGAGCGACCGATCCCCGCCGCGCGGCCGCCATCCTCACGGCCGCCGAGCAGTGGCGCCGCCACACCGAGCGTGAGGCATGGCTCGACCAGCTCCTCGATGAGGACCCCGAGCGCTGGTACCGCATCGTCACCGCGGACGCCGAGGCGTACGCCCGCCGCGTCGCTCCTTCCATTGCCCGTCGCCCCACACACGCCGAAGTCCAGGCCCGCAGAACCAAGGCACCCGCCGCGCGGGCGGTGGTCGCTACTCCCGGCTGGCCTCCCATCGCCATCCCCGGACGCCCCGGTTGGTACCGGCACTGCGGGCCCAACGGCGAACAGATCGACCGCCCGGACAACCAGCCCATCGGTCAGGAGAGAGCAGCTTGACCACGCACCACGAAGTAGACGCGCCGCCGGCCGAGCGCCCGCCGCTCGATCCGGTGGTGAGTCTGCTCGGCGCCGTTCCGGCCGCTCCCGATGGGATCGACTGGAGCGATCTGGCCCCGCAGGGAGACACCGCCGACGCGGTCGCGGACCAGCCGCTGTCGACATCCTTCAAGGCTGGTGGCGCGTTCTTCCACGACGTGCCGGACACGCCGCCGGCCGTCTGGGGAGCGGGCAGCGATGTCCTGTGGGCCGAGGGCGAGGCGCTGCTCATCGCGGCTCCGCAGGGCGTCGGCAAGACCACCTTGGCCCACCAGATCATCCGGGCCCGCCTCGGCCTCCAAGACGGCGTGCTCGGCTACCCGGTCGTACCCGGCCGCAGGGTGTTGCTGCTCGCCATGGACCGGCCAGCGCAGACGCGCCGTGCGGGCAACCGCATCTTCGCGAAAGACGACCCCGTGTTCCTAAACGAACATCTCGTCGTCTGGGAGGGGCCGCCACCCTTCGACCTCGCGAGGCACACGGACATCCTCGCGGCAATGTGCGACCGAGCGAAGGCCGACACGGTCGTCATCGACAGCATCAAGGACGCCGCAATCGGCCTTGCTGACGATGCGGTCGGCGCCGGATACAACCGCGCCCGGCAGAAGGCTTTGGCCGAAGGCGTCCAGGTCATGGAGAACCACCACGTCGTGAAGCGGGGCCCCAACGGGGCCGCGCCCAACACCATGGCGGACATCTACGGCTCGACCTGGATCACGTCCGGCGCGGGCTCCGTCGTCCTGCTCTGGGGTGAGGCAGGCGACCCGGTCGTCTCGTTCCGCCACCTCAAGCAGCCCATGGACGAAGTGGGGCCGTTCCAGCTCGTACACGACCACGCGGCAGGCCTCACGACCGTGCTGCACTCCGCTGACCTCCTAGAGCTCGCAGGCCTTGGAAGCGTCCACGGACTCACCAGCGCTGGTGCCGCTGAGGCCATCTTCGAGACGAAGAAGATCACCCCGGCGCAGAAGATGAAGGCGCGCCGGAAGCTCGACAAGCTCGTCAACTCCGGCCATCTGGCCCGCATCGAGCCGAAGACCCCCGGCGAGCCCACCCGCTACTACCTGGCCCGAGCGGACGCCTCATGAACCGCGCGGGGGTGCACGCAGGGGTATACGCACTCCCTCAGCCGTGCACCCGCACGCACCCCGTACGCGGGTGCACGATCCGCGAAACATGCCAGGTCACAGCCGTACGCACGGGTGCACGCACCCGCACACGCCTTAGGTGCACGTTCCCCACCCCCCTTACAGGAGGGGAACCGTGCACCCCACCAGAAAGAGAGACCCCATGAGCAACGGCCCGGAGCGCTCCGACATCGTCGGCGGCCCCGCCCTTCTCATCGCCGCTCTCCTCTCCAACTACCAGTGCGGCCACTGCGACAGCGAGACCGAAGTGCGACACGACCGGCACGGAAACCCCCACCTGATCATTCACCACGACGACGGATGCCCCGTTCTCACCGGCGCCATCAGCAGCATCCCCGACACCGTCCGGGCCGCAGCCGGACAGACCTGACCCACCGCGCTCATCCGGTTACAGACCCCCCGCGCACATTCGCCTGCTCACGCGCGACACCACACGGAGACCCTCATGACAGACACCACCCCCACCCCCGCCGTACAGCCCGTCAAGCGCCGCGGCGGCTATCCGGGCCGAACCGAACTCAACGCCGCCGGCGACCAGTTCCGCCGAGCCGTGGCCCGCCTCCACCGCGAAGGCGTACGCCACGACCCCGCGCTCATCCCTCGCATGACCGCGATCGTCACCGAGGCGACCGACACCCTCAACCGTCTCGCCAAGGAGGCCGCGCAGGCTGAGGGCAACTCCGTACGCCATCAGCGCGCGCTGAAGGCCGAGGAGGACAAGTTGCGTGCCACCCTGCGCAAGGGCGTACGGCAAGGCAGCACACGCGCTGCGGCACTCCTGGTGCAGCTCGACGAGCGTCGGCCGCAGAGCGGACCGCACGGTGACGACGCGGCATGAACTGCCGCCCGGGGCCAGGCATCCTCACGCGAGGGGCCGGGCGTTGAGCCATCTCGCGCACACCGCCAGCCAGACGCGTCTATCGTCTCGCCATGAGTCAGTCATTCGAAGCACTCGAAGCGCAGTACAAAGCCGCTCTGAACCGTGTCAGCAAGGCGCACGCGGAACTCCAGCAGATCATGGGTGACCCCAAGCCACTCGGCGCCGGAGAACCGCCGGTCCTCACCAAGGTGGAGCGCGACGCGCAGAGTGAGGCACACCAGGCGTACGCGACGTACATCCCCATCCGTGACCTGTACTGGGCGACACGGTGGGGGCGCGAGGGCAACCCGCCAAAGTCCTGACGGCCGTACGCCCGCGCCCGGCTCCTCGCCCCGAGGACGCGGGCGCTGCTGCATCACCATGTGACCGGCGTCCCTCCCCGCCCGGGAAGGGACGCGTTCGTGCGTCCGGGGTCAGGCGCGGCGTGCTGCCCCGGCTGGCCACACCACATCCACAGGGATACCAGCCTCACGGGCCTCGATCACCACGTCCGCGGTACCCCCGCCCTTGCCTGACGGCGGCTCACCGTTCCACACCGCGACCAGACGATCCGCCCGTTCCAACAGCATCTTGTTCGCCGTCTCGTATGCCTCGCGATTCGCGGTCGCATGAGGAATGACGAGAACCTCGGCAGCGGACGCGACGAGGCGATCGAACACGACCGCGTGGTCAGGCTTCACCTTCGCTGCCCGATAGTCCTCGGACGGAATCACCACCACCAGCCGGCCACCGGCCTCGACGACCGCCTCAGCGAAGAGGGAGTCGCTGCCAGCCGCGATGCACGACACCCCCACGAGGCCCTCTCTGTGCGCCTGGAGCAGTTCGCGCAGCGCTGCCCGGACGAGCGGCACGCTTCCCTCGGTCAGGTCCATGTGCCCGGTCACGGCTAGCGTCGCCATGCGGCACCTCCTCAGCTCGACAGCAGGTCGCGGATACTATCGCGCGCCTCCCGAACGGACCGCGACGCGCCGTGACCCACGGTGTACGGGTAGAGCTCGCTGAGTTGCGTGCGTACCCGGCCGGACTGCGTGAGCCGCGCGGCGTCGACCGCTCGGTGAGTCTCCTCTACGGCGCCCGCGACGTCCCCGACGAGGAAATGGCATTCGGCCAGGCCGATGCGGTCGAGGGCGTGCGAGCGGCCGGCCTCGGGGCCGCGGGCTAAAAGTGCGCTGCGGATCTCGGCGGCGGCGCGGTCAGCGTGCTTGCGCGGGTCCTTCCTGGCCAGATCGAGGAACCGGCCTCCGGTGACCCCGGCGAGTTCGGCCTCGTCGAAATAGGCGATCCAGTACGGCTCTTCCCCGCCATCGTCAGCATGAGCCAGCGCCTCCGCTGCCCACGCGGTTGCTCTCTGGAACCCCGCGGTACGCCCCTGTGCTGCGTACGCCCATGCCTCGCGGGTGTGGAGCATGGCCCGCACGCGCGGACCGATGACGTCGCGAGCTCCCTCCTGGGCGAGGTTGATCAGCTGCAACGCATCGTCGGGCCGGTCGCGGTAGAGCATCTGTCGGGCCATCCCCGCAAGGACATTGGCGCCGAACACGGCATCGCCTCCGGCGTGCGCGGCTCGCAGCGCAAGCCGGTAGTACTCCTGCGCGCGCCGCTGCAAACCCGAGTCCCATGCCATTGTGGCGGCGATCCCGGCGAGCTGCGCCATGATCCGGTACAGGCGTGTTTCGACGTCCGGGGCCTGGTGCTCATCGAGGGCACCGGCGACTTCGTTGAGCTGCCCGAGCACGGCCTTTCGGCGCAGGCCTCCGCCGTACCGGTGGTCCCACTGGCGGAACGCGCGCGCGGTCGTTTCCAGCTCGTCTATCTCCCGCAGTCCCAGGCGCCCTCGACGCCGCGGCCCGGTAGCAGGGGTAGCCGGCAGGAGCCATCCCTCAAGGGAGTCGAGGAGCGCGGCACCGGTCACCGCCGCTCCAGCCAGGGCGCGCGTAACAGCGCGTCGGTCCATCACGAGATCGCTCCTCGTCAGGTGTGAGGCCAGGTCCACGGTGGCGTCGGGCCGCCACGGAACCTCGTCTGCTGGCCGTTCACCCGGCGGCTCTGGCGGGTGCTGCTCTGTCTGCTTCTGGGTCTCCCAGGGCCGGGGCGCGAGGCCGAGCAAGTTCCCGGGGATGCGGAGTCCGTCGGCGATCCGGCACACCACGTCGAAGGAGGTGACGCGCTGGCTGCCACTGATGATTGTGCTGACCTTGCCAGGGGTGAGCTCGCAGGACACCGCGATGCGGTTCTGGGAGAGCCCGCCCCACTTCTTGACCAGGGTGAAGACGGCGGCGAAGTCGTGCTCAGCCAGCGCCCGTCGGATGTCGTCCCTGTCGAGGACTTCGGCGGCAAGGGGGCCGGGGGTGGTGGCGTCCATGGGCCGACTTCCGGAGCGATCTTATGCACACGGGTGCGCCTGACTGGAGCGTTAACGAGTGTATTACCGCCTCGGTAACCCCCGCCGGTTATCCCGGAGTTGAGCGCCTCGGTCGACGCTACTGGAACAACGAATCCGAGGGCGACGACGAGGGGCCAGGCCGTGATGACGTTGAGGGTGTGCCGGGTGGACGTCGCCTCACGCTCGGTGGAAGCCGAGACAACGCCAGACCCTCGCGACCGCTCGCGACGGTCCGGGGGCGTGGCCGACTGCGAAGGAGTCGACATGCGACAAGGTACCGCCCGAACGGACAGGTGCGAGCCCGCCATCGATGATCTGGTCTGGGACACGAGCACCCGGCGGGTGGGTCAGGTGATGGACCACGTCGGGAGTCGCTGGCTCCTCCGCCCGGCGGGGGGTGGGTGCGAGTGGGAGGCGGACGCGGAAGGCCTTCGCCCGGCCACGCCCAGCGAGCGGCTGACGTTCGGCGTGACGCAGGCGAACGCTCGATCAACCGGAGGGCTGCTGTGACAGCAGCCCCGTGGAAGAGCCATCTCGGTGGCGTGTCGAGCCCCCTCATGAGCGCCATCAGCGCGGTCGAGACCGCGATGCAGGGCACCTATCGCCAATGGATCGAGCACGCCTCGAAGTGCGACGAGTGCCGTGCCACGGGGAACCGGTGCAGCACGGCCGAAACGGTCTGGCAGGCATACAAGGCCGCACAGCGCGAGGTGCGGTCGTTATGAGGCAGTGGCTTGCCGTGCTCATGTACGTCACGGCCTGCGCGTTCTTTGTTCACCTTCTTGTCTGGCCGTGAGCGGTCACGCAACTCCCCACCCAGGCGGCCGCAGGTCAGGGCCGCAGCCCCATTGATCCCCGCCCCGGCCGATGCATCCGGCCAGGAGACCCGGCCGGGGCGGACTGCAAGGCAGAACACATCCACGAGAGGACACCACGCATGGGCACCATCAGCAATGGACACGGCACGAAGTCGTTCGAGAACGTCCACGCCCCCGGCCTGGACTGGCGCAAGTCCAGCCGAACCGACCTGGACCCGATCTTGAAGGACTGCGTCATCCTCGCCGAGGCGCCGGACGCGAAGGATCACCCGCACGACAGCATCCCGGACGGCACCCGCATGGTCGCCCTCTCGGACGACAAGGACCCCAACTCGCCCGTCCTGTACTTCAGCCGCGCCGAGATCCGGAAGTTCGCCGAGGGCATCCGGGACGGAGAGTTCGACGCCCTCATGGCCAGCGACGAGGAGATGGAGCAGGCCGCCGCGGTCGTGGCTGTCTGACCATGGACGCGGGCCAGGTCGATGCGGCACACAGGTCTATCCAGCCGCTCCGCGGTACCCCGTGTGGGGAGTGCCGGGGTCGGCAGACGGTTCCGATGATCTATCAGGGCGTGGTCATCGTCTCCTGCGAGGCCTGCGGAGGGGCCACCCGGAAGGGCCGTCTCGTTCGTATGGCGCCAGCCACCGCCTAACCCCGTCCCCGTGCCCGCCCGCTACTCCGATAGGGCCGTGCGGGCACGGAAGCGAGACGCCCGGTTGGCAGAGCAGTACGGGCGTCTCGCTGCCTGGCCCCGGTCTGCCACTTGTCCCCCGTCATGGGGCAGGCCGAGGCCAGCGAACGGCCCCCGAAGCGCGTACGCGTGTCCGCGCCTCGGGGCCGTGGCGCGCCGAACCTGCGCCTTACGGTGGAGACCCCCTCACAGGGTCGATGAGGACAGGACGCCCGGCAGCTCATCACCCTCGCGCACGTCTAGTTGAGACCCCTCGCAGGGTCGATGAGGACGGCGGCAATCTTCGCTCGCTCCGCCTCAACATCGAGGTTGAGACCCCTCACAGGGTCGATGAGGACGCCCAGTCAGCCACCGCGATCCGGTGCCATGTCGCGTTGATACCCCTCACAGGGTCGATGAGGACCTGATCCGGAAACAGACCGCCCACCCCAAGGCCATGATGTTGAGACCCCTCATAGGGTCGATGAGGACCATCATCACCGCCCCCATCCTCGCGTCCTGGGCCATGTTGAGACCCCTCATAGGGTCGATGAGGACCGGAGCCCGAGTGCGGCAGCCATGTGCTCGGGATGAGTTGAGACCCCTCACAGGGTCGATGAGGACATGTGGCCGCCTGAGCGCGTCATCATCCGCCCCGCCAAGTTGAGACCCCTCACAGGGTCGATGAGGACACAACCACTCCCACGGCATGTACGCGGACCGCATGGTGTTGAGACCCCTCACAGGGTCGATGAGAGGACACGGCTCCGCCTGGGGCGGCCACGTCCGCATGAACTCGTTGAGACCCCTCGCAGGGTCGATGAGAGGACCGGCCCGCTCCGCCCGGTCGGCCTGCGCCCACTCGAGTTGAGACCCCTCACAGGGTCGATGAGAGGACCCCAGGGTAAAGCCGGTCCCTATAGCGCTTGTCGGCATAGCCTTCACTGCAGCAACAACGGGGCCGCTCGAGCCGGGGCTGCTCACTCTCGTCGCCCCCAGCGTGCTGGTCCCGGCGGCCGCATCGGTATACCTCTTCCGGGCAGGGCGCCGCATGTCGTCATGATGAGGAATCGCCTGTTCTGGCAGCGTCACCGACCGCATGGCGCGGACCGGGCACCCTGACGGCCGGCGCAAGTTCGAGCCGCTTGTCCATGTCGAGGCGGAAGGTGCCGTACGGGTTGATGTTCGACCAGAACAACGCGGTCAAACCGCGCCGGTCCTCGTCGGACAGCTTCTTGGCCCAGGCCGGTTCGGCGAGGACCTGTTGCAACAGCAGGGTGTTGACGTGGACGAGCGCAGACTGGAGCAGGTGCAGGGCGAGCATCGAGGTCTCGGCGTGTTCCTTGTCCGGGCCGGTCAGGGCGCCGTCCTTGCCGTAGTGCAGCGCGGTGTTGGCGCTGTTCCAGTTCTCCACGATCTGGAGGCCGCCGTGGATCTCCCGACGCAGGTCGGGGCTGGCCAGGTAGTCGCAGGCGAAGATCGTGCGTACGGCGCGGCCCAGCTCTTCGAGGCCGGCGGGGTGTTCCTGCCCGCCGAGGTCTGCGACCCCTATGGCTGGCCCTGCGCGCGCAGCTCGCCCGTCACCGCGCGGACGGGGGCCAGGTGCGGCCCGAATTCGTTGCGGCCCTCGATGCGTTGCGGGCAGCGGCACTTGACCACCTCAACGGCCCGTCCGCGAACGGACATGCAGAGCCGACACCAGCGGACATCAGCGCACCCTCGACACGTGCCCTGGTCACCAACGAGGTGCCCTCACGGCGATCGTGGACAACTCGGAGGGGCACGCCATCCGCGATTGGGCACGTGAGCACCTGACCACGGCCGGATACCTCGATGAGGTCACTGTGCTGCGTGCCCAACTCAGCGGCACCTCAGGTGATGCCCGGCAGGCGTGCAGGCCCGTACGCGTCCCGGAGGAGGTTCGGCAGCTGCCGCAGCTCCTGCGCCTGCGGGACGCGGAGCAGTCTGCTGCTTCCGTGGCGCACTCCGTGGCGCACTCTCGCTTCCCTCAGCCCGGCCGTTTCTGACCTCTGCCGCCCTCGTCGCCCGGCTTTCTCACGAAGGGGCCGGGCGCACGGCGTTCTGGCCATAGCCTGGCCTCCTCATCACCGCAGGGGGGACCTGTGAACGCAACGCCACCACAGCGACCGCCAAGACCTGACGAGGACCTTGAGCGGTTTCACAACGGGGACACCCTCGACAACATCCCGATCATCAGGGAACGCAGGCGGTTCCCATGGAAGACGATGACGGCAGCTTCTGGCGGGGTGCTCCTGGTCGCCGTGTGTTCCCTGTCGCTGGTGTTCCACCCTGGCAATCGCAACAACGAGGCTTCAGACCTGCCAAGGTCCAGCCCCACCACTGCCGGCGCCACACGCGCCGAGAGCTCGCCGCCCGCCAGCAGCCCGACGGCTAAGCAGGAGACCGCCCCCTCAACTGCGCCTCCGACTCAGACATCAGATCCCACGGTGCGCTCCCAGAAAAGCTGCGTCCCGGTCTCCTACAAGTTGCCCGACGGCCCGGGTCTCTGCGAGTCGAAGGCCGACGTCTGCGCCCTCGGGTCGCCCATGTACACCCCGGACATCGAGACCATCTGCGGAGCGGCTCCCGTCGCGCACATCTACGTGCAGAACACGGACTTGGTAGAGGCCGGAGGCTGCCTGTCGCTGGAGGGCACGGCATGGGTCACGGGCACGGCCAGCTATCTCGGCGCAGGCGCACCGGGCTACCAGTGCCATGCGTTCGTCGACCGCACCGACCTTGAAACGGGCGGAGTGCCGCTGACTGTCTGCCAGGAGTACTACCCGAACACCCGGCAGACGTTCCTCGCGGAGCTCACGACGCCGGCGGGAACCATGACGGCCTGTCTCACAGCCCATCACGGCGCCTGACGACTTCATAGTCCATTGCACGCAATCCACGGTCCGCCCGCGGGCTCCCGCAATCTTGCGCAACTGCCACCCGCACCACTGCCGGTGGCTCCATCCTGGTGCTCCACCCAGCGAAAACGGAGCACCCATGAGGCTCAGGTTCATTGGCACCACCTCCGAGCACGGGAACTGCCCGACCCTGTACGAGGTCGAGGAGACCGGCGACATCGTCGTCCAGGGCGACCAGCTGACCGACCCCGAGCACCTTGCTCAGCTCCGCGACGTCGGTGAGCATGAGACGTTTGTCGTCATCCCCCGCGAGCTGCTGACCCGCTTCGCCCCGAAGGAGTAACCGTGCCGCCGCTGATCCCCTTCGAGGAGATCACCCACCTGTTCACGGAGTTCGAGCACACCGCGTTCCGGCTGGAGACCCGCCGCGGCTACGCCTCCGACCGGCAGGGCGCCCGCTTCCAGGCGTTCATGCACGGCATCACCCCGCAGCCGGAACCAGGCCACCCGTGGAACCTCAACGTGCGCGCGAAGGCCGAGCAGGGCGCAACGTTCTCCCGCGTGCGGATCATCGATGAACCACCGACCGACGGGCAGCGGTTCCTCATGGCGACCGCGGCAGGCAACGTCGAGGCGGGAGAGGACATCCGTGTCCTGCCCCGGTCCGAGGCTGAGCGGCTGGAGCTGCCGGACTTTGATCTGTGGCTGTTCGACTCCCAGATCCTGGTCCGCATGCACATCGACGACACCGACACGACGATCGGCGTTGAGGTTGTCGAGGACGAAGCCGAGGTCCTCGCGGCGTGCCGGGTGAGGGACGCAGCATGGCGCGTTGCTGTCCCTACTGCTGAGGTGTGGGCGCAGGTACGTTCGTCCGTGTGAGCACGGACTTTCAGAGCGCGAGGGTTGCCCTCGGCGCGCGCTTGCGCGAGCTGCGCGCCGAGGCGGGCCTGAGCGGCAAGGACATGGCCGAGCGGCTCGGCTGGCAGCGCTCGAAGGTGTCGAGGCTGGAGACCGGAAAGCAGACCGCGACCGCGGCCGACCTCACCGCGTGGGCGGCCGTCACGGACTCGTCGCAGGCGTCCGATCTGGAGAGCCGCCGCCGCGGGCTGGAGTCCCAGCAGCGGTCATGGCGCCGGCAGCTGTCCGCGGGGCACCGCTCCGTGCAGGACCGGTACGTCGTCGAGTACCAGCGCACGGCCACCATGCGCGGGTACGAGGCCACCGTCATCCCGGGCCTGTTCCAGACGCCGGGCTACGCGCGGCACTTGCTCGTCAAGAATTCCGAGTTGATGCGGTCCCCTCGCGACACCGAGGAGGCCGTGCATGCCCGCATGCGCCGTCAGGAGGTGTTGTACGAGGCGGGCAAGTTGTTCCGCGTGCTGGTGTGGGAGGGCGCGTTGCATGCGCTGATCTGCCCCCGTGAGGTGATGGCCGGGCAGCTCGACCGGCTCGTTGGGCTGATCGGGATGAGCACGGTGGAGCTGGGCATCGTGCCCCTCGGCGCGCCGCTGCCGCTGACTCCGAAGCATGGTTTCTGGATCTTCGATGAGGAGCGGGTCATCGTCGAGACCATCAACACGGAGCTGTCGTATGACTCGGCCGAGGACGTCGAGCTGTACGGCAGGGTGTGGGACGGACTCAACGAGGCCGCGGCGTACGGGCCGCGAGCGCACCGGCTGATTGCACGGGCCCGGGTTCAGCTCCAGTCCGTGTGAGCAACCCCGATCAACCGCCCACGCGGCTCGCGCAATCCCGCGCAATCGTGGCGCGCGCCACCGCCGGCCGTTCCTACGGTCCAGAGCATGGACCTAGTAACCCGCCCCTCGGGAGCCTCGGAAGCGGGACAGTCCGGCTTCTGCCACTTGCACGGCGGCGAGTCCGCGACGGCCGAGGTGATCCAGATCGTCGAGCGGCCGTCAGGCGCCGCACCGTACGCTCTGTCCGCCTGCGCCCCGTGCCGCAAGGAACGCGGCCTGGCCGTGCTGGCGGTGGCGGCATGACGCGGCTGACGGATGTGACCCGGTACCCGGCCAAGTCGATGACGCGGTGCGGAGAGCTCGACCCGGAGCGGCCGCGGACGTTCTGCACGCGCGACGACCCCGACCACCAGAGCGACCACGAGCACGAGTACACCGGGCGCACTTGGCCCTGTGAGTCCAACTCCGGGCCGAAGTGACCACCGCAGCGCGGGCGCGCCGCGCTGTGAAGCTCTGCCGGAGACAGCCCGTGCCGGACGCGGGCGACCTTTCGTGGGAGCAGTACGCGGGCCGGGCCTGCTTCGTCTGCGGCAAGCAGCTCACCGTCGGTGCCGTCTCGTGCGGGCGGGCCGTCGGCCGGCAGGGCGTGCATGTGCTGGACGTTGAGGTGTGGTCGTGCCCCTGATCTCTGCGCGCGCTGCCTCGGCTGAAGGCAAGAGCGACGAGCCCGCTGAGAAGGCGCGCGGCCGAGTACGTACACCCCATTGATCCCCGCCCCGGCCGACAACTCCGGCCAGGAAATCCCGGCCGGGGCGGATTGCAAGGACCGAGCACTTCCACGAGAGAGGACACCACTCATGGGCACACTCAGCAATGGCCGCGGCACGGTCTCGTATCAGAACTCGCATGCCCCCGGGCTGGACTGGCGCAAGGCGAGCAGGACCGACCTTGACCCGATCCTGAAGGACTGCGTCATCGTCGCCGAGGCGCCGGACGCGAAGGATCACCCGCACGACAGCATCCCGGACGGCACCCGCATGGTCGCTCTCTCGGACGACAAGGACCCGAACAGTCCGGTCCTGTACTTCAGCCGCGCCGAGATCCGGAAGTTCATCGAGGGCGCCAAGGACGGCGAGTTCGACGACCTCATGGCCAGCGACGAGGAGATGGAGCAGGCCGCCGCGGTCGTGGCTGTCTGACCATGGACGCGGGCCAGGTCGATGCGGCACACAGGTCTATCCAGCCGCTCCGCGGTACCCCGTGTGGGGAGTGCCGGGGTCGGCAGACGGTTCCGATGATCTATCAGGGCGTGGTCATCGTCTCCTGCGAGGCCTGCGGAGGGGCCACCCGGAAGGGCCGTCTCGTTCGTATGGCGCCAGCCACCGCCTAACCCCCTTGACCGCCCCGGTCTGCCACTCGTCCCCCGTCATGAGGCAGGCCGAGGCCAGCGAACGGCCCCCGAAGCGCGTACGCGTGTCCGCGCCTCGGGGGCCGTGGCGCGCCATGACTGTGCACCCCTCACAGGGTCGATAAGGACGTTCTTCGTCCGGGAGTCCCGCGAGACCGGCTACCGGTTGAGACCCCTCACAGGATCGATGAGGACGCCCGGATTTCGCGGACCACACTGACCGGCTCGTCGAGTTGAGACCCCTCACAGGGTCGATGGGGACTGGGTGTGTTCCGTGTCGACGAGATAGGCGGGGACGTGTTGAGACCCCTCACAGGGTCGATGAGGACCTGATCCGGAAACAGACCGCCCACCCCAAAGCCATGATGTTGAGACCCCTCATAGGGTCGATGAGGACTCTCGATGCGGAGATAGAAACCGCCATCGATGAGAGGTTGAGACCCCTCACAGGGTCGATGAGGACCAGGTCCTGATGTGCCGGGTCCATTGCCGGAAGCATGTTGAGACCCCTCACAGGGTCGATGAGGACTGGTGATCTGCTACGACCCGGACACGACCGGCGGCACGTTGAGACCCCTCACAGGGGCGATGAGGACTGTCGCCATCGGACGCGGCGCCCCCGTCAACATCATGTTGAGACCCCTCACAGGGTCGAAGAGGACGGCACGCATGGGCAAAGAGAGCCCGGGCTACACGTTGAGGCCCCTCACAGGGTCGAAGAGGACCGTCGATCACAGGACCTCCCCGGCCCGGTAGGTCTGCTGGGGCAGTCCGCGTACGGCGAGCAGGCCGTGGTCGGGGTCGTAGTCGCCGTCGACGATGCGGATCTTGAGGTTTTCCTCGTAGCGGGTGAGCGACCCGGCCCAGTGGGGCATGGGGATGAGGTACTCGTCGGCGAGGAGCCGGCCGGCGGACTGGTGGTCGTGTCCGGCTTCGGCGAGGGCATCGGCGTAGTCGTCGCGGTCTTCAGCGAGGATGGCCTCGGTGCCGTCGAAGAGTTCGTCGAAGGTCTCGGACAGTGCGGTGCGGTCCTCGAAGGGGTAGCGGAACTGCAGGAAGGCGCGGTCGAAGCTGTCGCGGCGTTCTAGCACCTCGTTGCGCCACTGGGCACCCCAGTCCGTGGCGTACACCTCGTCCAGCCAGCCGGTGGCGTCCGACTCGTCGATGGCCCCGCCCTTGTGGCGGGTGAGGATGTGCCAGGCGCTCTCGACCGGTTCGCGTGGGTAGATGCCGTCGGCGTACTCGCCGCTTTGACGGCGCCGGGCGGTCCAGGCGGGGTGGTGGACGATCACGTCGGCGGGCGGGCGGGCTCCGATGCGGTTGATCCGGCCGAAGCGCTGTAGCAGAGCCTCCAGCGGGGCCGCGCTGGTGAACAGGACGTCGAAGTCGACGTCGAGGCTGACCTCTACGACCTGGGTGGCGACCAGCAGGCCGGGGAGGCGGGTGTGCTGGGCATCCGGGGCTACGGTCCCGAACCGGCGGGCAATCTTCTTCTCGATACGGGAGCGGTCCATTCTGCGGAACCGCGAGTGCAGCAGGAGCGCGGCGTCGTCGCCGTGGCGTGCCCGGACGGCGGGGGCGAGCTCCTCGTACAACTCCAGGGCAAGGGCGACGTTGTTGGCGATGACCAGGACGGACTCGTCCTGTGCCAGTCGCAGGCGGATCTCCTCCAGCGCGGAGGGGTCGGTGAGGTGGTGGCTGCGGGTGCGCAGGAGATGACGGGTCGGCAAGCCGAGGTCGGGGGTATCCAGCAGGGCAGTCCGTCCGGTGAGGGTCTCCTCGAACAGGCTGGCCAGGACACCCGGCAGGGTCGCGGACAGGACGGCGATCCGCCCGCCGAGGCGCTCCCACAGCCGGGCGCTGGCCAGGATGTAGCCGAGTCGGCGGGCATCGTAGGCGTGCAGCTCGTCCAGGATGAAGACGGAGTTCGCCGCGTCGACCAGGATGCCGGAGTGCGCTGGACCGGCCAGGGCAGCCCGCAGCAGCTGGTAAGGGGTGCCGACGCGGACGCTTTCGTGGAACAGCTTGGTGGCCGCGGCGCGTGACAGAGCCTTGGTGGCGGCGTCGACACGGCACGGGGAGCCGTCCTCGTGCTCCTCGTCCCCGTCTTCCGCGGAGATCGCTGCGGCGAGGTGGTACGAGGCGGCGCGGGAGTGGGCGACACCGACCGCCGTGGGGTCGCCGAGTGTCTCGCCCAGCCGTTTGGCCATGGCGTTGATGGAGGACAGGTACGGGAGAGTGAAGAAGACGCGCGGCGCCCCGCCGTCGGCCGCCGCCAGAGCGGCGACTTGGCGGGCAGCCCAGAGCAGGGCGGCTTCGGTCTTTCCGCTGCCGGTCGGCCCGCGCAGCAGAAGGTGTTCGGTGATGTCCGCGGCCTGGAGTTGGTGCTTGCGCAGTGTCCTGCCGCGGTCGGCGAACTGCTTCTCCAGCAGGAGGCGGAAGGTGGCGTCCAGCGGCTGGACAGTGGACAGGGCCTGGTGGGCGGAGGAGAGGTGGTCGGCCAGGGTGACGGCGCCCTGCAGGAGCACGGCGGCTAGGCCCTCCGTGCGGCCCACGCGGTCGGCCCAGCGGTCGAGGACCTCCCCCAGCATTTGGTGGGCGGAGGTCACCAACTGGACGGTGGTGAGGTCGTCATGGTCCTGGGAGGCTGTCACCGGCAGCCCCGCCCGCCTGGCGGTTTCACGCAGCCATGCCTCCAGAGCCGCGACAGCACGCGGGTCGACCGTGCCGAAGCGGTCAGCGAGTTCTGTAGCGGTGACGCTTCCGTAGAGGGTCTCCAGGTCGTGTCCGGTCTGGCCGGTGAGCGCGCGGTGGTGGGTGGCGACCGCGGTGGCCACCCACGACAGGAGGTCGGGGTCGTTGATGAGGGAGGGCAGGAAGCCAAGTGAGGCGACTTCGTGGCGCTCGCCCCAGCTGCGGATCCGGCCGGTGAGCATCTTCTGGAAGCCCTCGGGGACCTTGCCTCCGTCGTGGGTGAGGCCGGCGAGTTCCACGGCCGTCCAGAAGCTGCCGTCGAAGATTTCCTCTGCCGCGTTCAGCCGACCCACACGCCGCCGCAGCTGGGCTGCGGCGGCGCGGGTGTACGCGAGGTGGGTGGTGAGGAGTTCCGCTGGGCGCTGCCGTTGGGCGCTCTTGGCCCGCAGCGTGGACAGGATGTCCGTCATCGCGAGGGTGATCCGTCTCTGTGGCACGGGCCGGGGCTGGGACAGGTCTGTCAGAAGCGCAGGCCGGTATCGGGATGGGAGGTGGGCAGCAGGGTTACGGCTTGCCCGTCGGTTGTCGACCGACTGCCGGTGACGGGGTGTTCGGAGCGTCCGGAGGAGTCGAACCGGTAGGCGTCCCATTGGGTACGGTCCCGGCCGAGCGCGATCGCGGTGGGCAGCCGCAGCAACGTGCCCGCCGTACCAGCCCCGTCTGGCACGACCGCGGAACGCTGTGCTCCGGGCGTCGTACGGAGCGAGATGCGCTCCATACGGATGCCGACCAGGTCCTGGCTGCGGCCCAGCCGAAGCGGCCACACCGGTCGGCGTAGCCTGCGCTGCCAGGCTTCGGGCTCGTCGAGCAGCCACACCGTCAGTACGGCGTCGGTGAGGAACTCGCGGTTGCGCGGGGTGGGAGATGCCTTCTTCCCGGAAGCGTCCAGAGGGTGGTAGGTCTCGTAGTCCACTCCCTTGCTGCCGGCGCGGAAGGCCATGGCGAAGCGCAGCCCCGGATCCACCCGTGGCCATCCGCCGGCCGCGGCGGCGAGCAGGCCGCCGACGGTGGCCGGTGGCGGGCACGGCAGGGTGACCTGCACCCCGGCGTACAGGGGGTTGCGGAAGGAGACGACGGGCGCGGTGAGGGTGACCTCCAGCGCCGTGGTGTCCGTAGCGGTCATGCCGTGGGGTCCTCGAACCACGCGTCGTGGTCACCCTGCTGGATCTGTTCGGCCAACTGGTTCAGCAGCAGGCGCGGGTGTTCCAGGAGCAGACGGCCCTCGTCGATCAGATCCTTGAGTTCTCCTCGGACCTGCTCACGCTGCTCGCCGAGGAAGCCGGGGGCCCAGCCGAGCAGCACCGGGCCGTCCTCCAACTCATCACTCCAGGCATGGAGCTCCTCGCGCAGTACGTCGGGGAGAAAGACCGGCTTCCCGTCGCGGGCGCCCAGGACGCGAGTGAACGGGTTGACGCCGCCCTTGAGGGGAGCGAGCAGGACCAGTGAAGGCGTGCGGTCCCCGTAGTGCAGCGCCTGCTTGGCGCCGCCACGTACAGAGGCCAGGGTCTGCAGCAGGGTGGCGATCCGGCGGCGGCGCTCCGCGAGCGGCAACCGGACAGCTGCGGTGCCGCGCAGTGTGGTGGCCTCCGCGCCGGCGGCCTGGGCCTCCTCGGCGACGGTCTGGCTGATGGCCACCCGCAGGCCGTTGCCGTCGGTCTCGAAGACCCCGGCGCGCGGCAGGTCCAGCAGCAGATCCCCGGCGAGGGTGGCGCTGTAGAGCTCGTGGGAGTGGATGACGGGGTGCTCGCCGACCGGGAAGTCCCGGCTCATCGTGCCGAAGTCCATGGTGGGGCGTTGCGGAACCACAGAGACCAGTGTGCCGGTGGCCAACACGGTGTCACGCTGATAGTTCTCCTTCTTCACCGCGACCATGTAGCCAAAGAGGTCGTCGTCCAGGTGCCGGTCGGGGCGACCCGCGGTGTACGCCTGCTGCTTGGCCCCCTTGCCGATGCGGGTGACCGCCGAGCGAGACTCCTCGAGCGGCAGCGAGTCGCGCACCCACCGGCGGAATGCCTGCGCGGAGACGTACGGGTATTCCTCGCGCCCGACCCTGAGCTTTTTGATCCGGCCGGTGTTGTCGTCGCCCTCCCCGTTGTTGGGAGCACCTGCGACCACATCCAGCACGATCTTGCCCACCAGAAAACTCACTGCTTGTCCTCCGCTTCGTCGGTGATGAACTTCCGGTCGAGAGCGTCGAGTTCGTCGTCGCCCCCGTCATCCATGACGTCCTTGGGCCAGCCGAGGCGGGACAGTTCCTCCAGGACCCCGACCAGCAGCAGCTCCCGGTGAAACCAGGCCGGGTTGTCCGATCCGGGAGCGAAGAGCAGGACGAAGGCCCGCTCGGTCACCAACGGTCCCTTGGAACCCTCGGGCGGCCGGATAGCCCACCCCACCCCCTCGCCGATCAGCCACCTCCGCAGCCTGGGCACGTCCTTGAGGTAGGTTTTGAATGTGTTGAGCTTGCCGCGGGAGGTCTCCTCGCTGAGCAGGCTCGCGATCCTGCTGGCGGTCGCCCTGATCTCGGACAGGTCTTTCTCGTTCATCAGCATCACCTCGGTGACGAAGGAGTCGAGCAGAGCCACCAGGTTGGCCACCCGCTCGCGGTCGGGGGCCATACCGGTCACCAGCCGGTCCAGGCGGCGCACACCGCTGCTCAGGATCCGCGCGGGCTCCCGGAAAGCATTGCGGGCCAGGCCCACCACACCGGCGTCGGCTTTGGTGGCGTGGGCACGCAGCAGGTCGGTGAATCCGCGCCGCAGATCGGAGTCGCGCGAGGTGCGCCGCAACCACTCGGCCAGGGGCTGTTCCAGGCTGTACTGCTCCAGGGCCTGGCCCCGGTTGTTGTTGTTGAAGACCAGCAACTCCACCCCGGCAGTGACCCTGTCGCCGTAGTGCCGCAGAGCGGTCAGCGCCACGACCTCGCGGACATCGGTCTGACGCCGTCCGGGATCGCCGGTCTCCGCGAGAGGCAGGTTGCGCTCAACCTGACGCGTTGCGATGCGCTTGAGGAAACGCTCGTCCCAACTGTGCACAGCGATAGAGGAACCGCCGGTCAACTGACTTCCGTACGGAAGCGCGTGGAAGCTGGCCCGGCATGGGTGGCACAGGGCCATCCCCGCGTGCCCGCGAGGGGTGGTGTTCCGATACGCCTCACTCTCCGCCAACGCGACATCGAGCTTCCCGAAGAACCCGACAGCCTGACGACCGCACAGGACGCAGCTAGCCTCGGGCCAGGAGGCCGGGTCGGGCATGCGGCGCCAGATACAGATCGCGTCCCGTACGGCATCGTCGGTCTTCTTGCCGTTCCCCGGGTGGTTCATCGGCGCGTTGGGGAAGAAGGAGTAACTGGCCTTCAGCCAGAATCCGTTAGCACCCTTGCTGTCCCGAACCAAAGCCGCGTGGATGGCGTGCTGGGTGATCTGCTCAACCGCTCTGTCGAAGCCCTCTGGTGTCAGATCCTCCGGACGATTGTCCTCGGCCAGCGCGGTGATCGCGTACGCCCCGATCCGCTGCAGCGGATGCGCGGTGAGTACCAGCCGGGACTGCGCGCCCAGATCGGGCGCGGCGTTCACGCGGCTACCCATCCGAAGCCAGCTGCGTTCGCCTGGCCGAGTCCCCAGCTCCACAGGGCTTGCAGGGTCTCCGGAGGACCGGCCAGTTTCACCTCCACAGCGGCGCCGGGCTTCAGTCCCTGGCCTACGCTGAACGACCGCTTCGGTCCGATCCAGGTGACGGACTCCAGCTCCACATCCGGGGCAAGCCCCAGGGTCTCGGCCTTACGGCGAAGGTTGCCCTGGAAATATCCGGCCCACTGCGGCTCGGTCGGCAACAGCCAGTCCTGCCGGGTGGTACGAACACCGTCCTCGCCGCGTCCGGAGCCCTTCATCACTACCGGCGTCGTCGTACGCAGAATGGCCCGGCCGAAAGTGAAGTCCGGAGGGGTGAGCGCCGTGACACCGGTCAGCCGGAGCGCGACGCCGCCCCAGTCAAGCACGTCTCGCCCGGCGAAGCCCCGGCCCAGCGCTTCCATCACCTCCGGCATCGGGCTGCCGAACTCCACCACACCGCGTCCGCCAGCCGCGTAACGACCCGACTTGCGCGGCGCCGAGGCGAACACTGGGGCGCTGTGGCCGAACGGCACCATGCCGTGCACCCCGGCACCCTTCTCGTGGAGTTGTCTGCCTAACTCGGGGGCTGTACGGGCCAGTACGTCGTAGACAAGGCCACGCCCCGGTGCCAGAACAGCCGCCCAGGGCAGCTCAGAGGCCATTGTTGTGACAGCTAACCTCAGTCGCACACCACTCACTCTCCGAAGCCTCAGCATCGATCGGGACGGGACAGCAGATACCGATCTCCCAAACGGTGCAGAGCCTAGAGCGCCCCACTGACAATCGCTCCGGAAGCCTGATCAGACGCCTACCTCCAGCGTTCATTCGCTATCTTGGCAACTGTCTTGTACCTGACGGCTGCCGGACGATGCGCGCTCCGACGCCTCCTTTCACCTGCCGTGCGGGCTCTCATACCTCGCGAGAGAACTACGCTCCGCTTATGACAGCCACAGTCCTATCAATCTGCGCGCTCGTCGTCAGCCTCACATCCCTCGGCTGGCAGGTGGTGTCCTGGCTCAGAACCGGGCCGGTGATCAAGGTGAAGCGGCACTACGTCATTGCCGTCATTGCAGGCGCAGTTGCCCCCGGGCATTACCTTGCAGTGGCTGCCACCAATCGCGGCCGAGCGCCCGCGTCGATCACAAACTGGGGACTGCTGCTGCCCGACGACGTGACGACGTCATCCATCAGTGCTCCACTGCCAGGCGTTGAGCCGCTGCCCCACCGGCTCGATCCGTACGCCGAGGTGAGCTGGTACCTCGGGGAAGAGGAAGTGGACAGGATCTGTCAAGAACGCGGGATCTCAAGAGCGCAGATGCGCCCGTTCGTCAATGTTTCGGGGCAGGGGCGGAAGGTTGGCAAGCCCCTCGGATGACTCGCGAATGTGTCGTGAGCCCCGCCGCGAGGGACGACAGCGGCGGGGCTCGACCGTGCGGGTGCTTCTGCGGGAGGATTCGTCAGTGGCTGTGCGGTGGGTACCACCAGCCGCAGACCTCGCAGTACGCGAAATCGGCAGCGGCGATCAACAGGCGTCGGATCACGGCTCGTTCACCCCCCGACGCACTGTGTGGATGGTGCACCTAACCCCTTCCGAGCCCCACTCGACGCGGTCAACTTCCTCTGTCTCACCTGCGTATTCATCCGAATCGAGGCCAGGGGGAAGCGGTGGGGGAGTGGCAGACGAATCGGACACCCGGTACGCGGCCACCACCCACGTGAAGACAGCCACCCACCAGGTGACGGGAGTTGCGATGGCGCAGCCGCCGAGCATCCAGGCGGCCATGACCGAGCCGAGCACACGGCCGATGGCGGACTTCCAGCCGCCTGCCAACAGCCACCGCCCATGGCGGCGGGTGAGGACTGCGCTCCCGGCCGCGACGCGGGCGACCTGCGGGAAGGGCCCGGTCATCCGAACGCCCCGGTGAAGCCTGCGCCGAGCATGTTCACGTCGCGCGCGAAGCCGTCACCCGGATCGAGGCTGTCCTCGACGTCGCCGACGGGTGCAAGGAGCTCAGTGACGAGCACACGTGCGCGTGCGGCGGCCGGATCGTGGTGTACGGCGGGGCTGGCGCCACCCCATGCGCACGCTGCCAGGGTTGTGGCGCACTGTGGACCGAGGAAGGCGTCATCGCCGCATAGCCACCACTCGCCACTCTCGTCCCCCCAACCAGCGCTCTGGAGGGCGGCTTGGCACAGATCACGCCAAAGCCCTCCCCGTAGTTGGCGTCCATCGCTACGGTCGAACCGGCAAGCAAGAGGGGGAGTCGTGGACGAGGCAGCACGCCGGTTCGGCTTATTCATCGTCAAAGCAGCCCACGATCAGTCCGGCGGTTGGGAAAGGGACGCGGAAAAGCTCGCCGCCGTCCTCGCCTATATGGCGCGGGAAGCCAGCAGTAGAGACCGGGACCGGGACGACTGGAAGAGTCGGCTCGTTCGAACGCGCGCGATCCTCCAAGGCGACGTATCGCCAGTGGTCGTGACGGCAGAAGTCGATGCCTGGGCACGAGAGATCCGAGCTCTGGATCAGGGCTGGGGTCCTCGGCAAGCCGATCTGCTGCGGGCCAGCGAGCATGCGACGAACCCCAGACTTGGGGATCTTGTCTTCGCGCTCACTCATCTACCGTCCAACCGTGGCCCGGTGAACCAAGAGCTGATGGACAGCCTCCGCAGGATCGGTGACGGTCCCTTGGAGGAGACAGATGACTCTTCTAGCCAGGAGCGCCAACTCAGTCCGCGGAATGAGCCAGTTGACCCTTCTAACCAAGGGCGCCCCGTCAGTCCGTGGCGGGGCGTGGGCTCGTTAACGCGTCGTGAGCGCCCCTCATTCTTTGACCCCGAGGACAATACTGGGGAGGCCCCTCCGGAGGAGTACGCGACCTGGGAGCGGTCCACGCGCAACCGTGTCGTGCGGTCCATCCTGGATTCTGGGCCGTCCACCGTCGCCGATCTCGCGAGGCGCCTCGGTCTGACCCCAAGCAGCGTTCGCCGCCATCTCGACCAGCTGGTCTTCGAGAGTGTGGTCGAGGCCAGTGGGCTGGATAGCGCCCAGCTGTTCGCACTCACCGACTATGGCCGGGACGCCTTCGAACAGTCGAACGACGCCCTCGCCGTGGACGCCCGCCGCCGGATCGAGGACAGCGCCAGCGGCGAAAGACTGCAAAATTCTCCGTTCGTCGACATGGAGAGCGTGTCGCCGGAGCGGATTCTGGACCTTGTCAGACTTCTTCGCGAGGCTCACGAGGAAACTGAGATCGCTCGTCGTCGGGCGATGCTCTGGGACAATTCGTGGCGCGGGGAGGACTTCCCTGACCCCCCGGACACCTTCGACGCCGAGGACATTGCGCCTGCGGTCGCCACGATGAACCACGCTCTCGCCGCGCTGTTCCTCCGGCTCGGACCGCCCCCATCACCAACCGAACAGGACTTTGCCCCGGTCGGCAGTGGAGACGGAGGTGCGCAGGCATGAGCCTTGATGACCACCGCCCCACTGTTCCCGGGGCGGACCCGTTCATCGCCGCGGGCATGAGCGTCGCCGCCCAATGGGGCGCCGCCCTGGGAGGACCCGAGAAACTTGAAGTATCCCTGAAGGCGCTGGAACCCATTCTCAAACGTGAGCACCAAGTCCGTCTCCGTCAGCTGGATTTTCAGGAGGCAGCAGCAACCCGAAAGGAGGCAGCAGCAGCCCGAAAGGAGGCAGCCGAGGAGGCAGCAGCAGCCCGAAAGGAGGCAGCCGAGGAGGCAGCCGAGGCGCGGAGGGCAGCGGCCGCTCAAGCGGACGCAGAACGCGTAGCGCTGGAAGCGGACAATAAGCGCCAACATACCTATCGCATAGCAACTCTCATCGCGGGCATGGTTGCGTCCATCGTCATGCTCGGCAGCGGTATCTATGTCGCTCCCGACAACGCGTGGCTGGCCGCAGGCCTGTGCGGGCCCAGCATGCTCGCTCTGGTGAAGATCTTTGTCCTAAAGAAGAGCGACGCCGCCGACATGCGCGCATCTGAGAGGACCGCACGAGAAGCTGCGAACGTCGGCGCCCCGCCCCCGGGCGGTCCGCCAGTGCTTTGACCCGTGCCAGTGCGGCGGCACGATCGAGGTGTACGGCGGGGCCGGCGCACGTCCGGTCGCCCGCTGTAAGGCCTGCGGTGCGCTGTGGACCGAGCGGGGTGTAATTGCCGCGTGACAACTACCCCGCCCAACCGGATCCCAGACCTCGGGTTGCGGACAAGCCCGCGGAGCATGGCGAGACTTGCCGAATCGACATCGCGAAATGGGGAGCGTAGGCTCGAAAGCCGAGAGAAGTCCACCCATGATCTGTCGGGTTGAACTATCCTCCGCGGTCGACTGGTTCTCATGCCGACCGCCACAACTCGGGGGCCTGACTCTCTTCAGCGTTGCGCGCATTCCCTCTCGGAGATGGTTGTTCAGTTGCGACTCTGACCTTTCGTTGCTGGGTGACTGTGCCGCTTCGGGGATGCATACTTCCGCGGAGGTCGCCCGGCTTGTCGCTTTCCATGAGGGAGATGGTCACATTGGCCTGCCACTCGACTTACGCAGCGGATTCAAGAGGCGACGTCGGTTTGCCTCTGGCATCTGAAGAGTTCCGATCGCTGTGGGCCCGGCGAGATGAACCGATCAAGCGACAGCAGCCGTACATGCCGACCGTACCCCTGGTCCTCAACGGAGAACTCGTCGAAGACCTTGAGCGCATGAACAAGGAGTACCCCGGAAATCTGTACGTCACGCCGGTGGTATACGGCGGAGCCTTCGCTCTTGCGGCCTTCACTGACGGTAAAGAGATGTTGGCCGAGGCGCAAAGAATGGCGGACAGTGCCGAATTTCGTTGGCACATGGAGGAGCGCGCAATCGGCTGCCTTCCGGAAGACGCACCAGCACCCCAGACGTTGGAATGCTGGGACCTCCCAAATCTTCGGGGTGAAGTACTGCGCACACGTCCCGGAAAGCATCGCAGCGATCTGTCTGCCATTCCTCGCAGGGGGTTCCTCAACTGGGACAACGCCATCCGGTCTGTTGACGCGTGCGCTTACCCCTACTCCGCTTCCAGCGAGAAGGACTTCCACGGGGTAACGCACTTCATCAACTTCCGCTGCGGGTTTAATCCGACCGCGTTTGGAATCAACACATCGTCGATAGTTAATTGGGGGACCCTGCCGCCCGATTTCTGACGGCCTGTCCGGTGGGTGCGGAGCGCGTCCGCAAAAGACGTGGCGATCGCTCCTACCGGCCCACCCCGTGTCCCTCACCTCGATCCCGCCGAGTTACGTCACGTTGGTGATCCAGCACCGTCGGGCGAACGCGGACACGGCGACGGCGGTGGCCATGCCCCCGCGTTCGGCGAGCGTAGGCGACCCCTGTGGAAAACCCGGTCAGGGCGGCCCCGGTCAGGGCGGCGACTCGGCCCACACATGCGGGCCGCCGCCCCGCCACTCGATGATCTCGGAGCGGGCGACGTCGTCCTCGTCAAGGCCTTCGAGTCCAGCTCGGCGCAGGAACTCAGCCACGTCCTTCAGATCGTGGGCGAGGCCGAGGATCTCCCCATCCACACGCACGCGTCGGCCGCCCGTCGGCGATGGCGGGTAGACGATCACAGGCAGTGGTCCGGCCATGCCTCCAGCCTGCGTCACATCGGCAGTCACAGCAGCCCCAGCGCCGTATCCGGCCGGCAGAACTGGCACGCCTCGACACCCTCGCCGATCGCCCGCCGCGCATCCTCCTGACTGACCACCTTGCGGTGCTTGGCCATGCCGCAGTCCCCGATGTGCACCTCGATGGGCCGCCGATCGGCGCCGATGCCGTACGACACGCACCAGCCCGGATCCTTCGGCGGCTGGAGACGCTCGGCGCGCGCCTGCTCGGCTGCGTGCTGCTCCTCCTGCACGATCCACCGGTCCGTCTGCTGGAGCTGCTGCTCCTGGACACGGCGGAGGAACCGGAGCAGCTCCAGACGAGGCAGATTTTCGGACACATATTCGATTCTAGATCCGGCCAGGCAACGCGAACCCCCCGACGCTCGGCGACGACTTGACATGTCGCGGATAGGGGAGAAACGTGAATAGTGGGGGCGAGGTGTGACGTGAATAGATTGCCCACCGGGGTCACAGCTCATGTCCGATCCGCTTCGGGCCGGACCCCCGTCCGGTCCACCGTTCTGGCCACCATCCGGCCTACCGCCTGAGACGCCGCCGCCGGGAGAGGGGCCCCCTGCGGGCCCGCGTCGGAGCAAGGCGAACGTGATCAAAGTCTTGATCGGCGTCGTCTCGTTGATTGTGGCGGGCGTTCTGTTCTTCCAGACGAGGCAGGGCCAGGAGCAGAAGGGGGAGATCCTTCTGCAGCCCGCCGCGGAGGCGGGCCCCGACCCGTTCACCTCGTCGGTCGCGGCCGGCTCCCCCACACCCACCACCACCGGGGGCGCGCGGCCTCCCCCCGCGGACACCGGTAGGGGGACCGTTCTCGCCAGTCGGCGGGGAGGGGAACCCGGTCTGTTCGGCGGCACCAGGAAGGTGTCCCAGTGCGACTCCCGTCGCATGGTGGACTTCCTGGCCCAGAACCCCACCAAGGGCCAGGCCTGGGCAGGGACCCTCGGCTTCACCTCAGCGGACATCCCCCGATACGTCGCGACGCTGACCCCCGTGCTGCTTGTCACGGACACCCGGGTCACCAACCACAGCTTCCGCGGCGCCCGGGCGGTGCCGTACCAGGCGGTCCTGCAGACGGGCACCGCGGTCCTGGTGGACCGGTACGGGGTACCGCGTGTGCGCTGCGCCTGCGGCAATCCGCTGATCCCGCCGACGCCGGTCAAGAAGAAGCCGGCCTACAGCGGTCAGCGCTGGCCAACGTTCCAGCCCGTGACGGTGGTCGTGGTGGTCCCGGCCGCCCAGCCGCTGCAGTCCCTGGTGCTCCGAGACGTGAACACCGGGCGCGGGATCGTCCGGCCGGTGACCAGCACCGGGTCCACCGACAGGGACGCGCCCCCACCGCCCCCACCACCCCCTCCACCCACCAGCCCACCGGGGACGCCGACGACGCCGGGGACGCCGACGACGCCGACTCCCACAACTCCGACGGCGCCGCCCACACCGACGACGCCGCCCGGCAGTCCACAGCGCCCGGCGCCCCCGCCGACGGTCCAGCCCACGGACACCGCCCGCCAGCTTCGGATCAAGGTGGTCACCACGCAGGCGTGCAGCGACGCGGGCGCCGCCGAACCCAAGCCGGACGCCACCGTCCGCATCGGCAACACCGAGATCAAGACCGGCCCGGACGGCACGGGCAGCGGCACGATCCCCCCTGGGCAGCACCAGGTGACCGGCACACCGCCGCCCGTGATCTCGGTCAACGTGGCCCTCACCGTCGGCACGGGCTCGGGCGTCCGCGGGCCGAACGAGTCGGAAGTCGTCTTCGAGCCGATCCCCGACGACGTTCCGGAAACTGCGAGCGACTACGAGGTCGCGGTGCGCTTCGAGAGGACCGACGGCAGCTGTCCCAGCCCCGGGACGGGGGGACCGCCTTGACCACCATCAGGGTCCGAGCGCCGAACGGGGCGAGGCTGTGGCAACCCCGGACGCGGCGGACCGCCGTGAACCAGCCGAGCAAGGAGCCATCATGACCACGCAGCCGGACCAGCCGGGTCCGGAAGGACCGGGCTTCCTGAGTCGAGTGATCGACACCTACAAGAGCATCGAAAGCAAAGTGACCGAGTGGGTCAAGAGCGGGGCCCGGCTGTACGAGAAAAAATACCAACTTGGGCTACAAGGGCGCACCATCACAGACGCCCTGAAGGGCCTCTGGCCCCCGAGAGTCGGTTTTCACAACCTCATGGCCTTGATCGGCGGCGCCATCACTTTCACTCTCGGCTGGGGGCGCGCCGCACTCACGGCCATCGGCGCCTTCTTCACCGGTCTCAGCTGGCCTGCGGTCCTTGCTGGTCTCGGGATAGCCGCGGTGCTGGCTGCCGGAGGCTACGCATTGAGCAACACCGGCGGCACACCCGACACGGCAGGGAACCAGCAGCAGCAACAGCAACAGCCGGGTGGTCAGGAGCCGCAGGGCGGGGTCGAGCCCCCGCCACCTGGTGGTGGCCCGGCACCCCCGCCACCTCCCGGCAGAGAGCCAGCACCGGCGCCACCGCCCGGCGATGAGCCGGCGCCCCCGCCACCTCCCGGCAGAGAGCCAGCACCGGCGCCACCGCCACCCGGGAACCAGCCGCAGGGCACCGCGCTGCGGGTCAAGGTGATCACCACGGAGTCCTGCACCAATGAAGGACCCGCCGCCGTCAAGGGGGGTGTGACCGTCCGGATCGACGGTGTTTCCATCACGACCGGGGCCGATCCGCAAAGCAATGACGAAGGGGTGGGGCGTAAGCCCGTGCCTCCCGGCACCCACACTGTGACGGCTCCGGGGCAGATTCACGAGATCAGGGTGACCCCCACCGGAGAGCCCGCCAAGTTCAAAACGGGTGGTAACGGGATGAGCGCGGACTTCGTCAATGCCAACCCGGGCGGGAGCCAAAGCGACTACGAGGTCGCAGTCAGATTCAAGGCCGCCGACTGCCCGGCGGAAGGCGAACCGGCTGAACCGGGCGTGCCGCCAGCCCCGCCGCCGCCAGTCCCGCCACCCGAGCCGCCCGCCCCGCCAGCCCCGCCGCCCGAGCCGCCCGCCCCACTGCCCGAGCCGCCCGCGCCGCCAGCCGAGCCGCCCGCCCCGCCGCCCGAGCCGCCCGCGCCGCCAGCCGAGCCGCCCGCCCCGCCGCAGCCAGTCCAGCCAGCGCCCCAGCCGTAACAACCCGCTGGTCGTGGTGCTCCCGGCCGCCCAGCCACTGCCCGCGAAGAACGACCCCCGCCTGAAGGGGCACGAGACAACGTACAGCGCGTCCCGCGGCGGCTGGGTCAAGCCGACCAAGAAGCCCGCCCCGGGCACGACCAAGAAGCAGCCCAGAGCAGGACACTGAATACGAAGGCCCCGACCAACCCCTCCGGTCGGGGCCTTCACCGCGTGTCACACGTTTGGGCGGGCCTCCGCCGTTCCTGTGACGTGCGCATCCGACGTGCCCGACGATGTCGCCCTCACACGCAACGTCCTGGGGGGACGCCATGCGCACCCGCACCGCCGCCATCACCGCGGCCCTGCTCCTCGCCCTCACCGCTTGCGACAGCAGCAGCGAGGGAGACGACAAGCCTGCCGCCGAACCCAGCCGCAGCCCGAGCACCTCCGCGGCTACGACGCCCGAACCGACTGCCACCGAGACCAGGAGCATCCGAGCCGACTTCAAGGTCGGGCAGGAGGCATCGAATTACGGCACCATCGTCACGATCAACAAGGTGCAGGAGGCCAACACGATCACCATCGCCGGCACCACCAAGCAGGCCGACGCAGACGCCAAGTACGTGACCCTAGAAACCGTTGTCCGCAACGACACGAAGACCAGCATGGACCTCACGTGCTCGTTGCCCATCATCAATGCCCTGATCGATGACCAGGACCGGCGTTTCGACACGATCGACGATCTATACGAGATCCCGGGGAACCCCGAGTGCAACGCAGGGTTGCAGCCCGGTTTCAAGGACGAGATGAAGTTCGTTTACCTCGTACCCAAGGACGCGAAGATCGTGCTTTGGGAGTTTCAGGAGTACGACTTGGAAGCTGAACTGGTGCCGACTCTCGTCGATTTGACCTGATCGCCACTCGGCCGGGGGCGGTCATGCAGCTGCTGCGGTCCGGGTCGGGTGGCAGCCAACGACGGGCCCGTGACCGTGCTGCTTCCCTATGGCGCATAGGACAGGCGATCGTGTCTAACGTCGGCTTCGACCGTCACCTGTGGACTGTGGATCTGACGGGCACGGGTCCGGCACCGGCGTGGTCGGTCGGCCCCTTGCCAACCTGGTAGCTACGCGCCGGATAATGCCCGGCACCCCCCGAGGGGAAGCCCCGTCGGCCGTGCTGGCGGGGCTTCGACGTGTCCCGCGCCGGTAACAGATCCGACTGAATCCGATACGGCCCGCTACCCCCACCGATACATTCACGTTCCCCCCCACACCACATCAGCTCCACACGAGGGGACAGGCGATGAGCCACCAGTACCCGGGCCCGCAGCAGCCCGACCAGGGCGGTCCCGCGCCCGACCAGCCGCCGCCCCCACCCAAGAAGGGCATGTCCGGCTGGGCGACGGTGCCTGTAAAACGGGGCACGTCGTGAAGCGCGACGGCGCAGAGGCCGAACAGCGCGAGCAGCGCGGAACCGGCGAAGAACACGCCGAGGACGGCGAACATCACGGCCCCTTGTCTGACGCTGTCGTACGGCCGCCAGGGGCTGTCATACGCGCGTCGTACGGGGCCAGTCCGCAGTCGGTGACCTGCGGCATGACACCTTCGGGGTAGTGACCGGACTCCCACGCGTGGCGCCACGCCCCGGCGATCAGGGAGACCGCTTCACGGACGGCATCGGACGCTGTAATACCGGCGCGCATCATCACGGCGAGGTCGTCATACAGCGTCTCGTCGACGCGGACGGACAGGCCCTTGCCAGGCTTCGGCGGGGTGCTCACGCAGCCACCCTCCATGCGTCGCGGCCGCCAAGGAGCAGCACCAGGCCGAGCGGCAGCGCGGAGCCCTTCGCCCCGTTGCAGGGCTCGCAGGCCAACACGAGGTTGAAGGGCCGGTTGGTGGGCCACAGGCAGTACGGGACGTAGTGGTCGAGCGTCGCCGTGGTGACGTCCGGGAAGGGCGTACGGCAGTAGAAGCAGCGGCGTCCGTCGCGGCGGGCGAGGCGGTGGCGCAGGGCTCGGCCTCGCTCGCCTCGGATGCAGCCCGCGCGGTGCCGGCGGCTCACTGGGTGGCCTCGGCGTCGAGCGCGTCGAGGAGCTGGCGCAGCGCGACCGTGAGGGCGCCGTGCGAGCCGTAGACCTGAACGGGCCGGTCGTAGTCGACCGCTTCGGCCTCGGCGAGGAAGCCGCGGGCGACATTGCGGGCGACGTTGAGCGGGACGACGTGGGCGAGCGCGTTGCGGCCGCCGACCGAGGGCTTGCCGGGCGCGGGCAGGGGCGTGGGAAGATCCATGGAGCCGTACTCCTTGCGTGATCAAGGGTTCGGTCAGGCCCCGTTGCGGTGTTCCACCACCGCGGCGGGGCCGTTCTGTTGGGCTTAGATAGGTTCGTACTGCACTATCGGCGACCGCCGGTTCGCGGACCTCCAGACCCTCGTACGGCCATGACGCGCCCCGCGGTGCATGCCGCGTCGGGCCATCGGCTGGGGGCGTCCGACCCGCGGCAGGAGGGACCGGCCGATCTTCGGCTGGTGCCCCCTGCCCTGGCGGCCTGGGCCGCGGCTGCTCTCGCCGTGGGCGTGCCGGGCTGGTGGACCGGGCTGGCCGTGACCGTCTGTGTTGTCGTCGCGGGGCTGCTACTGGCTCCAATGTCGGTGCGGGCGCTGCGTGTCGGAACGGGCGGCGGAGATCCGGCGGCCGATGGCGAGGATGCGGGTGCCGGGCGACGCGGGCTCCGGCTCAATGCCACCGCGCTGGCGGCCATGTTGCTGTGCGGCGCCGCGGGTGCGGCCTCGGCCGGTCTGCACGGCGCGGATCTGCGGCGCGGTCCGCTGCCGGAACTGGCGGACCAGTATGCACACGTCACGGCCGAATTGACCGTCATCTCAGATCCGCGACTGACCCGGCCCCGGGTCCGCGGCGATCAGTTGGCCGGACGATCCGTGGTGCTGGACGCGGAGGTGAGCCGAGTGACGGGGCCGGGCGGCTCTGTGACCGTGACCCGGACGCCCGTGCTGGTGATCGTGCGGGCAGGTGCGTCCGGCAAGGCGGGCGATTCCACAGCCCGGTGGCTGCGACTGCTGCCCTCCACCCCGCTCCGGCTGGCCGGACGGCTCGCGCCGCCTTTGAATGCCGACGACCGGTTCGCCGCGGTCCTGCGGCCGGACGGGGCCGGTCCGCCGCCGATCACGGGGCCGCCGACCGCCCTTCAGCGCACGGCCGGAGGGCTCAGGGCAGGACTGCGCGCTGCGACGGACGGGCTCGCCCCGGATGCCCGCGCTCTGCTCCCCGGGCTGGTCGTGGGCGACACCTCTCGGGTCCCGCCCGACCTCCAGGATGCCTTCGAGGCAACGGATCTCACGCATCTGCTTGCCGTATCGGGCAGCAATCTGACCGTGGTGCTCATACTGCTGATCGGACCGCCGGGCACCGCGCTGCTGGCCGAACGGCGGGGTCTCGCGCCCCGGTTGGGCATCACGCTGCGAGGGGCCGCACTCCTCGGCGGTGGGCTCACGCTCGCGTTCGTCGTCGTGTGCCGACCGGAACCGAGCGTGCTGCGGGCCGCGGCCTGCGGAGCCGTCGCCTTGCTCGCCATCGGCACGGGACGCCGCCGGTCGCTGCTGCCCGCGTTGGCCGCCGCCGTACTGCTGCTCGTCCTGTACGACCCGTGGCTCGCGCGGAGTTACGGCTTTCTGCTCTCCGTTCTGGCCACGGGCTCGCTGCTCACCATCGGCCCCCGCTGGAGCGCGGCGCTTCAACGCAGACGGGTGCCGCCCCGGCTAGCCGAGGCGCTGGGTGCGGCGGCTGCCGCACAGGCGGTATGCGCTCCCGTGGTGGCGGTCTTCGCGGCCAGGGTCAGCCTGGTGGCGATCCCCTGCAATCTCGTCGCCGAGCTCGCGGTCGCCCCGGCCACGGTTCTCGGGTTCGCCGCTCTCGCCGTGGCGCCGGTGGCGATGCCGGTTGCCGAGGCGGTGGCCCGCTGTGCCGGGTGGCCCGCGGGGTGGATCGCCTCCGTCGCGCGCACCGGGGCGGCATTGCCCGGGGCTGAGGTGGGGTGGCCGGACGGCTGGCCGGGCGGGCTGCTGCTGGCCGCCGTCACGGTCATGGTCGTGCTCGCCGCCAGGCGCCTTCCCAGGCATCCCTGGTGGGCGGCAGGCTGCACGCTGCTGCTTCTGCTCGCCGTGCTGCGTCCCGCCCCGCTCACCAGAGCCATGTCCGGCTGGCCGCCACCAGGATGGACGTTCGCGATGTGCGATGTCGGTCAAGGGGACGCCACCGTGCTTGCGGCGGGCGGGGGTTCGGCCGTCGTCGTGGACGCGGGGCCCGATCCGGAGCTCGCCGACCGCTGCCTGCGTGACCTGGGCGTCACCCGCGTTCCGTTGATCCTTTTGACGCACTTCCATGCGGATCATGTCCGCGGGCTGCCAGGTGTTTTGCGGGGCAGAGCTGTCGGTGCGGTCCAGACGACGACGTACGACGAGCCCTGGGAGCAGAGCGCGTTCGTACGGAGGACGACGGCCGCGGCCGGCGTGCCCGTGATCCGTGCGGGGCCGGGGGAGCGGCGGAGGGTCGGGCGGCTCGCCTGGCAGGTGCTGTGGCCGCCTGCTGCCCGTGCGTCGGGGGCAGCCCCTGCGGCCGGGCTTGGCCTTCCGGGGGTGGGCTACGTACCGGAGGGGCCCAATGACGCCAGTGTGACGCTGCTCGTACGGATCGAGGGCGGCCCGACCCTGCTGCTCCTGGGTGACCTCGAACCACCGGCCCAGAGGGGGCTGTTGCGAGCCTTCCCGGCGCTCCCTCCCGTCGATGTCCTCAAGGTCGCCCACCACGGCTCGGCCCATCAGCACCCCGGTCTGCTGCGGGGCGTACGCGCACGGCTGGCGCTGATCTCTGTGGGCGCGGACAACACGTACGGCCATCCCTCTCCTCGGACGATCGGCGCGTTGCGGGCCGGGGGCGCGGTGGTGCTGCGTACGGACACCGACGGGGCGATCGCGGTGGCGGGAGGCGGCCGGGACCTGCGGGCGGTGCCGCGAGGCCCCGACCCGCCGCCGCGGCTGACGTCGGCGCATCGGACAGACGGGACTTTGAGGACACGACCTAGGACCAGGGGTCGATGGTGTGCGGACAACCCGCGCGCCACACTTCCCTCATGGATGCCTACCTCCGCCGTATCGGCGCGAGCCGCCCGCGGCGCGCCGATGCCGACGCACTGCGCGAGCTGCAGCTGCGGCACTTGCAGACAGTCCCCTTCGAGAACCTCTCCATCCATCTCGGCGAGGACATCGTGCTGGAGGAGAAGGCGCTCCTGGCCAAGATCGTGGAGGCCGGGCGCGGGGGCTTCTGCTACGAACTCAACGGCGCCTTCGCCGCGTTGCTGCGCGACCTCGGCTTCGGTGTCAGCCTCCTCCAGGGACGGGTCTTCGGCGACGGGGGCCGCCTCGGTGTCCCGTACGACCATCTCGCCCTGCTGGTCGAGACCGCCGACTCGACTGGTCCCTGGCTGGCGGATGTCGGCTTCGGCGATCACTGCCACTACCCGCTGGCGTTCGACGAGCGGGGGGACCAGGAGGACCCGGCCGGTACGTTCCGGATCGTCGAGGTTCCCCAGAGCGGTGATCTCGATGTCCACCGCGACGGGAAGCCGCAGTTCCGCCTGGAGCGGCGGCCCCGCGTCCTGGACGACTTCCGGGCGGGGGCCTGGTGGCACCGCACCTCGCCCGATTCCCACTTCCCGCGGTCGCTCGTGTGCTCGCGGCTCACCCCGGAGGGCCGGATCACGCTCAGCGGCCGCAAGCTGGTCACCACCCTGCGGGGCGAGCGCCACGAGCAGCCGCTGGCCGACGACGCGGCGGTGCTCGCGGCCTACCGCGAGCACTTCGGGCTGGTGCTCGACCGCCTGCCGTCGGCTCCCGGCCGGGCGACCTGAACAATGTCTCTGTGAGTGCTGTGAGACATGTACTGGTGCTGCCCGACCGCGACGCCGCGGAGGAGACGGCCGAGGCCCTGCGGGACCGCTTCGGTATCGCCGATGAGCCCTTGCTCGTACGGGACGCGCTGGCCGGTGAGGACGATGCCGAGGACGCCCAGTGGCTGGTGGTCGTCGAGGACCCGGAGCGACGGCTCGATCCGGTGAAGCTGGACGAGTTCGCGGGGGAGTGGGACGGCTGGCTCGAGGGGCCGTGATGATTGCGAGGCCGGGGGCGGTGTCAGTGGTGCGTGGGATGCTGGACCGCGATGGCCACCAGGAAGAATTCGACCGACGATCCCCTCGCCCCCGTCACGCTCGCCGTGGGCCAGGAGGACCTGCTCCTCGACCGTGCCGTACAGCAGGTGGTGGCGGCCGCCCGGGCCGCCGACGCCGATACGGACGTGCGCGACCTCACCGCCGATCAGCTGCATCCGGGCACCCTTGACGAGCTGACAAGCCCTTCGCTCTTTGCCGAGCGCAAGGTCGTCGTCGTGCGGAACGCGCAGGATCTGTCCGCGGACACGATCAAGGACGTCAAGGCGTATCTCGACGCGCCCGCGGAGGAGATCACGCTCGTTCTGCTTCACCCCGGCGGGGCGAAGGGGAAGGGGCTGCTGGACGCGGCTCGTAAGGCGGGGGCGCGCGAGGTCGCCTGCCCCAAGACGACGAAGCCCGCGGAGCGGCTCACGTTCGTACGCTCCGAATTCCGTGCGCTCGGGCGGTCGGCGACGCCCGAGGCGTGTCAGGCGCTGGTCGACTCGATCGGCAGCGATCTGCGGGAGCTTGCCAGTGCGGTGTCCCAGTTGACGGCCGACGTAGAGGGGACCATCGACGAGGCGGTCGTCGGGCGCTACTACACCGGCCGGGCCGAGGCCTCCAGCTTCACGGTCGCCGACCGTGCGGTGGAGGGGCGGGCGGCGGAGGCGCTGGAGGCGCTGCGCTGGTCGCTGTCGACCGGGGTCGCCCCTGTCCTGATCACCAGCGCGCTGGCGCAGGGGGTGCGGGCGATCGGCAAGCTGTCCTCGGCCCGCGGCGGGCGGCCCGCGGATGTCGCGCGTGAGCTGGGCATGCCGCCGTGGAAGATCGACCGGGTGCGGCAGCAGATGCGGGGCTGGACGCCGGACGGGGTGGCGGTGGCACTGCGGGCGGTGGCGGATGCGGACGCGGGGGTCAAGGGCGGCGGGGACGACCCGGAGTACGCGCTGGAGAAGGCGGTGGTGGCGGTGGCGCGGGCGGCGAGGTCGCGGCGCTGAGCCCTGCGGTGGGCTTTCCCCACCCCGCCCCTGCCCGAACCGGGGGCAAGCCCCCGGACCCCCGGGGAGGTGGAGACGTGGGGGTACTTCGTACCCCCACACCCCCGAAGCGCCGGCTCCGCGGCGCGAGAGGCTGACGAGGACGCCCAGGCGCGCCAGGCGCACCCGGGCTCGGCGCCATGCGGCCTGGACCCGAGCGCCAGCTCCGCGGCGCGCAACGCGGCCCGGCCGCCCCTGTGCCCCGGCGTACCCTAAGCGCCGCCTGCTTGGTGCCATGCTGCCTGGACCCCGAGCGCCAGCTTCGCGGCGCGCGAGGTTGATGAGGATGCCCAGGCGTGCCGGGCGCACCCGCTTCCGGGCCCGGCGCCAGCTCCGCGGCGCGCTGCGCCGGCGCATGCTGCCCGACGTGACGGCGCACCCTCGGTCCAGGGCGCCCCCGATGCCCGGCGCACCACGAAGCGCCGCCTCGCCCGCCCCGCCCCCGAGCCCCCCAAACGCCGAAAGCCCCGGTCCCGTCCTGGGGAAGGACGGTGGCCGGGGCCGCGGATCAAGCTTGGTGCGCCGCACCCGCGTGGCGAACGCAGGCCGCGTGCGGCGCGGAGGGTGCCGGGTCAGGAGCGGAAGAGAGGGCCCGCTGAGTCCCTACCGGCGACAATCAAGAGGTTCAGCCCTGCAGGGAGCCAACCTTGGCGGCCAGCGCCGACTTCTTGTTGGCGGCGGCGTTCTTGTGGATGACACCCTTGGAGACGGCCTTGTCCAGCTTCTGCGACGCCTCACGGACGGCCACAGTGGCCTTCTCGACGTCACCCGCTACGACAGCCTCACGGGCCTTGCGGATCGCGGTCTTGAGCGACGACTTGACGGCCTTGTTGCGCAGGCGCGCCTTCTCGTTCGTCTTGTTCCGCTTGATCTGGGACTTGATGTTCGCCACGAAAGAGCCTTTTCAGGTTCGGTGAAACTTCGATCTCTGAGGTTGCGTCCCGCACTGAGAGGGCACGAGACACAGCTGCCCACGTTACCAGCCGTTCATCCGACGGCCCAAACCGGGCGCAGCCCCGCAGCCATGGGACGATAGAAGCTACGTATCGATCCGACATCGCCCGAGACGAGACGCCCCGCGTCTCAAGAATCAGGACCCTGCGTGCCCGCGACGCCTACCAACGTGCCCGAGCCGAGCCGTACCGACCCGGCGCTGATCCGCAATTTCTGCATCATCGCGCACATCGACCACGGCAAGTCGACCCTTGCCGACCGGATGCTTCAGCTGACCGGGGTGGTCGAGCAGCGGCAGATGCGTGCTCAGTACCTCGACCGTATGGACATCGAGCGCGAGCGCGGTATCACGATCAAGTCCCAGGCAGTCCGGCTGCCCTGGGCGCCGACCGAGGGGCCGGATCAGAGCAGGACCCACATCCTGAACATGATCGACACCCCCGGGCACGTCGACTTCACCTACGAGGTGTCGCGGTCCCTCGCCGCCTGTGAGGGCACGGTCCTGCTGGTCGACGCCGCGCAGGGCATCGAGGCGCAGACCCTCGCCAATCTCTATCTGGCGATGGAGAACGACCTCACGATCGTTCCGGTCCTCAACAAGATCGACCTGCCGGCCGCCCAGCCGGAGAAGTTCTCCGAGGAGCTCGCCAACCTCATCGGCTGTCAGCCGGAGGACGTCCTCAAGGTCTCGGCCAAGACCGGCGTCGGCGTGGAGGCCCTGCTGGACCGCGTGGTCCGCGACGTCCCCGCCCCGGTCGGTGTCGCCCCCGCCCCCGCCCGCGCGATGATCTTCGACTCGGTCTACGACTCGTACCGCGGTGTCGTGACGTATGTACGAGTCGTCGACGGGCAGCTCAACAAGCGCGAGCGCATCAGGATGATGTCCACCGGCGCCACCCACGAACTCCTCGAGATCGGCGTCTCCTCTCCCGAGATGACCCCGGCCGACGGCATCGGCGTCGGCGAGGTGGGCTACATCATCACCGGCGTGAAGGACGTGCGTCAGTCCAAGGTCGGTGACACGATCACCTCCCTCACCAAGGGCGCCACAGAGGCGCTGGGCGGCTACAAGGACCCCAAGCCGATGGTGTTCTCCGGCCTGTATCCGCTGGACGGCTCTGACTACCCCGAGCTGCGCGACGCCCTCGACAAGCTGCAGCTCAACGACGCCGCCCTGGTCTACGAGCCGGAGACCTCCGCCGCGCTCGGGTTCGGCTTCCGCGTCGGCTTTCTCGGGCTGCTGCACCTGGACGTCATCCGTGAGCGCCTTGAGCGCGAGTTCGGGCTCGACCTGATCGCCACCGCCCCCAACGTGGTCTACCGCGTGGTCATGGAGGACGGCACCGAGCACACCGTCACCAACCCGAGCGAGTTCCCCGAGGGCAAGATCGACGAGGTGCACGAGCCGGTCGTACGGGCCACGATCCTCGCCCCCAGCGAGTTCATCGGCTCGATCATGGAGCTCTGCCAGACCCGCCGCGGCACGCTGCTCGGCATGGACTACCTCTCCGAGGACCGGGTCGAGATCCGCTACACCCTCCCCCTCGCCGAGATCGTCTTCGACTTCTTCGACCAGCTGAAGTCCAAGACCCGCGGTTACGCCTCCCTCGACTACGAACCCACCGGCGAGCAGGCCTCCAGCCTGGTCAAGGTCGACATCCTGCTGCACGGCGACAAGGTCGACGCCTTCTCCGCCATCACGCACAAGGACGCGGCGTACGCGTACGGCGTGCGGCTGGTCGCAAAGCTCAGGGAGCTCATCCCGCGGCAGGCCTTCGAGGTGCCCATCCAGGCCGCCATCGGCTCTCGGGTCATCGCCCGCGAGACCATTCGCGCCATCCGCAAGGACGTCCTCGCCAAGTGCTACGGCGGTGACATCTCCCGTAAGCGGAAGCTGCTGGAGAAGCAGAAGGAAGGCAAGAAGCGGATGAAGATGGTCGGCAGCGTGGAGGTCCCGCAGGAGGCCTTCATCGCGGTGCTGTCCAGCGACGAGGGCGGCAAGGCGAAGAAGTAGTCCAGGAGACATGACAAGCGACAGCGCCCGCCGGGGGTCCGGACGGGCGCTTTTCGCGTGTCGGGCGAGCGCGTCCCCGGATACGTGAGACGTGCACCGATTATCGGTTCCGGCACGTGATCCTGCCGTCTCTTCGTTATGAAGCGGCAGCCCGCAGCCTCTTACGCACCGGCTTGGTGCGCTCTACTCTGATCACGGCTCGATGGTTACTCGCCAGTTAAACAACCAGCCAGTCGTGCAGTGCTTGCCGCAGGCCCGGAGGACGTCGTGAGCGACACACAGACCCTGATCGAGAACCGACCGCCCTCGGTGGCGACCCTCTTCGCCGAGCGCGTGGCGGCCACGCCCGACGCCGAGGCCTACCGGTATCCGGTGGCCCCCGCCTCCGGCCATGGACCCGACGACTGGAAGTCGTTGAGCTGGGGCCAGGCCGCCGAGCGGGTCTACTCCATCGCGGCCGGCCTGATCGATCTCGGCGTACAGCCCGAGGAGCGGGTCGCGCTCGCCTCCTCCACCCGGGTCGAGTGGATCCTCGTCGACCTCGGCGTGATGTGCGCGGGCGGCGCGACCACGACGGTCTACCCGTCCACCAACGCCGAGGAGTCGGCGTACATCCTCGCCGACTCCGTCAGCCGGGTGCTGATCGCGGAGGACGCCTCCCAGCTCGCCAAGGCGCGTGAGAAGCGGGCCGATCTGCCGGAGCTGAAGCATGTCGTGGTCATCGACATGGCGGGCGTCGAGCCGGACGAGAGCGACCCCGAGGGCTGGGTCCTCTCGCTCGCCGACCTGGAGGCGCGCGGCGCGGAGTATCTCGCCAAGCACCCGGAGGCCGTCAAGGAGCGGGTCGGCGCGATCAGGGCCGACCAGCTGGCGACGCTGATCTACACCTCGGGCACCACGGGCCGCCCCAAGGGCGTCCGGCTGCCGCACGACAACTGGTCGTACATGGCCAAGGCCATGGCCGCCACCGGCCTGATCGGCCCGGACGACGTCCAGTACCTCTGGCTGCCGCTCGCGCACGTCTTCGGCAAGGTGCTGACCTCCGGGCAGATCGAGGTCGGCCATGTCACCGCCGTCGACGGCCGCGTCGACAAGATCATCGAGAACCTGCCGGTCGTGCAGCCGACCTACATGGCCGCCGTGCCGCGCATCTTCGAGAAGGTCTACAACGGCGTCGCGGCCAAGGCGCGGGCCGGCGGCGGCGCGAAGTACAAGATCTTCCAGTGGGCGGCCGGGGTCGCCCGCGAGTACGCCAAGGCCACGCAGGACAACTACCGGCGTACGGGCACGGCCGCCGCGCCCTTCGGGCTCAGCGCCAAGCACAAGGTCGCCGACGTGCTCGTCTACTCCAAGCTCCGCGACGCCTTCGGCGGGCGGCTGCGCGCAGCGGTCTCCGGCTCCGCGGCCCTCGCACCGGACATCGGTTACTTCTTCGCCGGCGCAGGGATCCACATCCTGGAGGGCTACGGCCTCACCGAGTCCAGCGCGGCGTCCTTCGTCAACCCGGGCGAGGCGTACCGCACCGGCACCGTCGGCAAGCCGGTGCCCGGCACCGAGGTGCGCATCGCGGACGACGGCGAGATCCTGCTGCGCGGTCCCGGCATCATGGAGGGCTACCACGGGCTGCCGGAGAAGACGGCCGAGGTCCTGGAGCCCGACGGGTGGTTCCACACCGGGGACATCGGCGAGCTGTCCGCGGACGGCTATCTGCGGATCACGGACCGCAAGAAGGACCTGATCAAGACGTCGGGCGGCAAGTACATCGCGCCGGCCGAGGTCGAGGGCCAGTTCAAGGCGGTCTGCCCCTTCGTGTCCAACATCCTGGTCCACGGCGCGGACCGTAACTTCTGCACCGCGCTGATCGCGCTCGACGAGCCCACGATTCTCGGCTGGGCCAAGGAGAACGGTCTTGACGGCAAGTCGTACGCCGAGGTCGTGGCCACGAAGGAGGCCGAGCAGCTCATCGAGGGCTATGTGAAGCGGCTCAACGAGGGGCTGCAGCGCTGGCAGACGATCAAGAAGTTCCGGCTGCTTCCGCGGGACCTGGACATTGAGCACGGTGAGCTGACGCCGAGCCTGAAGCTGAAGAGGCCGGTCGTCGAGCGCGAGTACAAGGACCTGATCGAGGACATGTACGCGGGCTCGCGCGAGGCGTAGGGGAGGTCCGGGGCGGAGCCCGGCGGAAGACCCGGACCTTCCCGCCAGGCCCCGCCCCCGCTACACGCACCTGCCGCGGCGCAGGTCCGTCAGGAGTTCCTCCATCCGCGTCAGCTGCGTCCGCAGCTCCGGCACATCAGCCGGACCGCTGCGGCCCAGTTCCGTTTCTATCGTGCTCAGCCGCTCCGCGAGCTCGCCCAACTGCTCCTGCTCGCGCGCCAGCATCCGCTCCAACTGGCGGTTCTTGCGGTGCAGATCGAGGAACACGTTCACCTTCGCCCGCAGCACCCACGGGTCGAAGGGCTTGGTCAGAAAGTCCGCCGCCCCCGTCGCATATCCCCTGAACGCATAGCCGCTGTCCGCCTCCGTCCCGGTCAGGAAGATGATCGGAACGTCCTTCGTCTGGTCGAGGCGCTTGATGTTGGACGCGGTCTCGAAGCCGTCCATGCCCGGCATCCGTACATCCAGCAGGACCACCGCGAACTTCTGCCGCAGCAGTGCCTTCATCGCCTCTTCCCCCGAACGCGCGCGGACCAGCGGCTCGTTGAGGGACCCCAGGACAGCCTCCAGGGCGACGAGATTGTCCTCCATGTCGTCCACCAGGAGGATGCTCGCGCGGTCGGCGGTGGTCGCCTCTGTGCTCATCGTGTCTGCCTCACGTGATCGTCGGTGGGACGGCTGCCGGATTCCCATCGCCGGTTGACTGTCCCGGTATCGCGGGTGCTGCTCCAGGTGTCGCGCCGTCCGGTCCGCCCGTCCCGCTGCCCTCCGGGTCCAGCAGGGCGCAGACGACGGTCAGCAGACGGTCGACGTCCACAGGTTTGGGCACGTACTCGTTCGCGCCCTGGGCGATCGACTTCTCACGGTCGCCGGGCATCGCCTTGGCGGTGAGAGCCACGATCGGCAGATCCGTCCACAGCGGGCTCCGTCTGATCGCCTCGATCGTCTCGTAACCGTCCATCTCGGGCATCATGATGTCCATCAGAATCAGTTCGACGTCGGTGTTCCGCTCCAGCGTCTCGATGCCTTCCCGGCCGTTCTCCGCGTACAGCACGGGCATGCCCACCCTGCCCAGCACATGGGTGAGGGCGAAGACGTTGCGGATGTCGTCGTCCACGATGAGGACGCGCCGGCCCGTCAGGATCCGGCCCCGGCCCGACTTCCACGCCTCCAGCTTGGTCGTGGTCGGCCAGCCGTCGTCCAGCTCCGTGCGCTGCATGTGTTCGGCGTGATGGCGCTCCGGCGAGGTCATCGGCACGTCGTGGACGTCGTGGATGCCCAGGCCGTCGTGGGAGCCGTCGCTGTCGGCGCCGATGTGGCCGGGGTAGAGGACGGGGACGTACAGCGTGAAGGTGGAGCCGCGGCCCGGCTCGCTCTCCGCGATGATCCGGCCGCCGAGCAGCCCGGCGATCTCCCGGCTGATCGACAGGCCCAGGCCCGTGCCGCCGTATTTGCGGTTGGTGGTCCCGTCGGCCTGCTGGAACGCCTCGAAGATCACCGGCAGTTTCTCCGGCGCGATGCCGATTCCGGTGTCCGTGACGGCGAAGGCGATCAGGTCGTCGATGCCCTTGAGCAGCTTGTTGTCGGGGTCCTTGAGCCGGTTCACCCTCAGCTCGACACGGCCGCTGGAGGTGAACTTGATCGCGTTGGAGAGCAGATTGCGCAGGATCTGCTGGAGCCGCTGCTCGTCGGAGTACATCTCGCGCGGTACGTCCTCGCCGACCGCGACCTCGAAGGCGAGCCCGCGGTCGAGCGTTATCGGGCGGAAGGTGGCGTGGACGTAGTCGAGGAGTTTGATCAGCGGCAGCTTCTTCGGACGCACATCCATCCGGCCCGCTTCGATCTTCGACAGGTCCAGGATGTCGTTGATCAGCTGGAGCAGGTCGGAGCCCGAGCGGTGGATCGTGGTGGCGAACTGCACTTCCTGGTCGGAGAGATGGCCGTCCGGATTGTCGGAGAGCAGCCGGGCGAGGATCAGCAGGGAGTTCAGCGGGGTGCGCAGTTCGTGCGACATGTTCGCCAGGAACTCCGACTTGTACTGCGAAGAGGTGGCCAGAAGCGCCGCCTTCTCCTCCAGTTCGGCGTTGGAACGCTGCAACTCGGCCTGCTGGCGCTGGAGTTCGTCGGAGCGCTCCTGGAGCTGGATGGCCAGGCGCTGGGACTCGCCGAGGAGCGATTCCGTACGGGAGTTGGCGATGATCGTGTTGATCGCGACGCCGATGGTGTTCACGAACTGGTCGAAGAAGGCCAGATGGACATCGGAGAAGCGGGAGAAGGACGCCAGCTCGATGACGCCGAGCAGCTTGTCCTCGAAGAGGATCGGGATGATGACGACGCTGGCGGGGGACGCCTCACCGAGCCCCGAGTTGATCTTGATGTAGTCCGGCGGGGCCTCCTCCAGGAGAATCCGCTTCTTCTCCAGGGCCGCCTGGCGCACAAGACCGTGTCCCGGCATTCCGGTCGTGTCGATGGTGGCGGACTGGGCCGAGCCGTAACCCGCGATGAAGGCGAGTCCCTTGGTGGTCGATGTCGTACGGGACGGAGTGCCGTCGCCGTCCGGGTCGGCCAGGAAGAAGGCGCCGTACTGCGCGTTCACCAGCGGGGTCAGCTCGCGAAGGATCAGGTCGGCGACCTCCATCAGATCGCGGTGGCCCTGCATCAGACCCGCCAGGCGGGCGAGGTTGGACTCCAGCCAGTCCTTGGCGCGGGTGGTCTCGCGGAGGTTGGACACCATCAGGTTGATGTTGTCCTTGAGCTCGGAGACCTCGCCGCGGGTCTCGACGGTGATCGAGCGGGACATGTCGCCTTGGGCGACGGCGGAGGCCACCTCGGCGATGGCGCGGACCTGGGTGGTGAGGTTGAGCGCGAGCTCGTTCACATTGGTGGTCAGGCGCTTCCAGGTGCCGTACACGCCCTCGACGCGCGCCTGGCCGCCGAGCTGGCCCTCGCTGCCCACCTCGCGGGCCACACGCGTGACCTCGGAGGAGAACGAGGAGAGCGTGTCCACCATGGTGTTGATGGTGGTCTTGAGCTCCAGGATCTCGCCGCGGGCGTCCACGTCGATCTTCTTGGACAGGTCGCCCTGAGCCACGGCCGTCGCCACCTGGGCGATGTTCCTCACCTGCGAAGTGAGGTTGTCGGCCATGTAGTTGACGTTGTCGGTGAGGTCCTTCCACAGGCCGGTGACGCCGAGGACCTGGGCGCGGCCGCCGAGCCTGCCGTCCGTGCCGACCTCGCGGGCGACCCTGGTCACCTCGTCGGCGAAGGCGCGCAGCTGCTCCACCATCGTGTTGACGGTGTCCTTGAGCTCCAGGATCTCGCCGCGGGCGTCGACGGTGATCTTCTTGGAGAGGTCGCCGTTGGCGACGGCGGTGGTGACCTGGGCGATGTTGCGGACCTGCGAGGTCAGGTTGGACGCCATGAAGTTGACGTTGTCCGTGAGGTCTTTCCAGACGCCGGATACGCCGCGGACCTGGGCCTGGCCGCCGAGGTTTCCTTCGGTGCCGACTTCGCGGGCGACGCGGGTGACCTCGTCGGCGAAGGCGGAGAGCTGGTCGACCATGGTGTTGATGGTCGACTTGAGCTCCAGGATCTCGCCCTTCGCCTCGACCGTGATCTTCTTGCCGAGGTCGCCCTGGGCCACGGCCGTTGACACGAGCGCGATGTTCCTCACCTGTGAGGTGAGGTTGTCGGCCATGAAGTTGACGTTCTCGGTGAGGTCTTTCCAGACGCCGGAGACGCCGCGGACCTGGGCGCGGCCGCCGAGGTTTCCTTCGGTGCCGACTTCGCGGGCGACGCGGGTGACCTCGTCGGCGAAGGCGGAGAGCTGGTCGACCATGGTGTTGATGGTCGACTTGAGCTCCAGGATCTCGCCCTGGGCGTCGACGGTGATCTTCTGGGACAGGTCGCCGTTGGCGACGGCGGTGGTGACCTGCGCGATGTTGCGGACCTGGGAGGTCAGGTTGGACGCCATGAAGTTGACGTTGTCCGTGAGGTCTTTCCAGACGCCGGAGACGCCGCGGACCTGGGCACGGCCGCCCAGCTGGCCCTCCGTGCCGACCTCGCGGGCGACGCGGGTGACCTCGTCGGCGAAGGCGGAGAGCTGGTCCACCATCGTGTTGACGGTGAGCTTCAGCTCCAGCAGCTCACCGGTCGCCTCGACCGTGACCGTACGGGTCAGGTCGCCGCGGGCGACGGCGGTGGTCACCGCCGCGATGTCCCGCACCTGCGCGGTCAGCCGGGAGGCCATCGTGTTGACCGCCTCCGTCACATCCCGCCAACTCCCGGACAGGCGCTGGACCTTGGCGCGTCCGCCGAGGCGGCCTTCGGTGCCCACCTCGCGCGCGACCCGGGTCACTTCGCCGGTGAAGAGCGAGAGCTGGTCGACCATCTTGTTCACGGCGCGGCCGAGTCGGCGCAGATCTCCACGCAACTGGCGGTTGCCGTCGTGCAGATCGACCCGCTGGGTCAGATCGCCGCCGGCCACCGCGTCCAGCACCCGGGTGGCGTTCGCCGCGGGCACCACGAGGGCGTCGAGGAGCGCGTTCGTACTGATCACGCCAGAGGTCCAGGCGCCCTGGCCGGGGCTCGCCGCCAGCCGGTCGTCCAGGCGTCCGTGCCGTACGACTTCCCTGCGTACGCGCGTCAGTTCATCCGTGAAGTGCCGATTGCGCACCGCGATCTGGTTGAACATCGCCGCCAGCTCGGCGGACATCCCTTCATGCGTCTCCGCCACCCGTATCTTGAAGTCCCCGTCCCGCAGGGCCGTCATGGCGGCCAGCAGAGGGCGGAGCTCCGAGACCCGGATCCAGGCACCGTCGGGCGGCGGCTCGGCACCCGGCCGGGATCCCGACGGGGCGGGCGGCCCGGAGGACTGGGCGGGCGACAAAGCACTCTGTTCGTTCATAACCGCCCACTTCAGTGACTCGGCGCTTATGGGCAGGCTCAGTCTGTCACTCTGTCGGTGTCATAAGCGGCGCATTGCCAGAACCGACCAGGAGCCGCACAGTGGGGCCCGTTCCGATGCAGCGAGACACCGTCCAGCGCCCAACCCCGTTGTACCCACTACGGGATGACGCGCGGTCGGTTTCCCGCACGAGCCTGCCCGGAAACCCTCTCGCGCCCTGTGCGGCGCGACGTTTCGTCCGAGCCGCACTCGCCGACTGGACCAACCTCGGACTGCTCGCCACCTGCGCCTTCTGCCGGGGCACGGCGGGCCGCGGGGGCTGCCCGCCGGGCAGGCACAGTACGGACCGGCTCGCAGACGATGCCGTACTCGTCGTCAACGAGCTCGTGACAAACGCCGTAGTCCATGCGGGCACCACCGTCGAACTCCTCTGCCGGCTCGATGAATCGGCCGAGGGCGAGCCCGCCGCGCTGGTGATCGAGGTCTCCGACCACCACCCCGCCAGGACCGTACGCAACGAACCGCACGGCGAGGACCGCACCGGCACCCCCGAATACGGACGCGGCCTCCATCTCGTCGGCGCCCTCGCCGAGCGCTGGGGCATCACCTATCGCGCCGCCCTCAAGACCGTCTGGGCCCGCCTGCCCGTCGACGGCCTGGAGTCCTGCCCCGTGCCGGGCGCCGAACCCGCGCTCCAGCGCGGGCTGCGCGCGGCCGAGATCCTCGCCCCCACGCCGCGGCGCACCGCCCGTGAGGACCCGGACTGGATCAGCCGAGGGGCGCTCTCCTTTCTCGCCGAAGCCTCCGACCTGCTCGCCGGACAGCTCGACGAGGACATGGTCGCGGCGCTCGCCGCCCAGCTGCTGGTGCCACGGCTCGCCGACTGGTGCGCGATCTGGCTCGACGGCGAGGGCGGACACCCCAGGTGGGGAACGGGCCGCCCTTCGGGAGCCGCGCCCCGGCTCGCCCGGGTCTGGCACAGTGACGAGTCCCGGATCGAGGAACTGCGCGAGATCCTGAGCAAGGAGCCCCCGCGGCTGCCCGACACCCCACGCAACGGCCCTGTGCCGATCCCCTGGCCGCGCGAGGGCGAGCCGGGCGCGGGCGAGGGGACGGTGCTGGCCTTCCGTCTCGTCACCGGCGGGCGCGGTCTCGGCACGCTGCTCGTCGCCCGGCAGGGTCTGGCACGTGTGCCCGACGAAGTGACCGCTCTGATCGAGGACTTCGCGCGGCGGCTCGCCCTCGCGATCGGCGCGGCCCGGCAGTACACCCGGCAGGCCACCATCAGCAAAGTCCTCCAGCGGGGTCTGCTGCCCGGCAAGGTCGGCGAGATCCCCGGCGTGGACCGCTTTCTCGTGTACGAGCCGAGCGACGACGGAGTCGCGGGCGGCGACTTCTACGACATCTTCCCGGCGAGCTCGGGCGGCCGCTGGTGCTTCATGCTCGGCGACGTCCAGGGCAGCGGGCCCGAGGCCGCCGTCGTCACCGGCCTCGCCCGGCCCTGGCTGCGGCTGCTCGCCCGCGAGGGCTACCAGGTCGGCGAGGTGCTCGACCGGCTGAACGGACTGCTGCTCGACGACGCGATGGAAGCGGCGGAGGCGGCCGCGCTGATGGTCGCAGCGGCCGGCGGCCAGGGCCTGCCGGAAGGGCCGCAGGCACGGTTCCTGTCCCTGCTCTACGGCGAGCTGGTGCGCTCGCCCCTGGGCGGTGTGCGGTGCACCGTCGCCAGCGCCGGGCATCCGCTGCCGCTGCTGCTGCGGCCCGACGGCACGGTGCGTACGGCGGCGGAGCCGCAGGTGCTGCTCGGGGTCGTCGACGAGGTGGCGTACCAGAGCCAGACCTTCGACCTGGAGCCCGGTGACACGCTGCTCTGTGTCACGGACGGGGTGACCGAGCGGCGCTCGGGGGCGCGGATGTTCGACGACGGCGACGGTCTCGCGACGGTGCTCGCGGGGTGCGCGGGGCTGACGGCGCAGGGGATCGCGGAACGGATCAAGCAGGCAGTGCACGAGTTCGCCGAGACGCCGCCGGGGGACGATCTCGCGCTGCTGGTGCTGCAGGCGATGTAAGCCTCGCGGGTGACGGACAATGGGAGGCATGCCTTCCGTACTGCCCGATGGTGAGCCCATGCCCGAGGACGGGGCGCTGCCCGCATCCGCCCTCGAAGAGGCCGCCGGCCGGCCGCTCGCCTTCTATCTGCATGTGCCGTACTGCGCGACGCGCTGCGGCTACTGCGATTTCAACACCTACACGGCGACCGAGCTGCGCGGCTCGGGCGGCGTCCTCGCCTCCCGCGACAACTACGCCGCGATGGTCGCCGAGGAGATCCGCCTCGCCCGCAAGGTGCTCGGCGACGACCCGCGGCAGGTGAAGACGGTCTTCGTCGGGGGCGGTACGCCGACGCTGCTCGCCGCCTCGGATCTCGTACGGATGCTGTCGGCGGTACGCGAGGAGTTCGGCCTCGCGGACGACGCGGAGATCACCACCGAGGCGAACCCGGAATCGGTGGATCCGGCGTACCTGGCCGAGCTGCGGGAGGGCGGCTTCAACCGGGTGTCCTTCGGGATGCAGAGCGCGCGGCAGCACGTACTGAAGGTGCTGGACCGTACGCACACGCCGGGGCGGCCCGAGGCGTGCGTCGCGGAAGCGCGGGCGGCGGGCTTCCGGCATGTGAACCTCGACCTCATCTACGGCACGCCGGGGGAGAACGACGACGACTGGCGCGCGTCCCTCGCGGCGGCGGTGGGGGCCGGCCCCGACCACATCTCGGCGTACGCGCTGATCGTGGAGGAGGGCACCCAGCTGGCGCGGCGCATCCGGCGCGGCGAAGTGCCGATGACCGACGACGACGTCCATGCGGACCGCTACCTGATCGCGGACTCGGTCCTCGCGGAGGCGGGCTTCGACTGGTACGAGGTCTCCAACTGGTCGACCTCACAGGCCGGCCGGTGCCTGCACAACGAGCTGTACTGGCGCGGCGCGGACTGGTGGGGCGCCGGCCCCGGAGCGCACAGCCACGTCGGCGGGGTGCGGTGGTGGAACGTGAAGCACCCGGGGGCGTATGCGGCGGCGCTCGCGGAGGGCCGGTCGCCGGGAGCGGGCCGCGAGGTGCTCGCGCCGGAGGACCGCCGGGTGGAGCGGGTGCTCCTGGAACTGCGCCTGCGCGAGGGCTGCGAACTGTCGCTGCTGCGGCCGGCGGGGCTGGCGGCGGCGGGGCGGGCGTTGGCGGAGGGCCTGCTGGAGGCGGGGCCGTACGGGGAGGGACGCGCGGTGCTGACGCTGCGGGGGCGGTTGCTGGCGGACGCGGTGGTGCGGGACCTGGTGGATTAGGGGTGCGGTGGCGCGGGGTGCGCCTGCGGCGGGCTTTCACCCCACCCCGCCCCTTCCCGCTGTGACATTTTGCGGCTCCGCCGCGTGGGGGGCTCCGCCCCAGACCCCGTGCGGGGGCTCCGCCCCCGGACCCCCGCGCCTCAATCGCCGGCGGGGCTGAATCATTCAGCCCGTCCGGCGTTTGAGGACATGCGGCCGAAGGTCGCATTCGGGGTCCGGGGCGAAGCCCCGGCGGGGGTCTGGGGGCTTCGCCCCCAGTTACGCGATGGGGGTACCTCCCACGGCCGCCAGGCCGTAGGGGGAGGGCGGGGTGGGGAAACAACCCCCGGGTCACACCTCCGCCGCCGTCACGAAATCGATCAGCTCCTCCACCCGCCCCAGCAGCTCCGGCTCCAGGTCCTTGTACGACCGCACCGCCGACAGGATCCGCTGCCACGCCGCCCCCGTGTTCTCCGGCCAGCCCAGCGCCCGGCAGACCCCCGTCTTCCAGTCCTGGCCCCGCGGGACCGACGGCCACGCGCTGATGCCCACCGAGGAGGGCTTCACCGCCTCCCACACGTCGATGTACGGGTGGCCCACCACCAGTACGTCCTCGCCCGTGACCTCCGCCGCGATGCGGGACTCCTTCGAGCCCGGGACCAGATGGTCCACCAGCACCCCCAGGCGCGCGTCCGGGCCAGGGGCGAACTCGCGGACGATCGAGGGGAGGTCGTCGATGCCTTCCAGGTATTCGACGACGACCCCCTCGATCCGCAGGTCGTCACCCCACACCCGCTCCACGAGCTCCGCGTCGTGGCGGCCCTCGACATAGATGCGCCCCGCCCGCGCCACCCGCGCACGCGCCCCTGGGACCGCGAGCGAGCCGGACGCGGTGCGGGCCGGGCGCACCGGAGCGGCGGCGGAGGGGCGTACGAGGGTGACGACGCGGCCCTCCAGCAGGAAGCCCCGCGGGACCATCGGGAACACCCGGTGCTTGCCGAAGCGGTCCTCCAGAGTGACCGTCGGCCCCTCCGCCGTCTTCTCGCAGCGGATCACCGCACCGCAGAAGCCCGTACCGACCTCCTCGACGACCAGATCGTGCTCGGCCGGCACCTCCGGCGCGGGCTGAGACTTCTTCCAGGGCGGGGTCAGATCCGGGCTGTAGCTGCGCATTCGCCAGACGCTACGACACCCCGAAGCGCGCCGCCAGCAACTCGCGTTGGGCGCGTACGAACGCCGCGTCGACGACCGCGCCGTGCCCCGGTACGTACACCGCGTCCTCGCCGCCCAGTGACAGCAGCCGGTCCAGTGCCGCGGGCCAGCGGGAGGGCATCGCGTCCGGGCCCGCCTGAGGTTCGCCCGACTCCTCCACGAGGTCGCCGCAGAAGACGACCTCCGGGCTGCCGGGCACCAGGACCGCCAGATCGTGGCCCGAGTGGCCGGGGCCGATGTTCGCCAGGAGCACCTGGCGGCCGCCCAGGTCCAGCGTCCACTCGCCGAACACCAGATGGTGCGGCGCCACCAGCACGTCGGCCGCCTCCGTCGCGTCGGCCTCGGTGACCCCGTGCCGTACCGCGCTGTCGCGGATCTCGTCCCGCTCCCGCCGCATCAGTTCGGCGATGCCGACCGCTCCGTACACCTCCGCGCCCGAGAACGCCGCCGTGCCCAGCACATGGTCGAAGTGGGGATGGCTCAGTGCGATATGCGTCACCCGTCGGCCGCCGAGCAGGGCTTGCGCCTGGGCCCGCAGCTCGGCCCCCTCGCGCAGTGTCGAGCCGGTGTCGTACAGGAGGACACCGTCCTCTCCGGCGATCAAACCACTGGTCGCGTCCCAGCCGGGAAGCCGCCGGCGCCCCACCCCGTCGGCCAGCCGCTCCCAGCCGAAGTCTTCCCAACTGACGTCCATACCGCGACGCTATCCGCAACCGACCAGCACTGTCGCTCGGTGGCGTGGTCGGCCGCCCTTGCTAGGGATGTACCCCACGGCCGTACACTGGCACGGGGAAATGCTGGCACTCGTACGCATCGAGTGCCAAGCGGTCACCGAGGAATCACAGCTTGGAGGTGTGCGCGATGCTCAGCGAACGCAGACTCGAGGTGCTGCGCGCCATCGTCCAGGACTATGTCGGCACCGAGGAGCCCGTCGGCTCCAAGGCGCTCACGGAGCGTCACAAGCTCGGGGTCTCCCCGGCCACCGTCCGCAATGACATGGCGGTGCTGGAGGAGGAAGGGTTCATCGCCCAGCCTCATACGAGCGCGGGGCGTATCCCCACGGACAAGGGCTACCGGCTCTTCGTCGACAAACTGGCCGGCGTCAAGCCGCTGTCGTCGCCCGAGCGCCGTGCCATCCAGAACTTCCTCGACGGAGCCGTCGACCTCGACGACGTCGTGGGCCGTACGGTGCGGCTGCTGGCGCAGCTGACCCGGCAGGTCGCGGTGGTCCAGTACCCCTCGCTGACCCGCTCCACCGTCCGGCATGTGGAGCTCCTCTCCCTCGCGCCCGCCCGGCTGATGCTCGTGCTGATCACGGACACCGGACGGGTCGAGCAGCGCATGATCGACTGCCCCGCGCCCTTCGCGGAATCCTCGCTCGCGGACCTGCGGGCCCGGCTCAACAGCCGGGTCGTCGGGCGCCGCTTCGCGGATGTGCCGCAGCTGGTGCAGGACCTTCCCGACTCCTTCGAGGCGGAGGACCGGGGTACCGTTTCCACGGTGCTCTCGACCCTGCTCGAAACCCTGGTCGAGGAGACCGAGGAGCGGCTGGTGATCGGCGGTACCGCCAATCTCACGCGCTTCGGACACGACTTCCCGCTGACGATCCGGCCGGTGCTCGAAGCTCTCGAGGAGCATGTGGTGCTCCTCAAGCTGCTCGGCGAGGCCAAGGAAGCGGGCGGCATGGGCATGACCGTGAAGATCGGTCATGAGAACGCCCACGAGGGCCTCAACTCCACGTCCGTCGTCGCGGTCGGCTACGGTTCGGGCGACGAGGCAGTTGCCAAACTCGGCGTGGTCGGACCGACCCGCATGGACTACCCCGGAACGATGGGAGCGGTACGCGCAGTGGCACGTTACGTCGGACAGATCCTGGCGGAGTCGTAAGTGGCCACGGACTACTACGCCGTACTCGGCGTACGCCGCGACGCGTCCCAGGACGAGATCAAGAAGGCCTTCCGCCGGCTTGCCCGTGAACTCCACCCGGATGTGAATCCGGACCCGAAGACGCAGGAGCGCTTCAAGGAGATCAACGCCGCGTACGAGGTGCTGTCGGACCCGCAGAAGAAGCAGGTCTACGACCTCGGCGGAGACCCGCTCTCGCAGGCGGGCGGCGGAGGCGCGGGCGGCTTCGGCGCCGGTGGCTTCGGGAACTTCTCGGACATCATGGACGCGTTCTTCGGTACGGCTTCGCAGCGCGGCCCCAGGTCGCGTACGCGGCGGGGCCAGGACGCGATGATCCGCCTGGAGATCGAGCTCAACGAGTCTGCCTTCGGCACGACGAAGGACATCCAGGTCGACACGGCCGTCGTCTGTACGACGTGTTCGGGCGAGGGCGCGGCGCCGGGTACCTCGGCGCAGACCTGCGACATGTGCCGCGGCCGCGGTGAGGTCTCGCAGGTGACGCGGTCCTTCCTCGGCCAGGTCATGACGTCGCGGCCGTGCCCGCAGTGCCAGGGCTTCGGAACGGTCGTCCCGACCCCGTGCCCCGAGTGCGCGGGCGACGGGCGGGTACGGTCCCGCCGCACCCTGACGGTCAAGATCCCGGCCGGTGTCGACAACGGCACGCGCATCCAGCTCGCGGGCGAGGGCGAGGTCGGCCCGGGCGGTGGCCCCGCCGGCGACCTCTACGTCGAGATCCACGAGCTGCCGCACCCGGTGTTCCAGCGCCGGGGCGACGATCTGCACTGCACGGTGACGATCCCCATGACGGCGGCGGCGCTGGGCACGAAGTGCCCGCTGGAGACGCTGGACGGCGTGGAGGAGGTCGACATCCGCCCGGGCACCCAGTCCGGCCAGTCGATCCCGCTGCACGGGCGCGGCATCACGCACCTGCGGGGCGGGGGCCGTGGCGACCTGATCGTCCATGTCGAGGTGATGACCCCGTCGAAGCTGGACGTGGATCAGGAGCGGCTGCTGCGGGACCTGGCGAAGCTGCGCGGCGAGGAAAGGCCTACGGGTCAGTTCCAGCCGGGGCAGCAGGGACTGTTCTCCCGCCTGAAGGACGCGTTCAACGGGCGTTAGGCCCTCTCGAACGCCGGAGGGGCTGAATCTTCAGCCCCTCCGGCGTTTTCAGGACAGCGGCCCGCAACCGCGGCCGTTGCGGAACGCCCGATTCGATGGGCCGCGAGCGGCATGGCACCATGCCTGCATGTCCTCCGCACTGACCGATCTTTGCCGTCATCCGATCGTGCAGGCCCCCATGGCGGGCGGCGCATCCTGCCCCCAGCTCGCCGCCGCCGTGTCCGAAGCCGGCGGGCTCGGGTTCCTCGCTGCCGGATACAAGACCGCGGACGGCATGTACCAGGAGGTCAAACAGGTGCGCGGGCTCACCGCGCAGCCGTTCGGCGTCAATCTCTTCATGCCGCAGCCCAACACCGCCGACCCCGGTGCCGTCGAGATCTACCGGAATCAGCTCGCCGGTGAGGCCGCCTGGTACGAGACTCCTCTCGGCGACCCCGACTCCGGGCGCGACGACGGCTACGAGGCCAAACTGGCCATCCTCCTCGACGACCCCGTGCCCGTCGTCTCCTTCACCTTCGGCTGCCCGACCCGCGATGTGCTCGACTCCTTCGCCAAGGCCGGGACCTTCACCGTCGTCACGGTCACCACGCCCGAAGAGGCGCAGGCCGCGCAGTGGGCCGGGGCCGACGCCGTGTGTGTGCAGGGCATCGAGGCCGGCGGCCACCAGGGCACCCACCGCGACGACCCCGAGTCCGACGGCGCCGGGATCGGTCTGCTCTCGCTCATCGCGCTGATCCGCGAGACCGTGCAGCTTCCCCTCATCGCCGCAGGCGGCCTGATGCGCGGCGGCCAGATCGCGGGCGTGCTCGCGGCGGGGGCGGTCGCCGCGCAGCTCGGCACAGCGTTCCTGGTCTGCCCCGAGTCCGGTGCGAACGCGCTGCACAAGCAGGCCATGACGAATCCTTTGTTCGTACGCACCGAACTCACCCGCGCCTTCTCCGGGCGGCCCGCCCGCGGCCTCGTGAACCGCTTCATGCGCGAGCACGGCCCGTACGCGCCCGCCGCGTACCCCCAGGTGCACCACCTGACCAGCGGCCTGCGCAAGGCCGCGGCCAAGACGGGCGACGCGCAGGGCATGGCGCTGTGGGCCGGGCAGGGCCACCGGCTGGCGCGTGAGCTGCCCGCCGGCCGCTTGGTCGACGTCCTCGTCGCCGAAACGGACTCCGCGCGCGCCGCGCTGGCGCTGGGCGGTTCCCGATGACCGCGCCGGTCTTTCTCGTCGACTCGCTGGAGGGCGTCGGCCCGGGGGCGACCGTCACCCTGGACGGGCCCGAGGGGCGGCACGCCGTCTCCGTACGCAGGCTGCAGCCCGGCGAGGACATCGTGCTGACGGACGGCCGCGGGCGGGGGGCGGCGGGGGTCGTCGTACGGACCGAGGGCAAGGACCGGCTGATCGTCGAACCGCGGGAGTTCCCGACGGAACCGGAGCCGACGCCCCGTATCACCGTCGTCCAGGCGCTGCCCAAGGGCGACCGCGGTGAACTCGCCGTCGAGACGATGACGGAGACCGGAGTCGACGCGGTCGTGCCGTGGGCCGCCGCGCGCTGCATCACGCAGTGGAAGGGCGAACGGGCTGCCAAGTCGCTCGCGAAGTGGCGGGCGACGGCACGCGAGGCGGGCAAACAGTCGCGCCGGCTCCGTTTCCCGGAGGTCGCGGACGCGGCAACGACCAAGCAGGTTGCGTCACTTCTGGCCGAAGCGGATTTCGCGGCGGTGCTGCACGAGGAGGGCGCAGAGCCGCTGGCGACGGCGGAGCTGCCAGCGGAGGGTTCGATCGTGCTGGTGGTGGGCCCCGAAGGGGGCGTGTCCCCGGAGGAGTTGGCGGCATTCGCCGAGGCGGGCGCGAAGCCGTACCGGCTGGGCCGGAGTGTGCTGCGCACGTCGACGGCGGGCACGGCGGCGACGGCGCTCCTGCTCGGCCGCACCGGCCGCTGGTCCTAGCTTGTCCTCAATCTCCCCCAGACTTCGTCCGGGGGGACCCCCAACGGGCTTGAGAGGTTCCGGCTCACCACCGCGTCGAACAGTGGCCAGCCGTCGAGCTCCACCGTCCTGCCGTCTGCCGGCAGAACGCCGCGGGCCTCGGCCTCGTCCACGAAGCGGCGTACGACGCCGGGTTCATGCAGGTTGAGCCAGTGGTCCCGGTCGTCCGCCACCGTGCCCGAGGGGACGTAGGCATCGGGTGTGAACCGCCCCGGACCCGCCCGGAAGACCAGTCGCAGCCGCGTCTGTGTGCCCTCGCGCGCGAGGGAGAGCACTTCGGCGCAGTGTTCGCCGGTGCTGTCGTGGTGGCGGTGCCGTACCGACCACAGATGGATGGTGTCGCCGACGACGAGGCGCCTGACCTTCCGGCTCGCTCCCATGACGTCACCCTACGGTGTTCACGAGTGGCGGCAACCGGACTACCGCAGCCGGTGACACAGTGGGAGGCTGCCTCTCATGGGGGCCTTGAGACGCGTACTCCACCCGCGCACCCTCGCGGCAATCTGCGCTGCGGGGGCGGCAGTTGCAGGGGTTGCGGCATGTGAGCCGTCGACCGGCGGGCTGAGTTCCGTCGCGGTCGCGGTCACCACCGACAAGACGGCGACCAGCACCCTGGAGCGGATCGGCTTCAAGGTGCGCTGGCTCAGTTGTACGGCGAACATCGACGACGGCAAGGCGCCCGTCACCGCCTCCGCCTCGCCGTCGAGGCCGAGCGTAGCCACCGTCGACTGTCACGGTGAGACCGAATCCGGCCAGGAGATCACGCTCAAGGGCAAGGTGACGGACGAGCGTTCCGGCAGGTGCGTACGCGGTCGTCTCGTCGCGAAGGTCGGCGGAAAGGTCGTCTTCGAGGCGAGCGTGCTCGGCAACTGCAGTGCCGCGCCCAGCAGTACGCCGCAAACCCGGCCGCCGGGCGGGCCGGCGCGTCCCACGGTCACCGTCACGGTGACCGTGACCGAGACGGCCGACCCGCCGGGCAAGTGATCCGAAAGCCGTGACCGGGCGGCGGCCACCTGCCTAGGGTGACGGTGTGACGCACCCTGCCTACCTCCGGTATCCGCATGTCCACGGCGAGTTGATCGCCTTCACCGCAGAGGACGACGTCTGGGTCGCCCCGCTCGACGGCGGGCGCGCGTGGCGCGTCAGCGCCGACAACGTTCCGGTGAACCATCCGAGGATCTCCCCCGACGGCACGCACATAGCGTGGTCCTCGCAGCGGGCAGGCGCCCCCGAGGTGCATCTCGCGCCCGTCGACGGCGGCCTGACGAACCGCCTGACGTACTGGGGCAGCAACAAGACGTCCGTCCGCGGCTGGACCGCCGACGGCCAGGTCCTCGCGATCACCACCCACGCCCAGGCCTCGCTGCGCCGCACCTGGGCGCGAGCCGTGCCGCTCGACGGCGGGCCCGCGGCCGTCCTGCCGTACGGGCCCGTGGGCGATGTGGCACACGGGCCGCACACCGTGCTGCTCTCCGCCACGATGGGCCGCGAGGCTGCCGCCTGGAAGCGCTACCGGGGCGGCACCGCGGGCAAGTTGTGGATCGACCGGGACGGCGAGGGCGAGTTCGTACGCCTCCACGAGGAGCTCGACGGGAACATCGAGTACCCGCTCTGGGTGGGGGACCGGATCGCCTTCCTCTCCGACCACGAAGGCACCGGCGCGCTCTATTCGTCGGCCGCCGACGGCTCCGGCCTGCGCCGGCACACCCCCCTCGACGGCTTCTACGCCCGCCACGCCGCCACCGACGGCACCCGCGTCGTCTACGCGTCCGCCGGTGAACTGTGGCTCCTCGACGGCTTGGACGCCGCCGAGCCGCGCCGCCTCGACATCCGCCTCGGCGGCCAGCGCACCGATCTGCGCCCGCACCCCGTCAAGGCCGACCGCCACTTCGGCACCGCGACCCCCGACCACACGGGCCGCGGCAGCGCCGTGGAGGTCCGCGGCGCGGTCCACTGGGTCACCCACCGGGAGGGGCCCGCGCGGGCGCTCGCCGCGGAGCCCGGCGTACGGGCCCGCCTGCCCCGCACCTTCCGTGTCGAGGGCGAGGAACAGGTCGTCTGGGTCACCGACGCCGAGGGCGAGGACGCACTCGAATTCGCCCCGGCCACCGGCCCCGCGCCCGGCGCGACACCCCGCAGGCTCGGCGCGGGACGTCTCGGCCGCGTACTGAGCCTCGCCGTCGCACCGGACGGCAGCCGCGCCGCCGTCGCCTCGCACGACGGCCGCGTCCTGCTCGTCGAACGCGAGTCGGGCGAAGTCCGCGAGGTCGACCGCAGCGAGCACGGCGACGCCACCGGCCTCGCCTTCTCGCCCGACTCCGGCTGGCTCGCCTGGTCGCACGCGGGACCCGACCCGCTGCGTCAGCTCAAGCTCGCCAACACCGCCGATCTGTCGGTCGCCGAGGCGACCCCGCTGCGCTTCTGCGACTACCAGCCCGCCTTCACGCTCGACGGAAAGCACCTCGCGTTCCTCTCCGAGCGCGCCTTCGACCCGGTCTACGACACGCATGTCTTCGACCTGGCCTTCGTCCGCGGCTGCCGCCCGCACCTGATCACGCTGGCGGCCACCACGCCCTCGCCGTTCGGGCCGCAGCGCCACGGCCGGGCGTTCGAGACGGACAAGGACCAGGGACGGCAGGACGGCGAGGACAGCGGCGTCCCCGTGACCCGTATCGACCTCGAAGGGCTCGCCGACCGGATAGTGCCCTTCCCCGTCGAGGCCGCCAGCTACTCCACGCTGCGCGCCGCCAAGGACGGACTGCTGTGGCTGAGTCACCCGCTGCGCGGCGTCCTCGGCGCGACCCGTGCGACGCCCGACGACCCGGGGCCCCAGACCGCCCTGGAGCGGTACGACCTCGTCCAGCAGCGGATCGAGGAGCTCGCCCCGGACGCGACGAGCTTCTCCGTCAGCGGCGACGGCAAGCGGGTGCTGCTGTACACCGACGGCAAGCTCAAGGTGGTCCCGAGCGACCGCAGGGCCTCACGCGACGAGGAGAGCGACTCCAACATCACCGTCGACCTCTCGCGGGTGCGCGGCAGCGTCGACCCGGCCGCCGAGTGGCGGCAGATGTACGACGAGGCCGGGCGGCTGATGCGCGACAACTTCTGGCGCGCGGACCTCGGCGGCACCGACTGGGACGGCGTGCTGGACCGCTACCGCCCGATCCTGTCCAGGGTGGCCACCCATGACGATCTGATGGATCTGCTCTGGGAGGTGCAGGGCGAGCTGGGCACCTCGCACGCCTACGTCATGCCGCGCGGCGGGTACGGAAGCGCGAGCACCCGCCAGGGCCTGCTGGGCGCGGACATCTCCCGCGCGGCGGACGGCGCCTGGCGCATCGACCGCATCCTGCCGTCCGAGACGTCCGACCCGAACGCCCACTCCCCGCTCGCCGCGCCCGGCGTCGCGGTCCGCCCGGGCGACGCGATCCTCGCGGTGGACGGAAGGCCGGTGGACCCCGTCGCCGGGCCCGGACCGCTGCTCGTGGGCGCCGCGGGCAAGCCCGTCGAACTGACCGTCTCCCCGGCGGGCGGCGGCGATCCGCGCCACGCCGTCGTCGTACCGCTCGCGGACGAGGAGCCGCTGCGCTACCACGCCTGGGTCGCGGACCGGCGTGCCTACGTCCACGAGAAGTCCGGCGGCCGCCTCGGCTATCTGCACGTCCCCGACATGCAGGCGCCCGGCTGGGCCCAGATCCACCGGGATCTGCGGATCGAGGTGGCCTGCGAGGGGCTGGTGGTGGACGTACGCGAGAACCGCGGCGGGCACACCTCCCAGCTCGTCGTCGAGAAGCTGGCGCGCCGGATCGTGGGCTGGGACCTGCCGCGCGGGATGCAGCCGTCCAGCTACCCGCAGGACGCGCCGCGCGGCCCGGTCGTCGCGGTGGCGAACGAGTTCTCGGGCTCGGACGGCGACATCGTCAACGCGGCGATCAAGGCGCTCGGCATCGGCCCGGTGGTGGGGACGCGCACGTGGGGCGGCGTCGTCGGCATCGACAGCCGGTACTCCCTGGTGGACGGGACGCTCGTCACCCAGCCCAAGTACGCCTTCTGGCTGGAGGGATACGGCTGGGGCGTGGAGAACCACGGCGTCGACCCGGACGTGGAGGTGGTGATGACGCCGCAGGACCATGCGGCGGGGCGTGACCCGCAGCTGGACGAGGCGGTACGGATGGCGCTCGCGGTGCTGTCCGAGAACCCGGCGAAGACTCCTCCGGACCTGCCGTAGGGCTGTTCTGCGACGCCGGGCGCCGGTCCTCATCGGACGGCGCCCGGCGTTGGGGGCGGCGCTCTGCGGCTCGCCCGCGAAGCCCACCACCGGACAGCAACCGTCAACGCCCCCTGGCCCACGGCGCCCGCGAACCCGGTCACTCGATACGATGCAAGTCGTAGTGAAACCACGCGAGGAGGATCCCGGCATGGCGGGAGAACCGCAGGCTGACTGCCTGTTCTGCAAGATCGTCGCGGGGGAGGTGCCCGCCACCGTCGTGCGGGAGACCGAGCGGATCGTCGCCTTCCGCGACATCAATCCCCAAGCCCCCACCCACATCCTGGTCATCCCCAAGGCGCACTACCGCGACGCCGCCTCGCTCGCCGCAGCCGAGCCGCAGCTCGCCGCCGATGTGCTGCGCGAGGCGGGCGAGGTCGCCGCCGAGGAGAAGGTCGACGGCGCCGGATACCGGATCGTCTTCAACACCGGAAGCGGCGCGGGCCAGACCGTCTTCCACGCCCACGCGCATCTGCTGGGCGGCCGCGGCCTCGAATGGCCCCCGGGATAAAGGGAGCCGACTCGCCTTGTCCGTACGTGAATTGGTCGTGCTCGGCACCGCCAGTCAGGTCCCGACCCGCCACCGCAACCACAACGGCTACCTGCTGCGCTGGGACGGCGAAGGCATACTCTTCGACCCCGGCGAGGGCACCCAGCGCCAGATGCTGCGGGCCGGGGTGGCCGCGCACGACATCAACCGGATCTGCGTCACGCACTTCCACGGCGACCACTCACTCGGCCTCGCCGGGGTGATCCAGCGCATCAACCTCGACCGGGTCCCGCACGAGGTTTCCGCTCACTATCCGGCGAGCGGGCAGCGCTTCTTCGACCGGCTGCGGTACGCGACGGCCTACCGCGAGACCGTCGAGCTGATCCAGGCCCCCGTCGTCGCCGACGGTGTGCTGGCCGAGAACGGCTCGTACACCCTGGACGCCCGCAAGCTCTCGCACCCCGTCGAGTCGTACGGCTACCGCGTCACCGAGCCGGACGGCCGCCGGATGCTGCCCGAGAAGCTTGCCGAGCACGGCATCAAGGGCCCCGACGTCGGGCGGCTCCAGCGCGAGGGCGAGGTGAACGGCGTCACCCTGGCCGAGGTCAGCGAGGTCCGCAGGGGACAGCGGTTCGCCTTCGTCATGGACACCCGCCTCTGCGACGGCGTGCACGCGCTCGCGGACGGCTGCGACATGCTCGTCATCGAATCGACCTTCCTCGACGAGGACGAACAACTGGCCACGGACCACGGCCACCTGACCGCCGGGCAGGCCGCGCGGGCCGCCCGCGACGCGGGAGTGCGGCATCTGGTTCTCACGCACTTCTCACAGCGCTACAGCGACCCGGACGAATTCGAACGGCAGGCACGGGCGGCCGGGTTCGAGGGCGAACTGACCATCGCCCAAGACTTGTTGCGCGTCCCCCTCCCCAAACGCCACCAGTGAACGAGGCGAGAGCCGTGTCCGTCCAGCCCCTCCCCAAGGCCGAACTGCACCTCCACATCGAAGGCACCCTCGAACCCGAACTCGCCTTCGCGCTGGCCGCGCGCAACGGCGTGGAGCTGCCGTACAAGGACACCGAGGCGCTGCGCCGCGCCTACCTCTTCGAGGATCTGCAGTCCTTCCTCGACCTCTACTACGGCCTGATGACCGTCCTGCACACCGAGGACGACTTCGCCGAACTCGCCGAGTGGTATCTGGCACGCGCCGCCGAGCAGGGCGTACGGCATGCGGAGATCTTCTTCGACCCGCAGGCGCACACCGCGCGCGGCGTCCCGCTAGGCACGGTGATCGAAGGGCTGGCCCGGGCGCTGGACCACAGCGAGGAGCGGCACGGCATCTCGACGCGGCTGATCATGTGCTTCCTGCGGGACGAGTCCGCCGAGTCGGCGATGCAGACGCTCACGGCCGCGAAGCCGTATCTGCACCGGATCACGGCCGTGGGCCTCGACTCGGCGGAAGTCGGGCATCCGCCGTCGAAGTTCCGCGAGGTCTACGAGGCGGCGGCGGCGCTCGGCCTGCGCCGGGTGGCCCACGCGGGCGAGGAGGGCCCGCCGTCGTACATCACCGAGGCCCTGGACGTCCTCGGCATCGAACGCATCGACCACGGGCTGCGCTGCATGGAAGACCCCCAACTCGTGGAACGCCTGGTCCGCGAGCGGATCCCGCTGACGCTCTGCCCCCTGTCGAACGTCCGCCTGCGCGCGGTCGACACCCTGGAGGACCACCCGCTGCCCCGGATGATGGCGGCGGGCCTGCTGTGCACGGTGAACTCGGACGACCCGGCGTACTTCGGGGGGTATGTCGGCGAGACGTTCTACGCGGTGCGGGAGGCGCTGGGGCTGGACGAGGGGGCGCTGCGGGAGCTGGCGCGGAACTCGTTCGTGGCGGCGTTTCTGGAGGACGACGAGGGGCGGAGGGCGGGGCTGATCGCGGAGGTGGAGGCGTACGAGTTCGGGCGGTAGGCGGGGCGGGGGCGGTGCCGCTGCGCGGGGCTTGTTCCCCTACCCGCCCCTTCCCGAACTGGGGGCAAGCCCCCAGACCCCCGTACGCGCTTCGCGCGTGTCCTCAATCGCCGGACGGGCTGAATAGTTCAGCCCCGCCGGCGTTTGAGGCGCGGGGGTCCGGGGGCAGCGCCCCCGGTTACGGGAAGGGGCGGGGTGGGGGACAGGCCCGCCGCAGGCGCCCCATTGACGGCCCCAGCTCCCATACCTAGTCTCGATCACGTTCTCATCCATGTACGCCATCTACATAGGGAGACAGCGGTGACGCACAACCTCACGATCACCGACGTGCGGCTCACCCCGATCCTCGTCGCCGATCCCCCGCTGCTCAACACCCAGGGCGTGCACCAGCCGTACACCCCCCGCCTCATCGTCGAAGTCGTCACGGCGGACGGCGTCACCGGCGTCGGTGAGACCTACGGGGACACCAAATACCTCGATCTGGCCGCCCCCTTGGCGGACGCGCTGCCCGGCTGTCAGGTCAGCGATGTGAACGGCCTGCACCGGCTCGCCGAGCTCGTGTGCGGCGACTCGCCCGAGGCCACCGGCGCGGGCGCCGTCGACGCGGGTGGACTGCGCGGGGTGCAGACGGCCGACAAGCTGCGGCTCTCCGTCGTCTCCGGCCTCGAGGTCGCCTGCCTCGACGCGCTCGGCAAGGCACTGGGCCTGCCCGTGCACGCGCTGCTCGGCGGCAAGGTGCGCGACGCCGTCGAGTACAGCGCCTATCTCTTCTACCGCTGGGCCGAACACCCGGGCGGGGCGGGGGAGCCGGACAACTGGGGCGCGGCGCTCGACCCGGCGGGCGTGGTCGCCCAGGCCAGGCGCTTCTCGCGCGAGTACGGCTTCGCCTCCTTCAAGCTCAAGGGCGGCGTCTTCGAGCCGGACCGGGAGATCGCGGCCGTACGGGCGCTCGCGGAGGCGTTTCCCGGACAGCCGCTGCGGCTGGACCCCAACGGCGCCTGGTCGGTCGAGACCTCGCTGAGGGTCGCGGAGGAACTCGGGGACGTACTGGAGTATCTGGAGGACCCGGCGAGCGGCACCGACCGGATGGCCGCGGTCGCGGCCGCCACCGGTGTCCCGCTGGCCACCAACATGTGCGTGACCACGTTCGCCGAGATCCCGGAGGCCTTCACGCGCGGCGCCGTTCAGGTCGTACTCTGCGACCACCACTACTGGGGCGGACTGCGCAACACCCGTGAACTGGCCGCGATCTGCCGGACGTTCGGCGTCGGCCTTTCCATGCACTCCAACACGCACCTGGGCATCAGCCTGGCCGCCATGACCCATGTCGCGGCCGTCGTCCCCAACCTCGACCACGCCTGCGACAGCCACTACCCCTGGCAGACCGAGGACGTCATCACCGAGCGCCTCGACTTCAAGGACGGCCGCCTCGCCGTCAGCGATCTGCCGGGGCTCGGCGTCGAGCTCGACCGGGACAAGCTCGCCCGCCTGCACCGGCGCTGGCTCGACGACGACGGCACGATGCGCGAACGCGACGACGCGGCGGCGATGCGGGTCGCCGAGCCGGGCTGGGCCGCACCGCCCGTCCCGCGCTGGTAGCCGGGCACGGGCCCGGCTACCACCCGCCGCACCCGCACACGCGCCGCTCCATCAGGCAGACTGGCCTGATCTGCACCACGTACCAGGAGCGGCACGGTGAGCACTCGACACGGTGAGCAACGGGATCACGCGGCCGCCTGCCTCGACCCGCTCGCGGGCCTGCGGACCCCCGAGGACCCCGCCTGCGACGTCTACCTGACCGGCAACGTCTTCCTGGACATCATCTTCACCGGCCTCGACTCCGCCCCCGTCCGCGGCACCGAGTCCTGGGCGCGCGGCATGGGATCGAGCCCCGGCGGCGTCGCCAACATGGCCACCGCCCTTGCCCGCCTCGGCCTGCGCACCTCGCTCGCCGCCGCCTTCGGGGACGACCACTACGGCGAGTACTGCTGGGACGCCCTCGAACAGGGCGAGGGCATCGACCTCTCCCTCTCGCGCACGGTCCCCGGCTGGCACTCGCCCGTCACCGTCTCCATGGCGTACGAGGGCGAACGCACGATGGTCTCCCACGGCCACGAGGCCCCGCCGCCCGAGCCCGCCCCCGACTGCCCGCCGCCCGCGCGCGCCGCCGTCGCATCGCTGACCCCCGGCCGGGCCGACTGGATCGCGCAGGCCGCCCGCAAGGGCGCCCGCATCTTCGCCGACGTCGGCTGGGACGAGACCGGCCGCTGGGATCCTCAGGACCTCGCCGATCTGGAGCACTGCGAGGCCTTCCTGCCCAATGCGGAGGAGGCAATGCGCTACACCCGCACCGACCGCCCCCTCGCCGCCGCGCACGCCCTCACCGAACGCGTTCCGGTCGCCGTCGTCACGCTGGGTGCGGAGGGCGCGTGCGCCGTGGACGGGGCGACCGGCGAGAGCGCCCAGGTTCCGGCCATCGCGGTGGAGGCGCTGGACCCGACGGGCGCCGGGGACGTGTTCGTGGCCGGGTTCGTCACCGGCACCCTCGCCGGCTGGCCGCTCGCCGACCGGCTCGCCTTCGCCGGGCTGACCGCCGCCCTGTCGGTGCAGGAATTCGGCGGATCACTCTCCGCGCCCGGCTGGTCGGAGATCGCGGCCTGGTGGCAGCACGTCCAGGGCGCCGCCGGCCAGGACCCGGCAGCCCTGCAGCGGTACGCCTTCCTCGAAGCGCTGCTGCCCGCCCCCGCCAGGCCCTGGCCGCTGCGCAGGGCCGTCCCGACCATCGGCTTCGGCCGCTCCGCTTAGGGGGTGGCACCGGACGGACCACGGAGGGACCCCCTCGGAAAAGCCCTCGGTGTTGTCAGTGCCAGGTCGTACGCTGGGTATCTCAGAGGTTGTCGAGCAGCGAGAACCCTGCAACGGGAGGTATGTGCAGGCCACAGAGCCGGCCCATGACTCAGACACCCACAGCCCAGAGCCCAGCACCGGGGCAGGCACGAGCCCACTTCACCGTCCCCGCCAAGCATCCGATGGTGACGGTCCTGGGTTCGGGTGACGCCCTGCTGCGCGTGATCGAGAAGGCCTTCCCGGCGGCCGACATCCATGTCCGGGGCAATCAGGTGAGCGCGGTCGGTGACGCGGCGGAAGTCGCCATGATCCAGCGCCTGTTCGACGAAATGATGCTGGTGCTCCGCACCGGTCAGCCGATGACGGAGGACGCAGTGGAACGCTCGATCGCCATGCTCAAGGCGAGCGAGAACGGCAACGGGTCGGACGAGACCCCGGCCGAGGTGCTCACCCAGAACATCCTCTCCAGCCGCGGCCGCACCATTCGCCCCAAGACCCTCAACCAGAAGCGGTACGTCGACGCGATCGACAAGCACACGGTCGTGTTCGGCATCGGCCCCGCCGGTACGGGCAAGACGTATCTCGCCATGGCCAAGGCGGTCCAGGCCCTGCAGTCCAAGCAGGTCACCCGGATCATCCTGACCAGGCCCGCCGTCGAGGCGGGAGAGCGGCTGGGCTTCCTGCCCGGCACGCTCTACGAGAAGATCGACCCCTATCTGCGCCCGCTCTACGACGCGCTGCACGACATGCTCGACCCCGACTCGATCCCGCGGCTGATGGCGGCGGGCACGATCGAGGTCGCGCCCCTGGCGTACATGCGAGGACGGACCCTGAACGACGCCTTCATCATCCTCGACGAGGCGCAGAACACGAACCCCGAGCAGATGAAGATGTTCCTGACGAGGCTCGGCTTCGACTCGAAGATCGTCATCACGGGCGACGTCACCCAGGTGGACCTTCCGAGCGGCACGAAGAGCGGTCTGCGCCAGGTCCGGGACATCCTGGACGGCGTCGACGACGTGCACTTCTCGCTGCTCACGTCCCAGGATGTCGTACGGCACAAGCTCGTCGGCCGTATCGTCGACGCGTACGAGAAGTACGACAGCCAAAACGGGAAGTAGCAAAAGCGCGCCATGTCGATCGACGTCAACAACGAGTCCGGAACCGAGGTCGACGAGCAGGCGATCCTCGACATCGCCCGCTACGCGCTCGCGCGGATGCGTATCCACCCGCTCTCCGAGCTCTCGGTGATCGTCGTGGACGCCGAGGCCATGGAGCAGCTGCATATCCAGTGGATGGACCTTCCCGGTCCGACCGATGTCATGTCCTTCCCGATGGACGAGCTGCGTCCGCCGGTCAAGGACGACGAGGAGCCCCCGCAGGGGCTCCTCGGTGACATCGTGCTCTGTCCCGAAGTCGCCAAGAAGCAGGGCGAAGAGGCCGAGACGCAGCACTCCATGGACGAGGAGCTCCAGCTTCTGGCCGTCCACGGAGTGCTGCACCTGCTCGGTTACGACCACGAGGAGCCGGACGAGAAGGCCGAAATGTTCGGGCTCCAGGCTGCGATCGTCGACGGCTGGCGGGCGGAGAAGGGCCTTTCCGGTCCGTCCCCGGCGCCGACCGTCTCATGAGCGGCCAACTGATCTTCGGCGCGATCCTGCTGGTCGTCGTCGCCTGGCTGGCCGCCTGCGCCGAGGCGGGCATCGCCCGCACCTCCAGCTTCCGCGCCGCCGAGGCCGCCCGCTCCGGGCGCCGCGGCTCCGCCAAGCTGGCACAGGTCGCCGGCGACCCGACCCGCTATCTCAACGTCGCCCTGCTGGTACGGGTGTCCTGCGAGATGGCGGCAGGGGTCCTCGTCACCTACGCCTGCCTGCAGGAGTTCTCCGAGACCTGGGAGGCGCTGGCCGTCGCCATCGGCGTGATGGTCCTCGTCTCGTACGTCGCCGTGGGCGTCTCACCGCGCACCATCGGCCGCCAGCACCCGCTGAACACCGCGACGGCCGCGGCGTACGTGCTGCTGCCGCTCGCCAGGATCATGGGTCCCATCCCGCAGCTGCTGATTCTGCTCGGCAACGCCTTCACGCCCGGAAAGGGGTTCCGCAAGGGCCCGTTCGCGAGCGAGGCGGAACTGCGGGCCATGGTCGACCTCGCCGAGCAGGAGTCACTGATCGAGGACGACGAGCGCCGGATGGTGCACTCCGTCTTCGAGCTCGGCGACACGCTCGTACGCGAAGTGATGGTCCCGCGGACCGACTTGGTCTGCATCGAGCGATACAAGACCATCCGCCAGGCCCTGACGCTGGCGCTGCGCTCGGGCTTTTCCCGGATCCCGGTGACCGGGGAGAACGAGGACGACATCGTCGGGATCGTGTACCTGAAGGACCTCGTCCGCAAGACACATATCAACCGGGACTCCGAGTCCGACCTGGTGTCGACGGCGATGCGGCCCGCCGCGTTCGTGCCCGACACCAAGAACGCGGGCGATCTGCTGCGCGAGATGCAGCAGGAGCGCAACCATGTCGCCGTCGTCATCGACGAGTACGGCGGCACGGCGGGGATCGTCACCATCGAGGACATCCTGGAAGAGATCGTCGGCGAGATCACCGACGAGTACGACCGCGAACTTCCGCCGGTCGAAGAACTCGGCAACGGACGCTTCCGGGTGACCGCCCGGCTCGACATCGGGGACCTCGGCGAGCTCTACGGCCTCGACGAACTCGACGACGAGGACGTGGAGACGGTCGGCGGCCTCCTGGCGAAGGCACTCGGCCGGGTCCCGATCGCGGGCGCGTCCGCGGTGGTCGACCTGCCGGACGGCCGCGAGCTGCGCCTGACGGCGGAGTCCCCGGCGGGCCGCCGGAACAAGATCGTGACGGTGCTTGCGGAGCCGCTGCCGAAGCGGCCGGAGGGGGGAGCGGCGGCGTGAAGGCGAAGGAACTGAAGGCGTTCTGCCTGGAATTCAACGCGGCGGTGGAGGAATTTCCGTTCGGGCCCGAGGTGTCGGTGTTCAAGGTGCACGGGAAGCTTTTCGCGCTGACCGCGCTGGATGCGGAGCCGCTGAAGGTGAACCTGAAGTGTGAGCCGGAGATTGCGGTGCAGCTGCGGGCCGATCACGCGGGGATCGCGCCGGGCTATCACATGAACAAGCGGCACTGGAACACGGTGACGGTGGGGGAGTTGCCGGACCGGCTGGTCCGTGAGCTGATCGAAGACTCCTACGACCTGGTGGTCGCGGGCCTCCCAAAGGCGGTCCGGCTCCGCCTGGACCGGGGCTGAGGGTTTCGCCTGCGGCGGGCGTTGCCCCCACCCCGCCCTCCCCCAGACTCCGTCCGGGGGGACCCCCAACCTCCCCGTACGCGCTTCGCGCGTGTCCTCAAACGCCGGACGGGCTGAATGATTCAGCCCCTCCGGCGATTGAGGAGCGGGGGTCCGGGGGCAGCGCCCCCGCAAGGGGTCTGGGGCGGAGCCCCAGTTCGGGAAGGGGCGGGGTGGGGTGAAGCCCGCCGCAGGCGCTCCGTTTCGGCGCCGCGGGCGACCTATCCTGTTGGTCGCACCAACACGCGGACGCACAGGGGGAGTACGTGGCCACCTCGGCCGAGCACGCTGCGATGAAGGCGTACCGCCTCGGTGAGCTGCGCGAGTTCCTGATGAGCAGGCGGGCCCGGATCAGCCCGGCCGAGGCGGGCCTGCCGGCAGGCGGAGCCCGTCGTCGTACGCCCGGACTGCGACGGGAGGAGGTCGCCGTCCTCGCGGGCGTCGGTGTCTCCTGGTACCAGTGGCTGGAGCAGGGCCGGGACATCACCGTCTCGCCCCAAGTCCTCGACTCGGTGGGCCGGGTGCTGCGGCTGAGCAGCGCCGAGCGCCGCCATCTGTACGTGCTGGCGGGGCTGAATCCGCCCGCGCCCGAGGTCGATCCGGGCGACGCCGGCATGTGCGCCGGGCTGCGGAGGCTGATCGAGGCGTGGATGCCGTTCCCCGCGCACATCATGGACCGGTACTGGAACACGGTCCTGTACAACGACGCCGCGGGGATGATCCTCGGAATGCGCCCCGACCTCGTCCAGAACTGTCTGATCGCCTTCTTCACCGACCCCGTCTTCCGGGCCCGGGCCACGAGCTGGGAGCACAACGCCCCTTATGTCGTCGCGCAGTTCAGGGCCGCGTGTTCGGAGTGCCCGGACGACGAGGGCTTCCAGGCGGTCGTGGAGGAGGCGAAGGCGGTCAGCGAGGAGTTCACCGGGCTGTGGGAGCGGCGCGACATCGCGCCCGGCGGTCAGGTCCGCAAGGAGATGGAGCATCCGCTGGTGGGGACGCTGTTCATGGAGGCGACCCAGCTGCGGGTCCCGGCGCGTCCGGATCTGGCGATCGTGATGCACACGCCCCTGCCGGAGGCGGACACCGCCCGGAAGCTGGAGTGGCTCGCGAGCCCGGAGGGCAGGCGGGGGTCGATGTATCCGGTGGCGGGCTGACCTGTGCGTATGTGTATCCTCGGCCCGTGAAAAAAGGGGAGGGGGGAAGCTCCCCACGAGCGTTTTGAGCTTGATTCAAGGGGAGTTACTGCTGATGCGTACCCGTATGCGCGGCGTGGTCGCCGCTGTCGCCGTTTCGACGCTGTGCCTCACGGCGGCGGCATGCCAGAGCTCGTCCGGCGATGACAAGAAGCCCGCCAAGACGGATTCGGCCACGACGGATTCGGCCAAGCCGCAGGAGACCAAGACGGAGGAGCCTGCGGCCAACACGCCGCTGACGGCCGCGCAGATGAAGGCCGCCACGGTGGAGCTCAAGGACCTGCCGGCCGGCTGGAAGTCCAACAAGGTCTCCGCCGGCGACGACCCGGCGCCGAAGGCCGACCGCCCCGGCTGCCAGCCCATCGCCGACATGATGGGCGACGAGATCAAGGGCGCCACCAAGGGCCCCGACGTCGACTTCAAGCAGGCCGACGGCAAGTCCGAGCTGAGCCAGAAGGTCTTCACGTTCGCGGGCACGGGCGCCGCCGACTTCACCAAGGCCATCGGCACGGCGCTGGGCACGTGCACCACCGTCTCCTTCGACATGGCAGGCCAGAAGGTCCCCGTCAAGATCAAGAAGCTGGAAGCCCCGAAGGTCGGCGAGGAGTCGCACACCTTCCAGATGGCCATCGTGTTCGGCCCCGGTGTGGAGATCAAGGCGAATCTGCTGGTGGCCCACCAGGGCACCGGCGCCACCCGCGTCGCGTACGTGAACACCGGCAACGCCGCCCCGCAGAAGAGTTTCGAGGACCTGGTCCAGCTGATCGGCGACAAGTTCGTCAAGGGCGTCCAGAGCTAGGTCGTGTCCGACCGGCCGCCCGGGCCCCGTCCGGGCGGCCGATCTATGCTCGGGGCATGACGCAGAGCACCGACCTCAGTCCCGAGGACCGCAAGATCATCACGCTGGCGCGCAGCGCCCGGGCCCGTAACGGTGTGCCCGAGGGTGCGGCCGTACGGGACGAGACCGGGCGTACCTATGTCGCCGGGACCGTGGCTCTGGAGTCGCTTCAGCTCAGTGCGCTCCAGACCGCCGTCGCCATGGCAGTCGCCAGCGGCGCGCAGTCCCTGGAGGCCGCGGCCGTCGTCTCCGAGGCGGACACCGCCTCCGACGCGGACCGCGCGGCGGTGCGTGATCTGGGCGGGCCCGGGACGCCGGTGCTGCTCGCCGGGCCCGACGGGGAGCTCAAGTCCTCCGTGGCCGCGGGCTGACCGCACGCGCCGAGGCGGGCGTGACAGCACGAATGTGACAGGGGTCGGCGTCATCAACCGGTGGCGCCGATTCCCCTTTCTGCCTGCGAGAATGCGGATCTTGACAGTATCTGATGGGTCATCAGACGGTGCATTTCGATTCCATTGACTTCTTTCGGCCATGACACGTCAATAGCCCCCGGCATTCCTCAGAAGGGGGCAATCATGGCTACGGCCACCCGAAGATCAGCAACCCGGCCCACCCGAAGATCCATCGGCCGGTTCGCCAGCCGGACGCGGCGCTGGACCGCCGCGCTGGGAGCGGTCGCCCTTGTCGCCGGTACGGCGGCACTCGCCGGGCCCGCGCACGCGCTGGCCGCCGCATCCGCACCGGTGGACTTCGCGACACACTGCGTACCGCCGCCCATCGCCGGTATCCCGCCCATCGACGGCACCACGACCGCCCAGATCACCGTCGACAAGGCCGCACCGAAGGTCGGCGACACCGTCACCGTCACCTACACCGTCACCAAGCCCGCGGCCAGTAACCCGGTCGACCTCGCGCTGCCCGCCGACATCATGACGCCCAGCGGCAAGGTCGCGCTCGGCGGCGCCCAGGCCGGAAGCGTCACGGTCACGGGGCCCAAGAAGAACCCGCCGGTCCCCGGCAAGGGGGCCTTCCCGCCGTTCTCGATGACCGGCACGTTCACGGTCACCGCGCCCGGCTCGATCACCCTCTCGCCCGGCGACTACAACATCCACACCAGCTACATCATGGAGCTGGACACCCCCTGTACGGTCATCAATCCGCCCGCACCCGTCTCCGAGACGGTCACCGCGACGGACCAGCCCGGAGCCAATGAGCGCTCCGTCCAGCTGGCGACGGCCTCCGGCAAGCCCGGCGACAGCGTCACCGTCACCGGCGCCAAGTTCACTCCGCTCGCCGACGTCACCGTCGTCGGCCGGGCCGGAGCGGCCGAGACCGCCGACAGGACAACCGTCAAGGCGAACGCGGCAGGCGGCTTCACGGCACCTCTCGCGGTCAACGACAAGGCGACCACGGGCATCGTCGCGTACGAGGGCAGTGCCTGGTCGGCGGAGAAGGGCGCGGGCCCGGCGGCGTACACCGTCATCGACGACACCCCGCTGCCCGGCAACAGCCAGAAGCTCAACTCCTCCGTCGCGGCAGGCACGTTGTCCATGTCCCAGGCCGGTGACACCGTCGCCATGTCGGCGGTCGACTTCGGCACGGGCGGGGCATCCACCGGCGATCTGAAGACGGTGACGGTCAAGGACTTCCGCGGCGGGCCCGCGGGCTGGTCCCTGACCGGCAAGGTCACCGACTTCACCGGTCCCGGCGGAAAGATCGACGCCGGAAAGCTCGGCTGGACTCCGGCCTGCACCACCAAGCCCGGCAGCCCCAGCACCTGCGTGGCCGGTTCGGCGGGAGCCGTGGGCAGTGCGGGCGCGACCCTGGCCTCCACCCCCAACGGGGCGCTCACCGGAGGCGAGTTCACCGTGGACGCGAAGGTCTCGCTGAACGTCCCGGCGTACACCGCCCCCGGCGCGTACTCCGGCGTCCTGACCCTCACGCTCACCTGACACCCGGCGGGCCGGGCGCGCACCCGGTCGGCCCGCCTCGGCCTGTGGGGGTTTCATGCGCAAGCTCTACGCCATCGTGCTGCCCGTCCTCGCCATGCTGTTGTACGGGCACGGAACCGCGCGCGCCGCCGACAACGGCAACTGGTCCGTCTACCCCGCAGCCTCCGAACTGGGCGGGCGGCCCTACTTCTATCTCTCGGCCGATCCCGGCACGACCCTCACCGACCAGGTGACGGTCACCAACAAGACCGCGGCCCCGCTGACCTTCCGGCTGTACGCGGCCGACGCGTACAACACCGAACGGGACGGCGGCTTCGCCGTACGCACCCGCGGCGAGAAGCAGCGCGGCGTCGGCGCGTGGGCCAGGCCCCAGCGCGAGCGGGTCACCGTCCCGGCGAACAGCTCGGTCACCGTGCCCTACACCCTCACCGTCCCCGACGACGCCGAGCCCGGCGACCATCCCGGTGCCCTGGTCGCCCTCGACGAGCGCATCGGCGCCGCGAGCGGCCCGGTCGCCGTGGGCATACAGCAGGCCGTCGGCGCACGCGTCTATCTGCGGGTGGGCGGCCCCACCGTGGCCGCGCTCTCCGTCGAGGACGTGAGGTTCACCCACGACCAGCCCCTCGTCCCTGGCACCGGCGAGAGCAGCGCGCTCATCTCGTACACGCTCTACAACCGCGGCAACGTCACGCTCAACCCCAAAGTCGCCCTCAAGGCCGAGGGCCTGTTCGGGCGCGATCTGCTGAGCCGCGACCTGAAGAAGGTCCCCTCCGAACTGCTGCCGCGCCAGAAGATCCGCCTCACCGAACGCTGGTCGGGCGCACCCCAGCTCGAATGGGGCGAGGTGAAGCTCACAGCCAGCGCGCGGGACGTACGCGAGTCGGCCGGGGTCTCGTTCTTCGCGCTTCCGTGGCTGGTCGCGCTGCTGCTCGTGGCTGCCCCGGCGGGTGCCGGGGTGTGGGTCAGGGTGCACCGGCGGCGGGCGCGCGTAACCGGGGGCGCGTGACATCAGGGACAATGGGCGCCATGAGCGCTCGTACAGATGAGAACAACGCCCCCCACCGGGCAGGCTTCGCCTGCTTCGTGGGCCGCCCCAACGCGGGCAAGTCCACCCTCACGAACGCTCTGGTCGGCCAGAAGGTGGCGATCACCTCCAACCGGCCCCAGACCACCCGGCACACCGTGCGCGGCATCGTGCACCGCCCCGACGCGCAGCTGATCCTGGTCGACACCCCCGGCCTGCACAAGCCGCGCACGCTGCTCGGCGAGCGGCTGAACGACATCGTGCGCACCACCTGGGCCGAGGTCGACGTGATCGGCTTCTGCCTGCCGGCGAACGAGAAGCTCGGCCCCGGTGACCGCTTCATCGCCAAGGAGCTCGCCGGGATCAAGAAGACCCCGAAGGTCGCGATCGTCACCAAGACCGACCTGGTCGACTCCAGGACCCTCGCCGAACAGCTGATCGCGATCGACCGGCTCGGCAAGGAGCTGGGCATGGAGTGGGCGGAGATCGTCCCCGTCTCCGCGGTCGGTGGCAAACAGGTCAAGCTGGTGGCGGACCTGCTCATCCCGCTGCTGCCCGAGGGCCCGACGCTGTACCCGGAGGGCGACCTCACCGACGAGCCCGAGCAGGTCATGGTCGCGGAGCTGATCCGCGAGGCCGCGCTGGAGGGCGTACGGGACGAGCTGCCGCACTCGATCGCGGTGGTCGTCGAGGAGATGCTGCCGCGGGAGGACCGCCCGGCGGACAAGCCGCTGCTGGACATCCACGCGAACGTCTACATCGAGCGCCCGAGCCAGAAGGGCATCATCATCGGCCCGAAGGGCAAGCGCCTGAAGGAGGTCGGGGTGAAGTCCCGGCACCAGATCGAGGCGCTGCTGGGGACGCCGGTGTTCCTGGACCTGCATGTGAAGGTCGCGAAGGATTGGCAGCGGGACCCGAAGCAGCTGCGGAAGCTGGGCTTCTGACGCGTCGCCGGGTCCGGTGGTGGCGGTGCCGCTGCGCGGGGCTTGTTCCCCACGCCGCCCGTTCCCTTAACCGGGGCTCCGCCCCGGACCCCGCGCCTCAAACGCCGGAGTGGCTGAATTATTCAGCCCGTCCGGCGTTTGAGGACACGCGCGAAGCGCGTACGGGGGTCTGGGGGCGGAGCCCCAGTTCGCGCCGCGAGCAGGCGCAGGGGTCTGGGGCTTGCCCCAGTTACGGGAAGGGGCGGGGTGGGGAACAAGCCCGCCGCAGGCGGCGGGTCTGGCGACCGGTCCCGTCACGCACCTTCCTTGAGTACCCGCGAGATCAGCTCGCGCTGCGCCTCCGACAGGCGCGGATCAGCGCAGTGGACGGTCCGCCCGTCGACGGTGATCTGGTAGCTGAAGCCGTCCGGCACCCCCGCCGGCGGCGTGCCCGAGCCGTCGGCCATCGCCCGCTCGGCCAGGGCACGCCATTCGCTCGCGTCGGTCCGCCCCGAGGTGTCCACCTCGGCGAACCGTTCGATGCCGGCGAATCCGCCTGTGCGCCTTACCTGGATACGCATGGGTCCTGTCTAGTACGAGAACGCCTCAGTTGGTAGGCACGCCGACCTGGGACCATGCCTTCAGCAGAGCTTCCTGCTCCGCGCCCTCGCCGTAGCGCGCGCGGGCCGCGGCCACCGACAGGGCCGCGAAGTCGGTGAACTGCGCGGTCGTGGAGAGCTGTCCGCCGGTCAGCACGTCGTACCAGATCTGGCCCGCCCGCTCCCACGCGTTGCCGCCCAGCGCGGTGGCGACCAGGTAGAAGGCGTGGTTCGGGATCCCCGAGTTGATGTGGACGCCGCCGTTGTCGCGACCGGTCCTGACGTAGTCCTCCATCGTCGCGGGCTGCGGGTCCTTGCCGAGGACGTCGTCGTCGTACGCCGTGCCCGGCTCCTTCATCGAGCGCAGGGCGATGCCCGACACATTGGGGCCCAGCAGGCCCGCGCCGATCAGCCAGTCGGCATGGTCGGCGCTCTGGCCGAGCGAGTACTGCTTGATCAGCGAGCCGAAGACGTCCGACATGGACTCGTTCAGCGCGCCGGACTGGCTGAAGTACTCCAGGTTCGCGGTGTACTGCGTGACTCCGTGCGTGAGCTCGTGCCCGATCACGTCCACGGGCAGGGTGAAGTCCAGGAACAGATCGTTGTCGCCGTCGCCGAAGACCATCCGCTCGCCGTCCCAGAAGGCGTTGTCATAGTTCTCGCCGTAGTGGACGGTCGCGTTGAGCGGGAGGCCGGAGCCGTCGATGGAGTGACGGCCGTAGGCCTTCAGATACAGCTCGAAGGTGGCGCCGAGGCCCGCGTGGGCGCGGTTGACCGTGGCGTCCTGGGCGGGCTGGTCGCTCTCGGAGTGGACCTTCCTGCCCGGCACCGTCTCCTGGTGTTCGGCGTCGTAGATCGTGCGGTTCGGCTTGTCCGACACCGTGCCGGTGACGCCCGGGGCGAGGCCGCGGACCGTGGTCAGACGGCGGCGGGTGCGCTGGAGGGCGTCGTGCTCGAGGGTGCGGGCGGCTGGGTCGGCGATGGCGGGGTCCTCGGCGCGGGCCAGTTTGTCGAGGACATGCGGCGGCACGATGGTGCAGAAGACCGGGTTGATCCGGCGGGCGTTGGCGTCCATGCCCCCGGACTGTGGCACTGGGTCATGACGCTGTCACTAGTTGCCACCATGATTAGTGAAATGGAGTGATAACGGAGGACTGGCGTCCACGGCACGGGCCGCTGGTGTACCGCTGACATGGCACGCGAGTGCGGTACGTCACTATTTGTCCGTTTGTGGAGTCGCGTCCCGCATACTGATACGGCACCGCCGTCCCCGCCCGCACTGGGCTACGCTGCTCCGCATCATGCGTTTCGGGCTGCTTCTTCTTAGCTGCCGCGGCGAGGGCCTGTAGTCGTAGGCCGACCCCCTCCCCGCGGGATCTGGTGCTGCTTCGACTCAGTCGGCCGTCCTACTTGATGGACCCCGAGGAGCCCTACGCAAATGTCTGACAACTCTGTCGGTCGCCCCACGCCCGTCACCAACGCGACCCACACCCAGAAGCCGTCCGGGATGCCCATCCACAAGTACGGGCGGTACGAGGCCGTCGACATCCCCGACCGCACCTGGCCCGACAAGCGGATCACCAAGGCCCCCCGGTGGCTGTCGACCGATCTGCGCGACGGCAACCAGGCCCTGATCGACCCGATGTCGCCCGCCCGCAAGCGCGAGATGTTCGATCTGCTGGTCCGCATGGGCTACAAGGAGATCGAGGTCGGCTTCCCCTCCTCCGGCGAGACCGACTTCGCCTTCGTACGCTCCATCATCGAAGAGGGCGCGATCCCCGAGGACGTGACGATCTCCGTCCTGACGCAGGCGCGCGAGGACCTGATCGAGCGGACCGTGGAGTCCGTCGTCGGCGCCCACCGCGCGACCGTTCACCTGTACAACGCGACCGCGCCCACCTTCCGCCGGGTCGTCTTCCGCGGCTCGAAGGACGACATCAAGCAGATCGCAGTGGACGGCACCCGGCTGGTGATGGAGTACGCCGAGAAGCTGCTGGGACCGGAGACGACCTTCGGCTACCAGTACAGCCCGGAGATCTTCACCGACACCGAGCTGGACTTCGCGCTGGAGGTCTGCGAGGCCGTCTGTGACGTGTGGCAGCCGGAGGAAGGCCGCGAGATCATCCTCAATCTGCCTGCCACGGTGGAGCGTTCGACCCCCTCCACGCACGCGGACCGCTTCGAGTGGATGTCGCGCCATCTGTCGCGCCGCGAGCACGTGTGCCTGTCGGTCCACCCGCACAACGACCGCGGCACCGCCGTCGCCGCCGCCGAGCTGGCGATCATGGCCGGGGCCGACCGTATCGAGGGCTGTCTGTTCGGGCAGGGCGAGCGCACCGGCAACGTCGACCTGGTGACGCTGGGCATGAACCTGTTCTCGCAGGGCGTCGACCCGCAGATCGACTTCTCGCAGATCGACGAGATCCGCCGTACGAGCGAGTACTGCAACCAGATGGAGATCCACCCGCGCCACCCCTACGCGGGCGATCTGGTCTACACGGCCTTCTCCGGCTCCCACCAGGACGCCATCAAGAAGGGCTTCGACGCCATGGAGGCCGACGCGGCCGCCCAGGGCAAGACGGTGGACGACATCGAGTGGGCCGTGCCGTATCTGCCCATCGACCCCAAGGACGTCGGCCGTTCCTACGAGGCGGTCATCCGGGTCAACTCCCAGTCGGGCAAGGGCGGTGTCGCGTACGTCCTGAAGAACGAGCACAAGCTGGACCTGCCGCGCCGGATGCAGATCGAGTTCTCGAAGATCATCCAGGCGAAGACGGACTCCGAGGGCGGCGAGGTCACACCGAAGGCGATCTGGTCGGTCTTCCAGGACGAGTACCTGCCGAACCCGGGCAATGCGTGGGGCCGTATCCAGCTGAGTTCCGGCCAGACGACGACCGACAAGGACGGCATCGACACCCTGACCGTCGAGGCGGTCGTGGACGGCGCCGAGACGGTCCTGACCGGCACCGGCAACGGCCCGATCTCCGCGTTCTTCGAGGCGCTGAACGCGGTGGGCGTCGACGCGCGGCTGCTGGACTACCAGGAGCACACGATGAGCGAGGGCGCGTCCGCGCAGGCCGCGTCGTACATCGAGTGCGCGATCGACGGCAAGGTGCTGTGGGGCATCGGCATCGACGCGAACACGACGCGTGCGTCGCTGAAGGCGGTCGTCTCGGCCGTCAACCGCGCGGGGCGCTAGTACCCCCGGACAACCGGGGTCCGGTCCTGATCGCCGGACAGGCTTGAAAACAAGCCTGTCCGGCGTTCGTGTGTGCGGGCGACAGGCGAGGGAATCGGCCATGTCCCGGTGCACTGCTGCCGGGGGTGCTGACGTGACATCACCGATGTGGCTAACATCACGCCAATGCGGCAATGTTGCCGGAGCGTTTCGGAGGTGCGAGGTGCAGCCAGACCGGGGACTGTTCGGCCGAAAATTGCTGGTCTGCGGCGTTCATACCTCTTGGAACACTGTGGGGGACGGTGAGTTCTTCTGCCCCGATTGCGGAGGCGACCGCAACTACCGCCGCCGCACCGGCCGCCGGCGCTTCACCTTCCTCGGTGTGCCCCTGCTGCCGCGCGGCTTCGCGGGCCCGGTCGTCGAATGCGCCGCCTGCCACGGCCACTTCGGCATGGACGCCCTCGACCACCCCACCACCGCCCGCTTCTCCGCGATGCTCCGTGACGCCGTCCACACCGTCGCTCTCGCCGTCCTTGCCTCCGGCGGCACCTCCTCCCGCCCGGTCCGGGAGACCGCCGTCGCCACCGTCCGCGCGGCCGGGCTCGACGACTGCACGGAGGACCAGCTCACCGGCCTGATCGAGGCGCTTGCCGCGGACACCGGCCGTTTCGTCACCGACACCGGGCCCTATGGCGCGGCCCTCGCGATCGAACTGCACGAGGCGCTGGAGCCGCTGGCACCCCATCTGGCGCCCGCGGGGCGGGAGTCGATCCTGCTCCAGGGGGCACGGATCGCACTCGCGGACGGGCCGTACAGCGCGGCGGAGCGAGAGGTGCTGACGACGGTCGGTACGGCGCTGCAGCTGTGCGCGGACGATACGGCGCGGCTGCTGGCGACGGCGCGTGCGCCCTTCTAGTCCGGTTCTGGTCCGCCTTCGGCGCGTACTCCCCGGGGAGTAACGGGGGGCCGCTGCCACCCCGGGCAGTAGGGACCGTCTCCGCCGCCCGCGCGACGTATTGAGCACTCCCCGACGGGAGTCTGGTGATCGGATCCGACACCGGACGCCACCCGTGACGAAGGGGAGACACCCATGGGGCCCGTGCCCGCAAGCAATCGCCGCCGAGCCGTGCCCTGGGCGGTGCTCGCGCTCTGGATCGCCGTCATCGCCCTGGCAGGACCCTTCGCGGGCAAGCTCGGTGACGTACCGCGCGACAACGTCGTGGACTAGACAAGGCCCGCACGGGCTCAGTGACCGTCCCCAGGAACCACGTAGAACCAGCACCACCAGGCAGCCGGTGAGCCCGACCGCGCTGCCTAGTCGCGGAGCCAAGGGCGGCCTCGGCGGAGCGTCAGGTCCCACTGGTCTTCAGACCGGCATCGGCTTCAGTCTCGCCCTCTGCTCCGTAGGAGCCATTGGCTACACGGTCGCCCGACGCCGACGCGGCATCTGACAGGTCCGACTTCAGCGCGTTCCCGCTCAAGCACGCCCGGGAGATCCACTTCAGGCGCGAGTTCGGCGGGGCCATCGCCAGCGCAACAAGCCGACTTCAATCTCAGCTTGTCCTACCTTTCAGGCGTGGGTCTGAGTCGGTCATTCGTAAGATCGGCGGGCCCAGGGGTTCTGGGTATGGCTGTGAGCTTGTCGCCGTTGGATGGCTCAAAGAACTTGGCCGCCCGGAGCTCCGCGACGACTCGACCGCTGATTGGGATACGCGACTCGATCGCTGTGTAGGACAACGTCGGCGAGGTCGTCTGCGGGATCGATCTGTGACGACGAGCTGGCGGAGGTGACCGTGCCCCAGATCTGGGCCGGAGTGGACATCGGCAAGGAACATCATCACTGCGTGGTGATGGACGCTCAGGGAGAGCGCCTGCTCTCGCGCCGGGTCCTCAACGACGAGCCGGACCTGCTGCAGCTGATCTCAGACGTGCTCGCGCTCTCCGAGGAGGCGTTGTGGGCGGTGGACATCAACCACGGCGGTGCCGCCTTGCTGATCGGACTGCTGCTCAGTCACGACCAGCCGATGGTCTATATCACCGGACTGGCCGTTCACCAGGCATCGACGGCTTACCGGGGTCAAGGCAAGACGGACGAGAAGGACGCGTTCGTCATCGCCGACCAGGCGCGGATGCGCAAGGATCTCGGCCTGCTCCGGCCCGGCGACGAGATAGCCGTCGACCTGCGGACCCTGACCGCCCGCCGCACTGACCTGGTCAACGACCGCACCCGCCAGATCAACCGACTGCGAGCCCAACTCCTAGAGATCTTTCCCGCGTTGGAGCGGGCACTGAACTTGAGCAAGAAGGGCCCGGTCGTCCTGCTGACCGCATATCAGACACCGGCAGCGACCCGCCGAAGCGGGGCCAAACGGATCGGGACCTGGCTGAAGAACCGCAAGGTCAAGAACGCCGCCACGCTCGCCGAGACCGTCGTCGAGGCGGCCCACTCTCAGCACACCGCACTGCCCGGAGAGAAGCTGGCGGCCACGATGGTGGCCCGCATCGCGAAGGGGGTGATGGCCCTCGATGAGGAGATCGCCGAGCTCGACGCACTCATCGAGGCCCGGTTTCACGAGCATGCGCACGCTGGCGTAATCCGCAGCCTTCCTGGCATGGGTGCCCTGCTCGGAGCCGAGTTCATCGCCGCTACGGGCGGTGACATGGAGGCGTTCGGCACCGCCGACCGGCTGGCCTCGTTCGCCGGCCTGTCACCCGTGCCTCGTGACTCCGGCCGCGTCAGCGGCAACATGCGCCGGCCCCGCCGCTATCACCGCGGCCTGCTGCGGGCCTTCTACCTCTCCGCCATGGCCAGCCTGAGAACCTGCACCGCCTCCCAGGCCTACTACTCGCGCAAGCGAAACGAAGGCAAGGGGCACAAGCAAGCCCTGCCGGCTCTGGCCCGTCGCAGAGCCAACGTTCTATGGGCGATGATCCGCGACGGAGCGTGCTACCAAGTCCGACCGTCCGTCACCGCAGCAGCTTGACATCGTCATTGGGAAGTTCTTTATGGTCTGCCTGGTCACAACAGTAGGCTGCCGAACGCCGAGATGTCGGAGGTCGGCAGGAGACCCCGCACCGGCCGGAATGAGTCGAGGAGCCGATGCAGCGACGGCGGGCAGTCTCTCCCGAGAAGCGGTACGAGCAGCTGGTCGCGCAGTTCGCGGAGCTGGACGGGGTGACTATCCCTGGCGACGAGCTGGGACGGGAGGGAAAGTTCGGCGCTGCTGCGCTCAAGGTCGGCGGGAAGATTTTCGCGATGCTCGCGCAGGGCCGTCTGGTGGTGAAGCTCCCGCGGGCCCGGGTCGACGAGCTGGTGGATGCCGGTGAGGGCGAGCGCTTCGACCCGGGGCACGGGCGGCTCATGCGCGAGTGGCTCAGCCTGGACCCCGGCTCGGAGCTCAGCTGGGACGGACTGGCCCGTGAGGCCCTGGACTTCGTCAACCCTACCCACTGAGCCGCACAAGGATGGCTTTCCAGTCCAGGCGACCCGCAGGCCGCCGATCTGGCGGCAGCGCGTAGCGATCGTGGGAGTGTCAGCTTGTTCTTATCGACGACGGACCTGCCTACGGCGGTCATTGACGCTGGACGCTCCACTCAGCAACCGTGGTCGTCTAACACCCCGGGAGGGCCAGTGGCATGGTGGCGCAAGCAGCGTGAGCAGTCCGGTGAACCGTCGGGTGGGCTGCCTCCGAGCATCACTCAAGTCGGGGGTGGCAGACCATGGCAAGTAGTCCTCCAAATGGCTGCTGACCGGCGAGAGCAGGGGGATCTGGACGGTGCGCAGGAGCTGTTCGTCCAGGTCATGGAGTCCGGGGACTCGGAGTACTTCCCGCTGGCCGCAGCCAGCCTCGGCCATTTGCTCGAGCTGCGGGGCGACGAGGCTCAGGCGGAGTCCGTCTATCTCCATGGCGTGGCGTCCGAGAATCCGGATGCTGTCGTGAAGTGCGCCTTCAACCTCGCTTTGCTGATGCGCAAGCAGGGGCAGGCACGGACAGCGCCGGCACCATCGGCCGCCTCGTTCGCGATCACCGGGCCGAGGATCTGCCAGACACCCATGTTGACGGCGTTGAAGACGGCGAAGGCCAACGTCACCCGTCCAGATCCACGGCTGGGAGCTGAAGTAGCTCCAGCCCTCCCGCAGTTCGCCGAGCAGCGTCGGACCGCCCTCGGCGCGCGGTGGCAGGTTGGGCAGCGACATCCGGGCGAAGAACGCAGCTGCCAGGAGGAAGGAGGCAGCGATCGCGGATCCGACTCGCACGCCAGGGCGGGCAATCACCCCACTTGGGGCAGCGGCACGGCCGCCCGTCTCGGTAGCCCTGAAGGGTGTTAATAGGCTCCGATCAGGCCGCTGAGCTGGGGAGCTCCTGCGGGCCGCGGGGGCGCGCTCATCGCGGATCCACCGCGTGTGTGATGCGCTTGTCTACCACGTTGGACTGCCTGGGCCCGGCAGCCGGGCCCCCGCCTCGTCATCCGCGAGGCACTCCGCGCCGCCGTTGCCGTATCCGCGGCACCCAGGTGCTCCGGCTGTGGTGCGGTTTGGCTTCGAGTTCCTTGCGGTGCGTGAGATCCGTGATGACCTTGATTTCGCCGGTCGTGCGTCCATCAGGGTCGGTGAGTGCGGCGCGGGCGATCTCCACGTACACCGTGCCGCCGTCGCTGCGCGTGTGCTGCGAGGGCTCTGGGTTGGCGGGTCCGTCGGCCAGGTGGACGGCCCGAGGCGGTGTGGGGTTGGGGTCGGGTCGGCCGAGGACGTCCTCTGCGCTCCATCCGTAGATGCGCTCGGCGGCGCGGTTCCAGCGCAGTATCCGGTCGGCGGTGTCGGTTTCGACGATCCCGACGGGAGCGGCGTCGAGCAGGCCGGCCAGCCGTGCGCTGAGCGCTTGGTTCTCGGCGTGACGCTCGGCGAGATCGCGTGCTTCGGCTTCGGCTTCGGCTCGCAGTTTGCATTCCGTGGTGAGGGTTTCGACCAGCCGGTCCACCAAGGGTTTGGTCAGTGATCCGGACACACGAGTCTCGCCGCGGGCGGCGGCCTCGATCGCGTGGGTCAACTCGTTGGCGTCGGCGCCCTTGAGTAGGTAGCCTCGGGCGCCGCGCAGGAGGGCTTTGACAACCAGGGAGTCGTCGCCGTAGGCCGACAACACGATGACGGCGGTGTCGTTATGCTTCGCCGCGATCTTGCCGGTGGCTTCCAGGCCGTCCATGACCGGCATGCGCATGTCCATGAGGACCACCGCAGGCCTTAGCTCATCGACGAGCCGCACCGCCTGCGCGCCGTCGCCGGCCGTGCCCACCACCTCGATCGTGGGGATACGGGCGAGCAGCCGGGCGAGCCCGTCACGTACCTCATCGACGTCGTCGACGATGAGGGTTCGTACGGCGGGCCGTGCCCGGTCCGGATCGCTGTCGGGAAAAGCGCCTGCAGTGGTCATGGCTGCCCTTCCTTCTCGCCGGCGGCCGTCCGGCCCCGGCCTACTGGTATGCGAACCTCGATGCGGGTACCGGCGCCCAGGGACGAGGTGAGGGTGTAAGTCCCGGAGGCGATATGGACGCGTTCGCGCATCGAGGCCACGCCGAAATGCCCGTCGGCGACGAACCCGGGGGTCCGCGTCGTATCGAAGCCGACGCCGTCGTCGGCCACGGTGAGGACCACGGTGCTGTCGGAGGGGTGGCTGGACCCGGGCGCGGAGTCGGCCAGGGTTACGGCGGCGTTGGTGGCGTGCGCGTGTCGCGCGATGTTGGCCAGGGCTTCCTGGACGACGCGGTAGAGCACGGTCTCGACGTCGGGGGCGAGCCGATGCGAGACCGATATCGTCACGGGGCAGCGCACGCCGTGCCGTCGGCTGAACTCGTCGGCGAGGTCCCGCAACGCCACCGCCAGGCCCTGCTCGTCGAGGGCGGGCGGGCGCAGGACGGTCATGAGCGTGCGCAGGCCGCGGATCTCCTCGCCCAAACGCGCGCGGGCCTGGGCGAACAGCGCCCGGCTCGCCTGCACGCCTTCGCGGTCGAGGACGAGGCAGGCTTCCTCGAAGCCGTAGCCGACGGCGGTGAGCCGCTGGATCGGGCCGTCGTGCAGCTCTGCGGCCAGCCACGTGCGTTCCTGCTCGCGGCTGCGAATGGTCTCGGCCAGCAGGTGCCTGCGTTCGGTCTCAAGGACCAGGGCCTGCTCGGCCTGCTTACGCTCGGTGATGTCCCGGATGAAGGCGTTGAAACAGCGGATGGCTCTCGATTCCAGCCGCCATACCCCCAACTCGACCGGCAGCTCATGCCCGTCGCGGTGCAGTGCCGAGATCTCGATCTGCCTGTCGAGCACACGCGGCTCCCCGCCTGCCAGTACGCGCTGCAGACCGGCCAGGTGCGCAGCGCGGTAGCGCTCGGGGATGATGGTCTCGACCAGGGCCCGTCCCAGCACTTCCTGGCGCGTCCACCCGAAAAGGTTCTCGGCACTCTGATTCCAGTCGAGAACCACGCCCTGTTCATCGATGCGCACGAACGCGTCACGAGCGGTGTCGATGATCGAGCGTGCCTGCTCCTGCACCGCCCGTAGCGTCTCTTCCCCCTCCTGTGGCCCCTCAGCCTCCCGGGTGAAGCCGCGTACCTCGATCGGCGTGCCCCGGTCGTTGCGGACGACCCAGGCAGTCGACTCGGTCCACACCCAGCGCCTGTCGCTGCGTCGCAGCCGCACACATACGACCACCCGGCCCGAATCGGCCAGAGTCCGCTCCGCAGTCTCAAAGGCTTCCATGTCGTCGGGATGGATCCACTCGGCCACGGAGGTCCCGACAACTTCCTCGCAGGGGCAGCCGAGCAGCGCCCAACTCGCCGGGGACACATCCAGGTACGTCCCGCCCACGCTGCGCCTGAAAACCATGTCGGGGGAATTCTTCAGAAGCAGGCGGAAGCGCTCCTCCTCCGCCACGTCCGGCCACTCCTGCGTCGGCGCTTTCGGGTCTGGCTCCACGCCACCTCCCCGTACATTGAAGTGGCCCTGCGGCCACCGCTTTGTATCTCCCGAGTCGACCCGCGTCCCAGGTCCCAGGAAAGAAGCCACTGGGATGGACCGCCTACGGAATTCTCCGGCCACACCCTGGGACCGGGCTCGTGTCTTCGTTCGGCACATGTCCTCCCGAAGTCAGGCGGCCTCGTCTGAAAGCCGGCCCAGTGAGGAGGCTGAGACAGCGCCTGATTACCCTTCGTACTCTTTTGGATACTGCAAGGTCCACTTTACTGCTCCATTGCCCACCTCGCACCCATGGTGACCGCCGGCCGGAGGCAGGAGGATGGCTCTGGTCGGCGCACCCGGGCAGGCGTCTCCCGCAGGCGCCCGGTGCCCTGTCTACGCTCTCGGCTCGGTGGCCAACAACACGCACCGCCACTAAATTTGCGTTGCCGGTCGAGCTCGGCCGCGAACAAAAACGCCGATTCCTTGAGGAACCGCCGCACCGCTCTGTCCGCCGTGGCACCCGGTGAGAGCCAAGCACCGAACCGTGCTCCCCTGACCGGCAACCTGCTGATCGCACGCTGGCCGGCCGCCAGGCGAGTACGCCCGGGCGCCCCCCGAAGTCGTTACCAGATGGCCGCTGAGATGGGCTGTTACGAGGCATCGACCCGTCGGCGCTGGTCGGTTGAGTCGATTTGCGATTTTCCGTAGTCAGGTCTTCGCTTGAAGTGACCGTTTCAGGCTTTGGCACGAATCACGCCCCTGTCTGCCCCAGGCCACGTACGGCACCTTCGCGCCGTGCGGGCCCGCGTAGGAGGGCTCATGGACGACGTTCAAGGCCGGGTGAGGGCTGGTCGTCAATCCGCGTGGTGGCTGTACCTGGTAGCGGGGGCGGGGGTGATCGTCGCCTATCTGCTCATCTCCGTCCCGGTCCGCCACCTGATCTCCCCGCTGCTGGCTGCCTCAGCCACCGCCGCGATGCTGGCCGGGATACGCATGAACCGGCCACGCCCGGCCACCCCCTGGTATCTGTTCACCGCGGGGATGGGTCTGTTCGCTGCGGCGGACGTGATCTTCGGGCTGTACCAGTTCCAGGGCACCTCCGTGCCCTTCCCCTCGGCGGCCGACGTGCTCTACCTGGCCGCCTACCCCTTGTTCGCCGCGGGCCTGATCACCCTGACCCGGGTGCAGAGCCGACGCCTGCGCTGGGCGGGCCTGCTGGACGCGGGCATCATCACCCTGGGTGCGACCACCCTGGCCTGGGCCTTCATCATCGCCCCCTACCTGCGCAGCCACCTGTCCCCGCTGCCGCTGACGGTCTCACTGGCCTATCCGGTGGCCGACCTGGTGCTTCTGTGCATGGCCACCCGGCTGGTGCTCACCACCGGCACCCGCACCCCCTCCTTCCTACTGCTAACCGCCTGGTTGGGCGCCACACTTGGTGCCGACGCCCTCTTCTACTCCACCCTGGCCACGACCGGCGCCCCGATCGCACCGGAGGTGTCCTACGCCACCTGGATGACTTCCTACCTCTTCATGGGTGCCGCCGCCCTGCATCCGTCGCTGGTCAGGACGGCAGAGCTGATGGAAGGGCGCCAGACGGCCCTGTCCGGCACCCGCCTGGCGCTCCTCATGCTGCTCGCGGTCATTGGGCCGGTGCTGGTGATCGTCGAGGCCGGCGATGTCCGCGACCAGTCCTCGCACGTCGCGGTTGTCTCCGCCATCGTGGCCTGTCTGACCCTGCTGCTGGTCCTGCGGGTCGCTCTCCTCGCCCGGTACGCCCAGAGCCAGGCCGGCCAGGCGCACACGCGGGCCGAGGCCCTGGAACGGTCCTTGCGTGAGCAGACGTCGCTTCAGAAGCAGCTCAGCCACCAGGCATTCCACGACCCGCTGACGGGCCTGTGCAACCGGGCCCTGTTGTCCGAACGGCTGGAACACGTACTGAGCCGCCCTTCGGCGGTGGGTACCACCGGCCTTCTGCTGATCGACCTCGACAGGTTCAAGGATGTCAACGACAGCCTGGGCCACCCCGTCGGCGACGAGGTGTTGATCGCGGTCGCCCACCGGCTGTTGGGCGGCGTACGCCAGCAGGACACCGTGGCCCGGGTGGGCGGGGACGAGTTCGCCGTGCTGGCGGAAGAACTGCCGCCCGACGCCATTCTTGCCTACGCCCAGCGGTTCCTCGAGCGGTTCAAAGACCCCTTCGCGCTCTCCGGCAACCGCTCCGTCTACGTGACGGCCAGCATCGGCTTGGTCGCGATCGACGAGCCGACATCACCCGCCGAAACGCTGCGCGCCGCGGACCTCGCTCTCTACGTGGCCAAGGACCAGGGGCGCAACCGCACGGTCGTGTTCGAACCGAGCATGAGCGCCGCCCAGCAGGACCAGGCCCGCATCGCCCAGGACCTGCGCTACGCGCTCACCCGGAACGAACTCACCGTCCTCTACCAGCCCGTGGTCGAGCTGGACACCGAAGAGACCACCGGAGTGGAGGCCCTGATCCGCTGGCAGCCACGTGGCCGCGCCCCGATCCCGCCCGAGCATTTCATCCCCATCGCCGAGGAGACCGGCCTCATCATCCCCATCGGCGACTGGATCCTGCGCGAGGCGTGTCGCCAAGGCCGGCGCTGGCAGGACCGCTCACTCGGTCGACGGGCGCTGACCATCGCCGTCAACGTCTCCGGCCGCCAGCTCAAGGACCCCACCTTCCTCGACAATGTCACCCGGGTCCTGTGCGAGACCGGCTTCCCCGCCTCCTCTCTGGTCCTGGAGGTCACCGAGAACGTGCTCATCGCCGACGCCGAGACCGCTGCCGCTCACATCTCCGCCCTGCGCAGTCTCGGCGTCCGCATCTCCATCGATGACTTCGGCACCGGCTACTCCTCCCTGTCCTACCTGCGCAATCTGCCCGTTGACATCGTCAAGATCGACCAGAGCTTCGTCAACACCCCCGGCGTCGCGACGGACAACGGCCTCATCCAGGCCATCCTGTACCTGAGCCATGCCCTCGGCGTGGACACCATCGCCGAAGGCATCGAAACCCCGGAACAGGCCGACCGCCTCTACACCCTCGGCTGCCCCCACGGCCAGGGCTTCTACTACGCACGGCCCTTGACAGCACACGCACTGGAGGAGCACCTCACCAACCACCCCGCACCGGAACTGCACCGGCCCGCCCGATAGGCATGGTGGTGCCGGGGCCCGGGTGTTCCCGTCTGATCTTCGAGGTGGTCGTGGAGTGCCGTGCGAGCGAGGTGAGTATGGGGGGAGAGGCACCACCTTCAGCGGATCGGCCGAACCCTCGCAGGTCTCCCGGCCGGCGCGGACTCCACCCAGGTCGCCAAAGTCCAGCAGCAGCTGCCCGGTGTGAGTCCACCGAGCTCGTCCTCGTCTACCACCGCGACGGCGGGCTGACCGCGGCCTACCGTTCCGCCGCGGACCGGCAGCTGGGGGAGATTGCCGCGGCCCATCAACTGGCTGGCGGAAAGCGGACGTTGAGCGTCCCGTCCAGGGACGGCACGACCCTGATGCAGCGGCCCGCCAAGGGCTACGCCTGGCTCGCCCGCAGCATCTCCTCGCGCTCCACGATCTTCACCCGCTCGCGCCCCTCCGCCTCACCGCGCGCCCGCTCCGCCGCGTCCAGCCGGTGCCAGCCCTCCCACGTGGTGTACGAAACGCCCTTCCCCTCAAGGAAGTTGACGACCGCTTCCTCCTCCGGCGCAGCCGGAACACGCAGCCGCCCGTTGCCGTGGTCCTCGAGCAGGTTCGCGACCGTCTCGTTCGCGTCGCCCTTCGTGTGGCCGATGAGCCCGACCGGGCCGCGCTTGATCCAGCCGGTCACATACGTCGACTGGAGGTGCTCGCCGGCCTCGATGACGCGGCCGCCCTCGTGCGGCACGGTCCCGCTGATGAAGTCGAAGGGCAGCTTGGGCAGTTCGTCGGAGAGGTAGCCGACCGCTCGGTAGACGGACTGTACGTCCCAGGTGTGGAACTCGCCGGTACCGGTGACGTTGCCCGTGCCGTCCAGCCGCGTCCGCTCCGTACGCAGCCCCGCCACCCGGCCGTCTTCGCCGACGACTTCGACGGGGGACTCGAAGAAGTGCAGGAACAGCTTGTGCGGCCGGTCGCCGACGTCGCGGATCGCCCAGTTCTCCAGGGTCTTCGCGACCATGTCCGCCTGCTTGCTGGATCGGCGGGTGGCGATGGAGCCGTCGTCGTAGTCGATGTCCTCGGGGTCGACGATCACCTCGATGTTCGGCGAGTGGTCGAGCTCCCGCAGTTCCATCGGGCTGAACTTGGCCTGTGCCGGGCCGCGCCGTCCGAACACGTGCACTTCGAGGGCCTTGTTGGCCGCCAGGCCGTCGTACACGTTCGGCGGGATCTCGGTCGGCAGCAGCTCGTCCGCTGTCTTGGCCAGGATGCGGGCCACGTCGAGGGCGACATTGCCGACGCCGAGTACGGCCACCTTCTCCGCCTCCAGCGGCCAGGTGCGCGGCACATCGGGGTGCCCGTCGTACCAGGACACGAAGTCCGCGGCGCCGTACGAGCCGTCCAGCTCGATGCCGGGTATGTCGAGGTCCCGGTCCGCGTCCGCGCCGGTGGAGAAGATCACCGCGTCGTAGAACTCCTGCAGATCGTCCAGGGCGATGTCGCTCGGGTAGTCGACATTTCCGAAGAGACGTATCTGCGGCTTGTCGAGCACCTGGTGGAGTGCGGTGATGATGCCCTTGATCCGCGGGTGGTCGGGCGCGACGCCGTACCGGATGAGACCGAACGGCGCGGGCATCCGCTCGAAGAGGTCGATGGACACACCGGGCTCGACTGCGGCCTCGGACTTCAGCAGGGCGTCGGCGGCGTAGATTCCGGCCGGGCCGGCACCGACGATCGCGATCCGCAGAGGGCGGGGCATGAATGGTTCCCTTCGAACGATGTCCACGGGCGTGACCCGGCGAGTGAGACGGCCAGGCGTGTGCGGAGGGAGCCGACTCTCGTGCGCCACCCTGGCAACAGCGCTCCCACCGCGGTACCCGCCCTGCACCTATGGACCCATAAGCCTGATCTATGACCCGGCACCCGGGGGGGGCGGGGTAAGGACACCCTAACCTCCTGCCCTGCGGCCGCCCTCGGCGGCCCCGGCCTACCGCTGTAGCGCGGCGGGGGATCTCGGAGCACGCTGGAGAGCAGGAGGATCTGCCCGGCGAAGGGGCCCCCGCCATGAACCCTGCGTCACGCACGGCACCCGGCGGCCGTCTCGCCGCCGCGCTGGAAAGCCCGATCGTCGGTCTGTCCCCGTGGATCGTCTTCTCGGTCCTCGTCGGCCCCGGCCGCTTCGGACTGGCGGTGAGCCTCGCCCTCGCGCTGTCGGTGGTGCTCTTCTGCGCGGGGCGGATGGTCTACCGCGGCACCCCGCTCAAGATCCTCGAAGTGGCGGGCGTCGTCTCCTTCGCCGTCCTGGCCACCGTCGGAGTCACCGCGTCGCCCGGCACCTATCGATGGCTCGACACCTACGCGGGCGAGATCTCCAACCTCACGCTGGTGGTCATCGCCTTCGGCTCCATGGTCGTACGGGTGCCGTTCACGATGCAGTACGGACGCGAACGGGTCGGCCCCGAGTACTGGAAGTCCCCGGAGTTCCTCCACATCAACTATGTGATCACCGGCGCCTGGGGAACGGCCTTCCTCGTCGCGGCCCTCGCGGGCGGCTTCGGCGACCTCGTCCTGCACAACCCGGACAACCTCTGGACCACCTGGATCATCCAGATCGCGGCGATGGTCACCGCGATGAGCTTCTCGGAGTGGTACCCCCATGTCGTCCGCGCCCGCAGCCATGGCGCCGGGACCCCACCGCCGGTGCGCAACCTGCTGACCCCGCTGGCGGGCCTCATCATCCCGGTGGGCGTCGTCTCCCTGATCTTCGACGCAGCGGCGTCCTGGTTCAGCGTCGGGCTGATCCTCATCGGGGTGATCATGGCCCGCGCCATCAACAAGGACGTGGAGATGACACCGCCTAGCGGCGAACACCCTCGACGAAAGCGGTCCAACTGGCGGCTCCGATGACGAGAACGGGGCCGGTGGGGTTCTTGCTGTCGCGGACGGGGACGACGCCGGGGACGTTGTCGAGGACTTCGACGCACTCGCCGCCGCTCCCGTCGCTGTGCGTGCTCTTGCGCCAGGCGGCGCCCGGGAAGTCGTAAGCCACTTCGACGCAGTCGCCGCCGTGCCCGTCGCTGTAGCTGCTCTTGCGCCACTGGGCGGTGCTCAGGTCGTACTCACGCATCGTCTGAAGTCCTCCGCCGCCGAGTCGATCAGGGCCAGGGACGCCTCCGGCGACAGCGCGGCGGCCCTCAGCAGATCGTAGGCCGCTTGTGTCCGCTTCACCACTGCCGGATCGTCCAGCAGATTCCCCGAAAACACCGCCTCTGTATAGGCCGTTGGCGGAGCGTCCTCGAACTCCATGAGCTTCAGGGCCTTGCCCATCTCCGGGTACGCACCGGCGGCGTACGGCAACACCTGGATCAGGGTCTTGCGCTCGCGCACGAGCGCCGCGATGTGGTCCAGCTGGCGCGCCATGGCGGCAGGGCCGCCCGCGGGGATCCGCAGAGCGGTCTCGTGCAGGATCGCCCAATACACGGGCCGTGCAGCGTCCTTCAGGATCTGGGCGCGGTCTATCCGCGCCTTGACCGTCTCCTGGACGTACTCGTCGGAGGCGAGCGGATTGCTGGCCAGAACGACCGCCTGGGCGTAGTCCGCGGTCTGGAGGAGCCCGGGGACGACGGTGGGCGCGAACTCGCTGATCCTCGTCGCCAGCGCTTCAAGCTCCGCCGCGGCCGCGAAGTAGTCCGCGTACCGCGAGCTATTGATCAGCTTCCGGCACATCCGCTCGAAAAAGCCTCCGGTTTGCAGCGTCTCGTCGATCCGCTGAGCCACATCCAATTGCGGCTTCCGAATGGCCTGTTCGAATTGGCCGATGTATCCGCCTGACACAAAAACGCTTGCCCCCAAGGCCGCCTGAGTGATTCCCGCGTCCTCCCGGAGCCGCTTCAGCTCGGCACCGAAGAACTCCCAAGCCGCCTGTCGTGAACCGTTGGCCATGGATCAAACCCCTTGTTACTGCTGCCCAGTTGTAGTGCGCGGCCCTCTGTTGAGCGTAGCTGCGAGCCCTCACAGTTGTAATGCGAAAGGTGAAACCGGATCGGGAAGGGCAGTCATGGCGAGCAAGGAAAACCCGCGGCACTCGATGGAATGCATCGAAGAGGCCGAGGAGGCTGTGAACAAATTACGGACGGCCCTGGAGCGTTCCGGCATCACTCTGCCGTCACTGCGCCTGGAGCCCGCTTCGTACGCACGGGAGGCGCCCTGTCCCCTGGTCGAATTGGGGCGCTGCACGATCGACATCGTCCGGATGCTCACGGCAGTACTGCCGAAGGAAGAGGGCGCGGCACGGTGACCGCGCCCATCGGGACGTACGTCGTCGACATGCGCAGCGGCACGGTGGGCCGGCTCATGGGGGAGGCGGGGGTGCGGCTGCTGCTGAGACCGGTCGGCGGGGGCCGGGAGTGGGAGTGCGAGCCGGACCAGGTGCGGCTCGCGACCGCGGTGGAGCGGATCAGTGCGACGACGGCGTACGTGAACGCGCGCAGCCGGGGCGAGGTGACCTGAAGCGGCCGTCCGGTGCCCGCTTCCGCTCACCCGGCGGGGGCTGTCGGCGGCGATGCACGGGTGTACTTCGTGAGCAGCAGCGCGATGTCGTCCATGCGGTTCGGGGACTGGCGGGCGTCCCGCAGGAGGGCGTCGGCCAGTTCTTCGAGGGAGCCCGCAGCGGCATGGGCCAGCAGGGTCCGCAGCCGGTCCATGCCGACACCGATGTCGGACTCGCGGGTCTCGATCAGTCCGTCCGTGTAGAGGGCCAGGACCGAGCCGGGCACGAGACGCAGCTCCGATTCCGGGTAGTCGGCGGCGCGGTCCACCCCGAGGAGCAGGCCGCCCGGCAGATCCAGGATCTCGGTGTGCCCGTCGGGTCGGCGCAGGAGGGGCTGGCAATGCCCCGCGCGCACCACGTGGGCCACTCCCTGCCCCGGGTCGAGGAGGACGTAGCAGCAGCTGGCGAGGAGCCCGGGGTCGAGGTCGATGAGCAGCCGGTTGGTACGGGCGATCACATCGCTCGGTCGGTGGCCTGCGGAGGCGAAGGCCCGTACCGCGCTTCGCAGTTGGCCCATGGCGGCCGCAGCGGCGACGTTGTGGCCCTCGACGTCCCCGACGACCAGCACGACGCCGCGGTCCGTGGGGATCACGTCGTACCAGTCGCCGCCGATGTGCATCCCGCGCGTACCGGCCAGGTACCGGCCGGTGACGCGGACGCCCGGCAGTACGGGCAGTCGGTGCGGAAGCAGCGCGTTCTGCAGGCCCCGGGCGAGGGTGAATTCGGCGTCGTAGAGCCTGGCACGTTCCAGTGCCTGGGCGATCAGGCCGCTCAGCGCGGTAAGGAGGCTCCGTTCCTCGTCGGAGAAACGGTGGACCTCGTCGAAGCCCATGATGCAGGCACCCACGGGGCGGCTGGAGGCGATCAGGGGCAGGAACACGAAGGAGCTGGACTCGGGCTGGAGCTCGGGATAGGCCGCATTGAACCCTTCCCGCGATTCGATGAACAGCGGCACCCCGGAGGTCAGCGCCCCGGTCACGGGCTCCCGGGCGGCGTCATGCAGCGGCAGGCCCTCGAGCCGCTCCAGAAAGTTCTCACGGTAGCCACGCTGCGACAGCACATATACGTGCCGCTCGTGCACCACGAGCATCGCCAGTCGGTCTCCGCCGACGGCGGGCATGAGCTGGTCGGCGACGACGTCGCACACTTCGCGCGCGGTGACCGCCTCGGTCAGCGCGCTGCTCATCTGAAGGACGCGATAGATGGCGCCCAGGGGCGTCGGCGCGGGCCGCGCCGAGGACGGAGCGGCCCCGCCTGCCTCCTCGGGGGGTGCCCCGGGCTCGGCACCGGCCGGGACCGCCTGACCGGCCGGGGCGGCCCAGCCGGTCAGGCCCTGCGCATCCGGGCGGAGCGAGAAGACGAGCCACCGCTCGGGGGATCGGGCCAGGAAGGAGACGGGCTGCTGGGAGACCCTGGCGGCCCGGAAACGGTCTTCGTAGGCGGGTTCGGCCAGCCACGGCAGTACGTCCCAGGGGCGGCGGCCCACCAGATCCTCCCGGCGTACGTGCAACAGCCGCACCAGGCTGTGGTTGGCGTAGGCCACGCGCCCCTCGCGGTCGAGCGCGAAGAAGCCGTCCGCGAGCCGTTCGATCGCCGCGACGGCGGCCATTCCGGCTCCGAGGTCGAGGACCCCGCCCACCAGGTGGGGCGGCGACTCCCGGACGGCGCCGGGTTCGGGTATCCGGCCCCACAGCTCGATGGTGCGGTGACCGCCGCCCTTCTCCGGCACGCGCAGACTCTGGGCGAGGACGCGGCCGTCCTTGAGGGCGGCACGGGCGGCACCGCGGAAACCGGGACGGTCCGCGGGGTGCACCTGGGCCTCCAGCGTGGCCGCTCGTCCGTCGTACTCGTCCGGGGCGAGGCCGAAGGCCGCGCACACGGTGGCATCCGCTTCCAGGGCTCCGGTGTCGAGGTTCCAGTCGAACAGGCCAACCCGTACCGCTGAGGGGGAAGGTACCGGGACCTCCAGCGGACCGGTCTCCATTTCGTACCCGACGTCGACGCCGCGCGCGTTCAGATGGGCGAGCGCGGTGCCGAGGCGGCCGGCCGCGGTACGCAACTGCCGTCGCTGGGCCTTGGACAGCCCTTCCCCTCCGGACCTGGCGGCCCAGACCGCGGCCATGGAGCCGAAGGTCTCCTGCCCCGCCGTGACCGGTACGGAGGCGGAGCCGAAGGGGTAGGGCAACGCGACAGCGAGCTGAGGAAAACGCCGCATGGTGTCCTCGGCGTCGACCAGATGGACCGTGCGCCGGGAGCGGAACGCCTCCGCCACGGGAATGGAACTGTTCACAGGAATCCGCCGCCAGCCGCCGAGCAGGGAAGGCGGCATCCCGGCCGCCGCGGCGAGTATCAGCGTCTGACGGTTGCGCGAGACCAGGAACACACTCGCCGCATGGGCCCCGGTCACCTCGACGGCTTTGAGGACGGCTTCAGCCAGTGCGTCGTCACGCTCCGCCGTGCCGTCGGCGTCCGTGCCGTCGGCGCTCGTGGTGCCGAAGGGATGCGTACTCAACCTGGTATCGCTGGACGACACGCTGGCCCCGATCGCTGCAATGGTGGCGTGGCCCGCACGTCAGGGGTGTCTGCCCAATTCTTCTATGGAATGGGTCCGTGCGAAACCTGGCGGGACGCCGCACCGATCGGGAGGGGCGATGAGTTTGCCCGCCTCGCGCCGTCCTATCTGCATGGACAAACAATTCAGCGCGACGCTGCAGAAGAGCCCTGAGAAGGGCGGCTGGACGTATCTGGTGTGGCCCGAGTCGGTCGAGTACTTCGGCACCCGGGGCCTGGTCAAGGTCAGGGGGACGATCGACGGTCATCCGTTCCGCAGCTCCTTCATGGCGCTCGGGGACGGCACGCACAAGCTGCCCGTGAAGGCGGACGTGCGCAAGGCGATCGGGAAGGAGGCCGGGGACTCGGTGACCGTACGCCTTGAGGAGCGCGTGGAGGATTGACGATGCGATGGCGGGCGGCCGTTGTCCGTACGGGACAATGGCTCCATGAGCCTGTTCCGTGATGACGGCGTCGTGCTGCGCACCCAGAAGCTGGGCGAGGCCGACCGCATCATGCTGTGCTCACCCGGGGGACACCCCCCGTGCCCCCGGCCGCACACCCGTGGGGGCGCGCGATGAGTCTTTTTCGTGACGACGGCGTCGTGCTGCGCACCCAGAAACTCGGCGAGGCCGACCGCATCATCACGCTGCTCACGCGCGGGCACGGGCGCGTGCGGGCCGTCGCCCGCGGCGTGCGGCGGACCAAGTCCAAGTTCGGGGCGCGGCTGGAGCCCTTTTCGCATGTGGACGTGCAGTTCTTCGCCCGCGGCAGCGAACTCGTCGGCCGCGGGCTTCCTCTGTGCACCCAGAGTGAGACCATCGCCGCGTACGGTGGCGGCATCGTCACCGACTACGCCCGCTACACCGCGGGCACCGCGATGCTGGAGACCGCCGAGCGGTTCACCGACCACGAGGGCGAGCCTGCCGTCCAGCAGTACCTGCTCCTCGTCGGCGCCCTGCGCACCCTCGCCCGTGGCGAGCATGCGCCGCACCTCATTCTCGACGCGTTCCTGCTGCGCTCCCTCGCCGTCAACGGCTACGCGCCCAGCTTCGAGGACTGCGCGAAATGCGGCATGCACGGGCCGAACCGGTTCTTCTCCGTCGCCGCCGGCGGCGTCATATGCGGCGACTGCCGGGTGCCCGGCAGCGTCGTACCCTCTGCGGAGGCCATCGGTCTGCTCAGCGCGCTGCTGACCGGCGACTGGCCCACGGCGGACGCGTGCGAGGCGCGCCACGTCAGGGAGGGCAGCGGGCTGGTGTCCGCCTATCTGCACTGGCACCTGGAGCGCGGCCTGCGCTCGCTGAGGTACGTAGAGAAATAGGAGATGTGAGCCGCATGGCACGACGCGGAATCCTGGGCCGGTCCCGCCGCGAGTACAAGGTCCCCGAGCCGCACCCGTCCGGCGCGCGCCCGCCGAAGATCCCCGGCGAGCTGGTGCCAGGCCATGTGGCGTGTGTCATGGACGGCAACGGCCGCTGGGCCAAGGAGCGCGGGCTGCCGCGCACCGAGGGGCACAAGGTCGGCGAGGGTGTCGTCCTCGATGTGCTCAAGGGCTGCCTGGAGATGGGCGTCAAGAACCTCTCGCTCTACGCCTTCTCCACCGAGAACTGGAAGCGCTCGCCCGACGAGGTGCGCTTCCTGATGAACTTCAACCGGGACGTCATCCGGCGCCGGCGCGACGAGATGGACGAGCTGGGCATCCGTATCCGCTGGGTCGGCCGGATGCCGAAGATGTGGAAGTCCGTCGTCCAGGAGCTCCAGATCGCGCAGGAGCAGACGAAGGACAACGACGCCATGACGCTGTACTTCTGCGTCAACTACGGCGGGCGCGCGGAGGTCGCGGACGCGGCGCAGGCGATCGCGCGGGACGTGGCGGCGGGGAAGCTCGACCCGTCGAAGGTCAACGAGAAGACCTTCGCGAAGTACCTGTACTACCCCGACATGCCGGACGTGGACCTGTTCCTGCGGCCGAGCGGCGAACAGCGGACGTCCAACTACCTGATCTGGCAGAGCAGTTACGCGGAGATGGTGTTCCAGGACGTGCTGTGGCCGGACTTCGACAGGCGGGACCTGTGGCGGGCGTGCCTGGAGTACGCGCAGCGGGACCGTCGCTTCGGGGGCGCGATCCCGAACGAGGAGCTGGAGGCGATGCGCGGTCGGCCGGAGGGTACGTGGGCAACCGACGAAACTCGCTGACCTGCTGAAACGCGGCCTGCTTCCCGTGGAGATCGCGTACTGGGTCGTGGCGATTCCCGGTGAACACCGCAGGCGGGCTGTCGTCGCAGGGCCGCATTTCCGGGGCGGTGCCCGGGTCGGCCGCCGACCCGGGCACCCAGTTCGGGCCTCTACTCCATGAACTGGAAGGTCCACGCCTGGCGTCGTTCGCTGACGTCGAGTGGCCTCAGGGCGGTTCGGGGAGGGAAGATCCTCAGCAGGCTGAGGTCCAGGGCCAGCTCCTCGCCGTCGACGGGGCCTCCAGGGACGACGACGTGGAACGTGTGCGGCTCCGCGCTCTGGTAGAGCGCCCACTCGCGCGGCTCGGGGTACCCGACGACCGGCTTGTTGATCTCCGGGTCGCCGTCGAAGGACAGATACGTCTGGGTCCTCAGATTGCGGATCGTGCAGTTGCCGTTGCTGAGCCCCTCCAGCTGCCATTCCTGCTCGCCGGGGTTGCCGGTGGGCGGCAGCAGGACAACGGGTGTCTTGGGCTCCTCTTCGCCCAGCGTGAGCAGTTGCTCGCCAGGACGGGCGATCATGTAGAGGCCGTTCGGTACAGGCGCCAAGGCCGACTCCACTTCTGACGTGCGGCGCCCGCGCGGGATGCCGCCGAATCTTTCGGGCCTCCGAATCACTTCCCCGCCAAGGCGCGACAATGGTCGGAAAGGCTCTGCGTCACCCTTCGGGAGTACAGCGCATTCGTCCTGGGGGCTGGCGCCCCCACACCTGGGCGGCAACTTCGCGCCGCGGCGCTTCGCCGCGCGGGGTGCGCCGGTTCCGTTCCGCACGCAGGGGACGCGTAGGGGGCGTGTTCTGGACGTAAAGCGGCGCAGCTCGCGCGAAGCGCGGTGACCACGCGGCGGAGCCGCAAATCGAATGCAGCGCGGTCCAGAATACGAGCCCCGTAGCGGCCCCAGACGGTGCGCACCCGGCGCGGGAGCCCGCAACCCGCGCCCCGGGTGAGGAATACGCTGCTCCGGCGCAACCTGGACCGATGAACCGTCGTCTCGCATTCCGAACGACGGAAGTGGGCACCGGATGCACAGCAGCCAGCGAAGCGACGGGACAAGTCGGGGTGAATCACCTGGTTCGGACCCGCTGGAGAGGGGCTTACGGGCCTACGGGGAGTGGCCGGTCGTCGGGCGCGCCGATGAACTGGCGGCCTTGGATGCGGTGGCCGAAGAGGTCCTGTCGGAGCGGACGCGCGTGGTGCTGCTGGACGGGCACGCAGGTATCGGCAAGTCGGCTCTGCTGCACTTCTGGCTGGACCGGGCCCGGCAGTTCCACATTCTGCGGGTGCGCTGCCGGCAGCTGGAGCGGGACTTCGCATTCGGTACGGTCCGCCGGCTGTTGCAGCCCCTCATGGCCGCCACCTCCGACAGCGATCGCCGGTCCCTGCTGGAAGGAGCGGGCGATACGGTGCTGCGCATCCTGGACCCCGAGAACTGCAGGAACGACGACGGGCCCGGCGTGTGCTCCGACGCCACCGAGACGCTGCTGAGTCTGGACAACCTCGCCTTCCGCCTGTCCCGCCGACAGCCGTTGCTGCTGGCGATCGACGACCTGCAGTGGATCGATCCGCCGTCGCTGCGCTGGCTGGCACGCCTGGTCCACCGGGCGGACACGCATCCGATCCTCGTGGCCGCCACCACCCGCACCGGTGAGAAACCGGCCCCCGGCCATCTGTTCAATGATCTCGTCCACCCCTCGACGTGCCGCAGCGCCGTCCTGGAACCGCTCGGTGTCCACAGTGTGGAGAAGCTGGTGGCCGCGGTGTTCGGTGCGGACCGGCCGGATCCGTCCTTCTGCGCCGCCTGCCACGCCGCTACGGATGGAAACCCACTCTTTCTGCGCGCGTTGCTGTGCGACGCGTGGCGCAGCGGCGTACAGCCCACGAGGGACGACCGGGAGAAGGTCAGGACATTCGGGCTGCATACGCTCAGTCGCGAGATCGGGCACCGGCTGGGCCACGGATCCGAGGACATGGCCGCACTGGCGCGGGGGCTGGCGATCCTGGGCGACCACAAGCCGCCCGCGCTGCTGGCCGCGTACTGCAGCAAAGGGGAGGCCGTGATCCGGTCGGCGGCGGCGGAGCTCCACTCCTCCGGTCTGCTGCGCGCGGGCGATGGACTGCGCTTCGTACATCCCGTGGTCAGGGAAGTCGTCCTGGCCCAGTGGCCGCCCCAGGAGATCGGTGAGGCGCACGCACGGGCGGCTCATGTGCTGCATCTCAGCGGCCGCCCCGACGAGGAAGTGGCGGCGCACCTTCTGGCCGCCGGACCGGTGCCAGGGCACTGGGTCCTGACGGTGCTGCGCCGGGCTGCCGGAGAGGCGCTGCGCCGAGGCGCGGCCGAGGCGGCCGTGACATATCTGCGTCACGCCGTGCACCAACCGGTTCAGCCGGGGGAACGCGCCCAGGTGCTCCTTCAGCTCGCCGTCGCCGCGAGCCACTACGACACGGGACTGGCGGTGTCGTACGGGACGGCCGCGCTTGAGGGCCTGACCGACGACTCCGCCCGCTCGGAGGCCGTCGGCGTACTGACGTACTCCCACCTCCTGTCACGAGGCAAGGCGTATGCGCCGGATCTGGGCCACCTGACCGCAGAGTTGTCCGTGCGGGCAGACCCCACATCCTCCGACCGCGAGCCATTGCTCCGCATGCACGCGCTGCGCTCGTGGCTGGAGTTCGAGCGACCCTCCACCCGGGCCGAGGCGACCGCATCCCGTGCCGTCCTCGACACCGAACTGGCCGGCAATACCCCTGGGGAACGGCAACTCCTCGCGATCCGCGCCTTCAACGCCTTGCGGGCGGCGCAACCGGCCCCCTGCATCGCCGAAATGGTGGACCGGACTTCCGTCAATCTGCCGACGTTCTCCCACGACCTCTTCCCCTTGCACTACTTCGTCGCCCAGGCCCTGCTGTATCTGGACGAGCTCGACAGGGCCGACGACCTGTGCACTCATCTGCTCCGGGAGACCAGGGGGAGGGGTCTGGAGCTGCTGGCCTCGTCCCTGCTGGTCTACCGGGCCGGGATTTCGCTCCGCAGGGGCGACATCGGCAAGGCCGCAGCGGCGGCGCGGGCCGCGTCCGAGGGACCCTCCGCGGCCGGCGAACGGCCGTACACGATGACGATGGACACGATCAGGATCGACACCCTCCTCGAACAGGGCGACCTGGAGGCCGCCGAGCACATCGCCGGCGCCTACTCCACCGCGGATCCCACTGAGGTCTCCTGGGAGTGGCCACGGTTCCTGATGAGCCTGGCAGCACTGCGTACGGCGCGGGGGGATGTCCGTGCGGGTCTGTCGCTGCTCCGTGAGTGCGGTCACCACTTCGATGCGGCGGGCACGGTCAATCCGGTCATCTGCCCTTGGCGTTCCCGCGCTGCCGCCGCCCAGCTCGCCCTGGGCCACCACGGCGACGCGCGAGCCTTGATCGAGCAGGAGCTCGAACTCGCGCGGCGCTGCCGGATCCCGCGGGCCCTCGGGGTGGCGCTGCTCGCCGCCGGAAGTGTGGCCGGAGGAGCGCGAGGGCTGGAACACCAGGCTGAGGCAGTGAGCCTTCTGGAGCGCACGCCGGCTCACCTCGAACTCGCCCGCGCTCTCCATGAGTACGGGTCCGCGCTGCTCCGGCGCGGCGACAAGCACGGTGCCCGTACAGCCCTGCGGCGCGGGCTGGACATCGCGGTCAGGTGCGGAGCTTCCTCGCTCGCGGGGCGCCTGCAGAAGCGGCTGTACGACGCAGGCGGCCGAGTCGGCAGCCGGGGGACGTACGGCTGCTCCCTGACGGCCGGCGAAGAACGCGTCACCGCTTTGGCCGCCCAGGGATACAGCAACAAGCAGATCGCCGAGCGCCTCTTCGTGTCGTTGAGGACAGTGGAGACCCACCTCACCGGGGCCTACCGCAAGCTCCGCATCACCGGCAGGTCCGAACTCGTCGCCGTGCTGGGTGACGTCTCGTCCCGTGGCCCAAGAGACCCCCACGCCGAGGGGTGACTCCGACAGGCCAGTGAGTGGCGGGCGCATGAAGGGGCCCCCGCGCTCCGGTACTCGTGGAGAGCCCGGGGAACGCGGGGGCCGGCTGCGGATCTTCCCGCGGCTATCGTTCGTGCTCCGTCGTTTCCGAGCCGCCGGACGGGAAGCTCAGCACTGCACGCGGAGGACGTGGCCGTTCGGCCAGACCCCTGTGAACTTGAAGCAGTGATTCGTGTTGGCGTCGTCGATGTAGATGGGTACCGAGTGACTTCCCGTGAAGTTCACGGTGACGGTGACTCCGGTCGCTTCCGCCGGGAAGTACGCCTCCCAGCCCGTCCCGACGGGCTTGGCGTGGTGACAGTAGTTCTTGCTCTCTGTGCCGTCCGGGCCCTTCCAGGTGTAGCAGGTGTCGATGAAGTACCCCGAGTCGTTCGTGAACCGGATGTAGTTGTCCGAACTCGCGGACGCCGGCGGTGCCGTCATCACCGCGCCGGCCAGAGCAACTCCGAGGGCAGCGGCACCATATGCCGCCGATCGTTTCATCTTTCGCAGCCCAGCGTTCATCTTCTCGCTCCCGTAGTCGGGTCTAGCAGTCCTTCTTGGCGATACTCGGGCCGAACGTGGTGCCCTTGAGTTCGTAGCAGTGGCTGCGATTCAGGTCGGTGATCTGCGGCGACACGTTGCCTCCGGCGACCTGTCCGGCGACGGTCACCTCGACCCTGACACCCGTCGCATCCTCCGGTATTTCCACCCGCCAGTCCGTATTGATGGGCTTGGCGTAGTCGCACGAGTCCGGGGTCGTCGAGGACTGCCACTTGTAGCAGGTGTCGACCACGAACCATCCGTTGTTCGTGAACCCGATGTAATTGCCCGATCCGGCCGAAGCCGGCGGCGCAGTACACACCGCGCCGGCCAGAGCGATTACGAAGCCGGTGGCACCCCATGCCGCCGACCGCTTCACATTTCGCATGGGATTGACCTTTCTGCAGGACCTGCTGGATCAGCGGCCGTTCAGCAGGGTGCCACCGCACTGCACTACGTCGGTGCCCACCCGCATGCCACCCTTGAGGGGAATCTCCAGCCGCAGTCCGGAGATTTTCGCACCGCCGAACTTGCCGCCCTGGATGGTTACATCGGAGATACTGCGCTCCATGTCGTATCCCATCTTGAGCATCCCCTTTTCTCCCTTCTTCACGGTGATCCTGATGTCACCGCTCTTGGCTTCGGCGGTGCTCTCGTTGTATTGCGCAGTGGCGCCCACCTTCAGCACGTCTTTGATGGTTACATCCACGCTGCCGCCGACGTTCCACCCCCAGGTGAAGGTGTGGGTCCCGCCGATTGTCTGGTTGATTTCCCCTTCGCCCTGGCCGCAGTTTTCGATAGGACCGGTGCCCGTGCCGGTGTTTTCCACGTCGAACCACTTCGTCACCTGGGTCGGGGTGCTGACGGTGGTCGTCACGCACGACACGGATCGGTCCTTGCACTGATCCAGAGCGGCCCGGACCTCGGCTTGTGAGTCGACCTTGTACCCGTTGTCGTACTCGACCGACGGAGTTCCCTCGTTCACCCAGTTGTCCGTGTGACCGTTCACCTCGGGGAAGGGAGCCGCGGACGCTGTCGGTACGGCTGACGCAACTGCGATCGTGAGCGCACCGGCGACGAGACCTGTTCGGGATATCGAGATCACTGTTCTTTCCTCCTGTCCTGCGTTCAGCAGCCGGTTTCGAGCAGCGTCGGATTGAGGGCACTGCCGCTGATTTCGAAGCAGTGGTTCCGGTTGGTGTCGGTCACCACGGCGCTGGCTTTGGCGGTGTAGCCGGGCCAGATACTCAGGTCGATCATGGCTCCGGTCGCTTCCGCGGGGAAATATGCCTTCCAGGAAGTCCCGACCGGCCGTGCGTTGTTGCAGTAGTTCTTGTTCTCGGCGTCGCGCCAATTGAAGCAGGTGTTCGCGACGAAGCCGGCGTTGTGCGTGATCTGGATGTAGTTGTCGGTTCCTGCGTGTGCAGCAGGTGTCAGCGCCACGATTGAGAGGCACGTAACCCCCAACGTGACCAAGCCGAGTAGGCCTTTCCGGCGATTGTTCACGGTTCCACTCCCTTCTCTGTGTCATGGAGGCTCTGTCTGTACTGCGGCAGCGACGAGCATTTCTTTCCGTGCCTGCTTTTCATGCCGAAGCTCGGGCCGCGTCCTCGCCACGTTAGGCCGGGCAGGGGCGTTGACGTAAAGCGCTGTGCCTGAATTCTTCGGTTCACGAGTGAAGGGGGTGTGGGCGACCACGAGAGTCTGCGGAAGGAACCACGGGATCAGCGGGCCAGTTCCCCCACGAGACGATCCAGGATTCAACCGTGTACCAAACCTCGTTGACGACGCAGAGGCCTCGACGTGCCAGAACGCCTCGGCGTTGGGAGGGAGCCGGATTACCTGAAAGCGCTTCCGTCGATATTCGAACATCGGCCAGAATGCCGTTTCCAGCCAAGTGGAAGGCCTCGGTGACGCATGCCCGATGACCAGGAGACGTCCCCATCTGACTCCGAACTCACCGCAGCCATCAGAGAGTTGGAGTCAGACGCTCCAGTGGATGAGCTGTACCGCCGGCACCGGTCCGCCGTTTTCTGCTACGCACTCGCCTGCTGTCGCGATCGGCATACCGCCGAAGACCTCACCTCGGAAGCCTTCGCCCGCACACTCCGAGCCGTACGGTCCGGCGGCGGTCCCGAAGCCGCCTGGCGCCCGTACCTCCTCACCATCGTCCGCCGCACCGCCGCCGACTGGGCGGGCACAGCTCGCCGCACCGAACTGTCACCGGACTTCGAGCAGTGGCTCGCCAACGTGCCCGACACCCCCGAGGCGGAGAGCGGCGAGGAGCGGATACTCCGCCTGGAGGAGAACAGCCTTGTCCTACGGGCGTTCCGCTCGTTGCCCGAGCGCTGGCAGACCGTCCTGTGGCACACCGCCGTCGAGGAGGAACCGGCCACGAAGGTCGGCCCCCTGCTCGGCCTGGGCGAGAGCGGTGTCAGCTCGCTGGCGTACCGCGCCCGGGAAGGTCTGCGCGAGGCATATCTGGCGGTGTACGCAGAGCACGCGTCCGGCACCGAGGAATGCCGCCGTTACAGTTCCCTGCTCGGCGCGGCCGTGCGCCGCACCGGCCGCCGTGCGAACAAGGACCTCGACCGGCACCTTGCAGAGTGCGAGCGCTGTCGCGCGGCGCTCATCGAACTCACCGACCTCAATGAGCGGCTGAGCTCGGCGCTGCCGGCCGGGGTGCTGCTGTGGGGAGGCTCGGCGTATGTGGCGGCGCGGCTGGCGGAAGCGGGCGCGAGTGCTGGTGGTATGGCCGTCGCACCCGGCGCACCGGACGGCTCCGTCCCCCTGGACGGCGGTACGGGGTGGTGGGCCAAGGCCAAGGACTCCCCGTTGTCCTCGGGCGCGGTCGCCGGTTCCGTTGTCGCCGCTATCGCGATCGGAGTTCTCGTCCTGCCGATGCCTTTCGGTGACGACGGGAAGGGGCCTGCGAGCTCGCCGCCTGCGCACATAGGGCAGCCGCCCATTACGGTCTTCGAGCAGCAGCCGCCCGTCACCCTCACGGCCACGCCCTCCCAGGCCGCTGCGGCGCGCCGTGCCGTGCCCTCCGCCACAGAGTCAAAACCGGCGCAGCCATCGCCCACCGGGGCAGACCTCGGGGCCGTTAAATGGTCAAGCCGCCTCCGCAACGCAGGAATCAGCACAGTGTGCCTCGAGCCCGCCGGTAGGAGTGTCGTCCAGAACGCGTGCGACGACAGTAAAGACCAGGTGTGGGAGACCTTCTCCTTCAAGCGCGATGCGAACTACACCTGGCTGCGTAACGCCGCCACCGGCGAGTGCATCGACTACCGCGAAGGCACCCTCGTACAGGGGCAGGCCGACCACATTCCCATCGCGATGAGACCCTGCCGCACGGACGCCACAGGACAGCTGTTCCGCTTCGACCCGTGGTGGGGAGAGAGTGACGGCAGCTACCTGGTGCGTGCCGAACTCGAAGACGGCAAGCCCTGGGACGAGATGCAAATCGGCATGCTGGACTGGTGGGCCGATACGCCGCCTGAGAAGGACGCCCCCGTCGTGATCACGTACAACTACTACAACAGCGCACGGCTCCGATACCTCCTCGACGGCAAGTGACTGACTGGCCGGGGCCCGTGCGACGCCCGTCACCGCCGCACGGGCCCATTGAGCAAAGTGTTAGCAAAGTGGCGGGAGGGTCTCCGCCGGGCGCCGTCCTCCTTGTGACCGTCTGTACATACGACACACATCCCGGGGGACCCGATGGTCCGAAGTGTCCTCGCGCATCACCTCCACCGGCGCTTCAGTGATGCGGAGATCGGACAGCTCGTACGACACGGCAGAACGGCGGCCTTTCAGACCGTCGTGGTGCGTCACTGGCCCGCCGTCGTCGCTTACCTCACCACCTGTTTCAAGGACCGGGCCGCTGTCTCGAGGGGCACCGAACAGGTATTCAGCGACCTCTACGACGCGACGGTGGGCGGTAGCCCACCCGCAGGCTCGATACGGGTGCACCTGTTGACCACCGCGCGCACGCTGGCGCTGCGCGAGTGGAACCGCGCGCCGGAGGCGTGGGACATGGCGGACGGGTTCCGCAACTGGGCGGCGGCAGGGGGCACATGGCCGCTGTCAGTGAATTCCAGAATCACCGAGGCGTACCACCTCCTGCTCGGGCGATCGCAGGGATTCCTGTGGCACGCCGTCGTCGAACGGGACCCGGAGGCCCACGTCGCGCGTGTGCTCGGCATGAAGAAGCAGGAATTCGGGGCTTTCGCGGAGCTGTCCCGCACCGCTCTGCGCGAGGCGTACCGGGCGCTGCAGGGTAATGCCCCCGACGCCGACATCACGGAGCCGGCTCTCTCCCGCGAAGCGCGAGTTGACCTGAGCGATCTCGACGGGCAGCTTCGCGCTCAGCTCCCCGTCATACTCCTCGGGTGGTGGGAAGGGACCCGGTATGAGGAAGTGCGCGCCGCGACAACACCGCCTGCCGGCTTCCCGCCCTTCCTCGCACGTGCCGTGCGCGCCGCTTCCCGGGTCCCACGTGTCCGCCGCCGGAACAACATGCTGCGTTGTTTCGCCGGTCTGAGGCTGGGCCTGGCAGCCGGTGGTGCGGCAGCCACGGGAGTGGTCCCCGCTCCGAGCAATCTGAGCGCGTCGCACGACGACGCGGCCCCGTGCGCTCCTTCCCCCAGTCCTTCGACCGCCCCGGACGGGAGTCAGGCAGGCCATGTGAGTCCCCGCCTCGTCCCCGCGACGGACGTGATCCGTGCCGCCGACTACACGGCGGAAAGCGGCACCCTGGCCGCGGGGGGCACGGTCCGCACCCTCACCGACGGCAGCTTGCTGCGCTTCGACACCGTCGATTTCGGTGACGACGCCAGGATTGGCATCACGCTCGGCCTCATGGGCCAGGGCCCGCCCGGCGCGGAGGTCGCCGTCCGCCTCGACCGGCCCGACGCTCCGGTGGTGGCCACGATCCCGGCCCCCGAAGCGGGTTCGGCACGTTGGGTGCGTGCGCCCATGCGGCCCACCGCCGGTGTCCACACGGTGTATCTCACGGCGTGCTGTGCCGCGGGCAACTCCTGCGTCAGCATCACCGCATTCACCTTCAGCTGAGTCTCCCCGGAATTCTCTGCCGGCTCCGGAGCAAGACGACGGCCGGCAGGCCGGTGACGCCATGCGGGCCCTTCACCCATGGCCGCCACCGGACTTGAGTGGAAGGTTTCTCGATGCAATTGGTCCTGGGTTCGCGACCGTCACAGCAGCCCCTTTCCGATACAGCTCTGATTCAGGCGGTGCGCAAAGGACGAGTCGAACTCTTTCGGCATCTCTATCGCCGCCACTACGCCGCCGTGCAGGCGTACGCCTCCCAATGCATGCCGGGTCCACTGCATGCGCACGAGGTGACATCACAAGTCTTCGCGCAACTGCTGCAACGGATGGTGTCCGGGGAGGGCTTCGTCGGACAACGTCATCCGGGCTGCCTGCGACCCCAGTTACTCGGCAACGTCCGCACCGCGGCGATCACGAGCTGGCACCGGGAGCGCGAAGCGCTGTCGCCGGACTTCCGGGCCTGGGTCGCGGCGGGAGGCCGGTGGCCGTGGGGAGAGGACGGCCAGCTCGCTCTCGCGTTCCAACGCCTCCCGGCCACCACCCAGTGTCTGCTGTGGCACTCGGTGGTGGACCGGGACGATCCCGCGTCGACGGCCCGCATCACGGGGCTGGCCCTCCATGCGGTTCCGGCTGCATGCGAACAGGCCAGAAGCGCGCTGCGCCAGGCCCGTACGGACCTGTACCTCGAGCGGCTGGAGCGTCAGGACTGCAGGGAGGTGATCAAACGGCTGTCCCAGCGGCCCGAGGCGCCGCCGACCGAGGAGGCCGCGGAACATCTCCGCATCTGTCCGGCATGCATGGGTCTCTACAAGGATGTGTCCCGGCTCGACGGACAGCTGGAAATGCAGCTGCCCGTACGGCTGTTGGGATGGTGGACCGGTCAGGATTACCTGCGTGCCAAGGCCGCCATCCCCGTGCCACTGGACGATCCGCCGTTCCTGACGAGGCTGTTGGAGCGATCCCGGGTCGAAACCCCCGCACAGCGGTCGCGCGTACGCCGGGCCCCGGCGGCCACCGCCCCGCGGCACCGGGGAAGAAGGGGGGCGGCGTCCCAGCGGATCGTTCGTGGCTCCCGGGCCGCCGTCGCGGTCATCGGCTTCCTGACCGGTGTTGGCGTGGGCATGGCCGCGCTGGCCGCCTGCGATCAGCAGCGCGGCGGCCAGGGACACCCGCCATCTGCGTCCCGGTCCTCGCCCGCGCCGGACGACCAGCCGTCGCCCGAAGCACCGACTGCCCCTACGCTCCGGGCCACAGACCGCGTCCCTGCCGATGCGTACACGTCCCAGCAGGGGACAACTGCCGGCTCCGCCCCGGGCACCCGTGTGCTGGGAAGCTCCGCCCTCCTGCACTACGACCGTGTCGAATTCGCCATCGGGGACACCCTCGCCCACGCCAGGCTCGCCGGGCCGCCGGGCGGCGGTGCCTGGATAGAGCTCGTGCTCGATTCCCCTGCCCGATTACCGCTGGCGCGGATCACTCCAACCGCCGACGGTTCCGTGCACGACATCTCGGTGCCGATCATCCCCGTCGACGGCGCGCACCGTGTCCACGTCACCGCGCACTGCCCGACGACCACCGAGCCGTGCATCGAACTCCGGGCATTCGGTACCGCGTCGTCCATGCCGCCGGCACCGCTGTGACCTTCAGGCCGAGGCCGCCGCTGCGCACTCCGCGCAGGTGCCGAAGATTTCCACCGTGTGTGCCACGTTCACGAACCCGTGCTGCGACGCCACCGTCTCCGCCCACTGCTCCACCGCCGGGCCCTCCACCTCCACCGCCTTGCCGCAGACGCGGCACACCAGGTGGTGGTGATGGTCGTCCGTCGAGCAGCGGCGGTAGACGGACTCGCCGTCGGACGTGCGCAGTACATCCACCTCGCCCGCGTCCGCGAGCGACTGAAGGGTCCGGTAGACCGTGGTCAGGCCGACCGAGTCGCCGCGGTGCTTGAGCATGTCGTGCAGGTCCTGCGCGCTGCGGAACTCGTCCACCTCGTCGAGCGCCGCCGCCACCGCGGCGCGCTGCCGGGTCGACCGGCCTCGCACTGGGGCCGTGTTCCCGCCGGTTGGCGCCGTCACCACAGCTGCCTCCTCGCTTCGCCCGCACATCCGTCGGGCCATTCTGCCAGGCCCGCGATCAGACCTTGACGTCGTCGCCGGCCTGCCGGGTGCCCGGCAGGTCCGCCGTGCACTCCGCCGCGTTCGCCTCCAGTGTGCGTGCACGCCGCCTCGCCAGCGGTGTCGCCAGCGCGGTCAGCGCCACGAAGACCCCGATGGCCATCAGTACGATCGTCGCTCCTGGCGGCACGTCCTGGTAGTAGGAGGTGGTGGTTCCGGCCAGAGTTACGGCGACTCCGATCGCCACGGCCACCGTGAAGGTCGCCTTGAAGGAGCGGGAGATCTGCTGGGCCGCGGCCACCGGGACCACCATCAGGGCGCTGACCAGCAGCAGCCCGACGACCCGCATCGCCACGCTCACCGTGACCGCCGCGGTGACGGCGATCAGCAGATTCAGCCAGCGCACCGGAAGTCCGGTCACCCGCGCGAACTCCTCGTCCTGGCTCACGGCGAACAGCTGCCGCCGCAGCCCCAGCGAGACGAGCATCACGAACGCGGCGAGCAGCGAGATCGCGGTGAGGTCCGCGTCGGAGACCGTGGACAGCGAGCCGAACAGGAACGAGCTGAGATTCGCCGTGGAGCCGGTGTCCGAGATATTGATCAGCAGGACACCGCCCGCCATACCGCCGTAGAAGAGCATCGCCAGCGCGATGTCGCCGCGGGTGCGCCCGTACGCCCGGATCAGTTCCATCGCGACCGCGCCGACGACGGAGACGAGCGTCGCCATCCAGATCGGGTTGGTCGACAGCAGAAAGCCGAGGCCGACGCCGGTCATCGCGACATGGCCGATGCCGTCGCCCATCAGCGCCTGCCGGCGCTGCACCAGGTAGATGCCGATGGCGGGGGCCGTGATGCCGACCAGCAGGGCGGCGATGAGCGCCCGCTGCATGAAAGCTGTATCGAGGATTTCCATGATCAGGTCAGCAGTCCCGTGCGGAGCGGCTCGTCGGCCGCGTGCGGATGTACGTGGTCGTGGCCGGGCAGGGCATGCTGGCCCACCGCCTTCGGCGGCGGCCCGTCGTGGACCACGCAGCCGTCGCGCAGCACCACCGCGCGGTCGATGAGCGGCTCCAGCGCGCCCAGCTCGTGCAGCACGAGCAGGACCGTCGTACCGGCGGCGACCTGCTCGCGCAGTGTCCCGGCGAGGATCTCCTGGCTGACCAGGTCCACGCCCGCCATCGGCTCGTCCATGATCAGCAGTTCGGGGTCGGAGGCGAGCGCGCGGGCTATCAGCACCCGCTGGTGCTGGCCGCCGGACAGTGCGCTCACGGAGTCCTTGGCGCGGTCGGTGAGGCCGACGAGCTCGATGGCGCGCTGCACGGCGGCCCGGTCGGCCTTCGACAGCAGGCCCAGCCTGCTGCGGGACAGCCGGCCCGAGGAGACGACCTCGCGCACGGTCGCGGGCACGCCGCTCGCGGCGGTGGTGCGCTGCGGTACGTAACCGATGCGCGCCCATGAGCGAAAGGCGCGCAGCTGTGTGCCGAACAGGGCGATCTCGCCGTCGGTGAGCGGCACTTGGCCGATCAGGGACCGTACGGCCGTGGACTTGCCCGAGCCGTTGGCGCCGAGCAGGGCGACGACCTCACCGCGCTGGACGGTGAGGTCGATGCCGCGCAGCACCGGTCGCGAGCCGAGCGAGGCCCTGGCCCCGCGGACGGATATGACGGGCTCGCTCACCGATGCCACGGTTGCCTCCACAACAGACTTCACTTCGCGCCGAGCGCCTTTTGCAGCGCGGCCAGGTTGGACTCCATGACCTGCAGATAATCATCGCCCTTGGACTTGTCCGTAATTCCCTCGAGGGGGTCGAGGACGTCCGTCTTCAGACCGGTGTCCTCGGCCAGGGTCTTGGCGGTCTTGTCGCTGGCGAGCGTCTCGAAGAAGACCGTGGTGACCTTGTCCTTCTTCGCGATGGTCTGGAGCTCCTTGATACGGGCGGGGCTGGGCTCGGACTCGGGGTCGAGGCCCGCGATGCCCTCCTGGTCCAGGCCGTACCGCTCGGCGAGGTAGCCGAAGGCGGAGTGGGTGGTGATGAAGGTCTTGGTGGCGGTGGTCCTCAGGCCCTGCTGGTACGCGGTGTTCAGCCCGTTCAGCTTGGTGACCAGCGCGGCGGTGTTCTTCTTGTACTCCGCGGCGTGGTCCGGGTCGGCCTTCTCCAGGGACGTGCCGACCCCCTTGGCGACCTCGGCGTACTTCACCGGGTCGAGCCAGATGTGCGGGTCGGCGCCCGCCTCGCCCTCGCCCTCGTGCTCGTCGTGGCCGGCCTCCTCGCCCTCGTGGCTGTGGCCGCCCCCGGTGCCGTGGTGCTCCAGCTCGGTGAGGGTGGCGGCGTCGACCTTGTTCTTCGCCTCGGACTGGGCGATGGCCTTGTCGACGGCGGGCTGGACGCCCTTGAGGTAGAGGATGCAGCCCGCTTCGTTGAGCTCTGCGGTCTGCCGGGGCTTCAGCTCCAGGTCGTGCGGCTCCACGCCGGGCTTGGTGAGGCTGGAGACGGTGACGTGGTCACCGCCGATCTGCTCGGCCAGGTACTGCATGGGATAGAACGACGCCACCACCTTGAGTTTGCCGTCGCCGTTCTTGCCGTCGGCGGCGCTGGAGGTGGAGCAGGCGGAGAGGGTCACGAGGCCGAGGGTGACGGCTCCGGCGGCGGCGGTGGCGGGTATGAGGCGGCGTACGTTCATGACAGTCATTTTCAACAAAACTGGAAACGATTGTCAACAACGACCTTGGGCTCCCCCTACCCCGAACCGATTTGATCCGGGGGGTGCGGCCGCCGGTAACCTGAAGCATTGCCTGCCCGTCTCCCGACCACCACCCCTCACCGAGGCGCTTCGCGCCGCACCCTGTTTATTTCCCGTCGTCGTCGTAATGAAGAGAGCACCGTGGCCGCCGACAAGATCGACACCATCGTCAACCTGAGCAAGCGCCGTGGCTTTGTCTACCCGAGCAGCGAGATCTACGGCGGTCAGCGTGCCGCCTGGGACTACGGGCCGCTGGGTGTCGAGCTGAAGGAGAACCTCAAGCGCCAGTGGTGGCGCTACATGGTCACCTCGCGCGAGGACGTCGTCGGTATCGACTCGTCGGTGATCCTGGCCACCGAGGTCTGGGAGGCCTCGGGCCACGTCGCCACCTTTACCGACCCGCTCACCGAGTGCACCTCCTGTCACAAGCGGTTCCGCGCGGACCACCTGGAGGAGGCGTACGAGGAGAAGCACGGCCACGCCCCCGCGAACGGCCTCACCGACCTCAACTGCCCCAACTGCGGCAACAAGGGCACCTTCACCGAGCCCAAGCAGTTCTCCGGCCTGCTCGCCACGCACCTCGGCCCCACCCAGGACTCCGGCTCCGTCGCCTACCTGCGCCCCGAGACCGCGCAGGGCATCTTCACCAACTTCGCGCAGGTGCAGCAGACTTCGCGCAGGAAGCCGCCGTTCGGCATTGCCCAGATGGGCAAGTCCTTCCGGAACGAGATCACGCCCGGCAACTTCATCTTCCGCACCCGCGAGTTCGAGCAGATGGAGATGGAGTTCTTCGTCAAGCCGGGCGAGGACGAGAAGTGGCAGGAATACTGGATGGAGCAGCGCTGGAACTGGTACACGGGCCTTGGTCTCCGTGAGGAGAACATGCGCTGGTACGAGCACCCGGCCGAAAAGCTCTCCCACTACTCCAAGCGCACCGCCGACATCGAGTACCGCTTCCAGTTCGGCGGCAGCGAGTGGGGCGAGCTCGAGGGCGTCGCCAACCGCACCGACTACGACCTCACCGCGCACTCCAAGGCGTCGGGCCACGACCTGTCGTACTTCGACCAGGAAGCCGGCGAGCGCTACACGCCGTACGTCATCGAGCCCGCCGCCGGTGTCGGCCGCTCCATGCTCGCCTTCCTCCTCGACGCGTACAACGAGGACGAGGCGCCGAACGCCAAGGGCGTCATGGAGAAGCGCGCCGTGATGCGCCTCGACCCGCGCCTCGCGCCCGTCAAGGTCGCCGTGCTGCCGCTGTCCCGCAACCCGCAGCTGTCCCCGAAGGCCAAGGGCCTCGCGGCCGACCTGCGCAAGCACTGGAACATCGAGTTCGACGACGCGGGCGCCATCGGCCGCCGCTACCGCCGCCAGGACGAGATCGGTACGCCGTTCTGCGTCACCGTCGACTTCGACACCCTCGACGACAACGCGGTGACCGTGCGCGAGCGCGACACCATGCAGCAGGAGCGCGTCTCCCTGGACCAGATCCAGCAGTACCTGGGCAGCCGTCTGCTCGGCTGCTGATCCCCAAGTACCCAGTAGGCACTGCGCAGTACGCACTGCGCGGTCGCCGAGGAGCCCCCGGTGTCGCCGACGCCGGGGGCTCCGGCGGTTCTCCGCCACGTGGGGGCGGCGCCTGAGCAAGCGGTGAAGCCTGAGCAACAGAGCGGGAAGAATCCGCTGTTGATGTTGTTCGTGCTGCACACTGGGCGCAATCGTCACCAGGAGGACCGATGCCGTCCATGACCACAAGCAAGGTCAGCAGATGGGATCAGCACGGCCGCGAACACGTCGTGCACGTAGCCAAGTCGGGCATGCAGCGCACGCTGACCTGCGACACCTGCGGCTGGCGCAAGGGGGCGCAGTTCCTGCCGTGGCTCAAGGCCGAGGAACACCTCGCCGAGGCGCACCAGGCGACGGTCGACCCGAGCGCCTGAGACCGCGGGCCGCCCCGCGGTCATGCCCCGCAGCACCGGATCCGCGACGCCCTCCGGGGCAGCTGTCACGCCGGAATTGTGTGCCCCACCCTTCCCGGCGCGGTACCGTCGCCTGCATGTATGCGTATCTCCCGATCTACGAGTGAGAGGGCGGCGGGCAGCCCCCGCCCCCGTCTGACGATCCCCAGTCACTTCTCACCACCAATGGGAGACCCCCATGGCCAAGAGCCGCAACAACCTCCTCGGCGTCGGCGGACAGCGAAAGAAGCTGTCCCGGGCCGACCAGCAGGGCAACGGTCCGGCGCGCAACGCCGACCGCAAGACGTCCGCCGAACAGAAGCAGGAGCTGGTGCGCAAGATGCGTGAGCGCGCCCAGGGCAGCAGTGGCGGCGCGGAGGCGCCGCAGGACGAGCAGGCCTGATCACAGCCGTGGGCCCGGACCGCGTGACGCGGTCCGGGCCCACGGGCGTGTACGGCCTGCGTCAGCTCACCGTGCGCGGCAGCCGCAGGCTCAGCAGCGCCGTCAGCGCGATCATCCCCAGCTGCACCAGCAGCGTGACGGTCAGCGCCTGACGCATCCCGCCCGAGCCGGCAAGCGACAGGAACAGCGAGCCCAGGGTGGCCACGCCCAGTGCCAGGGCCGACTGCTGCGTCGTCACCATCACCCCGCTGCCCACTCCGGCCCGCTCCGCCGGTATTTCCGAGAGCACGATCCGGAAAATCACCGGCAGTTGGAGCCCCTGGCCGAACCCGGCCAGTGCGACGCCCGGCATCAGTTCCAGGACGCCCAGGTCCGGCCAGTCGCGCCGGACGGTCAGTACCAGGATCGCGATGCCCACGGCCTGGATCACCGAGCCCGCCGTCACGATCCGGGTGCCGTACCGCACGACCAGCCGCGGACCGGCCAGCGATGCCCCGAAGAAAGCCACCGCCATCGGCACCAGCGCCAGGCCGGAGGCGATCGCCCCCATCCCCAGGCCCTGCTGAAGCGCCACCGCGATCACGAACATGAAGCCGCCGAAGCCGATCGAGAACGGCAGCACCATCGCGAGACCGCGCCGCAGCGAGAGCAGCCCGAACAGGCTCGGCGGCACCAGCGGCGTGCGCCCCTGCCGGTCGGCGTGTCGCTCCACCCGGTAGAAGGCGACCGCGGCGAGCGGGAACACCGCCAGCGCCACCCACGTCCACAGCGGCCAGCCCGCCGCACGGCCCTCGGTCAGCGGCGCCAGCAGCGTCAGCAGGGCAACGGTCAGCAGCAGCGTGCCGGGCACGTCGACGGGTGCGGGGTGCGCGGAGCGCGTATCGGGGACCGAGCGGGCGGCGAGCACCAGGCCGATCAGCACCACCGGCACGTTCACCAGGAAGACCGCCCGCCAGCCGCTGCCCGCAATGTCGGCCGCGACGAGCACGCCGCCCAGGATCTGCCCGGCGACCATCGAAAGGCCCGCGGTCGCTCCGTACAGGCTCATCGCCCGGGCCCTGCGCGGTCCGGCCGTCGCCGACTGGATGGTGGCGAGCACCTGCGGCAGCATCAGCGCGGCCGCGGCGCCCTGCGCCACCCTCGCGCCCACCAGCGTCCAGGCGTCCGGGGCGAGTCCGCAGGCCAGTGAGGTCAGTCCGAAGGCCGCCATGCCCGCCAGGAAGAGCCGGCGGCGGCCGAACATGTCCCCGAGGCGTCCGCCGAGGACGAGCAGCACGGCGTACGAGAGCCCGTAGCCGGCGATCACCAGCTCCAGCAGTGCGGGGCCCGCGGCGAGATCGTGGTCGATGGTGGGCAGGGCGACATTGACGATGAAGAAGTCGATCAGCGGAAGTGCCGCGCCGAGCAGCAGGGTGAACAGGCCGAGCGGGCCGAGGGCCGGTTCGTTCGAGGTGCCGGTGGCGCGGACGGGGGTTGGGGGAAGGACACGGGTCTCACTCACGGCCTCGACGATCCTCGCCCGCCCAGCCTGGTACCAGAGTCTCTTTATCCTGGTACAAGTAGTACCTGGCAACGGGCTGAGCCGTTCGGCACTCTGGGAGTATGACCACGATGGCGCAGGAGACCGACGTGCGACGGCACGAGCTCGCGGGTTTTCTGCGCAGCCGTCGCGAGCGCATCGCCCCCGAGCAGGTCGGTCTGCCGCACGGCCGCCGCCGGCGCACCCCCGGTCTGCGCCGGGAGGAGGTCGCCCAGCTCTCCGCGGTCGGCGTCACCTGGTACACCTGGCTGGAGCAGGCCAGGGACATCCAGGTCTCCCCGCAGGTGCTCGACGCCATCGCCCGCGCCCTGCTCCTCGACGCGAGCGAACGCGCCCACCTCTTCGCCCTGGCGGGCGCGGCCGATCCGGCGCCCGGCACACCGTGCCCGACCGTGACTCCGTCCCTGCGGAAGATGCTCGAGCAGCTGGAGCCGCTCCCGGCCTGCGTCCAGAACAGCCGGTACGACATCCTCGCCTACAACCGCACGTACGGACGGCTGCTGTGCGACCTCGACGCGCTGCCGCCCGAGGACCGCAACTGCATGATCCTGGCCTTCACCAACGACGACTGGCGGGCCTCGGTCGCCGAACTCAGCGATGCCAAGGGGATGATGGCCGCCAAGTTCCGTGCGTCGATGGCCGGGCATCTCGCCGAGCCCGCCTGGAAGTCGCTGCTGGCGCGGCTGGAGAAGTCCACGGAGTTCCGCGAGGTGTGGGCGCGGCACGAGGTGGTCGGCCCCGGCGGCAGGAACAAGCTCATCCGCAACGCCCATGTCGGGCTGCTGCACCTGGAGCACCAAGACCTGTGGCTGGGGCCGAGCGCCGGTCCCCGGCTGATCACCTACGTACCCCTGGACGCCGAGAGCCGCGAGCGGCTGGAGAAGCTTCAGGCACTGGCGCTCGCCGAGGTCTGAGGACCCCTCCGCTCGTCCAGACGTTCCGCCGTGCGCCGCGCCGTCTCCTGCGCCCAGGCGCCGCTCGTCAGCGCGCCGATCCCGAGGACGCACAGCCCGCACCCGGTGATGACCCACCAGGCGGGGCGGCTCGCCGCGACAAAGCCCTGCGCGTACGAGGTGGAGGCGACCCCGGCCGCGATGACCGCCCCGATGACCGCGACGCCGAGGATCTGGCCGATCTGGCGGCTCGTGGAGGCCACGGCCGCGGCGACGCCGAGTGTGAACAGGACCAGCCCGGCCTTGAAGACCCGGCGGCGGCCGATCCGGTCGGCGGTCGAGCCGGAGAGGATCAGCAGTGAGGCGAGGACCAGGGTGTACGCGTCGATCGTCCACTGCATTCCGGCGACGGAGGCGCCCAGCTCCTGGCGGATGGAGGGCAGCGCGACATTGAGGATCGTGTTGTCGATGCTGACGATCAGCAGGCTCATACAGCAGATCGCCGGCACGAGCAGCCGCCGTCGGTGTGTGAGCTCGGACATATGCGGATAGTACGGCTAACTAACGAGTCCCGTCGTACGCGACAATGGACGGATGACCACGCTTGCCCCGTCCCCCTCGATGCTCACGATCGGCCCGCACGCCGTACAGCCCCCGGTGGTGCTCGCGCCGATGGCGGGCATCACCAACGCGCCCTTCCGCACGCTGTGCCGCGATTTCAGCGGCGGCAAGGGGCTGTTCGTCAGCGAGATGATCACGACGCGGGCGCTGGTCGAGCGCAATGAGAAGACGATGCAGCTCATCCACTTCGACGAGACCGAGACGCCGCGGTCGATCCAGCTGTACGGAGTGGATCCGGTGACCGTCGGCAAGGCGGTCCGCATGATCGTGGACGAGAATCTGGCCGACCACATCGACCTGAACTTCGGCTGCCCGGTCCCGAAGGTGACCCGCAAGGGCGGCGGCTCCGCGCTTCCGTACAAGCGGCCGTTGCTGCGGGCGATCCTGAACGAGGCGGTGTCCAACGCCGGGGCGCTGCCCGTGACCATGAAGATGCGCAAGGGGATCGACGACGATCACCTCACCTTCCTGGACGCGGGCCGGATCGCCGTCGACGAGGGCGTGACGGCGATCGCGCTGCACGGGCGCACGGCGGCGCAGCACTACGGCGGTACGGCGGACTGGGACGCGATCGCCCGGCTGAAGGCGCACGTCCCGGAGATCCCCGTTCTCGGCAACGGCGACATCTGGTCGGCGGACGACGCGCTGCGGATGGTGCGCGAGACCGGCTGCGACGGGGTGGTCGTGGGACGGGGGTGCCTGGGGCGGCCGTGGCTGTTCGGGGACCTGGTGGCGGCGTTCGAGGGTACGGGCACGTACGCGACGCCGACGCTGAAGGAGGTCGCGGTCGTCATGCGGCGGCATGCGGAGCTGCTGGGGGAGTGGATCGGCGACGAGGCGCGCGGGGTGATCGACTTCCGTAAGCACGTGGCCTGGTATCTGAAGGGCTTCGCGGTGGGCTCCGAGATGCGCAAGAAACTGGCGATCACGTCGTCGCTGGGGGAGCTGGACGAGCTGCTGGGTGAGTTGGACCTGGACCAGGCGTGGCCGGTGGGGGCGGACGGGCCTCGGGGCCGTACGTCGGGGAACAACCGGGTTGTCCTGCCGGACGGGTGGCTGAAGGACCCGTACGACTGCGCCGGGATCAGCGCGGAAGCCGAGCTGGACACGTCGGGCGGCTGAAGGGGCTTCGCCTCCTGGACCCCTGAGCGCGCTTCGCGCGTAGCTCAACTCCGATTGGCTGAAATCAAGCCGCGGCCGGGCCGGACGCTCATCTGATACGGGTCGCGGGAGCGGATGGCCCGGACCGGATGGCCCTGAGTGCCACCGCGGTGGCAGCGGCGCTGACCGCCGGTTTCCACACACCGTACGGACCAGCCGCATCCCGATCCTTATCGGGCGGCCGCCGAGCGGTGCCGTCGTTGCTGCCGGTGCCCGCGTCCCGGGGCCTGGAGGACGTGGATCTTGCCCTGCTCAGCCGGTGTGTTGCGGCCCGGGACAGGGGTCCGGATGATGGGACGGAAGGCTCTTCGGCCGCGTGATTCTCGCCACCCCTGATAATGGGCACGCTCAGATGAGCGATTCGGGATGGATGCACCTCCCGAAGGATGGCACGGAGTGCCACCCTTCGGGGGTTCAAGTCTTGAACTCAACAGCGACATTGGCTGCTCATTCGAGCGGTGAAGGTCTGCTTTGAGTCAAGCTCTCTTCGGAGGGTGAAAGGTTTTCTACTCGCCAGTTACTTTCGATCTGGTGGCGGACGTGTGGTTACAGCCGCATGACGGCTAAGTGGACGTACCCAGACGCCTTCGATCTGGGTATGTTCCTCGCCGTCAGGGCAGCCACCGAGTCCTCGAGGAGTCGAGACCCGTGTCGGAAAACAAAGATCAGAAGTTCGTCTACGACTTCACCGAGGGGAACAGGGACCTCAAGGACCTGCTTGGTGGCAAGGGCGCGAACCTCGCCGAGATGACCAACCTCGGGTTGCCCGTCCCTCCGGGCTTCACGATCACCACCGAGGCGTGCAAGGTCTACCTCGAGAGCGGCCAGGAGCCCTCGGCGCTGCGCGACGAGGTGAGCGCCCATCTCGACGCCCTCGAGCAGTCGATGGGCAAGAAGCTCGGCCAGGCGGACAACCCCCTTCTCGTATCCGTACGCTCGGGCGCGAAGTTCTCCATGCCGGGCATGATGGACACCGTCCTCAACATCGGCCTCTCCGACGCGTCGGTGGTCGGGCTCGCCAAGCAGTCCGGTGACGAGCGCTTCGCCTGGGACTCCTACCGCCGCCTGATCCAGATGTTCGGCAAGACCGTCCTCGGCGTCGACGGCGAGCTCTTCGAGGACGCGCTCGACGAGGCCAAGACCGCCAAGAAGGTCACCGTCGACACCGACCTCGACGCCGCCGACCTCAAGAAGCTGGTCAAGCAGTTCAAGAAGACCGTCGCCCGCGAGGCCGGCCGGGACTTCCCGCAGGACCCGCGCGAGCAGATGGATCTCGCGATCCGCTCGGTCTTCGAGTCCTGGAACACCGACCGCGCCAAGCTCTACCGCCGCCAGGAGCGCATCCCCGGCGACCTCGGCACGGCCGTCAACATCTGCTCCATGGTCTTCGGCAACCTCGGCCCCGACTCGGGCACCGGTGTCGCCTTCACTCGTGACCCCGCCAGCGGCCACCAGGGCGTCTACGGCGACTACCTGCAGAACGCGCAGGGCGAGGACGTCGTCGCGGGTATCCGCAACACCGTGCCGCTCGCCGAGCTGGAGACGATCGACAAGAAGTCGTACGACCAGCTGATGCAGATCATGGAGACCCTCGAAACGCACTACAAGGACCTGTGCGACATCGAGTTCACCATCGAACGCGGCCAGCTGTGGATGCTGCAGACCCGGGTCGGCAAGCGCACCGCCGGCGCCGCCTTCCGTATCGCCACCCAGCTGGTGGACCAGGGCCTGATCGACGAGGCCGAGGCGCTGCAGCGCGTCAACGGCGCGCAGCTCGCCCAGCTGATGTTCCCGCGCTTCGACGAGGACGCGAAGGCGGACCTGCTCGGCCGCGGTATCGCCGCCTCCCCGGGTGCGGCCGTCGGCAAGGCCGTCTTCGACTCGTACACCGCGGTCAAGTGGTCGCGCTCCGGCGAGAAGGTCATCCTGATCCGCCGCGAGACCAACCCCGACGACCTCGACGGAATGATCGCCGCCGAGGGCATTCTGACCAGCCGTGGTGGCAAGACCTCGCACGCCGCCGTCGTCGCACGCGGCATGGGCAAGACCTGTGTCTGCGGCGCCGAGGACCTCGAAGTCGACACCAAGCGCCGCCGGATGACGGTCAACGGCACCCTCGTCGAGGAGGGCGACGTCGTCTCCATCGACGGCTCCACCGGCAAGGTGTACCTCGGTGAGGTCCCGGTCGTGCCCTCCCCGGTCGTCGAGTACTTCGAGGGCCGGATGCACGCGGGCGCCGACGACGCCGACGAGCTGGTCGCCGCCGTGCACCGGATCATGGCGTACGCGGACCGAGTACGCCGTCTTCGCGTACGGGCCAACGCCGACAACGCCGAGGACGCGCTGCGCGCACGGCGCTTCGGCGCGCAGGGCATCGGCCTGTGCCGCACCGAGCACATGTTCCTCGGTGAGCGCCGCGAGATGGTCGAGCGGCTGATCCTCGCCGACACGGACGACGAGCGCGAGCAGGCGCTGGGTGCCCTGCTGCCGCTGCAGAAGAAGGACTTCGTCGAGCTCTTGGAGGCGATGGACGGGCTGCCCGTCACCGTGCGGCTGCTGGACCCGCCGCTGCACGAGTTCCTGCCGGACATCACCGAGCTGTCGGTACGCGTCGCCCTCGCCGAGTCCCGCAAGGACGCCAACGAGAACGACCTGAGGCTGCTCCAGGCCGTGCACAAGCTGCACGAGCAGAACCCGATGCTGGGTCTGCGCGGTGTACGCCTCGGTCTGGTCATCCCCGGTCTGTTCGCCATGCAGGTGCGGGCGATCGCCGAGGCCGCGGCCGAGCGCAAGAACGCCAAGGGCGACCCGCGCGCGGAGATCATGATCCCGCTCGTGGGCACCGTCCAGGAGCTGGAGATCGTCCGCGAGGAGGCCGACCAGGTCATCGCCGAGGTGGAGGCCGCCACCGGCACGAACCTCAAGCTGACCATCGGCACGATGATCGAGCTGCCCCGCGCCGCGCTGACCGCCGGTCAGATCGCCGAGGCCGCGCAGTTCTTCTCCTTCGGCACGAACGACCTCACCCAGACGGTGTGGGGCTTCTCCCGCGACGATGTCGAGGCGAGCTTCTTCACCGCGTACCTGGAGAAGGGCATCTTCGGGGTCTCCCCGTTCGAGACGATCGACAGGGACGGCGTCGGCTCGCTCGTACGCAGCGCCGTCGAGGCCGGTCGCGCCACCCGCCCCGACCTGAAGCTGGGCGTGTGCGGTGAGCACGGCGGCGACCCGGAGTCGGTGCACTTCTTCCACGAGGTGGGCCTGGACTACGTCTCCTGCTCGCCCTTCCGGATCCCGGTGGCGCGCCTGGAGGCCGGCCGCGCGGCGGCCGAGTCGAAGGGCAGCGACTCCCGATAGAACGCCGGAGCCGTCACCGGTCTGCTGGGGGCCTCGGCCCCCGGGAGATCGGTAACCCTCACCCTCACCGACCCGGTGGCGGCTCCGGAACACAGAAGCGGAAGAGGCGGGCGCCTGTGCGGGGCGTCCGCCTCTTCCGCTTATTTCACGCTTGCCGGAAAGTCCATGTTGAATTCCGGACCGTTACCATGAATCGAATTTTTGCCATTTACTGCGCAAACAACGGGCGGAGCGCGGCCTGTGGATCCCCATCCGCAGGCCGCGCCCCATTACCCGTGCCGGACAGGGAGCCGCAACCCTCTGTCGCCCGCCGCCGGACGCGCAAAGCCCCCCACGGTCTTCGCTGCGTCCATCGGAGACAGAAGATTTCCTGCCCGACGTCGTACAGCCTTTCGGTTGGCACCCACCCCTCGCGAGGCGTTTCAACTGTGGCTGAAACACCGTGGTAACGTCCTGTGATTGCATGCATACTCAGTGGTGGGGGCGATTGCGGATGCAACAAGTGGGGGTTCAGTGCTGCGTATCCATTTCACTGGGGATGACCTAGCCAGAGTTCGGATGGCGGCCAGACCGGATGTTCTGTGGGAAACGATTCTCAGCTTTCATCGATTGAGGGAGCGCCGGCGCGCGCTGATGTTCGGCGAATGGCGTGCGGAAACCCGGGTCCGGCTGAGTGGTGAAACACGCCTGCTGGCCGCGCTGGTTCCGCCGCGGGGCTATTTCCCCGACTTTCTGACACCCCCCGAGGGGGCCTACGGGCTGGAGGCGGGCCTGGAAGCCCTGCGGGCCACCCCGCCCGCCCGGCTGCACTCCGAACTCGCCCTGGCGGCCGCGGGACGGGCCACCACGCCCGTACTGCCGGGCCGGCTCTCCGCACTCGCCGAGGGCAGACCCGAGGCGCTCGCCGGTCTCGTCGGCGCGCTGCGCACCTACCACCGGGCCGCCATCGAACCGTACTGGCCGCACATCCAGGCGACGGTCGAGGCGGACCGCGCGGTGCGCGGCCGGGCGCTGCTGGACGGAGGCGCCGGAGAACTGCTCGCCTCACTGCCGCCGGTGCTGCGCTGGCGGGCGCCGGTCCTGGAAGCCGACTATCCCGCGGAGCGCGAACTGCATCTGGACGGGAGGGGGTTGCTGCTCCAGCCGTCGTTCTTCTGCCGCGGCACCCCGGTGGTCTACCGGGACACCGGGCTCCCGCCGGTGCTCGTCTACCCCGCCGCCCACAGCTGCGCTCCGGCCTTCGGCGAGTCGGGCGACCCCTCGCTCGGCAAGCTCGTCGGCCACACCCGCTCGGTCGTCCTGCAGGCGATCCGCTACGGCTGTACGACCAGTGAACTCGCCCGCAGGGCAGGGGTGTCGCTCGCCTCCGCCAGCCAGCACGCGGCGGTCCTGCGCCAGGCGGGCCTGGTGGTGACCCTGCGCCACGGCAATGCCGTCCTGCACACGGTCACCCCGCTGGGCGCCGCCCTGCTCAGGGGCGGCGCCACAGCGGAGGCCGCGGGCTGACGGGCAGCCGCTAGGCCCTGTCCGGCCGATCTTGCCGGGCTCGCGGGCCCTGGCACGGCACCTCGCTGCGTTGTCGTCAGTCGCCTACGCTCCGCGTGGGCTCCATCCTCCGCCTTGCGATGCACCACGCCAGACCCCGCTCACTGATCCGGCCTGATCGACCGGACAGGACCTAGGCCCGGAAGGGGCCCGTCACCTCGTACGTGATGCCGCCCGACGAGGAGCCGCTCGTACCGCGCTGGCTGGAGAAGTACAGCCGCGTGCCGTCGGGGGAGAAGGCCGGTCCGGTGATCTCCGACGAGGACTGGCCGTTGATCCGCAGGAACACGGCCACCACATCGTCGGGTGTGATGATGCAGATCTCCATGTTGCCGCCGTCCTCGGCCACGAAGAGATCTCCGGAGGACGAGCCGGTGACGTTGTCCACGCCGGTCAGCGGGGCGCCGCCGCCGACCACCAGCGAGTCGTCGTAGGCCAGCTCGTAGGTGCTGCTCGCGAGGTTGAGCTGCCAGACCCGGTTGTCGCCCTTGGTGGTGAACCAGACGGTGTCATTGGCGTAGTGGCAGCCCTCGCCGCCGTTGAAGTGCTTGGCGCCGGAGACCTGGGTACGCGTCGTGGTCGGCGAGCCGTCCGGGTCTGGCACGTTCTGCCAGCTGAAGGAGCCGGAGGTGCCGGAGCCCGCGACGAGAACCTGGAGGGTGCCGGAGGCGAGGTTGCCCCAGGTGGTGGGGATGAACCGGTACAGGCAGCCGTTGGACTCGTCCTCGGTCAGGTAGATCACCTTGCGCACCGGGTCGGCGGCGGCGGCCTCGTGCTTGAACCTGCCCATCGCGGACCGGCGCACGGCGGCGTTCACGCCGTACGGGTCGGTCTCGTAGACGTATCCGAGGCTGACCTCCTCGCACGAGAGCCAGGTGTTCCACGGCGTCTTGCCGCCGGCGCAGTTCTGGCGGGTGTTGGAGAGGATTCTGTACGCACCGGTGATCGCGCCGGCCGAGGAGAACTTGACCGCGCTCGCGCCGCCGGAGGGGTTGATTTCCGAGTTGGAGACATAGATCCAGCCCGAGCCGTCGGCGAAACAGGCGCCGCCGTCGGGGGCGTTGTGCCAGGTGTACGAGGTCGAGCCGACCCGCTGGCCGGACCGGGCGATCACCCTGCTGCTGAACCCGCTGGGCAGCTGGATGCCGTTGGCGTCCGCCGTACGGAGGGCCCCGTAGGGACCGGGGCCCGGCTGGGCGGGAGCCGCGTAGGCGGCGCCCCGCATCAGCGTGCCCCCGAAGGCGGCGGCGGACGTGCCGATGACCGCTCCGCGCAGGAAATTGCGACGTTCCACTGTCACTCCAGGTGAGGGTGGTGACCGCCCCGGGACGTCGGCCGACGACCCGGGGTAGCGCGCTACCGGAACCTAGGAGTCCTGAATTGACAGCACGTCAACACGTGGTGACGTAGAGCGGTCCACTCACCTCGGGGGTGTCTTTCGGATCTTGCCGGGCTCGCGTGCCCTGGCACGCGCGCTCGCTGCGTTGTCGTCAGTCGCCGACGCTCCGCGTCGGCTCCTTCCTCCGCCTTGCGATCGCACGCACCAGAGCCCGCTCCCTGATCCGGCCTGATCCGAAAGACACCCCCGAGCCCTGGCCGTGATCGCCCGGCTCCGCCGCCGTGACGTGCTCTCAGGACACGGAGGACCTGAGGCCCTCGTACGTCACACCGGTGAGCTGCTCGGAGGCGACCCACAGCCGCTCACCCGTCGCGTCGTTCTTCGACCACTTGATCCGCCACGAAGGCGCGGGCGCACCGCGCCAGCCGAGCAGCCGCGGCCCGGTGAAGGAGTCGGGCCGCACACCCGGCGCGGTGGCCGCGTACAGCGTCGGCAGCGCGCCCGACTCCGCGGACTGCGCGAAGAGCCGGTTGCCGACCGCCATGAACTGCTCCTTCGCCTTCTTGCCCTCCATCCGCGCGCCCGCGGTCTGCAAGTTGGTGTTCGAGTAGCCGGGGTGGGCGGCGGCAGCGACGATCTCGGAGCCCGCCGCCGCAAGCCGCCTGGCCAGCTCGTGCACGAAGAGCAGGTTCGCCGTCTTGGTGCGGGAGTAGGCGGTCCAGGGGCTGTAGCGGCGTTCGCTGTTGAGATCGCCCATGTCGAGGCCTGCCATGGCGTGCATGAAGCTGGACACGCTCACCACCCGCGCACCCTGCGCCTTCTGCAGCTTCGGCAGCAGGAGTCCGGTCAGCGCGAAGTGCCCGAGGTGGTTGACGCCGAACTGCCTCTCGAAGCCGTCGGCGGTCTTCCCGTACGGAAGGGCCATCACGCCCGCGTTGTTGATGAGCAGATCGAGGCTGTCGTACGGGTAGCGGGCCGCGAACTCCCGTACCGAGGACAGGTCCGCCAGGTCCAGCGGGCTGAACTCCACCTTCGCGCCCGGCACCCGGCCCGCGATGTGGGCCTCGGCCTCCTTGCCGCGTGCCTCGCTGCGGCAGGCGAGAATCACCCGCGTGCCGCGGCGGGCCAGCTCCCGTGCCGTGATGAGTCCGATGCCGCTGTTGGCCCCGGTGACGACGGCGGTGCGCCCGTCCTGGTCCGGTATGTCGCTCGCGTTCCAGCCCGACATGGCTGAACTCCTCAATAGGGAAACTGGGTTGAGTTCAGCCTATGAACGAACGGGCCCGGGAGCCACAGTCGGCGCCCAGATCTGATCCGGCCGCTCCTCCCGCGTCAGCGGATGTCAGGCCGGACAGCGGGCGCGACTCACCCCACGCGCACCTCGTACGCCGTCACCGACACCGCATCGTCGTCCAGACAGCGGCCCGTGCGCAGGTCGAAGCGCTGCTTGAGCAGCGGCGACGCGACGAAGGGGCCGCCGGCCGCCGAGCCGAGCAGGCCGCGGGAGAGGACCTGGGCACCGGTGAAGGGGTCCCGGTTGTCGATGGCGTGGACAGCGCCCTCGCGGTCCACGAACACCGCCGCCTGGGTGCCGTCGGGCAGGAGGGCCGCGACACCGCGGCCCGGCGTCAGCAGCGACAGGGCGCAGAGAGCGAACCACTCCTGGCCCACACGGAGTTGGACCTGAGTTTGCGTCTTCTCGGGGGCGATCGTCATCGGGCGGCAGTACCTTCCAGGGCTTCCAGCGGACGGATGGACAGCAGCGGCAGATCAGGCTTGACCTGGTCGCGCTCGGGCACGAACTTCACCGTCGGGTCCGGGACGTCGGGCGCGTTGACGAAGGAGACGAAACGGCGCAGCCTCTCCGGGTCGTTGATCGTCTCGGACCACTCGTCGCGGTAGTTCGCGACATGGTTCGCCATCAGCGACTCCAGCTCGGCGCAGATGCCCAGCGCGTCATGGACCACCACGTCCCGTACGTGATCGAGGCCGCCCTCGATCCGCTCCAGCCAGGTCGAGGTGCGCTCGAGCCGGTCGGCGGTACGGATGTAGAACATCAGGAACCGGTCGATCAGCCGGACCAGTTCGGCGTCGGAGAGATCCTGGGCGAGCAGATCGGCGTGGCGCGGAGTCGCGCCGCCATTGCCGCCCACGTACAGATTCCAGCCGTTGGCCGTGGCGATGACGCCGAAGTCCTTGCTCTGCGCCTCCGCGCACTCGCGCTGGCAGCCGGAGACCGCGGACTTGAGCTTGTGCGGGGAGCGCAGGCCCCGGTAGCGCAGCTCCAGGTCGATGGCCATCTTGACCGAGTCCTGTACGCCGTAGCGGCACCAGGTCTGCCCCACACAGGACTTCACGGTGCGCAGCGCCTTGCCGTACGCGTGCCCCGACTCGAAGCCCGCGTCGACCAGCCGGGCCCAGATCTGCGGCAGTTGGTCCACCCGGGCGCCGAACAGGTCGATCCGCTGGCCACCCGTGATCTTCGTGTAGAGGCCGTAGTCGCGGGCCACCTCGCCGATCACGATCAGCTTCTCGGGGGTGATCTCACCGCCGGGGATGCGCGGCACGATCGAGTACGAGCCGTTCTTCTGCATATTGGCGAGGAAGTGGTCGTTGGTGTCCTGGAGCGCGGCCTGCTCGCCGTCCAGCACATAGCCGCCCGCGCCGATCGTCGGGGCCAGCGAGGCGATGATCGAGGCGACGGCCGGCTTGCAGATCTCGCAGCCGTTGCCGCCGCGGGCAGCCTCCCGGCCGTGCCGGTCCAGGATCTCCTGGTACGAGGTGAGGCGCAGCGTGTGCACGATCTCGTACAGCTCCTGGCGGCTCTGCCCGAAGCAGCCGCACAGGCCCTTGTCGACCTCGACGCCCGAGGCCTCCAGCTCGGCGTTGACCAGCTGGCCGAGCACCTTGACGCAACTGCCGCAGCCCGTACCGGCCTTGGTGCACTTCTTCACCTCGGGCACGGTGGTGCAGGAGTGCTCGGTGACCGCGCCGCGGATGGTGCCCTTGGTGACGTTGTGGCAGGAGCAGATGACCGCGTCGTCGGGCAGCGCGGAGGGGCCGAGCGCCACCGGGCCGCCGATCCCCGCGGGCATCACGAGCTGCTCGGGCGCGACGGGCGGGATGGAGCCGGTGAGCGGGCGCAGCATGCCGTACGCGTCGGCGTCGCCGACCAGTACGCCGCCGAGGAGTTCGCCCTCGCTGCCGATCACCAGCTTCTTGTAGACCCCGGAGCGGGAGTCGGAGTACACGACGTCCAGGCAGCCCTCCGCCGCGCCGTGCGCGTCGCCGAAGGAGGCCACGTCCACGCCGAGGAGCTTGAGCTTGGTGGACATGTCGGCGCCGGTGAAGCTGCGGGCTTCCTCGGTGATCGTGGCCGCCGCCGTCTCAGCCATCTCGTAGCCGGGCGCGACGAGTCCGTACACCCGGCCGTCCGAAGCCAGCGCGCACTCGCCGATCGCGAACACGGCGGGGTCGGAGGTACGGCACTGCTCGTCGACCACGATGCCGCCGCGCTCGCCGATCGCGAGACCCGCGTCACGGCCGAGCTGGTCCCGGGGCCGTACACCCGCGGAGAAGACGACGAGATCGGTGTCCAGGACCGAACCGTCCGACAGGGCCATGCCGTTCACGGCGCCCGCCTCGTCGACGGTGATCTCCTGCGTGCCGGTGCCCGTGTGGACGGTCAGCCCCATGCGCTCGATGGTGCGCAGCAGCGCGGCGCCACCGCCGTCGTCGACCTGCGCCGGCATCAGCCGGGGCGCGAACTCCACGATGTGCGTCTTGAGCCCGAGGCCCTTGAGCGCGCCCGCCGCCTCCAGACCGAGCAGCCCGCCGCCGACGACCGCGCCCGTGCGGGCCGTCTTGGCGTACTCCTCGATCGCCAGCAGATCCTCGATCGTGCGGTAGACGAAACAGCCCTCGGCGTCCTTGTTCGGCACCGGCGGCACGAAGGGGTACGAGCCGGTGGCGAGGACGAGCGTGTCGTACGTGAAGCTGCGGCCGGCGCGCGAGGTGACCGTGCGCGCTTCCCTGTCGATCGTCTCGGCCGGGTCGTCCAGATGCAGCTCGATACCGTGCCGCTCCATGAAGTCGCCCTCGACGAGGGAGAGTTCGTCGGGCGTACGGCCGGAGAAGTACGAGGTCAGCTGAACCCGGTCGTAGGCGGCGCGAGGCTCCTCGCACAGCACGACGATCCGCGCCCGCCCGGCCACGCCGCGCTCGGCGAGTGCCTCCAGGAAACGCTGGCCGACCATGCCATGGCCGACGACCACGATCGTGGGAGTCGTGGGGGTGGTCATAGCGGGCATGTCAGAGGCCTCCATCATTGGTGAGCAGGTGGAGCAGGGGCACCGTCTCCGGCAGGGCCTCGTCGCCCTCCCAGGCCCGGGCGAGCGCGCCGACCGCGGCGAGATCCCCGAGCAGCACCCCGCCGACGAGCCGGTCCCCGCGGACGACGACCTTGCGATAGGCGCCGCGGGTGGCGTCGGCGAGCTGGACGACGTCGTCCCCGGGGCGCGGGGTCGGATCGCCGAACGCGGCGAGATCGAGTGCGCCGGGACCGCTGAGGGTCAGCCGGGTCAGGGCGCGGGTGCCCGTGTAGCGGGCGGGCTTCCCGGTGAGCAGGCAGGCCAGCACATCGGCCTGTTCGAGGGCCGGACCCGCGAGCCCGTACACCCGTCCCTCGTGCTCGGCACAGTCGCCGACGGCGTGGATGTACGGGTCGGAGGTGCGCAGCTCGTCGTCGACGAGGATGCCCTTGCCGACGTCGAGCCCGGCATCCTGCGCGAGCTTGGTCCGCGGTCGCACCCCGCAGGCGAGGACGACGAGCTCCGCGTCCAGGACATATCCGTCGGCGAGCTCGACATCCGTGCCGCGCAGTCCGCGCACCCGGCACTCGGTGTGGACCTCCACGCCCATCGCTTCGAGATGCGCGCGGACCAACTGCGATGCGGAGACGTCCAGTTGGCGCTCCATGAGGTGCTCGCCCTGCTGGGCCAGCACCACCTTCGCACCCCGCTCGGCCAGCGCCCGCGCCGCGGAGACACCGAGCAGCCCGCCGCCGACGACGACGGCCCGGATCCCGGGCCGTACGGCGGCGGACAGGGCCGCGCAGTCGTCGAGCGTACGGAACGGATGCACGCCGTCCGGGAGCCCCTGGGCGATCCCGCGCAGGGCGGGCAGCACGGGGTTCGAGCCGGTCGCGAGGACCAGCCGGTCGTACGGCACCGGAGTCCCGTCCTCGCAGAGCACCAGCCGGCGCTCCCGGTCGATGGCAGCTGCCCGCACGCCCCGGCGCACCGGTACGGCGGGCAGCGCGATCACCTCCGGGGCGTAGCGCCCCGCGAGCACTTCCGCGAGCAGCAGGCGGTTGTAGGGGGCGTGCGGCTCCTCACCGATCACGGTGACGGGCGCGCCGACGGCGACGAGCTGCCGCGCGAGCCGCGCGCCTGCCGTCCCGCTGCCGATCACCACGGTTCCAGATGCCATAGCCGCAGCGTGCGGGGTCGGTGTTACCTCGCAGGTGCGGGGCTGTTTCCCGGGGGGAACGCTGCGCTCAGCGCGGCGGGGTGGGGGGTGTGAGGGCGCGGCGCCTGCGGCGGGCCTTGTCCCCTACCCGCCCTCCCCCAGACTCCGTCCGGGGGGACCCCCAACCTCCCCGTATGCGACCTTCGGCCGCATGTCCTCAATCGCCGGACGGGCTGGATGTGCGGCCCAGCCGCACATTCCAGCCCCGTGGGGGTCCCCCCGGACGAAGTACTGGGGGAGTTTGAGGCGCGGGGTCCGGGGCGGAGCCCCGGTTGAGGGAACGGGCGGGGTGGGGAACAAGCCCGCCGCAGGCGGTAAAGTTGCCGTCTCCACACGACGTGGACCTACCGAGGAGGTGAGACCCATTACCGCTGTCGCAGTCCGGGTGCTCTCATCTCTCAAGGACCCGCGGTCCCTCCCGCATAGGTGACCGCCCCTCCCGAGCGCGCCCTTCGGTTCCCCGAAAGGCTCTCATGCCGGTTTCACCGTCACTCCTGACTTCTCCCGCCATCGTCACCCGGCTTCGCGCCGCCGGCTGCGTCTTCGCCGAGGACGAGGCGGAACTGATCCTCTCCACCGCACGGACGCCGTCCGACCTCGCCACCATGGTGGACCGGCGCGCTGCCGGACTGCCCCTTGAACATGTCCTCGGCTGGGCCGAGTTCTGCGGTCTGCGGGTGGCCGTGGACCCGCACGTCTTCGTACCGCGCCGCCGTACCGAGTTCCTCGTTCGCCAGGCCGTCGCCCTCGCCCGCCCCGGGGCCGTCGTCGTCGACCTGTGCTGTGGCTCCGGCGCGGTCGGTGTCGCGCTGGCCGCGGCGCTGGGGCAGGTCGAGCTGTACGCGGCCGATGTCGACCCCGCCGCGGTGCGGTGCGCCCGGCGCAATGTCGGGGGCGCCGGCGGCCGGGTGTACGAGGGCGACCTGTTCGCGGCACTGCCCGCCGCGCTGCGGGGCCGTATCGATGTACTGGCCGCCAACGTGCCCTACGTACCGACCGAAGAGGTGGGACTGCTGCCCTCGGAGGCCCGCGAACACGAGCCACTGGTCGCGCTCGACGGCGGCGCGGACGGGCTCGACGTCCTGCGGCGGGTCGCGGCCGATGCCCCGCGGTGGCTGGCGCCGGGCGGCTGCCTGCTGGTGGAGACCAGCGAGCGTCAGGCGCCGCTCGCCGTGGAGGCCTTCAGCGGCAGCGGGCTGATCCCGGCGACGGCCGTTTCCGAGGAGTTGTACGCCACGGTGGTGATCGGAACGAGGCCCGCCGGGCCGTCGGCTTGATCGGCGCCCCCGGAACCTCAGGCGTCGCTCAACTCTCCCGGGATCGATGGACGCCACACGCATCACGTCCGTAGGGTCGCGGGCATGCCCGACATATCGCTGACCACGCTCGTCTTCCTCTGCCTCGCCGCCGCTGCGGCCGGCTGGATCGACGCGGTGGTCGGCGGTGGCGGGCTGCTGCTCCTGCCCGCCATGCTGCTCGGCCTGCCCCATGTCCAGACCGCGCAGATCCTCGGCACCAACAAGGCAGTTGCCATCGTCGGCACGTCGGGCGCCGCGATCACCTATGTGCGCAAGGCCCCTGTACAGGTGAAGACCGCGGTACGGATCGGGCTCGCCGCGCTCGCGGGCTCGATGGGCGGCGCGTTCTTCGCGGCCGGGATCAGCAGCGACGTACTGAGGCCCGTGATCATGGTGGTGCTGCTCGGCGTCGCCGCCTTTGTGATGCTGCGCCCCACCTTCGGCACCGCGACCGACGCCGAGCGGCGGACCGTCACCCGCGCCCGTACGATCGCCGCGATCGTGCTCGTGGGCGGCGGGATCGGCTTCTACGACGGGCTCGTCGGGCCCGGCACCGGCACCTTCCTGGTGCTCGCGCTCACCGCCGTACTCCATCTCGACCTGGTGACCGCGTCCGCCACCGCCAAGATCGTCAATGTCTGCACCAACGGCGGGGCCCTGGCGATGTTCGCCTACCAGGGCACGGTGATGTGGCAACTGGCCGCGGTGATGGCGGTGTTCAACCTGGCGGGCGGCATGTTCGGCGCGAGGATGGCGCTGCGCAAGGGCAGCGAGTTCGTCCGCGGAGTGCTGCTCGTCGTGGTCTTCTCGCTGGTCGCGAAGCTCGCCTTCGACCAGTGGACGGCTTAGGCCCTGTCCGGCCGATCTTGCCGGGCTCGCGTGCCCTGGCACGGCACCTCTCCCCCGTAGCCCTTCGGGCACGGGAGGTACCCCCACCGTTGTCGTAGTCGCCTACGCTCCGCGTGGGCTCCATCCTCCGCCTTGCGATGCTCCCCCGTAGCCCTTCGGGCACGGGAGGTGCCCCCATCGCCAGACCCCGCTCGCTGATCCGGCCTGATCGACCGGACAGGACCTAAGCGGACGATTTCGGCTCGCGCACCCCGATGAGATGCGCGAAGGCCACCACGTTGCCCTTGTAGCCGGTCTTCTCGGTGAAGCCGCCCCCGCAGGTGATCACCCTCAGCTCGGCCCGGTCCTTGGGCCCGTACACCTTCGCGTCGGGGAACGAGTCCGCGTCGTACACCTCGATCGCGTCGATCGTGAAGACCGCCGTGCGGCCGTCCTCGCGGGTCACCTCGATCCGGTGGCCCTTCTTCAGCGCGCCCAGGCTGTAGAAGACCGACCGGCCGCGAGCGTTGTCGACGTGCCCGGCGACGATCGCCGTGCCCTTCGCGCCCGGGGTGGTGCCGTCCCGCCACCAGCCCACGAGGTTGCGGTCGGTGGCGGGCGGCACCTCAAGGCTGCCGTCCCCGGCGAGGCCCAGCGGCATGACGGGGGCGTGGACGCGTATATGGGGTATGCGAAGGCGCACGGGCACGGACGGCGGCAGCGGGTCGGCGGCCGCGTCCGTGTGGAAGTCGGGACCGGCCGCGAAGGCCTCCGCGGCGGAGGGGACCGGAGGGGTCACATCGACGGAGCCGTTCTGGACCAGCCAGGCGCCGATGCAGACGGCGACGGCTATGGCCCAGCCCTTGCCCTTGCCCGTGGCGCTCATCGGTCCTCCGGATACATCTCGCCCGCTCCCGGCAGGCTCGGGGCCTGCCGGGAGCGGGGACACGGCGGAACCGGAACGGTGGAAACCGCTCCGTCAGCTGCCCTGCGCGCCGCTCGCCCGGCGGCGCAGGAGCACGGTCCCGCCGACGGCGGCCGCGGCCAGAATGGCCGCGCCCGCCGCGATCTTGGTGGTGTCGGGGCCCACGCTGCCTCCGACGCCGGTGTGCACATGACCGCTCGGCCAGCCGTGGTGCTCTACGGTCACGTCGCCCGAGGCCTGCCGGCCGTTCTTGCAGATCACCGAGATGGCGTAGGTCCCCGCGTGGGTGTGCCCGGGAATCGTGAACCGACCGACCGCGACGTCCTTGTGCGTCCCGGGCGCCAGCCGGAACTCGCCGGCGCCCAGAGCGCGCGCGTCGCCGACACCATGGCCGCCGGGGCCGCAGGCGGTGGTGCTCACGGTGATGACGGCGCCCGGAGCGGCGATGGACGGGAAGACCTCCAGCGTGCCGAAGTCCCAGGCGTACGCCGGGTGGACGCCCAGTCCTGTCGCGGCGGCCGCCAGCGCGGTACTGGCCAGCAGGCGGGCGGTGGTGCGCATGGTGATCCTCCGAGAAGCGCGCAGGTGCGAGGTGCTCGTCTTCTCTCAGAGGTAAGGCTCAGCCCGTCGTGCCCGCCTGCTGATGGGGAATCAGATCAGTGTGTCCGGCTCGGCGTGTCGCGCTGGACAGGATGCGTTGCCGCAGGTCATCGCGGGTGATGGGGAATCAGATGCCGGACGCGCTGAACGGGTGACGCCGCGCGGCGAGCCCGGCTCCGGGTCTATTCGGCGGGCTCCGCAGACTCGGCGGCGAAGCCGGTCGTGTCGAGGTCGAAGTCGAACGGCGCGGGCACATGCAGCGGCTTCCCGAAGGACACCGTGGTGTGGGATCGGTAGCCCTGCGGCGACGGGTCCCAGAACGCGGCGATCTCCTCGGCCTGCATGTCGAGGATCAAATACACCGGCACCTGCCTGCCGTACGCCTCCAGCTTGTCCTGCCAGTCGGCGTCCTTGGTGGAGACCGACGTGAGTTCGGCGACGAGGGACAGTGCTTCTCCGTCGGCGTGGCGGCCGTCGGCGTCGAACGCGGCTTCGTCGGCGACGAAGAGATCGGGTCCGAAGCCGCGCTCCGAGGCGGACAGGCGGAACAGGAACGGTGCGATCTCTGCGATGTGCCCTTCGGGCGCATGTGTTTCCAACTGCCGCCGCAGAGACCTCATGGGGTGCAGGTAGCGAAGCTTGGACCACGGCGACACGACGATCTTCCCCCGGATGAGCTCGGCCTTGTAGCCGTCAGGTGTGTCCAGTTCCTCCACGGTCCGGAGCAGGCTCTCGAAGTCTCCGGAAGACGGTGCGTCTATCGGCGTCGGCCGTTCCATCATGGTCGTCACGGTAGTCCTCCGAGCGCTCGTACGCAGGGCTGGTGGAGCTCCAACGGTAGTGATGCTCTGCTGCGCCGACGGGGCTACGGCAGGGGCTCACCCGTTCGAGCTAACCCAGCGTGACCCTTGGATCCGCTTGACCTCAACCAGACTTGACGTAAGCGCCAAGTCGGCGCACCCGTACGGACAGGCGTGAAGGGGCTGCCGGGACGGTGTGTGTCAGCCGTGCGTACCGTGGTCTGACCGAGTGGCCCGTCGACCCGAAGGAGATTGTCGGTGGCCCAGGCACTGACCGTACTCACCGTACTGACCACGACCGACAGCGTTGAGAAGGCCGAGCGGCTCGCGCGGGGCGTGGTGGAGGCGAGGCTGGCGGCGTGCGCGCAGATCTCCGCGCCCGTCACCTCCGTCTTCCGCTGGAAGAGCGCCATCGAGACCGCGGAGGAGTGGCAGGTCCTCTTCAAGACGACCGAGGCCTGCTATCCGGCGCTGGAGGCGCATCTGATCGCGGCACACGACTACGAGACGCCGGAGATCATCGCGACGCCGGTGGTGGGCGGCGGCGCGGCGTATCTGGCGTGGATCGACGCGGAGACCGTGGCGCAGTGAGAGGACCGGGCTTCGGGGAGGGCCCCGGGGAGAGTTTCGGGGAGGAGCTTCCCTTCTTCGTCTACGGCACGCTGCGCCCGGGCGAGGGCAACCACGACCTGTTTCTGCACGGCCGCACCGCCGCCGAGGAGCCCGCGCTGCTCGCGGACGCGGTGCTGTACGAGGGCCCCGGCTACCCCTACGCCCTCCTCGAACCCGGTGGGGGCACGGTCGCGGGCGAGGTGGTGACGGCGGCGCCGGGGGAGTACGGGGAACTGCTCGCCGTACTCGACCGGCTGGAGGAGTACGTCGCGCCGGGCCACCCGCGCAATCTGTACGACAGGGTGGCGCGCGAGGTCCGGCGCCCGGACGGCACTGCCGCACGGGCCTGGGTGTACGTCGCGGCGCCCGGCGTGGCCCGGAAGCTGCGCGCGACGGGCACGCCGATCCCGGGCGGCGACTGGACGGGCCGCCTGCCCGGCTAGGGCGTGTTTGAGAAGTCCCTCCCCCAGAGCTTCGCCTGGGAGGTGCCCCCACCCCGCGACGCCTGGTACGCGCACTCGCGGTGTTGTCGGAGTCGCCCAAGTACGTGCAGTACGAGGGCGATCTCCCCCAGACTTCGTCCGGGGGTGCCCCCACTGCCTTGCGATTGCACGCACCAGACGCCGCGGGGCCCGCCCTGCGGGCGGACGGCGCTACTTCTCAAACACGCCCCAGCCCTACCGCTCCTCGGCCGCGACCCGTTCCACCCGGACCGCGCACACCTTGAACTCGGGCATTCGCGAGGTCGGGTCGAGCGCCGGATTCGTCACCGAGTTGACCCGGCCTTCGCCGGGCCAGTGGAACGGCATGAAGACGGTGTCGTCCCGTATCCCGGTGGTGATCCGCGCGGGCCCGACGGCCCGCCCGCGCCGGGACACGACGGCGAGCGGCTCGCCCTCGACGGCCCCCAGCCGTTCGGCGAGCAGCGGATGCAGCTCGACGAAGGGCCCCGGGGCGGCGGCGTTGAGCTCGTCGACCCGCCGGGTCTGCGCCCCGGACTGGTACTGCGAGACGACGCGTCCAGTGGTGAGCAGGACGGGATACGCCTCGTCGGTCTCCTCGGCGGCGGCACGATGCGCGACCGCGATGAACCGGGCGCGCCCGTCGTCCGTTGCGAACCGATCGAGAAAGAGGCGCGGCGTACCGGGGTGCGGGGCGCCCGCGTGAAGGGCACCAGCATCCGGGGCGGCCGTGTCCTGTGCCGGGCAGGGCCAGAAGACCCCGTTCTCCTCCGCGATCCTCCGGTACGTGATGCCCGAGTAGTCCGCCGGGCCGCCCGCCGACGCCCTGCGCAGCTCCTCGAAGACCTCCTCCGGTGAGGCCGGGAAGCCCTTCTCGTGGCCCAGCAGGGACGCCAGGCCGCCCAGGACTTCCAGGTCGCTCCGTACTCCCGGCGGTGGCGAGACCGCACGGCGGCGCAGCAGGACCCGGCCCTCCAGGTTGGTCGTCGTGCCGGTCTCCTCCGCCCACTGGGTGACCGGCAGCACCACGTCCGCCAGCGCCGCCGTCTCGGACAGCACCACGTCCGCGACCGCGAGGAAGTCCAGCGAGCGCAGCCGCTCCTCCACATGCCCGGCGCGCGGCGCGGACACCACCGGGTTCGAGCCCATCAGCAGCAGCGATTTGATGTCCCCGCCGAGCGCGTCGAGGAGTTCGTACGCGCTGCGCCCCGGGCCCGGGAGTGTCTCGGGCTCCACACCCCATACGCGGGCGACATGGGCCCGCGCCGCCGGGTCGTCCAGCTTGCGGTAACCCGGCAACTGGTCGGCCTTCTGGCCGTGTTCGCGGCCGCCCTGCCCGTTGCCCTGGCCCGTCAGGCAGCCGTAGCCGGACAGCGGCCGCCCCGCCCAGCCCGTCGCCAGACACAGGTTGATCCAGGCGCTGACCGTGTCCGTGCCCTTGGAGTGCTGCTCGGGCCCGCGCGCCGTCAGCACCATCCCCGACTCGGCGTCGCAGAACATCCGTACCGCGTCCCGCAGTTGGGGAACACCCACACCCGTGATCCGCTCGACCAGCTCGGGCCAGTGCGCCATCGCCGCCGCCCTGGCCTCCTCCCAGCCGCTCGTGCGGTCCGCGATGAACTCCTCGTCCGTACGCCCCTCCGCCACCGCCACATGCAGCAGCCCCAGCGCGAGCGCCAGATCCGTCCCGGGCCGGGGCGCGAGGTGCAGATCGGCCTGCTCCGCCGTCCGCGTACGGCGCGGGTCGACGACGATCAACGTGCCGCCGTTCTCCCGCAGTTCGGTCAGATAGCGCAGCGCCGGCGGCATCGTCTCGGCGAGGTTCGAGCCGACCAGGATCACGCACCCGGTGCGCGGAATGTCCTCCAGCGGGAACGGCAGCCCGCGGTCCAGACCGAACGCCCGCTGATGCGCGGCCGCGGCCGACGACATGCAAAAACGCCCGTTGTAGTCGATCTGCGAGGTGCCGAGCACGACCCGCGCGAACTTCCCGAGGGTGTACGCCTTCTCATTGGTGAGCCCCCCGCCGCCGAAGACGCCGACCGCGTCGGGGCCGTACGCCGTGCGCGTACGCCGCAGTCCCGCCGCGACCGTGCGCAGGGCCTCCTCCCAGGTGGCCGGCTCGAGCCTGCCTGTGGCGGGGCGACGGACCAGGGGCTCGGTCAGGCGCACCCGGGAGGAGAGCAGTGCGGGCGCGGTGCGGCCCTTGCCGCACAGCGCGCCCCGGTTCACGGGGAAGTCCGGCCGTTCCACGATTTCGACCGCCTCCGCCTCGCCGCGCAGGCTCATGCCGCACTGCAGGGCGCAGTAGGGACAGTGGGTCGGCGTGATGGGGGCGGTCGGGGCGGTCGTGGCGGTGGCGTCGGGCATACGCCCAGGTTGGGGCGCCCGTGTTACGTGGGCGGGCGCCCCGGATTACGGTCGGGGTACGACGGGCTCCGCCTGCGCCCCGCCGTCCCGTGAGGCACGGGCGACGTTCCTCACGCGCGGCGGCCGAGCAGCGCCAGCAGCCTCGTCTGGTGGCTGTCGCCCGGCGGCGGCTCGATCGGAGGCGCGAAGAGACCGGACTTCGCCAGCTCCGCGGCGTACGGCGTGACCTCGTCGAGCGCGAAGAGGACCAGCGCGTCCGGCAGCCGCTCCGGCGCGCCGATCGCCCGCGACAGATCCCAGGCGTGCACGACGGCGTCCGTGACCATCTGTGCGCAGTACGCGACCGCGGGCGCCTCCCCGTACGACAGCTGTACGGTCCGCTCCAGCGCACCCGGCGCCGCGAAGGCCTTGCGCGCGGCGCGCGCGGCGGTGTCCCAGCTGGTCTTCGGTTTTCTGCCGAGGACGTCCCCGTCGTAGGCGTCGCCCACGTCCCCGGCGGTCAGCCCGTCGGTCACCAGGGCGGGCACCCACAATTGTTCCGCGGTGAGATGGTTGACGAGATCGCGTACGGACCACTCGGTGCAGGGCGTCGGATCGTCCCACTGATCGGCCTGTACGGCGTGCACGCGGTCCGTGAAGAGCGCGAGCGCTTCGGCGTGACGGCTGAGCAGGGTGGCTACGTCGTTTTCCATACGCCTCACTGTCGCGCGCCGCGCATGCCGACGCGAGTCTGCGGCCCGCAAGCGCAGGGGCGTGTCATCGCGGGCGTCGCCACGGCATTGCCGAGGGCGTCACCCCGCCGCCGCGGCCAGCGCCTCCTTCACACCCGGTTCCTGAGCCCCCAGGAACCGCGGATCCGGCGTGAACGTGGCGTCCAGCGCCGCCTTGCCCGCCGCGAACATCTCGCGCGTCCCGCCGTACAGCCAGGTCGCATCATGCGGCTCGGCGACCCCGACGCCGTACGACTCGACCCCGGCCGCCCGGCAGAGCGCGACGGCCCGCCGGATGTGGAAGCCCTGGGTCACCAGAACCGCCCGGTCGACCCCGAAGATCTTCTTTGCGCGTACGCAGGAGTCCCAGGTGTCGAACCCGGCGTAGTCACTGACGATCCGCTTGTCCGGCACGCCACGGGCGGTGAGATACGCGCGCATCGCGTCGGGCTCGTCGTACTCCACGCGGCTGTTGTCGCCGGTGACCAGCACGACCTTGACCTTCCCCGCCCGGTACAACTCGGCGGCGGCGTCCAGACGGTGCGCGAGATAGGGCGTGGGACGGCCCTTCCACAGCCCGGCCCCGAAGACGACGGCGACATCCTGCGCGGGGACCTCCGCGACGGTGCGGACCCGGCTGTCGGCGACGGCGTGCATCCAGGTCGCGGGCGCGAGCGCGAACACGCACGCGAGCATGACCGTCTGCACGATCCGCCGCTGGGCGCGCCGGGTGCGGGGCAATCTGAGTCTTGGTCGCTTCACACCTGGTCAGACGCTTTGCGGTCCGGATCGGTTCGGTCCCGGATCGGTTCGGTCCCGGATCGGTGAGGAGGCTGACAACGCCGGGGCCGAGCCGGTGAGCCCGTGGAAAACACCCGTCACCCCCACGCAACGACCCCGCAATCTCGACCCGGCAGGATCGGTTCATGACGGAGTCGGCAGTACACCCTCGCGAGTCCCTGCCCCTCGACGCAACGCTCCTCGGCGCCATGCCTCTCGGCGCCGGGTCGCTCGACACGACCCCCCTGGACACCACCGCGCAGCTGCTCTCGCGCATCACCGACCAGCTGGGCACCCAACTCAGCCACGTCACACGGAACGGAACCCGCAGGCGTATGCCACCTACCGAACGGCCCACCCTCGTCGCCGTCGCCCACGGCAGCCGCGACCCGCGCGCCCTGCGCACCGCCACAGCGCTCCTCGATCTGGTCCGTGAGCTGCGCCCCAGCCTCGACGTACGCCTCGGCCACATCGAGCTGAACGAGCCGCTGCTGCCCGACACCCTCGCCGCGCTGCACGGCGAGCGGGGTGCGCAGGGCACCCGGGCCGTCCTCGTCCCTCTGCTTCTCGGCCGCGGCCACCACGTCAAGCACGATCTGCCCAAGGCCGCCGCCGCGCTGCCGGCCGCGGACATCCGCATCGCGGCCCCGCTCGGCCCGCACCCCCTCCTCGTCGAGGCGCTCTGCTCCCGCCTCGCTGACGCGGGCTGGCGGCCCGAGGACGGCACCAGCCGCAGCGCCGGGGTGGTCCTGGCCGCCGCCGGATCGCGCGACCCCGACTCCGCGTCGGACACCCGCCGCACGGCGGACCTGCTCAGTGAGCGCCTGGGCGGAGTGCCGGTCGTGCCCGCGTACGCCTCGGCCGTCGCGCCGACCGTGCCCGCAGCCGTCCGCGCGCTCACCGCACGCGGCCGCCACCGCATCGCCGTCGCCTCCTACTTCGCCTGCCCCGGCCAGTTCGCCACCGCCAGTGCCGCCGCGACGCCGTGGATCGCCGCCGCACCGCTCGGCGCGCACCCCGCCCTGGCCCGGCTGCTGCTCCAGCGCTACGACGAGGCCCTGAGCACACCGGCGTACGCCACGCAGCGGCGCGAACTCGCCACCGCGTAATCCGCTCGGTCGCCCGTCCGCGACCCGCTCCGGTTACCTTCGGTGCATGGCAGGCACCACCAGCAGCACCTCATCAGGACCCGACGGACCCCCCGGAACCGACGGACACGACGCGTACGACGAGGCAGCCACCGACCGCTTCGCCCCCGAACCGGACAAGCGCCCCGGCCGCACGGCCTTCCAGCGCGACCGCGCGCGCGTGCTGCACTCCTCCGCACTGCGCAGGCTCGCCGGGAAGACCCAGGTGGTGACCCCCGGCACGCGCAATCAGGCCTGGGACGCCAGCCCGCGCACCCGGCTCACCCACTCCCTGGAGTGCGCCCAGGTCGGACGCGAACTCGGCGCGGCACTCGGCTGCGACCCCGATCTCGTCGAGGCTTCCTGCCTCGCCCACGACATGGGCCACCCGCCCTTCGGGCACAACGGTGAACAGGCGCTCAACGACTTCGCCAAGGACTGCGGCGGTTTCGAGGGCAACGCCCAGTCACTGCGCCTGCTGACCCGTATCGAGCCCAAGCGTTTCGTCCACGACGCGTACGGCGAACTCGTCAGCGTCGGCCTCAACCTCACCCGCGCCGCCCTGGACGCCGCCACCAAATACCCGTGGCCGCGCGGCGGACACCCCACCGACCCGGACTCGACGAAGTTCGGCGTCTACGAGGACGACCTGCCGGTCTTCGCATGGGCCCGCGAGGGAGCGCCAGCGTACGGGAAGTGCTTCGAGGCCCAGGTCATGGACTGGTCCGACGACGTGGCGTATTCGGTGCACGACTTCGAGGACGGACTGCACGCCGGCCATGTCGACCCCAACCTCCTGCTCGCCGAAGCGGAGCGCAGCGACATCTTCCGGGTCGCGATCGGCCGGTACGTCCCCGAGGACACCGATCCGCAGGAGCTGGCCGAGGCCCTGGACCGGCTCGTCGACCAGGAGTGGTGGCCGCACCACTACGACGGATCCGCGGTCGCGCAGGCCCGGCTGAAGGACGCCACCAGCCAGCTCATCGGCCGGTTCTGCCTGGCCGCGGAGGGCGCGACCCGCGAGGCGTACGGTTCGGGCCGGCTCACCCGGTACGCCGCCGAACTGGTCGTCCCGCCCGCCGCCCGCAACGAATGCGCCGTGCTCAAGGCCGTCGCCGACCGCTATGTGATGCAGCGCGCCGAACAGGAGGCACTCCGCGCCGACCAGCGCATCGTGCTGGCGGAACTGGCCGAGGCGCTCACCGCCCGCGCACCTGAGAGTCTCGACCCGCAGTTCCGCGCCCTGTTCGACGCCGCACCCGACGACCGCGCGCGCAAGCGGGTGATCGTCGACCAGCTGGCCTCGCTCACGGACGACTCGGCCCGCACCCTGCACACCCAGCTCACGACACGCCGCTGAGCAGCCGGGAGAGCCGCCTGGGCGGGTCCACGATGACACGCCCAGGGGTCACTCCCTCTTCCGCCATAACGCTCCGTGCGGGACGCTCGCTGAAGGCTTGGCAGCGTAGAAGCAAAGAGGAGGCATCAAGTGGTCGACGCACATCGGACATTCGTCATCGTCGGCGGTGGGCTGGCCGGGGCCAAGGCCGCCGAGACCCTCCGTGCCGAGGGATTCACCGGACGAGTGATCCTCATCGGTGACGAACGCGACCACCCCTACGAACGCCCGCCGCTCTCCAAGGGCTATCTGTCGGGCAAGGAGGAGCGCGACAGCGTCTTCGTCCATGAACCCGCCTGGTACGCGCAGGCCGATGTCGAACTGCACCTCGGCCAGACCGTCGTCGCCGTCGACCGCGACGCCAAGTCCGTACGCCTGGGCGACGGCACCGTCCTGCACTACGACAAGCTGCTGCTGGCCACCGGCGCCGAGCCGCGCCGGCTCGACATTCCCGGCACCGAGCTGGCCGGCGTCCACCACCTGCGCCGCCTCGCCCACGCCGACCGGCTGCGCCGGGCGCTCACCGCGCTCGGCCGCGACAACGGCCAGCTGCTCATCGCGGGCGCGGGCTGGATCGGCCTGGAGGTCGCCTCGGCCGCCCGTGGCTACGGCGCCGAGGTGATGATCGTCGAACCGGAGGCGACCCCGCTGCAGCGGGTCATCGGCCCCGAGCTGGGCCAGATGTTCACCGAGCTCCACCGCGAGCACGGCGTCCGCTTCCACTTCGGCGCCCGTCTCACCGAGATCACCGGGCAGGACGGCATGGTGCTCGCGGCCCGTACCGACGACGGCGACGAGCATCCCGCGCACGCCGTCCTCGCCGCGATCGGCGCCGCGCCACGCACCTCTCTGGCCGAGACGGCCGGTCTCGCGATGGCGGACCGTGAGCACGGCGGGGGCGTCGCCGTCGACGCGAGCCTGCGCACCTCCGACCCCGACATCTACGCGGCGGGCGACGTCGCGGCGGCCCACCACCCGCTCCTGGGGTCCCGGCTGCGCGTCGAGCACTGGGCGAACGCCCTCAACGGCGGTCCGGCGGCAGCGCGCGCGATGCTCGGCAAGGAGGTCTCCTACGACCGGATCCCGTACTTCTTCTCCGACCAGTACGACCTCGGCCTGGAGTACTCGGGCTGGGCGCCGCCCGGTTCGTACGACGCGGTGGTGCTGCGGGGCGACGCGGGGAAGCGGCAGTTCATCGCCTTCTGGACGAAGGACCACCGGGTGATCGCCGGGATGAACGTGAACGTGTGGGACGTCACCGACCCCATCCAGCAGCTGATCCGCTCCGGTGCCCCGGTGGACCCGGACGCCCTCGCCGACCCTTCCGTACCGCTCACATCCCTCAACAGCTGACAGGAGTGTCACCGCGCCACCGTAGACTTCCGCGTGTGGCAGGCAGGATCAACGATGACGACGTGAAGGCGGTCCGGGACGCGGTCCCGATCGACGCCGTCGTTTCGGAGTACCTCCAGCTGCGCAACGCGGGCGGGGGCAATCTGAAGGGGCTCTGCCCCTTCCACGACGAGAAGTCCCCCTCCTTCCAGGTCAGCCCGAGCAAGGGTCTCTTCCACTGCTTCGGCTGCCAGGAAGGCGGCGACACCATCGCATTCGTGATGAAGATCGACCATCTCTCCTTCTCCGAGACGGTCGAGCGCCTCGCGGCGACGGCGGGCATCACCCTGCGCTACGAGGAGGGCGGGTACAACCCGACCCACCAGCGGGGCGAGCGCATCCGTCTGGTCGAGGCGCACAAGATGGCCGCGCAGTTCTACATCGAGCAGCTGGAGAACGGCCCCGAGGCCGAGACGGGCCGCAAGTTCCTCGCCGAGCGCGGCTTCGACCAGGCGGCGGCGCAGCACTTCAGCGTGGGCTACAGCCCGCAGGGCTGGGACCACCTCACCCGCTTTCTGCGCGGCAAAGGGTTCAGTGACAAGGAGCTGATCCTCTCCGGCCTTTCCCAGGACGGCCGCCGCGGGCCCATCGACCGTTTCCGCGGGCGCCTGATGTGGCCGATCCGCGACATCTCGGGCGATGTCGTCGGCTTCGGAGCGCGCAAGCTGTACGAGAGCGACAACGGGCCGAAGTACCTCAACACCCCCGAGACGGGCATCTACAAGAAGTCGCAGATGCTCTACGGCATCGATCTCGCCAAGAAGGAGATCGCCAAGACCAGCCGGGCCGTCGTCGTCGAGGGCTACACCGACGTCATGGCCTGCCATCTGGCCGGGGTCACCACCGCGATCGCCACCTGCGGAACCGCCTTCGGCGGCGACCACATCAAGATCCTTCGCCGGCTGCTGATGGACAACGCCACCGCCGAAGTGATCTTCACCTTCGACGGCGACGCGGCCGGCCAGAAGGCGGCGCTGCGGGCCTTCGAGGACGACCAGAAGTTCGCCGCCGAGACCTCCATCGCGATCACCCCGGGCGGCATGGACCCCTGCGAGCTGCGCCTCGCCGAGGGCGACGGCGCCGTCGAGAAACTGGTCGAAACGCGCACGCCGCTCTTCGAGTTCGCGATCCGCCACAGCGTCCGGCGCCACAATCTGGAGACGCCCGCGGGCCGCGCCGCCGCGCTCGACGAGGCCGCGCCGATCGTCGCGGGCATCAAGAACATCGCCATCCAGCACGAGTCGGCGGTGCAGCTCGCGGGCATCCTCGGCATCCTCGACACCCAGTTCGTGGTCAAGCGGGTCGCCCAACTCGCGCGCTGGGCCCGCGACCGCGGCGGACGCGGCCCGGCGACCCAGTCCCGCGCCCCCCAGTCGTACGAGACCCAGAGCGCCCCGCGGATCGCCGCGGGCCCCGCGCTCAACCTCCGCAGCCCCGCTCATCGCACCGAGCGCGAACTGCTCAAGCTCGCGCTCCAGCACCCGGCCCTGGTCTCCCCGGCCTTCGACGCGTACGGCATCGACGAGTTCACCGCCCCGCCCTATGCCGCCGTCCGCCAGACCATCGCCGAGGCCGGCGGAGCCGAACAGGGCACCGAGGACACCCCCGACTACCTTGCCCGCGTCCGCGACACCGCCCCGAACGACACGGTGCGCGCCCTGGTCACCGAGCTCGCCGTCGAAGCGGTCCACGCGCGCGTGGTCGACGAGAGCTACGCCGGAGTCCAGCTCGTCCAGGTCCGCCTGCGGGCGGTCGACCGCCGCATCCGCGAGGTCCAGGGCACCCTCGCCCGCCTCGGCCAGCACGCCGACCCCGAGCAGCACACGGCAGTGCAGAACGAACTCTGGGTCCTCCAGCAGTACGCCCAGTCCCTGCGCAACCAGGGCGCGGACGTTCTCTAGAGGCTCGGCAGCCCCGCTTCGGTAACCACCCGGTCACGCACGGGACTCAAAAAGTGCTCGCAAGCCCCTCGTGGCGGCTGTGTGTCGTACCCCACACTGGGGTGCGGTGCCTGAGTCCTCGGAGCGCGGCCGTCCACCACGGTGGGCCTCTCACTCCCGCGGATCCGCTCATCGTGTACGGGACGGAAAGCGGCCCGGCCGCCCCCGTCCCGCTGCCGCACACCCCCGACCCGGCAGCGATCACCTGGAGGTCGCCCCCGTGCAGACCCAGACCCTGACCGAGACCGATGCTGTCGCGGCCGTTTCCGCGCAGGTCCCCGCGCAGAGCCGGGCCGTACATCACCCCGAGGCCGTGCCCCAGGCGGCCCCGGAGACCGTCGTCGAGGAAACAGTGGATGTGCCCGAGCCTCCGGAGCCCCGGGCCGGCCGCGTCGACAGCGGCGGGCCCTCCTCCGACCTGTTCCGGCAGTATCTGCGGGAGATCGGCAGGATCCCGCTGCTCACGGCCGTCGAGGAGGTGGAGCTGGCGCGCCGAGTCGAAGCCGGTCTCTTCGCCGAGGAGAGGCTTGCCAACACCCCCGACATCGACGACTCCCAACTGGCCGTCGACCTCGACAAGTTGGTCGTCATGGGCAGGATGGCCAAGCGCCGGCTGATCGAGGCCAACCTGCGGCTCGTCGTCTCCGTCGCAAAGCGGTACGTCGGGCGCGGACTGACCATGCTCGATCTCGTCCAGGAGGGAAACCTGGGCCTGATCAGGGCGGTCGAGAAGTTCGACTACGCCCGCGGCTACAAGTTCTCGACGTACGCGACCTGGTGGATCCGCCAGGCCATGTCCCGGGCCCTCGCGGACCAGGCACGCACCATCCGGGTCCCGGTCCACGTCGTCGAACTGATCAACCGGGTCATCCGCGTCCAGCGCCGGATGCTCCAGGAACGCGGCTACGAACCCACCCCCGAAGAGGTGGCCGTCCAGCTGGACCTGTCGCCCGAGCGGGTCAGCGAGGTGCTGCGGCTCGCCCAGGAGCCGGTCTCGCTGCACGCGCCGGTGGGCGAGGAGGACGACGTGGCGCTCGGCGACCTCATCGAGGACGGCGACGCGGCGTCTCCCGTCGAGTCGGCGGCCTTCCTGCTGCTGCGCGAGCACCTGGAGGCAGTGCTCTCCACGCTCGGCGAGCGGGAGCGGAAGGTCGTACAGCTGCGGTACGGGCTGGTGGACGGGAGGCCGCGGACGCTCGAGGAGATCGGGCGAATCTTCGGCGTGACGCGGGAGCGGATCCGCCAGATCGAGTCCAAGACGCTGAACAAACTCCGCGACCACGCGTTCGCGGACCAGCTGCGGGGTTACCTGGACTGAGGGGCGCGGTCCGCTGCGCGGGGCTTTTTCCCCACCCCGCCCCTTCCCGAACTGGGGCTCCGCCCCGGACCCCGCGCCTCAAACTCCCCCAGACTTCGTCCGGGGGGACCCCCACGGGGCTGGAATGTGCGGCTGGGCCGCACATCCAGCCCGTCCGGCGTTTGAGGACATGCGGCCGAAGGTCGCATACGGGGGCCTGGGGGCCTGCCCCCGGTTACGGGAAGGGGCGGGGTGGGGTGAAGCCCGCCGCAGGCGCCCCCGCACCCCCCCGCCCCCTACTCCACCTCCACCACCGCCTGGGCGAACTGCGCCGCATACAGCCGCGCATACGCCCCCTCCGCCGCCAACAGCCCCTCATGCGTGCCCTGTTCGACGATCGCCCCGCTCTCCATCACCAGGATCACGTCCGCGTCCCGGATCGTGGAGAGCCGGTGCGCGATGACGAAGCTCGTGCGGCCGTGCGCGAGCCGCGCCATCGCCTTCTGGATGAGTACCTCCGTACGGGTGTCCACCGAGCTGGTCGCCTCGTCGAGCACCAGGATCACCGGGTCGGACAGGAACGCCCGCGCGATGGTGATCAGCTGCTTCTCGCCCGCGCTCACGCCCGAGCCCTCGTCGTCGATCACCGTGTCGTAGCCGTCGGGCAGCGTACGGATGAACCGGTCGGCGTGCGCGGCGCGCGCCGCCTCCTCGATCTCCTCGCGGGTCACCTCCCGGGAGGCGCCGTACGCGATGTTGTCCGCGATCGTGCCGCCGAACAGCCACGTGTCCTGGAGCACCATCCCGATCTGGGACCGCAGTTCCTCGCGGGACATCCTGGCGACGTCGACCCCGTCGAGGCTGATCCGCCCGCCGGTGACCTCGTAGAACCGCATCAGCAGGTTCACCAGGGTCGTCTTGCCCGCGCCCGTCGGGCCGACGATCGCGACCGTGTGACCCGGCTCCACGCTCAGCGACAGATCCTCGATGAGCGGCTTGTCCGGCTCGTAGCGGAAGGCGACCTTCTCCAGGGAGACCCGGCCCTGCGGGCGTTCGGGCCGCTCGGCGGACGGCGCGTCCGCCTCCTGCTCCTCCGCGTCGAGGAGTTCGAAGATCCGCTCGGCGGACGCGACGCCCGACTGCACGAGGTTCGCCATCGAGGCGACCTGTGTCAGCGGCATCGAGAACTGCCGGGAGTACTGGATGAACGCCTGCACGTCGCCGATCGACAGCGCGCCGGACGCGACCCGCAGCCCGCCGACCACGGCCACCAGCACATAGTTGAGGTTCGAGACGAAGAACATCAGCGGCTGCATGACCCCGCTGTTGAACTGCGCCTTGAATCCCGCCTCGTACAGCGCCTCGTTCTGCTCGGCGAAGTCCCTGGCGGACTCGTCCTGCCGCCCGAAGACCTTCACCAGCGCATGACCGGTGTACATCTCCTCGATATGGGCGTTGAGCTTGCCCGTGGTCTTCCACTGCTGCACGAAGTGCGGCTGCGAGCGCTTGCCGACCTTCGTCGCGACGACGACCGACACCGGCACGGTCACCAGTGCCACCAGCGCGAGCAGCGGCGAGATCCAGAACATCATCGCCAGCACGCCCACGATGGTCAGCAGCGAGTTGATCAGCTGGCCCATCGTCTGCTGCAGGGTCTGCGAGATGTTGTCGATGTCGTTCGTCGCCCGGCTGAGCACCTCGCCGCGCTTGGCCCGGTCGAAGTACGACAGCGGCAGCCGCGACAGCTTCGCCTGTACGTCCTCGCGCATCCGGTACAGGGTCCGGTTGATCACTCTGATCGACAGCCGGGTCGCCACCAGCATCAGCAGCCCCGCGGCCACGTACACCGCGAGCGCCGCCAGCAGCACATGGCCGACGGCGGTGAAGTCGATGCCGTCGCCGGGCGTGAAGTCCACGCCGGACAGCAGGTCCGCGAGCCCGCCCTGGTCCTTGTCCCGCAGGCCGTCGATCGCCTGTTCCTTGCTGGTCCCCGCGTCCATGTCACGGCCGACGACCCCGGCGAAGACCAGGTCGGTCGCCCGGCCCAGAATCCACGGGCCGACCACGTTGAACGCGACGCTCAGCACCGCCGCCGCGAGCATCACCCACAGCGTCATACGCTCCGGCGCGAGCTGCCGCAGCAGCCGTTTGCCCGAACCCTTGAAGTCCATGGACCGCTCGACCGGGCCCATCATCATCCGTCCGCCCGGCCCGCTCATGCGGCCTCAGCCTCCGTCAGCTGCGAGAGCACGATCTCTCGGTAGGTCTCATTGCTCTCCATCAGCTCGTGATGGCTTCCGGTCCCCACGACCTGCCCCTCGTCCAGGACGACGATGCGGTCGGCGTCACGGATGGTGGACACCCGCTGGGCGACTATCACCACCGTCGCCTCGGAGGTCTCGCGGGAGAGCGCCCCTCGCAGCGCCGCGTCCGTGGCGTAGTCCAGGGCCGAGAAGGAGTCGTCGAAGAGGTAGATCTCCGGACGCTGCACCAGGGTCCGCGCGATCGCGAGGCGCTGGCGCTGACCGCCGGAGACATTGGTACCGCCCTGCGCGATCGGGGCGTTCAGCCCGCCTTCGAGTTCCCGTACGAAGTCGGCCGCCTGCGCCACGTCCAGCGCCTGCCACAGTTCCTCGTCGCTCGCGTCGGGCTTCCCGTAGCGCAGATTGGTGGCCACGGTCCCGGAGAAGAGATACGGCCGCTGGGGCACGAGCCCCACCGTCTTCGCCATCAGCGCCGGATCGAGGTCACGCACATCCACGCCGTCGACGAGCACCTCCCCGTCCGTCGCGTCGAACAGCCGCGGTACGAGCCCGAGCAGCGTCGACTTTCCGCTGCCCGTCGACCCGATGATCGCGGTGGTCTCGCCGGGCCGCGCCAGCAGGGTGACATCGCGCAGCACCGACTCCTCGGCTCCCGGATAGCGGAACTCCACGGCCCGTACCTCCAGATGCCCGTGGCGGCGCAGCTCCCGTACGGCCTTGATCGGCGGGATCACGCTCGAGCGAGTGTCCAGCACCTCCTCGATCCGCTCGGCACAGACCTCGGCGCGCGGCACCATCATGAACATGAAGGTGGCCATCATCACGGCCATCACGATCTGCATCAGATACGCGAGGAACGCGGTCAGGGCGCCGATCTGGATCGCGCCGCTGTCGACCCGGTGTGCGCCGAACCAGACGACGGCGACGGACGACACGTTCACGACCGTCATCACGGTCGGGAACATCAGCGCCATCAGCCGGCCGGTGGACAGGGACACATCGGTGAGCTCGTTGTTGGCGCCGCGGAAGCGCCCGGCCTCGTACTCGTCGCGTACGAAGGCGCGGATGACGCGGTTGCCGGTGATCTGCTCCCGCAGCACCCGGTTCACCGTGTCCAGACGCTCCTGCATGGTCCGAAACAGCGGCCGCATCTTCTTGACGATCAGTGAGACGGCGATGCCCAGCACCGGCACGACCGCGAGCAGGACCGCCGACAGCGGCACATCCTGGCCGAGCGCCATGATGATGCCGCCGACGCACATGATCGGCGCCGACACCATCAACGTGAACGCCATCAGGACCAGCATCTGCACCTGCTGGACGTCATTGGTCGTACGGGTGATCAGGGACGGAGCGCCGAAGTGGCCGACCTCCCGTGCGGAGAAGCTCTGCACCCGGTCGAAGACAGCGGCCCGGACGTCACGCCCGAGCGCGGCGGCGGTCTGCGCGCCGATATAGACAGCTCCGATGTTGCAGAGCACCTGGACGACGCTCACCGCGATCATGAGGGCGCCGAGCCGCAGGATGTAGCCCGTGTTCCCCTTCACCACACCGTTGTCGATGATGTCCGCGTTCAGGGTCGGCAGGTAAAGGGTGGCGCTGGTCTGGAGCAGCTGCAGCACCACAAGGAGGGTGATCGGTTGTCTGTACGGACCCAAGTGCGTCCGCAGTAGTCGTATCAGCACACGCTGTCTCTCGGAGTCGGCAAGATCTGGGAGTCACCCCCATCTTGCGACACTCCGCCCGCGGAACCTCAAGGGTTTATTCAAGGCGGGGTCAAGATGTCGGGTTGAACGCCCCGGGGTGGATCTGTTCCCGCGTCGCGCCGTACTGCTGGCGCACCGCGTGACCCACCGCCAGCTCGTCGCCGGGCTCGAAAATCTGGGCGGCCGCGCCCTGCCAGGCCGGGGGAGCGCCGGGCGACAGCGTGCCCTGCGAGACCCCGAGCGCCCACGCCGCCTGCCGGGCCGCGCCGAGCGCCGCGTAGTCGGCGGGCTGCGGTACGACGACCTGCGCCCCGAAGATCGCGGGCGCCGCGGCCTGCACGGCGGGCAGCTCGGCCGCCGCACCCAGCAGAAAGACCCTGCGCACCTCGACCCCGCGCCCGCGCAGCACATCCAGGGCGTCCGCGAGCGAGCAGAGCATGCCCTCGAAGGCGGCCCGCGCCAGATGCTCGGGCTTCATCGACTCGCGGCGCAGACCGCTCAGCGTCCCCGCGGTGTGCGGCAGTTGCGGAGTGCGCTCGCCCTCCAGATACGGCAGCAGCACAAGCCCCGACGAACCGGGCGTCGACTTCATCGCCATCGCGGACAGCTCCTGGAGCTCGCCGAGCCCCAGCAGTTCGGCCGTGCCGCGCAGCGCCCGTACGGCATTGAGCGTGTGCACCACCGGCAGGTGCATCCCGGTCGCGTCGGCGAACGACGTAATCATCCCGCTCGGATCCGCCAGCGCCTCGTGGTGCACGGTCATCACCGAACCCGAGGCCCCCAGCGACACCACCGCGTCACCGATCCCGACGCCGAGCCCGAACGCCGCCGCCATCGTCTCGCCGGTCCCGGCGGAGATCAGCAGCCCCTCGGGCGTCGTCCCCGCGGCCTCGGCCGGGCCGAGCACCTCGGGCAGCGCGACCTGGTGCCCGAGCGCCAGCTCGACCAGATCGTGCCGGTAGGAGCCGGTGCCGGCCGACCAGAAGCCGGTTCCGGAAGCGCCGCCGCGGTCCGTGGTCCTGCGGCCCGGACGGCCGAGCAGCTGCCACACCAGCCAGTCGTGCGGCTGCAGGACAGCCGCGACGCGACGCGCCGTATCGGGCTCGGCGCGTGCCATCCAGCGCAGCTTCGACACCGGCTGCGCGGCCTGCGGCACCGAGCCGACAGCCTCGGCCCAGGCCTGCCGCCCGCCGAGCGCGTCGATCAGATCCGCGGCGGCGACCTGCGCCCGCTTGTCGTTGCCGAGCAGCGCGGGGCGTACGAGATTGCCCTGAGCGTCCAGCGGCACCAGGCCGTGCTGCTGGGCGGAGACGCCGATGGCCTGCACGCCTTCGAGCAGCCCGCCGGCCGCCGCGTCGCCGAGCGAGAGCAGCCAGGCCTGCGGATCGATCTCGGTGGCTTTCGCCTCGGCGGGGTGCGGTGCGTACCCCTGGCGCAGCACAGCACCCGTGTCCGCGTCACAGACGACGATGCGCGTGAATGCAGACGAACTGTCCAAGCCGGCGACTATCCCCATGACACAAGATTCTGCCGCACGTGAGGAGAGTCGGCGTCACGTGTTGGTGGTTCCCCAGTCGTCCTCGCCGTTCGCGGTCCGCTCCCGGAGCGACCGCACCCGCTCGGCCACCGAGTCGGGCACCCGGTCCCCGACCTTGTCGCTCACCGCGTGGAAGGCCTTGCCCGTCACGTGGCGTCCGTTCTGCGCGGCGGACTCCACGGCATTGCGCACCGCGGGATTCTGGGAGAACTGGCGGACGGACTTCTTCAGCTGCTCGTAGCGCTCGCGCCCGGCCCGTGTGCCGATCACGTAACCGAGGGCCAGTCCGGCGACGAACGTCAGCTTGTACCGCATGGCTGCCACCCTTCCCTTGCGTCGGTGCAGGCCGCCTACCCGTCGTGGCCCGTGATCACCCGGGCCCATACCGATTGGCGGAGCACCCCCCTGCTTGCGCTAATGTATGTGTCGCAGCGGGCACACGCCCCCCGGGACGCCCGGGGTAGGTACGTTCGGTGCATACGCAGCAATCCCCTGTAGCTCAATTGGCAGAGCAGCCGGCTGTTAACCGGCAGGTTACTGGTTCGAGTCCAGTCGGGGGAGCGCGATCCCCTGTAGCTCAATTGGCAGAGCATTCGGCTGTTAACCGGAGGGTTACTGGTTCGAGTCCAGTCGGGGGAGCGGAACCGGAAGAGGGCCCCTTGGGGGTCCTTTTTCGTGTGTGATCTGCGAGTTCGACGACTTCTGGAACCGGGCAGGGGGCAGCGCAGTCTTCATGATTGCGCGTTGCCGACCATCCGAGGCAGGAGATCGTATGAGCGGCTATGCTGCGGCAGACGGCGCGCACATTTGTGCGCGACGCGCCGTTAGGGGCGGTAGCTCAGCCGGTTAGAGCAGCGGACTCATAATCCGTCGGCCGTGGGTTCGAGTCCCACCCGCCCCACTACGCAGGCCTCTGACCTGCAGAAACGTCTCATCGCGGGTGCGGATTCAGGACTTTGGCCCAACGGACTGAATCCGCTGCCCATGAGTTCGACAGCGTTGCCGTCGGCGGTAGTTCGAACTGGCCTGACCTACGCGGATGTGGTGGCCCCACGGTCCGGGAAGTCACCGCATCCGGCCAGTGTGAGCGGCTGGACGGCGAATTCGGGACGCTGGCAGGACGCAGGGAATCGGAAGCGACTGCCTCGGCACCATGTTGCCCGACACCGCTCCGGACGTGGGTGGTGTAGTCCGCGCGGTGTGGCGGCAGGCGGCCGGGGTGCTGCGCGGCCTTTGGACCGGAGGGCTGTCGCCCGACCGAGGCGCGGGAGAAACGGCCCGTACTGGAAATGGCCCGAAGGACACTTCGGTTCGCGCGGAGACGCCTTACGGGGCGCGGCTGTACGAGCGCCCGCGGGGAGCTGGGTTCGGAGAGTCAGGCTCTCCAGGGCTGGTGATCTACGTGAGCGTTCCCCGGCGGAGACATGGACGCCCGCGAGTCTGGGAAGCAGGCTTCGGGCCCAGACTCGCGGATGCCTAGGATGTTGTTTGGTCCCACGGGGTCGGGTCGCGCCAGGTTGGGGTGGCTTCGCCGGTGAGGCGGCGAGGCAGGACGACGAACCCCGTGGCATCATCGGTGCGTTTGACGATGGTGAGCGCGAGGCGGAGCCGGGTGCGGGCCCCAGTCGACGAGTAGGCGTATCCGCCGTCGGCCCACACCAGGGTGATCCTGCGGTGGAGTTCACGCAGTCGCTGCAGCAGCCGCATCGCGGCATCCCGGTCCTGGACGCTCGCGGCGGTGACCAGCACAACCAGCAGCAAGCCCAGGCAGTCCACGACCTGCCCTTTGTGGCCCGCCACCTTCTTCCCGCCGTCCCGGCCGACACCGTCGGCGCCGACGGTGTCGGCCGCCCACGGGGACTGCGAGACGACGATCGCCGCCGTCGGCGTGCGGCTGCAAGCGTACACTGCTGGGCAAATCGCACTTTTTATTATTTTAATCTTGCAATTCTGGCGGGAGCGTAGCCAGAACCGCCGGATCCGGCGTCCGATCTGCCCGGAAGGTCCGCTGCGAGTGGCCGTCGGCAGCTTGGGAGGGCGCGGGCGGATCACATAGGCGCCAGGAGGAAGATTTCTCGATGACCCGGCCCGATGACCCGCGCACTGCGGCGGCCCGGATGTTCGCCGAGGCCGGCGCGTTCGGCGAGCTTCTGGCCGGGATCGAGTGGGCGGCGACGCCGCTCGGGCCCCCCGAGTCCTGGCCGGGGCCCCTGGTGGACACCCTGCGCCTCATGCTCACTTCTGAGCATGGCATGGCTCTGTACTGGGGCGCCGAATTCGCCACGCTGTACAACCTGGGCTCCTCACCCATTGTCGGCGCCAAACACCCCTGGGCGCTCGGCAGGCCCTATAAGGAGGTGTTCCCCGAGGTCTGGGTCCACCCCGTGAGCTCCCACTTCCACTATGTGACCGACACCCGCAAGCCCCTGCTGATCCCCGATGAGCCGCTCATCATGGAGCGCCACGGCTTTCCGGAACAGTGCTACTTCGACTCCGCCTTCCAGCCCGTGCTGCTGGACGACGGCACCGCCGGCGGCGTGCTGCAGATCATCACCGAGACCACCGGCCGGGTACTGGGCGAGCGCCGGCTGCGCCTGCTGAGCGAGACCGGCGCCCGCACCGCCGGGCTGCCCACCCCGGGCGAGGTCGCCCGCGTCGTCGCGGAGGTGCTGGGCTCCTATCCCGAGGAGATCCCGTTCCTGGGCCTGTACCTGGCCTCCGAGCCGGGGATGCTGCGGCCGGCGGCCTCCGCCGGGCTCCGGCCAGCGCCCGAGGCCGTCTCGCTGAGTGCGGCCGACGGGTCGAAGGTCGCGGCCCGGCTGGCGCAGGTGGTCGCCGACGGTGCCCCTGCCACGCTGCCAGCCGCCGCGCTCACCGGCGGCAACACGGCCGGGCAGCACGCCGCGGCCCCCCGGCTCCCAGTCGAGCAGGCGCTGGCCCTGCCGCTGGACTGCGCGGGCCAGGTGGAGGGCGTCCTGGTGGTGGGCGTCAACCCCTGCTTCCCGCCGGCCGGGGCCTACCGGGACTTTTTGGAGGTGCTCGCCGCCGCCGTGGCCGGGGCGCTGACGGCCGCGCTCGCCCACGACGAGCAGCGCCGGCGGGCGGAGGCGCTGGCCGAGCTGGACCGGGCCAAGACCACCTTCTTCGCCAACGTCAGCCACGAGTTCCGCACCCCGCTCACCCTGCTCCTGGGCCCGCTCCAGCAGGCCCTGGCCGACGAGGACCGGCCCGAGCGGCGCGAGCAGCTGGAGCTGGCCGAGCGCGGCGCCCTGCGCCTGCTGAAGCAGGTCAACACCCTCCTGGACGTCGCCAGGGCCGAGGCCGGGCAGATGCGCCCGGCCCTCGAGCCGGTCGACCTCGCCGGTGCCACGGCCGAGCTGGCCGGGGTGTTCCGCTCCGCCTTCGAGGCGGCCGGGCTGACGCTGGAGGTGGACTGCCCGCCGCTGCCCAAGCCGGTGTCCCTGGACCGGGAGATGTGGGAGAAGATCATCCTCAACCTGCTCAGCAACGCCCTGAAGTTCACCTTCACCGGCGGCGCCCGGGTGCAGGTGGCCGCGGCCGGCGACCGGGCCCGGCTGACCGTGACCGACACTGGCACCGGCATCCCCGCGGACGAGCTGCCGCGCCTGTTCGAGCGTTTCCACCGGGTCCGCGGAGCCCGCTCCCGCTCCCACGAGGGCAGCGGCCTCGGCCTGGTGCTGGTGAAGGACCTGGTGGAAGCGCACGGCGGCACCGTCGGCGTGGACAGCCGGCTCGGCCAGGGCACCACCGTCACCATGGACCTCCCCTTCGCCGCCGCCCACCGGCCCCGCCCGGCCCCGCCCGCGGCTGGCGCCGGATCCCCCGGGGAAACCCCCACGGAAGGCGGAGGCGGCCGGCCCGGCCGCGCCGCGGCCTACGTGGACGAGGCGCTGGGCTGGCTGGCGGCCGACCCCGTCCCCGCCGCGGCCACCCCCGCGGCACGCACCCCGCACGCCCCCGCGACCCACGATGCCCCCCACGGCCCCGGCCCGCACGAAACCGACCGCCCCCACCGGGCACGCCTGCTGGTCGTCGACGACAACGCCGACATGCGCGCCTACCTCACCCAGCTCCTGCAGCCCGACTACGACGTGCTGCTCGCCGCCGACGGCCGGGCCGCCCTGGAGATGGCCCTGGCGCAGCCGGTGGAGCTGGTGCTCAGCGACGTGATGATGCCCCGTATGGACGGCTTCGAGCTGGTCCGGGCGCTGCGCGCCGACCCGCGCACCGCCCGCCTGCCCATCGTCTTGCTTACCGCCCGCGCCGGCGAGGAGGAATCCGTGCAGGGCCGGCACGCCGGCGCCGACGACTACCTGGCCAAACCCTTCTCCGCGCGCCAGCTGCTGGCGCGCGTCCGCACCGGGTTGGAACTGTCCCGGCTGCGCGAACAGGTCCTGACCGAGACCCGCAACCAGCTGGCCGTGCTGGCCTCCCTGGCCGACGCGGGCCTGCGGCTGTCCGCCACCCTCGACCCGGACCAGATACTGCAGACTGCCGGCCAGATCCTGCTGCCCGACTTCGCCGACCAGATCAGCATCCACCTCACCGCCGCGGCACCCGCCCCGGCGCAGTCGCCCCCGGCATACATCGCCGGCACCCCCCTTCTTGCCCGCGAGGCCCTGGCCACCGCCGCCACCCACGCGATCAACGGCACCGCCCCAGCCCCAGACACCCCGCACCCGCCGCCCGCCGCCGTGCTGGCCCTGCCGCTGCATGCCCACGACCAGACACTGGGGGCCCTGGTACTGGTCCGGCACACCGACTACTCCGCGGTCGAACACAAGTATCTGGAGAACCTCGCCCACCGCCTGGCCCTGGCCTACGACAACGCCACCCGGTACCATAACGAGCGCCGCCTCGCCCTGACCCTGCAGCGCGCCCTGCTGCCCCACCGCCTGCCCCAGGTGCCCGGGGTGCGCCTGGCCACCCACTACCGGGCCAGCAACCGCGGCGCCGAGGTCGGCGGCGACTGGTACGACGTGCTCGCACTGCCCGACGGTGCCGTGGGGCTGGCCATCGGCGACGTCATGGGCCACGACGTGGAAGCCGCCACCGTGATGGGCCAACTCCGCTCCGCCCTGCACAGCCTCGCGATGGAGGGCGCCGGCCCGGCCCGGGTGCTGGCCAAGCTGGACGCCTACCTGCAGTCGCTCGCCACCGAACGCTTCGCCACCTGCCTGTACGCGGTCTACAACCCACACCGCCACCGCCTGCGCTACGCCGCCAGCGGGCACCTGCCGCCCCTGCTGGTAGCCGCCGACACCGCCTACCTGGAGCTGCCCCCGGCGCTGCCGCTGGGACTGGGCAGCACCCCAGTCGACCGCGAGGTGGCGTTCCCGCCCGGCACCAGCCTGCTGCTATACACCGACGGCCTGGTGGAAAACCGGGCGCTGTCCCTGGACGACTGCCTGGCGGCCCTGCGCCAGACCTGCGGCGCGCTGCCCGCCGCCGCCCGCACCGACCCCCAGCAGATCACCGAACGGGCTCTGGAGCTGCTGAACACCCCCGACCGGGTCGACGACGACACCGCCCTGCTCGCCGCCACCGCCGAACCATCGCGTCGAACCGGCGCTACCGATGCCCGACCCAGCACTTCGACTTCCACCGCCGCCAGCTCACCCTTGACGACGGCGACTGACCAGCTGGGTACAAGCGAGCCGACACGCCACACGGAGCCGACAGCCGCAGCCCCGCACGCGCCTGAGGTCAGCTGATTGCCGGGCTGCGGCGCTCCAGCAACACCACGTCCCGCCACACACCGTGGTGGCGCCCAACGCGCTCACGGGTGCCGATGATGCGGAAGCCCGCGCGCGCGTGCAGGGCGAGGCTGGAGGTGTTCTCGGGGAAGATCCCGGACTGGATCGTCCAGATCCCCGCGTCCTCGGTCGAGGCGATGAGCGCGTTCAGCAGCGTGGAAGCGACACCGCGGCCGCGGGTGTCGGGGTGCACGTACACGGAATGCTCCACGACCCCGGCATACGTGCAGCGGTCGGAGACTCCTGTGGCGGCGACCCAGCCGAGCACCGCACCGCTCGAGTCGAGGGCGGCGAAGCGGTGCCCGGGCAGCTTCGCGGCGTCGAAGTTTTCCCAGCTGGGGGCGCTGGTCTCGAACGTGGCGTTGCCCTCGTCGATGCCCGCCTGATAGATCGCCAGGACTTGGTCGGCGTGCTGGGCGGACAGCGGCACGATGACCGCGGCCGACGGGCCGGTGTGGCTGGACATGTGCTGGAACCCCCCGTGGTGGTCAGGCGGCCGTCGCGGCGGTGGTGAGGAGCTTGCCCATGGCGGCGAGCACGGAGGGCTCCACGCGGTAGTAGACCCAGGTGCCGCGCCGCTCGGAGGTCAGCAGCCCGGCCTCCTTGAGCTTCTTCAGGTGATGCGACACGGTCGGCTGGGAGACGCCGACGTCGGAGATGTCGCACACGCACGCCTCGCTGCCCTCGTGGGAGGCGATCGCGGAGAACAGCCGCAGCCGGACCGGGTCGTCGAGCGCCTTGAACATCTTCGCGGCCGTCTCGGCTTCTTCGGCCGTCATGGGGCGCTCGGTCAGCGGCGGGCAGCACGGCGCCACGACCTCGTCGGGTTCCAGCAGCGGCAGCACCTTGGTATTCGACATACGTCTATGTTGACACACGTCGAACTATTCCGTGGAGGGGCCCGTCCCGGTGCCCGGTGCGGATGTCGGCATCGAGCCGGGAGGCGTAGGCAGTCAGGTAGTCGACGACGTCGTCGCGGTGCGGATGCCGGCCGGGGGCACCGCCGCCGAAGGGCATGCCGGGCAGGGAGCTGTACCCGGGCTGGCGAGAACAGGGTGAGGATTTCGTAGCGCCGCGGCCACGAGCCGGCCGCCCGGTCGGACGCCTCCAGCACCACCGGCCTGAGTCCCTGCCGCATAAGGGCGTTCTCCGTGGCGAGACCCGACTGGCCGCCACCGATCAGTGCGACGTCGACGTGCTCCATGAAAAGCTCTCCAATTCGACGAATGTCTATGTTGACGTTCATCGAAGCAGGTGTCATGCTGGCGGCGCAGGACATCGACAGATATCGAAACACCGAGGAGTCGTCATGAACGAGCCCGTCGCCCCCGCCACCGGCACCCCCTATAACTCCGCCGAGGCCGCGCCGTCGTGCTGCGGACCGGCCCCCGCACAGCCCGCCGATGCCACCGCTCCGGCCGAGTCCTCCCCGTGCTGCGGCACCAGCGAGGGCGCGAAGGCGGCCGGGGCCTGCTGCGACCCGGCAGCCAAGCGCGAAGCCGTCGCCACCGGCTCCGGCTGCTGCTGACAAACCGACCCCACCACCGCCCCCTGCACTTCGCACGAGTCCGGAGACATGTGATGAGTGAGAGCACCACCGCCGAGTTGCCCGTTGTCGTGATCGGTGCCGGGCCCGCCGGCCTGGCGGCCGCCGCCCACCTGATCGAGCGCGGCCTCGAGCCGCTGGTTCTGGAGGCTGGCCCGGCCGCGGGCTCCGCGGTGCGCGAGTGGTCGCACGTGCGGCTGTTCTCCACCTGGGGCGAGGTCACCGACCCGGCAGCCGAGAAGCTGCTCGCCCCCACCGGATGGGTGAAGCCCGACGCCGCCACCTACCCGTCCGGTGGGGACTGGGCCGAGCAGTACCTCCAGCCCCTCGCCAACGTCCTCGGCGACAAGATCCGCCTCGGCGCCACCGTCACGGGCGTCTCCCGCACCGGCCGCGACCGCATCGTCGACGCCGACCGCGAAACCCAGCCCTTCGTCCTCCACGTTGAGCACGCCGACGGCAGCGAGGAGCGCATCTTCGCCCGCGCCGTCATCGACGCCTCCGGCACCTGGACCACCCCCAGCCCCGCGGGCGCAAGCGGCCTCCCGGCCCTGGGCGAGCGCGCCGCCGCCGACCGGATCACCTACCGCGTCCCCGACCTCAAGGACCCCGCTGTCCCCACCCGTTACGCCGGAAAGCGCACTGCGGTCATCGGCTCCGGCGCTTCCGCCTTCACCGCCCTGGCCTACCTGGCCGACCTCGCCAAGGGCGACGGCGGTGCGGGAACACATGGGGTCTGGGTCCTCCGCCGCGGGATCAACGGCTCCACCTTCGGGGGCGGCGAAGCCGACCAGCTGCCCGCGCGCGGTGCCCTCGGTCTGGCGGCGAAGGCCGCCCTCGACCAGGGATACGCCGACGCGGTCACCGGTTTCCGCACCGAGGCGATCGAACGGGACGGCGACGGCCGCTTGGTGCTGGTCGCCGAGGACGGCCGCCGCCTGGACCCCGTCGACGAGGTCATCGTGCTGACCGGCTTCCGCCCCGACCTCACGTTCCTCTCCGAGATCCGCCTCGGCCTGGACGAACGCCTCCAGGCCCCGGTGGACCTCGCCCCGCTGATCGACCCCAACCAGCACTCCTGCGGCACCGTCTACCCGCACGGCCACCGCGAACTGTCCCACCCAGAGCAGGGCGTCTACCTCGTCGGCACGAAGTCCTACGGCCGCGCCCCCACCTTCCTGGCCATGACCGGATACGAGCAGGTCCGCTCCGTCGTCGCCGCCATCGTAGGCGACATCGAAGCAGCCGACCGCGTCGAACTCACCCTCCCCGAAACAGGTGTGTGCGGCGGCGCCGGACTCTTCGACACCCCCGACACCAGCGAGACGTCCGGCGGCGGCTGCGCCCCCGCGCCCGCCCTGGTACAGATCGGCAGCGCCGCGGCTACCGAGCCCGCCGAGGCCCCGTCCGGCGGATGCTGCGGCTCGTGACCGACCTCAACGCCGGCAACCGCGGGCCCGCGACCGGAATAGGGGAACGGTCGCGGCCCCGCGCCGCCCTCCCTGCCCTGTGCCTTACGCAGGTCACCAGCTGGGGCATCCTCTACTACGCCTTCCCCGTCCTGAACCCGCAGATCACAGCCGACACCGGCTGGCCGACGGGCGCCACGACCGCAGCGTTCTCCGCCGCCCTGCTCATCTCCGCGCTTGCCGGGATCCGCATCGGCCGAGTCCTCGACCACCGAGGCCCACGCACCGTCATGACGGCTGGCTCGATACTTGGCGCCCTCAGCATTCTCGTCATCGCTACCGCCCCCAACCTGACGGTGTTCGCAGCGGGGTGGCTGCTCGCCGGACTTGCGATGGCGTCCACCTTCTACCTGCCCGCCTTCGCGGCATTGACCCGCTGGTGGGCACCGGATCACGTCCGCGCCCTGACCATCGTCACCCTCGTCGGCGGCCTTGCCTCCACTGTCTTCGCCCCCCTGACCGCCGCGCTCGCCAACCACCTCTCCTGGCGTGCCACTTACCTGGTGCTCGGCGGGATCCTCGCCGTCGTCACGGTGCCTGCGCACGCGCTCGCACTGAACACCCCCTGGCCCAAGGCGCCTCCACCCGCCACCGCGCATACCGACTGCAGTGCGGCATCCGTTACACGCAGCCGACCGTTCTGGATGCTCGCCGCATCCCTCACTCTCTCCGCCTTCGCCATGTACGCCGTCGTCGTTGCCCTCGTCCCCCTCCTGCTCGAACGCGGCTACACCACCACCCAGGCCGCCTGGGCCCTCGGACTCGGCGGCGCAGGACAGACCCTCGGCCGAACCATGTACGCCACGCTCGCCCGCCACACCGGAGTGACCATGCGGACCACCGCCCTGGTCGCCCTCGGCAGCGTCACGACCGCCGCCTTGGCGCTCGCGCCGGGCCCGTACGCCCTGCTAGTCACCTTCTCGATCGCGGCGGGGACCGTCCGCGGCAACATGACCCTGCTTCAGGCCACCGCCGTCACCGACCGCTGGGGCGTCACCCATTACGGCCGCCTCTCCGGACTCCTCGCAGCACCCGGCCATGTCGCAGCCGCCCTTGCGCCCTTCGCCGGGGCTGTGCTCGCGGCGCCGCTGGGCGGCTATCCGCACTTGTTCGGCCTCCTCGCCGCGGCGTCCGTCATCGCCGCCGCCCTCGCCCTGAATACTCTGCCCCGTCACACAGGCGCGTAGAAACGGCGACTGCCGCCCCGCTGTGGGTTCATCCTCCACACCGCGCGTCCGAAGCCGGTTCGCATGGATGACGTACAGCTCGCCTTGGTGTAATTCGCAGTCGATCGATAGTCTTCTCGCAGACGTCCGGCCTGCGATAACGGCCACAGGGGCTCCGCCCCCGAGTTACCGGGGTGGAGCCTCGACGCGTCGGAAGGGGAATCCGCTGCGCGGAGGTTCGAGTCCCTTTTCCGAGCTGTCGCGATCGCTCCTGTGCCCTTCGATTCCGTCCAACTGGGACGCGGTCAGGACGCGTTCGGGACGCAAGGACAGGAACAGACTGACAAAGACGAAGTAACGTCGACACAGCTCGCCTGCTCTGACCTGCAAGAACGCCATGGATCAGCGTAGATCGACAAGGGCCGCCAAGATCCCCAAAGGACTCATAATCCGTCGGCCGTGGGTTCGAGTCCCACCCGCCCCACTCCAGTAGTGCCCTGACCTGCAGAAACGTCCCTCTTGGGGCGTTGGGGCGCGAACTCGGGCTCAGCGGAGAGAATCCGCTGCTCACGGCTTTGGAGCGTAGTGCAGCTCCTGTTGCTCGTGGAGTGGAGGACTTCTCTGACCTGCGATGACGTGGGCGATCAAGGTCGTTGCTGCCTGGAGGGACGGCCTCTGCCGGGCTGGAATTCAAGATCGAGGGGACGCACAGGGGACGCGGGGCGTCGGTAGTGGACCCGCGACCCCGCTCGTATGCCCGTTCTGGGGGTATTCCGGCGGGTGCTGCGTGGTCGCCTTTTGAGTGCCGGAGAGCAAGATCACCTTCGCGGGGGCTGCTCGCCTCCCCCCTGTACCCAAGCGGGAGCAGACGAGGGGGCTGGGCCTGAAGCGGCCCGAAGAGCAGCCCGAACTGAAACGGTCCGGCTGGCCGTTGCTGACGCGCAGTTCTACCCGCCCGGCACGAAATCGCCGTCTCCTACGTCAGCCGGCTGGCCACTCTCCACGGGCTGGACACCCACGCCCTCTGGATCGCAGTCACCCGTTCGGAACCGCCTGGTCCGCCCGCCGGGTTCCCATCCCCGAACGACTCGCCGCGCTGACCGGCCGCGGCGTTCACGCCCTAGCCGGAGCCTTGCCGGAAATGCGCGAACCCGTCACCGGGCTGGGCGATGTTTCCGCCACGCGCCGCAGGCCGGCTGCCACCTCTGCGATGCCCGTCACCGCGGTGGCCGGGTGGTCCGGCTCCTGCCGGACCACACTTACGTCTGTCTGCGGCACAACACCTGATCGCCCCGCCCGACCTCGACCAGCCGGCCGTCGATCTCGCTCAGCTTCCGGAGGTCGTCAACGCCCAGCGCCGGCACCTGCGCATCATGCAGCGTTACTGCTGGGAAGCGACCTACGACGCGGTGCTGAGCGCCCTCATGATCTGCGCGCACATCTGGGCCGACTGACGTCTGCCGGGCGAGACGTTCCACTCCTGGTACACCTGGGACAGCCGGACGCACACCCTCATCCCCTTCGATCACGGCCCGGTCCTGTCTGCCCGGTGCTTTGTGCCGGCTGCGGCGCGTCAAACGCACGAAGCCCCGGCTGTAGAGCGTGCCTGGCCGATCATCCACGCAGTCAGGCGGGGAAACTGTGGTGCTCGCGGAGTCGAGGCCGGGGTAACGGCGCTGCTCGGAGCGGGTGCCCCCGGCTGGAGTGGGCAGCCGCGTGCCCCTTCTGTGGTCGAGGTCGACTATCTATCTGACCAGCGCGCAGAAATCTATGTCGGCCGGAGTAGACATTGAGTGGTGGTGTGGTTATGGTTTCTCTCGTAGCCGAGATCAAGCAAGGCCCGGCAGAGACGAACTGCCGGGCAGCAGTACAGGCAGTTCGCAGGACGGTGCGGTGGTGGAGTTCCGGAGCCAAGGTTGTTGCAGGACGGCGACGGGACTGGCGACCGGACCGGGTGGCCCGCAGTGATCAGGGGCCGCCGTGAGCAGTACCGCAGTGGCAATACCCGTAAGTGCAGTACTCAGCAGTGAAGTCAGTGAGCAGCACCTCGGTGAAGGCGTCGGCTGCGGACGCGCGCACCGGGAAGTTCGGCAGTGGGGTTCTAAGCCAGAGCAGATGCAGGACGGGCGACGGGGCTGGCTGCCGGAGAGTGGCGCTGTTCGAGGCCACGAGCAGTTCGCAGTACCAGCAGTACGCAGTTCCCGTTTGGTAAGTAGCTCATCCAGAGGGAAGAACGGAGGAGTTGAGCGCCATCAGGATCGCCCGGGCGAATCTTGAGCCCGGGTACCGCAGGACATCGATAGTGAGGTGGTCTCCGGTCAGGCAACCGCGATCCCCGCAACCCCGACAACTTCCAGGTCGGGTCGGCGGAAACAGAAGGCCGGCGCAGTACCAGGGCCGGCAGATGGTGTAGCAGTTCCTTCGGGGCCCTGGTGCCATATGGCACCAGGGCCCCTCCACGCGTTCCACAGAGAGGTGCAATGACAGCAGACGACTCGTACAGCCGTCTCGACGACGACGACTACCCCGCCTACACCATGGGCCGGGCCGCTGAGATGCTCGGCACCACCCAGGGCTTCCTCCGCGCCCTCGGCGAAGCCCGCCTGATCACCCCGCTCCGCTCCGCGGGCGGACACCGCCGCTACTCCCGCTACCAGCTGCGCATCGCGGCCCGCGCGCGTGAGCTCGTCGACCAGGGCACCCCCATCGAGGCTGCCTGCCGCATCGTCATCCTCGAAGACCAGCTCGAAGAAGCCCAGCGCATCAATGCCGAATACCGCCGCGCCGCCGAATCGGTGAATTCACCACCCGCGGTCTGAGGTGGCGCGCGCCCGCCCGGTACCGGCGGGTCCCGCACACGCGGGGTGTGGGCGCATGGGTCGCTTCCTGTGGTGACAGGGTGTGCGGACGTTTAGCGTCTGGTCAGCTGTCATGGTTCGGAAGTTCCCCTTCGCCCACGTCTTCGGCGTGGGCATTCTGCTGTGCTGTGCCGCCGGAAACAGGGGCGATCACCTCCGCCTTCCGCATGTCGTGGGAGGCGTTCATCGACTGGAAGGCATGAGACACGGCTACGGGAACTGTGAAGTGGTTCAACGCGGAGAGGGATCGCCTTCATCGCCCAGGGCGGCGGCGCGGACGTCTTGGCCCACTACTCCGCGATCAACTCGTCGTGCTTCCGTGAGCTCCAGGAAGGCCAGGCCGTGACGTTTGATGTCACCTAAGGCCCGAAGGGCCCCCAGGCCGACAACATCAACCCAGCCTGACATCCGCCCGCGTTCGGAGGGTACGGCTGCCCCGGGGCAGGCCCTGCTGTCCGACGGGTTCACCCGAACAGCTGGCGCCGGCCTTCAGGCGACGGTGGCGGGATCTGGGGGCGCACGGGATCAGGGCCGCGCAGCAACAGCTGCGCGGCCCTGATCTTGTCGGGACCGGCGTACGGGCCGAAGAGGCCGGCGCAGGGCTGAACGGTACGGATCGTGCCACCGAAATAGTCGTGTCCTCCGAGCCGTGAAGGGCGACCGCTCTTGAAACGCTGTGCTCCGGGTGGATCAATATCTATGACCGCGAGGCGAGGGTTTACCGCGCCACGCGGGGAGTGTTATTGCCGCAACTAACTGAGTGGAATTATTTACCGTACACGGGCCGCTACCGCATGCTACTGTCGATCTCAGTTGCAGTTGTGGTTCCCAAAACTTCAAGCGCCTTCGCCGGTATTTTCAGCAACTGGAAGCGTTTGCGTATTGCCGGTCATTTTCCGGACGGGGCATCATCGCGGCGACCCGGTATCCGTGCATCGCGGGTCCCGGCGTACTGCCCCAAAGGAGATATGACATGGCGTCAGGCACCGTGAAGTGGTTCAACGCAGCCAAGGGTTTCGGCTTCATCGAGCAGGACGGTGGCGGCCCTGACGTGTTCGCCCACTTCTCGAACATCGCCGCCCAGGGCTTCCGTGAGCTGCTCGAAGGCCAGAAGGTCACCTTCGACATCGCGCCGGGCCAGAAGGGCCCGACGGCCGAGAACATCGTTCTCGCCTGACGCTGACGCCCACTTTGTAGCTGGGGCCCGCATCCCTCGGGGTGCGGGCCCCAGCTGCGGGTATTTCCCGCAGTGGTGCCACCTGTGGGACAACACCGTCCGCAGCCCTTTTCCCAGGGATGCGCGCCTCTTCGGAGCTGCACCCGTCGACGTCCGGGGTTTCACGTCCACATGACGTCACCCATTTCATCGCATGCGCCCCGCACTGGATTCACTGCAAGCCAGATTCGCTTTCGCATTCTATTCGGCCCGTTCTTGTGATTCCCCGCGCTGCTCTTCCGCTGCGGGAATTCCTTGATGCGTGCCGTATCAAGGAAGGTTCTCAATGAATCCCACACGTACGAACGGCCGTTCCTCCCGCCCCCGCCGCACCGACGGCCCCGCTTTCGGCTCCGGCGCCCGTTCGGGGCGGGGCGGCCGCTTCGGCTCGCCCGCCCCGAGCCGTTCAGGGGGTCCGAGCCGCTCGGACGGCCACGGCCGGCGGCCCGCAGCGGTCCAGGGCGAGTTCGCCCTGCCGAAGACGATCACTCCCGCGCTGCCCGCCGTCGAGGCGTTCGCCGACCTCGACATGCCCGAGCAGCTGCTGGCCGCGCTCACCGCGCAAGGCGTGAGGGTCCCGTTCCCGATCCAGGGCGCGACCCTGCCCAACACCCTCCCGGGCCGCGACGCCCTGGGACGCGGGCGCACCGGCTCGGGCAAGACCCTCGCCTTCGGCCTGGCGCTGCTGGCCCGCACCGCCGGACAGCGCGCCGAGCCCCGCCAGCCGCTGGCCCTGATCCTCGTGCCGACGCGTGAGCTGGCCCAGCAGGTGACCGACGCACTCACCCCCTACGCCCGCTCGGTGAAGCTGCGCCTGGCCACCGTCGTCGGCGGAATGTCGATCGGCCGGCAGGCCGGCGCGCTGCGCGGTGGCGCCGAGGTCGTCGTCGCGACGCCGGGCCGCCTCAAAGACCTCATCGACCGCGGTGACTGCCGACTGAACCAGGTCGCGATCACCGTCCTGGACGAGGCCGACCAGATGGCCGACATGGGCTTCATGCCCCAGGTCACCTCGCTCTTGGACCAGGTACGCCCCGAGGGCCAGCGGATGCTGTTCTCCGCCACCCTCGACCGCAACGTCGACCGGCTGGTCCGCCGCTACCTCACCGATCCGGTCGTCCACTCCGTCGACCCGTCCGCGGGTGCGGTCACCACGATGGAGCATCACGTGCTGCACGTCCACGGCGCCGACAAGCTCCGGACGACGACGGAGATCGCGGCGCGCGAGGGCCGGGTGATCATGTTCCTGGACACCAAGCACGCCGTCGACCGGCTGACGCAGGACCTGCTGAACAGCGGTGTCCGGGCCGCCGCCCTGCACGGCGGGAAGTCGCAGCCGCAGCGCACCCGGACCCTGGCCCAGTTCAAGACCGGGCACGTCACCGTGCTCGTCGCGACGAACGTCGCGGCGCGCGGCATCCACGTCGACAACCTCGACCTCGTCGTCAACGTCGACCCGCCGACCGACCACAAGGACTACCTCCACCGCGGCGGCCGTACCGCGCGGGCCGGCGAGTCCGGCAGCGTCGTCACTCTGGTCACCCCCAACCAGCGCCGCGACATGACCCGCCTCATGACGGCCGCCGGCATCGTGCCCCAGACCACCCAGGTCCGCTCCGGCGCAGAGGCACTCCGCCAGATCACCGGCGCCCAGACCCCCTCCGGCATCCCCGTGACGATCACCGTGCCGGTGGCCGAGCGGCGTAAGCGCAGTGCGGCCTCACGCGGCCGACGCAGCCCCGCTTCGGCTGCCCGGCGCGTGACCGTGCGGCAGTCCTCCTTCGATGCGGCGGCCTAGAACCTTCGTGATCAGGAAACTGGCCCATCTCTGCAGGAGGCACGTTTCGACGCTGGTTCAGATGCAGCCCCGCTCGGCGAATGCCACCCCCGTACACAGGACGGCGACCGACGCCATGGACACAGGCGCACCGCAGGTCTGCGACGACATGACCATCGAGGTCGCCCTGTCCGTCATGACAAGCGCCCGCACCGGGCACCTGCTCGTCTGCGACAACGACGGCCTGTGCACCGGACTGGTCACCCAGGCCCAGATCGCCGCAGTCCGCGACAGCTCCGCGTACACGGACCGGGTCCAGCTGCGCGACATCCTCGGCGACCGCCAGCCGTTCACCTCGCCCGTGACCTCGATGGCCCCGGCCGAGCACGCGATGCGCTGCCGCCGGCTCGATGCCCTGCCTGTCGTCGACGAACGAGGCAGTGCTCTGGGCGTCCTCGCCCTTGCTGGCTGAACCGCCTCACCACGGCAGAACCATCCCCCTTCGTTCTTCTCCTTGTGAGGCATCATGCGCTGTGTCATCGCCCGCTTCCCGTTCGACCTCACCAAGAGCGGCGTACTGGAATCGATGAAGGGCATCAGGCCCGAGCAGGTCTTCGGCGAGTCCGTGATCATCGGCCGCCGCACCTACCCCGTCAAGCAGGTCGGCCAGATCGTCACACGCCAGGACCGCCGCGATTTCAGCGCCGGCGAAGTCCTCCGGGCCATGACCCAGCTCGGTTTCACCTGCCGCGGCCTTCCCCAGGCCGCCGCGCCCACGCGCGTCCTCAACCCGTTCCAACAGGCTTCCGCGATGCTCGGCGCCCCCGCGGTCGTCTGACCGACGGGCAGGCGCGAGCCGCCACCAAAACAGCGGTGAGGGCCCGATCGGCATGCGCCGGTCGGGCCCTCACCGCATACCGGCGGCTTCTCGAAGCGGCGGGGGTCAGTGGTCGGAGTAGCTGAAGTCGCCCATGGTCCAGGCACTGACGTCCTCGATCGCCACGCGGTACAGGCCGGTTCTTCGGCAGCAGCCACAGCTTCCGCAGCCGCCCCCCGCCGCCGGGTCATCCCCACACCCGCCAGCACCACGGCCATCCCCAGCACCACCCGGACGCTCAGGTCCTCGCCCAGGACGACCGCCCCCAGCAGCACGGACACCACCGGCAGCAGATAGCCGACCACGGCGGCGTTGGTCGCGCCCTCGTCGTTGATGATCCGGTAGGTGAGGTGGAAGGTGATTGCGGTGCAGAAGACGCTGAGGACGACGGCCGCGACCAGGACCGTCGGGCCGGGGTCGATCGACTCCAGGCCGCCGATCGGCACCGCGAGGGCGGTCAGTCCGCTCGCGGCGACGAGCTGGGCGGCGGAGAGCGAGATCGTGGCCGTGCCCCTGCGGACCAGGGTGCGGCCCATGTACGTGAACGCGACGGCGTAGCTGGCGGCGGCGCCCAGGATCGCGAGGGCGCCCCAGCCGGTGGCGCCGGTCGTCTGCCAGGGGGCGAAGATGACGATCGTGCCGGTGAAGCCGAGCAGAAGACCCGCCAGCCGTACGGGCCGCAGCCCGCGCTCCGAGCCGAGGGCGAGACCGAGGGTGATCGACCAGAGCGGGGTCGTGGCGTTCAGGACGCCTGCGAGCCCGGAGCCGACGGTCTGCTGGCCCACGCTGAACAGGGCGAACGGCAGGGCGTTGCAGAAGAAGGCCGCGACGACGATGTGCCGCCAGGCGGCGACGCCTCTCGGCAGCCGGTGCCCCGTCGCGTAGCAGGCGACGACGAGGACGAGCGCACCGAGGACACAGCGCGCGAGCGTGACCTGGAGCGGGGAGAGCCCGCGCAGCGCCAGCTCGGTCCAGAGGAAGGTCGAGCCCCACAGCAGGGCGAGCACGGCCACCCGTAATCCACCCCACAGGCCCCGCGCACCGCTGTTGTCGCTCATGGCGTTTCCCCATTCTCGTTCGGTGGGTTTCTCGTCGCTGTCCTACGAAGGTGCCTCAGCTAAGATTTGAGGACAAGCAAATGGTTCTACTCATACTGTTAACCTGTGCTACATGCTTGATGTGAAGCGACTGCAGGTCCTGCGCGCGGTGGTCACCAGCGGTACGGTCACCGCCGCCGCGGCCCACTTGGGCTACACCCCGTCCGCCGTCAGCCAGCAGGTGGCGGCGCTGGAGAAACAGGCAGGTACGGCGCTGCTCGAGCGGGTCGGCCGCGGGGTGCGCCCCACGGCGGCCGGGCTGCTGCTCACCGAGCACGCGGCGCTGATCGGCTCGGCGGTCGCCCAGGCGGAGACCGCGCTCGCCGACCTCCGCGCCGGACGCACCGGCCGGCTGTCGGTCCGCTACTTCGCCACGGCCGGCTCCACGCTGGTGGCGCCCGCCCTGGCCAGACTCCGCGCCGAGCACCCCGGCGTCCGCGTCGACCTCGAACTCACCGACCCGGAGGACCCGTTCCAGGAGGTGGCGCGGGGCCGGGCCGACCTGGCCGTGGTCGTCCAGGCGCAGCACCGCACAGGCAACGGCTTCCGGCTCGTCCACCTCCTCGACGACCCGTACGCGGCCGTACTGCCCCACGGCCATCCGCTCGCCGGCAAGGAGGTGATCGACCTGCACGAGTTGTCCGGTGAGCAGTGGGTCGGCAGCGAGCCCCCCGGCCCCTGCCTCGAACCCGTCATCGACTCCTGCGCGGCGGCCGGCTTCAGCCCCGACTTCGTCATCCAGAGCGAGGACTACGCCACCGCGCAGGGCTTCGTCGCGGCCGGTCTCGGCGTGGGTCTGATGCCGCGGCTCGGGCTGCGCAACCAGCACCCCGGTGTCGTCGTGCGCCCGGTCCGCAACCCCGAGCCGCTCCGGGTGATCTCGGCCGCCGCCCGGGAGACCGCCCTCGAACAGCCGGCCCTGCGCGGCCTGTTGGACGCGCTGCGGGACGCGGCCGCCACCGCCGACCCCGCCCGATGAGCCCCGGTCGGACTGACCGCGGCCTACGGGGTGCGGGTCTGCGGCGGGGGCGTAAGGGGCGCATGTCAGGCGCCGTGCGCGCTGGGTACGGCGGCCAGGGTGAGGTGACCACGCTGGCGAAGATCTCCTTGCCGTGCTGCCGGGCGCTGATCCGCACCTGGTCGGGGTCCGCCAGTTGCTCGGCCTCCACCCCGCCACTTCACCCAGCCGCCGCGCGGGACGCAGCCGATGGCCGCCCGCCAGACGCGCTGTGGTCGCGGGTCGACACCGTCATAGCAGCCTGGATTGTCCACACGCAAACGCCTGCACGCATCCCCCCTTACCGGGGGTACCGGGCGTACATATCACGAACTCCCCTGTAGGAAAAGCCAGTTGATGCAAGTCCGCTTGTGGAGACCTTGTGCTCGAACACAAGGTCCCCCTAACGTGCTCGGCGTTCGGAGAAGTCGAACACCGCGCGGCCGGACCGCCGAATCCTGCCCCCGGCGCGCGGCAGCACATCACCACACCGCAGGCAGGAGCGGGGGACCCACTTGCGCCGTACGGGACAACGCGTATCCGGCGGCTTGGGGTGAAGCCGTGAGAACCACGGCCGGGCAACTCTCCAGCCCGAACCCGACAGCTCACCTCGCAGGCGTTCGGAGTAGGAGCCACCGTGATATCCGCAGTCGGAAGACACCGCGTCCCACACCCCCACGCCACCACCCGCCGGCTCGACGGCCCCATCGACGCCGAAACCGCAGCAACCGGCGGCACCGTGGTCTCGACGGGCTGGGACGCGAGACCGTTCGCACTGAACTACGCCCGGCCCGCCGTGAACCCGCCGGCCGTGGTCCCCTACGCCTATGACCCCCTGCGTCAGTTGAACGTCCTGCCCGACGGCCGCCCGGCCATCAGCGACCGCGACCTGCTGCTGGCGTGCGGCACCACCACGTCCACCGCCGGTTCCCAGACGCACTTCGATGACTGACGGTCGCCCCATGACCGTGCTCGTACTGACCTGCGAGGAGGACGTGACCGCGGACATGGTGGTGTCCGTCCTGGATGGAGCGGGAGTCCCGGTCGTACGCCTGGATCCTGCCGATCTCCCGGGCCAGGTTGCCGTGTCGGCCGAATACGTGCGGGGCGACTTCGACGGGCACCTGTCGGCCGGTGGTCGTGTGGTGAGCATGAGCGGACTGCGCTCGGTCTGGGTACGCAGGCCCGGCCGTCCGGCAGCGCGTGCCGCCCATCAGTCCGCATGGCTCACCGCCGAGGCCGAACAGGCCCTGTACGGAACGCTGAACTGCACAGGGGTGCGCTGGATGAACCATCCGGCGGCCGCCGCGCAGGCCCGCTGGAAACCGTGGCAGCTGCGCGTCGCCCACCGCAGCGGCTTCGCCGTACCCCCCACGCTGATCACCGGCTTTCCGCGGGTTGCGCGCGAGTTCGCCGCCCAGTACCCGGACCTCGTCGTGAAGCCGGTTTCGGGAGCGCATCCCGGCGACCCGGCGCTGGCACTGCCCACCACCCCCGTCGGGCCGGACGCCGACTTCGGCGCGGTGACCGCCGGCCCCACGCTCCTGCAGCAGCGCGTGCCCAAGCGTGCGGACATCCGGCTGACCTGTGTGGGGGACGAGCTGTTCGCCGCGCGGCGGGCGTCCGACCCGGACGAGGTGGACTGGCGTTTCGCCGACAACGGCGGTGCCTGGGCTCCGGCCGAGGTACCCACCCGCATCGCGAAGGCGGTCGGCGCCTATATGTCGCTCGCCCAGCTCGCGTACGGCGCCTTCGACTTCGCTGAGGACGGTGACGGCACCTGGTGGTTCCTGGAGTGCAATCAGGGCGGGCAGTTCGGCTTCGTCCAACTGGAGACCGGTCAGCCCATCGCCGAAGCCGTCGCAGCCTGGCTGGCTTTGGGTCCTGCGGTGTGAGCCGACCCGGGGCGTCAGCTCACGGTGAGGGTGCCTTTCATGTTCGTGTGGATGGTGCAGATGTAGGGATAGCTGCCGGATGTGGACGGAGCGATGAAGGTGGCTGTTTCGCCGGGATCGATGTCGCCGGTGTCGAATGGCTTGTCCCCGGTGGCGGTCAGGGTGTGCGTGACCGAGTCCTGGTTCTCGACGATGACCTTCGTTCCGGGGCGTACCTGAAGTGTCGCCGGGATGAAGGTGAAGTTCTTGATCGCGATGTTCGCCGCGCCGACGTTGGAGGTGCTTGGGGCGGATGAGGCGCTGGTGGTTGCGGGGGTGGCGGTGTCATTGCCGTTGCCGTCGCCGTTGCTCGAACAGCCGGCCAGGGCAAGCAGGACGCAGGCTCCGCCCACCCTGAGGGCGGTGTGGACCCGGTCCGGATAGGTGAGTGACATGCCGGGCGGACCTTTCCGACGAGGGATGCCGTGGTCTGGGCGCGGCTGGTGATCGGCCGCCGCATTCAGGTTCGCCGTCCTCGGTGGCGCTCGCCAGGGCGGTACCGCCAGTCGCGGTGCCGTTCACCTGAATGCCGACGGGAGCCGCGCTTCATCCCGGGCGGGCGGGGGAGCGCCGACATGGTTCACCCAATGGGTGAGCGACGCGACGGGCGCGGTCAGCCCGGTCCCCTCGGCTGGGCGAGGCGGCCGGCCGGCAAGGTGGCGGTGGGTATCGGGAGGCTGCCCGGCGCGGTGCCGCGCAGGTCCCGCACGTATTGCTCGCGCGGTACGAGATGGGCGCCGAGGCCGCGGACGTGCGGGCTGTCCCGCTGCGCGTCGAGCAGCGCGCCGCCCGCCTCTGCGAAGCGCGCCGCGAGGTCGGACACCGCGACCTTCGAGGCACCGGGACGGTGGAAGAACATCGAGTCCATGCTGAAGACCGGTCCGACCTGGAGGCCGAAGACGCCGCCGACCACATCGCCGTCCTCCCACACCTCGACGCTGTGGGCATGACCCAGCTCCTGCAGGCGGATCAAGCTTGCGATCAGCTCTTCGGTGAGCCACAGGGGGTCGCGGTCGGCGCCGCATTCGCGGACGACCTGCTCGAACCTCTGGTCCAGGCTCGTCGACCACGGCAGCTGGTTGCGCACCCGCCGGGCGAGGCTCCGGCTCAGGTGCGCGGCCGAGACGGGCAGTACCGGCCTGGGGTCGGGCGACCACCAGGAGACGGCGTAGGGATCGGCCGATTCCTCCCCCACGAGCGGGATGTGGCCCTCTTCGACCTGATCGGCGAAGACCACCTCGTTGAGGACGCGGGTGTACTCGTCGGACGCCGGGAACGGATAGACCCCGGCGCGGTATGCCGCCAGGAGGCTGGCGGGACTGAGGTCGGCGGAGAAGGCCACCGGACCGTCGGGCGCCGCTTTGCGTACGTCCAGCGCCTCCCAGTCGGGGCATCGGTTCACCACCGTGACGCTCCGTGCCCTTGGCTGTTCCCGGGCCGGACGTAGTCGGCCTGGGAAAGGTAGTCGATGAAGCGGTCCATCATCTCCGCGTCCACCGGCGGAATGTCGATCCCGGCGTCCGTCAGCGCCCGTTCCGCGTTGTCGCGGGTGAACTCCGGGAAAACGCCCTGGAAGTACATCTCGCTCACGGTGATGTCGGCGCGGCTGCAACGGTCGACGAAGAGCGGGACGAACGGGGTTATCGGGTCGGTGGGGTGCCCGGCCGCGTACTTCACCAGAACGGCTATCCACTCGGCGTAGGGGATCTCCTGGACCGGGTAACCGCGCTGGCGCAGGCGCTCGGCGAGTGAATGCAGCAGCGTGGAACGGGGGTTGGTGAGGTGGTAGACCTCGCCGCGTGCGGGATGGTGGGTGGAGATGTGTCCGATCGCGCGGGCGAGGTGGTCGGCCGGCAGGAAGTCCAGCGTCAGCCGGACGTCAGGGCACAGCCCGGTCCGCGCGATGAAGCCGAAGAGGGCGGCCAACTCGCTGCTGGTGTTCATCACGCTGGTTCCGCTGCCGCCCGTGATGTCCATCAGGCGGTAGATGGCGACTGGCAGGCCCGCATCGGACGCCTTCTTCAGCAGCGCCTCGCCGACCCATTTGGCCTCCACGTATCCCACCGACAGATAGTCCGGGAAGCGAAGCGGCGTGCTCTCTGTCACCTCGCGCACCCCGGCCGGCCCGAATCCGGCGAGCACCGCCATGCTGGAGGTGAAGTGGACGGGGACTGCCCTGTCGGCGGCGAGGCGGATGATCTCGTATGTTCCCTCGACGTTGGCCGCGCGCAACTCGTGGTACGGGTAGATGAAGTTGACCTGGCCGCCGAAGTGGTAGACGGCGTCGATGGTCGACCCCAGCTCCTCGAACAGGCCGGGAGGCAGCCCCAGTCCGGGCTTGGCCAGGTCGCCGACGACCGGCTGGACACGCTCGCTGGACAGATCGCTGAGGACGTACCGCTTGTGACTCGCGCGGATCCTCTCCATGCCGTCGAGCTCGTCGGAGGCCCTGACCAGACACAGGATCCGTCCCGTCGTCCTGCGCAGAAGCTCGTCGATCATGTACGCGCCGCAGAACCCCGTCGCCCCGGTGAGGAGGACGTCGCCGGGTTGCTCAGGGTGCGGAGCCGGCGCGTCATGGCCTATCGCCGGAACGCTCCGATCGGTCTCGGCGGCGAAGTCGACGCTCCCGCCTTCCGGGTGGGCCAGTGTGCCGGCACGTGCCTGGCGCACGGACTCGGTGAAAGCGGCGAGCATCGGCTGCCGCAGCAGTGAGCGGGTCAGCTCGCGGATCTGTGTGACGCCGATGCCGAAGATGACGCGGGTCCGGGCGAGCATCTCCATGGCCAGCAGCGAGTTGCCGCCCAGCTCGAAGAAGTCGTCGTGCGGACGGACGTACTCCACACCCAGGATCTGGCCCCACAACTGGGCCATCCCCTGCGGCACCGGGCGGTCGTCGGCGGTGGGCGTCGTCGCCGCGGGCTTGGGTTCGGGCACGGCCTTGCGGTCGAGCTTTCCGCTGGGCGCGACGGGCAGTTGTTCCACCGCGTGGAAGGCCGCCGGGATCATGTAGCCCGGCAGGACCTCGGCGAGTGCCGACCGCAGCCGCGTGCGCAGCGCCGCCTCGCCGCCGGCCGGCGGTGCGGCCAGCGTGTAGTACGCGATGAGGTGCCGGTCGCCGTTGTCGCGCGCCCGGGCCACCACCATCGCCTGGCCGATCTCCGGGTGGGAGACGAGCGCGGCCTCGATCTCGGCCGGGTCGACCCGGAACCCGCGGATCTTCATCTGGTCGTCGACCCGGCCCAGGATTTCCAGGTTGCCGTCCGGGCGCATGCGGCCCAGATCCCCGGTGCGATACATCCGGTCCCCCGGAGCGGAGCCGTGCGGGTCGGGCAGGAACTGCTGGGCGGTCAGGGCGGGTTGCCGCCAGACACCGCGCGCCAGCCCCGCGCCGCCGATGTATATCTCGCCGCGCTCGCCCGCCGGCACCGGGCGCAGTTCGGCGTCGAGCACATGGACGTGACTCCCGTCCAGGGCCCTTCCGATCGGGGCTACGGCGGTGTCCGGGGCCGCGAGCACCTCCTCGTTCAGGTCGCAGAGTGTGGAGGTGATGGTGGTCTCGGTGAGCCCGTAGGCGTTGACGAGCCGTGCGCCGGGCATCCGGTGCAGAATGGCGCGGCAGTCCTTCGCGGTGACGATCTCGCCGCCGACGATGACGAGCCTCAGCGACGCGAGGATCTCGCCGCGGTCCGCGACGGAGACGATCCGGTGCCAGAAGGCGGGGGTCAGGTCGGCGACGGAGATCCCGTGCTCGGGGAGGCGGTGCAGCAGGTCCGTGGGTGCCCATGTCGTGGTTCCCGCGAGGACGAGCGTCGCGCCGCTGATCAGCGTGGCGAAGACCTGCTCCAGCGAGGTGTCGAAGCCGAGCGCCGCGGCGTGCAGCACCCGGTCGTCGGGCCTCAGTTCGTATGCCCGGGCCACCGCGGCGAGGGAGTGGGCCAGCGACCGGTGGGTGATCATCACCCCCTTGGGTGGCCCGGTGGATCCGGAGGTGTAGATCACGTATGCCAGGTCGTCCGGCTGGGGGCCGTGTGCCGGCGGAATTCCCTCCAGCGGTCCCTGGGTGGCCTGTTCCCCGGCGTAGACGATCCGCGCCTCGCACCCGGCGAACAACGGGGCGTGCTCGCGGCTCGAGACGATGTGGCGTGAACCGGTCTCCCCGACCAGTGCGACGATCCGTTGCTGCGGAGTCGCCGGGTCGAGAGGGAGGAACGCGCCGCCGGAGCCCAGCACCGCCAGCAGCGCGACGATCAGTTCGGGCTCGCGGTCGAGGCACACGGTGACGACGGACTCCGCGCCGACGCCCGACTCCCGCAGTTCGAGGGCAAGCCGGTCGGCGCGGCCGGTCAGCTCGGCGTAGCTGAGCCGGCCCTCGTCCGAGAGCACCGCGAGAGCGGACGGCTCATCCCGCGCCCGCTCCCGGACCAGCTCGGGCACGGTGCCCGGCCCGGATCCCGGAGGCCGCCCCTCGGCGCGGGCGCTCGCGGGCCGCATGTCGGTCCACAGGTGTTCGACCAGGCTCCCGCACTCCGCGGCGGACGCCGGTCCGCCGATCCGGCGCCACCCGTCCGGAATCCGGCGATCGGCGGGCCAGATCGCGTACTGCTCCTCGTCGTTGCGCAGCACGACGCACGGCGCGGCCGACTCCGCCGGAGCGTCCTGGCCTTCTGTCACCTTGGGTCTCCTGCCTCCCGCGGCGTCCTGCGGAGCACGGCCTGCGCCCCCCGAGGGAGAGACCGGGTCCATCACCGCTTCCTCTCCGCGGGCGCCTCCTCAGGCAATCCGGTCAGGCGGCCGAGCGGCGGTGCGAGGACGAGCTGCTCCGCCTCCTCGGCGCTGACCGGCTCGGCGAAGAGGTATCCCTGACCGAACTTGCAGCCAATGGAGGTCAGCAACTCCTGCTGCCTCACGTCCTCCACTCCTTCGGCGATCACCGTGAGGCCGAGTGTGTCCGCGAGATGGGTGATGCCCTCGACAAGGGCGTACTGTTCGGGCGAGCGCCCGAGTTCGTCGACGAACGACTTGTCGATCTTGAGTATCGAGATCGGGAACTCACGCAGATAGCTCAGCGACGAGTAGCCCGTTCCGAAGTCGTCGATCGCGATGCGGATCCCGAGGTCGGTGAGCGAACTCATCTCGGCCAGGATGCGTTCGTCGTTGTACATCAGCACGCTCTCGGTCAGTTCCAGTACGAGAGACGACGGTTCGATGCCGGAGAGATCCAGGGCGCGCCGGATCACCTGGTAGAACTCGGCGTCCCGGAACTGACGCGGCGACACATTCACGCTGACGTAAGGCTGGATGCGGTCGGCCGTCCCGTCGCGCAGCACGGAGCCCTGCCACCGGACAGCCTCGGCCGCGGCCTGATCGAGCACCCAGGCGCCGAGCGGTACGATCTGCCCGCTCTCCTCGGCCAGCGTGATGAACTGCTCCGGCAGCACCATGCCGCGCGTGGAGGGCCAGCGAACGAGCGCCTCGAAGCCGGAGATCCGCCCGCTGGCCAGCTCCACGATGGGCTGGTAAAGCACCAGGAACGAAGTCTCGATCGGCGAACTGTCCAGGCCCTCCTGCAACTTGGCACGCTCGGCCATGCCGCTCTGCAGCTCCGGTTGGTAGCGGCGCCACTGGCGCTTGCCCGCCGTCTTCGCCGCGTACAGCGCGAGATCGGCGTGTGTCAGCAGTTCGACCGAGTCGATGCTGTCCTCCGTCGTCGCGACGCCGATGCTCGCGTATGTGCTCACCGGCCCCACGCTGAGCCGGAACGTCTCGGCGAACACGGTCATCACGTTTTCGGTGAACCGCTCCACGCCCTCGGGTCCAATGGAGCCCTCCACCAGCAGTGCGAACTCGTCGCCGCCGATGCGCGCGGCGGTGTCGGAGGCGCGGACGGTGGTCGACAGCCGGAGTGACAGCGCGACCAGGAGTTCGTCGCCCACACTGTGGCCGTGTATGTCGTTGACGACCTTGAAGTCGTCCACGTCGACGAAGAGCACGCCGACCACCGTGCCGTCGCGCTGAGCCTGAACCAGTGCGTGGTTGACCCGTTCCTGGAAGAGGATGCGGTTGGCCAGGCCGGTGAGCGGGTCATGGAACGCCTGGTGGGTGAGTTCGCGTTCGAGCTTGCGCTGTTCGGTCACGTCCTGAAGGGTGAGCACCACTCCACCGACGGTCGCCTCCTCGCGCAGGTCGCTCCACCTCACCTCGACCTCGATGGTTGCCCGGTCGGTGCGGACCATGCGCCAGTGCTCGCGCCTGCCCTGGTGTTCGCGGGTCCGTATCCGGCCGAGCGTCTCGACCACCCCGCGGCTGTCCTGCGGCGGCACCAGATCGATGAGGAGGGTGCCCTCCAGGTCCGGAATGCCGAGCACCTGGTCGGCGGAAGGGCTGGCGTAACGGATCCGGTCGTCGTCGTCGAGGATCAGGATGACGTCGGAGGCGTTCTGCACCAGCGTGCGGAAGTACACCTCGCTGTTGCGCCGGTTGACCTCCTGTGCAAGGCCGACCCGTGCCACGGCAAGTGCCGTCTGAGCGGCGAGAGTCGCCAGCGTTTCGCGGAGCACGAGCAGGTCCTGCTCGTCCCCGGCCACGATCAGCGCCCCGATCAGCGGATCGCCCGAGGGGTGATCCTGCGAGCTGAGCGGGCAGACGAGCGCCTGGTCGGTGCGGCTCGGCTCCTCGTCCTGGCTCGTGAGGCAGTCGGCGAGATCGGGCCCCAGACCGTCGAGGGGCACCAGGCGGTTCTCGCCGGACGCGGTCAGTTCCCGTACGGCTGCGGTCACCCGTTCGGCCGCGGGCCCGTGTACGCCGCCGTCCGCCCCGTTCACCCAGAGCGTGTTGTCCGGCGGGGTGAGCAGCACGGAACGCGGCGGGCCGTGCGGCATCAGCTCCGTCACGGCGGAGTGGGCGGAGGCGGCCACATCCCGCACGTCGCGCGCTCCGCCCAGCGATGACACCGCGACACGCAGCACCTTCTCCCGGCCGACCGCCTGCCGGTGGGTCGCCGCCACGCCCGCCAGGCGGTAGAGCACGAGGACGAAGAGCACCGCGGAGAACACTCCGATGACGCCGACATTGGACCTCACGCCGCGCAGCGCCTCGATCAGGAGGATGGCCGGCGCGATCAGCGACGCCAGGGTGAGCAGGCTCAGCCGGCCCACACCGGTCTCACCGCGCCATGCCACGGGCTGGGTCAGCGACCGCATGGACGGATGGAGCGCGGCGGCCGCCCAGGCGCCGTACAGGACGGCCCAGCCGAGCTCGACGACGCTACCCGTGCGCCACGTTCCGTTCAGTACTATCAGGCCGTAAGCCACGTCTGCGGCGAGCAGGCCGACGGTGCCCGCGGTGAGCAGCATGAGCGCGGGGCTCCTGCCGCCACGGCCGGCGAGCAGGCGCAGCAGCATCGCCAGTACGAGGATGTCGCCGAGCGGATAGGCGATGGAGAACGCCTTCTGCACCCAGGTAAGACCCTCGATGTGGGCGAGCGGATCGATGAGGAAGATCCACGAAAGCAGCGCCAGGCCGACGGTCAGCGTCAGTGCGTCGACGAGGCTCGCCCGGTCGCGCCACCCCGTGCGCCAGTGGACGAAGCCCAGCAGCCCGGCCGCATAGAGCGGATATGCCGCGAGATAGAAGCCGTCGGCGATCGACGGAAACGGCATCTCCTCCTGGAGCAAGTCGATGAGGATGATCTGGGTGGCCTGGCCCGCGGCGAAGGCGAAGTTTCCCGCGGCGAGCAACAGCCAGGGGAGTCGATGCGCCGGGCGGTTGAGAAAGACACCCAGGGAAATGCCGATGACGCCGAGCGCTCCAATTCCTACGAAGATCAGCCGATTCTGCGGAAATGTGTAGTAGAGCGCCGTCAGCAGGATGATGCATGTGCTGACGGCGGCCATCGCGGCCAGGCTTCGCAGTCGCGGGTTCACCCCAACTCACCTCCAGGGAGGGCCACTTGTCGGGCGGACCGAGCTGGGCGAACGGCACCGGGCGTCGGCGGAGAAGCCCGTGGGATCGGGCTGAAAAAAGAGAATCTCTCCGGGGCCGGGATTCGGTCCTGGTTGCACGGGAACACGATCGCCGGTATACGCAGTCACCGGTACACTCGGTCGCCGGTATACGGGCTCCTTCTCGCCAATAGACATCGACGTGTCTTTCACCCAGCTTACCCGGCTCGCCATTTCCCGCACGCGCAGGGAGAGATACCCCAACGCGCAAGGAGAAATACCGTGTCGCGTCGCGAGATGCCGCGCCGTACGTGAAAATGGAGGACGCGGAAACCGGACCGGATCCGCCCAGCGACGATCGGCTCCTGATGGAGCGTGGAGTCCCATGCTCTCCGATTACCGCCGGATCTTTTCTCCTGCAGGCACTCTGCCCTTCTCCGCCGCGGGCTTCATTGCCCGTCTTCCGCTGGCGATGATCGGCGTCGGCATCATCACCATGCTGTCGCAGCTCGGCTTCGAGTGGTGGCTCGCCGGCTCGGTCTCCGCCACCCAGGCGATCGCCGCCGCGGCAATCGGACCGCAGATCTCCCGGCTGGTGGACCGTCACGGCCAGCGCCGGGTGGTCCTTCCGGCGACGGCCGTGACGGTCGCCGCCATCGGTGCGCTGCTGCTGTGCGCCCGGTACGCCGCCCCGGCCTGGACGCTTTACATCGCGGCGGCGGTAGCCGGCTGCATGCCCAGCATGGGCGCGCTCGTCAGGTCCCGCTGGGCGGAGATCTACCTGAAATCACCGCGGCTGCTGCACACCGCGTACTCGCTGGAGTCGGTGCTCGACGAGGTGATCTACGTCGTCGGCCCGGCACTGGCCATCACTCTGTCGACCAGCGTCAGCGCCGAGGCAGGACCGCTGGCGGCCGGGATCCTGCTCGCCGTCGGCGTCCTCCTGTTCGCCGCCCAGCGGCGTACGGAACCGCCGGTGCGCCACGAGTCGCAGCGCCCCGGGGGCAGCGTGCTGCGCATCCCGGGACTCGGCCTGCTGGTGCTGACGCTGACGTCGGTGGGAGTGGCCTACGGTTCGGTGGAGGTCGCGACGGTGGCGTTCGCCGACGCGCACCAACACAAAGGGTTCTCCGGCCTGCTGCTGGGCGTGTACGCGCTCGGCTCGGGCCTGGCGGGCGCGGCCTTCGGAGCGATCAGGCCGCGGGGGTCGATCACGCGGCGGTTGCTGGTCAGCGTCTGCGCGATGGCGGCGACGATGGCACCGCTGTTGTTCGCGCCGAATCTCGCGGTGCTGGCCGGGATGCTCTTCGTGGCGGGCATGGCCATCGCGCCGACCCTGATCACCGCGATGGGGCTGGTGAGCCACCTGGCGCCGGCCTCTCAGCTCACCGAGAGCATCACCTGGCTCGTCTCGGGCCTCTCCGTCGGGGTGGCGCTGGGCTACGCCGCGTCCGGATGGGTGGTCGATGTGGCGGGGGCCTCGGCCGGCTACCGCGTGCCGTGCGGGGCGGCCCTGCTCGCCGCCGCGACGGTCTCCCTCGCCCTGCCACGGCTGACCCGCGCCGGCGTGCAGTGAGCCCGCCGCGGGTGGTTGGGCGCCCGGGTCTGCCGATGCCAGTGGCGTCGTCAGTCCGTCGCGAGCGAGATCTCCGTCGACTTGATCAGCGCGACGACCGAGGACCCCGCCGCCAGGCCCAGGTCGGCGACCGCGTCCTTCGTGATCGCGGCCGTCAACTCGCCGCCGACGACACCGATCTTGACGCTCGCCATCGCGCCACCGGAGGTGATGCCGTTGACCGTGCCCGGGATCTGATTGCGGATGCTCACGCCCTCGACCGCGGCCGTGGCCAGGGAGACCTCCGTGGACTTCACCAGGACGCGTACGGCCGAGCCCGGCGCGAGGCCCAGCTCCTGGGCGGCCTCCAGCGTGATCGCGGCGGTGATCTCCTGGCCGCCTTCCAGGCGGACCTTGACGGTCGCCATGACCTCGCCGGGACGGACGGAGAGAACCGTACCGGGGATCTGATTGCGGATGCTCAGCCTCATGGAAGCACCGTAGCCACGGGCGCGGGCGGAGGCCGGTCGGCGCGCTTAAGGTCCTGTCCGGCCGATCTTGCCGGGCTCGCGTGCCCTGGCACGGCACCTCTCCCCCGTAGCCCTTCGGGCACGGGACGTACCCCCACCGTTGTCGTAGTCGCCTACGCTCCGCGTGGGCTCGCCCCCTGCCTTCGGCGGGGGGACCCCCATCGCCAGACCCCGCTCACTGATCCGGCCTGATCAACCGGACAGGACCTACGTCACCCTGCGGCGGCGGTCGGGACGGGCCGGACGCACGTGGGCGCGCCCCTCAGCGGGGCGCGCCCACGGGTCCGGTGACCGCCGGTCAGAAGGACGAGACCCGCAGGAGGCTCTCCTTGGTGCCGTCGGGGTCCTGGGAAGGCCAGGTCCAGTCGAGGCTGCCGGCGGCCTGCAGGGCCGTCTTGACGGACAGGGGTGATGCGGTGGGATGGGTGGCTCGGTACAGCGCCGCGCCGCCCGCGACGTGGGGTGCCGCCATCGAGGTGCCGGACAGCGTCGAGTAGCCGCCGAACCTGAAGGTGGAACGGATGCACACGCCCGGCGCGATCAGGTCGACGTCGGCGCCGTAGTTGGAGAAGTCGGCGAAGGTGTCGTCCTGGTCGGCGCGGCACGTGGCGGTGCCGGCGCCTCCGGACTTGCCGTCGAAGTCGGCCAGGGCGCTGACGGTGATCACTTCGTCGTACGCGGCGGGGATGGTGTTCTTCGCGTCGGCGTGGGCATTGGCCGCCGCAACGGTGTAGGTGACGCCCTTGGCGACCGAATCGCAGATCGCCCGGTGCTCGGCATCGCCGTTGGTCCTGCCGCAGTTGCCGTCGTCGGTGCCCTCGCCGCCCAGACTCATGTTGGCGACGTCGATCTGGTCGGCGTGCTGGGTGACGTAGTCGATGCCGCAGATGACGTCCGACGTGCTGCCCCAGCCGGCGGCGTTGAGCACCTGCACCGGCCAGATCCGGACGCCCGGTGCCATACCGACAACTCCGATGCCGTTGTCCTTGGCGCCGATGATTCCGGCGACATGGGTGCCGTGGCCGTGGAAGTCCTCGGGCTGAAGGAAGGGGATCGTGCAGTTCTTGGCGCCGGCTCTGTACACATTCAGGTCCGGGTGGCTCAGATTGACTCCGGTGTCGATGACCGCGACATCGGCGTTGACCCGGGTGTCCACGCCGTCGATGGCGGCAGTGGGGCTCAGGTCGGCATCCGCACGGTTCACACCGGTCGGGACCGACTGGGCGGCGGCTCGTACCCACTTGTCGGGCTGCACCGAAACCTGGGGGTCGGCGGCGAGCGCGGCCGCGGCGCCCGGGGTCATGGATGCCGCATAGCCGTGGACTGCGTAGCGGTAGACGTGGTGCACCACGGCACCGAAGGTGGAGGCCTGCTCCACAGCCGCGTCCACAGCCGCGTCCATTTCGGCTTCCCCGCGAGTGGTGGTGTCCGCGAGGGTCACGATGTACCGGCCGGGGATCTGACCGGACGGGACGGACTCCTTGGCCGCGGAAGGAGTCGGTGAAGCAGTCAACAGGGCCAGAGCAAGGAGGGCGGCGCCGAAAAGTTTGGGCATCCCGGACCTTTCGTGAGAGCGGTGGAGGGCGAGCCAACCCGGCAATTCCGGGGCATTTGCCCTGGAAATATTCGGTTCGCTATCGCGCTCACAGCTAGCAGGTTTGCGGCGATGCGACAGCCCGACATACGGCGCCCAGGGGATTCTCTGACCCTCTGTCAACCATGTGGCCCTGTACGGACCCTCGCTGCCTCGCCCCGCCGCCCGGGCCGGTTCCGGGCTCGGGCCATATGGGTCCGTAGCGGGGGCCGGCCGTGGATGCTCAGGCTCATGAATCCGCCGTGAGGGCGGCGGCGCCCGCTCGCCGGGCTGCGCTTTGGGCCTTCGTCCAAGCGATCTGGCATTTGCTATGAAGCAGCGCTCCATGGCTTGTAAATGCTGGTCCATGCTGCCTACCGTGTCGCATATGCAGTCCTACACAATCGGCCAGGCGGCGCGCCTGCTGGGCGTCAGCGCCGACACCGCGCGCCGCTGGGCCGACGCCGGCCGGGTCGTGACCCATCGCGACGAGAGCGGTCGGCGCCTTGTCGACGGCCGTGATCTGGCCGCTTTCTCGGTCGAGGTCGCCCAGAGCGGCACGGGCGACGAGGAGGTCTCGTACACCTCGGCCCGCAATGCCTTTCCCGGCATCGTCACCGCCGTGAAGCTCGGCGATGTCGCCGCGCAGGTCGAGATTCAGGCGGGTCCGCACCGGCTGGTCTCCCTGTTGACCCGGGAGGCCGTCGAAGAGCTGGGACTGGAAGTCGGCATGCAGGCCACCGCCCGCGTGAAGTCGACCAGCGTGCACATCGACCGCACCTGAGCAGCTGACAGCACACCTCTTCCGCTTCCTCCGCAGTGGCGTCGTCCGTCCCCGACGCGGCCTTTCCCTACCGCTTTTGCCAAGGAGTCCCGTCATGTCGTACGCCTTCACCCGGCGCCGTACCGCTGCCGTCGTCCTGACCGCCGCCCTGCTCGTGCCGCTGGCCGGCTGCGGCAGCGACGATGCCGAGAAGAACAGCGGCGCGAAGACCGGCGCGTCCGGCACGCCGAAGGCCGATCTGACCGTGCTGGCCGCCTCCTCACTGACCGACGTCTTCAAGACCGCCGGGGCCGCGTACGAGAAGTCCCACCCCGGCACGAAGATCACCTTCTCCTTCGCCGGGTCGCAGGAACTCGCCGCCCAGGTCAAGCAGGGCGCCCCCGCCGACGCGCTGGTCACCGCCGACACCAAGACCATGGACGGTCTGAGGTCCGACACCGGCACCCCGACGGTGATCGCCAAGAACCGTCTGGTCATCGCCACCGTCGAGGGCAACCCGAAGAAGGTCGACGAACTCAAGGACCTCGCCGACAGCACGCTGAAGGTCGTCCTCGCAGCGCCCGAGGTCCCCGTCGGCCGCTACAGCAAGAAGATCCTGGACTCCCAGAAGATCGTGGTGAAGCCGGTCTCGGAGGAGCCCAACGTCCGGGCCGTCCTCAGCAAGGTCGAGCTCGGTGAGGCCGACGCGGGTCTCGTCTACAAGACGGATGCCGCCACAGCCACCGGCAAGGTCGACGCCGTCGAGATCCCCGACGCGCAGAACGCCATCGCCCAGTACCCGGCCGCGACCCTGAAGACGTCCAAGAACAGCGAGGCCGCCGCCGCGTTCGTGCAGTGGCTGTCCACGCCCGAGGCACAGAAGATCCTCAAGGACGCGGGCTTCCAGCAGCCGTAACCGCCGTACGCGGGCCGCCCGGTGCGGGGGGCCGGGCAGCCCGCCACCAGACCCCGGGAACATCCGATGAGACCTCCGCGCACGCGTGGCATCCGCACCACCCCGGTCGCGCTCGCCGTGCCCGCGCTCCTCGCGATCGCGTTCCTGCTGATGCCGCTGATCGGCATCCTCGCCCGGACCGCCTGGGGCGATCTCGGTACGCATCTGACCAGCCCGGGCGTCACCGAGGCGCTGCGGCTGTCGCTGCTCGTCTCCTTCTGGGCGCTCGGTCTCTCCCTGTTGCTCGGGGTGCCGCTGGCCTGGCTGCTGGCCCGCGTCGATTTCCCGGGCAAGGCGCTCGTACGCTCCCTCGTTCTGCTCCCGATGGTGCTGCCGCCGACCGTCGGGGGCGTTGCGCTGCTCCTCGGCTTCGGGCGCCGGGGACTGCTCGGCCCCTGGCTGGAGGGGACGTTCGGCATCACGCTGCCCTTCCACACCTCGGGCGCCGTCGTCGCGGCGACGTTCGTCGCGATGCCGTTCCTCGTCATCAGCCTCGAAGGCGCCATCGGGGGCCTGCGTCCCAGCTACGAGGAGACCGCGGCCTCGCTCGGAGCCTCGCCGCTGCGGGTGTTCCTCACCGTCACGCTGCCCATGGTGGCTCCCGGGCTCGTCGCCGGGGCGGCCCTCACCTGGGCGCGTGCGCTGGGCGAGTTCGGCGCGACCATCACCTTCGCCGGCAATCTGCCCGGCACCACACAGACTCTGCCCCTCCAGGTCTATCTGCTGCTCCAGTCCCAGCCGGAAGCGGCCACCTCGCTGTCCCTGCTGCTGCTCGCCATCGCCATGACGGTGCTCGTCGCCCTGCGCGGGCGCTGGACCGGCGGGACCCCGGCCCGGGCAGCACGCGTACAGCGTCCTCAAGACAGCCCCGAACCGCCTCCGGCCGGCCCGCGGGCGGACTTTCCCGTATTCGACGAGAACTGGCCGCTGCACGCCCGTGTCACCGGCTTCAACGAGCTCACCCTGGACGCCGAGCCCGGCACCACCATCGCCGTCGTCGGCCCCAACGGCGCGGGCAAGACCACCTTGTTGCGCGCCCTGCTCGGCCTGACCCCGCGCGCCCATGCCGTGCTGCGTCTCGGCGACGCCGATGTCACCGATCTGGCCCCGCACCGCCGCGGCGTGGCCTGGGTGCCCCAGGACGGCGCCCTCTTCCCGCACTTGAGCGCCCTGAGCAATACGGCCTACGGGCTGCGCGCCCACGGCGTCCCGCGCGCCCAGGCCCGCCGCAGCGCCCAGGACTGGCTGGACAGGCTCGGCGTCGGCCACCTCGCCCACCGCAGGCCCGCCCAGCTCTCCGGCGGCCAGGCCCAGCGTGTCGCCCTGGCCCGGGCGCTGGCCGCCCGGCCCCGGCTGCTGCTGCTCGACGAGCCGCTCGCCGCACTCGACCAGACCACCCGTGCCCGGGTACGCCACACCCTGCGCACCCATCTCGACGGCTTCGGCGGCGTCTGCCTGATCGTCACCCACGACCCGGTGGAGGCCGTCTCGCTGGCCGACCGCGTTCTCGTACTGGACGAGGGCCGCGCCATCCAGGACGCGCCGCCCTCCGAGGTCACCCGTCACCCCCGCTCGCCGTGGGTCGCCCGGATGCTCGGCCGCAACGCCTGGCCGGGCACGGCGACTTCGGACGGCCTTGCCCTGCCGGGCGGCGGGCTTCTGGTCGTCGCCGATCCGCTGCCCGTGGGCACCGAGGCGCTGGCGATCATCGCGCCGGAAGCGGTCGCCGTGCACCGCGACAAGCCCGGCGGCAGCCCGCGCAACGTCTGGCCGGGCACCGTCAGGGAGATCACCGCCAGTGGCAGCCGACTGCGGATCCTGATCGCCTCGCCGCAGGCGCCGGACCTCGTCGCCGAGATCACCCCTCAGGCGGCAGCCGAACTCGGCCTCGCCGAGGGGACTTCCGTATGGACAAGTGTCAAGGCGACAGAAGCCGTTGTTGTCACTCTGTGAGTATTGATCGTCGAACAGGGCGGGGAACCGGCCAACTCTGAACAAAAGTCGAGCACTCTTTATCCTTTCCCGGCAGCGGTCGGAATGGTCGCCGGTTCCCGGAACTCTTGTTCCCCGCCTGGGGTTTGTGTAAGGGTGAGCTTCCTCGCGTCTGAACATGGTGTTTCTTGTTCAGTCGTTCGAATTTCACCGCGGTATAGACCAAGTAGGGCGCATCCTTTCAAGCGACAGAAATTTCTCCGGGCCGTCAACTCGGACCGGGGAACCGGCAACCGTTCAACCCCCCACCGCAATGCCCTGGATGGAAACACGTCTATGCAGAATCCCCGTACTCCGGGTCCCGTCCCTCCCTCTCGCACCGGCCTCAGCTCCGGGGACTCCGACGAAGGTCTCGCGGCGACACTGCGGACCGGCGGGGGGACGGACGAGATACGTCCCGTAGCAGTGCTGCTGGCGAGGCACTGGCAACCCGTCTTCGACTACACGTCGATCTGCACTCCATCGGCCACGGGGGCGTCCATGCTCGCCACGGCCGCCAGCAACAAGGTGCTGGAGAATCTCCGGCAGGTGCGGACGACGGCAGCGCTTCGTCCGCTCCTTTTGGTGACGGCCCGTCAAATCGGCAAGGCGTGGGCGGCCGACGAGCGGATCACCGCACTGCCAGAACTCCAGAATCCGGACACCGGCCGCTCCGTTCCGGTCGACATGTTCACCATCCCGGAGAATCGGACCCTCGTCGCCCGGGCATTCCAGGCATTGCCCGGGCCCGCCCAATGCCTGCTGTGGCACGCCGAGGCCGAGGGCGAGGGCATATCCGTACCGGCCGGTTTGCTGGCCATTGATCCGCGGGGTGCGGCGGCCCAGCTGGAGCAGGCCCGGGAAATCTTCCGGGCGGCGTGCCTGCGGCTGCACGTGGAACTGGCCCCGGACAGCGAATGCCGCCACTTCAGCAGGCTGCTCGACGTGTCCCTGCGGCGGGGCGGCACGCTGATCCCCGACATCAAGGCGCACTTGGCGAAGTGCCGGCACTGCCGCTTCGGCGCGGAACAACTCGACCAAACCGGCGGCCGGCTGGCCCTGCTGCTGGCCGAGGCCGTACTCGGCCGGGCCGCCCAGCCCTATCTCGACTCACGGCCCGCCCGCAACAGCGCCCGCTTCCAGGCGAGGGCCGCCAGGGCGGAGGGGGTGTCCGGCGTCGCCGGAGTGCGCGCGGCGGTACGCGGCGCCGGACGGCACTCACGCGGCGGACGCCCGCGCGCACTGCCCCGCCTCTCGCTGAGCCCGCGCGGGCGCGGCGCGGTCGTCACCGGGCTCGGGATCATGACCGGCCTGCTCGTCGTCGCGACCGCCGTCACCGAACTCTGGCCCGACGACGACAGCCACGCGGGGCCCGCCGTCCCGAGCGGCTCCGTCACGGCGATGCCCGCGCCCGGATCCCGTACCCCCTCCGACCCCGGCCCCCAGCCGTCCACCACCTCCGCCGCGATGCCGACCGGCCCGCTGAACACCACGCTGCGCAATCTCGGCGCGGACCTGTGCCTCGACATCAAGGACCAGAGGGTGGAGGCCGGTGCGGAGGCGACGATGGCGGCGTGCTCGTCGGCGGTGACCCAGCAGTGGGTGTACGAGACGGACGGGCTGCTGCGCAGCGCGGCGGCCGTCAACCTCTGCCTCGACTCCCACGAGCTTGACGGGGTCGCCGAACTCGGCACCTGTACGCAGGAGTCGGCGGCCGATGCGGGGGATGTGCGCTACGACCTGACGATCCAGGGCGATGTGATCCCGCGCTGGAACGAGGGACTGGCTCTCGTGCCCGCGTCGGCCGACGCCGGGTCGGCGGTGGTGGTCAAGATGAGGGACGGGTCGCCGGGGCAGCGATGGGCCACTGACAACGTTGCCGCACGGGTGCCGAGGGCGCGGCCGAGCGCGGACACGGGGCATCCCTCGACCAAGGAGGTCAACATGCCTCCGGCCGGGAACACCGGCAGTGCGCCCGCCGGAACGGGCACGGCGCCGGACCTGGAGCCGCCCGCGCCGACGCAGCGGTACGGCGAGGCCCGCTCGAGCGTGCGCCGCGTCAACGACGGTGGTACCGGCTGGGGCTCCGAGTCCGCTGCGGGCGAGGAGCGCGCGCGCCGGGGGCGCCCGGCGGCTGCGACGAACCTGCTGAGGCCGACGGCCGAGGGTGCGACCGTCACGCTGAATTCGAGGGTCCCCGAGAAGGCGGAGGCTGATCCGGCGGCCGGACCTGAGCCCATCGGGGCTCGTATCAAGGCCGCCCCCACTCACCCTGACCGAGCGTCACTCTGACGGGAGAGAGCTACGTGTCGCTTCGTGGCAGCTTCGGGAGCGCAGGGCTGCCGGAGCTGCCCGGCACTCTCGTGGAGTTGTCGAGGTTCTCCTCGACCCAGGTCCGCAGCAGACGCAGCGGAACAGCTGCGCCGTGACCGAGGTCGGTCAGGGCGTACTCCACGTGGAGGGGCACCGCGGGGTAGATGGTGCGGTCGACGAGCCCTGTGTCCTCCAGGCGTCGCAGCGTCTGGGTGAGCACCTTGGGGCTGACGCCCTGCAGGAGTCGCTGCAGGGCGCCGAAACGCTGTGGGCCGCCTTCCAGAGCTCCGATGGCCAGGGCCGACCACTTGTTCGCGAGCAGGTCCAGCATGGCGCGGCAGGGGCACTGGGCCGCGTAGACATCGTGGTGGGCGTGCTGCCCGGTCTGGCAGTCGGTGGTCACGGGAACGCTCCTCAGCAGCATGCTTCCCATTGGGAAGTAGATTCCCTTGATGGTAACTACCTCCCTGGGGATACGGTCAAGCCCGCTGGACCGGGGGCCGATAAGTGGCCTTTCGGCTGGTTTGGTTTCAAGGGAGACGACTCATGTCCTCGATGCGCGCGGTGGTGCAGCACACCTTCGGCGGCTCCGACGTCCTGCGGGTGGAGGAGGTGCCCCGGCCCGTGCCGCTGCCGACCGAGGTCCTGGTGCGGGTGCACGCCGCGGGGATCAACCCGGTCGACTGGAAGACCCGGGGCGGCGGCGGCATGGCCGGGGTGCTCGGCGAGCCGCCGTTCACCCTGGGCTGGGACGTCTCCGGCGTCGTGGAGGAGACCGGCTTCGGTGTGACCACCCTCAAGGCCGGCGACGAGGTCTACGGGATGCCGTGGTTCCCCCGCGCGGCCGGCGGCTACGCCGAGTACGTCACCGCCCCCGCCCGGCAGTTCGCCCGCAAGCCCGCGAGCATCAGCCACGAGCAGGCCGCCGCCGTACCGCTGGCAGCCCTCACCGCCTGGCAGGCCCTGGTGGACACCGCCGACATCCGCCCCGGTCAGCGCGTGCTGATCCACGCCGCCGCCGGAGGCGTCGGACACTTCGCCGTCCAGTTCGCCAAGCACCTGGGCGCCCATGTCACCGGCACCGCCAGCAGCGCCCGCCACGACTGGCTCACCGCACTCGGCGCCGACGAACTCATCGACTACACCGCGGTCCGCTTCGAGGAGGCCGCCAAGGACATCGACGTCGTCATCGACCTCGTCGGCGACGTGCACGACAACACCAGCACCCGTTCGCTCGACGTGCTGCGCCCCGGCGGACTGATCGTCGCGATCCCCGCCGGCGTCTCGCCCGAACTCCTCCAGGCGGCCGAGTCCCGGGGGCTGCGCACCAGCGCCTTCCTGGTCGAGCCCGACGGCCCGGCCCTCACCCGTATCGCCGAACTCATCGACGCCGGCGAGGTGAGCGTGGAGGTCGAGGAGGTCTTCCCGCTGGAGCAGGCCACCGATGCCCACACCCGCGGCGAGAGCGGCCGCACGCGCGGCAAGCTCGTCCTGCGCGTCGCCTCCTGACCCCCTGCCGCAGAGACCGGCCGCAGCCTGCCAGGCTGCCGGCCGGTCGCGGGCGTCATGGAGCCGACCGGAGAAAGCCGTTGGATACAGGCGCAGTTGCACGCTGCCCATGACACCCGTTCAAGCGCCGTCGTGCGCCTTCTTACGAATCGCTGACGCCGCGGGCGTCCCGGCCGTAACGGCACGCTCGGATGCCACGCTGGGGTACTCACCCGGAGCTTCCCCCGCGACCCGAGGAATCACCATGGCCACGATGGACCGTAGCGAGAATCCGCACCGCTTCGACGACCTGCGCGCGCTGTTCGTCAACTGCACGCTCAAGCGCTCGCCCGAGATCAGCCACACCGAGGGCCTCATCGACAAGAGCCGCGCCATGATGGAGAAGAACGGTGTCACCACCGAGGTGATCCGCGCCGTCGATCACGACATCGCCGTCGGTGTCTGGCCCGACATGACGGAACACGGCTGGGAGGCCGACGCCTGGCCGTCGCTGTACGAGCGGGTCATGGCGGCCGACATTCTCGTGCTGTGCGGACCCATATGGCTCGGCGACAACAGCTCCGTGATGAAGCAGGTGATCGAGCGTCTCTACGCATGCTCCGGCATCCTCAACGAGCAGGGCCAGTACGCATATTACGGTCGGGTCGGGGGTGCTCTTCTCACCGGGAACGAGGACGGTGTGAAGCACTGCGCCATGAACATTCTCTACAGCCTGCAGCACCTCGGGTACACCATCCCGCCGCAGGCCGACGCCGGGTGGATCGGTGAGGCGGGTCCGGGGCCCTCGTATCTGGATCCTGACTCCCACGCCCAGGAGAACGAATTCACCAACCGCAACACCGCCTTCATGACCTGGAACCTGATGCACATGGCCGCGATGCTCAAGCGCGCGGGCGGCATCCCGGCGTACGGCAACCAGCGCTCCGGCTGGGATGCGGGACTTCGCTTCGACTTCCCCAACCCCGAGTACCGCTGAAGGTGTTCACCGTGCGCGCACGGGGCAATGATCAGCGCGCAGCCCCGTGCGCGCACGATCGTCAAGGCAGCGGCAGCGCCACCCTGACCGCGTACACGGCCACCAGCCCGTACCCGATCCGGAAGGTCCATGCCCGGGCGGTGTCCGAGATCCGCGTGCCCGCGAACCCGCTGGCCGCCACCAGCAGTTGCTGCCAGCCGAGCGAGGCGAGGAACACCGCGCCGACGAAGACCGCCCCCGCCGCGCCCGTGCTCAGGGTCGCCCCCTGAGCGGTGGTCAGGGCGGCGAAGTACAGCGCCGTCGTGGGGTTGATCAGCGTGATCGCGGCGAACCGGGTGAAGGTCCGCACCGGTCCCTCGCCCGCCCCCGTGCCCTCTCCCTCGCCCTCGCTCGCCACGGCGGGGCGGGGGCGCCGCGAGGCGAGCAGCCCGCGTACCGCGATCACCGCCAGCACGGCGGCCGACACCAGCCGGACCCAGGCCTCCACACCGGAGAGCGCGGAGGCGACGAGAGGGCCCAATGCCGTCGCCACGGCGGCGTAGGCGCAGTCGACGACGGCGACGGCGGCCGCGGCGGCCACGGCTCCGCGGCGGTCGCGCATGCCCTGCTGGATGAGCAGCACGCCCACCGCCCCCAGGGGCATCGCCACTCCCAGGCCCGCCGCCGCGCCCGCCATCGCCGTTGTCCACATACTCATGGCGGACACTGTCCGGCCCGGACCGTGATCGGCGCGGCCGCATTCCGCCTCGTACTGCGACAATCGCCGTATGGACCGACTCGACAGCGAAATCCTCGGTGTGCTGCGAGAGGATGCGCGGATCTCCTACCGCGATCTCGGCGTACGCGTGGGCCTCAGCGCCAATGCCGCCGCCGAGCGCGTGCGCCGGATGCTCCGCGACGGCGTCATCCGCGGCTTCACCACGATCGTCGACCCCACCGCCGACTCCCGCGCGGGTCTCGTCGTCTTCATCGACATCACACTCCGGCTCGACACGACGAACGAGGAGTTCGAGCGGGTCGTGCTGAAGCTGCCCGGCATCACCGAAGTCGTGCATGTGACGGGCGCGCACGACTATCTCGTACGGGCCAGAGCCGCCGACCCCGCCGAACTGGACGCACTGCTTCGCACCCTCAAACGAGAGGCGGGCGTCGCCCAGTCCAGCACCCGGATCGCGCTGCGGGCCGCTACCGGGGGACCTGCCAGGTGAGCGTCCTCTGCCCCTGACCGGCCTTCATTCGGCCCCGGTGAGAGGATCGAGGACCAGCGGCCGGATCTTGCCCTCCAGCATCGAACCGAGGCCCAGGATGGCGCAGATGTCGGGCCGTTCGGCGATGTGCACCGGCATGCCGGTCGCGTCGCGCAGCATCTGGTCCAGGCCCGGCAGCAGCGCGCTGCCGCCGACCATCATGATCCCGCGGTCGGCGAGATCGGCCACCAGATCCGGCGGGCAGTCCCGCAGCACCTTGCCGATGCCGTCGAGGACGGAGGTGAGCGGGGTGTGGATCGCATCGCGTACGGCAGCGGTGTCCACGCGCACCGAACGGGCCAGGCCGGTGGCCACGTCCCGGCCGTGGATCTCGGTGGACGCCGGGCCATGAGGGGTCAGGCCGTTGCCGTGCAGGGCGAGTTGCAGGGGCCGTACCGACTGGCTGGGCAGCATCAGCTCGTGCTGGTGGCGCAGGTGCTGGATCACCGCGTGGTCGATGGCGTTGCCGCCCACCGGGATCCGCTCGGCGGTGACGATCGCGCCGAGCGAGAGCACGGCGACCTGGGTGGTCGCCGCGCCGCACACCAGGATCATGGTCGCGACGGGCTGCTCCACGGGCAGCCCGCAGCCGACGGCCGCGGCGATCAGGGTGTCGACGAGCTCGACCCGGCGGGCGCCGAGTCCGACGAGGGTCTCGACGGCGGCCCGCTGGGCGAGCGGGTCGCTGTCGTGCGGGGTGCAGGCGGCGGCGCGCAGCCTGGGCTTGCGGCGCAGCTGGCGGCGGAGCTTCTCGCCGAGGAGGTGACGGAGCATCCGCTGGGCCATGTCGATGTCGACGACGGTGCCGCCGGAGACGGGGCGGGCGACGCGGATGTAGTCGGGCGTACGGCCCGTCATCTGCTCGGCGAACGAACCGACGGCGATCAGCGCGCCGGTGCGGGTGTTCACGGCGGCGACGCTCGGCTCGTCGACGACGAGCCCGGCCCCCTTGACGAAGACCCTGGTCCTCGCGGCTCCCAGGTCGACGGCGACATGGCAACGGCGCAACTGCTCAAGGCTGACGGTCACGGCGGATCCTCCCGAGTGCGGTACCTGATCGCATCGTGCGATCGCCGCGGGAGGTGCGCGCGCTGGGTGAGCCGGTCGGGGGTATAAAGCTGACGACCCGCCAGATCAGCTCCGCCGTTCGGGGGGTCCCGGCCCCACGGCCCCTATCGCAGCCTCTGGAGCAGTCCCCACGTGAACTCCGCCACGCACCGCTCCCCGCCCGGAAGCGTCAGCTCCAGCTGCCACCGCGTCGGAGCCGAGCCCTCCATCGGCCGTGCGGGCGGGAACGCCCTCGCCGCCTCGTCCACCGTGCACGACCACGGCTTCAGGTCCTGCGCCGTACGCAGTGAAGGAGCCGGCGCCCCGGGCGCGCGGACCAGCCATTCGTTCCACACCGCCCCGCCGCCGGCCGCCAGCACCTCGAAGCGCAGATCGGGCCAGAGCGGTACGGGCCACAGCAGCGCGTCGCACTCCAGATCGCCGATCCTGCGGCGTACGACCCGTTCCGGCTCGCCGAGCACCGAGCGGTAGCGGGCCAGCGCGCCGCGGCTTCTGGGCGCGCGGACCATCGCCTGCCAGCGGCGGTTGGCCTCGCGCATCTCGGCGAGCGAGGCTCCCAATTGGTGGCGGGCGTCCTCGACGAGGCCCGGCTGGTGGTCGGCCATGCGGCGCAGCAGCACCAGTTGGAAGTCGCGGGGCCCGAAAGGCGCGGCTGGGGTCATGCCCGACATCCTGCCCCGCTGACCGGCTCGAACGCGCCGTCAACCGCGCGAAGCCGACCCGCCGCGGAGTCGAAGATTCCACACACAACCCTCACAGAGTCATTCACCACTGGTCCCCTCGGGCCGCATAATCTGCGGGCGCCATGGATTACTGCCACCAGTGTCAACGGCACCTCAACGGCGCTCTGGCCTGCGCAGGCTGCGGCACGCCCGTCGAGGAGCTACGGCATCTCAGCCCCAGTGCGCCCGCGGCGGACCCCGTCTTCGAACTCGACGAGGTGTCCGAGCCCGTGGGCCACAGGCGTTCGCGCCGTCAGCCCGCTCCCCGCCGCAGAGCTCCTGCGGGGCGCCGGGCCCGTAAGAGGCGTGGCCGCAAGGTGCTGTTCGGCACGGTCGGCCTGGCCCTGGCAGTGGGTGCGCTGAGCCTCGCCGAGCTCGCTTACGAGAGCGGGGGCGATGACGGCGCGGCCACCGCGGTCAAGGAAGAGGACAGCGTCGAGACGGAGCCCGCTCCGGAGCCGACGGACAGCCTGACTCCGCAGGGTCCCGACGAGGTGACGGACGCGCCGGTGACCTCGTCCGGCTCCCCGCGCCCCAGGCGCACGGCCACCCGTACCGCCGTGGGCGGCAGTGGCAGTGGCACCGGAAAGCCGACCGCGACCGGGTCCGGCCGGGCCGGCACGCCGTCCGCCTCGTCCTCCGCCGCGGATCCCTCGGGCAGTGCGCAGCCGTCGGGCTCCGCGCAGCCGACCGGGTCGAACCCCGGCGAGCCTCCTCCGCCGAACCCGGTTCCGACCCCCAGCCCCAGCGAGACGTGCGACCAGTTCCTCTGGTGGTGCATCTAGAACGCGGGGTGCTCTTGACGCGGCGTGCTCTTACGGCACCGCGGGGGCCTGGTCTCCCAGCATCCGCCTGAGCAGGTCCCGCAGTACCGTCCGCTCCTCCTCCGAGAGCTGGGCCAGCGGCTCGCGCGCGAAGTCCAGCGACTCCCGCAGCCGGCGCGCGGTGTCCTTGCCCTCCTCCGTCGGTGCGGCGAGCTTGACCCTGCGGTCGCCCGGATCGGGCCGCCGCTCCACCAGGCCGCGCGCCTCCAGCCGGTCGACGATGCCGGTGATGTTCGACGGCTCGCATTTCAGTGTCTGGGCGACCTGCCGCATGGGCAGGGGCTCAAGGGCCAGCAGTCCCAGTACCCGGGCCTGCGCCCCGGTGAGCGAGTGTTTGGCCGCGGCCTGCTCGTACTCCGTGTAGTAGCGGGCCACGACGGTGCCGATGAGCTCGACGACTTCGCGGGTCAGGGGGTCTGTGCGTTCAGTGGCCATGGGCACCAGGATACCCAGTTACTTGACAACATGAAATATCGAGGCGCATGGTTGTTTCAGATGGTGAAGCTTTTTCTAGGAGGAACGCAGCATGTCCACACTTCCCACGTCCAGTCGTGAATGGCACCTGATCGCCCGCCCGCACGGCTGGCCCAAGGCTGAGGACTTCGCTCTGCGTGAGGCTCCAGTGACCGAGCCGGGCGAGGGCCGCATCCTCGTGCGCAACCACTACTTCTCGGTCGACCCGTACATGCGCGGCCGGATGAACGACGTGAAGTCGTACACCCCGCCCTTCCAGCTCGACCACCCCATGGAGGGCGGCGCCGTCGGCGAGGTCATAGCCTCCAGCGCCGAGGGCTTCGCCGTCGGCGACCACGTACTGCACGGGCTCGGCTGGCGTGAGTACGCCGAGGTGCCCGCCCAGTACGCCACCAAGGTCGACGCTTCCCTCGCCCCCCTCTCCACGTACCTCGGTGTGCTGGGCATGACCGGCCTCACCGCCTACGCCGGTCTCTTCGACGTCGCCTCCTTCAAGGAGGGCGACGCGGTCTTCGTCTCCGGCGCGGCCGGTGCGGTGGGCAGCCAGGTCGGCCAGATGGCCAGGCTCAAGGGCGCCTCGCGGGTCATCGGCTCGGCCGGATCCGACGACAAGGTCAAGCTCCTCGTCGAGGAGTACGGCTTCGACGCGGCGTTCAACTACAAGAACGGCCCCGTCGCCGAGCAGCTGAAGCAGGCCGCCCCGGACGGCATCGACGTCTACTTCGACAACGTCGGCGGGGACCACCTGGAGGCCGCGATCTCCTCGCTCAACGTGCAGGGCCGCGCGACCATCTGCGGCATGATCGCCCAGTACAACAACACCGAGCCGACGCCCGGCCCGCGCAACCTGGCCATGGTCATCGGCAAGCGGCTGCGTCTGCAGGGCATGCTCGTGAACGACCACAAGGACCTCCAGCCGGAGTTCGTCCGTGACGTCGCGGGCTGGATCGCCTCCGGCGAGCTCAAGTACAACGAGACGGTCGTCGAGGGCATCGAGAACGGCTACGACGCGTTCCTCGGCCTGCTGCGCGGTGAGAACACCGGCAAGATGATCGTTTCGCTCACCCAGTAGTCTCGACCTCAGCCGCCGCGGTCGTGGGCGCGAGCCGCGGTGAACCAGCAGGAGGAAATCTCTTCATGTCCATCCAGCATTCCGACGTCCTCTACACCGCCGTCGCCACCGCGGAGAACGGCCGTGACGGCCGGGTCGCCACGCACGACGGTCAGCTCGATGTGGTCGTCAACCCGCCGAAGGAGATGGGCGGTTCCGGCGCGGGCACCAACCCGGAGCAGCTCTTCGCCGCCGGTTTCAGCGCCTGCTTCCAGGGTGCGCTGGGTGTCGTCGCCCGCCGGGAGAAGGCCGACATCTCCGGCTCGACGGTCACCGCCGAGGTCGGCATCGGCAAGAACGACGAGGGCTTCGGGATCATCGTCAAGATCTCCGCGACGATACCGAACGTCGACGCCGCCACCGCCAGGGACCTGATCGAGAAGGCCCACCAGGTCTGCCCGTACTCCAAGGCGACCCGCGGCAACATCACGGTCGACCTCGCGGTCTGATCGCGTCACGCCATACGAGAGGGCCGCACCCCGGCGGGGGTGCGGCCCTCTTCGCATGCTCAGTGCGTCAGCCTTTGCCTGCTCAACGCGTCAGCAGCGCCCGGCCGACCTGTGCGAACACCCCCTTGGGGTGGTCGCGGAACAGCGGCTCGGTGCCGAACAGCACCACCGGCGCGCCCTTGGCGCTGATGCCGCTGACGATCGACGCCTGTCCGGCAGCGTCCTTCGGGCCGCCCTTGCCGTCGTCCGTCGTACGCCAGTGGCCCGCGACGAGCGGGTTCCCGGCGGCGTACGACTGCTCGACCCGCACGCCCGGGCCCAGGCCGGTGAACCAGAGCGGCGAGTAGACAAAGGTGTGCGCGAGCGCGCCGCCGGTGACCGGGCTGCCGGCCGCATTGGCCACCCGGACCACGCCGTTGGCATCGCCGTTGCCCGCCACCGGCCTGGCGGCGAGCAGTCCCGCGCCGGCGTTGAAGGCGGCGCCGCCCGCGCCGAGCCCCACGACACCGCCGCCGCGCTCGAGGAAGGCGCCCAGCGCGCCGCGGGCCTTCGGGTTCAGACTCCCGTACTCCAGACCGCTCGACACATACAGCGCGTCCGTGGTCGACCAGTCGTAGCCCGCGTTGAGCGCGGCCGTCGACACCGGCCGGACCTCGAAGCCCATCTCGCGCAGCGCGAACAGCTCACCCGCCGTCACCGCCGCCGCCACCCGGGTCCGCTTCAGCAGCGCCGTGCCCTTCTCCCTGGTCGCCGGAAAAGCCACCCCGAGGCGATCGGCGAGCACCGACGCCACCCCGCGGGCCGAACCGGGCACCACCGCCGAGCCGTCCGCCGCACGCCGCACCCGCACGCCCTGCGCGAGCAGGGAGTTGAGCGCGGCGATCTCCTTCGGGTCGTCGAGCCGCAGTCGCAGGTCCCCGAAGGGGGCGACATGGCCGGTGGGTGCCGCGGCATGCACCGGGCGGCCCACGACGCGCAGTTCGCCCGTGGCGGCCTTGTCGACCCTCGCGCCCCACAGCAGCCCGAGACTCCAGCCCGAGATGTCATACATCGTGGCGACATCCGCGCTGATGTCCCGGCCCTCGGCCAGGATCACATTGGCGATGGCGCGCTTGGGCTGGTGCATGTCGACGACATACGAACCCGCCGGGTAGACGCGGCCCGCGAGCCGGAAGGGCAGCAGCGCCCGCACCACCCGTACGTCATTGGCGACCAGATGGTCCACGAGTCTTGCCGCCGCGGTGGCCGACCTCTGACCCCGACCGGCCGGAATGACATACGCGCGCGGGAAGGTCGTCGTGTACACATCCTCGGGACCGATGCCCGGCACACCCGGCACGGTCTTCTCCGACACCGGCCGCTGCGCCTCGCCCGCCGCGGCCCGCCGGAAGGTCTCGATCTGGTCGGCGATCACCGAAGTACGGTGCGTGCGCGTGTAGTCGAGGGTCGCGCGCATCGCCGCGCCCGCGACGGCGGTGTTGATCGCGGCCCGGCGGCGCAGTTCGGCCACCGGCAGCGAGTCGTACTCCTCGTTGTTGACCGCCATCGGGAACTCGACGGTGTGCGCGGCGACCGCGCCCTGGAAGGGCATGTACTGCGGGGTGAAGATCGGGGGCCAGTCGTCCCAGCCCTCCTGCTGGTCCCGGAAGGGGATGACCGCGGGCTCGACGCCGTCCTTCGCGGGCGTGTAGCCGAGCCCGTTGACCGCCTTCTCCATTCCGAGCGCGTTGGCGTAGGCGTTCTTCAGAAAGAGGTCGTACTCGTAGTTCTCGCCGTGCGGCGGGGTCGTCGGCTCGATCAGCGTGCCGTTGACGTAGCCGTGCAGATCGAGCATGAGAGCCGGCTGCTTGTCGATGGCGATCTGCCGGATGGCGCGCGCCTCGGGCTGGGATCCCGTAATGAAGTCGCGGTTCAGGTCGAAGCCGTTGGCATTTGTACGGGTTCCGGCGATGCGGCCGTCCGGGTTGGCCGTCACATTGAGATGGACGCGGTTCTTCGACAGCAGCTCGCGGGTCGTCGCGTCCTTGGCCTTCGCCAGCCGCTCGATGAGGCGCAGGGCGGCGTCCGTGCCCTCCCACTCGTTGCCGTGGATGTTGTTGTTGATGAACACCGGCGTCTTGTACGAGGCCTTGATGCGCCTGTCCTTGGCCGCGGCGGCGGGGGAGTTCTCGATGCGCTCCCGCATCCGCTCCTGCTCGCGCGCCTGCCCGGAGCTCTCGGGCGCGGTGACGGTGACGAGATACAGCTCGTGTCCGCCGGCGGAGTGCCCGGCGACCTCGACGCTCACCCGGTCGCCCAGCTTCTGCAGGGCGTTGAGCCTCGGTGCGAGCGAGTGGTACGGCGCGAGCCCCAGCTTTATCGACTTGTCGGCCGGGTTCACGGGCGGTACGTCGAGGACGGTGCGCCGCGGATAACCGCCGTTCTTCGCGAGCCCGGGGGTCGTTCCTGTTCCGGTCCGCAGGGCATTGACGGCGGCCGAGAGGGGAGTCCTCGCGACCTCGGCGTCGCGTCCGCCCCCTTCGCGTACGGGATGCGGAGAGTCGCGACCCGGTGCGCCGGGAACGGCGGTCGCGGGCGGCGGCGCGAGTAACAGCGCACCGGCGAGCGCCGCCGTGGCGGCCAGGGCGGGTCGGGGAATGCCCATGCGTACGTGCCTCCATGGTGTCGAAAAATCGAACAGCACAACGATCAGTACGCAGGGGTCTACCGGATCCGACTGCCCGGCAACAAGAGGCCCCCGATAGGCTGAGCCCCATGCGTGATCTTGGGGTGGGCTTCGGCTACTTGGTCAAGGGACAGCGCTGGGTCACCGGGCACGGCCGGTGGTTCGGCTTCGGGCTGCTGCCCGGGCTTGTGGCCATGGTCCTGTACGCGGCCGCGCTGGTCGGACTCGGTTACGGCGCCGACGATCTCACGGCATGGGCGACACCCTTCGCCGACGACTGGTCCTCGCCCTGGCAGGGCCTGTTCCGCGGTTTCCTGACGGCCCTCGTCGTCGGCTTCGGGCTGTTCACCGCGGTGATCACCTTCACCGCGGTGACCCTGCTGATCGGCCAGCCCTTCTACGAGTCGCTGTCCGAGCAGGTCGACCGCACCGAAGGCGGAGACGTACCCGAGTCCGGGCTGCCGCTGTGGCGGGAGCTGTGGATCTCCGCCCGCGACTCGCTGCGGGTCCTGACGCGTGTCGTGCTGTACGGAGTCCTGCTCTTCGCCCTCGGCTTCGTCCCGGTCGTCGGCCAGACCGTGGTCCCGGTGATCGGCTTCTGCGTCTCGGGCTTCTTCCTCGCCGAGGAGCTCACCGCGGTCGCCCTCCAGCGGCGCGGAATCGAGCTCAAGGAACGCCTCGCTCTGCTGCGCGGCCGCAGGCTGCTCACCCTCGGCTTCGGGGTTCCGCTCACGCTGGCGTTCCTGGTGCCGTTCGTCGCGGTGTTCCTGATGCCGGGGGCGGTGGCGGGGGCGACGCTGATGGTGCGGGACCTGGTGGCGCCGCGGGACGAGGACGAGGCGCCGGGGGCGCGGGCGCCGTTCAGCCTGAACAAGGGGTAGGCGTGCGGGGTGCGGGTCGCCTGCGGCGGGCTGTTCCCCACCCCGCCCCTTCCCGTAACCGGGGGCTCTGCCCCCGGACCCCCGCTCCTCAAACGCCGGAGGGGCTGGATGTGCGGCCCTGCCGCACATTTCAGCCCCTCCGGCGTTTGAGGAGCGCGCCCTACAACCGGAGCTCCGCCACCGCCAAGCCCGGCGTCTCCGCGCCCGCCGTGGCGAGCAGCGCACCGTCCGGACCCCAGATCGCGCTGCCACCCCCGCACTCCCCGGCCTCGCTCCGGCCCACCGGATTCGCGAGGAGCACATACAGCCCGTTGTCCCGGGCCCGGACGGGGTAGACCGATTCGAACGAGTCATTGCCCACTTCGAGGGCCGAACTTGCCACATATGCCCGGCAGTTGTCGGCGCGGGCCCGCTCGGCGAGCTCCGGGAAGCGGTTGTCGTAGCAGATCGTCATCGCGAACCGTACGCCGTCGAGCGTGAACCGTCCGTCCTCGGTGCCGGCCTCGAAGAGGTCGAGCTCGTCCCCGTACGGATGCAGCTTGTCGTAGCGGGCGAGCAGTTCGCCGTTCGGGCCGAGGGCGAGCGAGGCGATGGTGGGCCGTCCGCCGGGGGTGCGGGCCGCGCAGTTGACGACCGCCGCGGTGGAGGTGGCGCGGCACGCGTCCCTGACCGGCTCAAGACGTGGATCGTCCGGCGCCACACACAGCTCCGGGTTATCGGCGATCAGCTTCAGCTCGTAGCCCGTCACCGCCAGCTCGGGGAAGACGACGAGCCGTGCGTCCTGCGCGGACGCCGCCCGGATCAGGGCGGACATGGAACGGACGTTGGCCTCGATGTCACCGGGTACGGGTGTGAACTGCCCTGCCGCTGTCTTCATGCGTCCCATCATCGGACACGGTCTCCCCCAGGTGCCGTGCTGGGGGAGACCGCCGTCGGCCTCAGCTCACATTGAGCGCCGCGTCGTCGACGACGAACGACGTCTGCAGCTGGGAGCCTTCCGTGCCGGTGAACTTGAGCGTGACACTCTGCCCGGCGTACGCGCCGAGGTTGAAGCTGCGCTGGGTGTAGCCGCTCGCCGCGTTGAGGTTGGAGTACGTGGCGAGCGTGGACAGGACCGTGCCGCTGCTGCTCAGGACCTGGACCTTGAGGGTGTCGTAGGCCGTGCTCGTGGTCGTCTCGGCGGTGTCGATGTGCAGATGGAAGCTGAGGGTCGCACTGGTGCAGCCGGACGGGATGGTCACCGCCTGGGACAGGGTGTCGGTGTGCGCGGAGCCGTAGCCGTTCAGCCAGGCCTTGTAGGAGCCGGTACGGGCGGCCTCACCGCTGTCGGTGGTGATGACGCCGCCGGTCGCGGACCAGGAGGCGGCGCCGGACTCGAAACCGGGGTTGGCGATGAGCTGGGCGGCGGTGCAGGTGCCGCCACCGCCGCCTCCGCCGCCCGTGCCGCCGGACAGCCACTCGGTGGCGTTGAGGGCGAGCGCGGCGTTGGTGCCCGCGGTGTCGTTCCAGCCGTCGTAGAGGGTGTTCCCGGACTGGCCGGTGCCGTCGTCGATGGGCGAACTGTCGCCCCAGACCGCGACCCGGCCGCTGCCGAAGGTACTGGTGGCGAAGAAGACGCCGGTGTTGCCCGAGTAACCCGTGCGGTAGACCAGGCCCTTGACGGCCGGATTGTCGGCGGGCTTGAGCGTGACGGTCGTACCGCTGCGGATGATGCTGCCGGTGACCTTGCCGAAGGGGCCGTTGAGCACCGGGTTGGTGGTGTCGCTGATGGCGCGCGGGTTGTTGGTGGAGACGGACAGCGTGTCGACGGAGAACCCGAACGGGTCGGTGCTGTCGACGCTGTTGTTGCTCATCAGGTCGTTGATGACCTCGACTGCGTCGTAGCCGTCGTTGTTGCGGTCGGCCCCGGTGTGGTCGGAGACCAGGAAGAGCCCGCCGCCGTTCTGCACGAACTTCATGACCGCGGTCTTCTCGGCCGCGCTGAGCAGGACGTTCGGCTCGGGCAGCACGAAGGTGTCGAAGTTCTGCAGGTCGAGCGCGGCGGTGGTGCCGTACGTGATGCTGTTGCCGGAAGGCAGCGTCTTGAGCTGGTAGTTGCCGGTCTTCTGCAGCGCGACACCCCAGGCGGAGATCGCGCCGGTCCAGTCGGTCTCCGCGGAGGGCGTCGCGTCCTGCCCCAGCGGGTCGGGCTGGCTGGTACCGATGATCCAGTCGGCGTTGCCGGCGGTCTCGGCCTTGCTGTTGTCGAAGAGAACCCGGTGGGGAGTGGCGGCGACGGCGGCGGGGGCGGTGGCGGCCTGAACGGTGGTTCCGGCGACGAGGGCGGCGAAGACGGCGAGGGCGCTGACGAGTCCGCGACCGGGTCTTCTGGAGCTGTTGGACCTTCTGGAACCTCGGAATCCGAGCATCCGGCAGTACCTCCGTGAGGGGTGGGGAGAGGCGGTGCGGGCGTCGATTCTGCGCGCGTAGAACAGCGGGCGGCGAACCGCGGGACGACGCGCGCTTGAACGGTACATGGCGAACCCGGTACCAATAATGGCTTGTTCCCCACCCCACCGACCCCCACGCCTCAAACGCCGGCGAGGCTGATTTTCAGCCTCTCCGGCGTTTGAGGAGCGTGGTCCGGGGCGGAGCCCCGGGATTACTCGGACGACTCCGCCGCCACGCGAATGATCGCGCGGACCTGCGCGATGATGTCCAGCCGGTTCCTGACGAACTCCGGGTCCGTCACCTCCGTCGTGTTTTCCGGCCCGAACTGCAGTACCGGCGTGTGCACATGACCCCCCGGGATCTTCAGCCCCAGCCGGTCCCGCAGCAGCGTCGCCCGGTACGCGATCTCGTTCGACAGGTAGTCGCCCCCGCCCCCGGCCCGCGCTGTCGAGCCCGCCGTCGGGCCGTCGGGGCGGACCACCGGGGCCGAGCCGCCCGCCGGGATCTCCGTCACCGTCGTGTTGTCGTACACCGGGAAGCGCCCCGTCTGCGCCCCGACGATCGCCTTGTACGGAAGCGTCGTCGTCGTCCACTGCGGCTGCGACGCCGGGTCGGCCACCGGCACCGTCTCCGTACGCGAGACGTTCTCGTTGTCGCCGAACCCGCCCCGCCATGCCCCGTTCGTGCGCTCGATGTCGATACGGCCGACCCGGCCCTGACTCACCGTCGTGAACAGATCCGCCTTTGGAAGCTGCGGGCGCAGTGTCCGCTCGACCGTGCCGTCCGCGAAGTCCTGCCAGCGCACCGGGAAGACCGCCGTCTCGATACGGGCCGGGCCGTCCGACGTACGGATCCACGTACCGTCCAGCGCCAGCGCCGTCGCCCCGGACGGGTTGCTGATACGGATGTCACGGTCCAGCGTGAAGGGGTCGAAGCCCGTCATCACGATGCGCTTGATGCCCTTGCCTGCGGGGAGGTTCATCGAGTCCTGGCCGCGTGAGGAGCGTTCGAGCCGGTCGAGGAGCCGAGTCCGCTGGCTCTCGGAAAGCCCGAACTCCGGCTGCCACTGCCGCAGTTCGCGGGTCATGCCGAGCCGCGCCCAGTACAGCGGCCGGTCGTCGTCCCGGCTGAGATCACCGAGAGCGGGGCCGCGGCCCTGGGCGCGGTCGACGGCCCGGTCCCACAGCTGTGAGCCCTGGCGTACGACGGCCCGCTCGGCCTGCCGGTACGTCCGCGCCCCGGCAAGCGCGTCCGCGAACCGCTGTGCCACGGCGTCGAATCCGCTGCGCCGCAGGATCTCCTGGGGCACGGCGCGGTCGAGCCGCTGTTCCTCCACCGTGGAGGGTGAAGCCGGTGCGGGCTCGGCCGCGGCGAGAGGTGAACCGGCGAGCGTGAGGGTGACGAGGGCGGCGCCAACTACGTGCAGGCGGATGCGTATCCGGGACACGAGATTCCTTCCGTCGGGTGGCGGAAGTATCGCCGCCGCCCAACCACCCTGGCCAGTACGTCACTTCGGCCGCGCGGGCCCCAAGAGCCTCAGGCCACCCGGTCAACAAGGCGCCGAGCACGCCACTTTCCGCCATCATGTTCTCCCTCAACCACATCGGCCCGCAGCGCGACGGGCCGCGGGCCTGTTCCCGGGTAGGGGAACCCGGGTCAAGCCGGCGGCTTCGCCGACGTCACGTTGCGGTAGGCGATTTCCGCCAGCCGTTCCTGGCCGTCCCTGCTCGGGTGGAACCAGTCCCACCGGCTCAACTGCTCGCCGCTGAAGCGGAAGTCGAACACCGCCCCGCCGTCGTAACGGCACCGCGGGTCCTTTCCGCAGACGGCCTTCAGCACCTCGTTGTACGCGACGACCCGGTCCTGTACCCGGGCCCGCCGCGCCTGCGCCCTCGTGCTCACGTCGTCCGCGTCGCCCAGCATCGACGCGCAGATGCCCAGCTTCCAGATCTGCCTGCCCAGCGGATTGCCGCGCCCGGCCGACCACAGCCGTTTGAGGTCCGGCACGCTCGACACGTACACCTGGGTCTTCGGTGCCGTACGCCGCAGCTGCTTCAGTGCGTCCTCGAAGGACCGGCGGAAGTTCTCTACCGTCGTCATTCTCTCCGCCGAGTCCGCGCACGCGTCGTTCGCGCCGACCATGACCGTCACGAGCTCGGGGTTCTTCGCCGCCGCCTGTGCCATCTGCTCGGGCAGGTCGGCGACATCGGCCCCCGAGCGGGCGTAGTTCCAGCTGCGCTCGGCGATCGCGGGTTCGCCGATCAGGCGCATCGCCAGGCTGCGTACCTTCGTGTCCGTGCCGGTCGCCCAGGACACTTCCGGGCAGTCGGAAAGCACCACACACGCGTCGAAACCGCGGGTGATGGAGTCGCCGACCGCGGCGATCGAGTCCGGGCTGCGGTCCCAGACGGGGGTGGGGGAGGGCCGCCGTTTGGCGGGCGATCCGTGCGCGTTCGGGTCCGACGAGGAGTCACAGCCCGTCAGTGCGCCGGTCATCAGGAGGAAAGCCGCCGTCAGGGCCCCCGCCGCCCTGCGCGAGCGGCGCGTCCGACGTGTCTCCCGCATCCCCAGTTCCCCTCCGCATCAACGGTCCCAGACGTCCTGCCGAGTGAAAGCTTGGTACGTACGGGCCCCGGGACCGACATTACGTCACCCGTCAGCCACCTACTCACGGTAGCTTTTTCCCGTCGACCCAGAGGCACCGAGCCCATCGGCCCCAGTAAATTACATCACGTCACATGCTGTCCCTTTTGTGGAGTTTGACTCCCGATGCTGTTTACTGAGGCCGCTGGGAAGACGATCCTCGTCCCACACTGGAGGTCCCGGTGACGACACGTGGCGTTCTGTACGTTCACTCCGCACCTCGCGCGCTGTGCCCGCACGTCGAATGGGCGGTCGCGAGTGTTCTTGGCGTGCGCGTCCAGCTCGACTGGATCCGGCAGCCGGCATCGCCCGGCACCTGGAGAGCCGAATTCTCCTGGCAGGGCGAGGTGGGCACGGCCTCCAAGCTCGCCTCGGCGCTGCGCGGCTGGCAGCTGCTGCGCTTCGAGGTGACCGCCGAGCCCTGCTCCACGGCGGAGGGCGAGCGCTACAGCGCCACGCCCGAACTCGGCATCTTTCACGCCGTCACCGGGATGCACGGCGACATCCTGATCCCCGAGGACCGGCTGCGCGCGGCGCTGGCGCGGTCGGTGCAGGGCGAGACGGAGCTGGAGGCGGAGATCGCCAAGCTGCTGGGCAAGCCGTGGGACGACGAACTGGAGCCGTTCCGGTACGCAGGGGAGGGCGCACCGGTCCGCTGGCTGCACCAGGTCGTCTGAACGACGTAGCCGAAAGGGCCCCCACCACGCGGTGGGGGCCCTTTCGGGTGCGTACGGAAACTCAGACGGTACGGAACGCCAGAACCACGTTGTGGCCGCCGAAGCCGAACGAATTGTTGATCGCCGCGATCGTGCCCTGGGGGAGCTTGCGGGGCTCGCCGCGCACGATGTCCGCGTCGACCGCCTCGTCGAGGTCGTCGATGTTGATCGTCGGCGGTGCCGTGCGGTGGTACAGCGCGAGCACCGTGGCGACCGTCTCGATGCCGCCCGCGCCGCCCAGCAGATGGCCGGTCATCGACTTCGTGGCGGACACCGCGACATGGTCGAGATCGTCGCCCAGGACCTTGCGCAGGGCCTTGATCTCGGCGATGTCGCCCTGCGGAGTCGACGTGGCGTGCGCGTTGAGGTGCACGACCTCGGACGGCTTGAGGTCCGTCGCGTCCAGCAGGTTCTGCATCGCGGTGGCGATGCCGCGGCCGGTCGGCTCGGGCTGCGCGATGTGGTGGCTGTCCGCGGACAGGCCCTGGCCCAGCACCTCGCAGTAGACCTTCGCACCGCGCTTGGCGGCGTGTTCGGCCGACTCCAGGATGACGACGCCCGCGCCCTCGCCGAGGACGAAGCCGTCACGGGCCGTGTCGTACGGACGGGAGGCCTTCTCGGGCTCGTCGTTGTTCTTGGACATCGCCATCATGTTGGCGAACGCCGCGATGGGCAGCGGGTGGATGGCCGCCTCGGTGCCGCCGGCGACCACGACGTCGGCGCGGCCGGTGCGGATCATCTCCACCGCGTAGCCGATCGCTTCGGCACCCGACGCACAGGCGGAGACCGGAGTGTGCACGCCCGCCTGGGCGTTCACCTCCAGGCCGACGTTGGCGGAGGGGCCGTTCGGCATGAGCATGGGCACGGTGTGCGGGGAGACGCGGCGTACGCCCTTCTCCTTGAGCACGTCGTACTGGTCGAGCAGAGTCGTCACGCCGCCGATGCCGGAGGCGATGACTGTGCCCAGACGCTCGGGGAGAACGTTGACGTCCTCACCGGCCGGTGCGCCGTAGCCGGCGTCCGCCCATGCCTCGCGGGCCGCGATCAGCGCGAACTGCGCCGAGCGGTCCAGCTTGCGGGCGAGCGGGCGCGGCAGGACCTCGCCCGGGTCGACCGCCGCGGGTGCGGCGATCCGGACCGGGAGTTCGGCGAAGCGCTCGCCCTCGAGCGGCTTCACTCCGGAGCGCCCGGCGAGCAGACCCTCCCAGGTCGATGCGCTGTCGCCACCCAACGGTGTGGTTGCGCCGATACCGGTGACGACCACGGTGCGATTGGTCGAGCTCACAGGAATTCTTTCTCCACGTGTAGGGGGTGCTGAATTTTCACGGCGCCACCGCCGGGTGGCGACAAACGCGATTCAGGCTCAGGCCTGGTGCTTGGCGATGTAGTCCGCGGCGTCGCCGACAGTCTTCAGGTTCTTGACGTCGTCGTCCGGGATCTTGACGTCGAAGCGCTCTTCGGCGGCGACGACAACCTCGACCATGGACAGCGAGTCGACGTCCAGGTCGTCGGTGAAGGACTTGTCCAGCTGGACGTCCTCTACCGGGATGCCGGCGATCTCGTTGACGATCTCCGCGAGACCGGTGACGATCTCTTCCTGAGTGGCGGCCATGTGGCGCTCCTTCGGTGTTGTATCAGAGGGTGTGGCGTCCGGAAGATCCGGTTGCCTAGGGGAGGGTAACGACCGTGGCTGCGTAGACGAGACCCGCCCCGAAGCCGATGACGAGCGCGGTGTCGCCGCTCTTGGCCTGTCCGGTCGCCAGGAGCCGCTCCATTGCGAGCGGGATCGAGGCGGCCGAGGTGTTGCCGGTGGTTTCCACGTCACGGGCGACCGTGACGTGCTCCGGCAGTTTCAAAGTCTTCACCATCGAATCGATGATCCGCATATTGGCCTGGTGCGGGATGAAGACGTCCAGGTCGTCCGCGCTGATTCCGGCCGCGTCCAGCGCCTGCTGGGCGACCTTCGCCATCTCGAACACGGCCCAGCGGAAGACCGCCTGGCCCTCCTGCGTGATCGCGGGAAACTTCTCGACGGTGCCGTTGCGGTAGTCGTCCCACGGCACGGTCTGCTTGATGGTGTCGGACTTGTCGCCCTCCGAGCCCCAGACGGTCGGGCCGATCTGCGGGTCCTTGGAGGGGCCGACGACGACCGCGCCCGCGCCGTCACCGAACAGGAAGGCCGTCGCGCGGTCCTCCAGGTCGGTCAGGTCGCTCAGCCGCTCGACGCCGATGACCAGTACGTACTGCGCCGAGCCTTCGACGACCATGCCCTTGGCGAGCGTGAGGCCGTAGCCGAAACCGGCACAGCCCGCGGAGATGTCGAACGCCGCCGGCTTGACCGCGCCGATCTTGTCCGCGATCTCGGTGGCGATGGCCGGGGTCTGCTTGAAGTGCGAGACGGTGGAGACGATGACGCCGCCGATCTGCTCCGGGGTGATCCCGGCGTCGGCGATCGCCTTGCCCGCCGCCTCCACGGACATCGCGCTCACGGTCTCCTCGGGCGAGGCCCAGTGGCGCGTCGCGATGCCCGAGCGCGAGCGGATCCACTCGTCGGAGGAGTCGATCGTCTCGAGGATCACCTCGTTCGGCACGACCCGGATGGGGCGGTAGCCGCCGACACCCATGATGCGTGCGTACGGGGCGCCCTGGCTGGGCTTGATCTTCGTCGACATGCGCTACGGCTCCTTGTCAGGCTGAATGCTCGGCGACGAGCGTGCGGGCCGCGTCGAGGTCGTCGGGGGTCTTGAGCGCGAGCGTCTGCACGCCGGGCAGGGCGCGCTTGGCGAGGCCGGTGAGCGTGCCGCCGGGGCAGACCTCGATCAGGGCGCTGACGCCCTGATTCTTGAAGGTCTCCATGCACAGGTCCCAGCGGACCGGGTTGGCGACCTGGCCGACCAGCCGGGCGATGACCTGGTCGCCGGTGGAGACCGTACGGCCGTCCTTGTTCGAGATGTACGGCAGGACCGGGTCGGAGACCGTGAGGTTCTCGGCGGCCTCCTGGAGTGTCGCGACCGCGGGCGCCATGTGGTGCGTGTGGAACGCGCCGGCCACCTTCAGTGCGATGACGCGGGCCTTCTCCGGCTTGTTCTCGGCCAGTGCCGCGAGCTGCTCGGCGGTGCCGGCGGCGACGATCTGGCCGGCGCCGTTCACGTTGGCCGCGGTCAGGCCGAGGCTTTCGAGATGGGCCATGACCTGGTCGGGGTCGCCGCCCAGGACGGCCGACATGCCGGTCTCGGTGACCGCGGCGGCCTCGGCCATGGCCAGTCCGCGCGTACGGACGAAGCCGAGCGCGGCGACCTCGTCGAGGACACCGGCGAACGCGGCCGCGGTGATTTCGCCGACGCTGTGACCTGCGACGGCGCCGGGGCGTACGTCACCGAGCGCAGCGGCCGAGAGCAGGCCCGCGGCGACCAGGAGCGGCTGTGCCACGGCGGTGTCGCGGATCTCGTCCGCGTCGGCCTTCGTGCCGTAGTGGGCAAGGTCGAACTCGATGGCGTCGGACCAGGCCGCAATGCGGTCGGCGGCGCCGGGGAGGTCGAGCCAGGGAGTCAGGAAGCCGGGCGTCTGAGCGCCTTGGCCGGGAGCGACGAGTACGAGCACCCTCACACTTTCTCTTGTGGACGGCTCCAACCGCCCGTGGGGACAGGGACCAAGAAACGTCAGGGGAATTGTGGGCTTACTACAAAAGTCTAGGGCTGCGAATCCGCGTCGGCCAGACGCCCCAGAATGAGCGCGATCCGCAGGGTGAACGCGGAGCGTACATCGGAGGGTGACCATCCGGTGACGTCGGTCACACGTCGCAGCCGGTAGCGCACGGTGTTGGGGTGGACGAAGAGCATCCTTGCAGCGCCCTCGAGACTACTCGCCTGCTCTAGATAGACGCTCAAGGTTTCCAGAAGTGCCGACCCCGCTTCTTCCAGCGGTCTGTAGATCTCCTCCACCAACTGCTCCCGCGCGGCCGGATCCGAGGCGATCGCGCGTTCCGGCAGCAGATCGTCCGCGAGGACCGGGCGGGGGGCGTCCTGCCAGGCGAAACATGCCTTGAGCCCGGCGGCCGCGGCCTGCGCGGACTTGGTGGCGGCGAGCAGGTCGGGCACGACGGGCCCCGCGACCACGGGACCCGCGGCATAAGGTCCGATCAGGGCCTTGGCGACCTGGAGCGGGTTGTCGCTGCCGCCCGCGATGACGACGAGCCGGTCGCCGAGGACTCCGGTGAGGACCTGGAGCTTGGCATGCCGGGCGGCCCGGCGGATGGCCTCGACGGTGAGTTCGCTGTCGCCGTCGGGTGCGGTGCCGAGGATGACGCAGACATGCTCGGGGGAGTTCCAGCCGAGCGCGGCGGCGCGGGAGACGGCGCCCTCGTCGGCCTCGCCGGACAGTACGGCGTTCACGACCAGCGATTCGAGCCGGGCGTCCCAGGCGCCGCGGGCCTCGGCTGCCTGCGCGTACACCTGGGCGGTCGCGAAGGCGATCTCGCGTGCGTAGACGAGCAGGGCCTCGCGCAGTACGGACTCGTCACCCGGCGCCGCGACCTCCTCGATCGCCGACTCCATGACCTCGATGGTGGTGCGCACCATCTCGACGGTCTGGCGCAGGGTGATCGCGCGGGTCAGCTCGCGCGGAGCGGTGCCGAAAACGTCGGTCGAGATCGCCTGCGGGGTCTCCGGATGCCGGAACCACTCGGTGAACGCGGCGATACCGGCCTGGGCGACAAGGCCGATCCACGACCGGTTCTCCGGGGGCATCGCGCGGTACCACGGCAGCGTCTCGTCCATGCGGGCGATGGCGTTCGCGGCGAGCCGGCCGGAGGACTGCTCCAGTCGGCGCAGGGTCGCGGTATGCGGGTGGGCGGAGTTCGCTGCAGGTTCGGGCACGGGGACAAGAGTGCCTTATCGGGACGGGTGAGCGGAGTGGCGGGGCTCGGGTACGTCCGTCGGGCCGCCGTCTCGGACTACGGTGGACCCGTGATTGACGTACGGCGCTCCGCCGGCCGCTTCCGCGGTGGCGACCCCGCCTCGGGCATCGAATCCCTGCACGCCTTCTCCTTCGGGCGGCACTACGACCCCGACAACTTGCGCTTCGGTGCGATCCTCGCCTGCAACGAGGAACGCCTCGATCCCGGTGCCGGCTTCGACGAGCATCCGCACAGCCACACCGAGATCGTCACCTGGGTCGTCGAGGGCGAGCTGACCCATCGCGACTCGACGGGCCGTGCGACCGTCGTCCGGCCCGGCGACGTCCAGCGGCTCAGCTCCGCGGACGGCGTCCGCCATGTGGAGCGCAATGACGCGGACGCGCCGCTGACCTTCGTCCAGATGTGGCTCGCACCGCTGGCGCCGGGCGGCGATCCGGCGTACGAGATCGTGCGCGGCATCGCTGACTCGACGCCGTACGCACTCCCCGAGGCGGGCGCGCTGCTGCATGTCCGCCGCCTGGGCCGGGGCGAGCGCACGGCGGTGCCGGACGCGCCCGCGGTGTACGTGCATGTGGTGCGGGGCGAAGTCCGCCTGGGAGATGCGGAGTTGGCCCCGGGCGACGCGGCGCGCATCACCGACGCGGACGGTCTGGAGCTGGCGGCCCTGGCACCCGCCGAGCTGCTGCTCTGGGAGCTGAACGAGTCCTGAGCCCGGTTCTGAGACCGGACCTCAGCCCAGCTCGGCCAGCACCGCGTCCGTGAACGGCGGCCACGCGTCGATCGCCCACTGCCCGAAGGCCCGGTCCGTGAGCGCCACACACGCCGCGCCCGCCGCCGGGTCGATCCACAGGAACGTGCCCGACTGGCCGAAGTGGCCGAACGTACGCGGCGAGGACGAACTGCCCGTCCAGTGCGGCGACTTGGAGTCCCGGATCTCGAAGCCCAGGCCCCAGTCGTTCGGCTTCTGGTGCCCGTAGCCGGGAAGGATGCCCGACAGGCCCGGGTGGACGACCGTCATGGCCTCAAGGACCGTACGGGCGTCAAGGAGCCGCGGCGACTGCACCTCGGCCGCGAAGCGCACCAGGTCGCCGACCGTCGAGACGCCGTCCTTCGCGGGCGAGCCGTCCAGCGTTGTCGCCGTCATTCCCAGCGGTTCGAGGACCGCCTGGCGCAGATACTCCGCGAACGGGATGTCCGTCGCCTTGGCGATGTGGTCGCCGAGAACCTCGAAGCCCGCGTTGGAGTACAGCCTGCGGGTACCCGGCGGGGCCGTCACCCGGTGCTCGTCGAAGGCCAGGCCCGAGGTGTGGGCGAGCAGATGACGGACCGTGGAGCCCTCGGGGCCCGCCGGTTCGTCGAGCTCGACCGCCCCTTCCTCGTACGCCACGAGCGCCGCGTAGGCCGCGAGCGGCTTGGTGACGGAGGCGAGCGGGAAGCGGTGCGCGAGGGGGCCGTGCGATCCGGCGACGGTGCCGTCCGCTCGTACGACGGCGGCCGCCGCGGTCGGTACCGGCCAGTTCTCGATCATCGCCAGGCTCTGCATGCGTACGAGCCTAAAGGGTGAGTCTCATCGCCGGATCGGGGGTCCGGACGAAGCCGAGCGAGGTGTAGAGCGCCTCGCCGTCGGCGGAGGGTACGAAAACTGCCATCCCTTTCTGCTTGCTTAGAGTGCACTCCAAGGTTTTAGCGTTGAGGACATGACGCTGATCGAGAGCACGCCGGCCGGAGTGGACCTCTGTAAGCCGCCTCCCCGCGCGCATCCCCGCCCCGAGGGCCAGGACCGCTACACGATCAGCGAGGTCGTCGCTTTCACCGGGCTCACCGCGCACACCCTGCGCTGGTACGAGCGGATCGGGCTGATGCCGCACATCGACCGGTCGCACACCGGACAGCGGCGCTTCACCAATCGCGATCTGGACTGGCTCGCCTTCGTCGGCAAGCTGCGGCTGACCGGGATGCCGGTCGCGGACATGGTCCGCTACGCCGAGCTGGTGCGCGAGGGCGAGCACACCTTCGAGGCACGGCAGGAGCTGCTGCAGCAGACGCGGCGCGATGTGCGCAGACGCATCGCGGAGCTGCAGGACACGCTCGCCGTGCTGGATCACAAGATCGACTTTTACGCGGACGCCCGGCGGGCGTCGGAGAGGCTCTGAAACCTGATGGCTGAATCCTTGAGGAGCGGCAGCACGATCGCACAGGTGCGGCTCGGGACCGGCGGACCGCTGGTCGGCATACAGGGCCTGGGCTGCATGGGCATGAGCGAGTTCTACGGAGAGACGGACCTGGCGGCCGCCCGGGACACCCTGGAGGCGGCGCTGGATGCGGGCGTCACGCTCTTCGACACGGCGGACGTGTACGGGCGGGGGGCGAACGAGGAGTTCCTCGCGCCGTTCGTCGGGGCGCACCGCGACGAGATCACCCTGGCCACGAAGTTCGCCATCGAGCGGACCGACGACCCGCGGTACCGGGCCGTCCGCAATGACCCGGCGTACATCCGCACGGCCGTCGAGGAGAGCCTGCGGCGGCTGAAGACCGATGTCATCGACCTGTACTACATGCACCGCCGGGACCCGGCCGTGCCGCTCGCCGAGTCCGTCGGCGCGATGGCCGAACTGGTGGAGCGCGGCCTCGTCAGGCAGCTGGGGCTGAGCGAGGTCACCGGCTCGGAGCTGCGCGAGGCGCACGCCGTGCATCCGATCGCCGCGCTGCAGTCGGAGTGGTCGCTGTTCAGCCGGGATGTGGAGCGCAGCGCGGTGGGCGCCGCGGCCGAACTCGGCGTCGCCTTCGTGCCGTACTCACCGCTCGGCCGCGGTTTCCTCACCGGCGCTTTCGCCGACGCGGGCAAGGACCTCTCGGAGGGCGACTTCCGCAGGCACCAGCCGCGCTTCACCGGCGACAACGCCAAGACCAACGCCGCGCTCCTGGAGCCGGTCCACAAGATCGCCGCGGCGCACGGCGCGACGGCCGCGCAGGTGGCCCTCGCGTGGGTGCAGCAGCGGGCCGAGGTGCACTCGCTCGCCGTGGTGCCGATCCCCGGCACCCGCAAGACGAGCCGGCTGCTGGAGAACTTCGCGGCGACCCGGCTGAAGCTGACCCAGGAGGAGCTGGCGGTACTGGAGCCGATCGCCGGGCAGGTGGCGGGGGACCGCTACCCGGACATGTCCTCGACGTCGGCGGCGCGCGAGTAGCCGTACGTGGCCAGTCATGAAACGAAGCCCGCCGCGGGCAGTGCTGCTGCCGCGCGGCGGGCCCAAGGCCGTGTTTTAGAACTCCCGCCTGGCCCGCGACGCCTGGCACGCACACTCGCTGCGTTGTCGGAGTCATCCAAGTACGTCCAGTACGAGGATGATCCTCCGCCTTGCGATTGCACGCACCAGACGCCGCGAGCCCCGCCCTACGGACGGACGGCGCTAGTTCTAAAACACGGCCTAGTCACGTACGACTCACAGCTCCGCGAGCAGCTGCGCCTTCTTCGTGCTGAACTCCTCGTCCGTCACCAGACCCGCCTGGTGCAGCTCCCCGAGGTGCCGGATCCGCTCGGCGATGTCCGCCGGGTCGCGCCGCCCCGCCCGCAGCGCCATCACCGGCGCCGAGCCGCTGCTGCGTACGGACTCGAGCACCGCGGCCGCGAACGGCAGCGACTCGTGCACCGGCCCGCGGCTCACCCCGAAGAGCACCGCCGCCGGATCCTGGTCCGCCTTCCTGGGCGCGGCCGCCTCGTCGCCCGGATCGTCCGCCCGGCGCAGCAGCCGCAGATACCCGTCGAAGGCTTCCGGCGAGCGCCACTCCACGCCGCTCAGCTCAGTTACCGGGAAACTCTGGTCGCCCGCCCGCCACTTGGCGGACGACGCGGCCGTCCGGGACCAGCGGAAGGAGACCATCGAGCCGTCGAAGAAGGCCTTGCCGTCGTACGCCTTGAAGTGCATCGGCCCCTCAGGCGCGGCCACAACGTACCGCTCGGCCGGGGTGTCCGCGTCGGCGGGGAGCAGGGCGCGCAGTTCGTCGGCGTAGTACTCGGCGAGCGTCTCGCGCTCCGCGGGCAGCACCAGCCGGTACGGGTCGCAGCCCTCCTTCAACTGCCCTGCCGCGGCATCCATCAGCGGATCGGCGCCGGGTCTTGGCAGGGCGTGCAGCACCACCGTGCCGCGCTTGCCGGGGGAGAGGGTCACCGACGCCAACGCCTCGTGGGGGATGCGGCGTTCGCGAAGCGTCTGGAACAGCTTCGGCGCACGCAGCCCCCGTTCGAAGCGGATGAGCACGGAGTCGGTCTCGAACTCCCAAGTGGCTTGAATTCCGGCCAGAACATCACCCATACGCCTCATCGTAGGCGGCGTCTGCTTGCGCGTCGCCCCTCGGTGCTCAGGCCCGGCCACGATGCTCTACGCGCGTCAGGCCGCCTCGTCACCGTAAATACCACTGCGGCATGTGTCCCCGCCGCTCTCACAGGTCACGCCGTCGTACGAACCGACGCCTATCTCGGCGAAGTTGCTGACGCTCTCCGTACCCGGCTCGAAATAGCCGGTGTGACCGACCGCGTCCGCCGCGGACAGCACCCGCGCGCCGAACGCCTCAGTCACCGGGTCCTCGCCGTGGCCGAGGCCGCCGACCGCCAGATGCGGCACGTCCTCGATCCAGTCGTCCCTGTCGCGCATCGCCCAGACGCGGGCGCGGGCGTGGAGCCCGGCCACGTTCTCGGCGCGCATGCCGGGGCTGCCGGCCACCGCCACGTCACGCACGCGGGCGGGAAGATGGCGGGCGGCGACGCCGCACACGACGGAGCCGTAACTGTGGCAGAACAGCGCGATCCTGGAGCTGCCGGGCAGCGCGCCGGTGAGCGCGGTCAGGCGCACGGCGCCGTCCTCCGCGCGGCGGCCCGTGGCCGAGTCCATGCCGAGGCCCGCGGGTGCGGTGTAGTCGGCCCAGGCGATGACCGCCGTGCGCGTACGCGGGGACGCGGCCCGCTCGGCGGCGTACAGCGACTCCGCCATGCCGACCGGCGCGGTGTACTTGCGGGAGGTCTTCTGGAACGTGAGCACATTGGTGTCCACACCGGGGACGATCACCGACACCCGCTGGGCGCGGTCGAGATCGCCGAGCACCTCGGCGACCTTGCCGGGACCGGACGGGTCGAAGGCGAGGATCTGCCGCTCGGCGCTCATGAGCGCCTCGAAGCGGTGCATACGGCGGACCGCCTGGTGACGGCCGTCCGCGGTCAGGTTGACGTCCTTCGCGCGCTTGCGCTCCTCGGCGATCGAGAGCGCGAGGGCTTTGCGGTTGGCGCGGTAGCGCAGGGTGACCGGGGCGCCGTTGAGATTGCCGACGAGGATGGGGTACCGGTCGGCGAGGCGGGCCCGCTGCGTGCTGCCGATGGAACCGAAGAACGCGGCGAGCCGCTGCGGCGGCGACGCCGGATCGGGCAGTGCCCGCACCCCGATCCTGGCCTTGGCCCAGCCGGACAGCTCGGCCTCGAGAGCGTCGCGAGGACCGCCCTGATGTCGTATGGCGGTCCAGCCGGTCGTCGCCAGCATCATGAACACGACCGCGAGCGCGAGCAGGGCGCGCCAGGCGGTGATGGTGGGGGAGGAGTCGAAGGAAGTCACTGTGGGACACCCTAGGAGACGCGCGACGCGGCTCGTGAAGACCGTGAGACAGATCACGTGTCCGGGGGGAGTGCGGGGGGTACGTCGTCACTTTCCGTGCGCGGGCGCGCCCCTGTGGTCACCTGGATCGCGGTGGGCCGACCCCGCCTTCGAGCGCCGGGGCGCGTGCGGGCGCGACGCACATCTGGGGGCGGCCGCGCGTCAACCTTGTGCGTACGACAGCTCCGCCGCGCCCGCCCGGCGGAGCCGTCCCCTATCAGGGTGATGCGCCCCGAACCCCGTTCCCCGACCCCGGCCAGGGGGCAGGGTGCGGTCAAGTGATCAGTACGACACGGGGGTTACCGACATGCGCATGATCGTCACGGCCGGATTCCTGGCCGCATCAGCCCTGGCCGCAGCAGTGCTGGCGCCGCAGACGGCGGCCGCCGCGCCGCCCCGCCTCGGGGAGTGCGCGGCGGGCGAGCTCTGCCTGTGGGAGAAGGGGAACTTCAAGGGCACACGCCAGGCCCACGAGTTGTCCGGCACCGATATCGAGAGCTGTGTTCCGCTGCCGCCCGGCAGCACCGCCGAGGCACTCGCCAACCGGACCGGGCGGCCCGTCACCACGTACCAGTCGGCGGAGTGCGAGGAGACGGGCGAATTCGAGACCTACCCGGGCGGTGGCACGTGGGTGCCCCAATCCCCGTACCAGGTCAGGGCCTTCAAGGTCTGGGAGCGCTGAACCGGGGTACCCGCTGACGGAGCCCCGATTCGACGACTCGAGGAGTGATGATGGCGGGCTTCGGACACACAACGCGCAGGCACCCTCGCTCACGCAGCCGCAACTGGTCGCGGAGCGGGCCGGATCGTGCGGCACTCGGAATCATCGGCCTGATCTGTGCGATCGCCGGTTTCTTCGTGCTGGGGATCGTCCTCGGCCCGATCGCGATCGTCTGCGGATGGCTCGGTATGGGCCGCCGCTGGAACGGCGCACAGCCGGTCCCGGCACTGGCCGCGGTCGTGCTCGGCGGCATCGACACCCTGCTGGCGATCGTCTGGCTCGCGGGAGCCACTCTTCCCGCCAGCGGAATGTGGTGATCGTCAGCCACGCACGGCTGGCTCGTCGGACGGACCGACCGGGGTGGGCATCGCGCCCGCCCCGGTTTCCGCCGGCATCGCCGTATCCGGGAGCTCCGTGACCGCGCGGGCCTGCGACAGCGTGGCCACCTGCTCCCGCAGCGCCCGTACTTCCGCCGTCAGCGCCTGGAGCAGCGCCGTCTGCTTGCGTTCCTCCGCGTCGTCCCGCTCGAAGCGGGAGATGAACCACGCCGCGATATTGGCGGTGACGACACCGAGCAGCGCGATCCCCGAAATCATCAGCCCGACCGCGAGCACCCGCCCCAGACCTGTCGTGGGCGCATGGTCGCCGTACCCGACCGTCGTCATCGTGGTGAACGACCACCACACCGCGTCGCCCAGCGTCTTGATGTTCCCGTTCGGCGCGTCCCGCTCCACATGCAGCACGGCCAGCGAGCCGAACATCATCAGCCCCACCACCGCGCCACCGACATACGTCGTCAGCGTGATCTGGGGCGCCATCCTGGCCCGGCGGCCCACCAGCAGCAGGGTCGAGACGACCCGCAGCAGCCGCAGCGGCTGCACCAGCGGCAGCACCACCGCCACCAGATCCAGCGGATGCTTGCGTACGAAGAGCCACTTGGCCGGTGCCAGCAGCAGCCGTACGAGGTAGTCGACGGCGAAGGTCCCCCACACCACCCACTCGGTGACCGTGCACACGGTTATCACCGACCCACTGGCGTCGGGCGCCACGATCGGCACGGCGTACGCGAGGCCGAACGCGATGGCGAGTGCCAGCAGGGGGGTCTGCATGCGCTGTTCCCACCGGACCTGCGCTGTTCGCTGCTTCATGCCTGCATGTTAGAGACGCGTAGGTCCTGTCCGGTCGATCAGGCCGGGTCAGGGAGCGGGGTCTGGTGTGGTGCATCGCAAGGCGGAGGATGGAGCCCACGCGGAGCGTCGGCGACTGACGACAACGCAGCGAGGTGCCGTGCCAGGGCACGCGAGCCCGGCAAGATCGGCCGGACAGGACCTAAGGGCGGCGGAACCCGGCCGGGTGCCGCCGCCCTTCACCGTGCCTTCGTTACGCGTCGCCGCCGGCCGCGCCCGGGTCCGCCGCGGCCACGTCGAGCAGCTGGTAGCGGTCCACCGCCTGCTTCAGCACCGAGCGGTCGACCTTGCCCTCACGCGCGAGCTCGGTGAGCACCGCGAGGACGATCGACTGCGCGTCGATGTGGAAGAAGCGACGCGCCGCGCCCCGGGTGTCCGCGAAGCCGAAGCCGTCGGCGCCCAGCGACTGGTACGTGCCGGGAACCCAGCGCGAGATCTGGTCAGGGACCGAGCGCATCCAGTCCGAGACGGCCACGAACGGGCCCTCGGAGCCGGAGAGCTTCTGCGTGACGTACGGGACGCGCTGCTCCTCCTCGGGGTGCAGGAGGTTGTGCTGCTCGACCTCGACGGCCTCGCGGCGCAGCTCGTTCCAGCTCGTCGCCGACCACACGTCGGCGCGTACGTTCCACTCCTCGGCGAGGATCTTCTGCGCCTCGATCGCCCAGGGCACGGCCACACCCGATGCCATGATCTGCGCGGGAATCGCACCGGCCTCGCCCGCCCTGAAGCGGTGGATGCCCTTGAGGATGCCCTCGGCGTCCACGTTCTCGGGCTCGGCCGGGTGCTGGATCGGCTCGTTGTAGACGGTGAGGTAGTAGAAGACGTCCTCGCCGTGCGGGTGCTCCTCGGACGAGCCGTACATCCGGCGCAGACCGTCCTGGACGATGTGCGCGATCTCGAAACCGAAGGCCGGGTCGTACGCGACACAGCCCGGGTTCGTCGAGGCCAGCAGCTGGGAGTGGCCGTCGGCGTGCTGCAGGCCCTCACCGGTCAGCGTCGTGCGGCCCGCGGTCGCGCCCAGGACGAAGCCGCGCGCCAGCTGGTCGGCCATCTGCCAGAACTGGTCGCCGGTGCGCTGGAAGCCGAACATCGAGTAGAAGACGTACACCGGGATCAGCGGCTCGCCGTGCGTGGCGTACGCGGAACCGGCGGCGATCAGCGAGGCCGTGCAGCCCGCCTCGGAGATGCCGTCGTGCAGCATCTGGCCGGTCGGCGACTCCTTGTACGCGAGCAGCAGCTCGCGGTCCACGGCTTCGTACTGCTGCCCCAGCGGGTTGTAGATCTTGGCGCTAGGGAAGAACGAGTCCATTCCGAAGGTGCGGTACTCGTCCGGCGCGATCAGCACGAAGCGCTTGCCGATCTCCTTGTCCCGCATCAGGTCCTTGAGCAGCCGGACGAACGCCATGGTGGTGGCGATCGACTGCTGGCCGGAGCCCTTCTTCACCGGGGCGTACGTCGTGTCCTCGGGCAGGACCAGCGGCTTGGACCGCACGACACGGGTCGGTACATACCCGCCCAGCGCCTTGCGGCGGTCGTGCATGTACTGGATCTCCTCCGAGTCGCGGCCCGGGTGGTAGTACGGCGGCGCGCCGTTCTCCAGCTGCTGGTCCGTGATCGGGATGTGCAGACGGTCGCGGAAGCGCTTGAGGTCGTCGACCGTCAGCTTCTTCATCTGGTGCGTCGCGTTGCGGCCCTCGAAGTTCGGGCCGAGCGTCCAGCCCTTGACCGTCTGGGCGAGGATCACGGTCGGCTGGCCCTTGTGGGCCTTGGCCGCCGCGTACGCCGCGTAGACCTTCTTGTGGTCGTGGCCGCCGCGTCCCAGGTGCAGGACCTGGTCGTCGGTCATGTTCTCGACCATGGCGCGCAGCCGGTGGTCGTCGCCGAAGAAGTGCTCGCGGATGTACGCGCCGGTCTCGGTGGCGTACGTCTGGAACTGGCCGTCGGGCGTGGTGTTCAGCTTGTTGACCAGTACGCCGTCGCGGTCCTGTGCGAGCAGCGGGTCCCAGGAGCGGTCCCAGACGAGCTTGATGACGTTCCAGCCGGCGCCGCGGAACTGGGACTCCAGCTCCTGGATGATCTTGCCGTTGCCGCGCACGGGGCCGTCGAGACGCTGGAGGTTGCAGTTGACCACGAAGGTCAGGTTGTCCAGGCCCTCACGGGCGGCGATGGAGAGCTGGCCCAGCGACTCGGGCTCGTCCATCTCGCCGTCGCCGAGGTAGGCCCAGACATGCGACCTGGAGGTGTCGGCGATGCCGCGCGCCTCCATGTAGCGGTTCATCCGCGCCTGGTAGATCGCGCCGAGGGGGCCAAGGCCCATGGAGACGGTCGGGAACTCCCAGAAGTCCGGCATCAGCCGCGGGTGCGGGTAGCTGGACAGACCCTCGGGTGCCTTGGACTTCTCCTGGCGGAAGGCGTCGAGCCGGGCCTCGCTGAGGCGGTCGAGCAGGAAGGCCCGGGCGTAGATGCCGGGGGAGGCGTGGCCCTGGAAGAAGATCTGGTCGCCGCCGTCGCCATGGTCCTTGCCGCGGAAGAAGTGGTTGAAGCCCACGTCGTAGAGGGAGGCGGAGGAGGCGAAGGTGGCGATGTGGCCGCCGACGCCGATGCCCGGGCGCTGGGCGCGGGAGACCATCACCGCGGCGTTCCAGCGGGTCGCGTTGAGGACCTTGCGCTCGATCTCCTCGTTGCCGGGGAAGAACGGCTCGTCCTTGGTGGCGATGGTGTTGACGTAGTCCGTGCTGCGCATCTCGGGCACGGCCACGCGCTTCTCGCGGGCTCGCTCGATCAGGCGGAGCATCAGGTAGCGGGCGCGCTCCCGGCCCCGCTCGTCGACGGCGGCGTCGAGGGAGTCCAGCCACTCCTGGGTCTCTTCAGGATCGAAGTCCGGGACCTGGCTGGGAAGGCCGCCAATGATGATCGGGTTGCGATCTGATCCGGAAGCCACGCTAATCCTTCGCTGTTCGGTGGGTTCTGCCCCTGCGGGAGACACGGAATGTCCAGGCGGTGTCGCGCCGCCTCCCATCGTGTACCGCGGGGAGGAAAACGTCATCTCTACCGGGGGGTAACCCTTGTTCCGACTGACATCCTGACCCAACCCCGGTTCCGGGTACGGTCAAATCGCAACCTTACGCCCAAGCCGCCAATGTGTTTCGTTTGGCTGTTCGGTTCCGATTGGCCCACCGAAGGGAAAGATTGCCGCAAAGATGGTCGAATGGTGTGCCATGAATCACGAGACGGGATCGAGCGTGTCTGGAGTTGGGCCGAGACGGCCGCAAACGTCACCGTTTCGGCGGTCTGAACGGCCGGGTACTTGCGCGATCCGTCCCGCCCGTGTGGACTACGGCCAACGCCACGCGTACGCGCGCGGCCGCAGGATTTTCCAAACATGATCAGGAGGCAAGCCGTGAGCGCGACCGCGGACCACGCGGAGGAGCGGACCAACCCGGCCGTCAGGCTGGGGTTCGAGCCCGGACAGGTGGTCCAGGAGATCGGCTACGACGACGACGTCGAGCAGGAACTCCGTGAGGGCATCGAGGCCGTTATCGGCCAGGAACTCGTGGACGAGGACTATGAGGACGTCGCCGACGTCGTCGTGCTCTGGTTCCGTGACGAGGACGGCGACCTTACGGATGCGCTGGTGGACGCCATCGGCCTGCTGGACGAAGGCGGCGACATCTGGCTGCTGACGCCCAAGACCGGCAGGGACGGATACATCGAGCCGAGCGACATCAACGAAGCCGCGCAGACCTCCGGTCTCTCCCAGACCAAGAGCATCAACGCGGGCAAGGACTGGTCGGGCACCCGGCTGAGCGCACCCAAATCCAAGCGCTGAGCCCCCGTACGCCCTGAGGGCCCCCGTCGGCAACTGCCGGCGGGGGCCCTCTGCGTAGGGTGGACCCACCCGAACGGACCAGTCGGGCCCAGACCGGTGAAGGGACGCAACGTCATGGCGATCGAGGTCGGCACCAAGGCCCCGGACTTCGAGCTGAAGGACAACCACGGCCGCACCGTGAGCCTCGCCGAATTCCGCGGCGAGAAGAACGTGGTGCTCCTCTTCTATCCCTTCGCTTTCACCGGTGTGTGCACCGGCGAGCTGAGCGCGCTCCGTGACGAGCTGCCGCGGTTCGTCAACGACGACACCCAGCTGCTGGCCGTCTCCACCGACTCCATCCACACCCTGCGCGTCTTCGCCGAGCAGGAGTCTCTGGAGTACCCGCTGCTCTCGGACTTCTGGCCGCACGGCGAGACCTCGCGGGCGTACGAAATCTTCGACGAGGAGAAGGGGTGCGCGGTGCGCGGAACCTTCATCATCGACAAGGAGGGCGTGGTCCGCTGGACCGTCGTCAACTCTCTGCCCGAGGCGCGCGACCTGAACGACTACGTCAAGGCGCTCGACGCGCTCTGACGCGCGCCCTCCTACGCGCGCCCCGATTCATCGGCCGACCCCCGCCCGAAAGGGTGTTTTCGATGGGAACCGGTCACTAGGATCCACTCGTTGATCCGATACATCACCGCACCACGGGGGCGCTGCCCCTGACAAACAATGGAGGGACTCGTGGGAGTCAGCCTCAGCAAGGGCGGCAACGTCTCGCTGACCAAGGCCGCGCCCAACCTGACCGCGGTCACCGTGGGCCTGGGCTGGGACGCACGCAGCACCACCGGCACCGACTTCGACCTCGACGCCAGCGCCCTGCTGACCAACGCCGAGGGCAAGGTCGCCAGCGACGGCAACTTCGTCTTCTTCAACAACCTCAAGAGCCCCGACGGCTCCGTCGAGCACACCGGTGACAACATCACGGGTGAAGGCGAGGGCGACGACGAGCAGATCAAGGTGAACCTCGCCTCGGTGCCCGCCGACGTCGACAAGATCGTGTTCCCGGTCTCGATCTACGAGGCCGAGAGCCGCCAGCAGTCCTTCGGCCAGGTGCGCAACGCCTTCATCCGCGTTGTCAACCAGTCCGACAACAACGAACTCGCGCGCTACGACCTGAGCGAGGACGCCTCGACCGAGACCGCCATGGTCTTCGGCGAGCTCTACCGCAACGGCGCGGAGTGGAAGTTCCGTGCCATCGGCCAGGGGTACGCCTCGGGTCTGCGCGGCATCGCGCAGGACTTCGGCGTGAACGTCTGAGCCAGCGGTTCATTCCCTGTCCGGCGCCGCACCTTCCGGTGCGGCGCCGGACGCGCCTGTACCACCTTTGCTTCGTCACCTCGGGGAGGACCACAAACATGGGCGTCACGCTCGCCAAGGGGGGCAATGTCTCCCTCTCCAAAGCCGCACCGAACCTCACACAGGTGCTGGTCGGGCTCGGCTGGGACGCGCGCTCCACCACCGGAGCGCCCTTCGACCTCGATGCCAGCGCCTTGCTCTGCCAGTCCGGCCGGGTGCTCGGCGACGAGTGGTTCGTCTTCTACAACAACCTCAAGAGCCCCGACGGCTCCGTCGAGCACACCGGTGACAACCTCACGGGCGAGGGCGAGGGGGACGACGAATCGATTCTCGTGGACCTATCCCAGGTGCCGGCCCATGTCGACAAGATCATCTTTCCGGTCTCGATCCATGAGGCCGACAACCGGGGCCAGACCTTCGGCCAGGTCAGCAACGCTTTCATCCGGGTGGTCAACCAGGCGGACAGCCAGGAGCTCGCGCGCTACGACCTGAGCGAGGACGCCTCGACGGAGACGGCGATGATCTTCGGCGAGCTTTACCGCTATGGCGGCGAATGGAAGTTCAGGGCCGTGGGGCAGGGGTACGCGTCGGGTCTGCGAGGCATCGCTCTAGACTTCGGGGTCAACGTTTCGTAAAGCCGCGCACGGCGCGGGGGAGACCCGTACACACATGATTGGGTAGCCAGTGGTTCTGAAAACCTTCGGCTGGTCGTTCGCGGTCACCGCGCTCGGTCTGGTCGCAGCGGTGCTCTATGGAGGATGGACGGCGTTCGGGATCGTTGCGATCCTGTCCGTACTCGAGATCTCGCTGTCGTTCGACAACGCGGTGGTCAACGCCGGAATCCTGAAGAAGATGAGTGCCTTCTGGCAGAAGATCTTCCTCACGATCGGTGTACTCATCGCCGTCTTCGGTATGCGGCTGGTCTTCCCCGTCGTGATCGTCGCCATCAGCGCCAAGATCGGTCCCATCGAGGCCGTCGACCTGTCGTTCAACGATGAGGAGCGCTACGAGCAGCTCGTCACCGACGCCCACCCGTCGATCGCCGCCTTCGGTGGCATGTTCCTGCTGATGATCTTCCTCGACTTCATCTTCGAGGACCGTGACATCAAGTGGCTCGGCTGGCTCGAGCGGCCGCTCGCCAAGCTCGGCAAGATCGACATGCTGTCGGTCTGTATCGCCCTGATCGTGCTGCTCGTCAGCGCCATGACCTTCGCGACCCAGGCCCACCAGCACGACGGGCACGCCGACAAGGCGGCGACGGTGCTGCTCTCCGGCGTCGCGGGTCTCATCACGTACCTGATCGTCGGCGGTCTCTCGGGCTACTTCGAGAGCAGGCTCGAAGAGGACGAGGAGCGCGAGCACGAGGCCGAGGAGGAGGCCAAGAAGAGCGGCAAGCAGGTGCCGGCGATCCAGATGGTCGGCAAGGCAGCGTTCTTCATGTTCCTCTACCTCGAGGTCCTCGACGCGTCGTTCTCCTTCGACGGCGTGATCGGCGCGTTCGCCATCACCAACAAGATCGTGCTGATGGCGCTCGGCCTCGGTATCGGCGCCATGTATGTCCGGTCGCTCACGGTCTACCTGGTCCGCCAGGGCACCCTGGACGACTACGTCTACCTGGAGCACGGCGCGCACTACGCGATCGGCGCCCTCGCCGTGATCCTCCTCGTGACCATCCAGTACCAGATCAGCGAGATCATCACCGGTCTCGTCGGCGTCGTGCTGATCGCCTGGTCCTTCTGGTCCTCGGTGCGCCGCAATCGGGCGCTCGCGGCGGAGGGCGGGGACAACTCCGACGAGAAGCAGGAAGTCACCTCCGGGGTGTGACCCGGAGGGGATTGAGGAACGCTCTGAGCGGGGCGGCTCCGAGGCACCGGCCTCGGAGCCGCCCCGCTGGGTTCATCGACGCATGTGGGGGTGGGGCATGGCCTTCTGGGACGGCCTGTGGCGGGGCAGGTCACTGCAGTTCGACTCCGGCAGCGCAGCGACCAATTCGATCGAGCTGACCAAACGGCACCCGACGGTCTCGCTCACCAAGCAGGGCGCGGCCACCGGCAATCTGCGCGTCAACCTCTCCTGGCGGATGCGCACGTCCGACATCGAGGGCAGGTCCAGGCAGAGCGGCAGACTGCTGCGGCACCCCTTCAAGCTCTTCCAGCCCGATGTGGTCCAGGCCCACACCCAGGGCGTGGTCAATGTGGACCTCGACCTGGGCTGTCTCTACGAGTTGACGGACGGCAGCAAGGGCGTGGTGCAGCCGCTGGGCAGCTTCTTCGGCAGCATCAACGAGGCGCCCTATGTGAAGCTCAGCGGCGACGACCGCTTCGGCTCCCCCTCGGGCGAGACGATCTACGTCAATCTCGACCACCGCGAGTCGATCAAGCGGCTGCTGTTCTTCGCGTACATCTACGACCAGACACCGGCCTTCGACCGTACGCACGCGCATGTGACGCTCTACCCGAGCAATGGTCCGCGGGTGGAGATAGAGCTCGACGAGCGCGCGCCGCAGGCCCGTTCCTGCGCGATCTTCTCCATGGAGAACGTGAAGGGGGAGCTGGTCGTGCGCCGCGAGGTGAAGTTCGTATACGGCTTCCAGGCGGAGCTGGACCGGCTGTACGGCTGGGGTCTGCAGTGGGGACGCGGTTACAAGAACCGGGTGTAGTGGCGACCACTCAGGGGCGTACGAACTGGGGGCCCATGGGCGGCAGCCGGAAATTCGGGTCGGGCGCGGGCGCCGCCGCGGCGGCGGGCTGCGGATAGCCGTACGCCGGTGCGACCGGCTGGGTCGCCGGCTGCTGCGGGTAACCGTACGCGGGCTGAGGGTAGCCATAGGCGGGCTGGGCGGCCGGGGGCTGGGCGGGCGGCGCGGGGTGCGGGTCGGTCTGCGGCTGAGGCTCGGGCTCGGCGGACGGCTCGGCTGCCGCCTCCGCCTCGTCCACCGAGATGCCGAACGCCGTGGCCAGACCCACCAGGCCGGTCGGATAACCCTGCGCCACCGCGCGGAACTTCCAGCCCTCCCCGCGCCGGTACAGCTCGCCGCAGATGATCGCCGTCTCCAGGCCCGTCTCCGGCTTCACATCGAAGACGGCGAGCGGGTCGCTGTCGGCCAGGGCGGCGTCGTAGAGCAGTATCCGCAGATCGCGTACATGCTGGAAGGTGTCGCCGTCGGACGAGGCGGCGAGTACCACCTGGTCGACGGACGGGTCGAGGGAGGAGAGATCCGCCTCGACGGTGTCCGTCAGATGCTCCGCGACGCGCTTCTTGGACAGCCGCCGCACCAGACCCGACGGATGGCGCGGCTGGTTGTAGAAGACGAAGTCCTCGTCGGAGCGCACACGCCCGTCGCCGCCGAGCAGCAGGGCCGAGGCGTCCACGTCGGGGACCCCGGCGCCCGGGGTCCAGCGCAGCACGGCCCGTACGGCCGTGGCATCGAGAGGAACGTTCGAGCCCTTCACCATCGCGTGCGTCATGTCCGTCATCCTGCCTTCCCGATGGGCACCCGGACAACGCGGGGGCCCCTAGGGAGTGTTCGAAGGAGACCCCCTTGTCGTCAGGCCAGGACATGGGCATGGTGCAAGCGGGTTACCTGGAATTCATGGGCTTGGGGAACTCTTGACACATGGTCGTACGTACTATTACCGGCCACGCCAGTTGGGCCGCCAAGGCAGTACGGGGGAAATATATGCGTCACTTTGGGCAAATTTCGCCTACTGTGCGTGACAGTCTGTTCCATCAAGAGCCGTGCGAATTCACCGCCGCCTCGCCCGCGCGCACTCTCGCGGCCGCGCTGGGCGCCACCCTCTACAGCCCCGCCACCCGGCCCAAGCTCGCCGACGACGTGCTCAAGCTGGCGGCTCGCGGAGTCGTCTCCATGGTGCTCTGCCTGGAGGATTCCATCGACGACGCAGAAGTCGCCGAGGCCGAGGAGAACCTGGTCCGGCAGTTCGCCGACCTCGACGCGCGCGGCGAAGAGCTGCCGCTGCTGTTCATCCGGGTCCGCGAACCCGGGCAGATCCCGGATCTCGTGCAGCGGCTCGGCCCCTCGGTCCGACGACTGTCCGGTTTTGTACTTCCCAAATTCACCGAAGAGCGAGGCGTTCCCTTCCTGGAAGCCCTGGCCGACGCGGAGTCCGCGAGCGGACAGCGGCTTTTCGCCATGCCCGTCCTGGAATCCCCGGAACTTCTCCACCTCGAAACCCGCACCGAGACGCTCACCGGCATCGCGGCGACCGTCGACAAATACCGCGACCGGGTCCTGGCGCTGAGGCTCGGCGTCACCGACTTCTGCTCGGCGTACGGGCTGCGCCGATCGCCCGACATGACGGCGTACGACGTCAAGATCGTCGCCGCGGTCATCGCCGACGTGGTGAATGTCCTGGGGCGGGCGGACGGCACCGGCTTCACGGTGACCGGACCCGTATGGGAGTACTTCCGCCTCCAGGAGCGCATGTTCAAGCCCCAGCTGCGCCGCAGCCCCTTCATGGAGGGCAGGGCCGAGGAACTGCGTGCCACCCTGATCGAGCACGACCTGGACGGACTGCTCCGCGAGATCGAACTGGACCGGGCCAACGGCCTGCAGGGCAAGACCTGCATCCATCCCTCGCACGTCCTGCCCGTGCACGCGCTGTCGGTCGTCAGTCACGAAGAGTTCAGCGACGCGCAGGACATCCTGCGGCCGGAGCGGGGCGGCGGAGGCGTGATGCGTTCCGCGTACACGAACAAGATGAACGAAGTGAAGCCCCACCGGGCCTGGGCCGAGCGCACGCTGCTGCGCGCGGGGGTCTTCGGGGTGGCCAGGGAAGAGGTCGGCTTCGTGGAGCTGCTCACGGCCGGACTCTCCGGCTGACATGACGAAGGAAGAGACTGTAAGCGTGGTGTGGTCGGGTGCATGGGTCGCTGAACGGCTGGGCGTCGGGCTTGTCGGAGACGCCGAGCTGAGCGCTCTGCTGGGACTGGCCCTGCGGCGCAATCCCAAGCGGGCGCATCTGCTCGTGTCGAACGTGCTGGGCAAGCATGTGCCGCAGTCGCCGCAGGTCGTGTACGACGCCGGGTACGGGCTCGGTGAGCAGGTCCGCAAGCTGCTCGGCGACGAGGAGGCGGCCCGCGCGGTCGTCCTCGGCTACGCGGAGACGGCGACGGGGCTTGGCCACTCGGTGGCGGACGGGGTGGAGCTCGCGCCGTATCTCCACTCCACGCGCCGCCCTGTCGACGGGGTCGAGCGGGCGGGCGGCTTCGAGGAGTCCCACTCGCACGCGACCTCGCATCTGCTGCTGCCCGAGGACCCGGTGCTGCTGGCCGGTGACGGACCGCTGATCCTCGTCGACGACGAGTTCTCGACGGGCAACACCGTGCTGAACACGATCCGGGATCTGCACGAGCGGTATCCGCGGGAGCGGTACGTGATCGTGGCGCTGGTCGACATGCGCTCGGAGGCGGACCGCGAGCGCTTCGAGCGCTTCGCCGAGGAGATCGGCGCGAGGGTCGACCTGGTGGCCTTGGCCTCGGGGACGGTCCGGCTCCCGGAGGGCGTGCTGGAGAAGGGCCAGGCGCTGGTCGCGGAACAGGAGGCGATCGCGACACGGACCGCGGCCGGCGCCGGTACCGGGGCCCTGACGCGGGCGGCATCCGGTGACGCCCTGCGAGGGGAGCCGGGGCTCCTGGCCCAGGCTGCGGCGATCGACGGCGCTCCTGGCGAGGCCGTGCCCGGCGGCGCGGAGCCCGGGACGCGGGGCGCGTCCCCCGCCCACGTCCGGGTGGAACTCGGCTGGCCGAGCGGCGTGCCCGATGGTGGGCGGCACGGGTTCACTCCCGCCCACCGCGCCGCGCTCGAAGCGGCCCTGCCCGGTATGGCCGAGCGAACAGCCGAGGCCGTAGGCGAGGCATCCCGCGTACTCGTCCTCGGCTTCGAGGAGTTGATGTACGCCCCGCTGCGCCTCGGCACCGCCCTTGAGCAGGCCCTCGACGCCGACGTCCGCTACTCGACCACCACCCGCTCACCCGTCCTCGCCGTCGACGACCCCGGCTACGCCATACGCACCCGGCTCGTGTTCCCGGCGCACGACGACCCCGCCGACGGCCCCGGCGAGCGGTACGCCTACAACGTCGCCGGCGCCGGCTTCGACGCCGTCGTCGCCGTTGTGGACTCCGCCGCCGACACGCCCCAACTGCGCGCCCCCGACGGCCTGTTGGCCCAGCTAGCCGCGCACGTCCCGCACGTCGTCCTGGCCGTCGTACCGAGCTACGTACCCCAAGCACCCCAGGCACCTGAAGCTGCCGAAGTGCCCCAAGCACCCGAAAGGGCGTCCATGCTGCCCGAGCCCCTCCGCGGCCCCGCCTTCTCCTCCTACGCCGCGGACGAGGTCGGCTGGCTCCTCCAGGATCTGTCCGAGGTCGATCTCGAGGCCCCGACCGAGGAGCGCGAAGAGGCCATACAGAGCGGCGGCGCGCACTACGCCGAGTCGCTTCCCGTCGAGTACCAGCCCAGCGCCCAGTACCAGGAGCTGTTCAAGTCCGCCCTGGAGATATCGGCGGCCCGTATCGCCCGCGCCGTCGGCACCGTCACCGAGACCGTCATCGCCGAGCGGTCCCCGAGCCCCGTGCTCGTGTCGCTGGCCCGCGCCGGTACCCCCGTCGGCGTGCTGATGCGCCGCTGGGCGCAGCACCGGCACGGCCTGGACCTGCCCCACTACGCCGTCTCCATCGTCCGCGGCCGCGGCATCGACGCCAACGCCCTGCGCTGGCTCCAGCAGCACCACGACCCGGCCGACGTCGTGTTCGTCGACGGCTGGACCGGCAAGGGCGCGATCACCCGCGAACTGGCAGATGCGCTGGAGGAGTTCGAGGGGTTCAACCCCGAGATCGCGGTGCTCGCCGATCCCGGCGGCTGCGTCCGTACCTACGGCACCCGCGAGGACTTCCTCATCCCCTCCGCCTGCCTCAACTCCACCGTCTCCGGCCTGATATCGCGTACGGTGCTGCGCGCCGACCTGGTCGGCCCCAACGACTTCCACGGCGCGAAGTTCTACCGCGAACTCGCCGGCAGCGATGTCTCGGAACACTTCCTGGACACCGTCGCCGCCCGCTTCGACGAGGTCGCGACCGCCGTCGACGCCGAGGTCAAGGAGCTGCTCGCGGCGGACCGCGCACCCACCTGGGAGGGCTGGGCCGCCGTCGAGCGGATCAGCGAGGAGTACGGCATCCACGACGTGAACCTCGTCAAGCCGGGCGTCGGCGAGGCCACCCGCGTACTGCTGCGCCGCGTTCCCTGGAAGATCCTCGCCAAGCGTGGCGCGGGCGCGGACCTCGACCATGTCCGGCTGCTCGCCGAGCAGCGCGGCGTACCGGTCGAGGAGGTCGACGAACTCCCGTATACCTGCGTCGGGTTGATCCACCCCCAGTACACCCGCGGCGCCACGGGCGCGGACGGCAAGGCGGTGTCGGCGCTGTGAGCACGCCCGGCACATCCCTGATCGCGAGCGATCTCGACCGCACCCTCATCTACTCCAACGCCGCGCTCGATCTGCGCATGCCGGACGCGGACGCGCCCCGCCTGCTGTGTGTCGAGGTGTACGGGAGCAAGCCGCTGTCGTACATCACGGAGACCGCGGCCGGGCTGCTCGACGAGCTGGCCCGCAGAGCCGTCTTCGTACCGACCACCACCCGCACCCGCGAGCAGTACCAGCGGATCCATCTCCCGGGCCCCGCTCCCGAGTTCGCGATCTGCGCGAACGGTGGACATCTGCTTGTCGACGGCGTCTCGGACACCGGCTGGCAGCGGCAGGTCGCCGCCCGGCTCGCCGACGAGTGCGCCTCGCTCGCCGAGGTCCGCGCCCATCTCCTCGCGGCGGCCGACCCCGCCTGGCTGCTGAAGGAGCGGGTCGCGGAAGACCTGTTCGCGTATCTCGTCGTCGAGCGCACCCTGCTGCCCGAGGGCTGGGTGAAGGAGCTCTCCGAGTGGGCCGAGGGCCGCGGCTGGACCGTCTCGCTCCAGGGCCGCAAGATCTACGCGGTGCCGCAGCCGCTCACCAAGAGCGCGGCGGTGCGCGAAGTGGCCCGGCGCAGCGGCGCGAAGCAGATCCTCGCGGCCGGGGACTCCCTCCTCGACGCCGATCTGCTGCTCGCCGCGGACCGCGGCTGGCGCCCGGGCCACGGCGAGCTCGCCGACAGCGGCTGGGTCGCCCCCAACGTCGAGGTGCTGTCCGAGACGGGGGTCGCGGCGGGCGAGGAGATCCTGCGCCGCTTCGGCCGCGCCGCGACTGCCTGAGCGCGCGGGGGGTGGCCGCGTGGGGGTGACCGGAAGTGGTCAGCCGCAGCAGCCGCCCCCGCAGCAGCCCCCTCCGCCGCCTCCGTTTCCGCCTCCGTTTCCGCCGCCGGGCGCGGGCGCGGACTTCGTACCGCCGACGGCGACGGCCGAGAGCAGCTTGACGGTGTCCTCGTGTCCGGCGGGGCAGTTCGCCGGGTCGGAGGACTGGGCCATCGGCCGGTTCACTTCAAAGGTGTCGCCGCAGCTGCGGCAGCGGTATTCGTAACGAGGCATGGCCTCAGGCTAGCTGCCCTGCCCCTTGCCTTGCCCCTTGTCCAGCGTCGGTCCCGGGCCCGGTCCTGGTTCGGCGGGGCGGGCGGGCTGTTCCTGTTGCTGTGCCTGTGCCTGTGCCTGTGCCTGTGCCTGTGCCGGGGCCTGGGCCGCGCGGTCGGGGTGGCGGGCCTTCCAGTACGGGTTGTCGTGCGGCAGCGTCGAACTGACCCTGCCGTACATCCCGAAGAACATCAGCAGCACGCCGACCACAAAGCTGAAGAGGACGTTCTGGATCTCGAAGGCGAGGGGGTTGAAGGTCGTGTCGATCAGCGCGAGGTTGATGAAGCCGCTGAGGATGAAGGCGATGCCGAGGACCATGTTGAGGGTCGAGGCGAAGTTCCCGCCGATGACCATGCCGACGAAGAGCAGCAGGCCGATGCAGATGGACAGCACGCTGAGCGCGCCGTTGGTGTTGAGGCCCGCGACGGTGTCGCCGTCGGTGTCGAAGAAGCCGACTTCGTCGATGAGCCCGAGAATCCCGAAGGCGAGCAGCACGAGCCCCATCAGCCCGGCGCCCACGCGGTAGACCTGGTTGAGCCGGTGGTCGACGGGGAGGTGTTCGTCGAGCAGGGGCGCGTTCCGGCTGGTTTTCGCGTTCCGGCTGGTTTTGGGGAGCGGTACGTGTGCGGCCATGTCCGGCCTCCTTTGGACGTACGTACTCCTAGGATCCGCCCGAGTGCGACAGCGTTCAATCGGTGGGTTCTGGGCCAGGCGGACGGGGGCCGGGGCCGGGCCGCCGGGCGGGCGTGGCTCAGGCGTGGCCCGCGCCGCGCTCCTCGCGGATCTGCTCGACCACGTGCGCGGCCGTGTTCCGCACCGCCTCGGTTTCCATCAGAAAGTGCCAGTAGTCGGGGTGACGGCTCTCGAGCCCCGCGACGGCCCGCTCCAGCCGCCCCACGGCGTCGTCCAGCGGCCGTGCGTGCCGGGGATCGGGGGTGTTGCGCCCGGCCATGGCGAGGCGCTGCGCGTCCCGGATGGCGAAGCGGGTGCGCTCGATCTCCTGCTGCGGGTCTTTGGCGACGGCGTTGAGCCGCTGCAGCCGGTCGCCGGCGGCCGATACGGCTTCGTCGGTGGTGTTCAGCAGCGCCCGCACCGTGCTGAGCAGGGCCGTCGCATCCGCCCACCGCTGCTCGTCGCGCGCCTTCGCCGCCTCCGTGAGCTTTTCCTCGGCCTGGCGGACGCTGATTGCAGCCTGCTCGGGGATTGGCTGCAGATCCTGCCAGCAGGCGGCGGAGAAGCGCCGCCGGAGCTCGCTGAGGACGGGCTCGACGGATCCGGCGCGGTTGGTGAGGGCCTGGGCGCGCGTACGGAGGGAGACGAGGCGTTTGTCGGTCTCGGCGGCGCGCTCGGGGAGCCGCTCGGCCTCGGCCCGTACGGCTTCGGCGTCGCGCAGGACCCGGTCGGCGCGCTGGAGGGTCTCGGCGACACCGTGCCGGCCCGCGCCCTGATTGAGCATGGTCAGCTCGGGGGCGAGGGCCGCGAGTCGGGCCGCGAGATGATCTGCTCGCAGTCCGGAGCTCCGCACCGAATCGAGAGCATTGCTCGCGGAAAGGAGCGCCTGTCTTGCCCGCTCGACGGCGGGCGCGAGCCGGGCGAGCTGTGTCTCCGCCTTGTCGAGCAGCGGCCCGAGCCCCTGAGCGAACCGGTCGAGATCGCCCTTGACCCGTACGAGCTCGTCCTTGGCCCGGTCCAGCTCACCGCGCGCCCGCGTGGCGACCGAGGCTTCCAGATCGTCCCGGTCGAGATCATGCGCGTCGACGGCGGTGATGTACCGATCGCTCGCCTCGTCGATCCGCTGCCCCAGCGCGGCGAAGTCGTCCACGGCCCGGCGGGCCCCCGGCGTACTGTCGACGGCGCTGATCGTCTCGATCGAGATCCGCAGATCGCGCTGGGCGGTGTCCAGCTCGTAGAAGGCGGCGGCCGCGGCATCCTTCGCGGCCTGCGCATCGGCCCGGTGACTCTCACCCCGCCCGCCGAACCAGCGCCGCGTCCCCCCGCTGGCGAACGTGCCCGGCAGCGCCACGGCGATCAACGGCAGGGGCAGCAGCACAAGCGCGAGGACGTCCCGGACGGCACTCGCTCGCGCCTGCGCTCTGGCGTGCGGCCGCGCGTGTGTCGCCGTCACATCCCTCTCCCGTGCTGTGTCGCCCTGCCCGGTTCATTCTCCCACCAGGTAAGGACGAACACACGGGCCCGTTAGTTCGCGCTTCGCACGGTGACTTTGCCATTGTCGCTGCGCGCCTTCACGACATGTGAGCTGCTGCTGTCGTTCGGCACGTCGACGTCCACGTCGCCGTTGTCGCTCTTGGCCGTCACGGCGTACGGAGCCCCCGCGCGCGGCAGCTCGATGAGGACCGACCCGTTGTCACTGGCGGTGTCGACCAGCTCGGGCACGGCAAGGAGCCCGAGCCGCACGTCCCCGTTCGCCGAGTCGGCACTCACGGTCCTGGCCTTGACGCGCTCGGTGACGACGTCCCCGTTGTCGCTGTCGAGCTCCAACGGCCCGCTGGAGTCCCGTACCGTCACGGAACCGTTGTCGGACCGGATCGTCAGCGCGGTGTCGAACCCACTGGCGGTCACGCTCCCGTTGTCATCCTCGACGGTCACGGCGACGCCGCGGGGCACCTTCACGATGTGCCGCGCCTCGCAGTCACTGGCGACGGCATCGCACTTCACCCGGAGGGTCAGCTTCCCGCCCTCCATCTCCCAGGTGGCCTCGGGCCCGTTCCCGAGAAACACCCACCCGTCGACCTGCCGCGTCACCTGCACATCCTTCACATCGGCGGGCTGCAGCTCGATGTCGGAGTCGTCACTGTCGATGGTGAGCGCCTTCCCGGCAAACGGAAACGCCCGCTTCTCGACGGGCGCCTCCCCGGCATCGGCACTCCCGCACCCGGTCAGCGAGAGCCCGAGGACCGCCGCGCCCCCGAACACGGCGATCGCCCGACGGCCGGTACGGCGGGTGCGGCGGGTGCGGAGTGCGTCCATGGTGATCGTTTCCCCCAGGTCTGGTTCAGGCGGTCTCGCCGATGTGGCTCTCACCGTATGAGGGGGGAGGGGGCTGGAACGATCCGGGCGACCACCGTGTGCGGGGTGGGGGTAGCCCCAGTAGCAGCCCGGTCACGGGGAACGGGTTTGCAGGGCGGCCCCATCTGCCATGTACGCTGTTGCCTCATCCACGGGTGCGTAGCTCAGGGGTAGAGCGCTGCTCTTACAAAGCAGATGTCGGCGGTTCGAAACCGTCCGCGCCCACCAGTGCAAAGGCCCCCAGCCGATCATGGCTAGGGGCCTTTGACATCCACCTCTGACATCAACCGGGGCGGTCATTGACGACCGGCCGCCGCTTGAGCATCCGGTCCAGGTGGCTCACTGCCTCGCGCTGCGTGTCCTGCACGACGTGCGTGTAGATGTTCATCGTCACGGCGATCTGGCTGTGCCCGAGGATCTCCATGACGACACGGGGAGCGACGCCCGCGGCGGTCAGCAGCGTCGCGCAGCCGTGCCGGGCATCGTGCAGCCGGATCACGCGCAGATCCGCTTTGTCAGCGACACGGGTGAAGGAGCGATACAGGTTCCGCGGCTCGATCGGTCGGCCCGTGCGGGTCGTGAAGACGTAGCCGGTCTCCTCCCACCGGTCCCCGGCGCGCTCGCGCAGGGCAGCCTGTCGCATTCGCTGCCACCGCAGAGGAGCAATGCAGAGAGCGGGAAGCGGCAGGGTCTGCCGACGACGGCGGCCCTTGGGGTCGTCCTCGTAGGCCTCACCGAGGACACGCTGTCGTTGCGTGCGTACCCGGATCTCGCGCTTGTCGAGATCGACGTTTTCCCAGCGAAGGCCGACGATCTCACCGCGGCGGAACCCGAGCGCGATGGCGAGCACGAAGGCCGCGTAGAGCGGGTCCTTGCGCGCTGCCGTCAGGAAGTCGAGCGTTTCGCCCAGAGACCACGGAGAGAGGTCGCGAGCCTCTGCCGTGGGCGGCTCAACCAGCGTCGCCACGTTCCGTATGACCAACTCCTCCCGGCACGCAGCAGTGAGCGCCGTACGAAGCACGCGGTGAGACTCCTTCGCGGTCGCCGCGGTGGTCTTCTTCTCCAACTGGTTGAGGAAGCGCCGGACATCAGCGACGCTCAGCGATTCCAGCCGCTTGGAGCCGAGCATGGGCACCAGGTAGAGCCGGACGTGAACCTCGTACTTCGCGTATGTGGTGCGCTTCCGTCGCGGCTTGATGATGTTGTCGAGCCAGTACGGCAGCCACTCCGAAAGCTTGGCCGACCGGGTAGGCACGGGAACACCCTTGTCGACCTTGTCGAGGAGTTCGCGGCGTTTGGTATCGCATTCGGCCCAGGTCTTGCCGTAGGCGAATTTCCGGGCGCGGGTGCCGTCCGGCTGGAGGACGTACACAGCGGCCTGATAACGGCCGTCCTTGCGCCTGGTGATGGTGCCCGCGCCGTTGGGGTTGCGCCTGCGCTGGCTGGCCATCAGGCAGCCTCCTCGATCCGATTGCGGATGTAGTTCCGGACTGCGACTTCGGGGATGCGGCGGCAGCGTCCTTCGGTGATCGAGACGAGACGCTTGGAGCGGATCAGGTCATAGACCTTGGACCGTCCGTACTTGAGCCGCGCCATGACCTCGGGCACGGTCAGCAGTTGGTCGGCGGCGGTGGTCATGCTGCGGCTCCTTCCATGTCAGTGGTGTCGGGGGTGATGGAGGCGGCGAGCCATTCCTCGCCGCGGGTAAGGCCGGTTCCGGCGAAGGCCCAGTGCGCGAGGACGAGCGTCGACTCGTCGCTGTCCGGGTTGGCCGGCACAGGGTTTTCGTCACCGTGCGCAATGGCGGCTTGGAGGCGTCGCCATTCGGCGCGGGCGGTGCGCAGGGCGCCGAGGGTGGTGGAGTAGCGGCGGGTCTTGGTGGAGAAGTGGCCGCGGAAGCCGAGCATGTGGGCCCAGGCGCGGAGCCGGAGGTCTTCCAGGTCTTTGCGTGAGCCGAGGGTCCATGCGGTGCGGATGAGTCGGCGGGCGTGCTCGGGGATGGACTTGCGGCCGAGTTCGGCGAGGAACTTGATGGGGCGGTCGAGGGTGCCGGTCGCGGTCTCTGCTCCTTTGGTGGCGTACTTGGCGATGTAGGCGGCGACAGCTCGCTCGGTCAGCTCCGTGGCGCCGTCGAAGTCGGCCGAGCGGATCGGGCGGATGTCGAGCTGGGTACCGAAGGCGAAGGTGTGGGCGCGGCCGTCGAGGACGGGGCCGGGAACCTCGGCATCAGCGGCGGCGCGGATGGCGTCGGCGAGGAGGTCGGCGGTGGCCCAGGCGGGGGGTGCTGTGGTGCCGCCGTCGGGGCCGTCGAGGCGGATCACGGCATGGAAGTGGATCGCGCCGCGGCGCTGGTATTCGGCGACCTTGGCGAAGGAGATACGGGCGTGATCGCGGAATTCCCGTTGGCTGAGTCCGGCGCGCTTGGCGACTTCGCGGCGGAGGTAGATGGAGAACCGGGCCCAGATCTTGGATGCGTGTGCGTTCCAGAGAACGGCTGCTTCGTAGTCGTACGTCTCGGGGTTGAGCGGGGTCCCCAGCTCGGGTGCGTCGGTGGGGTGCTGGATCCCGCAGCGGCAGCGGCCTTTGGTGGGGCGGTTGTGGACGGGTCCGAAGCTGGGGGCGGTGAAGGTGGCGAACACCCGGGGGTGTGTGGCGACCGCCTCGGGGGTGCCCTTGCCGCCGCGCAGTCCGGCGGTGATCAGTTGGTAGGTGTCGCGGCGGTAGGTCTCCGCGCAGGCGGCGCAGCGGGTGGCGCGCCGGTTGTTGCAGCGGACCAGGAGGTTTCCGGCAGGCAGATCACTGGCGTGGAGTTCGGCGAGGATCTCGCCAGTGCCCGAGTGGACGTCGGTGCGGTGGCCGTCGAGGCGGATCGGGGTGGTGCAGCCGCCCAGGCCCCGCAGCTGCCGCATGAGGCCGGGCATGGTGCCGAGCGAGGCGAGGAAGGCGAGGTCACGCACGGGCGGGGGCGTGGTCGCGGTCAAGGGAAGAGTCCTCCTCTCAGAGGTCATCGGGGGAAGCCGGGGCACCCGCCGCGGGAGTGGCGGACGGTGCCCCGGCTGGGGTTCAGCGGTGGGGGCAGGTGTTGCGGTGGTCGATCCACTCGGCGACGAGGTCGCGTACGTCGTCGTCGCCCTGGGCGCGGCCGGAGGCACCGCAGCAGCAGGCGTAGGAGCCGTGGGCGGGGACGTCCCGGGCCGGTTTAGCGACGTGCACCCCGGGCCGTTCGGGCGTGGGTGCGAGGTCAGGCACGCCCGTCATCGGCGGACGAAGGTGGCAGTCGCGGCGGCGTTGAGCAGCTGCCGCAGGGGCGGGACGGTGCCGGTTCCGTGGCAGGTGCGGCAGTGCGCGGTGATGGTGCGCCGGTTGCCGTTGCGGTCGCGGCCGCCGAGGGTGACGGCGGCGGAGGCGAAGCCGTCGCAGCCGGGGCAGACGCGGACCGGGGCATGGCTGGGCTGGGGCATGATGTGGGGTCCTTCCGGTTGATGAAGTCGGGTAGGGGCTGGGCCGTCCGGGCGGCGGAGACTTGGCGGTTTCAGGGCCGCCCGGAGGGCCGGTCAGCGATGGCGCGGGCTGTTGAGCATCGAGCGCAGGACGACGGCGCAGACCGCGACGGATGCGGCGGTGACGGCGACTGCGAGCAGCAGTGAGACGAGGACCGCGCCGACGACGAGCACGACCGCGGCGCCACCGCCGACGACGGCGAGTAATCCGGCCGGGGTGAGCCGGACCGCGGGGATGGCGCGAGCCGTAGCGAGTGCAGGGGCGGGGTGCTGGCAGGTGCACGCGGTGGTGTGTTGCTGCTGCTCGATCGGGGCCACATAGACGGTTGGGGCGACGATGCCGGTTGGGGTGGGCATGGTCGGGATGCGCGGGCGGAGCATGGTGGATCTCCTTTCTGGGTGGGTTACTTGGTGGTGCCGTTGACGACGTCGACGCCGGTCTGGGTGCCGGATTCGATGGCCGGGGCAAGGAAGGTGTCGGCGAGGAGGAAGCCGCCGAGGAGGAGCACGACGATCAGCCAGGTCGGCGGGCGCATGAGCTTGATGCCGAAGTAGCCGAAGATGGCGACCAGGACGATCAGCGGAAGTTCGACGTTCATGACGGGCTCCCTGGGGGTCAGTTGGCGCGGCAGCGGTGGGTGCGGGCGGCGAGTTCGGCGGCGGAGCGGGTGGTGTAGTCGGATGACCAGCCGCAGTCGTCGCGGGAGCAGACGGCGGCGTGCTTGGTGCGTCCGTGGCGGTCGCGGTGGGTGCCGATCTGTACCGGGCCGATCCGGGTGATGGAGTGGAAGAAGTCGCGGGCAGGCATGAGCGGTTCCCCTTGTCTGGTCAGGTGAGTTGGGCGGCGAGCTGGGCGGCCATCGGGCCGGGCAGGCCGAGGCGGTCGCGCAGGGTGTCGGCGTCGATCGGGTGGCCGGTTGTGGTGCGGTGGGCGTCGGCGAGCTTGCGGGCGTGGTCCACGAGCGCGGGCGGCACATCAGCGGGCGGCGGTGCAGCGGGCAGGGCCGGAACCGGCTCGGGAGTCTCGGCGGAATCCGGCGCGGGCACGGGGGTCGGTTCGGCCGGCAGAGACTCCGGCTGGGTGACCTGCTCGACGACGGGCAGCCGGTCAGGGGCGACCGGTCCAGTGGGAGCGGTGGTTGGGGTGTGGACGAGGAGGGTGCCGCCGAGGAAGGCCAGGGCGGGCCATCCGGCGACGAGGATGCGCAGCCAGTCGGGCACGTCGCCCAGGTCGAGCAGGCCCGCGGTGGCGACGTTGGCGCCGAGGGATGCGGCCAGGGCGACCGTGAACCAGGTCCAGGCGGCGCGGGCCGATTCGCCCTGGGCGCGGAGGACGCGCAGGCGTCGCCAGGCCGCGACGAGCAGCAGGTCGACGGAGATGGGGTAGGCCCAGGCTTTCCAGCCGTCCTGACCGGCAGCGTCGGCCAGGTCGTGCAGGTGGGCGAAGGACAGAGCACCGGCGATGACGGCCTGGACGAGTACGGCATCCGGTCGCGGGATAGAGGGCGTCACCGCTGGCTCCGGGGCGCGTGGCCGACCGCACGGGCAACCGTGTCGAGATCGGCGGCGGTGTAGGCGGTGCGGACACCGGAGATGGACATGCCCGCGGCTTCGGCCAGCACAGCCAGGGTGTACGGCCGCGGGCGGGTGAACTCCCGGGCGTAGGCCAGGTAGGCCCGGATCTCCTGGTCGTGGCGGTCACGCTCGGCCCGCAGCGCGGAGAGCCGTCCCAGGAACTCATCTGGGGCAAGACCGTCCAGGGCGGCCAGCGGCTCGGACATGGACTTCTCCCTTCGGTGTGGGCCGGGGCCAGGCGAGGCATCAAGGCCGGTCGCCGGGCCCCGGCAGCCGGTTTCAGGCATGGCGGGGATAAGGAGCTGGCGCGAGAAGGTCACGCCAACCGGAGTGGGAAGGTGCGGTCAGACGGTGGCGGGACGAGCCGCCGGGGCCGGGATCTCGACCGGGTCCAGGGCGGGCAGCACCGGGCGGAAGGCATCCAGGCCATCCAGCGCGGGAGTGCGGTACGCGTGCGCATTGCAGGCGTTCACGGCCTGGCGCATCGAGGTGAACGGCGTACGGATGCGGACCCAGCCGCCCGTGGAGTCACCGGCCACCGCCATACCCGGGCGCGCGACCGGGATCTGTGTCGTGGCCAGCACGGCGTCGGGGGAGATGTCTCCGAAGGCCATCTTGGCGGAGGCTTCGTCGTTGACGCGGTGCGAGATGCGGCCGGTGAGCTGGGCGCGGAGCATGGTGATTCCGTCCCCGAGTTCGGCGCCGAAGCGCTGCCCGCAGATTTCCACGTAGATCCCCGCGGCACGGCCGAGCTGGACGAGGCGGACCAGGGCGGTGACGATCCGCTCGCGGCGCTTCTTCTCCGTGGTGTTGGAGAACAGCGCCAGCTCGGCGACCTCGTCGACCAGGAGGACGACGGGTACCGGCCGCAGGTGCTCGGGCAGGCCCCAGATGTCGGCGGTGATCTCCGCATCCGGGGTGTCCGCGCTGATGCGCTGTTCGCGCCGGATCACCTGATAGGTGTCGGTCATCCGCTCTACGAGGGCTTCGAGCAGGTCGGCTGCATCGTCCGGGTTGTCGGCCAGCGCGGAGAACCGGCGGGCCAGCGGGGCGAGTTCGACGCCCTGTTTGCAGTCGATGCCGACCAGGGCGACGTGCCGGGCAGCGAGTTCCTTGACCAAGTGGCGCTGATAGACCGACTTCCCCGACTTCGTCGTGCCGAGGTTCAGCGAGTGCGGCACCTCCTGATAGTCGCGGTAGTGGACCTCTCCGTCTTCCCGCAGCGCGACCGGGATGCGCAGGCCTTCACGCTCGACCTTCGCGGGCATCTGCACCCGTGCCAGGACGTCGTAGCCGGTCATGCGCAGCTCGACCACGCCCGACTTGACCTCACGCGAGGTGATGCCGTGCATGGAGAACGAGTGCCGCAGCCGGTCCGTGGAGGCAGCGAAGTCGAACGCGTCCTGACCGGGCCGCAGCTTCAGCCGCAGCACCAGACCGGTACGCGTCGGCCGCATCCGCAGAATCCGCGGCACCCGGGACTCAGGAGCCGGACGGCCCGTCATCCGAGCCAGGGTCAGCCGCACCCGCGACGGCGGCACAGTGAGCCCGCACGCCTCCATGACCGAGGCCCACCGGAAGACCACCCGCAGCATCGCGAAGACGACCCCGAACGTGAGCCAGTACCAGGCCGGGCGAAGCTTCCGCAGCACCAGCGCCGCAGCGGTGACGACCAGCGCTATGACGAGGAACCAGGTTCCCGACACGGCGCTCAGCCCTTGGCCTGGGACGGGGCAACCAGCGCGACCGCGCGGAACGCGATGCCGAAGCGCTTCTCACCGTTGAACGTGTTCTCCCAGTCACGGGCCTTCAGGCCGATGACCTTGACCGGCATGCCGAGCGTGAGCCCCGCCGGAACACCGGTCTCCGGAATCGAGACGGTGTAGAGGTTGGCCTCGCCCTCATCCGCGATGGTCAGGCCGACCGTCATCATCTTCGCGCCGGTCTCCCGGTCGACGGCGACCTCTTCGGTCTGCTTGTTGATGATCTTCATCTTCGGCTCAACCGCAACGAACACGACAGCGGTCGAGGTGTCGATCTTGAACGATGACATGATGGAGGCTCCCTTGTAGGGGCGGAAGCGGCGACTTGCTTGGCGGTGGGGCGTCGCTTCCTGCATTGAGTCGTTGGAGCCCTGTGGCAGCGCCGCAGGGCTTCTGCGTTTCCCAACTGGTGCGCACCAGTAGGTTGTATCTGGTGCGCACCAGCTGTCAAGCGATGTCGCCGTCCGGTTTTCTCAACTCGCCTTCCTGCGACGCTTCTAGAGAACCGCGCCGCTCAACGACCCGGTAGCCAACAGAGGTTCACTGCCGCACCGTTAACCCGACCTGTTAACCCCTGCCGACCTGCTGCGATGTGAGGCATGCTTCTTTCAGGAGCTGTCGGAACCAGCGGGGGCGGTACAGGTGCTCAACCGGCTGCGAGAGGTGAGGACCGCGCGCGAGTGGTCCCAAGCGCGCCTTATCCACGAGATCGAGAAGTACGCGAGACGTCATGTGCTTGACGTCGGTTCGACCGCCAGCCTGCGCGTCTACGTTTCGGAGTGGGAGAACGGCAAGCGCTCGATCAGCGAGCGCTACGCCCAGATCCTGCGGCCGGTCTTGGGCGTCACCGACGAGGAGCTATTCGGCCGGCAGAGTCCTGCAGTCCCGCCCCCAGCAGTCGGCGGATACGACGACCTGATCAGCCGCATCGACTCCGCACGCAGCGTCAGTCTGACGATGGTGAAGACCTTCATGGATCAGACCGAGCTGCTACGCACGGTCGACCGCCAGATGGGCGCGGCGGCACTCGTCGACCAGATGACGGGACACCTGGCGACACTCGAGGACGCGCTCACCTTCGCCGTGCTCCCCGAGACACGCCGTCCTGTTGCTCTCGCTCTTGCCGGAGCCGCCACTCTCGCAGCCTGGCAAGCTCTTGATGCCGGAGGCGTCGAAAGGGCTTGGCGACACTACGAGTTGGGCAAGCGGGCAGCGCAAGAGGCAGGCGAGCCGATGTATCTCGCGCACGCCACGGCTGAGCAGGCGTATGTGCTCAACGACGCCGGGCGACCGGAGATGGCGGTTGATCTCGTACGCGAGGCTCAGCGTTTGGGTGGTAACCAGATGTCGCCGCGGTTGCAGGCATGGCTGTACGCGGCCGAGGCGGAGCTCTGCGCCAAGGCCGGGCTGGCGGATGACTGCCGTCGCGCCCTCGACAAGGCTGACTCTGTTCTGCCCGCGGGCATCGAGGCCCGGGACGCGGACATGCTGAGCATCTTCCTCAACGGCGGTCATCTGGCCCGATGGCGTGGGAACGCACTCGCGATGCTGGGCGACGACGAAGCGCTCGGCAGCCTCTACACCGCGCTCGATGAAGCCGACCCGACGTTCATCCGCGCCACATCGGGCCTTCGATGCGACCTTGCCCAAGCTCACCTTGCGCGCGAGGAGCACGCCCAGGCCCAAGAGCATCTACAGCAGGCACGCTTGTTGGCCAACCGCACGGGGTCCGTGCGCCACCGGCGACGTATCGAGCAGCTCACGCAGAAGCTGTAGGAGCTCCTTCGCCGCGCGCGGCCAGCAGGTGCAGGAGTGCAACGAGGGTGCCCGAGCCCATCAGCTCGTCTCTGGCCATCAGCCCCGGGATGTCCGAGAGCGGCACCCAGGCAACGTGCCCAGCTTCCTCAACGTCCGTCGGATCGCCGACATGCTCCGCGCCCTTGCCGACGTAGATGTCATGCGGTGAGTCGACCATGCCGACCATGGGCTGATAGGTGACCACGTGATCCAGCGACTTCGGCCGCCAGCCCGTCTCTTCCTCAACCTCGCGGAGCGCGGTCGCATGGGGGTCTTCCCCGTCGTCCACGATTCCGCCAGGGAGCTCCCAGCCCCACTTGTCAGGCACGAAGCGGTAGCGCCAGAGCATGAGCACTCGGTCTTGGTCATCGAGCACGGCTGCGATCGAGACGTGGTGCAGCCGCACAACGTGATGCTCGAAGCGCTCAACACCCGGCGGCTCAACGTCGACAAGCGCCAGCTTCACCCAGCGGTTGTCGTAGACAGTCCGCTCGCCATGGATCTGCCACGACTCCAGATCGTCCGGCCGCTCGACACTCACAGCACGGGACGGCACCCGGTAGGAGCTGCGGGCGTACGACTCGATCACCTTCTCGGCAACGAGCTTCGCCAGTACGGTCCGCAGCTGGGTGCGGCCGATCTCCAGCTCCTTTTCGAGGGTGCGCTCAGAGGGCAGCTTCTCGCCGGGCTTCAGCCGACCCGACGCAACCCACTCGCGAATCGTGCGGTAGACCCGCTCCGACTTCGGTCCCATCCCGTGCGCCCACTCCCTCAGTCATCAGCTGGCCGCACCAGCGTAGCCGTCAGGACTGACCCCCAACAGGTGACGATCATTGGCCGTCCCCAGGCAGGGCAGTGAGTAGAAATCTTCTCTACGGGTTCAAGGCGCCGCGCAAGCGCGGCGCGCGCCGCAGCCCCCGGCTCGGGGGCTGCCTTTGTCTTCGCCCGGCTGCCCCCAGCCGGGCGGCGGCGCACCGAGCGTGAACGCCAACCCGAGAGAAAACGGCCGGCACGGTGGTGGGGAGAACCCCGCTGTGGCTGGGGCGGTCGGCTCCACGGCTTTACGCAGCCACCATGGGGCGAGCCTCGAAGATCGGGGCCCACATCGGGCTATTGCGGGCAGGTCCAGAGACTGCCCGAGTCGCGGGAAGCTTACGGGCCCCGATCTCTCGCCCCATGGCAGCTCCCGCCCAAAGCCGCTCCCGCCGACCTGATCCGACACGCTGACCCGCGTCGGGGGCTGGAGTACGAGAAATTAATGGCAAAGCAGGTCTTAGGAAGCCTGTGCAGCGGCAGCGAGTTCCTCCATGAACGCAGTCACGCCAGAGGAGTCGGCTTGGTCCTTTACCAGAGCCTGAGCCAGAACATCATTGGACTGACGGAGCCGCATGAGACCTCGAAAGACTAGCCAGATCGGCAGGGCAAGCGAGAACAAAAAGTACGGATCATGTGAGCTGAGCACAGCCACCGGTCCAAGGAGTGCGATACCAACGTTGACCCTGAAGTCGGCTTCAGCCGCCAGGCGGTCGTGGTCCGCGTACATCTCTCGTCTGGAGTTTTGGAGTCGGATTGCGATCTGGTCGCGATCGTTTGCGATGATTTCCCAAAGACGAGCCTCCAATTCCTCTCGGTCGCCCGCCTCGGCAGGCCGAAGAGGCGCCAGCCTCGTCCGGACGAACTGTGCGAGATTTGCACTCGCTGAGCTGGTCACCCATTCGATTGGCTTTGCTCGCGGAATGTGTTTGAGGACAACGTTGATAGCCGCGAGGAGCCAGTTGGAATTGACCTCGGTGATTGCCCCAACGATGTATGCGAGCAGGGTGATGGCGGCAAGGCTGCCGGGGCGTCCTGCAGCGTCAGAGAGCTGATAGATGTCGGCTACGATACCGGTCGCGCTATCGCGATCGGGAACACTCTGGTGGAAGGCCAGCCACAGAGTAAGCAGCCACATATAGCCGATAGCCAATGGAGTCCGGAACTCACGAAGTCCGGGAAGTAGCGTGGTGAGCACGCACTCATCATGACGGAGAGGACGGGGTGTCGAGGCTCATTCGCCGAATGCTGGTGGCAGCCTCAGCCGCGCAACCGGTCTGACATCCACAGCTGACATCAACGACAGCGGACAGCCGCAGCGTTGAACGGCCACCGGCGGCCTCGTTGCCCAGGGTGCGGGCAGGTATGACGCCTGCCCGGTCGAACTTACAAAGCAGATGTCGGCGGTTCGAAACCGTCCGCGCCCACCAGTGCGAAGCACGACGAAGGCCCAGGTCACCGGTTGCGAACCGGGAGCCTGGGCCTTGTTCGTTCGTGGGCCATGCGGGCCGGAGCGAGGCGTCGTGCCGTTTACGTGCCAAAACTACTGACGGTACGTCTGCTCGACGCTTTGCCGACCGTGTTTCAACTGCCCGAGACGCTCGACCCATCGGTGAAGCCGGACATCGCCAACCTCATGCACCGGGCGATCAGCGTGCGGGAGTGGGTCAAGCGGGCCTGATGATCCCTGTTGCCGCAGAGCCGCCGCTATCTAATTGACTCCGTGGCGGCGGGCATCGCCCTTTTATTCAACGCCGCTAGCCAAGGTTTCATGCGGGACGGGTTCAGACTTCGGGAAGATCAGCCGGTAAAGGCCGGCTGCCAGGATGCCACCCGCGAGGGGGGCGATGATGAAGAGCCAGACCTGGGAAAGGGCCGTCCCGCCGACGATGAGGGCAGGACCGAGACTGCGGGCCGGGTTCACCGACGTTCCAGTGATCGGAATCCCGATGAGGTGGCACACGGCGAGCGCCAGCCCGATTGTCAGCCCTGCCACGGTGGCATTCGCGGCCTCATCTGTCGCGCCGAGGGCGACGAAGACAAAGAGAGCGGTCAGCACCACCTCGGTCAGGAAGGCGCCGCCTCCATTGATGTGGATAGCGCTGGCGGCACCCCAGCCGTCGGCCCCAAGGCCGGTGACCGAACGGCTGTACCTGGGTGAACCGGCGAACGTGGCCCACAGGAGCAAAGCCCCGAGGATGCCGCCGATGAACTGCGCAACCCAGTAACCGACCGCCTGGACCAGCGGAATTCGGCCCGTCAACAGGGCTCCGATGGTGACGGCTGGGTTGACGTGACAGCCGGAGACAGGCCCGAGCACGTACGCCAGTGCCAATAGGACGAGACCGAACGCGAGCGCGGTAGCGACCACACCAGCGGCGTAACTGCTCCCCGCAGTCCCGAAGCCGAAGGATAGGGTTGCCACCCCGACGGCGAAATATACGAGCAGTCCTGTTCCCAGCAGTTCCGCAGCCAGCTTGCGGATCATGTTGTTCCCTTTCCGGACGGATGGGCGCCCGGCGAGTATTTCGGTCTGCGAAGTCCCGGGCTGAGCCAGAATCTCTACTCTATACATGGAGTGATCGAAGAATTGCGTAGAGTGAGGCTTGTTCCAGGCCGGTCAGAGAGTGCGACGGGCAGGCACGGAGCACAGCCTGATTCGGACCCTGGCCAAGGACCCTCGTCAGCTGATCCCCTGGCGCCGCAACTTGGTGCGGCACGGCCGCATGGGCGCGGCGGGTTCGCTCGGCCACGCGCCCGTCCGATGACGGAGGCGAGGCCGTGCCGTCAGCGGGCGGCAGCGTGAGCAGAAGCGGTGGCCACCGGCCCCGGCCGCGCCGGCGCCACGGCTACGAAAATCCTGGAAGGGCCCCGGAGGTTGGGCCTGGGTATTCAGTGGGCTTGAGCGATCTGATGCCCCGATAGCAGAAAGATGCCGTTGAACTGCAAGGATGCGAGTGTCGAGACGCATCGTGGCTGAGAGCAAGGCACTTTCCGGTGGTCGAAAGTACAGGGTGGGACCGTCGGCTGTCCGTGGTGGCTGACGGGAAGAAGCTGATCGGGCATGCCGGGGCGGTGCTGCTACGCCGGTGCGCGGACCACACCGGGCTGACGGACGCGCTGTCCAGGGTGTTGCCGTCCAGCTCGGCGGCCGGATGGCGGGTGCGGGCAGGGGTGCTGGTGCACCTGGCGTCCACCATCTGCTGGTCACGGCGCTGGTTACCACTCAGGCGGGTGTCGGTGACGCCGCGCGTGCCAGATCCGTGCCAGATTGAGCGGTCAGCCACGGTCAATTGGGGTGTGAGGCGGTGCAGCAAGCGCCGATAGGCTGAGCGCTGTTGTGCGCCTGTTGACCAGGCAAGACCGGCCTGTGATCGGCGCCAGGCTTACAAAGCAGATGTCGGCGGTTCGAAACCGTCCGAGCCCACCAGTTAAAGGCCCCAGCCGGCGTTGATTCCCAAGCTGGGAGCGGGTTCGATTCCCGTCACCCGCTCCACGACGAAGGCTCAGGCCAACTCCCGCCCTCGCGCGCTGAGAGTCAGAGGAGGTCACGCCAGAACGGGACCGTTGCTCTTGGGTCCCAGCTCTCATCAACCTCGCCCCGTGCCTCGTTGAACTCCCGGTGCATGTAGTCGACCAGGTCCAGCCCGTAGTAAATGATGTCGGTCTGCCACACCGAGAGCACCGGATGCCCGAAGCTTCCCCTGCCGCCGGGAAGGTACCGATGGGCGTACACAGGAACTAACACCGTCACATCTGCAAGATGGGGCCGTGCCGTGGCCAGTGCAGCCGCATCATCGGCCGGACGTTCACCCCAGCCCTGATACCAGAACCCGTTGTGCTCGACGTCGAGGAGAACGCCCTCGACCGGCCAGCCGAGCTGATCGCGCAACGTGTCCGGATCCCCGCTGCGCCACTCGGGCCAAGGCTTGGGCCAGGCCTGCCCCTCCTCGGGAGGAACATTGACCGGAAGGCCTGCAGCAAGGAATGCGCGGTGATCGTCCGCGAACTCGAAGCCGTACTCGCGCTCGATGCGCGCGAACTCGGCGTCCGTGAGCCCCGGCTCGAACTCATAAAGACCTGTCTGTGCCAGGCGACGCGCGGCCTCCGCACCAAGGCGTCCCCCTCATTGCTGATCACCGCTGCACGCTAACGCCAACCGGAACCCGTCGTCACCCGAGTTAGGCACGCGCTCCGTCTCAGTTTCCGTCCCATTCAGCTACGTTCAGCTGGACCCAAGCACCAGACGTCAGCCAGTCAGCAGCCGACCGTGGCTGAGACCACGACCCGACGAAGGCCCCGACCGTGATCGGTCGGGGCCTTTCGTCTGTCCCTGGTGGGCAGTGGCGGAGGATTCGCGATCACAGCCTCGCTCGTCGACGTGGAACCATCACTCGCTGCACCTGCCCAAGGCCGGCACAGGTGCGCCGTTCCCCACCTCGCCTTCCCGCCCGACCTTGCCAATACGTGCATGTGGTCCGGGCCCTGCCTGCACATGGGCTACGCCAGCGCGCCATGACGAAGTGTGATCAATAGTCTACATATGGTGCACCTGGGCGCCCTCCAGGTCGTGTGCGGACCGAGCCCTCTCGTGGGTGCGGCCAGGAGACGGAGGAGTTGCTGTGCGATACAGATACAGATATATCGGGCTGCTCGCCGCGGGAGGGGCCACCTTCGCACTGGTTGCGGTTCCCGGCTCCTCAGCGCAAGCGGCCCCGTGCACTCCGCCGGCTGATGGCTGCGGCACCACCACGGTGACGTTCGATGTGACGGGCGATGGTCTCCTCATCTCCGTGCCAGACGGCCCCGTCGACCTCGGAGCCGGTGCTCCGGGCACCACGACCACCCCCGTGTCGCTTGGCACCGTGACCGTTACCGACGCCCGAGCGGGTGATCTTGTGTGGACGTGCAGGGTCCAGTCGACCGCATTCACGGCGACGGGAGTGAACCCCATCCCGGCCTCCGCGGGGAGATACGTCCCCGGGACCGTCAACACCAATAACGGGACTGCGAGCAGTCAGAACTCGAATGACATGAGCGCGAACAACCCGATCGCAAGTCACCAGGCGGGGACTGGGAACAGCACGAGCACATGGACCCCGACGATGTCGATCGTCATCCCCAACACAGCCCAGGCGGCCACTGATTACACCGGGACGGTGACCCATTCTGTCACTCCCACATAGGCGAGCGGTTCCGCTGTTCCTGGTCCTGCTGCTGGCCGCGCTCTTTCAGGGCGCGGCCAGCAGCGATGCCCGGTCGATGAGTACTGAGCACACACGGGACGAGGGATCCAGGGAGCCGGAAGCGCAGTTCGGTCTCCGACTGCTTGAGGCGCCGGTCATCCGTCGTGACGATCCCCGCGCGTATACCTCCATCGTCGATCACCTCAATCCGGGTACCACCATTCAGCGGCGGGTGGAGGTCAGCAATAAGTCCTCGGAGCCGCTGCGCATCGACCTCTACGCCGCCGCGGCTTCCATCAATGAGCGGACATTCGCCTTCGCCGCCGGTCGCGCTCAGAACGAAGTGACGGAATGGACCTCGGTCGACCACCCCGTGCTCAGGCTTCCCCCTGGCAGCAAGGAGACCGTGCGGGTCACCATCAAGGTGCCGCCAAGGGCCTCGCGAGGTGAGCGGTACGGCGTTGTCTGGGCCGAGGTCGCCAGCTCCGAGAAGGGCACCGTCAAGCTGGTCAACCGGGTCGGCATCCGCATCTACCTGGATATCGGCCCTGGTGGTGAACCACCCTCGGCCTTCCGGATCGAGAAACTAACCCCCGCACGCTCCCGCGACGGCCAACCGCGGATCACTGCCCAGGTGCGCAACACCGGGGAACGAGCATTGGAGATGTCCGGCAAGCTCTGGCTGTCCGAGGGGCCGGCTGGTCTGCGTGCCGGTCCGTTTCCTGTGACGCGGGGCACCACTCTGGCCCCCCGTGATACGGGCCTGGTGAGCGTCACACTGGACGACAGTCTGCCCAACGGTCCCTGGAAAGCACGGCTGTCTTTGGCCAGCGGCAGGGTCAAGGAGACCGTCACCGCCACCGTCACGTTCCCGACCGCGGGTATGCAGGGCTCGTCCCTCGTCCCCGACTTCGCGCAGCGGCCTTCGACGCTGTCCTGGGGACTCGGCGCTCTGCTGGCCATCCTGGCCGCCGTCGGCATCCGCCGGCTGAAACGGCGACTCGGGCGGCGCGGAGACTGACGGCACAGCGCCGCCGGAACGACGGTCTCGGCCGCGAACAGAAGGCCAGTCTGCGCCAGGAACCCATCAAGCTGTAAAGAGTTTGTTTTGCCCCAATAGAGTTATTAGCCAATGTTTCGCATCGGTATCCGGCGCAGCCGCTCATAGTGTGCGCTCATGGCGAGAATGCGGCGCGGAGCGGGGCGACTCATGGCCGTCCTGCTGGCGGTGGTGATGCTGCAGGTCGTCTCGCCCCATATCGCGGGCGCGGTCCCCCCGTCCTTCGGGCCGAAAGCTGACTTCGGTGCGGGGACCAATCCGTATTCGGTGGCAGTGGGTGATTTCCGGGGGAACGGCCGTAAGGACCTGGCCGTCGCCAACAACGGCTCGGACACAGTCTCGGTGCTGCTGGGGAACGGCAACGGCACCTTCGCGGCGAAAGTCGACTACGCGACGGGCCTCGACCCGTATTCGGTGCAGGTCGCTGACGTCAACCGCAACGGCACCCTCGACCTGATCGTGGCCAACTACGCCGGGGACAGCGTGTCGGTGCTGCTGGGGAGGGGGAACGGCACCTTCACGGCGAAAAGCGACTACGCCGCCGGCGACGGAGCGGAAAAGGCGGCGATTGGCGACCTCAACGGCGACAAACGCCCCGACCTGGCCGTCGCCAACTACTTCGCCGATACCGTGTCGGTGCTGCTGGGAAACGGAGACGGCAGCTTCGCAGCGAGGGTCGCCTACACCGCCGGTGATGGCACATCCTGGGTAGAGATGGGCGACTTCAACGGCGACAACCGCCTCGACCTGGCCGCCACCAACTATCTCGCGAACACAGTGTCGATTCTGCTCGGGAACGGGAACGGCACCTTCGCCGCGAAAACCGACTACCCAACCGGTACGGCCCCATGGTCGGTGACGGTCGGTGACTTCAACGGCAACGGCTCCCCCGACCTGGCCGTCGCCAACTACACAGGAGACAGCCTGTCGGTGCTGCTGGGGAACGGCAACGGCACCTTCGCAGCCAAAGTCGACTACACCGCCGGCGACGGTGCGGAGACGGTGACGGTGGGCGACCTCAACGGCGACGGCACCGCCGATCTAGCCGTCGCCAACTACCTCGGGAACACCGTGTCGGTCCTCACGGGCAACGGGAACGGCACCTTCGCGGCGAAAGTCGACTACGCCATCAGTGGAGGCCCGGCCTGGGTGTCGTTGGGTGACTTCAACGGCGACGGCGCCGCCGATATGACCACCGCCAACTGGACCGCGGGCACGGCGTCAGTGCGCCTCAACACCACTCCGCAGCCACCGGCGATCATCAGCGCGGACCACACGACGTTCGGCCGGGGAACGGCTGGCACGTTCACCATTACCGCGAGCGGCACTCCCACGGTCACCCTGACGCGAACCGGCGCGCTGCCCGCCGGAGTCACCTTCACCGACAACGGCAACAGCACCGCCACACTGGCCGGCACAGCCACCACCGCCGGCGCCTACCCCCTGACCATCACCGCACACAACACCACCGGCCCGGACGCCACCCAGAACTTCACCCTCACCGTCGCCTCGGCTCCAGCCTTCGGGGCGAAAGTTGACTTCGGTGCGGGGACCAATCCGTATTCGGTGGCGGTGGGTGATTTCCGGGGGAACGGCACGAAGGATCTGGCCGTCGCCAACTACGGCTCGGACACGGTCTCGGTGTTGCTGGGGAACGGGAACGGCACCTTCGCGGCCAAGGTCGACTACGCGACGGGCCTCGACCCGTATTCGGTGCAGGTCGCTGACGTCAACGGCAACGGCTCCCCGGACCTGATCGTGGCCAACTACACCGGGGACAGCGTGTCGATTCTGCTCGGGAACGGGAACGGCACCTTCGCCGCGAAGGTCGACTACGCCGCCGGCGACGGAGCGGAAAAGGTGGCGATCGGTGACTTCAACGGCAACGGCACCCTCGATCTGGCCGTCGCCAACTACTTCAGCGACACCGTGTCGGTGCTGCTGGGGAACGGGAACGGCACGTTCGCGGCGAGGGTCGCCTACACCACCGGTGATGCCACGTCCTGGGTGGAGATGGGCGACTTCAACGGCGACAGCCGCCTCGACCTGGCCGCCACCAACTACTTCAGCGACACCGTGTCGATTCTGCTCGGGAACGGGAATGGCACCTTCGCCGCGAAAACCGACTACCCAACCGGTACGGCCCCGTGGTCGGTGGCGGTCGGTGACTTCAACGGCAACGGCTCCCTCGACCTGGCCGTCGCCAACTACACAGGAGACAGCCTGTCGGTGCTGCTCGGGAACGGCAACGGCACCTTCGCAGCCAAAGTCGACTACGCCGCCGGCAAGGGCGCGGAGACGGTGACGGTAGGCGACCTCGACGGTGACGATGACCTCGACCTGGCCGTCGCCAACTACTTCGGGAACACCGTGTCGGTCCTCACGGGGAACGGGAACGGCACCTTCGCCGCGAAGGTCGACTACACCACCGGTGGAGGCCCGGCCTGGGTGGCGATGGGTGACTTCAACGACGACGGCGACGCCGATCTGACCACCGCCAACTGGACCGCGGGCACGGCGTCGGTGCTGCTCAACACCACTGCGCAGCCACCGGCTGACTCGCTCTCGATCAGCGTGCCCTCACCCGTGAACCTGGGCAGCGGAGCGCCCTCAAGCACGATCAGCGACCAGCTCGGCACCGTGCAGGTAAGCGACACCCGAAACGACATCACTACATCCTGGACGGCCACCGTCTCAGCGACGGACTTCACCACCGGCGGCGGCACGCCCGCCGAGACCATTACGAAATCAGCCGTGTCCTACTGGTCCGGACTAGCCACCAGCACCACCGGAATCGGCACTTTCATCCCAGGACAGGCCACCGCCCTGAACGCACAGACCCTCACTACCACCCGCACCGCCTTCACCCTGGCCCTCGGCACAGGGAACAACACCGCGAGCTGGAACCCCACCCTCGTCATCGCGGTGCCCGCCACCGCCGTCGCAGGCACCTACACCGCAACGATCACACACTCCGTCGCATGACCAGCGGGACTGATCGGCCCTCGACCGCCGGCGCGACGAGATCCTCCCGCCGTTTGCAGCCGAGACCGTTCTGCGATGCCGGCATCGAACACCTCGCTCAAACGGCCCGGAAGCCTCGTGCGCTCTGCCCGCCTGTCCGCATCACCCGATCAGCGGCCCCCTGAAAGGGCTCATTGGTTCATCCCGGCATGAAGGGATCAAACTGGTTGATGAGTTGCTATGTTGCCTGATGCACCGTTAGGACTCTGTCACCATGCGGGAGAGCCGCGTATGAGATCAAGAAGTCGCTACCCGAGCCGCGGCACGAGGATGAGCCTGCGAGCACTGGTGATCACGATCGCCGTGTTGCTGGGCATGGCTTTTCCGCTGCCCGCCTCCGCGGCCCCCTCCGGGACGATGAGCTTGAATCAGCTCGACTACCGGACGAACCAGCAGATCACGGTTACCTACACCACGACCCAGCCCAGTTCCGCCAACTGGGTCGGCATCTATGCCGATCCCGGCAACGGCCCGGTCAACGGCCAGTCTCTCGGGGCATCGACGAAGTGGAAGTACGCTCCCGGCGGCTCCGGCCAGATCTCGATCCCGGCCTCCGGCCTCAGCGCCGGCGCCTACGTTGCCTACTACCTGTACAACGACGGCTACAGCTGGCTGGCCAACCCGGTGAAGTTCCGCATCACGAGCTCAGCGCGGACACCAACCGGTTCGATGAGCCTGGACCAGCTCGACTACCCGGCGGGGGACCCGATCCCGGTCACGTACAGCACGAGCCAGCCCAGCGCCCTCAACTGGATTGGCATCTACTCCGATCCCGGCAACGGCCCGGTCAATGACCAGTACGTCGGGCCCGCGAGCAGGTGGCTCTACGCCCCTGGTTCCTCAGGCCAGATCTCGATCCCGACCGCCGGCCTCAGCCCCGGCCACTACGTGGCCTACTACCTGTACAACGACGGCTACAGCCGGGTGGCCAGCCCTCTGAAGTTCCGCATCGTGCCCTCCACCGTGGCCACCACACTGAAGGTGGCGTCCTTCAACACCTGGCATGCCGCCACCCAGGTGACCGGCGGTCTCACCAAGGCCACCAACTTCGTCACCTCCAGCGGCGCGGACGTGCTGGCCCTGCAGGAAACTCAGGGGTACTTCGCCGTGGATCTGGCAAGAAACCTGGGCTGGTACTACTACCAAGGCCCCGCCAGCGTGGCGATCATCAGCAGGTACGCGATCACGCAGACCTTCGGGCTCGCGCTGGACGACTCCGGGCTCGGCGCCCGGCTCAACCTGGGTGCCGGTAAGGAAGCCGTGGTGTGGTCGGTCCACTTGGACTATCAGTACTACGGGCCTTACAACGCGTGCTACGAGGGCATGACGCCGGCACAGGTCGAGGACATCGAGCAGAATACTTCCCGGCGGGTTGTGGAGATCAACGACATCCTCAACAGGGCGGCACCCGAGATCGACGCGGCCACGAGCGGCGGGCCGCCGGTGTTCCTGGCTGGTGACTTCAACACGCCGTCGCATCTGGACTGGGTGCCTGAGGCCGCGAGCCAGAACTGCGGTTACAGCTCCGTCAACTGGCCCGCCACCAGGGCCGTCTCCGACGCCGGACTCAACGACTCGTACCGGGTCATCAACCCCCTTCCGGCGATCTTGACAGGCGACACGTGGTCCCCCGTTTACCCCAAGCACAACGGCTCCACCGGGCCGGACGAACCGCAGGACCGCATCGACTTCGTGCACTACATCGGCGCAGCAACGCCGGTCAGCTCGACGGCCGAGGTCCGTGGCACGCCACAGCCGGTTCCCAACCATCAGAACAACGAATGGGTCAGCGATCACCGCGCCGTGGTGACGACGTTCAGCCTGACCTGAAGTACCGCTACACAGCAGCGAGGATGCTGTGTGTTTGAGAAGCCACCCTCTTAACCGCTCAAATGGGCTTGATCAGCCGAACAGGTTTCCTGTTCGGCTGATCCGGCGATGGTCGGGGCACAACGGCAGTGCCTCTTGGCAGCTCGGTGGATCCAGCCGAGCAGCGCCAGGAGGCCCTGTTGTCTCAACCTTCCGTCCGATGAAACCCTTCCCGGGGCGAGCGTCGAATGCAAGCGCCATGGTCGGCTGACACTGCCCACCAACTAGGTAGTGGCGTGACAGTCCGGCGCCAGCCTTTAGCTGGTGGCCCCGTCTCAGTTTCCGTCTCATTCGTCCACGTCCGCGGCCGTTCAGGCGGGTACTAGAGAAGTCACCGCCCCGACCGCCGATCCGCCATGAACGCAGATGAACGGCCCCGGACGCGACCCTGGGACGGCCAACAGACTTGGAAAGAGTCCGCGTGCCAACGGTCATGTCAGTGGACAGCTGTAGCGTCCGCACATGGCAATCAGACCTTCCGCGACGTGGCGGGACGAGGTGTCGCAGAACGCAGACGCCGCAGAGCTTTACACCCCGATGATGCTAGAGGCGACCGACGCCGCCCTGGCCGCGTTCGAAGATGAGGCTCGATCTCTCGGCGAAGCATCGGACGAGCGCATACTCGCGGCTGTCGAGCGAGTGGTGGAACAGCTCAACACCATCGATGGCGAGCACGGTGCGTTCTGCACCATCGAACGCGAGGACCTGTGCGAGTACATAGACCAGGCCGTCACCGAGCAGGGCATCGACGTCTCAGATCTCCTCGCCCGCCAGGACATGGAGGAACTCACCGAGCGGTGGCGCGACTGGTAGGGCCATCTGCGCCGTGCCAGAAGCGTGCCAGATAGGGCGGCGACCACCGGTCAACCACGGTCACAATGAGGTGCCAGCGCCCACCTCGGTTCCTGTGTTTTCCACAGGTCAGCAGGCATGCCAGCTTGGAACGGCCGGTGATTCCCAAGCTCAGGGCGTGCGGTGCACGCCATACGATCAGTGGATGTCTACGGAAGAACCCGAGGCCGTCTGGGCCCTGGAGGGGTACAGCAAGACGGACGACTTGTTGCGCACCGAGCACCCCATCAGCCGCGAGCAGGTCCTACAGCTTCGCGAAGTAGTCAAACCGGACGCTGACGACCCCTGGATGCTCCATTGCTACCCCGTACCAGTCGAGGTGTGGCCGGCAGTAGAGGCGATCCTTCGATGCGGGCCGCCCGACCCCACGCTTGACTATCTAACGGGGGCCAGCGCCGCGACCGGTGCTGGTGCTGGTGCAGAAGACGACCCGAGTAGAGAGCGGTCTGACATCCAAAGTTGACATCAACGGCGCTGAACAGCAGCAGCGTTGAGCGGCTGTCGGCGGTGCTGTTCCCCGTGTTCCGGCCAAGTGCGATGGCGGTCTGGTCGAACTTGCAAAGCAGACGTCGGCGGTTCGGATCCTTCCGCGCCCACCAGTGAAAAGGCCCCGACCGATCATGGTCGGGGCCTTCGCCGAGGCGCACCCTGCCGCCGCCACCAGCCCCGGAGCCTGATCCCACGGGGCCGGGCACGGACACCTTCGTGAGTCCGGGATCAAGTTGTGGGGCGTTTGTTGAACGCGGCAAGCGTTGCCTTGTTCGTCGAGGAACCTCGCGCGTTATTTGATGAGGACACGAGACCGGCCGATGCGAGCGGTCCGCCAAGCCCGCCAGACCCAACTGCTCGTACTTGAACACCCAGGTATGCATCGACTGCCTTGAGCGCCATACCGGGCCGTGACTTGAGTGGAACGCCCCCGGTCACCTCTACAACCGCCGCCCCTGATCTCTCGCCCCATGGCAGAGCTCCCGCCCAAACCGCTCCCGCCGACGTCACGCGGTCTCGGAAGCCAGCTTGCGTGATCAAGCCCCTACCTGCGGATTTGTCTGGGCAGGAGATTTGATCGTTGTTACTCTCCCTGCAGATCGATGCATCGACATATCGATGCTTCTCGGGTTGGGGGCAAGGTGCAGAAGAAGCACAAGGTGGGGCTGGCCGCGGCTGCGGCGGTGCTTGTGGCGGTGCCCGGCGGGCTTTTGGTGAAAACCCAGGCCGCGGCGGCCGAGCGTGAGGCGGACCAGAACTCTCTCGAGCAGGCCGCCGAGGAGGTCTTCCAGCGGCGCGCGGATGCACCTGAGGCTCACTGGCGGAAGTATGCCCCGCCGGCGGGCAAGGTCTGGAACCAGGCCGACGCCAGAGCCGTCGTGCGGGAAGCGAAGAGACAGGGCGGCCAATTCGCCGTGGACGTAGATGAGATCACCACTCCGTACGCCTCCGACACGTACGGAAGGAAGCTAGAGCCGACCACGCCCTATGCTGGGTCCTACCGGTTCGTCTTCGAGCAGGACGGGGGCGACTGGCGTCTCGTCGAGGACCTGACGGCGCAGTTGTCGAAGTAGCGCGCCTGCCTGCGTGCCGACGGGGATGGTCAGCCGCCACGGGCCGCGCCCAGTCTCAGGACCAACTCCGCCCCCGCCGTCTGACGGCAACCTCAGCTGACGCCACGGTACGCAGGCCGCGTGCCCGCTGAGGCGGCATCTGTCGGGGACCCACGGGGAAACGGCGCCGTAGGAGCTCCCGTGCAGGTCAGTGACTGCCAGGTCAAGCCGCATGGCTCGGCTGGCAGCATGCTCACAGGGAATCTCGGTTGCCGTTCCTTCTCAACGACTGGCGATACTCCCTCATGAGCAGATTTGCCGAAGTCATCGTGCTGGCCGGCAACGAAAAAGAGACCATGGAGCCGCTGACCCAGCCAGACGACAGTCGAGAGTGGTCAGGGTGTTTCACCGATATCGGGCAGGGCATGTTCGGCGGCTGGGCCATTGAGTTCGTGCGGCGGTCCAGATGGATCGGATTGCTGGAGCACCTTGAGTCGTTGCCCTGGAAATCACCACACTCAGTGCAGGTGCTGGTTCACGACGAGGAGGACGAGTGCTTTGGCCTGTGGATGATCCACGACGGCCGACTCGTGGAGATACCTTTGCCGCGCACCCGCCGGGCGTTCTGGCCGAGCCATTACACGGGTGAAGTTGATCAGGACGACCCCGGGATCCTCATCCGCACAGACGGACCCGGCGGCTGGCCTGACGGGGGCTGAGCGTGGCATGGCAGGGTGCCCGGGGGCTGGTCGACCTCTGGTTGTTGTATAGCGGCCCAGTACGGCAACCCCAGCAACCGCCCCCGTCCGCAACCGTCACTCCGGGGCCTCGGAGCGGCCGGTATGGACGTCGCTGACCATCTGGCCAGAGCTACGGATCAGAAGGTCTCTGACGTCAACGACGCCGGACAGGGGCGTATATGGGCACCCTTGTCCGGTCGTCATGACGGCCGAGCCCCAGAGCTACATCAGCGCCGTTGGCCTCACAGGGAGGCGAGGCTCGCGCGGGCTGCGGTCATGAAGGCGGTCTTGTGTTCCTCAAGGTGCTCGTTGACCTCGGTGTCGCCGATCTCGCGCCACACCGCTTGGTTGAGCGCGCGGCCATATGCGTGGACAGGAGCGTGCACGACCGGCTCGCAGAGCAGCACGAGATGCCGTTCAGCGGCCCAGAGGCTGGTCATGGTGGCCGAGGCCAGGTCTCTCCAGCCTTCGTCATCGCCCCACGCCTCGGGACGGCTGTAGGCCGCCCGTTCGGCATCCTGGGCGCACGCGATGAATTCCTTGATCGTCTGCATCTGTTCTGCCCGGCGAGCCTCGGCGGTGGCCACTGCCTGTCGGCGTTCCTCCGACCGTTCAGCTGACCGCTGCGTGGCGCGCTGGGAGAGCGCCGCCAAGCCACCGCCGAGGGCGACACCCGCGAGTGAAAAGACGGGTCCCCACACTTCCACCGCCACCCGAGCGCCCCTTACGACAAGTTCTTGCGCATCATCGTGAACATGGTCCCGTATCGGTGCAGCGAGCCGTCCGGCACCTCCACATCTACGACCGCCCGCCCGTAATTCGCATCGAGAGGCCAGCCCGTGCTTCTGCCTGTCCGCGCAGACCAGCATCATCCGCGAAGGCCCGAACCGGGACTTCTACCTCAAGCAGCGCGCCGAAGGTCTCAAGCACGTCCAGGCCGTCATCGCCCTTGCCCGCCGACGGGCGAGTGTGTTGTGGGCACTCCTGCGCGACGGGCGGGTGTTCACCCCAGCTCCACCGGTCGCGCAAGCGGCTTGACTCCGTCATTGAGACTCCCGCCCAAAGCCGCTGCACCGACCGCCCGATACCGTGCGGCCGACGCATGGCCTGCGTACCTTGAGGCACCGACCGAGGGGGAAACGTGAAGTACGCAGTCGTTGAGCAGCAGGGGCAGGGAATCTACTGGCACGACCCCAGCCCCTACGTCGCCAAACTTCCCGAGATCCTGCCGACGCTCCCTCCTGGGGCACGTGCCTTCGTTTCGCACCCTGAGCACTACGACTTCTCAGCGCCCGGCTGCGTGAAGGACCTGAGGCCCCAGGCGTTGCCTCCCGCTGTCGACCGCCAGGAGCGGTATGAGATCCGTTTTGCCTGGCCAGGTTGCGAGGACGACGTGCTCACGATTCGCTACAGCGGTGTCAGCAGCGTTGAGATCACGGCTGACGGTGGCGGCCCCGTCGAACCATCGGACTTCAACACCGTGCGCCTGGACGAAGTCCTGCCGCACGAAGCCGGATGCAGCCATGAGCTGAGGCTCACGAGCGGCACGGTGCGGATCGTGTGCGCGGATCTCGCGGCAGAGTGGGCTCCCACCATCGCTGAGTGAGGCGTGCCCCTTCCGTGCTCGATCAAGCGGGGAACACCGGGGAACAGCGGGCACCCATGGGAAGGCAAGAGAACGACCCCTGACCTAGTCTCCCTGGTCAGGGTCGTTTCACCTGGCAGTGGGTGTGGGATTTGAACCCACGGTGACATCGCTGCCACGACGGTTTTCAAGACCGCCGCGCGGCGTTCACGGGGCCTCCAGCCGGCGTCTCCACCACGGGTCACGAGACGAAGCGAACGGATCGTTGAGCGTGCGGGCGAGGAAGCGCTCGTCGAGCGGCTTGAGCACCATGCGGAGCTCACGCGCGGAACTCCGCGAGAGACCGCAGCACAGCTCCTCCAGAAACGCACGGGAGTCAGCGCCCGTGAAGGGATCACAGCACTCGCACCCGACGCCCTCCGGCGAGGCATACATCACCCACGGGCCGGGCTTGAACGCCATCGCTCGCCATCGCACCAACGCTCGGTGCGCATCACCGGACCAGTACCGGCGCCGCTCGATCCGGGCAACCTCGGCAAGAGCCTTGGCGGATAGCCCCGGTATCACCGCTCTGCTGTCCCACGATCGTGGTCTCTGCGACAGGTCCAGCCTGACCTGCGAGGGAGCCCTACGCGGCATAAGCCTTTCGTCTGTTGATCACGCCCTCATCATGCCCCGCCCACATGAGGCTTGGCCACCACTTTCCCCTTACCCTCGCCTGAACGTCCAGGACTTGAAGTGGAGGGGGACGAACCCGTCGGGAACGCCGGCCTCCGCAGCGACCGCTTCGGGGGCGTTGACGGTCATAGTTGGCGGCAGTCGGTGAGGCCGCGTCGGCGAGGCAGCAAGAAGAGGCTATGCATCGGCCGCGGTAGAGGTTTCCCAACTCCACCAAGACACTGCGCGCGGCGCTGTGCAGCCCACCCTCGGCGGGCGCGGGCCGACACCTGTCTTCGCCTGGTCGGCTCGCGCCCGTAGGCGGGCCGCAATGGCGCAACAGTCCCTTTCCCCGGCGATCACGCTCAGCCAGGCTGCGTCCATGGCGACCAGCGACTCACAACCGATCAACCGTGTCACCTTCACGGACTTCCTGCCCGACCCGCACGATGAAGACTGCTTACGGCGGGCCGTCAACGTGCCCGCCGACCTGGTGACCTTCGAAGGCAACCATGGCGTCCTGTGGCTCGCCGGTGTCGAAGCCGCCCGGTACCCGCTGCCCGACATCACATCAGTCGCTCCGGCAGGCCCTCGTGGCAGCAGCCGTCAACCCAAAGACCCCGCGGCCATACGAGCCAAGTACCCCAACGCCTATCAGCCATGGTCGTCGCAGGATGAGGAGCGCCTCCTGACCCGGTACCGAGCAGGGGCTACCGATCCTGCTGAGCTCGCCCGACGAGTTCGGCCGACAGCCGAGCGCCATCCGGTCTCGTCTCGCCAAGCTGGGGCTTGAACACCTGGCTGCGGGCGATGGGGCGTAGGAGTCGGCGGCTGGAGCGGACGGCTCCTGGCAGCGTCGCCCGTGCCTGGTTCACGTAGGGCGTAGGAGATGTTGCGGCCGGTGATCAGTGAGGGGAATCTGAGCGGGAAGCACCGGATCCCAGCGAGCGCGGACGGAACCGCGCAGGTCGTGGTGCGCGAGGAGAGCGTGCGATGCGGATGATGATGAAAGCCCGCATGGACACCCAGATGTCGAATCAGGTGACGAAGGGTGGAGCCATGCCCGCGTCGGTGAAGTCAGCCATCGAGCGGCTGAAGCCGGAAGCCGCCTACTTCACCCCTGAGGGCGGGCGCTCCATGATTCTCGTATTCGACATGCAGGACAGCTCGCAGCTCCCTTCCATCGCCGATCCGTTCTTCCAGGAGATGGGCGCCGACGTCACATTCGAGCCGGTCATGAATCTCGAGGATTTGCAGAGGGGCCTTGCTGCCCTGAAGTAGCGGTGCCGACCTCGGCGACCGCACGCTGATCAGCCTGAGAGACCCCAGCTATCGCCCCGCCGTAGTTCGCATCGAGGAGCAGGCTGACTTCTCCCTGAAAAGGCCCCCAGTCGATCACCGCTGGGGGCCATTGACGTCTATTTCCGAAGTCAACGAGGGCGGTCACTCACGGCTGAGCTTCGCGCATCCAGCGACACGGCAGGCCGATCGCGGAACTTAGACGGGGCCGGGAAGCGTTGGAAGGAGAACGCGCGAAATCGCGGGACGACCGGAACGACATGGGCAGAAGCCGAGGTGGCACGAGTGGCGATGTGGGATCGGATCAAGGACCAGGCCAAGAATCTGCAGCAGCAGTCGCAGGGGACGCGGGGCTCCGGCGGACACGGGCGGCCGGGTGCGGGGTCGTCCGGCGGATCGCGGGCTCAGCTGGTGAACACGCTCAAGTCCCAGCTCACCTCCCTCAAGGCCGAGCTGAAGAGTGGCGCCTACCGGGATGCCAGCATGGCGATGTGCGCCTTGGTCGCGGCCGCCGACGGGCATGTCGATCCGGCCGAGCGGCAGCATGTGGAGTCGTTGATCCTGAACAACGACGTCCTGCAGAACTTCCCGTCCGACCAGCTGCGGCAGCGGTTCAACAAGCACGTCGACCAGCTGGCGTTCAACTTCCAGCAGGGCAAGGCGGAGGTCATGCAGGAGATCGCCAAGGCGGCGAAGAAGCCGACGGAGGCCAGGGCGGTCGTGCAGACCGGATTCGTCGTCGCCGGTGCGGACGGATTCGTCGCGCCGGCCGAGGAGCAGGTCCTGCGTGAGGCGTGCTCGGTGCTCGGCCTGTCCCCGCAGGAGTTCGGCATCTGACCGCCTGCCCCCACCGCCTGTCGCCGTCGGTGACCCTTCGACCGCGCCCACCAGTGACAAGGCCCCCAGCCCGATCATGGCTGGGGGTCTTTCGCTGTGCCCCGTCGACCCTCGCGCGAGTTGCCTGATGAGGAAGACAGGCACAGACGGTCTGCCGGTTCGAGGCGAACAGGCGAACCGTGTCCGCGCTGGGCAGCACCGAATGAACCGGGGGTCGAGCAGCCGTTGGGGCCATCACTTACGCGGAATCAGCGTCACTTCGACTTCTCCCGCCTTGGCCGTCCAGCGCTCTCCCCGTTCTACGGCCGCGCGACCATCGCTGAGCATCCGATCGCGGATGACTCGCGCCGATCCAAGCAGGGCCGCAGCGTCCCTAGGGAGCATGGCTCGTTCCTGAATCCGCTGCACCGACTGCTCAAGAGCCTCTACGGCGCCCTCGATGTCGCCCACATCCTCACCCGCCGCGGCGATCGGCGAGACTTCCCAGGACATCCATAGAGCCATGGTCGAAGCATAGGAGCAGGCCAGGGAGTCCGTCGTCGTCACCAGGCCGAACGAGGGCGGCCGGGAGACTGCGGGGAACAGCGGTCGCCGGCGGACAACGCCCATGAGAACGGCCCTGACCGAGTCGCCCGGTCAGGGGCCGATCACCTGCGGTGGGTGTTCGCGTCCGTCAGCGCCGGGTGAGGGTGGAGGGCGCGCCGGCGGACTGGGCACCTTCGTGGCCCAGGTCCAGGGTGTCGCGGCCGGTCATCGTGACGACGTAGATATTGCCCTTGGGACAGGAGACGGCGGCCGATTGGTCGGTGGGGTGGCTGGTGACCGCCTCGAAGACCATCGATGTCCGGCGCACCTCCCGCAGTTGCAGTGCCTCGGTGCAGCCCAGCTCACGGCCGGTGCCGACCTCGGTCAGCTTGCTGACCTGCTTGCCCGCCAGTTCACCCCGCAGTGCCGGGTGGAGGGTCAAGGTGACGGCGAACCGGCCGGTCCGGGCCTGGGTGATGCCGTCGGCGGTTGGGGTGCCCGGGCCGGTGCCGACCCATGTACCGGTCCAGGACGCGGGAAGGGAAGCGACGGTGGGCGACGGCGAAGGCGTCGCGCCGGATGCGTCATCGCCGGAGAAATGCTGCACGAGGAGCGTGCCCGCCGTGGCGATCAGGGCCGCGGCAACGGTCCCTGCGACAGCCCAGGCGGTACGGCGGGACAGGCGCGGCCGCACGGAAGTGGCAGTCGGCGGGGCGGTGGTGCCTGCGCCGTCCGAAGCCGGGGCATCCGCAGCCTCACGTGACACGGGCGCCACCGGCGGCGGTTGCGCTCCTGCGGAGACCAACACGTGCGCCTCCTCCTCCCGTACCGCGAGGTCCCTCTCCAGCGCGTCGGGCAGCAGCTGCGGCCAGGTACCGGTCCGGCCGCCCAGGCGTTCCAGCATCGCGCCGATGGCGCCGGCCGTAGGGCGCTGCTGCGGGTTCTTGGCCAGGCAGGACCGCAGCAGCGAGACCAGGGCCGCCGGAACCCCGTCGAGGTTCGGCTCCTCGTGCACGATGCGGTAGAGCAACACCGCCGCCGAGACCTCCTCGTCCCGGTGCGAAAACGGGCCCAGTCCGGTCGCCGCGTACACCAGCACCGCAGCCAGGGAAAAGACATCACCCGGCGCACCCGATCCCCCGGCGCTCGCCTGCTCCGGCGCCAGATAACCGGGAGAACCGATCACGCCGCCGGTCATGGTGTGGCGCGAGTCCTCCATCGCACGCGCGATCCCGAAGTCGATGAGCAAAGGGCTACGACGGCCCAACAGCACATTGGACGGCTTGACATCCCGGTGGGCCAGCCCCGCCGCGTGCACCGCTCCCAGCGCCCCGCACAGCTCGGCCGCCAGAGCCAGTACGGACCGCTCGGGCAGCCGGCCGTACCGCTGCACCCACTCCGCCAACGAAGGCGCGGCCACGTACTCCGTGGCGAGCCACTGCGGGCGCTGTCCCACAGGGCTGTAGTCCACCACCGCCGTGGTCCACGGGGAGCGCACCCGGTCGCTGTTACGGATTTCCCGCGCGAACCGCTCCTCGAACCCCGGATCCCGCCCGAACTCGGCACGCACCGTCTTCAACGCCAGCGGCCGCCCCGACACAGTCCGGGACAGATACACCTGCCCCATGCCGCCCTCACCGAGCCGCGCAAGCAGTGGATAACCACCAATGGCCCCCGGATCCGACCCATCCAGCAACTCCACGCCCCCGCCGCCCCCTCACACCCGCACACTGCCAACCAGGTTCAGCCCCCGGACCGGCCCAACCAGGCGCCGTATCCATAACGTCCGCACCAAGCATCACCTGCCGCACCCACAACAGACCACCCGGGCCTCAATTTCCTGTCAGCAGCGACGGGTCTGGTACGGCACGGGGGCGGGGTGCGGTTCGGGCGGTGTCGGGCACCGGCTCACGGCGACGAGGAAGGTCAGCGCGATTCCGCCCGCCACGACGAAGAGCGCCGATCTGATCCCGTCGGCGGTGGCGACGCGAAGCTGTTCACCGGAGAGGCCGTCGAGGCCGGCCGTCGCCACCAGGACGAGGATGGCGAGGCCGACAGCCGCTCCCGCGCCCGAGCCGGTGGAGGCAATGCCGGAGGCGATGCCTTGTTGTCGGTCGGGGACTCCCGTGGCGGCGGCGATGAACATCGTCGTGAAGACCACCCCGTCGCCGATGCTGAGCGCCACCAGGCCGGGGACGAGTTCGGCGTAGGAGCCGTTCGGCGAGATCGCGAGGCCGAGTGCGAGCGCACCGAGCGCACCGACGGCGAGGGCGGCGGCCAGAGTGCGCCGGAGACCGAACCGCGTCACGAACTGGCCTGCGGTTGTCGAACCGGCCACCACCACTGCCGTGGGGATGAGGAAGCCGGCGCCGGTCTGCAGTGCGTCGTAGCCCAGAATCTCCTGGAAGTAGAGGGACAGGAAGTAGAGCACGGAGCCGAAGGTCGCCATGAACATGAACGCGATCACGGCGCCGGTGATCAGGTTGGGGTTGGAGAGCAGCCCGGGTGGCATGAGCGGGTCGTCGCTGTGCCGCTCGATGATGACGAAAGCCACGATCAGCAGCGGGCCCGCCACTGCGCTGATCAGGATGCCCGGTGACAGCCATCCCAGTCCGGGGCCTTGGACGAGGGCGAACACGATGAGTGTGACGCCGAGAGTGACGCTGAGCGCACCGGGGAGGTCGAACGTGCGGCCCTTTTCGCGTTCACCGTCCCGGGGGATCAGTACGAAGACAAGCAGCAGCGCGGGGCCGGCCAGGGCGACGTTGACGAGGAAGACCGCTTCCCAGCCGAACGCCTGCGTCAGAAGACCGCCGAGCAGCACACCGATGACGAGTCCTGCCGCGCCTGACCCTCCCCAGATTCCCAATGCGCGGTTGCGGGGGCGGCCTTCGGCGAAGGTGGTGTTGATGAGTGCCAGGGTGGTGGGGAAGACGAGGGCTCCGCCGAGACCTTGGAACGCGCGGGCGGCGAGGAGCACACCGGGGCTGGTCGCGAGTCCTCCCGCGAGTGCTGACCCGGCGTAGAGCGCGAGGCCGGTCGCCAGGATGCGGCGTCGTCCGAGCAGGTCGGCGGCACGCCCGCCGAACAGCAGGAAGCCGGCCGAGGCCACTGCGTAGGCGCTGATGACCGACTGGAGCGTCTGCGCGGAGTAGCCGAGGTCGCGTGCGATGTCGGGGAGTGCGACGACCACGATGTACTGGTCGAGCGAAACGATCAGCATGGCGAAGGACAGCAGCGCCAGCATCGCTGTCTCACGGTTCCAGCCGAGGCTTCCGGGCGCTGGTGATGTCTCTCTGGGGCCCACGGCAGCACTCCTGATCGGTTGCCAAGACCCTATACAGCTCGCCTTGTCCAACTCCGTCAACGACCCACGCCCGTCGGACGGCGCATTGGCGACGGACCACATGCGTTGCCCCGCGCGGTTCGACGGGCCGCCACCGCCCGGTGGACGCCGCAGGACGCCGCCCGGTGGACGCCGCCACCCGTTCGGATGTGCGCCTGTTGCCCGGCACTCAGGGAGGCAGGGCCATGGCCCGGGAGCTCGCCGACGCCCGCCTGCTCACCCTCGACGGGTATGGCCACACGGCGCTGGACAATCCGAGCTGGGTGGTGGGGAGCGCGCGATGAGTTCCGGTCGTCGGGGCGGTCCCCCCTGTGTACGTACTCGAAGAAGCCCGCCTACGGGCGGCATCCTGGAGGGCGGAGCCGTGGTTGACGATGCGACGCAGATCCGGACGTTGATCGAGCGCTGGGCGCAGGCCGTGCACGCCGGTGATCTGGACGGTGTTCTCGCTGAGCATGCCGAGGACATCGTGATGTTCGACGTGCCGCCGCCGAATGACGGCGTGCGGGGCATCAGCGCCTACCGGGAGACGTGGCCGCCCTTCTTCACCTGGCAGCGGAAGGGCGCCTCCTTCGAGATCGTCTCGCTCGAGGTCACGGCGGGCGACGACGTCGCGTTCGCGCACGCGTTGCTGCGCTGCGGCATGCCCCAGGAGCTGGAGGAGGACCCCGAGAACCGCCTGCGCCTGACGGTCGGGCTGCGTAAGGAACGCGGACGCTGGGTCGTGGCGCACGAACACCATTCGTTCCCGTCCAAAGACTGACGGAAGCGGATCTCGTGCGCTTGGCACGCCAAGAGCCTGTTGACGTTGGGCAGTTGACGCTCTCCACGGCCGCCAGTGACCGCGGGGGAGTTTCGTAGGGTGTCCGACGTGAGACGACACATAGACTTCGAGCGCCTGCACAACTTCCGCGACCTGGGCGGCTATCGCACCCACGACGGCCACACCGTGCGATGGGGCCGCCTGTACCGGTCCGACTCGCTCTCCAAGCTCCGCGGAGCCGACTGGGACCGCTTCCTTTCCCTGGGAGTACGCACGGTGATCGATCTGCGCTACCCGTGGGAGATCGAGGCCAAGGGCCGGGTACCCGAAGCCGACGGGCTGACCTATGTCAACCTCAGCGTGGAGCATCGCCCCTACGACCAGGCGGAGATCGACCCCGGCCTCGACCCCTGGCGCTTCCTCGCCGACCGGTACGCGGAGGTCGCCCTGGACGGTGCCGAGGAACTTCGGCAGGCGCTCGAACTTATCGCCGCCGAGAGCGCCCCGCAGGTCTTCCACTGCGCCTCGGGCAAGGACCGCACCGGGCTGCTGGCCGGCCTGGTGCTCTCGCTCCTGGGCGTGGACGAGGACGACATCGCCGTGGACTTCGCACTCACCGAGCTGGCCACGGACCGCCTCATCTCGGACTGGGAAGCGGCCAACCCGACCCGGACACTGACGTGGCCTGGCTACGGGCGGGCACCGGAAGAGATCATGCGGCTGTTCCTGTCCGACCTTGCCGCCACGTACGGCTCGGTGCACGAGTACGCGGTCAAGCAGCTCGGCGTCGACGAGGCCCTGATCTCCCGACTGCGCGCGCGGCTGCTGGACGGAGCTCAGGAGGCGGAGAAGGTCGCGCACCCCTGCTGAGCGCGGTCGCGGACTCTCGCCGCTTCCCTTCCTCTAGGGCGTGTTTTAGACGTCGCGCCTGCCCCGCGACGCCTGGCACGCGCACTCGCGGTGTTGTCGGAGTCGCCCAAGTACGTCCAGTACGAGGGCGATCTCCCCCAGACTTCGTCCGGGGGTACCCCCACCGCCTTGCGATTGCACGCACCAGACGCCGCGGGGCCCGCCCTTCGGGCGGACGGCGCTACTTCCAAAACACGCCCTAGCATTGTCCCTTCTGCCGTCGCCGAGAGCTGGAGTGATCTGGACGTGACCCGACCGCGCGTGGGTGTGGCCGTACTCACCATGGGAACCCGGCCCGCCGAACTGCGGGCTCTCCTCGATTCGGTGGTCAAGCAGGGCGAGCCCGCTGCCCGTGTCGTCGTGGTCGGCAACGGCTCGTCCCTGCCGGAACTGCCCGACGGGGTGGACGGAGTGGAGCTGCCGGAGAACCTCGGGGTCTCCGGTGGCCGGAATGTCGCGATCGACAAGCTCCGCGAAGCCGGGGATGTCGACGTCCTGGTGGACCTGGATGACGACGGGCTTCTGATCGACAACGACGTGTTCACACGGATCGCCGATCTGTACGCCGCCGACCCCGGGCTCGGCATCGTCAGTTTCCGAATCGCCGACGAGACCGGCTTCACCCAGCGGCGGCACGTGCCCCGGCTACGAGCCGGCGACCCGATGCAGCGTGGCCTGGTGACCACGTTCCTCGGTGGCGGCCATGGGCTGTCGATGCGGATGCTCGACGAAATCGGCGGCTGGCCCGACCAGTTCTTCTTCACGCACGAGGAGACCGACCTCGCCTGGCGGGCGCTGGATGCGGGCTGGAAGATCCTCTACGAGCCGGATCTGGTGCTCCAGCACCCACGCACATCGCCGGCCCGCCATGCGAACTTCTATCGCATGACCGCCCGTAACCGCGTCTGGATGGCCCGCCGCCATCTGCCCGCCCCGCTCGTGCCGGTCTATCTCGGCACATGGATCGCGCTCACACTGGCCCGAACCCGCTCCTTGTCCGGTCTGCGGGCTTGGTTCGGCGGCTTCGCGGAGGGCGTGCGGAAGCCGTGCGGCCCGCGCCGCCCCATGCGCTGGCGCACTGTCCTGCGCATGACTCGCCTGGGCCGCCCGCCGATCGTCTAGACGACGCGAGGCCGAACTCGGGAGGTCGTGGCTCGACGCGCTGGAGGATCTCTTCGACAGGCTCGCATCAGATACGGCGGATCCGCAGCCGGTCTCCATCGTCCCAGCCGTCGTCCCGAGACGCCCCCAGCGCCCCGCCCACGTCGCCGGCCCGCACTCAGGCCATCGTCCGCAGGTGCTCGTCGAGGCGTTCGTACGTCTCGACCACTCCCGCCTCCATGCCCATGGCAATGGCTCCGGCGAGGACCTCCGCCGAGGGCCAGACCGAGGTGCTGGTCAGGGTCGTCCGGCCGTCCTTCTCCTCGAAGGTGAGGGTGGTCAGGACCGCGGGGCCCGGCATCTGTTCGAAGATTTCCGTGTAGACGATGCGCTCCGGCGGCACGATCTCCTTGTACTCGCCCGAGAACACGACGGCGTTCCCGTCGGGTCCCGTCTGGCCCCAGCGCCACGCGCCGCCCGGGCGGAAGTCGATCTCGCAGACGGACGTCGTCAGCGAGCGCAGGCCGTACCACTGGCGGACGTGTTCGGGCTTGGTCCAGGCCTCGAAGACGAGGCTGCGCGGGGCGTCGAAGACGCGCGTGATGACGAGCTCTCGGTCGGACGGGGTCGTCAGCGTCGTCGGGTGCTCACTGGCTTTCGATGTCATTGTTCCGCTGCCTTTCCTGAAGATCGATCAGGTACTCGTCGAGCCGGCCGAAACTCTCCTCCCAGAAGCTGCGGTAGCGCTCCAGCCACGCGGTGACGTCTTTGAGCGGGCCGGCCCGCAGATGGCAGGGCCGGTACTGGGCGTCACGGCCCCTCGTGATCAGGCCGGCGCGTTCGAGCACCTTCAGGTGCTTGGAGATGGCCTGCAGGCTGATGTCGAACGGCTCGGCCAGCTCGTTGACCGTCGCCGCGCCGTCGGCGAGGCGCGCCAGGATGGCCCGGCGGGTCGGGTCGGCGAGGGCGCCGAAGGTGGTGCTGAGCGGGTCGTCTGGCATCTGTAATCAACCATCTAGTTGTTTAACCGATAGGTTGAGCATGCGCCTCGTGCCACCCACTGTCAAGCCCCGTCGCGGGTCATCGGCAACCGCCATGGGCGTCGGGCTGCGTACGTCGCCGTGAACTGCCGGACGTGGCAGGCGGCGTGGCGTATGTTGCGGGCGACGCGCGGAACGTACAGCGGATCACTGGGGAGGACGCATGACCGCCGAAGCCGGCGTGCAGGGGACCGTGGCCGAGGGCTTCGAGGCCGTACGGGAGGAATTCGCCGCCGTATTCGACGAGGGGATCACCACGTCCGGGGTGCAGCTCGCGGCCTGTGTCGACGGGCGGCAGGTCGTCGACCTGTGGGCCGGGGACGGCATGGAATGCGACTCGCTCACCGCCGTCTACTCCGTCACCAAGGGCGCGGCGCATCTGATCGTGGCGCTGCTGGTCCAGGAGGGGACGCTGGAGCTGGAGCGCGAAGTCGCCCACTACTGGCCCGAGTTCGCGGCCGAGGGCAAGGGCGCACTCACCGTGCGGCAGCTGCTCACACACCAGTCCGGGGTGATCGGTGCGGACGGCGGCCTCAGCAAGGCGGAGCTCGCGGACGACCGGCTGATCGCCGAACGGCTGGCGGGTCAGCGCCCGTTCTGGGAGCCCGGCACGGCGTACGGCTATCACGCCCTGGTGATCGCCGCCCTCACCGGCGAGGTGGTGCGCCGGGTCACCGGGCAGTCGATCCAGGAGCTCTTCGAGGAGCGGATCAGGGTTCCGTACGGTCTCGACTTCTACCTCGGCCTGCCCGAACCGCTCGAGGCGCGCTGGCTCGACGTCCAGCCGATGGAGCCCACCCGCGAGCAGCTCGCCGACCTCGTGGCCAACGCGCCGGCGCGCGACAGCCTGATGGGCATCGCCTTCAACGCCCATGCCAAGCCGCCGACGGACCTGGTGCGCTTCGCCAACAGGCGTGACGCACGCGCAATGGGCCAGGCCTCGGGGGGCGGGGTCGGCAACGCGCGCGGTGTCGCGGGGATGTACGCGGCCGCCATCAGCGAGACCGGCGGCCGGGCACCCCTGCTGAAGCCGGACACGATCGCGGAGTTCGGCCGCCTCCACACCGTGGGCACGGACGTGGTCACCGGCGACGTGGACCACTTCGGCCTCGGCTTCGAGGCGATGGGCGTGCGGTATCAGTTCCTCGGCCCGGAGGCCTTCGGCCACAGCGGCGCGGCGGGCGGGATGGGCTTCGCCGACCCGGCATCCGGCGTCGCGTACGGCTATGTGCGCCGGCGCTTCGCCTACCCGCCCGGTGGTGGAGCCGCGGAGAACGACCGTCTGGCGCAGGCGGTGGTGCGGGCGGCGGCAGCGGTCTGACCAGCACAGAGACGCTTTCGCGGACGACTGTCACACCCGCGAGGCACACTGAAGACATGTGCCGCAGCATCAAGACTCTCCGCCCGCCCGTCCTCCCCGAAGAGGCCACGGAGGAGGACATCCGTGCCGCCTCCTTGCAGTACGTACGCAAGGTGTCCGGCTTCCATGTCCCCGCCGCGCACAATCGCGAGGTCTTCGAGCAGGCCGTCGACGAGATAGCCGAGGCGACCCGCAAGCTGCTCGAAGGGCTCGAGGTGCGCGGTTCCGGTGGCAGCCGGACAGGGACTAAGCGGCAGGCTCCGGAGCCGGTTCCCGCTTCGGGCGCCGCATGACGTAGGACGCCAGCGCGCCCGCCGCGAAGAGCGCCAGTACGGACACGGCCGCGCCGACCCAGGTCGCGCCCAGCCAGTGGCCGCCGAAGTAGCCGAGGCCGACGCTGTAGCCCGCCCAGGCCACGCCCGCGAGGGCGGACCAGGGCAGGAAATCCCTGGCCTTGCGGTGGGCCGCGCCCGCTCCCAGCGAGACGACCGAGCGTCCGGCCGGGGCGAAGCGTGCGATGACGACAAGGGCGCCGCCGCCGCGGCTGAGAGCCCAGCCAAGACGTTCCTGCGCGCTGGTCAGCTTGCGGGAGCGGGCGATGGCACGGTCCAGCCGGTCGCCGCCGCGCCAGGCGAGGCGGTATGCGACGAGGTCGCCGAGTACGGAAGCGGTGGCCGCGCACAGGACGAGGGCAAGGAGCGAGGGCACTTCGTGCGGGACCTGCCCGGCCGCGCTCTGGACGGAGCCGCCTGCTGCGGTGGTCGTACCCGCGGCGGCCGCGGTCGCGGCCGTGATCACCAGGACTCCGCTGGGGAGCACGGGCAGGAAGACGTCGAGAAGTACGGACAGCGCCACTACGGCGTAGATCCATGGGCTGCCGGTCAGCGACCCCACACTCTCGAGCACCCGAACTCCCCGGTTTCGTGAAAAGGGCCGCGACGTCGCAGGGGAGCGGCAGGGGCGGCAAGTACAGCTGTACAGCGTACGCCTGGGGTTCGGCTCGAGGATCGCCAGGGTGGGGGATGTAGTGATCGTCACGTGTCGGGCAAAACGGAACACACGGATCCACCTCAAGGGGACCCGGGCGCTCCGGAATTCGGCGTGGCTGGACCTGGATCTGGACCTGGGCCCAGCCCTGGACCTAGGCCGTGTTTTAGAACTAGCGCCGTCCGCCCGTAGGGCGGGGCTCGCGGCGTCTGGTGCGTGCAATCGCAAGGCGGAGGATCATCCTCGTACTGGACGTACTTGGATGACTCCGACAACGCAGCGAGTGTGCGTGCCAGGCGTCGCGAGCCAGGCGGGAGTTCTAAAACACGGCCTAGACCGCGACCGGCGTGGACTGTTCCTTGCGCTCCTCGTCCGCCGCCCGGCTCCCGCCGCGCGCGAACAGCCGGTCCAGCGCCAGCGCGCCGGGGCCGGTGAAGACCAGCAGCAGGAAGGCCCAGCAGAACATCGCGGCTCCCTCGCCGCTGTTCTGAATCGGGAACAGGCCCTTGGGCTGGTGGACGTTGAAGTACGCGTACGCCATCGAGCCCGAGGCGATGAACGCGGCGCTGCGGGTGCCGAGGCCGAGCAGCACCAGCGCGCCGCCGACCAGTTCGATCACCGCGGCGTACCACTCGGGCCAGGTGCCGGCCGGGACGGTGGTGCCGCCGAGCAGGCCGAAGAGTGAGCGGGCGCCGTGGCAGGTGAAGAGCAGGCCTACGACGATGCGGAACAGGCTCAGCACATACGGCTGGGCGTTGTTGAGCCGGGTGGACAGCGAGGGGTGCGCCATGGGGGGCTCCTTCGGTCTGGGGACGTGAACCGACGAGGGGGCCCCAGGTTAGGCAGACCTAATCAATGCTTGCAAGTTCAACTTTCGACCGGAGGTCGATTTCTGCCAGTGATTCCGTTTCGCTGCCCGTCCCGCTGTCTGTTGCGCACTCCCGCCGCCCTCGGAGCGTGCGCAGCGCGGCGCGTGCCACCGCGTCCGCGTCCGAGAGCGTCACCGAGTCGACGCCAGGCCTGGCCCCGGCCGCGGTCACCCAGTGCACGCCCTCGGTGGGCACGCCGATCGCGAAACGCCGGGGGTGCGGGCGGCCCTGACGGTTGATCAGACGGTACGGGCGCTGCGTTACGTCCAGCCCTCCGGTTTCGTAACCGTCGATCGCGTGCGGGCGGCACTGGCCCGTCTTCATCAGCCGGCCCAGCAACTCGTCGCAGGTCCGTCGCAGATCCGGCTCCGGCAGCCGCGCCTCGATGAGCGTCGTCGCCGTGACGAGCGATCCGGGCACGTCGGGCGACTCGGCGGTGAAGACCCCCTCCGCCGTTGCGAAACACGTGCGCGGGCCGACCACATCCAGCACGCCCGCCTCGATCAGCGCCGTCATCTCCTCGATCCGGCGGCGCGGCGGGCCGATGGAGAGGAAGGCGTTCAGCGGGGTGTACCAGCGGTCCAGGTGGTCGCGCCGGGACGTGCCGGAGAGCCCTGCGTGGTCCACGATCAGCCGCAGTTCGTTGCGGAGATCGCGCAGCACGTCGAGCGCGGCCTTCAGCGGGCCCGCGACATTGCCGAGCGCGGCCTGGGCGGCGTCCCGGCGCAGATGCGCTAGAAGCCAGCCGCGGTGCTCGGCGGGGGAGTTGAAGCTCTGGCCGTCGTACGGGCGGGAAACACGGTCCCAGGACCAGCGGTCCGCGCGCGCGATCGAGAACTCGTCCAGTACGGCGGTCTCCTCGGGGCTGCCGTGCGGGGCGTCGAGATAGCGGGAGCGGAAGCCGCGGGGCACGAGGCCGTCGGGACCCGCGAGCAGTGCCTCGTAGTGGACCGTCTCCACCTCCTTGGCGACCAGCGGCCAGACCTCGGTCAGGAACTCCGGTGGATCGCCCTCGTCCGCGCGCTTGCGGAAGACCGCGATCACGTCCGGGGTGAGAAGGAGGGGTTCGTGCCGGCCCGATGCGCCCTTGGCGTTGTCGCCGCGTGCCTGGTACGGAACGCCGCGCCGCGATCCCGCGTGCATGCGCGGCTCGCGGCCGGAGGGGCGGTAGACGAGCGCGCCCCTGCTGTCGCGTACGAAGGTCCCGCCGCGGCCGGTCGTCAACAGGGCCATGTGGTCGAAGAAGTTGAGGCCGAGGCCCCGCAGCAGGACCGATTCGCCGGGAGCTACGGCGGAGAGGTCGAGGTCGGCGGGGTTGGCGGGCTCGTAGTAGCGCAGACGGCGGTGGCGGGAGGCGTACTCGGCGAGATGTGCCTGGGCCTGTCGGGAGACCACGGGCAGATGCCCCTGGGCGAGGATCACCGCGGACAGGCCGGTGAGCGTGGTGTCGTCGTCGAGTGTGAGGGTCTGCCGCCGCGCGGCCGGACGCCGAACCCCGCCCCCGTCATCGGCGCGAGCAGCCTCGTGCACGGCGTCGGCCCCGGCCGCGTGCACGCCGTCGACACCGGCCGCGTCGCGGGCCCCATCGTCCCGGTCGTCCTCAAGCCGTATCGCCCGCGCCCGGTGGACCCGGACCGTCACCGTCTCCGGGGCGGCGTCCGCCGTCCTGCGGAACGCCCACTCCAGATAGCGCCCGTAACAGGCCCGCGTCGGATAGTCGTCCGGGCCCAACTGCTCGTCCGTGTGCGCCGAAGCCCACTCGTACAGGCTCGGACCGGGGCGTATCGGACCTTCGCAGTCAACGCTGTCATCCGTGAACAGAGTGACCTGCGAGGCCACGGTGTTCATCAGCAGCTCCACCGGCTGGTCGGTGCGCCACACCCGGCCCGGGCCGGGTGGTGCGGGGTCGACCAGGTGGACCGTCAGCGGCGTGTCCGGGGTCAGCTCGGGCACCGAGGCGCAGAGCCGCTCCAGGACGGAGGTGCCGCGCGGGCCGACCCCCACGACTGCGATGGCGCGGGCGCCGGAGGGGGGAACTACGGACCGTGCGTCGTCGCGTACGTCGGACAAAACGGGAACTCCCGGTGCATGTGGGGTGCTTGGAAGCGGAGTGTCCGGCTCATCATGCCGGGGCCGCGCCCGGAGTCGAACCCCTGGGACCGATGATCACCCTCCGCTGTGGGAAGGATCACGGTGCGCTGTCAGCTCCCGCTCATCCGCCGTGACCAGCCGCGCACCGCCGTCCGGACCCATGTCCTCGGCTCCCACCGCCCGCGCCTGATCGAGCCGAAGATCCGCCGAGCGCCCGCGCAGCGTCAGCGTCATCAGCTGATTGCCGAACCAGGGACCGCCCGTGCGCCCCCAGTGGACGGTCGGCCTGCCCGCTCTGCCGTGCCGGGCCAGGGCATGACCGAGCCGCCGTCCCGTCCGGCTCCAGCCGAAGCGGAAGCCGAGCTGCACGGAGCGGGGGATGGAGTTGTGCACGGGCGAACAGGTCAGTTGCAGCACCCGGGCACCGGGCGCCTCGCCGGGCCACTCGGGTTCGGCGACATACGCGTGGTGGACGTCGCCCGACAGCACACACACCGTCGCCGGTGCGTCCGGGCCGCTGCCCGCCTCCGCGATCAGCCGCGTCAGCTTCTCGAAGGAGTCGGGGAAGGCGGCCCAGTGCTCCAGGTCGGCCCGTCTGCGCAGATCCTCGCCGAAGCGCGCCCACCGTGCGCCCCGCTCGCCCCGGCACAGCGCGGCGTTCCAGCTCTCCGCGTCATGGATCAGGGGCGGCAGCAGCCAGGGCAGCGAGGTGCCGATCAGGAGATGGTCGTACGAGCCCCGCCCGGCCAGGGCCTGTTCGCGCAGCCAGTGGGCCTCGTCGGGGTCCAGCATCGAGCGCCGCTGCTCGTCCAGGACCCGGCCCGCGCGGGTGTCCACCATCAGCAGCCGGGTCCGGCCGAAGTCGCGGCGGTAGCTCCATCGCACACAGGCCGGGTCGGCGTCCGCCCGCCCCGCGAAGCTCCTCAGCAGGTCGGTCCCGTCGGGCGCCGCCCGTACCGCCGCGTACAGCTCGTCCGACTCCAGTTCGGCGGGGGAGAGATTGCCCAGGTGCTGGTAGACCCAGTACGACATCAGGCCGCTGACGATCCGCTCCTGCCACCACGGCGTCCGGCGCATCTCGGCAAGCCAGGACTCGCTGGTGTTCCAGTCGTCGATCACGTCGTGGTCGTCGAAGATCATGCAGCTGGGGACCGTGGAGAGCAGCCAGCGCACCTCGGGGTCGGACCAGGACTCGTCGTAGAGGTGCGTGTACTCCTCGTAGTCCGCGACCTCCGCGCCCGGGGGCTCGCGCAGATCCCGGCGGGCCGCGAGCCATGCCCGGGTCGCCTTCGACGTCGCGTCCGCGTACACCTGGTCGCCCAGCAGAAGCAGCACGTCGGGGCGCTCGGCCGCGGGTTCGGCGGCGAGCTTGACCGCGAGGGTGTCCAGCGCGTCCGGGCCGACCGGGTCGTGCTCCCCGGCGGGCGCGGCCGACCAGCGGCACGAGCCGAAGGAGACGGTGACGCCGTCACAGGGCACATCGGGTGTACGGATCGTGCTCGGCGGGAAGCCGGAGCCTTCGAGCGGCCAGACGCGGCGGCCGTCCAGCAGCACCTCGTACGCGGTCGTGGTGCCGGGTGTCAGTCCGGTGACCGGGACCAGGGCGTAGTGGTGCCCCGCGATCTGGAACGTGCGCGAGGAGCCCTGCGCGCCGTCCGCGCACCGGACCTCGGCCGTGCACGGCCGGTCGGCCTCGACCCAGACGGTCGCGCTCCCGCCGGTCTCCCAGTCGACAAACCGCAGTAGTGGTCCCAGGCGCAGGCCCGCCATGTGTGCCCTCCTCTGTCGCCCCGTACGGTACGGAACGACAGAGGTGGGCGGCCAGGTTCCGGCCGTGATCGTGGCCGAACCGTCAGGCGCAGGTCAGCAGCCGTTCAGGACGCCCTGCAGCGCGCTCTTCTCGGCCGAGTCCACGGACAGGTTGTAGTAGTACTTCACCTGCACCCACATCCGCGTGTACATGCAGCGGTACGAGGTGCGTGAGGGCAGCCACTCGGCCGGGTCGAGGTCGCCCTTCGCCTGGTTGACGTTGTCGGTGACCGCGATCAGCTGCGGACGGGTCAGGTCGTTGGCGAACTGCTGGCGCTTGGCGGTGGTCCAGCTGTTGGCACCGGACTTCCATGCCTCGGAGAGCGCCACGACGTGGTCGATGTCCAGGTCGGAGGCGAGGGTCCAGGTGGCGCCGTCGTACTCGGAGAACCAACTGCCGCTGACGGCAGCACAGCTGGAGTCCTGGACGACGTTCGTGCCGTCGCGCTTGAGGACGACCTCACGGGTGTTGCACGTGCCCGACTGGGTGATCCAGTGCGGGAACAGGTCGCGGCTGTAGCCGGTGGAGGAGCCTTCCGCCTTCACCGTCAGCTGGCTGAGGTAGGTACGGGCGGTGGAGGCGCTGACCGGGGTGGGCGGGGAGGCCTGAGCCGCGGGTGCGGTGGCCAGCAGGCCGGTCACGGCGAGTGCGGAGGTTGCGGCGAGTACGGCTATTCGGCGAGCATTACGCGCGTAGACACCAGGCATGCGAACTCCTTTGATGTGGGGGGAGCTTGGCCGTTCGGGCGTGGCCATGCTGGCGGCACCAGGTTTCCTTGGGGGGTGCGCCAGGTAACAGGGTGGCGACATGGGCACGTCATATCAAGGTTTCTGACGCCCCGGCATACGCCGTGTTACGTCGTAGGGTTGCCGGGTGCTGCTGACGGTCAATGTCACCTTCGGGGTCGTACTCGCCGTGCTGCTGGCCGCGGCGGCCACGGTGGCCGCCGGCGCCCACCTGGGCAGGGCACGCGAGATCGCCGTGGCGGGCGTGCGCGCGACGGTCCAACTCGCCGTCGTCTCCCTGGTGATCCGCTGGGTCGTCGACTCCCTGCCGCTGCTGCTCGCGTTTCTGCTCCTTATGTACGCGGTCGCCGTACGCACAGCGGGCCGGCGTATCACCAAGAACGGAACCTGGTGGTGGGCCTGGCTGCCGATCGCCGCGGGCGTCGCGCCCGTCGTCGGCGCCCTGCTCCTCACCGGTCTCGTTCCGCTCAAGGGCATCGCGCTGATCCCCGTCACCGGGATCCTCATCGGCGGCGCGCTCACCGCGACCGTCCTCGGCGGGCGGCGGGCCCTCGACGAGCTGGGGCTGCGACACGGAGAGGTCGAGGCGGGGATGGCGCTCGGGCTGCCGGATCGCGACGCCCGGCTGGAGGTGGCCCGCCCGGCCGCGTCCGACGCGCTGCTGCCCGGGCTCGATCAGACCAGGACCGTGGGACTCGTCACCCTGCCCGGCGCGTTCGTCGGCATGCTGCTCGGCGGGGCCTCCCCGCTGCTGGCCGGGGCGGTGCAGCTGTTTGTGCTGGTCGCGCTGATGGCGGTGCAGGCGGTGGCGGTCTCGCTGGTCCTCGAGCTGGTGGCGCGGGGGCGGCTGTACCGGGATCCGGCGTGAGGGGGCGTACGCGGGGTGTGCCCCGCGTGTGCCGGAGGCGCTTGGGTACCCTTGACGAGCAGAAGGGGAGTAGCTCTTCGCCGGAACGTCGACATACTGCCGGGCCTCGTGCCCGGCCGGCGCCCGGAGGCGGCCTCGGTGAGGTCCGCCAGCGAGGCCTTCGGCCGCAGTGCCCATGTACGTATTCATGGCGCTGCCGTGCCGAAGCGACCCCTGAAAAGCTCAGGACTCTCGGCAGGGCCGCGCCCGACCGATTGAGGAATCACCCGTGATCAGCTTCACCGTCATGGCGATCACCTTCGGCGTCGTCTTTCTCGCCGAACTGCCCGACAAGACCGCACTCGCCGGTCTGATGCTCGGCACCCGTTACCGCGCCTCGTACGTCTTCGCCGGTGTCGCCGCCGCCTTCGCCGTCCATGTCACGCTCGCCATCGCCGCGGGCAGCGTACTGACCCTGCTGCCGCACCGGCTGGTGCAGGCGGTGGTCGGGCTGCTCTTCCTCGCGGGAGCGCTGATGCTGCTCATGAAGAAGGACGAGGGCGACGGGGAACACGTCAAGGCCCCGGCGGACCAGTCCTTCTGGAAGGTCTCCGGGGCGGGCTTCATGCTCATTCTGGTGGCGGAGTTCGGCGATCTGACCCAGATCATGACCGCGAATCTCGCGGCGCGCTACGACAGCCCCGTCTCGGTCGGGATCGGTGCGGTGCTGGCGCTGTGGGCGGTCGCGGGCATCGGGATCGTGGGCGGGCGGACGCTGATGAGGTACGTGCCGCTGCGGCTGATCACGAGGGTGGCGGCGGGGCTGATGCTGGGGCTGGCGGGGCTCAGCCTGGTGGAGGCGGTCGCGGGCTGAGGGGGGTGGTTCGGGTGGGGGCGGGGGCGCCTGGCCTCAGACGTGGGCGGGGCCGAAGGTGAGGTGGATGAGGCCGTCGGGGCCCGCCGTCACCCGCAGGCCCGTCAGGTCCTCCACGTGGACGTCCGGGGAGAGCGACTTGGCGCGCGGGCCCACGCCCACCACCCGCATGCCCGCCGCGCGTGCCGCCTCGATGCCCGCCTCGGAGTCCTCGAAGGCCACGCAGTCCGCCGGAGCGAAGCCCAGTTCCGCCGCGCCCTTGAGGAAGCCCTCCGGGTCCGGCTTGCTGGCGCCGACGCGTTCGGCCGTGACGCGGGTCTGGGGCATCGGCAGGCCCGCCGCGGTCATCCGGGCCCGGGCGAGGGTCTCGTCCGCCGAGGTGACCAGGGCGTGGGGGAGCCCGGCGATCGCGGCCAGGAAGGCCGGGGCGCCCGCGACGGGGACCACGCCTTCGGTGTCCGCGGTCTCCTGGGCGAGCATCACGCGGTTCTCGGCGTAGTTCTGCTCCATCGGCCGGTCCGGCAGCAGCGCCGCCATGGTGGCGTACCCCTGGCGGCCGTGGACGACCTTCAGTGCCGCCTCCGGGTCCAGGCCGTGCTCGGTCGCCCACTGGCGCCAGCAGCGTTCCACCACCGCGTCCGAGTTGACGATGGTGCCGTCCATGTCGAGCAGGAGGGCGCGGGCGGTCAGGACGGACGGTGCGGTTGCCGGCATCGGCGTACTCCAGAGCGCGGGAGAAGAAAACGCGGGAGAAGAAAACAAGGCGGCTCCGCCCGCCGGTCAGGGAGTACGGGCGGAACCACTTTGTTCCACCACGATACAAAGCGCGGGCTCCCGCGTCCACCCGGGCTCCCGCGTCCACCCCGGCTAGTTCGTCTCCGCCTCCAGGGCCCGGCGCGTCTTGGGGCCGTAGACGCCCTTGGGGTCGCCCTTGACATGCCGGGTGTTCTGGAAGGCCCGCACCGCATCCGCCACGGACTGGTCGTACTCACCGTCCATCGGACCCACGTACAGCAGCACCTCGGCCAGCCGCTGCTGCAGATCCACGACCGCCGCCCCGCTGTCCCCGCTGCGCAGCGTGCCCGAGCCCTGCGTCTGGGACGCCTGGGACGCCGAGCCCGTGGTCTGCGCCGTGGACGACGCGGGATCCGCCGGTGAGGAGTCGCGGGAGGCCACCGAGGTCGCGGACGGATCCGCGGACGCCGTACCGGACGCCGTACCGGACGCCGAAGCCGACGCGTCGGCCGAAGCGGAACCGGTCGGCCCGGATGTGGGTGCATCCGGCAGCCGACTGACGGTCGGCGCGACCGTCCCCCTGTCCGGCAGAGCCTTCTCCTTGTCGTCGTCCCCGGAGAACAGGCCGCCGGCGAACGCCGCGGTCCCGGCCACCGTCACCGCCGCCGCGGCCACGACGAGCCCCTTGTACGAGCGCTTGCGCCGACGATGGCGCGCGGGGGTGACGTTGGCCGGCGTGAGGTCCACCGGGTCGAGCGTGTCCCGGCCGGGAGCGTCCGGCCCGTCGTGCGGCGCGGCATCCACCACGCGCGGCAGCGGCACAGTCCCCCCGTCCGGCGCCACCCCGCTTTCGGCCACGTTCTGCAACGTCACATAAGGCCGTACGCGCAGCGGATCGAAGTCCCCTGCCGTCGCGGCATCCGCATCCCGCTCTGCCCGCACCGCGTCCGCGGCCCGCTCCGCACAGGCGCAGCCGGGCCCGGCTCTGCCCCCGGCATCTCGCGGCGTACCGCATTCAGGACACTGGTGTCCGGTCATCGCTGGATCCCTCCCCTTGCACTGCGAGCGATTATGCAGCCGCCCCTCGTGACGCCCAACAGCGCCCGCCCTCCCGGCCGCACACTCGGCAGGCCATAACCGGCCACAACCACCAGGATGGGGAGGAGAGTGGTCAAGAGACCGGCGAGGAGTGAAAACGGCATGGCTCAGGGGATGAGCACCGAGGCCGTGAGCCCGGCCCCCGGCGAGGGGCAGAACCGGCAGACCGTCATGGTCGCCATCGGTGCACTCCTCCTGGGCATGCTGCTCGCCGCCCTCGACCAGACGATCGTCTCCACCGCGCTGCCCACCATCGCCAGCGAACTCGGCGGCCTGAACCATCTGTCGTGGGTGGTCACCGCATACCTGCTGGCCTCGACCGCCGCCACCCCCCTGTGGGGCAAGCTCGGTGACCAGTACGGCCGCAAGAAGCTGTTCCAGGCCGCGATCGTCATCTTCCTCATCGGCTCCGCGCTGTGCGGCGTCGCCCAGAACATGGCGCAGCTCATCGGCTTCCGCGCACTGCAGGGCCTGGGCGGCGGCGGCCTCATCGTGCTGTCCATGGCGATCGTCGGCGACATCGTCTCCCCGCGCGAACGCGGAAAGTACCAGGGCCTGTTCGGTGCGGTATTCGGCGCGACCAGCGTGCTCGGCCCGCTGCTGGGCGGCCTGTTCACCGAACATCTCAGCTGGCGCTGGGTCTTCTACATCAACCTCCCGATCGGCGTCGTGGCGCTCCTTGTCATCGCCGCCGTACTGCACCCCCCGGTCCGGCCGACCCGGCACACCATCGACTACCTCGGCACCTTCCTGATCGCCTCCGTCGCCACCTGTCTGGTCCTCGTCGCCTCCCTCGGCGGGACCACCTGGGCCTGGGGCTCGGCGCAGATCATCTCCCTCGCCGCTCTCAGCGCCGTACTGCTGGTCGCCTTCGTGTACGTCGAGCAGCGCGCCACCGAACCGGTGCTGCCGCTCAAACTGTTCCGGATCCGCACCTTCACGCTCGTCGCGGTCATCAGCTTCATCGTCGGGTTCGCGATGTTCGGAGCGATGACCTATCTGCCGACGTTCCTCCAGGTCGTGCAGGGCGTCTCGCCCACCCTGTCCGGCGTCCACATGCTGCCGATGGTGCTCGGCATGCTGATCGCCTCCACCGCGTCCGGGCAGATCGTCAGCCGCACCGGACGCTGGAAGATCTTCCCCATCGCGGGCACCGGCATCACCGCCGTCGGCCTGTTCCTGCTCCACCAGCTCGACGTGTCCAGCTCCACCTGGGAGATGAGCACGTACTTCTTCGTCTTCGGCGCCGGGCTCGGTCTGGTCATGCAGGTACTCGTACTCGTCGTCCAGAATTCCGTCGGATACGAGGACCTGGGTGTCGCCACCTCCGGCGCGACCTTCTTCCGCTCCATCGGGGCCTCGTTCGGCGTCTCCATCTTCGGCACGATCTTCACGAGCCGCCTGGGGGACAAACTCTCCGACGCGCTCGCCGGAGAGTCCGTGCCCTCAGGCACGGGCCCCGGACAGCTGGCCGCCGACCCGCGCGCCATCACCGAACTGCCGCCCGCGCTGCGGCCGTCGGTGCTCCAGGCGTACTCCTCGTCCATCACGGACGTCTTCCTGTACGCGGTACCCGTGGTGGTCCTCGCCTTCCTCGTCTCCTGGTTCCTCAAGGAGGACAAGCTGCGCGGCTCGGTCACCGCGCCCGACCCCAGCGAAACCCTTGCCTCCAACCCGGTCGAGCGCTCCTCCCACGAGGAGGTGGCGCGGGCGCTGTCGGTGCTCGGCTCGCGCGAGGGGAGGCAGCGGATCTACGAGAAGATCACGGCGAAGGCGGGGTACGACATGCTGCCCGCGGCCAGTTGGCTGCTGCTGCGCATCCGGCGGCACGGCATGGTGCAGCCCGCGCTGCTCGCGGACACCACGCCGGTGCCGCTGCGGGCCATCACCGAGGCCGCCCGCCAGGTGGAGGTGCGGGGCCTCGCCCGCCGCGAGGGGCTGCAGTTGCTGCTCACCGACCGGGGCGACGAGGTCGCCGTCCGGCTGGCGCAGGCGCGGGAGGAGTCGCTCGCGGAGTTGCTGGGGGACTGGTGGGGGCCGGAGAGGCCGACGGATCTGGTGCAGCTGGTGAGGGAGCTGACGGCGGAGCTGTGCGGCTCGGACGCGGAGCGGCCGTACAGCCGCCCGCCGCCGGGGGACCACCAAGCGCCGTGACCGCCTCTGCGGGTGCGCCTGCGGCGGGCTTGTTCCCCACCCCGCCCCTTCCCGAACCGGGGGCGCTGCCCCCGGACCCCACCGGGGCTCCGCCCCGAACCCCGTGCGGGGGCTCCGCCCCCGGACCCCCGCTCCTCAAACGCGGGAGGGGCTGAATTTCGCGTCCGGGACCGCGCCTCAATCGCCGGCGGGGCTGAGTTGTTCAGCCCGTCCGGCGTTTGAGGACATGCGGCCGGAGGTCGCATACGGGGGTCCAGGGGGCGAAGCCCCTTGGTTACGGGAAGGGGCGGGGTGGGGGAAACGCCCCGCGCAGCGGCACCCGCACCCGCGCCCCCTACAGCTCCTTGCCGTACCAGATCTCCATGTACGGCCCCGTGCAATACGCCGGGATCTCCCCATACCCGTGCCGCACATACAGCCCCCGCGCCTCGACCAGGTCCAGTCGTGTGTTCAGCACCATCCGTCTCGCGCCCAGGACCCGCGCCTGTGCCTCCAGCAGCTCCATGAGCAGACCGGCGCCCCCCGTGCCCCGGAAGGCGGGCCGTAGATACACACGCGTGAGTTCCGCCCGCTCGGCGTCCAGCATCAGGATGCCGCCGCAGGACGCCGCCTTGCCGTCGTGGCGGCCGACTACGAACTGGCCCGTGGGCGGCACGAGTTGCTCCGCGCCGTCCCCGGCCAGGCCCTGGTCGATCTCCTCGTCGGTCGCGGGGCGCTGCCAGTAGCGGCTCGCGACCTCGTCGTAGTACTCGCGCCGCAGCGCACTCGCGTCGGGGGAGTCGAAGGCCTCGGGGGCCAGGGTCCAGCTCGTCATGACGATCTCTGTACCGGAGCGGCGCAGCCGTTGGCCAACGATTAACGGTCAGGCGAACCCGTCAGGCGAACCGGTCGGGGGAGAGGAAGTCCAGCGGCACCCTCGTCGGCCGGTTCTGGACGAGATCCGCCAGGGCCTCGCCGATGCCGGTCGCGTGCTGGAAGCCGTGCGTGTTGTCGCCGCCCGCGACGATCACGCGCGGGTCACCCCCGGGGCGGCCGATCACGAACTGCCCGTCCGGGGTGCGGGTCGCCATGCAGACCGCGACCCGTGCGGGCACCGGCTCGAGGCCCGGGATCTTGGCGGGCAGCATGGCCGCCAGGTCCGACCAGTCCTCGGACGCCACCGAACGGTCGCTGTCGTCGGGGTCGATCGGCTTGGCCGACACACTGCGGTCCTCCAGGCTCAGCTGGATGTCGTGACCGCCCTCCATCCCGCTTCCCCGCAGCACCCGGACGTCGTCCAGCTCCCGCATGAAGACGGGGAAGCTGTCCAGGGTGAAGCTGTCGTCCGGCTCCAGCTGCCGGAACCAGGTGATCGGCATGCGTACCGTCTCCAGCGGCAGCCCCGGTACGAGCGACGCCAGCCAGGAGCCGGCCGTCACGACGACCTGCCGCACCCGTACGGTCCGCTGCGCCGTGTGCAGGAGAACTCCGCCCGGCACCGGCTCGATCGAGGTGATCCGGGTGTCGGTGTACACGCGGGCGCCCGCGTGCCGGGCGAGTGCGACGGCGGAGCGTACGGTCCTCTCCGGCCGTACGATCCCGGCGGTCGGTTCCCAGACGCCTATGTGATGGTCCGGTACGGCGGTGTGGCGCGGGTACTGGAAGCGCAGGGCGCGGGCCGTGAAGGTGCGTACGTCGATGCCGTGCTCGCGGGCCGAGCTGAGCGTGCCGCCGGCGATGTGGCCGTTCTCGGGGCCGATCATGAGTCCGCCGGTGGGGACGAACAGCTGCTCCTGTGCCGCGTCTTCGAGCTCCGACCACAGCTCACGGGACCGCTGTGCGAGCGGGACGAGCCGAGGGTGCTCCAGACAGGCGAGCCGGAACATCCGGGCCCCGCCGTGGGAGGAACCGAGTGAATGACCCGGTGTGAAGCGCTCGAAGCCCAGGACGTCGACGCCCCGGGCAGCCAGTTTCCACAGGGCCGAGGCGCCCCAGGCCCCGAGTCCCACGACCGCAGCTTCAGCGTCCCACCGAGTCATGTCACTCACTCCCGCCTGTCGTCAGGTGCTCAGGGTCCACACCACCACGCGCCCCCGCGCGTATGCCTGAGTACCGGCTACTCACCTTGTGGCCGCCCCTGACCGCCCGGCGGTTGGCCCTCCGGGGGACCGTCGGGGGCCGGGTCGGGGCGCCGCGAAGCCGGGACGCGGAAGAGGTTTGAGTACCTGAGTACTCATGAAGCCGGGTCCCGGCGCGTGGTCAGCTCATGGCGCCGCGCGGTGCAGCGCGCGACGACCGGTGGAGGTTTGGATGCAATTCCGTGTACTGGGGACTCCCGAGATCTACGACGAGGTCAGACAACGGAGCGTCCAGCTGACCAGTCCCAAGCAGCGGGTGCTGCTCGGGGCGCTGCTGGTCCGGATGGGATCTCCGGTGCCCACGGAAGCGCTGATCAACGAGCTCTGGGGACGCAACGCACCGGACAAGGCCATCAACGCGCTGCAGGCGCACGTGTCCCGGCTGCGGCAGCAGCTGATCGAGGTGGAGCCCTCCCGGGCAAATACGCCGCGCCTGGTCGCGCGGGGTTCCGGTTATCTGCTGCAGGCGCGGCCCGACGAACTCGACAGTGTGCAGTTCCGGCTCCTGGTGGCGCGCGCCCAGCGGCAGTTGGAGTCCGATCCGCATTCCGCGTGCGTCCTGCTGCGCAAGGCCCTGAAGCTGTGGCGCGGTCCCGCGCTGGCCGGCGGCTCGCACGGACCGCTGAGTGCGGGTGTCGCCGCGCGGCTGGAGGAGGAGCGGCTGCTCGCTCTGGAGGACCTGTGCGACGCCTCGCTCCGGATGGGCCAGCACCGCCAAGTGATCGCCCAGCTGGAGGAGTTGGTCGCCGATCACCCTCTGCGGGAGCGCTTCCGCGACCAGTTGGCCCTCTCGCTCCAGCGCAGCGGCCGGCCGGGCGAGGCGCGCACCGTGCGCGACACCGTACGGCGACGTCGCGCCGCCGAGGTCGGTACGGGCGCGGCGCCGGTGCTGACCGTGCCCGTACGCCAGATCCACGAGGCCGGAAGCCGGTGGCAGGCCCAGGCGCAGGCCGCGGTCGAGCACACGGTGGCGGAGGAGTACGGCGACGGTGACACCCCGCACCGCGAGGGTGCGAGCAACCTCGAACTGCTGCGGCTGCGACGGCGGGTGGACCAGCTGACCTCCGAACAGCACACACTCCGCTCGGAACTCGACCGCCTCATGGCACTGGTGGAAGAGCGCGTCCCTGCCCGGCGCAGGGATTCCGCGTGAACTCCCGGTGCCGGATCGGGCCCGTTTGTCAGTCTGTCAATTGCGTGTCAGATATGGGCATTTGAATGCCCAGGTGAGTGGCGCGTCAAACTACAATGCGAATCGCTGATGAGCGGGAATTCGATTTCTGAGAGGAGATTTCCGTGGCCGTGCTGCACACGACTCACAAGAGTGCCGGGACACCGGACCAGGTGTGGAAGGTGCTTCTGGACTGCGAGGCGTTCCCTTCGTACATGGAGGGCGTCAATGAGGTGACCGTCAACGGCGAGGAGGACGGTCGGCGGACCAGTAGTTGGGTGGTCGAACTCAAGGGTTCCGAGATGGAGTGGGACCAGGAGGACGTCATCCACGCCGAGCGGCGGCGTCTGGAGTTCCGCCAGACCGAGGGGGATCTCGCCCACTACGAGGGCTATTGGCAGGTCGTCGAGGACGGCGACGGTGTTGTCGGCCTCGAACTGAACGTGGAATTCGACATCGGTCTGCCGATGGTTGCCGAAATGATTCATCCCGCGGTGGCCAAGGCGCTGGAAGGCTACCAGGCCGGAATTGTCGGCCAGAGCCTCTAGGACCAGAGCCTCTAGAAGGAGAAGCAATGAGTGACCTTCGCTCGGGTGACGCCAAGGAAACCTTCCGGCGCGTGAAGCGCCATTTCTCTCCGGCGCTTTCCGTGGCCGGTAAGTTCTCCGGGCAGGGTGCCGTCGAGTCCTCGTCGGACGGCTGCCGGGTGACCCTCTCGGACGGCCGGTCCGTCCTCGACTTCGGCTCGTACGCCGTCGCACTCCTCGGCCATCGCAACGCGGCGGTCATCGACGCCGTACGCGGCCAGCTGGACGTGATGCCGGCGTCGACCAGGACGGTCCAGAGCCCCGTGTCGCCGATGGCCGCGGAGAGCCTGTCGGAGTACTTCGGAGGAGTCCTCAACCGGGTCTTCTTCGGATGCGGCGGCGCTGACGCCGTCGAGGTGTCCCTCAAGCTGGCCCGGATGGCCACCGGCCGGATGACCGTCATCGCGGTCGACGGAGCCTTCCACGGAAAGACCCTCGGCGCCCTCGCGCTGACCCACAACGAGCGCTTCAGGGCGGGCCTGGAGCCGCTGCTCCAGGGCGTCGTCCATGTCGACCCGGACGACCCCGAGGCGGTCGCGCGGGTCATCCGCGAACAGGACGTCGCTGCCGTCATCTTCGAGCCCGTACAGGCCGAGAACGGTGTGCAGGTGCTGGACGAGGCCGTCCTGGCGCAGTGGTGCCGCGACGCCCACGAGCACGGTGCCTTTGTCATCTCCGACGAGATCCAGGTCGGCCTGCGGCGGTGCGGCGCCAAGTCCGTGGCGCTGGAGGCAGGGCTGCCGGTGGATGCCGTACTGCTGGGCAAGCCCCTGGGCGGCGGCGTCGTCCCGGTCTCGGCCGCGGTGGGCAACGACCGGCTCTTCCAGCCCCTGCTGACCGATCCGATGAAGCACACCGCCACCTTCAGCGGCCATCCGCTGGGCACCGCGGTGATTCCCGTGGCCCTGGCCACCATCGAGCAGCACGCCGAGGACGGCGCCCGCGTCGCCGCGGCGATGGCGGAAGGACTCGCGCGGATCCAGGAGGAGCACAGCGACATCGTCGTCGCCGTGCGAGGCCGTGGACTGCTGTGGGGCATCGACTTCCGCTCGCCGGAGCTGTCCGGCGACGTACTCGCGGGACTCGCCCAGAGCGGTCTGGTCGTCTCCCCCTGCATCAGCCGTCCGACGACCGTGCGGCTGCTCCCGCCGATCGTCGCGACCGACGAGGACGTGAAAGAGGCGCTGTCACTGCTCGCCGGCGCGATCGCAAAGGCCGCCGCCGGCGCATAACTGCCGCGGCACCGAACCGGACGAATGTCCCGGGGAAGGAACGAAGATAACTGATGACTTCGCTCACGCATTCAGAAGTCACCGAGGAGTTCGCCGACGATGTCGTTCTGCACGAGGACATCACCGGTTTCACGGCTCCGGATCCGCACACCGTATCCGAAGTGTTCCTCACCGGCGCGACCGGTTTTCTCGGGGCATTTCTGCTGAAGGAACTGCTGGCGCGTGGCCTTGTCGTGCACTGCCTGGTGCGAGCCGCGGACGCCGAAGCGGGACTCGGCCGGCTGAAGGCCAACCTGGACACGTACGAAATCGACGAGGTCGATCTGGACCGGATCAGGGTCGTTCCCGGGGATGTGACGAAGCCCCGGTTCGGTATGGATGAGCCCGCCTATGCCGAACTGGCCGGGCGGATCGGCGCCATTTACCATTCCGCGGCCAAGGTCAACTTCCTTACGCTGTACAAGTGGCTGCGCAAGTCGACGGTCGACGGAACACACGAGATCCTGCGATTCGCGTGCGCGGCGAAGGCCGCCCTGCACCATGTGTCGACCACGGGTGTCTTCGAGCCCAAGGCCGCCCTCGGGCCGAGGCGAGAGGCCGATCCCACCGGACCGCCGGAGAAGCTGTCGCTCGGCTACACCAAGAGCAAGTGGGTTGCCGAGCAGCTCGTGCGCGAGGCCGGGCGCAGGGGTGTGCCCACGACCATCCACCGCCCCGGGCAGGTGTGGGGCGACACGCGCAGCGGAGCGTGCCAGCCGAACGACTTCGTCTGGCGGTTCATCAAGGGATCCATCCAGGCGGGCCTTTATCCGCGCAAGTTCCGCCTCGACATGAACATGGTGCCGGTCGACTACGTCAGCGCCGCCATCGTCGCGATCTCCCGGGACCCGGCGTCCATCGGCAGGGCGTTCCACGAGGTGAGCCCCGGGTCGCTGGACTCCGACGAGATTCTGGGCCTCATCCGCAGCTCCGGGTACGAGCTGAAGGAAGTCAGCATCATCAAGTGGATGAAGGGCATTTCGGCCGACGTCCACAACTCCATGTACCCGCTGATGGCCATGATCGTGGACCTGGAGAAGGTCGAGGTCGCGGAGTTCGCCGACGGCGACACCAGGGAGTTCCTGAGCGGCTCCGGGGTCGAGTGCCCGAGCATCGACGAGAAGGTGTTCGCCGCCTACGTGGCGTACTTCGTCCGCCATGACGTGCTGCCGGACCCGTGCCTGTGAACCGCTGACGAAACAACGGTGTCCCGCGAGGAACCTCGCGGGACACCTTCATGTCGGCGGACCACCGTGCCGGCGACCTCAGGAGAGCTTCAGGAGGCGGGCCGGTCGACGAACCGGAGGCTGGACTCGCGGGGCGTGCGCCGGTCGGTGTCCTTGTTCTCCGGAGCCGGAGATCCGGGCTCGGCCGAGCGGATCAGCTGCATCGATGCCATCCGGCTCATGCTGTCGGACTGCGTGGTCGCCTGGTCCAGGCCCTGCTTGAGGTTGTTACGCGCGGTGATGCCCAACTTGTGGTAAATGCGGTGCAGATGGTTCTCCACGGTGCGCACGGAGACCACCAGCTGGTTCGCGATGTCACGGTTCGACAGACCCGTCGCCGCGAGCGCGGCGACCTCGCGCTCCCGCGGGGTCAGCGGCGCGATGTCGCTCTCGCCGCGGCTCTCGCTCACCATCCACGGCGGCAGGGCGCCACCGCGGGCGCGGAGCATGTCCTGGCAGGCCGCCCAGGCCTCGCGGCCCTTGCGGCGCTGGCCCGATGCCCGGTACGCGCGGGCCGCCTGCGCGGCGGCCTCGGCGGCGAGCGGAAACGCTCCCATGTCGCGGAACTGCTTGGAGACCTTGGCGAGCACATTGCCGTCGGCCTCGGCGAGCGCCTGGATGTGATCGGCCATCACCCGTACCAGGCCCCCGGTGCTCTGCGCGGCGAGCTCGCGGGCCTGGTTGCGGAAGCGGCACGCGGCGCTCTCCTTGATCCGGGCCGCCAGATGCAGCGCGATCACCGCCGTGACCGTGCGTCCTGAGGCCGCGGCGCCCTCGGCCAGCTCGACGGCCTGGGCGACGGCACCGGTGAGGTCTCCGGTGTGGGCGAGCACCAGTGCGCGGTCGTGTGCGATCTCGTCCTCGGCGATCGGGTGCGACACCGCCTCGCGCTGGACGAGACGGGCTTCGACGAGGGTGCGCAGGGCCTCCGAGTGCAGGCCCGACTCGGCGAGCGCGCCCGCCAGTTGGGCCAGCGGCCAGGCCCGTGTCGCCGGCCATTCGTGGCCCGTCTCGAAGGCGATCGCCTGCCGCAGCAGTACGACGGCCCGCTCGGGCTGGCCCAGCAGCCGCAGCAGCCTGGACCTGGCGATGATGCTCTGTACCAGTACGGGCCAGCGGTCGGTGGAGTCGTAGCGGCGCGGGGCGTCCAGGGTGTCGGCCGCCTCCTGCAGATTGCCCGCGAGGTAGGAGCAGCGTGCGGCGACGGCGTCGACGAGCACCAGCGCGTCGGTGTCCCAGTCGTACGAGACGTCCCGGTAGCTGTTCAGCAGCTCCAGGGCGCCCGCGGGGTCCCCGAGTTCGGTCCGTGCGAACGCCACGACGGGCACCAGCGCCTGGGCGACGGGAAGACCCGCGGCCTCGGCGCCCAGCACGGTGTCACCGATGGCGACGGCGTCCTGGAGGCGGTTGGACATCACGGCGATCATGGCGCGGCTGCCGTGCAGCACCCCGGCCTGCTCGGAGCCGACGGCCTTGATGGCGTGGGCCAGTACGGCCCCGGCGTCCGGCACCCGCCGCAGCCTCCAGGCCAGGTTGATGACCCGGGTGTGCACCGCGGCGATGTACTCGGCGTGCGGCACCTCGACGCCGCATTCGAGCGCCGTGGCCAGGACCGCCTCGGCCTCCTGGTGGGATCCCTTGCCGATCAGGACCTGGCCGAGCAGCAGAGCGGCGCGGATGCAGTCCGAGGGCTCGGAGCTCCGGGCCGCGCGGGTCACCACGCGGCACAGGTCCGTTCCGTACTCCACGGAGTCCGGCACCGGGCGATAGGGCGCCGACTCGGCCTCCGAGGGGGTGTCGCGCAGCGCCAGCAGGCACAGGCGTTCCGCGAGTACGAAGTCCCGGCGCTGGATCGCGGTGCGGGTGGCGGCGAGGAGCTGGTCCCGCTCGGGGACGATGCCCGCCTCCATCCGCAGGGAGACGATGCGCAGGACGTCCTCGACCCGGCGGGCGCCCGTACGTTCCAGGGCGTCGGCGACCTGCCGGCGCAGTCGCTGTGCGGTGAGGTCGGACATCCGGGAGGCGACCACGACGCGGCTCAGCGGTACGGCGAGCCGCAGGTCCACGCGGGCCCCGGTGCGCTCGACGGTCACGATGCCGCGCAGGTCGAGTGACTCCGCCGCGTGGGCGAGGCCCGACGCGGCGGCGATGTCGACTTCCAGCGGCTCGGCGACGGCGAGCATGTTCACGAGTTCGTTCTCGTCGTGACTGAGGTCCCGCAGTCCGAGTCGTATGACGTCGGACAGCCGCTTGCCCGGGCGTTCGGTCAGGCCCTGCCAGACCCAGGTCCCGTTCAGGCAGCGCAGCGACTCGTCCTCGAGAGAGTGCTCGATGAGTTCGCGCAGCATCAGCGCGTTTCCGTGGGTCGCTGCCCACAGACGCTCCAGCGTGGAGGTGTCGGTGTGGCCGCCGAGGCGGGCGCGCAGGACGTCGCCCAGCGCGGCCCTGTCGAACGGAGCCACTTCGACGTGGTCGATGAGCCTGTCGACCCAGAGCTTGTCGATGCCGGCCGGGGTGATCGCGTCCTTGCGGCTGGTGGCGAGCACGCTGAGGCGGCCCGCTGCGACGAGCCGGTGGAGGCGGTGGCCGGATGCGGCGTCGACCAGATGGGCGTCGTCGATGCCGACGACCGGACGCTCGGCCGCGGCGCCGTCCAGGGTGGACGGTTCGACGGACTCCAGGCATTCGGCGAGCGATCCGAACCCCTTGGCCCGCGTGCCACTGTTCCAGCTCGCCCCGCCGACGGACAGGACCGTCCGGCCTTCGTCGGCCGCCCGCTCCAGTGCGGTGGACAGAAGCAGACTTTTGCCCACACCGGAGCCGCCGACCAGAATCGCCCCGCTGCCTCGCCCCAGGGCGCTTTCGACGGCGTCGAGTTCGGTATCTCGTGCAGTTATTGGCCAGTGGAAAACAACATCTGTTGACATATGTTCTCAAGCCCCCGCAGGAAGAATGTCAGCACCCTTCGATGAATGTCCTGGAACCCTCAGATGTCTTGGCGTGTTGGCTGATTAATGAGCCCGTAACCTGGGAGAAGCGTGCTTCTTCAACTACTCTGCTCCCCGGTCGGCCGAAAATCAGCGCTGCTTTTTCGTCACTCGAACCTGGTGGGTCATCAGGACGATTGCAAGTATAGACCGGCATGTTGCAAGCGGGACTTGAATGATTATGGCGGGGGCGGCAGACGTTGAATTGCCTGGTGGTTCGGGCATTCAGGTCCTGCGCGGCAGGGGAGCGGCAAGATGGACCGGCAATTCTGACATCCTGCAAGACGCCGTTCCGGTTGAGGGGACTTCAGGCCACGCATTCTGCTAGAGGGTTCCGTTTGCCGTGCTGAGGGGGGAGATGCCTCCTTCGTGTCCGCGTCCGGATACCACTTGTCCCCGGTCGTGGACCGGGGACAAGTGACCGTGCAGGGTGGCTGAATTGAATATCCGTCAGGAGTACTGACGGGTAAGACGCCAGCGCTGAGCACGGCTCCGCTCCGCCCAGAAGTCGGCGTACCGGCCATCCGCGGCGATCAGCTGCTCGTGCCTGCCGCGCTCGGCGATCCTTCCGCCGTCGAGCAGCAGGATCTGGTCGGCGGCGGCCACGGTCTGCAGCCTGTGCGCGATGACCAGGAGCGTCCGGCCGGCGGTGAGATGGCTCAGTGCCTCCTGGACCGCCTGCTGGTTCTCCGGGTCGAGCGAGGCGGTCGCCTCGTCGAGCAGCACGATCGGTGCGTCCTTGAGGATCGCGCGGGCGATCGACACCCGCTGGCGCTCACCGCCCGACAGCAGGGCGCCGCCCTCACCGACCTTGGTGTCCCAGCCGTCGGGCAGCCGCTGCACGATCTCCTCCACCCGGGCCAGCCGGGCGACCTCGCGGATCTCGCTCTCGGTGGCCGAGGGGCGGCCCACCCGGATGTTCTCCATGATGGTGCCCTCGAAGAGGTAGACATCCTGGAACACCACGGAGATACGGGACATCAGCACCTCGGGGTCGATGTCGCGCACGTCGACGCCGCCGACCCGCACCACACCGGAGTCCACGTCCCAGAACCGCGGAATCAGCTTGCTGACCGTGGTCTTGCCGGAACCGGAGGGGCCGACCAGCGCGGTCATCGTGCCCTCCTCCATGACCAGCGACACCCCGGAGAGCACCGGAGTCCCGTCGTAGCTGAAGGACACGTTCTCGAACTCGATCGCGTTGCCGAGCGGGACCCGCGGGTCGTCCTGCTGCGGGAGCTGGGGCTGCTCGAGGAGATCGGAGACCCGGTCGAGTGCGGAGCGTGCCGTACGAAGGGTCGAGCCCAGCACCGCGGTCTCGGCGATCGGTTCGGTGAACCGGGCCGAAAGGACCAGGATCGCCAGCAGCTTGGCCACGTCCAGGCCCCCGTCCAGGGCCAGATACGTGCCGGTCACCAGGATGACGGTGAACGCCGCCTGGACCACGAGGGCGAAGCTGATCAGACCGGGCACGCCCGTGACGAGGACCTTGCGGGACGCCTCGTACTGGGTGTGCAGCGCGTCGTCGAGCCCGCGCGTTCCGGCGCCCTTGCCGCCCCGGCCGAAAACCCGCAGAACGGGCTGGAGCTGGGCGAACTCGACGACCCGGCCGCCGGTCACGGCGTGTGCGGCGGTCCGTGCCTCGTCTGCCTTCTGGTTGAGACCGGCGCTCCACCGGTAGACCACGACGATCACCGGCACGGTGAGCGTGGCCGCCAGCGCGAGGCGCCAGTCGAAGGCGTACATCACCAGCACGACGGTGGCGGGGGTGAGGAAGCTGGTCACCAGGGGCCGCAGCAGATGCGCCGGCACGCCCATGATGTCCATGACGCTCTTCGTCGCGAGCTGGCCGAGCTGCCCGACCCGCTCCGGTGCGAACCAGCCCAGCGGCAGAGAGGCCACCTGGTCACCGATCCGGTGGTGCAGGGTCCTGGAGAGCGTCGCGCCCGCCTGGAATCCGGTGCGCAGGCTGTCGTAATAGACCGCGCAGTAGAGGAAGGACACGCCGAGCAGCGACCAGATCCACGGCCAGACCGAGTCGGGATCGGAGCCGAACAACGCCTCCAGAATCGGGACCAGCAGGGCGAAGGCGATGCCCTGGAGCACCGCGCCCACCGCCAGGGCGACGAGCATCCTGCGGACGGGAGCTCCCTGCTCGGGGCCCACCACATTGAGCAGTTGGCGGATCATCAGCTGTTCCCTCCCACCGGAGCGGCGCTCACGGTCGTGATCAACGTGGGCTGGTGGGGTTGCCACTGAGCCGTCTTCTCATGGGCGTGCCACATCCGCGCGAACCTGCCGCCCCGGGCGACCAGTTCGGAGTGTGTGCCCCGCTCGACGATCTTTCCGTCGTCGAGCACCGCGATCACGTCCGCGTCGACCACCGTCGACAGCCGGTGGGCGATCAGCAGCACGATCTTGCCGCGGGTCAGCTCGGAGAGCGCGTCCTGCACCTTGGCCTCGGACTGCGGGTCGGCGAAGGCCGCCGCCTCGTCGAGGACGATGATCGGGGTGTCGGCCAGCAGCGCCCGGGCGATCGAGACGCGCTGCGCCTGGCCGCCGGACAGCCGTGCGTCCTCGCCGATCACCGAGTCGTAGCCGCGCGGCAGCGCCTCGATCACATCGTGGACGCAGGCGGCGCGGGCGGCGGCCTGCACCTCGGACAGATCGGCGTCGGGCCGTGCCATCCGGATGTTCTCGGCGACCGTGTCCTGGGTCAGTTTGACGTCCTGGAAGACGAAGGCGACCCGGCTGTACAGATCCTCCAGGGCCAGTTCCCTGATGTCGACGCCGCCGATGGTGATCGAGCCGCCGGTCACGTCGCCGAACCGCGGAAGCAGGGTGGCCAGGGTGCTCTTGCCCGAACCCGAGGGGCCGACCAGAGCGGTGACCGTGCCCGGGGCGAGCTCCAGATCGACACCGGCCACGGCTTCCTTCTTGCCGTCGTAGGAGAAGTGCACGTCCTTGTAGCTGACGTGGTTCCCGGCGGGGGTACGGGGCGCGACGGAGACCGGGAGCTCCTCGGTGGCGAGGATCTCGCTGACGCGCTCGGCCGCGCCCTTGGCGAACCGCAGTTCGTAGCTCGCGTAGAACAGGGCGAGCACCGGCGCGGTGAGACCGATCCCGAGCAGGGCGAACGGCAGCAGATCCACGGCGGCGATCCAGCCGTTCGTCACGAACAGCGCGCCGCCGGTCAGCACCGCCACCAGGACGGCGATCGGGGACAGCACGATCTCGGCCGCGGCCTTGGAGTTGAGCGTGGAGCGCACCCAGTTGAGGAAGAACGAGGAGAAGTCGTCCGCCGCCGCACCGAACTGCTGGTGCGCCCGGCGGGTCTGCCCGAAGGTCTTGACGACCGCGATGCCCTGGACGAATTCGACGGCGCTGCCGTTGATCCGCTCCATCGCCTTGTCGTACTCGGGAAGGTGGCTCGCCATCCCGGCCATCGTGATGCTGTACAGACCGAGCCCGATGACCAGCGGGGCGATCGTCACCAGGGTCATCTGCCAGTCGACCCAGAACAGATACGCCAGCGAGGTGACCGGCACGACCGTCGCGGCCGTCATGTCGAGCACCGAGTGGGCGATCATGTGGTGCATCGCGTCCACGTCGTCCTGCACGGCCTTCTTCACCGAGCCGGAGTTACGGGCGGAGAACCAGCCCAGCGGGACGCGGCCGAGCCGGTCCACGAGGCTTCGCCGGATGTGCAGCTGCAGTTCGTTGTCCGCGAAGTGGGAGATGGCGCCCGATGCCAGCAGAAAGATCAGCCGCACCAGGAGGGCGCCCGCGCCGATCGCGGTGATGGTCCAGGCATCGCTGTTGCGGTCGGGCTCGTTGTCGAGCAGTACCCGGCCGAGTTCGGCGATGGCGATGAAGGGGACGACGCCGGCGACCGCCGAAACGGCCTGGGCGGCGACGGCCAGTCGTAGCCGTCCCTTGATCGGGCGAAGGATCTCGCCAAGTGCGGCCTTTTCCGCGGCCATCCGGTCCTCCAGAGGCTCAGTTAGACGTTAGACGGTGTCTAATAGATGGAATGACTGTACCCGACGCGCGACTTGGTGCGTCAAGCGTTGAGGGGTGTTACGTAGAGCCGGACATCACCGATGACCGGCGGGAACGGCCGATGGCCGAGCCCGGGTCGAAGTGCCGTGAGAAGCACGGCACTTCGACCCGGGAGCTAGGCCGTGTTTTAGAACTCCCGCCTGGCCCGCGACGCCTGGCACGCACACTCGCTGCGTTGTCGGAGTCATCCAAGTACGTCCAGTACGAGGATGATCCTCCGCCTTGCGATTGCACGCACCAGACGCCGCGAGCCCCGCCCTACGGGCGGACGGCGCTAGTTCTAAAACACGGCCTAGGCCTGTCAGCTCGGGACGGGCACACGCTCGGTGGACTCCGGGGCCTCGACCCCGTCGCCCTCCTTGATGCCGTACTTGGAGTACAGCTTCTGCAGGGGGCCCGGAGCCCACCAACTGGCGCGGCCCATCAGCTTCATGACGGTCGGCACCAGCAGGATCCGCACCACGAACACATCCAGCAGGATCGCGATGACCATGCCCACACCGAACAGCGTCATGGTCAGCACACCGCTGGTCGCCATGGCCGCGAGCGGCACGCACATCAGCAGCGCGGCACTGACGATCAGCTTGCCGATGCTCTGCAGTCCCGTGGCCACCGCGGCGGTGGGCTCGCCCAGCAGGTCGTACTGCTCCCGGATCCTGGACACCAGGAACACCTCGTAGTCCATGGAGAGTCCGAAGATCAGCGCGAACAGCATGATCGGCATATTGGGCTCGATGTTGCCCGTGGGATCGAAGCCGATCACATCGGAGAGGTGCCCGTCCTGGAAGATCCACACCAGGATGCCGAAGGTCGCCGAGAGCGACAGCAGGTTCATCGCGATCGCCTTGAGCGGCAGCAGCACCGAACCGAAGGCGAGGAACAGCAGGATGTACGTCGCGACGGCAATGTAGAGCAGCATCATCGGCAGCGTGTCGGCGAGCGCGTCCAGGGTGTCGTCGAACACCGCGGTCTCACCGCCGAAGTACGCCTTGGCGCCGGGCGGCGGTGCCACCTCGCGCAGATCGTTCACCAGGTCCCGGGCCGGGCTGGAGACGGCGACCCCGTCGAACTTCACCGAGACCCGCGCGGTCGTGCCCTCGGCTCCGGTGATCTGCGCACCCTTCGCGCCGGGCACCTTGCCGAGCTTGTCGGCGTACGCCTGGAGCGCGGCGCCCTGCTCCTTGGAGGTGGCCTCGCCCGCCAGGGTCAGCAGCGAGTCGATGGACTTCACGCCGTCGCCGTCGAAGTCCTTCTCCAGCATGTTGTGAACCTGGCGGCCCTCCGCGCTGTTGGGCAGCTGCCGGGCGTCGTTGGCGCCGAAGTCGATCCGCAGGAACGGCGACGCGAGGGCGATCAGCACGCCCAGCGTGACCACGGTAATGGCCACCGGACGCCGCATCAGAACGTGGGCCAGCCGGTACCAGGCGCCTTCGCCCTCGGCCTCGGTCCGAGCCGCCGGTGCCTGTGCCGCACGCTTCTTGCGGCGCAGCGACAGGGCGTTGACCTTCGGGCCCATGACCGCCAGAGCCGCCGGCAGAGCGATGATCGAGAAGAAGACTGACAGGACGACCGCCGCCACACCGCCGTACGCCATGGACTTCAGGAAGGCGAAGGGGAAGAAGGTCATTCCGAACAGCGCCACCGCGACGGTGATTCCGGAGACCACCACCGTGCGTCCGGCGGTGGCGACTGTGCGCGAGATTGCGTCGGCTCCGGTGCGCCCGCGGTCCAGTTCCTCCCGGTAGCGGCTCACGATCAGCAGGCCGTAGTCGATGGCGACCGCGAGACCGAGGACGGTTACAAGGCTCATCGCGAACACCGAGACATCGGTGAACTGCGCGATGACCCGCAGGACCGCCATCGAGCCCAGGATGGACAGACCGCCGACGAGGAGCGGAAGGCTGGCCGCGGCGAGTCCGCCGAACACGATCACCAGGAGCAGGAAGAGCACGGGGAAGGAGAAGCCCTCGGCCGCTCCGAGGTCCTCGCCGATCTCTTCACCGGCCTGATGGCCCGTCGGGACCGGGCCGCCGCGCAGGGTCTTGAAGCCCTGCAGATCCAGCTTGTCCTTGACCGCCTTGTAGGACTCTTCCTTGATGTTGTCGTCGCTGCCGTGCAGGTTCATCGCGACATAGGTCGCGTGCCGGTCCCGGCTCACCTGCTCCGGCATCTTGGTCATCCAGAAGTGGGCCGACCCGGTGACCACCGAGCGCGGCAGCGAGTTCACCTTGTCGGTGACCGCCTTCTGGAACGCCGGATCGTCCACGGTCAGGTCGTCGTTGCGGTAGACCACGACCGCGTCGGGTGCCCGCTGAGGAAATGCCTTCTCGGCGAGGAGGGCCGCGTGGCGGCTCTCCGACTTCGGGTCTTCGAAGCCGCCCGGTTTCATGTCGCCGAAGACGCCGACGCCATAGACCCCGGACAGTACGGCGAACAACAGCGTGAAGATCAGCAGAGGCTTGCGCCCCCGGTGAATGAACCGCCCCAACCCCTCGAACATCACGTCTCTCCCTAGATCGTCAGCGAGCGCAGGTTGCCTTGCCTGACCTCGACGGTACGGCAACAGTAACACCGTTATCAATCACCTTCAGGGCGGAGACGGGCGTCACGGTCGAGAGGTGAGCACGAGTAAGCGTGCTCTGACCTGCGCAAATGTCCGACCGATTTTTCGGTGACGAGAGTGGCCCGGAAGTGTCTACGCGGAGCGACCCAGCTTGTAAAACACTGTTGCGGTACATTTAACGTATGGCCAGGCTCAAGACTTACGACGAAGCACTCCGACTCAGGCTGATCAACCGCGCCGCCGCCACGGTCTTCGACCGGGGCACCGCGGCGCTGAGCCTGCGGCGGCTCGCAGCCGATGTGAAGACCTCGACCACGGCGGTCTATTCGCTGTTCGGAAACAAGGCGGGTCTGCTCGACAGTCTGTACCGGGAGGCGGCCCGGCTCTTTGTCGCGCGTCTGGCCACGGTCGATTCGAGCGACGATCCCGCAAACGATGTGATCCGGCTCGGCGTCGCCTATCGCGAGTACGCACTCGCAAATCCACACTTGTACGCGATCCTGTTCGCCGACCGCACCGTCGAGTACGAGCCGACGGACGAGCGCAAGAGCGAGGTCGGAGACACCATCCAGCCGCTCGTGGACGCGGTGGTCCGCGGACAGAAGGCCGGCCGGTTCAAGGCCGACGCCCCGCCGGAGGTCATCGCGCTGTCCTGCTGGGGGTCGGCGCACGGGCTGGTATCGCTGGAGCTGTCCGGGAACGAGCCGCCCGGTCTCGACATCGGCGACTGCTACGAGGCCACGCTGCGCGCGGTCGTCTCCGGGTGGCGGCCGGACCCCGAGTGAGACCGTTCGCGGACGGGCCGGGCGACTCCCGCCCCGCACTCGGCACCACCCCAGTACACTCCCCACCATCCGGCGGCAGACCAGGCAGGACATCAAAGTCCGGCTGGAGTACCAGCCGTGGACTTCGCGGCCGGAAGCGCGGGAGTAGTGGCGCCCCTGTCGTCCAACCCCGCGGATGCGCTGCTTCCTCGGCCCGCTTGAGGAGACGTTCGTGCTGGATTCCGCTACCGCGCAGTTCATCGAGGCTGTCGGGAAGCTGCCGCCCGACACGCTCGTCGCAGTGTTCGATCACGCACTGCGACTGCACCGCAGCGGCGGCCGTGAGGCGAGCCGCGCGCTCCGGCTGTCCGCATCGGAGTTCTCCGAGATCGACCACGCGGTCCGTTCGACGCTGCTTCCGCGCGCGGATCAGCTCGATGCGTTCCGCACCGGGCTGCACTCGGACGCCAAAGCTGTGTGCTGCATCGCGGCAAGGGCGATCCACACACGCGCAAAGTGTGCCGAGGCGCACTACCGCGTGCTGATCGAGCCGTTCGCAGCCGCCGGCGTCGACACCCCTGCTCACCCGGCAACCCCACCGTCCTGATCACCGGTCGCCGTCCCCGCCGGCCGGGTCAGTGCCAGTTCTCGGCCGTGTGGACGAACCAGAGTGCCGCCCGTCCCTCGTTCCGGGAGGCCTCGGCCGCCAGCTCGAACGCGGCAGCGCGATCGTAGGCATCCTCAGAGCTCGTCGCCGGACCAGAGGGGGTGTTGACCAGATATCCGCATACGCTGCGCAGCCACGTGGCGTGCGACGACGCCAGCTCGCGAAGCGTTGCGGCGTGGGGCGACGCCGTGCGCGCCGGCGTTTCCGGCGGATCGACGCGCGGGGCGCGGTGGAGCCCCGGCCATTCGCGCTCCACCTCACCGTGACTGAAGACAGCCACCTTCTGCGCATGCCGAAGGATCATGTAGCCCATCGGGATCCATTCCGCCAGATGCCCGTCGTACCTCTTCGCCGGGTCGGCGAACGCATAGGTGGATCGAGGGCCGCCGAAGATCACGTACTGCGGCCCGGCCTGCTCGCTGTCGAACGGGTCGATGCGGTCCGCCTCGACCGGCGGGTACCGGTAGTGCTCCATACCCACGATGGTGTCAGAGCGCTCGGAGGGGGTGTTCCAGCAGGGGCCTGGTGTTCCGAGTCTTGGCGCGTGCGGCGGCGGCCCGTCTTGAACGCGCCACGCCGACGCCGTGGTCACGGGCAGGGAAGGGCTGTTCCGAGCTCGGTCGGCCTCGGTCCCGGGCGGGGGCCGGCCCGGCACTCGGCCCGCGCTGTCACGCCGCCCCGTCATACGCTTCCGCCATGAGCGTCTCTCTCTACTACAGCGCGCACCGCACGACACCGCTGACCGGGGCCGAGTCGGCCTCCGTCGCGCGCGTCGTCGCCGCGCACATCACGTCGTTTCCGTACGACGACGGGGAAAGCCTGTACGTGTACGACCGGCGTGCGGCCGGGCCGGAGGAGATCGTCGCCGGGTCCACCAAGATGCCGCTCGATCCCGGTCGTCTGATGCCGGTGATCGCCCATGTGCTGGATTCCGTGACGGAGTTGCGCCGGGCCATGCCGGATGCCGAGTGGCGCGTGCACATGGACGACCTCGACGTCCCGTGGGACGAGGCCGAGGGGTACGCCCTGCCCGGGATGAGCGAGGCGGACCTGATCGCGGAGCTCGCGGCGGTCCACGACGGTGACGGGGCAGCGGGATGAGGGAGGAGAGCGCGGGGAAGGCCGCGGACGCCGTGGCGCCCACCCCGGATCAGTGGCGCCTCATCGAGTTCGGCGAGGCGCTGTACCGCCGCATCGCTGCGGACGCCGAGATCGGTCACGTGCTGCTGCCCGAGGACGGTGCTGTCGCTGTCGTGCACCGCGTGCGGGGCGGTGGGACGATCCTCGTGGCGGCCGACCGGTCGGTGCTCTTCTTCGGCTCGGCGCTCGACATCAGTGCCGCCCTGATCGAGTTCCGGGCCGGCCGGCGCACGCCTGTCGAGCTGTTCCAGTAGCGGGAGACGCGGGGCAGGGACAGCCCGCCGAGGGCCCGCTTCCGATCAGTCCCGGCGGCCGATCGACGCGATGGTGTCACCGCGCTGCTCATGCGTCACTCGGACCCCCGTCCGGAGCCTCACCATCGGAACGGCTGGGCCGTGTTTTAGAACTGGCGCCGTCCGCCCGTAGGGCGGGGCTCGCGGCGTCCGGTGCGTGCAATCGCAAGGCGGTGGGGGCACCCCCGGACGAAGTCTGGGGGAGATCATCCTCGTACTGGACGTACTTGGATGAATCCGACAACGCAGCGAGTGTGCGTGCCAGGCGTCGCGGGCCAGGCGGGAGTTCTAAAGGTCCGGTCGGCGGCGTGAGCATTCGCCAACCTGGCCAGGTGCAGCCCGCGCTCACGCTGATAGACAGGGGGCCAGGTGCCCCGGGCCTTCGGGTGGGTAGCCACGGCGTCGGCCGGTCCACACAGACGCAAGTGACAAGCTGCGCGTTGGGCGTCGACGTAGGAGGGGACGCAGTATCCGCCCAGTTGATCGCTCGGGGTGTGATCTCCGGCGGCATGTGCTTCGTCGGGATGACCGAGATCAGGCCGCTGCTGGTGCACGAACAGTCAGCGGAGGACCCACCCAGCATCACCACGTGACAGATGCAGAGGCCGGCACCCCCTTGAGCTGTCACGTGCCGCTGATGTCAGGCGGAGCGTGTGGCCACCACTGCGTCGGTGTACTGCTCTCGCGTTAGATCCTCAGCGTCGATCCCCAACTCGGCGAGGACTGCCCGGACATCGTCCAGTGCCGGGCTCACCTCGTCATCGTCGACGAGGGTCTCAAGCTCCAGGAACGTGCCGTCGATCTCCGGGACGCGTACGAGTGTGGCAAGCATCCGCCGCCCCCGCGCCTCGAACTCGTAGTTCCGGCACCGCTTCTCGAAGGCGATCACCGGCACGTACCCCAGCCCCTTCAGCATGGCGTGGACCGCGGCAGCGTCCGCCACTCGCGTCTCATGCTCGGGCTTCGAGCCAGACGCCTCGTCGACGGTTGCCTCCTTGAACGTCAGGACCGTGCGCGTGTCGTCGAGCCCGTGCACCGTGCGCACCCGCAGCTCCTGATCCTTCACCGCGAGGCCGCCGCCCGCATCGTCGTAGTACGTATCGCGGTACACCTCGGCCCGCCCCGTCGCTCGCTCCTCCAAGAGCCTGAGCACCGTCTCGGGTGCCTTGACGCGCGCTTTCAGCTCCGCCTCGATCACCAGCCGTTCCCCTCTCACACTGTCCGCTCAGCCCCGTCGATCACGGCCTCGAACATCCGCCGAAACCCGCGGTACAGAGGCCCGTGAGGCGTCTCCATCACCTTGTACGTCGCCGACTCGTGCCCTTCCCACCCGGCATCGAAGGCGCCCACGAACATCGTGCTGTCCGTGCGGATGACACGCCAGGTCGGCAGCATGCCGTACCGGTAGACCTGAACGTCGCAGGTATCCGCGAGCTCGCGCAGCCGCGCCTCTGCGAGCTGCACGCCGCTGGCGAGGGACTCAGCCGACTCCCCAATTTCCGCGGCACGTTGGGTGAGTGCCGCCGACTCCGGGTCGAGGAGCAGTACGCGGACGCGCAGGCCCCGGCCGCCCTGCTCGCGGGGCAGGCACGCCCGCAGGAGCGAGTCATTCAACCCGATCAGTCCCAGGCCACGCACAGCGAGCACGTCGAGCTCCTGGGCATCGCGGGCCTGTTGCTGGATCTCCTCGCCTGCCGATCCCTGTGAGGCGTACACGCGGACTACCTCGGGGAATGCCGCAAGGTCGAAGGCTGCGCCGCCGCTTCGCTTCTCTCTGCTTGCTGCAAGGCCGAGGAGATGCCGGGCATCGTCGGGCATTCTGAGGCCGTCGGCGATCCGCTCGTACACATCAAGGCGCGACACCTCACGGCGGCCGTTGATGATCTCGTTGACGCGGGCCTGCGTCATGCCAATCGCGGTGGCAATCTTCGACTGGCTGACGCCTGCGTACTGCTGCGCGTACCGGAACACCGCGCCGATGTCCCTGCCTCGGAGCGCTTGTCTGACCTCGGCACGCTCCCATGCCCAATCGGGTAGCTCGATCGGCGCGAGTGACGTCGCCATGCCGCAACCCCCGGTATCCACAACTGGTATGGGAAGTCATCCCACGGTGAGATTACCGCTCGGGTATCGAGTCGACACGCTACGTCACAAGATCCTGAGGGCATGACGAAGCGAACCGCGCACAGACTGGACTGGGTCCCACCCGGACGTGTCGTCTCGATGCGCCCTGCCGGCGAATGGTGGGATGCCGTCCGCGTGCCGCGCGCCATCGGACTCTCTGTCCTGGGGCGGCTCGGAGACGACACCGGAGCAGTCATCGAGGACCCCGGCGGCAGCCTCTTCTACTGGCTGGTGCCGACAGGGCATGCAGTGGCGTGGGAGTTCCACCCGGCCGCACAGGTGCAAGTCCTTGGCGAGACGGCGCACGTTGCCGTGCCCGGCCCTCAACGCACTGCCGGCCCCCAGTGGCGGGTGCCGCCAACCCGGGGCCGCTGCCTGACGGACGCCTCGCAGCTACGGGTCGCGCTGGAGGCAGCCGTGTCGGCCGCCCTCGGACCTCGTGAGATCGCAGGGGAGCGGGCATCGTGAGCGTGCGCAGCGTCATCAAGTTCGCCGACTGGATCCTCGGCATCGACCGCAGCCCCGGCGCGTCTGGCCCGATCTTCGAGCTGACATGCACGACGTGCGACGAAGGTTCGCAGGCCAGCGAGGACAAGTCCGACCCGGAGCTGTGGGCGCTGACGCACACGGGCCGGAAGACCGATCACCGCTCGTTCCGGGCGACGACGACGGCCTTCTTCCGCACCGTGCCCGCCCCCGGTAACCCGCTGCACCGTGAGCAGCAGGACAGCACGCGCTGAGCCCCCGTCCCGACCGGAGCACCTCGCCAGGAATCCCGGCCGGGACGGGTTTACCACCCATCCATCACAGAGGGAGGCACAATGCAGTGTCCCAAATGCGGAGCCGGAATGACTCAGGGCCCAGGGGGCTGGTGGATCTGCTACGCCTGTGGCGCCAGCCAGCCCGGATAGAGGAAACGTGAGTTGTCCACTGTGCGCTGCACAGCTCGCCCCGGTCGGCTCGGAGTGGTGTCGGTGCGGCGGATGCGGATACGAGATCTCGACGGAGGCGCACCAGCTGCACCGCGAGCTGGTCGACTTCTTCGAGCGCGACCCGGACAAGTTCTTCACCGAGGTTCGCGAACGGCGCGACGCCATAAGGGCGCTTGAGCCCGTGTGGCAACGCTCCTGCTAGATCCCCGGAGGCGGCTGACTGGGGTTGGCCGCCAGCGGGTGCCGGCCCCGGTCTGCCACTCGTCCCCCGTCATGGGCAAGCCGGGGCACGTCGGGCCCCCGAGACGTGTACGCGTGTACGCGCCTTGGGGGCCATCGGTGCGGTCTACCCGCCCGCGCATGGGTGACTGCCGTGTACTTGGACTCTCTCCTGGGTAAGAAGGCTGCTTTAGCCAGCCATGGGCCGCGCAGGTCCGCGTACGTTGCGCCGCCCCGGGCCGGGCTCACACCGTCAGGCCGACCCCCTCGGCAAGAAGCACGCCAACTCCCTCCCGCGTCCCCGTCCATCGCCGCAGACCGTCCGTGGCGTACAGGCGCTCGACGTGCTGCGCGCCCGGGCTGAGTACCAGCCGGCGGATCGTCAGGGTCCCGGCCGTGGCCCGTGCCGTGCGGCGGTCCGTCTCGCGGACGATCGCCTCGACGGCCGCAGGCGCGACGGTCGGGTCGGGCGGGAAGGGGACCGTCCACAGATCGGCGGGCAGTACGGGCGGGACGACGAGCCGACGCCCCCGGCCTGCCTCCCCCTCCGGGAAGACCACACCGGCCCAGCTCAGCCAACCCGCTTGCGCGGTCGGCCAGTTGCCGCCGTCCTCCTCGTCCGGCACCGCGGTCCGCCCGGCGGGCTCGGCACCGTAGACGAGCGTCACCGATGCGATGTCGGTGCCTTCCCGGTCGCGAATGGTCACATCGACGCACCACTCGCCCTCGGCATAACCGCCGCGCGCCTCGCGGTGCAGATCGAGACTGCCGCAGCCGAACCGCAGCCCGTCGAGCCGGACCTTCAGCTCGCGGAGCTCGCGCAGATGCAGCAGGGGCCAGCCCTCCGGCACCACCCAGTCGCCCGCGGCCACCGCGTGCTCCAGCAAGACGCTGACGGGGACGGCGGGGGCAGCGCCGACGCGTACGTCCGACAGGCAGGGATGCTGCCCGGCGTTCAGGCGCAGGGTCGTCCGCAGCGACCGGAAGATCTCGTACTCCTCGACCTCACCGAGATGATGGTCCAGCGCGTGGAGCCGGGGCAGATCGGGGTGGCCGGTGAGCATTCCGAAGCCGCGGAGCTGGCCGGGGGCGAGCACCGCGCCGATCCTGCCCAGGAACACGGCCTCGTCGGTGTGACCGGAGGCGAGTTCCTCGGTCCAGCGGCGTGCGCCCTCCACCGGGTCGAGCGTGGAGACGTAGCGGACGGCGGCCGAGTAGTTCGCGATCACGCCGAGCCGTTCCCAGGTCGGCCAGCACAGGGTCTGCACCGGCAGGCCGAGGTTGTCGCGCGCCCAGAAGCCGAGCCGGGCCAGGGCCTCGTTGCCCGCCGCGTAGTCGATCTGGCCGACCATCCCGCCCATGCGGCCGGCGAGCGATCCGACATTGCTCAACAGGCGCAGCGCATCGCGGCGTTCGGGCCGGGCCAGGATCGCGGCGACCAGGTTCGCGAAGCCGGTGACCTTGACGTCGACCGTACGCACCACACCGTCCGCGGATTTGCGGTCGAAACGGGCCGGATCGTCGATCCCGGCGTTGTGGACGACGAACTGCGGGCCGTCACCGAGTGCGGCGAAGGCCCGCTCGACCTGCTCCATGTCGGTGCAGTCGCAGCGCAGATAGTCGATGCGCAGCCCGTCCGCCGCGGCCCCTGCGAGGTTGCGGTGGACGGTGCGGTCCTCGTCCGCGCGGCGGATCTCGCCCCGGGCCGCGGCGAGGTCCTGCGGGGTACGGGCACTGGAGAGCCGCCTGCGGCGCCAGGCCGCGAACTCCTCGTCGTCCAGGGAGCTCACCTCGCTCGCCGCTGGACGCATTCCCCGGCCCGTGACGACGACGCGGCAGCCGAACGACTCGGCGAACGCGCGGGCCGCCGCGAAGCCGACCCCGCGCGCGCCGCCGGTGATCAGGACGGTGTCGTCGGGGCCCGGCGGCCGCGAGCCGGGCGGTCCGAGAGGTGCGGGACGGCCCACCAGCACATGGCGGCGGCCGTCCCGGTAGCCGACCTCGAAGTGGCCGGGGCGTACGTACTCACGCTCCACCGCGTCGGCGATCGCCGCGGGCTCCGCACGGTCCAGGTCCACGACGACGATCCCGGCGGCGGGCAGTTCGCGCGGCAGACACTTGGCGAGACCGGCCCAGATGCCGCCCAGCGGCTGCGGCACCTGTCCCTCGCCGTGGCCCGCGTGCCCGCCGAGATGGGTCACGGCGAGATAGACATGGCGGCCGAAGCGCGGCTCGGCGGCCCACTGCTGATAGGCGGCGCGGACCGCTTCGGTGGTGCGGGTGAGCGCCGAGCGCCAGGTGGTGTCGCCCAGTTCGTATCTCTCGCCCATGACGTTGAGGTCGACGATGCCGTCCCATCCGCCCGCGCTCAGCGGCGTATCGGGATCGGAGCGTACGACCAGCGCGCCGCGCTCGCCCAGCTCCCCGGCGACGGCGCCGACCAGGTCCGCCGACTCGCCGACGAGCAGCAGCCTGCGGCCGGCGAGCGGGCGGGCCTCCCGCGGCCCGGTGTGCGGGACGTGGACGGGCTCCCAGACGAACCGGTCGACCGGCCGGACGAAGGCGTCCGGGTCGAAGGAGGACAGGTGCGGGCGGATCGCCGGCCACCCGTCGGCGGCCGGCAGATCAGTGGTCGTCATCGGTGCCGCTCCTCGGCCGTGACATGGATGCCGCCCTTGGGGAACAGCGTGATGAACGCGCCGGAGCGGGCGTCCTCGCGCGCGAGCGTGAGCCGGAAGCGGCCGGATGCCGCGGCGACCGCCTGCTGGAGCAGCGCGAGCCCCATCTTCTTGCCGATGCACTGGCGGCGCCCGCCGCCGAAGGGCAGATAGGCCGAACGGTCCTGGCTGGGCGCGCTGCCCGGCCGGAACCTCTCCGGGTCGAACCGCTCGGGGTCCTCCCACTGCTCGGGGTTGTAGTGGGCCCCGTACACGGACACCAGCAGGGGTGTGCCCGCCGGAATGTGGTGGTCGGCCAGTACGTCGTCCTCGATCGCCTCGCGCGTGAACTGCCAGACCGGCGGGTGCATCCGCAGTCCTTCGTCCACGACCATGCCGGCGTACGGGAGTTCGGCCAGATCCTTCGTCGTGGGCATCCGGCCGCTCAGCACGCGGTCCGTCTCCTCCTCCAGACGGTCACGCGCCACCGGGTCGCGGGCGACTTCGTACAGCGTCCAGGACAGGGACAGCGCCGTGGTCTCGACACCGGCGAGGAAGAGGGTCACGAGGTCGGCCCACAGGGCGTCCTCGGGCAGGTCCGACTCCCGGATGAGGGTGGCCACTTCGCCGCCCACACCGAGGTCGACGTTCGTGGCGGCTTCGGCGATGACGCGCTCCAGCGTGCGCCGTGCCCTGGCCACCTTGCGGCGGTACGGGGTCGGGATGAACGAGGGGATCGCCTTGTCCACCGAACCGACGTTCTTGAAGATCGCCTCCAGCGCGACGGACACCGCCTCGGCGAACTCGCCGCCGTCCTGGGACAGATCCTTGCCGACCAGGGCATGTCCCATCACTCGGCAGGTCAGTCTCATCGACTCGGTGAACAGGTCGAACGAGCGGCCCGCCCTGGTGTGTTCGGCCCAGCGGTCGAGCAGGTCGGCGACGGCCGCGTCGGACTCGGCCGCGCGCGCGGCGATCGCGTTCGGTGTGAAGGCCGGGTTGACGACCTTGCGGTGGCCGCGCCAGTCGCCGTCGTCCAGGGTGAGCAGACCCCGCCCCATGAACAGCTCGAACGCCTCGTAGTAGGCGCCGCGCGAGTAGTTGTCGGCATTGCCCTGCAGGACCCGCCGGATCGCCTCGGGCGAGGAGAGCTGGACCGTCGGATTGTGGGGCAGGATCGGGATCTTGACGACGGTGCCGTGGTCCTTCTGGGCCCGCAGCGAGAAGCCCGGCGGATCCGCGGCGTACCGCACCGTGGAGATGATCGGCGAGGACATCGGGAAGCCTGTCGGCCCCTCGACCTGCCTGGGCCCGGCACCGGTCACCGGGCAGACGCCCTTGGTCACGTTTTCCTCGGTCATGCTGCTGCCTCCTCGGCGGGGCGCCGGCGCTCGCGGTACTCGCCGGTGGACTGGTTCACATGGCCGAGTACGACGCCGGTCATGTCCTTGATCTGCAGTACGACGTCCCCGGCCGTGGTGACCGCGAGGGCCCGGTTGTCCTCCTCGCTCTCGAGATCGAGACGGGAGGGCAGGGAGTAGAGCTCGACCCCGGTGCCCGCCGCGGCGAGCGAGGCGTCGGTGTGACCGCCGTACAGATCGATACGGCGGATCGTGCGCGGCACGGCCAGCGGGGTCCAGTCGCCCTCGCTGCGGTCCAGGACCGAGACACGGGCCAGGCCGTCCAGGAGGACCGACGGGACGACGAGGGAGGAGAACCAGCGCTCGATGCCGGGCCGGTCGGGTACGTAGCGGGCGCGTCGGCCGTTGGGATGTGTTCGGGTGTCGGCCGTGGAGACGAAGACACCGCTGAGCAGCACCGCCGGATTGGGCACGTGGTACGGGTCCGCCATGCGCTCGGCACCCTGGTCGTCCCAGTGGTCCCAGCGCGGCGGCGCGACGTGCTCGTCGCGCAGCCGTACGCGGGCGGAGAAGTGGCGGCGGTCCTTCACGAGCAGCCGCCCGTTCGGGGCCAGCACGTCACCGGTCACCTCGATGTCGACGACCGACTCCTGCGGCCCATGGCTGACGAGGTGGGCCTTGATGCGTTTGGTCTCGTCGCGGCCCGGCTTGTAGACGCGCAGGAAGGAGTCGAGCCGGATGTCCTCGAAGACGACCGGGACCCGGCCGGGGACGAGGTGCATGGCGGCCTGCGCGGCGAGTTCGGGCACGAAGGTGCCGGGCAGCGTCGGGAAACCGTTGACCACGTGCTCGTGGAGGTACGCGTCCCGGTCCTGGTTGAAGGTACGGACGACGGTGAGCCGGTCGGGGCCGCGGTCGACGATGTCGTCGACGAAGAAGTCCGGCAGGGCGGGTGCGGGAGCGATCGGTGCGGGAGGCGTCGGTGCTGTACGGCAGAAGTCCAGATAGCCGGGGACGGCCGCCTCGATCGCGGCTCGTTCCGGGTCTCCGAACAGGACGGTGACCGGCGTGTGCGCGGCCTGGTCCAGCTCGTGCAGGAAGTGGTCGATCCCCTCGGCCGTAGGCATCGCGGTGAACTGCGCGCTCTTCGCGAGGAACGTCCGCATGATCGGTGTGGCGCCGAGGCCGACGTCCCGCCACAGTGTCCAGCCGATCGTGAACTCCCGCACACCGCGTGAACTGCTGTACAGGGCCGCGGTGTTGAAGTAGTCGTTCGCCGCTCCGTAGTCGGTCTCGCCGGTCTGTCCGGTGAAGCCGACGAAGGATCCGAAGTTGCACCAGCGGCGCGGCTGCCCGCTGCCGAAGGCCGCCTTGAGATTGGCGTACGTCCGCACCTTGAGGTCGCGGACCGTACGGAAGTCGCCGAGGCTCTTCTGGTCCACCGAGGCGGCGCGGTTGGTCCCGGCGATATTGAGCAGCAGGTCGACGCGGCCGCCGCCCCGCGCGTCGGTGATCTGTCCCACGACCGCGTCAACGGCGGCACGATCCCGCAGGTCGCAGGCGTGGTACGTGACCCTGCCCGGACCGCAGATCTCCTCCAGGGCCGTCAGATTGGCCTTGACCTCGCAGGCGGCGGACAGCCGGTCGAAGGCGGCGTTCGCCTCCCGCACGGTGAGCCGGCCGGCGCCGGTCGCGGTCGTACGGGTGCGGATGAAGTCCTTCCGGGTCAGCAGGACGTCCGCGTCGGTCACCGTGTCGAGGCGTGTGGAGCCGATGACATGGAGGCGGGGACGTTCGCGGCGGGCCAGCGCGAGGAGGAGCTCGGCGCCGATGCCGCGTCCGCCGCCGGCCGCGACGACCGTGTACTCCGCGGTGCTGGACCGCTGGAGCCTGCTCTCGCCCGGCTCGGGCGCCGCCTGCCACAGCAGCCGGGTGCCGCCCGCGAAGCAGACGACGGGCAGCAGCTGTTCGGCGACGGCCTCGGCCGCGGTGTCCGCCTCGGCGGGCGCGAGGCCGGTGGCCTCGTGGACGACGGCGACGACGGACGAGTCCGGCCATTCGAGCGCGAGGCTCTTCGCGAAGCCGGTGAACAGGCCGCTGCACGGGTGCGGCACCCGCGCGGCGTCGATGCCGCCGAGGACGAGCACGACGAACGACTCGGGCCGCTCGGGGAGTTCGGTGCAGGCCTTGGCGGTACGGAAGAGGGCGTCGTGCAGGCGCAGCAGCCGCTCCGAGGGGCCGGTGTCCTTGTCCTGCGAGGACAGGTCGACCAGCACGCGCACATGGCGCGGGCGGGCACGAAGGACGTCGGCCTCGATCGTGTCGTCGGCCTGGAGAACCGTGCTGTCGCCGGGCAGTTGCGAGGTGTTGAGGTTGGTCAGGACGGCGGTGCCGGGCGGGAAGAGCGGCGGCGGCCCCTCGTCGCGGGCCGGACGGGGCGCGGGCGCAAGCCGCAGGACATGCCGGTCGAGGAGGTGCGGCTCGGCGGGGCGGGCCGGGGCGGCGGGTTCCTTCGCCTCGGGTTCCGTTGCCTGGGTTTCCCTTGCCTCGGGTTCCTGAGCCCCGTCGGCCGGAGCAGCTTCCGGGTGGCGCAGCCGCAGCCGGTGGACCGGGCCGCCTTCCTGTACGGCGCGTTCGATCACCGCGGTCCGCGACGGCGCGGGGGCCGTGAGGAACGCGATCAGTTCACGGGCGCCCTCGGCGCCCAGCAGGGTGGTGGAACCCTGACGCGGGGCACTCACACTCCCACGCTCCTTTCCATGACGGCCAGCACGGGCAGACCGGCCTCTTCGGCGAGCGACCTGCGGGTCACGACGAACAGGAAGGCGCCTTCCGTGGCGTTCCGTCCCGCCGTGTCGTTCCAGCCGGGCAGCGCCGTTCCGTTGACCCCGGCCACCAGGGCGACATCGATCTCCCTGAAGTCGAGGTAGGAACCCGCCACGTCGAACGCCTCGAGGAGCGAGGCCTCGCCCGCGTCGACCGTGATGTTGAGGCCGCGGAGGTCGAAGTAGTTCGACAGCCTGGCTGCGATGACATTGGGCATCTCGCCCGGGAACGAGTCCTCGGTCGGCGCGGCGATCAGGCCGGTGGCCCGTTCCTCCAGCCGCTGGAGGAACTTCGCCGTCGTGGCCCGCTCGTCCGCACCGGCCACCGCATGGCCGATCTCGTCGAGATAGGCACGGGTCTTGTAGAGGAGGGCGTTGCGGGTGGCGCCGGTGTGCCCGACCACGACACCGGTGGTCTTGTGGTGGTCCAGGCACAACTGGCGTACCGCTTCGTCCAGTTCCTGCATGCAGCGCACCATCATCAGCTGCGTACGGTCCGTGGCGCGCGCGGTGGGCGGCGGCATGCGCAACTGCTGGAACGGCGGCACCGGATAGGTCGTCCCGAACGAGGGCTCGGGGTCCTCGCCTCTGCCGGCCGCCCATGCGGCGACCGCGTCCGCGTCGGGGCCGCCGGGCTGGTGCGAGGACCAGCCGACCAGCACCAGGTCCTCGCCGACCGGGGCGGGCAGCGCGGCGGGATGGCCGGACCGGCTTCCCCGGTGGTCCTCGGAGATGATCATGTGGGCGTTCGTGCCGCCGAACCCGAAGCCGGAGACCGCGGCGCGTCGGGGACGCGCCGCACTGGCGGGCCAGGGCACCGGCTGTTCCGGCACCGTGAGCCCGTCCGCCTCGTCGGCCAGGGCGTCCGGCAGCCGCTCGAAGCGGTACTGCGCCGGGATCGTGCCGTGCCGCAGGGCGAGCAGGGTGTGGATGACCGAGACCACGCCGGCGGCCCAACCGCAGTGCCCCACCAGCGACTTGTTGGAGGTCACCAGGGTCTTGCGGGCACCGGCGTACCGCTGGGCGAGGCTCGTGAACTCCGCCTCGTCGCCCGCCGGGGTGCCGGTGGCATGCGCGACGATCCAGTCCACGTCGTCCGGGCCGAGCCCGCTGCGGTCGAAGGCCCGCTCGATGGCGAGCTCCTGACCGGCGCGGGCGGGAGCGTAGATCGCCTTTCCGCGGCCGTCGGCCGACAGCCCGATCGCCGAGACGATGCCGAGCACCTGGTCGCCGTCGGCGCGGGCGCGCGAGAGCCGCTTGAGCACGACGAGCCCCGCACCGTCGGAGAACAGCGCACCGTCCGCGCCGGCGTCCAGGGCGCGTACGGCACCGCCCGCGGAGAGTCCGTTGAGCTTGGCGAACAGGATCGAGCCGCTGGGCGCCAGCGCGAACGAGCCGCCGCACACGGCGATGTCGCTGCGCCCGGAGAGCAGATCGCGCACCCCGAGATCCATCGCGTAGAGCGAGGAGGAGCAGGCGGTGTCCACCATGTGCACCCGGGTGGCGGGCGGCAGGATGCCCGCCATCGCGTCCTGGCCGATGCGGTGGGGCAGATACGAGGCCGACGGGTCGTCGCCGCGGCTGAACCGGCGCCGCAGTGCATCGCCGATCGGTCCGTCGACGGCGTCGTCGCCGTCCTCGGCGAGGGTGTCCAGCGAGGAGCGCAGGACGAAGGCCTCCTCCAAGTGCTGGCTGCCGTCGGGGGTGTAGCCGACACAGAAGGAGAACCGGTCCCGCGCGTTTCGCCGTACGCCGTCGAGCGCCTGGTGGAGGCTGTGCCGCAGCCAGAGCGCGGTCTGATCGAGACCGGCCTCGGCCAGGCCCTCCGCGCGCAGCTTCTCGTGCGGGCGGAAGTCGGTGATGAAGCCGGAGCGGCGTTGGTACGTCTTGTCGGGGGCGCCGCGGTCGGTGGCGTGGAAGCGTGCGATGTCCCAGCGGTCGGCGGGAGCGTCGACGAAGAGCTCGGCCCCGTCGATGAGGAGCCGCCAGAACTCCTCGGGGGACGAGGCACCGGGGACGGCCATGCCCATGCCGACGACGGCGATGGGGTCGTCTTCGGGCACGCCCGACTCGACCTCGGGCACATCGGCGGGCGCGGCCTCGGTCTCGACGACAGCATCCGCCACGGCCTCGGCCCAGGCCCCGCCAGAGGCGCGGCCCACGAGGTCGGCCCGGGTCTTGATTGGCCCCTCGCCGGGGGGCCCGGCCGCACGGCCGGTCCGGGTCCCGACCGGACTGTCTGCCGCAGCGTCGTACCGGGCCCCGCCCAGGAGGTCGGCCGCGACGCCCGGCCGGGCACCGGCCGGGGTCTCGGCCTCGCGGCCCAGACGGGCCCCGGCCGCGACGCCCGGTCGAGCCTCGGCCACGAACCCGGCCTGGGGCTGTGTGACTTCGCCCGGCAGGGGCTCGGTCGGAGCCTGGGCCACAAGGTCGGCCCGGGTCTCGATCCGAGGCTCGGCCGCGGCGTCGTCCCGGGCTTCCGCCGCGGCGCCGCGCCGGGTCCCGCCCACGAGGACGGCCGCAGTGTCTGGCCGGGCACCGGCCGGGGCCTGTGCCCCTGCGCCCGCCGACGCGCCGGTCGGGGTCTGGGCCTCGCGGCCCAGGCGGGTCCCGGCCGCGACGTCCGGCCGGGCCTTGGCCGCGTTGTCGGCCGGGGGTTGTGCCGCCGCGCCCGGCGACGGCTCGGTCACAAGGTTGGCCGGGGTGCCCGGCAGGGTGTCGGCCGCGAGCCCCGCCCGGGGCTCGACCCCGTATACGGCAGCCGCCACCTCCCGCGGTGGCGACATCGCCGACCGGAGCAGTGTCAGGCCGCCGTCCGCCAGGACCGTCTGGCCCGTGACCCAGCCCGAGCGTTCCGAGGCCAGGAACAGTACGACCTCCGCCAGGTCCTCCGGGCGGCCCAGGCGCGACAGCGGTGTGGCCGCGACCGTGTTCGCACTCACGCCCGCGAAGTCCGGGAACATCTGGCCGACCGGGTTGTCGATCAGGCCGCACGACGCGGCGTTCACCCGGATCAGGTCCTCGGCGAGCTCCGCCGCCAGATAGCGGGTCAGTGCCTCCAGGGCCGCCTTCGACACCCCGACCGGCAGGTAGTTCGCGGGTGTGGTGACCGCGCCCAGCGAGGAGACGTTGACCACCGAGCCACCGCGCCCCCGCGCCGCGGCGAGCAGGGGGCGGGCGTAGCGGGCGCACCACAGGGGGCCCTTGACGTTCGTGGCGTAGGTGCGGTCGAGGAGTTCCTCGGTGATCTCGTCGAAGGGGACGAACGACCCCGCCGCCGCGTTGTTGACCAGAATGTCGAGGCGGCCGTGCTCCTCGCCGATCTCCGCGAACATCCGCTCGACCTGGGCCGGGCGGGCCACCGAAGCCCGCACCACCCGGACGTCCAGGCCGCGTTCGACCAGGCCGCGGGCCTGTTCCTTGGCGGAGTCGTACGAGTGGAAGCAGTTGAGCAGGACCGTGGCGCCGCGCTCGGCGAGCCGCTCGACGATCACCCGGCCGACGCTTCCCGCGCCGCCGGTGACCAGTGCGATCCGTCCGGAGAACTCCAAGTCCCCACCTGCCGTGGGGTGGTGCGGGCTCACGGGGCGATCCCGGCGGCGACGAAGTCGACGACCTTGCCGAAGGTGTCGTAGTCGGCCACCCGCAGCCCGGACGGAGGGACGCCGAGCCCGAAGCGGTCGCCGAGCCTGCTCAGCAGCTCGGTCTGCTTGACCGAGTCGATCCCGAGGTCCGCCTCAAGCAGCACGTCGTCGGTGAAGACCTCGTCGGGGTACTCCATGGCCTCGGCGTACAACGCCCGTACCTGGGCGGTCAGTTCATCCCGGTCCATCTGAACCGGAGCGCTCTGCGCCGGAGCCACAGCAGGAACCGCAGCAGGAACCGCGACAGGAACCGCAGCCTGAACCGCCGCCGCAGGAACCGCGTCCCCGCCCAGCGGGTCCCGCAGCGCCTCCGCCGCCTGCGCAAGTCCCGCCTCGTCGTCGCGGCCCGCCAGCGGTGCCACCGCGTGCACCCCGGGCAGCGCCTCCGTGACCAGCGCGGTCAGCACCCGCCCCGCGCCGATCTCCACGAACTCCCGTGCACCGGCGGCATGCAGTGCGGTCACCGACGTACGGAAGTCGACGGGCGTCACCAGGTGCAGGGCCAGCAGCTCGGCGAGGTCGTCCCCGTCGCGGTAGAAGCGGCCCAGGATCGGCGAGTACACCGGGACGGTGAGCGGCCGGGTCCGCAGCGGTGCGATACGGGCGGCGAGCTGACGCCGTGCCTCGGCGAGCAGCGGGTTGTGGAAGGGGTGCGGGGAGCGCAGCTGGGTGGATGTGATGCCGAGCTGCGCGGCGATCCCCGCAGCGGTGGCGATGGCGTCCGCGGGGCCGGAGACGACGGCCTGGCCGGCGCTGTTGTCGACGGCGAGGACCAGGTCGGGGTGGTCGATGAGCGCCACCACGCGCTCGGCCCGCTCACGACCGCAGCCGAGCGCGAGCATCGCGCCGCCGCTGGTGTCGTACTCGCGCAGTACGGAGATCCGCTCGCAGAGCACGGCCGCCGCGTCCGCCAGGTCGTACGCGCCCGCGCAGGTCAGGGCGGCCAGCTCGCCCAGGCTGTGTCCGAGGTGCACCGAGGCCTGCGCCCCGCGCTCGGCGAGCAGGCGGTGGGTGGCCACGGAGGTGGTGAAGACGGCCAGCTGCAGGGTGTCCGGGGCGGATGCCAGCAGGGTGGCCGGGCTCGGCGGCGACGGCCGGAAGACGGTCGAGGACACATTGCGGCCGAGTTTTTCCTTGGCGACCGCGTCGACCTCTTCGTAGGTGTCGCGTACGGTGTCGTCGCCGCGCTCCCAGAGTCCCGCGAGGGTCCCCGGCCGGTAGGCGCCCTGCCCGGGGAAGAGGGCAACACTCATGTGCAGTTCTCGGTTCATGGGAAGGTCCAATCTCTGCGCTGCCAGCGCGCTATATGCCGGATAAGTCGGTCCGTTGCAGCGCACCGGAGTGCGTTCCCTCGACGGCGATGGCGAGGATGTGCTCGGGGCCGGGACGGAGCAGCTCGAACGACCAGCCGTCGCCGGGTCTCTCTCGCTGCTCGGGGTCGTTGACGGTGATGCGTCCCGCTCTGCCCGCCGGCTGCGCGGCGAAGGAGAATCCGTCGAGACTCCGGTGCAGACCGGTGCCGAGAGCTTTGAGGTACGCCTCTTTGAGCACCCACAGCTCGCTGCCGCGGGCGATCCGCCCGGCGGGGGTGAGGGCGGCCAGCTCCGCGCGCTCGTCGGCGGCGAAGTAGCGGCTCACATAGTCGGTGGTTTCACTGGTGGCGGGCAGCCGCTCCACATCTGCTCCGCAGACCCGCCCCTGGGTGACGGCGCAGACGATGAGCCCCTCGGTGTGGGAGAGGCTGAACCGCATGCCGTCGTCGTCCGGTTCGGCCTCGGGCCGCCCGTGCGGGCCGGCCCGGAAGCGCCAGTGGTCGAGCGGGCGGCCGGTGCCGTCGCTGAGCGCGTACCGGCACAGCAGCCGCCGGGCGAGGAAGCGCCGTCGCAGCGGAGCCGTCAACAGCCGGTCCATGCGGGCCCGTTCGTCCTCGGTGAGGAGCCGGGTGCCGCCGAGACCCGCGGCGAAGGAGTCCACGGCATCCTCGGGCAGCAGCCAGATATGCGTCAGCCCCGCGGCGGCCACCTGCTCCGCCACGGTGCTGACATCGGCGCCACCGGTCACCCGAACGCCCGGGCACGGACGAGGTCGGCGAGCCGGAACGCGAGGTCGAGCGACTGCTCCCGGTTCAGCCGGGGGTCGCAGACCGAGCGGTAGCCCGCGGGCAGATCGTCGAATCCGAGCCCCGCGCCGCCGCCGACGCATTCGGCCACATCGTCACCGGTCAGCTCCAGGTGTACGCCGCCGGGATGCGCGCCGAGTGAGCCGACCACCTCGAAGAACCCGGACAGTTCGTCGAGGATGTCGTCGAACCTGCGGGTCTTGCGCCCGCACGGCGCGCTGATCGTGTTGCCGTGCATGGGATCGGACACCCACGCGACGGGCAGACCCTCGGCCGTGACCCGCTCGACCAGGCCGGGCAGTACGGCGCGTACCTTTCCGGCGCCCATTCGGACGACGAGGGTGAGCCTGCCCGGCTCGCGCCTCGGGTCGAGCCGGTCGACCAGACGCAACAGTTCGTCCTGGTCGACGGTCGGTCCGATCTTGACGGCGATCGGGTTGCTGATGCCGGAGAAGTACTCCACGTGCGCGCCGTCGAGCTGCCGGGTGCGCTCGCCGATCCACAGCAGATGCCCGGAGGTGGCGTAGGGCTTCCCGGTGTCGGAATCGGTCCGGGTCAGTGCCGCTTCGTAGTCGAGGAGCAGTCCTTCGTGCGACATGAACAGCTCGCCGGGCGTGTGCCAGCCGTCGGTTCCGGTGAAGCCTCCGGCCTCCTCGATCTCGGCGATGAGCCTCTCGTGGCGGGACCGGTCCGGCGAGTCCACGGCGAACTTCTTGATGTTCTCCAGGGCTTGGCCGGCACTGGCCGACTCGCCCGTGCCGAAGGCTCGCACCAGATTCAGGGTTGCGGCGGACGCGTTGTAGACGCGCACCATGCGATGCGGGTCGGGGGTACGGGCCGCGGTGGTGAAGGCGAACCCGTTCACGGCGTCGCCCCGGTACGCGGGCAGCTCGATGCCGTCGCGGGTCTCGGTCGTCGCCGAGCGCGGCTTGGCGTACTGCCCGGCCATGCGCCCCACCGTGACCACCGGCAGGGACATCATGTATCCGAAGACCGTGGCCAGTTGCTGCAGGGTGCTCGCGCTGCGGCTGATCGACGTGGCGTTGACCGCGTCGAGGGATTCGGCGCAGTCGCCGCCCTGGACGAGGAAGGCCTCGCCCTGGGCGACGGCGGCGAGCCGCTTCTTGAGGAGGTCGCACTCGCGCGGAACGACCAGGGGAAGGCTGCCGGTGAGGGTGTCGACCGCGGCGTCGAGCGCGCCGGGGTCCGGCCACTGGGGCTGCTGCTTGGCCGGCAGCGACCGCCAGGTCTGCCCGGCGCGTACGGAAGGGACGTCGACCATGGGGGTCACGCCGTGAGCTCCACTCTGTGAGGCACCGGCGCGAGAGCACCGGTGACCAGGCTGTCGAGAATTGCTGATCCGTGACGGGTCATCACCGACTCGGGGTGGAACTGCACGGAGGTGAAGCCGGGACCGCGCAGGCCGTGCACCTCGCCCGTGACCGGATCGCGCGAGACCTCCACGAAGTCCCGGCACAGGGGGCTCTCCAGCAGTTCGCTGCCGGAGCGTGCGGTGAACGCGTTGTAGAAGTAGACCGGTTCCGGGCTGCCGAAGAGATCGATCGTGCGCCGCACGCCCTGGTTCGGGAAGTCCAGCTTGTGCAGGGACAGGCCGAGCAGTCCGCTGAGGATCTGGTGGCTCAGGCACACCGATACGAACGGCACGCGAAGGTTGAGCAGGCTGCGGGTCACCGCCCGCAGATACACGATCTTGGGGTGGTTCTCGTCGCGCGGATCACCGGGACCCGGGCCGAGTACGACGAGGTCGTAGCCGGTCAGCCGGTAGGGCTCGTCGAAGCGGCGCACCGTCACCTCGAAGCCGAGCGCCCGCAGCTGCAGCGCGCCCATCGCGGTGAAGTTGTCCTCGGCGTCGATGATCAGCAGCTTGCCGCGGGTGGCGAGCCGGGGCACGGCGGGGGCGAGCCAGAAGTCCGAGAGTGCTCTGTTGCGGTCGGTGAGTGCGGCTCTGATCCGCGGGTGTGAGTCGAGGCCCGCGGGGCGGGCGTGTTCGGCTACGCGGCCCAGGGCGTCGAGCAGCCCGGCCGCCTTCGCCGCGGTCTCCGCGGCCTCCTTCGCGGGGTCGGAGTCGCGCACCAGCGTCGCGCCGACGCCGATCCGCATCCGGCCCTTCAGGTCGACGTCCGCCGTCCTGATCATGATCGCGGAGTCCATGCGCCGCCGGTTCGAGGCGTCCCGGCCGATGAGTGCGGCGACCCCGGAGTAGTAACCACGCCCGGCCGGTTCGAACTTGGCGATCACCTCGCAGGCGCTCTGCACCGGGCTGCCGGTCACTGTGGGCGCGAGCAGGGTCTCGTGCAGGATCTCCCGTACGTCACGACTGCTGTGCCCGACGATGCGGTACTCGGTGTGGGCGAGGTGCGCCATCTCCTTGAGCTGCGGCCCGACCACGCGCACGTCGTCGCAGACCCGGCTCATCATCTTCAGTTCCTCGTCGAGCACCATGTACAGCTCGTTGGTCTCCTTGCTGTCGGCGAGGAAGTCCAGCACGCCGTCCGGGGCCGGGCCGCCCGCCGGGTAGCGGTAGGTGCCGCTGATCGGGTTCATCACGGCGACGCCGCCGTCGAGGCTGACATGGCGCTCCGGGCTGGCCCCGATGAAGGTGCGCTCGCCGGTGTGGATCAGGAACGTCCAGTACGCACCGGGCTCCGCGCGCAGCAGCCGGCCCCAGAACGCCAGCGCGGTACGCACAGACCAGTGGGGTATCTCGGTGACGAAGGTGCGCTTGAGCACGAAGTTGGCGCCCGCGCCGTGGCCGATCTCCTCGGCGAGCACCCGGCGCACCAGATCGCCGTACTCCTCGTCGTCCAGGTCGAAGGTGCCCTCGCCCATCTCGATCGGCCAGCGCAGCACCAGGTCGAGCACCTCGTCCACGGGCAGCAGCGACTGCTCGTCGACCGGCATCGCCAGCACCGGCTCGCCGTCGTCGTGGTGGTCGTAACCGCGCTCGCCGATCACCCGGTACGGCAGCAGGACGAGCGTCTCGTGCGTGTCGGGCTCACCGAGGTCGGGGACCGGCAGCTCGGCGGTCCCCGCGACCTCGGTGAACTCGCCGAGCAGCAGGTCGACCATCTGCTCCCGGCCGCTCTCGGGCCGGTGCAGCACCGCGAACGGCCTTCCGCCCCCGGCCAGTTCGTCGAGGCGGGTCATCGTGAGTCTCCTACGGACGCGGTGGTCACCGTCGCGAGCGCCTGGAGCACCGTCGCGGTCGGAAGGGTCATGGCGCACCGGGTCGCCGTGTACTGCAGCGCCATCCGGTGGAACTCGGGCGTGAAGTCGGCGATCGCGTCGGCCACCACGAAGGGCTGGATGTTGTGGGCGAAGGCGTCGCAGGCGGTGAGCAGGATGCCGACATGCGCGTAGATCCCGCAGATGATCAGCTGGTCGCGGCCCTGCGCGTTCATCAGGTCGAGCAGCCCGGTGTTGTGGAAGGCACTGGCCCGCCACTTGGTGAGTACGGTGTCCCGCTCACCGGGCGCGACCGCGTCGGGAATGCCTCTGTCCTCGGGCGCGGCCGACATGCCCGGTCCCCAGAAGTCCTGGAGCAGACCGCGCTCTTCGGGTGTCATTCCGCCCGGCTGGGCGGTGTAGACGACCGGGACGCCGTGCTCCTCGCAGCTGTCGCGCAGAGCGCTGGTGTGGGCGATCAGATCGGTCAGCGGCTGCCTGCCGCCGGCGAACGGGGCGAGGAAGTAGTGCTGCATGTCGTGCACGAGCAGCACGGCCCTGCGGGTGTCGACGGTCCATGTTGCGGTGTTGGCCGGTAGGTCGACGGGCCGCGGCATCGGATAGGAGTCGATCGGCGCAATCGCCACTGGTCGTGTCCTCTTCTCATCGGTCGGTCAGGCTCCGAGCGCGGCGCCGCCGTCCACGGTCAGGTCGTGCATGGTGATGTGGGAGGCCCGCTCCGAGAGCAGGAAGAGCACGGCGTCGGCGATGTGGGACGGCTCGGCGATACGCCGCAGGGGGATGCCGACCCGGTAGGCGTCGGGCACACCCTCGATCGAGGCGCGCTCGGCGGCGTCGCCCTGAAGCGCGGTCAGCATCGGGGTCCTGGTCGAGCCCGGGGCGACCACGTTGCAGCGGATGCCGTGCGCGGCCAGTTCCAGGCCGAGGCACTTGGTGAACATCGCCGACGCGGCCTTGGACGCGGCGTACGCGGACATCGACATCCGCGGGGTGGCAGCGGCATTGGACGCGACCGTGACGATCGAGCCGCTGCCGCGCGGCACCATGACGCGGGCCACCGCGCGGCTCATGTGGAAGACCCCGCCCGCGTTGACGGCGAAGGTCGTGTCCCACTCCTCGTCGGTCAGCTGGGCGGCCTGCCCGCTGCGCAGCACCCCGGCGGCGTTGACGAGGTACTCGATCGGGCCGAGTTCGACCTCGACCTTGGCCACCGCGCTGTCCACGTCGCCGCTGTCGGTGACGTCGGTGGCCACCGCGAGGACGCGTACGCCGGTCGAGTCCAGCTCGGCCGCCAGCTCCCACAGCGCCAGTACGTCGCGGTCGAGCAGCGCGACCGGTGTCTCGGCGGCGACCAGAGACCTGGCGATCTCGGCGCCGATCCCGCCGGCCGCCCCGGTGACGACGGCGACGCCGGACAGGCCGCCGGTCACCGTCGCACCTGGCCGAGTATGCGCCCGACCACCTCTGAGGGCACCCGCAGCGTGCGTGTCGTGAACGCGCCGAGCGCCTCGAGATAGCGCTCCTGAAGGCCCGCCTCGTCGACCTCGACGCCCTTGCCGCCGGACAGCAGCGTGCGGCCGCCGACGATCACGGTGTCCACATCGGCAGAACCGGCCAGCCACAGGAAGCTCTCCAGCGGCCGGGGGTTGAGCAGATAGCGCCAGTCGTCGGCCCGTACGAGCACCAGGTCGGCCTGCTTGCCGACCTCCAGGCTGCCCACCGCGTCGTCCCAGCGCAGCCCCTTCGCCGCGATCCGGGTGCCCATCGCCAGCGCGTCGCTGGGCAGCACCTCGGTCTGGTCGGCGCTCATCTCGTTGTACATCTGCCAGGCCGCGCGCATCGTCTCGGCGATCCCCGCGTTCGGCATCGACGATCCGTCCGTCGACAGCGACACGTCCAGGCCCGCCCTGCGCAGCGCCGGGACGGCGCCGGTCTCGGTCAGCGACGACTCGCCGGACGGCCCGTACTTGCCGGGGGAGTGGCTGATGTGGGCGCGGGCCTCCAGCAGGAGCTTCTGCTCCTGCTCGTCGAGGAACGCACAGTGCCCTGCCATCAACCGCTCGTCCACGAGACCGAGTTCGGCAAGCCGGCGCACACCCGTCTCGCCGTAGTAGGTGCGCATCAGCTCGACCTCGTTGCGCAGCGCGCCGACGTGCGTCGCGAACCCGAGGTCGTGCGCGGCGACCAGGTCGGCCATGCCGCGCGCCAGCTCGTCGGTCATGTTCGTGACGTAGGCGATGCTCGGACGGCACCTGATGCGGCCCGAGGTGTCCTTGCCGACGAGTTGCAGCAGCGACTCGAAGTTCGCGAGAACGCCGTCGGCGTCCCTGGTGCGCAGATACGTGTCCTGGTCGGGCGGGCAGATCGCGTCGCTCGCCCAGGTGCTCGCCGAGAACCGGATGCCCAGGCGCTGTGCCGCGGCGACCATCGAGTGCGGGCGGTTGAGCGAGCCCATGTCGCCCAGCGTGGTCACCCCGCCGCGCAGCTGCGTCCACATCGAGTACTCGGCGATGGCCTGTGCCTCGTCCGGCGTCATGCCGTCGATGAGGTCGTCGAAGCGGTCGAAGGTGGCGGAGATCTCGTGCATGTTGCCGCCGCCGCCCATGAACGCGACCTGGTCCTCACGGTCGGAGACCGGCCGCAGGGCGCCGCGCATCGGGAAGCGCATGGCGAACATCTCGTGCCAGTGCGCGTTGACGAAGCCCGGCAGCACCATCATGCGGCCCGCGTCGGTCCTCTTCATCGCGGCCTTCTGCGCCGGGTCGAGGGCGGCGGCCGCCTCCTCGACCTCGGCCGCGCTGCCGACAGCGGCGATCGTGCCGTCCACGATCAGCACCGCGCCGCGGGCGTGCACACTCTCCTCGGCGTCCGCCGTGTAGACGGTGCCGCCGGTGATCAACTGGACGCTCATCAGGCCACCCCGGGCTCGGTCGACACGGGCGCTGCGAGGGAGGCGAAGTGCGCGAGCCAGCCGTTCAGCGTGGGAGCGGCGACCAGCTCGTCGAACTGGACCGGGATCTTGTTCTTGCGCCAGCGGCTGACCAGCCGCATGATCTCCAGCGAACTCAGGCCGAGAACCACCAGGTTGGCGTCCGGCTCGATCGCCTCGGGCTCAAGGCCCAGCAGCGGCGCGACCGTTGCGCGCAGATCGAGCTCAGTAGGGGTCGGAGTGATGTCCACGTCAGCCTTCCTGCTCGGACGCGGCCAAGACGGCCAGCGCCTTCTTGTCGACTTTGCCCAGCGGCGTCAGGGGGAGCTCGAGCACGTAACGCACCACGTCGGGCAGCTTGTAGTCCGCGACGCCCCGGGAGTGAATGGCCTTCTTGAGCTCGGCCGGCGCCAACTGATCGCCGTCCGGGACGAGATACGCGCAGATCCGCTCGCCGAGGAACTCGTCGGGCACGCCGATCACGGCGGCCTGGGCGACCGACGGCAGCGCGAGCAGATGGTCCTCGACCTCGCCCGCGGAGATCTTGTCGCCACCGCGGATGATCATGTCCTTGATGCGGCCCTCGATCACCAGGTCACCGTCCTCGGTGAGCCGGGCGAGGTCACCGGTGCGGTAGAAGCCGTCCTCGGTGAAGGCGCGCGTGTTGTACTCGGGCACCCCGTAGTAGCCCCGCAGGGTGTACGGGCCGCGGGTGATCAGCTCACCGACGGAGCCGGCGGGCAGTACGTTGCCGTCCTCGTCGACGATGCGGAGCTCGTCGGCGTCCGAGATCGGCTTGCCCTGGGTGGTGAGCACCGACTCGGCCGGGTCGTCCGGCCTGCTGAAGGTCAGCAGACCCTCGGCCATGCCGAACACCTGCTGGAGCGAGCAGCCCAGCGTCGGCGCGATGCGCTCGGTGAACTCGCGCGTCATCCGCGCCCCGCCGACCTGCACCAGCCGCAGGCTGCTCAGATCGTCCTCGCTCCACTCGGCGGCCTCCAGCCACAGCTGCATGATCGAGGGCACCATCGAGGTGACGGTGACGCTGTGCTGCTCGATCAGCGGGAAGCAGTCCAGGGGGTTGGGGGTGTCGGCCAGCACGACGGTTCCGCCGGTGTGGAAGGTGCCGATCACTCCGGGGCAGCCGTAGGCGAAGTTGAACTCGACCGGCAGCACGGCGAGATAGGTGTCATCGCTGGTCAGCTCGCACACCTGGGCCGCGCGCCGGGACTGGTAGACGTAGTCGTCGTGGGTGCGCGGGATCAGCTTGGGCAGCGCGGTGGTCCCGCCGGAGAGCAGGAAGAACGCCACATCGGCCGCGTCGGGCTCGGGCAGCGGCCCGGACTCGGAGTTGGACTCGGGCTCGGTGGAGGCGAGCTCCAGCTCGGACACCGAGACGAAGCCCTCGCTCTTCTCGCCGAGCACGAACAGCGTGCGCAGCTCGGGGGCTTCGGCCTGGATCTCCAGCGCCATCTCGCGGTGGTCGAACCCGCGGTGCGTCTCGGGCAGTACGTAACCCGTGGCCCCGCTGAGCTCCACCAGGTGGGAGATCTCAGTCGAGCGGTGCGCGGGCAGCGAGAAGACCAGCTTCGCGCCGATACGCATCAGGGCGAAGGCGATCGCCACGAACTCCGGGACGTTGGGCAGCTGCACCACGAGCCGGTCGTTCTCGCGCACCCCGTGCGCGGCGAACCCGGCGGCCAGCCGGTCGGCCCACTGGTCGAGTTCGACGTAACTGATCCGCCGGCCGCCGTGCACCAGCGCGGTGGCGGAGCCGTACCGGCCCGCGGCGCCGCGCAGCAGAGCGCCGAGCGTCTCACCGCGCCAGATGCCCTGCTCGCGGTAGCGCTGCGCGACATCGGACGGCCAAGGAGTGCATCCGGCAAGCATCTTCGAACTCCTACTCGGCGTCGGGTGCGGATTCGGTGATACGTACGACGGCGGCGCCCGCCTCCATGCCGGTGCTCGCGCCGATCAGCAGGACGTGGTCGCCGGGTCCCACCTGGCCGGTGCGCCAGACGTGCTCAAGACCCAGGAACAGGTCGGCCGCGCCCGTGTGCCCGATGGTGTTGACGTACTCCCACAGGGCCTTGTCCTCGTCGACGTCGAGCGGCAGCAGGAACATGGCTTCCAGCGCGGGCCGGCCGAAGCCGACGTGGCAGACCCTGGCGACCTGATCGAGGGTCAGGTCCGCCTCCTTGAGCGTGCGCTCGGCGATCTCGGCGACCTTGTCGCCGAAGTTCTTGATGGGCGGGGCCTGGCCGGCCGCCCACTGCTCACGGACCTTCTGGGCCCGCTCGCCGAAGTTCAGGCCGCGGCCCCGGGTGACACCCGGCGGGAAGAGCTCCTCGCCCGCCCGGTGGAGGATCTCCATCGAGGAGTCGGACAGCGAACCGACCGCGAGAAGCTCGGCGAAGCCGCCGCGCCGCGAGAGCACCACGGCGGAGCCGGCGTCGGCGAGCACGAAGAGACCGGAGGCACGCCAGCGCTCCACACCCGGAGTTGAGTAGTTGTCGCCCGTGGTGATCAGCGCGGCGTCGTGGGTGGGGTTGGCGATCAGCCGGTTGGCCGCCACCTCGACGGAGGCGAGCATGCCGAGGCAGCCCTGCTTGATCTCCACGGCGGGCACCGGGCGGTCGACGGTGTTGTTGAGGATGTAGTGCACCGCCGACCAGCCGTCGGGACCCTGGTGGTGGGTGTAGCTGTGCAGCAGGATGCCGATGTCGTCGGGCCCGTGGCCGGATGCGGACAGTGCGGCCCTGGCCGCGTCGATCGCCATGTCGGGCGCGGGTGTCGACTCGCTGACGGCCGCGGAACGCATGCCGGAGGCCTGCCGGCTCTCCTCGTCGTACAGGCCTTCCTCGACCGCGCGCTCGGCCGGGTACAGGGGCGGCAGATGGCTGCCGATCCCGGCGAGATACAGGTTCTCGGTCCTCATCGCGCCGACTCCTTCGTGGGGTGGATGCGTTTCGCGGCAAGCACAACACGGGGGCTGACGGGCCTCATGAGTAGGCGCTACTCAAGGTCCCGTCTTAGACACTGTCTAAGACGGGAGCCGACTAAGGGTCCCCTACGCAGGTGATCCGGCCCCTGCCGGCCTGTGCCGCCGTTGGCTGATTTGAGTAGCGACTACTCGGGCCCGGGCCCGGACCGCGGTGTGTGCTGGGCGGGTATCCGCCGCGTGCCGTCCGCTCGCGGCCCCCGGCACAGACGAGGAGATCCGATGTCGTGGTCGCGTCCGGAACTGGGCGACTGGTCAAGTCCCGCCGAACTCACGCAGCTGCAGCGGGCGGAGCTGCCGCGGGTGATCGCCCAGGCGATGCGCTCGCCGTTCTACGCCGCCCGCTATGACGGCCGCGCTGTGCCGCGCGACGCGGAGGACTTCGCCGGCATCGAGCTGACCACCAAGCAGGATCTGCGCGACCAGTACCCCTTCGGAATGCTGGCGGTGGACCGCCAGAAGCTGGCCACCTACCACGAGTCGAGCGGCACGGCCGGGGATCCCACCGCCTCGTACTACACCGACGACGACTGGGCCGACCTCGCCGAACGCTACGCACGCAAGTGGGTCGGCATCACCCCCTCGGACACCTTCCTGGTGCGCACCCCCTACGGCCTGGTGATCACCGCGCATCTGGCACAGGCCGCCGGACGGCTGCGCGGCGCCACGATCGTGCCGGGCGACGCCCGTTCGCTCGCCACCCCGCTGCCCCGGATGATCCGCGTCATGCGGGCCCTGGACGTCTCGCTGACCTGGTGCAACCCGACCGAGATCATGATGCTCGCCGCCGCGGCCAAGGCCGCCGGGCTGCGCCCGGACCAGGACTTCCCCGCACTGCGGGCCATGTTCACCGCGGCGGAACCGCTGACCGAGGTGCGACGGCGCCGGCTCAGCGAGATCTGGGGCGGCATCCCGATCGTCGAGGAGTACGGCTCGACCGAGACCGGCACCATCGCCGGCCAGTGCCCGAACGGCGCCCTGCACCTGTGGGCGGACCGCGCGATCTTCGAGGTCTTCGACCCCGAGACCGGTGAACTGTCGCAGTCCGGCCGCGGCCAGCTGGTCGTGACCCCGCTCTACCGCGAGGCCATGCCGCTGCTGCGCTACAACCTCGCCGACGACGTCGAGGTGTCCGACGACGGGTGCTCCTGCGGCTGGCTGCTTCCGACGGTCCGCGTGCTCGGGCGGTCAGGGACCGGCTATCCGGTCGGCGCGGCGACGGTCACCCAACAGCGGCTCGAGGAGCTGGTGTTCAGCCTCCCCGGCAGCTACGAGGTGATGTTCTGGCGGGCCATGGCCCATCCGGACGTACTGCGCCTGGAGTTCGAGGCACCCGACGAGAGCCGCGACCAGGCGGTCAAGGAGCTGGCCGGACTGATCGACCGCGAGCTCGGCGTACCGCACCGCATCACCGGGCTGCCGCTGGGCACGCTCGTTCCCCGCGAAGCGCTCACGGCGCAGCGCGACATCCTCAAGGCCCGCTATCTGTTCGGCGAGGGCGAGGACTGGGACAAGGCGGTCATGTACGCATGAGCCGCCTCCCGCTGCCCGCCCTGCGAGCGAGTTCCGCCGATTCCGGCCGACTTCTTCTTGTCCCGTCGCCGTCCGCTGTGGACGACGCCCGACCCGTAAGCGGTGACCCCCATGGTGAGTGAGTTGTCCCCCCTGCCGCCGACCTCCGAAGACCGGATCGCCATCGTCGGCATCGGCTGCCGTTTCCCCGGCGGCGCCAACTCGCCACAGGAGCTGTGGGAGTTGCTGATGGGCGCGGTCGACGCGTCCGGCCCGATTCCCGAGGACCGGTGGGCGCCGCAGCGCGCCCAGTCGCGCGAGAACGCCGCCGTCCTGTCGCGGGTGACCTCCAACGGCGCCTTCCTGGGCGACATCAGCGGATTCGACGCCTCCTTCTTCGGCATCTCGGCCACCGAGGCCCGCCAGCTCGACCCGCAGCAGCGGATGGCGCTGGAGGTGGCCTGGGAGGCGCTGGAGCACGCGGGCATCCCCGCCTCCACCCTCGCGGGCAGCGACACCGGTGTGTTCGTCGGCGTCGGCACCGACGACTACGGCCGCCGGCTCCTGGAAGACCTGCCCGGAGTCGAGGCCTGGACCGGAATCGGCTCCTCGCTGTGCGGTGTGCCCAACCGGATCTCGTACACCCTCGATCTGCGCGGTCCGAGCGTCGCAGTGGACACCGCCTGCTCGTCCTCGCTGGTCGCACTGCACCAGGCTTGCGCCAGCCTCCAGCGCGGTGAGGTACCGGTCGCGCTCGCGGGCGGCATCATGCTGATGGCCGGCCCGGGCCTGACCACCGTGCTCGACATCGCCGGCGCCATCTCGCCCGACGGCCGCTCCAAGGCCTTCGACGAGGCCGCCAACGGCTACGGCCGCGGCGAGGGCTGCGGCATCGTCGTACTCAAGCGGCTCGCCGACGCCCGGCGCGACGGCGACCGGATCATCGCCCTGGTCCGCGGCAGCGCCGTGCACCAGGACGGCCGCACCGACGGCATCATGGCGCCCAGCTCCTCCGCGCAGGCGCATCTGCTGCGCAAGGCGTACGAGTCGGCGGGCGTCGCGCCGTCCGAGGTCGACTACGTCGAGGCGCACGGCACCGGCACCAAGGTCGGCGATCCGATCGAGGCCGCCGCGCTCGCCGAAGTCGTCGGCGCCCGCGCCGAGGGACAACGTCCCTGCCTCATCGGCTCGGTGAAGACCAACATCGGGCACTGCGAGGCGGCGGCCGGCATCGCCGGGCTGATCAAGACCGCGCTCGCCATGCAGCACGGGATCATCCCGCCGACCCTGACCGTGGACGGTCCGCGCAAGGACATCCCGTGGGCGGATTCCGGGCTCAGCCTGGTCGGTGAGGCCACGCCGTGGCCCGACTCCGGCCGGCCGCGGCTCGCGGGAGTCGCCAGCTACGGATACGGCGGCACCATCGCGCACGCGGTCCTTGAGCAGGCCCCGGTCGCCGCTGAGGCACCTCTCACCGCTGAGCCCGAGGAGGCCGAGCAGGCGGAGTCGGCGGAATCCGCCGGGCTCACCGTCTACCCGCTGTCGTCGGCGACAGCCCCCGGGCTCGCCGCCCAGGCCGCCCGGCTGGCCGAGGCGCTGCACGCGCACGCGCTCCCCGATGTCGGGCACACCCTCGCGCACCGCAGGGCGCACCTGTCCGCCCGCGCCGTCGTGATCGCGGCTGACCGGGCCGAACTCGCCGACGGTGTCGGCGCGTTGGCCGAGGGCGAAGCCCTTCCCACGGTCGTGACCGGCGAGACGTCCGGACCGCCGCGCTCGCCGGTCTGGGTGTTCTCCGGACACGGCGCACAGTGGTCGGGCATGGGCCAGGACCTGCTCGCCCAGGAGCCGGTGTTCGCCGCGGCCGTCGACCGGCTCGGACCCATCTACGCCGAGGAACTGGGCGTCACCCCGCGCGAGATACTCAGCAGCGGTGAACTCGGCTCGGTCGACATCATCCAGTCGATGCTGTTCGCCATGCAGATAGGCCTCGCCGAGGTCTGGCGCCGCTACGGCGTCACGCCCGGCGCGGTGATCGGGCACTCCGTCGGCGAGATCGCCGCGGCGGTCGTCGCCGGAGTGCTGTCCGAGGAGGACGGCGCGCGGCTGGTCTGCCGCCGCTCGGGACTGCTGCGCAAGGTGGCCGGCCGGGGCGCGATGATCATGGTCGACCGGCCCTTCGACGAGGTGCAGGACGCCATCGGCGCCACCGACACCCTCTGCGCCGCCATCGCCGCCGCCCCCTCGTCCACCGTCGTCGCCGGAGACATCCCGGCCGTCGACGAAGCCGCCGAGCAGTGGGCCGAACTGGGCTGGACGGTACGCAGGGTCGACTCCGACGTCGCCTTCCACAGCGCGCACATGGACGCGATCAGCGCCGACCTCGCCGCCGCCGTCGCCGATCTCCAGGCAGGGCCCGCGCAAGTGCCGCTCTACCTCACCGCGCTCGACGACCCCAGGTCGACGCGACGCCAGGACGCCTCCTACTGGGCGCTCAACCTGCGTAATCCGGTGCGCTTCCAGCAGGCGGTCGAGGCCGCGTTCGAGGACGGCCACCGGCTGTTCCTGGAGATCTCCGCGCACCCCGTCGTCGGCCACTCGATCAACGAGACCGTCTCGGGCGCCGGGGACACCCTGGTCACACCCAGCCTTCGCCGCCACCGCCCGGAGCGGACCACCCTGCTCACCTCGCTCGCCGCACTGCACTGCCAGGGCGTCCCGGTCGACTGGTCGGTCCTGCAGCCCGCAGGCAACCGCACCGACCTGCCCACCACCGCCTGGCAGCACGCCCGGCACTGGGTCGACGCACGCGACCGCGGCGAGTCGCCGGTCGACACACTGCTCGGCACCGAGACCGGGGTCCACGGCTCCCGGCTGCGGGTCTGGCAGACCACACTCGACCTGCGCACCCGGCCCTACCCGCGCCGCCACCCCGTACTGAACACGGAGATCGTCCCGGCCGCCGTACTGGTCAACACCTTCCTCACCGCGGGCCGCACCGACGTACTCACTGATCTGCGGCTGCGTCAGCCGGTCGTGGTGCCGGAGCAGGAGACGCGGGAACTGCAGATCGTCCGCGACGACACCGCTCTGAGCCTGGTCTCCCGCCGGCTCGGCGCACCCGACTCGGCCTGGTCCACCCACACCCTCGCCACCGTCGGCGGGGGAGCGGCCCCCGAGCCCGTACGCATCGGAGAGGCCACCGAGACCCTCGACCCCGGCCATGTCATCGAGCGGCTCGCCGAACTGGGCGTGGCCGACATGGGTTACCCGTGGCGGATCGAGGAACTGCGCCGCGGCGAGGGCACCTTGACCGCCACCGCGAGTGCCGAACTGGACCGCAGCTGGGCCGCCGTCCTGGACGCCGCCCTCTCCATGGCCTCGGTCATCTTCTCCGGCCCGGGCGTGCTGCGGATGCCTTCGTACGTGGACCAGGTGACCCGGACCGGGCAGCCGCCCCGGACGGCGACGATCTCGGTCAGCCTCGACGAGGAGCACCCCACGACCGTGCACGTCGACATCCGCGGCGAGGCGGACGGCGCCGAGTCCGTACTCACCCTGCGCGGGCTGCGCTACAGCGAGCTCGAAGGCGACCTGTCCGGGGAGGAGCAGAGCACCAGCGGGCGCTTCGAACTGGACTGGCAGCCCTTCCCCGTGGACACCGGCGCACACACCGCCCTGCCGGACCGCACCGTGCTGGTGCTCGGCCCCGACGGCCTGGCCCGCGCGCTCGTTCCCGCCTGCGCCGAGCACGGTGCGACGGTCAGCGTCGACCGGGCGGACCTGGACGGCGCGGACCATGTGCTGTTCGCGCCGCACGCGATACCCGCCGCCGACGTCGCCGTGGCCTTCACCGAACTCGTCGGCGCGATCGCCGCGCTGCCCGGCCGCAAGCCCACGCTGTGGTGCCTGACCACAGGCGTACGGGAGGCAGCATCGGCCGACGAGCTCAACCACGCCCCGCTGTGGGGCATGGGCCGGGTCGCCGCGAGCGAACACCCCGAATTCTGGGGCGGCGTGGTCGACCTGCCGGCCGGGCCGCTGGAGGAACTGCCCGCCGGGCTGCTGCTGAGCCTGCTGCACCTGCGCCCGGCCGAGCCGGTGCTCGCCGTCACCGACGGCGAGGTGCGGGTGCCCCGGCTCGTACCGGCCGAACTCGCCGAGGACGGCGAGCCGTTCACCTGCCGGGCCGACGGCACTTATCTCATCACCGGTGGTCTCGGAGTGCTCGGCCTGGTGCTCGCCGAGCACCTCGCCCGGCGCGGCGCCCGCCGGGTCGTGCTCCTCGGCCGCACCGCGGTGCCGCCGCGGGCACAGTGGTCCGACGACGACCCCCGGGTCGCCGCGCTGCGCCGACTGGAGGCCGCCGGGGTCACCGTCACCACCGTGGCCGCCGACATCACCGACCTCGGCGCCACCCGGGCGGCGCTCGACGCGCTCCAACTGCCCCCGATCCGGGGTGTGGTCCACGCGGCGGGCACCGTGCACAGCGCGCTCCTGCACCGGCTGGACGCCGGGCACCTGCGGGACGTAATGCGGCCCAAGGTGGACGGCGCGATGGTGCTCCACGAGCTGTTCCCGCCCGGGTCGACGGACTTCTTCGTCCTGTTCTCCTCGTGCGGCCCCCTGCTCGGACTGCCCGGCCAGGGCGCGTACGCGGCGGCCAACGCCTTCCTCGACGCACTGGCCGACCACCGGCGGGCCGCCGGTCACGAGGAGACGGTGAGCATCGCCTGGACCAGCTGGCGCGGCATGGGCATGGCGACGGCGGCCTCGGCCACCGACGCCGAACTGGCCGCCCGTGGCACCGCGGACATCGCCCCCGACCAGGCACTGCGCGCCTTCGACCAGACCGTCGGCCGCGCGCCGAGCGGCCTGGTCACCGTCCTGAGCCTGCTGCGCGGCCACACCGGCCCGCGGCCCGCCCTGCTGGCGGAACTGGCCCAGAGTGACACCTCCCAGCCGGCCGAGGTACCCGACTGGGTCGGCCTCACCGGTGACGAACTGGCCGCGTATCTGCTCGACGACGTACGCCAGCGCGTCGCCGTCGTCCTCGGCGTCCAGCCGGCGGCGGTCGGCGTCCACCGCCCGCTCACCGAGGCGGGAGTCGACTCACTGCTGGCGACGGCGGTACGGGTCGCGCTGGAACGGGACCTGGGCGTGGCTCTGCCGGCGACGCTGCTGTGGAACTACCCGACGGTGAGCGAGATCGCGGGCTTCCTGGCGGGCGTGCTGGGGGAGGGCGCGGACGCCTCGAACCGGACCTCCGCCTGACGGGGGCTCCGCCCCGAATCCCGCCTCGTGGATCTCCCGGACGACGTCCGGGGGAGCCCGGCGCGGGTTCGGGGCGGAGCCTTGCCGGCGGGCTGCCGGGATCGTGCAATTGCGGGGAGGCGAGGAGCCGGCCCGATGCGCGGGTCAGCGTAACGGGCACACCACCTGCTCCACTCCCTTCTCGTGAATTTCAGAGCATGATGAGCAGACGCGTCTTCGGCTTGAGCTTTCTGTTCACCGAACGACTCTGCACGTATACCTCCAACTTGGGATTACGCCCCGCCTTCACGGAGACGGTGCCCTGGATACCCGTGCCGAACAGAAGACTGCGTGCCGCGTCGCCCGTGTATGCGCGGTCGGTGTCCTTCTCGACCACGATGACTTCCTTGTCGGGCTGAACCTGAACCCGGCTGCCCAACTGGTAGTAGCACGACCCGCGTTCGTACGTCACGCCCGGATGCGAATCAACGAAGGATCGAATCTCGACCTCCGTGTCGACCTTCAGGAGTCGATACTTGTCGGCCGGGACCGGTTCGAGGTTCGCCCGCACGTCGTCGACCGATATGTCCTGGCCGACCGCGAACAGGTTCTTCGTCCCGCGCACGCCCTGCTCGCGGCCACGGAGGAAGCTGGTGGCGGCAGCGCGCACGGTACCAATCGCCTCCTCGACACCCTCCTGGGAATCCGCATCCCAGATGGCGATGTTTCCCGCCGGGAAGCCGTAGTTCTGGGCGGTTCGCTTCGCCAGGGAGTTCGGAACGAGGATCGCGGAAGTCCAGTGGCCCGGAAGCGCACCCATCTTCGCCGTGATCTTGTCGAGCCAAGGGCCGAGGATGGCCATGTCGCCGTCGTGCCGTCTGTCGCCGCCGGAGGCGTTCTCCTCGCCGTCCGTCACCACGATCTGGAGGAAGCTGTGCTCGCCGTACGCCTCCCAGATGTGGCCCAGGTCGTCCAGGGACTTCAGAGAGGCTTCGATGAGGGCCGTAGCGCCATTGTTGACCTTGTACAGACCCCGCATGGACGGCAGATGCTTCACGTCCATGTCCCAGACCAGGTTCTCCACCCTATGGTCGAAGGAGTAGAGGCTGATCCGGGTCTCATGACCGAGGCTGTCCGACTCGGCCTTCAAGCCCGCCACGAACTCGTCTACGACTCGGACGAGTTGACTCTGGTGCTGATGCATGGAACCCGAACAGTCCACTACCAGCGCGACGTGATTCACCTTGTGCTGGATCTTGTTGGCGGACACGTTGCTACTCCTTCTCCGAGGCTCCCCAAGTGATGTCTCCACACTATGGGGAGGCACTGACAACGGAGCTTGACGGACGATCACCCGCCTCCCCACGGCGGGAGGCAGCGGGTGATGTGGAACAGGGGTACGTGCCTGGGGCTGGACACATCTGGCACTTGGCCTGACGCACCGTCCGGGAGCCTCTCAAACACCACACTTCGAAGTACCCCGCCATCCTAGGATGGCGGGCATGCCTCCGAGAGACCGTCAGGTCAGTGCCGAGATAGGCCTTCCGTTCCTGAAGATCGGGACGAACGATGTGGGTGCGTTTTTCAAGCGTCGTGGGCGTCAACCGAGCGGTCCCTTCCTGTTCATTTCAGTGAGCTGCGGATTGGCGCTCGACACTGCCCTTCACAGCAATGACGGCAGCCATCCGCACCTTTGGGGGCCACACGGTCAACCCCACCAGTTGTGGTACCTGGAGGCATCCGGCCACGGGCGGGAAGTGCACATCATCTCCGCAAGCAACAACCTGCTGCTTGATGGTCAGGCGTCAGCGGCCGGCCATCATCCCCGGATGCGAGGACGCATTGAGAACGGTGCGGCTTGGCAACGGTGGCATGTCTTCCCCGCGCCTGGACTTCGGGCGCATCGCATCATCAATGCAGGAACAGGCCATGCGTTGGACAGCCCTCACGAAGCTGAGGCAAGGACGATGCCCGTGTTCTGGGAGCCGCACGACGGGGAGAACCAGCAGTGGCTACTGGCCATGCCCTTCGTAATACCGGAGGACGGCTCCTGATTTCGGAGAGGCGGGCCGGCTGCACAGTCACCCTGGCGAGTATCCCAGGGTGGCTAGGTGGCGGTTGCGGATGAACGCGCGCTGTGTCGTGCTGCTACGAACCAAGATTTGCGAGGCGGTATCGCGTAGTTCGAAGTGGGGGCCGCATGGAAAGTCTGATCAGTCCGCTCATCGTGGCGGTCTTTGGGATTCTCGGAACCTTGCTTTCGCCGATCGTCGGCGTGCGGGTAACTGCTCGCATGCAACGGGAACTTGCCAATCAGCAGTTATGGCAGGCCACGGAGTCTAGAGATCATGATGACCACCGCCAACTGTTGGCCTCGAAGCGGGCGTGCTACGTAACTGTCAACGCGGCAGCGCGCTGGTATCGGATAGCGCAGATGAACTATCTTCATGCTCTCCACGAGAGGCGCTTACTAGAAGAGGATCGCAGTGAATTCCATGCCGCCCGCCGGGCCTATGCGGCCGCCTTGGCGGAAGGGCAATTAGTCGCATCCCGCGCGGTTCTAGACGAAATGGAGATCGTATTCTCCGGCCTCTCCCGCACCTTCCAAAGGATCAAGCGACTGGAACGCGGGGACGCCGACGAAGGGGGATCATTCGATGAGATACGCACCGACTTGCTAGCCCTCTGGGACAAGTGGATTGGCTTGAGAGACGCCATGCGGCGGGATCTTGGGACGCATGACTAAGTCCGGGCGGGCGGCGCCCACGCCGCCGCGTCAGGCCTTCAGCAGTGCCTCCGCGCCGTCCAGGGATCGTTCCACCGTCAGTTTGAAGAACGCCAGGTCCTGCGCCGCCAAATCCGCCGGGTCGTCGCTCGCGACCGCCTGCGCGCCAGCCGCCGCCAGGCCGGGGCGCGTCTCGTCCTCCGCGAACGCGGCCATGGCGCGGCCCATTTCCGCGCGTGCCGCCGGGAAGTAGTTGTCGCGGTCGTCCTCCACCGCCACCAGCATGAACGCGCTGTTGAGCAGGTAGCGGTAGATCTCGGTCGCGTGCTTGCCGAACCCCGCCCCCAGCAGCACCTTGATGCCGACGTCGATCGTCGGCAGAGCGGCCGGCACGTTCGGGCCGACCAGGACCAGGCGGCGAGCCACGCCCGGGTACTGGCGCAGGACGGCGCGCCCTTCGAGCATCAGTGCGCTGAACCAGTCGCGCCACCCTGCGTCCGCGTCGGGCACCGGAATGCGTGCGATCACCCGGTCGGTGACCGCCATGACCACCGCCTCGCGGTCGCCGACGTGATGCGCGACCACACCTGGCCATACGTCCAGCTTGGTGGCGATCTGCCGGATCGACCAGCCGTCGAGTCCGTGCTCGGCGGTCAACTCGACCGCGGCATCGATGATTTTGTCCGCCGTGATGGGCGGCAGGCCTGCCGAGGCACGTGAACGGCGGCGGGGCGCTGACCCAGACATGACTAAAAACCTAACGCTGGAGGGGGTGTGACCGAAGCGACTTGACGCCCGGCGACCCGCAGGGCATAGAGTCAGCCTAACCTATTAGTCACTGTCTAAGAGGTGCCCGCACAGACCGCCCGTCACCGGCGCCGCGTCCTGCGGCACCGGTTGTTACGCAGCAGTGCACAACCCGGCCGCCGGGCGACCCGGCCGACCGGCCGGATGTATTTGTCCTTTTTCGTCACGCAATCTGAGAGGCTCCGCGTCATGCGCAAATGGATGCCGCTGCTGGCGGTCTGCCTTGGCACCTTCATGCTGTTGATCGACGTGACCATCGTCAGCGTCGCCCTTCCGCAGATGACCGACTCGCTCGACGCGTCGTTCTCCGATCTGCAGTGGGTGGTCGACGTCTATGTGCTGGTCCTGGCCGCCCTGCTGATGGCGATCGGCTCGCTGTCCGACCTCAAGGGCGCCCGGCGGGTCTATCTCGTCGGCCTCGCCGTCTTCGCCCTCGCCTCGCTGGCCTGCGGCCTCGCGGACAACAGCGGTCAGCTGATCGCGGCGCGCGGTGTGCAGGGCCTCGGCGCCGCCGCGATGTTCGCCACCAACACCGCCCTGCTGGCCAGCAACTACCGCGGTCGCGACCGCGGAATCGCCTTCGGCCTGTGGGGCGCGGTCAACGGCGCCGCCGCGGCGGCCGGACCGATCCTGGGCGGACTCCTCACCGAGCATCTGAACTGGCGGTGGATCTTCCTGGTCAACCTGCCCGTCGCGGCGCTCGCGCTGATCGTCGGCCGTAAGTACCTGGAGGGTTCTGCCACCCGCACCGACCGCCGGGTCGACCTGCCCGGCACGATCGGCTTCACCCTGATGGCCACGCTGCTGATCTTCGCGCTGATCCGCGCGGGCGACGACGGCTGGGGCGCGAACACCACGCTCGCCCTGTTCGGCGGTGCGGCGCTCGCGCTGGTGACCTTCGTTCTGGTCGAGCGCGGCAAGCGGGATCCGATGCTCGACCTGGCCCTGCTGCGTACCCCGTCCTTCGGCGGGCTGATGGCCGGTGCCGTGGTGTTCAGTGCCGCGGCCTTCGCCAACCTGGTGTTCGTCTCGGTGTGGGCGCAGTCGGTGCTCGACCTCAGCCCGGTCAAGGCGGGTCTGATCCTTACGCCGCTGAGCGGAATGTCCTTCCTGGCCGCCGGACTTGCGGGCCGGTTCCTGGCGAGCGTCGCTCCGCAGTGGCCGATCGGTATCGGTCTTCTGCTGATCGGCGCGGGCACCCTCCTGGAGATGCTCGTCACCGGCGACTCGGGCTGGACGGCCCTGCTCCCCGGCATGATCGTCACCGGTATCGGTGTCGGTATCGCCTCGCCGACTCTCGCGTCGGCCGCGCTGGCCGCTGCGCCGGCGAGCAGGGCGGGCATGGCGGGCGGTGCGGCGAACACGTTCCGTCAGCTCGGCTTCGCGGTCGGCATTCCGATCGTCGGCGCCATCCTGACGGGTGTGGTCGGCCGGAACCTCGACGACAGCAAGGCGTTCGCCGGCGCGAACGAGGTGGCCGAGCAGGTCAGCAGCGGTCAGGCCGCCGGCGTGGTCGCCTCTCTCCCGGAGCAGTCTCGGGCCGCGGCGACCACCGCGATCGAGGACGCCTGGGCGGCAGGTCTTGATCAAGTGTTCCTGATCAGCGGTGTCGCGGCCGCGCTCGCCGGGGTGCTGGTGCTCGCGCTGGTGCGCCGGTCCGCCGAACAGCCGGACACCGATATTCCCGAGTACGACGGGCAGTCGCCGGCGGCGGAAAGTCCGCTCCGGACCGCCTGAGAGTGGTGCGTGGGTCCGTCGGCCGCTCGGCCGGCGGGCCCAGGAATGTGGTTGAGGGTTCGACTGGATTCCCACAAGACCACAGTCCATGGTCACTTGGTGTCAACACCCTGGGACCGTGTTTCGTAGGACTGTTGGCAATGACAAAGTCGGAGTCTTCACTTCCGCAGAATCTTCACAATAGAGTGACCGGTGGCGAGACGTATGTCAGTCCTTATCGAACTGGCGTCGCCAAATGCGCTTGAAGGGTGGGGGGATGGTTGAGGATTGCCAGGGGGGACGGTCTGCGGGCCGCACGCATCAAGGCAGGATTAACGCAGGACGAAGTGGCGCGAAGGGCCGAAATCAGCGTCAGAACCGTCCGTCATATTGAACGTGGCCAGGTGAAGAATCCGCGCCACGAGACCTTGGCGCGGATGGCCGAGGTGGTCGGGTACGACTACGAGGCGGCGGGGCCGGGGAGTGAGCCCGACACCGATCTGCAGCCCGACCAGCCCGGATTCCGCTATGAGATACGCCTGCTGGGGCCGCTGACGGTTCTGTGCACGGGGCTGCCCGTGGCCATGCCGCTGAAGCAGCGGGCACTGCTCGGGCTGCTCGCCGTACAGCCGGACCAGACCGTGAGCCACGAAGAAATAGCGGATGTGCTCTGGAGCGGTGAAGCGCCGCCCGCTTACCAGAAATTGGTGCATACCTATGTGGCGCGACTGCGCCGCCTCATCGAGCCGGGGCAGGGCAGGCACGGAAGAGGAGCCCGCCGTATCAGTACGGTGCGCGGCGGATACGTCTTCAACAGTAGAGGCGTTGAGCTGGACCTCCGTCAGTTCGAGGAACGCAGCGCACAGGCCAAGCAGACGGCGGCGGCCGATCCGATGGCCGCGCTCGAATTGTTCGGCCAGGCTCTGCGCGGCTGGCAGGGGCGGCTCCTGCAGGATCTGTCGCAGTTGTGGCAGCACCCCGCCGTCGTCAGGGTGGCGCAGCGGCATATCGATGTGGCGATCGATTTCGCGGATCTGGCAATCAGGCTGAACCGTTCCGCCTTTGCGGTCGAACATCTCAGGGTCGCGTCGTACGAGGAGCCCCTGCACGAGGCACTCCAGGCGCGGATCATGCTCGCGCTCGCCGGCTCCGGGCGGCGGGCGGCAGCGCTGCGCCTCTTCGCCGATCTGCGGATGCGGCTGAAGAAGGAACTGGGCGTCGAGCCGAGCGAAGAGATCTGGCAGGCGCGCAACGCCATCCTGATGGACGACGGCCCCGACGGGCGCACCGATCAGGCGGCCGCCGGGCCGCCCGGCTCGGGGACGACCCATGCGTACGGCACGGCCCGCGACTCCTGGCCCGCGCCCACCCCGTCGCCCTTCGTGGCAGAGGCGGCCCGCCCCAGAAGCCTTGCTCCACCGGCGCAACTTCCGCCGGTCATCACGCCTTTCATCGGCCGGCAGGAGCAACTGGGGATTCTGGACGGTCTCTTGGCACACCAGCGCAAGGGGCACCCCTCCGTGGGCATCGCCGCCATTCACGGACCGCCCGAGATCGGAAAGACGGCACTGGCCGTGCGGTGGGCCCATCACCGTCACGAGGAATTCACCGACGGGCAGCTCTACGCCGATCTGCAAGGCAGCGCCGAATCCACGGGGCGGCCGGTCGACCCCCGCACGGTGCTCAACCGCTTCCTGCGGTCCCTCGGAGTGCCGGACACCTGGATCCCGGACACCCGGGAAGAGGCGTCCGCCCTGTTCCGCAGCCTCCTCGCCGGGCGCCACTTCCTGGTGCTGCTCGACGACGCGGCGGACGCGGCGCAGGTCCGCGCACTGCTGCCGGGCACTCCGGGAAATCTGGTGGTCGTCACCAGCAGATCGCCGCTGATGGATCTGGTGACCCGCGAGGGCGCCCAGTCCATCGCCCTGGACGTCCTGTCCGCGGCGGAGTCGTACGCCCTGATCGAGACGCATCTCGGTCCCGAGCGTACGCAGGCGGAGCCCGACGCCACGGCCGAACTGGCCGCGGTCTGCGGGCAGTATCCGCTGGAGCTGCGCATGGCCGTCGCCAGGCTCGCGGCGACACCGCACCTGTCGATCCACGCACTTGTCACCGAACTCGCGCGAAGGGCCGCCGACCACTCCTATGCGCTGCGGTCCAAGCAGTCGGTGACTTCGACCAGGACTCGCAATGCAGGCAACGGCCGGTGGCACCGGCTGACATGACCGCTGACAGCCTTGCGCGAGGCTGACAGGACATCTTCTCCCGTCTTCCTCCACTCAATCACCGCAGCTCAGCACGGGAATTCCGCCCAGCACAGGCCGAACGAATGATTGCCATGAGGTAAATCGGCCTTTGCTGGTGCGGAGTTCGGTTGCTCGGACAGGGGCTCAGACCTATGGTCAAAGCTCGCGGGCAAGTCCCGAATAATGGCCGGGTTTTCGGTCATTGCTGATGATTGTTTGCGCCTCCATGTGCGAGGCGCCCTTACGGGGAATGCGAAAGTCCCCGAAGGCGTGCAATAAGCCGTGGGAGAGGATGGGAAATGGCGAACGTTACGGCCGAAGAAGCCCAGAAATGGCTGATCGACGAGATCGCACAGCGCCTGGGTGTGGAGCCGACGGAGGTCCCGGCCGACCAGTACTTCGACGAGCTCGACCTGGACAGCACCCAGGCGCTCATCATCGCCGGTGAGATGGAGAGCTGGCTCGGCTTCGAGCTCGGTACGACGGCGCTGTGGTACCACCCGACCATCGAGGCTCTCGCGGCGCACATCGCCGAGGAGTGCGCGGCGCGTTCCGCCGCGGCGTAGCGCCTGCGGCGCCGGGCCGGTGGCACTGGCCGGCGCCGCTCGACAGCGCGGCCGGCCCCGTCCGTACCCCGGCGACCACGTCCGTACAGCCGCTCGCCGGCACGGCCCCAGAGCCTCGTCCCACGGGAGGCGAACCTCAGCCCCGTCCGCCATCCCGTGGGACGAGACACCCGGCCGCGCCGAACGGTCCGAACGGACCGGTCGCGCACACCGCACCAGGCGACCCCTCCACGATGCGGACCCGCCCGCTGCAGCAACCGTCGCCGACCTGGTCCGCCGCCCCCGAGGGCGCGCGCCGCCCGCCTCGGGCCGCCGGCCCCCGTGCCACAGGCGCCGAGACCGAAGTCCCTGTTCGCCCAGATCCAGAGAGACTTGCCGTGAACTCATCGCAGGAATCCGACCTCGACCGTCGGCTCGCCCGGGACCCCATCGCCATCGTCGGCCTCTCCGCGCTCTACCCCAAGTCCAGCAACCTGCAGGAATTCTGGGCGAACGTCGTCTCGGCCGCCGACTGCATCGACGATGTGCCCGCGGACCACTGGGACGTCGACGAGCACTACGACCCCGACCCCACGGTGCCGGACAAGACGTACTCCACGCGCGGCGGGTTCATCCCCGACGTGCCGTTCAACCCCCTGGAGTTCGGCCTTCCGCCGAACACGCTGGAGGTCACGGACGTACTGCAGCTGCTGAGCCTGGTCGTCGCGCGCGATCTGCTCAAGGACGCCGGAGCCGACCAGCCCTGGTACGACGCCTCGCGCACCGGCGTCGTCCTCGGCATCACCGGCGCCAACCAGCTGACCCAGCCGCTGACCGCACGGCTCCAGAGCGGAGTGCTCAAGGAGGTCGTCCGCAGCTGCGGACTGTCCGCCAAAGATGCCGAGGAGATCGTCGCCAAGTTCCGCCTCGCGTACGCGCCGTGGGAGGAGAACTCCTTCCCTGGCATGCTCGGCAACGTGGTCGCCGGACGGGTCGCCAACCGACTCGACCTCGGCGGCATCAACATGACGATCGACGCCGCCTGCGCCAGCTCGCTCGGCGCCGTCCGCACCGCCGCCAGCGAACTGCTCGAAGGCCGCTCCGACACGATGCTGGTGGGCGGCTGCGACGCCGAGAACACCATCTTCATGTACCTGTGCTTCAGCAAGACGCCCGCGCTGTCCAAGTCCGGGCGCATCCGCCCGTTCGACAAGGACGCCGACGGCACGCTGATCGGCGAGGGCATCGGCATGCTCGCGCTGCGCCGCCTCGCCGACGCCGAGCGCGACGGCAACCAGATCTACGCGGTACTGCGCGGCATGGGCACCTCCAGCGACGGCCGGTTCAAGTCCATCTACGCCCCCCGCAAGGAAGGGCAGATGGTCGCGCTGCGCCGCGCGTACGAGGACGCCGACTGCTCGCCCGCGAGCATCGAGCTCTTCGAGGCGCACGGCACCGGCACCGCCGTCGGCGACGCCACCGAGCTGAGCGCCCTGTCCGCCGTCGTCTCCGACGGCAACGAAAGCCGTCAGTACGCGGCCGTCGGCAGTGTGAAGTCGCAGATCGGCCACACCAAGGCGGCCGCAGGCGCGGCCGGCCTGATCAAGCTGGCGCTCGCGCTGCACCACAAGGTGCTGCCGCCCACCATCAACGTGGACGAGCCCAACCCCGCCATCGACTTCGACTCCGGACCGTTCTACGTCAACACCGAGGCCCGGCCCTGGATCCGCGACCCCGAGCGCCCCAAGCGCCGCGCCGCGATCTCCTCGTTCGGCTTCGGCGGCACCAACTTCCACATGGTGCTCGAGGAGCACGGCGACGGCGAAGACCTGCGCGTCAGCTACCCGGTCGCGGCCGTGCACCTGTGGCACGCCCCGGACACCGCCGCCCTCATCGAGGCGCTTGCCGCTGGTACGCCCGCGACCGGAGGACCGGCCCCCGAGAGCCACGCCCGCGTCGCGCTGGTCGCCCGCACCGAGGACGAGCTGAAGACGCTGCGCGAGCTGGCTCTCGGCGAACTGCGCTCCCGGCCCGAGGCGGACGCCTGGTCCCACCCCAAGGGCGTCCACTTCCGCAAGACCGCTGCACCGGCCGGCAAGGTCGCGGCCCTCTTCGCCGGTCAGGGCAGCCAGTACGTCAACCTCGGCCAGAGCGCCGTCATGGCGCTGCCGCCGCTGCGCGCCGCCTTCGACCGGGCCAACCTGCACTTCGAGGGCTCCGAGCCGCTGTCCCGCATCGCCTTCCCGCCGCCGCTGTTCGGCGACGGCGTACGCACGGCGCAGGAAACCGCGCTCCAGGCGACCGCCTACGCCCAGCCCGCCATCGGCGCGCTGTCGGCCGGACAGTTCCGCTACCTTTCCGAACTCGGCTTCGCCGCCGAGGGGTTCCTCGGCCACAGCTTCGGGGAACTGACCGCCCTGTGGGCCGCGGGCGCACTCGACGACGACGCCTTCTTCGCGCTGGCACGAGCCCGCGGCAAGGCGATGGCCCCGCCGCCGGAGACCGGCTTCGACGCCGGTGCGATGGCAGCGGTCTCCGCCCCCGAGGAGCGCGTGGCCGAACTCCTCGCCGACCGTGCGGGTCTGGTCGTCTGCAACCGCAACGCGGCCGACCAGATCGTGATCGGCGGCGGCACCGAGGAAGTGGAGCGCCTGGTCGCGGCAGCCAAGGCGGCGGGCCTCCGCGCCAGCCGACTGCCGGTCTCGGCCGCCTTCCACACCCCGTTCGTCGGCCACGCGGTCGACGCCTTCCGCGGCGACGTGGAGCGCTTCGAGGTCCGCCGGCCTAACGGCACCGTCTTCGCCAACACCAAGGGCGCGGTCTACTGCGACGACATCGCCGCCAACCGCAAGGTCCTGGCCGAGCAGCTCATCAACCCGGTCGACTTCGCCGCCCGCGTCGAGGAGATGTACGCGGCCGGGTTCCGGGTCTTCGTCGAGTTCGGCCCCAAGAGTGTGCTCACCCAGCTGGTACGCCGCATCCTCGGCGACCGCGAGCACACGGTCGTCAACCTCGACGCCGGTCCCGGACGCGACGCGGACGTCGCGCTCAAGCAGGCCGTCGCCCAGCTCGCCGTCCTCGGACTGCCGCTGGCCACCGCCGACCGCTACGTGGCGGCGCCGGTGGAGAACGCGCCGACCAAGGGGATGTCGATCCTCCTGAACGGCATCAACTACGTCTCGCCCCAGCGCAAGGCGGCCTACCGCGACGCGATCGACAACGGCTACCGCATCGCGGTCCCGGCCACTCCGGCCGCTCCGGCGCCGTCCGCGCCCGCTCCGGTGCCGGCACCGGCGGCACGTCAGGCCCTTCCGGCGGCCCCGGACCGGGGTCCGGTGCGAAGCCCCGGGACGCCGGCACCGGCCACCGCCTCCGCCGCGACCGGTGTCGCCACGGCCACCGCCCTGGCCACCGCACCGGCACCCGCACCCGCTCCGGTTCAGGCGGCGCCCGCCCCCGCCCCCGCTCCCACCGTCATGGAGACAGCCCACGTGGACAGTGACCGCCTGGCCGATCTTGTGGCCGACCATCTTTCCCTGCACGACGAGTACCTCAACGGCCAGCTGCAGAGCGCCGAACGCCTCACCGGTCTGCTGGAGCGCGCCGCCGACCAGGGGCAGCTCGGCCAGGTGCTGGCCGGGGTCAACGCCGTCAAGGAGCACGGCCTGGACATCGGCCGAAGCCACCTGCGGGCGAACGAGATCCTGCGCGACCTGGCCGGCCTGGAGCTGGGCAACGCCCCGGCCCCGACTCGCGCGGCTGCCCCGCAGCAGATCGCACCGGCCGCCCTCGCCACGGCACCCCAGGCCGTGACTCCCGCCCAGGTCCCGGCCGCGCTGACGGCGGCCCCGGCTCCCGCCGCGCCGCAGGCTCTGCCCGCCGCCGCGCCCGCCGTCGTCGCTCCGGTCCCGGCCGCCACCCCGGCTCCCGCTCCGGCGGCGGTCGTGGTCGCACAGCCCGCGGTGGACGTCGAGGCCGCGCTGCTCGAGGTGGTCGGTGAGAAGACCGGTTACCCGGCGGACATGCTTGAGCTGGACATGGACATCGAGGCGGACCTCGGTATCGACTCGATCAAGCGGGTCGAGATCATGGGCGTGTTGCAGGAGCGACTGGGCGAGACGGTCTCCGCCGGACCGGAGCAGCTCGGTGAACTCCGTACCCTGCGCCACATAGTCGACTTCATGGCCGAGGCCGCGGGCTCTGCTGCCGCCGCTCCCGCTCCCGCTCCGGCCGCGGCGGTTGCCGCGAAGCCCGCGGTGGATGTCGAGGCTGTCCTGCTCGAGGTGGTCGGTGAGAAGACCGGTTACCCGGCGGACATGCTTGAGCTGGACATGGACATCGAGGCGGACCTCGGTATCGACTCGATCAAGCGGGTCGAGATCATGGGCGTGATGCAGGAGCGCCTGGGCGAGACAGTCTCCGCCGGACCGGAGCAGCTGGGTGAACTGCGTACCCTGCGCCACATAGTCGACTTCATGGCCGAGGCCGCCGGTGCCGCTGCCGCCCCCGCTGCCCCGCAGCCCGCCGCCCCCGCTCAGACCGCAGCTCCGGCCGCCGCGCAGGCCGGCCCGGACGCCGCCGGTCTGGAAGCCGCGCTCCTCGAGGTCGTCGGTCAGAAGACCGGTTACCCGGCGGACATGCTCGAGCTGGACATGGACATCGAGGCGGACCTCGGTATCGACTCGATCAAGCGCGTCGAGATCATGGGCGTGATGCAGGAGCGGTTCGGCGAGTTGGTGGCCGCCGGTCCCGAGCAGCTCGGTGAACTGCGTACGCTCCGCCACATCGTGGATTTCATGGCGGGCGGCACTGACGCGTCAGTCGCCGCCCGGACCTCCGCGACCCTGGCCGCCGACGCGACCGCCGCCGAGCCCGCCGCCGACAACTCCCGCGCCGGTATCGGCCGGGCCCAGGCCGCGCTCGTCACCCTCCCCACCCCCGACCTGCTGATCGGCGCCTACCCGGAGGGCTCGGGCGCGCTGGTCGTGGACGACGGTGCGGACCTCGCGCCGGTCCTCGTGAACCGTCTCATCGAGTCGGGCCGCCACGTGCACGTACTGCGGCTGCCGGGTGTGGCCCAGCGCGTCAGCGGAGTCAAGGACCACTCCCTGACCGGCTGGGGAGTGACCGAACTCGCCGACCGGATGGAGGAGATCCTCGCCGACCGGATCAGCCTGGTCATCGACCTCTCCGCCGCGCACGGCGGTGACTGGACCGAATCGGTACGCCGCCTCGCGCACACGCTGCTCGTCGCCAAGCACGCGGTCGAGCCGCTGAGCACCGCGGCCACGGCGGGCCGGGCCGCCTTCGTCACCGTCACGCGCCTCGACGGGGCCTTCGGCCTCGGCGGAGTCGACGAGGAGCTCGCCCCCGCCGGCGGTGTGGCGGGCCTGGTCAAGACCCTGGCGGTGGAAGCGCCCCAGCTGTTCACCCGGGCTCTGGACCTCGCCCCCGCCCTCACCCCCGAGGCCGGCGGCGACCTCGTCCTGAACGAGGTCCACGACGCCGTCACCGACACGGTGCAGGTCGGCCACGACGGTACGCGCCGGGTCGGCCTCACCCTCGCCGAGCGGCCGCTGACCGACACGGGCGCCGATGTCGCACCGCTCACCTCCGACGACGTACTGGTGGTCACCGGCGGCGGACGCGGCATCACCGCGGACTGTGTGATCGAGCTGGCGAAGCAGTACAAGCCGGGGCTGCTGCTGCTCGGCCGCACCCCGCTGGACGAGGAGCCGCAGTGGGCGTACGGCGTCGAGGCCGCCGCTCTCAAGGCCGCGGCAGCGGGCCAGTTGAAGGCGGCGGGCGAGAAGCCCACCCCCAAGCGGGTCGAGCAGCTCTACCGGGCCGTCGTCGGTGCCCGTGAGATCCGTAAGACCATCGAGGACGTACGGGCCGCCGGAAGCCAGGTCGAGTACCTGGCGGTGGACATCACAGACCCGGCTGCCGTTGCCGCCGCCCTCGCTCCGCACAAGGAGCGCATCAGCGGCCTGGTGCACGGTGCGGGTGTTCTGGCCGACCAGCTGATCGCCAACAAGAAGGCCTCCGAGATCGAGCGGGTCTTCGCTCCCAAGCTGGCCGGGCTGCGCGCCGTGACCGCCGCGCTGCCCGCCGACGCACTGCGCCACGTGGTGCTCTTCTCCTCGGTCGCCGGATTCTTCGGCAACCGCGGCCAGTCGGACTACGCCATGGCCAACGAGGTCCTCAACGCCTGGGCGTCCTCCTGGAAGCAGCGCCACCCGGCCGCCCGTGTCACCTCGCTCAACTGGGGTGCCTGGGACAGCGGGATGGTCTCCCCGGAGGTCAAGGCGGTCTTCCAGGAGCGCGGCATCACGCTGATCCCGGCGGACACCGGAGCCCAGATGTTCACCGAGCAGTTCGCCCCCGAGCACGCCGGGGACGTGGTGACCGTACTCGGCCCGACGACGCCCCTCTCGGAGCCGGAGCGGACCGTGCCCACGGCCACCGTCACCGTCGAGCGAAACCTCGGCGAGCTGGCGGGCGACCCGATCCTCACCGACCACGTCATCGGCGATTCGCCGGTGCTTCCGGCGGCCGTCGCGCTCGGCTGGGCGATCGGCGCGGTCGAGCGGGCCGGTGCCACCGAGGTGCGCCGGGTCAGCGACTTCTCGGTCCACAAGGGCATCGTCTTCGACGGTACGCAGCCCGAGCAGGTCAGCCTGGCGATGACCCCGGCCGGGGACACCGTCAAGGTGGCCATCCGCGCGACCGACGCCGAGGGAGTCGCACGACCGCGCTACGCGGCCACCGTCGCCCCGGGGACCACGCTCGCCGATGCCACCGTCGCCGGACTGCCGGCGCTCGGCTCCGGCCGGGACGCCGCCGGCTTCTACAGCGACGGAACGCTCTTCCACGGACCTGCCCTGCGCGGTGTGCGCCGGGTGCTGGCCGAGGACGAGTCCCGGCTGGTCCTCGAGTGCGAACTGCCCGAACTCCGGCCCGCCGGAGGCGCCTTCGGCGGCTCCCGCTTCGCGCCGGGTACGGCGGACCTGTTGCTCCAGGCGGGCCTTGTGTGGGTGAGGCTGTTCCGCGGCACCGCGGGGCTGCCCCTCTCCGTGGGCCGGGCCGATCTGCACCACCCGCTGCCGGACGGTGAGCCGTTCCTGATCGTGGTGGAGCCCGCACCGTCGGGCAGCAGCATCGGCGCCTCGCTCACCATCACCGCCTGCGCCCCCGACGGACGGGTGCTCACCCGCTTCGACGGCGTATCCGTGGTCTCGGCCCCGCAGTTGGCGGCCAAGTTCATCAGCAGCTGATTGACGCCTCGTAGCTGACGCAAGCGATCGGGTCGGCCCGGACGGTGCTCACCGTGCCCCAGCCGTCCGGGCCGGCCGCCCCTCAGAAGGGACCCCAGAGCTCTCATGAGCAAGTACGCCATCGTTGGCCTCTCCTGCCTGTTTCCAGGAGCGGAGACACCTGCCGAGTTCTGGCAGAACCTCCGTACCGGGGCGGACAGCCGCAAGGAAGGGGGCGAAGAGGTCTTCGGCCCCGCCCTCGACGCCCGGGACACCGACCCCCAGCACGGCATCTACTGCAGCCGGGGCGGCTTCATCACAGACTTCGACTTCGACCCGTCCGGCTATCTCCTCGACCCCGGCCATCTCGCGGGACTCGACCGCATCTTCCACTGGTCCCTGCATGTCGCCAGGGAGGCGCTGCGCGACAGCGGCCACGCGGACCGCCCCGAGATCCTGGCCCGTACCGGACTGATCCTGGGCAACTACTCCTTCCCCACGCCCACGTCCGCCGAGGTCAGCGTGCCGCTGGTCCAGGAGGCGGTGCTGGAGGGGCTGCGCGTGGCCGGACACCCGGCGCTCGGCGCGCTCGCCGAGCAGAACCGCCGTATCGACCGCGACGCACTCAAGCCCGAGGACCTGCGGGTCAGCGGCTCCCCGTCGTCCCTCGCCGCCACCGCCCTCGGGCTCGGCGGCCCCCGCTACGCGCTCGACGCCGCCTGCTCGTCCGCGCTGTACGCGCTCAAGCTGGCCTGCGACCATCTCGCCGCGGGCCAGGCCGACCTGGTGCTGGCCGGCGGTGTCTGCGCGCCGGACCCGACGCTGATCCACCTGTCGTTCTCGGACCTCCAGGCCTACCCCCGCGACGGCTTCAGCCAGCCCTTCGACGACAGGTCCGGCGGCATCCTCACCGGCCAGGGCGCGGGCATGGTCGCCGTCAAGCGGCTGGCCGACGCGCTGCGCGACGGCGACCGGATCCACGCCGTCGTCGACGGCATCGGCCTGACGAACGACGGCAGCGGACGCCATCTGCTGGTCCCGCAGGGCGGCGGCCAACTCCAGTCGTACGAACTGGCGTACGCGCAGGCGGGCATCGACCCGACCACCATCGACTACCTGGAGTGCCACGCCACCGGTACGCCCATCGGCGACTCGACCGAGGCAGATTCGGTGGCCGCGTTCTTCGGCGACGCGGGCAAGGTCCCGCTGATCGGCTCGGTCAAGGGCAACATCGGCCACCTCCTCACCGTGGCCGGGCTCAGCAGCATGCTCAAGGTCATCCTGGCCATGGGCAACGGCCACATCCCGCCGACCATCGGCGTGGAGCGGCCGGTCGCCTCCAAGGACGGACGCGTCGGCGAGGACACGCTGGTCCGCACGGGCCGGGAGTGGCCGCGCGGTGAGGACCCGCGCCGGGGAGCGGTCTCCGCCTTCGGCTTCGGCGGCACCAACGCGCATGTGGTGCTCTCCGAGCCGGTCGCCGAGACCGTCACCGAAGCGGCCGCGGCCACCGTGCCCGCCCTCGATGTGGTGGGCCTGGGCGCGCACTTCGGCTCCTTCGACTCCCTCGACGCCTTCGAGCGTGCCGTCCACGAGGGCAGCGACGCACTGGGCCCGCTGCCCGAGCGCCGCTGGCGCGGACTCGACCAGACCCGCGGCGGCTCCCTGGAGCACGGCACCGGCGTCTCGCCCGACGCGCTCCCGCACGGCGCCTTCGTGGACGGGCTCGGCATCGACCCCGTAGACCTCAAGATCCCGCCGTCGGACCTGCGGACGTACAACCTCCAGCACGCGCTCGCCTCCAAGGTGGCCGACGAGGCCCTGCACGACGCCGGCTTCAGCCGCGCCGTCGCTCAGGGCCAGACCGCTCCCGCACCACGCCGGGTCGCGGTCGTGGTGGCCATGGAGATCGAGCCCATGACGCATCTGCGGCTCACCCGCCGCACGCTCGGGGCCTTCGTACGCGAGGAGTTCGAGCGGGCCGGAGTCGCGATCGACGAGGAGCAGCTGGCCGCCGTGACGGCGGTCGGCCGCGACGCGGTGGTCGACCCGATCGTCGCCAACGAGGTCCTCAGCTTCATCGGCAACGTGATGGCGAGCCGTATCTCCTCGCTGTGGAACCTGACCGGACCGTCCTTCACCGTCTCCTCCGACGGTTCGGGCACCGCCGAGGCCCTGGAGGTCGCACGGCTGCTGCTGCTCGACCCCAGCATCGAGGCGGTCCTCGTCGGAGCGGTCGACCTGGCGGGCTCGGCGGAGAACCTGCTGCTGCGGCCCGATGTGGTCGCCGAGGCCGGGCTGACCTTCGGCGAGGGCAGCCGTGGCCGCCGTATCGGCGAGGGCGCGGGCGCGATCGTCGTCACCCGCCCCGGCGAGTCCGAGTCGACGGTGTACGCGCGCCTGGACTCGGTCGCCATCCGGCATGCCGCACCGGTGGCCGGCGCTGTGCCCGAGGCCGACGCGGCGACCCTCGCCTCCGCGGCCGAGGCGGCGCTGACCGCCGCGGGCGTCACGGCCGCCGACATCGGCTATCTGGAGGCCCACGCCGGCGGCACCGACATCCAGGACCGGGCCGAGATCGCCGGACTGGCCCGGGTCTACCCGGCTGCCGGCGGCAGTGTGGCCCTCGGCAGCGCCAAGGCGCAGATCGGCGAGGCCGGTTGTGCCGCGACCATGGCCGGACTCATCCGGTCCGTGCTCTGCCTGCACCACGGCTATCTGCCCGGCACCAGCGGCTGGAGCCGCCCCACCGGTGAGCTGGCCGACGACTTCGCTGCCTCCGCGCTGTACGTCCCGGACGCGTCGCGCCCGTGGCTGCGCGAGACCAAGGGCGCCCGCCGGTACGCGGCCCTCAGCTTCATCGGCGCCTCCGGAGCCCACGGCCACCTCGTGCTCTCCGCCGAGGCCACCCGTGGCGCGGTCACGCCGAGCGACTGGCAGCGCGCGGGCGGCCCCGTCGTACTGCCCCTGGCCGCCGACTCCTTCGAGGCCCTGCACGCCTCGATCGAGCAGCATCTGGAACTGCTCGAAGTCGCCGACCCGTACGCGCTGGCCCGCGAGGCGGCCAAGGAACTCGCGGGCAGGAAGCTGCGCGCGGTCTTCGTCGGCCGTGGCCGCGCCGAGCTGCGGGCCCAACTGGAGCTCGCCGCACGGGATCTGCCCGGCGTGCACGCCGAGGGCGGCGAATGGGCCACCCCGGCCGGGAGCTTCTTCACCGCCCGGCCCATCGGCTCCGACGGCAAGGTCGCCCTGGTCTACCCGGGCGCGTTCAACTCCTACCCGGGACTCGGCCAGGACTTCTTCCGGGCCTTCCCGGGACTGCTCGACCGGTTCGAGAGCCAGGCGGACGAGCCCGCGCTGCACCTTCGTTCCCGCGCCCTCTACCCGCGCACCCAGGTCACCCCGGGGCGGCGCGAACTGATGGGCCTGGAAGCCGAACTGGGCGAGGACATCCCGTTCATGCTCGCCACCGGAACCAGCTTCGCGATCCTCTACACGGACCTGGTCCGGGAGGTGCTCGGCGTCCGGGCGCACGGCGGATTCGGCTACAGCCTCGGCGAGTCGAGCATGCTCTTCGCCACCCGGGGCTGGCTCCCCGAGAGCCGCCGCGACGAGCTGATCAGCGATACGCCGATCTTCAAGGACCGGCTGTGCGGGCCGAAGCGTACGGTGCGCGAGCACTGGGACCTGCCCGAGTCCGTCAAGGACGCGGAGGTGTGGGCCAGCCATGTGCTGCTCACCGACGCGGACACCGTGCGGGAGGCGCTGACCCGCTACGACCGGGTCCACCTCACGCACATCAACACCCCCAACGAGCTGGTGATCGCCGGAGACCCGGCCCAGTGCAAGGCCCTGGTCAAGGAACTGGGCTGCCCCGCCGCGCGCTCACCCGTCAACGCGGTCATGCACTGCCCGGTCGTCGACGCCGAAGTCGGCGGCCTGGCCGGTCTGAACGACTACCCCACCGGCTCGTTCGGCGATCTGGAGCTGTTCAGCGCCTACGACTACGAGGCGCTGCCCGGCCTGGCCCGCAAGGAGATCGCCCGGCGCATCGCCCACACCCTGCGCTCCCCGATCGACTTCCCGCGCCTCGTACAGGGCGCGCACGACCGCGGATTCCGCTACTTCCTGGAGGTCGGCCCCAGCGCGACCTGCTCGCGCTGGATCCACGACACGCTCGGCGACGCGGCCCATGTCGCGCTGCCGGTGGACCGGCGCGGGGCGCCGGCCACGAAGTCCGTCGCGCAACTGGTGGCCCGCCTGGTCAGCCACGGCCTGGAACTCGATCTGAGGCCGCTGCTGGGTACCGAGGCGGACCAGGTCCCGGCCAGGTCCGCCCGCGCCTTCCGGTTCAAGGTAGGCGGCGGTGACCCCGTACCGGCGCGCGTCGCCCGGGGGATCGCGGCGACCCGCCCGGCGCCCGAGCCGGTCCGGGCACCGCAGCCCCTGGCCGCCGCGGCGGCACCCGCCAAGCCCGCCCCTGCCCCCACGCCAGCCCCTACCCCTGTGCCCGTACCGCCCGCGCCCGTCCCGTCCGTACCGCCGGAGGACTCCGTCATGCCTGCCGACCCGACTCTCGCTGACGCGGAGGTCATCGCCTTCGACGGCACCCCGATCTCCTTCCTGCCGTGGGCGCCGGCCGCGCCCGGGGCGCCCGAGCCCGCTGCCTCAGGACCGGTGCCCGCGGCACCGGTCGCCGTACCGGTCGCGGCACCGGCTGCTCCCGCCAAGACCGCCAAGCCCGCCCCTGCACCCGCCACCGCATCCGCCGCCTCCGGGGACCCCGCCGCCGATCTGGTCCGGGAGATCCGCCAGCAGATGGTCGCCACCCACTCGGTGGTGATGGAGACCCAGCGCATCCTCCAAGGCGCCACGCTCAGCCGGATGGAGGCGCTCCTCGACGGAGCCACCGCCCCGGCACCCGCACCCGCCCCGCGCACCGCGGACCTCGCACAGCAGCCGGCCCTGACGGCGGCCGTGTCCGACCAGGCCGTACGCCCGGCCCTGCCCCCTGCGGCTCCCGCCCGCGCCGCGACGCCCGCCGCTTCCGGCCCCGCCACGCCGCCGCCCCCGCCCGCAGACCGTGAGGTCAAGGAGGGCGTCATCAAGGAGGGCGTGATCTGGGACGAGGCGGATCTGCTGGAGTTCGCCGTCGGCTCCGTCGCCAAGGTCTTCGGCCCGGAGTTCGGCGTCATCGACGGCTACGCCAAGCGCGTCCGGCTGCCCGCACCCCCGTACCACTTCGTCACCCGCGTCACCGAACTCAGCGGTACGACAGGCGAGTTCAAGCCCGCCACCATCACCACCGAGTACGACGTCCCCGAGGACGCCTGGTACGCCGTGGACGGCGGCGTGCCGCCGGCCGTGACCGTCGAGGCCGGCCAGTGCGACCTGCTGCTCGTCAGCTACCTCGGCATCGACTTCCGCAACAAGGGCGAGCGCGTCTACCGGCTGCTCGACAGCACGCTGATCTTCCGCGGCAATCTGCCCCGGGTCGGCCAGACCCTGCGCTACGACATCTCCATCGACCGCTTCGTCCACCAGGGCGACACCACGCTCTTCTTCTTCAGCTACAAGTGCTACGCCGACGGTGAGCTGATCCTCGAACTCCACGACGCCTGCGCCGGGTTCTTCAGCCAGGCGGAGCTCGACACCCCGCTCGGCGTCGTCATGACCGAGAAGGAGAAGGCCGCCCGCGCCGCGCTCCCCAAGGGCTGGTTCAAGCCCCTCGCGTACACCGAGAAGAACCACCTGACCTCCGGCGACCTGGAGCTGCTCGCCCAGGGCCGCATCGGTGAGGTCTTCGGCCCTGACCACGCCCAGGACCCGGGCATCAACCCGGCGATCCGGCTGCCCGACGCCAAGCTGCGGATGGTCGACGAGGTCACCATCGACCGCAAGGCCGGTCCGCGCGGCCTCGGCACACTCAGCGCGATCAAGAAGCTGACGCCCGACGCCTGGTACTTCACCTGCCACTTCCCGGACGACCACGTGCTGGCCGGCTCGCTGGTCGCCGAGGGCGCCGTACAGCTCCTCCAGATCTACCTCATGCACCAGGGCATGCATCTGACGCTGCCGGACGCGGCCTTCCAGTGCGTGACCGACGTCCCGATCGAGGTCCAGGTCCGCGGCCAGATCACCCAGCAGCACGAGGAGATCCGCTACGAGGTCGAGGTCATGGAGCTCACGCTCCTGCCGCGCGCCACGGTGATCGCCGACGTGCTGATCTACCTGGGCGACAAGCCGGTCATCAAGATGAAGGGCCTCGGCCTCCAGGTCCGCGAGAAGGAGGGCACGCCCTACCGTCCCGAGGCGGGCGGTGTGCCGCAGTTCCTCGGCCGCCGCAACAGGAACGGCGAGCCCGCCATGATCAACGAGATGCATCTGGCGCACGCCGCCAAGGGCCTGCTCGACGTCGCGATGGGACCGGAGTTCGAGGTCTACCGCAACAGCCGCGCGCCGTACATCCCCAACGGGGACTTCCAGTTCGTCGACCGGGTCATGTCCCTCAAGGGCACGCGCGGCGACCTGCGCACCCCCGGCTCGGAGATGGTCACCGAGTACGACTCCCCGGCGGACGCCTGGTACTACGAGCAGAACTCCCACCCGCACATGCCGAACGCGATCTACATGGAGTCCTCGCTCCAGGCGGCGATCTTCCTCGGCTACTACCTCGGCGCGACCCTCGAACGCCCCGAGGAGCAGTACGCCATCCGCAACCTCGACGGCAGGGCGACGCTGGTCAAGGACATTGACCTGCGCGGCAAGACCATCCGCCACCACTCCAAGCTGCTGATGACCAGCGCGGTCTCGGGCGCGGTGCTGCAGAACTTCTCCTACGAACTCTCCGCCGACGGCGAGGTGTTCTACGTCGGCGAGTCGCTGTTCGGCTACTTCAGCGAGGCGGCGCTGGCCAACCAGGTCGGCCTGGACAACGGCAAGTGGGTCGCTCCCTGGATCGAGACGGCGAACGTCGACACCGCCAGGGTCCGCCGGATCGAACTCCCGGAGAACGCGCCGGCGTTCACCGACCCGGCCGGCGGCCATCTGCACCTTCCCGGTGGGCACTTCGCGCTCGTGGACCGGGTCGACCTCGTCGAGGACGGCGGCAACCACGGCAAGGGCTATATGCACGGGTTCCGCGAGATCCGGCCCGACGAGTGGTACTTCGACTGCCACTTCCACCGCGACCCGGTGATGCCCGGTTCGCTCGGGGTCGAGGCGATCCTCCAGGCGATGCGCCTGTTCGTGATCGAGCAGAACCTCGCCGACGGCATGGAGCGGCCGCACTTCGCGATGGCCACCGATGTGGAGATGGCCTGGAAGTACCGCGGCCAGATCCTGCGCCACGACAAGGAGTTGCAGTTCGACGTGCACATCAAGGAGGTCCGGCGCGAGGCGGACCGCCTGCTGGTGATCGCCGACGCGGATCTGTCGAAGCCGGGGCTGCGCATCTACGAACTCACCGACGTGGCCATCGAGGTCCGTTCCGCCACCGCCTGACGGTCCGCACCCGCGCACAGCCCAAGGAGCTTCGTTTCCCCATGGATATTCGCGACACCCCTCTCCGGTGGACCGGAGAGCGGTACCCCAGCACCGACCCGGCCGGGATCTACAACGCGCTGGCCGACCTGGACCACCCCTGCTTCATCGTCGTCACCCCGGACGGGATCGGTGCCGTCTCCGGCGGCTCGGTGACCGGCGGCGGTGACGGCCTGCCGCTGCTCGCCGCCGCTCAGCCGCTGCCCCCGCAGCGGCTGGGTTCGGCCGCCTTCCTCGCCGCCCACCGGGTGCGCCAGCCGTACATGGCGGGCGCCATGGCCGGCGGGATCGCCTCGGCCGACATGGTGATCGCCCTGGCCCGTGAGGGCTTCCTCGCCTCCTACGGCGCGGCCGGGCTGCTGCCCGAGACGATCGAGAAGGCGCTCGGCCGGTTCGCCGCCGAGATCCCGGGACTTCCCTACGCCGTCAATCTGATCCACAGCCCCAGCGAGGACCGTCTGGAGCGGGAGGCGGTGGAGCTGTTCCTGCGGCACGGCGTGCGGTGCGTGGAGGCGTCCGCCTTCATGGACCTCACCCCGCATGTCGTGCGCTACCGGCTGGCCGGACTGCGCACGGACCAGGACGGCCGGGTGGTCGCCGAGAACCGGCTGATCGCCAAGATCTCCCGCTCCGAGACCGCCGAGCGCTTCATGCGTCCGGCACCGGCCACCCTGGTCAGCTCCCTGCTCGAGCAGGGCCTGATCACCCACGACCAGGCGGCACTTGCCCACCATGTGCCGCTGGCCGACGACATCACCGTCGAGGCGGACTCGGGCGGCCACACCGACCGGCGTCCGCTGCCCGCGCTGCTGCCGACGATCCTGCGGCTGCGCGACACCGTCCAGCGCGAGCACCGCTACGCCGTGCCGATCACGGTCGGAGCAGGCGGCGGCCTCGGCACACCGGTCGCGGTGGCCGCGACCTTCGCGATGGGCGCCGCCTACGTCGTCACCGGCTCCGTCAACCAGTCCTGCCTGGAGTCCGGGGCGTCCACCGAGTCCAAGGCGATGCTCGCCGAGGCGGGCATCGCCGATGTCGACATGGCCCCGGCCGCCGACATGTTCGAGATGGGGGTGGACCTCCAGGTCCTCAAGAAGGGCACCCTCTTCCCGATGCGGGCCCGTCGGCTCTACCAGATCTACCAGGCATACGAAGGCATCGACGCGATCCCCGCGCCCGACCGGGCCAAGCTGGAGCAGCAGGTCTTCCGGCGGCCGCTGGAGGACGTCTGGCAGGAATGCGTCGGCTACTTCCAGCGCCGCGACCCGGAGCAGCTCACCCGCGCCGCGGGCAACCCCAAGCGCAAGATGGCGCTGATCTTCCGCTGGTACCTGGGCATGTCCTCGCGCTGGGCGGTCGTCGGCGACAAGGACCGCGCCATGGACTACCAGATCTGGTGCGGCCCGGCGATGGGCAGCTTCAACGACTGGGTGACCGGCAGCTATCTGAAGACCCCGGGCAACCGGCGGGTCGCCGACGTGGCCCACCATCTGATGCTCGGCGCCGCCTTCCACACCCGGCTCGCGCAGCTGCGCAGCACCGGTGTGCACATCCCCTCCACGGCGGGCGACTACCGTCCGGTGCCGCTGGAGACCCCGGCCCACGGCTCGCCGGCGGGTATGCGATGACCCTGCTCACGCCGGACGAGCTGGAGGCGCTGCTCGGCGACCCCGGCGACAACACCAATCCGTACGGCTTCGCCGCCGCCGTCGAGCGTGACGAGCGCGACGAGTTCCCCACCGCGCTCTGCGACGAGCTGCGCCGGGCCGGGTTCCACCTCAACTACCTGCCCAAGTCGTGGGGCGGCGAGCTGGAGTCCTTCGACCGCAGCCTCACCCTCGTACGCTCGGCGGCCCGCCGGGACGTCAACATCATGCCCGGCACGATGTTCAGCATCATCGCCGCGACCTGTCTGCAGCTGCACGGCACACCGGAGCAGCAGCGCCGGGCCGCGGGGATCCTGACCGGCGGCGGGGCGGTGGCCTTCGCGCTCACCGAGGCGGAGCACGGCAGCGATCTGCTCACCAACGAGGTCCGGCTGAGCCCGGAAGGCGAGCTGACCGGCGAGAAGTGGATGGTCGGCCTCGGCATGAGCTGCGAGGCGGTGTACGTGATCGCCCGCACCGGCGAGCGCGGCCCCGGCGCCTTCTCGGCGGTCCTGCTCGATCTGGCGGACATCCCCGAGGGACAGCTGGAGCGCACTCCCGCGGTCCGTACGGGCGGTATGCGCGGCATCGACATGGCCAGGCTGCGTTTCAACGGCCTGAAGGTGCCCGAGAAGGCGCTGGTCGGCAAGGAGGGCGAGGGGCTCGAAGCGGCCGTCAAGGCCCAGCAGGCCGTGCGGCTGATGAGCATGGCGGGCAGCCTGGGCATCGCGGACACCGCGCTGCGGCTCGCGCTGGACTTCGCCACGACCCGCAGGATCGGCCGCGCCGTCCTCACCGAATCGCCGCACCCCCGGCGTGAACTGGCCGTCGCCGCCGCGGCGTTGCTGGCCGCCGACACGGTGGCGCTGACCGCGGCACGCGGCGTCCATGTGGTGCCCGAGGCGTTCAGCGTCTGGGCACTGGCCGCCAAACACGTAGTGGCGGAGGCTACCGACGAGCTCATCCGCCGCTGCGGCACAGTGCTCGCCACCCGCTCGGTCCTGCGTGAGGGCGAGCGGGGGGCGGGCCTGTTCCAGAAGCTCCAGCGGGACTCGGCGGTCGTCCGGGTGATCGACGCGAGCACCCTGGCCAACCTCCGTTCCTTCGCGGGCCAGTTGCCCACGCTGACGGAGGGCGCGGCGGAGCCGGACCCGGCGGCCGTCGCCGCCGTCTACGGGCTCGACGCCGATCTGCCCGCCTACGAACCGGCCAGGCTCGACATGTTCGCCCGCGGCGTCGACCCCGTGCTCGCCGGACTCCCCGACGCCGCCACGGACGTGGCCGGAGCCCTGGGCGACGACGAGAGCGCGGCCCCCGTCGTCGAACTGCTCGGGCAGCTGGCCGGGGCCGTGGCCGGGCTCGGCGATCTGACCCGGACCGCACGGGAGCGCGGCGCCGACCCGAACGCACTGGTGGACGCCGCCGAGCGGTACGCCTGGCTGCACGCCGCTGCCTCCTGCGTCCACCTGTGGTGGGCCAACCGGGACCGGTCGCTGTACGGCACGCCGCCCGGCTCCGCCGGCTGGCTGGGCGCGACGCTCGGCTATCTGCTCGCCCGGGCCGACGGCGTCGACCCCCGTCACCACGGGGACGTACTGACGCCCGCGCTCGACGCCGTCGTGGCGCTGCGGGAGACCGGCCGGCTGTTCTCCGCCCTGCCCGTCCGACTGGCCACCACCCGATAGGAGTTCTTCATGTCCAAGGCCGACCTGACCGCGCTGGCCGCGCAGTTGGAAGAGCACCTCGGTGACCCGCACGACCCGGGCAGCCGGATTCCCTTCACCCGGGTGCTGGACCACGACGAGAACCAGGAGTACCCGCACGCCTTCGTCAACCAGCTCCGCCGCTGGGGCGTGCTCGACCACACCCTGCCCGCCGCGCACGGCGCCCGGGCCGACGACATCGAGACCGGCTTCAACCTGATGCGGCTCGTCGCCCGCCGTGACGTGACGACCGCCACCGCCCTGGTCATCAACGTCCTCGGCTTCCTGCCCGCGTGGATGGGCGGAACGGACGAGCAGAAGCGCTCCCTGATCGAGGAGATGCAGCGCGGCCGCGGACTGTCCTGGGGACTGACCGAACGCGAGCACGGCAGCGATCTGCTCGCCAACGAGGTGGTCGCCGAGAAGGTCGACGGCGGCTACCGGCTGACCGGCGAGAAGTGGCTGATCGGCAACGCCACCGTCTGCGACAAGGTGGCCGTCCACGCCCGCACGGGCAAGCGCGGCGGCCCGGCCGCCCACTCCATCCTCATGGTGGACAAGTGGCTCCTCGACGCCGACACCGTCGAGGAACTGCCGGTCGAGAAGCTGCACGGACTGCGGGCCCTCGACCTCAGCGGGCTGCGCTTCAAGGGCGCGTTCGTCCCCGAGTCCGCGCGGATCGGGGCCGAGGGCCAGGGCCTGGAGCTCGCGCTCAAGTCCGGCCAGCTGGCGCGCGCCGTGATCAGCAGCTTCGCGATGTCGGCCACCGACACGGCGCTTCGGCTCGTCCTCGACTTCACCGAGGTCCGGGTCCTGATGGGCGCAGCGGTCAGCGATGTCCCCTACAGCCGCCGCCAGTTGACCGAGTCCTTCGCCGACCTGATGCTGGCCGACGCCGTGAGCCTGGGCGCGGTCCGCGCGCTGCAGGCGGCGCCGGAGCAGATCAGCGTGTGGTCGTCGGTGGTCAAGTACCTGGTGCCGACGCTGCTCGAGAAGACCATGTCGCAGCTGAACGTGGTCCTCGGGGCGCGCTTCTTCCTGCGGGACCACCCGCACTACGGCATGCACCAGAAGATGCTGCGGGACCTCATGGTCGCCAACTTCGCCGACGGCAACACCGTGGTGAACCTGCGCAACATCGGCCAGCAGCTGGGCGGTCTGCTGACCACCGCGGGCGCCGCCGCCCCGGAGGTTCTTCAGGCCTCGGCCGAACGCGCCGCCACCCTCTTCGGCATGGACAGCGAGCTGCCGCCGTACGAGCCGGTGAAGCAGGAGATGTTCAGCCGCGGGCTCGACGACGCGGTGCTCGCCGGCCCCGACGCGGTAGGCCGACTGCGCGTCCTGGCCGAGGATGCCAAGGGCACCGAGCGCGACTGGCTGCTGAAGGCGGCCGACGTGGCGGGCGAACTGCTCGGCCGGGTCGCCTCGATGAGCGAGCGGTCCGCGGCGCTCAAGGCCGAACTGGGCCGGGACTACGCGCAGTCGACGGAACTCTTCGAGCTGTCCAAGGAGTACTGCCTGCTCCACGCCACGGCGGCCTGCGTGCTCACCTTCGTCCACTCGCACGACGCGCTGGAGGACCCGCTGCCCAGCGGCGCTCTGCTGCTGCTCCAGATGGAACGGCTGCGCAAGCACCTCTACCCGTACGAATCCGTCACCGACCAGGCGGTCATCGACGAGGTGATGCGCGTACTGCGCCATCTGCACCGCGAGAACCTGCTCTTCTCGCACTGGCAGTTCCCGCTCGCCGAGCGCACCGTCGACGCCGCAGCCACCCGCCTCTGACCGGCCGGGGACCGACGCCGATGCATCCCGACCCGACGTTCCTGTGGCTGCTGCCCGAGCACGCCGTGGACCGCTTCGCCACGGCGCTCGGCGGGACGCGGCTGCTCACGGCGCCGGAACGCGCCGGGCTGGAACGGCGGCTCACCGCGGGAGCGCGGCGCCGGTACCTCGGTGCCCGGCTGCTGTGCCGTTACGCGCTCAGCGCCCGCACCGGCCGCCCGCCCGACCGGTGGCGCTTTCGCACCGGCGAATTCGGGCGCCCCGAACCGGAGCCCGAGGAGGGTGTGCGCTTCAACCTCTCCCACACCGAAGGCCTCATCGCGTGCGTCGTCACCCAGGGGCGCGGCTGCGGGGTCGACGTGAGCCCCACTCCCTCCACCGACCGCCTGATGACCCATCTCGCCCACCGGCTCGCCCCCGCCGAACGCGCGGAGCTCGCCGCCGCCGCTCCCGGCGTCCGGGCGGCCCTGGTCAGTGAGTTCTGGGTGCTGAAGGAGGCGTATCTCAAGGCCCTGGGCACCGGGTTGTCCCGGGGCCTCGGCGGCTTCTCCTTCGCGCCGCGTACCGCGGACCGGATCGCCGTGCACGACCCGGAGCAGCCGGCGGGGACCGATGCCCGCTGGTGGTTCGACCTGCTCCACCCCGGCCCGGGGCACGTCCTGGCCGTCGCCACAGAGAACGGGCGGCCAGGTGCCCTGCGCCGCACAGACCTCTCCGACCTCTCGTACGTATGAGACCGACCATGAAGGACAAGCTCATGCCGCAGCCCACCACCCCACGAGTCGCCGTCGTCGGTGCCGGCGTCGCCGGCATCTCCGCCGCCTATCACCTGCGCGACCGCGCCCGGATCACCGTCTTCGAGCGGGAGGACCGCCTCGGCGGGCACGCCAACACCGTCGAGGTCGAGGAGAACGGGAAGATCCTCGGCATCGACACGGCCTTCGTCGTCTTCAACCGTCCCGCCTACACCAACCTCTGCGAGTTCTTCGACGAGCTGGGCGTCGATGCCGTCGAGCACCGCGGGGCCTTCAACTTCTTCGACCTGGACTCCGGTCTCGAGTACGGCACGAAGGAGCTCGGCCTCAGCGAGGAGGAGGTGGCCGGGCGTTACTCCGAGGAGTTCCTGACCATCTGGCAGGAGGCCAGGCGCTTCCACACCGAGGGCCGCAAGGACTTCGTCCGCAAGCGGGCCGACATTCCGCTCGGTGAGTACCTCGACCGCGGCGGATACAGCCAGGCCTTCCGTCACTCGTACGTGATCCTGCTCTGCTCGGCGGTCTGGTCGATTCCCGCCGAGCTGATCTGGGAGATGCCGGCGAGCACCGCGATCGCCTTCTTCATGGGCCACGACGAGGGTGGTCTGGGCGGCCAGCACGTGGACTGGCGGACGGTGGGCGGCGGTTCGATCTCCTACGTACGCAAGGCGATCGCCGCGATCGGTCCCGAGGTCCGCCTGGGCGAGGCCGTCAGCCGCATCCACCAGGAGGCCGACGGCGTCACGGTGACCACGGACAAGGGCAGCGAGAAGTTCGACTACGTGGTGGTCGGCGCCCACGCGGACGAGGCGCTCGCGATGCTCGACAACCCCACCGAGCGCCAGCACGAGGTGCTCTCCAAGGTGGAGTACAACTCCTCCAAGGTCATCCTGCACACCGACCCCTCCGTGGTGCCCGAGGACAAGAGCCGCTGGGAGGCCTGGAACTACGGCAAGGTCGAGGTCGGCGGACAGCCCAGGACGTTTGTCGCCTACTACATGAACAAGCTGCACGGATTCACCGCCGAGAAGGACTACTTCGTCACCCTCGACTACCCGGGAGAGGTCGACCCGGCGACGGTGATCGCGGAATTCCCGTACACGCACCCGATCATCAATGTCGATGTGCGCGAAATGCAGAACGACATCTACAACGTCAATGAGGGAACCCGCGTGAAGCTGTGCGGCTCCTACTTCCACGCCAAGCGGCACGGCGTGGACCAGATCGGCTCCCACGAGGCCGGCTACTCCTCCGGAATGGAGATCGCGGCCCAGCTCATCCGCGAACTCTGATCCCCCGGAATACACAAGCGCCCCTGCGTACCGCGTCCGGTACGCAGGGGCGCTTGGTGTGTGCGGATCATGCGCCCCCTGTGCGCAGAGCCTGCCCGCTGAGGATGTTCGTCAGATAGCCGACGACCGACCGGGCCGTCTGCTGTTCCGCCTCGATCTGGTTCATCTCCTGCCGCAGCCGGTCGATTTCGCGCCCGCCGGCCGCAGGCGACGTCACCCGGGCGCGCTTCCTGGCATCGGGACGTTCCGTCTCGTGCGCGAACAACGCGGGCGCCTGCACGCTGATCTGCTCAAGACGCGCGGTCAGCAGGGGAGTGCCGCCGTTCGCCGCGGTCAGCCGCCGGCGGGCCCGCGTATAGACACGGATCGCGTCCGCCCCGCGCCCGCAGCGGCACAGGGCCAGCATCAACTGGTCGTGGAAACGCTCGCGCAGCGGGTGCGCGGCGGTCAGTTCCTCCAGCTCCGGGATGATGCCACGGTGCTCCCCGGTGCGCAGCGCGCAGTCGAAGAGGATTTCCAGAGCCTGCTGCCGCTCCTCCTCCAACTGGGCGACCAGCGCCGCGCAGACAGGACCGTGGGAGCCGCCCTCCAGCGCGTTGCCGCGCCAGAGCCCGAGCGCCCTGCGCAGCGAGTCGTACGCACCGCGCGGATCGTCCTGCGCCATGCGCTGGGCCTGCGCCACGGCCAGGCAGAACCGGCCGCTGTCCGTCTCCGCCGGGCGGGCCTCCAGCAGATAGCCCGCCGCCCTGGCGACGATGCGCGGTGTGTGGGCACGCTCGGGCTCCACCTCGAGGAGGACCTTGCGGAGCCCGGAGACATGGGCGTTGAGCGTGTTGCGCGCCTTTCGCGGGGGCAGCGCGCCCCACAGTTCCCGGATCAGCCGCTCCCTCGGAACGGGGGAGTTGGGACGGGCGAGCAGAGTGCCGAGAAGCAGTCTCTGCTTGGGGCTGGTCAGTGGGATGCGCCGGTGCCGCTTCTCGTCGTACAACTCGGGCGAGCCCAGAATCCGGAACTGCATGCTCTTGCCTCCCCGTGCGCCGTCCACGGCGTTCGCCGTGTTGCGTTCAGCTCACGAGCAGACCACCCGGCGGGCAGGCCGGGCCTGAGTCATGGGTACTCACCTTCGCCGCCGCGAGCCGGGTGCGCCGGGCCCCGGGGGGCACGTGGCTTTCCAGCCATGTGAGTACTGATCACTCACGTCCGGGCGGGCGTCGCGTGGTGAAGTAGGCGCAGCGCCGGAAGTGCTGTCAGCCGCGGTACCTGACGGTTGACTCGGCTTCCTGCGCGAGCCGGCGCAGGGCCAGCAGCGCCGGTTCGAGCAGGAACGTCAACAGGACGGCACGCTCGGCCTTTTCGATCGGCTCGGCCGGATCCTGGAGCTGATCGAGATCCAGAACGGCGGTCTTTTCGGCGAGCTGCGCGTACGGAACGAGGTTCTGCCAGTCGTAGTCCATACCGAGCGATCTGAGGGTGTCCAGTGTCTGGGATATGACCTGCCGGGCGGGGTTGTGCTCCGAGACGTTCCAGCCCATCTCGGCCAGCAGCGCACTCACTTCGGAGCTGTCCGAGTCGGGGTCCTCGTCCTTCGCGGCGGAGTCCTTGGCAGCGGAGTCCTTGGCACCTGAGGCGGGCCAGACACCGAAGACGAGCCCGAGCAGGTCATGGGTGTCCGTCTCGACGTCGGAGAGGGCGTCGAGTACGTCCTTGGCGGCACTGACGGTCAGACCCCGCACCCCGATCAGGGCGCGGATCAGCCGGAGGCGCTGCACATGCGACTCGCCGTACTCCGCCTGGGTCGCGGCGGTGGCGCGGCCGGGCGGCAGCAGCCCTTCGCGCAGGTAGTACTTGATCGTCGCGGTTGCTACCCCGCTGCGGCGGCTCAACTCGGAAATTCGCACCTGGTCCCGCTTCCCACTGGCAATTGGGCAGCTTCACTGTCTAATATAGATACTGCCACTCACCAACTGTGGATGCGAGGATACCGTGCCGACTCTTCCTTGGACGACGCCGAACCCTGCCCGACCCGACACCCGCGCCTTCGTCATGGCCTCGCGTCTCGAGGTGAAGTCCAAGAAGGACGTGCCGCGCTTCTTCCTGAAGTCCCTCTCCGCCTGGGGCCAGGTGCGGTCCGCGCCCGGAGCCCTCGGGGCGTCCCTGGAGGCCCAGCTGTTCAAGGGGGTCTTCTTCACCCTCTCGGCCTGGGAGGACAGGGACGCGCTGTACAAGTACGCGCGCACGGAGCCCCACAAGAGCGTGATGACCGGCCTGCGGTCCACGATGAGCGGGTCTACGTTCACGTTCTGGGAGGTGCCGGTGGAGGAGCTGCCGATCTCCTGGAAGGACGCGAAGCGCCGCATCGACGAGCAGGCCCGTGCGGACGCGAACCGCACCACCTGAACTCCCGGCCCGGGGTCGCCCCCGTCCCCGGGCCGGGGCACCAACGGACGGGCTGAGTAATCAGCCCGTCCGGCGTTTGAGGAGCGGGGTCCGGGGCGGAGCCCCGGTTACGGGAAGGCCCGCCGGCGCAACCGCCTCAGGCGACGACCCGCGCCAGCAAGAACCCGTCCCACCCCTTCGTCCCCACCGTCTGCACCGCCGTCGCCTCCAGCCTCTCCTCCCGCGCCACCAGCTCATACATCGCCCGCGTCCCCGCGATCGCCGGGTCCGCCCGGTCCGCGTCCACCACCCCGCCGCCGCGGATCGCGTTGTCGACGATGATCAGGCTGCCGGGGCGCGTGAGCTTCAGCGCCCACTCCACGTAGTGCGCGTTGTTCTGCTTGTCCGCGTCGATGAAGACCAGGTCGAACGGCCCCGCCCCCGGCTCCTGCACCAGCTTCGGCAGGGTCTCCAGGGCCGGGCCCACCCGTACCTCCGCGATCTTGTCGAGGCCCGCGTGCGCGAGGTTCGCGCGGGCGACCTCCGCGTTGTCGGGGCTGTACTCCAGGGAGATCAGCCTGCCCTCCTCCGGCAGCGCCCTGGCCAGCCAGATCGTGCTGTAGCCGCCGAGCGTGCCGATCTCCAGGACGGTTCGCGCCCCCTGGATCCTTGCCAGCAGATGCAGCATCTTGCCCTGGTTCGGGGCGACATTGATGGCGGGCAGCCCGGCCGCGTCGCTCGCCGCGAGGGCCGCGGTCAGGGCTTCGTCGTCGGGTACGAGGAGATCGGTGACATAGCGGTCGACTGCGTTCCACTGCTCCTGGGTCATACGCCCAACCTATTTCAGGCGGGCGGGAGTTTTCAGGGCAACGGCGGCGGCGCATGGACGGGCGGCGGCGGCAGCACCGGCCTCCTCCGCCGTGTCGTCGTCCGCCACACTCCGGCGCCCACCAGCACCACCAGGCCCCCGCCCACCGTCAGCAGCCACACCGGCACACCGCCCGCCGTCAGCAGTTCGTCCTCGTACACCACCCGACGGAACGGGGTGTCCGCCCCCGCCGCGCGAAGCTCATGGTCGTCGTCGATCCGCTCCGGCTCGGGGAAGCTCTGGTCCAGGGCCGTCAGAAAGGTCTCCCGGCCGCCGGTGAACCCACCCAGCGGCCCGTCCGGTTCGACCTTCCCCGCGTACGTGACCTCCGGCCGGTTCCCGCCGATCGAGCTCCGCGGCTCCATCCGGTGCGGCGCGAGGACGTACAGGCCCAGCGACTGCGCGGTCTTCGCGAGCCGCGACAGCCGCATCGGATAGATCAGCTTCGCGCTGGCGAAGCGCAGCCGCAGCGGATCGAGGGTGCCGCGCAGCACCGCGCCCTCCGCGTCCGGCGCCAGCCGTACGGCGACGTACTCCCACTTCTGCTCGACGTACGGCTTCAGCTCGCGCGCCAGCCCGTCCGGCAGCTCGAAGCCGTTGCTTTCCAGCCAGCTTCGCAGCGCCCCAGGATCCGTCGCCGTCAGACGTGCGACATCGAAGTCGCCGAGGCGCTCGCGCCCCACGACGCCCACCGGGGCCCCGGCCCTCGGCGCCGAGTCGCCCGCGCTGTCCGTGTCCGTGCCCGAGAAGGGCCAGTCCCTGGCCCGCGGCCAGAAGTAGTGCCGCTTGCGGTGTGCGGGCGCGGTGACCGTCTCCAGCTTCTCGAAAAGGGCCGCGTCACCGAGCTCGACCGTCGCCCGGCTGGGCACGGGCATGATCCACGCAGCCTTCGGGGCGTCCCCGTCAACCGTGAAGCGCATGACGATCTGCTCTGTACGGCCGTCCCAGCCGACCACCGAGGTTTCCCGGTCGACTGCCATATGGGACCCGCGGCCCGGGACCATCGCGCCGCAGCCGCAGGCGTACGCCGGGCTGATCAGCGAGCCGAGCTGCAGCGCGAGCAGCGCCAGCACCACGAACAGCGTTTTCTGTCGCCTGCGACCCGGCAAGTGGCCAGGCCTGAAGTCTTGTATGTTCCCCCGCATGCTTCCTGTGACGAGGCCGCGGACCACATGGTTCCGGTGCCGTTCAGCGAGATAATCAGTCAAAACGGAGTGACACTCAGGCGAAGAGGGGGTTGCCTGAGTCTCCCTCATGGGGCAGTGCGACCCTCTATGGATCGCAAATCCGGGACGGACTACACAACGCAGGGGAGGCTCGGCGCGAGGTGGCGAACGCGGAGCACAGTGTGCACGGGAGTGCGACGACGGACTCGAGGATGGGTGCTGCCAGGGTCGCACTGTGGCTCGTAGCCGCCGTACTCGCGATACGGCAGACGGCAGCGGTGCTCCGGCAGCCACCCGGTGAGCGGCTCACCGACCTGGAGACCTGGATCGGCGAGAACGGTGTCCTGCGTCTGAAGGGCTCGCTCTACGACGCGGACAAGTTCACCGGTACGCCCTTCGCCGGGCTGGTGCTCAAACCACTCGCGCACTCCGCCGAGCAGAGCCTCGGCGTCGCCTGGACCTTCGGCACGCTCCTGCTCGTCGTCGGCATCGGCCTGGTCGTGGCCCGCGCCCTGCCGGGCCCCGTGTCGCGCCGCAGCACCGTCCTCGCGACGCCCATTGCCATCAGCCTGCTGATGCTGTCGCTGCCCGTGCGCAACAGCTTCTACCTCGGGCAGACCAGCATCATCCCGGTCCTGCTGGTGCTGCTCGGCTGCTTCGCCGTCCGCGGCGAGAGATCCTCCGGCCTACTGATCGGTATCGGCGCCGCCCTGCAGCCCACCGTCCTGCTGTTCGCGCCGCTGTTCTGGTTCACCGGACGCAGACGCGCCGCCGTCACCTCGGCCGGCACCTTCGCGCTGTGCTCGGGGCTCGCCTGGGCCACGCTGCCCGGCGACTCCTGGACGTACTGGGTCCACCACGTAGCGGGCGCGGGGCTCGGCGCCAGCCCGGACAGCCTCGCCAACCAGTCCCTCCACGGAGCCCTCCTCCGCTTCGGCCTGGAGGGCCCCCTCGAAATCTCCGTCTACATCGCGCTCGCCGTCGCCGTCTGCCTCGTCGGCCTGCGCCGCGCCGTCCGCTACGCCGAGGACGGCCAGCTGCTTCTCGCCGTCGCCCTGACGGGCTGCGTGGCCGTCGCCGTCTCGCCCACCGCCTGGCAGCACCAGCTCCTGTGGGTGCTGCTCGCCGTCGTCGGCCGCGTCGGCAAGCGGGCCTCCGACCGCATGCTGTGGCCGGTCCTGATCATCCTGGCGATGACCCTGCCCGGGAAGATGCTGCTGCCCAACATGGTGGTGCTCTATCCCGTACGCGACAACGTGCTGCTGGTAGCGGCTCTCGCCGCGGCCTGCGCGGTGCCCTTCATGCCGCGCACCTCGCCGTACTTCCGCCGGCCCGTCCCCACCCGGTACGCGATCCCGGCCCCCGCCCGCTGGAGCCGGGTGCCGCTGCTGCCCTACTGGCGCCGCGTGATCAGCCGCCCCAACCTGCTGCTCGAACTCCTGGTGATCCGGGTCGGCTACTCCGCCTACTCGCACATCCGCGCCGCCGCGACCGGCGGCGTCGCCGCCGCCGAGGAGCACGGCCGCCAGATCTTCGACATCGAGCAGGCGCTCGGCATCGACGTCGAGCACTGGATCAACCACGCGGTGGTGAAGGCGAAGTGGGCCGAGGCCTTCTTCGACTTCTACTACACGTCCTTCCACTTCGTGGTGCCGCTGACCATCCTCGGCGTCCTGTACGCCCGCCGCCCCGCCGACTACCGCTGGGCGCGCGCCTCACTCGCCTTCGCCACGCTCCTCGCGCTGCTCGGCTTCTGGCTCTACCCGCTGGCCCCGCCGCGCCTGATGCCCGGCATGGACTACATCGACACGGTCCACGGCCCGCAGGACCTCGCCAACCCGGACTACGGAGCGATGACCGCGGTCACCAACCAGTACGCGGCGATGCCCTCGCTGCACTTCGGCTGGTCCCTGTGGTGCGGGCTCGTCATCCTCGTCCTCGCGCCCAAGCTGTGGATGAAGCTGCTCGGCCTGCTCCACCCGCTGTTCACGGTCTGTGCGATCGTCGCCACGGCGAACCACTGGGTTCTGGACGCGGCGGGCGGCGCCGCGGTCGTCGGCGCGGGCTTCGGCCTGACCTATCTGCTGGCCGGGCGGCGGCAGCTGAGGCTGCCGGGAGGCGCGCTGCCGCACGCGAGGGCGGATGCCGCCGCGCAGGCGGAAACGCCGGTCGCGGCCGCACCGAAGTAGTACACGAACAGCCGCCGCACCGACGTAGTACGCGAACATGCGTGGCCCCAGGGGGTACGGGAAGTCCCGTACCCCCTGGGGTGGATCGTCGCGTCTTGCCAGGATCCGCCGGCGGCGCCGGTTCCGCCACTCGGGGATCCATGAGGTGCGTTCCGGCGGGAGGCAGGGGCGGGGCGTGGGATCGGAGCCCCTGCCTCCCACGGCTCGGCTCGTCAGCCGTGGCTGACCTGGAGCTCCTTGATGCCGTTGAGCCAGGCCGAGCGCAGTCGGCGGGGGTCGCCCGCCAGGCGGAGGTCGGGCAGAACGTCCGCTATCGCGTTGAAGATCAGGTTGATCTCCATGACCGCGAGGGACTTGCCGAGGCAGAAGTGCGGGCCTCCGCCGCCGAAGCCGAGGTGCGGGTTCGGGTCGCGGGTGATGTCGAACTGCTCGGGGGCGTCGAAGACTTCGGGGTCGTTGTTGGCCGACGAGTAGAAGAGTCCGACCCGGTCGCCCTTCTTGATCTGCCGCCCGCCCAGTTCGAGATCCTGTGTGGCGGTGCGCTGGAAGGAGACCACGGGCGTCGCCCAGCGCACGATCTCCTCGGCGGCGGTCTCCGGGCGTTCGCGCTTGTAGAGCTCCCACTGACCGGGATGGGTGAGGAAGGCGTGCATGCCGTGGCTGATGGCGTTGCGCGTCGTCTCGTTGCCGGCCACCGCCAGCAGGATCACGAAGAAGCCGAACTCGTCGTTGGAGAGGTTGCCTTCGTCCTCCGCGGCGACCAGCTGGCTGACGATGTCCTTGGCCGGGCACTCCTTGCGGGCTGCGGCGAGGTTCATCGAGTACGAGACGATCTCCATCGCCGCCTCGGCGCCGATCTCCTCGGTGATCGCGTACTCGGGATCGTCGTAGGCCGCCATCTTGTTGGACCAGTCGAAGATCTTGGTGCGGTCCTCCTGCGGTACGCCGATGAGCTCGGCGATCGCCTGGAGCGGGAGTTCGACGGCGATGTTGGTGACGAAGTCGAAGCTGCCGCCGTCCTTCGCACCCGCCAGCGCGGTCTCGACGATGGCGCGGGCGCGACTGCGCAGGGCCTGCTCCAGGGAGCGGACGGCCCGCGGGGTGAAGCCGCGCTGGACGATCTGGCGTACGCGGGTGTGCTCCGGCGGGTCCATGTTGAGCATGATCAGCTTCTGGACCTCGATCTGGTCGCGGCTGATGGACTCGTTGAAGCGGATGACGGCCGTGTTGGTGTTGGAGGAGAACAGTTCGGGATGTGTGGAGACGTGCTTGACGTCGGCGTGCCGGGTAACGACCCAGTAGCCCTCGTCCTGGAAGCCGGAGATGCCGGCCGGTTGCGCGCACCACCAGACCGGGGCGGTCTGCCGCAACTCGGCGAACTCCGGGTAGGGGATACGGGCGTGGAGCAGATCGGGATCGGTGAAGTCGAACCCTTCGGGCAGATGGGGGCAGTCCTTCGGCAGCTTCAAGGTCAACTCCAGGTCCGGCGGCGGTGTCGGTGACACGGATTTGTCTGACGACCCATCAGAAGTTGACCGAAAGGTAGTAACGAGTTCTACAAGTGGCAAGGGCCATGGCGGGTTCTGTTGCCTGCGGCGCTCGCAGCGGAGGCGTGCAAGAGTCTTGCGTACCGGGGGTAACTCTCATCAGACTGCACCAAGAACTAGAACGCGTACTAGTTCCAGCTGCGAGGCGCCGGGACGCCCAGCGGCTGGGTGAGGAGAGGACGAGCTCATGGCCGCGGAACCCGTCATCGTCGAAGCAGTACGCACTCCGATCGGCAAGCGCGGAGGCGCGCTCGCCAACCTCCATCCCGCCTACCTCCTGGGCGAGACCTACCGCGAACTCCTCGGCCGCACCGGCATCCACGCCGACTGCGTCGAGCAGGTGGTGGGCGGCACCGTCACCCACGCCGGCGAACAGTCCATGAACCCCGCGCGCAACGCCTGGCTGGCGATGGGGCTTCCGTACGAGACCGCGGCGACGACCGTGGACTGCCAGTGCGGATCCTCGCAGCAGGCCAGCCACATGGTCGCCAACATGATCTCGGCCGGCGTCATCGACGTCGGCATCAGCTGCGGCGTCGAGGCGATGTCGCGGGTGCCGCTGGGCAGCGGGTCCAAGCACGGGCCCGGAAAGCCCTTCCCCGACGAGTGGAACGTCGACCTGCCCAACCAGTTCGAGGCTGCCGAGCGCATCGCGCGCCATCGCGGACTCACGCGCGAACGGGTGGACTCCCTGGGGCTGTTGTCACAGGAACGGGCGGCCGTCGCCTGGTCCGAGGAGCGCTTCAAGCGCGAGACATTCGCCGTGCAGGTGCCGACGACGGAGGAGGAACAGGCCGCAGGACAGGGCATGTGGCGCCTCGTCGACCGCGACGAGGGACTGCGGGACACCAGCATGGAGGCGCTGGCCCGGCTGAAGCCGGTCATGCCGACCGCCGTGCACACCGCGGGCAACTCCTCACAGATCTCCGACGGCGCGGCGGCGATCATGTGGGCGTCGAAGCGGATGGCACGCGCGCTGAAGCTGAAGCCGCGCGCGCGGATCGTCGCCCAGGCACTGGTCGGCGCGGACCCGCACTACCACCTGGACGGGCCGATCGACGCGACGCGGGCAGTGCTCGGCAAGGCGGGGATGTCGCTCAGGGACATCGACCTGGTGGAGGTCAACGAGGCCTTCGCGTCAGTGGTGCTGAGCTGGGCGCAGGTCTTCGAACAGGACCTGGAGAAGGTCAACGTCAACGGTGGCGGGATCGCGATCGGGCACCCCGTGGGGGCGACCGGGGCGCGGCTGATCACGACGGCGCTGCATGAACTGGAGCGCAGGGACAAGGAGTTCGCGCTGGTGACGATGTGCGCGGGGGGTGCGCTGGCGACGGGCACGATCATCCAGCGCCTGTAGATCACGCGCTGGGGGGCCCGTGCTGGGGGCAGGCCCCCAGACCCCCGTATGCGACCTTCGGCCGCATGTCCTCAAACGCCGGACGGGCTAATGGGCTCAGTACCAGCCCTGGGACTGCCACGCGGACCACGCGCCGCACGGGCTGCCGTAGCGCTCGTTCATGTAGTCCAGGCCCCACTCGATCTGCGTCTTGGGGTTGGTCTTCCAGTCCGCGCCTGCGGAGGCCATCTTGCTGCCGGGCAGCGCCTGGACCAGGCCGTACGCACCGGAGGACGGGTTGGAGGCGTTGGAGTCCCAGCCGCTCTCGTGCGACACGATGTTGCTGAAGCACTCGAACTGCGCGTCGTCCTTGATCATCTGCTGGGCGATCGCCTTCGCCGGCCCCGTCTGCGAGGGAGCGGCGGCGGCCGAGGCCGGGTTGGCGCCCAGCACCATGGCGGCCGAGCTCAGCACGAGAGCGGAGCCGACCAGAGCGGTCTTCGGACGGTTGGCGATGCGGCGGACGATCGAGCGGGACACAGAGAGGCCTAACGTCGGGAACAGGGCGGTCGCACGGGCATGCCGGACTCTCGTACGTACGAGGGATTCCGGCCGCCCGAGTGGCGCGGCGGCTCTGTGGCGAGCCCGTTGGCGCCTTGCGACCTGAACAGTTCTAGCGAGCGGATCAGACCCTCGCAAACAGCGCTGTTACTAGTGGAGGTCGCACCCGGGGTGACCTGCCCGGGGGGCTTGACGGGCCGCGTTCGTACAGGTCGCCGCCGCAATGACGCGGTTTGTCCGGGGTGCCGGAAGGCTCCTACTCCGCCTAGTACGGGACCCAGGTCATGTGGGGCGGCTCACGCCGGAGGGACCCTTCCGGGGGCCTCGAATGTGACCTGCGCCTCGAAGTTGGCGCGTCGCGTGGCCCGGCGCAGCGCCTTGAGGACGGTGGAGCCGATGGTGAGGGTCAGGACGACGGTGAGCGCGGCGCGGCCCAGGTCCCAGCCGAAGGAGGTCGCAGCGCAGTAGGCGAGGAAGCGGACCAGGTTCTCGTGGACCGGATCGCCGGGATGGAAGGAGATCCCGGAGGACAGGCCGCCGATGTACGTCCAGCCCTGCAGGTTCATGACCGTGCCGTACGCGAACGCCGCGACCGCGCCGTAGAGCCCGAGCATCGCCAGTTCGGCCCGCCCGCGCATCCGGTCCGGGCCCGGCAGGAGCCCGGCGCCCATCGTGAACCAGCCCATCGCCAGCATCTGGAACGGCATCCAGGGGCCCACACCGCCCGTGAGCAGGGCGGACGCGAACATCGTGACCGAACCCAGGACGAAGCCGAAGCCCGGGCCGAGGACCCGGCCGCTCAGCACCATCAGGAAGAACATGGGCTCCAGGCCCGCCGTGCCCGCGCCGAGAGGCCGCAGCGCCGCGCCGACCGCCGCCAGCACGCCGAGCATCGCCACCGCCTTGGCGTCCATACCGGTGTCGGCGATCGTCGCCACGACGACGGCGACGAGCAGCGGCAGCAGTGCGGCGAAGAGCCAGGGGGCGTCGGCGGAGTGGGCCAGCCCGGAATCGGCGTCGGCGAGCAGCGGCCAGCCGAAGGCGATCACACCGATACCACTGATCAGGACGAGGGCGGCGATGGAACGCGGGCCGAGCCTGATCGCGCGGGCGCGGGCGCTCACAGGGCCTCCTCGACCTGGGCGACGGTCAGCCACGGCTGAGGAGCCAGGATCTTGGCGACCTGCGGAGCGAAGGCGGGGGACGACACCACGACCTCGGCGGTCGGGCCGTCCGCGACGACCTCGCCGTCGGCCAGGATCACCACGCGGTGCGCGAGCTCGGCGGCCAGTTCCACGTCGTGGGTGGCCAGGACGATGGCGTGGCCCTCGGCGGCGAGGCCCTTCAGCACGGCGACCAGCCGCGCCTTCGCGGCGTAGTCCAGGCCACGGGTCGGCTCGTCGAGCAGCAGCAGCGGGGGCCTGCCGGTCAGCACGACCGCGAGCGCGAGCGCGAGGCGCTGCCCCTCGGACAGATCGCGGGGGTGAGTGGCGTCCGCCAGGCCGGGAAGCAGCTCGCCGACCAGGTCGCGGCAGGTGCCGGGCGCTGCGCCCGCGTCGGTGTCGGCGGCCGCGCACTCGGCCCCCACCGTGTCCGCGTACAGCAGATCGCGCGGCTCCTGCGGTACGAGACCGACCCGGCGGACCATCTCGCGCGGGTGGGTGCGGTGGGGCGTCCGGCCACCGACCAGGACGGTGCCGGAGGTGGGCTCGATCATGCCGACGAGGGCGGCGAGGAGGGTGGACTTCCCGGCGCCGTTGCGTCCCATGAGGGCGATGGCCTCACCGGGCGCGACCGTGAGGCCGACGTCACGGAGAGCTTCGACGCGGTCACGGCGGACGGTGAGTGCGGTGGCCCGGGCGAGCGGGCCGTTGCTGGGGCTCCGCCCCAGACCCCGCGCCTCAAACGCCGGCGGGGCTGTTTTCCCGCCGGTTCGCCGGGAAAACCAGCCCGTCCGGCGATGGAGGACTGGGGAGGTTGGGGGCGTCCCCGGACGGAGTCTGGGGGAGGGCGAGGTGGGGGAAAGCCCCGCCAGGCGCTCCCGCAGCGCACCCGCCCTGCGCCTCGCGTCCCGTACCGACAGCGGCAGCGGGTCCCACCCCGCCAGGCGACCCAGCGCCACCACCGGCGGCCGCACCGGCGAAACCGCCATGATGTCCGCCGGAGCGCCCATGACCGGGGCCGCCCCCGGCGCGGGCAGCAGGATGACCTGGTCCGCGTACTGCACCACCCTCTCGAGCCGGTGCTCGGCCATCAGCACCGTCGTACCGAGGTCGTGCACGAGCCGCTGCAGCACCGCCAGCACCTCCTCCGCCGCCGCCGGGTCCAGCGCCGACGTCGGCTCGTCGAGGACCAGCACCCCGGGGTGCGGGGTCAGCACCGAGCCGATCGCGACCCGCTGCTGCTGACCCCCGGACAGCGTCGCGATCGGCCGGTCGCGCAGCTCGGCCAGCCCGAGGAGGTCCAGCGTCTCCTCGACCCGGCGGCGCATCACGTCCGGGGCGAGGCCGAGCGACTCCATCCCGTACGCCAGCTCGTCCTCGACCGTGTCGGTGACGAAGTGGGCGAGCGGGTCCTGGCCCACCGTGCCGACGAGGTCGGCGAGTTCGCGGGGCCTGTGGGTGCGGGTGTCGCGGCCGCCGACGGTGACGCGCCCGCGGAGGGTGCCGCCGGTGAAGTGCGGGACGAGCCCGGACACGGTGCCGAGCAGGGTCGACTTGCCGACGCCGGACGGGCCGACGAGCAGCACCAACTCGCCCTCGGGGACGGTCAGATCGACGCCGCGGATCGCGGGCGCGTCCGCGTCGCCGTAGGTCACCGACACGTCTTCGAAGCGGATCACGGTTTCTCCTGCGAAGGCTGCGCGGGGGCGGGTGCGACGAATGCGGGCAGCAGCCCGATGAGGATGCTCGCCGCGGGCAAGAGGGGAAGCGTGGGCGCGGTCAGCGGTACGACGCCGGGGTGCAGGGCCTCGGGGGCGTACACGCTCGCCCGGATCATCAGGGCCGCGACCGCCGCGCCGGAGCCCGCGACCAGCCAGGCCCGAGGCCCCCAGCGGTCGGGGCGGTAGCGGGTGCGTACGGAGCGGCGGCCGCCGAGCCAGAGGCCGCCCGCCGCCGCCGCCGCGAGCCCCGCGACCAGCAGAGGCACCCCGTAGGCGAGGCTCGTCGGGTCGAGCAGCCCGTACGAACCGACACAGACGCCGAGGAGACCGCCGAGGGTGAGGGCGGTGGTGGTGTGCCGTACGGCGGGCGGCACCTGGGCGGTACGCCCGTATCCGCGCGCGTCCATCGACGCGGCGACGGCGACGGAACGCTCCAGCGCGCCCTCCAGGACGGGCAGTCCGATCTGGACGAGCGCCTTGATGCCGCCGGTGGGGCGTCCGCGCAGTCGGCGGGCGGTACGCAGGCGCACGACGTCGGCGACCATGTTCGGCGCGAAGGTCATGGCCACGACGACGGCGACACCGGCCTCGTACAGCGCGCCCGGCAGGGACTTGAGCAGACGCGCGGGGTTGGCGAGGGAGTTGGCCGCGCCGACGCAGATGAGGAGGGTGGCGAGCTTCGCGCCGTCGTACAGCGCGAAGACCAGCTGCTCGGCCGAGACCCGGCCGCCGACGCGGATGCCCTTCGCCCAGTCGGGGAGGGGGACTTCGGGAAGGGTGAGGAGGGTGTGCGTGCCGGGGATGGGCGATCCGAGGACGACGGAGAACAGGACGCGGACGGCGATGACGACAAGGCCGAGCTTGACGAAGGCGCCGTAGGACCGGGCCCAGGGCGCGTCGGTGCGGCGCGCGGCGACGACGTATCCGGCGACGCCGACGATGAGTCCGAGGAGCAGCGGATTGGTGGTCCGCGACGCGGCGACGGCCAGCCCGAGGGCCCAGAGCCACCAGGCCCCGGCGTGCAGGGCGTTACTGCGACTGGCCTCGGGCGCGAGCCTCGGCCGGCGGGGGTGGCGGGGTTTGGCGTTCGCGGTGCGGGGTTTGGCGTTCGCGGTTCGGCTCCCGGGACGGCGGTGCGCAACGGTTCGCCCGCGAAGCCACCCACCGTGCAGGAACCACCAACGCCCCCTGGCCCACGTCCACCACGAACCCGGTACAAGCCCCGTCGGGCTCGACTCCTCGGCGTCGGGCGGCAATGAGGCGTCCGCGTTGAGCACCCGGTGCTGGCCGCCAATCGGGGGTTCCCCCGTGAGCCACCCACCGTGCAGGAACCACCAACGCCCCCTGGCCCACGTCCACCACGAACCCTGGAAACGCGGGGACGACCCTTCACGGCCCCTCCGCACGTGGAGGTGCCACAGTGCGCGGGGGTTCGCCCGCGAGACCCACCACCGGCAGCAACCACCAACGCCCCCTGGCCCACGTCCACCACGAACCCGGGTGACTTCCACCAACGCCCCCTGGCTCACGTTCACCGCGGACCGGGGTACCTGCGGCGACGGGACTGCCACACCGCCGCCGCCCCCAGCGCCGCCACCGCCGCGATGCCCGCGATGACGCCGACCGACGGGCCGCCACCGTCCCCGGCGTCCGCCGAAGGCTTCGGTGAGGCGGACGGCGTGGGCTCGGATGCCGCGACCTGTTCGCCGCAGCCCGACTTCGGGTAGCCGGAGATCGCGCACAGCAGCGCCTCGCTGTTGTAGCGCAGCGGCTTCGCCACCGACGCCAGTGCCTCCGCGCTTGTCGCGTCCTTCGGCACCTGCGCGCACGCCACCCGCAGCGCGGGCGGTGTCTCGCCCGACGGGGCGTCCGCCGGAGTGCCGGAGTCGATGACCAGCGCGATCCGCTTGGCGTCCGCCTTCGCGGGCGTACCGGCGCAGATCGCCTTGAAGTCGGGCGCCCTGCGCGGCTTCGCCGAGTCCGCGCTGTCCTGGCTCACCGAGAAGCGGAAGCCGTTCACCGCCCCGTCCTCGGGCCGAGCCGTCGCCGGGCCCTCGGTGGCGTACGTCCAGGTGTCGCCACTGCTCTGCCAGAACGACCAGTAGCGGTACCCGGCCGCCTGCGCCGGCCCCGCGCCCAGCACCGTCAGCGCGGCGCCGAGCGCGAGGACCAGGGCGAGAAGTCGCGTACGCATCAGCGCTGCTGGTTCTTCCGGCGGCCGCTGATCAGGAAGCCGGCGCCGACGCTCGCGATGAAGAAGACGCCGATGATCCACCACACCCCTATGCCCGAGTCCGAGTCTTTCTTCTCGGACTTCTCGGGCTTATCGGCCGCCGCGGCCTTGTCCGGCGCCGGGCCCGTCGCGTTCAGGCCCGCCACCAGGTCCGTACCCCCGAAGCTCTTCGGGTCCGTACCGGCCGCGTGGGCCGCGAAGATCAGCTGGGCGTACGCCGCTGGACCCGCGCCCTTCGCCCACGCCGCGGAGTTCTGCTCCAGCCACGCCAGCGGCTTCTTCGCCTGGTCGCCGAGGCCCTGTGCGCTGAGCGCCACGACCGCGTCCGCCGTGTTCCCGAAGTCCGGCTTCTCGGTCGGGTCCTCGGAGCCCGGCATCGGGGCCGTGTCGAGGTGGCCGGTCTTGGCGAGCGCGGTCGCCAGGTACGCCGCGCCGTTGTGCGCCGCGCCTTCGACCGTCGTCGACTTCTCGCAGACCGTCCCCTTCGCGTCCTTCGCGCCCGCGGTGGCGACGAACCCCGTGCCGTGCGCCCCGAGGACCGCCGCCGAGGTCGAGTCCGCGACGATGCCCGGCTGCTTCGGCTGGTAGACGAACGCCCCGCCGTTCTTCCCGCCGCACGGCTGCGCGAACGTCAGCAGCGCGTCGTACGGCGTCTTGCCGCCCTTCGACTTCACGCCGTCCGGCTTCTCGCCCGCCGCGGCGAGCGCGCCGATCACGATCGAGGTGGAGTTCGCGTCGCTGGCCCCGCCGGGGTTGTAGCTCCAGCCGCCGTCAGCGTTCTGTACGGACTTCAGCCAGCCCACCGACTTCTTCGCGGCGGCGTCCTGCCCGCCGAGCGCGGCGAGCGCCTGCACCGCGGCAGCGGTGGCGTTGGAGTCCAGCGGCAGCTTGACGTCGCAGGGCTTGGCCGTGTCCGCGCGGTACGAGGGGAAGGCCCCGCCGTCGCACTGCTGCCCGGTCAGCCAGTCGACCGCCTTGGCCGCGGGCTTCACGCCCACGGTGTCCTGTGCGAGCAGGGCGAGCGACTGCCGCCAGACGCCGTCGTAGGTCGGGTCGCCCGTCCCGTACAGGCCGGAGGGGATCGTGGGTGCCGGCGTCGGGCTCGGCGCCGCGACGGCAGCGGGGCCGGCGGCCACGCAGAGCACGGCGGATGCGGCGAGCGCGGCTGCGCTGCGGCGAACGGTCATGGCGGGCGGTGCCTCTCCACTGGGGAGCCGGGCACGGGCGCACTCGGGCACCAGGGCTCCGGCTCCGTATTCCTCGACGGTGCCGGCCACCGGCGGGCTGCCGGTGGCGCGAGCCGGTCACACCGGTGTACGGGGCATTCCGACTCACCGCCTGTGACGGCGGCTCACGGTTGCGGGTCAGTGCCGGATTTGCACCGGCTTCCCCCCGTACGGGTGTGATGACGACGGGCTTACTCTACCGGCCGGTCACCAGCACCCGGCGGGGCGCATCCTGTCTCCGGCCGGCCTCGGCGGAGGCCGGCCTCTCGGGACGACGCCCGTGGTCCGCGGCCCGACACCACGGCGGGACCGCTCTGCCCGTCAAGGGGGTGTGGAATGCGGCGTGTTGAGATGAAGGACGGGTGCGCTTCTGAGTACGCGTACTCAAGGCGCGGCGGTCAGGGTCGGCGAGAGTGGTGCGCACACCGAAACGACAGGAGACCGCCGTGCCCATGTCCCGCAGAATCAGCCGACCCGCCACCGCCTCCCGGCGCGGCAGGGTCCGTGTCGCAGCTGCTGCCGCACTTGCGGGCGCGGCAGCAGCCGTGGCACTCACCGGATGCTCCTTCGCGTACGAGGAGGACATCTGCAGCGAGGGTGAGTACCCCGTCATGACGGTCGGAGGCACCGGGTCCGCATGCGTCTCGGATGACAAGCAGCCTCCGAAGGACTACACGCGATACCCCGAGGGCAAGGTGCCGAAGCAGGTCGACGACAAGTGGGACGTGTACTGGCGCACCCACACGCTCGACAAGGACGGCAAGATCATCGACGCCCCGGACGCCGGCTGACCGCCCGGACCCGTGTGGGCCTCGGGCGGGACCGGCGCCCCTGGGTGTCAGGGCTTGGCTACCGGCACCTGCAGTTCGGTCACCCAGTCGTCGCGGTTGTCGGGGCACTCCAGGTTTATCTCCCGGGGGTATCCGGTCGACTGGTGTCCGTTGCCCTCGATCCAGCGGGCCAGGGCCTGCGCCGTGGGCAGCACCGTATCCATCGAGCCGCGGTGCACGATCGTCGCCGCCAGGTCGATGGGCGGCAGGTCGAGCACCCGGAAGGCGCCGTTCTGGAGGGGAGCCTCGACCTGGACGGCGGCGTGGACCCTGATCCTGCCGTCGCCCTCCGTAACGTCCTCGTAGTAGGCGACACCGGGCCCCGCAGTCGTGACGCCCGCCGCCTCCAGGCGCCGGAACAGCTCGTCGTAGAGCGGCCCGATGACCGGGCTGATGTCCTCCGGCCCGTAGCTCGCGGCGGTCGCGGTCAGCTCCGCCACCCGGATCGCCGGGACGCTCTTGATGACGACGTCGTTCGTGGGCATGTGCCCCTCACTCTCGATCGACCGGAGCCTCGCCTCGACCTGGACCAGCCGCGCCGCCGCGGCGGCCATCGTGACCTCCAGCTCGGCCCTCCGCAGCCGCAGCATGCCGCGCAGTTCCTCAGTGGTGACCTTCTCGTCCAGGATGTCCTGGACCTGCTGGAGGGTGAAGCCGAGGTCCTTGAGCGCGATGACGCGGTTGAGACGGGCCAGCTGGGCGGCCGTGTAGTGGCGGTAGCCGGTGGCAGGGTCGACATGGGCCGGGCGCAGCAGGCCGGTCGCGTCGTAGTGACGCAGCATCCGGACCGATACGCGGCCGTGCCGGGCGAAGTCTCCGATGGTGAACATGATGTCTCCGAGTTCAGCGCCTGACACGGTGTGAGGGTCAAGTGACTGGAGTGCTCACCGGGCGGACCCGAGTCCGGTGGGTTAGATCGTCGCCGCGTACACCGTCGGGCCGCACCCCATCCGTGCCTCCGCCTTCCCCAGCTTCACCAGCCTGCGCAGGTGCGCCTCCGCCTCCGAGACCGCGATGTTCCGTGATCCGTACGGAATCTGGTCCCAGGGCCGGTTCCACTCCATTCGCTCGGCGACCTGCCACGGCGTGAGCGGCTCGGCCAGCAGCGCGAGCAGGCCGGCCAGGCGCTCCTCGTGGTGGGCGAGCAACTCCCGTACGCGTGAGGCCGCGTCGGGGAAGGCGTACTGGTGCGCCGGGAGCACCTCGGCGGGGGCGAGGCGGCCGATGCGCTCCAGTGAGTCGAGGTAGTCGCCGAGCGGGTCTGTGACGGTGGCGTCGTCCGGGTCCTCGTACAGACCGATGTGCGGGGTGATCCCGGGCAGCAGGTGGTCGCCGGAGAACAGCCTGCCGTTCCCGGGCCGGTTCGCCGGATGGTCCTCCTCCAGATGCAGGCAGACATGCCCGGGGGTGTGCCCGGGCGTCCAGATCGCACGCAGCCGCCGCCCTGCCAGGTCGAGGAGCTCACCGGGCACGATCTCCCGGTCGGGCAGCGCGGCCCGCAAGCCGGGCAACGTACGCATCCGCCCCGACGCGCGGGCCTCACGCAGCGGGGCGGTGTGCTCGTCGGGCGCACCGGCTCTGGTGAGCTTGTCGGCCAAGTAGTCGAGCCAGAGCCCGGGTTCGGCCTCGCGCGTGCGCCGCACGACGGCACTGTCGGCGGCGTGCATCGCGATCCACGCGCCGGACGCCTCGCGGACCTGGCCCGAAAGACCGTGGTGATCGGGATGGTGGTGGGTGATGACCACACCATGAATGTCAGCGATGCCGACCCCGAGCGACCCGAGCCCGGCGGCAAGCGTGTCCCAGGAGGCGGGATCGTCCCAGCCGGTGTCGATGAGGACGGGGCCGCGGTCGGTGTCGAGGAGGTGGACGAGGGTATGGCCGAGAGGGTTGTACGGGATGGGCACCTCGATGGACCAGACGCCACCGCCGTGGTCGATCACCTGAGTCATGAGGCTCTCATCTCTCTTCGGCGGCACGGCCATTGCTCACTATAACTAGAACTCGTTCCAGTAGTCGCCCAAGTCGACCGTGTTCTCAGGGGAGTTGGCTGACCTGGGGTGATCCCTGATGGGTCGTGTGACCAAGGATCTGACCGCTGTGGGTCGACTCGTCCGACGTCCGATTGCTCACCGAGCCTGCGTAACCGTTGCTAGCCTGGCCAGCGCCGAATGTGGTTGCAGAGTAGGCCTGTTGGTGCGGGGGAGCCCATGAGTCTGGGAACGCAACTCGTCACTCTCCTCAGCGTGGTGATAGGAGGGGCGGTCTCCTTCGTGGGGGCGACTCTCTCCGAACGGTCCCGCTGGAAGCGTGACCTGGGCAGACAGTGGACGCAGCACCGATTCGACGCCTGCCGCGAGTTGATCCACATTGTTCACGTCCAGGTGGGAGCCGCCCGGTCTCTCGCCACGACGCGGAACTTACTCGAAGGGCCGCCGCCCGTTTCTGCCGAGGAGGGCGTCCGAGAGATCGCCGACTCCGACCGCCGGCTGGCGCTTGCCTACGAAACGGTGCAGATGTTGTGTAATGAGCGGACGGGGGAGGCCGCTCGTGTGTGGCGCTCAACGGTATGGCAGCTGAGCGACTACGCCCGCGGAGTCATAGAAGCGGACTCGCACCAGTGGGAGGCGGCGTACACCCGCTACCGCGTGGCGCGTGATGCGTTCCATGGGGCTGTTCGGCAAGACCTCGGGATACCGGGGCGGGGCTATGAGCGTCATACATTCGGGCCGTCCTCCCGCCCACCGGGGCTCGGACCTACCACGTGAGTCGTCGTGCCTTGCGCAGGGGCAGCGGGATGCTCTGCAGGGCACGGAACTGGCACGTCGGACGGACTGGGGCCGCAGCCCATTGATCGTCTGGGGCAGCGAGGGCGATCAGTCTACGTGCGGGTCCGCCAGTTCCTGGAGTCGTTCGGCGATGTCGTCGGCCCACTCTTGCGCCCACCTGCGCAGTTCGGTGATGGCGCGTTCGTCGAGTCCGTAGGCGACGAACTCGGTGTCGTCGATCCAGTCGGCTCCGGCGAGGCGGGCCTGGAGGTCGCCGAGGTCGAAGGAGTCCCGGGCGTGGCGGCGGCCGAGTTCTTCAAGCTCGGTGCGGCTCCAGCGGTCGGTCGCGGCGCGGACATCGATCAGGTCGCGGGCGAGCCCTCGGTCGGCCAGTGCACGGACCTTCGTGCCGACCACGTCTTCGAGAGAGAGCACGAGGCCGTACTCAGTCTGTACGGGCGGACGCCAGAGCACTTCCTTCAGGACATCGACCTCGCACTCTTCACCGCTGTCCGGGTCGCTGACGATCAGCCGCGAAGAGAGCGGGTCGGTCTCCAAGGCCCGTACGAGCCAGCCTCGTTCCTCCAGCCCGGCGCGGACGGTAGCGGCGATGGTCTCCATTCGTTCCGGATTCTCGGTGGCGACGTCGAGGTCCTGGCTGAGCCGATTCACCAGGCCGTGCGCCTGGACGGCATAGCCGCCAGTGAGCGCGAGCGGATAGTGAGTGCCTACGGCCAGTACGTCGGCGAGTAGCCGTCGGTGCAGTTCAGTGAGGTTCACGCAACGGCCTGGGCGTCCGGGGCAAGCTCGGTGAAGGTGCTCTCCCAGACGTCCCGGATATCGCGGCTGATCAGGGTGCGAAGGACGGGCCACATGCTGATGAGCAGATCCTGGTTGAGGTACTGGACCAGATCCTCGCGCATGCCCTCGGCCAGAACGATCCGATAGCAGCTCATCCGCAGGCGGGGCTGGTCGAGGTCGAACTGGGTCAGCCCGGACCAGGCCAGGTGCAGGGGCAGGTGCACGATGCCCCGGCTGGGACCGGTGAGTGCCAAGAGCTCGCTGGGCAGCCGACGTGCGAACTTGGCGCGGCGGAGATCCGGGATGCTGGGCGGTGATGCCATGCCTCGATTATTGCCCGGAGACTCCGGGCACGTGCGGGAACGGCAGGCTCAGGTCCCCCTGCTGGTGAAGGGGGTGGTCCCCGGCGGCCGTGCGGCCGAGGATCTGACCGAGAACAGGCAACTGTGACGGTTTCTCCCGAAATCCAGTACTGGGCGATGCTTGGTGTTCAGCCACCTGGTCGGGGACCTCCCCGAGCCAATCAATTGATTGGCTCCGCGCCCCGTCAAGCGTTCCCAACACTGAGCATCATTGTTAGATTCTCCCAATCAAACGATGGGGGACCGCATGCCGGAGCGGGCACGATCCGCGGACGCGTCTGCCGGGCTGCCCCCGCGGGCCGTCCCGCCAGGCACCGCGGGGCGGATTCTCGCGGCCGGTCTTGAGCTGTTCGCCGAGAAGGGCTTCAGCGGAACGTCCATCCGTGACATCGGGGCCAGGGCGGGGATCAACTCGGCCACCCTGTACTCGCACTACCGCTCCAAGGAGCATGTGCTGGCCGACCTGGTGCTGCTGGGCCATCAGGAGCTGCACGGCCGGCTGCAGCATGCGCTGGTCACGGCCCGCGGCGGCCCCGCCGGGAAGCTGGCGGCGCTGGTGCGGGCGCATGTACTGGCGCATGCCGAGTACGCGCAGCTGGCGCGGGTCGCCAATGCCGAGCTGCATGTCCTGGGCAGCGAGGCCGCCGCGCCCTCGCTGGCACTGCGCGAGCAGTCCCGGCAGTTGCTGCTCGCGCTGCTCGACGAGGGCGTACGCGGCGGAGAGTTCACCGCGGCCGATCCGCTGCTGGCGGCCGCCGCGATCGTCGGTATGGGACGCCAGGTGGCCCACTGGTACCGCCCGAACCAGCCCTACACCCCCGAGCAGATCGCCGACACCTTCAGCGGCTACGCACTGGCGCTCGTCGGCGCCGCCGAACACGACCGGGAGAAATGATGACTGAGCCGACCGCGATAGACCTGCCCGTCGAGGGCGGCACACTGCGAGTGCTGCGCTTCGGCAGCGGATCGCGCACCGCCGTTGCCGCGCACGGCATCAGCGCCTCAGGGATGGCCTTCCGGGCGGTGGCCCGGCAGCTGCCCGCCGAGTGGAGCCTGTACGCACTGGATCTGCGCGGCCGCGGCGGCAGCTCCGGCACGCCGGGCCCGTACGGCATCGACTGGCATGCCGCGGATCTCTGCCGCGCCGCCGAGGAGTTGGGCGACGACGGCCCGGTCGCGCTGACCGGGCACTCGATGGGCGCGTACATCGCGCTGCGCGCGGCCGCCCGCCGGCCCGAACTCTTCGACCGGCTGCTGCTCGTCGACGGCGGTCTGCCGCTGCCCGCGCCCGAGGGCGTCGACCCGGACGCGATCCTCGACCTCACGCTCGGCCCGGCCATCGCCCGGCTCTCCCGGACCTACGAGAGCGACCAGGCGTACGTGGACTTCTTCCGCGCACATCCGGCGCTCGGCCCGGACTGGAGCCCGGACATCGAGGCATACGTGCGCTACGACCTCACCGGACCGCAGGGCGCGCGCCGTTCCAAGGCCCGCGAGGATGCCGTGCGGCAGGACGGTCGGGATCTGCTCGGCTCCGCCGATGCCTTCGCCGCGGACCTCGGCCGGCTCGCCGTACCCACTCTGCTGCTGTACTCCCCGCTCGGTCTGCTCGGGCAGGAGCCCGCGATGCTGCCCGCGCCGCTCGTCGAGCACTGGGCGCGCGAAGTGCCCGGCCTGCAGGCCGAGTTCGTCGAAGGCTCCAACCACTACACGATTCTCATGGGCTCCCACGCCAAGACCGTCGCCGAGCGGCTGGCCGGTGTCAGCTTCCCGTGAGGTGCAGCTTGAGCGCCAGATGTACCTGAAGGGCGCGGTCGCCGTGGCGCCAGTCCGCGCCCAGTAGCGCGCCCACCTTGTCGATGCGCTGATACAGCGTGTTGACGTGGACGTAGAGGGCCCCGGCGGTGCGCGCGAGAGACCCGTCGCAGCCGAAGTAGGTCAGCACGGTACGGGCCAGTTCACTGCCGCGCGCCTCGTCGTGCGCGAGCAGCGGCCCCACCGTGCGTTCCACGAAGCGGTTCAGTTCGGCCCGTCCCGCGTGGCTCAACAGCAGTCCGTAAATACCGAGTTCGTCGCGGCAGGCGCCCTCACCGTCCCGGTCGAGGGCGAAGAGCACATCGAGGCAGCGCGCGGCATCCCGGTGTGCCTCGACCAGGGCCGCCGCGCCGGGGCCCGCGCTCTCGCCGCCGACTGTCACCGGCCGGCCCGCCCCCTGGGTCAGTACGGCAGTCAGCGCCCGCGCCGCCTCGCCCGCGCCCGGGCCGCCCGGCAGGACGACGACCGTGTTGCCACCGTACTCCCCCGCCAGCCCGCCGAGCCGCAGGGCGTAGCGGCCCGCGGCGTCCGTGACCTGGCGACGGCGGTCGCCGTCGCGGCAGCGTGCCGCGAGCACCACATGGCCGCGGTCCAGATCGAGGCCGACGAGTGCCACCCTGCGGCGGAGGCCTTCGGGGTCGCGGTGCGGGGCGCCGAGGAGGTCGTCGAGGATTTCGCCGCGCAGCCGCTGCTCGGCCTGGGCGACCGTGCGTTCGCTCAGCAGCATCAGCGCGGCGATCTGGGCGGCCCGCTCCAGGGCCTGGACGTCGGAGGCGTCGAGCCGGTGCCGTACGAGCAGCAGGGTGCCGAGCTGCTCGCCGCCCCCCACGATCGGGGTGACACACGCCGCGTCGTCGTCGAGAACGAGACGTCTGCTGCCGTTGCCCTTGCAGCGCGGAACGGGATCGGGCAGCGGAGCCTCGCCCGCCGCGGCGAGCCGGCGGCCGTGAGCGTCCAGGACGAAGACGCTGCCGCCGAGCACCTCGGCCAGCGTGCGCGCGAGCCCCGCCGTGCCGCCGCCCTCCAGCGCCACGGCGGTCAGCCGCTGGTGGACGGTCGCGGCCCGCTGCACCTCTTCGAAGAGCGTGGCGTTCTCGATCGCGAGGGCGGCGTGGTTGGCCAGCGAGATGAGCAGGTCGACCTCTTCGGGGGCGAACGGCCGCACGCGCCGGTTGGCGGCGAACAGCACCCCGTAGACCTGATCACCGGACTTCAGCGGCACCCCTTGGATGGCGACGAGTCCCTCTGCCCCGACGACGCCGTCGACATAGTCGGAGTGCGCGAAGCGTGCGTCGTTCGGATAGTCGGCGGTGTGGTAAGGCCGGGCGGTCTCGGCGATCAGGCCCCCGAGACATGCGCCGACCGCGAGCCGCCCGTTCTTGAAGGCCTCGGTGTGGATGCCGTCGGTGACCCGCACATAGGTGTCGCCGCGCTCGGGGTCGTACAGCAGCAGATACGCGACATCGGTGCCGATGAGAGTGCGGGCGCGGCGCACGATGGCCTGGAGGACCTCCTCGAGGTCACGCAGCGAGGCGAGGTCGCCCGCCGTCTCGTACAGCGCGGCCAGCGCGGCCTCGCGCCGTGACTGCGCGACGAGCCGGGCCCGTACCTCCAGGGCGTCCTCGACCTGCGGGGCCGGTGCGCCCAGGCCGAGGAACGCGTCCTCGTCCGCGCCCTCACGCAGCAGGCGCAGCAAGGCTTCGGTGTGCTGGTCAAGCTTGTCGGTCACCTGGCCAGTGATACCTCATGTCTCCCCGCCTGTGGTGAGTTTCCCAGCCGCGTGAACTGGCGCAGATCTGCCTCGACGCAGCCGGGGAGTGACCGCAGCGGTTGACTTCTGCAGGTCCCCTTTTCCTGGCCCGGCGGCGTGCTGGTGGGCCCGGCGACGGGCATGACCACTCGCTGCAACTTGTAGGACGCCCTCAAAGTGCTCGCCCCGAGGAGCGCAGCGTCGTCCTGTTGCGCCACTGGGAGCAGATATCCACGCAAGAGACGGCCGCCGCCCTCGTCGACCGGCACGGTCAAGAGCACGCTGCACCGGGCACTCGCCCGCCTCCGTCAGGAACTGGAGCGCCGCGAACTCGATTTCAGCTCAGTATCAGCCTGAGGTGATTCAGTGTGGCCGCAGCCCGTCGAAGACGACCTCGAAGATCCGCTCCCGGGCCGCCGCATCCGCTGCGAGCTGTTCCATCGCCCTGCCGACGCCGGCCAGGAGGGCGATGAACTCCGGCAGGCCCAACTCCGGGCGGACCGCCCCCGCCTGTTGCGCCCCGGTCAGCAGATCGGCCAGCCGGGCCTGGATCTCCATGGTCGGTTCCTGCAGGGACGCGTGTACGTTCACCCCGGCCGCGGCGAGTGCCTGGGCGAACTCGTTCTTGCCCGCGGACTGATCCACCACCAGACGGAAGCAGGCGAAGAAGGCGTCGGCGGGCTCGGCCTCGGCAGCCAACTGCGCCGTCTGGGACGCCATTTCCTCCAGTCTGCGCACCATCACCGCCTCCAGCAGGGCCTCCTTGGTCGGGAAATGCCTGAAGAGCGTGCCGACTCCGACCCCGGCGATGCGGGCGATCTCCTCGGTCGGCACGCCGACGCCGCGGGTGGTGAACACCTCCGTGGCGACATCCAGCAGCCTGGCCCGATTGCGGACCGCGTCCGCCCGCAGCGGGCGCTCCTGAGCGCCACCCATCCCTCTCCCATCCCTTCGCCGTCGACGGCGGAACCACCCTGGACAACCGGAGTCTCCAGTCCGTATCGTGAAAACGGAGTCGCTAGTCCGATTCTAGCGTGGATCCCACCGGAGGTTTGTCATGCCTGAAACGCTGTCACCGCGCGAGGTCTTCCAGAAGCTGATCGAGGGCATCGGTGCGGGGCGGTTCACGGAGCTCGCCGAACTCTATGCCGAGGACGCCGTGGTGGAGACGGTCTTCGAGCCGGTCGGTCCGCGCCGGGTCGAGGGGCGGGCCGCACTTGAGGAGCGGTTCGCTCAGGTCGCCGCAAGTTCGCCCGTGGAGCTGACCCCAGCGAACGTGGTCGTCCGGGAAACCGACGACGCGGAGGTGGTAGTCGCCGAGTTCGACTACCACGTGCGCCACCGGCTGACCGGACGGACCTTCGAGGCCTCCAACATCCAGGTGCTGCGGGTCCGCGACGGTCTGATCGTCAGCAGTCGGGACTACCACGACCACCTTGCCCTCGTCGTGGCCGGCGGCAACCTGTCTCAGCTGGTGGCGGCACTGGAAGGCGAGTAGCACGAGTGCGGTGCTCAGGGCCGGGGCGCCGGTCGGGGGTTCGTTCGTCCCTGCCGTGGACTACTCGAACTAGAACTGGTATCAGTTCTGAAACAGTGTCAGAAACGCCGGGGCCCCGGGAGGCAGCAGCCATGACCGAGCTTGTGGAACACGGAAAGCTGTTCATCGGCGGGGAGTTGACCGATCCCCTCGGCGGCGACGCCATCGAGGTCGTCTCGCCGCACACCGAGCAGGTCATCGGGCGCGTGCCGCATGCCTCCCCGGCGGATGTCGACCGGGCCGTGGCCCTCGCGCGGGAGGCGTTCGAGCGTGGGCAGTGGCCGCGGATGAGCCTGGAGGAGCGGATCGGCGTCGTGTCGCGGATCAAGGACGCGATCGCCGTACGGCATGAGGAGATCGCCCGGTCCATCAGCTCGCAGAACGGCTCCCCGTACTCCTGGAGCGTGCTCGCGCAGGCGCTCGGCGCGATGATGGTGTGGGACGCGGCCATCACCGTCGCGCGGGGTTACGCGCACGAGGAGCGGCGGGACGGGGTGCTGGGGCCGATTCTGGTGCGGCGGGAGCCCGTTGGGGTCGTCGCGGCGGTTGTGCCGTGGAACGTGCCGCAGTTCACCGCCGCCGCCAAGCTCGGGCCCGCGCTGCTCGCCGGTTGTACGGTCGTGCTCAAGCCGTCGCCCGAGTCGCCCCTCGACTCGTACATCCTCGGCGAGATCGCCACGGAGGCCGGGCTTCCGGCGGGTGTTCTGTCGATCCTGCCCGCGGACCGTGAGGTGAGTGAGTATCTGGTCGGGCACCCCGGGATCGACAAGGTGTCCTTCACCGGGTCCGTCGACGCGGGCAAGCGGGTCATGGAGGTCGCCTCGCGCAATCTGACCCGCGTCACCCTGGAGCTCGGCGGCAAGTCGGCCGCCGTGATCCTGCCGGACGCGGATCTGGAGTCGGCGGTCGCCGGGATCGTGCCCGCGGCCTGGATGAACAACGGGCAGGCGTGCGTGGCCCAGACCCGTATCCTCGCGCCGCGCAGTCGCTACGACGAGTTCGCCGAGGCGTTCGCCGCTGCCGCCTCCGCGCTGGTGGTCGGCGACCCGCTCGACCCGGCGACCCAGGTCGGGCCGCTCGTGGCCCGCCGCCAGCAGCAGCGCTCGCTCGACTTCATCCGGATCGGCCAGGAGGAGGGCGCCAAGATTCTCACCGGCGGCGGCCGGCCGGCCGGTCTCGAACAGGGCTGGTACGTCGAGCCGACCCTCTTCGGCGGGGTCGACAACTCCATGCGCATCGCCCGCGAGGAGATCTTCGGGCCGGTCATCTGTCTGCTGCCGTACGGCGACGAGAGCGAGGCCGCGAAGATCGCGAACGACTCCGACTACGGGCTCAGCGGCAGCGTCTGGACGGCCGACGTCGAGCGCGGCATCGACTTCGCGCGGCAGGTCAGGACGGGGACGTACAACATCAATACGTTCAGTCTCGACATGCTCGGTCCGTTCGGCGGCTACAAGAACTCCGGTCTGGGGCGGGAGTTCGGGCCCGAGGGGTACGGCGAGTACCTGGAGCACAAGATGATCCATCTGCCCTCCGGATACGGAGAGAACTGATGGGGGACCGCTGGCACGTCGAGGTCGACCGGAGCGTGTGCATCGGCTCCGGCATGTGTGTGGGGCACGCCCCGGACGGCTTCAAGCTCGACTCGGGGCGGCAGTCGCATCCGGTGGCCGAGGACGCCGACGCCAATGAGCGGATCCTCGCGGCCGCGGAGAACTGCCCGGTGGAGGCGATCGCGATCACCTTGCTGGAGAGCGGGGAGCCGGTCTTCCCGCCGGAGGAGTAACCGAGCAGACCCGAGCGCCCGAGCGCCCGTAGTCGAACTCCCGCCGCTCGAACAGAGGTTGACTCGTGCGTATCGCACGGTGATCTCGTGACATGCGTGACTGTCCGGCCCCCGGACGCCGTGGAAATCTCGTTGCCACGTCGCCGACGGGGGGAAGCACGATGGACAAGCGGTATGAGGTCTTCTGTCTTGCGGACAGGATTTTCTACGAGACCCCTGACCGCTTGTCCTCCGTGCGCGGGCCGTCCCGCAGAGCGGAGCAGGGGGATGCGGGGGAGAGCGTCCCTCTCTTCGAAGCGGCGCGGCGCCCGGTCCCCGAAGGGTGGCGGCGTTTCCTCTCCGGGGACTGGCTCCACATCAGCCCGGTGGGCACGGCCCGCCCGCTTCAGGGCTGGAAGATCCATGTCTCGGCCACTCTGGACAACGCCGAGAAGACGGCGGCCAGAGTGTGGGACTACTGCGTCCCGCGCTCCGTCCCCTTCAAGTTCGTCCCCGGACGGCAGCCGCTGCACCTGCGCAACTCCAAGTATGCGGGCCGCGGCTCCAGCGGGAAGTTCGCCACGATCTATCCGGCGGACGAGTCCGAACTCCAGCTGATTCTGGACGAGTTGGGCCAGGAGCTCGCGGGCGAACCGGGCCCGTACATCCTCACGGATCTCCGCTGGATGGAAGGCCCGCTCTATGTACGGTACGGAGGCTTCGCCAAGCGGCACTGTGTCGACGAAGCCGGCTCGGGCGCGCTCGTGCCCGCGATCGAGAACGCCGAGGGCGTGCTGGTGCCCGACCGCAGGGATCCGGTCTTCCGGCTGCCCGAGTGGGTGACGCTGCCCCCCTTCCTCGAACCCCAGCTCGCGGCGCGCAACGCGACCACCACCCAGGATCTGCCGTACCGCATCGAGCGTGCCCTGCACTTCTCCAACGGCGGGGGCGTGTACGCGGGTACCGATCTGCGGACCGGTGAGCAGGTGGTACTCAAGGAGGCGCGGCCCCACGCCGGGCTCGCCGCGGACGGGGCGGACGCCGTCACGCGGCTGGAGCGCGAGCGGGCCGCGCTGGAGCGGCTCGGCGGCCTGGGCGTGGCTCCCGGGGCGCGGGACTGGTTCACCCTCGGCGACCACCGCTTCCTCGTCATGGACTTCCTGCCCGGCCGGACGCTCAACTCCTTTTTCGCCGAGCGCCATCCGCTGCTGGCCGTCGAGCCGGACCCGGCGGCGGTCGCCGACTACACCCGCTGGGCGCTGGGGGTGCTGCACGCGGTGGAGGAGGCCGTGGCGGCCGTGCACGGTCGCGGTCTCGTCTTCAACGACCTGCACATGTTCAACATCATGGTCGATCCGGACGACGACTCCGTACGGCTGCTCGACTTCGAGGCGGCGACACCGGTCGAGGAGCATCGGGGCCAGGCCATGGCCCACCCGGGATTCGTCGCGCCGGGCGACCGCGTCGGCTTCGAGGTGGACCGCTACGCGCTCGCCTGTCTGCGGCTCGCCCTCTTCGTGCCGATGACGACGCTGCTGGTGGTGGACCGGCACAAGGCGGCGCACCTTGCGGAGGTCGCGGGGGAGCTGTTCCCGGACCTGCCGGACGGCTTCCTTGCGGAGGCGGTGGAGGTCGTACGAGGCGGGCGGCGAGAAGGGCAGCGACAAGAGCAGCGACAAGAGCAGCGACAAGGGGAGCCCGTCGCCGGGGGCGGCGCTTCCCTATCGGCGCCGCGGGACCGCTATCTGCCCGTGCCCGTACAGGACTGGCCCGCGAGCCGCGACTCCATGGTGCGCGCGATCCTCGCCTCCGCCACACCCGAGCGCGAGGACCGGCTCTTTCCCGGCGACATCGCGCAGTTCGGCGACGGAGGCGGACTCGGCCTGGCGCACGGCGCCGCCGGGGTGCTGTACGCCCTCGCCGAGACCGGCGCCGAGCGCTACGAGGCGGGTGAGGAGTGGCTGCTGAGCCATACGGACCCGCCCCCGTCCGGTACCCCGCTCGGGCTCTACGACGGGCTGGCCGGCGTCGCCGACGTCCTCGGCCGGCTCGGCCACCGCGAGCGCGCCGTCGAACTCGTCGGCCGCGTGATGGACGAGAAGTGGCAGCGCCTCGCCCCCGACCTCCACGGAGGACTGGCCGGTATCGGTCTCGTACTCGACCGGCTCGGGCTGCGCGCGCAGGCGCTTCAGGCCGCGTCCGTCCTCATCGACCGGCCGCAGCCGCCCGGGCGCGGCAGGCGCGCGGGGCTGCTGCGCGGCGCGAGCGGGCCCGCCCTGTTCTTTCTGCGGCTGTACGAGTCGACGGGCGACCCGGCCCTTCTCGACGAGGCCGCCCGGGCCCTGCGCCGGGATCTGGCCACCTGCGTACCTGACCGCACCGGAACCCTGCTGGTGGACGAGGGTGCACGCACCATGCCGTATCTCGGCGCGGGCAGCACCGGAATCGGCGCGGTCCTCGACGACTTTCTCGCCCATCGCCACGACGAGGAGTTCGCCCGCGCCCGCGAGGCGATACTGCCCGCCGCGCGGCTGCGTTACTACGCGCAGCCCGGGCTGTTCAACGGGCGCGCCGGGATGGTGCTTCATCTGGCCCGGACGCGCGCCCCGCGACCGCACCTGGACGCCCAGATCGCCGCGCTCGACTGGTATGCCGTGCCGTACAGCGGCGAACTCGCCTTCCCCGGCGACCAGATGATGCGGCTCTCCATGGACCTCGCCACAGGAGCCGCGGGCGTCCTGCTCGCACTCGGCGCCGCGCTGGGCCATCACGAACGGCCCGCACGGCTGCCCTTCCTGCCGCCACCGAAGGCGGCTCCTCGAACGACCCCGTGAGGGGTCGAGCAAAAGAGCACCACGCACCACGCACTACGCATTTCAACTGTCCCCATGAACAAGGAGATCACCATGGCACTTCTCGACCTGCAGACGATGGACGTCCCCGAGACCGACGGCGGCGGCCACGGCGGCGAGAGCAGCGTCAGCCTGCTGCTCTGTGACAAGCACAGCTCGCACAGCAACCTGCTCTGCCTCTGATCGACTGAGGATCGCGGCCCCGGGTGGCACCGCTCACCGGCCACCTGGGGCCGCATCTACCGCAGCGACGTAGGAGTCCTGCATGTTCCTCCGGGAGATCGTCCGGCGCGGCGCGCCGCGTGCCGTCCTCGTCCTGCTGCTGACCTGCGCCTCGGCCGCCGCCGGGCTCGCACTGCCCGCGGTGCTCGGCCACGCCCTCGACCTCCTGCTCGCCGGAACCGGAACCGGAGCCGGAGCCGGAACCGCAACCGCAACCGGAGCCGGGGCTCGCGCGGACGCCGGTCCATGGCTCGCCCTCTGCGCCGGTCTCACCGCCCTGTCCGTGCTGCTCGGCGCGGTCGACGGGCTCGTCACCGCAAGCGCCAACGCCCGTACCACCGCCTGGATACGGGCACGGGTCCTCGGGCATGTCCTCGCTGCCGGACCCGAGCAGCGCCTGTCCTCCGGTGAGGTAGTGGCCCGGCTCACGGGGAACGCCGCGCAGGCCGGAACCGTACCGACCGCGCTGGCCGCCGCGCTCGCCGCCGTACTCACGCCCGTGGGCGGCCTCGTCGCACTCGCCCTCACCGACGCGTGGACAGCACTCGTGGTCATCGCCGGAATGCCGCTGCTCGCCCTGCTGCTCAGGATGTTCATCCGGGCCTCCGGCGAGAGCAGCGCCCGCTATCTCACGGCCCAGGGCGAGATCGCGGGACTCCTGGCTGAAGCGGTACGAGGCATCCGCACGATCACCGCGGCCGGTGCGCAGGAGCGCGACGCGGCCCGCATTCTCGCGCCGCTGCCCGAACTGACCCGCCAGGGGCGGCTGATGTGGCGCATCCTGGGCAGCTCGACCGCCCGCGCCGCCGCTCTGCTGCCGCTGCTCCAGCTCACCGTGCTGGCCGTCGCCGGGCTACGCCTCGCGGACGGCGCTCTGAGCGTCGGCGGAATGCTGGCCGCCTGGCGGTACGGGGTGCTCGCCACCGGCACCGGCGTACTGGTGGGGCAGCTGAACGGCCTGGTGCGCGGCCGGACAGCCGCCGGACGGCTCGCGGAGATCCTCGAAGCCCCCGCGATGACGTACGGATCGCGTCAGCTCCCGCCCGGCAAGGGTGAGTTGCAGCTCAAGGGCGTAGCTCGGCGCGGGCTGCGCGGCATCGATCTGGTGGTTCCGGGCGGCTCGGTCACCGCCGTCGTGGGGCGCTCGGGCAGCGGCAAGTCCGCGCTGGCCGCCGTTGCCGGACGGCTGGCGGACCCCGACGCGGGCGCCGTCCTCATCGACGGCGTCCCGCTGACGTCGCTCTCCCGCGACGCGCTGCGCCGCGAGGTCGGCCATGCCTTCGCCCGTCCGGCGCTGCTCGGCAGAACCGTCGCGGGCACGATCGCCTTCGGCTCCCACCCGCCCGCGGGCGAGGCCGTGAGGGAGGCCGCGCGTGCCGCCTGTGCCGACGACTTCGTACGCCGTCTGCCCCTCGGCTACGACACGCCCTGCACCGCCGCGCCGCTGTCCGGTGGCGAAGCCCAACGCCTCGGCCTGGCACGGGCGTTCGCGCACAACGGGCGGCTGCTCATCCTGGACGACGCGACCTCCAGCCTGGACTCCGCCACCGAGCGCAAGGTGTCCCAGGCCCTGTTCGCGGGGGCCCGCCGGACCCGGCTGATCGTCGCCCACCGCGCCCCGACCGCCGCCCGCGCGGACCTCGTGGTGTGGCTGGACGAGGGGCGCGTCCGCGCGGTCGGCCCGCACGCCGAGCTCTGGCAACTGCCGGAGTACCGGGCGGTGTTCGATGAGTGAGCTCCGGCTCCTGCGCGCCCGGCCCTCCGTGCTCGTACGCCTCGCCGCCTGGTCCGCGCTGGAGGCCGGGCAGACCTTCCTCCTCGGCTACGCCCTCGCCCGCGCCGTCGACGGCGGCTTCCTTGCCCACGACCCCGTCCACGGTCTGCGCTGGCTGGCCGCCGCCGCGCTCGCCGTCGTCCTCGGGGCGTACGGCACCGGCAGGGTCCACCGGGTGGTCGCCGACCTCGTGGAGCCCGTGCGGGACGCACTCGTACGACGGGTGGTCGACCGGGCGCTGCGCGACGGGGACGACGCTGCCGTGTCCCGGCTGACCCACCAGGTGGAGATCGCCCGGGACACCTTCGCGGGCCTGGTCCTGGTCTCGCGCACCTTCGCTTTCACGGCCGCCGGAGCCCTGGCCGGACTGTTCTCGCTGGCGCCCGTACTGCTCCTGGTCGTCACGCCGCCCCTGCTCGCCGGGCTGACGCTCTTCGCGCTGACCCTGCGCCCGATGGCGCGCAGACAGGAGGCCTTTCTCGTCGCCGACGAGGCGATCGCCACCGAACTGGGCGCGCTGACCTCGGGGTTGAGGGACATCACCGCGGCCGGGGCGGAGGAGCGGGTGATCGCTGACGCCCGCGTACGGTTCGCCGACGAGTACCGGGCCGCCCGCGCGCTGGCGCGCTGGGGCACCCTGCGCGTTCTGGCCGTGGGCATCGGCGGCCGTCTGCCCGTCGTGCTGCTGCTGGTCACGGCTCCCTGGCTGCTCACACACGGGGTGAGTGCGGGTGCGCTGGTCGGCGCCCTCGCCTATCTCAGTCAGTCCCTCCTGCCCGCCCTTCAGGCGCTGATGCAGGGCCTCGGGACCTCGGGCGCGCGGCTCGCGGTCGTCCTGCGCCGGCTCACCGCCGAGGGGGAGCGGCAGCCGGGTGCGGTGTCCCCGGCGCGGGGAGCGGAGCAGGCGGTCCGGCTGCGCGGGGTGACCTTCGCCTACGGGCCGGGTGCCGCCCCCGTCGTCGAAGGGCTCGATCTGGACGTCCCGTACGGCGGGCACCTCGTCGTCGCCGGTCCGAGCGGCATTGGCAAGTCCACGCTTGCCGCGCTGATCGCCGGGGTGCTGCGGCCCGACCGCGGGGAGATCGCGCTCGGCGGCGAGCGGGTTCTCGTACCGCAGGAGGCGTACGTCTTCACCGCCACCGTGCGCGAGAACCTCGGCTACCTGTGCCCCGAGCCGCCCACCGCCGCCGCGCTTCTCGCCTCCTGCACGGCCGTCGGCGCGCTGGGGCTCGTCGAACGGCTCGGCGGGCTCGACGCGAAGCTCGACCCCGGAGCCCTGTCGGCCGGTGAGCGTCAGCTGCTCGCGCTCGCCCGCGCCCATGTGGCGCCCGCGCCCCTCGTCCTCCTCGACGAGGCGACCTGCCATCTCGACCCGGCGGCCGAGGCCCTGGCGGAGCGGGCGTTCGCCGCCCGCCCGGGCGGCACGCTCATCGTCGTCGCGCACCGGATCGGCTCGGCGCGGCGGGCCGGGTGCGTCCTGCTCATGGACGGTACGCACACGCAGTGCGGCACCCACGAGGAACTGCTCGCCCGCTCCTCCTTCTACCGCGAGCTGACCGGCTCCGAGCTCACCGGTTCCGAAGCCTCACACCCACCCCTCCCCCTGGGAGATCCTTATGGCGTCGACCCGGTTGCGCGCCCCCGTCTTGCGGGTGATGGCCGCCATGTAATTGCGCACCGTGCCGCTGGACAGATGGAGACTGCTCGCGATGTCGGCGATCGAGGCTCCCTCGGCCGCGAGTGACAGCACACTCAACTCCCGTCTCGTCAGCGGCATCTCGGCCGCCTTGAGAAAGCTGAAGCCCAGGGAGTGGTCGACGAAGCGCTCCCCCCGCGCCACCTGCCGGATCGCCGCGATCAGGCGCTCGGGAGTGCCCTCCTTGTCGACGTAGCCGATGGCGTGTGCCTCGACCGCGCGCCGGAGAGGACCTGGCCGGTTTGCGCTGGCGAGTACCAGCAGCCGGCCGCTCGCGGCTCCCTTGCGCCGCCCGCGCAGCTCACCGAGCGGCGCGATGCCGTACGAGTCCGCGCACTCCAGGTCGACGGCGCAGACGTCGGGCGCCAGCGAACGCGCGAGCCCCGGCGCGGTGCGCCACGGCGCATGGGAGACCTCCAGGTCCGGCTCATGGGCGAGCCTGTCCGCCAGCGCCGAGCGCAGCAGACCCTCGTCGTGCACGAGAAGTACCCGGATCACGTTTCGCCCCCTCAGCTCCAACCCACCGGTTTGCTCCGTGCAGCACGCGAACATTGTGGTCGGCGTTGCGCCGCGAGGAGCACGGAGATCCAGCCAAAGGGGTGGCAAGAGGGGCGCACAGGCCGGGAGTGAACGCCCGGCGTGCGCGACCGCGTGCGCCGGTCAGGCCTCTCTAGCGGGCGCGCCCCGGCGTAGCCGGCCTCGACGGTGCCGACGGAGTCGTCAGGTCGATCAGACGGCAGACGGTCTCGATGTCGATCTTCACCTGTGCGATCGACGCGCGCCCCGACAGCCAGGTGATCAGCGCGGAGTGCCAGGTGTGCTCGATCACGCGGACCGCGGACAGCTGCTCGGGCGTCGGGTTCTCCAGGCCCATGGCGTCGAGGATGATCGCCGTCGTCTGCCGGGAGACCGTGTCCACTTCGGGGCTCACGCTGCGGTCCGCGAAGGTCAGCGCCCGCACCATCGCGTCCGCGAGGTGCGGCTCGCGCTGCAGCGCGCGGAAGGCCCGCATCAGCGTCTCGGAGACGCGCTCCGCCGCGCTGTCACCGGCCGGGGGGCGTTTGCGCAGCGTCGTGTGCATGTGCTGGAGCTGGTCCTGCATGGTCGCGACCAGCAGATGGATCTTGGAGGGGAAGTAACGGTAGAGCGTGCCGAGCGCGACCCCGGCGGCCTCGGCGACCTCGCGCATCTGCACCGCGTCGAAGCCGCCGCGGCTGGCCAGCTGCGCGCTGGCGTGCAGGATGCGACGGCGGCGCGCCTCCTGGCGTTCTGTCAGGGGCGGCGACGCAGGCCCCGCCGACTTGGCTTCCGCTGTCATGTTTCCCGTTCCACGCACGAGTCCGGATCGCACAGCATGGCAGCGTGCCCGTCGTGGCGCGAATCACCTGATCCGGCTCTTACAGCGGCGCTACCTGCCGGTAGATTCGAAGCTCCTTGAGCGATCAAGTCTGAAACTTGTTCTAGATTAGCGTGAGCGGTTACGCTCCGGCGAAAACGCAGTGAGAAGGGGGCCGTGGGTGACCGCTGAGGCCATAGAGGCCGGCCCTCGTACGGGTCGGTCCGGCGGCGGTGACGAGCCGCTGCGCATCGCGCTCCTCACCTACAAGGGCAACCCCTTCTGCGGCGGCCAGGGCGTCTACGTACGCCACCTCTCGCGCGAACTCGCCCGCCTCGGTCACAGCGTCGAAGTGATCGGCGCCCAGCCCTATCCCGTACTCGACGAGGGTGTGCCGCTCACCGAGCTCGCCAGCCTCGATCTGTACCGCAGCCCGGACCCCTTCCGCACCCCGAAGCGCGGCGAGTACCGCGACTGGATCGACGCGCTCGAAGTCGCGACGATGTGGACCGGGGGCTTTCCCGAGCCGCTGACCTTCTCGCTGCGCGCGCGGCGTCATCTGGCCGCGCGGCGCGGCGAGTTCGACGTCGTCCACGACAACCAGACCCTGGGCTACGGGCTGCTCGGCGACCTCGGCGCTCCCCTGGTCACCACGATCCACCACCCCATCACCGTCGACCGGCAGCTGGAGATCGACGCCGCGGAGGGCTGGAAGCGGCGGGCCTCCGTACGGCGTTGGTACGGCTTCACGCGGATGCAGAAGCGGGTCGCGCGGCGGCTGCCGTCCGTACTGACCGTCTCCGGCTCCTCGCAGCAGGAGATCGTCGACCACCTCGGTGTACGGCCGGAGCGAGTCCGGGTCGTCCACATCGGGGCCGACACGGATCTCTGGTCGCCGAACCTCGCGGTCGCGGAGGTCCCCGGCCGGATCGTCACCACCTCCAGCGCGGACGTCCCGCTCAAGGGCCTCGTGCACCTGGTCGAAGCGCTCGCGAAGCTCCGTACGGAGAACCCGGCCGCGCACCTCGTCGTCGTCGGCAAGCGGGCCGAGGACGGGCCGGTCGCGCAGCTCATCGAGCGGTACGGGCTCCAGGACGCGGTCCGGTTCGTCAAGGGCATCACCGACGCGGAGCTCGTCGACCTCGTACGCGGCGCGCAGATCGCGTGTGTGCCGTCGCTGTACGAGGGCTTCTCGCTGCCCGCGGCCGAGGCGATGGCGACGGGGACGCCGCTGGTCGCCACGACCGGGGGAGCGATCCCGGAGGTCTCCGGGCCGGACGGGGAGACCTGCCTGGCCGTCCCGCCGGGCGACGCGGGCGCGCTCGCCGCGGCTCTGGGCCGGCTGCTGGGCGACCCCGAACTGCGCTCCCGGCTGGGGAGAGCGGGCCGGGAACGGGTGCTGGCGCGCTTCACCTGGGCGCGGGCGGCGCAGGGGACGGCGGAGCTGTACCGCGAGGCGATCGCGGTACGCGGCCGCGCGATACGGGGGGTTGCGCGGTGAGCTCTGCCCGCTCCGCGGCCACGTCTTTCGGCCGCTCCGCGGCCACATGTGTGAGCCGGAGGCCCACGGCGCGAGTCGGCGTCCGGCGCACCGGCGTCTTTGCCCGCTCCGCGGTCGGGTCTCTCGGCCGCTCCGCGGCCACAAATGTGGGCCACAGGCCCCCGGCCCGGACCTGCCCGGCCACGGCACCCGCCCGCACGGCCACAGCCACGGGCCGCAGGCCCCCGGCCCCGCCCCCCTCGGCCACCGCCACGGCAACTCGAACCACCCCCGACCGCGAAAGCAGGTCCACGTGCTGACCGTCGACTTCTCCCGCTTCCCGCTCGCCGCAGGCGACCGCGTGCTCGATCTCGGCTGTGGCGCCGGGCGGCACGCGTTCGAGTGCTACCGGCGCGGAGCTCAGGTCGTCGCCCTCGACCAGAACGCCGAGGAGATCCGCGAGGTCGCCAAGTGGTTCGCCGCGATGAAGGAGGCCGGTGAGGCCCCGGAGGGCGCCACCGCCACCGCCATGGAGGGCGACGCCCTCAACCTCCCCTTCCCCGACGAGTCCTTCGACGTCGTGATCATCTCCGAGGTCATGGAGCACATCCCCGACGACAAGGGCGTCCTCGCCGAGATGGTCCGGGTGCTGAAGCCCGGCGGACGGATCGCCGTCACCGTGCCCCGCTACGGGCCCGAGAAGATCTGCTGGGCGCTCAGCGACGCGTACCACGAGGTCGAGGGCGGCCACATCCGCATCTACAAGGCCGACGAGCTGCTCGGCAAGATGAAGGAAGCCGGACTGAAGCCGTACGGCACGCACCACGCGCACGCGCTGCACTCGCCGTACTGGTGGCTCAAGTGCGCGTTCGGCGTCGACAACGACAAGGCGCTGCCGGTCCGCGCGTACCACAAGCTGCTGGTCTGGGACATCATGAAGAAGCCCCTGGTCACCCGGCTCGCGGAGCAGGCGCTCAACCCGGTCGTCGGCAAGAGCTTCGTGGCGTACGCGACCAAGCCGCACCTGCCTGCGGTGGCTGCCAAGTGACAACTCCCGGGCGTACGGAACACCTTGTCCTGCCCGGAGTGCTCACCGCCGAGCAGGCCGCCGAGACGGTCGCGGGCATACGCGCGATGCAGCGCGAGGACGGTGCGATCCCGTGGTTCAGGGGGCATCACCTCGACCCGTGGGACCACACCGAGGCGGCCATGGCGCTGGACGCGGCCGGTGAGCACGAGGCGGCGGCCCGTGCGTACGAGTGGCTGCTGCGGCACCAGAACCCCGACGGGTCCTGGTACGCGGCCTACCACGACGGCGAGGCCGGCCGGCCCACCGACCGCGGCCGCGAGAGCAACTTCTGCGCGTACATCGCCGTCGGCGTCTGGCACCACTATCTGGCCACCGGGGACGAGGTGTTCCTCGACCGGATGTGGCCCGCCGTGTTCGCGGCGATCGAGTTCGTGCTGGAGCTGCAGCAGCCGGGCGGCCAGATCGGCTGGAAACGCGAGGCGGACGGTACACCGGTCAACGACGCGCTGCTGACGGGCAGTTCGTCAGTCCACCAGGCGCTGCGGTGCGCGCTGGCGATCGCCGAGGAGCGCGAGGAGCCGCAGCCGGACTGGGAGTTGGCGGCGGGCGCGCTCGCGCACGCGATCCGCAAGCACCCCGAGCGCTTCCTCGACAAGAGCCACTACTCCATGGACTGGTACTACCCGGTCCTCGGGGGCGCGCTGACCGGCGCGGAGGCCAAGTCCCGTATCGAGGAGTCGTGGGACGACTTCGTCGTGCCGGGCCTCGGTGTGCGGTGTGTGCTGCCCAACCCGTGGGTGACAGGCGGCGAGAGCTGCGAACTCGCACTGGCGCTGTGGGTGATGGGGGAGTCCGACCGGGCGCTGGAGATCCTGCAGTCCGTGCAGCATCTGCGGACCGAGGACGGGATGTACTGGACGGGTTACGTCTTCGAGGAGAACCGCGCGGTGTGGCCGGAGGAGGTCACGTCGTGGACGGCGGGGGCGCTGCTGCTGGCGGTTGCGGCGCTGGGGGGCGACGAGGCGACGGTGGCGGTGTTCAGCGGGGAGCGGTTGCCGGTGGGGCTGACGCCGGACTGCTGCTAGCGGTGCGGGGTGCGGTGGCCGTAGCCGGGGGCTCCGCCCCGGACCCCGCTCCTCAAACGCCGGAGGGGCTGAATTATTCAGCCCGTCCGGCGTTTGAGGACATGCGGCCGAAGGTCGCATACGGGTCTGGGGCGAAGCCCCAGTTCGGGAAGGGGCGGGGTGGGGAACAAGCCCCGCGCAGCGGCACCCCGCTACCTCCGCAGACGCCCCGCCACCGCGTGGCCCACGAACAGGTACACCACCGCCGCCAAGCCGTACCCGGCCACCACCCTCGCCCACGCCTCGTCGAACGTGAACAGGTCGTAGGACCAGCCGGCCAGCCAGCGGGCCACGTCCTGGATGAAGCTCACCAGGTCGTTGGCGCGGTTGGCGTCCAGTAGGTACATCAGGATCCAGAGGCCGAGGATGACGGCCATGACATCGGCCACGATGGTGATGACCTTCGCGGCCTGCAGCGTTCCGTTCCGACGACTAAGGCTCATACACATCGGGTTGCCGCTTGGGAGCCTGTGAAACCTCAGTTGAGCTCGGCCAGCACACGCAGGGTGTGCGGGTCCGGCGCGGTCACCAGCAGATCCGTCACCGCGCCCTTGCGCCACAATTCCAGCCGTTCCGCGATCCGGCCGCGCGGTCCCACGAGGGAGATCTCGTCGGCGAAGGCGTCGGGCACCGCCATCACCGCCTCCTCGCGGCGGCCTTCGGCGAAGAGCTGCTGGATGTGCCGGGCCTCCGACTCGTATCCCATGCGCGCCATCAGGTCGGCGTGGAAGTTACGGGCCGCGTGGCCCATGCCGCCGATGTAGAAGCCGAGCATCGCCTTGACCGGCAGCAGCCCTTCGGCGACGTCGTCGCAGACCTTGGCGCGGGCCATGGGGGCGATCAGGAAGCCCTCCGGAAGGCCGGTGAGCGAGGCCTCGTACACGTCCGTCCGCAGCGGGGACCAGTACAGCGGGAGCCAGCCGTCGGCGATGCGCGTCGTCTGGGCGATGTTCTTCGGGCCCTCGGCGCCGAGCAGCAGCGGCAGCGAGGCGCGCAGGGGATGCGTGATCGGCTTGAGGGCTTTGCCGATGCCGGTGGCGTCGTCGCCGCGGTACGGGTGGGAGTGGTAGCGGCCCGCCAGTTCAACGGGGGCCTCGCGCCGAAGGACTTGGCGGATCACGTCGACGTATTCGCGGGTCGCCGTCAGCGGGCTCTTGGGGAACGGGCGCCCGTACCAGCCCTCCACGACCTGCGGGCCCGACAGCCCGAGCCCGAGCATCATCCGGCCGCCGGAGAGATGGTCGAGGGTGAGCGCGTGCATGGCGGTGGCCGTCGGCGTGCGGGCGGCCATCTGCGCGACCGCCGTGCCGAGGCGGATCCGGGATGTGTGCGCGGCGATCCAGGTGAGCGGGGTGAAGGCGTCGGAGCCCCAGGCCTCGGCCGTCCACACGGAGTCGTAGCCGAGGCGTTCGGCCTCGCGCGCGAGCTCCAGGTGGGCGGGGTCGGGGCCGCGGCCCCAGTAGCCGAGTGCGAGCCCGAGTCGCATGGCGCGATCCCTTCTGACGGTATGTCAGGTCGGGCCAGACTGTACGACAACGGCCCCCCGCCCGGAAGGGCGAAGGGCCGTGCTCGGTCGGGGCGCGGGATCAGCCGCGCTGGATACCGCTCGTGTCCTGCAGGACACCCCGGCGGCCGTCCTGCGTCTGGGCCACCAGGCCCGGACCGCGCTGCTCGACAGCGAGGTACCACGTGCCGGGCGCGAGCTCGGCGATCGGGGTCGGCGAACCGTCCTCGCCGAACAGCGGACGGGCCACCGGCACCGCGAACCAGAACGGCGTGAAGTCGGCCGGAGCACCGGCCTGCTGCGGCGCGGCCGGAGCCGGCTGCTGCTGACCCGGCTGCGGCTGGGCGCCGTAGGGCTGGGGCTGACCCGGCTGAGCGCCGTAGGGCTGCGGCTGGCCGCCGCCCGGGTAGCCGTAACCGGCTCCGGCGACGCCCGGCTGCGCGCCGTACGGGGTCGCCGGGGGCTTCGGGGCGCCCATGAGCGGCGCCTTGAAGGCCGGGACGATCAGCGAGCAGACCGCGCCCGCCGCGAGCGCGAGCGCCGCGATGAAGCCGAGGATGAGGCCGGTGCCCGAGTCGATGCCGCTGTCGCCGAGGTCCAGCGAGCCCGCCGGGTCGAAGATCGCGCCGAGCGCGCTCCACGCCGTGAAGAGCGTCAGGGCGACACCGAGCTGGCCGAGGTCGAGGCCGATGACCTTCGGCGGCTGCGGCAGCGCACGGGAGGTGACGATCAGTGCCGCGCCGATGATGCCCGCCAAGTAGACACCCAGGAGCAGGGAACCGTTGTCCCAGGCGGTCGGCACGTCGTCGCAGTTGGAACCGGAGCAGTCGAACGTGTCGAGGAACGAGGCGATGAACAGCAACACCGCTGCTCCGATCACCACGCCATCGCCTCGAGTGAGGGAGCGGATGTTCACGTAAAAGTCCTTCGTCGGTCGTCTCATCGGGGCGGTCGTCGCTGCCGCCGGTGCGGCGGTGTGCACGGCGCGGAGCTCGGGGTGGCTCCCCATCGTAGAGGTGAATGTATCGTCTGCCCGATCCGGCCGTCTGCCGGGTATCGCAGTTACCCCTGGAGGTAGCCGGCGATGCCGTCCGCCATTCCCTGGGCGGCCAGTTGGCGCCACGCCGAGTCTTTCAGCAGGGCGGCGTCCTGTGGGTCACGCATATTGCCGCATTCGATGAATACCTTGGGCACGGTGGACAGATTGAGGCCGCCCAGATCCTTGCGCACGTCCAACCCGGTGCCGTCGCCCACGTAGTTGGAGGGCGCGCTGCCGGTCGCGCGTACGAACCGTCCGGCGATCCTTGTCCCCAGTTCACGCGAGGGGCCGACGATGTTCGTCGTGTCTGCGGCACCCGCTTTGACCAGGGCGGGAAGGATGACATGGAAGCCGCGGTCGCCGACGGACGCGCCGTCCGCGTGGACGGAGATGACGGCATCGGCCTCGGCCTTGTTGCCGATCCGGGCGCGCTCGTCGACGCAGGGACCGAACGCCCGGTTGTTGTCGTGGGTGAATTGAACCGTTGCGCCCTGCTTTTCCAGCAGTCTGCGAAGACGTTGTGAAACATCGCGGGTGAATTCGGCCTCGGTGTAACCGTCGGCGGTGGCCGTGCCCGTGGTGTCGCATTCCTTGCGATTGGTTCCGATGTCCACGAGCTTGTTGATCTCGCTCGTGTGCTGGAAATTGCCGGAGTTGTGCCCGGGGTCGACGACCACGACCTTCCCGGCCAGCGGCCCCGTCCCGCCCTTCTCTCCGTCCGAAGACTTCGAGGGCGACTTCGAGGGAGAGGCGGGGGTGCGGCTCGGGGAGGTCGCCGGGCCGCCCGGCTTGCCCGCCGTGGCCTGCCCGCTCGGCAGCGGCAGCACCTTCGGCGGCTCGTTGTCCTCCGGGCCGCTCATCGTCTGCCACACCAGCCACCCCGCCAGTGCGGTCGGCACCAGCGCGGCGATCGCGATGGTGAGATTGCCCCGCCCGATACGGCGCGGCCGGGCAGCGGGAGGCTGGTTCTCGTCGTACGACACCCTGGCGATGCTAGCTGGGCCGCTCAGATCCCCGGCCCGCTGCGACGCAGGACGCGCAGCGAGTCCGTCACCGAGACCTCGGTGAACGCCCCGGACGCGAGTGCCCGCAGGTACACGCGGTACGGCGCCTGGCCCGTCCACTCGTCGACCGGGTCGGGGAAGACGTCGTGGATCACCAGCAGTCCGCCCTCGGCGACATGCGGCGCCCAGCCTTCGTAGTCCGCGGCCGCGTGCTCGTCGGTGTGCCCGCCGTCGATGAAGACCAGTCCCAGTGGCGTACCCCACACCTTCGCGACCTGCGGGGACCGGCCCACGACCGCGATGACGTGGTCCTCCAGACCGGCCCTGTGCAGGGTGCGACGGAAGGTGGGAAGCGTGTCCATCCGGCCGATCTCGGGGTCCACGGTCTCCGCGTCGTGGTAGTCCCAGCCCGGCTGCTGCTCCTCGCTGCCCCGGTGGTGGTCGACCGTGACGGCCGTCGTACCCGCCTCACGGGCGGCGTCGGCGAGCAGGATCGTCGAGCGCCCGCAGTACGTGCCCACCTCAAGCAGCGGCAGGCCAAGACCGCCCGCCTCGGCGGCGGCGGCATACAGGGCGAGCCCTTCCCGTACCGGCATGAAGCCCTTGGCGGCCTCGAAGGCGGCGAGGGTCTCCGGCTTGGGCGCGGCGGCCATGGTTCCTCCTGGTCGTACGGGGTGTCCGGCCGCCCATCGTGCCTCACGCGTCGCACTCGAACCACATCGTCTTGCCGCCGGGCATCGGCATCACGCCCCAGCGGTCGGTCACCGCCTCGACGAGCAGCAGCCCGCGCCCGCCCTCGTCGAGGTCGCCTCCGCATTCGGGGCGTACCGGGCGGGGGCAGTGCGGGTGATTGTCCGCGACCTCGACCCGCAGCCCGTCGGGCCGCCGCAGGATGAGCAGCGTGCACCGCCTGCCGGGCACGTGCCGCACCACGTTGGCGACCAGCTCGGTCAGCGCCAGCTCGGCGGCGTCGGTCAGCCCGGGCATCTCCCAGCGGGTCAGGAAGGTCCGCAGGATGCGCCGCAGATGCCGCGCGGAGTGAGTGCCCACCGTGAAGCCCATGCGGTAGCAGCCTTCAATCGTCCCTGGTGGGCAGTCAGTTACGTGATTCATGTCACCAGAGTGGAGTGGCGCGCTTACGCTCGGCTATGACCGGAAACGTACGCCGCGAGGCGTTTGCTTGGGGGTGACCGCCGCGTGGTCAACATCCGCGACCTGGATCCCAGCGCATCACCGCTGGACTACTACGGCTCCGAACTGCGCCGCCTGAGAGAGGACGCCGGGCTGAAGCAGGGCGAGCTGGGCGTCAGCGTCTTCTGCACGGCCTCGCTGGTCGGCCAGATCGAGACGGCGAGGAAGGTGCCGACGCGGGACTTCTCGGAGCGCGTGGACGCGGCGCTGGGGACGGGCGGGGTGTTCTCACGGCTGGTGGGGCTGGTGCTGCGGAGCCAGCTGCCGAGCTGGTTCCAGGCGTACGCCGAGATGGAGGCGCGGGCGGCGTACATCTCGTCATTTCAGGCGCAGTTGGTGGATGGCCTGCTGCAAACCGAGGCGTACGCGCGGGCAGTGCTCGGCGTCAGGAACGAGGAGAACCTTGATGCGAAGGTGGCCGCCCGAATGGAGCGTCAGCGCATCCTGGAGCGCGAGAACCCGCCACTGAGCTGGGTGGTCCTGAGCGAGGCCGTCCTGCACCAGGAGATCGGCGGTCGGGACGTCATGCGGAACCAACTCGCCCACTTGTTGGGCCTTCAGGGGCGGGAGTGGGTGCAGGTGCAGATCCTGCCCTTCGCGGCCGGGGCTCATGCGGGGCTGCCGGGCTCGTTCACTGTCCTGCGGTTCGAGGACGACCCGGATCTCGTCTACAGCGAGGACTTTGTCCAGGGCCACATGACGGCCAATCCGCAAGCTCTCAGGGAAGGTTCGCTCCGTTACGATCACTTGCAGGCCGCCGCGCTCTCCGTGGAGGATTCGGCGGCACTGATCGCCCGCGTAATGGAGGAGCGTTATGGCCACGAACCAGGATCTGACGGGCGCGCGGTGGCGTAAGTCGTCGTACAGCTCCGACACCGGCGGCCAGTGCATCGAGTGCGCGCCGCTCGGTGCGACCGCCTGGCGCAAGTCGACGTACAGCGGCGACACCGGTGGCCAGTGCATCGAGGTCGCCGCCCAGCCCTGCCGTATCGCCGTCCGCGACTCCAAGAACCCCGACGGCCCCGCCTTCGCCGTCACTCCCGCCGCCTTCGCGGCCTTCGTCACGGCCGCCGCCGCCGAGGGCGGTCTCTGACTGCTGCAAGCGAGTCGGCCGGTGGAGCCGAGGTCCATGATTCCTCTCTCCGCTCCACCGGCTCGTCGGACGGCGTCGTCACGCCGTTCTCTATGCGGGACGCTTTCGACTCGCTCCAGCCGGCACGGGCCGCGAAGGCCCGTGCGGTCCTGAAGCCGCCTGCCTTACGGATCTCTCGAAGCCGACCGCCCAGGGCTTGCCGGGCGTCCTGGACGGCTGAAGAAGGCGACGATGCCACAGCTCTACTTCGGTGTCGTGCGCTCAGGCGGGCCGGTATTCCGCGTGGGGGACCGCGCGTTCCCACACGGCTTCGAAGGCACTCGCGCACAGCTTGAGAACCGTCGGGTCCGTCGTGAGCTCCATCCAGTCAGGGGCCGTCTCACCGTCCCCAGTGAAGTGGAGGACCAAGACTGTCTGATTGTCGAACACCCAGAAGTCATTGCCGGGGAAGGCAATGTCCGTTGCCCGGCGGCGCGGCAGCCAGCGGATCTGCTCGCCTGCCTCCACGTTGGCATCCGAGACGTAGTGCTCGAACCGGATGTAGTCCGACTCCGGGACCGAGAAGACCCGGGCCCGGCGAATGGCGACCCCACGCTCGGTGGCATCGCGTACCCACTTGAGCTACTGCTCGAAGTCGGCGTCATCACCGACCGGATCTGTCAGAGTCCCCCTCTGCCAGGCGATGAACGCCGGGTCCGAGGCCATGTACCCGTCGCGCATCTCCAGGTGCACGGCCGACTGCTGGGCTGACGCCAGCAGATCCTCAAAGGTCGGTGCCTTCGTCACGTCGCATCTCCAAGAAGAACTGGACCATCCGCCGGGGGATCTCGACGACGGTCTCGTGGCCGGGGATGTCATCGAGCTGCTTCAGGCGGTCCTCGTCCTCGATCCGCCATCCCTGGACGACATACGTGTCCTTCTCGTCGTCCAGGTAGATCGTGGGGGATCCGCCGGACTTGCTCTCCGGGTCCTTGCCAAGCTTGTGCAGAGCCATGGTGTCCGCCGCGGGATCCGCTGCACCATCCCGGACAAGGCCGACCAGGCGCGCAACTGCCAGAAGCTCGGCTCCCGTGGCGGCCGGCCGCCGTATTTCGACCCGCACGACTACCGCGAGCGCCACGCGGTCGAATGCCGTATCAATCGGCTCAAGCGCCACCGCGCGGTGGCCACGAGATACGACAAGCTCGCCGTCCGCTACGAGGCGACCGTGCTGGTCGCAGTCCTCAACGAGTGGCTGTGACCAGCAGACAGCCTTCTGGTGCTCACCAATCCCGGGTGGCGATCAGTTCCTCTACGTCCGCATCCGTGAATCCGTAGGACGACGCAACAAACCAGAAGTCCTCGGCAATCTCCTCGCGCGCTACCGTCTCGATCTCACTTCCGGCCGCCTCGAACTCCGCCTCCAGCAGGTTGAACTCCTCCGTCGCGGCCTGGGTGAGCACATACAGGCCTGCCAGATCCGACGGCTGCTCAGCCTCAATCCGCTCGCACAGCCGAATCAGGATCGCCTTGCCCTTGTCAACGACGTGACCGGGGAAGTACGTGTCTGCGTACAGCGGCTGCAGAAACGCACGCCCCGCTACCTGCTGGTTTGTGATCGGCATAGCGTCCCAACCCCGTAGAAGAACTGACGCGCCGATCTTGCACCAGACCACTGACAAAGCGCTGTCACCCATGCCCGCCCAGATGGGCGCAACCAGCACTTTCGCAACAGGTCTCAGGTCGACACCTGCATCTGACCTTCCGTCAGAATGGAACGTGTTCTAGTCTGCCCGCATGGGCATCGGAATCACGCAGGAGCAGCTCGCGTTGGCCGAGTCGGTGCGCGGCTGGCTTGCCCGCGCCGTGCCGCCCGAGGCCGTGCGGAAGCTGCTCGACGCGCCCGGGGACGGGACCGGGCGGCCCGGGTACTGGGACGGTGCCGCCGAGCAGGGCATCCTCGGCCCGCATCTCGCCGAGGAGCACCGCGGTGGGGGCGGGACGGTGCTCGACCTCGCCGTCGTCCTGGAGGAGACGGGCCGGGCCGCGCTGCCGGGGCCGTATCTGCCCAGCGCGCTCGCGTCCGCCGTGCTGGCCCGCGCGGGCCGGGGCGATCTGGCGGGCGCACTCGCGGGCGGGGAGCGCATCGGGGCCGTCGCGCTCGGCCCCGGGACGCTCACCGCCACCGAGACGCCGGAGGGCTACCGGCTCGACGGCACCGCGCCGCCCGTGCTCGGCGGCGGGCAGGCGGATCTGCTCGTACTCGACACCGGGACCGCGTGGCTCGCGGTGGACGCGGACCAGTTCACCGTCCGAGTGCACGAGAGCGCCGACCCGACCCGGCCCACCGCCGAGGTCACCGCGCACGGCGTGACCGTACCGCCGGACCGCGTACTGGACATCGACACCGGTCTCGTACGGGACCTCGCCTGCGTGCTGTACGCGGCAGAGGCGTGCGGCACCGCCGCCTGGGCGCTGCACACCGCGGCCGAATACGCCAAGGTGCGCGAGCAGTTCGGGCGGCCCATCGGGCAGTTCCAGGCGGTCAAGCATCTGTGCGCCGACATGCTCGTACGCGTCGAGCAGGCCCGCGCGCTGACGTGGGACGCGGCCCGCGCGGTGGACGAGGCCGAAGACGTGCGGGGACTCGCGGCCGCGCTGGCGGCGAGTGTCGCGCTCGACGCCGCGTACTCCTGCGCCAAGGACTGCATCCAGGTGCTCGGCGGGATCGGCTTCACCTGGGAGCACGACGCGCACCTGTATCTGCGCCGGGCCCTTGTCGCGCGCCAGTTGCTCGGACCCGGCGACAGCCATCGGCTGCGGGCGGTCCGGCTCGCGGCGGGCGGGGCGCGGCGGGAGCTGCGGCTGGAACTGCCCGCGGAGGCGGCGAGCCACCGGGGACCGGCCCGGGCGGCGGCCGCGAGCGTACGAGGGCTCGACCCCGCCGCCGTACGCAGGGAACTCGCACCCACCGGGTACGCCGCACCGCATCTGCCGGAGCCGTACGGACTTGGCGCGGGAGCGGTCCAGCAGCTCGTCGTGCAGGAGGAGTTGCGGGCCGCCGGGGTGCGAGTGAGCGATCTCGGGATCGCGACCTGGGTGGTGCCTTCGCTCATCGCGTACGGGACGCCCGCGCAGCGGGAGCGCTTCCTCGGGCCGACGCTGCGTGGCGATCTGCGCTGGTGCCAGCTGTTCTCCGAGCCGGGCGCCGGATCGGACCTGGCGAGTCTGCGGACCCGGGCAGAGAAGACCCCGGACGGCTGGCTCGTCAGCGGCCAGAAGGTGTGGACGAGCTCCGCCCAGCGGGCCGACTACGGCATCCTGCTCGCCCGTACCGACCCCGAAGCCCCCAAGCACAAGGGACTCACCTACTTCGTCGTCGACATGAAGCGGACGGACGGCATCGACATCCGCCCGCTGAAGGAGATCACCGGCGACTCCCTCTTCAACGAGGTCTACTTCGATGCTGCGCTGCTGCCGGACGACGCGGTGGTGGGGAAGATCGGCGAGGGCTGGAAGGTCGCCCGCAACACCCTCGGCAATGAACGTGTCCACATGGCCGACCAGATCGCCTTCGACACGGGCCTTGAGGCACTTCTCGCGCGGGCGTCCGGCCTGGACGGCGCGGACCGCGTGCGGATCGGGGCGCTGGCGGCCGAGGCGCACGCTCTCGCCTGTATCGGGCTGCGGACCACGATGCGGCAGGTGTCCGGGCTCGAACCGGGCGCGGGCGCGTCCGTACGCAAACTCGTCCAGACCGTGCACCAGCAGAAGACCGCCGAGCTCGGACTCGAACTGCTCGGGCCCGAGGGCGCGTTGAACGAAGGCGCGGGCGCGCGAGCCGTGCACGGCTTTCTCATGTCGCGCTGCCTCACCATCGCGGGCGGCACCACGCAGGTACAGCTCAATGTCGTCGCCGAGCGCATCCTCGGCCTGCCCAGGGACTGAGAGGGAAGACCATGAAGGCGTACATCGTCGGGGTCGGGACGACGAAGTTCGAGAAGCCCGAGTCGAGGGACTGGCAGTACTGGGACATGGCGAAGGAGGCGGGGACAGGCGCGCTCGCCGACGCGGGGATCTCGTACGACCTCGTCGAGCAGGTGCCCGTCGGATACTGCTTCCAGGCGTCGACGGCGGGCCAGCGGGCCGCGTACGAACTCGGGCTGACCGGTGTGCCCGTCTACAACGTCAACAACAACTGCGCGACCGGGTCGACTGCGCTGATGTTGGCGCGGCAGTTCGTCGAGGGCGGCATCAGCGACTGCGTACTGGCGCTCGGCTTCGAGAAGATGGCGCGCGGGGCGCTGGGGGCGGGTGCGGACGGCGGGGCCCGCGGCGGAGCCGCTCATGTCGGGGGCGCCACGTCACCCGTCGCGCGTCATTACGGGGTCATGGCGGCCGCGCACGGCTTCGAGATGTCCCCGCCCACCGCCCAGATCTTCGGCAACGCCGCCCGCGAGCACATGGAGCGGTACGGCACGACCGAGGCGCAGCTCGCCGCCGTCGGCGCCAAGAACCACCGGCATTCGGCGAACAATCCGGAGGCCCAGTTCCAGGACGTCTACTCGGTGGACGAGATCCTCGCCGCGAAGACGATCCACCGGCCGCTGACCAAGCTCCAGTGCTCGCCCACCTCGGACGGCGCGGCCGCGGCCGTGGTCGTCTCCGAGCGTTTCGTCGTCCGGCACGGGCTGCTCGACAAGGCCGTGGAGATCGCCGCCCAGGCCATGACCACCGACACCGAGGAGTCCTTCGCCTCCGGCTCCTGCATCGACGTCGTCGGCAAGCCGATGTCGCGGCAGGCCGCACGGAGCGTGTACGAGAAGTCAGGGCTGGGCATCGAGGACATCGACGTCATCGAGCTGCACGACTGCTTCTCCATCAACGAGCTGCTGACGTATGAGGCGCTCGGCATGTGCGAGGACGGCGAGTCCGGCAAGCTCGTGGAGAGCGGCGCGACGACGTACGGCGGCCGGTGGGTGGTCAACCCGTCGGGCGGCCTGATCTCCAAGGGCCATCCGCTCGGCGCGACCGGTCTGGCCCAGGCGGCCGAACTGGTCCGGCAGTTGAGGGGAGAAGCGGGGCGGCGGCAGGTGGCGGGGGCGCGGGTGGGGCTCGCGCACAACATCGGGCTCGGCGGCGCGGCGGTGGTGACGCTGCTCCGGAATTAGCAACTCACCGTTCCCGCCGCGCCGCGATGCGTCTCGCGGTGACCCGGGAGACTTGCCCTGTGCGGGAAAGGGCCGGGCAGGGAAGCCGGCCGGTGTCAGGTACGGGTGGCGGCGGCTGCGTAGGACCCACTGCGCAGCTCGTCCAGAAGGGTGGGCTCGACCGGCTTCCAGCCGAGCACCTGCTCGGCGCGGGAGGGATCCATCGTCGAGGAGCGGGCGAGTACCCCAGCAATCCTCAAGGTCATCGGCACCCAGCGGATGGACGCGCCCACCTGAGCCCCGGGGGGTGCAGTGGCGCGGATCGGCCGGCAAGTCCTAGTCGGCCAGGACAGCGTCAAGCATCCGGCGGGCCACCGCCGTGAGTTCCGCCAGGTCGGGCGCGGGCCGGGTGCGGGCCATCGCGCCGGCGAGGCGGTCGAAGAGCAGGCCGTCCATCCAGGCGACCAGCAGCTCGGCGGCCTCCGGGGGCCGGGCGGCGCCCAGCGCCGCGAGAACGGCGGCCGCACCGGCGCGGGCCGTCAGGCCCGCACGGTGGAGAGCCGACGCCAACTCCGGCGTGCGCGCAGCCTCAAGGCTGAGCTCGTAGCGGGCGAGCTGGCGCTCGCGGCCCGTGGTCAGCCAGCGGTGCAGCAGTGCCCCGAGCGAGGCCGCGGCCTTCTCCCGCGAGACCGGCTGCCTCAACTCGATGTCGTCCAGGTCCAGTTCCGCGATGCGCGCATAGCAAGCGCCAATCAGCGCCGTACGCGTGCGGAAGTAGTACGACGTGCTGCCCGCGGGCAGCCCCGCCGAGGTGTCGATCGCGCGGTGCGTGAGCCCCCGCAGGCCGGCCGCGGCCACGGTGGCGATCGCGGTGTCCGCGATGAGGGTGCGGCGGTCAGGGCTGGACATGCCCTCACTCTACAGTTGTAGAGTGAGGGCTCTACAGGTGTAGAGGATGCCTGGACCGAACGGAAGAGGTGTTCCATGCCGAAACGTCACGCGGTGGTGGTCGGGGCCGGAATAGGCGGCCTCACGGCCGCCATCGCACTGCACCGCCGCGGCTGGCACGTCACCGTCTGCGAACGCGCCCCCGAACCCCCCACCACCGGCGCCGGCATCGGCCTCGCCCCCAACGCCCTGCGCGCACTCGAGACCATCGACGTCGACGCCGCCCACGCCGCCGGCAGCGCCGTACCCACAACGATGGGCCTGCGCCGCTCCGACGGCCAGTGGCTCACCCGGGCCGACACCGCCGACATGGCAGCCCGCTACGGCATGCCCCCGATCGCCGTCCCGCGCCCGGCCCTTGCCGCGGCCCTGACCGCCGCCCTGCCGCCGGAGGCCCTCCGCTACGGCACCGCCGTGACCGCCGTCGACGACGCCGCGGGCCGCCCGACCATCCGTACGGAAGTCGGCCCGGACCTTCCCGCCGATCTGGTCGTCGCCGCCGACGGCATCCACAGCCCGCTGCGCCGCGCGTACTTCCCTGCCCACCCCGGCCTGCAGTACATCGGCGAGACCGCCTGGCGGACCATCGTGGACGCCCCGGACCTCCGGATACCGGCCATGAGCGAGACCTGGGGGCGGGGCGAGCGGTTCGGCGTCACCCCGCTCACCGACGGCCGGTTCTACCTCTACGCCACGGCGGTCGTCCCGGCCGGCACCCGGTCGGCCGACCCCCGCGCCGAACTCCGGCACCGCTTCGGCTCGTGGCACGACCCGATTCCGGCCCTGCTGGACCGCGTCGGGCGACTCGACCCCGCCGACGTCCTCCAGAACGACCTCTACGACTTGGCTGCCCCGCTCCCCGCGCTGCACCACGGCCGGATCGCCTGGCTGGGCGACGCCGCCCATGCCATGGCCCCCAACCTCGGCCAGGGCGGCTGCCAGGCCATCGAGGACGCGGTGCTCCTCGCGCACCTGCTTCCCGCCGGAGACGGCGGAGACAGCACAGAATCCGTCCCGGCCGCCCTCGCCGCGTACACCGCCGCCCGCCGCGACCGCACCGACGCCGTGCGCGTCCGCGCCCGCCGGGTCGGCCGCCTGGGCGCCCTCCGTAACCCGCTCGCGGTGGCGGCCCGCGACCTCGCGGTCCGTGCCACCCCTGCCCGCCTGGCCCTGCGCGGCATGGACGACCTGTTCAACGGCTTCCGCCTCCCCGGGTAGCAGGGACCCGCCAGTTTCTTGCGTCGTCGTCAGACGGTCACCGGGGGCACTGTCGGCGGACAGGTTCGGCCGTTGTGAAGCCAGTAAGCGACAAGTCGCGGCGGGCGCGGTCCTGGCGTACTGGAATGGCCCGATTCACGGTAGGCGGCACGTCTGGGGCGGACATGGGTGACTTTGTTGGACCGGCATCGGCTCGGTCCGCGGATGCGGCGGTCCGGAAGCAGTGTCTGTGTGGTGTCGCGGCTCACGAAGGCGGGCCGGGAGCCGCTGAGGAGCGGTTTCGGGGGTTGTTGGAGGCGGCGCCGGACGCGATGGTGATTGTGGATGACACGGGCATCATCAAGCTTGTGAATGCCCAGACCGAGGCTCTTTTCGGTTATCAGCGTGGGGAGTTGCTGGGTCGCCCTGTTGAGTTGTTGGTTCCTGGCCGGTTTCGGGCTCATCATGCGGGTCATCGTGATGGCTATGCGAATAATCGGCAGGTGCGGCCCATGGGTGCGGGGTTGGAGTTGCATGGGTTGCGTAAGGACGGTACTGAGTTCCCGGTCGAGATCAGTTTGAGTCCGCTGGAGACTGCTGACGGTCTTTTGGTGTCTGCTGCCGTTCGGGATGTCAGTGACCGTAAGGCTGCTGAGGAGCGGTTTCGGGGGTTGTTGGAGGCGGCGCCGGACGCGATGGTGATTGTGGATGACACGGGCATCATCAAGCTTGTGAATGCCCAGACCGAGGCTCTTTTCGGTTATCAGCGTGGGGAGTTGCTGGGGCATCCTGTTGAGTTGTTGGTTCCTGGCCGGTTTCGGGCTCATCATGCGGGTCATCGTGATGGCTATGCGAATAATCGGCAGGTGCGGCCCATGGGTGCGGGGTTGGAGTTGCATGGGTTGCGTAAGGACGGTACTGAGTTCCCGGTCGAGATCAGTTTGAGTCCGCTGGAGACTGCTGACGGTCTTTTGGTGTCTGCTGCCGTTCGGGATGTCAGTGACCGTAAGGCTGCTGAGGAGCGGTTTCGGGGGTTGTTGGAGGCGGCGCCGGACGCGATGGTGATTGTGGATGACACGGGCATCATCAAGCTTGTGAATGCCCAGACCGAGGCTCTTTTCGGTTATCAGCGTGGGGAGTTGCTGGGTCGCCCTGTTGAGTTGTTGGTTCCTGGCCGGTTTCGGGCTCATCATGCGGGTCATCGTGATGGCTATGCGAATAATCGGCAGGTGCGGCCCATGGGTGCGGGGTTGGAGTTGCATGGGTTGCGTAAGGACGGTACCGAGTTCCCCGTCGAGATCAGTCTCAGTCCGCTGGAGACCACCGACGGCCTTCTGGTGTCCGCCGCCGTCCGTGACGTCAGTGACCGCAAAGCCGCCGAGGAACGCATCAACGAACTCGCCGCGCTCGTCGAGTCCTCCCAGGACGCGATCCTCGCCAAGACCCTCGACGGCCACATCACCTACTGGAACGCCGCCGCCCAGCGGCTGTACGGGTACACCCGGGCCGAGGCCATGGGCCGGCGCGTGTCCATCCTCGCCCCACCCGAACGCCGGGACGAGATCAACGTACTCATGGACCGGCTGCGCAATGGTGAGAAAGTCGAGCACTTCGAGACCCTGCGCCTCACCCGCTCCGGCGGCCTGCTGGACGTCGACGTCACCCTCTGGCCCACCCGCGCCGCGAACGGCACAGTCACCGGCGCGTGCGCCATCGTCCGCGACATCAGCGACCGCAAGCAGGCCGAGGCGGAACTGACCGTCCTCTACGAGCAGCAGCGACACATCGCCCTCACCCTCCAGCGCAGCCTGATGGGCACCCCGCCCGCCATCCCCGGCCTCGCCACCGCCAGCCGCTACCGGCCCGCCACCCAAGGCGCCGGGGTCGGCGGCGACTGGTTCGACCTCATCCCACTCGGGGCCGGCCGGGTAGGCGTCCTGATCGGCGACGTGATGGGCCGCGGCCTGGAAGCCGCCGCCGTCATGGGGCAGTTGCGCTCCGCCGCGCACGCCCTGGCCAAGACCGGCATGCAACCCCGCCAGCTCATGCAGGCCCTGGACACCTGCGTCGCCGACCTGGACGTCCCCGACCAGTTGGTCACCTGCTGCTATCTGGTCATCGCCGCCGACGCGGGCGAGGTCACGATCTGTTCGGCCGGCCATCTGCCCACCCTGGTCGCCACCCCCGGCGACGGCGCCCGGGCGCTCGCGGCGCCCGTGAACGCGCCCCTCGGCGTCGGCGACGTCCTTTACCAGCAGTCGAGCGCCGTCATACCGCCCGGCGCCACCCTCGTGCTCTATACGGACGGCCTGATCGAAACCCCGGGCAGCGACATCGAGGACCAGCTCGACCAGCTCACCAACACCCTGAGCGACCTCTTCGCCACCCCTCCCGAGCTGGAGGCCGCCGCCGATCACATCCTGGCCACCCTGCTGCCTGACGTCGAGGGCCACAACGACGACGTCACGCTGCTGCTGACACGGCTGCCCGACGCGCCCCTGGCCGCCGTCACCACCGACCTGCCCGCCATCCCCGACTCGGTGCCCGAGGGCCGCGCCTTCCTCGGCAAGGCACTCTCCTCCTGGGACTGCACCGGGGCCGCGGACGAGGCACTGCTCCTGCTCTCCGAGATCCTGACCAACGCCGTCCAGCACGCGCAGGGACCCATCGGCCTGCACCTGCGCCGCACCGCCACCGATCTAACCGTCGAGGTCAGCGACCACAGCCCCCATCTGCCCCAGCCCCGGCTCGCGGCAGAGGACGAGGAGTCCGGGAGGGGACTGATCCTCGTCCGGGCCCTCGCCGACAGCTGGGGAGTGCGTCCCACCGACGAGGGCAAGACCACCTGGTTCACCCTTGGGCTGCAAGAGAAGACGACACGCTGAGACGCCCTCGAACGGCGGACGGGCGGAATACTGGGCGGGCTGAATACGCGGCGTTGGCTACAGCCAGCCCTGTTGCCGCGCCGCCCGCACCGCCTCCATGTGGTTGCGCGTGCCCGTCCTGCCGATCGCCGACGACAGACAGTTCCGTACCGTCGACTCGGACAGATGCAGCGTCCCCGCGATGTCGGACACCGTCGCCCCGTCCACCGACGCGTTGAGGACATCCCGCTCGCGCGCGGTGAGCGGGCTCGGGCCCGCGTTCGCGGCCGCCGCGGCCAGGGCCGGGTCGATGACCGTCTCGCCGGTCAGGACCTTGCGGATCGCCCCGGCCAGTTCCTCCACGGGCCCGTCCTTGACCAGGAAGCCCGCGGCTCCGGCTTCCATCGCTCGGCGCAGATGGCCCGGGCGCCCGAAGGTGGTGAGGATCAGTACCCGGCAGTCGGGGACCTCGTCCCGCAGGTCGGCGGCCGCGTCGAGTCCGCTGCGGCCGGGCAGTTCGATGTCGAGGAGAGCGACATCGGGGCGCGAGGTGAGCGCCGCGTCGACGATGGCGTCGCCCCGGGCGACCTGTGCGACGACTTCGATGTCCGGCTCCAGCCCGAGGAGCAGCGCGAGCGCGCCGCGCATCATGCCCGGGTCCTCGGCGAGGAGTACGCGTACGGACTTGGCGGGCCGGTGATCCTGGGGCATTTCTTCCACGATGTAAGCGTATGGCGGATCTGGGGGTTCGGCGGCCATGCGTCGCAGCTCAAAGCGGTCCCGTCGTTCCGCACCCCGGCGATCACCGACGAGCCGTACGCACTCGGCAGGGACAAGTATCCTGGGCCGCCCACCGCATCTGACGTGGAGTCAGCAGTCTTCACAAGTTCTGGGGGCTGCGTTATACATAGGGGCCACCGACCCTAGAACGCGTTCTAGAACGGGCGCCCGGGCCGGTCCCGTGCGACCTCGGTGCGGCCGACGGTGCGGACGGCCGCGCCGAGGTCTTCCACCCATCAAGGAGCAGCAACCCCATGCCCATTGATGCCGCCAAGGCCGTCGCCGCCGAACCCCGCAGCGCCGGGATCCGCTGGGAACGCAAGGACGTCCTGCTCTACCACCTCGGCCTCGGCGCGGGCGTCCCCGCCACAGATCCCGGCGAACTGCGCTACACCTTCGAATCGAAGCTGCACGTACTGCCCAGCTTCGCCACCGTCGCGGGCGGGCGCCTCGGCGTCGTCGGCGGACTCGGCAGCCCCGGGCTCGACATCGACCTCACATCCGTACTCCACGGCGGACAGACCGTCCGGCTGCACCGGCCCATCCCGGTCGAGGGGAAAGCCGTCTCGACCTCGCGTGTCGCCGCCGTCTACGACAAGGGCAAGGCCGCGATTCTCGTCCTGCGCACCGATGCCGCCGACGACGACGGGCCGCTGTGGACGAGCGACTCCCAGATCTTCGTACGCGGAGAAGGCGGCTTCGGCGGCGAGCGCGGGCCGTCGGTGCGCCTGGAGCAGCCGGAACGCGAGCCCGACAAGACCGTCGAACGGAGCATCCGCGAGGACCAGGCGCTGCTCTACCGGCTCTCCGGCGACTTCAACCCCTTGCACGCCGACCCCGAGTTCGCCGCGCTCGCAGGCTTCGACCGGCCCATCCTGCACGGGCTCTGCACGTACGGGGTGACCCTCAAGGCCGTCGTCGACACCGTCCTCGGCGGGGACGTCGGCCGCGTCCGCTCGTACACCACACGCTTCGCCGGAGTGGTCTTCCCGGGCGAGACCCTGCGTATCCGGATGTGGCAGCAAGACAGCAAGGTCCAGGTGTCGGTGACAGCCGTGGAACGGGACGACGCCCCGGTCCTCGCCGACACCCTCGTGGAAACGTCCTGAAGGGAGCCGCGTCATGCGCGCAGCCGTACTGCACGAGACAGGGCAGGACAAGCTCGAAGTCCTCGACGACGTCGAGGCGGTGGGCTTCGGCCCCGGCAAGGTCAGGATCCGGGTCCGGGCCACCGGACTGTGCCACTCCGACATCTCGGCCATGAACGGCGTACTGCCGCAGCCCGCGCCCTTCGTCCCCGGGCACGAGGGGGCGGGCGAGATCACCGACGTCGGCGACGGCGTGAACGGTCTCTCGCAGGGCGACCGGGTGCTGCTGTGCTGGCTGCCCGCGTGCGGTGTATGTCCCTCCTGCAAGCGCGGCCAGAGCGAACTGTGCCTCGCCGGATTCATGAACGCCGGCACCCCCAACTTCAAGCGCCCCGGCGGCGACGTCTTCGGCTTCGCCGGGACCGGAACCTTCACCGAGGAAGTCGTCGTCCCTGCGGGCTGCGCCGTGCCGATCCCCGACGACGTGCCCTTCGACATTGCCGCCCTCATCGGCTGCGGGGTGACCACCGGCCTCGGCGCGGCCATCAACACCGCGGATGTGGCGGCCGGTTCCTCGGTCGCCGTGATCGGGTGCGGCGGCGTCGGCATCTCCGCGATCCAGGGCGCCCGGCTCAAGGGCGCGGCCCAGATCGTCGCCGTCGACCCGGTCGCCACCCGGCGCGAGGCGGCCCTGAAGTTCGGCGCCACGGAAGCCGTCTCGCCCGACGAACTCGCCGACGCCAAGCAGCGCGTCACCGCGGGCGAGGGCTTCGACTACGTCTTCGAGGTCGTCGGCAAATCCGCCACCGCGCGCACCGCGTACGAGACGACCCGGCGCGGCGGCACCCTGTGCATCGTCGGCGCGGGCGCCATGGACGACCACCTCCAGCTCAACATGTTCGAGCTGTTCTTCGACGAGAAGCGGATCCTGCCGTCCATGTACGGGGGCGGGGACGTGCTCACCTCGTACGAGAGGGCCATCGCCCTGTGGCGCGCGGGCCGTATCGACCTCGAAGGGCTCATCACCCACCGGGTGAAGCTCGCGGAGATCAACGAGGCGCTGGCCCAGATGCGTACGGGTGAGGCGCTGCGCACCTGCATCGAGATCTGAGAGGACGTTGATGTCGCTCCCACTTGAGGGACTGAGCGCGATCGTCACCGGCGCGGGCCGCGGCCTGGGCCGGGCGGAAGCCCTGGAGCTCTCCCGGCTCGGCGCGGCGGTCGTCGTCAACGACTACGGCCGCCCGGGCCGCGACGGCTCGGGCGAGGCGTCCGCCGCGCCCGCGGAGAACGTCGCCGAAGAGATCCGCGCGGCGGGCGGCCGGGCGGTCGCGCACCTCGGCGACGTGTCCGACTTCGAGTCCGCGCGCGCCCTCGTCGACCTGGCCGTCACGACGTACGGCAAGCTCGACATCCTGGTCAACAACGCGGGCATCCTGCGCGACCGGATGATCTTCTCCATGACCGAGAGCGAATGGGACTCGGTGATCCGCGTCCACCTCAAGGGCCACTTCAACACGACCCACTTCGCATCCGTCCACTGGCGCGAGCGCTCCAAGGCGGCGGGCGGCCCGGTCTACGGCCGCATCGTCAACACGTCGTCGGAGGCGTTCCTGGCGGGCTCGGCGGGCCAGCCCAACTACGCGGCGGCAAAGGGCGGCATCGTCGGCCTGACGACGTCGACGGCCCTGGCACTGTCCAAGTACGGCGTGACGGCCAATGTGATCTGCCCGAGGGCCCGTACACGCATGACGGAAGACGTCTTCGCGGGCTTCGCCGAACCGGCGGCCGGCGAACTCGACCCGCTGGCACCGGAGCATGTCGCCCCGCTGGTGGGCTATCTCGCCTCCCCGGCGGCGGGAACGGTCAACGGGCAACTGCTGGTCGTGCACGGCGGGATGGTGGCGATCGTGGAACGCCCGAAGGTGGCGGCGAAGTTCGACACGTCGAAGGAGGCGTTCAGCTTCGAGGAGCTGGAGGGGGTGCTGGGCGCGTATTACGCGGAGCGGCCGGGGGGCGGGACGTTCGCTGCGGCGGAGGTCTTGGGCTTGAAGCGGGGGTAGCGGTGCGGGGGGTCGTGGTGCGGGTTGCCTGCGGCGCTTTCCCCCACCCGCCCCTTCCCGAACTGGGGCTCCGCCCCAGACCCCGAACGCGCTTCGCGCGTGTCCTCAAACGCCGGACGGGCTGAATGTGCGGCTCGGCCGCACACTTCAGCCCCTCCGGCGTTTGAGGAGCGGGGGTCCGGGGGCAGCGCCCCCGGTTACGGGAAGGGGCGGGGCGGGGTGAAGCCCGCCGCAGGCGCCCCCGCACCACCGCACCCGGCCGCAGATTTCAACCCCCGCCGAGACGCGCCTCCCGCAAGGGGACCGGCTTCCACGCACCCGGAGTCCCCGCACCCCCGTACGGTTCCCCACCTGCGCATTCCCCTGGTGCCGGTTCCGTGATCACCTCTCGCGCCGTGATCGCCGACGCGTCGAGTCGCGCCACCCCGCACGGCACCGCCTTTGTCGCGTACGGCAGTTGCAGCACGCACTCCGGGCTCCACAGCCCGGCTCCCGCCAACCACCCTTCCGGCGCCGCCAGTTGGTGCAGCCGCCGTCCCGATGGGCACCAGATGCCCAGCCAGCTTCCCGCCGCCCCGTCGATCCGCAGCGCGACCGCGCAGCTCTCCGGCGTCAGGACCTGACCCGGCTGCACGGCGAACGGTGTCACCGCGCAGTCCGCGAGCCGCAGGCACTCCGGGAAGCGCACGGGCAGCAGGCTGCCCAGCACGCCCCAGCCGATCCGGTCGTGGCCCGGCGCGTTCGAGCGGATCACGAGCAGGCCGCTGTCCGGGGCGGCCAGCAGCAGCCGGTCGTCGCTGTCCTCGGTGATCTGGAGCAGCGGTGTCACCTCCCCGCCCCGCTCCAGGTCGACCGCCACCGCCTTCACCGGGCCGCCCTCCAACTGCCGGTCCAGGGCGAGCATCCGGCCCGTACGGTCGAGCCACACCCCGCCGGAGCAGCGCCCGGGCACCTCGGCGACATGCTCGGGGCCGAAGGCACCGCCCGCGACCAGCCAGACCGCGGTCGACCTGGGGCCGGGCGCCAGGGCGTAGGCGCAGACGCCGTCAGGCGCGGGCGGAAGGAGCCTCAGCTCCGCCGACTCGATGCCGCCGAGCGGCAGTTCGCCGGTCCCCGGCCCGGTCGGGTACAGCAGCGAGAAGGCATGCCGCCTCTCCACCCGCCGCCGGATCAGCACCCGCCCGTCGGCCAGCGGCAGCACCTCGGCGTCACGCTCCTCGGGCTGCCCGAGCGGCAGGGGCACCGCATAGGGCTCTGGCCCGTCGAGCGTCCACCGCTCGGCGAACAGGGCCTCACCGTCCCCCGCCAGCCGGGCCGCGTAGCTCCCGCCCGCGGTGATCGTGAACCCCGTACTCGCCACGGATCCGTCCTCCGCGGCGGTCTCGATGGCACAGGCTGTCATGGGATCGTCACCTCCGGTCACGAAGCTAGATATCGCACTTCCTGCCGAACAGCACGAGCCCGTCGTTTCACACATACGGGTGGCCGAGCCGGGATTCGCCTGAGGGGTGGGGGACGAGTGTGCTCAGCGGGGTTGCGGTGCTTCAGGTGAGCTTCAGGGAGCACCTCCGAGTGCCGCACCGGGAGCGCGCGTCCCCTGCGCCGCCGCGGCCGGCAGGAGCCCGGAAGAACTGGGCCAAGGAGCCCAGGCCACCGGGGCACGCGGCGCAGGTAACCTGTGTCCGTGCCCCGTCTGTCTGAAGTCATCGCCGCGCTCGACGCCCTGTGGCCCCCCGAGCGGGCCGAACAGTGGGACGCCGTCGGCACCGTCTGCGGCGACCCCGACTCCGAGGTCACCCGCGTACTGTTCGCCGTGGACCCGGTCCAGCAGATCGCCGACGAGGCGATCGGGCTCGGGGCCCAGCTGATCGTCACGCACCACCCGCTCTATCTGCGCGGCACGACGACGGTCGCCGCCTCCCACTTCAAGGGCCGGGTCGTGCACACCCTGATCAAGCACGACATCGCGCTGCACGTCGCGCACACCAACGCCGACACCGCCGATCCCGGTGTGTCCGACGCCCTCGCGGGCGCGCTGGACCTGCGGGTCACCGGCCCCCTCGTACCCGAGAGCGGCCTCGGCCGGATCTGCGAGCTCGACCATCCCGAGACCCTCGCCGAATTCGCCGAGCGCGCCGCCAAGCGGCTCCCCGCCACCGCCCAGGGCATCCGTATCGCGGGCGACCCGGACGCCCTGGTGCGCACGGTCGCGGTCAGCGGCGGCTCGGGCGACAGCCTCTTCGACGTCGTACGGGCCGCGGGCGTGGACGCCTTCCTCACCGCGGACCTGCGCCACCACCCGGCCTCCGAGGCCACCCAGCACTCACCCCTGGGGCTGGTCGACGCCGCGCACTGGGCCACCGAGTGGCCCTGGTGCGAGCAGGCAGCCGCCCAGCTCGACGCGATTTCCGACCGGCACGGCTGGGGCCTTCGGGTCCACGTCTCGCACACGGTCACCGACCCCTGGTCCGCCCACCACTCTTCTCCTGGAGCCCCCAACTGAACGCCGCGCCCGCCGACCAGATCCGACTTCTCGACGTCCAGGCACTGGACGTACGGCTGTCGCAGCTCGCCCACAAGGTCAACACACTGCCCGAGCACGCCGAGATCGAATCGCTCACCAAGGACCTCACGCAGCTGCGCGATCTACTGGTCGCCGCGCAGACCGAGGAGAGCGACACCGCCCGCGAGCAGACCAAGGCCGAGCAGGACGTCGACCAGGTGCGCCAGCGTGCCGTACGCGACCAGCAGCGCCTCGACTCGGGCGCCGTCACCTCGCCCAAGGACCTGGAGAGCCTGCAGCACGAGATCGTCTCGCTCGCCAAGCGCCAGGGCGACCTGGAGGACGTCGTCCTGGAGGTCATGGAGCGCCGCGAGTCCGCGCAGGAGCGTGCCACTGAGCTGACCGGGCGCGTCACCTCCGTCCAGGCCAAGGTCGACGACGCGACCGCGCGCCGCGACGCCGCGCAGGAGCAGATCGACGGCGAGATCGCCTCGGCCACCAAGGAGCGCGAGGTCATGGCGGGCTCGGTGCCCGCGGACCTGCTCAAGCTGTACGAGAAGCTGCGCGTCCAGCAGGGCGGGGTGGGCGCGGCCCGCCTCTACCAGCGCCGGTGCGAGGGCTGCCAGTTGGAGCTCAACATCACCGAGGTGAACGAGGTCAAGGCGGCGTCCCCGGACACGGTGCTCCGCTGCGAGAACTGCCGCCGCATCCTGGTCCGTACCTCCGAGTCGGGTCTGTAATGCGGGAGTTCGTCGTCGAGGCGGACGGCGGCTCCCGGGGGAATCCGGGCCCTGCGGGATACGGCGCCGCGGTCATCGACCCGAAGACGGGGGAGACGCTGGCGGAGGCGGCCGAGTACATCGGTGTGGCGACGAACAACGTCGCCGAGTACAAGGGCCTGATCGCCGGTCTCAAAGCCGCGAAGGCCCTTGACCCCGACGCCTCGGTCAGGGTCCGGATGGACTCCAAGCTCGTCGTCGAGCAGATGTCGGGCCGCTGGAAGATCAAGCACCCGGACATGAAGCCGCTGGCGGCCGAGGCCGCACGCGTCCTTCCCGCCTCGCAGGTGAGGTACGAGTGGATCCCGCGCGAGAAGAACAAGCACGCGGACCGGCTGGCCAACGAGGCGATGGACGCGGGCAAGAAGGGCAAGCAGTGGGAGCCCTCGCGCTCCACGGCGGCCCTTGACGCGCTCGACGCGAAGGCGGCGCGGGTGGTCGGCGACGCGGCGGCGGGCGCGGCGAAGGCAAGGGCGGCGCTCGCGGGCCGCGGCCCCGCCGACGAAGCGGCAGCCGGTGAAGCGGTCGCCGAGCCGGAGGCCGCCGAGCCGTCGGTCGGCTGGGGGCCCGCCGACCTGGGCACGCCCGCGACCTTCGTACTGCTGCGCCACGGCGAGACACCGCTCACCCCCGAGAAGCGCTTCTCGGGCAGCGGCGGCACCGACCCGTCCCTGTCCCCGGCCGGCATGCGCCAGGCGGAGGCGGTCGCCGCGGCCCTGGCGGCGAGGGGCACGGTCCAGGAGATCGTCAGCTCCCCGCTCAAGCGCTGCCGCGAGACGGCGGAGGCGGTCGCGACCCGGCTGGGTCTGGACGTCCGCATCGAGGAGGGCCTGCGCGAGACGGACTTCGGCGCGTGGGAGGGCCTGACGTTCGCGGAGGTCCAGCAGCGGTACGCCGACGACCTGTCGGCCTGGCTGGCCTCCACGAAGGTGGAGCCGACGGGCGGCGGCGAGAGCTTCGCGACGGTGGCCCGCCGGGTCGCGGCGACGCGGGACAGGCTGACCGCGCGCTACGCCGGCCGTACGGTCCTGCTCGTCACGCATGTGACCCCGATCAAGACCCTGGTCCGCCTGGGGCTCGGCGCCCCGCCGGAGTCGCTGTTCCGGATGGAACTCTCGGCGGCGTCGATCTCGGCGGTGGCGTACTACAGCGACGGCACCGCGTCGGTGCGCCTGCTGAACGACACGTCGCACCTGCGCTGAGGGGAACACCGCTAGGGCAAATACGGGTGCGCCCGCAGCCCCGCTCGTAGGAACATCTGGCATGACCTGGCATCTGACCGAGGACGTCGAGGAGTTCCACCGCGCGGCGGGCGACTACCTGGCGCGGGACCCCGCGCGGCGTACCGCGCTGCTCACCGTCAGCGAGACGGTGCGACGGCATGGTCCGCATGCGTTCGGGGAGGCCGAACCCGCGCGGTTCGGCTGGTGGCAGGAGGGCGGCAAAGCCGTGGGTGCGGCGTTTTTGCAGACGCCGCCCCGGCCGCCGCTGCTCGCCCCGATGGCGGAGCCCCTCGCCGGCGAGCTCGCTCAGGCGCTGCGGGGCGCCGGGGTCCCGGTCCGTGGGGTCAAGGGCGGGGAGGGCTCCGCCCAGGCCTTCGCCGAGGCGTGGACCGGAGGCGGCGGCTGGACCGTCGCCCAGCGGCTGCGGCTCTTCCGGCTCGGCGAGCTCACGCCCAGGCACCCGGCACCCCCGGGCGCCGCCCGGCAGGCCACGGCTGACGACGTGCCCCTGGCCGCCGCCTGGATGAAGGGGTTCGCGGCCGACATCGGCGAGAGGTCCGACGCCGACTACACCCAGAACGTCGCACGTCGCGTCGCCGACGGATGCCTGTACCTGTGGGAGACAGGCGGGCAGCCCGTCTCCATGGCCGCCCGCTCGCCGCTGCTCGCCGGGCAGTCCCGGGTCTCGCCCGTCTACACGCCGCCCGGGCTGCGCGGCCGCGGCTACGCGGGAGCGGTGACCGCTGCCGTCAGCCGGTCCGCGCTGGACGCGGGGGCCGAACAGGTCCTGCTCTTCACGGACTTGGCCAATCCCACCAGCAACGCCCTCTACCAGCGGCTCGGTTACCGCCCGCTCGCCGACTACGTGGACCTGGCCTTCAGCTGAGCGTGGCGGCCCCGCGGGCCAGCGTCTCGACCCGCGCCCAGTCCCGCGCAGCGAGCGCGTCGGCCGGAAGCATCCACGTACCGCCCACGCAGCCCACGTTCGGCAGTGCCAGATACGACGGCGCCGACGTGAGCGAGATGCCGCCCGTCGCGCAGAAGCGGGCCTGGGGGAGCGGCCCGGCAAGGGACTTGAGGTACGCCGTGCCGCCCGCCGCCTCGGCCGGGAAGAACTTCAGTTCGCTCAGCCCGCGCTCCAGCAGTGCCACGACCTCCGACGTCGTCGAGACCCCCGGCAGGAACGGCACTCCCGACTGCTGCATCGCGTCGAGCAGCCGGTCCGTCCAGCCGGGGCTCACCAGGAATCGGGCACCCGCTGTGACCGCCGCGTCCACGCCCTCCGGGGAGACGACCGTGCCCGCGCCGACGATCGCGTCCGGTACCTCGCAGGTGATCGCACGGATCGCGTCCAGTGCCGCGGGCGTCCGCAGGGTCACCTCGATCGCGGGCAGGCCGCCCGCGACCAGGGCCCGCGCGAGCGGTACGGCATCGGCGGCGTCCTCGACGACGAGGACGGGAACGACGGGCGCGAGGTCCAGGACGGAGGGCATGCGCCCATCCTGCCGGGCCCCTGCATCTGGCACAACGAGCGTTGCAGAGGGTGCAATCAGTGGATCTGGGTGACAAGCACGTCCAGCGCCCACGGCTGCCCCGCCCGCCCCGGAGCCTCCGCCTCCACGACGTACCCCAGGTCCCGCAGCACCTCCACCAGCTCCGCCGGACCCGTCGGCTTCGCGCCCGCCGTCAGCAGGTCCCGTACGAGCCGCCCCTTCGTCGCCTTGTTGAAGTGGCTGACCACCTTCCGGGTCGGCGCATGGAGCACCCGCAACGTCGCCGTACGCCCCGCCACCTCCCCCTTCGGCTTCCACGCCGCCGCATACGCGGAGGACCGCAGATCGAGGACGAGCCCGTCGCCCGCCGCCTCCGGCAGGACGGACGCCATCGGCTCCCGCCAGTGCGCACCCAGCGCGCCGAGCCCCGGCAGCTTCACGCCCATCGAGCAGCGGTACGACGGAATCCGGTCGGTGATCCGCACCGCACCCCACAGCCCCGAGAAGACCAGCAGCGACTGCCGCGCCCGGCGTCGCGCGTCCGGCTCGAGCGTCGCGAGGTCCAGCGCGTCGTACAGGACACCCGTGTAGATCTGCCCCGCCGGCCGGGTCCCCGCGGTCCGCAGTTCCACGTTCTTGGCGATCTCGCCGCGCAGGCCCTCGCTCAGCCCGAGCACCTCCCGCGCCTTGTCCTCGTCGGCGGCGCACAGCTCGACCAGTTCGTCCAGCACCGCGGCGCGCGCCCCGGCAAGACCCGGCAGCGACAAGGACTCCGGCTTCAGCGGAGCCCCGCGCCCGGAAGCGGCCTTACCTTCCGACGGCGGCAACAGCACGAGCACGGCACAACTCCTTCGTACGTACGGGGGCGGGGGTGCGAACCCCCGCGTCAGCGTACGGGGTGCCAAGGACCCCACCCCGCCATACGCTCGGTCCATGCCCCGCCGCAAGATGCTTGTGACCGGCGCAGCCGAGGCTCCGCTGCGGGCCGCGCTGCAAGAGCTGCGTACGACGCTCGACGTGCCGGAGGACTTCCCGCCCGAGGTCCTCGCCGAGGCGGAGTCGGCCGCCCGGGCCCCACGCCTGCCCCGCCACGACGCCACCGACATCCCCTTCTTCACGATCGACCCGCCGGCCTCCGCCGACCTCGACCAGGCGATGTACCTCTCGCGCCGCGACGGCGGTTTCCGTGTGCAGTACGCGATCGCCGACGTCGCCGCCTTCGTCGCACCCGGTGGCGTGCTCGACGCCGAGGCCCACCGCCGCGTCCAGACCCTCTACTTCCCGGACGAGAAGGTTCCGCTGCATCCGGCCGTGCTCTCCGAAGGCGCGGCCAGCCTGCTGCCCGACCACCCCGCGCCCGCCCTGCTCTGGCAGATCGACCTCGACGCCGAGGGCCGCACCGTCGCGACCGAGGTGCGGCGCGCGCTCGTACGCAGCCGGGCCAAGCTCGACTACGAGGGCGTGCAGCGGCAGATCGACGCGGGCACCGCCGAGGAACCGCTCGCGCTGCTCAGGGACATCGGGCTGCTGCGCGAGAACCTGGAGCGCGAACGCGGCGGGATCTCCCTGAACGTCCCCCAACAGGAAGTCGTCGAGCGGGACGGCTCGTACGTCCTCGCCTACCGTGCCGTACTCCCCGCCGACGCCTGGAACGCCCAGATCTCGCTGCTCACCGGCATGGCCGCGGCCGACCTCATGATCGCGGCGGGCACCGGCATCCTGCGTACGCTGCCCACCGCCCCGGACGGCGCGGTGGCACGGCTGCGCCGCTCGGCCAAAGCCCTGCACATCGACTGGCCGCACCATGTCTCGTACGCGGACGTGGTCCGTTCCCTCGACCCGGACAACGCCCGCCACGCCGCCTTCCTGCAGGAGTGCACGAGCCTGCTGCGCGGCGCGGGCTACAGCTCCTTCACGGACGGCGCACTGCCCTCACCGGCGGTGCACGCGGCGGTCGCCGACGAGTACACACACTGCACGGCCCCGCTGCGACGGCTCGTTGACCGGTACGCGGGCGAACTGTGCGTGGCGGCGGTGGCCGGACAGGAGCCGCCCGAGTGGGTCTCGGCCGCGCTGGAGGCACTGCCCAAGGAGATGGCGGACGGCTCCCGCCGCGCCAACACCGTCGAGCGCGAGTGCGTCGACATCGTCGAGGCGGCGCTGCTGAAGGAACGGATCGGCGAGATCTTCGACGCATACGTGGTGGACGTGAAGGAGGATGAACCCGCGGTCGGCACGGTCCACCTGGAGGACCCGGCGGTGATCGCGAGGATCGCGGGCGGCGAGGCGGAACTGCCGCTGGGGGAGCGCATGCGGGTAAGGCTCACACAGGCGGACCCGGGGTCGGCGAAGGTGCGGTTCGCGCCCGCGTGAGCGCGAGGACGAGCGCCTTCGGGTCATCGGCGTGGAAGCGCACGATCCGGGCCTGCCCTTCCTTCCCGAGCGGACGTACGTAGCGCACAGGCGCCGCCAACTCCACCGCCACCGTCGTCTGGTTCGCGACGATCAGCTCCAGCGACCCGTCGTCGCGCGACTGGATCAACCGCCCCTCGGGATAACGCCGTTCGACGCGGGCGCCGACGATCTCGTCCGCCCGTATCCGCAGGTCGAACAGCGCGCCGTAGCGGATCCGCAGCGATCCGTCCGGTCCCACCACATGGGGCCGGGTCACACAGGACGCGTGCAGGGCCACCATCAGCAGCACGCCGTACACATCGATGACCAGCGTGATCGCATGCACCACCGGCCACGGGACCAGGACGGCCAGCGCCACCGTCTCGACGACCGACACGAAGATGAACCCGTACATCATCGCGGTCTGCGGCCCGGTGTACGGGGCCGCGTGTGCCCCCGGCGCCACTGCGTGCCGCCGTCGGGCCACCCAGAGCCCGAGGCTGTGCATCGCCCGCACCTCGTGCGCGAGCAGCCTGCGCAGAGCTCTCATCGCCGCTCCCCGGCGCGCAGGGTGAGCGCCGCCAGCATCCGGCGTACGGCAGCGGCCTGGGCGGGCGCGAAGTCGTCGAGGAAGGCCTCACCGAAGGCGCTGTCAGCCTCCTGAGCCCCGTCCGTCTGCGCCCCCTCGACCATCAGCTCCAGCAGTTCGTCGGGCATGCACGCGGCCAGCTCGTCACCGAGGGGCCCCACCCGGGCGTCGTCGGGGTCCGCGTCGGCGAGGTCGTCGAGGCGCTCGTACAACTCCTGTACCCGCACGGAGAATTCGGCATCCTCGGCGAGCGGGCGCAGTGCCGCGAACAGCCGGTCGCGCTGCTCCGGCTCCACCATCGTGTCGATCAGAGCCAGATGCGAGCGGTCCTTGGCGGCCATGGGCGAATCGCTCGGTGCGAGCGCCCCGAGGAGCCCGGCGAGCTCCGGGGACACGGGTCCCTCGGCCGGCAGCAGCCCGGCCCGCGCCTGCTCGATCAGACCGCCGAGCCGGGCCCGCCGCGCGGCGATCGCTGCGGCCTGCCGGGCGAGGTCGTCGTCGAGCTCCTGAAGCACCTCGGCGAGCTCGCGCCCGGCGTCGTCGGCGAGTACGTCGCGCACTTCGGCGAGCCCGAGGCCGAGCTCGGTCAGCCGCCGGATACGGGCGAGGGCGACGGCGTGCCGGAGGCGGTAGTCGCGGTAGCCGTTGGGGAGGCGTTCGGGCTCGGGGAAGAGGCCGAGGTGGTGGTAGTGGCGGACGGTACGGGGCGTGACGCCGGCGAGTGCGGCGATCTCTCCGATCCTCATGGCTTCAGTAGAAACCCTGACGTTGCGGCAGGGTCAAGGCGGACCCGCACGGCCCGGGCGGCGGGCTCGGCGGGATTCGTCGCCGCGCACGCCAGGTAGCATGGTCGTCACGGCAGACGAGCCGGGCGGACGGCCGCGTGGAGATCTTCGGATCTCCCCGAGGAACGTCCGGGCTCCACAGGGCAAGGTGGTGGCTAACGGCCACCCGGGGTGACCCGCGGGACAGTGCCACAGAAAACAGACCGCCGGGGACCTCGGTCCTCGGTAAGGGTGAAACGGTGGTGTAAGAGACCACCAGCGCCTGAGGTGACTCAGGCGGCTAGGTAAACCCCACCTGGAGCAAGGTCAAGAGGGGCCCCTGTAACAGGGGGCCCTGCGCGGACGTTCGAGGGCTGCCCGCCCGAGTCCGCGGGTAGACCGCACGAGACCGGTGGCAACGCCGGTCCTAGATGGATGGCCGTCGCCCCGACGACCGCGAGGTCCCGGGCGCACAGAACCCGGCGTACAGCCCGACTCGTCTGCCTCCTCCGCCCGGCGCCTTTGCCCGGAGTCGTTGCCGTGAACGCACCAGTTCGGACCAATCAGTACGAGGGCCCGTGCGTCGTGTGCGGCGAGACCGTGCGCGCCGGTGAGGGGATCCTGCTGCCCGGCAAGCACGGAGGCTGGGAGGTCTGCCACCCCGAGCACGCGCGTGAGCCCGCGCCGCCGCCCCGCGGCAGGCACCCCGGATGGCACCGTCGCCCTCTCATGGCCGTGGACTTCGCGGCGACGGGCCGTCGTACCGCGGTCGACCGGATCCTCGCCGCGGCCGTACGCACCACCGACGGGCGTGATCGGGACTGGCTGATCGATCCCGGACCGGGACTCGCCGTCGATCCGCGCACTACGCATGGCATCACCCAGGACGAGGCACGTGCTCATGGTGTTCCGGCGTCCCGGGCGCTCGACGAACTGGCCGCGCATCTCGCCGGGCAGCTGGTGGCCAAGGAGTTGCTGGTCGTCTGGCACGCCCCGTACGTACTCACCCTGCTCGAGTCCGAATTGCTGCGCCACGGGCTGCGAGCTCTCTCCGACCGAGGCCCCGGAGGGCTGTTTCCGGTGTGCGATCCGCTGATACTGGACCGGCATGCCGACCGCTATCGGTCCGGTGGCCGGGCGCTGGAGAGGGTCGCCGAGTGGTACGGAGTGCCCCACGACCGTCCCGGGAACCCCGGCAGTGACGCGGCAGCCTCGCTCGTGCTGGCGCAGGTCATCGGGGCGTGCCACGCGTCGGTCGGCCGGCTGTCGCGGCCCGCGCTGCACTACGAGCAGGTTCTGTGGCGGGAACAGCAGGCGAGCGAGGCGGAAGAGTTCGATCCGTCGAGGAAGCGGGATCACCGCTGGCCGTTGGGCACGGTCGAGGCGTTGCCCTGGGAAACTCCGGCGCCCTGACGCGGGGTTCTATGACGCGGTGTTGAGCGAGCGCTCCGACACCCGGCGCAGATGTCCCGCGAAGACCTCCGACGCCTTCGGAGTCAGCGTCCTCAGCGCCACCATCGCCGTGATGATCACGTCGCACAGCTCGGACTCGACGTCCTGCCAGCTGTGCGTGATGCCCTTCCGGGGGTTCTGGCCCGTCGCGCCGACGACCGCCTGCGCCACCTCGCCCACCTCCTCGGCGAGCTTCAACATCCGCAGAAGCGTCTCCTGTTGGGGCGGCAGCTCGCTCTCCGTCTCCAGCCAGGTGTGGAGGTCGTCGACCGTGTCCCAGATGGGGTCCAGGGTGTGATTCATAGAGGCCGCCTGCCGTGTGTCGGGTTCCCGGATGATATTCGGCGCCGACACGTTCCGTTCCCCACCCCTCCCCAAGGGGGGAGGGCGGGGGCTGACGCCCCCACACCCCAGGCCCTGCTTCGCGGCGCAGGCGTCCCAACCCCCAGGGGGCGAAGGGAAACGTGGGGGCCGGCGCCCCCACACCCCCGAAGCGTCCGCTTCGCGGCGCCTGCGTTTGCGGGCGGCCGGGGGGACCGACGGCCGTCTCCCGCAAGGGGGCCGTGGAGCGGGTGGAGTCGGGACGTAGAGCGTGATTTGGGGCGCGGAGACGCCCGCGCCCCGCGGCAGACCGGAAACGCGCCGTAAATCATGCAGTCCCGGCTCTACCCCGGAGCGGACCCCGGACGGTCACCGACACGGCACCGGGCAACCCCGACCCCGCACCCCCCACCGCACCGGGCAACCACGACCCCGCGCCGGGCAACCACGACCCCCTCATCCCCGCCCGATGTACGGCATCCCCGTCGCCATCACCGTGGCGAACTGCACGTTCGCCTCCAGCGGCAGTTCCGCCATGTGCCTCACCGTCCGCGCCACATCCCCCACGTCCATCACCGGCTCCACCACCACCTCCCCGTTCGCCTGCAGAATCCCCGCCCGCATCCGCTGCGTCATCTCCGTCGCCGCGTTCCCGATGTCGATCTGGCCGCACGCGATGGAGTACGCCCTCCCGTCCAGCGACAGCGACTTCGTCAGGCCCGTCATCGCGTGCTTCGTCGACGTGTACGGCGCCGAATGCGGGCGCGGCACATGCGCCGAGATCGAGCCGTTGTTGATGATCCGGCCGCCCTGCGGTGACTGGTCCTTCATCATGCGGAACGCCGCCTGCGCGCACAGGAACGCGCCGGTCAGATTGACGTCCACCACCGCGCGCCAGTCCTCGTAGGAGATGTCCTCGAAGGGGACCCGTGGGCCGGACGTGCCTGCGTTGTTGAACAGCAGGCCAACACGGCCGTGGCGTTCGTGCGCGGTCGCAAACAGCGTGGTGACATCCGCCGGTGACGTCACATCAGTGGGGACACACAGGACATCCCCGCCCGCCAGCGAGGCCGTTTCCTCCAGGGACTCCGCCCGCCGGCCTGCCAGGACCACCGACCAGCCCGCCTCCGCCAGCGCCAGCGCCACGCTCCGGCCGATGCCCGAGCCCGCTCCCGTCACTACCGCAATCTTCGCAACAGCGTTCATGCACACGCAGCGTAGTCGCCTACTTGTACGTGGAACTCATCCGACCGACATACGGATGTTGTGTACTCGACAACACAGGGTCGTCGGCCCCTACTCCAATGCGAAAGGACAACACACGTCAGGGGAGGGGCACATGACACCCGCACCGCACGCACCCGAGCTCCGGGCCGCCGCCCGGCACATCGGCCGTCGCAGGTTTCTCACCGTCACCGGTGCTGCCGCCGCACTCGCGTTCGCCGTCAATCTGCCCGGCACGGCCCACGCCGCCGAACTCGACGCCAAGAAGATCACCGAGGATCCCTTCACCCTCGGCGTCGCCTCCGGAGACCCGCAGCCCGGTTCCGTACTGCTGTGGACACGGCTCGCGACCCGTCCGTACGAGCCCGACAGCGGTCTGCCCCGCTCCAGGGTCACGCTGCGCTGGGAGCTCGCCCACGACTCCCGCTTCACCCGTGTCGCCCGGCGCGGATCCGTCACCGCCCACCCGGAGTTCCACCACAGCGTCCATGTCGCGGTCTCCGGCCTCGACTACGACCGCCCCTACTACTACCGCTTCCGCGCGGGGAGCTGGATCAGCCCGACCGGCCGCACCCGCACCGCGCCCGCCCGGTCCGCGCGGATCGGTGAGCTGAAGCTCGCCGCCGTCTCCTGCCAGGCGTACCACGACGGCTACTTCACCGCGTACAAGCACCTCGCCGAACAGGAACTCGACGTCGTCTTCCACCTCGGCGACTACCTCTACGAGTACGCCGTCAACGCCGTCGGCGGCGCCCGCAACTACACCGACCGCCGCCTGCCCGCCCACTTCAACCGGGAGACCGTCACCCTGGAGGACTACCGGCTGCGCTACGGCCTCTACAAGTCGGACCCCGACCTCAAGGCCGCGCACGCCGCGCACCCCTTCGTCGTCACCTGGGACGACCACGAGACCGAGAACAACTACGCGGGCGACATCCCCGAGAACGGCACCCCGCCGGAGGAGTTCCTGCTGCGCAGGGCCGCCGCCTACCGCGCGTACTTCGAGAACCAGCCGCTGCGCAGGCCCCAGCAGCCCGAGGGCCCCGACATGCGGCTGTACCGAAGGCTGCGCTTCGGGCGGCTCGCACAGTTCGACATCCTCGACACCCGTCAGTACCGCTCGGACCAGGCGTACGGCGACGGCTGGCAGGTCCCGGGCCCGGAGTCCGAGAATCCGGCGCGTACGCTCACCGGCGCCGCGCAGGAACGGTGGCTGCTCGACGGCTGGCAGAGCTCCCGTGCCCTGTGGAACGTCGTCCCGCAGCAGGTCACCTTCGCTCAGCGGCGCAGTGTCCCCACCGGGACCTACAAGTTCAGCATGGACGCCTGGGACGGCTACCCCGCGTCCCGCGACCGGGTCCTCGCGGGCGCCGAGGCAGCCGGTATCGAGAATCTGATGGTCCTCACCGGTGACGTCCACGTCGGCTACGGCTTCGACCTGAAGAAGGACTTCGACGATCCCGCGTCCCGCACCGTGGGGACCGAGCTGGTCGCCACCTCCGTCAGCAGCGGAAAGGACGGCGTCGACAAGCCCGGCAACTGGGACAACCTCACCCAGGCCAACCCGCACATGAAGTTCTACAACGGCCGGCGGGGCTATGTGACCGTGACGCTCGGCGAGCAGCAGGCGCGCGCCGACTTCCGGGCGGTCGGGGCGGTCACCACGCCGGGCGCTCCGATCACCACGGCCGCGTCCTTCGTGACGGAGGCGGGCGACCCGGGCCTCAAGCCCGTCTAGGGCGTCTCGAAAGGGTCTCGACCACTGCTGCGGAGCTGAGAGCATAGGGAAGGATTCAACGACATGGAGACGTGATGCCGAAGCCGGACAGCGGCCAGGGAAGTACAGAAGGACACATACCGGCCGCCGCCCCGGCTTCCGCATCCGCCACGGCTTCCGCCACGGGACCCGCACCCGCACCCGCACCGGCATCCGTCACAGCAGCGCGCCGCGTCGGCCTGCTGGTCACGCTCGTCCTCGGCGGTCTCACCGCACTGCCGCCGCTCTCCATGGACATGTACCTCCCGGCGCTGCCCGCGGTCACCCGCTCCCTCGGCGCGCCCGCCGCCACCGTCCAGCTCACGCTGACGGCCTGCCTTGCGGGCATGGCGCTCGGGCAGCTCGTCGTCGGCCCCATGAGCGACAAGTGGGGCCGACGCCGTCCGCTGCTCGTCGGGATGATCGTGTACGTCGCGGCCACCGCGGTCTGCGCGCTCGCCCCCACCGTCGACCTGCTGATCGGCTTCCGGCTGCTGCAAGGACTCGCCGGTGCCGCGGGCATCGTCATCGCCCGCGCCGTGGTCCGGGATCTGTACGACGGCGTGGAGATGGCCCGCTTCTTCTCCACCCTGATGCTGATATCCGGCGTCGCCCCGATCATCGCGCCGCTGATCGGCGGCCAGGTGCTGCGGATCACCGACTGGCGCGGCATCTTCGTCGTCCTGACCGCCGTGGGCATCCTGCTCACGCTGGTGGTGGCGAAGTGGCTGCACGAGACCCTGCCGCCCGAGCGGCGGCACGGCGGCGGCGTCGGCGATGCCCTGCGCACCATGCGCGGGCTGCTCGCCGACCGGGTCTTCACCGGCTACACGCTCACCGGCGGGCTCGCCTTCGCCACACTCTTCGCGTACATCTCCGCCTCGCCGTTCGTGGTCCAGGAGATCTACGGCGCGTCCCCGCAGACCTTCAGCCTGCTCTTCGGCGTCAACTCCGTCGGCCTGATCACGCTCGGCCAGATCAACGGCAAGGTGCTCGTGGGCCGGGTCAGCCTGGACAAGGCGCTGGGCTTCGGCCTGGGCGTGGTCATGCTCGCAGCCACCGCGCTGCTGCTGATGACCTCGGGGGTCTTCGGCAGGGTCGGCCTGTTGCCCGTCGCGGTGGGCCTGTTCGTCCTGATGTCGGCGATGGGCCTCGTGATGCCCAACACCAACGCCCTTGCCCTGCTGCGCACCCCGCACGCCGCCGGCTCGGCGTCCGCGCTGATCGGCACGTCCGCGTTCCTCATCGGGGCGATCGCCTCACCGCTGGTCGGGATCGCGGGCGAGCAGACGGCCGTCCCGATGGCGGTGGTCCAACTGACCTGCGCGCTGGGCGCGCTGGGCTGCTTCCTGGGGCTGTGCCGCCCCTGGCAGCGCCGGGCCGAAGCGGTCTGAGACCTGCGCCTACTGGTCCTTGCGCGGGTACCCGATCAGATGCAGCCGGTCCTTCGCGTCCGTCCAGCTGAAGATCCCGACGCCCGCGGCCTCCGCGGCAGGCAGCCGGACATTGGGGGACAGCGCCTGGGGCGCGGCGCCGGCCAGATCGAGCTCGATCGGGTTCCCGCCGCCGGCCAGCGCGTCCGCCGCGCTGAGCGCGCTGGTCGCTCCGTACGCCGTGCCCGAGTCCGTCACCGACGTGAGCGTCAGCGGCTTGGAGCCGTCCGACTCCTCGAAGCAGTGCGCCGTACGCCGCTCCAGGTCGAAGGCCAGGTTCCCGGCGACCAGATAGTCACCGCCGGGAGCGGGCACGGCCTGCGGATACTCGCCCGGTTCGATCGCGGGCTTGTGGCACCGCGCCTGGGCCAGCGGCTTCCCGGTCGCCGCGTCGTGCACCGCCCAGATGTCGTACGCGGCCGAGTCGTTGCCGTTCTTGCCGCCCCTCGCGGGCTGCCACTTGGCCAGTACGTAGCCGGGGACGATCGAGGTCGGCACGCCGGAAGCCGGGTCGGTACGGGCCGGGGCCACATCGCGGCTGGAGAAACCGCCGCGCACCCAGAACCCCGGATCCCCGCTCACCAGCAGGCCCTTCGCGGTCAGCGCGCGGACCTCGGTGAGCCGGCGGCAGCCCGTACAGCCCCTGGGGTGGCCGAGCGCGCTCTCCGGCACCCGGGCCACCTCGCCCGAGACCGGGTCGACCACCGCGGTCCGCGTACGGCCGTCGCTGATGAGGATGCCGGGGCCGGTGCCCGAGACCGTCGGCGCGGCGGGCCAGGGGACCTCGATCCGCTGGCGGTCTCCGTCGGCCACGTCGTACACATCCAGCGCGACAAAGGTGTCCGCCGACGTCAGCGCGTCCTCGCCCGCCTTGCCGAAGGACCAGGTCACGAAGTACTCGTGGCCGTCCTTGGCGACGGACAGCAGTCGCGGGAACCGCTCGTCCGAAGCGGGCGGATGCCAGGGCAGCCCCGTCCAGCCGGGCCTGCCCGTGGCGGCGTCGAGGGTGCGCAGCCGGAAGCTGTCGTCCTGGACCCGCTCCAGATAGCCGACGCGGCCGCTGCCCCGCGCGATCGCGTACTCCGGCAAGGCGTTGGTGATCTCCCAGCCCTGCCGGGTGTCGTACGCGGAGGGAACGGTGAGCCGGGTCAGCGGCGCCGCGCTGTGCCGGACCGGCTTGCGGGGTTTGTCGCCGCCCGCGCCGCCCTCGTCCGTGCCGCACATACTCAGCAGGAGCAGCAGGGCCAGTACGGTCACCCCGGCCACCAGGGCCAGGCGCACGACCCGCTGTCTCATGGTCCCCCCGTGAGCGGTGCAGCACGTTCCGTGTGCGGCGACGGCCGTCAGCGTAGCAACTGGCGCCGGGCTCCCAGGAGTTCGATTCCGTCCCCGTATCGTCCCGGTTCTGTGCCGCACGGGCCCCGGGGACCTGCCCCGCCTCGCGCGTCTAAAATTTCCCCGTGAACGCCACCCTCCCCACCGCGGAAGCCCTGCGCACCACCCTGGCCGCGCTTCTGGACGGGCTGCCGCCGAAGCAGGCCGCGCAGGCCGTCGACCGGCTGATCGCCAACTACCGGGGGACCACCCCGACCGACGCCCCGGTGCTGCGGGACCGCTCGGACGTCGCCGCGTACGCCGCGTACCGGATGCCCGCGACCTTCGAGGCGGTACGGTCCGCGCTCGCCGCGCTGCGGGCGGCTGCGCCCGAGTGGACTCCGGCGACGCACACCGACATCGGCGGCGGGACGGGCGCCGCGAGCTGGGCGGTTGCCGAGGCGTGGGAGGAGGACGCCCCGCGCACCACGGTCCTGGACTGGGCCGAGCCCGCGCTGGCGCTGGGGCGTGAACTGGCCGTCGCCTCGGGGGTTCCCGCGCTGCGGGCGGCCGAATGGCAGCGCTCGCGGATCAGCGCGGCGCTCCGTATAGAGAGCACTGATCTCGTCACGGTCTCGTACGTCCTCAAGGAGCTCACCGCGGAGGACCGCGACGCGGTCGTCACCGAGGCGGCCCGCGCCGCCCAGGCCGTGGTGATCGTCGAGCCCGGCACCCCCGACGGCTACGCCCGCGTCATCGAGGCCCGCGACCGCCTGATCGCCGCCGGACTCACCGTCGCGGCGCCCTGCCCCCACAGCGCCGCATGCCCCATCGAGCCGGGCGCGGACTGGTGCCACTTCGCGGCGAGGGTCAGCCGTTCCTCGCTCCACCGCCAGGTCAAGGGCGGCTCACTCCCATACGAGGACGAGAAGTTCAGCTATGTCGCCGCGGTGCGCTTCCCGGCGAACCCGGCCGCATCCCGCGTCACCCGCAAGCCCCAGATCCGCAAGGGCCTGGTCCTGCTCGACCTGTGCACGGACACGGAGGGGCTGCGCCGCGACACGGTGACCAAGCGCCACGGCGCGCTGTACAAATCGGCGCGTGACGCGTCGTGGGGCGACCCCTGGCCGCCCCACGACGAGTGAGCGTCCAGCGTCAGACTCCTGGCTCCTGACCGCGCAGCTCCTGCGTACAGCACTTCACGCTGCCGCCGCCCTTCAGCAGCTCGCTCAGGTCCATGCCGATCGGCTCGAACCCCCGGTCCCGCAACGGTTCGAACAGCCCCACCGCCGACTGCGGCAGCAGCACATGACGGCCGTCGCTCACCGCGTTCAGACCGAACTCCGCCGCGGCCTGCTCATCGGCGATCAGGGCGTCCGGGAAGAGCCGGGCCAGCACCGAACGGCTGCCCGCCGAGAACGCGTCCGGGTAGTACATGATCTCGTCGCCCGCGTCGTCCAGGACGCACAGCGCCGTGTCCAGGTGGTAGTACCGCGGGTCCACCAGATCGAGCCCGATGACCGGCCTGCCGAAGAACTCCTGTGCCTCGGCGTGCGAGAGCGGGCTCGAACGGAAGCCCCGCCCCGCGAGCAGATAGGACGCGGTGACGGCGAAGTCGCCCTCGCCCTCGTTGATGTGCGCGGGCTCGTGGATCTCGGCGAAACCATTCGCCCGGAACCAGTCGAGATGCGCGCCGGCCTCGGGCTCGCGCTCCGCGTGCGCGAAGCGGGCGCCGAGCACCCGCCCGTCGATCACGGTCGCGCCGTTCGCGGCGTAGACCATGTCGGGCAGTTCCTCCTGCGGCTCCAGCAGCTCGACGGTGTGGCCGAGCGAGCGGTAGCGGTCGCGCAGGTCCTCCCACTGGGCGAGGGCGAGCGGCAGGTCGACGGGCTTCGCCGGATCCATCCATGGGTTGATGGAGTACGTCACCTTGAAGTGCGCGGGTGGGCACATCAGGTAGCGCCGGGGTGTGGCGTCACGGGGCAATGAGGGCTCCTCGCGGTCGGGTGTGGCAACTGCCGCCCATGGTGAGGCCTGTGGGGCCCCTGTGATGTGCACCGATCGGGTGATTCATCGTCTTGTACGCGAGCTGCCGATCGCCGTACGCCCCTGCTTCATTCCCTCCCGGCTCCGCGCTCCGAGCCCTCCCGGAATATGCCGGAAGGGACCCCGGTCGGGGACCGTGGCCACCCGGGGAGCAGGATGGTGGGACCATGGCAGAGTCCGCGCAGGACGAGCGTGAGGTGTGAGGGGATAGATGGGCGACGGTATCGGCCGCTTCCGCGGCACGGAGAACAGGCTGTCCAGGGAGAGCCGGCTGCCCCAGTGGCTGCGCCGCCGCCCCAAGAACACCGACACCGACGACTCCCGCCGCGCGCCCCTGCTGCTGGCCGCCGCCGCCGTGGGACTGCCGCTCGCGCCCGCCGCGCACCCCGTCTCCTACCGCTGCTCCTGCGAACGCATCGGCTGCCCCACACCGGGCAGGCATCCCGTCTCCTTCGCCTGGCAGACGCAGTCGACGACCGACCGCGGCCAGATCGAGCGCTGGGCGAAAGGCCAGCCGGAAGCGAACTTCATCACCGCCACCGGCATGGTCCACGATGTGCTCGACGTACCGCTGGAGGCGGGCCGCAGCGCCCTGGAACGCCTCCTCGACCTGAACATCGAGGTCGGCCCGGTCGCCGAGGACGGCGAGGACCGGATGCTGTTCTTCACCGCCACCCGCGGCACCCCCGAGGACGAGGACGAGTGGTGGCCCTGCGAACTGGACTGCCATCCCGAGACGATGGACGAGCATCCCGGGCTGCGCTGGCACTGCCGCGGCAGCTATGTGCTCGTACCGCCCGCGCGGCTGCCCGGCGGCCTCGAGATGAAGTGGGTACGCGGCCTCGAGTATTCGCTGCCCGACCCGCTGACGCTGCTGGAGACGCTGACGGACGCGTGCGCGAAGTACGCGGGCGAGAACGAGTCGGTGGACCAGTCCGCGGTGGCCTGGCCCCTCGGCCGCTGACTCGGCCCGCAGGCGCGGTCGCGACGGGCCACAGGCGGGGCTAGGCGCTGTCCGGCCGATCCTGCCGGGCTCGCGTGCCCTGGCACGGCACCTCTCCCCCGTAGCCCTTCGGGCACGGGAGGTACCCCCACCGTTGTCGTAGTCGCCTACGCTCCGCGTGGGCTCGCCCCCTGCCTTCGGCGGGGGGACCCCCATCCTCCGGCCTGCGATGCTCCCCCGTAGCCCTTCGGGCACGGGAGGTGCCCCCATCGCCAGACCCCGCTCCCTGATTCGGCCTGATCGACCGGACAGGACCTAGGAACCCTTCGCCGCCGTCAGGCCGGTCAGGCGTCCGAGCACATCGACCTTGCCGCCGCCCGCGCCGCCCGCCGGAACCGTCACCGCCTGGCTGGAGATCCGCTCCTTGGTGAGCGTGGACTTCACCTCACCCGTCAGCAGCGCCTTCACGTCCGGGACGACCTGCAGCCGTACGCCCTTCGCGGCGATCTGCCGCTCGTAGTTGCGTACGGTGAAGAAGACCAGCGCGCCGCCGTCCCGCGTGACGAACCCGAGCGGCCCGAAGTCGTCGGAGTCCAGGGCCTGGTCGATGTACAGCGTCCTTATCCCCGGCAGGTTCTCTTCCTTCTTGCGTGACGCGCGCCACTCCGAGGTGTGCGGCCCGTCCTTGAAGTGCTCCGGCTTCCCGTTCTGCATGTACGAGGAGTACTCCTCGCTCAGATCGCGGGGAGCGACCGCGAGCGCCGCGCCGTCCGGGGCGACCGGCTCGGCAAAGCCGTCCTCGTCGGTCTTCAGCGCCGGAATCGCGGCGGGCCGCAGGATCGTCAGATACGCCGCCTGCCAGACGTCGTCCGGGCTGTCGCGCAGAAAGACCAGTACCCAGCGGTTGTCCTGACTGCCCTGGTCCTGGTCGCGGTTGGAGTCGACGTCGGCGAGGAAGAAGCGCGGCCAGCCGGCCTTCTTCGGGATGGTGAACTTCGCGTCGCTCAGCTCCAGCGGCACATGCTGGGGGTTGCCGTCGGGGTAGTTGACGCTGCGTGCCTTGAGACCGGCCTGGTTTATCGCGCCGAGCGCACCGGTGACACGGTCCGCGTCCAGAGCGGGGTCATAGGCCTTGTCGGCGTTGTTGTACGCGTCGGTGAAGTCCTGGAGCGCCTGCGCGGCCTCAGCCTTCGTCGCCGACGGGACGACTTCCAGCTCCCCGTGCACCGTCACGCACCCGCTCGCCGTCAGGGACAGCACTGTCATCGCCGTCAGCCCCGTCGCCGCCAGACGCAGCCTTCCCACCCGAATCGGCCTTCTCATCGGTTGCCTTCTGCTCCTTGACCCCCACTGACCGTCCGAACCCTACCGGGGCCAGGAACAGGCCGAGCGTCGGGATCAGATAGAGCACCCACACCGTGACCTGGAGGACGGTCGGGTCGGGCTGGAAGTTGAACACGCCCTTCAGCAGCGTGCCGTACCAACTGTCCGGCGGGATCGTCGTCGTGATGTTAAAGGCCTTGTCCGCAAGACCGCCCAGGAAGCGGGCCTCCTGAAGGTCGTGGACGCCGTACGCGAGAACACCCGCCGCCACGACCACCAGCATGCCGCCGGTCCAGGTGAAGAACTTGGCGAGGTTGATCCGCAGCGCGCCCCGGTAGAACAGCCAGCCCAGCACGACCGCGGTGGCGATGCCGAGCAGCACGCCGACCAGCGGCGCCTGCGTACCGTCCCCGTCGGTGGCAGCCCTGACCGACGCCCAGACGAACAGCGCCGTCTCCAGGCCCTCGCGGCCCACCGCGAGGAACGCGGTGGCGACCAGCGCGGCGGTGCCCATCTGCAGCGCGGCGTCCAGCCTGCCGTGCAGCTCGGCCTTCAGATGCCGCGCGGTGCGCCGCATCCAGAACACCATCCAGGTCACCAGGCAGACCGCGACGATCGACAGCGAGCCGCCGAGCAGCTCCTGCGCCTCGAACGTCAGCTCCTGCGAGCCGTATTCGAGCGCGAAGCCGAAGCCGAGCGAGAGGGCGATCGCGACCCCGATGCCCATCCAGATCGGACGGAGCGCATCACGGCGATCCGTCTTCACCAGATACGCGATCAGGATGCAGACGACCAGACTGGCCTCCAGGCCCTCGCGCAGGCCGATCAGATAGTTGCCGAACACGTCGGGTCCCTTCAGGTCAGGAGAACAGCGCCCGGCCCCACCAGTCGTCCTTGTCGCGGACGCCCGGCGGGACGGCGAACAGCGCCGAACCCACGTGCTGGATGTACTCGTTGAGGACGTCGCTCCCCGCGAGACTGCGCTGCACAGGGATGAAGCCCTTGTGGACGTCGCGCTGGTAGGCGAGGAAGAACAGCCCGGCGTCCAAGCGGCCCAGACCGTCCGTACCGTCGGTGAAGGAGTAGCCGCGGCGCAGGATCTTCGCGCCGCCGTTGGTGTCCGGGTGCGCGAGCCGCACATGCGCGGTCGGCAGCATCGCCTTCAGGAACGGCTCGTCGCGCTCCTTGGCCTTGCCGACCGGCGCGCCCTCGCCCTTGTCCCGGCCGAAGATGTCTTCCTGCTCCTTGAGCGGCGTACGGTCCCAGGTCTCGATGTTCATCCGGATCCGGCGCGCGACGAGATACGAGCCGCCCGTCAGCCAGCCCGAACCCTCCTTCTCGGAGACCCAGACGTGCTTGTCGAGCGCGGCCTTGTCCGTACCGGCGATGTTCCGGGTGCCGTCCTTGAAGCCCATCATGTTGCGCGGGGTCTGCGCCTCGGGCGTCGTCGACGAGGTCTTGCCGAAGCCCAGCTGCGACCAGCGGACCGCGACCTTGCCGAAGCCGATCCGGGCGAGGTTGCGGATCGCGTGCACGGCGACCTGCGGGTCGTCCGCGCAGGCCTGCACACAGATGTCGCCGTCGCTGCGCGCCGGGTCGAGATTGTCGCCGGGGAACACCGGCAGCTCCACCAGGGCCGCCGGGCGCTTGCCCTCCAGGCCGAAGCGGCCCTTGGCGAACAGGGACGGGCCGAAGCCGATGGTGAGCGTGAGGCGGGACGGCTTGAGACCGAGGGCCTCGCCGGTGTCGTCCGGCGGCGCCTCGTCGAGGCCGCCGAACGCGCCCTCGCCGACGGCCTGTCCTGCCGTCATCCGCTCCGCCGCCCGGGTCCAGTCCTTGAGCAGCTGGACCAGCTCGGCACGGTCCTTCGTCTTCACGTCGAAGGCCGCGAAGTGCAGCCGGTCCTGTACGGCGGTGGCGATACCCGCCTGGTGCGCGCCGTGGAAGGGCACCGCCGCGCCGCTCTCGGCGGCGGGCACGGCCGTGTCCTCGCGGGTCATGGCGACAGCGGCGCCGCCTGCCGCGGCGGCGCCGAGCGCGAGCCCCGCACCGCCCCAGCCGATCAGCGAACGACGGCTCGGGGCCTGGCTGTTGGTGGTCTCCTCGGACATCTGTGGTCCCCCCTTACTTCACGACGGCGGCGGCGAGCTTGGACAGGGGCTCGGCCAGCGCGTTGACACCGTCCGACAGTTCCTTGCGCTCCGCCTTGCCGACCTTGTCGTAGGAGGTGAACTCGTACGAGGCCGGGCTCTTGCGGTACTTGTCGAGCAGCTTGTTCAGCGCGGCGAACTGCTTGTCCAGCTCGGCGACGAGCTTCGGGTCGTTCTTCGACGCGACCGGCTTGAGCAGCTCGTACGACTTCTGCGCACCCTCGACGTTCGCCTTGAAGTCCACCAGGTCGGTGTGGCTGTAGCGCTCCTCCTCACCGGTGACCTTGCCGGTGGCGACCTCGTCGAGCAGCTCCTTGGCGCCGTTGGCCATGGAGGTCGGCGTGATCTCCGCCGTGCCGACCCGCTTCTGCCAGGCGGTCAGGTCGGTGATGAGGGTGGTGGCGAGGGTCTTCTCCGCGGCGCCGATCTTCTTGTCCTGCCACAGCGCCTTCTCCAGCGTGTGCCAGCCGGTCCACTTCTGGCCCTTCTCCAGGCCGTCCTCGCGGAGGTCCACCTTCGGGTCGATGTCACCGAAGGACTCGGCGACCGGCTCGGTGCGCTCCCAGCCGATACGGGAGTCGGCGTACGCCTTCTTCGCGGCCTCGATGTCGCCCGCCTTGACGGCGTCCGTGAAGACCTTGACCTTGGGCAGCGTCTCGTCGGCCTGGGCCTGCACATAGGTGCGGTACTCGGCGACGGCCTTGTCCATCTCGGGGCTGCGCTTGGCGGCCTTGCCGCCGGTGACGGTGACCTTCTGGCGGATGCCGTCGCCCTTCATGCCGGGCTTGCAGGCGATCTCGTAGTCGCCCGCCTTCACCTCGGCGGTGAGCTTCTGCTTGGTGCCGGGGCCGATGTTCTCGCGCTCGGAGACGATGCGGTCGTCGGGGAAGAGGAGGTAGACCTCGGTGACCTTGCTGCCCTTGTTCTCGATGGCCAGCTCGACATGGCCGGCCGGGAACTCCTTCTTCGACACCTCGCAGGAGTCGTCCTTCGCGGTGACCGACACGGCGCCGTCGGAACCCTTGGCGTCGCTCTTCTCGGAGCATCCCGTGACGGCGGTCAAAGCCGCCACGGTCGCGGCGGCGGTGACGACGGACAGACGGACGGGTCGCATACGGGCTCCACAGAGGACGAGTACGGGGTACGAGGGTGAGGCGGACCTAACTTAACCGAGGCTTACCTCACCGATACCCACCCGTCCAGTGATGTAGCTCTCACATGTGGGGTACGGACACGGCACCGTCACGACAGGGTCAAGCGAATGTCACACCCCCCTCCTCGGGACGACCAGCGGCGCACCGGTCCGCGGATGCGGCAGCACCTCGACCGGCTGCCGGTAGACCCGGCTGAGCATCTTGTCGTCCAGAACTGTCCCGGGGGGACCCTCGGCCGCGATCCGTCCGGCGTGCAGCACGGCGACCCGGTGCGCGTACGCGGCGGCCAGCCCGAGATCGTGCAGTACGACGACGACGGCGTCCCCGGCCGCGGCGCGCTCCCGGCAGACGCGGAGCACCAGCTCCTGGTGGCGCAGATCGAGCGCGGCGGTCGGCTCGTCGAGCAGCAACAGGGGTGCCCGCTGGGCGAGTACGCGGGCGAGGGCGACGCGGGCGCGCTCGCCGCCGGACAGTGCGGAGAAGGGCCGCGCCGCGAAGCCCGCCACCTCGGTGGCGGCCATCGCCTCGGCGACGGCCGCGTCGTCATGCTCCTCCAGGGCGGTACCGGCCCAGGGCGCGCGGCCCATCCGTACGACGTCCTCCACCGGGAAGGGGAAGGACAGGGTGGCCGACTGGGGCAACACGGCGCGGCGCAAGGCGAGTTCGGGTGCCGACAGCTCGGCGGCCGGGCGTCCCGCGATCCGCAGCTCGCCCCGCGCCGCGGGCAGATCCGCGGCGAGGGCGGCGAGCATCGTCGACTTCCCTGCGCCGTTGGGCCCCACCAGCGCGAGCACCTCGCCGGGGTGGGCGGCGAGATCGACACCGCCGAGCACCTCACGCTGCCCGAGCCGCACATGGAGGCCGCGCGCCTCGACGAGCGGGCTGCCTGGGGCGGGAGGAGCGGGCAGTTCGCGCCCGTGTGCGGCGAAGAGACGCTTGAGGGCCCTCATGCCCAACCCCCTTGCTTGCGACGGGTCCTGCGCAGCAGCAGGAAGAAGAACGGGCTGCCGAACAGTGCGGTGAGCACGCCGAGCGGAAGCTCCGCGGGCTCGGCGACGGTCCGCGCGGCGAGGTCGCCCGCGACCAGCATCAGCGCACCGCCGAGCGCGCTGCCCGGAATGAGATAACGGTGACCGGAGCCGTGCGCCATCCGCAGCAGATGCGGCACGAGCAGGCCGACGAAGGTGATGATCCCCGCCACGGCGACGGCGGCGGCGGTGAGCAGCGCGACGACGAGCACGAGGGCGATACGGAGCCGCTCGACGTCGACACCGAGGTGCCGGGCGGGTCGTTCGCCGAGGGCGAGCAGGTCCAGTTTGCGTGCGTAGAACGGCGCGACGGCGAGCCCGGCGACGGCGCACGGCAGTACGGCGAGCACCCTCGGCCAGGTCGACTGCGAGAGCGAGCCGAGCTGCCAGAAGGTGATCTGGGTGATCTGGGCGTTGTCCGCGAAGAAGATGAAAATCCCGATGAGGGCGCCGGCGAAGGCGTTCACGGCGATGCCGGTGAGGATGAGTGTGACGACCTCGGTCTTGCCGCCCGAACGGGACAGGGAGTACACGACGAGGACGGTCACCAGCCCGGCGACGAACGCGCAGGCGGTCACGGTCCAGTTCCCGAGAAAACTCAGCCCGAGCGCAACGGCCCCGACGGCGCCGACGGCCGCGCCGGAGGCGATCCCGATGATGGCGGGCTCGGCGAGCGGATTGCCGAAGACACCCTGCATCAGGGCCCCGGCACACCCGAGGGAGGCCCCGACGAGCAGCGCGAGCACGACGCGCGGCAGCCGGACATTCCACAGGACGCTCTCGCCGACACGATCGAGGGCGTGTCCGCCGAGCCCGACGCGGTGCTGGAGGGAGGAGACGACATCGCCGAGGGGGATGTCGTAGGCGCCGAGCCCGGCGGAGAGAAGGGAGAGGACGAGGAGGGAGAGTACGAGGGACCCGGTGAGGAGGTATGTCCTGCGTGGGACGGGCTTTTCGGCCGGTCCGGCGGAAGGGTCAGCCCCTTGGGGGGAACCTTCAGCCGCCGGTCCGGCGGAAATTTCAGCCCCGACGGCGGAGGATTCAGCCGGTCCGGCGGAACAATCAGCCTCGCCGGCGTTTGAGGCGCAGGAGGTTGGGGGTCCCCCCGGACGGAGTCTGGGGGAGGGCGGGGTGGGGAACAGGCCCGCCGCAGGCGCGGACTTGGACGCGGCGTCGGCCGGGTCCGCGGCGGCCACAGTGCGGGAAGTCCCGTTCGGCGCGGGCGGATTGGGCTCCGGGCTACCCGGCTCGGGGCGGCCCGGCGCCGCATCGCCCGCCACCGCACCGCCCCGCTCGGAGGCCGGAGGCCCAGGCACCGCCCGGGCCTCCTCCGCAGACGTCGACGACATCCTCAGCTTCCGTTCGCGTAAAGCTGGTCGACCAGCGTCCGTAGCACCTGATCCGTCCGCGGCCCGTAGTTCAGGATCACCCCGTCGTCGACCGAGACGACCCTGCGGTCCATGCCCGCCGGCGTCTGCGCCACGCCCGGAATCTTGAGCAGCCCGTCGACGCCGCCCACCGACTCCAGCCCGTCCGCCATCACCAGAAGCGCGTCGGGCGCGGCCTTGGCCAGCGCCTCGCTGGTGATCGGCGTGAAGTCCTTCGTCAGGCCGGACTCCTTGCCCGCGTCCACCGCGCCCGCCGCCTCCAGCAGTGACGTCGCTCCCGATTCGGCGCCGCCGATCAGGTAGACGGACGCCGAGCCGCGGAGGTACAGGAACGCGACCCGCTGCTTCTTGCCTTCCTTCGGCTGCGGAATCTTCTTCTGGACCGCGTCGATACGGGTCTGCGTGCGCGTCTTCAGCTCGTCGCCCGCCGACGTGACGCCCAGCGCCGCCGCGACCGCGTCGATCCGCGGCCCCACGTCGGCGAGGCTCTTGCCCGGCTTGACCAGCACGACCGGGACGCCCGCGTCGCGTATCTGGCCGATGGCCTCGGCCGGGCCGGTCAGGGTCTCGGCGAGGACGACGGTCGGCTTCAGCGAGAGCACGCTCTCCGCCGAGACGTTGTGAGCGCGTGTCACCACGGGGAGTTTCTTGGCCTGTTCGAAGGTCGTCGCGTTGTCGCGGGCGACGACCTGTTTTCCGAAGCCGAGGGTGAAGACGGTCTCGCTCAGCGCCGGTGTCAGCGGCACGATCCGCTCGGTCGATGCGACAGTGACCTTTTTCCCGTCCGCCGATGTCACGGTGACCGGCACCTGTGGCTTCGGTGCCGCGGCCAGTGGCTCGACCCGGTCCGGTGCGGCGGCGGCCCGGGCCCCGGCCGGCTTCCCCTTCGTGGTCGGTCCGGCGTCGTCCGTACTGCCGCATCCACCGGCCGTCAGGGCGAGAGCGAGCACGGCAATCACCGCACCCGCAAGGCGAGTTGTGCGCACCGATGCACCTTCCTCTTGTTCGTTGTCTAACAGCGGTCGGCCGCAGTCTGCCATGGGGTGCCGTGCTGTCCAGTGGGCCTTCGCGTGGAGGGAGGTCTTTCGGCCCGAGTCACCGTCAGTTTAGGTTAGCCTTACCTAATCAACCAGGTCGTGAATCGCCGCGTTCGCGCAATCCGCCGTCACTGGCTTGAAGTGACTTGCTTCAATGTCGGGGTGAACCAACGCGACGTGCTCGACGTACTTCAGGTCTTCTGCGGCGCCGACGGCCGCCACGGCAACACCCTCGGTGTCGTCCGCGACCCCCGCGCCTTTCCCGACCGGGCGTCGCGGCAGGCTTTCGCCGCCGAGCTGGGCTTCAGTGAGACGGTGTTCGTCGACGACCCCGAGCGCGGCGTCGTCGACATCTACACCCCCGGCCTCCGGCTCCCCTTCGCCGGACATCCCCTCGTCGGCGCGGCCTGGCTGCTCGATCTGGAGGTGGTGAACCCTCCCGCGGGTGAGGTGTGGGTCAGCCAGGACGGGGAGTTCACCTGGATCACGGCGCGCGCCGAGTGGGCGCCGCCGCGCACGCTCCGGCAGTACGCCTCGGCCGCCGAGGTCGATGCGCTGGAGGTGCCGCCGGCCGGCGAGCGCAGCGAGATGGGGGTCCCCCCGGACGAAGTCTGGGGGAGGCTGTACGCGTGGGCGTGGGAGGACGAGGCCGCCGGCCGGGTCCGGGCGCGGGCCTTTCCCGGGCGGGGCGACGGTATCGACGAGGACGAGGCGACCGGCGCCGCCGCACTGCTGCTCACCGACCGGCTGGGGCGGGCGCTGAACATCACGCAGGGCCGGGGTTCGCAGATCCTCACCGCCCCCGGCCCCGACGGCACGATCGAGATCGGTGGCCGCGTACGCCTCGCGGCACCCGTTCCCGCTATGCGCTGAGCGGGAACTCCGCTCCGAGCTCCCGGAACACCGCGCCGTTGTAGTCGAACGCCTTCTTGCACTCGTCGACGATCCGCTGTTTCTCCAGATCGTCCGCGTTCACCGCGTCCAGCAGCTCGCGGTAACTCCGCTTGAACGCCGCCGGGTTGGGGATCTGCTCGAAGACGTAGAACCGCACCCCGTCGCCCTTGCGGGTGAAGCCCCAGGTCTTCTCCGCCTTGTCGCGGATGATCTGGCCGCCGGAGAGATCCCCGAGGTAGCGGGTGTAGTGGTGCGCAACGTAGCCCGCGGGCCAGTCGCGCGCACACTGCGCGACCCGCTCGGCGTACGCGACGGTGGCGGGCAGCGGCGCGAGCTCATCGCGCCAGTCCGCGCCCCTCAGGTGCGCCAGATCTCGCTCCAGCTCGGCCGTACGCATCAGCTCCGGCCGGATGAAGGGCCCCGCGACCGGGTCGTCCCTGAGCGACTCGGCGCCATCCTCCAGCGCCCGGTACACGAACCACAGCTGCTCGGTGTAGCGCGCGTACGCCGTCATGCCCAGCCGGCCGCCGAGCAGGTCGCTCATGAAGGTCGAGGTCTCCGCCTCGGTGTGCTGCTCGTGCGAGGCGACACGGATGACCGTCGAGAAGGGCGTACCGGACGTTGTGGTGGCGTCCACGGCGGGCCTCCAGGGACCGATGGTGACGGGAAAGGAAGCGATGGCGGCGCTGGGGCTTGCCGCGACCGGCCTTCCTACTTAGGCTTACCTAAGTCGATGTGTTCCCGACGTCCTGTCGGTAAAAACCCTACTCCTCGAAGCGATCACGGCAACGTGAGAATTTCGGCCCCGTTTTCGGTCACCACCAGCGTGTGCTCGAACTGGGCCGTCCGCTTCCGGTCCTTGGTCACCACGGTCCAGCCGTCGTCCCACATGTCGTACTCGTGCGTGCCCAGCGTGAGCATCGGCTCGATGGTGAAGGTCATGCCCGGCTGGATGACTGTGGTCGCGTGCGCCGCGTCGTAGTGCGGGATGATCAGCCCGGAGTGGAACGACGAGTTGATCCCGTGCCCGGTGAAGTCGCGGACCACGCCGTAGCCGAAGCGCTTGGCGTACGACTCGATGACCCGCCCGATGACATTGACCTGGCGGCCCGGCTTGACCGCCTTGATGGCCCGGTTGAGGGACTCCCGGGTCCGCTCGACGAGCAGGCGCGACTCCTCGTCGACGTCGCCGCAGAGGTAGGTGGCGTTGTTGTCGCCGTGCACGCCGTTGATGTACGCGGTGACGTCGAGGTTCACGATGTCGCCGTCGCGCAGGACGGTCGAGTCCGGAATCCCGTGACAGATGACCTCGTTGATCGAGGAGCACAGGGACTTGGGGAAGCCGCGGTAGCCGAGGGTGGAGGGGTACGCGCCGTGGTCGCACATGAACTCGTGCGCGACCCGGTCCAGTTCGTCCGTGGTCACGCCGGGCGAGATGTGCTTGGCGGCCTCCTCCATCGCCTGCGCGGCGATACGGCCGGCGATGCGCATCCGCTCGACGGTGTCGGAGTCCTGGACCTCCGGCCCGGTGTACGGCGTCGGCGCGGGCTTCCCGACGTACTCGGGGCGCCGGATGTTTCCGGGGACGGATCGGATGGGAGAGAGCTCCCCTGGTACGAGCAGCGACTGGCCAGACATGCCAGCGAGTCTAACCAGGACGTGTGGGGCAGCATGGCGGGAGAGGAAGGAGCCCACGATGGCCCTGTTCAAGAAGCGCACGGTCGGAAAACCGGGCGAGTGGTACTACTGCCTGGAGCACAAGAAGGTCGAAGAGGGCCCGGAGTGCCCGGCGAAGGACCGCTTCGGCCCGTACGCGACGCGCGGGGAGGCGGAGCAGGCGATGGAGACGGCGCGGGAGCGGAATCTGGAGTGGGAGACGGATCCGCGGTGGCACGACGGGGCGGGCAGGGGTGAGGACGACTCGGCGTAGCGGTGCGGGTGCGGTGCCGCTGCGCGGGGCTTCACCCCACCCCGCCCTCCCCCAGACTCCGTCCGGGGGGACCCCCAACCTCCGCGCGCCTCAAACGCCGGCGGGGCTGGATTGTGCGGCGCGGCCGCACGTTCAGCCCGTCCGGCGTTTGAGGACACGCGCGAAGCGCGTACGGGGTCTGGGGCGGAGCCCCAGTTCGGGAAGGGGCGGGTAGGGGACAAGGCCCGCCGCAGGCGGTCAGGCCCGCACCGCCGCCTCCTCGCGCTGCGCACGCCTGCGCGCCGCGTCCTCGTCCGTGTCCGCGTCGTACCTCAGCAGCCCCGGCATCGCCCCCGCCAGCAGCCCCACCGAGGCCACGCACGCCACGCCCCCGCTCCAGATCGCCGCGCGCGTCCCCGTCCAGCCCGCCATCGTGCCCGCGCGGACCTGGCCCAGTTGGGGGCCGACGCTGTACGAGAGCACCTCTATGCCCGCCAGCCGGCCGCGCAGCTCCTCCGGGATCGTCTGGTTCCAGATGGTCGAGCGGCCCAGGCCGCTCAGCATGTCGCCGGCGCCCGCGAAGGTGAGGCACAGCAGCACGAGCCAGACGTTCGAGAACCAGCCCGCAGCAGCGATCGCCAGGCCCCAGCCCGCCGCGCCGAAGACGACGAGCAAGCCGTGCCGTCGCACGCGGGACGTCCAGCCGCTGGTCAGGCTGAGCACCACCGAGCCGACCGAGCCCGCCGCATACATCAGGCCGAGCGCCCACTGCGCGTCCAGGTCGTCCGCGAGGAACGGGAAGATCGTGTTCGGGAAGGCGAAGAACATCGCGGCCAGGTCGATCGCGTACGTCCCGAGCAGCACCGGACGCGACCACGCATAGCGCGCCCCCTCGGCGATCCCCCGCAGCGACGGCTTGTCCGCGTCGTGCGCGGGCGGCGCCGCGGCCAGGCGCAGACAGAGCAGTACGGACGCGACGAAGCCGAGGACCGTGATCGCGTACGCGGGTGCATGACCCGCGTACGCCACGACCAGACCCGCCAGCGCGGGACCCGCGATCGCGCCGAGCTGCCAGCGCAGGGCGTTGAGCGCGGCCGCCGCCGTCAGCTGGTCATGCGGGACGATGCGGGCCATCAGCGAGTCCAGCGCCGGGCGTTGCAGACCGGCGAGCGCGGAGACGCCTGCCGCGACCAGGTACAGCGGCCAGAGCATCGGGTCGGGCAGCAGCGCGTTCACCAGCAGGATCACCGCCAGCAGGCCGAGGCCCGCCTCGGTGCCGAGGATCAGTTTGCGGCGGTCGGCCGCATCCGCCAGCGCCCCTCCGTACAGGCCGAAGACCACCAGCGGGACCAGCTCCACCGCGCCCATCGCACCGACCGCGAGCGGTGAGTCCGTGAGCTCCTTGATCTGGAGCGGCAGGGCGATCATCGCCATGAAGCTGCCGAAGTACGTGACAAGGCCCTGGATCCACAGCAGCCGGAAGTCGCGGGAGGACCGCCACGGCGACAGGTCGGGCAGTACGGAGGAGAGCTTGGAGGTCACGAGGGGTCATCGTCCGCGCCCCTCGTCGCCCCCGGCAACCGAATTACCAGCGCGCGGGCGGCGGCGACGTCAGCTGGTCGGCGAGCCGCGAGAGCCGGTCCCTGAGCCGTCGCCGCCCGCGCGCCGCGGGCAGTACGTTCTCGCCCGCCGCCGCACTGACCAGATGCTGCACGGTGTCGATGTCGACCTCGTCCACCCGGTCGCTCACCGTCAGCGCCTCGTGCGCCAGGCCGTGCACCTCCGCGTCCCCGCCGTCCAGCGCCAGCACCGTCGCCCCGGCCCGCCGTGCGTCGTGCACCCGTTCAAGAAGCCCCGCGTCCGGCCGGGTAGGTGCCACCACCAGCAGGGTCTCGCCGCGGCGCGCCGCCTGCAGCCTGCCGAGCCCGACGGCCAGTTGGGCGGGGTCCCCGGGCCGCACCCGGTGCCGTACCAGCGTCGGCGTCAGCTCCGGCTGTCCCGACCAGGCCGCCTCGTCCACGAGATGCGCGGCCAGATGCCACGGCTCGTACTCCTCGGTCCCGACCAGCAGCAGCCCGCCGCCCTGCGGCACGACCGACGAGCGCAGCGTCCCGGCGAAGCGCCGGGTCGCCGCGGGCCACTCCGTACCGGCCAGGACTTCCCGCAGCAGGGCGACGCGTACAGCATCCATGGCCCCGCATCGTGCACGACGGCCGAACCGGGCGGGCCGGATTGCCACCGGCTCACCCGATCGGGTGCCGAGACCAGGAAGTAGGGTCGGGCGCATGACTTCTCGTGACAGCGCAGGCACCGCGCCGAAGGCCCCGGCCAAGGACCCCTGGGACCTTCCCGACGTATCCGGGCTGGTCGTCGGCGTGCTCGGCGGAACCGGCGACCAGGGCCGCGGGCTCGCCTACCGGCTGGCCAGGGCGGGCCAGAAGGTGATCATCGGGTCCCGCGCCGTGGAGCGCGCCGAGACGGCGGCCGCCGAGCTCGGCCTCGGTATCGAGGGCGCCGACAACGCCGAGTGCGCCCGGCGCAGCGATGTGGTGATCGTGGCCGTGCCGTGGGACGGGCACGCCAAGACCCTGGAGACGCTGCAGAAGGAGCTGGTGGGCAAGCTCGTCGTCGACTGCGTCAACCCGCTCGGCTTCGACAAGAAGGGCGCGTACGCACTCAAGCCGGAGGAGGGCAGCGCCGCCGAGCAGGCCGCGGCCCTGCTGCCGGACTCGCGGGTGACCGCCGCCTTCCACCATCTGTCCGCGGTACTGCTGCAGGACGAGTCGATCGAGGAGATCGACACCGATGTGATGGTGATGGGCGAGGTACGCGCGGACACCGACATCGTGCAGGCGCTGGCGGGCCGCATCCCGGGCATGCGCGGAGTCTTCGCGGGCCGGCTGCGAAACGCCCACCAGGTCGAGTCGCTGGTCGCCAATCTGATCTCGGTGAACCGCCGCTACAAGGCGCACGCGGGGCTGCGCGTCACCGACGTGTAGCCGGTGACGGGGGCAGGCGGGGGGATGGGGGACACTGGACGGCGTATGCCATCAGTACCCGGACAGGAGCCCTACCCCATGCCCCGCCTCGCTCTGTACTCCCTCGTCGTCTGCATCCTCGCCGTCGCGGCAGCGGTCGTGTCCTTCGCGCAGGGCAGCTGGCTCGGGATCGTATGGGTGCTGCTCGCCGGGCTCGCGTCGAACATGACCTGGTACTACCTGCGCCGGGCGAAGGTGGAGCGCGCGGCTCGCGGGGCTACTGGCTGACGATCGCCTCGCACCTCGCGTCCGTCTGCCAGAAGCGGTAGAACTCCTGACCGCAGTACGTCTCCACCTCGCTGATGCCGAGCCCCCGCAGGATCGTGTCGATCGCTTCGAAGAACGCGAGGTTCACCTCGGGGATGAACAGCACGCCGAAGACCGCGAGCAGCCCGAAGGGCGCGAACGGCTCGACCTGGCGGCGGATCTTGTACGAGAGCCACGGCTCGATCACGCCGTAGCCGTCGAGCCCGGGCACCGGCAGGAAGTTCAAGATCGCGGCCGTGATCTGGAGCAGCCCCAGGAACGCGAGCGCGAAGCGGAAGACCATCGGCACCCCGTCCAGCGCGTGCAGCCAGAACGGCGCGGTGCACACGAGCGCGAACAGCACATTCGTCAGCGGCCCCGCCGCGGAGATCAGACTGTGCTTCCAGCGGCCCTGGATACGGCCCCGCTCGATGAAGACCGCGCCACCCGGCAGACCGATGCCGCCCATGATCACGAACAGCACCGGCAGCACGATGCTCAGCAGCGCATGCGTGTATTTGAGCGGATTGAGCGTCAAGTACCCCTTGGTACCGATGGAGATGTCCCCGCTGTGCAGCGCCGTGCGGGCGTGCGCGTACTCGTGCAGACACAGCGAGACGATCCATGCCGACGTGACGAACAGGAACACGGCCACGCCGGGGCTCGCCGCGAAGTCCGTCCACACCGCCCACCCGGTGACCGCCATCACGGCGACGATCCCGAGGAACACCGGACTGATGCGCCGGTCGCTGTGGCGGGAGGTGGCGGTGGTCATGGGTGCGGCTCCTGAGGGCTGGGGGGTCCACCCGTAGGGGGAGGGACGTGCGGGATCGACCGTACCGGTGACGTGGGGAGAACGTCCCGGGGGTGCGCGGGGGTTCCTGCTGCGCGGGCCAGGTTCGGCACCGGGTGACAATGGGCGGGTGCACTATCGGGTACTCGGCACCACTCAGGCACTTCACGACGACGGCACCCCCGTCGCCCTCGGCGGTGCGCGCCTGCGCGCGCTGCTGACCGTCCTGGCCCTGCGCGCCGGGCGTACGGTCCCGGTCGGCGTACTCGTCGGCGAAGTATGGGACGGCGATCCGCCCGCGGACGCGGTGGGCGCCGTCCAGGCGCTCGTCGGGCGGCTGCGGCGCGCGCTGGGGCACGCGGCGGTCGCCTCGGCGGACAGCGGCGGATACCGGCTGTGCGCCACGGTCGACGACGTGGACCTGCACCGGTTCGACAGGATCGCGGGGGAGGGGGTGCGGGCGCTGAACGAGGGCGACGCGGTCAAGGCGGCGGCGCTGCTCGACGACGCGCTGGCGCTGTGGCAGGGGCCGGTGCTGGCCGACCTTCCGGACCGCACGTCCGAGGCGGCACGCTGGGAGGCCCGCCGCCTGGACGCACGCAGGGCCCGGCTCGCGGCGGCGCTCGCGCTCGGCCGCGCGGAGGAGGCGCTGCCGGAGCTCGCCGCGCTGTGCGAGGCGCACCCGCTGGACGAACGCCTCCAGGTGCTGCGCCTGCGGGCGCTGCGGGACGCGGGGCGGGCGGCACAGGCGCTGGCGGCGTACGAGGAGGTACGGCGGCTGCTGGCGGACAGCCTGGGGGCGGACCCGGGTCATGAACTGCGGGCGATGCACGGGGAGTTGCTTTCCAGCGCAGCCCCGCCCGCGACGGCCCGCGCCGCGGGCATGCCGCCGGTGCCCGCGCAGCGGCCGTACAACCCCGGCAACCTGCGCGCCCGCCTGACCTCCTTCGTCGGGCGCGACGCCGACATCGAGGCCATCCACCGCGACCTCGCCGCCGCCCGGCTCGTCACGCTGCTCGGGCCCGGCGGCGCCGGGAAGACCCGGTTGTCGCAGGAGGCCGCCGAGCGGGTCGCCGCGACCGGAGAGAGCCCGTGGCCCGACGGGGTCTGGCTCGCCGAACTCGCGCCCGTGGACGACCCGGAGACCGTCCCGGAGGCCGTCCTCAGCGCGCTCGGAGCGCGCGAGACCGTGCTGCGCGGCGCCGGTGCCGAGGAGTTGAGGGCCGCGGAGGGGCACAGTGACGACGCCGTCCTGCGGCTGACCGAGCACTGCGCGCGCCGCCGTATGCTCCTGCTCCTCGACAACTGCGAGCATGTCGTCGGCGCCGCCGCCGCCCTCGCCGAGCGGCTGCTCGAAAGCTGCCCGGGCGTCACGGTGCTGGCGACCAGCCGTGAACCGCTCGGCGTGCCGGGCGAGTTGGTGCGCCCCGTGGACCCGCTGCCGGACCCCATGGCGCTGCGCCTGCTCGCCGAACGCGGCGCCGCGGCCAGGCCCGGCTTCCGTACCGAGGACGACCCGGAGGCCGCCGCCGAGATCTGTCACCGGCTCGACGGGCTGCCGCTCGCCATCGAACTCGCCGCCGCCCGCCTGCGGATGCTCACCCCGCGCCAGATCGCCGACCGGCTGGACGACCGTTTCCGCCTGCTGACCAGCGGCAGCCGTACCGTACTGCCGCGCCAGCAGACCCTGCGGGCCGTCGTCGACTGGTCCTGGGACCTCCTCGACGACGCCGAACGCGCCGTACTGCCGCGGCTGTCCGTCTTCGCGGGCGGCTGCGACCTCGCCGCCGCGGAGGCGGTCTGCGCGGAACCGGACGCCGACCTCGATGTCGCCGACGTCCTTGGATCCCTCATCGACAAGTCGCTCGTCGTCGCCGCACCCACCCCCGACGGCCAGATGCGCTACCGCCTGCTCGAAACCGTCGGAGAGTACGCCGCCGAACGCCTCGACCAGGCCGCCGAACGCACCGCCGTGGAGCGGCGGCACCTGGTCCACTACCGGGAGCTGGCACGCGTCACCGACCCGCTGCTGCGCGGCCACGGCCAGCGCGCCGCCCTGGACCTGCTTCAGCTCGAGTACGAGAATCTGCGCACCGCGCTGCGCCACGCCGTCGCCGCCCGCGACGAGCAGGAGGCGCTGTTCCTCGTCGTTTGCCTGTCCTGGTACTGGCAGATGCGGGATCTGCGCACCGAGGCCCGGCACTGGGCCACGGCCGCCGGCGAGCTCGGCCCCGACCCCTTCGCGCCGCCCGTCGAGCCCGCCCCGCCGATCACCGAACGGTTCACGGACGCGCCGCCGCCCATGTCGCCCGAGCTGCTCCAGGAGGCCCGGCGCGGCGCCGCGCTGATCCGGATGGTGTTCATGGACTACGACGTCGACGAGTGGACGACGCCGGAGAAAATGGAGCGGCTGCGCAGGATCACCGAGGCCTATCGGCCGGGGCTGCCGCAGACCTGCCGCCCCCCGGCTTCGCTCTGGTTCTTCGCCGTCGTGATGACCGGAGAGGTCGCGCAGCTCAAGATCCTGCTCGACAAGACCACCGAGGCCTGCCGCGCGTTCGCATACGAGTGGGAGCTTGCCGTTTCGCTCCAGGCGCGGGCCAATGTGCTTGCCAACCGCAGCGAGTGGGCCGGTGACGCGGCCCGCGACGCTGAGGAGGCCCTGGAGATCTTCACCCGGATCGGCGATGCCTTCGGTGCGGCAGAGGCCCTGTCCGCGCGCGGCGAGGCGCGCGAGAACCGCGGCGAATACCCGCTCGCCGCCGAGGACTTCACGGCCGCCATCGGATACGCGGAGCAGGTCGGTGCCCAGGCCCAGACGGCGGTGCTGCGCTCCCGTCTCGGCGGCATCCTGCTGGAGATGGGGGAGAGCGAGCGGGGCGAGGCCCTGATCCGTGACGTGCTGGCCGACGGCAGGGGAGCGGGCCGGGACTCGACGGTCTTCGCCCGGCTGTACCTCGCGCTGTGGCTGGGACGCACCGGCCGCGTCCCCGAGGCGCGTGCCGAGGTCGACGTGCTGCTGACGCAGTTCCAGTCCGCGACCATGGCGATCTTCGAAGGCATGATCACCGGCTTCCTCGCCCGGCTCGACCTCGTCGACGGCGACTACGAGCTGTCCCTGAGCAGGGCACGCCACGCGCTGGAGAAGGCGCGGGACCCGCTGACCCTGATGGTCGCTCCGCAGATGCCCTCGCTGCACCTGGTGACGGCTGCCGGGGCGCTGGCCCTGAGGCACCCGGACCGGGCCCCGGACGCGGCGCGGATACTCGGAGCGTCCGACGCCCTGCTGCCGCCGGGCCACTTCTCGCCCCGCTACGAGCGCGAGAGCCGGACCGATTCCGAGGCGGCGGTCCGCGCCGCGCTGGGGGACGCGGCGTACGAGAGCGCCTACGCCGAAGGCGGCGGCCTCACCCTGGAGGAGGCCGCCGCCCTGGTGTGACCCCGCGTCAGGATCAGATCTTCTTACGGAACTTGGCGACCGCGAGCGGCGCCGTGACCAGAGTGATCGCCGCCGACCAGCCGAGCGTCATCCACACGGAGTGGGCGACCGGGCCGCCGTTGATCAGGTTCCGGGCCGCGTCCGCCAGATTGGACAGCGGGTTGTAGTCGGTGAAGGTCTGCAGCCAGCCGGGCATCGTGGTCGGCGGGGCGAAGATCGACGAGCCGAACTGCAGAGGCATCAGCACCATCATGGCCACCCCCTGGACGGCCTGGGCCGTCTTCATGCTGAGACCGAGCAGAATGAAGATCCACATCAGCGAGGCGCCGAAGACCATGGAGAGGCTGACCGCGGCGAGGAGTTCGAGCACCGAGGTGTGGATCTGAAGGCCGAGCAGGAAGCCCATGGAGAGCAGGATGGTCGTGGCGATCAGCATCCTGCCGACCTCGACCACGATCTTTGCGATGAGGACCGAGGAGCGGGCGATCGGCATGGACCGGAAGCGGTCCATCACGCCCTTCTTGAAGTCGTCGTTGACGCCGGTGCCGACAGCCATGGCGATGTTCATGCCCATCATCGCCATCATGCCGGGGACCACGTAGTTGACGTACTCCTGCTGGTTGCCCTTGCCGGAGATCGCGCCGCCGAAGACGTACACGAACAGCAGAATGAAGATGACCGGCATCAGCACGGCGTCGAACATCGACTCCGGGTCCTGCTTGATCTGCAGGGCGTTGCGGCGCACCAGCGCGCCGATGTGCCGCAGATTGCCCCGCAGGCCGATCCGGCCCTCGCCGACCGACGCGTTCTTGACCGGGGCGGGCGCGGGAGCGGGCGACTGAGCGGTGGTGGCAGTGGCCGTACTCATGCGGCGACCTCCTCGGGAATCGTGTCGGACACGGTCGTCTTCTCGCCCGTGATGGCCAGGAACACCTCGTCCAGGCTGGGCAGATGGGTTCCGATGTGCGCGATGCCGAAACCGTGCGTACCCAACAGCCCCACGACCGCGGTCAGTTGCGCATCGCTCAGGATCGGTACGTACAGCAGACCCTCGTCGGGGACGACCGTCGCCCCGGCGATCCCGTCGAGACCGGACTCGCCGAGCGCGCGGGCCATGGCGGACAGCTGCGCCGGATCGCTGGGCCGGATCTGCAGGGTGCGGCCGCCGACCTTCGCCTTGAGCTCGTCGACGCGGCCGTTGGCGATGACGCGCCCGCGGTCGATGACCGTGAGCTCGCTCGCCAACTGCTCGGCCTCTTCCATGTACTGGGTGGTGAGCAGGACGGTCGCCCCCTCCGCGACCATCCGCTGCACCTCGTCCCAGACCTCGTTGCGGGTCCTCGGGTCGAGGCCGGTCGTCGGCTCGTCGAGATAGAGCACGGACGGGCTGCCGATCATCGAGGCGGCCAGGTCGAGCCGCCGCCGCATACCGCCGGAATACTGCATCGCCGGCCGCTTCGCCGAGTCGGTGAGCGAGAACCGCTCCAGCATCTCGTCGGCGCGGCGGCGGGCGTCCTTGCGGGGCAGATCGAGCAGCCGCCCGATCATGTAGAGGTTCTCCCAGCCGGACAGCTTCTCGTCGACCGAGGCGTACTGGCCGGTGAGTCCGATGGTGCGGCGCAGCTGCCGCGGCTGCTTCACCACGTCGTAGCCCGCGACGACGGCATGGCCGGAGTCCGGGGTGATGAGGGTGGACAGGCAGCGGACGAGCGTGGTCTTGCCGGCGCCGTTGGGGCCGAGGACACCGAGGACGGTGCCCTCGCGGACATCGAGGTCCACCCCGTCCAGCGCCTTGGTGTCGCCGTAATGCTTGACGAGGCCTCGTACCTCGACGGCGTTCTTGTCGATTCGCGTCATGCCGTCCACGATGACGGGCGCCGCCGACAAGCCGCCGACAAGCCGCCGACAGGCGGGCTACAGCCTGCCGACGCCCAGGAAAGGGCAGGTCAGGATGCGGGCTTGGCGTAGTCGACGAAACCGGCCCAGTCGAGCACGACGCAGGGCTCCTCGCCGACCACCCAGGCGTCGTGGCCGGGCTGGATGTCGATGAACTCGTCGGGGCCTATCTCGGCGCTCTCGCCCTCGTTCATGACGACCTTCATCCGGCCGCTGAGGACATAGCCCAGATGGTGCGACTGGCAGCTGTCGGTGCCGGCGATGGGCTTGATGTGCTTGGACCACTTCCAGCCCGGCTCGAACACGGCCCGGCCGACCTGCGGACCGCTTTCAGTGGTGAGGAGGTCGAGCCTCCCGGTTCCCTCCCCGAAGGGACGGGTCTCTTCCGGGGAGTCGAAGGTCTTGCGCACGATTCCGGCCATGACGACAGCCTCCAGGCGGGTGATGCAAGCCCCGAGTCCATTTCAAGGCTACGCGTCGGGGCCCCCGGAGGCCTTCCGGGACTTCGGGGCACGCATGCCGGACGACAGGACGACAGCCCGCCGATGGGGGATGTCGGCGGGCTGTCGGTGGTGCCGGAGATGGCTCAGTGGAAGGTGGCTCAGTGGAAGGTGTGCTCCTCCTGCGGGAACGCCCCGCCGACCACATCGTCGGCGAAGGCCTTCGCGGCGTCGCCGAGCGTCTCGCGGAGGTTGGCGTACTGCTTGGTGAAGCGCGGCACCTTGCCGCCCGTCAGGCCCGCCATGTCGGTCCAGACGAGCACCTGGGCGTCCGTGTCGGCGCCCGCGCCGATGCCGATGGTCGGGATGTGCAGGCTGCGGGTGACCTCGGCGGCCAGCTCGGCCGGTACGAGTTCCAGGACGACCGCGAAGGCGCCGGCGTCCTGTGCCGCCTTGGCGTCGCGCAGCAGCCGGTGCGCATCCTCGTTGCCGCGGCCCTGCACCCGGTAGCCCATGGTGTTGACGGACTGCGGGGTGAGGCCCAGATGCGACATGACCGGGATGCCGGCCTGCACCAGCAGCTCCGTCTGGCCCAGCGAGCGCTCGCCGCCCTCCAGCTTGACCGCGCCGACGCCTGCGTCCTTGACCAGCCGGGTGGCGTTGCGCAGCGCCTGTACAGGGCCTTCCTGGTACGAGCCGAAGGGGAGGTCGCCGACGACCAGGGCACGCCTGGTGCCCCGTACGACCGCGGCGGAGAGCATGGTCATCTCGTCCATCGTGACCGGCACGGTGGTGTCGTAACCGAGGTGACAGTTGCCCATGGAGTCGCCGACGAGAATGACCGGGATGCCGGCCTCGTCGAAGACGGACGCGGTCATCGCGTCGTAAGCGGTGAGCATCGGCCACTTCTCGCCGCGTTCCTTGGCGGTGGCGATGTCGTGGACCGTGATGCGGCGAGTGCCCTTGCCGCCGTACAGCGCCTTGCTGCTGTCGGTGGGCTTCTGGGCAGCCTGAAGCGTCATGGCTAACGGCTCCTTCGTCATCTCGAGGCGCCCTGACGGCGTCCCCGGACCGCCTCCATGGTGGCACCTCGTGCCGCCCGCGCGGAAGGGGATCCGTCACGTTCTCCTGGTTTTCGATACGAGACGGTGTCGTATCGAAATTGAGTTACGCTGCCCCCATGACGACCCCGTCCGGCAGACCCGCCCCGCCGCGGATTCCCGAAGCCGTGCACCGCCGCAGGTGGGCGATCCTCACGGTCCTGATGTTCAGCCTGATCATCGTCGTGCTGGACAACTCCATCCTGAACGTGGCGGTCAAAACGATCGCCAGCCCACCGCCGCACGGCCTCGGCGCCACCCAGAGCGAGCTCGAATGGGCGATGAACTCCTACACGCTCGTCCTCGCCGGGATGCTGTTCACCGCCGGCCTGGTGGGCGACCGGATTGGCCGCAAGAAGGTCCTGCTCTTCGGCACCTTCCTCTTCGGCTTCGGCTCGGCACTCGCCGCGCTGTCCGGCTCACCCGCCGAGCTCGTGGCCTACCGGGCGCTGATGGGCTTCGGCGCCGCCTTTGTGATGCCTGCCACGCTCGCCGTGCTGGTGCACGTCTTCGAGCGTGACGAGCAGCCCAAAGCCATGGGGATCTGGGCGGGCAGCGTCGGCGTCGCGATCGCCGTCGGCCCGGTCACCGGCGGACTGCTCCTCGACCACTTCTGGTGGGGCTCGATCTTCCTGATCAACGTGCCCGTCGTCATCATCGCCCTGGTCTGCGTCGCACTTCTGGTGCCGGACTCCATGGACCCGAACCCCGGCGGGCTCGACCCCCTCGGCGTCGTGCTGTCGATCGTCGGCATGCTGCTGCTGGTGTACGGGATCATCCACGCCGGCGAGCTGGGCGACTTCACGGCCCGGTCCGTGGTGGGCCCGGTGGTCCTGGGGCTCGCCGTGCTCGTCTGCTTCGTCCTCCACGAGAAGCGCAGCAGGCATCCCGCCCTCGACATGGGGTACTTCAAGAAGCCCGCCTTCTCCGCAGCCGTCGCCGCGGTCGCGCTCGTCTTCTTCGCCCTCATGGGCCTGACCTTCTTCTCCGCGTTCTATCTGCAGAGCGTGCGCGGCTACAGCGCACTGCGGGCCGGGCTGCTGATCCTGCCGATGGCCGCGGCGCAGATGGTCTTCGCGCCGCGGGCCAGGCTGGCCGTGGCCCGGTTCGGTACCCGGGTCACCTGTGCGGCGGGCATGCTGCTGATCGCGGCAGGGTTCGGGGCGTTCGCGCTGTTCGACACCTCGACCCCGGTATGGGCGATCGAGATCGCCTTCCTCGCCCAGGGCCTGGGCATGGCACACGTCTCCACGCCGGTGACCTACCTGGTGGTGCGGCTGCTGCCGCAGGAGAAAGCCGGCTCGGGCAGCGCCGTCAACAACACCTTCCGCCAGATCGGCGGCGCGCTCGGGGTGGCCGTACTCGGCTCGCTGCTGGCCACGCACTACCGCAGCGGGATCGAGGAGCACCTCGGCGCGCTGCCCGCGGGGGCACGGTATGCCGCGGGTGAGTCCATCGAGGCCACCCTCGCCGCGGCGGAGAGGCTCGGCCCGGCGGGCAAGGCACTGATCGGCCCGGCGAACGAGGCCTTCCTCGACGCCATGCATCTGACGTCACTCTGCTCGGCGGCCATCGCCGTCGTCGGTGCCGTGGTGGTGGGGGCGTTCCTGCCCGGCCGACCGGGCGCGGGACCGGACCGCCCGGAACCCGAACGCGTCCCGGAGACGGCGGCGCGCGACTGAGCGCCCGGTGCGCGCGAACCCTCCGCCCGGAGCCGACCCGGGCTCCGGGGCGGCGGGGAGAATCGGAAGGACGGACGAGGGCGGCAGCGAACGTCCGTGAGGGAGCAGCAGCAGATGGAGCGGCAGCAGATGGTGCGGCAGCGGGCGGAACAGCGCAAGACCCCAAGGCGAGGGCGGCCCCGCAGCGAGGCGGCCGAGCGGTCCATCGTCGAAGCCGTCGTGCGGCTCCTCGAAGAAGGCGTCCCCATATCCGAGCTGTCCATCGAGCGCATCGCCCGCACCGCCGGGGTCGGCAAGGCCACCATCTACCGCCGCTGGGAAGGCAAGGAAGCCCTCCTTCTCGACGTCGTACGTTCCATGGAACCGGTCGCTCCGCCCCTGCCCGGTACCTCCGTGCGCGACGACCTGGTCGCGCTCGTCGAGATAATGCGCCGGCGCGGTCTCGCCAAGCGGTCCTCCACGCTCCTGCACAACGTCTTCGCGCAGATGCAGAACTATCCCCAATTGTGGGAGCTGTACCACCGCACCGCAGTCGCCCCCCGCCGTGAACTCATGGAGGCCGTCCTGCGCCGCGGCATCGAGAGCGGCGAGATCCGCTCCGACATCGACATCGAACTCCTCGGCGACCTGTTCGTGGGACCGATGCTGGTCCGCACGGTCCTGCGCCCCGAAGGCACACCCGCAGAGGGCGGTGCGGAACGGATCGTGGACGCGGTGCTCCAGGGCGTACGCCCGCCACGCTGAAGCGCCCAGAACCGCCGTCCGGCCCACTGCCCGGAGTGTGCGGGTTCTGTCACAGCGCCCTCACCTGGCCCGATACGAGGAACCCCGTACGCCGTCCTGTCGTCATCGAGGCAGAACGGCCGTCCGGCGACGGCGGCGAAACGCCCGTCATCGCCTAGTGTCGACGGCGAGGTTGGTGTGACGGCAAGGCAGTGAGGAAAGCTTCATGGTGCAGGCGTACAAGACGGAGACCGGTAACGGCAGCCCCCAGAACGGGCGCACCGGAGCCCGGTTCCGGCGCCTGCTCGACGGCTGGCGCGGCGACTCCGGCATCTGGCGGCGCGGCCTCGTGCTCGCCGCACTCGCCGTACTGATCGCGCTGTTGATGATCCTGCACGCGCAAGTCCCCAACCGCATCGGCAACCTGGGCAGTCTGAGCGAGACCTTTCTGCCATGGTTCGCCGTGTTCATCCCGGTGATCCTGGTTGTCGCCGTGGCGCGGCGTTCGGCCACCGCGCTGATCGCCCTGCTGCTGCCGTCGATCGTCTGGCTCAATCTCTTCGGCGGCCTGATCGCCGACAAGTCGGGCGGAACCGGCAATCTGACCGTCGCCACGCACAACGTCAACGCGGGCAACCCCGACCCCGAGGGCACGGCCAAGAAGGTCGCCGCGTCGGGCGCGGACCTGCTGGCCCTGCAGGAACTGCCGGTGGGTCAGGTCACCGCGTACGAACAGGCGCTGGCCGGGACGTACAAGTACCACTCCGTGCAGGGCACGGTGGGGCTGTGGAGCAAGTACCCGATGACCGACACGGCTCCCGTGGACATCCGGATGGGCTGGACACGCGCGATGCGCTCCACGGTGCGGACGCCCGAGGGCGCGGTCGCGGTGTACGTGGCGCACATGCCGTCGGTACGGGTCAAGCTCAACGCCGGCTTCACCGCGAACCAGCGCGACAACAGCGCGGACGCGCTGGGCGAGGCGATCGCGCATGACCGTACGGGCAAGATCGTGCTGCTCGGTGACCTCAACGGCACGATGAACGACCGCTCGTTGAGGTCCATCACCTCCCAGATGCGCTCCACGCAGGGGGCGGCGGGGGACGGCTTCGGCTTCAGCTGGCCGGCGTCGTTCCCGATGGCGCGGATCGACCAGATCATGGTGAAGGGCGTGGAGCCGGTGTCTTCCTGGACCCTGCCGCAGACGGCCAGCGACCACTTGCCGATCGCGGCGCGCATCAGGCTTTGAGCTTTCCCCAGCCCCGCCCGTTCCCTTAACCGGGGCTCCGCCCCGGACCCCTTGCGGGGGCGCTGCCCCCGGACCCCCGCGCCTCAAACGCCGGCGGGGCTAATTTCAGCCCGTCCGGCGTTTGAGGACATGCGGCCGAAGGTCGCATACGGGGAGGTTGGGGGTCCCCCCGGACGGAGTCTGGGGGAGGGCGGGGTGGGGGCAAAGCCCGCCGCAGGCGCGGGGGTCCGCGGAGCCCCCGCGAGGGGGCCGTCGCCAACGCTGGCAGCGACCGGCGAAGGGGGCCTCCCGCGTCATCGCCGCAGGCGGAGCCCCCCGCACCCCGGACCAGCAGCTCAGTGCGTCGTCTCCCGCCAGCGGTTCGTGATCGGCAGCCGCCGGTCCTTGCCGAAGCCCTTCGCCGAGATCTTCGTGCCCGGCGGGTACTGGCGCCGCTTGTACTCCGCCGTGTCCACCATCCGCAGTGTCTTGGCGACCAACTCCTCGTCGAAACCCGTCGCCACGATCGCGTCCTTGCCCTGGTCCCGGTCGACGTACAGCTCCAGGATCCGGTCCAGTACGTCGTAGTCGGGCAGTGAGTCGGTGTCGACCTGCCCCGGGCGCAGCTCCGCGCTCGGCGGCTTGGTGATCGAGGCCTCGGGGATCGGCGGGACCTGCCCGCGCTCCTCGGCGGCGCGGTTGCGCCACTTCGCGAGCCGGAAGATCGAGGTCTTGTAGACGTCCTTGATCGGCCCGTACGCGCCCACCGAGTCGCCGTAGAGCGTCGAATAGCCCACCGCCAGCTCGGACTTGTTGCCCGGCGCGAGCACGATGTGGCCCTCCTGGTTGGAGACCGCCATCAGCATCGTGCCGCGCAGCCGCGACTGGAGGTTCTCCTCGGCGAGACCGGTCAGGGAGAGCGAGCCCATGTACGCGTCGAACATCGGCTCGATCGGTACGGTGCGGAAGTTGAGACCGGTACGGCGCGCCAGCTCGGCCGCGTCGCCCTTGGAGTGGTCCGAGGAGTACTTCGACGGCATCGAGATGCCGTACACGTTCTGCGCGCCGACCGCGTCGCAGGCGATCGCCGCGACCAGCGCGGAGTCGATGCCGCCGGACAGCCCGATCAGCACCGAACGGAAGCCGTTCTTGGCCGCGTACGCGCGCAGTCCCACGACCAGCGCGGAGTACACCTCCTCGTCGTCGTCGAGCCGCTCGGCATAGCCGCCGGTCAGCTCGGCCTCGTACGCCTCGACGGGCTCCTCGGAGAGGACGACGCGCTCGATGCGCAGCCCGTCGTCCACCACGCCCGAGGGCGGCTCGGCCGAGGCCGCGGGCAGCTCCAGATCCAGTACGACGCTGCCCTCGGCGAACTGCGGGGCCCGCGCGACGACTTCGCCTGCCGCGTCGACGACGATCGAGTCGCCGTCGAAGACCAGCTCGTCCTGCCCGCCGATCATGGCCAGATAGGCGGTGGTGCAGCCCGCCTCCTGCGCGCGCTTGCGCACCAGCTCCAGACGGGTGTCGTCCTTGTTCTGCTCGTACGGCGAGGCGTTGATCGAGATCAGCAGCCCGGCCCCGGCGGAACGGGTGGCCGGGACCCGGCCGCCGTCCTGCCAGAGGTCCTCGCAGATCGCGAGCGCCACGTCGACCCCGTGCACACGGATCACCGGCATGGTGTCGCCCGGCACGAAGTAGCGGAACTCGTCGAAGACGCCGTAGTTGGGCAGATGGTGCTTGGCGAAGGTCAATACCACCTCGCCGCGGTGCAGCACGGCCCCGGCGTTCTGGGGTGCGCCCGCGGGCTGCCCGTAGCGGGGCTGGGCCCGCTCGGAGCGGTCGAGGTAGCCGACGACGACCGGCAGCTCGCCGAAGCCCTCCTCGTCGAGGCGCACGGCGAGCGCGCGCAGGGCGGCCCGGGAGGCTTCCACGAAGGACGACCGCAGGGCCAGATCCTCGACGGGATAGCCGGTCAGCACCATCTCGGGGAAGGCGACGAGATGCGCCCCCTGCTCGGCGGAGTGCCGGGTCCAGTGCACGATCGCCTCGGCGTTGCCGGCGAGATCGCCGACCGTCGAGTCGATCTGATTCAGAGCGAGGCGTAGTTGAGGCACGCGGCCCAGTGTAATCGTCTTTCTGACGCGATGTCCCGGCGGGGAGATGTGGGACGCCCCACGTACCGGCCCGAGCGGCGCCCCACGTACTGCTCCGTGGGGCGCCCCGGGGTGCTACTTCCGGTACCCGAGGACCGTCATCATCCCCGACTCCGAGTGGTAGACGTTGTGGCAGTGGGTCATCCACAGGCCCGGGTTGTCGGCGTCGAAGTCCACCACCACCGTCCTGTTCGGCAGGAGGCCCGCGGTGTCCTTGCGGGGGCCGCCCGGGACCTTCGCCAGGGCGAAGGTGTGGCCGTGGAGGTGGATCGGGTGCCACATCTTCGTGCTGTTGAAGAAGATCAGCCGGACCCGCTCGCCCGCCCGGACCGGATGGCGCTCGCCCGGGGTGTAGGGCTTGCCGTTGAAGGCCCAGTTGTACTTCGTCATGCTGCCCGTCAGGCGCAGCCGGATCAGGCGGTCCGGCTTCCGCGCGGAAAGGGCGACGGACTCGTCCGCCCTGAGCCGGTTGGGGGTCAGCAGCCTGCCGGACAGCTCCTCGGGACGTACGGAGGCGGTGGGTGCGCTGCCGCCGCCGGTGCGGAGCAGCGCCATCGCGGCCGCCTCCCTGCCCGGTGCGTCCTTGCCCTCCGCGACCGCCGTGAGCGGGAAGACGCCGTCGCCCGCGGTCACCAGCACGTCGTACCGCTCGCCCATGCCCAGGATCAGGGAGTCGGCCTTGGCGTGCCGGACGGGGAAGCCGTCGGTGTGGGTGATCGTCAGCTCATGGCCGCCGAGTGCCACCCGGAACGGGGTGTCCCCGCCGGCGTTGATGATGCGCAGCCGGATCCGGTCGCCCGGGCGGGCCCTGAAGACCGAGGGAGCCTCGGCCGTGCGCCCGTTGACCAGGTAGTACGGATACGCGACATCGCCCGCGTCGCCGCCGAGCAGTTTGCTGGTCGCGCCCATCATCATCCGGGACGGGCTCTTCGCCCTCGCGCTCGGGGACGGCGTCTCCATCGGCATGTCCATCGGCATGTCCGCGCCGGAGTGTCCGGCCATTCCGTGCCTCAGCTCGGCCAGCACCCCCTCGGGCGTGGAACCGTCGACGCCGTCGACCCAGTCGTCGAGGACGACGACCCACTCCTTGTCGTACGCCAGGGGTTCCCTCGGGTCCTCCACGATCAGCGGGGCGTAAAGCCCGCGGTCCTGCTGGACGCCCGAGTGCGGATGGATCCAGTACGTCCCCGGGTCCGGGACCGTGAAGCGGTAGTCGAAGGAGCCGCCCGGCCTGACCGGGTTCTGGGTGAGGCCGGGGACGCCGTCCATGTCATTGCGCAGGGCGAGGCCGTGCCAGTGCAGTGAGGTGGACTGCGGCAGATGGTTGGCGAGGGTGAGCGCGAGCGTGTCGCCCGCCGTGACGCGGACCTCCTGGCCGGGCAGCCGGTCGCCGTACGCCCAGGACGTGACCGTGAGCCCGCCGCCGAGGTCCAGCGGGGTGGGCGTGGCCGTCAGCTTCACGGCGCGGACGGGGCCGGAGCCCCGCTTCGCCTCGGCGGCCGCGACCTCGGGGCCGTCGGGGCTGACATAGCCCTTCGGGCCCGCCTCCGCGGCGGCGCCGTGGTTCATCGATCCATGGTCCGTGCCCGGCGATCCGGAACAGGCGGCCAGAACTCCCGTGCCGGCGGCGGCGATTGCCGCACCGAGGACGGTGCGGCGGGTGGGGACGGTGGGGTGAGTGCGCATGACTGAGAGCACCTCGTGGTGTGTGGTGATGCGTGCGGATGGGCGCGTCTGCTGCTTCCGGTGCACCGCTCGCGGCGCGGCGGTTTCCGGGCAGCGGGCCGACCTCTAGATCCGCAGCACCGACAGCCTGGCGAGGAGGGTCTTGCGGGGAGGCGGGTTGGGCCGCAGGGCGCGGAGTATCCGGGCGTGACAGCCCGCGAGCAGCGCGCCGATGTCGGTGCGCAGCAGTCCGGCGACGAGCAGGACGAACGTGAAGGTGTCCAGCACGGCGAGGCAGACGCTCATCGGATCCATGCCCATGCCGGGCACCTTCGGCCCGGCGTACGGGGGTTGGGCCTCGGCAGGGTCGGCGGCGTGGTGGTGTCCGGGATTCGCCATGGCGACGGGGTTCACGGCGCCCGTCGTGCCGACCTCGTGCGAGGGTGCGGCCACGTGCCCCGCCGCGCCCCCGCCGTGATTCGCGACCGGGTGGCCGAGCGTGTGCATCGTGGCGATGCCGAACAGCAGCGCCATGAACAGCAACAGCTGTCCGAACCGCGCGGGCCGACCGATCACCATGGTCCGCAGCTTACCCCCACCCGGTATGCGTCGAGCGCGGGCACACACGCCCGGTGATCCGCGTTCGGCGCCGGCTTGCAGCGGCGCCCGTATCCGCCGACGTGGGGTCGCGGTCAGCCCATGGTGGTCACGACGGAGTCTTCTCCGTGTCAGGGCCGGGCGGGGGTGTGCGGTCGACGGTGGTGAGCCACTGGGTGACGACGGCGTCGATGAACTCGTCGGTGACGTCCCGTCGGTCGAAGAAGAGGCGGGACATGACCGGTCCGAAGAGCAGGGTGTATTCGTCGGCGGTGATCTGGCGGCCTGACGGTTCCAGGAGCTTGTTGAGGGCTGCGAGCCGATCGGTCCCGATGCGTGTGAGGGCCTGGGCGCTGTCGGTGTCGTAGTCGGCCTGGGCGGTGACGGCCAGTACCGCGGGGCGGGTGGCCGGGTCGGTCAGGCCCGCCCGAAGGCTGGTCAGCCATGCGGTGGCGACCGTGCGCAGGTCGTCGCCGGGCTCGGGGTAGCCCACGTCGGGGCCTTCCAGGATCAGGTCGAAGAGCAGGGCGGCGCGGGTGGGCCAGTGGCGGTAGAGGGTCTGCCGGGTCACGGAGGCCCGTTCGGCCAGCAGGGCATACGTCAGGCCGGTGGGCCCGACCTCCGGCAGCAGCTCACGGGCCACGGTCAGGATGCGGGCGCGGGTGCGCTGGACCCGGGGGTTGCTGATCGACGGGCGGCGGGCCCAGGCAGGCGTCGGTTCTTCGGGCATGTGCCCATCATTCCATGTAAATCATACGCGACGTGTGATGCCCGGCGGGCTTACCGGCAGCACTCTCGCAATCATACGCTCTGTGTGATACACAGGAATGGCAATCATACGGACTGGATGAATCAGCTCGTGTGCTGTCTCTGTCCCTCAGGGAGTCCCCGATGTCTACAGCGATCACCTTCTCGGCATACGGCGCCCCGGACGTGCTCACCGTCTCGCAGGTCGAGACCCCCCAGCCGGGGCCGGGGCAGGTCCGGATCCGGGTGCGGGCCGGCGCCGTCAACCCGATCGACGCGCGGATCCGCGCCGGACTGATGGACGGCTTCTTTCCCGTCGAGTTCCCGATGACCCCGGGATGGGACGTGGCCGGCGTCGTCGACTCCGTCGGCGACGGAGCGAGCGCCGCCGTGGGGGACGAGGTCTTCGGGGTCGCCTCCGTCGGCGGCTACAGCGAGCACGCGCTGCTGGACCGGCCGGTGGCCAAGCCCGAGGCACTGTCCTGGGAAACCACAGCCGCACTGATCACCGTCGGTGAGGCCGCGTTCCGCGCGCTGAAGCACCTCGGTGTCCAGGCGGGCCAGACGCTGCTCGTCCACGGTGCCGGCGGCAGCGTCGGCACGATCGCCGTCCAGCTGGCCGCCGCCCAGGGCGTCACTGTTGTCGGCACAGTCGCCGAGGACGACATAGAGCGAGTCGCCGCGCTCGGTGCCACGGCCGTCCCCTACGGCGACGGCTGGGTCGAACGGGTCAAGGCCGCCGCCCCGGGCGGTGTGGACCGCGTCTTCGACGCTTCCGGCGCCGGCGTGCTCGCCGACTCCGTGACCCTCGTCGGGGATGCGGCCCGTGTCATCACCATCGCCGACCCGTCGTTCGCGCAGCACGGGGTGCGTTTCACCGGCATGGACCCGGCCGACCGCTTCCCCGAGTCCCTGCCCGTGCTGGCCGAGCTGGCCGCCTCCGGCAAGCTCACCGTGCCGGTCTGGCGGACCTACCCGCTGGCGGAGGCGGCCCGGGCACACGCCGACGTCGAAGCCCGCCGCAACGACGGAAAGATCATCCTGTTGCCGTGACCCGGCCGGGCCGGTGAGGAGCGAAGAGCGGGTGCCACGGCCCGACAAGGGCTGCGGCACCCGGCAGTTGTCACTTGGGAGCCGTTCGTCAACGGCACCTCGGTTCGTGGCAGGCTTGCCTCCGGTGCTCGCGCCGTCGTTGGCGCGGGAGGAGGAGCGACGTTGACGTTCGTACGAGTGGGAGACGTGCCGCACCATGTGGTCGTCGAGGGCAGCGGACCGGTCTGCGTACTGAGCGCCGGGCTCGCGATGAGCTGGTTCGACTGGGACCCCGTCGTCCCACTGCTCGCCCCGCACCGCACCGTCGTCCGCTTCGACCGGCCCGGGCACGGACTGAGCGGCCCCGCCACCGTGCCGCCGTCCGCGGCGGGCGAGGCCCACCGCATCGCGGGCGTACTGGACGCACTCGGTCTGGACGGGCCCGCCACCGTCGTAGGGCACTCGATCGCCGGGTTCCACGCCGAGGCCTTCGCCCGGCTGCACCCCGCCCGCACCGCATCCGTCGTCCTCCTCGACTCGTCCGTCGAGGAGCACGCGCGCGTGCCCGCCGCGCCCGCGGTGCGCACCGCCGCGGCCCGCGCACTCGGCACGGCACTGTCCGCCGCCGGAGTCCCCGCCGCGCTCGGCCCGCTCACCCGCCGCGCCGTGGTCCGCCTCTCCCGCACCGGCGGCGGCGACCCGGCCCCGGCCGCGCTCGTACGCCGCTGCTACGCCACCTCACGGGTGCTGCAGGGCGGCCTCCTGGAGAACACCCACTACCGCGCGGTCGCCGCCGAACTCCTCGGCCTGCGCGAGCGGTACGCCCTCCCCGACGTCCCGGTCACCGTGCTCGCCGCGAACGCCGCGGGCGAGCGCTGGATGGAGCGCCAGCACGCCCTCGCCCAGCTGCTCGGCGCCCGCTTCGAGACGGTCGCACCGGCGGGCCACCTCGTGATGCTGGACCGCCCGGAAGCGGTGGCCCGGGCGATCCTCGACGGACCGGCTGTGGCGAGCGCCGGACGGGCCGTACGCACGACATGGCCTCAGCCGTTCGCGTAGACCCGCTCCACAAAGGCGTGGATCTGCGCGTCGGACAGATGCTGGGCCAGATCGGCCTCGCTGATCATCCCCACGAGCCGCTTGTTCTCGATCACCGGCAGCCGGCGGATCTGGTGGCCCTGCATCTCCTGAAGCACCTCGCCCACGTCGGAGCCCGCGTCGATCCAGCGCGGCGTGCCCTTGGCCATGTCGCCCGCGGTGACCTGCGAAGGGTCGTGGCCCATGGCCACACAGCCGACGACGATGTCACGGTCGGTGAGAATGCCGCAGAGCCGCTCGTTGGAGTCGGCGATGGGCAGCGCACCCACATTGAGCTGCCGCATCAGCTGCGCGGCCCGGTCGAGGGTCTCGTGCGCGGGGATCCACTGGGCCCCGGGGTGCATGATGTCTCTGGCTGTGGTCATGGCTTCGTACCTCCTGGCATGCCTTGACGGCCCGAGCGAACCCATTGTCATTGGGCCGTTCGGAGTACGCGACCGCAGCAGGCTGAGCTCGCGGAAGGAGCCTTCGGACATGGCACGGCTGACCCTGCGGATCACGGGCCGCGAGCTGCCCGGCAGCTCGTGCGGCGAGTACCGCCACGTTCACGTCGGTACGCAGCGCGGCAGCGAGCCCGACCAGCTGGTGCGCGCCGACGCGGCCGAGGCGGTGTTCGAGATCCCCGTCGAGACCGTCACGGCGCCCGACGGCACGGCCGACTTCCGCGGGCCGTACGTACAGGGGCGGCGCGGTGAGCGCTTCGTCTACCTGACGTGGGGTGAGCTGCCGCCGGGCGGATCGTTCGCGATGTTCCGGCGGGCGAAGCTCTTTCTCGCGGACGTGCCGGTGGAGGCGGTGAAGGGCGGCGCGGCGGAGGCGGGGCTGGGGCTGACGGACGGGGCGGGCATGCCGTTGTGCGCGGGGGTGCGCCCGCCGCGGATCGTGTGGCGCGCGGGAAGCTAGGCGGGTGCCGGGTGCCGGGTGCCGGGTGCCGGGTGCGGGGTGCGCCTGCGGCGGGCTTGTCCCCGACCCGCCCTCCCCCAGACTCCGTCCGGGGGGACCCCCAACCTCCCCGTATGCGACCTTCGGCCGCATGTCCTCAAACGCCGGACGGGCTGAAGATGCGGCCGAGCCGCACAATCCAGCCCCGCCGGCGTTTGAGGCGCGGGGTCCGGGGCGGAGCCCCGGTTTAAGGCAGCGGTCTACGACGTACGAACCTCCGCGCCCCGCTTGTGCAGCAGGTCCACCATCAGTTCGACCTCCGAGCGCTGCGCCGCCACCATGCCCTCCGCCAGCGCCTTCTGAGGGCCGACCGTGCACTGCTTCGCGCAGCCCTCCGCCATCGAGATCCCGCCGTTGTGGTGGACGATCATCAGCTGGAGGTACTCGATCTCGGCCTGCTTGCCGTCGGCCTTGCCCAGCCGGTCCAGGTCCGCCCTGGTCGCCATGCCCGGCATCAGGGCACCGTCCCCGGCCTCGGACGACCCGCCGTGCGCGGAGTGTCCGGACCCGCCGTGCGCGCCCTCCCCGGTCATCCAGGCCATCGGCTCACGGTCCGCCGCCAGCTTCGGCAGCCCCCACAGGTCCAGCCAGCCCAGCATCATGCCCCGCTGGTTGGCCTGGGTGTTGGCGATGTCGTACGCGAGCCGGCGCACCTCGTCGTCCTGCGTACGGTCCCGGACGATGAACGACATCTCCACCGCCTGCTGGTGATGGACCGACATGTCCCGCGCGAAGCCCGCATCGGCCGAATCCGCGGACGGCGTACGCGATGTGGTGTCGCCGCCGCCCCCCGCCGAGGCCACCGTCGCGGCCCCGGCGAAGAGCAGCGCGAGCACGACGGCCGCGATCGCGGCCCAGTGCGTACGCGTCATGCGGATCATTTGCCGCCCAGTCCGTTGGTGCACGCGGCGCCCGGCTCGGGAGTCTGCGGGCCCTGCACGTACTTGGTGAAGAACTGGCTCACGCGCGGGTCGCTCGCGCTGTCGACCGTCACCTGCTTGCCCCATGCGCTCAGCATGATCGGACCGGCCTGGTCCTTGAACGGGCTCATCAGCGTGTACGGGGTCTTCTTGACCTTCTCGCTCAGCTTGCTCACGTCGCCCGCCGAAGCCTTGTCGTTGTACGTGACCCAGACCGCGCCGTGCTCCAGCGAGTGCACGGCGTTGATGTCGGGGATCGGCTCCTTGTAGACGTCGCCGTTGCAGTTCATCCACACCTGGTTGTGGTCGCCGCCGACCGGCGGCTTCATCGGGTAGGTGACCGCCTTGGTGACGTGCGTGCGGCCGAGCTTCTTCGCGTCCCAGCTCTTCTCGCCGGTGACAGGAGCCTTGGCCTCGGCGACCTTCCGGTCCTTGTTGTCCGACTCCTTGTTGAGCACGTAGACGCCGAAGCCGACGAGACCGGCCACGACGACACCGCTGACGGCGATCGTGATGATGCGGCTGCGGCGCTCGCGGGCCTGCTCGGCGCGGCGCATCTGCTCTATTCGGGCCTTGCGGTCGTTGGTGCGGGTAGCCATGATGTGTCGTCCTTCGTCAATGAAGTGATCAAGGGGCTGTGGGGGAGGCGGGACCGCTCAGGTCCGCAGCACTTGAAGGACGTGGAGGCTGGGAGCCCGCGGCTGCGCCCCCGAGCGGGGCAGCGAGGTCCCGGCGGGCGGTGCGCCGAGGTGCTGGGGCTGTGCCCCGGCCTCGACCGGCGCGTCCAGCGGGGGCGCGGTGAGTACGGCCGGTTTGACGAGCGGCATCAGGCCGCAGGCGCCCTTGTCGTACGGGCAGGTGTACTCGGCCGCCGCATCGCCGGGCGCGGACGTGGAGCCGGACGAGGCGCCGGTCGCGGAGGCGGCGGCGTGGTGCTCGGCGGGCGGGCTCAGACAGATGAAGAGCGCGCCGAGGAGCGTCGCCACGGCACTGAGCAGTGCCATGGGACGCGCGGTGTGCGCGATGTGGTTGAGCCGCGGACCCCCCATGGGCGCAGATCGTAGTGTGCGGGCGCCTCCGGCACCTCATACGGGGCCGCCAAAAAGCCATCGCCCGCCGTACCGGACGGGTTGGCAGGGGCCTCAGGGTCGTCTCGCCGCGGGCTCTGACCCACAATGGGCTCAGCCGGTACAGATGGCCGTGGGACGAGGCGCGCAACGCGCCTGAAACCCGCGGATGGCATGCTCGTGCGGAGCAGGCGGCTTGACCAGCAAGGATGGGTGGAAATGGATAAGCAGCAGGAATTTGTGCTCCGTACCCTCGAGGAGCGCGACATCCGCTTCGTGCGCCTGTGGTTCACCGATGTGCTCGGCTTTCTGAAGTCGGTCGCGGTGGCCCCCGCCGAGCTGGAGCAGGCCTTCGACGAGGGCATCGGCTTCGACGGCTCCGCGATCGAGGGCTTCGCGCGGGTCTACGAGTCCGACATGATCGCCAAGCCGGATCCCAGCACCTTCCAGATTCTGCCGTGGCGGGCCGAGGCCCCGGGCACAGCGCGGATGTTCTGCGACATCCTGATGCCGGACGGCTCGCCGTCCTTCGCGGACCCGCGCTATGTGCTGAAGCGGATCCTTGCCAAGACCTCCGACCTCGGCTTCACCTTCTACACCCACCCGGAGATCGAGTTCTTCCTGCTGAAGAACAAGCCGCTGGACGGCACCCGGCCCACCCCCGCCGACAACTCCGGCTATTTCGACCACACCCCGCAGAACGTCGGCATGGACTTCCGCCGCCAGGCGATCACCATGCTCGAATCCATGGGCATCTCGGTGGAGTTCAGCCACCACGAGGGCGCGCCGGGCCAGCAGGAGATCGACCTGCGGTACGCGGACGCGCTCTCCACGGCCGACAACATCATGACCTTCCGCCTGGTCATGAAGCAGGTCGCGCTGGAGCAGGGCGTCCAGGCGACCTTTATGCCGAAGCCGTTCAGTGAGTATCCCGGCTCTGGGATGCACACCCACCTCTCCCTCTTCGAGGGAGACCGGAACGCCTTCTACGAGTCCGGCTCCGAATACCAGCTCTCCAAGGTCGGCCGCTCCTTCATCGCGGGCCTGCTCACGCACGCGGCGGAGATCTCGGCCGTCACGAACCAGTGGGTGAACTCCTACAAGCGCATCTGGGGCGGCTCGGCCCGCAGCGCGGGCGCGGGCGGCGAGGCCCCCTCGTACATCTGCTGGGGCCACAACAACCGCTCGGCGCTGATCCGCGTCCCGATGTACAAGCCGGGCAAGACGGGCTCGGCCCGCGTCGAGGTCCGCTCCATCGACTCCGGCGCGAACCCGTATCTGACGTACGCGGTGCTGCTCGCCGCGGGCCTGAAGGGCATCGAGGAGGGCTACGAACTCCCGGCCGGGGCGGACGACGACGTGTGGGCGCTGTCGGACGCGGAGCGCAGGGCGATGGGGATCGAGCCGCTGCCGCAGAACCTGGGCGAGGCGATCACGCTGATGGAGCGGAGCGAGCTGGTCGCCGAGACGCTGGGCGAGCACGTCTTCGACTTCTTCCTCCGCAACAAGAAGCAGGAGTGGGAGGAGTACCGCAGCGAGGTCACGGCCTTCGAGCTGCGCAAGAACCTTCCGGTGCTGTAAGCGGGTTGTGGCACCAGAGAGGGCCGGCGGCTGGTGACCGTCGGCCCTCTCTGCGGTGAGCCGTACCGCTCCTGGGAGACTTCAGCGGCTCGCGGGCGCGGGAGCGAGTACCGGCTCGGGGTGAGGCTGCTCGGCGTCCTCGACGCCGATGTGGGGCAGCCGAGCGTCGAGCCAGCGGGGCAGCCACCAGGTCGCTCGCCCCATCAGCGCCATCGCCGCGGGTACGAGCACCATGCGGACGATCGTCGCGTCGAGCACGATCGCGGTCGCCAGGCCCAGGCCCATCATCTTCACGAGCGGCGACGGGTTGGCGACGAAGCTGAGGAACACCACCGCCATGATCAGTGCGGCAGAGGTGATCACACGGCCCGTGGCCGCCATGCCGCGTGCCACCGACTCGGTGGTGTCGCCCGTGGCGGCGTACTCCTCGCGGACGCGAGAGAGCAGGAACACCTCGTAGTCCATGGACAGTCCGAACAGGACCGCGAAGAAGATCGTCGGCATGGGCGAGGCGATGAGGAAGGTGTCCTGCAGGTTGAACAGGCCCCCGAGCCAGCCCCACTGGAAGACGGCGACCACCACGCCGTATGCCCCGCCGATGGACAACAGGTTGACCAGGGCGGCCTTCAGCGGCAGTGCGACGGAGCGGAACACCACCATCAGCAGCAGGAACGACGCTGCCAGGATCGCGGCGATGAAGACCGGCAGGGTGTCGGCGAGTTGCTCGGTGAGGTCGTCGGTCATGGCGGTCAGGCCGGATACGGCGACGTTGTCGGGGACGAGGTCACGGACGCGTTCAAGGGTCAGGGAGGTCTCGGCGTCGGCGGGGGCGGTGGTGGGGAACATGGACAGCACGACGGTGTCCCCGGCCGCGGAAGTCTGTGGCTCGCCGACCGTGGCGATGCCGGGGTCGGCGGCGATGCGCCGGGACAGAGCGGGCACGTCCTCGGCCTCCGCGCCGGGGCGGGTCAGGTCGGCGACGATCAGCAGAGGGGCGTTGAAGCCCGGGCCGAAGCCCTCGGCCAGCAGGTCGTAGGCGCGGCGGTGGGTGGTGCTGGTGGAGTCGTCGCCGGCGTCGGGGAAGCCGGTCTCCATGCGCAGCGCGGGGGCGGCGAGTGCGAGCAGGACCGCGGACGCGGCGAGCAGGTAGCGCCACGGCCGGGCGGACACACGGTGGGCGAAGCGCCACCATGCCGTGTCCTCGGCCTTCTTCACAGGGCGCTTGCGGCCGCGGCGGCTCCTTTTGTGGACACGCTCGCCCAGGAGTGACAGCAGGGCGGGCAGCAATGTCAGGGCGGTCGCCACGGCGAAGAGAACGACCAGGGCGGTACTCAGGCCGATCGACGTCAGGAAGCCCAGGCCGGTCAGCCCGAGAGCGGCCATCGCCACGATGACGGTGCCGCCGGCGAACAGGACGGCCGCGCCCGAGGACCCCATGGCGTTCGACAGCGCGGCGCTGTTGTCCTGGCCGGCGGCGCGGTTCTCGCGGTGACGGGCCACGATGAACAGGGCGTAGTCGATGCCGACGCCCAGGCCGATCATCGCGCCGATCGTGGGGGCGGCGGTCGAGACGTCCAGCGCGTTGGCCAGCAGCATGACGCTGCCCAGGCCCGCGGCGACGGCCACCAGGGCGAGCACGATCGGCACCAGCGCGGCCAGGATCGTGCCGAACGCCACCACCAGGATGACCAGTCCGGTCAGCAGGCCCGCCGCCTCCGCGCCCGAGGTCTCTGTCTCGGCGTTGATGAAGACGGCGTCACCGCCCAGCTCGACGACGACGCCGTCCCCGCGTGCGGGCTCGATCGCGTCGGTCAGAGCCTCGATCTCCTTGGGGTCCACTTCCATCGCGGGCACGTCGAACGTGATCCGGGCGAAGCCGATACGTCCGTCCGGCGAGAGCGTGCCGGCGGTGAAGGGGCCGGCCGCGGTGGCGACGTGTTCCACGCCGGCGATCCGGGCGACCGCGGCGTCGACGGCAGGCCGGTGGCGCTCCAGCCGCTCCCCCTCCGGCACGGCGAAGACCGCCATGGCACTGCCGCCGGACGCTTCCGGGAAGCGCTCTTCGAGCAGCTCCATCGCCTCCTCGCTCTGGCTGCCGGGAGCGACCAGGTCGTCGACGAACGAGCCGCCGACGGTTGCGGCCAGGGGCAGTACGAGGAGGAGGGCAACCGCCCAGGTGGCGATGGTGACCCATGGTCGGCGGGCGCTCGCGCTGCCGATGCGACGGGTGAATCGGTTCATGGCTGTGTGGGCTCCCGTGAGATGGCCGCTGTCCGCCGCCGGCCGGTGGCGCGCTGGAGGCAGGAGTTGTGAGCGGTTCCATCGTGGGTTTCCGGCGCCGGTGCTGTCCCCCGCCACCGGACGGGACGGGGGCTCCCGCGCGGGACGGGGACAACGCGGCGGCACCTCCCCCCGGCGGGGGAGTCGGGCATCCGCCCGCGGGCGGGTGACTGCGCCCGTGACCTGGACCTACGATGGCGTGCCCGGTGCACCCTGATGACCAACGTCAGGGCGCCGGAAAGCCTTTTGAGGGAGCGATGATGAACCGCACGGCGCTGCCCTCGGAGACGCTGGTCCGCGGCGTCCCGGGCAGGTTCCGCGGACCCTTCGCCCGGTGGCCGCGGACCGCGGACGCCGTCCTCGCTGCCGCCATGCTCCTGGCCGCGGTGTTCGTGGAGGAAGCTCCCGGCGATGCGCTCCGCATCCGTCCGATCACCGACGTGCCCGTCCCGGTCCTGCTGCTGTACGCCGTGGCGGGCGCGGCGCTCTACTGGCGTGGCCGCGAACCTGTCGCGGTCGTGGCAGTGGCGCTCGTCGCCTGGGGGCCGACGCTGGGGAGCAGCTACTCCACCTCGGGCGGGATCGTGATCGTGGCGCTGTACAGCGTCGGGCGATACGCCCCGGACACCCGGCGGAGCCGACTCTGCACCGCCGCGGCCATCGCCGGCGCCATCGCCGCGGTCGTCATCGACGGCCTGCTGAACTCCGTCCCCTGGGGGGAGATCGGCTTCGGCGCCCTGGTCATGTTCGGGGCCTGGTACTTCGGCCGGCGGCTGCGGCTGCGTGCGCAGCGCGCCGTCCGACTCCGCGAGGAGCAGGCCGCCGAGACGCGCCGGATCGTCGCCGAGGAGCGCACCCACATCGCCCGCGAACTGCACGACGTCGTCGCCCACCGGGTGAGCATGATGACGGTGCAGGCGGGTGCGGCCCGGATGGTGGCCGCCAACGATCCCCAGGAAGCCCTGGAAGCGATGGCGGCGGTGGAACAAGCCGGGCGCCAGGCGCTGGACGAACTGCGTCACCTGCTGGGAGTGCTGCGGCCGGACGCCGACCGCGACCGGCTGGGCCCCCAGCCCCGGCTGGCCGACCTTCAGCAGCTCGTCGAGCAGGTTCGCGAGGCGGGTCTGGACGTTTCGGTCACCGGCGGTGTCGAGGCTGCTCTCCCGGCCCGCGTGGAGCTGTCGGCGTACCGCATCGTCCAGGAGGCACTGACCAACGTGCTCAAGCACAGCGGACGCGGGACCCACACCGAGGTGCGCCTGAACTGCGAGAGTGCCGGCCTCACCATCGAGGTGCTCGACGACGGTCGCGGAGCCGCCGTCCAGTCCGTGTCGGCAGGCGCCCACGGCGGGGTGCCCGGCCATGGGATCGTCGGCATGCGGGAGCGGGCACTCCTCCTCGGCGGCAGCCTCGAAGCGGGGCCGCGTCCCGGCGGCGGATTCCGGCTGGCCGCCCGTCTGCCCACTGGAGGAGAACCCGCGTGAGCATCCGTGTCGTTGTCGTGGACGACCAGGCGCTGGTCCGCCGGGGCTTCGTCATGATTCTTAGGGTCCATGACGACATCGAGGTCATGGCCGAGGCCGGGACCGGACTTGAGGCCGTCGAGGCGGCACGCAAGCATCGTCCGGACGTGATCCTCATGGACATCCGCATGCCCGGCATGGACGGCATCGAGGCCACCTCCCGGATCCTGCGGGAGGCGGACTGGGACGTGCGGGTCCTGATCCTGACCACGTTCGACCCGGACGAGTATGTCTACAAGGCGCTGCGTGCCGGTGCCAGCGCCTTCGTGCTCAAGGACATTCCCCCCGAGGAGCTCGCCACCGCCGTGCGCACCGTGGCCGAGGGCGGGGCGCTGCTGGCACCGTCGATCACCCGGCGCCTCATCGACCAGTTCGCGGAGCGACGTGTCGTCAACACCACCGTGGCGGGCCGCCTGGAGCGACTCACCGAGCGCGAACTCGAGATCGTGGTCGCCGCCGCGCGGGGTGCGAGCAACTCGGAGATCGCCGCCCAGCTCTTCATCGGGCCCGCCACCGTCAAGTCGCACGTGTCGAGCATTCTCACCAAACTCGGTCTGCGTGACCGCATCCAGATCGTGATCTTCGCCTACGAGAGCGGACTCGTCGAAGCGGGCGACCACGACGTCGGTCACTGAGACGTGGGCGTGGTCCCCTCAGTCGCTGTCGGCCGTGCTGGGGCGCAGCACCTCGTACAGCGGCTTCGTGGCCCGTACGCGGTACTCCTGCACCGCCCAGGCGTTGCCGTCCGGGTCCGCGAAGTGCATGAAGGTCCCGCCGTCGCCCGGTGCGACCTCGACCGGTTCGGAGACGTCCACACCACGCTCGACGAGCTCGGCATGGGCCGCCTTGATGTCCGCGACGACCAACTGCAGCCCGGAGTACGAGCCGGGCTCGGAGCCTTTGCCGTCGGGGCCCCCGATGCCCTCGCCGATGACGATCGAGCAGCCGGAGCCGGGAGGCGTGAGCTGGACGATGCGCATGGTGTCGGTGACGCGGGTATCGATGTCGACGTTGAAGCCGACCTTGTCGCGGTAGAAGTCCCTGGCTCGGTCCACGTCCGAGACGGGGACCACGATCACTTCGAGCGTCCAGTCCATGCGGGGGCCTCCGGGGTCAGTGGTCGGCTGCGTACGTGACAAAGTCTGCCCACGTACGGGTCGCGAAGGCGAGTTGTGGGCCGGGTGTGTTCTTGGAGTCCCGTACGTGGATGGTGCTCGGGGTGCCCGCGACCTCGACGCAATCCGAGTCGGGCTCGGGGCTGCTGTAGCTGCTCTTGCGCCACGCCACCTCCACACAGTCGGAGCCGGCTTCGCCGGTGCTGTAGCTGCTCTTGAACCACTCCAGCTCGGGCTCGATACTCATGTCTCTCCCCGCACTTTCTCGATGAGGGCCAGCGACTCTCGTGGCGTGAGAGCCTGCGCTCGGATGCTTCCATACTGCATCTCCAGGAACTGCACCTCCCTCGGCTCGGAGATCAGGCGCGTGAAGTGCAGCACCTCCGAATACCCCAGCGTCGCGCCGCTCCGGAGCTTGAAGATCCTGAACCCACCGGTCAGACCGGCATGTTCCTCGCGGTCCGTCGGCATCACCTGGATCTCGACGTTCCGGAACTGTCCGACCTCCAATAGCCGTTCGAGCTGCCGCCGCTGCACCATTCTGCCGCCGACCGGGCGGCGCAGCGTCACCTCGTCCTGAACGAAGCTGAAAACAGGCAGGGTCTTCGTCTTGTCGACGATGTCCTGTCGTGCCATCCGTGCGCCCACTTCGCGTTCGATGACGTCTTCGGTGTACAGCGGCCGCCTCATGCGGAACAACGCCCGCGCATAGTCCTCCGTCTGCAACAGACCCTGGACCACAGAGCTGTTGTACGCGCCGAGCTCGACCGCCTCCGCCTCCTGCTTCGCCAAGTCCCGGACCTTCTTCGGATACCTGGCCTCCGCCACGTCCCTCTGCATCGCGATGATCTTGCCGCCCGCGCCCAGGACGTCATCCGTCCTCTGCAGATACACATCCTTCGGAGCACGCCGACCGCGCTCCACCGAGGAGACCAGGTCCTCGCTGTACCCGATCGCAGTCCCCAGCTCCGCCTGCCTGAGCCCCGCCGCCTCCCGCCACGCCTTCAGCTGACGGCCGACAATCCTGAGGACCGCCCCGCCCTCGTCGTCCCAACTCTGCTGCTCCGTACCGTCGTCCATGCCGCCGACCTCCACCCGTCCGCACTGTCCGGACGCACCCGGGCGCCGCCCGGACAGTTACGCTGCGTACCGACTTCATTACTCTTCAGAGTAGGTGCGGGCGGCCACGCTGAGTGACGTGAACCAAGAAATCACCCGAACCGTGGCTGCTGTACGCCACTTTCGAGAGCGACCAGCCCGCCGCGTCACTCTGACGCGCCTGTGGTGAGCACGGTGACGTGGTCGACCAGCATCGAACTGCCGGGGCGGGTCCCGGAGGTGGGCGTGCTGTGCCCGGCGATGGCTTTGGGGAAGCCGCCGCCGATGGCCAGGTTGAGGAGGATGAAGTGCCCGTGGCCCGTGGCGGCGTCCCAGGTGGCCTCGTTCATCTGTGCCGAGCTGACGGAGTGGTAGCGCCTCCCGTCGACGTACCAGCTCACCCGCTCCGGCTTCACGCTGCGGTCCCACTCGACGGCGTAGGTGTGGAAGCGGCCGGTGCAGTTCGAGCCGGGGCAGGTGGTGTCGGCGGCGAGGCCCGTGCTCTCCTCGCAGGGGCCGCCCTCGCTCGTCCCGCAATGCATGGCACCCCAGATCCGGTTGACGCCGTTGGCGTTCTCCAGCACGTCGAACTCGCCGACGGTGGGTGATACTCCCTCGCCGGTACGGAAGGGCCTGCCCAGGGTCCAGAAGGCCGGCCAGTAACCCGAGGCCGCGGGGCCGGTGATTCCGGGGAGCTGGATGCGGGCCTCAATGCGGAGCTTCTTGCCGTCCGGTGGCCGAAAGTCACTGCGGCGCGTCTCGATGCGGCCGGAAGTCCATCGTCCGGCGCTGTCCTTCAGCGGTGTGATGCGCAGGTTGCCTCGGCCGTCCTGGCTCAGATTGGCGGGGTCGGCCGTATACCGCTGGACCTCACCGGTTCCCCAGTGGGGCGGACCGCCGGGATAGCCGGTGCCGACGTCGGTGATCCAGTTCTTGGGGTCCGGCGCGGTTCCGGCTCTGCCGTCGAAGTCATCGGTCCACTCGAGGGCCCACCCGTCGGCGGACGGCGGGGTGGCACGCGCCACCGACGGGCCGAAGCCCACGGCGAGGACGGCGAGCGCGGACGTCACCGCCGACAATGTGCGGCGGCTCCTCAGGGGCAGCTTCATCGGGTTGCACCTCCTGCCTGGCCTGAACAGCCGACCCTGCGAGGGCAGTTCAGGGGGCGTTCACGGTCTCGGGCGCGGCCACCCGCGGGAGCCGTGCGGTCACCGTCGTGCCCTCGCCCTCCTGGGAGTGGACTTCCGTCGTGCCTCCGTGGTTCGCCACGATCGTGTGGACGATGGTCAGCCCGAGTCCCGTGCCCGGGATGGCCTGGTCCACGGCGTTCGAGGCCCGGAAGAACCGGCTGAAGAGCTGCTCGCACTCCTTCTGGGGGATGCCGATACCGGTGTCGCTGACGCTGAGGACCACCTCGCCGTTGTCTGCGGCAGCCTGGACGCGTACGTGCCCGCCGCTGGGAGTGAATTTCACCGCGTTGGACAGCAGGTTCATCAGGACCCGGTCGAGCTGGTCGCTGTCCGCCTCCAGCACGAGCGGCTCTTCGGGGCAGTCGGTCTCCAGGACGACGGAGGCCGCCTCGGCGGCGGGCCTGATGGTGTCCACGGCCGAGCCCACCAGTTGGCGCAGGTCGACCTCCACCTTCTGCGAACTGAAGGTGCCGGCTTCGATCCGGGACAGCGTGAGCAGATCCTCGATCAGCGCGCGCAGCCGGTTGGCGTTGCGGTCGACGATGTCCAGCATGCGATGCTGCGGCTCCGAGAGCGGGCCCGTTTCGTCGTCCCTCAGCAGCTCGACATATCCCACGATGCTGGTCAGCGGAGTGCGCAATTCATGGGAGACGGTCGACAGAAAGTCGCTCTTGGCCTGGTCCAGCGCGCGCAACTTCTCCACCAGGGCCGCTTCTTGCCCATAGAGCATCGAGTTGTGCATCGCCCGGCCGACACCGGAGGCCATCGACTCGGCGATGTCGATCTCCACAGCGCGCCAGGGGTGCTCCGGCCCACTGCGGGAGAGGCACACGGCTCCGAGCGGTTCCTCCCCCACTCCGATCGGCGTGAGCAGGACGGAATACAGGCCCATGGCCCTCGCGGCGTCGCGATTCGCCTCCGGCAGGCCCGTCCTGCCGAAGGAGCCGGGGGCGTCCGGCAGTGGCACGCCGTCGGAGAGATAGTCGGGGAGATTGTCGATGGACCAGGTCGTTCCTCGCTGGTAGTGGTCGCGGACCACCTCTGCGGGGATGGGAGGCAGGGCCTGCAACCCCTCGGCCGTGAGCAGACCTTGCTCCGCGTTCCATGCCCGCGCCACCGGGACCACTGCGCTGTCCTCCTGCATGAGCAGGATGAACACATGGTCGGCTTCCAGACCCTCGCCCATCCCCCCGCAGGCCACGTCCAGGACCTCATCCACATCGAGGCGCTCGCGGATCCGGATGCCGACGTCCCGCGCAATCATCGACAGCCGGCGCCGCTCCTCGTCGATCCCGCGCAGCCGCGCGCTCTCGTCGGCGAGCAGGTTCACCGACCGGGCCACCGCGCGGATCTCGGCGGGCCCGTGCTCCTTGGCCCGTGCCGAGTGCTCCCCGGCGGTGAGCCGGCCGAGTGTCCGCTCCACGCCCCTGAGGGGCCGGACCAGGGAACGGGTGGTTCGCACCGACGTGTACACGGCGATGGCCAGCGCAGCGAGCAGCAGGGCAGCGACCCATACGGCACCGACGCGGATAATCCCGTCGGCGCGCTCGTCCATCCGCAGGACTTCCTCGCTCAACCGTTCTTCGAGCTCGTGGTTGGTGGCCTCGAACGCGTTGAACAGGACCGTGCCCTCCCGGGTGAGCCGCGCCGCCTGCTCGCTTCTCGGTGTGGCTCTCGCCTGTTGGTCGGTGATGCGCACATATGCCTGGAGCTGCTGTTGCTGTGTCCTCAGACTCCGATCGGTCGCAGGATCGCCATGCTCAAGGGCGGAGGCGAGTACGGCTGGGTATGCCTGGCGCGCCGTCAGGTAGGCATCCAGCTGCCTCCGATCGCCGGTGAGGAGATAGCCGCGCATGGAACGCTGCATGTCGGAAGCCTCGCCGTGCAACCGCAGATTGTCGGCGAGGGCCGGCTGTGTCCGGTCGACGATCTCGTCGCTCGCCCCGTATCCGATGAACGTGGCGGTCAGCACTCCGGCCGCGACCAGCAGGATGAGGCCGATCAGCACGCCGAAAGCGGTGCCGAGCCGCCGCGTGACGGAGTTGCCGCCCCGTCCCTTGTGTCCGCTCATGCACGATCACCTCCGCCCGTGCGCGTCTGCCCGGTCTCGGCGAATCCGGTGCGCGGTATGGACTCCCACACCTGCGGAGCGCCGCGCAGCCCCTGCAGCATGCCGCGCAGTCGCCACCACGCGGTGAGCTGGCGGTATCCGATGTTCTCGGCAATCGCCCCGACGACAGCACCCCAGATGTCCCGCGACCGCGCGAACCGGTGGAAGGCGAACTCCTCCACCGCCAGCGACACCAGACTGACCACCAGGGCGTAGCCGTACGCGACGAGCAGGAAGCGCCACACGAAGTCCGGATCGACCGCGCCGAGCAGCACGCTCACGGGTACCAGGACGAGACCGGCCAGTTCGATGACGGGGGCGAGCAGTTCGAAGACCACGTAGAAGGGCAGCGACACCAGCCCGATCCGGCCGTACCGGGGGTTGCCGATCATGCGGCGGTGCTTCAGCAGGATCTCCGTCAGCCCGCGATGCCACCGCCGCCGCTGTCCCGACAGGGACTTCCTCGTCGACGGCGCCTCGCTCCAGGAGATCGGCTCACTGACGAAGACGATGCGGTAGTCGCGGCCCTGGTCACGCAGATGCCGGTGCATGCGGACGACCAGCTCGGCATCCTCGCCGATGCAGCCCGCGTCCATGCCGCCCACCGCCACCACGATGTCCCGCCGGAAGAGACCGAAGGCACCGGCGATGACCAGCAGGCCGCCCACCTTCGACCACCCCGTACGTCCGAGCATGAAGGCCCGCAGATACTCGACCACTTGGATCCGGCCCAGCAGCTCCCGGGGCACGCGCGGCTCGACGACCCGGCCCGCGACGACGGAGCAGCCGTTGGCGATGCCGACCACGCCGCCGCTGGCGACCACCCGAAGGGGGTCGTCGCAGAACGGCTTGGCCACCGCCAGCAGCGACTCGGAGTCCAGGATCGAGTCCGCGTCCACCATGCACAGCAGCGGATAGCGTGCCAGGTTGATTCCGGCGTTGAGCGCGTCGGCCTTGCCTCCGCCGTTCTTCTTGCGGGCCACCACGAGCGGCACCGGTCCGCCTCTGGGCAGATGGACCGACTGCACCGCACCGCGCACCGGTACGTCGTCGGGCACGACGCGCTCCACCTCGACGAGGTCGAACGCGTCCCGCAGGGCGTCCAGCGTCCCGTCGGCGGAGCCGTCGTCCACGACGACGACCTCGAAGACCGGATAGCGCAGCAGGAGCATGGCCCGGACCGCCTCCGCGATCGACGTCTCCTCGTTGTACGCGGGCATGATCAGCGACACCGGCGGGGTGAAGGGACTCGCGGAGGCGTCTTCGTAGCCCGCGAAGGATGCCCGGCGCAGCCTCCTGACGAGCTCTCCGAAGGCGACGAGGATCAGCAGCAGATAGCAGGTGTTGATGACCGCGAAGTACACGAGGATCGCGCCGTCGCTCACCGTGATCAGGGTGTGCCCCGCGTCCCGCAGCCAACCCAGCGACGCGTCGCTCGCCAGGCTCCAGGCGCCGGGTGCGTGCACCGGGCTCAGGATGTCGGCAGCGCTCACCGCACTCACGGGGCCGCCTCGGCGACGTGGGCGGAGGAGGCGCCGATGACGGACGACTCCGCGAGCGCCGCCCTGGCCTGTGCCGCCGCCCGAAGGCCCCAACGGCCGTCGGCGGCTGCCCGCAATTCGACGCCGCCCACGTCGCCGAGCCGCAGCAGCGACCGGGCCGCGGTGCCCGCCACATGATCATCCGGGTCGCCGAGCAGCCCCCGCAGCCTGGCCGTGGCGGCCACGGCACCCAGGCTGCCCAGGGCCCCGGCGGCCACCCTGCGCAGGGCGATCGGCTGACCGGGGCCCACCGCGGCCAGCAGCGGCTCGAGGCCGTCCGGCATGCCGAGCCTGCCCAGCGCGCGAGCGGCTCTGATACGTACCTCCGCATCGGGATCCTCGCTCAGAGCGCTCGCGATCTCGGCGGTCCTGGAGACCCCGCCGATCGCGCCCAGCGTCTCGATCGCCACCGCCCGGACGAGCGGCTCCGGGTGGTCCAGGCCCGCCGCGATGCTCCGCAGGGCCTCAGGACCGAAGGACGTCAGCGCCCGGGTGACCACGGCGGGAGGTACGGTCCGCGGTCCGTAGAGGCAGTCCAGCAGCTGCGGAACGACCGAGGGTTCTCCGATCAGGCCCAGCGCCCGCGCGGCGACCAGCCGCACCTCCGGGTCGCGGTCGTGCAGCAGGCGGCAGAGCGGTGGGGCCGCGGGCGTGTGACGGAGCTGGCCGAGCACTTCCGCCGCGCGGCCCCGCCGGACCGCGCCCCGGCGGCCCAGATCCGCCACGGCATCCGCGGTGGCTCCGCGGCGCTCGAACAACTCGATGAGCGCGGCCCTGGCCTGTCCGGAGACCTTGCCGAACATCAGCGCCACCGTTGGCTCCAGCGCCCCCCAGGTGCGGTCGTCGAGCTCCGAGAGCCTGTCCAGCGCATCGCGCTGCTCGTCCTCCTCCGCGCACAGGAGTTCCAGCAGCACGCCTCGCACCGGGGCCACGATCCGGTCTTGTCGGCGCTGCCGGTAGTGACGGACGACGCGCAGGCCGACGATCAGTACCCCCAGCAGCACCACGACGGTCACCAGGCACATCAGTGCGCCGGTGACGAGACTGGTCGCGATCACCGGGAGGCCCTGGTGAGCACGGCCTGGACCCGGCTGCTCAGTTCGCGCGGGCTGAACGGCTTGATGATGTAGTCGTCGGCTCCCGCGGCGAATCCCGTCTCGACGTCTCCCTCCTGGGAGCGGGCAGTGATCAGGATGACGGGGAGCGAGGCGGTCTCGGGCGCCGCGCGGAGGGCGCGGCACACATCCAGGCCGGACATCCCGGGCATGCGTATGTCGAGCAGAGCGACATCGACCGGTTGGCTCTGCGCTGCCTTGAGCGCGGCGGCGCCGTCCTCCACGGCGATGACCTCATGACCGCTCTGGGTCAGTTTGAACGCGACGAGGTCCCGTATGTCGCCATCGTCATCGGCTATGAGGACTCGAGGCATTACGTCTCCTGGGCTGCGGAATTCCGGAAGGAGTCGAGAAGGACCATCACGCTTGAGCGCCGGAACGGTTTGGCCAGCATCGCGTCCACCGCCAGCTCGGACAGGTCCTGCTGGTCGAGCACTGAGGAGACGACGAGGTGGCACTTGTCCGTACGGCTGTCGGCGCGCAGCCTGCGGATGACTTCCCGGCCGTCGATACCGGGGAGCATGATGTCGATGATCGCCATGTCGGGTGGGTCCGCGAAGGCGAGCTCGAGGCCCTGTTCACCCGTGTCCGCGACGGCCACCTGGCACCCCAGCCCCCGCAGATGACGCTCCAGCAGGGCACTGACGTCCGGATTGTCTTCGATCACAAGTACGCGTGGAGTGCCCATTACTGTCCTTGTCACGGAAGTATCGCGTCACCTGCCATCAAGGTATGTGCGTTTTGCCTTGCCTGCCACATTTATGATCACTGTGGGTAACGCCCGGCCGGTGCCCCCGGGACCCGGCGCGCACCGGCCAACTGACGCTGAGGGGCCTGGATTACTGAGGGTGACGAAGGGCGGGGCGGGGGAAGACGGTCAATTCGGCAGGGAGGCAGGCGGGTTGGGTAACGGGCTTGTCAGGAGCGGGAGTTGTGTGACGCCGCACGGCGTCACACACTCGCCTCCGCTCAGCGCTCCGAAAGCGGAGCAGGAGCCTCCTGGATGACCCAGCCGTTGCCGTCCGGGTCCTCGAAGAACATGAACGAATTCCATGTGCCGCCCGGGCCGTCCTCCCAGCCGCTCGCGCCCACGTGCTGGATCTCGCTGACCTCCACCGACCGCTCGACGAAGGCCGCGCGGGCCGCCGCGATGTCCGTCACGCACAGTTGGAGGCCCTGGAGCGAGCCGGGGGCCATGGGGGTCTGGCCGGGAGGGCCCGGGAGGCCGCTGCCCATGGAGACGGAGCAGCGCGAGCCCGGCGGGGTCATCTGGATGATGCGGATGCCCGGAGCCACTTCCTGGTCGAGGTCGACCTTGAATCCGCAGCCCTCCTCGTAGAACTTCTTCGACCGGTCGAGATCCGTGACCGGGATCATGATCACTTCAAGCGTCAGTTCCATCGGTTCCGTGGGTGCCATCGGTGGAGCTCCTCTATGCGGTGAACTGCCAACGGGTCTGGCTGTACGGGCTCTTCGCGAAGCCGAAGGCCGTGCGCGGCTCCACACGGAAGACAAGAGCGGTGCCGGCCTGGTGCACGAACTCGCCGTCACGGACCTCGAAGGTCCAGTCGGAGCCGTACTTCTCGACGTACGCGTCCGCCAGCGCGCGCAGTCGCGTCTCGTCGCTCACGCGTGCCGCCGCGCCCTCGACCACCACGTCGTAGCCCTCGTTGAGGGCGTTGGCCCCGGTGGTGAGGACCACCTCCCGATTGTCGCGGAGGTTCTTCGCCTTGCGCTCGTCGGCGCCGGTGCAGAAATGCAGCCCGCCGTCGTGCCAGACGCCGATCAGCGGGGTGACATGCGGACGGCCCTCCGGGCGCACGGTCGACAGCCAGTAGATTTCGGCCGCCTTCAGGCGCTCGACCGCATCGGTCCAGTCGTCGGCGGTGGCTTTTTCGTCGCTGTAACGGGCGTCCAGCTTGGTCAGGGGTTCGTTCTCGGGCATGGTGCGGTCCTCTCCACTCGGGTCACCGAATGTGTAGACCGCGCGCGGCGCCCCTATTCATCGGCCGACGGGCCGGGCGGGATCACGGGGGTCCTGATCGACCGGACAGGGCCTAGGCTCGGATCAGGGCCTTGAACGGGCGCGACGTTCCTTGAGCGGGCAGGACGGGAGACGACGGGATGACGGTGTCGGGGCGCAGAAGCAGCACCTTCACGCGACTGCTGCGGCACGGCTTCACCGATCCGTCCGCCGCCGAACGGCTTCTCGGCCTCTCCGACATGGCCTCCGTACGCTCCGACCCCGTCCTCCTCGACGCGCTCGGCGCCGTCGCCGACCCCGACCTCGCGCTGCGCGCCCTCGTACGGCTCGTCGAGGCGCAGCCCCCCGCGGGCCGGCAGAGTCTCCTCGACACCCTGATCACCGCGAAGCCCCTGCGCGACCGGCTGCTCGGCGTGCTCGGCGCGTCCGAGGCACTCGGCGACCATCTCGCCCGCCACCCGCGCGACTGGCAGGCGCTCGTCACCTACGAGGCGGCCGATCTGCACCCGGGCGTCGCCGACTTCGAGCGCGGCCTCGCCGATGCCACCGATACGGTGTCGCTGCGGGTCGCCTACCGGCGGTGCCTGCTGTCCATAGCGGCCCGCGACGTGTGCGGTACGACCGATGTCGCCCAGGCCGCCGCGGAACTGGCCGATCTGGCCACAGCCACCCTTCGCGCCGCCCTCGCCATCGCACGCACCTCGGCGCCCGGCGATGCGGCGCAGTGCCGACTCGCAGTGATCGCCATGGGCAAGTGCGGCGGCCACGAACTCAACTATGTCTCCGACGTGGACGTCATCTTCGTCGGCGAACCCGCCAACGGCGCCGACGAGAGCAAGGCCATGCAGGCCGCGACCCGGCTGGCCTCGCATTTGATGCGGATCTGCTCCGAGACGACCGTCGAGGGCACGATCTGGCCGGTCGACGCCAACCTGCGGCCCGAAGGACGCAACGGCCCGCTGGTGCGCACCCTGTCCAGCCATGTCGCGTACTACCAGCGCTGGGCCAAGACCTGGGAGTTCCAGGCCCTGCTCAAGGCCCGGCCGGTCGCCGGGGACCCGGGGCTCGGCGAGGACTACATCGAGGCTGTTTCACCCATGGTGTGGCAGGCCGCCGAGCGCGAGAACTTCGTCCCGGACGTGCAGAAGATGCGCCGCCGCGTCGTCGACAACATCCCCGCGGCCGAGATAGAACGCGAGCTCAAGCTCGGCCCGGGCGGGTTGCGGGACGTCGAGTTCGCCGTACAGCTGCTGCAGTTGGTCCACGGCCGCAGCGACGCGACACTGCACAGCGGCACCACGCTGGAGGCCCTGCGGGCACTGGCGGCGGGCGGCTACGTGGGACGCGCGGACGCCGCCCAGATGGATGCGGCGTACCGCTTTCTGCGCGCAATGGAGCACCGCATCCAGCTGTACCGGCTGCGGCGTACGCATCTGGTGCCCGAGGCCGAGTCCGACCTGCGACGCCTCGGGCGCTCGCTCGGGCTGCGTACCGACCCGGTCGCCGAGCTCAACAAGGAGTGGAAGCGGCACGCGGCCGTCGTACGGCGGCTGCACGAGAAGCTCTTCTACCGGCCGCTGCTGGACGCCGTCGCCCAGCTCACGCCCGGCGAGACGCGGCTCAGCCCGAAGGCGGCGGGGCAGCGGCTGGAGGCGCTCGGTTACGCGGATCCCGCGGCGGCCCTGCGGCATCTGGAGGCGCTCTCGTCCGGCGTGACGAGAAAGGCCGCGATCCAGCGGACCCTGCTGCCGGTGCTGCTCGGCTGGTTCGCAGACTCGGCCGATCCGGACGCCGGTCTGCTGGGCTTCCGCAAGGTGTCCGACGCGCTCGGCAAGACGCCCTGGTATCTGCGGCTGCTGCGCGACGAGGGCGCGGCCGCGGAGAACCTGGCGCGCGTGCTGTCCGCCGGGCGGCTCGCCCCCGACCTGCTGCTGCGGGCCCCCGAGGCGGTGGCGCTACTCGGCGATCCGGAGGGCCTGAGGCCACGCGGCCGCGAGCACCTGGAGCAGGAGATCCTGGCGGCCGTCGGACGCGCCGACACCCCGGAGGGTGCGGTCGCGGCGGCGCGTGGCGTACGCCGCCGGGAGCTGTTCCGTACCGCGGCGGCCGACCTGATCGGTTCCTACGGCACCGAGGAGAGCCCCGCCGAGGCGGACCCGGGCGCGCTCGTGGACCGGGTCGGCAGCGCGGTCACCGAGCTGAACGCGGCGACGATCGCGGGCGCGCTGCGGGCCGCGGTGCGCGAGCAGTGGGGCGACGAGCTGCCGACCCGGTTCGCGGTCATCGGCATGGGACGCTTCGGGGGACACGAGCAGAGTTACGGCTCCGACGCGGACGTGCTCTTCGTCCACGAGCCGCGCGAGGGCGTGGACGAACAGGAAGCGACGCGGGCGGCGAACACGGTCGTCACGGAGATGCGCCGGCTCCTCCAACTGCCCACGACAGACCCGCCGTTGCTGATCGACGCGGATCTGCGGCCAGAGGGCAAGAGCGGTCCGATGGTCCGCACGCTCGCCTCCTACGAGGCGTACTACCGGCGGTGGTCGCTGGTGTGGGAGAGCCAGGCGCTGCTGCGCGCGGAGCCGATGGCGGGGGACCAGGAGCTGGGGCGGCGCTTCATCGACCTGATCGACCCGCTGCGGTATCCGGCGGAGGGGCTCGGGGAGGACGCCGTCCGCGAGATCCGGCGGCTGAAGGCCCGGATGGAGTCCGAACGCCTGCCGCGGGGGGCGGACCCCACGCTCCACGCGAAGCTCGGGCGCGGCGGGCTGAGCGACGTGGAATGGACGGTCCAGCTGCTCCAGATGCGCCACGGCTGGGCGGAACCGGGCCTGCGCACGACCCGCACCCGCGAGGCCCTGCGGGCGGCCCACGCGGCGGGCCTGATCGACACGGAGGACGCGCAGATCCTCGACGAGGCATGGGTCCTGGCAACCCGCGTCCGCAACGGCGTGATGCTGGTCCGCGGCCGCCCGGGCGACACCTTCCCCTCGGACGGCCGCGAACTGGCGGCGGTGGGGCGGTACTTGGGGTACGGGCCGGGGGTGACGGGGGAGCTGTACATGGGGCACAGCGGGGACATGCTGGACGACTACCGCCGGATAACGCGGCGGGCGCGGGCGGTGGTGGAGGTGCTGTTCTACGGGGCGTAGGGGTGCGGGCTGAGGGAAAATCACCCGCCCGAGCGTCGGCTTCGCGGCGGGGAGGGCCCGGGCCCAGGGTCCGGGTAGTGGATGGTGGCCGACGCCTGCGGCGCCCGAGGCCCGGGCTGTCCCGAGCCGGAGACGGCGCGGCACGCACCCGGCTACCGGAATCCGGCTGACGCGCCAGCCGGGCGGCGGGTCATCTTCCCGCGGTGATGCGGGGGAGCCGCCGCGCCTCGCGGTCCGGCCGGTCCACCTGCCGGGGCAGCTGGTGCGGAAGCGCCCGGTACCAGGCGTACGAGACCGCGAAGCCGAAGGCCAGGCAGATCATGCCGCCCACCGCGTCCAGCCAGAAGTGGTTCGCCGTCGCCACGATGACCACGAGCGTGGTCACCGGGTAGAGGACGCCGAGGATCTTCGCCCAGGGCGCGGACGCCAGCGCGAAGATGATGAGGCCGCACCACAGCGACCAGCCGATGTGCATGGACGGCATGGCGGCGTACTGGTTCGACATGTTCTTCAGGTTGCCCGAGGCCATCGAGCCCCAGGTGTGATGGACCAGCACGGTGTCGATGAAGTCCTGGCCGTTCATCAGCCTCGGCGGAGCGAGCGGATACAGGTAGTAACCGACCAGTGCCACCGCGGTCGTTGCAAAGAGCACCAGACGCGCGGCCGCGTAACGCCCGGGATGGCCGCGGTAGAGCCAGACCAGCACGCCGATCGTCACAATGAAGTGCAGCGTGGCGTAGTAGTAGTTCATCGACACGATCAGCCATGACACCGAGTTCATGGCGTGGTTGACCGACTGCTCGAAGGCGAGGCCCAGGGAGCGCTCGACGGCCCAGATCCAGTCCGCGTTGCTCAGGGCCGCGGACTTCTGCTCCGGTACCGCATTGCGGATGAGTGAATACGTCCAGTAACTGACCGCGATCAGGAGTATCTCGAACCACAGCCGTGGACGGCGCGGTGAGCGAGCCCGACCGTTCGGCGCAGGCGTCGATGCCGGGCGTTCCTCGTCCACGATGGGTGAGGGGGTGGCCGTCCGGCCTTCCAGTGTCTTCACGGTCGCTTCACCCATGGGGAGAGAGTCTGCCAGATTCGCGTCCCACACCGATCATCCCTCGGTCTGGTTCAGTACGCATTCTCTCCACCCTATGGACTACTGCTTCCGCGGGTCACACCGAGGGGCGCTGTACGGGTCCCGAAGCGGTTGATCCCCGTACCACCAGCTCAGGCATGAAGACGAACTCGCTGTGCGGGGCCGGGGTGCCCCCGATCTCCTCCAGCAGGGTCCGGACGGCCGCCTGCCCCATGGCGAGGACCGGCTGCCGGATGGTGGTCAGCGGCGGATCCGTGAACGCTATGAGCGGGGAGTCGTCGAAGCCCACCACGGAGATGTCGCGCGGCACCTCCAGGCCCAGCCCCCGCGCGGCCCGGATCGCGCCGAGCGCCATCATGTCGCTCGCGCACACGACGGCGGTGCAGCCGAGACCGATCAGGGCGCCGGCCGCCGCCTGGCCGCCTTCGAGGGAGTACAGGGAGTGCTGGATCAGCTGCTCGGACTCCTCGGCGGAGAGGCCGGGTTGGACCTCCATGGCCTGCTGGAAACCCTCGATCTTCCGCAGGACGGGCACGAAGCGCTTGGGCCCGACCGCGAGTCCGATCCGGGTGTGGCCGAGTGAGGCGAGGTGGGTCACGGCGAGGTGCATCGCGGCCCGGTCGTCGGGGGAGACGAAGGGGGCCTTCACCTTGGGCGAGAAGCCGCCAAGCAGGACATAGGGGACACCCTGGCCGCGCAGCTGGTCGTAACGCTGCATGTCGGCGGTGGTGTCCGCGTGCAGGCCCGAAACGAAGATGATCCCCGAGACCCCGCGGTCCACCAGCATTTCGGTGAGCTCGTCCTCGGTGGAACCGCCCGGGGTCTGGGTGGCCAGGACCGGTGTGTACCCCTGCCGGGTCAGGGCCTGGCCGATGACCTGGGCGAGCGCCGGAAAGATCGGGTTGTCGAGTTCCGGAGTTATGAGGCCGACCAGTCCCGCGCTGCGCTGCCGCAGCCGTACCGGCCGCTCGTATCCGAGGACGTCGAGCGCCGCGAGTACGGATTCACGGGTGGCCGCGGCCACACCGGGCTTGCCGTTGAGCACGCGGCTGACTGTGGCTTCGCTGACCCCCGCCTGGGCTGCGATGTCGGCGAGCCGTGCGGTCACGGGATTGGACTGTACCGGTCGCATGTCAGATTGCCCACCACGCGCAGGAATCGGCCGGAATACGGGCTGTGTCTCCCGATGGTTCCATACCGTCGGAGCAGAGCAACAGCCGTCCCGGCAGCGGGACTTCGATGACGGATCCGGTGGTGTTGAGCGTGCAGACCAGGCCCGGCCGGGACAGTGCGAGCAGCCCGTCGGGCCCGGGCAGCCAGCGCATCGGCCCGCCCGGCAGCCGGCGCCGCAGCTCCAGCGCCGAGCGGTAGAGCTCGAGCGTCGAGTACGGGTCGCCGCTCTGCGCCTCGACGGACAGTTCCCGCCAGCTGTCGGGCTGCGGCAGCCAGCTGGATCCGGGACCGAAACCGTACGGCGCCTCCTGGCCGGCCCACGGGATCGGCACCCGGCAGCCGTCGCGGAAACCGTCCTGGCCCGCCGCGCGGAAGAAGGCGGGGTCCTGGCGCACCTCGTCGGGCAGATCGGTGACCTCGGGCAGGCCGAGCTCCTCGCCCTGGTAGACGTACGCGGAGCCGGGCAGCGCCAGCATCAGGAGCGCGGCCGCGCGGGCCCGGCGCAGCCCGCGCCGCCCGCCGCCGTAACGGGTGGGGTGGCGGACCACGTCGTGGTTGGAGAGCACCCAGGTGGTGGTCGCCCCCACCGAGGCGGTCGCGGCCAGTGACTCGTCGATCACGGCGCGCATCGCCGCCGGGTCCCAGGGGCACCGCAGGAACTGGAAGTTGAAGGCCTGGTGCAGTTCGTCGGGGCGTACGTACAGCGCGAGCCGGTCCGGGCTCGGTGCCCAGGCCTCGGCCACGCCGATCCGGTCGCCGGGGTAGGAGTCGAGGAGCCTGCGCCAGGAGCGGTGGATCTCGTGCACGCCGTCCTGGTCGAAGAAGGGCAGTTTCTGCGCGCCGATGAGCCTGGCCTGTTCCTTGTGGCCGATGTCCGGCAGTCCGACCGCCTTGACCATGCCGTGCGCGACATCGATCCGGAAACCGTCGACGCCGAGGTCCAGCCAGAAACGCAGGACGGACTCGAACTCCTCGTGGACCTCCCGGTTGTCCCAGTTGAGGTCCGGCTGCTCGGGGGCGAAGAGATGGAGGTACCACTCGCCGTCGGCCGTGCGGGTCCAGGCGGGGCCGCCGAAGACCGACTCCCAGTCGTTGGGCGGCAGCTCGCCGGCCGGGCCCTTGCCGGGCCGGAAGTGATAGCGCTCGCGGGCCTGCCCCCCGGACGGGCCCGCGAGCGCGGCCCGGAACCACGGGTGCTGGTCCGAGGTGTGGTTGGGGACGATGTCCACGATCACCCTCATGCCCAGCTCATGGGCGGTGCGTACGAGATCGTCCGCGTCGGCGAGGTTCCCGAAGAGCGGGTCGACGGCACGGTAGTCGGCGACGTCGTAGCCGCCGTCGGCCTGCGGAGAGGCGTAGAACGGCGTGAGCCAGACGGCGTCGATGCCCAGCTGAGCGAGATACGGCAGGCGCTGGGTGGTCCCGCGCAGATCGCCGATGCCGTCGCCGTCGCTGTCGGCGAAGGAGCGCACGTACACCTGGTAGATGACGGCATCGCGCCACCAGCCGCGGCCCTTGCTGGAATTGCTTGCAGGAAGCGGCCCCTCGGCCGCCGTGGGGGCGGGAAGTCCGACGGCGGAAGCGAGCTCGTGGGTCATTCGGGGTCCCTCTCGTCAGGTCCGGGGCGGGGGGACTTACAACTAACGAGGTCAACGTGGGTACGGGCTCGGTGGTGACGGTGCTCCGGGAACCAAAATAACAGCCCTGCAAGAGCTTGCGAAAGTGGTTGCAGCCCACTGTGGAGCGCCCTGGACGGCAGAAACAGCCGCCGTCAAGCGATGCAATGGCAACTGTCAGGACACGTGGATGTAACGATCCCCTGCTCTTGCAGAAAATTGCCGCAAGGTCTTTCGGGTCTCTTTCATCCTTGTTACGTTCTGGCCCGAACCCGGCGCCGCGAGGGAGCGGTCGGCAGGGGGCCTGGTCGCCTCCGCCATCTCGGGCATCTCTGAAGGAGTTCACATGCGGCGTGGCATAGCGGCCACCGCGCTGGTTGCGGCACTGGCAATGGCAGCGACAGCGTGCGGCGGAGACGGCGACAGCGGTGACAAGGCCGGCGGCCCGGTCACCCTGACCTGGTGGGACACGTCGAACGCGACCAATGAGGCGCCTACGTACAAGGCGATGATCGCCGAGTTCGAAAAGGCGAACAAGGACATCAAGGTCAACTACGTCAACGTCCCGTTCGACCAGGCTCAGAACAAGTTCCAGACCGCGGCCGGCAGCAAGGGTGCCCCCGACATCATCCGCGCCGAGGTCGGCTGGACCGCCTCCTGGGCCAAGTCGCAGTTCCTGGCCCCGCTCGACGGCACGGACGCGCTGGGGAAGACCGAGGACATCACCCCCTCGCTCCTCAAGCAGGCCCAGTACGAGGGCAAGACCTACGGTGCCCCCTTCGTCACCGACTCCCTCGGCCTGATGTGGAACAAGGAGATCCTGAAGAAGGCGGGCTTCGACAAGGCCCCGGCCACCTGGGAAGAGATCAAGACGGTCTCCAAGGCCGTCAAGGAGAAGGCCGGCGTCGACGGCTTCCAGCTCCGCGCCGACTCCTACTTCGAGCTTCCCTTCCTCTTCGGCGAGGGCACCGACATGGTCGACGCCGCCTCGAAGAAGATCACCGTCAACTCGCCCGAGGCCGTCAAGGCCGTCGACGCGAGCAAGGCCCTCCTCGCCGCGCCGGGTGTCGCCAAGCTCGATGTGACCGCCGACTCCTACGCCCACATGATGGACGCCTTCAACACCGGCAAGGTCGCGATGATCGTCCAGGGCCCGTGGGAGCTGACGAACATCTACAAGGGCACCGCGTTCAAGGACAAGGCCAACCTGGGCATCTCCGGTGTCCCGGCCGGCTCCACCGGCAAGGCCGGCGCCCCGACCGGTGGCCACAACCTCTCGGTCTACGCCGGTTCCGACAAGGCGCACCAGGCCGCGGCCCAGAAGTTCGTCGGCTTCATGACCTCGGGTGCGACCCAGGCCAAGATCGCGCTGAAGAACGGCACGCTGCCGACCCGCACCTCCGCGTACACCGCCGAGGTCAAGGCCACCCCGGGCATCGCCGAGTTCCAGGCGATCCTCGCCGGCTCCGCCCGGCCGCGTCCGGAACTGCCCGAGTACAGCTCGCTCTTCGCCGACCTCGGCACCAACCTCACCGCGATCCTCCAGGGCAAGGTGAGCACCCAGAAGGGCCTGGACACCACCGCCGAGTCCTACAAGAAGCTGCTCAAGGACTTCTCCTAAGTCTGCCGCCCGTGGTGGTACGGCCGGGAAACCCCGGCCGTACCACCACGGCGCACTCCGTACACCCTCCTGAGAATCTGTCGTAAAGGTGTCGAAGATGACCGTCGCCGTCGAGGGCGGAAGCGAGAAGACCCGCCGTGGCTCTGCGCCGCGCCGCGGGCCGATCAGCCGTATCAGGCAGTCGTACAACCGCAATTGGTATGCCTGGGCGATGGTGGCCCCGGTGGTCGCGGTCATCGGCGTGCTGGTGGTCTACCCGCTGATCCGCGGCATCTATTTGTCGCTGACCGACGCCAACAGCAACAACGTCGGCAAGACGATCGGCGTCAACAAGATCCCCGACAGCTTCTCCTGGGTGGGTTTCGACAACTACACGGAGATCCTCTCCGGGGGCGACCACCAGTTCTGGCCCCACTTCACCTGGACCATCGTCTGGACCGTGGTCTGCGTGGCCCTGCACTACAGCATCGGCATGGGGCTCGCGCTGCTGCTCAACCGCAAGCTCCGCGGCCGCACCTTCTACCGGATGGTGCTGATCCTGCCGTGGGCCGTGCCGACCTTTGTCACCGTGTTCGCCTGGCGGCTGATCCTCGCCGACGACGGCGGCGTCCTCAACCTGGCGCTGGATTCGCTCCATCTGCCCACCGCGCCCTGGCTGAGTGACCCCTTCTGGCAGCGGACCGCCGCCATCATGGTCAACACCTGGGTCGGCGTCCCCTTCATGATGGTCTCGCTGCTCGGCGGTCTGCAGTCGATCCCGTCCGAGCTCTACGAGGCGGCCGAGGTCGACGGTGCGACGCCCTGGCAGCGCTTCCGCCATGTCACGGTTCCCGGCCTGCGCTCCGTTAGCAGCACGGTCGTGCTGCTCGGCATCATCTGGACCTTCAACCAGTTCGTCGTGATCTTCCTGCTGTTCGGCGCGACCGGAGCGCCCGAGGCACAGATCCTCGTCACCTGGGCCTACCGCCTCGGCTTCGGCCAGGACCCGCGCGACTACGCAGGCTCCGCCGCGTACGGCGTCATCATCCTGTCGATGCTCATCGTCTTCGCCTCCTTCTACCGGCGCTGGCTGGCCCGCAACGAGAAGGCCGTCTGACGGCCGCCCCGGAAAAGGAACCAGCCATGACGAAAGAGAGGGGAGCGACCCCCATGAGCACCACCGCAGATGCCCCGGTCGCGGCCGCCGAACGGGCAGCCGCCGTCCCGCCCCGCAAGCCCGCCGCGGGCAAGCGGCAGCTGAAGCGCGGCGAGCGCCCCCGTTCCGCGTCCGTGCTCATCCACACCGTGCTGATCGCCGCCGCCTTCATAGCGGCCTTCCCGATCGCCTGGATCGCCTGGATCTCGCTCGGCCCGGACAAGACCGACTACCTGCACCCGGGCGACATCGCAGACAAGATCAGCTTCGAGAACTACACGACCGTTCTCGGCGACACCGAGTTCCTCCAGTGGTTCGCCAACTCGCTGATCGTCGCGCTCGGTACCTGCCTGCTCGGCGTCTTCATCGCCGCCAGCTCCGGCTACGCGGTCTCCCGCATGCGCTTCCCCGGGCACCGCCAGCTGATGTGGACCTTCCTGGTCACGCAGATGTTCCCGGTCGCCATCCTCATGGTGCCGCTCTACAACATCCTCGCCAACCTGGGTCTGCTGGACACCTACTGGGCGCTGATCCTGGTCTACTGCACCACCGCGATCCCGTACTGCGCCTGGCTGCTCAAGGGATACTTCGACACCATCCCCAAGGAGATCGACGAAGCCGGCCGGGTCGACGGCCTCTCGCCCTTCGGCACCTTCTACCGGCTGATCCTGCCGCTCGCCCGGCCCGGCCTGGCGGTCGCCGCCTTCTACACCTTCCTCACCGCCTGGGCCGAAGTCGCCTACGCGTCGGTCTTCATGCTCAGCGAGGACAAGTACACCCTCGCCGTCGGCCTGACCAGCTTCATCAGCGAGCACGACACCCAGTGGGACCTGATGGCCGCGACCTCCGTGCTCATCGCCATCCCCGCGTCGCTGTTCTTCTACCTGGTCCAGCGCCACCTGGTCACCGGTCTCACCGCCGGCGCCGCCAAATCCTGACCCGTACGACCCGGGGCACCCGGCCCGAACACCGGCCGGGTGCGCCCTGCTGTCCGACGTTTCGCCCGAACCGCTGCACCGAGCCTCCGAGCCTCCAAGGGATCGAGAATGACCCACTACCTGGCTGACGCCCATCGCACCACCGACCGGACCGCTTCGGCGGACTGGTGGAGAAGCGCCGTCATCTACCAGGTGTACCCCCGCAGCTTCGCCGACGGGAACGGCGACGGCATGGGCGACCTTCCAGGCATCCGCAGCCGGCTGCCGTATCTGAAGGAACTCGGTGTCGACGCCGTCTGGCTCAGCCCCTTCTACGCCTCCCCGCAGGCCGACGCCGGGTACGACGTGGCCGACTACCGCGCCATCGACCCGATGTTCGGCACGCTGCTGGACGCCGACGCGCTGATCCGCGACGCCCACGACCTCGGGCTGCGCATCATCGTCGACCTGGTGCCCAACCACTCCTCCGACGCGCACGAATGGTTCAAGCGCGCACTGCGCGAGGGCCCGGAATCGCCGCTGCGCGAGCGCTACCACTTCCGTCCCGGCAAGGGCGCCGCTGGTGAACTGCCGCCCAACGACTGGGAGTCCATCTTCGGCGGCTCCGCGTGGACCCGTACCCAGAACCCGGACGGGACCCCCGGCGACTGGTACCTGCACCTCTTCGCGCCCGAGCAGCCCGACTTCAACTGGGAACACCCGGCCGTCGCCGACGAGTTCCGCTCGATCCTGCGGTTCTGGCTCGACATGGGCGTCGACGGCTTCCGCATCGACGTCGCCCACGGCCTGGTCAAGGCGGCGGGTCTGCCCGACATTGGCTCCGGCGACCAGCTCAAGCTGCTGGGCAGCGATGTCATGCCGTTCTTCGACCAGGACGGTGTCCACGAGATCTACCGCGCCTGGCGCACGATCCTGGACGAGTACCCGGGCGACCGGATCGCGGTGGCCGAGGCCTGGACCCCGACCGTCGAGCGCACCGCCAACTACGTCCGCCCCGACGAGCTGCACCAGGCCTTCAACTTCCAGTACCTGGGCACCCATTGGGACGCGGCCGAACTGCGCGCGGTCATCGACGTGTCGCTGGGCGCCATGCGGCCCGTCGGCGCCCCGGCCACCTGGGTGCTCTCCAACCACGACGTGACCCGGCACGCCACCCGCTTCGCGAACCCGCCCGCCGGCACCCAGATCCGCGAGCCCGGCGACCGTGAACTCGGCCTGCGCCGGGCCCGCGCCGCCACCCTGCTGATGCTGGCGCTGCCCGGCTCCGCGTACCTCTACCAGGGCGAGGAGCTCGGCCTCCCCGACGTCACCGATCTGCCCGACGAGGTACGCCAGGACCCGGCCTTCGGCCGCACCGAGGGCCAGGACGGCTTCCGCGACGGCTGCCGGGTGCCGATCCCCTGGACCGCCGAGGGCTCCTCGTACGGCTTCGGCACGGGCGGCAGCTGGCTGCCCCAGCCGGACAGCTGGGCCGCGCTCAGCGTCGAGGCGCAGACCGGGGTTCCGGGCTCGACCCTGGAGCTGTACCGCAGCGCGCTTGCGCTGCGCCGGGAGCACCCCGCGCTCGGCGCGGGCGACGCGGTCGAGTGGCTGGACGCCCCCGAGGGCGTGCTCGCCCTGCGGCGCCCGGGCGGCTTCGTCTGCACCGTGAACACCACGGGCGCGGCCGTACGGATCCCCGCCCCCGGCCGCGTCCTGCTGGCCAACACCGCCGTCGAGCCGGCCGGCGGCAATGTCGAACTGCCCGCGGACAGCACTGTGTGGTGGACGGAGTGACCATTCCCCCCGCGCGGGGCGAGTCGTCGCGGGGCGGTGCCGTCCAGACCGGCGCCACCCCGCGGCTCGCGGACATCGCGGCCCAGGCCTCGGTCAGCGAGGCGACGGCCAGCCGGGTCATGAACGGCAAGTCGGGCGTCGCGAGCGGTACCCGCCAGCGGGTGCTCGCGGCGCTCGACGTGCTCGGCTACGAGAGGCCCGTACGGCTGCGGCAGCGCAGCGCGGGCCTCGTCGGGCTGCTGACCCCCGAGCTCACCAACCCGATCTTCCCCGCCTTCGCCCAGGCCGTCGAACAGGTCCTGGCCGGGCACGGCTACACGCCGGTCCTGTGCACCCAGCTGCCGGGCGGCGCGACCGAGGACGAACTGGTCGAACAGCTCCAGCAGAGCGGTGTCAACGGCATCGTGTTCCTGTCCGGGGTGCACTCCGACACCTCGGCCGACCACTCGCGGTACGCAGAACTCGTCGGCCGGGGCGTGCCGTTCGTCCTCATCAACGGCTACAGCGAGCACATCAGCGCGCCCTGCGTCTCCTGCGACGACCGGGCGGCGATGCGGATGGCCGTACACCATCTGGCCGAGCTGGGGCACGAGCGGATCGGTCTCGCGATCGGCCCGCTGCGCTATGTGCCGGCCAGCCGCAAGGCCGAGGGGTTCACGGACGCCCTCGTCGGCATCCACGGCTACACCGCCGCGGCGGCCGAACAGCTGGTCCAGCGCTCGCTGTTCAGTGTCGAGGGCGGCCATCAGGCGGCCGGAGCGCTGCTGGACAAGGGCTGCACCGCGATCGTCTGCGGCAGCGACATGATGGCCCTCGGCGTGGTCCGGGCGGCCCGGGAGCGGGGCCTGGACGTGCCGTACGACCTCTCGGTCGTCGGCTTCGACGACTCGCAGCTGGTGGCCTTCACCGATCCGCCGCTGACGACGGTACGCCAGCCGGTGAAGGCGATGGCCGCGGCGGCGGTGGGTGCGCTGCTTGAGGAGATCCAGGGAAGTCCCGTACAGAGCACGGAATATGTCTTCCAGCCGGAGCTCGTGGTACGGGGCTCGACGGCGCAGGCGCGGCGGTAGGTTCTGGCGGGGCTTGTTCCCCACCCCGCCCCTTCCCGTAACTGGGGGCAAGCCCCCGGACCCCGTGCGGGGGCTCCGCCCCCGGACCCCCGCGCCTCAAACACCGGCGGGGCTGAATTTCGCGCCCAGGGCCACGCCTCAAACGCCGGCGGGGCTGAAATTTCCCGCCGGTCGGCCTGAAGAACAGGCCGACCGGCGGAAATTCAGCCCGTCCGGCGATTGAGGACATGCGGCCGAAGGTCGCATACGGGGGTCCAAGGGGCGAAGCCCCCATCCGCGCCGCGAAGCCGGCGCGCGGGGTCTGGGGCTTGCCCCAGTTCGGGAAGGGGCGGGGTGGGGAACAAGCCCGCCGCAGGCGCCCCGATCCGCCGGGACCGGACCGGCCGGCCGGGCGCGTGGGGCCCGGGGCTGCCGGGCCCCCGGCCGACCGGCCCGGAGTCAAGGTTGAACGTAACACCACTGCAAACCTTGCGAAAGGTCTTGCAGTGAGGAACGGCAAGATTTCCGCGGTGCTACGCCAGCATGTCCAAAGGGTTGACCTCGGCCCGCGGGAATCGTACGGTCGCGACCGCAATAACTTTCTGCGTTCTTGCAGCAAGAATCATCAGCACCACAAAGGCCTTACGGGCATGGCGCGTTGCCGGGCAAGGCTCACCGTCACCCGCATTCCCCCACGTATGCACAGTGCTGTGCAGGAGGACACATGGCCAGCAGACCTCTGGCTGCCGCGCTCGCCCTGGTGGCGGGCACGGCGGTCGCAGTGATCGCGCCACCCGGAGCCGCCCGGGCGACGCCGCCCGGCGACAAGGACGTGACCGCCGTCCTGTTCGAGTGGAACTTCGCCTCGGTCGCCAAGGCGTGCACCGACCAGCTCGGACCCGCGGGCTATGGATTCGTCCAGGTCTCCCCGCCCCAGGAGCACATCCAGGGCCCGCAGTGGTGGACCTCGTACCAGCCCGTCAGCTACAGGATCGCGGGCCGCCTCGGCGACCGCGCCGCGTTCAGCGGCATGGTGAACACCTGTCACGCGGCGGGCGTCAAGGTCGTCGTCGACAGCGTCATCAACCACATGGCATCCGCGTCCGGCACCGGCACGGGCGGCTCGAATTACGAGAAGTACTCCTACCCCGGCGTCTACTCCGGCGCCGACATGGACGACTGCCGGTCGACGATCACCAACTACCAGGACCGCGCCAACGTCCAGAACTGTGAGCTCGTCCAGCTAGCCGACCTGGACACCGGCGAGGACTACGTACGCGGACGCATCGCCGCCTATCTGAACGATCTGCTCACGCTCGGCGTCGACGGCTTCCGTGTCGACGCCGCCAAGCACATGCCCGCCGCCGACCTCGCCAACATCAAGTCCCGGCTCAGCAACCCCGGCGTGTACTGGAAGCAGGAGGCGATCTACGGAGCGGGCGAGGCGGTCTCGCCGAGCGAGTACCTCGGCAACGGCGACGTCCAGGAGTTCCGTTACGCCCGGGGCCTCAAGCAGGTCTTCAACAACGAGAACCTCGCCTACCTGAAGAACTACGGCGAGGGCTGGGGCTACATGGAGTCGGGGAAGTCGGCGGTCTTCGTCGACAACCACGACACCGAGCGCGGCGGCGACACCCTCAACTACAAGGACGGCGCCAACTACACGCTCGCGAACGTCTTCATGCTGGCCTGGCCCTACGGCTCCCCGGACGTCCACTCCGGCTACGAGTGGTCCGACAAGGAAGCGGGCCCGCCGGGCGGCGGCGCGGTGAACGCCTGTTACAGCGACGGCTGGAAGTGCCAGCACGCCTGGCGGGAGATCACCTCCATGGTCGCCTTCCGGAACACCGCGAGCGGTCAGGCCGTGACGAACTGGTGGGACAACGGCGCGGACCAGATCGCCTTCGGGCGCGGCACGAAGGCGTACGTCGCCATCAACCACGAGGGGTCCCCGCTGACCCGGACCTTCCAGACCTCGCTGCCCGCCGGCGACTACTGCGACGTGCAGTCCGGCAGGGGTGTGACGGTGAACGGCTCCGGCCAGTTCACGGCGACGCTCGGCTCGAACACGGCGCTGGCGCTGCATGTCAACGCCCGTAACTGCGGGTCGAGTTCGGCGTCCGGCGCGTCCTTCAACGTCAACGCGACGACGGTGACCGGACAGAACATCTACGTCACCGGCAACCAGGCAGCGCTCGGCAACTGGAACCCGGCCGGCGCACTGAAGCTGGACCCGGCGAGCTATCCGGTCTGGAAGCTGGACGTCGCGCTGCCCGCGGGGACGGCGTTCGAGTACAAGTACATCCGCAAGGACGCGGCGGGGGCGGTGACGTGGGAGACGGGCGCGAACCGGTCGGCGACGGTGCCGGTGAGAGGTTCGGTGACCTTGTCGGACACGTTCCGCACGTAACGCTGCGCCGCCTGCCCCGGGGGCGCTGCCCCCGGACCCCCCGCGCCTCAATCGCCGGCGGGGCTGAATATTCAGCCCGTCCGGCGTTTGAGGACACGCGCGAAGCGCGTTCGGGGTCTGGGGCGGAGCCCCGGTTCGGGAAGGGGCGGGTAGGGGACAAGGCCCGCCGCAGGCGCCCCGCACCCGCACCCCGCACGCCCGCCCCCCAACACCCCCGCCCCGCCCAAGGAGACCCAAACCGGTGACCACCATCCGCCGCACCGCCGCCGGAACCGCCCTCGCGATTCTCGCCGCGCTCATATCCGCCGGCCCCGCCGCCTCCGCCCCCAGACCCCCAGCCCCACCCTCCGACGCCGCGCTCGCCGCGCAGCCCGCCCGGCACGATCTGACCCGGGAGCAGTTCTACTTCGTCCTGCCCGACCGGTTCGCCAACGGCGACACGTCCAACGACCGCGGCGGGCTGACCGGTTCGCGCCCGGAGACCGGTTACGACCCCGCCGACAAGGGCTTCTACCAGGGCGGCGACCTCAAAGGGCTGACTGGGAAGCTCGACTACATCAAGGGCCTCGGCACCACCGCCATCTGGCTCGCGCCGATCTTCAAGAACCGGCCCGTCCAGGGCACCGGCAAGGACGCGTCGGCCGGGTACCACGGGTACTGGATCACCGACTTCACCCAGGTCGACCCCCACTTCGGCACCAACGCCGATCTCGAGAAGCTGATCGACAAGGCCCACGGCAAGGGCATGAAGGTCTTCTTCGACGTCATCACGAACCACACCGCCGACACCGTCGACTACGCGGAGAAGAAGTACGGCTACCGCCCCAAGGGCGCCTATCCCTACCTCGACAAGGACGGCCGCCCCTTCGACGACCGCACGGCGATCGGCAAGGTCGACGCCGACTCCTTCCCGTACACCCCCAAGGCCAGTGGTCAGAAGGTTCCCGCCTGGCTCAACGACCCCACGATGTACCACAACCGGGGCGATTCGACCTTCGCGGGCGAGAGCTCCGAGTACGGCGACTTCTCCGGCCTCGACGATCTGTGGACCGAGCGTCCCGAGGTCGTGAAGGGCATGGAGCAGATCTACGAGAAGTGGGTCCGCGACTTCGACATCGACGGCTTCCGCATCGACACCGTCAAGCACGTCGACATGGACTTCTGGACCCAGTGGGCCACCGCGCTCGACGCGTACGCCGCCAGGCACGGCCGTGACGACTTCTTCATGTTCGGCGAGGTCTTCTCCGCGGACACGGCGATCACCTCGCCGTACGTCACGCGCGGCCGGCTCGACGCCACCCTCGACTTCCCCTTCCAGGACGCGGCCCGCGCCTTCGCCTCGCAGGGTGCGCCCGCCGAGCGTCTCGGGAAGGTCTTCGCCGACGACTACCGCTACACCAGCGGCAAGGCCAACGCCTATGAGCAGGTGACCTTCCTCGGCAACCACGACATGGGCCGGATCGGCACCTTCCTCAGGCAGGACCATCCGCAGGCCGACGACGCCGAGCTGCTGAAGCGCGCGCGCCTGGCGAATGAACTGATGTTCCTGAACCGCGGCAACCCGGTCGTCTACTACGGCGACGAGCAGGGCTTCACCGGCGCGGGCGGCGACAAGGACGCCCGCCAGAGCCTGTTCGCCTCCAAGACCCCCGACTATCTGGACGACGACCAGCTGGGCACGGACCGTACGCACGCGTCGGACGCGTACGACACCGGGCACCCGCTCTACCGCTCGATCGCCGCGCTGTCGAAGCTCACCAAGGAGCACCCGGCGCTGCGCGACGGCGTCCAGAAGGAGCGGTACGCCAAGGACTCGGTGTACGCCTTCTCCCGTACGGATGCCAGGACGCGCACCGAGTACATCGTCGCCGCCAACAACCAGGCCGTGCCCACGACCGTGACCGTCCCGGCAGACGCGGCCGACTTTGTCACCCTGTACGGCGGTTCGGGCGCGGTGCACGCCACCGACGGGAAGATCACCCTCGCCGTCCCCGCGCTGTCGTCGCTGGTACTGAAGGCCGCAAAGCCCCTGGCTCAGCCCGCCGCCAAGCCCACCCTCACCCTCAAGGCCCCGCCCGCCGGAGCCACCGGCACCGTCGAGATCAGCGCACAGACCGGCGGCGGGCAGCTCGACCGTGTCGTCTTCGCCGCCCAGACCGGCAACGGCCCTTGGCGCACCCTCGGCTCCGCCGACCACGCCCCGTACAAGGTCACCCAGCACATCGACGCCACGGTGGCGGCCGGAACCCCCCTGCGCTACAAGGCAGTTGTGGTCGACAGCGCGGGACGCACAGCGAGTGCCCCGGCGCAGACGACCGCCGGGCAGGCCCCGCCGCCCGAGAAGCCGGTGGCCGTCGAGCGCGACTTCGCGGTCGTCCACTACCAGCGCCCCGACGGCGACTACGACGGCTGGCAGCTGAAGGCCGGCGAGCAGCAGGCCGCGTACACCGGGCGGGACGCGTACGGCGCGTTCGCCTGGGTCAAGCTCGCCGAAGGCGCCTCGGCCCTGACGTACACCGTCGAGAAGAACGGCTCGGCCGACGGCCCGCAGCGCACGATCGACCTCGCCCGCACCGGCCAGGTCTGGATCGCGCAGGGCAAGGACGGCCAGTCCGCCACCGCGCCCGACGGCGCCTACCCTCCGCAGGACAAGACCAAGGCCGTCCTGCACTACCACCGGCCCGATGGGGGTACCTCCCAGGCCGAAGGCTCTGGGGGAGACTACGACGGCTGGGGTCTGCACACCTGGACCGGCGCGAAGGATCCGACCGACTGGTCCAGGCCGCTCCAGCCGGTGAAGAAGGACGCGTACGGAGTGACCTTCGAGGTGCCGCTCGCCGCGGGCGCGACCTCGCTCAGCTATATCGTCCACAAGGGCGACCAGAAGGACCTGCCGAACGACCAGTCCCTGGACCTCGCGACGTATACGAACGAGGTCTGGCTGCTGGCCGGGCAGCCGAAGTACCTGCTGCCGCAGACCGGCGGCGCCCCCTCGCTGGACCTGGCGAAGGCCGAGGCCCAGTGGATCGACCGGGACACGGTCGTCTGGAAGGTGAAGGCCACCGACGCGACCAGCCAGCAGCTGGTGTACGCGCCGAACGGCGGCATCTCCGTCGTCGACGGGGCGCTCAGCGACGAGGGCCGCTGGCTGCGGCTGAACGCCGCCGCCCTGACCGACGCGCAGAAGGCCAGGCACCCGCATCTCGCAGCGTATCCGGCCTTCAGCGTCGACCCGCGCGACCGCGACCGGGTGCGCGATGCCCTGCGCGGCCAGCTGATCGCCACCCAGCGCGCCGCGAACGGCGCGCTGCTCGGCGCGACGGGCGTACAGATCCCGGGAGTTCTCGACGACCTGTACGACGCGACCGGCGCGAAGCTCGGTCCGGTCTTCGACCGCGGCCGCCCCACCCTGTCCCTGTGGGCCCCCACCGCTCAGTCCGTCTCCCTCGAACTCGGCGGCACGAAGGTCGCGATGCGGCGGAACGGCACCAGCGGCGTCTGGTCCGTCAGCGGTCCGAAGAGCTGGGCGGGCAAGCCGTATCGCTATGTCGTCAAGGTCTGGGCGCCCAGCGTCCAGAAGGTCGTCACCAACAAGGTCACCGACCCGTACTCCACCGCCCTGACCACCGACTCGGCCCGCAGCCTGGTCGTCGACCTCGCCGATCCGCGTCTCGCCCCCAAGGGCTGGGCGGCTCTGAAGAAGCCGACCGCGGTGCCGCTGCGCGACGCGCAGATCCAGGAGCTGCACATCCGCGACTTCTCGGTCGCGGACCGCACCTCCAGGCACCCGGGCCAGTACCTCGCCTTCACCGACCGCGATTCGGCCGGGACGAAGCATCTGCGCGCGCTCGCCGCGTCCGGGACGTCCTACGTGCACCTGCTGCCCGCCTTCGACATCGGCACCATCCCCGAGAAGAAGTCCGGCCAGACCGTCCCCGACTGCGACCTGAAGGTGTACGCGCCCGACTCCGAGGAGCAGCAGGCCTGCATCGCCAAGGCTGCCGCGAAGGACGCGTACAACTGGGGCTACGACCCGCTGCACTACACCGTCCCCGAAGGCTCCTACGCCTCCGACCCCGAAGGAACCCGGCGCACGGTCGAGTTCCGGCAGATGGTCCAGTCCCTCAACGAGGGCGGCCTGCGCACGGTCATGGACGTCGTCTACAACCACACGGTGGCGAGCGGCCAGGCAGACAAGTCCGTACTCGACAGGATCGTGCCCGGCTACTACCAGCGCCTCCTCGCCGACGGCACCGTCGCCACCTCCACCTGCTGCGCCAACACCGCGCCCGAGAACGCCATGATGGGCAAGCTCGTCGTCGACTCGGTCGTCACCTGGGCCAAGGAGTACAAGGTCGACGGCTTCCGCTTCGACCTGATGGGACACCACCCGAAGGCCAACATCCTCGCGGTCCGCAAGGCACTCGACGCGCTCACCGTCGAGCGTGACGGCGTGGACGGCAAGAAGATCATTCTCTACGGCGAGGGCTGGAACTTCGGAGAGATCGCCGACGACGCCCGCTTCGTCCAGGCGACCCAGAAGAACATGGCCGGAACAGGGATCGCGACCTTCTCCGACCGGGCCCGTGACGCGGTCCGCGGCGGCGGCCCCTTCGACGAGGACCCAGGAATCCAGGGCTTCGCCTCCGGCCTGTACACCGACCCCAACGCGTCCGCGGCGAACGGCACTCCCGCCGAGCAGAAGGCCCGCCTGCTGCACTACCAGGACCTGATCAAGGTCGGCCTCACGGGCAATCTCGCCGCGTACACCTTCACCGACAGCTCCGGCCGCACCGTCAAGGGCTCCGAGGTCGACTACAACGGCGCCCCCGCCGGATACGCGGCCGCCCCCGGCGACGCCCTCGCCTACGCGGACGCCCACGACAACGAATCCCTCTACGACGCGCTCGCCTTCAAGCTCCCCCGGGCCACCTCACCGGCCGACCGGGCACGGATGCAGGTCCTCGCGATGGCGACCGCGGCGCTCTCGCAGGGGCCCGCGCTCTCCCAGGCCGGGTCGGACCTGCTGCGCTCCAAGTCGCTGGACCGCAATTCGTACGACAGCGGCGACTGGTTCAACGCGATCCACTGGGACTGCAAGGACGGCAACGGCTTCGGGCGCGGACTGCCTCCGCAGGCCGACAACAAGTCCAAATGGCCCTTCGCCAAGTCGCTGTTGACGGCGCCCTCGCTCACAGTGGGCTGCGACCGGATCGACGGCGCGTCGGCCGCCTACCGGGACCTGCTCACCATCCGCGCCACCGAGAAGGCCTTCAGCCTGGCGTCCGCGGGCGAGGTGCAGTCCACTGTCTCCTTCCCGCTCTCGGGCAGGGACGAGACCCCCGGCGTGATCACCATGGCCCTTGGTGACCTGGTGGTCGTCTTCAACGCGACACCGGACACGCAGACCCAGCGGGCCGAAGACCTCGCCGGCCGTTCGTACGGCCTGCACCCCGTCCAGACGGCGGGGGCGGACCCTACCGTCAAGAAGGCCTCGTTCGAAGGGAGTTCGGGAACCTTCGCCGTTCCAGGGCGTACTGTCGCCGTCTTCGAACGGAAGTGAGGCCCGCGGCGATACGGTGACCGGATGGACGGCACCACCGTGCTGGTGGTGGACGACACCGATGCCAACCGTTACGCCATGGGCGCGGTCCTTCGCAGGGCGGGGCATCTCGTGATCCCCACCGCAAGCGCCGGCGACGCACTGGTCGAGCTCGACACGAGGCTCAAGGCCGGTGCGTTGCCGGACGCCGCGCTGGTGGACGTCGGACTGCCCGACATGAACGGATTCGAACTGTGCCGCCGCATCAAGCAGCTCCCCGTCGTCGCGACCATGCCGGTGGTGCACTTCTCCGCCACCGCCCTCACCCCGCAGGACCGCACCCGCGGCCTGGACGCCGGGGCCGAGGCGTATCTGACGGTCCCCGTCGAGCCGGAGGAGATCCAGGCCGTCATGCGCGCCGCCCTGCGCGGGGCCCGCTCCCGCCACGACGCCGAGGCCCAGGCCGAGCGGATGACGCAGCTGGCCGCCGCGACCATGGAGGTGCACACCGCACGCAGCCCGCAGGAGCTGGCCGACGCGGCCACCGCCGGGACCGCGCGGCTCGTCGGCGGTCCGGCGGTCGCTCTCGTCCTCGGCTCCGGCGGCGAACTGTACGTGGGGCGCGCGGGCGAGCGCGGCCCCCGCCCCGACGAGAGCACGCGCACGGCCGTGGCGCGACTGCTCCAGCGCGCCATGTCCGGACGCACCGGCGTCCAGAGCCTGGTCGCACCCGAACCGCTGTGGCCGGCCGGCTTCTTCCGGCGCGGCCTCGCCACCGACGCCCGGCTCCTGCTCGCCCGCAGCAGCGAGGACCAGCCGCCGGTCTGCCTGGCCACCCCCGGCTACCGCAGGGCCGATCCGGAGGCCGCGCTGCTGCTCACCCAGCTCGCCCGGGCCACGGCCCTGGCCGCCGAATCACTGCGTACATCCGCGGAGGAACGGCATCTCGCCCTCACCCTCCAGCACAGCTTCCTGCCGCAGCGGCTGCCCGAGATCCCCGGCGCCGAGATTGCCGTACGGTACGTCCCCGCCTCCACCCAGGCCGAGATCGGCGGCGACTTCTATGTGACCCTGCCGACGCCGCACGGCGTCCTCGTCGGCGTCGGCGATGTCGTCGGCCACTCCCTGGACGCGGCGACCGTGATGGTCGAACTGCGGCACGCCCTGCGCGCGTACGCCACCGACGAGAGCGACCCGGCCGTGCTGCTGCACCGCCTGGACCGGATGCTCCAGCGCTACCACCCGGATTCCACGGCCACGGTCTGCCTCGCCCTGATGGACCCCCGCGGCGGCCGCATCAAGATCGCGAACGCGGGCCACATCCCCCCGCTGATCGTCTCCGCCGGAGCCACGGCGACCTACGTCCAGACCGCGGGCCCGCTGCTCGGCCTCGGCCTGGACCGGCCCCCGCCGACCGACGCCCGACTGGTCGGGGGAGAGCGGCTGTTGCTGGTCACGGACGGCCTGATCGAGACCCGCGGTACGGACCTCACGGTCTCGCTCGAATGCCTCCGCAATGCCGCGGCCCACGCGCCACCGGGTGTCTCCCCGCTCTGCGACACCCTGCTGGACTGCTTCGGCACGGGCGAGGACGACGTCGCTCTGCTGGCGCTCGAGCTGACCGGCTGCGGCTGAGGGACGTCCGCTGAGGGGCTTGAGCCGAGGGGCTTGAGCCGACGGGGGTTCAGTTGACCTGTTTCTCCAGCAGGACCACCGCGTAACGGCTGCCGTCCTCGGCCACCTTGCGCGGCTCCTCGCCGGCGACCCGGTAGCCCGCCGCCTCGTAGTACTTCCGCAGCGCCGGATTGCTCGACAGACAGTCCAGCCGTACGAACTCCCGCCCCGAGTCGGCGATGCGCTGCTCCGCGTGCGCCAGCAGCAGTCGGCCGAAGCCCTCCGGTGCCGTGTCCCGGTCGATCATCAGGCGGTGCACATACCCCGCCACCGGAGGCTGGATCCCCCAGGCGGGCTGGTCCTCCCACCACAGTTCGTACGCCCCGATGGCGTCGCCGTCCTCTCTCTCCGCGATCCAGACCTCCCCCTCCTTGATCCAGTGCCGGAAATGGTCGGCGTCCTTGTCGCCGGGCTTCCACTGCGCGATACCGTTGAGCTGCATCCAGCGCGCGGCCCCGTCGAAGAGCGCGACAAGGGTTTCCGTATCGGAATGGGCGGCGAGCCGACAAGTGATCTTCACTCCCGCATTATTGACGGGATCGTGGAGACCCGCGAAAGGGTGGGTCCCGCAACCGCCCGGTCCCACTGACCACCCGTGCTGGAGCGCCCGATGCCGCAGATCACCGTCGACTACTCCGACAGCCTCGAGTCCGCATTCGACCGCCGCAGATTCGCGCTCGCCCTGCACCCGCTGATCGTCGAGACGATCGACACCCAGCTCTCCGCCTGCAAGACCCGCTTCCGCCGCGTCGACGAGACGGTCGTCGCCGGGGGCACGCCCGCGGACTCGCTCGTCCACATCGGGATCGCCGTGCTGCCGGGCCGCAGCCCCGAGCTGAAGGCCCAGTTGTCGGAGGCCGTCCTCGAACTCCTCGCCGGTCATCTCGATCCCGCGGAGGGCATCGCGCCCGTCACCACCGCCGAAGTGCGCGACCTGGAGCCGTCCTACCGCAAGCGCTGAGTCGGCACCCGGTCCAGCGAGGGCGCCAGCGAGGGCGCCAGCGACACGAGCCGGCCGACCAGATCGCCGAAAGGCCCATCGGTCGGCTCGTCGCGCAGGACGCGCAGGAGGATCCCCGCCATCTCCTCGTCGTAGGCCGCGCTCACCGCGCACAGCGCCGCGAAGTCATGCACCAGCTGCAACTCCAGCTCGGCGCGCGGGATCCTCCGCCCGTCCAGCCAGATCAGCGCCGTCGACTCGGCGAGCGACACCCAGGACCGTACGACCAACTGAAGCCGCGCGGGCGGCTCGCCGATCCCCAGATGCGCCAGGATCTGCTCGTACGCCGCCTGCCTGACCTCGTCGATCATCGCGTTCGTCGTCGAACAGCCGACCGCGGGACCGCCCCGCATCAGCGCGGAGAACCCGGCCCCGTGCTCGTCCACGAAGTCGAAGAACCGGCCCATGACCCGCAGCAGCCGCGCCCCCAGCGGCCCCTCCGGCGGCTCGTGGAAACGCCCGGCAAGCTCGTCGGCGGCGCGGCGCAGCGCGGCCTCGTACAGGCTCTGCTTACCCGGGAAGTAGTGGTAGACGAGAGGCCGCGAGATACCGGCCGCCGCGGCTATCTCGTCGATCGACACGTCGTCGGGGGAGCGGTGGCTGAACAGCTCGAGAGCCACGCCGATCAGCTGCTGCCTGCGCTCGTCGACGCCCATCCTGCGGCGTACCCCGGTCGTCATGCGCACAGCCTACCCACGGCGGCCGCGCACCTGTTCTAGAGGTCTGGCACCGGCCGCCAGCCCGGAAGCGCGAACGGTGGGCCGGGGGTCTTCCCCGCCCGCCCGCCCCAAGTTGAGGGGCGCGGGGGGTGGGGCGCCCCCGCGGCCCGGGCGCGGCAGCTTCGCGCCGCGGGGGCGCGGGGTCGCGCCGCAATGGCGCGGGTGCGGTGGACTTGGGGTGCCGGGGCCGCGGTGCCGTCGCGCCGCCGGGGACGGCCCCAGACAGGCCGCACAAGCGGTCGGACCACGGTGCGGCAGCGGGTGCCTTGGCTTCGCCGGGCAGCTCATCAGGCCGCGGAGCGGCCGAGATGCCGGGACCGCGGAGCGGTTAACTGGTCCGGCGCGGAGCGCTGGTGTGCGGGCCGTGCGTCCCCTGGTGCCGGGCAACCCGGCACCACATATGGCCGCGGAGCGACCGGGAGACGGGACCGCGGAGCGGTCAACTGGTGGACTGGGCCCGCCGGGGCTCCATGGTGCCGGGCAACCCGGCACCACATCTGGCCGCGGAGCGGCCGAGATTCGTGACCGCGGAGCGGTCAACTGGTCCGGCGCGGAGCGCTGGTGGCGGCCCCGGGAGAGGGACCGCGGAGCGGGCCACAAGCGGGCCACAAATGCACCCGGGACCGGGAAGCCGCGGCTAGTGCAGGGCGCCCACGCGACTCCCGTCGCCCAGGCTGCCGTTGAGCTCCGCCCGGGCCCCCTCCTTCGCCGGGACCGCCAGCACATTGCCCCGCGCGCTCCCGTCGACCCCGCCCGATGTGGTCAGCGACCTGAACTGGTCGCTGCCCGCCGCGAGCACGTACCAGTGGCCCGCCCGGGACTTCCACAGGACGCCCGCCAGGACCTTCGCGTCCCGCACCCCGCAGGACGGCGAGTCCTCGGAACGCGCGGCGATCGCACCGGGGGCGCCCGCCTGCGCGCCGGGTGCCTGGAACTGGGCCATCACCCGGCTCCCCGTGCCCCGCCAGGTCTCCGCCCGCGTGCACAGCCACGCCGCGGTGCCGTTCGACTCGGGCAGGGACTGCTTCGCGTACGTCCACGAGTTGACGCTGCGTACACCGTGCGCCCGCACCCCGGGCAGCAGACAGGCCGTACGGGCCCACGAGGCCCGGGCCGTTTCCCCGGTGACGTCCCGCGGCGCCGACGGCGGGCCCGAGGTGAGCCGGGCCGGAGTCAGTTCGCCGAGGTCGGTGAGCAGCCGCGCGGCCGTGCCGTCACGCAGCTCCAGCACGTCCCAGGTCTTGCAGTCCCTGGCCTGCGCCGGGCTCGGCAGCGGTGAGGTGACCCCGTCCGGGCCCCGGGTCAGCGGCCGCGCCCCGCCCGCCGGGTCGAGCAGGTCCCGTACGGACGTCGCCCGCACCCAGGGCGCCGTCAGATAGCGGACGTTGCTCGGGGTACGCCCCGCCACCAGCGCCCCCGACGAAGCCGCGTCCGCGGCGTCCGTGCGGGCGAAGTCGAGCGCCACGCCCCCGCCGCCGTCCTTCGGCTCGGCGTAGCGGACCACCCGCAGCCCGTCGTGCAGGAGCACCACGTTCGCCCGGTCGACCTCGCCCGCGTACAGCAGCTGCGGCGAACCCATCGGCGGTCCCGGCGGTGTGCCGGGCGTCGCGGAGACCTGGACGGTGCTGCCGGGCCGCGCCCACACGGCGAGCGCCCGGCGCAGCAGGGCCGCGTCATCGGTGAGGCCGCCACGGGTCGGCCAGACGGAGAAGTCCGTACGGGAGGACTGCTGCCATGCCGCGGGGGAGACGCGGATCAACTTGGCCGGGTCCAGGGCGGTTTCGGCGGTGGGATTGCGGGCGTAGGGAGGCGCGGCCGCTCCGTCGGGGCCCCAGCCGTCGCCCGGCAGCCCGAGCAGCGCCCCGCACACCGCGAGAGCCGCGGCCGCGACCAGGGCCGCCTTGACGTGCTGACGGCGCCGCATCAGATCGGTGGGGCGGGCCTGGAGCGAGCACGGATCGAACTCGGCGGATTCGAGCAGCGCGGCCGCGCCCGCCCCCACCGCCGCCTCCATCCCGTCCGCCTCGGCCAGCGCGGCATGCGGGTCCGCCACCCCGGCCGCGCTGAGCACCTGACGTACGTCGGTGTCGGCCAGCTCCTCCAGGCCGCGCAGGACATAGGCAGCGCGGGCGGGCCCGGTGAGCGCGGAAAGGTGCTGGTCCAGGGCGAGTTCGTCGGCTCCGCCGGAGCGGGGGAAGACCCGCAGCCCCCACACATGGGGCAGCAGCGGCGGGAGCTGGGCGCGCCTGGGCCGGGCGAGCCGCTTCAGCGGGAGCCCGGCGTCCAGGGCCTGACGCAGCACCCGTCCCCGTACGTACACATAGCCGGGGTCGGCGTCGCCGGGCGCCCGGCGCGAGCCGGGGATGGAGTCCGCGGGGTCGGCGGCGCCCGCCGGCGTGGTGCGGCCCCGCGGCAGGGAGCGCTGCACGAGCGCGTGCGCGGTGAGGACGCGGCGATTGCGGCCGAGGGTGGGGGGCAGTACGAGATACGCGATCCGTACGAGCCGGGTGTAGTGCTCGACGAGGGCCGCCTCGGCCTGCTCGACCCCGACCGGGCCGGGGTCGGGAGCGGGGGCGGGAGCAGACGGGGCAGGGGTGGTGACGACATCCTGTGGGCGCACGTTCAGCAGAACGAGCGAATGGTCCTATGGTCACCCGCCGCCCCCTGATCGGGGGCCGCCAGTCTCAGGTCCTGTCCGGTCGATCTTGCCGGGCTCGCGTGCCCTGGCACGGCACCTCTCCCCCGTAGCCCTTCGGGCACGGGAGGTACCCCCACCGTTGTCGTAGTCGCCTACGCTCCGTGTGGGCTCGCCCCCTGCCTTCGGCGGGGGGACCCCCATCCTCCGGCCTGCGATGCTCCCCCGTAGCCCTTCGGGCACGGGAGGTGCCCCCATCGCCAGACCCCGCTCACTGATCCGGCCTGATCGACCGGACAGGACCTAGCCGGCCAGCCGTTCGTGGATTTGCTCGATCGCCTGGACCGGCACGCCGAGCCCTTCGACCACGTATTTCTCCATCGTGCCGTAGCGGGCCTCGACCTCGTCCAGCGCGGCCGCCAGATACTCGGGCACCACCCCGATGACCGCGAGGGCGGTCTCGGGGTCGCCGCCCTGTGCGATGAAGCCTTCGATGAGCGGTGCGAAGGCCTGCCGTACCGCCGGATTGACGGCGAGATACTCCGCCTCCACCGCCTCGGGCAGCGCGCCGAGCAGGGTGAGGACGATCGTCGCGGCCCAGCCAGTGCGGTCCTTGCCCGCCGTGCAGTGGAAGAGCAGCGGGCCCGCGTCGGGGTCCGCGACCTCGATCAGGAAGGCGCGGTAGGCGGCGCGCGCCGAGTCTGCGGTGACGAAGCCGCGGTAGGTGTCGGCGAACATCTGCTGGGCCCGGCCGCCGCCCAACTCCCGCTCGGCGAGCACCGGATCGGCCAGCACCTGCTTGAGCCTCGCGGCGGCAGGCAGCAGCCCGGAGGAGACCCGGTCGGCGAGCACGTCGGCGAGGAGCAGCCGGCCACCGGCGGGGATGCGGTCCGGGCGGGCGAGGCGTTCGGCCTGCGTGCGGAAGTCGACGATCGTACGGATCCCGAGGGCGGCGACGACCGGATCGGCGGTGGGATCGAGCCGGTCGAGCTGCCCCGAGCGGAACAACAGACCCGAGCGCACGGCATGGCCCGCGGGCAGGGGCGTGCCTCCGAGGTCGCGGAGATTGGCGACGGTGGTGGCGGGGATCGCGGTCATGGCGGGCGGCTCCCTGGCTCGGACAGGCCCCGAAAGGATCGGAAGGGGGCGATATCAATGTAAACAACCTATGTGACCGACCACCCGCTGAAGTGGACCGTGCTCCGCGCTCCGCCGCCGCCGTTGGCCGCGCTCATGAAAAGTCCCACGTCCTGGACGTCCGCGGCTCCCGGAACGGACACCGTGGCGACCGTGCGCCAGGTGGCGCCGCCGTCCGTCGAGCAGGAGCCGGTGAAGGAGGTCCCGGCGTCGCGGGTCAGCCGGAGCAGCACAGGGGCCTTGACGCCGAGGATGCGTTTGTACGTGTCCAGGGTGCCGTCGCCGTTCGTGTCGTACGACAGGACGACGCCCTGCCCCGGTGTGGCGGCGAGATTCAGGAAACCGGCGTCGCCCGGCCGTGCGAGGCCGTTGCGGACGACGATGCCCGCCCGGGCCCAACTGCTCGTGTTCTCCTGGGAGTCCACCCGCAGCCCGACGCTCGCGCCCGCCCTCAGACCGCCCTGGCGATAGGCGGTGCCGAAGTGGGCGGTGCCCCGCCACAGGTCGGTGCCTCCGCCGTTGATCGCGAACCGGTCGCCGGCCTGCCCGAAGACGGCTGCGTTGCTGGTGTACGTACGCCACCCGGCATCCAGCGGCGACGCGAGGAAGAGTGAGCCCTGCTGGGGGACGGTCACGCGCTCCTCGCCGCGCGGCCCGTACTGCGTGCGCAGCGCGTACGGCATCGCGCGCAGCGGCTCGTCGATGGGCTCGGCCGGGGCCGTCACCCGCCAGGAGACCGTGCCGGTGCCGCCCGCCGGGACACTGTCCAGGAAGGGCTCGCCCTGCGGCTCGGCGTCCAGGCCGGTCAGCTCGAAGTCGACGCGGCCGGTGGACCGCAGCCCGCTGAGGTTGCGGAAGGCGGCCGTGACCGTGCCGGTGCTGCCGGGCGTGAAGGCGGGCGGCTTCACGGTGACGTCGACGTAGCCCTGGTAGGGGGCGGTGGCGAGGGTGTCGTACACCCTGCGGGCCGTGCGGTACGCGTCACCCGTGGCCCGTACCGGATAGGCGCGCCGGTCCTTTGTCCAGGCCTCCTCGGCCGGGTACCAGTCGAAGGGCGCCGGGGCGCGGCCCTCGGCCAGGGCGGTGGCCAGTTCCTCCAGATAGGCCTCCCACTGCGGCAGATGGACGTCGTTGATCAGCCCGTGCCAGTCGCGGTTGGCGTAGTTGCTGAGCTGATTGGCCGCCGCCCGGTCCGCCCAGGTGGTGATCAGCGCCCGGGCCGTGCGCTCCAGCTCGACCGCCTCGTCCGCGCTGGTGGCCAGCCGTTTGGCGTCCTCCAGCCAGGGGCCGAGCAGGAAGGAGCGGTGACAGCCCGCCATCGTGTCGCTCAGCCGCATGAGCCTGAGCCACAGCGCCGAGACGGCGCGGAAGGTGTCCACGTCCTTGTTCTGATAGGCGGCCCGCAGCGGAAGCTGAAGCGTGCGGGAGCGGTTGGCGAGTGCCTGGCGGGCCAGGTCGGTCACATCGTGCCGGTAGGCGTCACTGTCCCGCAGCGAGGGCCGTACGCCGAGCAGCGCCGCGAACGCCCGGTCGAAGCCCGCCGGATCGAAGGCCGTACCGATCGATGAGGTCATGCCGGGGCGGCGGCAGAACAGCGAGTCGTAGGGCCGCCCGTCGGTGCTCGTGAGCTTGTATGCCGTCGCCGCGAGCGCGGCGAAGGCGGCACGCGCCGAGCCGTCCTCGCCGCCGTAGCGGATCTCGGCGTACTCCTCGAACCACGCGTCCCGGTCGATCGTCTCCTCGCGCCAGGCGAGCTCGCTGAACAGCTCCAGCGCGGCCGGGTCGCGCTCGGCGGCCTCCGGCATGTACGCGGTTCCGGCCAGCGCGCTGCCCGGCTTGTCGCGCCAGGCGGTGAACTTGGCCGTCCAGCGGTCGGTGTTCGCGCCGATGGTCGTACGCCCGCCGAAGTTCGGGATGGTGCCGAAGGCGTACGGAGCCCCGCCCCACTCCTTCTCGCGGTCGGTGACCGTGTCCAGGTCGGAGAGCCCGTCCACGATCAGCACCCGGTCGGTGTCGATGGCGTCGAGCAGCGCCGGCCGCGGATTGGCCTGCCAGCCGAGGATCACCCAGGTGGCGCCGGGCCGGGCGGTCTGAAGCGAGGTCTCGACCGCACGGGCGGCGTCGGCGACCGGGACGTCGCCCGGTGTGCCGCCCTCGTGCAGCAGATCCATCTTGAAGTGGAAGGTCTCGCCGAACAGTTCCTCCTGGTGCCGGTAGAAGGCCGCGGCGACATCGGAGAAGCTCTGGGTGCGCGGGTCCAGCCAGTCGGGTCGGCGCAGCCCGTTCCAGGTGCCCTGGGGGACGACACGGGCACCGGGATTGCGGGCGGTGAAGCCGTCCGGGACCGTGCCGAAGTAGCCCGGCAGGACCGGGTGCATCCCGAGCTCGCGCATCCGGTCGGCGATCCGTCTGCCGAGGTCCGCGCGTCGGCCGATGAGCTCGGGGGAGAGCGGGCCGCCGTACCCGCTCATGTTCTGCAGCAGCCACCACGGCTGGTGCGAGGGCGCCGGCAGCCAGGTGCGGGCCTCGGTGTCGGAGTATCCGAAGTCCATCAGGAGGCGGTGGTAGACGGCCTCCTGGCCGGGTGTGACCAGGACTTCGTTGCAGCCGTGCAGGGCGAGGACGTCGAGCAGGCGCTCCCAGCGGGCCCAGTCGGCGTACGGGGCGGTGTAGCCGTCGTGCGTGTCGTTGTACGCGAACCGGTGCGGGACGGTCGCGGAGCGCTCCAGCGCCGTGCGCGGCGCGGGCAGCAGCGCCGGCAGGTCGAGCTGACTGCCCGACCAGGAGATGTGCGCCCGGCAGACGTACTTGAGGTACCAGTGCACCCCGGTGAGCAGTACGGCCGCACTGGTGCCCTCGACCTCGACACGGCCCCGGGAGCCGGTGACCCGGAAGCGCTCGGGGCCCTCCAGCGCCCGCAGCCGGAACTGGCCGGCGTGCCGGGGCAGCAGGCGCCCGAGGGCCTCCCGGGCGGGCGAGGTGGCGAACGGCGCCTCGGGCGCGGCGGCCGCCGATGCGTGCCCGGTGAGTGCCGCACCTAAGCCGATTGCTCCCGCGGTGCCCAGTACCGTACGTCTCGACAACCCGGCCATCGGCGCTCCTCCATGTTGCTCCCGTCACAACAGGTGCGTGCGTCGCGCAGGTTACCGGGAGTTCGGCGGCGCGAAAGGCGGCCGACAAGGCACGATGGCCGGATGCGGACGAGTACGAACACGGGCGCGAGGCGGACGGCCCGCGCAGCACTGGCAGTTCTGGCACTGACCCTTGCCGCGGCCTGCGGATCGGGCGACGAGGGCGACGGGCGTGGCGGGGACGGCGACAAGGCCCCCACGACGGCGACCGGCACCCTGGAGCAGCTGGCTGAGCAGGCGAAGTGCAAGCCGAACATCCAGACGGACGCCGCCGAGCTGCGGCAGGCCAACTGCACGACCGGCGACGGCAAGTATGTGCTGGCCACCTTCGCCACCGACCGGGGCCAGCGCGAATGGATCAACGAGGCCAATGACTACGGCGGCTCGTACCTGGTGGGCCGCAGGTGGGTTGCGGTCGGCGACGCCAAGGTGGTGACCGCGCTGCGCGGCCGGCTCGGCGGGACGGTGGAGACCGGCTCGGAGCACCACTCCGGGAGCACCGGTGACAGTGCCGGGAGCGAGGGCGGCCACTCGGGACACCACGGGAGCTGACAGAAAACGACCGGATCGGCTCCCCTTCCCAGGGGAGCCGATCCGGCCGTTTCAGGCGCTTCGTGTCAGTGGGTCACTGGCACTTCTGGCCGTTGTTGATGCAGTTCACCACCTTGTTCATCAGGTTCTCGTCGAAGACGTTGATGAAGTCGCCGTGGTCCGTGATCGGCTTGTGCAGCTGCTCGGGGAAGGAGTCGACCGCGAAACCGGGACCCGGCGGGACGTCATAGACGATCCGCTGGACCAGCTGGGGAATCGCCTGGAATCCATTGCCGCAGTTGCCGTTCTCGTCCGCGAAGGCCACATGCGTGCGGTGATTGGCGCTGTCGGTGTTCTGGCCGTCCCAGCAGCTCTGGAACTTGAAGGAGCGCACCACCTGGCTGCCCTCGGGGCAGATCGGGTACTTGTCCTTCAGCTGACGGTCCTCGAAACCGGTGCAGCTCCAGGAGGCGTTCGCGTTCGCGTCGCCGTTGACGAATGCCTTCGCGTCACCGGTGATGATGCGCAGGAAGCGGGGCATCGCGGTCACCTTGCTGACCGGGTTGCCGACGAAATTCAGCGTGACCTCGGACGGAGTCTGGATCTCTCCGACGTTCTGGTCCTTGCCGCCGCCGTCCGCATCGGCGTCATTCTCGTTCTGTCCGTTCTGCAGACGCAGCACCGGCCAGTAGTACGTGGACTTGTCGCCCTGATTCTGGCAAGTGGTGTCCCCGTTCGCGAGATCGTCGTCGCTGGCGAAGGCGTCATTGGCCTGATTGCCGACGTAGTCGTGCATATGGTGCGCGCCATTGCTCACACCAGGGGCGACGATGACATTGTCCGGATTGAACTTGCCGTTCTCGTTCGTTCCGCACTCGGTGGCGAACGACCCTCTGGAGCCGCCGCGGCGCTGCTGCGGCTGCTGGACGTTGGGCTGGACGGACTGGATGTCTACGAAGTCGGCTGCTTCGGGGCCATTGCCGGCCTGTCCGCCGCCGTTGCCCTGATCGTCGCCCTGACCATCGTCATTGCCCTGGTCATCGCCCTGATTGTCGTCCTGGCCGCCATTTTGGTCACCATCCTGACCGCCGTCCTGGCCGTCGTTCTGACCGTCGTCGTTGTTCTGGTCGCCGTTCTGGTCGCCCTGGTTGTCGGCGTTGTCGTCGCCGCGCAGGCTGCACTGAGCGAGGGAGTCAAGTCCCTGGGGCGGCTGGCCGGACCGGCCGATCGCGATGGAAATACGCTCGATGCTCGCCGTCCGCTTGTCCTTCAGCGGATTCAGAATGGCGTTCTGAGCCAGCTGTGGATCCCGTTCGATCTCCTCCTTCTGGTCTGCGAACTGCTTGTACGCGTCGGTGATCTGGCTGTCCATCTTTGCCAGCTCGCCGTCGACCTCCGGACGTGCCTGATCTGGCACCTCGCGGATATCGTTCGCGACCTCGGGGCAGTCGATCGTGGAGATCTCAGCTCCGGCGTTCTTCGTCTGCGTCTGCTCGTTTTCCTGACCGGACCAGGACCAGCCTTCGCCCGCGGATGCATACGTATTGACCGCGACCAGCCCACCCCCGCCCAGGATCAATGCGGCCGAGGCAACGATCGCCCGGTTCGCCAGCGTCGAGCGTTTTCTTGTGCGTCCCATGGAACTCCTCTGCTTCGTCGTCGGGTGTGGGTATAAGGGGGTCCCGACTGAGGGAGAAGCGCGACCATCCATACGGGTGGGGCTCATGGGGTGTTCAAGCCGAGCGGGTTTGAAGCAGGAATTCGTAGAATTCTCCAGAAGCAAACCCGGTGGATTGCGCCGAAGTCGGACGGCGGCCGGGATGGCAGGATGGGGCGCATGACCGAGATCCACACCCCCAGGCTCCTGCTGCGCCGCTGGCGCGAGGACGACCTCGCCCCCATGGCCGAAATCAACGCGGACCCGCAGGTCATGCAGTGGATCGGAGACGGCTCCGTGCACGACGCGGAGCAGACCGCCGAGGAGATCGAGCGCTGGGAGGAGGAGTGGGACGAGGAGGGCTTCGGACTCTTCGCCGTCGAACTGCTTGCCTCGGGCGAACTGGCGGGCTTCGTCGGCCTGTCCGTGCCCACCTTCCTGCCCGAGGTACTGCCCGCTGTGGAGATCGGCTGGCGGCTCGGCACCCCGTACTGGGGCCAGGGGTACGCCTCCGAAGCCGCCGCCGCCACACTGGAGTTCGCGCTCAGGGACCGCGGCCTGGACCGGGTGATCAGCATCGCGCGGCTGGGCAACGACGCGTCGGAGAACGTGATGCGCAAGCTCGGCATGGAGCTGGACCACGAGACGACGCACCCGGTGTACGGCTTCCCGCTGCACGTCTACGCGATCGACCTCAGCGAGTACGAGGCCTGACGGGCCGTCGCTCAGCCGCGGTCGAGATACGCCAGCACGGCGAGCACCCGCCGGTTGTCGTCGTCCGACACCGGCAGGCCCAGCTTCACGAAGATGTTGGACGTGTGCTTGGCCACCGCCCGCTCCGTGACCACCAGCTGTGAGGCGATCGCCGCATTGGAACGGCCCTGCGCCATCAGCTCCATGACCTCCAGCTCACGCGGGGTCAGTCCGCCCATCGGCTTGTCCTGCGACCGCCGCGACAGCAGCTGGGAGATCACCTGCGGATCCATCGCCGTCCCGCCGGCCGCCACCCGCCGTACCGCGTCGATGAACTGCTCCGCGTCGAAGACCCGGTCCTTGAGGAGATAGCCGACCCCGCCGTTGCCGTCGGCCAGCAGCTCGCGCGCGTACAGCTGCTCCACATGCTGCGAGAGCACGAGCACCGGCAGTCCCGGCCGGGCCCGCCGCGCCGCCAGCGCGCACTGCAGGCCCTCGTCCGTGTGCGAGGGCGGCAGCCGGACGTCGACGACGGCGACGTCCGGCTCCAACTCCGCGAGCGCCCTGGTCAGTTCGGGCCCGCTCTCCACGGCCGCCAGGATCTCGAAGTCGTACGCCTCCAGCATGCGGACCAGTCCGTCACGCAGCAGGAACAGATCTTCGGCTAGAACAACGCGCAAGGGATCTCCATGGTGACCATGGTGGGGCCGCCCGCAGGGCTGCTGACGGCCAGTACGCCGTCGAATGTACCGAGCCGGCGTTCGATGCCGCTCAGTCCCGACCCGGTGCCGATCGTCGCGCCGCCCTTGCCGTTGTCCGTGACCGCGATCCGCAGCGAGCCGCCCGAATACGTCAGGTCGACCCAGATCCGGTCGGCCCCCGCGTGCTTGACCGCGTTGGTGAGGGTCTCGCTGACGGCGAAGTACGCGGCCGACTCGACCGGGGCGTCGGCGCGGCCGGGCAGCTCCACGTCCACCTCGGTGCTGACCGGGAGCCGCAGCGCCAGAGCCTTGACCGCATCCCCGAGCCCGCGCTCCGCAAGGACCGGCGGGTGGATGCCGCGTACCAGGTCGCGCAGTTCGGTCAGCGCCTCGGCGGAGGACTCGCGGGCATTGGTGATGAGCTCCTTGGCCTGTGCCGGGTCCTTCTCGATGAGTGCCTCGATGGTGCCGAGGTTCATGCCCATCGCGACCAGCCGGGCCTGCGCCCCGTCGTGCAGATCCCGCTCGATACGGCGCAGTTCGGCCGCGGAGGTGTCCAGGGCGTCGTGCCGGGTCTCCGTGAGCCGGTCGATGCGCTGCTCCAGTTCCCTCTCGTGGTTCGGGGCGAGCATGGTGCGGGTCAGCCTGAAGTGGGCGCGGACCAGCAGGGTGTTGGCGTTCATCGCGACGGTCAGCCAGACCACGCCGAGGAGCGCGGCGAGGCCCGCCGTGGCCCAGCTGTCGACCGGGACGAACGCGTACCAGTATGTGCCGTCCGCCTCGACGATCGGCTTCCACAGGCCGGTCAGAAGCAACAGCCCGAAGATGCCGTCCAGTACCAGCGCGGGTGCGAGGATCGCGACGATGGCCCCCGCCGTCATGTCCACGAGCAGCCACTGCATGTCCCGCCAGGTCGCCGGGTCCTTCAGCATCAGCGTGCAGCGCTCGACCTGCCCGATGACGCCGGTGCGCAGGTCGCGCGGGAAGGGGCGGTACGGGACGGGGATGCGCAGCGACGACCACCGGGCCGCCAGCAGCCGCCGCTGGTTGGCGTGGGCCCGCACCAGGGTCAGCACGGCGGGAGTGGTGAAGACACCCACACCGATGGGGATCAGGGCGATGGAGACCACCGACAGGACGAAGAGAGTGATCGACCCGATCAGCCCCATCAGTGCCAGGGCCAGGCCCTGTGCGCCGGCCACCACCGCGTCACGTGCCTTCGTCGCCTTCATGGCTTCCCCTCGTTGATCGGTCTCGGACACCAGTGTGGGCGCAGCCCGTGGTCGACCGCACTGGGCTTCGCCCCCGGGTGGGGGTGTACCTGGCACCACCCCTCTGAGCTCGCCTTTCGTCTCCACGAGAGGGGGCTCTGACGGCTGGGGCGCGGGCCCGCGGATTCCTAGCGTCGTACTCGACTTATTCGGCGCTTACCTCTGGGGGCAGAAGCCATGAGGCGTAACCTCGCGGCACGTATGGGTGTGTGGAGCGCACACCATCGCAAAACGGCGATCATCGGCTGGCTGCTCTTCGTCGTCCTCGCCGCGGGTGTCGGCGGGGCATCGGGGATGGTCGAGATGTCCGAGTCCGAACAGGGCACGGGCGACTCCGCACGAGCCCAGAAGATCCTCGACGACGCGGGCCTGGACCAGCCGGCCGGCGAGCTGGTGCTGGTCAGCAGCAGGACGGCCGGCGGCTGGAAGGACGCGGCGCGCGAGCTCGCGGCGGCGATCGAGAAGACCGGCGAGGCACAGAAGGTCGAGCCGCCGCTCGCCTCGAAGAACGGCAGGGAAGCGCTGATCCGTTTCGAGATCAAGGGCGACTCCAAGACGGCCGCTGACCGGGTTCAGCCGGTGCTCGATGCCGTACGGGACATCGGCGAGGCCCAGCAGGGCGTCGAAGTCCACCAGTTCGGGCAGGCCAGCTCGGAGAAGTGGCTCGGGGACCTGCTCTCCGAGGATTTCCAGCAGGCCGAGTTCACCGCGGTGCCGCTGGCGCTCGGCATTCTGCTCGTCGCCTTCGGCGCGGTCGTCGCCGCGCTGCTGCCCGTCGGCCTCGCGCTGACCGCGTGCATGGCGGCCTTCGGTCTGCTCTCGCTCGCCAGCCACCGGCTGCATCTGTTCCAGACCACCTACTCCGTGATGTTCCTGATGGGTCTCGCCGTCGGCGTCGACTACTGCCTCTTCTATCTGCGGCGCGAGCGCGACGAGCGGGCCGCGGGCCACGACGCCGAGACCGCGCTGCGGATCGCGGCCGCGACCAGCGGCCGGGCCGTCCTGGTCTCCGGTGTGACCGTGATGCTCGCGATGGCCGGGATGTTCCTGTCCGGGCTGATGCTCTTCAAGGGCTTCGCGCTCGCCACGATCCTCGTCGTGTTCATCGCGATGCTCGGTTCGGTGACCGTGCTGCCCGCGCTGCTGGCCTGGCTGGGGGACCGGATCGACGCGGGCCGGATCCCGTTCCTGAACCGCCGCGGCAAGAAGGGCGCGCACGCGAGCGGCTCCGTGGCGGGGGCGGTGCTGCGGCCCGTACTCGACAGGCCGAAACTCTTCGCCTTCGGCGCGGTGGCCGTGCTGCTGGCGCTCGCGGCACCGGCGCTGGGGATGAAGACCGAACAGCTCGGAATGGAGAAGCAGTTCGGCTCGGACGCGGCGCTGTCGGTGGCGTACAAGAAGATCACGGAGGCCTTCCCGGGCGGGCCAGAGCCGGCGCGGGTGGTCGTCAAGGCGGACGACATCGGCTCGGAGCGCGTGAGGGGGGCGCTGGCGACGTTCGACAAGGTCACCCTTCACCCGGCGCAGAACATCGCGGAGATCGAGGTGCCGCTGACCGGCAAGGACGCGCTGTCCCGGCTGCGCGACAAGACGGTCCCCGAGGCTTTCGACGGCACCGGCGCACAGGTTTATGTCGGCGGTGAGCTCGCGTCGTCGGTCGACTTCAACGACCAGCTGAAGCGGGGCATCGTGCCGGTCCTCGCGTTCATCACGGCCGTGACGTTCCTGCTGATGCTGTTCTGCTTCCGCTCGTACGTCATCGCCGTCACGTCGATCCTGCTCAACCTGCTCTCGGTGGCGGCGGCATACGGCGTCATGGTCGCGGTCTTCCAGCACGGCTGGGGAGCGTCCGCGCTGGGCACGGAGGCGGTCGGCGCGATCGAGGGCTGGATGCCGCTGTTCGTCCTGGTGGTGCTGTTCGGGCTGTCCATGGACTACCACGTCTTCGTGGTCTCCCGGATCCGCGAGGCGCGTGACAGGGGCGCGACGACGCGGGACGCGATCCACGAGGGCATCCGCCGCACGGCGGGCGCGGTGACGGGAGCGGCGGCGATCATGGTCGCGGTGTTCGCGGTCTTCGCGACGCTGTCCATGCAGGACATGCAGCAGATGGGCGTGGGCCTGGCGGTGGCGGTGCTGCTGGACGCGACGATCGTACGGATGGTGCTGCTGCCGTCGGCGATGGCGCTGCTGGGCGAACGGAACTGGCGCACGCCGAGGGGACTGGGGTGGCTGCCGCGGGTGGACCACGGCGAGGTGGATGCGGCGGGGTCGTCCCGGGCGGGCGAGGCGGTGCGGGTGGGCTAGGCGGTCGTGGTGCGGGCCGGGGGTTTGTTCCCCTACCCGCCCCTTCCCGTAACTGGGGCTTCGCCCCAGACCCCGTATGCGACCTTCGGCCGCATGTCCTCAAACGCCGGACGGGCTGAATAGTTCAGCCCCTCCGGCGTTTGAGGAGCGGGGGTCCGGGGGCAGCGCCCCCGGTTACGAGAAGGGGCGGGGTGGGGGAAAAGCCCGCCGCAGGCGGACCGTTCACGCGCCCAGAACCTTCGCCTCCACCTCCCGCGGCAACCCCACCACCGGCCGGTCAGGCCGCTGCGGCGCCGTCCCCCCGATCGACTGGAGCCACCCCCACGTGTCCGCCACCGTCTCGCCGACCGGCCGACACCTCAGCCCGGCCCCCACCGCCTTCGCGACGCCGACGCGGTGCACCGCGTTGTAGAGCTCGGGCTGCTCGGCCCGGGGGATCCAGATCGGCAGGTCCGTCCAGGGCCGGATGCCCGCCGCGAGGATCGCCTCGGCGGGGGTCCACCGGAGCTCGGGCACCGAACCCGTCGCCCGCCCGCACGCCTCCAGCAGTTCTCCGATCGTCGTCTGCCCCTGCTCGCTCACCAGGTTGTACGGACCGCTCAGCCCCCGCTCCGCCGCCTGGAGCATCCAGTCCGCCAGGTCGCGTACGTCGATGTACTGCAGCGGCGTCTCCCGCGGTCCCGGTGCGAGGACCGGGCCGCCGCGGGCGATCCGGCCCAGCCACCACGGAAGGCGGCCGATGTTCTCCCAGGGCCCGATGATCAGGCCCGCCCGGACCAGCAGCGCGCGGTCCTCGCCGAAGGACTGGACCGCGGCCAGTTCACCGCCCCGCTTGGACTCCGCGTACGGCACATCGCCCGCGTCGGCCGAGCTCTCGACGACTGGGCTGGTCTCGTCGTAACCGGCCGCCGGCGGCCATGCGTAAACGGAAGAGCTCGACACATAGACATAGCGACCGACGCGCCCCGCGAGCAGCCGGGCAGCGTCCCGTACGGCGGACGGCGCCGCCGACCAGGTGTCGACGACGACGTCCCACTCGCCCTCGGTGAGCGCCGCCAGGCCGTCCGGCGCCGTGCGGTCGCCGAGCAACGTGGCCGCACCGGCCGGTGCTTCGTGCCGCCCGCGGTGGAAGACGGTGACCTCCCAGCCGCGGGCCAGTGCCGACTCGACCACCGCACGGCCGACGAACTCCGTGCCCCCCAGAATCAGAAGTCTCATACCGCCGACTCTGCCTGGTAGGGCGGCCTTCGGCACAGGGATTCCGCTGCCAGGGAAAACACCGGGGCGACGGACTGCGGCGCGTCGGGCCTACGGCGTGTACTTGTAGCCGACCCGCCGCACGGTCTGGATCGTACGGCGGTGCTCGGCGCCCAGCTTCCGGCGCAGCCGGGCCACATGGACGTCGACGGTCCGGCCGTCGCCCACATGCCCGTAGCCCCACACCGTGGTCACCAACTGGTCGCGCGTGTGCACCCGGTGGGGGTGCGCCACCAGATGCGCGAGCAGTTCGAACTCGAGGTAGGTCAGATCCAGCGCCTGCCCGTCCACCAGGGCGGTGCGCTGCGAGGCGTCGATCCGTACGGGACCGTCACCCTGCTCGCCGGGCTCCTGCTCCCGCTGCGGCGGCTGCTGCTCGGCCGGTACGAGGACAAGATAGCCGACCATCGGCGGCCGGCCCGGAAGAGTGGGCAGGGTGTGCGGCGGCGCGGGCAGCCAGGTGGCACCCGGCGGCAGGAAGTCGGCGACATCGACGAGGGCGGCCGGTGCGACGACCTCGTCGCGTTCGACGGAACGCAGTCGGTGACGGCCCTCGGGGGGCAGGGTGGTGGCGGGGAGGGCAGAGACGGAACGGGAGTTCGCCATGAGAGGTCAGCTCTTTCGCGCGGAGGAAGTCGTCGAGTCGAGAGGACGGACGTACGTCGTGCGCGCTGGCCGAAGACCGGGGTGAGCGGCTTTAGAGGGCCCGCGCGTTCACCGCGCGGCAACACACCCGGTCGAAGTCGTGGTGCTGCCGGGTAGGCCAGAACGGCTCGAGGTCGGTGCGACCTGTCGCGGTGTGCTGGTGGCTGGCCATGTGCCCATTGAAGCAGATGACATGGTGCGGCAGCACTCGGCTTCCGCTCCTTGATACGGCTCTTGCGTTCCCTTTGCGTGAGGCACGCCGAAGGGCGCCCACCGGCCGGACCGGTGGACGCCCTTGTGTACGCGGCGTGGCGGCGAGGTCAGACCTGGCCGGCCTTCTCCAGCGCGGTGCAGCAGGTGTCGACGATCAGTTGCGTGACGAGGTAGGGGTCGACGTTGGCGTTCGGGCGGCGGTCCTCGATGTAGCCCTTGCCGTCTTGCTCGACCTGCCACGGGATACGGACCGAGGCGCCGCGGTCCGAGACGCCGTAGCTGTACTCGTTCCACGGGGCGGTCTCGTGCAGGCCGGTGAGGCGGTCGTCGATGCCCGCGCCGTAGTTCTTGACGTGGTCGAGCGGCTTGGAGCCCTCGCCCAGCGACTCGCAGGCGGTGATGATCGCGTCGTAGCCCTCGCGCATCGCCTTGGTCGAGAAGTTGGTGTGCGCGCCCGCGCCGTTCCAGTCGCCCTTGACCGGCTTGGGGTCGAGGGTCGCGGAGACCTCGAAGTCCTCGGCGGTGCGGTACAGGAGCCAGCGGGCCACCCACAGCTGGTCGGAGACCTCCAGCGGGGACAGCGGGCCGACCTGGAACTCCCACTGGCCGGGCATGACCTCGGCGTTGATGCCGGAGATGCCCAGACCCGCCTTGAGGCAGTTCTCCAGGTGCGCCTCGACGATGTCGCGGCCGAAGATCTCGTCCGCGCCGACACCGCAGTAGTAGCCGCCCTGCGCGGCCGGGAAGCCGCTCTCGGGGAAGCCGAGGGGACGGGCGCCCTTGAAGAAGGTGTACTCCTGCTCGATGCCGAAGATCGGCTCCTGGGCGGCGAACTTCTGGGCGACCTCGGCGAGCGCGGCACGCGTGTTGGACTCGTGCGGCGTCATGTCCGTGTTGAGGACCTCGCACATCACAAGGACGTCGTCGCCGCCGCGGATCGGGTCCGGGCAGGAGAAGACCGGCTTGAGCACCCGGTCGGAGGCGTGCCCCTCGGCCTGGTTGGTGCTGGATCCGTCGAAGCCCCAGATGGGCAGCTCGGCGCCGTCCGTAAGGATCTTCGTCTTCGAGCGAAGCTTGGCGGTCGGCTCGGTGCCGTCGATCCAGATGTACTCAGCCTTGAAGGTCACGGTGCCTCATCCTTTGCGGGTGCAGCGGTATGTCGCGCAGCTTCGCAATACGGGATTTCCCTTCCATTGCCCGTTTGTGAACCCCACGTTACGCCGGACCGGTGGCCCGGCCCGGCTTCGCGTGAGCCCCCTCTACCCCCTGTTTCACCTGCGGATTTCGTCTCCGGCCAGCCGCTTGACCCCCTACTTGAGCAGCGGCCATGTCGTATACAAGGGTTCGGCAGGACACGGCCTCCGGCGGGATCGAGGAGCCTGCGGCGTTCACGGGCAGACTGGGCCGCATGACGAAGCCCGCGAAGCAGCTGCGTATCGGACTGATCGGCGCCGGCCCCTGGGCGGAGCGCACCCAGGCTCCCGCGCTCGCCGCGCACCCGGGGGTCGACTTCAGCGGGGTGTGGGCCAGACGGCCCGAGGCGGCCGCCTCCCTGGCCGGCGCGCACGGTACCGCCGCGTTCTCCGGTGACGACGGCGTGGACGCCCTCCTCGCGGCCAGTGACGCGGTCGCCTTCGCACTGCCGCCGGACATCCAGGCACCGCTCGCCGCCCACGCCGCGGCGGCGGGCTGCCATCTTCTGCTGGACAAGCCGGTTGCCACCAGCGTGGCGGCGGCGAGCGAGACGGCACAGGCGGCCGAGCGCGCCGGGGTCGCTTCGGTGGTCTTCTGTACCTTGCGCTTCGCCGCGGACACGGCGTCCTGGATCGCCGAACAGGTGGCGGCCGGCGGCTGGTTCACGGCTCATGCGCAGTGGCTCGGTTCGCTCTACGCGCCGGGTGGGGACAGTCCGTACGCCGCCTCGCCGTGGCGGCGTGAGAAGGGCGGACTGTGGGACGTCGGCCCGCATGTGCTCTCCGTACTGATTCCGGCGCTCGGCGATGTGACGGAGGTGACCGCGGCGCGCGGGCCCAAGGACACCGTGCATCTGGTGCTGCGGCACACGTCCGGGGCGTCGAGCACGGCCACGCTGGGCCTGAGCGCGCCAGTGCGGGCGTCGGGCGTGCGCATCGAGCTCGTCGGCGAACGGGGGAAGGTCCAACTGCCGGTGTGGGGAGACGCGGTGCGCTCGTTCGGGGCGGCGGTGGACGCGCTGCTGGAGTCGGCGCGTACGGGGCGGGCGCACGACTGCGACGTACGGTTCGGGCTGCGGGTGACGCAGATCCTGGCGGAGGCGGAGCTCCTGCTCGATCGGTGACCAGGACGGTGCCGTGGGGGGTGCGGCACCGTCCTGGGTTCCGGTTGACGACCGTCAGGATCAGCCGACGCGCTCGATCCTGGCCTTGCGGATCAGGAACTTGCCGGGCTCGCGGACCTGCTCGAAGGCCGCGTTGTTGAGCAGGGCGCAGCTGCCGGACGTCGAGGTGACCTTGACCGTGGTCGACTTGTTGTTGTCGAGGTTGGTCACCTTGAGGCTGGTGCCGACCGGGAACTGGTTGCTGGAGGCGGCGGGTGCGCCGGCTTCGCCGGACAGGGTCACGGTCGACCCGGCGCAGACGACTTCGCCGCTCGCCTGTCCGCCGCCTGCCTGGTCACCGGCCTGGTTTCCGCCCTGGCCGCCGTTCTGGCCGGTGTTCTGGTCACCAGCCTGGCCGCCACCCTGATTGCCTGCCTGGTCGCCGCTCCCGATCTTCTCGATCCTGGCCTTGCGGATGAGGTTCTTGCCGGGCTCGCGGACCTGCTCGAAGGCCGCGTTGTTGAGCAGGGCGCAGCTGCCGGAGGTCGAGGTGACCTTGACCGTGGTCGACTTGTTGTTGTCGAGGTTGGTCACCTTGAGGGTGGTGCCGATCGGGAACTGGTTGCTGGAGGCGGCGGGTGCGCCGGCTTCGCCGGAGAGGGTGACGGTCGATCCGGCGCAGACGACTTCGCCGCTTGCCTGTCCGCCGCCGGCCTGGTCACCGGCCTGGTTTCCGCCCTGGTCGCCGTTCTGGGCGCCGCCCTGGTCTCCCGCAGGCGGCTGAGCGGCCTCACCTCCCCCGCCTCCCACCTCGCACCCGGAAGCCGCCTGCTTCCGCTTGATCTCCTCGATGACCGCCTGCCGGTTCGCGATCCGGGCCTCGGACTGCGCGTCCGGATTGGCACGCTGGCCCGCGATGAAGCTCTCGTTGTTCTTCAGGGCCTGGGTCAGTCCGTCGCAGGCCACCGACGCGTTGCTGGTGCCGGTCATGGCTACTGCCGTACCGCCCACTACTGCGGCGGCGCCGACGAGCAGAGCGATCTTCTTCTTACCGCTGAGGGTCTTCTTGCGCGACACGTGGGACTCCTGTCGGGTCGGTTCCGTGTGCCGTTACGTACGAGTACGCATCGCGTGTTTCTCAGCCCTCGCACCCACAACTTCCTTAACTTTCCTTAAGGTTGGCGCAGCTCAGAGGGTTCCCGGAGGCGACTCACTCCGGCGGCAGCGCGCGGCACAGCGCGTCCAGCGCTCCCGCGTAACCGTGCTCGGGCGGCGTGGCGTACCCGACGACGAGCCCGTCGCGCCGGTCGTGGCCGTCATGCCTGTCGGCCGGGACGTCCGGGTGGCGGTAGTCGGACAGCCCCTCTACCGCCAGCCCCTGCCAGGCCGCGGCCTTCACCACGGCCCGCTCGGTCCCCGGCGGCAGTTCGAGCACGGCATGCAGCCCCGCCGCGATCCCGCTGACCCGCACGTGCGGAGCCCGCTCCGCCAGAGCCGCGACCAGCTGATCGCGCCTGCGCCGGTGGCGCCGGCGCATCCTGCGCACATGGCGGTCGTACGCCCCCGAGGTGATGAAGTCCGCGAGCGTGAGCTGCTCCGTGGCGCTGGAGTGCTGCTCGCGCTCGCCCTTCGCGGCCACCACGTCGTCCACCAGACGCTCGGGCAGCACCATCCAGCCCAGCCGCAGGGTGGGGGAGAGGCTCTTGCTCACCGACCCCATCAGCACCACCCGGTCGGGATCGAGGCTCTGTACGGCGCCGACCGGCTGACGGTCGTAACGGAACTCGCCGTCGTAGTCGTCCTCCAGGACCAGCCCGCCCGTCGAGCGGGCCCAGTCCACGACGGCCGCACGCCGCTCGGCGTGCAGTGGCCCGCCGGTCGGGAACTGGTGCGCCGGAGTCAGCAGCACGGCGCGGACCTTCCCCAACTCGCCGACCTTCGCGCCGTGTTCGTCGACCGCCAATGGCACGGTGCGTACGCCCTCGTCCGCGAGCAGCCCGCGGTGGAAGGGCAGCCCGTACGACTCCACCGCCCACCGGCCGCCCACGACCGACGCCATCAGCCGCAGCGCATGGGCGGCTCCCGAGCAGACGACGACCCGGTCCGGGACGGTCCGCACGCCCCGCACCCGCGCCAGATACTCGGCGAGCGCCTCCCGCAACTCGGCCCGCCCGCGCGGATCGCCGGGCCCGAAGGCGTCGTGCGGCGCGAGGGTCAGCGCCCGCCGCGCCGACGCCAGCCAGGCGCCACGGGGGAAGGCGGCAGGGTCCGGCCGCCCCTGCACCAGGTCGTACGCCGGGCGCCCGGCCCGCGCCGGGGTGCGCTGTCTGCCCACGGGAGCCACGGGCGCGACCTGCTGGGCGACCCGGGTCCCCGAGCCCTGACGCGCGGTGAGCCAGCCCTCGGCGACGAGCTCGGCGTAGGCGTCGGCGACGGTGTTGCGGGCGATCCCCAGGTCGGCGGCGAGGGAACGGTACGGCGGCAGCCTCGTCCCGGGCGCAAGCCGCCCGCTCCGCACGGCCTCCCGCAGAGCCCGCATCAGCACGGCCCGCCGACTGCCCGCGCCGCTCAGCTCCAGATGCAGATCGGCGCCGAGACTCTCCGCCGAATTGACCCATGATTCCGCCACTGAAATGCACCCCGCTCCCGGTCGCCTGCGCCTCTAGATTCGTACACATGACGACGACAGAGATCAAGCAGACCGTGACCCGGGTCAACTTCGCCAAGCTGGCCCCGAAGGCCTTCCGCGCCGTGATCGGCCTGGACGCGGCGGCCCGCGAGGGCCTGGACCCGACGCTCGTGGAGCTGGTGCAGATCCGTTCCTCGCAGCTCAACCACTGCGCGTACTGCCTCCACATGCACACCGGCGACGCACGCAAGGCGGGCGAGAGCGAGGAGCGCCTGCACATGACGTCCGTCTGGCGGGAGGCGAAGCACTTCTACACGCCGAAGGAACAGGCGGCGCTCGCCCTGACGGAGGCGGTCACTCTGGTCGCGGACGGCGGGGTGCCGGACGCGGTGTACGCGCAGGCGGCGGCGCACTTCGAGGAGCAGGAGCTGGCTCACCTGCTCGCGCTGATCTTCACCATCAACACGTGGAACCGGATAGCGCTCGCGACGGGAAAGGTCGCGGGCACGGACGAGCGCTGACGCACCGCCGCCGGTACTCCGTGCCGCGGTGAGCTCGTACCGGTCCGAGCTACTGCCAGGACCGGCCGAGCACGTCCCGTACCGCCTCCTCCGTACGCCCCACGACCGCCGTCCCGTCGTCCGCGGTGATGATCGGCCGCTGAATCAGCTTCGGGTGCTGCGCGAGCGCGGTGACCCACCGGTCCCGGGAACCCTCGTCCCGTGCCCACTCCTTGAGCCCGAGCTCCTTCGCCTCGGCCTCCTGCGTCCGCGTGATGTCCCACGGCTCAAGCCCGAGCCGCGCGAGGACGGCCCGGATCTCCTCCTCGCTCGGCACGTCCTCCAGATAGCGCCGGACGGTGTACGACGCGCCCTCGCCGTCGAGCAGATCGACAGCACTGCGGCACTTGGAACAGGCGGGGTTGATCCAGATCTCCATGCCGCCACGGTACCGCTCACGCGCCACTCAAACACCGCCTGGCCAGGGCCGATTGTCAGTGGTGGCCAGTAGACTGAACAGTAGTTCGGGATGGTCCCGCCACCGCGCCAGGAGGTTGCCGATGGCCGTTGCCACACTCATTTCGAAGCCCGTGTCCGTGTCCGCGTCCGCGTCTCTGTCCTCGTCCATGTACCAGCCGCTGAAGAAGAAGCCGCTCCCGGCCGGACAGCCGCGCGAGTGGTACGTCTCGCACAACCGCCGGCTCAAAGCCATGCGCCTGGCGATCGCCCTGCTTGACTCGGGGGTCTATCACCCGGCGACGGCGGACAACCGCAGGATACGAGCGACGGCGGAGAGCATCGGAATCCATCCGCCGTCGGACACGACGTGCCGGATGGTGCGGGCGCTGATCCGTTACGGCCGCTGATCCGTTACGTGCCCCGATCCATTGCGGGCGCCGACGAGTTCGCCGGTTGAGGCATGCCCTCCCGCCGCTGTCACCCGGGCGCTCCTGGGTGACAGCGGCGGGACGGCGGCAGGTTGCTTTCGACAAAATCCCGGTGTCGCAGGGTCCGATCGGCGCAGAACCGCGCATTCTGGTCTCACGGTCCGAGTCACTCCGGGGGCAGCCATGTCGCATCCGCACCACGGCCTTCGTATCCGCCGCAGATTTCTCGTGTTCACGGCCGCCGGCCTACTGAGCGCCGGCTCCGCCCTCACCTTCGGCCCGCCCGCCGCGGCCGAACCGGCCACCTCCGTCGCGTATGCCGCGGGGGCGAGCGCGACCCGCTACTCCGGACTCGCCTTCGACACCTGCACGGCGCCACCGCTGTCGGCGATCCAGGCGTGGGGCGCCTCGCCGTACCGCGCCGTCGGGGTGTACATCGGGGGCATCACCCGCACCTGCGCCCAGCCGCAACTGACCGCGTCGTGGGTCGCGTCCGTGTCCGCGCTGAAGTGGCGTCTGCTGCCCATCTACAAGGGCCTGCAACCGCCGTGCGGCGGCAGGCCCACCGACGCCAAGATCAGCCGGGCCGCCGCGACCGCCAAGGGCCAGGGCACGGCCGCGGCAGCCGACGCCGTCGCCAGGGGCAAGGCGCTGGGCATGCAGCCCGGCAGCGCGTTCTACAACGACATCGAGGCGTACTCGCAGACCGACGCCACCTGCCGGACCGGCGTGCTGTCATTCCTCTCCGGCTGGACGAAGGAACTGCATCGGCTCGGCTATGTCTCGGGCGTGTACATGAACCTCAACCTCGGGGCGAAGCAGCTCTCCGACGTGTACACCTCCACCTCGTACGCCCGCCCTGACGCGCTGTGGATCGCCCGCTTCGACGGGGTCGACTCGCTCAAGGGCTGGACCAACATCGCCGATTCCAAGTGGGCGGTGCACCAGCGGGCCAAGCAGTTCAAGGGCGACCACGACGAGACGTACGGCGGCGTCACCCTCAACATCGACACCGACAGGCTCGACGCGCCGGTCGCCACCGTGGCGTACACCTACACCGCGACGAGCGCCACCACGCTCAACGCCCGCACCGGCCCCTCGACGAGCTACCCCGTCGCGAAGACCTACGCGCCCAGGTCCGCGCTCAAGGTGGTCTGCCAGGCGCCCGGTTCCGCGGTCGGCACCACGGCCATATGGGACAAGCTCGCGGACGGCACGTACGTCACCGACTACTACGTCAGCACCCCGTCCAACACCACCTACAGTGCCCCGCTGCCGCGCTGCACGTACCCCTACCAGACCACCGCGACCGTCGCCGAACACACCGGCCCCGGCACCTCGTCCTCCATAGCCGGCACGTCCCCCAACGGGGCGCTGGCGTGGGTGGTCTGCCAGAAGTCGGGCTCGGCGGTCGGCACGACGAAGATATGGGACCGCATCGAGAACGGCCGCTACGTCACCGACTACTACGTGGCGAACCCCAGCAACACGACCTACAGCAAACCGGCTCCCCGCTGCTGAGCGAGGGCCTTCAGTCAGCTTCGGGCAGCTTCAGGCAGCCGTCCCTGACGCCCACGTCGGCCGAACCGCATCTCCCACCGACAGCGACCCGAGCTCCGCGACCGCCGCCTTCATGCCGAAGCTGACCTTGTTGTCGTACTCCGGCTCCCGCCGATACGTCGCCAGCGTGCGGATCGGCTCGGGGCCCGCGCGCAGGCCCGTGAGCTGGTCGACCAGCGGGACGCTGCACCGCATCGCCCTGACCGCGTACGCGAGGTGCACCGTACCGATCTCCAGACGGCGCATCTCGTCCTCGGCGTGCGGCTCGGCGCAGCCGTCGAGGACGATGTTCGCCCGGAAGCGGTCCATCGGCACCGGGGCCGTGCCCCGCGCCGTGATCCGCGCGTTCAGGCCGTCGAGCGAGGCCTGGGACGCCACCAGCACCGCATGCGCGTCCGCGAAACCGACCTTGCCGGGCGTCTCGCCCCACCCGTCCCGGTCGAAGTCCGAAGGCACCCGCACCAGCCGGGACTTCGCCCCCAGCACCTGCGAGAACCACTCGGCGGCTGCGTCCCCTTGATCCGCGCCCTCCCCGATGTCCCGCCCGAACATGCTCACCGGCCGCCGCTCCCCGTCCGGGTCGACGTCCAGTAGTACGCTCTCGACCCCGTCCGCGGACAGCCGCAGCGCGGCGCCCCCGCCGACGATCTCCGGCCGGACCGCAGCCATGGCGGGCAGCGCCCGCTGACTGCGGAACGTCCCGTCCGCGGCGTCGACGACCATGAACGTCCGGTCGTGCTCCAGCCCCATCACGCCGACCCTGGCCGACTCGACTCCGGTCCCGGCACAGCCCTTGACCGGGTAGTACGTCAGCTTCTGCACGGTGATCCCCATGCGACCCGATCGTATGTGCGCCCCGGCGGCGTTCATCCTTCAGAACCCCGGAGCCGGAGCCGGTCGCTGAGGCGCGCCTTCACCCCGGGCCACTCGTCGGCGAGGATCGAGAAGTAGACGCTGTCCCGCCACGTCCCGTCCGGGCGCTGCTTATGGCGGCGCAGGACGCCTTCCCGCTGCGCCCCGAGGCGGGCGATGGCGGCCTGGGACCGCTCGTTCCTGTGGTCCGTCTTCAACTGGACGCGCCCCATGCCCAGTTCCTCGAAAGCGTGGTTGAGCAACAGCAGCTTCGTCTCGGTGTTGACCGCCGTACGCCACGACGCGCGGCCGTACCAGGTCCAGCCGATCTCCAGGCGCTCGTCTCCCGTGTCGACGTCCATGTACGTGGTCCAGCCGACGGCCCTGCCGGTCGAGCGACGGATGACGGCGAACGGGAGGTACCTGCCCTGTTCGGCATCCTTCAGCAGTTCACGGAGCTTGTGGCCGAGCTCGTCCTCCGTGTGCGGAGTGGGTCCGCCCTGCCAGCGCCAGACCTCGTCGTCACCCCCGCCCGCGGCGAATAGGTCTGAGAGGTGATCCGTCGTCAACGGTTCAACGCGTACGTGGTGGCCGGTCAGCGTCACAGGCTGCGGTGTCTTGGCAGGCATGATCCGAACCGTAGCCCGGTCCTGCACTAGCCGCAATGGACTATTGCACTAGTGCAAACCTGGAGGCCGTCAGGGCGACCGTGCCGCTAGGGTGCCCCATCTGTCCAAGCTGCCCAATCGGCCCGACCCACCGACCGATTGACCGACGAGGGGATCGCAGTGGCCCAGCCGAACACCGAGAACCGCCCTCCGGCCCTCCCGCCCGCGCTCGATGCGATGACCGTCCTCGTCGCCGCCGTCATCGTCCACGACCGGGAGACCGACCGCGTCGTCCTCCTTCAGCGCGGCCCCGGCAACAAGTTCGCCCCCGGCCGGTGGGACCTCCCCGTCGGCAAGAGCGAGCCGGGCGAGCCCATCACCGAAACCGCGGTCCGCGAGCTCCGCGAGGAGACCGGTCTGATCGTCAGGGCCGACGATCTCCGCCTCGCCCAGGTCGTCCACGGCGCCTGGGGCGTCGAAGCGCCCAACGGGTTCCTCACCGTCGTCTTCGCCACTCATCAATGGGCCGGGGAACCCGAGAACCGCGAACTCGCCAAGCACACCCAGGTCCGCTGGGTCGACACGGTCGACCTCCCCGAGGAATTCGTACCCACCTCGGCCACGGCCCTGCGCCACTACCTGTCCGGTGGCCCCCAGATCTCACTGCGCGGCTGGGCATCCTGAGCCGACGCCAAACGGCCCCCGGCGCGTGTGACGTGTCACAGACATCCTCGCGGCACTGTGGGAGCTTCAACTCCGTTACTTCTCAGTTGAGTTCGGGCGTTGAGAGGATCGTATGAGCACTCTGGAAGCCGTCATGCTCGACCAGGTGGTCGACACGGCCCGCTACCCCCTGTCGGAACTCGAAAGCGCCGAGGGACAGTCCGTCGTCTCCCGTGCCCGGCGCGAACTGTCGACCGTCGGCTGCACCGTACTGCCGGACTTCATCCGCCCCTCACTCCGCGACGTCCTCCGGCAGGAGTGCTCGGCCATCGCCCCGCGCGCGCACTTCGACACCGAAACCGTCAACGTCTACAACATCCCCGTGGACTCGGCTCTGCCTGAGGACCACCCGGGCCGGCACACCTTCGAGCGGGGCAACGCGTTCGTCGCACGGGACCGTATCCCCGCGGCCTCCCTCATCAGCCGGCTCTACTCCCACACCGCGTTCCAGAGCTTCGTCGCCCGCTGCTTCGGACTGCCGCAGCTTCACGAACTGGCCGATCCGCTCTCCGGGCTGGTTCTCAACGTCGTCGAGCCGGGCATGGAACATCCCTGGCACTTCGACACCAACGAGTACACCGTCAGCATGCTCACCCAGGAGGCGCAGTCCGGCGGCGTCTTCGAGTACTGCCCGAACATCAGGTCCGCGCAGGACGAGCGCTTCGACGACGTCCGCGACGTACTGGACGGCCGGGGCGAGCGGCTGATCCGGTCCCTGTCCCTGCAACCCGGTGACCTGCAGCTGTTCAAGGGCCGCTACTCGCTGCACCGGGTCAGCCCCGTACGGGGCGACATCGCGCGCCACTCCGCGATATTCGCCTACAGCGAGCGCCCCGGCGTCATCGGGAGCGTGGCACGGACCCGGCAGCTCTTCGGCCGCGTCCTGCCCGAGCACGTGGCGGCCGAGGGCCGGGCCGTCCGCGGCGACCGGCTGCTGGACTGACGCCCGTCGCAGACCGCGTCCCCCCCCCACTCTGCGATCCACGCGATCCGCCGCGATCCATGGAGGAGTAAGCCCTGTGCGTTTCGACGCGACCGGAAAAGTCTCGCTCGACCACATCTACACCCAGCCCGATCCGCGCGCCTATTTCAGCGTGCTGCGCCCCCTCGGCTACTGCGTTCCGCAACTGGCCAAGCCCTACTTCGCGAAGCTCATCAAGGAGTACCGGGACTCCCAGCATGTCGCCGTGCCGAAGGTGCTGGACATAGGCTGTTCGTACGGAATCAATGCCGCCCTGCAAAAGTACGACGCGACCATGGACGAGCTGTACGCGCGCTACGGTGACGAGAAGTGCGACGGGGAGAGCCGCGAGGCCCTGCTCGCCCGCGACAAAGAGCTGGCCCGCTCGCGGCAGCCCGCGCAGCCCGTAAGCTTCGTCGGCCTCGACACCTCCGCCAGTGCGCTCTCGTACGCACTCGACGCCGGATTCCTCGACGACGCCGTGCACGCCGACCTGGAGGCGCACGAGCCCACACCGGAGCAGCGCGCCCAGTTCGCCGGGACGGACCTGGTGATCTCGACGGGCTGCCTCGGCTACGTCACCGAGCGGACGCTCAAGCGCGTCGTCGAGGCGCAGGACACCCACCGGCCCTGGATGGCGCACTTCGCGCTGCGGATGTTCCCGTTCGACCCGATCGAGCAGGCGCTGGCCGAACTCGGCTACCGGACCATCCATGTCGAAGGCGTCTTCAAGCAGCGGAGGTTCGCCTCCCTGGAGGAACAGACGCTCGTCCTGGACACGATGTCGTCCAACAGGGTGGATGCGCGGGGCCTGGAGGCGGAAGGCTGGATGTACGCACAGCTCCACCTTTCCCGGCCGCACCGCCCGTCCGGCCCCAACGATCCGAATCGAGAGCAGAGTTGAAGATCAGTCAGGATGTAACAGGCAACGCGACCTTCGCCCAGGAGGACAGCCTTCCGCGCGTGTCGCTGCCCACGCTGGAGGCGAGCTGCGAGAGGTTCCTCGCCTGGAGCGCGCCGTTGCTGACCGCCGACGAGCGGGCGGCGACGGAGGCGGAGGTGGCCGCCTTCCTCAGGCCCGACGGCCCCGGCCGGGTGCTGCACGCGGCGCTTGAGGCGTACGACGCCACTGAGGGCGTGCACAGCTGGCTCGACACCTTCTGGCCGTACCGCTACCTGGGCCGCCGGGACCGGATCGCGCTCAACGCCAACTTCTTCTTCCTGTTCAAGGACACCGGCGAGGCGCAGCTGGAACGGGCGGCCGGGCTCGTCGCCGGGGCGCTCAACTACAAGCGGCAGCTCGACCAGGGGCTCATCCCGCCGGTGGTCCAGCGCGGCGTGCCCCAGTCGATGGTGCAGAACAAGTTCCTGTTCTCCACCACCCGTATCCCCGGCGCCGAGCTGGACACCGTACGCGCCCCCTACACCGAGGCATGGCCGGGCCCGTCCGACGCACGGCACATCGTGGTGTTCTTCCGGGGCGGCATGTTCCGGCTGGACGTGCTCGGCGAGGACGGTGTCCCGCACAGCCTGGACGACATCGAGGCGGGCCTGAGTGCCGTCATGAAGGCCGGCGCGGAACCGGCGGACGTGCCGGTGGGCCACCTCACCACGATGGCCCGCGCGGAGTGGGCGGCCGCCCGGCAGTCCCTGATGGCCTCCCACCCCCGCAACGCCGAGGCACTCGACGACATCGAGACCGCGCTGTTCTGCGTCTGCCTGGAGGACTTCGCACCGGCGGACACCCAGGAAACCTGCGACGAGCTGCTGTACGGCGACCGCGGCAACCGGTGGTTCGACAAGGCGGTGTCGTTCGTCGTCTTCTCCGACGGCCGGGCGGGCATCAACATCGAGCACTGCGAGCTGGACGGGACGACCATCCTCAGCTTCACCGACGCCCTGCTCAGCTCCCCGCCCGAGGAACACTCCCAGCAGTCCGGGGCCCGCTCCCAGGGGCTGCCCGCGCTGGAGCCTCTCGTGTTCGAGCTGGACGACACCCTGCGGGCCCAGGCGCGCTCGGCCGCCGAAGCGTTCGCCGCGTACGGGCAGGCCACTGCGACCGCGACCGTGTCGTTCGACGACTTCGGCGCCACAACGGCCAAGGCGCTGGGGGTCTCGCCCGACGCGTTCGTCCAGGTCGCCTACCAGCTGGCCCACCAGCGGGCCAAGGGCCACTTGGGCGCGACGTACGAGTCGATCGCCACCCGCCAGTACCGGCACGGGCGTACCGAGGCGATGCGGGTCGTCACCCCGGAGATGGTCGCTTTCGCCGCGACGATGGAGAACCCCTCGGCGGACTCGGCCACCCGCCGCGCCGCCTTCCAGGCCGCCGCCCAGGCCCATGTGACCCGCGCGAAGGAATGCCAGGCCGTTCAGGTGCCCGAACAGCACCTGTGGGAACTGGAACTGATCCAGCGCCGCCGCGGCACGGAGCTCGGAGTGACCGAGCAGCCCGCGCTGTACCGGACACCGGGCTGGCTGACGATGCGCGACGACTACCTGAGCACGAGCTCGGCTCCGTCCCACAACATCCAGTACTTCGGCTTCGGCTCGACGAGCCTCCAGTGCATCGGCGTCGCGTACGTCCTGCTGCCGGAGCGCTTCAACGTCTACCTGAGCACGCCGCGGCCGGTGGCCGACCAGATGGACACGTTCGCGGACAGGCTCCGGGAGGCGGTGGCGGAACTGAGGGAACTGCTGGCGCCGGAGCAGTAGGCGTACGCGGAGCGACTGAGGCCCCGTCACTCGGTGGAGAGTGACGGGGGCTTTTGGCCGACCGCCAACGACTCTGGGCCACCAGACTGCCCGTAACCGGCGCCGCAAGCCGAAACGGCCCACCGGACCGACGGACCGTCATGAATGCCCGTCCCGCTTCGAGGAAGGTTCGCCCGCCGCGGGACCTGATACATGCCTGCCCAAGAACCGTCCGTCGAAAGACCCTTCTTGCGCTCCCGCGGCGCGGCGTCCCGAGTGTCAGATGCGAAGGAGTTGCCCTCCGTCGAGAACGAACAAGTGGCCGCACACGAAATCACTGAGGACGAGATAGGCGATCGCTTCCGCCACTTCATCCACACTTCCCAGTCGGCCGACCGGAGTTGTCTGGACGGCCCAGTCGACCACCGCAGATCCGGCCGCACGCGTCATATCCGTATCGATATTTCCCGGGGCCACCGCGTTGACCAGCACGCCCTTCCCGCCCAGTTCGGCTGCCATGGCGGTCGTCACCGCATTAACTCCTGCTTTTGCCGCGGTGTAGCCGAGGACGGCGGCCCCACCGTTGAATGAGTACGTTGAGGTGAGGTTGACGATACGACCCCATCCTCGCTCGACCATGGCTGGGGCAAAGGCACGAATCCCATGAATTACCGACAGCAGATTGACATCGACAGTACGCCGGATGTCCTCGTCGCTCTGGCTTGACCAGTCGCTGGGGCGGGAGATTGCACCGGCGTTGTTGATGAGGATGCTGACCGGACCCAACTTCTCTTCGATCTCGATGCGCGCCTTCCTCACCTCATCAGGTACGGCGGCATCGCACTGGACCGCGCGCGCTCTGCGACCGAGCGCCTCGATCTCTCCCGCCACCTCCGCAGCCGCCGCGGCGTTTTCGTAGTAGGTGATGGCGACATCAGCGCCTTCTGCGGCAAGGCGCTTCGCCGTCGCACGACCAATTCCACGCGCCCCTCCGGTAACGACGGCGATCTTGCCCAACAATTTCATCTGCACTCCTCAGAAATCAAAACGAAATGGGCAGCACAAGTGGCCCGATTCCGAAAGGGTGATCAGTCGACTGACCTACTCTGCGAAGGATTCGTCGGCGAGATTGAATGCCGGCCCGCAGATGATGAGGATTTTGGCGCTCTCACCGACGAGCTCGACCCAGCTGCCTGGGGGCACCAGAACTCCGCTCAGCGGGCCGGCCTCCCGCTCGACGCCGTCCGCATTGACGCGAAGTTTGCCACTGATCACGAAATACAGTTTCGCACTCCGGTGATTCACTCGATTCGAGTGAAGGCCGTCAAGTTCCGCGGTGACCAGACTGACCTGCCTGCTGTCGGACTCCGAGAAGTACTCGAACACGGTCATCGCCTCATCCACGGGAATATCCCTGGCATCGGCCGCATTTACGATCCTGACGTCCATGCTCATTACCACCCCTTCTTGAGTAATCGAACCTTTGACTTGTCAGAGCGAACTCGACCTCAAGAGGGAGTCTATCTGCTCCGCGAGTTCCGCGACCGTAAATGGCTTCAGTTCCACCACGGATTCTTTCCCCAAGGGATCGTTGGTCAATACTTCACAGTCAGGTCCCAGGGCCGCCGTCTGCAGCACTAGCGTCGCAGCAAGATCTTCACGAGGGACGGTGATACGATGGAACACATTGCCTCGGAGCCAGTAGCTGGCACCGGACCCTAATGTTCCGGCAAATGTCGAGCGTATCTTCACGCGGTCCACGAACTGTGTGCCGAACCTGCTCGAACCGAGGCTGCGCGAATACCGATGGCGCTCCAGTTGCGGACCGCCGGAGTGGTCGGATGCCAGCTCGAAGAACTCCATTTGCATCTCACCGGCGAGGACGATGGAGCTGAACATCCATCGGTGATTGTGGATGTGCTCGCTGTGCGGTTCCCGATGTGGCCGCCACAGATGCAGCCGCAGCTTGTATTCCCCGCCCGCGCCCGTTGCCAGTACTATCTTGTTAAAGCCGTTGTTGTGCATGTAGGACGCGGCGGCGACTTCCGCGAGATAGGAACCGTCACGCAGGACCGATGCCAGTAGAGAATGAATCCCATCGGGCACAGCGATTTCACGGATGAGGCGGTGCGCTTCCCGGCCGGCATCGGGAGCCGAACCATCGAACGAAGCATTCAAGTGATCACGTAATTTCCTCATTGTCTTCATGGGAGAACTCCGGCGTAGATGGGCCGTGCGGCATTGGATTTGTTCCTGTTCCGGCAGGTTTGACGCATCGAGCGGAGACGACAAGAATGCTGCCGACTCCCGGAAGCAGGCGGGCCATTGATCTCGACTGCAGTCGGTGGCCAGATTTCCTTCGCCAGACCACAAAATTGGACTTCAGCTCTATCACATCAAATCCTGTCTTGCAGAGGACCGAACGTAGAGAATGCGACGTGAAGGGCCGAATGTGGAGCCACAGATACCGATGCAGAGGATTAACATGGCGCGGGGACCTGCCGGCGACGAAGCAAATCCGATCCTGCAGTGCCGCCAGGTTCGGAGTGGTTATGATGAGGGCCCCGTTCGGGACAAGAACACGGTGGCAGTCCTCCAATAAACGCCTCGTGTCATAGATGTGCTCGATCAACTCGCCCATAACCACGGCGGCGATCGACGCATCCCGGAAAGGCAACCCCTCCGCGACATCGGAGCACACGCGAATTCGTCCGCCGGACTCGGCGGAACCCAGCGCTGACGGATCGATGTCCACGTAGATCACCGGGCGTGACCCCAACAGCTTCATGAGACGGTTGCCCGCCACGATGCGCCCGCCCCCGGCTCCCAGCTCGACCACCGGTCCATGCGGCGCGGCTGTGGCACTGCTCATCAGGGCCGACCCGAGCTGCCGACGGGCGATCATCACACGCACCGCGTGATAACGCTTGGCGAAGTAGCCGCGCACCTCGCCACCACCCTCGTAGAGGAACATATTGGCTGTGCGCCCGTCCCGCTCTGCGCTCGCGCTTATCCGTGCGTCACGGTTGATCGTCATGGGCGGCTCCCTGGGATGCAATCGATTCCTGGATCTCTCGCAACTCTTCGAGTTCGGGCCAATTCGCGGACTCGGGATCCTCCGCGAGGCGGTCCAGAATAACTGTCAACTCCCCCATGCACTCGCGCATGACAAGTGCGTACTGCTCCCTGGATATATCTCGATATTGCCAGAGTTCCACGAGGGTGAACAGATTGAGCCGCCAGCATTCGCGGTCCGTCTCGGTACCCACAAGGTAAATGAGTCGCCGAACCGTGCGTTGGCAACTCTCGAACCCCTGGTCGATCTCCGGCCGGAACGCATCGGTCGCCTGATCGCCGAAGAAGGTGAGCGTATAACCAATGTTTACTTCATTCTCAGCCAGACTACGGCCACGGATCCGATTTTCCCGTAACCGCTCGACATATTTCCTCAATGGTTGCACGGTGCCGCCGAAGGCTAGCCCGAGAATGATTCCTCGCTGGATCCAGAGATCCTGCTCCTGCTCTAGCTTCTCTTTCAAGAATTCTGTGATGCGCTTCGATCTGAGATTGCCAAGATAGTACGCCAACTGCTGGCGGGCGACTCGGGAACGCGCATTATCGTCGGGGTCGTTGCCACAGCTTCCGGCACTGTTGTTGATGAATGCCTCGAAGCAGACGTCACATACTTGCGACAGAACCCGGCTGTTCTTGTTGACACGTTCCAGATATTCTTTGACGAACTCCGACACCTCCGCCGATATCAACTTCCGGAAATCGAAAGTCGTGGCCCAGGCATCTGTACTCATGCAATTGAAGAGGTGGCGCGCGACAAAGTATTCCTGGAATGACTTGTGAGTGAATCGCACAACGGTTGGCTCGAGCGATTGGAACTGCTCACTTTCGACACCGAGCAAGGTACGGAAAATGAGATCCTGTACGATGCTGTGCGCATCCCCGGAAGCGACTTCCAATCGATTGGTGATGAGGTCGGAGAGTTCACGCAGCGTGAATATGTCCGCGCCGTCGTCCCCTGTCCCGCCTTCGTCGTAGAAGTGCCAGGCAATGTCTGTGAGGAGGTCAAGCTTCTGATTGACTTCTAGAACGCTGCCGATTTTTGCGGATTCGATTTGCAGGAGTTGACCGACATAGGCGTGGTACAAACCCAGGGTGTCGCTTATGGCAGGAATTCGATCTCCGCCTTTGAACATCAACTCAAGTGCCATATTGACACGAAGAGGAGCGTGGCACAGATCGCGCACCGGCCTGGACTCTAGGCGGAGCTGAACGTTTTGTGCCTCCCACGTGTCATATTCCGGGAAACAGTAGTCGACATATCCGCCTACATAGTCACGCCGCTCGGCGTCACCCCACTCCGCCAATTCGAACCTTTCCATGCTGTCCGCGAAAGGGGAGTGTGCAAGGAATCTACCGAAGTACTGCGTGCGGCAGCACACAAGACTGGCGTAGGTGAAGATAAATTTGTTCAGCTCGCTGAGCACATGTGAGTAAGTGAGCTTGGAAAGATACTCATCGAGAGAGTCGAGTATGAGAACCGGTCGTATCGGCATGCCCTCACGTTCGGCAACGCCGAGCCAGGACACGGGTCCACATCCGTCGACCAGATTGTCCAGATATCGGCTCAACCAATCCGCCGATCCGAAGTCCCGGTCGACGGGACGTGTGCCGACTGCCCTGAGATCGATGCGTACGGGCAGAACGTTGAATTCATCCGTCGACCAGTTCCGGAGGAGTTCCACGTACAGGCAGTAAGTCAGGGTGGTCTTTCCCATGCCAGGATCGGAGAGCAGCAGGACCCCACGTCTTCGGTACTCACCGTGCGCCGGGGGACCGATGATGCGGCTGCTGATCTCATTGAGGATCGGGACCCGTTTGGTGCCTTTGTCGGCTGCGCGCCAGGGAGCGGCCACGAGTAGCCCCGGTCGCGTGAGAAGGTCACCGACCGTGATTCGCGAGGAGCCGGGCACGCCCCGGGAGAGCAGCCTGCTTTGCTCCTGTTGCATCCGGGCCCAAAGCGTCTCGCGCGTCGTGATCGAACCGAAGGACAACGCCCCTGCCTCGACCCTGGCTCCGACCGTGTCCGCAGGCTCGGAATGCCGCGCCAGTCCCGGAAATTCGGACAGCACCGTCCGCGTCGGGATGGCCCTGCCGCCGAGATCGCTGCCGCGGTCACGGGTCGCCACCGTGATGCCGCATACGGCACCGGTCCGGAGATTGAGGATTCCCGCGCCACTCATGCCGGGTCGCACCTGGCCGGCTTTCAGCTTCAGCAGCGGCAGGTGAACGCCGGTCACGCCTTCGTACTCGGTAGTGAGTGAGTCGCCCTCTCCGTAGAGGTCGGTATAGCCGTAGGCGTACAAGAGGTCGCCCAGTTCGATCTCGTGGTGGAGCTCGATCACCGGATGGCTCCTCAGCGAGGTGACGCTGAGGAGAGCGAGGTCGGGATAAGGGCGATCCCGGAAGCTCACGACCTGCCCGGTGTATTCCTTGTACTGCCAGACGATCGTGATGCTCTCTCCGCTGGTGACCGCGCGTTCGACCACATGCGCACAGGTGAGGACCAGCCCAGGGCCGACGAAGGAACCGGTGCCGAAACCCTGCACCCCGGTGAGGACTTTGACCGTGGACACACGGAGCTGGGCATCATCCATAACAGCTAGTTCCGTTCGCCCGGATCCGGCGATAACGACGTCGGCGACGGAGTAGGCAGTGACGGCGGATCTTCATGAGTGGCAGGCTTGTCGTTCCGCCATTCAAGCGTCAGCTTGAGATTGGCTTTGCCAGTTCCTTTCACCAGCATCGCAGTGAGCCCACCTGGCTCGATTCCCACCTCGAATCCCAGCTCAACCGTAGCGGCGTCGGGCCCCACAGTTCTCAGGACCTCTCCGAGCTCACTCGCCACGCTGGAGATCCTTTGCGTCAGGTCGCTGAAATCGAACACCCGGCTCGCAACAAGCTCCTCGCCGGTCTCGACTTCGACCTGCAGGACGGAACCGTCTCGGAGAACCACTGGGACAAAATCTGATCGATCGCGCATCGACCCTCACAAACGGTCAGCCAGTATTCCTGCAGGGCACTTTCCCACCAAGGGCTGCCCCTTCGGGCCGGAACCGGCAACTTCTCTTGTAGAGCTCGAAGCACGATCGCCAGCGGCGATGCTTCGCGTGCGCCCCAGGGAGGTCTCAACAAGACCTCGCAGGAGTGCTAGCATGGAAGCTTTATGACGGTCCGTCAGTTGTTCGGCGGACTGTTTTCTCTTTTCGTTTTCGGGGCGGTGGATATTGGCGTGCCACGGTCCCCTGGCAATGCTGGCGTGGTGAAAGCCGCGTACGCAGACGAAACGGCCGTCGGCTGTGTCCTCCCTTGACGGGACGACACAGCCGACGGCCGACAGACAGCCCGGGCGAGCGGAACCCCGCTGCGACCCGACGCGATCCTAGATGTCGAAGTACAGCTCGAACTCGTGCGGGTGCGGCCGCAGCTGGATCGGGGCGATTTCGCTCGTCCGCTTGTAGTCGATCCACGTCTCGATCAGGTCGGACGTGAAGACACCGCCCGCCTGCAGGTACTCGTTGTCCGCCTCCAGCGCCTCGAGCACCGCCGGGAGGGAGGTCGGGACCTGCGGGACGCTCGCGTGCTCGTCGGGCGCGAGCTCGTAGAGGTCCTTGTCGATCGGCTCCGCCGGCTCGATCTTGTTCTTGACGCCGTCGAGGCCCGCCAGCAGCAGCGCCGAGAACGCCAGGTACGGGTTCGAGGACGGGTCCGGGGCGCGGAACTCGACGCGCTTGGCCTTCGGGTTCGAGCCCGTGATCGGGATACGCATCGCAGCCGAGCGGTTGCGCTGCGAGTAGACCAGGTTGACCGGGGCCTCGAAGCCGGGGACCAGACGGTGGTAGGAGTTCACCGTCGGGTTCGTGAAGGCCAGCAGCGACGGGGCGTGCTTGAGGATGCCGCCGATGTAGTAGCGGGCGGTGTCCGACAGGCCCGCGTAGCCCTGCTCGTCGTAGAACAGCGGGACGCCGCCCTGCCACAGCGACTGGTGGACGTGCATGCCCGAGCCGTTGTCGCCGAAGATCGGCTTCGGCATGAAGGTCGCGGTCTTGCCGTTGCGCCAGGCGACGTTCTTCACGATGTACTTGAAGAGCATCAGGTCGTCGGCCGCGGCGAGCAGCGTGTTGAACTTGTAGTTGATCTCGGCCTGGCCGGCGGTGCCCACCTCGTGGTGCTGGCGCTCGACCTGGAGGCCGGACGCCTCCAGCTCCAGGGAGATCTCGGCGCGCAGGTCGGCGAAGTGGTCGACCGGCGGGGCCGGGAAGTAGCCGCCCTTGTAGCGGACCTTGTAGCCGCGGTTGTCCTCCAGCGCACCGGTGTTCCAGGCGCCTGCCTCGGAGTCGATGTGGTAGAAGCCCTCGTTCGCCGTGGTGGCGAAGCGCACGCTGTCGAAGACGTAGAACTCGGCCTCGGGGCCGAAGTACGCCGTGTCGGCGATGCCGGTGGAGGCGAGGTACGCCTCCGCCTTCTTCGCGATGTTGCGCGGGTCACGGCTGTACTGCTCGCCCGTGATCGGGTCGTGGATGAAGAAGTTGATGTTGAGCGTCTTGTCCTTGCGGAACGGGTCGAGCCGCGCCGTCGACAGGTCCGCGCGCAGCGCCATGTCCGACTCGTGGATCGCCTGGAAGCCGCGGATCGACGAGCCGTCGAAGGCCAGCTCGTCGGACGGGTCGAACGCCGTCGCCGGGATCGTGAAGTGCTGCATCACGCCGGGAAGGTCGCAGAACCGGACGTCGACCATCTTGACGTCGTTGTCCGCGATGAACTTCTTGGCGTCATCGGCGTTCTGGAACATCCAACTCCTCCTACTCCCGACCCGGGACGGGCGGGGTGGTAGCTCGTCGTGCGGCCAGTGCGGTGGCACACGCTGGAACCGACCTTAGGCAGGCCGGATTTCTCAAGCATGACCCATTTGTTTCGCCCAAGTTAACCGGACCGGGGGGCCAGGGTCTCGTCGCGGGGGTTCAGGGTCCTGTCGAGGACCCGGACCGAAGTGATCCAAACCGGGCGCAGTACCGTGGTCCGGTGGACAACAGGCAAGCAATCGGATCGTGGCTGTCCGGGCCGCGCGCGGCCGCCGAGGACATGGGCGCCGACTTCGGCCACCGCGGTATGCGGCTCGGCCTGCCGGAGACCGGACCGGGCTCCATCGCCCCTCTCGGGCGGCGCTTCGGCGCCGTCTTCGTCGACTGGGGGCTGTGCCTCCTGATCGCATACGGACTGTTCGCCAATGGTGACCGGCAGGCCGCCGGGAACTGGGCGCTCGGCATCTTTCTCGCACTGAGCGTGCTCACCATCGGTACGGTCGGCTTCACGCCGGGCAAGCGGCTCCTCGGACTGCGCGTCGTCGCCGAGGACGGCGGACGGCTCGGGGCCGGCCGGGTCCTGGTGCGCAGCGTGCTCCTCTCCCTCGCCATCCCGGCCCTGATCTGGGACCGCGACGGGCGCGGGCTGCACGACCGGCTCGCACGCGCCGTTCAGGTGCGGATCTAGAGCGCAGACGCAGCAGATGCAAAGGGTGGTGGCCCGGGGCTTCGTCCCGGGCCACCACCTTTTGACCTCAGGGGGACGTACTCGGGGCTTCCCGCGTCTCCGCCAGCACGCCGACCTTGTCGATCCGGTGCTCGGGATTGCCCCGGTCGTCCCGCCAGTGGTTCCCGGCCGCGGTGTCCTCCGGCGTCGCGCAGGTGGAGATCGTGATCATCGCTCGGGTGGCGCGCTCCCCGGGGCGGCCGGGAACCGCCGCCCGCTGCTCGGTGAGCGACTGCGGGGAGCGGAAGGAGGTCTCACGGGTCTCGGTGATCTTGTACTCGTAGACCTTGCCGCCCGACGTGATGAGGACCGAGTCACCCTTCTCGACGGCCGGGAGATCGCGCAGCGGCCCGCCGAAGGAGATCCTGTGGGCCGTGACCAGGTGGTTCCCGACCTCCCCGGGCCCGACACCGCCACCGTCCCCGTACGGGCTGGCGGCCACGCCTTCGTTCTGGATCCGCGTACCGGGCCAGTCGTCGGTCGTCCCCTTGTAGGGGACGACCCGCAGATCCTCGAGCCCGATCGACGGAATGCTCATCGTCGAGGTCTGGGTCCGCGTGGAGGTCTTCTTCGGGGTCGGCTCCGGAGGCGTCGGGGCGGGGGCCGGCTCGACGACCTTCACTGCCCGTGTCGAGGGGCTGTCCGTGGCGGCTGCGGTCTCGTCGGCAGCGGCCCCGCTGCTACTGGAGAAACAGCCGGTGAGCACGGCGACGAGCGCACTTGTCAGCGCGGCGGGAACAACTCGGGAAAGGTACATCGCGGTCCGGATCGGTAGCCGGGCAGATCAGGGGCCTTGGCGCCTCGATAACGGCAGCCTCGTTCCAGTACAACAGAAACCGCTCAGATGTTCTCAACGGGTCCGGCTGAGGGGCACGAATGCCGCCCGGGAAAAGGCGGTGGCCCGGGACCAGAGTCCCGGGCCACCGCCTTGTTCCACAGGGATCAGCGCATCTTCCCGCCCCGCGGCATCCGCGTGCCCTTCGGCATCGGACCCTTCGGCAGCGGCATGTTGCTCATCAGGTCGCCCATCGCACGCAGGCGGTCGTTCGCCACCGTGACCTGCGGGCCGGTGAGCACGCGCGGCAGCTTCAGCATGGTGGTGCGCACCTTCTTCAGCGGCACCTGGCCCTCGCCGTCGCCCACGATGATGTCGTGCACCGGCACGTCCACCACGATGCGCGCCATCTTCTTCTTCTCGGCCGCCAGCAGCGTCTTCAGCCGGTTCGGGTTGCCCTCGGCCACCAGCACGATGCCGGCCTTGCCGACTGCCCGGTGCACGACGTCCTGGCTGCGGTTCATCGCAACCGCGGGAGTCGTCGTCCAGCCGCGCCCTACGTTCTGCAGCACCGCGGCCGCCGCGCCGGGCTGGCCCTCCATCTGTCCGAAGGCCGCCCGCTCGGCGCGGCGTCCGAAGACGATCGCCATCGCGAGGAAGCCCAGCAGGAATCCGAGGATGCCCAGATACACGGGGTGGTCGATCAAGAAACCGATCGCGAGGAAGACACCGAAGGTGACGATTCCCACAGCCGCGACGACAAGACCGACCTTCGGGTCGGCCTTCCGGGTCATCTTGTACGTCAGGGCGATCTGCTTCAGTCGCCCGGGGTTCGCAGCAGCGTCAGCGCTGTCTGTGTTTGCCTTCCTCGCCATGACTGGAAGTTTACGTGGCCTAGGAAGTGCGTCCCGCCACGGCCTCCAGTACATGCTGTGCATCGACCCGGTCCTTGGCCCTGCGCCGGTCTTCGAGGACGGCGGTCCATGCGTTCCTGCGGGCGGTGCGCTGCCCGCTGCGAAGAAGCAGCGACTCCATGGCGCGCAGAGCATCGGTGACGGACGGGAGGGCGTTTGCGCGTACGGGTCGAACCGGCGCGGCCTGCATGGTGGAGGTCCCCCTCGGGGTGAGGATCGACGTGGTGCGGACGGTGCGGGGGGTACGGGGTGAAAACGGGGAGGCGGTGCGTGCGGGGTGACGCGGCGTGGTGCGTGCTGTGCGTAGAGCCAGCGTCACTGATTGGTGTTACCAGGGCGTGACCCCGGGGTCAAACACCGATGAAACGTTTACGCCCGTGCCGGAAAGACTGACGCGGCCCGTACGCCGCCCCGACCTGCGGGGGGAGTACGGGCCGCGCCCAACTCGCCATTACTCGGCGGTAGTTGCTTGTGCCTGAATTCACACAGTCTGCGACGTCGCCACCTCGGCGCCGCGCCGCTCCATCGCCTGCTGGAACAGCCGCCCCGCGCGGTACGAGGAACGCACCAGCGGGCCCGACATCACACCGGAGAAGCCGATCTCCTCGGCCTCCTCCTTCAGCTCCACGAACTCGTGCGGCTTCACCCAGCGCTCGACCGGGTGGTGGCGCACGGAAGGACGCAGATACTGCGTGATCGTGATGAGCTCGCAACCCGCCTCGTGCAGGTGCCGCAGCGCCTCGCTGACCTCCTCGCGCTCCTCGCCCATGCCCAGGATGAGGTTCGACTTGGTGACCAGACCCGCCTCGCGGGCGCGCGTGATGACCTCGAGGGAGCGCTCGTAACGGAAACCGGGGCGGATCCGCTTGAAGATCCGCGGCACGGTCTCGACATTGTGCGCGAGCACCTCGGGGCGGGCGGAGAAGACCTCGGCCAGCTGCTCGGGCACCGCGTTGAAGTCGGGGATGAGGAGCTCGACCTTGGTACGGCCGGCCTCGCGCTGCGCGGTCATCGAGTGGATCTGGCGCACGGTCTCCGCGTACAGCCAGGCGCCGCCGTCCTCCAGGTCGTCGCGCGCGACGCCCGTGATGGTGGCGTAGTTCAGGTCCATCGTGACGACGGACTCGCCCACCCGGCGCGGCTCGTCACGGTCCAGCTCCTGCGGCTTGCCCGTGTCGATCTGGCAGAAGTCGCAGCGCCGGGTGCACTGGTCGCCACCGATGAGGAAGGTCGCCTCGCGGTCTTCCCAGCATTCGTAGATGTTCGGACAGCCGGCTTCCTGGCACACGGTGTGCAGACCCTCGCTCTTCACCAGCTTCTGCATCTGCGTGTACTCGGGGCCCATCTTCGCCCGGGTCTTGATCCACTCGGGCTTGCGCTCGATGGGGGTCTGGCTGTTGCGGACCTCCAGGCGCAGCATCTTGCGTCCGTCGGGTGCGACTGCGGACACGACCGGCTCCCTACAGCTTCGATTCTTCGGCGAACACCAGGGTACGCCCGTAATTCGTACGGCTTTACGTCTGGCCAACCTGCGGCCGGACGGCCGCATTCCTCAGACGGTCGCCTTCTCCGCCTCGCGCGGCTGCTCCACCTCGCGCTCGATCACCCGCGGCTTGAGGTCCGCGTGCTCCAGTACCTCGCGCAGCTGCCTCTCCAGTACGGGGAGCACCTCCGCGATCGTGATGTCGCGGCCCAGCTCGTTCGCCAGTGAAGCCACGCCCGCGTCCCGGATCCCGCACGGCACGATCCGGTCGAACCAGGTGTTGTCCGGGTTCACATTGAGCGCGAAGCCGTGCATCGAGACGCCCTTGGCGATACGGATGCCGATCGCCGCGAGCTTGCGGTCCTCGCGGCGCTGGCCCGCGTTGGACGGCGCGTACTCCGGGCCGTTCAGCCGCGGGTCGAACTCGTCGTCCTGGAGCCGTGGGTCGAAGTCGAGCGAGAGACCGCCGATCGCCGGGCGCTGTTCCACCGGGTCGCCCAGCACCCAGACGCCGCTGCGGCCCTCGACCCGGCTGGTCTCGATGCCGAACTCCGCGCAGGTCAGGATGAGGGCGTCCTCCAGTCTGCGGACGTGCGCGACGACATCCACCGGACGCGGCAGCTTGAGAATCGGGTAGCCCACCAGCTGGCCGGGGCCGTGCCAGGTGATCTTGCCGCCGCGGTCGACGTCGACGACGGGAGTGCCGTCGAGGGGGCGCTCGCTGTCCTGCGTACGCCGCCCCGCCGTATACACCGGCGGATGCTCGAGCAGCAGACAGGTGTCCTCGATCTCGTCGGCGAAGCGGGCGGCGTGGACCTCGCGCTGCTTCTGCCACGCCTCCCGGTACTCGACGGCTTCGTCGCCGAACCCCAGATGGACGAACCGGAGCTCACTCACGGCTGTGCCTCCCTAGAACCTTCAGCGTGCACTCATCACGCCCCAGCCACTGTACGGCGGGCCTCGGGAAAGCGGCCGGGCAGGGATGTTCGCCGGATGTCCGTCAGTGGCGACCTCAATCCTCACACGATCGGATGAATGTGAAGCGAAGGTGGCGGTGTGGGTGGGAAGTGCCGCTAAATTCGCGCCGTTCCATGAGGGCTGCTCCCCGGCCCGGAAGGCAGGAGACCGCACAGCTGATGACGGAACGACCCCCACAGCGCATCCCCAACCGACAGCTCGCCGCGCTCATCGCAGAAGCCGGATTCTCCAACGCAGGACTCGCCCGCCGGGTGGACCAGCTCGGCCTCGAGCACGGACTCGATCTGCGCTACGACAAGACGTCCGTCACCCGCTGGCTGCGCGGACAGCAGCCGCGCGGTACGACGCCCGCGCTGATCGCCGAGGTCTTCACACGGCGGCTCGGCCGCCGGCTGTCGGCGCAGGACCTCGGCCTCGACGCCTGCGCCCCCGTCTACGCCGGTCTGGAGTTCGCGGCCACCCCCGAAGAGGCCGTCGACATCGTCAGCGGGCTGTGGCGCAAGGACTCCGGCAGCCATGTGGAGCTGCGCAAGATCGCTTTCACCCCGGCCGGTCTGGTGGTGCCGAGCCGGGACTGGCTGATCGGCCGGGCCGACGAGCGTGTGAGCCGGGGAGAAGCCGTACAGAACGGCACGATCCGTGTCCCCCAGCAGGGCCGCGCCTCCGTCCCCCGCCAGCGCGGCACCGAACGGGGGCCCGGCCAGAAAGTCTCCGGCGGCGACATCGCGGCGCTGCGTTCGGTCGGCGAGCTCTTCCGCAGCCTCGACAACGCATACGGCGGCGGGCACGCCCGGCAGGCCCTCGTGCGCTATCTGGAGCACGAGGCCGAGCCGATGCTGCGCGGCACATACGGGGAGGTGACCGGTCGGCGGCTGTTCGCCGCGGCCGCGGATCTGACGCGGCTGGCTGGCTGGACCTCGTACGACATCGCGGCGCACGGGCTCGCCCAGCGCTACTTCGTCCAGGCGCTGCGGCTCGCCCAGGCCGCGGGCGACCGGGCGTACGGCTCGTATGTGCTGGTCACGATGAGCCGCCAGGCGGTCTACCTCGGGCACGGGCGCGAGGCGGTCCAGCTGACCCGCGTCGCCCAGCAGGGCGTGGGCTCCTCGGCGCCGCCGGTCGTGCAGGCGCTGCTGCACGCCGTCGAGGCGCGCGGGCACGGGGTGCTCGGCGAGGTGCGGGCGTGCACCGCCGCGCTGGTGCGGGCCGAGCGGGCACTGGAGACGGCGCGGCCGGGGGACGATGTGCCGCACTGGGCGCGCTTCTTCGACGAGGCCCAGCTCGCGGACGAGTTCGGGCACTGCCACCGGGATCTGCAGCAGTACCGCTCGGCGGTGCAGCACGCGGAACGCTCGCTGCAACTGCGCGCGCCGGCGTACGCGCGCAGCCGCCTCTTCTGCCGGGTGGTGCTCGCGTCAGCCCGGCTCGGGCTGGGCGAGCTGGACCAGGCGTGCGCGCTGGGCGCGGAGGCGGCGTTGCAGGCGTCGGAGATGCGGTCGGCGCGGGCGGTGGAGTACGTGCGGGACTTCGAGCGGCGGCTGGAGCCGTACCGGGACGCGGCGGCGGTGCGGAACTATCGGGACCGGGTCGCTGCGCTGGGCTAGGGCGGGGGGTGTTCCTTGACCCGCCCTCCCCCAGACTCCGTCCGGGGGGACCCCCAGCCTCCCCGTATGCGACCTTGGGCCGCATGTCCTCAAACGCCGGACGGGCTGAATTTCCGCCGGCGTTTGAGGCGCGGGGGTTCGGGGGCGGAGCCCCAGAGAGGGTGCGCTAGGCGGCCGTCGAGAGCGCGGCCGCCTCCTGGCGGGGGGACTGGACGCCGAAGTCGCGCAGGATCGCCTCCGCCGCCCTTCTGCCCGAGAACAGCGCCCCCTGCACCGTGCTCGTGTCCCGGTGGTCCCCGCAGACGTACAGGCCCGACAACAGCCGCACCGGGCGGCGCAGGTCGTGGGGTGGGGGCATCGCCGGGACCGCCTCGGGGTCGTGGTGGACCGACAGGAGTTCCCAGTCGTCGGTGGGCGTGCCGTACAGCGTGGCGAGGTGCGCGCGGACCCTGCGGTCCAGATACGGCGGGGGAGTCCCGAGCACCGTCGAGGAGATCAGCACCCGGCCGGCCGGTGCGCGCGAGGGGTCGACCTCGCTCATGACCGCGGTGTGCGAGACGGGCCCGCCGCGGTCCGCGTCCAGGACGAGGGCCGGGTCGGCGAGCGGGGCCCCGGGCGCGGTGTGGTGCAGCACCGTCACCGGGTGGAAGGGCGGCACCCGCAGGCCCGGCAGCAGTTCGGCGGCCGCGCGGGCGCCGGTGGCCAGCAGCAGGGCGCGGCAGCGCAGTTCGCCGTACTCCCGGGTTCTGACCCGGCTGATGGAGGCGTCGCTGACGCGGATGCCCGTGTGGACCGTGCCGGGCGGCAGGGCGGCAGCCAGCTGCCGGGGCAGGACCGCGGCGCCGCCCTCGGGCACGCACATCAGGCCGCGTGCGAAGCCGCGCAGCGCGATATCGGCGCACCGGCTGGACGTGATGAGCGCCGGGTCGCAGAGCAGCGTGGAGAGCAGCGGCCGCAGGAAGCCGTGGACCGTGCGCGCCGGCAGTCCGCGGGCGCAGAGCGAGCCCGCCGTGGCCCGTTCGGGGCGGGCGAGCAGGCGCTCCACCGAGGTGCCCGCGAGGCGGGCCAAGGACGCGCCGAGCCGCGCCTGGTCCAGCGGCCTGGGGGCGCTCGCGAGGGCGCGCGCGACGGTGAATGCTCCCCCTACGCCCCGGAGGGCGTGGGGAGACCCCCATCGCGCGCCCCCCGGTTCGCCGGTGCGGCGGACCACTTCACCGGTGCGCTGCAGCCGTCCCCCGCTGTGCACGAGCACGCCGGGCGAGAAGGGCCGCAGGACGACGTCCCCGAGCCCGCCCGTACGGCGCAGTTCGGGATACGAAGTGTTGAGCAACTGGCCTATGCGGTCGAGCCGGAAACCGTCGAGCTCCTCGGTGGCCATCCGGCCGCCCACCTCGGGGGCGGCCTCCAGAACCCTGACCGAGACGCCTGCGCCGGTCAGTTGATGAGCCGCCGAGAGGCCGGCGATCCCGGCCCCGACAATGATGACGTCCGCATGATGAGCGGTGCTGAGCACGTGCCCCTCCCCGAGGTCGGCGCGGCTGGTGGGAGGCTCATGCCCCCAACAGGCCCGAGGAATACCCGAGTTCCGCCCGAGACTAGGCAGGGGTGGCCGAACCGGGAGTCGCGCATGCGGTGGAGCACCGGTGCGCGGGGGCGCACGCCTCCTTCTGGGAGCGCCGCCCGGGCTCCCGCCCCGCGATCGACCCCCGCGATCGCCCCCCGCGCTCCCGCCCCGCGATCGAGCCCCGGACCCGAACCTCAGTCCGACGCGTGCACGGCCGCGCCGATCGCCTCGTCGATGCCGGGGAACGCGAACGAGAAGCCCGACTCCAGCAGCCGCGTCGGCAGCACCCGCGCGCTGGTCAGGATGTCCCCGGTCAGCTCCCCGAGCGCGATCCGCAGTGCCGGGGCCGGGACCGCGAAGACCGTCGGACGGTGCAGTGCGCGGCCCATCGCCGCCGTGACCTCGCGATTGGTGACCGGGTCCGGGGCCGTCAGGTTGAAGGGCCCGGACAGCGACTCCGTATCGAGGAGATGCCGCAGCGCCGCGACCTCGTCGTGCAGCGAGATGAAGCTCCAGTACTGCCTGCCGTTGCCGAGCCGCCCGCCGAGGCCGGCCTTGAACAGCGGGAACATCCGGCCCCAGGCCCCGCCCTCGCGTGCGACCACAAGTCCCGTGCGGGCGATGGCAGTCCGGATGCCCGCCTCCTGCGCCGGAGCCGCCGCCTCTTCCCACTCCACGGCCATGTTTGGCAGAAATCCGTCGCCCGGGGGCGCGCTCTCGTCCACCGCGCGGTCCCCGGTGTCGCCGTAGTAGCCGATCGCGCTGCCGCAGACCAGCACCCGCGGCGGTTCGGCCAGCGAGGCCAGGGCCTCCGCCACGGCGGCCGTTCCGAGCACGCGGCTGTCCCTGATCTTCTTGCGGTACGCGTCGTTCCAGCGGCGCTCGCCGATCCCGGCGCCCGCGAGGTGCACGACGCCCTCGCAGCCGACCAGTCCCGCCGCGTCGACGTACTGCCGCTCCGGATCCCACTCCACCTCGTCCCCGGCCTGCGGTGGGCGGCGCACCAGGCGCACGACCTCGTGCCCGTCCGAGCGCAGCGAGCGTACGAGTGCTGTACCGATGAGCCCGGTGGAGCCGGTGACCGCGATTCGCATGGGCTCATCCTGCCCCGCGGTAGCCGCATGGCACAGTGACGTCCATGTCCGAGTCGCACATACGTCCCGCACTGCTCGCCGACGAGGCGGCCCTCGGTGAGCTCGACCGCGACACCTGGTCGCCGCTGCACGCCGTACGGCAAAAGCCGGAGCCGCCCTACGATCCGTTCTTCGACTCGAACCACCGGCCCGAGCACTTCCTGGTCGCCGAGGACGCCGACGGCAGCGTCGTCGGCTACATACGGCTGATCCCGCCCACCCCGCTCGCCTGCAACCAGCATGTGCGCCAGATCCAGGGGCTCGCGGTGGCCGGCCGGGCGCGCGGGCGCGGCATCGGGCGGGCCCTGCTGCGGGCGGCGTTCGACGAGGCGCGGCGGCAGGGCGCGGTGCGCATGACGCTGCGGGTGCTCGGCCACAACAAGCCGGCGCGGGCGCTGTACGAGTCGGAGGGCTTCGTGGTGGAGGGCGTGCTGCCGGGGGAGTTCTACCTGGACGGGCAGTACGTCGACGACGTGATGATGGGCCGCAGGCTCACCCGCTGAGCGGCGGCGAAAGCAACTCGCCCGCCGCGCACGGGAGTTCTCACGGCTCCCCGAAACGCTCCCAGAGCTTGGGGAAACGCCCCGCCAGGGCCGCGTCGTCGTCGAAGTCGAACGGTGTGCCGACCGGCTCGGCCGCCTGCGGCGGGATTCCCAGATCCGGTGCGACAACGCCGGTGAGCTGCTCGTACGCCTCGTCGGCCGCGTAGCCCAGCTCCTCGCCGTCCCCGTCGATGTCCTCGTCGAACTCGTCGAGGAGCTCGGCGAGCGTGTCCGGATCGTGCACCGCCCCCTCGAAGATCTCCCGGCCCTGACCGATCAGCCAGCAGCGGAAGTAGTCGAACGCGTCGTCGCTGGCGCCGCCGAGCAGCACGGCGGCCGCACCCCACAGATCCCAGGTGTACGCGCGGTTGTAGCGGGCCTCGAAGTGCCGTGCGAAATCCAGCACGGAGTCGGGGTCGAGCTGCAACAGCCGCTCGACCAGCAGCTCGGCATGGTCCTCGGGGTCGCCCTCGGCGGCCTCGCGGGTGCTGTCGATGATCTCCCAGAACTCCGTCTCGTCCATCACGGGACAAGCATCGTGGTTGGCGGGGGGCTGCGCACGCGGAGCCGCCGAAATGCTGAGTCTTTCGATGAGCTGATGAATGGCGGACAGAGGATGTCGGGTATCCGTGCGACGGTCGGTCCATGACGACGAAAACACCCCTGGCAGGGAAAGTCGCACTGGTCGCGGGCGCCACCCGGGGCGCGGGCCGTGCCATCGCCGTACAGCTGGGCGCCGCGGGCGCGACCGTCTACGCGACCGGAAGGACCACCCGCGAGCAGGTCAGCGAGGTCGGCCGGGCGACGGAGACCATCGAGGAGACCGCGGAACTGGTCACGGCCGCGGGCGGCGAAGGCATCGCCGTACCGACGGACCATCTGGAGCCCGGGCAGGTGCGGGCGCTGGTCGGGCGGATCGAGCGGGACCACGGCCGGCTCGACATCCTGGTCAACGACATCTGGGGCGGCAACTTCCTGCTCGACTTCAACACGAAGATGTGGGACGTCGAGCTGGACCGTGGGCTGCGGATGCTCGATCTCGGAGCCAAGAGCCACATCATCACCAGCAGCATCGCGCTTCCCCTGCTGGTGAAGCAGCCCGGCGGTCTGGTCGTCGAGGTCACCGACGGCACGGCCGCGACCAACAAGGGTTTCCGCGAGAACTTCTACTACGACCTCGCCAAGAACGCCCCCATCCGCATGGCTTTCATCCTGGGCGAGGAGCTGAAGAGTGTGGGCGCCACGGCCGTCGCGGTCACTCCGGGCTTCATCCGCTCCGAGGAGATGCTCGACATCTTCAAACTCACCGAGGAGACCTGGCGCGACGGGATCGACAGGCAGCCGCACTGGGCGCTCTCCGAGTCGCCCGTCTATCTCGGCCGGGGGGTCGCCGCGCTCGCCGCCGATCCGGAGCGGGCACGCTGGAACGGACAGTCACTGTCCAGCGGAGACCTGGCCAAGGAGTACAGAGTCACCGACGCCGACGGCAGCCGGCCGGACGTCTGGGCGTACATGATGGCGGAGAAGGCGGCGGAGCGGACCGGGGACAAGCCGTCCTTGGAGGACTACCGGTAGAGCTGCGCGGCGCGTTCCGCCGACTCGGCGAACAGGGCGCGCAGTTCCGCGGGCTCCAGCATCTCCACATGGGGTCCCAGACCGAACAGCTGGCCGTACGCCACCTCGTGGGACTCCACCCGCAGCGTGAGCGTCACCCGGCCCTGCTCGTCCGGCGGTTCCGCGGCGGCCAGCGCCTCGCGGGCCGCTGCCCGGTCGGTGACGTACGGCAGCCGGCGCGCGCCTTCCTCGGTGAGCCGCACCACCACCTCGGCACGCAGGATGGAGCGCGCGAACTGCGCAGCGCGCTCCTCCCAGAAGGCGGGCAGGTCGAACTCCTCGTCGCGCTCGAAGACTTCGCCGTCCGGCTCCACGCCCGTGAACCGGTCGATCCGGTACACCCGGAAGGCCGTGCCCGCGCGGGCGCACAGATACCAGACGCCCGCCTTGAGCACGAGTCCGTACGGCTCCAACTCCCGCTCCACCTCGGCGTCCTGACGCCGGTAGCGGGCCCTGATCCGTCGGTCGTCCCACACCGCCTCCGCGACGGCGGGCAGCAGATCCGGCGTCCGCGGCTCCTGGTACCAGCCGGGGGCATCGAGATGGAAGCGCTGCGCCGCGTTCTGCGGGGCGTCGCGCAGTGAGGGCAGCAGCGCCGCGGACACCTTCAGGCGCGCCGCGGACGCCGCGTCCTGAAGGCCCATCTCCCGCAGCGCGCCCGGCAGCCCCGACAGGAACAGGGCCTCGGCCTCACTGCGCGCGAGCCCGGTGAGCCGGGTGCGGTAGCCGCCGACGAGCCGGTAGCCGCCGGCCCGGCCACGGTCGGCGTAGACCGGTACCCCGGCCTCCGACAGGGCGAGCGCGTCCCGGGTGATGGTCCGCTCCGACACGTCCAGCTCGTGTGCCAGCTCGGCCCCGGTCATCGAGGCCCTGGCCTGGAGGAGCAGAACCATCTTGATCAGCCGGGCGGCGCGCATGGAGACATTGTCATGGGTGGGGGGCGCGCGGGGCGGACGATCGGCGCACGGACTGCGATGCGCTCCCGGTCAGGGAAGCGCCGGGCTGCTGAAACGATCAGCCTTGCGACTGCGGTTAGTAACTTCGATGCATGGGAGTTCAACGCGAGCCGGTCGGTGATGCGCGCGCCGTCAAGGTCAGCGTCTCGATGCCGGGGACGACGGTCGTCCAGGTCTGACCACGAAGGGGGCGGCGCGCACCGCGCCGCCCCTTCGCCATGGAATCCGTGGCCTTTACAGGCCGTAGCGCTCGCGCGCCTCCTTCACCGCCGAGGCCGGGACCTCACCGCGCTTGGCCAGCTGAGCCAGCGCCGCGACCGTGATCGACTGGGCGTCCACGCCGAAGTGGCGGCGGGCCGCCGCACGCGTGTCCGAGAGGCCGAAGCCGTCCGTGCCGAGCGAGGAGTAGTCCTGCTCGACCCACTGGCTGATCTGGTCGGGGACCTGGCGCATCCAGTCGGACACCGCCAGGACCGGGCCCGCCGCTCCCTCCAGTGCCTGAGTGACGTACGGGGTGCGCTGCTCGCCGTGGAGCAGCGCCTCGTCGGCCTCCAGCGCGTCCCGGCGCAGCTCGCCCCACGAGGTCGCGGACCAGACGTCGGCCGTGACTCCCCAGTCGGCGCTGAGCAGTTCCTGCGCCTCAAGGGCCCAGTGGATCGCCGTGCCTGAGGCGAGGAGCTGGAGCCGCGGCGCGTCGGCGGTGGCGGGCGCGCCCTCCTTGAAGCGGTAGAGACCGCGCAGGATGCCCTCCTCGACGCCCTGAGGCATCGCGGGCTGCACCTTCGGCTCGTTGTAGACCGTCAGGTAGTAGAAGACGTTCTCCGCGTCGGGGCCGTACATCCGGCGCAGACCGTCCTTGACGATGACCGCGATCTCGTACGCGAAGGCCGGGTCGTAGTTGAGCGACGCCGGGTTCGTGGACGCGATCAGATGCGAGTGGCCGTCGGCGTGCTGCAGGCCCTCACCGGTCAGCGTCGTACGACCGGCCGTCGCGCCGACGATGAAACCCTTGCCGAGCTGGTCGGCGAGCTGCCACATCTGGTCCGCCGTGCGCTGCCAGCCGAACATCGAGTAGAAGATGTAGAAGGGGATCATCGGCTCGCCGTGCGTCGCGTACGACGTCGACGCAGCGATGAAGTCGGCCATGGCTCCGGCCTCGGTGATCCCCTCGTTGAGGATCTGGCCGTCCTTGGCCTCCTTGTAGTACATCAACTGGTCGCGGTCGACCGGCTCGTACGTCTGGCCCAGCGGGGAGTAGATGCCGGCCGACGGGAAGAGCGACTCCATACCGAAGGTGCGGGCCTCGTCCGGGACGATCGGGACCCAGCGCCTGCCGGTCTCCTTGTCCCGCATCAGGTCCTTGACCAGGCGTACGAAGGCCATGGTGGTGGCCATCTCCTGCTTGCCTGAGCCCTTTTCGAGCGCCTTGAAGCCACGCTCCTCCGGTGCGGGCAGCGCGACCGCGTGCACCCGGCGGGCCGGGGCCGGGCCCCCGAGGGCGGCGCGGCGCTCCTGGAGATAGCGGACCTCGGCGGAGTCGGCGCCGGGGTGGCCGTAGGGCACCAGGCCGTCGGCGAAGGCGCTGTCCGCGATCGGGAGTCCGAGCAGATCACGCATGCCCTTGAACTCGTCGGTCGTCAGCTTCTTCATCTGGTGGTTGGCGTTCTTGGACTCGAAGCCCTTGCCGAGGGTGTAGCCCTTCACCGTCTGCGCGAGGATCACGGTCGGCGCGCCCTTGTGCTCGACGGCCGCGCGGTACGCCGCGTACACCTTGCGGGCCTCGTGGCCGCCGCGGGAGGTGTAGAAGCACTCGGCGATCTTCGCGTCGCTGATCAGCTTCGCCAGCTCGACGAGCGCGGGCTCGGCGCCGAAGAAGTGCTCGCGGATGTACGCGACGTCGCGGGTGGCGTACGTCTGGAACTGCGCGTCCGGGACCTCGCGCAGGCGGCGCACCAGCGCGCCCGTCGTGTCCAGCTGGAACAGCTCGTCCCAGGCGGAGCCCCAGAGCGACTTGACGACATTCCAGCCGGCGCCGCGGAACTGCGCCTCCAGCTCCTGCACGATCTTGAAGTTGGCGCGGACCGGGCCGTCGAGGCGCTGCAGGTTGCAGTTGATGACGAAGGTCAGGTTGTCCAGCCGCTCACGCGACGCGAGCGCGAGGGCGGCGGTCGACTCGGGCTCGTCCATCTCACCGTCGCCGAGGAAGGCCCAGACGTGCGAGTTCGCCGTGTCCTTGATCCCGCGATTGTGCAGATAGCGGTTGAACCGCGCCTGATAGATCGCGGAGAGCGGGCCGAGGCCCATGGAGACGGTCGGGAACTCCCACAGCCACGGCAGGCGCCGAGGGTGCGGGTAGGAGGGGAGGCCGTTGCCGCCGGCCTCCTGGCGGAAGTTGTCGAGGTGCGCCTCGGTGAGGCGTCCGTCGAGGAAGGCGCGGGCGTAGATACCGGGGGACGCGTGGCCCTGGATGTAGAGCTGGTCGCCGCTGCCGTCGCCCTCCTTGCCGCGGAAGAAGTGGTTGAAGCCGGTCTCGTAGAGCCAGGCGGCGGAGGCGAAGGTGGCGATGTGGCCGCCGACGCCGAAGCGGGAGCCGCGGGTGACCATCGCGGCCGCGTTCCAGCGGTTCCACGCGGTGATGCGGGCCTCCATCGCCTCGTCACCGTCGAACGCGGGCTCGGCGGAGGTGGGGATGGTGTTGACGTAGTCCGTCTCCAGCAGCCGGGGCACGGGAACTCCGGCCGTCTCGGCGTGCTGGAGGGTACGGCGCATCAGATACGCGGCGCGGTGCGGTCCTGCGTGCTCCGTGACGGCGTCGAGAGACGCCGCCCACTCGGCGGTTTCCTCGGCGTCGCGGTCCGGGAGCTGGTCGAGCTCGCTCGGAAGCTTGCGTACGCGTACGGGGTCGGGCATGGTCGCCGCCTTCCGGACAGGAGGGGGGTGGAGATAGGGGGTGCCGTGTCTGGCAGGACAGGGCGGGTGGGTCGGTGGACCCGGAGACGACTGTAAGTCCCTGATCGATGATCGATCAAAGCTTGGCGGGAAATTGGCATCCAGTGCCGCGAAATGGGGCACAGGGTGCCGTCACGAAACGGGGCGTTTCCGGCAGACGCGGGTCGCCGCCATTCGCCCGGTCACCCTGTGTGTTCGTCCTCCGGACGGGCCGAAAATCAGGCTCGCGGCGCGCAGCCCAGGACGTGGGCCTTGACCAGCGTGCCGATCTCCGGGTCGCGCCGCCGGAACGCCGCCACCAGTTCCTCGTGCTCCTCCGCGTACGACTTCTGCACCGTCCCCAGCCACCGGATGGACAGAGCCGTGAACACCTCGATGCCCAGCCCCTCCCAGGTGTGCAGCAGTACGCCGTTGCGCGCGGCCCGTACCAGCTCCCGGTGGAAGGAGACCGTGTGCCGCACCTGCGCCGCCGAGTCCCCGGCCCGGTCCGCCTCGTACAGCGCCGCCACATGCGGTTCGAGCGCCGAGCAGTCGTCGGCGAGACGCCCGGCCGCCAGCTCGGCGGCGATCTGCTCCAGACCGGCCCGTACGGGGTAGCTCTCCTCCAGATCGGCGGCGGTGAGGTTCCGTACGCGTACGCCCTTGTTGGGCGCCGACTCGATCAGCCGCAGGCTCTCCAGCTCCCGCAGCGCCTCGCGCACGGGCGTCTGGGAGACCTGCAGCTCGGTCGCGATGCGCCGCTCCACGATCCGCTCGCCGGGCTTCCAGCGGCCGCTGACGATCCCCTCCACGATGTGCTCGCGGATCTGTTCGCGCAGCGAGTGGACGACGGGCGGGGTCATGAGGGCTCCTCCGGAAATGATCTGGCACCCCTGACAATACGGCGCCCCGTCCGGAACAACTCCGGACGGGGCGCCGTCGTACTGCTGTTGAGCCCTACAGGCCGAGTTCGACCTCGAACTCGCCCGCCTCGAGGATCGCCTTGACGGCCGTCAGGTAGCGGGCCGCGTCGGCGCCGTCCACCAGGCGGTGGTCGTAGGAGAGCGCCAGGTACGTCATGTCACGGACGCCGATGACGGTGCCCTCGGCGGTCTCGATGACCGCCGGACGCTTGACGGTGGCGCCGATGCCCAGGATGGCGGCCTGGTTCGGCGGCACGATGACCGTGTCGAACAGGGCGCCGCGCGAGCCGGTGTTGCTGATGGTGAAGGTCGCGCCGGACAGCTCGTCCGGAGTGATCTTGTTGCCGCGGACCTTGCCGGCCAGGTCGGCGGTGGCCTTGGAGATACCGGCCAGGTTCAGGTCGCCCGCGCCCTTGATGACCGGCGTCATCAGACCCTTCTCGGAGTCCACGGCGATGCCGATGTTCTCCGAGTCGAAGTACGTGATGGTGCCCTCGTCCTCGTTGATCCGGGCGTTGATGACCGGGTGGGCCTTCAGCGCCTGGGCAGCGGCCTTGACGAAGAACGGCATCGGGGACAGCTTGACGCCCTCACGGGCGGCGAAGGCGTCCTTGGCCTGGTTGCGCAGCCTCATCACCTTGGTGATGTCGACCTCGACGACCGAGGTCAGCTGGGCCTGAGTGTGCAGGGCCTTCATCATGTTGTCGCCGATGACCTTGCGCATGCGGGTCATCTTGACCGTCTGACCACGCAGCGGGGACACCTCGAGGGCCGGAGCCTTCGCGGCGGCCGGTGCGGCGGCGGCAGGAGCCGGAGCGGCAGCGGCGGCCCTGGCGGCCTCCGCGGCTGCGACGACGTCCTGCTTGCGAATACGGCCACCGACGCCGGTGCCCTTGACCGAGGCCAGGTCAACGCCGTTCTCGGCGGCGAGCTTACGGACCAGGGGGGTCACGTACGCGTCGCTCGCTTCGGCGGCGGGCGCGGCCGGAGCAGCCGGGGCCGGGGCGACCGGAGCCGGAGCGGCGACCGGGGCCGGCGCGGGGGCAGCGACCGGAGCCGGAGCCGCCGGGGCCGCGGGAGCCACAGGGGCAGCCGGAGCCGGGGCAGGGGCGGGAGCAGCCGGAGCCGGAGCAGCGGCCGGGGCCGGGGCGGCGGGCGCGGGAGCCGCGGCCGGAGCCGCACCCGCGGCGCCGATCACGGCCAGCTTGGCGCCGACCTCCGCGGTCTCGTCCTCACCGACGGTGATCTCCAGCAGCACACCGGAAGCCGGGGCCGGGATCTCGGTGTCGACCTTGTCCGTGGAGACCTCGAGCAGCGGCTCGTCGGCCTCGACGCTCTCGCCGACCTGCTTGAGCCAGCGGGTGACGGTGCCCTCGGTGACGCTCTCGCCGAGCGCCGGAAGGACGACGTCCGTACCGGTGGCGCCGCCCGCGGGGGCAGCAGCCGGAGCGGGCTCGGCGGCCGGGGCCGGAGCCTCGGCGGCCGGGGCCGGAGCGGCGGGGGCGGCCGGGGTCTCGGCCACGGCGGTGGGGGCCTCGGCGGCAGCCGGAGCCGGGGCGGCGGCGGGCGCGCCGCTGCCGTCGTCGATGATCGCCAGCTCGGCGCCGACCTCGACGGTCTCGTCCTCGGCGACCTTGATGGAGGCGAGGATGCCCGCGGCCGGGGCCGGGATCTCGGTGTCGACCTTGTCGGTCGACACCTCGAGCAGCGGCTCGTCGGCCTCGACTCGTTCGCCCTCGGCCTTCAGCCAGCGGGTGACAGTGCCCTCGGTGACGCTCTCGCCGAGCGCCGGAAGGGTTACGGAAACCGACATGGTTTCTGTTGCTCCTAACGAATGTGCGGAAGTGGTCGTCGGGCCCGCGGGGGCTCAGTCGTGGGAGTGCAGGGGCTTGCCCGCGAGTGCCAGGTGGGCCTCGCCGAGCGCCTCGCTCTGCGTCGGGTGCGCGTGGATGAGCTGCGCGACCTCGGCCGGCAGAGCCTCCCAGTTGTAGATCAGCTGAGCCTCACCGACCTGCTCGCCCATACGGTCACCGACCATGTGGACGCCGACCACGGCACCGTCCTTGACCTGGACGAGCTTGATCTCGCCCGCGGTCTTGAGGATCTTGCTCTTGCCGTTGCCCGCGAGGTTGTACTTCAGGGCGACGACCTTGTCCGCACCGTAGATCTCCTTGGCCTTGGCCTCGGTGATGCCCACGGAGGCGACCTCGGGGTGGCAGTACGTCACCCGGGGCACACCGTCGTAGTCGATCGGAACGGTCTTCAGACCGGCCAGCCGCTCTGCAACCAGGATGCCCTCGGCGAAGCCGACGTGCGCGAGCTGGAGGGTCGGGACGAGGTCGCCGACCGCGGAGATCGTGGGGACATTCGTCTGCATGTACTCGTCGACCAGGACATAGCCGCGCTCCATCGCGACGCCCTGCTCCTCGTAGCCGAGACCGGCGGAGACGGGACCGCGGCCGACGGCGACGAGCAGCACCTCGGCCTCGAAGGCCTTGCCGTCCGCGAGCGTGACGCGCACGCCGTCCGCGGTGTACTCGGCCTTCTCGAAGAAGGTGCCCAGGTTGAACTTGATGCCGCGCTTGCGGAACGCGCGCTCAAGAAGCTTCGAGCTGTTCTCGTCCTCGACCGGGACGAGGTGCTTCAGGCCCTCGATGACGGTGACGTCGGAGCCGAAGGACTTCCACGCGGAGGCGAACTCGACGCCGATGACGCCGCCGCCCAGCACGATCGCGGACTGCGGGACGCGGTCCAGCACCAGCGCGTGGTCCGAGGAGATGATGCGGTTGCCGTCGATCTCCAGGCCCGGCAGCGACTTCGGTACGGAGCCGGTGGCGAGAAGGACGTGGCGGCCCTGGACGCGCTGGCCGTTGACGTCGACGGAGGTGGGGGAGGACAGCCGGCCCTCGCCCTCGATGTAGGTGACCTTGCGGGAGGCGATCAGACCCTGGAGACCCTTGTACAGGCCCGAGATCACCTCGTCCTTGTACTTGTGGACCGCCGCCATGTCGATGCCCTCGAAGGCGGCCTTGACGCCGAACTGGTCGGCCTCACGAGCCTGGTCGGCGATTTCGCCGGCGTGCAGCAGTGCCTTCGTGGGGATGCATCCGTTGTGCAGGCAGGTGCCGCCGACCTTGCCCTTCTCGATCAGGGCGACGTCCAGGCCCAGCTGAGCTCCACGCAGCGCCGCAGCGTAACCGCCGCTACCACCGCCGAGGATCACTAGGTCGAAAACGGTGCTGGCGTCGTTCGCCACGTCACGTCCTCCATGCATGTGCGCCGGTCGCCGGTCCTCTGTGACCGGGCGGCGGCTGGTGTTCGGCCGCTGTTTCTTCGGCCCTGTGGTGGGGCCCTGTCCTGCCGAGAACCCATCTTCGCACTTGTTGACGGACGGCGGGACCCGGGGCCGGTTTAGGGGTATCCCCCTACCGCGGGCCCGGACCCTGGACCTCCGTGTCCTCAAACGCAGTACGGGCTCAAAGATTCCCTCCGCCTGCGATCGGGCACGGGTCCGGGGTCCGGGCCCGGCGGTGACTAGCCCAGGTCGCCGTCGGCCGTGCGCTCGGCCAGCTTCACCAGCGTGCGGATCGCCGAGCCGGTGCCGCCCTTGGGGGTGTAGCCGAACGGCGCGCCCTCGTGGAAGGCCGGGCCCGCGATGTCCAGGTGCGCCCAGGTGATGCCCTCGCCCACGAACTCCTTCAGGAACAGGCCGGCCACCAGGCCGCCGCCCATCCGCTCACCCATGTTGGCGATGTCGGCGGTCGGGGAGTCCATGCCCTTGCGCAGCTCGGTGGGGAGCGGCATCGGCCAGGACTGCTCGCCGACCTCCTCCGCGATCTCGTGGATCGAGGTACGGAAGGCGTCGTCGTTCGCCATGATGCCGAAGGTGCGGTTGCCCAGTGCCATCACCATCGCGCCGGTCAGCGTCGCCACGTCGACGATCGCGTCCGGGTTCTCCTCACAGGCCCTGGTGAGCGCGTCGCCCAGAACGAGACGGCCCTCGGCGTCGGTGTTGAGCACCTCGACCGTCTTGCCGCTGTACATACGCAGCACGTCGCCGGGGCGGGTGGCCGAACCCGACGGCATGTTCTCGGCGAGCGCGAGCCAGCCGGTGACATTGACGGCCAGACCCAGACGGGCGGCCGCGACGACGGCGGCGAACACCGCGGCGGCGCCGCTCATGTCGCACTTCATCGTCTCGTTGTGGCCGGCCGGCTTGAGCGAGATGCCGCCCGAGTCGTAGGTGATGCCCTTGCCGACCAGGGCGAGCGTCTTGGCCGCCTTGGAGTGGGTGTAGGAGAGCTTGACCAGGCGCGGCGGGTTCTGCGAACCCTGGCCGACGCCGAGGATGCCGCCGAAGCCGCCCTTGAGGAGCGCCTTCTCGTCCAGGACCTGGACCTTGATGCCGTGCTCCTTGCCGGCGGCGGTGGCCACGGCGGCGAAGGCCTCGGGGGTGAGGTCGTTCGGCGGGGTGTTGACCAGGTCGCGGGCGCGGTTGATCTCCTCGGTCAGCGCGATCGCGCGCTCGGCCGCGGCCTTGTACGCCTTGTCGCGCGGCTTGGCGCCGAGCAGGGCGACCTCGGCGAGCGGCTGCTTCGGGCCGTTGCCGTTGCCGGTCTTGGCGTTCTTCGCGTCCTTCTCGCCGCCCTGGTAGGCGGTGAAGGAGTACGCGCCGAGCAGCGCGCCCTCAGCGATGGCCTCCGCGTCCTCGGACGCCTCGACGGGCAGCGCGAAGGCGGCCTTCTTCGAACCGGCCAGCGCGCGGGCGGCGACGCCCGCGGCACGGCGGAGCGATTCGGCGGTGAACGCCTCGTCCTTCTCGGGGACCGGGCCCAGGCCGACGGCCATGATGACCGGCACCTTGAGTGAGGAGGGGGCCGGGAGCTTGGTCACCTCGCCCTCGGCACCCGAGGCGCCGAGGGTTTCCAGCACGGAGGCGAGCTTTCCGTCGAACGCCTTGTCCACGGCCTCGGCGCCCGGCGCGACGACCGGGCCCTTGGCGCCCTTGGCGACCCCGACGACGAGGGCGTCGGCGCGGAGCGTCGCCGCGCCGGCGGTGCTGAGAGTGAGAGCAGTCACGGTGGTGAAATCTCGCTTCCGTTGAGTTCCGGGGCCGTAGAGCCGTGTACAGGGGATGGATCGGCATCCCACGCCGGGCAAGAGCCTACGCGCGGTCACATGTCTCGCTCACGGCGGCGGTGGTTCACCCGTCCGTGGCGCCTCTGTCATGTTCTGCGCCGGGGTGGCGAGACCTCGGTCACACTCGCCCCGTTCGGGCGAGGGAGCAAGGGGCTCCTTCGCATCATCTCCCCCGGGTCCTCCGTACGCTTCGCCTGTGTCCGAGAAGCATTCCGTGAAGAACGTGCCGGCGCCCTACGACGAGCATCCCGCCGAACGGCCCCGCGGCCCGAGACGTCTGCCGCTGCTGCCGGCGCTGCTCCTGCTCGTACTCGCGGGCTGCACCACATCACCTCACAGCGACAGGCCGACCCCCGGGCCGACCGCCGGGCGCTGGCAGCCCGAGCCCGGTGTGGCCTGGCAGTGGCAGCTCAGCGGCAGGCTCGATCCGACCGTGGATGTGCCGGTGTACGACATCGATGGCTTCGACCACCAGAAGGCCGCGGTCGACGATCTGCACCGCCGTGGCCGCAAGGTCATCTGCTATCTCTCCACCGGCGCCTGGGAGGACTTCCGCCCGGACGCCGGGAAGTTCCCGAAGTCGGTTCTCGGCAAGGGCAACGGCTGGGACGGCGAGCGCTGGCTCGACATCCGCCGTACCGACATCCTCGAACCCCTCATGGCGGCACGCATCGACATGTGCCGCACCAAGGGGTTCGACGCGGTGGAGCCGGACAACATGGACGGCTACGCCAACACCACCGGCTTCCCCCTCACCGCCGCCGACCAGCTGCGCTACAACCGCCTGATCGCCCGCCTCGCCCACGACCGCGGCATGTCCGTGGGCCTCAAGAACGATCTGGACCAGATTCCGCAGCTGCTGGGGGACTTCGACTTCGCGGTCAACGAACAGTGCGCGGAGCACGAGGAGTGCGAGGAGATGACGCCGTTCATCGAGGCGGGCAAGGCGGTCTTCCATGTCGAGTACGAGCTGAAGACCAGTGAGTTCTGTCCCGAGGCCCGGCGGCTGAAGCTCAGCTCGATGCTGAAGAAGTACGAACTGGGGGTCTGGCGCCAGCCCTGCTAACCGAGGGCCAGCGCGATCAGCGCGGCCGTCGCAGCGGTCTCGGCCAGCGCGCCGAAGACGTCCCCGGTCACCCCGCCGAAGCGCCGTACGCAGTGACGCAGCAGGAGTTGGGCCGCGCCCAGACCGGCCAGGACCGCCACGGCCTGGTGCAGTGCGCCGTATCCGCCCAGGAGCGTGCCCGCGGCCGCGCAGCCTGCGGTGACCAGTGCCGCGACGGCCAGCCCGGTGCGTACGGGAACGCTTTCCGCGACCGCCGCGCCCAGGCCCTCCGGGCGGGCCGCCGGGATGCCCGTGCGGGAGGCGAGGGTGAGGGCGAGTCGGGCCGTCACGGCCGAGACCGCCGCGCCGAGCGCGCCGTACGCCCAGCCCTCGGCGTACAGCCCGGCCACCGCTGCGACCTGCGCGAGCAGCACGAACAGCAGCGTGATGACCCCGAACGGACCGATGTCCGACTGCTTCATGATCCGCAGCGCGTCCTCGGCGGGCTTGGCGCTGCCGAGACCGTCGGCCGTGTCGGCGAGGCCGTCGAGATGGAGGCCGCGGGTGAGCGCCGCCGGGACGGCGACGGTGGCGACGGCCGCGAGCAGCGGGCCCGAGCCCAGCAGCGTCAGCACTCCGCCGATGCCCGCCGCGCACAGGCCCACGACCAGACCGGCCACCGGCGCGCACAGCATTCCGGTGCGTGCCGCGTCCCGGTCCCAGCGCTTCACGCGGACCGGAAGGACGGTCAGGGTGCCGAAGGCGAAACGTATACCGGCCGAAGAGATCACCGGCGAAGGGTAGCCCGGCCCACCAGTCGGCCCGGCAGAGGGTAAATTGCGCAAGAACCACATATCGGGAGCAGGTGGCATGGGTCACTGGTTTTACCGCAACATCACAGAGCCGGGAAAGCTCCCGATGCTGCTCGCGCTGACCTCGTTCGTGCTCACCTTCCTGATCACCCGCACGATCGTCCGGATGATCAGGGCGGGGCGCGGGCCGTTCCGGAACGTCACGCCCGGCGGCATGCACATCCACCATGTAGTCCCCGGCGTCATCCTCACCGTCATCGGCGGCTTCGGCGCGGTCGGCAGCGGACGGCACGGCGTCGCCGCCGCCGTCTGCGCGGTCATCTTCGGCATGGGCGCGGGCCTCGTCCTGGACGAGTTCGCGCTGATCCTCCATCTCGACGACGTCTACTGGAGCGAGCAGGGGCGTCAGAGCGTGGAGGTCGTGGTGCTCGCCGCGGCCCTGGCGCTGCTGGTCCTCAGCGGCTTCGCGCCGCTCGGCGTCAACGACATGAGCGCCGACGAACGCCAGGACCGTGCCTCGCTGATCCTGACGCTGGTGATCAACTTTCTGCTGGTGCTCATCACGATGTTCAAGGGCAAGCCGCGGATGGCCCTCATCAGCGTTCTGGTGCCGTTCGTGGGGATGTTCGGGGCGGTACGTCTCGCCCGGCCCGGCTCGCCCTGGGCCCGGCGCTTCTACCGCAACCGGCCCAAGGCCCGTGCCAAGGCCCGGCTGCGCTCCTTCCGCCACGACCGCCGCTGGGACCGCAAACGGCGCAAGCTTCAGGACCTGATCGGCGGCGCGCCCGACCGGCCCGCCGTGCGCGAGCGCTGAAGTCTGCGCCGCCTTCGCCGTCGTAGCGCCGAAATCCCGATCACCGCGAACACGGCGACGATCGCCGCCAGATGCTCCCTGCCCGCGAGGTTGTTCTTGACCAGCACCTCGATGATCATCGCGGCGATCACCAGCGAGGCCGTGAACCAGGCGTGGTAGCGCCAGCAGACGAAGAGCGCGAGACCGATGACGGCCGCGGACGGCCCGGTGTCGACGACCTGGGCGTCGGAGGGGGGCAGCCCGAGAACATGGTCGGGACCGAGCGAGATGCCGATCCGTGCGTACGTCGTCCCGGCCAGCGTCGCCACGTACGCGATGACCAGCGTCCGCCACACGCCCAGACAGATCTCCGCGATCCCGAACACCAGCAGCACCTGTGCCAGCGCTCCCCACACCGGCAGGTCCAGCGCGGGCACGAACAGCGACAGCGGGGTGCGCAGCAGGGCCACCCACAGCGGGTCGTCAGCCTTGACGAAGCCGATGTCGCGCACGGGGCCGAAGCCCCAGGACTGGTTCTGCACCACCTGGAAGAGCGCGGTGAGGCAGACCGCCCCGAGCGTCATCGGAACGGCCCGCCACTTCTTGGTGACGATCGCCGTCCGAAGCGTCGAGTACAGGGGCTCCCACTCGCGGCGCGCGAACGCGTTCAGTGTGCTCAACGCTTGGTCTCCAGGTGTCTGCGGTGCATCCACTTGGGCAGACCGGGCGCCTCCAGGAAGCCCTCGGCGCGGCCCGCGGCGATGCCGATGCGCAGCAGGTCGGCGCTCTTCTCGAAGAGCATGAAACGGGGCTCCCAGATCGGTCGGTACTTGGCGTTGGCGCGGTAGAGCGACTCGATCTGCCACCAGCGGGAGAAGAAGCTGAGCAGGGAGCGCCACAGCCTCAGCACCGGACCGGCGCCGAGCCTCGAGCCGCGTTCGAAGACCGACCTGAACATCGCGAAGTTCAGCGAGACCTGTGTGATCCCGATCTCGCTCGCGCGCTGCAGGAGTTCGATGACCATGAACTCCATCAGGCCGTTCTCGGAGTCCCGGTCACGCCGCATCAGATCGAGCGAGAGGCCCTTGGGGCCCCAGGGCACAAAGCTCAGCACCGCCCGCAGCGCGCCGTCGCCGTCCGTGCATTCGAGTATCACGCAGCGGCCGTCGCCCGGATCGCCGAGCCGGCCGAGCGCCATCGAGAAGCCGCGTTCGGTGGCCCCGTCGCGCCAGTCGTCCGCCCGCCGGAGAAGGACGTCCATCTCCTCGGGCGCGATCTCCTCGTGGCGGCGGATCCGCACCTCGTAACCGGCGCGCTTGACCCGGTTGCAGGCCTGCCGCACGGTCCGCATCGCGCGCCCGTCCAGGGTGAAGTCGTCGGTCTCGACGATCGCCTCGTCGCCCAGTTCCAGCGCGTCCAGGCCGTGCCGCGCGTAGATGGTGCCCGCTTCCTCGCTCGCGCCCATCACGGCGGGGATCCAGCCGTGTTCGCGGGCCTCTGCCAGCCAGGGGGCGATCGCGCCGGGCCAGGCCTCCGGGTCGCCGATGGGGTCGCCCGACGCGAGCGAGACCCCGCCGACGACCCGGTAGACGACGGCGGCCTTGCCGGTGGGGGACCAGACCACGCTCTTCTCCCGGCGCAGCGAGAAGTAGCCGAGCGAGTCCCGGTCGCCGTGGCGCTGGAGCAGCACGCGCAGCCGTTCCTCGTCGTCCTCGGTGAGCGGGTCGACGGCCCGCCGGGAGCGGAAGGCCGCGTACAGCACGGCGAGCAGCAGCAGCGTGGACAGGACGTTGATGGTGACGTTCACCCAGCCGGGCGTCGCGATCCCGGCGAAGCGGGAGTCGTCGGCGGCGAGTGAGACCAGGCGCATCGTGCCGTAGCGCCAGCGCTCAAGGAAGGTGGAGTGGCCCGTCGAGGAGTTGGTGGCGGTGACGAGTATGGCGGCGAGCAGCGAGGTGACCAGCAGCCCGCCGGCGGCGACGGCCGCGGCCAGCCGGGGGTTGGAGCGGTCGCCCTTCGCGTAGAACTCCCGCCGCCCGAGCGCCAGGGCGAGCACGAAGGCGGTGGTCAGGCCGAGCGACATCCAGTTCTGGGCGTGCTCGCGGATCTCGGGGTCGACGGCGATCGCGAGGACGAAGAGCAGCAGAAAGAGCCCCGCCAGTACGAAGTTGAGGATCCACGCCGCCCGCTTGCGGCGGCGCATGGTGATGGCCAGGAAGAGGGTGAAGGCTCCGGAGGCGAAGCCCGCGGTCAGCAGATACGGCGTGAAGTAGTCATCGATGTTGTGGCGCCGCAGATCCTGGCCGAGAGAGACCCAGACGGCGCTCAGGAGGTTGATGAACGTCACGGCGCGCAGATACCAGACGGCGAACGCCGCGCTGCGCCGTGAGCGGTGGGTGCTGCGGCTCGTGCCGGGGCTCGTCTCTACGCTGGACAAACGGACCTCTCCCATGAAACGCGATGATATGGGGCATCACGCGCCAAGATGGGCGAGGCCGCGGTCGCCTGGTTACTGGCGGCCGCGCCGTCGCGTCAGTCCGAATCGCTCTCCACCGGCTCTGTGCGCTCCGGCAGTTCGGCCGCGAGCGCGGCAGCCGCCTGCACGAGGGGGAGCGCGAGCAATGCCCCGGTTCCTTCGCCCACAGTGACGCCCTGATCGAGCAGCGGGTTGAGCGCCATCCGGTCCAGTGCCTTCGCCTGCGCCGGTTCGCCGCTCACCTGGCCCGCGAGCCACCAGTCCGGCGCGCGGAACGCGGCACGCTGCCCGACCAGCGCACACGCCGCCGATACGACTCCGTCGAGGATCACCGGCATCCGGCGTACCGCGCTCTGCAGCAGGAAGCCGGTCGTCGCTGCCAGATCCGCGCCGCCCACCGCCGCCAGCAGCTCCAGCTGATCACCCAGCACCGGCCGGGCGCGGCGCAGCGCGTCGCGGATCGCCGCGCACTTGCGCATCCACGCCAGATCGTCGATGCCCGCGCCGCCGCGGCCGGTCACCACCGAGGCGTCGGTGCCGCACAGCGCGGCGATCAGTGTGGAAGCGGGCGTGGTGCCGCCGACGCTCAGATCGCCGAGTACGACCAGATCCGTGCCGGAGTCGGCCTCCTCGTCGGCGATCGCCATGCCCAGGCGTACGGCCGCCTCGGTCTCCTCGATCGTCATCGCGTCCTCGATGTCGATCCGTCCGCTGCCGCGCCGCACCCGGTGGCGTACGACCTCCTCGGGCAGCAGCTCCGGGTCGCAGTCCAGACCGGCGTCCACGATCCGCACCGGCACACCCGCCCGGCGGGCCAGCACGGCGACCGGGCTCCCGCCCTCCAGCGTGGCGCGCACGAGCCGGTGCGCGGAGCCGGACTCCCGGGCGGAGACGCCCAGTTGGGCCACTCCGTGATCACCGGCGAAGAGCACCACTCGCGGCTGCACGATGGGCCTGACCGGCACCGAGGCCTGCGCGGTGGAGAGCCACTCGCCCAGCTCGTCGAGCCGCCCGAGGGAACCGGGCGTCACGATCAGCCGCTCCCGGCGTTCCTCGGCGTCACGCCGGATGCCGCTGTCGGGGCGCTCGATCAGATCGGAGAAGTCATCGAGATTCAGCCTGCTCATTCGCCGAACAGTACCGGCAGCCATGCCGTGTCCGTGCGGCGCCCGTCAGCTGCGCAGCACGATGGCCTGGCCCGCGACGACCAGCAGGAGGTGCTCGCACTCGTCGGCGAAAGCGGCGTTGAGACGGCCCAGTTCGTCGCGGAAGCGGCGGCCCGACGCGGTGGCGGGCACGACGCCGCTGCCGACCTCGTTGGTCACCGCGACGACGGTGCGGGAGGTGGCCCGTACGGCAGCGACCAGCTCGGCGACCCGCTCGCGCAGCGCGTCCTCGCCGCCCGTGTCCCAGGTCGCGTCGTCCCAGGCGCCCACCTTGTCCATCGCGTCGGTCAGCCACAGCGACAGACAGTCGATCAGCAGCGGCGGCCCGTCCTCGGCGAGCAGGGGTACGAGATCGCAGGTCTCTGCCGTACGCCAGGAGCCGGGACGGCGCTCGCGGTGCAGGGACACCCGGGATGCCCACTCGGTGTCCCCCTCCCGGCCGCCGCCCGTCGCGACGTACAGCACCTCGGGGAAGGTCTCCAGCCTGCGCTCGGCCTCCAGCGACTTGCCCGAGCGGGCGCCGCCGGTGACAAGGGTGCGGCGGGGGAGATCCGGTACGGCGTGGTACTCGCCCACGATCAGCGTCGTCCCGTCGGGCACGGCCCGCGCACCCGCGGCCGCGAGCCGGCGAGCCAGCTCCGGGACGCCGCCGGGAACGTCGTGGTCCAGGTGCACGGCGACGACATCGGTGGTCGGGCCGATCGCCCCGGACGCGCGCAGCCGGGCGATCGCGTCGGGCCGCCCCACGACATCGCCGACGACCATCTCGTACGCGGCCAGGCCCTCCGCGAGACCCGCGGGTGCGCCGCCCGGGGGCAGATACAGCAACCGCTCGCCGTCCGGCGACGTCACCTCGTACCCCGTGCCCGGGTTGTCCATCGACACGGCCCGCACCCGGTGCCCGCTGATCAGCGTCAACTCCCGCCCGTCCGGCACCCGCCCGGCCGCGGGCAGCCCGGCGGGCAGATCGACCGCGGGCCCGTCGTGCGGATGCGTCAGCAGCACCTGCCGTACGCCGACGAGGGAATGCCCCGCCCGCGCGGCGGCCAGGGCGGCGGCGGGCGTGAGATCGAGCAGCAGGGCCCCGTCCACGAGCAGCGCGGTGGCGGCCCGCGCGGACGCCCCGCGCGCGGTGGCGCAGACGGCGCACGGACAGTCGGGCCGGGGGAGTCCGGCGGGCGCGCCGGTGCCGAGCAGTGTGAGTTCCACGCCTCTGATCCTCCCGCGTCACCGCGGGGCGTGCGCGCCCGGCTACGCTGCGGGCAGCAGTGATCAGCTGATGGCCCCTGGGAGTGGGAGGCGGACATGGCATGGACGTGGCGTTTCGAGAAGTCCGACGGAACGGAGGTCCAGCCGGCGGTGCAGCCGGAGGAGTTCACGACGCAGGGTGACGCGGAGTCCTGGATCGGCGAGGTCTGGAAGGACTTGCTGGAGGGCGGGGCGGACCAGGTGGTGCTGTCGGAGGACGGCACGAAGATCTACGGCCCGATGAGCCTGCACGCGGACCAGGGGTAACAGGGCTCAGGTTCGTCAGCCGGAGGGGCTGAGCTTCAGCCCCTCCGGCGCTTGAGGAGCGGGGGTCCGGGGGCAGGGCCCCGGGTTGCGGGAAGGGGCGGGGTGGGGAACAGGCCCGCCGCAGGCGCCCCCCGCCCCGCCCAGATCAGCGCGCCGTCGCCAGGAACTGCGTCGCCGCCAGCTCCCCGTACAGCGGATCCGACGCCACCAGCTCCCCGTGCGTCCCCACCGCTCGCACCTTCCCCGCGTCCATCACCACGATCCGGTCCGCCAGCGTCACCGTCGACAGCCGGTGGGCCACCACCAGCACGGTCACCTCGCGCGACACCTCGGCGACCACATCCCGCAGCGCCATCTCGTTGACCGCGTCCAGCTGCGAGGTCGCCTCGTCCAGAAGCAGCAGCCGCGGCCGCCGCAGCAGCGCCCGCGCGATCGCCACCCGCTGCCGCTCGCCGCCCGAGAGCTTGGAACCGCGGTGCCCGACCACCGTCTCGAGACCGTCCGGCAGCCGGTCAACCAGAGCATCGAGCCTGGCCCGTACGAGAACGTCCCGGATCTGCTCCTCGCTCGCGCCCGGCGCCGCGAAGACCAGGTTCTCGCGCAGCGTTCCCGACAGAACCGGAGCGTCCTGCTCGACATAGCCGATCGAGGCCCGCAGATCGGCCAGCGGCCAGTCCCGTATGTCCTTGCCGTCCACGAGGATCCGGCCGCCGCCCGCCTCGTAGAAGCGCTCGATCAGCCCGAAGACCGTCGTCTTGCCCGCGCCCGACGGGCCGACGAACGCCGTCATCCCCGCGCCGGGCACCTCGAAGGAGACGCCCTGATGGACATAGGGAAGATCGTCCCGGTAGCGGAAGGTGACGTCCTTGAAGACGACCGACGCGGGCCCCGTGCCGGGGACGCCCTGAGGCGGTGTCAGCGTCTCCGTCTCCAGCCGCTCCGCCTCCACGATCCGCGCGATCGCCGCCGAGCCCACCTGGTACTGCGAGGCCGCCTCCACCAGCTTCGACACCGGGTCGATCAGATAGAAGAGAAACAGCAGGAAGGCCACCAGCGTCGAGACGGAGATCGCGCCCGAGGCGACCCGCGCCCCGCCGATCCCCAATACCGCAAGGAACGACACCTGCACCGCCAGGCCCACCGACGACCAGGCCGCCGACTGCCACTTCGCGGACCGTACGCCGTGCCGCCACGCCTCCCGCGCGGCCTTGGCCACGACCTCCGTCTCGCGCTCCTCGGCGCCCGAGGCCTTGACCGTACGGAAGGCTCCGAAGGCTCGCTCCAGCACGGTGGATATCTCGCCGACCGCCTCCTGCGAGCGCTTCGTCGCCTGCGCGATCTTCGGCATCAGCAGGCCGACACAGCCGCCGATCAGCACGATCACGCCGAGCGTCACGCCGAGCAGGACCACGTCCATCAGGCCCATCATCACGATCGTGGCGAGGAAGGCGAGCCCGCCGGTCGCCGCCGAGACGATCGACTGGGTGGTCACCGCGCGCAGCAGCGTGGTGTCGGAGGTGACGCGGGACATCAGATCGCCGGGCTGGGTGCGCTCCACCTCGGGCAGCTTCAGCCGCAGCAGCCGCCCGATCAGCGAGCGGCGTGCGGCCAGGACCACGGACTCGGCGGTGCGCTCCAGGATGTACGTGCCCACCGCCTCGATGGCCGTGCCGAGCACCACCAGGGCGGTGAGCAGCAGCAGGACGCCGGTGATCGACTCGTCCTGGCCGAGCTTGTCGACCAGGGACTTGGCGGCGAGCGGCTGGGCGAGGGCGGTCACCGTGCCCACCAGGGCCAGGGACGCGCCGAGCGCCACGACCCAGCGGTGCGGCCGGAAATGTGTGTACAGCGCCCGCCAGGTTTCCCGGGCCGGGAGTCTGACGGGCGGCTTCTCTGTGGCTTCTGCGGTGGTCACTTGAGTGAGGACGCGAAAAGCCCCAACATGCCTGTGCCGAAGCCGAATTCAGCCACGAATTCGGCCGGATGCGGCCTAGGTCGTGTCCGCAGCCGCGTCCTCAGCCCCGTACTCCGCACAGATGCAGGAGCGCCGCCACCCGGCGGTAGGGCTCCGTGCGCCCCGCCCGGTCCTCCGCGGCCAGCAGCCGTTCCAGCTCCGTCGCGGCGGGCAGCTGGGCGTCGTTCGGCACGTTGTCGGTGAAGACCCGGACGCCGTACCAGGCGTGCAGCGGCGCCGCGATCCCCGCCAGGGTCGCCGTCAGCGCCTCCAGGCGGTCCGCCCGCACCGACAGCCCGAGCCGGTTGGTGTACGTGTCCGAGTCGAAGGCGGTCAGTGCCCCCGGCCAGTCCCCGGCGAGGCCGGGCCGCATGGCGAGCGCGTCGCCGTTGCGTACCAGCAGGGAGAGCAGGCCCCCCGGCGCGAGCATTCTGGCCAGCCCCGCGAGCATCGCGTCCGGCTCCTGGACATACATCAGCACCCCGTGGCAGAGCACCACGTCGAAGCTGCCGGGCAGGAAGTGCACCCCGGTCTCGCGGCCGTCGCCCTCGATCAGCCGGACCCGCTCGCGGATCCCCGCCGGCTCGCCGGCCAGCGACTCATGGGCCGCCTTGAGCATCTCGGCGTCGGACTCCAGGCCCGTCACGGTGTGACCGGCCCGCGCCAGGCGCAGGGCCTGGGTGCCCTGGCCCATGCCGACGTCGAGGATCCGCAGCCGCTGTCCGACCGGATAGCGCGCGGCTATCTGCTCGTCGAGCTGCCGGGCGACGAGCTCCTGGCGGACCATGTTGCGCAGTCCGCCCAGCCCGGCCAGCCATTCGGCCGAAGCGCCCCCGAATCCGGAGACCTCCGGGCTCAGGGCCGCTCTCCGCGCTTGACCTGCGGCTTCGGCAGGCGCAGTCGGCGCATCTGGAGCGTACGCATCAGGCCGTAGGCGACCGCCCCGCGCTTGGGCTCGTTCGGGAAGCGCTCGTTCAGCTGCTTCTTCATACGGAACGCCAGGCCGATGGAGTCGACGATGATCAGCACGATCACGCCGAGCCACAGCAGCAGTGCGATGTTCTGCAGCGAGCCGACCCGGACCATGCTCAGGACCAGGATCACCACCGCGAGCGGCAGGAAGAACTCGGCGATGCAGAAGCGGGAGTCGACGAAGTCCCGCACGAACCGGCGCACCGGTCCCTTGTCACGGGCCGGCAGATACCGTTCGTCGCCGCTGGCGAGGGCCTCGCGCTGCCGGGCCAGGTCGGCGCGGCGGGCCTCCCGCTGGCGCTTCGAGGCCTCCTTGCGGTCGGCCGGCGCGCTGGAGGCACGGCGACGCTGGGTCTGGGCCTCACTGCGCTTGGGCGTGGGGCGGCCCTTCGGGGCCTCGGGGTCGCGGGGCTGCTTGGAGAGGTCTACCTGCACCTTGGCGGTGGGGGACTTCTCTTCCTTGGAACGGCTACCAAACACAAAGCCCAAGGGTACGGGGTGGAAGGCATGGACCCAACGCCGGTGGGGAACGATCCGGCAACACCGAGCGTCAGTACAGAACAGAAGCCGGTCACAAGCCGGACAGAGCGGACGTCACCCGTGGTTTCCCTGACGGTCACCTACTCCTTGGGCCTGATCGGCCCCGTGAGCAGTCGTCCTTGGGGAGGAGCGCATCCGCTCCCGAACAGTGCGGTAATGGATGCAGGGCCCGTACTGTGGGTTCTGTTGGAGTGCTGAAGCTGAGTCCGTCAGAAGGGGGCGCGCGAAGCCCATGAGCGGTGTCATGAAGCGTATGGGGATGATCTTCCGCGCGAAGGCAAACAAGGCCCTTGACCGGGCCGAGGATCCGCGCGAGACCCTCGATTACTCGTACCAGAAGCAGCTGGAACTGCTGCAGAAGGTGCGCCGCGGAGTCGCCGATGTGGCGACCTCCCGCAAGCGGCTGGAATTGCAGCTGAACCAGCTGCAGGGACAGTCGACCAAGCTGGAGGACCAGGGCCGCAAGGCGCTGGCGCTCGGCCGTGAGGACCTGGCGCGTGAGGCGCTGTCCCGCCGTGCCTCGCTCCAGCAGCAGGTCACCGACCTCGAGACGCAGCACCAGACGCTGCAGGGCGAGGAGGAGAAGCTCACCCTCGCGGCCCAGCGGCTGCAGGCCAAGGTCGACGCCTTCCGTACGAAGAAGGAGACCATCAAGGCCACCTACACAGCGGCCCAGGCACAGACCCGGATCGGCGAGGCCTTCTCCGGTATCTCCGAGGAGATGGGCGACGTCGGCCTGGCGATCCAGCGGGCCGAGGACAAGACCGCGCAGCTGCAGGCCAGGGCCGGCGCGATCGACGAGCTGCTGGCCTCCGGCGCCCTGGACGACCAGTCCGGGATGGCGAAGGACGACATCGCCGCCGAGCTGGACCGCATCTCCGGTGGTACTGATGTAGAGCTGGAGCTGCAGCGGATGAAGGCCGAGCTGGCGGGCGGCCCGAGCTCCTCGCAGCAGGCGATCGAAGGCGGCAACGGCACGCAGGACGCCGCTTCGCAGCAGAACCGCCCGAAGTTCGACAAGCAGTAGGGACTCGTCATGATCGTACGGATCATGGGGGAGGGTCAGCTGGAGGTGGCCGAGAGCCATCTCACCGAACTGAACAAGCTCGACGACGAGCTGCTGGCCGAGATGGAGAGCGGCGACAGCCCCGGCTTCCGCCGCACTCTGCACGCGCTCCTGGGGAAGGTCCGGGAGCTCGGCGAGCCGCTGCCGGACGACTCCCTGGAGCCGTCCGAGCTGATCCTTCCCGCTCCGGACGCGACGCTCGAAGACGTACGGGAACTGCTCGGCGACGACGGCCTCATTCCGGGCTGACGATCCCCGGCCGACGGCCCCCGGCCGGCCTCCGCACTCCAACAGACAGCGTGCCCCGCCCCGTTGATCCGGAGCGGGGCATTCTGCTGTTCTCTGCTGTGCTCGCGGGTGTACGCGGCTGCCGCGGCACGCCGTACCGTTGCTCGATGTGACCTCACTCGCCACCGGGTTCGCCCGCACCCAGCACTGGCTCCGCGCGCATCCGCTGGCGCTGGACGGCGCGCTGGCCGCGGTCGTGCTGATCTGCATGGTCGCCGGGTCCTTCGCCGACCCGAACGGGCGGCACGGCCCGGAGTTCGGCAGCCGCACCCCCGAGCTGCGCAGTGTGGTGCTGATGGTCCTGGTGGCCGGGGCGCTCGTCTTCCGCCGCCGCAACCCGATGCCCGTCCTGGTCTTCACCTCGGTGGTGTCCGTCTTCGAGCTGGTCGTGGGGGAGCCGCCGGCCCCGGTCGCGATGAGCGCGGTGATCGCGCTCTATACGGTCGCCTCGCGCACCGACCGGCCCACCACCTGGCGGGTCGGCCTGCTGACCATGACCGTGCTGACCGGCGCGGCGATGTTCTTCGGCTCGACCCCCTGGTACACGCAGGAGAACCTCGGCATCTTCGCCTGGACCGGGATGGCGGCCGCCGCGGGCGATGCCGTGCGCAGCCGCCGCGCCTTCGTCGACGCGATAAGGGAACGGGCCGAGCGCGCCGAGCGCACCCGCGAGGAGGAGGCCCGGCGGCGGGTCGCCGAGGAGCGGCTGCGCATCGCCCGCGATCTGCACGATGTGGTCGCGCACCACATCGCCCTGGTCAATGTGCAGGCCGGAGTCGCGTCGCATGTCATGGACAAACGCCCCGACCAGGCCAAGGAGGCCCTCGCCCATGTGCGGGAGGCCAGCCGCTCCGCGCTCAACGAACTGCGTGCCACGGTCGGACTGCTGCGGCAGTCCGGCGATCCCGAGGCCCCCACCGAACCGGCCCCCGGCCTGGAGGTCCTCGACGAGCTGGTCCTCACCTTCCGGCAGGCCGGACTGCCGGTCGAGGTGGCCCGCGCCGACGACGGCGTGCGGCTTCCGGCCGCCGTCGACCTCGCGGCGTACCGGATCATCCAGGAGGCGCTGACCAATGTGCAGAAGCACGCGGGCTCGGACGCCAAGGCCGAGGTCAGCGTGATCCGGGTCGGCCCGACGCTGGAGGTCACGGTCCTCGACAACGGCGTGGACCCCGACGGGCAGACGGACGGCGGCGGTCACGGTCTGCTCGGGATGCGCGAGCGGGTCACGGCACTCGGCGGGGCGCTGACCGCGGGCCCCCGTTACGGCGGCGGCTTCCGTGTGCAGGCGATACTTCCTCTCAAGACCCGTACGGGGGAGGACAGATGACGATCAGGGTGCTGCTCGCCGACGACCAGACACTGCTGCGCAGCGCGTTCCGGGTCCTGGTGGACTCCGAACCCGACATGGAGGTCGTCGCCGAGGCCGCGGACGGCGCCGAGGCTCTCGCCCTGGCCCGCTCCGCCAAGGCCGATGTGGTCCTGATGGACATCCGGATGCCCGGTACGGACGGGCTCGCCGCGACCCGCATGATCAGCGCGGACCCGGAGCTGGCTCACGTACGCGTCGTCATGCTCACCACCTTCGAGGTCGACGAGTACGTCGTGCAGTCGCTGCGGGCGGGGGCCTCGGGCTTCCTCGGCAAGGGCGCGGAACCGGAGGAACTGCTCAACGCCATCCGGATCGCCGCCGCGGGCGAGGCGCTGCTCTCGCCGGTCGCCACCAAGGGCCTGATCGCCAAGTTCCTCGCGCAGGGCGGCACGTCGGACGACGGGCAGGAGACCCAGGCGTACTCCGAGCGCCTTGCCGGGCTCACCGGCCGCGAGCGCGAGGTCCTGGTCCTGGTCGGCGGGGGCCACTCCAACGACGAGATCGCCGAGCGTCTCGCGGTCAGCCCGCTGACGGTCAAGACCCATGTGAACCGGGCGATGGCGAAACTGGGCGCCCGCGACCGCGCCCAATTGGTGGTTGTCGCTTACGAATCGGGCCTGGTACGTCCAAGGGTGGAGTGAGCCGGCGGTCCGCCTACTCCAGCTGCGGTATGCGCGGCATAAGGAACGGGACCTGGGAGCGACGGTCGGGCCTCTTCGAATGCCTGATCGTATAAGCGGGCAGCTGTGCCCCCCTTCGAGTCCTTCCTGCCGCGCAAGCCACAGAAGAGAGACCCCATGTCCTGGCTGTCCAGATTCAGCCTGTCGCAACGGGCCCTTGTCGGTCTGATGTCGATCGTCGCGATCGTCTTCGGAGCGATCGCCATCCCGCAGCTCAAGCAGCAGCTGCTGCCGTCCATCGAGCTCCCGATGGTGTCGGTGCTCGCCCCCTACCAGGGCGCGTCCCCCGATGTGGTCGAGAAGCAGGTCGTCGAACCGCTCGAATCGACCCTGAAGGCCGTCGACGGCATCAAGGGGATCACCTCCACGGCGAGCGAGGGCAACGCCGTGATCATGGCCAGCTTCGAGTACGGGGACGGCACCAAGCAGCTCGTCGCCGATGTCCAGCAGGCCGTGAACCGGGCCCGCACCCAGCTGCCCGAGGACGTCGACCCGCAGGTCGTCGCCGGTTCGACGGACGACATCCCGACCGTCGTCCTCGCCGTCACCTCGTCCAGGGACCAGCAGGCGCTGGCCGACCAGCTGGACCGCACCGTCGTCCCGGCCATCGAGGACATCGACGGCGTCGGACAGGTCTCGGTCGACGGCGTCCAGGACCTCCAGGTCTCCGTCACCCCCGACGAGAAGAAGCTCGCCGACGCGGGCCTGAACACCCTGGCCCTCGGCGAGGCACTCAAGGCGGGCGGCGCCACCATGCCCGCCGGTTCCTTCTCCGAGGACGGCAAGAGCCGCACCGTCCAGGTCGGCGGAGGCTTCACCACGCTGCAGCAGATCGAGGACCTGCGGGTGACCCCGGTCAAGGGCAGGCCGGTGCGCCTCGGTGACATCGCCACGGTCAAGCAGGAGGAGTCCGAGCGGGTCTCCATCACGCGTACGAACGGCAAGCAGAGCCTCGCCGTTCTCGCCACCATGGACAACGACGGCAGCGCCGTCGCCATCTCGGACGCCGTCAAGGACAAGCTGCCCAAGCTCCGCAAGGATCTGGGCTCCGGCGCCGAGCTGACGGTCGTCTCCGACCAGGGCCCGGCCGTCTCCAAGTCGATCTCCGGTCTGACCACCGAGGGCGCGCTCGGCCTGCTCTTCGCGGTCATTGTGATCCTGGTCTTCCTGGCCTCGCTCCGCTCCACCCTGGTCACCGCGGTCTCCATACCGCTCTCGGTCGTACTCGCGCTGATCGTGCTGTGGACCCGCGACCTGTCGCTCAACATGCTCACGCTGGGCGCGCTGACCATCGCGATCGGCCGGGTCGTCGACGACTCGATCGTGGTCCTGGAGAACATCAAGCGGCACCTCGGCTACGGCGAGGAGCGGCAGAGCGCGATCATCACCGCGGTCAAGGAGGTGGCCGGTGCGGTCACCGCGTCCACGCTGACGACCGTCGCGGTGTTCCTGCCGATCGGCCTGGTGGGCGGCATGGTCGGCGAGCTGTTCGGCTCGTTCTCGCTGACCATCACGGCGGCGCTGCTCGCCTCGCTGCTGGTCTCGCTGACCGTCGTGCCGGTGCTCTCGTACTGGTTCCTGCGCGCGCCGAAGGCCGTACGCGGCATCGACCCGGAGGAGGCCCGGCGCAAGGCGGAGGAGAAGGAGGCGCGCAGCCCGCTCCAGCGGCTGTACGTCCCGGTGCTGCGCTTCGCGACCCGCCGCCGCCTCACGAGCGTCGCCCTGGCGCTGCTCGTCCTCGTCGGCACCTTCGGCATGGCACCCCTGCTCAAGACCAACTTCTTCGACCAGGGCGAGCAGGAGGTCATGTCCGTCAAGCAGGAACTGGCCCCCGGCACCAGCCTGGAGGCGGCCGACGCCTCCGCCAGGAAGGTCGAGAAGGTCCTCGACGGCATCGACGAGGTCAAGGACTACCAGGTCACCGTCGGCTCCTCCGGCTTCATGGCGGCCTTCGGCGGCGGTACGGGCGCCAACCAGGCCTCGTACCAGCTCACGCTGAAGGACGCGGGGTCGTACGAGAAGACCCGCGACCGTATCGACGAGGAGCTCGGCAAGCTCAAGGGCATCGGCGAGACGACGATCGCGGCGGGCGACGGCTTCGGCAACCAGGACCTGAGCGTCGTGGTCAAGGCGTCCGACGCGGACACCCTGAAGAAGGCCTCGGAGGCGGTACGGGCCGAGGTCGCGAAGCTCGACGACGTCACCGACGTACAGAGCGACCTGGCGCAGAGCATCCCGCGGATCTCCGTCCGGGCGAACGCGAAGGCCGCGGACGCGGGCTTCAACGAGACCACGCTGGGTCTGGCCGTCGGCCAGGCGGTGCGCGGCACCCCCTCGGGCAAGGCGATCCTCGACGACACCGAGCGCGATGTCGTCATCACCTCCGCCAAGCCGGCCACGACGCTGGCCGAGCTGCGCGACCTCTCGCTCGGCGCGGTGAAGCTCGGTGAGATCGCCGATGTGAAGCTGGTCCCCGGCCCGGTCTCGATGACCCGGATCGACGGCTCGCGGGCCGCGACGATCACGGCGAAGCCGACCGGCGACAACACGGGCGCGGTCTCCGCCTCGCTCCAGAGCAAGCTGAAGTCCCTGGACCTCCCGGAGGGCGCGACCGCTTCGATCGGCGGCGTCTCCTCCGACCAGGACGACGCCTTCGCCTCGCTGGGCCTGGCGATGCTGGCGGCGATCGCCATCGTCTTCATGCTGCTGGTGGCGACGTTCCGGAGCCTGGTCCAGCCGCTGATCCTGCTGGTGTCCATCCCGTTCGCGGCGACCGGCGCGCTCGGTCTGCTGATCGTGACGGGTACGCCGATGGGCGTCCCGGCGATGATCGGCATGCTGATGCTCATCGGCATCGTGGTCACCAACGCGATCGTGCTGATCGACCTGATCAACCAGTACCGGGCCCAGGGCCTGGGCGTGGTGGAAGCGGTCGTCGAGGGCGGCCGCCACCGGCTCCGCCCGATCCTGATGACGGCACTGGCGACGATCTGCGCGCTGCTCCCGATGGCGCTGGGCGTCACCGGCGAGGGCGGCTTCATCGCCAAGCCGCTGGCGGTGGTGGTGATCGGCGGTCTGATCACCTCGACGCTGCTGACGCTGCTGCTGGTGCCGACGCTGTACGCGATGGTGGAGCTGCGCAAGGAACGCCGCGCGAAGAAGAAGGCGGCGAAGCGGGCAGCCGGGTCGGGCGCGGCGAGTGAGCCGCACTCCGAGAACGCGGAGGAACCGGCTCCGGCAGGCGTGTAACCAGGCGCGAAGCACCGCACCCGGCGGCGATCCCTTGTGGGGGACGCGGCCGGGTGCGGTGCTTTTCGGGTCATTTAGGGGTAAAGAGAGTCGCATGACGAGGTACGTACTGATCCCCGGCGCGGACGGCCGCGCGTGGTACTGGCACCTGGTCGTGCCCGAGCTGCGCGCACGTGGCCATGACGTGGTGACCGTGGACCTGCCCCAGGACGAGTCTGCGGGTCTCGCCGAGTACACCGACGCTGTCGTCCGGGCGATCGGCGCGCCCACGGGCGGCGAACTCGTCCTCGTCGCGCAGTCGCTGGCCGGATTCATCGCCCCGCTCGTCTGCGAGCGCATCCCCGTCGACGGGCTGATCCTGGTCAGCCCCATGGTGCCGGCCCCCGGCGAGAGCGCGGGGGACTGGTGGGCGAACACCGGTCAGGCCAAGGCCCGTGCGGCCTTCGCGGTGCAGGAGGGCCGGGACCCGGACGCGGCCTTCGACATGCTGACCGACTTCTTCCACGACGTTCCGCAGGAGGTGACCCTGGAGGCCATGACCCAGGGCGAGGCCGGACCGACGGTGGCCGTGTTCACCCAGCCCTGGCCTTTGAGCACCTGGCCGGACGTCCCCACCCGCTGCATCCAGGGGCGCGAGGACCGCTTCTTCCCGCTCGACTTCCAGCGCCGCATCGCGCGCGAACGACTGGGCATCACCGTCGAGGAGATGCCCGGCGGACACCTCCTCGCGCTGAGCCGCCCGGCGGAACTGGCCGACCTGATCTGCCGCTAGATCTCCGGTGGCGAAAAGGGGGGCGCCCCGGCCACGATCGGCCGGGGCGCCCCTCGCAGGCACAGCGCAAGCGTTACGGCAGCGCCAGCATCCGCTCCAGCGCGAGCTTCGCGAAGCTTTCCGTCTCCTTGTCGACCTGGATCCGGTTGACCAGGTTGCCCTCGGCCAGCGACTCCAGCGCCCACACCAGGTGCGGCAGGTCGATGCGGTTCATCGTCGAGCAGAAGCAGACCGTCTTGTCGAGGAAGACGATCTCCTTGTCGGGGTGCGCGTTCGCGACCCGGCGGACCAGGTTGAGCTCGGTGCCGATCGCCCACTTGGAACCGGCCGGGGCCGCCTCCAGCGTCTTGATGATGTACTCCGTCGAGCCGACGTAGTCCGCGGCGGCCACGACCTCGTGCTTGCACTCGGGGTGGACGAGCACGTTCACGCCCGGGATCCGCTCGCGCACGTCGTCGACCGAGTCCAGCGAGAAGCGGCCGTGCACCGAGCAGTGCCCGCGCCACAGGATCATCTTGGCGTCCCGCAGCTGCTCGACGCTCAGCCCGCCGTTCGGCTTGTGCGGGTTGTACAGGACACAGTCGTCGAGCGACATGCCCATCTCGCGCACCGCGGTGTTGCGCCCCAGGTGCTGGTCGGGGAGGAAGAGCACCTTCTCGCCCTGCTCGAAGGCCCAGTCCAGCGCACGCTTCGCGTTCGACGACGTACAGATCGTGCCACCGTGCTTGCCGGTGAAGGCCTTGATGTCCGCCGAGGAGTTCATGTACGAGACGGGCACGACCTGCTCGGCTATACCGGCCTCGGACAGCACGTCCCAGCACTCGGCGACCTGCTCGGCCGTCGCCATGTCGGCCATCGAGCAGCCGGCGGCCAGGTCGGGCAGCACGACCTTCTGGTCCTCGGAGGTCAGAATGTCTGCGGACTCGGCCATGAAGTGCACACCGCAGAACACGATGTACTCGGCCTCCGGCCGGGCCGCGGCGTCCTTGGCCAGCTTGAAGGAGTCGCCGGTGACATCGGCGAACTGGATGACCTCGTCGCGCTGGTAGTGGTGGCCGAGGACGAAGACCTTGTCGCCGAGCTTCTCCTTGGCCGCACGGGCGCGCTCCACCAGGTCCGGGTCGGACGGGGACGGCAGGTCGCCGGGGCACTCCACGCCGCGCTCGCTCCTGGGGTCGGCCTCGCGGCCGAGCAGCAGCAGGGCGAGCGGCGTCGGCTGGACGTCGAGCTCAGGGCGGGCTTGGGCGGTGGTCACGTCACGCACCCTTTCTCTTCTGCAGAGGCACTTCTCGTCTATTTGACGCTATCTATCATAACTGCTTCACGTCACTTTGACGATGTCCATAGCGTCGATGTGACGCACCCCCCTGCTCCCTCCCGTACACCCCCGGTACACCCGTCCGTCCACAGGCCGCTGCCCCTCGCTGGGCCGGTGTGCGAGCATGAAGGGGAAAGACCAGGGCTCGCCCGGAATGAATCCCGGGCCCCGCCGGTTGCAACCGTCGGCAAGCAGTCTCCGTACAACCCGGGAGAGAAGCAGATGTCCGTATCGGACGAGACCACCACCGTGAGCGACGGCATCCTCCTGTCCGACGCCGCCGCAGCCAAGGTGAAGGGCCTGCTGGAGCAGGAAGGCCGGGACGACCTGGCCCTGCGCGTGGCCGTTCAGCCCGGCGGCTGCTCGGGCCTGCGCTACCAGCTGTTCTTCGACGAGCGCTCGCTCGACGGCGATGTCGTCAAGGACTTCGGCGGCGTCAAGGTCGTCACCGACCGGATGAGTGCCCCGTACCTGGGTGGCGCGTCCATCGACTTCGTGGACACGATCGAGAAGCAGGGCTTCACGATCGACAACCCGAACGCCAGCGGGTCCTGCGCCTGCGGCGACTCCTTCAGCTAGGGCTTCGCACCTCGCACGTACGAAAGGCGGCGTCCCCGATGCCCGGGGCCGCCGCCTTCGTATGCTCGTTTTCGTGTGCCCGCGTGCTACTTCGCCGGGACGGACGGCCTCACCGGGACGGCCTCACCTGTCGCCGCGTCCACGACCTTCCGGTCACCCAGCGGCTTGTCCAGCGTCACCTTCGCGGTGATCTCCTTGGCGATGGCGATGCAGACCCGGCCGGGGTCGGGATTCGTCTCCACGATCCGGACCGACACCGAGGTGCCGCTCTCGCTCGCCTTGGCCGCGTAGTCGCTGCACACACCGCCCCAGAAGGTCAGGGCCAGAGTCCGCCCGCTCACGGTGTAGGACTCGATGCGCCGGTCGGACGGCGCCGGGGGAGTCTGCGGCGGCTCGGTCGGCCTGATGTCCTGCTGCGGCGGAGTGGTCTCCTTCAGATACTTCGGGTCCACCGCGAGCTGCGTGACCGTGAACGGCTGGGCCCCGCCCTTCGGCTTCACCTCGAACAGCCACGACGGTACGAGCGCCTGCTGCCCGTCCACGTACTGCGCGGCCAGACCGAACACGGCCTTGGTGACCGTCAGTTGCTCCGGACCCTTCACCCTGGTCTTCGGCGTGCACGGGGTCTCGGGCTTCTGCTCGCCCTCCAGAGGCACCGGCGTGGCGCAGCCGCCGATCCCGATCGTGCCGCTTCCCCGGGAGTCCTTGTTCAGCTGCTTCAGCGCCTCCTGGGCCGAGATCACCGGGTACTCGTCGCTCTTCTGGGGCGTCTTCAACTGCCCGCTGCCGCCCACCACATGACCATCCGCGCCTACCTGGATCCCGGTCGTCCAGCCGTATGTCGGCAGCCCGTCGACCAGCGGGTCGGCGTTCACCACGCGCACCGCGCCCATCAGTTGGCGTGCGTCCAGATCGGCGTCGCTCTGACCGAGCGCCTTCAGTACGGGCGACGCGGCCTTTTTCGCGGCCTGCTCACTCACCGGGCTCGCGCCCGTCGGTGAGGTCTCGCCGCGCGCTGGGCACTCCTTGCCCTTCAGACAGTTGTCGCCGCCCGGTGTCGCCACGAACCGGGCGAAGGTCCAGGTGCCCGGCGCCTGCTTGCTGACCTGGAGCAGGGGGCCGGCGCCGTCCTTGTCCGCCCCGATCTTCCAGGCCGGGCCGACCAGCCGGGGTGTGCCCGGAAGTCCGAGCGCCTTCGCCAGCCGGGTCACCTCGGCCGCGGTCACGGCGCCCTTCGTACGGTGGACAGCGGCCTCGGCCGGTCCGGCCGGCAGCTTGCCCTCGGCCTTGTAGACCACGCCGCCGCCCGAGGGGTCGGGCTCACCGGGCGCGATGCCGCCCCGGTCCCCGCCCTCCGTACGGCTGTCGACAGCGAGCGGGGGCGGATTGCCGCCGCGGCCCGGCGCGCCGCTCTTGGCGTCGGCGCTGTCGTGGCCGCCCCCGAAGCCCGCTGTCGCGAAGTACGTACCCCCGCCCGCGACCAGCACCGCCGCCGCCACCGAGGCGACGGCGAACGGGGAACGCCGGCGGCGGGGGCTGTCGTGCGTCTCTTCCGTACTGCTCACCGCATCGCTCCTTGTCTCCGTGACCCCGTCGCACGGGGTCACGGATGGGACGGAGCGGGGGAGCGCACGGTTCCCTTGCGCGCGCTCAGTTGTGCGCCCTGGGTTGTACGCCCTTGACTCAGTCGCCGTATTCGGACATGGCGTCGAGCAACCTGGCCGAAGACGCCGGTACCACGACACCATGAATGTGCGACGGAGGCACGGGAGCGGGAACGGCGGCCGCGGGAACCACCCAGTGGGGTGCCATTCGCGCGCAATCTCCGCGCAGCTGGGCCAGACTGATCTCGGACTCTCGCGGCTCGCGCGGGGCGATGGGCTTCGTCATATCCGCACCGTATGCATCGGGGGTCCATGACAAAAGGCCTACTATCGGGTAGTTTCCGCACTTCAGTGCGGGCGCCCAAACCCGGTAGCGTTAACTGTCAACGCCACCCCGCCACAGGAGCGTCTTCGCCGTGCGAATCGCAGTCACCGGCTCCATCGCCACTGACCACCTCATGACTTTCCCCGGCCGCTTCGCCGACCAGCTGGTCGCGGACCAGCTGCACACGGTCTCCCTCTCCTTCCTGGTCGACAACCTCGATGTCCGCAGGGGCGGTGTCGGCGCCAACATCTGCTTCGGCATGGGCCAGCTGGGCAGCGGGCCCATCCTCGTCGGCGCGGCCGGATCCGACTTCGACGAGTACCGCGCCTGGCTCGACCGCCACGGCGTGGACACCTCGTCCGTCCGGATCTCCGAAGTCCTGCACACGGCGCGCTTCGTGTGCACCACGGACGCCGACCACAACCAGATCGGCTCCTTCTACACCGGGGCCATGAGCGAGGCCCGCCAGATCGAGCTGAAGTCCGTCGCGGACCGGGTCGGCGGCCTCGACCTCGTCCTGATCGGCGCGGACGACCCGGAGGCGATGCTCCGCCACACCGAGGAGTGCCGGACCCGCTCCATCCCGTTCGCCGCGGACTTCTCCCAGCAGATCGCGCGCATGAGCGGCGACGACATCCGCACGCTCCTGGACGGCGCCACCTACCTCTTCTCGAACGAGTACGAGAAGGGGCTCATCGAGTCCAAGACGGGCTGGACCGACACCGAGATCCTGGGCAAGGTCGGCACCCGGGTCACCACCCTCGGCTCGAACGGCGTCCGCATCGAGCAGGAGGGCGAGGAGCCGATCGAGGTCGGCTGCCCCGAGGAGGACGCCAAGGTCGACCCGACCGGCGTCGGCGACGCGTTCCGCGCGGGCTTCCTGTCTGGCCTGTCCTGGGGCGTGGGCCACGAGCGCGCGGCCCAGGTGGGCTGCATGCTGGCGACGCTGGTGATCGAGACGCTGGGCACGCAGGAGTACACGCTGCGTCGGGCGCACTTCATGGACCGCTTCACGAAGGCGTACGGCCACGACGCGGCGTCCGAGGTCCGGACCCACCTGAAGTAGAACCCGGGGGCTCCGCCCCCGGACCCCGCGCCTCAAACGCCGGCGGGGCTGGGTGGCGGAGCCCTCACACCACCCGCCGCACCACATACGCCACGCCCCGCTCCGCCCCCTCCTCCCCCACAAACTCCTGCCCCCGCATCTCGCACCACGCCGGAATGTCCAGCCGCGCCGCCTCGTCGTCCGAGAGCACCGTCACCGTGCCCCCCACCGGCACGTCCCCGATCACCTTCGCCAGTTCGATCACCGGGATCGGGCACCGCTTCCCGAGCGCGTCCACCACCAGGGACGCCGTCCCCGCGGTCGCGGCGGGCGAGACGGGCGCGCCGAGGCGTTCGCGTACCTCCGCGACCACCCCCGGCAGGACCTCCAGGAAGCGGTCGACGTCCGCCTCCGGCGTCCCCAGGGGGAGCGAGACGCGGACATTGCCCTCCGAGAGCACCCCCATCGCCCTCAGCACATGGCTCGGCGTGAGCGTGCTGCTCGTACAGGAGGAGCCCGAGGAGACGGAGAACCCCGCTCGGTCCAGTTCGTGCAGCAGAGTCTCTCCGTCGACATAGAGACAGGAGAACGTGACGAGATGGGGGAGCCGCCGCACCGGATCGCCCACCACCTCCACATCCGGGACCAGCTCCGGCACGCGCGCGCGGATCCGGTCCACCAGGGCCCGCAGCCGTACCGCCTCGTCCGCCGCCTCCGCCCGCACCGCCCGCAGCGAGGCCGCCGCCGCCACGATCCCCGGGATGTTCTCGAAGCCGGCCGACCGCCCCGACTCCCGCTCGTCGGCGGGACCTTGGGGGGCGAACCGGACACCCTTGCGTACGGCGAGCAGCCCCACCCCCGCCGGGCCGCCCCATTTGTGCGCGCTGCCCGTGAGCAGCGACCAGTCCCCGGCCACCGGTCCCCACGCGAGTGACTGCGCCGCGTCCACCAGCAGCGGCACGCCGGCCGCCCGGCAGGCGTCGGCGACCTCGGAGACCGGCTGCTCCGTGCCGACCTCGTGGTTGGCGGACTGCAGACAGGCCAGCGCGGTGTCCTCGCGCAGGGCCGCACCGAAGGCTGCCGCGGACACCGCGCCCGCCCGGTCCACCGGGACCTCGGTCACCGTCCCGCCCTCCGCCCCCTCGTACGCGCCCGCCGAATGCAGCACCGAGGAGTGCTCGACCGCGGAAACGACCAGGTGACGCCCGACACGCCGACGCGCGGCGAGCGCGCCGGAAATTCCCAGGTGAACAGCGCGCGTCCCCGAAGGAGTGAACACGAGCTCGTCCGGGCGGCAGCCCACGGCCTCCGCCGCCGCCTCCCGCGCCGCGTCCAACAGCAGCCTGGCGCGCCGCCCCTCGCGATAGAGCCGGGCCGGGTCGGCCCAGCCCTCGTCGAGGGAAGCCTGCAGGGCCTGCCGGGCGACCGGGTGCAGCGGAGCGGAGGAAGCGACATCGAAGTAAGGCACATTGCCACGCTAACTCCAGTACGCGGAAGGGGCGTCAGAAGCCTGCCGGAGGCCGGGATTCCAGGGGCTTTCCATCCCTTCGGGGTGTCGGACGGCGCGTTGGGCACCCTCCCCGCGCGACCCCAAATAGCGTCCAGTAGGGTTTGGTCCGCATAAACATCCAAACCCCTGCCCGCGTCAGGGCCGGCGACCGACCAGCGAGACGGCCGCGGCATGCCGCGCGGGCCGAGACTCTCGGGAAGGCGCTACGTGAGTCCCAACGGCTCCGACCGCTCGTCGCGGCGCCCGATGCGGCGGAAGCTGCTCCAGGTGCTGACCGCGGGCGTGGTCCTGGCGACCGCCTCCGGTTGCACATACAAGGACTTCCCCCGCCTGGGAATGCCCACCCCGGTAACGGAGGAGGCGCCCCGGATCCTCTCCCTCTGGCAGGGCTCGTGGGCGGCAGCGCTCGTCACGGGCATCCTGGTGTGGGGGCTGATCATCTGGAGTGTCATCTTCCACCGGCGCAGCCGCACCAAGGTGGAGGTACCTCCGCAGACCCGGTACAACATGCCCATCGAGGCCCTGTACACGGTTGTTCCGCTCATCATCGTTTCGGTGCTCTTCTACTTCACCGCGCGTGACGAGACGAAGCTCCTCGCTCTCTCCAAGCCCGCCCACACGGTCAATGTGGTCGGCTACCAGTGGAGCTGGGGCTTCAACTACATCGAGAACGTGGCAGGCTCCACGGGTGACGCCAAGGACGACAAGAACCTGGGCGCCATTCCGGACAAGTACCGCGCGGACTTCCCGGCGAACGCGGGCGGCGTCTACGACGCCGGTGTCCCGGGCACCCGGAACCCGCAGAACGGCAACCCGGGCCCGACCCTGTGGCTGCCCAAGGGCGAGAAGGTCCGGTTCATCCTGAGCTCTCGCGACGTCATCCACTCCTTCTGGGTCCTCCCCTTCCTCTTCAAGCAGGACGTCATCCCGGGGCACACCAACGTCTTCGAGGTGACCCCCACCCGTGAGGGCACATTCAGGGGCAAGTGCGCCGAGCTCTGCGGCGTCGACCACTCCCGGATGCTCTTCAACGTCAAGGTCGTCTCCCCGGAGCGTTACCAGCAGCACCTGAAGGAGCTGGCGGAAGAGGGGAAGACCGGCTACATCCCGTCGGGCATTGAGCAGACGGACCCGGCCAGGAATGCGGAGAAGAACCAACTGTGAGCATCCTCAACGAACCTCAGGGTGCCGCCGCAGCAGCTGACGACTCGTACGAGAACGAGCTGCCGGTACGGCGCAAGCAGCCGGGCAACGTGGTCGTGAAGTGGATGACCACCACTGACCACAAGACCATCGGCACGATGTACCTGGTCACGTCGTTCGCGTTCTTCTGCATCGGCGGACTCATGGCGCTCTTCATGCGCGCCGAGCTGGCCCGTCCCGGCACGCAGATCATGTCGAACGAGCAGTTCAACCAGGCGTTCACGATGCACGGCACGATCATGCTGCTGATGTTCGCGACGCCGCTGTTCGCCGGATTCGCGAACTGGATCATGCCGCTGCAGATCGGCGCGCCCGACGTGGCGTTCCCGCGGCTGAACATGTTCGCGTACTGGCTGTACCTCTTCGGCTCGATCATCGCGGTGGCCGGCTTCCTCACCCCGCAGGGTGCGGCCGACTTCGGCTGGTTCGCCTACTCCCCGCTGTCGGACGCGGTCCGCTCGCCGGGTGTCGGCGCCGACATGTGGATCATGGGTCTGGCCTTCTCCGGCTTCGGCACGATCCTCGGTTCGGTCAACTTCATCACCACGATCATCTGCATGCGTGCTCCCGGCATGACGATGTTCCGGATGCCGATCTTCGTCTGGAACGTGCTGCTGACCGGTGTGCTGGTCCTGCTCGCCTTCCCGGTGCTGGCCGCCGCGCTCTTCGCGCTGGAGGCGGACCGCAAGTTCGGTGCGCACATCTTCGACGCGTCCAACGGCGGCGCGTTGCTGTGGCAACACCTCTTCTGGTTCTTCGGCCATCCAGAGGTGTACATCATCGCCCTGCCCTTCTTCGGCATCGTCTCGGAGATCATCCCGGTCTTCAGCCGCAAGCCGATGTTCGGTTACATCGGCCTGATCGGCGCGACCATCGCGATCGCCGGTCTGTCCGTGACGGTGTGGGCGCACCACATGTACGTCACAGGCGGCGTGCTGTTGCCGTTCTTCTCCTTCATGACCTTCCTGATCGCGGTACCGACCGGTGTGAAGTTCTTCAACTGGATCGGCACCATGTGGAAGGGCTCACTGTCCTTCGAGACACCGATGCTCTGGACGATCGGCTTCCTGGTCACCTTCACCTTCGGTGGACTGACCGGCGTCATCCTGGCCTCGCCCCCGATGGACTTCCACGTCTCCGACTCGTACTTCGTCGTCGCGCACTTCCACTACGTCGTCTTCGGCACCGTGGTCTTCGCGATGTTCGCCGGATTCCACTTCTGGTGGCCGAAGTTCACGGGCAAGATGCTGGACGAGCGGCTCGGCAAGATGACCTTCTGGACGCTGTTCATCGGCTTCCACGGCACGTTCCTGGTGCAGCACTGGCTGGGTGCCGAGGGCATGCCGCGTCGTTACGCGGACTACCTGGCCGCCGACGGATTCACGACGCTGAACACCATCTCCACGATCAGCTCGTTCCTGCTCGGCATGTCGGTCCTGCCGTTCTTCTACAACGTCTGGAAGACCGCCAAGTACGGCAAGAAGGTCGAGGTCGACGACCCGTGGGGCTACGGCCGTTCGCTCGAATGGGCGACGTCCTGCCCGCCGCCGCGGCACAACTTCCTCACCCTGCCGCGGATCCGCAGCGAATCCCCGGCGTTCGACCTGCACCACCCGGAGATCGCGGCGCTCGACCAGCTCGAGAACCACGGCGCCGGCAGCTCGGCCATCACCGGCGGTAAGGAGGCAGGCAAGTGAGGGTCCAGGGCAAGATGTTCCTCTGGCTGAGCTTCTTCATCCTCGTCATGGCGATCGTCTATGGCGTGTGGTCGCAGGAGCCCGCCGGTACCACCGCGCTCTTCCTGGCCTTCGGGCTGAGCATCATGATCGGCTACTACCTGGCCTTCACGGCCCGGCGAGTGGACGCCATGGCGCAGGACAACAAGGACGCCGACGTGGCGGACGAGGCCGGCGAGGTGGGGTTCTTCTCCCCGCACAGCTGGCAGCCGCTCTCGCTGGCCACCGGTGGTGCGCTCGCGTTCCTCGCCGTCGCGATGGGCTGGTGGATCCTGTACTTCTCGGCGCCGCTGATCCTGGTCGGCATCTTCGGCTGGGTGTTCGAGTACTACCGCGGTGAGAACCAGAACCAGTAGTTCCGCATCACCAACGCACGGGACGGGCCCGGGTCCCCCTCACTCCTGAGGGGGACCCGGGCCCCCTCCATTTGCAGTCACTCGGCGCGCCGTTACCGAGTGATCTTCATAACGTGTGCTTATGAACCACACGCCGCACATCCGCACCGTCCTCAGCTGCACTCTGCTGGTCGTCTCGCTCGGGGCGGGCGCGACCGCGTGCGGCGACTCCGACAACCCGCTCGCCGCCAAGCCCTTCGACGCCTCCGAGCAGGTCTCCTTCAACACGCCCACCGGCGACGAGAAGGTCGACCCGGACAAGCCGCTGGAAGTCACCGCCGAGGGTGACGGCGGCCGCATCACCGATGTGACCGTCATAGATGACTCCGGCCACTTCCTCGCGGGCGAACTCGACGCCGACGGCACCCGATGGCGTTCCACCGGCTCCCTGTCGGCCGGCGCCAAGTACACGGTGAGGGTGGCCACGGAGGACGTGAACGGCGCCCCGGGCGTCCGCACGCTGACCTTCGAGACCGCACCCGCCTCCAAGTTCCTGACGGTCAAGTTCGGCCCCAAGGCGGGCACGTACGGGGTCGGCCAGCCCATCACCGCCGAGCTCAGCCTCCCCGTGAAGGACAAGGCGGCCAGAGCCGTCGTCGAACGCGCCCTGAAGGTCCAGTCCAGCCCCGCCGTGGAGGGCGCCTGGCACTGGGTGGACGACAAGAAGCTGCACTTCCGTCCCAAGGAGTACTGGCCCAGCGGCGCGACCGTGAACGCCGTCAGCAACCTCCAGGGCGTCAAGGTCTCCGCCAAGCTCTACGGCGGCGCCTCGAAGGCGCTGAAGATCACCATCGGGGACCGTATCGAGGCCATCACCGACGCCGGATCGCACCAGATGACGGTCAAGCGCAACGGAGAAGTGATCAACACCATTCCGGTGACCACCGGCAAGCCCGGCTTCTCCACGCGCAACGGAATCAAGGTGGTGCTCGGCAAGGAGTACTTCGTACGGATGCGCGGTACCAGCATCGGCATAGCGGAGGGCAGCGCCGACTCGTACGACCTGCCCGTCTACTACGCGACGCGTGTCACCTGGAGCGGCGAGTACGTCCACGCCGCGCCCTGGTCCGTCGGCTCACAGGGGTACGCAAACGTCAGCCACGGCTGCACCGGAATGTCCACCGGCAACGCCGCGTGGTTCTTCGAGACCGTCAAGGAGGGCGACATCGTCAAGGTCGTCAACAGCGCCGGTGACGAGATGGACCCGTTCGGCAACGGCTTCGGCGACTGGAACCTTGACTGGGAGAAGTGGCTCAAGGGCAGTGCCCTGGTGGCCGACACCCCGGACGGCAGCAGCACCGCCGACGCGGCACGGCTGCGTCCCGAGGTCTGACCGGCGCGGGCGCTGCTCACGCCTCCACGGCGAGCCGGCCGCGCAGCAGGGCGGCCAGTGTGTCCGCGAACTCCACCGGATCGACCGGAAGGGTCACCGCGGCCTCCGCGCGGCTCCAGGTGGCCAGCCAGGCGTCCTGCGGGCGGCCGATCAGCAGCAGCACGGGCGGGCAGTTGAAGATCTCGTCCTTGATCTGCCTGCAGACACCCATACCGCCCGCGGGAACCGTCTCCCCGTCCAGGACGCAGACGTCGATACCGCCGTCGTCCAGCCGCTTCAGTACGGCGGGAAGGGTCGCGCACTCGACGAACTCGACCGGGGGAACATCGGCCGCAGGCCTGCGTCCAGCCGCCAGGCGCACTTGCTCGCGCGTGTTGGCGTCGTCGCTGTAGACCAGGACCGTGGCGCTCGACTGCATTGTTCCTCCGAATCGACGGCGGCACTGCATCAGGAACCGATGCGCGGATGCTACTCCGATCAACTGGCTGTCAACAGCTCTTCGGACATGGCTTCGATGGGCCGTTCGGGCTGGACAGAGCCCACTGACACACCGAACGGCACCCCCCGGAGTGAGGGCGGGATAAGCGACCGACATAATGTCGGTCGTGGCGACAGCAACGACAGTAGAAACCGGGCACGCGCACCCGTCGGTCAATCGGCCGAACCTCACCAGCGTCGGAACCATCATCTGGCTGAGTTCCGAGCTGATGTTCTTCGCGGCCCTCTTCGCGATGTACTTCACCCTGCGATCGGTGACGGGCGCAGAGCACTGGAAGGAAATGGCTTCGGCCCTCAACTTCCCGTTCTCGGCGACGAACACCACGATCCTGGTGCTCTCCTCCCTCACCTGCCAGCTCGGCGTATTCGCCGCGGAGCGGGGCGACGTGAAGAAGCTCCGCGCCTGGTTCGCGCTCACCTTCGTGATGGGTGCGATCTTCATCGGCGGTCAGGTCTTCGAGTACACCGAGCTGGTCAAGAAGGACGGCCTCTCGCTGTCCTCGGACCCGTACGGCTCGGTGTTCTACCTGACCACCGGCTTCCACGGCCTGCACGTGACGGGCGGCCTGATCGCCTTCCTGCTGGTCCTCGGCAGGACGTACGCGGCCAGGAGATTCACTCACGAGCAGGCAACCGCCGCCATCGTCGTGTCCTACTACTGGCACTTCGTCGATGTCGTCTGGATCGGCCTCTTCGCCACGATCTACATGATCAAGTAACGGCGCGGGCACTCGCTGCCTGAAGCAGACACAGTCCAGAAGCATCGACGCAGAAGATCCTGACACCGGGGTAATCCGTGAAAAAGCTCTCCTCACGACGACGCCATCCGCTGGCGGCGGTCGTCGTCCTACTCCTCGCGCTGGCGGCAACTGGGGGGCTGTACGCCGCGTTCGCACCCGCGGACAAGGCGCAGGCCGATGAAACCGCCCAGTCCCTCGCCATCAAGGAGGGCAAAAAGCTCTACACCGTCGGCTGCGCCAGCTGCCACGGACCCGGCGGTGAGGGCTCCTCTGACGGCCCGTCCCTCGTCGGCGTGGGCTCCGCCGCGGTCGACTTCCAGGTCGGTACCGGCCGGATGCCGGCCCAGCAGCCCGGCGCGCAGGTGCCGAAGAAGAAGGTCATCTACTCGCAGAGTGAGATCGACCAGCTCGCGGCGTACATCGCCTCCCTCGGCGCCGGTCCGATCACGCCGACCGAGAAGCAGTACAGCCCCGAGGGTGCGGACATCGCCAAGGGTGGCGACCTGTTCCGTACCAACTGCGCCCAGTGCCACAACTTCACGGGTGAGGGCGGTGCCCTGACGAACGGCAAGTACGCCCCCAGCCTTGAGGGCGTGGACCCCAAGCATGTCTACGAGGCCATGCAGACCGGCCCGCAGAACATGCCGTCCTTCCCCGACACTGTGATGCCGGAGAAGCAGAAGCAGGACGTCATCGCGTACATCCAGACCGTGAACGGCGAGGACTCCGAGAGCCCCGGCGGCCTCAAGCTGGGTGGCCTCGGCCCCGTCAGCGAGGGACTGTTCGGCTGGGTCTTCGGACTGGGTGCGCTGATCGCAGTCGCCATCTGGGTCGCGGCCCACACCGCTAAGGCCAAGAAGTCATGAGTAGCCAAGAGATTCCAGAAGAGAACCTGCCCACAGCGCAGGACGACGCCGCGCACGGCGCGGTGGAGGTCGCGGAGGATCCGTTCGCGGACCCCGGCCTGCCGGCACACAAGCCGCGTATCCAGGACGTCGACGAGCGGGCAGCCAAGCGCTCCGAGCGCACGGTCGCCTTCCTGTTCACGCTGTCGATGCTGGCCACGATCGCCTTCATCGCCTCGTACGTGATCTTCCCGGTCACCGAGATCGTCTACATCTGGCCGTTCGGCCATGTGAGCTCTCTCAACTTCTCGCTGGGCATGACGCTCGGCGTCGCGCTCTTCTGCATCGGCGCGGGGGCGGTCCACTGGGCCCGCACCCTGATGTCCGATCAGGAGATCGCCGACGAGCGTCACCCGATCGAGGCCGAGCCCGAGGTCCGGGCCAAGGTCATGGCGGACTTCGCGGCCGGTGCCGCGGAGTCCGGCTTCGGCCGGCGCAAGCTGCTCCGCAACACCATGTTCGGCGCGCTGGCCATGGTGCCGCTCTCCGGTCTGGTGCTGCTGCGCGACCTGGGCCCGCTGCCCGAGAAGAAGCTGCGCTCGACGCTGTGGGCCAAGGGCAAGCAGCTCATCAACATGAACACCAATGAGCCGCTGCGTCCCGAGGATGTCGTCGTCGGTTCGCTGACCTTCGCCATGCCCGAGGGCCTGGAGGAGGACGCACACGACTTCCAGAAGGAAATCGCCAAGGCGGCGCTGATGATCGTCCGGATTCAGCCGGACGACATCAAGGACAAGCGCGAGCTCGAGTGGTCGCACGAGGGCATCGTGGCGTTCTCGAAGATCTGCACGCACGTCGGCTGTCCGATCAGCCTGTACGAGCAGCAGACGCACCACGTGCTCTGCCCGTGCCATCAGTCCACCTTCGACCTTGCCGACGGCGCCCGCGTCATCTTCGGCCCGGCCGGTCACCGCCTTCCGCAGCTGCGGATCGGTGTGAACGCCGAGGGCAACCTCGAGGCGCTCGGCGACTTCGACGAGCCTGTCGGTCCTGCCTTCTGGGAGCGCGGATGAGTACTTCAGCAGAGTCCAAGCGCAAGGCGCCCGCCGGTGAGCGGGTGGCCGACTGGGCGGACGGCCGGCTCGGGATCTACGGCCTGGCCAAGGCCAATATGCGCAAGATCTTCCCGGACCACTGGTCCTTCATGCTCGGTGAGATCTGCCTCTACAGCTTCATCATCATCATCCTCACGGGTGTGTATCTGACGCTGTTCTTCCACCCGTCGATGAACGAGGTGGAGTACCACGGCAGTTACATCCCGATGCAGGGTGTGCGGATGTCGGAGGCGTACGCCTCGACGCTGGACATCAGCTTCGACGTCCGCGGTGGTCTGCTGATCCGGCAGATCCACCACTGGGCGGCCCTGATCTTCGTCGCGGGCATGCTCGTCCACATGATGCGCGTCTTCTTCACCGGCGCGTTCCGCAAGCCGCGCGAGGTCAACTGGCTGTTCGGTTTCCTGCTGCTGGTGCTCGGCATGTTCACCGGCTTCACCGGCTACTCGCTCCCGGACGACCTCTTGTCCGGTACGGGTGTCCGCTTCATGCAGGGCGCGATCCTGTCGGTGCCGATCGTCGGCACGTATCTGTCGATGTTCCTCTTCGGCGGGGAGTTCCCCGGCGGCGACTTCGTGGCCAGGTTCTACTCGATCCACATCCTGCTCCTGCCCGGCATCATGATGGGCCTGCTGGTGGGACACCTGATCCTGGTGTTCTTCCACAAGCACACGCAGTTCGCCGGTCCCGGCCGGACCAACAAGAACGTCGTCGGCATGCCGCTGCTGCCGATCTACATGGCCAAGGCCGGAGGCTTCTTCTTCCTGGTCTTCGGTGTCATCGCGGTCGTCTCGGCGGTCGCCTCGATCAACCCGATCTGGGCACTCGGTCCCTACCGACCGGACCAGGTGTCCACCGGCGCCCAGCCCGACTGGTACATGGGCTTCTCCGAGGGCCTGATCCGGTTCATGCCGGGCTGGGAGATCAACGCCTGGGGTCACACACTCGTCCTGGGTGTGTTCATCCCGCTGGTGATCTTCCCGCTGGTGCTGGTGGCGATCGCGGTCTACCCGTTCATCGAGTCCTGGGTCACCGGCGACAAGCGCGAGCACCACATCCTGGACCGCCCGCGCAACGCCCCGACCCGTACCGCCTTCGGTGTGGCCTGGCTGACCTGGTACTTCGTGCTGCTGATCGGTGGTGGAAACGACATCTGGGCCACCCACTTCCACCTCTCGATCAACGCGATCACCTGGTTCGTCCGGATCGCCTTCTTCGCCGGACCGGTCATCGCCTTCGTCGTCACCAAGCGGATCTGCATGGGTCTGCAGCGTCGCGACCGGGACAAGGTGCTGCACGGACGCGAGTCCGGCATCATCAAGCGCCTGCCGCACGGTGAGTTCGTCGAGGTCCACGAGCCGCTCAGCCAGGGCGCGCTGCACACGCTCACGGTGCACGAGCAGTACGAGCCGGTCGAGATCGGCCCGACGGTCGACGAGAACGGTGTCGTGCGCAAGCCCACCCGCGGCCAGAAGCTGAGGGCCAAGCTGAGCAAGAGCTACTACGGCGAGGGGAACCAGATCCCCAAGCCGACGGCCGACGAGTTCAACGAGATCACGAGCGGCCACGGCCACCACTGATCCCACCGGCCGCGTGCCGCGGTCGCCACAGCGGGAGCCCCGTCCATTCGCCGGACGGGGCTCTTCGCTGTGCCCGGGGCTGGATAGGGTGGGAGCATCCCTGTTCGGCTGTGGACCCAGGAGTGGACCATGAACGTTGTGACCCCGGTTGGCGGCGACAGCGTGGCGGCCCACTCCTGGCCGGGCGTGCTGGAGGCCCTTCTCAGCAACCGCGACCAGAGCGCGGATGCCACCGCATGGGCCATGGACCGCATCCTCAGAGGCGAGGCGACGAACGCCCAGATCGCCGGCTTCGCGGTGGCCCTGCGGGCCAAGGGCGAGACGGTCGAGGAGATCTCCGGTCTCGTACGCACCATGTACGCGCACGCGAACCTGATCCAGGTGCCCGGGCCCAGCGTCGACATCGTCGGCACGGGCGGCGACGGGGCCAAGACCGTGAACATCTCCACGATGTCCGCGATCGTGGTCGCCGGAACCGGCGCGAAGGTCGTCAAGCACGGCAACCGCGCCGCGTCCTCGGCGAGCGGCGCGTCCGACGTACTGGAGAAGCTCGGCGTCAATCTGGAACTGACCCCGCAGCGGGTCGCCCAGGTCGCCGAGGAGGCGGGGATCACCTTCTGCTTCGCGGTGAAGTTCCACCCGGCGCTCCGGCATGTGGCGGCCGCCCGCAAGGAGCTGGGCATCCGCACCACGTTCAACTTCCTCGGCCCGCTCACCAACCCGGCGAAGGTGAAGGCCCAGGCCACGGGTGTGGCGGACGCCCGGATGGCGCCGATCATGGCCGGGGTACTGGCCGAGCGCGGATCCTCGGCGCTGGTCTTCCGCGGCGACGACGGCCTGGACGAGCTGACGACGACCGCCACCTCGCGCCTGTGGGTCGTGCGGGACGGGACGGTGCGCGAGGAGGCCTTCGACCCGCGGGACATCGGCATCGACCTGGTGCCGGTGGAGGCTCTGCGGGGCGCGGACGCCTCGTTCAACGCGGATGTCGCGCGCCGGCTGCTGAGCGGCGAGACGGGGCCCGTACGGGACGCGGTGCTGCTGAACGCGGCCGGGGCTCTGGTGGCGCTGGAGCCGACGGACGGCACGCTCAACGAGCAGCTTGCGGCGGGCATGGCCAGGGCCGCGGAGTCGATCGACTCGGGTGCGGCGAAGGCGGCGCTCAAGCGCTGGGTGGCTGTCAGCAACGCGTAGGCCCTGTCCGGCCGATCGTGCCGGGTTCGCGTGCCCTGGCACGCACTCCCCCGTAGCCCTTCGGGCACGGGAGGTGCCCCCATGCCGCGTTGCGTCAGTCGCCGACGCTCCGCGTCGGCTCCCCCCTGCCTTCGGCGGGGGGACCCCCATCCTCCGGCCTGCGATCGCACGCACCGCAGTGACATCAGCCGCTCCGCGGCGGGCCGCTCACTGATCCGGCCTGATCGACCGGACAGGACCTAGGCGCCCTCGGGGCGCGGGATTATCGGGGCGCCGGGCACTGGGGCGCAGCCCCCGGGTCCCGCGTCCCGGGATGCGGACACGGCTTGCGACGGCGCGAACGACTGGCATACTTCTCGGCAGGTCATGAGTGACAGCGAATAAGCCCCGGCTCGCTGTCCGGCAACCCTCCGTCCGTGGCGGGGTGCCCCGGGTGAAGACCAGGCCGCAGGCAGCGAGGTCTGCGGCAAGCGCGGACCCCTGCACACCCTGGGGTCCTGGTCCTCAAGGGAGCAGTCTCGTGAGCAAGCGAATGCGATAGGGCTTCACAAGCCCCCACTTCAGTACGCCTCCGCGCGGCGATCGCCGCGCAGTCGAGGCAACCCCCGTGCGGCGAGCGGCCGTTGAGCGCCCGCACGGGGTCACCGAAGCCTCCCCCTAACTTCGTCGGGGGGACCCCCAGCCTTGTCCTGCCGGGAGATACCGCCATGTCCGCACGCCCGAACGCCGTTGCCACCGCCGCGTCTTCTGCCACCTCCGATTCCTCCGCCTCCTCCTCCGCCGTCTCCGAATCGTCCGCCTGCTCCGGGTCCGGCGACCCCGCCTGCGCGGCGCCGCTGCCGGTGCTCGGCCGCGATGTGACCGTCCCGCTGGTCACCGGCGGTGAGGTCACCTACGCCGCCCTCGACTACGCGGCCAGCGCCCCGGCCCTGCAGCGGGTGTGGGACGACGTCGCCGCATACGCGCCGTACTACGGCAGCGTCCACCGCGGCGCCGGGTACCTCTCGCAGCTGTCCACCGACCTCTTCGAGAACAGCCGCGTCACGGTCGCCGAGTTCCTCGACTGCCGCCCGGACGACCAGGTCGTCTTCACCCGCTCGACCACGGACTCCCTCAATCTGCTGGCGGCCGTGATCCCCGCCGACTGCGAGGTCTTCGTCTTCGAGACCGAGCACCACGCCTCGCTGCTGCCGTGGCAGGACGCCCGGGTGACCTATCTGAACGCCCCGCGCACCCCGGCCGAGGCGGTCCGCACGCTGGAGCTCGCGCTCGCCGGCCGTGACCCGTACGGCCCCGCGCTGGTCTGCGTGACCGGCGCGTCGAACGTCACCGGTGAACTGTGGCCCGTGAAGGAGCTGGCGGCCGCGGCGCACGCGCACGGCGCGCGGATCGTCCTTGACGCGGCTCAGCTCGCGCCGCACCACCCGGTCTCCGTGCGGGAACTTGACGTCGACTGGGTCGCCTTCTCCGGGCACAAGCTGTACGCACCCTTCGGCTCGGGTGTGCTCGCGGGCCGCGCTGACTGGCTGAAGGAGGCCCAGCCGTATCTCGCGGGCGGCGGCGCCTCACGGAAGGTGGCCCGCCGCGCGGACGGCGGCGTCGACGTCGACTGGCACACCACGGCGGCCCGCCACGAGGCCGGCTCGCCGAACGTCATCGGGGTCTACTCGATCGCCTCCGCCTGCAAGGCGCTCACCGAGGCCGGGTTCGACCGGCTTGTGGCGCGGGAGCAGCAGCTCGTGGCGAGGGTGCGGGCGGGCCTCGCGGAGGTCCCGCAGGTGAAGGTCCTCTCGCTCTTCGGCGACGATGCCCCGCGCGTCGGCGTCATCTCGTTCGTGGTCGAGGGCTGGAACAGCTCGCACTTCGCGGCAGCGCTCTCGGCGGAGTACGGAATCGGCGTCCGTGACGGCCTGTTCTGCGCCCACCCGCTGGTCCGCACACTGCTCGGCACCGACGCGCAGGACCCGGGCGAGTGCGGCGCCCCGGAGGCGGAGCCCGGCGAGCCCTCGCTCAACGCGATCCGGGTCAGCTTCGGGGCGGGTACGCCGGACGAGCACGTGGAGCGCTTCGTACGGGCGGTGAAGGAACTGGTCGCGGACGGCGCGAAGTGGACGTACCGCACGGAGGACGGCCGCTGCGTCCCGGCGGTCTGACCCGGCCCCGGCCCCGGCCCGCGCGGGGCGTGCGCCTCGGGCTGCACGGTGCGGCTGCGCCTGTAGTGCTGTTCCCCCGTACGCGCTGGGCGCGTGTCCTCAATCGCCGGACGGGCTGAAGGTGCGGCCCCGCCGCACATCCAGCCCCGTGGGGGTCCCCCCGGACGGAGTCTGGGGGAGGGCGGGTAGGGGAAAGATCAGCCCGACGCCCCGCCGAGCCGCACTCCCGCACCCCCGCCGGAGGCGCTACGCGTCGAGGCCGATCGCGAACGCCGCCTCCAGGTCGTGCTGGGAGTACGTACGGAACGCGACATGCGTGTCCGTGCCCTCCACCCCCGGGATCTTGCTGATCCGGCCGGGGATGACGTCTGCCAGGTCCTGGTGCTTGGTCACCCGCACCATGGCGATCAGGTCGTACGTGCCGGTGACCGAGAAGACCTCGCTCACGCTGTCGAGCGCGGCGATCGACTCGGCGATCTCGGGGATGCGGTCCACGCTGGTCTTGATGAGCACGATCGCGGTGATCACGGCTGGCGTTCTCCCTCAGTGGCCGCTGCTTGGGCCTTCACTCTAGTACTACGGCGGAAACGTCCCCAGGCGTACAGAAACCCCACCCCGAACCCCACCAGATGCGCCAGATACGCCACCCCGGGACCGCTGCCCGCGCCCTGGGCGGCCAGCCATTGCAGCACGAACCAGAAGATCAGCACGATCCACGCGGGGAAGCGCAGCGGCAGGAAGAAGAGGAACGGGAAGAGACTGGTGACCCGGGCCCTCGGGAAGAGGTAGAGGAACGCGCCCAGCACCCCCGAGATCGCCCCGGACGCCCCCACCAGGGTCTGATCGGATTCGGCGTTGGCCACCGCGTAGGCGAGCAGCGCGAGGTAGCCGCAGCCGGCATAGAAGAGGGCGAACTCCAGCGGCCCGAGGCGTTCCTCGGCCATCGCCCCGAAGACGAAGAGGAAGAGCATGTTGCCTAGCAGATGCAGCCAACTGCCGTGGACGAAGAGGGCGGTGAGCGGGGTGAGGAGGGCGTCGGGGGAGCTGCTGATCAGTTCTGCGGGGATCACGCCCCACCGCTCGAAGTACTCGCTCTGCGCGGTGAGCAGCGCGTCCCCGGTGCCGTACACCGGATTGAGGCCCGAGACCGGACTGATCACGAACACGGCACAGCAGACGGCGATCACGCCGTATGTCACCGAAGGCCCGGTGACCGCGCCCCGGACCGCACCCCGCCAACCGATCATGGACAGAGCATGGCGTAGTGGGACCGAACGGTACAGGGTGCCTCGCCGCGCCCTGGGGTACCTGCGAGGCCGTAGGGTTACGGGCAGTACACCCGCAGTTCGACGGCGCACAGCGGCACCCGCACCCTGCACGACGAAAAAGGACGGCACGATGACGACGGTTCCCTCGCCGACCGCCACGACCCGCTGGCGCTGCACGCTCTGTGGCAACCTCACGCGCTTCGACGTCACCCGCTCCTCGAAGGTCGTCGAGTACGTCCATCTGGACCTGGCCGGAGAGCCGACGGTCGAGGAGCGCGAGGTGGTCAGTGAGACCATCGAGTCGGTGCGCTGCCGTTGGTGCAATGCGGTGGACCAGATCGAGCTGGTGGACAGGCCGGGCGCCGGCTCCTGAGGGAGCGGCCCGAACGGTAGTGGGGTGACGGATCGTGGAGCAGCCTGAGAACGGCGCCGAGCCGGCCGGTGCGGCCGGTGACGCGGCCGAGGCGCTCGACCGCCCGCTGCCGGAAGGCGTACGGCGCCGAGTCGTGGCGCTGGTCTCGGACGCGTTCGGCGGCCTGACCGTCGCCGAACTTCCCACCCAGCTGCGGCAGTACGCCCGATTCACCCCGACTCGTCGCGCCAAATTCGCGGGCAACGCGATGGCCGCCGCCCTGGAGAACGACCCCGTATTCCGCCAGCGCATCGGCGAGCGGCTCAGCCAGGCGCAGCCGGAGCTGTCCGCCGCGCTGGAGTCCGGATCGCCTCCCGCGGCCGCCGATCCGGTCGATGTGGCGGCCGCCGCATATGTCCTTCGCCCCACCGGATGGGTGAAACTTGTCGCCGCCGCGGGCGAGGAGGCGCAGCGCGCCGACGCCGAGCGCGCGGACGAGGCCGGGCGGCGCGAGCTGGAGCGGCTGCGTGAGGAACTCGCCCATGCCCGCGGACTGATCAAGAGCGAGACCGAGCACCTGCGTACGGAGCTGGAGGCGGCACGCAAGGAAGCCGAATCGCTTCGCCGCAGGCTGCGCAGCGTCGAGAACGACATGAAGCGCGCGGAGGCCGCTCTGCGCCGCAGGGACGCCGACACCGAGTCGATCAGGTCGGAGGCGGCCGCCCATGTCTCGGCGGCCGAGAGCGAGAGCCGGCGGCTCAAGGCGCGCCTCGGGGAGGCGGAGGCGGCTGTCGAGGCGGGCCGCCGGGCCGCCCGCGAGGGGCGCTCGATCGAGGACATGCGGCTGCGGCTGCTGCTGGACACCGTGCTCGACGCGGCCCAGGGGCTGCGCCGCGAACTGGCCCTGCCGCCGGCCGCCCTGCACCCGGCCGACACCGTCGACGCGGTCGAGCCGGGCCGGATGTCACCCAAGGACATCGCGGCCCGCGCGCTCTCCGAGACCGATCCCGCGCTGCTCGACCAGCTGCTGGCGCTGCCCCAGGCGCATCTGGTGGTGGACGGCTACAACGTCACCAAGACCGGCTATCCGACGATGCCGCTGGAGAAGCAGCGGCTGCGGCTGCTCGGCGGGCTCTCGGTCCTCGCGGCGCAGACGGGCGCCGAGATCACCTGTGTCTTCGACGGGGCCGAGCTGGCGGCCCCGGTGCTGCTCGCGCCGCCGCGCGGGGTGCGGGTGCTGTTCTCCAAGCCGGGCGTGACCGCCGACGAGCTGATCCGTCAGCTCGTCCGCGCGGAGCCGCCGGGCCGGCCCGTGGTGGTGGTCTCCACCGACCGGGAGGTCGCCGACGGAGTGGCGAAGGCGGGCGCCAGGCCCGTCACGTCCGCCTTGTTGCTGAAGCGGCTTTCGAGGGTCTAAGTAACTCCCGTGGCTAATGCCCGAATTCGCACCCATCTCGCCTGAACGTAGTGTCAAGTGGCCACTACTACGCGTGTGATGTGAGTAAAGAAACGCTCCGTGACGGAGATTTTTTGCGACAGGATTTGAACTGATCACAAGAAGGTCACTAGGGTCGGGCCTCGAACCTTCGCGCGGTTGATCGCCCATCCGGGGCGAACAGCGAAGGTACCGCCGAGTCTGTGCAGTTCAGCCTGTTTTGCGGGGGTGCTGAATGCGCGGAGCCGGGGATTCAACCCCCCACAGCCCGGTAGGCGGCTCGAGGAAGAAGGAGCTCGCCTTCGTGGCGTCCCACCGTCGACCCAAGCAGCCGAGCCGCACCCGCGTGACCGTGCTCACCGCGACCGCCGCCGCGGCCGTAGCCCTGACCTCCCAGGCCGCACAGGCCGAGCCGACGCCGAGCAAGAGCGAAGTCAAGGAGAAGGTCGACAAGCTCTACGAAGAGGCGGAGAAGGCCACCGAGAAGTACAACGGGGCCAAGGAGCAGCAGGAGAAGCTCGAGAAGGAAGTCGACGCGCTTCAGGACAAGGTCGCCCGCGGTCAGGACGAGCTCAACACCCTGCGCGACGGCCTCGGTTCGGTGGCGAGCGCCCAGTACCGCTCCGGCGGCATCGACCCCGCGGTTCAGCTCTTCCTCTCCTCCGACCCGGACACCTACCTGGAGAAGGCCTCCGCGCTGGACCAGCTGGGCGCCAAGCAGACCGAGGCGCTGGCCGACATCCAGGCCAAGCAGCGGACCCTCGCGCAGCAGCGCAAGGAGGCCCAGGACAAGCTGGGCGACCTCGCCGACACGCGCAAGCAGCTGGGCGTCAAGAAGAAGGAAGTCCAGAGCAAGCTCGCCGCCGCGCAGAAGCTTCTCAACTCGCTGACCGCGGCGGAGCGCGCCGCGCTCTCCGCCGACGAGTCCCGCGCCAACCGCGACAACTCGCGTGCGGACCTCGGCAACTCGGTCCCCGCCTCGCAGCGTGCGGGCGCGGCCTTCGCCGCCGCGCAGAGCAAGATCGGTTCGCCGTACGTCTACGGTGCCTCGGGCCCCAGCTCCTTCGACTGCTCCGGACTGACCTCCTGGGCGTACTCGCAGGCCGGTGTCTCCATACCGCGCACCTCCCAGTCGCAGGCCAACGCCGGTACGCGTATCTACTCGCAGGGCGGGCTCCAGCAGGGCGACCTGGTCATCTTCTACGGCGACATGCACCACGTCGGCCTCTACGCGGGCAACGGCCAGGTGCTGCACGCCCCGAAGCCAGGCGCCAGCGTGCGCTACGAGTCGATCAACAACATGCCGTTCCAGTTCGGCGTGCGTATCTGACACGCGCCTCGCGCCCGCCCAAACGGGCGAATTACGTCACTTCCAACTGACGTCGCGCCCCGCCGGTGACCTGTGGTCTCCGGCGGGGCGTCACTTTGTGTGCCCATAACGGTCTTTGGACGCTGTGTGCTCTCACGGCTACTGTCTGCCGCGCAACATCCCTCGTACATGTCGTACAGCGGAAGGGAGCGCGGCCCGTGGCGTCCCACAGACGGCCCTCACAGCCCGGTCTCACTCACACTGCCCGGGGCACCGTCCTGTCCGCGGCGGCGGCGACCGCCGCCGCGGCTCTCGGCGCCGCCCCGGCGAGCGCCGAACCGCAGGACACGACGGAGGCCACCCGCACCCGGGTCGACCGGCTCTACGAGGAGGCCGAGCAGGCCACCGAGCAGTTCAACAAGGCCGGTGAACGGGTGGAGCGGCTGCGCGACCAGGTGGCGCAGGCGCAGGACAGCGTGGCCCGCGGCCAGGAGCGCATCAACCGGATGCGGGGAGCGCTCGGTTCGGTGGCGGGCGCCCAGTACCGCTCGGGCGGCATGGACCCCGCGCTCGCCCTGCTGCTCTCCGAGGACCCGGACAGCTACCTCGACAAGGCCGAGACCCTGGACCGCATCGGCGCGCTCCAGACGACCGCCCTGCACGATCTCCAGCGGGCGCAGCGACGGCTCGGCCAGGAGCGCGCGGAGGCCTCCCGCGACCTTGCCGAGCTGGAGCGCAGCCGGGTGGCCGTCGCCCGCCACAAACGCACCGTCGAGCGCAAGCTCACCGAGGCGCAGCGGCTGCTGAACTCCCTGCCCTCCGCGGACCGCGCCGGCTACGGCCGGGCCTCGCGCTCCGGCCGTGACGCGATGCCCGAGCTCTCCGGCCTTGCGCCCGCGTCCGCGCGGGCGGCCGCCGCGGTGATGGCGGCCCGCAGCGCGGTGGGCCGCCCGTATGTGTGGGGCGCCAACGGACCCTCGGGTTTTGACTGTTCGGGCCTGACCCAGTGGTCGTACGCCCAGGCGGGAGTCGCCCTGCCGCGCACATCGCAGGCGCAGCGGTACGCGGGCCGGCAGGTCCCGCTGTCCGAGGCCCGGCCCGGCGACCTTGTCGCATACCGCAGTGACGCGAGCCATATCGGGATGTACATGGGCAACGGCCAGGTCGTCCACGCGCCCTATCCCGGGGCGCCGGTGCGCTACGACCCGGTCGGCATGATGCCCGTCTCGTCGGTCACCCGCGTCTGAGGCCCCGTTCCGTTCGGCGCCGCGTTCCGTACGATCGGCACTGTGGCAGGTCAGGGGCGCGCACGGCGCCGGGCGATACGGCACGCGGCGGGTCTTGTACTCGCCGCGGCCCTGCTGGCGTCCGGCTGCGTGGCCCCCGAGGCGCCGGACACCACCGTGCGCGACATCCAGCGCACGCTCGAAGAGCGCGCCGCCGCCGTCGTCGGCCATGACGAGAGCGCCTATCTGGAGGCCGTGGACCCCGCTGCGGGGTCGCTGCGGACGGTGGAGCGACGGGAGTTCCGCAATCTCGCGGATGTGCCGCTGAGCTCCTGGGAGTACCGGCTGGGCGATGTGAAGCGGCAGGGCACACGAGCGGTCGCGCAGGCCGAACTGCGCTACCGCATAGCCGGTTACGACACGGCTCCGGTGACCGCGTCCCGCACGCTGGAGCTCACCCGGCACGACGGCCGCTGGTACGTGACGGCCGACCGCGCCGGCAAGGGCGGCGGCCGCCAGCTCTGGGAGCAGGGCGAGGTCAAGGTGGCTCGCGGCAGGCGGAGCCTGGTCCTCGCCGTCGGCCAGGACGCCGAGCGGCTGCGCGCGGTCGCCGCGACCGCGGACCGGGCCGTACCGGCCGTCTCGGCAGCCTGGCCCGCCCCCTGGGCCGGGCGCGTCGTCGTCCTGGTCCCCGCCTCGCTGGACGCCATGGGAGAGCTGCTGGGCGCGCCCGCGGCCGGATACCGGGGGATAGCGGCGGTCACCACGGGCGAGACCGGGCCGGCGGGGACGGCGCCCGCGGACCGGGTGATCGTCAACCCCGAGGCGTACTCGGTGCTCGGCGACTACGGCCAGGGCGTCGTGCTCACCCATGAGACCACCCATGTGGCCACCCGCGCGTACACCTCGGCGGCCACCCCGATGTGGCTCTCGGAAGGCTTCGCGGACTGGGTCGCGTACCGCGGCACGGGCAGCAGCACCGGCCAGATCGCCCCCGAACTCCAGCGCGCGGTCCGGCGCGGCGACCTGCCGCCCGTGCTGCCCGCCGACGCGGACTTCGCCTTCGGCGGCGACGGGGACACGCTGGCGCGGGCGTACGAGGGCGGCTGGCTGGCGTGCGAACTGATCGCGGAGCGCTGGGGCGAGCGGAAACTGACCGCCTTCTACCGGGCGGTCGGCGCTGGCAAGCACCGGGCGAGCGCGGTCGAGAAGTCCATGGCGGATGTCCTGGGGACGTCGCCCGCGGACTTCACGGTGCGCTGGCGGGAGTATCTGCGGGAACGGCTGGACGGCTGAGCCGGGCTCCGGTTGTCGTCCGGATGGGAAATCAGGAGGCCATCAGCGCGTTGTCGCGGGTCGACTGAGCGGGCAGCAGCTTGCGGCGGCGCGGCTCGGTGACCGTCTGGCGCCACAGCCGCAGGCAGGCCGTCAGCGTCGCCGCGACCAGCAGCCCGTTGCGTACGGCCAGCAGCGCCACGCCCAGCGGGTCGCTCGCCACCACATGCGCGAACCAGACGGGGAACTCCAGCAGCGTGACACCCGCCGCCGCCAGCACCAGCCAGGCGGGCAGCCCCATCCGGCCGCGCCGGAAGACCAGCGCGGCGGCGGCCAGGCCGACCAGCCAGATCAGGTACTGGGGGCTGATCACCCGGCTCGTCGTGGTGAACAGCAGTACGGCGGTGAAGGCCGCGTCGCACGGGGTGCTCGGCGCGAACTTCTTCGCGCGCAGCCGCCACAGCAGCAGCCAGGCGAACGCGACGGCGGTGAGCGCGAGCGCGAGTGCGGAGACCAGCGGGACGTGGGGGCCGATGAACTCCACCGAGCCGTAGTTCAGCTGCACCTGGCCGTCCCAGCCGTGGTGCCGGGCCACATGGAAGGCCAGTGCGCCCAGCGACTCGATCTCCGTGCCGCGCTCGCGCTGGAAGGTGAGGAAGGCCAGCGCGCCCGGCATCGCCGAGACGAACAGCAGCATCAGGGCGGCCGCCGTGCCCGCCGCGGTGGCCCAGGAGCGGCTCGTCGCCCGGCCGCGCGGGGTGCCCGCGAGCACCAGCAACGGCCAGACCTTCAGCAGCGCACCGAAGGCCGCCAGCGCGCCCAGGCCGCGTGGATGGCGCGCCCCGGCGAGGAGGGCGACCACGGCGACGGCCGTGACCATCAGGTCGTAGCGGGCGTACGCGGTGGGGCCGAGCAGCGCCACACCGGCCACCCAGACCCAGCTGCCGCGCTGGGACTTGCCCGGCCGCCCACCCGCGTACAGCAGCAGGGAGAGGACCAGCGCGTCGCAGAGCAGGGCGAGGACGAAGAAGGCGGTGGCATAGCCGAGGAATGGCAGCACGGCGGGGGAGAGGATCGCGAGCGCGGCGGCGGGCGGGTACTGCCAGGTGACGTCGTCCATGGGGAAGATGCCGGTCCTCAGGACCTCGTACCAGCCCTGGTAGATCCCCGAGACATCGGTGGTGACATCGGGGCCCGGCAAGGCTACGACCTTGAGGACGCAGAGCATCAGCGCGGTCCTGGTGAGGATCCACACCGCGAGGGGAAGGCGCCTGCCGCCACCGCTCGCGCTGTCGCTCCCGCTGGCGACGCCGGCCATGAGCACCCCATCCCATTCGTACCGGTTTATGGGTGCCCATGATGCCGGGCGAGGCGGCTCGGGAGCGGTGAGGCAGGGCCGTTCGGTACTGTCGGCGGCGATGCACAAGACCTTGATCGTGACCAACGACTTCCCGCCCAGGCCCGGCGGCATCCAGGCGTTCCTGCACAACATGGCGCTGCGTCTGGACCCGGAACAGCTCGTCGTCTACGCCTCCACCTGGAAGCGCGGGCACGAGGGCCACGAGGCGACCGCGGCCTTCGACGCCGAGCAGCCCTTCACGGTCGTACGCGACCGTACGACGATGCTGCTCCCGACTCCGCGGGTCACCCGAAGGGCGACCCGGCTGCTGCGCGAGCACGGCTGTCAGTCGGTGTGGTTCGGGGCGGCCGCCCCGCTCGGGCTGATGGCTCCGGCTCTGCGCAAGGCGGGCGCGCGGCGGCTGGTGGCCACCACGCACGGCCACGAGGCGGGCTGGGCCCAACTGCCCGCGTCCCGGCAACTGCTGCGCCGCATCGGCGAGGGCACGGACACGATCACCTATCTGGGTGAGTACACCCGCTCACGCATCGCCGCGGCGCTGACGCCCGAGGCGGCCGGACGCATGGTCCAACTCCCGCCCGGCGTCGACGAGAAGACCTTCCACCCCGGCTCCGGCGGCGACGTGGTCCGCGCCCGCCTCGGGCTGAGCAGCCGTCCGGTCGTGGTGTGCGTCTCGCGGCTGGTGCCGCGCAAGGGGCAGGACACCCTGATCCGCGCGATGCCCGCCATCCTGGCGAAGGTGCCGGACGCCGTGCTGCTGATCGTGGGCGGTGGCCCGTACGAGAACGAGCTGAGGGGTCTCGCGGCCGAGACCGGGGTCGAGGGTTCCGTGCGCTTCACCGGCGCCGTCCCCTGGGCGGAACTGCCGGCGCACTTCGGCGCGGGCGACGTGTTCGCCATGCCCTGCCGCACCCGCCGGGGCGGCCTCGATGTCGAGGGCCTCGGAATCGTGTATCTGGAGGCGTCGGCGACCGGTCTTCCGGTGGTCGCGGGTGACTCGGGCGGCGCCCCCGACGCCGTACTCGACGGAGAGACTGGCTGGGTCGTCCGCGGCGGCTCGGCCGAGGAGTCGGCCGAGCGGATCGTGGCGCTGCTCGAAGATCCCGAACTGCGGCGGCGGATGGGGGAGCGCGGCCGTGCGTGGGTCGAGGAGAAGTGGCGCTGGGACCTGCTGGCGGAAAAGCTGCGGACGCTGCTGTGAGGCAGGAAGCGGGCCAACGGCGCGGGTCCCCGGCCCGACCGGATGCAATCCGTTCGTCGCCGAGGACCCGAGAGACCGAGCGGACCCGAGAGACCGGTCAGGCGCGGTAGATCGCCTCGATCTCGTCGGCGAAGTCCTTCGCCACCACATTGCGCTTCAGCTTCAGCGACGGCGTGATGTGGCCCGCCTCCTCGGTGAACTGGGAGGGGAGAATGCGGAATTTCCGCACCGATTCCGCCTTGGACACGGCCGCGTTGCCGTCGTCCACCGCCCGCTGGACCTCCGCCAGCAGATCGGCGTCCTGGAGCAGCGACGCCGCCGTCGAATCGGCGGGCTTGCCGTGGTCCGAGGCCCAACGTCCCAGGAAATCCTCGTCGATGGTGACCAGCGCGCCCACGAAGGGCCGCCCGTCGCCCACGACCATGCACTCCGCGACCAGTGCGTGCGCGCGGATGCGGTCCTCGATCACGGCGGGAGCGACGTTCTTGCCGCCCGCGGTGACCAGGATCTCCTTCTTGCGGCCGGTGATCGCGAGGTAGCCGTCCTCGTCCAGGGTGCCGATGTCGCCGCTGTGGAACCAGCCGTCGGTCAGCGCCTCGGCGGTCGCCGCCTCGTTGTTCCAGTAGCCCTTGAAGATGTGCTCGCCGTGCAGCAGGATCTCGCCGTCGTCCGCGATCCGCACCACCGAGCCCGGCAGCGGCTGCCCCACCGTGCCGATCTTCTGCCGGTCCCACGGGCTGAACGCGGTCGCCGCACACGACTCGGTCAGGCCGTAGCCCTCCAGGACCGTGAAGCCGATGCCGCGGTAGAAATGGCCGAGGCGCTCGCCCAGCGGCGCCCCGCCGGAGATCGCGTACTCGCAGCGTCCGCCGAGGACCGCGCGCAGCTTGCTGTAGACGAGCCGGTCGAAGACCTTGTGCTTGAACTTGAGACCGATCGAGGGGCCCTCGGGAGTGGCCAGGGCACGGCTGTAGGTGATGGCCGTGTCCGCGGCCTTGTCGAAGATCTTGCCCTTGCCGTCCGCCCGGGCCTTGGCCCGCGCCGAGTTGTAGACCTTCTCGAAGACGCGTGGCACGCCGAGGAGCAACGTCGGCCGGAAGGAGGCCAGTTCGTCGGTGAGGTTCTTGATGTCCGACACACAGCCGAGCTTGATGGGCGCCATCACGGCAGCGACTTCGACCATGCGGCCGAAGACGTGCGCGGCCGGGAGGAAGAGCAGCACCGAGCTCTCGCCCGTACGGAACAGGGGCCTCAGGCGCTCGACCAGGTTGCCGCACTCCGCGAAGAAGCTGCGGTGGGTGAGCACACAGCCCTTGGGGCGGCCGGTGGTGCCCGAGGTGTAGACGATCGTCGCCGGGTCGTCCGCCTTGGCGCTCGCGCTGCGCTCGTCGACCGTCTCGTCGCCGACCTCGGCGCCCGCGGCGGTCAGTTCCTCGATCGCGCCCTTCTCGATCTGCCAGATGTGCCGCAGGCCGGGCAGCCGGTCGCGTACGGACTCGACGGCGGCGGCGTGCGCGTCGCTCTCGACGACCACCGCGACCGCACCCGAGTCACCGAGGATCCACTGGACCTGCTCGGCCGAGCTGGTCTCGTACACCGGGACGGTGACGGCGCCCGCGCTCCAGATCGCGAAGTCCAGCTGCACCCACTCGTAGCGGGTGGGGGACATCAGGGCGACCCGGTCACCGGGCCGAACGCCGGCGGCGATCAGCCCCTTGGCGGCGGCCCGTACCTCGGCGAGGAACTGGGTGGCGGTGACGTCCGTCCAGACGCCTGCCACCTTTCTCCCCATCACCGCGACATCGGGGTGCATTGCGGCATTGCGGCGGATGAGATCCGTCAGATTGCCGTCTGAGGGGACCTCGTACAGGGCCGGAAGGCTGAACTCGCGCAAGACTGCTGCTCCTCATCGGGCTCCGGCGCCACGGCTCTGTGTGATGCACCGGCTGCGGTCCAAGATCGGGCAGGTGCTCATTGGGGGTGAGCACGACTGGACTGCCCGGACGTTACCCACCAGTACTCGGTTCCGGATAGGGGGTTCCGGCCAGATGTTCCCTGCGTCACACGCGTATGGCATCGCTTATGGCATCGCTCCGCGAGCGTAGTCCACACCCGTCGTGACTCGGAAGAACGGCCTGCCCGCCCCCACTACCCAGCCGTCACAGGGCCGTCCTAGGGTGATCGTCATGCGAGGCATGCGAGTCAATGTGGTGAGTGACGTGCACGGCAACGCCAAGGATCTCGCCCGGGCGGGGGACGGCGCGGATGCCCTCATCTGCCTCGGTGATCTCGTGCTCTTCCTCGATTACGCCGACCACTCGCGCGGCATCTTCCCCGACCTCTTCGGCGTCGAGAACGCCGATCTGATCGTGGAACTGCGCACCGCCCGCCGCTTCGACGAGGCCCGCGACCTGGGCCGCAGGCTCTGGGGCGAACTGCGGCAGGACCGGGACAGCGCCATCGAGTCGGCCGTACGACGCCAGTACGCCGAGTTGTTCGCGGCCTTCCCCACCCCGACGTACGCCACCTACGGCAATGTCGACATTCCCGCCCTCTGGCCGGAGTACGCGCGCCCGGGCACCACCGTCCTCGACGGAGGGCGCGTCGAGATCGGCGGCCGGACCTTCGGCTTCGTGGGCGGCGGACTGCGCACCCCGATGCGCACCCCCTACGAGATCTCCGACGAGGAGTACGCGGCCAAGATCGAGGCGATCGGCGAGGTCGACGTGCTCTGCTCGCACATCCCGCCGGAGGTACCCGAACTGACCTACGACACGGTCGCGCGCCGCTTCGAACGCGGCAGCCACGCGCTGCTCGACGCGATCCGCCGCACCCGCCCCCGGTACGCGCTTTTCGGCCACATCCACCAGCCGCTTGTCGACCGGATGCGCATCGGCGCCACAGAATGCGTCAACGTCGGGCATTTCGCCTCCACCGGCCGGCCGTGGGCACTGGAGTGGTGAGACCGGGCCCCGCGCCGGTGACCAGTCCGGTCGCGGTAGCCTGCACACCACACCACCCCCGGTCGTACCGCACTGTGAGGAGCCGCAGCGATGGCGGAACACACCAGCTCGAGCATCACGATCGAGGCGGCGCCGGCCGACGTGATGGGCGTGATCTCCGACTTCGCCCGCTACCCGGAGTGGACGGGTGAGGTGAAGGAGGCCGAGGTGCTCGCCACCGACGCCAAGGGCCGCGCCGAGCAGGTCCGTCTCGTGCTGGACGCCGGAGCGATCAAGGACGACCACACCCTCGCGTACACCTGGAACGGCGACCACGAGGTCAGCTGGACGCTGGTCAAGTCCCAGATGCTGCGCGCCATCGACGGCTCGTACACCCTGGCCGCGGTCGGCGGCGGTGACCGTACCGAGGTCACCTACCAGCTGACCGTCGACGTCAAGATCCCCATGCTCGGCATGATCAAGCGCAAGGCCGAGAAGGTCATCATCGACCGCGCCCTGGCCGGACTGAAGAAGCGCGTCGAGAGCGGTCCCACCGCCTGATGCGCACGGTCCTCGTCACCGGCCTCGGCGGCGCGGGCCGTACCACCGTCGCCGCCGCCACCGCGCTCTGTGCCGCCCGGAGCGGCAAGCGCACGCTGTTCCTCTCCGCCGAGCCGGGCGACATCCTCGGAACGCCCGTCACCGGCAGCCTCGTCGAACCGGCCGAGGTCACCGGCGGGCTGTGGGCCGCCCGTATCGAGGCCGGCGCCGCATTCCGCGCGGAGTTCATGGCCCTTCAGGAGCGAAGCTCCGGCGCGCTCGACCTGCTGGGCGCGAGGCCGCTGGAGGACGAAGAGCTGACCGAACTCCCCGGCAGTGAGCAGTTCGCGCTGCTGCGCGCGCTGACCGTCGCCTCGCGCGGCGACTGGGACGTGCTCGTCGTCGACATGCCGCCGCTGCGCGAGACCGTCGCCGCGCTCGCCCTGCCCGAGCAGCTGCGCCGCTATCTGCGCCGGCTGCTGCCGGTGGAGCGGCAGGCCGCCCGGGCGCTGCGCCCGATGCTCGCCCAGCTCGCGGGCGTACCGATGCCCGCGCAGTGGCTGTACGCGACCGCCGATCGCTGGGACACCGAACTGGCCGGTGTGCAGACGGTGATCGAGGCCCGCGGTACGACCCTGCGCGTGGTCGCCGAGCCCTCACCCGCGGCCGCGGACGTCCTGCGCACGGCCCGCTCCGGGCTCGCGCTCCACGGACTGGACGTCGACACCCTCGTAGCGAACCGGATCGTGCCGAGGCAGTCCCCGGACACCTGGCTCGCCACACTGTGCGCGCAGCAGGAGAAGCACCTGCGCGAGTGGTACGCCCAGTGGGCCCCCGGAATCCCGCTCAGCGAGGTGCGCCACCTCGGCCGGGACCCGCGCGGCCTCGACGACCTCGGCGCTCTCCTCGAAGACGGCGGGCTCGCCGTCGAGCCGGCCCCGGACCCGGGGGAGCGCAGGGACGACCCCTGGCGGGTCGAGTTCCCGGGCACGGGCGACGACGGCGAGGGCCCGATCTACGTCTGGCACCTTCCGCTGCCCGGCGCCGTGAAGGAGGACGTCTCGCTGGTACGCCGCGGGGATGAACTCCTGGTCACCGTGGGGCCCTTCCGCAGGATCGTTCCGCTGCACTCCGTGCTGCGCCGCTGCACGGTGTCCGGCGCCGGACTCACGGACGGCGCGCTGCGGGTCCGCTTCACGCCGGACCCCGAGCTGTGGCCCCGCGCCCGCTGAAGGCCCTGCCCCCATTCGGGTACCGTCGAGCGTACGAACCCTCCGTTCCGCACGTCCTTCCGCAGGAGTACGCCATGAGCGATGCCACCGAGCGTCCCGCCGTCGACGACGACGCCTGGGCCACGGCCTGCGCCGAGGATCTCGAGGCCGAGAAGGCCCGCCGCCGCACCCAGTACGGCACACCGCCGGGCTCCGCCGCAGAGGAGCTGCGCAAACTCCTCGACGTCGTCGCCGAGAAGGTCTCCACCTTCCAGACGTCGCTGCCCGGCATCGCCGCGCAGAGCGCCGTACAGCAGCTGGTCAGCCAGGCGAAGTCCGCGGTCGAGCCGGTCATCGAGCGCAACCCGGAGATCTTCGACCACCTCGCGGCGGCCGGCAGCGAACTGCTCGCCGCCTATCGATCCGCAGTCGAGGGCCATGAGCGACGCTGGACCCAGGAGCGGACCCCGGATCCGGACAGCTCCGGGGACGCCACGGACCCCCGCGACGAGGGCCCCGGGGCGAGCGAGCACATCGACCTGGACTGAGCCGGGCGGTGCCCGCCCTCGGGTACGGTTGGCCGTAGCGGGGCTCGACCGAAAACTGAGGGACACATGGGACTCACCATCGGCGTCGACATCGGCGGCACCAAGATCGCGGCCGGCGTGGTCGACGAAGAGGGCACCATTCTTGAGACGTACACGGTGCCCACCCCGTCGACCCCCGAGGGCATTGTCGACGCGATCTGCTCCGCCGTGGCCGGGGCCGGCGAGGGGCACGACATCGAGGCCGTGGGCATCGGAGCCGCGGGATACGTCGACGACAAGCGCGCCACCGTCCTGTTCGCGCCGAACATCCAATGGCGCCACGAGCCGCTGAAGGACAAGGTCGAACAGCGCGTCGGCCTCCCCGTGGTCGTCGAGAACGACGCGAACGCGGCCGCCTGGGGCGAGTACCGCTTCGGCGCCGGCCAGGGCCACGAGGACGTCATCTGCATCACCCTCGGCACCGGGCTCGGCGGCGGCATCATCATCGGCAACAAGCTGCGCCGCGGACGCTTCGGCGTGGCGGCGGAGTTCGGCCACATCCGGGTGGTCCCGGACGGGCTGCTGTGCGGCTGCGGAAGCCAGGGCTGCTGGGAGCAGTACGCCTCCGGGCGTGCCCTCGTGCGGTACGCCAAGCAGCGCGCCAACGCCACCCCCGAGAACGCGACGGTGCTTCTCGGCCTCGGCGACGGCACGGTCGCGGGCATCGACGGCAAGCACATCAGCGCGGCCGCCCGCCAGGGCGACCCGGTCGCGATCGACTCGTTCCGCGAGCTGGCCCGCTGGGCAGGCGCCGGTCTGGCCGATCTCGCCTCGCTCTTCGACCCGTCCGCGTTCATCGTGGGCGGCGGGGTCTCGGACGAGGGCGAGCTGGTCCTCGACCCGATCCGCAACTCATTCCGCCGCTGGCTGATCGGCGGCCAGTGGCGTCCGCACGCCCAGGTGCTCGCTGCCCAACTGGGCGGCAAGGCGGGCCTGGTGGGCGCGGCGGACCTGGCACGCCAGGGCTAGCCGGCCCCCGACACGAGTGGCCGTGCCCGTCGCGCCCCATGGGGGAGCGGCGGGCGCTGTCGTATCTTGATCGCCATGGCGACGACGAGCCCGCTGCCCAACTCCCGCACCGAGCCGGACGGTTCGGCAGTGATCCGGGTGCTCAGCTACAACATCCGCTCCCTGCGTGACGACGAGGACGCGCTGGCCCGGGTGATCCGCGCCTGCCGGCCCGACCTGGTCTTCGTCCAGGAGGCCCCGCGCTTCTTCCGCTGGCGCAAACACGCCGCCCGGCTCGCTGCCAAGAGCGAGCTCGTGGTCCTGACGGGCGGTGCGACCGCCACCGGGCCGCTCCTGCTCTGCTCGCTGCGCGCGACGGTGGAGCGTACGCAGGACGTGCTGCTGCCGCTCACCCCCGGACTGCACCGGCGCGGCTTCGCCACCGCCGTCGTACGGATCGGGGGCGCCCGGATCGGACTGCTCAGCTGTCATCTGAGCCTGCGGAGCGACGAGCGCTACGCACAGGCCGGGATGCTGCTCGACCGGCTCGACGCGATGGACGTGCCGTACGCGATCGCGGCGGGCGATATCAACGAGCGGCCCACAGGCCGCAGCTTCCGCAGGCTCGCCGAGTCGCTGCAGGACTGCTGGGCGGTCGCGCCCTGGGGCGGTGAGTACACCTCGACGCCGGACAACCCGCACCAGCGGATCGACGCGATCTTCGCCGCACAGGGCGTCGAGGTGCTGGGATGCGGTGTGCCGCTGGGCCTCCCGGGGATCACCGAGGCCGACCTGCGCGCGGCGACGGACCACCTTCCGGTGCTGGCCGCGCTGCGGGTCCCCGGGACCTGAAAGGCCTGAACGGCTACGGCTACACCACCGCGCCGCGGCCCGGGTCGTCGTCGTCCTCGTCGTCGCCGTGCGACATCCGGGCAACCAGAGTGGCGAAGCCGCCCAGGAATCCGCCCACGCACAGCGTGGTCAGCCACCACGTCATGTCCCACTGCAGCAGCACCGCGATCAGCATCAGCACCGGGCCGCCGACGACCGCGAGCCAGGCGAACCTGGCCGTGACATCCGCCTCCGGCAGCGGCGGCGGCTCCGGCGGTACGAAGTGGCCCTCGTCGCCGTCGTCGAGGTCCTCGTCCTGGGGCTCGGCCACCTGGTAGTCGCGCGGGCCGCCGACGCCCGGCGCGAAGGTGATGGAGCTCCCCAGCGCCGGCCGGTCCGCGTCCCCGTCCCCGGCGTCGTCCGCGTCGGGCTCCGACTCCGGCCCGGCCGGGCGCTCCTTCGGGGCGCGCTTCGGGGTCTCGTTCAGATCGCCCTCCAGCAGGGCGAGGTCGTCCACCGACTTGAACGGCTTGGCACCCGGCGGGTCGGCCGGCTCCTCGCCGTACCCCGCGACGATGGCCGCCCAGGCGGCCTCCTCGTCGATCGGCTGCGGCTCGCGGTCCGCGTCGTGCTGCTCAGCCACCGGTGGTGCTCCCCTTCTTCCCGACACTCGGAGCGAGGCGGCCGATGAACGCGTAACTCTCGTCGAAAATCCGCTCCGCATCGTGGTCCAACGTCGCCACGTGGTAGCTCTGTTCCAGCAGGATCTCCGTGACGTCGGTCGAGGAGACCCGGCTGAGGATGCGGGCCGAGTCGACCGGCGGGACCACATGGTCCTGCGGGCTGTGCAGCAGCAGCATCGGCTGGGTGACCTGCGGCAGCTCGCCGTCGACCAGCCGGAAGAAGTTCCGCAGGGAGTGCGCGGCGTGCAGTGGCACCCGGTCGTATCCGACCTCCACCGAGCCCTCCTTGGCGATGTCGCTCGTCAGTCCCTTGGTCGTGGGCACCAGGTGCCGCATGACCGGCAGGGCGTGTGCCGACAGGCCGTGGACCTTGTTCGCGGGGTTGACCACGACGATGCCGCTGACCGAGTCGCCGTGCTTCGCGGCCAGACGCAGTGTCAGCGCGCCGCCCATGGAGAGCCCGAAGACGAAGACCTGGCTGCACCGCTCCAGCAGCAACCGCAGCTCGCGGTCCACCTCGGCGTACCAGTCCTGCCAGCCCGTGACCTGCATGTCCTGCCAGCGCGTGCCGTGCCCGGGCAGCAGCGGCAGGGACACGGTCAGTCCGCGCTCCGCCAGATACTCGGCCCAGGGGCGCAGCGACTGCGGGGAACCGGTGAATCCGTGACAGAGGAGGACGCCGACCTCGCCGCCCTCATGACGGAAGGGCTCAGCTCCAGGAAGGACCGGCACCGGGGTCTCCTTTCGGGGTTCGGGGCCCGCGGCATGGCCGCTGATATGGCAGGCCCCGGTCAGGCACAGCGTCAGTGTCGTGAAGGTGTACTTCACCGTACGCGACCGGACTGACACCGACCAGGTCCGTAGGCCCCCCAGCACAGGGATCCCTGGCCCGCCTCGGGTTAAGGTCTGTTCGACAGCACACAGGAGGCACCAGAGTTGATCTACGGCGCAATGAAGTTCTCCATCGGAGGCTCGCTGAAGCTTGCCTTCAGGCCCTGGGTGGAGGGACTGGAGAACATTCCCGCCGACGGACCGGCGATCCTCGCAAGCAATCATCTGTCCTTCTCGGACTCCTTCTTCCTCCCCGCGGTGCTCGACCGCAAGGTCACCTTCATCGCCAAGGCGGAGTACTTCACCTCGCCCGGGGTGAAGGGCAGGCTCACCGCCGCCTTCTTCAAGGGCGTCGGCCAGCTCCCGGTGGACCGCTCGGGCGCCCGCGGCGCGGGCGAGGCGGCGATAAAGGCCGGTATCGACGTCATCGAGGGCGGCGGGCTGTTCGGCATCTACCCGGAGGGCACCCGCTCCCCGGACGGCCGTCTCTACCGCGGCAAGCCCGGCGGCCTCGCGCGCGTGGCGCTCGCGACGGGCGCTCCGGTCATCCCGGTCGCGATGATCGACACCGAGAAGATCCAGCCGCCCGGCAAGGTGGTCCCCAAGCTGATGCGCCCGGGGATCCGGATCGGCAAGCCGCTCGACTTCAGCCGCTACCAGGGCATGGAGCACGACCGCTTCATCCTGCGCTCGGTGACCGACGAGGTCATGTACGAGATCATGAAGCTCTCGGGCCAGGAGTACGTCGACATCTACGCGACCGCCGCGAAGCGTCAGATCGCGGAGGCGGAGAAGGCAGAGAAGGCCGCCGCGAAGGCGGCGGAGAAGGCAGAGAAGGCAGCCGAGGCGGATAAGCCGGACACGGAAGAGTCGACGGGCAGGCCGGCCGCGTAGCCGCGCAGTCCGTCCTGGGGTGGGGGAAATGGCCAAGCGCGAGCGTGTCGTGCGGATGTCGGTCGAGCTGCCGCTGTGGCGTGCGCTCGCCGGATACCGCGTACTGACCATGATCTACGCGGTGCTGCTGTTCGCCTTCATCCCCGACAAGTTCGAGCGCCCCTGGGTGGCGATCGCCTTCCTCGCGGTGATGAGCGTATGGACGCTGGTCACGCTGCCCAAGGTGGCCAACGCGACCCGCTGCACCAAGCGGTTCCTGATCGCCGATCTCACCATCGCGCTCACCGGCATACTGCTCACCCCGCTCGCCGACTTCCAGGCGCAGCAGGTCGACGGGCCCACCCTGCCGACGATTTGGACCGCGGGTTCCGTCCTCGCATTCGCCCTCAAGGGCGGCTGGCGCTGGGCGGGCTTCGCCTCGTCGTTCGTCGCCGTGGCCAACATCATCGAGCGCGGCGAGCCCAGCCGGGACACCTTCCACAACGTACTGCTGGTCTGGGTCGCCTCCATCGCCATCGGCTACGTCGTCGAGGTCGCCCGCGCCTCCGAACGCACCCTCGCCCGCGCCCTGGAGATCGAGGCCGCGACCCGCGAGCGGGAGCGCCTCGCCCGCGACATCCACGACAGCGTGCTCCAGGTGCTGGCGATGGTGCAGCGACGCGGTACGGCTCTCGGCGGCGAGGCCGCGGAGCTCGGCCGGATGGCGGGGGAGCAGGAGGTCGCGCTGCGCACCCTGGTCTCCAGCGGTCTGGTGCCCACGATGCGCGCGTCACAGGACGCCTCGCAGGGCGCGGTGGTCCGCACGGTCGACGTGGACGACGAGCCGTCCGGCGGGCCCGAACTCCAGGATCTGCGGTCGCTGCTGGCCCGCCACGCCGGGTCGAAGGTGACACTCTCCGAGCCGGGCGCCCCGGTCCTGCTGCCGGCCGCCGCGGCCGTGGAGCTGGCCGCCGCTGTCAGTGCCGCCCTGGACAATGTCACCAGACATGCGGGTCAGGACGCCCAGGCCTGGATCCTGGTCGAGGACTGGCCGGACGAGGTGATCGTGACGGTACGGGACGACGGCCCGGGCATCCCGGAAGGCAGACTGGCGCAGGCGGAGGGCGAGGGCAGGCTCGGAGTCGCCCTGTCGATCCGCGGGCGGCTGCGGGAGTTGGGCGGTTCGGCGGAGCTGATCTCCGTCCCGGGCCAGGGCACAGAAGTCGAGTTGAAGGTTCCACGGGGGAAGGCAGAGAAATGACGGAGCAGCAGACGATCAGGGTGATGGTCGTCGACGACCACCCGATGTGGCGGGACGCCGTCGCCCGGGATCTGGGTGCGGCCGGGTTCGACGTGGTCGCGACCGCCGGTGACGGCCCGCAGGCCGTGCGCCGCGCCCGCGCCGTCACACCCGACGTACTCGTCCTCGACCTCAACCTCCCCGGGATGCCCGGCGTCCAGGTGTGCAAGGAGCTCGTCGGCTCCCACCCAGGCCTGCGGGTCCTGGTGCTCTCCGCGAGCGGTGAGCACGCGGACGTCCTGGAGGCGGTGAAGTCCGGGGCGACGGGCTATCTGCTCAAGTCGGCCAGTACGGAGGAGCTGACGGACGCCGTGCGGCGCACCGCTGTCGGCGATCCGGTCTTCACGCCGGGCCTCGCGGGCCTGGTGCTCGGTGAGTACCGCCGGCTGGCCTCCGAGCCCGCGCCGTCGTCCGGCGGGGACGAGCCGAAGGCCCCGCAGCTGACCGAGCGCGAGACCGAGGTGCTGCGGCTCGTCGCCAAGGGGCTCTCGTACAAGCAGATCGCCGAGCGTCTGGTCATCTCCCACCGCACCGTCCAGAACCACGTCCAGAACACCCTCGGCAAACTCCAGTTGCACAACCGCGTGGAGCTCGTGCGGTACGCGATCGAGCGCGGCCTGGACGACGCGTGACCTTCCCGCCCTTCGGTCGCTACTCGTACGGGTGAAAGACGGGCGTCAACCGCCGCATGACGAAGAGGAATTGACCCTTCGCCCCATCCCTTAGTGACCTGGATCACCATTAGCGTGGCGGTCCTACGGCTCACCAGGCGAAGGGAAGTTTCCATGCGCGTCGGAGTACTGACCGGGGGCGGCGACTGCCCCGGGCTCAATGCGGTCATCCGTGGCGTCGTCCGCAAGGGCGTGCAGGAGTACGGATACGAGTTCGTCGGCTATCGCGACGGCTGGCGCGGCCCCCTCGAAGGCGACACGGTTGCGCTCGACATCCCGGCCGTACGCGGCATTCTGCCCCGCGGCGGCACCATCCTCGGCTCTTCGCGCACCAACCCCCTCAAGGCGGAGAACGGCATCCGCCGCATCAAGGACAACCTCGCCAAGAACGAGGTCGACGCCCTGATCGCGATCGGCGGCGAGGACACCCTCGGTGTGGCCGCGCGGCTCTACGACGAGTACGGCATCAAATGCGTCGGTGTGCCCAAGACCATCGACAACGACCTGTCCGCCACCGACTACACCTTCGGCTTCAACACGGCGGTCGGCATCGCGACCGAGGCGATCGACCGGCTCCACACCACCGCCGAATCCCATATGCGTGTCCTCGTGGTGGAGGTGATGGGGCGGCACGCGGGCTGGATCGCCCTGCACTCCGGTCTCGCCGGCGGCGCCAATGTCATCCTCATTCCCGAGCAGCGCTTCGACGTCGACCAGGTCTGCGCCTGGGTGACCTCGCGTTTCAAGGCCAGCTACGCACCGATCGTGGTGGTCGCCGAGGGCGCCATGCCCAAGGACGGCGAGGCGGTCCTCAAGGACGGCTCGCTCGACTCCTTCGGACATGTCCGGCTCTCCGGAGTCGGTGAGTGGCTGGCCAAGGAGATCGAGCGGCGAACGGGCAAGGAGGCCCGCACCACGGTCCTCGGCCATGTCCAGCGCGGCGGCACCCCCAGCGCGTTCGACCGCTGGCTGGCGACGCGCTTCGGGCTGCACGCGATCGACGCGGTGCGGGACGGGGACTTCGGGAAGATGGTGGCGCTGCAGGGCACGGACATTGTGCGGGTGCCGATTGCCGAGGCCACGGCGAAGCTGAAGACGGTCGACCCGAAGCTGTACGAGGAGGTCGGGGTCTTCTTCGGCTGAGGCTGGGGCTCCGCCCCGGACCCCGCACGCGACCTTCGGCCGCGAGCGGGGTCCGGGGCGGAGCCCCGGTCAAGGAAAATCAGGCCCGCCCCGCCGCCCCCGTCATCGACGCGACCAGCCCCCGCACCACCTCCGGCCCCCGCAGCGTCAGCACCGACTCCGGGTGGAACTGGATCCCCGCAAAGCCCGCGCCCCGCACCGCGTGCACCTCCGCCGACGCCGCGTCGCGCGCGACCTCGACCCCGCGCGCCCCCAGCCCCACCGCCGCCGCGTCATCGCACCGCGCCGTAAAGCTGTTGTAGAACCCCACCGTCTCCTCGCGCCCGAAGAAGTCGATACGCTCCTGCGTCCCCTGGTACGGCGTGTCCTTCCGTACGATCTCCAGGCCCAGCTCCGCGGCCATCAGCTCATGCCCGAGGCAGACACCGAGCAGCCCGCGGCGGTGATCGCGCATCAGCTCCGCGGCGAGCGCGCGCAGGAAGTGCATCTTCGGGTCGGCGGCGTCGCCGGGATCGCCCGGCCCCGGACCCAGTACCACCGGCCCCGGGTGCGCGAGCACCCTCTCGCGCAGGCCCGGCTCGTCGTACCGGCGTACGGTCACCTCCAGGCCGGTGGAGCGCAGCAGATGCGCCAGCATCGCGGTGAAGGTGTCCTCGCCGTCGACGACCAGGGCGTGGCCCGACAACTGCGCGGACCGCTCCTGCATCCGCAGCCAGAAGGGCGCGAGGTCGGCGCGGCGGGCGTCGAGCGCGGCCCGCACCCTTGAGTCGTCGGCGAGCCCCGGCCGCCCGGCGTCCTCGCGGGGCCGCCCCGGGCGAACTCCCAGCGCGGCCAGCACCCCCGCCGCCTTGGCGTGTGTCTCGGCGACCTCGCCCGCCGGGTCGGAGTGCCGCACCAGCGTGGCCCCGACCGGCACCCGCAGGGACCCGCCGGCGTCGATGTCGGCGGTACGGATCAGAATCGGGGAGTCGAGGGTCTGTGCCCCGCCCGCGTCCCTGCCGATCAGCGCGAGCGCACCCGCGTAGTAGCCGCGCCCGCCCACCTCGTGGCGCTCGATGACGCGGCAGGCGTTTTGCACGGGCGAGCCGGTGACGGTCGCCGCGAACATCGTCTCCCGCAGCACGTCCCGTACATCGAGGGAACTCCTGCCCCGCAACTCGTACTCCGTGTGCGCGAGATGAGCCATCTCCTTGAGCCGGGGCCCGACGACGACGCCGCCCATGTCGCCGACGGTGCACATCATCTTCAGCTCCTCGTCGACGACCATGGAGAGCTCGTCGCGCTCCTTGCGGTCCTCCAGGAAGCGGAGCAGTGCCTCGGGGGTGGGGCCCTCGGGCGGATAGCGGAAGGTGCCGCTGATGGGGTTCATCACGACGGTGCCTCCGCTCATCCGGACATGGACCTCGGGGCTGGCCCCGACGAGGGTGCGCTCGCCGGTGTGCACGACGAAGGTCCAGTACGCACCGCGCTCGCCGTCGAGCAGCCGCCGGAAAAGGGCAAGCGCGTCGGCCCGGCCGAAGCCGGGGATGCGGCCGGTGTAGGTGCGGCGGATGACGAAGTTCGCGCCCTCGCCGCGGCCGATCTCGTCCTCGATGACGCGCCGGACGATGCCCGCGTACTCCTCGTCGCCGACGTCGAAGGCCCCGCCCTCGACCCGTACGTCATGGGCGGGAAGCTGCGACAGGGCGTCGGCGAGGGGGAGTTCGTACGATTCGTCGGCCACGAGCACGGACAGCGGCGTCCCGTCGTCGCCTACGTCGAAGCCGCGCTCCCTGATCTGGCGGAACGGGACCAGGGCGAGCGAGGGACGGTCGGTGGCGGGGATGTCGGCGAGCCGCTCCGCCTCGTGCACCGCGCCGATCAGGACCTCGACGGTGTCGTGGTCGCGGCCGGGAGTGCGCCTGCGCAGCAGGGCGAAGGGAGGGCAGTCGTCGTCGAGCAGTCGGCTGATGGGCATCCGGGGTGTTCCTTCCGGGTGGGAGGAACGGCCGCTGTCCCCGGACCCGGGAAACACTGAAGGCCGCCCCTCGGGCGGCCTTCGCGATCCTGTTGCGCGCGATCAGTCAGTGGGCCGCCGGATGTGCGGTCCACCACCAGGTCTGAGTCGAATGCGCGAACATGCGCCGAACCCTACCCGATGCCGGTTCCCCGACTGTGCGGCCTGACGCGTTCGTCTCATTTACTGAGCAGCGGAATGGACGGCCGACACGACCACGTAGTGTGGTCAGGGTGACCGTGAACGCTAAGACCACCGCTGTCGGTGGCAACACCTGGCGAGACCTGCCCGCGGCGCAGCAGCCCGAGTACCCCGATGCCGAGGCTCTGCGCGATGTCGTCGCGGACCTCGAGTCGTATCCGCCGCTCGTCTTCGCGGGCGAGTGCGACCAGCTGCGCGCCCGGATGGGAGCCGTCGCCAAGGGCGAGGCGTTCCTGCTCCAGGGCGGCGACTGCGCCGAGGCCTTCGACGCCGTGTCCGCCGACCACATCCGCAACAAGCTCAAGACCCTGCTGCAGATGGGCGCGGTGCTCACCTATGCCGCGTCCGTGCCCGTGGTCAAGGTCGGCCGCATCGCCGGCCAGTACTCCAAGCCGCGCTCCAAGCCGACCGAGACCCGCGACGGCGTGACGCTGCCCACCTACCGGGGCGACTCCGTCAACGGCTTCGACTTCACCGAGGCCGCCCGGATCCCGGACCCCGAGCGCCTCAAGCGGATGTACAACGCCTCCGCGGCGACGCTCAATCTGGTGCGAGCCTTCACCACCGGCGGCTACGCCGACCTGCGCCAGGTGCACGCCTGGAACCAGGACTTCGTGAAGTCGTCCCCCTCCGGGCAGCGCTACGAGCAGCTCGCGCGGGAGATCGACAACGCGCTGAACTTCATGAAGGCATGCGGCACCGACCCGGCGGAGTTCCGCACGGTCGAGTTCTACTCCTCCCACGAGGCGCTGCTGCTCGACTACGAAGGCGCGCTGACCCGCACCGACTCGCGGACCAGCCAGCTGTACAACACCTCCGGCCACATGGTCTGGATCGGTGAGCGCACCCGCCAGCTCGACGGCGCGCACATCGAATTCGCCTCGCGGATCCGCAACCCGATCGGTGTGAAGCTCGGCCCGACGACCACGGTCGACGAGGCGCTGCAGTACATCGAGAAGCTCGACCCCGACCGCGAGCCGGGCCGGCTGACCTTCGTCGTCCGTATGGGCGCCGACAAGGTCCGCGACAAGCTCCCCGAGCTGGTCGAGAAGGTCACGGCCTCCGGTGCCACGGTGGCCTGGGTGACCGACCCGATGCACGGCAACACCTTCGAGGCGGCATCCGGTCACAAGACCCGCCGCTTCGACGACGTGCTCGACGAGGTCAAGGGCTTCTTCGAGGTCCACAAGGCCCTCGGCACGCACCCGGGCGGCATCCATGTCGAGCTCACCGGTGACGATGTCACCGAGTGCGTGGGCGGCGGCGACGAGATCTTCGTCGACGATCTGCACCAGCGCTACGAGACGGCCTGCGACCCGCGACTGAACCGCAGCCAGTCCCTGGACCTGGCCTTCCTGGTCGCGGAGATGTACCGGGACCAGTAGGCGGACCCGTAGTGACGGATCAACGACGGTGGGGCGCGGATCGATGTGATCCGCGCCCCATCGGTATATCCGGGGCTTTTACGGACCCGTCCCGCCGGGTAAGGTTAGGTTAGCCTCACCGATCATCGGGAAGGCGCCACCCATCGATCCCGCCCCGGGAGGTGAACCGCGTGTACGTCTGCTCGTGCTTCGGCATCACCGAGAAGCAGGTGAAGGAACACGCGGATGCCGGTGCCTGCACTCCCCGCCAGATCGCGTCGGTCTCCAAGGCCGGTACCGACTGCGGATCGTGCGTGCGCCGTATTCAGGGGCTGCTGGGCCGTGGTGCCTGCCCCCGCCGGGAACTGCTCGAGCAGGGCAACGGCGCGACCGTACTGGCCGCCGACACCGAGCCTGCCCCGCGGCCCGAGCTCAGCGAAGCCGCGTAGTTCCGGCTCGGCTGACTCCTGACTGCCCGGTCTAGCTCTCCGGCTGCTCGATCAGCTGCGCGATGTACAGCGCCTCACCGAGCTTCTCCACCAGCTCCAGCTGTGTGTCGAGGTAGTCGATGTGGTGCTCCTCGTCCTCCAGGATCGACTCGAAGATGTTCGCGGACGTGATGTCGCCCTTGGCCCGCATCACCTCGATGCCGCGCTTGAGGCGGTCGATCGCCTCCACCTCGACCTGCCGGTCGGCCTGGAACATCTCGGTCACCGTCTGACCGACGCGCACATGGAAGAGCCGCTGGTAGTTCGGCAGGCCGTCGAGGAAGAGGATGCGGTCGGTCAGTACCTCCGCGTGCTTCATCTCGTCGAAGGACTCGGCCCGGGTGTACTTCGCGAGCTTCGTCCAGCCGAAGTTCTCCTGCATCTTCGCGTGCAGGAAATACTGGTTGATCGCGGTCAGCTCGGCAGTCAGCTGCTCATTGAGGAACTCGATGACCTCGGGGTCGCCCTGCATCGCAGAGGCTCCTTCCGCGCGTGTGACTGGGGCAGGTGCGCGCATCCTCGCACCGAGGCACGGGGCAGTCCAGTAAGTGCATGCTTAGTAGGAGTTGCCCGAATCGGGCCAGACCTGGTCATGACCACCCCTCCAGGTCTGTCACCATTGAAGGCATGGGTCAGCCGGAGAGCCGGGAATACCGCGCGTCAGAGGAGTCCGAGCTTCCGCCGGGGCAGCGACTGCAGCGTGGCTGGCCGGTCACTCACTACGGGCCCGTACCCAAATTCAAGCCGGACCGCTGGGAGTTCAGGGTTTTCGGCGCCACGGCGGACGGCGACAAACGCTGCTGGACGCATGAGGAGTTCTCGGCGCTGCCCTTCTCCACGGTCGTCGCCGATCTGCACTGCGTGACGAAGTTCAGCATGCTGGGGTCCGAATGGGGTGGTGTGCCCGCCCGTACGATCGTGGAGCTCGCCCCGCCGGCGGCGAACGTCACCCATGTCATGGTCTGGGCCGAGTACGGATTCAGCGCCAATATGCGGCTCTCCGACTTCGTCGCGGACCGCACGATCTTCGCGACGCACAAGGACGGTGAGCTGCTCACCGCGGAGCACGGCTTTCCGCTGCGTCTGGTGGTGCCGCATCTGTACGCGTGGAAGGGACCCAAATGGGTCCGGGGCGTGGAGTACATGACGGCCGACCGCCGTGGCTTCTGGGAGGAGCGCGGCTATCACAATCTCGGCGACCCGTGGCGCGAGCAGCGCTACTCCTACCAGGAAGAGCCCGGGGACGGCCCCGAGCTCTAGGTCCTGTCCGGCCTGATCCAAACGACAGGCCCTCGGGCGTGGCACCGCGTGGAGGCTTGGCGTTCACACCGTGGACAGCCGTGTGCGGCAGATTCTGGTCCCGGTGAGAAGCAGTCGCATGTGTCATGACGAGGAAGTGACGATGAACCGGGACCGATCCCTGTCCGCGGACGGGCTGATGGCCCTGCTGGCCGACTGTGAGGACGTCTGGGACACCCCGGACCGTTCGGGCGACCCGGTGGACATCCTCGACCACGGTCTGCAGGTCGCCGCCGTCCTGGCGGATCGTTACCCACACGACGAGGAACTGCAGGTCGCAGGCCTGTTGCACGACATCGGACACCACCTGGTGCCCGGTGACGAGGCGGAGCATGGCGAGAACGCCGCCGAAGCGGTCCGTGGCCTGCTCGGATCGAGAGTCGCTCGGCTGGTCGCGCTCCACATCCCCGCCAAGCGGTATCTGGCGGCTGCCGATCAGGAGCACGCGGCCGGACTGTCCCCGGAGAGCGCGCGCACGCTCACGCTCCAGGGCGGGCCGATGACGCCCGAGGAGCAGGCCGCGTTCAAGGCGGATCCCGACTTCTCCGCGGCCCTCGCGCTGCGCCGCGCCGACGACGCGGGGAAGGTCGTGGGCCTGCGGGTGGCGGGCCTGGAGCACTGGCGGCCCCGGGTGGAGCGAGTGGCCGCCGTTCACGCCGGGCCGTCCGCATCGTCCTGAGGGCGCTTCGAGGCTGTGCGCTTCAGCGGTGGTACTGGTGCACCACCGCGTGGCCCTTGCCGCGGCCGATCATCCACTTGTTGACGGGTGTGGCAACCACGAAGGCGACGGCCAGCGAGATGGCGAGCACGCCCCAGAAGAGCAGATCCGCGAGATGCGCGTCCATGGCGTTCGGCCAGAGGGCGATCACGCCGTTGTCGATCAGCTCCATCACGGCGATGGAGAGGGTGTCGGCGGCGAGGGCGACCCGGAAGGCGGTCCTGAAGCCGACTCCGGCCCTGAGGACGCCACGCAGGGTGAATGAGTAGCCGAAGACGAAGGCCAGGACGATCGCGAGGATCATCGTCGGCACGTTTCCCCAGCCCAGCGCGGTGCCGATGACCATGCCGAGCACCTCGCCGATGGCGCAGCCGGTGAGACAGTGCAGCGTCGCCTGAGCGGCCGTCGACCAGCTCACCGTGCCGCGACCTTCGTGCGTGTGCGCGTGGTTCGCGTTCTCGCTGTGGGTGTCGTGCTGCATGAGAAGCCCCCAACGTCAGGTAGCGGTTCCTGCCGACAGCAGAAACCGTATACCCCCCAGGGGTATTCCTCAATCAAGCTCTCTCAACGGAGTGTCTTCAGCCGCGCCACATCCGCCGCGTGCCCCTCCTTGCCGCCGGGAGTCTCGATGATCAGCGGTACGCCCTCGGTCGCCGGATGCCGCATCAGCTCCCGGAACGGCTCCTCGCCTATATGACCTGCGCCGATGTTCTCGTGACGGTCCTTGTGGGCGCCCGCCACATCCTTGGAGTCATTGGCGTGGATCAGCTTGAGACGCCCCTCGCCGACCGTCCCCACCAGCAGATCCAGCGTCTTCGCCATCCCGTCCGGGCCCGCCAGATCGTGTCCCGCCGCGAAGATGTGGCAGGTGTCCAGACAGACGCCCAGCCTGGGATGCTCGTCGAGCGCCTCGAAGTACGGGCCGAAGTCCCACGTGCGCGAGCAGAGCGAGAAGCCCTGGCCCGCCGTCGACTCCAGCAGCAGGAACGGGTCGTCGTCGTGGGCCAGTTCGTCGAGCAGCGGCAGCATCCGCTCCCGTACCTGCGCCAGCGCCACCTCACGGGCCCGGCCGCCGGTCGCCGAGCCGGTGTGCACGACCACACCCTTCGCGCCGATCTCGCGCCCCCGGCGCAGCGAGTGCCGCAGCGACTCCACGGACTTGTCCGCGGTCGCCTCGGTGTGCGAGCCGAAGTTGATCAGATACGGGGCGTGGACGTACGCCGAGATCCCCTCGGCGGCGCACTCAGCGCGAAACCGCTCGTCCTGCGCCGGATTTCCGGCGGGCGTCGCCCAGCCGCGCGGATTGGCGACGAAGACCTGAACGGTCTCCGCCGCCAGCTCACGGGCGTACGCGAGACCGGTGGTGGCGAGGCCGCCGGCCACGGGGACATGGCCGCCGACGGGGTTGCGCATGAGAACTACAGTCCCTTGGTCTTGATGGTGATCGTGCTGCCCTCGGGCGCCTGCTGGTCCGCCGCGACGGACTGGCTCTCCACCGTGTCGCCGAGGAAGGGGAAGCTCTTGTCGACCTTGACCTCGAAGCCCGCCGACTCCAGCTTGCTCGTGGCCTCGTCGACCTTCAGACCGACGACATCCGGGACGTCGAGCATGCGGGGGCCCTTGGAGACCGTCAGCGTGACGGTGTCGCCGCGAGCCAGCTGGGTGCCCTCGGCCGCGGACTGCTCGGCGACGGAGCCCGCCTCCTCGGGGGAGTTGATCTGCTCGGAGGCGATCTTGACCTTGAAGCCCGCGCCGGTGAGCTGACTCGTGGCGTCGTCCACCGACTCACCGGTCACAGCCGGGACCTCGATCGGCGCGCCCCTGCTGACGACGACGGCGACCGCGGAATCGGGGCTGCGGCGGGTCCCGGATGCCGGGTCCGTGCTGATCACCGCCCCCTGCTCGATCTCCTCGCTGAACTCCTTGGTGACCACGCCCGGCGCGAGACCGGCCTTCTCCAGCTCGCTCTCGGCCTGGGCGAGCGGCTTGCCCTTGACGTCGGGGACCCGGACGATCTCGGGGCCGCGCGAGACGAAGACGGTCACCGAGCCGTTGCCGCGGATGCGCTCATTCGTCCCGGGGTCGGTCTTGATGACCGTGCCCCGCTGGACCGTTTCGCTGAAGTCGTACCGGACCTTCTTCACATCGAGTCCGGCGCTCTTCAGCTCCTGCCTGGCGTCCTTCTCGGTCTTGCCGATCAGGGCCGGGACCCGCGTGAACTGCCCGGAATTGATGTACCAGACGCCCGCGCCCACGCCGAGCGCGAGCAGCACCGCGACCAGGGCGGCGAGCAGGCCGCGCCGGGGGACGGCGCGGCGTCCCGCCGGCCGGGACCGCTCCGGCGGCTCCGGAGGCGGCATCGTCAGCCGGGCGGTGTGGTTGACCCCGGGCTCCTCGCGGGGGAGTACGCGGGGGATCACGCTGGTGGCGTCCTCCGAGGCGGGCGCGAGCCCGGCAGCGGGCTCGGCCCCATCGGCCGTCAGTGCCTGCGGCGGCATCAGGTCCAGCTGCTCGTCGCTGAGCGGGGCGCGGGCCGCGCGCGCCTCTGCGAGCAGCGCGACCGCGTCGTAAGGGCGCACCTCCGGATTGCGGGCGGTGGCGCTCGCAACGAGCTCGTCGAGCTCGACGGCGAGCCCCGGCACCAGGGCGGAGGGCGCAGGCATGTCCTCGTTCATATGCTGGAACAGGACCTGAGCGGGGGTGTCACCCGAGTGCGGCTTGGAGCCGGTCAGCATCTCGTAGAGGACGACCCCACATGCGTACACGTCGGCCCGGGTGTCGGACGTGCCGTACTCGATCTGCTCGGGAGCGAGGTACGAGACCGTGCCCAGCACCGTGCCGGTGGTGTTGGTGACCGAGCCGACCGCACGCACGAGACCGAAGTCGGCGACCTTGACCCGGCCGTCGTCCCCTATCAGCACGTTCTCCGGCTTCATGTCCCGGTGGACGAACCCGGCCCGGTGCGCCGCGCCGAGCGCCGCCAGCACGGGCTCCAGGATGTCGAGCGCCGCCCGCGGCTGGAGCGCCCCGCGCTCGCGCAGTACGTCGCGGAGCGTGCAGCCAGCGACGTACTCCATGGCCAGGTAGACGTACGCACCCTCGGCGCCCTGGTCGAAGACCGCGACCACATTGGGGTGGGCGAGGCGCGCCACGGACTTGGCCTCGCGGATGAAGCGCTCCACGAAGGAGGCGTCGGTGGCGAGGGCGGGGTGCATCACCTTGAGCGCGAGCACCCGGTCGAGCCGGGTGTCGACGGCCCGGTAGACCGTGGCCATCCCGCCGACTGCGATGCGCGCGTCGACGCGGTAGCGGCCGTCGAGCACCTGCCCGACGAGGGGGTCCTTGAGGGTCGTATCCACGCGGGAGATTCTACGAGTCATGGCTGGCGGGGCGGATGCGGTGGGGTGGGACCGGAGCGGTACTGCAGCCGAGCTGTGACGCGGGGCCCGTTCTTCGGGGCCGCTGCCCCGAACCCGGTGCGCCTGCGGCGGGCTTTCCCCCACCCCGCCCCTTCCCGTAACCGGGGGCTCCGCCCCCGGACCCCCGCTCCTCAATCGCCGGCGGGGCTGAATCATTCAGCCCGTCCGGCGTTTGAGGACATGCGGCCGAAGGTCGCATACGGGGTCCGGGGCGGAGCCCCGTCGGGGGTCTGGGGCGGAGCCCCAGTTCGGGAAGGGGCGGGGTGGGGAAAACGCCCCGCGCAGCGGTCAGAACGCCGGGCGTTCCGGGTCCAGGACCGCCCGGCCCTCGACCGGCGACGACGCCTCCGCAAAGTGCCGCCGCGGAATCCGCCCCGCCCGCCGCGCCAGCCGCCCCGCCTCCACCGCGTGCCGCATCGCCTCCGCCATCAGCACCGGCTCCTGCGCCCGGGTGACCGCCGATGCCAGCATCACCGCCGCGCAGCCCAGCTCCATCGCCAGCGCGGCGTCGGACGCCGTACCGGCCCCGGCGTCCAGAATCACCGGCACGCGCGCGTGCTCGACGATCAGCTGGAAGTTGTGCGGGTTGCGGATGCCCAGGCCGGAGCCGATCGGCGAGCCCAGCGGCATGATCGCCGCGCAGCCCACGTCCTGAAGCTTCCGGGCGAGCACCGGGTCGTCGTTGGTGTACGGCAGCACGGTGAAGCCGTCGTCGACCAGGGTCTCGGCGGCCTCCAGCAGCTCGATCGGATCGGGCAGAAGCGTGCGCTCGTCCGCGACGACCTCCAGCTTGATCCAGTCCGTGCCGAGCGCCTCACGCGCGAGACGCGCGGTCAGGACGGCCTCGCCCGCCGTGAAGCACCCCGCCGTATTGGGCAGGACGCGGATGTTCAGCTTCTCCAGGACGGACAGGACGGAGCCCTGGACGGTCGGGTCGAGGCGGCGCATCGCGACGGTGGTGAGTTCTGTGCCGCTCGCGGCGAGGGAGCGTTCGAGTGTGTCGAGGCTGGGCGCTCCGCCCGTACCCATGATCAGCCGGGAGTTGAACGCGGTGTCGCCGATGGTCAGACGGTCGTCGGCCATGCGCTCAGCCTCCCTGTACGGCGGTGAGAACCTCGACGCGATCGCCGTCGCCGAGCAGCGTGCCCGACCACTGGCCGCGCGGGACGACCGCCTCGTTGACGGCTGCGGCGACCCCGGACGGCGCGGCGGTCAGGGCGGCGACCAGGCGGTCCAGGGTCGTTCCGGTGGCGAGTTCACGCGCCTCGCCGTTGACGGAGACGGAGACGGACACGGAGACGTTCATGCGGGCTGCTCCAGACGCACGGGAGAGAAACGCAGCGGCGTGAAGGCTCGGGCCTCGTCCGGCAGCACGCCGGTGACGAGCAGCTCGGCCAGCACATCGCCGGTGACGGGGGTCAGGAGCACCCCGTTGCGGTAGTGGCCGGTGGCCAGATGGAGACCGGGCAGGGCGCTCGGGCCGAGCAGCGGCGCATTGTCGGGGGAGGCGGGCCGCAGCCCCGCGCGGGTCTCGGTGAGCGGCAGCTCGGTGATGCCGGGCACCAGTTCGTGAGCGTCGCGCAGCAGCTCGTAGACCCCGCCGGCGGTGACCGTCCTGTCCCAGCCGAGCTCCTCGCTCGTCGCGCCGATCACCAGCTCGCCGTTCTCGCGCGGCACCAGATAGACATCGCTGCCGCGCACGACGGCCCGCACGGTCCGGGACAGGAAGGGGGCGTACGCGGTCGGCACGGTCAGCCGCAGGACCTGGCCCTTCACCGGCCGTACGGGGGGAAGCACCTCTGCCGGTACGCCGCCCAGCCTGCCGCTGAGGCTGCCGCCCGCCAGGACGACCTGGTCCGCGGTGAGCTCCTCGCCGTCCGTCAGTACGGCTCCGGCCGCCCGGTCCCGTACCACCGAAAGCCGTTCGGCCCAGCCCCGGTGGAAGATCACTCCGGCGCGCTCGCAGGCCGTCACGAGCGCCCCTGCCAGCCGTCGCGGATCGACCTGATGGTCGCCGTCCACCCGCAGGCCCCCGCGTACGCCGGGCGCGAGCATCGGTTCGAGGCGCCGGCAATCGCGCCCGCTCAGCCATTCCGACTCCAGGCCGGACCGGTGCTGCAGGGCATGCAGTTCACGCAGATGCGCCCGGTCGTCGGCGTCGAGTGCGACGGCGAGCGTGCCGCAGGCGCGGTAGCCGACCGACTGCCCGCTCGCCTCCTCCAGCTCGGCGACGAAGGCCGGATAGCGGCGCCCCGATTCGAGGTTGAGACCGAGCAGTGTCTGCTCGCCGTAGTGCAGTTCGGTGACGGCGGCGAGCATGCCCGCGGCGACCTGTGCGGCCCCGCCGCCCGGCTCGGGATCGGCGAGCGCGACCCGCAGTCCGCGCTGTGCGGCTCGCCAGGCCGTGACCAGGCCGATGATTCCGCCCCCGATGACGAGGACATCTGAAGTGTGCGTTTCGGAAATACGCGACATGGGCGTCCAGCCCCTCCCTTCGCCGGCATGACCCGGATCAGGTTCGTACGGTCGGAGGCCGCCCAGCCTCCCTCTCAGCCCGGTACGTCCGGGCTCCCGCGAGTGCCTTACGGTGGCCACCCTAACCCCAGCCCTCAACTCGCAGTAGGGGAGCAGGCGCTGTGGCGGTCGCCGGCGGGGGGCGGCGCGGGCGTCGCCGAACCCGCTTCCTGACGGACCGTCAGGTGCGTAAGGTTGCAGGGTGAGCGAGCAGCAGCAGACAGCACAGGCAGCGCGGCGCGTGGTCGTCGTCGGCGCGGGAATGGCCGGGGTCCAGACCGCCGTGGCCCTGCGCGAGCAGGGCTTCACCGGACCCGTCACCCTGATCGGCGCCGAGCCCCACCAGCCGTACGACAGGCCGCCCCTCTCCAAGGCGATCCTGCTCGGCAAGGCCGAGGGCTCGGCCTTCGAGGTCGACTTCGAGGCACTCGGCATCGAGCTGCGGCTGGGCTGCGAGGTGCAGGGCGTGCGCCCGGGCGATCATGAGCTGGACACCGAGGCGGGAGCCGTGCCGTACGACGTCCTGGTCATCGCCAGCGGCGCCGAGCCGATCACGCTGCCGGGCGCCGAGGGCGTTGCCGGGGTTCATCTGCTGCGCACCCTCGACGATGCCGCACGGCTGCGCCCCGTCCTCGTCGAGCAGAACGACATAGTGGTCGTCGGCGCGGGCTGGATCGGCGCGGAATTCGCCACGGCCGCCCGCGAGGCCGGCTGCACGGTCACCGTCGTCGAGGCGGCCGACCGGCCCCTCGCGGGCGCCCTGCCCGCAGAGGTCGCCGCCCCGATGACCGACTGGTACGCGCAGTACGGCGTCGAACTCATCACCCACGCGCGCGTGGCCGGCATCGAGCCCGGAACGGTGATCCTCGCCGACGGCCGTGAGCTCCCGGCCGGAGCCGTGGTCGTCGGCATCGGCGCACGCCCCGCCACCGGCTGGCTCGCGGGCTCCGGCATCGCGCTCGGCCCGGACGGCGCAATCACCGCGGACGAGCATCTGCGCACCTCGCTGCCCGATGTGTACGCGGTCGGCGACTGCGCCTCCTTCCCGTCCGGCCGCTACGGCGAACGGCTGCTCGTGCACCACTGGGACAACGCCCTGCAGGGGCCGCACACGGTGGCCGCCAATGTCATCGCGAGCGCTCGCCGGGAGCCGGAGCAGGTCTACGACCCGGTGCCGTACTTCTGGTCCGAACAGTTCGGCCGTTTCGTGCAGTACGCGGGCCACCACGCCACCGCCGACACGATGGTGTGGCGCGGCGATCCGGCGGACGCCGCCTGGACGGTGCTCTGGCTGCGCGAGGGCGCCCTGGTCGCACTCCTCGCCGTCGGCAGAGCCCGCGACCTGGCGCAGGGACGCAAGCTCATCCTGGCCGGCGCACGGCTGGATCCGGACCTCGCGACCGACCCGTCGGTCCCTCTGAAGACGGCGGCACAGACGTAGTCCGGGCAGGGTCCGGGTACCGACTGTCAGTCCGGGATGGCACGCTTGTCCTGTGACCGAGATTGACGCAAAGATCGATGCTCTCGTCCCCGCCTGGCTCCACCTTCCCGACATCGCGGAAATGCTCGATGTCGAGGTGACACGCGTACGGCAGCTGGTCAAGGAAGGCCAGCTGATCGCCGTGCGCCGTGGTGAGAACCGGGCGCTTCAGGTACCTGCCGCCTTCATCGACGGCAACAAGGTGGTCAAGGGTCTCGCCGGGACCCTGACCCTCCTGAGGGACGACGGCTTCACCGACGAAGAAATGCTGGAGTGGCTCTTCACTCCCGACCCGAGCCTGCCGGGCACGCCCGCGCAGGCGCTCAGCGAGAATCGCGGCACGGAGGTGAAGCGCCGGGCCCAGGCGCTCGCCGTCTGACCTGGCTTCCGGAGTCCTGAGCGTCCGGTTCTCGGCGCCCCGGACGCCGGAAGGACAACACCACGCGGTGTGCGGGCAGAGGCCGAGTGGCCCCCGCCCGCACACCGCCGACCCAACGGGGGGAACACCCATGTCCACGGCTCGTGAGCTGCTGTCCGACGCCCGGCTCTATCTGTGCACGGACGCCCGGAAGAAGCAGGGCGACCTCGACGGCTTTCTCGACGCCGTGCTCTCCTCCGGGGTCGACATCGTGCAGCTGCGCGACAAGGGCATGGAGGCGGCCGAGGAGCTCGAACACCTCCAGGTCTTCGCCGAAGCCTGCCGCAGGCACGGCAAGCTGCTCGCCGTGAACGACCGCGCGGACGTCGCCCACGCCATCGGCTCCGACGTGCTGCATCTCGGACAGGGCGACATCCCCGTACCCGCCGCCCGCGCGATGCTCGGCGAGGACGTCCTGATGGGCCGCTCCACACACGCCGAGTCCGAGGTGGACGCCGCCGCCGTCGAGCCCGGCGTGGACTACTTCTGCACCGGCCCCTGCTGGCCCACCCCCACCAAGCCCGGGCGGTACGCGCCCGGGCTCGGCCTCGTGCGCTACGCGGCGGGGCTCGGGACCGACCGGCCCTGGTTCGCGATCGGCGGTATCGACGCGGGCAATCTGGACGAGGTGCTGGAGGCGGGCGCCCGCAGGATCGTCGTCGTACGCGCGATCACCGAGGCCGACGATCCGGCAGCCGCCGCCGCGGATCTCACCAAGCGGATACGGACCTACGGCCAGTAGGCTTTTTGGTGAATTTCACTGTCCGATGGGTGGACTCGGGTTGGGTGACCCTCAGGCCCTGGATAATCTGCGAGTATGGCCCTTGGCACAGCTTCGACCAGGACGGATCACGCACGTACTGTGCGCGACCTGCTCGCGACCGGTAAGACGTCCTACTCTTTCGAGTTCTGGGCGCCCAAGACCGAGAAGGGCGAGCGGAACCTCTGGAACGCGCTGCGCAGGGTCGAGGCAGTCGCCCCGAACTTCGTATCCGTGACCTACGGCGCCGGCGGATCCACTCGCGCGGGCACCGTCAAGGCCACCGAGCAGATCGCCGCCGACACCACGCTGACCCCGGTCGCGCACCTCACGGCGGTCAACCACTCCATCGCCGAGCTGCGCAACATGATCGGCCAGTACGCCGACGCGGGGATCCGCAACATCCTCGCTGTCCGGGGCGACCCGCCCGGCGACCCCATGGGCGAGTGGGTCAAGCACCCCGAGGGCGTCCAGTACGCCGCCGAGCTCGTCCGGCTGATCAAGGAGTCCGGCGACTTCTGCGTCGGCGTCGCGGCCTTCCCCGAGATGCATCCGCGCTCGCAGGACTGGGACGCCGACATCCGCCACTTCGTCGACAAGTGCCGCGCCGGGGCCGACTACGCGATCACGCAGATGTTCTTCCAGCCCGAGGACTATCTGCGGCTGCGTGACCGGGTCGAGGCCGCGGGCTGCCGCACGCCGATCATTCCGGAGATCATGCCGGTCACCAGCGTCAGGCAGCTGGAGCGGTTTGCGCAGCTCAGCAATGCCACGTTCCCGGCGGACCTGAAAGAGAGGATCCTCACCGTCAAGGAGGATCCGGCCGCTGTACGCTCCATTGGGATCGAGTACGCAACGGAGTTCTGTGCACGGCTGCTCTCCGAGGAAGTCCCCGGACTGCACTTCATTACGCTCAACAACTCCACGGCGACGCTCGAAATCTACGAGAATCTCGGACTGCACGGGCAGTCGTGATCGGTCGTACCCGACCCGACCCGGGGCGGCGGCCGTAGGAGAGGGGCGGGCATGGGCTGGACGGTCCTCTATATCGCGTTCGGTGTCGTCGCGCTGTGGCTGCTCGGTGAGGTGCTGCTGCAGTACAAGGCGCGGCTGCGCTGGCGGCTGCTCGCCTTCGTCGGATTCCTCGGTGTGGTCTTCGGCGTACTGCTGCCCTCCGTCGTGGTGATCGCGGTGGGCGCCATAGCCTTCGCGCTCGGCCAGACGTATGTCACCCTCTCCTTCCGTCGCGGCTTCTCCACCGGCTGGGCGCTCGGCGGCAGCCCGGGCGAGAGCCGCCGCCGCAAGTCAGGTCCCCGATCGGACGCCCCGCCGCGCGAGCCCACGCTGGAGGTCTCCGACCTCGCGTACGAGGCCGCGGACCCCGATCCGGAGCCGGTCTACGAGCCGCAGCCGCTCCCGGACGACACCGGGCAGTACGGCGTGTACAGCCAAGCGGCCTACGCGGCGCAGCAGCAGCAACAACAGCAGCAGGAACAGCCGGACCAGAGTTACGCCCAGTACGGCGGCATGTACGACAACTACTACTCCGGCTACGACCAGCAGCAGCCGGCGGGCCAGGAGGCCTACGCCGGCCAGTACGACTACGGGACCGGGCAGCAGCAGTACGCCGCGTACTCCGACCCGTATGCCGGCGGCCAGCAGTACAACGCGTACGAGAGCTACGACAGCTACGGCGGCCAGCAGCAGTACGCCGACCCCTACGCGCAGCCTCAGCACAGCGAGACGCCGCCCGGTGGGGTGTGGGTCCCGCAGCAGCGCGACGGCGAGCAGGTGCCGCCGATGCCGCAGGAGCAGCCCTCGCCGTACGGCTACGGCTACGACAACGGGACCGGGTACAACGAGCAGCAGTACCGCTACTGACGTCCCGTCAGTCCGAGTGGCAGTCCCACTGAGTCGTCACTGAGAGCCGCGGAAGCCCGCGCCCTCCACGATCAGACCGGCGACCAGCGCTCCCGACATTCCCGCATGCGCGAGTCCGCCGCCGGGGTGCGCGTGGCCGCCCACCAGATACAGGCCCGGCAGCCGGGTGCTGTTCGCCGGGTGCAGATACCGCCCACCGGCGCCCGCCAGCGCGGGCGCGGGCAGCGCTCCCGTCTCGGCGGGCGTGAGGATCTGCTGCCACAGCACCCGGTCCCGTATCTCCGGAACGGCCGCGCCGGCGGCCGCGATCAGCGCGTCGGCGTAGCGCTCGCGCAGCGCCGCGTCCGTCCAGTCGACCGCGCCGCCGTGTCCGGTGACCGTGGCCGTGAGGGTGACCGCCTCGTGCTCGTCGTCGGGAGTGGTCCGTGGATCGCCGGGCCGCAGCACGGTGACGGTGGGCCGCGCCTCGGTCCGTCCGCCGAAGACGGCAGCCGCTTCCGCCCCCGCGGCGGGGGAGTGCACCACCGTGCGGTGGACGGCCGATGCGGGGCGCGCCCCGCGCAGGGCGAGCAGTACCGTGAACCGGCCCGGCAACGGCCCGTCCCCAGTTCCCTTTTGGGGCTTTATGTCCTTGTCCCGCCACAGCCCAGGCCCGACCAGCCCCGCCGTATCGACGCCGGCCACCACATGATCGGCCCCGGCGACCGCGCCACCGGCCAGCTCGACGCCGACCGCCCGGCCGTCCTTCTCCAGGACCCGCGTCACCTCGGACCCGAAGGCGAACTGCACCTTCCGGGCCGCACACCGCTCGTACACGGCTCGGGCCAGCTCACGCATCCCGCCCTCGACGTACCAGCTGCCGAAGGTCTGCTCCATGTACGGCAGCAGGGCGGCGCTCGCCGGAGCATGGCGTGGATCCAGGCCGTACGTCAGCGCGCAGGCGTCGAGCAGTGCCGCCAGCCGCGGGTCGGCCAGCTCCCAGGCACCGATCTCCGCGATGGTGGACGCCTGCCGGGCGCGCAGCAGCCTGCGCTGCCGCAGCGCCGGATAGGGGTCGCGTCCCAGCGCCTGCCAGTCGGCGCGCAGAGGCTCCTCCAGCAGCGGCCGCCGCGTGCGCTCCCAGGCGTCCCGCGCCCGGCCCAGGAACTCGCCCCACCGCTCGCCCGCGCCCGAGCCAAGTGCCTCGTCCAGCGCGGAGACGATTCCGGCCCGTGAGGCGTTCGGCAGGGACACCGCCGCGCCGTCCGCGAAGATGTGACGGCTCGACGGGTCCACCTGGACGAGCCCCACGCACTGCTCCAGCGGCTCCTTGCCGGTCTTGACGAACAAGTCCCGCCAGACGGCGGGCAGATGGAGCAGACCCGGACCGGTGTCGAAGACGAAGCCCTCGCGCTCGTACCGGCCCACCGCGCCGCCGTACGTCTCCGAGCGCTCGTACACCGTCACCCGGTGGCCTGCCACGGCCAGCCGGGCGGCAGCCGCCATGGCGCCCATCCCGGCGCCGATCACCGCAATCCGTCCCATGTCGGCGACCCTATCGGCCGCCACTGACAGCCGGTCCGGGCGGCCCGGTCACCACGGCGGTCTGTCGACCCCTGCCGCCGCCGGCCGTCTCTCCACCCTCCGCTGCGCCCGGCGCCGCCAGAACCGGCGGATCCGCGAGGCCAGGAAGACCACGGTCACCATGCCCAGCGCGAGCAGCGTCCCGGCGATGACCGCCGCCGCCACCGGATGGAATATCGCGAAGGTGATGATCCCGGCGACGCCCAGATCCTCCGCCGTGCTCACCGCGATATTGCTGAACGGCTCGGGCGAGGTGTTGATCGCCATCCGGCTGCCGGCCTTGACCAGATGGCTCATCAGCGCGGTCGAGCCGCCGACCGCGCCCGCCGCGAGCTCCGGCAGCGAGCCGCTCTCCCCGGCGAGCAGCGCGGCCACGACCGCTCCCGCGACCGGCCGGACCACGGTGTGCACGGAGTCCCATATCGAGTCGACGTACGGGATCTTGTCCGCCACCGCCTCGCAGAGAAAGAGCACCCCGGCGACGATCAGGACATCCGTGCGCTGAAGAGATGCGGGCACCTCGTCGGTGAGCCCGGTCGCGCCGAAGACGCCCAACAGGAGGACCACCGCATAGGCGTTGATCCCGCTGGCCCAGCCGCTGGTGAAGACGAGAGGGAGTACGGACACGGACGCGATCGTAACCAGTCGCCGCGCGCCGCGGGTGGGGATGAGTGCGCAGGGCTGAGTATCCGTACCTAGTAGGTGAGATGAGTACGCGCGCGGATGGGGTCTCACCTGCGCAGACGGAAGAGTGGGGACCACGGAGGGGGCGCGGCGCCGGCACCGCCGACACGGGGCGGCGGAACGGCGCGGCTCCCCTGACGGATCGGGGGAGTACGGGGACGTGGGGGGAACACCGCCGGTACGGCGGGGCTCGGGGGGATCGAGCCTCGCCGGACCGGCGCTTTCGTGTCTCTGTGCGCGTGCTTGGGCCGGGCCTCAGCGACCGCTGACGCGGCCGTGCAGCAGCCGCGACAGGGCGGAGTGCACATCGTCTATCGACCGCTCGGGCTGGAACGCCTGCCAGTCGAGCGCGGCCACCAGCACCATCCCGACCAGCGCGGCCGCCGTCAGCGGAATGTCGATCTCTTCGCTCAACTCGCTGTTCTCGACGGCCTCCCGCAGCACTGTCTCGACGACGGCGACCGCCTGCTGGCGTACGACGAGAAGGGTCGACTGCCAGGCCCGGTTGGTGCGCCACAGTTCGGCGACGTACAGCTGGGTGAAGGCCGGATAGCGGTCTATGAAGACCAGACCGGCCCTGATCATCGCGTCCAGCGCCTCGACCTTGGTGCCGCCGCGTTCCGCCGTCTCGTCGGCGGCGGACTGGAGCGAGGCGGTGAGCAGGCCGACGCCGTACCGCAGCAGCTCCTCGAAGAGCTCGGTCTTGCTTTTGAAGTTGTAGTAGACCGTGCCCTTGGCGACCCCGGCGCGTTCGGCGATCTCGTCCACCGTGGTGGCGGAGAAACCCTGCTCGGCGATGAGCGTCACCGCTGCCTCGTAGAGTTTCGCCCGGGTCGCCCGGCGTCTTGTGCTGGTGCTGTCCTTGGCGTCCATGGCGTCGTCCATGGAATCGATTCTCACAGGTCCGCGCGCTCTCACAGGCTCAGCTCGGGGTGCAGCCGGTCGAGCGTCCACACCTGCTTGCGCCGGGCGGAGACCGCGGTCAGCGCGAGCGCGCCCGCGGTGAAGGCGATCAGCACCGCGCATGCCTGCCAGACCGGGCCGAGACCGCCGCCGGTGATGAGCCTGCGCAGCGCATCGACGACGTAACTCATCGGGAGGAAGGGGTGGATGGCGTTGAAGAACCCTGGGCTGGTCTGGACGGGGTAGGTGCCGCCCGCCGAGGTCAGCTGGAGCATCAGCACCGCCAGGACGAGGATGCGGCCCGCGGCCCCGAAGCGTGCGTTCAGCCACTGGATGATCGCGGCGAAGCAGCAGGTGACGAGGGCGAGGAAGCCGATGGTCCCGGCCGCGTACGCCATCTTCAGGCCAAGACCCCAGTGCAGTACGGACATCAGTGCCGCCACCTGCGCCAGACCGATCGCGGCTACGGGCAGCCAGCCGGCCACCGCGATCCGCCATGCGGAGGCGCCCGCGGCGAGGGCCCGCCGGTTCAGCGGCTGGATGATCATGTACGCGACCATGGCGCCCACCCAGAGGGAGAGCGGGATGAAGTACGGGGCGAAGCCGGTGCCGTAGTTGGGCGCCTTGTGCAGCGACTGATTGGCGAGCTTCACCGGGTCGGCCATCACCTCGGTGCGGCGGTCGCGGTCGCTCTTGCCGTAGTCGGGGATCTTGCCGACGCCGTCGTTGAGTCCGCCCGCCAGCTCGGTCGAACCGTCGGCGAGCTTGAACATGCCGCCGTCGAGCTTGCCCGCGCCCGTCTTGAGCCTGCCGACACCGGTGTCGAGATCGGTGGAGCCGGCCTTGGCGCTGCTCAGTCCGGTGTGCAGCTTGTCCGCGCCCTGAGCGACCTTCTTGGCACCCGAGTTGAGGTCGTTGATCTTGCCGACGGCGGACTCCAGGTCCTCGTCGAGCCGCGGTGAGCGCTTGGCGAGATCGTTCGCCTTCTTCTGCAGATCGGCGAGTTGGCCGTCGAGCTTCTTCAGATCGCCGCTGTTGCCCTTCACCAGCGCGTTGACGTCGTCGGCGATCTTGGCGACATCGGCCGCGGTGACCTTCGCCCGCTTGAGGGCGGGGCAGAAGGTGGGGTCGGGGAGGAGTGCGTCTTCGCAGTGAGCCTTGTAGATGGCGCTGAGCTCGTCGGCCGACTTGTGGGCCAGGGCCGCGGCGCCGGGGGCCGTCTTCACGAGGATGTCGAGGTTGTGGCGTATCGCCTGGGAGGAGTCGGCGACCAGGCGGGCCGCGTCCCCGATCGCCTTGCCGTTGTCCTTGAGGTACGGGCGCACGTCGGCGGCCACCCCGTTGACCTTGTCGGCGAGCGCCTGGGTGCCGTCGGAGACCTGCTGGGAGCCGGTCTCGAGATCGCTCGCGCCCTTGTTCAGCTTGACCAGGCCGCCGGCCAGCCTGCCACTGCCGTTCTTGGCGTCCTTCAGCCCGTCCGCGAGATCCTTGGAACCCTTCTTCGCCTTGCCGATCCCGCCCTTGAGCTGGTCGGCGCCCTTCGCTGCCTTCTCCGTGGCGTCGTGGATGCCGGAGAAGGAGATGAAGATCCGGTCGAGGAAGGTGCGGGAGGCGTTGACGGAGGCGGCGGTGCGGACCTCGGAGAAGACCGTCCGTGAGATCTGCCCGACGATGTAGTTGTTGGCGTCGTTCGTACGGACCTGAAGGGCGCCGGTCTCGGGGGAGTCGCCGGAGCTGGAGGCGATGCGCGCGCTGAAGTCCTCGGGCATGGTCAGCGAGAGGTAGTACGCGCCGTCCTCGACGCCTTTGCGGGCCTCGGCCTCGCTCACCTCGTGCCACTCGAAGACCTTGCTCTCGCGCAGGCCCTTGGTGATCTCGTCGCCCGCGGCGATCTTCTTGCCGGAGGCGGTGGCGCCCTTGTCGTCGTTGACGAGCGCGACGGGGATCTTGTCGAGCTGTCCGTACGGATCCCAGAAGGACCACAGGTAGAGCGCGCCGTACAGCAACGGCAGCAGCAGGACCGCGACGAGCGCGGCGCGCGGCAGCTTCCCCCTGCCGAACCGCTTCAGCTCAAGCGCGGCCAGTTTCGGCGAGCGCATCGGCCGCCCCCTCCTCGTTCGTGCGGATGATGGTCGTGTCCTTGGGCGCCTGGCTGCACACCGCGAGCACCGTCGTGCCCGCGTCGGCGACGAAGCGCAGCAGCTTCCAGGCCTCGGCCCGGTCGGTGTCGGAGAGCTTGAGGTCGGTGTCGTCCACGGCGAGCAGCCGCGGCCGGCCGATCAGCGCGAGGGCGACGGACAGGCGCAGCGCCTCCAGCCGCTCCAGATCGCGTACGGAGGTGCGCTTCTCCTTGGGGAGCGTCGCCAGGTCGAGCCCGGCCGCCTCCAGCGCCTCGTCGACACGGCTGCGAGCCGCGGCCAGACGCTCGGCCCGCGGCCGCAGCAGGGCGCGCAGCGAGACGTCGAAACGGCGCTGCAGCAGGGCCCGTTCGCGCAGATGCTCGGCGACGGTCAGCGCCGGGTCGAGCTCGCTGACGCCCGGCACATGACCGAGCGCGCTGATGCGGCGTACGGCAGCCATCTTGCGCGGCAGCGCCAGGCCGCCGACCTGGGCATGGCCCTCGGCGGGACGCATCCGTCCGGTGAGCGCGAGCAGCAGGCAGGTGCGGCCCGAGCCGGACGGGCCCTCGATCGCGATCAGCGAGCCGGGTTCCGCGTCGATGTTCACCGAGCGGAACGCCCAGCCGCGCGGGCCCTTGAGCCCGAAGTCCTCGGCGGTGACGGCCGCCCCGTGCGGGCTGTCCACGTACCCTCCCCCATTTTTGAACTGACTAGTCAGTTCAAAAACTACCTCCGATCCCTGACCGAAGCAAAACCCGGCGGTTCACCGACCGGTCTGCGGCCCGTCACGGGGATCCATATGAGTCACCATCTCGGTGAGCTGCACGCAGAGCCGCTTGATCTCCTCATGGGTCTTGTTCCGCTCGGTGATGACCGCCGCGAGCAGAAGGGCGGTCAGTGCCGTGGTGCCGTTGAAGGCCTGCAGCGTGACCATGTTCTCGAGCAGGTCGTGATGGGCGAAGGGGCCGGACTCGCGGGCCGCGGCGAGGATCGCCAGCGTCATCACCAGCAGCGCGCACGGGGCCGCACCGGTCAGCTGGAAGCGGAACGCCGCCCAGATCAGGAACGGGAAGACGAGAAAGAGCAGGGCCGAACTGTTCGTACTGGTGGCCAGAATCGCTACGAAGAGCGTGCCAAGGAGCAGGGCCGACGCCTCGATCCAGCGGCCGATCCCGGCGTCGCCCGGCCACCGGGCCCGGCGCAGGGCGAGCAGGAACGGAGTGACGGCGAGCACCCCCATCGCGTCACCGGTCCACCACACCGACCACGTCGGCCAGAAGTCGTCCGCGTCCAGCGCCCCGGAGAGCACCAGGACCCCGCTGCCCACGGTGGAGCTGATCAGCATTCCGGCCAGTGCGCCCAGGAAGATCAGCGCCAGCCCGTCCCGCAGCCGGTCCAGCTCGGTGCGGAAGTCCGCCCGCCGCAGCATCGCGTACGCGCCGAGCGGAGCCAGCGTGTTGCCGGCGACGATGCCCAGCACCGCGAGCGGGGTGGGGCCGATGGACACATTGACCAGGAAGGCGCCGAGCGCGATGCCCGGCCAGATCCGCGGGCCGAGGAGGAGCAGACCGGCGAGGGCCACGCCGGTCGGCGGCCACAGGGGCGTGACCTGACCGCGTACCAGCTGCTGCAGAAGCCCGAGCCGGGCGGACCCGTAATAGACGGCGGCGACAGCGAGGATCCGCAGCGCAGGAGGTCCATAGCGGCCGATCTCCGCAGTGCGCACCACAGCAGTCTGCGCTCCCCCCAAGGCTGCGGCGAGTCAGACGGGGCAAGACCGGTCACCCGGGCCCACGCGGGCCGTCGTAGCGGACGACGAGTACGGCGGCGTCGTCGCTGTGACCCGTCTGGTCGGCCACCTTGATGACGGTGGCGGCCAGCACGTCGGGGTCGGCGTCGAAGCCCACCTTGACCAGCCGGGCCACCTCGGCCAGTCCGGCCTCCATCGGATAGGTCGGTCCTTCGACGACCCCGTCGGTGAGCAGGACGAGGACTCCTGGCTCGGTGAGCCGTCGGTGTGTCACCGGATAGAGCTCGCCCGGCAGGACACCCAGGGGCGGGCCTCCCCGGTCGAGGGCGATGCCCGAGCGGCCGCTCGCCGTGGCCCAGATCATCGGGACGTGGCCCGCCCTGGACACCGTGAGGTCGCTGCTGACCGGGTCGAAACGAAGGAAGCAGCAGGTGGCGAACAAGCCGCCGCCCATGGAGATCAGCAGGTTGTTGGCGCGGCCGAGCACCTCGCGCGGATCGCTCGTCGTCTCGGCGATGGCGCGCAGGCTGGTGCGGACCTGCCCCATGAACGCGATGGCTTCCACGTCATGGCCCTGCACATCGCCGATCGCGAGGCCGAGCGACCCGTCCATCATCACGAAGGCGTCGTACCAGTCGCCGCCCACGTCGAGACCGTCCCGTGAGGGCGAGTACCGGGCGGCGATGCGCAGGCCGGGAAGGACCGGAAGCGCGGGCGGGAGCATATGGCGCTGCAGGGCCATGGCCAGCTCTACCCGGGCCCGCTGCAGCTTGATCTGCGCCAGGGCCTGGTCGACGAGCCGGCCGAGGGTGATCAGCAGATGCTGCCCATCGTCGGGCGGGTCGGCGCGATGTCCGCGCATGGTTGCTCCGGGGGCTGGCCGCAGAACTCCTGACTTCACCTTAGCCGTCGGCCCCGCCCCCGTCCCCACAGAGAACAAGCAGGTCAGAGCCGATTGTCAGTGGTCCCCCTCACGATGGACACATACGGCCACAGTGCCGTCACACGACGACAGGAGGTTCGTCATGGCCAGCTCCAACGCAGCAGCCGCACACCGGCGCCGCGCCACCGGCCCTGCCCCCTCACTGACCGGACCGGCGAAGGACGTGCATCCCGTCCTGCGGCGGGCAACGGCACCGCCCGCCGCCCTCGACCTGCTCGCCCAGGCCCGTACCGGACTGGACGAGGCCACCACTCTCCACACGCCGAACGAGCGGTACGCCACGGCCCATCTGGCCGCCCTGCGCACCGCGGCCGCGGTCCTCGCCGCCCGCGGCCGGCCCGAGACCAGCGCCCGCCGGCGGCAGCGGATCCGAAGCGCCTGGGAAGTCCTGCCCGAGATAGCGCCCGAACTGACCGAGTGGAGCGCCCTGTTCGCCTCGGGCGCCCGGCGCAGGGCGCGCGCGGAGGCGGGGATACAGGGCGCGGCCGGCGCCCGCGACGCCGACGACCTGCTCCGTGACGCGGCCATGTTTCTGCGCCTGGTCGAGCGGATGCTGGTGCTCCAGCCTGTGCTGCCCCAGCCGCGGATTGAGCAGCCGGGGACGGGAGATGCCGCGGGGTGAGACAACGGACCGGCAGAGGCCGGGGGCGGTCGGCGAAGGCAATAGGGTGGTCTGCGTCTTCACCGTAGAACCGCCCGAGTACAACCGCCCGAGGAGTCAACTGCCGTGTCGGACCCGATGCGCCCCCGCGCCTCCCTCCGTACCGCCGTGGTCTGGGACGTCCTCAAGGACGCCCTCGACCGCCGGGCCAAGGCGAGGGGGACGGATGCCCTGGACGTCCTCGACACCGGCGGCGGCAGCGGCTACTTCGCGGTGCCCGTGGCCCAGCTCGGGCACCGCGTCACCGTGGTCGACCCCAGCCCCAACGCGCTCTTCGCGCTGGAGCGTCGCGCCGCCGAAGCCGGTGTGGCCGACCGGGTCCGCGGCGTCCAGGGAGATATCCACGGCCTGTTCGACGTCGTCGAGCGCGGCGGCTACGACGTGGTGCTGTGCCACGGAGTCCTGGAGTACGTGGACGACCCGGCCGAGGGCGTACGCAACGCGGTGGACGCACTCCGGTCCTCCGGCGCCATCAGCCTGCTGGCCGCCGGTATGGGCGGCGCCGTCCTGGCCAGGGCACTCGCCGGGCACTTCACCGAGGCACGCCAGGCGCTCTCCGACCCCGCCGGACGCTGGGGCGCCGGTGACCCGGTGCCGCGGCGCTTCACGGCCGAGCAGCTCGCCGAACTCGTCGCGGAGGCGGGCGTCGAGGTCGGCGCCGTACACGGCGTCAGGGTCTTCGCCGACCTCGTCCCTGGCGTCCTGGTCGACACCGAGCCCGGAGCGCTCGACGCGCTGCTGAAGCTTGAGGCGGCCGCGGCCGAACTGCCCGCCTTCCACGCCGTCGCCACCCAGCTGCACGTACTGGGCGAGAAGCAGGGCTGATCAGCGGCGCAACCGCACATGGAGTACGCCACACACCACCCGATCGTGGCCTTCGCCCCGTATGATCGGGGGACACCATCCGGCATGACGGATCGGAGGTTGGGGAATCTACGCCTCAGCACCTGAGCCGCCATGGCGGCCCGGACTGGCGAATTGGGTTAGAGGGCGGGTTTCACGGGGGCGATTCCCTGCCTATCCTGAAAGGGCCGCATACCGGTCGCCCCCCGCGGCCGACGACTAGGAGGACTCCGTGCCGCTCTCGGAGCACGAGCAGCGAATGCTCGAGCAGATGGAGCGAGCGCTGTACGCCGAAGATCCCAAGTTCGCTACAGCGCTTGAGGGAAGCGGGCTGCGTACGTACACCCGACGACGGGTCTACCAAGCAGTCGCGGGCTTCCTGGTGGGTATCGCGCTCCTCATGGCCGGAATGGTCGCGCAGCAGATCTGGATCAGCGTGGTGGGATTTCTCGTCATGCTCGGCTGTGCGGTTCTCGCGGTCACCGGATGGCGCAAGGCGCCCAAACCGGGTGAGCAGCAGACCCTGGGGGACACGGCAGCCACGGCTCGCCGTCGGCCCCGCCAGCGCCGGTCGATGATGCACCGGATCGAGGAGCGGTGGCAGCGCCGCCGCGACGAGCAGGGTGGCCAGGGCCGCTGAGCCGATCGGCGGCAGCAAGCGGAACACACGACATACGGCTGAGGGGCGACGCGAGAACGCGTCGCCCCTCAGCCGTATGTCGGCTCTCTCGCCTCAGCCCTGTGCCCGCCCACTCGCCCCGGCTCACCCGCAGATGAGCCCGGTCATGGGGCCGGCTTGCGCCGACCCCATGACACCAAGGCCCGTTCGGGCCGAAGGCGTCAGCCCCGCTGCCGGGACGGCCGGCGCAGGATGCCCGGCCACCTGTCCAGCAGCCCCCACCTGCTCGCCGTCGCGCGCACCCCCCAGCGGTCCGTGAACGCCGTCCAGCGCGCAGAGAGGGCCCACACCACCCGGACGGTCGAGCGGGGCGCCAGGAGGGCCCGCAGACGGGTTCCACGGCTCGCCGCTGCCCGCAGCCCGGCACGGACCTGCTGGGCGTCGTCCCCGAGCCCCGTGACCGGCCGGGGCTCCGGGGCGTAGAGCACCTGCTCCACCGCCCGGGCCACCCGGTGCACCGCGTCCGCCGGCTCGTTCTCCAGCTTGCCCAGCCGGACGATGCGGGCAGCCGCCTTCCGCGGCGTCTGCGACTCGTCGGGCAGGATGCCGTGGTCCCAGGCCAGGTCGGAGATCTCCTGCCAGGTCGCCAGCGTCCGGGCCGACTCCTCCGCGAGCGCGCGCTCGTCGTCGGCCACCGGCCCGTCAGTGGTCTTCTGCAGCGAGACCAGCGCCGGATCCGCGGCGCCCGCGGGCGCCCGGCCGCCGGAGCGCAGCCGCCGTGCCCGCGTCCTGATCCGCCACAGCATCGGCAGCAGGGGCACCAGCACCAGCGCCACGATGCCCAGACCCAGACTCACCCAGGTACTCGCCGGGGTTCCCGGGTCGGTGGGCGGAGCGACCTCTTGCGGCGCGGCAGCACCGCAGTCACCGAGGCGGCGCGCCTGCGGCGGGCAGTTGTCCGTCTCGGAGGGCGCGGTCGAAGGCTCCGCGGAGGCGCTTCCCTGGGGCTGCGCCGGGGTGCTCGGCCCGCCGCTCGGCGACTGGGGCCGGGTGTAGTCGGGCGGGGTGCCCCGGCTGGGGGTCGGCTCGAACCGCGTCCACCCCACGCCCTCGAAGTACAGCTCGGGCCAGGCATGGGCCTCCTGCAGACCGACGGACATGCTGCCGTCGGAGAGCGGGGATCCGGGGGTGAAGCCCACCGCGACCCGCGCGGGTATGCCGAGCGTCCTGGCCATCGCGGCCATCGAGAAGGAGAAGTGGATGCAGAAGCCCTCCTTCCTCTTCAGGAAGCGGCTTATCGCGCCGGCGCCCGTACCGGACTCCACCTGGGTGTCGTAGCGGAAGCCGCCCGTGACGGCGAACCAGTCCTGGAGCTTGACCGCACGCTCGTAGTCGTTCGTGGCGCTCTTGGTCACGCTCTTCGCGATGTTCCTGACGTCGCCCGGCAGCGCGTCGGGGACCTTGGTGTACTCGCTCAGCAGCTTGGCGGGGGCGCGCGGCGCCGAAGACAGCTGCTCCGCCGTCGGCTTCACCATCAGGCTGGTGACGGTGTACTGCGCGCCGCGGGTGTCCTGACCGCGGTCGCCGACCAGCGTCCGGCCCTCGGGCTCGAAACGCCAGCGTCCCTTGATCGCCACCTTGGTCGCCGGGTAGGGGAGCGGCAGCCAGCTCTGTTTGTACGAGCCCGCCGCCGAGACGTTCGTCTTGATCTCGGTGACCGCGACGGACGGACTCAGGCCCGGTGCCTGGGGAAGCTGATTCGGCACATCCGAGATGTCGCGCTGCGAGGTCTTCCACGCGGTCCCGTCGAACTGGTCCAGCGCGACGATCCGCAGATAGAGGTCCTTGGTCTGCGTCGTGTTGGTGCGATACCGGATGACCTCGCGGTCCTCGGGCTGGTTGAGGCTGTCCTGCAGCGAGACCAGCGGGTTCACCGCGGAGATCGTGCCGCCGCCCGGGCCGGAGCCGTTCCCGTTGCCCGCGCTGTCCAGCAGCCCCCCGTCCAGTGCGGGCAGCGCCGCCGGGACCACGAGCGCGACGCCCAGCGCGAGCGCGCCGATCCGGCGGCCCGTGCGGACCGGTGCCAGCGCCTGGGTGGCGCCTCCTGGGGGGACGTATCTGCCCGCCGTGGGGCCCTGTGCGGTAGCTGCACCGCCGAAGACCCGGCCCCACTGGGACAGCCGGTCGCGGCTCTCGGCCAGCAGGAGCACCAGATATCCGGTGGCCGCGAGCAGGAACCACAGCCAGCTCGCGCCGCCGCCGGACAGGCCCGCGGCGACCGAGTACAGCGCGAGCAGGGGCAGTCCGGCCGGGGCCGCGCTGCGGAAGGTCACCGCGAGGGCGTCGACCGCGAGGCCGATCAGCAGCACACCGCCGAGCACCATCAGCCTGATGCCGTCGGTCGCCGGTGCCGGGATGGCGTACCGCCCGACGTCCTCGCCGCCCGCGTTCAGCAGCTCGCCGAACCGCTGGAAGGCATCGGGACCCGGCAGCACGCCGAGAATCGCCTGGCCCCGGGCGAAGAGCAGGGTGAGCAGCAACAGCAGAACGAGCGCCTGCACCGCCACAGTCAGCGGCCGGGCCAGCGGCACGCGCCGGGCCAGCGCCCCCACACCGCTCACGATGGCCAGCAGGAACACCGCCTGCAGCATCCAGCTGGCCGGTTCGATCAGCGGCAGCATCGCGCCCGCCGCCATCAGCGTGGCGGCGTAGGCGCACAGGGCCAGCCTTCCGCGACCGCTCATGACCAACCCCCAGAGAAACCGTTCGTACCGCTGCCGGAGGACTCGGTGCGCTCCCGGCCCGCCTGGCGCCACAGATCGGAGAGCTGCGCCCCGGGCGCCACGGCCAGCGCCGTCCAGCCCGCCTCGCGCAGCAGCCGCAGCCGGTCCTCGACCGCCCCCTCGATCGCGCCGCCCGTGACCCACGACCCGCTGTCCAGGACGAAGGCGACGGCGGCCCCGCTGCGCCGGCGTATGCGCGCGGCCAGGGTCGCCTGCTCCTCGTCGAGATCGCCGAAGAACGCGAGCAGCAGTCCTTCGTTCCCGCCGCGCAGCACGTCGTACGAGCGCGAGAGCCCGGCTCCGTCGGAGTGGTCGACGACGGCGAGCGTGTCCATCAGACCCGCGGAGTCCGCGGACTCCTGGGTCGAGCCGGCGAAGCCGTCGGCGCCCTCGGCGGGCACCGAGCTTCCGGTGTCCGTCAACAGCCGCACCGAGAAGCCCCGTTCCAGCATGTGCACCAGCGCGGAGGCCGCACCGGACACCGCCCACTCGAAGGCGGAGTCGGGACCCGCGCCCTGATAGGCGATGCGCCGGGTGTCGAGCAGCACCGTGCATCTGGCCCGCTGCGGCTGCTCCTCGCGGCGCACCATCAGCTCGCCGTAGCGCGCGGTGGAGCGCCAGTGGACCCGGCGCAGATCGTCGCCGTAGCGGTAGTTGCGCGGGATCACGTCGTCGTCACCGGCCAGCGCGAGCGAGCGGTGGCGGCCGTCGCCGTAGCCCGAGGACTCACCGGCGAGCCGCACGGCGGGCAGCGCCTCGGTCCGCGGGATGACGGTCAGCATGTCGAAAGCGCTGAAGGAACGAGTCAGCTCGCACATCCCGAACGGGTCGCTCAGCCGCAGCTGGAGCGGGCCGAGCGGATAGCGCCCGCGCAGATCCGAGCGGACCCGGTACGACACCTCGCGCCGCCCGCCCGCCTCGACCCGGTCCAGTACGAACCGGGGCCGGGGACCCAGCACGTACGGCACGTGGTCCTGGAGCATCAGCAGCCCGGTGGGCAGCCGCGAGACGTTGTCCATCCGCAGATGCACGCGCGCCTCCGAGCCGGCGGGCACGCGCGCGGGCGAGAGCCGCCGGCTGCCCGCCACCCGGTAGCGGGTGCGGTACAGCACGGCGACGCAGACCAGCGGCAGCACCGCGAGCAGCAGTCCGACGCGCAGCAGATCACCCTGTCCGAGGACATACGCGCACACCGCGGCGGCTATCCCCGCCGCGAGGAAGGAACGGCCGCGCGTCGTCAGTCCGCCCAGGGCCGCCCGCAGTCCGCCCGAGTCCTTGCCTTCCGTGGCGGCGGGGCCCCCGGCCGACATCACAGCCGCCGGGCGCCGGGCTGCTGGCCGTAGAGCGGCGGCTGCGATGTCGGCCGGCCCGGGACATAGGAGGTCTCGGCGCCGCCGGACGTGGGCACGGGGATGCGCTGCATGATCTCCAGTACGACCTGCTCCGCCGTACGCCGGTTCAACTGGGCCTGAGCTGTGGGCAGCAGGCGGTGGGCCAGCACCTGGACCGCCAGCGCCTGGATGTCGTCCGGCAGGGCGTAGTCACGGCCGCTGAGCGCGGCCGAGGCCTTCGCCGCCCGCAGCAGATGCAGCGTGGCGCGCGGCGAGGCGCCGAGTCTGAGATCCGGGTGGCTGCGGGTGGCCGCCACCAGCTCCACCGCGTACCGCCGCACGGAGTCGGCGACATGGACGGTGCGTACCGCGTCGATGAGCTTCACGATGTCGTGGGCGTGTGCCACCGGCTGCAGATCGTCGAGCGGCGAGACGCCGCCGTGCACATCGAGCATCTGGAGCTCGGCGTCCGCGCTGGGGTACCCGATCGACACGCGCGCCATGAAGCGGTCGCGCTGCGCCTCCGGCAGCGGGTAGGTGCCCTCCATCTCCACCGGGTTCTGGGTGGCCACCACCATGAAGGGGCTGGGCAGTTCGTACGTCTTGCCGTCGATGGTGACCTGGCGCTCCTCCATCGACTCCAGCAGCGCCGACTGCGTCTTGGGCGACGCGCGGTTGATCTCGTCGCCGATCACGATCTGGGCGAAGATCGCGCCCGGCTTGAACTCGAAGTCACGCCGCTGCTGGTCGAAGATCGACACACCGGTGATGTCGGACGGCAGCAGGTCCGGCGTGAACTGGATGCGCCGCACCGAACAGTCGATGGACCGCGCCAGGGCCTTGGCCAGCATCGTCTTGCCCACGCCCGGCACATCCTCGATGAGCAGATGCCCCTCGGCGAGCAGCACGGTCAGCGAAAGCCGTACGACCTCAGGCTTGCCCTCGATCACACCCTCCACCGACCGGCGCACCCGCTCCGCTGTGGTGGTCAGATCTGTGAGGCTCGCTCGATCGTCATAGGTCGTCACCCGGCCCTCCTCGGCCCGTTCTACGGGCCGGCGCCTTTCAGACGGCCCGGCCCACCCCGAATCACGGACACCAGCTCCGGAAGGTTCCGGAAGGTGTCACACCCGCATTCTTGTTGCCGTTACCGCGTCGTGTCACTCGCCTGTGGATAAAGGAGTGGGAATTGTCGGAGTTGCCGCATTTCTCCGGGTGTCCTGCTGGTCACACAGCGGGGTCGATCTCCCTCAGCAGCCCCTTCGTCACATCGAAGACGAAGCCGCGGACGTCGTCGGTGTGCAGCAGGAACGGCGAGGTGCGCACCCGCTGCATCGACTGACGTACGTCCTGGTCGACATCCCGGAAGGCCTCCACCGCCCACGGCGGACGCTGACCCACCTCGTCCTCCAGCTCGTGGCGGAAGTCCTCCGTGAGGCTCTCCAGACCACAGTTCGTGTGGTGGATGAGTATGACGCTGCGAGTGCCGAGCGCCCGCTGGCTGATGGTCAGCGAGCGGATCACATCGTCCGTGACCACGCCGCCGGCGTTGCGGATCGTATGACAGTCGCCCAGCTCCAGGCCGAGCGCGTCGTGCAGGTCGAGCCGGGCGTCCATGCAGGCGACGACGGCCACGCCCAGTACGGGGCGCGCGTCCATCCCGGGGTCCTGGAAACCGGCGGCGTAGCGCAGGTTCGCCTCGACGAGACGGTCGGTGACCGTGCCACGGGAAGGCGCTGCTTCTGCGGGGTGGTGCGCGGAAGTCGACATGAGGACGACGGTAATGCGCACAGACGGCCGAAGCCCGCTGTGAGAGGGGACAAAGAACATCAATGAGCCTTGTTGTGAGCTAACCCACAGGTGTGATGCGGACACGCCCGTACGGGTGAAGTGTCCGCGTCCGCGACGTGTCTCCAGGTGCCGCGCGCCACGCGCCATCCGGTTGATTGACCGGGAGGACGCGTCGACTAAAGTGACGCGCAGTTCACGGACACATCCTGCACATTTCAATTTTCTCCCCGCGTGTGCGGCGTACGTACGGCCCTTCTGGGCGGGCGGGGACCCGGCAGTACGTACACCCCGCGCCGGACCTGAGAGGGCGCATGAGCGAGCGCAGCGAGCGAATCAGAAGAAGCCGTGCGCCTGGCGAATGTCGCCCCGAGCCCTGCGAGGGGCGCGCATGAGCCAGACCCGACACGTCCCGGTGATGCTCCAGCGGTGCCTGGACCTGTTGGCCCCGGCCCTGCAGATGCCGGGCGCGGTGGTGGTCGACTGCACCCTTGGGCTCGGCGGACACAGCGAGGCTCTGCTCACGCAGTTCCCCGAGGCACGCCTGGTCGCGCTCGACCGCGACACCGAAGCGCTGCGGCTGTCGGCCGAGCGGCTCGCCCCCTTCGGTGACCGGGCAACCCTGGTGCATGCCGTCTACGACGAGCTGCCTCAGGTCCTTGAGCGGCTGGGGATCCCCCGGGTCCAGGGCATCCTGTTCGACCTCGGCGTCTCCTCCATGCAGCTCGACGAGGCCGACCGTGGCTTCGCGTACGCCCAGGACGCCCCGCTCGACATGCGCATGGACCAGACGACCGGCGTCAGCGCGGCCGAGGTCCTCAACACCTACCCGCCCGGTGAGCTGGTGCGGATCCTGCGCATGTACGGCGAGGAGAAGCAGGCCAAGCGGATCGTGTCGGCAGTCGTAAGGGAACGCGAGAAGGAGCCCTTCACCAACAGCGCCCGGCTCGTCGAGCTGATCCGCGACGCGCTGCCGCAGGCCGCCAAGCGCACCGGCGGCAACCCCGCCAAGCGCACCTTCCAGGCCCTGCGCATCGAGGTGAACGGCGAGCTGACCGTCCTGGAGCACGCGATCCCGGCGGCCGTCAAAGCGCTCGCCGTCGGCGGCCGTATCGCCGTCCTGTCCTACCACTCGCTGGAGGACCGGCTGGTCAAACAGGTCTTCGCGGCCGGCGCGGCCAATACGGCGCCACCCGGACTGCCGGTCGTCCCCGAGGAGTACCAGCCCCGGCTCAAGCTGCTGACCCGCGGTGCGGAGCTCCCCACCGAGCAGGAGGTCGCCGAGAACCGCCGTGCGGCGCCCGCGCGCTTCAGGGGAGCGCAGCGCATCCGGGAGGACGTGTGAACTCAGCGGCCAAGCAGCTGAAGGGGCGGGCCGCGCGGCTCGCCAGGCTGATGCCGTCGGGGCCGAGCACCGCCGCCCGTACTCCCTTCGTCCTGCTGGTCGTCGTGCTCCTCGGCGGCGGCCTGATCTCGCTGCTGCTGCTGAACTCCGCGCTCAACCAAGGCTCGTTCAAGCTGAGCGAGCTGAAACGGAAGACCACCGAACTCACCGACGAGCAGCAGGCGCTCCAGCGGGACGTGGACAACCGCTCCGCCCCCGGCGCGCTGGAGCGCAGGGCCCGTGAGCTGGGCATGGTGGCGGGCGGCAGTCCGGCCTTCCTCGATCCGGACGGCACAGTACGCGGCGTTCCGGGCGAGGCCACCGCGCTGCCGTCGCCCGCCCCGTCGCCGATGGAAATCCGCAAGCCGGTGCTCCCGCCTCCGTCCCCCTCGCCCACGGCGTCCCCGGCCACGGCCCCTGCGCCCAGCGCCGGCCCGACGACCGAGCCGTCGCCCCCGTCCGTGAAGCCGATCCCGACGACCACCGGCAGGTGACGCAGTGCCCAAGGAACCACCGCGCCGCCGGGTGCCAGGACCCGCCAGGCGTCCGTCCGTCCGGCCCGCGCCCCGCCGTCCCAGGCCCGCCCCGCGCGCCATCCGGCTCGGCAGTCCCCGCCCCCGCCTGCGCCTGGTCAGCCTCGGCCTGACGCTGGTGATGCTGGCCTTCGTCGTACGCCTGCTCCAGGTACAGGCCGTCGACGCGAGCGCGTACGCCGCCAAGGCGGAGAAGAACCGCTACCTCAGCCACAAGCTCACGGCCGAGCGCGGCGAGATCACCGACCGGGCCGGAATCGCCCTGGCCACCAGCGTCGACGCGTACGACATCATCGCCGACCCGAAGATGTTCACGCCGAAGGAGAGCAAGGCTCCCGACGCCCCGGAACAGGCCGCCGCGCTGCTCGCCCCGCTCCTCGGCAAGGACGCGGCCGAACTCGCCAAGAAGCTCAAGGCCCCCAAGTCCCGCTACACCGTGCTCGCCCGCCGCCAGACCCCCCAGGTCTGGAACCAGATCAAGGACCTCAAGTCCGTCTTCGCCGAGAAGGCCAGGACGGACAGGGCCAAGGGCGGCCCCGGCGCCAATGTGATCGGCGGCGTCTTCCAGGAGCCGAGCAGTAAACGCGTCTACCCCAACGGCGACCTCGCCGCCGGGATACTGGGTTACGTCAACGCCGAGGGCCGCGGGGGCGGCGGCGTGGAGTCCATGCTCGACAAGGCGCTGGCCGGCAAGGACGGCGAGATCACCTACGCCCAGTCCGGCGGCCGCCGCGTCCCCACCGCGGGCTCACGCGAAGTCCCCGCCGTCCCCGGCTCCGACATCGAGCTGACCATCGACCGCGACATCCAGTGGGCGGCTCAGAAGGCCATCAGCGAGCAGGTGACGAAGTCCAGGGCCGACCGCGGCTACGTGATAGTGCAGAACACCCAGACCGGCGAGGTGCTCGCCATGGCCAACGCACCGGGCTTCGACCCCAACGACCTCACGCAGGCCAACTCGGCCGCCATGGGCAACGCCGCGCTCCAGGACGCCTACGAACCGGGCTCGACCGCCAAGGTCATGTCCATGGCCGCCGTGCTGGAGGAGAAGGCCGCGACCCCCGCCACCCATGTCGTCGTCCCCAACCGGCTGCACCGCGGCGACCGGCTCTTCAAGGACGACATCGACCACCCCACCTGGAACCTCACGCTCAACGGCGTACTGGCCAAGTCCAGCAACATCGGCACCATCCTGGCGACCGGCGAGCTCGGCAAGACCCAGCCCGCCGCCAACCAGGTCCTCTACTCGTATCTGCGCAAATTCGGCATCGGCAGCCCCAGCGGGCTCGGCTATCCGGGCGAGACGCCCGGCATCCTCGCCACGCCGCAGAAGTGGTCCACTTCGCAGCAGTACACGATCCCCTTCGGCCAGGGACTCTCGCTCAACGCCATGCAGGCGGCCTCCGTCTACTCGACGATCGCCAACGGCGGAGTACGCATCGAGCCCACCCTGATCCGCGGCACCAAGGGTCCCGACGGACGCTTCACCCCGGCGCCCGCCCCCGGCAAGACCCGCGTCGTCAGCGAGCAGACGGCCAGAACGCTGGCCACCATGCTGGAGTCGGTCGTCGGCGACGAGGAAGGCACCGGCACCAAGGCCCGTATCCCCGGCTACCGCGTCGCGGGCAAGACCGGAACGGCCAACCGGGTCGATCCGGAACTGGGCCGCTACAAGGGCTACACCGCCTCCTTCGCCGGCTTCGCGCCCTCCGACAAACCCCGCATCACCGTCTACTGCGCCATCCAGAACCCGACCAAGGGCAGCTACTTCGGCGGCCAGATCTGCGGCCCGATCTACCAGAAGGTCATGGAGTTCGCGCTCAAGACCCTCCAGGTCGCACCGACCGGCGCCGCCCCCGCCCGGCTGCCCGTCACCTTCCAGGCCGGCGAGTGACCCCGGAGGAACCACCAGTGACAACCATCACCTCCGATTCCGGGAACCCGCCGGACCGGTCCGCGCGCGAGGCCCCCTCATTTAGCCGCGGGCCGGGTGCGCCGGGTACGCTCACCGCCGTGTCGCACGCTGATCAGTACCGAACCGCCCAGCAGGACGCCCCCGCCAAACAGACGGGAGCGCCCCGTCCGGACCGGCCCCGCCCGACATCCCTGGGGGAGCTGGCCGCCGAGCTGGGTGTGAAGAGTCCCGGCCCCGGTGAGGTCACCGGCATCACCCACGACTCCCGGGCGGTACGCCCAGGCGATGTGTACGCCGCCCTGCCCGGCGCCCGCTTCCACGGCGCCGACTTCGCCGCCCAGGCGGCGGACCTCGGGGCGGCCGCGATCCTGACCGACCCGGCGGGCGCCGAGCGCGCCGCCGCGACCGGCCTGCCGGTCCTGGTCACCGACGCCCCGCGCGGCCGCATGGGCGCCCTCGCCGCCGAGATCTACGGGCACCCCGGCGACGCCCTCCTCCAGATCGGCATCACCGGCACCTCCGGCAAGACCACCTCGGCGTACCTCGTCGAGGGCGGACTCAGAGCGGCCGGCCACAGCACGGGCCTCATCGGTACGGTCGAGATGCGGATCGGCGACGAGCGCATCAAGTCCGAGCGCACCACCCCGGAAGCAACCGACCTCCAGGCCCTGTTCGCCGTCATGCGCGAACGCGGTGTCCAGTCGGTCGCCATGGAGGTCTCCAGCCACGCCCTCGTGCTCGGCCGGGTCGACGGCTGCGTCTTCGACGTCGCCGTCTTCAACAACCTCAGCCCCGAGCACATGGAATTCCACTCCGGCATGGAGGACTACTTCCAGGCGAAGGCGCAGCTGTTCACGCCGAAGCGCGCCAAGCTCGGGGTCGTGAACTTCGACGACGAGTACGGCCGCAGGCTCCTCAAGGAGGCGTCCGTACCGGTCACCAGCTTCTCCGCCGAGGGCCACCCGGACGCCGACTGGCGGGCCGAGGACGTCGAAGTCAGCGCGGTCGGCTCCGCGTTCACGGCGGTCGGCCCGGCGGGCGAGCGGATCCGCGCACAGGCCCCGCTGCCCGGGCCGTTCAACGTCGCCAACACCCTGGCCGCCGTGGTCACCCTCGCCGTCGCCGGGATCGACCCGCAGACCGCCGCCGACGGCATCGCCGCCGTCCCCGGCGTACCGGGCCGCCTCGAGCGTGTGGATGCGGGCCAGCCGTATCTCGCCGTCGTCGACTACGCGCACAAGACGGACGCCGTCGAATCGGTCCTGCGGTCCCTGCGCAAGGTCACCGAGGGCAAGGTGCACATCGTCCTCGGCTGCGGCGGCGACCGGGACCAGACCAAGCGCGGCCCGATGGGCGCCGCTGCCGCACGCCTCGCGGACACCGCCGTACTGACTTCCGACAACCCGCGCTCCGAGGATCCCCTCGCGATCCTGGCCGCGATGCTCGCCGGGGCGGCCGAGGTACCGATCCACGAACGCGGAGACGTCCTGGTCGAGGCCGACCGGGCCGCCGCCATCGCCGCGGCCGTTGCCCGCGCACAGCCCGGCGACACCGTGCTGGTCGCCGGCAAGGGCCACGAACAGGGCCAGGACATCGCCGGAGTGGTCCGCCCCTTCGACGACCGCCAGGTCCTGCGCGCGGCCATCGAGAACGCCGCAAGCTCTTCGAACAGTGGGATGAAGCAGTGATCGCCCTCTCCCTCGCCGAGATCGCCGAAATCGTCGGCGGGCAGTCGTACGACATACCGGATCCGGACCTGCGGGTCACCGGTCCCGTCGTCATCGACTCCCGCGCGGTGCAGCCCGGCGCCCTTTTCGCCGCCTTCGCAGGTGAGAAGGTCGACGGCCACGACTACGCCGAGCGGGCCGTGGCGGCAGGCGCGGCCGCCGTGCTGGCCACCCGCCCCGTCGGCGTACCCGCGATCGTCGTGCCCGACGTGACCGCCGCACTCGGCGCCCTCGCGCGCTCCGTCGTCGAACGCCTCGGCACCACGACCGTCGCGCTCACCGGCTCCTCCGGCAAGACCAGCACCAAGGACCTCATCGCCCAAGTCCTTGAGCGCAAAGGCCCCACGGTCTACCCGGCGGGCAATCTGAACAACGAGATCGGTCTGCCGCTGACCGCGCTGCGGGTCGCCGAGGACACCGAGCACCTCGTCCTCGAGATGGGCGCCCGCTACATCGGCGACATCCGCTATCTCACCGGCCTGGTCCCGCCGAAGGTCTCCCTCGTACTGAACGTCGGCACCGCCCACATCGGCGAGTTCGGCGGCCGTGAGCAGATCGCCGAGGCCAAGGGCGAGATCGTCGAAGGTCTGCCCCCGGCCGATGCGGGCGGTGTGGCCGTCCTCAACGCCGACGACCCCCTCGTACGCGCCATGGCGTCCCGCACCAAGGCCCGCGTGATCCTCTTCGGAGAAGCCGGGGACGCGGACGTACGTGCCGAGAATGTCCGGCTCACCCGGCAAGGACAGCCCGCCTTCACACTCCACACCCCCACCGGGTGCAGTGACGTGACCATGCGGCTGTACGGTGAGCACCACGTGTCGAACGCGCTCGCCGCGGCCGCCGTCGCCCATGAGCTGGGCATGTCCGTCGACGAGATCGCCCTGGCGCTCTCCGAGGCCGGCACCCTCTCGCGCTGGCGCATGGAGGTCACCGAGCGTCCGGACGGCGTGACGGTCGTCAACGACGCCTACAACGCGAACCCCGAGTCCATGAGAGCCGCGCTGCGTGCGCTCGCGGCCATGGGCCAGGGTCGGCGGACGTGGGCGGTGCTCGGCCAGATGGCCGAGCTCGGTGGCGAAGCGCTCGCCGAGCACGACGCGGTCGGGCGGCTCGCCGTCCGGCTCAACGTCAGCAAGCTTGTCGCAGTCGGGGGCAGGGAAGCGTCCTGGCTTCAACTGGGCGCATATAACGAGGGTTCGTGGGGTGAGGAGTCGGTGCACGTGTCCGACGCGCAGGCGGCGGTCGACCTGTTGCGCAGTGAACTGCGTCCGGGAGACGTCGTGCTGGTGAAGGCTTCCAGGTCGGTCGGGCTCGAGCGGGTCGCCCAGGCGCTGCTCGAGACCACGACCGAGGGCGAGGTCACCGGCCGATGAGGCAGATCCTCTTCGCGGGAGCCATCGGGCTCTTTCTGACCCTGGTCGGTACCCCGCTGCTGATCAAACTCCTGGCCCGCAAGGGATACGGGCAGTTCATCCGGGACGACGGCCCGCGCAGCCACGGCAGCAAGAAGGGCACGCCCACCATGGGCGGCATCTCCTTCATCCTGGCCACGCTCATCGCGTACGCGCTGTCCAAGGTGATCACCGGCGAGGACCCGAGGTTCTCGGGTGTGCTGGTGCTCTTCCTGATGGCGGGCATGGGCCTGGTCGGCTTCCTGGACGACTACATCAAGATCGTCAAGCAGCGCTCGCTCGGTCTGCGGGCCAAGGCGAAGATGGCCGGACAGCTGATCGTCGGCATCGCCTTCGCCGTGCTGTCACTGCAGTTCGCCGACGCCCGCAACCAGACCCCCGCATCCACCAAGCTGTCGTTCATCACGGACTTCGGCTGGTCGATCGGCCCGGTGATCTTCGTGGTCTGGGCGCTGTTCATGATTCTCGCGATGTCCAACGGCGTGAATCTGACCGACGGTCTGGACGGCCTGGCCACCGGCGCCTCGGTGATGGTCTTCGGCGCGTACACCTTCATCGGGCTCTGGCAGTTCCAGGAGTCGTGCGCCAACGCGGTGACACTCACCAACCCCAACGCCTGCTTCGAGGTGCGGGATCCGCTCGATCTCGCCGTCGTCGCCTCCGCCCTGATGGGCTCCTGCTTCGGCTTCCTGTGGTGGAACACCTCGCCCGCCAAGATCTTCATGGGCGACACCGGTTCACTCGCCCTCGGCGGTGCGCTCGCGGGTCTGGCGATCTGCTCCCGTACGGAGTTGCTGCTCGCCCTCCTCGGCGGACTGTTCGTCCTGATCACCATGTCCGTGGTCATCCAGGTCGGTTCCTTCAAGATGACCGGTAAGCGGGTCTTCAGGATGGCGCCGCTCCAGCACCACTTCGAACTCAAGGGGTGGTCCGAAGTCCTTGTGGTGGTCCGCTTCTGGATCATCCAGGGCATGTGCGTCATCGTGGGTCTGGGGCTCTTCTACGCGGGCTGGGCGGCCGACAAGTGAGTGCGCAGGACTGGCAGGGCAAGCGGGTCACCGTCGCGGGTCTCGGAGTCTCCGGGATCCCGGCCGCCCGCGTGCTCCACGGTCTGGGCGCCGTCGTCACCGTCGTCAACGACGGGGACGACGAGCGCTCCCGCGCCCAGGCCGCCGAACTGGAGGCGGAGTCAATCACCGTCCGCCTCGGTGACGGGGCGACCCTGCCCGCGGGCACCGAGCTCATCGTCACCACCCCCGGCTGGAAGCCGGACAAGCCGCTCTTCCAGGCCGCGGCCGGGGCGGGCGTCCCCGTCTGGGGCGATGTCGAACTGGCCTGGCGGCTGCGCGGTCCTGACGCCGCGCCCTGGCTCGCGGTCACCGGCACCAACGGCAAGACCACGACCGTGCGGATGCTCGCCTCGATCCTCGAAGCCGCGGGTCTGCGCACGGCTGCCGTCGGCAACATCGGCGTCTCGCTCCTCGACGCGGTACTCGGCGACACGACGTACGACGTCCTCGCCGTCGAACTCTCCAGCTACCAGCTGCACTGGGCGCCTTCGCTGCGCGCCCACTCCGCCGTCGTGCTCAACCTGGCGCCGGACCACCTCGACTGGCACGGCTCGATGGAGGCGTACACCGCCGACAAGGGCCGTATCTACGAGGGCAACAAGGTCGCCTGCGTCTACAACGCCGCCGACAAGGCCACCGAGGACCTGGTGCGCGAGGCCGACGTCGAGGAGGGCTGCCGGGCCATCGGCTTCACTCTCGGCACGCCGGGCCCCTCCCAACTCGGCGTCGTGGACGGGATCCTGGTCGACCGCGCCTTCGTCGACAACCGGCACAAGCAGGCCCAGGAGCTCGCCGAGGTCGGGGACGTCAGCCCGCCCGCCCCGCACAACATCGCCAACGCCCTTGCGGCGGCGGCGCTGGCCCGTGCGTACGGTGTCGCACCCGCGGCCGTACGCGACGGACTGCGCAGCTTCCGGCCCGATCCGCACCGCATCGAGAAGGTCGCGGACGTCGCCGGTGTCGCGTACATCGACGACTCCAAGGCCACCAACACCCATGCCGCGGAAGCCTCCCTGGCCGCCTACGACCCGATCGTGTGGATCGCGGGCGGTCTGGCCAAGGGGGCGACCTTCGACGAACTCGTCTCGAAGTCGGCACAACGGCTGCGCGGCGTCGTACTGATCGGGGCGGACCGCGCCCTGATCCGCGAAGCCCTCGCGCGACACGCCCCCGAGGTCCCGGTCGTCGACCTCGACCGGACAGACACTGGGGCGATGTCGGCGGCGGTCCGGGAAGCGGCGCGGCTGGCCCGCCCCGGGGACACGGTTCTGCTGGCCCCGGCCTGTGCGTCGATGGACATGTTCGCCAACTACAACAAGCGAGGCGAGGCGTTCGCGGACGCGGTCCGTGAACTCCCCGCCGAGCGCGCCTGACCGGCCACACCCCCGCGCCAGGCACGACTGGAGGGGACAGCGACCATGCCGGCCGATGACACCGACGCCGCCCCCTCCGGGCGAGTCCGGAGCCGCCGGACGGGCTCCAAAGGAGCCTCTCCGGCGATCGAGGCGAGGCGTCCGGGGCGGAGCCCCGCCCTCACCCGCAGGCCAAGCGTCTCCCGCCCGCCCCGCAGCAGGGGCGCACGACGGCTGTACGAGCAGGCACGCCGCGCCTGGGACCGCCCGCTGACCTCCTACTACCTGATCCTCGGCAGCAGCCTGCTGATCACCGTGCTCGGCCTGGTGATGGTCTACTCCGCCTCGATGATCAAGGCGCTGGAGCTGTCGCTCCCGGCCTCGTACTTCTTCCGCAAGCAGTTCCTCGCCGCGGCCATCGGCACCGGTCTGCTGCTGGTCGCGTCCCGGATGCCGGCCAAGCTCCACCGGGCCCTGTCCTACCCGCTGCTCATGGGCGCCATCTTCCTGATGGTGCTCGTCCAGATCCCCGGGATAGGGCATGCGGTCAACGGCAACCAGAACTGGATCTATCTGGGCGGCCCCTTCCAGCTCCAGCCCAGCGAGTTCGGCAAGCTGGCGCTGATCCTGTGGGGCGCCGACCTGCTGGCCCGCAAGCAGGACAAGCGTCTGCTCACCCAGTGGAAGCACATGCTGGTCCCGCTCGTCCCGGTCGCCTTCCTGCTGCTCGGCCTGATCATGCTCGGCGGCGACATGGGTACGGCGATCATCCTCACCGCGATCCTGTTCGGCCTGTTGTGGCTGGCGGGAGCGCCGACCCGGCTGTTCGCGGGCGTGCTCGGCATCGCCGCCCTCGTCGGTCTGATGTTCATCAAGACAAATGCGAACCGGATGTCCCGGCTCTCCTGCATCGGCGCGATCGACCTCGGCCCCCAAGGCGAGTGCTGGCAGGCTGTGCACGGCATCTATGCTCTTGCGTCTGGCGGATGGTTCGGTTCCGGTCTCGGTGCAAGTGTGGAAAAATGGGGTCAACTCCCCGAACCTCACACCGATTTCATCTTCGCCATCGCCGGGGAGGAACTCGGTCTGGCGGGGACGCTGTCGGTGCTCGCCCTGTTCGCGGCTCTAGGCTATGCGGGTATCCGCGTGGCCGGACGCACGGAGGACCCCTTCGTGAGGTACGCCGCGGGAGGTGTGACCACCTGGATCACGGCCCAGGCCGTGGTCAACATCGGTGCGGTGCTCGGCCTGCTGCCGATCGCCGGTGTCCCGCTCCCGCTGTTCTCCTACGGAGGGTCGGCCCTGCTGCCGACCATGTTCGCGGTGGGGCTGCTGATCGCCTTCGCGCGAGAGGACCCGGCCGCGAAGGCGGCTCTGGCCGTGCGGAGGCCCGGGGTGAGATGGAAAACGATGAGGCGGCGCGTCAAGATGCGTCCGTCCGGAGAGCGGTGAATTTCGGTGCATGTCGTACTCGCCGGTGGGGGGACCGCCGGCCACATCGAGCCCGCGCTCGCCCTCGCGGACGCCCTGCGCAGGCAGGACCCGACCGTGGGTATCACGGCCCTGGGCACGGAGAAGGGGCTCGAGACCAGGCTCGTGCCCGAGCGGGGCTACGAGCTGGCGCTCATCCCCGCCGTTCCGCTGCCGCGCAAGCCCACCCCTGAGCTGATCACCGTCCCCGGGCGGCTTCGCGGCACGATCAAGGCCGCCGAGCAGATCCTGGAGCGTACGAAGGCGGACTGCGTCGTCGGCTTCGGCGGCTATGTCGCGCTGCCCGGCTATCTGGCGGCCAAGCGCCTCGGCGTGCCGATCGTGGTCCACGAGGCCAACGCCCGGCCCGGCCTGGCCAACAAGATCGGCTCGCGGTACGCCGCGGGTGTGGCCGTCGCCACGCCCGACAGCAAGCTGCGCAACTCCCGCTACATCGGCATCCCGCTGCGCCACACCATCGCCACCCTGGACCGCGCCCGGGTCCGCCCCGAGGCACGCGCTGCCTTCGGCCTCGATCCCAACCTGCCGACGCTGCTGGTCTCCGGCGGCTCGCAGGGCGCCCGCCGCCTCAACGAGGTCATCCAGCAGATCGCTCCGGTGCTCCAGCGCTCGGGCATCCAGATCCTGCACGCGTTCGGCCCGAAGAACGAACTGCCGCGCGTGGACAACATGCCCGGAATGCCGCCGTACATCCCGGTACCGTACGTGGACCGGATGGATCTCGCGTACGCCGCGGCCGACATGATGCTCTGCCGCGCGGGCGCGATGACCGTCGCCGAACTCTCCGCCGTCGGGCTGCCCGCCGCGTACGTACCGCTGCCGATCGGCAACGGCGAACAGCGGCTGAATGCCCAGCCGGTGGTCAAGGCCGGCGGCGGACTGCTCGTCGACGACGCGGAACTCACCCCCGCGTGGGTCCAGGGCAATGTCCTTCCGGTGCTCGCCGATCCGCACCGGTTGTACGAGATGTCCCGTGCCGCCGCCGAGTTCGGCCGCAGGGATGCCGACGACCTGCTCGTCGGCATGGTGTACGAGGCGATCGCTGCACGCCGCAAGGCGTAAGAAGGGCAGGGGAGCGTGGCCGGTCCGACCACCGCCGAACGCGGTGCGCGGGGGCCTTCGGAGGGGTCGGTCCGCCCGCCCCGCCAGGGCTCCCCGCTGCGCCGGTTCCGCTTCCCCGGCCGTCGCTCCCTGCTGATCGCCGTGGCCGCGGTAGTTCTCGTCGCCGCCGGAATCTGGGTGCTCTACGGCTCCCAGTGGCTCCGACTGGAGAAGGTGAAGACCTCCGGAACCGAGGTTCTGACACCGGACGAGGTCACGGCGGCGGCGGCCGTCCCGATCGGTTCGCCGCTGATTTCCGTCGATACGGACGCCATTGAGGCCCGGCTTCGGCATAAGCTGCCCCGTATCGACTCGGTGGATGTCGTACGGTCGTGGCCGGACGGGATCGATCTCAAAGTGACCGAGCGAAAGCCGGTCCTGCTTATGGAGAAGGGCGCACGGTTCATCGAAGTGGACGCGGAAGGCGTCCGGTTCGCCACGGTGGACAAGGCTCCCAAGGCCCTTCCGCTGCTCGAATTGACCGCGGGCCAGTCCCCGAGTCTGCTCCGTTTCGGACCTGATCGACTCGTTGTCGAGGCGGTTCGTGTGTGGGGCGAACTTCCCGGAAAAGTCGCCACGGACACAAGAGTTGTGACAGTCCGCTCATACGACTACATCACCCTGAAGTTGAGCCGGGACCGTACGGTGGTCTGGGGCAGCGCGGAGGAGGGCGAGGCGAAGGCGCGCGCTCTCGCGGCGCTGATGAAAGCCGCGCCCAAGGCGCGGCACTTCGACGTGAGCGCGCCAACCGCCCCTGCCGCATCGGGTAGTTGACGCGCATCTGCGCTGGCCAGCACCCTGGTTGGTCATCGCTATGGGTGATCACATAGGGTGAAAAGAAAAACGGGAGGTTCGGCGTGTTCGTTGAACGTGCGCCACTTGTCGACTTAGTGTCCTGTTCGGAGAGTCCAAGAAGCAGACACACTGGTAACCCTAAACTTCAGCGTTAGGGTTTGGGTCGGCGTTCCGGACCGTCCCATCGGCATCCGTCGGCGCCGCGCGACAACCGCGCAGCGACGACACGTAACTCGAGGCGAGAGGCCTTCGACGTGGCAGCACCGCAGAACTACCTCGCAGTCATCAAGGTCATCGGTGTCGGCGGCGGTGGTGTCAATGCCATCAACCGAATGATCGAGGTCGGTCTCAAGGGCGTCGAGTTCATCGCCATCAACACTGACGCGCAAGCCCTGTTGATGAGCGACGCCGACGTCAAGCTCGACGTCGGTCGTGAACTCACCCGCGGCCTGGGGGCCGGAGCCAATCCCGCAGTCGGTCGCAAGGCGGCAGAGGACCACCGTGAGGAGATCGAGGAGGTCCTCAAGGGGGCCGACATGGTCTTCGTCACCGCAGGCGAAGGCGGCGGTACCGGCACCGGTGGCGCACCCGTCGTCGCCAATATCGCGCGTACGCTCGGCGCCCTGACGATCGGCGTGGTCACCCGCCCGTTCACCTTCGAGGGCCGCCGCCGCGCGAACCAGGCGGAGGACGGCATCGCCGAGCTCCGCGAGGAGGTCGACACCCTCATCGTGATCCCGAACGACCGGCTGCTGTCCATCTCGGACCGCCAGGTGAGCGTTCTGGACGCGTTCAAGTCCGCGGACCAGGTGCTGCTGTCGGGTGTCCAGGGCATCACCGACCTCATCACCACGCCCGGTCTGATCAACCTCGACTTCGCCGACGTCAAGTCCGTGATGTCCGAGGCGGGCTCGGCACTCATGGGCATCGGATCGGCCCGCGGCGACGACCGCGCGGTGGCCGCCGCCGAGATGGCGATCTCCTCGCCGCTGCTCGAGGCTTCCATCGACGGCGCCCGCGGGGTGCTGCTCTCCATCTCCGGTGGCTCGGACCTCGGGCTCTTCGAGATCAACGAGGCGGCCCAGCTGGTCAGCGAGGCCGCCCACCCCGAGGCCAACATCATCTTCGGCGCGGTCATCGACGACGCGCTGGGCGACGAGGTACGAGTCACGGTCATCGCGGCCGGCTTCGACGGCGGACAGCCGCCGACCCGCCGCGAAAACGTCCTCGGGTCCGCCGCGAACAAGCGCGACGAGCCGCCGGCCACCCCGTCGCGCGGCACGGAGACGTCACGCGCGTCCGGTCTCGGCACCCTGCCGGCCCGCGAGGAGCCGGTTCCGGCCGAGCCCGCTCCGGTCGCCGGCGATCTGAACTCCGGGCCCGCGCAGGTCCCGCCGGCCCGTCCGTACCAGGACAGCCAGGCCGAAGAGCTGGACGTACCGGACTTCTTGAAGTGATAGACCAGCACGTCATCGTGAGCGGCGCGCACTTCGCCTTCACCGACAGGTGGGGCGGGGTGAGCGCCGTTCCGTACGAGGAGCTCAACCTCGGCGGAGCGGTGGGCGACGACCCCGCGGCGGTTCTCGCCAACCGGGCGATCGCCGCGAAGGAACTGGGGCTCGACCCCGACCTGGTCGTCTGGATGAACCAGGTTCACGGCAAGGACGTCGCCGAGGTCGACGGGCCGTGGGGCGAGGCTCCCGTTCCCTCGGTGGACGCCGTGGTCACCGTGCGGCGCGGGCTCGCCCTCGCCGTACTGACCGCGGACTGCACTCCCGTACTGCTCGCCGACCCGGTCGCAGGTGTTGTGGCCGCCGCGCACGCGGGACGCCCCGGGATGATCGCGGGAGTCGTACCCGCGGCCGTCGACGCGATGACGTCGCTCGGCGCGGACCCGGAACGGATCATCGCCCGCACCGGACCGGCCGTCTGCGGTCGCTGCTACGAAGTTCCCGAGCAGATGCGGGCGGATGTGGCCGCGGTCGAACCGGCCGCCTGGTCCGAGACCAGCTGGGGCACCCCGGCCGTCGACGTCACTGCCGCGGTCCACGCCCAGCTCGACGCGCTCGGCGTCAGGGACCGGCAGCGGTCGGCGGTGTGCACACTGGAATCGGGCGACCACTTCTCGTACCGCCGCGACCGCACCACCGGGCGGCTCGCCGGATACGTCTGGCTGGACGGACAGGAATGACGGACCGAAAGACCGAACTCGCGGGCACTCTCGCGGCCGTGGAGGAACGTATCGCCTCGGCCTGCGCGGCCGCCGGCCGCAAGCGGGAGGAGGTGACCCTCATCGTGGTAACCAAGACCTACCCGGCGAGCGATGTGCGGCTGCTCCATGAGCTGGGTGTGCGGCATGTGGCCGAGAACCGTGACCAGGACGCGGCGCCGAAGGCCGCCGCCTGCTCGGATCTTGACCTCAGCTGGCACTTCGTCGGGCAGTTGCAGACCAATAAGGTCCGTTCCGTGGCGAGTTATGCCGATGTCGTGCAGTCTGTCGACCGGCTCAGGCTCGTCACCTCACTGTCCGCCGCCGCGGTCCGCGCGGAGCGTGAGCTCGGGTGTCTGATCCAGGTCGCGCTCGATGCCGAGTCGGGCGAGCGCGGGGAGCGTGGAGGCGTGGCGCCGGGCGGCATCGAGGAGTTGGCGGCTGCCGTGGACGGCGCACCAGGACTGCGGCTGGACGGACTGATGACCGTCGCGCCGCTCACCGGCCCGTACGCGGGACGGCAACAGGCGGCGTTCGAGCGGCTGATGGAATTCTCATCCAGCCTGCGCGCCGGGCATCCGGCTGCGAACATGGTGTCAGCAGGGATGAGTACGGACCTCGAACAAGCAGTGGCGGCCGGAGCGACACATGTGCGCGTCGGCACTGCGGTACTCGGAGTCCGACCCCGGCTCGGGTAACGTCGCGAAGCAAGTCGGACCACAGCAGAAAATATGGTCATTCCCGTCACAATGCGGGCAGACCGAGTGGATCGCTGGCACTTGGTGACGAATGCCGATCCACCACAGAGCGGAGGACTCAGAGAATGGCCGGCGCGATGCGCAAGATGGCGGTCTACCTCGGCCTCGTGGAGGACGATGGGTACGACGGCCGGGGTTTCGATCCCGATGACGACTTCGAACCCGAGCCGGAGCCCGAGCGGGACCACCGGCGCCACCAGCCCCCGCACCAGGTCGAGAGGGATGAACCGGTGCGGGTGGTCCAGCCGCCCGCGCAGCGCGATCCGGTTCCGCTTCCCGCTGAAAGTGGACGTCCGGCGCGAATTGCCCCCGTGGCATCCATCACACCTGAACGACCGAGCCTGGAGAAGAACGCACCGGTGATCATGCCCAAGGTCGTGTCCGAGCGGGAGCCCTACCGCATCACCACACTGCACCCGCGGACCTACAACGAGGCCCGTACCATCGGGGAACACTTCCGCGAGGGCACCCCGGTGATCATGAACCTCACGGAGATGGACGACACCGACGCAAAGCGACTTGTCGACTTTGCCGCGGGACTCGTCTTCGGTCTGCATGGCAGCATTGAGCGGGTTACGCAGAAGGTGTTCCTGTTGTCTCCTGCTAACGTCGATGTCACGGCGGAGGACAAGGCCCGCATTGCTGAGGGCGGGTTCTTCAACCAGAGCTAGGAACCGACACCGGGAACGACCCGGCCGCGAGGCCGGTAGACACGAGAGCCAGGGGAGAGGGAAGCACGGAGATGAGCGTCGCACTGGATGTGGTCTACATCGCGCTGGTGTGCTTTCTCGTCGTGCTGATCTTCCGGCTGGTCATGGACTACGTCTTCCAGTTCGCGCGCTCATGGGCACCCGGGAAGGCGATGGTGGTCGTTTTGGAGGCCACCTACACTGTCACCGATCCACCGCTCAAGCTTCTGCGGCGGTTCATTCCGCCGCTGCGTCTCGGGGGCGTGGCACTCGACCTGTCCTTCTTCGTTCTGATGATCATCGTCTACATTCTGATCTCCGTCGTGAACGGCGTGGGGAACTGATGTGAGCGATACGGTCTTGCCGACTGCCGACGACTACGTAGAGGTGAAGTAGAGATGCCGCTGACTCCCGAGGACGTGCGGAACAAGCAGTTCACGACTGTCCGCCTCCGAGAAGGCTACGACGAGGACGAGGTCGATGCCTTCCTCGACGAGGTCGAGTCCGAGCTGACCCGCCTGCTCCGCGAGAACGAGGACCTGCGCGCCAAGCTGGCCGCGGCGACTCGTGCGGCCGCGCAGAACCAGCAGCAGGGCATGCGCAAACCGCCGGAGCCGCAGGACGGCCGCGGTCCGGGCGCACCTGTGCCCGCCGCCATATCCGGACCGCCCATGCAGCAGCAGCCCCCGCAGATGGGTCCGCCCCAGCTGCCCGGTGGTGCTCCGCAGCTGCCCCCGGGCCCCGGTGGTCATGGTCCGCAGGGCCCGCACGGCCCCGGCCCGATGCAGGGCGGTCCCATGGGTGGCCCGATGGGCAACCCCATGGGCGGACACGCTCCGCAGATGCCGCAGCAGGGACCCGGCGGCGACAGTGCCGCACGCGTGCTCTCACTGGCCCAGCAGACCGCCGACCAGGCGATCGCCGAGGCCCGTTCCGAGGCCAACAAGATCGTCGGCGAGGCCCGTAGCCGCGCCGAGGGTCTTGAGCGCGACGCCCGCGCCAAGGCGGACGCGCTGGAGCGGGACGCCCAGGAGAAGCACCGCGTCGCGATGGGCTCCCTGGAGTCCGCGCGGGCCACGCTGGAGCGCAAGGTCGAGGACCTGCGAGGCTTCGAGCGCGAGTACCGCACGCGGCTGAAGTCCTACCTGGAGTCGCAGCTGCGTCAGCTGGAGACCCAGGCCGACGACTCGCTGGCCCCGCCGCGGGCGCCCGCGGCCGCTTCGCTGCCGCCGTCGCCCTCGATGGCTCCGGCCGGTGCGGGTGCGATGGGTCACACCATGGGCGGCAACCCGTCGATGGGCCAGTCCATGGGCGGCAACCAGTCCATGGGTGGTGGACCGTCGTACGGCGGCCAGCAGCAGATGTCCCCGGCGATGACTCAGCCGATGGCACCGGTGAGGCCGCAGGCGCCGCAGCCGATGCAGCAGGCGCCGTCGCCGATGCGTGGGTTTCTGATCGACGAGGACGACAACTGACGGCGGGTCGCGCGAATCGCGCGTAGCCGTCGGCAGGCTGAGGGCCGGGCCCGGGACTTCTGTCCCGGGCCCGGCCCTTTTGTGCGGGGGATGGGGGGCGGTGCGCCTGCGGCGGGCTTGTTCCCCACCCCGCCCCTTCCCGAACTGGGGCTCCGCCCCGGACCCCTTGCGGGGGCTCCGCCCCCGGACCCCCGCGCCTCAAACGCCGGCGAGGCTGAATTATTCAGCCCGTCCGGCGTTTGAGGACATGCGGCCGAAGGTCGCATACGGGGGTCTGGGGGCTTGCCCCCGGTTCGGGAAGGGGCGGGGTGGGGAAAGCAAAGAGGCCCGAGCCATTGCCCGGGCCCCTCGCCGGAACTGCTACGCCTTGCGGAGGCGGAACGTCAGGGACAAGCCCTCGTCCGTGAACGGGGTGCCGAACGTGTCGTCCGCCGGGGTCGTCGTGAACGTCGTCGCCAGGACCTCGTCCGCGATCAGCCCCGCATGCTCCGTCAGGGCCTCCGTCATGGACGGGTCCGTCGACGACCAGCTCACCGCGATACGGTCCGCGACGTCCAGGCCGCTGTTCTTGCGGGCCTCCTGGATGAGCCGGATCGCGTCACGCGCCAGGCCCGCGAGCCGCAGCTCCGGAGTGATCTCCAGGTCCAGCGCGACCGTCGCGCCCGAGTCGGACGCCACCGACCAGCCCTCGCGCGGGGTCTCCGTGATGATGACCTCCTCCGGGGAGAGAGTCACCTCCTCGCCGTTCACGGAGACGCTCGCGTTGCCCGAGCGCAGCGCCAGCGACAGGGCCGCCGCATCGGCCGCCGCCACCGCCTTGGCCACGTCCTGGACGCCCTTGCCGAACCGCTTGCCCAGTGCCCGGAAGTTCGCCTTGGCCGTCGTGTCGACCAGCGAGCCGCCGACCTTGGAGAGCGAGGCCAGGGAGGAGACGTTGAGCTCCTCGGTGATCTGGGCGTGGAGTTCGGGGGAGAGGGACTCGAAGCCCGCCGCGGCGACCAGCGCCCGCGAGAGCGGCTGGCGCGTCTTGACCCCGGACTCCGCGCGGGTGGCGCGGCCCAGCTCCACCAGGCGGCGTACGAGCGCCATTTGGGAGGACAGGGTGGGGTCGACGGCGTCCAGGTCGGCCGCAGGCCAGGTCGACAGATGGACCGACTCGGGGGCGTCCGGCGTCACCGGGACGACCAGGTCCTGCCAGACCCGCTCCGTGATGAAGGGGGTCAGCGGGGCCATCAGCCGCGTCACCGTCTCGACGACGTCGTGCAGCGTACGCAGCGCGGCCGGGTCGCCCTGCCAGAAGCGGCGGCGCGAGCGGCGCACGTACCAGTTGGACAAGTCGTCGACGAACGAGGACAGAAGCTTTCCGGCGCGCTGGGTGTCGTACGCCTCCAGGGCCGAAGTGACCTGGTCCACCAGCGCGTTGAGCTCGCTCAGCAGCCAGCGGTCAAGCACCGTGCGCTCGGCCGGGGACGGATCGGCCGCGGACGGCGCCCAGTTGGACGTGCGCGCGTACAGGGCCTGGAAGGCCACCGTGTTCCAGTACGTGAGGAGAGTCTTGCGCACGACCTCCTGGATCGTGCCGTGACCCACACGCCGCGCCGCCCACGGCGAGCCGCCGGCCGCCATGAACCAGCGCACCGCGTCCGCGCCGTGCTGCTCCATCAGCGGGATCGGCTGGAGCATGTTCCCCAGGTGCTTGGACATCTTGCGGCCGTCCTCGGCGAGGATGTGGCCGAGGCAGACCACGTTCTCGTACGACGACTTGTCGAAGACGAGCGTGCCGACGGCCATCAGCGTGTAGAACCATCCACGCGTCTGGTCGATGGCCTCCGAGATGAACTGCGCCGGGTAGCGCTTCTCGAAGAGCTCCTTGTTCTTGTACGGGTAGCCCCACTGCGCGAACGGCATCGAACCCGAGTCGTACCAGGCGTCGATGACCTCCGGGACGCGCGTCGCCGTCTTGCGGCAGGTCGGGCAGGCGAAGGTCACCTCGTCGATGAACGGCCGGTGCGGGTCCAGCGACGACTGGTCCGTGCCCGTCAGCTCGCCGAGCTCGGCCCGCGAGCCGACGCAGGTGAGGTGGTTGTCCTCGCAGCGCCAGATCGGCAGCGGCGTGCCCCAGTAGCGGTTGCGGGACAGGGCCCAGTCGATGTTGTTGTTCAGCCAGTCGCCGTACCGGCCCTGCTTGACCGAGTCCGGGATCCAGTTGGTGTTCTCGTTCTCCTCGAGGAGACGGTCCTTGATGGCAGTGGTGCGGATGTACCAGGACGGCTGCGCGTAGTAGAGCAGCGCGGTGTGGCAGCGCCAGCAGTGCGGGTAGCTGTGCTCGTACGGGACGTGCCTGAAGAGCAGGCCGCGGGACTCAAGATCGGGCACGAGCGTCTCGTCGGCCTTCTTGAAGAAGACGCCGCCGACCAGCGGCACGTCCTCCTCGAAGGTGCCGTCGGGGCGGACCGGGTTCACGACCGGCAGGCCGTACGCGCGGCAGACCTTGAGGTCGTCCTCACCGAAGGCGGGGGACTGGTGGACCAGACCCGTACCGTCCTCGGTCGTCACGTACTCGGCGTTGACGACGTAGTGGGCCGGGGCAGGGAACTCCACGAGCTCGAAGGGGCGCTGATACGTCCAGCGTTCCATCTCCGCGCCGGTGAAGGACTGGCCGGTGGCCTCCCAGCCTTCGCCGAGCGCCTTCTCCAGCAGCGGCTCGGCGACGACGAGCTTCTCCTCGCCGTTCGTCGCGACGACGTACGTGACACCGGGGTGCGCGGCGACGGCGGTGTTCGAGACGAGGGTCCAGGGGGTCGTCGTCCAGACCAGCAGCGCGGCCTCGCCCGCGAGCGGGCCGGAGGTCAGCGGGAACCGGACGAAGACGGACGGGTCCACGACCGTCTCGTAACCCTGCGCAAGCTCGTGGTCCGAGAGGCCGGTGCCGCACCGCGGGCACCAGGGGGCGACGCGGTGGTCCTGGACCAGCAGGCCCTTGTTGAAGATCTCCTTCAGCGACCACCAGACCGACTCGATGTACGAGGGGTCCATGGTGCGGTACGCGTCGTCGAGGTCGACCCAGTAGCCCATGCGGTCCGTCAGCTCGGCGAACGCGTCCGTGTGCCGGGTCACCGACTCACGGCACTTCGCGTTGAATTCCGCGATGCCGTACGCCTCGATGTCCTTCTTGCCGGAGAAGCCGAGCTCCTTCTCGACGGCGAGCTCGACGGGCAGGCCGTGGCAGTCCCAGCCGGCCTTGCGGGCGACGTGGTAGCCGCGCATCGTGCGGAAACGCGGGAAGACGTCCTTGAAGACGCGGGCCTCGATGTGGTGGGCGCCCGGCATGCCGTTGGCGGTGGGCGGGCCCTCGTAGAAGACCCACTCGGGGCGGCCCTCGGACTGCTCGAGGCTCTTCTGGAAGACCTTGGCCTCGCGCCAGAAGTCGAGCACCGCATGCTCGAGCGCGGGCAGATCGACCTGGGCGGGTACCTGACGGTACTGCGGTGGTGTCATCGACGAGCTCCTCCAACGGACAAAGTCTGTGCCGTCGGAGGGACGAGAGCCTGTGCTCCCGCGGTACCACCCTCCTTGGCCCGCCGGCGGTGGCCGGTGAGCCCCCTCATTGGGGTCGCGATGCCGGGTCTAGTCGCCCCCCGATTGGTCCGAGGGCTTTCTTCCGGCGGCTCAGGGGTGATGCTTCACCTCGCGCTCGCCCCCGGGCTCTCACCGTCCCCGGGTCGCTCATGGCTGCTTACGACGCTACTCGTCCCCATCCACGCCTTTCGCTTCGCCCAGTGTACGGGCCCCTGCGCGCGGCGGCCGACCGGTTTTCACCGGGCTGTCCGCCGGGCCGTTCGCGAGCTGCGCGGTTGACCCGAATGGCCACACGCGGACCCTCGGAGTCCGGCTGCCTTTTCGCGGCGGTTACGGGGCGGGGAGCTGGGCACAACGGATGCAGGTTCGCCTTGTCACAGGCCGGGGTGGGCCGCAGCGGCGGCGTGGCCCGTTTGCCGCGGGGCCTGGGTCGATTTATCGTCCCAGCACGATTCGCGAGCAAGATCACAATATGTGAAGGGGCCGCGGCCATGGTGGCGAAGAAGATCGCCGAGAAGACGGCGTCCGCACGATCCACCGCCGCTGGAGCGGCGGCCAGGGATACGAGCGGGAAGAAGAGCACCGTGGCGAAGAAGGCCGCGGCAGGCAGTGGGAAGCAGGCGGCAAGGGCGACGACGGCGAAGGCGGCGAAGAAGGCATCGGCTGCCACGGCGACGGCGGCGAAGAAGGCATCGGCTGCCACGGCGACGGTGAAGAAGGTGTCGGTGGTCGTCGAGCCGGCACCCGCCAGGAAGGTGGCTGCGGCCAAGGCCACCACGAAGAAGGCCACGGCGACGAAGAAGGCGACCCCGACGAAGACGACGGCCGCCAAGAAGTCCACGGCGAAAGCCACCTCCAAGAAGGCCACGACCAAGAGGGCCACGGCGAAGAAGGCCGCGGCCGAGAAGACGACGGCGAAGACGGCCGTCAAGACGACTGCCAGGGCGAGCGCCAAAAAGGCGCCCGCGAAGAAGACGAGCGCGAAGAAGGCGACGGCCGTGGACGAGACGACGACCGCAGCAACGGCCGGGACGCCGACGGCGAAGAGGGCGCCTGCGAAGAAGGCGACGGCCAAGAAGGCCGTGGCCAAAAAGGCCGTGAAGAAGACCGCGAAGAAGGCCGCGCCCGCGGCCAAGGGGGCGGCCAAGGCCGCGAAGCAGACAGGAGCCAGGACGGTGGGAGCGAAGAAGACCGCGGGTGGGGCATCGGCCGCGGGCAAGAGCGCGACAGCGCTGCCCACGGCCCGTACAGCGGCCGCGACACCGCCGGGAGAGCTCGCGGTACGACCCGGCGAGGATCCGTGGACCCCCGAGGAGGTCGCCGAGGCGCGGGCCGAGCTGGCGGGCGAGGCGATCCGGCTGCGCAACGAGATCAGCTCCTCGGAGGAGGCGCTGGTCGGGATGATGCGGGACTCCGGGGACGGCGCGGGTGACGACGACGCCGACACCGGGACGAAGAACATCACGCGCGAGCACGAGCTGGCGCTCGCCGCGAACGCGCGCGAGATGCTGGAACAGACCGAGCGCGCGCTGCTGCGCCTGGATGCGGGGACGTACGGCCTCTGCGAGATCTGCGGGAAGCCCATCGGCAAGGCGCGGATGCAGGCGTTCCCGCGCGCGACGCTCTGCGTCGAGGACAAGCAGAAGCAGGAACGACGCGGCTAGCAGGAACGATGCGGCTGGGGCGTGTCCCAGGTCCCTGACCGGTGGATCGGGCCCGATCAGCGAGCGGGGTCCGGCACGCGTGCGCCGGGGCACGCGAGCCGGGCAAGGTCCGCCGGACAGGGCCTGGGGCCCTCTGACTCCGTACGTGTGTGCCGTACCCTCGTGCTCAGTCAGGCACCTAGGTTGAGGGACTCACGTGGCAGAGGCGGAGCGCATCATCGGTACGCCAGATGTGGACGGCGAGGCTTCGGCGCCCGCCGAGCAGCCCAAGGGCAGGCGCAAGATCGCCGTGCTCTTCGGTGTGGCGGTCGTGGCCTACCTGATCGACCTCGTCAGCAAGATGATCGTGGTGGCCAAGCTGGAGCACCACGAGCCGATCGAGGTCATCGGCGATCTGCTGAAGTTCGAGGCCGTACGCAACCCCGGCGCCGCCTTCGGTATGGGCGAGGCCTTCACCGTGATCTTCACCTGCATCGCGGCGACGGTGATCGTCGTGATCGCCCGGCTGGCGCGCAAGCTCTACAGCCTGCCGTGGGCGATCGCGCTCGGACTGCTGCTCGGGGGTGCCCTCGGCAATCTCACCGACCGGATCTTCCGTTCGCCCGGCGTCTTCGAGGGCGCGGTCGTCGACTTCATCGCGCCCGCGCATTTCGCCGTCTTCAATCTCGCCGACTCCGCGATCGTCTGCGGCGGATTCCTCATCGTGATCCTGTCCTTCAGGGGCCTGGACCCCGACGGGACCGTCCACAAGGACTGACAAGGCATACTCGACGGGTGAGTACAGTTCCCGAGATCCGCACCCTGCCCGTACCCGATGGCCTTGAGGGCGAGCGCGTCGACGCCGCCATCTCCCGGATGTTCGGGTTCTCCCGTACGAAAGCGGCCGACCTGGCAGCCGCCGGAAAGGTGCAGGTCGACGGCTCGGTGGTAGGAAAGTCCGAGCGGGTGCACGGCGGGGCGTGGCTCGAGGTCGAGATGCCGCAGGCGCCCGCGCCGGTGCAGATCGTCGCCGAGCCGGTCGAGGGCATGGAGATCGTGCACGACGACGACGACATCGTCGTGATCGTGAAGCCCGTCGGCGTGGCCGCACACCCGAGCCCCGGCTGGACCGGGACCACGGTCATCGGCGGTCTCGCGGCCGCGGGCTACCGGATCTCGACGTCGGGCGCGGCCGAGCGGCAGGGGATCGTGCACCGCCTCGACGTCGGTACGTCCGGGCTGATGGTCGTCGCCAAGTCGGAGCGGGCGTACACCCTGCTGAAGGCACAGTTCCGCGACCGCGTCGTGGACAAGCGGTACCACGCTCTGGTCCAGGGCCACCCGGACCCGCTGAGCGGGACGATCGACGCACCCATCGGCCGGCACCCCAACCACGACTACAAGTGGGCCGTCACGGCGGACGGCAAGGCCTCCGTCACGCACTACGACCTCATCGAGGCCTTCCGTGCCGCCTCGCTGCTGGACATCAAGCTGGAGACCGGTCGTACGCACCAGATCCGGGTGCACATGTCGGCGCACAAGCACCCCTGTGTGGGCGATCTGACCTACGGCGCGGACCCGACGCTCGGGAAGCGGCTGGGGCTGACCAGGCAGTGGCTGCACGCGGTACGCCTGGGCTTCGAGCACCCGTCGGACGGGCAGTGGGTCGAGTTCGAGAGCTCCTACCCGCAGGACCTGCAGTCGGCGCTGGACAAGATCACGGCGGAGAGTGAATGACGGGGTTCCAGGTGCGGGTGGCGGTCGGCCCGGCCGACCGTGAGGCCGCTTTCGCGGTCCGCAAGGACGTCTTCGTCGTCGAGCAGCGAGTGCCTGCGGAGATCGAGTACGACGCCTTCGACGCCGAGGACGCGGACACCGTGCATGTGCTGGCCGTCGGCGAGGACGGGGTGCCGCTCGGCACGGGACGTCTGCTGTACGGACCGGCCGCGGCGGACAAGACCGGCGGCGAGGCCTCGGTGGGTTCGCTGGGACGGCTCGCGGTGACCAAGGCGGCGCGCGGGCTGGGCGTCGGTGTGGCGCTGGTACGGGCGATCGAGGACGCGGCGCGGGAGCGGGGCCTGGCGGCGGTGGATCTGCACGCGCAGACGCATGCGCTGGGGTTCTACGAGCTGCTGGGGTACGTGGCGTACGGGGCGGAGTTCCTGGACGCGGGGATCGGGCACCGGGCGATGCGGCGCGGGCTGTAGCGGGAGCCTCTCCCGTGCCCCCCGGGCGCACGCTCCGTACTGATCACGGCCGTTACGCCGCGCGGGAGTCGGACAGCCCGCGTGGGACGGCGACAGCGCGCCGAACCCGCCGTTCCGAACCCGGTGTCAACCGCGGCCCCTGCGCGCCCGGTTGGCGCCGCCCTCCGGCGACTCGTCCGGCTCGTGCATTTCCTCGGGCGGGGGCGTCGCCGAAGTGGATGCGGTGTCACGCGCGGCGGGCGAGGTCGCGACGCGCGGGAGCGCGTACGGATGCTTCTCCCACAACCAGGCGATCATCCGCTCCCGTACCACGCACCGCGCCGTCCAGAGGTCGTCCGCGTCCTTCGCCGTGACCACCGCGCGCACCTGGATCGTGGTCGGTGTGGTGTCGGTCACAGCGAGGCTCGAGTCCCGGCCGTCCCATGCCGCACAATCGTCCAGGATCTCCTGGAGCTTCTCGCGCATCAGCCCCACCGGCGCAGAGTGGTCGAGATGGAAGAAGACCGTCCCTGTCATCTGGGCCCCGCCGCGCGACCAGTTCTCGAACGGCTTGCCCGTGAAGTACGACACCGGCATCGTTATCCGCCGCTCGTCCCAGGTCCGTACGGCGAGGAACGTGAGCGTGACCTCCTCGACCACACCCCACTCCCCGTCCACCACCACGGTGTCCCCGATCCGCACCATGTCGCCGAACGCGATCTGGAAGCCGGCGAAGAGATTGCCGAGCGTGGACTGCGCGGCGACACCGGCGACGATGCCGATGATGCCCGCGGAAGCCAGCATCGAGGCGCCGATCTTCTCCATGCCGGGGAAGGTCAGCAGCATTGAGGCGAACGCCACCACGGCGACGATCGCGGTGACGATCCGCATGATCAGCGTGACTTGCGTACGCACTCGCCGTACCCGGGCGGGATCGCGGGTGGAGGTCGCGTAACGGGCGTACGTGGACTCAACGACGGCGGAGACGATACGGGTCACCAGCCAGGCCCCGGCGCCGATCAGCACCAGCGACAGCACATGTCCGATGACCGCTTCGTGGTCCTCGATGAGCTGCCACCTGGTCTCCTTGAAGCTCCCTCTCAGTATCGCGGTGAGCAGCACGACTTGGAGCGGCAGCCCGCAACGGCGCAGCAGACCCCACAGCGGCGTCTCGGGGTGGCGGCGGTCCACCCGGCGCAGCAGCAGGTCGAAAGCCCAGCCGAGCAGCAGCGTGAGCACGAGCGAACCACCGAGGACGGTCAACGGGCGCAGTGCGTTCTCCATGACTCCGACGCTAACGGGAACTGGCAGGATGTCCGAATGAACATCATGCTCTTCCATTCGGTCTACGGTCTGCGCCCGGCCGTTCTCGCGGCGGCCGACCGGCTGCGCGAAGCCGGGCACCAGGTTCACGTGCCCGACCTCTACGACGGGCAAACCGTCGATTCCGTGGAGGAGGGCAGGGAGCTCAAGGACAAGATCGGCACGGACGAGTTGCTGCGCCGCGCGATCGAAGCCTCGGCGCCGTATTCGGACCGGGGTCTGGTGTACGCGGGCTTCTCGCTCGGCGGATCGATCGCGCAGAACCTCGCGATGGGCGACGAGAAGGCGCGCGGGCTGCTGCTTCTGCACGGCACGTCCGACATCGCCGAGGGCGCGAGCGTGGACGAGCTGCCCGTACAACTGCATGTCGCGGACCCCGACCCCTTCGAGACACACGACTGGCTGAGCGCCTGGTATCTGCAGATGCAGCGGGCGGGCGCCGATGTGGAGATTTATCGCTATCCGGGCGCCGGGCATCTGTACACCGACCCCGAACTGCCCGACTACGACGGGCCGTCGGCGGAGCAGACCTGGCGGGTGGCGCTGGGCTTCCTGGAATCGCTCCACGAGGACTGACGGATGCTGCCCGCCGCGGGTGCGGCGGGCAGCCAGGGCGTGCTTGAGAGGCCTCAGCCCGCCCGGTAGGCGGTCCAGCTGTCCTTCATCCGCTGTACCTGGCCCGCGGTGAACTGGTACATGCAGGAGTCGTACGTGTAGTCCATGAAGTTGTGGATCGGGTCGGCTCCCGTGTTGCGGCTGCAGGAGTCACGGCCGGTCGGGCACTGGTACGCGGCGCTCTTCTCGGACGGGGTGTCGGTGACGTAGTCGCCCTGGCCGTTGCAGCCGCCCTGGAAGGTGTGGTAGAGCCCCATCCAGTGGCCGACCTCGTGGGTCGCGGTGTCGCCCTCGTCGTAGTTGGTGGCGGAGCCACCGGGCAGTGAGGTGTCGAGGACGACGACGCCGTCCATGCCCGGGCTGGAGTTGTACGAGCTCGGGAAGGTCGCCCAGCCGAGCAGGCCGCCGCTGAGGTTGGCGGTGTAGATGTTGAGGGCGCCCGCGCCGCCCTTGCGCAGCGCGGTCTTCATCGCCTTCTCGTTGGTCGAGCCGGAGGCCAGGTTGTACCAGGAGGCGTTGTCCGTGTAGTCCGTGGCGGCCAGCGAGAACTGGAAGGTGGAGTCGGTGTTCCCGGCGCCCTGGCCGGCGTACGCCGCGTTGAGGACCGCCATCTGGTTGCTGACGTCGGTCGCACTGAGCTTGCCGGTCGTTCCGCTGTGGACGACGTGGAAGTAGACCGGGATGGTGGTCGCAGCGGCCGTCGTGAACGCTCTGCCGGTGGCGCGGGCCTTGTCGAGTCTCTTGCGCATGTCCGCGTCCATGGCCTTGGCCTGAGTGGCGGTCACTTCGTTGGGCTCGTCCGCGTGCTGGCTTCCGGGCTTGGCCGCACGGGCGTTGGCGGAAACGCTCGCAGTGTCGGCGCACTCCTGCGCGGGGGTCTTGGCGGCGGCGATCCCGGCGGGTGCGGAGAGTGGGGAGAGCACGAGAGTTCCGGCCATGACCGCGGTACCGATAAATCGGTTGCGCAGACGGGGAGATATTCGGGCAAGCGTGGGCACGTTGACTCCTAGCGGGGGGTGGGCGGAGGTGACTTCCTCGCCACTGCCGGGAGGTTATGTGCGCATGACAGATCTCGATGAGAATCGATCAAGCCCAATCAATCCATAGATCAATTGGGACATCGGGGCGAAATCTTTCAGCCAGGTCCAGACTTTGAGATGGACCGGTAACACGTGGGGTTACCAAGGCGGGTGGTGTGTCCGGATTCGGATGGCGAATTAACACCACCCGCCTGGTGGCGTGATCTGTGCGTAACAGGTCGCCGAGTGGCTGGAATTCGACGGTCAGCGCACCGGCTGGTCGACCCGCTCGACGTGCTGCGTACCGGACAGGGTCCGGTAGGAGCGGGCCCACTTGGTGGTCGCGCCCTGCTGGGTCTTGTCGGAGATGACGTAGTAGTCCATCTGGGAGCGCTCGGCGGTGACGTCGAGGACGCCGTAGCCGTGGTTGTCCATGTCGATCCACTTCACATGGCGGTTGGCCGCCTTGACCGCCGCGGAGGCGATCAGCGAGACCGTGCCGGGTGCGACATGGAGGATGTCGTCGAGGTTGTCGGAGGTCACCGACGTCACGACGAACTCGGTCGCGGCCGACTGCGACAGCGGATACGTCGCCGCCTTGACCGGGACGTCGTTCGCCCACGCCATGTGGATGTCGCCGGTGAGGAAGACTGTGTTCTTGATGCCGCGCTGGGTCAGGTGCGCGAGCAGCTCCTTGCGGTCGTCCGTGTAGCCGTCCCACTGGTCGACGTTGACGGCGAGGCCCTCCTTGGGCAGGCCCAGCAACTCCGCGATCGGCTCCAGGAGATAGGCCGGTACGGAGCCGAAGGCCACCGGCGAGATCATCACCGAGGTGCCGACCAGCTTCCAGGAGGCGTCGGAAGCGGCCAGGCCGGACTTCAGCCAGTCCAGCTGGGCGCGGCCGGTGATGGACCGGTCCGGGTCGTCCACGCCGCCGTTGCCGACCTTCGACTGCTGCGAGCGGAAGGAGCGCAGGTCCAGCAGATGCAGATCGGCGAGCTTGCCGAAGCGCAGGCGGCGGTAGACCGTGCCCTCGGTCGACGCGCGTACGGGCATCCACTCGAAGTACGCCTGGCGCGCGGCCGCGGCGCGTGCCGCCCAGTCGCCCTCGGTGCCCGCCGTGTGGTTCTCCGCGCCGCCCGACCAGGCGTCGTTGGCGAACTCGTGGTCGTCCCAGATCGCGATCACCGGGTGCGCGGCGTGCAGCGTCTGCAGGTCGGCGTCCGTCTTGTACGTGGCGTGCCGGGTGCGGTAGTCGGCGAGCGTGATGATCTCGTTCTTCGGCGAGTGCTGGCGTACGACGTACTTCGGCTCGGGGTAGCCGCCGGTCGCGTACTCGTAGATGTAGTCGCCGAGATGGAGGATCGCGTCGAGGTCGGTACGGGCGGCGAGATGACGGTACGCCGAGAAGTAGCCGGCCTCCCAGTTGGCGCAGGAGACCACACCGAAGCGGACGCCGGGGGTCGTGGCGTCGGTGGCTGGGGTGGTGCGGGTGCGGCCGACGGGGGAGACGCTGCCTCCGGCCGTGAAGCGGAAGTAATAGGCGGTGGCCTGGCGCAGGCCCCTTACGTCCACCTTGACCGTGTGGTCGGAGGCGGCCTTCGAGGTCGTGGCGCCACTGGCGACGATCTTTGTGAAGGCCTTCTCCTCCGCGACCTCCCAACTCACCGCGGTGTCGGGCCCCTTGCCGGAACCGGGCACGGCGTCGGGAGTGGGAGTGATACGCGTCCACAGCAGCACGCCGTCGGGCAGGGGGTCCCCGGAGGCGATGCCGTGCAGGAAGGCCGGGGCTTCGGCGGCGGCGGCCGAAGCGGCGGAGGTGGCGACCGCGATGGCGGGCGCGGCGACGACAGCGGTGGCGGCGGCGGCCTTGACGACCGTGCGGCGGCTGGGAGTTGAGGAGAGTCTACTGGTCACGGCCGATCAGACTACTGATCGGTAGCTCGAATGGAAGAGCGAATGCGAGGGGGAATGGGGAAAGTTCGCCGGGTGGTGGGGCAGGGGTAACGGGGGCGTTGCCTGGAGGGTTGCCGTAGTCGGGCGAAGCGGTGTTTTTCCCCCACCCCGCCCTCCCCCGGACTCCGTCCGGGGGGACCCCCAACCTCCCCGTTCCTCAAACGCCGGAGGGGCTGAAATGTGCGGCCCTGCCGCACATTTCAGCCCCTCCGGGAGAGGTGCGGGGCAAAGCCCGCCGCAGGCGCACCCGCCCCGCCGCTTCGTTCAGCCCTGCAGTGCCTTCGCGAGCGCCGCGTTGTACTGCTCCACCGTCATCGGCGGGTTGTCCGTTCCCTCCGCCGTGACCTTCTTGCCGTTCATCTTCAGCGCCGGCGTGCCCTCGACCCCGCTCTTGCCGAACGCGTCCGACATCCTCATGGCCCAGGCGTCGAAGGTGCCGTCCTCCACGTTCTTCTTGAACTCGGCATTGCTCTTGAGTGCCGGGATCGTGTCGGCCACCTCAAGGAGGTACGAGTCCTTGGCGAACTTGTCGTCGGTCTCCTTGGGGTGCCACTTCGCCGAGTAGAGCGCGGCCTTGTACTCGGTGAAGGCCTCCGGGCTGACGTTGAGCGCCGCGCCCAGCGCGCTCAGCGCGTTCTTGGAGCCTTCGCCCGAGTCGGCGTTGTCGATGAACGTCGCGCCGACGTACTTCAGCTTGTACTTGCCCGCGTCGACGTCCTTCTTCACCGTCGGGCCGACCGCCTGCTCGAAGCTCGCGCAGACCGGGCAGCGCGAGTCCTCGTACAGCTCCAGCGTCTTCTTCGCGGACGCCTTGCCGATGACGACAGTCGTGCCGTTCTCGCCCGAGGTGTTCTTCGGCGCGGTGATGTTCTTCTCGTCCTTCGCCGACTCCCAGTGGCCCGGCTTGTTGGCCTGCATGATCGCGTAGCCGGCACCGCCCGCGATCGCGAGGACCACGATCGCCGAGCCGATGACGATGAGCTGGCGGCGGGTCTTTTCCTTCTTGGCCTGGCGCTCTCGCTCCTGGCGCAGCCGCTCGCGGGCCGCCGCCTTGCTGGCCTGGCTGTTACGTGCACTCATGCTGATTCACTCCGTGTGAGGTCGTACCCGTAAGAGGGATACGGAAAGGGGGGACTGCGGGCTCAGGCGAAGACTGCGGCCGAGCGCGGAGGTCCCCGTCGTCCGACGGAGTGCACCAGCAGGCGGGTGCCGGAGCTGCCGGGGCGGCTGAGCGCAGGGCGCACCGCGCGGCGTACGGACCGGTGTGCCGTGACCACCACCGCGGCCGCCAGCATCAGCGGCCGGAACGCGAACGCGCCCACCGCCCGTACAAGCCCAGCCAGCGCGGACTCGCCGCGCCGCAGCCAGGCCGCGGCCAGCAGCCCGACCGACAGATGCGCGGCGAGCAGCAGCCAGGGCAGGGCCGGGTTGGCGGAGTGCAGCAGGGCCGCCGCCGTGCCGTGGTCGGGGCCGCCGACACCGGGCAGCGCCGTGCCGACACTGCCGCCGCACAGCACATCGAAGCCCACCGAGCGCAGCGACCCGGCGACCGGGCCCCCGCCGGGGCCGTAACAGACGTCCTGGCCGGTGGTGAAGACGGTGTCCGCGGCCAGTTCCAGCGGGACGAGCAGGCTCGCGATCCGCCAGTAGCCGCGCTCCCGGCCGGTGAGGGCGTACACGACGGCGAAGACGCCCGCCGAAAGACCGGCGACGGTGGTCAGCGGCAGCGGCACCCGGGAGAGCAGCACATGGGACGCCGCGGACAGCGTCACGACCAGTGCCGTGAAGACCGCCGCCCGCAGCGCCCTGAGCTGCATCCCTGATACGTCCATCACCGGGAGTGTCCCATGCGTCCCCGTAAGGGACTCTTAAAGGGATCCGGCCGAAAGGATCCGGCCGACCTGAGGGTGTCTCTACAGTCCCGGGATACGACCGTTACGGAACAGGTCCACGAAGATCTGGTGGTCCGCCCGCGCCTGCGCGCCGTAGCTGTGCGCGAACTCGACCAGCAGCTCCGCAAAGCCCTCCTCGTCCGCCGCGATCGCCGCGTCGATGGCCCGCTCCGTGGAGAACGGCACCAGCGAGTGGCCGCTCTCGTCGTCCGCCGCGCCGTGCATCGTCGCCGTCGCCCGGCCGAGGTCGGCGACGACGGCCGCGATCTCCTCGGGGTCGTCGATGTCGGACCAGTCCAGGTCCACCGCGTACGGGGACACCTCGGCCACCAGCTGCCCGGCGCCGTCCAGCTCGGTCCAGCCCAGCCACGGGTCGGCGTGGTCCTGGAGCGCGCGCTGCGAGATCACCGTGCGGTGGCCCTCGTGCTGGAAGTACTCCCGCGCGGTCGCGTCGGTGATGTGGCGGGAGACCGCCGGAGTCTGCGCCTGCTTCATATAGATCACGACGTCGTTCTCCAGGGCGTCGCTGTTGCCCTCCAGCAGGATGTTGTACGAGGGCAGGCCCGCGGATCCGATACCGATGCCGCGCCGGCCCACGACATCCTTGACGCGGTACGAGTCGGGCCGGGTCAGGCTGGACTCGGGCAGCGTCTCCAGATAGCCGTCGAAGGCCGCGAGCACCTTGTAGCGGGTGGCCGCGTCGAGCTCGATCGAGCCGCCGCCGGGCGCGAACCGGCGCTCGAAGTCACGGATCTCGGTCATCGAGTCGAGCAGTTCGAAGCGGGTCAGCGAGCGGGCGTCGCGCAGGGCGTCCAGCAGTGGGCCCTCGGCGGTGTCCAGCGTGAAGGGCGGCACCTCGTCGTTCTTGGCGCCGGTGGCCAGGGCGTGGATGCGCTCGCGGTACGCGGCGGCGTAGACCCGCACCAGCTCGGTGATCTGCTCGTCGCTGAGCGCCTTGGTGTAGCCGATCAGCGCCAGCGACGCGGCCAGCCGCTTGAGGTCCCAGGTGAAGGGGCCGATGTACGCCTCGTCGAAGTCGTTGACGTTGAAGATCAGCCGGCCGTTGGCGTCCATGTACGTGCCGAAGTTCTCGGCGTGCAGATCGCCGTGGATCCACACCCGGCCGGTGCGGTCGTCGAGGAACGGGCCGCCGTGCTGCTCCCGCTCCAGGTCGTTGTAGAAGAGGCAGGCGGTGCCCCGGTAGAACGCGAACGCCGACGCGGCCATCTTCCGGAACTTGACCCGGAATGCGGCGGGATCGGCCGCCAGCAGCTGTCCGAAGGCTGTCTCGAAGACGGCGAGAATCTGCTCGCCGCGCTCTTCGGCTGTGACCTCGGCGGATCGCGGTACCGACATCGCTTGGTGCCTCCTGGTGCATGACAAAAGGGACGGGGTTCCGTCTCCTCCAACGCATGACCGTACTCGGGAGTGCCCGCGGACTGTCAGTGCCAGGACGTAGACTTCCACGCTGTTCCCCCAGACTGTCTGCAACCTGTCGCCCACCGTTATCCGGAGGCATTCCGCCGTGACCAAGCCGCCTTTCACGCACCTTCACGTCCACACCCAGTACTCGCTGCTGGACGGTGCCGCGCGGCTCAAGGACATGTTCGACGCCTGCAACGAGATGGGCATGACGCACATCGCCATGACCGACCATGGCAACCTCCACGGGGCGTACGACTTCTTCCACTCGGCGAAGAAGGCGGGCGTCACGCCCATCATCGGCATCGAGGCGTATGTCGCCCCCGAGTCCCGGCGGAACAAGCGCAAGATCCAGTGGGGCCAGCCCCACCAGAAGCGCGACGACGTCTCCGGTTCGGGTGGATACACCCACAAGACGATCTGGGCGGCCAGCAAGACCGGTCTGCACAATCTGTTCCGGCTCTCCTCGGACGCGTATGCCGAGGGCTGGCTGCAGAAGTGGCCGCGCATGGACAAGGAGACCATCGCCCAGTGGTCCGAGGGGCTCATCGCCTCCACCGGCTGCCCCTCCGGCGAGCTCCAGACCCGGCTGCGCCTCGGCCAGTTCGACGAGGCACTCAAGGCCGCGTCCGAGTACCAGGACATCTTCGGCAAGGACCGGTACTTCCTGGAGCTGATGGACCACGGCATCGAGATCGAGCGCCGGGTCCGCGACGGCCTGCTGGAGATCGGCAAGAAGCTCGGCATCCCGCCGATCGTCACCAACGACTCGCACTACACCTACGCCCACGAGGCCGGTGCCCACGACGCGCTGCTGTGCATCCAGACCGGCAAGAACCTCTCGGACCCGGACCGCTTCCGCTTCGACGGCACCGGCTACTACCTGAAGTCCACCGACGAGATGTACGCCGTGGACTCCTCGGACGCCTGGCAGGAGGGCTGCGCCAACACCCTGCTCGTCGCGCAGCAGATCGACACCGAGGGCTGGTTCGAAGAGCGCAACCTGATGCCGAAGTTCGAGGTCCCCGAGGGCTACACCGAGGTGACCTGGTTCCGCGAGGAGACCATGCGCGGCATGGCCCGGCGCTACCCCGGCGGCATCCCGGACGACCGGCTCAAGCAGGTCGAGTACGAGATGGGCATCATCATCGACATGGGCTTCCCGGGGTATTTCCTCGTGGTCGCCGACTTCATCATGTGGGCCAAGAACAACGGCATCGCGGTGGGCCCCGGCCGGGGCTCCGCGGCCGGCTCGATCGTCGCGTACGCCATGGGCATCACCGACCTCGACCCGATCGAGCACGGACTGATCTTCGAGCGGTTCCTCAACCCCGAGCGCATCTCCATGCCCGATGTCGACATCGACTTCGACGAGCGCCGGCGCGGTGAGGTCATCCGGTACGTCACGGAGAAGTACGGCGCCGACAAGGTCGCCATGATCGGGACGTACGGCAAGATCAAGGCGAAGAACGCCATCAAGGACTCCGCCCGGGTGCTCGGCTATCCGTACGCCATGGGCGACCGGCTCACCAAGGCGATGCCCGCCGACGTTCTCGGCAAGGGCATCGATCTCAACGGCATCACCGACCCCAAGCACCCGCGCTACAGCGAGGCGGGCGAGATCCGGGGGATGTACGAGAACGAGCCGGACGTGAAGAAGGTCATCGACACCGCCAAGGGCGTCGAGGGCCTGGTCCGCCAGATGGGTGTGCACGCCGCCGGCGTGATCATGTCCAGCGAGACCATCACCGACCATGTCCCGGTCTGGGTGCGGCCCTCGGACGGCGTGACCATCACGCAGTGGGACTACCCGAGCTGTGAGTCGCTCGGCCTGCTGAAGATGGACTTCCTGGGCCTGCGAAACCTCACCATCATGGACGACGCCGTCAAGATGGTGAAGGCCAACCGGGCAATCGATCTGGACCTGCTCGCCCTTCCGCTGGACGACCCCACGACGTACGAACTGCTCTGCCGCGGTGACACGCTCGGCGTCTTCCAGTTCGACGGCGGCCCGATGCGTTCGCTGCTGCGGCTGATGAAGCCCGACAACTTCGAGGACATTTCCGCCGTCTCGGCCCTGTACCGGCCGGGCCCGATGGGCATGAACTCGCACACGAACTACGCGCTCCGCAAGAACGGCCAGCAGGAGATCACGCCGATCCACCCGGAGCTGGAGGAGCCCCTCAAGGAGGTCCTCGGCCTCACCTACGGCCTGATCGTGTACCAGGAGCAGGTCCAGAAGGCCGCCCAGATCATCGCCGGGTACTCCCTCGGCGAGGCCGACATCCTGCGCCGCGTGATGGGCAAGAAGAAGCCCGAGGAGCTGGCGAAGAACTTCGGCATCTTCCAGGCCGGCGCCCGTAAGAACGGCTACTCCGACCAGGGGATCCAGGCCCTGTGGGACGTGCTGGTCCCCTTCGCCGGATACGCCTTCAACAAGGCGCACTCCTCCGCGTACGGCCTGGTCACCTACTGGACCGCGTATCTCAAGGCGAACTATCCGGCCGAGTACATGGCCGCGCTGCTCACCTCGGTGAAGGACGACAAGGACAAGTCGGCGGTCTATCTGAACGAGTGCCGCCGTATGGGCATCAAGGTGCTGCCGCCCAATGTGAACGAGTCTCAGTCGAACTTCGCCGCCCAGGGCGACGACGTGATCCTCTTCGGCCTCTCCGCCGTGCGCAACGTCGGTACGAACGTGGTGGACTCGATCATCCGCTGCCGCAAGTCCAAGGGGAAGTACTCCTCCTTCCCCGACTTCCTCGACAAGGTCGAGGCCGTCGTCTGCAACAAGCGGACCGTCGAGTCACTCATCAAGGCCGGCGCCTTCGACGAGATGGGCCACACCCGCAAGGGTCTGGTCGCCCACCACGAACCCATGATCGACAATGTGGTCGCGGTCAAGCGCAAGGAGGCCGAGGGGCAGTTCGACCTCTTCGGCGGGATGGGCGACGAGGCCACCGACGAGCCGGGCTTCGGGCTCGACGTCGAGTTCTCCGACATCGAGTGGGACAAGTCGTATCTGCTCGCGCAGGAGCGCGAGATGCTCGGCCTCTATGTCTCCGACCATCCGCTCTTCGGTATCGAGCACGTCCTGAGCGACAAGGCGGACGCCGCGATCTCCCAGCTCACCGGCGGTGAGCACGCGGACGGCGCGGTGGTCACCATCGGCGGCATCATCTCCGGCCTGCAGCGCAAGATGACCAAGCAGGGCAATGCCTGGGCGATCGCCACGGTCGAGGATCTGGCGGGCTCCATCGAGTGCATGTTCTTCCCGGCCACGTATCAGCTGGTGTCGACCCAGCTCGTCGAGGACACCGTGGTCTTCGTCAAGGGGCGGCTCGACAAGCGCGAGGACATCCCGCGGCTCGTCGCCATGGAGCTGATGGTCCCCGACGTATCGAACGCCGGGACCAACGCCCCCGTGGTGGTCACCATCCCGACGGTGAAGGTCACGCCGCCGATGGTCAGCAGGCTCGGCGAGATCCTCAGCCACCACAAGGGCAACACCGAGGTGCGGATCAAGCTTCAGGGCCCCCGCAAGACGACGGTGCTCCGGCTCGACCGGCACCGCGTCCAGGCGGACCCGGCGCTGTTCGGTGATCTCAAGGTGCTGCTCGGCCCGTCCTGCCTGGCCGGCTGAGGCTTTCCGCTCACCGCACCCGCCCAGGCAAGCACATGCCCACGCAAAGGGGCGCGCCCGTCGTCACGGGCGCGCCCCTTGTGGCTTTGCGGCCTGTCAGTTGTGGCCGAAGCGCCGCTGGTGCTTACGCGCAACATCCGCGGGGCTGCCCTGTGCCTGCGACTGGGGCTGCACATGCGACTCGTACGCGGTCGACTTGGCCTTCTCGCCACCACGCTCTGCGGCCGAAGCGCGGTCCTGTTGACCGCCCTGCTTGCGATTCTTGTTCTTGGCCATGGTGATACCTCCTGTGGGGGATCTCGGGGCCAGGGCCGCGACCAGATTCACATACCAGCCTAACCGTCGCATTTTGGATCACTACGGTGCGTAAAGGGCGCTTGCTCCAGCACAGGTTCGGGTTCCGCCACGCCGATGATCGAGTTCCGGCCGTTAACCCTCCCGTGGTCGGGCAGACTCGAAGGAAACCCGGAACAATCCCCGATCCGGACCCTTCCCCGATCCCGAAGTTCCCGAAAGAGGGTGGAACGCGTGGACCGCTGCGTTGTCCTGGTGGACGCCGGATATCTGCTGGGCGCCGCCGCGAGCCTGCTCGCCGGGGAACCGGCGCGTTCCAGAATCACCGTCGATCACGCCGCCCTCATCCTGGGCCTGCGCGAACTCGCCGAGGCCGATACGGAACGCCCGCTGCTGCGCATCTACTGGTTCGACGGCGCCCCCGACCGCGTACCGCAGCCCGAGCACCGGCGACTGCGCGTGATGCCGAGGGTGACGGTCCGGCTGGGCGCCCTGACCCGCAGCGACGGCCGCTGGGCGCAGAAGGGCGTCGATGCGGCCATGCACGCCGAACTCACCGAACTGGCCAGAAACCGCGCCTGCTCAGATGTGGTCCTGGTGACCGGGGACGGGGATCTGCTGCCCGGGCTGATGTCCGCCAAGGAGCACGGCGTCGCCGTCCACCTCTGGGCGGTGCAGGCCGCCGACGGCGACTACAACCAGTCGGAGGACCTGGTCGCCGAGGCCGACGAGCGCCGCGTGCTCGACCGCGCCTGGATCACCCGGGCGGTACGGGCCAAGGAGCTCACCGGTATCTGCGCCCCCTCACCCGCGCCCCGCCCCGAGATCGCGGCGATCCTCTCCGCGCCGCTGCCCGAGTCGGCGCTCGCGGCCTCGCAGGAGCGCGCCGCCGATGCCGCACGCAACGGCTCGGGGCCCACCCCCTCGGACAACGGCTCCGAGCCCGGCCCGGCCCCCGCCGCCGCCAAGGGTGTCCCCACCCCCAAGGACCTGGCGAGCCTGCGCGCCCCCGGCCAGAACTCCGCCCCCCACCCCGCGAGCGCAACGCTGCGCTGGTCCTCCGACAAGGGCTGGGTCGAGCGGCCCGGCGCCGGCACTGTGGGCGAGCCGCCCGAGACGGCTTCACTGCCGACGCTGGCCCAGCTCACCAGCGCCGAGCAGCGCTGGGCCGACCGCGAGGAGGACATCACCACGGTCGGCGGCGACCCCTTCGAGGTCGGACAGGTCTTCGCCCGGCGCTGGATGGAACGGCTGCCGGAGAGCGGCCATGTGCAGAAGCTGTCCACCATGTACCCGCGGATCCCGCACCGTATCGACGGCGAACTGCTGCGGTACGCGGCACGTTTCGGGCTTCTCGCGCACAAGGACGACCAGATCGACGAGCACGACCGCTATGCGATCCGGGCCGGGTTCTGGCGCGAGATCGACGTACGGGCGGCCGCGGAACACGCCCCCGCGGGGGAATAGCCCCGCCGACCCCTTAGGCTCGTCCCTTGTGAGTACGGTGTGCGCGGTGCGGGATCTGGTCAAGACGTACCCCGCCGCGCGCGCTCGCCGAGGCACCCCCGGGACACCCGAGGTGCGTGCCACGGACGGGATTTCGCTTCAGGTGCGGCGCGGCGAGATCTTCGGGCTGCTCGGACCCAACGGCGCGGGCAAGTCCACTCTCGTACGACAGCTCACCGGCCTGATGCGGCCGGACAGCGGCAGCATCGACGTGCTGGGCCACGATCTCGTACGCCACCCCGAACGGGCATCCAGGCTCATCGGCTATCTCGGGCAGGAATCCACCGCCCTCGACGAACTGACCGTCGCACTCGCCGCCGAGACGACCGGCCGGCTGCGCGGACTGCCCGCACGGCAGGCACGGGCCGAGCGGGACGCCGTACTGGAGGAGCTCGGGCTGACCGAGCTCGCCGCCCGTCCCCTGAAGAGACTCTCCGGCGGACAGCGGCGGCTGGCCTGCTTCGCGGCAACCCTGGTGGGTGAGCGGCCGGTCCTGGTACTGGACGAGCCGACCACCGGAATGGACCCCGTCGCACGGCGCGCGGTCTGGGCCGCCGTCGACCGGCGCCGGGCCGAGAACGGTGCGACCGTGCTGCTCGTCACCCACAACGTCATCGAGGCCGAGACCGTCCTCGACCGGGTCGCCGTGCTGGAACGCGGCCGGGTCATCGCCTGCGACACCCCGACAGGGCTCAAGGAACGGATCGCGGGCGAGGTGCGCGTCGAGCTGGTGTGGCGCGAGCGGGCGCCGCTGGACGTGCCCGAAGTCGCGGCGCTGCGCGCGTCCGCGCAGGAGTCCGGGCGCCGGTGGGTGCTCAGGCTCGCCCCGGACGAGGCACGAGCGGCGGTAGCCGCGGTCACCGGCGGCGCGGCGTTCGCCGCGCTCGACGACTTCACACTGGCCGCGCCCAGCCTGGAGGACGTGTACCTGGCGCTCGGCGGGAACGCGACGAAAGGGCTGGTCAAGGCGTGAGCACCGTGCCCGCGGAGGCGGTGTCCGGACATCCCGAACAGGCCCGGCAGGTCAGCGCCACGAGCGTGGCCCCGGCCGCGCTCGCTGCGCCCCTCGCGCCACGGGCGCGGCTGCTGCCCGCGCTCGGCGCCGTGTACCGTGCGCAGCTGTCACGGGCGCGGGTCGCCCGGATCCCGCTGCTCTTCGTGGCGACCTTCCAGTCGATCGGGATCATGGTCCTCATGCGCGGGGTCGTCGACGGGGGCGCGGAAGCGCGGGCCGTCGTCGCCGGATCGAGCGTTCTGGTCGTCGCGTTCGTCGCGCTCAACCTTCTCGCCCAGTACTTCGGACAGCTGCGGGCCGGCGGCGGCCTCGACCACTACGCCACGCTGCCGGTGCCGCCCGCGGCGGTGGTGCTCGGCGCGGCCGGTGCGTACGCCTCCTTCACCGTGCCCGGCACGGTCGTCACGGCGGTCACCGGCAGCGTCCTGTTCCAGCTGCCACTGACCCATCTCTGGGTGCTCGCCGCGGTCGTCCCGCTCGCCGGCGCGGCCCTCGCGGGCCTCGGCGCGGCGCTCGGACTGCTCGCACCGCGCCAGGAACTGGCCACGCTGCTGGGGCAGTTGGGCATGTCCGCGGCACTGCTCCTCGGTGTGCTGCCGGCCGGCCGGCTGCCCGGGCCGATCTCGTACGCCCGTGATCTGCTGCCGTCGACCTACGGTGTCGAGGCCCTCGCCCGGACCTTCGAGGCGCGCCCGGACTGGGCGGTCGTCGGACTGGATCTCGCCGTCTGCGCGGCCGTGGGTGTCGTCTCGCTGACGGTCGCCACATGGGCCTACCGGCGGGCGGCAGTCCGGTGAGGCACTGTCCCGGGACGCCTGGCACGATGGCGGTGTGACCGCACCTCTGACTCCGCCGCACCAGCCCCCGCACAACGACCCGTGGCAGAAGCCGCCCGCCGGGCCCGGCTTCTACGAGCCCGAGATGCAGGACGTCGCGGACCTGAAAAGGGACACGCGGGACGCGATCCTCGTCGTCGTCGCCCTGACGGTCCTGGGCGTCGCGCTCGGTCTGCTGTGGCTGTGGCTGGCGCCGCGGGTGCCGCTGATCTCCAGCGACAAGGCGGTCTTCCTCAAGGACACGGAGGGCGAGGAGGCGGTGGGCGCGGACGGCACGTTCGCGCTGCTGGCGCTCGGCTTCGGCGCGGTCAGCGCAGCCGCGGTCTTCTTCTTCCGCAGGCGCGGAGGCATCGCACTGGTGGTGGCCCTGGCTCTGGGTGGGCTGTTCGGCTCGCTGCTGGCCTGGGGGACAGGCGAGTGGTTCGGCCCGACGGACGATGTGGTCGCGCATGCGCGGGCGGTGGGGGAGGGCGTGACGTTCGACGCGCCGCTGGAGCTGAAGGCGCGGGGGGCGTTGCTGGCGTGGCCGGTGGCGGCGATGGTGGTTCACCTGGCGCTGACGGCCCTGTTCGGGCCGCGGGACCCGGAGCCGGATTGGCCCTCCGCCGCGTAGGGCCCGGGCCCGGACGCCTGACGCCTGCGGCGGGCCTGTTCCCCACCCCGCCCCTTCCCGAACTGGGGCTCCGCCCCAGACCCCGGTACGCGCTTCGCGCGTGTCCTCAAACGCCGGACGGGCTGAATTTCCGCGGGCGTTTGAGGAGCGGGGGTCCGGGGGCAGCGCACCCGGTTACGGGAAAGGGCGGGTAGGGGAACAAGCCCCGCCGCAGGCGGACCGTCACGCCGGCCGGCGGCCGTGGTTTGCGTGGTGCTTGCGGATGCGCCACTTCCTCTTGCGGGTGCGTTTGGACATGCCGTGTCCTCATTCCCGTAGGGGCGTCCCTACGGTCGTAGCCGAGGATCCGCGCCCCGTCGACCCCCTACGCCCGCCCGATCGGCGCCAGCACCGCCCCCGTCAGCGACGCCAGGTCCGACGGCGCGAGTTCGACCTCCAGGCCCCGGCGCCCCGCCGAGACGCAGATCGTCGCGTGGGCCGACGCCGACGCGTCGAGGACCGTGCGCAGGCGTTTGCGCTGGCCCAGGGGGGAGATGCCGCCGCGGACATAGCCCGTCGTGCGTTCCGCCGCCGCCGGGTCGGCCATCGTCGCCCGCTTCGCGCCCACCGCCGCCGCGAGCGCCTTGAGGTCGAGCTGGCCCGCCACCGGGACGATCGCCACCGTCAGTTCGCCGTCGACGTCCGCGACCAGGGTCTTGAAGACCCGGTCGGGAGGGACGCCGAGCGCCTCGGCCGCCTCGTCGCCGTACGACGGCGACGCGGGGTCGTGGTCGTACGCGTGCACCGTGAAGGCCGTGCCCGCCGCGGTCAGGGCGACCGTGGCGGGCGTGCCGCCGGAGGCGGCCGACTTCTTGGGCTTCTTCGCCACGCGGGCGGCTCCTGTCAGTTGGGGCTCGTCGGCGCCCGGGTCAGGTCGACCGCGGGCAGCGACGGCAGATGGCGGATCACCGCGGTCTCCGAGCGCAGCAGAGTCAGTTCCTCCCGCAGCCGTGTCGCGGTGTCGGGCGCTTGCAGCAGGCGCTGTTTCGCCGGGGTGTCCAGTACGGCCGCGGCCGCCACCAGATACGACACCACCGAGGGCTCGTCCGGCAGGTCCGCCCCCGTGGACAGCGAGCGCTCGCGCGCGCCGGCCAGCCGCTTCTGGTAGCTGCGGAAGGCGCGCAGGACACCTTCGGCAAGGGCCCCCGCGCCGTCCCCGGACTCCTCCGGGATTTCCTCCAGTTCGGCCGTCAGGTACGGGCCGCTCGCGTCGACCGAGAGAAGTTTGACCCGGGTCGTTCCGGTGGCCAGTACCTCGAAGCTGCCGTCGTCGCGCTCGCGGATCGTCGCCGCGTCGGCGATGCAGCCGACCCGGTGGAAGGCCTGGATCGGATCGTCGCCGAAGCCCGCAGCGGGACCGCGCTGGGGCAGCGCGGTCGGGTCGGGCATGCCGGGCGCGGTCGGCGCGACCTCGCGGCCGTCGCGGATGGCGACCACGGCGAAGCGGCGCGGCTCGGACTCGTCCGTCTTCGACAGCTCGCGCATCATGGCGCGATATCGCTCCTCGAACACGTTCAAGGGCAGGACGAGGCCCGGGAACAGTACCGAGTTCAGCGGGAAGAGGGGGAGACGTGCGGTGGTCACAGCGCTTAAGACTAATGGCCCAGAGACCTGCTTCGTCCGGCCCTGGGGCGCAGAGGGGTCATCGAGGCGATCTGGATCCGTACGCCGTCCCGTGTGTGAAGGAACTGGCCGAGCGGGTCATCGGTCACCGAGGTCCAGGGGAAGGACGTCGCATACGGCCCGATCAGCCGGAACTGCTCCAGTGCCTCCGCCCACCGGCCCCGCCCCACCAGCACGTACGCCAGCAGATTGCGCACCTCGGCCGGCCAGGGATCCCCGGCCGCGTAGTCCGCGGAGAGCGCGATCGCCAGATCCGCCGCCAGGTCGATGCGGTCGTCCTGCACGGAGGTGGTGTCCCCGGTGAGCAGCTGGGCGAAGGCAGCCCGTACCGGCAGCGCCCGCACCAGCGAGCCCGGCAGCGCGTCGGCCGCCGCCTGTTCGGCGAAGTCGAAGCACTCGCGGTGCGAGCCGTACCACTGCGCGGACAGGTACTGCAGGGCCGCGACATGACAGCCGTAGTGGTGCGAGGAACGGCGGATCGCCTGCTCCCACAGCAACTCGAAGGCCGTGTGCGTGGCATGGGTGCCGCGGGCGTGGTCGAGCGATATCCGCCACGGCACGGGGTCGTTCGGATCGCCCTTGGCCGCCGCGTCGATCAGGGGTCCGACCTCACGCAGCCGTTCGGTGCTCGCGGGTGACTCCCAGGCCCTGCGGACCGCGAGCTCGGCCTTGACGACGAGCCCGTCGGGATCGCGTGGCGCTGCGGCGAGCCATGTCGTGAGCCACTCCTCGCGGTTGTACGCGAAAGCCGCGAGCCGCGTCACGTACCGGTCGCGGTTCTCCCACTCGGCTGATTCGCGCGTGGTCGCCAGCAGCTTGGCGGCGGGTTCGTACTCCCCGAGCGCCGCAGCGACCAGTGCCGGGCTCAGCCGCTCGTCGGGGGCGTCGAGCAGCACCGCCTCGTCGGGCGCCAGGCCGTCGGCGAGCTGCGGCGTATGACGGATCATGCGCGCGGTGCGAATCAGGGCACGGAGCAATGACATGGTGCGGACCATTGAAAACTGCAGGTCAACAGGCGCGCCAGAGTCCAGCTGTGAAGAGTTCGTAGCGGCCGAATGGTTGTCCTGGCGAAAGCCAAGAGAGCGTAAAGAAAGTGCCTCAGCCGCGACGTAGAAGGCGGGACGCACCGGCCGCGACCGTCGTCGCCAGAATCCAGCCGAGCAGGATCAGCGCCGTCGATGTCCATTGCCAGGCGCCGTCAAGCCTCCAGTAGCTTTCCTGGCCGAGATCGATCACCGGGAGCAGCAGATCCAGAGCATAGAGCGCCGCGTTCCACTGCGGATGCTCGTCCGCCTTCAGCGGCGTCGGATCCACCTGCGCGAAGGCCACCGCTCCCGCCGCCCACAGCACCGCCATCCACAGGGCCGCCCGGCCGGGGCGGTAGCCGTAGGCCACGGTCCAGTCTTGGAGATAGCCCCAGAGCTTGGCGGCCAGCGGCAGCGTCTCGCGCCGGCGGCGCTGTTTGGCGAGCAGCACCTCGCGGGCGTCCGCGTCCTCGCCGCTGTTGCGCAGCACGGTCGCGAGACGTTCGTACGGCTCCGGCGAGTACTCCGGGGTCGCCGAGGCCACCCACTCCAGACGGCGGCTGAGCGGGAATTCCTCGTACGGGACGAGGTTCTCGTAGACGAATCCGCCCATCGCGAGGCCGCCGGGGCCCGGCCAGCTGGCCGCCAGGTCGACCAGCGTCACGATCTTCGCGCCGTTCAGCACGACGCGTCCCTCTTCCGGGCGCTCCGCGTTGAAGCGCAGCTCCGGGGTGACGATCCGGCGCAGCGACAGCTCCTCGCGCGCGTTCAGTACGAAGCGGGCCCGGTGCAGATCGACCGCGTCGCCGAAGCGCCCGTCATCCAGCCGCACCCCGCCGTGGCACCGGAAGGGCTGCAGCCGGGTGCCGCGTGTGGGTGTTCCGGCGCTGCCGATGCCGAAGGGGGGAGTGGCGCCCTGGTTGCCCGTGGACTCGCTCACCCACGCGCCGGTCAGATAGAGGGTCCGCTCCACGCTCAGCTGCGGGGCGTTGAGCGCGCGCCGCTCCCCGGCCGCGCGCAGCCGGCTGCCCCGCAGACTCAGCGAGACCCCGACCTTCGCACCGCGCAGACTGAACTCGCCGTACGTCTCGATCAGTTCGGCCTGTAAGTCCTGTGCGACCGACATGCCGTCCGCGGTGATCGCCCGGCCTCTGCGGTCCGGCCGGACATGGATCTGGTTGATCAGCAGATCGGTGCCGATCTGCGCGTCGGTCAGCCGTATGCCGTGCTCGATCCGGCAGCGCGGCAGATGCAGATCACCTTCGGTGCGCAGCCGGGCCGCCTCGATCCGGGGGATCGCGCAGCCGACCATGCGGACGGTGGTGAAGTGCGCCTCGGGCATCAGTACTTCGCTGTCGAAGCGACAGCCGTTCAGCTCGACATACGGTGCGATGCTGCCGCCCGCGAGCTTGAGCGTGCCGGTGATCTGGACGCCGCGGAGCTTGAGCGCGGCGACCCGGCCGGGCAGCGCGGGCGGACCGCTGAGCAGCAGCCGGGCGACGATGGACGCGCGGACGCTGCGTTCGGGGCCCCAGGGGCGGGGTGAGAAGGGATCGTTCAGCAGGGGGTTGGGATCGCTCAGGTCGTGCGTACTCCCGTTTCTGAAAGCGTTCCACATGTCCACTTCGGTCCGGCTCAGTCCGTCCGGAGGCCCGTCGTCCAGCGGCTCGGTCAATGCCGCTCCTTCGCTTGCTTGGTTCGTACAGCTGTTCTTCCCGCTGAGTGACGGACTGAACGCTAGTGGTCATGAACAACATCGGAAACCAGAGGGGTGGCGCGAAGTGCTTCCTCGAGGAGTGGCAGGTGGGCCCATATCAGCCAGTGATACGGGCGACCACCTGCCGAATCCGTTCTGAGAGAATTGGTTCCGTGATCTCACGAATCGATCTGCGCGGCGACGCCCTCCCCGAGGGGGCCGCTCTGCGTGACCTGCTGCCCCGTGCCGAGTTCGACGTGGAAGCCGCCCTGGAGAAGGTGCGGCCCATCTGCGAGGCCGTGCATCATCGGGGCACGTCGGCGCTGATCGACTACGCGGAGAAGTTCGACGGCGTGAAGCTGGAGCGGGTGCGGGTGCCCGCGGCCGCGCTGGCCGATGCCCTGGAGCGGCTGGACCCCGAGGTCAGAGCCGCCCTGGAGGAGTCGATCAGGCGCGCCAGGATCGTGCACCGCGCGCAGCGCCGGGACGCGCACACCACCCAGGTGGTCCCCGGCGGCACGGTGACCGAGAAGTGGGTCCCGGTCGAGCGCGTGGGTCTGTACGCACCCGGCGGCCGCTCGGTCTATCCCTCCTCCGTGATCATGAACGCCGTACCGGCGCAGGAGGCCGGTGTCGAGTCGATCGCGCTCTCCTCCCCGCCGCAGAAGCCCCGTTTTGAAGGAGATGCAGCTGGGGGGCTTCCGCACCCGACGATCCTCGCCGCCTGCGCGCTGCTCGGCGTCGACGAGGTGTACGCCGCGGGCGGCGCCCAGGCCGTCGCGATGTTCGCGTACGGCACCGAGGAGTGCGCCCCCGCGAACATGGTGACCGGCCCCGGCAATATCTGGGTCGCCGCCGCAAAGCGGTACTTCACCGGACGTATCGGCATCGACACCGAGGCCGGGCCGACCGAGATCGCGATCCTCGCCGACGAGAGCGCCGACCCGGTGCATGTCGCCGCCGACCTGATCAGCCAGGCCGAGCACGACCCGATGGCCGCCGCCGTGCTGGTCACCGACTCCACCGAGCTCGCGGACGCGGTCGAGAAGGAGCTGGAGCCGCAGATCGCGGCCACCAAGCACGTCGAGGACCGGATCGTCCCCGCGCTGAGCGGCAGGCAGTCCGCGATCGTCCTGGTCGACGGAGTCGAGGAGGGCCTGCGGGTCGTCAACGCGTACGGCGCCGAGCACCTGGAGATCCAGACAGCCGACGCCGCCGCGGTCGCGGCGAGGGTCCGCAACGCCGGCGCGATCTTCGTCGGCCCCTGGGCGCCGGTCTCGCTCGGCGACTACTGCGCCGGCTCGAACCATGTCCTGCCCACCGGCGGCTGCGCCTGCCACTCCTCCGGTCTCTCCGTCCAGTCCTTCCTGCGCGGCATCCACATCGTGGACTACACGCGAGACGCGCTCGCCGAGGTCACCCATCACGTCGTGACGCTCGCCGAGGCCGAGGACCTGCCCGCGCACGGCGCCGCCATGAAGGCAAGGTTCGGGTGGAAGGTGCCGAAGGAATGACCGGCATCGACGATCTGCCCATCAGGGACGAACTGCGCGGCAAGTCCCCTTACGGCGCACCGCAGTTGGACGTGCCCGTACAGCTGAACACCAACGAGAACCCGTACCCGCTGCCCGAGCCGCTGGTCCGGCGTATCGCCGAGCGCGTCACCGAGGCCGCCCGCGGGCTCAACCGCTACCCCGACCGGGACGCGGTGGAGCTGCGCACCGAACTGGCCGCGTATCTGACCCGGACCGGGGGGCACCGTGTCGGCATCGAGAACGTCTGGGCGGCCAACGGCTCCAACGAAGTCATCCAGCAACTGCTTCAGACCTTCGGCGGCCCGGGCCGTACCGCGATCGGTTTCGAGCCCTCGTACTCCATGCACGGGCTGATCTCGCGCGGCACCGGCACCGGCTGGATCTCGGGACCGCGCAACGACGACTTCACGATCGACCTCACGGCCGCCGGGAAGGCGATCGCCGAGAACCGGCCCGACGTCGTCTTCATCACCTCGCCCAACAACCCCACCGGCACGGCGGTCGATGCCGATACGGTCCTCGCGCTGTACGAGGCCGCCCTGGCGGCCAAGCCCTCGCTCGTGGTCATCGACGAGGCGTACGTCGAATTCAGCCACCGCCCCTCGCTGCTCCCGCTGATCGAGGGCAGGCCGAATCTCGTCGTCTCGCGCACCATGTCCAAGGCCTTCGGCGCGGCGGGTCTGCGCCTGGGCTATCTGGCCGCACACCCCGCGGTCGTCGACGCCGTCCAGCTGGTGCGCCTGCCGTACCACCTGTCCGCCGTCACCCAGGCCACCGCGCTCGCCGCGCTGGAGCACACCGATACGCTGCTCGGGTATGTCGAGCAGCTGAAGACCGAGCGGGACCGCCTGGTCGGCGAGCTGCGGGCGATCGGCTGGGAGGTCACCGAATCGGACGCCAACTTCGTCCAGTTCGGCCGCTTCGACGACGCGCACGCCGCCTGGCGGAAGATCCTCGACCGGGGTGTCCTGGTCCGTGACAACTCGGTGCCCGGGTGGCTGCGCGTCACCGCCGGCACCCCTGACGAGAACGACGCGTTCCTCGACGCGGTTCGTGAGCTGAAGAAGGAGTACGACGTATGACTCGCGAGGGTCGTGTTGGAAGAGCGGAACGCACCACCAAGGAGACGTCTGTCGTCGTCGAGATCGATCTCGACGGCCACGGAAAGGTCGATGTGTCGACCGGGGTCGGCTTCTACGACCACATGCTCGACCAGCTCGGCCGCCACGGCCTGTTCGACCTCACCGTGAAGACCGAGGGCGATCTGCACATCGACTCGCACCACACCATCGAGGACACCGCCCTCGCGCTGGGCGCCGCCTTCAAGCAGGCGCTCGGCGACAAGGTGGGGATTTATCGATTCGGCAACTGCACGGTGCCGCTGGACGAGTCCCTCGCCCAGGTCACCGTGGACCTGTCGGGCCGCCCGTACCTCGTGCACACCGAGCCCGAGAACATGGCGCCCATGATCGGCTCCTACGACACCACGATGACCCGGCACATCCTGGAGTCCTTCGTGGCGCAGGCGCAGATCGCCCTGCACGTCCACGTCCCGTACGGACGCAACGCGCACCACATCGTGGAGTGCCAGTTCAAGGCGCTGGCCCGAGCTCTGCGGTACGCCAGCGAGCGCGACCCGCGCGCCGCCGGCATCCTCCCCTCCACGAAGGGCGCGCTCTAACCCCATGACCGGCCTCTCCACCATCCTCATCGTCGTCGGGCTCTTCCTCGCCGGCGGTGTGTACTCCTTCTCCAAGCAGAAGATGCCCATGGGCCTGATCGTGCTCCTCGGCATCGGCTCGGTGATGTGTCTCGTCGCCGGTGTCCTGCGGATTCAGGGGATCTGGGAATGACAGCGAGCAAGAAAGTCGTCGTCTTCGACTACGGATTCGGTAATGTCCGCTCCGCCGAGCGGGCGCTGGCCCGCGTCGGCGCGGACGTCGAGATCACCCGCGATTTCGACAGGGCGATGAACGCCGACGGCCTCCTCGTGCCCGGCGTCGGCGCCTTCTCCGCCTGCATGGAGGGCCTGAAAAAGGCCCGCGGCGAGTGGATCGTCGGCCGCAGGCTCGCCGGCGGCCGGCCGGTCATGGGCATCTGCGTCGGTATGCAGATCCTCTTCGCGCGCGGCATCGAGCACGGAGTCGAGACCGAGGGCCTGGACGAGTGGCCCGGCACGGTCGGCCCGCTCAAGGCCCCGATCGTGCCCCACATGGGCTGGAACACCGTCGAGGCGGCCGCGGACAGCCAGCTCTTCGCCGGAGTCGACCCCGACGCCCGCTTCTACTTCGTCCACTCCTACGCCGTGCACGAGTGGGAACTGGAAGTCACCAACCCCGCCATCCGCGCGCCCCAGGTCACCTGGGCGACCCACGGCGAGCGCTTCGTTGCCGCAGTGGAGAACAGCGCGCTGTGGGCGACGCAGTTCCACCCCGAGAAGTCCGGCGACGCCGGCGCCCAGCTGCTGACCAACTGGATCGAGACGCTGTAATGCCGAAGCTTGAACTCCTTCCCGCAGTCGACGTCCGCGACGGCCAGGCCGTCCGCCTCGTCCATGGCGAGTCCGGTTCGGAGACCTCCTACGGCTCTCCCCTCGAAGCCGCCCTCGCCTGGCAGCGCGCGGGCGCCGAGTGGCTGCATCTCGTCGACCTGGACGCCGCCTTCGGCACCGGCGACAACCGCTCGCTGATCGCCGAGGTCGCCGGAGCGATGGACATCAAGGTCGAGCTGTCCGGTGGCATCCGCGACGACGCCTCGCTGGCGGCCGCGCTGGCCACCGGCTGCACCCGGGTCAACCTGGGCACGGCCGCGCTGGAGACCCCCGAGTGGGTCGCCAAGGTCATCGCCGAGCACGGCGACAAGATCGCGGTCGGCCTGGACGTGCGCGGCACGACGCTGCGCGGCCGCGGCTGGACCCGCGACGGCGGCGATCTGTACGAGACGCTCGCCCGGCTCGACTCCGAGGGCTGTGCCCGCTACGTCGTCACCGACATCGCCAAGGACGGCACCCTCCAGGGCCCCAACCTGGAGCTGCTGCGCAATGTCTGCGCGGTCACCGACAAGCCGGTCGTCGCCTCCGGCGGCGTCTCCTCGCTCGACGACCTGCGCGCGATCGCGGGTCTCGTTCCCGAGGGCGTCGAGGGCGCGATCGTCGGAAAGGCGCTGTACGCCAAGGCGTTCACCCTCGAAGAAGCCCTCGCGGCGGTGGCGGAATGACCGGCGTCGTACGCCGTGTCGCATCCGACGGCCCGTGGGAGGAAGCCTTCGGCTACTCCCGGGCCGTGGAACTGCCCAACGGCCTTGTCCTGGTGTCCGGTTGCACCTCCGTGGTCGACGGAGTGGTCCTCGACGGCTCTCCCTACGACCAGGCGATCACCGCTTTCGGTGTGGCCGTGGGCGCGCTGAGGGACCTCGGTCTCGACCGCGAGCACGTGGTGCGCACGCGGATGTACCTCTCCCACGCCCGGGACGTGGAGGAGATCGGCCGCGCCCACAGGGAGCTGTTCGGCACCGTCCGCCCCGCAGCGTCGATGCTCATCGTCTCCGGCTTCGTCGACCCCCGGCTGGTCGTCGAGGTCGAGGTCGAGGCGTACCGAGGAGGTGCCGCATGACACTCGCGGTCCGAGTCATTCCCTGCCTGGACGTGGACAACGGCCGGGTCGTCAAGGGCGTCAACTTCCAGAACCTGCGCGACGCGGGCGACCCCGTCGAGATGGCCAGGCTGTACGACGCCGAGGGCGCCGACGAACTGACCTTCCTCGACATCACCGCCTCCTCCGGCAACCGTGAGACGACGTACGACGTCGTGCGCCGCACCGCCGAGCAGGTCTTCATCCCGCTGACCGTGGGCGGCGGGGTGCGCAGCGCCGACGACGTGGACAAGCTGCTGCGCGCGGGCGCCGACAAGGTGGGCGTGAACACCGCGGCGATCGCCCGCCCCGAGCTGATCCGCGAGATCGCCGAGCGCTTCGGCCGCCAGGTCCTGGTGTTGTCGGTCGACGCCCGGCGCACGCCCCGGGGCAGCTTCGAGGTCACCACGCACGGCGGCCGTCAGGGCACCGGCATCGACGCCGTCGAATGGGCGCACCGGGCCGCCGAGTTGGGTGCGGGCGAGATCCTGCTCAACTCGATGGACGCCGACGGCACCAAGGACGGCTACGACACCGAGATGATCGCGGCGGTGCGGCGGCACGTCACGGTCCCGGTCATCGCGAGCGGCGGCGCGGGCAGGCTGGCGGACTTCCCGCCGGCGATCGCGGCGGGCGCGGACGCGGTCCTCGCGGCCTCGGTCTTCCACTTCGGCGATCTGCGGATATCCCAGGTCAAGGACACCCTGCGAGAGGCCGGTCACCCCGTCCGCTGAGCCGTGTCTACATCCCGAACGGCTTGATCTCGTGCAGCCGCGCGATCGCGTCCTTGTCGCCCTCCAGCTCCACCCGCGCCACGTCCTGCCGCCCGAACGCGAACAGCGTCAGCTCGCTGGGTTCCCCGGTCGCCGTCACCACCGGGGTGCCCCGCTGGGCGACCGCCGTCTGCCCGTCCGCCCGGCGCAGCACCAGTCCGACCGGCGACCTGCGGCCCAGCAGCCGGGCCCCCTTCTCCAGCCGGGACCACAGGGCGTTCTCGAAGACCTGGTCCAGCTGGCGCGGCGTCCAGTCCTCCTGCGCGCGCCGCACATCCTCGGTGTGGACGAAGAACTCGACGGTGTTCGCCGCCTCGTCCAGCTGCTTGATGCCGTACGGGGACATCCGCGGCGGTCCCGTACGGATGAGCTGGATCAGCTCCTCGTAAGGCTTCGCGGCGAATTCCGCCTGTACCCGTTCGAGGCGCGGCTTGAGCGCGCCGATCAGGATCCCGCCCGCGGCGTCCGCCCGCCGCTCACGCACCACTACATGGGCGGCCAGATCCCTGGCCGTCCAGCCCTCGCACAGGGTCGGGGCCTCGGGGCCCACCGATTCCAACAGGTCGGCGAGCAGAAGTCGTTCACGCTTCGCATGGGTCGACATGTCCGCCAGCGTACGGCGGCGGTGGTGGGTCCGCCCAGTGGACGCACCGCCCGTCGTACCCGCGCGGCACGGCACAATGGCCGTATGACCAGCAGTGTCCCCGCAAGCTCCCTCGATCCCGCCGTCGCCGCCCGCCTCAAGCGCGGCACCGACGGCCTGGTTCCGGCCATCGCCCAGCAGTACGACACGGGTGAGGTGCTGATGCTCGGCTGGATGGACGACGAGGCGCTGCATCGCACCCTGACCACCGGCCGCTGCACCTACTGGTCCCGCAGCCGCCAGGAGTACTGGGTCAAGGGCGACACCTCCGGCCATGTCCAGCACGTCAAGTCCGTCGCCCTCGACTGCGACGCGGACACGATCCTCGTCAAGGTCGACCAGGTGGGCGCCGCCTGCCACACCGGGGCCCGTACGTGCTTCGACACCGACGTTCTCCTGGACAAGTAAGGTCGGGCGCCATGGATCTTGAGACCTTCCGCAAGCTGGCCGCCGACCGCCGTGTCATCCCCGTCAGCCGCCGCCTCCTCGCGGACGGCGACACCCCGGTCGGGCTCTACCGCAAGCTCGCCGCCGAGCGGCCCGGGACCTTCCTCCTCGAATCCGCCGAGAACGGCCGCTCCTGGTCGCGCTACTCCTTCATCGGCGTACGCTCCGCCGCGACCCTCACCGAACGCGAAGGCTCCACCCACTGGCTCGGCACCCCGCCGGTCGGCGTCCCCGTCGACGGCGACCCGCTGCAGGCCCTGCGCACCACCGTCGAGACGCTGCACACCCCGCGCGACCTCGCGTCCGGCATGCCGCCCTTCACCGGCGGCATGGTCGGCTACCTCGGATACGACGTCGTCCGCAGGCTGGAGAAGATCGGCCCCGGCGAGCGCGACGACCTGAAGCTCCCCGAGCTGACCATGCTGCTCACCTCGGACCTCGCCGTACTCGACCACTGGGACGGCACCGTCCTGCTGATCGCCAACGCGATCAACCACAACGACCTCGACACCGGCGTCGACGAGGCGTACGCGGACGCCGTCGCCCGCCTCGACGCCATGGAGGACGACCTCGCCCGGCCGCTCGCCTCCGCACCCGCCGCGCTGCCGCCCTCCGAACTGCCCGAGTTCACCGTGCCGTGGGGCGGCAAGGACTACCAGGACGCCGTCGAGGACATCAAGGAGCGCATCCGGGCCGGCGAGGCCTTCCAGGTTGTGCCCTCCCAGCGCTTCGAAACTCCGTGCGGCGCAAGCGCGCTGGACGTCTACCGGGTCCTGCGGGCCACCAACCCCAGCCCGTACATGTACCTCTTCCGCTTCGACGGCTTCGACGTCGTCGGCTCCAGCCCCGAGGCCCTGGTCAAGGTCGCGGACGGGCACGCCATGGTCCACCCGATCGCCGGGACCCGGCCGCGCGGTACGACCCCGCAGGAGGACCAGGCACTGGCCGACGAGCTGATGGCCGACCCCAAGGAACGCGCCGAGCACCTGATGCTCGTCGACCTCGGCCGCAACGACCTGGGCCGGGTCTGCGAGCCCGGCAGCGTCGAGGTCGTCGACTTCATGACGATCGAGCGGTACTCCCACGTCATGCACATCGTCTCGACCGTGACGGGCCGGGTCGCCGAAGGCCGTACCGCCTTCGACGTGCTCACCGCCTGCTTCCCCGCGGGCACGCTCTCCGGCGCCCCCAAGCCGCGCGCGATGCAGATCATCGACGAGCTGGAGCCCTCGCGGCGCGGACTGTACGGCGGCTGCGTCGGCTATCTCGACTTCGCGGGCGACTCCGACACCGCGATCGCCATCCGCACCGCGCTGTTGCGCGACGGCACGGCATTCGTGCAGGCCGGAGCCGGTGTCGTCGCGGATTCGGATCCGGTGGGCGAGGACACCGAGTGCCGCAACAAGGCGGCCGCGGTGCTTCGCGCTGTCCATACCGCGAACCGCCTCACCAGGTGAACGGGCGGTAAGGGATAGTGGGGTATGTGAGTGCTGTACCCGTACCCCAGCCCCGTGCCGCAGCCGCATCCGCCGCCGACAGCAGCCGGCGCAGCCTCGCCGTGGCCCTGCTCCTCGGCGCCGTCGGCGCCACCGTCGTGCTGCTCTCCTCCGGCCGGATCTGGGCCGAGGGCCGGGCCGCCGTCGGCGGCGGCACCCTGCCGCTCAACGCCGAAGGCAGCGATGTCACCGGCGTCCCGACGGCCCTCGCCATCGTCGGCCTGGCCGCCCTTGTGGCCGTCTTCGCGGTCCGCCGCGCCGGCCGGCTGCTGGTCGCCGCCCTGCTCGCCCTCAGCGGCGCGGGCGCGGCGCTCGCCTCCTTCCTCGGTGCCTCCGACAGCGCGGCGCTCGACGAGAAGGCGGCGAGGACGACCGGTGACACGGCTGCCACGGTCGACGCTCTCACCCACACCGCCTGGCCCTATGTGACCGTGGCGGGCAGCCTGCTGATCCTGCTCGCGGGCCTGCTCGCGCTGCGGTACGGCAAGCAGTGGCCGGCCATGTCGGGCCGCTACGAGCGCGACGGCACCCCCCGGCCCCGCAAGGCCGCGGTCGTGGACCCGGACCGTCCCGAGGACCTGTGGAAGGCCCTGGACCGTGGCGAGGACCCGACGCGCTAGGTTCTGTCCGGTCGATCAGGCCGGATCAGTGAGCGGGGTCTGGCATGGGGCGTCGCAAGGCGGAGGATGGAGCCCACGCGGAGCGTAGGCGACTGACGACAACGCAGCGAGGTGCCGTGCCAGGGCACGCGAGCCCGGCAAGATCGACCGGACAGAGCCTCAGCGTGAGCCACCCCACGTCATCGCATGCTGTGGCGTACGGGACAATGAGTGACGAGCTTCGGCTCACCACAGCGCAACGACCCCAGAGCATCTGCAACGAGGAGCAACTCATGGCGGGCAGCAGCCACGGACACACCCCGGCCGCCTGGACCGGTGTCACCATCGCCTTCATCGGTTTCTGCATCGCAGGCGTCTTCATGGTGGCGGCCAACCCGGTCGGCTTCTGGGGCGGCATCGCCGTCGTCTTCCTCGGCGGCATCGTCGGTGGCGCCATGAAGGCCGCTGGCCTGGGCATGCCGAAGGAGACCGAGGCGCAGGCGCGGGCCAGGACGCAGTCGGTCACGGCCACGGCCACGGTCACGGCCACCGCGCAGCCTGCCACCGCGCAGACCTCCGCCTGAGACCGGCACACCACAGCTGAACGAGGAAGGCGCAGCCCGGCACAGCCGCGCTGCGCCTTCCCGTACGAACGGGCAGAATCACGGGGTGGACGCCATGCCTTCCTCGCCCTTCTCCGCCGGACCCGCACCCGGCCCGGCCCCGCTCGCGCGGCGCCTGGCCACGCCCGTGGCCACCCTCGCCGGGGTCGCTGCGGCCTTCGCGTACGTCGGCACGGTCGATCCCAACGAGCCGGGCCACTACCCGGTCTGCCCGCTGCTGCGCCTCACCGGAATCTACTGCCCCGGCTGCGGCGGGCTCCGCAGCGCGCACGCCTTCATCCACGGCGATCTGACCGGCGCTCTCGGCTCCAACGCCATGGCCGTCGCGGGCTACGGAATCTTCGCGGTGGTGTGGGTGATCTGGCTGATTCGCGCCGTACGCGGCGAGCGCATGCGGATCGCCGTCTCTCCCGTCTGGTGGTGGACGCTCGGCGGTGTACTGCTGGTCTTCAGCGTGGTCCGGAACCTTCCATTCGGTTCCGCGCTCGCTCCCTGATCGGGGACCGAAGTCCCAGGTAGTGGGACAGACGTCAACCGGATGCGAGCCCGGAGCCGTGCTGCGGATACCATCGAGATGGCTGATCCTGAACCATCATCACTGTCCCGGAAGGGGGCCGCTCGCGTGAGTGTGCTCGACGAGATCATCGAAGGCGTGCGCGCGGACCTCGCAGAGCGGCAGGCGCGCGTGAGCCTCGACGAGCTCAAGGAGCGCGCCGCCAAGGCTCCTGCGGCCAAGGACGGCGTCGCCGCGCTGCGCGGCGAGGGCGTCCATGTGATCTGCGAGGTCAAGCGCTCCAGCCCGTCGAAGGGCGCGCTCGCCGCGATCGCCGACCCGGCCGGACTCGCCGCCGACTACGAGGCGGGCGGCGCGGCCATCATCTCCGTACTGACCGAGCAGCGCCGCTTCGGAGGATCCCTCGCCGACCTCGAAGCAGTCCGCGCCAAGGTCGACATCCCCTTGCTGCGCAAGGACTTCATCGTCACGGCGTACCAGCTGTGGGAGGCGCGGGCGTACGGCGCCGACCTCGTGCTGCTGATCGTCGCCGCGCTGGAGCAGGAAGCCCTGGTCTCGCTGATCGAGCGGGCGGAGTCCATCGGGCTCACGCCGCTGGTCGAGGTCCACGACGAGGACGAGGTCGAGCGCGCGGTCGAGGCCGGAGCGAAGATCATCGGTGTCAACGCCCGCGATCTGAAGACGCTCCAGGTCGACCGCTCCACCTTCGAGCGGGTCGCCCCCGAGATCCCGGCGCACATCGTCAAGATCGCCGAGTCCGGTGTGCGCGGTCCGCACGACCTGATCGCCTACGCCAACGCCGGTGCCGACGCCGTTCTCGTCGGTGAGTCCCTGGTCACCGGCCGTGACCCCAAGTCGGCGGTCGCCGACCTGGTCGCCGCCGGAGCCCACCCCGCCCTGCGGCACGGGCGGAGCTGACCCAGCGATGACCGTCCGCCGCGCCTGCCGACCGACCACCCCGGGCCGCCGCCCGGGGCTGGCCGGTGCGCGCGCCGGACTGCCTGCGCGCGACCCGCACGCGCCGCTCGCCCGCGGCTGCAAGCCGCGCGGCTGCCGCGCGCCCGCCCGCCGGGTGCACGGCCGCCGGGTGCGGTACGTGATCGGCTCGGAGCCGGGCCAGGTCAACGGCATGCGATGGCGCGGGGCCCGCGCGCGCTAGGCGGTGCCGCTGCGCGGGGCTGTTCCCCTACCCGCCCCTTCCCGTAACCGGGGCTCTGCCCCCGGACCCCCGCGCCTCAATCGCCGGCGGGGCTGAATTATTCAGCCCGTCCGGCGTTTGAGGACATGCGGCCGAAGGTCGCATACGGGGGTCTGGGGGCTTGCCCCCAGTTCGGGAAAGGGCGGGTAGGGGAAAGCCCCCCGGCTCACCCCGGACGCGCGCATACCGTGTCCCTGCACACCAGACTTCTGGGGCATCAGCCCTGACAAGGAGCATGTCGCACATGTCCAGCGACTTCTTCATCCCGGACCCGGAGGGTCACGTCCCCAGCCCCCAGGGCTACTTCGGCGCCTTCGGCGGCAAGTTCATCCCCGAGGCCCTCGTCGCCGCCGTCGACGAGGTAGCCGTCGAGTACGACAAGGCCAAGGCCGACCCCGCCTTCGCCGCCGAGCTCAACGACCTGATGGTCAACTACACGGGCCGCCCCAGCGCGCTGACCGAGGTGCCCCGGTTCGCCGAGCACGCCGGCGGCGCCCGGGTCTTCCTCAAGCGGGAGGACCTCAACCACACCGGCTCGCACAAGATCAACAACGTGCTGGGCCAGGCGCTGCTCACCAAGCGGATGGGCAAGACCCGCGTCATCGCCGAGACCGGCGCGGGCCAGCACGGCGTCGCCACCGCGACCGCCTGCGCCCTCTTCGGCCTCGAGTGCACGATCTACATGGGCGAGATCGACACCCAGCGCCAGGCCCTGAACGTGGCCCGGATGCGGATGCTCGGCGCCGAGGTCATCCCCGTGACTTCGGGCAGCAGGACCCTGAAGGACGCCATCAACGAGGCGTTCCGCGACTGGGTCGCCAATGTGGACCGTACGCACTACCTCTTCGGCACGGTCGCCGGACCGCACCCCTTCCCCGCGATGGTCCGCGACTTCCACCGCGTCATCGGCGTGGAGGCCCGCCGCCAGATCCTTCAGCGGGCGGGACGGCTGCCGGACGCGGCCGTCGCCTGTGTCGGCGGCGGATCGAACGCGATCGGCCTGTTCCACGCCTTCCTCGCCGACGCGGATGTCCGTCTCGTCGGCTGCGAGCCCGCGGGCCACGGCATCGAGTCGGGGGAGCACGCGGCCACCCTGACCGCGGGCGAGCCGGGCATCCTGCACGGCTCAAGGTCGTACGTCCTGCAGGACGAGGAGGGCCAGATCACCGAGCCGTACTCGATCTCGGCCGGACTCGACTACCCGGGCATCGGCCCCGAGCACTCCTACCTCAAGGACAGCGGGCGCGCCGAGTACCGCGCGGTGACCGACGACGAGGCCATGCAGTCGCTGCGGCTGCTGTCGCGCACGGAGGGCATCATCCCGGCGATCGAGTCGGCGCACGCGCTGGCCGGAGCGCTGGAACTCGGCAAGGAGCTGGGCACGGACGGGCTGATCCTGGTCAATCTGTCCGGGCGCGGCGACAAGGACATGGACACCGCCGCCCGTTACTTCGGGCTGTACGACGGCGAGGGGGACGCGAAGTGAGCGGCAACATCGAGCTGTTGAACGACACCCTGGCGCATGCCAGGAACGAGAACCGGGCCGCGCTCATCGCGTACCTCCCGGCCGGCTTCCCGACCGTCGACGGCGGGATCGCGGCGGTCAAGGCCGCCCTCGACGGCGGCGCGGACATCGTCGAGGTCGGGCTGCCGCACAGCGACCCCGTCCTCGACGGCCCCGTCATCCAGACCGCCGACGACATCGCCCTGCGCGGCGGAGTCAAGATCGCCGATGTGATGCGTACGGTCCGCGAGGCGCACGAGGCCACCGGGAAGCCGGTCCTCGTCATGACGTACTGGAATCCGATCGACCGCTACGGCATCGAGCGTTTCACCACCGAGCTCGCCGAGGCGGGCGGCGCGGGCTGCATCCTGCCCGACCTGCCCGTCGAGGAGTCCGGTGTGTGGCGGGAGCACGCCGAGAAGCACGGCCTCGCCACGGTCTTCGTCGTCGCGCCCAGCAGCCAGGACGCCCGGCTCGCGAAGATCACGGCGGCCGGTTCCGGCTTTGTGTACGCAGCCTCGCTGATGGGCGTCACCGGCACCCGCGAGTCCGTGGGCGCACAGGCCCAGGACCTGGTGCGGCGCACCCGCGCCACCACCGAGCTGCCGGTCTGCGTGGGCCTCGGGGTCTCCAACCCCGAGCAAGCCGCCGAGGTCGCCTCCTTCGCCGACGGCGTCATCGTCGGGTCCGCCTTCGTCAAGCGGCTCCTCGACGCACCGGACGACGCCGAGGGCCTGGTCGCGGTACGGGAACTGGCTGCCGAGCTCGCCAAGGGCGTGCGCAGGGGCGCGTAGCTCGTACGAGTGGATCTGGGACCGGGGAGGCGTGCAGCGCCTCCCCGGTTCGTTTGCGGGATGTGAGCGAGAAGAACCAGGAACGGAAGCGGACCGCGCGAGAGCGGATCCAGCAGGAACGCGAGCAGGAGAAGGCGCGTGAGAAGCGCCGGCGGCTGCTGATCGTCTCGGCCGCGGTGGTGGGCGTCCTCGGCCTCGCCGCCGTGATCGGGGTGATCGCGGCCAATGCCGGGAAGAAGGACGGCGGCTCCGACGCCGGTCCGGCGCAGGCGCCCGCGGGCGTGCAGGGCAAGGACCAGCTCGCCATCCCGGTGGGCGCGAGCGACGCCCCCTCGACGCTCACGGTGTGGGAGGACTTCCGCTGCCCTGTCTGCGCCCAGTTGGAAAACGCCTTCCGGGACACGATCCACGAGCTGGAGGCGACAGGCCAGGTCAAGGTCGAGTACCACCTTGCGACCATCATCGACGGGAACCTGGGCGGCAGCGGCTCGCTGCGCGCCGGGAACGCCGCGGCCTGCGCCCAGGACGTCGGCAAGTTCGACGCGTACCACGACGTCCTCTACCAGAACCAGCCGCCCGAGACGGAGGACGGCTTCGGCGAGAACAGCAGGCTGATCGAGCTCGCCGGCAAGGTCGAGGGCCTCGACACCCCCGCTTTCCGCTCCTGCGTGGAGGACGGCACGCACGACACCTGGGTTGAGAAGTCGGCCACAGCGTTCAGGAACGGTGGCTTCAGCGGCACGCCGACCGTGCTGCTCAACGGGGAGAAGGTCTTCCCGGACAAGGGTGGCGAGCGGATCTCCCCGGCCAACCTGAAGAAGTGGGTCGCCGAGGCGAACAAGGGCAAGAAGCCGGGCACCCAGCGGTCCACACCGACACCGAGCGCTCCCGCCTCCTGACCGTTCGCGGCCCCCAGGGTCTGCCGCGACAGGGGCGGGGCTCGTTATCCAGACGTTGCCGGGTGGGTTGCCGTACGTCCCACCCGGCAGGGTAGCGTCGGTCCTGCCATGGAACTTGCCTACATTCCCAGCCCGTCGACCGGAGTGATCCATCTCGGACCGCTCCCGCTGCGCGGCTATGCGTTCTGCATCATCATCGGCGTCTTCGTGGCCGTCTGGTACGGCAACAAGCGGTGGGTCGCCCGGGGCGGCAAAGCCGGCACCGTGGCCGACATCGCCGTCTGGGCGGTGCCCTTCGGTCTCGTCGGCGGCCGGCTCTACCACGTGATCACCGACTACCAGCTGTACTTCAGCGAGGGTGAGAACTGGGTAGACGCCTTCAAGATCTGGGAGGGCGGCCTCGGCATCTGGGGCGCGATCGGCCTGGGCGCAGTCGGTGCCTGGATCGGCTGCCGCCGCCGCGGGATCCCTCTCCCGGCCTGGGCGGACGCCCTCGCACCCGCCGTCGCGTTCGCGCAGGCGATCGGCCGCTGGGGCAACTGGTTCAACCAGGAGCTGTACGGCAAGAAGACCGACCTGCCCTGGGCCCTCAAGATCACCGAGGGTACGAACCGTGAGGCGGGCCTGTACCACCCGACCTTCCTGTACGAGTCGCTGTGGTGCATCGGCGTCGCGCTGCTGGTCATCTGGGCCGACCGCCGCTTCAAGCTGGGCCACGGCCGGGCGTTCGCGCTGTATGTCGCGTCGTACTGCGTGGGCCGGGCCTGGATCGAGTACATGCGCGTCGACGAGGCGCACCACGTGCTGGGACTGCGCCTCAATGTGTGGACATCGATCGTCGTCTTCGTACTGGCGGTGACGTACATCGTGATCTCGGCGAGGGTGCGGCCGGGGCGCGAGGAGGTCGTCGAGCCGGACAGGCACGCGAAGACCGCTCCTGTCGCCGCTGATGACGCTCCGGGTGACGACGCTCCCGCCGATGGCGCTGCGGACGGTGACGCTGGGGACGCCGACCCTGCGGACGGTGACGAGAAGGCCGAGGCGGACGTGGACGCCGACGCGGCTTCCGCCGACGCGGAGTCGGCCAAGAAGGGCTGACCGCGGGGAAAACGCGCGACGAGGCCGCCGGGACCGAAAGGTTCCGGCGGCCTCGTCGCTTTCAGGAACTCCCTTCCCATGAGCCCTCGCGGCGGGCGAGAGCCAGCGTCCGCTGCGCAGCGGCCACGATCGCCGCGTCGACGAAGCGGCCGTCGGGCAGGGCGAGCGCGCCCCCGTCCGTCGCGGCCGCCTTGACGATCTCCTCCGCCGCCTCGATCTCCTCGGGCGTCGGGCGGAACGCCCGCTCGATGACGGGGAGTTGGCGGGGGTGGATGGCTGCCCGGCCCAGGAAGCCGAGGGCGCGGCCGTGGGTGCAGGAGGCGTAGAGGGCGTCGAGGTCGCGGATGTCGGGGAAGACGGACTGGGCCGGGGGCGCGAGACCGGCCGCGCGGGCGGCGACCACGATGCGGGTGCGCGGCCAGTCGAGGGAGGTGCCGTCCCGTACTCCGAGGTCCGCGCGGAGGTCGGCCTCGCCGATGGCGATGCCGTGGACGGCCGGATGGGCGGTGGCGATCGCGTACGCGTGCTCGATGGCGAGAGCCGATTCGAGGAGCGGATAGAGGGGGACGCCCGGGGCGCGGGCCGCGATCCGCCGGATGTCAGTGGCGTGTGCGACCTTGGGAATACGCAGAGCACAGAGGCCCGGAAGTGCGATCAGGGCCTCGATGTCATGGGGGGTGTTGATGCGGACATGGACAGGAAGCCTCTGGGGGGAAGCGAGAAGTTCGGCGGTGGCGGCCAGCGCGTAGTGCTTGCGGTCGGGAGCCACGGCGTCCTCGAGGTCGACGATCACCACGTCGGCGCCGGAGGCGAGTGCCTTGTGCACGACTTCGGGGCGGTCCCCGGGTGCGTACAGATAGGTGAGCGGGGTGGTCATAGGGCGCCCTGGGTGCGGAGTGCGGCGATATCGGCCCGGGACAGGCCGAGTTCGGTGAGGACGGCATCCGTGTCGGCGCCGTGCGGTCGGCCCGCCCAGCGGATGGCGCCGGGGGTCTCGGAGAGCCGGAAGAGGACGTTCTGCATACGGAGGGGGCCGAGCTCGGGGTCGGGGACCTCGGTGATGGTGTCCAGCGCCTGGTACTGGGGGTCTTCCATGACGTCCCGGACGTCGTAGATCGGGGCGATCGCGGCTTCGGCCTTCTCGAAGGCGGCCATGGCCTCGGCGCGGGTGCGCCGGGCGATCCAGCCGCCGACCGCCGCGTCGAGTACGTCGCCGTGCTCGGCTCGTCCGCTGCCGGTGCCGAACCACGGCTCGTCGATCAGATCCGGGCGGCCGACGAGATGCATGACGCGTTCGGCGATGGACTGCGCGGAGGTGGACACGGCCAGCCAGGATCCGTCGGCGGTGCGATAGGTGTTGCGGGGGGCGTTGTTGAGGGAGCGGTTGCCGGTGCGGGTCTGTACGTAACCGAGCTGGTCGTACCAGAGCGGCTGCGGGCCGAGGACCGTCAGGATCGGCTCGATGATCGCCATGTCGACGACCTGGCCACGGCCTGTGAAGGTGCGGGCGGCGAGTGCGGTCATGACGGCGTACGAGGTGGCGAGCGCGGCGATCGAGTCGGCAAGTCCGAACGGAGGGAGGGTCGGCGGACCGTCGGGTTCGCCCGTGATGGAGGCGAAGCCGCTCATCGCCTCGGCGAGGGTGCCGAAGCCGGGGCGGTGGGAGTACGGGCCGAACTGCCCGAAGCCGGTGACGCGGGTCAGGACGATACGGGGGTTGGCGCTGCTCAGCTCGTCCCAGCCGAGCTGCCACTTCTCCAGGGTGCCGGGGCGGAAGTTCTCGATGATGACATCGGCGGTGGTCGCGAGGCTCAGGAGGGTCGCGCGGCCGCCGGGGGTGGACAGATCGAGGGTGATGGTGCGCTTGTTGCGGCCGAGCAGCTTCCACCACAGGCCGACGCCGTCCTTGTCGGGGCCATGGCCCCGGGAGGGGTCGGGGCGGGTGGGGTGCTCGACCTTGATGACCTCCGCGCCGAAGTCGCCGAGCATGGTGGCGGCGAGCGGGCCCGCGAAGAGAGTGGCCAGGTCGAGGACGCGCAGCCCCTGAAGGGGGGAGGGAGCCGGGGGCTTTGGCTGTGCGGTCATGAGGCGTCGATCTCGGGGCGGTACGGCATGGAGGTGGAGGCTCCGGGGCGCTGGACGCACAGGGCGGCGGCCGCGGACGCCCAGGCGAGGGCCTGCTCCATGGGCTTGCCCTCGCCGAGTGCGACGGCCAGCGCGCCGACGAAGGTGTCACCGGCGCCGGTGGTGTCGACGGCGGTGACCTTGGGGGCGGGGACGGTGAACGGCGTCGTTCCCCGGCTCGCGTACAGGCTGCCCGCCGAGCCGAGGGTGATCACCACCTCGGGGACCTGCCGCAGCAGGGCCTCGGCCGCGGCGTGCGGGTCGGCGACGCCGGTGAGCGTGGCCGCCTCGTGCTCATTGGGCACCAACAGGTCGGTGGCGGCGAGCAGTTCGGGAGGCAGGGGCTGGGTGGGGGAAGGGGTGAGCACGGTCCGTACACCGTGGCGGCGTGCGGCTTCGGCGCCGTCGAGCACGGCGCTGAGGGGGAGTTCGAGCTGGAGGAGGAGCGTGTCGGCGGTGGCGATGAGGGCCTCGTCGCCGGGGGCGAGGGAGGTGACGGTGCCGTTCGCACCGGGGATCACGACGATCGAATTGCCGCCTTCGTCGTCGACGACGATGTGGGCGGTGCCGGAGGGGCCCTCGGCGGTGCGCAGGAGATCGGTGTCGACGCCGGAGGAGACGAGGGTGTGCCGCAGGCGCCCGCCGAACTCGTCCGAACCGACCGCGCCGATCATCGCGACATCGCCGCCGGCGCGGGCGGCGGCCACGGCCTGGTTGGCGCCCTTGCCGCCGGGGATCGTGCGGAACTCCCGTCCCGTGACGGTCTCCCCGCGCTTGGGTGCGTTGGCGACGTAGGCCACGAGGTCCATGTTGGTGCTGCCGAGCACCGCGATGACGGTCATGGGCGGAGTACCTCCTGGTGAGTGAGGTGGGCAAGGGTGTCGAAGCCGATGCCGTCGAAACCGGCGACGGAGGTGGCGAGACGGTTCTTGAGCGGGGCGGTCCAGCGGCCGGGGATGGCGTCGGGGCGGCCGGCGAGCAGGCCCGCGAGGGACCCGGCGGTCGCGCCGTTGGAGTCGGTGTCCCATCCGCCGGAGACGGCACGGCAGATGGAGCCGCTGAAGTCGCCGTCGGCGTGGGTGAGGGCGGCCGCGAGGAGGGCGGTGTTGGGGACGGCGTGGACCCAGTGGTAGTGGCCGAGTGCGGCGTGGAGATGGTCCATGACGGTATCGAAGTCCGGTTCGGCGCGGGCGGTGTCGATGCCGAACCGTACGGCCCGTGAGAGGCGGGAGCGCGGGGGAACGACGGTGAGCCCGGCGGCGAGGGCGTCGTGCACACCGGCTGTGCCGCCGGCCGCGGTGGCCAGGGCGGCGGCGATGAACATCGCACTGTAGACGCCGTTCGCGGTGTGGGTGAGGCAGGCGTCCCGGTGGGCCTGCGCGGCGGCGGCCGCGGGGTCGCCGGGGTGTGTCCAGCCGTGGATGTCGGCACGGATGGCGGCGCCGATCCACTCCCGGAAGGGGTTGCGGCGGGCGGCGGTGAGCGGGGGTTCGACGCCGGAGAGGAGATTGCGGTACGCGATGCGCTCGGCGGTGAAGGTGCGGCCGGCCGGGAGTTCGTCGAGCCACAGCTGTGCGAGCTCGGCGGTGGTGAACGCCTTTCCGTGGCGCTGGAGGAGAAGGAGGTTCAGCAGCGGGTAGTTGAGGTCGTCGTCCTCGGGCATGCCGTCGATGTTCTCGGCGAGCGAGGTGGCGGCGGACCGGCGGTTCCAGGGGTGGGCGGCGGCGAGTTCAGGGGGGAGGCCCTTGGCTGTGAACCACGTGGTGAGGGGCCAGTTGCCGGTGGCGCGGGCGAGGGCTCGGATGCCGTCGAGCGGGAGCTTTTCGACGGGCTTGCCGAGGAGACAGCCGACGGCGCGGCCGAGCCAGGCGGCGTGGAGTGCGTCCGCCCCAGGGGTGGGACGCGTCGAGGGCGGGGCGGGCCAGGCGGGGCAGGCGGCGGTGATCAGCGTCAGGGGTGTGGGCTCGTACTCCGTCAACGGGGAGGGAAGCAGGGCCAGTTCGTCCAGCAGCTCGTGCGCCAGGGCGCGCAGGTGCGGGGGCGCGGGGGTGGGGGACGCTCCGGCGCGGGGTGGGGCCAGGGGGCCGCCCGCCCGGAGCCAGCGGCTGCGGATGTCCCGTGCGTCGCGGCCGTCCTCCTCCGCCTGGCGCAGTTCGTGGCCGAGCAGGTCCTCCGGCTGGACCCAGGTGAGGCGCAGGCCCGTCATGGCAGGTCCGTCAGGCGGGCGAACGCCGACTCGTGGGCCCGGCGGCGCTCGCGGTCGCGGGTGAAGATCTCCCGGGCTACCGCGGCCAGCTCCCGCGCCGGGGCGTGCAGGTCGATGCGGCTGGCCTCGGCCACCGTCTTCGCCCAGTCGCTCGGCACCGCGGACTCCCCGTGGAGCGCGCCCGCGATGGCACCGGCCATGGAGGCGATCGAGTCGCAGTCGCGCCCGTAGTTGACGGCGCCGAGGACCGTACGGCGGTAGTCGCCGCCGCCGACCATCAGCATGCCCAGGGCGATGGGCAGTTCCTCGATGGAGTGCAGCCGCGAAGGGCGGCGGGCGGCGAGGGAGGGGGAGCGGTAGTCCGGGCCGACCGTGTCGAAAGGAGCGACCGCGGCGCGCAGTGGAGCCAGTGCCGACTCGAAGTCCGAGTACTGGGCGGCGACTTCGGCGACCGACTCGATCGCCGCCTGCGTACCGTCCTTGGCGAGGGCGAGCGCGGTGTCGATCACCGTGGTGGGGGTGGCGTCCGGGTGGCAGGCCGCCGCGACCGCCGCGGCGAAGACGCCCGCCGCCTCCCGGCCGTAGGAGGACTGGTGGGCGCCGGCGATGTCGACGGCCTCGGCGTAGGCGGCCGTCGGATGGGCCGCGTTGACCAGGCCCACCGGAGCCATGTACATCGCCGCGCCGCAGTTGACGATGTTGCCGACGCCTGCCTCGCGCGGGTCGTTGTGGCCGTAGTGAAGGCGGGTCACCATCCACTTCTCGGCCAGGAACACGCGGTGCAGGGGCAGCGCCTCAGCCTCCAGCTCCGGGATCCAGCGGGGGGTCGAGATCAGGTCCGGGACCAGCTGGTCGGCGACGGCGTACGCGTCGAGATGGTCGCGGACGGTCGCGTACACGCGGACCAGGGCGTGCGTCATCAGGGTGTCGTCGGTGATGTGCCCGTCGCCCTTGTGGTACGGCGCGATGGGGCGGGCGGTGCGCCATTCGTCGCCGTGCCACGGGCCGACGATGCCATGGACGCGGCCGCCGTGCCGCTCCACGATCTGCTCGGGGGAGTAGCCCTCGACCGGGCCGCCGAGCGCGTCACCGACCGCCGCGCCGATCAGGCTGCCCGTGATCCGGTCATCGAGTGTGAGCGTCTCGAGTGTCGTCGTCATGTCGGAATTGTCCACCCGGGGCGGTCAGTTCCGTGTGTGCGAGCAGCCCGGCGAGTTCGACGAGATCCGTCCCGGCGAGGCGGGGGAGAGCGCAGCCGGCGAGGGTCCGGCAGGCGTCGCGCCAGGTGGCCGGGACGGAGTCACCGCCGCCGAGCGCGCCGGTCAGCGCACCGGCGAGGGCAGGGGCGGAGTCGGCGACACGCGACAGACAGGCGGCGGCGGGCACGGCCTCGGCGACCCGGCCGCGGGCGGCCACTGCCAGGGCGAGGGCGACGGGGACGGTCTCGGCGGCTGCGATGCCGTAGCTGTAGACGTGGTCGACGATCTGGTGCTCCAGGAGGGGCACGAGTTCGAAGGCGCCCGTCGCGTGGCGGGCGAGCTTGACGGCGTGGTGGGCGTTGCGGCCGATCTCGGTGGCGTCGGGGAGCTCGGCGAGTGCGGCGTCGACGGCGGCGTCGACGGATGCCCCGCCGAGCGCGGCGGCGACGGCCGCGGCCATGGCGCGGGCGCCGTGCACTCCGTCGCCGTCCTGGGTGTAGCGCGCGTCGAACTCGGCGAGCTCGGCGGCCGCGGCCGGGTCCCCGGGGTGGACAACGGCGAGGACCGAGGCGCGTACGCAGGCGGCGTCGTCGAAGTAGTGCGGGTTGTCGTGGCCGGTGGCGGGCGGACGCAGTCCGGTGGCGAGATTGCCGAGTCCGGCGCGTACGGAGATACGGGCGCGGAGGGGGAGCACGGCGGACTCGACCTCGGGGGCGCGGTCGGCGGCCGCGGCGACCTCGCTGGCGAGCGAGTTCCAGGCGAGATCGACGGCGGCCCGCATCCGGCGGCCGGGGGCGAGCCCCGCGAAGAGGTCCCCGGCGGCGGTGAGCACGGTCTCGGCGGCGAAGGCGGCCCATTCGGCGTCGTCGGAAGGGCCGAGGCGGAGGGGTTCGGGAGGCTGGTTGAGGGCGATGGGTACGGGGAGGGTGGTGGTGGCGTTCTGCTCGGCGAAGGTATCGAGTTCACGGGTGAGCCGCCGGGTCCACTCGGGCATCCGCGCGGCCCGATGCCGCGCGGCGGGCCACCCGGCGGCGTCCCCGGCGGCGAGTCCGAGGAGCAGCCCTTCGATGGGCCGGGCCGGGGGCCTTTCCCGCACCCCGTCCCTTCCCGGCTGCGACAGGTGCGCCTCCGCCGCGCGGGCGGGCAGGCCCACGGGCCCCCGATGGGTGCTCGCGGCGCCGCCCGAGCGGGCCGGGGCGTCGGCCGGTGCTTCACGCAAGGCCTGCAGACCGGCCGGGCTGGCCGGTGCGCTGCTTGCCGCTTCGGGCGAGCGGACTGCGCTGTCCGCGGGCGCAGGCGATGCTGCGCCCGACCGGAGCGCTTCCGGGGCTGCCGGTGCCCGGCCCGAGGCGATGCCAGGCGCTTCGCGCGAGCCGCCCGCGGCGGCCGGCGCGGTGGTGCCGCCTGTCGCGCCGATTGGCGCTTGGCGCGGGCGGGCGGGGTCGTCCACGGTGGGCGCCGTGGCCGCGCCGTGCGGACCGGCCAGGGCCGTCGTACCGCCGGAGCCGCCCCGCCCGACCGCGGTGTCGCACCGCGCCTCACCGGGTCCCGGCGGACCGGCGGGGGCCGTCGTGGCACAGGAGCCGCCGGGCCCGGCCCCCGCAGTCGCGCCGCAGCCCGTGCCGCCCAGGTCGCCCGCGGCCGGTGGCCCGCCCTCCGCCGTCATCGCGTCACCTGGGCGTCGTCGTCCGGCGTCAGAAGTTCCGCGATGTCCAGGACGTGGTAGCCCCTCATCGACGGGAGGCAGCTCCCGCGGACCGGGCCGATCGCCGAGGACCACGCCGGGGGGATGGCCGACGCTCCCGACAGGGCGCCGGCAAGGGCGCCCGCCACCGCCGCCGTCGTGTCCGCGTCGCGGCCCATGTTGACCGCGGTCAGGACCGACGTACGGAAGTCTCCCCGGGCCGCCGCGAACGCGCCGAAGGCCAGGCCCACCGCCTCCGGGGCCAGGTCCGTCCACGGGTAGCCGCCGATCACCACCGCCGAGCGGACGGAGCGTTCCATCGCCAGGGTGTCCGCGTGGGTGCGCTGGGCCGCCACCACAGCGCGGCGCAGGGAGCGGGCCGTCCAGGAGTCCATGGGGACGACGGACAGCGCGGCGCCGATCACCGAGGCCGGGCCGCCGCCCGCCATCGCGGCCGCCACACCCGCCGCCACCGCCTGGCCGCCGTAGATGCCCTCGCCGTCGTGGCTGACGCAGCCGTCGATCGCGACCAGTCGCGCCGCCTCGGCCGGGTGGCCCGCCGCGAAGACCCCGAACGGCGCCGCACGCATCGCCAGGCCGTCGCTCCATGCGTGCCGGTGCTGGGCCGAGATGGGGGCGGCGAGCCCGCGCCTGAGATTTTCCAGGGTGCCGCGTTCACTGAAACCCGCACCCCGGAACGGGCCTTCGTCCAGATCCGCGATCCAGTGGTGCCACGCGTTCTCGACGTGCGCGACGGTCAGCGCCGAGCCGTGCCGGGCCAGCAGCAGTCCCGAGAAGATCGCGTACTCCGTGTCGTCCGTGCCTGCTGGGTCGTCGCTCACGAAGCCTTCGATACGCCCCCATCTGCGGCGGATCTCGGACGGCCGCATGTTCTCGGCGGGTGCGCCGAGCGCATCGCCCACCGCGAGGCCCAGCAGCGCACCACAGGCCCGATCGCGCAGAAGCGAGGCATTACCGGCCGGATCAACGGGATTGCATGCAATCAACTCCATGGGGCGGGCCCCTTTCGCGCGCACCGAGCCTGTTCCTGCATCTGTGCCACGCGCGGCGCGCGACGAGTCTGAGAAACATCCCTGTCACCCGCTCGATGTCACCCGCCGGACTCCAGGTAAGTACGGCCTGCCTTGCTGGCGCGGCCCTTACATCGTGCGTATTTTCGAGGGTGTCGGAGGGGGCACGGACCATCAAGTCCGCTGCCGGAAAAGGGGAGAACTGTGTCCATCATCGAAACCGGGGCGACGCTTCACGCGGCGCACCGCGACAACCACACCCACCGTGACGTCAACGGCGGCTGGCTGCGACCCGCGGTCTTCGGTGCGATGGACGGACTCGTGTCCAACCTCGCCCTCATGACCGGTGTGGCCGGCAGCGTGGTGTCCCAGCAGACGATCGTCATCACCGGTCTCGCGGGTCTCGCCGCCGGCGCGTTCTCCATGGCCGCCGGCGAGTACACCTCCGTCGCCTCGCAGCGTGAGCTCGTGGAGGCCGAACTCGACGTCGAGCGGCGGGAGTTGCGTAAGCACCCCGTCGACGAGATGGAGGAGCTGGCCGCCCTCTACGTCGCCCGTGGCGTCGAGCCCGCGCTCGCCCGCGAGGTGGCGATGCAGCTCTCCAGGGACCCCGAGCAGGCGCTGGAGATCCACGCCCGCGAGGAGCTCGGCATCGACCCGGACGACCTGCCGTCGCCGACCGTCGCCGCGGTCTCGTCCTTCGGCTCGTTCGCTCTGGGCGCGCTGCTGCCCGTACTGCCCTACCTCCTCGGAGCGACTGCCCTGTGGCCCGCGCTGCTGCTCGCGCTCGTCGGGCTCTTCGCCTGCGGCGCCCTCGTCGCCCGCGTCACCGCGCGCAACTGGTGGTACAGCGGACTGCGCCAGCTGGTCCTGGGCGGAGCGGCCGCCGCTCTCACCTATGGACTCGGCGCGCTCCTCGGCGCGGCAATCTGAGGCGCCCCGAATCTGACGCGCCCCGCTCCTCGGCTCCCCACCGGCTCCTCCGCCACCACCCGGCCCGCGTGCGCCCCGGCGCCCGCGGGCCAAAAGTTGTGACGTACGCCCTCTACGAAAACCGCCGCAGGTGCGACACTATGCATGGCGCTACATAAGTTGCCGTTACTCCGCGGTTTCGAGCCCTTAACCACCGGGCATGAGCCGTAGGCGCGGCGGGCAATGAAGCCTGCTCTGCGAAGGGTCCACTGACACCGATCTGTCCGTGTGTGACCCACCTCCACCGCCTTGGGCGGTGTCCGCATGTTGGAATGACCTATCCACTTTCCGAGAAGCACTCCATCATGTAACCTGCACGAAATTTCGCAGAGGGCCAACGTCGTCCCTCGGCAGTGAACATGCCACGACGACGACGGGAGAGCCGATGCGTTCCGACGCCTGGTCGCCCATGGACGGTCGCCCCGCCCCTCAGGGGATGTACGACCCCCGTAACGAACACGACGCCTGCGGCGTCGGGTTCGTGGCCACCCTCACCGGTGTTGCCAGCCATGAGCTGGTAGAACAGGCGCTGACCGTCCTGCGGAATCTTGAGCACCGCGGCGCCACAGGCTCCGAGCCCGACTCCGGCGACGGAGCGGGCATCCTGCTCCAGGTCCCGGACGCCTTCCTCCGCGAGGCCGCGGATTTCGAGCTCCCCGAGGCCGGCTCGTACGCCGTCGGCATCGCCTTCCTGCCCGCGCAGGACAGTGACGACGCCGTCTCACGGATTGAGACGATCGCCGCCGAAGAAGACCTGAACGTCCTCGGCTGGCGCGAGGTCCCCGTCACTCCGGACCTCCTCGGCAGCGGCGCCCGCGCCACCATGCCGGCCTTCCGCCAGCTCTTCGTGAGCGACGGCACCAGCACGGGCATCGAGCTCGACCGCAAGGCCTTCGTGCTGCGCAAGCGCGCCGAGCGCGAGGCCGGCGTCTACTTCCCCTCGCTCTCCGCCCGGACGATCGTCTACAAGGGCATGCTCACGACCGGGCAGCTGGAGCCCTTCTTCCCGGACCTCTCCGACCGGCGCTGCGCCACGACCGTCGCGCTCGTCCACTCGCGGTTCTCGACGAACACCTTCCCGAGCTGGCCGCTCGCCCACCCGTACCGTTTCGTCGCGCACAACGGCGAGATCAACACGGTCAAGGGCAACCGCAACTGGATGCGCGCCCGCGAGTCGCAGCTCGTCTCCGACCTCTTCGGCTCCGAGAAGCTGGAGCGGATCTTCCCGGTCTGTACGCCGGACGCCTCCGACTCCGCCTCCTTCGACGAGGTGCTGGAGCTCCTCCACCTCGGTGGCCGCTCGCTGCCCCACTCGGTGCTGATGATGGTCCCCGAGGCGTGGGAGAACCACGACTCCATGGACCCGGCCCGGCGCGCCTTCTACCAGTACCACTCCACGATGATGGAGCCCTGGGACGGCCCGGCCTGCGTCACCTTCACCGACGGCACCCAGGTCGGCGCGGTCCTGGACCGCAACGGACTGCGCCCCGGCCGCTACTGGGTCACCGACGACGGACTCGTGGTCCTCTCCTCCGAGGTCGGCGTCCTGGACATCGACCCCGCCAAGGTCGTCCGCAAGGGCCGCCTCCAGCCCGGCAAGATGTTCCTCGTCGACACCGCCGAGCACCGCATCATCGAGGACGACGAGATCAAGTCCTCGCTCGCCGCCGAGAAGCCGTACCGCGAGTGGCTGGAGGCCGGTGAGATCGAGCTCGAGGACCTGCCCGAGCGCGAGCACATCGTCCACACCCACGCCTCGGTCACCCGCCGCCAGCAGACCTTCGGCTACACCGAGGAGGAGCTGCGCGTCATCCTCGCGCCCATGGCCAGGACCGGCGGCGAGCCTCTCGGCTCCATGGGCACGGACTCGCCGATCGCGGCCCTGTCCGAGCGCCCCCGGCTGCTCTTCGACTACTTCACCCAGCTGTTCGCGCAGGTCACCAACCCGCCGCTGGACGCCATCCGCGAGGAGCTCGTCACCTCGCTGCACTCCTCGCTGGGCCCGCAGGGCAATCTCCTGGAGCCGACCGCGGCCTCCTGCCGCAGCGTCACCCTGCCCTTCCCGGTGATCGACAACGACGAGCTGGCCAAGCTCATCCACGTCAACGCCGACGGCGACATGCCCGGCATGACCGCCGCGACGCTCTCCGGCCTCTACCGCGTGAGCGGCGGCGGCGACGCCCTCGCGGCCCGTATCGAGGCGATCTGCGCCGAGGCCGACGCCGCCATCGAGGACGGCGCCCGGCTGATCGTCCTGTCCGACCGGCACTCCGACGCCGAGCACGCGCCGATCCCGTCGCTGCTGCTCACCTCGGCCGTGCACCACCACCTCATCCGCACCAAGCAGCGCACCCAGGTGGGGCTGCTGGTCGAGGCCGGTGACGTCCGTGAGGTGCACCACGTCGCGCTCCTCATCGGCTACGGCGCTGCCGCCGTCAACCCGTACCTCGCGATGGAGTCGGTCGAGGACCTGGTCCGCGCCGGCACCTTCATCGAGGGCATGGAGCCCGAGCAGGCCATCCGCAACCTGATCTACGCGCTGGGCAAGGGCGTCCTGAAGGTCATGTCCAAGATGGGCATCTCAACCGTCGCCTCCTACCGCGGCGCGCAGGTCTTCGAGGCCGTCGGCCTCGACGAGGCCTTCGTCGAGAAGTACTTCAACGGCACCGCCACGAAGATCGGCGGCGCCGGTCTCGACGTCGTCGCCAAGGAGGTCGCGGCCAGGCACGCCAAGGCCTACCCCGCCTCCGGCATCGCCGCCTCGCACCGCGCGCTGGAGATCGGCGGCGAGTACCAGTGGCGCCGTGAGGGCGAGCCGCACCTGTTCGACCCGGAGACGGTCTTCCGGCTGCAGCACGCCACGCGCACCAAGCGGTACGACGTCTTCAAGAAGTACACGGACCGGGTGAACGAGCAGTCCGAGCGGCTGATGACGCTGCGCGGCCTCTTCGGCTTCAGGTCCGAGGCCCGGCAGCCGATCTCCATCGACGAGGTCGAGCCGGTCAGCGACATCGTCAAGCGCTTCTCCACCGGCGCGATGAGCTACGGATCCATCTCCCGCGAGGCGCACGAGACCCTCGCCATCGCCATGAACCAGCTGGGCGGCAAGTCCAACACCGGTGAGGGCGGCGAGGACGCGGACCGTCTGTACGACCCCGAGCGCCGCTCCTCCATCAAGCAGGTAGCCTCCGGCCGCTTCGGTGTGACCTCCGAGTACCTGGTCAACGCGGACGACATCCAGATCAAGATGGCGCAGGGCGCCAAGCCCGGCGAGGGCGGCCAGCTGCCCGGCCACAAGGTCTACCCGTGGGTCGCCAAGACCCGGCACTCCACCCCGGGCGTCGGCCTCATCTCCCCGCCGCCGCACCACGACATCTACTCCATCGAGGACCTGGCTCAGCTGATCCACGACCTCAAGAACGCCAACCCCCTCGCGCGAATCCACGTGAAGCTGGTGTCGGAGGTCGGTGTCGGCACGGTCGCCGCGGGCGTCTCCAAGGCGCACGCGGACGTCGTCCTCATCTCCGGCCACGACGGCGGCACGGGCGCATCCCCGCTCACCTCGCTGAAGCACGCGGGCGGCCCCTGGGAGCTCGGCCTCGCCGAGACCCAGCAGACCCTGCTGCTCAACGGACTGCGCGACCGCATCGTCGTGCAGACCGACGGCCAGCTGAAGACCGGCCGCGACGTCGTCATCGCCGCGCTGCTCGGCGCCGAGGAGTTCGGTTTCGCGACCGCGCCGCTCGTCGTCTCCGGCTGCATCATGATGCGCGTCTGCCACCTGGACACCTGCCCGGTCGGTATCGCCACCCAGAACCCGGTGCTGCGCGACCGCTTCTCCGGCAAGGCCGAATACGTCGTCAACTTCTTCGAGTTCATCGCCCAGGAGGTCCGCGAGCTCCTCGCCGAGCTGGGCTTCCGTACGATCGAGGAGGCCGTCGGCCACGCCGAGCTGCTCGACACGGACCGGGCCGTGGACCACTGGAAGGCGCAGGGACTCGACCTCAAGCCCCTCTTCTACGTCCCCGAACTGCCGGACGGCGCCGTGCGCCACCAGCTGATCGAGCAGGACCACGGTCTGGAGAAGGCCCTCGACAAGGAGCTGATCCAGCTCGCCGCCGAGGCGCTGAACGCGGACTCCGCCGAGGCCGCCCAGCCGGTCCGCGCGCAGATCGCGATCCGCAACATCAACCGGACCGTCGGCACGATGCTCGGTTACGAGGTGACGCGGAAGTTCGGCGGTGCGGGCCTGCCCGACGACACCATCGACATCACCTTCACCGGCTCGGCCGGCCAGTCCTTCGGAGCGTTCCTCCCACGCGGTGTGACGCTGCGGCTGGAGGGCGACGCCAACGACTACGTCGGCAAGGGCCTCTCCGGCGGCCGCGTCGTCGTCCGCCCGGACCGGGGCGCCGACCACCTCGCCGAGTACTCCACCATCGCGGGCAACACCATCGCGTACGGTGCGACCGGCGGCGAGCTGTTCCTGCGCGGCCGCACCGGCGAGCGCTTCTGCGTCCGCAACTCCGGTGCCACGGTCGTCTCTGAGGGCGTGGGCGACCACGGCTGCGAGTACATGACCGGCGGTCGCGCGGTGGTTCTCGGTGAGACGGGACGTAACTTCGCGGCCGGCATGTCCGGCGGTGTCGCCTACGTCATCGACCTCGACCGGGACAACGTCAACTCCGGGAACCTGCAGGCGATCGAGTCGCTCACCGAGTCCGACAGGCTGTGGCTGCACGATGTCGTGCGCCGCCACGAGGAGGAGACGGGCTCGACCGTCGCGTCGAAGCTGCTGGCCGAGTGGTCCGTCGCGGTGGACCGCTTCAGCAAGATCATCCCGACCACGTACAAGGCAGTGCTCGCCGCCAAGGACGCCGCTGAGCTCGCCGGTCTCTCCGAGCAGGAGACCACCGAGAAGATGATGGAGGCGGCGACCAATGGCTGACCCCAAGGGCTTCCTGACCACCGGCCGTGAGGTCGCCAAGACCCGTCCGGTGGGCGAGCGGCTGAAGGACTGGAACGAGGTCTACGTTCCGGGCTCGCTGCTGCCGATCATCAGCAAGCAGGCCGGACGCTGCATGGACTGCGGCATTCCGTTCTGCCACAACGGCTGTCCGCTCGGGAACCTGATCCCCGAGTGGAACGACTACGCCTACCGCGAGGACTGGCAGGCGGCGTCCGAGCGGCTGCACGCCACGAACAACTTCCCGGAGTTCACCGGCCGCCTGTGCCCCGCTCCGTGCGAGTCGGCCTGCGTCCTCGGCATCAACCAGCCCGCCGTCACCATCAAGAACGTCGAAGTCTCCATCATCGACAAGGCCTGGGACACGGGCGACGTCAGGCCGCAGGCGCCGGACCGCCTCTCCGGCAAGACGGTCGCCGTCATCGGCTCGGGCCCGGCGGGCCTGGCCGCCGCCCAGCAGCTGACCCGGGCGGGCCACACCGTCGCCGTGTACGAGCGCGCGGACCGCATCGGCGGACTGCTGCGGTACGGCATCCCCGAGTTCAAGATGGAGAAGGTGCACATCAACCGCCGCATCGAGCAGATGCGCGCGGAGGGCACCAAGTTCCGTACCGAGGTCGAGATCGGCCGCGACATCGACGCGGCGAAGCTGCGGCGGCGCTACGACGCGGTGGTCATCGCCGCAGGTGCGACCGTCTCGCGCGACCTGCCCGTGCCGGGCCGTGAGCTGAGCGGCATCCACTTCGCGATGGAGTATCTGCCGCTCGCCAACAAGGTGCAGGAGGGCGACTTCGTCGCCCCGCCGATCACCGCGGAGGGCAAGCACGTCGTCGTCATCGGCGGCGGCGACACGGGCGCGGACTGCGTGGGCACGGCACACCGCCAGGGCGCGGCCTCGGTCACCCAGCTGGAGATCATGCCAAGGCCGGGCGACGAGCGTGCGGCGGGTCAGCCGTGGCCGACCTTCCCGATGCTCTACAAGGTGACCTCGGCGCACGAGGAGGGCGGCGAGCGGGTCTACTCCGTCTCGACGACGCACTTCGAGGGCGACGAGGACGGCAACGTCCAGTACCTGCACCTCATCGAGGTGGAGTTCGTCGACGGCAAGCTGACCCAGAAGCCGGGCACGGAGCGCAGGATTCCTGCGCAGCTGGTCACCCTGGCGATGGGCTTCACGGGCACGGACCGGGCGAACGGCCTGGTCGAGCAGTTCGGCCTGGAGCTCGACGAGCGGGGCAACGTCGCGCGGGACGCGGACTTCGCGACGAACGTCGACGGTGTGTTCGTCGCGGGCGACGCCGGCCGGGGCCAGTCGCTGATCGTGTGGGCGATCGCCGAGGGCCGCTCGGCGGCGCGTGGTGTGGACCGCTTCCTGACGGGGGCGAGTGAGCTTCCGGCTCCGATCCGTCCGACGGACCGTGCGCTGACGGTCTGATCTCCACCTGAAGAGACGTCCCGTACAAAGGCGTACGGAACTGACTGCGGCGCCTGCCCTGTCCCCGACCGGACAATGGGTGGGCGCCGCGGTGTGTCTCCACGACGGGGAGCGGGCCCGGAGGGCTCCCCGCCCTCAAGGACTCATGTAAACGAATGCAAGTCTTGCAGTAGCCTTGCGGTCATGGCGAAACGACTGGTCGAGGTGGCGGAATACGCCGGGGTGAGTGAGGCGACGGTCAGTCGCGTCCTCAACGGGAAGCCGGGGGTCGCGGAGTCGACCCGGGCCGCGGTGCTGAGCGCGTGCGACGTCCTCGGGTACGAGCGGCCCCGGCAGCTGAGGGAACGGGGCAATCGCCTGGTCGGGCTGGTGGCCCCGGATCTGACCAACCCCGTGTTCCCGGCGTTCTCCGAGGTCATCGGCTCCACCCTGGCGCAGCGGGGGTTCACGCCCGTGCTGTGCACCCGCACCTTCGGGGGTGTGTCCGAGAGCGACTATGTGGACCTGCTGCTGGAGCACCAGATCTCCGGCGCGGTGTTCGTCTGCGGCCTCCACTCGCACATCAAGGCGGACCACAGTCACTACGAACGGCTGCTGGAGCGCGGACTGCCCGTCATCGGGGTGAACGGGATGGCGGAGGGGCTGAGTTTCCCGTCCGTGTCGACCGACGACGGGATGGCGGCCGAGCTGGCGGTACGTCATCTGGCCTCCCTGGGGCACCGGCGCATCGGGCTGGCGCTGGGGGAGTACGACGATCATGTGCCCGCCGTCCGCAAGAAGACGGCGTTCATCACGGCGATGCGCGAGCTTTGCGGCGTGCGGGACCCCGAGCCATTCGTCACGCACACGATGTACTCGCTGGAGGGCGGCGCCGCGGCAGCGCAAAGACTCATTCAGCAGGGCGTCACGGCCGTGGTGTCCGGCAGCGACCTCATGGCCCTCGGTGCCGTCCGGGCGTTGCAGCGCATGGGACTCGACGTGCCGGGCGACGTCTCCGTCGTGGGGTTCGACGACTCGACGTTCATGCCGCTGGCCAACCCCCCGCTGACCACGCTGCGCCAGCCGGTCGAGGCGATGGGCAGGGCCGCGGTGTCACTGCTGGCGAGCCGGATCGCCGGCAAGAGCAACAGCAACAGCAACGAGGAGCTCCTGTTCGAGCCCGAACTGGTGGTGCGGAGCAGCACCGCGGTCGCGCGCGGCTAGCGAAGTCAGTGGTGGGACCACCCCACCGGAAGAGAAGGCGGCGTCCTCCGGGACGTCGCCTTTTGCATGGAGGTCATCACAAATGACGGCTGCTTACATAGAAAATGTTAAATGACTTGCGAGTATCTGTAGACTCCCTTGCGCCTCGCTGTTTAGTCTCACTGCACCTTGGCGGAGGACGACCGCCGGGAGCCGCACAAAGGAGATCAACATGAGGCACCTGCTGCTGAGAGCCTGCGTGGTGAGCACGGCTGCGGCCGTTCTGGCCGCATGCGGGAGCGGGGGTACCCAGGAGCGAACCGCGGGCGGAAACAGCATGGACAGCTTCAAGGGCCGCGGACCCATCACCCTGGCGGGCGGCAAGGACAACACGGGTGTCCTCGCCAAGATGCTCGACAAGTGGAACAAGAGCCACCGCAAGGAGCAGGTGCGTTTCATCGAACTGCCCGACAACGCCGACGACCAGCGCCAGCGGATGATCCAGAACGCTGAGCTGAAGTCCGGCGAGTTCTCCGTCCTGAGCCTCGACGTCGTGTGGACGGCCGAGTTCGCCGCCAACCGCTGGGTGGCCGAGCTGCCCAAGGACAGGTTCGAGGCCGGCAAGTACCTGGGGCCCACGCTGGAAGGCGCCTCCTACCTCGGCCGCCTCTATGCCGCACCGTGGACCTCCGACGGCGGCTTGCTGTACTACCGCTCCGACCTGCTGAAGCAGGTGGGCGCCCAGCCCCCGCGCACCTGGGCGGAGATGGAGCAGACCTGCCAGAAGGTCCTGGCGCTTCCGCAGGGCAAGGGCATGTCCTGCTACGCGGGCCAGTTCGACAAGTACGAGGGCCTGACGGTCAACTTCTCCGAGATGATCGACGGCGCGGGTGGCTCCGTCGTCGACAAGGACGGCAAGCCGACCGTCGACTCACCCGAGGCGCTCAAGGGCCTCAGCTTCTTCACGGACGCCTACAAGAGTGGCCTGATACCGAAGAAGGCCATCACCTTCAAGGAGGAGGAGGGCCGGCAGGCGTTCCAGCAGAGCCGGCTCGTCTTCCACCGGCAGTGGCCCTACCAGTGGTCCCTGGCCAACGCCAAGGACGGCTCCTCCAAGGTCGCGGGCAAGTTCGGGGTCGCCCCGCTGCCGGGCCTGAACGGACCGGGCGTCTCCAGCCTGGGCGGACACAACTTGGCGGTCAGCAGGTTCGCCGAAAACAAAGCCACGGCCCTCGACTTCATCACCTTCATCACCAGCGAGCAGTCCCAGCGCGAGAATCTGCTGCTCAGCTCCAACGCGCCGACCATCGCGTCCCTGTACGACGACCCGGCGATGATCGCGAAGTACCCGTACCTGCCGGTGCTCAAGAGCTCGATCCTGGGCGCAGCACCCCGGCCGCGCGTGGTGCGCTACGGAGACGCGACGGCGGCGATCCAGGGCGCGGCGTACCGGGCACTGCAAGGCGGCACACCGCCGGCGGCGGTACTGAAGGAGCTCCAGGAACGCCTGGAGAAGATCGCGAAGCCGTGACCCGGCTCCGCGCGGAGCCGCCCCTGACACGGCTCCGCGCGGTTCCTTCGCCTGCCCTTTCCCCGCCCCGCTGAGGTGACCTCCGATGTCCAGCCTGACGGCACCGCAACGCCCTGCCACCCTGGCGCCCAAGGCGCCCCCCGCCCCCGGCCCGTCCCGAAAACGCGGCACAGGCCGGCTTGCCGCACTGCTTGTGTCCCCAACGCTCCTGGTTCTCGCACTGGTTGCCGGATACCCGGTGCTGGCGGCCTTCCGCGAGTCCCTGTTCAGTGAGAAGCCGGGCCTGGACAGCTCCGGATTCGTCACGGAGGGCGAGCAGTTCACCGGCCTGACGCACTACACGGAGATCTTCGGCGGGGAGGCGGGCAAACAGTTCTGGAACGCCTTCTCCAACACCACGCTCTTCACTGTCACGACCGTGCTCATCGAGACCGTGCTCGGCGTGGCGATGGCCTTGGTGATGAACCGCGCGGTACGCGGCAGAGCCCTGGTCCGGGCCGGCGTACTGGTGCCCTGGGCCATCCCCACCGTGGTCTCCGCCCTGCTGTGGCAGTGGATCTTCCAGGCCGACGGTGCGGCAAACGCCCTGCTGGGGCAGGAGATCCTGTGGACCACGGACGGGATCCAGGCGGCCGTTGCGGTGATCGTGGCTGACACCTGGAAGACCGCGCCGTTCGTAGGGCTGCTGGTACTGGCCGGTCTCCAGCTGATCCCGGGAGAGGTGTACGAGGCGGCGCGCGTGGACGGCGCGAACCGCCTGCAGGAGTTCCTCCGCATCACCCTTCCCATGATCAGGCCGGTGCTGCTGGTGGCAGTGCTGTTCCGGCTGCTGGACGCGCTGCGCATGTTCGACCTGCCGTACGTCCTCGTCGGCGCGCACAAGGAGTCGGTGGAGACGCTGTCGATGCTGGCGTTCGACGAGGCGGCCAACACCCGTTACGGGCCTGCCTCCGCCTACGCGGTGATCCTCTTCCTCTATGTCGCCGTGGTCGCCTTCGTCTTCGTCAGGCTCCTGGGCGCCGACGTGTTCTCCGAGCAGCGGGCCACGAAGCGCGACCGCCGCGCCCGGCGGGCAACGACGAAGGGAGCGACGGCATGAGCGCCACCTCGACCACCGTACGGATTCGGCCCCGGCGACGATTCACCACACCGGCCGTGCTCGCCTTCACCGGCGTCGCCGCGATCATGACCTACTGTCTGGCGCCGTTCTACTGGATGGTCGTCTCCAGCCTGAGGCGCAGCTCCGATCTGTTCGACAAGACCCCGATCCCCTCGCCGTGGTCGCTGGAGAACTACCGAGCGGTGCTGAGGCCGGGGACGGGCTTCGGGCGGGCGCTGCTCAACAGCCTGCTGGTGGCCGGCATCACCACGGTGCTCACCCTGGTGATCGCGGTGTTCACCGCCTACGCACTGGCCAGGCTGGAGTTCCGCTTCAAGAACGCAGTGCTGGCCGTGATCATCGCGACTTCCATGTTCCCGGGGATCGCCCTGGTCGTGCCGATGCTGAAGCTGTTCTCCGGCACGCTGCACTGGGTCAACACCTACCAGGCGATGATCGTGCCGTCGATGTCGTTCGCACTGCCGCTGGCCGTGTGGAACCTGACCGCGTTCTTCAAGCAGCTTCCGCGCGAACTGGAACAGGCCGCGATGGTGGACGGTTGTACTCCAGGACAGGCGTTCCGCAAGGTCATCATGCCGCTGACCGCGCCAGGCGTGTTCACCACCGCGATCCTCACGTTCATCGCCGCGTGGAACGAGTTCATCATCGCCGTCTCGATGGTGAACAAGAACTCGATGCAGACCGCCACGGTCGCGATCTCCCGCTTCGGAGGGTCGACCGGGTTCGACATCCCCTACGGCACCAAGATGGCGGCCGGCGTCGTCGTCACGGTGCCGCTGGTGGTCCTCGTACTGATCTTCCAGCGAAGGATCATCGCGGGACTCACCGCGGGCGCCGTCAAGTAACCGGCCCCCGCCCGCCCCTCACCTACGTTCTTTCGAGGAGAAACACCGTGGCTCCTGCCCGGACCCCCGCCAACTGGTGGCGCGACGCCGTCATCTACGAGGTGTACATCCGCAGCTTCGCCGACGGCAACGGCGACGGTGTCGGTGACATCGCCGGCCTGCGCCGGCGCCTTCCCCACCTCGCCCGGCTCGGCGTGGACGCGCTCTGGCTCAGCCCCTGGTACCCGTCCCCCATGGCCGACGGAGGCTACGACGTCGCCGACTACCGGGACATCGACCCGGCCTTCGGCACCCTGGACGACGCACAGGCCCTGGTGGACGAGGCGCACGCGCACGGGCTGCGCGTCCTCATCGACATCGTGCCGAACCACACGTCGTCCGAGCACGCGTGGTTCCGCGAGGCACTGGCCGGCGGCCCCTCGTCACCGGCCAGGGACCGCTACATCGTCCGGCCCGGTCGAGGCCCCAGCGGCGACCTGCCGCCCAACGACTGGAGCAGCGTGTTCGGCGGCCCCGCCTGGACACGGATCACCGAGCCCGACGGCTCACCCGGGCCGTGGTACCTGCACCTTTTCGCACCCGAGCAGCCGGACCTCGACTGGGACAACGCCGAGGTGCGCGCCGAGTTCGAGTCGATCCTGCGCTTCTGGTTCGACCGTGGCATCGACGGGGTGCGCATCGATGTGGCGCACGGCCTGGTCAAGGCGCCGGGGCTGCCGGACCTCGGCTCGCTCGACGCCAAGCTCCTCGACGGAGTGGGCGCCGGTGACCACCCGCACTGGGACCGCGACGAAGTCCACGAGATCTTTCAGGGGTGGCGCGCTGTCGCCGACGCGTACGGCGAGACCCGTGCCTTCGTCGCGGAGGCATGGGCAGGCACTCCGGAGCGGCTGGCCCGCTATGTCCGCCCGGACGAGCTCCACACCGCGTTCAACTTCGACTATCTGATGGCTCCCTGGCGGGCAGGCCACCTGCGCCGGGTGATCGACGAGTCGCTTACCGCGCTCGGCGCGGTGGGTGCGCCCGCCACCTGGGTGCTGTCCAACCACGATGTCGCCCGGCATGTCTCCCGCTACGCCAGGCCGCAGCCCGAGGGGCAGCAGCGCTCGCTGTCCCAACTGGACCGGTCGGCCGACCTGGAGCTGGGCACCCGCCGGGCCCGCGCCGCCGCCCTGCTCACGCTCGCCCTGCCGGGGGGTGCCTATCTGTACCAGGGCGAGGAGCTGGGCCTGTGGGAGGTCGAGGATCTGCCGGAGGACGTACTCCAGGACCCCACGTGGGAGCGCTCCGGCCACACCGACCGAGGGCGTGACGGCTGTCGTGTCCCGCTGCCGTGGAGCGGTGACTGCCCGCCGTTCGGCTTCAGCCCCGACGCCACCACCGCGGCGCCGTGGCTGCCTCAGCCGGAGGCGTGGAAGTCCCTGACCGCGGAGGTTCAGGACGGCGACCCCGCCTCCATGCTGAACCTCTACCGGTCGGCGCTGAGCGCGCGCCGGAGCAACCCCGCCCTCGGCGACGGCACGCTGACCTGGGAGAGCGCCCCGGACAGCGACGTTCTCTCGTTCCGCCGTGAGCCCGGCTTCCGGTGCGTGGTGAACCTCTCCGACAAGCCGGTGGCCCTGCCCGCCCACAGCGGGGTACTGCTGGCCAGCGGGACGCTGGACGGTGACCGGCTGCCGAGCGACACCGCGGTATGGCTGGCGCTCTGAGAAGACGGGCAGGCCGGGCCGGATTCTCCGTCGTGACGGGAGACCGGCCCGGTCGGGGTCCGGTGACGTAGCCTCAACTCTCCCGTCCCCTCGCACGAACGGAGCCCCGCATGGCGGCCATCAGCCTCGCCAAGGTCGAGGAGAAGGCGCCCGCGCTCGTCAGCCTCTACAAGAGCGCGGGCGTATCGCTGCAGAAGCACGGGCTGAGCGGGCAGCGTGCCGCCGTCTATCTGGTGCTGGACTACTCGGGCTCCATGAAGGACTACTACAAGGACGGCAGCGTCCAGGCGCTCGCCGACCGGGTGCTCGGTCTTGCGGCCAATCTGGACGACGACGGCTCCGTGCCGGTCGTCTTCTTCTCCACGGACATCGACGCGGTCACGGACATCGCCCTCGACAACCACCGCGGCCGGGTCGACGAGATAGTGGCGGGCCTCGGGCACATGGGCAAGACCAGCTACCACCTGGCCATGGACGCGGTCATCGACCACTACGTCGACAGCGGCTCGACCGCCCCCGCGCTCGTCGTCTTCCAGACGGACGGCGGACCGATCAGCAAGCACGCCGCGGAGCGCTATCTGTGCAAGGCGGCGAAGCTGCCGCTGTTCTGGCAGTTCATCGGCTTCGGCAACAAGCGCAGCTCGCAGTTCGACTTCCTGCACAAGCTCGACGAACTCGCCGTCCCCGCCAAGCGCGTCGTCGACAACGCGGGCTTCTTCCACGCCGGACTCGACCCGCGCCAGGTCCCCGACTCCGAGCTGTACGACCGGCTGGTCTCCGAGTTCCCGCTGTGGCTGGCCGCCGCGCGGGCCCAGGGCATCGTGCGATGACGGTACGGGTGCTGCGCGCCGCCGACCGCAGGGCCGTGCCGTGGAAGAACGGCGGCGGCGTCACCCGCGAGATCGCCGTGTCGCCCGAGGGCGCCGGGACGGACGACTTCGACTGGCGGATCAGCCTCGCGGACGTCGGCGCGGACGGGCCGTTCTCCGCCTTCCCCGGCGTGGACCGGATCCTGACCGTCGTCGAGGGCGCGGGGATGGATCTCACGGTCGGCGAACGGCGCACACTCGCCGACGAGCGCTACCGGCCCTACCGCTTCCCCGGCGACGTGGAGACCGACGGCCGCCTCGTCGACGGGCATCCCGTCGTCAACTTCAACGTCATGCACCGCAGGGGCCGTACGGCATGCCTGACCTCGGTGGTGCGCGGAGAACTGCTGGTCGTGGTGCCGTCACGCTCTACGGTCGTGATCGTCGCGCTGGACGGGCCCACGGTCCTCACGGAGGCGCACGTGACACTCGGTCCGTACGACGCTGCGGTACTGGACGAGTCGCCGGGATCACTGCACACGGAGGGGCACGCGGCGGTCGTCACCCTGCGCAGCGGCTGAGCGGTGTCAGCTGGGGGTCCACCAGTTGTGGACTTGAGCGACCTTCGGAGGTTGGCCCGTCTGGGGGAAGCCCAGCTTCTCGGCCACCGGCATCATCACCGTGCCGAACTTGTCCATCGCCTCCTGGGACTCCCACAGGTCAAAAATCTCCAGGCCGGAGTCGGTCGCCACGCAGGTGTGCGACAGGCACCCCGCGAAGGTGTCGCCGGGAAGTGCCTGCAATTGGGCATTGAGGGCGTCGTACTGGTCGGTCGTGATGCCCGGCAGGCTGGCATGCATGAAGATCGCCATCGGGATTCTCCTCGGACGAGGGCGGGTCTTTGGCCAGTACCAGAACAGCACGTACGCCCCGGTAGGGCATCCGAGCCGGTGCGCGCAGGTGAATCCCGACAGGCGGTGTCGGGTTTCCGCGGTTCGATGGAGTCATGACCTCTTCGACGTGGGCAGATTTCCGGACGGCGGAGCCGGACTTCGCCGAGACCGTGCAGCAGCGTTTCCAGCGGTACAAGCACCATGTGCTGGCCACGGTGCGCAAGGACGGGTCGCCGCGGGTGACCGGCCTCGAAGTCGACTTCCGCTTCGGCGAGTTGTGGCTCGGCATGATGCAGGGCTCACGCAAGGCCCAGGACCTGCTGCGCGATCCGCGCTTCGCGATCCATGCGAACCCCGGGCCGGACGACTCCATGGAAGGCGGTGACGTCAAGATCTCCGGGCGCGCTGTGGAGGTGACCGATTCCGAGGTGCTCGACCGCTTCGTGGCGGAGGCGGGGCCGCCGGAGCCGTTCCATCTCTTCCGCGTCGAGGTCGGTGACGTGGTGCAGACGTCGGTCGACGGCGAGGAGCTGGTGGTACGGGCCTGGCGGCCGGGCGGCCCGGTCCGTACGCACCGGCGCCGCTGAGCCCCGGGGCTGAGGGTCAGCCCGCGAGCACCGTCGCCCGGCAGAGCGCGGGGGTGCCCCAGGCGTCCCGCAGCGGGCGGGCCTTGCGCAGCCAGAGGGAGAGGTCGAGCTCGTCGGTGTAGCCGATCGCGCCGTGCAGCTGGAGTGCGGTACGGGCGGCCGCGTACGCGGCCTCGCCCGCGGTGACCTTCGCGGCGGCGATGTCTGCCGGAGCCATGGACAGGGCCGCCCCGTACAGCAGCGGCCGGGCGAATTCGAGCCCGATCAGGGTGTCCGCCAGCCGGTGCTTGACCGCCTGGAAGGAGCCGATGGCGGCGCCGAACTGGGTGCGCTGTGTGACGTACGCAACGGTCCGGTCCAGGAGCGCGAGCCCGACACCCAGTGCCTGCGCCGCGGTGACCAGACGCGCGACATCCCCGGCGTACGCGGCCGCCCGGGCCACGTGGTGCCCTTCGGCGATGACCTCGCCCCCGGCCGCGGGCACGGCCAACCGCCGGGCGGGGTCGGCGGATACGCGCACAGGGCCGTGGCCGTGCGCAATACGGAGACAGGCGGTGCGGTCCGCGCCGGCCCCGGGGCGGGCGTCCTCGTCCGAAACCGCCAGCGTCACACCCGCCACGTCCGCGTCCAGTGCGTAGGCGCCCCGGCCCGCCAGCGTGGCGGTCAACTCGCCCGTGACCAGCCCCGGCAGCAGACGTTTCGCCGGGCCCGCCTCCCCCGATTCCGCCAGCCGGGTCAGCAGCGCCGCCGCCGCGACCGTCTCCACCACCGGGCCGGGCACCGCATGGCGGCCCAACGCGGTGAAAGCCACGGCCAGTTCGACCGGCAGGGGCCCCACCCCCTCGTACGCCTGCGGCGCGGCGAGCGCGAACACCCCCGCCTCGGCGAGTCGCGACCACAGCGCCAGCCCGGGAGCGGGGTCCCCCGCCGCCCAGGCCCGTGCGGCAGCCGGAGTGTCCGCCGACGTCAGCATCGCGTCCAGCGAGTCGCCGAACGCCCGCTGTTCATCGGTGAGCAGGAATCGCATCAGCGGCGGCCCTTCGGAAGGCCGAGCAGCCGCTCGGCGATGATGTCGCGCTGGATCTCGTTCGTACCGGCGTAGATGGGGCCCGCCAGCGAGAAGACATACCCCTCGGCCCACTCGCCGTCCGCCAACTCCCCGTCCGCGCCCAGCAGATCGAGCGCGGTCTCATGCAGTGCGATGTCGTACTGCGACCAGAAGACCTTGTTCAGGCTGGACTCGGCGCCGATGCTCGCGCCCGCGGCGAAGCGCGAGGCGTTGGCGCAGGTGAACAGCTGATACGCCCGCGCGCCGATCACCGCGTCCGCCACCCGGTCGCGCAGCGCGGTGTCGGCCTGATCGCCCGACGCGCGCCACTGCCGCAGGAGACGGTCCGCCGCTGCGAGGAAACGGCCGGGGGAGCGCAGGGTCAGGCCCCGCTCGTTGCCCGTCGTGGACATCGCGATCCGCCAGCCCTGCCCGGGCTCGCCGATCACGTCCTCGTCGGGGACGAAGACGCCGTCGAGGAAGAGTTCGGCGAATGCGGGCTTGCCGTCGATGCGGCGGATGGGCCGCATGGTCACCCCCGGCGCCGCGAGGTCGAACATCAGATACGTCAGGCCCTGATGCGGCTTCGGCGCGTCGGGGTCCGTGCGGAAGATGCCGAAGGCCCGGTCGGCGAACGCCGCCCGTGACGACCAGGTCTTCTGCCCGCTGAGCAGCCAGCCGCCGTCCGTCCGCACCGCACGCGAGGTCAGCGAGGCGAGATCCGAGCCGGACTCGGGCTCCGACCAGGCCTGCGCCCAGATGACCTCGCCGCTCGCCATCGTGGGCAGCACGCGGGCGCGCTGCTCCTCGGTGGCGTGGTCGAACAGGGTGGGGGCGAGGAGGTTGATGCCGTTCTGCGAGACCCGCCCCGGCGCTCCCGCCGCGTAGTACTCCTCCTCGAAGTGGAGCCAGTGGAAGATGTCGACGCCCCGGCCGCCGTACCGCTGTGGCCAGGAGACGACCGACCAGCGGTCCGCGGACAGCCGCGCCTCCCATGCGCGGTGCGCCGCGAAGCCCTCCTCGGTCTCCAGGGAGGGCAGCGGCTCGGCGGGCACGTTCGCGGCGAGCCAGGCGCGGGCCTCGGCGCGGAAGGCTTCCTCGTCGGCGGAGTGGTGCAGGTCCATTCGCGCATCCTTCCCTAACAAGTGTTTGGTAGGTTAACGTGCTGCCGTGACGGACAACAGGGCGCAGTACGTACCGGGGCACGGCCTGCTGAAGGGCCGTACCGCCGTGATCACCGCCGCGGCAGGCGCCGGAATCGGCGGCGCCACCGCCCGCAGATTCCTGGAGGAGGGCGCGCGCGTCCTGATCAGCGACGCGCACACCCGCAGGCTGAAGGAGAGCGAGGAGGCGCTGGCCGGAGAGTTCGGCGCCGACGCGGTGGCCTCACTGCCCTGCGACGTCACGGACGAGAGCCAGGTCCGGGCGCTCTTCTGCCATGCCGTACGTGAGCACGGCGGCCTCGACATCGTCGTCAACAACGCCGGTCTCGGCGGCACCGCCGCCCTCGTCGACATGAGCGACGGGCAGTGGGGCACGGTCCTCGACGTCACCCTCAACGGCACCTTCCGCTGCACCCGCGCCGCCCTGCGCTCCTTCCGCGACACCGGCCGCGGTGGCGTGATCGTCAACAACTCCTCCGTCGTCGGCTGGCGCGCCCAGGCCGGCCAGGCCCACTACGCGGCCGCCAAGGCCGGAGTCATGGCGCTCACCCGCTGCGCCGCGATCGAGGCGGCGGAGTACGGCGTACGCGTCAACGCAGTGGCCCCCAGCCTCGCCATGCATCCCCATCTGGTGAAGGTCACCTCGGCCCAGCTGCTGGAGGAGCTGACCGCCAAGGAGGCCTTCGGGCGGTACGCCGAGCCGTGGGAGATCGCCAACACCATCGTCTTCCTGGCCAGCGCCTACTCCTCGTACCTCACCGGCGAGGTCATCTCCGTCAGCAGCCAGCATGCGTAGGGGGTGTCTTTCGGATCTTGCCGGGCTCGCGTGCCCTGGCACGCACGCTCGCTGCGTTGTCGTCAGTCGCCGACGCTCCGCGTCGGCTCCTTCCTCCGCCTTGCGATCGCACGCACCAGACCCCGCTCCCTGATCCGGCCTGATCCAAAAGACACCCCCTGGGACCACAATGAGCACGTGCCGACTGACAGCAAGAAGAAGACCCAGGTGACCGCCTCGCCCGAGCGGCGCCGCGAGCTCCTCGACACCGCCGCCGAGGTGTTCGCCGCGCAGGGCTACAACGCCACCACCGTCCGCAAGATCGCGGACGAGGCGGGGATGCTCGCAGGCAGCCTCTACTACCACTTCGATTCCAAGGAATCGATGCTCGACGAGATCCTCTCCACCTTCCTGAACGAACTGTGGCAGGGATACGACGCCGTGCTCGCCGCCGGGCTCGGGCCCAGGGAGACCATCGAGGCCCTCGTCACCGAGTCCTTCCGGGAGATCGACCGGCACCGCGCCGCCGTCGCGATCTACCAGAAGGAGTCCAGGCACCTCGCCGCCCAGCCCCGCTTCCACTACCTCACCGACTCGCAGCAGAAGTTCGAGAAGGCATGGCTCGGGACGCTGGAGCGGGGGGTCGCGGACCAGGTCTTCCGCGACGACCTGGATGTCCGGCTCACCTACCGGTTCGTGCGCGACACCGTCTGGGTCGCGGCGTCCTGGTACCGGCCGGGCGGACAGCACAGCCCGGAGGAGATCGCCCGCCAGTACCTGTCGATGGTGCTGGACGGTATCGCCGTACGCAGATGAACAGAGGGGAGCAGTCATGGCCGAGGCCTACATAGTCGAAGCGGTACGCACACCGGTGGGCAGGCGCAAGGGCGGACTGTCCGGTGTCCACCCGGCGGATCTGGGTGCGCATGTGCTGCGGGCCCTGGTCGAGCGCTCCGGAGTCGATCCCTCCGCCGTCGAGGACGTCGTCTTCGGCTGCCTGGACACGGTGGGCCCGCAGGCCGGTGACATCGCCCGTACGGCATGGCTGGCGGCGGGACTGCCCGAGGAGGTGCCGGGCGTGACGATCGACCGCCAGTGCGGCTCGTCCCAGCAGGCCGTGCACTTCGCGGCGCAGGGCGTGCTCTCCGGCACCCAGGACCTGGTCGTCGCGGGCGGCGTCCAGAACATGACGCAGATCCCGATCGCCTTCGCCTCCCGGCAGGCCGCCGAGCCGCTCGGACTGACCCAGGGCCCCTTCGCCGGCAGCGAGGGCTGGCGGGCCCGGTACGGCGACCGGCCCGTCAACCAGTTCCACGGCGCGCAGCTGATCGCCGAGAAGTGGGGGATCTCCCGCCGCGACATGGAGCAGTTCGCGCTCACCTCCCACCAGCGGGCGATCCGGGCCATCGACGAGGGCCGCTTCGAGCGGGAGCTCGTGGCGTACGGCGAGGTCACCGTCGACGAGGGCCCGCGCCGCGACACCACCCTGGAGAAGATGGCGGCCCTCAAGCCCGTCCTGGAGGGCGGCACCATCTCGGCCGCGTGCTCCTCCCAGGTCTCGGACGGCGCGGCGGCCCTGCTGATCGCGAGCGAGCGGGCCGTCGCCGAGCACGGACTGCGGCCGCGGGCCCGTGTCCACCACCTCTCCGTTCGGGGCGAGGACCCCATCCGGATGCTCTCGGCCCCCATCCCGGCCACCGCGTACGCGCTGAAGAAGACCGGCATGGCGATCGACGACATCGACCTCGTCGAGATCAACGAGGCCTTCGCGCCCGTGGTCCTCGCCTGGCTGAAGGAGACCGGAGCCGACCCCGGCAAGGTCAACGTCAACGGCGGGGCCATCGCGCTCGGCCATCCGCTGGGCGCCACGGGTGTGAAGCTGATGACCACGCTGCTGCATGAACTGGAGCGCACGGGAGGGCGGTACGGACTGCAAACGATGTGTGAAGGGGGAGGGCAGGCCAACGTCACGATCATCGAACGGCTGTGAACACGAGCCTTTCGGGGCCGGACATGCTACGGTGAAGTCGTTGCAGTTTTGGTACCCATGAACTTTGTGTGCGCCTGACGGGAATGCTTCCTCAGGCGCACATTATTGTTTCCGGCTTCTCCGGATGGGGGTCAATGCTAGCGACGGGAAATTCACGAGGTGTGAGTTTCCGGCTTGCCCCTGTTTTAGGAGAATGACATGGCTACTGGAACCGTGAAGTGGTTCAACTCGGAAAAGGGCTTCGGCTTCATTGAGCAGGACGGCGGCGGCGCCGACGTCTTCGCCCACTACTCGAACATCGCCACCTCTGGCTTCCGTGAGCTGCAGGAGGGCCAGAAGGTCTCCTTCGACGTCACGCAGGGCCAGAAGGGCCCGCAGGCGGAGAACATCGTCCCGGCCTAATTGCCTGACGCGTATCTCGCAGCCGGGGCCCGCACCGTCAAGGTGCGGGCCCCGGCTTGTGTGCTGTCTCACATGCCCAGGAGGGCAATATCCGCATGACTCGCTCCGAACGCCCGGCCCGTCCCACGACGCGACAGCGCCCGGTCAATTCCCGTGCCAAGGGTCCCGCGAAGGGCTCCGGCAAGGCTCCCGCCCGCAAGGCGGCGCCCCCGCAGGAATTCACGCTGCCGGAAACCACCACCCCCGCGCTGCCCGCCGTCGAGGCGTTCGACGAGCTGGACATGCCGGCCGCCCTGCTGAAGACCCTCGTGGCCCAGGGCGTCACCGAGCCCTTCCCGATCCAGGCCGCGACCCTGCCGAACTCCCTCGCAGGACGAGACATCCTCGGCCGCGGGCGCACCGGCTCCGGCAAGACCCTCGCCTTCGGGCTCGCGCTGCTCGCCCGTACCGCGGGCCGGCGCGCCGAGTCGAAGGCACCGCTCGCGCTCGTTCTCGTACCCACGCGTGAGCTCGCACAGCAGGTCACCGACGCCCTGTCCCCGTACGCGACATCCGTGCAGCTGCGGATCGCCACCGTCGTCGGCGGGCTGTCGATCACCAAGCAGTCGGGCGCGCTGCGGCGCGGCGCCGAGGTGCTGGTGGCCACCCCCGGGCGGCTCAAGGACCTCATAGAACGCGGGGACTGCGTACTCGACCAGGTGGCGATCACCGTCCTCGACGAGGCCGACCAGATGGCCGACATGGGCTTCATGCCGCAGGTCACGGCGCTGCTCAAGCAGGTCGAGGCGGGCGGTCAGCGGATGCTGTTCTCGGCGACGCTGGACAAGAACATCGACCGGCTCGTACGGATGTTCCTCACCGACCCCGTCGTGCACTCCGTCGACCCGTCCGCGGGCGCGGTCACCACGATGGAGCACCATGTGCTGCACGTCGCGGACGAGACCGACAAGAAGGCCGTCGCCGTGCGCATCGCCGCCCGTGACGGCCGCGTGATCCTCTTCGTCGACACCAAGCGCTCCGCCGACCGCTTCGCCAAGCGGCTCCTCGCCAGTGGCGTACGGGCCGCGGCGCTGCACGGCGGCCGCTCGCAGCCGCAGCGCAACCGCACGCTCGACCAGTTCAAGAACGGGCAGGTCACCGCGCTGGTCGCGACCAATGTCGCCGCGCGCGGCATCCACGTCGACGACCTCGACCTGGTCGTGAACGTCGACCCGCCCGTCGACCACAAGGACTACCTCCACCGCGGCGGCCGTACCGCGCGGGCGGGCGAGTCCGGCAGCGTCGTCACGCTGGTGCTGCCCGAGCAGCGGCGCGAGATGACCCGGCTGATGGCGGACGCGGGCATCAACCCGCGCTCGGCGCGGGTCAAGTCCAGCGACGAGGAGCTCAGCCGCATCACGGGCGCGCGCGAGCCGTCCGGGGTCGCGGTCACCATCGAGGTGCCGCAGCCGGTGGTGCAGCAGCAGCGGCCGCAGCGGCGGCGGGCGCAGGTGCCGGGGCAGGGTACGGGTACGCAGAGCGGTGGCGGTGGCGGGCGAAGCCGTGGCCGACGCGGCGGTGGCGGCCAGGGTGCCGGTGCCGGTGCAGGTGGCGGTCAGGGTGGCCAGCCTCGCCAGGGTGGCCAGGCCCGCCAGGGTGGTCGCCCGGCGGGCGGCGCGAGGGGCGGCCGGCGCACGGCGGCGTAGGCGCCTGCAGCGGGGCTTGTTCCCCTGCCCGCCCCTTCCCGTAACCGGGGGCGCTGCCCCCGGACCTCCGCTCCTCAAACGCCGGAGGGGCTGAAAAATCAGCCCGTCCGGCGTTTGAGGACATGCGGCCGAAGGTCTCATACGGGGTCCGGGGCGGAGCCCCGGTTAAGGGAACGGGCGGGGTGGGGGAGAAGCCCGCGGCAGCGCACCCAGCGCCGCCGCCGCCTCCGACATCACCCGCCCCACCAGCTCCTCACAGCTCGGCAAGTCCTCGATCAGCCCCGCCACCTGCCCCGACGCCATCACGCCCAGATCCGTGCGGCCCTCCACCATCGAGGCCCTCAGCAGCATCGGGGTGTTCGCGGCGAGCAGGACCTGGCTCCACGTCAGGTCCTTGCCGTGCTTCATGGCCAGGCCGTCGCGGATCATCCGCGACCAGGACAGGCCCGAGAGCTTCTTGAAGCCCGCCGCCCGGCGCAGCGCCTGGGCCAGCGCTCGCGTACGGCCCGCGCGCTCGAGCGAGTCGACCAGCTCGCTCCGCAGCATCCGGTGCGGCAGACCGTCGACAGCCGTAGTGACGGTGATGTCCTTGACCGTCGCCGCCAGGTACCTCCCCTTGACCGCCTCCGGCACCGTCGAGTCCGACGTGAGCAGGAAGCGCGTGCCCATCGCGATGCCCGCTGCCCCGTAGGCCAGCGCCGCGACCAGGCCGCGTCCGTCGTGGAAGCCGCCCGCGGCGATGACCGGGATGTCGACGGCGTCCACAACCTGCGGGAGCAGGACGGTCGTTGCCACGTCGCCGGTGTGGCCCCCGCCCTCGCCGCCCTGGACGATCACCGCGTCCGCGCCCCACGCCGCCACCTTCTCGGCATGCCGCCGCGCGCCGATCGAGGGGATCACGATCACCCCCGCGTCCTTCAGCTCGGCGATCAGTTCGCGGGACGGCGCGAGGGCGAAGGAGGCGACGCGGACCCCCTCGTCGATGATGATCCGTACGCGATCGCGCGCATCGCCCGCGTCCGCGCGGAGATTGACGCCGAAGGGCGCGTCCGTCCGGGAGGCGACCTCGCGGACGGCCCGGCGCAGTTCGTCGAGGGTCATCGTCGCCGAGGCGAGGATGCCGAGGGCGCCCGCACGGGCAGTCGCGGAGACCAGGCGGGGTCCCGCCACCCACCCCATGCCGGTCTGCACGATGGGGTGCCGGACGCCGGTGAGTTTGGTGAGGGCCGTCTCCATCAGCCCCTGACCTCGCGTTCGCGCAGACCCTTCGGGTCGATCACCTCACGGATCAGCCGCAATTCGTCGGTGGTCGGCTCACGCGTGTACGGGACATCGTCGGGGATCGTGAGCGTGAAGCCGGTGGCCTGATGGATCTGTTCGACCGTGACACCCGGGTGCACGGACGCGAGCCGCATCGAGCGGTCCTCAGTCTCGAAGTCGAAGACGCCGAGGTCGCTGACCACCCGCGGGATGCGGTGGTGGCGCGCACCGGCGGCACGGTCGTAGCCGACGCCGCAGACCATGTCGACGCGTTCGACGAAGACCCGGGGGGAGTGCCTGGGCACCCAGTAACTCACCGGATTGTTCAGGGTGTTGACGGGCGCCCCGCGTACGCCGAGGAGCTGGCGCGTGGGCCGTTCCCACGGTCCGATGCAGGAGATGTTCTGGTTTCCGTAGCGGTCGATCTGGCTCGCGCCCATCATCACGTGCCGTTTGCCGCCGGTGACCAGCGCGAGGTGCTGGCGGTAGGGCAGCCAGCCCTCCGTCGTCCCGTCCGGGCCGACGAGCATTGCCTCGCCGTCCGTCATGAGGAGGTCGGGGGAGAAGGTCGCTCTGGCCAGCCGGGCGCCGACGGACGGGATCAGTCCCATGGGGCTGGCCAGCACTTCGCCGTTGCCCCGCCATGCCTCGGCGCAGGCGATCACGCAGTACTCGGAACGACTGATCACTGCTGCTCCTTGTGCCAGGCCTGGACCGCCGACTGGTAGTCGTGCTCGCTCGTGCCGGACAGGAAGCGCTGCGCGAACTCGGGCCAGGGGGTGGTCGCGTACAGCCTCTGGAAGGACTCGTCGCGGCCGTGGTCGGGGGCGCAGGAGGTGAAGTGCGCGCCGTTCGGCGTCTCGACGACGCCGGTGACCGAGTGCCGTTTGACCAGCAGAGTCTGTGGGGCGGCGCCCTTGGTCAGCTCGGCGGTCTCGACCAGCCGCTCGCAGGAGACGTACGCGGTGTCGGCGGCCTCGCAGAACAGATCGTCGAAGTAGGGATCGGGGCCCAGGTACTGGCCGTTGCCGAGCCGGTCGGCACGGTTGAGGTGGACGAGCGCGGCGTCCATCCGCAGAGCCGGTACGGCCACGAACTCCTCGCCGTCCTCGTACGGCGAAGTGACCGTGCGCAGCTCCGGGTTGACCCGCATCACGTCCGAGCCGAGGCCCGCGCGGACGGGGAGGAAGGGCAGCCGGTTGGCGGCGGCGGTCAGTCCCCACATGAACATCGCCTCGTCGATCTCGGTGAGGGCGAAGTCGCCGCGCTCGCGGGCGGCGCGGTAGTGCGGTTCGAGCGGGATCGAGTCCAGGGTGACGAAGGCCGTGACGAGTCTGCGGATGCGGCCCGCGGCGGCAAGGAGGCCGATGTCAGGGCCGCCGTAGGAGACGACGGTGAGATCAGTGATCTCCGTACGGAGCAGTGCTCGCACCAGGGCCATGGGTTTACGGCGCGAGCCCCAGCCGCCGATGCCGATCGTCATCCCGCTGCGCAGGCGGGAGGCGACGTCGTCGGGCGTCATCGTCTTGTCGGTCACGCTCGGTCCTCCTTCTTGCCTTCGGTGCCGAAGGTGTCGCGGACGCGGCCGGCGACCCCGCTGAGGTTGGCCTCGAAGGTGAAGCCCTGCTCGAAGCGGTAACTGCGGCGCACGTCGACGGGGTCGATGCCGTTGATGGCCGCCTTGGCCAGCCGGATGAGCAGGCCGTCCTTCTGTGCGATCTCCCGCGCCAACTCCAGGGCGGCGTCCGCCAGTCCGTCGCGCGGGACGACCTTCCAGACCGAGCCGTGGGCGTGCAGTTCCCGCGCGGTCGCGGTGCGCGAGGTGTAGTACAGCGCGCGCATCAGATGCTGGGGCACGAGCCGGGCGAGATGGGTGGCCGCGCCGAGTGCCCCGCGGTCCAGTTCGGGCAGTCCGAAGACGGCGTCGTCACTGGCGACGATCGCGTCCGCGTTGCCGACGAGGCCGATACCGCCGCCGAGGCAGAAGCCGTTCACGGCCGCGACGACAGGGACCTCGCACTCGTAGACCGCGGCGAATGCCTCGTAGCAGCCGCGGTTGGCGCCGATGAGGGCGGAGTGTCCGCTGTCGCGCTGCATCTCCTTGATGTCGACGCCCGCGTTGAAGCCGCGGCCCGCGGCGGCCAGGACGACGCAGCGGACCTCGGGGTCCCGGCCGGCCGTGCGCAGGGCGTCGGCGAGGTCGTACCAGCCCTGTATGGGAAGGGCGTTGACGGGTGGGAAGTCAACCGTGACGGTACAGATGCCCTTCGCGGGGCTTGCGGTGGAGACACCCATGGGCGGATCAGCTACCTTTCCACCAAACATTTGTTAGGTGAGGAAGGTAGCAGCCGATGGAGCTGGACGGGAGGGTGGCTGTCGTCACCGGCGGCACGCGGGGCGTGGGCGCCGGAATCGCCCGCGCGTTCCTGCGGGCGGGCGCGGCAGTGGTGGTCTGCGCGCGACGGCCGCCCGAAGTGCCCCTCGCCGGGGCCGAGTTCGTACCCCTCGACCTGCGCGATCCTGCGGCGGTGGGGGAGTTCTTCGACGGGGTCGTGGCGCGGCACGGCCGGCTGGACACCCTCGTCAACAACGCGGGCGGCACGCCGTACCGCCTCCTCGGGGAAGCGGACGCGGCCCGCCATGCCCGCGTGATCGAGCTCAACCTCACCGCACCGCTGACCGCCTCGCTCGCGGCCCACGGACATCTCAGGACCGCCCGCGGCTCGATCGTGATGATCGGCAGCGTCAGCGGCGGCCGTCCCTCGCCCGGCACGGCCGCCTACGGGGCGGCGAAAGCCGGACTGGAGAGCCTGGCCCGCTCCATGGCCGTGGAGTGGGCACCCGAGGTGCGGGTGAACACCCTGGTCCTCGGCATGGTCCGCACCGAACTGTCCCCTCTGCACTACGGGGACGAGGAGGGCGTCGCCGCGGTCGGCCGCACAGTCCCGCTGGGGCGGCTGGCCGAGCCCTCCGAGATCGGTGACGCGGCCGTGTTCCTCGCCTCCCGGCGGGCGGCGTATGTCAGCGGCGCCTCGCTTCTGGTGCACGGCGGCGGCGAGCGCCCCGCCTTCCTCGGTGCCACAACTGTCAACAAGGAGACCTGAGATGACCGGCAGTGCCATCCCGGGGGACAACCCCCGGACCCCCGGCAGGAACATGTGCGAGGGGCGAGTGGTGATCGTGACGGGTGCGGGGCGCGGACTCGGGCGGGCCCACGCGCTCGCCTTCGCCGCCGAAGGCGCCAAGGTCGTCGTCAACGACCTGGGTGTCGGCCTCGACGGGGAGGGCGGATCGAGCGGACCCGCCCGGCAGGTCGTCGAGGAGATCGAATCGCTCGGCGGCCGGGCCGTGGCGCACGGCGGTGACATCGCGACGAGCGAGGGCGCGGCCTCTCTCGTCAACACGGCGCTGGAGGCCTACGGGCGGCTCGACGCCCTGGTCAACAACGCGGGCTTCCTGCGCGACCGGATGCTCGTCAACCTCGACGAGGACGAGTGGGACGCCGTGATGCGCGTCCACCTGAAGGGCCACTTCCTGCCGCTCAAGCATGCCGCGGCGCACTGGCGTTCCGAGGCCAGAGCGGGGCGGCCGGTTGCGGCACGCGTCGTCAACACGACCTCCGGGGCAGGGCTGTTGGGCAGCGTCGGCCAGGGCAACTACGCGGCGGCCAAGGCCGGAATCATCGGCCTGACCCTGGTCGCTGCGGCCGAGATGGGCCGCTACGGCGTCCAGGTCAACGCCATCGCGCCGGCGGCCCGTACCCGGATGACCGAGGAGACCTTCGCCGGTCTCTCCGCCCTGCCCGAGGATGTCTCGCCGCTCGTCGTCTGGCTCGGCTCGGCGGCCAGTTCGGGCGTGACCGGCCGTGTCTTCGAGGCCGAGGCGGGCCGTATCACCGTCATGGAGGGCTGGCGGCCCGGCCCCACGGCCGACAAGGGGGCGCGCTGGAGTCCTGCCGAAGCGGGCGAAGCCGCCCTGAAGCTGCTGGCCGAGGCGGAGTCTCCGGGACCTGTGTACGGCGTGCGGTAGCCGCGCGGACAGAATGTGAAGGCAGGAGTCCGCCGGTTCATTGACCGGTTAACTCCCGGGAAATTCAGCCCAGTTGGCATTGACGCGTCAAGGTCTACGCGCATCAATGGTGCGTATGCGAATCCCCCCACGAATCGCCACCCTCGGTGGCATCGCTGCCCTCGCCTCCACCCTCCTCATCGGCGGACAGGCCACGGCAACCCCCACGGCCGCGGTCGCCCCCACGACCGCCGCCGACATCGGTCACATCTGCTACTCCGACCTCCCCTCCCAGGCGCACGACACCCTCGACCTGATCGCGCAGGGCGGGCCCTTCCCGTACAAGCAGGACGGAACCGTCTTCTCGAACCGTGAAGACATCCTGCCCTCGCACTCCTCCGGCTACTACCACGAGTACACGGTCATCACCCCGGGCTCCCCGAACCGCGGCGCCCGCCGCATCGTCACGGGCAGCGCGGACCGGGAGGACTACTACACCGCCAACCACTACGCCTCGTTCGACCTCGTCGACCACCGCTGCTGAGCCGGTATCCTCCGCCCCGTGACCAGGACCTATGTGATCGACGGGGCGGAGGTCACCGACCTCGACGCCTTCTGGCGAGTGATCGGCGAAGCCGTGAACGGGCCAGGCGGCTACTTCGGCCGCAATCTCGACGCCTTCGCCGACTGCCTCAGCGGCGGCATGGGGACACCGGACGACGGCGACTTCGTCATCGAGTGGCACGACCACGAACTCTCCCGTACGGCGCTGGGCCGGGACGAGACCTTACGACAGCTTCAGCTCCGGCTTGCGCGGTGCCATCCGGCGAACAGGGCCTCTGTCCAAGAGCAGTTGGCGCAGGCGAGGGACGGCATCGGCACGACCGTCTTCGACTGGCTGGTGGAGATCATGCAGGAGCGGGCGCCCGGCGCGCTCCGTCTGACGTGAGGACTTCGACGAGCGCGATCAGCGGTAGCGCGGCGCGGTCTGCTCCAATCGCCGCCTGAGCCTGTCGTCGTGTATGTGCCGCACGGCTTCCGCGGCCGCCCCGCGTGCGTACCCGTCCGGGTCCGCGTCCGCGAGAATCCGCGCCAAGGTCGCTTCCGCACGCGGATCCTGACGGATCGCCAGCCCCCGGGCCGCCTCGGCCGCCGTGTCCACATCGCTGTCCGTGAGCCGCGCCGCCAGCGCCTCCCGGATCTCCTTCGTATCGGCTTCCACGTCCGCGAGCGCGGTCGTCGCCCAGTCCCTGACATGGGGGTCCGCGTCCCGGCTCAGCGTGATCAGCGTCCCGATGCCCTCGGTGTGATCGCCCGGGACGAGCCCGAACAGCGAGAGCGCCACCTGATTGCGCACCTCCGCGTCCGGATGCCCGGCATGGCGCAGGATCTCCGGCAGGGCGGCCGGATCCCCGTGGTGCCCGAGCCCGAGGACGACCGCCTGGATCAGCTCCGGCTCCCGCGCCTCCCGGGACAGCTCGCGCAGCAGTGGCAGCGCGCGGGCGGCGAACGGGCGCAAGTCCTCGTCCCCGAAGCCCAGTTGAGCCAGCACGTCCGCCGCGAACGCCTGGCGCAGCGGATCGTCGCTCGCACACCAGGCGGCCGCCGCCTGGAAGGTCTCCTCGCCGCCGCGGCCCCACAGCGCCATCACCGACTCGACCCAGTCGTCCTGTCCGGGATCACCGCAGCGCAGGGCCCGCTCGGCCAGGTCCTCGTACGGCGTCCGGATCCCCAGCTGCTCCTCGAGCAGCGTCACGATCGCCGCGTGGCCGGTCTGCTGCTCACTGCCCGCCCTCGGTGCGCCGTCCTGGAGCAGTTCGACGACGACGGTCACCCCGCCGTCCTCCTCGATCCGGCGCGCCACCGTCTCGTACTCCTGGCCCTTCCCGTACGCGCTGAGCAGCCCCTGGCGCAGCTCGCTCTCCACATCCCGGGCGAGCCACTGCCGGGCCTCCGCGAGCGCAGCCTCCTTGGCCTTGGCGCCGTGCCGCAGCAGGGCCCGCACGGTAGAGGGGGAGCCGCGGCGTGCGGCGAGCACCAGCGGCCGCTCGCCGCCGGGTCCCTCCAGATCGGGGTCGGCGCCGTACTCCAGCAGGGCCTCGGCCGTCGCGGCGTGCCCCAGGGTCACCGCCCAGCGCAGTGCCGTGAAGCCGTACGCCTCCGGCTGGTCGGGGCGGGCGCCCGCGGCCAGCAGCGCCCGTACCACCTCGGTGTGCCCGCCGACCGCGGCCCCGCACAGCGGCAGATCCCCGCCCTCGGGGCCCGAGCCGCGCCCCGGGTCGGCGCCCGCCGCCAGCAGCAGCCGCACGATGCCCGCTTCGTCGCTCACCGCCGCCCGGTAGAGCGGAGTCTGCCCGTCCGCGTCGGTCAGCTCCGCGGGGACCTTGGCCCGCAGCAGTGCCACGACGGCGTCCTGCGCGCCGCTGTACACCGCTTCGAACATCTCGCGGGCGCCCGCCGGCGGCTCTTTCGTCATATTTCGAGCCTACGGAAGGTCGGTCAGGTGTCGCATTCGAGAATGGTGCGGCACAGCCCGCAGCGGGCCCGTACCCGCCCGCGCACGGGAACGCGGATGCGCTGGTGGCAGGTGGGGCAGGGGAAGGAGACGCGCAGCCCGTCCGGCCCCTGCTCGAAGGCGTACGCGGATGATTCAGCCTCGGGGGAGTGGGCGGCGGCCGGTGCCGGGTGCTCCCGGGCGAGGCGGCGCTCCTTGGCATAGCGGTGGCGCCCCGTCCACCCGGCCGTGGTCAGCGGCGGCTGCTGGGCGTCGCGCAGGGCCATGGCGCGGCCCTTGGTGTACGCGGTGTAGCCCTGCGGGCTGGTGAACCAGGGCGAGGGGTCCTCGCCGAAGGCGATCGCGCGCTTGGCCAGGACGTACCCGAACTCCTCGGGGGTGAGATAGCCCAGCTTCTGGCTGGAGACGCCGTCCTCCCGGAAGGCGTCGAGCAGCAGCCAGCCCGCGCCGAGATAGGTGGTCGCGGTGTCGGTGAGGATCTCGTTGTCGCGGGTGCCGGGGAAGGCCAGATCGAGCCGGTGCAGCAGCACATGCATGATCTCGTGGGCCAGAGCCGCCCCGATGTCTCTGCGATGCGTGCGGAAGCGGTCGTTCAGCTCGATGAAGTACTCCGGGCCCCCGACGAGTTCGACGCTCGCGGCATGGTGCATCTCGCGGAAGCTCACGACCATCCGGGCGTCCGGCAGCCGCAGATGCTGGACCAGCGCGTGGGCGACGCGCTGGGCGCCGAGGTGGAGATCGTCCTGGTCGGCGAAGGCGACGTCGGCGGGCAGCACGCTGGGCGCGTAGGAGTGCACACCGTCGGGCGAGATCCGCTTGTACAGAGCGGTGATCGCCGCCCGCACGGTGTCGAGGTGCGGATAGCCGTGTACGACCTCGCTGTCCTTCGCCACCACGTCCCGTACCCCCCATGCATGATGGTCGGCCGCTTTCAACTCTACGGGCAGGGCGAGGCGAATCCCTGCTCGTGAACCTGGCCGAAAAGTGGTCCTTGTGGCCCGGTTGATCCACTCTCCATAATCCGGTTCACGCTTTGTCGGGCCCATGTCAGTGTGCCGCAACGCTGTCTGGATCCGTGCGGGCGTACATCTCAACCCCCCACGAAAGGCAGTCAGTTGAAGAAGAACCTCGTTCGCGCGCTCCAGAGATGCGCCGCCGCAGGCGCCGTCGTCCTCGCCGCGATCAGCCTCCAGCCCACGTCGTCCTCGGCCGCCACGCCGCCCGTAGTCGGCGGCACCCGCGCCGCCCAGGGCGAGTTCCCGTTCATGGTCCGGCTCTCCATGGGCTGCGGCGGCGCGCTCTACACCAAGCAGATCGTGCTCACCGCCGCGCACTGTGTAAGCGGCTCAGGCAACAACACCAGCATCACCGCGACCGCGGGCGTCGTCGACCTGCGGAGCTCCAGCGCCATCAAGGTCAAGTCGACCAAGGTCCTGCAGGCCCCCGGCTACAACGGCACCGGCAAGGACTGGGCGCTGATCAAGCTGGCCAAGCCGATCGACCTGCCCACCCTCAAGATCGCCGACACCAAGGCCTTCGACAACGGCACCTTCACGGTCGCCGGCTGGGGTGCGGCCCGCGAGGGCGGCGGCCAGCAGCGCTACCTGCTCAAGGCCCAGGTGCCCTTCGTCTCCGACGCCAGCTGCAAGCAGTCGTACCCCGAGCTCGTGGCCGGCGAGGAGATCTGCGCCGGGTTCCAGCAGGGCGGCGTCGACACCTGCCAGGGTGACTCCGGCGGCCCGATGTTCCGCAAGGACAACAACAACGCGTGGATCCAGGTCGGCATCGTCAGCTGGGGCGAGGGCTGCGCACGGCCCAACTACCCGGGTGTCTACACCGAGGTGTCCACCTTCGCGGCGGCGATCAAGTCCGCGGCGGACAGGCTTTAGCAGCGAGATCTTCCGTACGTGAGAGGTGAGGGGCAGGTGCTGGGCGCGTCGGTCCAGCACCTGCCCCTTCAGGAGCAGGACTCAGCCCAGCCACAACGAACCCCCCGCCCCCTCCAGCTCCAGCACCCACACCTCGTTCGCCCCTTCCCGCAGCACCGGCCCCGGTACGAACAGCGACCGCTGCGGCCCCACCGCCCAGTACCGCCCCAGGCAGAAGCCGTTGACCCACACGAACCCCCGCGTCCAGCCGGGGAGTTCGAGCCTCGCATCCCCCGCCGCGGCCGCATCGAAAGAGCCGCGGTAAAGGCCCGCCGCACCCCCCTCGGGCACCCGGAAGGGCACCTTGTCCACCGCCGCCGGCTCGAACGCGGCCAGCCGCAGCCCCCGCGCCCGTACGCCGTGCAGATACTGCCGCTCGTGCAGCACCCCGCCCGTGATGCCCTTGGACTCGCCCGTCCGCGGCCCGTAATTGACGCGACCGAGCGACTCCACCCACAGCTCCACCGACGCGGGACCGGCAACCGGCTCAGCCAGGGCCTCGTACTCGCCGCTCAGCACACCCGCCGCGACCCCGTCCACGTACACGACGGCCCGGTCCCGCAAGCCGGCGACGCTCAGCGGAAACGGCCGGCGCGGGCCCGGCACAGCCACCTGGTAGCGGACCAGACCGCGGTCCACGCCCAGTTCCTCGAAGGTGGGCGGCACGGGAGCCTCCACCTCGTCGTCGCCGAGCGCCTCCAGCACATCATCGAGCGGCGCCCACGCCCGAAGGTCCGCCCGCAGCCGCGCGCCCAGGACGGCGGGCTCGGGCGGCAGTTTGGGCAGCGGTCCGTCGTGATGGCGCGCCAGGACCTCGCGGAGCCTGAAGAACTTCTCGGTGGGACGCCCGGCCTCGTCGATCGGCGCGTCGTAGTCGTAGGAGGTGACGGTCGGCTCCAGTTCGAGGTCCTGGAGATCGCCCGCGCGGTTCGCCCCGGCCCAGCCCGCGAAATTCGTTCCGCCGTGCGCCATGTACACATTCACCGACGCGCCCGCGTCAAGGATCTCCCGCAGCGCCGCCGCCGCGTCCGCGGGCCTGCGCTCGACATGGTCGTCGCCCCAGTGATCGAACCAGCCGCACCAGAACTCCATGCACATCAGCGGTCCGGCGGGCTGATGCCGGCGCAGCGTGGCGAAGGCCTCCCGCGCCCCGGACCCGAAGTTCACCGTCGCGAGCACGCCCGGCACCGAGCCGCCGGTGAGCATGTGGTCCTCGGGCCCGTCGGAGGTGACCAGCGGCACGCTCACCCCGCAGCCCCTCAGCAGGTCCACGAGATGGCGCAGATAGTTCTGGTCGGAGCCGTAACTGCCGTACTCGTTCTCGGCCTGCACCATGATCACCGGCCCGCCGAACGTGATCTGCCGCTCCACGACCTGCGGCAGGAGCCGGGTGAACCAGCGCTCCACATGCCCCAGATACTCGGCGTCCTCCGTGCGCACCCGCCGTCCGAGCCGCCCCGTCAGCCAGTGCGGAAGCCCGCCGTTCTCCCACTCGGCGCAGATGTACGGACCCGGCCGCACGATCGCCCACAGTCCCGCCCCGCGCGCGGCGTCCAGGAAACGGCCCAGCGCGTCCGCGTCGGCATACCGGCCGGGCTCCGGCTCGTGAAGGTTCCAGGGGACGTACGTCTCGACGCAGTTGAGGCCCATCGCCCGCAGCATCGCCAGCCGGTGGTCCCACTGCTCCTCGTGCACCCGGAAGTAGTGCAGCGCGCCCGACAACAGCCGTACGGGCCGCCCGCCCATCAGGAAGTCCGTATCACCCACCGTGAACTCAGCCACGTATCGCCCCTCACCCAGGCCCTGTCCGGCCGATCTTGCCGGGCTCGCGTGCCCTGGCACGCACTCCCCCGTAGCCCTTCGGGCACGGGAGGTGCCCCCATGCCGCGTTGCATCAGTCGCCGACGCTCCGCGTCGGCTCTCCCCCTGCCTTCGGCGGGGGGACCCCCATCCTCCGGCCTGCAGCTGCACGCACCAGACCCCGCTCCCTGACCCGGCCTGATCGACCGGACAGGACCTGGTCACGTACCGCGACCAACCATCGCCCCCTGGCGGCGAGCCGGTCCATGGACAAAGATCGGCGCTGTTTGGACGCAACTCAGGCACCCGGAGCCCGGGGAAGGGGAGAGAAGCGGATGTACCACACCTGGATGCGCTATTTCACCCCGAGCCCGGTCCATCACCGCCTCGGCCTGGCCTGCCTCGGCGTCGGCCTCCAGCACGGCGTCCTGCCCACCGTCGGACCCCGCACCCTGGACCACCATGTCGCCGTCGTGATCAGCGCGGGCAGCGGCTGGTTCCGCGCTCCCGACGGGCGCCGCACCACCGTCAAGGCGCCCGCGCTCATCTGGCTCACGCCCGGCGTGCCGCACCACTACGGCCCCGATCCGGCCGGCGGCTGGGACGAGGGCTTCGTCGACTTCACCGGGCCCGCCACCGCCACCTACACCGAACTGGGCTACATAGAGCCCGAGCGGCCCGTCGTCCCCCTCTCCGACGCCGCGGGCGCCCGCGCCGCCGTCGGCCGTATCGCACGGGCCGCCCGCCGCGGCAACCCGCTCCTGGAGGTCGAGACCGGCGCCGCCGTCCACGAGCTGCTCGTCGCCCTGCGCCGCGCCCGCGCCGACACCAACGCCGAGGGCGACCCGGTGCTCACCGCGCTGGCCCGCGACGCCTTCCGGCCGCTCTCCGTCGCCGAGCACGCGGCCCGGCACGGCATGACCCCCGCCGAACTGCGCACCGCAGTGCGCCGCGGCGCGGGCTGCAGCCCCAAGGACTACCTCCTCGGCATCCGCCTCGGCCGCGCCAAGGAACTGCTCGCCGCCACCGAACTCCCCGTCGCCGCCGTCGCCCGCCGGGTCGGCTACGAGGACCCGGCGTACTTCTCCCGCCTCTTCACCCGCCGCGTCGGCACCGCCCCCATCCGCTTCCGCGAGCAGCAGGGCCGCAGCGTCCCCGGCGGCTGGAGCAACCAGATCCCGGACCCCGAGCACCCGCCGACGATCACCACCTGATCACCCTGGTGACCACCAGGCGATCGCCACGTGATCGGCGCACGCCCGGCCACGTAAGCTCGATGACCATGACCACGAGGGACATCGACGAAGGCGTACGCGCCGAACTGAACCGTCTGCGCGAGAGCATCGACAACATCGACGCGGCGGTCGTCCATATGCTCGCGGAGCGCTTCAAATGCACTCAGCAGGTCGGCCACCTCAAGGCCGAGCACCATCTCCCGCCCGCCGACCCGGACCGTGAGTCCCGCCAGATCGAGCGGCTGAGGCAGCTCGCCGAGAGCGCGAAACTGGACCCCGCCTTCGCGGAGAAACTGCTCAACTTCATCATCGCCGAGGTGATCCGCCACCACGAGACGATCGCGGCCGGCCCGCCCCCTGCGTCCGACTCCTGAGCCACCCCCCGGTCCCGTGCGCTGACGGCGAAACCAATACCCCGTGTGCGGGGCAGGTCCCATCAGGCAGCATGGCCCCATGCCCGTATTGACGCGCGACGAAGCGCAGACCCGAGCCCAGCTCCTCGACGTCCACCGCTACACGATCGACCTCGATCTCAGCGGCGGTGAAGAGTCCTTCGACTCCCGGACCGTCATCCACTTCACGGCCCGCGCCACCGGGGACACCTTCGTCGAGCTCAAGCCGGCCGTCCTGCGCTCCGTCACCCTCGACGGACAGCCCATAGACCCGGAGTCACTCGTCGAGAACCGGCTCGCGCTCACCGGCCTGAGCGCCGGAGAGCACGAGCTGCACGTCGACGCCCAGATGCGCTACTCCCGCACCGGCGAGGGAATGCACCGCTTCACCGACCCCACCGACGGTGAGGTCTACGTCTACACCCAGATGTTCATGGACGACGTCCAGCGCGTCTTCGCCGCGTTCGACCAGCCCGACCTCAAGGCCGTCTTCGAGCTCTCCGTCACCGCCCCCGAGGGCTGGACCGTCCTCGGCAACGGCATCGCCACGCACCAGGGCGACGGCAAGTGGACCTGCGCCCCCACCCAGCCGCTCGCCACCTACTTCGCGGCCGTGGCCGCCGGCCCCTGGCACTCCGTACGCACCGAGCACGCCGGACTGCCCTTCGGTCTCCACTGCCGCCGCTCGCTCGCCCCGTACCTGGACGCGGACGCCGACGAGATCCTCGAGATCACCCGCCAGTGCTACGACCGGTACCACGAGAAGTTCGAGGAGCCCTACCCCTTCGACTCCTACGACCAGGCCTTCGTGCCCGAGTTCAACGCCGGCGCGATGGAGAACCCGGGCCTGGTCACCTTCCGTGACGAGTTCATCTACCGCTCCGCCGTCACCGACACCGAGCGGCAGACCCGCGCCATGGTCATCGCCCACGAGATGGCCCACATGTGGTTCGGCGATCTCGTCACGCTCAGGTGGTGGGACGACATCTGGCTCAATGAGTCCTTCGCCGAATACATGGGCTACCAGACCCTCACCGAGGCCACCCGCTTCACCGACACCTGGGTCGACTTCGGCATCGGCCGCAAGTCCTGGGGCTACGACGCCGACCAGCGGCCCTCCACCCACCCCGTCGCCCCCGACCCGGACGCCGTCCCCGACACCGCGTCCGCGATGCTCAACTTCGACGGCATCTCCTACGCCAAGGGCGCCTCCGCCCTGCGCCAACTGGTCACCTGGCTGGGCGAGAAGGACTTCCTGGCAGGCATCAACACCCACTTCGCCCGGCACAAGTTCGGCAATGCCACCCTCGCCGACTTCATCGACTCACTGGCGGGCGCCACGGACCGCGACGTGCCCGGCTGGGCCGAGGCCTGGCTGCGTACGACCGGCGTTGACACCCTCACCCCGACCGTCTCTGAGTCCGAGGGCACCTGGTCGCTCAAGGTCGCCCGCGACGGCAGCCGCCCGCACCGCATCGCCGTCGGCGCGTACGACACCGACCCCGTGCACACCGGCCGGCTCGTGCTGCGCGACCGCCTCGAACTGGACATCCCGCAGAACGGCAGCGGCCCCCACCCCGGCCGCCGCCCGGCCCTCGTCGTCCTCAACGACGGCGACGCCAGCTACGCCAAGGTCCGTCTCGACGCCACCTCCTGGGACACCGCCGTACGCTCCCTCTCCGGCATCCCGGACCCGCTGACCCGCACGGTCGTCTGGAACGCCGCCCGCGACATGGTCCGCGACGGCGAACTCGCCCCCGCCGCCTACCTGGAGGCCGCCCGCGCCCACCTCCCGCGCGAAACGGACCTCGCCGTCGTCCAGGGCGTCCTCGCCTTCGCCGCGACCCAGCTCGCCGACCGCTACCTCCCCGCCGACGAGCGGCCCGCCGCGCTCGGCGCGATCCGGGGCATCTGCCGGGATCTGCTGCGCCGCACCGAGGACGGCAGCGAGCCCGGCCTGCGGCTGACCGCCGTACGCCACTTCATCGACGCGGCCGCGCAGCCGGAGACGCTCCAGGAGTGGATCGGCGACGGCAGTGTCCCCGGCGGTCCCGAGCTCGACCCCGAGCTGCGCTGGCGGATCCTGTACCGGCTCGCCGTCCTCGGCGCGAGCGACGAGGCGGCGATCGCGGCCGAACTGGACCGCGACCCGAGCGCCACCGGCCAGGAGGGCGCGGCCCGTTGCCGTGCCGCGCTGCCCACGGCCGAGGCGAAGGCGGCGGCCTGGCAGCGGCTGTTCACCACCGACTCGCTGTCCAACTACCTGTTCACCGCCACGGCGCAGGGCTTCTGGCAGCCCGAACAGGCCGATCTGGTACGGGAGTACGTCGCCCGCTACTACCCGGACTCGGTGGCCCTCGCCGCCCGCCGCGGCCCGGCCATCGCGGAGGCCGCGGGCCGCTACGCCTTCCCGCTCCACGCGGTGGACGAGGATGCGCTGACCCTGGGCGAGGAGTGCCTGAGCAACACGGACATGCTCCCGGCCCTGCGCCGCAAACTGGTCGACCAACTGGACGACCTGCGCCGCGCACTGTCGGTGCGGGCGGGCTAGCACGCCTCAAGTGCCGGCGGGGCTGGATGTGCGGCTGGGCCGCACATCTCAGCCCCTCCGGCGTTTGAGGAGCGGGGTCCGGGGCGGAGCCCCGGTTACGGGAAGGGGCGGGTAGGGGAAGGCCCGCCGCAGGCGCCCCCCACCCCCACCCCCACCCCCACCCCCACCCACCAATACCCCTTTCGCGTCCGGATCGTTGAGCAATGCGCGCACCCCGCCCCCGCGCTCACCGAAGGACCCGCATGAGTACGCCGCCGCCCGGCCTCCCCGCCCTCGCCGGAGGTACCGCAGGCCCCGACGCCCTGCGGCCCCTGCTCGCCGTCGTCCTCGACGCGCTCCGCGACGGCGCGGCGGCCCGCGGCGGCCCGCTGCCGAGCGGCGGCCCCGACGCCGTCGCCGCCCGGGTGCGCGAGGCCGTCGAGCCCGTGCTCCCCGACCACGGCACCGGCGCCGACGAGGCACTGCGCACCCTCGTCCGCACCCTCGCGCACGGCGCCGCCGACCCCGCCGACCCCCGGTGCGCAGCCCACCTGCACACCTCCCCCCTCGCGCTCGCCGTCGCCGCCGATCTCGCCGCCTCCGCGCTCAACCCGTCCCTGGACTCCTGGGACCAGGCTCCGGCCGCATCCGCGCTGGAAGCCCTCGTGAGCAGGGCACTGGCAAAGGAGGTCTACCCGCACGCCCAGGACCCGGACGCCCTGGTCACCACCGGGGGTACCGAGTCCAATCTGCTCGGCCTGCTCCTCGCCCGCGAACGCCACGGCGCGGTCCAGGTGATCTGCGGGTCCGCCGCCCACCACTCACTGCACCGCGCCGCCTGGCTGCTCGGCCTGCCCGAGCCGGTGACCGTACCCTCGCCCGCGGGCATCCTGGATCTGGCCGCGCTCGACGATGCCCTCACCGATCTGCCGGGCCCGCGCCTCGTCGCGGCGAGCGCCGGGACCACCGACACCGGGCAGATCGACCCGCTGTCCGAGATCGCCGACCTGTGCGACCGCCACGGCGCGGAGCTCCACATCGACGCCGCGTACGGCGGACCGCTCCTGTTCAGCGAGCAGCACCGCCCCAAGCTGAACGGCCTCGACCGCGCCCACTCCGTCACCCTCGATCTGCACAAACTGGGCTGGCAGCCGGTCGCCGCCGGGCTGCTCGCCGTCCCGGACCGGACACTCCTCGCGCCCCTCGCCGTCCGCGCCGACTATCTCAACGCCGAGGACGACACCGAAGCGGGACTGCCCGACCTGCTCGGCCGCTCCCTGCGGACGACCCGCCGCCCCGACATCCTCAAGGTCGCCGTCACCCTCCGGGCGCTCGGCCGCACCGGCCTGGCCGCGCTCGTCGACCGCACCTGCGCCGCCGCCGGACAGTTCGCGGACCTGATCGACAAGCAGCCGCACCTGGAGCTGTACGAACGCCCCACCCTCACCACCGTCCTGTTCCGGCCCGCAGCGGCCACCGACGAACAGACCGCAGCCGTCCGCCGCACCCTCCTCACCACAGGCCGCGCCGTCCTGGGCCGTGCCCGCGCGGACGGCCGCCTCTGGCTCAAGGCCACCCTCCTCAACCCCCACGCCACCCCCGGCGACCTGACCGCTCTGATCCAAGAAGTCCTGATCGAACTCGTGGAAGGCACCCCCCGATGACCGGCACGCCCGCACCAGAACAGGACCAGCCCCACGACCTCGTGGGCATCGGCATCGGCCCCTTCAACCTCTCCCTCGCCGCCCTCGCCCACGGCATCCCCGGCGGCCTCGCCGCGACCTTCTACGAACAGCGGCCCGCCTTCACCTGGCACCCAGGCGTGCTGATCGAGGGCGCCACGCTCCAAGTCCCGTTCCTCGCCGACCTGGTGACCCTCGCGGATCCGGCCAGCCCCTGGTCGTTCCTGAACTATCTGCGATCCCGGGACCGGCTCTTCCCCTTCTACTTCGCCGAACGGTTCCACATCCAGCGCGCCGAGTACGACGCGTACTGCCGCTGGGTCAGCGACAGTCTGCCCGGGCTGCACTACGGCCATCAGGTCGACGCCGTCCGCTGGAACCCCGAACGGGACCTCTTCGAAGTGGACTTCACCCAGCTCGACGCCGAGGGCGAGGCGGAGGCCCTGGGCCGCGCCTACGCACGACACCTCGTGCTCGGCATCGGCACCGAGCCGTACGTCCCCGAGCCGCTGCGGCCCCTCGCCGAGGCCCCCGCAGTCCCCGTGATCCACTCCGCGGACTATCTCGGCAACCGCGAACGGCTGCTGGCCGCCGAGCACATCACGGTCATCGGCTCCGGCCAGTCCGGCGCGGAGGTTTTCCTCGACCTGCTGCGGGCCAGGCCGGCCGGGGCCGAGAAGATCCACTGGCTGGCCCGTACGGAAGCCTTCGCACCGATGGAGTACTCCAAGCTCGGCCTGGAGCACTTCACCCCCGACTACACCCGCTACTTCCACGCACTGCCCGAGCAGACCCGCGACGCTCTCGTCCCGCGCCAGTGGCAGCTCCACAAGGGCATCGACGCCGACACCATCGCCGCCATCCACGAAGAGCTCTACCGCCGCACCCTGCACGGCGGCTGGCCCGACGCCGTCCTCACCCCCGGCGTCACCGTGCGCACCGCGGGCCGCGTCGGCACCACCAAGGTCGAGCTGCATCTGGAACACGCCCAGCAGGGCACCCGCTCCCGGCTCACCACCAACGCCGTGGTGCTGGCCACCGGCTACCGCGAACGGCCGCTCGACCGGATGCTGGCCGGCCTCGACCCGTACATGCGCCGCGACGCCTCCGGCCGCCCCCGCGTCGACGACCGGTTCCGGCTGCTCCTGGACCCCCCGGTGACCGGCTCGGTCTACGTACAGAACGCCGAGCGCCACACACACGGCGTCGGCGCGCCCGACCTCGGCCTCGCCGCCTGGCGCAGCGCCGGCATCCTCAACTCCCTCACCGGCGAGGAGCACTACCCGCTGCCGCGCCGCACCGCCTTCACCAGCTTCGGCCTGAACCGCGAACAGGCCCGCCCGGCGATCCCGCCGGCGGGCCTGCTCCCACTCGTGGACCACGCCTGATCAGAAGACCGGCGTACCCTCACGGGTCAGCTTCCAGCCCACCGTGGCGAACTGCGCCGGATCGACCGTGCCCTTCGCCTTCACCCAGTTGATGATCGTGTTGCGGATCTCCTCCGAATTCGCCCACAGCTGCTGGGAGCGCGCGACATGCGGGAAGTTCCCGCCGCCGCTGGCCCGGTAGTTGTTGACGGCCAGCACGAACTGCGCGGCCGGATCGATCGGCTTGCCGTCGAAGGACAGCTTCGCGATCCGCGAACCGGCCGGCTTGGCGATGTCGATCTCGTACGTGACACCCGAGAGCGCGTCGTAGTTGTAGTCCGGGGTGTTGTCCGCGTTGGTCAGCTTGGCGGTGTCGACCGGAGCGCCCGCCGGTGTCTGCACGAAGTAGCGCGCCGAGAACTCCAGATAGTCCTTGATCTGCGCGCCGGTCAGCAGCCGGGCCTCAAGGGTGTTCTCGAAGACATAGAGCCCCGCCGCGTCCCTGATGGTCACCTGGCCCGCCGGGATCGCGGCCGTACGGGAGAAACAGGAGGCCTGCGAGAGGACGGGCAGCGCGGCGTACTGGCCGCCGGCCAGCGCCCCCTTCACCGTCTCCGCCTGGACGTGGTTGATCAGGTCGATGATCGGCTCGTCCTTCCACGGCGCGTCGGCCGTGGTCATGCCGGCCGTGGAGGTGCCGATGATCTGGTTGACGTAGGCCACGACCTTCTTGTGCTCGTCGCCGAGCAGCCGGGTGATCTTGGGGTCCTCGTCGGCCGTGTTGGAGTTGAGGACCTGCGCGCCGACCTTCTCGACCGTCCAGCGGCCCTTCTCCCACACCAGGTCGAAGTCGAACAGGGTCAGCCGCTGGCCCCACTTGAGCGGCTCGGAGAGCACAACCTTCTGGCCGGTCTCCTTGTTGGCGACGAAGTACTCGGCGATCTCGGTGTGCGCGTGGCCGACGAGTATCGCGTCGATGCCGGGCACCTGCTCGGCCACCAGACCCGCGGCGTTCTCGATGTACGGGAGCTGGTCGCCGTAGGAGGACGTGCCGCTGGAACCCGAGTGAGCCGAGACGATCACGACGTCCGCGCCCATGGAGCGCAGCTTCGGCACCCACTTCGCGGCCTGCTCCTCAAGGCCCGGGAAGACCATCTTGCCCTGGACATTGGCCTTGTCCCAGATGGCGATGCCGGGGTTGGTCAGACCCAGCACCGCGACCTTGACGTCACGGCCGTGCGGAGTGCACAGGCGGTGGACGCTGTACGGCGGGAAGGCCGGGCGGAGCGTCTTGGCGTCCAGCGCGTTCGCGCCGAGCAGCGGGAAGTCGCACTGCTCCTCGAACTTGCGCAGCACGGGGATGCCGTAGTTGAACTCGTGGTTGCCGAGCGCCGCGGCGTCGTACCCGATCGCGTTCATGGCCTGCGCCATGGGGTGCACGGGACCGCGCCGGGCCGTGATCGGGTCGACCTTGGCGTAGTAGTACGAGAGCTGGGTGCCCTGGATGGTGTCACCGGCGTCGATGAGGAGCGTGTTGCGCCGGCCCTTCTCCTCGCGGATCTTGTTCACCAGCGTGGAGATCTTCGCCAGGCCCACGTCGTTGTGGGTCTTGTCGTCGAACTCCTTGTCCGTGAAGTAGTCCCAGTTGAAGACATTGCCGTGCAGATCGGTGGTGCCCATGACGGTGAACGAGTACCGCTTCGGCGGACGTGTGTGGCCCGTCGCCGCGGCGGGGGATGCAGTGGCTCCGGCAAGCGCGACACCGGCGCCGGTAGCGGCGGACGTACCAAGGAACGTCCTTCGATCGAGCGGCATTTCGTCTCCCTCTTGAGATGGCACAACGCGCGTAGATTCTGGCGCAGGAGCCACCTCCCGCAACACCCCCTGGGGGTTTCCATCTGGTGACCACCCGTTGTCGGACCCGGATGGGAGAGTGGTCCGTGACGACCGCGACACGAGGGAGCCCGCCCGTGACCACCGACGCACCCACCACCGCCGCCCCGTACGGCACCCCGGAGACACCACGGGTCGCCGTCCGCGGCGAGGCGCGGCTGGAGTTCGACCCGGAGATCGCCAGGATCGGCGTCACGGTCAGCGCGCGCGGCACGGACCGGCGCAGCGCCCTGGAGGACCTCACCCGGCGCAACTCCACAGTCCTGGACCTGATCAAGTCGTACGGCGAATCGGTGGAGAAGCTGGAGACCGGCGCCTTCTCCATCACGCCCGAACTGACCCGGCACGGCCGGGGCGAACGCGTGCGCGCGTACTACGGCCGGGTCCACATCACCGCGGAACTCAGCGACTTCACCGCCCTCGGTGAACTCACCACCCGTCTCGCGGACCTTGAGCTGACCCGCGTCGACGGCCCCTGGTGGGCCCTGCGCCCGGACTCGCCGGCCCACGGCGAGGCCCGCCGCCAGGCCGTGAAGGAGGCCGTCCAGCGGGCCCGTGAGTACGCCGAGGCGCTGGGCGCGCGGCTGGCCGCCCTGGTCGAGCTCGCCGACCTCGGCGCGGAGAACGCCGTGCCGTACGGAATGCCGCAAACCCCCGGTGCCATGCGCATGGCCGCGTACGGCGGCACCGAATCCGCCGAAATCGCACCCGCTCTGGACCTGGAACCACAGCGCCAGACCGTCTACGCGCAGGTCAATGCCCGCTTTACGATGACGCCGCCACAGCTGTGACGGAGTGTGATCAGCGGGTCGACTGAGGGGTGGCCTCCGACGGCCCGGAATGCTCATCGGAGCACCCCCGCGCACAATTAAACACTTGTCAATAACCCTTCACGTAAAGGTTGTTGAGTGGTCATGCGAGACGAATTCTCTACCGGCCGGTAAGGCCTAGGCTCGACATATGCGCCGAGCAAAGATCGTCTGCACTCTTGGGCCCGCCACCGACTCGTACGACCAGATCAAGGCACTGGTCGAGGCCGGAATGGACGTCGCCCGCTTCAACCTCAGCCACGGCACCTACGCCGAGCACGAGGAGCGCTATCAGCGCGTTCGCAAAGCGTCCGACGAGTCGGGCCGCAGCGTCGGCGTCCTGGCCGACCTTCAAGGTCCGAAGATCCGCCTGGGACGCTTCCGCGAAGGTCCCGTACTGCTTGAACGCGGAGACGAGTTCACCATCACCGTCGAGGAGACCGAGGGCGACCGCCACATGTGCGGTACCACCTACGCGGGCCTCGCCGGAGACGTCACCATCGGTGAGCGCATCCTCGTCGACGACGGCAAGGTCGCCCTGGAAGTGACCACGGTGGACGGCCCCAGGGTCCGCACCACCGTCGTCGAAGGCGGCATGATCTCCGACCACAAGGGCCTCAACCTCCCCGGCGTCGCCGTCTCCGTCCCCGCTCTGTCCGAGAAGGACATCGAAGACCTCCGCTGGGCACTGCGCATCGGCGCGGATATCATCGCGCTCTCCTTCGTGCGCAACGGACGCGACATCGAGGACGTCCACCGCATCATGGACGAGGAGGGCCGCCGGCTCCCCGTCATCGCGAAGGTCGAGAAGCCGCAGGCCGTCGAGAACATCGACGACATCGTGGCTGCTTTCGACGGCATCATGGTCGCCCGCGGCGACCTCGGCGTCGAAATGCCTCTGGAGCAGGTGCCGATCGTCCAGAAGCGCGCCATCAAGCTCGCCAAGCGCAACGCCAAGCCGGTCATCGTGGCGACCCAGATGCTCGACTCGATGATCGACAACTCCCGCCCCACGCGCGCCGAGGCATCTGATGTCGCCAACGCCGTCATCGACGGCACCGACGCGGTGATGCTCTCGGGCGAGACGAGCGTCGGGAAGTACCCCGTCGAGACGGTGAAGACGATGAGCCGCATCGTGGAGGCGGCCGAGGAGGACGTGCTCGCCAAGGGCCTGCCGCCGCTGACCGAGCGCAACAAGCCCCGCACCCAGGGCGGCGCGGTGGCGCGCGCGGCCGCGGAGATGGGTGACTTCCTGGGCGCGAAGTTCCTGGTCGCCTTCACCCAGTCCGGCGACACCGTCAAGCGCCTGTCCCGCTACCGCTCCCCGATCCCCCTGCTCGCCTTCACACCGGACGCGGCCACCCGCTCCCAGCTCAACCTCACCTGGGGAGTGGAGACCTTCCTCGGCCCGCATGTCGACTCGACGGACGCGATGGTCGCCCAGGTCGACGAGGAGCTGCTGAAGATCGGCCGCTGCCAGAAGGGCGACATCGTGGTGATCACGGCAGGCTCCCCGCCCGGAGTCCCGGGCTCCACGAACCTGGTGCGGGTGCACCACATCGGCGAGGACGACAGCCACGCGTAGGCGGCTGGTTGGGTCTGTCGGGGCGGGTGGTCAGTACTTCGGCCCGACGTGCAGATCCATGAGCGCGACGGAAGCGCGCTTGGCGACGGAGATGTTCTTCGTGTTGGCCTGCTTCCACTCGACGCCAACGTTGTCGAGGGCACCGACGTAGAGCTGCCGGATGTCGTCCGAGACATTGGTGAAGAAGTACCGCGGATACTCGTAGCGTTTCTGCTCGCCGTTGACGAGGCGGCTGGTCCAGTTCGTGATCCGACAGCCGTCGGAGTGGACCAGGCCGCGGATGAACTCCCAAGGGTGCGCGCCGACGATCTCCTGTTGCCACGGTTCGAGCGCGATCTTCCGTTCGTGCTTCTTGCCCGGCCCATGCTGGGGGAAGAGGCACGGCCAGTGCCTGCCGTAGCTCGTGACCATGACGTAGCCCTGCTTCTGCAAGATGCAGCAACTACCCTCCGGGCGCACGGCCAAGACGGCGGACCGGCAGCTGTCGATAAGCCCGGGCCACGCGTCGGCGCACGCGATTCGCAGGTGGTATCCGCCGCGTGGGTGGGCGCTGATGCAGCCATCGCCAAGGTAGAGGCCCAGGAGATAGGAGTACGCGGCGGCATCGTCGGGGACTCCGGGATCGGGCAGACATCTGGGGCACGGTGGGGCTTGCATGCGTGGCAGGGGTTCGATCCGCGTCCGCCACTCGCGGATTGCGGCGCGCGATATGCCAACCTGCTTGCTTACCGAGTTCAGGCTGCACCCTTGGGCGATGAGTGACAGGGCTCGCTTGCGAGTATCAACGTCGTACATGCGGCCGAGCCTGGCCGGATTTTGAGGGCCGAGGAGCGGAACGGCGACGCGATCACACGTTCACGTGAATCTCGACTGTTCCAACGTGACCTTGGAACCGAAGGAAAGGTGCCCCGGGTCGGACTCGAACCGACACTGTATGGGTTTTGAATCCATTGCCTGCTGCCAATTGGGCTACCGGGGCTCACAGAATCAAAGGTTTCCCCTGACCTGCCGCAGCAACACCTTACCGCAGCTGGGTAGGCTCATGGAGAGCTGTACATGCCCTGAACGAGGAGCCCAGCGTGACCGCCCCCGACTCGCCCCAGCCCGCCGACGACGACAAGTCGCATGTCCCTCCGCTGACGACCCGCGTCGTGATCGCCGAGGACGAGGCCCTCATTCGCCTCGACCTCAAAGAAATGCTGGAGGAAGAGGGCTACGCGGTCGTCGGTGAGGCCGGAGACGGTCAGCGGGCCATCGAGCTCGCCCGGGAGCACCGGCCGGACCTCGTCATCCTGGATGTGAAGATGCCCGTCCTGGACGGGATCTCCGCGGCCGAGAAGATCGCCGAGGAGTCCATCGCGCCGGTCCTGATGCTGACCGCGTTCTCGCAGCGCGACCTCGTCGAGCGGGCCCGGGACGCCGGTGCGATGGCGTATCTGGTCAAGCCGTTCAGTAAGAGTGACGTGGTCCCGGCCATCGAGATGGCCGTCTCCCGCTTCACGGAGCTCAAGGCGCTGGAGCAGGAGGTCGCGGACCTCTCGCAGCGGCTGGAGACGCGCAAGCTCGTCGACCGGGCAAAGAGCATTCTCCAGACGCAGTACGGGCTCTCCGAGCCGGCCGCGTTCCGCTGGATCCAGAAGACGTCGATGGACCGGCGGCTGTCGATGCAGCAGGTCGCGGAGGCGGTCATCGAGGACGCGGAGGAGAAGAAGGCCGCGCAGGGCCAGTAGGCATACGGAAGGGCCCGCACCCCCTGACCGGGGTGCGGGCCCTTCCGTATGTGTGCGGCTCAGTCCTCGCCGAGGTACGTCTTGCGGACGGACTCGTCGTGGAGCAGCTCCCGGCCGGGGCCGGAGAGCTTGATGGTGCCGATCTCCATGACGTGAGCCTGGTCGGCCAGGGAGAGGGCGGCCTGGGCGTTCTGCTCGACGAGCAGAATCGTGGTGCCCTGGGCCTTGAGCTCGACGATCGTCGCCATGATCTTCTGCATCATGATCGGGGACAGGCCCATCGAGGGCTCGTCCAGCATGAGCAGCTTCGGCTGCGACATCAGCGCCCGGCCCATGGCGAGCATCTGCTGCTCGCCGCCGGACAGCGTGCCCGCGGCCTGCTTCCTGCGCTCTCCCAGAATCGGGAACAGGTCGTAGGCGCGCTGCATGTCCTTCTCGATGCCCGCCTTGTCGTTGCGGAGGAAGGCGCCGAGCCGCAGATTGTCCTCGATGGACATGCGCGGGAAGATGTGCCGCCCCTCGGGGGAGTGTGCGAGCCCGAGGGAGACGATCTGGTGGGCCGGCACCTTCTTGAGGGACTTGCCGTTGAACTTGACCTGGCCGCCGACGGGCTTCAGAAGGCCCGAGAGGGTGCGCAGCGTGGTGGTCTTACCGGCGCCGTTGGTGCCGATGAGGGTGACGACCTCGCCGGCCTCGACGCTGAACGAGATGCCTTTGACGGCCTCGATCTTGCCGTAGGCGACGCGCAGGTCCTCGACTTCGAGAAGTGCGGTCATCAGTCGTTCTCCTTGCCTGCGGATCCGGTGGTCCCGGTTTCAGCCGCTTCCACTTCCGCTGCTTCTTCCTCGCCCGGGGCGCCCTCGAAGGGCTCTCCGAGGTAGGCGGCGATGACGCGTTCGTCTCCCTGGACGGTTTCGCTGTCGCCCTCGACGAGCTTCTCGCCCTGGACGAGTACCGCGACGCGGTCGCACAGGTTGAAGATGAAGCGCATGTCGTGCTCGATGACGAGGACGGCGATGCCCATGTCCCGGATGGCGAAGACCAGTTCCTCGGTCGCCCGGGTCTCCTGCGGGTTCATGCCGGCCGTCGGCTCGTCGAGGAGGAGCAGGCCGGGGTCGCTGGCCAGGGCCCGCGCGATCTCGAGCTTGCGCTGCTCGCCGTAGGGGAGGTTGCGCGCGAGGTGCTCGGCCTTCTCGGCGAGGCCGATGAACTCGAGGAGTTCCATGGCCCGTGCCTTGGACTTGGCTTCGGCCTTGTGGAAGCCGGGGCCGCGCAGGAGTGCGGACCAGAGGCCTTCGTTGGTACGGGTGTGGCGGCCGACGAGCACATTCTCCAGAACGGTCATGTTGCCGAAGAGGCGGATGTTCTGGAACGTGCGCGCGACGCCCGCAGCCGTGACCTTGAATGACTTGGAGGGGAGGACGGTGCCCTTGTAGCGGACCTCGCCCTCGGTGGGGATGTAAAGACCGGTGAGGCAGTTGAAGAAGGTGGTCTTCCCCGCGCCGTTGGGGCCGATGAGGCCGACGATCTCGCCGCTGTTGACGGTGAGGTCGACCGAGCGCACGGCGGTGAGGCCGCCGAAGCGCATGGTGACGCCGCGGGCGTCGAGGACCGTCTCGCCGGGCGCGGTGGCCGGGGCGGTGCCCTTCGTGGTGGTGTCGGTGGTCATGGATCAGACCCCTGTCTTGCTGAGGACTGTGGGCGCTTCCGCGGATTCGTGGAACTCGAGCTGGCGGCGCCGGTTGGGGATGAGTCCCTCGGGCCGGAAGCGCATCAGGAGTACGAGCGCGAGGCCGAAGGCGAGAAGCTGGTAGTCGCCGAGGAACTGCAGCTTGGCGGGGATCAGGTAGAGCAGCGCGGCGCCGACGAGCGGTCCGCTGATCGTTCCCATGCCGCCGAGGACGACCGCGGCCAGCAGGAAGGCCGAGTTCGGCGGGACGACGTGGGCGAACTGGTACTGCTCGGGCGTCACGGTGTAGGTGACGTGGGCCTGGACCGTACCGGCGAGGCCGGCGAGGGTCGCACCGAGAGCGAACGCGATGAGCTTGACCCGGAAGCCGTTGATGCCCATGGCGAGCGCCGCGGTCTCGTCCTCGCGGATCGCGATCCAGGCGCGGCCGATGCGGGAGTCACCGCTGCGGCGGAAGACCACCACGACGATCAGGGTGATCAGCAGCATCAGGAAGAAGTAGTTCGCGAACCGGCCGATGGTGACGCCGAAGATGCTGTGCTCGATCCCGAAGTCGAAGCCGAACATCTGCAGGTTCGGGATCGACGAGATGCCGTTGGACCCGTTGGTGATGTCGGGGCCGGAGGTGCCGTCGAGGTTGTTGACGGTGATCCGGAAGATCTCACCGAAGCCGAGCGTCACGATCGCGAGGTAGTCGCCGCGCAGTCGCAGGGTCGGGGCGCCGATGAGGACGCCGAAGACCATGGACGCGGTGGCGCCGACGAGGACCGCTCCCCAGAAGGGGAAGTGGACGTCGAACGGCGAGGACGGCGATCCGGAGACCATGGCCGCGGCGTACGCGCCGACGCCGAGGAAGGCGACGTAACCGAGGTCGAGGAGTCCGGCGAGGCCGACGACGATGTTCAGACCGAGGGCGACGGTGGCGAAGATCAGGATGTAGACGCCGATGGTCGCGTACTGGTCGTCGGACTGCGTGAAGGGGAACGCGGCGGCCGTGGCGAAGGCGCCCGCCATCGTCACCGTGCGGTGCCGTGCGGTGAGCACGGACAGCTGGCTGACCAGGCCGGCCTTGAAGAGGGCGGCGAAGCCGAAACCGGCGGTGATGAGGAAGCCGATGAACAGCTCGTCGTACTCGGTGCCGATGCCGTACGTGAAGACGACCAGGCCGAAGCTGAGTGCCGCGACGATGAGCAGGATCTCGACGTAGGAGGACATCTTGCGGGGGGCCGGTGCGGTGCCGCTGGCGAAGGCCGCCTTGAAGGTGGTGAAGGAGGCGCGGGCGTTGTGCCGGAACTGGTCCCAGCCGGCGTCGTCGGGGTCCGCCGGGTCGGGCTCCGGGCGCTCGAAGGGCAGCGCGAGGGCGCCGATGAGGGTGGCCAGGGTGGCGATTCCCGCGATGAAGCCGCCGGGCTCGAGGTTGGCGAGGCCGCCGAGCTGGTAGCTGATGGCGATCAGCGTGAACCAGGTGGTGGAGAAGGCGGCGAGTGCGGCGAGCCTGATGGAGCTGTCGGCACCCGCGGGGGCGAGCCACTTCAGGCCCTTGACCCCGTACGAGGAGAGTCCGAACAGGGTGGTCAGTGCGCCCGCGATGAGGACGAGCCACTGGAGTCCGCCCGGGTATCCGTAGACCGTGAGGTCGCCGGGGAAGGCGGCTGTCCAGGTCCAGGCGAGGAACGCGGAGATGACGGTGAGAGCGCCGCCGCCGGTTGCCACCGCTCGCGCGATGTGCGGCGGGAGGGCGATGAGGCCCGTCTGTGCGCTGTCGGCCGGGGTACGCGGAGTGTCCGCGGTCGTGGTCTGTGTCGTCATCGGTGTCACGCCCTGTCCGCGACGCGCTCGCCGAGGAGGCCCTGTGGCCTGACGAGGAGCACGACGATGAGAAGTACGAAGGCCCAGACGTCGGCCCAGGACTGGCCGCCGAGCTGCTGCATGCCGGGGATGTCGTTGATGTAGGCCGTGGCCATGGTTTCGGCGATGCCCAGGGCGAGACCGCCGAGCATGGCGCCGTAGATGTTGCCGATACCGCCGAGGACGGCCGCGGTGAACGCCTTGAGACCGAGGATGAAGCCCATGCGGAAGTTGACTTCGCCGTACTTGAGGCCGTACGCGACGGCTCCGACGGCGGCGAATGCCGCGCCGAGGGCGAACGCGACCACGATGATGCGGTCGGTGTTGATGCCCATGAGCTTGGCCGTGTCCGGATCCTGGGCAGTGGCCTGCATACCGCGTCCGGTGCGGGTCTTCATGACGAAGAAGGCGAGGATCGCCATGCAGATGGGGGCGGCTATCAGCAGGAAGACGTCACCGGTCTGGATGGTGATGCTGCCGAAGTGGAACGGGCCGCCGGGGATTTCGGGGAAGGTACGGGAGGACTTCGCCTCGGGGTACCAGGCCCACACCGCCTGCTGAAGGGCCAGGGAGAGGCCGATGGCGGTGATGAGCGGGGCGAGGCGGGGTGCGGTGCGAAGTGGACGGTAGGCGAAGCGTTCCGCGCCGACCGCGATGGTGGTGGCGACGATGATCGCTCCGACCAGCATGAGCGGCAGAGCCAGCCACATGGTGGTGCCGGTGGGAAGGATGAGCCAGACCGTGAGGGCCCCGAACCCTCCGGTCATGAAGATCTCGCCATGGGCGAAGTTGATGAGCTGGACAATGCCATAAACCATCGTGTAGCCGATGGCGACGAGCCCGTACATGGATCCCAGTAGCAGGCCGTTGACCAGCTGTTGCGGCAGTTCGTGCACCGCAGGTCCTCCGAGTCTTTCGACGGATGTGACACCGCGCGGGGCGCTTGTCTTGCGACGCCCCGCGCGGCAGGTGAGGTGTTACGGACTGACGATCAGCCGGCGAACGTGCCGGACTTGACGGCCTTCCAGGCAGTGCCCTCGTACTTGTAGACCGTGAGCTGCTTGTTGGTGGCGTCACCGAACTCGTCGAAGGCGACCTTGCCGGTCACACCGTCGAAGGAAACACCCTGCAGGGCCTCGATGACCTTGGCGCGGGCATCGGAGGGAAGCTTGCCGTCATTGCCCTCGACGACCTTCTTCACGGCCTCGATGATCGACCAGGCGGAGTCGTACGAGTAGCCGCCGTAGGCCTCGTAGGCCTCCTTGTAACCGGCCGCCTTGTAGTTGGCCACGAAGTCCTTGGCCGAGGGGAGCTCCTCGACCGGCGCGCCGACGGAGGTGGCGAGGTCGCCCACGCCCTCCTTGCCGGAGAGCTTGATGAAGTCGGCACTGTAGATGCCGTCGCCGCCGGCGAGCGGGATCGCGGCACCCGACTTCTTGATCTGCTTGCTGAGCGGGCCCGCGACCGGGTACTCGCCGCCGTAGTAGACGACGTCGGCCTTGGAGCTCTTGATCTGGGTGACGACGGCCGCGAAGTCCTTGGTGTCAGGGTTCACGTGCTCGGTGCCCGCGACCTTGCCGCCGAGCTTCTCGAACTCCGCCTTGAAGGTGGCGGCGAGACCGGCGCCGTACGTCTTCTTGTCATCGATGATGAAGACGTTCTTCTTCTTGGCATCGTTGAAGAGGTACTGCGCGGCGAACGGACCCTGGATCGCGTCCGTCGTCGCGGTGCGGAAGTACGACTTGTACGGGCGAGCCTTCTCGCCGCCGTTCCACTTCGGCCCCTGGGTCAGGGCCGGGTTGGTGTTGGCGGGCGAGACCTGGGCGAGCTTCGCGTCGTCGAAGACCTTCTGCATGGACTCGGCCACGGAGGAGTTCAGCGGGCCGACGACACCGAGGACGTCCTTGTTGGCGACGAACTTGGTGGCGTTCTGCTGTCCGGAGGACGGCTGGGCCTGGTCGTCGAAGGCTTCCACCTTGAAGGTGATGCCGTTGACGTACTTCTTGGCGTTGGCCTGCTTGGCCGCGAGGTCGACAGAGTTCTTGATGCCGAGACCCAGAGCGGAGAGCTCACCGGTCAGCGGGGCATCGATGCCGATGACGACCGTGGTACCGCCGCCCTCGGCCCCACTGTTCTTGTCGTCGCGCGAGCCACAGGCGGTGAGCGACAAGGCTCCCGCGGTGAGCGCAGCCGTGATGGCTACTAGCGAACGTTGACGCACGATCAGTCCTTTCACCTGGCACGGCCGCCCCCCATGGGACGTACCGAGTCGAGCGCTGGAACCGAACTCTGAGGTAATCCGGCGGCGCGGTGACTGGCGGTGACTCTAAGCGCGGTATTGGGGGAGGTGGAGTGGTCTGGGCAATGATGTGACGCTCTTGTTATGCCGCGACGTAATGGATAGCGGATTTTCGAGGGTGGAACGGGGGAATTCAGGCCGGTTCGTCTTGTCCGCATGCTGAGAACGTGCAGGACCGTTCGTGGGTTTGAGTCCTGACATCTGACCTTGGTGGCACGCAGTGCCAACCGCTCTGGCCAGGTCTCGGGCGTACCGATCGCCCAGAATGTAACTGTGTTCTTGGATTGCGCGAGCATTACGCAGTGTTACGTCGAGGAAAGGAAGCCCGGCATTCCGTGCCACTGATCGGCATTCCGACACGTGAACCGTAACGAGTACTTTGCGTGGCTTTCCAGAACTCACAGTGAACGGCGTCAAAGGATTGCTCGACACCCACAGACCTGCCGAGGTCTGGGTAATCCGCTCCACCGTGACCGGGGGTCCTGAGGTCGTACTGAACGTGACGGTGAAGTCGAACGAGTCGTCCGCTGCGACCGGCCGGGCGGGTGCCTCGTAAGCCAGCGCGACCGCTTGCGCCGGCCACGGCGTGGGCGGCGGCGGGGGCGGCGTCGGCCGGGTCACATAGAGGTACGACGCTCCCGCGGCGAGGATCCCCGCCAGGGCGGCGGCAAGGAGGGCGGGATGATGTCGCGCCGCGAAGTCGGCCGCCCGGCTGTTCGCGAGCCGAACCGGAGAGGGAGCGAAGTCGTCGTCCGGCGCGTACGTGCCATCGCCCGGCTCCACCGGGCCGACTCCGCTCATTGCCAGGGGCCTCCAGTCGGGGTCCCGTCACGGTAGCGCTCGGCGCACCGGGCTGCAGCCTGACTGTCAATCAATTTCCGTGCGGCAGCCTGCCCTTGGCGCCTCTGCTCGGCGCGTGCGGCGGCCGTGACGTCCAGCAGGATCCGGTTCTGGCCGTCGGACAGACCCATGGCCTGGTAGTCCAGGTTGGCCTGCTTCCCGCCGTCGAGCACGACCCGTGCCCAGTGGGATATCAGCTGCTCGCACAGCTTCTCCGGGGACGTGGTCCGAGGCGAAGGGGATGAACGGCCCTCGCCGCGCGAGCCGCCCCCGCAGCCGGCGAGGGCGGCGATCGCGAACGCGAGCGCGCACACGAGCAACAGCCCGCCCCGGGGCGGTGGTCCTGGCCTCATACGAGGAACGCTAGACGCCGGCCCGGGGCGCGACAATGGCCGGGACGGTCAGCCCCCGGCCGGACCCGCGGCATCGCGCAGCAGGCACGTCAGACGGGCCGTGCAGACCCGCTTGTCCTGCTCGTCGGAGATGACGATCTCGAACGTCGCCGTGGAGCGGCCGCGGTGCACGGGTGTCGCCACGCCCGTGACCAGGCCGGACCGGACACCACGGTGGTGGGTGCAGTTGAGGTCGACGCCGACGGCGATCTTGGTGGTCCCGCCGTGGAGCATCGAGCCGATCGAGCCGAGAGTCTCCGCGAGGACGGCGGAGGCGCCGCCGTGCAGCAGTCCGTACGGCTGGGTGTTGCCCTCGACCGGCATCGTGCCCACGACACGGTCCGCCGAGGCCTCGACGATCTCGACGCCCATGCGATTGCCCAGATCCCCGGCGGAGAACAGCGCGGGCAGGTCGACCCCGAGCGCTGCGTATTCGTCGATGACCTCTTGCGGGAACTTCACGGTTCTCTGCTCGCCCATGGGGGTCCGGCTCCGATCTCGGTACGTTGCGTGCTGTGTGCACCGTCTTATCAGATGCCTGAGCGAACGCTTAGCGGGAGGTGCCTTTCCCGCGAGTGCTCCTCACGCGCGGGCGCCCGGCCGTCACTGCGGGCGCTCGAAGCGGATCAGCACGGACTTGCTCGCCGGGGTGTTGCTGGTGTCGGCCGTGGAGTCCAGCGGGATGAGCACATTGGTCTCCGGGTAGTACGCGGCCGCGCAGCCCCTGGCGGTGGGGTAGTGCACCACCCGGAAGCCGGGGGCTCGGCGCTCCACGCCGTCCTTCCACTCGCTGACCAGATCGGTGTAGGAACCGTCCGCGAGGCCCAGCTCCTGAGCGTCCTCCGGGTTCACCAGGACGACCCGGCGGCCGCCCTTGATGCCCCGGTAGCGGTCGTCGAGACCGTAGATCGTGGTGTTGTACTGATCGTGCGAGCGCAGCGTCTGCAGCAGCAGCCGGCCCGCGGGCACCTGGGGGAACTCGACCGGCGCCGCCGTGAAATTGGCCTTCCCCGTGGCGGTGGGGAAGCGGCGCTCGTCGCGCGGGGCGTGGGGGAGTGCGAAGCCGCCGGGACGGGCGATCTTGGCGTTGAAGTCCTCGAAACCGGGCACTACGCGCGCGATGCGGTCGCGGATCGTCCCGTAGTCCTTCTCGAAGTCCTCCCAGGGCGTCGCCGAGGAGGGGCCGAGGACCGCGCGCGCCAGCCTGGTCACGATCGCCGGTTCGGAGAGCAGAAGGGGGCTCGCCGGGGTGAGGTTGCCGCGGGAGGCGTGCACCATGCCCATCGAGTCCTCGACGGTCACCACTTGCCGGCCGCCGGCCTGGATGTCCTTGTCGGTACGGCCGAGGGTGGGCAGGATCAGCGCCCGGCTGCCCGTCACCGTGTGCGAACGGTTCAGCTTGGTCGACACATGGACGGTCAGGCGGGCCCGCCGCATCGCCGCCTCGGTGACCTCGGTGTCGGGAGTCGCCGCCACGAAGTTGCCGCCCATGGCGAAGAACACCTTCGCCTCGCCGTCCCGCAGCGCCTGGATGGACCGTACGACGTCGAAGCCGTGGTGGCGCGGCGGGGCGAAGCCGAACTCCTTCTCCAGAGCGTCCAGGAAGGCGGGCGAGGGCCGCTCGAAGATGCCCATCGTGCGGTCGCCCTGGACGTTGGAGTGCCCGCGCACCGGGCAGACGCCCGCGCCCGGGCGGCCGATGTTGCCGCGCAGCAGCAGGAAGTTGACCACCTCGCGGATGGTCACCACGGCGTGCTTGTGCTGGGTCAGGCCCATCGCCCAGCACACGATGGTGCGCCGGGACGCGAGGACCATGGCGAGGGCACGCTCGATCTCGGCCCGCCCAAGGCCGGTCGCGGCCAGCGTCTCGTCCCAGTCGGCGGCAGCGGCCGCCGCGGTGAACTCCTCGTACCCATGGGTGTGTTCGCGTACGAACTCCTCGTCGACCGCGCCCTCGGTCTCCAGGATCAGCTTGTTCAGCAGCCGGAACAGTGCCTGGTCGCCGCCGATGCGGATCTGCAGGAAGAGATCGTTGAGAGCGGTCCCCTTGAGCATGCCTTGCGGCGTCTGCGGATTCTTGAACCGCTCCATACCGGCCTCGGGAAGCGGGTTCACCGAAATGATCTTCGCGCCCGCGTTCTTGGCCTTCTCCAGGGCGCTGAGCATCCGGGGGTGGTTGGTGCCCGGGTTCTGCCCGGCCACGATGATCAGATCCGCCTGGTGGAGATCCTCCAGCGAGACGCTGCCCTTGCCGATGCCGATCGTCTCGGTGAGCGCCGAGCCCGAGGACTCGTGGCACATGTTGGAGCAGTCGGGGAGATTGTTGGTGCCGAACTCGCGGGCGAAGAGCTGGAACAGGAAGGCGGCCTCGTTGCTGGTGCGGCCGGAGGTGTAGAAGAGCGCTTCGTCGGGGGAGTCCAGCGCGGTGAGCTCCTCGGCGATGATCGCGAAGGCCCGCTCCCAGCTGACCGGTTCGTACTGGTCCGCGCCCTCGGGAAGGTACATGGGCTGGGTGATACGGCCCTGCTGTCCCAGCCAGTACCCGCTGCGGGAAGCAAGGTCCGCGAGGCTGTGCGCCGCGAAGAACTCGGGGGTCACCCGCCGCAGAGTCGCCTCCTCGGCGACCGCCTTCGCTCCGTTCTCGCAGAACTCCGCCGTGTGCCGCTTGTCGCTCTCCGGCCAGGCGCAGCCCGGACAGTCGAAGCCGTCCTTCTGGTTGACCTTGAGGAGCGTCTGCGCACTGCGGCGCACTCCCATCTGCTGCTGAGCCATGCGCAGCGTGTGCCCGATGGCGGGGAGGCCCGCGGCCGCGTGCTGCGGGGCCGTGACCTGTGGCGCGTCCTGGACCGGATCACCTGCGGGCGGCTTGCTGGCCATCGCGCTCTCCCTCGAGCCTGCGTGTGCTGCGTACGCCTTCGATCCTGTCACGCTCTTCCCACGGTCGGGAATGTCAGTGGCACGTGGCAGGATCGTGGACGTGGCTGAGACAGCATCGAAGAAGACCGCAGACAACCGACCTCGCCTGCTCCTCATGGACGGGCACTCCCTGGCGTACCGGGCGTTCTTCGCGCTGCCCGCGGAGAATTTCACGACCGCGACCGGCCAGCCGACCAACGCCATCTACGGCTTCGCGTCGATGCTGGCGAACACGCTGCGCGACGAGTCGCCCACGCATTTCGCGGTGGCGTTCGACGTCTCCCGCAAGACGTGGCGCTCGCAGGACTTCCCCGAGTACAAGGCGAACCGCTCCAAGACCCCTGACGAGTTCAAGGGCCAGGTCGAGCTGATCGGCGAGCTCCTCGACACCATGAACGCCGTAAGGTTCGCGGTGGACGGCTTCGAGGCCGACGACATCATCGCCACCCTCGCCACCCAGGCCGAGGCCGCCGGCTTCGACGTGCTGATCGTCACCGGGGACCGGGACTCCTTCCAGCTGGTCAGTGAGCACACCACCGTGCTCTACCCCACCAAGGGCGTCTCCGAGCTGACCCGCTTCACCCCGGAGAAGGTCCAGGAGAAGTACGGACTGACCCCCGAGCAGTACCCGGACTTCGCGGCCCTGCGCGGCGACCCGTCGGACAACCTGCCCGGAATCCCCGGTGTCGGTGAGAAGACCGCCACGAAGTGGATCAGTCAGTTCGGTTCGTTCGCGGAGCTGGTGGAGCGCGCCGACGAGGTCAACGGCAAGGTCGGCCAGGCACTGCGCGACCACCTGGAATCGGTCAAGCTCAACCGCCATCTCACCGAGCTGGTACGGGACGTGGAGCTGCCGAAGTCCGTCGCGGACCTGGAGCGGGCGCCGTACGACAGGACCGCGCTGAAGGGGTTCCTGGAAGTACTGGAGATCCGGAACCCGAGCCTTCGCGAGCGGCTCCTCGCCGTCGACCCGGGCGCGCAGGAGGACGAGGCCCCGGCCCCCGCCGCGGGCGTCGAGCTGGACGGCACGGTCCTCGGCACCGGCGAGCTCGCCCCCTGGCTCCAGGAGCACGGCACCCAGCCGCTCGGCGTGGCCACCGTCGACACCTGGGCGCTGGGCACCGGCAGTGTCACCGAGATCGCGCTCGCCTCCGCCGCGGGCCCGGCCGCCTGGTTCGACACCACCCAGCTCGACGAAGCCGACGAGCGTGCCTTCGCCGACTGGATCGCGGACGCCGACCGGCCGAAGGTCATGCACAACGCCAAGAACGCGATGCGGGTGTTCCCCGAGCACGGCTGGCGCATCGACGGCGTCACCATGGACACCGCGCTCGCCGCCTATCTGGTCAAGCCGGGCCGCCGCTCCTTCGCGCTGGACGCGCTCTCCGTGGAGTATCTGGGCCGCGAGCTCGCCCCCGCGGCTGCCGACGGCCAGCTCGCCTTCGGCTCGGAGGACGAGCAGGCCGAGGCCGACGCCCTGATGTCCCAGGCCCGCGCGGTCCTCGACCTCGGCGACGCCTTCACCGAGCGACTGGCCGAGGTCGGCGCGGCCGAGCTGCTGCACGACGTCGAACTGCCCACCTCCGCCCTGCTCGCCCGCATGGAGCGGCACGGCATCGCCGCCGACCGGCCCCATCTGGAGGCCATGGAGCAGCAGTTCGCGGGTGCCGTGCAGCAGGCCGTGAAGGAGGCGCACGCCTCCGTCGGGCACGAGTTCAACCTCGGCTCGCCCAAGCAGCTCCAGGAAGTCCTCTTCGGCGAGCTGAATCTCCCCAAGACCAAGAAGACCAAGACCGGTTACACCACGGACGCGGACGCGCTGGCCTGGCTGGCCACCCAGACCGAGCACGAGCTGCCGGTCCTCATGCTGCGCCACCGCGAGCAGGCGAAGCTGCGGGTCACCGTCGAAGGCCTGGTCAAGACGATCGCGGCGGACGGCCGGGTCCACACCAGCTTCAGCCAGATCGTCGCCGCGACCGGCCGCCTGTCCTCCACCGACCCGAACCTGCAGAACGTACCCGTGCGCACCGACGAGGGCCGCGCGATCCGCCGTGGCTTCGTGGTCGGCGAGGGCTTCGAGTCCCTGATGACGGCGGACTACAGCCAGATCGAGCTGCGCGTGATGGCGCACCTGTCGGAGGACGAGGGCCTGCTGGAGGCGTTCGCCTCCGGCGAGGACCTGCACACCACCGTCGCCTCACAGGTGTTCAGCGTGGACAAGTCCGCCGTCGACGCCGAGATGCGCCGCAAGATCAAGGCGATGTCGTACGGACTGGCCTACGGGCTCTCGGCGTTCGGCCTCGCCCAGCAGCTGAACATCGAGCCGGCCGAGGCGCGCGGCCTGATGGACACCTACTTCGAGCGCTTCGGCGGCGTACGCGACTATCTGCACCGCGTCGTCGTGGAGGCCCGGGTGACCGGTTACACCGAGACGATGCTCGGCCGCCGCCGCTACCTGCCCGACCTGAACAGCGACAACCGCCAGCGCCGCGAGGCGGCCGAGCGGATGGCGCTCAACGCCCCGATCCAGGGCACCGCGGCGGACATCGTCAAGGTCGCGATGCTGAACGTCGACCGGGCGCTGAGGGAGGCGAAGCTCTCCTCCCGGCTGCTGCTCCAGGTCCACGACGAAATCGTGCTGGAGATCTCGCCGGGCGAGCGCGAGAGGGTTGAGGAGCTGGTCCGCAAGGAGATGTCCGCGGCGGTGTCGCTGAGCGCGCCGCTGGACGTCTCGGTGGGAGTGGGCGCGGACTGGGAGTCGGCGGCGCACTGACGCGGGTCCCGCGGGGGCCGTCCGCCGGGGCTCCGCCCCGGACCCCGCTCCTCAAACGCCGGAGGGGCTGAATTATTCAGCCCGTCCGGCGTTTGAGGACATGCGGCCGAAGGTCGCGTACGGGGGTCTGGGGAACAGGCCCGCCGCAGGCGCAGCGCCCGCCTCTCAGACCCGCTCCACCGCGCGCCCGCGCCACCGCATCCCCGCCCCGTACAGCACAAGCCCCACCGCCAGCCCCGCCCCCGCCCCGAAGCACGCCGTCGGGATGATGTCCAGGGGCGAGTCGGCCTGCCCGTAGTACGCGTACCAGCGCGCGCACCGCTGGATGACGCCGAGCAGCACGCACCCTGCCAGCAGCGCCGACGCGAGCCACCGGCCCCGTGCGTCGAGCAGCCGCACCGACGGGGGCGCCGTGACCGGGGCCTGCTGACGCAGCGCGGACGCCGCGAACCACACCAGCGCCACCAGACCCAGCACCGAACTGCCGTACTGCGCATACGAGAAGAGGGGCATCCCCGCCACCGTCTCGTTCAGGACCGGCAGCAGACGTGTGCCCCACTCGCCGTGGTGGGTGAAGGCGTCCCACATCACATGCGTGGTCGCGCCCAGCACCGCCGATACATAGAACCGCGCCGCCATGGCCACGGGCCGCCGGTCCGTGCGGCGCTGCGCACTCCCGCGTACGAACGCGTGAACACGCCCCTGCCAGGCGGTCGGCAGCAGTGCCAGCAGTGGCTCACGCACCATCACCCACACCGCCACCAGCGCCGCCGTGATCGCCACGTCCACGGTCAGCACCCCGAGCGGGGCATGGGTGAACGTCCCGAACTCCATGCCGCCCGGGACGGCGGTGGCCGCGAAGTACGTCATGTCGGGGGCGAACGAGCCCATCACGAGCGCCGATGCGAGCAGCGGTCCGCGCGCGGCCCCGTCCTTGCGGATGCCCGGCAGTACCGCCGCGGCATGGCTCAGCGTGAACGGCATGGTCGTGCCCCCCTGGAACGCTTTGGACCCTTGTCGACCCTTATCGATCAACGACGCCAGTATGCGTGATGCTCGAACTCGGGAGCCGAACTCCGGGTTCGAACTCCGCACTGCGGGCGACCGGCAGGTGGCGAGCTGGTGAAAAGCGGTCAGGGGCCGGTGCCCCGGGGTGTGTAGTTGCCGTAGGGTCACCTGAGTCCGGCGCTGGGGAGCGCCGACGCCGCCTACGGGGAGGGAACAGACGTATGGCAGCGCAATTCGGCCGCCGACTGCGCAGGGGAGCCACCACCACAGCCGTGGCAGCGGCCGCCGTGGCCGCACTCTCCGCCTCAGGGGCTCCCGGCATCACGCATGCCACCACGGGCGACAGCCAGGGGGCTTCCGACGCCACCCCGCCGCCCGGCACCCCGGTCACCGGCAACTCCCCGTACTACACGGACCTTCCGCCGCTGAGCACCCCCGACAAACCGGGCACTTCCGGGGACCTCCCCGTGACCGGTCCGACGGAATCGGGCATTCCGGCCACCGTCCTCGCCGCGTACAAGCAGGCCGAGCGGACCATAGCCGCCTCCGATCCCGGCTGCCATGTGCCGTGGCAACTGCTCGCCGCCATCGGCAAGGTGGAGTCGGGCCAGGCGCGCGGCGGCAATGTCGACGCCAACGGCACCACGCTCTCGCCGATCCTCGGCCCGGTCCTCAACGGGGTCGGCTTCGCGAACATTTCGGACACCGACAACGGCGCGTACGACGGCGACTCGACGCACGACCGCGCGGTCGGCCCGATGCAGTTCATCCCCTCCACCTGGGAGAGGTGGGGCCAGGACGCCAACGCCGACGGCCGCCGCGACCCGAACAACATCTACGACGCCGCGCTCGCCGCCGGGCGCTATCTGTGCGCCGACGGCCGGGACCTGGCGGTCAGGTCCGATCTCGACAGGGCGATCCTGGGCTACAACCACTCGCAGGAGTATCTGCGTACGGTCCTGTCCTGGTTCGAGTACTACAAGCGCGGCACCCACGAGGTCCCGGACGGCGCCGGTGTGCTGCCGATCTCCAACGGCCCCGGCAGCGACCCCGAGACCTCGCCCGGCAGCACCCCCACGCCCACGCCCAGCGGCACCCCGACGCCGACGCCCACGCCGCCGAAGCCCGGCACCACCACCCCCAAGCCGACCCCGACCCCGACACCCACGCCGACACCCACGCCGACCCCGTCGCCGGTGGCGCGTATCGAGGACGCGGGCACCGGTGAGCTGAGCGCCATGGCCAGCCACGACTTCACCGGGCGGCCCACGGTGCGGGTGAAGAACACCGCGGGCAAGGCTGTCCCGTTCCAGGCCGTCCGTTTCGAGATCGTCGGCGACACCGACACCCGCTTCACCGGCGGGAAAGCGGCCGTGGTCCTCTCCACCGGCGCCGACGGCACGGTCACATCGCCCACCCTGCACGCGGGCGAGAAGACCGGCTACTTCACCGTCCGGGCGACGGTCGAGGGGGGCCGGGTGCTGCCGCCTGCCGATTTCACCGCGACCGTCACCGTCCGGGCGGCGGACGCCATCGCGAGGACCGACGACAAGGTCCTCACGGCCGCCCCCGGCACGGAGTTCGCGGACACCTGCCAGGTCAAGGCCACCTACAAGGGCGCCATCGCCGCGGGCGTCGCGGTCACCGCCACCATGATCACCGCCGCGGACAATCCGGCCGTGAACGACAAGGGCCCCCACTTCAAGGACGCACAGGGCAACGTGATCCGTACCCTCACGGACCTGAAGACCGACGCCAACGGCGTCCTGCAGCTCCCGAAGATCTACGCGGACGACCAGACGGGCACCTTCCTGCTCCGCCTCACCACGGCGGGCGGCGCAAGCGTGACCATCGAGCTCAAGGTCGCCGCACCGGCGGCCTGACCCAGCAGCTCCCGCACCGCCCCTGTGCCGCCCGTCGGCACAGGGGCGGTGCAACGTGTTCTCATCTCGCGGCTCGATTGCTACGGTGCCCCCGCCCTGACGCTGTATCAGATCCGTCCGGATCCGAGCCCCCGGGAGGCCGAGCATGCGCGCCCTCGTCGCCGCCGCCATCGGGCTTGCCGCCGCCCTCGTCCTGGTCGTCGCCATTTCGGCGATCGGCGCGCCGCCCGGCGAGACCTCTCCGAAGCCGCTGCTGACCAGCGTCCCCGGCCCCAAGAAGTAGGAGGGAGGGGACCATGCGCCGCAGAGTGAGCCTCGTACTCCTTGCCTTCGCCGTCTTCTTCACCGCGCTGTCACCGCTGCTGCGCTGGTACGCGTTCCCGCGGCTGGTGAAGATCCCGCCCAGCCAGTACCAGGAGATGGTGCTGGAGGCGAAGCCCGCGACCCTCCTCGACTACGGCACCCTCCAGGCGAAGCAGGTCGCCAAGGTCACCATCGTGCAGACCCTCAAGGGCAATGTGGAGGAGTCCGAGAAGATCGAGCGCAGCGCGGGCCGCGATGTCGTCGTCTGGGACTCCCTCTCCTACGTCGAGGGACCCGACGGCAAGATGGTCTCCCAGATTCCCGAGCGCTACATCTTCGACGCCCACAGTCAGGCACCCGTGCACGCCACCGGGGAAATGGTCGACGGGGACGCGGTCCGGCGCGAGGGCATCGAGTTCAAGTGGCCCTTCCTCACCGAGAAGCGGGACTACGAGTACTTCGACGCCCAGACCCGTACGTCCGCGCCCATCCACTACAGGGGGACGCGTACGTTCCGCGGGCTCGAGGTCTACTACTTCGAGCAGACCATCCCCTGGACCAAGGTGCCCTACCCGAAGAAGATGCCTATCCCCGGCGTCGACGCGACCACGCTGGAGAAGCAGACGGGAACCACCCGCTGGTACACGACGAAGCGGATGTTCTGGGTCGACCCGGTCACCGGCGGTCCCGTCAACGGCGAGGAGATCCACCAGGAGGAGCTGCGCGGCGGCACCCTGCTGGGCGGGCGGGACAAGGTCACCGCGTTCGCCGGGCATGTGAAGATGCGCCCCGACTATGTGGACCACACGGTCGACCTGATCACGTCGAACCGCCGGATGGTGCTGCTGATGACCTCGTATCTGCCCTGGGGCTTCGTCGTGCTCGGCACCGGGCTGCTGGCGCTCGCGCTGTTCCTGGAGGCCCGCAGCCGCCGGCCGCGGACACCCGCTGCGGACCGCGATCCGGAGCCGGTCCCCGCCTGACGGCCTTCGCCGCTAGGTGGTGTCCCGGTTGAGGCGTGCCTTGGTGTACCGGGTCGGCTCGGCCGTCGAAGGATCCTCCGGCCAGGGGTGCTTGGGGTAGCGGCCGCGCAACTCGGCCCGTACGGACCGGTATCCGTCCCTCCAGAACGAGGCCAGGTCCGCGGTGACGGCCGCGGGCCGCCCGGCGGGCGAGAGCAGATGCACCAGCACCGGCACGCCCGAGACCGTGGGCGTCTCGCGCAGGCCGAACAGCTCCTGCAGCTTGACCGCCAGGACCGGCTGCTCCCCGCCGTACTCGACCCGGATCCGCGAACCGCTCGGTACCTCGATCCGCTCGGGCGCCAGCTCGTCGAGGCGCGCCGCGTCCCCGCTCGCCCACGGCAGCAGCCGCTGGAGTGCCTGCGCCGCCTGGATACGCCCGAGATCGGCCCGCCGCCGCGCCCGCGACAGCTCCGGTTCCAGCCACTCCTCGGTACGGTCCAGCAGCGCGGCGTCCGACACGTCCGGCCAGGGTGCGCCCAACACCCGGTGCAGAAAGGCGAGCCGCTCGCGCAGGCCCTCCGAGTCGCGGGTCCAGCGCAGCAGCCCGAGCCCCTCGCGCCGTAGCCCGTCGAGCAGCGCCGCGCGTACGAGAGAGGGGTCCGGATCCTTCAGCGCGCGGACGGAGAGCTGGACGGCACCCAGCCGTTCCACCTCGCGGGCGACGACATCGCCGCTCTCCCAGTGGACCTCCTCGCCCGCGACGAGCAGATGCGCGGCGGCACTGCGGGCGGTGTCCTCGTCGATGACGGCGGCGAGCCGCACCCGCGCCGACGCGGCATGCGCGGGCCGGTCCGCGACGGCGACGGCCAGCCAGGGAGCACTGCGCAGCCCCGACCCGCCGCCGAGTTCGGCCCCGGTCCCGGAGGCCATGAGGAAGGTGCCTTCGCCCTGGGCGCGCGCGACGCGCTCGGGAAAGGCGAGCGCGGCGACGAGCCCGACGACGGCGTCGTCGGTGTGCCCCAGGCCGGCGGTACGGCCTTCGGCCGTGTCCTCAATCGCCGGACGGGCCTGCTGTGTTGGTCCCTCAGACGCCGGGCCGGCTCCATCCAGCCCCGACGCCAGGCGGCCCGCCTCCGCCCGCCACCGCGCCGCATACGCGTCGCCGCCCCTGCGCGCCGTGCGCCACACCGCCGCCAGATCGTCGCCGTACTCCCTCGGCGGCTCCTCGCTCAGCAGCGCCACCACCTCGGCGGCCCGGCGTACGCCCACCTCCCGCGCGCCGTCGAGCAGCGCACGCGCCAGCCGGGGATGCAGGCCCAGCCGGGCCATCCGTACGCCTCGTGCGGTGGCCCGGCCTGTCGCGTCCACCGCGCCGATCGCCGTCAGTACGGACCGCGCCGCGGACATCGCACCGGCCGGGGGCGCGTCGAGAAGGGCCAGGTCCTCGGCCGACGGGTCGCCCCAGCAGGCGGCCTGAAGGGCGAACGCCGTCAGGTCCGCCACCTTGATCTCAGGAGAGGGGAAGCGCGTGAGCCGGGCGTCCTCGGCCTCGGACCAGCAGCGGTACACCGCGCCGGGAGCCTCCCGCCCGGCCCGACCCGCGCGCTGGCGGGCCGCCGCCTGTGAGGCCCGCACCGTCGTCAGCGCGCTCAGCCCGCGTGCGTGATCGGTGCGCGGCTCCCTGGCCAGACCGGAGTCGACCACGATCCGTACACCCGGCACGGTCAGCGACGACTCGGCCACCGATGTCGCGAGCACGACCCGGCGCCCGGGGCCGCCGGACAGCACCGCGTCCTGAACGGCGGCGGGTGCCCGACCGTGGACCTGGAGCACCTCGGCGCCGACACCGTTCAACTGGCCCGCCACCCGGACGATTTCGCCGACGCCGGGCAGGAAGCAGAGCACATCGCCCGTACGCTCGGCCAGCGCACGCCGCACCACGGAAGCCACATGCGTCAGCAGCGCGGGGTCGACCCGCATCCCGTGCGGCGGCCGCACGGGCCGGGCAGGAGGCGCCCACACCACATCCACCGGATGCGCGACGCCCTTGGCCTCCACCACCGGCGCATCGCCCAGCAGCCGTGCCCAGCCCTGCGCGTCCGTCGTCGCCGAGGCCGCCACCAGCCGCAGTTCCGGCCGCAGAGTGGCCCGTACATCCAGCAGAAAGGCGGCCACCGTGTCCGCGTCCAGATGACGCTCATGGCATTCGTCGACGACCACGACGTCGACCCCGGCCAGCTCCTGGTCGCGCTGCAGCCGCTGGAGCAGCACACCGGTCGTCACCACCTCGACGACCGTCCCGCGTCCCACCACGCGCTCCCCGCGCACGGTGAAGCCGACCTTGCCGCCCACCCGCTCACCCAGCAGCCACGCCATCCGGCGCGCGGCCGCGCGGGCCGCGATCCGCCGCGGCTCGGCCACCAGGACGCGCCGCCCGGGGCCGCCTCCGACGAGACCCGAGAGCACCAGCGGTACGAGCGTGGTCTTACCGGTCCCCGGCGGCGCACACAGCACCGCGCACCCGTGTGTATCGAGCGCATGCGTGAGCGCGGGCACCGCGCTGTGTACGGGAAGGCCTGCGAGGGCGTCGTCGCGGATCACCGGGACACCCCTCAGTCACGCTCGCAGACGAAGATCGCCGTGCCGGGGATCAGATTCCCGCGCAGCGGGGACCAGCCGCCCCACTCCTGGCTGTTCCAGGCGGGCCACTCCGGCTCGACCAGATCCAGCAGCCGAAAGCCCCCCGCCACCACGTCCCGCACCCGGTCGCCGATCGTCCGGTGGTGCTCCACATATACCGCGCGCCCCTGCTCGTCCTGCTCGACGTACGGGGTGCGGTCGAAGTACGAGGCGGCCACCGCAAGACCCTCGGGACCCGGCTCGTCGGGAAACGCCCAGCGGATCGGGTGCGTGACCGAGAAGACCCAGCGCCCGCCCGGCCGCAGCACACGCCGTACCTCTTGGAAGACCGTGACCGGGTCGGCGACGAAGGGCACCGCCCCGTAGGCCGAGCACGCGAGGTCGAAGGAGCCGTCCCGGAAGGGCAGCGCACCCGCGTCCGCCTCGACCAGCGCGATGTCGTCGCCGATCCGCAGCGCGTGCTGGAGCTGGCGGTGGGAGAGGTCCAGGGCCACCGGGCGCGCGCCCTGGGCCGCCAGCCAGCGCGAGCACTGTGCCGCGCCCGCCCCGATCTCCAGGATGTCGAGCCCCTTCAGCGACCCGGCGGGACCCAGCAGTCCGGCATCCGCCTCGTCGAGCCCTTCGGGGCCCCATACAAAGCGGTCGTCTCCCAGGAACGCCCCGTGCTCGGTCTGGTACTCATCGGCGTTCCGGTCCCACCAGCCGCGGCTCGCGCGGCTGCTCTCCGAGTCGCCGGCGATACGGCGAGTCGCTTCCGGCTCAAAATCTTGGAACATCGTCACCGTCGTTGTAGTTTGCGTTCAGCGCGGCCAGTGGCGGCCGGTGTGGCCGTGGCTCTGAACCGAACACGGCCCCGCCGTGTGGTCAGTTGTGCCGTTTATGCGGCATTCCGCACCGGGTGTGCGCCTTCGCGCATTGACCGTGTCCGGCTGCCCCCGTATGCTACAAGTTGCGCTGCGGGCCTGCGCGCCTCAGACAGAGCAGGCCGCGCTCGCATCTGTATGTATGTCCCCTCGGTTCACGAGGCGCCCCTCTTATCCGGAGAGGCGCTTCCCAGGCTGTCTGGCTTCTGCAGCTGCGATACGGGCTCTCGGCGTAGCAGTACCTACGACTCACTGTCCGTACCGGAGCCCTTTCCCACATGACGAGCAGCACCGAGACCACCGCCACCACTCCGCAGGTAGCGGTCAACGACATCGGTAACGAGGAAGCCTTCCTCGCCGCGATCGACGAGACGATCAAGTACTTCAACGACGGCGACATCGTCGACGGCGTCATCGTGAAGGTCGACCGGGACGAGGTCCTGCTCGACATCGGTTACAAGACCGAAGGTGTCATCCCGAGCCGCGAGCTCTCGATCAAGCACGACGTCGACCCGAACGAGGTCGTCAAGGTCGGCGACGAGATCGAGGCCCTTGTTCTCCAGAAGGAGGACAAGGAAGGCCGCCTGATCCTCTCGAAGAAGCGTGCCCAGTACGAGCGCGCCTGGGGCACCATCGAGAAGATCAAGGAAGAGGACGGCATCGTCACCGGCACCGTCATCGAGGTCGTCAAGGGTGGTCTCATCCTCGACATCGGCCTCCGTGGCTTCCTGCCGGCATCTCTCGTCGAGATGCGCCGTGTCCGCGACCTCCAGCCCTACGTGGGCAAGGAGCTCGAGGCGAAGATCATCGAGCTGGACAAGAACCGCAACAACGTGGTCCTGTCCCGCCGTGCCTGGCTGGAGCAGACCCAGTCCGAGGTTCGCCAGACGTTCCTCACCACCCTGCAGAAGGGTCAGGTCCGCTCCGGCGTCGTCTCCTCGATCGTCAACTTCGGTGCCTTCGTGGACCTGGGTGGCGTCGACGGTCTCGTCCACGTCTCCGAGCTCTCCTGGAAGCACATCGACCACCCCTCCGAGGTTGTCGAGGTCGGCCAGGAAGTCACCGTCGAGGTTCTCGACGTCGACATGGACCGCGAGCGCGTCTCCCTGTCGCTCAAGGCGACGCAGGAAGACCCGTGGCAGCAGTTCGCCCGGACGCACCAGATCGGTCAGGTCGTCCCGGGTAAGGTCACCAAGCTCGTTCCGTTCGGTGCGTTCGTGCGCGTCGACGAGGGCATCGAGGGCCTGGTCCACATCTCCGAGCTGGCCGAGCGCCACGTGGAGATCCCGGAGCAGGTCGTCCAGGTCAACGACGAGATCTTCGTCAAGGTCATCGACATCGACCTCGAGCGCCGTCGCATCAGCCTCTCGCTGAAGCAGGCCAACGAGTCCTTCGGTGCCGACCCGGCCTCGGTCGAGTTCGACCCGACCCTGTACGGCATGGCCGCGTCGTACGACGACCAGGGGAACTACATCTACCCCGAGGGCTTCGACCCGGAGACCAACGACTGGCTCGAGGGCTTCGAGACCCAGCGCGAGGCGTGGGAGGGCCAGTACGCCGAGGCGCAGCAGCGCTTCGAGCAGCACCAGGCCCAGGTCATCAAGTCCCGCGAGGCCGACGAGGCCGCCGCTGCCGAGGGTGCTGCTGCCCCGGCCGCCAGTGCGGGTGCCAGCGCGGGTGTCACGGGCGGTTCGTACTCCTCGGAGTCGGACGACAACTCCGGCGCCCTGGCGTCGGACGAGGCCCTGGCTGCCCTGCGCGAGAAGCTGGCCGGTGGCCAGAGCTGACGCTCTGCCCCAGCTGGTGACTAGCTGAAAGTAAGGCCCGCTCCCCCTGGGGAGCGGGCCTTACTTTCGTTATGGCGTACCCCCCTGGGGGGAACTGGGTCTCCGCGGCGATGTGTTCGGCGATGTGTTCATCGCGTGAGGTGGGAATGTCCGTGCGTCACCGGTCGTTCTTGTCTACGAACACGAGGAGGAGCGGTAATCGTGCTTGATCCGCAGGGTTTGTACGAATGGGAGCCGAAGGGCCTCGCCGTCGTCGACATGGCGCTGGCGCAGGAGTCCGCAGGCCTGGTCATGCTGTATCACTTCGAGGGATACATCGACGCGGGGGAGACCGGCGAGCAGATCGTCGACAACCTGCTGGACACTCTGCCGCACCAGGTGGTGGCCCGCTTCGACCACGACCGGCTGGTGGACTACCGGGCCCGCCGCCCGCTGCTGACCTTCCGGCGGGACCGCTGGAGTGCGTACGAGACCCCGAGCCTGGAGGTCAGGCTCGTCCAGGACGCCACGGGCGCACCGTTCCTGCTGCTGTCCGGCCCCGAGCCGGATGTCGAGTGGGAGCGCTTCTCCGCGGCCGTCGGACAGATCGTCGAGCGGCTCGGAGTGCGGCTCGCGGTCAACTTCCACGGCATCCCGATGGGCGTCCCGCACACCCGCCCCGTCGGCCTCACGCCGCACGGCAACCGCACGGACCTGATGCCGGGCCACCGCAGCCCCTTCGACGAGGCCCAGGTACCGGGCAGCGCGGAGTCGCTGGTCGAATACCGCCTGATGGAGTCCGGCCACGACGTCCTCGGTGTGGCGGCCCATGTGCCGCACTATGTCGCCCGCTCCTCCTATCCGGACGCCGCGCTGACCGCACTGGAGGCGATCACGGCCGCCACGGGCCTCGTCCTGCCGGGTATTGCGCATTCGCTGCGTACGGAAGCTCAGCGCACCCAGACCGAGATCGAGCGCCAGATCGGTGAGGGCGACGAGGAGCTGGTGGCCCTGGTCCAGGGCCTTGAGCACCAGTACGACGCGATGGCGGGCGGGGAGAGCAGGGGCAATCTGGTCGCGGAGCCCGTCGACCTGCCGTCCGCCGACGAGATCGGCCGCGAATTCGAACGCTTCCTCGCCGAGCGGGAGGGCGACGCGTAAACGGCTCGCGTAGGCTGCGGGCCATGCTGAAGGTGGGCCTGACCGGCGGAATCGGTGCCGGCAAGAGCGAAGTCTCACGTCTCCTCGAGTCGTACGGAGCCGTGTTGATCGACGCCGACAAGATCGCTCGCGAGGTGGTGGAGCCCGGGACGCCCGGGCTCGCGGCCGTCGTCGAGGCCTTCGGCCCGGAGATTCTCGGCCCCGAGGGCGCGCTGGACCGGCCGAAGCTCGGCTCGATCGTCTTCGCCGACGCCGACCGTCTGGCGACGCTCAACGCGATCCTCCACCCGCTGGTCGGCGCCCGCTCGATGGAGCTGGAGGCGGCGGCCGCGCCGGACGCGGTCGTGATCCATGACGTACCGCTGCTTGCCGAGAACAAGCTGTCGCCGCTCTACGACCTGGTGGTCGTGGTCGACGCCGCACCCGGGACACAGCTGGACCGGTTGGTGCGGCTGCGCGGAATGGCGGAGTCCGAGGCGCGTGCGCGGATGGCCGCGCAGGCCACGCGCGAGCAGCGCCTGGCGATCGCCGATCTGGTCATCGACAACGACGGGCCGTTGGAGCAGCTGGAACCGCAGGTGCGGAAGGTCTGGGCGGAGCTGACGGAGCGGGCCGTCGCCGCCGGGGGCGACTCCCGTTAGGCATCCTCAGTCCGGGCGCGGGGAAGGTGTTTGATCGGAATACCGCTCCCGGAGGCGGTGTTGGAACCGTGGAGTGAGGGGAAGGATGCGACCGTGCCCAAGAGCAATCCGGAGACGCACGTCATCGACTACCGCGCGGCAGAGCAGTTGCTCGCCGCGAGGGATCCGCGCGGCGCCGTGAAGTTGCTGGACTCGGTGATCGCGGCCCACCCCGAGAACACGGCGGCCCGGCTGCTGCGTGCCCGCGCCTTCTTCGCCGCCGCCCAACTGCGCCCGGCCGAGCTCGAGTTCGAGCTGGTCCTGGAGCGCGAGCCGGACAACGCCTTCGCCCACTTCGCCCTGGCCCGCACCTACGAGCGAGCGGGCCGTCCGGAGCAGGCCAAGCGTCACTTCCGGCTGGCGGCGGCGCTCGACCCTAAGCCGGAGTATCTGAAGGCGGCACGCTTCGACGGCGAGGCGTGACCCGACCCGGCTGCGGATGAGCGGAAGACACCCCTAGTGTCCGTGCCGCGGGCGGCGGGGGTTGCCGTGGTCCGGTTCGTAGGGCGGAATGTCGCGGCCCGGCTGCCAGTGCGGGCCCTGGTGGATGTGGTGCAGGACCACGGACAGGTCGACCACGGCGATCAGCAGCACTACGCCGCAGGCCGCCGCCCAGCCCGGGTGGTCCGCGAGGGTGAAGAGCGCGGTGCCCGCTGCGGCCCAGATCAGACCCCATACACTCAGCCCGAGTCGCAGCCGCAGGGGACTGCGCGCAGTCGTCGGTTCACTCCCAGTGCGCATGGCCATCCCATCTCCCACCTCCTAGGATGCACCCGCCTCGGGTCCCGTCCCGGGCGCATTTTCCGCCCAGCCGATCCGGAGGGGAGACGTCACAGGTGACCACCGGGCACGTGGAGCTGCCGGAATCGGACGAGCTGGCCGGCGTGCTGCTCGATCTCGCGGTGCCGCACGAGGACATCAACGAACTCCTCGCGCTCCGGGGCCGGATGACGACGGACCCCGGGCTGCGCAGACTCCTTGAGACGGGCGTCCACAAGCTGGTCCAGGACATGGGCAGGCCGGGCGGTGGCGGGGGGTCGCCACGGATGCCGGAGGGCTCGGGCGCGCAGGCTCGTTTCTTCCCGGTGTACGTGCTGGTCGCGGCGCTGCCGTACGTACGGGCGTACCACCGCGGGCGCCGCGTCCCGGACGACATCTCCCGGCGCACCCTCGCCGATCTCGGCCGGCACATGGCCGTCCACCGCAGACGCCACGGGGTGGGCGGGCTGTCTATCCCGGGCTGGCTGGCCCTGCATTTCCGCGGCGAGATCTACCAGTTGGGGCGACTGCAGTTCCAGCGCTCCCGGCTCGGCAGCCGCGCCGGCGAGGCCGTGCGGGCGGCCGGACTGCCGCTCGGGCCCGAAGACGTGGCCCTGGATGTGCATGTCCCCGGCTTCCTCGGGCCGATCACCCCCGGGGCCTGCGACCGTTCCCTCGCGCTCGCCCGGGAGTTCTTCGCCCGCCACTTCCCCGAGGAGCCGTACCGGATCGCCATGTGCCACTCCTGGCTGCTCGACCCGCAGCTCGCCGAGTATCTGCCGCAGGACTCCAACATCATCGCCTTCCAGAACCGCTTCCGCACGGCGTACGAGATCAAGGAGGCCGACGACGGCGATCCGGTCGGCTTCGTGTTCGGCGACCCGAAGCTGCCGCCGGACACGCTGCCGCGCCGCACGACGCTGGAGCGGGCGATCGGCGACCATCTAAGGGCGGGCCGTCACTGGTATCAGGGACACGGCTGGTTCGAGATCTGAGCCGGGACGAGAGCCGTCCCGGGGTCCCAAGGATGCTGCGGGGACCCGGAGTTGAAGATTTTCACGTTGGCGTCCGGGGGAGCGATGAGTCCTGGGCCCCTTCGCCGTCTACCTCTCGAAAGCACCTCGGAACGCTTACCGGAGGAGACCCTCATGTCCGCCACAGCCCCCGCCACCGCCTCGAACACCGCCGCCGTCACCACATCCGGAACCACGCTGAGCCGCCGGTCGCACCTCGCGGTGCGCACGCTGCAGATCGTGCTCGCGCTGTTCATGGCGATCCCGAGCGCCGCGCCCAAGCTCATCGGCCACTCCTCCGCGGCGGAGTCCTTCGACAAGATCGGTTTCGGCGACTGGTTCATGTATCTGACGGGCGGTCTGGAGCTGGTGGGCGCGATCGCGCTGGTCATCCCGATCCTTTCCGGTCTATCTGCGCTCGCTTTCATGGGCCTGATGATCGGCGCCTTCATCACCCAGGTGACCGTCTTCGACGGTCAGTACGCGATCACACCCGTCATCCTCTTCGTCATCTTCGGCGGGATCGCCTGGGTGCGCCGCAACCACACGGCGGAGCTCGTCGCCCTCGTCCGCAAGCGCCTCTGAGCCCGATCAGGGTCGGATCCCGCGCAGGAAAAGCCGCACCCCGTCAGGGTGCGGCTTTCCTTCGTAGGCGGAGCGTCCTGACTGTCGAGGGCTAGAGGCTCGACCCGGGGGGTATACCAGACATACCGTAGTAATAGGACCCGGCTCGGACGGCAGGGGGTGCCCCGATGGTCGAAGAGCTGGTGGTTGCAGGCGTAGCCGTCGCGTCCGGAGCCGCGGTGTACGCGATGGCGGCCGCCAAGGTGATCAAGCAGTACGAACGGGGTGTCGTCCTCCGCCTCGGCCGGCTGCGAAGCCAGGTGCGCGCCCCGGGATTCACCATGATCGTTCCGATCGTGGACCGGCTTCACAAGGTCAACATGCAGATCGTGACGATGCCGGTGCCCGCGCAGGACGGCATCACCCGGGACAACGTGACGGTGCGCGTCGACGCGGTGATCTACTTCAAGGTCGTGGACGCCGCGGACGCGGTGGTCCAGGTGGAGGACTACCGGTTCGCGGTCTCGCAGATGGCGCAGACCTCGCTGCGGTCGATCATCGGCAAGAGCGATCTGGACGATCTGCTGTCGAACCGCGAAAAGCTCAACCAGGGCCTGGAATTGATGATCGACAGCCCCGCCATGGGGTGGGGCGTGCAGATCGACCGGGTCGAGATCAAGGACGTGTCCCTGCCCGAGGCCATGAAGCGCTCGATGGCGCGGCAGGCCGAGGCGGACCGTGAGCGGCGGGCGAGGGTCATCAACGCCGACGCGGAGCTGCAGGCCTCCAAGAAGCTGGCCGCAGCGGCCGGAGTGATGTCCGCGCAGCCGGCAGCGCTTCAACTCCGGCTCCTGCAGACCGTGGTGGCCGTCGCGGCGGAGAAGAACTCCACGCTGGTGCTGCCGTTCCCGGTCGAGTTGCTGCGCTTCCTCGAGCGCGCCCAGCAGCCTGGGCAACAGCAGCCCGCGCAACAGCCTGCGGCCGAGCAGCCCGCCCAGGTCACCAAGGGGGAGCAGGAGGAGCCGCCTGCCGTCGAGGCGGGGTCCGGCGAGCCCTCGTCCGGGGAGATCGAGGCGGGGTCGGCCGAGCCGCCGGCCGTGGAGTCGGGAGCCGAGAAGGTGCCCGAGGCGGAGACGGCGCCCGGAACCGCCGCGGATCCGGCGCCCGTCGAGCTGCCGCTGCCGCCTGCGGCATGACCGAGGCGGGTCCGGGGCAGGAGTCGTCGGAGTCCGTTGTCAGACCCCCGCCGTAAGGTCGTAGATCAGTGCTGCGGCAGTTCGCTGCCGACGCTGACGACCTGCGGGAGGGAGGTGCCCCATGACGTCCGGCGTGCCGAATCCGTATCCGTACCGCCCGGAGACGCTGCGCACCTGCGCCGCGCTCTTCCTCCCTGCGGGCCTGCCGCGCGAGGGCCGGGTGGCCTTCTGGGACCCCGAGGGCGACCGGCTCCAGGACGCGACCGACGAGCTCACCGTCGTACGCCGCGACGGCACGGACATCCGCAGCACTCCCGTCCCCGCCGTGCTGCTGCCCGTCTCCGAGGCCCTGCCGCTGCTCACCCGCGCCCGCCACGACCCGGCGGCGCACCCCGCCGCCGCCTGCTGGGGCGCGGCCGCTCTGCACGCTCTTCATCTGGCGGCGCGCGGCAGGCTGCTGCCCGGGCTGACGGCGACCGATCATGACGCGTGGCGCGCGGGGCCCCTGGACGCGGACGACATCGCCCAGCTGCGGGCGATCGCCGCCGCCATGCCGTACGAAGCGCATGCGGCCCCCGTCGCCGGGCCGACTCCGCCCCGGCTGCACGAGCCGGAAGCGCTCGTCCGGTTCTTCTTCGACGCGGTGGCCGACACCCTGCCGCGCACCCCTGCCGCCGCGTACGCCGCGGGGGCACCGTTCGCGGCCGCGGCTCCGCAGCATCTGCCCCGGGCGCGGGAGTGGGCCGCGGAAGCCGCCGCGGGCATGGACGCGGGCGTGCGGGTCTCGCTCCGCCTCGACCTGTCCGCGTACGACCTCTTCGACACGGCGGACGCGCCGGTCACGACAGACGGGGCGGACGACGAGGCGGAGGACGCCGCGTCGGAGGACGGCGCCCGGCGCAATGCCGGCGCGGCCCTTGTCCAGGTGCACAGCCTCGCCGACCCGACGCTCGTCATCGACGCGGCCCGGCTGTGGGCAGGCGACGGCGACGAGAGCTTCGGGCCGCGCGCCCGGATCGACGCGGTGCTGGCGCTGCGCCGCGCCGCCCGGGTCTGGCCGCCGCTCGCCCGTCTGCTGGAGCGGGCCGTGCCCGATGTGCTGCCGCTGACCGAGGACGAGCTGTACGAACTGCTCGGACCGGGGGCGGCGCGGCTGGCCGCGGCCGGGGTGGCCGTGCACTGGCCCAAGGAGCTGGCGCGTACCCTCTCGGCCGCCGCGGTGGTGCGCTCGGCGCCCGGCTCGGCGACCGACGGCACACCGTTCTTCGACAGCGAGGAACTCCTCAAGTTCAACTGGCAGCTGGCGCTCGACGGCGATCCGCTGACCGAGCGTGAGATGGATGCACTGGCCGAGTCGCACCGCCCGATCGTGCGGCTGCGGGACCAGTGGGTGGTGGTCGACCCCGATCTCGTACGCAAGGCGCGCAAGCGGGAGCTCGGGCTGCTGCAGCCCGTCGACGCGCTGGCCGTGGCACTGACCGGGACCGCCGAAGTGGACGGCGAAACGGTGGAGGCGGTGCCGACGGGCGCGCTGGCGAGCCTGCGCGACCGGCTCGTCGCGGCCTCGACCCCCGTCGCAGCCCCGTCCGGCCTCGCCGCCACCCTGCGCGACTACCAGCTGCGCGGTCTGGCCTGGCTGGACCTGATGACCTCGCTCGGGCTCGGCGGCTGTCTCGCGGACGACATGGGTCTCGGCAAGACCGTCACGCTGATCGCCCTCCACCTCCACCGTGACCGCGGGGCCCCCACGCTGGTGGTCTGCCCGGCCTCGCTGCTCGGCAACTGGCAGCGGGAGATCGAGCGCTTCGCCCCCGGCGTGCCCGTGCACCGCTTCCACGGCGCCGACCGCACCCTGCCCGCGCTCGACGGCGGCTTCGTCCTCACCACGTACGGCACGATGCGTACGAGCGCGGAGCAACTGGCCGCGCACACCTGGGGGATGGTCGTCGCCGACGAGGCCCAGCACGTCAAGAACCCTTTCTCCGCGACGGCCAAGGCCCTGCGCACGATCCCGGCCCCCGCCAGGGTCGCCCTCACCGGCACGCCCGTGGAGAACAACCTCTCCGAGCTGTGGGCCCTGCTGGACTGGACGACCCCGGGGCTGCTGGGCCCGCTCAAGGCCTTCCGCTCGCGCCACGCACGCCTGGTGGAGAACGGCGAGGACGAGGACGCCGTCGAGCGGCTGTCCCGGCTGGTCCGCCCCTTCCTCCTGCGACGCAAGAAATCCGATCCGGGCATCGTGCCGGAGCTGCCGCCGAAGACCGAGTCGGATCATCCTGTCGCGCTCACCCGCGAGCAGGCTTCCCTGTACGAGGCGGTCGTACGGGAGGCGATGGCGGCGATCGAGGGCGCGGAGGGGATCGCCCGGCGCGGGCGCGTGATGAAGCTGCTCACCGGGCTCAAGCAGATCTGCAACCATCCGGCGCAGTTCCTGAAGGAGGACACGGCGAGGCTGTCGGGCCGCTCCGGCAAGCTGTCCCTCCTCGACGAGCTCGTGGAGACGATCATCTCGGAGGACGGCTCGGTCCTGGTCTTCACCCAGTACGTCTCGATGGCGCGCATCCTGTCGGCGCACCTGACCTCCAGGGCCATCCCGTCCCAACTCCTGCACGGCGGAACGCCGGTGGCCGAGCGCGAGCGCATGGTGGACCGCTTCCAGTCCGGCGAGGTTCCGGTCTTTCTCCTGTCCCTCAAGGCGGCGGGCACCGGACTGAATCTGACCCGGGCGGGCCATGTCATCCACTTCGACCGCTGGTGGAACCCGGCCGTCGAAGAACAGGCGACGGACCGGGCGTACCGCATCGGCCAGACGCAGCCCGTGCAGGTCCACCGACTGATCGCCGAGGGCACGGTGGAGGACCGCATCGCCGAAATGCTCGCGTCCAAGAGGGCCTTGGCCGACGCGGTCCTGGGCTCCGGTGAGGCGGCGCTGACCGAGCTGACCGACCGTGAGCTGGCCGACCTCGTCTCGCTGCGGAGGCAGTCATGACACCGCGCACCCCGGCCCGGTTCGCCGACTCCCGCCACGAGGACCGCCGGCGGACGTTCCCCGCCCTTCAACCCCTCGAAGGCGAGGATTTCGCGTCCAGCTGGTGGGGCAACGCCTGGGTGGAGGCGCTGGAGGACACGGCACTGGACCGCAACCGCCTCACCCGGGGCCGTGCCTATGCGCGCCGTGGCCATGTCGACGCGATCACGGTCACGCCGGGCCGGGTCATGGCGTACGTCCACGGCACCAGACCGCGCCCGTACCGCACGGAGATCCGCCTGCGCACGCTCACCGACGGGGACTGGGGCGACTTCCTGGCGACCGCGGCGGCCCGGCCCGACCACATCGCGGCGCTGCTCGACAAGGATGTGCCGCACGCCCTGGCGAGCGTGGCGGACCTGCTGCCCACGCCCGGCGACCTGATTCCCGACTGCTCCTGCCCGGACGACGGTTACCCGTGCAAGCACGCGGCCGCGCTCTGCTACCAGACGGCGAGGCTGCTCGACGAGGACCCGTTCGTGCTCTTCCTGATGCGGGGCCGCGGCGAACGCGAAATCCTCGCCGACCTCTCCCATCGCAACGCCACCCGGTCCGCGGCCGAACGCACCGGAGCCGCCTCCGGCACCCCCGTGCCGACGGTCCCGGCGAGCGAGGCCCTCGCCGCCCGACCGCTCCCGCCCCTGCCGCCGCCGTTCGCCCCGCCGGCCCACCCGGGCCGCCCCCCGGCGTACCCGCAGACACCGGGCGCACCCGATCCCCTTGCCCTGGACCTCCTCGCCACCGAGGCGGCCGCCCGCGCCCACACCCTTCTCACCACCGGCACCGACCCCGTCGCCCAGCTCACCCAGTGGCAGGACGCGGTCCGCCTGGCCGCCGCCCACCCCGGCTCCGGCCTTACCGCATCGACCCGCGCCCTCTACCGGGACCTGGCCGTGGCCACCGACCACACCCCCACCGATCTGGCCCGCGCAGTGGCCGCCTGGCGGCAGGGCGGCCTCGCGGCCCTCGCCGTACTCGAAGAGCCCTGGGACCCACCGGCGGGCCCCTTCGACCGCGCGCGCCCCGCCCTGATCGCGGCGGACTTCCCGCACTTCCGCCCCTGGCGCAACCACCTCTCCACCCGGTCACTCCAGCTCCGCTTCGGCCGCGACGGCCTCTGGTACGGCTACGAGTCCGACCCGGACCGCGAGGACTGGTGGCCGCGCGGCACCCCCGACGCCGACCCGGTGGGAGCACTCACCGCACTGCTCGGCAGGTGAGTCGGCACCGCCACCGCCCGCGCACCAACCGGGTCATTCGTAATCCGCTCGACGGCGCCGGCTCCTGCCTGCCAGGCTTCACGTCATGCGTACCAAGCGACGGGGACGTTTCACGGCAGCCGACTTCTAGATCGGCCACGCCGGAAGTACCGGCGGGCCGGCCGAGGTCTGCCCATGTCCTGCACTGTCCACCACGTCCCCCTCAAACACCGCGCCACGAGCTGGTGGTCCACCCGCCCCGGCCCGTGGACGGCGCACGCCATCACGGAACTCCGCTACTCTCACGCCGAGTTGGACGTGTTCCGCGGCCTCGGCCGCCGCCCCATGCCGCGCCGTATCGTCCGCGGCTTCGCCTCGTACGAGTATCCGCGCGCCATCGGCGTGCCGGTCTCGGGCCGCACCTGTCGGGAGGCCGCCGCCCGCGCAGCGCTGCGCGATTTCTGTACGTCGGCGGTCAAGCAGCTCCGTGCTGCCAACGATCTGCGCGAAACCGCCGAGGACCTCGACCACCCGCCGACCCGCCATCGCCACGGCTGTATCTGGGACGGCTAGACATAGGGCAGTTGGGCGCCAACGGGGCCCGGCGGGTCACAAGCCCTCCGCCCAGCTGATCAGCGCAGCGAAGTCCTCCTCCCGCAGCCCCCGCCGTGGATGGATCCGCAGCAGCAGCGCGGGTGCGTCGTGGTGGGTCGCGACGTGTGCCGTGTCCAGGTTCGTGATCATGTCGTCGACCCAGGCGAACGGGCGGCCCGCCGCCCAATCCAGCAGCGGCCGGGTCTTCCAGTACAGCCCGTCCGGGTCCTTGGCGAAGAGTTCCGGCCACTCGATCACCGGGAGGTCGGCGGGCAGGCCGGTGCCCGGGGCGATCATGGTGTTGGCCTCGTGCATCCAGGTGGTCGCCCAGGCCAGTTCGAAGGGGAGGCCGGTCAATCGTGGGCCGTGGGCCGGGTTGAGACGGATGCGCAGGCCCCGGCGGTGGCGGCGGGAGCCCGGGGGCTGGCGGGAGAGCCAGTACGAGGGGTGCAGGCGGTGTGTCGCGTAGCCGCGCAGGCGCGGCAGACGCGCCGCGTACGGGTTGAGGGGGCCGTCTACGTCGAGAAGGAGCAGTGGGCGATCCGTCATGGGGAAGAACTGCCCACTGCGGGGCCGGAATACGGCGGTCGCGTCGCTTTGCGCCACCCGCCCGCCCGTGAACCGTCCCGGGGGACCGCGGCCCTGCCCGCTCAGCGACGCCCTCACCCACTGCCTCAGCGGGAACTTCGCCTGACCGGACCGGTGTTGGTCGACGCTGTCTAGGGTGGGGCCATGGCTTTTCAAGATCCAACGAGCGAGCTGTCGGCCGATCCGTACGCCGCGTACGGGCGGCTCCGTGAGGCGGGCCCTGTGCACCGCATCGCCGGGACGGACGGGCTGCCCGCCTGGCTGGTCACCCGCTACGACGACGTACGACAGGCACTTGCCGATCCCCGGCTCTCCCTGGACAAGCGCAACGCGGCCCCCGGCGGCTACCGGGGGCTCGCGCTGCCGCCGGCGCTGGACGCGAACCTGCTCAACATGGACCCGCCGGACCACACCCGTATCCGGCGGCTGGTGTCCCGCGCGTTCACCCCGCGCCGTATCGCGCAGTTGCGCGAGCCGATCCGGAAGACGGCCGATCAGCTGCTGGACGCCATCGCCCCGCACGGCCGCGCCGACCTCATAGCCTCGTACGCGGCGCCGCTGCCGATCACCGTCATCTGTGACCTGCTCGGCGTGGCCTCGCAGGACCGGTGCGATTTCCGGGTCTGGACCGATGTCCTGGTTGCCCCGGACCCTGCCGAGCCGTCACGGGCGAAGGAAGCGATCGGCGCCCTGCTGGCGTTCTTCACCCGGCTCATCGCCCGCAAGCGGACCAGCCCGGCCGACGACCTGCTCTCCGCTCTGATCGCGGTACGCGATGAGGAAGACTGGCTGAGCGAGGACGAGTTGATGTCCCTGGCCTTCCTCATCCTCTTCGCCGGATACGAGAACACCGTCCACCTCATCGGCAACGCCACCCTGGCCCTGCTCAGCCATCCCGACCAGCTGGACGCGTTGCGCTCCGACCCCGCCCGACTGGGCGGCGCCGTCGAGGAGTTCGCCCGCTACGACGGCCCCGTCCCGCTGGCCATACGCCGCTTCCCCACCGAGGACATCACCATCGGCGGGGTCGTGATCCCGGCGGGCGAGACCGTCCTGCTGTCGCTCGCAGCCGCCCACCGCGACCCGCACCGTTTCACCGAGCCCGACCGCCTCGACATCGGCCGCGACGCGACCGGTCACCTCGCCCTCGGCCACGGCATCCACTACTGCCTGGGTGCGCCCCTGGCCCGGCTGGAGACGGAGATCGCGCTGGCCGCGCTGCTGGAGCGGTTTCCGCGGCTGGAGCTCGACGTCCCGTACGGCGAACTGCGGTGGCGGCCCTCGATGCGTGCCCGAGGGCTGCTTGCCCTGCCCGTACGCTACTGACTCAGAAGTCCGCTTCGGGAGTCGGCCATCAGAAGTCGGCGAGCGTCGGCTCGTCGAGGCGGGCCACGGAGTCCTGTACGTACGCCTTGATGTACGCCTCCCGGATCTTCTCGATCAGCGGGCCGCGCCTCATGGCCTCCCCGGCCGGATAGAGCAGGATCAGCTCGTACGAACGCTCCTTCTCGATGGTGCCGTTGGAGTCCCGCCACTGCCCGCGGCCGTCCTGGATCGTCAGCCCGGACGGAAAGCTCGGCGTGACCCGGCTGTCGACGAAGGGGTGCGCTGTTTCGCGGTGGGCACGGGGGAAGGTCCCTTCGTTCGGGGGTCCGCACGGCGGGCTGCCACGTGCGCACCCACTGTGGCAAGCGGCCCGCGCGGCATCCCGCCGCGACGCCAACTTCGGCCGGATACCACCCACATGAGCGGCCGGACGAGGCCCGGCGTCCCGGAGTTGGCCGACACACTGAGAACCCCAGGACGTCAGAGGGAGGACCAGATGGTTGCTGCGGACGCAGTCCCGCCCGCCGATCTTGTCATCGAGGGGTGCATCGCCCTCGTACACGGCGAGCAGGGCGAGATCGACTTCGTCGAGGACGCGGCCGTCGTCGTACGCGGCCCGGTCATCGAGGCCGTCACCTCCGCGCGCGCCGCCGCCGAAATCCCCGCCGTCGAGCGCATCGACGGCCGGGGACAGCTCGCCATGCCCGGGCTGATCAACTGCCACACCCACTCACCGATGGTGGCGCTGCGCGGAATTGCCGAGGACATGCCGGTGGAGGAGTGGTTCAACGACTGGATCTGGCCCATCGAGTCCAACCTCACCGACCGGGTCGTCGAGCTGGGGGCGCGGCTCGCCTGCGCCGAGATGATCAGGGGCGGGGTGACGGCCTTCGCCGATCACTACTTCGCGATGGACAGGGTCGCCGCCGCGGTGCGGGACAGCGGGCTGCGGGCCAGTCTCGGCCGGGCGTACTTCTCCAGCCAAGGCACCGAGGGGCGGGAGCAGTCGCTCGACTTCGCGCTGCGGATGCGGGGTGCGGCCGACGGTCGGATCACCACGTCACTGGCTCCGCATGCGCCGTACACCGTGGACGACGACGATCTCGCGATCACCGCCGTGCTCGCGCGCGAGCACGGGCTGCTGGTGCACATCCACGCCGCCGAGAACAAGGCGCAGACGGACAACAGCCTTGCGCGGTGCGGGCGTACGCCCGTCGAGGTGCTGGAACGGGCCGGGCTGCTGGAGGTGGACATCCTCATCGCGCACGGTACCGGGATCACCGAGAAGGACCTGGCCGTGTTGAGGCGGGGCGGCGGGCGGATCGCCGTCGCCAGTGCGCCGAAGGGGTATCTCAAGTTCGCCTGGGACACGACGCCGATCCGGGCCCTCGCGTCCGCCGGGATTCCCGTCGGGCTCGCCACGGACGGGGCCGCGTCGAACAACACCCTCGATGTGTGGGAGAGCATGGCGCTCACGGCGCTGGTGCAGAAATCCGTCGAGGGCGACCCGGCCTGGCTGACCGCCCGGCAGGCGCTCGATCACGCCACGACGCAGAGCGCACGGGCCATCGGGTTCGGCGACCAGATCGGCGCGCTCGCGCCAGGGCGGCGGGCGGATCTGATCCTGGTGGATCTCAGCGGGCCGCACACGCAGCCGCTGCACGACATCGCGGCGACTCTGGTGCACAGCGCGAGCTCCGGGGACGTACGCACCACCGTCGTCGACGGGCGGGTGCTGATGCGGGACCGGCGTCTGCTGACGGTCGACGTGCCCGCCGTCGCGGCCGAACTCACCGAGCGGCTGCCCGCGTTGACCGAACGCCGCAAGGGCCGTCGTGTCCAGGACTACAACGGGTAGTCCGCGCCGCGCGGGATAGTTCGACAATCCGTCCACTCGATTGAGTGAAAGAACGATTGCCCCAAACCTGAATGGCCTCATGAACGTTGGTTCGGGTGCGGGCGAGTGCCCGCGAACTTCTCCTGAAGGCAGGGAACCCATGAGGCAGGTTCACCGAAAGGCTCTGGCCACCGTGATGCTCACGGGTGGCGCGCTCGCCATGGCCGGGCACGCGCACGCCGACTCCAACGGGGACGGCGGGGCGGCCCGTTCGCCCGGGCTGCTGACCGGCAACACGGTGCAAATTCCGGTGAATGTCCCCGTCAACGTCTGCGGGAACACCGTCAATGCCGTCGGAGCGCTGAACCCGGCCGCCGGGAACTCCTGCGCCAGCACCCCCGGCAAGCCGCCCGTCCGCCCGCGGCCCGCCACCCCGCCGAAGCCCGCCGCGCCCCACACCTCCACACCTGCGCCGACCCCTGGACCCCCGGTGGGCCTCGCAGACACCGGCGCCGGACCCGGGACCGCCCTCGCCGCGCCCGCGGGTGCCGCCCTGCTGCTCGGCGGAATCGTCCTCTACCGCCGCGCCCGGTCCGCCGGCACCCGCTAAGGCGCAGGCCGGGACCAGGACGCCAGTACCCCTTCGATCACCGCCGCCACCCGGGCCCGCGCCTCGTGGCGGGCGACGCCGGACATCAGCAGGGTGTCGTACTCCGTGTCGAGATGCCGTACGGAAGCCCGCACCGCGGCCGTGACCGCCCCCTCCTCCAGGGAACGGCCCGCCGCGGTGCGGCCCACTCTCCCGCTGCCGCGGGCCGAAGCGTGCGCCGCGACATCCTGAGCCCGGGCGGGCGGACAGCCCGGGAACAGCCGCAGGATCTCCGCCGCGAACGAGGCCGTGAACCGCACGTCCTCGGCAGCCCGGCGCACCGCGTCCCGCTCCCGGCGCCGCGCCCGGGCGTCCGCGTCGGCCAGGCACGCCGACTCGGCGCGGGCCAGCGCCGCCTCCTCGACGAGCAGCCCCTGGCGTTCGTACCGCTTGCGGCGGCGGCTGAAGCGGACCACGACCGCGCACAGCGAACTCGCCTCGCGGGCCCGCCGGGTGAGTGCCGCGCTGCCCCGCGGAAGGAACACGAGATGTGCGAGGTCGGCGCAGTCCAGGCAGACCGGCGCGTTGAACTCCAGCAGATGCATGGGCAGCGGCCCCTGACGGCACTCCGCGCAGTGCCGCCCCTTCAGCGGCTGCATCACCACCAGGTCCATGTACCCTCCGCTCCCATGACGCCGCGCTGTGCCGTACTCGACGACTACCAGGATGTCGCGCTCTCCATGGCCGACTGGTTCCAGGGGCCGTCGAGGACATCGCGGCTCATCTCGCAGGCCGGCCCGTCCGGTTGCTCAGCGCACGCCCGGCGCCGCCGCGCCGATGAACTCGGACAGCGTCTCGCGGGCCTGCTCCGAACGCTGCGAGCGGTCCGCCTCGTCCGGTGCCTCGTGCATGCAGTTCGTGACCTCGAAGGCGGACGCGGCCAGTTCGAGCGCCTGGGTGTCGTCGCAGACCAACTGGACGCGGATCAGCGCCTGATGGGCGGTGGAGCGCAGCCGGTAGGAGTCGATGCGCGCCCCCTCGGCCAGCGCGCTGCCCGGTGACTCCTGGGCCCGGTGCCAGCGGTCGTTCTGGCCGCGCCGGTAGTCGACGAGCGCGCCGGCGAAGGCGCTGTAGGCGGAGATCCGCTCCTGGCGCAGCTGTTCGGCGCGGTTGAGGGCGGCGGTGCGCTCGGCCGTGTGGCGCTGGAAGAAATGCGTGGCCACCGAGCCGAGCAGCGTGCCGATGACCGCGATGACGGCTGTCTCCATGGTGCGAACTCCCCGAGGGATCTGAGCCGGTGACGGAGGTGAGGGATGAATAATCGTTCGAGTGTGCGTGTGCCGTCTTGATACCTTGATCGACGTGGCGAAACTCAATCAGATCATCGCAGTCGAGAAAGGCGTCAAGTCCAAGGCGCACCAGGACCTGACGGCCGCCCATCACGGGCTCCAGAAGCCCGCGCTGCTGGCCGGAATCTCGCGTACGTACCAGGCCAAGGACGAGGAGGGCGAGCAGCTGCCGCCCGAGTCCACGCGAGTCCAGGTCAAGGCCGAGGACGTGCTGCGCGAGACCGCGAAGACGCTGACCCGGCTGTTCGACGTGACCGCCACGAAGGACTGGGCCAACTGCGCGGCGCGTGCCGATGTGACCGTGGACGGACGCGTCCTGGTGAGCGATGTCCCGGTCGCGTATCTCCTCTTCCTGGAGAAGCAGCTCACCGACATCAACACCTTTGTGCGCAAGCTCCCGGTGCTCGACGCCTCGGAGTCGTGGACGCAGGACCCGTCGACGGACGCCTGGAAGACGGAGGCGGTGCGCACGCTCCGTACGAAGAAGGTGCCGCGCAACCATGTGAAGGCCGAGGCGACGGAGAAGCACCCGGCGCAGGTCGAGGTGTACTACGAGGACATACCGGTCGGTTACTGGACGACGGTGAAGTTCTCCGGAGCGCTGCCGGCCCGGCGGGTGAACGAGTTGCTGGAGCGCGTGGAGAAGCTTCAGCAGGCTGTGAAGTTCGCCCGCGAGGAGGCCAACGGCGCGGAGGTCACCGACCAGCGGGTGGGTGACGCCGTGTTCGGCTACCTGTTCGGGTAGCCTCAATGACTCCCCGTCCGTCTGTGTGCGGGCGGGGTGCGCGAGGAGCGCAAGCTGAAACTGAAGCTTGTCGTGACTGAGCGGTTCCAGTGGAGGTTCGAGTCCTCCCCGCGGCATTTTCCGTACGACGGGCCGCGGTAGCCCAATTCGGCAGAGGCAGACCGCGATCAATCTCAGACTATTGCTCCAGACTCAGCATTCGCCGCCGATCGCCGGATCGACCGGGCCCAGGCCCCGGTGCGTCGAAATGCCGGTTCAAGTCCGGCCCGCGCAGCTCGATGTGCGGTGGTCCAAAGGCAGGACGCGGCGACATGATGACTGACCTGGGTTCTCAAGCGTGCCGGCGTGCGACATGGGCGGCATCACAGGGCTCGGGGGCCGGCTACGCCCCCGGGCCCGCTCCCGTTTTTCCGGTACGTTGGGGCCGTTTTGGCGACGTGGCTGACTGGAGGATTCCATGGGCTTCAAGGACAGAACGCGCACGGCGATGGTCCTGGCCGGGTGCCTCGCGGCGCTCGCGACCGTGCCGTCCGCGGCGAACGCCACGCCCGGCAGCGGCGTTTCGGGCACGATCCTCGCGCAGGGCGTCTCGGAGGGGACCCTCAAGCTGAAGGCCAGGGGGAAGACGGATGTGGTCGTACGGACGATCACGATCGCCCCGGGCGGCTCCACCGGCTGGCACTCGCACGCCGGGCAGGTTCTCGCCGTCGTCAAGTCCGGGACGCTGACCCGGACTCTGGACGACTGCTCCGTGGAGGTCACCACCGCTGGCAAGGCCTTCGTCGAGCCGTCCGGGCCGCGGCACCGGCACATCGGGCGCAACCTGGGCAGCGAGCCATTGGTGCTGTATGTGACCTATCTGCTGCCCCAGGGCAGCCCGTTGTCGAACGACGCGGACGCGCCGCCGTGCGCCGGTAAGTAGGCCATGAGATTCGAGGCGATCACCTGGGAACGGCTGGCCGGGGCCATCGCCGACAAGGCCATGGAGGCCAAGGCCGAGGACGGCACCTCCCGGCTGCGGATTGGCATCGACGGGGCGCCCGCCGCGCAGACCGGGGAGCTTGCCGGACTGATCGGGGAGGCGCTGCGCGTGCGCGGGCGGGGCGTCCTCGTCGTCGGGACCGCAGGGTTTCTGCGGCCTGCCTCGCTGAGGTTCGAGTACGGGCGCGAGGACCCCGAGACGTACTACAGCGGCTGGTACGACACCGGGGCGCTGTGGCGGGAGGTCTTCGGACCACTGGAGGCGGGCGGCAGCGGGCGGGTGCTGCCCGATCTGTGGGACCCCGTGAGCGACCGGGCCACCCGCAGAGCCCACATCGAACTCCCGCCCGGCGGCGTGCTGTTGCTGCACGGTCCTTTCCTGCTCGGACACTGGTTCCCGTTCGATCTGAGCGTGCATCTGCGGCTGTCGCCCGCGGCGCTGCGGCGGCGTACGCAGGAGAGCGAGCGCTGGACACTGCCCGCCTTCGAGCGGTACGAGGACGAGGTGGGACCCGGGGACGTCGCGGATGTGCTCGTACGGGCCGATGATCCGCGTCATCCCGCATGGGGCGGCCTGCGCTGATCCGGCCGGCCGCCGGTCAGTGTCACCGCGTCCGCCCCCGCCCGGCAGCCCTCGGCCGCTGCCGTCGCCGCGTCCGCGCCCGCGAGCCGGGCGGCGAGGAACGCGCCCGTGAAGGCGTCGCCCGCGCCCGTCGAGTCCACCGCTTCGGCAGGGACGGACGGGACATGGGCCGTGACGGTGCCCGACTCCGCGATCAGGGCACCGTCGGCACCCAGTGTCACGACCGTGAGCGGGACATGGCGGCTCAGCTTCGCGGCGGCGTCCGCCGGGTCCGGCAGGCCTGTCAGCAGGCGTGCCTCGTCGGCGTTGGGAAAGAGGATGTCCGCGCCCGAGAGAGCCGCCAGCATCCGGTCCACGCCCAGCACGGAGATGAAGCCCGCCGATGCCGGGTCCACACTCACCGGAATGCCGAGCGCCCGCGCCGACTCCAGGGCGAGCAGGGCCAGTCGGCGGCTGGTGTCGGCGAAGAGGAGATAGCCGGACAGATGCAGATGTCCGACCCCGCCGAGCAGCGACGGCGACCAGTCGGCGGGGGACAGGCGCAGCACCGCGCCGCTGTCGGTGAGGAAGGTCCGCTCGGCGCTCTCGTCGACGAGGGCGATGACCGTGGCCGTCGGGGCCTCGGCGTCCGGGACGAGGAGCGGCCCTACGCCGGCGGCGCGCAGCCGCGCGTCGTGCCAGCCCGCCTCCTCCTGGCCGACACGCGCCAGCAGACGTACGTCCCGGCAGCCCCAATGCGCCGCCCAGCAGGCCACGTTGGCCCCCGCACCGCCCGGCAGAATACGGATCGCGGCCGCCGTGTCCGTCCCCTTGGCGAGCGGCGCCCGATACCGGGCCACCACGTCGGTGACCACATCACCGATGACGAGCAGGGCATCCGCGTCAGCGGCTCCTGGCACTGTCACAGCGCCGCCGCGATCCGCGCCGCCAGCCGCACATTCCCGCGCACTGCCGCCACATTCGCCTCCAGCGAGGCACCCTCCGTGCGCCGCATCAGATAGTCGAGCAGGAAGGGCGTCACGGCCTGGCCCCCGATGCCCCGCTCCCGGCACTCGGCGAGCGCCTCGGCCAGCACCCGGTCGTGCAGCGCCGGATCCAGCTGCTCCGTCTCCGGGACCGGATTCGCGACGATCAGCGCGGCGTCCGGCCCGCCGAGCGCGTCCGAGGCCCGGATCACCTCGGCCACCTCCTGCGGTGTGCCGACGGTCCAGTCGACCGGCTGTCCGGAGGAGGTCAGATAGAAGCCGGGGAACTCCCGCGTGCCGTATCCGAGAATCCCGACGCCCAGCGTCTCCAGCCGCTGCAGTGTCGCCGGAACGTCAAGCACCGACTTCACGCCAGCGCACACCACCGCGATCCGGGTCTGTGCGAGCAGCCGCAGATCCGCCGACTCGTCCTGCGTCTCGGTCCACTCGCGGTGCACGCCGCCCAGGCCGCCGGTCGCGAAGACCCGGATCCCGGCCCGCGCCGCGAGGAACGCCGTCGCGGAGACGGTCGTTGCCCCGCTGACCCCCGCAGCCAGCGCCGGCGCAAGATCTCGGTGCCCCAGCTTGCGTACGTCCTCGTCTCCCGCGACCCGCTCCAACTGTCTTTTGTCCAGGCCGATATGGACTGTGCCGTCGAGCACCGCGACGGTCGCGGGGACGGCGCCCTCGGAGCGTACGAGCCCCTCAAGCTCCTCGGCGACGGCCAGGTTGCGCGGATGCGGCAGCCCGTGCGCGATGATCGTCGACTCCAGGGCCACGACGGGCCGATGCGCGGCGAGCGCTTCCTGTACTTCCTCGGTCACTTCGGTCAGCAGCATGTCCCATCCCTGGCACAGGAGTGCGGCGTCCAAACCCCCGGCCGGGAGGCTCGCTGGGGGAAGCCTCCCTGTTTGCTGTTAGCCCCGGCTGCTGGTTCCCGGCGCCTCGTCTCCCGCCTAGGGCGTGTTTGAGAAGTAGCGCCGTCCGCCCGCAGGGCGGGCCCCGCGGCGTCTGGTGCGTGCAATCGCAAGGCGGAGGATCGCCCTCGTACTGGACGTACTTGGGCGACTCCGACAACATCGCGAGTGTGCGTGCCAGGCGTCGCGGGGTGGGGGTACCTCCCAGGCGAAGCTCTGGGGGAGGGACTTCTCAAACACGCCCTAGGTCAGCTGAGCGCCCTGCGTACGGCCAGAGCCGCCATCGGCAAGAGCAGGCAGGCGCCGACCACGTTCAGCCAGCCGTAGCTCGCCTGCGCGACGATCAGCCCGGCGGCAGCGCCGCCGATGCCCGCCGAGGTGTTCATGGTCAGGTCGGACAGGCCCTGCACGGCGGCGCGGGCGGGCTGCGGCACCGAATCGGTGAGCAGTGTGGAGCCGGAGACCAGGCCCGCGGACCAGCCGAGGCCGAGAACGAAGAGCCCGGCCGCGGTCTGGCCATGGCTTGCCCCCGCCGTGCCGGCGAGCAGCGCGGCCACGGAGAGCAGCCCGGCCGCCAGGCCGATCACGGCGAGCCTGCCGATACGGTCCGCCAGCCAGCCCATGACCGGTGAGAACGCGTACATGCCCGCGATATGGGCGCTGATCACCAGGCCGATCAGCTCGATGCCCGCGCCGTGGTGGCTGAGCGCCACCGGGGTCATCGACATGATCGACACCATCGCGGTGTGCGAGGCGGCGACGGTGACCAGCGCGAGCCGCGCCATCGGCGACTCGCGGACCGCCCGCATCCCCGCCCGCAGGGAACGCCCCTCGGGGGAGCGGTCGGCCGGGGACAGCGCCCGCGCCGTCAGCAGCGGATCGGGGCGCAGCAGAACGAGCACCAGAGCCGCCGCGACGAGGAACACCCCGGCCGCCCAGACGAAGGGTCCCGCGGCCGCCGGTATGCCGAGCCCCGAGACGCTGCGGCCCGCGGGCGCGGCGATATTGGGGCCGAGCACCGCGCCGATCGTGGTCGCCCAGACGACATTGGAGATGGCCCGGGCCCGCCGCTCGGGCTCGGCCAGATCGGCGGCGGCGAAGCGCGCCTGAAGATTCGCCGACGAACCGGCGCCGAAGGCGGCCATTCCGAGGAGCAGCAGCGGAAAGTTGTCGACGACCGCGGCCAGCACGACCACGCCCGCGCCCAACGCGCCCAGCAGATACGCCAGTACGAGCCCGGGCCGTCGCCCGCGGGCCGTCATCAGCGCGGCCAGCGGCATGGACAGCACCGCGGTCCCGGCCACGGTCGCGGTCGGCGCGAGACCGGACAGCGCCTCGGTGCCGCTCACCTGCTGTGCCAGGACGGTGGCCAGCGCGATGCCGGTGGCGACGCCGAGCCCGCCCAGTATCTGGCTGGCTATGAGCACGGCGGTGATACGCCGTCGCAGCGCGGGCAGCTCGTCCGCCGTCACCGGTGCGGGCGCGGCGGCCTTGTCGAGCGCCGTCACCGCGTACGTCCGGGCTCGGAAGCGTGAGCGACGACGTCCGGTGCTTCGGATATGTCGGGTGCGTCAGGGCTGGTGGTCACTGGCGCAGTGTGCCAGCCCGTATGCACGTGCGAAACCGTGTTCCCCGCCGTCCGACTCTGCCGCCGGCGGACCAGGCGCGCGGTGCCCGCCGGCTCAGAACAGCGGCTCGGGCAGTACGCCCTCCAGGGCCAGCAGCCTCCGCTTGGTCTCCAGGCCGCCCCCGAAGCCGCCGAGCCCCCCGTCCGTCTCCACGACCCGGTGGCACGGCACCACGACCGGCAGTGGATTGGACCCCATCGCCGCGCCCACCGCCTGCGCCGCGCCCGGCTCGCCCACCCGGGCCGCCAGGTCGCCGTACCCGACGACCGCGCCGTACGGCACGCTCTTGGCCAGTTCCCGCAGCACCTGCCGGTTGAAGCCGCCGGACAGCGACCAGTCCAGCGGCAGATCGAACTCCCGCAGCCCGCCCGCGAAATACGCCCCCAGCTGACGTATCGGCTCGGCCAGCAGGCCCGTCGCGTTCTCGACCGGCCCGGCGGCCAGCCGCCCCGCCACCCGCGCGAGCGCTCTGTCCCGTACCTCCGGGTCCGCATGGAAGACCACGCTCACGAGACCCTCGTCGGTCGCGGCGAGCAGCAGCGGTCCGATGTCCGTGTCCACGACGGTCCACTCGAAGCTCTTCATGCCGACCACCGTACGACCGGCCACTGACAACGCCGGTTCGGTCCAGCGCGTCCCGCGTTCACCGTCAGAACCTGAACGGATCCACCCAGAACGCACCAGTGCCTGTTTTCGTGTCGACAAATCTCTGTTCAAATGTTTGCTAACCAGCGCGGGAGCCCTACTCTCGCCCCCGGACCGGACGTTCCGTCAGGGATCGCGGGGATCACAAGGAGCGAAGGGCGAAACCGGATGCAGGGGACTGTCGACGGATTCAGCTACGGCCTCGTCACGCCCGTGGCGGCCTACCTCATGGCGTGCCTCGGAGGGGCCCTCGGCCTGCGCTGCACCACCAGATCCGTCCGCAACCGGCGCTCCTTCAAGCCGGGCTGGCTCGCCCTGGGCGCCACCGCGATCGGCTCGGGCATCTGGACCATGCACTTCGTCGCGATGATGGGCTTCACCGTCGCCGAGGCCCCCATCAGCTACGACAGAACGACGACATTCGCCAGCCTCGCCGTCGCGATCGTCATGGTGGGCATCGGGATCTTCATCGTCGGCTACCGCGGCGCGACCCCGATGGCGCTGGTCACCGGCGGCACGATCACCGGCCTCGGGGTTGCCACCATGCACTACCTCGGCATGGCGGGTATGCGCCTGGACGGGCAGCTCGAGTACGACACCCTGACCGTCGCCCTCTCCGTGGTGATCGCCGTCGTCGCCGCCACCTCCGCCCTCTGGGCGGCCGTGTCGGTCCATGGCTTCCCGGCGAGCCTCGGCGCCAGCCTCGTGATGGGCATCGCCGTGAGCGGCATGCACTACACGGGGATGGCGGCGGTCAGCGTCCACCTGCACACTGCGGCCGGCTCCGCGGGCGGCGGCGACGAGCCCGCCACGCTGCTCGCGCCCCTGCTCGTCGGCCCGGTCGTCTTCCTGCTCCTCGCCGGAGTGGTGGTGATGTTCGACCCGCTGCTGGTGATGGGCGAGCCGGACTGGCGGCCCCTCGACGCGGCCGCCATGCGCCCGGGAGTGCCCGCCCAGCGCACCAGGACGGCGAACGGGCAGCCCGCGGGCTGGGCCGCCGACCGTTCCCCGCGCCGGGAGCCCTCGCGCTCCCGCCAGGGCTCACGCGACCGATGGCCCCGCTGACCCGCTGAGCGCCTGAGCGCCTGATCCACTCCCGGCTGTCAGTGGTGGGTCGTACGGTGGTTCCATGCGGCCCGTTTCCCAGATCGAACGCACGGTGGCGCCCTTCGAGGTCGTCAGTCCCTACCAGCCCAGCGGTGACCAGCCGACGGCCATCGACGACCTGGAGCGGCGTATCCGCGCAGGTGAGAAGGATGTCGTCCTGCTCGGCGCGACCGGCACCGGAAAGTCGGCGACCACCGCCTGGATGATCGAGAGGCTTCAGCGCCCCACCCTGGTGATGGCGCCGAACAAGACGCTGGCCGCGCAGCTGGCGAACGAGTTCCGCGAGCTCCTCCCGAACAACGCGGTGGAGTATTTCGTCTCGTACTACGACTACTACCAGCCCGAGGCGTACGTCCCGCAGTCGGACACCTACATCGAGAAGGACTCCTCGATCAACGAGGAGGTCGAGCGGCTGCGCCACTCCGCGACGAACTCCCTGCTCACCCGGCGCGACGTGATCGTGGTCGCCTCCGTCTCCTGCATCTACGGCCTCGGCACCCCGCAGGAGTACGTCGACCGGATGGTGTCCCTCAAGGTCGGCGACGAGATCGACCGCGACCAGCTGCTGCGCCGCTTCGTCGACATCCAGTACACGCGCAACGACGTGGCGTTCGCGCGCGGCACCTTCCGGGTCCGCGGCGACACCATCGAGATCTTCCCGGTCTACGAGGAGCTCGCCGTCCGCATCGAGATGTTCGGCGACGAGATCGAGGCGCTGTCCACCCTCCACCCGCTCACCGGCGAGATCATCAGCGAGGACCAGTCGCTGTACGTCTTCCCGGCCAGCCACTATGTGGCGGGCCCGGAGCGCATGGAGAAAGCCGTCAACGGCATCGAGAAGGAGCTCGAGGAGCGCCTCGCCGAGCTGGACAAGCAGGGCAAGCTGCTGGAGTCCCAGCGGCTGCGGATGCGCACCACGTACGACATCGAGATGCTGCGCCAGATCGGCTCCTGCTCCGGAGTCGAGAACTACTCGATGCACTTCGACGACCGCGAGCCCGGCACCGCGCCCAACACCCTCATCGACTACTTCCCCGAGGACTTCCTGCTGGTCATCGACGAGTCGCATGTGACCGTGCCCCAGATCGGCGCGATGTACGAGGGCGACGCCTCCCGCAAGCGCACACTCGTCGACCACGGCTTCCGGCTGCCCTCCGCGCTCGACAACCGCCCGCTGAAGTGGGAGGAGTTCCAGCAGCGGATCGGCCAGACCGTCTATCTCTCGGCCACCCCCGGCAAGTACGAACTCTCGCGCGGCGACGGCTTCGTGGAGCAGATCATCCGCCCCACGGGCCTGATCGACCCGCAGGTGGTCGTCAAGCCCACCGAGGGCCAGATCGACGACCTGGTGCACGAGATCCGCGAGCGCACCGAGAAGGACGAGCGCGTCCTGGTGACCACCCTCACCAAGAAGATGTCCGAGGACCTCACCGACTACTTCCTCGAACTGGGCATCCAGGTCAGATATCTGCACAGCGACGTCGACACCCTGCGCCGCGTCGAGCTGCTGCGCGAACTGCGCTCCGGTGAGTACGACGTCCTGGTCGGCATCAACCTGCTGCGTGAGGGCCTCGACCTCCCCGAGGTCTCCCTGGTGGCGATCCTCGACGCCGACAAGCAGGGTTTCCTGCGCTCAGGAACCTCGCTGATCCAGACCATCGGCCGCGCGGCGCGCAATGTCTCCGGCCAGGTCCATATGTACGCCGACACCGTCACCCCGGCGATGGCGCAGGCGATCGACGAGACCAACCGCCGCCGGGAGAAGCAGGTCGCGTACAACACCGAGCGCGGCATCGACCCGCAGCCGCTCCGTAAGAAGATCAACGACATCGTTGCGACCATCGCGCGCGAGGAGATCGACACCGAGGAGCTGCTCGGCACCGGCTACCGGCAGGCGAAGGCCGAGAAGCCCGGCAAGGGCGCCAAGGCCCCCGTCCCGGCGCTCGGCAAGAGCGCGGGCAGGAAGGGCGAGGTGCTCACCGACCGCCCCGCTGCCGAACTGGCCGGGATCATCGAGGAGATGACCGACCGGATGCGGGCGGCGGCCGCCGACCTGCAGTTCGAGATCGCCGCGCGGCTGCGCGACGAGGTGGGCGAGCTGAAGAAGGAGCTGCGCCAGATGAAGGAGGCGGGCCTTGTCTGACCTCCGCACCCGATGTGTGTTTCAAGAGCGACACAAAAACGAGCCAATTGTGATGCGCCCATGGCGCCCTTGCGTAGGGTGCTCAACAACCGCACATATGGGCGGCAGCTATTCGGAAGAAGGGGACAGCGCGTGACGGTCAACATGACCAAGGGTCAGGCCATCAGCCTGCAGAAGAGCGACGGGGGCACCCTCACCGCGGTGCGGATGGGGCTCGGCTGGCAGGCGGCACCGCGCCGCGGTCTGTTCGGCTCGCGCACGCGCGAGATCGACCTGGACGCGTCGGCGGTGCTGTTCGCCGACAAGCAGCCGGTGGACGTGGTCTTCTTCCGCCACCTCGTCAGCGACGACGGTTCGGTCAAGCACACCGGCGACAACCTGGTCGGCGGCGCGGGCTCGGGCGGCGACGACGAGGCGATCCTCGTCGACCTCCAGCGGGTGCCGGTCCACATCGACCAGATCGTCTTCACGGTGAACTCCTTCACCGGCCAGACGTTCCAGGAGGTGCAGAACGCCTTCTGCCGCATCGTCGACGAGACCAACGGCCAGGAGCTCGCCCGCTACACGCTCGACGGCGGCGGCCAGTACACCGCGCAGATCATGGCGAAGGTGCACCGGGCCGGCAGCGGCTGGCAGATGACGGCTCTCGGCAACCCGGCCAACGGCCGTACCTTCCAGGACCTGATGCCGTCGATCCTGCCGCACCTGTAGGCACGGCTCGTACGGAAGACGTACGGAAGGCGCGTACGGAAGACTCGCAGCTCCCGGAGGCAACAGGCCGCCGGGAGCTGCACACTTATCACCACCACCGCACAGCACTGAGGGGACAGAGCGATGACGGCCGAGCTGGTCCGGGGGCAGAACCACCCCTTGCCCGACACCCGCCTGGAGATCCGGGTGTCGGCCGGCCACCCAGTCGTCGCCTGCGCCACCTGCTCGGACGCGCAGGGGACCGTACGCGACGAATGGATAGCGCACCCTGGCGCACCCACCGTGCCCGGGGTCGAGGTGCCCCGAAGTGCCACCGAGGCACCCCGGTTCACGGTCGACCTGGACGCGGTGCCCGAGGCGGTGCACCAGGTCAATGTGCTGCTCGCGCTCCCCGAAGGGGCAGGCGGCCCGGCCCACTTCGGCGCCACCGCGGCCCCCTTCCTCGCCGTCACCGGCCGGGGCGAAGCCGAGGTGGCCAGCTTCACCATCACCGGTCTGGACATCGAGACCGCGCTCGTCGCCGTCGAGTTGTACCGGCGCCAGGGCGCCTGGAAGGTCCGCGCGGTGGGCCAGGGATACGCCGGCGGGCTCGCCCAGTTGCTGGCCGACCAGGGGCTGGCCAAAGCCCATGAGACGGCCGCGGACATCCAGGGGGCGGCGGGCGCACAGCGCGCGCCCCGGGCAGAACCGGCGCAGTTGCGGACGAGCGCCGCCGACGGCGCGTATCTCAGGCCCGACCTGCCGCGGCCCGACCAGACGCCCGCCCCCGGTCCCGACGCTACGCTCCCCGACGGCCTCACGGCCCCCGGCCGGCAGCCGTCCTCCACGGGCCCCCAGCAGACGCCCACGCCCGATGCCCCGCAGACACCGGACGGGCCCATCAACTACGCGCACCCGCGCCGCCAGTCGGTCGCGCCCCCGCCGCCGCCCCCGGCTGCCGCTCCCGCCCGGCCCGGGCAGCCCGCCGCGCCCGTCGCGGGCGATGCCACCGGCTGGTCCATGGAGGAGCGGCTCTACAACCAGATCTGGGGCATGTTCGAGGACATGGCCCGCAGCGTCGCCGCGTATCGCAGCGCCGTCGACTTCGCCGAGAGCCGGATGGACCAGGAGCTCGACCAGGTGCTGTCCGACCCGCGCAGCCGTATCGGCGGCACCGGGGACGCGGCCCGTGAGGCGGCCCGCGCCAAGTGCGAGCAGCTGACCGACCAGGCCCGCCAGGCCCTCGACCGCGACCTGGCCCAGCTCAGCGCCGAGTCCGATGTCGTCGAGCCCGCGCTGCCGCCCGCCTTCGCCCGCTGGGACAACCCCGCATGGCACGCGTACCGCGTCCCGATGGAGGTTCCGATGGCGCTGCGCCTCGGCGATCTCCGGCTGCCCGAGAGCCCGGAGTTGTGCATTCCCCTTCTGGTGCGGCTGCCGCTGGAGCGCGGGCTGTGGGTGGACAGCGGACGCACCGGTTCCGAGGCCGCGATGACGCTGGACGAGGCGCAACTGCGCAGGCTCGCCATGGACAGCGCGGTCGCGCACGCGGCCCGGCTGCTCGCGGTCTATCCGCCCGGCGACTTCACGGTCCATGTCATCGACCCGGCGGGCGCGGCGACCGCCTCGCTCGCCCCGCTGGTCGACACCGGGGTCCTCGCCGGGCCGCCCGCGGCCGGCGCCCAGGGCGTGAGCGCCACGCTGGCCACGCTCACCCAGCGGGTGGACCTGGTGACCATGGCGGTCCGCGGCGGCGCGGCCGACGCGCTCCCGCCCGACCTGGACACGGCGGAGCAGCTGCTGATCGTCAACGACTTCCCGCACGGCTTCGACGACCGCGCGGTCACCCAGCTCCGCTATCTCGCCGACGAGGGCCCGGCCGTCGGCGTCCATCTGCTGATGGTCGCGGACCGCGAGGACGCGAGCGCGTACGGCCCGGTCCTCGACCCGCTCTGGCGCTCCCTGCTGCGCATCACCCCGGTCCCGGACGACCACCTGGCCGATCCGTGGGTCCGGCACGCCTGGACCTATGAACCGCTGACGGTCCCGCCGGGCAGCGACGTGTTGCGTCAGGTGCTGGGCAAGGTGTCCGCCGCCCGCCGCGACTGGGGCCGCTGACCTGCGCACTTGAAGCCCGCTTACCGAGCCCTTTACCTTCCCTTGGGTATTCCTGTACTCTCCTTTGGGCGGAGGGGAGTACTCCCGGATGCGGCGTTCCCGTCAGTACGGACCGGTATCGGTCCCGGGGCGCCGGCCCGCGGCGGGAGAGACCGCCCGGGCGGAGGAGACCTCCGGCAGCGACGACGCTGATCAGTAGCCGTACGACGCCGGAGGCGCAGTGGACGTTTCAATGAACCTGTGGGTGCTGACCATTCTTGGTCTGAGCGCCCTGATCGCAATCGACTTCTTCATCGGGCGCAAGCCGCACGACGTGTCGATCAAGGAAGCCGGGATCTGGACTGTCGTCTGGATCGTCCTGGCCGCCCTCTTCGGCCTCGGCCTGCTGGTGTTCGGCGAGAGCCAGGCGTCCGGCGAGTTCTTCGCGGGCTTCATCACCGAGAAATCGCTCAGCGTCGACAACCTCTTCGTCTTCGTCCTGATCATGGCGAAGTTCTCGGTGCCCTCCCACCTCCAGCAGCGGGTACTGCTCGTCGGTGTCCTGATCGCCCTCGTCCTGCGCGCCGTCTTCATCGCCGCGGGCGCCGCGATCATCGCCAGCTTCGCGTGGGTCTTCTACATCTTCGGCGCGTTCCTGATCTATACGGCCTGGAAGCTCATCCAGGAGGCGCGCTCGGACGACGACGAGGAGGAGTTCGAGGAGAACCGCCTCCTGAAGTCCATCGAGAACCGCTTCGGTGTGGCCGACAAGTACCACGGCACCAAGCTCTTCATCCGCAACAACGGCAAGCGGGTGCTGACCCCGCTGATGGTGGTCATGCTCGCCATCGGCACCACCGATGTGCTGTTCGCGCTGGACTCCATACCCGCGATCTTCGGCCTGACGCAGGACCCGTACATCGTCTTCACGGCGAACGCCTTCGCGCTGATGGGTCTGCGCCAGCTGTACTTCCTCATCGGCGGACTGCTCCGGAAGCTGGTCCACCTCAGCTACGGCCTGTCGGTGATCCTCGGCTTCATCGGGGTCAAGCTGGTGCTCCATGCCCTGCACGAGGGCGGGGTGCATGTCCCCGAGATCTCGATTCCGTTCTCGCTGGCGGTCATCTGCGGCGTGCTGATCGTCACCACGATCACGAGCCTGATCGCCTCCAAGAGGCAGGCGGCACGGGACGCGGCGGAGTCCGCCCAGGAGACCGAAGCGGAGCAGAAGGACAGCGTCGAGGCCTGACGCCTCTCGCCCGGTGGCTCTCGCCCGGCGGGTGCGGACGGTCAACGCCGTTCCGCACCCGCCGGGTTCGCCGGTCCTCAGTACGTGACGGTAATCCGGCGGGCAGGACCGTCCACGCGGACCGGCCCGCCGTAGGGGATGACGAGTTGCGGGTCCGTGTGCCCGAGGTCCACGTCGAAGACGGCCATCGTGCGCGGGGCGTACGCGGCCAGCGCCCGCAGTACCGCCTCGCGCTGCTCGGAGGCGTAACGCGCCGCCGCGGCGGGGTCGTTCGGCTGCGCGAACGACCAGGTCTTGGGACGGCCCATCAGCAGCGCGGGGAACTGCCGCAGCAGGCTGCGCTCGCCCATGTTCCGCAGAATCCAGAACACCTCATCGGCGCGCGGCAGTTCCTCCGAGGTCTCCAGGAACAGCACGCAGCCCTCGTAGCCAGAGGGGTCGGCCAGGATTTCCCGGTCCGCCATCAGCAGCCAGGACAGGATCTCCAGATTGCCGCCCCAGCTCCGGCCTTCCACCACCTGCTGCGGCCCGTACCAGCTCCAGCCGCTCCCGGGCCGGGTCTCCGGCTCCGCGGTGAAGGTCGCCGGATCGGCCCAGTCGCGATCCACATCGCCGAACCGCTCGGCGGGGCGCAGCTCGTAGGGCCCCGAAGTGAACAGCGCGGCCCGCAGTGACTCGGCCGTCAGCGAAGCCATCGCTCCGGGCCGCCCCAGCTCCGTCATCACGCTTGCGCCGTGGTAGCCGACGATCCCGGTGTTCCACAGCCAGGCCAGCAGATTGGTGTTGTCGCTGAAGCCGAAGAAGGGCTTGGGGTTGTCGCGGATCAACTCCCGGTCCAGCAGCGGCAGCACGGTGATCTGGTCGTCTCCGCCGATGGACGCCATCACCGCACGGATGGAGGGGTCCTTGAAGGCGGCATGGATGTCGTCGGCCCGTTCCTGCGGTGTCGACCCCATCTTCCGGGTCGCCGGGAACTCCACCGGCATGAGCCCGAAGTCCTTCTCCAGCCGCTGGAGTCCGAGCTCGTACGGAAGGGGCAGCAGCCCGGGCAGACCGCTGGACGGCGAGATCACGGCGATACGGTCGCCGGGACGGGGTTTCGGGGGACAGATGGGCTCCGTCATGATCGGGAGGGTAGTCGGGCGGAGACGCCCCAGGACATCGGTTTACGGACCGCGACCGACGAGGATCATGTGAGACCCAGAAGTACACGGCCCGAGCGGTCGCCCGTGCCCGCGCTGCGGCTCGACCGGGCCGCGGAGCCGCCGCGGGCCGCCGTACTGCTGCTGCACGGCGGCCGGGCCGACGGCCTGGAGCCGCCCCCGGTATGGAATCCGCCCGGGGCTCGGATGCGCCCCTTCGCCCGGGCCATCGCGCGTGCCACTGACGGCCACGACGTGGTGCTCGGACAGGTCCGATACCGCCACCGCGGCTGGAACGGAACGCGCGCCGACGCCGGGCAGGACGCACTGCGCGCCCTGGACGAACTGGCTTTCCTGACCGGCCCCGTGCCCGTCGTCCTCGTCGGCCACTCGATGGGAGGGCGGGCAGCCCTGCATGCCGCCGGCCACCCCCTGGTGGAGGCCGTGGTCGGGCTCGCTCCGTGGTGCCCCGAGGGAGAACCGGTGGAGCACCTGGCCGGGAAACGCGTCGTCCTGGTGCACGGTGACCGCGATCGCGTGACGAACCCGCGCGACTCCTGGCAACTCGCGGACAGGGCGCGCGCCGCCGGAGCCGAGTCCTGCGCACTGCGGATGCCCGGCGGCGACCACGCCATGCTCCGCGGAGCCCGCACCTGGCACACGCTCGCCGCGCGTCTGGTCACCGGGCTGCTGCGCCTCGGTCCTCTGCCGCCGACGGTCGCGGACAGCTTCGGGACGCGGTAGGGGTTGTCCAGCTACCAGCCGCGCTCGCGCCACTGAGGCAGCTGCGGCCGCTCGTCGCCCAGTGCCGTGTCCTTGCCGTGGCCCGGGTAGACCCAGGTCTCGTCCGGCAGCCGGTCGAAGAGCTTGGTCTGGACGTCGTTGATCAGGCTGGCGAAGGCCTCGGGGTCCTGGTGGGTGTTGCCGACGCCACCGGGGAAGAGACAGTCGCCGGTGAACAGGTGCGGGGGACCGTGCGGGTCGTCGTAGATCAGGGCGATGGAGCCCGGGGTGTGGCCGACGAGACGGCGGGCCGTCAGCTCGACGCGGCCGACCCTGATCGTGTCCCCGTCCTCGACCGGTACGTCGGTCGGGACGGGGATGCCTTCCGCGTCGTACCGTCCGGCATAGGTGCGGGCGCCGGTCGCCTCGACGACCTGGGCCAGCGCCTGCCAGTGATCGGCGTGGCGGTGGGTGGTGACGACGGACGCGATGGAGTCGTCGCCGATCAGATGGAGCAGGGTCTCGGGCTCGTTGGCCGCGTCGATCAGCAGCTGCTCGCCGGTGGTCCGGCAGCGCAGCAGATAGCTGTTGTTGTCCATCGGGCCGACCGCGACCTTGGAGATCATCAGGTCCGCCAACTCGTGCACGTCAGCCCGGCCGCCGACCTTCACCACTCCGCTGTACGTCATGGAATCAGCCTATAGCGGGGGCAGCTTCGGCAGCAGGGCTCCGGCTGTGTCCAGGCCCGTCCCGTCGCGCCGTCCGGCGAGCCAGCCGAGCAGGGCGGCGGCGGGGCCGGTGACCGTGACGGGAGCACCTTCCGTTCCGCCCGTGTGCCACTCGCCCGCGTCCTTGGCGCCCGGTTCCCTGTCGCTCGCGACGATCCGGGTCGGCGGGACGTCCGGGCGGCCGGAGAAGCGCTCGCTGAGGAAAGAGATCTCCCGGTCGGTGAAGTCCTCGGGCAGATCCTCCATCTCGTAGCCGATGCCCAGATCGACATGGTGCAGCTCGACCTCGACGAGACGGCGGAAGGGGACGCGGGCCGCGGCGTCGGTGATGCCGTTGCGCAGCTCGACGGTCCGGCTCCAGTCGGCGGGGACCGCACCGGCGGCCTGGAATGCGGCGGCGGTGTCGCGTACGTCCGCGAGCTGTGCGGCGGGCGGGCGGGGCGCGTCGCGCTCGATGTCCGCCTCACGTGCCTCGCCGCTGACATACATCGGGCGGCCTTCGAGAACATTTACGAGCGCTTCGGCGTTACGGGACAGGTGGGCCAGCACATGGCCGCGGCTCCAGCCCGGGAGCCGGGACGGTCCGGCTACGGCTGCGTCGTCGAGACCGGCGGCTGCGGTGAGGAGCCGATCGGTGGCTTCGCGTACAGATGCCAGGTCGCGCAAGGGATCGATCATGGGGCCGACGATAGCTCGGCCACTCGATCGGGTGAAGGTGTCGGAGCGTGGCCGTAAATCGAATGCGCGTGCTATAGGCTCGGTGGAGGCATCCTGGTTGGTGCAGTCATTTCACAGCTTGGAATCCAAACGTTCCGGCGGCCCCCATAGTCTGGCGACGGGGGCTGTGCCCCCGCTTCTCTCAAGAAAGGTGCGGACCGGCGTGGCCGACCGTCTCATCGTCCGTGGCGCTCGCGAGCACAATCTCAAGAACGTCTCGCTCGACCTCCCGCGTGACTCACTCATCGTTTTCACCGGGCTCTCGGGGTCGGGCAAGTCGTCTCTCGCGTTCGACACGATCTTCGCCGAGGGGCAGCGCCGCTACGTCGAATCGCTCTCCTCGTACGCCCGGCAGTTCCTCGGTCAGATGGACAAGCCGGACGTCGACTTCATCGAGGGCCTCTCCCCGGCCGTCTCGATCGACCAGAAGTCGACCTCGCGCAACCCGCGCTCGACGGTCGGCACCATCACCGAGGTCTACGACTACCTCCGCCTCCTCTTCGCCCGTATCGGCAAGCCCCACTGCCCCGAGTGCGGCCGTCCCATCTCGCGCCAGTCGCCGCAGGCCATCGTCGACAGGGTGCTTGAGCTGCCCGAGGGCAGCCGCTTCCAGGTCCTCTCTCCCCTCGTGCGCGAGCGCAAGGGGGAGTTCGTCGACCTGTTCGCCGACCTCCAGACCAAGGGGTACAGCCGGGCGCGGGTCGACGGACAGACGATCCAGCTCGCCGAGCCGCCGACCCTGAAGAAGCAGGAGAAGCACACCATCGAGGTGGTCGTCGACCGCCTCACCGTCAAGGACGGCGCCAAGCGCCGGCTCACCGACTCGGTCGAGACCGCGCTCGGGCTCTCCGGCGGCATGATCGTGCTCGACTTCGTCGACCTCCCGGAGGACGACCCCGAGCGCGAGCGGATGTACTCCGAGCATCTGTACTGCCCGTACGACGACCTGTCCTTCGAGGAGCTGGAGCCGCGCTCCTTCTCGTTCAACTCGCCCTTCGGCGCCTGCCCCGACTGCACCGGTATCGGCACGCGCATGGAGGTGGACCCCGAGCTGATCGTCCCGGACGAGGAGAAGTCCCTCGACGAGGGCGCGATCCACCCCTGGTCGCACGGGCACACCAAGGAGTACTTCGGGCGGCTGATCGGCGGGCTCGCCCAGGCGCTCGGCTTCTCCACCGACATGCCCTGGGCCGGGCTGCCGCAGCGCGCCAAGAAGGCCCTGCTGTTCGGCCACAAGACCCAGGTCGAGGTCCGCTACCGCAACCGTTACGGCCGGGAGCGGGCGTACACCACGCCCGCGTTCGAGGGTGCCGTGCAGTTCGTCAAGCGGCGGCACACCGAGGCCGAGAGCGACTCCAGCAGGGAGCGCTTCGAGGGCTATATGCGCGAAGTGCCCTGCCCGACCTGTGAGGGCACCCGGCTCAAGCCGATCGTCCTCGCGGTCACCGTGATGGAGAAGTCCATCGCCGAGGTCTCCGCCATGTCCATCAGCGAATGCGCCGACTTCCTCGGCCGGCTGACGCTGAACGCCCGGGACAAGAAGATCGCCGAACGGGTCCTCAAGGAGGTCAACGAACGGCTGAGGTTCCTGGTCGACGTCGGCCTCGACTACCTCTCGCTGAACCGTGCGGCCGGCACGCTCTCCGGCGGCGAGGCCCAGCGCATCCGGCTCGCCACCCAGATCGGCTCCGGCCTGGTCGGCGTGCTGTACGTCCTGGACGAGCCGTCGATCGGACTGCACCAGCGCGACAACCACCGGCTCATCGAGACCCTCGTACGGCTCCGCGACATGGGCAACACCCTCATCGTCGTCGAGCACGACGAGGACACCATCAAGGTGGCCGACTGGATCGTCGACATCGGCCCCGGCGCCGGTGAGCACGGCGGCAAGGTCGTGCACTCCGGCTCGCTGAAGGACCTGCTGGCCAACAAGGCCTCGATCACCGGTCAGTACCTCGCCAAGAAGCGGTCCATCCCGACGCCCGACATCCGCAGGCCGATGGATCCGGGACGGCTGCTCACCGTCCACGGCGCCCGGGAGAACAACCTGCGCGACATCGACGTCTCCTTCCCGCTCGGCGTGTTCACTGCGGTCACCGGAGTCTCCGGCTCCGGCAAGTCGACGCTGGTCAACGACATCCTCTACACCCACCTCGCCCGCGAGCTGAACGGCGCGAAGTCGGTGCCGGGCCGCCACACCCGGGTCGACGGCGACGACCTCGTCGACAAGGTGGTGCATGTCGACCAGTCGCCCATCGGCCGTACGCCGCGCTCCAACCCGGCGACATACACCGGCGTCTTCGACCATGTCCGCAAGCTCTTCGCGGAGACGATGGAGGCCAAGGTCCGGGGCTACCTCCCCGGCCGCTTCTCCTTCAACGTCAAGGGCGGCCGCTGTGAGAACTGCTCGGGCGACGGCACCATCAAGATCGAGATGAACTTCCTTCCCGACGTGTACGTCCCGTGCGAGGTCTGCCACGGAGCGCGCTACAACCGGGAGACCCTGGAGGTCCACTACAAGGGCAAGTCCATCGCCGAGGTGCTGGACATGCCGATCGAGGAGGCGCTCGACTTCTTCGAGGCCGTCCCCACAATCTCGCGCCATCTGAGGACGCTCAACGAGGTGGGCCTCGGCTATGTCCGCCTCGGCCAGTCGGCGCCGACGCTCTCCGGCGGTGAGGCACAGCGCGTCAAGCTGGCGAGCGAGCTGCAGAAGCGCTCCACCGGGCGCACGGTGTACGTCCTGGACGAGCCGACGACCGGTCTGCACTTCGAGGACATCAGCAAGCTGATCAAGGTGCTGTCCAACCTGGTCGACAAGGGCAACACGGTCATCGTCATCGAGCACAACCTGGACGTCATCAAGACCGCGGACTGGGTTGTCGACATGGGCCCCGAGGGCGGCAGCGGCGGTGGCCTGGTCATCGCCGAGGGCAGCCCGGAGCAGGTCGCGGGAGTGCCGACCAGCCACACCGGCAAGTTCCTGCGGGACATCCTGGACGTGGAGCGGATCAGCGACGCGGTCGTGCCGGCGGCGCGCAGGGCGCCGAAGACGGCGGCGAAGAAGGCTGCCGCGGGGAAGAACGCGGTCGCGGTGAAGAAGAACGCGGTGGCGGCGAAGTCGGCGCCGGTGAAGAAGACGGCGACGGCGCGGACGGCGAGGGCGCGCAAGGCTTGACGTGGTGGCGGGGCGGTCGCCTGCGGCGGGCCTGTTCCCCACCCCGCCCCTTCCCGCTGTGACATTTTGCGGCTCCGCCGCGTGGGGGGCTTCGCCCCGGGCCCCGTATGCGGCCTTCGGCCGCATGTCCTCAATCGCCGGACGGGCTGGATGTGCGGCCCTGCCGCACATTTCAGCCCCGCCGGCGTTTGAGGCGCGGGGGGCTGGGGCGAAGCCCCGTCGGGGGGCTGGGGGCTTGCCCCCAGTTACGGGAAGGGGCGGGGTGGGGGCTAGAACAGCTCCGACGCGTACGGCGGCTCCGCGCCCGTTCGGGAGCAGGTCACCGCTGACGCCCTGGCCGCGAAGTGCAGGACCTCGCGCCAGCCGTCCGCGTCCAGTGCCGCCATCGCGTCCGCCGTGAGCGCGTCCCGGGCCGCGAGGCCGTGCAGCAGCGCGGCGTTCACCGTGTCGCCCGCGCCGATGGTGTCCGCGACCGCCACCGGCACGGCCGGGACCGAGACCTCCAGGCCGGACCTGGTCCGGACCGTCAGACCCTCCGAGCCCGCCGTCAGCACCACTGCCCCGGGCCCCTGCGGCACCCCGCCGAGCCACTCGGCGTCGTCCTCCGACAGCTTCAGCAGCGATACGGACGGCAGCCACCCGGCGAACCGCGCCCGGTACGCATCCGCATCCGGAATCAGACCGGCCCTGATGTTCGGGTCGAGCAGGGTGAAGACCCCGCGCCCCGCCTCCCGCCGCAACAGCGCCTCGTACGCACTCGCGCCCGGCTCAAGCACCAGCGAGCAGGCCCCGAACGCCACGGCCCGTACCGAATCGGGCAGGTGCGGCGGCAGCTCGAAGAGCCGGTCGGCGCTGCCCTGCGTATAGAAGCCGTAGTGGGCCGAGCCGTCCGCGCCTATCGTCGCGACGGCCAGCGTCGTCGGCTCGGGGCCACGCTGTACGAGGGAGGTGCTGACCCCCGCCGCACGCAGCCCGTCCAGCAGCGCTTCGCCGAAGCCGTCCGTCGAGACACGCGAGCAGAAGCCGACCGGTGCGCCGAGCCGCCCGAGCGCGACAGCCGTGTTGTACGGCCCGCCGCCGAGCCGGGGCAGCAGCGCGGGCAGGGGTACACCGTCCCCCTGCGGGACCAGATCGATCAAGGACTCTCCGGCGACGACGATCACGGGCCGAACGTAACCCATCGCCTCCCGGGGTGACAGGGAGCCCACCAGCAGGGCCGCCGATCTCCGTCGGTATCGTCGGGTCTGTCACCGACGCCCCGATCGACCGATGCCTGTGGAGTTTCCATGTCCGGCCAGTCCGCCGCCCGCCGTACCGTGCTGAAAGGCGCCGCCCTCGCCGGCGCGGCCGGGCTGGGGGTCGCGGCCTGCTCCACCGAGTCGAAGCTCGGGCACGCCGAGAACCCCACGCCGACCGCGCCCGTCGAGCTCGGCGCGGCCGATGCCGTCCCGGTCGGCGGTGCCAAGCTCTACCGCGAGCAGCGGCTCGTCGTCAGCTGCCCGGCAAAGGGCCAGTACAAGGCCTTCAGCGCGCAGTGCACGCACGCGGGCTGCGTCCTGGACAAGGTGGAGGGCACGGAGGGCAACTGTCCCTGCCACGGCAGCCGTTTCGATGTGACGACCGGCAAGGCTCTCCAGGGCCCGGCGACCGTGCCGCTTCCCGAGGTCCCGATCAGGGCCGAGGGCGGCAAGCTCGTCGCCGGTCCTGGCGCATGAGCGGACTCACTCCCAGTCCCAGTCGATCCCCAGGGTTCCGGGCCGTACGCCCTGCTCCACCAGATGCACCGTGCGATGGCGTCCGCTCAGTGTGAGATCCGTCCGTGCCCCGCGCAGCGCACCCGTCGTGGCCTGCGCGAATCTCCGGCACCGCACCGGCAGCGCGCCCTCGTCGAACTGCACCTGCAGCATGTACTGCCCGCCCGCGAAGCTGAAGCCGCGCACATACTCGCCGCTCGGCCCGCCGGTCCCGTCCTCGAAGCCATAGCCGAAGAGGTACGTCTCACCCGCGCGCAGCCGGGCGTCGAAGAGCAGCTCCGCGACGAGCACCCCGGTCTCGCGGTGCCACCGCACCCGCCCCGTGCGGCAGTTCTCCAGTGCGCTGACCTCCACCCGCGCCGGATCGCAGCCGGGGTCGCCGTAGTGGATGGCCAGATAGCGGTCGATCCCGTCGCGGTGGGCGCGTACGACATGCGCCGAGTCGCGCCCCAGCAGCTCGCGCCCCGACCCGATCCGCACCCGCTCGTGGTGGCCCACCGTGTGCAGCCCGCCGTCGGCGGGTGACTCCAGATCCGCGAGCAGCTGCTCGACGGCGCCGGAAGCCTCCACCAGTGAGCGGTAGGAGCGCGCGGCGGGGCGCTCTACGTCCGCGCGCGCTCCGCCCTCGCCGGCATCGAGCAGCCGGATCAGCGAGTTCCCGGGCAGTTCGAGTACGTCCTCCAGGGCGCGTACGGCGCGCAGTGACTCGGGCCGCTGCGGACGCCGCGCCCCCTGCTGCCAGTAACTCAGACTGGTCACACCGACCTTGATGCCGCGGTGCGCGAGATGGTGCTGGACGCGCTGGAGCGGCAGTCCGCGCACCGCGAGCGCGGCGCGCAGCGCCAGATGGAAGGGGCCGGTGTGCAGCACCTGTGCCAGATCGGCCTCGGTGTGCCCCATGGTTCCTCCAGCGGCTTTCGGGAAGCGAGTGAGTGTTCACGGTGGGGGTGAGCCGCTGAGGGTGGGCGGCGACGGGCGTCCAGGTGGAACGGGACGGAGGTATTCACATCCCGGCCGTGGCATTCACAGCGCCGTGTCACCCCGCATTGAAGCGTGTTGATCTGCCCTCGACAAGGACTGATACTCAACCGCAGCGTCCGGAGGCGCTCCTCCTCGGGAGGATCGCGATGCGCGACGCTGATCGTCGCGGCGGCCTAGCACCGCCGCCGCGCCTGACGTCCCTGGGCTCCGCGTACGGGGGTCGGTGAGCGGCGTCCCGGCACACAGCACGGGCCCGCACTGTCACCCCCCGCCAGTAGGGTGGAGCGCATGGCAGACCCCTCCAGCTACCGCCCCAAGCCGGGACAGATCCCCGACTCGCCGGGGGTCTACAAGTTCCGCGACGAGCACCGCCGGGTGATCTACGTCGGGAAGGCGAAAAGCCTCCGGCAGCGCCTCGCCAACTACTTCCAGGACCTGGCGAGTCTGCACCCGCGCACCCGCACCATGGTCACCACCGCCGCCTCCGTCGAGTGGACCGTCGTCTCGACCGAGGTCGAGGCGCTCCAGCTGGAGTACTCCTGGATCAAGGAGTTCGACCCCAGGTTCAACGTCAAGTACCGGGACGACAAGAGCTATCCGTATCTCGCGGTCACCCTCAATGAGGAGTTTCCGCGGGTCCAGGTGATGCGCGGCGCCAAGAAGAAGGGCGTGCGCTACTTCGGTCCGTACGGCCATGCCTGGGCGATCCGCGAGACCGTCGACCTGATGCTGCGCGTCTTTCCCGTCCGTACGTGCTCCGCGGGGGTCCTGAGGAACCACCAGCAGAAGGGGCGCCCCTGTCTGCTCGGCTACATCGGCAAGTGCTCCGCACCCTGTGTCGGCCGGGTCACCCCCGAGGAACACCGCGAACTGGCCGAGGAGTTCTGCGACTTCATGGCCGGCCGCACCGGCACCTACATCCGCCGCCTGGAGAAGCAGATGACGGCGGCCGCCGATGAGATGGAGTACGAGAAGGCGGCCAGGCTGCGTGACGACATAGGGGCGCTCAAGCGGGCCCTGGAGAAGAACGCGGTCGTGCTCGCGGACGCCACCGACGCCGATCTGATCGCCGTCGCCGAGGACGAGCTGGAAGCCGCCGTACAGATCTTCCATGTCCGCGGCGGACGCGTCCGCGGCCTGCGCGGCTGGGTCACCGACAAGGTCGAGGCCGTCGACACCGCCGGCCTCGTCGAGCACGCGCTTCAGCAGCTGTACGGCGAGGAGAAGGGCGACGCGGTCCCCAAGGAAGTCCTCGTCCCGGCGCTGCCCGAGGACACCGGCGCGGTCAGCCAGTGGCTCAGCGAGCGCCGTGGCTCGAACGTCTCGCTGCGCATCCCCCAGCGCGGAGACAAGAAGGACCTGATGGAGACGGTCCAGCGCAATGCCCAGCAGGCCCTCGCCCTGCACAAGACCAAGCGCGCCAGCGACCTGACGACCCGCTCGCGCGCCCTGGAGGAGATCGCCGAGGCTCTCGGCCTCGACTCGGCGCCGCTGCGGATCGAGTGCTTCGACATCTCCCACCTCCAGGGCGAGGACGTCGTGGCGTCCATGGTGGTCTTCGAGGACGGCCTGGCCCGCAAGAGCGAGTACCGCCGGTTCCAGATCAAGGGCTTCGAGGGACAGGACGACGTCCGGTCCATGCACGAGGTCATCAGCCGCCGCTTCAAGCGCTATCTGGCCGAGAAGGACAGGACGGGGGAGTGGATCGGCGAGGACGTCCCCGAGGACGCCCCGGAGGACGACGGCAAGCGCAAGCGTTTCGCGTATCCGCCGCAGCTCGTCGTGGTCGACGGAGGCCAGCCCCAGGTGGCCGCCGCCCAGCGCGCGCTCGACGAGCTCGGCATCGACGATGTCGCCGTCTGCGGACTTGCCAAGCGCCTGGAGGAGGTCTGGCTGCCGCACGAAGACGACCCGGTGGTCCTGCCGCGCTCCAGCGAGGGGCTGTATCTCCTCCAGCGGGTCCGTGACACAGCTCACGACTTCGCCATCCGCTACCAGCGCTCCAAGCGGACCAAGCGCATCAGGATCAGCCCGCTCGACGCCGTGCCCGGTCTCGGCGAGACCCGTAAGCAGGCGCTGATCAAGCATTTCGGCTCGGTGAAGCGGCTGAAGCAGGCGACAATCGAGCAGATCTGCGAGGTTCCCGGCATGGGTCGCAAGACCGCGGAGTCCGTGGTGGTGGCCCTTGCCCAGGCGGCTCCGGCCGCCCCTGCCGTGAATACGGCAACAGGAGAGATCATTGAAGAGAACGACGGGGGAAGCACGACATGACTGAGCACGACGGAGACGGAGCAGCAGACGTGAGTACGGGCACCACGATCGAGCCCGGCGGAGCCGCGGAGGCGGCCATCCCCGAGCTGGTCATCATCTCCGGTATGTCGGGTGCCGGGCGCAGCACGGCCGCGAAGTGTCTGGAAGACCTCGGCTGGTTCGTCGTCGACAACCTGCCGCCCGCGCTGATCCCCACGATGGTGGAGCTCGGCGCCCGCTCGCAGGGCAATGTCGCCCGGATCGCCGTCGTCGTCGACGTACGCGGCAGGCGGTTCTTCGACAACCTGCGTGAATCCCTCGCCGACCTGGACTCCAAGCAGGTCACGCGGCGGATCGTTTTCCTCGAGTCCTCCGACGAGGCCCTGGTCCGCCGTTTCGAGTCGGTCCGCCGTCCGCACCCGCTGCAGGGCGACGGCCGGATCGTCGACGGTATCGCCGCCGAGCGTGATCTGCTGCGCGAGCTGCGCGGCGACGCCGACCTGGTGATCGACACCTCCAGCCTCAACGTGCACGAGCTGCGCGCCAAGATGGACGCCCAGTTCGCGGGCGACGAGAAGCCGGAGCTGCGCGCCACGGTGATGTCGTTCGGGTTCAAGTACGGACTGCCCGTCGACGCGGATCTCGTCGTCGACATGCGCTTCCTGCCGAACCCGCACTGGGTCCCCGAGCTGCGCCCCTTCACCGGCCTGAACGAAGAGGTGTCGAACTACGTCTTCAACCAGCCCGGCGCCAAGGAGTTCCTCGACCGCTACACCGAGCTGCTCCAGCTGATCGCCGCGGGCTACCGCCGCGAGGGCAAGCGGTACGTCACCATCGCCGTTGGCTGCACCGGTGGCAAGCACCGCTCCGTCGCCACGTCCGAGAAGCTGGCCGCCCGGCTCTCCTCCGCCGGGATCGAGACCGTCGTCGTCCACCGGGACATGGGGCGCGAGTGACCGGACGCAACCTTCGTCTGAGGCGGCTGCGCAGGGCCACGCACGCGCCGACCGGACGGAAACGCGGCGCGCAGCCCAAGGTCGTCGCGCTCGGCGGCGGCATGGGCCTGTCCGCGTCGCTCACCGCCCTGCGCCGGATCACCGGCGACCTCACCGCGGTCGTCACCGTCGCCGACGACGGCGGCTCCAGCGGCCGGCTCCGCGACGAGCTGGGTGTGCTGCCCCCCGGCGATCTGCGCAAGGCCCTGGCGGCCCTGTGCGGCGACGACGACTGGGGCCAGACCTGGGCCCGCGTCATCCAGCACCGCTTCCAGTCCCAGGGCGACCTGCACGAACACGCGGTCGGCAATCTGCTGATCGTCGCCCTGTGGGAACAGCTGGGCGACCATGTCCTGGCGCTGGACCTGGTCGGCAAGCTGCTGGGCGCGCACGGGCGGGTGCTGCCGATGTCCGCCGTGCCGCTGGAGCTCCAGGCCCTGGTACGGGGCCACGACCCGGCCCGCCCGGACGAGGTGGACACGGTCCGTGGCCAGGCCACCGTCGCGCTCACCCCGGGCGAGGTGCAGTCCGTGCACCTCGTCCCGCACGACCCGCCCGCCGTCCCGGAAGCCGTCGAAGCGGTCCTGGACGCCGACTGGGTGGTCCTCGGCCCCGGTTCGTGGTTCTCCTCGGTGATCCCGCATCTGCTGGTACCCGAACTGCTGGACGCGCTGATCGAGACGAGGGCCCGCCGGGTCCTCTCCCTCAACCTCGCGCCGCAGCCCGGCGAAACAGATGGCTTCTCACCGCAGCGTCATTTGGAGGTTTTGGGACGACACGCGCCTAAACTCGCCCTGGACGTGGTGCTGGCCGACGAGGCCGCTGTGCCCGACCGCGAGTCCCTCGCCGACGCCGCAAAGCGGTTCGGTGCCGCGGTCGAGCTGGCGCCCGTGGCCTCGCCCAATGGTGTTCCGAAGCATGATCCGGAGCTGTTGGCCGCCGCGTACGACCGTATTTTTCGGATGCATGGAAGGATCGGCCCATGGCGATGACGGCAGCGGTGAAGGACGAAATCTCCCGGCTTCCCGTCACCCGGACCTGCTGCAGAAAGGCGGAGGTCTCGGCGATCCTTCGGTTCGCGGGCGGGCTGCATCTGGTCAGCGGCCGCATTGTGATCGAGGCGGAGCTGGACACCGGCATCGCGGCACGCCGGCTGAAGCGGGACATCCTGGAGATCTTCGGCCACAGCTCCGAGCTCATGGTGATGGCGCCGGGGGGACTGCGCCGCGGCTCGCGCTATGTCGTACGGGTGGTGGCGGGCGGCGACCAGCTGGCCCGCCAGACCGGTCTGGTCGACGGCAGGGGCCGGCCGATCCGGGGACTGCCGCCGCAGGTCGTCTCGGGCGCCACATGTGACGCGGAGGCCGCCTGGCGCGGCGCGTTCCTGGCACACGGTTCGCTCACCGAGCCGGGCCGCTCCTCCTCGCTGGAGGTCACCTGCCCGGGTCCGGAGGCCGCTCTCGCGCTGGTCGGCGCGGCCCGCCGGCTCTCCATCGCCGCCAAGGCGCGCGAGGTGCGCGGTGTGGACCGTGTCGTCGTGCGCGACGGGGACGCGATCGGCGCGCTGCTGACCCGCCTCGGTGCCCACGAGTCCGTGCTCGCCTGGGAGGAGCGGCGGATGCGGCGCGAGGTGCGCGCCACCGCCAACCGCCTCGCCAACTTCGACGACGCCAATCTGCGCCGCTCGGCGCGCGCCGCGGTCGCCGCGGGCGCCCGCGTCCAGCGCGCGCTGGAGATCCTCGGCGAGGAGGTGCCCGAGCACCTCGCGGCGGCCGGACGGCTGCGCATGGAGCACAAGCAGGCGTCCCTGGAGGAGCTGGGCGCACTCGCCGACCCGCCGCTGACGAAGGACGCCGTGGCGGGCCGTATCCGCCGACTGCTCGCGATGGCGGACAAGCGGGCCCAGGATCTCGGCATTCCGGGCACGGAGTCCAACCTCACCGAGGAGATGGCGGACGGCCTCGTAGGCTGATCCACCGTCACCATTCGTTCTACCGACCGCTGTCGCCGTTCACCCGAACGCCGACAGCGGTTTTTTTGTGCACTCCTTCGGACGGCGTGGCTGTCTTGACATGGCCATGGGGTGTGATGAGTCTGGCGTCTGTTCACTTTCCTGGCAGAAACCAGCAAGGGGGGCCAATGAGACGAAGAGCGAGATCGATCCTCGCCGCCGTATCACTCCTGACAGCCGGACTCGCGGCCGCGCCGCTCGCCCAGGCACAACCCGCGGGCGACGGCGACGGACTGTCCGTATGGCGCGCCCAAGTCACCAAGACCCAGGTCCCGCTGATCCTCGCGGCGGGTGCCGACGGTCATGAACTGACCGAGCAGGTGCCCGACAAGGGCGCCGCCACCGTGGAGCTCTACCTCACCGACAAGCAGGCCGGCGCTCTGCGCAAGCAGGGCATCGAGGTCACCGAGCACACCGTCTCCTCCTCGGCCGAGAAGCGGGTGGCGGCAGCGGGCGACGGCGTCTTCCGCCCGTACGGCGGGGAGAGGGGCCTGAAGCGCGAGATCCTCGCCACCGCGCAGGCCCATCCCGCCCTCACCAAGGTCGTCAGCATCGGCAAGACCGTCAAGGGCCAGGACATCCTCGCCCTCAAGGTCAGCAAGGGCGCCAAGAAGTTCCGGGACGGCTCCAAGCCCTCCACGCTGTATCTGTCCAACCAGCACGCGCGTGAGTGGATCACCCCGGAGATGACCCGGCGGCTGATGCACTACTACCTGGCGAACTACGGCAAGGACCCGCGGATCACGAAGATTGTCGACTCCACCGAACTGTGGTTCGTCATCTCCGCCAACCCCGACGGCTACGACTACACGTTCACCGGCACCGACGAGCGCCAGTGGCGCAAGAACCTCCACGACAACAACGGCGACGGCAAGATCACCCCGGGCGACGGCGTCGACCTCAACCGGAACTTCGCCTACAAGTGGGGCTACGACAACGAGGGTTCGTCCCCCGACCCGGCCTCCGAGACCTACCGCGGCACCGGCCCGGCCTCCGAGCCCGAGACCAGGGCGCTCGACGCCTTCCAGAAGCGCATCGGCTTCGAGTACGGCATCAACTACCACTCCGCGGCCCAGCTGATCCTGTACGGAGTCGGCTGGCAGGTCGCCACCCCGACCCCGGACGACGTGCTCTACCAGTCCCTCGCCGGTACGCCGCAGAACTCCGCGATCCCCGGCTACCGCCCCCAGGTCTCCTCCGAGCTCTACACGACCAACGGCGAGGCCGACGGCCACGCGGCCAACGTCAACGGGATGATGATGTACACCCCGGAGATGTCGACCTGCGGGACCGCCTCACGCATCGACCCCAACGACCCCTGGAACCCGGCCGACTGTGCGTCGGTGTTCACCTTCCCCGACGACGAGAAGCTGATCCAGCAGGAGTTCGCCAAGAACATCCCGTTCGCGCTCTCCGTCGCCGAGACCGCGGCCCATCCCGACCAGCCCTCCTCCTCGCTCGGTCTGAAGGCCGCCGACTTCACCCCCGACGCCTTCACCACCTCCTACGCGCGCGGTGGCGACCAGGAAGTCTCCGTCGTCGCCCGTAAGTCCGTACGCGACAAGGAGCTCAAGTACCGCGTCAACGGCGGCCGTACGCACGACCAGACGCTCAGGCGCTGGAAGGGCGGCGAGACCTATGGCGGCGACGACAACATCCGCTTCGACGAGTACCGCGCCAAGGTCCGGGACGGGGACGTCGGCGACACGGTCGAGGTCTGGTTCACCGGCGAGACCCGGACCGGAGAGCCCACCGCCAGCGAACACTTCACCTACACGGTCGCCGAACGGCCGCGCGCCGACACACTGGTGATCGCGGAAGAGGGCGGCACCGCCCCGGCGAAGAACACCGCCGCGTACACCAAGGCCCTCGCGGACAACGGCCGCCGGGCCGCGGTCTGGGACGTCGCGACGCAGGGCGTCCCCAGCGCGCTGGGCGTGCTCGACCACTTCAAGACCGTCGTCTGGTACACCGGCGCGGGCCAGCCCTCCGCGGTGACCACCGGCGTCGTACGGGACTACCTCAACGAGGGCGGCAAGCTGATCAACGCCGGTGAGCAGGCCGGCGGCACGGTCGACCTGGGCGGCGCGGACTCCAACGACTTCGCCCAGTACTACCTCGGCGCGTACAACCGTGTCGGGCTCAAGTCCCCGCCCTCCTTCGCCGGTTCCGGGGCGCTCGCGGGCGCGACGGCGGCACTCGGTGACGCGAGCGGCAATCCGCTCGACCTGGCCGGGGCGTACACCATCACGTCGGACACCCTGAAGCCCGACCAATTCCCGCAGTTCGAGAGCGCCTCGGCGGGCACCTATCCGGGGACCCGCACGCCCTTCGAGCCCGCCGTAGGCGACTGGTTCGCCGCGGCGAAGCACCAGGACGACGCGTACATGCGCCTGGCGCGCACGGTGGATCTGTCGGGGACGGCGGCCGCCGCCAAGCCGAGCCTGGAGTTCCAGCTCAGCTACGACACCGAGCGCGGTTTCGACAATGTCGTCGTCGAGGCACACACGGTGGGCCAGGACGACTGGACGACCCTGCCGGACGCCAACGGCGGCACCACCAGCGAGGTGCCCGTCCAGTGCGAGGAGGGCTACTACGTCAATGGCCACCCGTTCCTCGCCCACTACCTGACGGTCGCGGCCTCCGGCTGCACGGCGACCGGAACCAGCGGCGCGTGGAACCGCTTCACGGGCTCCTCCAACGGCTGGCAGCAGGTCTCCGTGGACCTCAGCGCCCACGCCGGGAAGCAGGTCGAGCTCTCGATCTCGTACGTCTCCGACCCGGGCACCGGCGGCATCGGCGCCTTCGTCGACGACACCAGGCTCGTCGTCTCCGGCACCCCACAGGGACCCGAGGGCTTCGAGACCGCGCTCGGCCCGTGGGCCGTGCCGGGACCGCCGGCCGGCAGCCCGGGGAACACGGTCGACTGGGCGCGGGCCCAGGCGCTCTTCCACTCCCAGGCCGCCGTCACCACCGAGGACAGCGTGCTGATCGGCTTCGGCCTCGAGCACGTGCCCTCTCCGGGCGACCGCAAGAACGTCATCGGGAAGGCGCTGAGGGCCCTCGGCAGCTGACACCGCGAAGCACGCCACGGCGGCTCCTGCCCCTGCCGAAACCCTACTGAGGGGTAGGGGTCGCCGTGGCGCGCACAGGCCCTCTCGATGTCACTCGCAGGCCGCCAGGGGGGTAGGGTCGTAGGCGGTCGGGGACATCCCATACAGCTCGCCGGCGTCGAAACCCGGCGTACCAACGAGGAGATCGGTTCGTGACGATCCGCGTAGGCATCAACGGCTTTGGCCGCATCGGTCGTAACTACTTCCGCGCGCTGCTGGAGCAGGGTGCAGACATCGAGATCGTGGCTGTCAACGACCTTGGTGACACTGCGACCACCGCCCACCTTCTGAAGTACGACACCATCCTGGGCCGCCTCAAGGCCGAGGTGACCCACACCGCCGACACGATCACCGTTGACGGCCGCACCATCAAGGTGCTGTCCGAGCGCAACCCCGCCGATATTCCGTGGGGCGAGCTGGGCGTCGACATCGTCATCGAGTCCACCGGCATCTTCACGAAGAAGGCCGACGCCGCGAAGCACATCGCCGGCGGCGCCAAGAAGGTCCTCATCTCGGCTCCGGCCAAGGACGAGGACATCACCATCGTGATGGGCGTCAACCAGGACAAGTACGACGCGGCCAACCACCACGTCATCTCCAACGCCTCCTGCACCACCAACTGTGTGGCGCCGATGGCCAAGGTTCTCGACGAGAACTTCGGCATCGTCAAGGGGCTGATGACCACGGTCCACGCGTACACGAACGACCAGCGCATCCTTGACTTCCCGCACTCGGACCTGCGCCGCGCCCGCGCCGCCGCCGAGAACATCATCCCGACCACCACCGGTGCCGCGAAGGCCACCGCGCTCGTCCTCCCGCAGCTCAAGGGCAAGCTCGACGGCATCGCGATGCGCGTTCCGGTCCCGACCGGTTCGGCCACCGACCTTGTGGTGGAGCTGCAGCGCGAGGTCACCAAGGACGAGGTCAACGCCGCGTTCAAGAAGGCCGCCGACTCCGGCGACCTGCAGGGCGTTCTCTTCTACACCGAGGACCCGATCGTCTCCTCGGACATCGTCGGCGACCCGGCCTCCTGCACCTTCGACTCCTCCCTGACCATGGTCCAGGAGGGCAAGTCGGTGAAGATCCTCGGCTGGTACGACAACGAGTGGGGCTACTCCAACCGTCTCGTGGACCTCACGGTCTTCGTCGGCGGCCAGCTCTGATCTGCAAGCTGATCTGCAAAGAGAGCACCACGATGTGAGCGACAGGGCTTGGGCCGCGCAACGAAGCGCCGCCCAGGCCCTGTCGCACGTACCAGCCGTACGAGGAGCCGCATTTTCATGAAGACGATCGACGAACTTCTCACCGAAGGGGTCGCGGGCAAGCGGGTATTCGTCCGCGCCGACCTCAATGTGCCGCTCGACGGCACCACGATCACCGACGACGGCCGCATCCGCGCGGTCCAGCCGACAGTCGCCAAGCTCGCCGAGGCGGGCGCGCGCGTCGTCGTCGCCTCGCACCTGGGCCGCCCCAAGGGCGCCCCGGACCCGGCCTTCTCGCTCGCCCCGGCCGCACGGCGCCTGGGTGAACTGCTCGGCGCCGATGTCGCCTTCGCGACCGACACCGTCGGTGAATCGGCCAAGGCCGTCGTCGCGGGCCTCGCCGACGGCCAGGTCGCCGTCATCGAGAACCTCCGCTTCAACGCCGGCGAGACGAGCAAGGACGACGAGGAGCGCGGATCGTTCGCGGACCAGCTGGCCGCCCTCGCCGATGTGTACGTCGGCGACGGCTTCGGGGCCGTCCACCGCAAGCACGCCTCGGTGTACGACCTCCCGGCCCGGCTGCCGCACGCCGCCGGCTACCTCATCGCCACCGAGGTCGGCGTCCTGAAGAAGCTCACCGAGGAGGTGCAGCGCCCGTACGTGGTGATCCTCGGCGGCGCCAAGGTCTCCGACAAGCTCGGCGTCATCGACCAGCTGCTCGGCAAGGCCGACCGCATCCTCATCGGCGGCGGCATGGCCTACACCTTCCTCAAGGCCAAGGGCCACGAGGTCGGCATCTCCCTCCTCCAGGAGGACCAGATCCCGACCGTCACCGAGTACATGGAGCGCGCCGAGAAGAACGGCGTCGAGCTCGTCCTGCCGGTCGACATCCTCGCCTCGGGCGAGTTCCCCGACCTGAAGACCAAGGCCCCGGCCGACTTCATCACCGTCGACGCCGACAAGATCCCCGCCGACAAGGAGGGCCTGGACATCGGCCCGAAGTCGCGCGAGCTGTTCGCGTCGAAGATCGCCGACGCCGGGACCGTCTTCTGGAACGGCCCGGTCGGCGTCTTCGAGCACCCCGACTACGCCCAGGGCACCAAGGCCGTCGCCGAGGCGCTGCTCGGCAGCAAGGGCTTCACCGTCGTCGGCGGCGGCGACTCGGCAGCCGCCGTGCGCACGCTCGGTTTCGACGAGAACGCATTCGGCCACATTTCCACCGGCGGTGGCGCCAGCCTCGAATACCTCGAGGGCAAGACGCTCCCCGGCCTCGCCGCACTGGAGGACTGAAAACCGTGAGTGAACGTATCCCGCTGATGGCGGGCAACTGGAAGATGAACCTCAACCACCTCGAGGCCATCGCGCACGTCCAGAAGCTCGCCTTCGCCCTGGCGGACAAGGACTACGAGGCCGTAGAGGTCGCCGTCCTGCCGCCCTTCACCGACCTGCGCTCCGTGCAGACCCTGGTCGACGGTGACAAGCTCAAGATCAAGTACGGCGCCCAGGACATCTCGGCGCACGACTCCGGCGCGTACACCGGCGAGATCTCGGGCCCGATGCTGGCCAAGCTGAAGTGCACCTACGTCGCCGTGGGCCACTCCGAGCGCCGCCAGTACCACGCCGAGACGGACGAGCTCTGCAACGCCAAGGTCAAGTCCGCCTTCAAGCACGGCCTGACCCCGATCCTCTGCGTCGGAGAGGGCCTGGACATCCGCAAGGCGGGCAACCAGGTCGAGTACACGCTCGCGCAGCTCGACGGCGGCCTGAAGGACGTCCCGGCCGAGCAGGCCGAGTCGATCGTGATCGCGTACGAGCCGGTGTGGGCCATCGGCACCGGCGAGGTCGCGACCCCCGAGGACGCGCAGGAGGTCTGCGGTGCGATCCGCGGGCGTCTGGCGGAGCTGTACTCCCAGGAGCTGGCCGGCAAGGTCCGCGTCCAGTACGGCGGCTCGGTGAAGGCCGGGAACGTCGCCGCGATCATGGCGCAGCCCGATGTGGACGGCGCCCTGGTGGGCGGTGCGGCGCTGGACGCCGAGGAGTTCGTCAAGATCGTCCGGTTCCGCGACCAGTGAGTATGCCGTAGCGCGGATCCGTCGTACCCTTGCGGGGGCCGAGTAGGCAGCATGGAAATGCCACCCGGCCCCCGTCCTCCATTTCAGTCCTAGGAAGTTGGTCCAGCCGTGATTTTCGGGTTCTCGATTGCCCTGATCATCTTCAGTGGCTTGCTGCTGCTGCTGGTGCTGATGCACAAGGGGAAGGGCGGCGGCCTCTCCGACATGTTCGGTGGCGGAATGCAGTCCTCGGTGGGTGGCTCCTCGGTCGCCGAGCGTAACCTCGACCGCATCACCGTGGTAATCGGTCTGCTGTGGTTTGCCTGCATTGTCGTACTTGGTCTGCTGATCAAGTTGGACAGCTGACCCAGGCCATCCACGTCCCGGGGTGGGGTGTAACTCCAATCACTGGACGAGCGTTGGGCCTTACGTAGACTGGGGCACCGCGGCGCAGCCGCTGTGAGACGCTGTGCAGCACCATCACGCAGGGAGTTACGACCGTGGCAAGTGGCAACGCGATCCGGGGAAGCCGGGTCGGAGCGGGGCCGATGGGTGAGGCCGAGCGGGGCGAGTCCGCGCCGCGCCTGCGCATCTCCTTCTGGTGCTCCAACGGGCACGAGACGCAGCCGAGCTTCGCCAGCGACGCACAGGTCCCCGAGACGTGGGACTGCCCGCGCTGCGGGTTCCCGGCCGGTCAGGATCGGGACAATCCACCGGACCCGCCGCGTACGGAGCCGTACAAGACGCACCTCGCCTATGTGCGCGAGCGGCGCAGCGACGCGGACGGTGAGGCGATTCTCGCCGAAGCGCTGGCCAAACTGCGGGGCGAGATCTAGAGATTGCGGTCCGGCCGGACACCCGAGGGTGCCCGGCCGGACTTTCTTTTTGATGCGTCCTCCTCTTCTTCGGCGCGTCTTTCGCGATGCGTCTCTTCTACGTACGCCGTGGCACCCCGCTGATCAATTAGGTTGGAGACGCAGCGGGGCACGCAGGCAGGTACGAGAAGAAGTGGGCTGATGTCCAAGATGAGCGCAGAAGGCCGTACGAGGCTCAACCAGACGCCCGAATGGGCCGCTCTCGGCAAGCACCGCGAGCAGCTGGGACAGACACATCTGCGGGAGCTGTTCGCGGCCGACGAGGCACGCGGCAGCGGCTACACCCTCCAGGTCGGGGACCTCCACCTCGACTACTCCAAGCACCTGGTGACCGACGAGACGCTGGCGCTGCTGCGCGAGCTGGCCGCGGCCACCGGCGTCGGCGCCCTGCGGGACGCGATGTTCCGCGGCGAGAAGATCAACACCACGGAGAACCGGGCCGTTCTGCACACGGCCCTGCGCGCCCCGCGCGACGCCGTGATCGAGGTGGACGGCGAGAACGTGGTGCCCGCCGTGCACGCGGTGCTCGACAAGATGGCCGCCTTCTCGGAGCGGATCCGCTCCGGCGAGTGGACCGGCCACACCGGCAGGCCCATCAAGAACATCGTCAACATCGGCATCGGCGGCTCCGATCTGGGCCCCGCCATGGCGTACGAGGTACTGCGCTCCTTCACCGCGCGCGATCTGACCTTCCACTTCGTCTCGAACGTCGACGGGGCCGATCTGCACGAGGCCGTACGGGACCTGGACGCGGCCGAGACGCTGTTCATCATCGCCTCCAAGACCTTCACCACCATCGAGACCATCACCAACGCCACCTCCGCGCGTGACTGGCTGCTCACCGAGCTGAACGCCGGTCAGGAGGCCGTCGCCAAGCACTTCGTCGCACTGTCGACCAATGCGGAGAAGGTCGGCGACTTCGGCATCGACACGGCCAACATGTTCGAGTTCTGGGACTGGGTCGGCGGACGCTACTCCTACGACTCCGCCATCGGGCTCTCGCTGATGATCGCGATCGGCCCGGACCGCTTCCGGGAGATGCTCGACGGCTTCCACCTCGTCGACGAGCACTTCCGCACGGCACCGCCTGAGACCAACGCCCCGCTGCTGCTGGGCCTGCTGGGCGTCTGGTACGGCGCGTTCTTCGACGCGCAGTCGCATGCGGTGCTGCCGTACTCCCACTACCTGTCCAAGTTCACCGCGTATCTGCAGCAGCTCGACATGGAGTCCAACGGCAAGTCCGTGGACCGCGAGGGCAACCGCGTGGACTGGCAGACCGGCCCCGTCGTCTGGGGCACGCCGGGCACCAACGGGCAGCACGCGTACTACCAGTTGATCCACCAGGGCACCAAGGTCATCCCGGCGGACTTCATCGGCTTCGCCAGGCCCGTCGCGGATCTGTCGCCGCGGCTGGTTGCCCAGCACGACCTGCTGATGGCCAACTTCTTCGCGCAGACCCAGGCGCTCGCCTTCGGCAAGACGCCGGAGGAGGTACGGGCCGAGGGCGTGCCCGAGGAGCTGGTGGCGCACAAGACGTTCCGGGGCAACCACCCGACGACGACGATCCTCGCGGACGAGCTCACGCCGTCCGTCCTCGGCCAGCTCATCGCGCTGTACGAGCACAAGGTGTTCGTCCAGGGCGCCATCTGGAACATCGACTCCTTCGACCAGTGGGGCGTCGAACTCGGCAAGGTCCTCGCCAAGAAGATCGAGCCGGTGCTCACTGAAGGGACCGGCGGCGAGCAGCTGGACAGCTCGACCGCGGCGCTTGTGGCCAAGTACCGCACGCTGCGCGGTCGCTGAGCCGATGACGGGGGAGGGCGCGGTGCGGCTGAGGCCGCCGAACAATACGCTCGACGAGCGGGCCGTCGGCTGGTGGCGGGTCCAGTGGCTGCTGGCAACGGCAGTCCCGGTGGTGGTACTGGCCGTGCTGGGCGCGCTCATCGCGCCCGCGCGGCCACCGCTGCTGACGGTCGCCGCGGCGGTGGCGGTGCTGGGTCTGGCCGGCACCGCCTCCTTCCCCGCCTGGTGGTTCCGGGTGCACCGCTGGGAGGTCACGGACGAGGCCGTGTACGTCCGTACGGGAGCGCTCTGGCAGGAGTGGCGGATCGCGCCCATGTCCCGGATCCAGACCGTCGACACGGTGCGCGGACCGCTGGAACAGGCCTTCCGGCTCGCCACGGTCGTCGTCACGACCGCGTCCTCCAAAGGCGCGATCAAGATCGAGGGGCTCGACCACGAGCTCGCCTCCCGGCTCGCCGAACAGCTGACCCGGATCACCCAGGCCACACCCGGGGACGCGACATGAGCTCCCCGGACGGGGACTGGCAGCGGCTCGAGCGGCGTACGGTCCTGGTCGCCGCGTTCGTCATGGCGGGCGTGGCCGCGGGCGCCGGGCTGCCCACCGCACTCGGACTCGCGGGCGACGACATGCCGCTGTGGGAGGCGCTCGCCTGGGTACTGGCCGGGGCCGTGCCGATGATCGCGGCGGGCGCGGGCGCGGACTACGTACGGTGGCGCCGCACCCGCTACCGCATAGGTCCCGAGCGCGCCGAACTCCACACCGGACTGCTGCTGGTCAGACGCCGCTCGCTGGCCCGCGAACGCATCCGCAGCGTCGACCTGGCCGCCAATCCGCTGCTGCGCGTCCTCGGCCTGGTCAAGGTGCGCATCGGCACCGGCGAACACAGCGGCGGCGAGTCCACGCTGGAGCTCGACGCGGTCGGCAAGGCTGAGGGTGAACGGCTGCGCAGGGAACTGCTGGCCCGGGCGGCGCCGGAACCCGGCATACGCGAGGGCGAGCTCGCCGCACTCGACCCGGCCTGGCTCCGCTACGCCCCGGTCTCCTTCGTCGCCCCGCTGCTCGGCGGCGCGGCCGTCGGCGGTGTGATGCAGGTCAGCGAATGGTTCGGGGCACAGGGCAAGGTCGTCGACTGGGTGGGAGACCGTGTCCGGGACACCTCCGTCCTCTGGACGGTCCTGGTTCTTGGCGGTGCGGTCCTGGTCGCTGGGGTCGTCGGCGCGCTCGGCCTCTGGATCGAGATGTGGTGGAACTACCGCCTGGAGCGGGAGCCCGGCGGCACCCTGCGGGTGCGCAGGGGCCTGTTCACCGCCCGCTCGATCTCCATAGAGGAGCGCAGGCTGCGCGGAGTGGAACTGGTCGAGCCGCTCGGCGTCAGGCTGCTCGGCGCGGCACGTGTCGACGCGATCGCCACGGGGCTCGTCGACGACGAGCAGGACAAACACGGCGATCTGAAAGTTCTGCTGCCTGCGGCGCCGCGGGCGGTGGCGGACGAGGTGGCAGCGCGGGTACTGCGCGAATCCGTCGCCCCGACGAGCGCGGCCCCGCTGACCGCGCACCCGCGGGCCGCGCGCACCCGCAGGCTGAGATGGGCGCTGACGGCGGCGCTGCTGCCCCCGCTGGTGCTGACGGTCCTCGGTGCCTGGCTCACGCCCGTCCTGCTGTACCTCGCTGCGGCGGGCGCGGTGGTGGGGCTGCCGGTCGCGGTGGTCCTCGCCCTGGACGCGTACCGCGCGCTGGGGCACGGCATCAGCGGTGCGTATCTGGTCGCCCGCTCCGGCACCGTCCGCCGCGCGACGGTCGCGCTGCAGCGGGGCGGGGTCATCGGCTGGACCGTGAAGCAGTCGGTCTTCCAGCGCCGGGCGGGAGTGCTGACGCTGACGGCGACGACGGCCGCGGGGGCGGGTGCGTACTCGGTCTACGACGCGGCGGAGGACGAGGGGCTGGCGTTCGCCGCGGAGGCGGTGCCGGGGGTGCTGGAGCCGTTCCTCGTCGCCGACGGGGCTGTTCCCCTACCCGCCCTCCCCCAGACTCCGTCCGGGGGGACCCCGAACCTCCCTGCGCCCGCTTCGCGGCGCGAACTGGGGGCTCCGCCCCAGACCCCCGGTACGCCCTTCGGGCGTGTCCTCAATCGCCGGACGGGCTGAATTTCCGCCGGTCGACCTGAATCTTCAGGCCGATCGGCGGAAATTTCAGCCCCGCCGGCGATTGAGGCGCGGGGGTCCGGGGGCAGCGCCCCCGGTTACGCCGATGCCGGCGGGTACAACCCTCGCGGCAGCCCCGACGCCGCCGCCGCGTCCAGCAGCCACAGCGTCCGGCTGCGGCCGTGCGCTCCCGCGGCCGGGGCCTGGACCTCACCCGCCCCCGAGAGGGCGATCGTCACCGCCTTCGCCTTGTCCTCGCCCGCCGCCAGCAGCCAGACCTCGCGTGCCGCCCGGATCGCCGGGAGCGTGAGCGAGATACGCGTGGGCGGGGGCTTGGGCGCGCCGTGGACGCCGATCACCGTGCGGGAGGACTCGCGGACCCCGGGCAGCTCGGGGAAGAGCGACGCCACATGCGTGTCGGGGCCGACGCCCAGCATCAGGACGTCGAACGTCGGCACCGGACCGTGGTCCTCCGGGCCCGCCGCCGCGGCGAGTTCGGCGGCGTACGCGGCGGCCGCGGCATCCGCGTCGCTGCCGTACGGGCCGTCCGACGCGGGCATCGCGTGCACCCGCGCCGGATCCACCGGCACGCTGTCGAGCAGGGCCTCACGGGCCTGTGTGACATTGCGCTCCGGGTCGCCCTCCGGGAGGAACCGCTCGTCTCCCCACCACAGGTCCAGCCGTCGCCAGTCGATCGCGTCCCGGGCCGAGGAGGCCCCGAGCGCGGCCAGCAGGGCGTTGCCGTTGCGGCCGCCCGTCAGGACCACCGACGCCGAGCCGCGTGCGGCCTGCGCGTCCACGATCTTGGTGATCAGGCGCGCCGCCGCGGCCTGTGCCATCAGCTCTTTGTCACGGTGGACGACGAGCTGCGGTGCACTCACTTCGCGGCCGCCTTCTTGGCCCCGGCGGCCTTCTTCGCGGGTGCGGACTTCTCGGCGGACTTGCCTGACTTGGGCGCGTCGGCCGCGTCGTCCTCCCCGTCGGCCAGCCGGTGGACGCCGAACCGCAGCGCCGAGGCGTAGGTGTCGTCCGGGTCGAGCCGCCGCAGTTCCTCCGCGATCAGCTCGGCCGTGTCGCGCCGCTTGAGCGCCACCGCCCGGTCCGGCTGCCCCTGGATGGACAGCGTCGCGAGCGAGCCGTCCGCCCGGTCCAGCACGATCTGCCCGGTACTGGTCTCCATCCGTACGGCCGTGAGGCCCGGACCGGAGGACTGCGACCGCTTCACCGGTACGTGCAGCCGGTCGGCCAGCCACATGGCGAGCAGCTCGCAGCTCGGGTTGAACTCCTCGCCCTCCACCTCGACCGATGTGACCTCGCACATCACCTGGTCCAGGGCGGCCGCGAGCATGGAGCGCCACGGCGTGATCCTGGTCCAGGACAGATCGGTGTCGCCCGGGGTGTAGGCCTCGGCGCGGGCCGTCAGTTCGCGCACCGGCTGCTCGGAGGCGTACGTGTCCGTGACCCGGCGCTGCGCCAGCGTGCCCAGCGGGTCGTTGGACGGGTCGCTCGGCGAGTTCACCGGCCACCAGGCCACGACCGGTGCGTCGGGCAGCAGCAGTGGCAGGACCACCGACTGGGCGTGGTTGACCACCTCGCCGTACAGCCGCAGCACCACCGTCTCGCCGGTGCCCGCGTCCGCGCCGACGCGCACCTCGGCGTCCAGGCGTGCCTTGGCCCGGTCGCGCGGCGAGCGCGAGACGCGCTTGATGACGACGAGGGTGCGCGAAGGGTGTTCGCGCGAGGCTTCGTTGGCGGCCTTCAGCGCGTCGTAGGCGTTCTCCTCGTCGGTGACGATGACAAGGGTGAGCACCATGCCGACGGCCGGGGTGCCGATCGCCCGGCGCCCCTGCACCAGGGCCTTGTTGATCTTGCTGGAGGTGGTGTCCGTAAGGTCGATCTTCATGGCCGACGCCAGCTCCGTCCGTCTCGTGCGAGCATTTCGTCCGCCTCGACCGGGCCCCACGTACCGGCCTGGTACTGCGGAGGCTTGCCGTGCTTGTCCCAGAACTGCTCGATCGGGTCGAGGATCTTCCAGGAGAGCTCGACCTCGGCCAGCCTCGGGAAGAGGTTGGAGTCACCGAGCAGGACGTCGAGGATGAGGCGCTCGTACGCCTCGGGGCTTGATTCGGTGAAGGACTCGCCGTACGCGAAGTCCATCGAGACGTCCCGGACCTCCATCGAGGTGCCCGGCACCTTCGAGCCGAACCGCATCGTCACACCCTCGTCCGGCTGGACCCGGATCACCAGGGCGTTCTGCCCCAGCTCCTCGGTGGCCGTGTGGTCGAAGGGGGAGTGCGGGGCGCGCTGGAAGATCACCGCGATCTCGGTGACCCGGCGGCCGAGCCGCTTGCCCGTACGGAGATAGAACGGGACGCCCGCCCAGCGGCGGTTGTCGATCTCCAGCTTGATGGCCGCGTAGGTGTCGGTCTTCGACTTGGGGTCGATGCCGTCTTCCTGGAGATAGCCGACGGCCTTCTCGCCGCCCTGCCAGCCCGCGGCGTACTGCGCGCGCACCGTGCCGGTGCCCAGGTCCCTGGGCAGCTTGACCGCGCCGAGCACCTTGGTCTTCTCGGCCGCGAGCGCGTCCGCGTCGAAGGAGGCGGGCTCCTCCATCGCGGTCAGCGCGAGCAGCTGGAGCAGGTGGTTCTGGATGACGTCACGGGCGGCGCCGATGCCGTCGTAGTAGCCGGCGCGGCCGCCGATGCCGATGTCCTCGGCCATGGTGATCTGGACATGGTCGACGTAGGAGCGGTTCCAGATCGGCTCGAAGAGCGTGTTGGCGAAGCGCAGCGCCAGGATGTTCTGGACCGTCTCCTTGCCGAGGTAGTGGTCGATCCGGAAGACCTCGTTGGCCGGGAAGACCTCGTGCACCACCTGGTTGAGCTCCATGGCGGAGACCAGGTCGTGGCCGAAGGGCTTCTCGATGACCGCGCGGCGCCAGGAGCCGTCCGTCTGGTCGGCCAGACCGTGCTTCTTGAGCTGCTGGACGACCTTGGGGAAGAACTTCGGCGGCACGGAGAGGTAGAAGGCGAAATTGCCGCCGGTGCCCTGAACCTTGTCGAGGTCCTCGATGGTGGACTTCAGCGTCTCGAAGGCGTCGTCGTCGTCGAAGTCGCCCTGGACGAAGCGCATCCCCTGGATGAGCTGCTGCCAGACCTCCTCGCGGAACGGCGTACGGGCATGGGCCTTGACGGCGTCGTGGACCTCCTGGGCGAAGTCCTCGTGCTGCCACTCGCGGCGGGCGAAGCCGACGAGCGAGAAGCCCGGCGGCAGCAGGCCGCGATTGGCCAGGTCATAGATGGCAGGCATCAACTTTTTACGTGACAAATCGCCCGTAACGCCAAAGATGACCAGGCCCGACGGCCCCGCGATACGCGGGAGCCGTCGGTCTGCGGCGTCACGGAGCGGGTTGGCTCCGCCAGTACCGGACAAGGTGGGTCAGCCCTCCGAAGGAGCGAGGCGCTTGAGCTCGGCCTCGGTCGACTTGAGCAGGTCGTTCCAGGACACGGCGAACTTGTCGACACCCTCGTCCTCGAGGACCTGGACGACATCGTCGTAGGAGATCCCGAGCTTCGCGACCGCGTCGAGGTCGGCACGCGCCTGGTCGTAGGTGCCGCGCACGGTGTCACCCGTGATCTCGCCGTGGTCGGCGGTGGCGTCGAGGGTGGCCTCCGGCATGGTGTTCACCGTGCCGGGCGCGACCAGGTCGTCGACGTACAGCGTGTCCTTGTACGCCGGGTCCTTGACGCCGGTCGAGGCCCACAGCGGACGCTGCTTATTGGCCTGCGCCTTGTCGAGCGCGGCCCAGCGGTCCGACGAGAAGACCTCCTCGTACGCCTCGTACGCCAGACGGGCGTTCGCGACGGCCGCCTTTCCGCGAGCCTCCTTGGCCTCGGGCGTGCCCAGGGCGTCCAGACGCTTGTCGATCTCGGTGTCCACGCGGGACACGAAGAAGGAGGCGACGGACTGGATCTTGGACAGGTCCAGGCCGGCGGTCTTGGCCTTCTCCAGACCGGCCAGGTAGGCGTCCATGACCTCGCGGTAGCGCTCCAGCGAGAAGATCAGCGTGACATTGACGCTGATGCCCTTGCCGATGACCTCGGTGATCGCCGGCAGGCCGGCCTTCGTCGCCGGGATCTTGATGAGGGTGTTGGGACGGTCCACCAGCCAGGCGAGCTGCTTGGCCTCGGCGATGGTCGCCGGGGTGTTGTGCGCCAGGCGCGGGTCGACCTCGATGGAGACCCGGCCGTCCTGGCCGCCGGTGGCGTCGAAGACCGGACGCAGGATGTCGGCGGCGTCGCGGACGTCCGCCGTCGTGATCATGCGTACGGCTTCCTCGACGGTCACCTTGCGCACGGCGAGGTCGGTGAGCTGCTGCTCGTAACCGTCACCGTGCGAGATCGCCTTCTGGAAGATCGACGGGTTGGTGGTGACGCCCACGACGTGCTGCTGGTCGATCAGTTCGGCGAGATTGCCGGACGTGATCCGCTTGCGGGACAGGTCGTCGAGCCAGATCGCGACGCCTTCGTCGGAGAGGCGCTTGAGTGCGTCTGTCATGAGAGTTGCATCTCCTACTTGTCGTATACGGGCGTCAGCGCGCCGCGGCCTCAAGAGATTCCCGCGCGGCGGCGGCCACCGCGTCGCCAGTGAAGCCGAACTCACGGAAGAGAACCTTGCCGTCGGCCGAAGCGCCGAAGTGCTCCAGCGAAACGATGCGACCGGCGTCACCGACGAAACGGTGCCAGGTCAGCCCGATACCTGCCTCGACCGCCACACGCGCCTTCACGGCCGGCGGCAGCACCGAGTCGCGGTACTGCTGGTCCTGCTGCTCGAACCACTCGACGCACGGCATCGACACGACCCGGGTCGGGATGCCCGCGGCCTGAAGCTGCTCGCGAGCCTCGACGGCGAGCTGCACCTCGGAGCCGGTACCGATGAGGACCACCTCGGGCTTGCCGCCCTCGGCGTCGAACATCACGTAACCGCCCTTGGCGGCTTCCTCGTTGCGCTCGTACGTCGGCACACCCTGGCGGGTCAGCGCGAGGCCGTGCGGGGCGCCGACGCCGAACTCCTTGGTGTAGCGCTTGAGGATCTCGCGCCAGGCGATCGCGGTCTCGTTCGCGTCGGCCGGGCGGACGACGTTCAGGCCCGGGATGGCGCGCAGCGAGGCCAGGTGCTCGATGGGCTGGTGGGTCGGGCCGTCCTCGCCGAGGCCGATCGAGTCGTGCGTCCACACATGCGTCACGGGCAGGTGCATCAGCGCGGCGAGCCGTACGGCATTGCGCATGTAGTCGGAGAACACCAGGAAAGTGCCGCCGTAGATACGGGTGTTGCCGTGCAGCGCGATGCCGTTCATGGTCGCGGCCATGGCGTGCTCGCGGATGCCGTAGTGGATCGTGCGGCCGTACGGGTCCGCCTCCGGCAGCGGGTTGCCCTTGGGCAGGAACGAGGACGTCTTGTCGATCGTCGTGTTGTTCGAGCCGGCCAGGTCGGCGGAGCCGCCCCACAGCTCGGGAATGACCGCGCCCAGCGCCTGGAGGATCTTGCCGGAGGCGGCGCGGGTGGCGACGCTCTTGCCGGTCTCGAACTCCGGCAGCTTCTCCTCCCAGCCCGTGGGCAGTTCGGTCGAGCGGATCCGGTCGAACTCGGCGGCGCGCTGCGGGTTGGCGGTACGCCACGCGGCGAAGGTCTTCTCCCACTCGCCCCGCGCCTCACGGCCGCGGTCGAGCGCCTCACGGGTGTGCCCGAGGACGGCCTCGGAGACCTCGAAGCTCTTGTCCGGGTCGAAGCCCAGGACGCGCTTGGTGGCCGCGACCTCCTCGTCGCCGAGCGCCGAGCCGTGCGCGGCCTCGGTGTTCTGCGCGTGCGGAGCGGGCCAGGCGATGATCGAGCGGGCAGCGATGAAGGAGGGGCGCTCCGTCTCGGCCTGCGCCGCCTTCAGGGCCCGGTAGAGACCTGCCGGGTCGAGGTCGCCGCTCGGCAGCTGCTCGACGCGCTGGACGTGCCAGCCGTACGCCTCGTACCGCTTGAGGGTGTCCTCGGAGACGGCCGTCTCCGTGTCGCCCTCGATGGAGATGTGGTTGTCGTCCCACAGCAGCACCAGGTTGCCCAGCTTCTGGTGCCCGGCCAGGGAGGACGCCTCCGCGGAGATGCCCTCCTGGAGGCAGCCGTCACCGGCGATGGCCCAGATGGTGTGGTCGAACGGGGAGGTGCCCGCGGCGGCGTCCGGGTCGAACATGCCGCGCTCGTAGCGGGAGGCCATGGCCATGCCCACCGCGTTGGCGACACCTTGGCCGAGCGGGCCGGTCGTCGTCTCGACGCCCGTCGTGTGCCCGTACTCCGGGTGGCCCGGGGTCTTGGAGCCCCAGGTCCTGAAGGCCTCCAGGTCGTCGAGCTCCAGGCCGTACCCGGCCAGGTAGAGCTGGATGTAGAGCGTCAGGGACGAGTGCCCGGCGGACAGTACGAAGCGGTCGCGGCCGGTCCAGTCCGCATCGGCGGGGTCGTGCCGCATCAGCTTCTGGAACAGCACGTACGCGGCGGGCGCGAGGCTCATGGCCGTACCGGGGTGGCCGTTGCCGACCTTCTGTACGGAATCCATGGCCAGGACGCGGACGGTATCGACGGCCCGCTGGTCCAGATCGGTCCACTCGAGGTCTGTGGTGGTCGGCTTGGTGCTCACCCTGGGTCAGGGCTCCTCTCCACATGTTCGTATCCCGGTGACGACGGAAGCACCGGGCTTGCGGCCACCCGGTCTCAGGACCGGCGGCGTCGCGATGTCGAGCCTACCCCCGGAGCAACGCCCGGCTTTTCGAGTGCTCGCCATTCAAAACGCCGGACACAGCCAGGGTGCCGCGACAGCCGGGTCCCCGCCTGTCGGCGATGTATACGCGCGCCGCCCGGTCACCGCTCAACACGAGGCCACCCCCGCGAAGATCGGTGTCTGGGCAACGTCTAGAGTGGCGTGGTACGCGCAAGTCTTCACCGGTCTTCACTCCGGGAGCTTGCTGGGATTTTCTCTGTCAGGGGTGTGCGTGACGGCCGTCGAGTCCCGACCCGCAGGGGTCGTCTTGACTCCCAGCCCGGGGGGCCATCGGCCGTTCGGGGCCCGCGTCAAGGCATTCGTGGCGCTGACCAAGCCGCGGATCATCGAGCTGCTGCTGATCACCACCGTTCCGGTGATGTTCCTGGCCGCACAGGATGTGCCCGACCTCTGGCTCGTGCTCACGACGTGCATCGGCGGCTACCTGTCCGCGGGTGGCGCCAACGCGCTGAACATGTACATCGACCGCGACATCGACGCGCTGATGGACCGTACGAACCAGCGCCCGCTGGTCACCGGAATGGTGTCGCCGCGCGAGGGCCTGGTCTTCGGCCTCGCACTCGCCGTCGTCTCCACACTCTGGTTCGGGCTGCTGGTCAACTGGCTGTCCGCCGCCCTGTCGCTCGGCGCCCTGCTCTTCTACGTCATCGTCTACACGATGATCCTCAAGCGCCGCACCTCACAGAACATCGTCTGGGGCGGCATCGCGGGCTGTATGCCGGTCCTCATCGGCTGGTCCGCCGTCACCAACTCGATGTCGTGGGCCGCGGTCATCCTCTTCCTCGTCATCTTCTTCTGGACGCCGCCGCACTACTGGCCGCTGTCGATGAAGGTCAAGGAGGACTACGCGCGCGTGGGCGTTCCGATGCTCCCCGTCGTCGCCTCCAACCGGGTCGTCGCCCGCCAGATCGTCTTCTACAGCTGGGTGATGGTCGCGGTCTCGCTGCTGCTCACGCCGCTCGGCTACACCGGCTGGTTCTACACCGCGGTGGCGCTGGCGTCGGGCGGCTGGTGGCTGTGGGAGGCGCACTCCCTGCAGAACCGCGCCAAGGCGGGCGAGACGGGCGGCAAGCTCAAGGAGATGCGGCTCTTCCACTGGTCCATCACCTATGTGTCGCTGCTCTTCGTCGCCGTCGCGATCGACCCCTTCCTGAGCTGATTCGGCGCTGGCACATCCGCCCTACCGCCGAGTAGCATCGCGGCATGGCAGACACCAAGCAGGCGAAGCAGGCAGAGCGCAAGGCGGCCAGGCTCGCCAAGCAGATCGGCGCCTTCTCCAAGGCCCACGGCGGCGCCGAGGGGCAGCTCGCGTACATGGGCCAGATGGGCACCCGCATCGTGCTCGTCGGCGAGGACGGCGGCTGGGGCGACCTCGTCGCGCCGAACCACTCCGTCGCCGAGGCCGCGGCCGAGAAGGCCGGGATCACGCTGCACGAGTCCTTCGACGGCGAGTTCGCCGCGAAGGTCCGCACCGGTCCGTACGAGTGGAGCCGGATGGCAGGCATCCAGCTCGGCGGTCCGTCCAACGGCTGAGCAACACCTCGTCGGGGTGTCACCCGTTAGGACTGTGGAAACACGGTCCATGACTGGGAGCCCGGATGATCGACACCCCGACCCTCGTGGACCAGTACTGCCACGGCGTGCTCCGCACGGAGCTGGGCCTCGGCACCTTCGAGGCGCATCTGGGCAGGACTGCCGGGCCGCCCGCACCCGGCACCACGTTCTTCGACACCCAGACCGGCTTCGCGGTACGGCGCTGGTGCCCGCCGCTGCTGGGTCTTGAGCCGCACTGCCCGCCCGCCCACTATCTCGCCCGCCGCCGCGAGCTGGGCGTGCTGGAGGCGGGCAGACGGCTGCTGAGAGGCAGCGGGATCTCCACCTATCTGGTGGACACGGGACTGCCCGGGGATCTCACCGGGCCACCCGAGATCGCCGCCGCGGGCGCGGCAGAGGCACGGGAGATCGTGCGCCTCGAACTGCTCGCCGAACAGGTCGCCGACACCTCAGGCACCGTCGACAGCTTCCTCGCGAACCTCGCCGAGGCAGTGCACGGGGCCGCCGCCTCCGCCGTCGCCTTCACCTCGGTGGCGGCTGTCGGACACGGGCTCGCCCTGGCCCCGGAACCGCCTGGCCCCGGGGAGGTGCGCGGGGCCGCAGGGCGCTGGCTGGCAGGACGGCAGGTCGGCGGCAGGCTCACCGATCCGGTGCTGGTGCGGCATCTGCTGTGGATCGCGGTCGCCTCGGGACTGCCGCTCCAGCTGCACGTCGGCGTGGAGGACCCGATGCTGATGACCGGCTTCGCGGCCGCCTCGGCGGGTCTCGGCACCGATCTGGTGCTGCTGCACGGCTATCCGTACCACCGTCACGCCGCACATCTGGCCAGCGTGTTCCCGCATGTGTACGCCGATCTGGGGCCCGCCCTCGTACATACGGGGGCGCGGGCGGCGGCCGTGCTCGCGGAGATCCTGGAACTCGCGCCGTTCGGGAAGCTGCTCTTCTCCAGCGGCGCGCGCGGGCTGCCCGAACTGCATGTGGTGGGCGCGCGGATCTTCAAGGAGGCGCTGGCGCGGGTGCTCGACGGCTGGGTCGGCGACGGCGCCTGGTCCCGTACGGACGCGGACCGGGTCGCCGGGATGATCGCGGCGGGCAATGCCCGCCGCGTCTACGGACTGTCGGACAACGCGCTGTCAGGCGTGCGATAGCGCGGAGTCGGCCTGGACCGGGACCTGGTCCGCCGTCGTCTCCGGACGCTCGCGCAGGCTCAGTGCGAGCCGCACCACCGCGATCCACATCAGCGCGGAGCCGAGCATATGGGCGGCGACCAGGGCCTCGGGGACATGCGTGAAGTACTGGACGTAACCGATCGCCCCCTGCGCGAGCAGCACGATCAGCAGATCGCGGGCACGTGCCCGCGTGTCGTCGGGGGCGTCGACCACGCGCAGCACCAGCCACATCGCGACGGCCAGCGCACAGACGACCCAGGCGGCGATCGCGTGGACGTGCGCGGCGTCCGCCCAGTCCCAGGGCATCCGCGGAACGTCGCTGCTGTCGCCCGCGTGCTTGCCGGAGCCGGTCACCGAGGTGCCGAGCGCGATCAGCAGCGCAGAGGTGACGACGATCGCCCAGGACAGCTTGCGCACCGGGCGCGGGACGCGCGGGCGCGCTGCGCCGTCACCCTCGCCGGCCCGCTGCCAGGTGACCGTGGCGACCGTGAGGAGTCCGGTGGCGAGCAGGAAGTGCCCCGCCACGGTCCAGGGGTTGAGGCCCGCCCACACGGTGATGCCGCCGAGGACGGCGTTGCCCATGACGATCCAGAACTGCGACCAGGCCAGCCGGGACAGCCCGCGGCGCACCGGCTTCGCCGCGCTCGCCGCGACGATAGCCCAGCCGACCGCGGCCGACAGGACGTACGTCAGCATCCGGTTGCCGAACTCGATCGCGCCGTGGATGCCCTGCTCGGGCGTGGCGAAGAGGCTGTCGTCCGTGCACTTGGGCCAGGTGTCGCAGCCGAGGCCGGAGCCGGTCAGCCTGACCGCGCCGCCGGTGACGATGATGACTACGCTCATCACGACGGCGGAGAGCGCGGCACGCCGGACGGTCTGCGGAGTGGGCGTCCAGCGCTGGGCGATATGGGCGAGGGGGGTTTGCACGGGCCCTATCGTAAGCGCGGCCTTGTGCATGTTTTCACGAGGGGGGTGTCCCCCGGGAAAGCACAGTCACGAGGGGGGTGTTGGCGAAGGCGGCGGCGTGTACGTCCGCCGGTAGCGCGAGCCGTCTAGGCGGTCCTCCTCCTCCCACCACACCGCGATCCGCCACGGCACCGACGGCGGCGGGCGGTCGGGCGAGTGCAGAAACGCATCCGTCAGCTCGGCCGCGACCGCCTCAGCGCTGCGGTCCGTCACCGCGTCCGTGCCGCGCCAGGGATGCCTCAGCGGAGTCCAGGACCCGTCGGCTCCGTCGCGTACGTCGAACCGCCACACCGCCCGCCAGGACCGCGCCCGCAGGAGCCGCCGTACCTCCGTGCCGTCCAGCCGGAGACCCTCGGCGATCGCGTCCGGCTCGATGCCCTCGATACGCGCCGCCACCACCGCGAGCGGCAGCAGCCGCTGCGGAAGCAGTCCCTCCGAGCTCAGCCGCGTCAGCCCGCCGTCGAAGGGGCAGCGCCGCAGCCTGCGCTCCAGCTGGTCGCTCAGATGCTCCAGCGCGGCGGCATGGGTCGGCTCGCGCGCGTCGGGTGCCGACCACAGGGCATGGAACTCACGCTCCGCCCGCACCGCCCAGGCCGCCGCGTCCGCCGGCTGCCCCAGCTCCTCGAGACGGTCGCCGAGGAAGACATGGGCCTGGGCCAGGCCCTCGCGGTTCTGCGGGTCGGTCCGGTCGAGGCGCTCCCAGACCTCGATGGCCCGCAGGGTGGCGGCGAGCGCGGCGTGGCCGTCCGCGAGGTCTTCGGGGGGAGGCTGCTCGCCGTCCGGGTGGAAGGCGTACCGCGGCATGCCCAGCTCGTCGCTGAGCGGCTCGGCGAGATAGACGGCCTGGCTGATCAGTGCCCTGGCGTACCAGCGGGCGTGCTCGTCGTCGTGCCCGGCGGGCTCCTCGCAGCGCCGGACGGCCTCGCGGATGGCCTTCACGGCCTCGGCGCGGCGGCCCGTGTCGAAGTGGTGCCGGGCGAGATCGCCGTAGCGCAGGCTGAGCCGCGCGGTGAGCGAGAGGTCGTCCTCGGCGTGCGGGGCGAGTGCCGCGATGAGATCCGTGAGCATGCGCTCGCGTTCGCGGGGTGAGACGCCGGCCCGGCGGGACCTGACCTTGGTCCATTCCGCGTCCAGTCGCAGTGCGGCAGTCCGCTCCATCGACGCCTCCCACCGTGCGGATCTTGGCAGGCTCATACTGGCGCGTGAGTCAGTCCCGGCGGAAGACGCGTGAGTCGGCGGATGCCGCGTGTGCTACTCCCAGCGGAAGAGCCGGGCGGCCGCCCCGAGTCCGAGCACCGCCCAGAGGGCGAGGATGCCCAGATCGCCCCACGGCACTCCCGCGCCGTGCTGGAGCACGTCGCGCAGTCCGTCCGACAGCGCCGAGATCGGCAGCAGCGCGAGCACCGACGCGACCGCGTCCGGGAACCTGTCCAACGGCACGATCACCCCGCCGCCCACCAGGAGCAGCAGAAAGACCAGGTTGGCCGCGGCGAGCGTCGCCTCGGCCTTGAGCGTTCCGGCCATCAGCAGGCCGAGGCCGGAGAAGGCGGCGGTGCCGAGGACGAGCAGCAGCAGTACGGCGAAGGGGTTTCCGTGCGGCGACCAGCCGAGCCCGAAGGCGATGACCGTCAGCAGGACGATCTGCAGCACCTCGGTGACCAGTACGGAGAGGGTCTTCGCGGCCATCAGCGCCCAGCGGGGGAGCGGCGACGCGCCGAGCCTCTTGAGCACTCCGTAACGCCGCTCGAAGCCGGTCGCGATGGCCTGACCGGTGAAGGCGGTGGACATCACGGCCAGCGCGAGGACGCCCGGGGCCAGGAAGTCGACGGGCTCGCCGCTGCCTGTGTCGACGACATCGACCGTCGAGAAGAGGACGAGCAGCAGCGAGGGGATGATCACGGTGAGCAGCAGCTGCTCACCGTTGCGCAGCAGCATCTTCGTCTCGAACGCGGCCTGCGCCGCGATCATCCGCCCGACCGGAGCGGCGCCGGGCCGCGGTGTGTACGTACCGGCGCTCATCAGCGCAGCTCCTTGCCGGTCAGTTCCAAAAACACGTCCTCCAGGGTGTGGCGCTCGACCGAGATGCCGTCGGGCATCACGCCGTGCTGCGCGCACCAGGAGGTCACGGTCGCCAGCAACTGCGGGTCGACCTGGCCGGTGATGCGGTACGCGCCCGGGGTGAGCTCGACCGCCTCCGTGCCGTCGGGCAGTGCCTTGAGCAGCGAGCCGACGTCGAGGCCGGGTCGCCCGGTGAAGCGCAGGGTGTTCTCGGCGCCGCCGCGGCAGAGCTGTTCCGGGCTGCCCTGGGCGATGACCTTGCCCGCGTCGATGATCGCGACATCGTCGGCGAGCTCTTCGGCCTCGTCCATGAAGTGGGTGGTCAGGACGGTGGAGACGCCGTCCTGGCGGAGTTCGCACACGAGCTCCCAGGTGGAGCGCCGGGCCTGCGGGTCGAGCCCGGCGGTCGGCTCGTCGAGGAAGACCAGTTCGGGGCGGCCGACGACGGCCATGGCCAGCGCCAGGCGCTGCTGCTGGCCGCCGGAGAGGCGCCGGTAGGTGGTGCGGCCGCAGTTGCCGAGGCCGAGGCGCTCGATGAGCCGGTCCACGTCCAGCGGGTGGGCGTGGAGTTTGGCCATGTGGCGCAGCATCTCCTCCGCGCGGGCGCCCGAGTACACACCGCCGGACTGGAGCATCACGCCGATCCTCGGGCGCAGCTTCGCGGCGTCGGTGACCGGGTCGAGGCCGAGGACGCGCACTGTGCCGGCGTCGGCGCGGCGGTAGCCCTCGCAGGTCTCGACCGTGGTGGTCTTGCCGGCTCCGTTGGGGCCGAGGACGGCGGTCACGGAGCCCCGGGGGACCTCGAGGTCGAGGCCGTTCACGGCCGTCTTGGATCCGTACCGCTTCACCAGGCCCCGGATCTGGACGACGGACTCGCTTCGCATGCGGAGGAGTCTAGGCGGGGGTGGAGGACCCCCGGGAGCGGGGGCCGAGACCCATGGACGGCGGTGACGTGAATGGCCTGAACCGGCGCGACCGGCCGGCAGCGCCGGTGAACCGTCCACCAATCGGAGCATCGCGTGCGCGTCGGATCCGAAGCTGTACCCGGACCGCCCGGCAGAGCCTGTACGACGGCCGGTTCGACCTCGGATTCGTGGCAAATTCCGGCAAGACTCCGGTGAATTCGATGAGGGTCGCCGACCGTTTCGATCTTGCAGGCTGAATTCGCGGGAATTGCCTGGTCAGAGCAAGTCCGGCGGCAGCCGGGCGGACCCTGTTCTTAGGTAACCCTTAGTGACGAAGCGCACCGGCTCACCCCTTGGACGGCAGTTGTCACGCTCAGAGGAATTACGCAACAATGGCGTTGTGAAAAACGTTGGCGAGGCTCCGCAGGAGGAACTCGCGACCGGTGAGCGCTCCACGCGCAACCGGGTCGCGCGCTCCATCCTGGACCACGGCCCGTCCACCGTGGCCGATCTCGCGGGACGCCTGGGCCTCACCCAGGCCGCCGTCCGCCGCCATCTCGACTCGCTCGTCCACGAGAACGTCATCGAAGCCCGTGAGCAGCGGGTCTACGGCGCGCGCACGCGCGGACGGCCCGCGAAGGTGTTCGCCCTGACCGACTGCGGCCGGGACGCATTCGACCAGTCGTACGACACGCTGGCCGTCGACGCGCTCCGCTGGATCGAGCAGAACGCCGGAGGAGAGGCGGCCGTCGCCGCCTTCGCCCGCGACCGGCTCGAAGCCCAGGCCGAGGCCTACCGCAAGGCTGTCGACGCCGCTCCCCCCGAGGAGCGCACCGAAGCCCTGGCCAAGGCCTTGAGCGTCGACGGGTACGCTGCTACGGCGCGTAGCGCACCGGTCGGCGAACAGCTCTGCCAGCACCACTGCCCGGTCGCCCATGTCGCCGAGCAGTACCCCCAGCTGTGCGAGGCGGAGACCGAAGTCTTCTCCCGCCTCTTGGGAACCCATGTGCAGCGTCTGGCCACCATCGCCCACGGCGACGGCGTCTGCACCACGTTCATCCCGCACAGCGCCCCACAGACCACCACCGAATCAGCATCCACAAGCACGGCCGGGAGGAACCCCGCATGACTCTCCCCACGGAGACTGCCCACCCCGAACTCGAGGGCCTGGGTACGTACGAATTCGGCTGGGCCGACTCCGACGCGGCGGGTTCCGCTGCCAAGCGCGGCCTCTCCGAGGAAGTCGTCCGCGACATCTCGGCGAAGAAGAACGAGCCGGAGTGGATGCTGAAGCTGCGCCTGAAGGGCCTGCGGCTGTTCGGCAAGAAGCCCATGCCGAGCTGGGGCTCGGACCTGTCGGGCATCGACTTCGACAACATCAAGTACTTCGTGCGGTCCACGGAGAAGCAGGCGGAGTCCTGGGAGGACCTGCCCGAGGACATCAAGAACACCTACGACAAGCTCGGCATCCCGGAGGCGGAGAAGCAGCGCCTGGTCGCCGGTGTCGCCGCCCAGTACGAGTCCGAGGTCGTCTACCACCAGATCCGTGAGGACCTGGAGGAGCAGGGCGTCATCTTCCTCGACACGGACACCGCGCTGAAGCAGCACCCGGAGCTCTTCCAGGAGTACTTCGGCACGGTCATCCCGGTCGGCGACAACAAGTTCGCCTCGCTGAACTCCGCCGTGTGGTCCGGTGGCTCCTTCATCTACGTCCCCAAGGGCGTGAAGGTCGACATCCCGCTGCAGGCCTACTTCCGTATCAACACGGAGAACATGGGCCAGTTCGAGCGGACGCTGATCATCGTCGACGAGGACGCCTACGTCCACTACGTCGAGGGCTGCACCGCCCCGATCTACTCCTCGGACTCGCTGCACAGCGCCGTCGTCGAGATCATCGTCAAGAAGGGCGGCCGCTGCCGCTACACGACGATCCAGAACTGGTCGAACAACGTCTACAACCTGGTCACCAAGCGCGCCGTGGCGTACGAGGGCGCGACCATGGAGTGGGTCGACGGCAACATCGGCTCCAAGGTCACCATGAAGTACCCGGCCGTCTACCTGATGGGCGAGCACGCCAAGGGCGAGACCCTGTCCATCGCCTTCGCGGGGGAGGGCCAGCACCAGGACGCCGGCGCCAAGATGGTCCACATGGCCCCGAACACCTCCTCCAACATCGTCTCCAAGTCGGTGGCGCGAGGCGGCGGCCGTACCTCCTACCGCGGTCTGATCGAGATCGGCGAGGGCGCTGCGGGCTCGAAGTCCAATGTGCTCTGTGACGCGCTGCTGGTCGACACGATCTCCCGCTCCGACACGTACCCCTACGTGGACGTGCGCGAGGACGATGTGTCCATGGGCCACGAGGCGACCGTCTCCAAGGTCTCCGAGGACCAGCTCTTCTACCTGATGAGCCGCGGCATGACGGAGTTCGAGGCGATGGCGATGATCGTGCGCGGCTTCGTCGAGCCGATCGCCAAGGAACTCCCCATGGAGTACGCACTGGAGCTCAACCGGCTGATCGAGCTGCAGATGGAGGGGTCGGTCGGCTAGGTGCCGCCCGCCCTCCCCAGCAGCGACTGATTTCTTACGCAGAGGCAGAGAGAGAGCACGACGACAGCCATGGCTGAGGCTCAGAACATTCCGGCGGGGTCCACCACTGCCGGCTCGATCGCGGTGGCCGCCGAGTCGACCGTCGCCACCCGCATGAGTGCGCCGCCGTCCTTCGACGTGGCGGACTTCCCGGTCCCGCACGGCCGCGAGGAGGAGTGGCGTTTCACTCCGCTGGAGCGGCTGGCCGGTCTGCACGACGGCACCGCCGTCGCGAACGGCACCGGCATCAAGGTCGACATCGACGCGCCCGAAGGCGTCGTCGTCGAGACCGTGGGCCGGGACGACGCGCGGCTCGGCAGGGCGGGCACCCCGGTGGACCGCGTGGCCGCCCAGGCGTACTCCTCCTTCGAGAAGGCCTCGGTCGTCACCGTGCCCAAGGAGACCGTGCTCACGGAGCCGGTCCGGATCGCCGTGCACGGCGAGGGCGGCACCGCCTTCGCCCACCAGGTCATCGAGCTCGGCGCTTTCGCCGAGGCCGTCGTGGTCGTCGACCACACCGGCGACGCGGTCCTCGCCGCCAACGTCGACTACCTGCTCGGCGACGGCGCGAAGCTCACCGTCGTCTCCGTCCAGGACTGGGACGACAAGGCCGTCCACGTCTCCCAGCACAATGCGCTGGTCGGCCGGGACGCCTCGTTCAAGTCGATCGTGGTCACCTTCGGCGGCGATCTCGTACGTCTGCACCCGCGGGTCTCCTACGCGGGCACCGGCGGCGAGGCCGAGCTCCTCGGCCTCTACTTCACCGACGCCGGGCAGCACCAGGAGCACCGGCTCCTGGTCGACCACAACGCCCCGCACTGCCGCTCCAACGCCGCCTACAAGGGCGCGCTGCAGGGCCAGGACGCGCACGCGGTGTGGATCGGCGACGTCCTCATCGAGGCGAAGGCCGAGGGCACGGACACCTACGAGATGAACCGCAACCTCGTCCTCACCGACGGCGCGCGCGTCGACTCCGTACCGAACCTGGAGATCGAGACCGGCGAGATCGTCGGCGCCGGTCACGCCTCCGCCACCGGCCGCTTCGACGACGAGCAGCTCTTCTACCTGCAGTCCCGTGGCATCCCCGCCGACGAGGCCCGCCGCCTGGTGGTCCGCGGCTTCTTCGCCGAGCTGGTCCAGAAGATCGGCCTGCCCGACGTCGAGGAGCGCCTGCTCGCCAAGATCGACGCGGAGCTGGAGGCGTCCGTCTGATGGCCGCCTTCGTCCGAGCCTGTGGGCTGAGCGAGCTGGAGGAGGACACCCCGAAGCGGGTGGAACTCGACGGCACGCCGATCTCGGTCGTCCGGACCGAGGGCGAGGTCTTCGCCATCAACGACGTCTGCTCGCACGCGAACGTCTCGCTGTCCGAGGGCGAGGTGGAGGACTGCCAGATCGAGTGCTGGCTGCACGGCTCCAGCTTCGACCTCCGCACCGGCAAGCCGTCCGGCCTCCCCGCGACGCGCCCCGTCCCCGTATACCCCGTCAAGATCGAAGGGGACGATGTGCTCGTCTCCGTCACCCAGGAGTCCTGAGTCACCCATGGCAACGCTTGAAATCCGCGACCTGCACGTTTCCGTCGAGGCCGAGAACGGCCCCCGGGAGATCCTCAAGGGCGTCGACCTGACCGTGAAGCAGGGCGAGACCCACGCCATCATGGGCCCCAACGGCTCCGGCAAGTCGACCCTCGCCTACTCCATCGCGGGCCACCCCAAGTACACGATCACCCGTGGCACCGTGACCCTGGACGGCGAGGACGTCCTTGAGATGACCGTCGACGAGCGCGCCCGCGCCGGAATGTTCCTGGCCATGCAGTACCCGGTCGAGGTCCCCGGCGTCTCGGTCTCCAACTTCCTGCGTACCTCCGCGACGGCGATCCGCGGCGAGGCCCCCAAGCTGCGTACCTGGGTGAAGGAGGTCAAGTCCGCGATGGAGACGCTCCAGATGGACCCGGCCTTCGCCGAGCGCAATGTGAACGAGGGCTTCTCCGGCGGTGAGAAGAAGCGCCACGAGATCCTTCAGCTGGAGCTGCTCAAGCCGAAGATCGCGATCCTCGACGAGACCGACTCCGGTCTGGACGTCGACGCGCTGCGCCAGGTTTCCGAGGGCGTCAACCGCGTCCACGCGAGCGGCGAGGTCGGCACCCTGCTGATCACGCACTACACGCGCATCCTGCGCTACATCAAGCCGGACTTCGTTCACGTCTTCGCGAACGGCCGCATCGCCGAGTCCGGCGGCGCCGAGCTCGCCGACAAGCTCGAGGCCGAGGGCTACGAGGCATACACGAAGGGTGGCGTATCCGCGTGACACAGCTGCCGGGCCTCCTCGACACCGAGGCGATCCGCAAGGACTTCCCGATCCTGGATCGCTTGATCCACGACGGGAAGAAGGTCGTGTACCTGGACAACGCGGCGACGTCCCAGAAGCCGCGCCAGGTGCTCGATGTGCTGAACGAGTACTACGAACAGCACAATGCCAACGTCCACCGCGGTATCCACGTGCTCGCCGAGGAGGCCACGGCGCTGTACGAGGGTGCCCGCGACAAGGTCGCCGCCTTCATCAACGCGCCGAGCCGCGACGAGGTGATCTTCACCAAGAACGCCTCCGAGTCGCTCAACCTCGTGGCCAACATGCTCGGCTGGGCGGACGAGCCCTACCGCGTGGACCACGAGACCGAGATCGTCATCACGGAGATGGAGCACCACTCCAACATCGTTCCGTGGCAGCTGCTCGCGCAGCGCACCGGCGCGAAGCTGAAGTGGTTCGGCCTCACCGACGACGGCCGCCTCGACCTGTCCAACATCGACGAGATCATCACCGAGAAGACGAAGATCGTCTCCTTCACGCTGGTCTCCAACATCATGGGCACGGTCAACCCGGTCGACGCGCTCGTGCGCCGGGCGCAGGACGTGGGCGCGCTGGTCCTGATCGACGCCTCGCAGGCCGCGCCGCACATGCCGCTGGACGTCCAGGCGCTCGGAGCCGACTTCGTGGCCTTCACCGGCCACAAGATGTGCGGCCCGACGGGCATCGGCGTGCTGTGGGGCCGCCAGGAGCTGCTGGAGGACCTTCCGCCGTTCCTCGGCGGCGGCGAGATGATCGAGACCGTCTCGATGCACTCCTCCACCTACGCTCCCGCGCCGCACAAGTTCGAGGCCGGTACGCCCCCGATCGCCCAGGCCGTCGGCCTCGGCGCGGCCGTGGACTACCTCACCTCGATCGGCATGGACAAGATCGCCCAGCATGAGCACGCCCTCACCGAGTACGCGGTGAAGCGTCTCCTGGAGGTCCCCGACCTGCGGATCATCGGCCCCACCACGGCCGAGGAGCGCGGCGCGGCGATCTCCTTCACCCTGGGAGACATCCACCCGCACGACGTGGGCCAGGTTCTCGACGAGCAGGGCATCGCGGTCCGGGTCGGCCACCACTGCGCGCGGCCGGTCTGCCTGCGGTACGGAATTCCTGCGACCACGCGGGCGTCGTTCTATCTGTACTCCACGCCCGGCGAGGTCGATGCCTTGATCGACGGCCTGGAGCACGTCCGTAACTTCTTCGGATGAGGGACTGACGCGTGAAGCTGGATTCGATGTACCAGGAAGTCATCCTGGACCACTACAAGCACCCCCACGGGCGTGGTCTGCGGGATGGCGACGCCGAGGTGCACCACGTCAATCCGACGTGCGGTGACGAGATCACGCTCCGCGTGAAGTACGACGGTACTCGGATCGAGGACGTGTCGTACGAGGGCCAGGGCTGCTCGATCAGCCAGGCCTCCGCCTCCGTACTGAACGAGCTGCTGGTCGGCAAGGAGCTGGCCGAGGCGCAGAAGATCCAGGCGACCTTCCTGGAGCTGATGCAGTCCAAGGGCCAGATCGAGCCCGACGACGCGATGGAGGAGGTGCTGGAGGACGCGGTCGCGTTCGCCGGTGTCTCCAAGTACCCCGCCCGGGTGAAGTGTGCTCTGCTGAGCTGGATGGCGTGGAAGGACGCGACGGCGCAGGCGCTGTCCGAAGGGAAGACGGCATGACTGACAACGAGACCGCCACGATGAAGCCTGCCTCCGAGGAGGAGGTCCGCGAGGCGCTGTACGACGTCGTCGACCCCGAGCTGGGCATCGACGTCGTCAACCTCGGCCTGATCTACGGCATCCACATCGACGAGTCCAACATCGCCACCCTGGACATGACGCTGACGTCCGCGGCCTGCCCGCTGACCGATGTGATCGAGGACCAGGCGAAGGCGGCGACGGACGGTATCGTCAATGAGCTGAAGATCAACTGGGTCTGGATGCCGCCGTGGGGCCCGGACAAGATCACGGACGACGGGCGCGAGCAGCTGCGCGCGCTGGGCTTCAACGTCTGAGCCGGACTCTCCCGAGACAGATCCTCGAAACGGCCATGCCCGCCAGGCACACTGGCAGGCATGGCCGTTTCGCTGTACACCGTCGTCATCGACGCCCACGATCTGCCGGCGCTCGCCCGCTTCTGGAGCCAGGTCCTGGACTGGAAGGTGGTCTTCGAGGCCGAGGACGAGATCACCATCGGCGCGGACGAGTTCTCCCTGCCGGGGATCACCTTCGTGCCCGTCCCCGAGCACAAGACCGTCAAGAACAGGCTGCACATCGACCTCACGCCCGACGACCAGGCCGCCGAGGTCGAGCGGATCATCGGGCTCGGGGCCCGGCGGGCCGGTGTCGGGCAGGGGCCGGAAGCGACCTGGGTAGTGCTCGCCGACCCTGAGGGCAACGAGTTCTGCGTACTGCGCCCGAAGAAGACGCTGCTCGACTAGCGCGACCAGCTCTAGTAGGCGGGCGGTACGGCGGCGGCCTCGGCGAGGGTCGGGGCCAGGTTCTCCGTGCGGATACGGCGGTCGATGTAGAGCAGGCTCGCGATCAGCTGCGGGAACGCGGCGACCACCACCTGTCCGATCAGCTGGCTCACCAGACTCAGGACGATCGCACCACCGAGGTAGACCATGACCTGCGATCCGGTCGGGTCCGAGCCGAGGTCCGAGCTGCCGATCGCGCCGGGGAGCATCTGGACGAGGCTGAGCGGCAGTTGGATGACATAGGCCGCGATACCGGCCATAACGCTGGTGAGCAGCGTGATGCCGAAGATCCGCCACCAGTCGCTGCGGACCAGCTTCGACGAGCGGCGCATCGCCGCGAGTGCGCCCTGGCCCTCGAAGACCGCGGCGGCCGGGGCGAGGGAGAACTTGACCCACAGCCAGATGGCGAGCGGCGCGGTCGCCATGGCGCCGACCAAGGCCAGCGGGGGCACGATCAGCGGCCCCGTGCCCGCGGACAGGAGCGCGATCATCAGGCCGACGAAAGCCGTGAGGAACAGGGCGACCGGGATCACCGAGACCAGGGCGACGAGGAAAACCGTGCCGATCACGGCCGGTACACGGGCTGCCGCCCGCCGCCAGACGACGCCGAACGTGGTCGGCCTGCCGAGCACCGCGTCCTGGAGGATCGCCGGAACGGAGGCGTACACCATCGCGGTGGCCAGCAGGAAGGTGATCATGCCGATGCCCCAGACGGCGAGGAAGGCGAAGAGCAGCGGACGGATGTCGTCCCAGACGGGAGGCTCGTCGCGCGTCGCGTCGTAGATCGTGCGCAGATGGTCGCCGACAACCGCGTACATGATCGCCAGTGCCACTCCGACGGCGCCCGCCGCCGCGCTGTAGACGGCCGCGGCTATGCCGAACAGCTGCTTCCAGTAGCGCCCGATCGTGCTGAAGGCGCCGCCGAGGATGTCGCCGAGGCCGAGCGGGGCCAGCGGGATCACCCCGGGCTTGGGCGGCGGCGGGGGCATCCAGCCGCCCCACCCCGGAGGCGGTCCGGGCGGGGGTGTGTTTCCGTATGCCACTGAGGTGTCTCCCGCGCGTCGTCGGCCCGGGCGCCGTGAGCCCCGGTGTGTTCTGCCTGGTCGGACGGGACACCGTAGCGGGGTGGGGCGGGCGGGGTCACCGTGCCCCCCGCTTTGCCTTTCTCGTCTCGGCCGTCGCCTCGCGCAGCGCGGGCGCAGCCTGCTCGAAGTAGCGGACCAGGACGCGCAGTTCGTCGGGGCTGAAGCCCGCGAAGACCTCGGCCATCCGGCGGCGTGCGGCGCCGAACGCCGCCTCGTCCTGTTCCGGGGTGAGGGGCACGGACTCGACCACGACACGGCGGCGGTCGGTGGCGTCCAGGCCGCGGCGGACCCGGCCGGCTCGCTCCAGCCGGTCGACGAGCCGGGTGGTGGCGCTCTGCGAGAGGCCGATCCGCTCGGCGAGCCTGCCGGTGGTCAGGGGACCCGCGAGCTCCAGTGTGCTCAGCGCGTACACGTCGGTGGGGTTCTGGCCGAGGGTTTCGGCGGCGGCCTGGCCGTGCAGGGCGGCGGCGGTCAGATAGGAGCGGTGGATGCGTGCGAGTTCGTCCTGGTCGGACATCGTCCGCCGCCTTTCGTCGGGTCTCGCCCTGCCGGTTGCTTGCGCCCGTACATGTATATTGCCCGATCCGCCGATGTGTACGAGCGTACGCAACGATGTGTACCCTCGTACACATGGGATACGGACTGCTGGCCGCGGCGATCGCGGCGGAGGTGGCCGGGACGACGGCCATGAAGTACAGCGAGGGCTTCACCAGGCTGTGGCCCTCGCTGCTCACCGTCGCGGGCTATCTGCTCGCCTTCACACTGCTCGCGCAGACGCTCAAGACCCTGTCGGTGGGCACCGCGTACGCGATCTGGGCGGGCGTCGGCACGGCCGCCGTCGCCGCGATCGGCATGCTCTTCCTGGGCGAGTCGACCAGCCTCGCCAAGCTCACCGGGATCGCCCTGGTGATCGTCGGGGTCGTCGTGCTCACCCTGGGCGGTGCGCACTGATGGCGCGGCGGTACGACCCCGAGCGGCGCCGGCGCATCATCGACGCGGCGATCCGGGTGGTCGCCACGAACGGCATCGGGGGACTCAGCCACCGCACGGTCGCGGCCGAGGCGGATGTTCCGCTCGGCTCGACGACCTACCACTTCGCCTCCCTGGACGAGCTGATGGTCGCCGCGCTGCGCCGGACCAACGAGGGATTCGGGGCAGCGGTACGGGACAGTGGCGCGCTCGGCGACCCCGGCGCCGATGTCGCCGAGGAACTCGCCCGGCTGATGGGGGAGTGGCTCGCCGGGGAGCGCACCGGCGTGGAGCTGGAGTACGAGCTGTATCTGGCCGCCCTGCGGCGGCCCGCGCTGCGGCCGGTCGCCGCGGAGTGGTGCGAGGGCCTCGCCGAGATCCTGGCCCGGCGGACCGATCCGGTCACGGCGCGGGCGCTGGTGGCGCTGATGGACGGGATCTGTCTGCAGGTGCTGCTGACGGACACGCCGTACGAGGCCGAGTACGCGCGGGAGATGCTGGGCCGGATCATCGAGCGCGGGGTGTCTGACGACGGGCCCGCGACCGGGACGTGAGACCGGTTCGCACCCGCCCGCCCTCGCCGGTTAGGTTCTCCTCATGACCGACACCACTGCTCCTCGCACCACCGGCGCCGTCGCCGCCGGGCTCGCCACCCTCACCACCGACGGCACCGTACTCGACACCTGGTTCCCCGCCCCCGAGCTGTCCGCCGAGGCCGGCCCGGCCGGGACCGAGCGGCTGACCGCCGAGCGTGCCGTCGAGCTGCTCGGCGAGGGCGCCGCCAAGGCCATCGGCCCGGACGCCCGCCGTGGCGTCGAGGTCGTCGCCGTGCGTACGGTCATCGCCTCGCTCGACGACAAGCCGCTGGACGCCCACGACGCGTATCTGCGCCTGCACCTGCTGAGCCACCGGCTCGTCCAGCCGCACGGCCAGAACCTGGACGGCGTCTTCGGGCTGCTCACCAACGTCGCCTGGACCTCGCTCGGCCCGGTCGCCGTCGACCAGGTCGAGACCGTGCGTCTCAACGCCCGCGCCGAGGGCCTGCACCTCGCCGTGACCAGCATCGACAAGTTCCCGCGGATGACGGACTACGTCGCACCCAAGGGCGTGCGCATCGCCGACGCCGACCGCGTCCGCCTCGGCGCGCACCTCGCCGAGGGCACGACCGTCATGCACGAGGGCTTCGTGAACTTCAACGCCGGCACGCTCGGCACGTCGATGGTCGAGGGCCGCATCTCCGCGGGCGTCGTCGTCGGCGACGGCTCCGACATCGGCGGCGGCGCGTCCACGATGGGCACGCTCTCCGGCGGCGGCAACGTCCGGATCGTCATCGGCGAGCGCTGCCTGATCGGCGCCGAGGCGGGCGTCGGGATCGCGCTCGGCGACGAGTGTGTGGTCGAGGCGGGGCTGTACGTCACGGCAGGGACCCGGGTCACGATGCCCGACGGTCAGATCGTCAAGGCGCGCGAACTCTCCGGCGCGAGCAACATCCTCTTCCGCCGGAACTCGGTCACCGGGTCGGTGGAGGCGCGTCCGAACAACGCGGTGTGGGGCGGGCTCAACGAGGTCCTGCACAGCCACAACTAGGCCCTGTCCGGGGGGCTCCGGCCCCCCGGACCCCCAGCTCCTCCGTCAAACGCCGGCGGAGCCGGTTTCCAGCTCCTCGTACGCCGCACGCAGCCGGTCGACCGCCTCGCGCCCCGCGGGCCGCAGCGGTTCGCGGACCGGGCCCGCGTCCAGGAGGGCCTTCGCCGTCACCGTGCCCGGCAGGCCCGAGGCCATCATCAGTTCGGCCAGCGGGAGCGTGCGGCCGTTGAGGCGGGCGGCCTCGGCGGTGTCGCCCTTGTCGTACGCGTCGAGCACCGCGCGCAACGGGCGCGGTGCGACGTTCGCGACCGTGCTGACATAGCCCGCGGCGCCCACCGCGTACAGCGGCAGGTTCAGCTCCTCGGCGCCCGAGTAGTACGCCAGCGAGGTGCGGGTGATCACCTTGGCCGAGCCGAGCAGGTCGTACGCGCAGTCCTTGACGGCGACGATCCGCGGATGGCCCGCCAGGCGCAGCATCGTGTCCACCTCGATACGGGTGCCGGTGCGGCCGGGGATGTCGTACAGCATCACCGGGAGCTTCGTCGCGTCCGCGACCGTACGGAAGTGCGCCTCGATCGCGTCCTGCGGCGGGCGGCTGTAGTACGGCGTGACCACCAACAGGCCGTCCGCGCCCGCCTGTTCGGCCGCGCGTGCCAGCTCGACCGTGTGCCGCGTGGACGCGCTGCCGACGCCCGCCACGATGGACGCGGTGTCACCGACCGCCTCGCGCACGGCGTGTACCAGCGCCGTCTTCTCGGCGTCGGTCGTGGTCGGGGACTCGCCGGTGGTGCCGTTCAGAACCAGTCCGTCGCAGCCCTCGGCCACCAGATGGACCGCGTGGCGGGCGGCCGCCTCCAGGTCCAGCTCGCCGGTGGCGGTGAAGGGCGTGATCATCGCGCAGAGCGCGCGGCCGAAAGGGCGTGAAAGGGTCATGTTCCGCAGTGTCGGCCCGATGGACAATGAAGGTCCACTTAGATCTGCTTGGGGTGAGGGGCAAGCAGAGCTGAAGAGTTGACACGTGGCCGCCCGTCGGGTGAACGGGCAGGCATGGCACGGGCGTTCACCTCTGCCATGATCGGGTTCCGGGCGAGGCAGGACCGACATGGGGGGCATGTGCTGTGAGGCGTACCGGAGTGGCGGCGGCGGTGGTGATGGCGGCTGTGGTGCTGGGCGGCTGTACGAGCGCGCAGGAGCCGCCGCCGGGCGCGGCGGACCCCAGCCGGACGTGGCCGGTGAAGGCCGGCTCGCTGTCCACGTCCCCCTTCCCCCAGTACGGTGCGCTGCCAGGGACTCCGACGCCGGGTCCGACGCCCACGCCGACGGTGTGCCCCGCCTCCGGCGTGGTGATCACCAGCGGTGAGGTGAACGCCGCGATGGGGCGCCGGGCCACCGTGATCACGTTGAGGAACTGCGGGCGAAGTGCGTACCACGTCAACGGCTATCCGCAGGTCGGAGCCCTGGACAAGGACCGCGAACCGCTCAAGCTGAAGATCACCCACGGTGAGGCGGACGCGGGCAGGGTCCGGGGCCCCGAGCCGATCACGCTCGCGCCCGGGAGGAGTGCGGTGTCCGTGCTGAACTGGACGAACCGCGTCACCTCCTTCGACCCGCCGAAGCCCGGCGCGTATCTGGTGATCGCGCCGTCCGCGGACGAGGAGAAGCAGACGCTGCCCTTCACGCTCGACATGGGCACCGCGGCCGAACTGGACGTCACGGCCTGGGCTGTTGACCCCGGCCAGGGTTGATGGCTCACCGGTCACACGCCCGCGCTGAGCTTCCGCGCGGGCGTGTGACCGGCCTACTGCCTACGGGCGGAAGCGCAGTACCTGCGGGTCGTGGTCGCTGTTCTGGTCCGCGAACTCGGCGTTGATGTGCACGCTGTCGTAACTGAAGTCGCCGATCGCCGGGCTGGTCAGGATCTGGTCCAGAACCTGGCTGTTGCCCTGGAAGACGTACGAGTAACGCTGCGAGCGCGGCAGGGACTTGACCGCCGGGTACAGCGCACCGCCGTCGGTCAGCGCCTTCGTCGTCGCCGAGAACTCGAAGTCGTTGATGTCGCCCAGGACCAGGACATCGGCGCGGCAGTCGGTCTTGATGATGTCCTTGACGAAGGCGTTCACGGCCTGCGCCTGCTGCAGGCGCTTGGTCTCGGAGGACCGGTTCGGCGGCTGGTGGTGCGAGGCCAGGCTCTCGTCGCCGCCCTTCGAGCCGAAGTGGTTGGCGATCACGAAGACCGGGCGGCCGCGGAAGGTGAACTCACCGGCCAGCGGCTTGCGGCTGTTCTCCCAGGCGGTGTTCGCCGGGTCGATCCTGCCGGGGGAGAGCGTCAGGGCCGCGTGGCCCTTCTCCCCCTCGACGACGGCGGTCGCGGTCTTCGCGTCGCCGCCCGGACGGTCCGTGAAGGAGACCCGCTCGGGGTTGAAGAGGAAGACCTGGCGGATGTTTCCGCCGGGCTCGCCGCCGTCCTTGTTGTTCTCGGGGTCGATGCTCCGCCACTCGTACGCCGGGCCACCGGCCGCCGTGATCGCCGCGGTGAACTTCTTCAGCGTCTCGCCCGCCGTGACGACGCCGGTGTTCTTTGCGCCGTTGTCGTCCTGGATCTCCTCCAGGGCGAGGATGTCGGGCGAGGCGAGGTTGTCGACCACGGCCGCCGCGAGCGCGTCGAACTTCTCCTGCGGGTCACTCGGGTCGAGGTTCTCCACGTTGTACGTGGCGACCGCGAGCTCTCCGCGGCTCTGCTTGCGCGTCGACTCACGCTTCAGGCCCTGGTCGGTGACCGTGCCCAGCGTGCGCGCGGTGATCGTGTAGCCGCCGAACTGGTTGAAGTCCAGGGGGCCTTCGGTCGTGCCGGAGAGCACATCGCCGACGTTCGCCTTGGGGAAGGGCTTCTCGGCGAGCGGCGCCAGCTGCTGGATCTGGAGCCGGCCGGTGTTCTGCGAGGTGTACGAGCCGTAGAGCGTGCCGCCGCGGGGGGTGCGGTGCTCGGACGGCTTCACCGTCACCCACAGCTCGGCGTACGGGTCGGTGGCGCCGACGACGCGGGAGGTGCCGATGCGTACGTCGGTGCCCTCCAGGGACTCGTAGTAGTCCAGGGCGTACGTGTCGGGGTCGAGCGGGAGCGCGTTGATGCTGTTGCCCGCGGCGGCGTCGCCGGTGGGGGCGTACGCCGAGGGCACCGACCGGGCGGAGACCGTGACCGGCGCGGGGAGCGCGTTGCCGGAGGAGACCACGGTGACCGCGGGCTTGGCGATCTGGGTGAGCGACTGGTTGCCGGAGGACGTGCCGCCGGCGATGTACTCGCCGACCGTGCCGGAGACGATCACGCTGTCGCCGACCGCGACGGTCGGGGCGGAGCCCGTGTAGACGAAGACGCCCTCGCTGGTGGCCGGGTTGTCGTCGGCCTGCGGGTCCTGGAACCAGAAGCCCTTGGAGCCGTAGGTCCGTACGCCCGTGACGATGCCGGGGACCTCGGTCACCTGCTGGCCGGCCAGCGGGGATATCCGGGTGGCGCCCTGGATGTCATGGATCCGGACCCCGGCGGCGGCGGATGCGGAGGCGGAGGAGCCTGCGAGCAGGCCGGCGGCCAGCGCGACGGAGACGACGGCCGCGACGGCGGCGGTTCTCGGTACGGCGGAGGAAGGCATCAAAGGTTCTCCGGATGTGAGGGATGAGGGGTGGTGCCAAAGTTCTACGCGCGTCAATCTCTTTGCTGGGCGGGGGAGTTGTCAAGAGTCGACGGGTGTACGGAAGGGGACGGGGCGATGAACCCCAGTGCGGGCGGGGTGGCGTCGGGGCGCGACCGCCCTGTTGCTGGGCGGCTGTCCCGCGCGCAGTGCCCGGGCGCGGCGAAACCCGGTGAAATACGTCTACGCTGGGTGCCGCCCGGACCCCGTATGCCCGCGAGGAGAAGCAGCAGATGCCCGAAGACCGCCCCACCCTCCCGCCGGTTCGGCTGCACTCGGAAGCTGAGCTGGCGCGGGACGCGCTGGCCACGCCGCTGCTGACCAGGGCCGTTCGGCTCGCCCGCTGGGCGGGGCCGGACACGCGGGTCGGCGCGGGCGGCGAACTCGTCGACGAGCAGTTGCCCGCGGCCGCCGAAGAGCTGGGCCTCGGGGCGGAGGGCGACGGCCCCGCGTATGCCAGTGAGGCATGGCGGGCAGCCGTCGACACCGGGCTCGTCGAGGTCCAGGACCCCGCCGACGACGACGCCGAGCATGGCACGGTCACGGCGGGCGAGAACCTCGCGGTGATCACCTCGGGCGCGCCGCAGGACATCCTCGCGATCTGGCTGGACGCGCTGGAGGCCGTGCACGCCGACGCCATCGCGCCGCTCCTCGACGACCTGGCCGACGCGATCCGCGCGGACGGCGAGATCGACTACGAGGCGCTGGACTGGGACCCGGACGCGGAGGCCGAATTCCTCGACGGGGTCCTCGGGAACCTGTATCTGCTGACCGTCACGGAGCACGGGGCGGGGGACGAGCCGGTGCCGCTGCCCGCGCTCGCCGCGTCGATGATCGTGCCCGACGACATGGGCGAGCCGACCGACGATGTCCTGGAGCAGGTGTCGGTGGCGATGATGCGTCTGGACGACCAGTTCCGGCTGTTCGAGCCGGTCGGCCTGGTCGAATACCGGCCCGTGGACGAGGCGTTGATGGCGGAGGAGGGCGAGGAGCCCGCACCGCCCGTGGACGACGAGGACGTCTCCCGCTACGGGCTGGTCAAGCTCACGCCGCTCGGGCTCTACGGCATCCGGGCGCGGATGCTGGAGGCGGGGATCGACGCGCCGGCGGTCGGTGAGCTGGCCGGCAAGGGCGCGGACGTGCTGCTCGACGGGCTCGCGCGCTACCCCGAACTGGCGGCACGGGCCGAGACGGAGCAGTGGCTCGCCCGGCGTGAGCCCGCCGACTCGGCGCGCGATCTGCTGGCGGCGGCACGGGGCGCGGACGCGGGCGCCCCGCTGCGGCGCCTGCACTGCCAGCAGGCGCTGACCCTGGTCGGCCCGCAGGCCGAACCGGCGGTCCGTGCGGTCCTCGACGACGTGGAACTGGGCGGCCTGGCCCGGGTCTGGCTGGCGGAACGCGGCGCTTCGGACGTGCCGGCGCCGCCGGAGTCGATGATCTTCTGGCTGGCCATCGACACGATCGCGGCGCAACTGGACGCGACGGACGGGGACCTGGAGGAGCTCCAGGGCCTGATCGAGGGCCTGGTGGGCCAGCACAGCGGCTTCTTCGACGCGGCGTGGCGGGTGGAGCACCCGGGGACGGCGGATGTGCTGGAGGCGATGGGGAGGCTGCACCCGGACAAGCGGGTGGCGAAGGAGGCGCGCAAGGCGGCGTTCAAGGCGCGGTCGCGGTCGGGGGGTTGAGTTTCCCCCACCCCGCCCCTTCCCGTAACTGGGGGCAAGCCCCCAGACCCCGGGGGAAGTGAGGGACAGGGGGCTGACGCCCCCGGTCCCCCGAGGGCGCGCACGCTTCGCGGCGCGATCGGCGGCAGGCCTCCAGGTCGTGCGGCCTTCGAGCGTGAGCGGCGTGCCCCACGGCCGGAACGGCCTTCGGGCCTGCGCCCTGCGTGGGGGCGAGCTCTGAGCCCCCGCGCCCCGGGGGCGCGCACGCTTCGCGGCGCGGTGGGGGCTCCGCACCAGGACCCCGTAGGCGCCCTTCGGGCGTGCGCGGCGCGGTGAGGGCAGCCCAAAGCCCCGAGCCCCGGGGGGCGCAGGCTTCGCGGCGCGATGGTGGCAGGCCTCCAGGTCGTGCGGCCTTCGATCGTGCGCGGCGTGCCCCACGTCCCCGAACGCCCTTCGGGCCTGCGCCGTGCGTGGGGGCGAGCTCTGAGTCCCCGAAGCGGGGCGCGCGGGCTTCGCGGCGCGGTGGGGCTCCGCCCCAGAACCCCGTAGGCGCCCTTCGGGCGTGCGTGGCGCCCCGAGCCCCCGGCGCGCCACGCACGTGGCGCGATGCGGGCAGGCCTCCAGGTCGTGCGGCCTTCGAGCATGCGCGGCGTGCCCCACCTCCCGGGCACACCCTGAGCCCCACCGCGCCCGAGGGCGTCCGCCGCGCGGTGGGGCTCCGACCCGGACCCCGTAGGCGACCTTCGGCCGCATGTCCTCAAACGCCGGGGGCCGGGGCGGAGCCCCGGTTCAGAGCGTCAGCACTCGTAGCGGGTCGTGTGCTTGAACGACGACGTCGCGCCCTCGAAGCCGTACGTCCCCCGGTACGCCGGCGGGTTCTGGTACTCGCCCACGATCGTGATCGTGTTCGCGCACGAGCCCTGGCCCGCCCGCTCCGCGTCCAGCCGGAGCTGGTCGCCGATCGTGCCGCCCGTGATGTTCCACGGGGCGCCGCAGATGCCGGAGGTGATCTGGCCGCCCGTCACCACATGCGGGTAGGTGTTCGGGTTGTACTTCAGCTCGATCGCGAACGTCACCTGGCCGTTGTGCAGTTCCAGCTTCGCCGTCGCCTGGAGCGCCTCCGCCGAGACCTCCAGCGGCCTGGCGAACGCCTCGTCGCGCGTCTTGACCTCCGCGCCCTGCGGGTTGAGATAGCGGTGCTCGGCGTGAGCCTGCGCGCCGCCCTTCTGCTTGCGTGCCTGCGTGGTCATGGTGCCCCCTCCCGTCAGGCCAGCTGCTCGGCGATTTCGACGCGCAGCAGCGCGCGGACGTTCTCGATGTGGTTCGCCACGGTCACGACCGACGAACCCGCGAACAGCAGACCGACCGCGACATTGTCGAAGGAGGTCACCAGCGAGCCGGAGTCGCCGCCCGCCGAGATGTTCGTCGTGAGGATCTGGTCCTTGAAGCGGGCCGTACCCGCCGTGCCGTAGTTGACGTCGATCGTCGCGTCCACCGCCACGATCCGGCCGAAGCTGACGTTCGTCGTACGCCCGGTCTTCTTGACCAGGTCACCGACCGCCACATTCGCCCTGCGCCGCCAGGCCCGCGGCGCCGCGCCGAAGTACTGTTCGCGCGTCGCGTCCTCGAACTCGACCTTGCCGAGCGCCGCGTCGACCACGTTGTTGTGCCGGTCCAGCGGGATCTGCGGTGCGAACTGGATGGTGATGAACCGGTCCAGCGTCGCGATCCGGTCCGCCGGATCCTGACCTCCGTCGAACACGCCGGGCTGCACGATCGGGCTGCCCAGCTGCGCGCGGTTGGAGTCGGCGAGCACATGGTTGTTGCTGAGGATGTGGAACTTCCCCGGCACACCGAGCCCCGGCCCCGGCGGATCCGTCGTGGCCCCGGGCAGGAAGTCGTACACCACGCTGCCGAGCGTTCCGGCCGTCACCCGTACGTTGCCCACCGAGATCCCGGAGGGCGCGGGCCGCAGCCGGCGCCGCAGGAGCTGGGGCTCCAGCGTGCCCATCTCACGGAGCTCTTCGAGCAGCGGCTGCGACAGCTGCGAAAGCTGGTCGGCGACACTGCCGTCGGGCCGGTACGCCGCCTCCGGCTCCACCCCGCGACGCGGCTGCTGCCGCTGCCGGCGCTGCGCGGAGACATGACCGACCGCGATCACATCGGTCGGCGTTCCGTCGTCCATCTGCCGTGGGATGACATCCCGTTCGGGCAGCATCGACTCCGGGACCTTCTGGGTCACGAAGACGAGCACGGCCTCTTCGCCCGTCGCGCGGCCGTCACTCCACTTCACGCCGTGGCCGAAGCCGACGACGTTGGCGAGCGGCGCCTGCGGTCGCAGGAAGTCGCTCATCGCCTGCTGCCGCGAGCTGTCACTGACCTGCCCGCCGGTCGGTCCTCGCATCATTTCGGGCTGGCTCGTCACGCCAGTCCACCTCTTCCCCTGGTCCGAAGGGGTTCCCTCAGCGCTCCTGGTCATGGGCGGACACATCGCCGATGGCGAGCACGCGCACCGGTACGCCCTCGAGCTGTGCGGGAACCACGTCTTCTGCCCGGAGCCGGTCACGGGGCACTTTGCGGGTGACGAAGACGACGATCACGTCCACGCCCGAGTGCTCGTCCCTCCCGGTGCCGACACCGGTCACGTTGGCCAGCCGCATGAGCCGGCTCTCATGGAGTTCGCGAGCCCGTTTCACGTCCATCCGTGATGGCTCGCCTCCCCCCGCAGGTGGTGCAGGTGTAGGGCATGTCTATTGCCAGGGCCCCCGGGGGTCAAGGAGTACCGCACTAAATCATGGGTTTGGTTATGATCCGTTCCTGATGACCTTCTTTACGAAGATTATTCGGACGGGTCGTCAAGTACGTGTATCCAAAGCCGAGTTGGGGTTGCCCGGCCGCCCCGGGGCATTCATGCTCGGCGGGGTCTCTCGACGTCGGCCGGAGTTCAATCGCCGTTCAGGCACGCGCGGAAGTGTGTGCCCGTCATCAGCCAGCCGGATGTGTTCCTTCAGGAGTACTCGATGCCGCTCACCCGCAGGGAATTCACCAAACAGTCCGCGCTCACCGGCGCCGGCGTCGCCCTCACCGGCGTCGTCGGCTCGCTCGCCACCGCGCCCGGCGCGCTCGCCGCGGAGGACACCGCCGAGAGTGCCGGTCACGGCCACCACGAGCCCGGCTACGGGCCGCTGATCCCCGACCCGAAGAAGATCCTCGCGCTGCCCGCCGGATTCAGCTACGAGATCATCACGCACAGTGGCGTCACCAAGCTGGACTCGGGTGAGTTCACCCCCTCCAACCACGACGGCACGGCCACCTTCGACGGGCCGCGCGGAGTGACCCTCCTCGTCACCAACCACGAGCTCAAGGGCCCCCGCTCCGGCTGGAAGTACCCGGTGCCGCTCGCCGAGGGTCTGGTCTACGACCCGGCCGCGTCCGGCGGCTGCTCGGTCGTCGAGGTCCACCGCAGCGGCGAGGTCGCCCAGTGGGTCGGCATCGCGGGCACCTCCACCAACTGCGCCGGCGGCCGCACCCCGTGGGGCACCTGGCTCACCTGCGAGGAGACCGAGGACCTCGCCGGCAAGAACGGCATGACCAAGGACCACGGCTACGTCTTCGAGGTCGACCCCTACGACCGGCGCGTCAACCGTGACCCGAAGCCCGTCAAGGCCTTCGGACGGTACGCCCACGAGGCCGTCGTCATCGACCCCAAGCGCGGCCACGCCTATCTGACCGAGGACGCCTCCGGTCCGAACGGCCTGCTCTACCGCTGGGTCCCGCCGCACGGGTTCCACCACGGCCGCGGACACCTCCGGCACCTCGCCGACGACGCGGGCGTACTCCAGGCGACCAAGTGCTACGACTCCGGCGGCCGTTTCGTCGACGACCTGTCCCGCGCCACGAAGATCGGAACGGTCTACGGCGTCGACTGGGTCGACGTGCCCGACCGTGACGGCCGCACGACCCCCGTACGCAAGCAGTTCGCGGACAAGGACATCACCCGCGCCCGCAAGCTCGAAGGCATGTGGTGGGGCGACGGCGGCGTGTACATCGTCTCCTCCTACGCCCGCGCGGAGAGCCCCGGCGCGGCGCACGACGGCCAGGTCTGGTTCTACGACCCCAAGCGCCGCACACTCACCCTGAGGGTGCTGCTCGGCGTCAACGCCGACCCGTCCAAGGACGGCGCCTACGACGGCCCCGACAACATCACCGTCTCCCCATACGGCGGCCTCGTCATCGCCGAGGACGGCGAGGGCGTCCAGCACCTGTTCGGCGCGACCGACCGCGGGCGCACCTACCCGATCGCCCGCAACGAACTGAACATCGGCACCGAGGAGGAGCCGGAGTTCAGCGAGTTCACCGGTGTCGTCTTCTCGTGCGACGGACGGACGCTCTACGCCAACATCCAGACCCCGGGCATCATGCTCGCGATCACGGGGCCCTGGAAGCGCCACGCGCAGCGCGACTAGGTCCTGTCCGGTCGATCAGGCCGGATCAGTGAGCGGGGTCTGGTGCGTGCAGCTGCAAGGCGGAGGATGGAGCCGACGCGGAGCGTCGGCGACTGACGCAACGCGGCATGGGGGGCACCTCCCGTGCCCGAAGGGCTACGGGGGAGTGCGTGCCAGGGCACGCGAGCCCGGCAAGATCGGCCGGACCGGGCCTAACAGCCGTCAGACGACGCGGTGGTACGCCCGTACCGCCTTCGCGGTGCGGGCGTACCAGCCCGCCGCGTCCGCGCTCAGCCCGAGGACGGCCCGATCCGGCCAGACGCGCCGCGGCACTCCGCCCGCGAGGGTGAGCGCCGCGCAGGACTCGCCGGTCGCGGCATAGACGGTCCCGCCCGAGACCGCCGGCGGGACCTGGGCGATGCCCGGCAGCTGCCGCCGCCAGCGCTCCTTGCCGGTGGCGAGCTCGACCGCCTGCAGGGTGTCCGCCGTCATCCAGTGCAGCAGCACACCGTCCGCCGTGACCGGGCCGCGCAGCCCGCCCGTGCGCGGCGGCCAGCCTGCCGCCAGGTCGAACGTCCGCTGCCGCCACAGCAGTTGACCTGTCCTCGGACTGAAGCCGTGCACGACACCCGAGGTGACCGCGAGGCCGTAGCCGCCCGCCTCACTCAGAGCCGTCGTGCCCGGCGTCAACGGAGTGCCGAGCGTGCCGAGCGCCGCGCGGTCACCGGTGCGGGCATCGACAAGGTGCAGCGCCCCCTGCTCGCCGAGCAGCGCGAAGCGGCCCACGGAGGGCAGGGCACAGGCGGCCGCCGCTCCCTCCGCGGTCAGCTTGCGGTACGTCCACCGCTCCTTGCCCAGCGCGGCATCGACGCACCGGAATCCGTCCGACAGCGCGGGATCGATCAGCAGCGCGCTGCCCAGCACGGCGGGAGGCGGTGCCTCGGAGCCCTCCAGCGTCCAGCGCTCGGCGCCCGTACGCAGATCGAGTGCGCGCAGGCCCGGCTCGTCCGTCCGGTGCGGGTAGGCGGAGACCAGCGTGCCGCCCGCCACGGCGTACCAGAGCGGCGCCGGTGGCAGCTCCGCTGCCTTCCCGCGCACCGCGCCCGATGCCAGATCGACGGCCGGAAGACCCGCCTCGCCCGCCACCAGGGTTTCTCCCGCGACACCCCACATGCCCGGCGCATCGCCCCCGGACCGGCTCTCCCAGCGCCGGGCGGCATCGGCGGGGGAGCAGGCGTGGACATAGCCCGAGCCGACGCCCGTCGAAGCGTGCACCAGCACGGTGCCCGGTCGTCCGGCGAGCAGCAGTGCGTCGAAGTCGCCGTCCTCGGCCGTGAGTGTCCAGCGCAGTGCCCCGGGTGCCGCTGAGCCCGCCGTCACGGTGACCGAGGGGCGCTCACCACTGCCGCCCCCGGTGGAGCCGCCGCCGCGCGCGATCGCTACGCCGAGCAGTCCGGCGGCGCTGCCGCCTCCCGCCAGCAGCAGCCCGCGCCGGGTCAGGGTGCGACGCCGCTCGGCGCCCTCGGGCGACGGGGGGACCCGTACCGTGGCCGCCGTCATCGGTGCCGTCGGCAGGACGGCCGTACGCTCCCCGGGAACGTCGCCGCCTTCCGCGATCAGCTCCCGCAGCGGATCCTCACGCCACCACAGCGGCGCTGCCGGATCGGACAGCAGCCCGAGCACGGAGGACACCGACGGCCGCAGCTCCGGCTCGTTGCGCAGACAGGTCGCGATCAACTCCCGTACACCCGAGGGGACTTCGCCCAGCGTCGGCTCCTCGTGCACGGCCCGGTAGAGCAGCACGGCCACCGTGCCGTCGCCGAACGGATTGCGCCCCGTGGCGGCGAACGCCAGCACCGCGCCCAGCGCGAAGACGTCCGCCGCCGCGGTCACCTCACTCTCGTCCGTGATCTGCTCGGGAGCGATGAAACCGGGCGTGCCGACGATGTCCCCAGCAGCGGTGATCCCGTGGTCGCTGATCGCCCGCGCGATTCCGAAGTCGATCACCCGCGGCCCGTCCGCCGTGAGAAGGACATTGGACGGCTTGAGATCCCGGTGCACCAGGCCTGCCGCATGGATGCTGGTCAGCGCCTCGGCGAGCGCGGCACCCAGCGCCCGTACGACCGGTTCGCCGAGCGAACCGCCCGCCGCGACGGCCCCGCGCAGCGTCACCCCCGGCAGAAACGCGGTGGCGAGCCACGGCACCGGTGAATCGGGGTCCGCGTCCAGCACCGCCGCCGTGTGCGCGCCCGTCACCGCGCGGGCAGCGGCCGCCTCGCGCCGGAACCGTTCCCTGAAGTGCGAATCGTCGGCGAGGTGTTGATGGACGGTCTTCACGGCGACCAGGCGCCCGCCTGCCGTACGGCCCAGATACACCTGGCCCATCCCGCCCGCGCCGAGCCGGGCGAGCAGCGTGACGTTTCCCAGCCTCACGGGATCGCCGGGCAGCAGCGGACCGGTCATGACGCCTCCGGCAGCGCGAAGGCGTACAGCGTGCCGCCCGCGGACAGATGGATCAGCCCCGGCCCGGCCACGGCGGTGATGTCGTCGGTACTGTCGAGCCCGGCCGCCCACACCAGCCTGCCCGTGAGCGAGTCCAGGGCATGCACGCCCCAGGCGTTGGCGGAGGAGGCCGTCTCCTGGCTGCCGGGCTCGGGGCCACGCACGTACACGAGAGAGCCGGCGACCAGAGGCGTCCTGTTCCCGTCCGAGAGCCCCTCCACATCGATACGGCTCCAGCGGGTCTTCCCGGTACGCGCATCCAGCGCGCCGAACTCCGTCCGGGTCGCCGTGTGCACCACCCCACGGGTCGCGAGCGGCGTGACGCCCGCCCGCTCGCCGAGAGCGCGCCGCCACAGGGTGCGGCCCGAGTTCAGGTCGACCCCGCTGATGTCTTTCCCCACGGCGTAGTACCTGGTGCCGGTGGAGCCGCGATGGGCCTGGGGGCGCAGCGCGCCGCCCGGAATCCTGCTCTCCAGGGTGCCGTCCGCGGCCCGCAGGACGAACAGGGGGTCCGCCTTGCGCAGTTCCAGCCCCCTGTCGCTGTCGTTCTGGGAGGTCGCGGACGCGGCCACCGCGATCCGGCCGCCCGCCTGGTCCACGCCCACCACCCCGGCGGCCGACCCCTCGTAGAACCAGAGGTCCTTCCCCGTACGGGAGTCGAAGCCGTACGCACGCCAGCGCTGTCCCCGGGCGGTGCGCTGCTCCCAGAGCGTGCTGTACGAGGCGTAGGTGATCAAGCAGGCGATGCCGTCGGAGACGGTGAGCGCGGCTTCGCTGCCGTCCGCCCTGCGGAGGTTGTCGAGGGTCGGTGCTCCGGGCGGGCGGCGGGGATTGAGCCACAGATCGGGGGTGACCCACTTCTCCCGGCCGGTGCCGGGATCCAGGGCGACGATCTCCTGGTCGAGCAGGTCGCCGGAGCGCAGCACATGGACAAGCCCGTCGGCGATCAGGGCATCGGCGATGTCGTCGGCCGTGTACGTCCAGCGGACGGCTCCGGTACGGGCGTCGAGCCGGGTGAGCGCGGACGTGGCCCGCACATACAGCGCGTCGCCGCCCCGCAGCAGTGCGGCCGGGCCGACGGGGCGGGACCACAGCGCCCGGCCGTGCTGATAACTGACGGGCGGCGGGGAGGTTTTGGGCGATTGATCGTCCTTGCCGTACGGGCTCAGCGCCACGACGGCGGCGGCCGCGGAGCCGCCGAGGAGCAGGGTGCCGCTCCAGCGCAGCAGCCGCCGCCGGGAGGGCGCGCTCGCGGACCGCTCAGTCCGTTCCTGTTCGCCTGCGGCGGATGGGGTCTCTTCGGTCTCCGCACGCGCGACGAGCGCGGCCACGTCCTCCTCGCGGCGGCCGATCAGCGCGGCGATCCGGCCCCCCTCCCACCACGGCTCGTCCGCCGCCCGCCGCACGCACCAGCCGAGTACGTCGCCGACTCCCGGCCGCCCGTCCGGCCCGGCGGCCAGCGCGCTGCCGAGGAAGTCCCGCCACTGCTCGTCCGGCACGCCGTCCAGATCGGGTAAGTCATGCAGGGTCCGGTAGAGCACCTGATGCGCCGGACCGGTACCGAAGGGCGGACGGCCGCTCCCGGCGTATGCCAGCAGCGCCCCGAGCGCGAACACATCGGCCGCCGGTCCGGGTTCGGCCGCGCCCCTGATCAGCTCCGGCGCGACGAAACCTGGGGAGCCGACGAGCTGCCCCGTGCCGGTCAGGCTCTCCTCTGCGGTGGCCTTCGCGATGCCGAAGTCGAGGACCATGGGGCCGTCGCGGGTCACCACCACATTGGACGGCTTCAGATCGCGGTGGACGAGCCCCGCGGCGTGAATGGCGGCCAGCGCCTCGGCGAGCGCCGCCCCGAGCGTGGCCAGTTCGCCGGGCCCGAGCGGCCCGTGCGCGGCGACCGCCTCGGTGAGCGTGAGACCCGAGCAGAACGCCGTCGCCAGCCAGGGCCGGGCGGCATCCGGATCGGCGTCCAGCACGGCCGCGGTGAACGGGCCGCCGACGGAACGCGCCGCGAGCACCTCCCGCCGGAAGCGCTCCCTGAACTCCGGCTCGGCGGCGAGGTGTTCATGCACGGCCTTGACGGCGACGAGCCGCCCGGACGGCGAGCGCGCGAGATGAACCTGTCCCATCCCGCCCTCACCGAGCAGCGCGACGAGCCGGTACCCAGCGAGCTGCTGCATGCGGTTGCCCCTCCCCCGTCCGATCACTGCGACGCCCGGGCGCGCCGGTTCGGTTGCGGCCGTAAAACCCTTGGCACAACCGGACGTTGCCCTCCTAGAGTGATCCATGTCCAAGGGGGAAGGCAGGGCCTTTCCAGGACATCACAAACTCATGCACCTCCCGGTGCGCGGGCTGCGGCTACTTCCTCTGACGAAATCACGCCGCCGCCACCTTTGATCTCGGGAGGCTCAGCATTCGGGATGCCCGGTGCGCAGGCAACGGTTACTTCTCGGACCGGGAGGATGCGGGTTCGAATCCCGCCCAGCCACGGTTGGTGGAGCAATCAGGAAGCTCGCCCGGCTACAGTCCGTCGCCGACCCCTGATCTCGGGCACCCCTTTTGCTGCGCTTCCCCCAGGAATTCGGGGGAATTCACATGGCACGCTTCAATACCCGCACCGCGAAGGCGGGAGCGACCTCGCCCGTGCGCTCGACCGGCCGCACCCTGCGTACCCACCAGGGCGGCACCGGCTCCGGGCGTGACGCACGCTCCGAGCTCTTTCTCCTCGCCGTCGCCAACTTCGTTTCGCAGCAGACCCTTTACGAGTCCGCCGGCAGCCGCGACGACCGCTTCACCCGCCTTGTGCGCAAGCTCGCCGTCGAGGACCCCGCGTGGACCGCGGGACTGCTCGGCTGGCTGCGCGGCGAGGGCAATATGCGAACCGCCTCCATCGTCGGGGCCGCCGAATACGTCAAGGCGCGCCTCGACGCATCCGCGACCGCGGGTCCGACGAACCGTCAGGTCATCGATTCCGTACTGCGCCGCGCCGACGAGCCCGGCGAACTGCTCGGCTACTGGACCTCGCAGTACGGCCGCACGGTGCCCAAGCCCGTCAAGCGCGGCATCGCGGATGCCGTGGCGCGCCTCTACAGCGGAAAGTCACTGCTGAAGTACGACACTGCGTCCAAGGGCTATCGCTTCGGCGACATCCTCAATCTGGTGCACGCGTCGCCCGATCCCGCGAAGCCGTGGCAGGGCGCGCTGTTCCAGTACGCCCTCGACCGCCGGCACAACCCGGACAGCGCCGAGCCGCCCGCCTCGATCCGTACCCTCACCGCCCACCGGGCATTGATGGCCCTGCCGGCCGACGAGCGGCGCGCGGTGATCACCGCGCCCGGCGCCTCCGAGCGGCTCGCCGAGGCGGGGATGACCTGGGAGGCGCTGGCGGGCTGGCTGCAGGGACCGATGGACGCGGCGGCCTGGGAGGCCGTCATCCCCTCCATGGGCGCGATGGCACTGCTGCGCAATCTGCGGAACTTCGACCAGGCCGGGGTCTCGGACACGGTCGCGGCCCAGATCGCCGCGCGGATCTCGGACCCCGAAGTCGTCGCGGCGTCACGGCAGTTCCCGTTCCGCTATCTCGCGGCGTACCAGCACGCCCCGTCGCTGCGCTGGGCGTACGCACTGGAGAAGGCGCTCGGCCACTCGCTGGCCAATGTGCCCGCGCTGCCCGGCCGGACGCTGATCCTGGTCGACCGCTCGGGTTCCATGTGGTCGCGCCTTTCGGACCGCTCCGAGCTCAACCGGGCGGACGCCGCCGCGGTGTTCGGCGCGGCGGTGGCCATGCGGGCACAGAGCGCGGACCTCGTCGAGTTCGGCACGGGCAGCGGGCGGGTGAAGTACCGCTCGGGCGAGTCCGTACTGAAGGTCCTCGGGCGCTTCGGCGAGCTCGGCGGCACCAACACCACCGAGGCCGTCCGCAAGCACTACAAGAAGCACGACCGGGTGCTGATCGTCACCGACGAGCAGGCGGCGTACAGCTACTACGGCGACCCGACCGAGCAGGTCCCGAAACACATCCCGGTCTACACCTGGAACCTGGCCGGGTACGGCGCGGGCCACGCGCCCTCGGGCAAGCAGAACCGGCACACCTTCGGTGGCCTCACGGACGCGGCTTTCCGGATGGTGCCCCTCCTTGAGCGGGGCCGGGACGCCGACTGGCCCTGGGTCTGAGCGCGGCCGGCAGCCGAGTGTGTTCTTCGACACCGTGGTGGTGTGCTCGGTGGCCGGCGGCACGGAGGCCGGACGGTCGCGGATTTCGGGGCTCTCGAACACCGCCTCACTCATCGGAGTGGAGCCCGCACTGAGAGACACGGACATCGGGCCGGAGCCTGAACGACCTGGTCAAACGCGGGGAAATCGGCGCCGGATCGAGGGTGTTTCCTCCCCGTTCCGGCGGCCGACCGGCGCTCAATGCCGACAGTGCGCCGTTCCGACGTGGCGTCGCGGGCCCCCGAGGGCCCATACTCCAGGTAATGACAAAGTCAGCCGGATCCCGCCGCTATTTGCCCTCCAGTCCCTTCAACAAACCGGCCGCGGCCGCCCCGCCGATTGAGCAGTACGAAGTGGGCGACCGGGTCTCGCACGACCAGTTCGGGCTCGGAAGAGTCATCGCAGTCGAAGGAGACAACGCCGCCGTGCTTGTCGACTTCTCGGGGCGCCAGGGAAGAATCCTGAGCCCATACTCCAAGCTGGCCAAACTCTGAAGACCGTGGCCGCCGGGCCCGCCATCACCTGAGAAGCGGTGGCGGACCCGGCGGTGGCGGTTGCAAGGGGCTGTGTTGGTCAGAGCGCCTGGGCGGCGGGCTTGACCATGCCCCGCACCGTGCGGGACTTCACGAAGTCGCCGATCGCGGTCATCTCCCACTCGCCGGAGAACTGCTTGATCAGCTTGGCCATCATCACGCCGGTCTGCGGCTCCGCGCCCGTCAGATCGAAGCGGACCAGCTCCTCGCCCGACGCCGCGTCGATCAGCCGGCAGTAGGCCTTGGCGACCTCGGTGAACTTCTGTCCCGAGAAGGAATTGACGGTGAAGACCAGACCCGTCGCATCGGCCGGGAGACGGCCCAGATCCACGACGATCACCTCGTCGTCACCCGCACCCTCGCCCGTCAGATTGTCGCCGGAGTGCTTGATCGCGCCGTTCAGGATCGACAGCTTGCCGAAGTAGCAGCTGTCGATGTGGTTGCGGTTCGGGCCGTAGGCGATGACGGAGGCGTCGAGGTCGATGTCCTTGCCGCGGAAGGCGGGCTCCCAGCCGAGGCCCATCTTGACCTGGGAGAGCAGCGGGCGGCCGCCCTTGACCAGCGAGACCGTCTGGTTCTTCTGCAGGCTGACCCGGCCCTTGTCCAGGTTGATCTTTCCGGCGCCGGGGGCCGGAGCCGCGGGGGGAGCGGCCGGCGGGGGCGGGACGGGCGCGGTGAGACGCGGATCGACGGCCGGGGCGGCTGCGACTGGTGCCGGGGCGACGGGAGTGGGGGCCGAGGGGGCGGCCGCGGGCTCCTCGTCGACGGAGACGCCGAAGTCCGTGGCGATGCCCGCCAGCCCGTTCGCATAGCCCTGGCCGACCGCACGGGCCTTCCAGACGCCGTTGCGCCTATAGATCTCCACGACGACCAGCGCGGTCTCGGGGCCGAGCTGCGGCGGGGTGAAGGTGGCCAGCGCGCTGCCGTCGTCGGCATTGCGGAGGGTGGCGGTGGGCTCGATGCCCTGGAAGGTCTGGCCGGCGGCGTCGGGGCTCGCCGTGACGACGATCTTCTCGATGCCGGGCGGGACGGCGGAGGTGTCCACCACGATCGCGTCGGGGGCGGTGCCCCCGCCGGAGCGGTAGCTGACGCCGGGGCCCGCCGGCTGGTTGTAGAAGATGAAGTCGTCGTCGGAGCGCACCTTGCCGTCGGCGGTGAGCAGCAGGCCCGATACGTCGAGCCGCACCGGGGCGGCGACGTCCACCGCCACGCGGGGGGCGGAGAGAGGGATGTTCGAGCCGGGGGTCATAGCTGTCATGCCAGATGTAACGAGCGAGGGCGCTTTACCGTTCCCTTACCTTTGGGCCGACTCTCGATTCATCTCCCGCGCTATCGGTTGCGCGGGTGGTTGCGGGCCGTCCGCTCGTTGCCGAACTTGTACGCGCCGGTCCAGCGGGCCATGACCAACTGGGGGTCGCCCGAGCCCACCTCGGCCAGGAACTTCTCGGCGCGAGTGCCGCGCAGTGTCCCGGCCGCGCGGCCGCGGTGGGTGATGACGACACTGCCGTCGCCGTGCTGCGCGTAACTGAATCCGAAGGGCTTGGCCATGCCCGACATCCTGGCCGGGGCACGGACCGTTCGGCACGCGAATTTTCTTCCCGGCGTGTCTTCTTCCCCGCGTGGGTGCCCGGCGGACCGGTCAGTACGGCCACCGGGGCGGGTTGGTGGTGAAGTGGCCGCCCAGATGCGCGTGGTCCGGATTGTCCGGGTCGAGTTCGCCCTGCTCGGCGACGAGCTTCTCGGCGTACTGCTCCGAGTCGTCCTGCGGCTCGTAGCCCAGCGAGCGCGCCGTCGACAGGTCCCACCACAGGCGGGTGTTGGCGGACGAGCCGTAGACGACGGTGTGGCCGACGTTCTCGGCGGTGAGCGCCGCATGGAAGAGGCGGGCGCAGTCGCCGGGGCTCAGCCAGACCGACAGCATCCGCACCGACGTGGGCTCCATGAAGCAGGAGCCGATGCGCACGGAGACGGTCTGGATGCCATGCAGGTCCCAGTACAGCTGGGCCAAGTCCTCGCCGAAGCACTTCGACAGGCCGTAGAAGGTGTCCGGGCGGCGCGGGGTGTCGACGGGGATCAGGGGGTCGTCCCCCTGGGGGCGCGGGGTGAAGCCGACCGCGTGGTTGCTGGAGGCGAAGACGATGCGCTCCACGCCCTCTTCGCGGGCAGCCTCGTAGAGGTTGTACGTCCCTTCGATGTTGGAGCGGAGGATCTTCTCGAACGGGGCTTCCAGGGAAATGCCGGCGAGGTGGACGATCGCGTCGACGCCCCGCATCGCCTTGCGCAGCGCCTCTTTGTCGGCGAGGTCCGCGGTGATCGCGTCCGGCTCGCCCTCTATGGAGGTGGCGTCGAAGAGCCGGAGCTCGTAGCCGTACGCGGGCAGGAGCCCCCGCATCAGCGTTCCGAGGCCGCCGGCGGCGCCGGTGAGCAGGACGGTGCGGGGAGGGGGCATGGATGGTTCTCCTCAAGACGCTCAGGTCCATAGATGGCATTCACATGTATGGACACGCTAGGGAGTGGTCCGAACACCGTCAAGTGTGGCGCGGACGAGCCGACTCCGCCTCTGAGTTGCGGCTTTCTGTCTTGACCCGCCCTCCGCGGCTGCCTTAGCGTGAACGCGTTCAGGAATATGGACGTTGATCAGAATTGTGCACGGGTCTCAGGCTCGGTGCACGGCCCAGGGAGCGCCCGTGACCTCAGCCCCGCTCGCCGCCCGGCTCACCCGGGTCCAAGGACCGCTGTTCTTCCCCGTCACCGCGTACGGACCGGACGGCGCCCTGGACCTCGATGTCTTCCGCACCCATGTCAGACGCGGCATCGACGCCGGTGCGGCCGCGGTCTTCGCGTGCTGCGGCACGGGCGAGTTCCACGCCCTGACCCCGGAGGAGTTCGGCGCGTGCGTCGCCGCGGCCGTCGCCGAAGCCGCGGGCGAGGTGCCGGTCGTCGCCGGCGCGGGCTACGGCACCGCGCTCGCCGTCCGGTTCGCGGAGATCGCCGAAGCCGCGGGCGCGGACGGACTGCTCGCGATGCCGCCCTATCTCGTCGTCGCCGACCAGCCAGGACTGCTGCGGCACTACACGGCGCTCGCCGAAGCAACCTCCCTCGACGTCATCGTCTACCAGCGCGACAACGCCGTCTTCACCCCCGAGACCGTCGTCGAACTCGCCCGGGCCGACGGCATCATCGGCCTCAAGGACGGCTACGGCGACCTCGACCTGATGCAGCGCATCGTCGGCGCCGTCCGCCGCGACCTGCCCGACGAGGACTTCCTCTACTTCAACGGGCTGCCCACCGCCGAACTCACCGGCCTCGCCTACCGCGGCATCGGCATCACCCTGTACTCCTCGGCCGTCTTCGCCTTCGCGCCCGACATCGCCCTCGCCTTCTACCGCGCGCTGATCACCGGCGACGACAAGACGGTCAACCGGCTGCTCGACGGCTTCTACGGGCCACTGGTCGAACTGCGCAATCTCGGGCGCGGTTATGCCGTCTCCCTCGTCAAAGCGGGGGTACGGCTCGAAGGGCTCGACGTCGGCGACGTACGGCCGCCGCTGAGCGAACCCCTCCCCGAGCACATCACCGCCCTCGCCGCCCTCATCGAGCGGGGCCGCGCGCTGCTGGAGGACGGCGCGTGAAGACCGGCGCCTTCCTCTACCCCTGGGACGTCGTCGGTGATCCCGACGCCGCGGCCCGCGTCGCCGGTCTCGGCGTCCAGCAGGTCACCCTCGCCGCCGCCTACCACTCCACGCGCGCCCTGACCCCGCGCCACCCCGGGCACCGGATCGTCACCGCGCAGCACGCCGCCGTGTTCTACGAGCCGGACGAGGAGCGCTGGGCGGGCCGTGAGCTGCGCCCGTACACCGCGGGGGACTGGGCGCCCGGTGACGCGTACGGGGAAGCCGCAGCGGCCCTCGCGGACGCCGGGCTCGAGGTCCACACCTGGGTGGTCCTCGCCCACAACTCCCGCCTGGGCGCCGACCATCCGGACACCTCCGTCGTCAACGCCTACGGCGACCGCTACCCCTGGGCGCCGTGCATCGCCCAGCCCGCCGTCCGTGCCCTCCTCGTCGACCTCGCTGCCGAGGCGGCGACCCGGCCGGGTGCCCGCGGCACCGAGCTGGAGTCCTGCGGCTGGTACGGCTTCGCGCATCTGCACGCCCACGACAAGACCGCGGGCGTGGAGCTCGGTGACGCGGCGCAGTATCTGATGTCCCTGTGCTTCTGCGGCTCTTGCCGGAACGGTTACGCAGAGGAGGGCCTGGAGCCGGAGCTGCTGGCCGCGGCCGTACGCAACGCGCTCGAGCCCGTCTGGGCGGGTGCGGCGCCGGCCGACGCCCGGATCGAGAAGCTGCTCGGCCACGAACCGGCCGCGGCGACACTGGAGTTCAGGGCGCGGACGGCTCGCACGCTCCAGGAAGCCGCCGTCACGGCGGTGCGGGCGGCGGCTCCCGACGGCTTCCAGGTCCTGCTGCACGCCGACCCGGTCGCCCACCACTGCGGCGCCAACGCGGGCGTCGACCCGGCGCACATCCTGTCCGTCGCGGACGGCGTGGTCGTGCCGTGCACGGGCGGGCCCGCGCCGGTCGCGCCCTTCGCGGAACACGAGGCGCCCGGGGCGGTGCTGGCGGCGAACCTCACGGTCGTCAGCGGGATGGGCGGCAGCCCGGGGACGCTGAGGGAGGACGCGGCGCGGGCGGCGGCTCTGGGGGCGAATGAACTGCGGCTGTACCACGCGGGGCTGGCGTCGGACGCGGACCTGGCGGCGGTGGGGGAGGCGCTGTCGCGGCTCGGGTGAAGTTGTCATGAGTCGCGATGTGAAGCAACCGGATGCGAACCAGGCGGATGTGAAGTAAGTCCGGTGCGAAGTAACACGCGCCTAACCACAAACGCCCTCCTCACGGGAACAATCCAGCTACCCGCCAGCCGGATTGCCGCCAACGAGGAGAGCCATGTCCGCACAGGTCGACCGGTACTTCCACATCAGCGCGAGAGGCTCGACCTTCGCACGCGAGATACGCGGCGGCTTCGCCACGTTCTTCACGATGGCCTACATTCTGGTCCTCAACCCGATCATCCTGGGCAGCGCCGAGGACAAGTTCGGCGCCCATCTCTCCGGTCCCCAGCTCGTTACAGCCACCGCCCTGGTCGCCGCGGTCATGACCGCGATCATGGGGCTCGGCGGCAATCTCCCGCTCGCCATCGCCGCCGGTCTCGGCCTGAACGCCGTCGTCGCCTTCCAGATCGCGCCGCTGATGAGCTGGCCCGACGCGATGGGCCTGGTCGTCCTCGAAGGCATCCTCATCTGCGCCCTGGTCGTGACCGGGCTGCGCGAGGCCGTCATGCACGCCATCCCGCCCTCGCTCAAGCAGGCCATCAGCGTCGGCATCGGCCTGTTCATCGCGTTCATCGGTTTCGTAGACGCCGGCTTCGCGACCCGTATCCCCGGCGACACCGGCACCGTGCCCGTCCAGCTCGGCGCGAGCGGTCACCTCTCCGGCTGGCCCGTCCTCGTGTTCTGTCTCGGCGTGCTGCTCACCGTCGCGCTGATGGCCCGCAAGGTGAAGGGCGCGATCCTCATCTCCATCATCGTGATGACCGTCCTCGCGATCGTCATCAACGAGATCGCCGACATCAAGCCCATCGCCTGGGGCCTGACCGTGCCGTCCGTCCCCGACGAGATCGTGGCCGCCCCCGACTTCGGGCTCATCGGCTCCTTCAGCCTCTTCGGCGCCTTCGAGCAGGTCGGCGTCATCACGATCGTCCTGCTGGTCTTCACGCTGATCCTCAGCGACTTCTTCGACACCATGGGCACGGTCGTCGGCGTCTCCAACGAGGCCGGTCTGCTGGACGAGAACGGCAAGGTCCCCAACCTCGGCCGGGTGCTGCTGATCGACGGTGTCGCCGCCGCGGCCGGAGGCGCCGCATCCGCCTCCTCCAACACCTCGTACATCGAATCGGCGGCAGGAGTCGGCGAGGGCGCCCGCACCGGTTTCGCCTCCCTGGTCACCGGCGGGCTCTTCGCACTCGCCCTCTTCTTCACGCCGCTCGCCACGGTCGTCCCCGCCCAGGCCGCGGCGCCCGCGCTCGTCGCCGTCGGTTTCCTGCTGATGGCGCAGGTCCGCCATATCGACTGGGAGCGGTACGACATCGCGATCCCGGCCTTCCTGACGATCGCGGTCATGCCGTTCACGTACTCCATCACCAACGGCATCGGCGCCGGTTTCATCGCCTATGTCGTCATCAAGGCGGTGCTGGGCAAGGCCCGCGATGTGCACTGGCTGCTGTGGGGCACGGCGGCGCTGTTCGTGGTCTACTTCGCGATCGACCCGGTCGAGCAGCTCTTCGGCGTCAAGTAGCCGTCGGCCTCAAGCAGTAGTCGGGCGTCAGGACTTCAGGGCCGCGGCCATCATCTTCTGGGCGATGGGCGCGGCCAGCCCGTTGCCGCTGACCTCGGAGCGGGCCGCGCCCGAGTCCTCGATCAGGACGGCGACCGCGACCTCCTTGCCGCTGCCGGAGTCCTTGGCGTACGAGGTGAACCAGGCGTAGGGCGTCTTGCTGTTGTTCTCGCCGTGCTGGGCGGTGCCGGTCTTTCCGCCCACCTCGGCGCCTTCGACCTTGGCATTGGTCCCGGTGCCGTCCTCCACCACGGTCACCATCGCGCTGCGCAACTGCTCGGCGGTGGACGAGGAGACGATCCGCTTCGATGCCGCGTCCTCGTACGACTGCAGCGTGTTGCCGTCCGCGTCCACGACCTTGGAGACCATGTGCGGCGCCCGCAGGACGCCGTCGTTGGCGATCGCCGCGGAGACCATGGCCAGCTGCATCGGCGTCGCGGTCACATCGAACTGGCCGATGCCGCTGTAGGCGGTCGAGGGCTTGTCCATCCCCGTCGGATACACACTGGGCAGGGCCCGCACCGGGGAGTCCTGCTTCTCGTCGTTGAAGCCGAACTTCTCCGCCATCGCCCGGACCTTGTCCTGGCCGAGGTCGACCGCCAGCTTGGCGAAGACGTTGTTGCAGGAGTACTGGAGCGCGGTGCGCAGGCTCGCGTTCTCGCAGGGTGCGGACTTGTTCTCGTTCTCCAGGACCCTGGTCGTGCCGGGCGGGGTGTACGGATCGGGGCTGTCCGTCTTGGTGTCCACCGAGTCGTACAGACCGTCCTCCAGGGCCGCCGCCGCGACCACCAGCTTGAAGGTCGAACCGGGCGGCAGCGGCTGCCGCAGCGCGCGGTTGACCAGCGGCTTGTCCTTGTCGGCCAGCAGCTTCTTCCAGGCGTCACCGTCCGTCGTCCCGCTGATCTTCGAGGGGTCGTACGAGGGCGTGCTGACCATGCCAAGGATCTTGCCGGTCTTCGGGTCGATGGCGACGGCCGCGCCCTTGGTGTCGCCGAGCGCCTCGTAAGCCGCCTTCTGCACCGCGGGGTCGATGGTGGTGAGCACGTCGCCGGGCTCCTGCTGCTTGCCGGTGAGCGCGTCGACGGGGTTCTTCAGCCGGCTGTCCGTACCGTCCAGGACATGGCTGTAGATGCCTTCCAGCTGGGTCGCGCCGTATGCCTGCGAGCTGTAACCGGTGACCGCGGCGTAGAGCGAGCCGTCGGTGTAGGTGCGTTTGTGCGCGAGGTCGCTGCCCTCCGTCCTCTTCGAGCCCGTGATCGGTGACCCGGCCACGATGATGTCGCCCAGCGGCTGCGCGTACTGCGCGATGATCTTCCGCCGGTTGTGTTCGTCGTCCGCGAGGGCCCGGGCTTCGTACGCCTGCACCCAGGTCACCCGTATCAGCAGGGCGAGCACCAGCAGCAGCGAGAAGACCGCGGCGTTCCTGATCGTCTTGTTCATCCCATAGGGGGGACGACCGGGCCGGACGTGCCGTTCCGGCCGGCCCGGCTTCTCAGGGAATCCTCATCCGCGAGCCGTCCTGAGCGCGGTGACGAGCCGTGCCTCAGCCCGGTGAGATGAACCCCGACTCGTACGCCGCGATCACCGCCTGGGTACGGTCCCTGGCGCCGGTCTTCGCCAGGACGGAGGCCACATGCGTCTTGGCCGTCGCGGGACCCACGCCCATCCGCCCGGCGATCTCCGCGTTCGTCAGCCCCGTCGCCATCAGCCGCAGCACCTCGGCCTCGCGCTCGGTCAGCCGCGCCGCCCACGGCGGGGGCGCGGGGGTGCGGCGGCCGCCGTACTCGGCGGCCAGCGAGCGCACGGCCGCGGGGAAGAGCAGCGAGTCGCTGCGTGCCACCAGACGGACCGCCTGGACGAGCTCCTCGGCCGCCGCCCGCTTGAGCAGAAAGCCCGCGGCCCCGGCGCGCAGCGCGTCGTACACATAGGAGTCGTTCTCGAAGGTCGTCACCACAACGATCCGCGGCGGTTCGTCGAGCGTGGCCAGGATCTGCTCGGTGGCGCGGATGCCGTCGATCTCCGGCATCCGTACATCCATCAGGACCACGTCGGGGCGCAGCTCACGCACCACCGGGACGGCCTCCGCGCCCGTCGACGCCTCGCCGATCACCTCCAGGTCGGGCTCGGCGTCGAGGATGACGCGCAGCGCCGTACGAACCATGCGCTCGTCGTCGGCGAGGACGACCCGGATCACGCTCACCGGTCACCGCCCAGCGGCAGCCGCGCGGACAGCAGCCACACCGCGCCCTGCGCTCCTGCCTGCGCCCGTCCGCCCAGCAGCGCGGCCCGCTCGGCTATGCCGCGCACTCCGCGGCCGCCTCCCGGGCGGACCACCGGGGCCCTGTCGGGCAGCGGATTCTCCATCGTGATCTCCAACTCCTCGCCGCACAGGGCGATCCACAGGGTCACCGGGGACGCCCCGGCGTGGCGCAGGGCGTTGCTCAGCCCCTCCTGGACGATGCGGTACGCCTCGCGCGAGACGGGCGCGGGGACGGCGGCCAGATCGCCGTCGGCGCTGAGCGACACCGGGACGCCACTACGCGCGAGCAGTCCGTCCAGAGTGTCCAGGGTCGGTCCGTCGAGCTGGGTGGTGTGGTCGTCGTCCTGGCGCAACAGGCCCAGTACGGAGTCGAGTTCGCCCACCGTGCGCCGGGTGGTCTCCTCGATCGCGGCCAGTGCCTCCCGTACGAACTCCGGATCGCTGTCCAGGACCCGGCGGGCCGCACCTGCCTGCAGGGTGACGGCGCTCAGGGCGTGGCCCACCGAGTCGTGCAGCTCGCGGGCGAGCCGGTTGCGCTCGGCCAGTTCGGTGGCCCGGCGCTCCGCGGCTGCCAGCCGGTCCGCGGGTGTGGGGCCGAGCAGGACCGGCGCCTGACGGGCCAGCAGTGCCCCGGCCGCCGCCGCACAGGCCGCGAGCGCGATCAGCATGGCCATTCCGGCGAACGGGAACAGGGCCAGCTGCCAGGCGGGGTAGTGGGGCAACTCGAGCCGCCCCCGCAGCGCCGGGAAGAACGGCAGCACCATCAGGCTCACGGCGAACGGCGGCAGCGCGAGCGTGGCGCCGCTGATCAGAGCGCCGATTCCCGCATGCAGCGTGAACCAGCCCGAGGCCCGCAGCCGCGCGTCCCGCGAGCGTGCCGGCCCTTCCGCGAACCGCTCGGCGGGCACCCCGCACAGGGCCTTCGCCAGGGCGACCGCCAGCGGTCTGGTGAGCGGGAACAACAGCGCCGTCACCGCGGCTATCGGCAGCGCGATGCCGTACGCGCCGAACTGGAGGGCGGGGGAGTCGGAGAACATGTCCTTCGCACCGACGAGCGGGCCGACGAACACCGTGCCCACGAGCCAGTACGGCATCAACAGGGCGCCGCCCAGGATCAGATGGAGCCAGCGCAGCCCGGCCCGCGTCCCGAACAGCGCCCGCGCGGACGCCCCCAGCACTCTCCTCACGCGGCGCGCCGCCGCAGGAACGAGGCCGTCCCGGTGATGACGAGCAGACCGACGATCATGCCCACAGCGTAGGTCAGGGCCATCAACCCCGATGCCCGCTCGCCGTCTTCGGCGCCCGGCAGCACCGCGGCGATCAGCAGCCAGATGCCCCAGCAGCCCACCGCGCCCGAGCCAAGCCAAGCCATGGCCAGTGGAGTCTTCAGCGGCAGTGCGGGGACCGGACGGAAGGCGAGCAGCAGCGCTCCGGTCACGGCGACGGCCACGAACAGGGCGTTGATCCCTTCGAGTACATAGAAGTCGGCCGTGCGCTGCTCGATCCGCGTCGCGGACAGACCGGTCGTCGCGCCGCAGGCCCACAGCAGGTGCATCGCGGCCGGGAAGAGCGCGAGCCCGGCGGCGGCCACGGCGGTCAGCTTCAGCATCCGCCCGGTGGCGGCACTGGGCAGGTCCCAGATCCGGCCCCGCCACACATGGCTCCAGCGCTCGCGGGCGTACAGCGCGAAGAGCGTCCCCAGGGCCAGGCCCTGGACGATGAAGCCCGTGTAGACGACCCCGAAGACCCACTCGTCGAGGAAGGGTTTGTCCCCGCCCCGGTGGGGCTCGGCTCCGGTGACGGCGCGGGTCAGCAACTGGACCGGGAAGCCGACCATGATCGGGGCGAGCAGACCGCCCGCGATCCACATCGGCGTGGCAAGCAGCCAGGCGGGGACGCGCCGGCCCCACGCCTGGGTGAGCAGCAGTGCCAGCACGATGACGGTGCCGTCCATCAGAACGGTGACGCTGTTGGCGACGGCGATCAGACCGCGGTGCTCCAGCAGCACACTTCCGTCGGGGATGCCGATCCTGCTGCCGGCGATCCACGCGATCTTGAGCGAGAGATACGGGACGCAGGAGGCGACGGTAAGGGTGCGCAGCACCCTGTGCACACGCGGGGCGCGAAGCGGGACGTGGGCCCCGGGGACGGGAGCGAGCGGTGTCCGTGTCATGGCGACCACGCTCCCGGTTGGACCCTGCCGGTACCTCCTGCGCTGCGACGATTCCCCTCCGCCGTACGGCGGAGGAGGCTCAGCCCGCCAGGGTGAGGAGCAGCTCGTCGGTCTGTGCACCCCTGGCGTGCGCGAAGCCCCGGTCCTTGCCGGTGACGGTGAATCCGCACTTCTCGAGGACCCGGATCGAGCCCGCGTTGTCGGCGGCGGCGCGGGCGTGCAGGGGACGCGTCGGTACGACTTCGAGCAGCGCGCGCAGTGCGGCGGTGGCGACGCCGCGGCCCCAGTACGCGCGGTCGACGACGTACGTGACCTCGCGCTCCTCGGGCGGTCCGTAGACCGCGGCGTGGCCGACGACCAGTCCGTCGGCCAGCACGGTCCGTATGACCGCGTCCGAGGCGCGGATCCGTACCCAGTGCGCGTCGAAAGCGGCCCGGTCGGTGGGGTCTTCACAGGTGAAGGCCGCCATCCGGTTCGACTCGGGATCACTCATGTGCCGGAAGAAGTGCGGCAGATCGCTGTCGAGCACCTCACGCAGAGAGACGGACAGAGCCATTCACAGCCTCCGGGTGGCGAGCGTGAGCCGGTCGCGGGCGTCGAAGAGCGCATCCTTGATCATCTGCTCGTGGCCGGGGGTGAGCCGGGCCACGGGCACCGAGCAGCTGATCGCGTCGCGCGCCGGGGTGCGGTACGGAATCGCGATGCCGAAGCAGCGCAGCCCGAGGGTGTTCTCCTCGCGGTCCGCCGCATAGCCCTGCTCGCGGATCAGACGCAGCTCCTCGATGAGCTTCTCGCGGTCGGTGATGGTGTGCTCGGTCAGGGAGGCCAGGGTCTCGGGCAGCATCTTGCGCACCTGCTCGTCGCTGTGGGTGGCGAGCAGCGCCTTGCCCAGCGAGGTGGAGTGGGCGGGCAGCCGGCGGCCGACACGGGTGAAGGGGCGCAGATAGTGCTGCGACTGCCGGGTGGCGAGATAGACGACATTGGTGCCGTCGAGCCGGGCGAGGTGGATGGTTTCCGTGGTGTCGTCGGAGAGCCGGTCCAGGGTGGGCCGGGCGGCGGCCACGACCTCGTCGCCGTCGATGTAGGAGGTGCCCACAAGCAGTGCCCGTACGCCGATGCCGTAGCGCGTACCGGTCGCGTCCGTCTCCACCCAGCCGAGCTCCACCAGGGTGCGCAGCAGCATGTAGAGGCTGGACTTGGGGTAGCCGACGGCCTCCTGGACCGCGGCGAGTGAGTGCATGCCGGGGCGCCCGGCGAAATACTCGAGCAATTCCACCGTCCGCACCGCGGACTTGACCTGTGCCCCACCGGTATCGGCAGTTGTCATTGCTCCTCGCCCCTTCTTGACCGCGCAGAACGCACGGAAATAGAGTCCCCACAGATTCATCATCAGGAACTTTGTTCAGAATACCGAACAAAAGCCCTGATGGGTGGCAGTAGAGCGGGAAGGAAGCCGCGGTGGCAGCAGCACCAGTCTGGAGTGTCGACCCCCGAACCGGGAACCCGCGTGAGCAGGTTGCGGTGGAGTCCACAACCGAGGAGATCGACCGCGCGGTCCGCGCCGCACACGCCGCCCGCCCCGCGCTCGCCGACCGGAGTGTACGCGCGCTCCTGCTGCGCACCGCCGCCGACCTCCTCGACGAGGCGCGCGAGCACGTCATCGAGGCCGCCGACGCCGAGACCGCGCTCGGCCCGACCCGCCTCACCGGAGAACTCGCCCGCACCACCGGCCAGTTGCGCGCCTTCGCCGATGTCGTCGACGAGGGCGCCTACCTCGACATCCACATCGACCACGCGGACGGCAGCCGCACGCCGCCCCGGCCGGACCTGCGCCGTTACAAGATCCCCCTCGGTGTCGTCGCCGTCTACGCCGCGAGCAACTTCCCGCTCGCCTTCTCCGTGCCCGGCGGCGACACCGCGAGCGCGCTGGCCGCCGGCTGCCCCGTCGTCGTCAAGGCGCACCCCGACCACCCCGGCACCTCCGAACTGTGTGCCTCCGTCCTGCGCAGGGCCGCCCAGCACGTCGGCCTGCCCGAGGACGTCGTGGCCCTGGTGCACGGCTTCGAAGCGGGCGTCGAGCTGGTGCGCCACCCGCTGATCACGGCCGCCGGATTCACCGGATCCGTACGCGGCGGACGCGCTCTCTTCGACGCCGCGGCCGCCCGGCCCGCGCCCATCCCCTTCCACGGCGAACTCGGCTCCCTCAATCCCGTCGTGGTCACCGAGGCGGCGGCCGGGGAGCAGGCGGAGGAGCTCGGCGCCGGGCTCGCGGGCTCGATGACCCTGGGGGAGGGCCAGTTCTGCACCAAGCCCGGCTTCGTCCTGGCCCCCGCCGGTGACGCGGGCGACCGGCTGCTGAAGTCCCTGACGGACGCCGTCAGCGAGACCGAGCCCGGCGTGATGCTCGACCACCGGATGCGCGCGGCCTTCGTCGACGGCGTACGGGAGCGGGCGGCACTGCCTCAGGTGGAGGCTCCCATCACCCCCGGCGCGGGCGGCGCGCACACCGTCAGCGCGGGCTTCCTCTCCGTACCGGCCCGGCTGCTGGCCGCCGAAGGCCCGCACGACCTGCTGCTCGAAGAGTGCTTCGGGCCGGTCACCGTCGTCGCGCGCTACGAGTCCGACGCCGAGATCACCGCGGTCCTCGGCCGCCTCCCGGGCAACCTCACCGCCACCCTTCACCTCTCCGACGGCGAGGCCGCGGGCGAGGGCCGGGGAGCCGAGCTGCTCGCCGAACTCACCCCGCTCGCGGGCCGCGTCCTGGTCGGCGGCTGGCCCACCGGCGTAGCCGTCGCCCCCGCCCAGCACCACGGCGGCCCCTACCCGGCCACCACCTCCACCTCCACCTCGGTCGGCGCGACCGCGATCGAGCGCTGGCTGCGCCCGGTGACGTACCAGACGACGCCTCAGGCACTGCTTCCGCCGGAGCTGCGCGACGACAACCCGCTCGGTCTGCCGCGTCGGGTGGACGGCCTCCAGGAGACTCCGCGAAGCTGAGCGCTGTGAGCGACCAGATCGAATTGCCCGAACTCCCCTTCCCACTGCGCCCGTACGGCCCCGACGCCAACTGGTCGTACGAGAAGGGCGTGCTGACCGGCTGGGCCGGAGCGCGGCAGGACCTTTTCGTCCCGCCCGCGGGCGATGCGCTGGAACCGGCATCCGACGCGCCGCGCCTGCTCGGCGCGCCGGAGGGCGACTTCCAGCTCATCACGCGGGTCACGGTCGGCTTCGCGGCGGCCTTCGACGCCGGCGTGCTCCATCTGCACGTCGGCGAACGGGAGTGGGCCAAGCTCTGCCTGGAACTCTCCCCGGACAAGCCCACCATCTGCACGGTCGTGACCCGCGGCCACTCCGACGACGCCAACTCCTTCGCGGTCGACGGCGACAGCGCGTGGCTGCGGATCAGCCGCACGGGCAAGGCCTTCGCCTTCCACGCGTCGACGGACGGCGAGCGCTGGACCTTCGTACGGATCTTCGCCCTGGGCACCGAGGAGCAGGCCGGCGCCGCGCTCGTCGGCTTTCTGGCGCAGTCCCCGGTGGGCGAGGGCTGTGTGGTGACCTTCGACCGGATCGAGTTCCGGCCGGGCTGGCCCGACGGGCTGCGCGACGGCAGCTGAGGAGCAGCGGCCTCGGCCTGTCACCTGGACACCGGGGAATGAGCCGGTCACGCACTGCGTTGACTCCGCAGCGGAGGATGCCTCCGCACAGCCCTGCCCCCGCACGACCCTGGAGTGAATGAAGCATGCGCGTCGAGATCTGGAGCGACATCGCCTGTCCCTGGTGCTACATCGGCAAAGCCCGCTTCGAGAAGGGGCTCGCGGCCTTCGCCCACCGTGACGGGGTCGAGGTCGTGCACCGCTCCTTCGAGCTCGACCCGGGCCGGGCCAAGGGCGACACCGCCCCGGTCATCGACATGCTCGCGCTGAAGTACGGACGGACCCGCGAGGAAGCGCGGTCGATGGAGGAGCACGTCGCCGCCACCGCGCGCTCCGAGGGGCTCGGTTACCGCACAGAGGGCCGTGACCACGGCAACACCTTCGACATCCACCGGCTGTTGCACCTGGCCAGGGCCCGCGGCCGTCAGGACGAGCTGCTCGACCTCGCCTACCGGGCGAACTTCGCCGAGGAGCGGTCCGTCTTCGACCCCGAGATTCTGGTGGACCTCGCGGTCGAGGCGGGTCTGGACGCGGACGAGGCCCGGGCGGTCCTCGCCGACGAGGGCGCGTACGCCGACGACGTACGGGCCGACGAGCGCGAGGCCGCGGAGCTGGGCGCGACCGGGGTGCCGTTCTTCGTGCTGGACCGGCGTTATGGCGTGTCGGGCGGCCAGCCCGCCGAGGTCTTCACCAAGGCGCTGGAACAGGCGTGGCAGGGCCGGGTCATCACCCCGATCGGCGCGGACGCGGCGGCCTGCGAAGCCGGTGGTTCGTGTGAGCTTCCGCAGGCCGGAGCCCATGCTTAAGCGCTGCTGAGGGGTGTGTCTCAACGATTCGCGATTGACCTGGCGTTGAGCGCGCCGCAGGGTGATCTCATGGAGACCCTGGGTGGCGCCGAGTTCGCGCCGCAGATGACGTATCTGAACACCTCCACTTGCGGGATGCTGCCGCGCCGGACCGTCGAGGCGGTGAAGCTGCTCGCCGACGAGCTCGCGGCAGGGCGTCCGGGTGGCGCCGGTGAATGGTCGGCGGTGACCGACGTCCGGCAGTCCTTCGCCCGGCTGTGCGGTGTGGACGAGGCGCGCGTCGCCGTCGGCGGTTCGGTCTCGGTGCACGTCGGGCTGATCGCGTCCTCACTGCACCCCGGCGCGGAAGTCCTCTTCCCGGAGGGGGAGTACGCCTCGGTCATCACGCCCTTCACCGTGCGCGGCGATCTCAAGGTGCGGTACGCCCCGCTGGAGCAGCTGGCCGACGCGGTGGGGCCCGGCACCTCGATGGTGGCGTTCTCCTCGGTGCAGTCCTCCGACGGCCGGATCGCCGACATGCCCGCCATCCGTGCCGCCGCGGCCGCGCACGGGGCACGTACGCTCGTCGACGCCAGCCAGTCGGCGGGCTGGCTGCCACTGGACGCGGCGGCCTGGGACTTCACCGTCACCGGCGCCTTCAAGTTTCTGCTCTGCCCGCGTGGCGTCTCGTTCCTCACCGTGACCGAGGAGGCCCAGGAGACCCTGGTGCCCATCCACGCCGGGACCTTCGCCGCCGAGGATCTGTGGGCCACCACCTACGGGCGGATCGAGGAACTGGCCCGCTCGGCCCGCCGGTTCGACGAGCCGCCCGCATTCCTCTCGTACCACGGCGCCAGGGAGTCCCTCGCGCTGCTCGAAGCGACCGGCATCGACGCCGTACACGCCCATGACACGGCGCTCGCCCGGCGGTTCAGGGACGGCCTGACGGAACTCGGGCACCGGCCGGTGCCCGGCGATTCGGCGATCGTGGCCGTGCCGGGTCTCGGCGACCGGGTCCCCGGGCTGGCTGCTGCGGGAGTGATCGTCTCGGAGCGGGCGGGCAATCTGCGCGCCGCCTTCCATCTCTACAACACGGCCGCAGATGTCGACTGGGCGCTGGACGTGCTGTCCGGCTGAGGCCGGCCGGGGCAGTCCGCGGTCTGCGTGCAGAGATTCTCCTCGACCTTCCCGAGGAGCCGTGTCAGCTCACCGCGCTCGTCGGGGTCGAGCCCGGCGAGGGTGTGCTCCTCCAGATTCGCCCAGGCCGCCTGGACCGCGGAGTGCAGGGCGCAGCTGTCCTGGGTCGCCTCGACGAGCACCGCGCGCCGGTCGCAGGGGTCGGGGCGGCGGCGGACGTGTCCGGCCTGCTCCAGTCGCTGGAGCATCTTGGTCACGGTGGACGGGTCGAGCTCGACGGCCTTGATCAGCTCTGACTGGCGCACGGCACCGGCGTCCCACAGATGCATCATGACCAGTTCCTGCCCCGGGTAGAGCCCGGCGCCCCGCAGCATCTTGCCCGCCGCCATGCGGTGCAGCCGGGCGACCCGGGAGACGGCGAGGCTGACGGGCCCGCCGAGCGCGGCGGTCGGCAGCGACCCGTTACAGACGGCACCGGCCGCGGTCTCGGGGGACTCGGTACAGACGGGATCGGCCGCGGTCTCGGGCGTCATCGGGGCCTCCTCGGCAAGGGTGCGACTGTCACATGGACAGTGTCTCCGAGAATTTTACCTTGGTCGGCCAATTAATGGTCTACAGTGGCATCCGGCCCGAATGCTTGGCCGACCATATAACTCTCTGGGAGCACCCATGACCACCGCGTTCGACCCCGTAGAACTGTCCGGCACGCAGCTCGCGAACCGCATCGCCATGGCGCCGATGACCCGCAGCCGCGCGTACGGCGACGGCCTCACGGTCACCGAGTCCACCGTCGAGTACTACAGCCAGCGCGCATCGGCCGGGCTCATCGTCACCGAGGGCATCCAGCCCTCCGTACTCGGCCAGGGATACCCGAACACTCCGGGCCTGCACACCGACGAGCAGGTCGCCGCCTGGCGCAAGGTCACCGACGCCGTGCACGCCAAGGGCGGCAAGATCTTCGCCCAGATCATGCACGCCGGACGCATCGGCCACCCGGTGCTCTGGCCCGACCAGGAACTGGTCAGTGTGGCGCCCTCGGCCGTCGCCCCCGCCGGGCAGCTGTACACGCACGAGGGACCCAAGGACTTCATCGCCCCGCGCGAGCTGGGCGCCGATGAAATCCCGGCCATCATCGAGGAGTTCGTCGAGGCGGCCCGTAACGCCGTCGCCGCCGGCTTCGACGGTGTCGAGCTGCACGGCGCCAACGGATATCTCATCCACCAGTTCCTCGCCCCCAACACCAATCTGCGCACCGACGAGTGGGGCGGCACCGTCGAGAACCGCATCCGCTTCGCCGTCGAGGTGACCAAGGCCGTGGCCGAGGCGATCGGCCCGGAGCGGACCGGACTGCGCGTCTCTCCCGGCAACGCGTACAACGACATCGCCGAGACCGACACCGAGGCCGTCTACCCCGCGCTGATCAACGAGATCGAGCCGCTGGGCATCGGCTATCTGCACATCGTCGAGATGGTCCCCGGCTACCGGGAGATCACGCGGGAGCTGCGCGAGAAGTTCAGCGGCACCCTGATCCTCAACCCGGCGACCGAGGGCCCGACCGACCACGCGGCGCTCGGGCTGATCGAGGACGGGACCGCGGACATCCTCGCCTTCGGCGCGCTGTTCCTCGCCAACCCCGACCTGCCGGTCAGGCTCAAGTCCGAGGGCCCGTACAACACCCCGGACACCGCCTCCTTCTTCGGCGGAGACGACAAGGGCTACATCGACTACCCGGCGCTGAGCGCGAACTGACCTCCGCACGGTACGAGGGCGGGGCCGGTCCGATGGGACCGGCCCCGCCCTCGTACCGTGCGACGGTCGGCGCACGGGTCGTACGGTCAGCCCACCGGTGTGAAGTCCCGCGCACCGATGAAGGAGGGCCGCGGCACCGGCGCCGCGAAGGGCTCCTGAGCCGCGTTCTCCACGCTGTTGAAGACGATGAAGACATTGCTGCGCGGATACGGGGTGATGTTGTCCCCGGAGCCGTGCATGCAGTTGCAGTCGAACCAGGTCGCGGACCCGGCCCGGCCGGTGAACAGCCGGATGCCGTGCCGGTCCGCGAAGCGGGTCAGCGCCGCGTGCGACGGGGTGCCCGCGTCCTGCATCTGAAGCGACTTCTTGTAGTTGTCCTTCGGCGTCTCGCCCGCGCAGCCCAGGAACGTCTTGTGCGAGCCGGGCATGATCATCAGGCCGCCGTTGGTGTCACGGTTCTCGGTCAGGGCGATCGAGACCGAGACGGTGCGCATGTTCGGCAGTCCGTCCTCGGCGTGCCAGGTCTCGAAGTCCGAGTGCCAGTAGAAGCCCGAGGCGCCGAAGCCCGGCTTCACATTGATCCGGGACTGGTGGACATACACATCGGAACCGAGGATCTGCCGGGCTCTGCCCACCACCCGCTCGTCGCGCACCAGCGAGGCGAAGACCTCGCTGAGCCGGTGCACCTCGAAGACCGAGCGCACGTCCTGGGACTTCGGCTCGATGATCGAGCGCTCATCCGCCCGTACGGCGGGATCGGCGATCAGCCGGTCCAACTCGCCGCGGTACAGGGCGACTTCGTCCTGCGAGATCAGCTCGTCGACCGTCAGGAAGCCGTCCCGCTCGAAGCCCATCAGCTCGGACGGGACGATCGGCCCCGGCGCGCCGGGTGCGGACCAGACGACCGGGTCCTGGCGCGGGGTCATCACCTCGCCCACGCCACGGGTCGGGTACAGGTCGGCGCGTACAGCGGCGGTGGTCATTTCTCAGCCCTCCTCGGACTCGGTCAGCAGCGGATAGACGCCGTTCTCGTCGTGGTCCTCCCGTCCGGTGACGGGCGGGTTGAAGACGCAGACACAGCGGAAATCGGTCTTGGGACGCATGGTGTGACGCTCATGGCCGTCCAGCAGATACATCGTGCCGGGCTCGATCCAGTGGGTCTCGCCGGTCTCGTCGTTGGTGAGCTCGGCCTCGCCCTCGACACAGAGCACGGCCTCGACGTGGTTCGCGTACCACATCGACGTCTCCGTACCCGCGTACAGCGTGGTCTCGTGGAGCGAGAAGCCGACCCTCTCCTTGGCGAGCACGATGCGCTTGCTCTCCCAGGTCCCGGACGCGGCCTTCACATGGCGCTCGGTGTTCTCGATGTCCTTGAACGATCGGACGATCACGGTGAGTCGTTGCCTTTCTCGTACGGGGTGTCAGGCGGTCTCGCGTACGGACCGGGCCAGGATGCGAAGGCCCTCGTCGAGCTCATCGGGCGAGACCGTGAGCGCGGGCAGCAGTTTGACCACTTCGCCCTCCGGGCCCGAGGTCTCCAGCAGCAGCCCCAGCTCGAAGGCGCGGGCGCAGATCGCGGTGGCGCGCGACTTGTCCGCGAACTCCAGGCCCCACACCAGGCCGCGGCCCCGGAAGCTCACCCCGTCCTCGGGGCTCTCGGCGATGATGGCCAGCAGTGCCTGCTCGACCTGCTCGCCGCGGGCCAGAGTCTGCTTCTCCATCTGGCCGTCCGCCCAGTAGGTCTCCAGCGCGGCGGCCGCGGTGACGAAGGCGGGGTTGTTGCCGCGGAAGGTGCCGTTGTGCTCGCCCGGCTCCCAGATGTCCAGCTCCGGCTTGAACAGGCAGAGAGCCATGGGCAGTCCGTAGCCGCTGATGGACTTCGACAGGGTGACGATGTCCGGCGTGATGCCCGCCTCCTCGAAGGAGAAGAAGCCACCGGTGCGGCCGCAGCCCATCTGGATGTCGTCGACGATCAGGAGCATGTCCTGGCGGTGGCACAGCTCCTGGAGCGCGCGCAGCCACTCGGGCCGGGCGACATTGATGCCGCCCTCGCCCTGTACGGTCTCGACGATGACCGCGGCGGGCTTGTTGAGGCCGGAGCCCTGGTCCTCCAGCAGACGCTCGAACCAGAGGAAGTCCGGGACCTGGCCGTCGAAGTAGTTGTCGAAGGGCATGGGCGTGCCGTGCACCAGCGGGATGCCGGCGCCGGCCCGCTTGAAGGCGTTGCCGGTGACGGCGAGCGAGCCGAGCGACATGCCGTGGAAGGCGTTGGTGAAGGAGACGACGGACTCGCGTCCCTTCACCTTGCGGGCCAGCTTGAGCGCCGACTCGACCGCGTTGGTGCCGGTCGGGCCGGGGAACATGACCTTGTACGGCAGGTCGCGCGGCCGCAGGACCACGTTCTGGAACGACTCCAGGAAGGCGCGCTTGGCCGTGGTGGCCATGTCCAGGCCGTGGGTGATGCCGTCGCGCTCGATGTAGTCGATCAGCGCGCGTTTCAGCACCGGGTTGTTGTGGCCGTAGTTGAGTGATCCGGCGCCGGCGAAGAAGTCGAGGTAGGTGTGGCCGTCCTCGTCGTGGAGGTAGCTGCCCTGCGCGCGGTCGAACACTGCGGGCCAGCCGCGGCAGTAGCTGCGCACCTCGGACTCCAGGGTCTCGAAGACACTCAGGGCGGGCGGGGTGATGGTCACAGCAAGTCTCCAGGTGTGGGGGGGTGTCAGGCGGAGAAGGGGCCGATGCGGTACAGGACTTCCGGCTGGTGCGTCCCCTCGGGGAACAGCCCGCCGTCGAAGAGGACTTCGCGGGCCAGGGGCACGTCGTGGCGCTTCGCGTACGAGGTGAACAGCCGGTCGGACGCGGTGTTGTCGGGCGTGATGGTCGTCTCGACCTCCCGCACCCCGCGCCCGCCGGTCACCCTCGCTGTCAGCGCGTCGAGCAGCACACCGGCCAGTCCCCGGCCGCGGCGCGCGTGGTCGACGGCGACCTGCCAGACGACCAGGGCCTCGGGGCGGTCGGGGCGTACATAACCGGTGACGAAGGCGATGGGCTCGCCGTCGGCCCCGCGCGCCACCAGGGAGGTGGCCGCGAAGTCGCGACACCACAGCAGATAGCTGTACGAGGAGTTGAGGTCCAGGACCTCGGAGTCGCGGGCGATGCGCCAGATCGCGGCTCCGTCCTCCACTCGTGGGGTGTCGATCTCCGTGAATTCGCTCGGGGGGTTGGCTCGTACAAGGTCTTCTTGTGCGGCGGTCATGTCGAGGAAATTTACCCAGCTAATTTCAAAAATGCATTGAGGGAAGGGGTTGGGTGAAGCGCTCGGCTGTGTTATCGCGCGGGCGCGGACACCTAGGTCATCCGGTGGCCTTTTCGGGCGATTTGTGCGGCAAATAAGGGGCGAATCGGTCGGGCTTGTGGAGTCGGTCACATATCTGTAACCACCGTGAGACCCGTCCGAATTACGGCCTTCGACCCTGACGAAACCTTGGTGTTTAGGCTTGCAAAACGGGGGCAGACGAATACGGGAAGCTGCCCGTAATAAAGCAGCTTCCGGAATTTCGAATTAACGCCGACTTTGCTGTCCGTGGAAATGCTGTTCACCGCTGTCCGCACTGCCGGGCCGCGACGCCCGCAAGCCTCGTACAGTGCTCGTATGAGCGATCACGCGGTGCTGCATGTGAAGGGGCGGGTGCTCGTCGGACCCGAGGAGGTGAAGGACGAGCTGTGGGTGGTCGACGGCCGCATCTCGTACGAACGGCCGTGCGCCGAGGCCGTCACCGTGACCGGCTGGGCGCTGCCCGGGCTGGTCGACGCACACTGCCATGTCGGGCTCGACCACCATGGCGCCGTGGACGAAGCGACCAGCGAGAAACAGGCGCTCACAGACCGGGACGCGGGCACGCTGCTCATCCGCGACGCCGGATCCCCGGCCGACACCCGCTGGATCGACGACCGTGAGGACCTGCCGAAGATCATCCGGGCGGGCCGTCACATCGCACGCACCCGGCGCTACATCCGTAACTTCGCCCACGAGATCGAGCCGGATGACCTGGTCGCCTACGTCGCCCAGGAGGCCCGCCGCGGCGACGGCTGGGTCAAGCTCGTCGGCGACTGGATCGACCGGGACGCCGGCGACCTGACCGCCTGCTGGCCGCGGGACGCCGTCGAGGCGGCGATCGCCGAGGCGCACCGGCTCGGCGCCCGGGTGACCGCGCACTGCTTCGCCGAGGACTCGCTGAGGGACCTCGTCGAGGCGGGCATCGACTGCGTCGAGCACGCCACCGGGCTGACCGAGGACACGATCCCGCTGTTCGCCGAGCGGGGCGTCGCAATCGTGCCGACCCTCGTCAACATCGCCACGTTCCCGGCGCTCGCGGCGGGCGGCGAGTCCAAGTTCCCGAAGTGGTCCGCCCATATGCGGCGGCTGCACGAGAACCGTTACGACACGGTGCGCGCGGCCTACGACGCCGGTATCCCGGTCTTCGTCGGCACGGACGCGGGCGGCTCGCTGGCCCACGGCCTGGTCGCGGCGGAGGTGGCCGAACTGGTCAAGGCGGGCATCCCGCCGATCCAGGCGCTGTCGGCGACGGCCTGGGGCGCGCGCGAGTGGCTGGGCCGCCCGGCCCTGGAGGAGGGCGCACCGGCGGATCTGGTGGTGTACGAGGAGGATCCGCGGGCGGATGTGAGGGTGCTGGCGGGGCCGCGGCGGGTGGTGCTGAACGGGAGGGTGATCGGCTGAGGGGGGTGCGCCTGCGGCGGGGCTTGTCCCCACCCCGCCCGTTCCCTTAACCGGGGCTCCGCCCCGGACCCCGCTCCTCAAACGCTGGAGGGGCTGAATGTTCAGCCCGTCCGGCGTTTGAGGACATGCGGCCGAAGGTCGCATACGGGGTCCGGGGCGAAGCCCCGTCGGGGGTCTGGGGCGGAGCCCCAGTTCGGGAAGGGGCGGGGTGGGGTGAAAGCCCGCCGCAGGCGAACCCCTACCCGCCCACCGCCGTCAACGCCTGGTCCAGCGCCTGCAGGAAGCGGTTCGTCGTCGCCCGGTCGCGGACCGCCAGCCGCAGCCAGCCGGGGCCCAGGCCCGGGAACGTGTCGCCGCGGCGGGCCGCGAAGCCCAGGGCGCGCAGACGTACGCGGACCTCGGCACCGCGGCGGACGTGCGCCAGGACGAACGGGCCCTGCGCCGACGCCACCACCCGTACCTCGTCGAACTCCGCGAGCCCCGCGAGCAGATGCGCCCGCTCCGTCGCGAGCTGAAGCGCCGCCTGCGCCGCCTCCTTGAGCGCGGCGGGCTCCATGCACGCCTCCGCCGCCGCCAGCGCGGGCGACGACACCGGCCACAGCGGCTGCGCCCGCTCCAGCGTGGCGATCGTGTCCGCATCGGCCAGCACGTAGCCGATGCGCAGGCCCGCGAGCCCCCAGGTCTTGGTGAGGCTGCGCAGCACTACGAGCCCCGGGATGTCGGTCCGGCCCGCCAGTGCCTCGGGCTCGTCCGGCACCGCGTCCATGAAGGCCTCGTCCACCACCAGCAGCCGCCCGGGGCGGGCCAGTTCGGCGATGTCGTCGGCCGGGTGCAGCACGGACGTGGGGTTGGTGGGATTGCCGATGATCACCAGGTCCGCCGTCTCGGGTACGGCCGCCGGATCGAGCCGGAAGCCGTCCTTCTCGCGCAGCAGCAGCCGCGCCACCTCGTGCCCCGCGTCCCGCAGCGCCGCCTCCGGCTCCGTGAACTGCGGGTGCACGACCAGCGGGTGACGTACCTTCAGGGCGCGCGCGAGCAGAACGAACGCCTCCGCCGCCCCCGCCGTCAGCAGCACCCGCTCCACCGGCAGCCCGTGGCGCCGCGCGACCGCCGCCCGTGCCGCCCGTGCGTCCGGATACGCGGCGAGTCCGGTCAGCGAGTCCGCGATGCGCGCGCGGAGCCAGTCCGGGGGAGTCCCGGCGCGGACATTGACCGCGAGGTCGATGAGACCGGCGTCCCGTACCTCCGCGTCACCGTGGTGGCGCAGGTCGTGTGCGTCAGTGTGCGTGTGCATGGCTGCCGTGTTGGTCGTGACGTGGGCCGTGGCCGTGGCCGTCGTCGGCGGGGTGGAAGTGCGGACGCTGCGGAGCACCGACCTTGTCCTCGAAGCCCGGCATGGCGACCCGGTAGACGCACGAGTCGCAGTTCATCCGGATGTCGCCCTCCACGGCCTCCCGGTAGCGGTCGAGCACCAGGTCGAGCAACTCCTCGGTCGGGCCGATCACATCGGCCGAGACGACCTCCACCCCGGGGTGCGCCTCCGCCCAGCCCTGCGTCTGCTGACGCACCCGGTCCGGCAGGATCCCCGTGAACAGGAAGTACGGCAGCACCACGATCCGCCGGGCGCCCAGCTTCACGCACCGGTCCAGGCCGCTGGGAACATCGGGCGCGGCGAGCGAGACGAACGCGGTCTCCACGGCCGCGTACCCTCGCCCCTCCCACAGCAGCCTTGCCGCCTTGTGCACCTCGGCATTGGCGTCCGGATCGGTCGAACCGCGGCCCACCAGCAGCACCGTCACATCCGCGCGGTCCCCGGGCCTGCGGGTCGCGGAGCCCAGCGCCTCGTCCAGCCGCCGCTCCAGGACGCGCAGCAGCGAGGGGTGCGGGCCCAGCGGACGGCCGTAGGCGTACGAGATCTGGGGGTGACGCTCCCGCTCGCGGGCCAGCGCGGCCGGGATGTCGCCCTTGGCGTGCCCTGCGGACACCAGCATCAGCGGCACCGCGGCGAAGCGGTTCACTCCCCGCTCGACCAGTTCGGCGACGGCCTCGCCGAGGGGCGGCGCGGACAGCTCGATGAAGCCGCCCCCGACGGGGAGTTCGGGATGGCGCCGCCCCAGCTCCCGTACGAAGTCACGGAAGGCCTCGGCCCCGGCTTCGTCACGGGTGCCGTGACCGGCGATGAGCAGTGCGGGCGGGGTGGTCACGCAATCTCCTTGGAATGGGGGTGGTACGGCAGAGCATTCCGCGTGGCGACGGCTGCGGCGAGGGTACGGCGGGGACTCGTCCTCGGAACATGCGATTTCATGGCGGGCGTGGGCGTGGCGTGCGTGGTTGTGACGCGCGTGGGCGTGGCGTGCGTGGGCGTGGCGTGCGTGATCATGACTGCCAGCGGTAGCCCCGCGGGGTCACCATGCGGCCCGCGACCTCTCGCGTCGCCGTGTTGCCGACCGTCACGACCGTCATCATGTCCACCGTCGCCGGATCCAGTCCGGCCAGTGTGGTGACGCGGCTGGATTCGTCCGGCCGGGAAGCGTTGCGTACGACACCTGTCGGTGTGCCCGGATCGCGGTGCTCCGCGAGGATCGACAGCGCCTTCGGCAACTGCCAGTCACGCCCGCGGCTACGGGGGTTGTAGAAGGTCACGACGATGTCCGCCTCCGCCGCCGCCCGCACCCGGCGCTCGATGACCTCCCACGGTGTGTGCAGGTCCGAGAGGCTGATCGAGACATGGTCGTGCCCGAGCGGCGCGCCCAGGATCGCGGCGGCGGCCAGCGCCGCGGTCACCCCCGGCACACCCACCACGTCGATCTCGCCGGACGCCTCGGCGAGCGCCGGTGAGGCCATCGCGTACACGCCCGCGTCACCGCTGCCGATCAGCGCGACCGCATGACCGGCGCGGGCCTCGGCGACGGCCGTACGGGCCCGTTCCTCCTCGGCGCCCAGGCCGGATTCGACGATCCGGGTGCCGGGCCTGAGCAGATCGCGGATCTGGTCGACGTACTGATCGAGCCCGACCAGGACGGAGGCGCGGCGCAGCTCCTGCATGGCGCGCGGGGTGAGCAGATCGCGGGCGCCGGGGCCGAGTCCGACCACGGCGAGGCGGCCGCGCGGCACCCGGCGCACCACGGCGCAGGTCGCCATCGCGGCCCGGCCCGCCGGATGCCCCGTCGACTTCCGCTTCGGGACGAGGAGTTCACCGCCCTCCGCGAGCGCCGCGGCCTCGGCGACGGACGGGGTGCCCACGGCGGCGAGCGGCGCGCTCGACGGGTTCGGCACGGTGATCGACGCGAGCGTTTCGGGCGCGTACGTCACCAGTGGCACGCCAAGACGCTCCGCCGCCCCGACGATCCCCGGCTCCTGCGCCTTCGCGTCGACGGTCGCCAGCGCGGCGACGCTCAGCTTCGAGAGTCCCGCATCGCGCAGGGTGTCCTCGACCAGGCCGAGGACCTCGTCGAGGGGAGCGTCCCTGGAGGCCCCGACCCCGACGACGAGCGACGGCGGCCGCAACACGGCCTCCCGCGCGCGCGGTTCGACGACCCGGTCGGTCACCCGCAGAACCGCGTCGCCGTCGGCACCCACATTCCCCGGCAGCGGCGGCAGCGGCCACACCGCGTCGGCCCGCAGTGCCACCGGTTCGCCGTCCAGCAACGCCCGGGTCACCGACGCGACCGCGCCCTCCACCGGCCATCCCAGGGTGTCCAGACCCGGGACGTCGGCCGCGTCAGTCGCCGTCGTCACCACCGGGGCGCAGCCGAGAACATCGGCGACCCGCGCCGCCAGCTCGTTCGCGCCTCCGCCATGACCGCCGAGCAGGGACACCGCGTACCGCTGTCCCTCGTCCACGCACACCACGCCGGGGTCGGCGGACTTGCCCGCGAGCAGCGGGGAGATCAGCCGCACGACCGCGCCCGTAGCAAGGAAACACACCAGCTGATCGCACTCGGCGAACGCCAGCTCCACCGACGGGCCCACCGGACCCTCGTACACCCGGGTGCGTCCGGGCCAGGCCGCGGCCAGCCGGTCGCGGGCCGCGGCACCCGCCGCCGTCGCGGAGATCAGGCCGATCACTGAGCCGCTCCCTGTGCGCGAAGTGCCTTGCGGGCGGCCGGATCCGCCTTCCGGAAACCATGGAAGTGACCCGGATGGTAGAGATGCGAACGCGTCCCCGCGGCCGCCAGCGCGGGCCCGACCAGGAACAGTGTGTGCTTCCAGAGCTTGTGCTCCTTGACGGTCTCCTCCAGCGTGCCGATCGTGCAGCGCAGGATCAGCTCCTCCGGCCATGTCGCCTGATACGCGACGACCACCGGCGTACTCGTCGGATAGCCGCCCTCCAGCAGCTCCTGCGTCAACTGGCCGGATCTCGCCGCCGACAGGAACAGCGCCATCGTCGTGCCGTGCCGCGCGAACTCCCGCACCTCCTCGCCCGGCGGCATCGGCGTCTTGCCGCCGCCGAGCCGCGTCAGGACCACCGACTGCGCGACCTCCGGGATCGTCAGCTCGCGCTGCGCGATCGCGGCGACCGCCGAGAACGACGAGACACCCGGCACGATCTCGACCGCGAGACCCAGCTCCACGCAGCGGTCGAGCTGCTCCTGCGTACCGCCCCACAGCGCGGGGTCGCCGGAATGGATACGGGCGACCCTCAAGTCCCCCTCGTACGCCCGCTCGTACACCGCGACGACGTCCTCCAGCGACATCGCCGCCGAGTCGAGGATCTCGGCACCCTCGCGCGCGTGGTCGAGGACGTCCGCCTGCACCAGGCTCGCCGCCCAGATGACGATGTCGGCGTCGGCGATGGCCCGCGCGGCCCGGAACGTCAGCAGATCGGCGGCGCCCGGGCCGGCGCCGACGAAGGTCACCTTCCCGCGGGTGTCGGCTTCGGCCATGAGCGGCTGTCCTCTCGTGTCATTCGGGTGGATCCGGTGGTCCTTGATGTGCCAGGGAGCAGGTCAATCCGCTAGCAAGGGCGCATGGCGGTGTTCGTCGCGCTCGGCGCGTTCCTCATGACGCTGTTCGGCGGCTGGACCGCCGGGCGCGTCACCGACCGCCGCCACCTCGTGCTCGGCCTGGCCGGCGGGCTGATGCTCGGCGTGGTCGGCCTCGACCTGCTGCCGGAGGCTCTGGAGGCGGCCGGGAACGAGGTGTTCGGGGTGCCGCAGGCGCTGCTGCTCTTCGTCGGCGGCTTCCTCGCGGCGCACCTGGTGGAACGGCTTCTGGCCGTCCGCAGGGCGGCACACGGCGTCGACGACAGAGCGCCGCAGGTGGGCCTGACGGCGGCAGCGGCGATGGTCGGCCACAGCCTGATGGACGGCATCGCGATGGGCGCGGCCTTCCAGGTGGGCGGCGGCATGGGCGCGACCGTCGCGATCGCCGTCATCACCCACGACTTCGCCGACGGGTTCAACACGTACACGATCACCAGCCTGTACGGGAACACCCGCGGAAAGGCGCTCACGATGCTCGTCGCCGACGCGCTCGCCCCCGTCGCGGGCGCCGCCTCCACGCTGCTGTTCACGCTTCCGCCGGAACTCCTCGGCAGCTACCTGGGGTTCTTCGGCGGCGCCCTGCTCTACCTCGCCGCGGCCGAAATCCTGCCCGAGGCGCACCACGCCCACCCCGCGCGCTCCACCCTGCTGTGCACGGCCGGGGGAGTCGGCTTCGTCTGGCTGGTGGTCGGCCTGTCCGAGTGACGGGTTCACAACTTGCCCCCACGGCCGCCGTCCCGCGGCGCCGGCGCGATCAGCGTCGACAGATACGGCAACGGGCCCTCGGCCAGCTCGGCGGCAGGCCGGATCGACTCCTCCGGCAGCCCGAGCGCCGAGCCCCACACCGCGCCCTCGGTACGTCCCGTCTCCCGCAGGGCGGTCGCCACCTCGGCGGCCAGCCGCCCGAACTTGTACGCCACCACCGTCCCGGGCCCCTCCAGGGCACCCTTCAGAACGGCCGCACCGGCCGTCACCGGCACCAGGGTCAGCGGCTCGGTGCCCTCGGTGAGGACCGCGCCGCTGCGGGCCGCCAGATCCTGCATCGCGGTGATGCCGGGCACGGTCTGAACGGCCGTCCCCGGGACCAGTTCGCCGATCGTCTGCGCGAGATAAGTGAACGTGGAGTACACATTCGGGTCGCCGATCGTCGCGAAGGAGACGACGTCGTGAGCACGCAGGAGTTCGGCGACGCGCTCGCCTGCGGCGTCCCAGGCGGCCTCACGACGGGCCCGGTCGGTGCGCTCGTTGAGCGCGAAGACGACCCGCATGACCTTCTCGGCGCCGACGTAGTGCAGGACGGTCGCCTCGGCGCGGCCCCGCTCCAGCGTGTCCATCACCGGTACGACGACGACATCGGCCTCCTGCAGCGCGCGCACGCCCTTCACGGTCACCAACTCCGGGTCGCCCGGCCCCACTCCGATCCCGATCAGCCTGCTCATCGCACACACCCCTCAACGAATCGGCGGGCGACACCGGGCGCGGAGGCCCAGTGCGTATGCAGATAGCTCGCATGCACGCCCCGCTGGACGAACCCTTCGACGCGGCGCTCCGGCCGGTGCATGCCCCAGGCGGGGTCGGGTCCTGCGGCCGGCTCGATGACGGTCCGGTGGAACTCGTGCCCGCGCAGCCGTGTCCCGGCCGCCGCGAGGACACTGTCGCTGACGGCGACGGCCTCCCGGTAGCCGAGCGTCAGCCGCTCACTCATCCGCGCCTCGGCGTCCAGCACGCCGCACATCGGCTGCCCGTCCAGGGACCGCGCGAGATACAGCAGCCCGGCACACTCGGCGGCGACGGGCGCGCCGGAGTACGCGAGGTCGGCGACGGCCTTGCGGAGGGGTTCGTTGGCGGACAGCTCGGGGGCGTACACCTCGGGGAATCCACCGCCGATGACGAGTCCGGCGGTGCTGGTGGGCAGCTGCTCGTCCCGCAGGGGGTCGAAGGGGACGACGTCGGCGCCGGCGGCGGTGAGGAGTTCGGCGTGCTCGGTGTACGAGAAGGTGAAGGCGGGGCCGCTCGCGATGGCGACGACGGGCCGCTGCGCGGGGCTTGTTCCCCACCCCGCCCCTTCCCGAACCAGGGCTCCGCCCCGGACCCGCTCCTCAAACTCCCCCAGACTTCGTCCGGGGGGACCCCCAAGGGGCTGAACTTCAGCCCGTCCGGCGTTTGAGGACACGCGCGAAGCGCGTTCGGGGGTCTGGGGGCTTGCCCCCAGTTCGGGAAGGGGCGGGGTGGGGAATGGCTCGCCGCAGGCGGCACCCGCATCCCACGCCGCCGCACCCAGCCGCGGAGCCGACCGCGCCAACCCCAGCAGCCCCTCCAAGTCGCAGCCAAGCCGCACCTGTTCGGCCATAGCCGTCACCGCGTCCACCGCCTCCGCCCGCCGCTCTGCCACCGGCACAAGACCGAGGTGCCGCGACGGCGAGGAAACCTGAGTCACCCGACGCAGCACCCCCAGCACCGGCACCCCCGACTCCTCCAGCGCATCGCGCAGCAGGTCCTCGTGCCGGTCCGACGCGACCTTGTTGAGGATCACGCCGCCGATCCTCACCTGCGGGTCCCACGACGCGAAACCGTGCACCAGCGCCGCCACCGACCGCGACTGCGAGGACGCGTCGACCACGAGCACCACGGGCGCCCGCAGCAGCTTCGCCACCTGGGCCGTGGAGGCCAGTTCACCCGCGCCCGCCGCGCCGTCGTAGAGCCCCATCACGCCCTCGACGACGGCCACGTCGCACCCCGCGGCGCCGTGCGCGAACAGCGGTTCCATCAGTTCCGTACCGCACATGTACGCGTCGAGATTGCGTCCCGGGCGTCCCGTCGCGAGCGAGTGGTAGCCCGGGTCTATGTAGTCCGGGCCGACCTTGTGCGGGGACACGGTCAGGCCCGCCGCGACGAAGGCCGCCATCAGGCCCGTCGCGACGGTGGTCTTGCCGCTGCCCGACGACGGGGCGGCGATGACGAGACGTGCTACCACTCGATGCCCCGCTGCCCCTTCTGACCCGCGTCCATCGGGTGCTTGACCTTGGACATGTCGGTGACGAGGTCGGCGAAGTCGAGGAGTTCGGCGGGCGCGTTGCGGCCGGTGATCACGACATGCTGGGTGCCCGGGCGGTCGCGCAGCACCTGGATCACCTCGGCGGGGTCCACCCAGCCCCAGTGCATCGGATACGCGAACTCGTCCAGGACGTAGAACTTGTACGACTCGGCGGCCAGGTCGCGCTTGACCTGTTCCCAGCCCTCGCGCGCCTTCTCCTCGTTCGACAGCTCGCCGTCAGCGGGGGCGCGCTGGATCCAGGACCAGCCCTCGCCCATCTTGTGCCAGTCCACCTTGCCGCCCTCGCCGCTCGCGCCGAGGACCTTCAGGGCGTTCTCCTCGCCGACCTTCCACTTCGCGGACTTGACGAACTGGAACACCCCGACCGGCCAGCCCTGGTTCCAGGCGCGCAGCGCCATCCCGAAGGCGGCCGTCGACTTCCCCTTGCCGATGCCGGTGTGCACCATCACCAGCGGCCGGTTGCGGCGCTGGCGGGTGGTGAGCCCGTCCTGGGGAACGACGGTCGGCTGTCCCTGCGGCATTAAGCGGCCCTCCTGGTTGCGGTGACGTCCCTGACGAGTCCGGCGATGCTGTCGGCGCGCAGCTCGTCCAGGGTGACGGCCGTGCCGCCGAGATCACGGGCGAGTTCCCCGGCGAGCCCGAGGCGCACAGGCCCCGACTCGCAGTCCACGACGACGGAGGCCGTGCCCTCGGCGGCGTGCAGCCGCGCGGACCGCGAGGCGAGCGCCACCGGATCGACGCCGCCCGTCGCGCGGCCGTCCGTGACCACGACGAGCAGCGGGCGGCGCGCCGGATCGCGAAGACGCTCCACGCGCAGGACGTCGTGCGCCCGCAGCAGCCCGGCCGCCAGCGGCGTCCGGCCACCCGTGGGCAGCAGTTCGAGCCGGGCCGCGGCCGCGTCCACCGACGAGGTCGGCGGCAGCGCCACCTCCGCGTCCTTGCCGCGGAAGGTGATCAGCCCGACCTTGTCGCGCCGCTGATACGCGTCGAGCAGCAGCGACAGCACCGCGCCCTTGACCGCGCTCATCCGCTGCCGCGCCGCCATCGAACCCGAGGCGTCCACGAGGAACAGCACGAGGTTCCCCTCCCGCCCCTCCCGGGCGGCTTGCCGCAGGTCGTCACGCCGGACCACCAGACCGCGGCCGCTGCGCCCGCGCGCCCGCTGGTGCGGTGCTGCCGCCTGCACGGTCGCCGCCAAGTGCAGCTTGGTGAGCGCCCCTCGGGGCCGCCGGGCTCCCGTCGTCCGCCCGTGCTCGGTCCGCGCCCGGGACCTGCGCCCCGCCGCGCCCTCGCCGAGCCCGGGCACACTGAGCACCTTCGTACGGAACGGCTCCTCGGCCCGTACGGCCTGCTGCTCACCGCCGCCCGCGGCCTGCGGCCGACCGCCCTCGGCCTCCTGCGGCTCGGCGGGAGTGTCACCCTCGCCCGCGTCGCCCTGCGGCGGTGTGCCGGGACCGTCCTGCGGCGGCTGCCCGCCACCCCCGCCCGGCCCGTCCGGATCGGTGTCGGGATCGTCGTCGCCGAACTCCTCCAGCGTCTCGTCGAGCTTGTCCTCGTCGAGACCGGGCGCGTCGAAGGGATTGCGCCTCCGGCGGTGGGGGAGCGCCAGCAGGGCGGCCTGGCGCACGTCCTCGGCCAGTACGTCGCTCCGCCCCGCCCACGCGGCCAGCGCCGTGGCCGTCCGCGCCATCACGATGTCCGCGCGCATACCGTCGACCTCGAAGGCCGCGCAGGTCGCGGCGATCTGCCGCAGCGCTCCGTCGCCGAGCCGCACCTCCGGCAACAGCGCCCGCGCGGCCACGATCCGCGCCCGCAGAGCCGTCTCCTCGTCCGCCCAGCGCCCGGCGAAGCCGCCGGGATCGTCGTCGTACGCGAGGCGGCGGCGCACCACCTCGACCCGCTGGTCGGGCTCGCGGGAGGCCGCGACCTCGACGGTGAGCCCGAACCGGTCCAGCAACTGCGGCCGCAGTTCGCCCTCTTCGGGGTTCATCGTCCCGACCAGCAGGAAGCGAGCCGCATGCCGTACCGAGACGCCTTCACGCTCGACGTACGAGGCGCCCATGGCGGCCGCGTCGAGCAGCAGGTCCACCAAGTGGTCGTGGAGCAGGTTCACTTCGTCGACGTAGAGGATCCCGCGGTGCGCGTCGGCGAGCAGCCCCGGCTCGAAGGCCTTCACGCCCTCGGCGAGCGCCCGCTCGATGTCGAGCGCGCCGACGAGCCGGTCCTCGGAGGCCCCCACGGGCAGCTCGACCATCCGCGCGGGACGCGCCGTGCCGCCGCCCGCCTCGTGAGGCCCGTCGGGACACGCCGGGTCGGGGGAGGCGGGGTCGCAGGAGAACCGGCACCCGGAGACGACGGAAACCTGCGGTATCAACGCGGAAAGGGCGCGTACGGCGGTCGACTTGGCGGTCCCCTTCTCACCGCGCACGAGCACACCGCCGACGGCGGGCGACACGGCGTTCAGCAGCAGCGCGAGCCGCAGATCGTCCTGCCCGACGATGGCGGTGAAGGGGAAGGGGGTGCTCATGCGCTCTCCTTGTTGTTAAGAATCAGCCGCGCCCAAGGCGCGTGGTCTGGGGCGGAGCCCCGGTCGAAGACCTTCACGCGTCCCCCTCCAGCTCGCCCTCGAGCTCCAGGTACGTCGCCCGCAGCCGCTCCAGCGTCCCCTCGTCCGGTTCCGCCCACAGCCCCCGCTCCGCCGCCTCCAGCAGCCGTTCCGTGATGCCCCGCAGCGCCCAGGGATTGGACTTCTGCATGAACTCCCGGTTCTCCGGATCGAAGACGTACTCCGCCGACAACTTCTCGTACATCCAGTCGTCGACTACTCCCGCCGTCGCGTCGTACCCGAACAGATAGTCCACCGTCGCGGCCATCTCGAACGCGCCCTTGTAGCCGTGCCGCCGCATCGCCGCCATCCAGCGCGGGTTGACCACCCGCGCCCGGAACACGCGGTGCGTCTCCTCGCCGAGGGTGCGCGTCCTGATCTGGTCAGGGACCGCCGAGTCGCCCACGTACGCCTCGGGCGATTCGCCCGTCAGATGGCGCACCATGGCGACCATCCCGCCGTGGTACTGGAAGTAGTCGTCCGCGTCGACGAGATCGTGCTCCCGCGTGTCCACGTTCTTCGCGGCGACCGCGATCCTGCGGAACGCTGTCTCCATGTCCCCGCGCGCCGCACGCCCGTTCAGCCCGCGCCCGTACGCGTAGCCGCCCCACACCGCGTACACCTCCGCGAGGTCTGCGTCGGAGCGCCAGTTCCGTGCGTCGATCAGCGGCAGCAGACCCGCTCCGTACGCCCCCGGCTTGGAGCCGAAGATCCGCGCGGTGGCCCGCCGCCGGTCGCCGTGCAGGGCCGTGTCCTCGTCCGCGTGCGCCCGTACGTAGTTGGACTCGGCCGGTTCGTCCAGCTCCGCCACAGCCCGTACGGCGTCGTCGAGCAGCCCCACCACATGCGGGAAGGCGTCCCGGAAGAAGCCGGAGATACGCACCGTCACATCGATGCGCGGCCGCGCGAGCTCCTCCAGCGGCACCACCGCGAAGCCTGTCACGCGCCGGGACGCGTCGTCCCAGACCGGGCGGCAGCCGAGCAGCGCCAGGATCTCGGCGATGTCGTCGCCCTGGGTGCGCATCGCCGAGGTGCCCCACACCGTCAGGCCGACCGACTTCGGGTAGGCGCCGGTGTCCGTCAGGTAGCGCGCCACCAGTGAGTCGGCGAGCGCCTGGCCGACCTCCCAGGACAGCCGGGACGGGATCGCCTTGGGGTCGACGGAGTAGAAGTTGCGGCCGGTCGGCAGGACGTTGACGAGGCCGCGCGTCGGCGAGCCGGAGGGGCCTGCGGGCACATAGCCGCCGTTCAGGGCCCGCAGGATGTTGCCGATCTCGTCGGTCGTACGGGCGAGGCGCGGCACGACCTCCTCGCAGGCGAAACCCAGCACGGCGACGGCGGCGGGGAGTTCGGTGCCGAGGGTGTCGCGCACCAGGGCCGCGCAGTCGTCGGTGGACCAGCCGCGCTCCTCCATGCCCTCGGCGAGCCGCCGGCACAGCTGCTCCAGCAGATCGATCGCGTCGGCGCCGGTCCGGGCCGGACCCCCGACGAGCGCGGTCAGCTCCACCGGGACCTTCACCGGCGCCCCCGGCTCGGCGAGCAGATCCTTCTCGACCAGCCCGAAGTGCTCGGCGAGTGCGGCCCGCAGCCCCGGCAGCGCGTCGGCCTGCCCGCCCCACACCTGGGAGGCGCGCAGCACGGCCAGGACGAGATTGACCCGGGCCTGCGACTCCGGTCCGCCGCCCAGGATGTGCAGACCGTCCCTGATCTGGACGTCCTTGATCTCGCAGAGATAGCCGTCGATGTGCATGACGAACTCGTCGAAGTCGCCGTCGTCCGGCTGTTCGTCGACATGCAGGTCGTGGTGGAGCTCGGCGGCCTTCACGAGCGTCCAGATCTGTGCCCGTACGGCCGGGGCCTTCGCCGGATCGAGATCGGACACGAGCGCGTACTCGTCGAGGAGCTGTTCGAGCTTTGCCAGATCGCCGTAGGTGTCCGCGCGCGCCATAGGCGGCACGAGATGGTCCACGACGGTGGCGTGGCCGCGGCGCTTGGCCTGGGTGCCCTCGCCCGGGTCGTTGACGATGAAGGGGTAGATCAGCGGCAGTTCGCCCAGCACGGCGTCCGGGCCGCAGCCCGCCGACAGCCCGAGGCCCTTGCCCGGCAGCCATTCCAGGGTGCCGTGCTTGCCCATGTGCACGATCGCGTCCGCGCCGAAGCCCCCCTCGGATGCCGGGGCCTCCAGCCAGCGGTACGCCGCCAGGTAGTGGTGCGAGGGCGGCATGTCCGGGTCGTGGTAGATCGCGATCGGGTTCTCGCCGAAGCCGCGCGGCGGCTGGATCATGACCACGACGTTCTCGAACCGGAGCGAGGCCAGCACGATGTCGTCGCCGTCGACATAGAGCGAGCCCGGCGGCTCGCCCCAGTGCTCCAGCATCGCGTCGCGCAGTCCGGGATCCACGGTGTCGAACCAGGCGCGGTAGTCGGCGAGCGGCACGCGCGCGGGGGCGGCGGCCAACTGCTCCTCGGTCAGCCACTCGACGTCGTGGCCACCGGCGTTGATGAGCCGGTGGATCAGCTCGTCGCCGTTGTCCGGGTGGCCTTCGACGGCGTAACCGGCGTCGCGCAGGGCGTCCAGGACCCGTACCGCCGAGGCCGGGGTGTCCAGGCCCACCGCGTTGCCCACGCGTGAGTGCTTGGTCGGGTAGGCGGTGAAGACCAGGGCAAGCCGCTTCTGCGCGTTCGGCTTGTGCTTCAACTCCGCGTGGCGCACGGCGATTCCGGCGACGCGCCCGGCCCGCTCCGGGTCGGCGACGTACACCGGCACATCGTCGGGGCCCTGCTCCTTGAAGGAGAACGGGACCGTGATCAGCCGCCCGTCGAACTCCGGGATCGCCACCTGCATCGCCGCGTCCATCGGGGACAGCGCCGCGTCCGACGCCTCCCAGACCGCCCGCGAGGACGTCAGGCACAGACCCTGGAGCACAGGGATGTCGAGCTCGGCGAGCGCCCCGATGTCCCAGGCCTCGTCGTCGCCGCCCGCACTGGCGTCGCTCGCGCGCGTGCCGCCGGCGGCGAGCACGGTGGCGATCAGCGTGTCGGCCCTGCCGAGCAGCTCGTACAGACCGGGGTCGGCGCCGCGCAGCGAACCGCAGTACACGGGCAGGGCGTTGGCGTCCCGCTCCTCGATGCGGTCGCAGAGCGTGTCGACGAAGGCGGTGTTCCCCGAGAGCTGGTGGGCCCGGTAGAAGAGCACGCCCACGGTCGGCCGGCCCTCGACGTACGCGCGCGTGCCGTGCAGGCCCCACTCGGGCATCTTCTGCGGCTCGGCGCTGTGCCTGTTCTGCGCGCCTCCGGCACGACCGTGCCCCGTCAGCAGCACGTCCTGGAGGAGGAAGCGCGCCAGCTCGAAGAGGTTCCCCGGACCACCCTCGACCAGATAGCGCAGCGCCTCCGTCACCGCACCCGCGTGCACCGTGGACTCGGCCATCAACTCCGCGTCCGGGACGGCCTCTCCGCCGAGCAGCACCGTCGGAATCCGCGCGGCGCGCAGGGCCGCGAGACCGTCCTCCCAGGCCCGCTTCCCGCCGAGCAGACGTACGACGGCGATGTCGGCGCCCTCGATCAGCGCGGGCAGTTCCTCGGCCACGTCGACACGGGTGGGGTTGCCGATCCGGTACGGCGCCCCGCAGGACCGGGCCGCCAGCAGATCCGTGTCGGCGGTGGACAGCAACAGCACGGTGCTCATGGCGCTCCCGGTGGAATGAAGGGCAGTCCCGTCGGAGCGCCCGACTCGATGAGCCGCAACAGCGCGTCCGTGTCCGCGTGTTCTTCGATCAGATCGCCGAGGCGGTCCAGCTGCTCCTCGCGCAGCGCCCCGAAGCTGGTGTCCGGCGCCGGTACGAAACGCCGCCCGGAAGCCGCTGCCACCTCCCGCAGAAAGGCGCGCCTGAAGCCGTCGCTCTCCAGCGAACCGTGCCAGTGCGTGCCCCACACCGACCCGACCCGGCAGCCGTCCAAGAAGGACTCACCGCCGAGCACTTCGGCGACCCCGTGATGGATCTCGTACCCCTCGACGCTCTCGCCGAGCGCCGTGCCCACGGGCCGCGCCAGGGTCTTGTCCCGGGCGAACCGCACCCGTACCGGCAGCAGCCCGAGCCCGTCGACGGCGCCCGCGCGCGACTCGACCTCGTCCTCGATGTGCTCGCCCAGCACCTGGAAGCCGCCGCAGATGCCGAGCACCGGCCGCCCTTCGGCGGCCCGGCGTACCAGAGCCTCGGCGAGCCCACGCTCGCGCAGCCACGCCAGCGCCTTGACCGTGCCCCTCGTACCCGGCACCACCACCAGATCGGCGTCGGCGAGCTCCTCGGCCCGGTCCACGAAGCGCACGACGACGCCGGGTTCGGCGGCGAGCGCGTCCACGTCCGTGAAGTTCGACATCAGCGGTACGGCGCACACGGCGACGCGCAGCACATCCTCGCCGACGGGCGGCGCGACCACCGACTCCCGTACCGCGCCGCGCAGCGAGACCCGCAGCCCGTCCTCCTCGTCGATGCCGAGACCGTGCGCGAAGGGCAGCACGCCATAGGTGTGCCGCCCGGTCAGTCCGTGCAGCATCTCCAGGCCGGGTTCGAGGAGCGTCACATCCCCCCGGAACTTATTGACCAGATAGCCCGCGATCAGCGCCTGGTCCTCGGGGGCGAGGAGTGCCGTCGTACCGAAGAAGGAGGCGAAGACGCCGCCGCGGTCGATGTCTCCGACCACGAGCACCGGCAGGCGCGCGGCCCGCGCGATGCCCATGTTCACGATGTCCGTACGCCGCAGATTGATCTCGGCCGGACTGCCCGCCCCCTCGCAGATCACGGCTTCATACGTGCCCCGCAGCTCCTCCAGGCACTCCACGACGGTCCCGAACAGGGACTCCTGCCGCCCGCCGTGGTAGCCGCGGGCGCTGAGTTCACCCACAGGCCTGCCCATCAGCACAACCTGACTGGAGCGGTCACTGCCGGGCTTGAGCAGTACCGGGTTCATCAGCGCACTCGGCTCCACGCGGGCCGCCTGCGCCTGCATGGCCTGCGCCCGTCCGATCTCCGCGCCCTCGCGCGTCACGAACGAGTTGAGTGACATGTTCTGCCCCTTGAAGGGCGCGACCTTCACCCCCTGCCGCACCAGCCAGCGGCAGATCCCTGCCGTCACGACGCTCTTGCCCGCGTCTGACGTGGTTCCCGCGACCAGCAGCCCGCCGCCCCTGCGCCCGCTCATCCCCGCCCCTTTTCCGCGCGCCGTGCACGCAGCGCATGCCCCGCGAGGCGCCCCGCCGCGCAGGTCGCGAGTGTCAGCCAGCCGACGCGGCGCGAGAGCCGCACGGCACGTTCGATGTCGCCGAACTGGACAGGGCGGCCCTCACCGTTGAGTACGGGACGGTGCTCGACGCGTCCGGCGTAGGAGAGCGTTCCGCCGAGCCGTACACCGAGCGCACCGGCGAAAGCCGCCTCCACCGGACCCGCGTTGGGGCTCGGATGCTTCTTCGCGTCGTCCCGCCAGGCCCGGGCGGCCCCGCGCGCGTCCCCGCCCGCGAGCACCGCCAGCGCCGCGGTGAGCCGGGCGCCCGGCCAGCCCGCGACGTCGTCGAGCCGGGCTGAGGCCCAGCCGAACCGCCGGTAGCGGGGCGACTTGTGGCCGACCATCGCGTCCAGGGTGTTGACCGCCCGGAAGCCGACCAGCCCCGGCACGCCCGCGAGCGCCCCCCAGACCAGCGCGCCCACCACGGCGTCGGAAGTGTTCTCGGCGACGGATTCGACGACGGCGCGCGCGATCTGCTGCTCGTCCAGGGCCTGCGGATCGCGCCCGCACAGATGCGGCAGCCGCTCCCTGGCCACCTCCACGTCCCCGGCGGCCAGCGCGCCACCGATGGCGCGTGCCTCCCGGCCCAGCGAGGTGCCGCCGACGACGGCCCAGGTGGCGGCGGCGGTCAGTGCGACGGACGTGGCCGAGCGGCCCCGTACGCCACGGCTCAGCAGTGCGGCGGCAGCGGCGGCGCCTCCGGCGCACACCACGGTGTGCAGCGCGCCCCACCCCCGGTGGTCACGCCACAGCACACGCTCGACAGCACCCGCGGCCCGCCCGAACGCGGCGACCGGATGCCCTCGGCGGGGATCGCCCAGAAGCAGGTCACCGGCCAGGCCGGCGGTGGCGCCGTACACGAATCGGCGGTCGGCACGCATGGGTTCAGGCCGTCGTTCCGCCTCGTTGGAACCTCGTACTCACCGCAGGAACCGAACCGCAGCCGCGCATGGCGATATGTCCTCACTCAGGGTGTCCGCGCCCTGGTTCGACGTGACCGGCGGTGAGAGTTCCTGGCTTCCGGGGGAGTGCTCCCCCGTGACAGTGGCGGGACCGCGCCGGATTCGCACCGGCTTCCTCTTCTGCCGCCGTAGATGGCCCCGGCAGTCCACCACGCTGCGAGAACGGGCGTCAACTGGCCTTTGACCTGCACGGGGAGAGTGTGTTGGGGCACACACGCGGGCCGGGTCACCCGATGGGGTGACCCGGCCCGGACCCGCCGAATCCGAAACGGCTGTCAGGTGACGATCAGATAGATCCCGTACGCCACAGCCGCCGCGCAGAGCCCGAAGCACGCGTACGCCCCGGTGCGTGCAAGAACCGCGGAGCCGCCGCTCGTGGCCGCGGACTCCTGCTTGGTCAGGCCCACCACGCCCAGGGTGAACAGACCCACCAGGGCGACAGTGGCGACGAGGCTCACGCCGAAGACGGAGCCGAGTGCTGCCCAGTCGATTTTCATGCTGATCTGTCCTTACACCGTGGCCGGACGCGTCGGCTCGGAGCCGGGAGCGGGGATGGTCGTCTTGAGGTCCTGCGCGGGCGTGCCCGCCGGCGGCGGGGTGACGGCCGCGATGGCGGCGGTCACGACGCCCGCGGGCTCGGCTTCCGTGTCATTGACGTTGGTGTGGTCGACCACCTGGCGGCGGGAGACGAACCAGATCGCGGCGCAGGCGCCGATCAGGAAGGCCGCGACGACCGCGACACCCCAGTCGCCCTGCTTGGTCACGAACTCCGAGCCCGCGGCGACCAGAGCGGCGGCGGGCAGCGTCAGGCCCCAGGCGACGAACATCCGGGTGGCGGTGGACCAGCGGACCACGCCGCCCTTGCGGCCCAGGCCCGCGCCCATCACGGCGCCGGAGCAGGAGTGCGTCGTCGACAGCGAGAAGCCGAGGTTGGAGGAGGCGAGGATGACGCTGGCCGCACTGGTCTGGGCGGCGAAGCCCTGCTGCGGCTGAAGGTCCGTCAGGCCCTTGCCCATGGTGCGGATGATGCGCCAGCCGCCGAGGTAGGTGCCCATCGCGATGGCGAGACCGGCGGAGAGGATGACCCACATCGGGGGGTTGGAGCCGGGCGAGAGCACGCCGCCGGCGACGAGCGCCAGCGTGATGATGCCCATCGTCTTCTGCGCGTCGTTGGTGCCGTGGGCCAGTGAGACGAGGCCCGCCGAGGTGATCTGGCCGGCGCGGTAGCCCTTCGCGGTGGCCTTCGCGTCGGCGTTCTTGCCGATCTTGTACGTCAGGCGGGAGGCCAGGAACGCGGCGATGCCGGCCACCAGGGGGGCGGCGATCGCGGGGATCAGGACCTTGGTGACGACGGTGCCGCCGTTGACGCCGCCGATGCCGACCGAGGCGACCGTGGCGCCGATCAGTCCGCCCATCAGGGCGTGCGAGGAGCTGGACGGCAGACCGATGAGCCAGGTCATCAGGTTCCACAGAATGGCGCCGACGAGCGCCGCGAAGATGACTTCCGGGGTGATGCCGGACTCGGTGACGATGCCGCTGGATATCGTTTTGGCGACTTCGACGGACAGGAACGCGCCGACGAGATTGAGCGCGGCGGACATGGCCACCGCCGTCTTGGGCTTCAGGGCGCCGGTCGAGATGGTCGTCGCCATCGCGTTGGCGGTGTCGTGGAAACCGTTTGTGAAATCGAACACGAGAGCTGTCACGATCACGATCGCTAGCAGCAGCGTGATGTGTTCCATTTACCCAGGCAATCTTTTGACGTCAGTGGCGCGGTGAACGTAGTTAACCTGGATGAACAAAAGGTGAACTAGAACGGGCTTCAGGGTGTCCTGAAGTGGGGATTTACCGCTCCGCTTGTCGGGAGTGGCGGCAGTACCGATGACACACGGCTTTCATGGCGATGTGCGCGATCTCCGTCACCCGCCCGTCCTGTGGCACCCGGCACCGCCTGACAGGATCGCCGCATGACCGATCAGGAGCGGCAGGACGCGATCGAGCGGGCGTGGCGGGACCTCATGGCCACGGCCCGCAGAACGGCGACGGAAGGCCTGGTGGTGGGCACCTCGGGCAATGTCTCGGTACGGGTCGGCCCCCTCGTCCTGGTCACCCCGAGCGGAGTCCCCTACGACCGGCTCACCCCCGAGGACGCCGTCGACCTCGACGGCAACCAGGTCCTCGGCGACCTCGCCCCCACCAGCGAGCTGCCCCTGCACCTGGAGCTCTACCGCAACACCTCCGCCGGCGCCGTGGTCCACACCCATGCCGTGCACGCCACCGCCGTCTCCACCCTCGTCCCCGAACTCCCGCCCATCCACTACATGGCCGGGGCCATGGGCGGCCCCGTCCGCGTCGCGGCGTACGCCCTGTACGGAACCGGGGAACTGGCCCAGAACATGCTGCGCGCCCTGCGCGAACGCACCGCCTGCCTCCTCCAGAACCACGGAACCGTCGCCTACGCGGACTCCCTCGACCAGGCCTACGACCGCACCGCCCAGCTGGAGTGGATGTGCCGCCTCTGGCTCACCGCCGCGTCCGTGCCCGGACACGCGCCCACCCTCCTGACGAGCTCCCAGCTGAGTGAGGCGTCCGAGAAGCTCCGGAATTACGGGCAACCGGGTTAGGGGGTGTCCCCCTGACACCGACGGCTCACTCCACTGGCAGGGCGGCACGCGGGTGCCGACACTGGAACGGTGCGCCCGGTTACCGCGACGGCAGCAGCCGTCACCACACTGATCGGCGTCGGCGCGGCCGTCATAGCGGCCGGCCGCTACGCAAGCGACGCCGCGCTCAAGACAACGCCGGGACGCCCACTGCCCGGCGACCCGCGGCTCACCGTGCACTCCACGGCCGCCGGTCATGTGACGCTCACCCGCAGTCTCGCCACCCAGCGCCCGGGCCGGTACGGAATCGAGGGTGAGGACGTCCACGCCGTCATCGGCGCAATACTGGACGAGGTGCCGCGCCGCGCCGACACCGTCGTACGCCGGCTGGAGCGGGTCAGCCACGGCAGCCTCGAGCCCGGCACCAAGGTCCGGCTCACCCCTCGGGTGCACGACGGCGACCCGTCCAGCGCGCTCGGCCTCGACCACAAGGACGTCGACATACCCGGCGAACTCGGCACGCTGCCCGCCTGGTTCGTGCCGGGTCCCCGCGAGACCTGGGTCATCACGGTGCACGGCCTGGGCGCCACCCGGGAACATCCGCTGAACCTCCTGCCGTTCCTGCACACTCTGCGTTTCCCGGTGCTCAACCTCGGCTACCGCGGAGACCCCGGCGCACCCCCGCCGCCCGACGGGCTCGGGCACCTCGGCGACTCCGAGTGGCGCGACCTGGACGCGGCCATCCGCTACGCCGTGAGCCAGGGCGCCGAGCGCGTCATCGTGCACGGCTGGTCCACCGGCGCGTCGATGGCCCTGCACGCCGCCGCCAACTCGGCCCTGCGCGACCGGATCAGGGGCCTCGTCCTGGACTCCCCGGTCCTCGACTGGGAAGCCACGCTGCGCAGCCTGGCCGCAGCCCGGGGCACCCCCGCGCCCCTGCTGCCGCTCGCCGTCCGGGCCGCCCAGGGCAGGACAGGACTGCACGGCGACCGGCTGCTCGAAGCCGCCGATCCCCAGGCCATGCGCGTACCGACCCTGATCTTCCACGGCCCCGACGACGCCCTCGCCTCCTGGCAGCTCTCCCGCGAACTCGCCGCACGCCGCCCCGAACTGGTCAGCCTTCACACCGTGCGGAACGCGCCGCACGCCGCCATGTGGAACGCCGACCCGGAACGCTACGAAGAAGCCCTCCGCCGCTTCCTCACCCCCCTGATGTAGCGCCCTGCCGTCCTTCGGAGGCGTCCGGCGGCCCCTTGCGACGACCCTGCCGGGAGGGCCGCTCAACGAACCGAAGAGGTTCCGTTTGGGCTTTCGGGCCATCAGCGGGAAGACTGCTCCCCGTGACGTCCCGAAAGCCTGATGAGCAATTGGCGCGCAACTCCAGACTCCGTCTTGTCCGCCCGCGATCGCTGGCCACTGCACGGCGGGCCGTGACGACCCGGGGTACCAGGCCGGCACCCCGGCCTCCCGAGGGCACCCCTGTCCCCTCGGAACTGGCCCGACAGGCCAGGACAGTCCTCGCCGACGCCGTTCGCATCGCCCGCTGGGCGGCGGTCGAGAGGGACCCCAGCACCGCCCAGCTCAGCAGTCGGACCCAGGAACGGGCCGCCGTCGCACTGGAGTTGACCCCGCTCCAGGTACGCGCCGGCTGGGACCGTGCCCGCCTGGCCGGACTCGTCGAGCTGCACGGCGACACCGCTCGCCCCGGCTGGCGGCTGCGCGCCTGGGACCGCGACGACATGGCCGTACTGCGCGGCTGGGTCGCGCTCTTCGACGCCTGGTCGCTGGTCCACCCGGCGCCCGACGACGTCGCCCCCACGGCGGTGGCCGAGGTCGTCGAGGCAGTGCCCCAGGTCCTCTCCCTCCTCCAGCTCTCGGCCGGGCCCGTGCTCGTACCGGTGCTGCTCGACCTGCTCCAGCAGCGGGTCGCCGAACTGCGCGAGGAGCGCTGCGAAGTCGCCTATGGCCCGCAGCCCGAGGACGCCGACGCGCTCCCCGTCCCCGGGCCCGACTCCGAACCCGTACCCGTACCCGAACCCGACTCCGAGGCCGGTGCTCCCGTACCCGTCTCCCTCCTGCTCGACTGGGCCCTGGAAGGGCTGTCGGCCGTCGGCGCGCTCACGCTCGACAAGGGCCGCTCGGCCACCCTGACCCCGCTCGGCAACTGGGCGGTCTGGGTCAAGCTGGAGCAGATCTGCGTCGCCGCCCAGAGCCCGGCGGGCAATATCGAGCAGTCCGCCGAGGACATGCTGCGCGGCTGCGCCCGCCTCACCCCCGGCCCGGCCCGCGCCGAGTACCGCGCCTGGCTCGCCGCCCGCACCGTCTCCAGCGCCGTCGCCGAACTCCTGGGCGTCGCCCGCGGCGAGGACGCCCTGCTGCGCGGCCTCGCCTTCGAGGCGCTGCGTGTCGTCGGCGCCCCCGCCGAGGCCGAGGTCCGCGCCGCCGCCGACGAGCCCTCGCTGCGCCCCTACGTCCTGCTCTGGCTCGCCGAGCACGAGGGCGCGGACCCCGAGGACGCCGCCGACGTCCTCACCCGTGAGGAAGCGACCTGGCTCTGGGTGGACACCGCGGCGGCCGTCGCCGACCACGGCGAGCCCCAGCTGCTGCTGCGCCATCTCGACTCCGCGGTCCAGGGCACGGTCCCCGCGCTGCTCGACGAGGTCCGGGCCGGGGGCCACCCCCGCACGGTGCAGGTCCTGGTCGCCCTGGCCGCCGCGCACCCCGATCCGGCCCTCGCGAAGGCCGTACGCCGGGCGGCGTTCCAGGTCCACACCGGCGGCGCGTAAGGGGTGCCGGGGGTGGGGGCTACGACCCCTCCGCCCCCGGCGCGTACGTCCCGAAGCTCCACACATTGCCCTCGATGTCCCGCGCCATGTAGTCCCGCGCCCCGTAGTCCTGGTCGGTCGGCGGCATCACGACGTCCGCGCCGTGCTCCACCGCCCTGCTGTGGTGCGCGTCGACGTCGTCGACGTGGACGAACACCCCCGTCGGCCCGCCGCCCTCCATCAGCTTGTCGAACTCGCTGGCGGTGCCCTTGCTGCCCAGCATCACCATGCCGTTGCCGAAGGTCAGTTCGGCATGTGCCACGGCGCCCGCCTCGTCCTCGTACACTGCGTGCTCGGTGAAGCCGAAGGCCTCGGTGAGCTGTTTGATCGCGGCCTTCGCGTCGGCGTACCGCAACGTCGGACAGATACTTGGTGACTGAGTCATCTCGATCACTCCTCAGGCTCGACGGTGGAAATGTGATCTGCATCTCAGTCTTGCAGTCGCCACTGACAGTCGGCCGCAGGTGTTGCACCGGGCCATGTCGCCGTTCGTGAAGCCGTCGTGGTTCGCCCCTTCTGCCCTGGGGCCGCAGCGGCGAAAGCTGGCGCAAAACCACTTGCAGGGCCCCGGTAGACTGGCCCGTATGGCAATTCTCCTTGCGCATTAGGCGGCGTCGAAGCTCCCGCGCCCGTCCCTTCCGCCGTCCATACCGCCCTGGAGTCTTTCCGTGATCACCGCTTCCGGCATCGAGCTGCGCGCCGGCGCACGTGTCCTCATCGAGTCCGCGTCCTTCCGTATCGCCAAAGGCGATCGCATCGGCCTGGTGGGCCGCAACGGAGCGGGCAAGACCACCCTCACCAAATGCCTTGCGGGCGAAGGAATCCCCGCGGCCGGCACCATCGCCCGCTCCGGCGAGGTCGGCTATCTCCCGCAGGACCCGCGCACCGGCGACCTCGAGACCCTCGCCAGCGACCGCATCCTCTCGGCCCGTGACCTCGACTCCGTGCTGAAGAAGATGCGCGAGAACGAGGACCGGATGGCGAACGGCCAGGGCGCCACCCGCGCGAAGGCCATGAAGAAGTACGAGCGCCTGGAGACGGAATTCCTCACCAAGGGCGGTTACGCCGCCGAGGCCGAGGCCGCCACCATCGCCGCCGCGCTCGGCCTGCCCGACCGGGTCCTCGGCCAGCCGCTCCATACGCTCTCCGGTGGTCAGCGCCGCCGCGTCGAGCTCGCGCGCATCCTCTTCTCGGACGCCGACACCCTGCTGCTCGACGAGCCCACCAACCACCTCGACGCCGACTCGATCGTCTGGCTGCGCGACTACCTCAAGACCTACCGCGGCGGCTTCATCGTCATCTCCCACGATGTCGATCTCGTCGAGACCGTCGTCAACAAGGTCTTCTACCTGGACGCCAACCGCTCCACGATCGACGTCTACAACATGGGCTGGAAGCTCTACCAGCAGCAGCGCGAGGCCGACGAGAAGCGCCGCAAGCGCGAGCGGCAGAACGCCGAGAAGAAGGCGGCGGCCCTCAACTCCCAGGCCGACAAGATGCGCGCCAAGGCCACCAAGACCGTGGCCGCGCAGAACATGGCCAAGCGGGCCGAGCGGCTGCTCGCCGGGCTCGACGAGGTCCGCGTCTCCGACAAGGTCGCCAAGCTGCGCTTCCCGGAGCCCGCACCCTGCGGGAAGACCCCGCTGACCGCCGAGGGCCTGTCCAAGTCGTACGGCTCCCTCGAGATCTTCACCGATGTGGACCTCGCGATCGACAAGGGCTCCCGGGTCGTCATCCTCGGCCTCAACGGCGCGGGCAAGACGACGCTGCTGCGCCTGCTCGCGGGCGTGGAGACACCGGACACCGGAGCGGTCACCCCCGGCCACGGACTCAAGCTCGGCTACTACGCCCAGGAGCACGAGACGCTGGACCCGGAGCGCACGGTTCTGGAGAACATGCGCTCGTCCGCGCCGGACCTCGATCTGGTCCAGGTGCGCAAGACGCTGGGGTCCTTCCTGTTCTCCGGCGACGACGTCGACAAGCCGGCCGGGGTGCTCTCCGGCGGTGAGAAGACCCGTCTGGCGCTCGCCACCCTGGTCGTCTCGTCCGCGAACGTCCTGCTCCTCGACGAGCCCACCAACAACCTCGACCCGGCCAGCCGCGAGGAGATCCTCGGCGCGCTGCGCACCTACAAGGGCGCGGTCATCCTCGTCACGCACGACGAGGGAGCGGTCGAGGCGCTGGAACCCGAGCGCATCATCCTGCTGCCGGACGGCGTCGAGGACCTGTGGGGCGCGGACTACGCGGACCTGGTGGCGCTGGCCTGACCGGTCCAGGACCGGAGCCTCAGGCGTGCCGGAATGGTGTTTCAACCGCGCCGGACCGACGCCTCATCCGTGCCGGACCGGCCTTTTCCGGTCCGGTCGGGCTCTGATCCACTCCGTATGGATCATTCGGCCTACGCGTGATCCATCATCTGAGTGAGAACGTCTCGTACCCCGGCGTGGCACCGAGCGGTTCCGCTCCGTTCGGTGTCGCGTCCCGCCCGTCCCGCCCACGCGGCGCTGACCTGCGACTTCTGCGGGGAATCCGTGCGGGCGCCCGGACAGCCGCACGCGGAATCAGTGATTCCGATCGTGTCGGCCTCTTATCGGACGCCAAAGCTTGTCGTACGGACCTTGCCGAATGGGTGGCCAGGAAGGCCCCGAGGGGTGATCATGAGAGTCCAGAGCGCACTTCCCATGAGGAGGCACGGGTGGCCGAGACTCTGAAGAAGGGCAGCCGGGTAACCGGCGCCGCGCGCGACAAGCTCGCGGCAGACCTGAAGAAGAAGTACGACTCCGGTGCGAGCATCCGGGCGTTGGCCGAAGAGACCGGCCGCTCCTACGGATTCGTCCACCGGATGCTCAGTGAGTCCGGAGTCACGCTGCGGGGACGCGGCGGAGCGACGCGAGGCAAGAAAGCTTCGGCCTGACCGTCGAGGCTCCTCCGGTCCACCGGTTTCCACGGTGGCCACCCGGTCGGTCGCAGGGTCGGCCGGGTGGTTACTGTGCAGTCACTTAACTTCGTATGCAGTGACTGCACCCGAACCGGAGGCGCCCCATGACTTCGCTCGACTCTGTGCTCGACAAGGACGGCGTACGGCTCACCGTCGAGGACGCGGTTGCCACGGTGACCCTGACCAACCCGGACAAGCGCAACGCCCAATCTCCCGCTCTGTGGCGGGCGTTGGCGCAGGCGGGTCGGTCATTGCCGGGCGACGTGCGGGTCGTGGTGCTGCGCGGCGAGGGCAAGTCCTTCTCCGCGGGGCTCGACCGGCAGGCGTTCACGCCCGAGGGCTTCGACGGCGAGCCGTCCTTCCTCGACCTCGCGCGCGGCTCCGACGCGGAGCTCGACGCGGTCATCGCCGAGTACCAGGAGGCGTTCACCTGGTGGCGCCGCAGTGACATCGTCACCATTGCGGCCGTCCAGGGGCATGCGATCGGTGCCGGATTCCAGCTCGCCCTCGCCTGCGACCTCCGGGTCGTCGCGCAGGACGTGCAGTTCGCCATGCGCGAGACCAGCCTCGGGCTCGTCCCCGACCTCACGGGCACGCACCCGATCGTCTCGCTCGTCGGCTATGCCCGCGCGCTGGAGATCTGCGCCACCGGCCGCTTCGTCCACGCCGAGGAGGCCGAGCGCACCGGGCTGGCCAATCTTGTCGTGCCCGGTGACGAGCTCGACAGCGCGGTACGGGACCTGGCGGCGGCACTGCTCGCGGCGCCTCGGGACGCGGTGATCGAGACCAAGGCCCTGCTGCAGGGTGTGAGCGGCCGCTCCTACGAGGAACAGCGCACCGCCGAGCGGGCGGCGCAGGCGCGCCGACTGCGGGACCTGGCCGGCATCGGCGACTGATCCGCCGGGTCCGCCTGGCCCGCCCGGTCCGCTGTGGGCGCGGCCCCGGTCACGCCTCCACGGCCGTGACCAGCACCGACACCGGGCGACCGTCCGCGAGCGCGGCCGTCACCGCCTCGCGGACCGCCCGGACCACCTCCAGCGGACGGTGACCCCTCGCCGTCGCCACCTCCACACGGACATGGTCCGGGGCGAGATGCACCGCCGCACCCAGGGTTGCCGTCAGATGGGCCACTCCCGGGGCCCCGGACGTGGCCCATCCCGCCGGATCCTTCGGGGCGGCGGGCTGTACCCCGGGTGGGGGAGCGGCCTGCGGGGGTTCCGGAGCGATGTCCAGTACGTCCGTCACCCGCAGATCCACTTCCGCGATCCTCAGATCCAGCAGGTCAGCCGCGGCCGTGAACAGCGCCGTGCGCAGCAGGGACGCCGCCACCGGGAGCGGCTGCCACGCCATCGCCGCGAAATCCGCCTCGATACGCAGCGGTCCCGGCGGCAGCGCGCTCGGCGGCGGCGGTACGGAGGGAAGGCCCGCCGCGTCCGGATCCGCGAGCGTCAGCCGAAGCCTGCCCGGAACCACTCCGGGCACCTGGGCCGCCGCGCGCCGAAGCACCGCGTCGGCCGCCTGTTCCGCCAGCCACGCCCCGTCCGCGGCCCCGCCCAGCGGAAGCAGCCTGCCGAGCCCGAGCCGTCGCCGTACTGCATCAGCGGTGGTCATTGCTCCAGCGTGCCGCATCCCCGGCGCGAGAGTGGGCAAGCGCACTTAATGTGGACAACGGAGTCCAACCCGTCCGGAAAGGACGCACGGCGATGACCGACATTGCTCAGCGGAACCGGCCCGAGAACCCCAACGAACCGTCGGGCTCGGGCGACGAACTCAGGAAGACATCAACGACCAAGCGCGGCGGCGGCGATCCCGCGTCCCGTGGCCGTACCACCATCGCCGACGGCGTCGTCGAGAAGATCGCCGGACTCGCCGCCCGCGATGTCCTCGGAGTCCATGCGATGGGCAGCGGCATCTCCCGCACCTTCGGCGCTGTCCGCGACCGGGTGCCGGGCACCAGCAAGTCCAGCGCCACCCGCGGTGTGAAGGCCGAGGTCGGCGAGGTGCAGACGGCCCTCGACCTGGAGATCGTCGTCGACTACGGCGTCTCCATCACCGAAGTCGCCCGCGCGGTCCGCGAGAACGTCATCGCCGCGGTGGAACGCATGACGGGACTCGAGGTCGTCGAGGTCAATATCGCGGTCAGCGATGTGAAGCTGCCCGATGAGGAAGAGGAAGAGTCGGAGCAGCGTCTCCAGTAGAGGAGCCCACGATGAGCATGGCTATGGCCGGCATGATCGCCGGCATGGCACTCGGCTTCGCCGGATACTTCGGCGGGTTCGGTGCCTTTCTGCTGGTGGCCGCACTGGGGGCGGTCGGCTTCGTGGCAGGCCGGTTCCTGGACGGCGACCTCGAACCCGGCGACTTCTTCCGCGGTCGCGAGCGCGGCGACCGGCGGCGGTGAGCCGCGGTGGCCGCCGACCGCGTCGAAGCCGCCGAGCGCGGGGCGACCGCGATCGCTGACCGGGTCGTCGCGAAGATCGCCGCGCAGGCGGCGCGGGAAGCGCTCGAGGCCGTACCGGAGGGCAGCACGGCACCCCGGGCCACGGTCACGGTGCACCATGACATGGCCCGGGTCCGGGTCAGCCTGGAGCTCGGCTATCCCTCCGACATCGGCGGTCAGTGCGGGGCCGTGCGTCACCGAGTCGTACAGCGGGTAAAGGCGTTGGCGGGGATGGATGTGCCCGAGGTCGCGGTGCTGGTCGAGCGGCTGCACTCGGTGCACTCGCGCAGGGCGGGACAGGGGAGGATCCGATGAGCGAACCCGTACGGCCCGTACTCGAACTGGACCAGTCGACGTCGGCTGCGGACTATCACTCTCCCGGGCAGACCGAGGGCGACGGAGGGAAGGCGGGGCGCTTCTGGTCGGAGCGCCGGATCCCGGCCGGGCTTGTGGCCCTCGTGGTGCTCGGTGGCGCGGGACTGCTTCTGTACGACGTCGCGGCGGTACGCGCCGACCGGCCCGCCATGCACTGGCGCCGGGTATTCGCGGCGGACCTCGCGAAATGGCGGCTGGACGAGCTGGGGGTGCTGGCCGTCGCGGTGGCCGCGATGGTCCTCGGCGTCTGCCTCATCGTCATCGCCGTCACACCCGGACTGCGGGCGCTGCTGCCGATGCGGCGCGACGTCGCCTCCGTACGGGCGGGGCTCGACCGGGACGCGGCGGCGCTGGTACTGCGGGACCGGGCGATGGAGATCTCCGGGGTGCAGTCCGTACGGGTCCGGATGCGGCGCACGAAGGCTTCCGTGCGGGCCCTTTCACACTTCCGTGAACTCGACGACGTACGGGCGGATCTGGACGTGGCGCTGGCCGCCGGCATCAAGGAACTCGGCCTCGCTCGGCCGCCGGCGCTGACCGTGCACGTCGCCCGGCCGTCGGCGAAGAAGAGGTGAGGGCGCATGCTCGGGGTCGTCAATCGTGTACTGCTCGCTCTGGCGGGTCTGGTGCTGCTGTGCGTGGGCGGCGGGGTGCTCGCGGCGGGGGCCGGATGGGCGGTGCCGTCCTGGTGGCCCTGGGACGGGCCGAACGACGTACTGCTGACCAAAGCGGACCGCTACCGCTGGCGTGACGAGGGCTGGTGGTGGCCCGTGGTCATCGCCGCGCTCGCGGTGATCGTGCTGCTCGCCCTGTGGTGGCTGATCGCCCAACTGCGGCGCGCCCGGCTGGCGGAGGTCCTCGTGGACAGCGGCGACGGGGAGGGCGCGCTGCTGCGGGGGCGGGCGCTGGAGGGCGTCCTGGAGAGCGAGGCGGAGTCCCTGGAGGGCGTGTCCCGCGCCCACGTCACCCTGACGGGCCGCCGCAGCACGCCGTCGGCGCGGGTAGCGCTGCTGCTGGAGCCGCACGCGTCCCCCGGGGAGTCGCTGCAGCGGCTGACGGAGGAGGCGGTGGGGCACGCGAGGGACTCGGCGGGGCTGGAGGTGCTGCCGGCGGAGGTACGGCTGAGGGCGGCGAAGCACGGTGCGGAGCGGGTGAGCTGACGCGTGGCGGGCGACCCGTCAGCTGCGGGTGCCCCGGACCCCCTGGGGTGAGGTGGGGGTGCGGGGCAGGATCGGAGTGATCGGGCGGTGGGCGGGACAGGCCTCCCGCGTGGAGCGCTTGGCGCCCGGCGCAGGCCGGACCGTCAGAACCCGTGGCGGGCGCCGCCGTCCACCGGGAGCATGACGCCCGTCAGGTAGGACGCCGCCGGTGACAGCAGGAACGCCGCCGTGTTGCCGAACTCCTCCGGCGTGCCGTAGCGGCGCAGAGGGATGCGGGACTCGTTCGCCGTGCGGGCCGCGTCCGCGTCGCCCGACAGGGCGTCGAGTTCGCGGACGCGGTCCGTGTCGATGCGGGAGGGGAGCAGGCCGACGACCCGGATGCCCTGGGGGCCCAGTTCGTCCGCCAGGGACTTCGCGAAGCCCGCGAGGCCCGGGCGGAGGCCGTTGGAAATCGTCAGGCCGGGGATCGGTTCGTGGACGGAGGCGGACAGGACGAAGCCGATCACACCGCCCTCGTCCAGCGCTGCGGCCGCCGTGCGGGCCAGCCGTACCGCGCCCAGGAACACCGCCTCGAACGCCGTGAGCCACTGCTCGTCCGTGTTGTCCGCGGCGAAGCCCGGTGCCGGGCCGCCCACGCTGATCAGGATGCCGTCGAAGCGCCCGAAGTGTGCCCGTGCCGCGGCGACGAGGCGTTCCGCGCCCGCCGGGTCGGCATTGTCCGCGGCGATGCCGATGGCGTTCGGGCCCAGCCCGGCCGCCGCGTCCGCGACCGACTGCTTGTCGCGGCCGGTGATGACCACCTTCGCGCCGTCGGCCACGAGCGCCCGCGCCGACGCGTTCCCCAGCCCCCGCGACGCACCCGTGACGACATAGACGCGGTCCTTCAGTCCAAGATCCATGGGCCTATCCTGCCGTCTCCTCCCCGGCCAGCGCGAGGGCCGAGACGACCAGCCCGATATGGCTGAACGCCTGCGGGAAGTTCCCGACCTGCCGGCCGGCCACGGGGTCGTACTCCTCGGCCAGCAGCCCGACGTCGTTGCGCAGGGCGAGCAGCCGCTCGAACAGCTCCCGTGCCTCCTTCACCCGCCCCGTCAGCCGCAACGCGTCGACCAGCCAGAACGAGCAGGCCAGAAACGCCCCTTCGCCCCCGGGCAGCCCGTCCACCGTCCGGCTGTCGGTGCTGTAGCGGCGTACGAGACCTCCCGTCCCCAGCTCCTCGCGCACCGCGTCCACCGTCCCGATCACCCTCGGATCGTCCGGCGGCAGAAAGCCGACCCGCGGGATCAGCAGTGCGGCCGCGTCGAGTTCGACGGACCCGTAGGACTGCGTGAAGGTGTTCCGCACCGGGTCGAAGCCCTTCTCGCACACCTCCCGGTGCACCTCGTCGCGCATCGCGCGCCACCGGTCCGCGTCGCCGTGCAGCGAACGATGCCTCTCCAGCGTGCGCACGGCACGGTCCGCCGCCACCCACGCCATCACCTTGGAGTGCACGAAGTGGCGCCGGGGGCCCCGTACTTCCCACAGCCCCTCGTCCGGCTCGCGCCACTTGGACTCCAGGAAGCCGAGCAGGCTGAGCTGCAGCTCCCAGGCGTGCTGCTCCGCGGGCAGACCCGCCTCCCGGGCCACGTAGAGGGAGTCGAGCACTTCTCCGTACACATCGAGCTGCAGCTGTTTGACCGCCTCGTTGCCCGTGCGGACCGGCGCGGAGCCCGCGTAGCCGCTCAGCCACTCCAGCTCCGTCTCGGGCAGCCGGCGCTCTCCCGACAGCCCGTACATGATCTGCAGATCCGCCGGGTCTCCGGCCACCGCCCGCAGCAGCCAGTCGCGCCAGGCCCCGGCTTCCTCCTGGTAGCCCGCCATCACCAGCGCGCCCAGCGTGAGGGTGGCATCCCGCAGCCAGCAGTAGCGGTAGTCCCAGTTGCGTACGCCGCCCAGTTCCTCCGGCAGGGAGGTGGTGGGCGCGGCGACGATCCCGCCGGTCGGGGCGTAGGTCAGTGCCCGCAGCGTGATGAGCGAGCGGATCACGGCCTCGCGGTACTGACCCCCGTTCCGGCAGCGCCGCGACCATTCGGCCCAGTCGTCCAGGCTGCTGGCCAGCGCGTCGTACGGATCGATGAGCGTCGGCCGCGGCTCGTTCGAGGGATGCCAGGTCATGACGAATGCCACCGACTCCCCCTCGCCGACCGTGAATGACGTGCGGGTGCTGAACTCCTGCCCCCAGGTCTTGACGTCCGGCTCGCTGCGCACCCATACGGAGTCGGGGCCCGCGACCGCCAGATGGTGACCGTCCGTCCGCCGCATCCAGGGCACCACGGAGCCGTAGTCGAAACGCAGGCGCAGCGTGCCGCTCATCTCGACCGAGCCGCTGACGCCCTCCACGATGCGAATGACATCAGGAGCCGTGTCGCGCTGCGGCATGAAGTCGATGATCTTGACCGTGCCGGTCCGTGTCTCCCACACCGACTCCAGGACGAGCGATTCCCCGATGTAGCCGCGGCGGGTGCAGGGACCCGCGCCCTTGGGCGCGAGGGTCCAGTGGCCGTTGTCCTTGTTCCCGAGCAGCGCGGCGAAACAGGCCCCGGAGTCGAAGCGGGGCAGGCACAGCCAGTCGATGGAGCCGTTGTTGCCAACCAGCGCTGCGGTCTGGAGATCGCCGATGAGGGCGTAGTCCTCGATGCGTAGGGTCACGCATTCGCGTGTTCCCGCCCCGCGCGGTGATTAAGCAGCCGCGGAGCCGGGCCGGGGCCACGGCTAGGCGTTCGCGGGGGCCGGCTCCGGTGCCGTGTGTGCCGCGGCGGCCTCGCGGTCGCGCTTCTCGCGGCGTACGAGAATCACCCAGCCGACGGGTACCGCCGCGGTGAACAGCCACCACTGGACGGCGTACGCCATGTGCGAGCCGATGGAGTCGTGGTCGGGGTCCGGGATCGGTTCCGGGCTGCCGCCCGCGGGAACGGGCGCGGTCTGCTCCAGATAGCCGCCGAGCACGGTGCGGCCCAGCGCCTTCGCCTGCTGGCCGCTGCTGATCAGCATGATCTGGCGGGGCGGCAGACCGGCGAGGTCCTTGATGCCGCTTGCCTTCGTCGTCTCGTCGGCCTTGAGCCGGCCGGTCACCGTCACCGTCCCCTTGGGGGCGGGCGGCACGGAGGGGAAGGCCTTCTGGTCGGCCGCGGTCGGGATCCAGCCGCGGTTGATCAGCACCGCCCGGCCGTCGGCGAGGACCAGCGGGGTCAGGATATGGAAGCCGATGCGTTCGTCGGCGGAGGTGCGGCGGCGTACGACGACTTCGTGCGCGGTGTCGAAGGTGCCGGTGGCGGTGACCCGGCGCCAGTAGTCGGCACTCGGGACGGTGTGCCCCGGGGAGGTGAGCTCGGTCACGGGGACGGGCTTCGCCCGGAGGTTCTTCGCGATGAGTGTGTTCTGCGCGACCCGGTGCTGATGCCGGTGGAACTGCCAGAAGCCCAGCTCGATCATCGTGGGGATGAGTACGAGGCCGATGAGGGTGAGGATCACCCACTGGCGGGTCAACAGGAAGCGGTACACGGCTTCGACCGTACCCGCTGGGGCGCCGGGGCCCGGAGCGGGGGTCCCGCCCGGGCCGGCCACCCCGCTGTCGCGGGGACCGGAGCAGGTCGCGCCGCGGCGTGGTGCTCTACGACCCGTGCGCAGCCGGGTCAGACCTTGTCGACGATGCCCGCCCTCCCCTCCGCGCGGGCGCAGTGCCCGCCGCAGTACCAGTGGCCCTCGACCTCGACGCCCTGCCCGATGATCTGGACCCGGCAGTGCTCACAGATGGGCGCCATGCGGTGAATGGCGCAGGAGAAGCAGTCGAAGACGTGCACCGCGCCCTGCGCGTGCACTTCGAAGGACATGCCGTAGTCGTTTCCGCAAACCTCGCAACGTGCCATGCGCCACAGGGTGGGACGCGAGGCGGCCGCGGTGCGAGCGGGCGGCGGGCGAGTCGCGTCCGGTTCACTCCGATGCGGGTGCCGGGACCACGTCCCGCAACAGCTGGGTGAAGGCCGCCTCGTCGATGACCGGTGTGCCGTACGCCTTCGCCTTGACCGTCTTCGACGTCGAGGCCCCGGGATCGTTGGTCACCAGAAGGCTCGTCAGCCGGGACACGCTCGTGGCGACATGCAGGCCCGCCTCGATCGCCCGGTCCTCCAGCAGTTCGCGGTCGACGGAGGTGTCGCCGGAGAAGGCCACCCGCATGCCCTGCACGAGCGCCTGGCCCACCTCGTACCGCCCCGGGTTGGGGTAGGGACAGGCGGGGCGCTTGCGCGAGGGCCGCCAGCTGCTCTGTCCGTACGCGCTCTGGCCGTACGAAGCCTGGTAGCCGATCCGCGGGGTCGCGGGCGAGTCCGACCACTCGGTCAGCGGACGGCATTCGAGCAGCGGCAGCCGCACCCCGTCACGCGCCGCGGTGTGCAGACTCGGCCGGAACGCCTCGGCCAGCACGCGTGCGTCGTCCAGGGCGTGGTGCGCCCGCTGCTGTACGACGCCGAAGTGCGCGGCGAGCGACTCCAGCTTGTGATTGGGCAGCGGCAGCCGCAGCTCCTTGGAGAGCGCGATGGTGCACAGCCGCTGCCGGGTGGGCGCGGCGGCGCTCGCGCGCGCGTACTCCCGGGAGATCATCGACCAGTCGAAGATGGCGTTGTGCGCGACGAGGACCCGGCCGTCGAGCCGCTCGGAGAACTCCTCGGCGATATCACCGAACAGCGGTGCGCCTTCCAGCACATCGCTCGTCAGACCGTGGATCCACACCGGACCCGGATCCCGTTCCGGGTTGACGAGGGTGTACCAGTGGTCCTCGACATTGCCCCGGGCGTCGAGACGGTACACAGCAGCGGAGATTATCCGGTCGTCGCGAGCGAGTCCGGTGGTCTCCACGTCGACGACCGCGTACCCCTGGGGATACGCGGCCGGCCACGCTGTAGCTGCGGTTGTACGGTCGTCGAGCATGGTCACAGAGAATACGGGCCCGCACTGACAACTCCGGATGGGCCCGGTCCGCCGGTCCGGCGCGGCGGCGAGCTGCCCGGCAGTGCGCTGTTCCAGGCCACCGCCGCCAACGGGCCCCGGAGGCAGGCGAGATACGGTCGGTGTCGCCCGCCTCGGTGTCACCTGACCGTGTGTCGCGCGGGCGCTGGGCCGTGTCTGACAAATAGCGCCGTCCGCCCGCAGGGCGGGGTGCGCGGCGTCCGGTGCGTGCAATCGCAAGGCGGAGGATCATCCTCGTACTGGACGTACTTGGATGACTCCGACAACGCAGCGAGTGGGCGTGCCGGGCGTCGCGCGCCAGGCGAGATTTGTCAGACACGGCCCAGCAGCGCGCTCACCAGTGCCCTGGCGGAGGCGGTGAACAGCTTCTCCGGATCGGCGGGCCGCGCCAGCGCGCGGGCCAGCGCCGGGTCGTGCTCCGCCGACCGCGCGTCCCACAGCTCCTGCTCCCCGGGCGACTGCACCGGCGAGCGTTCCCGGTTGCGCTCGACGAGTACGAAGCCGACGACCTGGAACTGGACGGCGCGCACCGCCTCGGCGGCGCGCGCCCCGCGCAGTCCGGCGGCGTGCACCTCGTGGACGAGCGCCTGCTGCGCGGGCAGGAACATCCGTTCCGTGAGCCCCCGTTCATGGACCATCGCGATCAGATGGGGGCGCTCGCGCAGCTCACGGCGCAGCCGCCGGGCGATAGACACGATGCGCTGCGCGGGCGTACGGCCGATGGCCCGGATCGCGCCCATCTCCTGGACCGTCCGCTCCACCAGTGCGTCGAGCAGCGACTCGCGATTGCCGACGTGCCAGTAGATCGAGGTGACTGCCGTGCCCAGCTCGGCGGCGAGCTTGCGCATGGTGAGGGCCCCCGGGCCGTGCTGCTTGACGAGCGAGGCGGCCGCTTCGAGCACCTCTTCGCGGGTCAGCGCGGTTCTCGGCATGGTGCCCCCAATTCCGGTACGTGCACGGCTCTTTACCCTTCATCGGCCTCGGTGTAACTGTGTTACAGGCAGGCCGACTGACGAAGGGCGGTACGACATGGCACGCGTACGGTACGGCGCGCGCACCGAGGCGGAGATCTCCGCGGCCCGCGCAACCAGCTCCAGGCTTCCCGACATCTGGTCCACCGGCGTCGTGGCGGTCTGGGAGAGCGACCCCGACGCGGTGGCGGCCGTGCTTCCACCGCCGCTCAAACCCACCGAACGGCCCCTGGTGCGGGCCAGTATCAGCAAGGTCGACCTGTCCGGCCATCCGCTCGGCGCCGGCTCGGTGGCCGTCGCGGCGCTGCACGACGGACGCGAGGGCTGGTACCCGCTCGTCATGCCGATGACCCACGAGCGCGCGCTGATCGGCGGACGCGAAGTCTTCGGCGAGCCGAAGAAGCTGGGCGAGGTCGGCGTCGAGCGCGACGGCCTGGTCGTACGGGCCGTGCTCGCCCGGCACGGCATCGCCTTCGTCGAGGTGCGCGGAGCGGTGGACGGCCCGCTGCCGCTGCCCGAACCGGCTCAGAAGCTCGACTTCTACTTCAAGTTCCTGCCCGCGGTGGACGGACAGGGCTTCGACGCCGACCCCGTACTCGTGCACTGCACGCGCAACGAGAAGTTCCGCAAGCTGGAGAAACTCACCGGCGATGTGGTGCTGCGCGAGTCGATGTACGACCCCGTCGCGGACCTGCCCGTACGCCGTGTCGTCGAGCTCACCATCGGCGAGAAGACGAGCGACCAGAAGGGCAGGGTCGCCGAGCGGGTGAGCGCCCAGGCGCTGCTGCCCTACATCCACCAGCGTTACGACGACCCGCAGCAGATTCTCGACGGTCCCCCTGCGGGGAGCGCCTGATGCGGCTGAGGCAGGGACAGGTCGCCGTCGTCACGGGCGCGGCGAGCGGCATCGGGCTCGCCATGGCACGGCGGTTCGCGGCCGAAGGGCTGGGGGTCGTCCTCGCGGACGTCGAGGAGCAGGCCCTGCACAAGGCGGCGGACGAACTCGCCGCGGACGGGGCGCGGGTGCTCGCGCACACCGTCGACGTGGCGGACCGCGCCTCCGTCTTCGGGCTCGCGGACGCCGCGTACGACACCTTCGGCGCCGTCCATGTGCTGTGCAACAACGCGGGGGTCGGCTCCGGCGCCGAGGGCCGGATGTGGGAGCACGAGCCCAACGACTGGAAATGGGCCTTCGCCGTCAACGTCTGGGGTGTCTTCCACGGCATCCAGGCCTTCGTGCCGCGCATGATCGCGAGCGGCGAGCCGGGCCATGTCGTCAACACCTCGTCCGGCGACGGCGGGATCGCGCCGCTGCCCACCGCGTCCGTGTACGCGGTCACCAAGTCGGCGGTGGTGACGATGACGGAGTCGCTGTACGCGCATCTGAAGGCGGAGCACGCGCGCGTGGGCGCGTCCGTCCTGTTCCCGGGGCCGCACATGCTGCGCACCGGACTGTGGGAATCGCACCGCAACAGGCCCCGGCGGTACGCGAAGGAGCGCCCGCGCAAGACGCCGTACCGGAGCCTGGACCAGTGGGAGAAGGCGATGAAGGACGCCGGCCACGAGGTGAGGTTCACCCCGGTCGAGGAGGTCGCCGACTTCGTCGTGGACTCGATCCGCGCGGACCGTTTCTGGATGCTGCCCGCGAGCGAGCACAGCGACCGGCAGATCCGCGCCAGGTCGCAGTCGATGCTCGACCGCGCGGACCCGTCGTACCTGGAGAGCTTCATTCTCGACTGAAGGACACCTGATGTCAGAGTCAAGGTCAGACCCGTACCTGATCATTTCCTCCGACTGTCACGCCGGACTGCCGACCGAGCGGTACCGGCCCTATCTGGAGTCCCGCTTCCACCGGGACTTCGACGCCTTCCTCGCCGGGCAGGGCCGCCGCCGCGAGGAGATGAACCGGCTCGGCGTACGCAACGAAGCCTTCGCCGACAAGTGGTTCAGCGACAACGAGGAAGGCCTCAAGGGCGGTTGGGACACCGCCCAGCGGCTCAAGGAGCTCGACGGCGACGGAGTGGCGGCCGAGGTCGTCTTCCCGGACGCGGACGCCGTCGACAGCCAGACCGCCGCGCCCTTCGGAGTGGGGCTCGGCCTCAGCGGCGATCAGGACCCCGAACTCGGCATGGCGGGTGCGCGGGCGCACAACCGCTGGCTGGCCGAATTCGTCGGTCAGAACCCCGAGCGCCACTGCGGGGTCGCCCTGCTGCCCATCACGGCGGAGCCCGCGAAGGTCGTCGCCGAGATCCACCGGGCCAAGGAGTCCGGGCTCGGTGCGCTGATGATCCCCTCGATGTGGGTCGACAAGGAGCCGTACCACGACGGGCGTTACGACCCGGTGTGGGCGGCCGCCGCGGAGAGCGGGATGCCGGTGGTCACCCACTCCGGCGCGGCGCCGCGCCACGAGTACGGCGACCACCTCGGCATCTATGTCTCCGAGGTCACCTGGTGGCCCGCGCGGCCGCTGTGGTTCCTGCTCTGGTCCGGCGTCTTCGAGCGCCATCCCGGCCTGAAGTTCGGCGTCGCCGAGTCCGGCTGCTGGTGGCTTCCCAACCAGCTGTGGTTCATGGACCGGCTCTATCTCGGCGCGCACGGCGGCAAGAAGCTCTCGCCCTTCGCCGAGCTGAAGCGGCCGCCGAGCGAGTATCTCGACCGGCAGATCTTCATCTGCGCCACCAACACCAAGCGGCGCGAACTCGCCCAGCGCTACGAGATCGGCGTCGACAACATCCTGTGGGGCAGCGACTTCCCGCACCCCGAGGGCACCTGGCCCGACACGCGCGCGTGGCTGGCGAAAACCTTCCACGACATCCCCGTCGCCGAGACCCGCCGCATGCTGGGCCTGGCCGCCGCGGACGTCTTCGGCTTCGACACCGAAGTGCTCGCCCCGGTCGCCCGGCGCATCGGCCCGACCCCGGCCGAACTGGGCCAGTCCGAGGATCAGTCGGCCGTCGAGGCATCCTGGGCGAGGTCACGGGAGGTGGGCCGCCACTGGCTGACCGAGCACGACTTCCCTGTCCTGGGGGTCTCGTCATGAGAGACGGAGCCGACCGCTACACCGTCATCTCGGCCGACTGCCACGCCGGGGCCGATCTCCTCGACTACAAGCCGTATCTGGAGAAGAGGTACCACGACGATTTCGACGCGTGGGCTGCCACGTACGTCAATCCGTACGAGGATCTGCTCGCCGACACCGCCGACCGCAACTGGAATTCGGAGCGCCGCCTCAGTGAGCTGGAGGCCGACGGCATCGTCGCCGAGGTCGTCTTCCCCAACACCATCCCGCCGTTCTTCCCCAGCGCCTCGCTGATGGCCCCGGCGCCCACGCGGGAGGAGTACGAACAGCGCTGGGCCGGGCTGCGTGCCCACAACCGCTGGCTCGCCGACTTCTGCGCGGCGGCGCCCGGGCGGCGGGCGGGCGTGGCACAGATCCTGCTCAACGACGTGGACGAGGCGGTCCGCGAGATCCGCCGCACGAGCCGCGCGGGTCTCACCGGCGGGATCCTGCTGCCGGGCACACCACCTGGCTCGGGCCTTCCCGAGCTGTACTCGCAGACGTACGACCCGATCTGGGCGGTCTGCGACGAGCTCGGCGTACCCGTCAACCACCACGGCGGCTCGGCGTCGCCGCCGCTGGGTGAAGAACCGGCGGCCCGCGCGGTGTTCATGGTGGAGACGACCTGGTTCTCGCACCGGGCCCTGTGGCATCTGATCTTCGGCGGGGCCTTCCGCCGCCACCCGGAGCTGAAGCTGGTCCTCACCGAACAGGGCTCGGGCTGGATCCCGGGCGTGCTCGACATGCTGGACTACTACCACGCGCGCCTGGTGGCCGCCGCGACGAGGGCCGCCACCGCGGAGTCCAAGTTCGGCGCGGGGCTTGCCGCTTCGATGGGCAGGGGCCCGAGCGAGGTCTGGCGCGAGAACTGCTTCGTCGGCGCGAGCTTCATGCGCCCGCACGAAGTGCCGCTGCGCGACCGGATCGGCCTCGACAAGATCATGTGGGGCTGCGACTATCCGCACGACGAAGGCACCACGCCCTACTCCCGCGAAGGCCTCCGCATCGCCTACGCGGGGCTGGAGAGGAACGAGGTCGCGGCGATGGCCGGCGGCAACGCCGCCCGGGTCTACGGCTTCGACCTCGGCGTCCTCGACCCCATCGCGGCCAAGGTCGGCCCGACGGTGGAGGAGATCGCCGAGCCCCTGACCGAGATCCCGGCGGCGGCGACCAGCCCCGCGTTCGCCCGGGGCGGGTCGGTGCGCGTCTGGTGAGAGGCAGGGTGAGACCCTCCCGTGGTGACCGACACACCGCACGACGAAGCCCACGGCGGGGCTCTCGGCGCGCGCCTCAACTGGCTGCGTGCCGCGGTCCTCGGCGCCAACGACGGCGTCGTGTCCACCGCGGGCATCGTCGTCGGCGTGGCAGGCGCCACCGACTCGCGCGCCACTCTCCTCACGGCCGGCCTCACGGGACTGCTTGCCGGATCGATGTCCATGGCGGCCGGCGAGTACGTCTCCGTCTCCACCCAGCGCGACTCCGAGAAGGCGGCCCTGGCCGTGGAACGGCGCGAGCTGCGTGAGCAGCCGGAGGAGGAACTGGAGGAGCTGACCGGCCTGTTGGTGGCTCGCGGCCTGTCGCAGGTCGTGGCGCGCGAGGCCGCCGAGCAGCTCACCGAACGCGACGCCCTGCGCGCCCACGCGCGCGTGGAGCTCGGCATCGACCCGGACGAGCTGGCCAACCCGTGGCACGCGGCCGGAGCGAGCTTCCTGGCGTTCACGGTGGGCGCGCTGCTGCCCCTGCTGGCGATCGTGCTTCCGCCCGCGTGGCTGCGCCTGCCGGTCACGGTCCTCTCGGTCCTCGCGGCCCTGACCCTCACGGGCTGGTGGAGCGCCCGCCTGGGCGCGGCATCGGCGGGGCCCGCGGTGCTGCGGAACGTGGGCGGGGGAGCGCTGGCGATGGCGGTCACCTATGGCGCGGGATCGGTGCTCGGCGCGGTGGGGGTTTGAGGGGCGCCTTGGCAGAAGTCACCAACTACAGCTGACAAGTCGTCTCACATACTTGTCGGTAGCAACATCTGGCCGTAGCCCCGCCCCGCCTCTACGGTGCTCGCATGTCGAACCTGCCCGATGTCGTGCTGTGGTCGATACCCGCGTTCGTGCTGCTCACCGTCCTGGAGATCGTGAGCTACCGGATCCATCCCGACGAGGACGCCGCAGGCTACGAGACCAAGGACGCCGCCACCAGCATCGGTATGGGGCTCGGCAGTCTCGGCTTCGACTTCCTCTGGAAGATCCCCATCGTCGCGATCTACACCGCGGTGTACGAGCTCACCCCGGCCCGCGTCCCCCTCCTGTGGTGGATCGTGCCGCTGATGCTGCTCGCGCAGGACTTCTTCTACTACTGGTCCCACCGGGGCCACCACGTCATCCGGATCCTGTGGGCCTGCCATGTCGTCCACCACTCCAGCCGGAAGTTCAACCTCAGCACCGCGCTGCGCCAGCCCTGGACGAGCCTGACCGTCTGGCCGTTCTATCTGCCGCTCATCGCGTGCGGAGTGCATCCCGCCGCGCTCGCCTTCTGCTCCTCGGCCAACCTCGTCTACCAGTTCTGGGTGCACACCGAGCGGATCGACAAGCTGCCTCGGCCCTTCGAGTACGTACTGAACACGCCCTCCCACCACCGGGTGCACCACGCCTCCCAAGGCGGTTACCTGGACCGGAACTTCGGCGGGATCCTCATCGTGTGGGACCGGCTCTTCGGGTCCTTCGCACCGGAGACCGAGCGGCCCGTCTTCGGGCTCACCAAGAACATCGCCACGTACAACCCGCTGCGGGTCGCGACACACGAGTACGCGGCCATCGCGAGGGACGTACGGGCGGCGAGCACCTGGCGCGAGCGGGCCGGGCGCGTCTTCCGCGGGCCCGGCTGGCAGCCCGCCGCCGCGCGGCCGGCCGCGTGAGCACACCGGAAGGCGTCGGCGCCCGCGACCTGGGCCGCAGGCAGGCGGCCGCGGAATCCCGCTCGGGCCGCGAGGCGCTCGCCCGTGTCCTGCTCATCGCCTTCGGCCTCGCCGTCGCCGTCGACCTCGGCTCCCTCCTCGCAGGTGCCGAGGCCGGCCATCAGATCGCCAAACCCCTCCTCATGCCGCTGCTCGCGGGCCATGTGTACGCGCGGGGCGGGCGGCGGCTGCTGGTCGCCGCGCTGCTCTGCGGCTGGGGCGGGGACGTGCTCCTGCTGGCCTCGGCCGACATCGCCTTCCTTCTCGGTATGGGGTGCTTCGCGGCCGGGCACGTCTGCTACCTGCTGCTCTTCGGGCGGGGGCGTACACACCCCGGGCTGGGCATCGGCTACGGCATCGCACTGGTCGCGGCCGTCGCCGCGCTCTGGCCGGACCTTCCGGCCGAGCTGCGCGTTCCGGTCGCCGGATACAGCGTGCTGCTCACCGCCATGGCCTACCGCTCGTCGCGTCTCGGGCTCCCGGTCGGGCTGGGCGGGGCGCTCTTCCTGCTCTCCGACATGCTCATCGCCACCGGTGTCGCCGACTGGCCGCAGCTGCCGCGCCCCGACTTCTGGATCATGCTGACGTATCTCGGCGCACAGGTACTGCTCGCACAGGCGTACCGTGAAAAGCCCGTTCCACGTCCCACTGTCTGATCAGCAAGGACCTGCCCCATGCGCGCCACCGTCATCCACGCCCCGCACGACATCCGCGTGGAGGAGGTGCCCGACCCCGCGATCCAGCAGCCGACCGATGTGGTGCTGCGCGTCCTGCGCGCCTGTATCTGCGGCAGCGACCTGTGGGCGTACCGCGGTGAGTCGGCCCGAAAGCCGGGACAGCGGATCGGCCACGAGTTCCTGGGCGTCGTCGAGGAGGCCGGTTCCGCGGTCACCGGCTTCGAGCCCGGCGATCTGGTCGTCGCTCCGTTCGTCTGGTCCGACGGCAGCTGCGAGTACTGCGCCGAAGGCCTGCAGACCTCCTGCCCGCAGGGCGGCTTCTGGGGCTCGATCGACGCCGGGGGCCAGGCGTCCGACGGCGGCCAGGGCGAGGCCGTACGCGTTCCCTTCGCCGACGGCACCCTCGTCAAGCTCCCCGCGGACGCCGCGTCCGACGACCGGCTGCTGACCGCGCTGCTCGCGCTCTCCGACGTCATGGGCACCGGGCACCACGCCGCCATCGGCGCGGGAGTCACCAAGGGCTCCACCGTCGCGGTCGTCGGCGACGGCGCGGTCGGCCTGTGCGGAGTGCTGGCCGCCAGGCGGCTCGGCGCCGAACGGATCATCGCGCTCGGCCGCCACCAGGTGCGTACCGACATCGCCAGGACCTTCGGCGCCACCGATGTCGTCGCCGAGCGCGGCGACGCCGCCGTCGCGGCCGTCCGTGAACTGACCGGCGGGCAGGGCGCGCATGCCGTCATCGAGGCCGTCGGCACCGAGCAGTCGATGCGTACGGCCGTCGGGATCGCCCGCGACGGCGGCGCGATCGGCTATGTCGGCGTGCCCCACGGCAGCGGCACCGGCCTGGACCTGGGCGTCATGTTCGACCGGAACATCGCCCTGCGCGGCGGCGTCGCCCCCGTGCGCGCGTACATCCCCGAACTGCTGCCCGACATACTCGACGGCACGATCGACCCGTCGCCGGTCTTCGACCTGTCGGTCGGCCTCGACGGTGTTCCCGCGGGCTACCGGGCGATGGACGAGCGCACCGCGCTGAAGGTCCTCATCAAGCCGTGACACAGCGCGGAGAGGCCGGACGCGACCCGCGCGTCCGGCCCCCTGAACTCCTCAGCCGTCAGCGGCGAACCGCGTCCAGCGCGTCCGCGACACCGGTGCCGTAGAAGCTGTTCTTGCGGGTGCCGCCCTCGCACACCGCGTCGATGGTGCCGTCCCCGTTGATGTCGTACGGGTTCGTGCAGGCCGTGTCGTCCGCCTCCCCGTACAGCAGGGCCTTCACCGCGGCCGCCGAAGCGTGCGGGTGCTTCGACTTGATGAGCGCGACGACGCCCGCGACATGCGGCGAGGCCATCGACGTACCGGCCTTGTAGCCGTACTTGCCGCCCGGCAGCGTGGACAGGATCCGGCCGTCGACGGCCGGCGCGTCCGGCTTCTGGAAGGCCGTCGAGTCACCGCCGGGGGCGGAGATGTCGATGACGCCGAGACCGTAGTTGGAGTACGAGGACTTCAGGTTCTTCGCACCCAGCGCCGAGACAGTGACGACCCCGGGAATCTGGGTCGGAATGTCCAGGCACTCACGGGGGTTGATGACCCGCGTGCCCGGGGTGGTGTCGTTCGGGCTCGTCGTGTCGGTGAGCTCGTCGGCGGCGAGGTCCATCTTGGAGTTGCCGGCCGCGGCGACGTTCACCACGCCCTTGTGCTCCGCGTAGCCGATGGCCCGGCGGTGCGCCTCGACGAGAGCGCCCTGGTCGAGGTCGTTCTTGCAGTTGAACAGCCACGGGTCGGTGTAGTAGCTGTTGTTGGTCACGTCGACGCCGTGCTCGGCGGCCCACACGAAGCCGCAGACGACGGCCTCGGTGTAGAAGAAGCCGTCCGTGGTCGACACCTTGATGCCGGAGACCTTGACGCCCGGGGCGACACCCGTGATGCCGACGCCGTTCTTGGCCGCGGCTATCGTGCCCGCGACATGCGTGCCGTGGTCGCTCTCGTTGGCGGCCGGCCGCCAGGAGCCGGGAGTCGTGTCGGGCTTGCCGCTCACACAGTTGGCGGACGCCGCGACGTCGAAGTTCGGCGCGAGATCGGGGTGGGTGTCGTCGACACCCGTGTCGATGACCGCGACCGTGACCTTCTTGCTGCCCAGCGTCTTCTCGTGTGCCTTGTCCGCCTTGATGGCGGGCAGGTCCCACTGGAGGGGCTCAAGCGGGTCCTGACCGGCGTCCGCCTGCGCGGCCGCGGTCTTCGCCTCTTCGGCCGTCAGCGGGCGCTCGGAGTCGATCGCCGTGTCGCTCGCGGGGGCGATCGGCGCGGTGCGCGTCGCGCCCGCCGAGGCCACGCCCCGGACCTGACGGATCGTCTTGGCGAAGTCGGGGTTCTGCGAGTGGACGACGATGACGCCTATCTGGTCATAGGCGATCACCACCGTGCCGCCGGCCTTGGCTATCGCCTTCTTCACCGATGTGGCGGCGTGGTGCCCGCCCTTGACGTTCACGACGTACGACAGCTTCGGGCCGTCGGTCACGACCGCGGCGGGTACCTCGTCCGCCGGGGCCGCGGATGCGGCCCCCGCGGGAAGGAAACCGAGCGAGGCCGTGAGCGCCAGACCTGCGGGCAGAGCGAGTGCGCGCCGCCGTCTGGATCCCAGATGAGCCATGGGTTCTCCTCATCATCCGTGACAAACCCGCCCAGACACCCCTGTTGCGAATGAGCGGGTACATGACGAGCGAAGCTATCGCCGATCATGTGCCGCCATCAATGAGTTCAGGAAGAAATCGGGAAGAAAGAGGCCGATGTTGAACCGGCCCGGCGTGCTCTCCGTGCCGTTGTCAGGGGGTGGAGCAACATCAAAAGCACCCCCGACCAGTGAGGTCCCCATGTCCAACCCCACCGCACCCGCGTCGCGAGGAGATTCCGTGGCCACCGATGCACCGCCGCCCCAGGGCGGTACGGACACCAGCCCCGTTCAGCCCACGACAGAGTCGTTCGTCGAGGTGCAGGAGAGCGCGGAATTCGGCGAACTGCGCCGCACATACCGCTCCTTCGCCTTTCCCCTGACCGTCGCCTTCATCGCCTGGTACCTGCTCTACGTACTGCTGTCCAACTACGCGGGCGGCTTTATGGGCACCAAGCTCTTCGGCAACATCAATGTCGCCCTCGTCTTCGGACTCGCCCAGTTCGCCACCACGTTCCTCATCGCCTGGCTCTACTCGCGGCACGCAGCCGAGAAGCTCGACCCCAAGGCCGAGGCGATCAAGTCCCGCATGGAGGACGACGCATGAGCGCCGCGTACGCCGCGTATCCCACGGTCCAGCTCGCCGCCGAAGAAGCGAGCGAACACCGGCCGCTGATCATCACGCTCTTCGCGTGCTTCGTCGTCGCCACCCTGTTCATCACCGTGTGGGCCGGACGCCAGACCAAGAACGCCGCCGACTTCTACGCGGGCGGCCGCCAGTTCACCGGTTTCCAGAACGGACTCGCGGTCTCCGGCGACTACATGTCCGCCGCGTCCTTCCTCGGTATCGCGGGCGCCATCGCCCTCTTCGGCTACGACGGCTTCCTCTACTCGATCGGCTTCCTCGTCGCCTGGCTGGTCGCGCTGCTGCTGGTCGCCGAACCGCTGCGCAACTCCGGCCGCTACACGATGGGCGACGTCCTCGCCTACCGCATGCGCCAGCGCCCGGTCCGTACCGCCGCGGGCACCTCCACCATCGTCGTCTCGATCTTCTATCTGCTGGCGCAGATGGCGGGCGCGGGCGTGCTGGTCTCGCTGCTGCTCGGCATCACCAGCGACGCGGGCAAGATCGCGATCGTCGCCCTGGTCGGCGTACTGATGATCGTGTACGTGACCATCGGCGGCATGAAGGGCACCACCTGGGTGCAGATGGTCAAGGCGGTCCTGCTCATCGCGGGCACCGTGCTCATCACCTTCCTGATCCTGCTGAAGTTCAACTTCAACCTCTCCGACCTGCTCGGCAAGGCGGCCGAGAACAGCGGAAAGGGAGCGTCCTTCCTGGAGCCGGGGCTCAAGTACGGCAAGACCGGCACATCGAAGCTGGACTTCATCTCGCTCGGCATCGCGCTGGTGCTCGGCACCGCGGGACTGCCGCACATCCTGATCCGCTTCTACACCGTGCCCACCGCCAAGGCCGCGCGTAAGTCGGTCAACTGGGCGATCGGCATCATCGGCGCCTTCTATCTGATGACCATCGTGCTCGGCTTCGGCGCGGCGGCCCTGCTCAAGCCCGGCGACATCATCGCCTCCAACAAGGCGGGCAATACGGCGGCGCCACTGGCGGCCCTGGAGATCGGCGGCGGCTCGGGCTCCACGGGAGGCTCCGTCCTGCTGGCGGTGATCTCCGCGGTCGCCTTCGCCACCATCCTCGCGGTGGTCGCGGGCCTGACCCTGGCCTCCTCGTCCTCCTTCGCGCACGACATCTACGCGAACGTCATCCGCAAGGGCAAGGCGACCGACAAGGAAGAGGTCCGGGCGGCACGCTGGGCGACGGTCGCCATCGGCATCGTCTCCATCGCGCTCGGCGCGATGGCACGCGATCTGAACGTCGCCGGTCTCGTCGCCCTCGCCTTCGCGGTCGCCGCGTCCGCGAACCTGCCGACGATCCTCTACAGCCTGTTCTGGAAGAGGTTCACCACGCAGGGCGCCCTGTGGTCCATCTACGGCGGTCTGACCTCGGCCGTGGTGCTGGTGCTCTTCTCGCCGGTCGTCTCCGGCAAGCCCACCTCCATGTTCAAGGAGGCGGACTTCTACTGGTTCCCGCTGGAGAACCCGGGCATCGTGTCGATCCCGCTGGGCTTCCTGCTCGGCTGGCTCGGCACCGTGCTGTCCAAGGAGGAGCCCGACAAGGGCAAGTACGCGGAGCTCGAGGTCAAGTCCCTCACCGGCACCGGAGCCCACTGAGCCTGGAGCAGGACGGCATCGTACGAGTCCCTGCCGCGGCCGCGTCGTAGAGTCCTACGACGCGGCCGCACCGCTCCTCGTGACAATCGGGCCCCGTATGTTGTCGGTGGTCTGGCGTAGGCTCGGTAGCAATAAGATCCGCTGAACCGGGGAGGGGGCCCACCGTGCTCATCGACACTTATGGCCGTGTGGCCACTGACCTGCGTGTTTCACTCACCGACCGCTGCAATCTGCGGTGTACGTACTGTATGCCGGAAGAGGGCCTGCAGTGGCTCGCCAAGCCCGATCTGCTGAGTGACGACGAGATCGTCCGGCTGATCCGTATCGCCGTCACCGATCTCGGCATCACCGAGGTCCGTTTCACCGGTGGGGAGCCGCTGCTGCGGCCCGGCCTGGTCGGGATAGTGGAGCGCTGCGCCGCCCTCGAACCCCGCCCCAAGATGTCCCTGACCACCAATGGCATAGGTCTCAAGCGCACCGCGGCCGCCCTCAAGGCCGCGGGCCTGGACCGGGTCAATGTCTCGCTGGACACCCTGCGGCCCGAGGTCTTCAAGACCCTCACCCGCCGGGACCGCCACCACGACGTGCTGGACGGCCTGGAAGCCGCCCGCGACGCGGGCCTCACCCCGGTCAAGGTCAACACGGTCCTGATGCCGGGCCTCAATGACGACGAGGCCCCCGAGCTGCTGGCCTGGGCCGTCGCCCATGCCTACGAGCTGCGCTTCATCGAGCAGATGCCACTGGACGCCCAGCACGGCTGGAAGCGCGACGGCATGATCACCGCGGGCGACATCCTCGAGTCGCTGCGTACGCGCTTCACACTCACCGCCGAGGGCGAGCAGGAGCGGGGCTCCGCGCCCGCCGAGCGCTGGATCGTGGACGGCGGGCCGCACCGCGTCGGGGTCATCGCCTCCGTCACCCGCCCCTTCTGCTCCGCCTGCGACCGCACCAGGCTCACCGCCGACGGCCAGGTGCGCAACTGTCTGTTCGCCCGCGAGGAGACGGACCTGCGGTCCGCCCTGCGCTCGGACGCGCCGGACGAGGAGATCGCCCGTATATGGAAGCTGGCGATGTGGGGCAAGAAGGCGGGCTCGGGCCTCGACGACCCGTCGTTCCTGCAGCCCGACCGCCCGATGTCAGCGATCGGCGGCTGAGCCTCCGGCGCCCGGATTGCGCTCCCACTCCTCCAGCGTCACGACATCCTTCAGAAAGCCGCGCAGGCCAAGGAAGTTGGACAGGTGCTCGCGGTGCTCGTCACAGGCGAGCCAGGTCTTGCGGCGCTCCGGAGTGTGCAGCTTCGGGTTGTTCCACGCGAGCACCCAGACGGCCTCGGCGCGGCAGCCCTTCGCGGAGCAGATCGGGGTCTCGTCACTCACTCTTACGTCCATACCGAAATGGCCACTACATGGCGACGCCGAGCAGCCACGGGGGGAGCTGCCCGGCGTCGGTCCGTCGCTCCGACGGGGGATGCGGAGCGCCTACGAAGTATGTCACGGGGAGTGGGGTGAGGTGCACCGGAACTTCATGATTGATCTGAGCTTTTCCTGAGCTTCGGAGCCCCTGGAATCAGCTCTGTTCCCGCCCCTGGGCCTCCTGCCGGGCTCCGTCGGCTTCCGGCTCTCCTTCCGCGGCGGTGGGCGGGGAGACCGGCGCGATCATCGGCCGGGACGGTGCGGGGACGAACGTCGAGGGGGCTGAAGGGGCGCTCTCCCGGCCCGCGTTGGCGATCACCACGGAGATGTAGGGGAGAATCCCGCCGAGCACCAGCGCCACGATCGCCACAGGGCGTTCCACATTCCACAGGACCACGGCAAGGATCACCGCCACGGTCCGTACCGACATCGAGATCACATAGCGGCGCTCCCGTCCGCGCACATCGTCCGCGAGACCCTGGCGCGCTCCCGTGATCCGGAAGACCTCCGTGCTGCCATGCTTCCGCATCACGTTCCACCACCCGATTTCCGCGTCGGACACTCCCCGGTCCTGACGCCTTCCACCGTACGCCGCGCATCGGACACCTACGAGACCGGGGCGGGCCCACCTGCGTGGTCGCGGCTGCGTCGTAGAGCGTATGGCTGTGCCCGACATGCGCTGTACGGCGGGCGGGCCGAGACTGAGGCGTAACCGCTCACGCAGAGTTGTACGAGGAGGCAGCCATGGGCTGGTTGTGGGCGATCATCGTGGGATTCGTGCTCGGTCTGATCGCCAAGGCGATCATCCCGGGCAAGCAGCACAGTCCGCTCTGGCTGACCACCATCTTCGGCATCATCGGCGCCTTGATCGGCAATGCGCTGGCACGTGGGTTCGGCATCGACGAGACCAGCGGCATCGACTGGGGACGTCACGTACTCCAGCTCGCGGCGGCCGTGGTGATCGTGCTCCTGGGGGACATGGCCTACACCGCCGTACGCGGCAACAGGCAAAGAGCCTGAGCTCCGGCAAAGGCTCCGCCCCGAACCCCGCAGCAGGGGTCCGGGGCGGAGCCATCGGCGCAGCCGGTCAGCCCGCGGTGACCTCGACCGCGGCCAGGTTCTTCTTGCCGCGGCGCAGCACCAGCCAGCGCCCGTGCAGCAGATCCTCACGCGCCGGCACCGCGTCCTCCGCGGCGACCTTGACGTTGTTCACGTAGGCCCCGCCCTCCTTCACGGTCCGGCGGGCGGCCGACTTGCTGGCCACGAGCCCCACCTCCGCGAACAGGTCCACGACCGGAGCCAGCTCGGCGACCTGGGCATGCGGCAGCTCGGAGAGCGCCGCCCGCAGCGTCGGCTCGTCGAGCCCGGCCAGCTCGCCCTGCCCGAACAGTGCCTTCGAGGCATTGACGACGGCCGCGCACTCGTCCGCGCCGTGTACGAGCGTCGTCAGCTCCTCCGCCAGCGCCCGCTGCGCGGCACGCGCCTGCGGCCGCTCCGCGGTCAGCGCCTCCAGCTCCTCGATCTCCTCGCGGGACCTGAAGCTGAAGATCCGCAGGAACTTGGAGACGTCCCGGTCGTCCGCGTTCAGCCAGAACTGGTAGAAGGCGTACGGAGTCGTGCGCTCCGGGTCGAGCCAGACCGTGCCGGTCTCCGTCTTGCCGAACTTCGTACCGTCCGCCTTGGTGATCAGCGGGGTGGCCAGCGCGTGCACCTCGGCCTCCGGCTCGACCCGGTGGATCAGGTCGGTGCCCGCGGTCAGATTGCCCCACTGGTCGCTGCCGCCGGTCTGCAGCGTGCAGCCGTACCGCCGGTTCAGCTCCAGGAAGTCCATGCCCTGCAGGATCTGGTAGCTGAACTCGGTGTAGCTGATGCCCGCGTCGGAGTTCAGCCGCCGGGCGACCGCCTCCTTCGCGATCATCTTGTTGACCCGGAAGTACTTGCCGATGTCGCGCAGGAAGTCGATCGCCGACAGGCCCGCCGTCCAGTCCAGGTTGTTGACCATGGTCGCGGCGTGGGCGCCCTCGAAGTCGAGGAAGCGCTCGATCTGCCCGCGCAGCCGCTCCACCCAGCCCGCGACGACCTCCGGCGCGTTGAGCGTGCGCTCGGAGTTCGGCTTCGGGTCACCGATCAGACCGGTGGCGCCGCCGACCAGACCCAGCGGGCGGTTCCCCGCCAGCTGGATCCGGCGCATGGTGAGGATCTGGACCAGATTGCCCAGGTGCAGGCTGGGCGCGGTCGGGTCGAAGCCGCAATAGAAGGTGACGGGACCGTCCGCGAACGCCTTGCGCAATGCGTCCTCGTCAGTGGAGAGGGCGATCAGCCCACGCCACTGCAGTTCGTCGACGATGTCCGTCACGTCTCTCGCGTCTCCTTCGATGTGCCATTCGGTGTGTCCAGGGACGAGTACGAGGTTATACGCCCTGGCTGACCGAACTCATATTGAAATCCGGGATGCGCAGCGCGGGCATCGCGGCCCGGGTGAACCAGTCGCCCCACTCCCGCGGCAGCGTTTTCTCGGTACGTCCCGCCTCGGTGGTCCGCGAGAGCAGATCGACGGGCGACTCGTTGAAGCGGAAGTTGTTCACCTCGCCGACCACCTCGCCGTTCTCGACGAGGTAGACGCCGTCCCTGGTCAGCCCGGTCAGCAGGAGCGTCGCCGGGTCGACCTCGCGGATGTACCAGAGGCAGGTCAGCAGCAGCCCGCGGGCGGTCGCCGAGACCATCTCGTCCAGCGAGCGCTCGCCGCCGCCGTCCAGGATCAGATTGCCCGCTCCGGGGGCGACGGGCAGGCCGGTCAGGGCGGCACTGTGCCGGGTGGTGACCAGGTGCTCCAGCTTTCCGTCGCGTACCCAGTCCGTCGCCGACAGCGGCAGGCCGTTGTCGAAGACCGACGCGTCGTCGCCCGAGGAGTGCGCGATCACGAACGGCGCGGACTCCAGACCAGATTCGTGCGGGTCGCTGCGCAGGGTCAGCGGCAGCGGCGAGAGCGTCTCGCCGATACGGGTGCCGCCGCCCGGCTTGGAGAAGACCGTACGGCCCTCGGCCGCGTCCCGGGCCGTCGACGACCACAGCTGGTAGATCAGCAGATCGGCCACCGCGGTGGGCGGCAGCAGCGTCTCGTACCGGCCCGCGGGCAGATCGATCCGGCGCTCGGCCCAGCCGAGCCGGCCTGCCAGCTCCGCGTCGAGCAGCGCGGGGTCGACGTCCTTGAAGTCCCGCGTCGAGCGGCCCGCCCAGGCGGAACGGGAACGGTCGGGGGACTTGGCGTTGAGCTCCAGCGTGCCGTTGGGCTGGTCGTGGCGCAGCCGCAGACCCGTCGACGTACCGAGGTAGGTGGAGGTGAGCTCGTGGTTGGCGAAGCCGTACAGCTCACGCCCGCCGGCCCTGGCGCGGGCGAACGCCTCGCCCAGCGCGGGCGCGAAGTCCGCGAAGACGGCGGAGGAGGTTTCCTCGGGCGCGTCGGTGAAGTCGGGGGACGCGGGGACCTGTTCGACGAGCGGCTGCGCGTCCTCGGCGGGGGCCGCCCCGCGCGCGGCGGCCTCGGCGGCACGTACGAGCGGCTCCAGGTCGTCCGCGGTCACGGCGGAGCGCGATACGACACCGGACGCGGTGCCCTCGGAGCCGTCGACGGTGGCGACGACGGTGAGGGTGCGGCCGCGGGTGACACCGTTGGTGGTCAGGGCATTGCCCGCCCAGCGCAGATTGGCGGAGGAGTGCTCGTCGGCGATGACCACGCAACTGTCGGCGGTGGACAGTTCGAGGGCCCGCTCGACGATCTCGTGCGGCTTGCTGGTGCGGCTCATCGACCGGCCTCCTGAGTCGTGTTGAGAATGTTCACGCCGCGGAACAGCGCGGACGGGCAGCCGTGGGAGACCGCCGCGACCTGGCCCGGCTGGGCCTTGCCGCAGTTGAAGGCGCCGCCCAGGACGTAGGTCTGCGGGCCGCCCACCTTCTCCATCGAGCCCCAGAAGTCCGTCGTCGTCGCCTGGTACGCGACATCGCGCAGCTGACCCGCCAGCTTGCCGTTCTCGATGCGGAAGAAGCGCTGCCCGGTGAACTGGAAGTTGTAGCGCTGCATGTCGATCGACCACGACCGGTCGCCGACCACATAGATCCCGCGCTCCACCCCGCCGATCAGATCCTCCGTGGAGAGCCCGCCCGGATCCGGTTGCAGGGACACGTTCGCCATCCGCTGCACCGGCACATGACCGGGGGAGTCCGCGAACGCGCAGCCGTTGGAACGGCCGAGGCCCGTCAGCTTCGCGATCCGCCGGTCCAGCTGGTAGCCCACCAGCGTCCCGTCCTTGACCAGGTCCCACGACTGCGCCTCGACGCCCTCGTCGTCGTAGCCGATGGTCGCGAGCCCGTGCTCCGCGGTCCGGTCGCCGGTCACATTCATCACCGACGAGCCGTACGCCAGCTTCCCCAGCTTGTCGAAGGTGGCGAAGGACGTCCCCGCGTAGGCCGCCTCGTACCCCAGCGCCCGGTCCAGCTCGGTGGCGTGGCCGATCGACTCATGGATGGTCAGCCAGAGATTCGACGGGTCCACGACCAGGTCGTAGCGCCCGGCCTCGACGCTCGGCGCGCGCATCTTCTCCGCCAGCAGCCCCGGGATCTGCTCCAGCTCGGCGTCCCAGTCCCAGCCCGTGCCGGTCAGATACTCCCAGCCGCGGCCCGCCGGCGGGGCGATCGTGCGCATCGAGTCGAACTCGCCCGTCGACTCGTCGACCGCGACGGCCGTGAGCGCCGGATGCAGCCGCACCCGCTGCTGGGTGGTGACGGTGCCCGTCGTGTCCGCGTAGAACTTGTTCTCCTGCACGGTGAGCAGCGACGCGTCCACATGTGCCACGCCCTCCGCCCGCAGCAGCCGGTTGCTCCACTCCGCGAGCAGCGCCGTCTTGTCCTCGTCGGGCACCTCGAACGGGTTGATCTCGTACGAGGAGATCCAGGTGCGGTCCGCGTGCACCGGCTCCTCGGCCAGCTCCACCCGCTCGTCGGAGCCGGCCGCGGCGATCACCTTCGCCGACAGCTTGGCCATGGCGACCGCCTGGCCCGCGACCCGGGCGGCCGCGTCCATGGTCATGTCCACCCCGGAGGCGAACCCCCAGGCGCTGCCGTGCACCACCCGCACCGCGTACCCGATGTCGGTGGTATCGGAAGAGCCGGCGGGCTTGGCGTCGCGCAGCCGCCACGCCGCACTGCGTACGCGCTCGAAGCGGAAGTCGGCGTGCTCGGCGCCGAGCGCACGCGCCCGGGCGAGTGCCGCGTCGGCGAGTGCCCGCAGCGGCAGTGCCGTGAAGGCTTCGTCGAGAGAATGAGGCACGGATGTCTCCTGTCGTTGAGACGGTCGTCCCGATCATGTCGCGCCGAAGGGGCCCTTGCCCAGCGCCATTCTGTAGGGACCCGACAGGGACTGGATGAAGGCGCTGTCAGGGCCCGATTCTCCGCGGGGGGTGCCGGACCGATAGGTTTTCGAGTACCAGACCGCTATCGAAAGGGTGATCCGTTGAGCCGCTCGGTTCTCGTCACCGGAGGAAACCGGGGCATCGGCCTCGCCATCGCCAGCGCGTTCGCCGAAGGCGGCGACAAGGTAGCGATCACCTACCGCTCCGGCGAGCCGCCCGCCGGCTTCCTGGCCGTCAAGTGCGACATCACCGACTCCGAGCAGGTGGAGCAGGCCTACAAGGAGATCGAGGAGAAGCACGGTCCCGTCGAGGTGCTGGTGGCCAACGCCGGTGTCACCAAGGACCAGCTGCTGATGCGGATGTCCGAGGAGGACTTCACCTCCGTCCTCGACACCAACCTCACCGGCACCTTCCGGGTCGTCAAGCGCGCCAACCGCGCCATGCTGCGCGCCAAGAAGGGCCGCGTCGTGCTGGTCTCCTCCGTGGTCGGGCTGCTGGGCTCGGCGGGACAGGCCAACTACGCCGCCTCCAAGGCGGGTCTCGTCGGCTTCGCCCGCTCGCTCGCCCGCGAACTCGGTTCGCGGAACATCACCTTCAACGTCGTCGCGCCCGGTTTTGTCGACACCGACATGACCAAGGTGCTCACCGACGAGCAGCGCGCGGGCATCGTCTCGCAGGTGCCGCTCGGCCGTTACGCGAAGCCGGAGGAGATCGCCGCCACGGTGCGCTTCCTCGCCTCCGACGACGCCTCGTACATCACTGGAGCCGTCATCCCCGTTGACGGCGGATTGGGCATGGGTCACTGATCACATGAGTGGAATCCTCGCCGGCAAGCGCATCCTGATCACCGGTGTGCTGATGGAGTCCTCCATCGCCTTCCACACCGCGAAGCTGGCACAGGAGCAGGGCGCCGAGGTCATCCTCACCGCCTTTCCCCGGCCTACGCTGACCGAGCGCATCGCCAGGAAGCTGCCCAAGCCCGCCAAGGTCATCGAGCTGGATGTGACCAACAGCGAGCACTTGGACCGGCTCGCCGACCTGGTCCGTGAGGAGCTCGGCAGCCTCGACGGTGTCGTCCACTCCATCGGCTTCGCTCCGCAGGACGCCCTCGGCGGCAACTTCCTCAACACCCCGTTCGAGTCCGTCTCGACCGCGATGCACGTCTCGGCGTTCTCCCTGAAGTCGCTGACGATGGCCTGCCTGCCGCTGATGCAGGAGGGCGGTTCGGTCGTCGGCCTCACCTTCGACGCGCAGTTCGCCTGGCCGCAGTACGACTGGATGGGCCCGGCGAAGGCGGCGCTGGAGGCCACCTCCCGCTACCTCGCCCGTGACCTGGGCAAGCAGAACATCCGCTGCAACCTGATCTCGGCCGGACCCATCGGTTCCATGGCCGCCAAGTCCATCCCGGGCTTCTCGGAGCTCGCGGACGTGTGGAACCACCGCTCCCCGCTGGAGTGGAACATGGCGGACCCTGAGCCGGCCGGCCGCGGTGTCGTCGCCCTGCTCTCGGACTGGTTCCCGAAGACCACCGGCGAGATCGTCCACGTGGACGGCGGCGTGCACATGATGGGCGCCTAGCCTCGCGTACGACCTCTTCGTAGGGCCCTTCCGTACAGCCCTTTCGTAGGGCATCGACGCCCCGTTCCCCGCAGCGCGCGGGGGACGGGGCGTCGCCCGTTCGGCCCCCGAAGCCGCGCGGTACCGCCCCCCGGCGGCGAGGCTTGAGGAGCAATCCCCCTTGTGGTGCAGCCGCGGCCACCCTGCCGCAGTACGGCCGAGGAGGTCCCGCTTGTGGTGACGACCTGGCGCTCCGCGTTCGTACCGGCCACCGTGACCGTCCTCGTGTGGGCGGCGCCGGCCGCCGTCTCCCAGCCGCACCGCCAAGAGCCGGAGCCCCCGCCCCGGCCGCAGAGGTACGAGGCCGACTGCCGCACCGTCATCGAGGGCTCCCGGGCCACCGCCTACTGCCACAACCCGTACCCCTCCGTCGACCGCGTCCGGCTGCATGTCGAGTGCGAGCGCTGGTGGGACATCGACGCGGACAGCGCGCCCGTCGAGGTGGGCCCCGCCGGCTACGCGGAACTCACCGACCGCTGCTGGAAAGAGATCGGCGCCGTCTGGATCAGCCATCAGCTCCTGCGGGAGTCCGCGGGCACATGAACGGATAGCCCGCCGCCTCGGTCGCCGCCGTGTCGCCGTCGCCCTCGCGGATCGCCTCGACCATCCGCGCGTGATCCATGTGGTGCTCAGGGCGCAGTTCGTGGCCCACGTCGTCGCGGAGCCAGTCGCGCAGCAGATCGCCCAGGTCCGCGTAGAGCTCGCTGAGCACCTCGTTGTGCGAGGCCGCGACCACCGCGAGATGGAAGGTCGCGTCGGCGGCGACGAACTGCTCAGCGTCCCCCGATGCCCAGGCCTCCTCGCGCCGGGCCAGAAGCGTGTCCAGTTGCTTCAGGTCCTTGGCCGTACGCCGCTGCGCGGCCAGCCTGGCGGCCGAGGACTCCAGCGTGGAGCGCAGCTCGGCGATGTGCCGCGGGTCGGCGTCGGCGAAGCGGCGGTGCATGACGCCGGCCAGCTCGCTCGTCGCCACGACATACGTCCCCGAACCCTGGCGGATGTCCAGAAGGCCGTTGTGGGCGAGCGCGCGGACCGCCTCGCGGACGGTGTTGCGGGCCACGCCCAGCTGCTCGACCAGTTCCGGTTCGGTGGGGATGCGCGAGCCCACCGGCCACTCGCCCGAGGTGATCTGGTTCCGCAGCTCGGCGATCACCTGATCGGAGAGCGCGGAACGCCGGGGAGAGGTCAGCGCCATGGTGCTCCTTGCGTACGAGAGTGGTGAAGGATTGGACAACCAATCATCCCATGATTCTATGATGGCCTCATGCAGGACGAGACCCCGACCCAGACCCTGAGCGAGCCCCAGGCCCATGGCCCCGCCCTCACCGACCGTACCGCCGTGGTCGCTCCGGACCGGCGGCCCGCGGTCTGGCTCACCCGCCTCGTGGTCGTCGGGATCGTCCTCGCGGCCCTCAATCTCCGCCCCGCCATCACCAGCCTCGGCGCACTCCTCGAAGAGGCAAGGGTCGGACTGCACATGAGCGGCAGCGTGGCCGGCGTCCTGACCTCCGTGCCGCCGCTCTGCTTCGCGATCTTCGGGATCGCGGCACCCCGGCTCGCCCGCCGCTTCGGCCCGGGCGCCGTCGTCTGCGCGGGCATGGCGGCCATCGCCACCGGCCTGCTGATCAGGCCCTTCGCCGGCGGTACGGCGGGCTTCCTGGCCGCCAGCGCGCTCGCCCTGATGGGCATCGCCGTCAGCAACGTCCTGATGCCGGTGATCGTCAAGCGGTACTTCCCCGACCGCGTCGGCTCCATGACCGGGCTCTACTCAATGGCACTGGCGCTCGGCACCTCCGTCGCCGCGGCCGCGACCGTGCCCATGACCGAGGCGCTGGGCGGCAGTTGGCGCGTCGGCCTCGGGATCTGGGCCCTCCTCGCCGTCCTCGCCGTACTGCCCTGGATCGGCCTCGCCCGCGACCGCGGCGCGGCCGATCGGAGCACGCTCGCCGCACAGGCCCAGGACTCCCCGGCGCCCCGGATCACCCGCAGCCCCACCGCCTGGGCGCTGGCCTGCTTCTTCGGCCTCCAGGCCACCGGCGCGTACATCACCATGGGCTGGATGCCGCAGATCTTCCGCGACGCCGGGGTCCCGGCGGGCACGGCCGGAGTGCTGCTCGCCGTGACCATGGTGATGGGCGTACCGCTCGCCTTCGTCATCCCGCGGCTCGCCACCCGGATGAGGACCCAGGGCCCGATCGTCGTCGCCCTCGGCCTGTGCGGGCTGACCGGATACACGGGCCTGCTCTTCACACCCGCCGCCGGAGCCTGGGCGTGGGCGGTGCTGCTCGGCATCTCCAACTGCGCCTTCCCGCTCGCCCTCACCATGATCGGTATGCGCTCGCGCACCGGCGCCGGAGTCGGGCGCCTGTCGGCCTTCGTTCAGTCCACCGGCTATCTGATCTCGATCCCCGGCCCGCTGCTGGTGGGCGTGCTCTACCAGCACAGCGGCGGCTGGGAGCTGCCGATCGCGCTGATGGCGGGGCTGATCGTGCCGCAGATGGCGGTCGGCGTCCTGGCCGGGCGGGACCGGACGATCGAGGACGAACGCTGAGGTGCGAGACTGGTTCCATGCCTGTGCTCGACCCGAACCCCCAAGACGGCCAGAAGAAGCTCCTCTACGTCTTCGGAGCCATGATCGCCATTACCGTCGTGATCGCGATCATCGCCTCCATCGCCTCGCCCTGACCCGGGAGTTGGCCGCTGCCCGGCGAGCGCCCCGGAGGCGATCCGAGCCACAGGACAAGGGGGTTAGCACCACCATCCCCTAGGGGGTCAGGCTCAGGGTGAAGTGGGTGGGTCACCGGATGGGCCGAGGACCCCATGATCCGTAGGTTTGAAGCATCGAACCGCAGACCTACGGAGTCACGGAGGCGGCCATGTCGGCCCACACGCACACCCGGCCCCACCCCAAGGCCACCGGCGGCGTCGACATCCGGCTGCCGTGGTGGGCCCTCGCCCTGCCGATGCTCGCCTTCGCCGTACTGCTCCTGCTGATCGCCGACCCCGCCCAGGCGCAGGCCGCGGGCGGCGAGCCCGCGGTCGGCCAGATCCTGGAGCGTATCCAGCAGGCCCTGTCCCGGTGACGTATTCACCCATGACGGGGGACCCCGTCAACACCCTGCGCCCGCTGGCTCATTTCATGCGAAGCTGGGGTGCATGAGCGACGCCGTGTCTTCCGGGGGGACAGCCCCCGGATCTCCCGAATCCCGCAGGATCGTCCTCCTTCGGCATGCGAAGGCGGACTGGCCGCAGGTGTCCGACCACGACCGCCCGCTCGCCGAGCGCGGCCGTCAGGAAGCGGCGGTGGCAGGCCGCAGGCTGGCTGATACAGGTATCGCCTTCGACCTGGCGCTGTGCTCGACCGCGAGCAGAACCCGCGAGACCTGGAAGCTGGCGGTCCACGAGCTGCCGCACCGCCCGAAGACGGTGTACGAGGAGAGGCTGTACGACGCCTCCCTCGGCGAACTTCTCGCGCTGCTGAACGAGACCCCCGACGAGGTGAACGAGCTGCTAGTCATCGGCCACAATCCCGGGATGCACGCCCTCGCGGACGCGCTCGCCGGCAAGGCCGAGGGCGAGGCACCGGCCCGGATGACCAAGACCGGCTTCCCGACCGGGGCGTTCGCGGTGCTCGGCTTCACCGGCTCCTGGAAGTCGGTGGAGCACGGTGTGGGCACGCTGCTCGACTACTGGGCGCCTCACGACTGACGCCTCCGATCCGACAAACGACCCCGGCGCGAGTCCTCGCACCGGGGTCTTCTGCCGTACGGGCCAGGGCGTGTTTCCTAGTGCTCCGCGCCCGGGTCGTCCGCGGCCTCGACCTCTTCGCGGGTGATGCCCAGCAGATACAGCACGGTGTCCAGGAACGGCACATTGACCGCGGTGTGGGCGGCGCGGCGGACCACGGGCTTGGCGTTGAAGGCCACGCCCAGACCGGCCGCGTTCAGCATGTCCAGATCATTCGCGCCGTCGCCGATCGCGACGGTCTGCGCGAGCGGCACACCCGCCTCCGCGGCGAACCGCCGCAGGAGCCGCGCCTTGCCCGCACGGTCCACGATCTCGCCGGTCACCCGTCCCGTGAGCTTTCCGTCCACGATCTCCAGCGTGTTCGCCGAGGCGAAATCGAGCCCGAGCCGCTCCTTGAGGTCGTCCGTGACCTGCGTGAACCCGCCCGACACGACGCCCACTTGGAAGCCGAGCCGCTTGAGCGTACGGATCAGGGTGCGGGCGCCAGGAGTCATCCGCACCTCCTCGCGCACCTTGTCCACCACCGAGGCGTCGAGCCCGGCGAGCAGCGCCACGCGCGCGTGCAGCGACTGCTCGAAGTCCAGCTCCCCGCGCATCGCGGCGGCCGTGACCTCGGCGACCTTGTCCTCACAGCCCGCGTGCGCCGCGAACAGCTCGATGACCTCGTCCTGGATGAGCGTCGAATCCACATCCATCACGATCAGCCGCTGCGCACGACGGTGCAGCCCCGCCGACACGACGGCGACATCGACCCCGATCCCGGCGGCCTCCGTCGCCAGCACGGTCCGCAGCGCCTCGGTCTCCGCACCGGACACCGCGAACTCCACGGCGGTGACCGGATACTTGGCCAGCCGGAAGATCCGGTCGATGTTCCCGCCGGTGGCGGTGATCCTCGACGCTATGGCGGCGGTCGACTCGGCGGTCAGCGGGTGCCCGAGGACGGTGACATGCGAACGTCCGCTGCCACGGGGGCGGTTGTCGCCGGTGCCCGAGATGATCTCGGCCTGAAGCTTCAGTGACTCGGCCCAGCTGTGGACGGTGGCCCGGAGCTCCCCCTCGGTGGCCACGCCGTCGGTCGGGGCGGTGACGAGGGCGCACAGCACGATACGGCCCCGGGTGACGACCTGCTCGATGTCGACGACGTCGACGGAGTAGGCGGCGAGGGTGTCGAAGAGCCCGGCGGTGATCCCGGGACGGTCCTTCCCGAAGATCTTGACGAGAAGGGTGCGTACGTCGGAGGTCTGCGATGCGCTCATGGTGCTTCCACCGTATCGGGCGGGGGCGGCGACGAGACGAGCCGTCCCGCCTGCCGGACGCGGCGGGGGCCCCGGACGGGGCTGCGCCGCGAACCCCCGGGGCGGCCGGTTTCGGGGCGCGGGGGTTTGTTCCCCCACCCCGCCCCTTCCCGAAGCGGGGCTGGGCCCCGCACCCCCGAAGCGCCAACTTCGCGGCGCGGGGCGGCCAACTGCAGCCACCCGCAAGGGGGCCGTGGAGCGGGTGGAGTCGGGACGTAGAGCGTGATTTGTGGCGCACGTACGCCCGCGCCCCACGGCAGACCGGAAACGCGCCGTAAATCATGCAGTCCCGGCTCTACCCCGGAGCGGACCCCAAACGGCGCGCCCGCGGCACTGGGGCACCCCGCGACCCGTACCGCCGGACGGGCACCCCGCAGCGCCGGGCACCCCGCGACCCGTACCCCGGGCGGCCTCAGCGGCCCCCCGTCGGTGGGCGCGGAGGGGGCGGGCCGTCCTCCGGGGGCTCCGGTGGACGTGGACGTGGACGTGGGCGTGGTGGAGGCGGGGGCGGGGCCGGGAAAGGCCCCGCCATCGTCGGCGCGCCGTGGATCTCCGGTGGAGGGCGCAGATACGGGTTCGTGTCGTCGTTCGACGGCCGGTACGGCGGCGCCGGACGGTAGGGCCCCGGCACATCCGCCACCGACGCCGAACGCCCCGGCCCCGCCACCTCCGGCACGCCGCCACCCCGCGTCGCGTACACCAGCACCGCCCCCAGCCCACCGGCACCCGCCCCCCACGCCGCCCCCAGCAGCAGCGCCATCCCCACCGCGCCGTGCAGCTCGATGCCCGCGCCGAACGCGTCGAAGCCGAGCACCGACAGCGACGCGTCCGCCGAGACATCGGTCAGCCACACCAGCAGAGGCAGGGCCAGGGCCGTGACCAGGCCCAGCCGAACCGCGCACCGTCCCGCAAACTGAAAGACCCGGCTGCCCCCAGGCGTACGGGCCGCCGCCAGCACCCCCGCATACAGCATCATCACCGCCGCCGCTACCGCCAGCAGCCACACCCGCCCGTCCAGCTCGGCCAGCCTGCCGACCGTCACCGGCTCGTCGGCGGACACCCTCAGCAGTTCGTCGAGGGGATCCGGCAGCAGTTTCGCGAGCTCGCCCGTCGCCTTGCCGTCCCACGGCACGAACAGCCCCAGCGGCACACCGAGCCAGACCCCGTTCGGCGCCCCGAGCAGCGCGGCGCCCGCGATCCGTTTCGGGTGGTCGTCGCCGATCGCCGCGTATCCCGCAGCCGCGTAGCCCGCGAGGACCGCGACCAGCAGCACCGCCACGAGCGCGGAGGCCGCCGGACGTACGTTCCGCCGCACCGCCGCGGCCAGAGCCCCGCCCGGCAGCGGCGAACGGCGCGAGGCGAGCAGCGCGACGACAAGCACCCCGAGCACCCAGAACAGCGCGCCCGCCAGCGAATCCGCGGTGTTCACGCTGAACCCCACCGCCGCCTTCGCGTCCACCAAGTCGCCGAGCCGGTCGGGCAGCAGCCCGCCGATGTCACCGATGTCGCCGAGCCCCGGCACCTCGATGCCGCCGTCGCCCCCGCCTCCGCCGCCCGGCAGATCGTCAAGGCCCAGCTCCGCTCCGTCGATCGTGATGACGTCGTGACCTGCCCACGCCAAGCCACCGACCGTCGCGACGAAAAGGATCACCACCCCGCCCGCCCGCGCGGCGAGTTCACTCCCCGAGATGTACGGCCCCGCCCGGCGCAGCGAACGTAGAAAGAAGTACGCAAGGAACAGTGCCCCGACGAGACCGATCCCAAGTGGCGTGATCTCGACGGCCGTCCGCGCCTGCGCGCCTTCCAGCCCGAACGCGGACACATCGCCTGTGGGAGTGACCGATCCGCCCACCGCGAGCACCACCACCGCCGCGGTCATCGGCCCGAGCGACCCCGCCGAATCCGCGCCCAGCAGATGCAGTCCGAGCGCGGCCGCGCCCGCCATTCCCACGAGCGCCCAGCTCACCGCGGCAATCGACGCCAGCAGCACATCGACCCATGGCACCCTCTCGCCACTGCCGCCTGCGTCCATCGGACCCCCCGATCCTTGCTGGGTTTGCCCCAGTTACCCCCATTCGCGCATGATCCGTACGCACTCATGGGCGCTTACCATGCTCCGTGCGCGTTTCTCCTCCGTCAACGGTCATCCCGGACACGGTCTTCACCCAGCCCGACTTTCGGATGCGGGACGACGCCTGAAATAGTTCCTCACGATGTTCGCCATCCCTAGACTCCCTGTGATGGGGGTAACTCGGGGGACAACTAGTGGGGCATGGAGTGCCGGAACTCGTACTGGAATTGAACGGAAGGACCTGGACTCTCGATCCGTCCAGGTCATACACCCTCGGACGTGATCCGCAGGGCGACCTGGTGATCGACGACGCAAGGGTCTCGTGGCGGCACGCCAGCATCAGCTGGGGCGGCCGCAGTTGGGTGATCGAGGACCACGGCAGCACCAACGGCACGTACGTGCAGGGCCAGCGGATCCATCAAATGGAGATCGGCCCCGGCTCGGCCGTGCACCTGGGCAATGCCACCGACGGCCCCAGGCTGAATCTCTCGGCCGCGGCGGCCGGTGCCTACAGCGCCCAGGGCGCAGCGCCCCAGCAGGCACCGCAGCAGCAGGCGGTCAAGCAGCAGGCCCCGGCCCAGCAAGCCCCTGCCCAGCCGCAACAGGGCTGGCAGCAGCAGCCGCAGGCCCCTGCCCAACAGCCGCAGCAGGCCTGGCCGCAGCCCCAGGGGCAGGTCCCGCACCAGCAAGGACCCGGCGGTGCCGGCGGTGTCGCGGGGGCCCCGCCGGTGTACGGGGACCGCAGCCCGACCACCTTCCACCAGCTGTCGCTGGGCCGCGTGATGCGCATCGGTCGTGCGCTCGAGAACGAACTGGTCGTCTCCGACCTCCAGGTCTCGCGCCACCACGCCGAATTCGTGGCCACGCCCGACGGACGCTTCGAGATCCGGGACCTTGGATCCCACAACGGCACGTACGTCAACGGTCAGCCGATAGCCAAGTCCGGCACGGTGCTCATCGGCCCCAACGACATCGTCGGTGTGGGCCACTCGACGTTCCGTCTCGTCGGCGACCGGCTCGAGGAGTTCGTCGACACCGGTGAGGTCTCCTTCTCCGCCCGCCACCTCACGGTGACGGTCGACGGCGGCAAGCAGATCCTGCGGGACGTCTCCTTCGGCGTACCGGAGAAGTCGCTCATCGGCGTCATCGGCCCCTCAGGCTCCGGCAAGTCCACCCTGCTCAAGGCGCTCACCGGCTACCGGCCCGCCAACCAGGGCGACGTCCTGTACGACAACCGCAGCCTCTACAAGCAGTTCGCCGAACTGCGCCAGCGCATCGGTCTGGTCCCGCAGGACGACATCCTGCACAAGGAACTCACCGTCCGTAAGGCGCTCAAGTACGCGGCCAAGCTCCGCTTCCCCGGCGACACCGCCGAGGCCGAGCGCGAGGCCCGTATCGACGAGGTGCTGCGCGAGCTCAAGCTCGACATCCACAAGGAAAAGAAGGTCACTTCGCTCTCCGGCGGCCAGCGCAAGCGCGTCTCCGTCGCCCTGGAGCTGCTGACCAAGCCGTCGCTGATATTCCTGGACGAGCCGACCTCCGGCCTCGACCCGGGCATGGACCGCGATGTCATGCAGCTGCTGCGCGGCCTCGCCGACGACGGCCGTACGGTCCTGGTGGTCACCCACTCCGTGGCCGAGCTGGCGCTGTGCGACAAGCTCCTCGTCATGGCCCCCGGCGGCTCGGTGGCGTACTTCGGTCCGCCGGAGGAAGCGCTCAACTTCTTCGGCTACAGCACCTGGGCCGATGTCTTCTCGGCGTTCGAGAACTACCGCGACTACGACTGGGCGGGCCGCTGGCGCGGCTCGCAGCACTACCAGATGTACGCGGCCGACATCGACGCCGTCGCCGCGCAGTCGGTGCACATGCCGCCGCCGCAGCAGATGCGCCCGCCGAAGCCGCAGAGCTGGGGCTCCCAGCTCTGGACGCTGATCCGCCGCTACTCCTCGGTCATCGCGTCCGACAAGGGCTTCATGGGCCTGATGGTCATCCTGCCCGCGGTCCTCGGCCTGGTCAGCGTGGTCATCCCGGCGAAGTTCGGCCTCGCACCGCCCACGCCGCCGAGCAAGTTCAACGGCGACGCGGGCACGATCATGCTGATCCTCGCGGTCGGCATGTGCTTCTCGGGCGCGGCCAACTCCGTACGAGAACTGATCAAGGAACGGGTCATCTACGAACGGGAACGGGCCACCGGCCTGGCCCGCTCGGCGTATCTGATGTCCAAGGTGATCGTCCTCGGCGTGATCACGGCCATCCAGGGCGTCATCATCTGCGCCATCGGCTTCGCCACCCGCGAGCTGCCCGAAGAGGGCCTGATCATGCCGCCGGCCGTCGAGATCTGCCTCGTCGTCATCGCGCTGGGCTTCACCTCGATGATGTTCGGCCTGGTCATCTCCTCGCTGGTGAAGACCGCCGAGAAGACCATGCCGCTGCTCGTCATGTTCGCCATCGTCCAGGTCGTCTTCACCGGCATCCTCTTCCAGGTCTACGGTTCGCCCGGCCTGGAGCAGTTCGCCTGGCTGATGCCGTCCCGCTGGGCCATCGCCGGTGCGGGCGCGACGCTCGACCTCTCGCACCTGATGCCGCCGTGGGACCCGAACAAGCCCAACGACCTGGACCCCCTGTGGGAGCACTCGGCAGGCCAGTGGGGCATGAACATCACCATCCTGCTGGTGATCGCGGTCATCTGCGGTGTCGCGGTCGGGCGGCTGCTGCGCCGCCACGAGCCCGAGGTCATGCGCAAGTAAGCACCATCCGCCGGAGCACCAACCGCAATACGCCGAAGGGCGGCACCCCGCACTGGGTGCCGCCCTCCGGCGTCTGCTGAGCTTCGCGTCAGGTCGGCTCAGTAGGCGCTGTTGACGTTGTCGATCGAGCCGTAACGGTCGGCGGCGTAGTTGGCCGCGGCGACGATGTTGGCGACCGGGTCGTACTGGCTGTGCTTGGTGCCGGCGACGTGGTACGCGTCGAACGTCGGCTTGATGACCTGCAGCAGGCCGATCGACGGGACGCCGTTGATCGCGTTGATGTCCCAGTTGTTGATGGCGTTGGGGTTGCCGCTGGACTCACGAATGATGTTGCGGTGCAGCCCGTCGTACGTGCCCGGGATGCCGTGCTTCTTCATGATGGACAGCGACTCCTTGATCCAGCCGTCAAGGTTGTTGGCGAAGATCGGCTTGCGAGCGGCGGCACGGCTGGCGGCCTGCTGCTTGGCGCGCTTCTTGGCGGCGGCCTTCGCGGCGGCCTTGGCGGCAGCCTTCTTCTTGGCCGCGGCTTCGGCCTTCTTCTTCGCGGCAGCGGCCTTGGCCTTGGCGGCAGCGGCGGCCTTGGCCTTGGCGGCGGCCTCAGCCTTGGCCTTGGCAGCGGCGGCGTCGGCCTTGGCCTTGGCGGCGAGGGCCGTCTGCTGCTTGGCGACGCTCGTCTGGGCGACGGGGGTGGAGGACAGGGCCTCGGTCTCCGTGCCGGCGGATGCGTTGCCCGGAACGAGGGAGAACGTGACGGCTGCAACGGCGGCGGCGGCGATGCCGGCGATCGAGACCTTGTGAGTCTTGGTCAGGCGGGTGCTGGACGCGGACATACAGTCGTACCTCTTCGAATAGCGGAAGTCGCATCAGGCCGGAGCGGCGCTGCGCTCCTCGGCGGGCGACGGCTGCAATTCTTAGCGCCAGCAAAATGCTGTGGCAAAGGTGTGACGTACTATCCGCAATAGTGGATCAGGGTGTCCGAATGGTGCCGTTCCTCCTGCATAGTTCCCGCTCACGCGTCCTTTATATATCCACTAGCGACGTTCGTAAGTGATCTGCGTCCTATGTGCGGGCTCACATCCGGCGCATAACGGTTTCACCAGGTGTTGCTTCAGCAATTCAAAGCGTGAGGAGTGTCGTTCGGAAGAATGAGGTGGATGTCGCCGAACTCGTGCCAGAGATAGAGACGTCGGAGCGCCTCGGTGTACGAACGGCCAAGGGCTTCGCGCCCGGCGATCGCCTCCAGCATCAGCAGATGAGAGGCCTCCGGCTCGTGCAGCCCGGTCAGCAGCCCGTCCACGGCGCGCACCCCGCGCCCCGGCGTGATGACCAGGTCCGTCCAGCCCGCGGCCGCCCGCACCAGGCCACCGGCGTCCACGGCCGACTCCAGGGCGCGTACGGCCGTCGTGCCGACCGCCAGGATCCTCCCTCCGCCCGCCCGCGCGGCGTTCACCAGCCACGCCGTCGTCGCCGGCACCTCGAAGCGCTCCGGATACGGCGGCTCGTGCGCCTCCGCCGAGGCCACCCCCGTATGCAGGGTGAGCGGAGCGAACTGCACACCACGGCTCACCAGCTCCGCCACCAGGCCCGCCGTGAAGGGCCGCGCCGCGCCCGGCATCTCCGCCGAGCCCTCGCCGCCGGGGGTGGGGAGCGCGAAGACCGTCTGATACGCGGACAGGGGCTGATCCTGTGCCGTGTACCGGTACCGGATGGGGCGGCCGTACCGGTACAGCAGACCCGGCACCTCCGCGGACACCGTCGCCCACCACAGCCGGTCCGCGCCGGGAACCAGGGGCGCGTCCAGTACGAGGTGCTCGCCCCCGGGAAGACGTACGACGGCCCCCACAGGGCCCCCGGCACGCCTCAGGGTGCTGCCCGCGCCGTCGGGGCTGCGCAGCTCCACCGCCCAGCGCCCGTCGTCACCCCGGGTCGAGAAGTGCACGACGACCGCCTCGCCGCCGACCCGCCCGTTGACGGCGGCGGGCAGTGTGGTGGACGTGTTGACCACCAGGACGTCACCGGCCCGCAGCTGCCCGGGCAGGTCCCGGAAGGCGTGGTGGGACACCTCGATCCCGCGCGAGACCATCAGCCGCACATCGTCCCGCCCGGACCCGCGCACCTCGGGGGGCACGCGGGCCGAGAGCTCGTCGGGCACCACCAGGGCCTCCAGCACGGCGGCTCCTCCCGTCGTCGGCCCGGCCCTCATCGAGCCACCTGGAGCAGCGCGGGAGCGGTGTAGCGGCCGCTCACCGGCCGCTCGTCCAGCAGGCGCAGGAAGCCCGGCACCACCGAGTCGGGCGAGGGGCGCGGATCGTCGTCTCCGGGCACGGCCGCCGCGTACAGGTCCGTCTGCATGTCACCCGGGTCGACCGTCCACACCCGCAGCTCCGGCTCCTCGACCGCGAGGACCGCCGCGAGATGGTCGAGCGCCGCCTTGGACGCCCCGTAGCCGCCCCATGTCTCGTATGCCTCCGCCGCGGCGTCCGAGCTGACCGCGATCACCGTGCCCGCCTCGGCCGCCCGCAGCAGCGGCAGTGCCTCCTGTACGAGTCCGAGCGCCGCCACCACATTGGTCTCCAGGGCCGCCCGAAGGCCATCCAGTGGCAGCGCCTCCAGCCGCACCAGCGGCTCGGCGCCCAGCGCGCTCGCGTTGCTCACCAGCAGATCGAGCCCGCCGAGCCCGCGGGCCGCGGCCACCAGCTCCGTACGGTGCCCGGCATCGGTGACGTCCCCCGCCACGGCCACCACCCGCGTCCCGTACGCCGTACCGATGTGACGCGCGCTCTCCTCCAGGACGCCCGCGGTCCTGGCCCCCAGCACCAGATCCCAGCCGCGCTCGGCCAGGGCCGCCGCGAGAGCACGCCCCAGTCCCTTGGAAGCTCCAGTGATCACCGCTACCGGCATGATGTCCATCCCCTTGTCCGGCTCGTGCGCTGTTCCGCGTCGATGTCCCCAACGTAGGAACGCGGCCGGGCCCGGCGCCTCGTGCGCGGGGCCCCACCCGGCAAGGCACTTCGACCTACGACCTCAGTCCTGAGTGGCCCCGTCCCCGGGCCGATACGGACTGTCACACCCCGCCGGTACGGTGAGGTCATGAGCCATCGACCCAGCTCGGGCCTGGCAGCCGTGAGCACCGCCCTCCTCGCGATGAGCAGGCATCTCGAGGTGCGGGACGTCCTGAAGACGATCGTGGCGTCCGCGCGCGAGCTCCTCGACGCCGAGTACGCGGCGCTGGGCGTGCCCGACGACCACGGAGGCTTCGCGCAGTTCGTGGTCGACGGCGTCACCGACGCGCAGTGGAAGGCGATCGGCCCGCTCCCGCGCCAGCACGGCATCCTCGCCGCGATGCTGCGCGACGCGAAGACCGAGCGGCTCGCGGATGTCCGCAAAGACCCCCGCTTCGAGGGCTGGCCGGCCGCCCACCCCGACATGTCCGACTTCCTCGGCCTGCCCGTCAAGGACGGCGAGGAGACGATCGGCGCGCTGTTCCTCGCGAACAAGAGGTGCCCGAAGCCGCAAGGCAGCTGCGGCTTCACGCAAGAGGACGAGGAGCTCCTCTCGATCCTCGCCCAGCACGCGGCGATAGCCCTGACCAACGCCCGGCTCTACGAGCGCAGCCGCGAGCTCACCATCGCCGAGGAGCGCTCCCGCCTCGCCCACGAGCTGCACGACGCGGTGAGCCAGAAGCTCTTCTCGCTCCGCCTCACCGCACAGGCCGCGGCCGCCCTCGTGGACCGCGATCCGGCCCGCGCCAAGGGGGAGCTTCAGCAGGTCGCCGTGCTCGCCGCCGAGGCCGCGGACGAACTGCGCGCCGCGGTCGTGGAGTTGCGCCCCGCCGCCCTCGACGAGGACGGCCTGGTCAACACCCTCCGTACGCATATCCAGGTCCTCGACCGCGCGCACAGCGCCAAGGTCACCTTCGACAGCCGGGGCATCCGCGCCCTGCCGGCCGCCCAGGAGGAGGCTCTGCTCCGGGTCGCGCAGGAGGCGCTGCACAATGCCCTGCGGCACTCCGGCGCGGGCGAGGTCGATGTGGCGCTGATCCGCCGGGGCCAGGGAGCGGTCCTCAGCATCACCGACAACGGCAGGGGCTTCGAGCCGCGGGCGGTCCGCCGGGCGGGCCGCCATCTGGGACTGGTCTCGATGCGGGACCGGGCGAGCGGTGTCGGCGGACGGCTCACCGTTCAGTCAGCGCCCGGAAAGGGCACGACGATCGAGATGGAGGTCCCCGGTGGCTGACAAGACGATTCACGTCCTCCTGGTCGACGACCACCAGGTGGTCCGCCGCGGCCTGCGTACCTTCCTCGAGGTCCAGGACGACATCGAGGTCGTCGGCGAAGCGGCCGACGGGGCCGAAGGCGTCGCCCGCGCCGAGGAGTTGAAGCCGGACGTCGTCCTGATGGACGTCAAGATGCCCGGCATGGACGGCATCGACGCGCTCCGCAAAATGCGCGAACTGGCCAACCCTGCCAAGGTGTTGATCGTCACGAGCTTCACCGAACAGCGCACGGTCGTCCCCGCGTTGCGCGCGGGCGCCTCGGGCTACGTGTACAAGGACGTCGACCCCGAGGCGCTGGCCGGCGCCATCCGCTCGGTCCACGCGGGCCATGTGCTGCTCCAGCCGGAGGTCGCGGGCGCTCTTCTCTCCCAGGACGAGCAGAGCAGCGGGACGGGCCGCGGCACCAACCTCACCGAACGCGAGCGCGAGGTCCTGGGCCTGATCGCGGACGGCCGCTCCAACCGGGAGATCGCCCGGGCGCTCGTCCTGTCGGAGAAGACCGTCAAGACGCACGTCTCGAACATCCTGATGAAGCTGGACCTGGCGGATCGCACGCAGGCGGCGTTGTGGGCGGTCAGACATGGCCTGACGGACTAACCGGACCGTCCCCCTCCGATCCGAGATTCATACTGTCGGGTGTATGTCACCCGTCCGGCGCATCCTGATCGACTCGGCGGCGTTCTCCATGGCGTGCTGCGGCGGCCGGCCGCAGCGAATGCTCAGGAGGATTTCGAAGTGAAGAACGTCAAGAAGGCCGCTGCCCTCACCATGATCGCCGGCAGCCTGCTCGCCGCGGGCGCGGGTGTCGCCTCCGCCACGGACGGCGCGTACGCCGACGCCTACGCCGTGAACTCCCCGGGTGTCCTCTCGGGCAACGTGGTCCAGGTCCCCGTCCACGTCCCGGTGAACGTGGTCGGCAACACGGTCAACGTGATCGGCGCGCTGAACCCGGCGTTCGGCAACGAGGGCTACAACGGCTGACGGACTCCCGCGCCTCAAACGCCGGCGGGGCTGAATTTTCAGCCCGTCCGGCGTTTGAGGACATGCGGCCGAAGGTCGCATTCGGGGTCTGGGGCGGAGCCCCAGTTCGGGAAGGGGCGGGTAGGGGACAAGGCCCGCCGCAGGCGCAACCCGCACCCACCCCCCACCGCGAGGCCCTCAGCGCTCCCGCTCCCGCTCCTCCACATACGCGTTGTACGCCGCCACCTGCGCCCGCCTCGCCACCCGCTCCACCGGCCGCAGTGCCTCCCCCCGCGCAACCATCTCCGACGCGCTCACCGCACCGCCGTGCCCGTTCTCGTACGCCACCGAGATCAGCAGCCCGATCCGCTGGGCCAGCTCCAGCACGCGCACCGCCCGCGGCGGATATCCGGGGGCCAGCGTCTCGCCCGCGCCCCGCGACGCCCGCGCCCGGTACGCGTCGATCGCCGCCTCCGCCACCGGACCCGACGCCGCCACATCGAGGCGCGACAGCACCTCCGTCGCATCCCGCAGGGCCTCCGCGAGCTCCCGTTCCGCCTCCCCGAGCGAGGGCACGTCCGCCGGTGGCGCCTCCCGTACCGGCAGGCAGTGCCAGACGACTTCGACGTGCACATCACCCGCGGGCCCGGCCTCGTACACCTCGGGCACAAGCCCGTACGCCGCACCCGAGGCGACCACGGCCTCCTCCGCGTCGAGCGCCCGCGCGTTGAAGTCGGGTGGTCCGCTGAGCCCCAGCGGATGCCCCGGCGCGGGCAGCGCGACCCGGTACCCGGTCACCCCGAGAGCCCGCAGCCGCCCCAGCGCGAGGGTGAGCCCGACGGGGCCCGTCTCGCCCGGCAGACCTTCGACCCGGTGCACGGCGTCGTCGCCGACGATCGCGAGCGCCGCGTCGTCGGGTGATACAAATCCGGCCAACAGGGCGTTTCCCCATGCGGCCAGCCGTCCTGAGCGTGGTTCGGAAAGCATGGACCCAGCCTAGGTACAGGACCGGGGGGCAGGGCTACTCGGCCGGTGGCGTAGGTTTTCCCTGGGAGCTGTGCCCACAGGTGCATAAACCGCCCCCAATACCTCAAGACGATTGCATGGGGAGACAACGCGCTCATGAGCGATGTACTGGAGCTGGTGGACGTATCCGTGGTCCGCGACGGACGCGCTCTGGTGGACGACGTCTCCTGGTCGGTCAAGGAGGGCGAGCGCTGGGTCATCCTCGGCCCGAACGGCGCCGGCAAGACCACCCTCCTCAACATCGCGTCCAGCTACCTCTTCCCGACCACCGGCACCGCGACGATCCTGGGCGAGCGCCTCGGCGCCGTCGACGTCTTCGAGCTCCGCCCGCGTATCGGCATGGCCGGCATCGCCATGTCCGAGAAGCTGCCCAAGCGCCAGACCGTGCTCCAGACCGTCCTCACCGCCGCGTACGGAATGACCGCCACCTGGCACGAGGACTACGACGCCGTCGACGAGGAGCGCGCCCGCGCCTTCCTCGACCGCCTCGGTATGACCGAGTACCTGGACCGCAACTTCGGCACGCTCTCCGAGGGCGAGCGCAAGCGCACCCTGATCGCCCGCGCCATGATGACCGACCCCGAACTGCTGCTCCTCGACGAGCCCGCCGCCGGTCTCGACCTCGGCGGCCGCGAGGACCTGGTGCGCCGGCTCGGCCGCCTGGCCCGCGACGAGTTCGCCCCCTCCATGGTGATGGTGACGCACCATGTCGAGGAGATCGCCCCGGGCTTCACCCACGTCCTGATGATCCGTCAGGGCAAGGTGCTGGCCGCCGGTCCGATGGAGACCGAGCTCAACTCCCGCAACCTTTCGCTCTGCTTCGGCCTTCCGCTGCTCGTCGAGCGCAACGGCGAGCGCTGGACCGCCCAGGGCCTCCCGCTCGGCTGACACGGCGTCCGGCAGGAGCGGCTGACCCGATACCGCCCCCGCTGTCGCCCCCTGTCCCGACCCCGACCACCGGACCTACCATGACCATGTGGAAATCGACGCATGGGTATGGTGGCTGATCGGCGCTGTAGGACTGGGCATTCCGCTCGTCCTGACGGCGATGCCGGAATTCGGAATGCTGTCCGCCGGAGCGGTGGCCGGGGCCATCGTCGCGGCGCTCGGCGGCGGCACGGTCGCCCAAGTCCTCGTGTTCGCCGTGGTTTCCGTCGCGCTCATCGCCGTCGTACGGCCCATCGCGACCCGGCACCGCGCCCAACGGCCCCAGTTCGCCAGCGGAGTTGACGCGCTCAAGGGCCGCCAGGCCGTCGTGCTCGAACGAGTCGACGGCGGCGGAGGCCGTATCAAACTCGCCGGTGAGATCTGGTCCGCGCGCGCACTCGACGCGGGGATGTCCTTCGAGGTGGGCCAGCAGGTCGACGTCGTGGAGATCGACGGAGCCACCGCCGTGGTCATGTGACAAATGAATGCCGAACGACCCCCATACCAGCCCGTGTTCTGGGAAACTCGATCATCAGAATTATCCGGCAGCGAAGGGCACAGGGAACGCGATGCAACCGATCATCATCGTCCTGATCATTCTGGTGGTGCTGGTCTTCATCGCCCTGATCAAGACGATCCAGGTCATCCCGCAGGCCAGCGCCGCCATCGTCGAGCGCTTCGGGCGCTACACCCGCACCCTCAACGCGGGCCTGAACATCGTCGTCCCGTTCATCGACTCGATCCGCAACCGCATCGATCTGCGTGAACAGGTCGTCCCGTTCCCGCCCCAGCCGGTGATCACCCAGGACAACCTGGTCGTCAACATCGACACCGTCATCTACTACCAGGTGACCGACGCCCGCGCCGCGACCTACGAAGTCGCCAGCTACATCCAGGCGATCGAGCAGCTCACCGTCACCACCCTGCGCAACATCATCGGTGGCATGGACCTGGAGCGGACCCTCACCTCCCGCGAGGAGATCAACGCGGCCCTGCGCGGCGTCCTCGACGAAGCCACCGGCAAGTGGGGCATCCGCGTCAACCGCGTCGAGCTCAAGGCGATCGAACCGCCCACCTCCATCCAGGACTCGATGGAGAAGCAGATGCGCGCCGACCGTGACAAGCGCGCCGCGATCCTCACCGCGGAGGGCATCAGGCAGTCCGCGATCCTCACCGCAGAGGGCGAGAAGCAGTCCGCGATCCTGCGCGCCGAAGGTGAGGCCAAGGCGGCCGCACTGCGCGCGGAGGGCGAGGCCCAGGCGATCCGTACGGTCTTCGAGTCCATCCACGCCGGAGACGCGGACCAGAAGCTCCTCGCCTACCAGTACCTCCAGATGCTCCCGAAGATCGCCGAGGGCGACGCCAACAAGCTCTGGATCGTGCCCAGCGAGATCGGCGACGCCCTCAAGGGCCTCTCCGGCGCCATGGGCAGCTTCAACCCGATGGCCGGAATGGGCGGCGGCTCGGGCTCCGGCTCCGGCAAATCCGGCGGCGGCAACGGCACGGAGCGCCGCGAACAGCCCCCCATCGACTGACCCCGGCGCCCCTCAGGCATGATCGGTGCATCCGGCACCGATCATTGAGGGGCACAGCGTGACCATCTGGGAGATGCTCGCCGTCTTCGCCGCGGGCATCAGCGCCGGCACCATCAACACCATCGTCGGCTCGGGGACACTGATCACCTTCCCGGTGCTCCTCGCCACCGGCCTGCCCCCGGTCACCGCCACCGTTTCCAACGCGCTCGGCCTGATCCCCGGCTCGATCAGCGGGGCCATCGGTTATCGCGCCGAACTCACCGGCCAGCGCAGCCGCGTCCTGCGCCTGAGCATTGCCGCCGCGATCGGCGGCCTCAGCGGAGCCGTACTGCTCCTGATGCTCCCCTCCACGGCCTTCGAGACGATCGTCCCCGTCCTGGTGGCACTCGCCCTGGTCCTGGTGATCCTCCAGCCGCGTATCACCAAGGCCGTCCAGCGCCGCCGCGACCGCACGGGCACGCCCACCAACCCAGACGGCGGCCCGCTGCTCTTCGTCGGACTGATGCTCGCCAGCGTCTACGGCGGCTACTTCACCGCGGCCCAGGGGATCATCTACCTCGCCCTCATGGGCATGCTGCTCGACGACACCCTCCAGCGCCTCAACGCCACCAAGAACATCCTCGCCGCCGTCGTCAACAGCATCGCCGCGCTCTTCTTCCTCTTCGTCGCGGACTTCGACTGGACGGCGGTCGTCCTGATCGCGGTCGGCTCCGCCATCGGCGGCCAGCTCGGCGCCAAGATCGGCCGCCGTCTGCCGCCGACGGCGCTGCGCGCGCTGATCGTCGTGGTCGGCACCTTCGCGATCATCCAGCTCCTGCTGCGCTGACATGCGAAAGCCCGCCCCCGACAGGGAGCGGGCTTTCACACGTCACTACTTACGCGGCGGGCGCCGCCAGCCACTGAGGCAGCGCCGAGCGCTCACCGGCCCGCAGCCCCAGCAGCATCGCGTCCGCCGGAGACGGTACGAACGGCTCGTGCAGCAGCGGCATCCCCGCCTGCTCCGGCGTACGGTCCGCCTTGCGGTGGTTGTCCTCGGCGCACGAGGCCACCGTATTCAGCCAGCTGTCCTGACCACCGTGCGACCGCGGCACCACATGGTCCACGGTCGTGGCGCGCCTTCCGCAGTACGCGCACCGGTGCTGGTCCCGTACCAGCACACCCCTCCTGGACCACGGCGCCTGTCTTCGGAACGGCACCCGGACATACCGGCAGAGCCTGATCACCCGAGGCACCGGAAGATCAACTGCGGCCGCACGCACACGGAGTCCGGGGTGGGCCTGCTCGACGACGGCCTTGTCCTGCAGCACCAGAACCACCGCGCGGTTGAGTGTCACCGTCGACAGCGGCTCGAAGCTCGCATTCAGCACCAGCGTGTCCCGCATCTCGCCCACCTCCCGTTCGCCGGCCCAACCCGTTGCGGGCCTTGGGCTTGGATCAACTCTGGCCGGGCGCGCCGAGATGGACAACGCAATAAAAGATGCCCTGCCCTGATCTCTCCAAGACCAGGGCAGGGCAAACAACAAACGAACGATCAGCTCTTCGAAGGACCTTCGTACTCCGCCAGCAGCTGCGCACGCGCAATCGTGTGGAAGCGGAGATTGAAGCCCACGACCGCCGGCGAGACATCCGCACCGGGGCCGAGCTTCTCCTTGTCCACCGCGTACACCGTGAAGACATAGCGGTGGTTCTCGCCCGCCGGGGGAGCCGCGCCGCCGAAATCCTTCGACCCGTAGTCGTTACGGACCTGAACGGCGCCCTCGGGCAGCCCCTCGAACTTCCCGCTGCCCGCACCGGCCGGCAGCTCGGTGACCGACGCCGGGATGTCGAAGAGCACCCAGTGCCAGAACCCGCTGCCCGTGGGCGCGTCCGGATCGAAGCACGTCACGGCGAAGCTCTTGGTCTGTGCCGGGAAGCCCTCCCACCGCAGATGCGGCGAGGTGTTGCCCGCCGCGTAGACCTGGGCGTCCTTCAGCACCGACCCCGGCGCGATGTCATCGCTCACCACCGTGAACGACGGCACCGCAGGATGGAAGTCGTGCGGAAGGGGCGCCCGCTTGAGCTCGGTCACGTCTGAACCTCCGATTCGGCTGTTCTGTCTGCCTTGCGTGCTCTGCCGAATCCGAGCCTAGAGCCAGTTACGGCGCCCGCCGACATCCGCCAGCCACTGGTTGAGGAATCCGGCCCAGTCGGTCGACTGGAAGTCGTGGTGCCCCACCTTGAAGGCCTTGTACGAGTCGCTGCCCTCGCTGAACAGGCCCGGCTTCTTGTCCATTTCGACGATGACGTCCATCTCGCGGTCGTCCGCGACGAAGGTCAGCTCGACCTGGTTCAGCCCGCGGTACTGCTGCGGCGGGAAGAACTCGATCTCCTGGTAGAACGGCAGCCGCTGCCGCGTCCCACGGATGTGCCCGCGCTCCATGTCCGCGCTCTTGAAGCGGAAGCCCAGCTGGATGAAGGCGTCCAGGATGGCCTGCTGCGACGGCAGAGGGTGCACATTGATCGGGTCCAGATCGCCCGAGTCCACGGCCCGCGCGATCTCCAGTTCCGTCGTCACACCGATGTTCATCCCGCGCAGCTGCTGCCCCGCGATGCTGGTGACCGGGGTCTCCCACGGAATCTCAAGACCGAACGGCACCACATGCACCGCCCCGGCCTTCACCTCGAACGCGCCACCGAGCCGCTGCTTGGTGAACTCGATGTCCTGCTTGACCTCCTGGTCACCACCCTCGACCTCGACCCGCGCCTGCAGACCGACGGAGAGCCCCTCGATCTGCTGGTCCACCGAGCCGCCCTGGATACGCACCTCGCCCTGGACGACACCGCCCGGTACGACGTTCGCCTCGGTGAGCACCGTCTCGACGGACGCGCCACCGGCGCCCAGGCTCGCGAGCAGCTTCTTGAACCCCATGTCCACTCCTTCTTCGTCCTGACCACTACATACGCGCGACGACCGTAACCGGTTCCCCGGTACCCTCGGACGCCATGATCGAGAGCCCCGACCGTACGCCGCTGCCCCGGGAGTTCTTCGACCGCCCTGTGCTGGAGGTCGCGCCCGAACTCCTTGGCTGCACCCTGGCACGCCTCACCGACGACGGACCCATCGAGGTGCGGCTCACCGAAGTGGAGGCGTACGCGGGGGAACTCGACCCGGGGTCCCACGCGTACCGCGGACGCACCGCGCGAAACGCGGTGATGTTCGGACCGCCGGGTCATGCATACGTCTACTTCACCTACGGCATGTGGCACTGCCTCAATGTGGTGTGCGGCCCGGAGGGCAGAGCGAGCGGGATCCTGCTGCGCGCCGGCGAGATCCTTTTGGGGGCCGACCACGCTCGCAAACGTCGGTTCTCGGCCCGTCATGACAGGGAACTCGCCAAAGGTCCCGCACGCCTGGCCACGGCCCTCGATGTGGACCGCGCCCTGAACGGCACGGATCTCTGCGCCGGCGGGAACGCCCCCCTGTCCCTGCTACGGGGCACCCCGCCCGACCCTGACCTGGTGCGCAGCGGCCCCCGCACGGGGGTGGGCGGCGACGGGGCACACCACCCCTGGCGCTTCTGGATCGAGGACGACCCCACGGTCAGCCCTTACCGGGCCCATATGCGGCGGCGCAGGGCAACTTGACTCTGGTTGGCGCGACGCCTAACGTAGCCCGAGCCGCTTGAAACGGGCCCTGCTGTTCAGCAACCCGTAGCGGCCATCCACTCCTTGACGACGAACCCCAACCGGGTGCGGTTTCGGCATGCCGAAATTCAAGCCCGGTGACTCAATTATGAGTCGCCCGGGGAATCGGCTAAAGTAGTGAACACGCCGAAAGGCAAAGGCCTTCCAACGGCCACTGGAATCGAATTCCTCACCGGAAACGGAACGGGAAAAGAGTCTGGTAGGGTTGGAAACGCAAGACCGAAGGGAAGCGCCCGGAGGAAAGCCCGTGAGGGTGAGTACGAAGGAAGCGTCCGTTCCTTGAGAACTCAACAGCGTGCCAAAAGTCAACGCCAGATTGACAACCCCGGCCCATTTCGGTGGGTTGAGGTTCCTTTGAAAGTCCTGTCGGCCCTTTGTGGCGGGCAGGCAATGACACAGCGAGGACGCTGTGGATGACCGGTCTTATTCCGACCGGTTGTCCCGCTCTTGTGGTGTTCGACCCGATTACGGGTAAACATTCATGGAGAGTTTGATCCTGGCTCAGGACGAACGCTGGCGGCGTGCTTAACACATGCAAGTCGAACGATGAAGCCCTTCGGGGTGGATTAGTGGCGAACGGGTGAGTAACACGTGGGCAATCTGCCCTTCACTCTGGGACAAGCCCTGGAAACGGGGTCTAATACCGGATACCACCCTCCGAGGCATCTTGGGGGTTGAAAGCTCCGGCGGTGAAGGATGAGCCCGCGGCCTATCAGCTTGTTGGTGGGGTGATGGCCTACCAAGGCGACGACGGGTAGCCGGCCTGAGAGGGCGACCGGCCACACTGGGACTGAGACACGGCCCAGACTCCTACGGGAGGCAGCAGTGGGGAATATTGCACAATGGGCGAAAGCCTGATGCAGCGACGCCGCGTGAGGGATGACGGCCTTCGGGTTGTAAACCTCTTTCAGCAGGGAAGAAGCGCAAGTGACGGTACCTGCAGAAGAAGCGCCGGCTAACTACGTGCCAGCAGCCGCGGTAATACGTAGGGCGCAAGCGTTGTCCGGAATTATTGGGCGTAAAGAGCTCGTAGGCGGCTTGTCACGTCGGATGTGAAAGCCCGGGGCTTAACCCCGGGTCTGCATTCGATACGGGCTAGCTAGAGTGTGGTAGGGGAGATCGGAATTCCTGGTGTAGCGGTGAAATGCGCAGATATCAGGAGGAACACCGGTGGCGAAGGCGGATCTCTGGGCCATTACTGACGCTGAGGAGCGAAAGCGTGGGGAGCGAACAGGATTAGATACCCTGGTAGTCCACGCCGTAAACGTTGGGAACTAGGTGTTGGCGACATTCCACGTCGTCGGTGCCGCAGCTAACGCATTAAGTTCCCCGCCTGGGGAGTACGGCCGCAAGGCTAAAACTCAAAGGAATTGACGGGGGCCCGCACAAGCAGCGGAGCATGTGGCTTAATTCGACGCAACGCGAAGAACCTTACCAAGGCTTGACATATACCGGAAAGCATCAGAGATGGTGCCCCCCTTGTGGTCGGTATACAGGTGGTGCATGGCTGTCGTCAGCTCGTGTCGTGAGATGTTGGGTTAAGTCCCGCAACGAGCGCAACCCTTGTTCTGTGTTGCCAGCATGCCCTTCGGGGTGATGGGGACTCACAGGAGACTGCCGGGGTCAACTCGGAGGAAGGTGGGGACGACGTCAAGTCATCATGCCCCTTATGTCTTGGGCTGCACACGTGCTACAATGGCCGGTACAAAGAGCTGCGATGCCGCGAGGCGGAGCGAATCTCAAAAAGCCGGTCTCAGTTCGGATTGGGGTCTGCAACTCGACCCCATGAAGTCGGAGTTGCTAGTAATCGCAGATCAGCATTGCTGCGGTGAATACGTTCCCGGGCCTTGTACACACCGCCCGTCACGTCACGAAAGTCGGTAACACCCGAAGCCGGTGGCCCAACCCCTTGTGGGAGGGAGCTGTCGAAGGTGGGACTGGCGATTGGGACGAAGTCGTAACAAGGTAGCCGTACCGGAAGGTGCGGCTGGATCACCTCCTTTCTAAGGAGCATCTAGACCCTGTCAAAGGGGTCCAGAGCCACTACGTCGGCAAATGTCCGACGGTGGTCAGCTCATGGGTGGAACGTTGACTATTCGGCAGGTCTGACCAACTCGGTCTTCCAGTACTGCTCTTCGGAGCGTGGAACGGGGAGCGGGGCGGGAGACCTGCCGGGCGCGCTGTTGGGTGTCTGAGGGTGCGAGCGTTTGCTCGCCCTTCGCGATGCCGGCCCCAGTGAACTCGCCCTGTTGGGTGGGGTGGTGGGTGGCTGGTCGTTGCTTGAGAACTGCACAGTGGACGCGAGCATCTGTGGCCAAGTTTTTAAGGGCGCACGGTGGATGCCTTGGCACCAGGAACCGATGAAGGACGTGGGAGGCCACGATAGTCCCCGGGGAGCCGTCAACCAGGCTTTGATCCGGGGGTTTCCGAATGGGGAAACCCGGCAGTCGTCATGGGCTGTCACCCGCTGCTGAACACATAGGCAGTGTGGAGGGAACGAGGGGAAGTGAAACATCTCAGTACCCTCAGGAAGAGAAAACAACCGTGATTCCGGGAGTAGTGGCGAGCGAAACCGGATGAGGCCAAACCGTATGCGTGTGATACCCGGCAGGGGTTGCGCATACGGGGTTGTGGGATCTCTTTGTCATCGTCTGCCGGCGATGAGACGAGTCAGAAACCGTTGATGTAGGCGAAGGACATGCGAAAGGTCCGGCGTAGAGGGTAAGACCCCCGTAGCTGAAACATCAGCGGCTCGTTTAAGAGACACCCAAGTAGCACGGGGCCCGAGAAATCCCGTGTGAATCTGGCGGGACCACCCGTTAAGCCTAAATATTCCCTGGTGACCGATAGCGGATAGTACCGTGAGGGAATGGTGAAAAGTACCGCGGGAGCGGAGTGAAATAGTACCTGAAACCGTGTGCCTACAAGCCGTGGGAGCGTCGCGCGCAGAGTTTACTCTGTGCGTCGTGACTGCGTGCCTTTTGAAGAATGAGCCTGCGAGTTTGCGGTGTGTTGCGAGGTTAACCCGTGTGGGGAAGCCGTAGCGAAAGCGAGTCCGAACAGGGCGATTTAGTAGCGCGCTCAAGACCCGAAGCGGAGTGATCTAGCCATGGGCAGGTTGAAGCGGAGGTAAGACTTCGTGGAGGACCGAACCCACCAGGGTTGAAAACCTGGGGGATGACCTGTGGTTAGGGGTGAAAGGCCAATCAAACTCCGTGATAGCTGGTTCTCCCCGAAATGCATTTAGGTGCAGCGTCGTGTGTTTCTTGCCGGAGGTAGAGCACTGGATAGGCGATGGGCCCTACCGGGTTACTGACCTTAGCCAAACTCCGAATGCCGGTAAGTGAGAGCGCGGCAGTGAGACTGTGGGGGATAAGCTCCATGGTCGAGAGGGAAACAGCCCAGAGCATCGACTAAGGCCCCTAAGCGTACGCTAAGTGGGAAAGGATGTGGAGTCGCAGAGACAACCAGGAGGTTGGCTTAGAAGCAGCCACCCTTGAAAGAGTGCGTAATAGCTCACTGGTCAAGTGATTCCGCGCCGACAATGTAGCGGGGCTCAAGCGTACCGCCGAAGTCGTGTCATTCCAGCATGAGGGCCAACGCCCGCTGGGATGGGTAGGGGAGCGTCGTGTGCCGGGTGAAGCCGCCGCGTAAGCGAGTGGTGGACGGTACACGAGTGAGAATGCAGGCATGAGTAGCGATACACACGTGAGAAACGTGTGCGCCGATTGACTAAGGGTTCCTGGGTCAAGCTGATCTGCCCAGGGTAAGTCGGGACCTAAGGCGAGGCCGACAGGCGTAGTCGATGGACAACCGGTTGATATTCCGGTACCCGCTTTGAAACGCCCAGTACTGAACCCATTAATGCTAAGGCCGTGAAGCCGTCCTGGAGCCTTCGGGCAAAGGGAAGTGGTGGAGCCGCCGGCCCAAGGTGGTAGTAGGTAAGCGATGGGGTGACGCAGGAAGGTAGTCCAGCCCGGGCGGTGGTTGTCCCGGGGTAAGGGTGTAGGCCGTGTGATAGGCAAATCCGTCACACATTAAGGCTGAGACCTGATGCCGAGCCGATTGTGGTGAAGTGGATGATCCTATGCTGTCGAGAAAAGCCTCTAGCGAGTTTCATGGCGGCCCGTACCCTAAACCGACTCAGGTGGTCAGGTAGAGAATACCGAGGCGTTCGGGTGAACTATGGTTAAGGAACTCGGCAAAATGCCCCCGTAACTTCGGGAGAAGGGGGGCCATCACTGGTGAGAGGACTTGCTCCTTGAGCTGGGGGTGGCCGCAGAGACCAGCGAGAAGCGACTGTTTACTAAAAACACAGGTCCGTGCGAAGCCGTAAGGCGATGTATACGGACTGACGCCTGCCCGGTGCTGGAACGTTAAGGGGACCGGTTAGTCACATTTCGGTGTGGCGAAGCTGAGAACTTAAGCGCCAGTAAACGGCGGTGGTAACTATAACCATCCTAAGGTAGCGAAATTCCTTGTCGGGTAAGTTCCGACCTGCACGAATGGCGTAACGACTTCTCGACTGTCTCAACCATAGGCCCGGTGAAATTGCACTACGAGTAAAGATGCTCGTTTCGCGCAGCAGGACGGAAAGACCCCGGGACCTTTACTACAGTTTGATATTGGTGTTCGGTTCGGCTTGTGTAGGATAGGTGGGAGACTGTGAAGCTTGGACGCCAGTTCAGGTGGAGTCGTCGTTGAAATACCACTCTGGTCGTGCTGGATGTCTAACCTGGGTCCGTGATCCGGATCAGGGACAGTGTCTGATGGGTAGTTTAACTGGGGCGGTTGCCTCCCAAAGAGTAACGGAGGCGCCCAAAGGTTCCCTCAGCCTGGTTGGCAATCAGGTGTTGAGTGTAAGTGCACAAGGGAGCTTGACTGTGAGACCGACGGGTCGAGCAGGGACGAAAGTCGGGACTAGTGATCCGGCGGTGGCTTGTGGAAGCGCCGTCGCTCAACGGATAAAAGGTACCCCGGGGATAACAGGCTGATCTTCCCCAAGAGTCCATATCGACGGGATGGTTTGGCACCTCGATGTCGGCTCGTCGCATCCTGGGGCTGGAGTCGGTCCCAAGGGTTGGGCTGTTCGCCCATTAAAGCGGTACGCGAGCTGGGTTTAGAACGTCGTGAGACAGTTCGGTCCCTATCCGCTGTGCGCGTAGGAGTCTTGAGAAGGGCTGTCCCTAGTACGAGAGGACCGGGACGGACGAACCTCTGGTGTGCCAGTTGTCCTGCCAAGGGCATGGCTGGTTGGCTACGTTCGGAAAGGATAACCGCTGAAAGCATCTAAGCGGGAAGCCTGCTTCGAGATGAGGACTCCCACCCCCTTTGAGGGGTTAAGGCTCCCAGTAGACGACTGGGTTGATAGGCCAGATGTGGAAGCCCCGCAAGGGGTGGAGCTGACTGGTACTAATAGGCCGAGGGCTTGTCCTCAGTTGCTCGCGTCCACTGTGTGGTTCCCGGGTTGCGAACAGTCGCACCGGTTGAACCAGTTTCACTAATTAATTTACTTAATTGAAAAGTGTGCTTGTTCGCTAGAGCCCGATAGGGTTTCGGTGGTCATTGCGTTAGGGAAACGCCCGGTTACATTCCGAACCCGGAAGCTAAGCCTTTCAGCGCCGATGGTACTGCAGGGGGGACCCTGTGGGAGAGTAGGACGCCGCCGAACAATCTTTCAAGGACCCGTGGTCCAGCGTTCACGCTGGACCACGGGTCTTTTTTGTTTTGCATGCTTTTCCGAAGCGCGTCCGATGGCCGGCTGCGCGAGAATGACTGCAGTACCCGAAGACAGGAGTTACGCCGATGTCCACCAACTCTCCCGACGACCGTCCGGAGCGCGAGCCGCGTCGTAGGGACGGTGGTGACCGGGGCGGCTTCCGCGGTGGCCGTGACGACCGGGATCGTGGGCCGCGGCGTGACAACGACCGTGGTGGCTACCGCGGTCCGCGCGATGACCGTCGTGACGAGCGCCCGAGTGGGCCGCGTCGTGATGACCGGCGTGATGAGAGTCCGAGTGGGCCGCGTCGTGATGACCGGCGTGATGAGCGTCCGAGTGGGCCGCGTCGTGATGATGACCGTGATCGTGGTGGCTACCGAGGTGGGCAGCGCGATGACCGTGGTGGCTCCCGCCCCAGCAGCAGCGGCGGTGGTGGTGGCGGCTTCCGGCGTGACGACCGTTCCGGTGGTGGCGGCGGTTATGGGCGTCGTGATGACCGGCCGAGCGGGCCGCGTCGCGATGACGACCGTGGTGGGCGCCCCAGTGGTGGTGGCGGTTACGGACGCCGTGACGAGCGCCCGAGCGGGCCGCGTCGTGATGACCGGCGTGATGAGCGTCCGAGTGGGCCGCGTCGTGATGATGACCGTGATCGTGGTGGCTACCGCGGTGGGCAGCGCGATGACCGTGGTGGCTCGCGGCCGAGCAGCAGCAGCGGCGGCGGTTTCCGGCGTGACGACCGTTCCGGTGGCGGCTACCGAGGACCGCGCGACGACCGTCGCGACGAGCGTCCGGGCGGGTTCCGTCGTGACGAGCGCCCGAGCGGGCCGCGTCGCGATGACGACCGCGGTGGACGTCCCAGTGGGCGCCCCAGCGGTGGCGGTGGTTACGGACGTCGCGACGAGCGCCCCAGTGGTGGCGGCGCCTACGGACGCCGTGACGAGCGCCCGCGCGATGACCGTCGGGACGAGCGGCCGAGCGGGCCGCGTCGTGATGACGACCGTGGTGGGCGTCCGTCGTTCCGTCGTGATGACGACCGTGACCGTGGTGGCTACCGCGGTGGGCAGCGCGACGACCGCGGCGGCTCCCGGCCGAGCAGCAGCAGCGGTGGTGGGCGTCGGGACGAGCGGCCGAGCGGGCCGCGTCGCGATGACGACCGCGGTGGACGTCCCAGCGGGCGCCCCAGCGGTGGTGGCGGCGGCTTCGGACGCCGCGACGAGCGCCCGAGTGGTCCGCGTCGTGACGACCGTCGCGATGACCGGCGCGACGACCGCGGTGGGTACCGCGGCGGACAGCGTGACGACCGTGGTGGCTACGGACGCCGTGACGAGCGCGACCGCGACCGCCCCGAGCGCGAGCCGATCAAGCGGCTGCCGATTCCCGACGACGTCACGGGCGACGAGATCGACAAGGACGTACGGCAGGAGCTCCAGAGCCTGCCGAAGGGTCTCGCCGAGGATGTCGCGCGGAACCTCGTCATGGTCGCCAATCTGATCGACGAGGACCCCGAGCAGGCGTACGCCTACTCCAAGGTGGCCCTGCGGCTCGCCTCGCGTGTGGCCGCCGTGCGCGAGGCCGCGGGCTTCGCCGCGTACGCGAACCAGAAGTACGCGGAGGCGCTGGCCGAGTTCCGGGCGGCCAAGCGTATGACCGGCAGCGTCGAGCTGTGGCCCGTGATGGCGGACTGCGAGCGCGGACTCGGGCGGCCCGAGCGGGCGATGGCGATGGCCGGTGAGCCCGAGGTGCAGAAGCTCGACAAGGCGGGTCAGGTCGAGATGCGCCTGGTCGCGGCCGGTGCGCGCAGGGACATGGGGCAGATCGAGGCCGCCATCGTGACCCTGCAGAGCCCGGAGCTGGCGTCCAGCTCCGTACAGCCCTGGACCGCGCGGCTGCGCTATGCCTATGCCGACGCTCTGCTGTCGGCCGGGCGTGAGGGCGAGGCGCGTGAGTGGTTCGCGAAGGCGCTCGAGGCCGACAAGGACGGGGCGACCGACGCGTCGGACCGGCTGGCCGAGCTGGACGGTGTCGAGTTCGTCGACGCCATCGACGAGGGTGCCGCGGACGCCGAGCCGGAAGCCGACGCCGATGGCGACGCCGATGAGGAGTCCGATGACGACTCCGATGTCGAGTCGGGCGACGTCGAGGGCGACAAGTCCGAGTAGCAGGACGTGAGTAGCAGGATGTAACGAGAAAGGGCGGCACCCCCAGTGGGTGCCGCCCTTTCTCGTTTCAGTCCAGCGCCAAGCTCCGCAGGACCAGCCCCGTCGCCGGCTTCGGGCCGAAGGACGTGGACTTTCGGGGCATCGTGACGCCCTCGCGGGCGAGGTCCCGTACGACGTCCTCCGGTACCGGGTGCATCAACACCGCGGTCCCGCCCCGGCGTTCGGCCTGGGTGACGGCCGCCTCGGTGTCGTGGATGTACGCGATGTACTCCGGGTCGTCCGGGATCCGCCAGATGTGGTCCAGGAGCGTGGAGTGCAGGACCGTCGCATCGAGGGTGCGCCAGGCCTCGGGACGGTCGGCGCGCACCGTGCGGGACAGCAGCTCCGGGTCCGGGCGGTCGATGAGGTGGAAGGCGCCGTCGCCCGCCAGCAGGAAGGCGTTCCCCTCCGCGGCAGCCTCCCCGAGCGCCTCCAGCGCCTGCGGGAGTGGTACCTCCAGGCGCCGGGCGCGGAAGGAGCCGCTCACGGCCGCCAGGGCTTCGGAGACCGGGAGGCGGTGCAGTACCCGGTGAATGGCGCGTACCCGCAGCGGGTAGCGGGCCGTGTCGATCAGCAGGACAAGGCCGTAGTTCCAGGGGCCGGGCGTGGGGTGCTCGGCGCGCAGCCGCAGATAGGTCGCCCAGCGGTGGTGGCCGTCGGCGATCAGGGCCTGGCGTTCGGACAGGTCGGAGCGGATCTCGGCCAGATCGGCGGGGTCCGTGACCGACCACAACCGGTGGCTGAAGCCGTCCTCGGTGGTGGTCTCCAGGAGCGGTGAGCGCAGGACGGTGCGTTCGATGACGGCGGTCGCGCCGGTCGGGCTGCCCATGCTGCGATACGTCAGCAGCAGCGGTTCCAGGTTGGCGGCGGTCGTACGCATCAGGGCCGCGCGGTCCGCGACGATGTCCGGCATCACGTCCTCGTGGGGGAGAACGACGCCCTCGGACGGTTCCGACAGGGCGAGCGCGCCGATGACGCCTCGCTGCAGGAGATCGCCCTGGCGTTGCTCGTACACATACAGCGCGGGCTCCGGGTCCGCGGCCAGGATGCCCTCGGTCAGCCAGCGGGCGAGGGTGTCCGCGGCCTTCTGGTTGCGGTCGCCGGTGGAGTTCGCCTGCGGGAGGATCAGCCGGACGATGTTGTGGGGGTCCGCCGACTCCAGGTGGTGCAGGCCGTCGGGCCTGACGACGACGTCGTACGGCGGCGAGGTCACGGCGGCGAGGCTGCCGACCCGCTCGGGGACATAGCGCAGCCCACGGAACGGGATCAGGTGCAGACCGTCGTTGGCCGCGGGACCTTCGGTGTTCATTTGTGCATCGTATGTGGGCTCCGGGGATGAGCGATGATCGGGGGAGTGGCCCGGAACGAGGAGCGTATGCGAATGAGTCAGCAGCACAGGACCCGGCCGAGCGGGAGCGGGACGGCGCTGAGCGAGGCGTACGACACTGCGCTGCTGGACCTGGACGGGGTGGTCTACGCGGGCGGTGAGGCGATCGCCCACGCAGTGGACTCCCTGCTGACGGCGCGCGAAGGCGGGATGCACCTCGCGTATGTGACGAACAACGCGCTGCGCCCGCCCGAGGCCGTGGCCGAGCACATCACCGAGCTCGGTGTCCCGACCGATGCGGCGGATGTCATCAACTCCGCGCAGGCGGTCGCCCGGTTGATCTCCGAGCAGGTGCCGGCCGGGTCCCGGGTGCTGGTGATCGGCGGGGAAGGGCTGCGGGTCGCGCTGCGCGAGCGGGGTCTTGAGCCGGTGGAGTCCGCCGACGACGATCCGGCGGCTGTGGTGCAGGGGTACGGCGGGCCGGATCTGACGTGGGGGCGCTTCGCGGAGGCGTGCTACGCGATCGCGCGGGGTGTGCCGTGGTTCGCGTCCAACACGGATCTGACGATTCCCAGTGCCCGGGGCATCGCGCCCGGAAACGGCGCGGCCGTGGAGGTCGTACGGATAGCGACGGGCGCGGAGCCGCAGGTGGCGGGGAAGCCGCTGCCGCCGATGCACAAGGAGACGATCCTGCGGACGGGCGCGCGCAGGCCGCTGGTCGTGGGCGACCGGCTGGACACGGACATCGAGGGCGCGTTCAACGGAGGCGTCGATTCCCTGCTCGTACTGACCGGAGTGACCGACGGTGCGCAGCTGCTGGCCGCGCCGCCCGAGCACCGGCCGACGTATGTGGACGCCGATCTGCGCGGGATGCTGACCGGGCAGCCCGAAGTGGCAGAGACGGACGGTGGGTTCGTGTGCGGAGGGTGGACCGCGTCCGTGCGGGACGATGCGCTCGCGCTCGCCGGCGAGGGTGAGCCGCTGGACGGGCTGAGGGCGCTGTGTGCGGCGGCCTGGACGCAGGCAGGGGACCGGGTGTCCACGCTGGACGCGGACAAGGCGCTGTCCCGGCTGGGCCTGTAGCACCGCCGGCGCGTGAATCGGGGGTGCCCGCCCGGGGGTTGAGCTGTCTGCGGCTCCGCGCCTGTCGCGATGAGAGGGTAGGCTAACCTAACCTCGTGTTGGTCGACAGTCCCCCCAAACAGAGCGCGGAGCCGATATCCGCGACCGAGCCCCGTAAGCGCCATGCCCTGCGCGCCGCCGGGTTGCTCGTGTCTCTCGGCGTCCTGCTGCTGGTCTGCGTCGCGAGCATCGCCGTCGGTGCCAAGTCGATTCCGCTCTCCGAGGTGTGGCACGGGCTGTTCCACAACGCGGGCGTCGGCAACGACGTGATCATCCACGATGTCCGGGTGCCGCGGACCCTGCTCGGACTGATCGTCGGCGCCGCCCTTGGGCTCTCGGGTGCGGTGATGCAGGCCCTGACACGCAACCCGCTGGCGGAACCCGGCCTGCTGGGCGTGAACGCGGGGGCGTCGGCCGCGGTCGTCTCCGCCGTCAGCTTCCTCGGCGTCACATCGCTCACCGGATATGTCTGGTTCGCGTTCATCGGCGCTGCCGTCGTCTCCGTACTCGTCTACGTCCTCGGCGGCAGCCGCGGCGCGACTCCGGTACGACTCGCCCTCGCCGGGACCGCCGCCACCGCCGCGCTCTACGGCTACATCAACGCCGTACAGCTGCTGGACTCGGCCGCGCTCGAACGGCTCCGGTTCTGGACGGTCGGCTCGCTCGCATCGGCCGACATGGAGACCATCCGCAAGATCGCGCCCTTCATCGGCATCGGCGTGGTGCTCGCGCTGCTGCTCGCACGGCCGCTCAACGCGATGGAGATGGGCGACGACACCGCCCGCGCGCTCGGCGCCCATCTGAACCGTACGCGCGCACTGGCGATGCTCACCGTCACCCTGCTGTGCGGGGCCGCGACCGCCGCCTGCGGGCCGATCGTCTTCATCGGGCTGATGATCCCGCATCTCGTGCGCTCCCTCACGGGGCCCGACATGCGGTGGATCCTGCCGTACGCCACGATCCTGTCGCCGGTCCTGCTGCTGGGCGCCGATGTCATCGGCCGGGTCGTCACCCGCCCCTCCGAGCTGCAGGTCGGCGTCGTCACCGCGCTGATCGGCGGGCCCGTCTTCATTCACCTTGTCCGCCGCAAGAGGATGGCCCAGCTGTGAAGGCCGTGAAAGCCATACGCACCCCCGGCGGGCTCTCCCTGCGGGTCGATCCGCGGTCGCTTGTCGTGTCTCTGCTGCTGGCCGCGGTCACGGTGGCAGCCGGGGTCGTACTCATCGGCAGCGGCGACTTCCCCATCTCGCCCGGCGAGGTCGTCGCCACGCTGCTCGGGAACGGCACCCAGGCCCAGGAGTTCATCGTCCAGGACCTGCGGCTGCCGCGTGTGCTGGTCGGGCTGCTCGCCGGCGCCTCGCTGGCCCTCAGCGGCGCGATCTTCCAGTCCATCTCCCGCAACCCGCTGGGCAGTCCGGATGTGATCGGCTTCGGGCAGGGCGCCACCGTCGGCGCGCTCGGCGTGATCGTCCTTTTCGACGGCGGAGCGCTCGCGGTGGCGGGCGGCGCGGTCGTCGGCGGACTGGTGACCGGCGTCGGGGTCTACGTTCTGGCGTGGAAGCGCGGTGTGCACGGCTACCGCCTCGTCCTCGTCGGCATCGGCATCGCCGCCATGCTCACCGCGGCCAACCACTATCTGGTCACCAAGGCCAGCCTGGTCGAGGCCACCCAGGCCACGCTGTGGATGACCGGCTCGCTCGACGGCCGCGACTGGGCGCAGGTCTGGCCGCTGCTCGGCGTGTTCGCCGCACTCGTCCCGCTGATCCTCGTGCACGGACGGCCCCTGCGGATGCTGGAGATGGGCGACGACGCCGCGTACGCCCTGGGAGTGCCCGTCGAGCGCACCCGCCTGGTGCTCATGGGCTCGGGCGTCCTGCTCATCGCGGTCGCGACGGCGGCCGCCGGGCCGATCGCGTTCGTGGCCCTGAGCGCCCCGCAGCTCGCCCGCCGGCTGACCCGCTTGCCGGGGCCGAACCTGGCCGCCGCCTCCGTGATGGGCGCCGCGCTGCTGCTGATCGCCGACTGGGCCGCCACCACCGGCTTCGGCGACCGGCAGCTGCCGGTCGGCGTGGTCACCGGGGTGCTCGGCGGCTGCTATCTGCTCTGGCTGCTGGTCACCGAACGCAAGGCGGGCCGCATATGAACCCCGTGAACCACGAATCCAGGAGTACGCCCCCCATGCAGCGCCTCACCGCGGAATCGGTCACCCTCGGCTACGACCAGCGCGTCATCGCCGCGAACCTCTCGGTGGAGATCCCCGACAACTCCTTCACCGTGATCGTCGGCCCGAACGCCTGCGGAAAGTCGACACTGCTGCGCGCCCTGTCCCGGATGCTCAAGCCGTCCCACGGCCGCGTCCTGCTCGACGGGCACTCCATCCACTCCCTGCCCGCCAAGAAGGTCGCCAGGACGCTCGGCCTGCTGCCTCAGTCGTCGATCGCGCCGGACGGGATCACCGTCGCCGACCTGGTCGCGCGCGGCCGCTATCCGCATCAGGGGCTGCTGCGCCAGTGGTCACCGCAGGACGAGCAGATTGTCGAGGAGTCGATGGCCGCGACCGGAGTCGGCGAACTGGCAGAGCGCTATGTCGACGAATTGTCCGGCGGCCAGCGCCAGCGCGTATGGATCGCGATGGCGCTCGCCCAGCAGACGCCGCTGCTCCTGCTCGACGAGCCCACGACCTTCCTCGACATCCAGCATCAGCTGGAGGTGCTCGACCTGTGCGCCGAGCTGCACGAGACGCAGGGGCGCACACTCGTCGCCGTACTCCACGACCTCAATCAGGCCGCCCGCTACGCGACGCACCTCATCGCCCTGCGCGAGGGGACGGTCGTCGCCGAGGGCGCGCCCGCCGATGTGGTCACCGCCGAGCTGGTGGAACGCGTCTTCGGGGTGAGGAGCCAGGTCATCGACGATCCGGAGTCTGGAACGCCGCTCGTGGTGCCGGCGGCACGCAGGCGCGCCACCACCGTGACGTAGCGGCCGCCCTCGTACTGGCTACAGCAGCGTCCTCAGACGCAGCAGATCGCGGAAGCCCGCCTCGAGCCTGACCCGGCCCGAGGCCCAGGCCTTCGCGAAGTTCAGCTCGCCGTTCACCATCGCCACCAGGTCGTCGCCGCTCATCGCGAGGCGGATCTGCGCCTTCTCGACCGGCGGCCCCTGGACGGTGTCCGTCACCTCGATCCGGCCGTCGTCGAGACGGCCGGTGAAGGTGATGTCCAGGTCCTTGATGTGGCAGCTGAGGGAACGGTCGAGCGCGGCCGCGCCCCGCACATCGCCGTCCGCCCGTGCCAGGTTGTCCGAGAGTTTGTCGAGTGCGCTGCGGCACTCTTCCGTCGTCGCCATCGTGATCGACCGTACCGCAGGGCTTCGCGGTAGCGTCTGGGCATGAGCGACTCGCTGCCGGGACCGCAGATCGACGAGCAGGGGATCCACCCGGAATCCACTGCCCCTCAGGCGTACGAGCCCGCCGTGCCCCAGGCGTACGAACCTGCTGCGCCCCAGCCGTACGAGCCCGCCGCGCCGGCGCCCCTGGGCGTCCAGCGCGTGCCCACCGGCAACGCGGGCGTGGACGCCCAGCTGGAGCGGCTGGCCGACGCCGACCACCTCCCTGCGGACGGACATCTCGAGGTGTACGAGGATGTACACCGGGGGCTGCGGGACGCGCTGACCGCGCTCGACGCACGCCCGGCGCCCGCACCCGCGGGGCCCTCGCCCTCGCCTTCGTACAACCACAGGAGCTGAACCGAACGTGGCAGGAGTGGCCCGCCGCCGTCTCGACGCCGAGCTGGTACGCCGCAACCTCGCGCGCTCGCGCGAGCACGCGAGCCAGCTGATCGCCGCGGGCCGGGTGACCGTCGGCGGCAACACCGCGACGAAGCCCGCCACCCAGGTCGAAACCAGCGCGGCCATCGTCGTCTCCTCCGACGACAGCGACCCCGACTACGTCTCGCGCGGCGGCCACAAGCTCGCGGGCGCGCTCGCCGCGTTCATGCCGCTCGGGCTCAAGATCGAGGGACGGCGGGCGCTGGACGCGGGTGCGTCGACGGGCGGCTTCACGGACGTACTGCTGCGATCGGGAGCCGGACACGTCGTGGCGGTCGACGTCGGCTACGGGCAACTCGCGTGGTCTCTTCAGAGTGATGAACGCGTGAGTGTCAAAGACCGTACCAACGTGCGTGAATTGACATTGGAGTCGATCGACGGAGTGCCGGTGGACCTTGTGGTGGGCGATCTGTCGTTCATTCCGCTCGGTCTTGTGCTGCCCGCGCTCGCGCGCTGTGCCGCGCCCGACGCGGACCTGGTGCTGATGGTCAAGCCGCAGTTCGAGGTGGGCAAGGACCGCCTCGGCAGCGGCGGGGTCGTCCGCAGCCCCGAGCTGCGCGCGGACACGGTCAAGGCCGTGGCGCGCAAGGCCGCCGAGCTCGGTCTCGGCGTGCAGGGCGTCACGGCCAGTCCGCTGCCGGGACCGTCCGGAAACGTCGAGTACTTTCTGTGGCTCCGGGCCGGAGCGCCCCAGCTCGATCCGGCGGATGTCGACCGTGCAGTGGCGGAGGGACCTCGTTGACAACCACATCAGCAGCGACACCAGCGCGCACCGTTTTCCTGCTCGCGCACACCGGGCGCCCGGCGGCGATCCGCAGCGCGGAACTCGTCGTACAGGGGCTGCTGCGCAGCGGTCTCGGCGTACGCGTACTGGCGGCGGAGGCGGCCGATCTGCCGCTGCCGCCGTCCGTCGAGACGGTGAACGAGGCGACCCCGGAAGTGCTCGACGGCTGTGAGCTGCTGATCGTCCTCGGCGGGGACGGAACGCTGCTGCGCGGCGCCGAGTTCGCCCGGGCGTCCGGGGTGCCGATGCTCGGCGTCAACCTGGGGCGGGTCGGCTTTCTCGCGGAGGCCGAGCGCGACGACCTCGACAAGGTCGTCGACCGGGTCGTCACGCGCGCGTACGAGGTCGAGGAGCGCATGACCATCGATGTCGTCGTGCACACCAACGGCGATGTCGTGCACCGGGACTGGGCGCTGAACGAGGCGGCCGTGCAGAAGGTCTCGCCCGACCGGATGCTGGAGGTCGTCCTGGAGATCGACGGGCGGCCGGTGACCGGCTTCGGCTGCGACGGCATCGTCTGCGCGACACCGACCGGCTCGACGGCGTACGCCTTCTCGGCGGGCGGGCCGGTCGTCTGGCCGGAGGTGGAGGCGCTGCTGATGGTGCCGATCAGCGCGCACGCGCTGTTCGCCAAGCCGCTGGTGACGTCTCCGACGTCGGTGCTCGCGGTCGAGGTGCAGCGGAACACTCCGCACGGGGTGCTGTGGTGCGACGGGCGAAGAACCATCGAACTGCCGCCCGCGGCACGGGTGGAGGTGCGCCGGGGTGCCGTTCCGGTGCGGCTGGCGCGGCTGCATCACGCGTCGTTCACGGACCGGCTCGTGGCGAAGTTCGCGCTGCCGGTGTCGGGGTGGCGCGGCAAGCCGCACTAGACCTCACGCATGGGCGGGGCACGCGGTTCTTCCCGGTCGAGTGCTGTGTCTTTCCGGGGGGCAACCCCCGGACCCCCGGCGTTTCACGTGGTCTCGGCCCGGGAGAGTGAATCAGGACCCGGGGTCCGTCGCACGGCGGGCCCCGGACCTCGTAAGGTCGTGTCCGTGTTGGAGGAGATGCGGATACGGTCGCTCGGGGTCATCGACGACGCTGTCGTCGAGCTGTCGCCCGGTTTCACCGCGGTGACGGGCGAGACGGGCGCGGGCAAGACCATGGTCGTCACCAGCCTGGGGCTGCTGCTCGGCGGGCGCGCCGACCCCGCGCTGGTGCGGATCGGCGCCAAGTCGGCGGTGGTGGAGGGGCGGATCAGCGTGTCCCCCGGTGCCCCGGCCGCGCTGCGGGCCGAAGAGGCCGGGGCGGAACTCGACGACGGCACCCTGCTGATCAGCAGAACCGTCTCGGCGGAGGGGCGATCGCGCGCCCACATCGGCGGGCGGTCCGTGCCGGTGGGCATGCTGTCCGAGCTGGCCGACGAGCTCGTGGCCGTACACGGCCAGACCGACCAGCAGGGGCTGCTTCGGCCCGCGCGGCAGCGGGAGGCACTCGACCGGTACGCGGGCGACGCGGTCACCGGGCCGCATGCCAAGTACGCGGCCGCGTACCGGCGGCTGCGGGCCGCCTCCGTAGAGCTGGACGAGCTGACCACGCGCGCGCGTGAGCGGGCACAGGAAGCCGATCTGCTGCGCTTCGGTCTCGGCGAGATCGAGGGCGTCGAACCGCGCGCGGGCGAGGACGTCGAACTCGCCGCCGAGGCCGAACGGCTCGGGCACGCCGAGGCTCTCGCCTCCGCCGCGTCCGTCGCCCACGCCGCGCTGGCGGGCAATCCCGAGGACCCGGAGGGCGTGGACGCCACGACGCTCGTCGCGGGCGCGGGACGGGCGCTGGACGCCGTGCGCTCCCACGACCCGGCGCTCGCCGCGCTCGCCGACCGGATAGGCGAGATCTCCATCCTGCTCGGCGACGTGGCCGGAGAGCTCGCCGGGTACGCGGACAATCTGGACGCCGATCCGCTGCGCCTCGCCGCGGTGGAGGAACGGCGGGCGGCGCTGACCGCGCTGACGCGCAAGTACGGCGGGCACGGTGAAGGCATTGCCGCCGTACTCGCGTGGTCCGAGCAGAGCGCCGAGCGCCTCACCGAGCTGGAGGGCGACGACGACCGGATCGGGGAGCTGGCGGCCGAGCGGGACGCGCTGCGCAGCGAACTTTCGGGCCTGGCACAGGCGTTGACGGACGCACGTACGGAGGCGGCGGCGCGGTTCGCCGAAGCGGTCACCGAGGAGCTGGCCTCGCTCGCGATGCCGCACGCGCGCGTGTCGTTCGAGATCCGCCAGAGCGAGGACCCGGAGGGTGTCGAGGTCGGCGGCCGCACCGTGGCGTACGGCCCCTCCGGCGTCGACGAGGTCGAACTGCTGCTGGCGCCGCACCCGGGCGCGCCGCCGCGACCGATCGCCAAGGGGGCTTCGGGCGGTGAGCTCTCGCGCGTGATGCTCGCCGTCGAGGTCGTCTTCGCCGGGACCGACCCCGTGCCGACGTATCTCTTCGACGAGGTCGACGCGGGTGTGGGCGGAAAGGCGGCGGTCGAGATCGGGCGCCGTCTGGCGAAGCTCGCGAAGACGGCGCAGGTGGTGGTCGTGACACATCTGCCGCAGGTGGCGGCGTTCGCCGACCGGCAGCTGCTGGTCGAGAAGACCAACGACGGGTCGGTGACCCGGTCAGGCGTCACGGTCCTCGAAGGGGAGGACAGAGTGCGCGAGCTGTCGCGGATGCTGGCGGGCCAGGAGGATTCCCAGACGGCTCGGGCGCACGCCGAGGAACTGCTCGCCACGGCGCGGGCGGACGGCCGATGAGGCGCGCGGCCGCCTTCGCCACCGCCTTCGGGGCGACCCGGTCCGTGTACGAGGTGCTGCGCAGACGGGCGCCCGGTGACCCCGCGCAGTGGCAGCGCAAGAACTACGCCGGCCGCACGGTCGACCTCTACGCCGGGCCCGCCACCGCGGTCGGGGCCGCGCTGGCGACTTCGGGCCCTGCCGCCGTCGCGGTGGTCGCGGCGGGGGCGTGCGGGGCGTACGACGATCTGAAGGGGGACCACCGGCGCGGGTTCAGGGCGCACCTGAGCGCGCTCGGGCAGGGCGAGGTGACCAGCGGGGCCGTGAAGCTCTTCGGGATCGGGGCCGCGGGGCTCGCGGCGGGGGCGCTGCTCAAGGAGCGGCCCGTCGACAAGCTCCTCGCCGGGATCGTGATCGCAGGCACCGCGCACCTGGTCAACCTCGTGGACGTCGCGCCGGGACGGGCCGCCGTCGCCGTGCTCGGGATCGGCGCGCCCGGCCTGCTGCGCCGGGGCACCGCCGGTGCGCTCGCCGCGGCGCCCATGGGCGCCGCCGCCGCGATCGTCACCGAGGACCTGGGCGAGCGGACCATGCTCGGCGACAGCGGGGCGCACGCCCTGGGCGCGGCACTCGGCACGGCGATCGTCGCGGGCAACGGCCGTGCCGGGCTTGCCGTTCACGCGGCGGGCCTGATCGCTGCGGCCGTGTACGGGGACGAGGTCAGCAGGCTCGCGGGATCACCCATGTGAGTGACACCGCGTCCCGCGCCGCCCGGCCGGGACTCGTCAACGACACCCCGACAGTGCCGGAACGTGCGTGCGGGCTGGCATCCTTGGCGCGTGACACAGCTGCGTACGGTCCAGGTGCTGGGCGGCGGCAGTGCGGCCAGCAGCGCGCATGTCAGGTCGCTGGCCGCGGGGCTGGTGGCGCGGGGCGTGCGGGTGACGGTGTGCGCCCCCGCCGAACTGAAGCACCTCTACGACTTCCCCGGCGCCGGGGCGCACTTCGCCGCCGTACCGCGGCGGAGCGATCCGGCGGCGATCGGAGCCTTGCGCGCGGTCTGCGCGAAGGCGGACGTCGTGCACGCGCACGGGCTGCACGCCGCCGTACGCGCCACGCTGGCGCTCAGCGGGCAGCACGTGCCGCTCGTCGTCACCTGGCACACCCGCTCGCACGCCGAGGGCGCGCGCGGTCAGGTGCTGCGGTTGCTGGAGCGAAGGGCCGCGCGGGCGGCGGCGGTTGTGTTCGGCACCTGCTCCGAACTGGTCGACCGGGCCCGCCGGCGGGGCGCGCGCGACGCCCGCCTCGCGCCGGTCGCGGCGCCGGCACCGCGGGGGCGTCCGGGCCGCGCCGAGGACAAGTCGCGGGCCGAACTGGGCGCGGTGGACCGGCCGTTGCTGATGGCCGTGGGCAGCCTCGTGGCGCACCGGGGGTACGGGACGCTGCTGGACGCGGCACGGCTGTGGCGCGGCCTCGACCCGATGCCGCTGGTGGTGATCGCGGGGGAGGGGCGGGAGCGGGGTTCGCTCCAGCGCCGCATCGAGACGGAGGGTCTTCCGGTACGGCTGGTGGGCCGCAGGGACGACATCGGCGACCTCCTCCCGGCGGCGGACGTCGCCCTCCTCCCGAGCCGCTGGGAGGCCCGCTCCCTGCTCGCCCAGGAGGCCCTGCGCCTGGGCGTCCCCCTGGTCGCGACGGCGGTCGGCGGCATCCCGGAACTCGTGGGCGACGCGGCGGAACTGGTCCCGTACGGGGACGCGGCCGCGCTGGCCGACGCGGTGGCACGACTGCTGGCGGACGAGGGGCGGCGGGCGGAACTGGCGGCGGCGGGGCGGGTGCAGGCGGGGACGTGGCCGACGGAGGACGAGACGATCGGGCAGGTTCTGAGCGTGTACGACGAGGTGGTGGCGGGGCGTTGATTTTCCCCCACCCCGCCCCTTCCCGAACCGGGGCTCCGCCCCGGACCCCTGGGTTTGTGTGGGGGCTGGCGCCCCCACACCCCGATGCGCCGGCTCCGCGGCGCAGACCCCCGGACCCCTGGGGGAGGGGGTGTGGGGGGCTGACGCCCCCCACGCCCCCGAAGCGCCCGCTTCGCGGCGCGGGCCCCAGCCCCCAAAGCGGGAAGGGCAACGTGTGGGCTCCGCCCCCACACCCCCAAGTGCGCCCGCTTCGCGGCGCGGGCTGACCGCCTCCTGGCGCGAGCTGACGGCTCGCGGCCCATCCACACCGCGGCGCTGGGCGACCAATTGCAGCCACCCGGCAAGGGGGCCGCGGAGCGGGTGGAGTCGGGACGTAGAGCGTGATATGTGGCGCGGGGACGCCTGTGCCTCGCGGTACGGCTGAGACGCGCCGTAAATCATGCAGTCCCGGCTGCACCCCGGAGCGGGCCCCAAGCGGTCGCCCCGCGGCACCGGGCACCCCGCCCCCAAGGCCCGCACCCACCGCGCCTCACCCCGCGTGTCGCCTCGCTCTCAGTGCCAGGCTCAAGGCCAGGACCGTCTGCGGGTCGTCCAGGTCCGTGCCCAGCAGTTCCGAGATGCGGGCCAGGCGGTTGTACAGCGTCTGGCGGTTCAGGTGGAGTTCGCGGGCCGTTTCCGCCTTGCGGCCCGCGTGGGCCAAGTACGTCTGCAGCGTCGGGAGCAGCGGCGGGCGCGAGGACGCGTCGTGGTCGCGCAGGGGGCCGATCGCGCGCTCCACGAAGGCCGACAGGTCCGGGTGGTCCCGCAGGCGCCAGAGCAGGAGGTCGATGTCCAGGCGGCGCGCGTCGTACCACGGGCGGTCCGAGAGGCCCTGCGCCGCCGTCGCCGTTTCCGAGGCGTGGCGCAGGCCCGCCGACGCCGCCGCCCAGCCGCCCGCCATGCCGACGACCACGACCGGCGGGTGCGCGCCCGCGCGCTCCAATCCGGCCCGTTCGACGCCCGCCCGCAGCGCCGCGGCGACCCGGTCGGCGACGGCCGTGCGTTCCGACTCGGAGCGCAGGCCCAGCAGGAGCGGAACCCGGCCCTCGACGGGGCGTACGCCCAGCAGCACCGGTACGCCGACCGCCGACAGCTCCTCCAGCACCGCGCGGGCGAGCAACGCCCAGTTCCCGGACGGCGAGAGCTCCGCGGCAAGGCGCATGACGACCGGCAGCAGCGGTCCCTCGCCCGGCTTGAAGCCAAGGACCCTCGCCTGGGCCGGCGCGTCCTCCGCCGTGATGCGGCCCTCCGCCAGATCCGTCAGGAAGTCGCCGCGGCCGCGCGCCGCCAGCTCCTCCTCCTGGCGGGCCTGCATCAGGACGACCGCCAGCAGCCCGGCCGCCCGCTCCGCCGCCATCCGGTGCACCGTCAGCAGCGGGGAGCCGACGGCCAGCAGGACGAGGCGGGCGCGTACCGACGCGGCGCCCTGACCGCCGCCGGGGACGTCCACCAGGACCGTCCCGGCCGGCGGCGACTCCCGTGCCGCACGCTGGCTCCGCAGCCTGTCCCAGACCTGGAGCGGATCGGCCCCGGCCCGTCCCGAATCGGATGCGGCCGCGTACAGAAGCTGTCCGTCCGCTGTCTCCAGGAAGACGGGGTTCGCGGTGAAGTCGGCGAGGATACGCAGCACTTGGGGCACCCCGCCCCCTTCGAGCAGCACCTCCGTACAGCGCCGGTGCACTTCCTCGGCCTGCCGCAGCAGGGCGTAGTGCCCGTTGACGATCTCGGTGTGGACCTCCTCGGTCACCGAGACGAAGGGGACCTCCCGGTGCAGCTGCACGAGCGGCAGGCCGACCGCCCGCGCGGTCTCCACGATCACCGAGGGCAGCCGGCTGAAGCGCGGCCCCAGCTCCACCACGAGCGCCGCGATGCCGCGGTCCGCGAGCCGGCGTACGGAGGCCCGCTGTTCGGCGGGCCGGGTGCCGAGCCCCATGCCCGTGGTGAGCAGGAGCTCGCCGCCCTTGAGCAGGGAGGCGATGTTGGGCGCCTCACCGGCGTGCACCCAGCGCACCGTCCGCTGCAGCCGGTCCGCGCCGGCGACGACCTCCGGAAGTCCGGCGCGCAGTCCGGGCAGTTCCAGCGCCTGCTGCACCGTGATGCCACCTTGGGTCTCCACTGACTGTCGCCTCGCGCTTTCACTCGGGCCGGAACCGGAGACGCGGACGCTACCGGGCCGGTGCGTCCGCGCACATCACCAGGGCCCCGCGGGCAATCGTCATGCCCCGTTCGGGGACGCTGGTTTGATGTTGTGGTTGAGCCGGAACACGTTCTCGGGGTCGTACTCCGCCTTGACCGCGGCCAGGCGCTTGTAGTTGTCCTCGCCGTAGGCGGCGACCACCCGCTCCTGTCCCTCGCGCCCGATGAAGTTCAGATACGTCGCGCTCAGCGACCAGGGCTCCACATCCGCACGTACGTCCCGCACCCACTGCTTGGCGCGCTCGTCGTCGTCGGGGCTCTCCCAGACCCCGAAGGGATGCACGGCCCACGGCGCCTCGCGCCAGGGCACCGGATAGTCGGCCGGGCCCCTGGCCACCGCGCCGCCCATGGGGAACAGGACGTGCTGTGTGCCGGTGGGTACGGGCATGTCGGCCGCGCGGGAGCAGTAGGCGTCGACGGCCTCGTCCGGGAAACCCGCCATGAACTCCGCGGACCAGTAGTTACGCATCAGCGGCGGGTCGTCGAGCATGCACTGCAGCTCCGCGTAGGGCAGTTCGGCGATGACTTCCGCCTCGTGGCCGAGACCCAGCATCGGCTCGCTCACATCACGGGCCTCTTCCTCCCAGCCCGCGTAGGTCACCAGCACGGCGAGCACGAGCTTGCCGACCATGTGCTCGGGAACGAACGGCTCGGGCGGCCCGGTGATGTAGAGACAGGCGCCGCCGACCTCGTCCGGCGCGGACTCGATGAAGTCACGGTAGGCACGCACGACTTCGGGTCCGGCCTCGGGCCGGAACAGCAGCATGACCATCGACATCGCCGGGAGCGCATGCAGTTGCAGGGTGATGGCCGTGGCCACGCCGAAGTTGCCGCCACCGCCGTGCAGCGCCCAGAACAGCTCCTGGTTCTCGTCCGCACTGGCGTGAACGGTGTCGCCGTCGGCGGTCACCAGCTCCACGGCGATGAGATTGTCGCAGGCAAGGCCCCACTTGCGCTCCAGCCAGCCCGATCCGCCGCCCAGTGTGAAGCCGCCGACGCCCGTGGTGGACGCCCGCCCGCCGGTGGTCGCCAGAGCGTGGGGCTGGGTCGCCCGGTCGAGATGGCTCATGGTGGCGCCGCCGCCGATCCGTGCGGCCCTGGACTGGGGATCGACGACCACGGTGTGGATGCGACGCAGGTCGACGACGATTCCGCCGTCGGTCACCGCCATGCCCGCGACACTGTGGCCACCGCCGCGGACGGCGATCTCCAGATCGTTGTCGCGGCCGAAGCGGACCGCCCTGGCGACATCCGGTCCCGTCTCGCACTGGGCGATGACGGCGGGACGCCGGTCGATCATGCCGTTGAAGATGGTGCGAGCGTCGTCGTACCCCGCATCACCGGGGGTGTACGCATCGCCGGTCAGTTCCCTGCGGAGACCGGCCAGCGCGGCCTCCGTGATGTCTTGGGGCGCCATAGTGGCCCCCTTCCGAGGGCGCGACAGGACATTTTCATCGTAGTCCTGACAAGGAAGACATGATCGGTCGAGCCGTCCTGCCGCGCTCCTGGTCCTGCCGCGCTCTTCGTCGTGCCGCGCTCGTGCCGCGCTCGTGCCGCGCTCGTGCCGCGCTCCTCGCGCTCTATCCTCCGTACGCGCCCGATGCCGTCAGCCGCAGCGCCGTGTCGATCAGGGGGACATGGCTGAACGCCTGCGGGAAGTTACCCACCTGCCGCTGCAGCTTCGCGTCCCACTCCTCGGCAAGCAGCCCCAGGTCGTTGCGGAGCGAGAGCAGCTTCTCGAAGAGCCGCCGCGCCTCGTCCACCCGGCCGATCATCGCCAGGTCGTCCGCGAGCCAGAACGAGCAGGCCAGGAACGCGCCCTCGTCGCCCTCCAGACCGTCCACGCCGGCGTCCTCGCCCGCGGTCGGGTAGCGCAGGACGAAACCGTCCTCCGTGCCCAGCTCCCGCTGGATCGCCTCGATCGTGCCGATGACGCGCTTGTCGTCGGGCGGCAGAAAGCCCATCTGCGGAATCAGCAGCAGGGAGGCGTCCAGCTCCTTGGAGCCGTACGACTGCGTGAACGTGTTGCGCTCCTGGTCGTACCCCTTCTCGCAGACATCGCGGTGGATGTCGTCACGCAGCTCGCGCCACCGCTCGATGGGACCGTCGGCGTCGCCGGACTCGATGAGCTTGATCGTCCGGTCGACCGCGACCCACGCCATGACCTTCGAGTGCACGAAGTGCCTGCGCGGCCCGCGCACCTCCCAGATGCCCTCGTCCGGCTGGTCCCAGTGCTTCTCCAGGTAGCGGATCAGCTTGAGCTGGAGCAGCGAGGCGTAGTCGTTGCGCGCCAGGCCGGTCATGTGCGCCAGATGCAGCGCCTCGGTGACCTCGCCGTACACATCCAGCTGGAGCTGGTGCGCCGCGCCGTTGCCGACACGTACCGGAGCGGAGTTCTCATAGCCGGGCAGCCAGTCCAACTCGGCCTCGCCCAGCTCCCGTTCGCCCGCGATCCCGTACATGATCTGCAGGTTCTCCGGGTCGCCCGCCACCGAGCGCAGCAGCCACTCGCGCCAGGCACGGGCCTCCTCGCGGTAGCCGGTGCGCAGCAGCGAGGAGAGGGTGATCGCGGCGTCGCGCAGCCAGGTGTAGCGGTAGTCCCAGTTGCGTACGCCGCCGATCTCCTCAGGCAGCGAGGTCGTCGGCGCGGCCACGATCCCGCCCGTGGGCGCGTAGGTCAGCGCCTTCAGCGTGATCAGCGAGCGGACCACGGCCTCGCGGTAGGGCCCGTGGTACGTGCAGTGCTCGACCCACTCCCGCCAGAAGTCCTCGGTCGCCTCCAGCGAACCCTCCGGGTCCGGCAGCGCCGGCGGCTGGTGGTGCGAGGGCTGCCAGCTGATCGTGAACGCGATCCGCTCGCCGGGGGCGACGGTGAAGTCGGAGTACGTCGTGAGGTTCTTGCCGTACGTCTCCGTGGAGGTGTCCAGCCAGACCGAGTCCGGTCCGGCGACGGCGACCGTGCGCCCGTCGACCTTGTGGACCCAGGGCACCACACGCCCGTAACTGAAGCGCATGCGCAGTGCCGAGCGCATCGGCACGCGCCCGCTCACGCCCTCCACGATCCGGATGAGCTGGGGCGCGCCGTCACGCGGCGGCATGAAGTCCGTCACACGGACCGTGCCGCGTGGCGTGTCCCACTCCGATTCGAGGATCAGCGAGTCGCCGCGGTAGCGACGCCGGTCGGCGGCCGGAGGCCCCGCCTCCGCGGAGTGCGCGGGACCGAGCCGCCAGAAGCCGTGCTCCTCGGTACCGAGGAGGCCCGCGAAAATGGCATGCGAGTCGAAGCGGGGTAGGCACAGCCAGTCCGCTGTTCCGTCCCTGCAGACCAGTGCTGCGGTCTGCATGTCTCCGATAAGTGCGTAATCCTCGATGCGCCCGGCCACGTGCATCTCCAGTCGAACGGCCACGTCCGCCCCGCGGGGCGCTTACTGCTGTCAAGGGTCGTCGACGAACGCGGTGTTCCGGTCGACGGAGGATGGTGTCATGTGACGTCCCACCCGTCGCCCTCCACCACCCTGCTCGATGCGCTTCGCGCGCCCCTCTGCATCGCTCGGCGAGCGAGTGTCCGAGCAGGATACGACGCACAGTAATGATCTGCGCGCCCGTCTCGGCAACACAACTCAGCCGAACGAGTGAGCCAAGGGTGAGTCCTGGTGAGCGGCGTACGCAAGTGGCGACGCGTGGCCGGAAGCAGTCTCCCGTCGGCGCTGATACCCTGGTACCCCGTGGACCGGTGGCCGTCCTGTGCAAATCAGAGGCCCCGAAACCGCAGCGACGGCACCCTCCGGACGACCGGAAGGCACGCCGGTACGCACCTCACCTCGCGACCACGGGAGCCCCCTCTTGGCGATGCCGCCCAAATCCATGACGACCAAGCACATCTTCGTCACCGGGGGTGTCGCCTCCTCCCTCGGCAAGGGCCTCACGGCCTCCAGCCTGGGCGCGCTGCTCAAGGCGCGGGGCCTGCGGGTCACCATGCAGAAGCTCGACCCGTATCTGAACGTCGACCCGGGCACGATGAACCCCTTCCAGCACGGTGAGGTGTTCGTCACCAACGACGGCGCCGAGACCGACCTGGACATCGGCCACTACGAGCGCTTCCTCGACGTCGACCTCGACGGCTCGGCCAACGTCACCACGGGGCAGGTCTACTCCACCGTCATCGCCAAGGAGCGGCGCGGCGAGTACCTGGGCGACACAGTCCAGGTCATCCCGCACATCACCAACGAGATCAAGCACCGCATCCGGCGCATGGCCACCGACGACGTCGATGTCGTCATCACCGAGGTCGGCGGCACGGTCGGCGACATCGAGTCACTGCCCTTCCTGGAGACCGTCCGCCAGGTCCGCCACGAGGTCGGCCGGGACAACGTCTTCGTCGTGCACATCTCGCTGCTGCCCTACATCGGTCCCTCCGGCGAGCTCAAGACCAAGCCGACCCAGCACTCCGTGGCCGCCCTTCGGAACATCGGTATTCAGCCAGACGCGATCGTGCTGCGTGCGGACCGCGATGTGCCGATCGCGATCAAGCGCAAGATCTCGCTGATGTGCGACGTGGACGAGGCGGCCGTGGTCGCGGCCATCGACGCCAAGTCGATCTACGACATCCCCAAGGTGCTCCACACCGAGGGCCTGGACGCCTATGTCGTACGCAAGCTCGACCTGCCGTTCCGCGATGTCGACTGGACCACCTGGGACGACCTGCTGGACCGGGTGCACAACCCCGACCACGAGGTCACGGTCGCGCTGGTCGGCAAGTACATCGATCTGCCCGACGCCTATCTCTCGGTGATCGAGGCGCTGCGCGCCGGCGGCTTCGCCAACAAGGCCCGTGTCACGGTCAAGTGGGTCACCTCCGACGACTGCAAGACCGCGGCCGGTGCCGCCAAGCAGCTCGGTGACGTCGACGCGGTCCTCATCCCCGGTGGCTTCGGCGACCGCGGTGTGAACGGCAAGGTCGGCGCGATCACCTACGCCCGCGAGAACAAGATCCCGCTGCTCGGCCTGTGCCTGGGCCTGCAGTGCATCGTGATCGAGGCCGCGCGCAACCTGGCCGAGATCCCCGAGGCCAACTCCACAGAGTTCGACGCCGCCACCGCCCACCCGGTGATCTCCACCATGGAGGAGCAGCTGGCCTATGTGGAGGGCGCGGGCGACCTCGGCGGAACGATGCGCCTCGGCCTCTACCCGGCGAAGCTCGCCGAGGGCTCGATCGTCCGTGAGGTCTACGGCGACCAGCCCTACGTGGAGGAGCGCCACCGCCACCGCTACGAGGTGAACAACGCCTACCGCGCCGAGCTGGAGAAGAAGGCGGGCCTCCTCTTCTCGGGCACGTCCCCCGACAACAGGCTCGTCGAGTACGTCGAGTACCCGCGCGAGGTGCACCCCTACCTGGTCGCCACCCAGGCGCACCCGGAGCTGCGCTCGCGCCCGACGCGTCCGCACCCGCTCTTCGCCGGTCTGGTGAAGGCGGCGGTGGAGCGCAAGACGGCCAAGTAGCGCACAGGCGTTACGGTTGACCGGGGCCCGGGCCTCGGGGTCCGGGGGTATCCCCGCACAAGGCCCCGCGGGCGCGTGCCCCGGTTCTGCATGTACGTGGCGGGAGGACGTTTTTCATGACCATCAAGGACACGCCCGAGCAGTGGCAGGTCGTCGCGACCGCGATGCCTTTCCGGGGCAACAAGACCAGTGTCCGCACCGACGACGTGGTCATGCCCGACGGCACGGTGGCCCGGCGCGACTTCCAGGTCCACCCCGGTTCGGTGGCGGTCCTCGCCCTCGACGACGCGGGCCGTGTGCTCGTCCTGCGCCAGTACCGCCACCCCGTGCGCCACAGGCTCTGGGAGATCCCGGCCGGCCTCCTGGACGTGCCCGGGGAGAACCCGCTGCACGCCGCACAGCGCGAGCTGTACGAGGAAGCACACGTCAAGGCCGAGGACTGGCGGGTACTGGCCGACGTCTACCCCACGCCGGGCGGCTGCGACGAAGCCGTACGGATCTTCCTCGCCCGCGATCTGTCGGAGGCGGAGGGGGAGCGCTTCGAGGTCTCCGAGGAGGAGGCCGACATGGAGCTCGCGCGGGTACCGCTCCAGGAGCTCGTGCACGGTGCACTCGCGGGCGATCTGCACAACAACTGCCTGATCGTGGGCGTCCTCTCGCTGACCGCCGTACTGAACGGCGAGGGCTTCGACTCGCTGCGACCGGCCGAGGCTCCCTGGCCGGCCCGCCCCTTCGAAGCCTGAGCCGGTTCCGGTACCCGATCGCGAACCGGCTCCGGTCCGACGATCTGCTGATCCGATCGGGCGACGCCCCCGCCATGCTCCGCACGGTTCGTAGCAGAGCGTGAACTACGCTCGGAACGCCCGTGCGGAGTCCCTGCGGGCTCGGCTCGTGCGCGGACTGGACGGGAGCGTGGCCCGTGACGGATCAGGCGGTGGACCTGGGCGGCCAGGCCGGTGCGTCGGGAAACCAATTCTTCGGCCGCCAGCGGGAGTTGAAGGCCCTGCGGGCCGACATCGAACGGGCCGGCCTGGACACCATCTCCGGCCGCAAGGCTCCACGCGCCCGGGTACTCCTGATCGCCGGGCGGCCGGGATCGGGCCGGACCGCACTCGCCGACGAACTGGCGCGCAGGCTCGCCGACGACTACCCCGACGGGGTACTGCGCACCCGGCTGACCGAGCCGGGCGGGCGACGGGTCCCGATGGAACAGGCGGCCCGCGCACTGCTCGACTCCCTCTCCATCGCATCACCGCCCGGCGCGGACGAGGACGAGCTGACCGAGATGGTCCGCGAGGCGCTCGCGGTACGCCGCACGCTGCTGTTCCTCGACGACGCCGGGGACGCCGAACAGGTCGACCCGCTGCTGCCCGACAACTCCGACTGCCTGGTCGTCGCCGTGGCCCAGGGCCCGCTCACCGGCATTCCCGACGTACGGCCGTGCACCCTCGGCGGCATGGACGCCAAGTCCGCGATCGAACTGCTCGGCACCTTCACCGGCTCGGTGCGGATCACCGTGGATCCGCAGGCCGCCGAGTCCATCGCCGAGGAGTGCGGCGGACTGCCCGCCGCACTGGTCCTGATCGGCGGCTGGCTGGCCGCCCGGCCGCGGGCGTCGGTCGCCGATGTGGCCAAGCGGCTGCGGGGCCTGCCGGACGCGGGGGAGCAGCCCACGAGTGCCCGCCCGCTCGCCCGCGCCTTCCGGCTCGTCTACGAATCCCTGCCGCCGTCGGCCGCCGGGATGCTGCGACTGCTCGCCCTCGCGCCGGGCGGGACGGCTGATGCCCACATCGCGTCCGCACTGGTCGGCTGCTCGGTGCAGGCCGCCGGCGCGACGCTGCACGAACTGGCGGCCCACGGTTTTCTGCACACCGTCGCGGGGCCCTCGTCGGCGGCGGGGGACGTTCAGTACGAGGTGCCGGGCGCCCTCGCGCCGCTGCTGCGCACGCTGATGGATGCGCAGGACCGGCCGGCCGAGGTGCAGCTGGCCCGGGCCCGGATGCTGGAGCGGACCGTACGACAGCTGCAGGCCTGCCGTGCCGTCACCGAGCCGGACGGCTCCCCGGCCGTCAAGAAGCTGGCCGGGATGCCGCGCGCGCTGCGCTTCGCCAATGCGGCCGCGGCGGCGCAGTGGCTGCGGCTGCGACAGCCCGTGCTGCTGGCCGCGGCGCGCATGGCGGTAGAGGACGGCGATCTGGACACCCTGGCGCGACGGCTGGTCGCCGCCCTGGTCCGGGCTCTGGCCGCACACCGCGGCACCGAGGCGGCGGCGCCCGAGCTCTACGGTCTGCACCAGCTGGTGCTCTCGGTCGCCCAGCGGCGCGGGCTGCACCGGGAAGAGGCCGCGGCCCTGCTCAATCTCGCCGATCTGGATGCGCAGACCGGCCGTGCCAAGGACGCGCTGGTCCGCTACCGGGCCGCTCTGGACGCCGGACGGGCGGCACATGACCCGTACGCGACCGGCCGCGCGATGGAATCCGTAGGCGCCGCCCACCAGGATCTCGGGGACTGGCAGCGGGCCGCCGACTGGTACGGGAGGGCGCTCGCCCAGCGCCAGACGCGCGGCGAACGGGCGGACGAGGCGAGGCTCTACGGGAGGCTCGGCACCGCGCACACCTATGCGGGCCGGTACGGCGAGGCCCTTCGCAGCTGGCGGGCCGCCGCGGCCGGATACCGCAGGCTCGGCGATCTCCCGTCCCAGGCGCGGGCGTTGAGCGAGGTGGCCCGCGTACAGGAATACGCCGGCAGGCCGGAGGAATCCCTGAACACCTGCCGCGAGGCGGTGGAGTGGGCGCGGCAGGCCGGGGACGCCCGGCTGCAGGCAGCGCTGCAGCTCAGGCTGGCCGACACCCTCGACCGGCTGGGCGACCCGGCGGCGGCACGGCTGCACCGTGCGACCGCGGCAAGACTGCTCGGAGAGGAAGGTTCCGCCTACGAAATCCGCAGCGCTTCAGCCAAAGATTGATGCTTTGTAAGGCTAGACAGCTAGAAATCCTTCATTAGACTGGCTCCGCCACATGTTCTCGTGGTGTCCTCCGGTGCGCCCTGCGTATCCGGGTATGTATGGCATTGCCCCCGTATCCCCTGAGCCAAGGACCGTGATCGACGTGAAGGTCGGCATCCCCCGCGAGGTCAAGAACAACGAGTTCCGGGTGGCCATCACCCCCGCTGGTGTGCACGAGCTGGTGCGCCACGGCCACCAGGTCTTCATCGAGCAGGACGCCGGTGTCGGCTCCTCGATCACGGATGGCGAGTTCGTCGCCGCGGGGGCGCAGATCCTGCCCACCGCCGACGAGGTCTGGGCGACCGCCGACCTGCTGCTGAAGGTCAAGGAGCCCATCGCCGAGGAGTACCACCGCCTCCGCAAGGACCAGACGCTCTTCACCTACCTGCACCTCGCCGCCTCCCGTGAGTGCACGGACGCCCTGCTGGGGTCCGGCACCACCGCCATCGCGTACGAGACGGTCGAGACCGCGAACCGCGCGCTGCCGCTGCTCGCCCCGATGTCCGAGGTGGCGGGCCGGCTGGCCCCGCAGGTCGGCGCGTACCACCTGATGCGCTCGGTCGGCGGCCGCGGTGTGCTGCCGGGCGGCGTTCCGGGCACCTCGGCCGGCGAGGCTGTCGTCATCGGCGGCGGTGTCTCCGGGTGGAACGCCACGCAGATCGCCGTCGGCATGGGCTTCCACGTGACCCTGCTCGACCGTGACATCAACAAGCTGCGTGAGGCCGACAAGGTCTTCGGCACCAAGGTGAAGACGATCGTCTCCAACGCCTACGAGCTCGAGAAGGCCGTCGTCGAGGCCGACCTCGTCATCGGCGCGGTTCTCATCCCGGGTGCCAAGGCGCCGAAGCTGGTCACCAACGAGCTCGTCGCCAGGATGAAGCCCGGAAGTGTACTTGTCGACATTGCAATCGATCAGGGTGGCTGCTTCGAGGACTCGCGTCCGACCACCCATGCCGAGCCGATCTTCATGGTCCACAACTCGGTCTTCTACTGCGTCGCCAACATGCCGGGCGCGGTGCCGAACACCTCGACGTACGCGCTCACCAACGCGACGCTTCCCTACATCGTGGAGCTCGCCAACCGCGGCTGGGTCGAGGCGCTGCGCCGCGACCCGGCGCTCGCCAAGGGCCTCAACACCCATGACGGCCAGGTCGTTTACGGCCCGGTCGCCGAGGCCCACGGCCTCCAGAGCGTTGAACTGAGCGCACTTCTCGGCTGACAGTCAACTCGCGCCGTCAACCTCATGCCAACGGCCGGACCTTGCCGAGCAAGGTCCGGCCGGACGTGTATACGACCTCTTTGCGACGCTCGTTCAACTCGCCTCGAACGTAACCCTTTAACCGTTTCGCGCACCCTCGAAAGCTGACGCCCAGGTCACGCCGTGAGTCCTGAGCACCCTTGACAGAAGGGTGTTCGGTTGCCGACACATCGGGCCGGGTCCGGTGGATTGTGTTGCTGCGGACCGGTGACACGCCATAGAGTCGCAAACCGTCGGCATGGTGCCACGCTGACCTATCGATAAAGTCCTGGTCACGTCCAAGGAGGTAAGACGACTTGTGAATGAGTCGACATTTACTCCCGGGGGTGGTCAACCAGGGATGCCTGCGAGGGGCCGGGTCCCGTCAACAGAGCAGCCCGGGCCCGAGGCTGTCGGCTCCGTCGCTGTCCGAACCTTCGAGACGCATCAGCACACGACGCACCCGACGCACATGACGACAGCCCACACGATGAAGATGATGGACGGCCAACACGTGAACGCCATGGCCGGCAACGAGAGTGGCCGAGAGTCCACCCACTTCGCCGCCTACGAGGAAGTCCCCGAGGGGCACTTCTACGACCCCGATGCCGAGTACGAGCCCGATCCCGAGTACGCGGCCACCCTCGCCCCTGACGCCGCGCGTCAGCGCCGCGAGCGGATCGGCCCCACCGGGCGGCCGCTGCCGTACTTCCCGATCCCGGGCCCGCTGACCTCCCACGGTCCCGCGAAGATCATCGCGATGTGCAACCAGAAGGGCGGCGTCGGCAAGACGACGTCGACGATCAACCTGGGCGCCGCGCTCGCGGAGTACGGACGGCGAGTGCTGCTCGTCGACTTCGACCCGCAGGGTGCCCTGTCGGTCGGCCTCGGCGTCAATCCGATGGAGCTGGACCTCACCGTCTACAACCTGCTCATGGAGCGGGGCATGTCGGCGGACGAGGTACTGCTGAAGACCGCGGTCCCCAACATGGACCTGCTGCCGAGCAATATCGATCTCTCGGCCGCAGAAGTGCAGTTGGTGAGCGAGGTCGCGCGCGAGTCGACGCTTCAGCGCGCTCTGAAGCCGCTGATGTCCGACTACGACTACATCGTGATCGACTGTCAGCCCTCGCTCGGCCTGCTCACCGTGAACGCGCTGACCGCGGCGCACAAGGTGATCGTGCCGCTCGAGTGCGAGTTCTTCGCGCTGCGTGGTGTGGCTCTGCTGACCGAGACGATCGAAAAGGTCCAGGAGCGGCTCAACCCCGACCTGGAGCTCGACGGCATCCTCGCCACGATGTACGACTCCCGTACGGTGCACAGCCGTGAGGTCCTGGCGCGGGTCGTCGAGGCCTTCGACGATCACGTCTACCACACGGTGATCGGCCGGACGGTGCGCTTCCCCGAGACGACGGTCGCCGGTGAGCCCATCACCACGTACGCATCGAACTCCGTGGGCGCCGCCGCGTACCGTCAGCTCGCCAGGGAGGTGCTCGCCCGGTGTCACGCCGAGTGAGTCTGCCGGGGGCCGACGAGCTGTTCCGTACGACCGGGGGCATGGCGCTCCAGTCCTCGTCCCCGCGCAGGCAGGCCAACGGCGAGCCGAGGGTGCCGGCGCCGGCGGGGGAGAGCGATCCGGTCGGGGACGGTGCGGCCGAGCCGTCCTCCTCGGCTTCCGCGTCCGCTTCCTCGGAGGAGCACTCCGCGGCCGAGGCGGACTCCGGAGCGGAGGGGCGCAGCCGGACGGCGGAGGCCGAGCCTTCCGGCGGGGCGCCGCGGCGGCCGCAGGAGGCGTCCGCCGCCAACGCTCCGGCCGGGCAGGCGCGGCGCCGCGGCGGCGGTCGTGGCGCGAACCGCCGCCCCAGCGGGCGCGAACGGCACGACGAGAAGATCACGGTCTATGTCTCGGCCGAGGAACTGATGGACCTCGAACACGCGCGGCTGGTGCTGCGCGGCGAGCACGGGCTGGCCGTCGACCGTGGGCGTATCGTCCGCGAGGCGGTGGCCGTGGTGCTGGCGGATCTTGAGCAGCGCGGCGACGCGAGCATTCTCGTACGACGCCTGCGCGGGCGCTGACGGTAGCCTGCGCGCTGCCCCGCCTGCTCCTTTTGCCCCTGGACCACGATGCCCACGACCGACGACTCCGCCCCGCCGCCGCCCCGCCGCTCGCTGGGCCGCGGCCCTGGCGCGGACCGGGGCGGGGGGCGTGCGCCGGGGGAGGCGGTGGTGGTTTCCCCCGCCCCGCCCCTTCCCGAGACGGGGGGCGAGCCCCCGGCCCCCCGCCGCCCCCTTCACGTCGACACCGGCCCTGCCGAGGCCGATCTCGACGCGGGCGGGCCCGCGGATGCCGGTCCGTCCGGCGCACCCGAGGCGGTCGGTGAGCCCCCGGCCGAGCCGAGTGCGCCGCTTCGCGCCGGTGAGCCGGAGCCCGCCGAGGGCGGCGCGGCCGGTGCCCCCGTCGTCGACGACGGGCGGTTCAAGGTGCGGCTCGCGAACTTCGAGGGGCCCTTCGATCTGCTGCTGCAGCTCATCTCCAAGCACAAGATGGACGTGACCGAGGTCGCCCTCTCCAAGGTCACCGACGAGTTCATGGTGCACATCCGCGCCATGGGCAACGACTGGGATCTCGACCAGACCACCGAGTTCCTCGTCGTCGCCGCCACCCTGCTCGACCTCAAGGCCGCCCGGCTTCTCCCCACCGCCGAGGTGGAGGACGAGGCCGATCTCGCACTGCTCGAAGCGCGTGACCTGCTCTTCGCCCGGCTGTTGCAGTACCGCGCGTACAAGCAGATCGCCGAGATCTTCAGCGGGCGGCTGGAGGACGAGAGCAGGCGGTATCCGCGTACCGTCGGGCTCGAACCCCATCACGCCGAGCTGCTGCCCGAGGTCGTCATCAGCATCGGCGCCGAGGGCTTCGCCAAACTCGCCGTCAAGGCCATGCAGCCCCGGCCCAAGCCGCAGGTGTACGTCGACCACATCCACGCCCCCCTCGTGTCCGTGCGCGAGCAGGCCGAGATTGTCGTCGCGCGGCTGAGGGAGGCCGGGCAGGTGAGCTTCCGGGAGCTCGCCGCCGACGCTCCCGACACCCTCACCGTCGTAGCGCGCTTCCTGGCCCTGCTGGAGCTCTACCGCGAGAAGGCCGTCGTCCTGGAGCAGGAGGACGCCCTCGGGGAGCTCATGGTGCGCTGGACCGGTGGCGAGGGCGCCGATCAGCCGACCGTGACCGACGAATTCGATCAAGAGGTTCGCGAGAACCAGGAGGAGGACGAGAACGCGTGAGTGATCTCAAGCCCGCGCTCGAAGCGGTCCTCATGGTCGTCGACGAGCCGGCCACCGAGGAGCACCTCGCCAAGGTGCTGGAGCAGCCGCGCCGGGCCGTCGCCGACGCGCTGCGCGAACTCGCGGACGAGTACACCGTCCAGGGCCGCGGATTCGAGCTGCGGCTCGTCGCGGGCGGCTGGCGGTTCTACTCCCGCGCCGAGCACGCCGACGCCGTCGAGCGCTTCGTCCTCGACGGCCAGCAGGCCCGGCTCACGCAGGCTGCTCTCGAGACCCTTGCGGTCGTCGCGTACCGTCAGCCGGTCAGCCGTTCTCGCGTCTCGGCCGTACGCGGAGTGAACTGCGACGGCGTCATGCGCACCCTCCTTCAGCGCGGTCTGGTCGAGGAGGCGGGCGCGGAACCTGAAACAGGTGCGATCCTGTACAGGACGACGAACTACTTTCTGGAGCGGATGGGCCTGCGAGGCCTGGACGAGCTCCCGGAGCTCGCGCCCTTCCTCCCCGAGGCGGAAGCGATCGAGGCCGAGACACAAGAGGGTGTGCCGTCGTTCGATCCGGACGCACCGGACACCGACGCAGACGACAAGACGGAATTTTGATGCGAAGCAGCGGCAGGAACAGCGGAAGCGGCAACCGGGACTCCCGGGGCGCAGGCGGGAACCGGGACTCCCGGGGCGCCGGGGCCACGGGGCGCGACGACAAGCAGGGGCAGCGCCCCCGCCGCCCCCGGCCCGAGGAGCGCCGCTACGACGTGGGTGGTTCCGCCGAGGAAGCCGGCCCCCGCAAGGGCCGTGGCGCGGCCGCGCGCGGCGGCGCCAAGGGCGGTCCGAAGCCCGCGCAGAAGCCCCAGGGCACCCGGCGGGGCAGCGCCCCGTCCCGCCCCCGTGAGCTCGACGCCAAGATCGAGCAGCGCAACCGGGACAGGTACGCCGAGAAGCCGCAGGTCAAGACCCCGAAGACCTTCCCGGGCGCCGAGCAGGAGGGCGAGCGGCTGCAGAAGGTGCTCGCCCGCGCAGGCATGGGCTCGCGCCGCGCCTGCGAGGAGCTGATCGACCAGGCACGCGTCGAGGTCAACGGCAAGATCGTCGTCGAGCAGGGCATGCGCGTGGACCCCGACAAGGACGAGATCAAGGTCGACGGGCTGACCGTCGCCACCCAGTCGCACCTCTTCTTCGCGCTGAACAAGCCCGCCGGTGTCGTGTCGACGATGGAGGACCCGGACGGCCGCCAGTGCCTCGGTGACTACGTCACCAACCGTGAGACGCGTCTCTTTCACGTCGGCCGGCTCGACACCGAGACCGAGGGCATCATCCTGCTCACCAACCACGGCGAGCTGGCCCACCGGCTGACCCACCCCAAGTACGGCGTGAAGAAGACCTACCTCGCCGCGATCCAGGGTCCGCTCCCGCGCGAGCTGGGCAAGCGGCTCAAGGACGGCATCCAGCTCGAGGACGGCTACGCCCGCGCGGACCACTTCCGGGTCGTCGAGAACACCGGCAAGAACTACCTGGTCGAGGTCACGCTCCACGAGGGCCGCAAGCACATCGTCCGCCGCATGCTCTCCGAGGCCGGTTTCCCGGTCGACCGGCTCGTGCGGACGTCCTTCGGGCCGATCGGCCTGGGTGACCAGAAGTCCGGCTGGCTGCGCCGCCTGACCAACACCGAGGTCGGCATGCTGATGAAGGAAGTCGGCCTGTAGTCCCAGCAGTTCTCGCACCAGTTCTCGCACGAAGCCCGCGGTCATCTCAGGCCGCGGGCTTCTCGCGTCTTGTGGGACGGGCCGGTTGGCCTTTATAGTCAACATGACCATAAAGGAGGCGGGTGTGAGTCTCGCGGGCATCCTCGAACCCCTGCGGAGCTTCGGCAGCGGCGCGCTCTGCGTATGGCTCGTCGCCCGCCGGCACGTCATCACCCTCGCCGTGTACGGCTGGTGGACCTGGACCCACGGGGGTGGACCAGGTCCCGACGGCCTCCCGGTTCGGCGCACCAGCCGCACCGAGTGGACCCGGCTGCTCGCGGCGGGGGTGGTGGGGACCCTCGGTCCGACAACCGGGCAGCGGGAGGACCTCGCCTCCCCACTCCCGGAGAAGCGATGACGAGGAGCAGCTGATGGAGGGCTACGACCCGGGCGCCTTCCCGCCCTTCGCGGTCACCGTCGACCTCGCCGTCTTCACGGTCCGCGAGGGGCGGCTGCATGTCCTGCTCGTCCAGCGCGGAGAGGACCCGTACAAGGGCGCCTGGGCCCTCCCTGGCGGCTTCGTACGCCCCAGGGAGTCGGCGGGACAGGCGGCCCGCCGTGAACTCGCGGAGGAGACCAGCCTGTCGCACGAGACAGTCGCCGACCTTCATCTGGAACAGCTGCGGACCTACAGCGACCCCGACCGCGATCCCCGGATGCGGGTCGTGTCCGTCGCGTACACCGCGCTCGTACCGGACCTGCCCGAGCCGCGCGGCGGCGGAGACGCGGCCCACGCCCAGTGGGTGGACCTGCCGGCCGCCGACCGCCTCGCCTTCGACCACGACCGCATCCTCGCCGATGCGCACGAACGCATCGGCGCCAAGCTCGAATACACCTGCCTCGCCACCAGCTTCTGCCCGCGCGAGTTCACTCTCGGCGAGCTGCAGCAGGTGTACGAGACGGTCTGGGGCGTCGAACTCGACCGCCCCAACTTCCGGCGGAAAGTCCTCACCACGCCCGGCTTCGTCGAGCAGGTCGAGGGCCCGCCGCGCCGCACCGGCGGCCGCGGAAAACCGGCCGCGCTGTACCGGGCGGGTGCCGCATCGGCGCTGCACCCACCACTCCTGCGACCGGAGGGACGGCAGGCATGACCGCCATCAGGACCACGAGGACCATCACCAAACAAGCGGCCACCGGCACGCTGATCGGGCTCGCGCTCGGTGACGCGCTGGGCTTCCCGACCGAGTTCAACGATGTGCCGCAGATCCTCGCCAAGTGCGGGCCGTGGCGGGAGATGGAGCTCGTCAGGCCCGCGATCGTCTCGGACGACACACAGATGACACTCGCCCTTGCGCGCGGTATCCGCACGGCCATGGACCGCGGGCTGCTCGTGGCGCCGCGGCTGATCCCGCCGGTGCGCGAGGAGTTCGTCCACTGGTACCACTCCCCGGAGAACAACCGGGCGCCGGGCCGCACCTGCATGGTCGCCTGCCAGAAGCTCGATAGCGACCGGCCCTGGCAGGAGGCCAGCCAGATCGGCTCCAAGGGCTGCGGCGCGAACATGCGGGTCGCGCCGGTGGGACTCGTACCCGGCCTGAGCGGGGAACAGCGGGCGGGAGCGGCGCAGTTGCAGTCCGCGCTCACCCACGGCCACCCCACGGCGCTCGCGGCGAGCGACCTCACGGCACGCGCGGTGTTCCTGCTGGCGCAGGGGGCCGAGCCGATGGGGCTCGTGGGCCAGCTGCGCTCGTACGCGTACGAGATGCGCGGCCGCTACTACCACCAGTGGCTCGGCAATCTGTGGACCTACTCCCACGACCCCACGCCCGAGGCGTTCATCGCCCGCGGCTGGGACGAGTGCCTGCAGGTCCTGGAACGGCTCGCGACCGCGGTGCGCACGGCGAATCCGGAGACGGATCCGTGCCTGGCCACGGGAGACGGCTGGATCGCGGAGGAGGCACTGGCCACGGCCCTGCTGTGCTTCCTGCTCTTCCCGGAGCAGCCGGTGATGGCCCTGCGCCGGGCGGCGTGCACGAGAGGCGACTCGGACTCGATCGCGTGCCTGGCGGGGGCGTTCGCGGGGGCGCATCTGGGGGCGGGGGCGTGGCCCAAGGAGTGGTCGGAGCGGATCGAGTACCGGAGCGATCTGATGTCGCTGGGGGCGCTCTGGGATGCTTGATCCATGCTTGATCCGCTGGACATGGAGCTCGACTCCGTTGTCGTCGCACAGCCCGGACGAGTGCTCTTCGCCACCGTCTCAGGGGCGCACCTGTACGGATTCCCGTCCCGGGATTCGGACGTGGACCTACGGGGCGTCCATCTGCTGCCGATCGCGGAGCTGGTAGGGCTGCGCGAGCCCGAGGAGACCCGGTCCCGGATGTGGGACCGGGACGGTGTCGAGATGGATCTCGTCACCCATGACCTGCGGAAGTTCGTACAGTTGATGCTGCGGCGCAACGGCTATGTGCTGGAGCAACTGCTGTCGCCGCTGGTGGTGCACACATCCGACGCGCACGCCGAACTGGTGTCGCTCGCCCCTGGTGTGCTCACCAGCCACCACGCGCACCACTACCGGGGGTTCGCGAACACGCAGTGGCGGCTCTTCGAGAAGACGGGCGAGCTCAAGCCGCTGCTGTACACCTTCCGTGCGCTGCTCACCGGCATCCATCTGATGCGCAGCGGCGAGGTGCAGGCGCATCTGCCAACGCTGCTCCACGAGGTGCCGGCACCCGAGTACTTGCCTGAGCTGATCGCTGCCAAGGCTGAGGCCGAGCACGGCTGCGCCGCCGGTCTCGACCTGGAGCGCGTACGCGGCGACGCCGATGAGCTGCACGCAACCCTGGACGACAGCCAGGCCTGCACGGAGCTGCCCGGCGAGGCCTCGGCGTTCGTCGCCCTGGACCGATTCGTGGTGAGCACGCGACTGCGGTACGACCCTGACGTTCTGATGGAGATGCTGCAGGTTGTGCGACGCGAGGGCTCGGCCACCGAGGAGTTGCTCAGGATGCGCGAGGACGATCCGCGCTGAGCGCTGACGCCCCGCGCGTGCGGACCAGGAAGTCCTCCACCCGTGCCCGGTCCGGCTCCGGTGGGAGTGGGGACGTCGGGGCCGCCGCCGCGGCCTCGTCAGCGAGGCGCGTCAGCCAGGACTCGACCCGCGGCCACGGCACCTCGCCCCGCTTGACCGCGAGCAGGCCGTCCCGCTCCTCGCCCACGTCGATCACCAGCTCGCCCGTACGCAGAAGATCGCGGCAGGAGCCCAGCAGCCGCAGCAGGTGCATCGCGTGCTTCCAGCGCGGCGCGCCGTGTTGCCGGACATCCGCCTCCAGCTTCCTCCGCTGGCCGACCGCATAGCGCAGGAAGGTCTGGTGGGCCCGGCGCGACAGGAACGCCCCGCGCAGGGCGAGCAGTTCGCGCCCGGTGTCGTCCATGTGCTCGACGAGCGGGGAGTGCAGGCACTCCAGCACGTTGGGGTTGGCGCGCAGAGCCAGTTCGCAGAACCGCTCCAGCTCCCAGCCGAACTGCTCGTCGGCCGGGCCCTCCACATGCTCCCCCAGACTCCGTCCGGGAGGTGCCCCCACGGCTTGTCGAAACGCCAGAAGAGCGGCGTGGGGGCGAGGAAGACGCCGCGGCGGTCGGTGTCGCTGTCCTGCGTCGCGAGCCCGAAGGCGCGGGAGCCCATGACGCAGGAGTAGATCGTGTGGTCGCGCACCAGGTCTTCCGGGGTCATGCGCGAAGATTACGTGAGCCCTTCAGGTCAGCCGGATGGTGTCCCCGGCGACGGTGATCTGCTTCGGCGGCAGCGGCTTCGGCGCCGGGCCGCCGACGACCGCGGCGTCCGCGATGGCGTATTTGCTGCCGTGGCAGGGGCAGTCGATGGTGCCGTCGGCGACCTTGTTGACCGTGCAGCCCGCGTGCGTGCAGATCGCGGAGAAGGCCTTGAAGTCACCCGCCGTCGGCTGGGTCACCACGACCTTCTGCCCGGCGAAGACCTTGCCGCCGCCCACCGGGATCTCGGAGGTCTTGGCGAGTTCCTCGCCCGCCGGAGCGGCCGAGCTCTCGGACGGACCGCCCGTGCCCGTGTCTGTGCCCGGCGCGGTCGGCGTCGGCTTTTCTGACGCAGGGGCACCGCCGTCGTCCCCGTAGTCACTGCAGCCCGCCACCAGCGCGGCCGCGCCTGCCGCCCCCGCTGCCAGTACCGTCCTTCGTCGCGCGTCCATGGCCATGTCTCCCTATGTCGTGACCCCGACCGTGCGGAAGAACCACAGCGCCGAGGTCAGCCAGATCACCGTGAGGGCCGTGAAGACCGCTCCGCCGACGATCGGCAGCAGCCAGCCGGGTAGCCGTTCCGCTCGCAGCAGGAGCATCTTGGCGGTGAAAGCACCGAAGAAGAAGCAACCGAGCAGCGAGTGCCACATCACGCGCGTGCTGTACGTCTGATAGCCCAACGCGTACAGGCAGTGGACGGCGACGGGCACGGCCAGCAGGAACGCGATCCGCCCCGACCAGCGGTGCAGTGCGGGCGTCCAGGAGGCCGTCCGGACGCCCGGCAGCCGTCCGTACATCGCGAGCGCCGAGACGATCTGTACGAGGGCGAAGGCGAAGGCCGCCGTGCCGAGCCAGGACTTCACGGCTCCGGTGCTGCTGAAGCCGGCGAGGTTGAACGCCGTGCCCGCAGGGTCGTGCACCTTTCCGTACGCCCCGAGCCCGACCGCGACCGCGGCGGCCGCGAGCGCCGGGACGATGAAACGGGTGGCGCCGGAGCGGGCGTGGCCGCTCGGGCCCGCGGGGAACGAGGTGGTGCGGGCGTTGGGATCGACGGGGGGACCGAAGCTCATGACGCACCTCAGTTGTCGGGCTCAGGGGACGACGGGGCGGGCGGTGAGCCGGGTGCCGTCCACCGTGACGGCGCCGGACGCGGGGTCGATCCGGGGTGCCGCGGCGGGCTTGCCGTCGCGGTTGAGGATGCCGACCTGGCGGCCGTTCTGGAGGACGATCCAGCCGCCGACGATCTTCGCGCCGCGCACCTCGGCGGTGGCGCGGTACAGGCCGGACGGCTTGACGGCCGGGGCGGCGGTGAACTGCAGGGTCCGGTCGCCGACCTTCACCGTGCCGTCGATCCTCCCGGCCCGCAGGACGCCGTCGAGCCGGGCGCCGTCCGTACCGCTCAGCGCCACGCTGCCGTCGTCCTCGACGTCACCCTTCAGCCAGGACTCCCGGCTGCGGCCGTCGCAGAAGTATCCGATCGCCTTTCCGTCGCGTACGGATACGGCGACGGACGCGCTGTCGTCGGCGGTACGGCCCGCGTAGTCGGCATCGGCGGGCAGCGTCGCCGTGGGGGAGGGGGACGTGGGCGGTGCCGTACTCGGAGAGGGCGCGGCCGGGGTCTGCGTCGGCGTGACGTCGTTGGACGAGGATGTGGCGCGCGTCCCGGTCGTGGCGTTGAGCGACAGCATGAAAATGCCCAGCAACAGCCCGGCCAGCAAGGTGAACAGTGGTCCTGAGGGCTTCACGGACGGCCTCCCCGAAGTGGTGGGGCGTGCGCAGACTCCCATGCAACTGCACCCGCGGCGGCGCGTCCAGCGTTACGCTCCCTCACGCCCAGGGAGTGAGCTCCCGTGCGTGCCCGTCCGCGTCCCGGCACACGGTGAACACGGCGGTGACGGCCGCCCGTTCGATCGGCCCGTACACATGTGGGAAGAGCATGTCCTCGGAACCCTCCCAGCGGACCTCGGCGCTCAGCCCGGCCTCGTCGATCTGGAGGACCAGCAGGTCGGGCACATCGCGGTAGGGGCCGTCGGCGATGGCGAGGGCGGCGGGCCCGTCGGGCGAGCAGTGCACGAAGCCTTCGGTGGCGAGGGAGGCCGGGGCGTACGGACGGTCCATGTCCGCCGTCCATTCGTCCACGGGCACGACGTGAAAGAGTATGCCGCCAGTTGTAGCGCACGGCCGGGCCGCGCAGGGTCGCCCCGGTGCTTCGTCTCGGAGGGCGGTCGAGGCGGCCCTGTTCCCTCGCGCCTGACTACGCTGAATGCAGCACTCGCACAGTAAGGAGCACGACGTGGCGGTACGAGCGGTCCGTGGAGCCGTCCAGCTGGAACGGGACGACGCCGGACACATGGACGAGCAGGTCAGCGATCTGCTCACCGCCGTGCTCAAGCGCAACGGACTCGTCGCGGACGACCTGATCAGCGTCTGGTTCACGGCCACGCCCGATCTGCACAGCGACTTCCCGGCGGCCGCCGCGCGCAAGCTCGGCATCGTCGATGTACCGCTGATCTGCGCGCAGGAGCTGGACATCGTCGGAGCCATGCCCCGTGTCGTACGGATACTCGCGCATGTCGAGTCCGACCTGCCCAAATCCGAGATCGCGCACGTCTACCTCGGTGCCGCGGCCGCCCTGCGCAAGGACATCGCCCAGTGAGAACCGCCGTCGTCATCGGAACCGGCCTGATCGGCACCTCGGCGGCCCAGGCCCTGGCGGGCCGCGGGGTCGCCGTCCACCTCGTGGACCACGACCCGGAGCGGGCCCGTACCGCGGCCGCGCTCGGCGCGGGGACCGACGAGCCGCCGGAGGGGCGGGTCGACCTCGCGATCGTCGCCGTGCCGCCGGCGCATGTCGCCACCGCGCTCGCCGAAGCGATGCGCGCCGGGGTCGCGCGCGGCTACCTCGACGTGGCGAGCGTCAAGGGCGGCCCGCGCCGCGAGCTGGAGGCCCTGGGCCTCGACCTCAGCGCCTACATCGGTACGCATCCGATGTCGGGCAAGGAACGATCCGGTCCGCTCGCCGCGACCGCGGACCTTTTCGAGGGCCGCCCGTGGGTGCTCACACCCACCCGCGACACGGACACCGAGGTCCTCAACCTCGCCCTCGAACTGGTCGCGCTGTGCCGCGCGGTCCCCGTGGTCATGGACGCCGACGCCCACGACCGGGCCGTTGCCCTCGTCTCGCACACCCCGCAGCTGATCTCCTCCATGGTCGCGGCGCGGCTGGAGGACGCGGACGACACGGCCGTACGGCTGTGTGGCCAGGGCATCCGCGACGTCACCCGGATCGCGGCGTCCGACCCCCGCATGTGGGTCGAGATCCTCTCCGCGAACCCGGGCCCGGTGGCCGACGTACTCGCCGGTGTCGCGGCCGACCTGGACGAGACGGTCCAGGCGCTGCGGGCCCTGCAGTCCTCGGACGAGACCAAGCGCCAGGGCGGCGCCGAGGGCATCGAGGACGTCCTGCGCCGCGGCAACGCGGGCCGCGTCCGGGTCCCGGGCAAGCACGGCCAGGCCCCGGCGTCGTACGAGATCGTGGCGGTCCTGATCAGCGACCAGCCCGGCGAACTGGCCCGGATCTTCGCGGACGCGGGCCGCGCGGGCGTGAACATCGAGGACGTCCGCATCGAACACGCGACGGGCCAGCAGGCCGGCCTGGTGCAGCTGATGGTGGAACCGGCGGCGGCGACGGTCCTGAAGACGGCACTGCGGGAGCGTGGCTGGTCGATCCGGCAGTAGCCGCAGGGGCTGGATCTTCCGGCGGACGGGCTGCCCGTGCGGCGGCCCCACCCGTCCGCACCCGGGGAGGCCAATGGAGCCGAGTGGTGCGAGCCCGGCGTCCGGGTGAAGCCGTGCCGCCGTACGTGTGTAAAGGCGGGCCCCAAGTACTCGGTAACCTTGTTCAGGGCCCACCGGCAATTCCGCCTGCCCTCTCCGCGTACCAGGAAGGTGTCCGACACCGTGGAATCCGTGATCGTCGCCATTGACGGCCCCTCCGGCACGGGCAAGTCGAGCACCTCCAAGGCTGTCGCCGCCGCTCTGGGGCTCAGCTACCTGGACACCGGCGCCCAGTACCGGGCGATCACCTGGTGGATGATCAGCAACGGCGTCGACACCCAGGACCCCGCGGCGATCGCGACCGCCGCCGGAAAGCCCGTCATCGTCTCCGGCACCGACCCGGCCGTCCCCACCATCACGGTCGACGGCGAGGACGCCTCCGGGCCGATCCGTACGCAGGACGTGACCTCCAAGGTGAGCGCGGTCAGTGCCGTGCCCGAGGTGCGCGCCAGGATCACCGAGCTTCAGCGTTCCATCGCCGCTGCCGCCGAGAAGGGCATCGTCGTCGAGGGGCGCGACATCGGCACCACCGTCCTGCCCGACGCGGACCTGAAGATCTTCCTGACCGCCTCGCCCGAGGCCCGCGCCGCCCGCCGCAGCGGGGAGCTCAAGGGCTCCGACGTCGCGGCCACCAGGGAGGCCCTGATCAAGCGGGACGCGGCCGACTCCAGCCGTAAGACCTCCCCGCTCGCCAAGGCGGACGACGCGGTCGAGGTGGACACCACCGACCTGACCCTTCAGCAGGTCATCGAGTGTGTCGTCACGCTTGTCGAGGAGAAGCGGGCCGCGCAGTGACCGAATCGTCCGGGAAGGGCGTACCGTCCCAGAGAGGCGCGGCAGTCGGGCGTGGCATGGGCATCGGGCTCATGTACGGGCTGTGGCGGCCGCGCGTGCTCGGCGCCTGGCGGGTCCCGGCGAGCGGCCCGGTGATCCTGGCCGTGAACCACTCGCACATGATCGACGGGCCGATGCTGATGGGCACCGCGCCACGGCCCGTGCACTTCCTGATCAAGAAGGAGGCGTTCGTCGGCCCCCTGGACCCGTTCCTGCTGGGAATCGGTCAGCTGAAGGTGGACCGTACGACCGCCGACCGGACCGCCATCACCAACGCGCTCGGCGTGCTGGCGGGCGGCGGCGTCCTCGGGATATTTCCCGAGGGCACCCGGGGCGAGGGAGACTTCGCCTCACTGCGCGCGGGGCTCGCCTACTTCGCCGTGCGCTCCGGCGCCCCGATCGTCCCGGTCGCGGTGCTGGGAAGCACCGAGCGCCGCGGACGGTTGATACGGGCACTGCCTCCGCTGCGCAGCCGGGTCGACGTCGTGTTCGGCGACGCCTTCGAGGCGGGCGACGGCAGCGGCCGCCGTACGCGCAAGGCGATGGACGAGGCGACCGTACGCATTCAGGAGCGGCTGACCGCCCACCTGGAAAACGCCAAGCGTCTCACCGGGCGCTAGGTAAGACTTGAGTAGTGGATCGCACGACAAGCGGTCCATCGATGATGCAACGTAACGAGGTAAGCACTTCATGAACGACCAGATCCACTCCGGCGACGAGCACGAGCACGGAGCGCTTGGCGACGCCGAGTACGCGGAGTTCATGGAGCTCGCCGCGGAAGAGGGCTTCGACGTCGAGGACGTCGAGAACGCGATCGGCGAAGCCGGTCACGGCCCGCTGCCCGTCCTCGCCGTCGTCGGCCGCCCCAATGTCGGCAAGTCGACCCTGGTGAACCGCATCATCGGCCGCCGTGAGGCAGTCGTCGAGGACAAGCCCGGCGTCACCCGCGACCGTGTCACCTACGAGGCCGAGTGGGCCGGCCGCCGCTTCAAGCTCGTCGACACCGGCGGCTGGGAGCAGGACGTACTGGGCATCGACGCCTCCGTCGCCGCCCAGGCCGAGTACGCCATCGAGGCGGCCGACGCGGTGGTCTTCGTCGTCGACTCCACGGTCGGCGCGACCGACACCGACGAGGCCGTCGTCAAGCTGCTGCGCCGGGCCGGAAAGCCTGTCGTGCTCTGCGCCAACAAGGTCGACGGACCCAGCGGCGAGGCGGACGCCACTGCCCTGTGGTCGCTCGGCCTCGGCCAGCCGCACCCCGTCTCCTCGCTGCACGGCCGCGGTACGGGCGACATGCTCGACGCCGTCCTGGAGGCGCTGCCCGAGGCCCCGGCCCAGACCTTCGGCAACGCTGTCGGCGGCCCGCGCCGTATCGCCCTGATCGGCCGCCCGAACGTCGGCAAGTCCTCCCTCCTGAACAAGGTCGCCAACGAGGACCGCGTCGTCGTCAACGAAATCGCCGGCACCACCCGCGACCCGGTCGACGAGCTCATCGAACTCGGCGGCATCACCTGGAAGTTCATCGACACGGCCGGTATCCGCCGCCGGGTCCACCTCCAGGAGGGCGCGGACTACTACGCCTCGCTGCGCACCGCGGCCGCCGTCGAGAAGGCGGAGGTCGCCGTCGTCCTGATCGACGCCAGCGAGTCCATCAGCGTCCAGGACCAGCGGATCATCACGATGGCCGTCGAGGCGGGCCGCGCCCTGGTCATCGCATACAACAAGTGGGACACCCTCGACGAGGAGCGCCGCTACTACCTCGAGCGCGAGATCGAGACCGAACTCGCGCAGATCTCCTGGGCGCCCCGGGTCAATGTCTCGGCCATCACCGGCCGCCACATGGAGAAGCTGGTCCCGGCGATCGAGACCGCGATCGACGGCTGGGAGACGCGTATCCCGACGGGCCGGCTGAACGCCTTCCTGGGCGAGATCGTCGCCTCCCACCCGCACCCGATCCGCGGCGGCAAGCAGCCCCGCATCCTCTTCGGCACCCAGGCGGGCACCAAGCCGCCGAGGTTCGTGCTCTTCGCCTCCGGCTTCCTGGAGCACGGCTACCGGCGCTTCGTCGAGCGCCGGCTGCGCGAGGAGTTCGGCTTCGAGGGGACCCCGATCCACATCTCGGTGCGGGTGCGCGAGAAGCGCGGCCGCAAGAAGTGACGTACGAGAAGTGACGTACGAGAAGTGACATGAACGAAGGCGCTGCCCCGGACCGGGTGAACGGTCCGGGGCAGCGCCTTCGCGTACGGCTTGTGCGTCACGTCGCCCTGCGGGGGCCCGGCGGCAGCGCGGCCGGTACATGCGTCCCGTGGTGCGCACGGCTTCCCTGGTACGGCTGCCAGCTGCCGACGTGGGTCTGATGCACAGGGTGGCTGCTGTGCAGTCCGGCGCCGAAGGCCTTGAAGTCGAGATCCTCCTCCCCGCTCCGGTCGCCCGGCAGGGCCTTGAAGGCCCTGCGGTACTCGGAGTACAGCGCGTCGTAGATCGGCGTCGGCGAGTGGCCGGACGTCGTGTCGTACGCGGGGCGCATGGCGGGGATCTGACTCTGATACGGCTGGCGGGAGGCGTCGTATGAGGAGTGCACGTACCTGCAACGACCCGGCCGTCGGACGGATGCGGGCTGCGTGGAGCTGCATTCTTCCGGAGGAGGCACAACGTGCGCCGGGGGGTGCGTTTCCGCACCCCCGGGTCTTCATGCTCTCGTCAAACTTCGGTCAGGTGCCCGCGAGCGGCATCGTCGCCGCCACCAGACGGCCACGCGCCGCGGCCCTTTCCAGCGCGTCGCGCAGCAGATCCTCGCGCGGCTGCTGGCCGATCGAGCCGACCGGTGCGGCGAACACCAGCACCGTGTGCGACTTGTTGGCGGCCGCACGCCAGCCGTCGGTCACCTGGAGAGGCTGATGGGCCTGCCACCAAGCGACCGGGCTGCCGCCGCCGGTGCCGGGCTGGAGCACGGCGTGCAGCTGGCCCATGGCCACCAGGACGGACCAGCCGTGCAGCTGGGTGGTGGGCCGGTGGCTGACCTCGGAGATCGGCACGAAGCCCTGCTCGATGAGCAGCGGGAGGAAGTCGTCACCGCCGTTGCCGGTCGTGCCGGGCCGGGCGATCGGAGCGGTCGGTTCGACGACCAGGGCGGGGTGCAGTTCGCCGTCGATCAGTACGAGACCGCTGGTGATCCCGAGCACGGCCTGCTCCGGACGGCCGGCCTGCCGGGGTGCGCCGGGGTGCGGCGGCTCCTCGCCGGTGATCGACCGGACGGCACCCTGCAGCTGGTCCTCGGCGACCTGGACGACCTGTGAGGGGATGCAGGTGGCGTGGGCGAAGGCGAGAACGGCTGTCTCCTCGCCGACGAACAGGACGGTGCTCGTGCGTTCCTGCTCGGAGTCGCCGGGGGTGCGGCAGGAGGTGCAGTCGTAGCTGCCCGGGGCGTTCTCGCCGACGAGCAACCGGTCGGCTTCTTCGTCGCCGATCTCGGCGCGGACGTCCTGGCTGACGTCGAGCATGCGCGGCACGGGTGACTCCTCGGACTTGATCGATGTGTGCCGGGCGGGTCCCGGCTCATAAAGAGCTCAACGGGCGATCTGTGGCCGGAGTCACGCACGGAGAGGAATGGAATCGAACCATCCGACGCAAGCAGTGAGACAGCGGGCGGAATCGACTACTCACCGTCAACGGCTGCTGTGTGCACGGAAGTTGGGCCCGTGAAGCGGCTCACACATCGGCTCACCGACAGGTCGACAAATCATGAAATCAGCGAATCAAGTGGGTGGCCTGATTTCGCCGCTACTTCAGGTAACGGGCAACTGGCCTGGAATGACAGGGGATTGGTTGATACCGGAGGGCTGCGCTGCCTAGATTCCTCCGCCGTGTGCAGAGAGCACCGCCCGGGACAGCCCGCCCGGCCGCACAGCCAGTGCGGCCACGACAGCACCAGGCACCACCACCTCAGCGGGCTGGGCGGAGCGGACACAGGCGCCGGATGCGCCGAGGACCGCACCGCCCGGAGGGACCCCGGGTCCTTCGAGAGGAATTTGATGTTCACGAGTTCCCGTTCCCTACGCGGGCGTGACACGGCGGCGCTGGTCGGCGCCGCGCTGGTGGCACCGCTGGTACTGCTCGCCGCGACCACGGGCGAGGCCCGGGCGGCGGACACCGGAGTATGGGACCGCATCGCGGCGTGCGAGAGCGGCGGAAACTGGCACATCAGCACGGGCAACGGCTACTACGGCGGGCTGCAGTTCTCCGCCGGGACCTGGCGGGCCTACGGCGGCGGGGCGTACGCGTCCACCGCGGACCGGGCGAGCAAGGGACAGCAGATCGCGGTGGCGGCGAAGGTCCAGCAGGCACAGGGCTGGGGTGCGTGGCCCACCTGCGCCGCGCGGGCCGGGGCGTATGGAAAGGCGCCGGCGGCTCCCGAGTCCGCCTCGCGCATGTCCTCGACCCCGAAGCCCTCCACCCCCAGGTCCTCGGCCGGTAAGTCGTCCGTTGCGGCAAAGGCGCCGGAGCGGGCATCGGGCCACACCGACCGCGGCAGCTCCCGCGGCGACTACACCGTCCGGCGCGGCGACACCCTCAGCGGGATCGCGGCGGCGCACGGCAGGGACTGGCGCTCCCTGTATGCCGCCAACCAGGCCGTCATCGGCGGCGATCCGAACCTCATCGTGCCCGGGCAGAAGCTCGCGCTCTGAGGTGTGCTCCGGCAGCCCCGCCCGGGTCCGACCGGGTGGGGCTGCCCGCAGCCCGGGCGCGGCACCGCTTCTCGCCCGGCCGCGCTGCCTAGCGTGGCCCGATGTCGAAGATCAGATGGTGGCCTACGGCGCTGGTGGCCGTACTTCTGGCCCTCGTACCACACGGCGGTGCGTACGCCACGACGACCGACTGTGCCTCGTCCGGGTGGCCCTGGAGCTGTGTCGCCGAGTGCGAGAGCAGCGGCCGGTGGGACGCCAACACGGGCAACGGCTACTACGGCGGGCTGCAGTTCTGGCAGCCGACCTGGATCGAGTACGGCGGTCTCCGGTACGCGCCGCGCGCCGACCTCGCGACCCGGCGGCAGCAGATCACGGTCGCCGAGAACGTGCTGCGTACACAGGGCTGGGCAGCCTGGCCCGTCTGCTCCGCGAGATACGGCCTCCACGGCCGCGTCCACACCGTCCAGCCGGGGGACACGCTCTCCTCGATCGCGGTGCGCTTCGGGATCAAGGGCGGCTGGCCGGCCCTCTACGCGGCCAACAAGGCCGTCGTCGGGAGCTCGCCGGACCGGCTGCAGGTGGGCATGATGCTGGCTATCGGGGGGTGAGTTCGGCGGGCTCTCCGCTGAACGCCACCGTGCCGCGGCGCAGTTCATGGACGAGGACCGGCCTCCCGCCGTCGCGGATTCCGGGTGGCAGACGCTGTTCCGCGACGACGACGGCCGCGTCGAGGGCGCGCAGCAGCTCGTACGTACGGGCCGCGACGGGCGGTGACATGCCCTGGGCGGGCTCGTCGAGGAGGACGACGCGGGCGGGCATCAGCAGGGCGCGCGAGACGGCGAGCATGCGCTGCTCCCCGCCGGAGAGGGTGCCCGCGCCGCGGGCGAGGAGCGGGCGCAGGGCGGGATAGCCGTCAACGGCACGGGCGAAGTCCCCGTCCGGCGCGGCGAGTTCGAGGTTCTCGGCGACGGTGAGGGTGTCGTACACGGCACGCAGATCCGGTACGAAGCACAGCCCGCGGCGGGCCCGTTCGTGGGCGTGCAGGCCGCTCACGTCGGTGCCGCGCCACACCACCCGCCCGGCGGACAGCGGCACCGTCCCCGCGAGGGCACGCAGCGCGGTGGTACGGCCCGAGCCGTTGCGCCCGATCAGCACGGTGAGAGCGGCCGCGGGCACGGAAAGATCGACGCCGTGAAGGGCCTCCAGGGGGCCGTAGCGTACGCGGGCTGCGCGCAGCTCGATCTCGACGGTCATCGCACGATCCGCCCCGCCTCCATGACATGCACGGTCTGCGCGATGCGCGCGACGAGATCGAGATCGTGCTCGACGACGAGCACGGCCATCCCGTCCGCGGCGAGCGCGCCGAGAATCCGCGCGAGGGCCTCCGCCTCGACGGCGTCGAGCCCGGCGGCGGGCTCGTCGAGCAGCAGCGTGTGCGGCCCTCCGGCGAGCGCGCGCCCCAACTCGACGCGCCGCAGGGCACCGGTGGACAGCCCGGCGGCGGGCAGATCCCGCACGGGACCGTCGAGCCCGAGCAGCCGCAGGACAGGCTCGACGGCGGAGGGATCCCGCCGGTGCCCCTGCTCGGCGCCGATGCGTACGTTCTCCTCGACGGTCAGCGAAGCAAAGACGGCGAGCTGCTGAAAGGTCCGGGCAATCCCGAGCCGCGTGCGCGCGTGCTCGGGCAGCCGGGTGATGTCGACCCCGTCGAGCTCGACCCTCCCGCGATCGGGCCGCAGCGTCCCGCAGAGGCAGTTGAACAGGGTGGTCTTTCCGGCGCCGTTGGACCCGATGAGGGCGGTGATCTGGCCGGAGGGAAGGACGAGATCGACGCCGGCGAGGGCGGTGAAGTCGCGGTACCGCAGCCGCACGCCACGGGCGACGAGGGTGTGCGCGGGGGGTGGACGCGTGGCTCCACCACGGGCCGGGCGGCCGGGCTTTCCGGCGCCGCTGCCGGGCGCTCGGCTCCCGGCTCCGCCGGTGCGAGGGACCTGCCCGGGCCCGGGGGCCGGTGCCGGACCGGCCGTCGGTGCGGCCGCGACGCGGCCCGCGCCACGCCCCCGTCGTCCGGTCGACGCGACCCCCGCCCCGGCCACCCCCGTCGCCAGTCGCGCATGGCCGTGGCGGGAAGTCGTCAGGCCCAGGCGCCCGAAGGCCCGGTTCGGGGCGTCCGGGAAGCGGCCGATCAGGACGGCGAGGATGCCGATGACCGCCGCTGCCACGCCGCCGCGGGTGCCCGCGTCCAGGCCCACCAGGAGCGCTGCCGCCACCAGCGGGCCCACGAGGTTGTCCGCGCCCAGGACCACCACCGCGGCGAACCAGAGCAGGCCGCGAACCGGGTCGTACGCCTCGGGGTCGAAGGCGCGCACCCCCATGCCCAGCAGGCCGCCGCCCAGGGCCGCAAGGGCCGCGCCGAGGACGAAGGCCAGGAGCTTGAGGGACGCGACGCGCACACCGGCCGCCGACGCCCCGGGTTCGTGGTCGCGAAGTGCCGCCAGCGCGCGGCCCGTGCGGCCCCGCCGCAGTGCTGAGACGGCGAGCAGCGCGCAGGCGAGGACGGCCAGTTCGACCACGTAGTACGCGCGGTCGGACGTCAGGCCGGTCGGGCGGGACAGGGAGAGCCCGGCGGTCGCGTACGGCTGCGCGAAGACGAAGCGGCTCACCCCCACCCCCACCGCCAGCGTCGCGAGGGCCAGCGCCAGGCCGTGGCGGCCGATCGCGGGCCACCCCGTCAGCAGTCCCAGGGGCGCGACCAGCAGGACCGCGACGACCAGCGCGAGCAGTTCGGGCATCGCGGGCAGACCCGGGAAGCGCCCGGCCGCCAGCAGTGCCGTGAAGAGCGCGCCGAGGCCCGCGTACGCCGCCTGGCCCAGTGAGATCTGTCCGCCCCGCCCCGTCACGACCACCAGCGACAGCAGAATGACCGCCAGCGCCGGGACCTGGATCGAGGTGTGCAGGTCGCTGCCCGCGAAGCCGAGCGGGAGCAGGAACAGGATCCCGGCCACCAGCCAGACGACGCCGGGGACGCGTACCGCGGGCGACGCGGCCCGCGCCAGCGTGCTCTGCGCCCCCACCCCCGGCAGCATCAGCGCCGCGATCAGAAGTGCCACCACGAAGAGGTTCGCCCCCACCGCCTGGAGCAGCTGCTCGCCCCACCCCGAGGGATGCAGCCGCGTCAGCTGGGCCTGCGCCACGCCGATCGCGAGGGCGGCGGCCACGGCCACCGCGAGACTCCGCATCCGGGCCACCACCGCGACCGCGATCACCTCGACGACCAGCAGCGGCAGCCCGTAGGGATCGAGGCGTACGTACGGCGCGAGCAGCACACCCGTGAGACCGGCCGTGAACGAGCCGAACGCCCAGCCCACCGCCGACACCCGGTCCGCGTCGATCCCGCCGAGCGCGGCGAGCGCGCGGTTGTCGACGACCGCGCGCAGCTCACGGCCGAAACGGGTCCACCGGGTGACCGCCGTGACCAGCACGGCGAGCAGCAGCACGGCACTGAGCTGCACCCACGGATCGTCCGGCAGCAGCTCCGGCGCATCCGACCGCGCGCCGTTGCCCCACAGCAGTGCCGCGCCCCCGACGAGCAGGACGAACACACCGATGGACGCCACCAGGGCGCGCGCCGGGTCCTCTTCCAGAACCGCGATCGGGCGGAAGACGAGCCGGTCCAGGACAAGTCCGATCCCCGGAGCGACGACCAGCAGTGTCACGGCGGCGGCGAGCGGCAGCGGCCAGCCCCACTCCACCGCGAACTCCCGCAGTACATACGCGCAGACCATCGCGATCGCGCCCTGCGCCAGATTCAGCACACCCGTGGCCCGGTAGGTGACGATCAGCCCGATCCCCGTGAGCGCGGCCGCACTGCCGACCGCGAGCCCCGCGAGGGTGAGGTCGTACGTCAGCGAGCTCACGTGTTCAGACCTGGGGCTCGCACACGGGGCACGGGTCCAGAACTCTGTCGCCGACCGGCTCCGCCTCCGGCTTGCCCGCGACCAGCGGGCAGTCGGGCCGGTGCGCGAGTGTCCCGCCCGGTACGCACACCACCGGCCCGTCCGACGAGGGGGGTTCGAAGGGCGGCACATCCGGAGACGGAACGGCCGCCGCCGAAGCCACGGCCTCCTCCCGGCCACCCGTCCCGGCCATGCGCCCCGCCGCCGCGAGCAGCACCGCCCCGGCCACCAGCAGGGCCGCACCCGGCACCGTGCAGGAGGCCAGATAGGGGATCTGCCGCTCGGCGAAGCGCTCGCCGGACACCCCGTACCAGCCGATCACGGACAGCACGGCGCCCGCCGCGGCCGCCGCGAGCCCGCCCCACCACAGCAGTCGGGACGTCGGCATCGCGCGGCCCTCCCGGTCTGGTGATGGTCTGGTGATGTACGGCGATTCCTTGCACTATGCCCTGAACCGACAGACGCTGGAAGCCGACAACCGGTGGTGAGCCAGATGGTCCATGTCAGGCACCAGAGAACCGCGGCATGGGCGGCCGCCGCGGTCCTGATACTCGTACCGGCCGCGGCAGGATGCTCGGACGACAACGGCGGCGGCTCCAAGGCCACGCCGACCGCGACGGCCCTGCCCTCCAGCAGCGCACCGGCCGCCAACGGCCCGGCCGACCCCGCGGCCGCGAAGGCGGAGATCGAGAAGAACTGGACGACGTTCTTCGACCCCAAGGCGGCCACGGACGCCAAGGTCAAGGTGCTGGAGAACGGTGCGCTGCTGCGTCCGCTGCTCGCCGCGTTCAGCGGTGACAAGAACGCCGCGCAGACCTCGGTCAAGGTCACGGACGTGCAGTTCACCTCGCCCACCGAGGCCACGGTCACCTATGACCTGCTGGTCGCCGGCGCGCCGGCCCTGCCAGGCACCAAGGGCGCGGCCGTCTACCAGGACCAGACCTGGAAGGTCTCCGTGAAGGCCCTGTGCGCCCTGGTCAAGCTCAGCGGCAATGCGGCCGCGCCGGGCTGCTGAAGGCCTGCTGCTCGCGGCTCTCCTGACCGGGAGCGCCGCCTGCGGCAGCCGCTTGCCCGAGAGCGCCTTCGAGAGCTCGGCACCACCCGTACGCAGTAGCGCTGCCCAGCCGATCCGCATCGGGATCATCAGCAGCGCCACCAGCCCGGTCGGCGGCGCCGCCTTCTCCGGCCCGGGGGAGGGGGCCAAGGCCTACTTCGAGGCGCTGAACGCGAAGGGCGGCATCGACGGCCGCCGTATCGAGGTGATCACCTGCGACGACGGCGGCAGCGGCGTCGGCAACAACGAATGCGTGCACAAGCTGGTCGACGAGAAGAAGGTCTTCGCGCTCGTCGCGACGACCGCACTCGACTACGCGGGCGCACCCCTCGTCGCCAAGGCGGGCGTCCCCGACATCGGCGGTCAGCCGATCGGCCCCGCGTACGACACCTATCCGCATCTGTACGGGATCTACGGCAGCCTCGCCCCGCGCACCGGTGACGCCCCCGGCTGGCACGGCACGCTGTACGGCGGCACGGAGGTCCACCGCTACTTCAAGACCACCCAGGGCGCCCGTACCGCAGCCGTCGTCTCCTACAACCAGGCCTCGTCCGCCGCGTACGCCCGGCTGATCACCCAGGGCCTGAAGGCCGAGGGCTATCGCGTGGTCACCGAACAGGTCGACTTCGCGCTGCCGAACTTCCGCGCCGTCGCCGCAGACCTCCAACAGCAGGGCGCCGACCTGGTCTTCGACGCGATGGACACCCACGGCAACGCCCAGCTGTGCGAGGCGATGGACGCCGTCGGCGTGCATGTCACCGCCAAGGTCACCAACGTGCAGAACTGGGACTCCTCGGTACCGAAGGACTTCAAAAACGCGCCGAGCTGCCGCAATGCCCTGTGGGTGACCGGATCGAGCCGCAACTACGAGGACGTCAACCAGCCCGCCGTACGTGAATTCCGTGAGGCGATGAAGGGCCGTCAGCTCTCCCAGTGGCAGCTGGAGGGCTGGGCAGCCGCCATGTGGTTCACCGACGCGGCCCGCTCGTGCGGGGCCGATCTCACCCGCGACTGCGTCGAACGCTTCGTCAACCGGCCCGAGCCGTACACCGCTCGCGGCCTGTTGCTGCCCGTGGTCTTCGAGAAACTGGCCGAGCCGCCGAAGACCCGCCACACCTGTCTGTCCGTCGCACGCTGGCGGGACGGCAAGGGCTGGGTCACCGAGGGCGACATGACGAAGAACTGCTACACCGTGCCCCAGCTCCCGTATCGGCCCTAGCCGACAAGTACAGTCCGTAACTGAACAGACGAATAACGGGGGTCGCTACGGCGCATGCACATCTCTTTTCTGCTCCACAACGCGTACGGAATCGGCGGAACGATCCGCACGACGTTCAACCTCGCCCGGATCCTGGCCCAGCGTCATGACGTCGAGATCGTCTCCGTGTTCCGTCACCGTGACGAACCCATGATGGGCGCGCCCGCCGGCGTCACCATGAAGCACCTCGTGGATCTGCGCGCAAAGAGCCCCGGCTACGACGGCGACCACCCGGACTACAAACGGCCCGCCCGGGTCTTCCCGCGCGGCGAGGGCCGCTACAAGCAGTACAGCCGACTCACCGACGCCCGCATCGCCGCCCATCTCGGCTCCCTGCGGGCCGATGTCGTCGTCGGCACCCGCCCCGGGCTCAATGTGCACATCGCCCGCCAGACCCGCCGCGGCCCGGTCCGCATCGCCCAGGAACATCTCACGCTGGACAGCCACGGCCACCGGCTGCGCCGCGAGATCGGGCACCGCTACCCGCTCCTGGACGCGGTCACCACCGTCACCGAGGCGGACGCGCGGGGCTACCGCGCCCAGCTGAAGCTGCCCGGCGTACGGGTCGTCTCCGTGCCCAACAGCGTGCCCGCGCCGACCGTCGCGCCCGTGGACCACAAAAGCAAGTGGATCGTCGCGGCAGGCCGGCTGACCAAGGTCAAGCGGTACGACCTGCTGGTCAAGGCCTTCTCGAAGGTGGTCGCCGCGCACCCCGACTGGCGGCTGCGCATCTACGGGGGCCCAGACGCGACGGGCAACGAGAAAAGCGCGCTGCTCGCCCTCGTCGAAGAGCGCCAACTGCACAACCACGTCTACCTGATGGGGCCCGCCAACCCGCTGGAGCCGGAGTGGGTCAAGGGCTCGATCGCCGCGGTCACCTCCAGCCGGGAGTCCTTCGGCATGACCATCGTCGAGGCGATGCGCTGCGGTGTCCCCGTCGTCTCGACCGACTGCCCGCACGGGCCCGGCGAGATCATCGAGGACGGCGTCGACGGCCGTCTTGTGCCGGTCGGCGACGTGGACGCGATCGCCGACTCCCTCATCGCGCTGATCGAGGACGACGAACTGCGCCGACGCACCGGACAGGCGGCGCTCGCCGCCTCCGCCCGCTTCGACCCGGCGCGGATCGCCGAGCGCCACGAGGCCCTGTTCACCGAGCTCGCCGGACAGGAAGGGCGCGGATTCTGGCGCGGCGCGGTACGCGACACACTGCGCCGCAGCAGGAGCGCGCTGTACGACGGGATCTACTCCGCGCGCTACCGGGCAACCGACGCGATCCGTAAGGGGAAGAAGTCCTGATGACCACGGACACCGAGCGGCGCACTCCGCGCGCCGACTGTCTCGCCGACGCGGCGGGTGCCGTCACCTTCGACCTGGCGGGCGTCGGCGCGACCGACGCCGAACTCGTGCTGAAGCGGCGTGGCGGCGAGGGAGAGCGGGACGAGACGCGACTGCCGCTCACGCCGTCGGGTGACGGGACTTCGCGTGCCGTACTGCCCGGGAAGGCCGAACTGGCCGAAGGACACTGGGACGCGTATGCCGGGGACCGGCCGGTCGAGTCCGGCATCCGGGACGTCCGGGCACTCCTCGACCGCAGGCCGGACACCGACCGGATCGCCGCACGCGTCCCGTATCCCACGGTGGGTGGCAGCCTCGCCCTGTGCTGCTGGGTGCGCGCCCCGCACGCCGAGGCCGGGGACATCGGCCTGGTGCCGGAGCACTGCGCGATGACGGTCGAGGGCCGGTTGTACGGAGCCGAACTGGGCGAGGGAGCCGCCGCGGAGGCTCGCCTGCGCGGCGGCGACCTGGTGCACCGGGTCCCGGCGACGGGCGAGGACGGGGCCTTCGGCTTCACCCTGCCGTTCGCCCAGCTGGCCGAGGCGTCGGGCGGCAAGGACCAGTGGTGGGACCTGTGGCTGGTCCCGGCGGCAGGGGCCGCGGCGGTGCGGGTGTCCCGCGTGCTCGACGACGTCTGGGACAGGAGGAAGGTCTTCGTGTACCCGAAGCAGCGGACGGAGACGGGGCAGTTCGCGGAGCCGTGCTACACGGTCGACAACGACTTGTGCGTGCGCCTCACTGCGGCGCGCTGAGCGGGGACCGCTGCGCGGGGCTTGTTCCCCACCCCGCCCGTTCCCTTGACCGGGGCTCCGCCCCGGACCCTGCGCCTCAATCGCCGGCGGGGCTGAATTTCGCGTCCGGGACCACGCCTCAATCGCCGGCGGGGCTGGAATGTGCGGCTGAGCCGCACCTTTCAGCCCGTCCGGCGTTTGAGGACACGCGCGAAGCGCGTACCGGGGTCTGGGGCGGAGCCCAGTTCGGGAAGGGGCGGGTAGGGGACAAGGCCCGCCGCAGGCGCCCCCCGCCCCCGCCCCACCTCGCGGACAGAAACCGTCCGCAACCCCTGCCAGACTCGACCCCATGTTGGAGACCTCCGCAAGACTCCTCCGCCTGCTCTCCCTCCTCCAGGCCCACCGCGAATGGTCCGGCGCCGACCTCGCCGACCGGCTCGGCGTCACCCCGCGCACCGTGCGGCGCGACGTCGACCGGCTGCGCGAGCTCGGCTATCCGGTGAACGCCAGCCCCGGCACCGGCGGCGGCTATCAGCTCGGCGCGGGGGCCGAGTTGCCGCCGCTGCTGCTCGACGACGAGGAGGCGGTGGCCGTCGCCGTCGGTCTGCGTACCGCCGCCGGCCAGGGCATCGAGGGCATCGGCGAGACCTCCGTACGCGCCCTGGCCAAGCTGGAGCAGGTGCTGCCGAACCGGCTGCGCCGCCGCGTGGGCGCGCTCAACGCGTTCACCGTGCCGATGATGCGGGCCCCGCAGGCGCAGGTCGACCCCTCCGTCCTCACCGAGCTGGCCAACGCCTGCCGCGACAGCGAGCGGCTGCGTTTCGAGTACCGCGACCACGGCGGCTCCGCCACCCGCCGCAGCGTCGAGCCCCACCGTCTGGTGTGCACCGAGCGCCGCTGGTATCTGGTCGCCTGGGACCTGGACCGCGGTGACTGGCGGACGTTCCGGGCGGACCGGATCACCCCGAAGCCGCCGCACGGCCCGCGCTTCGCCCCGCGTACCCCGCCGGCCGAGGATCTGGCCGCGTATGTCTCGAAGGGCGTCTCCACGCACGCCTACGCCGCCCAGGCGGTCATCAGGCTGCACACCTCCGCCGAACTGGCCGCCCAGGTCGTCGGACCGTCCGACGGCGTCCTGGAAGGGGTCGACGAGCGGACCTGTCTGCTGCGCACCGGGGCCGCGAGCCTGGACGTGCTGGTGATCCATGTGATGCTCATGGGCGTCGACTTCGAGGTGGTCGAGCCCGAGGAGCTGACCGAGCACATCAGGACGGTCCGGGACCGCCTGTCCCGGGCTCTCGGCTGATCTCTCCCGCCTCCGCGACATCGTGCTCGATGGCCGCGAACTCCGGGTGGTGCAGGTGAAGATCGGCATCCGGAACATCGTCATGCCGGGCGCGCGCATCCCGATGATGGTGGCCAGGAAGTTCACGGAGGCCAGGATCGTGCCGAAGCCGGAGAGGGCAAGGCCCATGATCCACAGGTCGGCGCCGATGCCGGGGGACCGCTCCAGGCCGTTGAGCGGCGCGTAGGCGGTCCAGCCGAAGGCCGGGGGACCGCTCGGCACCAGCAGGGAGCCGATCACCATCAGCCCGCCGAAGAGGAACAGCCAGTACGAGAACATGTTCAGCCGCGGGAAGGCGACATCGGGCGCGCCGATCTGTAGCGGCACGATCTCGTTGGCGAAGCCCGCGAAGGTCGGGGTCGCGAAGAGCAGCAGCATGATCGTGCCGTGCAGCGTGAAGGCCTGGTTGAACTCCTGGTTGCTCACCAGCTGCAGCCCGGGACGGGCCAGCTCGGCGCGCATCATCATGGCCATCAGGCCGGCGATGAGGAAGAAGACGAACGAGGTGATCAGGTACAGGTGCCCGATCTTCTTGTGGTCGGTGGTGGTCAGCCAGTCCACCACCACCCGGCCCGGATGCCGGTCCCGCGCCGGCTCGGCCTTTGCCTCGGCGGTCTCCGTACCCATCCCTGCCCCCTCGCTGTCCGCGGCTCGGGCTTCGTGTCTTCGGTATCGGGCTGGGGCCATGATGCTCGCCGCGATGTCCACTCCGACAGGGTGTGTCCCCGGCGGGATGTGTCCACTGCGGCGACACCGTTCGAACGCGAGGGTGGATTCTGTAAGGAACCGGTGAATTCTCCACAGTCCGTCAATTCACCCTCGGGCGCCTGCCCCGGGCAATTCCAGAGCGGAATTTAGCATGATCGGCAAGGCGTGTGGAATTACCGCGCGGGTGGCGTGGAACTGCTCGTTCGAGTGACAGAGTTTGAGCTGAACGTGTGTCGGGATCCTGTGACAGAAGCGTGACCGGTGGCGTACACGAGGCTGCTGAAGCACTCCTTGTCCCGGCTTCCGTCACCGTCCGCTCCCGCCTACGGTGGGTGTCATGGCACCGATACCGACCCCTCCCGCACAGCCCGACGACGCCCCGGCGTCGTATGTCGGCCTCGAAGCCGAGAGCGCCGGGCAGTTGGCCCGCGAGCGCGGCTGGACCACCGTCAGAACGCTGCCGCCGGGCGCGATCATCACCATGGAGTATCTGGAGGGACGGCTCAATTTCGAGGTGGAGGGCGGCACGGTCATCCGCTGCTGGCCGGGCTGACAGGACCGCGATACGGGCGACCGCATGCGAAGAAGGCCCCGGCCGTCATGGTCGGGGCCTTCGCCGTACGCAGCCGAGCGGCCGGGCTTCAGCCGCCCGTGACGGGGCGTGACGTGGGCGGGCGGCGGCTGCCCGAGGGCGTGACCGGCATCCGCTCGGAACGCACCGTGTGCGGTCTCTGACGGTCGAGCTGGGTGGCCGTGCGCGCGGTGGGGCGGCCGCCGACGGCGGCAACCGGCTCGCGGGCGGGCTCCTGCTCTCCCGAGGGCCCACGCTGCGGGAATATCCCCGGCGTCAGGCCGCCGGCGGCGACCGGCAGCGAGGGAGCGAGCCGGCGGCGCGCACGCCACTGCTCGCGCAGCGAGAGGATCCAGGCCTCCGCCGTGCCGATCAGGGTCTCGCACCAGGGCAGCGCGAGCAGGATCAGCAGCCCGGCCGCCCAGCCGAGCAGCACATCGCTCAGCCAGTGCGTACCGAGGTACACGGTGGTCAGGCCGACACCCAGGGAGACCACTGCCGACAGTGCCGACAGATAGCGCCGAGCACGCGGAGTGGTGGCCAGATACGCCAGGATTCCCCAGGTCACGACCGCGTTCGCGGTATGCCCGGAGGGAAATATATCGCCGCCGGCGAAGAGCTCGGCGGAACCGATCTGCGTCGCGTAGTGGGGGCCGAGGCGGCCGAGACCGATCTTGACGGCGCCCACCGTCGCGTTGAGCAGGAGCAGGGCGGCGCCGAGCGCGAGGAGGGGGCGCAGCGTGTGCTGACGCCAGGAGCGCCAGCCCAGCCAGGCCGCGACCATCACGGCTGTGGGTCCGCGCTGGCCGAGCACCACGAAGTAGTCGAGAAAGGCGTGGAGTTCCGGCCACTGCTGGTAGGGCCGGAAGAGCATGACCTTCCAGTCCATGGTCACCAGCCAGGTCGGGGCGAGCACCGCCACGACGATGGCGAGATAGAACGCCAACGTCCCGCCGAAGAGCGTGAGACGCGTGCGGCTCATCCGCGGGATCTCTATCTTCGGCGGTTCCGGCTCTCGGTCCAGGCGGGCAAAGATGTCGGTACGCACCCAATCGACGTTACAGCGAGTGAGTGTGCGACTAGGCCGAACCAGGGGCTTTGTGATGACGATGTGATGTGGACTATCTCTCAGTTCGGGATTCATTCCGGGCCAATTCGGAAATCCCGCAAGCCGCTAGCCATATTGCTCAGGAGCGGGTCACGTCGGGGTCTTTCGGTGCCGCAAATATTAGTTCACCGCCGCCCCGTGTGGAATTTTCCCCCCGTTCGGACCATTCAAGATTCACTTCCGTGCCGGGCGTGGCGTGGCGCACGCCACACGTCCGTGTTCACAGAGGTGAGAGCTTGACCACGCGCCGGGCGCCGGAACTCGCGTACTCTGACGGCTCACTCGCCCGTCGATGCCGGACCGCCCTGTGGAACAGCAGCACCGTCCCGGGCAGGCCCGCCGAGCGCGAGGGACTCATTGGGAGGTACGTACATGTCCGGGACGACCACGGCCGGAGCACGACTGCGTGCCGTCGGCGGCGGTGCCAACCGCTGGGTCGTTCTTGTCGTCCTCTGTATCAGCCTGCTGCTGGTCGCGCTCGACGCGACCGTGCTGCATGTCGCCGTCCCCGCCGTCACGGAGGATCTGCGCCCCACCGGGGTCGAGCTCCTGTGGATCGTGGACGCGTATCCCCTCATCTGCGCCTCGCTGCTGATCCTTTTCGGCACGCTCGGTGACCGCTTCGGCCGTCGCCGTGTGCTGTTGATCGGTTACGGGATCTTCGGCCTCGCATCGGCGGTCGCCGCACTCGCGACCACCCCGGAAGTACTGATCGGTGCGCGAGCCCTGCTCGGCGTCGGCGGCGCGATGATCATGCCCGCGACGCTCTCGATCCTCCGCGCGGTCTTCCCCGACCGGCGTGAGCGCGCCATGGCGATCGGCATCTGGACCGCCGTTGCCGCGGTCGGCGCCGCCACCGGCCCGGTCCTCGGCGGCTTTCTCGTCGAGAACTTCTGGTGGGGCTCGGTCTTCCTGATCAACATCCCGCTGATGGCGCTGATACTGCCCGTCGGGCGCTGGCTGCTGCCCGAATCCCGCGGTGGCGCCGACGGGCCCTGGGACGTGCTCGGTGCGCTGATGGCCGCGGGCGGCGTGCTCGGCGCGGTCCTCGGCGTCAAGCGCCTGGGCGCCGGTGACAGCGTTCTCGATGTCAAGGCCGTGGGGCCGCTGCTGCTGGGCGGTGTACTGCTCGCCCTGTTCGTACGCCGCCAGAGGCGCCGCGAACACCCGCTGATCGACATGCGGATGTTCGCCAGGGCCACGTTCTCGACCTCGGTCGGCTGCATCATCCTCGCGATGCTCGCGCTGGTCGGCCTGGAGCTGATCGCCGTCCAGTACCTCCAGCTGGTGCTGGAACTCAGCCCGCTGGAGACGGGCCTGCGGCTGCTGCCGCTCACCTTCGCCGCGATGGCCGCGGGCGCCACCGGCTCCCACACCCTGCACCGCGTCGGCCCGCGCCGGATGGTCGCCTGGGGCTTCGTCCTGACGGCGGCGGCCGTCCTGCTGCTCACCCTTATGGGGCAGCACGACCGGCCCTGGCTGTTGACCACCGGGTTCGTCCTGCTCGGCTTCGGACTGCAGACGACGCTCTTCGGCGCATACGAGTCGATGCTCAGCGAGGCCCCGCCGGACCAGGCGGGCGGGGCCGCCGCGATAGGTGAGACCTCCTACCAGCTCGGCGCCGGGATGGGCATCGCTCTGCTCGGCAGCGTCATGAACGCCGCGTACGCGCCCGCCCTGACCTCTCTGAACGGCGTCCCCGGCTCGGCGGGCTCGGCAGCGTCGAACTCACTGGGCGAGGCCTATCAGGTGGCCGATCGCCTCGGCGGGTCGAGCGGCGAGATGCTGCGCTCCACGGCCCGCCACTCCTTCGTCCACGGTCTCCATGTCACGCTGCTGGTCAGCGCCGGTCTGCTGCTGCTCGGCGCGCTCGCCGCGCTGCGGCTGCCGAGGGTCATGGAGTGCGCGGCCGCGGCCGAGAAGTGCCCGGCGCCGAGGCGCCCGGAGGTCTCGCTCCCGGCGAGCCGTGAGCCCGCCGAAGCGACCGGGTCTGGACGCGCGGCACACTGAGTCGTAACGTCGGGCGGAGCCCGTAACTAACACTGCTAGTTTTCGTGTTCCGCTGTGTGAGCGCCGTCGGAGGCCATGTCATGTCCGCACCCTCGAAGCCCGCGCCCTTCGATCCGAGCGACCCCCTCGGCATCGACGATCTGCTCGACCCCGAGGACCTGGCGATCCGCGACACCGTCCGCAGCTGGGCCGCCGACCGCGTCCTGCCGCACATCGCCGACTGGTACGAGCGCGGCGAGCTCCCCGGCATCCGCGAACTCGCCCGTGAACTCGGCTCGATCGGCGCCCTCGGCATGTCGCTCAAGGGCTACGGCTGCGCGGGCGCCACCGCCGTCCAGTACGGCCTCGCCTGTCTTGAGCTGGAAGCCGCCGACTCCGGCATCCGCTCGCTCGTCTCCGTCCAGGGCTCGCTGGCCATGTACGCGATCCACCGCTTCGGCTCCGAGGAGCAGAAGCAGCGCTGGCTGCCCGGCATGGCGGCGGGCGAGATCATCGGCTGCTTCGGCCTCACCGAGCCCGACCACGGCTCCGACCCGGCCGGGATGCGCACCTTCGCCAAACGCGACGGCTCCGACTGGGTACTGACGGGCCGCAAGATGTGGATCACCAATGGTTCGGTGGCCGGCGTCGCCGTGGTCTGGGCGCAGACCGACGAGGGCATTCGCGGCTTCGCCGTGCCGACCGACACCCCCGGCTTCTCCGCACCCGAGATCAAGCACAAGTGGTCGCTGCGCGCGAGCGTCACCAGCGAACTGGTCATGGACGAGGTGCGGCTGCCCGCCGACGCCGTACTGCCGGAGGTCACCGGCCTCAAGGGGCCGCTGGGCTGTCTCACGCACGCCCGCTACGGAATCGTCTGGGGCTCGATGGGGGCCGCCCGGTCGAGTTTCGAGTCGGCCCTGGAGTACTCGAAGACGCGCGAGCAGTTCGGCAGGCCGATCGGCGGCTTCCAGCTCACCCAGGCCAAACTCGCGGACATGGCCGTCGAACTGCACAAGGGCATCCTGCTCGCCCACCACTTGGGCCGCCGTATGGACGCCGGCAAGCTCCGGCCCGAGCAGGTCAGTTTCGGGAAGCTCAACAATGTGCGCGAGGCGATCGAGATCTGCCGCACCGCGCGCACGATCCTCGGTGCGAACGGAATCTCGCTGGAGTACCCCGTGATGCGTCATGCGACGAACCTCGAATCGGTGCTCACCTACGAGGGCACCGTCGAGATGCACCAGCTGGTGCTGGGCAAGGCGCTCACCGGCCTCGACGCTTTCCGGTGACCCGGCAGCGGCCGACGGGCTCCCCCAGCTACCGCTGGGAGGTGCCCCCAGCTCAGCTCTGGTTGAAGAATCCGTCCTGTCCGCGACCCGCGGCTTCCCCGCTGACCACCTGGGTGTCCATGGGGCTCAGCAGGAAGACACGGGTCGCGACGCGGTCGATGGAGCCGCGCAGCCCGAAGGTCAGTCCGGCGGCGAAGTCCACGACGCGCTTGGCGTCGGAGGGCTCCATGGCCGTGAGGTTCACGATGACCGGGACGCCGTCGCGGAACAGCTCGCCGATACCGCGGGCGTCCCGGAAGCTGGAGGGCGACACCGTGGCGATCCGCCGGCCCTCTTCCTGGGCGGCCTCGGAGGCAACGCGCACCCGCGGGTCGGTGACCCACGCTTCACCCGACTCCGCACCCTCGGCGTACTCGTCGTCGTAGTAACGCTCGTCACTGTCCTCGACGAGTCCCAGCCAGGCGCTCGCCTTGCGCACAGATCCCATGGACGCCTCCTTTCACTGCGGTCCGCTCACTGCGGTCTTCTTCCGTTCCGCGTCCCTATCGTCGTCCATAATGCGGATCGCGCGCCAAGTAGATAGTCGCCGCGCAGGGGATTCGTGACGGTACTGGTGCAGAACATGTGGCGATTCGTCAAGATTCCTGCTGCGTACGGGGCGTGGCGAGCCCAAAATATGAAAGTCGGGCCAGACGGGTGATCGTGGGGCGTACGGGTGAACGGATTGCTCGGTACGATGCGCACCGCACTGTCGAACGACTCTCGGGGGACCGTCGTGTTCGGAATCGTCAGGCCATGCACACACCGGCTCAGCGAGGGGCTGAAGACCGAGTGGATGGCCCATCTCTGCGGGCTCTGCCTGGCACTTCGCGCCGACCACGGCCAGTTCGCCCGGGTCGTGACCAACTACGACGGCCTGATCGTCTCGGTTCTGACGGAGGCTCAGACCGAGCGCACCCCCGCGTCCCGGCGCACCGCAGGCCCCTGCCCGCTGCGCGCCATGCGCACCGCGCCCGTCGCCCTGGGCGAGGGAGCACGGCTGGCGGCCGCCGTCTCGCTGGTGCTGGCGTCGGCGAAGATACGCGACCACGTCGTCGACCGGGACGGGGTGTTGGCCCGCAGGCCCGTGGCCGCCACCGCCCGCAAGATCGCCGCGGGCTGGGACCGTGCGGGCGCCCGCACCGGCGCGGAACTCGGCTTCGACACGGCGGTGCTGCTCGACGCGGTCGACCGCCAGAGCGGCATCGAGGCGCTGGCCGGTCCCGGTACCCCGCTGCTCACGGTCACCGAGCCGACCGAGACGGCGACCGCGGCCGCCTTCGCGCACACCGCCGTACTGGCCGGGCGGCCGGAGAACATCGCGCCGCTGGCCGAGGCCGGAAAGCTCTTCGGGCGGCTCGCGCATCTGCTGGATGCCGTCGAGGACAGGGAAGCTGACGCGGCGTCGGGTGCCTGGAACCCGCTCACGGCGACCGGCACCTCGCTCGGCGAGGCGCGCAGGCTCGCCGACGACGCGGTGCACGGGGTACGCCTCGCGCTGCGCGACGCGCGATTCGTGGACGACAGGCTGGTGCATGTGCTGCTCGCCCATGAGCTGCGGACCTCGGTGAACCGTGCCTTCGGCACCACGACCTGCTCGCACCAGGGGTTCGGGCCGCCGCAGGACCCGCAAAATCCCTATCAGGGCGGCGGTCAGGGGCCGCACGGCCAGGGACCGTACGGCTCGAACAACCCCTACGGCGGGGGCAACCCGGGAGCGCCGGGCGGCCCCGGCGGTCCTGGCGGGCTCCCTCCGCAGTTCGGCGGTGAACCGCCCAAGCCCAAGCGGCGCGGCTTCTGGGCGGGCTGCGCGGTCTTCACCGGGCTGTTCTGCACCTGCCAGATCTGCTGCGCCAAGGAGTACGAGGGCCCCTGGTCCCGCAAGAAGCGCGAGGGCTGCTGCCGGGACTGCGACTGCGACGGCTGCGACTGCTGCTGCCCCTGCGACGGCTGCTGACCGGACGGCGGAAGGGCGAATTCCGGCCGCCCCCGGGAGGGGCGCGAGGACGGCCACGAGGTGGCGCCGACCGTCGCGCACGAGGACGGTCGCGCGGCCGATGGCAAGTCACTCACCGGCCGAATCCGTCTCGGGGCGGGCAGACGTAACCGTCCTGGGCATCGCTGCGACCTCGTACGACGGTGAACGGAACCTTCCGGGCGGCCGGCCCGTCTTACGGGCGGACACGTACGGCACAGCCCCGGCAGCCACCGAGCTGCCGGGGCCGTACGTCGTGCGTGTGCGAGCGGCCGAAAGATGCCCTTGCGCGGGATGTTGGCGCACCGAATACTCCCGAACAGCGCTTGTCAGGAACACGTCGTGTCCGGAACTCGAACACGTCCCCCGTGCTCCATGACTGCGCCTCACGGGCCCCGAACCCCACAACGGGCCCCCGATTCCCCTATGGAGGAACGACAAGTGAGGATCAAGCGCACCACCCCACGCAGTGGCATGGCGAGACGTTTGCGTCTGCTCGCCGTCACCACTGGCCTGATCACCGCCGCCGCGCTGGCCGTCCCCGCCGCCAACGCAACCCAGGCACAAACCTTCAGCGCCACCCAGCTCAGCGCCGCGAGCGACGCCGTACTCGACGCCGATGTGGCAGGCACCGCCTGGCTCGTCGACAAGACGACCAACACCCTGGTCGTCACGGCCGACAGCACCGTCTCCCAGGCCGGGATCGCCAAGATCAAGAAGGAAGCCGGGGCCAATGCCGGTGCGATACGCATCGAGCGCACCGCCGGCAAGCTCTCCAAGCTCATCTCGGGCGGCGACGCCATCTACGCCACCAGCTGGCGCTGCTCCCTGGGCTTCAACGTCCGCAGCAGCAGCGGCACCTACTACCTCCTGACCGCCGGTCACTGCACCGACGGCAACCCGCCCTGGTACACCAACTCCTCACGCACGACGAGCATCGGCCCCACGGCCGGATCCAGCTTCCCGGGCAACGACTACGGCATCGTGAGGTACTCCAACACCTCGCTCTCCCACCCGGGCATGGTCGGCAGCCAGGACATCACCAGTGCCGCCAACGCGACCGTAGGCATGTCCGTCTGCCGCCGCGGCTCCACCACCGGCACCCACTGCGGCTCCGTCACCGGGCTGAACGCCACCGTCAACTACGGCGGCGGTGACATCGTCTACGGCATGATCCGCACCAACGTCTGCGCCGAACCGGGCGACAGCGGCGGCTCGCTCTACTCCGGCAGCCGGGCCATCGGCCTGACGTCCGGCGGCAGCGGCAACTGCTCCTCCGGCGGTACGACGTTCTTCCAGCCGGTGACCGAAGCGCTCAGCGCCTATGGGGTCAGCGTCTACTGACGCACCACTTGTGCAGCCGGCAGCAGTCGAGCCCTCGTCCGTATAACAGGACGGGGGCTCGACGTCGCGCCCCCATTTGAGAGGATGTGAGGGCGGTCGGGCGTGGAGGGACGGGGGTTGCGGTCAGTGAAACGCATCGGAGTGACCGGCCACAGGGGCATCCCTACCGAGGCGTACGGCCATATCCGCGCGGGAATGCGCGCCGTTCTGTGCGGCCATCAGGGTTCGATGGAAGCCCTCTCCAGCCTTGCTGCGGGGGCCGACCAGCTGTTCGCCGACGTAGCGCTGGACTGCGGGGCCGAGCTGACCGTGGTGATTCCCAGCGGGGACTACGAGGACGGCTTCACCGTCCCCGGGGAGCTGGCCCGCTTCCAGTACCTCAGAGGCCTTGCCAGCCGGGAGATCCAGCTGGCCTTCCCGTACTCCACCGACGAGGCCTATTACGCGGCGGGCGCCTATATCGCCGACAACTGCGACCGGCTGCTGGCGGTCTGGGACGGCCACCCCGCCCGCGGCCTCGGCGGCACGGGCGACATCGTCCGTTACGCACGAGACCGGGGCAAGCCCGTCACGGTCATCTGGCGCGACGGTCTGGAGCGCCTGTGACGGAAGTGGCCCTCAACTCCGGTGTCTGACCAGCCAGTCCGTGTGCTGCGGGGACACGATGCGCTCGGTCTCATAGACCGCTGACGGCCACTCCACCTCGCTCACGGATCTCTCCATCGCCGTGTGCATCGTCGCCAGATCCTGTTCGACCAACGAGTGTGCGGCGATGAGTGGTTGATGGCGACGGATCTCGCTCCAGGCCAGACACGCGGCCGCCGCTGCCGACAACAGGCCCGCCAGATCGACCGATTCGGCGAGCGAGAAGGTCCTCAGCAGGGCGAGGAAGAGCGCGAGCATCGTGAGCAGTCCGATGGACGCGGACCACAGAAGGGTGGCGCGGCGGGATATCTCTGCGCGCCGGTGGTACCAATTGCGCTGTTCGATCAGGCGGTCCCTCACATAGGTCTCCTTGCGCACACTGAATGACTTGGCCCTCAATTGCCGCATGGGTGTCGTGATCAGCTCCCCGGCGGCCACCTTGGGCACGCTGGTGCGGGGGTCTTCCCAGCCGACCTTGGTCAGCTCCCCCAGTCCCTCCTCCAGCCTCACGGTGAACAACGCGTCGGCGTCGGTGGAGTGCGAGTCGAACGGCGCTCCGTGGACGGAGTACCGCCAGCACAGTGACTTGATGAACTCCGCTGCGGAGCGGTTGAGTTGCCAATGCGACTTTGCTCTGCAACGCGATGAGCGATAGCTGAAGATCAGCACCCCGGCGTATGCCAACGCGCTGAGGGCGCCGGGGAGTTGGAAGCTGGAGCCCAGCTTGAGCGACGACGGCAGCGCGGCCAGAGCGGCACCCGCCACCAGCAACAGCAGCTGGTAGCGCGTGGCGCCCACGGCCTCACGCTGGCGCGCGATCGCTATGGAGTCGGTGTGGTGGTAGAGAACCGGCAGATCAGTGTTACGGAAGACCATGCTTTGCAGTGGGCCGGTAAAACCGGTCATGTGCACCCCCGTCTGCAGTTTTGTCTTCACCCTTTAGGCGGAATGGCTTGTTCCGTGCCGTCCTGAGAGAATGCGCCGCAACTCTTTTGTTGCGTATCCACGTGCTGAGTTGCTGCGAGTGGCCATGAGAGTAAAGTCGTGCCGCCGGCATCGCAACGGTGCATGGTATCTGTGCTGGACACAACATCAAGGACGGCCCCCATGACGTTTCAGACCTCCGCCTCCTTCGCCGCTGCGAAGAAGAATCGCGTTCCACTGGCACAGATCGATGTGCGTGGCACCGATGCCGCGAGCAAGCTCGCCCGGGTCCTCCCGGCCGCCACCGACCGCTCTCTGCGTGCATCCACCTTCAACTCCGCGCTCTAGACTGGCGGAATGACAGGACCCCTGGTCCCATTCCGCGAGATCGTTTTAAAGGTCCACAGCAGATGTGATCTTGCATGTGACCATTGCTATATCTACGAACACGCTGATCAGAGCTGGCGTACCCGCCCGAAGGCAATCTCTGACGAAGCGATTTCCTGGACAGCTCTGCGACTGGCCGAGCATGCCAAGAGCCATGCCCTGCCCTCCGTGTCAGTGATCCTGCACGGAGGGGAGCCTCTTCTGGCGGGGCCCGCACGACTGCGACGCGTCTGTGAGGAGCTCACAAGAGCACTCGACCCCGTCGCCGGACTCGACCTTCGCATCCATACGAACGGCCTACAGCTGAGCCGCTCGTATCTCGACCTCTTCAGCGAGTTCAACGTCAGGGTCGGGATCTCCCTCGACGGCGACAAGGCCGCGAACGACCGCCACCGCCGCTTCGCCGACGGCCGCACCAGCCACCCCCTGGTCCTCAGAGCCGTCGACCTGCTCAGGCAGGACCGCTATCGCCATCTCTACCTCGGTCTTCTCTGCACGATCGACGTGGCCAACGACCCGATCGCCGTGTACGACGCGCTCACCGAGCTGGAACCCCCGCGGATCGACTTCCTCCTGCCGCACGGCACCTGGGACGACCCGCCCGCCCGCCCCGACGGCTCACCCACCGCGTATGCCGACTGGATCCTGGCGATCTTCGACCGCTGGAACCAGCAGGGCAGGAACGTGCCGGTACGGCTCTTCGAGTCCGTGCTCTCCACCCTCAGCGGCGGCCCCAGCCTCACCGAATCCCTCGGCCTTGCCCCCACCGACCTCGTCGTCGTGGAAACCGACGGCACCCTGGAGCAGGTCGACTCGCTCAAGAGCGCCTACGAAGGCGCGGCAGCGACCGGATTCGACGTCTTCACGCACCCCTTCGACGCTGTCGCAGCCCATCCCGGTGTCAGGGCGCGCCAACTGGGGCTCGCGGGAGTCAGCGCGACCTGCCGGCAGTGCCCCGTCGTACGGTCCTGCGGCGGCGGCCTCTACACCCACCGCTACAGCTCCCGCAACGACTTCGACAACACCTCCGTGTACTGCACCGACCTCGAAGCACTGATCCGGGGCATCGAGCAGCGCACGGCCGCATCGACGGTCTCTCTCGCGGTCACGGACCCCGGCGTACTCATGGCCGAGCACCAGGACCTGACGCGCATGCTGCTCGCAGACGTCCATGCGGAACTCGACGGGCGCGGCGGCGAAGCCTGGGACGAGGCCTGGGAGCTGGCGTCCGCTCTGGAAGGGCGCTCCGACGCGCTCGACGCGGTCTACGGCCATCCCTACACCTACACCTGGCTGCAGGCCTGCCTGGCCGCCCTGCGTGACGGGCTGCCCGAGGCGCCCGTCCTCGCTCTGCGGCTGCCCGCGTACCTGGCCGCCGCAGTGGTACGGGGCGGGCTCGACGTCCCCGTCCGGGTGCCGTACGAGAGCGGCACGCTCCGGCTTCCCACGCTCGGCGAACTGCGGCTGACGGGCCCGGACCGGCGGGGCGAGGCCGAGGTACGGCCCGTCGGCAACGGGCTCCTGGTGCGCGTGGACGGGCGCGAGCCGCGCCACGTGGACACCACCGAGGAGAGCGCCGACTGGCGGCCCGTCCGCACACTCGCCGCCGAAGGCGGGCCCGCGCTGCGGCTCGACGACCTCGACCCGTACCGCGACTGCTTCGGCGTCCCGGTACGCGAGCGCCTCGGCTCGCGGGAGGCGGCCCTGTGGGGCGCGCGGCTGGCCGAGGCATGGGCCCTGCTGCGGCGGGCCGCACCGGAGCAGGCGACCGACTTCGCGGACTGTCTGACCACCCTGACCCCGCTGGCCGCGGGCGAGCCGACGGCGCGCCTGCACGGCTTCGGGGCGCTCGGTATCGCCCTGCCCGCCACGCCCGGAGAGCTCGCGCCCGCGCTGCTGCGCGGGTTTCGGCGGGCCCGGCTGCACGCGCTGCTCGACGTCACGGATCTGTACGCGCAGGACGGCTGGTGGCGCCACCCCGCGCCCTGGCAGGACGAACCGGTCGTGGTGTCCGAGCTGCTGGCGGGGGCGTACGAGCGGGTGGGGCTCGCGGCCTTCGAGCCGGACCTGGCCGAGGAGGCCAAGCGCGCGCTGGAGACCCTGGGGCGGGCGGCGGAGCTGACCGTCGGCGGGCAGCGCCTGCTGGACGAACTCTGGAAAGAGGCCGGCCGTGGGTGAGGGCGGGCTAGGGGGTGTCTTTTGGATCAGGCCGGATCAGGGAGCGGGGTCTGGTGCGTGCGATCGCAAGGCGGAGGAAGGAGCCGACGCGGAGCGTCGGCGACTGACGACAACGCGGCATGGGGGCACCTCCCGTGCCCGAAGGGCTACGGGGGAGTGCGTGCCAGGGCACGCGAGCCCGGCAAGATCCGAAAGACACCCCCTGAGAAGCGCCCTGGCGCCGTCCCTGCGAGGACTGACGCGGTCCTTACGGGGGCTGGGCGTACAGGACGGCATGACGCTGCTCGTCCATGCCTCCCTGCGCGCCACCGGACTTCGGGCGGAAGCCCTCCGTGACGCGCTCATCGAGGTGCTGGGTGAGAACGGCACGCTCGTGGTGCCCGCCTTCACCGCCGGCAACTCCGACACCTCGCCCTCGTACCGGGCCCGCGTGCGCGGCATGACACCCGAGCAGTCGGCGGCCTTCCGGGCGGAAATGCCGGCCTTCGATGCCGCGACGACGCCCAGCCAGGGCATGGGCCGGTTGGCCGAGTCCGTGCGGACCGCCGAAGGGGCCGTGCGCAGCGCACATCCGCAGACCTCTTTCGCCGCGCTGGGACGCCGGGCCGCCGAATTGCTCGCCGTACATCCACTGACCTCGCATCTCGGCGAGGACTCGCCGCTCGGAGCCCTGTACCGGGCGCGGGCCCAGGTGTTGATGATCAATGTGGATTTCGATGTCTGCACCGCATTCCATCTCGCCGAATACAAGACCCGTGCTCCTGCCCGGACCTACCGTTGTGTGGTGCAGCGACCTGGTGGGGGTAAGGAATGGACCGAGTACGAAGACATCGAACTTGACGACAGCGATTTCGGCGCGATCGGCGCCGCCTTCGCGTGGGGCATGGAGCAGAAGGGACAACTGGGGGGAAGACCGGCAAGGTTCTTCTCGATCAAGGAAGCGGTCGACCATGCGGAGCGCTGGATGACCGAAAAGCGGTGTTGATTGACTGAACGTCGGGGGGATGGAGTGTGTCGGGCTCCGGAATGATTAATTCGCTCGCATCTCTCATCGATGCTGGGTGTGAGGTCGGGCGTTCAGGCAGGACGGGGGTCGTGTGTCGGATTCAGCGCAACGGGCGGCGGATCATCGGCCGTATTTCTTCTTGAGTTATGCGCATACGCCGAGGTACGGGGCTGGGGGCCCGGACCCGGACATGTGGGTGGAGCGGCTCTTCCGTGATCTGTGCGGCCATGTGATGGCCATGACCGATCTGCCGGCCGGAGCGCCGGCCGGGTTCATGGACCGCGAGATCCGCTCCGGCGAGGGCTGGTCGGAGCGGCTGGGTGAAGTTCTGGCCACCTGCCGGGTGTTCGTCCCGCTCTTCTCGCCGCGGTACTTCGCCAGCGAGATGTGCGGCAAGGAGTGGTACGCCTTCGCCCAGCGGGCGATCTACCACCAGGCGAAGAGCAACAGACCCGCCGAGGCGATCGTGCCCGCCCTGTGGGTGCCCATACCGCCGGAGCAACTGCCGGGCCCGGCAGAGCGGTTGCAGTTCAACCACCGCGCCTTCGGCGACCGCTATGTCACCGACGGGCTCTACGGACTGATCAAACTCCGGATATTCGCAGAGGAGTACGAGGCTGCCGTCTATGAACTCGCCAAACGCATCGTCAGCGTCGCCGACACTACGCGCGTCGGCTCCGGCAGCCCGGTGGACTACCGGCAGGCGCCCAGCGCCTTCGGCAAGCCCACCGGCGGCCCCCGTCCGATGCATGTGACGGTTGCCGCGCCGACCAGCCACGACCTGCCCGAAGGCCGGGCCCCCGACTACTACGGCAAACAGTCCCAGGACTGGAATCCGTACCACCCGGACTCCGCCCGGCCGTTGGCGTATGTCGCCCAGGACCTGGTGCGCTCGCTCAACTACCAGGCGACGGTCTCCTCGTTCGACCACGAGTCGCCGCCCGACGCCGGCCAGCCGCCCACCCGGCCCGAGATACTTCTCGTCGACCGCTGGGCCCTGGAGGACGAGGACCGCCGTCAGCGCCTCGCCGCCTTCGACGCGGAACCGCGCCCCTGGGTGAGCGTGATCGTCCCCTGGAACCGTGACGACCCGCAGAGCCGGGCCGCCGAGGCCGAGTTGGCCGAGAAACTGGAGCGGACCATGCCGCATCAGCTGCGCCACGGCCGGGCGGCAAGCCGGGCAGCCGCCAGAGGAGTGCTCAGCATGGAGGCTTTCGGCCAGATCCTGCCCCAGGTGGTGGAGTCGGCGGCCCAGGAGTACCTGCGGCACGCCGAGGTCTTCCCGCCCGCGGCGCCGCCGCCCCCCGGAGCCCGTTCGTCCGAGCGGCCCCGGCTGCGCGGTCCGATGGCCGAGTACGGCACCACTCACTACGTCCCGAACACGCGTGGAATCGCCCCCGATGCGGAGGACACGGATGACAGCCAGTCGTGACGGGCGCATCGTCACCTTCTATTCGTACAAGGGAGGTACGGGCCGCACGATGGCCCTGGCCAACGTGGCCTGGATCCTCGCCGCCAACGGCAAGCGGGTCCTGGCGGTCGACTGGGATCTCGAAGCCCCCGGCCTGCACCGCTTCTTCCATCCCTTTCTCGACCCCTCCACGCTCGGTGCCACCACCGGGGTCATCGATCTGATCACCGAGTACGCCTGGGCGGCGACCAGCCCGGAGCCGCGCCGCGACGACTGGCACCGTGACTACGCGCGCATCCAGCCGCACGCCGTCTCGCTCACCCCCGAGAACCTGGGCTGGGAGTTCCCCGACGGGGGCACGCTCGACTTCGTCTCCGCGGGCAAGCAGAACCGCGAGTACTCCGCGACCGTCTCCACCTTCGACTGGGACAACTTCTACGACCGCCTCGGCGGCGGCCACTTCTTCGACGCGCTGCGCGAGGACATGAAGGCCAACTACGACTACGTCCTCATCGACAGCCGTACCGGCCTCAGCGACATCGCCGACATCTGCACCGTCCATCTGCCCGACGTGCTCGTCGACTGCTTCACCCTCAGCGACCAGTCCATCGACGGCGCCGCAGCGGTGGCCCGGCAGATCGACGAGCGCTACGGCGGCCGCGGCATCAAGATCTACCCGGTCCCGATGCGGATCGACGAGGGCGAGAAGGAGAAGGCGGACGCCGGACGGGCCCTGGCCCGGCTGAAGTTCGACCGGTTCCCAGGCGGTCTCGCCGGCGAGGACCTCACCGCCTACTGGGGCGCGGTGGAGATTCCGTACCGCCCCTACTACGCCTACGAGGAGACCCTCGCCACCTTCGGCGACGAAGCGGGCCTGACCAACTCCCTGCTCTCCGCCTTCGAACGGCTCACCTCGGTCGTCACCGAACAGCGGATCACCTCGATGCCCGCGGTCGGCGAAGAGGTCAGGCTCCGCATCAGGGACGCCTTCACCCGACGCCGCCCCGCCCTGCCCGCCGACCTTTACCTCAGTTACGTTGCCGAGAACCGCATGTGGGCAGACTGGGTCGAGTACCAGCTCACCCGGGCCGGGTTCCGGGTCGTGCCGCGCGACGTCTCGGCCGAGCGGGATCCGGCCGACGCGGCCGAAATCGCCGCCGAGAACGCAGCGCGCACCGTCGTGCTGCTGTCCAGCGCCTATCTCAAGTCCTCCCGGGCGGTGGAGGTCTGGTCGCGTGCCGCGGCCGAGGACCCCGGCGGCGGAAGGCACCATCTGCTGCCGATCCGGGTCGGCGACGTCAGACTCACCACCCCCTACATCGACCGCAACCCGGTCGATCTCTTCCGGCTCGACGAGGTGCACGCCACCACCGCGCTGCTGCGCGCACTCGACCGCCCGGTCCAGCTGCCCGACAGCGCATCGCCGGGACCGCGATTCCCCGGCACGGTGCCCAAGATCTGGAACGCGCCGCCCCGCAACCCCGGATTCACCGGGCGCTCGGTGGTGCTGGAGCGGATGCGCGACCAGCTCGGCGGCGGCATGGCGGTGGCCGCGGTACTGCCCCAGCCGCAGACGCTCTACGGGCTCGGCGGCGTCGGCAAGACCCAGGTCGCCCTGGAGTACGTCCACCGCTTCATGGCGGACTACGACCTGGTGTGGTGGATCTCCTCCGAGCAGCCCGACGACGTGGTCGCGGGCCTCGCCGAACTCGCCGTACGCCTGGGCGCCCAGGGCGGCGAGGACATGGCTGCCGCGTCCCAGGAAGCCATCGATCTGCTGCGGCGCGGAGTGCCGTCCTCGCGCTGGCTGCTGGTCTTCGACAACGCCGACGACCCCGAGCAGCTGAAGAAGTTCTTCCCGCCCCAGGGACCCGGGCACATCCTCGTCACCTCCAGGAACCAGACCTGGTCGCAGTACGGGGACGCCCTGCCCGTCGACGTGTTCCTGCGCGAGGAGTCCATCGAGCACCTCCAGCGGCGCGCCCGCGGGCTGAGCATCGAGGACGCGGACCAGGTCGCCACCGCCGTCGGCGATCTGCCGCTCGCCGTCGAACAGGCCGCGGCCTGGATCGCGGAGACCGCCACACCGGTCGCCGAGTATCTGGAACAGCTCAAGGACCAGGCCGCGAGCGTCCTCGCGCTCAACCAGCCCGCCGGTTACCCCGAGCCGGTCGCCGCGACCTGGAACGTCTCCATCGAGCGGCTCAAGGAACGCTCACCGGCCGCGGTGCGCCTGCTCCAGCTCTGCGCCTTCTTCGCGCCCGAGCCGATCTCCGCGAACCTCCTCTACAGCAAGGAGATGATCGACGCGCTCAAGCCGTACGACGCCTCCCTTCAGGAGAAGCTCGTACTCGGCCGGGTCATCCGCGAGATCGGCCGGTTCGCGCTCGCCAAGGTCGACCAGGTCTCCAACTCCATCCAGGTGCACCGGCTTGTGCAGGCGGTCATCCGGGCCCAGCTGACCGAGCAGGAGCAGCAGGACGCACGGCACGCCGTCCACCGCGTCCTCGCCGGCGCCCGGCCCGACGACGACGAGCCGATCGACAACCCCGAGACCTGGCCGCGGTTCGCCACCATCTGGCCGCATCTCGGCACCTCCGAGGCCCGGTTCTGCAAGGAGCCGGAGACCCGGCGGCTGCTGATCGACCGGGTGCGCTACCTGTGGAAGCGCGGCGACCTGAACACCGCGTACACGCTCGCCGAAGAACTGCGCGAGAGCTGGCGCGAGATGCTCGGCAACGACGATCTCCAGTATCTGTACCTGCGCTTCCACCTCTCCAACATCCTTCGCTCGCAAGGGCGTTACGTGGAGGCCAAAGAGCTGGACGAGGTGACTCTGGAGCGCCAGCAGGCGGTTCTTGGCCCGTCCCATCCGCACACGTACATGACCACCAGCGGTCTCGCGATGGACCTGGGCACGCTCGGCCAGTACGGCAGGGCGATGGAACTGGCCACCGAGGCGCACGAGGGATTCAGCCAGATCTTCCACGAGTCCCATCCGCGAACGCTCGCCGCCGCCAACAACCTGGCGCTGAATCTGCGCATGGTCGGCCAGTACGCCAGGGCGCGCGAGATCGACCAGGAGGTCTTCGACCGGCGCACCGAAGTCCTCGGCCCGGAGCATCCGTACACCCTGTCCTCGGCGATGAACCTGGCCCGCGACCTGCGTGAGGTCGGACGGTACGAGGACTCGGTCTCGCTGCTCAGCCGGACGTACGAGCTCTACAAGGAGCAGCTGGGCCGGACATTCCCCGGCACGCTGGCCGCGGCCAAGAGCCTCGCCGTCTCGCTGCGCAGGGCAGGCAGGCTGGAGGACGCGCGCCGGCTGACCACGGCCACGCGCAACCGCTATCGCGCCAAGTACACCTCGGCCAACCCGGACTCGCTCGCCTGCGATCTGAACCTGGCGGCCGACCTGTTCGCCGCCGGGGAGCCGGTGGCCGCGCGGGACCTGGCGCAAGAGGTCGTCGACCAGTACCGGAAGGTGCCGGGCGAACGCCATCCGTACACCCTCGCCGCCAGCAACAACCTCGGCATCTTCCTGTGGGGCTGCGGCGATGCGGAGGCCGCGGAGGCGGTGCTGCTGAAGGTGTCGAGGACGATGCGGGAGGTCCTGGGCGAGAGCCATCCGCACGCCCTGTACGGCACGATCAACCTGGCCAACGCCCTTGCCGACCTGGGCGGTCTGGAGGAGGCGCTGGAGATCGAACAGCGGACGGTGACCCGGCTGCGGGACGTGCTGGGGCCGCACCATCCGGAGGTGCTGGGCATCGCGTCGAACATGTCGGTCACGCTCGGCCTGCTCGGCCGCAAGGACGAGTCGGCGCAGCTGAGGGCGGAGACGGTGGAGGAGCTGCAGCGGCTGCTGGGCGAGGATCACGCACTGACGCGAATCGCTCGCGACGAACGCCGCGTCCACCGCGACCTGGAGCCCCTGGCAGTCTGACCGGGACTCCGCCCCGGACCCGGCCGGATGCCCGCGCCGGGCCCGGGGGGCGGGCTGACGACGGCTCGGCCCTGCCCTGGGGCTCCGCCCCTCGGCCCTGCCCTGGGGCTCCGCCCCAGACCCGTTCGGGGGCTCCGCCCCCGGACCCCCGCGCCTCAATCGCCGGCGGGGCTGAATTTCGCGTCCGGGACCACGCCTCAAACGCCGGCGGGGCTGGATTGTGCGGCGGGGCTGAGTTATTCAGCCCGTCCGGCGTTTGAGGACATGCGGCCGGAGGTCGCATACGGGGGTCCAGGGGGCGAAGCCCCTTGGTTACGGGAAAGGGCGGGGTGGGGAAAGGTCACGCCTCCAGCAACCACGTCAGCACCCGCGGCAACGCATGCAGCGCATCAAAATGCGCCGCCGCCGGTTCCAGCACCGCCGTCGCCCCCGGAATCCGCTGCGCCAGCCACCTCGAGTGCCCCACCGGCGAGAACACGTCCTTCTCGCCGTGCCACAGCATCACCGGCCCCTTGATGTCCGCCGGGTCGAACCCCCAAGGGCTGCAGAACGCGAGCGCATCGTCGATCCACCCGTACGCCGAAGTACGCAGCGCCTCCTGGTAGTTGCGCAGAAGCATGGACCTGACGCCCGCATCCGCCACCACCATCCGGTCGGAGTCCGTCAGTTCCCGGCGCAGATCATTGAGCAGCCGTATCGGGTCCTTCCTGATCTCCGCGGACCGCAGGATGAACCGCTGGATCAGCCCCGCCGGGTCGTCGGACGCCGACGTGTACTCCAGGACGTTCGACGCGGCCATGCCCTCGAACCAGTCGAGCCCGTCCGCGTCCCTGGGCGCGAGCGTCACCAGCGCGGCGGTGCGGGTGATCCGTTCCGGCATCAGGGCCGCGCAGGCCAGCGCGTGCGGCGCGCCGCCCGAGCGGCCCACCACGGCGAACCGGTCCAGGCCGAGTTCGTCGGCGATCGCCCGTACGTCCTGGGCCACATCGGCGACGCTGCGGCCCGCGAGCCGGTCCGAACCGCCGTAGCCGGGGCGGTCGTACGCGATCAGCTGGGTGCCGCGCTGGTACAGGACCATGCCGCGCGGCGCCGGGCCGAGCCGGCTGCCCGGGGTGCCGTGCAGCAGGAAGACGGGTCTGCCGCGCGGATCCCCCAGCCGCTCCACCATCAGATGCCGCCCGTCCGTCGCGCGCACCCGACGTCGCAGCACTCCCGCGCCCCCCTCCGTAGTACGTGCCGGTCCGCGCAGTACGTGCCCTGTGCAGACAGGCTGAGCCAGGCATTCCCCGCCCGTTCGATGATTACCCATCAGGGTCCTGACCGGGACTCCCTTTGACGTCATTTGGGGGTTACCGTCGATGAGGAACGTGCATGCGCGTCCACATCGCACCCCAGGGGGCCGTGATGGTAGAGGCACTGGTAGCGGCCGCAGCGACCGTCGCGTCCGCGGGCGTCGTCTATGTCATGGCGGCGGCCCGGGTCGTGAAGCAGTACGAACGAGGTGTGGTCTTCCGGCTCGGAAGGGTCCGATCTTCCGTACGCGGCCCGGGTTTCACGCTGATAGTCCCCTTCGTGGACCGGCTCCGTAAAGTCAATATGCAGATCGTGACGATGCCGGTGCCCGCGCAGGACGGCATCACCCGGGACAACGTGACGGTGCGCGTGGACGCGGTGATCTACTTCAAGGTCGTGGACGCCAGCGAGGCCATCGTGCAGGTGGAGGACTACCGGTTCGCGGTCTCGCAGATGGCGCAGACCTCGCTGCGGTCGATCATCGGCAAGAGCGATCTGGATGATCTGCTGTCGAACCGCGAAAAGCTCAATCAGGGCCTGGAGTTGATGATCGACAGTCCGGCGATCGGCTGGGGTGTGCAGATCGACCGGGTGGAGATCAAGGACGTGTCCCTGCCGGAGACGATGAAGCGCTCGATGGCGCGGCAGGCGGAGGCGGACCGTGAGCGGCGGGCGAGGGTCATCAACGCCGACGCGGAGCTCCAGGCGTCCAAGAAGCTGGCAGAGGCGGCCGGAGTGATGTCGGAGCAGCCCGCGGCGCTTCAACTCCGGCTGCTGCAGACCGTGGTCGCGGTCGCGGCGGAGAAGAACTCCACGCTGGTGCTGCCGTTCCCGGTGGAGCTGCTGCGTTTTCTCGAACGCGCCCAGCAGCCACAGCAGCCGCAGCCGCCCCAGCAGCCACTGCCGTCGCGGGATTCCGGCTCTGCGCAGTCGGAAACAGGACAGGACTAGTCCTTACACCCCGCCCATGGGCCGATTGCACGCGGTGTTCGCACATCGGAACCGCCCAGTGCCAACGCCTCCTGTGAAGGCGCTGTGAACGCACCTGTGTTGTCGTGTGCCCGTCCTGAAGTCGACCTTGTGTCCTACCAGTCGGTATCGGAATAGTGGGCGCCCCATCCTCCGCGTCCACGGCACCCCACTTGCCCGGACGCGGCCCCACAGGAGGTCAATGTTGAAGCACCGACGGATACCCAAGAGAAAAGCGGCGATAGCCGGCGGCGCGGTTGCCGCCCTGGTGGCCGCGGGCGTCACCTTCCAGAGTGCGAACGCCAGTGACGACACTGAGCGGTTCGCCGTCAAGCCGCTGTCGGCGGTTGCGGCCGGAAATCTTGCCTCCACCCTGAGCAAGACCCTGGGCGGCGACGCGGCAGGCACGTACTACGACGCCGACACCAAGGCACTCGTCGTGAACGTCCTCGACGAGAAGGCGGCCGAATCCGTACGCGAGGCGGGCGGCAAGGCCCGGATCGTGGAGAACACTCTCGCCGAGCTGAAGTCCGCCCGGCAGACCCTCACCACCAAGGCGACCATCCCCGGCACCTCGTGGGCCGTCGACCCGGTCACCAACAGGGTCGTCGTCACCGCCGACCGTACGGTCAAGGGCGCTCAGTGGACCAAGCTCAGCGAGGTCGTCAAGGCTCTGGGCGGCAAGGCCGAACTGAAGAAGTCCGCCGGGGAGTTCAAGCCCCTGATCGCGGGCGGCGACGCCATCCACTCCGGCGGCGGACGCTGCTCGCTCGGCTTCAACGTGGTCAAGGACGGCGAGCCGCACTTCATCACCGCCGGACACTGCGGGAAGGCAGGCAGCGAGTGGTCCGACTCGGCGGGCGGTGCGGCGATCGGCTCGATGGTCGATTCGCAGTTCCCCGAGAACGACTTCGCGCTCGTCAAGTACAGCGGCAGCACCGAGCACCCGAGCGAGGTCAACCTCTACAACGGCAGCTCGCAGGCGATCACCAAGGCGGGTGAGGCGACCGTCGGCATGAAGGTGCAGCGCAGCGGCTCGACCACCCAGGTGCACGACGGCGAGGTCACCGGGCTCGACGCCACCGTGAACTACGGCAACGGTGACATCGTCAACGGCCTCATCCAGACCACGGTCTGCGCCGAGCCGGGCGACAGCGGCGGCTCGCTCTTCGCGGGCGACGCCGCGATCGGGCTGACCTCGGGCGGCAGCGGTGACTGCTCAGCGGGCGGTGAGACCTTCTTCCAGCCGGTGACGGAGGCCCTGTCCACGTTCGGCGCCGAGATCGGCTGATGAGATAGGGAGTGTCCGCAAAGTCTCACCTGGCTCGCGACGCCCTGCACGCACGCTCGCTGCGTTGCCGAAATGCCCAAGTAGCTCCGCTACGAGGGCATCCCGGCGCCTTGCGATCGCACGCACCGGACGCCGCGAGCCCCGCCCTCCGGGCGGACGGCGATACTTTGCGGACACTCCCTGGGGCTTCGCCCCGGACCCCTGGCCGATCGAGGCGCGGGGTCCGGGGCGAAGTCCCGCTTCACGTCGTCGGCCTGCGGCTCCGGAGCAGCGCCAGCACCGTCGTGACCAGCGCCCCTCCCGCCGCCCATGCGGCGAGGACCCACATCGGGCCCGTCATGCCGTTGCCCTTGAAGTACGCGATCGAGCGCGCCGAGAAGGTGCCCGCGCCCGGCGGCAGCGCCGGTCCGATGGCCCGCCAGAACGGCGGCAGCAGCGGATAGGCATACGCCCCGCCCGCGCTCGGATTGCCGAATACGACCACCAGCAGGATCGCCAGACCGACACCGATGATGCCCGCGAGGCCCTGGAAGGCCAGCGTGATCGCCCCGACCGCGAACACCAGCAGCGTGCCGAGCCCCCACAGGGCCATGATGCTGCCGGGCAGCGCGTCCAGGATCGGGCCCGCGATCACCGTACCCAGCAGTCCGGCGGCGATCGAGTACAGGAGCAGCACACCCAGCCTGATCAGGGCACGCGCCGTATTGGCGGGCCGGGCGCCATGGCTGATCGCGAGGATCGCGGCACACAGATAGCCGCCCACGCACCAGCCGATGACCAGGTAGAACGCGGAAAGCCCGCGCGCGTCGCCACTGGCATTGGGGACCACGTCCACGACGGTCACCGTCCGCCGCTGCGCTCTTTCCGTCGTGGCGATGACCTCGGTGAGAGCCTGCGCGAGCGAGGCGCCCGATGCGCCGGCGACCAGGAGTCTGTCGGCGGCGCCGCGCGGGTCGACGATCAGCGCCCCGTCGACGTCGCGGTTCTGGATCTGCCGCACCGCCGTCGCCTCGTCCCCGACGGCCCGCGGGTCGAGCGGATCGCCGGGCAGTGCGGAGAGCCGCTGTACGGCCTGGTCGGTGATCTGCGCCGAGGGCGTGACGACTGCGAGCGGGATCTCGTGCGGCTTCGGATGGTGGAAGGCGCCGATGTACGACGTGATGAAGGCGAGCTGGAGTGCCAGCACCCCGATGACCAGGACCGCCGCCCGCACACTCACCGCGTCCTTGAGCTCGTCGACGAAGCCGGTGCGCGGGCCGTCAGATGTCCGGTTCATGGGCCCCACGCTCCGTGTCGCCCGGTGTTTTCGCAGGTGGGACGGGGCTGAATGGCTGAGGTGGCGCACGCGTGCCACGTGTCGCACGAATGTTCGAAACTTGGTCTATGGTGGAAGCGGGGGAGGTGAGACGGACTGAGATCCAGGAGGTGCAGGTGCCCGGGTTCACGCATCTGCACACCGTTTCCGGGTTCTCCCTGCGGTACGGGGCCTCACACCCGGAGCGGCTTGCGGAGCGCGCCGCCGAGCGGGGTATGGACGCCCTCGCGCTGACCGACCGCGACACCGTCGCGGGCGCGGTCCGCTTCGCCAAGGCCTGCGCGAAAGAGGGCGTGGGAGTACGGCCGCTCTTCGGTGTCGATCTCGCGGTGGGGGAGCGGGCGCACAAGGAGGGGCCCTCCGAGCGGCGGCGCACTCCGGTCCGCGGCGGCGCGTTCGTCGACGAGTCCGCGCCCCGTACGGTCTATCTCGCCCGGTCCCGCGAGGGCTGGGCCGAACTGTGCCGGCTGGTGACCGCAGCCCACGCTGCCGGCGACGGCAGCCCGCTGCTGCCCTGGGCCGACAACCACGGCGAGGACCTGACCGTGCTGCTCGGACCCGCCTCCGAGATCGGCCGTGCGCTGACCGCGGGACGCCCCGACCGTGCGGCAAAGCTGCTCGTGCCCTGGCGGGAGTGCTACGGCGACAGCCTGCGCCTGGAGGTCGTGCACCACGGCCTTAAGGGCACCGGGCCCGGCTCGCTGCGCCAGGCCGCCCGCACGCTCGGCTTCGCCGCCGAACAGGGCGTACGGGCCGTGCTCACCAATGCCGTCCGATACGCCGACCGGGGACAGGGCCCGGTCGCCGACGTCCTCGACTCGGCCCGCCGCCTGGTCCCGATCGACCCGCACAAGGGCCTCGACAGCGGTGAGCGCTGGCTCAAGGAACCGGCCGCGATGGCCCGTACCGCCGAGCGTGTCGCCGAGGCCGCAGGCTTCCGCCGCGACACCGCGCACCGGCTGCTCGCCATGACGGAGGAGGCGGCGGCCGCGTGTCTGGTCGACCCCGAGGACGATCTGGGGCTCGGTTCCGTCCACTTCCCCGAGCCGCATCTGGTCGGCGCCGGGCGCCGTACCCCGCAGCGGGTGCTGGCCTCCCGGGCCGCCGCCGGAATGGTGCTGCGCGGCTACGACGGCCGTCGTGAGTACTGGGAGCGGATGCACCACGAGCTGGACATCATCGCGCACTGGGGCTACGCCTCGTACTTCCTGACGGTGTCTCAAGTCGTCGACGACGTAAAGAAGATGGGTATCCGGGTCGCGGCACGCGGCTCCGGCGCCGGGTCGCTCGTCAACCATCTCCTCGGCATCGCGCACGCCGACCCCGTCGAGCAGGGGCTGCTGATGGAGCGCTTCCTGTCCAAGCGGCGTTCCGTACTGCCCGACATCGACATCGATGTGGAGTCCGCCCGTCGGCTCGAGGTCTACCGCGCGATCATCGGCCGTTTCGGCGAGGAGCGGGTCGCGACCGTCGCCATGCCCGAGACCTACCGGGTGCGCCATGCGGTACGGGACGTGGGCGCCGCGCTCTCCATGGACCCGGCCGAGATCGACAAGATCGCCAAGTCCTTCCCGCACATCCGCGCCCGCGACGCCCGCGCGGCCATGGAGGAACTGCCCGAACTCCGTTCGCTGGCAGGGGAGAAGGACAGATACGGACGGCTGTGGGAGCTGGTCGAGGCGCTGGACGCGCTGCCGCGCGGGATTGCCATGCACCCGTGCGGGGTGCTGCTCTCGGACGCCGCCCTCCTCACCCGTACGCCGGTGATGCCCACCAGCGGCGAGGGCTTTCCCATGTCGCAGTTCGACAAGGAGGACGTGGAGGACCTCGGGCTGCTCAAGCTCGATGTCCTGGGGGTGCGGATGCAGTCGGCGATGGCGCACGCGGTCGCCGAACTGCGGCGCACGACGGGTCAGGTGCTCGACCTCGACGACCCGGAGCAGGTGCCGCCGGGTGACCCGGACACGTATCGGCTCATCCAGTCCACCGAGACCCTGGGCTGCTTCCAGATCGAGTCGCCGGGCCAGCGGGATCTGGTCGGCAGGCTGCAGCCGTCGGACTTCCACGATCTGGTCGTCGACATCTCGCTCTTCAGGCCGGGGCCGGTCGCCGCCGACATGGTGCGGCCGTTCATCGAGGCCCGGCACGGCCGGGCACCCGTCCGCTATCCGCACCCGGACCTGAAGGGGCCGCTGGAGGAGACGTACGGAGTGGTCGTCTTCCACGAGCAGATCATCGAGATGGTGAACATCATGACCGGCTGCGGTCGCGACGAGGCCGACCGGGTACGGCGCGGGCTGTCCCACCCCGAGTCGCAGGGAAAGATCAAGGTCTGGTTCGCCCAGCACGCGGAGGCGAAGGGGTACGCGCCCGAAGTGATCGCCCGCGCCTGGGAGATCATCGAGGCCTTCGGCTCGTACGGCTTCTGCAAGGCGCACGCGGTGGCCTTCGCCGTACCGACCTATCAGTCGGCCTGGCTCAAGGCGCACCATCCGGCGGCCTTCTACGCCGGGCTGCTCACACACGACCCCGGGATGTATCCGAAGCGGCTGCTGCTGGCGGACGCGAGGCGGCGCGGGGTTCCGGTGCTGCCGCTGGATGTGAACCGGTCGGCGGCCGCCCATCGAATCGAACTGGTGTCCGGTTCTCCTGATCGGTGGGGCCTGCGGCTCGCGCTCTCGGACGTCCATGGCATCAGCGAGGCCGAGGCGGCACGGATCGAGGACGGGCAGCCCTACTCCTCACTGCTGGACTTCTGGCAGCGGGCCCGTCCCGGCCGGCCGGTCGCCGAACGGCTCGCGCAGGTCGGCGCGTTGGACGCCTTCGGCGCGAACCGCCGCGATCTGCTGCTGCATCTCGCCGAACTCCACCGCGGACAGCGGGGTTCGGGCAGGTACGGCAGTCAGCTCCCCCTGGGCGACGGGCAGAAGACCGCCCCCGTCGGGCTCCCCGACCTGGGCGACGCGGAACGACTCAGCGCCGAGCTCGGCGTCCTCGGCATGGACGCCTCCCGCCATCTGATGGCGGATCACCATGCCTTCCTGAAGGAGCTGGGAGTGGTCTCGGCACACCGGCTGCGCTCGGCGGAGCACGGGCAGACGGTGCTGGTCGCGGGCGCGAAGGCGGCCACCCAGACCCCGCCGATCCGGTCCGGCAAGCGGGTCATCTTCACCACGCTCGACGACGGCACGGGCCTGGTAGACCTCGCCTTCTTCGACGACAGCCATGCAGCGTGCGCGCACACCGTCTTCCACTCCTGGCTGCTGCTGGTACGCGGAGTGGTGCAGCGGCGCGGACCGCGCAGCCTGAGCGTGGTCGGCGCGGCGGCCTGGAATCTCGCGGAACTGGTGGAGCTGCGGCGTACGGGCGGGCTCGACGCGGTCGCGGCACGGCTGGCGGAGCCCGTGCCCGCGGAGGATGCGGCTGAGGCGGACAGCGGCCGCCGTATCCAGCTCTCGACGGGCTATGAGATGAACCCCTGGGCGGACCTCCGGCCGCCGGGCGAAGGGACCCCCACCGGGCGGAAGTTGTGGCACCAGAGTCCGGGGAGCGCGGGATGATCCTCTACGTACGCTTCCGGCCCGCCCCGGCACTCGGAACCGGCGGGGTCGAGGCGGCCCTGCCGTCCCTGCTCGGCCTGGCCGAGGACATCAGCCCCCTCGTGCAGGCGCTCCCGCCCGACGCCGCGCTCATCGATGTGCGCGGCGCCGAACGGTACTTCGGCCAGGACGCGGTCCAACTCGCCTCGCTGCTGCGGGTGCGGGCGCTCGCACACTGCGGGGTGGACTGCGCGATCGGAGCGGGCCCCGGCCCGATGCTGGCCAGGATGGCGGCACGGGAGGCCGCGCCCGGGACGACCCTGATGGTCACGGACGCCGAGACGGCCGGGTTCCTGGCCGGCAAACCGGTCGCCGCGCTGGACGGCGTGGGGACGGCGACGGCCCGCACCCTGTGTGCGTACGGCCTCGACTCCGTCGGCAAGGTCGCCGTGGCGCCGCTCGCCGTGCTCCAGCGGATCGTCGGCGCGCGGGCCGGCCGCGAGCTGTGGGAGCGGGCGCGCGGTATCGACCGTACGACGGTCGTCCCGAACGCCGCCGCCCGCTCGGTCGCGGCAGAACGGGCCTTCTCGCGCGACGAGCTGGACCCCGTACGCCACCGCAGGGCGCTGCTCTCGATCGCCGAGGAGCTGGGGCTGAGGATGCGCGGCGAGGGCCAGGTGTGCCGCGCGCTGAGCCTGACCGTGCGGTACGCCGACCGGTCCACGACCACCCGGGCGCGCACCCTGCGCGAGCCGACCGCCCACTCCGCGGCGCTCACCGATGCCGCGTACCGGATCCATGAGTCGCTCGGCCTGCAGCGGGCCCGGGTCCGGAGCCTCACCCTGCGGGCCGAGGACCTGACACCCGTCGAACGGGCCGCGCGACAGCTGACGTTCGACCCCGCGGACGAACGGGCGCGGCGGATCGAGGCGGTGGCGGACCGGGCGCGGGCGAGGTTCGGGCCGCGGGCGGTCGTGCCGGGCTCACTCGCCGCGTGACGCACTCGCCGCGTGACGCTCCCGCTGCGTAACGCGTGTACAGAACGCGGCTTATTGACACGGATTCAGTTTTTACTCGCGCGTAACTTCCATTCTTGGGTTACCCGTGCGTAATTTGACATGAGCGAGCCGCAAATCCAGCCATCGCACCAGCCATCGCTACTCCCTTGAGCCGCAAGGAGATTGCCCGATGCTGCCCTGGAAACGTGCCCTCAGACCGGTCGCCGCCTTGCTTCTGGCCGTGTCTGTCGCCCTCACCCCCGCCGTCGCCGCCGCCGATTCAGCCACCGAATCGGCTCCCCACAGCGGCTGGAACAACTACTCCTGCAAGCCCTCCGCCACCCACCCCCGCCCCGTCGTCCTCGTCCACGGCACCCTCGGGAACTCCGTCGACAACTGGCTCGGCCTCGCTCCGTATCTGGTGCACCGCGGTTACTGCGTCTTCAGCCTGGACTACGGGCAGCTCCCCGGCGTGCCCTTCTTCCACGGCCTCGGCCCGATCGACAAGTCGGCCGAGCAGCTCGACACGTACGTCGACAACGTGCTCGCCGCGACCGGCGCGTCGAAAGCGGACCTCGTCGGCCACTCCCAGGGCGGCATGATGCCGCGCCACTACCTCAAGTTCCTGGGCGGGGCGGACAAGGTGAACGCGCTGATCGGCCTCGCGCCCGACAACCACGGGACGACGCTGAGCGGTCTGGCCAAGCTGCTGCCGTACTTCCCCGGCGCGGAGGACCTGCTCAACGCGGCCACCCCGGGGCTTGCCGACCAGATGGCCGGCTCCGCCTTCCTCACCAAGCTCAACGCGGGCGGCGACACCGTGCCCGGCGTGCGCTACACGGTCATCGCGACCCGGTACGACCAGGTGGTGACCCCGTACCGCTCGCAGTACCTGGACGGAGCGAACGTACACAATGTCCTGCTGCAGGACCTGTGTGCGGTCGACCTGTCGGAGCATGTGGCGATCGGGCTGCTCGACCGGATCGCGTTCCACGAGGTGGCGAACGCGCTCGACCCGGCGCATGCGTCGCGGACGAACTGCGCGTCCGTCTTCTCCTAAGAGCACGTAACTGCGGTCCGTCCCCTTCAAGGGGGCGGACCGCAGTCCTGTCCTGTCTCTATGCCTAGCGGGAGTGACGGCTTCGGCGGACGGAGCCGAACATCACGGCGGCACCGAGGGCGAGGGCGGCGGCACCGCCGACGGCGATGTACGGCGTGCTGCTCTCGCCGCCGGTCGCGGCGAGGTTCTCGGACCCGGCGGAGCCGTTGGCCTCGGGAGCGTTGTCGGCGGGAGCGGCCGGAGCCGTCGTGTTCTCCGGAGCCGTCGACTTCTCCGCGTGATCGCCCCCGTGACCGCCGTGGTCGACGGTGGACTTGTCGGCCTCGTCCGCGATCTCCTCGTCGGACGGAGCGGACGCGGTCGGCGCGGGCGCACCGCCGGTGTTGGCGTTGTCCTGCCCGAACACCACGTCGGAGCAGGTGTAGAAGGCCTCGGGAGAGTCCGAGCGCTGCCAGATGGAGTAGATCAGGTGCCGCCCGGACTTGTTGGGGACGACGCCGTCGAAGACGTACTCACCGTTGACGAGCTTGGGGTTGGTGACCTTCGCGAAGGGCTTGGTCTCCAGGTCCGACCACTTGAGGGGCTTGCCCGGGTCGTACCCGTCCTTCGTGAGGTACAGCTCGAAGGACCCCTTGTGCGGGGCGGTCGCCTTGTAGCGGAAGGTGTGATTGCCCGAGGCGAACGTCGAGGCGGGCCAGTCGGCGCGCGGCAGGTCGAGCCCCTTGTACTTGTCACGGCCCGCGCTGCACAGCTTGCCGTCCGGTATCAACTGCTGGTGATTGCCTGCGGCGTTGGCGATGTTGACTTCGTTCCAGTCGTAGAAGGCCTGCGTCCCGCTGGCGGCGACCGCGGCCTTGCACGCCACGGACTTCGGACTCTCGGGCCCCTCGGCGAAACAGGCGGACACCCGGCTGACCGGGTCGGTCATCGACCCGTGCGCGAAGGCCGGCCCCGCAGCCACCCCGGCAAGCGCGAGGGGCGCGAACCCGAGGGCGGCGAGGGAGATGGCCTTACGGCGAGCGGTCATGGTGACGTACTCCTTCAACAGCGGCATATGGGGGGACCCGCGGCGGGCCCGACCGGGCGGCGCGGCCCCCCGTAGGACATCTGCACCGACCGCTCGAACCGGCCCCGACGACGAGCAAGCTAGCCGCTCGGAAGGGGGAAATCGCCTGCTGGGAGGGGGTGATGGCGATACTTATGGTGCGTTTAAGGACGCGGTAAGGAGGGGCTCAGGAAGGGGGGTGTTGAGGGGCCCGCCGGCCCCCTGGTGAAGGCCGGCGGGTGTTGTCACGTCCAACCTGACGCCGTACAGCCCTGCAGGATCAGCGAGTTCGGCAGCCGTAGCTCGCAAGGCGATCGTTTGTGGCTGCTCTCAAGCAGTCAGTTTGTCGCGGTTCTGGAACTCTGCCCGCCCTGCCCCACATCTGGCGCTATGGTCGCTCCCTCTTCGCGCACCTTGGGAGCACCATGAACACTCGCTGCATCGCTCCGCTTCTCGTCGCAGCCGCCTGCCTGACACTCACCGCATGCCAGGACACGGCCACGTCCACCCCGACCGCCACGAAGACCGTCACGCAGGCCCCGGCGGCGGGCAGCGCCGATGACACCAAGGCCGATGCGCCGGCCGAGGAGATCATCGCTGTTCCGGACTTCGTCGGCATGGGGCTGCAGGAGGCTCAGGATGCCGCGCAGGCGGAGGGCTTCTTCATGCTTACGTCCCACGACAACACTGGGGCTGGGCGGATGCAGGTCTTCGACCGAAACTGGAAGGTCTGCGACCAGAACTACGCGGCAGGCAAGACCATCTCGGCCAGCACCGAACTCGACTTCGGCACTGTGAAGCTGAGCGAGACCTGTCCGTAGCGCCTTGGCTCAGATGCCCCGCCTCCGGGAGGCGGGGCATCGCGCTGTGGGGAGGCCAAGCTGTGGTGCTGTCGGTGATGAGGCCCAAGTTGGCCAGTGCGCGGTGGCGTGGGTGAGTGAGCACCACGCAGATTGGCCTCGTCTCACACAGTGAGCTGGTATCCGATTCGGTCAGTCTTCGACGTCTACTCCGTAGTTGCGTGCGAGCGCGTCGAGGCCGTGGTCGAAGCCCTGACCGACTGCGCGGAAGCGCCAGACCTGGCCACGGCGATAGATCTCCGCGAGCAGCATGGTGCGCTCCGTCGTAGCAGCGTCCAGAGCGGCCTGGGCGAGAGGCGCAGCACTGTTTCCAGGTCCTGTCGTGATCTGGATCGGGCCGATGTCGCCGAATGTCACCGTGCCGTCGATGGCGGCGGCGATCACGACTCTACGAACCGCCGACGGCAGTGCGGCGAGGTCGGTGGTGATGGTCTGCTCTGTCGGCCCGTCGGTGAGGAGTCGCAAGGTCCCATCGGGGCTTTCCGGTGCCGCGTAGAAGACGAAGTTCTCATCGCACGAGACCTGATCGTCATCGTCGACCATGAACGCGACGAGGTCGATCTCGCACGTGGTCTGCTGGCCCCAAGCGGCGGTGACGTTCCATCGGGATGCCCGAATCTCGCCCGGAAGATCGACGACGCCCCCTCTCGGAAGTACATGGGGAGCCTGCCGACGTTCGGCCGGTAGGAAGGACTCGGCGGTGGGTGCGTCGAGCCAGTTGGCGTCATAGGTGGGGATTTCGAGCGCGGTGATCCGCGGCATACGGCGATCGGTGTCACCGCCGAGAAGGAGCACTACGTCGGTGACACTGGCAGACAGATTGATCGCTGCGCCTCCGCCCAGTTCGACGACTCGGACGCGGGCCGCTGCCGCGTTCGGGTGCGTTCCGCCCAGCACGAGTACACGTCGCCCTGCCAGAGGTCCTCCCGCTCTCTTCCTCGCTGGTACCGGGCTTGGGGCGCGGCCATCGTCTTCTGGCCCGCGGGCGGTTGGAACGTGCGCCGTCTTTTCCGGCGGCGCCAGAGCGGCGGTCTGTGCCGGAGCCGGCTCAGTCGACGGAGTGCCGGCGGGCTGTTGGTCGTGCGGTGTTCCTGAACGTACGTTGCCCAGCAGTCGGAGGAAGGTGTGTTCATCGATGACGGGCACGCCTTCGGAAGAGGCGCGCCGTGCCTTGGCGGATCCGGATGCCTGGTCGTTTGTCACGAGGACGCTGGTGTGCCGACTGACGGAGGACATCACGTTCATCCCGGCTGCGACCGAGCGAGCAACCAACTCGGCTCGGGACGTGGCGGTGTCCCCAGTAATGGCGATCTTCATGCCCTGTGTCAGCGGGCCGCCGGGAGACAGCCGTCCCGGATTTCGGAAGGCGCACGGTGTTTTGGGTGGCTTCGGCATGAACTGTGAGTCCTGCCGCGGCGGACAGGTCACGAGAGGTAATGGCAGATCGAGTCGGGCTGCCTCCCGGAGGGATGCGCGCAGTACGCCGGCCAGCACGCGTGTGTCGTCCAGCGCATCGTGTGCGTGGAGCTGCGGGACACCGTAATGGGCAGCCAGTGTGCCAAGGCGCAGGTCGTCGGTCGGTGGATCCACTCTCCGGTTCAGCGCCAGGGTGCACAGCCGCTGGGAGACCGGCAGCCACATCCGCGCTCGGGCGAATTCGTGAGCGAGGAAGTCGTAGTCGAACTGCGCGTTGTGGGCGACCAGTACGCGGTCCTGAAGCATGGCCCCGACCTGTCCGGCGATCTGCTCGAAGGTCGGGGCGCCCTGCAGTCGCTCGGCGGTCAGCCCATGTACATGCACCGGCCCGGGGTCACAGCCGGGGTTCAACAGGGTTGAGAACTCACCGGTTTGCTCGCCGTCCGGGCCGATTGTCACGACCGCGAGGGACAGCACACGATGCTGGCGCGGCACGAGGCCCGAGGTCTCGACGTCTACCAGCGCCCAGTCGAATGCATAGTCACGCAAGTTGGGCACATGGCTGGGGATGTGAGCGAGACTCATAGCGGCAAGGATCGTGCGATATTCACCCCTCCTTCAACCCGCATGACCATTTGTCCGCATTCTCAATGCTGGTTGTGCCAGTGGACGTAAAGGCGGTCCGTCGGGATCACGAAGGTGGAGCGCTCGGCGGACCGAGCGATTCGGCTCACCGAAGCGCATCGAGGATGCGGGTGCGCAGGGTCTCGTTGCCGATGGTGTCTGCGTGGTGCCAGGCCGCGGCGGTGACTTCTTCGGTTTGAAGCTCGATGACGTCGGCCGAGGTGCGGAAGAGGAACCGGAAGTCGAAGTGCTGGTGGTCGGGCTCGCCTTTGGTGGGGTTGGCGGGGATGTGGTGGGCGTCGATGTGTAGGGGACGGTGTCCGGCCGGGATGACGACTGATGCGGGGATGCCGGTTTCCTCGGTCAGTTCGCGCTGTGCGGCGGCGAGGAGGCTGGTGTCGTCGGGTTCGAGGTGGCCGCCGGGCAGGAGCCAGCGGCTGAGAGCGCGGTGTTTGATGTGGAGTACCCGGCCGGTGGGGTCGGTGAGGATCGCTCCGGCGGTGACGTGGCCGCGGAACTCCTTGCGGCTGGTGATGTCGGCTGCAGCGTCGAGGAGTTCCGGGAGCACGGCGAGTTGCCATTTCTCGTCGGGGTGGGCGTCGAGGTAGGTGTCGAGCACTTCGCGGATGTGGTCGGGCGTGATGGGCACAGGTGTCTCCTACCGGTTGAAGTAGTCGAGCCAGGTCGCCGCGATGGCGGCGCGGTCGGTGGGGCTGGTCTCGTGCATGCCGGGGTCGAGGCCACCGCGGGCGAGTGCGGTGGAGGCGGCGAGTATCTCGGCCTGGACGAGGAAGATGAACGGGCCCACGCTGGCGCCGTGCAGGAAGTTGACGGCGTTGCCGCCGTTGAGCAGGTAGAAGTAGTGGCCAGTCGTCAAGTAGCGGGTGACGTGTTCACCGATGTGGGCGCGCTCGTACACGTCCGGCAGGCCTTCGAGTTCGAGTTCGTCCTCGCTGCTGGTCACGGTGGCGACGTATGCGCCGTTGCGCAGCCGGGGAAAGTCCTCGCCGCGGAGGGAGAGCGCCCCGGTCGCGCACAACACGAGCCCGGCGTCGGCCAGTCCGCCGTCGCGGTCGCGGGCCACGGTGAAGCCCTGGGAGAGTGCCTGGGTTCGGCGCACGGGATCGATGTCGTACACCGTGACCCGTACGCCCTTGGCGTGCAGCAGGCGGGCGATGCTGGAGCCGAGTTTGCCGAAGCCGATCACGAGCGCGGTTCGGCCGTGCAGGATGTCGCCCCGGCTGCGCATGAGTGCCTCGGTCGAGAACACGACCGACTGGCCGACGAGGAAGTCTTCGGGGTCCTTGAGCGGGGAGCGGGCGACCGAGACGACCGGGCAGGGCAGCTTGTCGAGGTCCGCGTAGCGGCGGTGGCCGTTCTCGGTGTCCTCGACCACACCGAGGATCTGGCCCGAGAAACGGTCACACAGCGCGCCGAGGGCCGGAGCGAAGTAGCCGCCCACATCGAGGAGAACCACCTGGCGGCCTGCGGCTCGCGCCTCGATGTACCGCACGGCACGATCGGGGTCGGCGAACAGCTCACGCGACAGCGTGTCACAGGCGTGCCCATCCGCCTCGACCTGACGCAGCGCCCCGGCGTGCACGGACTTCGGCTTGGGTAACACCGCACGCAACTCGGTCACACCCGCCACGCCCCGGACAAACGCCGGACGTTCCGGCAGCAGGTGCGTGATCAGGAACGACGCGGGGCGCTCGGGTGGGGCAAAGGCGGAGGCGATACGACCGAAGTAGGCGTCGAGTCGGGCACGTTCAACGGATTCCATGGCGGTGTCTCCATCGAAGCGACGGTCTTGCTGTGCGCCCTGAGGGCGTGACGCAGCGCATCAGGGTCGGTGAGGCTGTCGTCGTCAGGTAGCTCGCACCACCCGCCGAACCAGTCGCCGACGCGGTAAGGGCTGGGGGCGACGAGCCATGAGTCCGAAGTGAGGAGTCGTACCGGCAGGTCACCCCATGTGCCACAGCTGCCGGTGGGGACGGCGAAGTAGAGCCGCTGGCTCGGCCGGTCGTAGAGCACCGGACCGAGCCGGTCCTCGGTAGCTCGGAGCCGCGTCAGTGCCACGAATCCGGCCTCGGCCGGGACACGTACCGCGTCCCAGGCCTCACCGAGCGCAAGCAGGTGTAGGCCCGCGATGCTTTCGATGAGCGGCGCGTCACGCAGTGCTTTACGTACAGAGATCACGCGATGCCCCTCTGCCACACGATCGGCCGCGCCCCGTCGGCACGTTCATCACCGCGCCTTGGGCCGGTCGGCCGCACCACGATCAATCGCACCCATAGCTCGGCCAGTTGCCGCTCCCGCTCGGCGGCGATGCGCTTCGGCCCGAGGTGTCCACGCGCAGGAACTACCACCCCGTACGCATCTGGCAGACCAAGAGCGTCAATCAGCCCAACGAAGGCCGGCGAGCGCGCTTCGGCTCTTGCCTCGCGCTCGGTGAAGAGGCCGCTCAGCGTCAACTCGTGCTGTCGGCAGCACTCGGCGAGCGCGTCGGAGAGGGCTGTGTGTCGTGCAGTACTGCGCGTTGTATCGCGTAAGTAGCCGTAGACGTAGGGACCGTTGACCTCGCATCGTTCCGTGATGGGATCCATGACTTCGAGCCTCGCGGTAATTCAGCGGCCTCGAAATGACCAGCTGGTGCACTTCCGTTGCACTCCGGCCTACCGTCGTCACTCTGTGTGTTTCGATTGGTGACACAAGGAGGCAGCCCGTGGTCAGCGTGCAGCAGTGGACCGGCAGAGAAGCGAGAGCCCTGCGCTCAGCGCTGCGGATGAGTACGCGAGCGTTCGCCGACCACCTCGGAGTCGCTCTGCGCACGGTGGCCAAATGGGAGAGCCTTGGCGAGGCCACGCAGCCTCGCCCGGACACTCAGGCCATCCTCGACACCGCGCTGGCGCGTGCCACCTCAGCCGTACACGCCCGCTTCGAGACACTGCTCTCCGGATCGACTCGTCGCAGCCGCGTACGCGCGGACTACGAGACGTGGACCGAGGACATCGACCGCGCCATCGTCTGCCTGAGCCGTCAGGACTTCACATTCGCATCAAGCCTCTTGAATCGGTGGCTGGGCCCGAACGATCCGCGCGGCCTCGATGACAAGGGCCTGTACCTCTATGGCCGTTCGCTCGTGCTACTCGGCGACCTGCAACGCGATCAAGGAGCGATCCTCGGACCACTGTCCGCTCGACGGTCGTACAGCAACGCTCACAGCCTCTTCACCGAACTCGACATCCCGCGCCGCACAGCGCAGATCGAGCTGTCACTCGCTGTCGTCAACGAGATGTCCGGCGAGCTGGGAGCTTCCGCCCGCCAGTACGAGCAGCTCGCAGACGACGAGCGCCTGAGTCGCAGAGACCGGGCCCGCGCTCGATTATGGGTCGGTACGGCGCTCAGCAAAGAGGGCAACAACGAGTACGCCGCTCGCGTCATGACGGCCGCAACCCGGGAATTCGAGGAGCTCGGCGAACCCGAGGACTGGTCGGTGGCTCACCAAAAGCTGGCCCTTGCCCATCGCGGTGCCGGCGACCTCACACGTGCACTCCACGACATCGACATCGCACGGCAGAGTGGGACCGTCGACTCGCCCATGCAGCGCGTGCGACTGGACACAGCACATGGGCACATCCTTCTGTCCGACTCGGCCACCCGGAATGATGGGCTGTCCGTCCTCGACGACGCGGCGCAGGTGGCCACGCAGTACGGCCTGAGTCACCAACTGCGCAGCATCAAGGGCATCCGGCGGTCGTACGACGGCCCGCCGACAGCCCAGCGGAGATGAGTGGCCAGCAAACGATGAGCGAGGGAGCCCCCCGTGCCGGACCGTGGACAGCACGCGATCACCGACGAGCAGTGGCGCGACGCCCGCCTGATCTGGCAGTACCACCAGATGGGCCACCCTCTGCGCCCCTGTTCTGCGGCGGTCGGCCTAGGCAGCCATGATCTCGGGGTAGCAACGACTGCAGCCGAGCTGTTTCGTGCAGGCCTCTTCCCCGTGGTCGTATTCAGCGGCGGCAACAGCCCGACCACCGCGGGCCGCTTCCCGCGGGGCGAGGCGGTCCACTATCGCGAGCACGCACTCGACCTGGGCGTGCCCGACGACGCGATCCTCCTGGAGACCGAGGCACGTAACACCGGGCAGAACATCACGCTCTCGCGCGACGTACTGCGCGCGGCGGGGCTCCGGATCGACTCGCTGCTCTTGATCTCCAAGCCGTACATGGAGCGCCGCTCCTACGCCACTTGTCGCATGTTGTGGCCCGAAGTCGAGGTCGTGTGCGCTTCCGAACCCCTGGAGCTTGACGACTACATCAAGTCCATCGGCGACGAGAAGTTGGTTGTAGACATGCTGGTCGGCGACCTGCAGCGGGTGATCGAGTACCCAAAGCTCGGGTTCGCCGTCGGGCAGGAAGTACCGAGGGATGTATGTGACGCCTACGAGCGCCTCCTGGGCTACGGCTTCGACAGCCGACTCATCAAGTCCTGACACGCTCACATGCGCCGCGTGCGGCGTGCGCGATCCATCAGCCCAACCTGTTCCCGAGTCTGTCCACCTAGGCCAAGCCGTACGCGGCCGACCGGTGGGTCGTCCTGGACGATGTGCAGTTCGCACGATGGGATTACCAGCGCCGCGCCCGGCTCGCGAATCTCAGCAACCCGAGCGAGCGTCAGTGGCTGACGCTCGCGAGACATCTTCCGCATCGCGGTCCTCGCCGGAGTCAGGGGCCCGGGGTTCCAACAGCTTCCACCAGCCGGTCACGGCCGTGACGATACGCCGCCGGGCTCAAGGTGGGAGGTATTGAAAGAGTGCGCAACCTGCGGCCGCCGGAACGCGTCCTTCCGGGCGTGAGCGAACTCCTTATCCCCTCCAGCCCTGACGACGACGAAGAGGCCGTGCTGCGCGGACCGCTGTGGCGCCACGCCGTATGGGTGGCGGGCCTCGCCGTCCTCGGAGTGGGCCTGGGTTGGGCAAGCGCCCAGTTCCGTATCGGCCCCGAGGAGTACGGGCTGCCGCCCGCCGCTCCGGGGCTCCAATGGCCGTATCTGGTCGCCTGGACCGTGACCGGCCTGGCGGCAGCAGCCGTACTGCGGGCTGCCGCCGCCAGGGTGCCGGTCTATGCCCCGGGGCCGATCGCGGTCGTGCTCACCCTCCTGGGCACCGAGCTTTCGCTGGGCTGGCGGCCGGAGGCGCCGGCGCTGGGTGCGATGGCCGGGGCCGCACTGACAGCGGCGGCCATATGGTGCGCCCTCGCGCTGCGCCCCGGCTCTCGTCGCAACCACGGCGGGGGAGTTACGACTGGCGGGTGAGGGGGCGGACCTCGCTTTCCGGACACGTGTCCGGGCTTCGAGTCACGCTTCAGGCGGGCAGGGCGGCGAGCCAGTCGGTCAGGAGCCGGTTGACCTCGGTGGGCTGCTCCTGCTGGATCCAGTGGCCGCAGCCGTCGAGGATGTGGGAGGCGGTCAGGCCGGGCAGTGTGACGGGGTACGCCTTGATCGCGTCGGCCAGCCAGGTGGTCGAGGCGTCCTGGCTGCCGCCGATGAACAGGGACGGCTGGGTGATGGGGGCGCCGTCGAAGTCGGCGAGGTCTTCCCAGTCGCGGTCCATGTTCCGGTAGCGGTTGAGCGGCCCGGTCAAGCCGGTCCGCTCGAACTCCCCGGCGTAGACGTCGAGGTCGCTTTCGCTGAGCCAGGCGGGCAGCCGACCGGCGGGGAACCGGTCCCTCAGCGTCCCGCCCCGGCTGACGAAGTGCGGGCCGGGCGCGCCGGGTGCGGGCATGGTGTCGGCGGACAGGGCGGCGTAGAAGCCCGCGAGCCAGCCGCGCACGTCGGGCTCGATCTCGGCCTCGGCGCGACCGGGCTCCTGGAAGTAGGAGACGTAGAACTCCTCTTCGCCGCCCATCTGGTGGAAGAGCTCGCTGGGCCTCGGTCCGCCGCGCGGGGCGTAGGGAATGCTGAGCAGCCCCACCGCGCGGAAGACGTCCGGCCTGATCAGGGCGGAGTTGGCGGCGATGGCCGCCCCCCAGTCGTGGCCGACGATCACCGCGGACTGTTCGCCCAGGGCGTGCACGACCGCCGCGTTGTCGGCCACCAGATCGAGCATCCGGTACGCGTCCGTGCCACCGGGTTTGGAGGAACGGCCGTAGCCGCGGACGTCGATGGCGACCGCGCGGTACCCTGCCGCGGCCAGCACCGGCAGCTGGTGGCGCCAGGAGTACCAGGACTCGGGGAAGCCGTGCACGAGGAGCACCAGCGGCCCGGTGCCCTGCTCCACCAGGTGGATCCGGCCCGTGGGCGAGGGGACCAGCCGGTGAGTGACCTCCGTGGCCTGCCAAGTGGCCTGCTGCATTGACTGCTGCGTCGACTGCTGCGACATGAATCCTCCGGGACTCTCGATCCGCCGTGTGCCAAGATCCTGTTCCCGATCATGCGGGGTTCCGCGCGGTCGTCGCGAGTCTTGTTGCCGCTTCGGCAAACGCACCGGATCCGGTCAGCCCGCGCTCTTCTCCCGGGTCCTCGCCTCCCACTCGCGTCCGATCCCTCGAAGCAGCGCCGGATACACCCCCAGGTACCGGAAGGGCTTGATACCCAGCATGTATATGGCGCCGAACACCCCGTTCGGTTTCACCAGGACGGCCATCTGGCCGCGGTAGCCACCGGCCCCGTCCGGGACCCAGCCGATGTGCATCACGCCGTGCATGGTCCGGTTGGCCGTCTCCGCCGCCCACTCGTCGTGCGTCTGGTAGACGGAGGTGAACGGAACCGCGTTGAGGTCCGGCCCGCGGGGGCCCTCGCGGAGGTCCGCCGGCAGCCGGTCGCGCAGCGTCGGCACCCGGCCGCCGAGGCCGTCGGCGGGCTTGTCCCAGCCGAGCAGGGCCCCGAGCTTCCAGCGGAGTGCGAAGAGTATGCGCCCCACGGGAGAGGGGACGGGATCCCCCTTGCCGCTGGCGAATTGGTCAACGAGCCGCGCGAGGTCGTCGGGGCCGCCTGGTGTCGGCAGTGCCCACACGTCCTCGATGCGGAAGTCACCGGCGATCTCGTGGATCCGCCAGGGACGCGAGGTGTGGGCGGTTGTCGGGAGTCTCATGAGCAAGCCCCTATCTATACGATGCCGTATAGAAGAAGGCTAGCACTCATCTATACGGCACCGTATAGATGAGTGGAGACGTGAGCGGAGACACATCATGGGTACGCCCCGCACGCCTCGCGGCAAGTGGATCGAGGAGGGGCTGCGGGCGCTCGCCGCCGGCGGCCCGGAGGCCGTCCGGATCGAGTCGCTGGCGCAGGCGCTCGGCGTCAGCAAGGGCGGCTTCTACGGGTACTTCCGCAACCGGGGCGCGCTGCTCACCGAGATGCTCGACACGTGGGAGCGCGAGGTCACCGAGGCGGTGATCGAGCGGGTCGAGAGCGGCGGCGGAGACGCCAGGGCCAGGCTGGACCGGCTGTTCACGATCGTCGCCTCGTACGGCGACGGCCCGACGACGGGCGTGGCGGCCGACCTCGCGATCCGCGACTGGGCCCGGCGCGACGAGGCCGTCGCCGAGCGGCTGCGGCGCGCCGACAACCGGCGCATGGACTACCTGCGTTCGCTGTTCGGCGAGTTCTGTCCCGACGAGGACGACGTCGAGGTCCGCTGCATGCTCACCTTCTCGGTGCGGATCGGCAGCTATGTCATCGCCGCCGACCACGGCGGCCACAGCCGCGCGGAGATCATGGCCCTGACGAGGAACTGGCTCCTGCGGTAGCCGTCTTCGCGACGACGGCCTGCATCCAGCCCGATAGGCCGTGCAATTGCTTCGGAGCGATCAGAGGCCCCTGTCTACGTCTCCGACATGACCAGCCAGGACGACGCCGGGCCGCGGGGAACGGCAGAGCCAACGAAGCACTAAGGACAGCTCATTTGGACAGCGCGGCCTGACCCGCTCTCTGGTCCGGGGCGTCAGCTTTTCCCTCTGCGGCCGCGAGCGCCTTATTGCGGCGCACCGAGGACCAGAAGGACCAGGCGATCAGTACGACGCCGACGAGACCGGTGATGACCTCGTTGATCTCGTACTGGATGGTGACGAGCAGGATCACGGCCAGCGCGCCGATCGCGTAGTGCGCGCCGTGCTCCAGGTAGACGTAGTCGTCGAGGGTGCCCTGGCGGACCAGGTAGACCGTGAGCGACCGGACGTACATGGCGCCGATGCCGAGGCCGAGCGCGATGACCACCGGGTCGTTGCTGACCGCGAAGGCGCCGATGACGCCGTCGAAGGAGAACGACGCGTCGAGGACCTCGAGGTACAGGAACATGAAGAAGGCGGCCCTGCCGACGAGTTTGACGGCCGAGACCGGCTTGCCGGCCTTTTTGGCCTCCTCCTCGGCCTCGTGCTCGCGCTCCTCCTCTTCCTCGAGCTTGTTCTGGAAGTAGCCGGAGAGACCGCCGACGACCATGTACGTGATGAGGCCGGCGATACCCGCGGTGAGCACCGTCCCCGACTTGTCGACGTGCTCCCCGCCGTACTGGTGGGCGTGGACCGCGAAGGTCGCCGCGGTGACCAGCAGGACGATCAGCGCGATGCACGCCGAGAGCATGTCGACCTTGCCGAGCTTGGCAAGCGGACGCTCGAGCCAGCCGAGCCACTTGATGTCCCGGTCCTCGAAGATGAAGTCGAGGAAGATCATCAGCAGGAAGATGCCACCGAAGGCGGCGATCGCCGGGTGAGCGTCGGTGACCAGCTGCTCGTACATGTCGTGGTCGTTCAATGCGAGGTCGACGGCCTTGATGGGCCCGATCCTCGCGGTGACCGCGACGATCACCACGGGGAAGATCAGCCGCATGCCGAAGACGGCGATCAGGACACCAATGGTGAGGAAGATCTTCTGCCAGAACTCGCTCATCTTCTTCAGCACGCCGGCGTTGACCACCGCGTTGTCGAAGGACAGCGAGATCTCGAGAATCGAGAGGATGGCGACGAGCCCGAAGGCCGCCCATCCTCCGTAGAACACCGCAGCGACCAGGCCGAGCGCAGTGACTGCGAACGACCAGCCGAAGGTTTTCAGTACCACTGGCTACCCCATCGTTGTGTACGGTCCCCGTTCGCACGGGCTTCCCCGGAGCCGCACGCGGCCATGTCCCGGGGACTACCCGATGCCGGGACGACGTCAGGAATCGGCTTTCACCGCGAGAACCGGGCAAGGCGCGCTCAGGAGGATCCGCTGCGCCGCGGAGCCCATGATGAGTTTGCCGACCGGGCTGCGGTGCCTCAGCCCGATCACTATCAGGGAGGCTTCGGACGACGCCGCCAGGTCGAGGATCTCTTCGTCGGCGTCGCGTCCGCCGACCACCTGGCGTAGCTCGAAGTCGACACCCAGCTCGGTCAGGTCCCGTCGGACGTGGTCGAGGTCTTTCTGCTCCGCGAAGGCGCGGTCGGCATAGGCGTCGCCTCGCGTTGTGTTCACCACCAGCAGGGTCTCGCCCCTGGTGCGGGCCTCGTCGATTCCCGCCCGCAGGGCGGCCTCGCCTTCCGGCGTCGGTACATATCCGACCAGTACGGTCATGGCTGCCTCCTTCTCAGGCACGTCGCTCGAGGACCGGACGCACGATGTACCGCCGGACCAGCGGCCAGGCCAGCAACAGCACGATCACGGTGTAGATCACGTAGGAGACCGGCCCGCCCAGCAGACCGGACAGGTCGCCGCCCGACAGCTGGAGCGACCGCCGGCCCTGCAGTTCTGCGCGCGGGCCGAGGATGACGCCCACGATCAGCGGCAGCACCGGCAGCCCGAATCTCCGCATGGCGAAACCGAGCAGGCCCAGCAGCAGGAGGAGGAACAAGTCCAGGGGCTGTGCGTTGACCGCGTAGGCGCCCATCGATGCGAAGAACACGATTCCCGCATACAGGTAGGGGCGTGGGATGCGCAGCAGCCTGGCCCACGCAGGTGCAAGCGGAAGGTTCAGCAGGAGCAGCAACAGGTTGCCGATGAAAAGGCTGGCGATCAGCGCCCAGACAAGGGTCGACTCGCGCTCGAACAGCAGCGGGCCCGGCTGGATGCCGTACGACTGGAACGCCGCGAGCATCACCGCGGCGGTCGCGTTCGTCGGCAGCCCGATGGCGAGCATCGGCACCAGGGTGCCCGCCGCGGACGCGTTGTTGGCGGCTTCGGGGCCCGCCACACCCTCGATCGCCCCCTTGCCGAACTCCTCGGGGTGCTTGGTGAGTTTCTTCTCCGTGGCGTACGACAGAAACGTCGGGATCTCCGCGCCGCCGGCCGGCATGGCCCCGAACGGAAAACCGTACGCCGTGCCGCGCAACCACGGCTTCCATGACCGTTTCCAGTCCTGTCGGCCCATCCACGGCACGCCGACCGGGATGACCCCCGCGGGCTTGCGCCGCAGATGCGCGGCCACCCACAGGGCCTCGCCGACGGCGAAGATGCCGACCGCGACCACCACCACATCGATGCCGTCGGCGAGTTGGGGGATGCCGAAGGTGAGCCGCTGCTGTCCGGACACCGAGTCGATTCCTACGATGCCGATCACCAGTCCGATGAGCAGCGAGGCGAATCCGCGGACGCGGGACGCGCCGAGCACCGCGGTGACCGCGATGAAGGACAGCAGCATGATCGCGAAGTAGTCCGGTGCGCCGAGGCTGACAGCGAACTGCACCACCAGCGGCGCGACCAGAACCAACAGCAGGGTGCCGATCGTTCCGGCGACGAAGGATCCGATCGCCGCTGTGGCGAGCGCCTGCGCCGCCCGGCCGGCCTTGGCCATCTTGTTGCCCTCGATGGCGGTGACGACCGAGGACGATTCGCCGGGGGTGTTCAGCAGGATCGAGGTGGTCGACCCGCCGTACATGCCTCCGTAGAAGATGCCGGCGAACATGATGAATGCCCGCGTCGGCTCCATTCCGTAGGTCACGGGCAGCAGCAGAGCCACAGTCATGGCCGGGCCTATACCGGGGAGGACTCCGACTGCCGTGCCGATGGTGACGCCGATCAGCGCCAGCAGGAGGTTCATCGGGGTGACGACGTGCGCGAACCCCTCGAGCAGATGATTCAGGTTGTCCATCACAGGATTCCTTGCAGCACGCCGGCCGGGAGATTGACGCCGAGCCCGATCGCGAAGGCGTAGAAGGTGATCAGCGACAGCGCGACCGAGATCGCGAGGTTGCGCACGTAGTGCCGGTTGCCCAGGGCGAAGGCCGTTCCCCAGAAGAGGACGGACCCGCTGATCACCCAGCCGAGGGGTTCGATCAGCACCGCATTGACGGCGAAGGCGCCCATCATCAGCAGCACCGTGCGCCAGTCGACCGGGGTCGTCAGGTCGACGTCCTCGCCGGCCTCCGGTTCGCCGCGACCGCCTCGCGCGACGTCGATGACGTACACCAGCGCGACCACGAGAAGAAGGACGCCGAGGATCACCGGCAGCGTGCGCGGGCCGAGCGGATCGGTGCTGCTGGTCGAGTTGCCGGTCCGGACGGCGTCGACGATGACGAGCACCCCCACCAGGGCGAGGAACGCGCACACGCCGTACTGTGCGCGGTCCCCGCCCGGTGACGGGCGGTGACTCGTTTCGTCCCGCTCGTTGACGTGCAGGCTCATGCCAGGCCGAGTTCGGTGAGGATGGCGGCGACGGCCTTGTCCTGATCCGTCAGGTAGGTGGCGAACCCATCGCCGGCCATGAACGCGTCGGTCCAGCCGTGCTTGGTCAGCTCGGCCTTCCACTCCTTGGAGTCGTGCATCGCGGTCAGGGCGTCGATCCAGACCTTCTTGTCGGCGTCGGTGATACCGGGCGGGGCGACGATTCCGCGCCAGTTCGTGAAGACCAGGTCGATACCCGAGGACTTCAGCGTCGGGACGTCCTTGAGCGCCTCGACCGGCTTCTCGCTGGTCACCGCGAGCACCCGGACCTGGCCGGCCTCGATCTGGTCGAGGAACTCACCGAAACCGCTGGCGCCGAAGGCGATCTTGTTGCCGAGGATGGCCGGGAGCAGCTCACCGCCGCCGTCGTAACCGATGTAGTTGACCTTCTTCGGGTCGATACCGACCGTCTTGGCGAGCTGCATCGGCAGAAGATGGTCCGGTCCGCCGGGCGACGAGCCGCCGCCGACAGCGACGCCCTTGGGGTTCTTCTTCCACGCGGTGACGAGATCGTCGATCGTCTTGTAGGGCGAGTCCTTGGGCACGACGATCGCGCCCGCCTCCTCCATCAGCTTGGCGAGGGGTGTGGTCTGCGCGAGCGTCGCCTTCGACTTCGCGGCGTACGACGCGCCGACGACTCCCAGCCCCATCTGCATGGCCAGCTTGCCGTTGCCCTTTTCGTTCACGGTGCGCTGCAGACCGACCGTGCCGCCTGCGCCCGGAAGGTTGAAGACCTGGATACCGGACGCGATCTTGGTGTCCTCCATCACCTTGGCCGCGGTGCGCGCCGTGGTGTCGTACCCGCCGCCCGGGGTGTTGGGGACCATGATCCGCAGGCCGGTGACGGGCTCGTCGCTCTTGCCCGTCGCCTGCTTCTGCCCAGTGGCGCCGCAGGCACTGACAGTGAGAATCGACACGGCGGTCAGGGCACCGACGAGGGCGGCTCTTCTTGCTCTCATGGCTGGTCTCTTTCGCTTCGGGCACTCGGACGCCATGATTGTGCGACTCGGCAGACACCCCGTCTGCGTTGTGTCAGCATTGAAGGTTGAGTTCATTGTGGTCGTGAAGTTTCGCCGCCATACACTCGCCGGCGAGCTGCTGGTACTGCAGCTCGCCATCATCGTGGCGGTGCTGGTGGCGGTCGCCGCGATCTCACTGGCTCAGTCCGAAGCGACCTTCGAACGGGTGGAAGGACGCCGGGTCACGGCGTTGGCCGAACAGATGGCCGGGAACCCCTTGGCGCGCAGCCAGCTCGACCGGCCCGCACCGGGAGAGGTGCTCGCCCCCCTGGTGCAGACCACGCTGACCCAGTCCGGCGTTACGTCCGTGACCGTCGCCGACGGCACCGGCAAGATCGTCAGCTCCACGAATCCCACGACGGTCGGTGACCGGATGTCACTCGGTCCTGGTGTCGCCGAGGCCCGCGGCTGGTCCGGCAAAGTGGCGCTGGACGGCTCCAGCCACATGGTGGCCCAGGTTCCGGTGATCGGTGCGGCTCAGCACAACCTCGGCCGCCACCTGGGGACGGTGATGGTCAGCGAGGCGTCGCCGACGGCCTGGCAGCGGCTGAGCAACGCGTCGTCGTATCTGCTCGCCTACCTCGGCATCGCGAGTGGGATCGGCCTGATCGGATCGTGGCTGCTGGCCCGGCGTACCAAGCGCCAGACCCTCGGCCTTGAGCCCCGCGAGATCGCCGGGCTGGCCGAGCACCGCGAGGCGATGCTGTACGGGATCGCGGAAGGCGTGATCGCCCTCGACCCGCAGTTGCGGCTCACCTTGGTGAACGCGGTCGGCAGGAGGTTGCTCGACCTGCCCGAGAACTGTGTGGGGATGAGCCTGGCCGACCTCGGGATCGAGGGCCGACTGCACGACGTGCTGGCCGGATCCCCCGGTGACACAGCCGGGCGACGCGACGAGGTCGTCATACGCCGGGGCCGGGTGCTGGTGATGAACCGGATGACGGTCACCAAGGACGGCCGCCGGCTCGGCTCGGTCACGACCCTGCGGGACCGTACCGAACTGGCCCAGCTGGAACGCGAGATCGGATCGTTCCGCAGTTCCGCCGAGCTGCTGCGCGCGCAGGGCCATGAGTTCGCCAATCAGCTGCACACGATTTCCGGACTGATCCAGATAGGCAAGCACGACGATGTGGTGCGATACGTCCGCGCGCTGAGCAGGCACCGCCAGTCGCTGGACATGACCGTGAACAGACGGATCCGCGACATGCCCGTCGGCGCTCTGCTGATGGCGAAGTCGTCACTTGCGGCGGAACGCAAGGTCGCGCTGCGTGTCTCGGAGCGTACGTCGCTCGACCGGCTGGCGCCGGAGGATTCGGCGGACGTGGCGACGGTACTCGGCAACCTCGTCGACAACGCGGTCGATGCGGCCGGGGCCGGCGACGACGACGGCCACGAGGCCTGGGTGGAGGTCGAACTGCGGCAGGACGCGTCCAGCGTCGAGATCGTGGTGCGCGACTCCGGCCCTGGAGTAGCGCCCGAACTCGCCCACGAGGTGTTCTCACACGGGTTCACCACGAAAGCCGCCCAAGAGGGGGAGCGGGGCATCGGACTGGCGCTCACCCGGCTCGTCTGCAAGCGCCGCGGCGGCGAGGTCGCGGTGGCCAACACGCCCGACGGTGCCATGTTCACCGCTCGGATGTCCGTCGGCAGCCCGGCCGACGCGGTACCGGAAGGAGCCTCCTCATGATCGACGTGCTGGTTGTCGACGACGACTTCATGGTGGCGAAAGTCCACCGGGCCTTCGTCGACCGCGTCGAGCCGTTCCGGGTCGTCGGCACGGCGAACACCGGCGAGCAGGCGGTCACAGCCGTCGGCGAGCTGCGCCCCGACCTGGTCCTGCTCGATCTGTATCTTCCTGACATGTTCGGACTGGATGTCATTCCACGTCTCCGGACCGCCGGCCATGACTGTGACGTCATGGTGATCACTGCCGCGCGCGAGGCAGCCGCAGTCCACCGTTCCGTCCGCCAGGGCGTGGTCAACTACCTGTTGAAGCCGTTCGAGTTCGAAGACCTGCGCCCCCGCCTCGAACGATACGCCGCCCAGCGCAGCAGCCTGCTCGCCTCAGTCGTCAGGGACCAGACAGACGTGGACCGGGTGCTGGCCGGCACCGCCCTGCCCACATCGAGCCCTGTGCTGCCCAAGGGCATGAGCGTAGAGACCGCGGGACTCGTCGAGCGGACGCTGCGCGGTATCGACGGATCGCTGTCCGCCGCCGAGTGCGCGGCCCGGGCCGGCATTTCCCGCGTCAGCGCCCGCCGTTACCTCGAACACTTCCAGTGCACGGGCCACGCTGAGGTGTCCCTGCGGTACGGAGCCGCGGGCAGACCTGAGCGCCGCTACAGCTGGCGCAGCTGAAGGCGCCCCGCGTGGGCGGGCCGTACGACCGCATCCACTACCGCAAGCAGCTCGCCTAACGACCGGTCCGATCGAGGAGGTCGGTCAACTTGCCCCGGTGGGCGAGGACTTCGAGCTCGTCGAGGGCGTCCACCGCACGCTCGGCGGCCCCCGGGTCGCGGGCGGCGAGGCCGCTCTCCTCGAACTCGTCCTCGTCCAGCCGCAGCACCTGAGCCCCGTCCGCCGACACCCACAGATCGAGGTCCAGGTCCTCGACGACCAGCTCGTCGCCGTCCAGGACGGCCGGGCGGGTGATGTCGCAGTACCAGCCCTTCAGCGCGCCGTCGCTCGAACTGACCTCCTTCACCGCGTACCAGCGGTCCCGCCAGTAGTGCTCGGTGAACACATCGCCCGCCTCGAAGCGTACGAAGCCGAAGTCACGAGCCTCCTCGCCCGCCCACGGCGCGCGCACCGTCACATGGGTGCCGTCGTCCGCGAGCAGCTCCGCGGCGTAACGGATCTTGGTCCGGCCCGCCTTGACCAGGACCACCTCAACCGAGCGTGCGGACATGCCGTACCTCCGTCGCGCAGATCTCGTAACCGAACCACTTGTTGATCGCCAGCATGGGCCCATTGTCCGCGTCATTACTGGTGAACGCGTCCGTGTAGCCCGCCGCGCGGGCGCGGCGCAGGGAGTCGGTCTTGGCGAGCTTCGCCAAACCCCGCCCGCGATGAGCGCGCAGCGTGCCCGTCATGCCGGACATGTAGCGGGTGCCGCCGTCCGACTGGGCCGCCGTGAAGGCGGCGACCTCGCCGTCCACCAGCACGACCGAGCTCAGCCCACGGTCGAGCAGCGGGTTGTTCCAGGTGTGGCGGATCCAGTCGTCGTAGTCGTCGAAGTCCGCGCCGATGTCGCTGGGCTCGTCCGACGTGGCCTCGGCATCGGCCCTGAACATCGGCCGCGGGTCGGCCTCGAAGTCTGCGGCGGTACGCAGCTCGACGCCCGCGGGCAGATCGGGCAGCGGCGGCAGTGTTCCGTTCGCGAGGTCAAGACGCTGGAAGTGGGCCGGACGGGTCGGCCGGTAGCCGTGTTTCTCCGCGAAGGCGCGGGACTCCGGCTCGTCGATCACCCAGGCGTAGACGGTCCTCGCGCCCTCGGCCGCCAGATGCTCCTCGGCGGTGCGCAGAATCAGCGCCCCCGCGCCCAAGCCGCGGTGCTCCGGGTGGACGTGCGGAGTGACGAACGACTGACCCGGCTCACTGGAGTCGTACGCGATGCCGGCATGGGCCGTGCCGATGATCTCCCCGTCCTTCTCGGCGATCAACAGCCTGTACTTCTTGGCCGGGTTGGCGGACTCCACACCGAAGGCGATGGCTGCCGGCGTCGTCACCATGTAAGGGAGGGCGGCACGCCTGACGCGCGACACCGACGCCGCGTCATCGGGGCGGAAATCACGGACGATCAAAGTCATGGGGAGGGACGGTACGTGCCCGCCGGGTGGCCCCGCCTCTCATTTTCCGGCGGTGAGGGAGAATCGGCGGGTGACCTTGAAGATCGCCATTGATGCCGATGCGGACCTCGCCCCGTACGAACAGGTGCGTACCCAGATCTCCCAGCAGGCGCGGTCGGGCGCACTGCCGGTGGGCTACAAACTGCCGACGGTGCGCGGGCTTGCCGAGGAGCTCGGGCTCGCCGCCAACACCGTCGCCAAGGCGTACCGCGCGCTGGAGACCGACGGAGTGATCGAGACCCGAGGCCGGAACGGCACGTTCATCGCGGCAGCGGGCGATGCGGCCGAGCGCCGGGCCGCCGCGGCAGCTGCGGCCTTTGCCGAGCAGGTGCATCGCCTGGGCCTGTCGCAGGAGGCGGCGCTGTCCGCGGCGCGGGATGCCCTGCGGGCGGCGTACGACGGCTGAGGCCGGTTGCCGGGGCTCCGCGCCTCAAACGCCGCCGGCTACAGGTACAGCCCCGCGTCCGCGCCGTCGTGCTGGAGAGGGACCGACGTGGGGCTGTGGCCGCGGCGCAGGGCGTACAGCTCGGCCAGCGTCGCGCCCTCGCGGCCGACACCCTCCTCCGTGCCCAGCCAGGTCACCGACTCCTTGCGGGTCAGCGCCCCCACCTCGATCCGGGCCAGACAGCGGCCCGGGCGGACCACCGCCGGGTGGAGCCGTTCCAGGTCCTCGTTGGTCGTCACTCCCACCAGGACATTGCGACCCTGGCCCAGCAGACCGTCCGTGAGATTGAGCAGCCGGGACAGCGCCTGGCCCGCGGTGTGCTTCGCCTCGCCGCGGATCAGCTCGTCGCAGTCCTCCAGGAGCAGCAGTCGCCAGCGGCCCTTCGAGGTGCCTTCGTCCTCGCCGATCGCGATGTCCATCAGGTAGCCGACGTCGTTGAAGAGCCGCTCGGGGTCGAGTACGCAGTCGACCTGGCACCAGTCCCGCCAGGAGCGGGCCAGCGTGCGCAGCGCGGAGGTCTTGCCCGTGCCGGGCGGGCCGTGCAGCAGGAGCAGCCGTCCGGCGATGTCGTCCGGCGTGACCTTCATCAGCCGGTCCATCGCATCGGCCACCGGCGCCGTGTAGTTGGGCCGGATCTCGTCCCAGGTACCGGCGGCGATCTGGCGGGTGGTGCGGTGCGGGCCGCGGCGCGGCGAGACGTACCAGAAGCCCATGGTCACGTTCTCCGGCTGCGGCTCCGGTTCGTCCGCCGCACCGTCCGTGGCCTGCTTGAGGACCTTCTCGGCGAGCTCGGAGGTGACCGCTGTGACGGTGACGTCCGCGCCGCGGTTCCAGCGGGAGATGAGCAGAGTCCAGCCCTCGCCCTCGGCGAGTGTGGCGCTGCGGTCGTCGTCCCGCGCTGAGCGCAGTACGGAAGCTGCCGGAGGCAGCAGGGTGGCGCCGGGCCTGACACGGTCGATGGTGGAGCTGTGGGAGTACGGCTGCTCGCCCGTCGCGAAGCGGCCGAGGAACAGCGCGTCGACGACGTCCGAAGGTGAATCGCTGTCGTCGACGGTGAGCCGGATCGGCAGTGCGTCCTGAGGCTTTGCAGACATGCGCCCATGATCCGGCACGGGACCGCCGCGCGCACGGTGTTTTGACCGGTGGCGCGGCCCGGGCCGCGGGCCGGCCGCCGGCTCCGGCATCAGCCGACGGTCCCGCGGATCAGCCCGAGGGCCCGGCGTGTGCGGCGCACCACGGCGTACCCCTTGGTGAGGGCACGGTCCTTGGCGAAGTTCCGGGCGATCGACCTCCCCTCGACGAGCCGCTCGAACTCCTCGATGCCGGTGGAGCGCCGTACGGTCACCCGCTGGATGGCGTACGGCCCCTGCCGGGGCAGGGCGAGGGCGTTGCCCACGGCGAGCGACTGCGCGAAGCCCGCCGCGCGGACCGCTCGGCGCACCCGGCGGCTGGAGTAGCCGTACGGGTAGGCGAAGGAGACCGGCGCGGTGCCCAGTTCGTCGGCGACGATGTCCCGGCAGCGGGCGGTCTCGTAGTGCAGCCGGTCGTCGTCGAGCTGGTCCATTTGCGGGTGGGTGTGGCTGTGGCCGCCGATCTCCGTGCCCGCGGCGGCCAGTTCGCGCACCTGGTCCCAGTCGAGCATGGTGTCGAGCGCGCCGCCGTCGTCATGGGCGCCGCGCAGCCAGCCGGTCGCGACGAACAGGGTGGACGCGAATCCGTGCTCGGCGAGGACGGGGAGGGCATGCCGGTGCACGCCCTCGTAACCGTCGTCGAAGGTGATCAGCACCGGGCGGCGGGGCAGGGGCCGGCGCCCGCCCGACCGCCACGCGTCGCCGAGCTGTGCGGTGGTGACGGGCGTGAACCCGCCCCCGCCGAGCAGCTCGAGCTGCTCGGCGAAGGCCTCGGGCGAGACGGACAGGCCGTACGTGGCCTCGGCCGGCCGGTGTCCGACGGCGTGGTACATCAGGACGGGGACGGGCTGGTTCACCCTGATGTACCTCCCGGTACGGACGAGGCCGGGGTTGCCCCGACCGGCCCGGGTCTCACAGGACCGGCAGCCGGCGAGGCCGGGCTCGCCAGGATCGGCCCGGGTGTCACCGGACCGGCAGCCGGCGGGGCTGGGTTTCCCGCGATCGGCCCGGGTCTCACAGGACCGGCAGCCGGCGAGGCCGGGCCTGCCAGGATCGGCCCGGACGAGAACGTCGCCCCGCCCCTGCGCGCCCGCAGGCTCCCCACCGCATAGCCGCCCGCCGCCACCGCGACCCCGGTGACGATCGCGCCGGCCCGGCCCGCTCCGCCGCGGCGGCCCAGCAGCGCGTCGCGCAGACCGCGTACGACCCCGGCCGGGAGGACCCGCGTGGTGTAGCGGCGTTCGGACTCCAGGCCCTTGTCCGCGCCCACACTTCGGGCCACCAGCGCCTTGGACAGACCCTCGGCATAGGCTCGGGTGCGGAAGTACCCGAACCGCTCCCGCGCCGCCGGGACCTTGTGGTGGATCACCGCGCGGTCGTCGATCAGCAGCACGGCTTCGGGCAGCGCCTTGGCGAGCCGGATGCACAGCTCCGTTTCCTCGCAGCCCAGCGGCCGTTTGTCGCCGTCGCGCCCGATGCCGGTGGCGAAGCCGCCCGACGCGTCGAACGCCGTGCGCCGGAAGGAGGCGTTGCCGCCCAGCACATTGCGCACCCGCACCTTGCCGCGCGGCAGGCCACGGTACGTACAGCCGACGACCCAGTCGAACTCCTCGGGGAACCAGACCGGCCTGCGCCCCGAGGCCCATGCGGCCATCGTCCGGCCGCCGACGGCCATCACCCGGTCGTCGTCGTACCCCTCGGCGAAGTACCGCAGCCAGTCACGCTCGGCCACGGCGTCGTCGTCGAGGAAGGCCACGAACTCGCCCCGGGCCGCGGCGATTCCGGTGTTGCGTCCTGCGGAGAGGCCGCGGGGGCCCGCATTGGCGAGCACCCGCACCTCCTCACCCTGCGCGACGTTCTCGCTCTGCCCGCCGTACTCCCGGTACTCCTTGTGCTCCTTGTTAAGCCTCTCCAGCAGCGCCGGATTGTGGTCGACCACCAGCAGCGTCTCCAGCGCGGGAAGCGACTGACGCCGTACGGAGCCGACGGCCGCGAGGATGTCCTCCCAGCGGTCCTCCGTATAGACGCAGATCACCACAGAGAAGCGTCGGTCGCTCAAGACACCTCTCCCCGCGACATCCTGAGGCTCAGCGACGCCTCGCGACGGCGCTCGGCGCGGCTGACGCCCTTCTCCTTGAGGATCACTCGGAGGACCCGCAGTCCGTCCCGTACGGCGCTGAGGTTGCTGACGCCGTGGATGCGCAGGTACTCGTGACTGGGGACCTCCTGCACACGCAGACCGGCCTTGACCACCCGGATGTTCATCAGCGTCTCGATCTCGAAGCCGGTGCAGTCCAGAGTGATCTTGTCCAGGCAGTGCTTCCAGAAGGCGTTGTAGCCGTAGCAGAGGTCGGTGTATCTGGCCCCGAACTTGGCGTTGACGACGGAGCACAGGACCCAGTTGCCGAGCTTGCGGATCGCGGTCATGTCATCGGTGCCGCCGCCGTTGGCGAAACGGGAGCCCTTGGCGAAATCGGCGCCGGAGACGAGGGCCGACACATAGGAAACGATCTCCCGGCCGTCGGCCGAGCCGTCCGCGTCGACCATCACGATGATGTCGCCGGTGCAGGCGGCGAATCCGCTGATGAGGGCATCCCCTTTGCCCTTGCCGGCCTGTTTGACGACCTTGACGTCCGGCCGCAGTTCGCGGGCGACCTGGACGGTGTTGTCGCTGGAATTCCCGTCGACCAGGACTACTTCGTGAATCCAGTCGGGGAGTGTCTTGAAGACGTACGGAAGATTCTCCGCCTCATTCATGGCGGGGATCACGACGCTCACGGGCGGAGTGATCGCGAGATGTGAGGAGATCGGCCGGTAGGCAGCTGATATCCGGCCGACTCCCTTCGCCGGACCTTCCGTTGTGGCAGCGGAATCGGCGGTTTCGGTGACGGATACGACGGCTGATTCGGCGGCTGATTCGGTGGTGCCCTGATGGTGCGACGGCTCGAAATACGGATCTTGCCCCGGAGCGGCCGGGTGCAGGACTGAGCTCATGAGTCTGGTTCCCTCTCCACCGGTGGACTGCCCACCCCCGGGCAGTCCGGATGAGTTTCCGGTTCGAAAGGGGGGTTCTTCTCACCCCGGCCAACACGACATAGCGACTCCGTACTTGGTGGGTGAGCTGGCAAAACTGGCCGCGCGGCGTAACGGCTCGGCAAGAGCGCGAAAACCGAGCACGGCACCCCCCTACCGCGCCCCGCTCAGGAACCCATCGCGACGCTTGAGCCCTCCCCTGGAGTCGCATTGCGTGATGGACCGTTGCGGGTGGATGTACGACGGTATTGATGATTAGGACTGTTTGGCAAGACCTGGAACAAGGACGCTTTTTTCCTTTTTTGATACACATTCGGTGGTCAGGTATGGGGGCGCCCTGATCGGATTTTCTTGATCCCTTTCATCAACCGCCCGGTCGGATTGATGTGTTCCGGGTTCCGCATTCGCCGGCCGAGGCTCCAGAGGAAGAGCAGGGCGGCGATCACGGTGATCGTCGTGATCCCTCCGCCCGCCGTCAGGACGTGCGGCGACCGTCCGGGCTGCGCAGCCCGGACGTAACCGTCAAGAAGCGCTCACGCAACATTCTTGGCATGGACACTTCCGGTGAAGTATGCCCGCTGCTACGAAAGTTGAGGCAGAGATCCTGCTAAAGGGAGGTTCCATGAAACTGTCCCGAATCGCGGCATTCTCATCCTCACTCCTCCTCGGCGCCGTCCTCGCTCTCACCGGAGCAGGCCAGGCACAGGCCTCGGACAGCGCCCTCGCCCTTGACTACGTGGCCCTGGGCGACTCCTACTCCTCAGGCGTCGGCGCCGGCAGCTACGACAGTGCGAGCGGCTCCTGCAAGCGCAGCACCAAGGCCTACCCCAAGCTCTGGGCGGCCGCGCATTCACCCTCGTCGTTCGCGTTCACCGCTTGCTCGGGCGCTCGTACGGGTGATGTCACGGCCGGTCAGCTCGGCCCCCTCAACTCCGCGACCGACCTCGTCTCGATCACCATCGGCGGCAATGACGCGGGCTTCTCCGACGTCATGACCACCTGCGTCCTGCAGTCCGAGTCCAGCTGCATCAACCGCATCAACCAGGCCAAGACGTACGTCGACACAACCCTGCCCGGCAAGCTCGACTCCGTGTACTCGGCCATCAGTTCCAGGGCACCCGCTGCGCGGGTCGTCGTCCTCGGCTACCCCCGCTTCTACAAGCTCGGCGGAAGCTGCATCGCAGGACTGAGCGAGAACGAACGGGCCGCGATCAACGGCGCCGCGGACTATCTCAACGCCGCCACCGCGAAGCGAGCGGCCGACCACGGCTACTCCTTCGCCGATGTCACCCCCGCCTTCACCGGACACGAGATCTGCTCCGGGACGGCCTGGCTGCACAGCCTGAACTGGCTCAACATCGGCGAGTCGTACCACCCCACCGCCTCCGGACAGTCCGGCGGCTACCTGCCCGTCTTCAGCTCGCGCGCCTGAGAAGGGCGTTCGTAGCGCCCGCGGTGTAGGAGCTCCCGTCCGTCGGGCTCTCCTGCTCGCAGGTGACCGAGAAATCGATCCAGTTGGAGCGTGCCTCGACCGGACTCCGGACTTCCACCCGGATCCGGTCGTGGTGCGTCTCGCCCTGCTTGTACGTCAGCTCGACGTGGCTGACCTGTTTCTGTTTCGAGCCTCCGGCCTCGAAGTCGAGCGTCTTCCACTCCGGGTCGGAGCTCTCGCCGCTTTTCGTCGCCCAGCGGTAGTCGACGGAGGCGGGGGTGCGGCCCACCGTGATCGTCGCCCGGAAGGCCGGAGCCTCCGCCTCGGGCGGCGGGCAGGTGCCCGAGTAACTGCCGTGCACCGTCTCGGCGTAGACCTTGACGGTCTGCGGCGGGGTGTACGTACCGCCGTTGCCGCCGCCGTTGTTGCCCTTGTTTCCGCTGTTGCCAGTGGTGCCGCCGTCCGTCCCGCCGCCTCCGGGGGCGGTGGCCGTATTGCCGGGGCTCGCGCTCGAACTCCCCGTCGCGGGACTCACGCTGCCGTTGTTGTCACCGCCGCCCTGGTTCCCCTTGCCGTTGTTGACCAGCGCCCAGGCGAGACCGCCGACGGCCAGGAGCAGCGCCGTCACCCCGGCGACCAGCACCACCGTCGCACGCCGCGCACGATCGGGCGGCACACCGGTCGTGGCCGTGGTGGCCGGACCGGGCACGGGCGTGGGCGGCTGGGGGAGTGCACGCGCGACAGGTGTCGGGGACGTCGACGAGACCGTGGGGCTGTACGGCCCCGGCGGCACCGGAGCCGTGGGCGCCGTGCCGCCCGCGCCCACCACCCGCAGCAGACGCTCGGCCTCCCCGGCCGAAAGGCGCTGCGCCGGATCCTTGCGCAGCAGCCCCGCGATCACCGGCGCGAGGGCCCCGGCCCTGCGCGGCGGGGGCAGTTCCTCGTCGACGACGGCACGCAGGGTGCTCAGCGGGGTGTTCTGCCGGAACGGGGAGTTGCCCTCGACCGCCGCGTACAGCAGCACGCCGAGCGACCACAGGTCCGACTCGGGCCCCGGCGTACGCCCCAGTGCCCGCTCGGGCGCGAGGAATTCGGGGGAGCCGATCAGCTCGCCCGTCATCGTCAGATTGGAGGTCCCCTCCACCATCGCGATACCGAAGTCGGAGAGCACCACACGGCCGTCGTTGCCTATCAGTACGTTCCCGGGCTTCACGTCCCGGTGCAGTACACCCGCCTCGTGCGCGGCGCGCAGGGCGGCGAGGATCTCCGCGCCGATGTGCGCGGCGCGCTGCGGGGCGAGCGGGCCCTCCGCGTCCAGTACGTCGGACAGAGCCAGCCCGCGCACGAGTTCCATCACGATCCAGGGACGGCCGTCCTCGGTCGCCACGTCGTAGACGGTCACCACATTGCGGTGGGAGATCCGGCCCGCGGCCCAGGCTTCCCGCTCGAGACGCGCGTACAGCCGCTGTTCGTCCGCGGTGCCGAGGCCGGCCGGGGCGCGGACCTCCTTGACGGCCACCTCGCGGTTCAGCACTTCGTCGCGGGCGCGCCACACCACGCCCATCCCGCCCTCGCCCAGGGGGCTCAGCAGTCGGTATCGCCCTGCCACCAGCCGCGAATCGCCCGGCACTTCGCTCACAGCGAGCCCCCATCGGTAGCAGAGGAACTACCCCAAATTACCTCACGCAAGGGCTGTTGCCGCCCCCCTGAGAGCCAATCCGCATCCGATGGCGAGAACGATGCAGGCCGTGCCGAGGGGGAGCGCGCGCTGGGCGGTGGTCAGCAGCCGCCCCTTGCGGCGGCTGCGATCGGCGAGCAGGCGGGTGGCGCGTTCGCCGAGCCGCACCGCCGCGAAGCCCGCGGCGGCGAGGGTGAGGGCGAGCCCGGCGCCGTACGCGAGGACGAGCAGCAGCCCGAACCAGGCCCGCCCGAGGGCCGCGGCGCCCACGAGGACGACGACGGCGGAGGGACTGGGGACGAGCCCGCCGGCGAAGCCGAGCAGGATGGTGGAACGGAGACCGAGGGAGCGGTGTTCATGGGTGTGGGAGTGGCTGTGCCCGTGCGTATGGCTGTGCCCGTGGTCGTCGTCGTGGCCGTGCCCGTGGTCATGCGCGTGGCCGTTGTCATGGCTGTGCCCGTGCCCGTGCTCATGACCGTGCCCGTGCGAGTGGCCGTGCGCGTGCGCGGCTCCCCGCGTCCTCCACGCCCTGCGTACGAGCACCACACCCGCCACCGCTACGAGGGCCCCGCTCGCGACGCCCAGCCAGGCGACCACCGACGGCGCTGCCGCCGAGCCCACCGCGATCAGACCGCCGAGCGCGAACACCCCGAGCGTGTGCGTGATCGTCACCGATGCGCCCAGAGACAGCACGTCGCGCAGGGAGTTGCGCCCGCCCGCCGCCGCCGCGGCCGCCATGACCGTCTTGCCGTGGCCCGGTGCGAGCGCGTGCATCGCGCCGAGCAGCAGCGCGGTCGCCAGAGCCAGCGCGGCGAATCCCGCGGTCAGGTCGCGGTGGGAGACCAGGCCGGTCAGCGCCTGCGTCCAGCGGTCGGCGCCGCGCGGCAGTACGGACGTGGGGGCCGCCGCCTCCTGCCGGTCCGCCGCCGCGGGCGCGCCGCCCGGCGTGACCGAGACCGACGCCGCCTTGCGGTCCGGCGCAGAGGACAGCTCCCCCTCGGGGTACTTCGTCAGCCGCCCCGATTCCGACGTCTGCGGTACGTCGGAGGAGGTGAGCGTCATCCGGTCGCCGCGGGCCGTGACCTCCCGCCAGCCCGGTCCCTCGGCCCCGCCCGCCGCCCGGAAGCCGATCGTCTGCCGCCCGCCGGGCAGTTCGGCCGTGAGCCTGCACTCGACGCGCAGCGTCGGCAGTCCGGCCTGCCCGGGGCGCACCTCGGCGCGGCTCGCGCCGGGCGTGAGGGCGACGGTGCGCTGTTCGACCGTGACGCGGCTGTCCCGCGCCGCGTCCCGGCAGCGCGTCCCCGCCCACGAGGACAGCTCCGCGGGGGACAACTCCCGGTCGCCGTCGCGGTCGACCTTCGTACGGGCCTGGGCCGCGGGGATCTCCGCCAGGTCCTCGACATGGTCGACGCCGAGGCGCCCGGGCGAGACGAGGAGGCCGTCGTAGCGATTGACCGTGAAGTTCCCGAGGGGATGCGCCGCGGCCGTCCCGGCGGGCAGTACGGCGAGCGCGGCACCGGCGACGAGGACCGCCGCGCCGACAGCGGTCGTACGCCTCTTCATGACGCCTCCAGAGCCTTCAGCGCGGCCCTGGCCGCACGTGAACCGGTGGGGGAGAAGCCGGGGTTGATCTTCAGCGCGGCGGCGAGCGACGCACGGGCGGCGTCCGTCCTGCCGGCGGCGCGTTCGATCATGCCGCGGTGGTACAGGAACACCGCGTTGCGGCAGCCGGCAGGCGCCGATGTGGCGAGATACGGGAGGGCTTCGGCGGAACGGCCGTTGACGTGCAGCGCCCAGGCCAGCGCGTCCGCCGTGTGCACGGTCCGGCGCTTGCCCCACTCGGCGCGCGCGGACTTGAGCGCCTCGGCCCTGTCGCCGTGGTCGGCCAGCGCCAGAGCGGTGTCCAGATCGGTGTCGACGCCGTTGGCGCGGGCCAGCTCGGTCCAGGTGCCGATGAGTTCGTACTGTGCCCGGGCGTCGGCCGCCCGGCCCCCCGCCTCGTACAGCTCACCCAGCGCCACCAGCTGACCCGGCAGCGGCAGCCGGTCCACCACCGCTTCGAGTCCCGGCAAAGCGCCCTTGGTGTCGCCGCGCGCGGACTGGGTGCGGGCTCGGCCCTCAAGGGCGGGAAGATACCCCGGGTCTGCGTCGAGCGCCGTCGTGAAGTACCGCTGCGCCGGGGCGTACGCCCCCTGGCTCCACTCCAACTGGCCCAGGGCGGTCGCGACATAGGCAGTGTCGCCGGGGGACGAGGCCGACCTCAGCGCGCCGCCGAGCACCCGCCGGGCGCCCGCGATGTCGCCGCGCAGCTCCAGGACGTATGCGTAGCGCGTGAAGACGGGGATGCCGGGGCGGCGGCCGTCGGCCTGCTCGGCGGCCGCCAGCGCCTTGGCGTAGCTGCCCAGTTCGACGAGGGCGTCGATCCGGGACGCGAGTGCGCGCTCGCTGTACGGGTTGACCTTCAGCGCCGCCTCCGACGAGCGCAGCGCCCCGCGGAAGTCGTGCCGCGCCGCCGCGAGCGCGGCACGACCCGCGAGTGCGGTGTCGTTGTCCTGCGGCTGGAGCGCCAGGGAACGGGCAAGCGCCTTGTCGGCCTGCGGATACCGGGTCGGGTCACCGCTGGTCCTGGCCTGCTCGACATAGGCGGCACCCAGAGCCGCCCACCCCCGCGCGTCCTTGGGCTGCGCCCGCAGATGCGCCTGGAGGCCGGTGACCCCGCGGGCGAGGTCACCGGTGCCGATCCGCTCGAACGGCGCGTCCGCAACAGGCGCGGCGGTCCGGGCCGCCGGGGGTTCGTCGCCCGCGCCGCCGGACACGACGATGCCCACGGTCAGGGCGACGGCCAGCATTCCGGCCGGCAGGAGCACCCCGGCCACACGTCCCGCCCCGAACCGGGGGCCGGTTTCCCGGCCCCCCGGGTCGCGGCCGTCGGCCGCTGTCGTTCCTGGCGCCCTTCGCAGGGACATCTGTCTGCCCTTTCCTCTCGTTGTCGCGTCGGGCCGGTCAGTAGCTGTTGCGCCGCCGCGTCCGCCACCAGGTCAGACCCAGCGCGACCAGCAGCACGCCCACACCCGCGGCGACAGCGGAGGCGATCAGCGTGTTGTCGGTGAATGCGCTGCTGGAGGAGGCGGACGACGCGCCCCCGCTGAGCAGATTGCCCTGGGCGTCCTTGGCATCGCCCTCCTTGGCGAGCGGGCCGCGCGAGCCCTCCGTCGGCAGCGCGAGATAGGGGAAGCTGCCGCCGAACTTCTGGTCGTTCTCGTTGACCGCGTCGCCCAAGTCGTTCTTCGAGCCGACCAGTTCGCCCTCGACGACCTGCAGCGCGATGTCCAGGACGTCGTCGCTCAGACGCCGGCCGTTGGGGAATCCGGCGTTGTCGCCGTCCAGCACACCCAGCCTCTTGGGCTCGGCGGTCGGCGCGATGGAGGTGTTGAGCCGCAGGGCCTCCGCGGGCTTCACCTTCGGCGGCTTGTTGAGCTTGTCGACGCCTGTCAGGAACACCGAGACCAGGTCGTTGCGCGGTTCCGCCGGAGCCTTGATCTTGTAGATGCCCTCGATCAGCTTCGGCAGCTCGGGCTGCGTGACGAACTGGAGGAAGTCACCGTCGTTCCACGGGTGGGACGCGTTGAACTTGTCCTTGTCCTTCACGGGGATGACGACCTCGTTGACCAGCGGCATACCGAGCCGGGACACCTGCGCCCAGTGACCGTTCGCGCTCTTGCGCTGGGTGGTGGACCAGATGCCGACGATCGGCTGCTTCTCGGACTGCCGGATGTACGCGGTCGGCACCTGCAGGGCAACGGAGTTGACGCTGTAGCCCTTGAGCGTGTCGTTGCCGACCTCGGAGAGGTTCCCGCCGTAGAGCAGGTCGAAGACGCGCAGGTCGGCGAAGAAGGGGTCGTCCGCCTGACCGGCGAACGCCGTTGATCCGCCCGCGAGTTTCTGCACGGCCTGGTCGCGCAGGGCCTGGTAGTCGGGCATGGACGCCTTGCCCACGTTCGACGGTGCCACCGGCAGATCGTCGCCGATCTTCGTGGAGTGCATCACATGCTGGTTCTTCAGCCTCAGCAGTTCGATGTCGTACGTCTGCGTGATGTTGAGGTCCGGGTCGTCGATGGTGGTGACGGGACCGGTGTTGTACAGGAAGGTGTTGCCGTTCTTGACGTGGTTCTTGAAGGTCCACCGGTAGATCAGGTCGCCCTGGGCGTCACCGTCGCTGTCGATGTGGATGTCGTACTGGGCGTCGTCGGCGAACTTGTAGAAGTTCGGCCCGCCGCCCGGTTCCTCGAACGGCAGCACGTTGGCGACGATCGTCGTGGTGTCGGGCTTGTCGGGGCTGACGAACGCGTACAGGTCCGTGTTGTCGTACTGCGGCTGCCCGGAGATCAGCGGTGCCTCCCGGTGGCTGGAAGCCTTGGCCGTGCCCGGCTCGACCCCGGTCACGCCGGAGGCCACGAGCGCCCCGGCGCCCAGCGCCACGCAGGTAAGAGCGGCGAGCCTCCTGGGCCCCCGCCCGCTGCTGCTCATTGCGGTCATCGAATCCGTCCTTCGCGAGTGCTGGTTCTGCTCCGATGTCAGCCATTCGGTGCGGAGGCCGGAACGGATTGGTCGCCAGTCCGAGAAGTTTTGTCGAGGTGCTGTCCCAAGTCGCCCTGGAATCACATGGATTCGGTGAGTAGTCGTCAACTCACGTACGGGTGTGGTGAATCCTGCGGGCGGGATACACGAGTGTGCCGGCGGGGCGATAGGGTTAACCTGCCCGGGCCGGGTGCCCTCGTACGGGTGGGGAGTGACATGGAACAGATAGCAATGCGCAGCAGGGCGCGTGTCCCTGCGATCACGTGTGGGAGCGGTGCGACCAGCACGCGTCTCGACCGACATCTCTCGGTGCTGGGCGGTCCCGCCGTCCCGCAGGGCGAGGCGGCCGAGGCGACATCGCTGATGCTCGAGCTCACCTCGCGTGATGTCGCGCACACCCGCAAGAGCAAGAGTGAGCGGGTCTCCCTCTTCGCGCCGCTCAAGCGGCTGCGTCGCTCACTCTTCGGCAGCCGCCGCTAGGGGGCATCTTTCGGATCAGACCGGGCGCGTCAGCGCCCCCTCCCTTCGCTTCACCCGTGTACGCGAACGCGCTCAGGCGATCACACCGTCCCGGCGCAGCGCCGCTGTCCCGGCATCAGTCATCCCCAGGGCCTTCAGCAGCGCGTCGGTGTGCTCGCCGAGCGCGGGAACCGCACCCATCCAGGCCTCGTCCCCGCCCGGCAGGACGATCGGCGGAAGCAGTGCCCTCAGCGGCCCCGCCGGTGAGTCCACGTTCCGCCACCGGTCGCGCGCCGCGAGCTGCGGATGCGCGGCCAGGTCGCTCACGCTGTTGAGCCGCGCGCACGCGATGCCCGCCGCCTCCAGCCTGTCGATCGCCTCGTCGCGGCTCAGCGACGACAGGCCCGCAGCCACCGCCGCGTCGGTCTCCGCCCTGTTCGTCGTGCGGGCCCTGTTGGTCGCGAAGACCGGATCGTCCGCCAGCTCGGGCCGGCCGAGTACCTGCTCGGCCAGCCGTCGCCACTCCCGGTCGTTCTGTACGGACAGCAGAACCTGGCCGCCGTCCGCCGTCGCATAGGCGTCGTACGGAGAAATGACGGCGTGCGCGACCCCGGTGCGCGCCGGGGCCTCACCCCCATGCATCTCGTGGTGCAGCGGATGCCCCATCCACTCGGCCAGCGAGTCCAGCATCGAGATCTCCACCGGCCCGCCGAGCCCTGTGGTCCCCCGCCGCAGCAGGGCCGCCAGCACCCCCGAGAAGGCGTACATCGCCGCGGCGATGTCGGCCGCCGGAATGCCCGCCTTGACGGGCTGGTCGGCGGTCCCGGTCACCGAGACCAGGCCCGCCTCGCACTGCACGAGCATGTCGTACGCGCGCTTGTGCGCATACGGCCCCTCCGCGCCGTATCCGGAGATGTCCACGGCGACGAGCCGCGGGTGCGCCGGGCACAGGGTGGCCGCGTCCAGACCGAGCCGGGCCGCCGCTCCCTGGGCGAGGTTCTGCACGAACACATCGGCATCCGCGAGGAGTTGGCGCACGATGTCCAGGCCGCGGGGGTCCTTGAGGTCGACGGCGATGGACTCCTTGCCGCGGTTGCACCAGACGAAATGCGAGGCGAGCCCGTGCGCCGCGGTGTCGTAGCCGCGGGCGAAGTCGCCGCCGTCGGGGCGCTCGATCTTGATGACGCGGGCCCCCAGATCGGCGAGCTGGCGTGTGGCGAACGGCGCCGAGACGGCCTGTTCGACGGCGACGACCGTGATCCCGTCGAGGGGGAGGGGCTGATGGTTCATAACAGCCGTGCCTACCGTGTACGTGCCACCTTTGTCACCCCGGGCGCGCGTCACCCCCCTCATACCAGGGCGAACTGACCCTCCGGGCCCTCTTCGTGGTGGTCGAGTACGGAGGCGGGCCGCCGGGCGGCGGCGGGCGGCGGAAGCACGCCCGGCAGCTCGGTGATCTCCTCCTCCACCTTCAACTCGTCCTGTCTGCTGCGGAGTTCGTCCAGCAGGGCCAGTACGGTGATCAGCTCCAGGAGATCGGAGGTCCACTCCTGCGGCCAGACGGCGGGCCGTATCGCCGCCGGCGTCCCGGGTTCGGCCGCGGCGGTACGGCCCTCGAACCAGAGCTCCAGCACGCGAACGCCGGCGACATGGAAGTCCCAGGCCTCGGCGGGCACGGGGGAGATGCGGCCGTCGCCCAGGCTGAGCACCTCCTCCTCGGCGTCGTACGCGATGGCATCGGGCCGCGCGGGCACGGCGGCCCGCACATAGGGCCGCCGTCCGCCCGGTAGCCGGGGCCGCTCGCCGCCCCGGGCCCCGCGCAGCTGGATCCGCGTCAGCTCTCGCCCCAACTCCACGCCGGACCGCCACACATCGGGGTCGGCGGGCAGCGGCACCACACAACCGGCGGCCGACGGCTCGGCGGCCGCGACGATCCAGGCCACCATCTCGTCCACGCCGACCTCGTGTCCGTAAAGGCTGCCGAGTGCGGACAGCAGACCCGGCGCGAGATTCGGCTCCACGCCCCCGGGCCGCCGGTAGAGCGGCCGGATCCGGCCGGGCCGTCCGGCCGGGGAGCGCCCGTCGGGCAGCAGCGCGCAGACGCTGACGGCGGGGCCCGCGGACTGAGCCACCCAGCCCTGCTCCACGACGAACAGCTGCCGCTCGTCGGCCACCCGCCACAGCTCGGGCCTGGCGACATCGATGAGCCGGTGGTCGGGGATCAGCCACTGCTCGTCGAAGGCCCCGTGGCAGACCCGCACCGGCGCCGGACAGGGCCCGTGCTCCCGCACGAACCTGGCTGTCCCACTGCTCTGCCCGGGCAGCTGACTGACGGCACTGCGCGGCGTACGCGCCCGCGTGCATCCGAACAGCGCGTCCTGCTCGACGCCCTCCGCCCGTACGACGGCATCCCAGCGCGCCTTGAGGGAGGCGGCATCCGGAGCCATCACCCAGGGCCGCCCCAGCCGCAGGGGTGCTGTGCCCCACGGCATGAGCTCGTCCAGCATCGGCATGCGGAAATGCTAACCGCGGGCCCTGACAACGCTCACTCCGCGTCGACGGTGACCGAGAAGGAGAAGCGGTCCCCCCGGTACCGGATCCGGGCCACGTCCACCACGCGGCCCTTCTCGTCGTACGTCACGCCTGTGTAGTGCAGGATCGGGCTCAGCAGCGGCACCTTCAGCAGCTCCGCCGTCCGCGGGTCCGCGAGGCGCGCCTCCACGGTGTCCGTGATGCGGCTGATCCGCACCCCCACCCCGTCGCGCAGCACCTTCGTCATCGGCCAGCGCTCCAGGTCCGCGAGGTCCAGCCGTGCCGCGATGTCCGGACGGACGGCGTTCTCCGCCCAGTTGGTCGGCTCACCGCTCTCGCCGTCGCAGCGCAGGCGCCGGTACGTCACGACCTCGGCGTCGTCGGGGAAGTGTTCCGCGAGTTCGCCGGGCACCGGCTCGGGGCCGTGCCCCAGGATCGTCGTGCGCTCGCCCGACTGCTGGGCCACGATCGCGTCGATCGAGCCCAGCAGCCGCCGCGGCGCTCCCCGCCGCGCCCCCGGTTCGATGAACGTGCCGCGCCGCCGGTGCCTGCTGATCAGGCCCTCCTCCTCAAGCTCCTTGAGGGCCTGGCGCATCGTGAGCACGCTGACGCCGTAGTGCGCGGCGAGCTGCTCCTCGGTGGGCAGCCGCAGCGACGCCTCGGGCGTTCGGCCCAGTATCGAGGCGCGCAGCGACTGCGAGACCTGGTACCACAGCGGCAGCTTGCGGTTCAGGACCAGCGAATCGGGGGCGAAGGCGGTCACGGCGTACTCCGTACTACGACCGGAAGTGGCGCTCAAGACCCTGCCACACGTCGTCGTACCCCTTCTGCAGATGGCCGGCGTTCGCCGCCTGCCCGGTCGCCGTCACCGGCCAGCGCGTCTCGAACATGAAGGCAAGCCCGTCGTCGATCTTCTGCGGCTTCAGCTCGGCGGCGCTGGCGCGGTCGAAGGTCTCCCGGTCGGGCCCGTGCGCGGACATCATGTTGTGCAGCGAGCCGCCGCCCGGGACAAAGCCCTCCGCCTTGGCGTCGTACGCGCCCTCGATCAGGCCCATGTACTCGCTCATCACGTTCCGGTGGAAGTACGGCGGCCGGAAGGTGTTCTCCCCGACCAGCCAGCGCGGCGCGAACACGACGAAGTCGACGCCCGCCAGGCCGGGGGTGTCGCTCGGCGAGGTCAGCACGGTGAAGATCGACGGGTCCGGGTGGTCGTAGGAGATCGTCCCGATCACATTGAAGCGGTGCAGGTCGTAGACGTACGGAACATGGTTGCCGTGCCACGCGACGACATCCAGAGGCGAGTGGTCGTAGGTCGCGGCCCAGAGGTTGCCGCAGAACTTGTTGACGACCTCGACCGGGCCTTCCACGTCCTCGTACGCCGCCACCGGCGCGAGGAAGTCGCGGGCGTTGGCCAGGCCGTTCGCGCCGATCGGGCCGAGGTCGGGCAGCTGGAACGGCTGACCGTAGTTCTCGCAGACATAGCCGCGGGCGCTCTCGTCGAGCAGCTCGACGCGGAAACGGACGCCACGGGGGATCAGCGCGACGTCGCCGGGGCGGGCCGCGAGCAGCCCGAGCTCCGTGCGCAGCAGCAGGCCGCCCCGCTCGGGCACGATCAGCAGCTCGCCGTCCGCGTCGCTGAACACCCGGTCCGTCATGGAGGAGTTGGCGTGGTACAGGTGCACGGCCATGCCCGTGCGCTGGGTCGCGTCACCGTTTCCGCCGAGGGTCCACAGACCGGCCAGCCAGTCGGTCCCGGGGGCGGGATCCGGCAGCGGGTTCCAGCGCAGCCGGTTGGGGTCGGGGACGGTCTCGGTGAAGGGCGCGCTGCGTACGCCGCCGTTGTCGATGCGGACGAACGGAGGATGCGCGGCCGACGGGCGGATCCGGTACAGCCACGAGCGGCGGTTGTGGACCCGCGGCTCGGTGAACGCACTGCCGCTCAGCTGCTCGGCATACAACCCCAGCGGGGCGCGCTGGGGTGAGTTCCGCCCGTGCGGAAGCGCGCCAGGCACGGCCTCCGAGCTGTGTTCATTGCCGAAGCCGGCCAGCTGCCCAAGGCCCTCGGCCGTCTTCCGCGCCTGCTCGATGCCGCTCATCGTCCGCTCCCGGTGCTGAAGGAATCCTATGGACAACCGTAGGATTGCGGGCCCGTCCCGTCAACGCGGCTCGGGTTGTCTGCGGCGCTGTTCCCCACCCCGCCCCTTCCCGTAACCGGGGGCGCTGCCCCCGGACCCCCGCTCCTCAAACGCCGGAGGGGCTGAATTATTCAGCCCGTCCGGCGTTTGAGGACATGCGGCCGAAGGTCGCATACGGGGAGGTTGGGGGTCCCCCCGGACGGAGTCTGGGGGAGGGCGGGTAGGGGAACAGCGCCGCAGGCGACCCGAACCGCGCCGACCCCTCCCCACCCTCCATACCGGTCGGTATGCTGGCGGGCATCGCCGTCGCCCCAGGGAGGGCCCATGCCCCGCACAGCCCCCACCCGCACCGCCCTCCGGATCTGTCCCCTCTGCGAGGCCACCTGCGGGCTGACCCTCACCATCGAGGGCACCCGCGTCACCGGCGCCCGAGGCGATCGTGAGGATGTCTTCAGCAAGGGCTTCATCTGTCCCAAGGGCGCCTCCTTCGGTGAGCTCGACGCCGATCCCGACCGGCTGCGCTCCCCCCTCGTGCGCGAGAACGGGGAACTGCGGGAGGCCACCTGGGACGAGGCCTTCGACCTGGTCGCGGCCCGGATCCGGCCGCTGATCGAGGAGCACGGGCCCAATGCCGTCGGCGTGATCCTCGGCAATCCGAACGTCCACACCATGGCCGGCGCCCTCTACCCGCCCGTCCTGCTCACCCTGCTGCGCACCCGCAATCTCTTCACCGCCAGCACCCTGGACCAGATGCCCAAGCACGTCTCCAGCGGGCTCCTCTTCGGCAGCGCCGTCGCCATCCCGGTCCCCGACCTGGACCGCACGGACCATCTGCTCCTGCTCGGCGCCAACCCCCTGGACTCCAACGGCAGTCTGTGCACCGCCGCCGACTTCCCCGGCAAGCTCAAGGCGCTGCGCAGGCGCGGCGGCACGCTGACCGTCGTCGACCCGCGCCGCACGCGCACCGCGCAGCTGGCCGACCGGCATGTCGCCATCCGGCCCGGGACCGACGCGCTGCTGCTCGCCGCCATCGCCGCCGTCCTCTTCGAGGAGAAGCTCACCGACCTCGGCGCGCTCGAAGCGCATGTCGAGCAAGTGGCCGAAGTCCAGGAAGCGGTACGGGAGTTCACGCCCGAGGCGGTCGCCGCCGCCTGTGACATGGACGCCGAGGAGATCCGTACGATCGCCCGCGAACTCGCCGCCGCGCCCACCGCCGCCGTCTACGGCCGGGTCGGCAGCTCCACCGTCGAATACGGCACCCTCACCAACTGGCTGGTGGACGTGCTCAATGTGATCACCGGCAATCTCGACCGCCCCGGCGGCGCGCTCTTCCCGCTGTCCGCCACCGATCGCGCTCCCCGCCCCGCCGCCCCCGGCAAGGGCTTCGCGCTCGGCCGCTGGGCGAGCAGGGTCAGCGGACACCCCGAGGCCAAGGGCGAACTGCCCATGGCCGCGCTGGCCGAGGAGATCGACACCCCGGGCGAGGGCCGCATCCGCGCGGTCATCTCCATCGCCGCCAACCCGGTGCTCTCCGCCCCCGACGGCGACCGCCTCGACCGCGCGCTGGCCGGGCTCGACTTCATGGTCAGCGTCGATCCGTATCTCAACGAGACGTCCCGGCACGCGGATGTGGTCCTGCCTCCGCCGCCGCCGTCCCAGAGCTCCCACTTCGACTTCGCGTTCAACGCCTTCGCCGTCCGCAACCAGGCCCGCTACACCCCGGCGGTCGTCCCCCTGGAGGAGGGGCGGATGGGCGAGTGCGAGATCCAGGCCCGGCTGGTGCTCGCCGTGGGCGGGATGCACGGCGCGGAGCCGGGCGCCGTCGACGACATGGTCATCGAGAACACCCTCGCCAAGGAGGGAGCTCCCAAGGAGCTGGCCGAGCAGCTCACCGGCCGCACCGGACCGGAACGGCGCCTCGACATGATGCTGCGCCTCGGCCCGTACGACCTCACCCTCGACAAGCTCCTGGAGAACCCGCACGGCGTCGACCTCGGCCCGCTCCAACCGCGCATTCCGCAGATCCTCAAGACCCGCAGCGGACGCATCGAGCTGCTGCCCGACCCGATCGCGGCCGATCTGCCCCGGCTGCGGCGCGCGCTGGCCGAGCGGCCCACCGCCCTCGTGCTCGTCGGCCGCCGCCATCTGCGCTCCAACAACAGCTGGATGCACAACGTCGCCACGCTCAACGGCGGCTCCAACCGCTGCACCCTGCAGATCCACCCCGCCGACGCGGCCCGGCTGGGACTCGAGGACGGCGCCCCCGCCCGTATCACCGCCGAGGGCGGCCAGGTCGAAGCGCCGGTGGAGATCACGGACGCGGTACGGACCGGAGTGGTGAGCCTGCCGCACGGCTGGGGACACGACCGGCCCGGCACCCGGATGTCGGTGGCGGCGGCGCGCCCCGGAGTCAATGTCAATCAGCTGCTCGACGGCTCACGGCTCGACCCGCTGTCCGGCACCGCTGTGCTCAACGGATTCCCCGTCGAGCTATCACCGGTGCGATGACCTGGGGTTTTGCTCGTATTGCTCACGCGTCAACATCTTGTTAACGGCTCTTGGCCGCACCTAACGTCATCCGCACCGCCGCTCCGGTGGGAGTTCAAGGATGAACGTTAGGTGTCCCCATGCTGACAATCCTCGGCTTCGCCATGATTGCGACCTTCCTGGTCCTGATCATGATGAAGAAGATGTCGCCCATCGCGGCGCTGGTCCTCATCCCCGCACTCTTCTGCGTAGTCGTCGGGAAGGGCGCGCACCTCGGTGACTACGTCATCGAAGGCGTCGGGAACCTCGCCCCCACCGCGGCGATGCTGATGTTCGCCATCGTCTACTTCGGCGTGATGATCGACGTCGGTCTCTTCGACCCGGTCGTGCGGGGCATTCTGCGCTTCTGCAAGGCGGATCCGCTGCGCGTCGTGGTCGGTACGGCGGTGCTCGCCGCGATCGTCTCGCTCGACGGCGACGGCTCCACCACCTTCATGATCACCGTCTCGGCGATGTATCCGCTCTACAAGCGCCTCAAGATGAGCCTGGTCGTGATGACGGGTGTCGCCGCCATGGCCAACGGCGTGATGAACACCCTCCCCTGGGGCGGTCCCACCGCCCGTGCGGCGACCGCGCTGAAGGTGGATGCGGGCGACATCTTCGTCCCGATGATCCCGGCGCTGGGCGTCGGACTGCTCTTCGTCTTCGTCCTCTCCTATGTGCTGGGCCGGCGCGAGCGCAAGCGCCTGGGTGTCCTCACCCTGGACGAGGTGCTGGAGCCGGAGACCGAGACGGTCCTGGTCAAGGCCGGCGGCGGCGGCGGGCAAGCGGCGTCCGCAAGTGCCGGTTCCGGTGCGGAAGTTCCCCAGCAGGACGACGGCGACGAGGGCTTCAAGGGCCTCGACCCGAACCGCGCGACCCTGCGGCCCAAGCTGTACTGGTTCAACGCGGCGCTCACCGTCGGCCTCCTCACCGCAATGATCATGGAATATCTGCCGATCCCTGTTCTGTTCCTGCTTGGCGCCGCGCTCGCCCTGACGGTCAACTACCCCAAGATGGCGGACCAGAGGGCGCGGATCGCCGCCCATGCCGAGAATGTCCTGAACGTCGCAGGCATGGTCTTCGCCGCCGCCGTCTTCACCGGAGTCCTCACCGGCACCGGGATGGTCAAGCACATGGCCGACTGGCTCGTCGGCGCCATCCCCGAGGGGATGGGCCCGCACATGGCGCTCGTCACCGGCGTCCTGAGCATCCCGCTCACCTACTTCATGTCGAACGACGGTTTCTACTTCGGTGTTCTGCCCGTCCTCGCCGAGGCCGGCGCCGCACACGGCGTCTCCTCGCTGGAGATCGCCCGCGCCTCGCTCACCGGCCAGGTCCTGCACATGTCGAGCCCGCTCGTCCCCGCCGTGTACGTCCTCGTCGGCATGGCCAAGGTCGAATTCGGCGACCACACGCGGTTCGTCGTCAAGTGGGCCGCCCTGACATCGCTGATCGTGCTCGGCGCGGGAATTCTCTTCGGCATCATCTGATGCCTTCCAGCGGCTGACCGCGCCCGACACCACCGCCTTCGCCTTCGCGCGGGCGGCGGTGTCGGTGGCACGGAGCCCCAACCTTCGCGCGACTCATTCCCTGACCGGGAGTAGTCGGCTAGTTTCAGGCGTCTCAGTCGCTCCCCTCTTCCTCCGGCGGAACTTATGAGTCGCGCCATCTCCCTGCGCAGTGTCAGCAAGAGGTACGAACGCGCCAATCGCGCCGTCGACCGGTTCTCACTCGACATCGAGCCGGGAGAGTTCGTGGTGCTGCTCGGCCCTTCGGGCTGCGGAAAATCGACCGTGCTGCGCATGATCGCGGGCCTCGAGGACATCACCGAGGGGGAGTTGCTGCTGGACGGTGAGTACGCCAACCACATCCCGCCCCGCGAGCGCGCCATGGCGATGGTCTTCCAGAACTTCGCGCTCTACCCGACCATGACGAACCGCGAGAACATCGGGTTCCCGCTGCGGCTGGAGAACCCGCGTGCGGACAGCGGCCCGCAGATCGAGGCCACTGCCCGCATGCTCGGCATCGAGGACGTCCTGGACCGCTACCCCAGCCAGCTCTCCGGCGGCGAACGCCAGCGGGTCGCGATGGGGCGGGCCATCTCCCGACGGCCCTCCGTCTTTCTGATGGACGAGCCGCTGTCCAACCTCGACGCGAAACTGCGCAACCATCTGCGGGCCGAGATAGCCCAGCTCACCGCCGAGTTGGGGGTGACGACCGTGTACGTCACGCACGACCAGGCCGAGGCGATGTCCCTCGGTGACCGGGTCGCGGTGATGCGCGGTGGCGTACTCCAGCAGGTGAGCACCCCGCGCGCGACCTATGCCATGCCCGCGAACGTCTTCGTCGCCGCGTTCATCGGCACGCCGCGGATCAATCTGCTGCAGGCGGTCGTCTACGCGCCGCTGGACGGCCGGATGTCCATCGATCTCGGCAAACAGCGACTTCCGCTGCCCGAACCCCTCAGCGCCGACCACCAGTTGCTCCGCATCCAGCAGGGCCGGCAGATCATCGTCGGCCTGCGCTCGGAGGCCACGCGAATTGCCCCGCCGAGCCAGGCCCGTCCCGGCGAGGTCGCGCTGACCGGGATCGTCGAGCACATGGAGTACCAGGGCCATGAGGCGCTCGTGCACTTCAACACCGGCTCACAGCCCGCCGTGGTCGCCGACCTCGAGTCGCCCAGGCCGCAGGGCCCCGTCCGCAGGCGCCGGACCCGCAGCGGCCCGAGCGTGCTGAACCGCCTCAAGAAGCGCGCGGTCGCCCATGTCTCGGGGCCCGTGGTGGCCCTGGACGACCCGGAGCCGCGGCCGGGGACCATGACCGCCGAGCGCCCGTCCGTGGCAGCGAGCGATCTGGTGGTGCGGACCGGGCCCGATGTGCGGCTGCGTACCGGCGCGCAGGTGCCGCTGCTCGTCGATCTCGCGCATCTCTATGTCTTCGACCACCACGGCCGCAGAATCTGCCCTGCTCCGACGGACCTCCCGGGCCTGGACGCCTGAGAGGTCCCCGTTACGCTCCAGGTGCCCTGGCGTCCAAAAACTAACACCGCTAGTTTGTGGGTGCGGACGACTGACGGCAGCTTCTGGAGGAGTGCGATGAAGGCTCACGACGGCATGTACATCGGCGGCCAGTGGCGGCCCGCCCGGGGTCCGGACACGATCGCGGTGGTGAACCCGGCCGACGAGCAGGTCATCGCCCATGCCCCGGCCGGTACGGCGGACGACGTCGACGATGCCGTGCGCGCGGCCCGCGAGGCGCTCCCCGGCTGGGCCGCCACCCCGCCCGCCGAGCGCGCCGCCCGGATCGCGGCCCTGCGCGATGTGCTCGTGGTCCGCGCGGACGAGATCGCCGAGACCGTCACCGCCGAGCTCGGCGCGCCGCTCCAGCTCTCGCAGACGGTCCACGCGGGCGTGCCGATCATGGTCGCCGGTTCGTACGCGGAGCTGGCGGCCTCGTACTCCTTCGAGGAGAGGACCGGGAACTCCACCGTGCTGCTGGAGCCGGTCGGCGTGGTCGGTGCGATCACGCCGTGGAACTACCCGCTGCACCAGATCGTCGCCAAGGTCGCCCCGGCGCTCGCGGCGGGCTGCACCGTCGTACTCAAGCCCGCCGAGGACACCCCGCTGACCGCGCAGCTCTTCGCCGAGGCCGTCGACGAGGCCGGGCTGCCCGCAGGCGTGTTCAACCTGGTGACGGGTCTCGGCCCGGTCGCCGGGCAGGCACTCGCCGCCCACGAGGACGTCGACCTGGTCTCGTTCACCGGCTCGACCGCGGTCGGCAGGCAGATCGGCGCGACCGCGGGCGGCGCGGTCAAGCGGGTCGCCCTGGAGCTCGGCGGCAAGTCCGCCAATGTCATCCTGCCGAGCGCCGACCTGGCCAGGGCCGTGGGCGTCGGTATCGCCAACGTCATGTCCAACTCCGGCCAGACGTGCAGCGCATGGACCCGGATGCTGGTCCACAAGGACCAGTACGACGAGGCGGTGGCGCTCGCGAGGGCCGCGGTCGCCAAGTACGTACCGGGCGAGCGGATCGGCCCGCTGGTCAGCGCCAAGCAGCAGCAGCGCGTACGCGGCTACATCGAGAAGGGCGTCGCCGAGGGCGCCCGCCTGGTCGCCGGCGGCCCCGAAGCCCCGCGCGAGACGGGCTACTACGTCAGCCCCACCGTCTTTGCCGATGTCACCCCCGAGATGACCATCGCGCAGGAGGAGATCTTCGGCCCGGTCGTCTCGCTGATCAAGTACGAGGACGAGGACGACGCCCTGCGTATCGCCAACGGCACCGTGTACGGGCTCGCGGGCGCGGTCTGGGCCGCCGACGAGGCCGAAGCCGTCGCCTTCGCCCGCCGGATGGACACCGGGCAGGTCGACATCAACGGCGGCCGCTTCAACCCCCTCGCGCCCTTCGGCGGCTACAAGCAGTCGGGCGTCGGCCGGGAGCTCGGCCCGCACGGTCTGTCCGAGTACCTCCAGACCAAGTCCCTCCAGTTCTGAGCCGGGAGTCCTACGCATCATGGTCCGCGCCGCCGTACTGCCCGCCGTCGGCTCTCCGCTGGAGATCACCGACATCCACCTGCCCGAACCCGGCCCGGGTCAGGTGCGGGTCCGCCTTGCCGCGGCCGGGGTCTGCCACTCCGACCTGTCCCTGTCCAACGGCACCATGCGGGTGCCGACGCCGTGCGTCCTGGGTCATGAGGGCGCGGGCACCGTCGTCTCCGTCGGCGAAGGGGTCACGCATGTCGCCCCGGGCGACGGCGTCGTCCTCAACTGGGCACCGTCCTGCGGCAGTTGCCACCACTGCTCGATCGGCGAGGTGTGGCTGTGCGCCAATGCCCTCGCGGGCGCGGCGAACGTCTACGCCCGTACCGCCGACGGCGCGGAGCTGTACCCCGGCCTGAACGTCGCGGCCTTCGCCGAAGAAACCGTCGTCGCCGCGAACTGCGTCCTGCCCGTCCCCGACGGCGTCCCGCTCACCGATGCCGCCCTGCTCGGCTGCGCGGTCCTCACCGGGTACGGCGCGGTCCACCACTCCGCCCGCGTCCGCGAGGGCGAGACGGTCGTCGTCTTCGGTGTCGGCGGGGTCGGCCTCGCCACGCTCCAGTCCGCCCGGATCGCGGGCGCGTCGACGATCATCGCGGTCGACGTTTCCGAGGAGAAGGAGTCCCTGGCGCGGGGGGCGGGTGCGACCGAGTACGTCCTCGCCTCCGACACCACCGCGAAGGAGATCCGCACACTCACGGGCGGCCAGGGCGCGGACGTGGCGATCGAGTGCGTCGGGCGGGCCGCGACGATCCGCACCGCCTGGGAGTCCACCCGCCGGGGCGGCCGCACGACGGTCGTCGGCATCGGCGGCAAGGACCAGCAGGTCACGTTCAACGCGCTGGAACTCTTCCACTGGGGCCGCACGCTCTCGGGCTGCGTCTACGGCAACAGCAACCCGGCGGTCGACCTACCGGTCCTGGCGGAGCATGTGCGCGCGGGGCGGCTGGACCTGGCGGCCCTGGTGACGGACCGGATCGGCCTGGACGGGATCGCGGATGCGTTCGCCAACATGCTGGCGGGCAGGGGCGGGCGTGCGCTGGTGGTCTTTTAAGTTCCCCACCCCGCCCCTTCCCGTAACTGGGGCAAGCCCCAGGCCCCGGACGCGCTTCGCGCGTGTCCTCAAACGCCGGACGGGCTGAACTTCAGCCCCTCCGGCGTTTGAGGAGCGGGGGTTCGGGGGCGGAGCCCCCGCACGGGGTCTGGGGCGGAGCCCCAGTTCGGGAAGGGGCGGGGTGGGGGAAAACCCACCGCCTGCGAGGCTGGCCCAGGGAGCCGCCGGATCAGTCCCGACGGCCGCCGGCCTCGGACGCCCCGGCATCCGGCGCGCACCTCGCGGCATCCCCCGGCGCGACCGCCGCATCCGGCGCAGCCGCGGCATCCCGTGAGGCCGACCTCCGGGACCGGGAGCGCGAGACGGCCACCCCCGCCAGGCACAGCGTCCCACCCGCCAGGGTGAGTCCGGCCGGCACCTCGTCCAGCGCCAGCCATGACATCAGCACGACCAGCGCGGGCACCGCATAGGTCGTCGCGCCCATCCGCCCCGCGGTCGTACGAGCCAGCGCGTAGGCCCAGGTCGTGAACGCCAGCGCGGTCGGGAAGACGCCCAGGTAGACCATGTTGAGCGTGGCCGACAGCGGAGCCCGTTCCGCCTGGGAGACCAGCTGTCCGACGAACGGCAGACAGGCCACCGCCCCGACCAGGCAGCCGAACGTCGTCACCTGCAGTGCGCTCGCGTGCGCCAGCGCGGGCTTCTGGGCCACCACCCCGCCCGCGTACCCCACCGCCGCCAGCAGGCACAGCAGTACGCCCAGCGTGGAGGCGCTGCCCTCGCCCGACATCGAGAGGCCGACGGTCACCGCACCCGCGAACGACACCGCCATCCCGGCCAGCAGCCGCGGCGGCAGCGCCTCGCCGAGCAGCCGGGCGCCGAGCAGCGCGATGAGAATCGGGCCGATGTTCACGACCATCGCGGCCGTGCCCGCGTCGACTTCCTGCTCACCCCAGTTGAGCACCACCATGTAGACGCCGAACCACAGCAGCCCGGATATGGCGATTCCCGGCCAGGCGGCCCGCGGCGGCAGCCCTTCTCGCCGGACCAGCAGGACGCTGCCGAGGGCGAGAGACCCGGCGAGGAGCCGCCCGAGGGCGAGAGCGCCGGGGGAGTACACCTCACCGGCGCTGCGGATCGACACAAAGGCCGAGGCCCACAGGACGACGGTGATGCCCGCGGCGGCGAGAGCGGGCCACTGCGAACGGGCGGGGCGCGGGGAGTGCGTCATGCGCCGACCGTACGGCGGCGACTGTTCGGCGTTCACCGCAATGTCCCTGGCTCGATGCCGAGCAGCTCGGCCAGCGCCCGCTCGCCGTCCGCGGTCACCTTCACCGCGCGCTCGGACCCGATCCGTACGCACCAGCCCGCATCCAGGGCGTGGCGGCACAGCTCGGCTCCCGCGAGCCCCGCGAGATGCGGTTTGCGCTCGGTCCAGTCCAGGCACGACCGTACGAGCGGACGCCGCCCCTTCCGCTCCAGCGTGAGCCCCAACTCGCCGAACCAGGCGATGCCTTGGGCGGTGAGCGCGAAGCCGGTGTCCTGGTGCAGCAGCCCGCGTGCCGTCATTGCCTGGGTGATCGCGATGCCGAGCCGCCCGGCGAGATGGTCGTAACAGGTGCGTCCGCGGGCCATGGCGCTGCGGGTGCTCGCGGCCCGCAGCGAGGCGGGCGGCGCGTCGGGGGCGGGTGGGGTGTGCGCGGCAAGCTCCTCGACGAGACGGGCGACGCTCTCGCCCGCGAGCCGCACATACCGGTGGCGCCCCTGGCGCTCCTCGGCGAGCAGCCCGCCCGCGACGAGCTTGCCCAGATGCTCACTGGCGGTCGACGGCGCCACGCGCGCGTGCCGGGCGAGTTCGCCCGAGGTCCAGGCGCGGCCGTCCAGCAGCGCGAGACAGAAGGAGGCCCGGGTCTCGTCGGCGAGGAGCGCGGCCAGCGCGGCAAGGTCTTTGGACTGCATGTGTCCAGGATGGCCCCATCACTGTTCGGCGGCCGCCGAACTGTCTCCGTCAGGCGCGCACCAGGGCCTCGTACTGCACGGACAGACCGTCGATGAGTGCCCGCAGACCCGTCTCGAACGCGCCCTCGTCCACCTTCTGCTGCCGCTCGGCGAGCAGATGCGCCTGCCCGAGATGCGGGTAGTCGGCCGGGTCGTACGCGGACTCGTCGTCGACGAAGCCGCGGGCGAACGAACCGAGCGCCGAGCCGGTGATGAAGTACCGCATCAGGGCGCCGATACAGGTCGCTTGGGCCGGTGGCCAGCCCGCGCGGACCATTGCGCCGAAGACGGCGTCGGCCACTTTGAGCCCCGCCGGGCGGCGGCCCGGGCCACGGGCGAGCATCGGCACGGTGTTGGGGTGGTCGGTCAGGGCCGCGCGGTAGGAGACGGCCCAGTCGTGCAGCGCGGTGCGCCAGTCGCGCTGGTCGCCCTCGTCGAACATCGACAGGTCGACCTGGGCGCTGACGGCGTCGGCGACGGCGTCGAGGATCTCGTCCTTGTTGCGGAAGTGGTTGTAGAGGGAGGGGCCGCTGACCCCGAGTTCGGCGGCGAGCCTGCGGGTGGAGACGGCGTCGAGGCCCTCGGCGTCCACGAGCGCGCTCGCCGTCTCGACGATGCGTTCTCGGCTGAGCAGGGGCTTGCGCGGGCGGGCCATGCGGCACATAGTAGGGCCTGCCGACGGGAAACTAGCAGTGATAGTTAAAGCGGGGTGGGCGTATGAACCTGGAGCTCGGTGAGGAGCAGACAGCCGTCCGCTGAGTACGCGTGTGAGTACGGGAGCGGATGTGGCGCGGGCCACGCCGACCGATGCTGACGCCTATGAGTGAGACACAGGTCAAGCAGCAGAACACCGCGGCCTTCTACGGACAGTCCGTCGCCTCCTTCGCCGTCGCGCTCGGCGCTGTCGGCCTCGGCATCCTCTATCTCGACGCCGACGCCTGGGTGCGCGGCTTCCTCGCCATCGCCGTCCTTTACCTCACGACCTCGGCGTTCACGCTGGCCAAGGTGATCCGGGACCGCCAGGAAGCCGGGCAGATCGTCAGCCGGGTCGACCAGGCCAGGCTGGAGAAGCTGCTCGCCGAGCACGACCCCTTCCAGAAGCCCAAGATCTAAGCGCTTGCTCACCCTCGGGGTATGGTGTGCCTTCTGATGAACGGAAGGGGCGAGCGATGAGTACGGCGGAGGACACGGCCGGCGAGGACATGCCGTGGGGCGAGGTCACGCCCGAGGCGGCGAGGAAGCTGCTCGTCGCCGCCGTCGAGGCCTTCGCCGAGCGGGGCTATCACGCGACGACGACCCGGGACATCGCGGGCCGCGCCGGAATGAGCCCCGCCGCGCTCTACATCCACTACAAGACCAAGGAAGAGCTGCTCCACCGGATCAGCCGGATCGGGCACGACAAGGCCCTGGAGGTCCTGTCGACGGCGGCCGACACGGGCAGCACGCCCTCCGAGCGGCTCGCCGCGGCCGTGAGTTCCTTCGTCCGCTGGCACGCGGGGCGGCACGACACCGCACGCGTGGTGCAGTACGAGCTCGACGCGCTCTCCGGCGAACACCGCGAAGAGATCGTCGAGCTGCGCCGCCGCAGCGACGCCGTCGTACGCGGAATTCTCCACGAGGGCGTCGAGTCGGGGGAGTTCGACGTCCCGGACGTCCCCGGCACCACGGTCGCCGTGCTGTCGCTCTGCATCGACGTGGCGCGCTGGTTCAACACGCGGGGCCGCAGGACCCCCGACGAGGTCGGCGCGCTGTACGCCGACCTCGTCCTGCGCATGGTCTCCGCCCGGAAGAGCCAGGACTCGTAGGAGTCGGCGGGACTCAGAAGAAGTAGCGGGACACCGACTCGGCCACGCACACCGGCTTGTCGCCGCCCTCGCGCTCCACCGTGACGAGGGCGGTCACCTGCACGCCGCCGCCCGCCTCCTCCACGCTCTGCAGCACCGCCGTCGCGCGCAGTCGCGAGCCCACCGGTACGGGCGAGGGGAAACGGACCTTGTTCGCGCCGTAGTTGATGCCCATCTTCATGCCCTCGACGCGCAGGACCTGCGGGACGAAGACCGGGAGCAGCGACAGCGTGAGATAGCCGTGCGCGATCGTCGTACCGAAGGGGCCGGTCGCCGCCCGTTCCGGGTCCACGTGGATCCACTGGTGGTCACCGGTCGCCTCGGCGAAGAGATCGATCCGCTTCTGCTCGATCTCCAGCCAGTCGCTGTGCCCCAGCTGCTCGCCGACCCCGGCGCGCAGCTCCTCGGCGGACGTGAAGATCCTCGGCTCGGCCATGTCCCTGCTCCCTGCGTCTCGTCTCTGCGGAACACCAATGTCTAAGCGCTTGCTCAGCATGGTTGGGCGGACAGCTCCTGTCAACGACGGGCCCAGTAGGCTTCGAGGAGTGCCACAGATTCCCGAGAAGATTCACGAGCTCACGGTCGGCCAGCTCTCCGCGCGCAGCGGGGCCGCCGTGTCCGCCCTGCACTTCTACGAGTCCAAAGGGCTGATCAGTAGCCGTCGGACCAGCGGAAACCAGCGCCGGTACAGCAGGGACGCGCTGCGCCGCGTCGCCTTCGTACGCGCCGCGCAGCGGGTGGGCATTCCGCTCGCCACGATCAGGGACGCACTGGCCGAACTGCCGGAGGAGCGCACACCCGACCGCGAGGACTGGGCGCGGCTGTCCGAGGCGTGGCGCGCGGAGCTCGACGAGCGCATCAGACAGCTCGGCCGGCTCCGCGACCATCTCACCGACTGCATCGGCTGCGGCTGCCTCTCCCTGCAGACCTGCGTTCTGTCCAACCCGGACGACATCTTCGGCGAGCGGCTGACGGGCTCCCGGCTGCTGCCGGAGCGCGGACGGCCCGCGAAGGACCGTGCCTGAGCATGGCGTACAGGCGGGCCCGCACCCCCGTGACGGGCCCGCCTCTGCCTTTTGCCGCGCGGGACTACTCGTACTCCGTGCCGCCCTTGCGCGTCAGATACGCCGGGCTGACCGCCTTGGCGATCGCCCGGCCGCCCACCACCGGGCTGTAGCGCTCGGCGGCGGGACGGATCACGACGCCTTCGCGCAGATGCAGCTCGCGCCCGGACACGGTCTCCCGGCCGCTCGCCAGTTCCAGCACCGTGCCGATGTCGTACGGACCCTCGAACAGCCGTGGCACCAGCGGCAGTTCACCCTCCAGCAGCTCGGCCGGCTCCAGCCAGCGGACCTGGCCGCCGATCTCGGCCGACACGTCGAAGACGGCGTAACCGAGCGCCTCGGAGCGGGCGTTGGCCCCGTAGGCGAGGTCCTGCACCCCGGCGCCGTACACCTCGCCGAAGATCCCGACCCGGCTCGCCCCCAGCTTCTCGGCGAGGCGCGCGGCGACCGCCGGGACGTCATGGCCGAGCACTGCGCGCCAGTACAGATTGCGCGGATCCTCCGTGAGGGCAAGGCCCTTGGCGCCGAAGCCCTTCGACGAGACCTGGACACGCCCCTGCCCGTCGTCCGTCGCGCAGTACGTCAGCAGGCAGGCCGAGCCGTGCAGCTTCTCGGTGATCACCACGGGCTCGCCCGGCTCGAAGATCTCCGGATAGCGCTGGATGTTCTCGATGTCGACCCAGGGCAGCAGATCGGGAGCCCGTTCCACATCGCCGCTCATCGTGGGCGGGATGGGCGGCGACCACTTGGTGATCGAGAGCAGCTCCGCGAAGTCCGTGCCGTCGGCGGCCGCCTGCGCCAGATCGATGTCTGCGAGGGCCTGCGGCCGGCAGACGATGCCCTGCGACAGCTCGCCGCGCAGCCGAACCGCCTTGACCCGGTTGGCCTCTCCGCCGGCCAGCCGTCCGGTCAGCCCCAGCTCCTCGATCAACCCGGCCGGGAGCACGGACTGTTCGGGGATGTAGACGGCGGCGTCACCACTGCGGTACGCGCCCTTGGCGACGACGGCGCGGTACAGGCCCACCTGGGCCAGTTCGAGCGCGTCGGCGTTCGGGTGCTCGTGGACGGTCAGCAGCTCTGCGGTGACACGCAGCGTGGACATCGGCGTCTCCTCGATTACGGATTTCCGCGTCCACTGTGCGGGCGGTGAGCGGGGGTCGGCCACTGAATATCGAGACGTCCAGGTCGGCGTGCGCAGTCCTGGGGCACCGCCGGTTGATCTTTCCCCACCCCGCCCCTTCCCGAACTGGGGCTCCGCCCCAGGCCCCGTCCGGGGGCTCCGCCCCCGGACCCCCGCTCCTCAATCGCCGGCGGGGCTGAATTTCGCGTCCGGGACCACGGCTCAAACGCCGGCGGGGCTGGAATGTGCGGCTCGGCCGCATATCCAGCCCGTCCGGCGTTTGAGGACATGCGGCCGAAGGCCGCATTCGGGGTCCGGGGCGAAGCCCCGTCGGGGGGCCGGGGGCAGCGCCCCCCGGTTACGGGAAGGGGCGGGGTGGGGAACAAGCCCCGCAGGGCCCGGCCCAACCGCTCAGGCCACCGACGCCAGCTCCCTGCGCCCCGCCCGCTTCGCCGCCGCCACCGCCTCGGACGTCAGTACGGGCTGCGGCACGACTATCCCGCAGCCCGTGCAAACCGGCCCGAACCAGGGCTCGTTCGCCAGATCCTGCCGCCACACGATGTGCGTCCCCCCGCACACCGGGCAGCCGTTTCCGGGTTCGGTCTCCAGCGCGGATATCAGCCGCCGCAGGACCTCGGCGAGCGGTGCCGACGGATGGTCGGCCGGGCTGTCGCAGCGGGCGACCCCGTTCCCGCCCCAGGTGCGCCGGTGCCAGTCGTCGATCGACGCCGGCCGTCGCAGTCCGTCGTGCTTCTCGCGCTTGCGGCGGTCCGCGAAACTCTCTTCGTACGCGAGCCAGACGGCCCGCGCCTGTTCCAACTCGTCGAGCGCGGCCACCAGCCGCGCCGGATCGGGGGCCCGGTCCTCGGGCTCGATGCTGTGCCTGGCGCACAGATGAGCCCAGGTTGCCCGGTGCCCATAAGGGGCAAATCGCTCCAGGCACTTGCGCAGCGAATAGCGTCGTAGCGCCAGATCACACCGCGCGTCGCGCACCTGTCTCGCAAGACTGCGGAAACCGGCCATCGCACTGCCACCTCCGTCGCTGGTACTTCGGCGTTGAGGAATGGACGTACGAGTACCCGATCCGGCTCCATCGAAAATTCGATGGGTGTCATTACAGGCCAGTGGTGGTGATCATGCCGTTTCGTCCGGATCGCCCTCAGTGTCCGATGCGGCCCGCGGCCAGTACCACCCGCGCCAGCTCCTCATGGCAGATGTCGCTGTGCGCACCGGCAGGAGGCCCGCCGCGCCGTACCACCGAGGCCGTGTCCACGCTGACGCAGCCCGAGCCGGGGATCCCCTGCCGCAGCGCCTCCTCCAGCGTCAGCCTGACCAGCGGCTGCGTGGCCTGGATGCCGTCGTGCCCCATCGCCCACCACCGCTTGTCGAGCCCGACCACGTTCGCGTCGTCCCCGGCCAGGCTGGAAGCCAGCGGATAGATCACTCCGAGCGCGCTGTCGTGCCGCGAATAGCAGGCCACCACCGGCCCGTCGACCCGCTGCTCCATGCTGCGCAGGGCGCCGCCGCTGTGTGCCGCGTGCGGCAGGCTCTGCGCGAACGCATAGTGCGAGAAGGCTCCCTGAAGAAGCGTCAGTGACTTCACGTTGTTCGCTCCGTGGGGCAGCCCGCGCAGCGCGAAGGAGACCAGCCGCGCCCCCTGGCTGTGGCCCACCAAATGCACCCGCACGGCGGGGGACGAGCGGGCGAGCTGGCCCAGCAGCGGGCCGAGACCCAGCTCGCCGACCCTCCCGGCGCGCCGCTTCATCGCGTAGTACGTCGTCTGCCTCAGTAGTTCCTTCGCGCCCTTCCACACCTTCTTGAGCCCGCCTCCGACGGCGAAGGACTCGACGGCGGGCTCCTTCTCCGTCACCTCCACGCTCTCCTCCAGCGCGAGCGCGAACCTCCGGCACATCGTCAGAGAATCCTCGAACAGGACGGCGGGCGGGCCCTGTTCGTCGTGGGGCAGATCGTCCGTGAAACAGGTCCCTCCGACTCCGCCGACCGGTGCCTCGGCCAACTGCCGTGCCAGTGAGCCGAACTCCGCGAAGGCCGCTTCCGACTCGGGCTGCGCATGCAGCAGTTGAGCGAGCCGTCGCACCGTCCCGTCGTGCCCGGGAAACAGCTCGACCAGGGCGTCCTGCGTCGCCTTGTCCAGTGCGGATTCCAGTGCGGAGTGCGGCGGGGGAGCCGTGGCGGACGGCCGGAAGTCCGGAATCGACTCGTCCGTGAACTTCATGGACGGCCACACCACACCCACGTATCCGAGCCGCACCCCCTCGCCCGTCAGCCCCGGGAAGGGCGCGAAGAAGGCCGAGTACAACTGGTTGGCGACGGAGGGCGAGTTGTTCCACCCGTGCGCGAACATCACCAGATCGGTGACGTCCATTTCAGCCAGACTGTCGCGCTGCGCGGCGTCCACGTCGCCGTCCTTGTCGAAGGTGACTTCGCGGTACGGCTCCACACTCATTTCCGGCATGACCGGCCCTCCCCGTTTTTGTCCGCCGATGCCCCAGCATCCTGCGCGAAGGGAGGAACGGCCATACCTACGACCGTGCTCGATCGCGCCTGGTCCCTGTCGGTCACAGGCGGTCGGTCAGAGGCGGTGGGCCGCGCATACCCGGTGGAGATGGATCAGTACGTCGTGCGTCACGGCCGGACGTACCGGCTCGGTATCGACCGGCCAGACGTTCCCGATGGTCCGGGTCTGGCGTACCACATTCAGCCAATCCCGCGCGACGGGTCTGATTGCCTCAGTACCTCAGGTACGTCCTCCGTACGGCCCTGAACGCGGCCAGCTCGCCCTGCCACGCCGCCACCACCTCGTCCGCCCCCGCCCCCGCGTCGATCATCGTCCGCACCCTCGCCGACCCCGTCAGCTTGTCGATCCAGTTGTCGGGCCGCCAGGCGAAGCCGCTCCACACCCGCTTCGCCGTCACCAGCAGGCCGATCCCGGTCCGCACGGGGTCGTACGACGTGCGGTCGTGGACATGCAGCTGGACCCCGCCGACCGTCTTGCCCTGGAACTTGGAGAATGTCGGCGTGAAGTACGCCTCGCGGAAGCGGACACCGGGCAGCGCGAGCCCATTCGCGGCCGCCGCCCAGGCGCGGTTGATGCCTTCGGCGCCCAGGAGCTCGAAAGGACGTGTCGTGCCGCGGCCCTCCGAGAGATTGGTGCCCTCGAACAGGCAGGTGCCCGAGTAGACCAGCGCGGTGTCCGGCGTCGGCATGTTCGGGCTCGGCGGGACCCAGGGAAGACCCGTCTCGTCGAAGAAGTCCGAGCGCCGCCAGCCCGTCATCCGCACCGTCTCCAGCTCCACCGGACGAGTCAGGAACTCGCCGTTGAACAGCAGCGCCAGCTCGGCGACCGTCATCCCGTGCGCCTGTGTGATGGGCTCGCGACCCACGAAGGTCGCGAAGGCCTTGTCCAGTACGGGCCCCAGCGCGGCTCGGCCCGTCACCGGATTGGGCCGGTCCAGGACCACGAAGCGCTTGCCCGCGAGCGCGGCCGCCTCCATGCAGTCGTAGAGGGTCCAGATGTAGGTGTAGAAGCGTGCGCCGACATCCTGGATGTCGAAGACGATCGTCTCCACGCCGGACGCGGTGAAGATGTCGGCGAGGGCCTGCCCGCTCTTGGTGTACGTGTCGTAGACGGGCAGCCCGGTCGCCGGATCGTCGTAGCGGCCCTCTGAGCCGCCGGCCTGGGCGGTGCCGCGGAAGCCGTGCTCGGGGCCGAAGACGGCGAGCAGGTTCACCCGGTCGTCGGCGTGCATCACATCCACGATGTGCTGTACGTCCCGGGTGATCCCGGTCGGGTTGGTGACTACACCGACCCGCTGTCCGGCGAGCGGCGCGTAGCCGTCTGCGGCCAGCCGCTCGAAGCCGGTGCGGACCCGGCGGTGGACGGCGAGGGCGGCGGCGGGCGAAGGGGCCGCGGCCAGCGCGCCCACCGCGCCACCGGCGGCCAGCAGACCCCGTCTGGACAGGCTCATCGGGTTACCTCCGTGGTCGCTGTCTGTCATGGCCACGCACGCTAGCGTGCACGGCGGGCGTGCGGAACGATTGCGACAGCGCGGTTCGGCCCCCGTGCGCCCGTGGCCGCACGCCCCCTTCCCTCGCGACATACCGACTGGTTAGTCTGCTCAAACGGGACGGTACGCAGAGAGGCGGAGCTTGATGAGTGCGGTGCAGGGCGCTGGAGTTGTGGTTACGGGCGCGGGCGGCGGCATCGGAGCCGCCCTGGCCCGCCGGTTCGCGGCGGAGGGCGCCCGTGTCGTCGTCAACGACATCGACCCGGCCAGGACCAAGGCCGTGGCCGACGAGATCGGCGCGACCGCGGTGCCGGGCGACGCCTCAGAGATCGTGGAAGAAGCCCGCGACGCACTGGACGGCACCGTCGACGTCTACTGCGCCAACGCCGGACTCGCCTCGCCCGGCGACGTCTTCGCCGACGAGCAGGTGTGGGCCGCCGCCTGGGACGTCAATGTGATGGCGCACGTCCGCGCGGCCCGCACCCTGCTGCCCGACTGGCTGGAGCGCGGCAGCGGCCGCTTCGTCTCCACCGTCTCCGCCGCCGGCCTGCTCACCATGGTCGGCGCGGCCCCCTACAGCGTCTCCAAGCACGGCGCGTACGCCTTTGCCGAGTGGCTCCAGCTCACCTACGCCCACCGGGGCCTGAAGGTGCACGCTATCTGCCCGCAGGGAGTGCGTACGGACATGCTCACCGCGGCCGGATCGGCGGGCGAACTCGTCCTCGCCCCCACCGCGATCGAGCCCGAGGACGTCGCCGACGCGCTGTTCGAGGGCATCGAGGCCGACCGCTTCCTGATCCTGCCGCACCCCGAGGTCGCCGAGTTCTACCAGGCACGCGCCGCGACGCCCGAGCGCTGGCTGGGCGGTATGAACCACATCCAGCAGAAGTGGGAAGGAGCGCAGAGGTGACATCCGTCTACGCGGCGAGGCCATGGCTGGCTCAGCTCACCGAGGCCCAGCGGGCCCCGATCACCCCGCCCGCGAGCGTCGTGCACTCCTTCCGCGCCGCCGTGGCCCGAGCCCCCGAGCACACGGCACTCGCCTACTTCGACGGGCGTCTGAGCTACCGCGAGACCGACGAGCTCTCCGACTCCGTCGCGGGCCATCTCGGCTCCCGCGGAGTCGGCCGCGGCGACCGCGTGGCGATCATGCTGCAGAACACTCCACACTTCGTGATCGCACTGCTCGGCGCCTGGAAGGCCGGGGCGGCTGTCGTCCCGCTCAACCCGATGTACAAGTCGGCCGAAGTCGCGCATGTCCTGAGCGACGCCGACGTCACCGTGCTGATCTGTTCGGACCGTGCCTGGGAGTCGTATCTGCGCGACAGTGCCGCCAGCTCGCCCGTACGCCTCGCCCTCACCGCCTGCGAACTGGACCTGCAGAGCCGCGACGACGAACGCGTCCTGGGCTTCGAGCGGCAGCCGGCCCCGCTGGACACCCACGACCTGCTGGCCGTGGCCCGGCAGGGACTGAAGGCGCCGGAAGGCCGCGAACTCACCCCCGCCGACGTGGCGTTGATCAGCTACACCTCCGGCACCAGCGGCACTCCCAAGGGTGCCATGAACCTCCACGGCGGGATCGTCCACAACGCCGAACGGCAGCGCACCGGCCACCCCGTGCCCGAGGGCTCCTGCTACTTCGCGCTCGCGCCGCTGTTCCACATCACCGGCATGGTCTGCGAGCTCGCCGCCTGTATCGCCAACGCGGGCACCCTCGCCCTCGCCCACCGCTTCGAGGCGGGCGTCGTCCTCGACGCCTTCGCCGAGCACCGGCCCGCGTACACCGTCGGCCCCTCCACGGCCTTCATGGCGCTGGCCGCGCATCCCGCCGCCACCCGCGAGCACTTCGCATCCTTCCGGATGATCTCCTCCGGCGGCGCCCCGGTGCCTCCCGCGCTTGTCGAGAAGTTCCGTAAGGGCTTCGGCCCCTACCTGTACAACGGCTACGGCCTCACCGAGTGCACCGCCCCCTGCGCCTCCGTACCGCCCGAGAAACAGGCCCCGGTCGATCCGGCGTCCGGCACCCTCTCCGTCGGCGTGCCCGGACCCGACACGATCGTGCGGATCGTCGACGAGAAGGGCCAGGACGTCCCGCTCGGCGAACAGGGCGAGATCGCGGTGAGCGGTCCCCAGGTCGTGCCCGGATACTGGCGGCTGCCCGAGGCCACGGCCGAGGCCTTCCCGGACGGTGAACTGCGCACCGGCGACATCGGCTTCATGGACACCGACGGCTGGCTCTATGTCGTCGACCGCAAGAAGGACATGATCAACGTCTCGGGCTTCAAGGTCTGGCCGCGCGAGGTGGAGGACGTCCTCTACACGCACCGGGCGGTTCGGGAGGCGGCCGTCGTCGGCGTACCCCACGACTACCGCGGAGAGACCGTCAAGGCGTACATCAGCCTGCGCCCCGGGGCGAGCGTGGAACCGGGCGAAATCTCCGCGTACTGTGCGGAGCGCCTGGCCGCGTACAAGTACCCGCGCGAGGTGGAGATCCTGCCGGAGCTCCCCAAGACGACAAGTGGGAAGATCCTCAGGCGGGAACTGCGTTTCCCCGGGTAAGTCAAGACACGAGTCAACCGAGTGAACTGAGTGAAAGGCGGGTGGCGGCAATGGCCAGGACGACGGACGGGGACGGCACCCCCGTCCCGCAGAGGCTGCTGGCCGCCGCCACCCGGCTCTTCGCCGAACGCGGCTACGACCGCACCTCCGTCCAGGAGATCGTCGAGGCGGCCGGCGTCACCAAGGGAGCGCTCTACCACTACTTCGGCTCCAAGGAAGACCTGCTCCAGGAGGTCTACGCCCGGGTGCTGCGGCTCCAGCAGGAACGCCTCGACGCCTTCGCAGGCGCGGACGAGCCGGTGGAGACGCGGCTGCGCGGCGCGGCGGCGGACGTCGTGGTGACGACCATCGACAATCTCGACGACGCGGCGATCTTCTTCCGCTCCATGCACCATCTGAGCCCGGAGAAGCACAAGCAGGTGCGGGCCGAGCGCCGCCGCTACCACGAGCGGTTCCGGGCGCTGGTCGAAGAGGGCCAGCAGAGCGGGGTCTTCTCCTCGGCCACGCCCGCGGACCTGGTGGTGGACTACCACTTCGGCTCGGTCCACCACCTGTCGACGTGGTACCGCCCGGACGGCCCCCTGACCCCTCAGCAGGTGGCGGACCACCTGGCAGACCTCCTGCTGCGCGCGCTGCGCCCGTGACGTGGCCGGGGGCGCTGCCCCCGGACCCCCGCGCCTCAATTATTCAGCCCGTCCGGCGTTTGAGGACATGCGGCCGAAGGTCGCATACGGGGTCCGGGGCGAAGCCCCGGCGGGGTCTGGGGGCTTGCCCCCAGTTACGGGAAGGGGCGGGTAGGGGAACAGACCCGCCCGCCCACCTACACGTACCGCTTCAACTCCCGCCGCGCCAGCGACCGCTGGTGCACCTCGTCCGGCCCGTCCGCCAGCTTCAGCGTCCGCGCCGCCGCCCACAGCTCCGCCAGCGGGAAGTCCTGGCTCACCCCGCCCGCGCCATGCACCTGCACCGCCTTGTCGAGGATGTCCACGACCGCCCGCGGCGTCGCGATCTTGATCGCCTGGATCTCGGTGTGCGCCCCGCGGTTGCCCACCGTGTCCATCAGCCAGGCCGTCTTCAGCACGAGCAGCCGCAGCTGCTCGACCGAGACCCTGGCGTCGGCGATCCAGTTCTGTACGACGCCCTGCTGGGCGATCGCCTTGCCGAAGGCCTGACGGGACACGGCCCGCCTGCACATGAGCTCGATCGCCCGCTCGGCCATGCCGATCAGCCGCATGCAGTGGTGGATACGGCCCGGCCCGAGCCGCGCCTGGGCGATGGCGAAGCCACCGCCCTCCTCGCCGATCAGGTTCGACGCGGGTACCCGTACATCGGTGAAGACCACCTCGGCGTGGCCGCCGTGGGAGTGGTCCTCGTACCCGTACACCTGCATGGCGCGCCGGACCTCCAGGCCCGGGGTGTCGCGCGGGACCAGGATCATCGACTGCTGGCGGCGGATGTCCTCGCCGTCCGGGTCGGACTTGCCCATCACGATGAAGATCTTGCAGTCGGGGTTCATCGCGCCGGAGATGTACCACTTGCGGCCGTTGATGACGTAGTCGTCGCCGTCGCGGTCGATCCGCGTCTGGATGTTCGTCGCGTCCGAGGAGGCGACCTCGGGCTCGGTCATCGCGAAGGCGGACCGGATCTCCCCGGCGAGCAGCGGCTCCAGCCACTGCTTCTTCTGCTCGTCGGTGGCGAACTGCGCGAGCACCTCCATGTTCCCGGTGTCGGGAGCGGCGCAGTTCAGCGCGGTCGGCGCCAGGTGCGGGCTGCGGCCGGTGATCTCGGCGAGCGGCGCGTACTGCAGATTGGTCAGGCCGGCCCCGTGCTCCGCGTCGGGGAGGAAGAGGTTCCACAGGCCCTGCTTGCGTGCCTCGGCCTTGAGTTCCTCCACGATCGCCGGGGTGTCCCACGGCGAGGCCAGCTGGGCGCGCTGCTCGTGCTCGATGGCCTCTGCCGGGTAGACGTGCTCGTCCATGAAGGCGAGCAGCTTGGCCCGCAGCTCCTCGGTTCGCGCGTCGAATGCGAAGTCCATGTGTACTCAGCCTTCCTGGAGGGTGGTGAGGCCGTGCTCGATGAAGAGGGGCACCAGCTCGCCGATCCGGTCGAAGCCTGGGCCGACGGTCTGGCCGAGGGTGTAGCGGTAGTGGATGCCCTCGAGGATCACGGCGAGCTTGAACCAGGCGAAGGCCGTGTACCAGGAGATGGCGGAGGTGTCGCGCCCGGAGCGGGCGGCGTACCGCTCGATGAGCTCGGCCGCCTCCGGATGGCCCGCCGCGCCGGCGGTGGTGCTGACGGGGGATTCGGGCAGCTCCAGCTTGACGCTGTACATCACCAGCAGACCGAGGTCGGTCAGTGGATCGCCCAGCGTCGACATCTCCCAGTCGAGGATCGCCTTGATCCGGTCGTCCGGGCCGACCAGGACGTTGTCCAGCCGGTAGTCGCCGTGGATGACGGCGGGTGCGGGGGAGTCGGGCAGCGCGCGGCCGAGGGCGGCGTGCAGCTCGTCGATGCCGGCCAGTTCGCGGTTGCGAGAGGCATCGAGCTGCTTGCCCCAGCGGCGCAGCTGCCGGTCGAGGAAGCCCTCGGGCCGGCCGAAGTCCGACAGGCCCACCGACTCGGGGTCCACGGCGTGCAGTTCGACCAGTGTGTCGACCAGGCCGAGGACGGCGTTCCTGGTGCGCTCGGGCCCGAGCGGGGCCAGTTCCTCGGCCGTGCGGTACGGGGTGCCGTCCACGAACTCCATGACGTAGAACGGCGATCCGATCACCGACTCGTCCTCGCACAGCAGCACAGGCTCGGGCACCGGTACCGCGGTCGGGTGGAGCGCGCTGATCACCCGGTGTTCGCGCTTCATGTCGTGCGCGGTTGCCAGTACGTGCCCGAGCGGGGGCCGCCGGACGACCCAGCGGCCGGTGCCGTCGGTGACGGAGTACGTGAGGTTGGAGCGGCCGCCCTGGATCAGCCGGACACCGAGCGGTCCGCTCACCAGACCCGGACGCTCGCGGTCGAGATAGCCGCGCAACTGCTCGGGATCGAGGCCTGGCGGGGGGACTGAGCTCATCGGTGGCACCTCCGAGGGGGCGGTAGGGAAGGTCCCGCTCATGATGACCGACCAGTCGGTATGTCGTCCAGTGCGCGCGCTGAACCGGGGTCTGGATCACAGGCTCCAGACCCACATCCCTACAAGGGGGCTATGGAGGATGACGGCGGTCGAGTGTCCGCCGGGCGGTTCAGGCGTGGCAGGCCACCGGAACGCCGCCGTTCATCGCCGCCATGTCACCGAAGACGGCGACGGGATCCAAGGGGGAGCCCTCCGGCAGGCCGTCCAGCTCCGCGTACGCCCGGTGCACGTTTGCCACCAGTCGTTCGGCTTCCCTCAGCTCGGCGAAGACCCCGAGATCGGCCTGGCGGGCGGTCTCCAGCGGAGTGAGCCCCTTGGCGTGCCCCTGCCCGGCCAGCTCGGCGACGTAGCGCAGATAGCGCTCTGTCGCGTCGTACGCCGACGGGTCGGTGACCGGGCCGTGGCCCGGCACCACGGTCGTCGCGTCCAGCGATCGCAGCACGTCCAGCGCCCGCAGTGACCCGCTCAGCGAGCCCATCGGGATGAAGGGTGTGCCGCCCTCGAAGATCAGGTCCCCGGTGAAGACCACCCGCTGCCGCGGCAGATGCACGATCGTGTCCCCGGGGGTGTGCGCGACGCAGCCGGGGTGGATGAGCCGAACCTCGATGTCCCCGACATGGACCGTGAGCCGGTCGTTGTACGTCACGGTCGGGGCGATGATCGAGATGTCGCCGAAGTCGGTGCCCGGCCACACGAGATGGAGCTGATGCCCGGCCGCCAGCTGCTCGCTGCGGCAGGAGTCGTGGCCGATCACCACGGCCTCGGGCAGGAAGACCCCGTTGCCGTAGGTGTGGTCGCCGTGGTGGTGCGTGTTGACGAGGGTCCGCGGAAGCGGGACCCCGGTCGCGACGAGCGCCTCACGCAGCGCCCGTGCGCGCCGCTCGGTGGCGGCGGTGTCGACGAGGAGGGTGGACTCCCCGTCGCTCACGAACCCCGCGTTGTTCAGGCACCAGCCGCCGTCCGGCTGGACGTAGGCGTGCACCTCTGGTGCGAGCTGGACGGTGTACGGATCGCTGACGGACAACTGAACTCCCCGAGTCGAGGCCGGACCGGTCAGCGGGAGCCTGCCAGCCGGCCCCGGCGCGGGGGAAGCCGGGGGGTGCGTTCAGTGGTCGTCCCAGTGCCCTTCGTGTTCGGCGTGCCGGTGGCCGTCGTGGACGTAGTCGACATGGTCACCGTGCTCCACGGCCGGGTGCCCGCAGCCGGGACCGTGGTCGTGCGCGTGGCCGCTGTGCGAGACATGTTCGCCGGGCTCGCACTCGTCCCAGTGGCCGGAGTGGGAGCGGTGGAGGTGTCCGTCGTGGGCGTAGTCGACGTGGTCGCCGTGCGGGACCTCGGCGTGTCCGCAGGCCGGACCGTGGACGTGCTCGTGCGCGGGGTGCTCATGGTGGAGGACGGTCATAGAGCTCACCTTTGATCTGATATACGGCGTTCTGTCATGGTTCAGGCTAGACCTCAAGACCCGGCTCGTCCGGGTCCCGGCGACGTGCCGCACCCGGGAAAACCGGGGCCGGCACCCCTGTGCCCCAGCCCGGCTTGCGCGGGTGCCGCGCCCGGCCGAGGGTCGGATCATGAAGGCGATCAGCTACAGCCGGTACGGCGGGCCCGAGGTCCTTGAGTACGGGGAGCTTCCCGAGCCCAAGGTCGGACCGGACTCCGTCCTGGTCAAGGTGCGCGCGGCGGCCGTCAATCCGGTCGACTGGAAGGCTCGCGAGGGCTACATCGACGCCCTCTTCGAACCGGTGTTCCCGGTGATCCCCGGCTGGGACGTCTCGGGCGTGGTGGTCCAACCGGGCATCGCCGTCACGGAGTTCGCGGTCGGCGACGAGGTGATGGGATACGTACGCGAGGACTTCGTCAGCCGCGGCACCTTCGCCGAATACGTGGCCGCCCCCGTCCGTACGCTCGCCCGCAAACCCCTGAACCTGAGCTTCGAGCAGGCCGCGGGGCTGCCGCTGGCCGGTCTCACCGCGTACCAGGTGCTGCGCGGCGCGCTCAAGGTGAACAGCGGGGACACGGTCCTGGTGCACGCCGCCGCGGGCGGCGTCGGGTCACTCGCCGTGCAGCTCGCCAAGCACGCGGGGGCACGCGTGATCGGCACGGCCAGTGAACGCAACCACGACCATGTGCGCGAGCTCGGCGCGGAGGCGGTGACGTACGGGGACGGGCTCGCCGACCGGGTCCGCGCGCTGGCTCCCGACGGTGTGGACGCGGCCTTCGACACGATCGGCGGGGACGCGCTCAAGTCCGCGGCCGAGGTGCTCGCGCCCGAGGGCCGGCTCGCCTCGATCGCGGACCGCGAAGTCCTGAGCCTCGGCGGCAACTACTGCTGGGTGCGGCCCGACGCTTCGGAGCTGGCGGCGCTCGGCGAACTCGCCGAACAGGGCGTGATCTCCGTCCATGTGGACCAGACCTTCCCCCTGGAACAGACGGCCGAGGCGCAGGCCGTGAACGCCGAGGGCCGCACCCGCGGAAAGATCGTCGTCACCGTCGACTGGGAGGCCTAGGGTCACCTCAGACGACCATGGCCACCGCGAACCCGGCCAGAGCGATGGTGCACGCCACCGCGGCCAGCGCCGCCCGGTCCGACATCACCCGCGGCCTCGGCCCCGCGCCCAGCGCGCGCACCCGCCAGTGGGCCACCCGCAGGAAAGCCAGCCACACCAGCGCACTGAACGCCACCGCCACCAGCCCGGCCGTGCTCAGATCGCCGCCCCCCACCTGCCGGGCCGCGAGCCCGGCCGCCACGGTGAACGCCAGCGTGGTCCTGCGCCACGCCAGCCTCGTCCGCTCCGGCTGAAGCCCCGGATCCCGCTCCGGCGCGGCCGTCAACGCCCGCCCTCCCAGCCGAAGAGCACGACCACCACCATCGCCACCGCGACAGCGGCGACCACCAGGCTCAGCACCGTCGGGAACCGCGAAACCGGCAGATCCTCGCCCCGCCGCATCGCCCGCTCGCAGCGCACCCAGTGATTCACGGCCCGCAGCGCGCACAACACCCCGGCGCCCAGCAGCCCGAGCGCCATCCCGGTCCGCAGCCACCGCGCCAGGTCCGGCAGAAACTGATCGACCGCGAACCCGCCGCCGATCAGGGCCAGCGCCGTCCGCAGCCAGGCGAGAAAGGTCCGCTCATTGGCGAGCGAGAACCGGTAGTCGGGAGTCTCGCCCTCCTCGCTCACCCGCTGGGGCGCGAACCACAGCCGCAGACTCCGTCCGAAATCGCTCACGCGTCGCACCCTACGTGCCCGACTCCCGCAGCCGTTCGTACGCCGCGAGACCGTCCGGCACCCACTCCCACTCCCCGAGCCGTTCCTCCAACTCCCGCTCGGGCAGGAAGTCGTGCCAGGCGACCTCCTCGGGCTGCGGGTTCACCGGCAGCTCGCAGCGGACCTCGTACACGGCCGACCACCAGGTCTGATCGCCGCGCTCGTAGAGGAACTTGAACAGCGGCACGGGCGCGGGGAGTCCGGAGACCCCCAGCTCCTCCTCGGCCTCGCGCAGCGCCGCCGCGTCATAGCTCTCACCCGCGCCGACGACGCCGCCCACGAACATGTCGTAGAGGGACGGGAAGACCAGCTTGATCGTCGTACGGCGGTGAACGAAGATCCGGTCCTGCGCGTCCCTCGCCAGAACGAAGACCGCACGGTGGCGCATGCCGCGCGCGTACACCTCGCCGCGCGGGGCCTGGCCGATGACCTCGTCGTTCTCGTCGACGATGTCCAGGATTTCGTCTGCGGGATTCATGTTCCCATCCAAGCACCGGCCGAACTGTTGACGAGTTACTGCCGCGTACCGAAGATCGGAGCCATCGCACTCCGGCCCCCGACAAGGATGGAACCCATGGCGTACGACGCTGATGTGATCGTGATCGGGGCAGGACTGGCCGGCCTGGTGGCCACCGCGGAGCTCGTCGACGCAGGGCGCAAGGTCATCCTGCTCGACCAGGAGCCGGAACAGTCGATCGGCGGACAGGCACACTGGTCCTTCGGCGGACTCTTCTTCGTCGACTCGCCCGAGCAGCGCCGGATGCGGATCAGGGACAGCCGGGAGCTGGCGCTCCAGGACTGGCTCGGCACGGCGGGCTTCGACCGCGAGGAGGACCTCTGGCCCCGCCAATGGGCGGAGGCGTACGTCGACTTCGCGTCCGGCGAGAAGCGGGCCTGGCTGCACGCCCAGGGGATGCGGTTCTTCCCCGTCGTGGGCTGGGCCGAACGCGGCGGCTACGACGCCACCGGGCACGGCAACTCCGTACCCCGGTTCCACATCACCTGGGGCACGGGCCCCGGAGTCGTCGCCCCCTTCGAGCGGCGGGTCAGAGCAGGCGTCGCCCGCGGACTCGTCCAGCTGAAGTTCCGTCACCGGGTCACCGGGCTGAGCAGCAGCGGCGGCACGCTCGACACGGTCGGCGGCGAAGTCCTCGAGCCCTCCGGCGCCGAGCGCGGCACCGCGAGCAGCCGCGAGGTCGTCGGGGCCTTCGAGTTCCGCGCGCAGTCGGTGATCGTCACCTCCGGCGGCATCGGCGGCAACCACGACCTCGTACGCGCACAGTGGCCCGAGCGGCTCGGCACCCCGCCCGAGAAGATGCTCTCCGGCGTCCCCGCCCATGTCGACGGGCTGATGATCGGCATCGCGGAACGCGCGGGCGCGAGCCACATCAACAGCGACCGGATGTGGCACTACACCGAGGGCATCGAGAACTGGAACCCGATCTGGGCCAAGCACGGAATCCGCATCCTGCCCGGACCCTCTTCGCTCTGGCTCGACGCGCGCGGCAAGCGGCTGCCCGTCCCGCTCTTCCCCGGCTTCGACACCCTCGGCACGCTCGAACACATCATGAAGTCCGGTTACGACCACACCTGGTTCGTGCTCGACCAGAAGATCATCGGTAAGGAGTTCGCGCTCTCGGGCTCCGAGCAGAACCCGGATCTGACCGGGAAGTCGATCCGCGACGTGATCCGGCGTGCGACGGCGGATGTGCCGGGACCGGTGAAGGCGTTCATGGACAACGGCGTCGACTTCGTCGTCGAGAAGGACCTCTCCGCGCTCGTACGCGGCATGAACGCGCTCACCAAGGAGCCGCTGATCGACGAGGCGCGGCTGCGGCGCGAGATCACCGCGCGGGACCGGGAGATCACGAACCCGTTCACCAAGGACCTCCAGGTCACGGCGATCCGCGGAGCCCGCAAGTACCTGGGCGACAAGCTCATCCGCACGGCGGCGCCGCACCGCATCCTCGACCCGAAGGCCGGTCCCCTGATCGCCGTCCGGCTGAACATCCTCACCCGCAAGTCGCTCGGCGGCCTGGAGACGGACCTGTCCTCGCGGGTGCTCAGCGACGACGGCGAGCCGCTGGCGGGTCTGTACGCGGCGGGGGAGGCGGCGGGATTCGGCGGGGGCGGGGTGCACGGCTACCGCTCACTGGAGGGCACGTTCCTGGGCGGCTGCATCTTCTCGGGCCGCGCGGCGGGCCGGGCGGCGGCGCGGGCGGTGGGGTGAATTCCAGCCCGTCCGGCGTTCGAGGACATGCGGCCGAAGGCCGCGTGCGGGGTCCAGAGGCGGAGGCCCAGGTGTGACGGAAGTCTGACGTGCGGCCGGATCCCCTGGCATCTCGCGTCCCCGAGTGTTCGAATCGAACCGTGACCACACACCACCCCGACGCCGAGGGCGCCCCCGTCGGCCGCCGCCTGGTGCTCGGCATGATCGGGCTCGGCGGGGCCGGAATCGTGGCCGCGCCGTATCTCCAGCGGGGGCTCGAGTCCTTTCTGGCCGCGGCCTCGGACAAGGACCCGACCGGCCTGACCGGACTGCTGCCCAACGGCGGCGGTTTCCGCTACTACTCGGTCGCCTCCTCCGTGCCGCACAAGAGCGAGCAGAACTACCGCCTCACCATCGACGGCCTCGTCGACCGCCCCGCGACGTACACGCTCGACAAGCTGCGCAAGCTGCCGCAGACCCGGGTCGTGCGCGACGTCCAGTGCGTCACCGGCTGGCGGGTCCCCGACACCCCCTTCGAGGGCGTGAAGCTGTCCCTGCTGCTCGACGCCGCGGGTGTACGCCCCGAGGCCAGGGCCATCCGTTTCACCTGCTTCGACGGCACGTACAGCGAGAGCCTCACCCTCCCGCAGGCCCGCCGCGACGATGTGCTGGTCTGCCTGAAGATGCAGGACAAGCCGGTCAGCCACTCGCACGGCGGCCCGGTCCGGCTGTACATGGCGCCGATGTACTTCTACAAGTCCGCGAAATGGCTCTCCGGGATCACCGTCACCTCCCGCGTCCGGCCCGGCTACTGGGAGGAGCGGGGTTATGACGTCGACGCCTGGGTCGGCCGGTCCAATGGCCGCAGTGACACCCCCACCGTCTGAACGGCCCGCCCGCGTCAAGCGGTTCAGCCGGGCCGAGCGCTGGGTGCACCGTACGACCGCCGGGCTGATGCTGCTGTGCGTGGCGACCGCGGCGGCCCTGTACGTACCGCAGATCGCCGAGCTCGTGGGGCGCCGCTACCTGGTGGTCACCCTTCATGAGTGGTCCGGGATCCTGCTGCCGGTGCCCTTCCTGCTGGGTCTCGCCTCGCCCGCCTTCAGGGCCGATCTGCGCAGGCTGAACCGTTTCGGGCCGCACGACCGGACCTGGCTGCGCGCTGCCCGGCGGCGTGATCGCAGGCCCTCGTCGCGTCCGGCGGGCAAGTTCAACGCCGGGCAGAAGGTGTACGCGGCGTGGATCGCGGGCGCGGTGCTCGTGATGCTGGTGACCGGGCTGCTGATGTGGTTCACACATCTGACGCCGCTGGTGTGGCGTACGAGCGCGACGTTCGTGCACGACTGGCTGTCGCTGGCCGTCGGCATCGCGCTGGCCGGACACATCGGCATGGCGCTCGCCGACCCGGAGGCACGCAGGGGTATGCGTACGGGGTCGGTCGAGCGCCCGTGGGCGAAGCGGGAGCACCCGCTGTGGCGCGAGGACGAGTAGAAATCCCCCGCCAGTTCGCCGTAGGGGCGCTCGCCGGGCTGGCACCACTGGCGCCCTGAAGACCTGGGCGGGGGTGTCACGCCCGACTGGTGCGTCTCTCGATGACCTTGCTTTACTGCGCCGTAACCTCTGAAACACCTCAGATCTATATCTGCGTGACCTTGGCCACTGCCAAAATCCCAGGGTTGCCCTGAATATGTGCCGTCGGGCCATGGCACGGTGACGCCCCCCACCGGCCACGGCCGGGACCGCCCATATCCCCTCACGAAGGCGAACCCCTCCATGAGTGACCGCACCACTGCGGCCGAAACGCTCGCCGCCGGGGCACCGGCGAAGAGCACCCCCCACGTCGACGCAGGCGACGCCGGCTACAGCAAGGACCTCAAGTCCCGCCACATCAACATGATCGCGATCGGCGGAGCGATAGGCACCGGCCTGTTCCTCGGAGCGGGCGGCCGGATGGCGAGTGCGGGCCCCTCCCTCGCCATCGCCTACGCGGTCTGCGGCGTCTTCGCCTTCTTCGTCGTCCGCGCGCTCGGCGAGCTGGTCCTCTACCGCCCGTCCTCCGGTGCCTTCGTCTCGTACGCCCGTGAGTTCATGGGCGAGAAGGGCGCCTTCGCGGCAGGCTGGCTCTACTTCCTCAACTGGTCGACCACCGCGGTCGCCGACATCACCGCGGCCGCCACCTACGCCCACTTCTGGGCCATGTTCAGCAGTGTCCCGCAGTGGGTCCTCGCGCTGATCGCGCTCGCCGTCGTCCTCGCCGCCAACCTCATCTCGGTGAAGTACTTCGGCGAGATGGAATTCTGGTTCGCGATCATCAAGGTCGCCGCGCTCGTCGCCTTCATGCTGGTCGGCATCTTCCTGGTGGTCACCCAGCACCCGGTCGACGGCCACACCCCCGGCTTCTCCACCGTCACCGACAACGGCGGCATCTTCCCCACGGGCATGCTGCCGATGCTGCTGGTCATCCAGGGCGTCGTCTTCGCGTACGCCTCTGTCGAGCTGTGCGGCGTCGCGGCCGGCGAGACCGAGAGCCCCGAGAAGATCATGCCCAAGGCGATCAACTCGATCATGTGGCGCGTGGGCCTCTTCTACGTCGGCTCGGTGGTGCTGCTCGCGCTGCTCCTCCCGTACACGGCGTACTCCGGTGACCAGAGCCCGTTCGTCACCGTCACGGAGAAGCTCGGTGTCCCCGGCACGGCCCACGTGATGAACCTCGTGGTGCTGACCGCCGCCCTGTCCAGCCTGAACTCCGGGCTGTACTCCACCGGCCGCATCCTGCGCTCCATGGCGCTGTCGGGCTCCGCGCCCAGGTTCACCGGCCGGATGAACAAGGGCCAGGTGCCCTACGGCGGCATCCTGCTGACCGCCGGCTTCGGCGTGCTGGGCGTCGCGCTCAACTACAAGGTGCCCGACGAGGCCTTCGAGATCGTTCTGAACCTTGCCTCGATCGGCATCCTCGGCACCTGGGGCATGATCATGCTCTGCTCGCTGCTGTTCTGGCAGCGCGCCCAGGACGGCCGGGTCACCCGCCCTTCCTACCGGCTGCCCTGGGCCCCGTACACCCAGATCGTCACGCTGTTCTTCCTGGCCGGCGTGGCCTTCCTGATGTGGTGGGGCGGCGGCGTCGGCCGTACGACCGTGATGCTGCTGCCGCTGATCGCGGCGGCGCTGGTCGGCGGCTGGTTCGTCGTCCGCCGCCGGGTGAGCGCCATCGCAGCGGAGCGCCAAGATGCCTAAAGCCAGGCGCTTGGCGGCTCCGCCGCGGGGTCGGGCAACTGCCTCAGCCGCAGGCGGCTCTCGAAGCGGTACGGCTCTCCCGTCACCGGATCGGTGAACTCCAGCACCTTCGCGAGGAGTTGCAGCGGCCGGGAGTAGTCGTCGGGCCCCGGCTCCTGGACGACCGGATAGACCGGGTCGTTCAGGAGCGGCAGCCCGAGGCTGTTCATATGGACCCGCAGCTGATGGGTGCGGCCGGTGGCCGGCAGCAGCCGGTACCGGCCGAACCCGCCCCGGTGATCGAGCAGCTCGATCCGGCTCTCGCTGTTCGGCTCGCCGGGCTCCTCACGCGCCGCCATCACCCCGCGCTCCTTCACGATCCTGCTGCGTACGGTCACGGGCAGGGTGACAGCCGGGTCGTACGGCGCGATCGCCTCGTACTCCTTGCGCACCCGCCGGTCCCGGAACAGCGTCTGGTACGCCCCGCGGTCCCCGGGCCGCACGACCAAGAGCGCGAGCCCCGCGGTCAGCCGGTCGAGCCGGTGCGCGGGCTGCAGTTCGGGCAGACCGAGATCGCGTCGCAGCCGCGCGAGCGCCGTCTCGGTGATGTGCCGGCCGCGCGGGGTGGTGGCAAGGAAGTGCGGCTTGTCGGCGATCACCAGACGCTCGTCGCGGTGGACGATCCCGACCTCGAAGGGCACGCGCTCCTCGGGGGCGAACTCGCGGTGGAACCAGAGATAGCGCCCGGCGGTGTACGGCTCGTCGGCGGCGACCGGACCGTCCGTGGAGACGATGCGTCCCTCCCGGAACAGGGCCTCGACCCTGTCGGCGCCGATGGCATCGGCGTACCGGGCGAGGAGATGGTCGTACACCGTCTTCCACGCGCCGTCGGGATCGGCGGGCAGCCGCAGCCGTACCGGATCGATGCCGTCGCGCTGGGGGAGCGGCGCGGGCGGGGCCTTGTGTCTGCGTCTCACCAAGATGACTGTATGCGCACCCTGGAGGCGCACCGCCTCGCGACCAGGCAGAACGCGAAGATCCCCACGGGATTCCGTGGGGATCTTGGTGGTGTCCGAGGGGGGACTTGAACCCCCACGCCCGATAAAGGGCACTAGCACCTCAAGCTAGCGCGTCTGCCATTCCGCCACCCGGACAAGGTGTCTGTTTCGCGGCCCTGGGCCGTTCCGACGTGGAAAACCATAGCAAACATTCGGACGTGCCCGATCACGCGCCGGTCCTTGTGAAGGGCGCACGACGGCGGACTGCCGCCTTGGGGTCCGGGCCCGCGCGCGGGAGGATGAGGAGGAACCACCAGCAGCGACAGTGGGAGGAATCAGCGTGAGCGAGTCGAACACGGCCCGTACCGTCTCGGGCGAGGACGAGGTCGTGGACCTCTGTCGTGAGCTGATCCGCATCGACACCAGCAACTACGGCGACCACTCGGGGCCGGGGGAGCGGGGCGCGGCCGAGTACGTCGCGGAGAAGCTCGCCGAGGTCGGACTCGAACCCAGGATCATCGAGTCACACAAGGGGCGCGCCTCCACGGTCGCCCGGATCGAGGGCGAAGACCCGTCGCGGCCCGCGCTCCTCATCCACGGTCACCTCGACGTCGTACCGGCGAACGCCCACGACTGGACCCACGACCCCTTCTCCGGCGAGATCGCCGACGACTGCGTCTGGGGCCGCGGCGCGGTCGACATGAAGGACATGGACGCGATGACCCTCGCGGTCGTACGGGACCGGCTGCGCAGCGGCCGCAAGCCCCCGCGCGACGTGGTGCTGGCCTTCCTCGCGGACGAGGAGGCGGGCGGCACGTACGGCGCGCGGTATCTCGTCGACAAGCACCCGGACCTCTTCGAGGGAGTCACCGAGGCCATCGGCGAGGTCGGTGGCTTCTCCTTCACCGTGAACGAGAATCTGCGGCTCTATCTCGTCGAGACGGCGCAGAAGGGCATGCACTGGATGCGCCTCACCGTCGAGGGCACCGCGGGGCACGGCTCGATGACCAACAACGACAACGCCATCACCGAGCTCTGCGAGGCAGTCGGCAGGCTCGGGCGGCACAGGTGGCCGGTCAGGATGACCAAGACCGTACGGTCCTTCCTGGACGAGCTCTCCGACGCGCTCGGCACGCCGCTCGACCCGGAGGACATGGACGCGACGCTCGCCAAGCTCGGCGGCATCGCGAAGATGATCGGCGCGACGCTGCGCAACTCCGCCGCCCCCACCATGCTGGGCGCGGGCTACAAGGTGAACGTCATCCCCGGGCAGGCGACCGCACACGTCGACGGGCGCTTCCTGCCGGGATACGAGGAGGAGTTCCTGGCCGACCTCGACCGGCTGCTCGGCCCGCGCGTCAAGCGGGAGGACGTGCACGGCGACAAGGCGCTGGAGACCAGCTTCGACGGGGACCTCGTGGACGCGATGCAGATCGCGCTCAAGGCGGAGGACCCCATCGCCCGTGCCGTTCCGTACATGCTCTCCGGCGGCACCGACGCCAAGTCCTTCGATGATCTGGGCATCCGCTGCTTCGGCTTCGCTCCGCTGAAGCTGCCTCCGGAGCTGGACTTCGCGGGAATGTTCCACGGGGTCGACGAGCGGGTGCCAGTCGACGGTCTGAAGTTCGGTGTGCGGGTGCTTGACCGATTCCTGGACGGGTGCTGAGTCGCTGCGGGTGAAATGCGCTGAAAAGAAACTCCAATAATCGTCAATGTGTGCGCACTTGACTGAAAAGAGTGAAAGGAGCCAGGGGCTCGTAGCCCACCCCTCTCCTCCTCGTTACAGGTGATGCGGTCCGCGGCTGGGATCGCATTGCCAACAAGGAGGAATAATGATCAAGAAGGTCGTCGCTGCTGCGGCTGCCACTGGCGGTCTGGTGCTCGCGGGTGCGGGCGTGGCCATGGCCGACGCGGGTGCCCAGGGTGCCGCCGTGAACTCCCCCGGCGTGCTCTCCGGAAACGTCGTGCAGGTACCCGTCCACGTGCCGGTGAACCTGTGCGGCAACGCGGTCTCCGTGATCGGGCTGCTGAACCCCACCTTCGGCAACACCTGCGTCAACGACTGACGTTGTGACTCGGCCCACCAGGGCCTGGGTTTGAACTCGGGCGGTCCCGGAGTGCGTGCCATGCACTCCGGGGCCGTCGGGCATTCCAGCCCCGGGCACGACGTCCGGGACTTCCTGAAGCGGAAAGCAGGGAACAACCTATGCGACAACTCTCTCGCAAGGGTCTGATCACCGTCGCGGCTGCGGGCGGGGTACTCGCCCTCGGCGGCGGTTATGCGCAGGCGGATGCCGGCGCGTACGGGAGCGCATCGAATTCTCCGGGCGTGGCGTCCGGGAATGCGGTCCAGGTCCCGGTTCACGTGCCCGTCAATGTGTGCGGGAACACGGTCAATGTCATCGCGCTGCTGAACCCCACGTTCGGCAACGGCTGCGCGAACGACAGCGGGTCCGACGACGCCTCGACCGGCGGAGCCCACACCGAGGGGGCGACCAGCAATTCGCCCGGCGTCGCCTCGGGCAACACCGTCCAGGTGCCGCTCGATGTCCCCGTGAACGTCTGCGGGAACACGGTCGATGCCGGAGCGGTGCTCAACCCGGCGTTCGGCAACGACTGCGGCACCGGCGGTGGCGACGATGCCAACACGCCGCCCTCCGTCCCCAACGAGCCGGGGAACCCGCAGGAGCCGACGCCCCCGGAGGAGCCGGCAACCCCCGGTGAGCCCACCACCCCGGCAGTCCCGGCTGTGCCCGTGACGCCCACCACTCCGCAGCCGGTCACTCCCGTCACTCCGGCCGTGCCGAACGCCCCCGGCACGCGGAACGTCGACCAGGGCGAGACCCCCGGCCAGCTCGCGCAGACCGGATCCAGCGCGCTCGGCCTGCTGGCCCCGGCGGGTGCGGGTCTGCTGCTGGCGGGAACGGTGCTCTACCGTCGCGCCCGCGCCTCCGCGTAACCACGCGGTTGCCGTGAGGTAGAGCGGTACGAAGCTGTACGAAGGTGCATGAAACGGAGCGGGTCCCGCGGTCGCGAGGCCCGCTCCGCTGCACTCACTCGCTCACCAGGTGGCGCGCACCTGACGGATGATGCGCCGGCGCAGCCGCACCCTGCGGCTGCCGTCCCGATGCAGACTCAGTCGGTCCAACTCCCAGTGTCCGTACTCGGCGTGGTCGGTCAGCAGACGGGTCGCTTCCTTGCGGGAGACCCCGCGCGGCACGTACACGTCGACAAATTCGTATTCCGGCATCGCATCTATTGTGCGGGCAGAGCCCCAGTACGGATAGCGTCTGCACTATGTCTGATGCTGCGCAGCCCACCGCTGCCGAGGTACGTGCCGCCGCCGAGGCGGTCAAAGCCGCACTGGACCGTCACCTCGCGGCGGTCGAGAACCGCTCGGGTGAGGACGACCCGGCCGTTTACGACGCGTTCAACATCCTTGCCGCGGCGGCGGAGGCGTACGACGAACGCCTCTACGACCGCTATGACGAGGTGACGCCGTTCGAGATCCCGGGCGCGGACGACTCGCTTCCGCCGTACGCGGGCCCCGAGGAGCCGAACGCGCTCAGCGTGCTGATCCGCCGGGACTACGCGGTGGTCGAGCCACAGCGGCTGCTCGCACAGGCACAGCGCATCGCCGATCTGGACCCCGAGGAGGACCGCTCGGAGGATGCGCCGTTGGTCGGCACGAGCGTGCACGCGGCGCTCGGCGTGCTCTTCGGGGAGTACGAACCGGATGAAATCGCCTCCCGGCACAAGGAGTTCGGCCTGGAGGAGGGCGACTCCACGCTGTGGGTGTCGGCCTCGGACGATCTTCCGGAGCCGGGGGAGTGGCTGAGTACGCCCTTCGACCAGGCGGACCCGCAGCGGGTCGTGTGCCGCTTCGACGTCAGCTCGGTCTTCGACGAGGACGAGCTGGGCGAGGGGATGGACGATCTCGACGAGTCGGAGTCCTGACCGCGGCCGGTCGGCTTGATTTCCAGCCGGGCCCCCGTCGCATCCCAGCGGCGGGGGCCTCGTGCCTTTCTGCCTGCGGTTCGGCGCCGGATGCGCCTACGGACTCGGTTCCGGGGCGAGCAGACCTTCGAGCAGCGGCCGCAGCCGGGTCGTACGGTCCTGGGACGGGATCTCCGCCACCGCACGCGGCAGCGCCTGGTCCACGCCGTGCACCACCGACAGATGACGCTCGCCACGGCTGAACGCGGTGTAGACCCACGGCCGGCTCAGCCCCTGCGCCGCGTCGCCCGGCAGCACAACCACCGCCGCGGGCCAGCGCATCCCGGCTGCCTGGTGCGCGGTGAGTGCCCAGCCGTGGCGCACGCCCGACTCGACCCGCTCCTTCGGTACGACGACGGGCGTGCCCTGGCAGTCCAGGTGCAGGCCGTCCGCGTCCGCCGAGACGACGGTGCCGGGAAGCGTCCGGCCGAGCGCCGGGGCGTAGGCCACTCGGTCGCCCGGGTCGAAGCCGCCGAACCGGCCGGGACCGGGGTTCAGCCGTTCTTTGAGGGCCGCGTTGAGCGCGCGGGTGCCCGCGGAGCCGCCGTGCCCGACGGTGATGACCTGGGTCTGCTCGGTCGGCACCCCGATGGCCCGGGGCACCGAGTCGGCGACGAGCTGGACCGTACGGTGGACCGCCTCGCCCGCGTCGCGCACCGGGACGATGACGACCTCCTTGCCGGGCGCCTCCACCTGGTTCAGCTCGCCGATCCCGATGCCCGAGACCAGCTCCCCGATCGGGCCAGGATCCGGCGTGCGCGAGGCGATCTGCGGGCACACCCCGGCCGCCAGCACATCGGCGAACACCCGGCCCGCGCCCGCCGACCACAGCACACCGGGATCGCCGCTCAGCACCAGACGGCTCCCGTCCGGCATCGACTCCACCAGCATCGCGGCGGTCTCCACATCGAGCTGCGGCGCGTCCAGCACCACCAGGAGGTCGAGTGCGAAGGCCCCGTCCGCGTCCCTGCCCGGTCCCTGAGAACCCGAGATCAGCCCGTCGAACGTGACCGCGTCACTGCCGAGCCGCCTGGTGCCGTTCTCGCTGTGGACCGCGATCACCGCGCGCAGCCCCAGCTCCGCGGCGGCCTCGGCCAGTGCCACCGGTTCGGCGCGCGCCGCCTCGCCTCCGGTGTGTACGACCAGACCGCTCACCGCGACCGCGCGGATCAGCTCGGTCGCCTCCGCCGCCTCCCATCGGGCGTCGGTGCCGGTCTTCGCCAGCCGCGCAAGCCCGTCCGCGAGGCTTTCCTCGGCGAGTGCGTAACGGTCGAGGCCCAACAGCACCGGCACGGCGGGCTGTTCGGACTCCGACTCCTCCCCGGCCTGCTCGATCTCCTCGACGCCGTCCTGGAAGACCAGTACCGCGCCCTCCGCGATGGCCTGCTGCAAGGCCTCGTCCGGATCCGGCACCGACCGCTCGGCCAGCGCGGCGCGCACGGCCGACGACTCGAGAGCGGTGTGACCCTGGAGCGCCGCGCGCTCCAACTGCCAGCCGACCAGGGCGGTCGTGCGGCGCTCGTCCCCCGGGCCGCACTCGGCGCCGAGCAGCGCCCGGGCGAAACCGTCGGCCTGCTCCGGCCGCACCCCGGGCACCGAGAGCAGCCGCCAGGGATCCTCGCGCAGGATCTCCGCGGCCTGCTCCCCGAGCGCCTGCGCGACCTGCCCCGCCAGCGCCTCGGGCGCACCGCCCTCGACGAGGACGGACCGCACGCCGTCGACGGTCTCCGGCGCGGTCGCCCGGGGTGCCCCGGCGGGCTCGGGAACCCGGGGCCGCACCGGCTCGGCCGCCGCGGGGGCGGGTCGCCTCGGCGCGGGTGCCGGGGAGTCGAAGAAAGCGGTGCCCGACTTCTCGCCGCTCTCCACCGCCCGTACGGCAGCGAGCAGATCGGCGGCCGTCCCGCTGAGCTTGGTGCCGGCCTCGATGGGCGCCGCCTTCTCGGCCTTGCGCTGCTCGATCCTGGCCCTCAACTCCCGCTGCGCGGCAAGCTCGGCCTCGGCCTCGGACAGCTCGGCGGCCTTCCCGGCGTCACCGGCGGCGGTGTCCGCCGTGCCTTCCTCGGGCGAGGCGGCCTCAGCGGTCTCGTCGGCGGCGGAGTCCGGGGCCTCGATGGCGTCCGCGGCCCCAGTGGCTTCAGCAGCCTCAGTGGCGTCCGCGGCCTCGGGCGCGTCCGGCTCGGTCACAGCGTGCTCCAGTCCTGGTCGGGATATCGGTGCACGGGCGCCGACACGTCGTCGAGCGCCTGGCAGATCTCGTCAGGAAGACTAAGCGCCTCCACTGACAACGCGGCCGTGAGCTGCTGCGCATTGCGCGCGCCGACGATCGGCGCCACCACTCCCGGCCGGTCCCGCACCCATGCCAGCGCCACCTGGAGCGTCGTCGCCGCAAGCCCGTCCGCCGCCGTCGCCACCGCGTCCACGATGCTGCTCGCCGCCTCGTCGAGATACGGCTCCACGAACGGCGCCAACTGCTCTGAGGCGCCCCGCGAGTCCGCCGGAGTGGCATGCCGGTACTTCCCCGTCAGTACCCCGCGGCCGAGCGGCGACGACGGCAGCAGACCGACCCCCAGGTCCAGCGCCGCGGGCAGCACCTCCCGCTCGACGCCCCGCTGCAGCAGGGAGTACTCCATCTGCGTACTCGCAAGTCGCGTGCGCACCCCGGGCGACGCAAGCTGCCAGGTCGCCGCCTTCGCCAGCTGCCAGCCACAGAAGTTCGACACGCCCGCATAGCGCGCACGCCCGCTGCTCACCGCGATGTCCAGCGCCTGGAGTGTCTCCTCCAGCGGGGTTTCCGGATCGAAGGCGTGGACCTGCCACAGATCCACATAGTCCGTACCGAGGCGCTCCAACGAGGCGTCCAGAGCGGCGAGGAGATGCCCGCGCGAGCCGTCGAAGCGCCGGTCCGGGTCCGGCACGCTGCCCGCCTTGGTCGCGATGACCAGATCGCGCCTCGGCACGAGCCGCTCGACGAGCTGCCCCAGCAGATACTCGGCATCCCCGCCGCCGTACACATCGGCCGTGTCGACCAGCGTGCCGCCCGCCTCCCAGAACGCCTTCAACTGGTCGGCAGCGTCATGCTCGTCGGTGTCACGCCCCCATGTCAGGGTGCCGAGCCCGATCCGGGACACGCGCAGGCCGGTACGGCCGAGATGCCTCTGCTCCATGGGCGCGAGATTACTGGCCATCGGCCCACCCTGAGAGAGCCTGTGGACAACGTCCCTCTGCCGGATCGCCCGAACCCGCGCTAGAGTCCCCGGAACAGGGACGTTACTGATCAGTAAGAGGGAGCGGTTATGCGGCTCGGCATCAACCTCGGCTACTGGGGCGCGGGGATGGACAGCGACAATCTCGCCGTCGCCAAGGAGGCCGACCAGCTCGGCTACGACGTCTGCTGGGCCGCCGAGGCATACGGCTCCGACGCCCCCACCGTGCTCACCTGGGTCGCCGCGCAGACCGAGCGCATCGACGTCGGCTCGGCCATCATGCAGATCCCGGCCCGCCAGCCCGCCATGACCGCGATGACCGCGGCCACCCTCGACTCCCTCTCCGGCGGCCGTTTCCGCCTGGGACTCGGCGTCTCGGGTCCGCAGGTCTCCGAGGGCTGGTACGGCATCAAGTTCGACAAGCCGCTCTCCCGCACCCGTGAGTACGTCGAGATCGTGCGCAGGGCGATGTCCCGCGAGCGCCTGTCGTACGAGGGCGAGCACTGGACGCTTCCGCTGCCGGACGGACCGGGCAAGCCGATCAAGCTCACCGTGCACCCGCAGCGCGAGCACATCCCGCTCTACATCGCCGCGATCGGTCCCAAGAACCTGGAGCAGACCGGCGAGATCGCGGACGGCGCGCTGCTGATCTTCCCGTCCGCAGAGCACCTCGAGGACACCGCGATCAAGTACCTCCGGGCGGGCCGCGAGAAGGCCGGGCTGACGATGGAGGGCTTCGACGTCTGCCCGACGCTGCCGCTTGCGGTCGGCGACGACGTGGGCGGTCTGGCCGACATGTTCCGTCCGTACACCGCGCTGTACGTCGGCGGCATGGGCAGCCGCAAGCAGAACTTCTACAACCAGCTTGCGCAGCGCATGGGTTACGAGAAGGAGGCGGCCGAGATCCAGGACAAGTACCTGTCCGGCGACAAGGCGGGCGCGGCCACGGCGGTCCCGCACCAGCTGATCGACCAGACGACGCTGCTGGGCCCGGTGGAGCGGATCGCCGAGCGGATGCAGGCGTACGCGGCGGCCGGGGTCACGACGCTGACGCTCGCGCCGGCCGGCTTCACGCTCGACGAGCGCCTGACCGCCCTGCGGGCGGGTACGGAAGCGCTGGAGCGCGCGGGCCTGGCGTAACCCGGTCGGCCCCCTGGGGCCGGGCAAGCCGGGCAGTGCGATTGTCGCCGTCGAGAAGTCCGCGGCCGTGGTGGGGGCTCGGGGGGTCTTCCCCGCCACGGCCGTCATGCAGCACAACGCCCGAGGGGCCTTCAGGGTTACTCCCCGGAGCCCCCTTCGTGTCGCGTACCGCCGTCGTCCGTTCGGCGGAGTTGTACGACTTACCTGTTGCCTCGCCTCCCGTACCGCATTTGACTCTTTATTTGCGGACATCTTCTTGGAGGTGCAGTGATGCTTTCGGCCCGAAGTCTTTTCCAGGAAATCGTCGACAGCGACGACGCATTCCAGCTCTTCTGCTCGATAGCCGCCAGCGGCGAGACGCAGGGCGGCTGGGAGAACGGCCGTATCGCCGCCCTCGTACCCGAAAGCATGCGTGCCCTCGCACCCAAGATCGCCCGGCACGGCGCCGACGAGGACAAGCACGGCAGACTCTTCAACGCCCTGCTCAAGAAGCGGAATCTTCAGCCGGTGCCCGTCCCGCCCGAGACCGACTACACGATGCTGCTCGAGCAGCGGGGCATCGGTCTCACCCACGAGAAGCTGCGCCGCGACCAGCCGCTGACCGAGGAGGACATCGTCGTCTACCTCTCGCACAGCCGGGTGACCGAACAGCGGGCGGCCGACCAGATGGACATGCTGGTGAAGTACTTCGGCAACCACCCCGAGCTGGGCAAGGCCATCACCATGATCTGCAACGACGAGGACAACCATCTGGCGTACTGCCACGAGGAGTTGCTGCGTCTGGCCGCCGCGGGCCACGGCCGCACCATCCAGCGGGTCCTGCGTGAGAGCGCCCTCGCCGAGATCCAGGTCTACCGCGATGTCAGCCTCGCCGTGATGGACCACATGGGCCGCGTGCTGCACTGGCCCAGGGCCAAGTCCGCCGCGCTGAGCGTGGGCATCCAGGCGATGTACGGCTACGAACGCTTCGGCGGCTGGCACCGGATGGTCAGCCTGCGGATGCCGGAGCGCGTGGGCGCGCTCGACGGTCCGCCGACCGTCGCCCCCGCCTTCTGATCCTGCGCGACTACAGCCAGCCCCGCCGCTTGAACAGCCGGAACAGGCCGTACACCGCACCGGCCATCAGCACCACTACCAACGGATACGCCCACACCCACCGCAGCTCGGGCATGTGGTCGAAGTTCATGCCGTAGATCCCCGCGACCATCGTGGGGACCGCGACCATGGCCGCCCACGCCGAGATCTTGCGCATGTCGTCGTTCTGCCGCACGCCCATCTGCGCGAGATGGGCGGACAGGACGTCCGACAGAAGCCGGTCCAGCCCCTCCACCTGCTCGTTCGCCCGCGTCAGATGGTCGTTGACGTCCCGGAAGAACGGCTGCGAGTGCTGGTGGACGAACGGCACGCCCGCGCTCGCGAGACGAGCCATCGGAGCCGCCAGCGGCCCGGCGGCCCGGCGGAACTCCAGCACTTGCCGCTTGAAGGTGTAGATCCGCACCGCGCTGTTGCGCGCACCGCCGCCGACCGGCGCGAAGACCTCGGTCTCCAATTCCTCCAGGTCCACCTGGAGCTCGCCGACGACATCGATGTAGTGGTCGACGATCGCGTCGCTGATCGCGTACAGCACCGCCGTCGGGCCGTGCTTGAGGACCTCCGGCTCGGCCTCCAGACGCAGCCGTACGGCATGCAACGGCGAGCTCTCGCCGTGCCGCACGGTCACCACGAACGAGTCACCGATGAAGACCATCAGCTCGTCCGTCGTGACGGCGCCGCTCTCCGGCGCGTACACCACCGGCTTGAGGACCACGAACAGCGAATCGTCGTACACCTCGAGCTTGGGCCGCTGATGGGCGTCGAGTGCGTCCTCCACCGCCAGCGGATGAAGCCCGAACTCCGCCGAGACATGGTCGAACTCCTTCTCCGTCGGCTCGTACAGGCCGATCCAGAGGAAGGCGTCGCCCGTGGCCCGCGCCTCGGCCAGGGCATCGGAGAAGTCGGCGGGGCCCGGCGTTCGGCGCCCCGCGCGATAGATGGCGCAGTCCACGATCACGAAGGCATTCTTCCCCGCACACGGCCCAGGCGCACCCCTTGGCGCAGGTCGGCCTAGGCTGACGGGCATGGCCACGCTGATCCTCGTACGCCACGGACGCTCCACCGCCAACACCGCGGGGGTGCTCGCCGGCTGGACCCCCGGTGTCTTCCTCGACCAGCGCGGCGCCGCGCAGGCCGCCGAGCTGCCCGGACGCCTCGCCGACGTGCCGCTCGCCGCGGCCGTCAGCAGCCCGCTGGAGCGCTGCGTGCAGACGCTGCGGCCCCTCCTCGACGCCCGGCCCGGACTGGAGCTGCAGACCGACGAGCGGATCGGCGAGTGCCACTACGGCGACTGGTCCGGCCGCAAGCTCGCCGAGCTCGCCGACGAGCCGCTGATGGAAGTCGTGCAGCAGCACCCGTCGGCGGCGGAGTTTCCCGGCGGTGAGTCGATGCGGGCGATGCAGGCGCGGGCCGTCGACGCCGTACGCGACTGGAACGCGCGCGTGGAGGCCGCGCACGGCGAGGACGCGGTGTATGTGATGTGCTCGCACGGCGACCTCATCAAGTCCCTGGTGGCGGACGCGCTCGGCATGCATCTCGACCTGTTCCAGCGGATTCATGTGGAGCCGTGTTCCGTCTCCGCGATCCGGTACACACGCACCCGCCCGTTTCTCCTGCGCCTCGGTGACACCGGGGACTTCGGCTCGCTGGTGCCGCGCGGGAACGGCGGTGGCGGGGCCGGAGTCGTCGGGGGCGGCGCGGGCGCCCCGTGATCGCTCCGCGCAGTAGGGTGGACGGGCCGAAAACCCGTATGCCCGCTCGATAACCTTCATGCCCGCTCGACAACCTTCCGCACTCGTCCCGAGGGAGACAGAACGTGTCCCGTCAGGTGTTCCTCTACGACCCGCCGGACCGGTTCGTGGCCGGTACGGTCGGGCTGCCTGGACGCCGTACGTTCTTCCTGCAGGCTTCGGCCGCAGGGCGCGTCACCAGCGTGGCCCTGGAGAAGACCCAGGTGGCCGCGCTCGCCGAGCGGATCGACGAGTTGCTGGACGAGGTGGTACGCCGCACCGGGGGCAATGCGCCGGTGCCGGCCGTGGCGCCCGCCGACGTCTCGGACACGGCGCCGCTGGACGCTCCGGTCGAGGAGGAGTTCCGGGTCGGCACGATGGCGCTCGCCTGGGACGGCGAGGAACAGCGCATGATCGTCGAGGCGCAGGCGCTCGTCGAGCTGGACGCGGACTCCGAGGAGGACCTCGCCGAGGCCGAGGAGCGGCTGCTCCAGGACGAGGAGAACGGCCCGCCGATGCTGCGCGTCCGGCTGAGCGGTGCGCAGGCCAGGGCCTTCGCCAAACGCGCGCTGGACGTGGTCAACGCCGGCCGGCCGCCGTGCCCGCTGTGCAGCCTGCCGCTCGATCCGGAAGGACACGTATGCCCGCGCCAGAACGGATACCGCCGCGGAGTCTGACGGCACTCGATCTCCTCACCAAGGGGGAGCTCAAGGTGCGCGGACAGGTCCGCGAGGCGTCCAACGCGGTGCTGTACTGCTCCGTCTCGTACGAGGGCGAAGAGGCCCACTGCGTGTACAAACCGGTCGCCGGGGAGCGGCCGCTGTGGGACTTCCCGGACGGGACGCTCGCACAGCGCGAGGTCGCGGCGTACGAGGTCTCCGAGGCGACGGGGTGGGGCCTGGTCCCGCCGACGGTCCTGCGGGACGGGCCGTACGGCCAGGGCATGGTCCAGCTCTGGATCGAGGCCGACCCCGAACAGTCCCTCCTCGCCCTGGTCGAGGACGAGGAGCCGGGCGAGGGCTGGAAGGCGGTCGGCTTCGCGGAGGTCGGCGAGGGGCGTACGGCGCTGCTCGTCCACGCGGACGACGTACGGCTGCGGCGGCTGGCCGTGCTGGACGCGGTGATCAACAACGGCGACCGCAAGGGCGGGCATCTGCTGCCGACGGCGGACGGTCATCTGTACGCGATCGACCACGGGGTCACGTTCAACGTGGACGACAAGCTGCGGACGCTGCTGTGGGGGTGGGCGGGGGATCCACTCCCGGCGGACGCACTGTCGGGGCTGGCGTCCCTGTCGGACTCCCTGTCGGCGGACGGGCCGCTGGCCACCCGTCTGGCGCAACTGCTGACGGCGGCGGAGGTGGAGGCGCTGAGGGGGCGGGTGGAGGCGCTGAGGGGGGCGGGGAGGCATCCGGTGCCGTCGGGGGAGTGGCCGGCGATTCCGTGGCCGCCGGTGTGAGGCGGGGTTTGTTCCCCCACCCCACCCCATCCCGAAACTGGGGCAGGCCCCCAGTCCCCACCGGGGCGGAGGGGAACGTGGGGGCTGACGCCCCCACACCCCAGGCGCCAGCTTCGCGGCGCGCCGCGCCCGCCACCCGCGCCGCGCCGGCTGCGCGGCGCAGGCCTGGGTCCCCGAGAGGGAGGTGCAACGTTGGGGCTGGCGCCCCACACCCCCCGAGCGCCGGCTTCGCGGCGCAAGCCGGGCATCCGCTTCCCGCGGCGCGAGCGAGGCACCCGCGTCTCCGCGGTGCGGGTGACCGAGCAGGTCACCCCGCAAGGGGGCCGCGGAGCGGGTGGAGTCGGGACGTAGAGCGTGATTTGTGGCGCGGGGACGCCCGCGCCCCTCGGTACGGCTGAGACGCGCCGTAAATCATGCAGTCCCGGCTGCACCCCGGAGCGGACCCCGAACGGCGAGCCCACGGCACCGGGCAACCCCGGCGCGGGTGCTCGACGGTCACCGACAGCGCACCGGGCAACCCCTACCCGACTCCGGGTCGTATGTGGAAGCGCCGTCCGGTTAGGCTCGTGTCATGCATGCCTGGCCCGCTTCTGAGGTCCCCGCCCTGCCTGGCAAGGGCCGCGACCTCCGGATCCACGACACCGCGACCGGTGGTCCTGTGACCCTCGACCCCGGTCCCGTCGCCCGTATCTACGTCTGCGGCATCACTCCGTACGACGCGACCCACATCGGTCACGCGGCGACCTACAACGCGTTCGACCTCGTTCAGCGCGTGTGGCTCGACAACAAGCGGCAGGTTCAGTACGTCCAGAACGTGACGGACGTCGACGACCCGCTCCTTGAGCGCGCCATCCGTGACGGGCACGACTGGACCGAGCTGGCCGAGCGCGAGACCGCGCTCTTCCGCGAGGACATGACCGCCCTGCGGATGCTTCCGCCCCAGCACTACATCGGCGCCGTCGAGGCCATACCCGGCATCGTGCCGCTCGTCGAGCGTCTTCGGGACGCCGGCGCCGCGTACGAGCTCGAAGGCGACGTGTACTTCTCGGTCGAGTCGGACCCGCATTTCGGTGAGGTGTCCCACTACGACGCCGAGGCCATGAAGGCGCTGTCCGCCGAGCGCGGTGGCGACCCCGAGCGCCCCGGCAAGAAGAACCCGCTCGACCCGATGCTCTGGATGGCCGCCCGCGAGGGCGAGCCGAGTTGGGACGGCGGCAGCCTCGGCCGCGGGCGGCCCGGCTGGCACATCGAGTGCGTGGCCATCGCCCTCGACCACCTCGGCATGGGCTTCGACGTGCAGGGCGGCGGATCCGATCTCGCCTTCCCGCACCACGAGATGGGCGCGTCGCACGCCCAGGCGCTCACCGGCGAGTACCCCTTCGCCAAGTCGTACGTCCACGCGGGCATGGTCGCCCTGAACGGCGAGAAGATGTCGAAGTCCAAGGGCAACCTGGTCTTCGTCTCCAAGCTGCGCCGCGACGGCGTGGACCCCGCCGCGATACGACTCGCGCTCCTCTCGCACCACTACCGGGCCGACTGGGAGTGGACCGACGACGTGCTCCGGGACGCCGTGGAGCGGCTCGGCCGCTGGCGTGCGGCCGTGTCCCGGCCCGACGGGCCGTCCGCCGACGCGCTCGTCGAGGAGATCCGCGACGCCCTCGCGAACGACCTCGACGCTCCCGCCGCGCTCGCCGCCGTCGACCGCTGGGCCGCGCTCCAGCAGTCCGAAGGCGGTACGGACGAGGGCGCGCCCGGCCTCGTCTCGCGCGCCGTCGACGCCCTGCTGGGCGTCGCCCTGTAGACCCGCTCCGGCCGCTCCCGGGCTTCGATAAGTCCAGGAGCGGCCGGACACAAGTCCATGGTCATGTACGCGGCAACGCGTTACACACAGCGCCATGAGATCCCCAAAACGCTTCAGATCAGCGGTCGTTGCCGCGCTCCTCGGTCTGTTCGCCGCCCTTGTGCCGCAGGTCACGGGCGCACAGGCCGAACCGGCCGACACGACGGTCGGTGACGTCACCGGGTTCGCTCACGACGGAGCCGTCTTCCGGCTGACCGCCGGCCGCGCCACCGCCCGCGTCAGTTTCGTCTCCGCCGAGACCTTCCGTATCGAACTCGCCCCGGACGGCGCCTTCACCGACCCCACGGGCACGGACATCGTCCTGCCCCAGGGCGCCCCGCCCGCGACGACCTGGCAGGACAGAGGCGACCGGTACGAACTCAGCACCTCCAAGGTCACACTGCGCGCGTACAAGTCGCCGCTCCGCTTCGCCCTGCACCGGGCCGACGGCACCCGGCTCTGGGCAGAGACCAAGGGCCTGACCTGGAACCAGGACAGGACCACCCAGACCCTGGCCCGCGGCGCAGACGAGCAGTACTACGGCGCCGGAATGCAGAACGGCCGTGGCAACACCTCGCACCGCGGCAAGACCGTCGAGGTCGGCGTCGACTACAACTGGAACGACGGAGGGCATCCCAACTCCGTGCCGTTCTACCTCTCTTCGGCCGGTTACGGCGTCTACCGCAACACGTACGCGCCCAATACGTACGCCTTCGACGACCCGGTGACGGCCACCGCCAAGGAACAGCGCTTCGACGCCTACTACTTCGCAGGACCGAGCGCCAAGGACGTCATCGGCCAGTACACGAGGCTGACCGGCAAGCCCTTCATGCCGCCCGTCTACGGCCTCGAAATCGGCGACGCCGACTGCTACTTGCACAACGCCAACCGTGGCGAGCGCCACACCCTCGACGCCCTCAAGGTCGCCGACGGCTACGTCCAGAACGACATGCCCAACGGCTGGATGCTCGTCAACGACGGCTACGGGTGCGGCTACGAGAACCTTGCGGAGACCGGCCAGGGCCTCAGGGACCGCAAGATGCAGATGGGCCTGTGGACAGAGGACGGCATCGGCAAGCTCGCCGAGCAGGTCAAGGCGGGCCAGCGCGTCGCCAAACTCGATGTCGCCTGGGTCGGCGAGGGCTACAAGTTCGCGCTCGACGGCTGCAAGGACGCGCACAAGGGGATCGAGGACAACAGCGACGCCCGCGGCTTCACCTGGGCGCCGGAGAGCTGGTCGGGAGCGCAGCGCTGCGGAGTGCAGTGGTCCGGCGACCAGTCGGGCAGCTGGGAGTACATCCGCTGGCAGATCCCGACCTACGCGGGCGCGAGCATGTCCGGTCTCGCGTACACCACGGGCGACGTGGACGGGATCTTCGGCGGCAGCCCCAAGACGTACACCCGCGATCTGCAGTGGAAGATGTTCCTGCCGGTCACGATGACCATGGACGGCTGGGCGGCCCACGACAAGCAGCCCTTCCGGTACGGCGAGCCGTACACCACTGTCAACCGCGGCTATCTCAAGCTGCACGAGTCCCTGCTCCCGTACATCTACTCCTACGCGCACGAGGCGACGAGCACGGGTGTGGGACTGGCCAGGCCGCTCGCCCTGGAGTACCCGGACGACCCCAAGGCGGCCACCGACGCGGCCAAGTACGAGTTCCTGAGCGGTGAGGACTTCCTGGTCGCGCCCGTCTACCAGGACGCCGTCAAACGGGACGGGATCTATCTGCCCAAGGGCACCTGGATCGACTACTGGAGCGGACGGACCTACGAAGGGCCCGTCACTGTCGACGGCTACAGCGCGCCGCTCGACACACTGCCGCTCTTCGTGAAGGCCGGGGCGGCCGTCCCGATGTGGCCGGGCATCCGCTCGTACGCGGACCGCACCGCCGATTCCCCGCTCGCCTGGGACATCTACCCGCAGGGGCGCTCGTCGTTCACGATGTACGAGGACGACGGCGTCACGCGCGAGCACCGGGCGGGGAAGTACGCCACCCAGCGCGCCGACGTGGCCGCGCCGAGCAGCGGAGCCGGCGATGTGACCGTCCGGATCGGCGGGAGCCAGGGGCAGTTCACGGGCAAGCAGGCCACACGCCCGTACCGCTTCAGCGTGCATACCGGCGACGCGCCGAGCAGGGTCGCACTCGACGGCCGGGCGCTGCCGAGGCTCAGCTCGAAGGCGGCGTACGAGAAGGCCGCGCAGGGCTGGTGGTACGACCAGGACGACCGCGGCGGAGTGGTGAACGTCAAGACGCCGTCCCTGCGCACCGACCGGAGCTTCGGTCTTGAGCTGAAGGACACCAGCGCCGTCGGCGGCGCGGTGGCCACAGCCGCCGCTGCCGTCGCCGTCCCGGCCGGCCAGGAGCTCGGCGCGGGCGTCGCGGGCACGGTCGCCGTCGACGTCACGGCGGGCACCCGGGACGCCACCGCGGTCCAGGTCTCGCTGAACGCCCCGGCGGGCTGGCAGGTGAGCCCGGCCCAGGCCGTGGACCGTATCCCGGCAGGGACCACCAGGCGCGTCGAGGTGGCCGTCACTCCGGCCAAGGACGCCACGCCCGGCGAGGCGACGCTGACCGCGCTCGCACGGCATCGGGCGGCGGGCGTCGACCGCACGTCACTTCAGCGGTTCGCGGTCGGGGTGATGCCGCAGCCGCCGGTCGCGGACGCATGGGCGAGCGATCTTCACTGGCTCACCGCGGCCAACGGCTACGGTCCCGCCGAACGCGACCGCAGCAACGGCGAGTCGGGCGCGGCCGACGGGCACGTGCTGACCCTGGCGGGCACGACGTACGAGAAGGGAATCGGCGCCCACGCCGACTCCGACATCGAGGTCTATCTCGGGGGGCGCTGCACCGCGCTGACCGCCGATGTCGGCATCGACGACGAGATCAACGGCTATGGGGAGGTGGCCTTCTCGGTCGAGGCGGACGGCAAGGTGCTGTGGACCTCGCCCAAGGTGACAGGCGCGTCGGCGACCGTACCGGTCGATGTGCCGCTCGTCGGGGCGCGGCATGTACGGCTGAAGGTCACCGACACCAACGGCTCGAAGGCGGGCGACCACGGCGACTGGGCGGCGGCCCGCTTCAGCTGCGCATAGGTACGTGGCCGGAGCATGATCGGGCGCCGGGTGGTCCCTTGCCCACCCGGCGCCCTCTGTGCGGGAGTTGGCGCTACTGCTTGTTCACGATGACGGCCTGGATGATGTCGTTCGTCGACTCGTAGATCCCGATGACCTGCTGCCCGAAGGCGAAGGCCTCCTGGACCTGGTCATGCGTCACCGCGTTGGGGTTGACCAGACGGCGCCAGCCGTTGTTGATGAACAGGTAGAGGATGGACGGCTGGCCGGGCAGCGGTGTCACGACGTCCCAGAACTTCGTCGCGATGCCGCTCGTGATGGCCTGGCTGTCGACCGCGCCCGGCAGCACCAGCGGCTGCTGCTGGTGTTGCTGCCCGGCCAGCTGCTGGAGCAGGTGCTGGTAGGGCTGCTGCTGGCTGAGCTGCTGCATCTCCTGCGCGAGCGGAATGTGGCTCTGCTGGCTCTGGTGGCCCATCTGGGGCGGTGCCGTGCTCGCGCCCTGCTGCGCGTACTGCTGCTGTCCGTACTGCTGGCTCATGGTGCTGGGGTTCATCTGCGGGGTGGTGCTCATGCGATGTTCACCTTCCCTTTCGATTTCCTCCGGCGATTGCTCCGGCGGTTTCATCCGCGGTTCATCCAGCGACGACCAGGCCCACGACCTCGTCGTCCGAGTACCAGACGCGAACGTCCGGCCGTCCCCCCGCGAAGGCGGCATGGACCGCCTGGCGGATGTCGGGGGCGGGGTGGTTGAGGTTGCGCCACGCGCCGGCCACGAACAGCCTCATGCGCGGCGGAAGTTCACGGGGATACGGCATCAGCTCGTCCCAGTACCGCTCCGCCCGGCCCGAGCCGACCGAGGCAGGGATCAGGTGGGTGACGGCGGACTTGATGTCGGGGCGGTTGCCGATCCGCTGCGAGGCGGGCCGTCCCGGGGCGTCCTGCTGCGGAGAACCGGTCCTGCGCAGGACCTCGCGCGCCTGCTCGGGCTTCATCGCAGCGAGCTGCGCCGCCCTGAGGATGCCCTGCAGGCAGGCCAGCGCGCCGACCACGACCGGCGAGGCGGACGAGGTGCCCGAGAAGGTGTCGGTGTACCAGGCGATCTCCTCGGCGCCGCCCTGGAGATCACCCGCCCGGTCCCAGAAACCGCCGGTCGTGGTGACCTCGCGGCCCCAGCCCTGGGCGTCGATACGCGCCCCGTAGTTGGAGAACGCCAGCCGCGAGCGGTCGGGACCGTGGTCGCGGCCGTGCGTCCCGGGCGGGGGAGCGCCCGCTCCGACGAGGATCGCCCCGGACGACTGGTTCGACGGGTTGAAGGGGTTGCGCCACCACTCGGGGAACTCGTCGGGCCTGCGCTCGTACAGCGCGTCGTCCAGGCTCTCGGCGCCGTTGCCCGCCGCCTCGACGACCAGGACACCCTTCTCGCTCGCCCAGCGGATCGCCGCGCAGTCGTCCGGCCACCACTCCAGCGCGATGTAGCCGCGCTGGTCGTCGCGCTCCTCGAAGTCGAACCTCGGTCCCGGCCGGTGGAGTTCGATGAGCAGGATGTCGCCGGGGGAGAGCCTTTCGGCCGCCGCGTGAATGGCCGCGGCCGAGCCGGTGCCCTGAAACGAGGCGGCCGCGGTCACCGCCTCCGGCGCGATCCCGGTGATGCCCTTCTCGTCGCGGTCGCCGCCGATGACGCCCAGGACCGCCGTGCCGTGGTTGCGCCAGGCGACATCCTGGACCGGATTGCCGACGACGATGCCCGCGAGCCTGTCCGCCAGGTCCTCGTGGCCCAGCTGCCAGGCGCCCTCGACATCGACGACGGTGACGCCCTGTCCCGAGCCGCCGGGACGCTGCCAGGACCAGTACGCGTCCACTCCTTCGGGCGCGGGCCGCAAGTAGCCCTGGCGGCCGGTGTAGTCGGGGGTCGCGGGCGCGCCCTCCTTGAGCCGCTTGGCCTCTTCCGTCAGGGCGGCCGGCGCAGGTGGGCCCTGTGGTGCCGTCCGCGCGGGAACGGCGCCGGGTTTGGCGTATGCCGTCTCGATCTCGGGGAGGGCCGCCAGCCGGGCGGTCAGCTCCAGGGCCCGGTCGCCCCCGCCCCGTACGCGATAGAAGAGCGAGAGGTCCGGCATCACGCCCCGTCCGGCCGGCCCGGCGGGCGGCGAGGGCAGGGCGGACCGGGTCCGCTCCTCATTGCCGAACAGCGGCTCCAGGGCGAGCTGTTCGTCGCTGAGGAACATGTTGAGGGCGGAGATGTCCGCCCCGGAGGCCGACCGTACGCGATCCGTGCCGGCGCGCAGCCGGGCCTCGGCCCGTGCGACGACGATCAGCTCCGGCTCGGCTCCTTGATAGGTGAATCCAGCTCCGTCGGGTCCAGGGCCCGTCGTTCCGGGGCCCTGACCTGGGAGTGCCTGATCGGTCATCGCGGTGACCGCTCCCTTCGGGTGCGTGCTCCGTGTCTGTGCCGGGTGGGTGCTCCGTGGCTGTGCTCCGTGGTGCCGGTGGCCACCCTGCTACCGACACCGCGGTACGTCCACCCCGCTGAACGAAATACGTTTGAATTCAAGCTGGTTGGGCAGCCCGTGCATTTCGGCTTGAAGGCGATGTCACGCCGCAATTCGGCCAAACACTGCAGAGTCGCATGGTGTGTGCTGAGGTGAGAGCGTCTGTGGAACGTGTGTCGGAAGGACGCTCAATGAACGGTCCCTTAGCACGTCGAAGAGTTCTCGGGACGGTCGCAGCCCTCGGCGGCGCGGCTCTGCTCGCCCCTCTGGAAGGGGTGGCCCGCGCGGCCGAATCCACCGGGGCGCGATGGCCCGCGCAATTCCCGTTGCCGACTGGCTTTCAGCCCGAGGGCATCACCATCGGAAAGAGTCCCTGTGCCTATTTCGGATCGATAGCGAACGGCGGCATCTACCGAGCGAGCCTGGCCACGGGCCGTGGACGCGTCATCAGCCAGGGCGGCGGCGCCGCTCACCCCGTGATCGGACTGAAAATCGACCGTCGGGAGCGCCTGCTGTTCCTCAGCGGCGGCCCGAGCCGGGAGATCCGGGTCGCCGATGTCCGCTCGGGGGAGCTGCTGAAGTCCTTTGCCGTCGGCTCGGATTCCACCTTCGTCAACGACGTGATCCTCACGCCGGGCGCCGCCTGGTTCACGGATTCGTTCGCACCGCAGATCTACCGGCTCCCACTGGACCGGCACGGCGATCCCGGTGACACGGTGACCACCGTCCCGCTGACCGGCGACTGGCAGCAGGGCCCGAGCTTCACGGCCAACGGCATCGAGCGCGCACCGGACGGCAGCGCACTGCTGGTGGTCAACGCCTTTGCCGGCGGCGGCGGTCTGATGCGCGTCGACCCGCGTACAGGAGCCGCCCGCAGGGTCGACATCGGCGACACCAAACTCCCCAACGGGGACGGCCTGTTGCTGCTCGGCCGCACGCTCTATGTCGTACAGCAGCAGCAGAACGCCATCGACGTGCTGCGGCTCAACGAGTCCGGCACCCGAGGCAGGGCGATCGCGCGCATCACCGATCCGCGCTTCAAGATCCCCACCACGGCTGCCGCCTGGGGCGACCGGATCTATCTGCCCAACGCCCGCTTCGATGTGGAGCCCACACCCGACACGACGTACGACGCCGTAGCGGTGGATCAGGTCTGAGCCGTACGGAGCTCTACGTGAGCGGGGCGGCACCGGTGAGGTGCCGCCCCGCTTCTCATGTCCGTGCCCCGGTGCCGTACTCAGTCCTCCGACGAGTCGTCCTCGTCGCCGGTATCGCCGTCCGCGTCGGCCTCGGGCTCCGCCCGGGGCGGCATCGGCGGACGGGTGCGCCCGCTGGAGGTGTCGCGCAGATACGAACCGCCCTCGCCGCCGTCGGTCGCATGCCCCGGACCGCCGTCGCGCCGCCGCAGATACCGTTCGAATTCGCGGGCGATCGCCTCGCCCGTGGCCTCCGGAAGCTCCGCGGTGTCCCGAGCCTCCTCCAGCGTCTGGACGTACTCCGCCACTTCGCTGTCCTCGGCGGCCAGTTGGTCCACGCCGAGCTGCCACGCCCGGGCGTCCTCGGCCAGTTCGCCCAGCGGGATCCGCAGACCGATCAGGTCCTCCAGACGGTTGAGCAGCGCCAGCGTCGCCTTGGGATTGGGCGGCTGCGACACATAGTGCGGCACCGCGGCCCACAGGCTCACCGCCGGAACACCCGCGTGGGTGCAGGCCTCCTGGAGAATGCCGACGATCCCGGTCGGACCCTCGTATCTGGTCTCCTCCAGATCCATGGTCCTGGCCAGGTCCGGGTCCGAGGTGATCCCGCTGACCGGCACCGGCCGCGTGTGCGGGGTGTCGCCGAGCAGCGCGCCCAGAATCACCACCATCTCGACGCCCAGCTCATGGGCGAAGCCCAGAATCTCGTTGCAGAACGAGCGCCAGCGCATGGACGGCTCGATACCGCGCACGAGCACCAGGTCGCGCGGCTTGTCGCCGCCGATGCGGACCACGGAGAGCCGGGTGGTGGGCCAGGTGATCTTCCGTACCCCGCCGTCCAGCCACACGGTGGGACGGTTGACCTGGAAGTCGTAGTAGTCCTCGGCGTCGAGCGCCGCGAACACCTCGCCCTTCCACTCCCGGTCCAGGTGTGCGACCGCGGTGGAGGCGGCGTCGCCGGCGTCGTTCCAGCCCTCGAACGCGGCCACCATGACCGGGTCGATCAGCTCGGGTACCCCCTCGAGCTCGATCACCCAGTGCCTCCCTTCCGAAGTTCCCTTGTCTACGCCCCAACCTTACGGCTTACCGGGTGCCCGGCCGCAGCCCCCGTGCACGCCAGGGTGAACTTCCGCTCTGTCGGGCATACGTCGGAGAAGCCCCGTACTCACCCCTCGATTCATCCGAGCTGTGCACGAGAATTCGGCCCCGGCCCTGGACGATGGCCCGTGAGCGGCGCCATACATCGGATGACCGGCAAAGGTCCGATGTTCTACCCGCGGGGTGCGCCGCATGTCCTCAAACGCCGGACGGGCCGCACATTCCAGCCTCGCCGGCGTCTGAGGCGCGGGGTCTGGGGCGGAGCCCCAGTTCGGGAAGGGGCGGGGTGGGGAACGAGCCCGCCGCAGGCGCTACAGCGAGGACCTCAGCCAGTGCTCCACGTTCGCGATATGCACCGTCGCCCACGACCTCGCCGCCTCCCCGTCCCGCTCCCGCAGCGCCGACACAATCGCCCGGTGCTCGTGCAGCGTGCGGCCGACCGCGTCCTCCTGGGTCAGGCCGCGCCACACGCGGGCGCGGGTGGTCGGACCTGAGAGACCGTCCAACAGGGAGCAGAGCACCGAATTGCCCGACGACTGAACGATGGCGCGGTGGAATTCGAGGTCGGCGGCGACCAGCTCCTCCACCGAGGGCTGCGGCCCCAGCGCGTCCAACTGCGCGCTCAGTACGTCCAGTTCGCTCTCGCTGATCCGCGTCGCGGCCATCGCCGTGGCGGCGGGCTCCAGGATGCGGCGTACGGCCAGGAACTCCAGCACCGTGTCGTCCCGGTGGAAGTCCACGACGAAGCTCAGCGCCTCGAGCAGCAACTGCGGGTCCAGGCTGGTGACATACGTGCCGTCGCCCTGCCGCACATCGAGGATGCGGATCAGAGACAGCGCGCGCACCGCCTCGCGCAGTGAGTTGCGGGACAGGCCCAGCTCGGCGGCGAGTTCGCTCTCCTTGGGGAGGCGGTCGCCGGGGCGCAGCGCACCCGAGACGATCATTGCCTTGATCTTCTCGATGGCCTCGTCGGTTACGGCCATGGGCGACCTCCATACATCCGATGTATCGGGCCCCATTATGCGTCCCCCAGTGGGCATGCGTAAGGGGCGGCCGCTCTTGCGACCGCCCCTTACCGACCTGCGCTACTTGCCGAGCAGATCCTCGACCTTGCTCCGGATCTCGTCCGTCGCGAGACCCCGGATCGTCAGCGTCGTACGACGGCGCAGCACATCGTCGGCCGTCTCGGCCCACTCGTGGTCACGCGCGTACACGACCTGCGCCCAGATCTCGGGAGCGTCCGGGTGGATGCGCTCGGCCAGCGCCGGGTCGTCGTTGGCGAGCCGGGCGATGTCGAACGAGAGCGAACCGTAGTGCGTGGCGAGGTGGCGCGCGGTGTCCGCGGCCATCCGCGGGCCCGGCGTGCCGCCGTCGACCAGCAGCCGGTGCGCCACCGCGTTCGGGTTGGCGATACCGGGCAGCGGGACCTTCTTCGGCAGCCGCGAGATCGGCTCCATGTCGTCGGCCAGCGGCTGCCCGGGCAGGGCGGCCAGCTTGTTCATCACGGTGCGGCCGATGTGGCGGAAGGTCGTCCACTTGCCGCCGGCCACCGACAGCATGCCGCCGCGGCCCTCCGTGACAACCGTCTCGCGCTTTGCCTTCGAGGTGTTGCCGGGACCGCCGGGCAGCACCCGCAGACCCGCGAAGGAGTACGTGATCAGATCGCGGGACAGCTGCTGGTCGCGGATGGAGAACGCGGCCTCGTCCAGGATCTGCGTGACGTCCTTGTCGTTGACCGCGACGTCCGCCGGATCGCCCTCGTACTCCTCGTCCGTCGTGCCGAGCAGCAGCATGTCCTCCCAGGGGAGGGCGAAGGTGATGCGGTACTTGTCTATCGGGGTCGCGAGCGCGGCCTTCCAGGGCGAGGTGCGCTTGAGCACCAGGTGCGCGCCCTTGGACAGCCGGATGGACGGGGCCGCGTTCGGGTCCTCCATCGTGCGCAGGTGATCGACCCAGGGCCCGGTGGCGTTGAGTACGAGACGCGCGCTGACGCCGAACTCGGTGCCGTCCATACGGTCCTTGAGCTCCGCGCCGGTGACCCGGCCCCTGGTGAAGCGCAGGCCGGTGACCTCGGCGTGGTTGAGGACGGTGGCGCCGGAGGCGACGGCCGCGCGGACGGTCATCAGCGCCATCCGGGAGTCGTTCATCTGGTCGTCGCCGTACACGGCAACGGCCTTCAGGTTCTCCGTACGCAGCTCGGGAACGTCGCGCTGCGCCTTGGACGCGCTGATGACATGGCCGACGCCGTCACCGAACGCGGAGAGCGCGGAGTAGGCGAAGACGCCTGCACCGAGCTTCGCCGCGCCGTGCGGTCCGCCCTTGTAGACCGGCAGATAGAAGGTGAGCGGGTTCGCCAGGTGGGGAGCCACCTGGCGGGAGACCGCGCGCCGTTCGAAGTGGTTCTCCGCGACCAGCTTCACCGCGCCGGTCTGCAGATAGCGCAGACCGCCGTGGAGGAGCTTGGAGGAGGCGGAGGAGGTGGCGCCGGCGAAGTCGCCGGCGTCCACCAGAGCCACCCGCAGCCCGGACTGCGCCGCATGCCAGGCGGTGGAGATGCCCAGGATGCCGCCGCCGATCACCAGGAGGTCGTATGTCGCCTTGGAAAGGTGCTCCCGAGTCTCGGCGCGGCTCGGAAGGGAGCCGGCCGGGTGCGTCCCCAGGGCAGGGACGCATCGCAGGGTGGTCATCTCGAATTACTCCTCGTCAGCGTCGTCTTCGAGCCAGCCCATGGTCCGCTCGACGGCCTTGAGCCAGCTCTTGTACTCGCGGTCCCGTTGGGCCGCATCCATGTGGGGGGTCCACTCGGCGGCCCGGCGCCAGTTGGCCCGCAGCGCGTCGGTGTCCGGCCAGTAGCCGACGGCGAGACCGGCGGCGTAGGCAGCGCCGAGGCAGGTCGTCTCGGCGACCATCGGGCGCACCACCGGTGCGTCCAGGAAGTCCGAGAGGGTCTGCATCAGCAGGTTGTTGGAGGTCATGCCGCCGTCGACCTTGAGCGCGGTCAGCTCGACGCCGGAGTCCTTGGTCATGGCGTCACTGATCTCGCGGGTCTGCCAGGCGGTGGCCTCGAGCACGGCACGCGCGATGTGCGCCTTGGTGACATAGCGGGTCAGGCCGGCGATCACACCGCGGGCGTCGTCGCGCCAGTACGGGGCGAACAGGCCGGAGAAGGCCGGTACGAAGTAGGCGCCGCCGTTGTCCTCGACACTCAGCGCGAGGGTCTCGATCTCCGCGGCAGTGCTGATCAGGCCCATCTGGTCGCGCATCCACTGCACCAGCGAACCGGTGACGGCGATGGAACCCTCCAGCGCGTACACGGGGGGCTGGTCGCCGATCCGGTAACCGACGGTCGTCAGCAGGCCGTTGTACGAGTTGACGGGCTCGTGACCGGTGTTCATCAGCATGAAGGTGCCGGTGCCGTACGTGGACTTGGCCTCGCCCTCGGAGAAACAGGTCTGGCCGAACAGCGCCGCCTGCTGGTCACCGAGCGCCGAGGCGACCGGCACACCGGCGAGGGCGCCGCCCTTGGCGACTCCGTACACCTCGGCGGAGGAGCGGATCTCCGGCAGCACCGCGGCCGGCACGTCCATCGACTGGAGGATCTTCTCGTCCCAGTCGAGGGTGTGCAGGTTCATCAGCATGGTGCGCGAGGCGTTGGTGACGTCGGTGACGTGGTGGCCGCCGTCGACGCCGCCGGTCAGGTTCCAGATGACCCAGGAGTCCATGGTGCCGAAGAGGATCTCGCCGCGCTCGGCGCGCTCGCGCAGGCCCTCGACGTTGTCGAGCAGCCAGCGGATCTTCGGTCCGGCGAAGTACGAGGCGAGGGGCAGGCCCGTCTCGCGCCGGAAGCGGTCCTGGCCCACGTTGCGGCCGAGCTCCTTGCAGAGCGCGTCGGTGCGGGTGTCCTGCCAGACGAGAGCGTTGTGCACCGGCTCGCCGGTGTTCTTGTCCCACAGGACAGTGGTCTCACGCTGGTTGGTGATGCCGATGGCCTTGACGTCGGCGGAGGTGATGCCCGCCTTCGCGACGGCGCTGTCGACAACCTCCTGGACGTTGGTCCAGATCTCGGCGGCGTCGTGCTCCACCCAGCCCGGCTTCGGGAAGATCTGCTCGTGCTCCTTCTGGTCGACGGAGACGATGCGGCCGTCGGTGTCGAAGACGATGCAGCGGCTGGAGGTGGTGCCCTGGTCGATGGCCGCGATGAAGGGGCCGGTGGTGTGTGCGTCAGTCACGGGGTGCTCCTGCGAGTTCGAAGGGAGGGCTTAGGCGAACGCGAGGTTGTAGATACCCGCCGCGAGGGCTCCGCCGGCCAGCGGTCCTACGACGGGGATCCAGGCGTAGCCCCAGTCCGAGCCGCCCTTGTTGGGCAGCGGAAGCAGGGCGTGCACGATACGCGGGCCCAGGTCGCGGGCGGGGTTGATTGCGTAGCCCGTCGGGCCGCCGAGCGAGAGGCCGATGCCGACCACGGTGAGCGCGACGATCAGTCCGCCGATGACGCCCAGACCCTTGCCGCTGTTGTTGAGGCCCTGTGTGAGTACCGCAAGGACGAGCACCGCGGTGCCGATGATCTCGGTGGCCAGGTTCTGCCACACCACGCGGACCTCGGGTCCGGTGGAGAAGACACCGAGCACCGGGCCGGCCTTCGGAGCGGCCTCTTCGCTGACCAGGCCTTCCTCGTGCGGAGGCGCGGAGATGATCTCCGGGTCCGTGAGGTGCGCCTGGAACTGTCCGTAGTACGCGATCCAGACCAGGGCGGCACCGAGCATGGCGCCGACCATCTGTCCGGCGATGTAGAGCGGAACGTTGCTCCAGTCGCTGTCCTTGATCGCGATGCCGACGGTGACGGCCGGGTTCAGGTGGGCGCCGGACAGTGTGCCCGTCATGTAAACCGCGATCAAGACCGCGAAGCCCCACCCGAAGGTGATCGCCAGCCAGCCGGCGTTCTGCGCCTTCGAGCGCTTGAGTACGACTGCGGCGACCACGCCGCCGCCGAGCAGGATGAGAACGGCGGTACCAATGATCTCGCCGATGAAGATGTCGGAGTTGGACACCCGCGACTCCTTTGTCCTTCGGGGGAAGGCGAACCCCGGGTCCCTCCGGTGGTCCGCGCCCTCAGGTGAGGGCGTTCTCGGCTTGGCGTTGCCACACCCTAGCGTGTATTGCCGGTAGGTGTTCGACAATGCCGACCGATGCACGGCAGTTTTGCGCCAGGGTTAACACGACGTCAAGGGTTGTGTGGCCGAAAATCGGATCGTTATCGATGATGCGACAGAACGGTCAGAATCGCCCGGCGCCGAGGTCGCGCGAAACCGAGCGTGCGCAGTCCCGTACTGCCGCGACCAGCTCCGACCGCAACTCGCCCGCGCTGCATACCCGTTCGACCGCACCTGTGATGGCGACAGCCCCCACCGGCATCCGGCGCCGGTCGTGGATCGGGGCGGCCACCGCGGCCACGCCCTCCCAGGTCTCCTCCACATCGGCCGCCCAGCCCCGCGCCCGGGTGTGGTCGAGCACCAGCTCGAACTCCTCCACGCCGGTGACCGTCCGAGGCGTGAAGCTCTTGCGCTCCACCTCCATGACCTCGGTGTGGGCCACCGGGTCGAACGCCGAGAGCACCTTGCCCAGCGCGGTGGAGTGCAGCGGCTGCATGGCCCCCACCTCCAGCACCTGGCGGCTGTCGTCGGGCCTGAAGACGTGGTGCACGATGAGCACGCCGTGCTGGTGCAGCACCCCGAGATGGACGCTCTCGCCGCTGGACCGCGCCAGGTCGTCCGTCCAGACCAGAGCGCGGGCACGCAGCTCGTGGACGTCCAGATAGCTGTTGCCGAGCCTGAGCAGCTCGGCCCCCAGCTGGTAGCGGCCGGACGCCGGGTCCTGTTCGACGAAGCCCTCGGCCTGCAGCGTGCGCAGAATGCCATGGGCGGTGCCCTTGGCAAGATCGAGCGAGGAAGCGATGTCCGACAGGCCCAGTCGGCGTTCCCCGCCCGCGAGCAGTCGCAGCATCGCCGCCGCCCGCTCGAGTGACTGGATGTTTTTCGCCATCGCTCGGCCCTTCTCACTGCGGTTCGACAATGCTGAACACTATCGGTCGATGCCGACCTTGGTCACCACAGAGTGAATCCTTCGTGTCCGAAAGACCATCCGGTGCGGCGAGGACATGATGCTGTCCCGCCCCGTGGGACGGCCACGCCCTGTTTCGGCGGGCACGGCTAGGCTGGCTTCGTGCGCCTTCCACCGGAGGCGCAAAGCCGACAGCCGTCGCATCCCAGGGAGCACATCCATGGCCTCGCTGCCGACCCCTTCCGCTGACAGCCGGACCCGAATCGACGCCCTTCGCGAAGCGCTCGCCACCCGAGTGGTCGTAGCCGACGGGGCGATGGGCACGATGCTCCAGGCCCAGGACCCGACACTCGAGGACTTCGAGAACCTCGAAGGCTGCAACGAAATCCTGAATGTGACCCGCCCGGACATCGTCCGGTCCGTCCATTCGGCCTATTTCGAGGTCGGCGTCGACTGCGTCGAGACGAACACCTTCGGTGCGAACCTCGCGGCCCTCGGTGAGTACGACATCCCCGAGCGGGTCTTCGAGCTCTCCGAGTCCGGCGCGCGGATCGCACGCGAGGCCGCCGACGAGTTCACGGCGTCGACCGGGCAGCAGCGCTGGGTGCTGGGCTCGATGGGACCGGGCACCAAGCTGCCGACCCTGGGACACGCCCCGTACGTGAAGCTGCGCGACGCCTACCAGCAGAACGCCGAGGGCATGATCGCGGGCGGCGCCGACGCCCTCCTGGTGGAGACGACCCAGGACCTGCTCCAGACCAAGGCCGCCGTCCTGGGCGCCCGCCGCGCTCTGGAGGCGACCGGCACCAACCTCCCCGTCATCTGCTCCGTGACGGTCGAGACGACGGGCACGATGCTGCTCGGCTCGGAGATCGGCGCGGCCCTGACCGCGCTGGAGCCGCTGGGCATCGACATGATCGGCCTGAACTGCGCCACCGGCCCGGCCGAGATGAGCGAGCACCTGCGCTACCTCGCCCGGCACTCCCGCATCCCGCTGTCCTGCATGCCCAACGCGGGCCTGCCGGTGCTCGGCAAGAACGGCGCGCACTACCCCCTGTCGGCGGGTGAGCTGGCCGACGCGCAGGAGACCTTCGTACGCGAATACGGCCTTTCCCTGGTCGGCGGCTGCTGCGGTACGACGCCCGAGCATCTGCGCCAGGTCGTCGAGCGCGTACGCGATCTCGCGCCCACCGAGCGCGTGCCGCACCCCGAGCCGGGCGCCGCGTCCCTCTACCAGACCGTGCCGTTCCGTCAGGACACCTCGTTCATGGCCATCGGCGAGCGGACGAACGCCAACGGGTCCAAGAAGTTCCGCGAGGCCATGCTGGACGGCCGCTGGGACGACTGCGTGGAGATGGCAAGGGACCAGATCCGCGAGGGCGCGCACATGCTCGACCTCTGCGTCGACTACGTGGGCCGGGACGGCGTCGCCGACATGGAGGAACTGGCCGGCCGTTTCGCCACCGCGTCGACGCTGCCCATCGTGCTCGACTCCACCGAAGTCGACGTCCTTCGGGCCGGGCTGGAGAAGCTGGGCGGCCGCGCGGTCCTCAACTCCGTCAACTACGAGGACGGGGACGGGCCCGAGTCGCGGTTCGCGAAGGTCACCGGGCTCGCGGCCGAGCACGGAGCCGCGCTCATCGCGCTCACCATCGACGAAGAGGGCCAGGCCCGTACGGTCGAGAACAAGGTCGCCATCGCCGAGCGGCTCATCGACGACCTGACCGGCAACTGGGGCGTGCACGAGTGCGACATCCTCATCGACACGCTGACCTTCACGATCTGCACCGGCCAGGAGGAGTCCCGCAAGGACGGCATCGCCACCATCGAGGCGATCCGTGAGCTCAAGCGCCGCCGCCCCGATGTGCAGACCACGCTGGGCCTGTCGAACATCTCCTTCGGCCTGAACCCGGCCGCCCGGGTCGTCCTCAACTCCGTGTTCCTCGACGAGTGCGTCAAGGCGGGCCTCGACTCGGCCATCGTGCACGCGTCCAAGATCCTTCCCATCGCGCGTCTCGAGGAGGAGCAGGTCCAGGTGGCCCTGGACCTCATCTACGACCGCCGCAGCGAGGGCTACGACCCCCTGCAGAAGCTCATGGAGCTCTTCGAGGGCGTCAACATGAAGTCGATGAAGGCGGGCAGGGCCGAGGAGCTCCTCGCCCTGCCGCTGGACGAGCGCCTCAAGCGCCGCATCATCGACGGCGAGAAGAACGGCCTGGAGGCCGACCTCGACGAGGCGCTCCAGACCCGCCCCGCCCTCGGCATCGTCAACGAGACGCTCCTGGACGGCATGAAGGTCGTCGGCGAGCTCTTCGGCTCCGGCCAGATGCAGCTGCCCTTCGTCCTGCAGTCCGCCGAGGTCATGAAGAACGCGGTCGCCTACCTCGAACCGCACATGGAGAAGTCCGACGCGGAGGGCAAGGGCACCATCGTCCTGGCGACCGTCCGCGGCGACGTCCACGACATCGGCAAGAACCTCGTCGACATCATCCTCTCCAACAACGGCTACAACGTCGTCAACCTGGGCATCAAGCAGCCGGTCTCGGCGATCCTGGAGGCGGCCGAGGAACACCGCGCCGATGTGATCGGCATGTCCGGCCTGCTGGTGAAGTCCACGGTGATCATGAAGGAGAACCTGCAGGAGCTCAACCAGCGCAAGATGGCCGCCGACTACCCGGTCATCCTCGGCGGAGCGGCGCTGACCAGGGCGTATGTCGAGCAGGACCTGCATGAGATCTACGAGGGCGAGGTTCGCTACGCGCGCGACGCCTTCGAGGGCCTGCGCCTGATGGACGCGCTGATCGCGGTCAAGCGCGGCGTCCCCGGGGCGGTCCTGCCCGAGCTCAAGCAGCGCCGGGTCCGCGCCACGACGAACGCCGTGGTCGAGGAGCGCCCGGAAGAAGGCGCCGTGCGCTCCGACGTCGCGATCGACAATCCGATCCCCGAACCGCCGTTCTGGGGCACCCGGGTGATCAAGGGCATCCAGCTCAAGGAGTACGCGTCCTGGCTGGACGAGGGCGCGCTGTTCAAGGGCCAGTGGGGCCTCAAGCAGGCCCGCACCGGTGACGGACCGACCTACGAGGAGCTCGTCGAGACCGAGGGACGGCCGCGGCTGCGCGGCTGGCTGGACCAGCTGCACACCCGGAACCTGCTGGAGGCAGCCGTCGTCTACGGCTACTTCCCCTGCGTGTCCAAGGGCGACGACCTGATCCTGCTGAACGAGGACGGCTCCGAGCGCACCCGCTTCTCCTTCCCGCGCCAGCGCCGCGGCCGCCGCCTGTGCCTCGCCGACTTCTTCCGCCCCGAGGAGTCCGGCGAGCGGGATGTCGTCGGGCTTCAGGTCGTCACCGTCGGCTCCAAGATCGGTGAAGCCACGGCAGAGCTCTTCGAGTCGGACTCGTACCGCGACTACCTCGAACTACACGGCCTGTCCGTGCAGCTGGCGGAGGCGCTGGCCGAGTACTGGCACGCCCGGGTGCGTGCCGAGCTGGGCTTCGCCGGCGAGGACCCGGCCGATGTGGAGGACATGTTCGCCCTGAAGTACCGGGGTGCGCGCTTCTCACTCGGTTACGGAGCGTGCCCGGATCTGGAGGACCGGGCGAAGATCGCCGAGCTGCTGGAGCCCGAGCGGATCGGCGTCCAGCTCTCGGAGGAGTTCCAGCTCCACCCCGAGCAGTCCACCGACGCGATCCTGATCCACCACCCCGAGGCGAAGTACTTCAACGCACGTTAGCCGCCCGAGACGTACACTTGTCGGTCCAGTGCAGGCCGGTTGCCTTCCCCACTTGGGAGGCGGCCGGCCTTCTCGTCCCCAGTGGAGGTGTGCCGGATGACCAGTACGGTCCCCGCGTCCCTGACCCGTTCGGCGGAAGGCTCCGCCCTTCAGGCCGTGTTTCTCGACATGGACGGCACCCTCGTGGACACCGAAGGCTTCTGGTGGGACGCCGAGGTGGACGTCTTCGCGGACCTCGGCCACGATCTCGACGAGGCGTGGCGCGAGGTGGTGGTCGGCGGCCCCATGACGCGCAGTGCCGCGTACCTCATCGAGGCGACCGGCGCGGACATCACGCTCGCCGAGCTGACCGTGCTGCTCAATGACCGCTTCGAGGACCGGATCGGGCGCGGTGTGCCCATGATGCCGGGCGCCGAACGGCTGCTGGCCGAGCTGGCCAGGCACAATGTGCCCACGGCGCTGGTCTCCGCCTCCCACCGCCGCATCATCGACCGTGTCCTCGCCTCGCTCCGCCCGCACACCTTCGCCCTGTCGGTCGCGGGCGACGAGGTGCCGCGCACGAAGCCGCACCCCGACCCCTATCTGCTGGCCGCGCGCGGACTGCGGGCCGAGCCCGCGAGATGCGCGGTCATCGAGGACACGGCCACCGGTGTCGCCTCCGCCGAGGCCGCGGGCTGCCGGGTGGTGGCCGTGCCGTCCGTGCACCCGATCGCGCCCGCCGACGGGCGACTGGTCGTACGGTCGCTCGAAGAAGTGGACCTTGGTTTTCTGCGTACGCTCATCACCACAATGAACTGATGCCTGTACGGTCCGTGTTTCTCGAATGCAGTGGAAACTCTGGGCAGCCGAGCGTGCCTTTTCCGTGACGAGCCCGGAGGGTTATCCGGTGCCGTTGGTGCAGAATTCACCACGTGACGTTCGTCACTGTGAGTGGCCTGGGTGATGTTGGTCCGGACCACTCCACGCCCCTTCCTGGGGTGCAGGACGCGCCATTGTGTCCGTATTGGTGGAGAGGTGTACGAATCCTTCCACCGTGGGGGCATCCACTCACAGGCATAACCGATCACTGAGCGCATACGCCCCAACTCGGGCCCGGTCACGCTTTCCTGGCGTCGCCGACTAATCTCGTCGCGAGAACTTCGTCGCATCATCGATGTGTCTCGGCGCCACCCAGTCATGGGGAACTCAGTGCCGATCGCTCTGTTTCCCCCTCCCGATCGCACCGCTCCGAACGGGCGGCCGCGACGGAGGCTCCCGAAGACATCGCTGTATCCCAGTGCCGGATGAGGAGAACGTCCAGGATGAACCGTAAGACTTTGGTGCTGCCGGCCTTGGTCGGCCTGCTCGCGCCAGTGCTTGTCGCCTGCGGCGGGGCGAAAGGCGGGTCCGGCGGCGGTGACGCCATTGTCGTGGGCACCACGGACCAGTTCGTCGCCACCGAAGACGCACCCGCGCCGCTCGACCCGGCCTACGCCTACGACACCGGTTCGTGGAGCGTCCTGCGGCAGACCGTCCAGACACTGATGCACGCCCCGCGCGGCGGCGGCGCGCCCGTGCCGGAAGCGGCCCAGTCGTGCGACTTCACGGACAAGGTCAGCGAGAGCTACCGCTGCAAGCTGCGCAGCGGGCTGAAGTTCGCCGACGGAAGTGCCATCACCGCCGAGGACGTGAAGTTCTCCATCCAGCGTGTCCTGGACATCAACGCCGACAGCGGCGTGAGCTCCCTCCTCGCGAACATCGACACGATCGAGGCCAACGGCGACGAGGTGGTCTTCCACCTCGCCACGCCGGACGCGACCTTCCCGTACAAGCTCTCGACGCCCGTCGCCGCCATCCTGAGCAAGGAGAAGTACGAGGGCAAGAAGCTCCGCGAGGGCTTCCAGGTCGACGGCTCCGGCCCGTACACCATGAGCGCCGAGACCAAGGACGGCCACGTCGCCAAGGTCACCTTCACCAAGAACCCCAACTACCTGGGTGACATCAAACTCCGCAACGACAAGGTCGAGCTGCGCTCCTTCGCGGACTCCGACTCGATGGGCCAGGCGCTCGAGTCCGGCGACATCGACATGATGACGCGGGCGATGTCGCCCGAGCAGATCAAGAGCATGTCCGAGAGCCCGAAGGAAGGCATCGAGCTCACCGAGATGCCGGGCCTGGAGATCCGCTACCTCGCCTTCAACACCAACGACCCGTCGGTGAAGGACAAGGCCGTCCGCCAGGCCATGGCCGCTGTTGTCGATCGTGGTCACATCGCGGGCAAGGTATACGGCTCCACCGCCGAGCCGCTCTACTCGCTCATCCCGGCGAGCATCGGGGCGCACACCAACTCCTTCTACAACAAGTACGGCGAGCCGAACCAGAAGAAGGCCGCGGAGCTGCTGCGCAAGGCCGACATCACCACCCCGGTGAAGCTGAAGCTCCACTACACGACCGACCACTACGGCGCCGGTACGGCCAAGGAGTTCGAGGCGCTCAAGCAGCAGCTGAACGCCACCAAGCTCTTCGACGTCACCATCGAGGGCGCCGAGTGGTCGAAGTTCGTCCCCGCCCAGAAGCGCGGTGAGTACGCGGTCTACGGAATGGGCTGGTTCCCCGACTTCCCGGACCCGGACAGCTTCATCGCGCCGTTCCTGGACAAGGGCAACTTCCTCAACACCCCGTACGTGAGCACCGAGGCGCGGGACCTCATCCCGCAGTCGCGGAAGGCCGCCGACCGCACCTCCGCGTCCCAGGCCTTCACGCAGATACAGGAGATCGTCGCCAACGACGTGCCTTTCCTGCCGCTGTGGCAGGGCAAGCAGTACGTCGCGGCGCGCACCGGCGTCACCGGCGTCGAGCGGGTGGTCAACTCCAGCTCGGACCTTCAGCTGTGGGAGCTGGGCCGCGGCACCGTGTGAGCTGCGTGCCATGAACAAGCGGCGGCGGGCCGATGCCCGCCGCCGCTTTTCGCGTGCTCCGTCCGGAGAACTACTGCGCGCCGGGGCGCACCAGACCACTCTCGTACGCGTACACCGCGGCCTGCACCCGGTCCCGAAGGCCCAGCTTCGTCAGCACATGGCCCACATGCGTCTTGACAGTCGTCTCACTGACGAAAAGATCCGCCGCGATCTCGGCATTGGACAGCCCCCGCGCGACCAGCTTGAGCACCTCCACCTCGCGCTCGGTCAGCGTGTGCAGCGTGTCCGGGACCGGCTCCTCGCCCGAGGGCAGATGGTCCGCGTACTTGTCGAGAAGCCTGCGGGTGATGCTCGGCGCGAGCATCGCCTCGCCCGCCGCGACCACCCGGATCGCCTGGACCAGCTCATTGGCGGGCGCGTCCTTCAGCAGGAAGCCGCTCGCCCCGGCCCGCAGCGCCTCCACCACGTACTCGTCGAGGTCGAAGGTGGTCAGCACCAGCACCTTCGCCGGGCCGTCCCGCCCGGGGCCGGTGATCTGACGGGTCGCCTCGACGCCGTCCATGCGGGGCATCCGGATGTCCATCAGCACCACATCGGGCTGCAGCGCACGCACCTGGTCGAGGGCCTGCAGACCGTCCCCGGCCTCGCCGACCACCGCGATGTCCTGCTCCGCCTCCAGGATCATCCGGAAGCCGGTACGCAGCAGCGGTTGGTCGTCGACCAGTAGGACGCGGATAGCCACGGGTACTCCTTAGTTAGACCGGGCCCATTCTGCCCTGACCATCCTCTGCCGAAGCGGTCGGGGAGATGCTCAGCGGATAAACCGGGGGAGTGCCGCCGAATTCCGGACAGACCGCCTGGTGGTCGCACCATCCGCACAGCTTCGTCGGCCGCGGCCGCCAGTCGCCCGTCTCGGTGGCCAGCCTGATCGCGTCCCAGAGCGCCAGCAGCTTGCGCTCCACGCGCTCCAGGTCCGCCGGGGCCGGGTCGTACGTCAGCACCTCTCCGCTGCCCAGATAGACGAGCTGGAGGCGGCGCGGCACCACGTTCTTCAGCCGCCAGATCACCAGGGCGTAGAACTTCATCTGGAACAGCGCGCCCTCGCTGTACTCGGGGCGCGGGGCCTTGCCCGTCTTGTAGTCGACGATCCGGACCTCGCCGGTGGGCGCGACATCGACCCGGTCGATGACACCGCGCAGCCGCAGCCCCGACTCCAGCTCCGTCTCGACGAACAGCTCCCGCTCGGCCGGCTCCAGCCGGGTCGGGTCCTCCAGCGAGAACCACCGCTCCACCAACTGCTCCGCCTCGGCGAGCCAGCCGGTCAGCCGCTCGCCCTCGGCGTCCTCCGCGAACAGCTCGCCCAGCTCCGGCTTCGTCTCCAGCAGCCGGTCCCACTGACCCGGGATCAGGGCCTTGGCACGCGGAGCCGTCCGCTCCGCCGCCGGCGCGTCGAAGAGCCGCTCCAGCACCGCATGCACCAGCGTCCCGCGGGTAGCCGCCTCGCTGGGCTTCTCCGGCAGCTTGTCGATCACCCGGAACCGGTACAGCAGGGGACACTGCATGAAGTCGCTCGCACGCGAGGGCGACAGCGATGTGGGCTGCTGACTCGTACTCATGACGCAGACCCTACGGCCCGCCACTGACAGCGAGCGGAATACCATCGACGTCAGACCCGCGAAACTGCATGATCGAACGAGCGAAGCATTCGCGACACCTTCGCGACAAAAAGGGGACCCGTGGACGAGGACGACACGAGCGGCGAGCGTGAGCGGGCGCAGTCCGGTGCGGGAGGAACGGACCCCGAGGGCAAGGGCAGCAAGCCGCGGCGTTCCGACGGCCCCGGCGGTGGCATTCTCATGGGCCGTCCCTTCGGTGTGCCCGTCTATGTCGCCCCGAGCTGGTTCATCGTCGCCGCGCTCATCACCTGGGTCTTCGGCGGTCAGCTCGACCGTGTGCTCCCCGAGCTCGGCGGCACGCGCTATCTCGTCTCGCTCTTCTTCGCGGTCGCCTTCTACGCCTCCGTACTGGTCCACGAACTCGCCCACACCGTCGCGGCGCTGCGCTTCAAGTTGCCGGTACGCCGGATCCAGCTCCAGTTCTTCGGCGGGGTGTCCGAGATCGAGAAGGAGTCCGAGACTCCCGGCCGCGAGTTCGTCCTGGCCTTCGTCGGACCGCTGCTCTCCCTCGTCCTGGCCGGCCTCTTCTACCTCGGGATGCAGGGCGTCGATCCCGGTACGGTCCCCGGCGTGCTGCTCGCCGGGCTGATGATCTCCAACCTGATCGTCGCCGCGTTCAACCTGCTGCCCGGTCTGCCGCTCGACGGCGGCCGCATGCTGCGCGCCGTCGTGTGGAAGATCACCGGCAAGCCGATGTCGGGCACCGTCGCCGCGGCCTGGGTGGGCCGGGCGCTCGCCGTCGCCGTCCTCATCGGCCTGCCGCTCCTCACCCACACCGGCGCCCTCGGCAATGCCACCGAGGACATCGGCGGCATGGAGACGGTCACGGACGCGCTGCTCGCCGCGATCCTCGCCGCGATCATCTGGACCGGGGCCGGCAACAGCCTGCGCATGGCCCGGCTGCGCGAACACCTCCCCGAGCTCGAAGCCCGGACGCTCACCAGGCGCGCCGTCCCGGTCGAGTCCGACACCCCGCTCTCCGAGGCCCTGCGCCGCGCCAACGAGGCGGGGGCCCGCGCGCTGGTCGTCGTCGACGGCCACGGCGACCCGACGGCCCTGGTGCGCGAGACAGCCATCGTCGGCGTCCCCGAACACCGCCGCCCCTGGGTCGCGGTCAGCGGCCTCGCCCAGGAGCTCACCGAAGGCATGAAGGTCTCGGCGGAACTGGCCGGGGAGGCGCTTTTGGACAAGCTCCGGGCCTCTCCGGCGACGGAGTACCTGGTGGTCGAGGACTCGGGCGAGATCTACGGCGTCCTGTCCACGGCGGACGTCGAGCGCGCCTTCGTCGCCGCGATGGCCCGGCCCGCGTCTTCTTGAGGTCTCGGTTGGCCTTCGGGGCGCCGGGCCCGCGGGGGCTCGCCGTGGTGAACGGGTCCGTTCCGGGCCGGTAGGCTGGTCACATGTCCGAACCGACCGGTGCCGCCCGCCGACGCGGGCCCTTCAAGGTCGGGGACCAGGTCCAGCTCACCGACCCCAAGGGACGCCACTACACGTTCACGCTCGAGGCCGGGAAGAATTTCCACACCCACAAGGGTTCCTTCCCGCACGACGAGCTGATCGGCGCTCCCGAGGGCAGTGTTGTCCGTACCACGGGAAACGTCGCCTACCTCGCGCTGCGCCCCCTGCTCCCCGACTATGTCCTGTCCATGCCCCGCGGCGCCGCCGTGGTCTACCCCAAGGACGCGGGGCAGATCCTGGCCTTCGCCGACATCTTCGCCGGCGCCCGCGTCGTCGAGGCGGGCGTGGGCTCCGGCTCGCTGAGCGCCTTCCTGCTGCGAGCCATCGGCGACCACGGCATGCTGCACTCCTACGAGCGGCGCCAGGACTTCGCCGAGATCGCCCAGCAGAATGTGGAGCGCTACTTCGGCGGCCCGCACCCCGCCTGGCAACTCACCGTGGGCGACCTCCAGGACAACCTGACCGACGCCGACGTCGACCGCGTGATTCTGGACATGCTCGCCCCCTGGGAGTGCCTGGAGGCCGTCTCCAAGGCCCTCGTCCCCGGCGGCATCCTCTGCTGCTACGTCGCGACCACCACCCAGCTCGCGCGCACCGTCGAGTCCATCCGCGAGATCGGCTGCTTCGCCGAGCCTCAGCCCTGGGAGTCGATGATCCGCAACTGGCACGTCGAAGGCCTGGCCGTGCGCCCGGACCACCGGATGATCGGCCACACCGGATTCCTCCTCACGGCCCGCCGTCTCGCGGACGGTGTGGAGCCCCCGATGCGCCGCCGCCGCCCCGCCAAGGGCGCGTACGGCGATGACTACGAAGGCCCCAACAAGGGCTGACGGAACGCCCCAAAACGGGCTGACGCCCGCACAACGTACCGACGCCGCCGTCGAGTTCCCCAGGCACCCTGGGGAACTCGACGGCGGCGTCTTCGTGTTGACCGCTTTCCCGACCTACACACTTTCTTGACCTACACACTCGGACCCCGCTGTTCCGCGCCCACTGTGACGTATGGCACGATGCAGGCCATCCCCGCCGGTTCCGCCTTCCCAGGAGACATCCCGCGTGCAGACCTCCGCCGTCCCGGACCTCGCGCACACGCACGCCCGCCCGGTGCACTGGCTCGCCACCGCGACAGCGATGGCCGGGGTGGTGGCCGCCGCCGGACTGCTGCAGCCCACAGCTCAGGCCGCCCCCCAGGCAGGCCCGCAGAACACCGGAACGGCCGCTGCACCCGCCCCCGCGCCCGATCCGGCGGGAGTGCGGCTCCCTCTGGAGTGCGGCGGCGCGAAGAGCGTGGTGACCAAGAAAGCCTCGGGCGACCTGGACGGCGACGGCAGCCTCGAAGCCGTGGTGGTGGCCCGCTGCGACGCGGGCTCCGGCACCCCTCCGAGCGGGGTCTACGTACTGACCCAGGGCCTGGGTACGGGCCCGCGCGTCGTCGCGACCCTCGTGGAGCCCGCACAGAAGCTCAGCGTCAAGGACTTCGCCGTACGTGACGGTGCGATTACGGCCACCCTGCTCGGCTACTCCTCGCCGGACGTGCCGAGCTGCTGCCCAGACCAGCTCGAGAAGGTCAAGTGGCAGTGGCAGGGCGGGAAGTTCGTCCGTACCGCCCAGCCAGAAGCACGCAGTATGTGATCCGTCACTCTGCGTCGGGTCCGAAGACCTCGACCCTGTCCGAAACGCGGCGGACGTGGATGCAGTCGCCCGGGCACTCCTTCGCGGAGTCCACGACATCGCTCAGCAGCGGCAGCGGCACGGGCGTTGTGGCGCCCGGGTTCTGGAGCAGTTCGTCGTCGGTGCTCTTCACGTAGGCGAGCCCGTCGATGTCCAGCTCGAAGACCTCGGGAGCGTACTGCGCGCAGATCCCGTCTCCGGTACAGAGGTCCTGGTCGATCCAGACCTCAAGGGCCTCGCCGACGGCTTCCGTGGGGACCTCGTGCTGCACGGTCATCTCTCCTGCCGTTTCCTTCGCCGGGTGTAGCAAAATGAAGCAAGTCGCGCCAGCCCTGACGGGTGTTGAACACTTCGACGATACCTCCGCCCGCTTTCCGATGTTGATGGGTGGGTATTCACCTGGCGTGAGGGAGAGCGCAAGGGTGAAGATCGGACACACCTCTACCGTCTTTGTGATCTAGGGGTTTCAATCACCACCCACCCAGGTAGGGTCAGGAAGCGTCCAGCTCCCCTTGGAGGAGGTGAGGACCGTGGCAGCCCACGACGACGACATCAACCGCGGCATCCGGCCGGGGCGGGGGTCTGAAGACCCCGCCGGTCAGGTTGCCTATCTCGAGCAGGAAATCGCCGTCCTGCGCCGCAAGCTCGCCGACTCTCCGCGTCATACGAGGATTCTCGAAGAGCGGATCGTCGAGCTACAGACAAACCTGGCCGGCGTCTCCGCACAGAACGAGCGGCTCGCCAACACGCTCCGTGAGGCCCGCGACCAGATCGTGGCCCTCAAGGAGGAGGTCGACCGGCTCGCACAGCCGCCGGCCGGCTTCGGTGTCTTCCTGCACGCCAACGAGGACGGCACCTGCGACATCTTCACCGGGGGCCGCAAGCTCCGGGTGAACGTCAGCCCCAGCGTCGAGCTCGAAGAGCTCCGGCGCGGCCAGGAAGTCATGCTCAACGAGGCGCTCAACGTGGTCGAGGCCATGGAATTCGAGCGCGCCGGGGACATCGTCACCCTCAAGGAGATCCTCGAGGACGGCGAGCGCGCCCTGGTGATCGGGCACACCGACGAGGAAAGGGTGGTGAGGCTCGCGGACACGCTGCTGGACACCACCATCCGCCCCGGCGACGCCCTGCTGCTCGAGCCCCGCTCCGGCTACGTCTACGAAGTGATCCCCAAGAGCGAGGTCGAAGAGCTCGTCCTCGAAGAGGTCCCGGACGTCGACTACACAAAGATCGGCGGTCTGGGCGGCCAGATCGAGATGATCCGCGACGCGGTCGAGCTTCCGTACCTCTACCCGGACCTCTTCAAGGAGCACGAACTGCGGCCGCCGAAGGGCATCCTGCTCTACGGCCCGCCCGGATGCGGCAAGACGCTGATCGCCAAGGCCGTCGCCAACTCCCTTGCCAAGAAGGTCGCCGAGGTGACCGGCCAGCCCGCGGGGAAGAGCTACTTCCTCAACATCAAGGGCCCCGAGCTCCTCAACAAGTACGTCGGTGAGACCGAGCGGCACATCCGCCTCGTCTTCCAGCGTGCCCGGGAGAAGGCGAGCGAGGGCACCCCCGTCATCGTCTTCTTCGACGAGATGGAATCCCTCTTCCGCACCCGTGGTTCCGGCGTCAGCTCGGACGTGGAGAACACCATCGTCCCGCAGCTGCTCGCCGAGATCGACGGTGTGGAGGGCCTGGAGAACGTCATCGTCATCGGCGCCTCCAACCGCGAGGACATGATCGACCCCGCGATCCTTCGCCCCGGCCGGCTCGATGTGAAGATCAAGATCGAGCGTCCGGACGCGGAGGCCGCGAAGGACATCTTCGCCAAGTACCTGACGTCCTCGCTGCCGCTGCACGCCGACGACCTCGCCGAGCACAGCGGCTCCAAGGACGCCGCCGCTCACGCGATGATCCAGTCCGTCGTCGAGCAGATGTACGCCGAGTCCGAGGAAAACCGCTTCCTCGAGGTCACGTACGCCAATGGCGACAAGGAAGTCCTGTACTTCAAGGACTTCAACTCCGGCGCGATGATCCAGAACATCGTCGACCGGGCCAAGAAGATGGCCATCAAGGCCTTCCTCGACCACAACCAGAAGGGCCTTCGGGTCTCCCATCTCCTCCAGGCATGCGTGGACGAGTTCAAGGAGAACGAGGACCTGCCGAACACCACCAACCCGGACGACTGGGCCCGGATCTCCGGAAAGAAGGGCGAGCGGATCGTCTTCATCCGCACCCTCGTCACCGGAAAACAGGGCGCGGACACCGGACGTTCCATCGACACGGTGGCGAACACCGGTCAGTACCTGTAGAACGCAGACCGGCTGCGGATGCCCGGCCGGGCATCCGCAGCCGAATGCTTTTCCGACAGGTCCAGCCATACCGGAGCAATGACGAAATTGATCTCCCCACCAGCGCAGAGGCGTTCTAGGCTCGTCGGTACCGCCGAGTCGCGCAGTGCGGGGACGGGCACCGCACACGCACCGGAGCTACAGCGGTACTTGAGCGCCGTTCCCGGAGGGGAGCGCCGCCGGGCAAGGAGGGCCGCATGACCGTACGGCGAGTAATGGGCATCGAGACGGAGTACGGCATCTCCGTCCCGGGCCACCCGAACGCCAATGCCATGCTCACCTCGTCCCAGATCGTCAACGCCTACGCGGCGGCGATGCACAGGGCGCGGCGCGCCCGCTGGGACTTCGAGGAGGAGAATCCGCTGCGGGACGCCCGCGGCTTCGACCTCGCCCGCGAGGCCGCCGACTCCAGTCAGCTCACCGACGAGGACATCGGCCTGGCCAATGTGATCCTCACCAACGGTGCCCGGCTGTACGTCGACCATGCGCACCCCGAATACAGCTCGCCCGAGGTCACCAACCCGCGCGACGCCGTGCTCTGGGACAAGGCCGGCGAGCGGATCATGGCGGAGGCCGCCGAGCGCGCGGCCCAGCTCCCCGGCGCCCAGCCGATCCACCTGTACAAGAACAACACCGACAACAAGGGCGCGTCCTACGGCACGCACGAGAACTACCTGATGAAGCGGGAGACCGCCTTCTCGGACATCGTGCGCCACCTGACGCCGTTCTTCGTCTCCCGCCAGGTCGTCACCGGCGCCGGACGGGTCGGAATCGGCCAGGACGGCCATGAACACGGCTTCCAGATCAGCCAGCGCGCCGACTATTTCGAGGTCGAGGTCGGGCTCGAGACCACGCTGAAGCGGCCCATCATCAACACCCGCGACGAGCCCCACTCCGACGCCGAGAAGTACCGCAGGCTCCATGTGATCATCGGCGACGCGAACCTGTCTGAGATCTCCACGTACCTCAAGCTGGGCACCACGGCCCTGGTGCTGTCGATGATCGAGGACGGCTTCATCGCGGTGGACCTGGCGGTCGAGCAGCCGGTCCGCACCTTGCACCAGGTCTCGCACGACCCGACCCTCAAGCGGCTGGTCACGCTGCGCAGCGGCCGGACACTCACCGCGGTGCAGCTTCAGATGGAGTACTTCGAGCTGGCCCGCAAGTACGTCGAGGAGCGCTTCGGCGCGGATGCCGACGAGCAGACCAAGGACGTCCTGATCCGCTGGGAGGACACCCTCAACCGGCTCGAGAACGACCCGATGAGCCTCGCCGGGGAACTGGACTGGATCGCCAAGAAGGAGCTCATGGAGGGCTACCGCAGGCGCGACGGCCTGGAATGGGACGCGGCTCGGCTGCACCTGGTGGACCTCCAGTACGCCGACGTACGCCCCGAGAAGGGCCTGTACAACCGGCTGGCGGCCCGCGGGAAGATGAAGCGGCTCCTGGACGAGCAGGACGTCGTACGGGCGGGGACGAAGCCCCCCGAGGACACCAGGGCGTACTTCCGCGGTCGCTGTCTGGAGCAGTACGCGGACGACGTCGCCGCGGCCTCCTGGGACTCGGTGATCTTCGATCTGCCCGGCCGTGACTCGCTGCAGCGGGTGCCAACCCTCGAACCGCTACGCGGAACGCGTAATCACGTCAAGGAGCTCCTTGACCGGTGCCGGACCGCGGAAGACCTGGTCCGGGTGCTGTCCGGCGGCTGAAATGGCTCAGGTCCGGGAATCATCGAGGTGGCCCCCGGACGTTGAGGAAAGTGCGGGGCCGATGTCGGACCCTGCTTGTAGGGTCTGATCTTGACCGAACGAACTCACGTCAGGGCAAACCGAGCGGGGTGAGGGATATGGCGACCAAGGACACCGGCGGCGGACAGCAGAAGGCGACGCGTTCCACTGAGGAGGTCGAGGAGCAGGCGCAGGACGCGCAGGCCTCCGAGGACCTCAAGGAGCGCCAGGAGAAGCTGTCGGACGACGTCGACTCCGTACTGGACGAGATCGACGACGTCCTCGAAGAGAATGCCGAGGATTTCGTGAGGTCTTTCGTTCAGAAGGGTGGACAGTAGGTCTCGCTATGGACCGCGAGGATCTGAAGTGGTGCTCTCGCTGCGAGAAGTTCCTGGCGCGCCACGCCTTCGGGCGGCACCGGGGACGACGTGACGGCTTGCAGGACTCCTGCCGGTCGTGCGCTCGTGAGTACGCGAAGCAGTGGGATCAGCGGAAGCGGCAAGAGCGCCGTGAGCTCAAGAACCCTGCCGTGCCCTCCGGGTTCAAGCGCTGCCACGGGTGTGGCGAGGTGAAGCCTCACAGCGATTGGCATCGCAACGCGACCGCCTCCGATGGCCTGTCGACACGCTGCAAAGCGTGCAAGGCCGTCGAGGGGCGGGCGGGTCACCTGAAGCGCAAGTACGGCATGACTGAGGCTGAGTTGACTCAACTCATCGACGAGCAAGGCGGTGTCTGCGTGATCTGCCTTGCTGCTCCGGCAGAGCATGTGGATCACGACCACGAGACGGGTAGGGTCCGAGGCGTACTGTGCTTCAGCTGCAATGCCGCACTGGGGCAGTTCAAGGATCGGCCGGATGCCATAAGGCGTGCAGCCGCATATGTGGAAGGAAACGCGTGGAAGCCAACACTCGTAGCACCGGGCGTCTACCAGCTGCCTTCCTGACGCCGGGCTCCTCTTCGTTCATGGACTTCCTCGGTCAGCACTCCCCGGAGATGCTGCCCGGAAGGCGGGTCCTGCCGCCCGTGCAGGGCGCCATCCAGGCACCGCACGGCACGACCATCGTCGCGACGACGTTCCCCGGTGGTGTGGTGCTCGCCGGTGACCGGCGGGCGACCATGGGCAACATGATCGCCCAGCGCGACATCGAGAAGGTCTTCCCGGCAGACGAGTACTCGGCCGTGGGCATCGCCGGCACCGCCGGCCTCGCGGTGGAGATGGTCAAGCTGTTCCAGCTGGAGCTGGAGCACTTCGAGAAGGTGGAAGGCGCCCAACTCTCCCTGGAGGGCAAGGCGAACCGGCTCTCCACCATGATCCGCAGCAACCTCGGCATGGCCATGCAGGGCCTGGCCGTGGTGCCTCTGTTCGCCGGATACGACGTCGACCGCGAGAAGGGCCGCATCTTCTCGTACGACGTCACGGGCGGCCGCTCCGAGGAGCACGGGTTCGCGGCCACCGGCTCCGGCTCGATCTTCGCCCGCGGGGCCATGAAGAAGCTCTACCGCGAGGACCTGACGGAGCAGCAGGCCACCACCCTGGTCATCCAGGCGCTGTACGACGCGGCCGACGACGACTCGGCGACCGGCGGACCCGATGTGGCCCGGCGGATCTATCCGATCGTCACGGTCATCACCGACGAGGGCTTCCGCAGGCTCACCGAGGCCGAGTCCTCCGAGATCGCCCGCTCGATCCTGGAGCGCCGCCTCGAACAGCCCGACGGCCCCCGCGCCGCGCTGCTCTGATGACCCCCTCTTCTGAACACATGCCACTGACAGAAAGGGACGGATAGCCGGTGTCGACGCCGTTCTACGTCTCACCCCAGCAGGCCATGGCCGACCGGGCGGAATACGCCCGCAAGGGCATCGCCCGTGGTCGCAGCCTCGTTGTGCTGCAGTACACCGACGGCATCGTGTTCGTCGGCGAGAACCCGTCCCGTGCGCTGCACAAATTCAGTGAGATCTACGACCGGATCGGCTTCGCCGCCGCCGGTAAGTACAACGAGTACGAGAACCTGCGGATCGGCGGCGTGCGCTATGCCGATCTGCGCGGATACACCTACGACCGTGACGATGTGACGGCCCGTGGGCTCGCCAATGTCTATGCCCAGACGCTGGGCACCATCTTCTCCAGTGCGGCCGAGAAGCCGTACGAGGTGGAGCTGGTCGTCGCCGAGGTCGGCGCGACTGCCGAGGGCGACCAGATCTACCGCCTGCCGCACGACGGATCGATCGTGGACGAGCACGGCTCGGTCGCGGTCGGCGGCAATGCCGAACAGATCAGCACCTATCTCGATCAGCGGCACCGCGACGGGATGTCGCTGGCGGAGGCGCTGAAACTGGCCGTACAGGCCTTGTCCAACCAGTCCAACGGCAGCGAGCGGGAGATCCCCGCGGATCGCCTGGAAGTCGCGGTCCTGGACCGGACGCGACCGCAGCAGCGGAAGTTCAAGCGCATCGTCGGACGGCAGCTGGCCCGGCTGCTGGAGGCGGACGGTGCGGCGTCGACCCCGACGGACGCGCCGTCGGACACGGAGGAGACCGAGGACGGCGGAGAGGGCGCGGAGTAGCCCTGCCGGAGCCTCGGCGACACACGCGACTGCGCCCCGGACCGCCCGTGCGGGCCGGGGCGCAGCCGTCTGCCCGGCTCCTGCCCGCTCAGGGGAGCGCCCAGTGGTGGAGGCGTTCGCGGTCCCGGGTGAGCCAGCTTCCGTCGCCGAGCGGGGTCACATCGCCCCCGACCGCCACCGGATACCGCAGCCGTCCCAGGGGACGGAGCGTCGCCGTGTCGCACAGCCAGTGACGGATCGAGACCGGCCGCCCGGGCAGATAGATCCGGCCGGTGACCAGGACATGATCCGCGTCGATCAGAAACGCGCCGGCGACCTCGTCGCTGTCGCGGTCGGCCGCCAGCTCCCCGAGGTCGAAGAGACCGGCCGGGTCGTCGGCGGCCACATCGTGCGAGGCGAGCTCGTCGCGGTCGTCGTTGTGTGCGATGCCCTCGGCGCGTCGCAGGGTGAGAACCCGGCCCTGGTCCGGCAGGAAGTCGATCACCTCGCGCATCGTGGTGCCGCCGCGGATGTGCAGCCCGTCCTTGCGGGGCTCGATCCACCACGTCGACCAGCTGTACCAGGCGGTCCAGCAGGAGAGGGCGAGCAGTGAGCCGTCCGGATGCCACCGCTGTGTCACGTCCGAGGAGACCGCTCCGATGGGGCGCCGGGCCCGGATATCGCCGGTCGCCGCGTCGAGCAGGAGCAGCGTGTCCCGCCCATAGCGGTGGCGTGGCGGGTTGTCGCAGATCAGTATGGCGGCGCGCTCGTCCCTGGTCGGCGTGGGCACGAGGACGCTGACGAGAGTTCCGTCCGGGCTCACGGCGGGCCTGCCGGGCGGGCGGGGGTCGCGGTGTGCGCCGTGCCAGCGGGCGTGCGACAGCTCCCAGCGGGTGGCTCCGTCGGCACCGAGTGCGCGGATCCTGCTGCCCTCGGCGACGACCGCGCTGCCGCCGGGCAGCGGGGCCGCCGCGCAGTAAGGCGGGAGGCGCAGGCTCCGGGTGGGCGCGAGGGTGCCCGAGAGGAAGGTGCCCGCGTCGTGTAACTCCAGCCCTTCGTCCGTTCTGACGGAAAGCCGTCCGTCCGCAAGCGGTGTCACGGAGCCCGCCGCGGGGGCCGTCCCGATCAGCGTCGCGTCGATCGGGCTCTCCGCCGTACTCATCATGATCGTGATCGTTCCACGGCGGACGGCGCGGTCTCAAGGCCGCTGGGTGAGGACCATACGTACGGGTTGGCGCGACCCCGGACGTCCGGGTTCACACGATCCGGGCGGGGGCCGAGGAGCCGCGTACGACCAGGCGGACCGGGAGGTCGCCCTCCTCGGGGCGGCGGCCCTCGAGAACGGCGAGCAGGGCCGCCATGCCCCGCTCGCCCACGCGTTCCGCGGGCAGGCTGAGCGTGGTGAGCTCGGGCTCTACGGCGGTGGCGAGCGCGAGGTCGTCGAAGCCGGTGACGGACATGTCCTCGGGCACCCGCAGGCCCACGCGGCGTACGGCCTTGCAGGCTCCGGCGGCCATGATGTCGTCGTCGCAGATGATCGCGGTGGGCCGGGGTCCGGGGGCGGCCAGCGCCCGCTCGGTGGCCTCGCGCGCGCCGTTGACTTCCAGGGGTGCGGAGACGGTCCGCACCACCGCGCCGGGGACGGTGCGCAGCGCCTCGTGGAGTGCCCGGGCCCGTACGTCGAAGGTCCAGGAGCTGATGGCCGACGCGAGATGGATGAAGCGGCGATGGCCGAGGGACAGCAGATGGTCCGTCATCTGCCGCATGCCGTCGGCGATGTCGAGGTTGACGTGAGCGGCCGCGCCGGGATCCGCCGGGTCGCTGTCGAGCATCACGAGCGGGAGATCCGTGCCGCGGATGGCTGTCAGCGCCTCGGCGGCCATCGAGGAGGCGATCACGCCGTCGAGCGCGGCCCGCGCCGAGGCGAAGGGGTCCTTGGCGGGTCCGACGCCCTCGGGGGACGGGTAGAGCACCACGCCGAAGCCGTGCTCGGCGGCGACGGTCGCAGCGCCGGTGTAGACGCGGGCGAAGAACTCATTGGTCAGCGCGGGCACCACGAGCAGCGCGGTCCTGGTCCGCCCGAGCCGCAGATTCCGCGCGGCGAGATTGGGCCGGTAGCCGAGCTCGCGGGCGGCGTCCCGCACCATCCCGGCGGTCCGCTCGGAGACGCGCCCGCGCCATTTCTCACCGAGGACGAGGGAAACCGTGGCCTGCGAAACCCCGGCAACCCTGGCGACATCCCGGCTGGTGGGGCGCACGCCGCCGGGCTGGGTGAACCCGTGTGCCATCGATGCCGTCCTCAGCCCTCGCCGCTCGCCGTGCCTCCGCGGTGGACCCGCGGACTGCCGTCATGGTACGTATGACGGAACACGTTATACGTAAAACCTCGGGTCGCACCCGTGGAAAGCCGGGGGAAGAGGAGCAGCACATGGCCGAGGGAACCGCCGGCTACCGGGACATCCTCAAGGCGCCGCACGCCGCGCGGCTGCTCACCGGCACGCTCGTCGGGCGGCTGCCCAACGCCACCGGGCCCGTGGCGATCGTCCTGTTCACCCGCGCTGAGGGCGGCAGCTACAGCCTCGCCGGCGGGCTCGCCGCCGTGTACGGCATAGCCACCGCGATAGGCCAGCCCCTCCTCGGCCGGGCGGTCGACCTGCACGGGCAGCCCCGCGTCCAGTTCCCCGCCGCCGTCGTCTCGGCCCTCGGCATGGTGCTGCTGGCCGCCGTCGGGATCGGCGCGCTGCCGCTCGCGTACGCGGCCGTCGCCGTCGCGGGCGTGTTCACACCGCCGCTCGAGGGCGGCCTACGGGCCCTGTGGCCCGGCGTCCTCGGCCGCGAGGACCGGGTGCACCGGGCCTACGCCATGGACGCCGTCGCCCAGGAAGTGATGTTCACCGTCGGCCCCCTGCTGGTGACGCTGCTCGTCTCGCTCTGGTCGGCGGGAGCCGCGCTCCTCGTCATCAACGTCATCGGCGTCCTCGGCGCGCTCTCCGTCGTCCTCTCGGAGCCCTCCCGAGGCTGGAGCTCGGCACCCCGAGAGGCCCACTGGCTGGGCGCCCTGCGCTCGCCCGGGCTCCTCGCGCTCCTCGGGGCCTTCTTCTTCGTCGGCCTCGCCCTCGGCTCGATCACCGTGGCCGCAATCGCGTACGCGGACGACCACGGTCAGGAGTCGGTGTACGGCTGGCTGATGGCGGCACTGGGCCTCGGCGCCCTCATCGGCGGCACGGCGTACGGCGCGCGGCAGTGGGCCGGAGCCCCCGAGCGCCGGCTGCGTGCCATCGTCGCCCTGCTCGCCCTCGGCTATCTGCCGCTCGCGCTCACGCCCGGGGTCGCCGCCATGACGGCGCTGGCGGCGGTCTCGGGCGTCTTCCTCGCCCCCGCGATCGCCTGCGCCTTCATTGTCGTGGACCGGCATGCCCCGCGCGGCACGGTCACCGAGTCCTTCTCCTGGCTCGTGACCACCTTCGGCGTCGGCGCGGCGGTCGGAACGGCCGTCGCGGGCCCGGCCGTCGAGCTCGGCGGAACCTCCTGGAGTTTTGCCGTCGCGGGAGCCGGAGGCATTGCCGCACTCCTGGTTCTGATGACCACTCAGCGGGTCCTGGCGGTTCCCGCCCGCAGCAAGGACATCGCGGTCGCAATCCCGGGCTCATCGGAAAATGATCGAAACGGTGCTGCCGAACCCGGTTTCAGCTCAGGCCGTGAGGCGTAATGTTCAGACATGGACCGCCGCATTTTCGGGCTGGAGAACGAGTACGGCGTCACGTGCACGTTCAGGGGACAGCGCCGACTGTCACCTGACGAAGTGGCGCGCTACCTCTTCCGCCGTGTTGTCTCATGGGGCCGCAGCAGCAATGTCTTCCTGCGGAACGGCGCCCGCCTCTACCTCGACGTGGGTTCGCATCCGGAATATGCAACTCCCGAATGCGACAACGTGACCGAGCTGGTCACCCACGACAAGGCCGGCGAGCGCATTCTCGAAGGCCTGCTCGTCGACGCCGAACGCCGCCTGCACGAGGAGGGAATCGCGGGCGACGTCTATCTCTTCAAGAACAACACCGACTCGGCGGGAAACTCCTACGGCTGCCACGAGAACTATCTCGTCGCCCGCCACGGAGAGTTCTCCCGGCTCGCGGACATCCTCATCCCGTTCCTGGTGACCCGTCAGCTGCTGTGCGGCGCGGGCAAGGTGCTGCAGACCCCGCGCGGCGCGGTCTACTGCGTCAGCCAGCGCGCCGAGCACATCTGGGAGGGCGTCAGCTCCGCCACCACCCGCTCGCGCCCGATCATCAACACCCGCGACGAGCCGCACGCCGACGCAGAGCGCTACCGCCGCCTGCATGTCATCGTCGGCGACTCGAACATGTCCGAGACGACCATGCTGCTGAAGGTCGGAGCGACCGATCTCGTCCTGCGCATGATCGAGGCCGGCACCGTGATGCGCGACCTGACCCTGGAGAACCCGATCCGGGCGATCCGCGAGGTCAGCCACGACATCACGGGCCAGCGCAAGGTGCGCCTGGCCAGCGGCCGTGAGGCCTCCGCCCTGGAGGTCCAGCGCGAGTACTTCGAGAAGGCCGTGGACTTCGTCGAGCGGCGAGGGATCCGCACCGGCATCGTCGAGCAGGTCCTGGAGCTCTGGGGCCGCACGCTGGACGCGATCGAGGCCGAGGACCTCGACCGGATCGGCACCGAGATCGACTGGGTCATGAAGTACAAGCTCATCGAGCGGTACCGCGCCAAGCACAACATGACCATGTCGCATCCGCGGGTCGCCCAGATAGACCTCGCCTACCACGACATCCACCGTCGCCGGGGCCTCTACTACCTGCTGGAACGCAAGGGCCAGGCCGCTCGCATCTGCAACGACCTGAAGATCTTCGAGGGCAAGTCGGTGCCCCCGCAGACCACCAGGGCTCGGCTGCGCGGCGACTTCATCCGCCGGGCGCAGGAGCAGCGGCGGGACTTCACCGTCGACTGGGTGCACCTCAAGCTCAACGACCAGGCGCAGCGCACCGTGTTGTGCAAGGACCCGTTCCGGTCGGTCGACGACCGGGTGGAGAAACTGATCGCAGGGATGTAACGACACGTTGAGTGGAACGCCACTCGGGCCCCGTACGTTCTCGTACGGGGCCCGTTGCACGCCCATAGGCGGGTGCCCGGCCGATCATGCCGGGCTCCGACAGGATCGGCCGGGCACCCCCTAGAGTGTCCGGGACCTACTGTGCCGTCTGAGATCTGAGGAACACGTGCGCCGACTAGCCGGCCTTCTCGTCATCCCCTTGCTGCTGCTGTCGGCAGTGGCGTGCGGCAGCGACGACAAGGACTCCGACTCCACCTCGTCCAGCGGGCTGCCCGCCATCACCGCAGGCGCCAAGTTCGGCGAGAAGCCGACCCTGGCCAAGGGTGAGGGTGATCCGCCCAAGGACCTGAAGGTCGTCGTGATCAGCGAGGGCAAGGGCGCGAAGCTGAAGAAGGGCGACTCGGCCCAGGTCAACTACCTCGGCCAGATGTGGGACTCCGACAAGCCCTTCGACAACAGCTTCGACCGGGGCCAGCCCTTCGACGTGACGATCGGCGGCGGCGGTGTCATCGAGGGCTGGCAGAAGGCCCTCGACGGCCAGAAGGTCGGCAGCCGTCTCGAGGTGTCGATCCCGCCGGCGCTCGGCTACGGCAAGCAGGGGCAGGGCGACATCAAGCCCAACGCCACGCTCGTGTTCGTCATGGACATCGTCAAGGCCACGGTCATTCCCGTCTCCGCCAAGGGCACCGAGGTCGCGCAGGACAACATCGATCTGCCGAAGGTGGGCACCAACACCGACGGCAAGGCCCCCTCGGTGACCTTCCCCAAGAAGGCCGACCCGCCGAAGAAGCTCGTCTCGAACTACGTGATCGAGGGCACGGGCCCGGTGCTCACGGCGAAGGACACCATCGTCGTGAAGTACGAGGCCTACCTCTGGGCCGGCGGCAAGAAGTTCGACAGCACCTACGCCGCGGGCAAGACCCAGACCTTCCCGCTGGCGCAGGTCACGCTCAAGGGCCTCAAGGACGGCATCATCGGCAAGAAGGTCGGCAGCCGTGTGCTGCTGGTCATCCCGCCGGACCAGGCATTCGGCGCCAAGGAGCAGCAGGGCATCCCGAAGAACTCGACGCTCGTCTTCGCCATGGACCTTCTGACGAAGCCGTAAGGGCAAAGATGTAAGACTGTCCTGGTTGCCCCGTTCATCATTAAGAGGAGCAGTTCAGTGAGCATCGAGAAGCCCGAGATCGACTTCCCGGGTGGCGAGCCGCCGGCCGACCTGGAGATCAAGGACATCTGGGAGGGCGACGGCCCGGTGGCCAAGGCGGGCGACACCGTCTCCGTCCACTACGTGGGCGTGGCCTTCTCCACCGGCGAGGAGTTCGACGCTTCCTGGAACCGCGGCACTCCGCTGCAGTTCCAGCTCGGTGTCGGCCAGGTCATCTCCGGCTGGGACCAGGGCGTGCAGGGCATGAAGGTCGGCGGCCGCCGCCAGCTGATCATCCCCGCGCACCTCGCGTACGGCGACCGCGGCGCCGGTGGCGGCGCCATCGCCCCCGGCGAGACGCTGATCTTCGTCTGCGATCTGGTCGCCGTCTGATCACGTACGGACAGTAAGAGGGCCCATGCCGGTCGGCATGGGCCCTCGGCTTTGCCGCGACACCCCGGGGCGGTACGGTCGACGATCAGAAGCACTGTGAGGAAGGGCGTCGATGGCCATTGCCAAGGCCGAGCGGCTGATGAATCTGGCGCTGTGTCTGCTGGGCACCCGCCGCCCGCTCAGCAAGCGCGAACTGCGCGGGTCCATCGAGGCCTACCTGGAGGCCGGTTCCGACGACTCCTTCAACCGGATGTTCGAGCGCGACAAGGACGACTTGCGTGAACTCGGCCTGGTCATCGCGACGGTGGAGAACCTCGACGGTGAGACCGGCTATCTCGCACGCCGCGACTCCAACCGGCTGCCCGCCATCACACTCGACGGCGAAGAGGCGGCCGCACTCGGTCTCGCGGCCAAGGTCTGGCAGCAGGCGCGCCTCGCCGGAGCCGCAAGCGGCGCTCTGCAGAAGCTGCGTGCGGCCGGTATGCCCGAGGCAGAGGACTCCTACGAGACGCACCACAGCGCCCTCGAACCCCGAATTCCCGTCCACGAGGCGGCCTTTGAGCCGCTGATGCTCGCCTGCCGCGACCGCCGCCCCGTCGTCTTCGACTACCGCAAGGCCAACGCCGCGCGCCCCGAGCCGCGGCATGTCGAACCATGGACCCTCGAATGCTGGCGCGGGCACTGGTATCTGGCGGGCTGGGACCGCGACCGCGGCGCCGAACGGGTCTTCCGGCTTTCGCGTATCACCGGTCGGGTCCGCTCGCGCGCCGGCTCGTTCACCGCGCCCGTGCCCGATGTCGTCACCGTCCGGGAGACCGTCGAGACCTGGGCCGGGGAGACCGCCACCCGCTCCGCGCGGATCCGGCTGCGCACCGGCTGCGGCTACCCGCTGCGCTCCAGGGCCCAGTCCATACGGGAACTGGGGGAGGGCTGGGACGAGTTGGAGATTCCGTACGGACACGGGCTCGACGCCTGGCTCGTGGAGTTCGGCCCGGACGTCGTCGTACTGGAGCCCGCGGATCTGCGGGCCGATGTGGTCGAGCGGCTGCGCGCCGTGGCCAAGGGCTGAGGGGGACTCGGACAACCATGGCCGCCAATGCCATTGACCAGACCCGGCGGATGCTCTCGCTGGTGACCTATCTGCGCGAGCGCCCCGGCGCGCGCGTCGGTGATGTCGCCCGCGCCTTCGGCATCACCGAGGACGAGCTGATCTCCGACCTCGACGTCCTGCCGATGTGCGGGACGAGCTTCCGCGGTGGCGATCTGCTCGACATTGACACAGACGGTGACCGCATCTGGTGGCACAACCCCGACGATGTCGCCGAGCCACTGCGGCTCGCGGCCGACGAGGCGACCGCGCTGCTGGTCGCCGCGCGCGCCGTGGCCACGCTGCCGGGCCTGCGCGAGAGCGACCGGCAGGCGCTGCTGCGCGCCACCGCCAAGCTGGAGACCGCCGCGGGCGAGGCGGCCGGGGCCAGTTCCCGGCTGTCGGTCACCTTCGAGTCCGAGGGCGGCGTCTTCGCCGAGGTCGACCGGGCGATCTCGGAACGGCGCCGGCTGTGGCTCAAGTACTACTCGCCCGCGCGCGACGAACTCACCGAGCGCGAGGTCGACCCGATCAGGCTCTTCGCCGTGGGACACACGTACATGGAGGCCTGGTGCCGTCTCTCCGAGGCGCGCCGGACCTTCCGTCTCGACCGGGTGGCGGAGATCAGGCTGCTCGATGCCCCCGCGGCGCCGCCCGAGATCGAACTGCGTGATCTTTCGGAGGGGCTGGTCCAGCCGTCCGCCGACGATCCCGAGGTCGTGGTCGAGGTCGGCCCCGGCGGGCGCTGGGTCGCGGAGTACTACCCGCACGACAGCGCGGAGGAGCTGCCCGACGGGGGGCTGCGCATCACGCTGCGTACGCCTGCTCCCGCCTCGCTGCGACGGCTCGCCCTGCGGCTGGGACAGGACGGGCGGATCGTCTCGCCGCAGGACCTGGCGGACAGCGCCCGGCTCGCGGCGCGCGAAGCGCTCGAGGCGTATGACGGTCAGGAATGAGGCCTATGACAGTCAGGAATAAGGAGATCTGCGCCGGATGTCTCTGATGTCTTCCCTCCCTGCCCAGGTGGGCCCGGTTCTCTTCAAGGCGGCGTGCCCCGAGTGCCGTGCCCGCTTGGAGTTGTCGGCAGGGGCGCTGCGACTGGCCATCGGCGCCAGCCGTCGCACCACCTTCTACTCCTTCACCTGTCCCGAGTGCGAGAGTGCCGTCCGCAGGCCGGCCGGTGAGCGCATCATCGAACTCCTCACCGGGGGTGGAGTGCGGACGCTGCGCCTGCACTCCACCGTCTAGAACGGTCTAGGCTCTGCGCATGTTCTGGCCCATGCTCGCCATCGCCCTCGGTCTCCTCGGGATCGCCGTGCTCGGCATCCTCGGTATCCGGGTCTTCGTCGAGGCCCAGCGCCTGGGCCGTGAGGTGGCACGCACCACCGAGCGGATCAACCGGGCGGCGGAGGATCTTGAGCACGCGGCGACCGATCTGGCCCGTACCGGCGAGGCCCTGCGCTAGAAGCACTGCTGGCACGGGTGCGCTCTGCTGCCGGGGTGACGCGGGCGGTAGGCTGATAGATGGCGGCAACAGGCAATGAGGCGCCGGCCGCAAACGGGAGTATGCAGAGGGATTGCCCTGCGTTTACCCGTGAGAGTTACGATCGCAGCCAGTCGCGGCTCGGACACCAGTCCAGCGCGATCAGCAGCTCAGCCCCATGCCGCCTCGGTGAGAAGGTAGACACCAGTTATGTTCCGACAGATCGGCCCCACCGAGATCATTCTCATCCTCGTCGTCGTGGTCTTGCTCTTCGGAGCCAAGAAGCTTCCCGAGATGGCCCGCTCGCTGGGCAAGTCGGCCCGGATCCTCAAGAGCGAGGCGAAGGCCATGAAGTCCGAGGGTCAGCCGGCTGCCACTCCTGCCGACCCGCCGCAGGACCCGGCCCAGGGTCAGGCCGCTCCTCGGACGATCCAGGCTTCCCCCGGCGATGTGACGAGCGCTCGCCCGGTGGCCGAGCCGACCGACACCACCCCCCAGCGCTGACCCCAAGGCCGCCCGCAGCGGCCTGCCGCACGAGATGAGGACGTGGGTTGCTCAAGCCTGCCCGCTCTAAACAGAAGGAGAAGGACCCCGAGGGGCGGATGCCGCTCGCGGACCATCTGCGTGAGCTCCGCAACCGGCTTGCGAAGGCGATGTTTGCGGTCACGATCGCGTCTGTCGCGGCCGCGTTCTACAGCCAGGAGCTGATGCATCTCCTGGCCTCGCCGGTCACCGCCTGTGAAAAGGGCGTGCTCGAGACCGGCGGCAAGTGCGCCACGATCGTGTACACGGACCTGCTGTCGCCCTTCACCACCACGGTGAAGGTGGTCATGATGGCGGGCATCATCGCGTCCTGCCCGGTCTGGTTCTACCAGCTGTGGGCCTTCGTGGCCCCGGGTCTGCACAGGAACGAGAAGAAGTACACGTACTACTTCATCGCCGCGGCCGTTCCCCTCTTCGCGGCCGGTGCCTATCTCGCCTTCGTGGTCATGCCGGTCAGCATGAAGGTGCTGCTGAGCATCACTCCCGACACTGCCGCGAACTTCCTCGAGGTCGACAAGATCCTGGACTTCGCCGTCCGGATGGTGCTGATCTTCGGCTTCTCCTTCGAGCTGCCGCTCATCCTGATCATGCTCAACGCGGCCGGTGTCGTCACTGGACGCCGGATGGCCGGCTGGTGGCGGGGCGTGGTCATGGGCATCTTCGTCTTCGGGGCCGTGGCCACGCCGTCGACCGACCCGCTGGGCATGGTCGCGCTGGCAGGGCCGATCATCGTGCTCTACTTCATGGCGGTCGGTTTCTCGATCCTCAACGACAAGCGGCGCGCTCGGAACAACCCCGACGCCGAACTCGACGATGACGAGGCGTCCGACCTCGACCTCACCCCCGGGGACATCGGCGAGATCGAGTCCGTACCGGCCAGCCGTGTCCTGCCCGAGCAGGCGGACGGCAGCCGCTCGGAGCGGCTCAACGGTTACGACGACGTCACCTGAGACGCGGAATGTGCGAGGGCCGGATGGGAATCCATCCGGCCCTTCTGCATGGCCGTGGCACCTACCCCAGGGTGAGCACCCACCGCGTCCGGACGATCACACTCCAGGCCGACGGGGTCATGGGATGCTGCGTGCCCGGTGCGGTGCGGGTGCTCTCGCCGGTGCTTGCCCCGGTCAATTAAAGATCGCCTGACTGTCAGTGGTGGCGGGTAGGCTCGTGAGCAAGATGACCGAGGACCTCTCTCCCGCCGAGCGCTACGCCGCCGCCCGCATCCGCGCTGCTGAGGACGCCACTGCGCTGGCCCCCTTCCGCGCGATGTACGAATTCGAGCTGGACCCCTTCCAGATCGAAGCCTGTCAGAGCCTGGAGGCGGGCAAGGGCGTGCTCGTTGCCGCGCCCACCGGTTCCGGCAAGACCATCGTCGGCGAATTCGCCGTCCATCTGGCCCTTCAGCAGGGCCGCAAGTGCTTCTACACCACGCCCATCAAGGCCCTTTCCAACCAGAAGTACACCGACCTGGCCAAGCGCTACGGCCCGGAGAAGGTCGGCCTGCTCACCGGCGACAACAGCGTCAACTCCGAAGCCCCCGTGGTCGTGATGACCACCGAGGTGCTGCGCAACATGCTGTACGCGGGCTCGCAGTCGCTGCTCGGCCTCGGCTACGTGGTCATGGACGAGGTGCACTACCTCTCCGACCGCATCCGCGGGGCCGTGTGGGAGGAAGTGATCATTCACCTCCCCGAGTCGGTGACTCTCGTGTCCCTGTCGGCGACTGTGTCCAACGCCGAGGAGTTCGGCGACTGGCTCGACACCGTCCGCGGCCACACCGACGTCATCGTTTCCGAGGAGCGGCCCGTGCCGCTGTGGCAGCACGTCATGGCCGGCCGCCGGATGTACGACCTCTTCGAGGAGGAGACCGACCACGGAGGCCGCGGCCCCGGCCGGCGCGAGGTCAATCCCGAACTCGCCCGTCTGGCACGGATGGAGAACCAGCGCACGTACAACCCCAAGGACCGCCGCCGCGGAAAGATGGTGCGCGAGGCGGACCGGGAGCGCGAGCGGCGCCAGCGCACCAGGATCTGGACACCGGGACGGCCGGAGGTCATCGAGCGGCTGGACGCGGAAGGGCTGCTGCCCGCGATCACCTTCATCTTCAGCCGCGCCGCCTGCGAGGCCGCCGTACAGCAGTGCATGTACGCGGGACTGCGGCTGAACAATGACGAGGCGCGTGCGAGGGTGCGCGAAATCGTCGAGGAGCGGACCTCCGCCATTCCGTCCGAGGACCTTCATGTCCTTGGCTATTACGAGTGGTTGGAAGGACTTGAGCGGGGCATCGCCGCGCACCACGCGGGCATGCTCCCGACCTTCAAGGAGGTCGTCGAGGAGCTCTTCGTCCGTGGTCTGGTGAAGGCCGTCTTCGCCACCGAGACCCTGGCGCTGGGCATCAACATGCCTGCACGCTCCGTGGTGTTGGAGAAGCTCGTCAAGTGGAACGGCGAGCAGCACGCCGACATCACCCCCGGTGAGTACACCCAGCTCACCGGACGGGCCGGGCGGCGCGGCATCGACGTCGAGGGCCATGCGGTCGTGCTGTGGCAGCGCGGCATGGATCCCGTCGGGCTCGCCGGACTCGCTGGCACGCGCACCTACCCCCTGCGCTCCAGCTTCAAGCCCTCGTACAACATGGCCGTCAATCTTGTGCAGCAGTTCGGGCGGCACCGCTCGCGCGAGCTGCTCGAGACGTCGTTCGCGCAGTTCCAGGCGGACAAGTCCGTCGTCGGCATCTCCCGCCAGGTGCAGAAGAACGAAGAGGGACTTGAGGGCTACCGCGAGGGAATGACCTGCCACCTGGGGGACTTCGAGGAGTACGCGCGGCTGCGCCGCGACCTCAAGGACCGCGAGACGGATCTGGCCAAGCAGGGCGCCGCCCAGCGCCGTGCGGCTGCTGCCACGTCGCTGGAAAAGCTGAAGCCGGGCGATGTCATCCATGTCCCCACAGGCAAGTTCGCGGGCCTCGCGCTCGTCCTCGACCCGGGGATCCCGGCGGGACGGAGCAACGGCCACCGCGGATTCGAGCACCACGACGGCCCCCGTCCGCTGGTGCTGACCGCCGAACGGCAGGTCAAGCGGCTGGCGTCGATGGACTTCCCGGTGCCGGTGGAGCCGCTGGAGCGGATGCGGATCCCGAAGTCCTTCAACCCGCGCTCGCCGCAGTCGCGCCGCGACCTGGCCTCCGCGCTGCGGACGAAGGCCGGACACATTGAGCCCGAGCGGCACCGCAGGCAACGGGCCGCCGCGGCCGACGACCGCGAGATCGCGCGGCTGCGCACGGAGTTGCGGGCGCATCCGTGTCACGGCTGCGACGAGCGCGAGGACCATGCGCGCTGGGCCGAGCGTTACCACCGGCTCCAGCGTGACACCCGCCAGCTGGAGCGCCGGATCGAGGGCCGTACGAACACCATCGCCCGTACCTTCGACCGGATCGTGGCGCTGCTGACCGAGCTGGACTATCTGCGCGCCGACGAGGTCACCGAGCACGGCAAGCGGCTCGCCCGGCTCTACGGGGAGCTGGATCTGCTGGCGAGCGAGTGCCTGCGCGACGGCGTGTGGGAGGGTCTCAGCCCGGCCGAACTGGCCGCGTGCGTCTCGGCGTTGGTGTACGAGGCGCGTCAGTCGGACGACGCGGTCGCCCCCAAGGTCCCGGCGGGGAAGGCGAAGGCCGCGCTCGGCGAGATGGTCCACATCTGGGGCCGGCTCGACGCGCTGGAGGAAGAGTTCAAGATCAACCAGGCGGAGGGTGTCGGGCAGCGGGAGCCGGATCTCGGCTTCGCCTGGGCCGCGCACCAGTGGGCCTCGGACCGGACGCTGGACGAGGTGCTGCGCGAGGCGGAGATGCCCGCGGGTGACTTCGTACGGTGGACGAAGCAGGTCATCGACGTGCTCGGGCAGATCGCGGCCGCGGCGCCGCGCGAGGGCAGCACGGTCGCGAAGAACGCGCGCAAGGCGGTCGACGCGCTGCTGCGGGGCGTCGTGGCGTACAGCTCGGTCGGCTGAGCAGGACGGACGTCGGCCCCGTTCCCGCTTTCGGGCGGCGAACGGGGCCGTCGCGCGTCTCCGGCGACGAAACGGGGGGTCGTCGGCGTCCGGTCAGGCCGCCCAGAAGGTGTCCTCCTCGTCGATGTCCTCGGTGCACTCGTCGATGTCGGTGATCTTGCCGCCGACGATCGTGAAGAAGAGCCCCTGGCGGATCTCGATGCCGCGGTCGCCCCGGTCGGCCCGGGTCAGGTGGAGTGACATGGCGTGCCCGCGCCCGTCGGCGAGCACTGCTTCGAGTTCGACCTGCATGGAGCCGTTGGTCTCCTCGCCCAGGCGGCGGTACAGCATGAGAACCGCGTCCCGGCCCTTGTGGTGCCCGGAGAGGATGTTGTTCCCGGGCACGTGGTGGACGACGTCCGCCGTCATCAGAGAGCCGAGTGTCTCCATGTCACCCGCTCCGAACGCTGCGTAACCCCGGCGTACCAGGGCACTGTCCGGGTGCTCAGCCATGCGAATCACGCCTTCCGTCCCGATAACTTCCCCTTTTGTTCCATGTTCCGCCGGGCGTGGAGGGCTGTCCACGCAGGGGCGGTCAGCTGTCTCTGTACGCCTGTCTTTGCGGGTCCGGGCGATTGGGGGACCGTTGCGGAACGCTCACCGTGATCTTGCGGAGGGGGGCGTTCCGGGCGTGTGCGACGATCAGCTTCATGGGCACCACCACGGGACGACGAGTCGGCAGGCCGCGCGCGATGCAGCGGCCGGACAGCGGGATGTCCGCACGGGACGAACTCCTTCTGGCCGCCGCGGAGTTGTTCACGACGCGGGGATACGCGGCGACGACGACGCGGGCGGTCGCCGAGAGCGCGGGCATGCGGCAGGCGACGATGTACCACTACTTCACCGGCAAGGAAGACCTGCTGGCGGAGCTCCTCGAGTCGACGGTCACGCCGTCCCTGACCCTCGCGCGCGCACTGCTGGCAGACGACGGGCGCCCGGCGGAGGACCGCCTGTGGGAACTGTGCCGCTCCGACGTGGGACTGCTGTGCCGGGGCCCGCACAACCTGGGCGCGCTGTACCTGCTGCCGGAGGTGCAGGGCGAACGCTTCCAGCGCTTCCACGGCGTACGGGCGGAGCTGAAGGCGGCGTACGGACAGCTGCTGTCGGCGACGACGGCGGGCTCGGAACTCTCCCGCCTGGAGCGGGCGCTGCGCACGGACCTGGTATTCGGCCTGATCGAGGGCGTCATCCTGATCCACAGGGGCACACCGGGCCGCGCGGTCTCGGGCCTGGCGGCGGCGATGGCGGACGCGGCGCTGCGGATAGTGGGAGCGTCGCGGTCGGGGGAGCCCGTCATCAGCAGGCCGTAGGCCAGGCCATGATCGGCAGGGCCCGGAAGAACAGCGGCGGCCCGTCTCCTCCGTCGCGTGGTGACGCGGAGCCATGTACCGCGCAGGCGGCGGAGCTGCCTTCGCCGAAAGATCCCGCCGTGGTACCAATCCGCGGCCGCCCCCGCGCCGAATGCCTACTGAGGACGGCGCCACCGTCGCCATGTCCAGTGGAGTCCGGCTCCCCAGGAGGGTGTGAATTGAGCGTGTCCCTGTCCCCGGCATCCTGGTCCCAGGCCCGGCCGACCGCGCCCGTCGCCGCGCGCCGTTGGCCCGATGTGGCAAGCCTGCCCCCGTCCTCCCGACTGCGGACGGCCGCGGCCGGACGGCGTGTGCGGCACGCGCTCGGCGCGCTGCCGATACGGGTGCGCTTCGGCGGCGGCGCGGTCGGCCGGGGCGGGCCCCTGGTGGAGGTGCGCGATCCGGCCGCGTTCTTCCGCAGGATCGGCGCCGGTGGCCTCGTCGGCTTGGGTGAGTCGTACATGGCGGGGGAGTGGGAGGCCCGCGATCTTGTCGGTGTGCTGACCGTGCTCGCCGAGCACGAGGCCGCCCTCGGTCCCAGGCCGCTCCGGCGGACGCGCGGAGCCCAGCAGTCCGACGGTCGCCCGCGCCCAAACCTCTCCGGCGAGCTGCTCGCGCTCTTCCTCGACGAGACCCTGACGTACTCCTCCGCGCTCTTCCGCGGCTTCCCGGCCGAGCAGCATCTCCTGGCGGCGGCGCAGCACCGCAAGGCCGACCGGCTGCTCGACCTCGCCCAGGTAGGCAGCGGCACGCAGCTCCTCGAACTCGGTACCGGATCGGGTGAGTTGGCGATCAGGGCGGCGCAACGCGGGGCGCGCGTGCTGACCGTCGCCCAGACGTCGGAGCAGCAGGAACTGGCACAGCGGCGCATCCGTGACGCGGGCTTCGAGAACCGTGTGAGTGTCCTGCTGCGTGACTTCAGCAGGGTGCTCGGCCGTTTCGACGCCATCGTCAGTGTGGAGATGATCGAGGCGATCGGCGAGGAGTGCTGGGCGCAGTACTTCCTGACGCTCGACCGCGTGCTCGCGCCCGGCGGACGTGTCGCCCTGCAGACGACCACCATGCCGCACGACCGGCTGCTCGCCTCGCGCGGCACCCGCACCTGGACCCAGAAGTACATCGTTCCCGGCGGGCTGGTGCCGTCGGCCGAGGCGATCGAGCGCTTCGTCACCCGCCGCACCGGACTGAGCCTGGCCGGACGGGACAGCTTCGGCCCGCACTACGCCGAGACGCTGCGGCTGTGGCGCGAACGCTTCACGCACAACGCCGCGCATGCCGACGCTCTCGGCTTCGACGAGATCTTCTGCCGGATGTGCACGTTCCACCTCGCCCACAGGGAGGCGGGCTTCCGGTCCGGAACGCTGGATGTGCAGCAACTGCTGCTCATAAAGGAGGAGTTGCCGGACTAGGGCGGAGGATCAGCCGAGGCCGCGGGCCCGCTCGAACCGGGCCCGCCCCTCCGCGTGGTCCACCAGCGGATCCGGGTAGTCCAGCCGTTCCCGCTGGAGCACGTCCAGCTTCCACGGTTCGTGGACGGCGGGCCCGGCCAGCTCCGCGAGTTCCGGCACCCAGCGCCTGACATAGTCGCCGTTCGGGTCGCAGCGCTTGGCCTGCGCCGCCGGATTGAGGACACGATGGGGGCGGGTGTCGGTCCCGGTGCCCGCCGCCCACTGCCAGTTGAGCTGGTTGTTGGCGATGTCCCCGTCCACCAGCAGCTCCAGGAAGTGACGGGCGCCGACGCGCCAGTCCACGTACAGCGTCTTGGTGAGATAGCTCGCTGTCAGCAGCCGCGCCCGGTTGTGCATCCAGCCCTCGTGCAGCAGCTGGCGCATCGCGGCGTCCACGATCGGGCAGCCCGTGCGGCCCTCCTTCCAGGCGGCGATCTCCTTCTCGTCGCCCCGCCAGTGGTCGTCGCGGCCGCGGTAGTCGGCGTGGGACGCGTCGGGCCGGGCGGCGAGTATCTGATGGTTGAAGTCCCGCCAGGCCAGCTGCCGTACGAACGCGTCCGCGCCCGGGCCGCCCTTGGCGCGTGCCCGCTGGGCGACTTCGGTGGCCGAGAGCGTGCCGAAGTGGAGGTGCGGGGACAGCCGGGAGGTGGCATCGCCCGGCGGATCGTTCTGCCGCCTGTCGTAGGCCGCGATGCCGTGGCTTTCGTCGGCGAGCCAGGTCCGCAGCCGCCGTCTCGCCTCCGTCTCCCCGCCCAGGGCCAGTCCCGGCGACACCCCGCCGACCGCGGTGCGCCGGGGCATGGGATGGCCCGCGAGTTCGGGAACCGGCACGGCGCGCGGCGCGGGCAGTGTCTCGCGCGGCGCGGTGTCCTGCCACCTGTGGAAGTACGGCGTGAACACCGCGAAGTGGTCGCGGCCGTCCGGTGTCACCCGCCCCGGCGGCAGCGCGGTCACCACCCCGTCGTGGACGTGCAGGGCGCAGCGGAGCGCGCTCAGCCCCTCCCTCAGCTGCTCCTCCCTGCGCAGCGCGTACGCGCTGACGCCGCCCGCGACATGCACCGAGCGGGCGCCGCTCTCGGTGATCACCCGGCAGACCTGCTCGGTGACATCGCCGGTGCGGACCACGAGCCGGCCGCCGCGCTCGCGCAGCCCCGCGTCCAGCGCGTGCAGACAGTCCGCCAGAAACGCCCGCCGGTTGGGCGCGTCGAAGCCCGCCTTCCGTATGCCCCTGTCCAGCACGAACAACGGCACGATCTCGTCGGCCTCGCGCAGTGCGGCACTCAGCGCCGGCTGGTCGTGGAGTCGCAGATCGGAGGTGAAGAGCATGACCGCAACGCTCATGCGGCGTCCTTCCTCGGACGGGGCGTCGGACAGGCAGCGGACAGGCGCCGGACCCGGGCGGTCATCACGTCGTGAACCGCACCAGGGCCAGCGGATCGGTCGTCGGCTGCGCGGAGCCGCCGGCCGGTTCGACCGTGATCCCCATGCCCGACGCGGCGTCCAGCGGACCGTCCATCAGTACGGCGTTGGTGGTGACGACCGGGTCCATCAGACCGGCCGAGCGGAACTTCCCCCCGTCGGAGAACCAGAGTTGGTAGACCTTGCCCTGCGGCGGCCTGGGCAGCCCCGAGGTCAGGAAGGCGGCCTTGTTCTCGCTCTGCGAGACCACGACCGTGCCGCGCGCACCGCCCGTGAGCTTTGCGCTGCTCACCCGGGCGTCGGGCGCGGCGAGCACAGAGGCCAGTTCCTCGGCCCGCTGCTGTGCGCGCTGCGCCTCCTGGCGGGCGTCCTGGGCCTCCTGGTGCTGCCAGAACGAGACACCGCCGAAGGCTGCGGCTGCGGCCACACATGCGGCCAGGACGAAGCGCGACATCCTCCGGCTGCGGTGGGCGCCGCCGGAGCGGCCCTGTCGTGCGACCCGCGGCGGATCCTGGCGCTCCGCGGCGATCCGCCGCAGCACGTGCTGCTTCAGCGCGGGCGGCGGCGTCACGGCCACCGCGAGGCCCAGCTTGCCGACGGTGGCGGCCAGTTCACGCACTTCCTGGGCGCAGGCAGGACACACCAGCAGATGCCGCTCGAACTCGGCACGCTCGTCGGGCGCCAGCGCGTGCAGCACGTAGGCGCCGGTCAGCGTGTGCAGATCAGCGGTGGTCATGCGCTCACCCCCAGGCAGTCGCGCAGCCGGATGAGCCCGTCGCGCAGTCGTGTCTTGACCGTGCCGAGTGGCACGGCGAGCAGTTCGGCCACTTCGCGGTAGGCCAGCCCGCGGTAGTACGCGAGCGTCACCGACTGCCGTTGCAGCTCGGTGAGGGTGCGCAGGCAGCGTCGTACCTGTTCGCGCTCGAGACGGGCCTCGACCTGCTCGGTGACCTCGTCGTAGGCGGGCGTCTGCTCCAGCAGCGCCGCCCTGCGCTCCCGGTCGGTCGCTGCCTGGGCCGAGCGGACCCGGTCCACGGCCCGCCGGTGCGCGAGCGTCAGGATCCAGGTCATCGCCGATCCGCGGGACGGCTGGAAGCGCGCCGCGCTGCGCCAGACCTCGATCAGCACTTCCTGGGTCACCTCCTCGGACTGGGCCGGATCGCGCAACACGGCGCGCACCAGCCCCAGGACCGGACCACAAACAGCGTCGTACAGGCGGGAGAAGGCCTCCTGGTCCCCACGGGCGACCAGTCCGAGCAGCTGTTGCAGATCGGGTCCCGCCGGGGCGGGGCCGCCGATGTGTACGGCTTCTTTCACGCGGCTTTCCTCCACTGTGCGGGCATGTAGTCCGGACAGGATTTCACCAGGCATTCGGAGCCCGTGAGGCGGTGGATTGGTAGGGATGCGCAGATGGTTGCACGCGAGTCTCCGGAAGCCTCGCCGATTCACGATATGTCGTGATTCACGACACCTTCCTGCTGCTGCCGCTGACCTTCCTTTCCTCGGCCTTCATGGCCCCCAGCCGGATGCCGTCCTGGATGGCCCGGATCGCGGACTTCAACCCGGTCAACTGGGCGATGGTGGCAGGCCGTTCGGCGCTGGCCGCCGAGCCGGACTGGGGCCTTGTGCTCGGTCGCGGGGGAGCGCTCGTCGGCCTCGCGGTGGTCGCGGTGTGGCTGTCGACGCGCGCTCTCCGCTCGTACCAGAAGTCGGTCTAGGTGCAGTCCGGCCGGTTTCCGGCTAGTACGACGACGGTTGTACGGCCCGGTCCTCGACTCCGGTCGCGGACCGGGCCTTCGCCGCGCGCAGCGCCAGGAAGATCAGCAGCCCGATCGGCGAGAGCAGGATCGTCAGCACCAGCAGCGGCCCCATCACCAGCGGATGGATCCCCAGCCGGCGCGACTGGAGGAACATCCACTGGCCCAGCAGCAGATCCCAGGCGATGACCTGCGCCCAGACGGCTCCTGCGCCGTTCGCGAGGGCTGCCAGGTCCCGGAATCCGTCGAGGGACGGGCTGCTCACGGCCGCCCACAGTTCGGGGAAGACGGGAATCGCCATGGTCAGATAGACCGCCAGGATCGGGATGACCGTCAGCGGCGAGGCGGCGATCCTCGCCGTGGGGCGCCAGTTGGGGGCGAAGATCATCAGCAGCCATATGGGGCTTGCCAGATAGAAGGACAGGTCGAAGAGAAATTCGGTCATGTCACGAGCTCCTTGTGGGTGTCGTCTGCCGTATGGGACGGGGGAGTTGTCCGCAGTGCGAGGAGTGATCCGGCCGCAGCGGCGACGAGGATCGCGGCCGCGGCGGTGAGCGTCGCGCCGTCCGGGTGGATCAGGGCCTGGCCGCGCAGCGCCTGCCAGGTGACCAGGGCGACCACGGCGGCGTACACCCCGCAGGCCACGAGCACGAGCCGCAGGCGTACGCGCTCGTCACGCAGCCGGGCGAAGCGCGGCGCCAGAGCGATGAGGGCGAGCAGGAAGAGAGGGATGAGCTGGAGGGCGTGCATCCCGACGAAGTGCGGGATGCGCAGATCACCGCCGGTCGTCGACCAGCCCGTGATCGGCAGGGAGGGGCCGCCCTCCGGAACGCCGACGTTGTGGGAACCGAGGACCTTGGCGAACTCCCCTTCCGCCCGTTGCTCGGAGGTGGGGCGCGTCATCAGGTTGCCCAGTCCGGCGCCCACCAGGGCGATGGCCGCGCCGAGCCGCATGGCCCAGGCGGCGGCGCGGTCGGCGAGGGGTGAGCGGAAGAGCAGGAACGCGATCGCCATGGAACTCACCCAGAGAGTGATGATGGTGGCGCCCATGATGTTGAACAGCAGGGTGTCGAAGGCGGTTGCGTAGTTGAAATGGCTGCGTTTGCCGCGGATCACCTGACCGACGATGATCACCATCTCGATCGCCCCGGCCAGGGCGACGACCGCGCCCGCCCACCAGCCCACCCGTCGGCCTCGGGTGGCCATCGAGAGCATCCAGGCCAGTGCCGCGGCGTACATCATCAGCGAGATCGAGAACTTGAAGGGCTTGAACCAGATCGGTGAGCCGACCAGAACGCGGTCGTCGGCGATCATGCCGATGCCCGACACCACTGTCAGAGCGGCCATCGACGCGGCGAAGATCATGAGCGGCCGGTGCCAGGAACGCCATGAAGGCATGCGGAACTCCCTCCCGAGTAGAATGGATAGTGACACCATCTGCTATCCGGTAGTGAAACTATCTATGCTGGTGTGTGGCGTTGGCAAGGGCGGAAGGATGAACGGGCAGTGCGCATTGGCGAGTTGAGTCGCAGAACCGGTGTTCCGGTACCGACGATCAAGTACTACATACGGGAAGGTCTGCTCCCCGCAGGACAGCTGACCAGCCCGAATCAGGCGAGCTACGACGAAGCGCACGAGCGCAGGCTTCGGCTGATCCGCGCGCTCCTCGATGTAGGAGGGCTGAAAGTAGCGGCCGTCGCGGATGTCCTCACGGCCGTGGACAAGCCCGGTACATCGGTCCACAAGGTGCTGGGCGTGGCGACGGAACTGATCGTCCCGACCTATGCGGACGTCGAGCCCGACGCCGCACTGGATGCGGCCCGCAAAGAGGTCCGGGACCTGATCGCCCGGCGCGGCTGGCTGACGGACGACGACTCTCCCGCCGGCGAGGCGCTCGCCGTGGCGCTGGCCGCGCTGAACCGGGCCGGACACGGTGCCTTCGCCGAGGTCCTGGACGCCTACGCGGACGCTGCCGAGCAGATCGCACGGGCCGACCTCGCCTATGTGGCCCGGCTCGCGGGGCTGGACGACCTGGTGGAGAGCGCGGTCGTCGGCACCGTGCTCGGGGACAGCCTGATCGCCTCGCTGCGCAGGCTCGCCCAGGCCGACGGCTCGGCACGCGTGTACGAGAACGAAGAGGCGGGGACGGACGACGCAGCGCCCCGCAGCAAGGCCAGGGCGGACGGCAAGGCCCGAGGCGGCCTCAAGTCCCGTGGGGGCCGCGGGACTTCCTCCGACGACAAGACCCCCGGCTGAGGCAGCCGGGGGTCCGTGGGGCGGCGGGTGTCAGGCCGCGCTGTCCTGCTCGCGCTCCACCTGCTCGTTCCACTCGCGCTTGACCGCGCGCCACGCCTCGTCGCTCTGGCCGAGCCGCCAGTAGCCCGAGATCGACAGCTGCTCGCGCGGGATCTGCCGGTCCAGGCGCAGATGGCGGCGCAGCTCCTTCACGAACGCCGCCTCGCCGTGGACGAACGCGCAGACGGCGCCCTCGGGGAAGTCCAGCGTCTTCACCGCCGCGATCAGCGACTCGCCCGCCGGGAGGTCCCCGCGGTGCAGCCAGGTGATCTCGACGCCGTCCGGCGTGACGACCTTCTGCTCCTCCTCCGGGCCCGCGACCTCGACGAAGGCGTGGACGACCGCGCCCGGCGGCATCCGTTCAATGGCCGCGGCGATCGCGGGCAGGGCGCTCTCGTCGCCCACCAGCAGATGCCAGTCCGCCTCCGGCGCCGGGGCGTAACCCCCGCCCGGACCGCTGATCCGCATGATGTCGCCCACCTGCGCCCGCGCCGCCCAGGGACCGGCCAGCCCCTCGTCGCCGTGCACCACGAAGTCGACCGCGAGTTCGCCGAGGACCGGGTCCCAGCTCCGTACCGTGTAGGTGCGGTTGGCGGGCCACTGCTCGCGCGGGAACTCCTCACGGATCCGCTCGATGTCGAATGGTTCGGGATAGCTCACGCCCTCGGGGGCGAACAGCAGCTTGATGTAGTGATCGGTGTACGCGCCGAGGGCGAAACCGGCCAGCCCCTCGCCGCCCAGGACGACACGCACCATGTGCGGGGTGATCCGCTCGGTGCGCACCACCCGCGCCTCGTACGGCTTGGGTCCCTTGCGGGCGGGTCGTTCTGCCACGGCGGTCTCCCTGGGCTCGTGCGTGCTTAGGCTTGCCTAAGTTAACACCTCAGCCCTGAAGTGTGGACAGCAGCCGCTGGAGCGCTCCGCCCAGTCCCCATCGGGCCGCGAGCTCATCCAGGGTCGCCGGATCGCGCGGCTCGTCGGGCAGGGCCGGATCGAAGTCGGGCAACCGCACGTCCGAGGCGACCCGCACCACCTTGGGGGCGACCGCGACATAGTCCCTGGCCTCGTCCAGCCGCTTGCGCTGCGAGGGCGTCAGCTTGGCGCGCGGATCGTCGACGGCGGCCATGATCCCGGCCAGATCGCCGAAGGTGTCCAGCAGTTTGGCCGCGGTCTTCTCGCCGATCCCGGGCACACCCGGCAGCCCGTCGCTCGGGTCGCCCCGCAGCAGCGCCAGATCGACATAGCCCGGCCCGTCCACGCCGTACTTCTCGCGCAGCCACGCCTCGTCCGTGACCTGGAGCGTCCCGACGCCCTTCAGCGGATACAGCACCCGCCGGCCGCGCGCGTCGTCCACCAGCTGGAAGAGGTCCCGGTCGCCGGTGACGATGTCGACGGGTCCGGTGGCCCGCCCGGTGAGGGTGCCGATGATGTCGTCCGCCTCATAGCCGTCGGCTCCGACACGGGCGATGCCCAGTGCGTCGAGGACAGCCTCGATCACCGGGACCTGGGGGGAGAGGGTGTCGGGGATCTCCTCCGTGTCGGGTCCTGTCGCCGTCTCGACGGCGACGCGATGTGCCTTGTACGAAGGGATCAGCTCCACCCGCCACTGCGGGCGCCAGTCGTTGTCCCAGCAGGCCACCAGGTCGTCGGGGCGGTGGTCCTGGACCAGCCGTGCGATGAAATCCAGCAGTCCGCGCACGGCGTTGACCGGGGTGCCGTCGGGGGCCCGGACCGAGTCGGGGACGCCGAAGTAGGCGCGGAAGTACAGGGAAGCGGTGTCGAGGAGCATCAGGCGTCGCGTCACAAGCCTGATGATGCCGCACGGCACTGACAGTCACCGTCCTTGCCGACCCGTGAACCTCCTTGGCCCTGGAGGAGCCGCGGCTGCCGACTCGAGGATTTCACGAGCCGTGGTGGAGCGTTCGGGCGCGGACGAGATCGCTCCGCAGTAGCCTGCAGTACGCACAAGGGGTGGTCCTCGCCGGTGGCGGGGCCACCCCTTCGGGCTGCCCCGCCGGGCGCGGGCCCGTGCTGCGCCAGGGTGCGGTGGCCTGCGCGGGAAACCGGAGCCGGAAGCTGCGTAAGGTGAGACAGGACCAGGGAAGGGGAGGGGAGCCCGCCAGATGGACGCGAAGGACGCGAAGGACCCGAAGGAGACCGAACCCCTTCGGGTGGGCGCCGCTGTCCGCAGACGCCGCCGCGCCCTGGACCTCACGCTCGCCGCGGTGGCGGAGCGCAGCGGCCTTTCCGTGCCCTTCCTCAGCCAGATCGAGAACGAGCGGGCCCGCCCCAGCACCCGCTCGCTCCAGCGGGTCGCCGACGCCCTGGAAACCACGACCGCACGGCTGCTCGCCGCCTCCGACGCCGCCCGCACCATCAAGGTCGTACGCGCCCCGCACGGCGGTGAGCTGCCGCCCACTGCGAGCACCCGTCGGCTCGTGCGGGGGCAGCACCAGCTGCAGGCCCTCGAATTCACCGGGGAGCAGGACGCGGGGCGCGAGTTCGAGCACCGTAACGACGAGCTGATGTACGTCGCCGACGGCGCGGCGGAGGTCGAGGCGGAAGGACGCGCCTACCGCCTGGCACGCGGCGACACCCTCTTCCTCTCCGGAGGAGTACGGCACCGCTGGCGCGCGACCGCGCCCGACACCCGGATCATCGTCGTCACGGTCTCCGACCACATCGAGACGCCGGAGCCGTAGGAAGCCGCCATGCGCGTCGTCTCCCTGGTGCCCTCGCTGACCGAGGCCGTGGCCGTCAGCGCGCCCGGGCTGCTGGTCGGGGCCACGGACTGGTGCAGCCATCCCGCCGGGCTCGACGTCGTACGGATCGGGGGCACCAAGAACCCGGACGTGGCGGCCGTGACCGGGCTGCGGCCCGATCTGGTGATCGCGAACGAGGAGGAGAACCGGGCGCCCGACCTGGCCGCGCTCAGGGCGGCGGGCATCCAGGTGCTCGAAACGGAGATACGCGACCTCGACCAGGCCTTCCGCGAGCTGGAGCGGGTCCTGGTGGCCGGGTGCGGCCTGACGCGGCCCCGCTGGCTGGACGGGGCGCAGGCGGCGTGGGCCGGGCTCGCGCCGCCGGGGGAGGTGCGGGCGGTCGTGCCCATCTGGCGGCGGCCGTGGATGGTGCTCGGGCGCGACACCTTCGCCGGTGATCTGCTGGCCCGGCTCGGCGTCGGCAATGTGTACGCGGGGCACGCCGAGCGCTATCCCCGTATCCCCCTGGAGGAACTGCGGGACTGTGGCGCCCAGTTGGCGGTCCTGCCGGACGAGCCGTACCGCTTCACGGCGGACGACGGGCCCGAAGCCTTTCCTTCGCTGCCGGCCGCGCTGGTCAGCGGCCGGCATCTCACCTGGTACGGGCCGTCACTGGCCGAGGCGCCGGCGGTTCTCGGCGCGGCGCTGCGACGAGGACTCGGCCGGCTGTAGCTGCCCGGTACCTCCATTCCTTCGGGATTCCGTCGGACGGCGCAGGGGCGCTCGCCACCACTCGCTGTGACCGAGGTGTGGACATAGCGTGGCAGGCAAGCTGATGTCGGACGTGAATCGAGGAGCTGAGATGGCAGTTCTGGTGCAGAACTACGGCGCGGGCTGGAACGAGGAGTTGTACCAGGCGACCTTCGACGGGGCGATCCCGGACCGTACGAAGCCGCCCGCGGGGCTCATCGCCCACCTTGCGGCGCCCGGGGAGAACGGCGGCTGGCAGGTCGTCGACGTATGGGAGTCGGAAGCCGCGTTCCGGCAGTTCGTGGAAGGGACGCTGATGCCTGTCGCACAGGAGCTCGGAGCGCCGCCTTTCGACACGTCCGTGGTCGAGCTGCACAACTCTCTGATCCCGTAGTCACCTCTGCCGGGACGCCGCGAGCAGCGTTCCGCCGAACAGGCCGCGCAGCGTACGGAAGCCGGTCACCGCCCAGGCGGTGACCAGGAGTACGTACAGGCCGACGGCCAGCCATTCGAGGGCCACCAGGCCGGTGTGGTGGGCGAGGCCCTCCGCGCCGGTCACGCACGTGCCGACCGGGAAGGTGAAGGCCCACCAGCTCATCGTGAACGGCATGCCCCTCCGGGCGGCCCGCGCCACCAACGCGGCGGCGAGTACCAGCCAGAGCAGGGCGAAGCCCAGCACCGGTACGCCGTAGATCACGGCGAACGCGCCGAAGCCCTGTGCGTACGGGGCGTCGATCGCGCCCGGGGCCGCGTCCGCGAGCTTGTTGACCGCGGTTGTGGACTGGCCCAGCGGGCCGAGCACCAGCAAGAGGGAGGGGGTGAGTGCGAGGGGCAGGGCGCCGTGGCGGATCAGCCGGGAGAAGATCACCGGCAGGATGATGAGCGTCGCGAGAAGGCTGATCCCGAACATGGCGTAGCTGGCGAGCAGCAGCGCCTCGCGCCACTGTCCGGCGGGCAGATGCGGCACCAGCAGAGGGCCCAGTGACGCGGAGACCATCGGCGGGACGACCGGAAGCAGCCAGACTGGGGAGGCGGTGGCGGGCCCGATGCGCCGACGTACGACCATCAGGTACGGGACGACGACTGCGGCGGCGAGGCCGATGAGCGTGCCGGCGCCGAACAGCGTCGCCGCCGTAACCACCGCGGCTCGCCGGCCGATCGCGTCCTGGCCCACGGTCAGGGTGCCGGTGCCGACGGCCAGCAGTGCCATCGCCAGACAGCCGTAGAACGGCGCGATCGCCGGGTCGACGAGATGGGCGCGGGCCTGGTCGCGGTGGTGGACCCAGTGGGCGGCGCGAGCGGTCAGAACGACGGCGAGCATCGCGGCGGACAGCGCCCACACCGCGGTGCAGGCTGTCCGCAGGCCCGGCACATCGACCGGGAGGCCGGCGCCGGCGGTCGCCACGATGGCCGTGCCCATGACTGTCGCGTACCACTGGGGGCCGAAATGGCGGAGCGACGGCAGCCGGACGGTGGTGAGAGCTGAGGCGGTGGTGTGAGTGCGGGGCTGCACGGCTGTGACCATTTCCCCACTGTCACGCCGGGCGGGGCTCCCCACCACGGACCGCTGTCCTATGGCCCCATAAGCTGGGTTTATGAGCGATGGCGATGAAGAGCGGATTCCGCTCGCACACAGGGTGCCGGATCTGGGCGCGCTGGAGCTGCTGCTCGCCGTCGCCCGGCACGGCAGCCTCGGGCGCGCGGCGCGTGAACTCGGGATCACCCAGCCCGCCGCGAGCAGCCGGATCCGCTCGATGGAGCGCCAACTGGGAGTGGCACTCGTCGACCGGTCGCCGCGCGGCTCCCGGCTCACGGATGCGGGGGCGCTCGTCACCGACTGGGCGCGGCGGGTCGTGGAGGCGGCCGAGGCGTTCGACGCGGGTGCGCAGGCGCTGCGGGGGCGACGGGACTCGCGGCTGCGGGTGGCTGCCTCGATGACGATTGCGGAGTATCTGCTGCCGGGCTGGCTGATCGCGCTCCGTGCGGCACGGCCCGGTACGGCCGTCTCGCTGTCGGCCGGAAACTCCGCGGCGGTCGCACAGCGGCTGCTCGCGGGCGAAGCGGACCTGGGGTTCGTTGAGGGCCTGTCCGTGCCGGAAGGCCTGGACGGGGCGGTGATCGGCCACGACCGGCTCGTGGTGGTGGCGGCGCCGAGCCATGCGTGGGCTAGGCGCCGTACGCCGCTCTCGGCCCCCGAACTGGCGGCTGCCCCGCTGATCCTGCGGGAGCGGGGGTCGGGGACGCGGCAGGTCCTCGACCGGGCGCTGAGCGAGTGCGGGGGGTTGGCGGAGCCGCTGCTTGAACTCGCCTCGACGACGGCGGTCAAGGCGGCGGCGGTGAGCGGGGCGGGGCCGGCGGTGATGAGCGAACTGGCCGTCACGGAGGAACTGGCGTCGCGCCGCCTGACGCGCATCCCGCTGGAGGGGGTCGACCTGCGCCGGGCCCTGCGCGCGGTCTGGCCGACCTCGCACCGCCCGACGGGCCCGGCGAGGGATTTGCTCGCGCTGACGAGGTCGGGGTGAGCGGTCTGGGGTGCGGGCCTTGGGGTTGCCCGGTGCGGTGTCGGTGACCGTTTGGGGTCCGCTCCGGGGTGCAGCCGGGACTGCATGATTTACGGCGCGTCTCTGGTCTGCCGCGGTGTGCGGGCGTCCCCGCGCCACAAATCACGCTCTACGTCCCGACTCCACCCGCTCCACGGCCCCCTTGCGGGGCGACGCTTGTCGGTCCCCCGCGCCGCGAAGCAGCGTTTCGGGGGTGTGGGGGCGTCAGCCCTCACGTTCCCTCTCCCCCTGGGGTGGGGGGCTGGGGGCCCGCCCCCAGTTACGGGAAGGGGCGGGGTGGGGGAACAAACCGCCCGCCGCCCCGGAAGGCGCGCGGGAACCTCACCCCGCCGCCCCCACCAGCGCCGACATCACCCGCACGTCCTCCCCCGCCTCCGGATGCCACTGCACCCCCAGCACCCACGCCGACCCCTCCAGCTCCGCCGCCTCCACCGTGCCGTCCTCCGCGTGGGCGCTCGCGGTGAGCGCGGTGGCGAGGCGGTCCACCGACTGGTGGTGGTAGGTCGGGACGGACGTCGCCTCCGGCACGATCGAGGCGTACCGCGTTCCCGGTACCGGCTTGACCGTGTGGCGGCCGAAGACGCCGACACCCCCGACGTGCCCGTCCAGGTGCTGGACCAGCGTCCCGCCGAGCGCCACGTTCAGCAGTTGCAGGCCGCGGCAGATCCCGAGCAGGGGGGTTCCGGCCGCCAACGCCGCCCGGATCAGGGCGAGTTCCCAGGCGTCCCGGTCCCGCGCCGGTGGGCCCGTGCGCGGGTCGGGCTCGGCTCCGTACCGTACGGGCTCGACGTCCGCGCCGCCCGCGACGACCAGGCCGTCCAGCCGGGCCACAACCGACTCGGCCGAGGCCGGGTCGTCCGGCGGGAGCAGTGCGGCGAGGCCGCCCGCGGCCTGGACGAGGCGGGGATATCCGGCGGGCAGTACAGCCGCGGGCATCTTCCACACGCCCCACGCGGCAGTTTCCAGGTAGGTGGTGACACCGATGAGCGGCTTGGACACAGCGACTCCCGTTTCGTTCCGTTCCGGTCCTGTTCAGTTGCGTTCGAGTTCGGCCTCCGCCGCCGCCAGCGCAGCGAACTCCTCCTCCGGCGCGCGAGCGACCAGATGATGCCGACTGTAGATCGCGAAGTAGGCGAGGGCGACGGCGTAGACGCCGAGCGCGATGAACGCCGCGTCCTTGTCCACCAGGAAGGTCGCCACCAGCGCGGAGAGCGCCAGTACGAAGGCCACGGATGAGGTCAGCACACCTCCCGGCGTGCGGTACGGGCGCTCGAGGTCCGGCTCGCGGCGGCGCAGGACGATGTGCGAGAGAGCCATCAGCGCGTACGAGATCGTCGCGCCGAAGACCGCGATGTTGAGCATCCGCGCGCCGTTCCCGGTGCCCGCCGCCAGCGCGAAGCCGATCGCCCCGGGGATCAGCAGCCCGAGGTACGGCGACTTGCGGCGGCTGGTGAGGGAGAGGAAGCGGGGGAGATAGCCGGCGCGGGAGAGCGCGAAGAGCTGGCGCGAGCCCGCGTAGATGAGCGAGAAGAAGGACGCGACCAGGCCGGCCAGGCCCGCGTAGTTGACGAAGCGGCTGAGCGGGGTCGGGTCCCCGTTGCCCTGGAGGGCGACCACGAGCGGGTTTCCGGCTTCCTGGATCGCCGCCGAGCCCCGCGCGCCGGTCGACGCGAAGAAGGTCACCACGGCCAGCAGCACCAGGATCGCCATCGAGATGGCGAGTGCCCGCGGCATCGAGCGCACCGGGTCCTTTGCCTCCTCCGCCGCCAGCGGTACGCCCTCGACGCCCAGGAAGAACCACATGCCGAAGGGGAACGCCGCCCAGATGCCCAGCAGGCCGAACGGCAGCCAGGAACCCGAGCCAAGGGCGTCCTTGTCGACGGGGATGTCGTCGAGATTGCTCGTACTGAAGTCCGTGAAGGCGCCGACCGCGAAAATCAGCAGTGCCGCGACCGCGATCGCCGTCACGATGAGGCTGAAGCGCAGCGCCTCGCCGACGCCCCACAGATGGATTCCGATGAAGATCGCGAAGCAGGCGAGATAGACGGGCCAGCCGGACTCCAGGCCGAACAGGCCGAGCGATTCGACGTAGTCGCCGATGAAGATGGAGATCGCGGCGGGGGCGAGGATGTACTCGATGAGGATCGCGGTGCCGGTCAGGAACCCGCCCCAGGTGCCGAGCGCCCGCCGGGCGAAGCCGTAGCCGCCGCCCGCGGTGGGGAGGATCGCCGACAGCTCGGCGAGTGCGAAGACGAGACAGGCGTACATCACGCCCATCAGGAGGGTCGCGATCGCGAGCCCGCCGAAGCCGCCCTTGGCAAGGCCGATGTTCCAGCCGGAGAAGTCCCCGGAGACGACGTACGCGACGCCGAGGCCGGTGAGCAGCAGCCAGCCGGCGCTGCCGCGGCGCAGCGTGCGGGCCTTCAGATAGGCGTCGTCGGCTGGGGAGGATTCGCGCGAGGTGGTGCCCTGGGCCATGAGTCGCTCCTGGCAGGCAGAGGTTCAAAGGTTTGTGCGGACACCATTGCGGGGGCCGTCAGGAATGCGCAAGCCCCGTGCGTAAATCTGTGGTTACGGATCGGCCGACGGCGGGTGTCAGGACAGGAAGCCGCGCAGCAGCGCCGCGGTGCCCTCGCAGTGCTCCCGCATCACCTCGCGCGCCGCGTCCGCGTCCCCGTCCAGAACCGCCTCGACCAGCGCGGTGTGCTGATGCTGGGAGTGCTCCAGATTGCGCACGAGCAGCGGAATGCAGTCCAGCAGATCGTTCAGCGTCGCCCTAACGGCGGCGTACTGCGCGGTCAGGGTGGGGGAGCCGGAGAGCTCGGCGAGGGTCAGATGCAGCAGGGTGTCCTGGCGCCGGTACTCGGTGAGCGGCGCGTCGTGGGTCGCGGACAGCGCCGTACGCAGCCGCTCCGCGCCCTCGTCGGTCAGGCCGTACGCGGCGCACAGTCCGGCGGCCCCCACCTCCAGGACCTCGCGGAAGCGCAGGGTGTCCTCGACGTCCACCGCGGCGACGCGCCTGCGCAGCTCGTCCTCGCCATGGGCGCCCGGGCGGTGCAGCACGAAGGTGCCGCCGTACCGGCCGCGCCTGCTCTCCACGAGCCCCTGGTCGGTCAGGACCTTCAGCACCTCGCGCAGCGTGACCCGGCTGATCCCCATCCGCTCGGCGAGCTCACGTTCCGCGGGCAGCCGCCCGCCGCCCGGGACCAGACCGAGGCGCAGCAGCTGAAGAATCTGTTCCAGCGCCTCTTCGAAGCCGTTGCCCGCGCGTACGGTGCGCAGTACGGGTGTCAGCCGGTCGCCCGCATCGTTCTTCTTCACCACGTCGCCGTTTCCTCTTCCCAGGCAATGGTCTTGGGTAATACCTTATGGCTTCCGGCTGACCCAAGGAGGCGTAATCCCGTGGCAGACCGCAAACCCCCGCTCGGGGTCGAGGAGCTTCGTGTCCTCGTAGCGAGCGGTGAGATCGACACAGTCGTCCTGGCCTTCCCCGACATGCAAGGGCGGCTCCAGGGCAAGCGGTTCGCCGCACCCTTCTTCCTGGACGAGGTCCTGGAACACGGCACCGAGGGCTGCAACTACCTCCTCGCCGTCGACACCGAGATGAACACCGTCGACGGCTACGAGATGTCCTCGTGGGACCGCGGCTACGGCGACTTCGCCATGCACCCCGACCTCACCACACTGCGACGCGTCCCCTGGAACGAGGGCACCGCTCTGCTCGTCGCAGATCTCGCCTGGAACGACGGCTCGCCCGTCGTCGCTGCACCCCGCCAGGTCCTGCGCCGCCAGCTGGAGCGCCTCGCCGAACACGGCTTCACCGCCCATGTGGGCACGGAGCTGGAGTTCATCGTCTTCAAGGACACCTACGAGCAGGCCTGGGACCGCAACTACCGCGATCTCACCCCGGCCAACCAGTACAACATCGACTACTCCGTCCTCGGCACCGGCCGTATTGAGCCGCTGCTGCGCCGGATCCGCAACGAGATGGCCGCGGCCGGCCTCACCGTCGAGTCCGCCAAGGGCGAGTGCAACCCCGGCCAGCACGAGATCGCGTTCAAGTACGACGAGGCCCTGGTCACCTGCGACCAGCACGCCGTCTACAAGACCGGCTCGAAGGAGATCGCCGCCCAGGAGGGCGTCTCGCTCACCTTCATGGCCAAGTACAACGAGCGCGAGGGCAACTCCTGTCATATCCACCTCTCGCTCCAGGACGCCGACGGCCGCAATGTGATGGCGGGCGAGGGACCTGGCGGAATGTCGCAGGTCATGCGGCACTTCCTGGCAGGACAGCTGGCCGCGCTGCGTGACTTCTCGCTGCTGTACGCGCCCAACATCAACTCCTACAAGCGCTTCCAGCCCGGCTCCTTCGCGCCCACCGCCGTCGCCTGGGGCTACGACAACCGCACCTGCGCGCTGCGCGTCGTCGGCCACGGCCGCTCGATGCGCTTCGAGAACCGGCTGCCGGGCGGCGACGTCAACCCGCACCTGGCCGTCGCCGGACTCGTCGCCGCCGGTCTGTACGGCATCGAGCAGCAGCTGGAACTCCCGGACGAGTGCACCGGAAACGCCTACACCGCCGGGTACGAACAGGTCCCCACCACGCTGCACGAAGCCGCCGAACTGTGGGAGAACAGCCCCATCGCCAAGGTCGCGTTCGGCGACGAAGTCGTCGCGCACTACCGCAACATGGCGCGGGTCGAACTCCAGGCCTTCGACGCCGCGGTGACCGACTGGGAGCTGCGCCGCTCCTTCGAACGTCTGTGAGGAACCACTTGTCGTACGAGCTCCAGGTACTGAACCCGGCGACCGAAGAAGTCGTCGCGAGCGTCCCCGCCACGACGGCCGCCGAGGTCGATGCCGCCGTCGCCCGGGCCGCGAAGGCACAGCAGGGCTGGGCGGCGGCCGCACCCGCCGACCGGGCCAGGCTGCTGCGCCGCTTCGCCGTCGTCGTCGACGAACACCTCGAAGAACTGGCCCGGTTGGAGGTCCGGGAGGCCGGACACACCATCGGCAACGCCCGCTGGGAAGCGGGCAACGTGCGCGATCTCCTCGACTTCGCGGCCGGGGGAGTGGAGCGTCTCAGCGGCCGCCAGATCCCCGTCGCGGGCGGCCTCGACATCACGATCCTCGAACCGCTCGGCGTCATCGGTGTGATCGCGCCCTGGAACTTCCCCATGCCGATCGCCGCGTGGGGCACGGCCCCCGCGCTGGCGGCAGGCAACGCCGTCCTGCTCAAGCCCGCAGAGACGACCCCGCTCACCGCACTGCGGCTGGCCGAACTCGCCCTGGAGGCAGGCCTTCCGCAGGATCTGTTCCAGGTACTGCCCGGCGCGGGCGACGTGGCGGGCAGCGCGCTCGTCGAGCACCCCGGCGTCGCGAAGATCGTGTTCACCGGCTCGACCCGGGTCGGCAAGAGCATCATGGCCAGGTGCGCCGAGCGCGTGAAGCGCGTGACGCTCGAACTCGGCGGCAAGAGCCCCAACCTCGTCTTCGCCGACTCCGACATCGAGGCCGCGGTCGCCGCGACCCCCATGTCCTTCCTCGACAACAGCGGTCAGGACTGCTGCGCGCGCACCCGCATCCTGGTACAGCGTTCGGTGTACGACCGCTTCCTGGAGCTCCTCGCGCCCGCGATCGAGTCCGTCGTCGTCGGCGATCCGGCCGACGAGAAGACGCAGATGGGCCCGCTGATCTCCCGGGTCCAGCTGGACCGGGTGCGTTCGTACGTCACCGACGAGCTGCAGGGGATCCGCGGCACCGCCCCCGATGGCCCCGGCTTCTGGTTCCCGCCGACCGTCCTCACCGGCCTCGCGCCGGACGCCCCCGCGGCCTGCGAGGAGGTCTTCGGCCCGGTCGCCGTCGTCCTCCCCTTCGAGGACGAAGCCGATGCGATCCGGCTCGCCAACTCCACCGAGTACGGCCTGTCGGGATCGATCTGGACCCGCGACATCGGCCGCGCGATCCGCGTCTCGCGTGCCGTCGCGGCCGGCAACCTGTCGGTCAACTCCCACTCCAGCGTCCGCTACTGGACGCCGTTCGGCGGCTACAAGCAGTCCGGCCTCGGCCGTGAACTGGGCCCCGACGCCCTCACCGCTTTCACCGAAACCAAGAACGTCTTCATCAGCACGGAGGCCTGAAGCATCATGACCGTTGAGACCCCCATCTGCCGCCGCCTCGTGGGCCGTACCGCAGTCGTCACCGGCGCCGGCAGCGGCATCGGGCTGGCCACCGCGCGCCGCCTCGCCTCCGAGGGCGCGAACGTCGTGTGCGCCGACATCGACGAGAGTGCGGGCAAGGCCGCGGCCGACGAGGTCGGCGGTACGTTCGTACGCGTCGACGTCACCGACCCCGAGCAGGTCGAGGCGCTGTTCAAGACGGCGTACGACACCTACGGCAGCGTCGACATCGCCTTCAACAACGCGGGCATCTCGCCCCCCGACGACGACTCCATCCTCACCACGAGCCTGGAGGCCTGGAAGCGCGTCCAGGAGGTCAACCTCACCTCCGTCTACCTGTGCTGCAAGGCCGCCATCCCTTACATGCGCCGCCAGCGCAGCGGCTCCATCATCAACACCGCCTCTTTCGTGGCCCGGATGGGCGCGGCGACCTCGCAGATCTCGTACACCGCATCCAAGGGCGGCGTGCTCGCCATGTCGCGCGAGCTCGGCGTGCAGTTCGCGCGCGACGGGATCCGCGTCAACGCGCTGTGCCCGGGGCCGGTCAACACCCCGCTCCTGCAGGAGCTGTTCGCCAAGGACCCGGAGCGCGCCGCGCGCCGCCTGGTGCACATCCCGGCCGGACGCTTCGCGGAGGCGGACGAGATCGCGGCCGCCGTGGCCTTCCTCGCCAGCGACGACTCCTCCTTCATCAACGCGACGGACTTCCTCGTCGACGGCGGCATCGCGGGCGCGTACGTCACTCCCGTGTAACCCCCGTGGAAGGGGCTCATCCCGCCCCCTAGTGTGGCCGGATGAGCATGACGACCCCGGCAGGCTGGTTTCCGGATCCGAACACGCCCGGCACCGAACGCTGGTGGGACGGGACCGCCTGGACCGCGCACACCCGCCCGGTCCAGGCGCAGGTCCCGCCGCCGGTTCCGGCCGGGTTCGGGCCGCCGACCGTGCCGATGGCGCAGGCGACGTCCGGAGGCGGCGGCAGGGGGCGGCTGTTGGCGCTCGTCGCCGCGGGTGTCGTCCTCGTGGGAGCTGTCGCCGCTGGTGCGGTGCTGCTCGGGAAGGGGGACGACGCGGACCCCGGCGCCGCGCCGAACGTATCGGAACCGGCCACGACCACGGCGGACCCGAAGAACAGCCAGTCCGCGACCCCGCCCGCGACGGACGACTCCGGGTCACTGACCGACCAGCTCAACGGCATCACCATCCCGATCCCCGAGGGCTGGGAGAAATCGGACAGCTCGCTCGACGAGGGCGCGACGATGGTCACGGACGAGACCTACGACTGCCCGGCCGGCGGTTCGCCGCTCTGCCGACGAGGCCGGGTGTCCTCCATCACCGCGTCGCGTACGGACGGGAAATCGCCCGCGGCGCTGGCCGAGCAGGACATCACGACGGCGGCGGACAAGGCGTACGAGGAAGACGCCGTCGGCACCCGCATCTACGGCGGCATCAGGTCCCACACCGTGCTCAAGTCCCAGTCCGTCGCGGTGGCCGGGCGCGCCGGCCATCTGGTCCGGTGGCGGGTCGTCACCGGAGCGGGCCCGGGCGGGTACGTGCAGTCGCTGGTCCTCCCCTCGTCGGTGGGAAGCGAGTCGATGGTGATCGTCCGCTTCGCCTTCGACGCGAGCCCCGAGGCGCCGAAGCTCGCGGACATGGACAAGATCGCCGCGAGCATCCGGCCGATCGGCGACGCGACGAGCGGCGGGGTGGGCAGCAGCATCGGCCCGGGCTAGGCCGTGTCTGACAAATCTCGCCTGGCGCGCGACGCCCGGCACGCCCACTCGCTGCGTTGTCAGAGTCATCCAAGTACGTCCAGTACGAGGATGATCCTCCGCCTTGCGATTGCACGCACCGGACGCCGCGCACCCCGCCCTGCGGGCGGACGGCGCTATTTGTCAGACACGGCCTAGGACTGCTCGCCTTCTTAGAGGAAGGTCTGGCCTTCGCCCCGATAAGTGGGCGCCGTACCCGACACGCTGTCGCCCTCGATCAGGTGCAGCGTGTCGAAGCGCTCGCACAGCTCCCCGGCCTTGGCGTGCCGGAACCACACCTTGTCACCGATCAGCAGATCGTCTGCGGGTGATCCGAGCAGCGGGGTCTGCACCTCGCCCGGGCCCTCCTGCGGGTCGTAACGCAGCCCTTCCGGGAGATACGGCACGGGCAGCCGGTCCGCGCCCGCGGCACCCGAGGCGGGATAGCCGCCGCCAAGCACGGTCACCACGCCCACGCCCGGCTTGCGCACCACGGGCTGCGCGAACAGGGCGGCCGGACGACCCGTGAACGACGTGTAGTTGTCGAACAGCCTCGGGACATACAGCCCGGAGCCCGCGGCGATCTCTGTCACCGCGTCCTCGGCCGCCGTGTGCTGGACGCTGCCGGTGCCGCCGCCGTTCACGAACTCCAGGTCCGGCGTCACCGCCCGCACCGCACGCACCACGGCCGCCCGCCGCTCCGCCAGTTCCCTGCGGGCGGCCGCCTGCATCAGCCTGATCGCCCGCGAGCGCAGCGGACGGCCGGCGAGCGAGTCGCCGACACCGGCGACATGCCCCTCGTACGCCATCAGCCCCACCAGCCGGAAGCCCGGGCGGCGCGCGATCGAACGGGCCAGCTCCGCCAGCTGGGCGGGCTCACGCAGCGGCGAACGGCGTGCCCCGATCCGTACCCGGCCGCCCAGCAGTCGCAGCGCGGTGTCGAGTTCCAGACAGATCCGGATCTCCTCCTTGCCGCCGGCGCGCGAGCGGTCGATCAGCTCCAGCTGAGCCGCGTCGTCGACCATCACGGTCACGGCGGCAGCGAGCTTCGGATCAGCCGCGAGCTCGGCGAAACCGGACCGGTCCGCGGACGGATAGGCCAGCAGTACGTCGTCGAACCCGGCCCGCGCCAGCCACAGCGACTCGTCCAGCGTGAACGACATGATCCCCGCGAATCCGTCCCGCGCCAGGACCCGCTCCAGCAGTGCCCGGCAGCGTACGGACTTGCTCGCCACCCGAATCGGCTTGCCGCACGCTCTGCGCACCAGGTCGTCGGCGTTCGCGTCGAAGGCGTCGAGATCGACGACCGCGAGCGGCGCGTCGAGATGGGCGGTGGCCCTGTCGTAGCGGGCCCGGTCAGCGGCGAGGGGCGTCATGGCCCGAGCTTGCCAGACCGGATTACCGCAGGGTAGGGGGATGTTCTGGGCAGATCCGCCCGGACCCCCGGTCTCGTTGCCGCCGGGTGCGTTCGAGCCCGTAGAGTGACGCACACGCGGTGACGAACGGGCCTGCCCCGAAAGGCGATCCGTTGGTATACGTGGACGAGGAACAGGGGGCGGGATGAGCACGGAGGCGCAGTGCCCTTCCGGCTCCGGCTCGTCTCAGTCCGACGGTGGGGGGACGACGCCCGGCGCGTCGCGCATCACGGATGCGCTGGTGCCGCCGGAGCCGGCTCCGAAGGAACTGCGCGTCTCGGGCATCGCGAAGCTGCTGTCCCCGACCCCGGGCGACGACGACCGCGCTGGAGCCCCCGGCACGCCCGCGGCGGGTCGCCCCGACGCCGACGGACCCCGTCGCCCCGCGCCTTCGACGGCACCTGCCGTCGGTCGCCCCGGCGCCGACGGACCTCGTCGTCCCGCGCCCTCGACGCCGGTCCCGGCTTCTGACAGCCGTCCCGGTTCGGCGGGTGGAGCAGGTCGCCCGGCGCCCGCGGCCGGTCGCCCCGAAGCCGACGGACCTCGTCTCCCGTCCGCCTCCGGCTCCGACGCGTCGCCGAGCACGCCCTCCACCGGGGCCCGTCCGCCCGCCGCCGGGCGTGCCGAGGCGCCCCCGCGCGCGCCCCGGCCCGCACCCGCCGCCGCCCCGTCGCCGAGCGTGCCCGCGCACCGGCCGCCGACCGGTCCACCCCCGCGTCCCGAGCCGACCCCGAGCGCCCCCGCGTCAAAGCCGCTGGCTTCCATACCCCCGCGTCCCGACGTACCGCCCGCGCGGCCGTCCGCCGGTGCGGAGCCGCCCGTCGCCCCCGTCGAGACCACCGCCAGGCTGCGGCCCATCGCCGCGCACCGCACCGCGCCCCTGCCGCCCGAGGCCCCGCCGCGACCCGTCGTCGCACCCGCCCGCCGCAGGCCCGTCGGTTCCGTCGACCTCACGCCCCCCGCACCCGGCACACGCCCCGCGCACCCGGGACCCGCCCCCTACTCCTGGGTGCCGCCGGAGACCCCGGCCGAGATGACCACCCGGCTCCGCCCCGTACGGACCCGGCGCCCCGCACGGACCATCGGCGCCCTCGCCTGCGTCGTCCTCGGCCTCGGGCTGATCGGCGGCGCCGCCACCGGCAGCTGGCTGACCGGCGACTCGAGTGCGGACCCCACCGCCCGCACCGGGTACACCGAGACCCGGACGCTGTGGCACAGCGTTCCCGTGAACACGCTCTTCCCCCGCACCCTCAGGGGCGAGGGCGCAGGCCCCGGCGGCGCCGACCGCGTCTGGACGCGGATCGCCGTCGCGCCGGACGGCGCCTGCGCACCCGCACTCGACCCGCTGCTGCTCAAGACGCTCCAGCCGGTCGGCTGCGTCCGGGTGCTGCGCGCCACGTACACCGACGCCACCGCGAGCAGTGTCACCACGGTCGGAATGATCTTCACCGAGGCCGACGCGGAAGCGATGGGCACGCTGAACTCCCGTTTCACCGAGCAGGGTCTCGACGAGCGCCGCGACCTGATGCCCCGCACCCTCCCCGCCAAGGGCACCGCCGCCTCAGGCTTCGGCGACCGGCAGCGTGCAAGCTGGACGGTCAGCGTCCTGACCGAGATGCCCGTCGTCGTCTACGCGGTGTCCGGCTTCGCCGACGGACGCACCGTCACCGACCCGCTGCCCGCCGCCGAAGCCAAGGCGGAGGGCGCGACGTCGGCGCCGGCGCAGGCCGGCCTCGGCCATGAGGCGACGGGCATCGCGGACCGGATCGAGGGCGGTCTGCGCAAGTCCGTCAGCACGGCCACGGAGAAGCCCGAATGAACCGCCGCCACCGCCACCGCATCGCCGCGACCCTCGCGGCCGCCGCTCTCGCCCTGCTCCCGGCGACGCCCGCACACGCGGACGGCATCCGGGCCCAGCAGTGGGGCCTGGACGCCCTGCACACCGACCAGGCCTGGGACACCACCAAGGGCAAGGGCATCACCGTCGCGGTCCTCGACACGGGAGTCGACGACAGCCACCCCGACCTGGCGGGCTCGGTCCTGCCCGGCAAGGACTTGATCGGGTTCGGCGCCGAGCAGGGCGACCGCTCCTGGGCGCGGCACGGCACCGCGATGGCGGGCATCATCGCCGCCCACGGCCACGGCCTCGACGACGAGGACGGCGTCATCGGCATCGCCCCCGAGGCCAAGATCCTCCCCGTCCGCGTCATCCTCGAAGGCACCGACACGGCCCGCGAGAAGGCCCGCAAGACCCGCGGCACGGCCCTCGCCCAGGGCATCCGCTGGGCCGCCGACAACGGCGCGGACGTCATCAACCTCTCGCTCGGCGACGACAGCGAGTCCGCGCACCCGGAGGCCGGTGAGGACGCCGCCGTTCAGTACGCGCTCGCCAAGGGCTGCGTCGTCGTAGCCTCGGCCGGCAACGGCGGTGAGAAGGGCGACCACATCTCGTACCCCGCCGCCTACCCCGGTGTGATCGCCGTGACGGCCGTCGATCGCTTCGGCACCCACGCCGCCTTCTCCACCCGCCGCTGGTACGCCACCGTCAGCGCCCCCGGCGTCGACATCGTCATCGCCGACCCCGACCGGAAGTACTACCAGGGCTGGGGCACCAGCGCCGCGTCCGCCTTCGTCTCCGGCGCGGTCGCCCTGGTGCGCGCGGCCCATCCCGGTCTCACCCCGGCCCAGATCAAGAAGCTCCTCGCGGACACCGCCCGCAACCGCCCCAAGGGGGGACGCGACGATGCCAAGGGCTACGGCAGCGTCGACCCGGCCGCCGCGATCAAGGCGGGCGCGAAGCTGCGCCCCGCGGATCTGAAGGCCGCATCCGCGGGCTACGGCAAGCCGTACTTCGGCCCGGGCCCCGCCCGCGCGGACAAGGACTCGGAACCGGCGGCCTGGCTCGCCCCGCTCGCGGGCGGCATGGGCGTGCTGGTGCTGCTCGGCGCGGCGGCCCTCTGGCGCGGCGGCCCGGTCAGAGGGAACTGACCGCTTTCCGCGCCGCCGCCTCGACGAGCGCGATGCCCGCCTCCTTCGTCGCGTGCCCGTCCGAGAGGACCGCCAGCAGGCACATTCGGCCGTCCACCGAGACCCGGCCGATGCTGTTGACGTCCCACAGCCCGGTGGCGGTCCGCGGCATCCAGCCGTTCTTGAGCGCCCAGCCGCTACCGGCCGCCGACACCCCCCAGTCCTGGTCCGTCGAGATCTGCTCCATCAGCCTTTGCAGATACGTACGGGATGCCTCGCTCAGCACCGAGTCCGCACCGAACACGGCCTGAAGCAGGACGAGTTGATCGCGCGCGGTGGTCTGCGTCAGCCCCCAGGCATCCGCCCCGGCCGTCTCGGTGAGACCGAGCCGCTCATTGGCCGCGTCGAGCCCCTGCGCCCCGCCGATCGTCTGCCACAGCGCCGTGGCCGCCGGGTTGTCGCTGAGCCGGATCATGGCGGCTGCCTGCGTCTTCTCCTGTGCGGTGAGCGAACGGCCCGCGTCCTGCGCCGCCAGCAGCAGAGCCGCCAGGATGTCCACCTTGACGATGCTCGCGGTGTCGTACGTCTCCTCGCCGTACACCGCGCTCTCCCCGCTCCCGGTGTCGAGCACCGCGACCGACAGCGACGCGCCGGACCGGGCGACGACCGGCTCGACCGCGGCGGCGAGCACCGTATCGAGATCCACGGTGACCTCCGCAGTTTCGGGAGTCCCCGACGGGGACTCGGACGGCGGGCCGACGATACGGCGCGGGGCGCGGCATCCGGCGAGCGCCCGAGGGAGTACGCCCCCGCGGCGACCGAACCCGTCAGGTCCGGTGAGATAGAGCCGGAGCGGGGGCGGCTAGGCTCGTCGCGTGGCGCTCAAGAACATCCCTGACCCCGGTTTCTCCGACGACGACGGCAAGGCCGATCCCCGGCTGACCGCGGCCCTCGCCGCGTGGTCCGCCGACCGCACTGCCGAGGGGCCGGTGCTCGAAGCCCTCAAGGGGGCCCGGCTGCTCGTCCCCGTCGTCGCCGTCCTCGGCGAGGTCGAGGAGGACGAGAACGGTCTGCGCCGTGAGAAGACCAGCGACATGGCCGTGCCCACCCTGACGGCAGGTGACCGCCGCGCGCTGCCCGCCTTCACCTCGATCGCCTCACTCGCCCGCTGGGACCCCGAGGCGCGGCCCGTCGCCGTGCCGCTCCATCAGGCGCTCGCGGCGGCCGCGCACGAGAAGGCCGACACACTCGTACTCGACCTGGCCGGGCCCGTCACGTACCAGCTGACCGGCAGCGCGCTGCTCGCCCTCGCCGAGGGGCGCACCAGTACGGACCCGCTCCACGACCCCGCCGTCACGACGGCTGTACGGGACGCGGTGGCGGCCGAACCCGGGGTGCTCCGCGCCCATCTGGGCCCGGGCGGCGCGGACGGCACCCTCGCCCTGGTTCTCGCCGCGGACGCCGACCCGGCCCGGTCGGCCCGCCGCGTCGCCGAGGCGCTGGCGGCCGACGACGTACTGAGGGCCCGCCTGGTGCGGGGCCTCGACCTGGCACTGCTGCCGGCCGAGGCGTCGCTTCCGGGCGAGCCCCTGTTCGTACGTGAGTAGCGGCTAGCCGTAGACCGGGCCCGTGTACTTCTCGCCCGGACCCTGGCCCGGCTCGTCCGGGACCAGCGAGGCCTCGCGGAAGGCCAGCTGCAGCGACTTGAGCCCGTCGCGCAGCGGCGCCGCGTGGAAGGAGCTGATCTCCGTCGCGCTGGCGTCCATCAGGCCGGCCAGCGCATGGACCAGCTTCCGGGCCTCGTCCAGGTCCTTGTGGTCGGCGCCGTCCTCGGTCAGACCGAGCTTCACGGCCGCCGCGCTCATCAGGTTCACCGCGACCGTGACGATCACCTCGACGGCGGGGACCTCGGCGATGTCGCGGGTCATGTCGTCGAAGCCGGGGGACTCATTGGGTGTGGTCGCGTCACTCATGACCCACACGATATGCCCCGCCGCCCGGCGTCCGGTCCCGGCCACCGGTTAGCCCGTTCCGGCCAGAGCTGCTAACCTTGTGTAACGACCGGCCGGACACGTGTGTGCCCGGCCCACAAGTGGAGGCTCCGATCTCCCACCTGACTGTCCTCCGGGACGGCGGGTCACCGGTCAGGCGGCGCCCATCGTTCCGTACGGACGATGGAGCCACCCGATAAGCCCCGCGGTTGCACGCGGCGGTGTTCCGGTATTCCAGGAGCTCCCGCCTGTGTCCCGTCCGGGGCATTTTTGATGTTCCGGTGCGGTTGGTCCAACAAAACAGACGTTACGCGGCTGCCTGCCAGCCAGCCGTGTGGTGCTACCGAGGAGGATCCATCAGCGCCGAGCCCCGCATCAACGACCGGATTCGCGTTCCCGAAGTGCGACTTGTCGGTCCCAGCGGCGAGCAGGTCGGGATTGTTCCGCTTGCCAAGGCCCTTGAGCTTGCTCAGGAGTACGACCTCGACCTCGTCGAGGTGGCGGCGACAGCCCGCCCGCCCGTGTGCAAGCTCATGGACTACGGGAAGTTCAAGTACGAGTCGGCCATGAAGGCCCGTGAGGCGCGCAAGAACCAGGCGCACACGGTCATCAAGGAGATGAAGCTCCGGCCGAAGATCGACCCGCACGACTATGACACCAAGAAGGGTCACGTCGTCCGGTTCCTCAAGCAGGGTGACAAGGTCAAGATCACGATCATGTTCCGTGGTCGTGAGCAGTCCCGCCCCGAGCTTGGCTTCCGCCTGCTGCAGCGTCTCGCTTCCGACGTCGAGGACCTCGGATTCATCGAGTCGAACCCCAAGCAGGACGGCCGGAACATGATCATGGTTCTCGGCCCGCACAAGAAGAAGACCGAGGCCATGGCCGAGGCACGTGAGGCTCAGGCCGCCCGCAAGGCGGAGCGCCAGGGCTACGCGAACGAGGAGACCTCGGAAGAGGCTGCCGAGGCTCCGGCCGAAGCACCCGCCGAGACTTCCGAGGCGTGACCTGAGGGGCGGCCATCCAGGCGCCCCGGGTCCCGCCCGGAACCACAAACCAAGATCTGACGCTCCTGCAGTCCGGTGTCCGCACCGGGGGAGCGCCACTGACGAGGAGATACGGCGCGATGCCGAAGAACAAGACGCACAGCGGTGCCAAGAAGCGCTTCAAGATCACCGGCTCCGGCAAGGTGCTCCGTGAGCGCGCCGGCAAGCGCCACCTGCTCGAGCACAAGTCGTCCAAGCTGACGCGTCGCCTCACCGGCAACGCCGAGATGGCCCCGGGTGACTCGAAGACCATCAAGAAGCTTCTCGGCAAGTGACGTTCGTGTCCCCGGTCCCCGGGGACACACGCCGAGACCGGGACCAATTCGTTTCCGGGCCGTGTGAGTCCAACCACGGCCCCGCTACAAGGAGTTAACAAGTGGCACGCGTCAAGCGGGCAGTCAACGCCCACAAGAAGCGCCGGGCAATTCTCGAGGCCGCCAGCGGTTACCGCGGTCAGCGTTCGCGCCTGTACCGCAAGGCCAAGGAGCAGGTCACCCACTCTCTGGTCTACAACTACAACGACCGCAAGAAGCGCAAGGGCGACTTCCGTCAGCTGTGGATCCAGCGCATCAATGCCGCTGCCCGCCAGAACGGCATGACGTACAACCGCCTCATCCAGGGTCTGAAGGCCGCCAACATCGAGGTGGACCGCAAGATCCTGGCCGAGCTCGCGGTCAACGACGCCAACGCGTTCGCCGCGCTGGTCGAGGTTGCGCAGAAGGCGCTGCCGAGCGACGTCAACGCGCCGAAGGCCGCGTCGGCGGCCTGACGGCCGCGCCGACCCGACCGGACCCGCAGGCCGAAGGCCTGCGGGTCCGGTGTGTTTGGCCCGGCTTCGGGGCCGCCCAAGGAACGGACCGGTCGGCTCCCGGCCCGGGCGGCCTGCCCCGGTCGGCGGGCGGGCCGCCTTGTACCGGTCGGGGACCTGCGCGTGGCCCGTACGGGACTGCCGCCCGCCCCGGCGGGTGCGTTCCGGCAGGTATCGCCCCCCGGCGGGGGCGTTCAGGGCCGGACGTCCCGCCCCCGGTCGGCCTGGCCGTCCGGGACGTGTGCGTGGCCCGTACGGAACTGCCGCCCGCCCCGGCGGGTGTGGACCGGCTGGTGCCGCCCCCCGGTGGGGGCGGTCGAGCCGGGCCTGCGCCTCGGTCGGCATGCCGACCGGTACGGCCCGGTCGGCTCGGGCGCCCCGCCCCGGTCGGCCTGCCGACCGGACACGGGCGCGGGCGTGCGCGTGGCCCGTACGAGACTGCGCGCACGGCGGGTCTGTCCCATCCGGACCCGCCCCCGGGGGCGAATCGCCGGAGGCGGTCCCGGGTCTGCGCGTGGACGCACGGGACGAGTCCCGGCGCCCGGCAGGTACGGGCCAGGGACCGGCACCGGCCCCCGCGTCCGGGATGGCCCGACCCCGCCGGGCCCCACCGGTGCCGCCACCCAACCACCACCGCAGGCGCGTCCGGGACACACCCGGACCCGAGTCAGAGAGCCGCAGGCACATGCCTACTCCCGAGCTGATCTCCCCGCGATCCCCGCGCGTCACCGCCGCACGGCGGCTGGCCAGGCGTGCCTTCCGGAGCAAGGAGCGCCTGTTCATCGCCGAGGGGCCGCAGGCCGTGCGCGAGGCCGTCGCGCACCGCGGGCCCGGCGGTGAGCCCACCCTCGTGGAGCTGTTCACCACCGTCGAGGCAGCCGAGCGGTACACGGACATCGTGGATGCGGCCCGGGCCGCCGGAGCCCGGGTGCACTACGCGTCCGACGCCGTCCTCGCCGAGGTCTCGCAGACCGTCACCCCGCAGGGTCTCGTCGGCGTGTGCCGTTTCCTCGACTCGCCCTTCGGGGAGATCCTCGCGGCCCGGCCGAAGCTCGTCGCCGTACTCGCGCACGTACGCGACCCCGGCAACGCGGGCACGGTACTGCGCTGCGCGGATGCCGCGGGCGCCGACGCCGTGGTCCTCACCGACGCCTCCGTGGACCTGTACAACCCCAAGTCCGTACGCGCCTCGGTCGGTTCGCACTTCCATCTGCCGGTCGTCGTAGGAGTACCCGTCGAAGAGGCGGTGCAAGGACTGCGTGAGGCCGGAGTGCGCGTACTGGCGGCCGACGGCGCGGGCGAGGACGACCTCGACGACGAGCTGGACGCGGGCACCATGGGCGGACCCACCGCGTGGATCTTCGGCAACGAGGCCTGGGGGCTCCCCGAGGAGACCCGCGCGCTCGCCGACGCCGTCGTACGCGTCCCCATCCACGGAAAAGCCGAGAGTCTGAACCTCGCGACCGCCGCAGCCGTATGTCTCTATGCCTCGGCGCGCGCCCAGCGCACAGGCAGTGCTCGCTGAGCTCGGGTACTCGCTCAGGGGGTCCGCTCCGTCACTTCCAGCTAGTAGGGTGACGGGCTCGGGGGCCCACTGCGCCGGCGGAGAGGTGGGGTACGGGGATGGCTGTCGGGACGAGCAGGCCCGCGGAGACACACGGGGCATTGCTGTGCCGTTCCGGCGCCCCCGAGGTGTTCGGCATCGACCCCGACGACCTCCCCGACGGACTCGTCGTCGCAGACGAGAGGGGCCGGGTGATCTGCTTCAACGACGCGGCCGTCAGGATCACCGCCGTCGCCAAGGCCGATGCTCTCGGACACCCGCTGGAGACCGCGCTGCCGCTGGAGGACCTCAAGGGCCGCCGCTGGTGGACGCTGACCGATCCGTACGGCGGACTCGCCACCCGCGTCGGCCAGCCCGAGCGCAATCTGCTGCTGCCCGGCGGCCGCGAAGTCCTCGTCTCCGCACGCTATGTGCGCGAGCGCCCCACCGGGCCGATACGCCGCCTGGTCATCAGCCTGCGCGGCACCGAGGCCCGGCGCCGCACCGAACGCAGCCACGCCGAGCTGATCGCCACCGTCGCCCATGAGCTGCGTTCGCCGCTCACCTCCGTCAAGGGCTTCACGGCAACGCTCCTGGCCAAGTGGGAACGCTTCACCGACGACCAGAAGCGGCTGATGCTGGAGACCGTCGACGCCGACGCCAACCGCGTCACCCGGCTCATCGCCGAGCTGCTCGACATCTCCCGTATCGACTCCGGCCGGCTCGAAGTACGCCGCCAGCCCATCGACATCGCCGCCGCCGTCGGACGCCACATCCAGGCACACATAGCCAGCGGCCAGTCCCCCGACCGCTTCTTCGTCCGCATCCAGCGCTGCCTGCCCGATCTGTGGGCCGACCCCGACAAGATTGACCAGGTGCTCGGCAATCTGCTGGAAAATGCGGTGCGCCACGGCGCCGGAACGGTCACCATCGAGGTGGCGCCGGCAGCGGCGAAGGACGACGAGAAGGGTACGGCCGTCACCGTGAGCGACGAAGGCCCCGGCATCCCCGAGGAGTCCATGGGCCGCGTCTTCACCCGCTTCTGGCGGGGGAGCAAGCGCGGCGGCACGGGCCTGGGCCTCTACATCGTCAAGGGCATCGTCGAGGCGCACGGCGGGACGATCACCGTCGGCCGCGGACCCGGCGGCGGCGCCGAGTTCCGATTTATTCTGCCCGTCGGCGCTCCTGCGTACCTCGCCTGAGCGGCCCGCGGGCTCATTCGCCACTCCACACCCCGTTAGACTCGGCCTTTGGCACCTTTACGTCCTCGGTCCGTCCCAGGTCGGCGAGCGGGGGCCCCAGCCAGCCCATCGGAAGTACGGGAAGAGATGTCCGCACCCAATAAGTCGTACGACCCTGTTGAGGTCGAGGCACTGAAACCGGAAGCGATCGAGCGCATGCGGGACGAGGCGCTCGCCGCCTTCGCCGCAGCGGGCGACCTCGAAGAGCTCGCCCACGCGAAGGTCGCGCACACCGGCGGTGCCTCGCCGCTCGCGCTCGCCAACCGGGAGATCGGCGCGCTGCCGCCGCAGGCCAAGGCCGAGGCCGGCAAGCGCGTGGGCCAGGCCCGCGGCGCCGTGAGCAAGGCGCTGGCCACCCGCCAGGCCGAGCTCGAGGCCGAGCGCGACGCCCGGGTGCTCGTCGAGGAGGCGGTCGATGTCACGCTGCCCCACGACCGCGTCCCGGCCGGCGCCCGCCACCCGCTGACCACGCTCATGGAGCGGCTCGAGGACATCTTCGTATCCATGGGGTACGAGGTCGCCGAAGGCCCCGAGGTCGAGGCGGAGTGGTTCAACTTCGACGCCCTGAACTTCGTGCCCGACCACCCGGCCCGGCAGATGCAGGACACCTTCTTCGTCCAGGGCCCCAAGGGCACCGTCGACGACGAGTCCGGCATCGTGCTGCGTACGCACACCTCCCCGGTGCAGGCCCGCACGCTGCTCGACCGCGAGCCGCCGGTCTATGTCGTCGTGCCGGGCCGCGTGTACCGCACCGACGAGCTGGACGCGACGCACACCCCGGTCTTCCACCAGATCGAGCTGCTCGCCGTCGACGAGGGCCTGACCATGGCCGACCTCAAGGGCACTCTGGACCACATGGTCCAGGCGCTCTTCGGCCGGGACATGAAGACGCGGCTGCGCCCGAACTTCTTCCCCTTCACCGAGCCGTCCGCCGAGATGGACATGGTCTGCTACGTGTGCCGCGGCGAGTCCGTCGGCAACCCGGACCGGCCCTGCCGCACCTGCGGCAGCGAGGGCTGGATCGAGCTCGGCGGCTGCGGCATGGTCAACCCCAAGGTGCTCATCGCCTGCGGCGTCGACCCCCAGAAGTACAGCGGATTCGCCTTCGGGTTCGGCATCGAGCGGATGCTGATGTTCCGCCACAACGTCGAAGACATGCGAGACATGGTCGAGGGTGACGTCCGGTTCACCCGGCCGTTCGGGATGGAGATCTGATGCGGGTCCCGCTTTCTTGGCTGCGGGAGTACGTCGACCTGCCGGCGACGGAGACCGGCCGTGACGTCCAGGCCAAGCTCGTTGCCGCCGGCCTCGAGGTCGAGACCGTCGAGCAGCTCGGCGGCGGGCTCAAGGGCCCCCTCGTCGTCGGCAAGGTCCTCACCATCGAGGAACTGACGGAGTTCAAGAAGCCCATCCGCTTCTGCACCGTCGACGTCGGCCAGGCCAACGGCACCGGCGACCCGCAGGAGATCGTCTGCGGCGCGCGCAACTTCTCCGTGGGCGACAAGGTCGTCGTGGTCCTGCCGGGCGCCGTGCTGCCCGGCGACTTCGCGATCGCCGCGCGCAAGACGTACGGCAAGACCTCGCACGGCATGATCTGCTCCGGCGACGAGCTCGGTATGGGCGACGACGGCAGCGGCGGCATCATCGTGCTGCCGCCCGAGTACGAGGTCGGCACCGACGCCATCGAGCTGCTCGAGCTGGTCGACGAGGTCCTCGACATCGCGGTCACGCCCGACCGCGGCTACTGCCTCTCGATGCGCGGAGTCGCCCGCGAGACCGCCATCGCCTACGGCCTGCCGCTGCGCGACCCGGCGCTCCTCGACGTCCCCGCCCCGAACTCGTACGGCTACGTGGTGAAGGTCGCCGACCCCATCGGCTGCGACCGCTTCACCGCGCGTACCGTCGTCGGCCTGGAGCCCGAGGCCCGCTCCCCGATCTGGCTGCAGCGCAGGCTGCAGAAGGCCGGAATGCGCCCGATCTCGCTCGCCGTCGACGTCACCAACTACGTGATGCTCGAGCTCGGCCAGCCGCTGCACGCCTACGACCGCGCCCGTCTCGACGGGCCGATCGGGGTACGCCGCGCCGAGCCCGGCGAGAAGCTCACCACCCTCGACGGCGTCCAGCGGGTGCTGGACGCCGAGGACCTGGTGATCACCGACAACCGCGGGCCGATCGGTCTCGCGGGCGTCATGGGCGGCGCCAACACCGAGATCGCCGACCACGACGACGAAGCCGGTGCCACCACCGGGGTCGTCATCGAGGCCGCGCACTTCGACGCGATCTCCATCGCCCGTACCGCGCGCCGCCACAAGCTGGCCTCCGAGGCGTCCAAGCGCTTCGAGCGCGGCGTCGACCCGCAGGCCGCGGCCGCCGCTGCCCAGCGGACCGTCGACCTGCTGGTGCTGCTCGCGGGCGCCACCGCCGAGGCCGGGGTCACCGAGATCGTCGCCCCGTCCGCGCCCCGCACGATCACCATGCCGGCGGACCACCCCGACCGTGTCGCGGGTGTCCGCTACGGCCGCGAGACCGTCGTACGCCGCCTCCAGGAGGTCGGCTGCGACGTTTACGGTCAGGACGAGCTGGTCGTCACCGTCCCGTCCTGGCGTCCCGACCTCGCCGAGCCGAACGACCTCGCCGAGGAAGTCATCCGTCTCGAGGGGTACGAGAACCTCCCCTCGACGCTGCCCAAGCCCCCCTCGGGCCGCGGGCTCACCGAACGGCAGCGGCTCTACCGCCGCGTCGGCCGGGCGCTCGCCGGTGCCGGCTATGTCGAGGCGCTGAACTACCCGTTCATCGGCGAGCCGGTCCTCGACCAGCTCGACATCCCGGCGGACGACGAGAGCCGACGGCTGGTCAAGCTGGTCAACCCGCTCTCCGACGAGGAGCCCGCGCTGCGCACGACGCTGCTGCCCGGGCTGCTCGGCGCGCTCCGCCGCAACGACGGCCGCGGCAGCCACGACCTGGCGCTCTTCGAGACCGGCCTGGTCTTCCGGGCTCCCGAGGAGGAGGGCATCGCGGTCCGGCTGCCGGTCCACCGCCGTCCGACCGACGAGGAGATCGCCGGTCTGAGCGGAGTGCTGCCCGTGCAGCCGCGCCATGTCGCGGTCGTGCTCGCCGGTGCCCGCGAGCAGGCCGGCTGGTGGGGCAAGGGCCGCCCGGCCGACTGGGCCGACGCGGTCGAGTCCGCCCGCGCGGTCGCCCGCGAGGCCGGGGCCGAACTGATCGTCCGCCAGGGGCAGTACGGCCCGTGGCACCCGGGCCGCTGCGCCGAGCTGGCCGTGGTGATCGACGGAGTGGAGCAGACCGTCGGTTACGCCGGTGAGCTTCACCCGCGCGTGGTCAAGGCGCTGCATCTGCCCGCGCGCAGCTGTGCGATGGAGCTGAACCTGGACCTGCTGGAGCGCTCCGCCCAGGGCGCTCTCCAGGCACCGCGGATCTCCACCTTCCCGGTGGCGACCCAGGACGTCGCGCTGGTCGTGGACCACAAGGTGCCGGCCGCCGAGGTCGAGCGGGTGCTGACGGAGGGCGCGGGTGAACTGCTCGAGTCCATCCGGCTGTTCGATGTCTTCACCGGTGAGCAGATCGGCGAGGGCAAGAAGTCGCTGGCGTACGCGCTGCGGTTCCGTGCCGCGGACCGGACGCTCACGGTCGAGGAGGCATCGGCCGCCCGTGACGCCGCCGTGGCGCTGGCCGCCGAGCGCACCGGGGCGGTTCTGCGCGGAGCCTGACCGCGTGTGATCTGCCGTACCGCCTGATGAGGGGCTCACCCGGACCACCGGGTGAGCCCCTCACTCATTCGGGTGAGAACGCGGGGCGACGTTCCCGCGGGGCTCGATTGATCGACAGAATCGACGCGGCCGCGGGGGCCTGCCTGCGCGCCGGAGGGCCTACGAGGGGACCATCCGCATGATCCGTTTCAGGTCTGGGGGTCCCTTGGGGACCCCGCGGCGGGCGAGGGCAGCGCACGCCGGCGGCTCACGGATCAGACGACTGCTGCCGCTGCTGCTTCCCGCCGCATGGGGCGCGGCCGCCCTGATCTGGAGGGTCGCCTGGCCACCGGACCAGCCGGAGAGTCTTGCCCGGCGGATCGTCACGGCCGTCGTCTTCTTCGCCGTGGGCACCGGTTTTGTGCTGGGCATCCGTCGGGAGCTGAGCCGCGAGCTCAGACGGATGCGCGAAGTCGCCCATGCCGCACAGCGGGTGCTGCTGCGGCCGCTGCCACCGCGCCTGGACGGTCTGGCGCTCGCCGCCAGGCAGCTTTCGGTGAGCCGCGGCGCCGCGGTCGGCGGTGATCTGTACGAGGCGGTGGCCACGGAGTACGGCGTACGGATCGTCATCGGCGATGTCCGCGGGCATGGCCTGGCCGCGATAGGAGCGGTCGCCGCGGTGCTCGGCAGCTTTCGGGAGGCCGCCCACGACGAGCCCGAACTGGGCGGTGTGCTCCGTCGGTTGGACCGGGCGGTCCAGCGGCATCTGCGGGAGCGTGGCAGGGACGAGCATCCGGCGGCCGGCGGAGGTGAGCCCGACTGCCCGTCCGCGGAGGAGTTCGTCACCGTACTGCTGCTGGAGATCGGTCCCGACGGCAGCCTGGTGGCTCTCAACTGCGGTCACCCCTGGCCCTATCGGCTCGGTTGCCACGGGGTGTCGCCACTCGCCTGTGTGGATCCGCTGCCACCCGTCGGCCTGTTTCCGCTCCCCGCCGAGCTGCCCGTGCACCGGTGTGCGCGGCTGCTTCCCGGTGAGGCGCTGTTCCTGCACACGGACGGGGCGGCGGACGCCCGTGACGCGTCGGGGAAGTTCTTCGCTCTGGAAGCCGTGCTCGCCGAGGCGGCGCTCGGCTCGCCGGTCTCGCCCGCCGCCGTGATCACCACCGTTCACTCGCAGTTGCTGCGGCACACGCGTGGGCGGCTCGCCGACGATGTGGCGCTGCTGGTGCTGCGCAATGACCGCTCCCGGGTGCCGGCGCAGTGCGGGGACGCCACACTGCGCCGTACCCGGCCGGAACCCTCCAATCGCTAGCCGTCACCTGCAGCCATGTGCAGCTTCGGCAACCAAGGGATTGCCGTGCGGCCGGCGCCGCCCGCCCTGCCGCGGAGTGTCGGGCAGATCAGCAGGGCAGACGACGCGATCGAGGGCCGCCGCACTGTACGAGGGGGAGCCGGCGGCCCGGCCGCCTCTGTGAGAGGCATTTCAGTCAACCGGGGTGTGCGGTACGGCGGCAGAGCGCGCGAGGCACAGATCGGGGCACTTGGTTCACACCCCGTGCGAATCCTCCTCCACTACGCTGAGGCCACCGAGCCACCGGAGTTGCCCCATGCAGCCCAACACACTGCTCGACGCCCTGCTCGACGAGGCGGGTATCTCCAACGCGGGCTTCGCCGCCCGCGTCAATCAGGCGGGCCGGGCACGGGGCCTGTCGCTGCGCTACGAACACACGGCCGTGGCACGCTGGTTGAAGGGCCAGCGTCCGCGCGGCCAGGTGCCCGACCTGATCTGTGAGGTCCTCGCGGGCCGGCTGCACCGGGCCATAACCCTCGGCGACATCGGTCTCGGCGGGCCCGGCGAGCTCGACACACCGCCCGGCTCGCCGCTGTGCGGCTTCGTGGAGCGCGCCACCGCACTGTGGCGCTGCGACGAACAGCAGCGGCCGCACATCATCGAGGCGCCCGCCGTCACCGGCACCCCCGCCGTGATGCCCGTATGGGAGTGGGAGAACCCGCCGGAGGACTCCGACGTCTCGCGCTCCGGGCAGACCCGCGTCAGCATGGCCGACATCAAGATGCTGCGGGCCGCACGGGCACACTACGAGCTGATGTACCGCAAGGCGGGCGGCATAGCGACCCGCGCCCGCATAGTCGGTTTTCTCAACGCCGAGACCGCGCCGCTGCTGCGCGGCGGCTACAGCGACGCGCTGGGCCGCCAACTGCACCGGGCGACGGGCGGTCTGGTGGCGGTGGCGGGTATCTGCGCGTACGACTCCGACGCGCACGGTCTCGCCCAGCGCTACTTCCATCAGGCGCTGCGGCTGGCAAAGGCCAGCGGGGACAGGGGACTTGACGCGTATGTCATCGCGCTGCTCGTCAACCAGTCGCTGTTCATGGCCGAGCACCGGCAGGCGGTGGCCTTCGCGGAGGCGGCCCTGCGGGCGGCCGGGCAGCAGATCACCCCGGCGCTGGCCGCCGATCTGTACGCGATGCAGGCCAAGGCGTACGCGCATCTCGGTGACGGCAGCAGTGCGCTGCGGTGCATCCGGCGGGCCGAACTGGAGGCGGAACGGATCCGTCCGGGGTATGAGCCGGACGAGACGGGCTATGTCCAGCCGGGCCTGGTGAACGTCCAGGTCGCGGAGGCTCTGCTGAGTCTCGGTGATCTCCCGGCCGCGCGCGAGCACGCCACGGCCGCCGTCGACACCCCCGCGCACGACCGCGGCCGGGTCCACCGGCTCGCCATGCTCAGCCAGATCGAGCTGCGCCAGGGCGAGGTGGACCGGGCGGCGAACACGGCCGCGGAGATGGTGGAGCGGGCGAGGGGGATGGAGTCGCAGCGTCTGAGGGACCGGCTGCGCGCGGTGCGGGAGCATCTCGTGGCGAGCGGTTGCACCAACGCGGACGAGGCGGCCGAACTCATCGACGGGGCGCTGCGAGTTCCCCTCTGACCGAGCTCCTGCTGCGATATTGCCATCTACTTGTCGGAAGGTGGCAGAAAAGTGCAGTGGACGAACTTAAGCGAACAAACTGTGTATGAAAACCGCTGGTTCAGGGTCAACCTGGCGGACGTAGTACTCCCCGACGGCCGGCACCTGGACCACTTCCTCATACGGCTCCGCCCGGTCGCCGTCGCGACCGCGGTCAACCGGGCCAACGAGGTGCTGATGCTCTGGCGGCACCGCTTCATCACCAACAGCTGGGGCTGGGAGCTCGCCGCGGGGGTCGTCGAGGACGGCGAGGACATCGAGGCCGCGGCCGCCCGGGAGATGGAGGAGGAGACGGGCTGGCGCCCGGGCCCCCTCCAGCACCTGATGACCGTCGAGCCGTCCAACGGCCTCACCGACGCCCGGCACCATCTCTACTGGTCCGAGGACGCGACGTACATCGGGCACCCCGAGGACGACTTCGAGTCCTCGCGCCGCGAGTGGATACCGCTCAAGCTGGTCCCGGACATGATCGCCCGGGGTGAGGTCCCGGCCGCCAACATGGCGGCCGGGCTGCTGATGCTCCACCATCTGCGGCTCGGCTGACGGTCTCGGACGGCCGGCCCCGGCGGATCGCCCCGGACGGCCTCCCCCGGCTGCCAGCTACTGGCCGAGCGCCTGCCAGACCGCCACCGCCAGCGCTCCGAGCGCGGTCAGCGCGGCCACGGCGGGCAGCGGCCACCTGGCGTGCTCGAGTGCCCCGACGCGCGCGGCCAGATCGGTGAGATCGCGGTCGATCTGGTCGTTGCGCTGTGCGAGCAGTGCCAGATGCCCGTCGATACGGGCGAGGCCGACGTCGAGGCAGCGGCGTAACTCGGCGAACTCCTCGACGACCACTAAATGATCAGGGTCGGTGGTCACGGATTCAACTCCTCTTCGGAAGGTTGTACAGCGGACCCTTGGCTGAGCGGGACCGAGTCAACTCTCCCTGGCAGGAGGGCGGGAGCGTGTGCGCACGGCATATGCGGGCACGCCCCGCACACTCCGTGTGAATCAGGAGTACGGATAGAACCCGGAGCCCGTCTTGCGGCCGAGGCGTCCCGCGTCCACCATCCGCTGCAGCAGCGGGGGAGCGGCGTACAGCGGCTCCTTGAACTCCGCGTACATCGAGTCGGCGACCGAGGCCACGGTGTCCAGACCGATCAGGTCGGAGAGCTTGAGCGGCCCCATCGGGTGGGCGCAGCCCAGCTCCATGCCGTTGTCGATGTCCTCGCGGCTGGCGATGCCCGACTCGAACATCCGGATCGCGGACAGCAGATACGGGATGAGCAGGGCGTTCACCACGAAGCCCGAGCGGTCCTGGGCACGGATCGGGTGCTTGTCGAGCACCTGCTGCACCACGGCCTCGGAGCGCTTGATCGTCTCTTCGGAGGTGGTGAGCGCCGGGATCAGCTCGACGAGCTTCTGGACCGGGGCCGGGTTGAAGAAGTGGATGCCGATGACCTGGTCCGGGCGGGAGGTCGCGACGGCCAGCTTCACCAGCGGGATGGAGGAGGTGTTGGAGGCGAGGATCGCGTCCTGCCGGGTCACCACCTGGTCGAGCACCTGGAAGATCTCGGTCTTGACCTGCTCGTTCTCCACGACGGCCTCGATGACGAGATCGCGGTCGGCGAACTCCCCGAGGTCGGTGGTGAAGCTGAGGCGCTCCAGGGTCGCGTCGCGCTCCTCCTCAGTGATCTTGCCGCGTTCGGCGGCCTTCGAGAGGGAGTTGTAGAGGCGGGTGCGACCGATCTCCAGGGCCTCGCCGGTGGTCTCGGCGACCTTCACCTCGAGGCCGCTGCGGGCGCACACCTCCGCGATGCCTGCGCCCATCTGGCCGCAGCCGACCACTCCGACGCGTGCAATGTCGGCCATTGAGTCCGTCACCTCGTGCCTTTCGCTGATTCGTGCGGCGAGTCCCCCGTGTGATTCCGGTGCCCGCCTCGACCCCCCGACGTTACTCCGGACGTACGGGTGGACACCCCCTGGGGGCGGGCATGCTGTGCGGATACGAACGTCGGCAGCGAGGGAGCTGAGGGCGCCATATGGGGCGGATCGGGAGAAGAGGGTTCGTGATGACGGCGGCCGGAGCCGTGGCCGCACTGGCGACGGCGGGGGACGCGACGCCTGGGGACGCGGCAGCGCAGTCCGCTGCTCAAGCGTCGAGGCGGGATGCGACGGCCCGGGAGTTCCGCGGCATGTGGATCGCGACAGTCGCCAACCGTGACTGGCCCTCCGCGCCCGGCCTCACCCCGGACCGGCAGCGCGCCGAACTCTGCGCCCATCTCGACACCGCGGTCGCCCGGAAGCTGAACGTCGTCGTCCTCCAGGTCAGGCCGACGGCGGACGCCCTGTGGCCGTCACCGTACGAGCCCTGGACGCAGTACCTCACCGGATCACAGGGGCGAGACCCCGGCTGGGACCCGCTCGGCACAGCCGTGGCCGAGGCCCACCGGCGCGATCTTCGGCTGCACGCCTGGTTCAATCCCTACCGCGCCGCCGTGCACACCGATCTGTCCCGGCTGGTCGAGAGCCACCCGGCCCGGGTGCACCCGGAGTGGGTCCTTCCGTACGGCGGGAAGCTGTACTACAACCCCGGCATTCCCGAGGTCCGCAGCTTCGTCCAGGACGCGATGATGGACGCCGTCCGCCGCTACGACATCGACGGCGTGCACTTCGACGACTACTTCTACCCCTACCCGGTCGCCGGCCAGGTCTTCGACGACGACGCGACCTACGCGCGCTACGGCGCCGGTTTCCCCGACAAGGCCGCCTGGCGGCGCGACAACACCGACCGGCTGGTGCGCGAGATGGCCGACCGGATCAAGAAGTCCAGGAAGCGCATCCCCTTCGGGATCAGTCCCTTCGGGGTGTGGCGCAATGCCGCCACCGATCCGCTCGGCTCGGACACCGCGGCGGGCGTGCAGACCTACGACGATCTGCACGCCGACACCCGCAAGTGGGTCAAGAAGGGCTGGATCGACTACGTCGTCCCGCAGATCTACTGGAACATCGGGTTCCCGGTGGCCGATTACGCCCGGCTGCTCCCCTGGTGGAACGACGTCGTACGGGACACGGACGTCGATCTCTACGCCGGTGAGGCCCTCTACAAGGCGGGTGACCCCGCCCAGCCCGCGCCCTGGCAGGACCCCGCCGAGCTCTCACGCCATCTCACGCTGGCGCGCGGGTACGAAGGAGTGCGGGGGCACTGCTTCTTCTCGGCGAAGGAGGTCAGGACGGACCGGATCGGGGCGATGGCCAGGGTGGTGGCCGATCACTATCCGACCAGAGTGCGTCCGCCGGACTGAGTCACTTCTGCTCGTGGTGGCGTACTTCGGTGTCGGGGCCCGGAGACAGCAGAGCCTCGTGGCCGTCGTCGAAGCGCACCCGGTACGGGGGGCTGCCTTTCTGCCCCAGTACCTCGACGACTTCGGCGGTCTTGTCGTGCTGTCCCACGATCCTGCCGTGGACCAGCAGTGTGTCGCCCACGTTCGCTTGCATCGGGAGTGACCTCCTCGAAGGCGGTGGTCCGTGTTTCGAGTCTAAGGCCGGGGCCGGGAGTTGCACCCCCGAGGCTCTCGGTCGATCCCGGCGCCCGGTCGTCAGCTGCGGGCCCGCTGGGTGACCGCGATGCAGACCAGGACCGCGACGGCCGCGACAGGTGCGGCGGGGGAGAGCCGCTCGCCCAGCAGGGACATCGACCAGACCAGGGTGAGCAGCGGCTGCGCGAGCTGGAGCTGGCTGGCCTTGGCGATTCCGATCGAGGCCATGCCCCGGTACCAGACGTACAGGCCGAAGAAGGTTGAACCTGCCGCGACCCAGGCGAGACCGATCATCCCGTGCGCGGTGAGCCTGACAGGCTCGACGGACAGGGCGACGGCCGAGCCCGCCAGGCTCAGCGGGAGGCAGAGGATGAGCGCCCAGCCGACCACGTGCCAGCCCGGCATCCGGCCCGCCAGCCTGCCGCCCTCGGTGTAGCCGGCCGCGCAGACCAGCAGCGCGCCGAAGAGATACAGATCGCCCCTCTGCAGCACGCCGCCGCTCTGCTGCACGGTGAAGGCGATCACCACGGCCGCGCCGGCCAGCGCCGCCAGCCAGAAGGTGCGCGAGGGGCGGCGGCCGGTACGCAGCGCGGCGAAGGCGGCGGTCGTCAGCGGCAGCAGGCCGACGACCACGGCGGCATGCGAGGTGGTGGAGGTCTGCAGGGCGAGCGTGGTCAGCAGCGGAAAGCCGACGACCACACCGCCCGCCACCACGGCGAGGCCCGCCCAGTGGCGCGACTGGGGTAGGGGGACGCGCAGCGCCAGCAGAAAGCCGCCCGCGACGACGGCCGCAAGGACGCAGCGTACGGCGACGAGCGACCAGGGGCCGAAGCTCTCCAAGCCCCAGACGGTGGACGGGAAGGTGAGCGAGAACGCGACGACGCCCAGTGCGGCGAGGGCTGTGCCGCTGCGTCCTGCGGCGGGGCTTCGGTGCTGAGATGCGAGGGCGTCGGCGTCGGCGCGGTCGGCCGTGGTGCCTTGCGCCGGTCCGGCGACCGCTATCGAGATGCGTGCAGTAGCGCTATCCTGTGCCTTCATGCAAGAGCGTAGCAGTGTCACGGAACTGGCAAACTCCCTGAAGCGTGAGCTCGACCGCTACTCATCAGGAGAGAAGCTGCCGTCGAGCCGGGCGCTGGTCGAGCGATTCCGTGTCTCCCCGGTGACCGTCTCGCGCGCGATCGCCCAGCTCGCCGCCGAGGGTCTGGTCGTCACCCGCCCCGGCGCGGGAGCCTTCCGGGCGCAGCCCCGCACCGGCACCGCTCCCGCGCCCGGGGACACCTCCTGGCAGGAGGTCACCCTCAGCGCGGACGCGGCGACCGAACTGGTGCCGCGTGCCGTGGACGCCTCCGGAGTCCTCGCGACGCTCGCCGCTCCGGCGCCTGGCGTCGTGGAGTTCAACGGCGGCTATCTGCACCACACCCTCCAGCCGGAACGGGCCATGGCCGCCGCACTGGCCCGGGCCGGACGGCGGCCCGGCGCCTGGGGTCGGCCGCCCACCGACGGGCTGCCCGAGCTGCGCGACTGGTTCGCCCGCGGCCTCGGCGAAAACAGCGGCGCGGCCGATGTGCTGATCACGGCCGGCGGCCAGTCGGCGCTGACCACCGCCCTGCGCGCGCTCGCCCCGCCCGGTGCCCCCGTCCTGGTCGAGTCACCCACCTACCCGGGCATGCTGGCGATCGCCCGCGCCGCCGGGCTGCGGCCGGTGCCCGTCCCGGTGGACGCCCAGGGGGTGCGTACGGACCTGCTCGCCGCCGCCTTCAAGGCCACCGGCGCCCGCGTCTTCGTCTGCCAGCCGCTCTTCCAGAACCCGACCGGCGCGGTGCTCGCGCCCGAGCGCCGCGGCGAGGTGCTGCGCATCGCCCGCGAGTCCGGGGCCTTTGTCGTCGAGGACGACTTCGCCCGCCGACTGGTCCACGAGGACGCGGGCCCGCTGCCCGGTCCGCTCGCCGCGGACGATCACGACGGAGTCGTCGTCCATGTCAGCTCCCTCACCAAGGCGACCTCGCCCAGCCTGCGGGTGGGCATGCTTGCGGCCCGCGGTCCGGTCCTGGAGCGGCTGCGCGCCATCCATGTCGTCGACACCTTCTTCGTGCCGCGCCCGCTCCAGGAAGCAGCTCTGGAGCTGGTCGGCTCACCGGCGTGGAATCGCCATCTGCGCGCCGTGGCAGCCGAGTTGAAGGCACGGCGTGAAACCATGTCAGCCGCCCTGCGCCTCGGCCTGCCCGAACTCGCCCTCCCGCACATCCCGTCCGGCGGCTACCACCTCTGGCTGCGCCTCCCCGACGGCACGGACGAGGCGGCCCTGCTCTCCGCCGCCCTGCGCGCGGGCGTCGCCATCGCCACCGGCCGTCCCTACTTCTGCGCCGAACCCCCGGCCGGTCATGTGCGGTTGAGCTTCGCGGGTGTGGCGGGCCCGGCCGAGATCGCCGAGGGCGTCCGAAGACTGCGCGCCGCCTGCGACGAGGTGCTCGGCCGACGGGCCGTCAGCGGCGACCCGGCAGAGCAGCCGCACCCCCCGGAAAACCGGCGGTCCTGAACCGGCGAGGCGCCCGCCAGGGCCGCGGGCCGCCCGGAGCGCGACCCTCCGGTCGCCTCTTGACCTGCGGGGCATTGGGAACCACGATCACGCCATGACTGTCCGGATCACGTTGGTCGCCGCGGCCCGCAGCTCCGCCGTGCTCGCGGAGCGCTTCGACGACGACCGGCCACTCGACTACGCGGGCTGGCACGAGGTGCAGCTCGCCGCGTACGCCTTGGTGCCGCTCAACACCGCCGAGCTGCGGTACTGCTCGCCGACCGCCCGCAGCCGGGCGACCGGCGAGGCCCTCGGCTTCGCGCCGATCGCGCAGCCCGCCCTGCGCGACTGCGACATGGGGCGCTGGCGCGGCTACACGCTGGCCGAGGTCGCGGCCCGCGAGCCCGCCGCCGTCGACGCCTGGCTCGCCGACCCGCGCTCGGCGCCGCACGGCGGTGAGCCGCTGCTCTCGTTCATATCGCGCATAGGGGGCTGGCTGGACACCAGGCCCGCCGAGGACGGCGGCTCCATGGTCGCCGTCGCCGAACCGGCGGTCGTCAGGGCAGCCCTCGTCTACGCGCTGAAGGCACCGCCCTCGTCGTACTGGAACGTGGACGTCCGTCCCCTGTCGACCGTGACGCTGGCGGGCCGGGCGGGCCGCTGGAGCCTGCGCCTGGGGACGACCGTCTGACGCGACCTCGCCGCGCCGGCGGGCATCAGAGGGCGGCGCTGCCCACCACCCGCTCCGGCGTGATCCGGATGACGATGCGTACGACCTCCGGCGGCAGCTCCAGATACTCCTCGCCAGCGCCCGCCCCCTCGTACTCCTCGGCCAGCGACACGGCGAGCTTCCTCCCGGCGTCCTCGCTCACGGTGGCCGTGCCGCGCACCTCGATGTACTGGAGCGGATCGTTCCGGTCGTACACCGTGAGGCTGACCCGCGGCTCGCGCCGTACGTTCTTGTCCTTGCGGCGTCCGGCTTCGGTGGAGATGAGTAGTTCGTCCCCGTCCCTGGCCACCCAGACGACCGATGTCTGCGGGCTTCCGTCCGGACTGACGGTCGCCAGGACCGCGGGGTTCGGCTCGTCGAGGAGTCTGAGTGCGTCTTCGCCGAATGTGATGGACATGCCCAGGAGGCTACGCCGCAGGCGCGAGGCCGAGCACAAGGCCGCGCGCAACGGGCTCGATGCCAACGAGTAGGGTCCGGCGCGTACGTACGGCCATGGGGCGCCCGGCCGAGGGAACGGGCATGGCACCGCGTCAGGTCATTCAGCCCGTCCGGAACACGCCCGCGAGGTGGGCGGTCAGCTCCTGGGCGGTCGGCGGGCAGAGCCTGGCGCCCAGGTAGCCGTCCGGGCGCACGACAAATGCCGTCGGCTCCTGCGCCCGGTAGATCCGCCCGAACTCGCCGCGGCTGTCGCGGTACACCGGCAGCCCCGTCCCGTCGGCGGGCCCGCCGTCGGCGAGCACCGCGCATGCCTCCACCCTGCCCTGTGACACCTCACGTGCGGCGGCGGCGAGTTCGTCGAACAGGTTGCCCGCCGGGTCGTGCCCGTACAGCAGCAGCACGTGCCCGCGGTCCCGCAGTACGTCGTACAGCCGCGACGGGTACGCGGCGATCTCCCCGGCGAGGCCGCCGCAGTCCGGGGCCCGGTCGCCGGGCTGGGGGCCGTCCCCGTTGCCGCCCGGGTCGGGCCGCCCCACGATCGGGCTGCCGCGGTAGGCGACGAGCAGTTGCGCTTCGCGCAGCATCAGGGTCGCCGGGTCCGTCGGGTCGGCCTGGACGCCCTCGGCGGCGTGCCGCACGGTGCGGCCGACGACCTCCTCGCCGACCGGCCGGCGCTCGGCGTCGTAACTCGTGAGCAGCCCGGGATCTGCGGCACCCTCGGCCGTGAGGGCGAGCTTCCAGGCCAGGTTGTACGCGTCCTGGATGCCGGTGTTCATCCCCTGAGCGCCCGTCGGCGGATGGATGTGCGCCGCGTCCCCCGCGACGAAGACCCGGCCCTCGGCGTACCGGTCGACCATCCGGTGGCTGATCCGGAACACCGAGGACCAGCGCATGTTGGACGCGGTGGTCGGCTGCGGCGCCAGCCGGTCCAGGACCTCCTGGATGTGGGGGAGCGAGGGGGCCCGGCCGCCCTCCAGGCCGTGCTCCACCCGGCTCCGGTCGGCTCCCTCGGTCTGCCGGGCGGTCGAGAGCTCGGGCGGCACCAGCATCGACATCCGGTACCGGCTCCGGCCGGGCAGCGGAATGCACACCAGCAGGTCGTCGACGACGCCGTCGGCACCGCGATGCATGGCGCGTACGCCGTATCCGTGCGGCAGGTCCCAGTCGGCTTCCACGTCCGCGAGCATGTACTCCTGCGGGAAGGCGCCCCCTTCGAAGGTGAGCCCGAGTGCCTTTCGGACAACGCTGTGCGCGCCGTCGCAGCCCACCAGGAACCGGGAGCGGACCTCCTCCTCCGCCCCGGAGGAGCTGACCAGCCGGCTGGTCACCCCGTCGGCGTCCTGGGTGAACGACACCAGTTCGGTGCCGCGCTCGATCCGGGCCCCGAAGCGGGCCAGGAACTCCTCGAGGATGCGCTCGGTCTCGTACTGCGGCAGCGCGGCGAATCCGTACGGCACCTCGGCCGGCAGGGCGAGGTCGATCCGGGCCTGCTCCGTGCCGTTGACGTAGGTCAGCTGCCCGCGCATCGGGACGGCCGCGTCCAGCGCGGCCCGTACCAGGCCCATCCGGTCCCAGATCTCCAGGGTGCGCGGCTGGATGCCCACGGCCTTCGCGAACGGCAGCCTGGCCGGCAGCCGGTCGACGATGCGGCAGGCGACTGACCGCCGCCGAAGCTCGGCGGCCGCGGTCAGCCCGACAGGGCCGGCTCCCGCGACCAGTACGTCCGTTACGTCGGTGTGCACCACTGGCGTCTCCCGGCGAGAGGCCCCCTTGTGAGCGGATCCACGTCAATGGTCGCCCGCAGGGTGGTGCCCAGCCACCGCTGGCCGCGGGGCGGAAGACGTGACGGAGCGTGCTCAGGAGTCCGTCGGGGGGAGGAGGTGGCCGAGTCCCTCCGCGCAGCCCTTCGCGGCCTCGGCCGAGCGCGGCAGCATGATGCTTTCGTAGGCACGGACGCCGTCGTCGAGGCTTGATTCGGTGACGAGGGCGTGGGCCAGGTCGGTGCCATCGAGCATGGCGAGGTTGGCGCCCAGCCCCAGAGGGGGCATCAAGTGCGCGGCGTCGCCCAGCAGGGTGACGCCGGGGGTGTGCTCCCAGGTGTGCGGGACGGGCAGCGCGAACAGCGGGCGATTGACGAAGCCGCTGTCGCTGTACCGCAGGAGATGGAGCAGGCTCTCGTGCCAGCCGTCGAAGATCTTCAGCAGGTGCGTCCGCACGGCCGTCGCGTCATCGAGGTCCAGATCGGCGGCCACGTGCCAGTCCTCGGGGGCGCGGAACGCGATGTAGGCGCGGATGTGGCCGTTGCTGTTGCGCTGGGCGAACAGGGCTTTGCCGTCGGCCTTCGCGAGCATGGTGCCGTCGCCGACCATCCGTGCGAGCTCTGCATGGCGGGTGTCGCAGTCGTCGAAGCCGGCCTCCACGAAGGTGACACCGGTGTAGCCGGGCGTGGCGTCCGACAGGGCCGGGCGGACCCGGGACCAGGCGCCGTCGGCGCCGACGACCAGGTCGAAGTCCTCGGTGGTGCCGTCACTGAAGAGCAGGCGGCAGGTGCCGTCCCGGAGCGGGGTGACCCCGCCGACGGCGCGGTCCCACCGCACGGTGCCCGCGGTGAGGGACTCCAGGAGCAGGCCGCGCAATTGGCCTCGGTCGATTTCCGGCCTGTCGCCGTCGCCCTCGTCGTCGGCAGGCCCCCCATCAGGCAGGAGGGCGGCGTTGGCGGTGTCGAGCAGGCGCCACTCCTGGCCTTCGGGACGGGAGAGGGTGCGGAACCGGTCGAGCAGGCCCGCCGCGCGCAGGGCGATCTGCCCGGTGTCGGCGTGCATGTCGAGAGTGCCGCCCTGAGAGCGGGCGTCGACGGACGCCTCGCCTTCGAAGACGGTTACGGAGCGACCGTGGAGTTGCAGGACGCGGGCGCAGGCAAGGCCGCCGAGGCCGGCGCCGACGACCGCGATGCGGGGGTCATGGGCGGAGTGCATGGAGCTGTCCCCTCGGAAGGTGGGTGTCGCCGGGAGGTCCCCGGCGACATCACCAAGAAAGCACACTCGCTAAATAAGTGCAATGACTCAACTTTTGTAGTGAGTGTGCTCCGGGGTACGGTGTGCAAGTGACCGAACCGACCGGGCGCCGCGAGCGCAAGAAGGCCCAAACCCGCAGGTCCCTGGCCGACGCCGCACTCGAGCTCTTCCTCGACCGCGGATACGACCAGGTCGGCGTCAAGGACGTCGCCGAGGCCGCCGACGTGTCGGTGACCACCCTGTTCAAGCACTTCCCCAGCAAGGAGGCGCTGGTCTTCGACCAGGACGACGACATCGAGGCGGCGCTCGTCGCCGCGGTGCGTGAACGCGCCCCCGGGCAGTCGATCCCGCGTGCCCTGTGCGAGCACGTCCTGCAGGCGCAGGCTCCCGCCGCGGACCCGCGGTTCGGCGAGTTCAGGCGCATGGTGGAGGACACTCCGGCGCTGCGTGACCACGCCCACCGCATGTGGATGCGCCACGAAGCGGCGGTGGCCCGGGCCATCGCCGAGGAGGTTGGCGCCCCCGAAGGCGATGTCACCTGCGCCGCCCTGGCCCGTTTCGCATTGGAGGCCCGGGACCTCGTGGGGCGACATGCCGACCCGAGGCGGGCCGCCGGAGAGGTCTTCGCCCTGCTCGAACACGGCTGGGCGGGCGCGCACCCCGACGGCTGATCGCCGAACAGACTGAGCGGTAGGTGGCCAGGGGCGCTCGTTGGCCACTGTGGCGACTGACAGTTGGCAATCGGGCTGCTTCCGCCCCCGTGCTGCTGTGCAGCGCGGGGGCGGGTGCCGTCCTCGCCCGCCTCAGGTCACTGGATTCCGGTGGCTCCGGTCACCATGCGTTGATGACGGGCGCCTCGGGTTCGTGCTGCCGCCAGGCCTCGTTGAGGCGCGCGAGCCGGTCCGCGGCGGCGATGCCGCGCAGGGACGCGACCTTGCCGTCGCTGACTTCGAACGCCACGGCTCCCACGACCCGGCCGTCGACCACGGCGAGGACGGCCGGGGAGCCGTTGACCAGCGCCATATGGATCGCGGGCGAGCCGCCGGCCAGCCGCCGCTTCGCCGGCGTGGGCTTCCTCCAGGCCGCCGCCGGCCGCGATGGGGTGCACGGCGAACCCGGCCGACCACACGGTCACGTCGGCCGGGATGGCCGTACCGTCGGCGGCGATCGCCCGTGTCGGCTCGACGGCTTCGATGCCGGTGTGCTCGTGGACGGTGATGCCGAGCCGGTCGAAGGCCTGGCGCAGGTGACGGCGGGCCTTCGGTGAGAGCCAGGCGCCCAGCTCGCCGCGGGCGGCGAGCGCGACCGAGAGGTCGGGCCGGGACTCGGCGAACTCGGTGGCGGTCTCGATGCCGGTCAGCCCTTCACCGACGACCAGCACGGTGCCGCCCCCGCCCAGGCCGGCCAGGCGCTCGCGCAGACGCAGCGCCGAGGACCGGCCGGTCACATCGAAGGCGTACTCGGCCACGCCGAGGACGCCATGGTGGGCCACGGAGCTGCCGAGCGCGTAGAGAAGCGTGTCGTACGCGAGCTCGCCGTCGCCGTCCTCGCCGGTCACGGCGACGGTCCTGCGCTCGGGGTCGACGCCGACGACGCGCGCCAGCCGCAGCCGCACCCCGGTGCCCGCGAATACGTCGGCGAGTTTCCGGAACGCGAGGTCCTGGCCGATCGCGAGCTGGTGGAGCCGCATCCGCTCAACGAAGTCGGGCACGGCGTTGACGACGGTGATCTCGGTGTCGGCGGGGGACAGCCGGCGGGCCAGGTTTCCGGCGGCGAAGGCCCCGGCATATCCGGCGCCGAGTACGACGATGCGGTGCTTCATGGCGTTGCTCCTGTCTCGTTCGCGTGCCCTTTGAACGAGACGGCGTCCCGATTGCTGACAGGAGCCGGGTGTGACGCGGGTCACCGAGAAGCCCTCACGCAGACGGGACCGGAGTCTCCGGCGGGGCGGGAAGCGTCCGTCCCAGACGGGCAAGTGGGGAAAAGGACATCAGCGCCGGCGACAGCAGCATGCCTGCGGCTGTTACCAGGAGGCTTGTGCGCGTCCCCCACACTTCCGCGAGAAAGCCGCCGAGCAACGAGCCGAGCGGGGTCAGCCCCATGCCGACAAAGTTGATCGTCGCGGCCGCGCGGCCTTGCATCCCGTCCGGAGTGACGGTCTGCCGGACGGCCATGAGCGTGACATTCACGAGCTGGCTGAAGGTCCCGAAGACGAAGTTGACCGTAAGGAGCGCGGGAACCGTCACCACAGAGGAGCCGTGCAGTGCAGGCACAAACAGGAACACGCAGTCGCCGAGTGCTGCCGCGGACACGAGAACAGCGCCATATCCGAAGCGGCTCGGTAAGCGGGCGGCCAGCAGCGAGCCCAGGAGCGCGCCCGGCCCAGTGGCCGCGAGTGCCAGCCCAACGACGCTGCCCGACAGGTTCAGGTCCCGTGGCAGGAGCAACAGATAGACGGTCATCACGGCCGCGAAGAAGAACTGGAAGGCGGCTGATGCGAGGCACACAGTCCGCAGCGAGGTGTCGCCGGCGACAAAGCGGAGGCCCTCGTGGATCCGCCGCCAGACCCGAGGAGGACGTTCCGAGCGTTCCGGGATGGATTCGCGGCGACCGATCCGTCGGATCGACAGGAACGACAGCGCGAAAAACAGCGCGCTGGAGGCGGCAGCGATCGGCGCCGACAGCACAGACACCAACGCACCGCCGAGGGCGGGACCGCCGATCTGCGCAGCGGACCGACTGCCCTCGAGCGCGCTGTTGCCCCGCACTAACTGATCGCGTTTCACCAGCCGTACCAAAGACGCCTGGTATGCCACGTCGAAGAACACGGACAGAGCCCCGACAGCGAAGGCAACCACAAGCAGCGCCGGCAGGCCTAGCCCACCGAGGAGGCCCGCCACGGTGGCCGCGCCCAGTGCCACGGCCCGACCGGCGTCCGCCAGCACCATCACCGTACGGGTCCGCCACCTGTCCACCCACGCGCCGACGAAGAGCGACAGCAGCAGGATCGGCGCCTGCCCCACCGCGCGCAGGGCGCCCAACTGGCCGGCACCGGCGTTGAGCGTCAGGACAGCGAAGAGCGGCAGAACCACCAGACTTGCATGTTCGCCCAGCTGGGAGGCCGTCTGCCCGACCCAGAGCCTGCGGAAGTCGCCGTCCCGCCACATGCTCGACGGAACAGGTCGACCGGAATCGGGTACAGCGGAGGAAGAGGACGGCACAGGGACCCCTCGGACGACCGAAGGCGAGCCCCGCCTACCGGCGCACGACAGGTGCACCGACCATTTCAGGCAGCGGGAAAGGAAGGCTCGCTGTGCCGCGAATCAACGGCAGCACGCGATGACAGGCCGCTCACGGCCTCAAACGTCAACGCGTGCTCGGACGACCGACCATGTCTTCGCTCCTCGTGAGTCACTCGCTGCGCGAACACTAGGCCTCAGTCGGCAGGGCACGAAAGGCGATTAAGGGGCTGAGCTGGGCCCCTGGTTGAGTCTGCGTGGCGTGCGGACCTCAACTCTTGACGGCCTCTGCGATCTGCCGTGCGGTCTGGTCGGGCGTGAGGTGCGTGGTGTCGACGACCTCGGCCTCGCCGTGCAGCCACGTACGGGCCGCCTCGGCCCAACGCTAGCTCTGTGCGGCCGCGGGTACGGGCACAGCAGAAACCCGGTACGGCTTCGGCGTTTCTCAGGGGTGCTGAAGGACCAGATCGGCTGCTCAGTCACACTGCGCCCTTGCGCCCACCCTCGGCACGATTGCATAAAAGTGCAGAGCTGCGTATAGTCATGCCATCACCGATGGAGGGTTCGATGGCAGTACGAGCAGCAGTCGCAGGAGCGAGCGGATACGCGGGCGGGGAACTGCTCCGACTGCTCCTGGCCCACCCCGGGACCGAGATCGGCGCCCTCACCGGCAATTCCAACGCAGGCCAGAAGCTCGGTGGCCTGCAGCGGCATCTGCTGCCGCTCGCCGACCGGGTGCTCGAACCGACCACCCCCGAGGTGCTCGCCGGGCACGACGTCGTCTTTCTCGCCCTCCCGCACGGGCAGTCCGCCGCCGTCGCCGAGCAGCTCGGCGGCGATGTGCTCGTCATCGACATGGGTGCCGACTTCCGGCTCAAGGACGCCGCCGACTGGGAGGCGTTCTACGGCTCCCCGCATGCCGGGACCTGGCCCTACGGCCTGCCCGAACTGCCGGGTGCCCGTGCCGCGCTGGAGGGGTCCAAGCGCATCGCGGTGCCCGGCTGCTTCCCGACCGCCGTGCTGCTCGCGCTCGTCCCCGCGTACGTCGCCTCCCTCGCCGAGCCCGAGGCCGTGATCACCGCGGCGTCCGGCACCTCCGGCGCGGGCAAGACGCCCAAGCCGCATCTGCTCGGCTCCGAGGTGATGGGGTCCATGACCCCGTACGGCGTCGGCGGCGGCCACCGTCACACGCCCGAGATGATCCAGAACCTCAGCGCCGCGGCGGGGGAGCGGGTCACCGTCTCCTTCACGCCGACCCTCGCGCCGATGCCCCGCGGCATCCTCGCCACATGCAGTGCGAAGGCCAGGCCGGGCACGACCGCGGCCGATGTGCGGACCGCGTACGAGAAGGCGTACGCGGACGAGCCGTTCGTCCACCTGCTCCCCGAGGGGCAGTGGCCGTCGACCGCGTCCGTCTACGGTTCCAACGCCGTTCAGGTCCAGGTCGCGTACGACGGGGCCGCGGACCGCATCATCGCGATCAGCGCCATCGACAACCTCACCAAGGGCACCGCCGGCGGCGCGGTGCAGAGCATGAACATCGCCCTCGGGCTCCCCGAGGACACAGGACTTTCCACGATCGGAGTGGCACCGTGAGCGTCACGGCAGCAAAGGGATTCACGGCGGCCGGTATCGCCGCCGGGATCAAGGAGAACGGCGGTCCGGACCTGGCTCTCGTGGTCAACAACGGTCCGCGCCGCGCCGCCGCGGGCGTCTTCACCTCCAACCGCGTCAAGGCCGCTCCGGTCCTGTGGTCCGAGCAGGTCCTGCGCGGCGGCGAGGTCAGTGCCGTCGTCCTCAACTCCGGCGGCGCCAACGCCTGTACGGGCCCCAAGGGCTTCCAGGACACCCACGCCACCGCCGAAAAGGTCGCCGAGGCTCTCGAGGGCCACGGTGCCTCCGAGGTCCCCGCCGGAGAGGTCGCCGTCGCCTCCACCGGCCTCATCGGCCTGCTGCTGCCCATGGACAAGCTGCTGCCGGGCATCGACAAAGCCGCGGCCGAGCTGAGCGAGCACGGGGGCGAGAAGGCCGCCATCGCCATCAAGACCACCGACACCGTCCACAAAACGTCCGTGGCCTCCAAGGACGGCTGGACCGTCGGCGGAATGGCCAAGGGCGCTGGCATGCTCGCCCCAGGGCTCGCCACCATGCTCGTCGTCCTGACCACCGACGCCGACCTCGAAGCCGCGACCCTCGACAAGGCCCTGCGCGAGTCGACCCGCCTGACCTTCGACCGGATCGACTCCGACGGCTGCATGTCCACCAATGACACCGTGCTGCTGCTGGCGTCCGGAGCGAGCGGGATCACGCCCCGGTACGAGGACTTCGCCGAGGCCGTGAAGAGCGTCTGCGACGACCTTGCCCGTCAGCTCATCGGTGACGCCGAGGGCGCCAGCAAGGACATCCGTATCGAGGTCGTCAACGCCGCGACCGAGGACGACGCCGTCGAGGTGGGCCGCTCGATTGCCCGTAACAACCTCCTCAAGTGCGCCATCCACGGTGAGGACCCCAACTGGGGCCGGGTCCTGTCGGCCATCGGCACCACGAAGGCCGCGTTCGAGCCGGACCGGCTCAATGTCGCCATCAACGACGTGTGGGTCTGCAAGAACGGCAGCGTCGGCGAGGACCGCGACCTCGTCGACATGCGCTACCGCGAGGTGAAGATCACCGCCGACCTCGCCGCCGGGTCCGAGTCCGCGGTCATCTGGGCCAACGACCTCACCGCGGACTACGTCCACGAGAACAGCGCGTACAGCTCATGACGAACGCCACGCGCAAGCACACCGCACTGCCGAAGGCCCAGATCCTCATCGAGGCGCTGCCCTGGCTGACCCGGCACAACGGCAGGACCGTCGTCATCAAGTTCGGCGGCAACGCCATGATCGACGAGGATCTCAAGGCCGCCTTCGCCCAGGACGTCGTCTTCCTGCGCCAGGCCGGGCTCAAGCCGGTCGTCGTGCACGGCGGCGGCCCGCAGATCAACGCGCAGCTGGACCGGCACGGCCTGGTCAGCGAGTTCAAGGCGGGCCTTCGGGTCACCACGCCCGAAGCCATGGACGTCGTACGGATGGTGCTCGCCGGGCAGGTCCAGCGCGAGCTCGTCGGGCTGCTCAACCAGCACGGGCCGCTCGCCGTCGGCATGACAGGCGAGGACGCCCACACCATGACCGCGACCAAGCACCAGCCGCAGATCGACGGAGAGCTCGTCGACATCGGCCGGGTCGGCGAGATCACCGAGATCGACACGGGCGCCATCCAGGCGCTCCTCGACGACGGACGCATTCCGGTCATCTCCTCCATCGCGCGCTCCGCCGACGACCACCACGTCTACAACGTCAACGCCGACACCGCCGCTGCCGCCCTGGCCGCGGCGCTGGGTGCCGAGACGCTGATGGTTCTCACCGATGTCGAGGGCCTGTACGAGGACTGGCCGCAGAGCGACGAGGTGATCAGCAGGCTCACCGCGAGCGAGCTGGAGAAGCTGCTGCCGGACCTCTCCAGCGGCATGGTCCCCAAGATGGAGGGCTGCCTGTTCGCCGTACGCAACGGGGTGAACACCGCCCGCGTGATCGACGGCCGCGTACCGCACTCGATCCTGCTGGAGATCTTCACCGACGAGGGCATCGGCACGATGGTCCTGCCCGACGGACTGGGGGAATCATGAGCAACCAGGAGTTCACGCGGCGGTGGCAGGGCGTGATGGCCGACAACTACGGCACGCCCAAGCTGTCGCTCGTCCGCGGCGAGGGCGCCACCGTCTGGGACGCGGACGGCGTGCGGTACACCGACTTCGTCGGCGGTATCGCCGTCAACGCGCTCGGCCATGCCCATCCCGCCGTCGTCGAGGCCGTCTCCCGCCAGATCGCCTCCCTGGGTCATGTCTCCAACCTGTATGTCGCCGAGCCGCCCCTCGCGCTCGCCGAGCGGCTGATCCAGCTCTTCGGGCGCCCCGGACGCGTTTTCTTCTGCAACTCCGGCGCGGAGGCCAACGAAGCCGTCTTCAAGATCGGCCGGCTCACGGGCCGCCGGCACATGGTCGCCACCGCCGGCGGCTTCCACGGCCGCACGATGGGCGCCCTCGCGCTCACCGGACAGCCGGGCAAGCAGGAGCCGTTCCTGCCGCTGCCGGGAGATGTCAGCCACGTGCCGTACGGGGATGCCGAGGCGCTGCGGGCCCAGGTCACCGAGGAGACCGCGCTCGTGATCATCGAGCCGATCCAGGGCGAGAACGGCGTGGTCGTCCCGCCCAAGGGCTATCTGGAGGCCGCCCGGCAGATCACCCGGGCGACCGGCACGCTTCTCGTGCTCGACGAGGTCCAGACGGGCATCGGGCGGACCGGCCACTGGTTCGAGCACCAGGCCCACCAGGGCATCGAGCCCGATCTCGTCACGCTCGCAAAGGGGCTCGGCGGCGGGCTCCCCCTCGGCGCGACGATCGCGTTCGGCGAGGCGGCCGAGCTGCTGAAGCCGGGGCAGCACGGCACCACCTTCGGCGGCAACCCGGTCGCCTGCGCCGCCGGCCTCGCCGTACTCGACACGCTCGCGGCCGGCGGAATCCTCGACGAGGTCAAGCGACTCGGCGAGAAGATCAGGGACGGAATCGAATCCCTGGGCCATCCGCTGGTCTCACATGTCCGTGGCGCGGGCCTGTTGCTGGGTATCGTGCTCACCGAGCCCCTCGCGCCCCAGGTGCAGCAGGCGGCTCAGAGCGCCGGCTTCCTGGTGAACGCCCCCGCCCCCGATGTCGTACGGCTGATGCCTCCACTGATCATCGGCGAGGCGGACGTGGACGGATTCCTCCGGGCCCTGCCGGGCGTTCTCGACGCAGCCAACGGGGATGGACGAGCCGGAGAATGAGACGACGATGACCGAGGCGCAGGACACCGAGCACGGCGGGCCCGCCGTACCCCAGACCCGCATGGCCCGCCACCGCCGGATCGTGGACATCCTCAACCGGCAGCCGGTGCGCTCGCAGAGCCAGCTGGCCAAGCTCCTCGCGGACAACGGACTGAGCGTCACCCAGGCGACGCTCTCCCGGGACCTCGACGAGCTGGGCGCGGTGAAGATCCGCAACACCGGCGGCGAGCTGATCTACGCGGTGCCCAGCGAGGGCGGCTTCCGCACCCCGCAGGCGCCGCTCGGTGAGTCGGCGAAGGAGGAGCGGATGCGGCGCCTTTCCGCGGAACTCCTCATCTCCGCGGAGGCCTCCGCCAACCTCGTGGTCCTGCGTACGCCGCCGGGCGCCGCGCAGTTCCTTGCCTCGGCCATCGACCAGGCCGAACTGCACGACATCCTCGGCACCATCGCGGGCGACGACACGCTGATGCTCATCAGCCGGGACCCGGCGGGCGGCCAGGCGCTGGCCGACCATCTGCTGCGCCTGGCTCAGAACGACCGCTGAGGCCAGGCGCCGGCGGGTCCGGTCGTCAGACAGTCAACTTCGCCGTGTGGCGGGCGAATCCGCTGGTCCGCCAGGTGCTGCCGTCGGCATTGACCGCAAAGCCCTCGGTGTCGGGCAGCTCCTCCAGCCAGTCCCGGGCCCGCCCGCCCATGGCGTACGCGGCGGTCGCGCGGGCGTCCGCGTGGGTCAGCCCCGGGCAGACGACGGTCATCGACGCCAGGGCCTCGGCGGGTGGCCGACCGGTGTGCGGGTCGAGGATGTGACAGCCGCGCTCGGCCGGACCCGAGGTGGCGACGGCGAGGCCCTCGTCGGCCTCGATCACCGTGAGGAGCCCGCCCGGGTGCAGCGGGTCGCTGACGCCCACCCGCCAGGGGCCGCCGTACAGCTGGATGTCGCCGCCTCCGTTCAGGCAGACCGCATCCGCACCGGAGGAGGCGAGCATGCGGACCGCGCACTCCACGGCCCAGCCCTTGACCAGGCCGGTCGGATCCAGCTCTCCGGCGTAGCGGGCGGTGAACCAGCCTTCGCTCTCCCGCTCGGCCGCGGCGCACAGATCGAGTACTTCGGCGACCTCGGTCACGCAGTCCCCGAGCGAGAGTTCGCCGCGGGCGAGCCGGCTGAGCTGGCTGCCGGGACGGTACGTCGAGAAGGTCTCGTCCACACGGTGCAGCCCGGCCACGGCGGCGGCGAGTCCGGCGCGCACCCTGGGAGAGGCGCCGGCGTCGGCGATACGGATGTCGAACGAGAAGACCGTGCCCATGGAGTGCTCGACATGGCGCAGACGCTCCCGGCCGTCGGGCATCACAGACCGGCCTTGTCGAGCGCGCTCTGCAGGGACTTGATGTAGCCCTCGCTGGTGTAGCTGGCCCCGGAGACGGCGTCGATCTGTGCGCTCTGCGCCGTGAGTGCTGCCTGGTTGAGCTGGGGGACTGCGGTGGCGGCGATCCGCCGGCTGTTGGCGTCGGAGTCGGGTGTCTTGACGGCGTCGGCCGCGGTGACCTTGCCGCCGGTGACCGTGATCCGGACCTGCACCGGGCCGTACTGGGTGTCGGCCACGTTCCCGAGGACGGTCTTCGCCGCCGCGGCGCCACCGGAGCCGGAGCCGGAACCCGAGCCCGGGTTCGAGCCGGAACCCGAGCCCGAGCCGGCGGCTTCACCGGAACCCGAACCCGATCCCGCGTCGGAACCCGAGCCGGAACCGGCGGTCTCGGCACCGGAGCCCACCGCCCCCGCCTTGTCGAGCGCGCTCTGCAGGGACTTGATGTAGCCCTCGCTGGTGTAGCTGGCCCCTGAGACGGCGTCGATCTGTGCGCTCTGCGCCCTCAGCACGGCCTGGTTGAGCCGGGGGATTGCGTCGGCGGCGATCTGTCGGCTCTTGGCCTCGGCGCTGGGCGCCTTCACCGCCTGGGCCCCGGTGATTCTGCCGCCGCTGAGGGTGAGCTGGACCTGGACGTCGCCGTACTGTGTGCCGGCGCTGTCACCGAGCACCGTCGCTCCCGCGCCGGCTCCGTTTCCGGCGGACGCCGAGCCGGCGGGCGGCACCTGCGAGCCGGCCTGCGACGACGCCTCCGCCACGCTGGTGCCAGGCTGCTTCAGCGCGAGCAGAAGCACGACAGCGGACGCCGTGGCGGCGGCGCCGATCATGATCCGGCGAAGTGGATGTTTCCTCTTCAAGGACGGCCTCACATCTCGAAGGACTCGTGGTGGATCCGGCGGGACGGCACTCCCGCTGCGCGCAGTGCCTGGTACGACTCCTCTGCGAGGCCGGGCGGCCCGCAGAGATAGACGTCGTGCTCGTCGATGTCGGGCAGCACTTCCTTCAGCCGCTCGGAGGTGATCTCGGGCCGGGCTCCGTCCGGACCGTTCACCGCGTACATCAGCTGTGCGTCCCGGCGCTCAGCGATCTGCTGGAGCTCGCTCCAGAGCGCCAGGTCCTGCTTCTTGCTGGCCCGGTAGAGCAGCGTCAGGTCGCCCGGGCCGCCGGGCAGCGTCTCGAACAGTGCCCGCAGCGGGGTGATTCCGGCGCCGCCCGCGATCAGCAGCACCTTGTTGCGGCTCCGTCGGCCGGCGGTCATGGCTCCGTACGGGCCTTCTGCCCAGATCCGCGTCCCCGGCTCCAGCCGGGACAGGGCCGTGCTGTGCTTGCCGACCGCCTTGACGGTGATACGCATCAGAGTGGGGCGGGGCGCCGCGGAGAGCGAGTACGGATTGGCGCTCCAGCGCAGCCCCTTGGTGAGGAACCGCCAGCGGAAGAACTGACCCGCCTCGGCGCCGAGCCGGTGCAGCCGCCGCCCGGTGATCAGCACGGAGACCACACCGGGTGCCTCTTCCACGGTCGACTCGACCCGCATCCGGTGCCAGAGATTGAGCCGCACGGGCGCCAGGACGCGGTACCAGACCAGCAGCGCGCCGACCGCCCCGTACAGCACGTACCAGACGGTGCGCACGGTCGGGTTCGCCACGAACTCGGCACCCGTCGCCAGCTGGTGCCAGAAGGTCAGATACACCGCGACATAGGTGAGAAGGTGCAGGTAGTACCAGGTCTCGTACGCCATCCGCCGACGGACTGCCCCGGCCGAGACGAAGCCGATGAGCAGCAGGAGCCCGGTGCCGATCGCCGCCTTGATCATTTCGGGGAAGTCGACGACGACGGTTACCGTCTGCTCCACGAGGCCGGTACGGGCCTGAACGGCGTACCCCCAGAGGGTCAGCACGACATGCGCGACGATCAGACTGATCGCGTAGCGTCCGCTCATCGCGTGCCAGCGGGTCACCCGGTCGGAACCCACCCGCCGCTCCAGAGCCGGAACGCGTGCCATCAGCAGGACCACCAGCGCGATCACGTATCCGCCCAGCAGGCCGGTGATCCTGCCGGCACCGATCAGCCACTCGGCGGTGGTCATGTGCACCACCGCCGTGTTCTGCCACCACAGGGAAAGGACGGCCACCGCCCCTGCCCAGGTGACGGCCAGCAGCGCCACCGCCGGGTCGCGCCGCGGGCGGATCGCACGCATGGTCTGACGCCTTGCGGCCCGACCGGTCTGCAACATCACCACGGCTGCTCCTCGCCTGTACCACTTTCGCGTACGGGAATACGCGTACGAGGCGCGTGGAGTTCAACTCGAGGGGCGCTTGTGCAATCTGTGGCTCGGCCGCCCCGGTCAGTAGCGCGTGAGGGCCGTGCGTCCGGAAGCGGTGCCGATGGCGATGTGCGGGTTGCGGTGCTGGTCGGCCCAGGCCAGGATCCGGCTCATGGCAGCCTCCGGCACCGAGACACAACCGGCCGTCGCGCCGCGCCCGTTGACGTGCAGAAAGATCCCGGCGCCGCGGCCGCGCACCGGACGGTCGTAGTTGAAGCCGATGACCATCGCGTGGGCGTACTGCGGGCGGTAGGCAGTCAGATGCTCGGACTCGGCGGCCCGGCAGTCCGCGGGCAGTGACTCCACCCAGCGGTTGTACGCGCGGGACGCGGTGTCCTGGCACCACCAGGACGCCTTCGTCACGCGGCGATAGGTGTACGCGGTCCCGGCGGGCGCCGCCTCGATCCCGAAGGCGTACGGCAGCCGGTACAGCCCGGTCGGCGTGGTGCTGGTGCCCTGCTTGCGGAGGGCGCCCTCGACCAGTCCCTTCGCGCCGAACCGCGCCACGGCCGATCCCGCGACCACCCACCGGCCGTCACCGCGGCGGTCCCACCAGGTCACCGTGCCCGTGGTGGAGCCGGGCCGCGCGGCCTCGGCGGTGATCAGCTGGGACCCGCCGCCGGTGTCGGCCATCCGCGCGGGCAGCGGCGCGCGGACAGGCGCGTGAACCGGCGCGGCGCCCGCCGATGCGGACAGCACGAAAGCGACCACGAAGGAGACGACGAACAGAACAGGACCGAGGAGAGAAGCCTTGCGCATAGGGGCGACCGTATGCCCTCCCGGCCCCGGCGGCATCGCCGTTGGTCCGTACGGCTCAGGGTGTCGGCGGCAGCGGCAGGGGGAGCCCCGGAAGCCCGTCCATGCTGCTGGCGATGTCCGGCTTCTTCTCGAAGTACGCACTGAGCGACGCGTCGTCCTCGCGCGAGAACCGCCGGCCGTGCGTCTCACGGTCCCCGTCGTACGTCATGTACGGCACCGCGAATCCGCAGCTGTCCCGGACGACTTCGGCCCGTACGACGATGATGGCGCGCAGCCCGTGCGGGGTGGTGTCGATGTCCGGGAAGTGCGCCAGCAGCTCCTTCCAGCGCGGATCGTCCCGGAAGACGGGCTCGCCGTGGCCGTGCACCCGCACGATGTTCGGCGGCCCCTGGAAGGCGCACCACATGAGGGTGATGCGGCCGTTCTCGCGGAGGTGGGCGATGGTCTCGTTGTGGCTCCCGGCGAAGTCGAGGTAGGCCACGGTCCGGTCGTCGATGACGGCGAAGGAGCCCGTCAGACCCTTGGGGGACAGGTTGACCGTCCCGTCGCCGGACAGCGGCGCGGTCGCCGTGAAGAAGAGGGGCTGTTCCTCGATGAAGGTGCGCAGTCGGCCGTCTATCCGTTCGTAGAGCTTTCCCATGCCACGGATTATCGGCGACCGGGTCCGGTCGCCGGGTCCGTTTTCACGGGGAGATACCCAACTGCCGGCGCAGTCGGCTCAGGACGTATTCGCTGAACAGATGGGTGCAGCGGTCGAGCAGCGCAGCCACCTCGGCGTCGCCGAGCGGGACATCGGCCGGCGGCACCGTCCAGAGCTGGATGGTCTGCCCGGCCAGTGCCCGAAGCCTGGGGTTCTCGTCCGTCAGCAGATGCACTGCCGCCCGGAGTTGGGTGACGCCGCCCTGTGCGCGCAGCAGCCGGAAGGCGGCCTTCCTGGTGTGGGCGGGGCGGTCCGCGGCCATCCGCCGCGTCAGCCACGCCTCGGGCAGCTGTTCCGCGGACGGGAGGAGGGCGGCGGCCGCCTCCCGGGCCACGGACGGCGAGGGGTCGTCCAGCAGCGGCAGCAGCAGCTCGGTGTCGGCCCGGTCGAGCAGACGCAGACCGGCGACCGCGGCGGCGCGGACCGGCCCGGACGGGTGGGGGAGCAGCGGCACCAGCAGCGCCGCGTCCGTGCGCGTTCCGGACTCGGCCAGCCCCAGCGGCGCCGCGGGCGGCAGTTTCGGGTCGGACGGGTCGGCGCACAGCTCCCGGTAGAGCGGCAGCGGATCGGTGCCGTGCTGCCTCAGCACCCAGCGCGCGCAGGCGCGGACGAGTCCGGAGCGGTCGACGAGAAAGGGTTCGGCCTGCGCCGGACGCCCCGCCCGGCGCAGCGCGGTGACACCCGCCGAGCGCACCCGCGGCTGTCGGGACAAGAGCAGCGGGCCCAGTACCTCGTCGCACGCGCCCTCGCGTACGGCGGCGAGTGCCGCCTCGGCGCAGAGAACCTGGATGACGACGTCGCCGTCACCGGCGGCGGTACGGGCCAGGCTCGCCGGGGAGAGCAGCCGCTCCTGGACCGCCAGGCGATGAGCGAACCGGCGCGTGGTGCGATCCCCGCCGGCGAGCAGCGCTTCGACATTCTCCCGCGGCCCCTCCCGCAGAGTCCGGTCCAGCAGGTCTCGGGCGAAGGTGCCGTGGCCGCGCGTGGCGACGCGGAGCACCAGGGCGGCAAGGGCGACCAGGTCCGGCCCGCCGACGTCGGGCAGCGCGCTCGCCAGCAGCGGCCGGGCCCGCTCGCGCACCGGCGCGGCCCAGTCCGCGCAGCGGATCACGATCAGCGGCAGCAGCCCGGGGAAGTCCGCGGCCCGCTCGATCACGGCCTCCCGGATCCGGCCGTCGACATGGCACAGCGCGAGAGCGAGCTCGCTCTCGCTGAGCGGAGCGCGCGCCCGGAGCTTCAGCTGGAGGCCCTCGATCGGGTCCCATGCGATCCGGCGGCCCTCGATGCGGGCGCGGGACGGAAGGACGGCCGGCCCGAACCGCGCCCGCTCGCGTATGCCCACATCGAGGGCCGTCCAGGCCGAGGCGTCGGCCGTGTCGATGACCGTATGGGGCGACTCGCCGTCCAGGAGTCTGCCAGCCCACGCGTACCTGGTCCGAAGGTCCGTCGTCACTGCCGCTCCCCCTGGTTGTGCCTGCGATGAGAGCCGATCGTAGGTGGGCCCCATGGCCGGGCGCCGCCGAAATAGGGGCCGCCCAGGGGCCGCGTTGACGAAACATACGGAGTAGTGCATAGTTATGCCTATCGTTGAATGCACCGTAAGGAGAAACCCGTGACCGAGCGCGTCGTACTCGCCTACTCGGGCGGCCTGGACACCTCCGTCGCCATCGGCTGGATCGCCGAGGAGACGGGCGCCGAGGTCATCGCAGTCGCCGTGGACGTCGGCCAGGGCGGCGAGGACCTGGACGTCATCCGCAAGCGCGCGCTCGCCTGCGGTGCGGTGGAGGCCGAGGTCGCCGACGCCAAGGACGAGTTCGCGGACGAGTACTGCCTTCCGGCGATCAAGGCCAACGCCCTCTACATGGACCGCTACCCGCTGGTCTCCGCCCTCTCCCGGCCGACGATCGTCAAGCACCTCGTCGCCGCCGCCGAGAAGCACGGCGCCGGCATCGTCGCCCACGGCTGCACCGGCAAGGGCAACGACCAGGTGCGGTTCGAGGCCGGTATCTCCGCCCTCGGTCCCGACCTGAAGTGCATCGCCCCGGTCCGTGACTACGCGATGACCCGGGACAAGGCGATCGCCTTCTGCGAGGAGAAGCAGCTCCCGATCGCGACCACCAAGAAGTCGCCGTACTCCATCGACCAGAACGTCTTCGGGCGGGCCGTCGAGACCGGCTTCCTGGAGGACATCTGGAACGGGCCGATCGAGGACATCTACGAGTACACCTCGAACCCCGCGATGCAGCGGGAGGCCGACGAGGTCGTCATCTCCTTCAAGGAAGGCGTCCCGGTCGCCATCGACGGCAAGCCCGTCTCCGTCCTTCAGGCCATCCAGCAGCTCAACGAGCGGGCCGGAGCCCACGGCATCGGCCGGATCGACATGGTCGAGGACCGGCTCGTCGGCATCAAGTCCCGTGAGGTGTACGAGGCGCCGGGCGCGATCGCGCTGATCACCGCCCACCAGGAGCTGGAGAACGTCACGGTCGAGCGCGAGCTGGCGCGCTACAAGCGGCAGGTCGAGCAGCGCTGGGGCGAGATGGTCTACGACGGCCTGTGGTTCTCCCCGCTCAAGCGGGCTCTTGACGGCTTCATCAACGAGGCCAACCAGCACGTCACGGGCGACATCCGGATGACCCTCCAGGGCGGCCGCGCCGTCGTCACCGGCCGGAGGTCGGACGAGTCGCTGTACGACTTCAACCTCGCCACCTACGACTCGGGCGACACGTTCGACCAGTCCAAGGCGCAGGGCTTCATCGAGCTCTTCGGCCTGTCGTCGAAGATCGCGGCGAAGCGCGACCTCGCCTGATTCCATACTCGTATTAGGCCGCCTCCCCGTTGCTCCGCGGCGGGGAGGCGGTTGCACATCCACCCTCATGAGGAGCTTCAGCTGTGAGCAGCAACAACGGTGACGTCCGGCTCTGGGGCGGCCGGTTCGCCGACGGTCCTGCCGAGGCACTGGCAAAGCTGTCCGCGTCGGTCCACTTCGACTGGCGTCTCGCGCCGTACGACATCGCCGGTTCGCGGGCGCACGCGCGCGTGCTGCACAAGGCGGGCCTGCTCACGGACGACGAGCTCCAGCGCATGCTGGCCGGGCTCGACCAGCTCGAAGCGGATGTCGCTGACGGGTCCTTCGTGGGCACGATCGCCGACGAGGACGTGCACACCGCCCTCGAGCGAGGCCTGCTGGAGCGTCTCGGCCCCGACCTCGGCGGCAAACTTCGGGCCGGGCGCTCGCGGAACGACCAGGTGGCCACCCTGTTCCGGATGTATCTGCGGGACCACGCCCGCATCATCGGGGGCCTGATCGCCGGCCTCCAGGACGCGCTGGTGGGTCTGGCAGAGGCGCATCCGGACGTCGCGATGCCCGGCCGTACGCATCTTCAGCACGCACAGCCGGTGCTCTTCGCCCACCATGTCCTGGCACATGTCCAGTCGCTGTCCCGGGACGCGGAGCGGCTGCGGCAGTGGGACGAGCGGACCGCCGTCTCCCCGTACGGCTCGGGCGCGCTCGCCGGCTCCTCGCTCGGCCTCGATCCGGAATCGGTCGCCGCGGACCTGGGCTTCGAACACGGCTCGGTGGGCAACTCCATCGACGGCACGGCCTCGCGGGACTTCGTCGCGGAGTTCGCCTTCATCACCGCGATGATCGGTGTCAATCTGTCGCGGATCGCGGAGGAGATCATCATCTGGAACACGAAGGAGTTCTCCTTCGTGACCTTGCACGACGCGTTCTCGACCGGGTCGTCGATCATGCCGCAGAAGAAGAACCCGGACATCGCGGAGCTGGCGCGCGGCAAGTCGGGCCGTCTGATCGGCAATCTGACGGGCCTGATGGCCACGCTGAAGGCACTGCCGCTCGCGTACAACCGCGACCTCCAGGAGGACAAGGAGCCGGTCTTCGACTCCTGCGACCAGCTGGAGGTTCTGCTCCCGGCCTTCACCGGGATGATGGCGACGCTGACCGTCAACCGCGAGCGGATGGAGGAGCTGGCCCCGGCCGGTTTCTCGCTCGCGACGGACATCGCGGAGTGGCTGGTCAAGCAGGGCGTGCCGTTCCGGGTGGCGCACGAGGTGGCGGGGGAGTGCGTCAAGGAGTGCGAGGCGCTCGGCATCGAGCTCGACCAGCTCACGGACGCGCAGTTCGCGAAGATCTCGCCCCACCTGACCCCCGAGGTCCGCTCGGTCCTGAACGTCCCCGGCGCTCTGGCCTCGCGAAACGGCAGGGGCGGCACGGCACCTTCGGCCGTTGCGGTGCAACTGGCCGAGCTGAAGGCGGACTTGGCGGTCCAGCACGCGTGGGCCACTGCCAAGGAGTAGCGCCTGCGCCGCCGCGTGGCGTCTATGCCGCCGCCCAGTCCGCGAGCGCGTCGAAGTCCGGCCGGGTCAGCCCGATGCCGGGGTGGACGCGCAGCAACAGGGCGGCGGCCAGGTGCCGTTGCGCCACCCACTCCTGGTCCAGGGCGGTCATCTCGTCGTCGACCCAGGCGAACGGCCGCCCCGCCGCGTACTCCAGGATGTACTGCGTCTTCCAGAAGGTCCCGCGAGGGGCCTTTCCGTGCATCTGGGGCCAGTCGATGAATGGGAGTTCGGGCAGGCCGAGATGGGGACCTATCCACTCGTTCGCCTCGCCCTTCCAGGTGGTCGCCCAGACGAGCTCGTACACGTCGGCCAGCGCCAGCAGCTCCACCCCGTGCTCCGGGTTGAGCCAGACGCGCAACGGTTTGCCCTCCGTCCAGCCGGACGGCCGCATCCGGTGGGTGCCGTATCCCTCCGGTCTGCGCTGCGGCCGCGCCGCGTACGGATTGAGCGGGCCGTCGATGTCGATCAGTAGCAACGGCTTCATGCGCACATGCTCTCTTTTCCGCGTCGGATGAGGCGACGCATTATCGTGTGAGACATTCATGTCTCACTTGGGCTATGGTTGTCTCATGACACTCGACCGGGACCAGGTGCTCCGCACCGCCGCCGCCCTCCTCTCCCGCAAGTCCACCGCCACCATGGACGAGGTCGCCCGCGCAGTCGGTATCGGTCGGGCCACCCTCCATCGGCATTTCGCGGGGCGGGACGCGCTGGTCAAAGCCCTGGAAGCGCTCGGCATACAGGAATTCGAGGCCGCGCTCGACCGGGCGCGGCTCGACGAGGGCGGGGCGGGGGACGGGCTGCGGCGGCTCATCGCCGAGATGGAACCCGCCGCCGATCTGCTCGCGTTTCTCGTCACCGAGAACCAGCTCTTCGAGGGCGAACAGGTCCACGAGGGCTGGGCACGGCTCGACGCCCGGGTGTCCGCGCTCTTCAAGCGCGGCCAGGAAGAGGGCGAGTTCCGGATCGACCTGACGCCCGCCTGGCTGACCGAGGCTCTCTACGGCCTCATCGGTGCCTGCGCCTGGTCCGTCATGGACGGCCGCGTCGCCAAGAAGGACTTCCAGTACATGATCGCCGAGCTGCTGCTCGGCGGAGCACGACGGAGTGTGGAGAAATGAGCAGCACCGTCCAGCGCCCGAGCCGGACGGACGAGAGCCTGTACCGCCCCGGGCGCTGGATCGCGCTCGCGGTTCTGGTGCTGGCCGTCCTGCTGGTGGCCGTGGACGCCACCGTCCTCGGTCTGGCCACCCCGTTCCTCAGCGAGGACCTGAAGCCCTCCGGCACCCAGCTGTTGTGGATCGGCGACGTCTACTCGTTCGTCATCGCGGGCCTGCTCGTCTCCATGGGCAGCCTCGGTGACCGGATCGGCCGCAAGAAGCTTCTGCTGGTCGGTGCGGTCGCGTTCGGCGCCGTCTCCGTTCTCAACGCGTACGCCACCACCCCCGAGATGATGATTCTCGCTCGCGCTCTCCTCGGCGTCGCAGGCGCGACCCTCATGCCGTCGACCCTCGCGCTGATCCGGAACATCTTCCACGACCCCAAGGAGCGCAGCCTCGCCATCGGGATCTGGGGCGCGACGGCCTCCGCCGGTGCGGCGGTCGGGCCGGTCGTCGGCGGCTTCCTGCTGGAGCACTTCTGGTGGGGCTCGGTCTTCCTGATCAACCTGCCCGTGATGGCTGTTCTGGTGCTCGTCGGCATCAAGCTGCTGCCGGAGTCGAAGAACCCGGTGGCCGGGCCCTGGGACCTGATCAGTGTCGCGCTGTCCCTCGTCGGCATAGTCGGCGTCGTATACGGCATCAAGGAGGCAGCGACCCACGGCCTCACCTGGGACGCCGGTGCCGCGGCCCTCATCGGGCTCGGCGCGCTGTACGGCTTCGTCCGCAGGCAGTTGACGCTGCCGGCGCCGCTGCTCGACATGAGGCTGTTTCGCCACCGGGGCTTCTCCGGCGCGGTTCTCGCCGACCTGCTGACCATCCTCGGGCTCTCCGGCCTGGTGTTCTTCCTGTCCCAGTTCCTGCAGCTGGTCCAGGGAAGGGAGCCGTTCGAGGCCGGTCTTGCCGAACTGCCCGCCGCGATCGGCGCGGTGGCGACCGGTCTGATAGCGGGCACCGTCGCACGGCGGTTCTCCGTACGCTCCGTGGTGGCCGGCGGGCTCGCCGCCGTGGGCCTCGCCCTGGCCACGATGACGATGATCAGCCAGTCCACGGGCTATCCGCTGCTCGGAGCCGCGCTGCTCTTCGTCGGTATCGGCGCGGGATTCTCCTTCACCGTCACCGCCGACGTCATTCTGTCCAGCGTGCCCAAGGAGCAGGCCGGCTCAGCGTCCGCGGTGTCCGAGACGGCCTACGAACTCGGGGCGGCGCTCGGCATCGCACTGCTGGGCTCCGTCGTCACCGGTGTCTACCGTGACTTCGCGACCCCGGTCGGCGTGCCGTCCCAGGCGGCATCCGCTGCCCACGAGTCGCTCGGCGGGGCCGTCGATGCGGCGGGCGCACTGCCGCAGCACCAGGGTGCGGCCCTGGTCGGCGCCGCGCAGGAGGCGTTCGTCGACGGGCTGCGGTTCGCGACGGGTGTGGGCGCGGCGGTGCTGCTCGCCACCGCGGTTGCCGCATGGTTCCTGCTGCGCGGCCAGAAACTCGAGGACGGCCTCGAACACTAGGTCCTGTCCGGCCGATCTTGCCGGGCTCGCGTGCCCTGGCACGGCACCTCTCCCCCGTAGCCCTTCGGGCACGGGAGGTACCCCCACCGTTGTCGTAGTCGCCTACGCTCCGCGTGGGCTCCATCCTCCGCCTTACGATGCTCCCCCGTAGCCCTTCGGGCACGGGAGGTGCCCCCATCGCCAGACCCCGCTCACTGACCCGGCCTGATCGACCGGACAGGACCTAGGGGCCCACAGACGGAGGCCGGACCCCACGCCGGGTCCGGCCCACCTCACGCCGCAAGGCCGTCAGGCCGTTACGCCGCCTTCGCCTTCGTTGCGTACATGTCCACGTATTCCTGCCCGGACAGCTCCATGACCTCGGTCATCACCGAGTCCGTCACCGCCCGCAGCACATAGCGGTCGCGGTCCATCCCGTCGTAGCGCGAGAACTCCATCGGCTCGCCGAACCGGATCGTCACCCGGCCCGGCCGCGGCAGACCCGCGCCGCCGGGCTGGAGCTTGTCCGTGCCGATCACCGCGAACGGGACCACGGGCGCGCCGGTCATCAGGGTGAGCCGGGCGATGCCCGTACGACCCCGGTACAGACGGCCGTCGGGGGAGCGGGTGCCCTCCGGGTAGATGCCGAAGATCTTGCCCTCCTCCAGCACCCGACGGCCCGTCATCAGCGCGGCCACACCGCCGTTCGCGCCGTCGCGGTCCACCGGGATCATGCCGCAGCCGGTGAAGAACCAGGCCATCATCTTGCCCTTGACTCCCTTGCCCGTGACGTACTCGTCCTTGCCGATGAAGTAGACCGGACGGGCGCACACCAGCGGGAGGATCATCGAGTCGATGAACGTCAGATGGTTACCGGCGAGGATGACGGGTCCGGTCCCCGGGATGTTCTCGGCGCCTTCCACGCGGGGGCGGAACATCAGGCGCAGGATCGGTCCTAGCACGGCCTTGATGATCGACAAGCGGGACAACGGGTCCTCCGGTGTCATACGGCGGTGGCGTGGGGGCGGACGGTAACGGCGGCGAAGTCTGTGCAGGTGAGGACCATACTCGCGGGTCGCACCTGATCGCACATCGGGTTCATGGAGCGGATACGCAGTGTTGACGTGAATTTTCGCTGCGTTCGTCCACGGTCTGCCGCAGGTAAGGCGCGGCTGCCTACCATCGGGCGGTCGCTTGGCAGGTGCGGGACATCACACGGAGGAATGTCGATGACACAGGGTGCGGACAGAAGTCCCGGACGTCGGACCGTCCTGGGCGCGGCGGTAATCGGCACGGCAGCTCTCGGTGTCGGCGGCCTCACCGCCGGAACTGCCGAGGCCGACGAGCGCCAAGTAAGCCATGGCGGACACGGTTCGTCGTACAGGGATCTGCCCTCCCCCACCATCATCGGCCACCGCGGCGCCAGCGGCTACCGGCCCGAGCACACTCTCGGCTCCTACCAGCTCGCATTGGACCTCGGCGCCCACGTCATCGAGCAGGACCTGGTGCCCACCAAGGACGGCCATCTCGTCTGCCGTCACGAGAACGACATCACGGGTACCACGGATGTCGCCGCTCACCCGGAGTTCGCCTCCCGCAAGACCACCAAGTCCATCGACGGCGTCAGCCTGACCGGCTGGTTCACCGAGGACTTCACGCTCGCCGAGCTCAAGACGCTGCGCGCCAAGGAGCGGATCCCGGCCATCCGTCAGGAGAACACCCTCTACGACGGCCGCTGGACGATCCCCACCTTCGAAGAGGTGCTGCGCTGGGCCGAGAAGGAGGGCCGCCGGCGCGGCCGTCCCGTATGGCTCCATGTCGAGACCAAGCACCCCACGTACTTCCGCGGTCTCGGCCTCGGTCTCGAGGAGCCGCTCGCCCGGCTGCTGCGCAGGTACGGCCGCGACCGCCGCAACTCGCCCGTCTTCCTTCAGTCGTTCGAGCCGAGCAGCATCCAGCGGTTGTCGAAGCTCGTGTCCTCGCCGCGCGTCGTGCTGCTGTCCGGGGCGAGCAGCCGCCCGTGGGACTTCGTCGTGGCGGGCGACCCGCGCACGGTCGCCGACCTGGTCAAGCCCGAGGGCCTGCAGTGGATCGCGTCCTACGCGCAGGGCATCGGTCCCACCCTCGACCTGATCATCCCGAAGGACGCGAGCGGCAAGCTGGGCACGCCGACGACGCTGGTGGCCGACGCGCACGCCGAGGGCCTGATCCTGCACCCGTACACGATGCGCAACGAGAACGCCTTCCTGCCCGCCGACTTCCGGCGCGGCACCGACCCGAACGCCTACGGCGACGTGTTCGGCGCGTTCAAGATCTACTTCGAGACCGGCATCGACGGCATCTTCACCGACAACGCCGACACCGGACTGCTGGCGGCCGCCGACTTCAACCGCTGACCGGCGACCGGCAGCAGACGAAGCCCGGCAGCCCGTAAGGGTGACTGTGCCGTCGCACGGCAACCGCCGCCGTGCGACGGCACGTCCCGCCGGTCATGACGCTTCTCGAAGAACTCCGTCCGCTCGTGAGCGCCGAGGCGACGGCCGAGGCCCCCGCGGCCGCGATAGAGGCCCGTGATCTCGAACAGGCCGTCTGGGTGCGGCTGCTCGAACGCCTCGAAGGAGCCGGCCCGCCGCCGGACGCCGCCCGCTGGGTCAGGTCGGCCGTACGCGCGGAAGCGCGCCGCGCCCGGCGCACCGCCGCACGGGAGCGGCCGTACGGTCCTGAGCCGTCGGCGGACCCGGCGGGCAGCCCGGAAGGGGCCGCGCTGTGGTCCGAGCGCCGCCGTGCCCTGCGCGACGCGATCGCCCGCACACCGGGCAACTGCCCGCGGCTGCTGACTGCGATGCTGTCGCCCGACGACCCGACCTACCGCGAAATCGCAGGGGAGTTGGGAATCTCACAAGGCAGTCTGGGGCCGATGCGTTCCCGTTGCCTGGGATGCCTGCGCAGAATGCTGACGGCAGAGGTTGCGGCTCCTGAACCTGGGGGAAAGGAGCGGTAGACAACCGGCGGACAGGTGAGCGGGAGGCATGCGCACATGGGCATGAGCGTGACCATCTCAGCGGCAAGAGCACAGGACGCGGAGCAGATCCTCAAGCTGCAGTATCTGTGCTACCAGAGCGAGGCCGAGCTGTACGGCGACTACGGAATCGAGCCCCTCACCCAGTCCCTGGACGACCTGAAAGCCGAAATAGCCCAGGGGCACGCGCTGGTGGCCAAGCTCGGCGACGAGGTGGTCGCCTCCGTGCGCGGCAGCGTCGACGAGGGCGGAACGGCCCGGATCGCCAAACTGATCGTGCACCCCCGGATGCAGCGCCACGGCCTGGGCGGCCGGCTGCTCGACGCGATCGAGAAGCGTTTTTCGGGCGAAGACGCAGCCAAGCGCTTCCAGCTCTTCACCGGCCACCGCAGCGAGAGCAATCTGCGGCTGTACCGCAGCCGCGGCTATGTGCAGGTCTCCAGCGAGCAGGTCGGCCCCCGGCTGACGCTGCTCACGCTGGAGAAGGAGGCCGCGGCGCGCGACTTCGCCGCGAGCGCGTAGCGACGCTCAGGCGGCGGGCTGCGCCACGTCCGTACGGGAGCGGCGCAGCCAGAGCATTCCGGTGACCGGCAGCAGCACCGGAATGAAGAGGTAGCCCATGCCGTACGCCGACCAGACCGTCGAGTCCGGGAAGGCGGAAGGCTCCACCACCGTCCAGGTGCCCACGATCAGTACGCCCGCGAGCTCGGCGGCGCAGCACACCAGCGCCGCCCTGCGGGCCCGCTCCCCGCCGCGTACCAGCGTGTACGTGATGAACGCGTACACGACGGCCGCGACGGCGGAGAGTGTGTGGGCCAGCGGCGCCGCGTCGTAGTCGGTGGCGATCTGGTAGACGGAGCGCGAGACGGCGCCCACCGACATCACTCCGTACACCCAGACCAGCAGCAGCCCGGGGCCCTGGACCAGCCGGGTCTTCTTGCTTTCCGCGGTCTTGGTCATGGTCAGCCGTTCCAGATGTCGTAGAGACGCACTTCGAGCACCGCCAGGACGATCGCCCCCGCCGCGACCGTCACGGAGCCCCAGCGGGTCCGCTCCGTCAGCGAGAGGAAACCCGCCGCCGGAACTGACGCGAACGCCCCGATCAGATACGCCACGAAGATGACCGAACCCTCGTCGGCCTTCTCGCCCCGTGCCAGCTGCACGATCCCGACCAGCAGTTGCGCCAGCGCCAGCACCGACACCACGGCCATGCCGATGAAGTGCCAGTCCTTGGTGGGCTGGTCGCGAAGGGCGGCGTAGCCGCACCAGGCGGCGAGGGCGAGCGCGGTCACGGCGACCGCGACCGTCAGGGCGTCAAGCATGGCCCCGAGCGTATTACGGGCCAAAAGGCCCGACGCGCGCGGCCCCGGCCGCCGTATCTGCTCGGTGCCGTCCGCCTCGGCGCCGACCCGGCGCGCTGCGTCGTCTTCGAGGACGCAGCGGCGGGGCTGACCGTGGGCCGCGCGGCGGGCCTGCGGACCGTGGCCTTGGCCACAACACACGAGCGTTCCGAGCTGCTCGCCGATGTCGCCGTCAGAGACCTCTCGGCCGTGTCCGCGCAGGCCACGCTCGGGGGAGCGGAGATCACGGCCGCTGGCTGAGCCGTTCGTATCCGTCCGAATACTGAAACATATCCGTCCGTTATTCGGACTACGCTGATCGCTTCGTACCCCTGTCTGCTTTACTTGCCGACATGACCACGACGAGCAGCCGCACCCTTGCGACCGAGGCGATCACCACGCCCGGTGCTCGTTGTATGTGTCGAATGTGCGCCAACTGAGGGCCCCTGCCTGAGCCTCGCGCCCCGAAGCGAGACCGACAGCCGAGCCGACTCCGGTGCTCCATCAGGACGCATCGGACCGAGCCTGCCCCGCGCCCGCGTTGCCCCCGGCCACCAGCCGAATCAGCCGTGCGGCGCCCCACTGTCCACCACCCGAATGCCCCGTGCCCGGCGGACACTTCGCCGTGCACTCGAATGTGACGGAAACCCCCTGTGATCACCACTACGGGCCTTACCAAGGTCTACGCGTCACGAGGCCGCGAGATCTCCGCCCTGGACGGCGTCGATCTGCATGTCCGTGAGGGCGAGGTCTTCGGCGTCATCGGCCAGAGCGGCGCCGGAAAGTCCTCGCTCATCCGCTGCGTCAACCTGCTCGAGCGCCCCACCTCCGGCACCGTGACCGTGGCCGGCCAGGACCTCACCGCGCTCGCCGGCCGCGGCCGCCGCGCCTCCAGAGAACTGCGCGAGGCACGCAGCCGTATCGGCATGGTCTTCCAGCACTTCAACCTGCTGTCCTCGCGCACCGTCAAGGACAACATCGAGCTGCCGCTGGAGATCCTCGGCGTCTCCGGCGCCGAGCGCTCGCGCAAGGCACTCGAACTGCTCGACCTGGTGGGCCTCGCCGACAAGGCGAAGGCCTATCCCGGCCAGCTCTCCGGCGGCCAGAAGCAGCGCGTCGGCATCGCCCGCGCGCTCGCCGGCGACCCCAAGGTGCTGCTCTCCGACGAGGCGACCAGCGCCCTCGACCCCGAGACCACCCGCTCGATCCTGCAGCTGCTGCGCGACCTCAACCGGCAGCTCGGACTGACCGTCCTGCTCATCACGCACGAGATGGACGTCGTCAAGACCATCTGCGACTCGGCAGCACTGATGAAGAAGGGGAAGATCATCGAATCCGGCACCGTGAGCGAACTGCTCGCGACCCCCGGCTCCGAGCTGGCTCAGGAGCTGTTCCCGGTCGGCGGCGAGGCCTCCGGCCCCGAAAGCACCGTCGTCGACGTCACCTTCCACGGTGAGTCCGCGACCCAGCCGGTCATCTCCCAGCTCTCGCGCACGTACAACGTCGACATCTCGATCCTCGGCGCCGCGATGGACACCGTCGGCGGCAAGCAGATCGGCCGGATGCGCATCGAACTGCCCGGACGGTACGAGGAGAACGTTGTCCCGGTCGGCTTCCTGCGCGAGCAGGGCCTGCAGGTCGAGGTCGTCGACTCCGAGGCGCCCGCCGAGCAGTTCGCTCTCCCCGGGCAGAGCACCGCCGCGCTGGTCGAGGGAGTCGCCAAGTGACCTGGTCGGAAATGCAGCCGCTGCTGAGCCAGGGCACCGTCGACACCCTGTACATGGTGCTGTGGTCCACCCTCGTCACCGTCGCGGGCGGACTGCCGCTCGGTGTGCTCCTGGTCCTCACCGACAAGGGCGGACTGCTGCAGAACACCCCGGTGAACAAGGTCGTCGGCGTGATCGTGAACATCGGCCGCTCGCTGCCGTTCATCATCCTGCTGATCGCGCTGATCCCCTTCACCACGCTGGTCGTCGGCACCTTCATCGGCCCCACCGCGATGATCGTGCCGCTCGCCGTCGGCGCGATTCCGTTCTTCGCCCGGCTCGTCGAGACCGCGATCCGCGAGGTCGACCACGGTCTGGTCGAGGCTGTCCAGTCGATGGGCGGCTCGATCCCGACCATCGTCCGCAAGGTGCTGCTGCCGCAGGCCCTGCCCTCGCTCGTCTCCGCCGTCACGACCACCGTGATCGTGCTCGTCGGCTACTCGGCGATGGCCGGCGCGGTCGGCGGCGAAGGGCTCGGTTCCAAGGCCGTCACCTACGGATTCCAGCGCTTCGAGACCCAGTTCATGCTGATCACGGTCGTCGTCCTGATCGCCGTCGTCACCGCCGTACAGCTCATCGGCGACGGAGTCGTACGACTCCTGGCGCGCCGGGGCCGTACCGCTTCCTGACCCCCAGACCTTCCCCCGCACAGCCCGCACTCCTTGTCCGGGCGCCGTTCCGCTCCACCAGAAAGAGGCACTTTTCGTGCGCAAGAACACCAAGCTCACCGTGTCCGCCGCCGCTCTCGGGGCCCTCGCCCTCGGCCTCACCGCCTGCGGCACCGCGTCCGACCCGGCCGCCAGGGCCGACTCCGGCGCCAAGGCCGACGAGTCCAAGGCGCTGGTCGTCGCCGCGTCCCCGACGCCGCACGCCGACATCCTCAACTACGTCAGGGACAACCTGGCGAAGAAGGCCGGACTGAGCCTCGAGGTAAAGGAGTTCACGGACTACGTCCTGCCGAACACCGCCACCGAGAGCGGCCAGGTCGACGCCAACTTCTTCCAGCACAAGCCGTACCTCGACGACTTCAACAAGAAGAACAACACCCACATCGTCCCGGTCGTCAACGTCCACCTGGAGCCGCTCGGCCTCTACTCCAAGAAGGTCAAGGACCTCAAGGAGCTCACGTCCGGCCAGACTGTGGCCGTGCCGAACGACACCACCAACGAGGGCCGCGCGCTCAAGCTGCTGGCCGACAACGGCCTGATCACCCTCAAGGACGGCGCGGGCACCGACGCCAAGCTCTCCGACATCAAGGACAGCAAGGGCCTGAAGTTCAAGGAGATCGAGGCCGCCACGCTGCCCCGCGCCCTGAACGACGTCGACGCCGCGGTCATCAACGGCAACTACGCCATCGAGGCCGACCTCAAGCCCGCCACGGACGCCCTGGCGCTGGAGAAGGCCGAGGGCAACCCGTACGCCAACTTCCTCGCCGTCAAGCAGGGCAACGAGAAGGACGCACGCGTGCAGAAGCTCGCACAGCTCCTCAACTCCCCCGAGGTGAAGAAGTTCATCGCGGACAAGTACGCCGGCTCGGTCGTCCCCGCCTTCGGCGCCGTCAAGTAGCCCTTGCCGCAAGCCCCTTGAGCGAGGCCCGGCGCACCGCGGCAGGTGCGCCGGGCCTCGCTCAACTCGCCACCCGGCCATGCGCATCCGTCACCGGATGCTGCATGCTGTGCCTTTACGGCTACGACCCTTCTCACACGGTCTTCGGCATGGAGCTGCGCATGACTACCACCTTCCCGGACGTGTCCATCAGCACGGAGCGGTTGGTGCTGCGCCCCTTCGAAGAAGCCGACATCCCGGCGCACACCGAGATGATGAACGACGAGATGGTCACCGCCTGGACCTCGGTGCCGCACCCGTACACGGCCGCAGACTCCGACGAATGGATCCGCAGTATCGCTCCTGCAGAGCGCACCGAAGGCCGCGGAATCGTTCTGGCCGTCACCGAGTTCCTCACCCAGCGGCTCGTCGGCATCGTCCATCTCAAGAACACCGACTGGCGCACCCTCGCCACCGAAGTCGCGTACGTCACCGCCCCCTGGGCACGCGGCGAGGGTTACGCCACCGAATCGGTGCTCGCCGTCGCCCAGTGGCTGTTCCGCGTCCAGAAGTTCGAGCGACTGGAACTGCGCACCGCCGCCGACAACACCGCCTCCCAGCAGGTGGCGCAGAAGATCGGCTGCATCAGCGAGGGCGTCCTGCGCAACGCATGGATAGCGCGTACCCAGACCGAGGACGGCGGCTGGGCCGACATCCGTACCGATCTGATCGTCTGGAGCCTGCTCCCCGAGGACCTCGAAGGCGTCTCGGGCCGGATGGCGGACGCGGGCTACGCCTCCTTCACCGACTGGAACTGACGCCACCCGGCCACGACCCACCGCGGCCCGCTCCAGGTACTCTCGCCATGCCCGCACCTGCGGGCTGCCCCGACCTGCGACGACACCAGGAGACTGACGACGATGGCCGACCGCGTCACGGTGATCGGCTGGGACGGTTCGCCCCTCACCGCCGCGGCCAGGTCCGCCCTCTCCGCCGCCACGCTGGTGGCCGGAGCCGCGCACCATCTGGCGCTGCCCGAGGTGCCGGCGGGTGCGGAACGCATCCGGCTGGGCAGCGTCGGCCTCGCCGCCCGGCGGATCGCCGGGCACCGCGGCAGTGCCGTCGTCCTCGCCGACGGCGACCCGGGCTTCTTCGGCGTCGTACGCACCCTGCGCGCGCCGGAGCACGGCCTGGAGGTCGAGGTCGTGCCCGCCGTCTCGTCCGTCGCCACAGCCTTCGCCCGCGCCGGGATGCCCTGGGACGACGCCCAGATCGTCGTCGCACACCGGCGTACGCTGCGCCGCGCCGTCAATGTGTGCCGGGCGCACTCCAAGGTCGCGGTCCTCACCTCCCCGGGCGCCGGGCCCGCGGAGCTCGCCCTGCTGCTCGAAGGCGTGCACCGCACCTTCGTCATCTGCGAGGAACTGGGCACAGACCGCGAGCAGGTCACCGTCCTGACCTCCGACAAGGCAGCCGACCACGCCTGGCGCGACCCCAACGTCGTCATCGTCATCGGGGGAGCGGGGACCGCGGCCGTCCAGGGCGGAGGCTGGATCGCGGGCCACGAGCCCGGCTACCCGTCGGCGGTACGGGGCTGGGCGCTGCCTTCGCAGGCGTACGGACACGCGTACGGAGAAGGTCTCGGCGAGGGCGAGTCGGTGCAGCTGCGCGCCGCCCAACTGGCCCGCCTCGGGCCGCGCATCGGCGACCTCGTCTGGGACATCGGCTCGGGCAGCGGCGCACTCGCGGCGGAGGCGGCCCGCTTCGGCGCCGCGGTCATCGCCGTCGACGCGGACGCGGAGGCCTGCGCCCGCACCGATGCCACGGCCCGGCACGCGGGCGCCCAGCTCCAGGTCGTCCAGGGGCGCGCGCCGCATGTGCTGGAGCGGCTGCCGGAGCCCGATGTCGTACGGATCGGGGGCGGGGGAGTGCCGGTGGTGACCGCGTGCGCCGACAGGCGGCCGCAGCGCATCGTCACGCATGCCTCGACCCGCGACGAGGCGGAGGCGATCGGCGCGGCCCTCGCGGCCGGCGGCTACGAGGTGGAGTGCGCGCTGCTGCAGTGCGTCGACATGGACACGACGGCATGGGCGGAGCGGGAGCGTTCCGTCGTCTTCCTGCTCTCCGGCCGACGGGTGGAAAGCGCCCCATGACCCTGCTGCCGGACGGCGCGCGGTAGGCTGGCCGATCGTTGTACCGCACCCGGACGTTCGTCGCTTCGTTCGTCAATGTCCGGAAAATGGGGCCGCTTTGGTTCCGATATGTGGTACGTCAGAACCGGGGGAAGCGCAACGTGGCGCAGCCCACAACGGGCCGTGGCTGATCTCATGGCCGCGGCGCCGAACGGCCGCGAGAATGCTTGGAGACCGTGGGGGCATCGTGCCGCGCGGCGCACACGCTCGTTCTTGTTGACGGGCGTCAGGTGTGCCGCGATCGGGCGTCCCGGGCGACGGGCGAAGGAACACAAGCGATGGGCGAGGGGTACGCATGACTGACACCGGCCAGATCCCGGGCGAGGGGCTGCCGGAGAACGCAGGCATGGTGGAGCAGCCGGGCATCCCCGCTCCTGGCTCGTACACCTACCTCGACCCCTCCGAGAACGGCTCCGAAGAGGACGATCTGCTGCTGATGCCGGGCGCGCAGGGGGCGTGGAGCGATCCGCAGCCGATGCAGCCCGTGCAGTCCGTGCAGTCCGTGCAGTCGGCGCAGCCTGTCCAGGCGATGCAGTCCGTTCCCGTGCAGTCCGTTTCCGTGCAGTCCGTTTCCGTGCAGCCCGTTTCCGTGCAGCCCGTGTCCGTGCAGTCCGTGCAGCAGGGCCCGGTGGCTCAGGCGCCGGCCGGTCACGGGTCCCCGGGATCCATGGAATCTGTGGGACAGGCTCCGGTGGCCGTGCCGCCGCCCGCTCCGACGGCTCAGACCTCCGCTCCCGAGCATCTCGTCTCCGAGCACCATGGCGCCGAGTCCTTTGTGTCCGAGGTTCATGCCGAGGCGTTCGTGGGAGTGCAGTCGCCCGCTGGACCGGAGTACACGGCGCCGGAGTACGCGGCTGCCGAGTTCGCCGCTCCCGCGCCGGTGGTGCCTGAGTTCATTGATGCTCAGCCCGTCTCGGAGCCTGTCGCCGAACCGGCCCCGGTGGCCGAGGCGGTGGCACCCGCCCCGCCCGTCTTCGACGCTCACGAGTCGGGTGCTCACGAGGCCGGTGGCCGGGACTCCGGTTCCGTCGACCTCAATGGCGTACGCATTCCGCCCACATCGGGCATGCCGACGCCTCCGCCCATGCGACGCCCGCTGCACATGGGCCCGCCGCTGCCCGACACCTCGGGCGGAGTGGTGCGCTCGCTCGCCGATCGCGGTCCGGCGGGCGCGCGCCCGCCCGCGATGGCGGTCGCCAACCCGGGGCCGCCCACGGCGGGTCCGGAGTACCTCGACATCCCGCGCGAGGGGCCGGCAGCCATGCTGCCGGGACCGCAGTTGGGCGAGATTCCGCCGCAGGGCGGGGCTCCCTGGGATCCGCAGCCGCCGCAGTTCCACACGCCTCCTCCGGCGTCGGTGGAAGCGGTCGTCCCGGAGCCCGCTCCCGTCACACCAGTCCCTCCCGTTGTCGCCGAGGCTCCCCTCGCGGCCGTCGAGCCCGAGCCGCAGGCGCAGTCGGAGGGGGAAGCGGAGCCCGAGCAGCCGTCGGCCGGGCAGTTCGTTCCGGTCAACGGGTCGCTGCCCACCACTCCCCACCTCGCGCCGACGCCGGTCCCCGCGGTGATGCAGGCCGAGCCCGAACCGGCGCCCCAGCCCGCGCCCGTGGAGGAGGTCGAGGCCGTGGCAGCGGACACTGAGCCGGAGGCGGAGCCGCAGTTCGTGCCGGAGCCGGCTGCTCAGGCCGAGCCGATCCTCGTGCCCGCGCCGCGCGAAGGGGACTCGGAACCCCTCGCCGAGACGGCTGTCGAGCCCCCCGACGTACCTGCTGCCCTGCCTGTCGTCGAGGTGGTTCCCGAGCCCGCCGACGTGCCTGTTGCCGTGCCTGTCGCCGAGGACGGGCCGATCGTGGCTCCCGAGGAGGTCGTCGTGGCCGAAGAACCCGAGCCCGAGCCCGCGTCCGAGCCCCAGCCGGAGCCGGAGCCCGCCGCCGTCCCCGCGCCCGAGCCGGTTGCGGCCGGTCGCGCCGCCGCGCCCGGATACGACGACGCCGAGCGCGAAGCCGTACTGCGCGTCATGCGCGAACGCCGGGACATCCGTAACGGCTTCCGCAGCGACCCCATCCCGCACGAAGTGCTGCTGCGCGTCCTGGAAGCCGCCCACACGGCGCCCAGCGTCGGCCACTCCCAGCCCTGGGACTTCGTGGTCATCCGCTCCGCCGAGACCCGGCGGACGATGCACGAACTCGCCCAGCGGCAGCGCGAGGCGTACGCGAAGTCCCTGCCGAAGGGCAGAGCCAAGCAGTTCAAGGAACTGAAGATCGAGGCGATCCTCGACACCCCTGTGAACATCGTGGTCACCGCCGACCCGACCCGCGGCGGCCGCCACACGCTCGGCCGTCACACCCAGCCGCAGATGGCCCCGTACTCCTCCGCCCTCGCCGTCGAGAACCTCTGGCTCGCCGCCCGTGCGGAAGGCCTCGGCGTCGGCTGGGTCAGCTTCTTCGACGAGCGCGAGATGGTGCGCGCGCTGGGGCTGCCGGAGCACCTGGAGGTCGTGGCGTACCTGTGTGTCGGTTACGTCGACGAGTTCCCCGAGGAGCCCGAGCTGATGCAGGCGGGCTGGTCCAAGCGCCGTCCGCTGTCGTGGGTCGTCCACGAGGAGACGTACGGGCGTCGCGCCCTGCCTGGTGAGGAGCCCCACGACCTCCTCCAGGAGACCGTTTCCAACATCCGTCCGCTGGACGCGAAGGCGCTCGGTGAGGCGTGGGAGCGGCAGAAGCGGATGACCAAGCCCGCAGGCGCGCTCGGGATGCTGGAGATCATCTCCGCGCAGCTGAGCGGACTGTCCCGGATGTGCCCGCCGCCTATCCCGGAGCCCGCGGCCGTCGCGATCTTCGCGGGCGACCACGGGGTGCACGCGCAGGGCGTCACGGCCTGGCCGCAGGAGGTCACGGCCCAGATGGTGGCCAACTTCCTCGGCGGCGGCGCGGTCTGCAACGCGTTCGCCAACCAGGTGGGCGCCGAGGTCTGCGTCATCGACGTCGGCGTGGCCGGGGACCTGCCCGCCACGCCCGGACTGCTGCCGCGCAAGGTACGGCCCGGCACGGCCGACTTCACCACCGGGCCCGCGCTGAGCCGCGAGGAGGTCCTCTCGGCCGTCGAGGTCGGCATCGAGACGGCGCGGGATCTGGTGGCGGCGGGCAACAAGGGGCTGCTCACCGGTGAGATGGGCATCGCGAACACGACGGTCTCGGCCGCGCTGATCGCCGTGTACACCGGCATCGACCCGGGCGAGATCACCGGCCGCGGTACGGGCATCAACGACGAGATGCACGCGCGCAAGGTCGACGTGGTCCGCCGCGCGCTCGAACTCCACGCGCCGGACCCGGCCGACCCGATCGGCGTCCTGGCGGCGGTCGGCGGCCTGGAGCACGCCGCGCTGGTCGGCTTCATCCTCGGCGGCGCGTCGCTGCGTACGCCGGTGGTGCTGGACGGCGTCTCGGCGGGCGCGGCCGCGCTGGTCGCCCGGGCGATCGCGCCCGAGGCCCTCGCGGCGTGCATCGCTGGCCACCGCAGCGCGGAGCCGGGCCACGTGGCGGCCCTCAATAAACTGGGCCTGCGGCCGCTGGTCGACCTGGACCTGCGGCTGGGGGAGGGCACGGGGGCGCTGCTGGCGCTGCCGGTGGTGCAGAGTGCTGCGCGGGCGATGCATGAGGTGGCGACGTTCGACTCGGCGGGCGTCACGGAGAAGTAGCCCGCGGCGGCGGCAGCCCGCTTCCGGCCGACTGGGTGTACGCCTCCCGTGGCGCGGCTGGGGCCGGGTGGTGGGTGCGCCCGCCGCCGACCCGTTCCGGCGGACCCGGTGGTGGGTGTGCCCGCCTTCGGCGGGCTGTTGTCCCACCCGCCCTCCCGTTTCGGGGCGACCGGTTGCTGGAGGTCTCTGGTGGGGTGGTCGGGCGTCGTCGGCGGCTGCGGCCCGGTGGCCGGCAGGCCCGCCGTCCGTTCCGGGCGACCGGTCGGTGGCTGCCGGCCATGGCGGGTGCGCCCGCCTTCGGCGGGCCGTTGTCCCGTCCGTTCGGGCCGACCGGCCGGTAGAGGCTCCCGATGGCCGCTGACTCGGCCACCCACCTGCCCGCGCAGAGCGATCGGTTGGGCGGCGCCTCCCGGGGCCAGGGGCCGCGGCGCGAAGCTGCCGCCGGGGGCCGTGGGGGCGTCAGCCCCCCCCTCCACGGGGTCTGGGGCACCGCCCCAGTTTCGGGAAGGGGCGGGGCAGGGGAGAAACCCCCCACCCCCTTAAGGTATTCGCCAGGGCCCCACCCCACCCCACCAGCCGCTTCACCGCCGCAGCGGTCCCGTACACGCACCGCCCCGCACGAGGAGCCACGACCGCCATGGCCGAGCACGCAGAGCCCGCTGAGCAAGCCGAGTCCGCCGCGCACGCTGAGCAAGCCGAGCACCCCGCCTACCCCGTCGGACTCCGCCTGACCGGGCGCCGCGTCGTCGTCCTAGGCGGTGGCCAGGTCGCCCAGCGGCGCCTGCCCGCGCTCATCGCGGCCGGTGCCGACATCGTCCTCGTGTCCCCGGAGGCGACGCCTTCCGTGGAGGCGATGGCCGCGGCCGGCGAGATCGGCTGGGAGCGGCGCCCGTACGCCGAGGGCGACCTCGCGGATACCTGGTACGCGCTCATCGCGACCTCCGACGCAGAGGCGAACGAGCGCGCGTCCGCCGAGGCCGAGCGCACCCGTACCTGGTGCGTACGCTCCGACGACGCCGGCGCCGCCACCGCCTGGACCCCGGCCACCGGCCGGTCCGAGGGCGTAACCGTCGCCGTGCTGACGGGACGCGACCCGCGCCGTTCGGCAGCCGTGCGCGACGCGATCGTCGAGGGCCTGCGCGACGGCTCCCTCGCGGCGCCCCACCACCGCACCCGTACGCCAGGCGTCGCCCTCGTCGGCGGCGGCCCCGGCGACCCCGATCTGATCACCGTCCGCGGCCGCCGCCTCCTCGCCGAGGCGGACGTCGTCATCGCGGACCGCCTCGGCCCGCGGGACCTTCTCGACGAACTCCCGCCCCACGTCGAGGTGATCGACGCCGCGAAGATCCCGTACGGCCGCTTCATGGCCCAGGAGGCCATCAACAACGCCCTGATCGAGCACGCGAGGGCGGGCAAGGCGGTCGTGCGCCTCAAGGGCGGCGACCCCTTCGTCTTCGGGCGCGGCATGGAGGAGGCGGAAGCCCTCGCCGCGGAGGGCATCCCGTGCACCGTCGTCCCCGGCATCTCGAGCTCCATCAGCGTTCCCGGCGCCGTCGGCATCCCGGTGACCCACCGCGGGGTGGCCCATGAGTTCACGGTGGTCAGCGGCCATGTCGCCCCCGACGACGAGCGTTCGCTCGTCGACTGGCAGTCGCTCGCCAAGCTCCGCGGCACACTCGTCGTCCTGATGGGCGTGGACAAGATCGGCGCGATCGCGCGGACCCTCGTCGCCCACGGAAAGAGCCCCGACACCCCCGTGGCCCTGGTCCAGGAGGGCACGACCGCGTCCCAGCGCCGCGTCGACGCGACCCTGGCGACCGTCGCCGAAACGGTCCGGGCCGAGGACGTGCGCCCGCCGGCGGTCATTGTCATCGGCGACGTCGTCACCGTAGGCCCGCGCAAGGGATAAGCGTTCCACGCCGCGTAACCACCAGTAACCGACCGGCGCTCAGCCGTTGGCACCACACCCAGGAGAAGGCAGTATCACCCTGTGGCTGATCTCATCACTGTCGAGGACCCCGACGACCCGCGCCTGCGCGACTACACGGGTCTGACCGACGTCGAGCTGCGGCGCAAGCGCGAACCCGCGGAGGGCCTGTTCATCGCCGAGGGCGAGAAGGTCATCCGGCGCGCCAAGGACGCCGGTTACGAGATGCGGTCGATGCTGCTCTCCGCGAAGTGGGTCGACGTCATGCGGGACGTCATTGACGAGCTGCCAGCACCCGTGTACGCGGTGAGCCCCGAGCTCGCCGAACGGGTCACCGGCTACCACGTGCACCGCGGCGCGCTCGCCTCCATGCAGCGCAAGCCCCTGCCCACGGCCGACGAACTGCTGCTGACCGCCCGCCGGGTGGTCGTCATGGAGTCGGTCAACGACCACACCAACATCGGAGCGATCTTCCGTAGTGCCGCCGCCCTCGGCATGGACGCGGTACTGCTCTCGCCGGACTGCGCGGACCCGCTCTACCGCCGCTCCGTGAAGGTGTCGATGGGTGCGGTCTTCTCCGTCCCGTACGCACGTCTCGACTCCTGGCCCAGGGGTCTGGAGTCCGTACGGGAAGCGGGCTTCAAGCTTCTCGCCCTCACCCCCGACGAGAAGGCCTCCGCCATCGACGAGGCGGCCCCGCACCGGCTGGAGCGCGTCGCGCTGATGCTCGGCGCGGAGGGCGACGGGCTCTCGACACAGGCGTTGGTCGCCGCCGACGAGTGGGTGCGGATCCCGATGGCGCACGGAGTGGACTCGCTCAACGTGGGCGCGGCCGCCGCGGTCGCCTTCTACGCGGTCGCGACGGGCCGCCCGGGCGCCTGAGCCGCAGCCCCATTCAGCCTGCTAGAGCTGCTGGGCCGCCGCGATTCCGAGCGCCACGATCAGCGTGACCACGACGAAGACGATGATGCGCTGGCGCAGCAGCCGCGGATTGGCGGGCCGCCGCCCGGGGGATGTGGGGCGCACGCCGGGTTTGGTGCCCTGACGCCCGTTCGTGCGGGAGGTGTTGCGCGGAGCCTGAGGGCGTGTGCCGCCGGTGCGCGGCGGCTGCGCCGGGCGCGGCATGGACGTGCCCGCCGTCCGCCGCTCGAGGCGCTCTGTCCGCTCCACCCTCTCGGAGCGCTCCACGCGCTGCGTACGCTGCGGATAGCGCGAGGTCGGCCGGTCCTGCTCGATCCGCTCGCGCTGGGCGGGAGGACGGGCCTCCGACAGCCCCTGGGCCTCCCTGGCCGCGATCTCCTTGAGCCGCATCGACAGCTGCAGCGTGCTGGGCCGCTCCTCGGGGTCCTTCGCCAGACAGGCCCGTACGAGCGGAGCAAGCGCGTCCGGAACCCCGTACAGCTGCGGCTCCTCATGCACCACCCGGTACAGCATGACTTCCGAACTGCCGTGTCCGAAGGGCGAGTCGGCGGTCGCCGCGTACGCGAGTGTGGCGCCCAGCGCGAAGACGTCCGTCGCCGGGGTGACGGCCGCGCCGCGCACCTGCTCGGGCGCGAGGAAACCGGGGGAGCCGACCGCCGTGCCGACGTGTGTGAGTGTGCTCGCGCCCGTCGCCCAGGCGATGCCGAAGTCGATGATCCGCGGGCCCTTCGGCGACAGCAGGATGTTCGACGGCTTCAGGTCCCGGTGGACGACCCCGGCCTCGTGCACCGCGACCAGGCCCTCCGACAGGGCGGCCCCGATCGCGGCCACCTCGGCGGCCCGGAGCGTGCCGTCCTCGGCCACCTTGTCGTGCAGGGAGGGACCGGGGACGTACTGGGTGGCGAACCACGGGCGCTCCGCCTCCAGATCGGCGGCCACCAGCCGTGCCGTACAGCCTCCGCGGATCCGCCGCGCGGCCGAGACCTCGCGCGCGAAGCGCGATCTGAACTCCTGGTCCTCCGCGAGGTCCGGCCGGATCACCTTCAGAGCCACGCGCTGCCCGCGCCGGTCGGACCCGAGGTACACAACCCCCATGCCACCCGCGCCGAGCCGCCGGTGAAGCCTGAACGAGCCGACGACACGCGGGTCCTCGCGCCGGAGCCGCATCATCGCCATGTCCGTCCCCTACCTACGGTGGGGAGACCCCACCCCCGCTGCCACGGTCGTCCGTTTGACGTGGCACAGCTTACGTACCCCTGCCCCGGTGTGCTCATAGGCCGCGCCCTCGCGGCCCGATCGATTGTCAGTGCCGGGTGGGAAACTTGAAGAGTGGTCAGGGGGCCGCGGATCGGGCCCCGGTGACCCGTGCGAGATCTCAAAGGTCCGTCGCAGAAGGGGGATTGGATCGTGAAGGGTGACCGCGTGGAGATAGTCGTGGACGCGGGAGACACGACTCGTACGTACGAAGTGGTGGCAAGCAGGGCGGGTCGCAGGGTCGAGACGGCGGTGCGCAGGGGGGTGGTGGAAGTGAGCGAAGTCACCCGCACGGGCACGGTGGTGCGGACGGCGCGCTTCATGGCCACGAGGGTGCTGGCACTGGTCGAGCAGCCGGTGCCGCGGGAGGACTCCTCGGAGCATCCCCTCGGGGAAGACCCCAAGTCCTAGGAGCTCGTCTCCACCCAGGGGAGTACGTCACCGGGGCGATGCTCATCCTCCGGGAGGCCCGGCAATCGGTACGAGGGCATGACGACCGGGACCCCCCGGATCCCTAATGTTGAAGTCAAGCGGCGGGTGCAGCACTCGTCCCCCGAGGTCAGACACCCGCCGCTGCCAAATACGACAGGAGAGGGAGCATGGCCGACACGGCATCGCGGACGATGATCCGCACGCAGGGACGCAGGGCATTCGCCGCGTTCGGCGGCCGCCCGTCGGGCCGACGCCATCCACTGGTGGCGACGGCGATGGTGCTCCCTCTCGCAGCCCTGCTCGTGGTCGCCTTCGGCGGCTGGGAAGCAGTGGTCACACAAGCGTCGTCCGTGGGCGTGATGCTGGGGCGCTGAGCGGCGCCCCGGGCCCGGAAGAGCGGTCCGGGTCGGGGACATCCGGCCAACAACCCCGTGGGGACGGGGGTGCGGCGGACGGCAGCGTTTGGCCGGTCAGCTGGGGAGCTGACCGGCCATCGCGCTGTCCACCCTTCTGCGTGCGCCCCTCGTACCGTTCGGCCCTGGCGGGCCTGACGGGCTTCGGGCCGCTGTGCCGGTCTGCCCTCTTGCGTGCGCCCCTCGCACCGCTCGGCCCTGGCGGGCCTCACGGGCTTCGGACCGCTGCGCCGGACTCCGTCCGCCGGACGGGGCACGGCAGCGTCGTGAAGCCGGGGGTTCGCTCCCCCCGTTCGGACAACTGGGCACCCTTGAGCCGCGCGCCTGGTCTGCTCGGCGTGCGCGTCCACCGCTCCACGCAGCTGGTCGACCTCGGCTGTGCCACCACCACGCTGCGAAGTGGACCCCACGGGGGTACGGGCTGCCCAGCGCCGCGAAGCCCCGGCTCCGCGAGGGCACGGCCGTGTGCCGCGAATGCGGCGCTCCACGGCGGTGCGGGCCTCGCGCGGCGAAGCCCGAGGTTCGAGTGCACGAGCCCTGCGCCGCGGCGGCCGGGAGGGTGTGGGGCCCGTGCCGACAAGCCCGGGCTCCACGGGTTGCGGGCCTCGCCCCCGAACCCGCCAAGCCCGGGCTCCATGGCGATGCGAGCCTCGCACCCCGAACCCGGCGCCCGGGGTTATGGGTCGCCCCCCGAACCCGACGCGCGCGGCAACGGGGGGCCTCGCCTCGTGAAGGCCCACGCTTCACACGGGGGTACCCGGCACGCGCCGCGAAGCCGGCGGGGGGGGCGTCAGCCCCCACACCCCCGTTCCCCGCTGGGGGGCCGGGGGCTCGCCCCCAGTTTCGGGAAGGGGCGGGGTGGGGGAAACCCACCGCCCGCACCCCCGCCGCGTAGGCTCCCGCCAGGGAACACCGCACCCCGGGGGGAGACCGTGACCGCAGACGTCGTCCGCACGCTCGCCGACGTCGCCCGCGACGCCGCCCACCTCTTCACGCCGCGCCAGGCCTGCCCCGCCTGCGGGCACGACGAGGCCGTGCTCGCCGAGCGGGACGACGGCGCCGTCGTCCGGCACGGCGAAGCCGTCGCCAAGGCGCACGCCCCCGGCACCGACCCCGGCGCGCACCACGCCCGCCTCGCCGTCGCAGCCCACCCCCGCCTCGCCGGCATCCTCCTGGCCCCCGTCCCGCTCCCCGCCGGTGACGTCAACGGCCGGCCCGTCACCGCCTGGCCCTACGGCCTGCCCGTGGACCCCGCGGATCCCGACACCGCCCCCTGGGAGGAGGCCGCCGTCCTACTGGCCCGGCTCCACCGGATCGAGCCCGCCGGGCTCCCCGGCCCCATCCCCCCCATGCGCGGCCCCGCCAAGGCCGCCGTGGCCATGGCCCGGATGCGTGCGGCGGCGGCCGACAACCCCGCGACTGCCACCGTGGAGCGCGCATGGGGGCGCCTGCCCGCCTGGGCCCGCGACGAAGCGCCCCCGCCCCGCGCCCGCACGCTCTGCCACGGCGACCTCCACCTCGGCCAGCTCGTCCGCCATCCCGCCCCCGCCGGCCCCTGGCTGCTCATCGACGTGGACGATCTCGGCCTCGGCGACCCCGCCTGGGACCTGGCCCGGCCCGCCGCCTGGTACGCGGCCGGGCTGCTGGCCCCTGAGATCTGGGGGCGTTTCCTCGGGGCGTACACGGCCGCGCAGGGGCCCGCGGTCAGCGGCAACGGAGACCCCTGGCCCCAACTCGACGTCCCCGCCCGCGCGCTGACCGTCCAGACCGCTGCCCTCGCCCTCGCGAAATCCGCCGCAGAACACCGCGAACCGGACGAGGTCGAGCAGGCCGTGATCGACGCCTGTGCCCGAATTGCCGCCCTCCCGCCCGAGTTGGAGTTCGAGCCTCCGTCGTAGGCTGAACCACCTGTCACCGGGCATGCATCCCGGCGACGTCGACCGAACGGCGAGGAGCTGAGCAGATCATGCAGTGTCCCAAGTGCCATGCAGCGATGCACACGTACAACCGCAACGGCGTTCAGATCGAGCAGTGCAGCGGCTGCCGGGGGATATTCCTCGACTACGGCGAGCTGGAGTCCCTGACCCGCCTGGAGTCGCAGTGGACGCAGGCCCCGCCCGCGCCGCCGGCCCCGCAGGCCTACCCCGCACCCGCCGCGCCCGCCTGGGGCGCCCCGCACCACGGCGGACACCACGGCGGCCACCACCGCCAGAAGAGCTTCGGCCGGATGCTCTTCTCCTCCTGAGCCGCCCCACGGACAACAGAACCCCCGGCCGTCTCGACGGCCGGGGGTTCTGGCTGGTGCGCGATACTGGGATTGAACCAGTGACCTCTTCCGTGTCAGGGAAGCGCTCTCCCGCTGAGCTAATCGCGCGGGACGATCTTGAGTTGTGCTGCGGTCCTGCATGATACTGCGTGCGCGATACTGGGATTGAACCAGTGACCTCTTCCGTGTCAGGGAAGCGCTCTCCCGCTGAGCTAATCGCGCGCGAATCCTTGCGGATCCAGTGGACGATACTGGGATTGAACCAGTGACCTCTTCCGTGTCAGGGAAGCGCTCTCCCGCTGAGCTAATCGTCCGTGGAGGTGGAGACGGGATTTGAACCCGTGTAGACGGCTTTGCAGGCCGTTGCCTCGCCTCTCGGCCACTCCACCCGGAGTGCAGGGGTTCGGGAAGATCCCCCATCGAGCGGACGACGAGATTCGAACTCGCGACCCTCACCTTGGCAAGGTGATGCTCTACCAACTGAGCCACGTCCGCTTGTCGTTTCCGGCCCGCTTGCGCGACCCGGCGACGTGTTGAACTCTAGCGGATTCCTGGTCCAGCACAAAAACGCGTTTCCGCAGCGTGCTGAGGTGTGTTCACGCCGCAGCGGCCCGTCGGCGCCCGCCATACACTCGCAGACGTGCACGACCTTGCTCCTCTGGCCCGCTTCGGCCACCTCCTCGCCACGGACCTCCGTGATGTCACCAGCGACCCGGAAGCACTCGGCTCCGCCGGCTTCTGGGCGGTCGCCGCGGACTTCGAGGGCCGTCTGACCTGCGCCCGCTTCGACAATGTGGGTACGCGGCCGGTGCCCGAGCCCGTGCCGGGGCGCTGGCGCGGACCGGCCGCCGGCGACTGGACCTCCTCGCTGGACCGGCAGGCGTACACGGCCGGTGTACACCGCATCCGCGAACACATCGCCGCGGGCGAGGTCTACCAGGCGAACCTCTGCCGAATTCTCTCGGCGCCCCTGCCCGACCCCGACGCGGCCGACGTCGACGCGCTGACCGCCCTGCTGGCGCGCGGCAACCCCGCTCCGTACGCCGGAACGATTCGGCTGCCCGCCCACGGCGTCGAGATCGCCACCGCGTCCCCCGAGCTCTACCTCAGGCGCGACGGGCAGATCGTCGAGTCCGGGCCGATCAAGGGCACCGGACGCACCGCCGCTGACCTCCAGGAGAAGGACCGCGCGGAGAACGTGATGATCGTGGACCTGGTCCGCAACGACCTGGGGCGGGTCTGCGCCACGGGCACCGTCACCGTCCCCGCCCTGTGCGCCGTCGAGGCCCACCCCGGCCTCGTGCACCTCGTCTCGACCGTCCGCGGCGAGCTGGGGCCCAAGGCGGGCTGGCCGGAGCTGCTGGCGGCCACCTTCCCGCCCGGCTCGGTGACCGGCGCGCCCAAGTCCAGTGCGCTGAAGATCATCGACGCGCTGGAGACGGCACCCCGGGGCCCGTACTGCGGAGGCATCGGCTGGGTCGACGCCGACCGCGGCACCGGAGAGCTCGCCGTCGGCATACGCACGTTCTGGATCGACCGCGACCAGCCCCGAGGACCGGTGCTGCGCTTCGGCACGGGTGCCGGGATCACCTGGGGCTCCGACCCCGAGCGCGAGTGGGACGAGACCGAGCTGAAGGCGTCCCGGCTGCTCGCGGTAGCGTCGGGGGTGTACGCGGCAAGCGGAAGGACAGCTGGATGAAGCTCTGGGTCAATGGCGGACTGACGGACGCCGAGAACGCCCGGGTATCCGTGTTCGATCACGGTCTGACCGTGGGCGACGGCATCTTCGAGACGGTCAAGGCGGTGTACGGACAGCCCTTCGCCCTCACCAGGCACCTCGACCGGCTGACCCGCTCGGCACGCGGCCTCGGCCTGCCCGACCCCGACCTGGACGAGGTGCGGCGCGCCTGCACGGCCGTACTGGAAGCCAACCCCATGGAGCTCGGGCGGCTGCGCATCACCTACACCGGCGGCACCTCGCCGCTCGGCTCCGACCGCGGCACCGAGGGGCCCACACTGATCGTGGCGCTCGGCGAGAGCAGGCGCCGCCCCGACGCCACCGCGGTGATCACCGTCCCGTGGACCCGCAACGAGCGCGGCGCCCTGACCGGGCTCAAGACGACGTCGTACGGCGAGAACGTCGTCGCGCTCGCCAGGGCGAGCGAGCAGGGCGCGTCCGAGGCGCTGTTCGCCAACACCGTCGGACAGCTCTGCGAAGGGACCGGTTCCAACGTCTTCGTGGTCGTTGACGGCGAGCTGTACACCCCGCCCGTCTCCTCCGGCTGTCTGGCGGGCATCACCCGCGCCCTGACCGTGGAGTGGACCGGGGCCAAGGAGACCGACCTGCCCTTCGACGTGCTGGAGCGGGCCGAGGAGATCTTCCTGACCTCGACGCTGCGCGACGTACAGGCGGTCCGGCGCGTCGACGACCGCGCGCTCACGGAGGCGCCGGGACCGGTCACCGCCAAGGCCATGCGGATCTTCGAGGAGCGCTCGGCCGCCGACGCGGATCCGAAGGCCCTGTAAAACCCCGTGACGAGCGGCCGCAGGGCAGGTAGAACACCCCTGATGACCACCACCCTGCGGCCGACCGGGCCGCTTCAACACGAGGCGGACGGCGCGCAGTCACGGCTCTACGAGGTCTGTGTCAACAGCCGTCCCGTCGGCCGGATCGAGATCGCCACCTTCCCCGCTCTCAGCGCCACCGCGGGCACCATCCGCTCGCTGAACATCGACGAGCGGGACCGGCGGCGTGGGCGGGGGACCGTCGCCGCGCTCGCCGCCGAGGAGGTGCTGCGCGGCTGGGGCTGCACCCAGGTGCAGGTCGCCGTTCCGCCGGAGGCGACCGCGGCCGCGAGGCTCGCGACCGCACTCGGCTACGTCGAGCGCGGCCGCAACATGCTCAAGGAGCTGCCCGACGCCCCGCCCGCCCTGCCGCCGGATGTCGCCGGCCGCCCCATGAGCGAGGCGGAGTTCGCGCAGTGGCGTGCCACGGCCGTCGAGACCTACGCACAGAACTGGATCGACAGGGGAGTCCCCGCGGCCGAGGCGCGCGCCAAGTCGGAGGCTCAGCACAGCGCGCTCCTGCCCGAGGGCCTCGCCAGCCCCGGCATCCGACTCCACGTCCTGGAGCGGGAGGGCACCGTTGTGGGCCATGTCCTCGTCGGCCGGCGGGAGGTGCGTCCCGGTGAGACGGGGGCATACGTGTACGACGTCGAGGTCGCCGAGGCACAGCGCGGCCGCGGCCACGGCCGGTCCCTGATGCTGCTCGCAGAGTGCGTCGCGCTGGACGCCGGGCTGCCGCTGCTCGGACTGCACGTCTTCGCGGACAACACCCCGGCGCTCAGGCTGTACGAGTCGCTCGGCTACGAGACGACCCACATCAACAGCTTCAAGCAGCTCATCTAGCCGGACCTAGCCGAGCAGGCGGTCCGCGATCTCCTCGATGCGCTCGCGCAGCCCCTCCTGGCTCTTGCCGCCGTCGAGACGCTCGCCGTCGATGACGTACGTCGGCGTGCCCGTCACGCCGATCGCCTTGCCCTCGGCCTGGTCGGCGTCGACGATCAGGATGTGCCGGCCGTCGAGCAGGGCGGTGTCGAACTCCTCGGCGTCCAGACCCAGTTCACGCGCGACGTCGAGCAGGAGCGGCTCGCCCTTCGCGGCGAGTTCGTCGACGCGTCCGAGCACCGCCTCGATGTACGGCCAGCCCTTGCCCTGTTCGGCAGCCTCCTCAGCGGCCTGCGCCGCCGTGAAGGCGTGCTTGTGCTTGTCGAGGGGGAAGTGCCGCAGCCGCAGCTCGAGCCGGTCGCCGTAGCGCTCGCGCAGAGCCCGCAGATCCTTCAGGGCGCTGCGGCAGTCGGGGCACTGGAGCTCGCACCAGACGTCGAGCACGACGGGGCGGGCGGTGATGGAGTCGCTCATTAGTCCAGTGTCCCAGTCCGTGGCCACCCGCACCGACCGGGACCTGGGGAGGAGACCGCCCCGGAGATCTCCCTGAGGTCGTACGGGACCGTGGCCGCAATGCGGCCCGACGGTGCACGATGGAAGGGACGTACCCCCTCGTGACCGTCTGAGCCTGGAGGACCGGATGCTTGCCGAGACCATTTGTTCCGCGGTGTCCGCGGCGGGCCTGGGCATCGCCGCCGTCACGGCGTACCGCAAGCGTTTCCTCGCTGCGGCACGGATAACCGCCTACTCGCTGGTCCCCATCGGCCTGGTGCTGACCGGCGCGGTCGAATGGGTCGTGGACACGGCCTTCAGCCCGTCCGCCTGGTTCGGCTTCGCCCTGCTCGGCGGCGCCTGGCTGCTCTTCATGACCACCCGGGCCATCGAGCGGCGGAGCGGCGGGACCCGCAAGGAACGCAAGGCGGCCGCCAGGGCGGCGGAGCAGGGGGCCGTCGCCCCGGCCGCTTCGGCGCCCTCTCTCGGGCCGGGCAGCCGTCCCGCGACCCAGCCCAAGGCGAAGCCGAAGGCCGCCGGTTCCGGCGAGGACTTCAGCGACATCGAGGCGATCCTCAAGAAGCACGGCATCTGACGTATCACGCCATGGCCGCAAACACGGGATCTGGTGAACTCCCGCAGTCGAGGGGCGTGTTGATCGATCACGGCAGGCTGCTCTGCGCCATCATCACCCCGAGATGCTCGATACCTCACGGGGCGAGGCCCCCGCACCGACCGAAGAGCCGCGTGGCTGCCTCTTCGCACTCTCCCAGCCGCCTCTGATGATCTTTCTCGCGGTGATCGGCTTTCTGCTGCTCATGGCCGCGGTACATGATCTGTTCCTGCTGTGAGGGGATCGGGGCCCCTCAGCCCGCCGCTTCCTTGCGGCGCGCGCGGTACGCGGCGACATGCAGGCGGTTGCCGCAGGTGCGGCTGTCGCAGTAGCGGCGTGAGCGGTTGCGGGAGAGGTCGACGAAGGCGCGACCGCAGTCCGGGGCCTCGCAGCGCCGCAGACGCTCCTGTTCGCCCGCGACGACGATGAAGGCCAGCGCCATCCCGCAGTCCGCCGCGAGATGGTCGGCGACCGATGCACCCGGCGCGAAGTAGTGCACGTGCCAGTCGTAGCCGTCGTGGTCGGTGAGCTGCGGGGTGGTTCCCGCGGCCGCCACCAGTTCGTTGACCAGCTCGGCCGCCGTACGGCTGTCGGGCGCCGCGAAGATCTCCGCGAACTGCGTCCGCACGCCCTGCACGGCCTTCAGGTCCCGCTGGCTCAGCTCGCCCACTCCGCTGACACTGTGGCTTCGTACGAAGTCGTACAGCGAGGCGACGTCCGCGAGCGCGTTGTCCTGCCCGCTCTCCGGGGCGGTGTTCACCAGATCGACGACCGTGTCGAGGGCAATGCGGGTGTCGTGGGGGATCAGCACGATTCGCTCCCTGGCTGCTGCGGGCCGGTGCCCGCCGAATTGCGCTGACTCTAGCGGTTCGTGCCCAAGCCCTGTCCGGGCGATCAGGCCGGACAGGACCTGGAACGCACCGGCGCCGTCACTGCGGTGGAATCCGCGGTGACGGCGCCGGTGTCTGACGTGTGTGGTTGCCCGCGCGGCGCCGTCGCCCCGAGTCGGACGGCGCCGTGCAGCTCTCGGCCTGGCTCAGCTCTCGGCGAGGATGTGCGAGAGCTCCGTGTCGAGATCGAAGTGACGATGCTCGGTGCCGGGTGGCACCGCGGCGTCGGTCCGCTTCAGGAACGACTCCAGGGCCCGCGCCGGGGCCTCGAGCAGGGCTTCGCCCTCCGGGGAGCTCAGCGCGATGCAGACGACGCCCTGGCCATGACTGCGTGACGGCCAGACTCTGACGTCGCCCGTGCCGGTGGGCCGGTGCAGACCCTCGGCGAGAAGATCGCGGGCGAAGACCCACTCGACCGTCTCTTCGGCTCCGGTGTGGAAGGTGGCGTGCACGGCGTAGGGATCGGCCGTGTCATACCGCAGGCCCGCGGGTACAGGCAGTGAAGACTCGCTCGATACAACGAGGCGCAGGTGCAGCTCGCAGCTGACCGTGGTGTTCATAAGCGCCAGGGCCTTTCGCTCAGTGTGCGCTCGGGGATTCGCACGTCGGCGAAATCGACATGCCACCTACGGTGCCGTTGTAAACCCCTCTGACCGTTTTGTGATCCTTCATGTCGCTCGTATAGCGGTGCATCACTTTGTGTTATAGGGCCATTCTGGTGACCACGCCGAATCCGGTACGTTTGGGTTCATGAATGCGGAGAGTGACGAGCGGGGCGAGGTCGTCGAAAAGACGACCGAGGTTCCCGCCACGGGGGACGTGACGGCGGCGACCGAGCCGGTGCTGGGCTCGAGGGCGCCCCACTTCATCAAGCGGTCCCGGCCGCTGCATGTGAGCTGGCAGGTCGGCGTTTTCGTCGTCGGCCTCGCGGTGGTCGGCGCCGGCATCGTGATGCTGCCGCTGCCGGGACCGGGCTGGCTGGTGATCTTCGGCGGCATGGCGATCTGGGCGACGGAGTTCGTCTGGGCGCAGCTGGTGCTGCGCTGGACCAAGCGGAAAGTGACCGAGGCGGCGCAGCGCGCGCTCGATCCGAGGGTCCGCCGGCGCAACATCATCCTGACCACGATCGGCCTGGTGATCATCGCAGTGCTGGTCGGAATCTACGTCTGGAAGTTCGGCATCGTGATGCCGTGGAAGATCAAGGAGTGACCTGAAAATGGTCTGGGGGACACTCTGACATGGGGTAATCTTTGCGGAGTGCCCGGGCGATTAGCTCAGTGGGAGAGCGCTTCGTTCACACCGAAGAGGTCACTGGTTCGAACCCAGTATCGCCCACCCGGACCGAAGGCCCGGAGACGTCGAGTCTCCGGGCCTTCGGCGTTCGTGCGTCCCGGGCCGAGTCAGCGCATCCGGCCCAGGGTGTCCCGCAGCCTCCGGGCGTCGCGCAGCCGCTGCTCGTAGGTCGCGCCGACGGCGAGGAGCAGCAGTCCGGCGAGCGCGGGCGGCAGCCAGCGGGGGAGTGCGCCCACGACCTGGACGACGTACGGCGCGAGCTCGTGCAGCGCGTCGAGCGCGAGCACCGTGCCGCCGAGCACCAGCAGCGCCTGAAGGCGCAGCCGGGCGCCGGTGAGCGTGAGGGCCAGGGCCGCCAGGCCGAGCAGCAGCGGGCGCAGCCAGTGGTCGTCTCCCCATGCCGTGACGAGGCTCGGCAGCAGCGTCGCGGCGAGACCGGGTCCGTACGCCGTCCAGGACGAGGCCCCCGGGTCGCGGCGGCGGCGCAGCACGCCCACGGCGAGCGCGGGGAGGGTCACGGGAAGGGTGTACGCCTCCGGGGTGGTGACGTCCGATGCGTACAGCCGTACCCAGGTGGCGAGCACGAACAGCACCGCGGCGAGGTATCCGGCGGAGGGGCGGCGCTCGGCCCGTACCGCGGTGCCCGCGGCGATCACACCGCAGAACGCCAGCACCAGGGCGAGGGTCGGCCTGTCCCCGGCGGCGAGGACGACCGCGACAAGGCCCGCGGCCGCGCCGGTGAGTTCCATGGGGAGGGCCACGGGGTGGCGGCCCAGCCCGGCCGCGAGCAGGGCCACGGCGGCGGGGACGGCGAGGATCAGCAACGCGGCCCGGTGGGGCGGGAGTTCGGCGGCCGCGGCGACGGCGCCGAGCAGCGCGGTCGCGAAGCCGGTGGCCGTGCAGGCGAGGACTGCCTGCACGGCGCGCGGGCCGCGGGCGGTGAACGCGGCCCCGGCGAGGGCGGCGGTCAGCGTGCCGAGCACCGTGAACGTCGCGGGGCGCGTGGCCAGAGACAGTACGGCGACGCTCCCGGCTCCCGCGAGAGAGCAGGCGAGGGCAACGGGGACGGCGGCCGGGGCGAGCCGGGCGGTCCACGCGGGACGCACGGCGAGCGCCAGGGCGGCGGCGGTGAGGAGCACGTGAAGCGTGAGGGTCGCGACGTAGCCGAGATCGAGCGCGGGCGGCACGACGAACAGCCCGGCCCACGCGAGGGCGAGGGCCCCGGTGCCGGCCGCGGCACTGCGGTCGGGCCGGGCTGCCGGGGCGTCGGCGGTCGTGCCCCAGGCAAGCCAGGGGGCACTGGGGGGCTCTGCCGGTCCGGCCGGGGGCGGTGTACCCGGCGTACCGGGCGCAGGGGTGGGGTGACCTGCCGGGGTCGGAGCTTCCGGTGAGCCCGCGCGGTCGTGCTGCGTGGACTCGTCCGAGTCGTCGCCGGGAGCGGCCGTCCGCGTCGCCGTCGGCGACAGCCACCAGCGCGACGCCGTCGCCAGCGTCGCCGCCACGATCAACAAGACAAGCGGGGACGCCGTCAGGCCCGGCTCCGGGAGCGGTACGCCCAGTGCGCCGCGGGCGGTCGGCCCGGTGGCCGACGACCAGACGGTGTCCGTCGTCGACAGCGGGCCCGCCAGGGTGAGCGCCACCAGGGGGAGCATCACGAGAGCCGCGAGCGCGTGGACCGCGCCCGCCGCGGCCGTCAGACCAGGACGCAGTCGCTGCGGCGAGACCGTCCGTACGAGAACCAACAGGCTGACCGCGCACAGCAGATACCCCAGCACCGACCATCCCTCGGGGACGCCCGCGCGGGCCACTGCGCCGAGCGCCGCGATCGTCGCGAGGCCGGCCACGGCGGAGCAGGGCACCGCGGCCGACGGCGAGCGCCGGGCCGCGAAGAGCGCCAAGCCCGCCGCCGCGAGGAGCAGCCCGGCAGGGGCGAGCGCGTCGAGCGGCGTGTCCGCGGTCACCGACTGCGCGCCGCCGATGAGCAGGGCCCCGCCACCCGTCACCGCGGCGCAGGTGGCCGCGAAGGGCCGGAGTCCCGGCTTATGGGGTGTCCACAGCGCGACCGCGACATCGAGCGAGGCGGTCGCCAGCAGGGCCCACTCCATCGGCGGTGCGCCCGGACCGGCGGTCAGCGACCAGAGCGGCAGCGGGAGTTGCGCGGTCAGCACGGCCACCGGCAGCGGAATTCGCAGCCCCTCCAGGGACAGCCCGTACGCCGACCACAGCGCCGCGAGCACGGCCGAGGCGACGGCCGCGTAGGCGAGCGGGCCGGTCTCCGCCAGCGCGACCCGGTGCAGGGCGTACGCGTCCAGCACCATCAGCACCAGGCCGAGACCTGCCAGCGACTCCGCCGTGGAGGCCAGCGTGCGCCGCAGCAGCGCGACCGGTGCGGCGAGCGCCGCGACCGTCACGGCGCCGAGCACCGCCGAGCGCCCGCCGATGCCCAAGTGACCCCAGCTGACCAGCGTGAACGCGATCGCGGCGATGGTCAGCAGGATGCCGCCGAGCGTCAGCAGCAGGTTCTGCACACTGCGCGGCGCGGCGTCCGGCGGGGGAGCGGCGAAGGGCCGCGCCGCCGAAGGAGGCGGCGCTACATGCTGCTGTACGACGGTCAGCAGCCAGGCTCTGCGGGCCAGCAACTGGGCCCGGCGGGCGTCCAGTCGGACGAGCTCGCGGTCGAGGATCGCCAGTTCCTCGGCGGGTGGCGGAACGTTCTCCATAGTGCGGAGTGTGGCCACCGCCACATCCCGAGGCATGGGCGCGCATACTCAGTTCGCGTGTGAGTACCCCCGCCGTACACCTTCCCGGGCGCAGACTTGGGCCATGAACTGGTGCCGATACCGCTTCCGCAGCATCTGGGACCTGACCGCGCGGCCCACCGCCGTGTTCGCGGTGCTCGAGCGGGCCGAGGACTACCCGCGCTGGTGGCCGCAGGTACGAGAGGTGACCCCGCTCGACGAGCTGACCGGGACCGCCCGTTTCCGTTCCTTCCTCCCGTACGAACTGCTCGTCACCGCCCGCGCCCAGCGGCGCGACCCGGCAGCAGGCGTGCTGGAAGTGGGGATGGAGGGGGACCTGGAGGGCTGGGCGCGGTGGACGCTTTCGGCGCGCGGGGCGGGCACCCGGGCGCTGTACGAACAGGAGGTGGAGGTGTGCAAGCCGCTGATGAGGCGGCTGGCGGTGCCGTGCCGTCCGGCCTTCCGTGCCAACCACGCGGTGATGATGCGCGGCGGCAGGCGCGGACTTGCCGCCTACCTGGACGGAGTTTGAAGGAAGCCCGCCGGGGCCTGTATGGTTCAGTGCGTTCCCGGGCGATTAGCTCAGTGGGAGAGCGCTTCGTTCACACCGAAGAGGTCACTGGTTCGAACCCAGTATCGCCCACCGGGAGAGGCCGGTCCGTCAGTCGACGGACCGGCCTCACTGCGTTTTCAGGGCTTCAACTCCCGGGTCGGCGGCGGCCTTTGTCCCGCGCCCACTCTTGACGTGAGCGCGCCACTCCGCTCTAATCCGCCTCGCAGGTCCAGACCAATCGTGGCGCCGCGTCCGGTCCGAACGACCCGCCCCCACCCCTTCACCGGGAGGTCACGTGCGTATCCGAAATCGCCTACTGGCCGGACTCGGTGCGGCGCTGCTCGCCGCAGCCGCATCGCTCGCCGTGCCCGGCACGGCCCAGGCCGCCAACCTGCTCAGCAATCCCGGCTTCGAAACCGGCTCCCTGTCCGGCTGGTCCTGCACCGGCGGACTCGGCTCGGTGGTGAGCAGCCCCGTGCACAGCGGTACGAAGGCGCTCGCCGGTGCCGCGAGCGCGAGCGACAACGCCAAGTGCACCCAGACCGTCGCCGTGCAGCCCAACACTGCATACACACTCTCGGGCTGGGTGCGCGGCAGCTATGTCTTCCTCGGCGTGACCGGCGCGACGTCCACCTGGACCCCGTCCGCGACCGCGTACACCCAGCTGTCCGTCTCGTTCACCACCGGCGCGGCACAGACCACCGCCGAAATCTACGTCAACGGCTGGTACGCGCAGGGCACTTACTACGCCGACGACATCAGCCTCGACGGTCCCGGCGGCGGAGGCGGCGGCGACACCCAGGCACCCACCGCACCCACGAATCCGCGCACCACCGGCAAGTCCTCCTCCAGCGTCTCACTTGCCTGGAACCCGTCGACCGACAATGTCGGCGTCACCGGCTACGACGTCTACCAGGGCTCGACGAGAGCCGCCACCGTGACCGGCACCAGCGCCACCGTCAGTGGCCTGGCGGCCAGCACCTCGTACAGCTTCACGGTCCGTGCCCGCGACGCGGCGGGCAATCTCTCACCGGCCTCGACGGCCGTCAGTGTGACGACCGACGCGGGCGGCGGCGGTGGCACCGGCTTCAAGCAGGCGGCCCCGTACCTCTACTTGGGCTGGGGCGACCCGCCCAGTGCCACCTCGGTGATGAGCGCGACCGGCATCAAGTGGTTCACCATGGCCTTCATCCTCTCCTCCGGCGGCTGCAACCCAGCCTGGGACGGCAACCGCCCGCTCACCGGTGGCATTGACCAGTCCACCATCAACGCGATCCGAGGCGCGGGCGGCGACATCGTCCCGTCCATCGGCGGCTGGAGCGGCAACAAGCTCGGCCCGAACTGCTCAACCGCCGAGGCGCTGGCCGGCGCCTACCAGCAGGTCATCAACGCCTATGGCCTGAAGGCCATCGACGTCGACATCGAGAACAGCGACGAGTTCGAGAACGAGGTCGTCCAGGACCGGATACTCGGTGCGCTGAAGATCGTCAAGCAGAACAACCCCGGCCTGAAGACGATCCTCACCTTCGGCACCAGCACCACCGGCCCGACCTGGTGGGGCAGCCGGCTCATCGAGCGCGCGAACGCACTCCAGGCCGACATCGACGTCTTCACGATCATGCCGTTCGACTTCGGCGGCGGCGCCGACATGTACGGCAACACCGTCAACGCCACCGAGGGGCTCAAGACCAAGCTCAAGAGCACCTTCGGCTGGTCGGACGCCACCGCCTACGCCCACATCGGCATCTCGGGCATGAACGGCCTCAGCGACCAGCAGGAACTCACCAGCCCGGCGACCTGGACCCAGATCAAGGACTGGGCCAACTCCCACCACATCGCCCGGCTCGCGTACTGGTCGGTCAACCGTGACCGTCCCTGCCCCGGCGGCGGCGTGGTGAGCAACTGCTCCGGCATCAGCCAGAGCACCTGGCAATTCACTTCCATCACCGCGGGATTCACCGGCTGACGGAACCGGGTGGCGTTCCCCTCGGGGCGCCACCCGGACTCAGGCCGCGGCGGGCAGATCCGTACGCAGGGGCCAGTGCGGGTCCACCTCCTCCGGCGCACCACTGCGGGCGAACCACGCCTGCAGCCCGCGCGCCTGCGCCGCATGCCACACCGCCTGCAGCGTATGCAGCTCCGAGGGGGCAAGACGCTCCAGGCGCGAGGCGAAACGGCGCCCCACCGCCCGGGTGACCTCGAGCGCCGCCATCGCGTCCGCGGCCGCGTCATGGGCGCCGTCCAGCACCACCTCGTACTGGTCGCACAGGTCCGAGAGGGTACGGCGCCCCTTGCGGTAGCGGTCCAGATGCTTGTCCAGGACCCTCGGATCCAGTACGCACAGCGGGACGTTCTCCAGATACTGGGCGAGCGACGCCGCGCGGTGGCGCCGCAACTCCCGGTCGAGGATGGTCAGATCGAAGGGTGCGTTCATCACCACGAGCGGGCGGGCCGCGGCGCACTGCTCGGCAAGCAGCCTGGCTATCTCCTCCACCACGGGCGCCGGCCAGCGGCCGTTGCGCTGAAGGTGATCGTCCGTCAGCCCGTGCACCTCGGTGGCTCCCGGGGGCACGGGCACCCCGGGATTGACCAGCCAGCGTGTGACGCGCGGGCGGCCGCCCGTCATGTCCTGGACGACGACCGCAGCCGAAACGATGCGGTCCTCCTCGACGTCGACTCCGGTTGTCTCAGTGTCAAATGCGGCCAGGGGGCCGTCATACCAGCGCGTCATCCCCGAACTCCTCGCACATGCGTGGCAGATGGCGTGATCCCCCTGCCCGAATCGGTGATACCCGGGCTGTTTGCGCCGTACGCCGGGCGGTGACAACACAGATGACGGGTGTGTGAGTTGACGGCCCGTCCAGGGGACATCGATCGGCACAGCCCGGAAGGCACGAGGAGCCATGGCGCTCACGCAGCCTGAGTCTGGGGGTACCTCCCAGGCCGAAGGTCGAGGGGGAGGGCTGCTGCCCCAGCGGACCGTACCGCTGCGCGGAGCACTCGCCACCACCGCCTGCATGGAGACACTCCAGGTGGGCTATCTGCACGCCGTTGCCGCAGCGGCGGGCTGCTCCCTGTCGCAGCCCTTTCCGGACAACGGCATCGACTGGCATGTCAGCCACAGCTCGGCCGGTCACACCGTCGACGACGAGGTGACCATCAAAGTGCAGCTCAAGTGCACCTACCAGATCCCACCGCACCCACCGGGACCGGCGTTCTCCTTCACCCTCGACAACAACCATCTGGTGAAGCTGGCCCGCAGCCCGGTGTCCGTGCACAAGATCCTCGTCGTGATGCTCGTCCCCCGGACCCAGGACGAGTGGCTGCGCGCCAGTCACGACCGGCTCGATCTGCGGCACTGCTGCTACTGGACCAACCTGGCAGGCCACCCGGTGACGGGCAGGAGCAGGACCACTGTGCGGATCCCGACCTCGCGGATCTTCGACGACCGGGCGCTCTGCGAGATCATGACCAGGGTCGGGGCGGGAGGGAGACCTTGATGCAGCGGCCTTTCGACGAGTCGGTACGGCCCCATCCGACGGGCGACCGGCCGGGCGCCTGGTACGGGAGCGGCGAACCGGACCCGGCCCAGGTCGACCCCGTGGTTCTCGGGGCGCTCCTGGACCGGCACGGGTGGCGGCGGCGCGGGGGAGCGGCCGGGCGCTATGCGCGCTGGACGCCGCCCGGGCCCGGGGCGGGCGGTACGAGCCTGCTGGTGCCCGAGAGCAGGTCGTTCCCGGACTGCGAGGACCTGCTGGGCGAGGCGCTGACCGCGCTCGCGCGCAGTGCCGCGCCCTCGGCCCGTGAGGTGCTCGTCGGACTGACCGTGCCGAGCGACGAGATCCGGTGGTGGCGTGATGTGCCCCAGGGTCCTTCGGGTGCGGCGTCGTGGACCGTACAGGAGCAACTGCGGGGAGCCGCACGGCAGATGCTGATGGCCGGGGCGCTGGCGGCGCGCGGCCGCGCGGGGTACTACGGCGCGCGGCACCGGCGCCAGGCGCAGGCCTCGCTGGAAGAGGTTCTGGTGGGACCGGCGCCCGGCGGGCGCAGCCTCACCGCGTTCGTGCCGGTGCAGAGCGGGCGGGCGGTCGTCGTGCGGCTGTACCACGCCTTGCAGGCGGCGCGGGAGGCGGCGGACTACCAGCGCGCGACGGGCGGGATGGAGGCGTTCGACGCGGCCGTTGAGGCGGGAGTGAGCCGCGAGCTGACGGAAGCGATCATCGCCCTGGTGCGGGGGTCCGAAGGGGCGCGGGTGGCGCTGGAGTGGTCACCTGCGGCGGGAGTCCCGGCAGGCTGCGCGCCGCGGAACGAACCGGTCGAGTTCTCGCCGGGCGACCTGCCCGCGCTGCGCGAGGCCGGCGCCCGCTATCTCCAGGACGAGCCGTCCGTGCCGGTCCGTGTCACCGGCACGGTCGTCCGGATGCGGCGCTCCGGGCCGCGGGGGGCGGGGACGGTGCGCCTGCGCGTCCTGGCGGGAGCGGAGGTGCCACATGTACGGGTGGCACTGGACGAGGACTCCTACCGCACGGCGGGCCATGCGCACCTGGTCGGCCTGCCGATCCGGGTCGTGGGGCGGCTGGAGAGCCGAGGGGGGTTCCGGCGGCTGACGGACGCGTCGAATGTGGTTCCGGTGCAGGTGGATGAGGCGGAGCGGGACCGGCTGATGAAGTCGCTCCAGGAGAATCTGGACTTCTTCGAGGAGGCGTGTCAGGGGGAGTAAAGGGGCGGGGTGCGGTGGTTGCGGTGCGCCTGCGGCGGGCTTGTTCCCCTACCCGCCCCTTCCCGAACTGGGGCTCCGCCCCAGACCCCGCGCCTCAAACGCCGGCGGGGCTGGAATGTGCGGCGGGGCCGCACATTCAGCCCGTCCGGCGATTGAGGACACGCGAAGCGCGTACGGGGTCCGGGGCAGCGCCCCCGGCTAACCGTTTCGCGACGGACCCCACCGGCTCGGTACGATTCGTAGCGCGCCCACTACCAACGCGGCGTCCCCCTTCAGTCAGGAGAGACCGGTGTCAGACGTCCGTGTGATCATCCAACGCGATTCCGAGCGGGAAGAGCGCGTGGTGACCACGGGCACCACGGCGGCCGACCTCTTCCCCGGCGAGCGCACCGTCATCGCGGCCCGCGTCGCCGGTGAGCTGAAGGACCTCGCGTACGAGGTCAAGGACGGCGAGGAGGTCGAGCCCGTCGAGATCTCCTCCGAGGACGGCCTGGGCATCCTGCGGCACTCCACCGCGCACGTCATGGCGCAGGCCGTGCAGGAGCTCTTCCCCGAGGCCAAGCTCGGCATCGGGCCGCCGGTCAAGGACGGCTTCTACTACGACTTCGACGTCGAGAAGCCCTTCCACCCCGATGACCTCAAGGCCATCGAGAAGAAGATGCAGGAGATCCAGAAGCGCGGCCAGCGCTTCTCGCGGCGGGTCGTCACCGATGAGGCCGCCCGCGAGGAGCTTGCGAGCGAGCCGTACAAGCTGGAGCTCATCGGCATCAAGGGCTCCGCCTCCTCCGACGACGGTGCGGACGTCGAGGTCGGCGCCGGTGAGCTGACGATCTACGACAACCTCGACGCCAAGACCGGCGAGCTGTGCTGGAAGGACCTGTGCCGCGGTCCGCACCTGCCCAGCACCCGTAACATCCCGGCCTTCAAGCTGATGCGCAATGCCGCCGCGTACTGGCGCGGCAGCGAGAAGAACCCGATGCTGCAGCGCATCTACGGCACCGCCTGGCCCTCCAAGGAAGAGCTCAAGGCTCACCTGGAGTTCCTCGCCGAGGCCGAGAAGCGCGACCACCGCAAGCTGGGCAACGAGCTGGACCTGTTCTCCATCCCGGACCAGATCGGCTCGGGTCTCGCGGTCTTCCACCCCAAGGGCGGTGTCGTACGCCGGGTCATGGAGGACTACTCCCGCAAGCGGCACGAGGAGGAGGGGTACGAGTTCGTCTACACCCCCCACGCCACCAAGGGGAAGCTCTTCGAGACCTCGGGCCACCTGGACTGGTACGCCGAGGGCATGTACCCGCCCATGCAGCTCGACGAGGGCACGGACTACTACCTCAAGCCCATGAACTGCCCGATGCACAACCTGATCTTCGATGCGCGCGGCCGCTCCTACCGTGAACTGCCGCTGCGTCTCTTCGAGTTCGGGACCGTGTACCGCTACGAGAAGTCGGGCGTCGTGCACGGCCTGACCCGGGCCCGCGGCTTCACCCAGGACGACGCGCACATCTACTGCACCAAGGAGCAGATGGCGGACGAGCTCGACTCGACGCTGACCTTCGTGCTGAACCTGCTGCGCGACTACGGCCTCACCGACTTCTATCTGGAGCTGTCCACCAAGGACCCGGAGAAGTTCGTCGGCTCCGACGAGATCTGGGAGGAGGCGACCGAGACGCTGCGCAAGGTCGCCGAGAAGCAGGGCCTCCCGCTGGTCCCCGACCCGGGCGGCGCCGCGTTCTACGGGCCGAAGATCTCCGTGCAGGCCAAGGACGCCATCGGCCGTACCTGGCAGATGTCCACCGTCCAGCTCGACTTCAACCTGCCGGAGCGCTTCGACCTGGAGTACACCGGTCCCGACGGCACCAAGCAGCGCCCGGTCATGATCCACCGCGCGCTGTTCGGCTCGATCGAGCGGTTCTTCGCGGTGCTGCTGGAGCACTACGCGGGCGCGTTCCCGGCCTGGCTCGCGCCGGTCCAGGCGCTCGGCATCCCGATCGGCGACGCGCACATCCCCTACCTGCAGGAGTTCGCCGCCAAGGCGAAGGCCAAGGGGCTGCGGGTCGAGGTGGACGCATCCTCGGACCGTATGCAGAAGAAGATCCGCAACGCGCAGAAGCAGAAGGTGCCCTTCATGGTCATCGCGGGCGACGAGGACATGGCCGCCGGCGCGGTCTCCTTCCGCTACCGCGACGGCTCGCAGGAGAACGGCATCCCGGTCGACGAGGCCATCGCGAAGATCGCGAAGGTCGTCGAGGAGCGCGTCCAGCTCTGACACCCGGCGCCCGCGCGGCAGCGGGCACGCACGCCGTACGAGACCCCCGCAGCGCGATCAGTGCTGCGGGGGTCTCCCGTCTGCGCGGCCGGGCGAAGTCATATGCTGCACAGCATGACGCTTGAGCCGGAGCAGCAGATCGGAGTCGGAACGCAGGATGCGTTCCAGCGCCTGTGGACACCCCACCGCATGGCGTACATCCAGGGAGAGAACAAGCCGACGGGTCCGGGGGCCGACGACGGCTGTCCCTTCTGCGTCATCCCCTCCATGTCGGACGAGGACGGGCTCGTCATCGCCCGTGGCTCGGACGTCTACGCGGTGCTCAATCTCTACCCGTACAACGGCGGGCATCTGATGGTCGTGCCCTACCGTCATGTCGCCGATTACACCGAACTGGACGACGCGGAGACCGCCGAGCTCGCGCTGTTCACCAAGCAGGCGATGACCGCGCTGCGCAAGGCGTCGGGCGCGCACGGCTTCAACATCGGAATGAACCAGGGCACGGTCGCGGGCGCCGGGATCGCCGCCCATCTGCACCAGCACGTCGTGCCGAGGTGGGGCGGGGACACCAACTTCATGCCGGTCGTCGGGCACACGAAGGTGCTGCCCCAGCTGCTCGCCGACACCCGCAAGATGCTGGCGGAGGCCTGGCCCGCCTCCTGAAGCCGGCCCGCCTCCTGAAGCTGGCCCGCCTCCTGAAGAGGCGGGCCGCTCCTACGCGTCGTAGAGGTCCGCCTTGCGGGGCGTGGGGTCCTGGACGAAGCCGCTCACGATCATGGAGCGGTTGCCGAAGCGCTCGGTGTCCACGCCGTTCTCCTCGAGCACCCTCATCGCCGCCGCGTGCGTGACGCGCAGGACGGGCGTGGCCGCACGCATCGCGTCGTCCGCCATGAAACGGTGCCGCCAGGGCTTCTCGGCCCAGGCGTGGCGCAGCCCGAAGGGCTCGGGGAGCACCAGCTTGCCGCCGAGGAAGTCGAGCAGCGGCGGATACCAGGTGAAGGGCGCCCGCACCGCGAGCCGTACCACCTCGGGCGTCTCCACCAGCGGCAGCGCCCGGTCGACGGTCTCCCAGAAACGGACCGTCTTGGCGACCGTGACGGTCTTGGGCGCGGGCTTGGTGGTGAACAGCGAGTGCACCGGGCCGAGCGCATGCCCGGTCACCTCGATGCGCAGTGTCTCGTGGAGAACCGTCACGGTGATCATCATGGTGATCACCAACTGGCCGTCCCAGAGCGTGAACTGCACGCCCAGATAGTGGCGGTTCCCGCCGCCGAACTGCTGGTGATTGCAGATCCGCTGTATCTCGTGGCCCTTGACCTGGAACGTCTCCACGTCCTGGCCCTCCGGCCGGGTCACCTCCCCGGCGTTCTCACCGACCGGTGCCACGATCCAGTGCTTGACCGAGGGGGTGGGGAAGCCGCCGGAGTTCAGCGGGCCGCGTTCCAGCATCTTCAGCTTGTCGTGGACCGCTCGTATCACGTCCCAGCTGCGGAACTGGTTGATGTCCTTGCCCGCCTCCTTGGAGACCAGCTCCTCGGCCATCTGCCAGCTTCCCCAGCGGGTGCCCATGCCGAGTATCCCCTTGGGGCCCGCATAGAAGACCGCGTTGGACTGCTGCTCGGCGGTGAGCTTCTCAAGTCCCTGGCGCAGTTGCTCGCGCGCGGTCTCATTGGGGTGACCGGGGACGGCCTCGGGGACCTTGGCGCCGAGACCGCCGCCCGAAAGCAGACTGTCCCAGCGGGCGCGCAGATCCTTCGCCGTGGACTCGCAGATCCGCTTGGCCAGTACCCAGCCGATGACCGGCGCCACGATCATGCCGCGGATGTAGTAGCCGAGCAGCCCGCCGAACGGCAGCTTGATCAGGAAGATCACGGCCAGGCCGCCGATGCCGACGAGCAGCAGGGTGCCGAGCGCCCCCGCCCGCTTGTTGGATGCGCCCGCGATCGTCCGCCGCAGCTGGAACACGACCAGCCAGAGCAGCAGTCCGGGCAGGAAGAGCAGCCCGAAGACGGCCATCACACCGGTGAGTCTGGCGTCGCGCTCCTTGCGGATCCGGGTGGCGGCCAGGCAGTGCTCGACCACCGCCTGCGGCTCGGTGCCGAAGGACTGGATCAGCGCCTTGCGCGCGCCGCCGAGCATCCGCAGCTGCACCGCCCGCGAGAACGCCTCGCCCAGATTCGGCTCGAACAGCGAGAACTTCCCCGGCTTCACCTCCGACTTGTGCCACTCGCTGTTGGCCTTGAGCAGGTCCTTGACCGGGCTGTCGCGGTACGCGGCGGAGGCGAGCGCATGCGTCGCCGCCGTCTGTCCGGCCGAGCCCAGGAGCGGGACCTGTGCCCCCGGAGTGAAATCGAAAGCGTCGTTCGCCACTACCGCCCCCATCGCCGCAAGCATCCGCACTGCGGCCTGTTCCCAACTACCGCGCCCCGCACACCTTCTGAGCTGGGGCACTACAGCGTATCGGGGGCGCACGGCCCACGTCACAGGTTTGAAGTGCCGCCCGCCCCACAGCTGTCGGCGGGCGGCACCCTCAATTACGAGCCGTGCTCGGCCTGCTCGCGGATCTTGTCGGCGAGCTGCGGCGGCATGGCTTCATGCCGGGCGTAGGAGCGGCTGAACTGCCCGGTGCCGTGCGAGATCGACCGCAGGTCCACCGCGTAGCGCCCGATCTCGATCTCCGGCACCTCGGCCCGTACGAGCGTGCGCCCCCCGCCCGCCTGCTCGGTGCCGACCACCCGGCCGCGCCGCCCCGACAGATCGCTCATCACCGGACCCACGTACTCGTCCGAGACCAGCACCCGCACCTCGGCCACCGGCTCCAGCAGATGGATGCGCGCATCGCCCGCCGCCTCACGCAGCGCGAGCGCGCCCGCCGTCTGGAAGGCCGCGTCCGAGGAGTCCACCGAGTGCGCCTTGCCGTCCAGCAGCGTGATCCGGACATCGACGAGCGGATATCCGGCCGCGACGCCCCGCGCCGCCTGCGCGCGTACGCCCTTCTCCACGGACGGGATGAACTGCCGCGGTACCGCGCCGCCCACCACCTTGTCGACGAACTCGATCCCCGAGCCCGCCGGCAGCGGATCCACCTCGATCTCGCAGATCGCGTACTGGCCGTGCCCGCCGGACTGCTTCACATGCCGCCCGCGTCCCGCCGACCGGTCGCCGAAGGTCTCCCGCAGCGACACCTTGTGCGGTACGACGTCGACCTGGACGCCGTAGCGGTTGCGCAGCCGCTCCAGCGCGACATCCGCGTGCGCCTCCCCGAGGCACCACAGCACCACCTGGTGGGTCGCCTGGTTCTGTTCGAGGCGCATCGTCGGATCCTCGGCTACCAGTCGCGAAAGCCCCTGGGAGAGTTTGTCCTCGTCCGGCTTGCTGTGTGCCTGGATGGCCAGCGGCAGCAGCGGATCGGGCATCGTCCACGGCTCCATCAGCAGCGGGTCGTCCTTCGCCGAGAGCGTGTCCCCGGTCTCGGCCCTGGCCAGCTTGGCCACACAGGCGAGATCTCCGGCGATGACGTGGCCGAGCGGGCGCTGCTGCTTGCCGAAGGGGGCGGAGAGCGCGCCGACGCGCTCGTCGACGTCATGGTCCTCATGGCCGCGGTCGGACAGACCGTGCCCGGACACATGGACGGTCTCGTCGGGACGCAGGGTGCCGGAGAAGACCCGTACGAGCGAGATCCGGCCGACATAGGGGTCGGACGCGGTCTTGACCACCTCGGCCACCAGAGGACCGTCCGGGTCGCAGCTGACCTGCGGGCGCGCCGCGCCCTGCGGGGTGGTCACGGCGGGGGCGGTGGTCTCCAGCGGAGTCGGGAAGCCGCCGGTGATGAGTTCGAGAAGCTCGACCGTGCCGAGCCCCTGCTTGGCACCCTCGGGCGCGGGGGCCGCGGCCAGCACCGGGTGGAAGATGCCACGCGCCACGGCCTTCTCCAGGTCCCCGATCAGCGTCTTGAGGTCGATCTCGCCGCCGCCGAGGTAGTGGTCCATGAGGGTCTCGTCCTCGCTCTCGGCGATGATCCCTTCGATCAGCCGGTTGCGGGCCTCCTCGATCAGCGGCGTCTGTGCCGGATCGGGCTCGGTCTCCTTCCGTTCGCCGGAGGAGTAGTCGAAGATCTTCTGGGACAGCAGTCCGACGAGGCCGGTGACCGGGGCGTGCCCGTCGGGATTCTGCGCCCCGTACTGCGGCAGATACAGCGGCAGTACGGCGTCGGGGTCGTCGCCGCCGAAGATGGTCCCGCAGACCCGGGTCAGCTCCTCGAAGTCGGTCCGCGCCGTCTCCAGATGCGTCACGACGATCGCGCGCGGCATTCCGACCGCCGCGCACTCCTCCCACACCATCCGGGTCGCGCCCGCGATCGCGTCGGCCTCCTGCGCGGCCGAGACAACGAAAAGGGCCGCGTCCGCGGCTCGCAGACCGGCCCTGAGCTCCCCGACGAAGTCGGCATATCCGGGAGTGTCCAGGAGATTGATTTTGTACCCGCCCCATTCGACGGGGACCAGGGACAGCTGGACGGAACGTTGCTGCCGGTGCTCGATCTCGTCGTAGTCCGAGACCGTCCCGCCGTCCTCGACCCGGCCCGCCCGGTTGACCGCTCCCGCGGTCAGCGCCAGGGCCTCGATCAATGTTGTTTTTCCCGATCCGCTGTGGCCGACCAGCACCACGTTCCGTACGGATGAGGGCTGGTCGGCCGTAGCTGCCCTGCCGGCGGCTCCGGGGTGTGCGTTCTTGTCGCCCATGATCTTGCCTCCCGATCGATTGTCCGGTGAGGAGAGTGGGGCCGCGGGCGCGGGGAGCCATGAGGGAGGTCCCGGACAGCGTCCGGGGGCAGCTCCGGCGATGCCCGCGGTCGTCTTTCGAGCTTTCCACTCCCGTCAGGTTGCGTCCATACGTCGTACGCGACCACGGGAGGCGGGTGTGCCTCGGTGGAGTGCGCGGGGCCTGGCTACGATGGGCCAGCCGGTGGCCATTGGGGTCACTCGGCCCACCGACCCTCGGGAAGGCCATGCTGAACAAGTACGCGCGTGCATTTTTTACGCGTGTCCTCACACCGTTCGCCGCGTTTCTGCTCCGCCGAGGGGTGAGCCCGGACGCGGTCACCCTCATCGGCACGGCCGGAGTGATGGCGGGTGCGCTGGTCTTCTTCCCCCGGGGAGAGTTCTTCTGGGGCACGATCGTCATCACCTCGTTCGTCTTCTCCGACCTCGTCGACGGCAACATGGCGCGGCAGGCGGGGGTTTCGAGCCGGTGGGGAGCCTTCCTGGACTCGACGCTCGACCGGGTCGCGGACAGCGCGATCTTCGGCGGCTTCGCGCTCTGGTACGCCGGCACGGGGGACGACAATGTGATGTGTGCCGTCGCCATCTTCTGTCTGGCGAGCGGCCAGGTCGTCTCGTACACCAAGGCGCGCGGGGAATCGATCGGCCTGCCCGTCGCCGTCAACGGGCTGATCGAGCGGGCCGAGCGACTGGTGATCTCACTGGTCGCCGCCGGGCTCGCGGGTCTGCACACCTTCGGGGTGCCGGGGATCGAGGTACTGCTGCCGATCGCGCTGTGGATCGTCGCCGTCGGCAGCCTGGTCACGCTCGGGCAGCGGGTCGTGACGGTACGGCGGGAGTCCGCGGAGGCGGACGCCGCCGCGGGGCAGGGGAACGAGGCTGAGGCGACGTGATGCGGGAGCGGCTGACCGACGGGCTGTACGGCCTGGGCTGGAGCACGGTCAAAAAGCTGCCCGAGCCGGCGGCCGCCGCGCTCGGCCGCACCATCGCGGACATCGCGTGGAAGCGGCGCGGCAAGAGCGTGCTGCGGCTGGAGTCCAACCTCGCCCGCGTCGTGCCCGACGCGGGCCCCGAGCGCCTGGCCGAGCTGTCGAAGGCCGGTATGCGCTCGTACATGCGGTACTGGATGGAGTCCTTCCGGCTGCCCACATGGAGCGCCGAGCGCGTCACCGACAACGTCCAGATCAAGGGCGCCCACTATCTGACGGACGGCGTCGCCTCCGGCCGCGGAGTGATCGTCGCGCTGCCGCACCTGGCGAACTGGGACCTCGCGGGCGTGTGGGTCACCAGAACCCTGGGCGTCCCCTTCACCACGGTCGCCGAGCGGCTCAAGCCCGAGACGCTGTACGACCGGTTCGTCGCCTACCGCGAGAGCCTCGGCATGGAGGTGCTGCCGCATGCGGGCGGCTCCGCCTTCGGCACGCTCGCCCGGCGGCTGCGCGCCGGTGGCCTGGTCTGCCTGGTCGCCGACCGTGATCTGTCGGCATCGGGCGTCGAGGTGAAGTACTTCGGCGAGAGCGCCCGGATGCCGGCCGGACCGGCGATGCTGGCCCAGCAGACCGGCGCGCTGCTGCTGCCGGTGACGCTGTGGTACGACGAAGCGCCGGTCATGCGGGGGCAGATCCACCCGCCTGTCGAGGTGCCCGAGACAGGTACCAAGGACGAGAAGACGTCCTCCATGACACAGGCGCTGGCCGACGCCTACGCCACGGGAATCGCCGAGCACCCGGAGGACTGGCACATGCTGCAGCGGCTGTGGCTCGCGGACCTCGAGGAGCGGCCGCTGTGAAGATCGGCATCGTCTGCCCGTACTCCTGGGACGTACCGGGTGGCGTCCAATTCCACATCAGAGACCTGGCGGAACATCTGATCCGGCTCGGCCACGACGTGTCCGTGCTGGCACCGGCGGACGACGAGACACCGCTGCCGCCGTACGTGGTCTCGGCGGGGCGGGCCGTTCCGGTCCCGTACAACGGCTCGGTCGCCAGGCTCAACTTCGGCTTTCTGTCGGCCGCGCGGGTACGGCGCTGGCTGCACGACGGCACCTTCGACGTCATCCACATCCACGAGCCGACCTCGCCGTCGCTGGGCCTGCTCAGCTGCTGGGCCGCGCAGGGCCCGATCGTGGCCACCTTCCACACCTCGAACCCGCGCTCCCGCGCCATGATCGCGGCGTATCCGATCCTGCAGCCCGCGCTGGAGAAGATCAGCGCCCGGATCGCTGTCAGCGAGTACGCCCGGCGGACCCTGGTCGAGCACCTGGGCGGCGACGCGGTCGTCATCCCGAACGGCGTCGACGTCGGCTTCTTCGACAAGGCCGAGCCGAAAGCCGAGTGGCAGGGCGACACGATCGGCTTCATAGGGCGCATCGACGAGCCCCGCAAGGGTCTGCCGGTGCTGATGAGGGCCCTGCCCAAGATCCTCGCCGAGCGTCCCGCGACCAGACTTCTGGTGGCCGGGCGCGGCGACGAGGAAGAAGCCGTCGCGTCACTGCCCGTCGACATGCGGCGGCGGGTGGAGTTCCTCGGCATGGTCAGCGACGAGGACAAGGCACGGCTGCTGCGGAGCGTCGACCTGTACGTGGCGCCCAACACCGGCGGGGAGAGCTTCGGCATCATCCTCGTCGAGGCGATGTCGGCGGGCGCTGCGGTGCTCGCCTCCGACCTGGACGCCTTCGCCCAGGTCCTGGACCAGGGCGCGGCCGGCGAACTCTTCGCCAACGAGGACGCGGACGCACTGGCCACGGCGGCGGTCCGCCTCCTGGGCGACCCGGTCCGCCGCGAGGAACTGCGCGCCCGGGGCAGCGCGCACGTACGCCGCTTCGACTGGTCGACGGTCGGGGCGGACATCCTGTCGGTCTACGAGACGGTGACGGACGGGGCGGCGTCGGTGGCGGCGGACGAGAGGTCTGGGTTCCGGGCGAGGTTCGGGCTGGCGCGGGACTGAGTTTTCCCCGACCCGCCCCTTCCCGAACTGGGGGCAAGCCCCCAGACCCCTGCCGCGCTGGCTTCGCGGCGCGAACTGGGGGCTCCGCCCCGGACCCCGTATGCGACCTTCGGCCGCATGTCCTCAAACGCCGGACGGGCTGAAATGTGCGGCCCAGCCGCACATCCAGCCCCGCCGGTCCCGGACGCGAAATTCAGCCCCTCCGGCGTTTGAGGAGCGGGGGTCCGGGGGCGGAGCCCCCGGTAACAACAGCCCCGCCGCAGGCGCCACGCCGCCACCGGTAGCCTTGCCGCCCGTGACCGCAACCCTCATCTGGACCGTCGTCGCCCTCGTCGCGATCGGCCTGTATCTGAGCTGGACCGCCGGACGGCTCGACCGGCTGCACTCCCGTATCGACGCCGCCCGCGCCGCCCTCGACGCCCAGTTGTTGCGCCGCGCCTCGGTCACCCAGGAGCTCGCCACCTCCGGTGTGCTCGATCCGGCCGCGTCGATCGTGCTGTACGAGGCCGCGCACGCCGCCCGCCAGGCGGAGGAGGAACAGCGCGAGGTCGCCGAGAGCGAGCTCAGTGCCGCGCTGCGGGCCGTCTTCGGCGAGGCCGCGCAGGTCGAGGCCGTACGCGTGGTCCCGGGCGGCGAGGATGCCGCGGGCGAGCTCGCCCAGGCCGTACGCCGCGTCCCGATGGCGCGCCGCTTCCACAACGACGCCGTACGCGCGGCCCGCGCCCTGCGTCGTCACCGTACGGTCCGCTGGTTCCGGCTGGCCGGCCACGCGCCCTTCCCGCTGGCCTTCGAGATGGACGACGAGCCCCCGGTCGCCCTGGCGGACCGCCCGGGCACATGACCCGCACCTGAGCGAACCCGCACCTGAGCTTCGAAAACGATCCACCGGCTGTTCATTGGCCCTTGCAGTGGACTGGTCCGCGCATGTTCCATCGGTGAGGCACTACAACGTCGTCTCCGAGTGAGGTCCATCCGTGTCCAGCACGCTTCCCACCATCCCGCAGGCCCCCGAGACCGGCACCGCGCGCGTCAAGCGCGGCATGGCCGAGCAGCTCAAGGGCGGTGTGATCATGGATGTGGTCAACGCCGAGCAGGCGAAGATAGCCGAGGACGCGGGCGCCGTGGCCGTCATGGCCCTGGAGCGGGTCCCCGCCGACATCCGCAAGGACGGCGGCGTGGCCCGGATGTCCGACCCCAACATGATCGAAGAGATCATCGAGGCCGTCTCCATCCCGGTCATGGCCAAGTCGCGGATCGGCCACTTCGTCGAGGCCCAGGTTCTGCAGTCCCTCGGCGTCGACTACATCGACGAGTCCGAGGTGCTGACCCCGGCCGACGAGGTCAACCACTCCGACAAGTGGGCGTTCACCACCCCCTTCGTGTGCGGCGCCACCAACCTGGGCGAGGCCCTGCGCCGTATCGCCGAGGGCGCGGCCATGATCCGCTCCAAGGGCGAGGCCGGCACCGGCAACGTCGTAGAGGCCGTCCGCCACCTGCGCCAGATCAAGAACGAGATCGCCAGGCTGCGCGGCTTCGACAACAACGAGCTGTACGCCGCCGCCAAGGAGCTCCGCGCCCCGTACGAGCTGGTCAAGGAGGTCTCCGAGCTGGGCAAGCTGCCGGTGGTCCTCTTCTCCGCCGGTGGCGTCGCCACCCCCGCCGACGCCGCGCTGATGCGCCAGCTCGGCGCCGAGGGCGTCTTCGTCGGCTCCGGCATCTTCAAGTCGGGCGACCCCGCCAAGCGCGCCGCGGCCATCGTGAAGGCCACCACCTTCTACGACGACCCCAAGATCATCGCGGAGGCATCCCGCAACCTCGGTGAGGCCATGGTCGGCATCAACTGCGACACCCTGCCGGAGACCGAGCGCTACGCGAACCGAGGCTGGTAATGACCACTCCCGTTATTGGCGTCCTGGCCCTCCAGGGCGACGTACGGGAGCACCTGATCGCCCTGGCCGCGGCTGACGCCGTGGCCAGGCCGGTGAGGCGCCCCGAGGAACTCGCCGAGGTCGACGGCCTCGTCATCCCCGGCGGCGAGTCGACCACCATGTCCAAGCTCGCGGTTCTCTTCGGCATGATGGAGCCGCTGCGCGAGCGGATCGCGGCGGGCATGCCCGTCTACGGCACCTGTGCCGGTCTGATCATGGTCGCCGACAAGATCCTCGACCCGCGTTCGGGCCAGGAGACGCTGGGCGGCATCGACATGATCGTCCGCCGCAACGCCTTCGGCCGGCAGAACGAGTCCTTCGAGGCGGCCGTCGAGGTCGCGGGCGTGGACGGCGGACCGGTCGAGGGTGTCTTCATCCGCGCCCCCTGGGTGGAGTCGGTCGGCGCCCAGGCCGAGGTGCTGGCCGAGCACGGCGGTCACATCGTCGCCGTACGGCAGGGCAATGTCCTGGCAACTTCGTTCCACCCTGAACTCACCGGCGATCACCGCGTACACGGTCTGTTTGTGGACATGGTGCGCGCCGCCCGGTGACGCCGTCCCGGTAGGATCTCTGCCGAACGCAGCAGGAATGGGTTACGCGAAGGAGACAGGCAGATGTCCGGCCACTCTAAATGGGCTACGACGAAGCACAAGAAGGCCGTGATCGATGCCAAGCGCGGCAAGCTCTTCGCGAAGCTGATCAAGAACATCGAGGTCGCGGCCCGCACCGGCGGCGCCGATGTCGAGGGCAACCCGACCCTCTTCGACGCCATCCAGAAGGCGAAGAAGAGCTCGGTCCCCAACAAGAACATCGACTCCGCGGTCAAGCGCGGCGCCGGTCTCGAGGCCGGTGGCGCCGACTACGAGACGATCATGTACGAGGGCTACGGCCCCAACGGCGTGGCGGTGCTCATCGAGTGCCTCACGGACAACCGCAACCGCGCGGCCTCCGACGTCCGCGTCGCGATGACCCGCAACGGCGGCTCGATGGCCGACCCCGGCTCGGTCTCGTACCTCTTCAACCGCAAGGGCGTTGTCATCGTCCCCAAGAGTGAGCTCTCCGAGGACGACGTGCTCGGTGCCGTCCTCGACGCGGGCGCCGAAGAGGTCAACGACCTCGGTGAGTCCTTCGAGGTGCTCAGCGAGGCCACCGACCTGGTCGCGGTGCGCACCGCGCTCCAGGAGGCCGGCATCGACTACGACTCGGCCGAGGCCAACTTCGTCCCGACCATGCAGGTCGAGCTGGAGGAAGAGGGCGCGCGCAAGATCTTCAAGCTGATCGACGCGCTCGAGGACAGCGACGACGTGCAGAACGTCTTCGCCAACTTCGATGTCTCGGACGAGATCATGGAGAAGGTCGACGCCTGACAGGCAGTCAAACGGCGGGCCGACGGGACACACCCCGTCGGCCCGCCGCTTTGTCGGTCTGCTCTGTCAGTGACACCGGATAGCCTGCACAAACAGGCGATCGACGAAGGGGGGCGGTGTGCGGGTACTGGGTGTGGACCCCGGGTTGACCCGGTGCGGCGTCGGTGTGGTCGAGGGCGTCGCGGGCCGTCCCCTGACCATGCTCGGCGTCGGTGTCGTACGAACCCCGGCGGACGCCGAGTTGGGCCCGAGGCTGGTCGCCATCGAGCAGGGCATCGAGCGCTGGCTGGACGAGCACCGGCCCGAATACGTCGCGGTGGAGCGGGTGTTCAGCCAGCACAACGTGCGTACGGTCATGGGCACCGCGCAGGCCAGCGCGATCGCCATGCTCTGCGCGTCCCGCCGCGGCATCCCCGTCGCCCTGCACACGCCCAGCGAGGTCAAGGCCGCCGTCACCGGCAGCGGCCGGGCCGACAAGGCGCAGGTCGGCGCGATGGTCACCCGGCTGCTGCGGCTCGACGCTCCGCCCAAGCCCGCCGACGCGGCGGACGCTCTCGCGCTCGCCATCTGCCACATCTGGCGGGCGCCCGCGCACAATCGCCTCCAGCAAGCCGTCGCCGCACATCGCACCGTGCACGCACCGAAAGGCCGTACCGCATGATCGCCTTTGTGAGCGGCCCGGTCGCCGCCCTCGCCCCCACCACCGCGGTCATCGAGGTCGGCGGAGTCGGCATGGCCGTCCAGTGCACCCCGAACACCCTCTCCGAGCTCCGTATCGGCAAGGAGGCCAAGCTCGCCACCTCCCTCGTCGTACGGGAGGACTCGCTGACGCTGTACGGCTTCGCCGACGACGACGAGCGCCAGGTCTTCGAGCTGCTGCAGACCGCGAGCGGCGTCGGACCGCGCCTTGCCCAGGCGATGCTCGCCGTGCACACCCCGGACGCGCTGCGCGTCGCCGTCGCCACGGGTGACGAGCGGGCGCTGACCGCGGTGCCGGGCATCGGCAAGAAGGGTGCGCAGAAGCTGCTGCTCGAACTGAAGGACCGGCTCGGCGAGCCGGTCGGCGCCCACATCGGCAGGCAGGGCATCGGCACCGCCGCGGCGGCACCCATGGCATGGCGCGACCAGCTGCACGCCGCGCTGATCGGCCTCGGCTACGCCACCCGCGAGGCGGACGAGGCGGTCGCCGCCGTCGCCCCGCAGGCCGAGGCCGCCGAGGGAGCACCTTCGGTGGGCCCGCTCCTCAAGGCCGCCCTGCAGACCCTGAACCGCACCCGCTGACTCCAGCCATCGACGCGCGAGGCAATCCACTGTGAACTGGGACGACACCGCACCGATGACCGACGACATCGCCGCCGAGCGGCTCGTCGGCGCGTCCGCCGACGGCGAGGACCAGGCCGTCGAGGCGGCACTGCGGCCGAAGTCGCTGGACGAGTTCGTCGGCCAGGAACGGGTCCGGGAGCAGCTGGACCTCGTCCTGAAGGCGGCCCTCGCCCGCGGCGGGACCGCCGACCATGTCCTGCTCTCCGGCGCCCCCGGCCTCGGCAAGACCACCCTGTCCATGATCATCGCGGCGGAGATGAACGCCCCGATCCGGATCACCTCCGGCCCGGCCATCCAGCACGCAGGTGATCTGGCCGCGATCCTGTCCTCGCTCCAGGAGGGGGAAGTTCTCTTCCTCGACGAGATCCACCGGATGTCGCGGCCCGCCGAGGAAATGCTCTACATGGCCATGGAGGACTTCCGGGTCGACGTGATCGTCGGCAAGGGCCCGGGAGCCACCGCCATTCCGCTGGAGCTGCCTCCGTTCACCCTGGTCGGGGCCACCACCCGGGCCGGACTGCTGCCGCCTCCGCTGCGCGACCGCTTCGGCTTCACCGCACACATGGAGTTCTACGAGCCCGCGGAGCTGGAGCGCGTGATCCACCGCTCCGCACAGCTTCTCGACCTCGACATAGAGGCCGACGGCGCCGCCGAGATCGCCGGACGCTCCCGCGGGACGCCCCGTATCGCCAACCGGCTGCTGCGCCGTGTCCGTGACTATGCCCAGGTCAAGCGGGACGGCCTGATCACTCGCGAGGTGGCAGCCGCCGCCCTGAAGGTGTACGAGGTCGACGCCCGCGGACTCGACCGCCTCGACCGTGCCGTCCTTACGGCGCTGCTGAAGCTCTTCGGCGGGGGCCCGGTGGGTCTGTCGACGCTCGCGGTGGCCGTGGGGGAGGAGCGCGAGACGGTCGAGGAGGTGGCCGAGCCCTTCCTGGTACGGGAGGGACTGCTGGCCCGCACGCCGCGCGGCCGGGTCGCCACCCCTGCCGCCTGGGCCCACCTCGGCCTCGTACCGCCTCAGCAGGCCCCGGGCGCAGCCGGACAACAGGGTCTGTTCGGGACGTGACGGCGCGGATACTCGCCGGGCCAGGAACCAGGGTGCGATGCTGGGCGTTGTTCCAATGATGCGGACTCGCTTAGACTCCGCCGATGCCGCCCTTACAGGTCGGCGTGCCCACCCCCGTAGATCAGGCCGTTCATCCGCGCGGTCGTGCGAAGGAATTCCGCCCCGTGAATATCTTGACCCTCCTCCCCTTTATCGTGCTCATCGGGGCCATGTTCCTGATGACCCGCTCCGCCAAGAGGAAGCAGCAGCAGGCCGCGCAGATGCGTGACCAGATGCAGCCCGGCACCGGCGTGCGGACCATCGGCGGCTTGTACGCCACCGTCAAGGAGGTCAACCACGACACGGTTCTCCTCGAGGCTGCCCCCGGCGTGCACCTGGTGTTCGCCAAGAACTCGATCGGGGCGGTCCTCGACGACGAGGAGTACAACCGCATCGTGCACGGCGACGGTGACCTCAAGTCCGACGGCCCCATCGTTCCGGACGACGCTTCCTCGCTGACCGAGGCCGGCGACTCCGATTCCTCGGACGACGCCAAGATCGACCTCGGCAAGAAGCCCGAGGCCGCCGAGGCCGACGACACCGAGGTCGCGGACGCCAAGCCCGAGGACGCCGAGTCCAAGAACGGCAAGGCCGACGGCGAGACCGACGCGAAGTAGCCATGGTCGGGGACCGCGCGGGCGCCTACCGGTGCCCGGCGGTCCCACGGTCGTGTTGAATTCTGCGGGGGCAGGTCCCCACAACACTTCGTGGCCGCCCCGGCGCACACCCGGCGCGGGGCGGTTGGACAGGGAGAAACGAGAAGGTGGCAGCACCGAATAGGGGCCGAAGGCCCGCGGGGGCTCAGGGCAAGCCGGGGCGCGCCCTGGCTCTGATCCTGATCGCCATGGTCGCGCTCACTGGCGGGATGTTCTTGGCGGGACAGCTCACGCCGCGTCTGGGTATCGACCTGGCGGGCGGTACGTCCATCACGCTCGAGGCGAAGAACGAACCCGGTAAACCGAACGCGATCAACGAGACCAACATGAAGACCGCGGTCGGCATCATCGAGCGCCGTGTGAATGGTCTGGGCGTCTCCGAGGCCGAGGTTCAGACTCAGGGCGAACGCAACATCATCGTCAACATCCCCAAGGGGACCAATTCCGAGCAGGCCCGTGAGCAGGTCGGCACCACCGCCCAGCTCTACTTCCGGCCGGTGCTGACGGTCGCCGCTGGCACCCCCACCGCTCCCCAGCCCACCCCGAGCGCCTCGCCGACCGGCAAGGCCAAGGACGGTAAGGCCAAGGAGACGGGCAAGCCGACGGCCAACGCGCCGTCCGGCACCCCCTCGGCCACGCCGACCACGCAGGGCCGCGCGGTGACCGACGCCCTCAAGGCGCCGACCCCGACCCCGACCCCCGCCGGTTCGGGCAAGCCTTCCGGGACGCCGAAGCCGCCGCCCTCCGGGGACACAGCGGGCGCCGACAAGCTGCAGAAGCAGTTCCTGGCTCTCGACTGCACGAACAAGGAGGCCCGCGTCGCGGCCGGTGTCGGCGTCAAGGCCGACGACCCGCTCGTCGCCTGTGGCAAGAACTCCGAGGGGCAGTGGGAGAAGTACGTTCTCGGCCCTGCCGAGGTCAACGGCAAGGACGTCGACGACGCCAAGGCCACGATCGACCAGCAGAGCGGTCAGTGGATCGTGCAGATGGATTTCACCGACGGTGGCTCCAAGAAGTTCCAGAAGATCACGAGCAAGCTGTCGCAGCAGCAGCCTCCGATGAACCAGTTCGCGATCGTCCTCGACGGTGAGGTTGTCTCGGCGCCGTCCGTGCGGCAGACACTGAGCGCGAACGCCGAGATCTCCGGCAGCTTCACCCAGCAGTCCGCCCAGGACCTGGGCAACATCCTCTCGTACGGTGCGCTTCCGCTCACCTTCAAGGAGCAGAGCGTCCAGACCGTCTCCGCCGCCCTCGGCGGTGAGCAGCTCCAGGCGGGTCTCATCGCCGGTGCGATCGGTCTCGCGCTGGTCATCATCTACCTGGTGGCCTACTACCGCGGCCTGGCCCTGATCGCGATCCTCAGCCTCATCGTCTCCGCGATCCTGACGTACACGATCATGGCTCTGCTCGGCCCCGGCATCGGCTTCGCCCTGAATCTGCCCGCGGTGTGTGGTGCCATCGTTGCGATCGGTATCACCGCGGACTCGTTCATCGTGTACTTCGAGAGAATCCGCGACGAGATCCGGGAGGGCCGTACGCTGCGGCCCGCCGTCGAGCGAGCCTGGCCGCGCGCCCGGCGCACGATCCTGGTCTCCGACTTCGTGTCGTTCCTCGCCGCCGCGGTGCTGTTCATCGTCACGGTCGGCAAGGTCCAGGGCTTCGCGTTCACTCTCGGCCTGACCACCGTGCTCGACGTGGTCGTGGTGTTCCTCTTCACCAAGCCGATCATGACCCTGCTCGCCCGCAAGAAGTTCTTCGCGGACGGCCACCCGTGGTCCGGCCTCGACCCGAGGCGGCTGGGTGCCAAGCCCCCGCTGCGCCGCTCCCGTCGCGCCTCCGCCCCCATCGACCCGAAGGAGGCGTGAGATGTCGCGACTTGGCACCCTCGGCGCCCGTCTCTACCGCGGCGAGGTCGGCTACGACTTCGTCGCCAAGCGGAAGATCTGGTACGGGGTTTCGATCCTGATCACCATCACGGCCATCCTCGGCCTGGCGGTGCAGGGTCTCAACCTGGGTATCGAGTTCAAGGGTGGCGCCGTCTTCACCACCCCGAAGACGAACGTCTCCGTCAGCCAGGCCCAGTCGTACGCCGAAGAGGCGTCGGGCCATGAGGCGATCGTCCAGAAGCTCGGCAGCGGCGGTCTGCGGATCCAGGTGAGCGAGCTCAACCAGACCCAGGCGAACAAGGTCGCCGACACCCTCGCCGAGGACCTGAAGGTCCCCATGGAGAGCGCCGAGATCGTCGGCCCCAGCTGGGGTGAGCAGATCGCCAACAAGGCGTGGACCGGTCTCGCGGTCTTCATGCTCCTGGTGGTGATCTACCTCGCGATCGCCTTCGAGTGGCGCATGGCCATCGCCGCCCTGATCGCGCTGATCCACGACCTCACCATCACCATCGGTGTGTACGCACTCGTGGGCTTCGAGGTCACGCCGGGCACCGTGATCGGTCTGCTGACCATCCTCGGTTACTCCCTCTACGACACCGTGGTCGTCTTCGACGGTCTCAAGGAGGGCTCGAAGGACATCACCAAGCAGACCCGCTACACCTACAGCGAGATCGCCAACCGCAGCCTCAACGGCACGCTGGTGCGTTCCATCAACACCACTGTCGTCGCGCTGCTGCCGGTTGCCGGACTGCTCTTCATCGGTGGCGGCGTCCTCGGTGCCGGAATGCTCAACGACATCTCGCTGTCGCTGTTCGTCGGCCTCGCGGCCGGTGCGTACTCCTCGATCTTCATCGCCACACCGCTCGTCGCCGACCTCAAGGAGCGCGAGCCGCAGATGAAGGCCCTGAAGAAGCGGGTGCTCGCCAAGCGCGCCAAGGCGGCCGCCGAGGGCGTGTCGGCGGAGGACTCCGGTGAGCCGGAGGACGCGGAGACGGGCGACGTGGCGCCGGCCGGCGCCGTCGTGGGCCCGCGCGGCAACCGTGGCCGCGGCCGTCCCTCGGGCAAGCGCCGATGACCGCCGCCACCTCGGAGCTGCTGCTCAGCCGCATCCGTGACGTCCCGGACTATCCGAAGCCGGGGGTGATGTTCAAGGACATCACGCCCCTGCTCGCGGACCCGGAGGCCTTCACGGTTCTCACCGACGTGCTCGCCGAGCTGTGCACGCGTTACGAGGCCACGAAGATCGTCGGTCTCGAGGCGCGCGGTTTCATCCTGGGAGCACCGGTCGCCATCCGGGCCGGGCTCGGCTTCATTCCCGTACGCAAGGCGGGCAAGCTCCCCGGAGCGACGCTCTCGCAGGCGTACGAGCTGGAGTACGGCACCGCCGAGATCGAGGTGCACGCCGAGGACCTGCGCGCGGGCGACCGCGTCATGGTCATCGACGACGTCCTCGCCACCGGCGGCACCGCCGAGGCCTCGCTGGAGCTCATCCGGCGGGCCGGAGCCGACGTCGCGGGGGTCGCTGTGCTGATGGAGCTCGGCTTCCTCGGCGGCCGCACCCGTCTGGAGCTCGCGCTGCGCGGTGCTCCGCTGGAGGCGCTGATCACGCTCTGACCCCATGGGTCGATCGAGGAACGGGCGCCCCGGGATCTTCCCGGGGCGCCCGTTCCTCTGCGCCATCGGCCGTCGGCGCGCAGTGACGAGAGGGCAACCGCAGCGATTGGGGGTGCCCTCTCCCGTCATGTCCGGACCTGCCACCTCCTGAGCACCAGAACTCCGAGGTCGATACCATGGCTTCTCCGGGCCTGACCGGGGGACCCGGAACCGCACGAGGAGCGCTCTTGCCAGACGAGGCCCAGCACGCCGCCGCGCAGCCCGACCAGCAGGCCGACAAGGCCGCGGCAGCCCCTGTCACGCCCGAGAACAAGCCGGCCGGGAAGCCGAAGCCGGGAGTGTCCGAGCGGAGCGAGATGGGGACCCCCCCGGCCGAAGCCCCCCAGCTGCCGCTGGGAGGTGCTCCCAGGGGGAGTGCGAACGGTGCTGCCCCCGTCCCCGCGCCCCTGCCGACGACCACCCCCCGGCCCACGCCCGCCGCCGTCCCCCGGACGGGCGGCTCCTCGAACCGGGTGCGCGCCCGCCTGGCCCGCCTGGGCGTCCAGCGTTCGTCGCCGTACAACCCCGTCCTGGAGCCGCTGCTGCGGATAGTGCGCAGCAACGACCCCAAGATCGAGACCTCCACGCTGCGTCAGGTCGAGCGCGCCTACCAGGTCGCCGAGCGCTGGCACCGCGGCCAGAAGCGCAAGAGCGGCGACCCGTACATCACGCATCCGCTCGCCGTCACGACGATCCTCGCCGAGCTCGGCATGGACCCGGCGACGCTGATGGCGGGGCTGCTGCACGACACCGTCGAGGACACCGAGTACGGCCTGGACACGCTGCGCCGCGACTTCGGCGACCAGGTGGCCCTGCTCGTCGACGGCGTCACCAAGCTCGACAAGGTCAAGTTCGGCGAGGCCGCGCAGGCCGAGACCGTACGCAAGATGGTCGTCGCCATGGCCAAGGACCCGCGTGTCCTGGTCATCAAGCTCGCCGACCGGCTGCACAACATGCGCACGATGCGCTATCTCAAGCGGGAGAAGCAGGAGAAGAAGGCCCGCGAGACCCTTGAGATCTACGCGCCCCTGGCCCACCGGCTGGGCATGAACACCATCAAGTGGGAGCTGGAGGACCTCGCCTTCGCGATCCTCTACCCCAAGATGTACGACGAGATCGTGCGGCTCGTGGCCGAGCGGGCGCCCAAGCGCGACGAGTACCTCGCCATAGTGACCGACGAGGTCCAGTCCGATCTGCGCGCCGCCCGTATCAAGGCCACCGTCACCGGGCGCCCGAAGCACTACTACAGCGTCTACCAGAAGATGATCGTCCGCGGCCGTGACTTCGCGGAGATCTACGACCTGGTGGGCATCCGCGTCCTCGTCGACACCGTCCGCGACTGCTACGCGGCGCTCGGCACGGTCCATGCGCGATGGAACCCGGTCCCCGGCCGGTTCAAGGACTACATCGCGATGCCCAAGTTCAATATGTACCAGTCGCTGCACACCACGGTGATCGGTCCCAACGGCAAGCCCGTCGAGCTGCAGATCCGCACCTTCGACATGCACCGCCGCGCCGAGTACGGCATCGCCGCGCACTGGAAGTACAAGCAGGAGACCGTCGCCGGCACCTCCAAGGTCCGTACCGACGTGCCCAAGGCGGGCAAGGGCACCGCCGGCCAGGACACCGTCAACGACATGGCGTGGCTGCGCCAGCTGCTGGACTGGCAGAAGGAGACCGAGGACCCCAGCGAGTTCCTGGAGTCCCTGCGCTTCGACCTCTCCCGCAACGAGGTCTTCGTCTTCACACCGAAGGGCGACGTCATAGCGCTTCCGGCGGGTGCCACGCCCGTCGACTTCGCCTACGCCGTCCATACCGAGGTCGGCCACCGGACCATAGGAGCGCGGGTCAACGGGCGGCTCGTACCGCTCGAATCGACCCTCGACAACGGCGACCTGGTCGAGGTCTTCACCTCCAAGGCCGAAGGCGCCGGCCCCTCGCGCGACTGGCTCGGCTTCGTCAAGTCGCCGCGGGCACGCAACAAGATCCGCGCCTGGTTCTCCAAGGAGCGCCGCGAGGAGGCGATCGAACACGGCAAGGACGCCATCGCGCGGGCCATGCGCAAGCAGAACCTGCCCATCCAGCGCATCCTCACCGGCGACTCGCTCGTCACGCTGGCGCACGAGATGCGCTACCCCGACATCTCGTCCCTGTACGCGGCGATCGGCGAGGGCCATGTGGCCGCGCAGGGCGTCGTACAGAAGCTGGTGCAGGCCCTGGGCGGCGAAGAGGCCGCCAACGAGGACATCGCCGAGAGCACACCGCCCTCGCGCAGCCGCTCCAAGCGCCGGGCCAACGCCGACCCCGGTGTGGTCGTCAAGGGTGTCGAGGACGTCTGGGTCAAACTGGCCCGCTGCTGTACGCCCGTCCCCGGTGACCCCATCATCGGCTTCGTCACGCGCGGCAGTGGCGTATCGGTTCACCGGGCGGACTGCGTCAACGTCGACTCGCTCTCGCAGCAGCCGGAGCGCATCCTCGACGTCGAATGGGCCCCGACCCAGTCCTCGGTCTTCCTGGTCGCCATCCAGGTCGAGGCGCTGGACCGGTCCAGGCTGCTCTCGGACGTCACGAGGGTCCTGTCCGACCAGCACGTCAACATCCTGTCCGCGGCCGTCCAGACCTCCCGCGACAGGGTGGCCACCTCGCGCTTCACCTTCGAGATGGGCGACCCGAAGCACCTCGGGCACGTACTGAAGGCGGTACGGGGCGTGGAGGGCGTCTACGACGTCTACCGGGTCACATCGGCGCGCAGGCCGTAGCGCGACGCGCCACAGCGCGGACGAAGGGCCCCCTGTACGTGAGCGTGACGTACAGGGGGCCCTTCCATGTAGCTTTTCAGCCGCCGAACTCCTCCAGGCCCTTCAGCGCCTGGTCCAGCAGCGCCTGCCGGCCCTCGAGCTCCTTGGCGAGCTTGTCGGCCTTGGCGTTGTTGCCTGCCGCGCGCGCCGCGTCGATCTGCCCGCGCAGCTTGTCCACGGCCGCCTGCAGCTGACCGGTCAGACCCTCGGCACGCGCACGCGCCTCCGGGTTCGTCCGGCGCCACTCGGTCTCCTCGGACTCCTGCAGCGCCCGCTCCACGGCGTGCATCCGGCCCTCGACCTTGGGACGGGCGTCCCGCGGCACATGGCCGATGGCCTCCCAGCGCTCGTTGATGGCCCGGAAGGCGGCTCGCGCGGCCTTCAGATCCGTCACCGGCACCAGCTTCTCGGCCTCGGCGGCGAGCTCCTCCTTGAGCTTGAGGTTCTCGCCCTGCTCGGCGTCCCGTTCGGCGAATACCTCGCTGCGGGCGGCGAAGAAGACGTCCTGGGCGCCGCGGAAACGGTTCCACAGATCGTCCTCGGACTCGCGCTGGGCGCGGCCCGCGGCCTTCCACTCCGTCATCAGCTCGCGGTAGCGGGCGGCTGTCGTGCCCCAGTCCGTGGAGCCGGACAGCGACTCGGCCTCGGTGACCAGTTTCTCCTTGGTCTTACGGGCCTCCTCGCGCTGAGCGTCCAGCGAGGCGAAGTGCGCCTTGCGGCGCTTGGAGAACGCCGAGCGGGCGTGCGAGAAGCGGTGCCACAGCTCGTCGTCGGACTTCCGGTCGAGCCGGGGCAGGCCCTTCCAGGTGTCCACCAGCGCCCGCAGCCGCTCACCGGCCGCCCGCCACTGCTCGCTCTGCGCCAGCTCCTCGGCCTCGGTGACCAGGGCCTCCTTGGCGTGGCGCGCCTCGTCACTCTGCTTCGCCTTCTGGACCTTGCGCTCCTCGCGGCGCTTCTCGACCGTCGCCACGAGCCCGTCGAGGCGCTTGCTCAGTGCGTCGAGGTCGCCGACGGCGTGATGCTCGTCCACCTGCTGGCGCAGATGGTCGATGGCGGTCTGGGCGTCCTTGGCCGAGAGATCGGTGGTCTTCACCCGCCGCTCGAGGAGGCCGATCTCGACCACCAAGCCCTCGTACTTGCGCTCGAAGTAGGCCAGAGCCTCCTCGGGAGTCCCTGCCTGCCACGATCCGACGACCTTCTCGCCATCGGCAGTACGCACGTACACGGTGCCCGTCTCATCGACACGGCCCCACGGGTCGCTGCTCACAGCGCCTCCTCCACCTGATGCCTGCGAGGGGGTTCGCCCCCGGGCATCGTCCACAGTTTCCTGGACGGGCCGCGCCCGCCCTCCACAACGCAACAATCCGGGCCGCGCTGCACAACGCCCAATCTAGGCGACCGGCCGCCCGGCTGTCCGCACTCAGCGCGGCCGAAATTCCCCGGCTCACGCCTTCGGGACGACCGCCTTCTCAATGGTGACAGCCTTCTTGGGGGCCCCGTCCTTGGCTCCGCCCGCCACTCCGTCCTTCGCCACGGTCTGTACGGCCTTGAGGCTCGCGGCGTCCATCGTTCCGAACGGTGTGTAGGTCGGCGGCAGCTTGGAGTCCTTGTAGACGAGGAAGAACTGGCTGCCTCCGGAATGCGGCTGGCCGGTGTTGGCCATCGCCACGGTCCCGGCCGGATAGGTCACGGTGCCGTCCGCGCCCGCCTTGCCCAGCGCGGTCAGATTCTCGTCCGCGATCGTGTACCCCGGGCCGCCCGTGCCGTCGCCCTTCGGGTCTCCGCACTGCAGCACGAAGATCCCCTCCGTGGTCAGCCGGTGGCACTTCGTCCCGTTGAAGTAGCCCTTGTCCGCCAGGGACTTGAACGAGTTCACGGTGTGCGGGGTCTTGGCCGCGTCCATGGCGATCTTGACGGCGCCCTGGTTCGTGGCGAGCTCCATCGAGTACTTCGCCTTTTTGTCGATCGACATGGCGGGCTCGGGGGAGGCGCTCTCGCTCGGGGAAGGGGCGGCGCTGGGGGACTGGCTGTCGCCCGCCGCGCCGTCGGCCTTGGCGTCCCCGTCGGACAGCCCGATCGAGGCATAGGCGGCGGCGCCCGCGGCGAGCACTACGGCGAGCACCGCCGCGACGATCGTGTACCGCTGCTTCTTCTTGCGGGACTGGGCCCGACGCTGCTGCTGGCGCTCGAACTTCTCCCTGGCGAGCTGCCGCCGCCGCTGATCGCTGGTGACCACCGGGTGTTCTCCTTGTACGTCGCGTGATGCCAACCGGTCGAGTGTGCCCCGTACCGTATACGGGTTGGCTGTGGGACGAGCAGCGCCGGTAGGCTCTGATCTGCTGCTCTCCACCACCACACCGAGGACGATCGTGCTTATTGCCGGGTTCCCCGCCGGGGCCTGGGGGACCAACTGTTACCTGGTCGCCCCCGCCGCAGGTGAGGAGTGCGTGATCATCGACCCAGGTCACCAGGCCACCGAAGGCGTCGAGGAAGCACTCAAGAAGCATCGGCTCAAGCCCGTCGCCGTCGTCCTCACCCATGGCCACCTCGACCATGTCGCCTCCGTCGTCCCGGTGTGCGGGGCCCATGACGTACCCGCATGGATCCATCCCGCGGACCGGTACATGATGAGCGACCCGGAAAAGGCCCTGGGCATGTCGATCGGCATGCCGCTCATGGGTGAGCTGACCGTGGGGGAGCCGGACGACGTCAAGGAACTGGCCGACGGCGCGCAGCTGCGCCTCGCCGGACTCGACTTCTCGGTCGCGCATGCGCCCGGCCATACCAAGGGGTCGGTGACCTTCCGGATGCCCGAGGCCGATGACATCCCGTCGGTCTTCTTCTCGGGCGATCTGCTGTTCGCCGGCTCCATCGGACGCACGGACCTGCCCGGCGGCGACCACGCCGAGATGCTCGAGTCGCTGGCGCGTGTGTGCCTGCCGCTCGACGACTCGACCGTGGTGCTGTCCGGCCACGGCCCCCAGACGACCATCGGCCGCGAGCGTGCCGCCAACCCGTACCTCCGGGCTGCGTCTTCTGGGGGACACCCCCAGACCCCCGAGGCCGCCCGGCCGGGAGCGGAACCCGCTCCTCGACGAGGAATGTGACGAGAGTTTCCGTGAGCACCTTTCAGGCCCCCAAGGGCACGTACGACCTGATCCCGCCGGAGTCGGCCAAGTACCTGGCGGTGCGTGAGGCCATCGCCGCGCCGCTGAAGAACTCCGGCTACGGCTACATCGAGACGCCCGGATTCGAGAACGTCGAGCTGTTCTCGCGTGGCGTCGGCGAGTCGACCGACATCGTCTCCAAGGAGATGTACGCCTTCGAGACCAAGGGCGGCACCAAGCTGGCGCTGCGCCCCGAGGGCACCGCGTCCGTGCTGCGCGCGGCGCTGCAGGCCAATCTCCACAAGCTCGGCAATCTGCCGGTCAAGCTCTGGTACTCCGGCTCGTACTACCGCTACGAGCGCCCGCAGAAGGGCCGCTACAGGCACTTCTCGCAGGTCGGCGCCGAGGCGATCGGGACGGAGGACCCGGCGCTCGACGCCGAGCTGATCATCCTGGCCGACCAGGCGTACCGCACGCTCGGCCTCAGCCAGTTCCGCATTCTTCTCAACTCCCTGGGCGACAAGGAGTGCCGGCCCGTCTACCGCGACGCGCTGCAGGGCTTCCTGCGCGGGCTGGAGCTCGACGAGGACACCCGGCGCCGGGTCGAGATCAACCCGCTGCGGGTCCTCGACGACAAGCGGGCCGTGGTCCAGAAGCAGCTGGTGGGTGCGCCGTTGCTGCGCGACTACCTGTGCGACGCGTGCAAGGCGTACCACGAAGAGGTGCGCGAGCTGCTGACCGCGGCGGGTGTCGCCTACCAGGACGACGAGAAGCTGGTGCGCGGCCTCGACTACTACACGCGCACGACCTTCGAGTTCGTCCACGACGGTCTCGGCTCGCAGTCCGCGGTGGGCGGCGGCGGCCGCTACGACGGCCTCTCCGAGATGATCGGCGGCCCGGCGCTCCCGTCGGTCGGCTGGGCGCTCGGCGTGGACCGTACGGTCCTGGCGCTGGAGGCGGAGGGCATCGAGCTCGAACTGCCCGCCACCACGAGCGTGTTCGCGGTCCCGCTGGGCGAGGAGGCGCGGCGCGTGCTGTTCGGTCTCGTCACCGAGCTGCGCAGGGCGGGTGTCGCGACGGACTTCTCGTACGGCGGGAAGGGGCTCAAGGGCGCGATGAAGAGTGCGAACCGGTCGGGGGCGCGGTATGCGTTGGTCGCCGGTGAGAGGGACCTCGCGGAGGGGGTCGTCCAGCTGAAGGACATGCAGTCCGGCGAGCAGTCGCCGGTGGCCTTGGACGCGGTCCTGGACGCGGTTCGCGAACGCCTGGCCTGACGGGGTTCTCTTTCCCCCACCCCGCCCCTTCCCGTAACCGGGGGCGCTGCCCCCGGACCCCCGCGCCTCAAACTCCCCCAGACTTCGTCCGGGGGGACCCCCACGGGGCTGAATTTTCAGCCCGTCCGGCGTTTGAGGACATGCGGCCGAAGGTCGCATACGGGGTCTGGGGCGAAGCCCCAGTTACGGGAAAGGGTTCACAGCAACCCGTTCCGCATCGCGCTCGTCACCGCCGCCGTGCGGTCGTCCACCCCCAGCTTCCCGAAGATCCGCAGCAGATGCGTCTTCACCGTCGACTCCCCGATGTACAGTCGACGCCCGATCTCCGCGTTCGTGCACCCCTCCGCCACCAGCCGCAGCACCGCCGTCTCGCGTTCCGACAGCCGCGGCCGCTCCGGCTGCCGGCGCAGCTGGTCGACCAGGCGGGCGGCCACCGAGGGGGCCAGTACCGTCTCGCCGCGGGCCGCCGCCCGTACCGCGTCGGCCAGTTCGCCGCGGGCCAGGTCCTTGAGCAGATAGCCCGCCGCCCCCGCCTCCACGGCACGCAGGATGTCCGTGTCCGTCTCGTACGTCGTCAGCACGATCACCCGGCAGGGCAGTCCTGCCGCCCGCATCCGGTTGATCGACTCGACGCCCCCGCCGCCCGGCATCCGCAGGTCCATCAGCACGATGTCCGGCTGGAGTTCGGCGCTCAGCGCCTCCGCCTGCGGTCCGCTGGACGCCTCGCCGACCACGGTCAGATCGGGCTCGGCGCCGAGCATCCCGCGCAGGCCCTCCCGTACGACGGGATGGTCGTCGGCGAGCAGAATGCGGATCACGTACCGCTCCTATCGGGTAGTGGCAGTCGTACGGTGACAGTCGTGCCCCCGCCCGGCGCGCTGCGTACGTCGGCGCAGCCGCCGACCTCGGCGGCCCGGGCCCGCAGGCCGTTCAGCCCGTAGCCCCGCAGCGGCACCGAGTCGTCGAAGCCGCAGCCCGTGTCGCGTACGGACACGGACAGGGCGGCATCGGAGTACGCGAGCGCGATGGCCACCGTCGTCCCGGCCCCCGCGTGCTTGGCGGCGTTGGCCAGGGCCTCCTGGCAGGTGCGCAGCGCCACCACCTCGAGTGCCGGGGCCAACGGCCGTGCGGTGCCCGTCACTTCGACGGACGCGGCCGTGTCCTGGCGCGCGGCGAGCCTGCGCAGCGCGTCCGGCAGCGAGTTGTCGTCCAGGTCCGCCGGTGCGCCACCGGCCACCAGGGCGCGTGCCTCGGCGAGGTTCTGCCGTGCCGTGTCGGCCATCAGTTCCAGATGGCGGCGGGCCTGCGGCAGATCGCGCTCCAGTTCCGAGTCCACCGCCTGCAGCAGCATCAGCACACTGGTGAACCCCTGGGCGAGCGTGTCGTGGATCTCGCGGGACATCCGTTCCCGCTCGGCAAGGGCCCCGCGGTCCGCCGAGAGGCGCGCGATCTCCTCCCGGCCGGCCTCCAGCTCGGCGATCAGCGCTGCCCGTTCCCTGCTCTGGTCGATGATGCGGATGATCCAGCTGCCGAGTACCGCCGAGAAGGCCAGACTGACGAGCGCGAACAGGGCCTGGAAGAAGACGGTCTGGGCGTCGGGCCTCCACACGACGGCCCACCCGAGCACCGGGGCGATGTTGATGACCGCCACGGCGATCAGGGCGAGCCGCATCCGCAGCAGCATGAAGCACTGCGGGACGAGCGCGAAGGCGGCGATGCGCGTTTCGCCCACCAGGATCGCGGGTGCCAGGAACAGCAGCACCGACCCGGCGACATAGCGCACCGGGTACCGCTCGGCCCCGGCCCGGGCCATCAGCTCGGCCCGTCCGACCCACACGTACCAGGGAGCGAGCAGCACGAACAGCGCGGCCGCGACCAGACGGACCGGCCAGCCGGAGCTCGGGGTGGCGAGCGTGAAGATCAGCGTCGCTGTCCACACGACCGCGAAATACACGTCCCAGGGCAGGAAACTGCGGTCCCAGGCGTCGGAGTCGCGCGCCCCGGCCGGCCCGCTCAGCCGTCGCGCCGGCTCTTCCAGCGGAAGGTCAGCAGACACAGCACCAGTCCTCCGATGCACCAGGCGCCCAGTACCAGGGCGATACGGCCGTACTCCCAGCTGCCCGCCTGTTCCAGCACGGAGGCCGACTCCGGCAGGAACACCCCGCGCAGACCCTGGCACATCCATTTCAGCGGGAAGATCGCGCCGATGTTCAGCATCCAGTCCGGGATGGTGTTGATCGCGATGTACACCCCGGAGATGAACTGCAGTACCAGGAAGGGGAGTACGACCACGGAGGTGGCGCTCTGTCCCGACTTCGGCACACTGCTGATGGCGATACCGAGCAGCGCGCACCCGGTCAGTCCGAGGACGAATATCCAGCCGAAGGTGAGCCACTTGCCCACGCTGGTGGGCAGATCGACATCGTAGAACACCTGGCCGACGACCAGCAGCGCCGCCGTCTCCAGCAGCCCGGTGATCAGGACCAGCCACACCTTGCCGAGGAAGTACGCGGAAGGCGGCATCGGCGTCCCGCGCAGCCGCCGCAGCTGCTTCTCGTCCCGCTCGATCGCGATCGAGATGCCCAGCGACTGGAAGCTGGTCGACATGATGCCTGCCGCGATCATCGCCGGCACATAGAGCTGGGACGCGGTGATGCCCGCGCCCTTCACGTCGTCGCTGAAGATCGACGCGAAGAGGAAGAGGAAGACGATCGGGAAGGCGAAGGTGAAGATGGCCTGTTCGCGCTGGCGGAAGAACGCCAGCACCTCCAGGCGGCCGCGCAGCAGCCCCAGCCGCCAGGCCCCGGGAAGCTGGGGTGATGTGCTGCGTACGCCGCTCTTCAGGTCCGTGACCGTGGTCATCGCGCCGCCTCCTGTCCGGTGAGCCGCAGATAGACGTCTTCGAGGGTCGGCCTGCTGATCAGCAGGCCCGGGATCTCGCCGTCGAATCGGCGCGTGAGCTCGGCGACGGTACGGGTCGGGGTCGCCGTCTGCTCGGAGCGCGGCGCACCGTCCCGCTCCGTCCAGGTGACCGTGGCCTGCGTCCCGTACTCCTCGCGCAGGCCGGCCGGGGTGCCCTCGGCGACCACCTTGCCGGCGGCGATCACGGCGAGCCGGTCGGAGAGGACCTCGGCCTCCTCCAGGTAGTGCGTGGTCAGGACGATGGTCGTGCCCTCGTCCGCCAGCCGCCGGATCAGCTCCCAGAACCGGCGGCGGGCGCCGGGGTCGAAGCCCGTCGTGGGCTCGTCGAGCAGCAGCAGCTCGGGACCGCCGATCACGCCCAGCGCCACATCCAGCCGGCGCCGCTGCCCGCCGGAGAGCGCCTTGATCCGGCTCGACGCCTTTTCTTCGAGACCCACGAGCGAGATGACCTCTTCAGGGTCACGCGGTTTCGGGTAGTAGCGGGCGAAATGGGACACCGTCTCCCGGACCGTCAACTCCGCGGGCGCCGATTCGTCCTGCCAGACGATGCCGATCCTGGACCTCCAGTGGCGGTTTCCGGTCGCAGGGTCCGAGCCGAGTACGGTCACCTCGCCCGCGTCCCGGGAGCGATGACCCTGAAGGATTTCCACCGTGGTGCTCTTGCCCGCGCCGTTGGGGCCGAGAATGCCGAAGACCTCGCCCCGGTCAATGCCCAGGTCCAGGTCGTCCACCGCTGTCACATCGCCGTACCGCTTGCGCAGTCCGCGCACGTTCACCGCGAGTTCTGTCATGACAACGAGCTTCCCGCCGAAGTGAGCCCCGGGGGACGACCGTCCGTACATCCTTATGTCCATCGAACGGTGGACACAGGTGCGGGTGCGGCAGAATGACCGTGCCCCCAGAAGGCCACTGAGCGATGGAACGGGATATGACGACTGCAGCGGTTGACGACGTGTCCTCCGAGCGGGAGAACGGCTCCAAGGGCACGATCGGCGGCAGTCGTGCCTTCTCCTGGCTTCTGGTGATCACGGGTGCGGCGGGTCTGCTGGCGTCGTGGGTGATCACGATCGACAAGTTCAAGCTGCTGGAGGATCCGGGTTTCACGCCGGGGTGCAGTCTGAATCCGGTGGTGTCCTGCGGGAACATCATGAAGAGCGAGCAGGCGTCGGCGTTCGGGTTCCCGAATCCGATGCTGGGGCTTGTGGCGTACTCGATGGTGATCGCGATCGGTGTGGGGCTGCTGGCGGGGGCGCGTTACCGGCGCTGGTACTGGCTGGGTCTCAACGCCGGGTGTCTGTTCGGGGTGGGCTTCTGCACCTGGCTCCAGTACCAGTCGCTGTACGAGATCAACGCGCTGTGCCTGTGGTGCTCGCTGGCCTGGATCGCCACCATCGTGATGTTCTGCTACGTCACGCTGCACAACATCGAGCACCGGATCATCAAGGTGCCGGAGGGGCTGCGCAAGGGACTGCTGGAGTTCCACTGGCTGCCGCCGGTGCTCTGGATCGGCATCATCGGGATGCTCGTCCTGACCCGCTGGTGGGACTTCTGGACCGGCTGACCCGGCCACGGGGGACTGTCAGACCGCTGACATAGGCTGCACAGCGTGGAGCCCGACCTCTTTACCGCCGCAGCCGAGGAACGCCAGGAGAAGGATCCGTCCAGCAGCCCCCTGGCCGTCCGGATGCGCCCGCGTACCCTCGACGAAGTCGTCGGCCAGCAGCACCTGTTGAAGCCCGGATCACCACTGCGCCGCCTCGTCGGCGAGGGCGGCGGAGGCCCCGCCGGAGCATCGTCGGTGATCCTCTGGGGACCGCCGGGCATCGGCAAGACGACCCTCGCGTACGTCGTCTCCAAAGCGACCAACAAGCGCTTCGTCGAACTCTCCGCAATCACGGCCGGAGTCAAGGAAGTACGGGCGGTCATCGACGGTGCCCGCCGGGCCGCGGGCGGCTTCGGCAAGGAGACCGTCCTCTTCCTCGACGAGATCCACCGCTTCTCCAAGGCCCAGCAGGACTCCCTGCTGCCCGCCGTGGAGAACCGCTGGGTGACGCTGATCGCCGCCACCACCGAGAATCCGTACTTCTCCATCATCTCGCCCCTGCTCTCCCGCTCCCTGCTGCTCACCCTGGAGTCGCTCACCGACGAGGACCTGAGCGCACTGCTGCGCCGGGCGCTCACGGAGGAGCGGGGCCTGGGCGGAGCCGTCGGCCTTCCCGCGGACGCCGAGGCCCATCTGCTGCGGATCGCGGGCGGCGACGCCCGCCGGGCGCTGACCGCGCTCGAGGCGGCCGCGGGCGCGGCGATCGACAAGAGCGAGAGCGAGATCAGCCTCCAGACGCTGGAGGAGACCGTCGACCGCGCGGCGGTGACGTACGACCGCGACGGCGATCAGCACTACGACGTGGCGAGCGCCCTGATCAAGTCCATCCGGGGCTCCGACGTGGATGCGGCGCTGCACTATCTGGCCCGCATGATCGAGGCGGGGGAGGACCCACGTTTCATCGCCCGCCGGCTGATGATCTCGGCGAGCGAGGACATCGGCCTCGCCGACCCGACGGCCCTGCCCACCGCCGTCGCCGCGGCCCAGGCGGTGGCGATGATCGGTTTCCCGGAGGCCGCGCTCACTCTCAGCCACGCCACGATCGCGCTGGCGCTGGCCCCCAAGTCGAACGCCGCGACGACCGCGATAGGCGCGGCGCTCGCGGACGTGCGCGCCGGTCTGGCCGGAGCTGTCCCGCCGCATCTGCGCGACGGCCACTACAAGGGCGCGGCCAAGCTCGGCCATGCGCAGGGCTATGTGTATCCGCACGATGTCCCGGGCGGGATCGCCGCGCAGCAGTACGCCCCGGACGCGGTGCAGGGCAAGCGCTACTACGAACCGACGAGGTACGGCGCGGAGGCGCGGTACGCCGACGTGGTCGAGAAGGTCCGCGAACGCCTGCGCGGCGAGTAACCGGGCGGGCCTATTGCGACGCGGCCTCGAAGAGCCTGTACATGGCCCGGCGCAGTTCCGCGACATCGCGCACCGGCGTGGGGAAGTCGAAGCGCGCGTCGAAGCTGCGTCCGCCGACGAACCGCACCCGCAGCCCGAACCGGTCCAGCGACAGCGGCACCGCCCGCTGCCCCCTCGCACCCGTCCTCTCGCTGAGCAGCCCGCACAGCTCCTGCACCTGCTCGCTGTGCGCGGAGTGCAGATGCTGCAGCAGCTCGGTCTCGTGCGCGACGAGCGGATCGACGGACGCCTGCGCGAAGTCCTCCGGCTCGACGCCGGCCGCACCCCACAGATCGTCCACCCACGCCTCGCCCGTTTCGAGGCGCAGCATCATGGCGCCGGGCGCGGCCAGACCGGGTGCGCAGGTGAGCCAGCCGTAGATCCAGGCCCGGCCGCGGATACGATGGGGCACCGAAACCGGCGCGACATCGGTGATCTCCAGCACAGCGGAGAGTTCGTCGTCCTGCGCGTGCGTGGCGGCGCGCACGGCCGGGGAGTCCGAGGGAAACAGCAGGAACACCTCACCGTCGGTTCCCACGACCCGCGCCTGCGGGGTCAGCTGCTCGGGGCGTGCGGCGTCCACCCCCGGGATGAGCAGCACCGCTGAGCATGTACTCTGTACGAGAGTTCGTGTGCGCTCGGCTGCTGACGGCATCCGCGCGATTTCAAGCCCGCTGGGACGCGGCTGACCATGAGCTGATCGGACCTCCGTCGCCTCGACGCCATTGGATGCGTCGACGTTCTTCGTGCTGTCCGTGATGCGCTTGGTGTTCCCAGGGCGAGACATGCGATCTCCTTGAGTAAGGTGAGCCTAACCTAACCTACAACGGAGGTCTGGAGAACGTGCCTAACCAGTCGCGTCCCAAGGTCAAGAAGTCTCGTGCGCTCGGTATCGCGCTGACGCCGAAGGCAGTCAAGTACTTCGAAGCCCGCCCCTACCCGCCGGGCGAGCACGGCCGTGGCCGCAAGCAGAACTCGGACTACAAGGTCCGTCTGCTCGAGAAGCAGCGTCTGCGCGCCCAGTACGACATCAGCGAGCGCCAGATGGCCCGCGCCTACGACCGCGCCAAGAAGGCCGAGGGCAAGACCGGCGAGGCGCTGGTCATCGAGCTCGAGCGCCGCCTCGACGCCCTGGTCCTGCGTTCGGGCATCGCCCGCACCATCTACCAGGCCCGCCAGATGGTCGTCCACGGCCACATCGAGGTCAACGGTGGCAAGGTCGACAAGCCGTCGTTCCGCGTCCGTCCCGACGACGTCGTGATGGTCCGCGAGCGCAGCCGCGAGAAGCCGCTCTTCCAGGTCGCGCGTGAGGGTGGCTTCGCCGCCGACGGCGAGACCCCGCGCTACCTGCAGGTCAACCTGAAGGCCCTGGCGTTCCGCCTGGACCGTGACCCGAACCGCAAGGAAGTCCCGGTCATCTGCGACGAGCAGCTGGTCGTCGAGTACTACGCCCGCTGATCACGGCTTAGCTCACACAGCTTCAGCCCGCCGCTTCCCCGCCGTTACCGATGGGGGAGCCGGCGGGCTCTCGCGTTCCGGAGCCGTTCCCTTCCTCCCCGGCGGGAATGCGGTATGGGGTGCGACCCTGGGCGCGATAGGGTCGGAGGACGATTTCCGAGGTGTCCATCGACGAGCAGAGAGCGGTGCAGCGTGACCGGTGGAGAGGTTGCCGGGATCCTGGTGGCCGTCTTCTGGGCGATCTTGGTCTCCTTCCTCGCCGTGGTGCTGGTGAGGCTGGCCCAGACGCTCAGAGCGACCACCAAGCTGGTGGCGGACGTGACCGAGCAGGCGGTGCCCCTGCTGGCCGACGCCTCCGCCACGGTGCGCTCCGCACAGACCCAGCTCGACCGGGTCGACGCCATCGCGACGGACGTCCAGGAAGTCACATCGAACGCGTCGGCGCTGTCCACGACGGTCGCCTCGACCTTCGGCGGGCCGCTGGTGAAGGTCGCGGCCTTCGGCTACGGCGTGCGCCGGGCCATGAGCCGCAAGAGCGACGACGCCCCCGCCGCGCCGTCGCGTCGACCGGTGATCGTCGGCCGTACCGTGCCGTCGCCCCGGCGTAAGCGGAAAGGCTGACGCACCATGTTCCGCCGCACGTTCTGGTTCACCGCCGGCGCCGCAGCCGGCGTCTGGGCCACCACCAAGGTCAATCGCAAGCTCAGGCAGCTGACCCCCGAAAGCCTCGCGGCGCAGGCCGCGAACAAGGCGATCGACGCGGGCCACAAGCTCAAGGACTTCGCACTCGACGTCCGGGCGGGCATGGTCCAGCGCGAGGCCGAACTGGGCGAAGCACTCGGCATCGATGCACCGGTCGACCCCGAACTGCCCACGCAGCGCCGCTACCCCGCGATCGACCGGCCGGGGCCTTCGCACGACAAGCACTCCTACAACTCGTACAACCGGAATGAGGACCACTGATGGAGTCGGCTGAAATCCGCCGCCGCTGGCTGAGCTTCTTCGAGGAGCGCGGGCACACCGTCGTGCCTTCGGCGTCGCTCATCGCGGACGACCCGACTCTGCTGCTGGTCAACGCGGGCATGGTTCCCTTCAAGCCGTACTTCCTCGGCGAGGCCAAGCCGCCTGCCCCGCGCGCCACCAGCGTGCAGAAGTGCGTGCGTACGCCGGACATCGAAGAGGTCGGCAAGACCACCCGGCACGGCACCTTCTTCCAGATGTGCGGCAACTTCTCCTTCGGCGACTACTTCAAGGAAGGCGCCATCACCTACGCCTGGGAGCTGCTCACCAGCTCCGTGGCCGACGGTGGCTTCGGCCTGGAGCCCGAGAAGCTCTGGATCACCGTCTACCTCGACGACGACGAGGCCGAGCAGATCTGGCGCGACAAGATCGGGGTACCGGCCGAGCGCATCCAGCGCCTTGGCAAGAAGGACAACTTCTGGTCCATGGGCGTCCCCGGCCCCTGCGGTCCGTGCTCGGAGATCAACTACGACCGGGGCCCGGAGTTCGGCGTCGAGGGCGGCCCGGCCGTCAACGACGAGCGGTACGTGGAGATCTGGAACCTGGTCTTCATGCAGTACGAGCGCGGCGCCGGCGAGGGCAAGGAGGACTTCCCGATCCTCGGCGACCTGCCGTCCAAGAACATCGACACCGGCCTCGGCCTCGAGCGCCTCGCGATGATCCTTCAGGGCGTACAGAACATGTACGAGACCGACACCCTGCGCGTGGTCATGGACAAGGCCACCGAGCTGACCGGCGTGCGCTACGGCGACAAGCACGACACCGACGTCTCGATGCGGGTCGTCGCCGACCACATCCGTACGTCCGTGATGCTCATCGGTGACGGAGTCACGCCGGGCAACGAGGGCCGTGGCTACGTCCTGCGCCGCATCATGCGCCGCGCCATCCGCAACATGCGCCTCATGGGCGCCACCGATCCGGTCGTCCAGGACCTGGTCGACGTCGTGATCAAGACGATGGGCCAGCAGTACCCGGAGCTCATCACCGACCGCAAGCGCATCGAGACGGTGGCCGGCGCCGAGGAGGCCGCCTTCCTCAAGACGCTCAGGGCCGGCACCAACATCCTCGACACCGCCATCACCGAGGCCAAGGCCGGCGGCGGCACGGTCCTCGCCGGCGACAAGGCCTTCCTGCTCCACGACACCTGGGGCTTCCCGATCGACCTCACCCTGGAGATGGCCGCCGAGCAGGGCCTTTCCGTGGACGAGGACGGTTTCCGCCGTCTGATGAAGCAGCAGCGGGACCAGGCCAAGGCCGACGCCAAGGCCAAGAAGACCGGCCACGCCGACCTCTCCGCCTATCGCTCGGTCGCCGACACGTCCGGCGCCACGGAGTTCACCGGCTACACCTCCACCGAGGGCGAGTCGACCATCGTCGGCCTGCTCGTCGACGGAGTCCCCTCGCCCGCCGCCACCGAGGGCGACGAGGTCGAGGTCGTCCTCGACCGCACCCCCTTCTACGCCGAGGGCGGCGGCCAGCTCGCCGACCAGGGTCGCATCAAGCTCGACACGGGCGCCGTCATCGAGGTCCGCGACGTCCAGCAGCCGGTCCCCGGCGTCTCCGTGCACAAGGGCTCGGTGCAGGTCGGCGAGGTGACTGTCGGTGCTTCCGCCTACGCCGCCATCGACACCAGGCGCCGCCGCGCCATCGCCCGCGCCCACAGCGCCACGCACCTGACCCACCAGGCGCTGCGCGACGCCCTCGGCCCGACGGCCGCCCAGGCCGGTTCGGAGAACTCCCCGGGCCGCTTCCGTTTCGACTTCGGCTCGCCCGCGGCCGTCCCCGGCACGGTTCTCACCGACGTCGAGCAGAAGATCAACGAAGTGCTCGCCCGTGAACTCGACGTCCAGGCCGAGGTCATGAGCATCGACGAGGCCAAGAAGCAGGGCGCCATCGCCGAGTTCGGCGAGAAGTACGGCGAGCGGGTCCGCGTCGTCACCATCGGCGACTTCTCCAAGGAGCTGTGCGGCGGCACGCATGTGCACAACACCGCCCAGCTGGGCCTGGTGAAGCTGCTCGGCGAGTCCTCGATCGGCTCCGGTGTGCGCCGTATCGAAGCCCTCGTCGGTGTCGACGCCTACAACTTCCTCGCCCGGGAGCACACGGTCGTCGCCCAGCTCCAGGAGCTGGTCAAGGGCCGTCCCGAGGAGCTTCCCGAGAAGATCTCCGGCATGCTCGCCAAGCTCAAGGACGCCGAGAAGGAGATCGAGAAGTTCCGCGCGGAGAAGGTCCTGCAGGCCGCCGCCGGTCTCGCCTCGGGCGCCAAGGACGTACGCGGTGTCGCGGTGGTCACCGGCCAGGTGCCGGACGGCACCGGCGCCGACGACCTGCGCAAGCTGGTCCTCGACGTCCGCGGCCGCATCCAGGGCGACCGCCCGGCCGTCGTGGCTCTGTTCACCGTCGCCAACGGCCGCCCGCTGACGGTCATCGCCACCAACGAGGCCGCCCGCGAGCGCGGACTCAAGGCCGGCGACCTGGTCCGTACGGCTGCCAAGACCCTCGGCGGCGGCGGTGGCGGCAAGCCGGACGTCGCCCAGGGCGGCGGACAGAACCCGGACGCCATCGGCGACGCCGTGGCCGCCGTCGAGCGCCTCGTCACCGAGACCGCCTGATGCGCAGAGGCCGCCGCCTCGCGCTCGATGTCGGGGACGCCCGCATCGGGGTCGCCTCGTGCGACCCCGACGGGATCCTCGCCACTCCGGTGGAGACCGTGCCGGGACGCGATGTCCCGGCCGCCCACCGGCGCCTCAAGCAGCTCGTCGAGGAGTACGAGCCCATCGAGGTCATCGTCGGCCTGCCCCGCTCGCTCAGCGGCGGGGAAGGCCCGGCCGCCGTCAAGATCCGCGGCTTCGCCCAGGAATTCGCCAACGGCATCGCCCCCATTCCGGTCCGACTGGTGGACGAGAGGATGACCACAGTGACGGCCAGTCAGGGACTCCGCGCTTCGGGCGTGAAGTCCAAAAAGGGCCGTTCCGTCATCGACCAGGCTGCCGCTGTGGTGATCCTTCAGAACGCTCTGGAGTCCGAACGGGCGTCCGGGACTGCTCCGGGCGAGGGCGTCGAAGTGGTTGTCTGATCGCGATACGGTAACGTTCCGCGCGATGCGGTGGTGTTCGAACAGCTGCCGCACAGAAAAGAGGCCGGCATGTTCCACGTCTGCCTCGCGGCCCTAGGGGATCGATGACTGAGTATGGCCGGGGCTCTGGCTCCGAACCGTGGCATCCCGAGGACCCCTTGTACGGGGACCAGGGGTGGGGAGGACAGCAGGCCGCAGCCGGCCAGACTCCGTACGGCGGCCAGCCGCAGCAGCAGTACCCACAGCAGCCGCAGCAGTACGGCAACCAGCAGCAGGACCCGTATCAGCAGCAACAGCAACAGCAGTACAACCAGCAGCAACAGCAGCAGTACAACCAGCAACAGCAGCAACAGCAGTACAACCAGCAACAGCAGCAACAGCAGTACAACCAGCAGCAGTACAACGGCGGCTGGGACACCGGCCAGCAGCCCGCCATGCCGTACGGAGCGGGCCCGGCCGACACCTACGGCGGCCAGCAGCCCGGCTACGGAAACCCGCAGGAACCCGACTACTACGCCACTCCCGAGGCCTATCCGCCGCCACAGCCCCCGGGCCGGCGCCAGGCCCAGCCGCAGCCCGCTCCCACCGACTGGGACGCCGAGGCGCAGCAGGAGGAGACCCACCCCTTCTTCACCGGCGACGACGACCGTGACGACGACGGGGAGTACGACGACGACCCGGGTGAGTCGCGCCGGGGCGGCGGCCGTGAGCGCCGAGGCAAGACCAAGAAGAAGAGCCGCAACGGCTGCGCGTGCCTGGTCGTCTCGCTGGTGCTCGCGGGCGGCCTCGGCGGTGCCGGCTACTTCGGCTATCAGTTCTGGCAGGACCGGTTCGGCCCGGCCGAGGACTACGCGGGTGCCGGAACGGGGCAGACGCAGGTCGAGGTCCCCAAGGGCGCGGGCCTGCTGGAGATCGGCAACATCCTCAAGACGGCCGGTGTCGTCAAGAGCGCGGGTGCCTTCGTCGCCGCCGCCGACGGGAAGGGCATCCAAGCCGGCGTGTACCTGCTCCCCAAGGGCATGTCCGGCAAGAACGCCGTGGCCCGCATGCTCGACCCGGCCAGCCGCAACAACCTGATGGTTATTCCGGGCAAGCGCAACTCCTGGGTCTACGAACAGATCGACGCGCGCCTCGGCATCAAGGCGGGGACCACCAAGGCCGTCGCCAAGGCGAAGGCGAAGACTCTTGGCCTGCCCGAGTGGGCAAATGACAACAAGAACATCAAGGACCCGCTGGAAGGATTCCTCTACCCCGCGACCTATCCGGTCGCCAAGGGCATGAAGCCGGAGGCCGTCCTGCAGAAGATGGTCGCCCAGGCGAACCAGGAGTTCGGCAAGAAGGACCTCAAGGCCGAGGCCGCCAGGCTGGGCCTGAAGTCGCCGCTCCAGGTGCTCACCGTCGCGAGCCTCGTCCAGGCCGAGGGCAAGTACAAGCACGACTTCGACAAGGTCTCGCGGGTCGTCTACAACCGCCTGAAGCCGAACAACATCGAGACCGTCGGACGCCTCGAATTCGACTCGACGATCAACTACATCAAGAGCGAGAGCAAGCTCGACACCGGCGCCGTCGACGATCTGCGGCAGATAAAGGATCCGTACAACACGTACGACATAAAGGGGCTGCCGCCAGGCCCGATCGGGAATCCGGGTCTGGACGCTTTCGGCTCGGCGCTGAATCCGACCCCCGGTCCCTGGTACTACTTCGTGTCGATCACCGCGGACAAGACGCTCTTCGCGGTCACCAACGCGGAGCACGAGCGCAATCGCAAGAAATACGAAGAGCAGCAGGAGAAGAACGGCCAGTGAGCACGACGAAGCGGCGTGCGGCGGTTCTCGGATCGCCGATCGCCCACTCGCTCTCCCCGGTGCTGCACCGTGCGGCCTACGCCGAACTCGGCCTCGACGACTGGTCGTACGACCGCTTCGAGGTGGACGAGGCCGGGCTGCCGGGATTTGTGGAGGAACTCGACGACTCCTGGGCCGGGCTTTCGCTGACCATGCCGCTCAAGCGCGCGATCCTGCCGCTGCTCGACGGCATCAGTGACACCGCCGCCTCCGTCGAAGCCGTCAACACGGTGGTCTTCACCGAGGACGGCCGCCGTCTCGGCGACAACACCGACATCCCCGGCATGATCGCCGCGCTGCGTGAGCGGGGGGTCGACAAGGTCGCATCGGCCGCGGTGCTGGGCGCCGGCGCGACGGCGTCGTCCGCGCTCGCCGCGCTCGCCCGGATCTGCACGGGACCGGTCGTCGCCTGCGTACGCAGCCAGGCCCGGGCCGAGGAGATGCGCGGCTGGGGCGAGCGGCTCGGTGTCGATGTGGTCATCGCAGACTGGGCCGAGGCCGCGACGGTGCTGGAGGCGCCCCTGGTCATCGCCACCACCCCGGCGGGCGCGACCGACGCGCTGGCGGCCGAGGTGCCCGAGCGGCCGGGAACGCTGTTCGACGTGCTGTACGAGCCGTGGCCCACGGCCCTGGCCGCCGCCTGGTCGGGGCACGGCGGGGACGTGGTCGGCGGCCTCGACCTCCTGGTCCACCAGGCGGTTCTCCAGGTCGAACAGATGACGGGCCGCACCCCCGCGCCGCTCGCCGCCATGCGGGCCGCCGGGGAGCAGGCCCTGAGCGGCGGCACAGCCGCGTGAGGCGGCTGGCGCGGGCGTCCGGGTGATGGACCGGAGAACGGGTCACGGACGCGGACGTGGGAGGATCGGGGGAGGCGGGCCAGGGCCGCGCACCCGGTCGCGCCGTCGCAGTCCCAGGCGCGAGCAGGAGGAGCACCGTTGAGCAGGTTGCGTTGGCTGACGGCGGGGGAGTCGCACGGACCCGCACTGGTGGCGACGCTGGAGGGTCTTCCCGCCGGTGTGCCGATCACGACGGAGATGGTGGCGGACCATCTCGCGCGTCGGCGCCTCGGTTACGGCCGCGGTGCCCGGATGAAGTTCGAGCGCGACGAGGTCACCTTCCTCGGTGGCGTACGGCACGGCCTGACGATGGGCTCGCCCGTCGCGGTCATGGTGGGCAACACCGAGTGGCCGAAGTGGGACAAGGTCATGGCCGCGGACCCGGTCGACCCCGACGAGCTCGCCCAGCTGGCCCGTAACGCCCCTCTGACCCGGCCGCGTCCCGGTCATGCCGACCTGGCGGGTATGCAGAAGTACGCACTCGACGAGGCCCGGCCGATCCTGGAGCGCGCCAGCGCCCGCGAGACGGCAGCCAGGGTCGCGCTGGGCGCGGTGGCCCGCTCGTACCTGAAGGAGACGGCGGGGATCGAGATCGTCTCCCACGTCATCGAACTGGCCTCGGCCAAGGCCCCGTACGGCGTGTACCCGACCCCTGCCGACGTCGACAAGCTCGACGCCGACCCGGTGCGCTGCCTGGACGCCGACGCGTCGAAGGCGATGGTCGCCGAGATCGACCAGGCCCACAAGGACGGCGACACCCTCGGCGGTGTCGTCGAGGTGCTGGCCTACGGGGTGCCGGTCGGCCTCGGCTCGCACGTGCACTGGGACCGGCGGCTCGACGCACGGCTCGCGGCCGCGCTGATGGGGATCCAGGCCATCAAGGGCGTCGAGGTCGGCGACGGCTTCGAGCTCGCCCGGGTGCCCGGTTCCCAGGCGCACGACGAGATCGTGCCGGGACCGGACGGGATCCGGCGCTCGACCGGCCGCTCCGGCGGCACCGAGGGCGGCATGTCCACGGGCGAGCTGCTGCGCGTACGGGCCGCGATGAAGCCGATCGCGACCGTTCCGCGTGCGCTGGCCACCGTCGATGTCGCCACCGGCGAGGTCGCGGCGGCCCACCACCAGCGCTCCGACGTCTGTGCGGTGCCGGCGGCCGGGATCGTTGCCGAGGCGATGGTCGCGCTCGTCCTCGCCGACGCGGTCGCGGAGAAGTTCGGCGGCGACAGCGTCGGCGAGACCCGCCGCAACGTCCAGTCGTACCTCGACAACCTCCACATCCGGTGAGCGTCCCCCTGATCGTCCTTGTCGGGCCCATGGGCTCGGGCAAGTCCACGGTCGGCGGGCTGCTCGCCGAGCGTCTTGGCGTGCCCTACCGGGACACCGACGCCGATATCGTCGCGGCGCAGGGCCGGGAGATCTCGGACATCTTCGTCGACGCGGGCGAGCCGTACTTCCGTGAGCTCGAACGGCAGGCCGTACGTGCCGCGCTCGCCGAGCACCCGGGCGTACTCGCCCTCGGCGGCGGCGCGATCCTCGACGACTCGACCCGCGAACTGCTCGCCGGGCTGCCCGTCGTCTATCTGTCGCTCGACGTCGAGGAAGCGGTACGGCGGGTCGGCCTCAACCAGGCGCGCCCCCTGCTCGCCGTCAACCCGCGCCGCCAGTGGCGCGAGTTGATGGACGCACGCCGCCATCTGTACACGGAAGTCGCGCGCGTCGTCGTCGCCACCGACGACCGCACCCCCGAAGAGGTCGCCCAGGCGGTCCTCGACGCTTTGGAGCTGAAGGACGTATGACGGACCAGGCAGTGACCCGTATCCAGGTCGGCGGCACGGAAGGCTCCGATCCGTACGAGGTGCTGGTCGGCCGGCAGCTGCTCGACGAGCTGCCCGGGCTCATCGGCCGGGCCCAGCGCGTGGCCGTGCTGCACCCGGAGGCCCTCGCCGAGACGGGTGAGGCGATCCGCGCGGACCTCGCCTCCCAGGGCTTCGAGGCCATCGCGATCCAGCTGCCCAACGCGGAGGAGGCCAAGACCGTCGAGGTCGCGGCGTACTGCTGGAAGGCGCTCGGCCAGACCGGATTCACCCGCTCCGACGTCATCGTCGGCGTCGGCGGCGGCGCAACCACCGATGTCGCCGGGTTCGTCGCGGCGACCTGGCTGCGCGGGGTGCGCTGGATCGCCGTACCCACGACCGTGCTCGCCATGGTCGACGCGGCGGTCGGCGGCAAGACCGGCATCAACACCGCCGAGGGCAAGAACCTCGTCGGGGCCTTCCACCCGCCCGCCGGGGTGCTCTGCGACCTCGCCGCGCTCGACTCGCTGCCCGTCAACGACTACGTCAGCGGCATGGCCGAGATCATCAAGGCCGGTTTCATCGCCGATCCCGCGATCCTCGACCTCGTCGAGTCCGACCCGCAGGGCGCGCGCAGTCCCGCGGGACCGCACACCGCCGAGCTGATCGAGCGCTCCATCCGGGTCAAGGCGGAGGTCGTCTCCAGCGACCTCAAGGAGTCGGGCCTGCGGGAGATCCTCAACTACGGCCACACGCTCGCCCACGCCATCGAGAAGAACGAGCGCTACAAGTGGCGGCACGGCGCGGCCGTCTCGGTCGGTATGGTCTTCGCCGCCGAACTGGGCCGCCTGGCGGGCCGGTTGGACGACGCGACCGCCGACCGGCACCGCTCGGTCCTCGAGTCCGTCGGGCTGCCGCTGACCTACCGCGGCGACCAGTGGCCCAAGCTCCTTCAGACGATGAAGGTCGACAAGAAGTCCCGTGGCAATCTGCTGCGGTTCATCGTCCTCGACGGCCTCGCCAAGCCGACCGTGCTGGAGGGCCCGGACCCAGCGGTGCTGCTCGCCGCGTACGGAGAGGTGTCCGCATGACGCGTCAGGTGCTGGTACTCAACGGCCCCAACCTCGGACGGCTGGGCTCGCGCGAGCCCGACGTCTACGGCGCGACCTCCTACGCGGGTCTGGTGGAGACCTGCCAGGAACTTGGCAAGGAGCTCGGCTTCGACGTCGACGTGCGGGAGACGAACGACGAGGGCGAGATGATCCGCTGGCTGCACGAGGCCGCGGACGGCTCAATTCCGGTCGTTCTCAACCCCGGTGCCTTCACGCACTATTCGTACGGGATGCGCGACGCGGCCGCCCAGCGGACCGCCCCGCTGATCGAGGTCCACATCTCGAATCCGTACACCCGCGAGGCATTTCGGCACACTTCGGTGGTCGCGGCGGTCGCCAGCGGCACGATCGCGGGCTTCGGCATCGGCTCGTACCGGCTCGCTCTGCGGGCGCTGGCCGAGGAATTGACTGGCTGACAGGGCACTTCGGACGGCTCCCGGCCGTTCCCACGGGGGGCGAACGGGAAGGTACCGTTCGGTAGCAAGGCGGCCGGGAGGGCGCCTGACCAGCGTGAGTCGTACGAGACGGAGTGGCACCGGATGCAGCACGCAGTGGGGGGTCCGCTGCCTCCGCCCCAGGAACCGGGGCAGGGACCGGCCGGATGGACACACAGCGCCCAGCACCCGGGGTCGCCGCCGGGCGCTCCCGCGGGACCCCCGCCGCCGCACGGCCGGCCCCCCGCAGGACCACTTCCCGGCGCACCGGCCGGACCCCCGCCGCCGCATCCTGCCGTGCCGCCGCAGGGCCGGCCTCCTGCCGGGCCTCCGCACCCGCAGGACCGGCCGCCTGCCGGACCTCACCCGGGCGCTCCTGCCGGGCCTCCGCCCGGCGCGCCGGGCGGCCCACCGCACTCGCAGGGGCAGCACCCCGCAGGACCGCCACCCGCGGGCCCCGCCGCGCCCCCGCACCCGCACGGCGGGCACCCCGCCCCCGGCTGGAACGGTCCCACCCCGCGGCACGCCTCGGCCTCGCCGTCCCGTGAGACCACGGGTCACATCCAGCTGCCACCCGGCGGACCGGTTCCCATGCCCGCGCCGCCCCCGGCCGACAGCGGCACCGGCACGGCCACGCTCGCCGTGCTGCTCATCGGCCCGGCCGGCGCGGGCAAGACGACCGTGGCCAGGCACTGGGCCGCCGCCCGTCGCGTCCCCACCGCGCACATCAGCCTCGACGACGTACGCGAATGGGTCTGCTCCGGCTTCGCCGACCCCCAGTCCGGCTGGAACGACCACTCCGAGGCGCAGTACCGCCTCGCCCGCCGAACCTGCGGATTCGCCGCCCGGAACTTCCTGGCAAACGGCATCTCCTGCATCCTCGACGACGCCGTCTTCCCCGACCGCCCGGTCGTCGGCCTCGGCGGCTGGAAGCGCCACGTCGGCCCCGGGCTGCTGCCCGTGGTCCTGCTTCCCGGCCTCGAGGTCGTGCTGGAGCGCAACGCCGAGCGCAGCGGAAACCGCCGCCTCTCGGACGAGGAAGTGGCCAGCATCCACGGCCGGATGGCCGGCTGGTACGGATCGGGGCTGCCAATCATCGACAACTCCAAGTACGACGTGGAGACCACGGCCCGGGTGCTCGACGATGTGCTGGCCCGGTCCATCGCCAGCCCGCCGAACTGGTAGCCCGCGGGCCAGGGCGTGTTTGAGAAGTCCCTCCCCCAGAGCTTCGCCTGGGAGGTACCCCCACCCCGCGGCGCCTGGCACGCGCACTCGCGGTGTTGTCGGAGTCGCCCAAGTACGTGCAGTACGAGGGCGATCTCCCCCAGACTTCGTCCGGGGGTGCCCCCACCGCCTTGCGATTGCACGCACCACACGCTGCGGGGCCCGCCCTTGGGGCGGACGGCGCTACTTCTGAAACGCGCCCTCGCCCACCCCGGTCGGACGCGCTGACCAGGCCGGACCGCGCGACCGCTCGTAGGCTCGGAGCATGTCAGAGGTGTATGGGGTCCGCCGCGGCCGGCTGCGGGACCGGTGCGCGGCCACCGGCAGCGCCGGGGTTCTGGTCTCCCGCCCCGCGAACGTCCGCTACCTCGCGGGCGCCGCACCGATCGGCGCCGTACTGCTGCTCGCCCCCGGCGAGGACGTCCTGCTCTGCCCCGGCACGCCCACCAGTGACCCCGCCGACGGCCGCCCCGACGAACAGCTCCGGCTGACCGTCCTGCCCACCTCGGCCGGCGATCCGGCGGTCGCCGCCGCCGAGCAGGCGCGCACCGCGGGCGTCGAGTCGCTCGCCGTCGAGGAGCACCATCTGACCGTGGCCCGCCACCGCGCCCTGGCCTCGGTCGCGCCGCGGCTGCGTCTCGCCGACCTCGGCCTCGCCGTCGAGCAGCAGCGCCTCGTCAAGGACGAGGAGGAGATCGCCTGCCTGCGGATCGCGGCCGAGATCGCCGACCAGGCCCTCGGCGAACTGCTGGAGTCGATCCTGGTCGGCCGTACCGAGCGGCATCTCGCCCTGGAGCTGGAGCGGCGGCTCGTCGACCACGGCGCCGACGGCCCCGCCTTCCCGACCTCGGTCGCCACCGGACCGAATTCGGGGCGAGGGGGTCACCACCCCAGTGACCGCCGCGTCGAGGAGGGTGATTTCCTCTCGGTCTGCGTCGGCGCGAACTATCGCGGCTACCGCTGCGAGATCGGCCGTACATTCGTCATCGGGACCACCCCGGCGGACTGGCAGATCGACCTGTACGACCTCGTATTCGCCGCTCAGCGGGCCGCCCGCGAGTCTCTCGCACCGGGAGCCGGGTTCCGCGATGTGGACCACGCGGCCCGCCAGATCCTGGACGCGGCGGGCCATGGAGAGGGCCTCGCACCCCGCACCGGGCACGGCGTCGGGCTCGAAATCGACGAGGACCCGCAGCTCGCCCCTGCGGCCATGGGTAAACTGGACGCTTGTGTGCCGGTCACCGTCGAACCGGGGGTCCACCTCCCGGGCCGGGGCGGTGTCCGGATCGATGACACGCTCGTCGTGCGCCAGGAGGCGGACGGCGGACCCGAGCTACTCACCATCACGACCAAGGAGCTGCTCGCGCTCTAGCTTTTCGCTGCAGCGCGCTTCCTCGGTCGTCCACCAGCGTCAGTCCAGGAGATTCCGCAACCGTGGCTTCCACGAACGACCTCAAGAACGGCATGGTGCTCAAGCTCGACGGAGGCCAGCTCTGGTCCGTCGTCGAGTTCCAGCACGTCAAGCCCGGCAAGGGCCCCGCCTTTGTGCGCACCAAGCTGAAGAACGTGCTCTCCGGCAAGGTCGTCGACAAGACGTTCAACGCCGGCGTGAAGGTCGAGACGGCCACCGTCGACCGCCGAGACATGCAGTTCTCGTACATGGACGGCGAGCACTTCGTCTTCATGGACATGCAGACGTACGACCAGCTGCACATCGACCGCAAGGCCGTCGGCGACGCCGCCAACTTCCTGATCGAGGGCTTCACCGCCAGCGTCGCGCAGCACGAGGGCGAGGTGCTCTACGTCGAGCTGCCCGCCGCCGTCGAGCTGACCATCCAGCACACCGACCCCGGCGTCCAGGGCGACCGCTCCACCGGCGGCACCAAGCCCGCCACGCTGGAGACCGGTTTCGAGATCGGCGTCCCGCTCTTCATCACCACCGGTGAGAAGATCAAGGTCGACACCCGCTCCGGTGAGTACCTCGGCCGGGTGAACAGCTAACCGTGGCTGCCCGGAACAAGGCCCGCAAGCGCGCCTTCCAGATCCTCTTCGAGGCCGACCAGCGCGGGGCGTCCGTGCAGACGGTCCTCGCGGACTGGATCCGGCACTCGCGGTCCGACGACCGGCAGCCGCCGGTCGGCGAGTACACCATGGAGCTCGTCGAGGGGTACGCGCAGCACGCGGACCGGATCGACGATCTCATCGCCACCTACTCGGTCGGCTGGACCCTGGACCGGATGCCGGTCGTCGACCGCAACATCATCCGGCTCGGCGCGTACGAGCTGGTGTGGGTGGACGAGACGCCGGACGCGGTGGTGATCGACGAGGCGGTGCAGCTCGCCAAGGAGTTCTCCACCGACGAGTCGCCGTCGTTCGTGAACGGCATGCTCGGCCGCTTCAAGGACCTCAAGCCGAGCCTGCGTCGCGACTAGCCGAGGGGCTGTCGGGGCTCGTTTCCCACCGCGCACCGAACGCCGACGGGGCTGGATCTTCCAGCCCCGTCGGCGTTTCGGCTGTCGCCGCCGGGGCTCGTCAACGCAGCGGAGGGCGAACCCGCACATGACGGGTTCGCCCTCCGACGTGACGTTTCTCCTGAAGTGGCGTCAGCCCTCTTCGTGGGTGACCGCGCGCCGCGCGTCCGCGTCGAGCACGCCCCAGCTGATGAGCTGCTCGGTCAGGACCGACGGCGACTGGTCATAGATCACGGCCAGGGTGCGCAGGTCGTCCTGACGGATCGACAGCACCTTGCCGTTGTAGTCGCCGCGCTGGGACTGGATCGTGGCGGCATAGCGCTGCAGCGGGCCTGCCTTCTCCTGCGGCACGTGGGCGAGCCGCTCCAGATCCAGGACGAGCTTCGGCGGCGGCTCGGCGGCACCGCCCGGCGTGGTGCCGGGAAGCAGCTCCTGCACCGGGACGCCGTAGAAGTCCGCAAGCTCGGCAAGTCGCTGTACGGTCACGGCGCGGTCGCCGCGCTCGTACGAGCCGACCACAACGGCCTTCCAGCGGCCCTGGGACTTCTCTTCCACGCCGTGGAGGGAAAGCCCCTGCTGGGTGCGGATGGCGCGGAGCTTGGCCCCGAGCTGTTTTGCGTATTCGCTGGACATATAGCTCCCCGGACGCTGAGACAACGTGCGGCTCCGCCGCGCGGCTGGTAACTCACTGTGAGGTTACGCAGCGTTACTTGGATGCGTCAAGCCGAAAAGGTCCGTCCGGATCTCCCGCAGGGGCGGGACCCGGGGCGCGGCACGGCCCTGGTAGCGTAGGAGCGCAATTTCGACGTCCTTTAAGATCCGTCCCGTGAGGCGGAGAAGGAGGTCCGTTTCATATGGACACGCATGGCAGTTCCGATGCGGCACGCCCCGTTCTCGAGGCCCCCGACATCGCGCGGGTACTGACCCGCATCGCCCACGAGATCGTCGAACGCGCCAAGGGCGCAGACGACGTGGTGCTTCTCGGCATTCCGACCCGCGGTGTGTACCTCGCCCGCCGGCTCGCCGACAAGCTCGAAGAGATCACCGGCCGCACGATCCCGGTCGGCTCGCTCGACATCACCATGTACCGCGACGACCTGCGGCTGCGGCCCGCCCGCACGCTGGCCCGCACCGACATCCCCGGTGACGGCGTCGACGGTCGCCTGGTCGTCCTGGTCGACGACGTGCTCTTCTCCGGCCGTACCATCCGCGCCGCGCTCGACGCGCTCGGCGACATCGGCCGGCCCCGCGCGGTACAGCTCGCGGTCCTCGTCGACCGCGGTCACCGCGAACTCCCGATCCGTGCCGACTACGTCGGCAAGAACCTCCCCACGTCGCTGCGGGAGACGGTCAAGGTCCTGCTCTCCGAGGAGGACGGTCGCGACACCGTGCTGCTCGGTGTGCGTGAGACCGCCCCGGCCGGCGAGCAGTAGCACCCCTCCGTACGCCCACCAGTCCCGTACGGACGTGCCACCTGCGCGCCCACACGCCGCTGAGCCTGTCCGGGACCGCACCCCACCCGCGGCTCGGCCGCAGGCCCGGACCCACGACCTTCAGACAACGGAGCACACCCAGATGAAGCGCCACCTCATCTCGGCCGCCGACCTCACCCGCGACGACGCCGTGCTGATCCTCGACACCGCCGAGGAGATGGCCCGGGTCGCCGACCGGCCGATCAAGAAGCTGCCCACCCTGCGCGGCCGTACCGTCGTCAACCTTTTCTTCGAGGACTCGACGCGCACCCGGATCTCCTTCGAGGCCGCCGCCAAGCGCCTCTCCGCCGATGTCATCAACTTCTCCGCCAAGGGCTCGTCGGTCTCCAAGGGCGAGTCGCTCAAGGACACCGCGCTGACGCTGGAGGCGATGGGCGCGGACGCCGTCGTCATCCGGCACGGCGCCTCCGGAGCCCCCTACCGCCTGGCCACCTCCGGCTGGATCGACGGCGCCGTCGTGAACGCCGGTGACGGTACCCACGAGCACCCCACCCAGGCGCTGCTCGACGCCTTCACCATGCGCCGCCGCCTCGTCGGCGCTGACGCCGGGCTCGGGCGTGGCCTCGACGGCCGCCGGATCACGATCGTCGGCGACATCCTGCACAGCCGAGTCGCCCGTTCCAACGTCCTGCTGCTGAACACTCTCGGCGCCCAGGTCACCCTGGTCGCCCCGCCCACCCTGGTCCCCATCGGTGTCGAGAACTGGCCGTGCGAGGTGTCGTACGACCTCGACGAGGTGCTGCCGAAGTCCGACGCGGTGATGATGCTGCGTGTGCAGCGCGAGCGGATGAACGCCGCCTTCTTCCCCACCGAGCGCGAGTACTCGCGCCGCTACGGCCTGGACGGCGACCGCATGGCGCGGATGCCCGAGCACGCCATCGTGATGCACCCCGGACCGATGAACCGCGGCATGGAGATCACCGCTCAGGTCGCCGACTCCGACCGCTGCACGGCCGTCGAGCAGGTCGCCAACGGCGTCTCGACCCGGATGGCCGTCCTGTATCTGCTTCTGGGCGGCAACGAGCCCGCCGTCAGCCCCACCCACGCGCGCACCGAGGAGAACAAGTAACCATGAGTAAGATCCTTATTCGCGGCGCGAAGGTGCTGGGCGGCGAGGCCCAGGACGTCCTGATCGACGGCGAGACCATCGCCGCGGTCGGTACGGGCCTGCCGGCCGAGGGTGCGACGGTGATCGAGGCCGCTGGGCGGATCCTGCTGCCCGGACTCGTCGACCTGCACACCCATCTGCGCGAGCCCGGCCGTGAGGACTCCGAGACCGTTCTCACCGGCACCAAGGCGGCCGCCGTCGGCGGCTTCACCGCCGTCCACGCCATGGCCAACACCTTCCCGGTCGCCGACACGGCCGGTGTGGTCGAGCAGGTCTACCGCCTCGGCAAGGAGTCCGGCTACTGCGACGTGCAGCCCGTCGGCGCCGTCACGGTCGGCCTGGAGGGCAAGAAGCTCGCCGAGCTCGGCGCCATGCACGACTCGGCAGCGGGCGTGAAGGTCTTCTCCGACGACGGCAAGTGCGTCGACGACGCCGTGATCATGCGCCGCGCCCTGGAGTACGTGAAGGCCTTCGACGGCGTCGTCGCCCAGCACGCCCAGGAGCCCCGCCTCACCGAGGGCGCCCAGATGAACGAGGGCGTCGTCTCCGCCGAGCTCGGCCTCGGCGGCTGGCCCGCGGTCGCCGAGGAGTCGATCATCGCCCGCGATGTCCTCCTCGCCGCCCACGTCGGCTCCCGCGTCCACATCTGCCACCTCTCCACCGCGGGCTCGGTCGAGATCGTCCGCTGGGCCAAGTCCAAGGGCTGGAACGTCACCGCCGAGGTCACCCCGCACCACCTCCTCCTCACCGACGAGCTGGTGCGCACGTACAACCCCGTCTACAAGGTCAACCCGCCGCTGCGCACCGAGGCCGACGTCCTGGCCCTGCGCGAGGCCCTCGCCGACGGCACCATCGACTGCGTCGCCACTGACCACGCCCCGCACCCGCACGAGGACAAGGACTGCGAGTGGGCCGCGGCCGCCATGGGCATGGTCGGCCTGGAGACCGCCCTGTCCGTCGTCCAGCAGACGATGGTCGACACCGGCCTCATCGACTGGGCGGGCGTCGCCGACCGGATGAGCTTCCGCCCGGCCGCCATCGGCCGGCTGGAGGGCCACGGACGCCCCGTCTCGGCAGGTGAGCCCGCGAACCTCACGCTCGTCGATCCGGCATACCGTGGAGCCGTGGACCCCGCGGGCTTCGCCTCCCGCAGCCGCAACACCCCCTACGAGGGCCGTGAGCTGCCGGGACGCGTGACCCACACCTTCCTGCGGGGCAGGGCCACGGTCGTCGACGGGAAGCTCGCGTGACATCACTCATCGTCCTGGCCGCCGGGGAGAAGTCGGCGGAGGTGACCAACTGGGCCGGACGCATCGGCTGGGTGGCCGGACTGCTGCTCTTCATCGCCCTCGTCTACTGGCTGATGCGCCAGGGGTGGAAGTGGCGCGGCAGCCTCCAGTCGGACCTTCCCGAGCTGCCTGCCCGCCCGTCTCCCACCACCACCCTCAACCGAGACGGCAAGCCGCCGCTGCCTGGAATGCCCGAGTCGCCCGGCGAGGCGACACTGAGCATGAGCGGCCGCTACCACGGCTCGACCACGGCCGGTCAGTGGCTCGACCGGATCGTGGCCCATGGTCTGGGCACCCGCAGCCGCGTCGAGCTCACGCTCACCGAGTCGGGACTCGACGTCGTACGCCCCGGGGCGCAGGACTTCTTCGTCCCCACGGCGGCCCTGCGCGAGGCGAGGCTCGACAAGGCCATCGCGGGCAAGGTCCTCGCCGAGGGCGGACTGCTGATCGTCACCTGGGTGCACGGCGACAAGCTGATCGACTCCGGCTTCCGCTCCGACCACGCGGCCGAGCACGCCGCCTGGGTCGGGGCGATCAACAACCTGAACCAGAACAGCACGACGGAAGGCGCACGATGACGACCTCCACCCGGGGAGCCGCCAAGGTTCCCGCCGTACTCGTCCTGGAGGACGGCCGTACCTTCCGCGGCCGTGCCTACGGGGCCGTGGGGGAGACCTTCGGCGAAGCGGTGTTCAACACCGGCATGACCGGTTACCAGGAGACGCTCACCGACCCGTCCTACCACCGCCAGGTCGTCGTGATGACCGCGCCGCACGTCGGCAACACCGGCGTCAACAACGAGGACGACGAGTCCGGGCGCATCTGGGTCGCCGGCTATGTCGTACGCGACCCCGCGCGCGTGCCCTCCAACTGGCGCTCACGCCGCTCCCTCGACGACGAGCTCGTCGCCCAGGGCGTCGTCGGCATCAGCGGCATCGACACCCGCGCGCTCACGCGCCACCTGCGCGAGCGCGGCGCCATGCGCGTCGGCATCTTCTCCGGCGCGGCGGTGATGGACGACGCCACGCTGCTCGGCAAGGTGCAGGCATCCCCGCAGATGAAGGGCGCGAACCTGTCCGCCGAGGTGGCCACCAACGAGACGTACGTCGTCCCCGCGACCGGCACCAAGAAGTTCACCGTCGCCGCCATAGACCTCGGCATCAAGGGCATGACCCCGCAGCTGATGGCCGAGCGAGGCATCGAGGTGCACGTCCTGCCCGCCACGGCCACGGTCGAGGACCTGTACGCGGTCAACCCCGACGGGGTGTTCCTCTCCAACGGCCCCGGTGACCCGGCCACCGCCGATCTGACCGTGGTCAAGGCGGTCCTGGAGCGCAAGACGCCCCTGTTCGGCATCTGCTTCGGCAACCAGCTCCTCGGCCGCTCCCTCGGCTTCGGCACGTACAAACTGAAGTACGGCCACCGCGGCATCAACCAGCCCGTGCAGGACCGCTCGACCGGCAAGGTCGAGGTGACCGCGCACAACCACGGCTTCGCCGTCGACGCGCCGCTCGACAAGGTCTCCGACACCCCCTACGGCCGCGCCGAGGTCTCCCACGTCTGCCTCAACGACAACGTGGTCGAAGGCCTCCGGCTGCTCGACCGGCCGGCCTTCAGCGTCCAGTACCACCCCGAGGCGGCCGCGGGCCCGCACGACGCCGCGTACCTGTTCGACCGCTTCGTAACCCTGATGGAGGGCCAGCGTGCCTAAGCGCTCCGATATCCAGTCCGTCCTGGTCATCGGCTCCGGCCCGATCGTCATCGGGCAGGCCGCCGAGTTCGACTACTCCGGCACCCAGGCCTGCCGCGTCCTCAAGTCCGAGGGCCTGCGCGTCATCCTGGTGAACTCCAACCCGGCGACGATCATGACCGACCCGGAGATCGCCGACGCCACGTACGTCGAGCCGATCACCCCCGAGTTCGTCGAGAAGATCATCGCCAAGGAGCGCCCCGACGCGCTGCTGCCCACCCTCGGCGGCCAGACCGCGCTGAACACCGCCATCTCCATGCACGAGCAGGGTGTGCTGGAGAAGTACGGCGTCGAGCTCATCGGCGCCAATGTCGAGGCGATCAACAAGGGCGAGGACCGCGACCTGTTCAAGGGCGTGGTCGAGGCCGTCCGCGCCAAGATCGGCCACGGCGAGTCCGCGCGCTCGGTCATCTGCCACTCGATGGACGACGTCCTGGGGGGCGTCGACGAACTCGGCGGTTACCCGGTCGTCGTCCGCCCCTCCTTCACGATGGGCGGCGCGGGCTCCGGCTTCGCGCACGACGAGGACGAGTTGCGCCGCATCGCCGGACAGGGCCTCACGCTCTCCCCGACCACCGAGGTGCTCCTGGAGGAGTCCATCCTCGGCTGGAAGGAGTACGAGCTGGAGCTGATGCGCGACAAGCACGACAACGTCGTGGTCGTCTGCTCCATCGAGAACTTCGACCCCATGGGCGTGCACACCGGTGACTCGATCACCGTCGCCCCGGCGATGACGCTGACGGACCGCGAGTACCAGCGGCTGCGCGACATCGGTATCGCGATCATCCGCGAGGTCGGCGTGGACACCGGCGGCTGCAACATCCAGTTCGCGGTCAACCCCGACGACGGCCGGATCATCGTCATCGAGATGAACCCGCGCGTCTCGCGCTCCTCGGCGCTGGCGTCGAAGGCGACCGGCTTCCCGATCGCCAAGATCGCCGCCCGTCTCGCCGTCGGCTACACCCTCGACGAGATCCCCAACGACATCACCGAGAAGACCCCGGCGTCCTTCGAGCCCACGCTCGACTACGTCGTGGTCAAGGTGCCGCGGTTCGCCTTCGAGAAGTTCCCGTCCGCCGACGCCACCCTCACCACCACCATGAAGTCGGTGGGCGAGGCCATGGCGATCGGCCGGAACTTCACCGAGGCGCTGAACAAGGCGCTGCGCTCGCTGGAGAAGAAGGGCAGCCAGTTCTCCTTCACCTCGGAGCCGGGCGACAAGGCGGAGCTCCTGGAGACCGCCAAGGTCCCCACCGACGGCCGGATCAACACCGTCATGCAGGCCATCCGCGCGGGCGCCACCCCCGAGGAGGTCTTCGAGGCCACCAAGATCGACCCGTGGTTCGTCGACCAGCTGTTCCTGATCAAGGAGCACGCCGACGAGCTCGCCGCCGCCGAGAAGCTCGACCCCGAGCTGCTCTCGGACGCCAAGCGCCACGGCTTCTCCGACGCCCAGATCGCCGAGATCCGCGGGCTGCGCGAAGACGTCGTACGCGAGGTCCGGCACGCGCTGGGCATACGCCCGGTCTACAAGACGGTCGACACCTGCGCCGCCGAATTCGCCGCCAGGACCCCGTACTTCTACTCCTCGTACGACGAGGAGAGCGAGGTCGCGCCGCGGGAGAAGCCCGCCGTGATCATCCTCGGCTCGGGTCCGAACCGGATCGGCCAGGGCATCGAGTTCGACTACTCCTGTGTCCACGCCTCCTTCGCGCTGAGCGACGCGGGCTACGAGACCGTGATGGTCAACTGCAACCCGGAGACCGTCTCCACCGACTACGACACCTCCGACCGGCTGTACTTCGAGCCGCTCACGCTGGAGGACGTCCTGGAGATCGTCCACGCCGAATCGCTGGCCGGGCCCATCGCCGGCGTCATCGTCCAGCTCGGCGGCCAGACCCCGCTGGGTCTCGCGCAGGCCCTGAAGGACAACGGCGTGCCCATCGTCGGCACCTCGCCCGAGGCCATCCACTCCGCCGAGGACCGCGGCGCCTTCGGCCAGGTGCTCGCCGAGGCCGGTCTCCCGGCTCCCAAGCACGGCACCGCGACCACCTTCGCGGGGGCCAAGGCCATCGCCGACGAGATCGGCTACCCCGTCCTCGTACGCCCGTCGTACGTGCTCGGCGGGCGCGGCATGGAGATCGTGTACGACGAGGCGCGCCTGGAGGCGTACATCGCCGAGTCGACCGAGATCAGCCCCACCCGTCCCGTCCTGGTCGACCGCTTCCTCGACGACGCGATCGAGATCGACGTCGACGCGCTCTACGACGGCACCGAGCTCTACCTCGGCGGCGTCATGGAGCACATCGAGGAGGCCGGTATCCACTCCGGCGACTCGGCGTGCGCGCTGCCCCCGATCACGCTCGGCGGCTTCGACATCAAGCGGCTGCGGGCCTCGACCGAGGCGATCGCCAAGGGTGTCGGCGTACGCGGCCTGATCAACATCCAGTTCGCGATGGCCGGCGACATCCTGTACGTCCTCGAAGCCAACCCCCGCGCGTCCCGGACCGTTCCCTTCACCTCGAAGGCGACCGCCGTACCGCTGGCGAAGGCCGCAGCCCGTATCTCGCTGGGCACGACCATCGCCGAACTGCGCGCCGAGGGCATGCTCCCGGCGAACGGTGACGGCGGCACCCTGCCGATGGACTCACCGATCTCCGTCAAGGAGGCCGTGATGCCGTGGTCGCGCTTCCGCGACATCCACGGTCGCGGTGTCGACACCGTCCTCGGCCCGGAGATGCGCTCCACCGGCGAGGTCATGGGCATCGACTCGGTCTTCGGCACGGCGTACGCCAAGTCGCAGGCGGGTGCGTACGGACCGCTGCCCACCAAGGGCCGCGCGTTCATCTCCGTCGCCAACCGCGACAAGCGCTCGATGATCTTCCCGGCGCGCGAGCTGGTGGCGCACGGCTTCGAGCTGCTCGCCACGTCCGGCACGGCCGAGGTGCTCAAGCGCAACGGCATCAACGCCACGATCGTGCGCAAGCAGAGCGAGGGCCAGGGCCCGAACGGGGAGCGGACCATCGTCCAGCTCATCCACGACGGAGACGTCGACCTCATCGTCAACACCCCGTACGGAACCGGTGGCCGCCTCGACGGCTACGAGATCCGCACGGCAGCGGTGGCGCGCTCCGTGCCGTGCCTGACGACGGTCCAGGCGCTCGCCGCCGCCGTCCAGGGCATCGACGCGCTCAACCGCGGTGATGTGGGCGTGCGTTCACTCCAGGAACACGCAGAACACCTGACCGCGGCCCGCGACTAGCAAACGGCGAGGGGGACACCGGAAACGGTGTCCCCCTCTTCGTGAGGACACCAGCATGTACAAGTTCTTCTTCAACCTCGTCTTCAAGCGGATGGACCCGGAGCAGGCCCACTATCTGGCCTTCCGCTGGATCCGGCTCGCGGCTCGGGTCCCCGTGCTGCGTACGTTCGTCGCGGCCGTGCTCGCGCCCCGGTACGCGTCGCTGCGCACGGAGGCGTTCGGCCTGCGGATGCACGGCCCCTTCGGTCTCGCCGCCGGCTTCGACAAGAACGCCGTCGCCGTCGACGGCATGTCGATGCTCGGCTTCGACCACATCGAGATCGGCACGGTCACCGGGGAAGCACAGCCCGGCAACCCCAAGAAGCGCCTCTTCCGCCTGGTACCGGACCGCGCGCTGATCAACCGCATGGGCTTCAACAACGAGGGCTCCGCCGCCGTCGCCGAGCGGCTGCACGCGCGCGTGCCGGTCTTCAGGACCGTCGTGGGCGTCAACATCGGCAAGACCAAGGTGGTCCCGGAGAACGAGGCGGCCGCCGACTACGTGACGTCGACCGAGCGGCTCGCCGCGTACGCCGACTACCTCGTCGTGAACGTCTCCTCGCCGAACACGCCCGGCCTGCGCAACCTCCAGGCCACCGAATCGCTGCGCCCGCTGCTCACCGCCGTACGCGAGGCGGCCGACCGCACGGTCACCGACCGCCGCGTCCCCCTCCTGGTCAAGATCGCCCCGGATCTCGCCGACGATGACGTCGACGCCGTCGCCGACCTCGCCCTCGAACTGGGCCTGGACGGCATCATCGCCACCAACACGACCATCGCGCGCGAGGGCCTCGGCCTGAAGTCCGACCCGTCGCTGATCAAGGAGACCGGCGGTCTGTCCGGCGCACCGGTCAAAAAACGCTCCCTGGAGGTCCTCAGGCGCCTCTACGCGCGCGTGGGCGACCGGATCACCCTGGTGGGCGTCGGCGGTGTCGAGAACGCCGAGGACGCCTGGCAGCGCATCCTGGCGGGCGCCACGCTCGTCCAGGGCTACAGCGCCTTCATCTATGAGGGCCCTTTCTACGCCCGCGCGATCCACAAGGGCCTCGCGGCCCGGCTCGCGGCCTCCCCGTACGCAACCCTCGCCGACGCCGTCGGCGCCGAGACCCGGAAGGCGACCACGTGACCCTCGCACCCTTCGGCGCACGCCTGCGCCACGCCATGGACACCCGCGGCCCCCTCTGCGTCGGGATCGACCCCCACGCTTCCCTGCTCACCGCCTGGGGCCTGAGCGACGACATCGCGGGCCTGGAGCGCTTCACGCGTACGACGGTCGAGGCGCTGGCCGACCGGGTCGCCGTCCTCAAGCCGCAGTCGGCGTTCTTCGAGCGCTTCGGCTCACGCGGCATCGCCGTACTGGAGAAGGCTGTCGAAGAGGCACGGGCCGCGGGCGCGCTGGTGCTCATGGACGCCAAGCGGGGCGACATCGGCTCGACGATGGGCGCGTACGCGGCGACCTACCTCGACAAGGACTCGCCGCTCTTCTCGGACGCGGTGACCCTCTCGCCGTATCTGGGCTTCGGCTCGCTGCGTCCGGCGCTGGACGCGGCCGCGGTCTCGGGCGCCGGCGTCTTCGTCCTGGCCCTCACCTCGAATCCGGAGGGCGCCGAGGTGCAGCGCTCCACGGCCGCGGACGGCCGGTCGCTGGCGCAGCTGATGCTCGACCACATGGCGGCGGAGAACGCGGGCGCCGCACCGATGGGGTCCGTGGGCGCGGTCGTCGGCGCGACGCTGGGCGACGCGGGGGTGAATCTCGACATCAACGGGCCGCTCCTGGCACCCGGAATCGGAGCCCAGGGCGCGACTCCCGCGGACCTTCCCGGAGTCTTCGGCCGGGCCGTCGGGAATGTCGTGCCGAGCGTCAGCCGGGGCGTCCTGCGGCACGGTCCGGACGTGGCCGCGCTGAGGGAGTCGGCGACCCGCTTCGCGGACGAGGTGCGCGCGGCGGTCTCCGGCGTTTAGCCCCTGGCAGGGGGCCTCGAACACGTCGGCGAAAGTCGCTGCATCGACCACGTTGACGAAAACTTGGCTCAAAACCTGGACGATATGTCGGAAATGTCCTAGTCGGTCGATGCTGACCAGGACTTTTCGTCTGTTCTCGCTGACTGGAGCGGCCTTGGCCGCTAGTCTCCGTCGAAGAGCGAACGTGCACTGCGTTGCCCGTAGCTCGCCTGGTGAGGCGCGCCAAGGTTCCTCACCGGTCCGTATCCGACAGTTCGACATCCGAGGTGACGTAGGCGTGGCTCTTCCGCCCCTTACCCCTGAACAGCGCGCAGCCGCGCTCGAAAAGGCCGCCGCGGCTCGCCGGGAGCGGGCCGAGGTCAAGAATCGACTCAAGCACTCCGGCGCCTCGCTCCACGAGGTCATCAAGCAGGGTCAGGAGAACGACGTCATCGGCAAGATGAAGGTCTCCGCTCTCCTTGAGTCCCTGCCTGGCGTGGGCAAGGTCCGCGCCAAGCAGATCATGGAGCGGCTCGGCATCTCCGAGAGCCGTCGTGTGCGCGGTCTCGGCTCGAACCAGATCGCCTCCCTGGAGCGCGAGTTCGGCGGCGGTGCCGCCTGACGTTCTCGGGCACTCCCGGGAACCTGGATAATCGCTGCATGGCAGCAGAGGTACGTCCGCGGCTGACCGTGCTCTCCGGCCCCTCCGGGGTCGGCAAGAGCACGGTCGTCGCCCATATGCGCAAGGTCCACCCCGAGGTATGGCTCTCGGTGTCGGCCACCACAAGAAAGCCGCGCCCCGGCGAGCGCCACGGCGTTCAGTATTTCTTCGTCACCGACGAGGAATTCGACAAGCTGATCGCCAATGGCGAGCTGCTGGAATGGGCGGAGTTCGCGGGCAATCGCTACGGCACGCCGCGCCGTGCGGTCCTCGAACGCCTGGACGCGGGCGAGCCGGTGCTGCTCGAGATCGATCTCCAGGGTGCGCGGCAGGTCAAAGAATCCATGCCGGATTCGCAACTTGTCTTCCTGGCCCCGCCGAGCTGGGAGGAACTGGTCCGTCGGCTCACCGGCCGCGGAACCGAGTCCGCCGAGGTCATCGAACGCCGGCTGGCGGTCGCGAAGGTGGAGCTGGCCGCCGAGTCTGAGTTCGATGTCACCCTGGTCAATACCTCCGTCGAGGACGTGGCGCGTGAGCTGCTAGCCTTGATGGAAGTTGTTTGATCTTTGTCCGATCATTTGTGCAAGTTCTTCGGAAGGCTAGAGAGTGTCCTCTTCCATCACTGCGCCCGAGGGCATCATCAACCCGCCGATCGACGAGCTGCTCGAGGCCACCGACTCGAAGTACAGCCTTGTTATCTACGCGGCCAAGCGCGCGCGCCAGATCAACGCGTACTACTCGCAGCTCGGCGAGGGTCTCCTCGAGTACGTCGGTCCGCTGGTGGACACCCACGTCCACGAGAAGCCGCTCTCGATTGCCCTGCGTGAGATCAACGCGGGTCTGCTGACCTCGGAGGCCATTGAGGGCCCGGCTCAGTAGCGTTTTACGCTTTTCACCTCAGGCCCGGCGGCACGTCCGCCGGGCCTGAGGTCTGTTCGGGGTCCCCGCGGGGGTCGTCCCCCCGGATTGATGCAGCATGGGCATGTACGAGTCGTCGGGAGCGGGGAGTTCCGTGGTGGACAGGCCGAAGGTCGTTCTGGGGGTCAGCGGAGGCATCGCCGCGTACAAGGCGTGCGAGCTGCTGCGCAGGCTGACGGAGTCGGGCCACGACGTACGGGTGGTGCCGACCCAGTCGGCGCTGCACTTCGTCGGGGCCGCGACCTGGTCCGCACTCTCCGGCCACCCCGTGTCGACCGAGGTCTGGGCCGATGTCCACGAGGTTCCGCACGTACGGATCGGGCAGGGGGCCGACCTGGTCGTCGTCGCCCCGGCCACGGCCGACATGCTCGCCAAGGCGGCCCACGGCCTCGCCGACGACCTGCTCACCAATACGCTCCTCACGGCCCGCTGTCCGGTGATCTTCGCGCCCGCCATGCACACCGAGATGTGGGAGCACCCCGCGACCCAGGAGAACGTCGCGACACTGCGCCGCCGGGGTGCCGTCGTCATCGAGCCCGCGGTCGGCCGGCTCACCGGCGTCGACACCGGCAAGGGGCGGCTGCCCGACCCCGGCGAGATCTTCGAGGTCTGCCGGCGGGTGCTCGCCCGCGGCGTGGCGGCCCCGGATCTCGCGGGCCGCCATGTGGTCGTCAGCGCCGGTGGCACGCGCGAGCCGCTGGATCCGGTGCGCTATCTGGGCAACCGTTCCTCGGGCAAGCAGGGGTACGCCCTGGCCCGTACCGCAGCGGCCCGTGGCGCCCGCGTCACGCTCATCGAGGCCAACACCGGCATCGCCGACCCGGCGGGCGTCGACGTCGTCCACGTCGGCACGGCCGTCCAGCTGCGCGAGGCCGTGCTCAAGGCCGCGGCGGACGCCGACGCCGTGGTGATGGCCGCGGCGGTCGCGGACTTCCGCCCCGCCGCGTACGCCGAGGGCAAGATCAAGAAGAAGGACGGCCAGGAGCCCGCGCCCATCGTGCTGGTCCGCAACCCGGACATCCTCGCCGAGATCTCCACCGAGCGGGCCCGCCCGGGCCAGGTGGTCGTCGGCTTCGCCGCGGAGACCGACGACGTGCTCGCCAACGGCCGCGAGAAGCTGCGCCGCAAGGGCTGCGACCTGCTGGTGGTCAACGAGGTGGGGGAGAGAAAGACCTTCGGCTCGGAGGAGAACGAGGCCGTGGTGCTCGCCGCGGACGGCGGTGAGACGCCGGTTCCGTACGGACCCAAGGAGTCCTTGGCGGACATTGTCTGGGACCTGGTCGTGCCGCGCCTTGGGTGAATTCTTGGGTTCGCTTCGATGTACGGATGAAATCCCAAGAAGTCCGGCATACTGACCCAGGAACCCGGTCTGTCGCTCTGCAGCCCCGCGTCGAAACACACGTCACACTGCTCCCACGGAGCGAGACGGGTGGACCACGGTGGGAGAGCGCCGGATAAACTGCTCATGGAACGTCGCGGGGCGCAGCCCCCGGCCGGTCCGCCAATGATCAGCCAGCAGCCGCTGCAACCCCAGGGAGCATTGTGTCCCGTCGTCTGTTCACCTCGGAGTCCGTGACCGAGGGTCACCCCGACAAGATCGCTGACCAGATCAGCGACACGATTCTCGACGCCCTTCTGCGGGAGGACCCGACGTCCCGGGTCGCCGTGGAGACCTTGATCACCACCGGTCTGGTGCATGTCGCCGGCGAGGTGACCACCAAGGCGTACGCCGACATCCCCACGCTGGTGCGCAACAAGATCCTCGAGATCGGTTACGACTCCTCGAAGAAGGGCTTCGACGGCGCGTCCTGCGGCGTCTCGGTCTCCATCGGCGCACAGTCGCCGGACATCGCGCAGGGCGTCGACACCGCGTACGAGAAGCGTGTCGAGGGCGACGAGGACGAGCTCGACAAGCAGGGCGCCGGCGACCAGGGCCTGATGTTCGGCTACGCCTGCGACGAGACCCCCGAGCGGATGCCGCTGCCGATCCACGTGGCACACCGGCTCTCGCGCCGTCTGTCCGAGGTCCGCAAGAACGGGACCATCCCGTACCTGCGCCCCGACGGCAAGACCCAGGTCACCATCGAGTACGACGGCGACAAGGCCGTGCGCCTGGACACCGTGGTCGTCTCCTCGCAGCACGCGTCGGACATCGACCTGGACTCGCTGCTCGCGCCCGACATCCGCGAGTTCGTCGTCGAGCACGTGCTCAAGCAGCTCGTCGAGGACGGCATCAAGCTGGACACCGACGGCTACCGGCTGCTGGTCAACCCGACCGGCCGCTTCGAGATCGGCGGCCCGATGGGCGACGCCGGCCTCACCGGCCGCAAGATCATCATCGACACCTACGGCGGCATGGCCCGCCACGGCGGCGGCGCCTTCTCCGGCAAGGACCCGTCGAAGGTGGACCGCTCCGCGGCGTACGCGATGCGCTGGGTCGCCAAGAACGTCGTGGCCGCCGGCCTCGCGGCCCGCTGCGAGGTCCAGGTCGCGTACGCGATCGGCAAGGCCGAGCCGGTGGGCCTCTTCGTCGAGACCTTCGGCACCGCGGCGGTCGACGTCGAGAAGATCGAGCAGGCCATCGGAGAGGTCTTCGACCTGCGCCCGGCGGCGATCATCCGCGATCTGGACCTGCTGCGCCCGATCTACGCGCAGACCGCGGCGTACGGCCACTTCGGCCGTGAGCTGCCGGACTTCACGTGGGAGCGCACGGACCGCGTGGACGCGCTGCGCAAGGCCGCGGGTCTGTAAGCGAGGACCATGCCTGACGGCCCCGGACCGTGACGGTCCGGGGCCGTCGTGCGTCCTGGTCGCAGCGTCGGTCCTGGTCGCACTGTCAGTGACGTCTGGTAGGAATTTGGCTGTGAGCAGCGACAACAAGCAGCCCGAAGAGCCCGCCGCCGGTGGGCCGGAGCAGCTTGCGCTCATTCGGGAGACGGTGCGCAAGGCCAAGGTGCCCAAGGCGAAGCCGCGGACCTGGCGAGGGGCCGCGCTCGCCAAGGATTTGCCCGTGGCGCGGGTGATGGTCAACAAGGGCGTGCTGCATCTCGATCAGTACTTCGACTACGCCGTGCCCGAGGAGCTGGACGCGGACGCGCAGCCCGGGGTGCGGGTGCGCGTGCGGTTCGGGGCCGGGGGGCACCGGGTGCGGGAAGGACGGCGTGAAGGCGGCGGCCTGATCGACGGGTTCCTCATCGAGCGGCGGGCCGAGTCGGACTACGGAGGAGCGCTGGCCGCGCTCGCCTATGTGGTCTCGCCCGAGCCGGTGCTCAGCCCGCAGATGCTTGGCCTGGCGCGTGCGGTCGCCGATCGCTACGCGGGGAGCCTGGCGGACGTGCTGCAGCTCGCCGTTCCGCCGCGGAACGGACGGGCCGAGGCGAAGCCCTCGCCGGAGCCGCTGCCGGCGCCCGGTGCGCCGGAGCCCGGCAGCTGGGTGCGGTACGGCAGGGGGGCGGCGTTCTTGGAGGCGCTCGCGACCGGTGGCGCGCCTCGGGCGGTGTGGACGGCCTTGCCCGGGCCCCAGTGGCCGGACGAGCTCGCGCGGGCCGTCGCCGCGACGCTCGCCTCGGAGCGGGGCGCGCTGGTCGTCGTGCCCGACGGGCGGCGCGCCGCGCGGGTCGACGCCGCGCTCACCGCGCTGCTGGGGGAGGGGCGCCACGCCCTGCTCACCGCCGAGTCCGGCCCCGAGAAGCGCTACCGGCAGTGGCTCGCCGTGCGACGCGGGTCCGTGCGCGCCGTCGTCGGTACCCGGGCCGCGATGTTCGCCCCCGTTCAGGACCTCGGCCTGGTCGCGATCTGGGACGACGGCGACTCCAGCCACAGCGACGAGAACGCGCCGTTCCCGCATGTGCGCGAGGTACTGGAGCTGCGGGCCGCCCACGACAGATGCGGCTTCCTGCTCGGGAGTACGAGCTGCACGGTCGAGGCGGCCCAGCTCGTGGAGAGCGGCTGGGCGCTGCCGCTGATCGCCGACCGCGAGCAGGTGCGCAAGAGCGCGCCCCTCGTGCGTACCGTCGGGGACGGCGAGCTCGCGCGCGACGAGGCCGCGCGGGCGGCACGGCTTCCGAGCCTGGCCTGGGGGACCGTGCGGGACGGGCTGAAGAGCGGACCGGTGCTGGTTCAGGTGCCCAGGCGCGGCTATGTGCCCAGGCTCGCCTGCGAGCGGTGCCGTACGCCCGCGCGCTGCCGGCACTGCGCGGGCCCGCTGGAGGCGCCGGACGAGCGCGATCTGAACTGCGGCTGGTGCGGGCGCGGTGCGCCCGACTGGCACTGCGCCGAGTGCGGCGGTACGAGACTGCGCGCCCAGATCGTCGGCGCCCGGCGCACGGCGGAGGAGCTGGGCCGTGCCTTCCCCGCCGTCCAGGTGCGCACATCGGGCCGGGACCATGTGCTGGACAGCGTGCCCGATCGGCCCGCGCTCGTGGTGAGCACGCCCGGTGCGGAGCCCGTCGCCGAGGGCGGATACGCGGCGGCGCTGCTGCTCGACGGCTGGGCGATGCTGGGTCGGCCCGATCTGCGGGCGGGTGAGGACGCGCTGCGGCGCTGGATAGACGCGGCCTCGCTGGTACGCGGGCAGAGCGAGGGCGGCACGGTGGTGGTGGTCGCCGAGCCGACACTGCGTCCCGTACAGGCGCTGGTGCGCTGGGATCCGGTCGGGCACGCACAGCGCGAGCTGGCCGAACGGGCGGAGCTCGGGTTCCCGCCGGTGTCGCGGATGGCGGCCGTGTCGGGCCGTGCTGAGGCGGTCGCCGCGTTTGTGGCGAGTGCCGAACTGCCGGGCGACACCGAGGTGTTGGGCCCGGTCCCGCTCCGGGGCACGGACCCGGGCAGGACCCGCAGACCGGGTGATCCCCCGGTGGGCGAGACATGGGAGCGGGTGCTGCTCCGGGTGCCGCCGGGCAGCGGAGCGGCACTGGCCGCGGCGCTGAAGTCGGCCCAGGCGGCCCGGATGGCCCGCGGGGGCACCGAGCAGGTACGGATCAGGGTCGACCCGCCGGACATCGGCTGACGCGCAGGGGCCGGAACAGCAAGCGACTGCCCCCACCCGTGGGGGCAGGGGCAGCCGGGCGGGAGGTCAGCCGTTGCGCGGGCCGGGGAAGGCGCTCGGGCGGGTCTCCTCGCGGTGGGATTGGCCGGGGGCCGCCGACTGCGGCGGCATCGTGCGGGCTGCGGGGACGGCCGACAGGCTCGGGCCCACCGGCAGCGTGCGGGTCGGCGCCGTCTCCCCGCCGTGGTCCACATCAGCGGTGCCCGCCTGCTGCGCGGCCCGCCGTGCTCCGTACCGGCGGTGCACCGCCTGCTTGGTGACTCCCAGGGCCGAGCCGACCGCGTCCCACGAGAAGCCCAGCGAACGGTCGAAGTCCACCGCCGCGGTCACCAGCGTCTCGACGCTGTCCCGCAGCTCCTGCGCCAGACGGACGGTCGGGGCCGGGGCTCTGCCGTAGACGACGAAGCCCGTGGAGGGGCCTGAGCGGCGCGGGCGGTAGACATTGCCCAGCTGGGCGGTGAGCGTGCGCAAGGCGTCCACCTGCCGGCGGACCCGCTCGATGTCACGCACCAACAGGTGCAGACTTGCCCGGGCTTGGGCGTCGTGGGTTGCGTGGTCGGCCATTGACAAGCCTCTCGAACCGGCGTTGAAAAGGGGCTGGGCCGCATCCGGGGCGGCCCGCTTCGGTCAATCTCTCTTGACCAACGCTCCACCCGGCGATGTGGTCACGGGGCAGGGGCGTATGCGTATGTGCGCGGGGCGCACGGCCGCCCGTACGCCCCCTGCAGCCCCGCCCCATAGACTGGTGTGCTGCTCGTCACCGCACGGACGAGCAGTTGCCGGCACGCATCAGCCTGAGAGACATCGCACGGGGCTAACTCGTCAAGCCGCTGCCGCTAGAGAGGAGGGGAACGCCTGATGCTCTTCGAACAGCTCGCCCTCCTTGAGGCAGTGGTAAAGCTGCCCGATCATGCGGTTGAACAAGTGCCGCTGGGCTTGGGCATGCCAGTCTCCGTGCTCTCGCCTGCGTCGGTAGTGGGCGCCCGCTCCCTCGGATGCGGTGATGGCGGAGAAGGCCCACAGGTATCCGGCATGGTTGAGCCTGTCGTTCTTGACCATGCGTCGCCCTACGTGGTGTTTCTTTCCGGAGGCGCGGGTGACGGGTGCCGAACCGGCGTAAGCCTTGAGGCCTCTGGCATCGGCGAACCTGTCGCGGTCGTCTCCGACCTCGGCGAGAATCCGGGCACCGAGCTGGACGCCGAGGCCGGGGAAGCTGCAGATGGTCTCAGCGTCCGGATGCTGAGGGAATGCCTCCTCCACCGCCCTCGCGAGCTCGTCGGCAGCGACGCATGCGGCTTCCAGTTGCCGCAGGAGAGCGAGCGTCTGCTTGCCGAGAGCCACCTCGACCAGGGGCGGCTGGTGAGCGTAGTCTCCGCCGAACACTGCCCGGAGCCGGTCGACCTCGACGTCGATTCGGCGGCTGCGACCGGCGCGCTTCAAAGCGGAACGGACTTGGGCGCGAGACAGGCGTGCAGCCTGAGAAGGCGTGGGTGCGAGCTTCAGCAGTTCGCGAGCCTCAGGTCGGCACAGTCCGTTCTGCCAGCCGGTGAAGGCGTCCAGGGCTGCGGGGAAGTACTCGCGAAGCAGCGAGCGGAGCTGGTTGGCCATCTGCTGCCGGTTCCAGGTGGCGTCCTGCTGTGCCCGGGCGAGGACTGCGATGGCGCGTGCCAGGTCGGTGTCGGCCGGCAGCGGACGATGCATGGGCATGTCAGTGCGCAGGACGTTCGCCAGAACGAGGGCGTCGCCGGGGTCCGACTTCTTGCGAGAGACACCGTGCCGGTCCCGGTAGCGGGCGGCAGACATGGGGTTGACCGCGAATACTTTCCGCTTGCCAGTCCGCAGGACAGCAACGAGGAGGCCGCGGCTGGTCTCGATCGCGACCGGAATTGGGTTGTCTGCAGTGTCGCCGTACTCGGCGAGCAGGTCGAGCAGCAATTTGTAGCCTGCCGCATTATCGGTGATGCGACGCTTGGCCAGCAGCTGGCCGGCGTCGTCGATCAGGGCGACATCGTGATGTTTCTCGGCCCAGTCGATTCCGCAGTAGATCAAGGTTTTCCTCCCCTTGGCGCTGAGATCTGCGCTGGTGACGAGCGCAAGTGGGCCACGCGGCTCCCTAATTCCAGGCCTCGCTATCGGGCCGGCATCGCACTAGCCGTTCGCGGCACCAGCGCACTTCACGGGCCTCGGTCTAGCCAAGGGCTCTGCGGCTCAGGCATCGCGAGAGGTCACCGTGGAGCAGGCTCGCACCACCAACACCAACGAGTGACAACTCCGTTGGGTGATTACATTTCGAGAGTGCCGAGCGTCGTTCCTGTCGCAGGACGGAGATGCCGGAGCTGCGCGCTCAGGATCGACGAAGTCGTCATCGCTCGATGGTGCCCTGGTGGTAGCCGTGGAGACGCCGAGAAGCGCCGCTCTCAGTTGGGGCTTGCGCGAGCCGGGAGGAAACTAGGCGTCCGCTCGGCGCCCGCAGGGCTACCACCAGAGCCGGGTCTACGTGCCGCTCTCTCAGGAGGCGTCAGCCGCCAGGCAGTTAGAAGGCATCGAGGACCCGCAATCGAACAGTCCGGGGAAGGACTTGCCTCTCTCCGGAACCGCTACGAGAGAATTAGGCAGTCAGCCACCGATGAAGCTCGTCTTCGCAGGCACCCCCGAGGTCGCCGTACCCGCCCTGGACGCCCTGATCGCATCCGGCCGGCATGAAGTGGCCGCCGTCGTCACCCGGCCCGACGCGCCGGCGGGGCGCGGTCGCCGCCTGGTGGCCAGCCCGGTCGCGCAGCGTGCCGAGGAGGCCGGGATCGAGGTGCTGAAGCCGGCCAGGCCGCGCGACGAGGCGTTCATCGAGCGGCTGCGCGAGATCGCGCCCGACTGCTGCCCGGTCGTCGCCTACGGCGCGCTGCTGCCCAAGGTGGCCCTCGACGTGCCCGCCCGTGGCTGGGTCAATCTCCACTTCTCGCTGCTGCCCGCCTGGCGGGGAGCCGCACCCGTCCAGCACGCGATCCTCGCGGGGGACGAGATGACCGGCGCTTCGACCTTCCTGATCGAGGAAGGCCTCGACTCCGGGCCGGTCTACGGCGTGATCACCGAGCATGTACGGTCCACCGACACCAGCGGCGACCTGCTCACCCGGCTCGCTTTCGCGGGCGCCGGGCTGCTCGCCGCGACCATGGACGGCATCGAGGACGGCACCCTGCAGGCCGTGCCGCAGCCGGCCGAGGGCATCTCGCTCGCGCCGAAGATCACCGTGGAGAACGCCCATGTGGACTTCAAGGCCCCGGCGCTGCGCGTCGACCGCCTCGTCCGCGGCTGCACCCCGGCGCCCGGCGCGTGGACCGTCTTCCGCGGGGAGCGGCTCAAGCTGATCCACGTGGCACTGGTGCCGGACCACACAGCGCTCAAGCCCGGCGAGCTCTCGGTCGGCAAGAACAATGTGTACGTGGGCACCGGATCGCACGCCGTCGAGCTGCTCTGGGTCCAGCCGCAGGGCAAGAAGCCGATGCGCGCGGCCGACTGGGCGCGCGGGGTGCGCATCGTCCCGGGAGAAGGAGTCGGCGCGTAGGCCGTGTTTTAGAACTCCCGCCTGGCCCGCGACGCCTGGCACGCACACTCGCTGCGTTGTCGGATTCATCCAAGTACGTCCAGTACGAGGATGACCCTCCGCCTTGCGATTGCACGCACCAGACGCCGCGAGCCCCGCCCTACGGGCGGACGGCGCTAGTTCTAAAACACGGCCTAGCGCCGTCGTGCAAGGGCGGTGGTGGGAGACGGGCGGGAAGGTGGGCGCGGCGGAAGTAGGCTGAGGGCGTTCGACCCTTTCGATCGCGGAGCACCTTTGAACGAGCAGGCACATCGCCGTCCCCCGAAGCCGTACCGCCGCCCCAAGAAGGATCCCGTGCGGATCCTCGCCTTCGAGGCGCTCAGGGCCGTCGACGAGAGGGACGCGTACGCCAACCTGGTCCTGCCGCCCCTGCTGAAGAAGGCCCGGGAGAAGGACGACTTCGACGCGCGCGACGCGGCCCTCGCCACCGAGCTCGTGTACGGGACGCTGCGCCGCCAGGGCACGTACGACGCGATCATCTCGGCGTGCATCGACCGGCCGCTGCGCGAGGTCGACCCGCCCGTGCTCGACGTGCTGGCGCTCGGCGCCCACCAGCTGCTCGGAACGCGGATCCCCACGCATGCGGCGGTCTCCGCGAGCGTGGAGCTGGCGCGGGTGGTGCTCGGCGACGGTCGGGCCAGGTTCGTCAACGCCGTGCTGCGCAAGATCTCGCAGGACGATCTGGACACCTGGCTGGAACGGGTCGCTCCGCCGTACGAGGACGACGCCGAGGACCACCTGGCCGTGGTGCACTCGCATCCGCGGTGGGTCGTCTCCGCGCTGTGGGACTCGCTGGGCGGCCCCCGCGCCGGGATCGAGGACCTGCTGGAAGCCGACAACGAGCGGCCCGAGGTGACCCTCGTCGCCCGGCCCGGCCGCTCCACCACCGGCGAACTGCTCGATGTGCTGGGCGAGGAGTCCGGGCTGCCGGGGCGCTGGTCGCCGTACGCCGTGCGGCTTGCCGAGGGCGGCGAGCCCGGCGCCATCGAGGCCGTACGCGACGGCCGGGCCGGTGTCCAGGACGAGGGCAGCCAGCTCGTCGCGATCGCCCTCGCGAACGCGCCGCTGGACGGACCCGACGAGCGCTGGCTCGACGGCTGCGCGGGACCCGGCGGCAAGGCGGCGCTGCTGGGCGCGCTCGCCGCGCAGCGGGGCGCATCGCTCCTCGCCTCCGAGAAGCAGCCGCACCGCGCCCGTCTGGTCGAGCGGGCACTCGCCGGAAACCCCGGCCCGTACCAGGTCATCGCCGCGGACGGGACGCGTCCGCCGTGGCGTGAGGGCTGCTTCGACCGCGTACTCGTCGATGTCCCGTGCACCGGCCTCGGCGCGCTGCGCCGCCGCCCCGAGGCCCGCTGGCGTCGCCGCCCCGAGGACCTGGAGGGCTTCGCGCCGCTCCAACGCGGGCTGCTGCGCGAGGCGTTGAAGGCCGTACGGGTCGGGGGAGTGGTCGGATACGCGACCTGCTCGCCGCACCTTGCCGAGACCCGGGTCGTCGTGGACGACGTACTCAAGGGCCGCGGCGGCGAGGCCGTGGAGGCCGAGTTGGTGGACGCCAGGCCTTTGATGCCGGGGGTTCCCGCGCTGGGTGACGGGCCCGATGTGCAGCTGTGGCCGCATCTGCACGGCACGGACGCGATGTACCTCGCGCTGCTGCGCCGTACGGCCTGAGACGAGGCGGCGGCGGGCGGCGGGGTCTGAGGCGGGGCCGGGCTGCTCCCTCCGTCCAGGAGGAAGCAGCCCGGCCCCGTGACGCCACTGCGGTGGTCAGCCTCCGAACGTGCCGGTGGTGACCGCCTTCCACGCACCGCCCGTGACCTCGTAGACGGTGAGCTGCTTGTTGGTGGCGTCGCCGTATTCGTCGAAGGAGACCTTGCCCATGACTCCGTCGAAGGAGACTTTCTGCAGGGACTCGGTGACCTGGGCGCGGGCGTCGGAGGGCAGCTTGCCGTCCTTGGCCACGGCCTTGACCGCCTGGATGATCGCCCAGGCCGAGTCGTAGGAGAAGCCGCCGTATGCCCCGTACGCCTCTTTGTACCCGGCCGCCTTGTAGTCCTCGATGAACTTCTTGGCGGAGGGCAGGTCCTCGACGGGTGCGCCGACGGAGGTGGCCATGTCGCCGTCGCCGCGGGCGCCGGTGAGCTTGAGGTACTCGTCGCTGTAGATCGCGTCGCCACCGATGAGCGGGATCGTGGCACCCGACTTCTTGACCTGCGCGCTGAGCGGGCCGGCCACCGGGTACTCACCGCCGTAGTAGACGACGTCCGCGCCCGAGTTCTTGATCTTGGTGGCTACGGAGCCGAAGTCCTTGGCCTCCGGGTTGACGTGCTCGGTGCCGACGACCGCGCCGCCGAGCTTCTTGAAGTGGGCGGAGAAGGTCGCGGCCAGGCCGGCGCCGTAGGTCTTCTTGTCGTCGACGACGAAGACCTTCTTCTTCTTGGCCGTGTTGTACAGGTACTCGGCGGCGAACGGGCCCTGGATGGCGTCCGTGGTCGCGGTCCGGAAGTACGTCTTGAACGGCCGTGCCTTCTCCCCCTTGTCCCACTTGTCGCCTTGGGTGAGGGCGGGGTTGGTGTTGACCGAGACCTCGACCACCTGGGCCGCGTCGAAGACCTTCTGCATGGACTGGGCCACGGAGGAGTTCAGCGGGCCGACGACGCCGAGGACGCTCTTGTCGGCGACGAGCTTGGTCGCGTTCTGCTGGCCGGAGGAGGGCTGTGCCTGGTCGTCGAGAGCCTGGATCTTGAAGGTGACGCCCGGCACCTCCTTGTTCTTGTTGGCCTGCTTGACGGCGAGGTCGACCGAGTTCTTCATGCCGAGGCCGAGAGCGGAGAGCTCCCCGGTCAACGGCGCGTCGAAACCGATGGTGACGACGGTGCCTTCGCCGGCGGCGTCGTTGGCTTTGCCTGTGTCACGGGAGCCGCACGCTGTGAGCGAGAGTGCTCCGGCGGCGAGCGCGGCGGTGACAGCTATGAGAGAACGGTTGCGCACGTTCGGTCCTTCCCCTTCGAGGCGCTTGACCGCGCTGTCGGAACGAAGATCGGTCCTCTGGCACGGCGGCTGGCGTGACTCTAGATGGCGTCCACCGAAGTGAGCAGTGGGGACGAACCGATGTGATTCTCTTGTGATGGCGCCCGCTCATTCCCGGGACGGCCGGACGACGAGGGTGCCGTCCGGTCCGGACTCGACGCGGGAGCCGAAGCGGTGGCTGATCCGGTCGAGGACGCCGTGCAGCCACCGGGCGTCCTCGGGCGAGGCGTGCCGCAGACGCATCCGCCGGGCCTGCATCGGTGTGATGCGTACGTCGTGGAGCCTGCCGGTCCCGGGGTCCAGCGAGACGAAGTACAGCAGCCGCAGGTCGTCCCGGTACTGCTCGTAGCCGCCGATGCCTTCGTAGTCGTCGATCAGGTCGCCGCAGCCGTAGACGATGAGCTTCCCGCCGTACACCTCCAGCGGCCTGGGATGGTGCGAGGAGTGCCCGTGCACGACATCCACGCCGCCGTCGACGAGTGCGTGGGCGAAGCGGATCTGGTCGCGGGGGACGTCGTAGCCCCAGTTGGTACCCCAGTGGATCGAGGCGACCGTGATGTCGCCCGGTTGTCCGGCCTGCCGCACCCGTGCGGCCACGTCGGCCGCTGCGGTGAGCGAGGGTTCCGCGAAGTCGATCCCGCTCCGGTCCTCCGTTGCGGCCCAGCTCCGCGGGATGCCGCTGGATGCCATCCCGAAGGAGAAGACCAGGACACGCCGGCCGTGTCCCGCCGGGACGATCGCGGGGCGCCGGGCCTCGCCGGAGCTGCGTCCCGCGCCTGCCGTACGCAGCCCGGCGGCGCTCAGCGCGTCAAGTGTTTCTTCCAGCCCGGGGCGGCCGTAGTCCAGGACATGGTTGTTGGCCAGTACGCACACGTCAGGACGGGCGGCGGCCAGGCAGGGCAGGTTGGCCGGGTGCATCCGGTAGTGGACCTCTTTGCCGGGGGCGATCTCGTCGTGCTGCGTCACGCTGGTTTCCAGATTGACGATCCGTGCGTGGGGCGCGGCCTCGTCCAGCACCCGCAGCGCGTCGCCCCAGGGCCAGGTGAAGTCGGCGGGCCGCGGAATCGGGCCGTTCGCCGCCTCCGCGAGCTCGACGTAGGCGCGGGCGTCGCGGAGCCAGATCTCCGGCAGCGTCGGATCACCGGGGTGCGGAAGGATCTGGTCGACACCGCGGCCGAGCATCACGTCGCCGCTGAGAAACAGCGTGACCGGTTCGCCGGGCACTCCCTCAGGCTAAAGCCGGGCGCGATCGACCGGACAGGTCCGAGCCTCAGGTGCTCGTTGTCTCAGGACCCTTCGGGCTTGTTCGGCGAGGAACCTCCGCCCGACACCCCGCTGCCCGCCACCGCGGGCTCCGGTGTCCGTGGCTCGTCCTCGCGGGCCAGTCGATGTGGCCACCAGATCTTCGGCCCCACGTCCAGGAACAGACCGGTGACCAGCACGGACCGTACGACGAAGGTGTCGAGCAGCACGCCCAGCGCCACCGCGAAGCCGATCTCCGCGAAGGCGACCATCGGGAGTGTGCCCAGCGCCGCGAAGGTGCCCGCCAGGACCAGGCCCGCCGAGGTGATGACCGCGCCCGTCGCAGCCAGGCCGGTCAGCACGCCCCGTCTGGTGCCCTGGCGGCCCGCTTCTTCGCGGATACGGGTGGTCAGGAAGATGTTGTAGTCGATGCCCAGCGCCACCAGGAAGACGAAGACGAACAGCGGGAAGTCCGTCGCCTCGCCGGCGTAGTCGAAGATGTAGCGGAACGCCAGCGCGCTCAGGCCCAGCGCTGCCGCGAAGGACAGCACCACCGTCCCGATCAGCAGCAGCGGGGCGACCACGGCGCGCAGCAGCAGCGTGAGCACCAGCAGCACCACGACCAGGACCAGCGGAATGATCACATAGTTGTCCCGCGTGGTGGCGGTCTCCGCGTCCAGCACCGCCGCCGTGCCGCCGCCCACCTGGGCATCGGCGTCCGGGACCGCGTGCACGGCGTCCCGTACCCGCTCGACCGTGTCCCTGGCCGCCTGGCTGTCCGCGGGATCCGTCATGGTCGCCTCGAACAGCACGCGGCCGTCGTTGAGGGGTTTGGTGCCGGGCGGGATGGTGATCGACCGGGGAACCACGCCGGAGGTCGTGGCGACGGTCTCGCCGACCGTCCGTGCCTGTGGCGCATTGGTGATGATCACCAGGGGGTCGCCGCTGCCCGCGGGGAAGTACTGGGCCTGAACGGACTGCCCGACGATCGAATCGGGTTCGCCGGTGAAGGCGTCGGCATTGCTGATCCCCTCGGCCCGCAGCTGGGTCAGCCCCAGCGCGAAGGCCGCGAGGATGACGGCGGTGATGCCCCATGTCGCTCGCGGGCGGCCGGCGATACGCCGTCCCGTACGGGACCAGAAGCCCCGCTCGGTGGGTTCGGCCGAGCCGAGGTGCGGGATCGCGGGCCAGAACATCCAGCGGCCGAAGATCACCAGCAGGGCGGGGAAGAGCGTCATCATGGCCACCAGGGCGACCGCGACGCCGATCGCGGCGACCGGGCCGAGACCGCTGGTGGAGTTCATTTCGGCGAACAGCAGGACCAGCATGCCGAGCACCACGGTCGCGCCGCTGGCCAGCACGGCGGGCCCGGCGCGGTGCAGCGCCAGGGCCATGGCCTCGTGCCGGTCCTCGTGACGGCGCAGCTCCTCCCGGTAGCGGGCGACCAGCAGCAGCGCATAGTCCGTCCCCGCGCCGAAGACGAGGACGGTCAAAATGCCCGCGCTCTGCCCGTTGACGGTCAGATCGGCATGGGTGGCCAGGAGATAGATCAGCGCCTGCGCGGCGGAGAGCGCGACGATCACCGAGATCAACGGGACCAGCAGCAGCGTCGGACTGCGGAAGGTGATCAGCAGCATCACGATCACGACAGTCATGGCCGCGAACAGCAGGGTCGAGTCGATGCCCTCGAAGGCCTCGGAGAAGTCGGCGGCCGTGCCGCCGGGGCCGGTGATGTGCACCTCCAGCCCGGTGCTGCTCTTGCCCGTAATCTCGCGGATGGAGTCGACGGCGGGCGCGATCCGGTCCCAGCCCTTCTCGTCCATCGTGATCGGCACGAAGACCTGGGCGGCCCGCGGGTCGACCGGCCGGTCGAAGATGGGGCCGCGGGTCTCGTTGCCGCGCACTCCGTGGTCCCGCAGCTGCTTGATCTCCGCGACGTCCTCGTTGATCTGCTGCCGGTCGGCCGGGGTCAGCCCGCTGTCGCGCGCGTAGATGACCACCGCCGGGATGACCTCGGGCCTGAACTCCTTGGACTCCTCGAGCACCTGGGTCGATTCGGCGCTGCCCGGCAGCCAGGACGCGGCGTCGTTGTCCTGGGCGTCGCCGAGCTTCGATGCCAGCGGGAAGGCGAGCACCATCACCGCCAGCCACAGCACCACGACGACCCATTTGCTGCGCCGCCCGCAGACGAAATGCGCGACACCCTTCTTGGGCCGCTCCTGTCCCTTGATTGCGTCCGGCATGACGCCCCCAATTACCCCTCGCGGCGGGCCGCATCGCCCTCACTTGTGGGCCGAATCGCCAGGATTGCACGGAGTGTGCTGATCCGGGGAGCCATTGGTCCGTACCGGGAGTCGTACCGCGGAAGGGAAGCGCTCCGGAACGTGGCAGGCTTGGCCCATGGCCGTACAGATCAGCCCCAGTATCCTCTCCGCCGACTTCTCGCGCCTGGCGGAGGAGGCGAAGGCAGTCGAAGGCGCCGACTGGCTGCATGTCGATGTCATGGACAACCACTTCGTGCCCAATCTGACCCTGGGCGTGCCGGTCGTGGAATCTCTCAGCCGGGCGACGGACACCCCGCTGGACTGCCATCTGATGATCGATGACCCCGATCGGTGGGCTCCGCAGTACGTCGAAGCGGGGGCCGGATCCGTCACCTTCCATGTCGAGGCGGCGGCCGCGCCGGTACGCCTCGCGCGGGAGATCCGGGCCAAGGGCGCCCGCGCCTCGATGGCGCTCAAGCCCGCGACGCCCATCGAGCCGTACGAGGACCTGCTCCCCGAGCTCGACATGCTGCTGATCATGACGGTGGAGCCCGGCTTCGGTGGTCAGGCATTTCTCGACATCATGCTGCCGAAGATCCGCCGCACCCGTGAGCTGATCTCCAAGCACGGCCTCGAGCTGTGGCTCCAGGTCGACGGCGGCGTATCGGACGCGACGATCGAACGGTGTGCCGAAGCGGGCGCGGATGTGTTCGTCGCCGGTTCGGCGGTCTACGGGGCCAAGGACCCGGCGCAGGCGGTGCGCTCGCTGCGCGCCAAGGCCGAGGAGACCATCTCCTCGGCGGCGTGGGCTTGCAACCACTGAGCCACAAGCAAGTGAACTCAACCCAACAGGGCTGATCAAGAACCGCCGGATCTGACAGGATGACGGATCCGTAGTGTGTACAGCAGTGAGGAGATCGCGGTGTCGACGGGCCGGTCAGCCATGCGGATGGGACCCGCTGAGCTGGTGCAGGCGGCGGCCATGGCCCGCCGCTTCTATCTCGAGGGCAAATCCAAGATCCAGATCGCTGAGGAGTTCGGCGTCAGCCGCTTCAAGGTCGCCCGGGTCCTGGAAACCGCACTCGAACGTGATCTTGTAAGGATCGAGATCCGCGTACCCGCAGAGCTGGACGCGGAGCGCTCGGACGCGCTCCGTGCCCGCTACGGACTGCGGCACGCGGTCGTCGTCGAATCCCCGGCGGAGGGCGAGGAGGAGTCGCCCGACCCGGAGAACCTCGGCGAAGTGGCCGCCGACCTCCTCGGCGAGCTGGTGAACGAGGGCGATGTGCTCGGGCTGGCCTGGGGCCGGTCCACCATCCATATGGCCGCCGCGCTCGACCGGCTGCCACCGTGCACGGTCGTGCAGCTCACGGGCGTGTACGACGCTGGGACCGCCGAGCGCGGCTCGGTCGAGGCCGTCCGGCGCGCCGCGCAGGTCTCCGGCGGCGAGGCCCACCCCATCTACGCCCCGATGCTGCTGCCGGACCCGGCCACCGCCGCGGCCCTGCGCAACCAGACCGGCATCGCCCGTGCCTTCGAGTACTTCGACAAGGTCACCGTCGCCGCCGTCTCCATCGGTTCGTGGGAGCCGGGCATCTCGACCGTGCACGACATGCTCACCGACGAGGAGCGCGCGCACTACGCCTCGCTCGGCGTCGCCGCCGAGATGTCCGCGCACCTCTTCGACGCGGAGGGCCGCCGGGTCGGCCGTGACCTGGGCGAACGCTGCATCACGGTCGAGGCCGACCGGCTGCGCCGTATCCCCGAGGTGGTGGCGATCGCGGGTGGTCAGCGCAAGGCGGAGGCGATCGCGGCCGTACTGCGCTCCGGGCTCGTCACCAGCCTGGTGACGGACACCGCCGCCGCGGACCATCTGCTGGCTGCGCCCCCGGGGCCGCGGCCCGCGCTGGACCGGGCGGACCCGGACGACTGACGCACGCGGGGACGGGATCGTTTGGAGGATCTGCCGGGGGCCATGCCCGTGAGCTGGAGTTTTTGCCCGGGCATCACTTGCGTACGGCCATGGGACAATGAAGTACGTGCGATTTCCCCGGCTGAGATGCCCGGGGGCCAACTCCGATCGACTGGGATGTTCTGCACGTGCGTTTCCTCAATGACCTGAAGCCGCCGTACGACCTGACGTACGACGACGTATTCATGGTGCCGAGCCGTTCGGCCGTCGGCTCCCGCCAGGGCGTGGACCTGTCCTCCCCCGACGGCACCGGCACCACCATCCCGCTGGTCGTCGCGAACATGACCGCCATCGCGGGCCGCCGGATGGCCGAGACGCTCGCCCGCCGCGGCGGCCTCGTCGTCATTCCCCAGGACATCCCGATCGACGTCGTCACCGAGGTCATCTCCTGGGTCAAGACGCGTCACCTCGTCCTTGACACCCCGATCGTGCTCGCCCCCGGCCAGACCGTCGCCGACGCGCTGTCCCTGCTGCCGAAGCGGGCCCACGACGCGGGCGTCGTCGTCGACGCCGACCACCGGCCCGTCGGTGTCGTCACCGACGCCGACCTGTCCGGCGTGGACCGCTTCACTCAGCTGTCCGAGGTCATGTCCCGGGACCTGCTGCTGCTCGACGCGGACATCGACCCGCGCGACGCCTTCAACAAACTCGACCACGCCAACCGCCGCTACGCCCCCGCCGTGGACAAGGACGGCCGGCTCGCCGGCATCCTCACCCGCAAGGGCGCCCTGCGCGCGACCCTCTACACCCCGGCCGTCGACGCCAACGGCAAGCTGCGCATCGCCGCCGCCGTCGGCATCAACGGCGATGTCGCCGGCAAGGCCAAGCAGCTCCTCGACGCCGGAGCGGACACCATCGTGGTGGACACCGCGCACGGCCACCAGGAGTCGATGATCACCGCGATCAAGGCGGTCCGCGGGCTCGACCCGCAGGTGCCCATCGTCGCGGGCAACATCGTCGCCGCCGAGGGCGTACGCGATCTGATCGAGGCGGGCGCGGACATCATCAAGGTCGGTGTGGGCCCCGGCGCCATGTGCACCACCCGCATGATGACGGGCGTCGGCCGTCCGCAGTTCTCGGCCGTGCTCGAGTGCGCCGCCGAGGCGAAGAAGTACGGCAAGCACGTCTGGGCCGACGGCGGTGTGCGCCACCCGCGCGATGTCGCCATGGCGCTGGCGGCCGGTGCCTCCAACGTCATGGTCGGCTCCTGGTTCGCCGGGACCTACGAGTCCCCGGGCGACCTCCAGCAGGCCGCCGACGGGCGCCTGTACAAGGAGTCCTTCGGCATGGCGTCCGCGCGCGCCGTGCGCAACCGTACGAGCGAGGAGTCGGCGTACGACCGCGCCCGCAAGGCGCTGTTCGAGGAGGGCATCTCCACCTCGCGGATGTTCCTCGACCCGACCCGTCCGGGTGTCGAGGACCTGATCGACTCGATCATTGCGGGCGTCCGCTCCTCCTGCACCTATGCGGGTGCGGGCTCGCTGGAGGAGTTCGCCGAGAAGGCGATCGTCGGCATCCAGAGCGCCGCCGGTTACGCCGAGGGCAAGGCGCTGCACGCCAGCTGGAACTAATTCAGTCCGGCAAGATCGGCCCGACAGGACCCAGGATCGACCACGCCACGTCCGGCCCTCGCGAAGCTCGCGGCGGCCGGACGCGGTAATTCCTCAACTCCCGATCGCGCAGGCATGCGTAGCGCATCCCTGGGTATACGCGCCCTGCACTGACCACGAGCAGGGGAGGACGAAGTGTCCACGGCGAGCACGGTCACGACCGAACTCACACAGCCTGGCACACAGCGCCCGAACATGGCGGAGCTGGATCTTCCGTCTGTGCCGAATCCTGGAGAGGTAGCACCCAGAGACGCGCGCGAGATCTCGAAGCTTTTCTTCGTACGGCTTGCCTCGCTTGACGAGGGGACGCATGAGCACCAGTACGTACGAAACACCCTCATCGAGCTGAACCTGGCGCTGGTCAGGTATGCGGCGGGCCGGTTCCGCAACCGGGCCGAGCAGATGGACGACATCGTCCAGGTCGGCACCATCGGCCTGATCAAGGCGATCGACCGGTTCGAGCTGAGCCGCGAGGTGGAATTCGCGACGTTCGCCGTTCCGTACATCGTCGGAGAGATCAAGCGGTTCTTCCGCGACACCAGCTGGGCAGTCCATGTGCCGCGCAGGCTGCAGGAGTTGCGGATCGATCTGGCGAAGGCGACCGACGAGCTCTCCCAGGAGCTGGACCGGGCGCCGACCACTTCCGAGCTCGCCGGGCACCTCGGGCTCGACGAGGAGGAGATCATCGAGGGCGTGGTCGCCAGCAACGGCTACACCGCGGGCTCGATCGACATGCCCATGGACGACGCCTCCGACCACGCGCCGGTGCCGCTGTCGGACCGGCTGGGCGCGCCGGACGCCGATCTGGAGATCGCGGAGAACGTCCAGGCACTCAAGCCGCTCATCGAGGAGCTCGACGACCGGGACAAGAGGATCCTGCGCATGCGCTTCGGCGAGGAGATGACCCAGTCGGAGATCGGAGTGGAGCTCGGCGTCTCGCAGATGCATGTGTCGCGGCTGCTGACGCGGATCACCAAGCGGCTGCGTGAGGGCTTGCTCGTCGTGGAGTGATCCACCCGTCGCCCCCCCGAGGACCCCCCACGGGAGAAGCGGCGTCCCGGCCGTCCGGGACGCCGCTTTCCCGTGTGCGCGGTCGGGGGTGATCCACCGGACACCCCCATCAGGCCCTGTCCGGTCGATCAGGCCGGATCAGTGAGCTAGTGCGCCTGCCGCAGCCAGGTCGCCTGCACCCGCTTTCCGTACGGCAGGGGGCAGACCTCCACCTGTGTGGCGAGACTCAGCACCATGTGCCAGCCGAAACCGCCGCCGCCGGCGAAGTCGGGCTCGCGCGGCACCGGAGGCAGCGGGCTGGAGTCGTCCATCTCGACCACCAGCGTGTCCTGCCCCGCCCTCAGATGCAGCTGCCACCATCCGGCGGTGTGCCGTACCGCATTGGAGACCAGTTCGGAAACGACCAGCAGCACCGCGTCCAGGTCGGCCCAGGGGCAGTGCTGCAGCAGAAACTCCGCGGTGGCCCCTCGGGCCCCCGCGCTGTCTATCTGTGGCGAGTGGTCGATCACCACATGTGGTTCCGCGTCCATCTCGGCTCGTCTACCCCACTTGTCGCACTTCTATCAGTCGGTTTCCTGGACAAGTTTCGTGCGCAGTACGCCGGCGACTGCGGCCGCCATCGCGGCATGGCCCTCGTCGTCGGGGTGCACGCCGTCGGACAGCTGGGAGGCGTCGATCAGGTCCCCTCCCGACAGAAGGAGGAGCCGCCCGTCGCCGGTGGCCTCCCCGCTGTCCAGGACGGCCCGCTCCATCGCCGTACGCAGGTCGGCGAGCGTCGCGCCCAGCCGGTTGGGGACCTGCTCGGCCTCGGGCCGCAGCACGGGGGAGAGGACCAGCAGCGGGATCCGCGGATGCCCCTGGCGTACGAGCGCGATGAACGCGCGCGTCGTCTCGTACAGCAGCGGGGCCGAACACGGCACTCCGGTCCAGCAGTTGGTGCCGAAGGCGAGAGTGATCACATCGGCGGGGAGGGCCGACAGCTGCTCCGCGGTGGCCAGTTCGCCGCGGGCCGTGCCCGCGTAGCCGAGGTTCACCGTGTCCAGGCCCAGCATCCGGCCGGCGGTGGCGGGCCAGGAGTGGGCGGGGCGGGTGGACCACCAGCCCTCGGTGATGGAGTCGCCGTGGACGAGCCAGCGCGGCTGACGGGGCGCGGGCGCGATGATGCCGCCGATGCCGCGCAGACCGAGGATCACGGGGGACTGGGCCTCCGGTGGGTGGACCGTGAACCGGCCGCGGGCACCGGCGGGGAGGGGAACGGTGACCACCGTCTCCTCGGCGGGCTCGGCGATCGTCTCGGAGACGAGGGCGCCGTCCTGCCAGAGGGCGAAGCAGTGGGCGACGGTGCGCAGGGCATCGGTCTCTCCCGGCACCGAGGCGCGGTAGCGGATCTCCACCGCGTGCGCGCCCTCGGCGGTGAACTCCAGCCGCACACCGATGGGCAGTGCCGCGCGCTGCACGGTGTCCCACGGCAGCCTTCCAAGATCCGAGGGGTCCGCGCGCACCGCGCGTCCCTGCTCCAGCCAGGCAACTCCACACAGAAAGGGGCGGGGATCGAGCCAGCTCACCGGGGACCTCCAGGGGTTGGGGGCGGTTACCTCCAGGAACATTGCGTTGTCCCTGTCCCGTCGCGTAGCTTGACTGCCCCTACCGGGGGGTAACCACCGCTGATCAGTTGTCCTATTGCTCTGGGGAGACCATGCGCCGGCGATTGCGCCGCCCCACGATCCGTGGACGGATCGTGACTCTGACGGTCATACCCGTCATCGCCCTGATGGCGCTGTGGACCTTCGCCATGGTGTCGGTGACGGGAGACCTGCGGGCCCTGATCCGCGTACAGGGTGTGTACGAGAGTTTCGGCACGCCCGTCGACACCGCCGTCGGCCAGATCCAGATCGAACGCCGGATCTCCGCCGAGTATCTGGGAGCCGGGCGCAAGGACAGTTCCGCGGCCGTCGCCGCTCTGACCCAGCAGCAGCGCTCGACCGACCGGGCCGTGCGTGCCATGCGCGAAGCCATCGGTGACGGGGACCGGCGCGAGGATCTGTCCGGACGTCAGCGGCAGTCCCTCGACACGATGGCCCGTTCCGTCGACGGTCTCGAAGACCTGCGGGAGAAGGTGATGGCGCGGACGATCTCCTGGGACGGCGCCGTCGACGCGTACACCTCCATGGTCGAGCCGACCTTCGACGTGCAGTCCACACTGACCGCCCTCCAGGCCGGTCAGATGGCCCGCGAGAGCCAGGTCGTCGTCGAGCTGGTGCGCGTACGGGAGTTCGTCTCCCGCGAGGACGCGCTCGTGGCCGGGGCGCGCGCCTCGGGCCGCCTCACCGACCAGCAGTACGACACGCTCACCGCGACCATCGAGGACCGGCGGGTCTTCCACCGTACGTACGTCGCCGATCTCCCTGACGACTCCCGGCAGTTGTTCGCCGATTTCGAGAAGGGCGAGGAGTACCGGGCGCTGACCGCGGGCGAGGACGCCCTGCTGCGCGCGGGCGCGTCCGGCGCGGGCAAGGCCATGGCCGCCGAGTCGTGGCGGACCACGACGGACCGCGCGGTCAAGCGGTACATGCTGCTGTGTACCGACTCGGCGCTCAACACCGCCGACCGCGGGCGGGCCTTCGCCTACCGCGAGATGGTCAAGGCGGCCGTCGTCGGCGTGCTCGGGCTGGTCGCCGTCGGTCTGTCGATCCGGTTCTCGATGGTCAGCGGGCGGCGCATCTCGCGCCGTCTGGAGGAGCTGCGCGACGCCGCCGATGTGCTGGCCACCCGGCAGCTGCCCGACGTGATGGAGCGGCTCGGCGCGGGCGAGGAGGTGGACGCGGCGGCGGTCGCCCCGCCACTGGACTTCGGCGACGACCACCGGGGCCCGGACGAGATCGGCCAGGTCGGGCAGGCGCTCAACGCCGCGCGTCTGGCGGCCGTCGAGGCCGCAGTCAAGCAGGCGACGCTGCGCCGCGGAATCTTCGCCGTACTGCTCAACATCGCCCGCCGCAACCAGGCACTGGTCCACCGTCAGTCCAAGCTGGTCGACACGCTGGAGCGGCGCACCAGCGACCCGGACACGCTGGAGGACCTGTTCCGGATCGACCATCTGACGACCCGGATGCGACGCCACGCGGAAGGGCTCATCATCCTCTCCGGCGCGACCCCGGGACGCCGCTGGCGCCGGCCGGTGCCGGTGGCCGACATCGTGTCCGCGGCGGCCGGTGAGATCGAGGACTACACCCGGGTCGTGGTGCCGCCGATGCCCGCCGTCGGTATCGGCGCGGAGGCCGTGGCCGACGTGGTGCACCTGCTCGCCGAACTCATGGAGAACGCCGCCGCGTTCTCCCCGCCGCACACCCAGGTCACCATGCGGACCTCGGACGCCCGCAACGGCTTCGTGCTGGAGATCGACGACCGCGGGCTCGGCATGGACGCCGGTGAACTGGAGCAGGCCCACCGGACACTGGCGCATCCCGGCGACTTCGACCCGGCGCAGGACGAGCGCCTCGGCCTGTACGTCGTCGGGCGGCTCGCCGAGCGGCACGGGATCGGCGTGACCCTCACCAGGTCGCCGTACGGCGGCACCACCGCCGTGGTGCTCCTGCCGCACGCGATCCTCGCCCCCGTCGAGGAGCCGGCCGCCGAGCCCCGGGACAGGCCCCGGCCGGTGCGTGCCGTGCCCGCTCCCAGGACGCTGGAGGCCGTGCCCGCGGTGCACGACCGTGCCCCCGAGGAACCCGAGCCCGCGCCACCGGCCGCCCCAGGTCCGCCGCTGGGCGGGCTGCCCACCCGGGTCCGCCAGGCCTCGCTCGCCGCCCCACTGCGCGAGACGCCCCCGGCAGCGGCCGGCGGACCCGAACGTGAGGTGTCCCCGGAAGAGATGCGCTCGATATTCGGAGCTTTCCAGGCCGGCCTCGACCGTGGCCGCAAGGGCGATAGCGTCGGCCCCGCGTCGCCGAGCGCCGCACGGCGCCCCCGCACGACAGATGAAGGGACGGACGACGATGGCTGAGACAAGCACCGGCGATCAGTCGGGCCTCGGCTGGCTGCTGGACGATCTGCTGGCCAGGACCGACCACGTCCGCCAGGCGGTGCTGCTGACGGCCGACGGTCTGGTCAGCAGCGCGTCCCGCGGCATGGTCAGGCGGGACATCGAGCATCTGTCCGCCGTGTGCGCGGGCTTCCACAGCCTCGCCAAGGAAGCGGGCGACCGCTTCGAGGCCGGGAGCGTCCGCCAGACGATGGTCATGCTCGACAACGCCTTCCTCTTCATCACCCCGGCCGGCGACGGCAGCAGGCTCGCGGTGCTCTCCGACATCGAGACCGACGTCGGGCAGCTCGCCCACGAGATGGCACTGCTGGTCAAGCGGGTGGGCCGGCACATGGCCGTCCCCACGCGCTCGGCCGCCGAGGCGACCGACGCCTGACCCGTGAGCGACCACTGGTACGAGGACGAGACCGGTCCCCTGGTGCGGCCGTACACCGTCACCCAGGGCCGGACCCGTCCCGCCTCCGAGCACGGCATCGATCTGATGTCCCAGGTCACGGCCCTCGACCTCGACGGGTCCGCGCCGCCGCTCGACCATGCCCGCAGCTCCCTGCTCGAACTGGTACGCCGCGAGCCGCGCCCCGTCGCCGAGATCGCCGCCGACGCGGATCTGCCGCTGACCGTCGTACGTGTCCTGCTCGCCGATCTGGTCGAAGCCGGGCTCGTCAGGGTCTCCGCACCGGTCACCCACGAGGGTCTCGACGACCCCGGGCTGCTGCGCGAAATCGTCGACCGTCTTCGGGAGCTGTGAGGCTTTCTTTCACCGGAGCGCAATGTTTCCCCGTGGCGCCCGTCATCGCGCAATGATCGTTCGCAGATGCGCAACAACCCTGCATTACGGGCACGAGCGTGCGGCTCGTAGGCTCACTCCCCGTACCAGGAGTGGCGGTGACCGTCTGCTCGGCGGTTCCCTCCCCTCATGCGCGGGCTTCTTCGCCATGCCCGCGGGCCGCCGGTCACCCGCCGCCGACCCGCAGCCATGAAGGAGCCCCGCAGTGCTTGACGCCGGCGCAGCCCCACCCGCCACCGAGCCGTCCACCGCCCAAAGCCCGGGCCTCGGCGCCCGGCTGATGCGGCGTAAGCCCGTCGAGCAGCTGGTCGCCGAGGGCGGCCAGGGCGAGGGCGGCTCACTGCGCCGCTCGCTCACCATGTGGCAGCTGACCATGATCAGCATCGGTGCGACGCTCGGCACCGGCATCTTCGTCGTGCTCGGCGAGGCCACCCCGCTGGCCGGTCCGGCGGTCGCGATCTCGTTCGTCATCGCCGGCCTGACCGCGCTGTTCTCGGCGCTCTCCTATGCGGAGCTGGCCGGATCCATCCCCGTCTCCGGCTCCTCGTACTCGTACTCGTACGCCACCATGGGCGAGATCGTCGCCTGGATCTGCGGCTGGTGTCTGATCCTGGAGTACGGCGTCTCGGTCGCCGCCGTGGCCGTCGGCTGGGGCGAATACCTCAACGAGCTGCTCGACGGCACCATCGGTGTCACCATCCCCGAAGCGGTCTCCGCACCGCTGGGCGAGGGCGGCCTCATCAACCTGCCGGCGCTGGTGGTCGTGCTTCTCGCGATGGTCTTCCTGATGGGCGGTGCCAAGGAGAGCGCCCGGATCAACACCGTCATGGTCGGCGTGAAGATCGTGACGCTGCTGCTCTTCATCGGCATCGGCTTCATGGGCATCAAGGCCGGCAACTACACCCCGCTCGCCCCGCTCGGCGTGACCGGGATCAGCGCCGCCGCGGCCAGCCTCTTCTTCTCGTACATCGGCTTCGACGCTGCCTCCACCGCCGGTGAAGAGGCCAAGAACCCCAAGCGGGACCTGCCGCGCGCGATCATGCTGTCGCTGCTGATCGTCACCGTGCTGTACTGCCTGGTCGCGCTCGTCGCCGTCGGCGCCATGCCGTGGCAGGACTTCGAAGGCACCGAGGCGGCCCTGGCCCAGATCATGAAGGACGTCACCGGCCAGAGCATCTGGGGCGTCGTGCTCGCCGCGGGCGCGGTCGTCGCCATCGCGTCGGTGGTCTTCGCCGTGCTCTATGGCCAGACCCGCATCCTGTTCGCGATGTCCCGCGACGGCCTGGTTCCCAAGCTGTTCGCCAAGGTGAACCCGCGCACCGGCGCCCCGCGCGCCAACACCGTCATCGTCTCGCTCTTCTGCGGAGCCCTCGCGGCCTTCATCCCGCTCGGTGAACTGGCCAACGCCACCAGCATCGGCACGCTCTTCGCCTTCGCACTGGTCAACGTCGCCGTGGTGATCCTGCGCTACAAGCGCCCCGACATGAACCGCACCTTCACGGTGATGCTCTTCCCGCTCACCCCGATCCTCGGCTTCGCCTTCTGCGCCTATCTGATGTACACGATGCCGGGCACCACCTGGATGGTCTTCGGTGGCTGGATGATCGTCGGCCTCGTGTTCTACTTCGGATACGGCATGCGCCGCTCCCGACTGGCCACGGCAGAGAAGTGATCCACCCGCAGTGCGACTGAACGAACTCGACGAACGCATCGTCCACGCCCTCGCCGAGGACGCCCGCCGCTCCTACGCGGACATCGGCTCCGAGGTCGGCCTCTCCGCGCCCGCCGTCAAGCGGCGGGTCGACAGGCTGCGCGCCGAAGGCGCCATCACCGGGTTCACCGTCCGGGTGGACCCGGCGGCGCTCGGCTGGGAGACCGAGGGCTTCGTCGAGATCTACTGTCGCCACAACACCTCGCCCGACGCCATCCGCCGCGGCATGGAGCGCTACCCAGAGGTCGTGTCCGCCTCCACCGTCACCGGTGAGGCGGACGCGATCGTCCAGGTCTTCGCCTCCGACATGCGCCACTTCGAGCGGGTGCTGGAGCGGATCGCGGGCGAGCCGTTCGTCGTGCGCACCAAATCGGTGCTGGTGCTCTCCCCGCTGCTGCGGCGCTTCTCCTCGGGCGCGCCCGCCTGAGCGGGCTGATCCCGGACTGTTTCTGCGATCCCGCTCCGACCGGTGACGCCGCTCCGATGCGGCGGCACGCAACGAATCACCGCCGCGGGCGGGCACGGCGCAATGGATCGGCCATCGACACGCAACGGTCGCGGGTTGTCCCGGCGGGAGTCCGGACCGTACCGTTTTAATGTCTTCTTCACCCCGCATACATCGCCCAGAGGTTGCCGATGCCCCCGCTGCGCACCGCCCTGCTCCAGAGCTCCGGCCGACCGGGCTCGGTCGCCGAGAACCTCAAGGTGCTCGACGAGGCCGCGGCCCGCGCGGCGGCGGCCGGTGCCGGACTGCTGATCGGCCCTGAGATGTTTCTGACCGGGTACGCGATCGGCGACCAGGTGCCCGTGCTGGCCGAGCCCGCCGACGGCCCCGCCGCCCGGTCCGTCGCCGAGATCGGCCGCCGCCACGGCATCGCGGTGATGTACGGCTATCCCGAGCGGGACGGCGAGAAGATCTTCAACTCCGCGCAGCTGATCGGCCCCGAGGGCGAGAGCCTCGCGAACTACCGCAAGACCCATCTCTTCGGCTGCTTCGAGCAGCAGTGGTTCACCCCGGGCGAGCAGCCGGTTGTCCAGGCCGAGCTCGGCGGGATCCGGATCGGCATGCTGATCTGCTACGACGTGGAGTTCCCGGAGAACGTCCGGGCGCACGCGCTCGCCGGCACCGATCTGCTGCTGGTGCCCACCGCCCAGATGCACCCCTTCCAGTTCGTGGCCGAGTCGGTCGTCCCGGTGCGGGCCTTCGAGAGCCAGATGTACATCGCGTACGTCAACAGGACAGGCCCGGAAGGGGAGTTCGAGTTCGTCGGACTCAGCTGCCTGGCGAGCCCCGACGGCACGACCCGCGTCCGCGCCGGGCGGGGCGAGGAACTGGTCGTCGGCGAGGTCGATCCGGCCCTGCTGAGCGCCTCCCGCGAGGCCAATCCCTATCTGCGCGACCGCCGCCCGGGCCTCTACGGCTCCCTGATCTGAACCTCTCCCCGCTCGGATCTGAACCTCTCCCCGCTCGCCGCACACGCTTTCCCCGCAAGGAGTCCGTACCCCATGACGTCCACGGTGCCCACCACTGCTGTCCAGCACGCCGACGAGCAGCCGCCGATCACCATGTTCGGTCCGGACTTCCCTTACGCGTACGACGATTTCCTCGCCCACCCGGCGGGCCTGGGCCAGATACCCGCGACCGAGCACGGCACCGAGGTCGCCGTCATCGGCGGCGGGCTCTCCGGCATCGTCGCCGCGTACGAGCTGATGAAGATGGGCCTCAAGCCCGTCGTCTACGAGGCGGACCAGATCGGTGGCCGGCTGCGCACCGTCGGCTTCGAGGGCACCGGCACCAACGAACTGTCGGCCGAGATGGGCGCGATGCGCTTCCCGCCCTCCTCCACCGCGCTTCAGCACTACATCGACCTGGTCGGTCTGACCACGCAGCCCTTCCCCAACCCCCTTGCCCCGAGCACCCCGTCGACCGTCGTCGACCTCAAGGGCGAGTCCCACTACGCCGAGACCATCGACGACCTGCCGCAGGTCTACCGCGATGTGATGGACGCCTGGAACGCCTGTCTGGAGGAGGGCGCCGACTTCTCCGACATGAACCGCGCCATGCGTGAGCGCGACGTGCCGCGTATCCGCGAGATCTGGGCGAAGCTGGTCGAGAAGCTCGACAATCAGACCTTCTACGGCTTCCTCTGCGAGTCCGAGGCCTTCAAGTCCTTCCGGCACCGCGAGATCTTCGGCCAGGTCGGCTTCGGCACCGGCGGCTGGGACACCGACTTCCCCAACTCCATCCTGGAGATCCTGCGCGTCGTCTACTCCGAGGCCGACGACCACCACCGCGGCATCGTCGAGGGCAGCCAGCAGCTGCCGCTGCGGCTCTGGGACCGCGAGCCCGCCAAGATCACCTACTGGGCGCCCGGTACCTCGCTGTCCTCCCTGCACGAGGGCGACCCGAAGCCGGCAGTGACCCGCATGCACCGCACCGCGGGCAACCGGATCACCGTCACCGACGCCTCCGGCGACATCCGTACGTACAAGGCGGCAATCTTCACCGCGCAGTCCTGGATGCTGCTCTCCAAGATCGCCTGTGACGACTCGCTCTTCCCCATCGACCACTGGACGGCGATGGAGCGCACCCACTACATGGAGTCGTCCAAGCTGTTCGTCCCGGTCGACCGGCCGTTCTGGCTGGACAAGGACGAGGTGACGGGCCGTGACGTCATGTCGATGACGCTCACCGACCGGATGACCCGCGGCACCTACCTGCTCGACAACGGGCCCGACAAGCCGGCCGTCATCTGCCTCTCGTACACGTGGTGCGACGACAGCCTCAAGTGGCTGCCGCTGCCGGCGAACGAGCGGATGGAGGTCATGCTCAAGTCCCTGGGCGAGATCTACCCGAACGTCGACATCCGCAGCCACATCATCGGCAACCCGGTCACCGTGTCCTGGGAGAACGAGCCGTACTTCATGGGCGCGTTCAAGGCGAACCTGCCGGGCCACTACCGCTACCAGCGCCGCCTGTTCACGCACTTCATGCAGGACGGGCTGCCCGAGGACAAGCGCGCCATCTTCCTCGCGGGCGACGACATCTCCTGGACGGCGGGCTGGGCCGAGGGCGCCGTGCAGACCGCGCTGAACGCGGTGTGGGGCGTGATGCACCAGTTCGGCGGGGCGACCGACCCGAGCAATCCGGGCCCCGGCGACCTGTACGACGAGATCGCTCCGGTCGAACTGCCGGAGGACTGAAAGCGACCGTCCGGGGCCGGCCGCGATCCGGCCGGCCCCGGACGGTGTTCAACTGCTCGGGCGTCTGCCGCACGGAACGCCCTGTCGACGCCCTGTCAGCGCCAGGGCGTGAGCAGACAGCGCCCGACGAGACCGACACCCGTGTCGAGCCGCTCGGTGAACTCCTCGGCCAGGCCGGGGAGTTCTCGTACTTCCCACAACAGCCGCGCCGCCGACCAGGCGCCCTCGCGAGCCCGGTCGAGGCTCCAGGAGCCGACCAGGTGGGTGAGCGGATCGGCGATCTCCAGCAGATCGGGGCCCGGCATCAGATCCTCGCGGATGCGCTCCTCAAGGAGCGTGAGAATGTCGCCGACGCGGTCGAACTCGGCCTCGAGACCGGCGGGTTCGCAGTCGAGCTCCCGGCAGGCGTCGACCACGGCGAGTGCCAGATCGTGCCCGACGTGCGCGTTGATGCCTGCGAGCGCGAACTGCAGTGGCCGTACGCCGGGATGGCGCCGGTACTGGAACAGCGGCCGCCAGCAGGCCGGCGGACGGCGTCCCTCCGCCGCCGCGTCCACGGCGGCCAGATAGCGGCGGGCGAAGAGCACGTCCAGCGTGGCGGCGGCCCGGCGGTCCTGGAAGCCACCGCCGTCGATGTGCCGGTCGATCTCCTGCGTGACGGCCAGATACACCCGGTTGAAGACGGCGACCCCGTCCGTGACGGGCCAGTCGTCGCGCAGCTCGTGCATCCGTTCCACCACGGAGTCGACCGGAAAGAGGTGACGGCCGGCCCGGGTCGCGACATGTTCCATCTGCGCCATGCAGGCAGCGTCCCAGCCGGCGGCGAAATGGCGCGGTGACGGGCCGGGGCTTCCCCAGAACGGAGGACGGGCGGCAGAGGCGTCGTACGCCGGGTTTCACGGGTGCCGCCCGCGCCGCGGTGCGATGGCCGGAAGACCCCGACGGCGCCTGGGAGTTGTGCTCACGGCTGTCGCCGCCTGTGCCACCGTGCTCGTACCGATCACGTCGTCCGGGCCGCGGCCACGTCCGGCTCGTATCCGGTGCCGAAGACGGTGGTGATCGACGGCAAGCGGCTCACCGAGGCCAAATCGCGGCTCGACCAGGGCGATCCGGCACTGAGCAAGGCAGTTCAGGCACTTGTCGTACGCGCCGACAGCCGGCTCGGACAAGGGCCCTGGACCGTCGTCGACAAGCCCAGGCCCGCACCCTCGCGTCAGGGCAGCCGCTCGACCACCGCGTCCGCGACGCCGGACTTCACGCTGTCCCGCCCTGCCGACCGCAGTACCCCCGCGCCCACGACCAGCCCGGACGCAAGCAGCGTCACCAGGCCGAAGGAGACCACCAGGCTTGTCGCGTCGGCCACCGCCCCGATCGCCGAGGGCGCGATCAGCCCCGAGGTGTACGTGATCGTGGCGACGCCCGCGATCGCCTGGCTCGGGTTCGGCCCGCTGCGCCCGGCCGCCGCGAAGGCCAGCGGTACGACGACGGCGACCCCGAGCCCGATGAACGCGAAGCCGGTCATCGCCACGGCCGGATGCGAGGCGAAGACGACCAGCAGTCCGCCGGCCGTCGCCAGCACGCCTCCCACCCGTACCGTGCGCACCGGCCCGAAGCGGTCCACGATCCGGTCGCCGGCCAGCCGCGCCACCGCCATGGTCAGCGCGAACGCGGTGGTGGACGCGGCGGCGAGACCGGCCGATGTGTCCATCTCGTTCCGCAGATACACCGCCGACCAGTCCAGGCTCGCGCCCTCCGCGAACACCGCGCAGAACCCGATCGCGCCGATGACCAGCGCCGACCTGGGCGGCAGCGCGAACCGCGGCGGCGGTGCCTCGTCGGGCGCGCTGCGCAGGTCCAGTACGCCCTGACAGGCGACGAGCCCGAGCAGGGTGAGCGTCAGGGCGGCGAGCGCGTGGTGCAGCCGGGCGTCGCTGCCCAGGTGGGCCGCGAGCGTGCCGCCCGCCGAGCCGATCAGCGCGCCCACGCTCCACATGCCGTGCAGCCCGGACATGATCGACCGGTCGAGCCGGTTCTCGGTCTCGACGCCGAGGGCGTTCATGGCCACGTCGGCCATCCCCGCCGTTGCCCCGAACACGAAGAGCGCCGCGCACAGCGCGAGCACATTCGGGGCAAAGGACGGCAGGGTCAGCGAGAGGGTCCACAGGACGATCAGCCCCCGCAGCGCGTTGCGCGCGCCGAACCGGTGGCTGACCCTTCCGGCCAGCGGCATGGCCACGGACGCGCCGAGCGCGGGGAAGGCGAGCGCGAGACCGAGCTGCCCGGCGCCGACCGACGCGTGGTCCTGGATCCAGGGGATCCGGGTGGCGAAGCTGCCGGTGACCGCGCCGTGCACGCAGAAGACGGCGGCGATGGCATAGCGCGCCCGCCTCAATCTCTGGTGACCGAAGACCACTTCGTTCGCCATGCCCTGCCCCTCCCCGTCGTCGTGCCGCGTAAACTATCAGGGACCCTGCCTGATAAATAGTGAGGGCGGGATCTGGAAGGATTCCGGCATGCCCGCATCACCGAGCACCGCCCGTGCCATCAACGACCGGCACGCCCTGCAACTGCTGCAGCAGGAAGGGCCGTTGACGGCAGGGCAGCTGAAGACCAGGACCGGACTCTCCAGGCCCACCGTCGCCGACCTGGTGGAGCGCCTGCAGGGCTCCGGCCTGATCCAGGTCGTCGGCGAGGCGGGCACGGAGCGCCGTGGCCCCAATGCCAGGGTGTACGGGATCGTCGCCGACCGCGCGCACCTGGCCGCTCTCGACGTACGGACCCAGAGCGTGACCGTCGTCGTCGCGGATCTGCTCGGCGTCACCCTGGCCGAGGCCTCGCTCCCGATCGGCAGCGACACCGGCACCGAGCCTGCGGTCGAGCAGGCGGTCGCGCTGCTGGAACGGACCGCACGCGAGGCGGGCGCGCCCCGGTTGCACAGCGTCGGCATCGGTGCGCCCGGCCTGATCGACCCGGTCACCGGCGAACTGCGCGACACCTCGGGCCTGCCCGCCTGGCACCGCCGTCTGGTCGCCGCCCTCCAGGAGAGGCTGCCCGCCAGGGTGCTCGTCGAGAACGAGACCAATTTGGCAGCCGTCGCGGAACAGCGCCTCGGCGCGGCACGCGACCGCGACACCTTTGTCCTCCTGTGGCTCGGACACGGCGTCGGGGCGGCCCTCTTCCTCGACGGCAGGCTCCGCAAGGGTGCCTCCGGAGGTGCGGGGGAGATCGGCTTCCTGCCGGTGCCCGGCACGACGGGCACACCCTCCGCGGTCGACTGCGGCGGCGGCTTCCATTCACTGGCCGGATCCGCCGCGATCTGCGAGCTCGCTGCCGACCACGGCGTCGGGGCCGACCGGCGCGGGGAGCCCCCGGCCGCGGAGCTGGTGCGGTCGGCAGTGGCGGCCGGGCGGGGCGACTTCCTCGACGCCCTCGCCCACCGGCTGTCCCTCGGTGTGGCCGCGGTCGCCGCCGTACTCGACCCGGGCTGCGTGGTCCTCGGCGGCGAGGTCGGCCACGCCGGCGGCGCGGAGCTGGCGGCCCGGGTCGAGTCCCGGGTGGCCGGGCTCTCCCCGCTGCGTACGGAGGTACGTGCCGGGGAGCTGGGCGGCACGGCGGTCCTGAGCGGCGCGCTGCTCACGGCGCGCGAGGCGGCACAGAACGAACTCTTCACCCCAGGAGGCTGAGGCGCCCCCTGGGGGTGTCCGTTCAGCCGAGCCGTCGCGTCAGGAACTGCTCGAACGTGACCTTCCCGACGGCCCGTTCGGGCGTCAGGTGCGCGCCGTCGCGGTAGCCCGCGTACGCCTTCCCGGCCAGCCGCACCGGCAGGATCGGGCGGCGCTTGCCCGTCGCGCCGAGATAGGCGCGGGCCAGATCCGCGAGCGGGCGGACCTCCGGGCCGCCCATGTCCGCGACCCGGCCCGCCGGAGCGCCCAGGGCCAACTCGGTCAGCCGGTCGGCGACTTCACCCGTGTCGATCGGCTGGACGCTCACCCCCGAGGGCAGCGCAAGCGCGGGCAGCCGGGCCGCGCCGGCGATGAGGCGGAACACCAGATCGTGGAACTGCGTGGTCCGCTGCACCGTCCAGCCGGAACCCGACTCCTCGATCATCCGCTCGACCTTGTGCTTGACGCCGTAATAGCCGAGCGGCAGCCGGTCCACGCCGACGATCGAGACGTACACCAGATGCGGCACCGCGGCCCTGCGCGCGGCCGCGAGCAGCTGCCCGGCGGCCCTGTCGTCACCGCCGCGCGGACTGGTGGCGCAGTGCACGATCGCGTCCACGCCCTCGACCGCCGCGTCCAGGCCCGTACCCTCGCGCAGATCCACGGCGTACGGATTCGCGCGGCGGCTGAGCACCCGTATGTCGTGTCCGCGCCCGCGCAGCCGCTCGCACAGCAGGCTGCCCAGCGTTCCCGTACCACCTGTCACCAGGATCGTCGTCATGGCCTCAGCCTGTCAGAGGCCGAAGACCCGGCGGCGGCAAGGGCCGGTTCTCCGCCGCCGGGCGGTCGACACTCCACGGACAGCGGAGGTGCCGCCGAGATTAAAAGGACTAGACCAGGGCGGTCAATAGGTCAGAACCGGCCGACCGGAGGGGACCTTGTGAGCCAGTCCACAGTTGGTCACTCGTACAGCCCATGCGCGGCATGGCACACTGGCCCTGTATCAGCAGCAGCGCACTCCGGGGTCGGTGTAATTCCGAACCGGCGGTTATAGTCCGCGACCCGTCCGCATCCAGCGGCCGGTTGACCAGGTGAAATTCCTGGACCGACGGTGAAAGTCCGGATGGGAGGCAGTGCGCGGCGGGCGACCTTTCCGGTACGCCGGCCGTAGTGGCTGATCGCCGCTCTGCGGCGGTCGGTGTGCTCGGCCTCGGCGACTGCCGTGAAGTGTTGTTCCGCTCTCTGTCGTCATCGACAGGCCCCGGAGTCCGTGCCCGAAGAGGCAGGAGGACCCGGTGGCCACCGCAGCCGACGTGGACGCCATGCGCCGAGCCATCATGCTCGCCGCCCGCGGACTCGGCTCCACCAGCCCCAACCCGGTCGTCGGGTGCGTCATTCTCGACTCCTCCGGAGAGCCCGCGGGTGCGGGTCACCACCAGCGCGCCGGCGGCCCGCACGCCGAGGTCAACGCCCTGCGGGACGCGGGCGATCGGGCCCGCGGCGGTACCGCGTACGTCACCCTCGAACCCTGCAACCACACCGGCCGCACCGGCCCCTGCGCCCAGGCGCTCATCGAGGCCGGGATCAGCCGGGTCGTCTACGCGGTCGGCGATCCCAACCCCCAGGCCACCGGAGGCGGCGACACCCTGCGCGCCGCCGGAGTCCGGGTCGAGTCGGGCCTGCTCGCCGACGAGGCCGAAGCGGGCAACATCGCCTGGCTCACCTCCGTACGCCTCGGCCGCCCCTTCGTCCTGTGGAAGTACGCGGCCACACTCGACGGCCGCATCGCGGCCAAGGACCGCAGCAGCCGCTGGATCACCTCGTCCGAGTCGCGCGCCGACGTCCACCGGCTGCGCGCCGAGGCCGATGCCGTCGTCGTCGGGTCCGGGACCGCCCGCGCCGACGACCCGCATCTCGCGGTGCGCGGCATCGAAGGCGCCGTCCAGCCCTTGCGGGTGGTTCTCGACACCGAGGCCACCGCGGTCGGGCCGGGCGCCCGTGTCCTCGACGACGCCGCGCCCACGCTGATCGCGGTCGCCGAGGACGCCGAGCCTCAACTGCCCGACGCCGTAGAGGTCGTGAGGCTGCCCCGCGCCGGGCGCGGCCTGTCCGTGGCGGCCCTGCTGGAAGCCCTCCACCAGCGCGGCATCCGCTCCGTACTCCTCGAAGGCGGCCCGACGCTCGCCGGAGCCTTCGTCGCCGCGGGCGCCGTCGACAAGGTCGTCGGCTATCTCGCCCCCGTCCTCCTCGGCGCGGGCCCCGCCGCCCTCGCCGACGCAGGAATCTCCACGATCACCGAAGCGTTGCGGCTCGAGCTGACCGAGACCGTACGCATCGGCCCCGATCTGCGCATCACCGCCGTACCCCAAACCGCCCCGAAGGAGCGCTGAGCGTGTTCACCGGAATCGTTGAAGAACTGGGTGAGGTCACCGCCGTCGATAACCTCGGCGACTCCTCCCGCTTCCGACTGCGCGGCCCCGTCGTCACCGAAGGTGCCAAGCACGGCGACTCCATCGCCGTCAACGGCGTCTGCCTCACCGTCGTCGACTTCGGCGACGGCGAGTTCACCGCCGATGTGATGGCCGAGACGCTGGGCCGCTCCAGTCTCGGCGCGCTCCAGGCAGGCTCCAGGGTCAATCTGGAGCGGCCCATGGCGGTCGGTGGCAGGCTCGGCGGGCACATCGTCCAGGGCCATGTCGACGGCACGGGCACCATCGTCGAGCGGAAGCCCTCCGAGAACTGGGAGATCGTGAAGATCTCCCTCCCCGCCGACCTCACCCGCTATGTCGTCGAGAAGGGCTCCATCACCGTCGACGGCGTCAGCCTCACGGTCGTCGACGCCGGACCCGACTACTTCACCATCAGCCTCATCCCCACCACCCTCGCGCTGACCACGCTCGGCATCAAGCAGCCCGGCGACCCGGTCAACCTCGAGGTCGACGTCATCGCCAAGTACGTCGAGCGGCTGCTCGGCGCGCGGTCGGCGGACGCCGCGGACGCCGAGGAGAGCGCGAAGTGAGTGCCGTCGACTGGCTGAACAGCGAGGCCTTCACGGCCTTCGGCCAGGACATCAAGTGGGCCGACATGATCGGCAACCTGGTCGGCCTGACCGCCCTCGCGCTCGGCTGGCGTCGCTCGATCTGGACCTGGCCCGCGCAGTTCGCCTCCGGTCTCATCCTTCTCGTCGCGTTCGCTTCCGCGCATCTCACCGGCAGTGCCGGCAAGCAGGTCGTGGTCATGGTCGTCGCGGCCTGGGGCTGGTCGCAGTGGACCCGCGGCCGGCAGCAGGCGCAGGACGGCTCGATCGCGGTCCGCTTCGCCACCTCGCGTGAGCGAGGAGTCCTCGCCGCCGCCGCGGCCGTCGGCACGCTCGCCGTCGGCGGCCTGTTCACCCTCTACCCGTCGCTGTCCTGGGACGCCTGGCCCGACGCGTACATCTTCGTCGGCACGCTGGTCGCCATGTACGCCCAGGCCCGCGGCATGGTCGAGTTCTGGTTCGCCTGGCTGCTCGTCGACCTCGTCGGCGTGCCGCTCAACTTCGCCAACGGCTTCGCCTTCTCCGGATTCGTCTACATCATTTACGGCGCGCTCGTCCTGTGGGGCATGCGCGACTGGTGGCTGCGCTCCCGTACGAGCGCCAAGCCCTCCCTGGAAGGAGCGGCAGCATGACTGCTCAGCCCACCTGGTACTCCACCGACAACGTCGAGGACTTCGCCCTCGACCCGGTCGAGCACGCCATCCGAGACATCGCGGCGGGACGGCCCGTCGTGGTCGTCGACGACGAGGACCGCGAGAACGAGGGCGACCTCGTCATCGCCGCCGAGAAGGCCACACCCGAGATCGTCGCCTTCATGATGAGCGAGTGCCGCGGCCTGATCTGCGCCCCCATGGAGGGTGAGGAGCTGGAGCGGCTCGACCTGCCGCAGATGGTCGAGCACAACACCGAGTCGATGCGGACGGCCTTCACCGTCTCCGTCGACGCGGGCCCGGCCTTCGGCGTCACCACCGGTATCTCCGCCGCCGACCGCGCCACCACCCTCCAGCTGCTGGCCGGCGGCAAGGCCGAGGCCTCCGACTTCGTACGCCCCGGACATGTCTTCCCGCTGCGCGCCAAGCCCGGCGGGGTCCTGGTGCGCAACGGCCACACCGAGGCCGCCGTCGACCTCGCCCGGCTCGCGGGACTGCGCCCCGCCGGTGCGATCGTGGAGATCGCGGGCGAGGACGGGGTCATGCTGCGTCTGCCCGAGCTGATTCCGTTCGCCCGCAAGCACGGCTTGACGATCATCTCCATCGAGGACCTGATCGCCTACCGCCGCTCTTCAGAGCCGACCGTCAAGCGGGAGGCCGAGGTCAATCTGCCCACGTCCTTCGGGCAGTTCACCGCCTACGGCTACCGCTCGACCGTCGACGGCATAGAGCATGTCGCCCTCGTACACGGCGAGATCGGCGACGGCGAGGACGTGCTCGTCCGCGTCCACTCCGAGTGCCTGACCGGCGACATCTTCCATTCGCTGCGCTGCGACTGCGGTCCCCAGCTCCAGGCTTCCATGGAGCACATCACCAAGACCGGCCGCGGTGTCGTCGTCTATCTGCGCGGTCACGAGGGCCGCGGCATCGGCCTGCTGTCCAAGCTGCGTGCGTACGAACTCCAGGAACGCGGCCGCGACACCCTCGACGCCAACCTCGAACTCGGCCTGCCCGCCGACGCCCGCGACTACGCGGCGGGCGCCCAGATCCTCGAGGACCTCGGCGTACGCAGCCTCCGGCTGATGACCAACAACCCCGACAAGATCACCGCGCTCGTCCGGCACGGACTCACGGTCCACGGCCGCGAGCCGATGCCCGTCCAGGCGGGCGAGCACAACCTCCGGTATCTGCGCACCAAGCGGGACCGGATGGGACACGACCTGCCCTGGCTCGACGCCTCCACCGCGTCCGCCTGCGGCAACCAGTAACCAGCGCGAGAAGCACGAGCGCGAGAAGCACGACAGAAAGCGTCAAGGGAGAAAAATGAGCGGCAAGGGTGCACCCGAACTGTCCGTACGCAACTGCGGCGACCTCCGGGTGGCGGTGATCGCGGCCCAGTGGCACGAGAAGGTCATGGACGGCCTCGTCGACGGCGCCCTGCGCGCCCTGCACGAGGTGGGCATCGACGAGCCGACGCTGCTGCGTGTCCCCGGCAGCTTCGAGCTCCCGGTGGTCGCCAAGGTGCTGGCGGGTCGCGGCTATGACGCGATCGTCGCGCTCGGGGTCGTCATCCGCGGCGGAACCCCGCACTTCGAGTACGTGTGCCAGGGCGTCACCCAGGGCCTCACCCAGGTCTCCATCGACACCGGCGTCCCCGTCGGCTTCGGTGTGCTGACGTGCGACACCGAGGAGCAGGCGCTGGACCGGGCCGGTCTTGAGGGATCGAACGAGGACAAGGGCCACGAGGCGGTCACCGCCGCACTCTCCACCGCGACCATCCTGCGTTCAGTATCTGAACCCTGGCGCTGAGGAGAAGGCCCTTCGTCGTAGGGTGGGGACCATCATGGCGAACAAAACCTTCGAAGAGCTCTTCGCCGAGCTGCAGCTCAAGGCGAAGAACGGCGACCCTGCCACCTCCCGCACCGCCGAGCTGGTGGACAAGGGTGTGCATGCCATCGGCAAGAAGGTCGTCGAGGAAGCCGCCGAGGTGTGGATGGCCGCCGAGTACGAGGGCAAGGAAGCCGCCGCCGAGGAGATCTCCCAGCTGCTGTACCACGTCCAGGTGATGATGGTCGCGCGCGGGATCTCTCTCGACGACGTCTACGCCCACCTCTGAGCACCGCCCCCGTCACATACGCACGAACAAAGGAAGCCCGTCTCATGCTGCGCATCGCCGTCCCCAACAAGGGTTCACTGTCCGGACCTGCGTCGGCGATGCTCCATGAGGCCGGCTACCAGCAGCGCAAGGAGTCCAAGGAACTCGTTCTCGTCGACCCCGAGAACGACGTCGAGTTCTTCTATCTCCGACCGCGCGACATCGCGATCTACGTCAGCTCCGGCAAGCTCGACATCGGCATCACCGGCCGCGATCTGCTGCTGGACTCCGGGGCCAACGCCGAGGAGATCCTCCAGCTCGGCTTCGCCCGCTCCACCTTCCGCTATGCCACCGAGCCCGGCACGGCCAAGGACGTCGGCGACTTCGGCGGGATGACCATCGCCACCTCCTACGAGGGCATCGTCGCCAAGCACCTGGCCGACGAGGGCATCGACGCCTCCGTCGTGCACCTCGACGGGGCTGTCGAGACGGCGATCCAGCTCGGCGTCGCGCAGATCATCGCGGACGTCGTGGAGACCGGCACCAGCCTGCGCAACGCGGGCCTGGAGGTCATCGGCAAGCCGATCATGACGTCCGAAGCGGTCGTCATCCGCCGCACCGGCGCGGAGGCGGACGACCCCAAGGTGCAGCAGTTCCTGCGCCGCCTCCAGGGCGTCCTGGTCGCCCGCAGCTACGTGATGATGGACTACGACTGCCGCGCCGAGCACCTGGAGCAGGCCGTCGCCCTCACCCCGGGCCTCGAGTCCCCGACCATCTCGCCGCTGCACAACGAAGGCTGGGTCGCGGTCCGTGCCATGGTCCCCGCCAAGGAGGCGCAGCGGATCATGGACGATCTCTACGAGCTCGGCGCCCGGGCGATCCTCACCACCGCCATCCACGCCTGCAGGCTCTGAGAATGCCGGAGACCATGTCCGCCGACGCGCCCCAAGTCCCCGCGCTTCCGGTCACGTTCAGGCCGACCCGCACCCGGGTCGTCCTGCTGACCGTCGGCGCGGTGATGTTCGCCGTGATCACCGCGGTCGCCCTGCTGCTGGAAAAGCTCAGCGCGGGGGAGCGGAGCAGCTTCATCTTCACCGCGCTGCTCTTCTTCGGCGTACTGGCCCTGCTGAGCAGGCCCAAGGTCGTCGCCGACGAGAACGGCGTCACAGTCGTCAACCTCACCCGTACGCGCCGTCTCGAGTGGGCCGAAATTGTGCGGGTGAATCTGCGGCCCGGTGACCCGTGGGTCTTCCTCGATCTCAGCGACGGCACCAGCCTGCCGGTGCTCGGCATCCAGCCCGGCATCGCCAGGGCACACGCCATCCGTGACGCCCGCGCGCTGCGGGCCCTCGCGGAGAGCCGCGGCACCCTCCCGGACCACGACTGAGACGAGGACCACGGCGAGCCGCGCGGCGATGCCCCTGCCGCGTCCGCGCCTGTCGTGATTACTCTGATGACGGTGGCGCCGAGTGCGCCCCCTCCCGCACCACCCGGCCGGCCCCGGCCCGCGGGACACCTGCGACTCGAGGAGTGACTCCCTCCAGCAATGGACGGATCGTCCGGTAGTACCTGCGCCGCCCCCTCCCTGGAGGCGGCGGCATGATCATCGCCCTGTTGCTGCTCGCCGCGGCATTCCTCCTGATCCTCGCCAACGGCTTCTTCGTGGCGGCCGAGTTCGGCCTCGTCACGGTGGAGCGGCCCGACGCCGAACGCGCGGCCGCCGACGGCGACCGCCGTGCCCGCCGCGTCGTCACTGCGCTGAGTGAGCTGTCCTTCCAGCTCTCCGGCACCCAGCTCGGCATCACCATCACCTCGCTCGTCGTCGGCATGCTCGCCGAACCCGCGACGGCCCGGCTGCTCCACTGGCCGCTGACCGCGACCGGGCTGCCCGAAGGGGCCGTCCCCGGCATCGCGGTGGTGATCGGGATGCTGCTCGCCTCCGCCGTCCAGATGGTGATCGGAGAGCTCGTTCCCAAGAACTGGGCGGTCTCCCGGCCGCTACAGGTCGCGCGCTTCGTCGCCGGACCGCAGCATCTCTTCTCGACCGCCTTCCGCCCCGTCATCACCCTGCTCAACGCCGTCGCCAACCGTCTCGTACGGCTGCTGGGCGTCGAACCGGCCGACGAGCTGGCGTCCGCCCGCACCCCCGGCGAGCTGGTCTCGCTCGCGCGCCACTCGGCGCGGGCGGGCGCGCTGGAGCAGGACACGGCCGATCTGTTCGTACGGACCCTGTCCCTCGGACATCTCACCGCGCAGCATGTGATGACCCCGCGGGTGAAGATGAGCGCCCTGCAGTCCGACGCCACCGCGGAGGACGTCCTCAACCTCACCCGGGCGACCGGCCTTTCGCGCTTTCCCGTCTACCGGGAGCGCATCGACGAGATCGTCGGCATGGTGCATCTCAAGGACGCCCTCGCGGTGCCCGTCGACGAGCGGCTGCGCACCCGGGTGGACCGGGTGGCGCTCGCTCCGCTGCTGGTGCCCGAGACGCTGCCCGTGCAGCAGCTCCTGGAGCGGCTGCGCAGCGAGCAGCCCATAGCCGTGGTGGTCGACGAGTACGGCGGCACCGCCGGGGTGGTCACCCTCGAGGACATCGTCGAGGAGCTTGTCGGCGAGGTCCGCGACGAGCACGACGCCGAGGCCGACGCCCGGCCCGAACTCGCTCCGGTGGCGGCCGAGGACGGCCATCCCGCCTGGGAGGCCGACGGCAGCTGCCGCGTCCTCACCCTGCGCCGGATAGGCCTCGATGTGCCGGACGGTCCGTACGAGACCGTGGCCGGCCTTGTCGCCGACCTGCTGGGGCGCATCCCCGCCCCCGGCGACCGGGCCGAACTGCCCGGCTGGCGGCTCTCCGTGCGCCAGGTGGACCGCTATCGCGCCGAGCGGGTACGTCTGGTGCGCACCGCCGAGGTTCCGGCCCTGACGGAGGCCGCACGATGAGTCTCCTGCAACTGCTGTTCGCCCTGCTGCTGGTGCTGGCGAACGGGTTCTTCGTCGGAGCCGAGTTCGCCCTCGTCTCCGTACGCCGCAGCCAGATCGAACCGCGTGCCGCCGAGGGCTCCGCGCGGGCACGGCAGGTGCTGCACGGACTGGAGAACCTGCCGCAGATGATGGCGGCCGCGCAGTTCGGCATCACCATCTGCTCGCTGACCCTCGGCGCGGTGGCCGAGCCGACCGTGGCCCATCTCCTGGAACCGGTCTTCCACGCGGCCCATGTGCCCGAGGGGCTGATCCATCCGCTGGGCTATGTCATCGCCCTGGCCGTGGTCGTCTTCCTGCACCTCGTCATCGGCGAGATGGTCCCGAAGAACCTCGCGATGGCCGCGCCCGAGAAGACCGCGATCTGGCTGGGCCCGGGCCTGGTCGGCTTCGCCCGGCTGTGCCGCCCGGTCACGGTGGGCCTCGGCGCCTGCGCCCGGCTGGTGCTGCGGGCCTTCCGGGTCGAGCCCAAGGACGAGGTGGAGGCGGTCTTCACCAGCGAGCAGCTCAACCGGCTGGTCGAGGACTCGGGCCAGGCGGGGCTGCTCGAGCCCGCCGAGCAGGAACGTCTCGAGGACGCGCTGGAGCTGGGCAGCCGCCCGGTGACGGATGTGCTCATCGACCGCTCCATCCTGGTGACGGTCCCGCCGTCGGTGACCCCCCGCCAGATCGAGGAGCTGACGGTACGCACCGGCTACTCGCGCTTCCCCGTCTGCGCCGAGGGCGCCGGACCCTTCATGGGCTACCTCCACGTCAAGGACGTACTCGACCTGGAGGACGGCGAACGGGCCGTGCCCCAGCAGATCTGGCGCCCCATGGCGACCCTGCGGGCCGAGCTCCCCCTGGACGACGCCCTCACCGTGATGCGCCGCGCGGCCACCCACCTCGCCCAGGTCGCCGACGCGTCCGGGCGGGTGCTGGGTCTGGTCGCGCTGGAGGACGTCCTGGAGATGCTGGTCGGCGAGGTCCGTGACCCGTCCCACCGGGTCACGGTGCCCAGGAAGCACCAGCCGTCCCTGGACAGCGCCCTGGTGGGCTGAGCCCAGGGTCGTGTCTTCAAAGTCCCGTCTGCCCGGCGGCGCCCGCTCACACAGGTGGAGGATCCTGCGGGCCGCGGTCCACCGGACCGCGGCCCGACAGGACCTCGCCGTACGCCTGCATCAGATCGGGCAGCCGCAGCGTCGAGAGGTCCTCGCGGGTCGGCGTGCCCGGATATCCGGACAGCCGAAGATCGCGGTAGGCGCAGCTCTTCTCGTACAGGGTGCGCAGAAAGCGGCCGTTGCCGAGCTCGTCGATCCAGCCCTGGTCGACCACATGCCCGCTGATGGAGCGCAGTTCGTCGCGGGCCTCGTCGTCCCACAGATCGCCGTTCTCGGCGGCCAGCACCTCACCGATCGCGGTCAGTTCGAGAGGGCGGTACGAGGGGAAGTCGACGCGGGTGGTGAAGCGGGAGGACAGGCCGGGGTTGGTGGCGAGGAGGCGGTCCATTCCCTCGGGGTAGCCGGCAAGGATGACCACCAGATGGTCGCGGTTGTCCTCGGCGCGCTTGAGAAGGACCTGAAGTGCCTCGTCGCCGTATGCGTCGCCCTTGGAGTAGCCGGAGTTGGAGAGGCTGTACGCCTCGTCCACGAACAGCACGCCACCGAGTGCCGAGTCGATCAGCTCATTGGCCTTCACAGCCGTCTGGCCCAGGAACTCGCCCACCAGATCGGAGCGCTGGGCCTCCACCAGATGGTCGCCGCCGAGCAGCCCGAGGGCGTAGAAGACCCGGCCGAGGATACGCGCGACGGTGGTCTTGCCGGTGCCGGAGGGGCCCGAGAAGACGAAATGACGTTTCGGTGGCTGGACCGGAAGGCCCTGGCCGGCTCGTAGCCGGGCCATCTTCAGCTGTGCCGACAGGGCTTTGACCTGCCGCTTGACCGGATCGAGGCCCACCATGCGCTCCAGCTCGGCGAGCGCCTCGGCGAGCAGTACCGGATCGGTGGGGCCCGCCGGGAACGTCGGCGGCGACGGCTGTACGGGAACCACCGCCTTGCGCCGCACCCCCTCGGGCGGGACGCTCGGCACCGACCCCGGGAGCTGGGTCTGCGGATCGGGGCCGCTCCGCGCCTCCGCAGCCAGGGGCCCGTCCCCGTCGGCCTGCGCGTCGGCGACGTCCTGCCCGACCCCGGCGATGGACACGGCAGCGAGCCCCGCCGAGTCGTCGTATCCCTCGATGCCGTCGTACTCCGCGATCGCGGCGAGGCGCGCCGAGGTGTCCATGAAGGCCGGATCGATCCGGTGCACCGCCCGGTACAGCGGCAGGGCGGCGGCACTGCGGCCGGTGCCCTCGTGCGCCCGCGCCAGCCAGTACCGCAGTTCCTTGCGCTGCGGCTGCTCGCTGCGACAGCGCATCAGGGCGGAGGAGAGCAGGGGCTCCGCCTGCCCGTACATCTCCAGGCGCACGCGGGCCATACCGCCGAAGAGACCGGCCTCGATGCCCAGCAGCGGATCGCTGACAAGCGGTTCGGTGTGGCGTACGAGCTGTTCCCAGTCCTTGACCAGATAGGCCCGGCAGGCGTGCAGAAAACGCACCTGCGGGTCGGCGTCCACCGGGGGCAGCCCGGCGAGCGCGCGGTCCAGCTCCGGCACATGCCGGCCGTCGAGCCAGTGGGAGGCGTGGGCGAGTAAGAGATCGCGTGGGCTCTCGAGGACCGGCTGGACCCACCAGCCCAGCCAGTACCAGGAGTTGAGGGTGCGGCGGTGGCGGGCGCGCTGCTCGCCGAAGCGTTCGCGGGCGCGGTACATGCGCAGCAGCGCGGTGGTCGTGTCGACGCGCAGCGCGTGCAGTCCGAGCCAGCCGTCGGCCATCCCGGGATCGAGCCGCACGGCGGTACGGAACTCCTCCTCCGCCTGCGGATAGGCGCCCATCGTGTAGGCGTCCACGCCGCGCACCCAGGCGAGGTCGGCGGGGGCCGGTGCGCCCTGCGTGCCGATGTCCATCAGGTCCCCCACAAACGTGCACGTGTGCTGAGCCGACGCACTGAACCGCCTTGCCGTGGACGGGAATTGACCCCACCGACGTGCATCGTACCTGCGCAAAGGGGTCGCCACTAAGGGCGCACAAGGGAACCGGTGGCCGTGACCCTGGGTGAGCGGACTCGGGTCGCCACGCCGGTGAAGTGGGGAGAGGGCAGAACGAAGCCCCCGATCACGGGGGAACAACCGGGGGCTTCGCGTCTGCGGCGGCTCCGGAAAGCCGCACATTGAGAACGTAAGACCTGTACGCCCCGTCGGTCAAGAAGGGTTGGAGCTCTCTTCCCGTCTCATTTCCGACTGCTCAGTATGCGGGGGAATGTCAGTCACCCTGTGTAATGAACCGGTTCGGTCGTGCTGTCTCTGCAGGTCCCGGCAGCCACTCATATCCCTCGTGGCACTCCCGTATCAGGGCATCCGCGAACGGACGAGACGGGTCCGCCGCGAAATGGCGTGTCTCCGCCACCGTCCAGTCGTCCCAGAAGGCGGAGAGTTCGCTTCCGTCGCGGTTTCGGCCCCGCTGCCAGGACTCCTCGGCCTCCCTCTCCATCCACAGCAGCCCCGCCAGATACGGGCGCAACACCCGTCTCCCGGCCCCGACCCCCTCGATCAGCACGACGGGAGCCGCTTCCAGCGGACGTGGGGGCCCGAAGCGGCGCAGATTCCAGTCGTACGGGTGAAAGTGTGCGGTTCTGCCGTTCGAGAGCGGTTCGATCACCTCGGCCAGCATCCGGTCCGTCCAGCTGAAGAGCTCTTCATGGCTGGCCAGATCGTCGAGATGCAGCACCGGCACGCCGTCGCCATCGATGGTGCCGCTGACGGCCGCGGAGAGCCGGGCGGCGAAGGTGCTCTTCCCCGAGCCCGCGTGGCCGTCGACCGCGATCAGCCGCACCGGTCCGCAGGAGGGCGGCAGCGCGCGCAGCGCACGGGCCCGCCGATCGAGGTCGCTCATCCGGCCAGCCTACGAGGCGCGCGCGACCCGCCCTGGCTCAGCCAGTGGGTCAGACCCCTATTGGCGGGCCGAACCGCTCCACCCATATGGCTGGAGCGACTCGGCCCCGGACGCTGGCAGAAGGCCACCGTGACCCGCGATAGTTGCCTCACTGTCGCGCACCTGACTTGGGGGTCCCATGTCCAGACATGCTTCGCGCAGAACCGTGCTGAGCGCCGCGATCGCCGCGGCGGCGGGGGCGGGCGCACCCTTATCGTCCGCCGCCGCGCCTGCCGCCTCCGCCTCGAAGCCGACGGGACTCGCCGAGGCGCTGCCGCAGGTGGACAACCACTTCTGGACCTCGTACACCGACTGGCGCAGTGGCGCCGCCACAGGGACTCGGGCCGTCGCGGGCCCACGCCCCGGCCTGGTCATCGGCGCCGCAGCGGGCCGCCGCGTCTACATCGACCCGCACACCGGGAAGAGCTCCACCTGGGAGTACGCCACCTGGACCTCGCCCGTCCACGTCTCCCCGGTGCCCGCGACCGAGGTCATCGCCTCCTGGAACGCCCATACCCCGGCCGGGACCTGGCTCCAGGTCGAGCTGCGCGGCCGCTACTCCGGCGGCACCGCGACGCCCTGGTTCGTGATGGGCCGCTGGGCGGCGGGTGACGGCGACATCCGCCGTACCTCGCTCGACAACCAGACGGACGGTAAGGCCACCATCTGGACCGACACCTTCTCGATCGACGATGCGGCGAGCGGTCTGCGGCTGAGCTCGTACCAGCTGCGCCTCACGCTCTACCGCAAGCCGGGAACGAGCCTCACGCCCACGGTCTGGCGGCTCGGCGCGATGGCCTCCGACATCCCGGACCGCTTCACGGTGCCGGCGTCGGCGCCGGGGCTCACGCGCGAGCTGGGGGTGCCGCGCTACTCGCAGAACACGCACATCGGCCAGTACCCGGAGTACGACAACGGCGGTGAGGCCTGGTGCAGCCCCACCTCCTCGCAGATGATCATCGAGTACTGGGGGCGCAGGCCCGGCGCCGCCGACCTGGCCTGGGTGAATCCCGCCTTCGCCGACCCCCAGGTGTGCCACGCGGCCCGCTTCACCTTCGACTACCAGTACAGCGGCTGCGGGAACTGGCCCTTCAACGCTGCCTACGCGGCGAGCTACCCGGACATGAGCGCCGTCGTCACCCGGCTGTCCTCGCTCACCGACCTGGAGACACTGATCCGGGCCGGGATCCCGGCCATAACGTCCCAGTCCTTCCTCAAGGAGGAGCTGACCGGCGCGGGCTACGGCACATCCGGCCATCTGATGACCGTGATCGGCTTCACCGCCGGGGGCGATGTGATCGCCAACGACCCCGCCTCGCCCAGCAACGCCGCCGTGCGCCGCGTCTACAAGCGTGCCGAGTGGGAGAAGATCTGGCTCCGCACCAAGCGCTACAACGCGAGCGGCAAGGTGGTCTCGGGCACGGGCGGCGTCTGCTACCTGTACTGGCCCGCGCGCCCGACGGCCGCGCAGCGCCTGGCTCTGGCGGGCTTCGGCATCCACTGACAGCACGAGCGGATGCTGGGGGACGCTCACGCGCCCGGCGCGTAAGGGGAGCGCATGCACAGGTCTGCCATACTGCGGAGATCCTGTGGCAGTTGGAGACTAGGGCGCAATTTGAATAATAGTCAACAGCGCGGCGCGACCGAACGATCGCAGGTGCGCCGCGGTGAACTCATCGCAACCGGGCGGAAGTTGTTCGCCGACACTTCCTATGACGCGCTGTCGATGGATGACATCGCCAAACACGCCGGGGTCGCCAAGGGCCTGATCTACTACTACTTCAAGAGCAAACGCGGCTACTACCTGGCCATCATCGAGGACTCGGTGGCCGACCTCGTCTCGCGCGCGGCGGGGGAGACCGAGTTGCCGCGCGCCGAGCGCGTGTACCGCACGGTCGACGGCTATCTGCGCTACGCCCACCATCACCAGGCGGCGTTCCGCACCATCGTCACCGGCGGAGTCGGCTTCGACACCCAGGTGCAGTCGATACGTGACGCGGTGCGCGAGGAGCTGATCGCGACCATCGCCGAGGGCGCGTACGGCAGGCGCGACATCCCCGTGCTCGCCCGCCTCGCACTGCTGGGCTGGCTCAGCAGCGTGGAGGGCATCACCCTGGACTGGCTGGGCCGCCGGGAGCTCCCGCGGGAGACCGTGTGCGCGCTGCTGATGCGGACGCTGCGCGGCACGCTCCATACGATCGCCGAGTTCGAGCCGGAGTGCCCGGAACCGCCCAGGGAGCCCTGGCCCGCCGCGCTCACCGGCACCGGTTCCGTGCCCATTCCGGTCGAGGCGTGAGTCGAGGGCGGGCCGCCGTGCGGGCGGCCCGCCCTCGACTCGTCTCACCCGCACGTCAGTTGATGGCCTTGATCAGCTCTCCGTTCGAGGTGTCACCGCTGAGCTCCCAGAAGAAGGTGCCGCCCAGGTTCTGCTGGTTCTTGTAGGTCATCTTCCCGGCGATGGTGGAGGGGGTGTCGTAGCTCCACCACTGAGTGCCGCAGTGGGCGTACGCGGTCCCGGCGACGGTTCCATTGGCCGGGCACCTGGACTTCAGCACCTTGTAGTCGTCGATTCCTTGCTCGTACTTGCCCGGCGCGGGCCCGGTCGCCGTGCCACCGGGTGCCTTCTGGGTCACGCCGGTCCAGCCGCGTCCGTAGAAGCCGATCCCGAGCAGCAGCTTCGACGAGGGGATGCCGAGGCTCTTGAGCTTCTTGATCGCCGCGTCGGTGTTGAAGCCCTGCTGCGGAATGCCGGTGTAGGAGGTGAGCGGGGAGTGCGGGGCCGTGGGGCCCTGCGCCGCCCAGGCGCCGAAGAAGTCGTACGTCATCGGGTTGTACCAGTCGACGTACTGGGCGGCGCCCGCATAGTTCGCCTTCTCGATCTTGCCGCCGGACGAGGCGTCCGCGGTGATCGCCGCTGTCACCAGGTTGGAGCTGCCGAACTTCGAACGCAGCGCGGACATCAGGTTCTTGAAGGACTCCCGGCCGCTGGTGTCGCAGCTCAGACCGCAGGCGTTGGGGTACTCCCAGTCGATGTCGATGCCGTCGAAGACATCCTTCCAGCGGGGGTCCTCGACCAGGTTGTAGCAGGACTGGGCGAAGGCGGCCGGGTTGGCCGCGGCCTGGCCGAAGCCGCCCGACCAGGTCCAGCCGCCGAAGGACCAGAGGATCTTGAGGTTCGGGTGCAGCTTCTTCAGCTTGCGCAGCTGGTTGAAGCTGCCGCGCAGCGGCTGGTCCCAGGTGTCGGCGACGCCGTCGACGCTCTGCGCGGCGGTGTAGGTCTTCTCGTAGTCGGCGAAGGAGTCGCCGACCGTGCACTTGCCGCCGGAGACGTTGCCGAAGGCGTAGTTGATGTGGGTCAGTTTGTTCGCCGACCCGGACGTCTGGATGTTCTTGACGTGGTAGTTGCGGTCGTAGACGCCCCATTCGGTGAAGTAACCGATCACCTTGCTCCCGGCCTTCGGGGCGGCGGCCTTGGCGGCGGTGGCCTTGGTGACGGGAGCCGATTCGCCGGCGGAGGCGAAGTGGGCGCCGGTGAACAGGGTCGCGCCGAGGGCTGCGGTACAGGCGGCGGCTACGAGCGCCCGGAAGCGGGCGCGGGGACGGTGTGATCCGGGCATCAGGTCTCCTCGTGGGGGAGGGAGATCGGGTGGGGGGTGTGCGGTCGGCCGTCGGGCTTCTTTGGCATGAACGCGGTCATGCGCTGGGGGGAAACGGTAGAAGGACTAGACCATTTGGTCAATGGTTCGGACCAATCTCGCCGGTGGCGGCCGGGATGCGGAGCTGGAATGCCGCCCGTGACGGAAGTGAGCTGATCAGGCATACTCGACGCGCCAACAGCCACCGTCAGCCACTTCCGTGATCCGGAAGGGCAGCATCGGCCTGGCAGGAAGACCGGCGGCGCGCCCACACCCTTCGCGCGCGACGCCGCAGCGCCCGACAGGGAGGAGAGCGCCGCAATGCCCAACCGCGCCCCGCAGCCGGTGGAACGTCAGCTGCCCACCGAGGAGTCCAGGGATCTGATCACCCTGGTACGCGACATCGTCCAGCGGGAGATCGCCCCCAGGGCGGCCGAGGAGGAGGACGCCGGGCACTTCCCGCGCGAGGTCTTCTCGCTCCTTTCCGAGTCCGGGCTGCTCGGCCTCCCGTACGACTCCGAGTACGGCGGCGGAGACCAGCCCTACGAGGTCTACCTGCAAGTTCTCGAAGAGCTCGCCGCCGCCCGCCTCACCGTCGGTCTCGGCGTCAGTGTCCACTCACTGTCCTGTCACGCGCTGGCCGGCTACGGCACCAAGGAGCAGCAGGCCGAGCATCTGCCCGCCATGCTCGGCGGTGGCCTGCTCGGTGCGTACTGCCTGTCCGAGCCCGCCTCGGGATCGGACGCCGCGTCCCTGCGTACCAAGGCGGTGCGCGATGGCGACAGCTGGGTGATCACCGGTACCAAGTCCTGGATCACACACGGCGGCATCGCCGACTTCTACACGGTCATGGCCCGCAGCGGCGGCGAGGGGGCCCGCGGCATCACGGCCTACCTCGTCCCCGGGGACACCCCCGGCCTGAACGCCGCCGCGCCCGAGAAGAAGATGGGCATGAAGGGCTCGCCCACCGCCCAGCTGAACTTCGACGGCGTACGCGTCCCCGACTCCCGTCGGATCGGCGAGGAGGGCCAGGGCTTCGCGATCGCGCTCTCCGCCCTCGACTCCGGCCGGCTCGGCATCGCGGCCTGCGCCATCGGGGTGGCCCAGGCGGCCCTGGACGAGGCGGTCTCGTACGCGACCGGGCGGCAGCAGTTCGGCCGGCCCATCGCCGACTTCCAGGGGTTGCGCTTCATGCTCGCCGACATGGCGACCCGGATCGAGGCGGGCCGCGCGCTCTATCTCGCCGCCGCGCGGCTGCGCGACGCGGGACGGCCGTTCTCCCGGCAGGCGGCGATGGCGAAGCTGTTCTGCACGGACACGGCGATGAGCGTCACGACCGACGCGGTCCAGGTACTCGGCGGCTACGGCTACACGCTGGACTTCCCGGTCGAGCGCTATATGCGCGAGGCGAAGGTGCTGCAGATCGTCGAGGGCACCAATCAGATCCAGCGCATGGTCATCGCCCGTCACCTGGCCGGCCCCGAGACGCGCTAATTCGCAGGGCCTGTCCGGCCTGGTCGGTTGGGCAGGCTCTCTTGTCGCCCGGGTTCGTGGGCGCCGTGGGCCACGGCGGGCTGATCGTTGCCGTCCGGTAGGTGGTCTCGGAGGCTCGCACCCGAGTGGCCCGCGCCGACGCGAAAGCCGGCGGCGCCGCGAGCCTGCTCCACTCTGGGTCGCGGCGCCCCGGCAAGGTTCTTCCTCTGCTCGCCCAGAGCTGGAGCAGCTCCCGGTAGATCGGCGGGTCGGCCGGGTGCGGAACCGATTCTTCGGGAGCCGGTGTCGCGAGGCGGCGCCGGTCGTGGGCGGGCTTCGAGTACAGCAGGGTCATGCCTGGCCAACGCCCCCGGTCCGGGACGGGTTACCACCCGGGCAAATCGGCCCCGTGTTCGCGGGGGCACCCCGTGGGCGCCCGCATCTGGTCTTCGGCAGGGTTTCTGACGTACCGTCAATTCCCTGCCGCCCAGGAGGTCAGCCGTGTCCGACGACCGCCCGATCGCCCTCGACGAATACCCCGTCCACCAGGCGCCCCTGTCGATGAAGCACCTGGTCACCGGCGACCGCAACGCCTACGACCGGTGCATCTTCCAGGTCTTCGACCACCAGGGCCGCGCCCTGCTCATCGCCGGTCTCGGGGTCTACCCCAACACCGGGGTCATCGACGCCTACGCCACCCTGCGCCTCGGCGACCGGCTGCATGCCGTACGCGCGTCCGACGCCCTGAGCGACGACCGGATGAATCTCGCCGTCGGACCCCTGCGCATCACCGTCGACGAGCCGCTGCGCCGCCTCACCCTGCACTGCGACGCCGACCCGGGCGACCCGGGCTCACTCTCGTACGACCTCACCTGGAGCGCGGACTTCCCCGCCGTGTGGGAGCCGCACCACATCCAGCGCCGCGGCGACCGGTTGATGCTCGAAGGCCGCCGCTTCGTCCAGGCAGGCAGCTGCACCGGTGTGATCCGGGTGGCCGGGGAAGAGATACAGGTGACAGCGGGGGAGTGGACCGGCACCCGCGACCGCAGCTGGGGCGTGCGGCCCATCCCGGGCGAGGAGGGCGGCCGCGCCGCCGAAGAGCTGCGGCCCGAGGGCTTCCACTGGCTCTGGATCCCCGTCCGCTTCGAGGACCGCTTCCTCATGGTGATCGTCCAGGAGGACGCCGACGGCCACCGCAGCCTGAACGAGGCCGTGCTCGTACGCGACGGGGAGCGCGACATCCAGCTCGGCTGGCCCCACACCGACATCACCTACCGGCCCGGCACCCGTGATCCGCGCAGCGCCGTCGTCCATCTCACCGACCCGGCCCGCAAAACCCTCGAACTCGGCGTCGAGATCCTCGCCTCCTCGCCGCTGGCCGTCGGCGCGGGCTATCCGCCCGCCGCCGACTGGCAGCACGGCACCTGGCAGGGCCGCGGCTGGACCGACCGGCACGTCTATGACCTCGCCGATCCCACCGCCCACCCCATGGCCGCCTACGGCGTCACCGACCACTCCGCCCGCTTCACCCTGGACGGCCGGACCGGGCACGGGATCTTCGAGCACGGCAGCTTCGGCCGGCACGACCCGAGCGGCTTCACCGGATACGAATCGGTCGCCCCCTGACCTCCCCGAGAGGACCTTCCGAGAGGAACCGGCAGATGGCAACGGCGCCCCGCCCCCGCACCACCACCCGCGACCCCGAGGAGCTGGCCCGTCGTCTGACCGCCTGGCTGGACGCCCGGCTGCCGGGCGCGAAGGTCGGCGGCATCCGGGTCCCCGAGTCCAACGGCATGTCCAGCGAGACGCTCCTCTTCGACATCGAGCACCCCGAACCGGCCGTCAGGGCCTGCGCGTTGCGGCTCGCCGCCGATCCCGACGCGTACACGATCTTCCCCGTGTACGACATGGCGCTGCAGTACCGCACCATGCGGGACGTCGCGGAGCACACCGACCTCCCCGTCCCGCGCGTGCTGTGGCTGGAGGAGGACCCCGGAGCCCTGGGCGCGCCCTTCTTCGTGATGGAGCGCGTGGAGGGCCGGGTGCCGCCCGACGTCATGCCCTATACGTACGAGGGCAATTGGCTGCACGCCGCGAGCGACGCCGAGCGCGCCCACCTCGAAGCCGCCACGATTTCGCTGCTTGCCCGGCTGCACGACCAGCACCCCGTCGAAGCCGCCGACGGCAGCGCGCTGAGCCGCCATGTCGATGCCCAACGGGCGTACTACGCCTGGGTGGTGAACGGGCTGCCGCGCTCACCGCTCATCGAGTCCGGCTTCGACCGGCTCGACGCCCACTGGCCGGCCGACGAGGGCGCGCCCGTCCAGAACTGGGGCGACGCCCGCATCGGCAACATCATCTACGACGGCTTCGAGCCCGCGGCCGTGCTCGACTGGGAGATGGCCGCACACGCCCCGCGCGAGGTGGACCTCGGCTGGACGGTCTACCTCCACCGCTTCTTCCAGGACCTGACCGTGAGCTTCGGCCAGTCGGGCCTGCCGGACTTCCTGCGCCGCGAGGCCATCGAGCGGCGCTACGCCGAACTCACCGGCCACACGCCGCGCGACATGGACTTCTACACGCTGTACGCGGCGCTGCGGCACGCCATCGTCATGCTGCGCGTGGCCTACCGCCAGGTCCACTTCGGCGAAGCCCGGATCCCCGAAGACCCGGACAGCCTGATCCTGCACCACGCAACTCTTGCCGCCATGGTGCAGGGAAGCTACTGGACGTAGGAGGTCAGGCCGCGTCGCGCCGCATGTGCGGCACGCGCAGGGGACGCGAGCCCGGACCGCCGACGTGCGAGAAGGGCTGCGTCCGCCAGTCGAGTCCCTGAGGGAGCGTCAACAGGAGTGCGGTGTCCTGCTCCTGGACCTCCAGGCTCTCGTCCGCGGGACGCGCCTGCGAGGCGGAGCGGCCGGTCCCGGCGCACACGGTGAGCCCGAAGGGATTCCAGGGCGTGGGGCACAGCGCGTGCTCCGGCAGGACGTCCTCGTCCGCGAGCAGCGCGATCGGCTGGGCGCAGTCCGGGCAGATCACCCGGTACATCTCAAAGGTGTCGTACGCGTCGAGCTCGTCGATCTCGGCCGGTTCGGCCGAATCGACGGGCTCCGGTTCGGTACGTCCGCTGTTCTTGACACTCTGCATGGTGAATCTCCCCCTCGGGTGGGCCGACCAGCCACGTGCGGCCTCGACCACAGCAAGCAATTCCCCACCGGCCCGGGAGGTAACCGCGCGGTCACGAGGGAGGGGCCCGCGAACCTGTGGCATTCGTCACATGCCCGCCGCAGGTGCCTCCGGGTGCCTCCGCCGACTGTGCCGGAAGCTGCCTGGGGCAATAGGTTGATCCGCATGGAGGAGCTGGACAGACAGATCGTGGAATTGCTCGTCAAGGACGGACGGATGAGCTACACCGATCTGGGCAAGGCCACTGGCCTGTCCACATCGGCGGTTCACCAGCGCGTCCGCCGCCTGGAGCAGCGCGGCGTCATCCGCGGCTATGCCGCGGTCGTCGACCCGGAGGCGGTCGGGCTCCCGCTGACCGCGTTCATCTCGGTCAAGCCCTTCGACCCGAGCGCGCCGGACGACATCGCGGAACGTCTCGCCGACGTGCCCGAGATCGAGGCCTGCCACAGCGTCGCGGGCGAGGAGAACTACATCCTCAAGGTGCGCGTCCCGACCCCGCTGGAGCTGGAGCATCTGCTCACCCGCATCCGCTCGCTGTCCGGGGTCTCCACGCGTACGACCGTCGTGCTCTCCACCCCGTACGAGGCACGCCCGCCGCGTATCTAGGCCAGCCGCGTCTCTAGGCTGGTCCCATGACCGAGAGCACCGCCCCCCAGAGCGAACACCGCACCGTGCTGCTGCGCGGTGGAGAAGTCCACAGCCCCGCCGACCCCTTCGCCACCGCGATGGTCGTCGAACGAGGGCATATCGCCTGGGTGGGCTCCGAGGGCGCAGCCGACGCCTTCGCCGCCGGTGTCGACGAAGTGATCGACCTCGAAGGGGCGCTGGTCACCCCGGCGTTCACCGACGCACATGTGCACACCACGGCGACGGGCCTCGCCCTCACCGGGCTCGACCTGTCCCGGGCGGACAGCCTGGCCGACGCGCTTCGTCTCGTACGGGAGCACAGCGCCGCACACCGGGCCGACAAGGTGCTCCTCGGCCATGGCTGGGACGCAACGCGCTGGCCCGAGCAGCGTCCGCCGTCACGCGCCGAACTGGACGAGGCGACCGGCGGGCGCCCCCTCTATCTGCCCCGGATCGACGTCCACTCCGCCGCCGTCACCACCGCCCTGCTCGACCTGGTCCCCGGAGTCACCGGCCGCACCGGCTACCACCCGGACGGGCCGCTCACCGCGGCCGCCCACCACGCCGTGCGCGCGGCGGCCCATGGCGCGATCACCCCTCAGCAGCGCGCCGCGGCCCAGCGAGCCGCACTCGCCCGGGCCGCGTCACTGGGCATCGGAAGCGTCCATGAATGCGCCGGACCCGACATCTCAGACGAGGACGACTTCGTGTCCCTGCTGGCCCTGGCCGAGGCGGAAGCCGGGCCCAGGGTCGTCGGTTACTGGGCCGAACGGGTCGCGAATGCGAAGGACGCCCAGCGCATCCGCGAACTCGGGGCGATCGGCGCGGCCGGAGACCTCTTCGCCGACGGCTCCCTCGGCTCGCACACCGCCTGCCTGCACACCCCGTACGCCGATGCCGCGCACACCGGCACCGCGCACCTGGACGCCGCCGACGTGGCCGCCCATGTCGCCGCCTGCACCGAGGCCGGGCTGCAGGCTGGCTTCCATGCCATCGGCGACGCCGCGCTGACCGCGGTCACCGAAGGCATCAGGGCCGCGGCCGACTCGCTCGGCCTCGCCCGCGTCCGGGCCGCCCGCCATCGTGTCGAGCACGCCGAGATGCTCACCCCCGAAACCATCGCCGCTTTCGCCGAGTTCGGCCTCACGGCCTCCGTCCAGCCCGCTTTCGACGCGGCCTGGGGCGGCGATACGGGCATGTACGCGCAGCGTCTGGGCGTCGACCGGGCCCGCACGCTCAACCCGTACGCCGCACTCCTGCGCGCCGGAGTCCCGCTCGCCTTCGGCTCCGACAGCCCGGTGACGCCACTGGATCCCTGGGGGACCGTCAGGGCGGCCGCCTTCCACCGCACTCCCGCGCACCGGGTCTCCGTCCGCGCGGCCTTCACCGCTCATACGCGCGGCGGCTGGCGGGCCGTCGGGCGCGACGACGCAGGTGTTCTGGTCCCGGGCGCACCCGCGGACTACGCCCTGTGGCGCACCGGGGAACTGGTCGTCCAGGCCCCCGACGACCGGGTCGCCCGCTGGTCCACCGACCCGCGTTCCGGCACCCCCGGCCTGCCCGATCTCACCCCTGGCGCCGAACTCCCGGTCTGCCTGCGGACAGTGGTCTTCGGACGAACCGTCTTTCAGCGGCCGAACGAGTGACGTGCGGACATTTCGTACCGCCGATCGAAGTTCCGGGCGCTCGGCCGCGACCTGCGGATCTTCGGCGCTGACCTGGTGATTTGGGCAAAGCTCGCAGATCAGACGACTGTTGACATGGAGCGCCCACCGGCGGGTAGGTTCGGCCGAGTCCACCACGGGACGTCCTACCGGCAACTTCCACGCAGTCTTCGAACGCCGCTGGGCCATGGGGCAGCGTGCCGCACCGGCGCACTGCCACTGGGAGCCAGGTTCAGCGCCCGCGCCTCGGGGGCGAGGGAAGGTTTCAGCCGGTTGGCAGGTGTGACCCGGGTGGGGTCCGGCGTTCAGTAGACAACGGCTCTCGGTCGACCCGCAGCCAGCGGGTCCCAGGTCGGCCCGAAGGACGCCGGGCCCCGATCCGCAGGCCTTGGGGGGTGTCTTTTCGGATCTTGCCGGGCTCGCGTGCCCTGGCACGCACATCTGCTGCGTTGTCGTCAGTCGCCTACGCTCCGCGTGGGCTCCTTCCTCCGCCTTGCAGCTGCACGCACCAGACCCCGCTCGCTGATCCGGCCTGATCCAAAAGACACCCCCTACCCCCTCCGGCCGATATCCGCGCGCCCCTCGCGCGGGCTTCGCCGGGCCCCCTGCCCCCCAGGTCCGTGCCGCTGCAACCGCGCGCCGAGCGCTCGCTATGGTGGGGCTCTGTGCACGGACTTTAAGGGGCAGAAGTGAACGACGGCGGTCAGCGGCGGTACGGCCCGCTCGGCAGAGCCTTGGTGATCATCCCGACCTACAACGAGGTCGAGAACATCAAGCCGATCGTCTCCCGGGTGCGCGCAGCCGTGCCCGAGGCGGACATCCTGATCGCCGACGACAACAGCCCCGACGGAACCGGCAAGGTCGCCGACGAACTCGTGGCCCAGGACGACAAGGTGCACGTCCTGCACCGCAAGGGCAAGGAAGGTCTCGGCGCGGCCTATCTCGCGGGCTTCGCCTGGGGCGTCGAGCACGGCTTCGGCGTACTCGTCGAGATGGACGCCGACGGCTCCCACCAGCCCGAGGAGCTTCCGCGGCTGCTGACCGCGCTCAAGGGCGCCGATCTGGTCCTCGGCTCGCGCTGGGTCCCCGGCGGGCGCGTGGTGAACTGGCCCAAGCACCGCCAGTTCCTCTCCCGCGGCGGCAGCACCTACTCCCGCCTGCTGCTCGGCGTCCCCATCCGGGATGTCACCGGCGGCTTCCGCGCCTTCCGCGCCGAGACCCTCCAGGGCCTCGGGCTGACCGAAGTCGCCTCCCAGGGCTACTGCTTCCAGGTCGACCTCGCCCGCCGGGCCGTCGCCGCCGGATATCACGTCGTGGAAGTGCCGATCACCTTCGTCGAGCGTGAGCTCGGCGACTCCAAGATGAGCAGGGACATCGTCGTCGAGGCGCTGTGGAGGGTCACCGCGTGGGGAGTGAGCGACCGGGCGAACCGCCTCCTCGGCCGCAAGCCGTCCTGACCCGCCCCTAACTGACCCGCCCCTAACTGACCGGATTCTTACTGACCGGCCCCTTACGCCGCTCGGGCGGACGCCCAGGCACACTGGGAGCATGACGACCGGTTCACCCACCCCGACGGCCCCCAAGCGCTCACGCGCCCGCACCTTCGTCCCGCTCGGCATCGCCGCCTGGGTGGTCCTGGAGGTCTGGCTGCTGACCCTCGTCGCTTCGGCGGCGGGCGGGATGACCGTGCTGGCTCTGCTCGTCGGCGGCGCCGTGCTCGGCGCCGTCGTCATCAAGCGCGCCGGCCGGCGGGCCTTCCGCAATCTCACCGAGACCCTGCAGCAACAGCAGCAGGGTCAGAGCCCCGCGGCGAGCAACGCCAACGGCACGGGCACCGGCACCACGGGCAACGGCTTCCTCATGCTCGGCGGTTTGCTGCTGATGCTGCCCGGCCTGATCTCCGACGTCGTGGGTCTGGCGCTGCTGGTGCCGCCGGTCCGCATCGCGCTCGGCCGGTACGCGGAGCGGTCGCTGGAGCGCCGTGTGCGTGCCGCGTCGCCCGGCAGCCTGGGCGACGCTTTCGAGCAGGCCAGAATTCACCGGCCGGACGGAAAGGTTGTGCAGGGTGAGGTCATCCGGCCCGACGCGACCCAGCCTTCGCGCGGTTACGAGGACGAGGGGCCCCGGCCCCCGCTGACGCCCTGAGATGACAACAGCCGCGGGCCGTCTCACATCACTGTGAGACGGCCCGCGGCTGTGTGTATTGATGACGCTGTTCGTGCGGTGTTACGCGGTCAGGCGGACTTCCGGCTGTCCCGCGGGTGCACGGCGATGTTCATGGCGCCGGAACGAAGGACCGCCAGCCTCTCGGCCAGCACCTCCTCGAGCTCCTCGCGAGTGCGTCGCTCCATGAGCATGTCCCAGTGCGTTCGCGCCGGCTTGCCCTTCTTCTCCTCGGGGCCATCCCCGTCGACCAGGAGTGCCTGGGTCCCGCAGACCTTGCACTCCCACTCCGGCGGAATCTCCGCCTCAACCGAGAAGGGCATCTCAAAACGATGGCCCTTCTCGCATGCGTACTCCACCGCCTGGCGCGGGGCCAGATCGATGCCGCGGTCCGTCTCGTAGCTGGTCACCACGAGTCGCGTACCGCGGAGAGCTCGCTCACTCATGAATCGTGCCTCCCGGGCTTGTCGCCCACAGGACAGGTGTCGCTGTCGTCGTCATCCGGTCAACGTCCGGTCGGCGGTAAAGATTCCCGTTCCGGGTCATGCGTCGCCCGTCGTGCCGCCCCTTGTTGTACCCACCAGTGCCCGGTTTGTCACATCTGATAGAAAGTGTCACCCAGTGAATTCACTTCTTCAGCGCGCAGTAACGGTCCGCCTGGCAAGCCAAAGGCGTACACTACCGGCCTTTCACTTCAACGTCTAAATTCGCTCCGGCACCGGGTTGCCCGCAGCGGCCACGGCCTGCTTGATCGGTACCCGCGCGAGCAGTACGGAACCGAGCACGAAGAAGACCACCAGAGAGATGATCGCGTCCCGATAACTGCCGGTCAGCTGGTACGCGAGGCCGAACACCAGCGGTCCCAGCCAGCTCAGCCCCCGGTCGCTCATCTCGTACGCGGAGAAGTACTCGGCCTCCTTGCCGCGCGGCACCAGATGTGAGAACAGCGACCTCGACAGCGCCTGGCTGCCGCCCAGCACCAGACCGATCGCCCCCGCCAGAGCGAAGAACCAGACCGGTGCCCCGGCCGGCAGGAAGTACCCCGCCGCCAGAATCAGCGTCCAGACGGCGAGCGAGGCGAGAATCGTCCGCTTGGCCCCGTGGGTCCGGGCGAGCCGTCCCATGCCCAGCGCGCCCACGACCGCGAGCACCTGGACCAGCAGCACCGCGGTGATCAAGGTCGTCTGGTCGAGGCCCAGCTCCTCGGAGCCGTAGACCGACGCCTGCGAGATCACCGTCTGGACCCCGTCGTTGTAGATCAGATACGCCAGCAGGAACGACAGCGTCAGCGGATGCCGGCGCATGTCGCGCAGCGTGGCCAGCAGCTGCCGCCAGCCGGACCCCACCGCGCCCTCGCCGCTCGGCGCCACCCGCCGGTCCCGCAGGCGCCGCAGCGGTACGAGTGTGAAGGCGCCCCACCACAGTCCTGCCGACGCCAGGCAGATCCGTACCGCCGCCGACTCCGAGAGGCCGAAGGAATCGTGGCCCGAGTAGAGAACCAGATTCAGTACCAGCACCAGCGCCCCGGACGTGTAGCCGAAGGCCCAGCCGCGCGAGGAGACCGCATCGCGTTCCTCCGGCTCCGCGATCTGCGGCAGATACGCGTTGTAGAGAACCATCGACACCGACAGCGAGGCGTTCGCGACGATCAGCAGGAACGCGCCGAGCAGATACCGCTCGCCTTCCAGGAAGAACATTCCCGTCGTCGCGGCCGCCCCCACATAGGCCGCCACCGCCAGCATCGGCTTCTTGCGCCCGGTACGGTCCGCGGCCGCGCCCGCCAGCGGCATCACCAGTACTGCGACCACCACCGAGACCGAGACCGCGTACGGGAAGACCGAGCCCGCGCGCACCGGGATGCCCAGCGGATGCACAAAGCCGTCGGCGTCCGCGGCGGCCTTCGCCACCGCGGTCAGATAGGGCCCGAGAAAGACGGTCAGCACACTCGTCGAATAGACGGAGCACGCGAAGTCGTAGAAGTACCAGCCGCGTTGCTCGCGTCTGCGCTCATTCGTCCCGGTCGTCCGGTCCGCGGTGTCGGTCGTCACGCCGCGCCCCCTCGCTCGTCCCGTTGTGCAGACGTTCGAGGTTCAGACCCAGACTCCCCGGTCGGTCAGTACCGTGCGCAACGTCTCCAGATGATCGGTCATGATGCCATCCACGCCGAGGTCCAGGAGCGCTGCCATCCGATCCGCGTCGTTCACGGTCCAGACATGGACCTGCAGACCGCGCTCGTGCGCCGCCCGCACGAAGCGCCGGTCCACCACCCGGATGCCGTTCTGCGACTCGGGGACCTGCGCACACACCGCGCCCATCCGCAGGGCGGCGGGAATTCCGTACGAGCGCAGGCGCAGGCCCAGCACACCCCGTACGCCGTACGACGTCGCGAGGCGCGGACCTGCCAGCCGCATGGCACGCGCCACCCGGCCCTCGGAGAACGAGCCGATGCACACCCGCTCCCAGGCACCCGCCCGGCGGATCAGATCGACCAGGGGGACTAGCGCGGGCTCGGCCTTGATGTCGACGTTCCAGCGGGCGTCCGGGAACTCCTCCAGCAGCTCCTCGAACAGCGCCAGCGGCTCCCTGCCGCCCACCCTGGCCTGCTGCACCTCGCTCCAGGGCAGCTCGGCGATCTTGCCGCTCGCGTCCGTCACCCGGTCCAGCGTGGTGTCGTGGAAGGCGACCAGCCTGCCGTCCGCGGTCGTGTGCACATCGGTCTCGAAGTAGCGGTAACCAAGATCGGCGGCTCGCCGGAAGGCGGCCGCGGTGTTCTCGATCCCGTCGGCCGCGCCGCCGCGATGGGCGAAGGCGAGCGTGGAGGGATGGTCCAGATAGGGGTGGAGTACGCGCGTCACTTTGGCAGTATCGCCTGCTCCGGTGTCCCCGCGGCGACGACCGTGCTGACAGTGCCCTGATCGGAGATGGCGAAGACGCGCAGGAACAGCTGCGCCAGCGGACCGATCGCCAGGGCGTAGGCGACCGTGCCGACGCCGACCGTGCCGCCGAGCACGAATCCGGTCGCCACCACGGCCACCTCGATGGCCGTACGGACCAGCCGGATCGAGCGGCCCGTGACCCGGTGCAGACCCGTCATCAGACCATCGCGTGGCCCGGGGCCGAAGCGCGCCGCGATATACAGGCCCGTCGCCACACCGTTGAGCACGATTCCGCCGATCAGTACCGGAATCTGTACCGCGAGTCCGTGCGCGTCCGGCACCAGGGCGAGCGTGCCGTCCATCGCGATACCGATCACGAAGACATTCGAGACCGTGCCGAGCCCGGGCCGCTGTCTGATCGGGATCCACAGCAGCAGCACAGCCGCGCCGACAATGATCGAAACGACCCCGATCGTCAGACCCGTCCGCTCGGCCAGACCCTGATGGAGCACCCCCCAGGGTTCGAGCCCGAGACCACCGCGCACCAGGAGCGCCGAGCTCACTCCGTAAAGGGCCAGGCCGATGTAGAGCTGTAGGAGCCTGCGGGTGAGATGAGTGGACACGGCGGTCACTTGACGCCCCCTGGTGGTGGGTGTGGACTGGCTCATGACACTCTGTGGCTACGGAACAGATGCCAACCATGGCCAATTCGAGGAAGGTGGACTGACTTCCATGACGCAGTGGACCTCTGCGGTGGGGGCGGCGCAGCTCGCCCGGCAGCTCACCTCCCAGCAGCCCCGCCCGGCCGGGCCCGGTGTTCGCAAGCCGCCCGCCTATCGCGCACTCGCCGACGGCGTCCGGCTGCTCGTCCTCGAAGGCCGCGTCCCCGTCGCCGCCCGGCTGCCCGCCGAACGTGAGCTCGCGCTGTCGCTTTCCGTCAGCCGCACGACGGTCGCCGCCGCGTACGAGGCGCTGCGCGCCGAGGGCTTCCTCGAATCCCGCAGGGGAGCGGGCAGCTGGACGGCTGTGCCCGCCGGGAACCCGCTGCCCGCACGCGGCCTGGAACCCCTGCCGCCCGAGTCGCTCGGTTCGATGATCGACCTCGGCTGCGCGGCCCTGCCCGCCCCCGAACCCTGGCTCACCCGCAGTGTCCAGGGCGCACTCGAAGAGCTGCCGCCGTACGCCCACACCCATGGCGACTATCCGGCAGGGCTGCCCGCGCTGCGGCAGATGCTCGCCGATCGCTACAGCGAGCGCGGCATCCCGACCATGCCCGAGCAGATCATGGTCACCACGGGTGCGATGGGCGCGATCGACGCCATCTGCCATCTCTTCGCCGGACGCGGCGAGCGCATCGCCGTCGAGTCCCCCTCCTACGCCAACATCCTTCAGCTGATGCGGGAAGCGGGCGCCCGGCTCGTGCCGGTCGCCATGGCCGAAGGGCTGACCGGCTGGGACATCCCGCGCTGGCGGCAGGTGCTGCGCGACGCGGCACCCCGGCTCGCCTATGTGGTGGCCGACTTCCACAATCCGACCGGCGCCCTGGCCGACGAGGACCAGCGCCGCCGCCTCGTGGACGCGGCGCGCTCCGCCGGCACCGTACTCGTCGTCGACGAGACCATGTCCGAGCTCCACCTGGACGAGGGCATCGACATGCCCCCGCCCGTCTGCGCCTTCGATCCGGCGGGCAGCACGGTCCTCACGGTCGGCTCGGCCAGCAAGGCCTTCTGGGCGGGGATGCGCATCGGCTGGGTGCGCGCGGCCCCGGATGTGATCCGCTCGCTGGTCTCGGCCCGTGCGTATGCCGACCTGGGCACGCCCGTCCTGGAACAGCTCGCGGTCAACTGGCTGATGCAGACCGGTGGTTGGGAGGAAGCGGTGGCCATCCGCCGCAGCCAGGCGCGGGAGAACCGCGACGCTCTGGTCGCGGCGCTGCGCAGGGAGCTGCCCGACTGGGAGTACGACGTGCCGAGCGGCGGGCTCACCCTCTGGGTGCGCACCGGCGGACTTTCCGGCTCCCGGCTCGCCGAGGTCGGCGAACGCGTGGGTGTGCGGGTGCCCTCGGGGCCCCGCTTCGGAGTCGACGGGGCCTTCGAGGGCTATGTCCGGCTGCCGTTCACGGTCGGCGGACCGGTCGCGGACGAGGCGGCGGCACGGCTGGCGGCCGCGGCCCGGCTGGTCGAGACGGGCGCGACGACCGGGACGGAAGCGCCGAGGACGTTCGTCGCCTGACGGGGCTCGTCAGCTCTCGGCCGGTACGGGAGCCGCCACGGGATTCGCCACCGGATCCGCGACCGGATCGGGTACGGCTCCGGTCTCGGCCTGGTCCTGCCGTTCGGGCAGCAGCGCCAGCACAGCACGGCGCTGTGCCTCGCTCGTCGCCTCGTCGTAGGGGTCGGGAGTGGCCGGTACCTGAATCCTGAGCACCGGACCCGTACCGAGCCGTGCGTAGCCGCGGCCGGGCGGTACCTCGGGCGTCGGCGTGGTGTGCGGACGGGTCCCGAGGACGGACTCGACCTGCTCGAAGGTGGCCCGGCCCAGCACGATCCGCGCGCGGGTGTGCGTCCGGAGGGTCTCGGTGAGCGAGTCCAGGCTGTCGAACTGCTCGGTCACCACCACCGTGACCTGCGCGGCCCTGCCGTGGCGCAGCGGCACCTGCAGCAGCTGCTGCGGATCGGTGTCCCCGTCGGCAGCCGCCAGATGACCGAAGATGCTCGGCCTGTCCAGCAGGATCCACAGCGGGCGCCTGGTGTCGTCGGGCGCGGGATGTCCGGCCTGCCGGGCACGGTTGGCGGCGATCAGCCGCCGCTCGGTCTCGTGCGCCGCCCACTCCAGGCTCGCCAGCGCACCGGCGAGAGAGCACTCGACGGCCAGCACGCCCGCCCGCCCCGTGAGACAGGCGTACTCCCCGGTGCCGCTGCCCTCCACGATCAGTACGTCCCCGTGCTGCAGGGCCTGGAGTGCGATCGAACGCAGCAGGGTCGTGGTGCCGCTGCCGGGCTCGCCGACCGCCAGCAGATGCGGCTCCGTCGAGCGCGGTCCGGTGCGCCAGAGGACCGGAGGGACGTCGTGGGTCTCCTCGCCCTCCGACACCGGCACAGTGCGCCGCACGGCGTCGGCATCGGTGAAGCCCAGCACGGTCTCGCCGGGGACAGTGACGAAACGCTGGGCGGCGATGGCGGTGGACAGGGCGGGCAGCACGCTCATCACGAGCCGGTTGCCCTCCTCGTCCCAGGTGAAGAGATACTCGCGGCCGCGCCCGGACTTGGCGTGCAGCAGCTGCTCGATGCGGGCCCGCGACTCGGCCTCGCCGTCGGTGAAGTACGCGGGGTAGGCCACCCGGAGCCGGGTGAGGCGCCCGTTGCCGTCGAACTCGTAGTCGCTGAAGGCCTTGCTCCAGTCGCCGCCGTGGGCAAACAGCGGAGCGGGGTCCTCGGCGACGGAGAAGTGCGGCACGAGCGCCTCGTACAGGGCTCGCAGCCGGCCGGCCTCCGCCTCGTCAGGGCCGTTCTTCACCGGCGTACGCACCCGGCCCTTCCAGGCGGCCGCGGCCATCACCGAGATCAGGGCGACCAGCGGCCCGTACGGGATGAGCGCGACCACCAGGACGCAGGACGCGACAAGGAACAGTGTGGGACCACGCCGTTCCTTGGGTGTGGCGGCCCACCTGTGCCGGGCCATGGCGGCCAGCTGCCGCAGACCGCGGGTGATGGTGATCAGCGGATGGAGGACGTCCGTGGCGCTGTCGGCGGCCGTGCGCGCGATCTCCCGGCTCCGGGCGATCTGTGCGCTGCCGCTGCTGAGAATGCGGGGGAGTGGTCGCCGGGCCACATCGGTCTCCTGAAGGTGCTGGGGGTGCTCATGGTGTCGGCCGGTACTGCGGGAGTCAGAACTTGATCCCGCCCAGGAGGCTGGCGAGACTCGCGCTGCCGGCCTTGATGCTCGGCGCGATGGCCGTGCCCGAGATGAAGAAGCCGAAGAGCGAGCAGACGAATGCGTGAGAGCCCTTGAGCCCGTCCTTCCTGAAAAAGAGGAAGACGATGATGCCGAGCAGCACGACGCCTGAGATGGAGAGGATCATGAGTGGTTCTCCTGGTTGAGGGGACAGTCACCATGAGTACTTCCATGCTCACAGGAAGCATCTATGTGATAAAAGGTGCGAATGGGTGAAATTCCCCTGATTTCACTCCACTGGCGGACGCCGGACCTCCGGCCGGGGGGCACACTGCGCGGTTGCGCCGCACAGTGCCTCCTCGCGGTGATCCTTTGCCGCGGCCGGACCGCCTCCTGCCGGAGTGCGGGCAGTACCCTGTCGATTCACTCGTACGGCTACTCCTGCCGTGCGCCCCAGGTCAACGCAGCGAAAGGCGGTCCTCCCGATGAGCGAAGCCCCGGATCCCGAGGTGATCGAGCTCGCCACCAAGGTCTTCGACCTGGCGCGCCAGGGAGAGACCGAGGCGCTCGCCGCGTACATCGACGCCGGGGTGCCCGCCAACCTCACCAATGACCGCGGCGACACCCTCGTGATGCTGGCCGCCTATCACGGGCACGCCCCGGCCGTGGAGGCGCTTCTCGCCCGCGGCGCCGAGCCGGACCGGGCCAACGACCGCGGCCAGACGCCGCTCGCCGGTGCCGTCTTCAAGAGCGAGGACGCCGTCATCCGCGTACTCCTGGCCGGCGGAGCCGACCCGAAGGCAGGGACGCCGTCCGCCGTGGATACGGCGCGGATGTTTGGGAAGACAGACCTCCTGGAGCTGTTCGGCGACCAATGAGCGGTCGCTGTAAGGCCGTTGACGGATTGCTGAGCGGTCGCCGACAGGTCGCCGGGAGGGACGCCGTAAATGTGGTCGCGGTGGCGATATGGGTGGGTCATCATGACGTCGGGCCCTACCCCGGACTTCACCCGGGAGTTCCCCCGGGGCCACCGACGAGAGGCAGAGGAAGATGGTCTACACCAAGCGGAAGACAACGGGCGGCCCGACATGTTGCTGCGCGGCCTAGGTCGTGTCGTCAAAGTCCCGTCTGCCCGGCGACGCCTGGCACGCACGCTCGCTGCGTTGTCGTCAGTCGCCGACGCTCCGCGTGGGCTCTCCCCCTGCCTTCGGCGGGGGGACCACCATCCTCCGGCCTGCGATCGCACGCACCAGACGCCGCTGGGCCCGCCCTTCGGGCGGACGACGCTACTTCGACGACACTCCCTAGGCATCTCCACTCCCCGGTTGCGTCGACAGCTTGATGTGAGGCTTTTCCCATGTTCGATCCAGTCATAGCGCCGAGCGGCACGCTGCTCGGCCTGCTGCAGAGGGGCCGCGGTGACGGCACGCTGCACGCGCTGGCAGCGCCGCGGGCCGAAGCGCTCGCCGCACTCAACCACTGCGTACTGAACGACCCCCGCCACGACTGGCAGGTCGAGAACCGCTCCCTGTACTACGCGCGCCTCTACCTGGATCTCCACGGCAGTCTCGAGGAGATCGAGCGCCACCTGTGCGACACCGACGACCACCTCGACACCGACGAGGCCAGGACGGGCCTCGCGCTCGCGGTGCTCGGGCATCTCGCCTCGTACGGAAGGGGCGACGCCCTTTCACTGCTGCGGCGCTACGCCGCGAACGGCGCCAACTGGGCCTGGGCGCTCGACGAGCTCGCCCTGCGCGACAACGACTCCGGCCTGCGGGCGCTGGCCACCTCCGTACTCGCCCGTTTCCCGGCCACCCCGGAGGGCGACGCCGAACTGGCCGTCGCCGTACGCGACGCCTTCGAACCGCGGCCGTGGCGGCTGTGGGCCGAGGACCGGCGTGAGGCGATCGCCGCCCGCGTGCGCGCCGCCCAGGAGGCGGGCTCCTTCGACCGCTGGCAGCGCCAGATGCGGCCCAGCGGGCCCCGTCCCGGCTGGAGCGTCCAGGCGGTCTTCGACTGGGCCGAGCAGGGCCTGGAGCGCGGCAGTCCCCTCCACGTGCCCGCAGCCCGCTGTCTGTCCGCCGTCGCAGGACCCGAGGACCGGCCCGCCATCGTCGAAGCCGCACGCGCGGGATCCGACGGCGCGCGCTGCGCCGCACTGCACTATCTCGCCGAGTCACGCGACACCGTCGTGCTCGACCTCATCGAGGCCGCCGTGTCCGGCGGCTCCCACACCGTCGCCGAGGCAGCGGTCTCCGCGTTCGAGCGCATGTGCGGCGACGAAGCCGTCGACCGGGCGCGCGGCTGGGTGCACCGGCCCGACGCGCTGGGAGCATCGGCGGCGGGCGTGCTCGCCTGCAGGGGCACGGCGGGCGACGCCCCGCTGGTGCTCGGCGCGCTGCGCGAGACCGTACGGGCCGACGGGCCCGACGCCATCCTGCTGTGGACCCTCGTCGACGGAGCCGGACGGCTCGGCATCGCCTGCGCCGCACCCGTACTGCGCCATGTCTACCGCGAGACCGCGTCCTCGCAGCTGCGCGGCCGCGCGGCCCGCGCGCTCGCCGCGACCGACCCCTCCTTCCCCACCGGATTCGCCGTCGAATGCCTGTGGGACTGCGAGGAGACCACCCGGGAAGTAGCGGCCCTGCACGCCGAGACCGGTGATGTGCGCGTGGCCGAGCGTTTGCGCCGCCTGGCCGCGGATCCCGCCGAAGAAGCAGAGGTGCAAACCGCCGTACGCAGCAGAATTGGCCCGGACATGCCCGCGATGTGACATTCCGGGCGTGAAACGGCGTCGGCCACAAACGCTCATGGGACGTTTCCCGAGCGGAAAGATCCACGTTGGGTCAGCCACCCCGGGTGCGACGACAACACGGGTATGCGAGTCGTCATCGTCACCGAATCCTTTCCGCCAGACGTCAATGGTGTGGCGCACTGCGCCCTGCAGACCGCCCGGCACCTCGCCGCGCGCGGTCATGACCCGCTCGTCATAGCCCCGGCAGTCGCCGGGGCCGACGACTCCGACCGAACCGCACCCTGCCCCGTGGTGCGCGTCCCCTCCCTGCCTCTGCCCGGATATCCCCAAGTACGGGTGGCCCTCCCCAGCCGCCGCGTCGCGGCGACCATCGCCGCCCACCGGGCCGACCTCGTCCACCTGGCCAGCCCGTTCGTCCTCGGCGTTCGGGGCATGGCGGCCGCGGCACGGCTCGGCCTGCCGGCCGTCGCCGTCTACCAGACCGACCTCGCCGGATACGCGCGCACCTATGTGGGCGCCGGCGAGGGCGCCGCGTGGCGGCGCATCCGTACGGTCCACAGTGCCGCAGACCGCACGCTCGCCCCCTCCAGCGCCGCCCTGCGCGATCTGGAGGAGCACGGTGTCGAACGGGTGCGGCTGTGGCCGCGCGGCGTGGACACCGCACGTTTTCGGCCGGAACTGCGGGACGGGGAACTCCGTCGCGAGCTCGCGCCGAACGGCGAGCTGATCGTCGGCTACGTCGGTCGCCTCGCCCCCGAGAAGCACGTGGAGCTGCTCGCCGGGGCCTGCGCCATGCCCGGCGTACGCGTCGTGGTGGTTGGCGACGGGCCGAGCGAGACCACCCTGCGCGGAGCGCTGCCCGGGGCCGTCTTCCTCGGCCGCAGGACGGGCGACGACCTCGCCCGGATCTTCGCCTCGCTGGACGTCTTCGCCCACACCGGTCCGTACGAGACCTTCTGCCAGACCGTGCAGGAGGCCATGGCCAGCGGTGTTCCGGTCATCGCCCCCGCCGCGGGCGGGCCGCTCGACCTCGTCGACCACGGGCGTACGGGCATGCTGGTCGAGCCGAGGGACGTGGACGCGGTGTCCACGGCCGTCGCCACGCTGGCGGCCGACCCTGGGCTCAGGGCCGCCTACGGGCTGGCGGGACGGGCCGCCGTCGAGGGCAGGACCTGGGCCGTGATCGGGGATCTGCTCCTCGACCACTACGCCGAGGTGCTCGGAGCACGCACGGCGGTGGCGGCATGAGCGCGCTGCGGATCGTACGGCTCGCGAACTTCGTCACCCCCGCCTCCGGCGGGCTGCGTACCGCGCTGCGCGAGCTCGGCAAGGGCTACGCCGCCGCGGGCCACGAGCCCGTGCTGATCGTGCCCGGTGACGTGGAGAGCGACCGGATGACGCCACAAGGGCGCGTCATCACCCTGCCGGGGCCCGAGCTGCCCGGCACCGGCGGATACCGCGTGCTGGCCGCCCGGCGGCGGCTGCGGGACGTCCTGGAGCTCCTGGAGCCCGACCGGATCGAGGTCTCCGACCGCACCACCCTGCGCTGGACGGGCGAGTGGGCGCGGCGCCACCGCATCCCCTCGGTGATGGTCTCCCACGAGACGGCCGACGGCGTGCTGCGCACCTGGGGTCTCTCCGAGTCCGTCGCCGCCCGGACCGCGGACCGGCTCAACCGCCGCACCGCCTGGGCGTATTCGCGGATCGTGTGCACCACGGAATGGGCCGAGCGGGAGTTCATCCGCATCGGGGCGCGCAATGTCGTACGAGCGCCCCTCGGCGTCGACCTGCGCCGCTGCCGGCCGGGGCGGCGCAGCACGGTGCTGCGCGCCAAGCACGCCGCGGGCGCCGAGGTGCTGCTGCTGCTCTGCTCCCGGCTGTCGGTGGAGAAGCGCCCGGGCATGGCCCTGGACGCGCTCGCAGAGCTGCGCGAGCGGGGCGTACGGGCCTCCCTGGTCGTCGCGGGCGACGGTCCGCTGCGGGCCGCGCTGATCCGCAGGGCCCGCGCCGAGCGGCTGCCTGCCCAGTTCCTCGGCTATGTGGGCGACCGCGAGGCGGTGGCCGAACTGCAGGCGGCGGCGGACATCTGCCTGGCGCCGGGGCCCGCCGAGACCTTCGGGCTCTCGGCACTCGAAGCGCTCGCCTGCGGCACCCCGGTCGTCGCGAGCGCCTCGTCCGCGCTGCCGGAGGTGATCGGGGACGCGGGAGCGGCCGCCCTCGACACGCCGACGGACTTTGCGGACGCGGTGCAGAAGCTGCTGGCCCGTCCCGAGGGCGAACGCCGCGAGGCGGCCAGGGCCCGGGCCGAACTCTTCGACTGGCAGCGGTCGGTGGACGCGTTCCTCGCGGCGCACGACGCTCCCCGGCTGCGCGAGCGGGCACACGGAGAGGGCGTGGCGGCATGACGTCCGCACCCGCGACCGCGCTCGCGGACGAGTCGGAGTCGCAGGGCGGGGCCTCCGGTGCCCACGACGTCCCGGCAGTCGTTCTGGCCACCGGCAGCACGCTGCACGCACCGCGCTCTCCGCAGCCCGGCACCGTGCGCCTGGGCGGCCACGGCGGCGTACTGGAGCGGTGCCTCGCCGAGCCCGTCGAGGAGCACGGCATCGCCGAGGTCACCGAATGCGGAGGCATCGACCACACCACAGGTGTCGGCACGGCCGGGCCCGCTCCCGTACCCGCGACGAGGCCTCTGCGCTTCGTCGCCCTCGGGGACTCCCTCACCGAAGGCGTGGGGGACCGGGTCGCGGACGGGTGGCGCGGGTGGGCCACCCTGCTCGCCGACGGGCTCGGCTGCCTCCAGGAGCCGGCGGAGTTCCGCAAGCTCGCCGTCAGTGGCGCCCTCACCCGGGACGTCGCCGAACGGCAGACCCCTGAGGCACTGGCGTTCGCACCGGACATCGCGTCCGTGCTCGTCGGCGTCAACGACACCCTGCGCCGCACCTTCGACATCGAGGACATGGCCAGGCAGCTCGACTCCGTGTGCGCACGGCTCACCGCGCGCGGCACCGTGCTGCTGACCGCCTGCCTGCCCGACCCCGGCAGCATGCTCGGGCTGCCTTTGCCGCTCGCCCGACCCCTCGCGAGACGTCAGCGGGCGGTCAACACCGTCGTCCACGCCCTGTCCGACCGCTACGGCGCCGTACATCTGCATGCCGCGGAGGCGTCCTGGGTCGCCGACCGGACCATGTGGAGCGCCGACCGGCTGCATCCGGGCGAGCGCGGGCACCGGATGATCGCGCGGCGTTTCCACGAGCTGCTGACCGAGCGCGGGCTCGCCCACGGGACCGTGCCCGGCAGCGACCCCGAGCAGGCCCCGCCGAGCCGTGCCGCGGTCGCCCTGTGGCTCGCCACGGCCGGGACCGCCTGGGTGGCGCGCCGCTGCACCGATCTGCTGCCGCAGCTGATGCGGCTGGCGGGTGCGGAGGCACGCCACTGGGCGCGCGGCACCAGCGCTCGGCTCGACCGAAGCGCCGAACACGCGCTTTTGGCCGCGCTCGCCGCCGTGTCCCTGGACGTTCCCCTTGCCAGAATGGGGGAATGACAGGGCGCTGGGAGTTCTGGATCGACCGTGGCGGCACCTTCACCGACATCGTGGGCAAACGCCCGGACGGACGGCTGGTGTCCCGGAAACTGCTCTCGCACAACCCGGAGCGGTACCGGGACGCGGCCGTGGCCGGGATCCGGCTGCTGCTCGGCGTCGGCCCGGACGAGCCCGTTCCGGCCGACCGGGTCGACAGCGTGAAGATGGGCACCACGGTCGCTACCAATGCCCTGCTGGAGCGCCGTGGCGAGCCGACCGTCCTCGTCATCACCGAGGGTTTCCGGGACGCCCTGCGCATCGCCTACCAGAACCGGCCCCGGCTCTTCGACCGCCGGATCGTGCTGCCCGAGGCGGTGTACGAGCGCGTCATCGAGGTTCCCGAACGCCTCGACGCGCACGGCGAGACTGTCCGGCCGCTCGATCTGGCAGCCGTCACCGAGCAGTTGAAGCAGGCCCGCGCCGACGGCTTCCTCAGCGCCGCCGTCGTACTGCTGCACGGCTACCGTCACCCCGCCCACGAGAGCCGGATCGCCGAAGCGGCCCGTGACCTCGGTTTCACCCAGGTCAGCTCCTCCTACGAGGTCAGCCCGCTGATCAAACTCGTACCGCGCGGCGACACCACCGTCGTGGATGCCTACCTGTCACCGATCCTGAGGCGGTACGTCGACGAGGTCGCAGCCGAACTCAACGGCATCCGCCTGATGTTCATGCAGTCCAACGGCGGCCTGCGCGAAGCGGCCAGCTTCCGTGGCAAGGACGCCGTGCTGTCAGGGCCGGCCGGCGGCGTCGTCGGCATGGCCCGCACCTCCGAGCAGGCCGGATTCGGCCGGGTCATCGGCTTCGACATGGGCGGCACATCCACCGATGTGTCGCACTACGCGGGCGAGTTCGAGCGCGAGCTCGGCACCCAGGTCGCCGGTGTACGGATGCGCGCACCCATGATGAACATCCACACAGTCGCCGCGGGCGGCGGCTCCGTCCTGCACTTCGACGGCCGCCGCTACCGCGTGGGCCCCGACTCCGCGGGCGCCGTGCCCGGACCGGCCTGCTACCGCCGCGGCGGTCCGCTCACCGTCACCGACGCCAATGTGATGCTCGGCCGGATCCAGCCCGAACACTTCCCCTCAGTCTTCGGGCCCGGGGGCGATGAGCCCCTCGACGCCGAAACCGTGCGCGAGCGTTTCGCCGCGCTCGCCGCGGAGGTGCACAAGGCCAGCGGCACCCAGCGCACCCCCGAAGAAGTCGCCGCCGGATTCCTGGAGATCGCCGTCCTCAACATGGCGAACGCGGTCAAGAAGATCTCCGTACAGCGCGGCCACGACATCACCCGCTACGCGCTGACCTCCTTCGGCGGTGCCGGCGGCCAGCACGCCTGCGCGGTCGCCGATGCCCTGGGCGTCAACACCGTGCTCGTGCCGCCGTTGGCCGGGGTGCTCTCCGCGTACGGCATCGGTCTCGCCGACGCGACCGCCATGCGCGAACAGTCCGTGGAGGCGGAGCTGGACGAGAGGGTGGTAAGGCGCGTACGCACACTCTGCGACGAGCTCGCCGCCCGCACCCGCGCCGAACTGCGCGACGACAACATCCCGGACGACGCGATCAGCACACAGGCGCGCGTGCTGCTCCGTTACGCGGGCACGGACGCGAGCCTGCCCGTGCCGCTGGACACTGTCACAGCCATGAAGGAGGCATTCGAGACGACCCACCAGGCGCGTTACGCGTTCACCATGGACAAGCCACTGGTCATCGAGGCGGTCTCGGTCGAAGCCGTGGGCACGGCGGGTGAACACGGCGCGTACGTCGTCGAGGAGACCGAGAGTGACGGCGAGTTCGCCCCGCGCGCCGCCGTGCCGATGTTCGTGGACGGCAAGCGGCGCGAGACGCCTCTGTACCGGCGCGGGGATCTGCGCCCGGGCGATGCCGTCGAAGGGCCCGCGATCATCGCCGAAGCCGATGCCACCACTGTCGTCGACCCCGGCTGGCGCGCCGCCGCCGACGAGAACAGGCACCTGCTGTTGACGCGCGTACGCCCACGCCCCGGCAAGACCGCTGTCGGCACCGATGTGGACCCGGTCCTCCTGGAGGTCTTCAACAACCTCTTCATGGCCATCGCCGAGCAGATGGGCGTACGGCTGGAGAACACCGCCCACTCCGTCAACATCAAGGAACGGCTCGACTTCTCGTGCGCCCTGTTCGACGACCAGGGCAACCTGGTCGCCAACGCTCCCCACATTCCCGTACATCTCGGCTCGATGGGCGAGTCCATCAAAGAGGTGCTGCGCCGCAACAAGGGCGGCAGCGGCATGCGACCGGGCGATGTGTACGCGATCAACGACCCCTACCACGGCGGCACGCATCTGCCGGATGTGACCGTCGTGACGCCCGTGTTCGACGGCGATGAGCTGCGCTTTCTGGTGGCCTCGCGCGGGCACCACGCCGAGATCGGTGGCATCACCCCCGGCTCCATGCCCGCCTTCAGCAGCACCATCGACGAGGAGGGCGTGCTCTTCGACAACTGGCTGCTCGTGCGGGACGGGCAGCTGCGCGAGGCCGAGACGCGGGAACTGCTGACCACTGCCGCGTATCCGTCCCGCGCGCCCGACACCAATCTCGCCGACCTGCGCGCCCAGATCGCCGCCAACGAGAAGGGCATCGCCGAACTGCGACGCATGGTCGACGAGTTCGGGCTCGACGTGGTCCACGCCTATATGCAGCATGTGCGGGACAACGCCGAGGAGTCGGTGCGCCGGATCGTGGCCGATCTCAGCGACGGCGAGTACCGCTACGAGACCGACAACGGCGCCGTCATCCAGGTGGCCCTGCGCGTGGACCGCGAGGCGCGTAGCGCCGTCCTCGACTTCACCGGCACCTCGCCGCAGCAACCGGGGAACTTCAACGCCCCCACGTCCGTCGTGATGGCGGCGGTGCTGTACGTGTTCCGCACGCTGGTTACCGACGACATCCCCCTCAACAGCGGCAGCCTGGAGCCGCTGGAGGTGCACGTGCCGGACGGCTCGATGCTCGCGCCCGTCTACCCCGCGGCAACCGTCGCCGGCAATGTGGAGACCTCGCAGGCCGTCACCGGCGCGCTGTACGCGGCGCTCGGCGTCCAGGCCGAGGGCTCGGGCACCATGAACAACCTGACCTTCGGCAACGACCGCGTGCAGTACTACGAGACGGTGGCCAGCGGCTCGGGCGCGGGAGAGGGCTTCGACGGGGCGGATGCCGTCCAGACCCATATGACCAACTCGCGCCTGACCGACCCCGAAGTGCTGGAGTGGCGCTACCCGGTGCGCGTGGACGCCTTCGCCGTACGGGAGGGCAGCGGCGGGCGCGGACGCTGGATGGGCGGACGCGGTGTGGTCCGCAGGATCCGCTTCCTGGAGCCGATGACGGTGGCCCTGCTCACGGGGCACCGCCGCGTCCCGCCGTACGGCATGGCGGGCGGCGGACCGGGCGAGCTCGGCAAGAACCTCGTGGAGCGGGCCGACGGCAGCGTGACGCAGCTCCAGGGCGTCGATTCCGTGGATGTCGGCCCCGGGGACGTACTCGTGATGAACACCCCCGGCGGCGGGGGATACGGCACCCCCGAACCGTAGTCAGCGAACCGGGACGAAGCGGATGGGTATCCCCGGTGCGGCCTGTGCCGCCGCCGCGAGATCCCGCTCGTCGACGACCGCGATCACCGGATAGGCGTCGCCGACGAGGACCGCGACGATGACGAGGGCGAGGACATGGACGGGCAGGCGGACGGAGCGTAGCCGGACGGTCGCTTCTGCGCCGTTTCGACCATTGTCAGTGCGAGGACCTAATCTGTTCAGCGTGACTTCGCCTGTCTCGACTGCCTCGACGGAATTCGTTCCGCCCCAGCTCAGCGCGGGGCCGCGGCCCGCGCAGGGCCCGGCCGCCGACGAAGGGCTGGCGCGGCGGCTTCGCGCGCTCGCGTGCACCGCGCCGCTGCACGACCTCGACACCCGCAAGGCGAATCTCGCGGGGGAGTACACGGTGTACGCGATGGCGGAGGTCGCCCTCGCGGCCATCGACCTCGTCACGCTCAACATGGACTTCGACACCGGCGCCGACCACGACCAGATAGTGGCGAGACTCCTGCCGCGCGTCGCGGCCCAGGCCCCGCGGCGCCCGGCCGCCGAACACGAGCGGGTCGCCCGCTGGGTGCTGGAGAACCTGATCAACGTGGGCAGCGTGGACCGTGGCTTCCGCGCGGTCTACGGCACATTCGGGCCCGACGGCGTCTACACCCGCCGTGACTACGACTTCAAGCTCATCGAGGAAGTGCCGGGATACGGCGGCAGCGTCTATCTCCGTACGACCGACGAAGCGGTCAACGTCCTGGTCGGCGCCCTCGACACGGATGTCACCAGCGCGCAGATCGCCGCCGAGGTGAAGCTGGAGGTCCTGATCAGCCGGGGCAGGCTCGCCGACGCCCAGCTCGCGGCCGAGCAGGCCAGATACCGGACCGTGCAGTACGCCGAGACGCTGCGCAGGACCCTGGAGGCCACCCGGCGCAATGTGCGCGCCGTCGACTGGCTCAGCGCCGTGCCCGACATGATCGCCGAGGCGCTCGACCATGTCGCCGACCGCTACCGCCACGAGAACGCGATCCTGACGAACATCCGCAAGGCGCGCGACGAGGCCGAGGACCCCGAGCACAAGCGCCGCGCCGCCGAGCTCGTCGACATAGTCAAGGACTGCATCCGCCGCCACACCCAGCTGCAGTCCCGGCTCCTGGAGGCGGGCCCCCTGTTCCGCGCCGAACAGGACCGCCAAGCCTTCGCCCGCCCCACCGCGCGGACCGGACTCGATCTGTACGGACAACTTCTCGCCCCGCTGCTGCCGCTCCCCGTCGAGGCGGCGATCCGTGTCACGGACGCGTTCTTCGCCCGTGGGACAGGGCTGCGCACACCGTCGTCCGTACGGGTCGGCGATCTGGTCGACATGCTGCTCACGCCGCCGGTGGAGCGCGAACACCTGGGCGCGGAGATGCCCGAGCCCGACCTGATCGCCACGCCCGACGACAGCCGCTTCAGCGAGGAGCAGTTGGCGAGCGCGATGGAACTGCTCGACCTGGAACACGACGCGCCGCGCCGCCTCTCCGGCCTGCTCGCCGAGGCGCGCCGCCGCGACCCCGAACTGCCGTACCTGGTCGCCCTGCTGGCCATCCACGCCGCAAGCCCCCCGGTCGGCACGGCCTACCGCCAGGGCGAGGAACGGCTCCTGTTCGCCGTCGACGACGGCACCGAACTGGACGACCCCGAATTCGGCGGCGCGGACCTGATCGTGGGCACGGCTCTGCTGGACGCGGCGGGCATGACGGCGGCCCGCACGGAGGCGGCGTGAACACCACGTCAGGGGCTGCAGTTCAGCCCGTCCGGCGTTTGAGGACATGCGGCCGAAGGTCGCATACGGGGAGGTTGGGGGTCCCCCGGACGGAGTCTGGGGGAGGGCGGGTAGGGGAGCAGCGCCGCAGGCAACCCGAACCGCACACCAGCATTCCGCAGCAAGGAGCACCCTCCAGTGAGTGACGACCACGCACCGACCACCGCGTGGGGCGACCGCGATCCGACCGGCTCGGCCGAGACCGCCGCATCGCCCGCACCGGCCACCGCCACCGCCGCCGTCACCCCCGCAGACGCCGCCGACGCCGCCCGCCTCGTCTCCTTCGGGCTGCAGCCCAAACTGCTGCCCGCCCGCGACGCCGAGTACGCCGAACTCCTGCGCCGCTACCGCGAAGACCCCGCCTTCGCGCGGCTCGCCGACGCCGTCGCCACCGGCCTCGGCCTCGTCGTCCTCGAAGTCTCCCCGCGCGCGGGGATGGCCGTCGCCGCCGGTGAGGACTCCGTCTTCGCCGTCCGCATGGGCGACTACGCCCGCCGCGCCTCCGCCGACTCAGCGGACCGTTTCCTGCACGGCCTGGCCCATCTCGCCGTCGCCGCCATGGCGTTCCCCCGCCCCGAGGACCTCGCCGACGACGCCTACATCGGCCGCCTCACGGTCAACGGCGTCGACGCCTTCGTACGCCAGGCCTGCCGCCGCCTGGAGGACCGTGCCGACGCACAGGGCGAGAACACCGACCCGGCCACCGACGCACCCGGTCTGGAGGCCGCCTGGCGGATCTACGCGCGGCGCAGCGCGACCGGCGCCACCAAGGACGCCCGCCGCCTCGCCGGATCCACCACCGGCATCGTCGGCAAGGCAGTCGCGTTCCTCACCGACTCCGGCTTTCTCCAGCGGACCGGTGACGACGCCGGAGGCGCGTACCGCACCACCGCCCGCTACCAGTTGCAGGTGCGCGACATGGCGGGCAGCGCGGCCATGGCCGAACTGCTCGAACTCGGCGTCGTACCGGTCGGCGACGGCAGCGCCACACTCCTGCCGCCGCCCGACGCGGACGACCTGGAGCTGGCCGCCGACGCGGGCCTGCCCTTCCACGCCTGATCCTCCACCTGCCACTGACGAGAGTCCGCCGCCATGTACGAGTTGTCCCGGGTACGCCTCTACTCCATCGGGCCCGCCGGTGCGCGCTATGCCGACACCGTGCTGGACCTGCGCGGAGTGGGCGAGCCCGTGCCCCATCCCGCCCCCGCGCAGGCGGAGTTCTTCGAGGAGGAGCCGGTCGGCCCGCCGCGCCGCCCCGCCCCCGCGGGCGTGCTCTTCCTGGAGAACGGCGGCGGCAAGTCCGTACTCCTCAAGCTGATCTTCTCGGTGATGCTGCCCGGCCACCGCAACACCCTCGGCGGCGCCAGTTCCGGCGTGCTGCGCAAGTTCCTCCTCGCCGACGACTGCGGACATGTCGCCCTGGAGTGGCAGCACACGCTCACCGGCGAGCTCGTCGTGGTCGGCAAGGTCAGCGAGTGGCGCGGCCGTCAGGTCTCCAACGACCCGCGGAAGTTCGCGGAAGCCTGGTATTCCTTCCGCCCGGGCCCCGGGCTCAGCCTCGACTCGCTGCCCGTCGCCGAATCCACCGCCGTCCGCCGGCCGGTCGAGGGCGCGTCGGGCGCGCAGGGCCGCCGCCGCACGATGAAGGGCTTCAGGGACGCCATCACCGAGGCGGGCAAGGCGTATCCGCACCTCGACGTCTACTGGGAGGAGATCCACGACCGCTGGAACGAGCATCTCGGCCATGTGGGACTTGACCCCGAACTGTTCCGCTACCAGCGGGAGATGAACGCCGACGAGGGCGAGGCCGCCGGTCTCTTCGCCGTCAAGAAGGACTCCGACTTCACCGATCTGCTGCTGCGCGCCGTCACCGACACACGCGACACGGACGGACTCGCCGACCTCGTCAGCAGTTTCGGCAACAAGCTCGGCCGCCGCGCCGAACTGACCGCGGAACGTGACTTCACCGCCGGTTCGGCCGATCTGCTCGGCCGGATCGTCGAGGCGGCCGAGGCGAGGACCAGGGCGCGGGACATCCACGCGGGCGCCGAGCGCCGTACGCGTACGCTCGCCCGCCGGCTCTCCGCGCGCGCGGCAGGGGAACGGGGGCGTACGGCGGAGCTCGCCCAGCAGGTCACCTCCGCCGCCCACACCGTCACCGAGGCCGAGCAGGCGCGCAGCCGCAGTTCGCTGATCGCCGCCGAACTGGCCTACCGGCACGCCTCGCTGGCGCTGACCGTCGCCGAGAAGAGCGCCGCCGCCCAGCGCCGTGAACTGACCGACGCGCGCACCCTGCACGCCGCCTGGCAGGCGGCGGAGGCCGTACTGCGCCACCGCGCCGCCTCCGACCGTTCCGCACGCGTCGCCGTGGCCATCCGCGAGGCGGAACGGGACGCGGCCCCGGCACTCGCCGCCCGCGCGAGGGCCGCCGCCGACCTCGTGCGCGCGCTGCACTCCGCCGCGGAGGACGGTGAGCGACTGGCCAACGAGCAGGAGGAGCGTTCCGCCGCGCTCCAGGAGGCGGGCGAATCCGCCCACCGCGATGCGACGGCCGCAGCCACCGAGGCGCAGCGCGCCCGCAGCGAGATCGGCCATCTGCGGCAGCGGCTGAGCGAGGTCGAGCAGGAGACCGCCGAGGCGGTACGGGCGGGCTGGCTCGACGACACCGCACCCGACGCCGACCCGGCGCGCGCCGCGCTCGCGGCCAGCGACGCGGAGAAGACGGCGGTCGCGGCATGGGACGCGGCACGGGAGGCCGGTCGTACGACGGCGGACCGTGCGAGGGAGGCAGCCGCGGCCGAGTCCCGTGCCGAACTCGCGGCGGCCCGCGCCTCGGACGCGGCGCTGGCGGCGGACAGCGCCTACGAGGCGGAGCGCCGCGCCGCGGAGTCGATCGCCCAGGACGAACGCCTGGCGGAGCTGCTGAGCCTGCCGCCGACGGTGCACGCGGCGGTGCCTTCACCGCGGCGTGGCACCGGCGTGGACGCGGCGTCGGGGCCCGTCCCGGCGGACCGTACCGCCGAGGACCCGTCGCAGGCGGCACGCGGAGGCCACGGCCACGACGGCCGCCCCGCCACACCCCTGCGTGCCACCGAAGGGCCCCTCACCGCCGAGGAGTTGGACGGCTACGCCGACGAGCTGCGCGAGCTGCTCGACCAGTACGTCGCATCGGCCGAGCGGCAGCTCTTCGATCTGCGTACCGCCGCGGCCGACGACGCCCGCATCCTGGGCGCACTCGGTGACGGCGGGCTGCTGCCGCCGGGGCCCGACGTCCTCGCGACCGTCGAGTACCTCGGCGAGCACGGCGTCCCCGCCCTTCCCGGCTGGCGCTATCTCGCGCAGGCCGTCGACCCGGCCGACCACGCAGCGGTCCTCTCCGCGCGGCCCGAGCTGGTCGACGGCGTGGTGATCACCGACCCCGCCTCGCACGCCCGCGCACGCGAAGTCCTCACCGGGGCCGCGCTGTTGCCCCGCTCCGCCGTCGCGGTCGGAACGGCAGCCGCGCTGCTCGCACCCGTGCCCGGTCCCGGTACCGGTGTCAGCGGCGACGGGGACGTGTTCCTCGTACCGCCGAACCCGGCCATGCACGACGAGCACGCGGCCGACGAGGAGCGCCAGGCGCTGCGGGCCCGGGCGACCGCGCGGGACGAGGAGATCCGCGCGCTCGCGGCCCGGCTCGCCGGGGACCGTTCGATCGCCGCCCGGCTCGGCTCGTGGCGTGCGGACTGCCCGCCCGGCATGCTCGCCGAGCTCGCACAGGGTGCGCAGAGCGCCCGCGAGGCCGCCGAGGAGGCGAGGGAGGCGCTGGCCGAGGCCCGTACCGCACGCGCCGAGGCGGACGAGGCCGCCGCCGACGCCGCCGGCGTGCGCGACGAGCGCCAGGAGGCCGCCCAACGCGCCCGCCGAGCCGCCGACGCACTCGCGGGCCTGGCCTTCCGGCTGCGTGAGCGCGCGGGCTGGCAGGTGAAACTGCGCGAACTCGCCGACGACGCGGCCGAGTCCGAGGCCCGGGCCACGACCTGCCTGGAGCGGGCCAAGGCCGCCGACGAGGACCGCCGCGCCGCCCAGCGCGCGGGAGACGACGCACGCCGCACCGCCCGCGCGCTGCGCGCCGAGCGGGCCGAGATCGCCGGGGCTCCCGAGAATCTGCCGGAGGCCGACGAGGACACCCCGCGCGCCGCGCTGCCCGCCCTGCGCGAGGCCTACCGCGCGGCCTCTCAGCTGTACGAGAAGGTGGGCGTCGGCGCCGACCTGCGCGCCGAGCAGGCCCGCGCGGAGAGCGACGAGAGCGCCGCCCTGGCCGAGCTCGACCGGCTCACCAACAAGGTCCGCACCCGCGCCGCCCAGCTTCTTGAGGGCACGGACGGCGCCGACGGTCCCTCCCGCCAGGCGGCGGCCGCCCGCGCCGAGTCGCTCGTACAGATGCTGGAGTCGCGCGCCTCGGAAGCCAGCGAGAAGCTGGGCCGGCTCCGCGGCGAGGCCGAGCGGCTGGCCCCCGCCGACGGCGAGTCGCACACCGGACTCCCGGACGATCTGGTCCCTGCCGACGCCGAGCAGGCCCAGGCCCAGCTGCGTACCGCGACGGGCGAACTGGCAGCGCGCACCGACGCGCTGGAGACTGCCCGGGCCGCGCACGCCGCCCTGCTCCAGGCCCACCGGTCAGCCGAGGACGCGGCAGGCGGCTTCGACGAGACCGCCGCGCTCCTGCGGGACCTGCTGCGGGAGCAGAACGACGAGGAGCCGCCGGACGCGCCCGAGCCGTACCCGGGCAGCCTGGAGGAGGCCCGCCACGCCGCCGCGGAAGCCCGGCGCTCACTGCGCGGCTGCGCCACCGATCTGTCCGCCGCCGAGGCGGCTGTGCGGGAAGCGAGCGACATTCTCGTACGGCACGCCAACTCCACCCGGTACGAGCAGGTACGCACTCCCGCACGCCAGCAGATCCGGGAACTGCCCGCCGCCGCGCTGCCCGAGCACGCCGCCAAGTGGGCGGAGGCGTTCGCGCCCCGGCTGCGCGTACTGACCGACGAACTGGAGCAGCTGGAGCGCAACCGCGACACCATCGTCGACCGGCTGCGCGGTCTGGTGGACTCCGCGCTGACGACCCTCCGCTCGGCACAGCGGCTCTCCCGGCTTCCCGAGGGCCTCGGCGAGTGGTCAGGACAGGAGTTCCTGCGGATCCGCTTCGAGGAGCCGGACCAGGCGACACTCGCCGAGCGGCTCGGCGAAGTCATCGACGAGGCGACCCGTGCGGCGGTGAAGAAGAACTCGGCGGCGGCCTACGGAGAGGGCCGGCGGGACGGAATGTCCCTGCTGCTGCGCGGTGTTCAGGCGGCACTTCAGCCCAAGGGCGTCGCCGTCGAGATCCTCAAGCCGGACGCGGTGCTGCGCGCCGAGCGGGTCCCGGTGGGGCAGATGGGCGACGTCTTCTCGGGCGGTCAGCTCCTCACCGCGGCCATCGCTCTCTACTGCACGATGGCCGCGCTGCGCAGCAACGACCGCGGCAGGGACAAGCACCGGCATGCCGGCACGCTCTTCCTGGACAATCCCATCGGCCGCGCCAATGCGACGTATCTGCTGGAACTCCAGCGGGCGGTCTCCGATGCGCTGGGCGTCCAATTGCTCTATACGACAGGGCTCTTCGACACGACGGCTCTCGCCGAATTCCCGCTGGTCATCCGGCTGCGCAATGACGCGGATCTGCGCGCGGGCCTCAAGTACATCAGCGTCGAGGAACATCTGCGCCCGGGTCTGCCGCAACAGGACCCCTCGGGCGAGACGGTCCACGGCGAGATCACGGCGACGCGCATGTTCAAGCGCACCCCGGCGCCACCGGAGCCCGCGGCCGCGGACACGCTCTAGGTGTATTGACCCGCAGGGTTGTTGACGCGGGTGATGGGTGGGTGGCCTCCGAGTGCGGTGTGGCAGCGATGGTAGTTGTAGCCGTGGAGGAAGCTGTCGAGGGCTGCGGTGCGGTCGTCGTTGCTGGTGTAGGGCCGTATGTATGCCCACTCTTCGAGCAGGGTGCGGTTGAAGCGTTCGACCTTGCCGTTGGTCTGGGGTCGGTAGATGCGGGTCAGCTTGCCGGTGGCGCCGATCTCGGCGAGGGCTTGCTTCCAGGCCAGGCCCTTGCGGTAGGCCCAGGCGTTGTCGGTCAGCACGCGCTCGATGCGGGTGATGCCGTGGGCGTGGAAGAACGCGGCTGCACGGGTGAGGAAGCCCGCGCAGGTGGCGACTTTCTCGTCGCGGTGGATTTCGCTGTAGGCGAGGCGGGAGTGGTCGTCGACGGCGGAATGGATGTAGTCGAAGCCCATCTGGCCCCGCGTGGCCCGGCCGGCCTGGCGGCCCAGCGTCTTGTGGCCGCCGCCGTCGGGGATGCGGCCGAGTTTCTTGACGTCGATGTGGACCAGCTCGCCGGGCCGGGCACGTTCGTAGCGGCGGATGACCTGTCCGGTGGGCCGGTCCATGAACGCGAGCCGGTTCAGGCCGTGCCGGACCAGGATGCGGTGCACGGTCGAGGCGGGCAGGCCCAGGATCGGGCCGAGGCGGGCGGGGCCGAGTTTGCGCTCCTGGCGCAGCCGGCAGACTCGGGCCTCGGTGTCGGCCTGGGTCCGGTGGGGCGTCGTGCGGGGCCGACTGGTCCGGTCGTGCAGTCCCAACTCGCCCTCGGCCCGCCAGCGGGCCATCCACTTGTAGGCCGTGGGGCGTGAGATGCCCATTTCGGCCGCCACGTGAGCAACCGGACGGCCGGCGAGCACACGTTCGACGAGGAGCCGCCTGCCGAAGACGGTCAGCCGGGCATTACGGTGGGACACGAAGACCTCCGTGTGGTGCGGTCCTAGACAGCTCCACCACACCGGAGGTCTTCGCCATGATCAAGACCCGCGAGTGTCAACAACGCTCGTGATCAATACATCTAGGGCCTGTCCGGCCGATCTTGCCGGGCTCGCGTGCCCTGGCACGGCACCTCGCTGCGTTGTCGTCAGTCGCCTACGCTCCGCGTGGGCTCCATCCTCCGCCTTGCGATGCACCACGCCAGACCCCGCTCCCTGATCCGGCCTGATCAACCGGACAGGACCTGGCCGTCAGGCCCGTCCGGCTATCGAGGACCGGGGTCTGGCGCTGCGCCCCTGTTGCCGCTCCGCCGCCCGTGCCATCCGGCGCGCGCGGCGGCGCTCACGGCGCAGTTGACGCGCCGTGCTGCTCGGCACCGACACGACCCCGTGGCGCTGGTTCCAGACCTGGCGGGTGACCCACACGTCCAGCACCGCCCAGGTCGCCACCACCGTGCTGCCGACGCCGCTGAGCACCATCGGAAAGGCCAGCCACGACCCTGCCAGCGTGCAGAGAAACGCGATCATTCCCTGAATCAGCGTCAGCGAGGCGATGATGACCGCGCGCACCGCTGCCGTACGGACCGGATCGGCCATGCGCCGCCGCACCGCCGGCTCCTCCACCCAGAGCTGTCGCGGGACATTGGCACAACTCGTCGCCCGAACCCCGCCGCGACGCTCGTCCGTGTCCATGGACCCTGTCACTCCCCACCTCTGTCCGACTTCAGGGTGGCTGCCCGGATTCCGCTGCTTTACTCCGGCCGCCGCATCGAATGCGGACCGGAGCCGAACCGAATGCGATGTGCCCGCGGTACCGGCGAACCCCCGTGCCCCCGTACAGAATGACGATTGACCAGGCCCGATGATTCCCGTGGAGCGAAGAATTCCAGCCATCTCCCACCGTCCGAAAGATGACGTGCCGCCAGGTGTGGTCCGACACCGTGGGGAATGCCATCTCCCCGAATACCGGGACAACTCATGATCAACACGCCTGCCGTAGGCCGAAAATCGTCCGGACGTGCCTTCGAGTTGTCTGTGTGACAGTAGTAGGCTCGCGCCGTTTGTTGACGGAACACCACCCGCACCGGGCGGGGGGTCGAGCAGGGGGAGGCCATGCGCTTTCGCGGGAAGTCCATCCGCCGGAAGATCGTGGCGTTGTTGCTGGTGCCGCTTGTCTCCCTGACCGCCCTCTGGGGCTTCGCCACCGTACTGACCGGTCGGGAGGCCGGCGAACTCCTGGATGTCACCTCCGTCGTCAAGCAAGTCGGACACCCGGTGGCGGACGCCCTCGGCGACGTCCAGAAAGAGCGCCGCCAGACGCTCATCTACCTTGCGGACCAACGTGCTTCCGACGCCCTGCCCGCCCTGCGCCGCCAGCGCGAAGCCACCGACAAGGCCATCGCCAAGATCACGGCGAACATGAACAAGGCCGGCGTCCGCGACGACATGCGGTCCGACACCCGTGAGGAACTGCGCTCGCTCGTCGAGGGCCTCGACGGACTCAGCGCCCTGCGCCGCTCGGTCGAGACCGGCACCATCTCCCGCAAGCAGGCGCTCGACTTTTACAACCGCATCATCGATCCCGGCTTCAGCTTCCTCACGACGCTCCACGCCCTCAGCGACGTCGAGCTCGAACGCCAGGGCCGCGCTCTCGTCGGCGTGGTCCGCGCCACGGAAATGCTCTCCCGCGAGGACGCCCTGATCGCCTCAGCGCTGACCACGGGCCAGATCACCGCCGAAGAGATCCGCGCGCTCTCCGACTTCATCGCGAACCGCAAGCTGTACTACGAGACCAATCTCGAGGTCCTGCCCGCCGACGAGCGCGAGATCTACGAGCAGTACTGGCGCAGCCCCGAGACGGCACCCCTGCGCGACATCGAAGAGCGCCTGATCTCGGTGGGCGCCACCAAGAAGACGGGCGCCTCCGAAGCCGGGCGCTGGCAGTCCGCGGCCACACCCGTCCTCACCGACCTCGCCCGCGAGGCCAGGGAAGCGGGCGTCCGCTACGAGGACCGCGTCGAACCCGCCGCGTACAGCGTCTTCGTCAAGGCGGGCGTCGCCGGTGTCCTCGGCTTCCTCGCGCTCCTCGTCTCCGTCATCGTCTCCGTACGCATCGGCCGTGACCTCGTCCGCGACATCTCCCGCCTCCGTAAGGAGGCCCACGAGGTCTCCGGCGTACGGCTGCCCAGCGTGATGCGCCGGCTCGCCTCCGGTGAACATGTGGACGTCGAGACCGAAGCACCGCGACTCGAGTACGACAAGGACGAGATCGGGCAGGCGGGCCAGGCGCTCAACACCCTTCAGCGGGCCGCCGTCGAGGCCGCCGTCCGGCAGGCCGACATGCGACGCGGGGTCTCCGAGGTCTTCGTCAACCTGGCCCGCCGCAACCAGGTACTGCTGCACCGCCAGCTCACGCTCCTCGACACCATGGAGCGCCGTACCGAGGACACCGAAGAACTCGCGGACCTGTTCCGCCTTGACCACCTCACCACCCGTATGCGCAGGCACGCCGAGGGCCTGGTGATCCTCTCCGGCGCGGCCCCCTCCCGCCAGTGGCGCAAGCCGATCCAGCTGATGGACGTCGTACGGGCCGCGGTCGCCGAGGTCGAGGACTACGAGCGCATCGAGGTGCGCAGGCTTCCGCGCATCGGCGTCGGCGGCCCCGCGGTCGCCGACCTCACCCACCTGATCGCCGAACTCCTGGAGAACGCCACGGTGTTCTCGCCCCCGCACACCGGGGTCCAGGTGCACGGCGAGCGGGTCGCCAACGGCTTCACCCTCGAAATCCACGACCGCGGTCTCGGCATGGCGCCCGAGGTGCTGCTCGACGCCAACCTGCGGCTCGCGGAGACCCCCGAGTTCGAACTCTCGGACACCGACCGGCTCGGCCTGTTCGTCGTCAGCCGGCTCGCCCAGCGCCAGAACGTCCGGGTCTCGCTGCAGCCTTCGCCGTACGGAGGGACCACCGCGGTCGTCTTCATCCCCGCTGCCCTGCTCACCGAGGCCCCCGAGACCCAGGGCACCGGTTTCCGCCTCGACCGCAAGAGCGAGAGCCCGGCGGGGCGGCGCGGCAGCGACGGCTCGTTCTCGGCGCTCGCCAAGGTCCCCACCGGCCTGGGCGGCTCCCCGCTGCTCGACGGTCCCGTCGAACTGGAGGCGCCGGTCGGCTCGTTGGGCTTCGACGACCGCCCGGTCCGTGGCGGTATGGACTCCGTCGCCGACATCGAGGACACCGAGAGCGAGCGCGGCGGGATCTTCCGCGCCCGGGCGGCCCGCGACCGCCGGGGCGCGAGTGCCGACGAGCAGCACCAGCAGGCACTGGACCAGACGCCCGAGCGCAACTCCGGCCCGGTGCCGCTGCCCCGCCGCAAGCCGCCGACCCTGGTCACCGACCACGGCCGCAGGGTGGACGAGCGGGGCCGCACCCACCCGGCGCCCGCCCGCGAGCCCGGGAGCGCCGCCGCCGAGCCGCCGCTCGCGCCCGCTCCCGAGCCGTGGCAGGTCCCCGAGCCGCGCCAGGGGCCGGGATCCCGCCAGGTTCCCGAGCTGCGCCAGGGTCCAGGGTCCGGCCAGGCTCCCGAGCCGCGCCCGGGACCGTGGCCCGCACCCGCCCCGGCCGCACCGGCGCCCGCACCCCGACGTGGTAACGCCCCTTCGCCTTCACCGCGATCCACCCCGCAGCCCGCTGCCGAAACGGCCCCGCGGCCCGACGGCCTGCCCCGTCGCGTCCGCCAGGCCAGCCTCGCCCACCAGCTCAGGGAGTCGGCCGCCGACCGGCAGCCGCCGGCCCCGGTCGCGGGAGGAGACGTCGAGCGGGACGCGGAGCAAGTACGCAGCCGTATGGCTTCCATGCAACGAGGGTGGCAGCGAGGCCGCCGCCACAACGCCGAAGAGGCCGGACACTCCGACCAGGCCACCGGCCCCGGCGAAACCGCACCACGAACGACATCTGAGGGGGACGGTCGATGACCGCACCACATGCCGCAGCAATCAACTCCATGGGCGCCAGGACAGCCACACAGGGGGCCGGCGAGCTCAACTGGCTGCTCGACGAGCTGGTCGACCGCGTCGCCAGCATCCGCAAGGCCCTGGTGCTCTCCAGCGACGGCCTGGCAACCGGCACCTCGCGGGATCTCACCCGCGAGGACAGTGAGCATCTCGCCGCCGTCGCCTCCGGTTTCCACAGTCTGGCCAAGGGAGTCGGCCGCCACTTCGAGGCGGGCCGGGTCCGTCAGACCGTCGTCGAGCTGGACGAGGCGTTCCTCTTCGTCACGGCCGCGGGCGACGGCAGCTGTCTGGCCGTGCTCACCGACGCGGACTCCGACGTCGGCCTGGTGGCGTACGAAATGACGCTCATGGTCAAGCGGGTCGGCGTGCACCTGTCCACCGCACCACGGACCGGTCAGACCGCCGGAGGGTGAGGGCCGGCATGAGTGAATCGGCTCAGTACGCAACCGACCCGCATCACTTCTTCGACGCCGACGCAGGCCCGGTGGTCCGTCCGTACGCCATGACCCGCGGACGGACGAGCAGCAAGACCCGCCATCGGCTCGATCTGATCGCCCTTGTCGTGCCGGAGGTCGCGGCCGAGGACCCCGGCCGCGACCAGCTGCTCTCGCCGGAGCATGTCGAGATCGTCGAACGCTGCGGCGACACGCCTCAGTCGATCGCCGAACTCGCGGCCACCCTCGACCTCCCCGTAGGGGTGGTCCGCGTCCTGGTCGGCGATCTCGTCGAGGACGCCCTGGTGCACGTAACCCGTCCCGTTCCGCCGGCCGAGCTGCCGGATGTGAGCATTCTCCGCGAGGTGATCAATGGTCTTCGGGCGCTCTAACCGCCGAACGCCGCCCATCGAGCCGGTCACGCTGAAACTCCTGGTCGCGGGTGGATTCGGCGTCGGCAAGACGACACTGGTGGGCGCGGTCAGCGAGATCAGACCGCTGCGCACCGAGGAGACGCTGAGCGAGGTGGGCCGTCCCGTCGACGACACCGAGGGCGTCGAGAGCAAGACGACCACGACCGTCGCGATGGACTTCGGGCGCATCACGCTCCGCGAGGACCTGGTGCTCTACATCTTCGGCACGCCGGGTCAGGACCGCTTCTGGTTCCTCTGGGACGAGTTGGCACAGGGCGCGCTCGGCGCGGTCGTCCTCGCCGACACGCGACGCCTGGAGGACTCCTTCGCGGCCATCGACTACTTCGAGCGCCGCGGCATTCCGTTCACCGTCGCGGTCAACTGCTTCGAAGGGGCGGGGCGTTTTCCCGGCGAGGCGGTACGGTCGGCGCTCGACCTCGACCCCGAGGTGCCGCTGCTGATGTGCGACGCGCGCGAGCGCGAGTCCGTCAAGGAGGTACTGGTGGCGGTTGTCGAGCACGCACTGACCCGCGCCGACCGGCAGCGCGAGCACGCCACGACCTGACGCGAACAGCAGGCAGGACACGGCCCGTACCCCCACCGACAGGGGTACGGGCCGTGGGTCTTGGGGGACCGAGGACGGCTACGGAAGGGGATTACGCCCCGTCCTCCTCGTGCCAGCCGAAGCTGCGCTCCACCGCCTTGCGCCAGTTGCCGTACTCACGCTCGCGGTCCTGCGCCTCCATCCGCGGCGACCACTCCACATCCCGCTGCCAGTGCGCCTTCAGCTCGTCGAGGTCCGACCAGACGCCGGTCGCCAGCCCCGCCGCGTACGCGGCACCCAGACACGTCGTCTCGGACACCTTCGGGCGGATCACCGGCACCCCCAGCACATCCGCCTGATGCTGCATCAGCAGATTGTTGGAGGTCATGCCGCCGTCCACCTTGAGCGTGGTGATCTGCACGCCGGAGTCCTGGTACATCGCGTCGACGACCTCACGCGTCTGCCAGCTCGTCGCCTCCAGCACCGCGCGCGCCAGATGCGCCTTGGTGACATACCTCGTCAGGCCGGTGATGACACCGCGCGCGTCGGAGCGCCAGTACGGGGCGTACAGCCCGGAGAAGGCGGGCACGATGTACGCCCCGCCGTTGTCGTCCACGCTCGCCGCCAGCGTCTCGATCTCGTCCGCGCTGCGGATGATGCCGAGCTGGTCCCGGAACCACTGCACCAGCGCCCCGGTGATCGCGATCGAGCCCTCCAGGCAGTACACCGGCGCCTCGTCGCCGATCTTGTACCCGAGCGTCGTGATCAGCCCGCTCTTCGACGGCACGGGCCGGTTACCGGTGTTCAGCAGCAGGAAACTGCCGGTGCCGTAGGTGTTCTTGGCCGTTCCCGTGTCGTAGCAGGCCTGTCCGAAGATCGCGGCCTGCTGGTCGCCGAGCGCGGATGCCACCGGCACGCCCGAGAGCTGGCCGACAGCGTTCCCGTACACCTGGGCCGAGGACTTGATCTCCGGGAGCATCACCTGCGGCACATTCATCGCCGACAGGATGGCCGGATCCCATGCGAGGGTCTGCAGATTCATCAGCATCGTGCGCGACGCGTTGGTCACATCGGTGACATGGACGCCGCCCTCGGTGCCGCCCGTGAGGTTCCAGATCAGCCAGGAGTCGATGGTGCCGAAGGCGATCTCGCCGCGCTCGGCCCGGCTGCGCAGCCCGGGCACATTGTCCAGCAGCCAGGCCGCCTTGGGCCCGGAGAAGTAGCTGGCGAGCGGGAGCCCGGTCGCATCGCGGAAACGGTCCTGTCCGTCCGTGCTGCCCAGTTCGTTGCAGAGCGCGGAGGTACGGGTGTCCTGCCAGACGATCGCGTTGTGCACGGGCTTGCCGGTCGCCCGGTCCCACAGGACCGTGGTCTCCCGCTGGTTGGTGATCCCGAGCGCGCTGAGCTGTTCGGCACGCAGCCCTGCCTTGGCGATCGCCCCGGCCACCACCGCCTGCACCTTGGACCAGATCTCGGTGGCGTCGTGCTCCACCCAGCCGGGCTTGGGGAAGATCTGACGGTGCTCACGCTGGTCGACGGCGACGATCGCGCCGTCCTGGTTGAAGATGATGCAGCGGCTGGATGTGGTGCCCTGATCGATTGCGGCGACGAACTTGTCCGTCATGACTTCCCCTTGTCAATGAGGCCCGCAAGGCCTGGAACTGGAAGGCCTAGAAGGCGGCGTTGAAGATGAGGCCGGCCAGCAGCCCGCCGATCGCGGGTCCGGCAACCGGCACCCAGGCGTAACCCCAGTCCGATGTGCCCTTGTTGGGGATCGGCAGCAGCGCGTGGGTGATGCGCGGTCCGAGGTCACGAGCCGGGTTGATGGCGTAACCGGTCGGTCCGCCGAGCGACAGACCGATGCCGACGACCAGCAGCGACACCAGAAGGATGGAGATGCCGGAGCCGTAGATGCCGGCGTCCTGCCCGGGTATCTGGCCGATGCCGATACCGTCGTTCCTGCCGAAGGCGAGGATCGGCAGCACCAGGCCGATCGTCGCGATGATCTCGGTCATCATGTTGGCGACGGGACTGCGGATCTCCGGTCCCGTCGAGAAGATCCCGAGCGTGGGCAGGGCGTTCTTGTCGTCGGCGTTGGCCTGGAACTGCGCGAAGTAGACGAGATAGGCGAGTACGGCGCCGAGGACCGCGCCGACCATCTGCGCCAGGATGTAGAGCGGGACCTTGCTCCACTCCCCGGTGTCGACGGCGACCCCGAGGGTCACGGCGGGATTGAGATGCCCTCCGGACAGCGGCGCGGCGGTGTACGCCCCCGCCAGCACTCCGAAGCCCCAGCCGAAGGCGATGACCACCCAGCCCGAGGCCCTGGCCTTGGAATGATGGAGGGTGACGGCGGCGCAGACACCCGCGCCGAAGAGGATGAGTATCGCGGTGCCGATGACCTCACCGAGGAAAATGTCTCCATTGCTCATGGCGGCTCCTAGCTTCGCCCGGGGCCCGGCCCCGGTCCTGCGTGCAGGGTGCGTGCTCCATGGCGTGCCATGGCTACGGGCAGGAGGCAGGGGAGTCCCGTACCCCGCCCGGCGTCCTTGACGAGCGTGGTGAGCGTGCCGAAGTGCGGCGATGCCGACGAAGAGGCAGTGTTCACCGGCCATGACGGACCGTCAAGGTCGTTGACAGCAAGCGCTGTTCACGGCCGGTGTGTTGACACGGTAGCGGGGAACGTAAGGCGGCGGGAGTACGCCTGGGCACTGTGCTCAGCGCACGGCGACGACGGCCGAACCATGGCCGAACAGCCCCTGGTTCGCGGTGATTCCGGTGCGTGCGCCGGGCACCTGGCGCTCCCCGGCCGTCCCGCGAAGCTGCCAGGTCAGCTCACACACCTGCGCGATGGCCTGCGCGGGCACGGCCTCGCCGAAGGACGCGAGTCCGCCGCTGACATTGACCGGAATACGCCCACCGAGCGCGGTGGCGCCCTCGCGCACCAGCTTGGCGCCCTCGCCCGTCCCGCACAGGCCGATGTCCTCGTACCACTCCAGCTCCAGGGCGGTGGAGAGGTCGTACACCTCGGCGAGCGACAGGTCCTCGGGACCGATGCCCGCTTCCTCGTACGCGGCCCGGGCGATCGACGCCCGGAAGGTGTGGGGGAAGGGATCGACTGCGGCCGCCGAGTCGGTCGCGATGTCAGGGAGATCGAGCACGGTCTTCGGATAGGTCGGGGTGACGGTCGATACGGCGCGGATACGCACCGGATCACTGACCCCGTGCCGCCGAGCGAAGTCCATGGCGGACAGCACCAGCGCGGCCGCGCCGTCGGAGGTCGCGCAGATGTCGAGCAGCCGCAGCGGATCGGCGACGACCGCGGACGCGGCGACATCCTCGGCCGAAACGGTCCTGCGGTAGCGGGCGTTGGGGTTCAGCGCCCCGGCCGCCGCGTTCTTGACCTTGACCAGCGCGAAGTCCTCGGGGGAATCGCCGTACAGGGCCATGCGGCGCCGTGCGTAGAGCCCGAAGTAGGCGGGGTTGGTGGCGCCGAGCACCCGGAAGCGCACCCAGTCGGGATCGTCGGGCCGATCGCCGCCCGCCGGGGCGAAGAAACCCTTCGGCGCCGAGTCCGCGCCCACCACCAGCACGACGTCGGCCATGCCCGCCAGGATCTGGGATCGCGCCGTGTTGATCGCCTGAGCGCCCGAGGCGCAGGCGGCGTAGACGCTGGTGACGCGTGCGCCCTGCCAGCCCAGCGCCTGTGCGAACGTCGCGCCCGCCACGTAACCGGGATAGCCGCAGCGCACGGTGTCCGCGCCGACCACCGACTGCACCTGCCGCCAGTCGATCCCGGCGTCGGCGAGCGCTGCCCTGGCCGCGACCGTGCCGTACTCCACGAAGCTGCGGCCCCACTTGCCCCACGGGTGCATTCCGGCCCCGAGGACCGCCACATCGCCGGTCATGACGCCATCCCCACGGGCCGCCAGTGCCAGGTCGTCCAGACGGTACTGGGCGTTTCGTCGAGCACTCCGGGTACGACCTCGACCTCCATGCCGACCGCGAGATCACCGACGGACACACCCGGCACCGCCTGCCCGAGAACGACCATGCGCTCGGCCTCCAGCTCGACGGCGACGAGGGTGTACGGCTCCCATGGCGTGTCCGGGTCGGAGACATAGGGCGCCGGCGGGCGGTAGCGCCCGTCCGTGTAGGACCACACACGACCGCGCTTGGACAGGGGGACCTCCGCCAACTCCCCGCCCTCGCAGGCCGGGTTGCGGCAGAAGGAGTCCTCGCGCGGGAAGAAGACCGACGTACAGGCGGCACAGCGGGTGCCGAGCAGCCGGAAGTCCTCCTCACAGCCGTCCTGTGTGAACCAACCGGCCACCACGGGCGTGCGCGTCACGGTTCCTCCCCGGCCCAGCAATCTGACGGAACGTCAGAAGTGTGCCACGGGTCAGCGGTTCGCGGCGAGCCATTTGGCGGCGATGTCGGCCAGCTCGCTGTCCCTGCCCGCCAGCATCATCCGGATCATCTGCACGTCGCCGCGCAGTGACCAGGCCGGATGGCCGAAGGTCGCGGGGTTGTTCTTCTCGATGAGGAAATGCGCGGGCCAGGCCGTCCCGTATCCGATGAGCGGCAGCGCCGCCGCATACCGCTTCCGGCCGCGCGCCAGCCCGTATGCAGTGATCGCGAGACCGGTCAGTGTGCCGGTCAGATGCACCCAGCGGGTGGCCGCCCTGGAGTGCATGGCGACGTAGTACGGCCAGAACTCCTCGTACGAATCGAATGTCTGCTGCGTCATAAACGCACCGTATTCCTTCCGCGGAGAACCGGATACGGCCCTGCCGCGTCCGACATCAGTGAACGGGCGGCCGGAGCCTACGGGGGTGGTCCCGGCCGTCCGTTCACTGATGCCCGGCGACCGGGAAGTCGAAGAAGGTGTCCGGGAAGGGCTCCGGCCTGAGGGTGAAGTGCCACCACTCCTGCGGCAGGCTCACAAAGCCCTCGGCGCTCAAGGTGTTCTTCAGCAACTGCCGGTTGGCGCGCTGCTCGCCCTGGATTCTGGGGTCGTCGGTGTGCGACAGCGTGTCGAAGCAGTCGAATCCGGTCCCCATGTCGACGGAATTGTCCGGGAAGCGCTCGGACCGGGGCGCGAAGCAGGGGACAAGAGGCTCACCGGGGGCATACGGCCTGGTCGGGAGAGCGGGCAGTTTCACGAGGGTGAGATCGACGGTGCTGCCGCGGCTGTGCCCCGACTTCTCCGCGATATAGCCGTCGGCGAACAGCCTCGACTTGTCGACCTGTGGATAGAACTCCTTCTTCATGGCCTCGTCACCGAGGTCCCTGGCCCACCGTACGAAGTGGTCTACGGCGCGCTGGGGCCGGTAACAGTCGTACACCTTCAGCGAATAGCCCTGGCGCAGCAGCGTCGACTGCGCCCGGTGCAGGGCTCGCGCGGCGCGCCGGGTGAGGATGCAGAGCGGCTGCCGATAGCCGTCGACGGGCGCGCCCACGAAGTTGTGACGGCTCGTGTAGCGCATCTCCTGCATGATCGTCACGTCGACGGAGCGCAGCTCCACGAACTCCCCGGGCGCCGTCGGCTCGGCCCCGGCGTGCGCCGAAAGCGCGGCGGCGGTCGCCACGGCAAGGGTGCGGAAGGCGGAAGCAAGTCCAGTCATGGGCAGACGCTTTACCAGTGATCGGGTACAGTCCGCGCGTGTCCATGGACTCCCACTGCGGCAACTGCGGGGCGCCGTACGGCTCCCTGACCCTCTGGCCGCGCACGTGCCCGACCTGCGGCGAGACGGCCTACCGCAACCCGCTGCCGGTCGCCGTCGCGCTGCTGCCCGCGTACGACGCCGACGGAACCGGGCTCGTCGTCATCACCCGCACGATCGACCCGGGACGGGGCGGCATCGCGTTGCCGGGCGGCTATGTCGACTTCGGCGAGGACTGGCAGCAGGCGGTCGTCCGGGAGCTGTCCGAGGAAACCGGCATCGAGGTCCCCCGCGAAGACGTACGCCTCGCAGACGCACTCAGCGCCGCGGACGGCCATCTGCTCCTCTTCGGCCTCCTGCCACCGCGCGCGGTGGAGTCCCTTCCACGACCGGCCCCGACCGCGGAGACGACGGGCTGGCACGTGCTCCACGAGCCCACGAAGCTGACGTTCCCGCTGCACACGATCGCGGTCCGCAACTGGTTCGAGGGCACGTACGCGTAGGGCCTGTCGCTCGGATCTTGCCGGTTCGCGTGCCCTGGTGCGCACGCTCGCCGCGTTGTCGTCAGTCGCCGACGCTCCGCGTGGGCTCTCCCCCTGCCTTCGGCGGGGGACCCTCGTCCTCCGGCCTGCACCAGAACCGTTCCGTTGGGGAGGGGTGGTGCAGGGTCGTCCCCGCGTTTCCAGCGTCCGTGGTGAGCGTGGGCCGGGGGGCGTTGGTGGTTGCTATCCGGTGGGTGGCTTCGCGGGCGAACCCCCGATTGGCGGCCAACACCGGGTGCCCTTGCGAACCCCTCATCGCCGCCGACCCCGAGGAGTCGAGCCCGGAGGCACCCCGGAACCCGCACCGTACGGCACCGGGCACCCGCGAACCCCGGAACCCGCACCGAACGGTACCGGGCACCCCCGCCCCCCAAGTCCCGCACCGAACGGCACCGGTACCCCCGCCCCCCAGACCCGCACCCCGCGGCACTGGGTACCCCCCGAACCCCCTATCCCCCCGCTCCCAACCCCCGCACCCTCATGCGCCACCTCGGCTGCGCCGACCCCCCGCCCTTCTGCTGTTTCACCACGACCCGCCCGTCCACCAGCCGTGTCGTGTACCGCTCCACCGCCGGCTGCTCCCAGCCGTCCCCCGGGTCCGCGACCACCAGGCCCCCGCCCCTGCGGCCCTCCGCCGGTGCCCAGACCTCCAGCTCCATCTCGCCGTCATCGCCCCGCACCGGGATCACCGAGCCACCCCGCGCCAGTACGGGGATACGTGACAGCGGCGCGTCCACCAGCACCTGACCCGGGCCGTCGTACGCGCGGCCCGTCGCCGTGTCGTACCACCGCCCCCTCGGCAGCCGCACCGCCCGCCGGTCCGTCCCCCGCTCCAGCACCGGTGCCACCAGCAGCGCGTCACCCAGCAAGAACGCGTCCTCGCAGTCGCGCAGCACCCGGTCCTCCGGGCAGCCCCACCACAGCGGCCGCGCATAGGGAGCCCCAGTCAGCCGCGCCAGATGCGCGAGGGTGACGAAGTAGGGCCGCAGCCGTTCCCGTTCGGCCAGCGCGGCCCGCGCGTGCTCAAGGACCGTGGGCCCGAACTCCCACGGCTCCCTGCGCCCCGCGTCGATCGCCGCATGCGTACGGAACAGCGGCAGCAGCGCCCCCAGCTGGAACCACCGCAGATACAGCTCCGGCGACGGACTGCCGTCGAAGCCGCCCACATCCGGCCCGGAGTACGGCACCCCGCACAGCCCAAGACCCAGCACCAGCGAGAGCGAGGCCCGCAGCCCCGGCCAGCCGGTGGATACGTCACCCGACCAGGTTCCTCCGTACCGCTGCATGCCCGCCCAGCCGGAGCGCGAGAAGAGGAACGGCCGCTCGTCGGGACGGAGCCGCCGCAGCCCCTCGTACCCGGCACGGGCCATCGTGAGGCCGTAGAGGTTGTGGGCCTCGCGGTGATCGCCGCCCTGTCCGTCCAGCGCGTGCCGGGCGGACCGCGGCAGGGTCATGTCGCCGAAGGGCGTGAAGGACACGGGCTCGTTCATGTCGTGCCAGACGCCGGAGAAGCCCTGCGCGAGCCGCTCCTCGTACAGGTCTCCCCACCAACGGCGGGCCGCCGGATCGGTGAAGTCCGGATAGACGCTCTCGCCGGGCCAGACGACGCCACGGACCTCCTGGCCCGCCGCGTCCCGCACGAACACCCCCGCCGCCGCACCGCTGTCGTACACCGCGTTCCCGCGCTCCGCCTTCACCGCCGGATCGACGATGGACACCAGCCGCACCCCGTCGCCGCGCAGATCCTTCGCCATCCCCGGCAGATCGGGGAAGTGCTCGCGGTCGACGGTGAAGACCTGATGCGCGTCGTAGTGATCGATGTCGAGATGGACGGCGGACAGCGGCAGCTCGCGCTCCTGATAGCCCGCGACGATCCGCCGCACTTCCTGCTCGCTGCCGAACCCCCATCGCGCGTGCTGCGGACCGAGCGCCCATGACGGCGGCACCGCGGGCGCGCCGGTCAGCTGGGTCCAGCCGGCCAGTACGCGCGTGGGTGTTCCCACCACCACCCAGCAGCGCAGAGGCCCGCCCTCCATGCGCACCTCGCTGGTGCCCGGCCGGTCGTGCCCGGAACCCGCACCCTCCTCGCCCTCCCGGAGGGTGACCCGCCCGGCCCAGGAGTTGTCGTGGAAAGCCAGATGGGTGCCCGCGTCGGACACCACCAGCTGTACGGGCATGGTGATGTACAGCGGGTCGTCGCCGGGCTCGAAGCTGCCGCGCGGGTCGGTGTTCCACAGCCGGTACGAGCCGTCGCGGAGCCGTGGCCCGGACGCCCGGCCGCCGAGCCCGAAGAAGCGTGCGTCCGCGGGCACTTCGGTCCGCTGCACCCACCGAGCGGGCCCGCCCCGGACCGGCTCCCACCAGCGCGGCGGCAGATCCCGGCGCAGTACGACACCTCCGGGCGTACGGATCTCCACGGCGCCGTGCCGGGAGACCTCCACCGTCACCCGCTCCGACACCACACGCCAGCCCCCGTCCTTGTCGGGCTCCAGCTCGGCCCGCGGGTCCGGCTCGGGAGGGGCACCGTCGAGGGCGTACGAGGGTTCGGGCTCGGCGCCGTCCCAGCCCCAGAAGACCGCGCCGCCCGCAGCCACCCGGATCCGCAGCTGAGAACGGGCGAACCGGACGATCCCGCCGCCCGGCAGTGGCTCGGCCCCGGTGACCGGCCCGGGCACTCTGGCCCGTTCCGCCCCTCTCGCCGGCAGCGCCCGGGCATCGGTCCGACGCTGCCGCCAGGCCGAGCGTGCCGCGCGCAGCCCCTGCATCGTTCCGAAGTTCCTCACCGAGCGCACCACACCACGACCGTCCATGCAGCTCAGCCTGCCATCCGGTCGCGGGTGTGCGGAGGTTTGTTCAACTCCCGTTCACCCGTGGTGGGAGCACATATTCCCTTGCCCGACCATGGGTGGGGAGCCCTGGTGCGAAAGACGATCACGTGGCATCGTCCGTGTCAGTCGTGTCACGCGCACACCCCGCTCGTGCGCGCGAGACACGCACACACCGCGTAGAGCCACCCGGAGACGCCCCATGACCTCAGCAGCGAACCCTGCCCCTCTGTGGCAGCCGGACCCCGACCGCATCGCCGCCGCCCGGATCACCCGCTTCCAGGCCTGGGCCGCCGAGCGCCACGGGGCCCCTGCCGAGGGCGGTTACGCGGCGCTGCACCGCTGGTCGATCGACGAGCTCGAAACCTTCTGGCAAGCGATCGCCGAATGGTTCGACGTCCGTTTCTCCACTCCGTACGAGCGCGTGCTGGCCGACCGGGCCATGCCCGGCGCCCGGTGGTTCCCCGGCGCCACCCTCAACTACGCCGAGCATGCCCTGCGCGCCGCCGAGGAGCGCCCCCACGATCCGGCGCTGCTTCATGTGGACGAGACACATGAGCCGACCCCGACCAGCTGGTCCGAACTCCGCCGCCAGGTGGGCGCGCTCGCCGCCGAGCTGCGCGCCCTCGGCGTACGCCCGGGGGACCGGGTCAGCGGCTATCTGCCCAACATCCCGCAGGCCGTCACCGCGCTGCTCGCCACCGCGGCCGTCGGAGCGGTGTGGACATCCTGCGCTCCCGACTTCGGCGCCCGCAGCGTCCTCGACCGCTTCCAGCAGGTCGAGCCGGTCGTCCTGTTCACGGTGGACGGCTACCGCTACGGCGGCAAGGAGCACGACCGTACCGACACGGTCGCCGAGCTGCGCCGCGAGCTCCCCACCCTGCGCGCGGTGATCCACATCCCGCTGCTCGGCACCGACGCTCCCGAGGGCGCTCTCGACTGGTCGGCGGTCACATCGGCGGACGTCGAGCCCGTCTTCGAGCAGGTCGCCTTCGACCACCCTCTGTGGGTTCTGTACTCCTCCGGCACGACCGGCCTGCCCAAGGCCATCGTCCAGTCGCAGGGCGGCATCCTGCTGGAGCACTTCAAGCAGATCGGCCTGCACTGCGACCTCGGCCCCGAGGACCGCTTCTTCTGGTACACCTCGACCGGCTGGATGATGTGGAACTTCCTCGTCTCCGGCCTGCTCACCGGCACGACGGTCGTCCTGTACGACGGCAGCCCGGGCTATCCCGACACCGCGGCCCAGTGGCGTATCGCCGAGCGAACCAAGGCCACGCTCTTCGGTACCTCCGCCGCGTACGTCATGGCCTGCCGCAAGGCAGAGGTCCACCCGTCGCGCGATTTCGACCTGTCCGCGGTCACGTGCGTCGCGACGACCGGCTCCCCGCTCCCGCCCGACGGCTTCCGCTGGCTGCACGACGAGGTGGCGGGCGACCTGTGGATCGCCTCCGTCAGCGGCGGCACGGACGTCTGCAGCTGCTTCGCGGGCGCGGTGCCGACCCTGCCCGTGCACATCGGCGAACTCCAGGCGGCCTGCCTCGGCACCGACCTCCAGTCCTGGGATCCCCAGGGCAAGCCCCTCATCGGGGAGGTTGGCGAACTGGTCGTCACGAACCCCATGCCGTCCATGCCGATCCGCTTCTGGAACGACCCCGACGGCAGCCGCTACCGCGACACCTACTTCGAGATGTTCCCGGGCGTCTGGCGGCACGGCGACTGGATCACCATCACCGATCACGGCTCCGTCGTCATCCACGGCCGCTCCGACTCGACGCTCAACCGCCAGGGCGTACGGATGGGCTCGGCCGACATCTATGAAGCCGTCGAACGCCTCCCCGAGATCCGCGAATCCCTGGTCATCGGCCTGGAGGAACCGGACGGCGGCTACTGGATGCCGCTCTTCGTCCACCTCGCCGACGGCGCCACTCTCGACGACGACCTGCGCGCCCGCATCAAACGGACGATCCGCGAACAGCTCTCCCCGCGCCACGTCCCCGACGACATCATCGAGGTCCCGGGCGTCCCGCACACGCTCACGGGCAAGCGCATCGAGGTCCCCGTGAAGCGCCTGCTCCAGGGCACGCCCCTGACGAAGGCGGTCAACCCGGGCTCGGTCGACAACCTGGAACTGCTGCGCTTCTACGAGAACGTGGCCCGCACCCGCGGATCAGGCTCGTCTGCCTAGTGAGCCGGCCTACCGGCTGAGGTGCTGGGCCTGGCCCCACTACCCCCCGTACGTCGCCTCGGACTCGCCCAGCACCTCCGCGAAGTCCGAGGCGAGCCGTACCGCATCACCCGGCTCGAGGCCCGCTGTCGAGATCCGTACGCCCGGTCCCGAGGCGATCCGGAAGCGGAACCCGGCCGCGACCCACCAGCCCCTGGACCGCAGCCCGTTGACGACACCCGACTCGTCCACGACCGGCACCCACACATTCATCCCGCTCACCCCATGTGCGGCGACACCGTGCGAGCCGAGCGCAGCCACCAGCGCCCGCCGCCGCTCTCCATAGGCCGTACGCGCCCTGTCCACCAGCTCCATCGTGTCCCCGTCACTCATCAGGCCGAGTACGGTGCGCTGCAGCAGATGACTGATCCAGCCCGAGGTCAGCAGGAGCCGACCGTCGTGCCGCGCCAGCGTCGTCGGATCGCATGCCGCCGCTGCCCACCGCAGATCCGTCCCCAGGAACTTGGTGACCGTCCGCACATGCGCCCAGCGTGAAAGCCCGCCCGCGGCAAGGGAGTTGAGCTCCGCGCCCGCGATGTCCGAGGCGTGATCGTTCTCGATCACCAGCACCTCGGGCGCCTGGCGCAACACCTCGACGAGCGCGTCGCGTCGCCCGGCCGAGAAGCATCCGCCGTACGGATTCTGGGCCCGCGGGCTGCACACGACCGCCCGCGCACCTGCCCGCAGGGCCGCGGCAAGTGCCTCGGGACGCATGCCCTCGTCGTCCACCGGCACGGCCACGGACCGCAGGCCCAATGCCTGTACGAGATCCAGCAGGTGGTGGTAGCCGGGGTCCTCCATCGCCACCGTGTCGCCCGGCCGCAGCTCGGTGGAGAGCAGTCGCGCCACACAGTCCAGCGCGCCGTGCGCGAAGGTGACGTGCTCGACCGGCACCCCATGGCCGCCGATCCAGGCCCGTACAGCCTCCTCCAGCTCCGGCAGTCGCGGGGCCGAACGGTGCGAACGGGAACCGGGGGAGAGCTGCGCCGGTGGCAGCAGATCCGGCAGAAACGCCGGATCAGGGTGCCCGCCGGCCAGATCCCGGAGCCCCTCGGGCACCTTCGGAGGCCGCCGGGAAGCGACCGCGGGCGTGGCGGCGACCACGGTTCCGCCCCGCCCGCGCGTCACCACGACCCCGCGCTGCCGCAGCTCCTTGTACGCCGTGGCGACCGTCCCGGGGCTCACCCCGAGATCGTCCGCGAGCCGCCGCACCGGCGGCAGCGCGTCGCCGGGCCCCAAACCGCCGTCCGCCACGGCCCGTTCGACGGACGCGGCGATCCCCTTGGCGGTCGTACCGCTGATCGAATATTGTGTTGCCACGTACTGAACTATGTACCAATACATAACTCACGTCAAGGGGGACCGGTGAGCCTGCCGAAGAGCCGGGCAGCACGCGAAGACACACCCAAAGACACACTCAAGAACCGCATCCCAGGCGGCCGTGACGGTCGCCGCATGCTTGCCATCACCATGGTCGACAAGACGGGCAACGGCCTCTGGACCGCCACGCAGGCCCTCTACTTCACCTACGTCACCGGCCTCTCCCTCACCGAAGTGGGCCTCCTCATTGCGCTGTCGGCCGGGGTCGGCATCGCCGGAGCACCGATCGCCGGCCGCATCGCCGACCGGCTGCCCGTCACCCGCGTGCTGATCGCCGCACAGCTCCTGCGCGCCTTCGCGGGCCTGGCCCTGCTGACCACCGACCACTACGCCCTGCTGCTCGTCTGCGCGGCCTTCGCCAGCATTGGCGACCGCGGCGCGAACGTCCTCACCAAGCTCTACGCCACCCGCATCACGGGCTCCCAGCGCGTTCGCTATCAGGCCCTGAACCGCACCGTCGGCAACACCGGCTTCGCCATCGGCGGCCTGGCCGCCGCAGCCGCGCTCGGCATCGGTACCACCGCCGCGTATCAGTCTCTCCTCGTGGGCAACGCGATCAGCTCCCTCGCCGCAGCACTGCTCATCCTGCGCTGCGGTGACGCCCCTTCACCCTCGCGTGTCGTCACCGGCTCCGGCAGCGAGACGGTCCCGGTGAAGCCCGCGAACCCCTGGCGCGACCGCACCTATCTCCTCTATGTGGCCAGTGAGACGGTGCTCTTCCTGGACGACGCCGTCTTCATGGTCGGACTACCGCTCTGGATCGTGCACGCCACCGATGCTCCGCACGGCCTGGCCCCGCTGCTCCTCGTACTGAACAACGTCATGGTCGTGGCCCTGCAGATCCCCATAGCCAAATTCGGCGCCACGACGCGAGCGGCACGGCGGCTGCTGGTCCCCCTCGCCGCAGCCTTCGCCGTCGGCACCCTCGCCATGAGCGCCTCCGTGGTCGGCAGCCGATGGCTCGCGATCACCGCCCTCGTTCTCGCCGCCGCCGCGCTCACCCTGGCGGAGATCATCCACGCCACCATCTCCTGGGAACTCTCGGTCGCCCTCGCCCCCGACGAGGCACAGGGCGCCTACCTCGGAGTGCATGGGGTGGCCGCATCGGCCCAGCGCAGCGGGGGCCCATTGATCGTCACCGGCGTCATCGCGGCAGGCCCCGCGGGCTGGGCCCTGATGGGTGCCGCACTGGTCGCCACCTGCTTCGCGCAGAGCGGTCTCGTACGGAACAAGCTGACCGAAGCCCCGTTGTCAGTGCCGTCGATTACGGTGAGTCACCAGTAATCGACACAGGGGGAGACATGGCAAACACCAAGCAGTCCACGCGCCGGCGCAACAAGACCACCGCATCCCTGCGCCGCACCCTCCGCCGCGAAGTGCCCAGCACCGTGGGCCTCATCGCCGACGAGTACGACTTCAGCGCGATGCGCCAGTACCGCACCTTCACCTTCGACGACCACACCACGTACCTCCGGCAGATCGAGGCGCTGCTCAAGACCCTCGCCTCCCGGCAACTGCACACCACCGTCGCCCTCTTCGACCCGGAAGACTTCGCCGAGTACTGCGCCGAAGCGGGCCTCGACCCCGATGCCGCCGCCAGCCGCAGCCGCTACACCGCCGCCATCGCGGCCCGCGGCGCCACCCTGGCGTACACCGGACAGCCGGTCACCAGTCTGCTGCCCCAGCTGATCAACAAGGCCGTGCGCCAGGCCACTTGGGAGTACGCGACGATGCTCCTCGCCGACCTCGGGGACTGCGCCGAGTGCGGCCAGGACATCGGCCGTGCCGCCTTCGACCGGGCCTCCCGCATCCTGATGAGCCTGCTCGAAGCGGCCGGACCGGGCAGCCACCACATGGTCTGCAGCATCCCCGCCCCCGACGAACAGCTCGTGGCCGTCCTCCACGCCGAGGGTGCCGCCGACGCACAGGCCCAGTTGGACGCCTCGGAGGGCGCGGAGTTCGTGACCGTCCTCGCCACGGGCATCGCCCTCGAAACGCCCGGGGGAGTAGTTCTGCGTACGAGTGCCGATGGCACCCCCGACCGCCTCCACGGCTGGCGGCTCCACGAGGGCAGCCTCGTCCCGCTCACCGCGGGCGAGGTCTTCAGCGCCTACTGCACCGACGCCAACACCGGGGAGCCGCTGTCCCCGGAGCCCGGCGTCGAATACTGCGCGGGATTCGCCATCACCACCGACGACCCGGACAACCACCACTGAAACGCCGAAGGGGCTTCCTGCCGTTTCCGGCAGGAAGCCCCTTCGATCAGCCGTCGAGCCACGGCATCACACCGGCTACTCGCCGGAGAGCACCGCCTGCGCGGCGACCCGCGCCTCCTCGGCCGTGTCCGCGGCGCGCGCCGCGGCGGCAGCGCGCTCGCACTGCGCGAGCGTGTACTTGGCCAGCGTCGCGCGGACGTACGGAATCGCCGCGGCACCCATCGACAGCGAGGTCACACCAAGACCGGTGAGCACACACGCGAGCAGCGGATCGGAGGCAGCCTCACCACAGACACCACAGCTCTTGCCCTCGGCCTTCGCGGCCTCGGCCGACAGCGCCACCAGGTCCAGCAGCGCGGGCTGCCACGGGTCCTGCAGCCGCGACACCGCACCCACCTGACGGTCGGCGGCGAAGGTGTACTGCGCGAGGTCATTGGTGCCCAGCGACAGGAACTCCACCTCCTGCAGGATCGAGCGCGCCCGCAGCGCGGCGGACGGAATCTCCACCATCGCACCGAACTTCGCCTGCAGCCCGGCCTCGCGGCACGCGTCCGCGAACGCCTTCGCGTCGATGCGGTCCGCCACCATCGGGGCCATCACCTCGAGGTAGACCGGCAGCCCGGCAACGGCCTTGGACAGCGCCGTCAACTGCGTACGCAGCACATCCGGGTGATCCAGCAGGCTCCGCAGCCCGCGCACACCCAGCGCCGGGTTCGGCTCGTCCGCCGGAGTCAGGAAGTCGAGCGGCTTGTCCGCACCGGCATCCAGCACCCGCACGACCACCCTGCCCTCGGGGAAGGCCTCGAGAACCTTGCGGTACGCCTCGACCTGCTTCTCCTCCGACGGCGCCTGCTTACTGTCGTCCAGGAAGAGGAACTCCGTACGGAACAGACCGACACCCTCGGCACCGGCCTCGACCGCGGCCGGCACATCGGCAGGCCCGCCGACATTGGCCAGCAGCGGCACCTTGTGCCCGTCGGACGTCGCCCCCGGCCCGCTGGAAGCGGCCAGCGCCGCCTTGCGCTCCGCCGCCGCCCTTTCCAGCTGACCCCGCTTCTCCTGGCTCGGCTCGACGAAGATCTCGCCAGTGCTGCCGTCGACGGCGATGAGCGTGCCCTCGGCCAGCTCCTTGGCACCCGGCAGTGCCACCACCGCCGGCACCCCCAGCGCCCGCGCCAGAATCGCGCTGTGGCTCGTGGGCCCGCCCTCCTCGGTGACAAACCCGAGCACCAGCGCCGGATCGAGCAGCGCGGTGTCCGCGGGCGCGAGATCCCGCGCGATCAGTACATACGGCTCGTCGCTGTCCGGTACACCGGGCATCGGCACACCGAGCAGCCGCGCCACAATCCGGTTCCGCACGTCGTCCAGGTCCGCCACCCGACCGGCCATGTACTCACCGGCACCCGCGAGCATCTCCCGATACATGGCGAACGCGTCGTACACACCGCGCTCGGCGGTGCTGCCGACGGCGATACGGCGCTCCACGTCGGACATGAGCTCCGGGTCCTGCGCCATCATGGCCTGCGCCTCGAGCACCGCCTGCGCCTCGCCACCCGCCAGATTGCCCCGGGCAATCAGGTCGGCGGCCACGGCCTCCACGGCCTTGCGGGCGCGCCCCTGTTCGCGCTCCGCGTCCTCGGGCCGAATCTGCTTGGCCGGCGGCTCCAGAACCGCCGTACCCATGTGCCGGACCTCGCCGATCGCCACACCATGGCTCACGCCGACGCCTCGCAGCGTTGTCTCCATTACACCCGTCTCCGATTGAGCGACGGCCCGTGCCGCCGCGGTGGATGTCCGACCAGCCGTCATTGCGACTCCGGCGTCACTGCCAGCCGAAGAGCGAGTCGCCGGCCTTGACGTCGCCGCCCTCACGGAGGTCGGAGAGGGAGTCGGCCGTGGCTTCGAGCGCAACGATGGGACAGATGGCGGACTTTCCGGCCTCTTCGACGGCCGCCGGGTTCCAGCGCACCACTGCCTGCCCGCGCTGGACGGTGTCGCCCTTGTTGACGAGCAGTTCGAAGCCCTCGCCGTTGAGCTGGACGGTGTCGATGCCGAGGTGCGTCAGTACACCGTGCCCCTGGTCGTCGACGACGACGAAGGCGTGCGGGTGCAGGGAGACGATGATTCCGTCGACGGGGGCGACGGCCTCCGACGGCTCACGCACGGGGTCGATCGCGGTACCGGGACCGACCATCGCACCGGAGAAGACGGGGTCCGGCACGGCAGCGAGTCCGATGGCACGTCCGGCAATAGGGGACGTCACTGTGGTCATGGAGCCTCCCAGGGGCGGAGATTCGTACGGCGCCGTCCCTGCCTGTCCTGGACGACGCACTGTTCAGTAGGGTATGACACTGGATGTCCCAGTTACGCCTGAGAGCTACCAGTTCGCGGACCTAGGGGCGCACCGGAAACGATTTGCCTCATCTCTCGGCGAGCTGTACTGTCGTACCCCTGCCTGACCCCAACGCGACATTGAGTCGGGGGTCGGCAGCACCTATCAAGCCGAGATACTAACTGGTCTAAACCTCTGCCTGCCCGCAGGGCGGTGGTCAAGAAGACCGAAAAAGCCTGATAGTGTACGGAAACACCGAAGGGAAGCGCCCGGAGGGCCCGACGAAAAGGGTCTGAAGGAAGCGTCCGTTCCTTGAGAACTCAACAGCGTGCCAAAAGTCAACGCCAGATTGACAACCCCGGCCCATTTCGGTGGGTTGAGGTTCCTTTGAAAGTCCTGTCGGCCCTTTGTGGCGGGCAGGCAAATGACACAGCGAGGACGCTGTGGATGACTGGTCTTATTCCGACCGGTTGTCCCCTCTTGTGGTGTTCGACCCGATTACGGGTAAACATTCATGGAGAGTTTGATCCTGGCTCAGGACGAACGCTGGCGGCGTGCTTAACACATGCAAGTCGAACGATGAAGCTCTTCGGGGTGGATTAGTGGCGAACGGGTGAGTAACACGTGGGCAATCTGCCCTTCACTCTGGGACAAGCCCTGGAAACGGGGTCTAATACCGGATACCACCCTCCGAGGCATCTTGGGGGTTGAAAGCTCCGGCGGTGAAGGATGAGCCCGCGGCCTATCAGCTTGTTGGTGGGGTGATGGCCTACCAAGGCGACGACGGGTAGCCGGCCTGAGAGGGCGACCGGCCACACTGGGACTGAGACACGGCCCAGACTCCTACGGGAGGCAGCAGTGGGGAATATTGCACAATGGGCGAAAGCCTGATGCAGCGACGCCGCGTGAGGGATGACGGCCTTCGGGTTGTAAACCTCTTTCAGCAGGGAAGAAGCGCAAGTGACGGTACCTGCAGAAGAAGCGCCGGCTAACTACGTGCCAGCAGCCGCGGTAATACGTAGGGCGCAAGCGTTGTCCGGAATTATTGGGCGTAAAGAGCTCGTAGGCGGCTTGTCACGTCGGATGTGAAAGCCCGGGGCTTAACCCCGGGTCTGCATTCGATACGGGCTAGCTAGAGTGTGGTAGGGGAGATCGGAATTCCTGGTGTAGCGGTGAAATGCGCAGATATCAGGAGGAACACCGGTGGCGAAGGCGGATCTCTGGGCCATTACTGACGCTGAGGAGCGAAAGCGTGGGGAGCGAACAGGATTAGATACCCTGGTAGTCCACGCCGTAAACGTTGGGAACTAGGTGTTGGCGACATTCCACGTCGTCGGTGCCGCAGCTAACGCATTAAGTTCCCCGCCTGGGGAGTACGGCCGCAAGGCTAAAACTCAAAGGAATTGACGGGGGCCCGCACAAGCAGCGGAGCATGTGGCTTAATTCGACGCAACGCGAAGAACCTTACCAAGGCTTGACATATACCGGAAAGCATCAGAGATGGTGCCCCCCTTGTGGTCGGTATACAGGTGGTGCATGGCTGTCGTCAGCTCGTGTCGTGAGATGTTGGGTTAAGTCCCGCAACGAGCGCAACCCTTGTTCTGTGTTGCCAGCATGCCCTTCGGGGTGATGGGGACTCACAGGAGACTGCCGGGGTCAACTCGGAGGAAGGTGGGGACGACGTCAAGTCATCATGCCCCTTATGTCTTGGGCTGCACACGTGCTACAATGGCCGGTACAAAGAGCTGCGATGCCGCGAGGCGGAGCGAATCTCAAAAAGCCGGTCTCAGTTCGGATTGGGGTCTGCAACTCGACCCCATGAAGTCGGAGTTGCTAGTAATCGCAGATCAGCATTGCTGCGGTGAATACGTTCCCGGGCCTTGTACACACCGCCCGTCACGTCACGAAAGTCGGTAACACCCGAAGCCGGTGGCCCAACCCCTTGTGGGAGGGAGCTGTCGAAGGTGGGACTGGCGATTGGGACGAAGTCGTAACAAGGTAGCCGTACCGGAAGGTGCGGCTGGATCACCTCCTTTCTAAGGAGCATCTAGACCCTGTCAAAGGGGTCCAGAGCCACTACGTCGGCAAATGTCCGACGGTGGTCAGCTCATGGGTGGAACGTTGACTATTCGGCACGGTTTCAGGACTTCACTAGTACTGCTTCGGCGTGGAACGTGTGAGTCAGGGGATCGTGCCGGGCGCGCTGTTGGGTGTCTGAGGGTACGGACTGAAACGTCTGGACCTTCGCGATGTCGGCCCCAGTGAACTCGCCCTGTTGGGTGGGGTGGTGGGTGGCTGGTCGTTGCTTGAGAACTGCACAGTGGACGCGAGCATCTGTGGCCAAGTTTTTAAGGGCGCACGGTGGATGCCTTGGCACCAGGAACCGATGAAGGACGTGGGAGGCCACGATAGTCCCCGGGGAGCCGTCAACCAGGCTTTGATCCGGGGGTTTCCGAATGGGGAAACCCGGCAGTCGTCATGGGCTGTCACCCGCTGCTGAACACATAGGCAGTGTGGAGGGAACGAGGGGAAGTGAAACATCTCAGTACCCTCAGGAAGAGAAAACAACCGTGATTCCGGGAGTAGTGGCGAGCGAAACCGGATGAGGCCAAACCGTATGCGTGTGATACCCGGCAGGGGTTGCGCATACGGGGTTGTGGGATCTCTTTGTCATCGTCTGCCGGCGATGAGACGAGTCAGAAACCGTTGATGTAGGCGAAGGACATGCGAAAGGTCCGGCGTAGAGGGTAAGACCCCCGTAGCTGAAACATCAGCGGCTCGTTTAAGAGACACCCAAGTAGCACGGGGCCCGAGAAATCCCGTGTGAATCTGGCGGGACCACCCGTTAAGCCTAAATATTCCCTGGTGACCGATAGCGGATAGTACCGTGAGGGAATGGTGAAAAGTACCGCGGGAGCGGAGTGAAATAGTACCTGAAACCGTGTGCCTACAAGCCGTGGGAGCGTCGCGCGCAGAGTTTACTCTGTGCGTCGTGACTGCGTGCCTTTTGAAGAATGAGCCTGCGAGTTTGCGGTGTGTTGCGAGGTTAACCCGTGTGGGGAAGCCGTAGCGAAAGCGAGTCCGAACAGGGCGATTTAGTAGCGCGCTCAAGACCCGAAGCGGAGTGATCTAGCCATGGGCAGGTTGAAGCGGAGGTAAGACTTCGTGGAGGACCGAACCCACCAGGGTTGAAAACCTGGGGGATGACCTGTGGTTAGGGGTGAAAGGCCAATCAAACTCCGTGATAGCTGGTTCTCCCCGAAATGCATTTAGGTGCAGCGTCGTGTGTTTCTTGCCGGAGGTAGAGCACTGGATAGGCGATGGGCCCTACCGGGTTACTGACCTTAGCCAAACTCCGAATGCCGGTAAGTGAGAGCGCGGCAGTGAGACTGTGGGGGATAAGCTCCATGGTCGAGAGGGAAACAGCCCAGAGCATCGACTAAGGCCCCTAAGCGTACGCTAAGTGGGAAAGGATGTGGAGTCGCAGAGACAACCAGGAGGTTGGCTTAGAAGCAGCCACCCTTGAAAGAGTGCGTAATAGCTCACTGGTCAAGTGATTCCGCGCCGACAATGTAGCGGGGCTCAAGCGTACCGCCGAAGTCGTGTCATTCCAGCATGAGGGCCAACGCCCGCTGGGATGGGTAGGGGAGCGTCGTGTGCCGGGTGAAGCCGCCGCGTAAGCGAGTGGTGGACGGTACACGAGTGAGAATGCAGGCATGAGTAGCGATACACACGTGAGAAACGTGTGCGCCGATTGACTAAGGGTTCCTGGGTCAAGCTGATCTGCCCAGGGTAAGTCGGGACCTAAGGCGAGGCCGACAGGCGTAGTCGATGGACAACCGGTTGATATTCCGGTACCCGCTTTGAAACGCCCAGTACTGAACCCATTAATGCTAAGGCCGTGAAGCCGTCCTGGAGCCTTCGGGCAAAGGGAAGTGGTGGAGCCGCCGGCCCAAGGTGGTAGTAGGTAAGCGATGGGGTGACGCAGGAAGGTAGTCCAGCCCGGGCGGTGGTTGTCCCGGGGTAAGGGTGTAGGCCGTGTGGCAGGCAAATCCGTCACACATTAAGGCTGAGACCTGATGCCGAGCCGATTGTGGTGAAGTGGATGATCCTATGCTGTCGAGAAAAGCCTCTAGCGAGTTTCATGGCGGCCCGTACCCTAAACCGACTCAGGTGGTCAGGTAGAGAATACCGAGGCGTTCGGGTGAACTATGGTTAAGGAACTCGGCAAAATGCCCCCGTAACTTCGGGAGAAGGGGGGCCATCACCGGTGATGAGTCTTGCACTCTGAGCTGGGGGTGGCCGCAGAGACCAGCGAGAAGCGACTGTTTACTAAAAACACAGGTCCGTGCGAAGCCGTAAGGCGATGTATACGGACTGACGCCTGCCCGGTGCTGGAACGTTAAGGGGACCGGTTAGTCACATTTCGGTGTGGCGAAGCTGAGAACTTAAGCGCCAGTAAACGGCGGTGGTAACTATAACCATCCTAAGGTAGCGAAATTCCTTGTCGGGTAAGTTCCGACCTGCACGAATGGCGTAACGACTTCTCGACTGTCTCAACCATAGGCCCGGTGAAATTGCACTACGAGTAAAGATGCTCGTTTCGCGCAGCAGGACGGAAAGACCCCGGGACCTTTACTACAGTTTGATATTGGTGTTCGGTTCGGCTTGTGTAGGATAGGTGGGAGACTGTGAAGCTTGGACGCCAGTTCAGGTGGAGTCGTCGTTGAAATACCACTCTGGTCGTGCTGGATGTCTAACCTGGGTCCGTGATCCGGATCAGGGACAGTGTCTGATGGGTAGTTTAACTGGGGCGGTTGCCTCCCAAAGAGTAACGGAGGCGCCCAAAGGTTCCCTCAGCCTGGTTGGCAATCAGGTGTTGAGTGTAAGTGCACAAGGGAGCTTGACTGTGAGACCGACGGGTCGAGCAGGGACGAAAGTCGGGACTAGTGATCCGGCGGTGGCTTGTGGAAGCGCCGTCGCTCAACGGATAAAAGGTACCCCGGGGATAACAGGCTGATCTTCCCCAAGAGTCCATATCGACGGGATGGTTTGGCACCTCGATGTCGGCTCGTCGCATCCTGGGGCTGGAGTCGGTCCCAAGGGTTGGGCTGTTCGCCCATTAAAGCGGTACGCGAGCTGGGTTTAGAACGTCGTGAGACAGTTCGGTCCCTATCCGCTGTGCGCGTAGGAGTCTTGAGAAGGGCTGTCCCTAGTACGAGAGGACCGGGACGGACGAACCTCTGGTGTGCCAGTTGTCCTGCCAAGGGCATGGCTGGTTGGCTACGTTCGGAAAGGATAACCGCTGAAAGCATCTAAGCGGGAAGCCTGCTTCGAGATGAGGACTCCCACCCCCTTCGAGGGGTTAAGGCTCCCAGTAGACGACTGGGTTGATAGGCCAGATGTGGAAGCCCCGCAAGGGGTGGAGCTGACTGGTACTAATAGGCCGAGGGCTTGTCCTCAGTTGCTCGCGTCCACTGTGTCAGTTCTGAAGTAACGAACTGTCGAGTCCCCCCACGGCCACGGGGCGGATTCCGGAATCGATATCTTCACAGTGTTTCGGTGGTCATTGCGTTAGGGAAACGCCCGGTTACATTCCGAACCCGGAAGCTAAGCCTTTCAGCGCCGATGGTACTGCAGGGGGGACCCTGTGGGAGAGTAGGACGCCGCCGAACAATTATTGTGGGAGAGCCCCGCACCTTCTGGTGCGGGGCTTTTCTGCGTTCACGTGCAATACCGCCGTCCTACCCCTGTGCATCCCGCGGCTGCGGCTGAGGGTAGGGTCAGGGAGCATCATTGGAACGTTCCGCACAGGAGGCCCCCGGGTGGAGGTCCAGGAGACCCGCGTCCAGACGGACCGGGTGCTCACCATCCCCAACATCCTCAGCATGGCGCGTCTCGCCGGTGTGCCGCTCTTCCTGTGGCTGATTCTCCGCCCCGAGTTCGGGGGGCCCAACAGCGATGGCTGGGCCTTGCTCGTACTGATGCTGAGCGGCGTCAGTGACTATCTCGACGGCAAGCTCGCGCGGCGCTGGAACCAGATCAGCAGACTGGGGCGGCTCCTCGACCCGGCTGCCGACCGGCTGTACATCCTCTCCACCCTCGTCGGGCTGACCTGGCGCGAGATTCTGCCCATCTGGCTCACCGCCGCCCTATTGGCGCGGGAACTGATGCTGCTGGTGATGGTGGGCATCCTCCGCCGGCACGGCTATCCGCCGCCCCAGGTCAACTTCCTGGGCAAGGCAGCCACGTTCAACCTCATGTATGCGTTCCCCCTCCTGCTCCTGAGTGACGGAAGTGGGTGGCTTGCGTCACTCGCTGCTATTTTCGGATGGGCGTTCGCAGTATGGGGTACAACTCTGTATTGGTGGGCAGGGATCCTCTACGTGGTCCAGGTCCGCCGCCTCGTCAAGGCGGATGCAGTGGCCGATTGACCTCGTCGATGCCGTGCCGTGCAGTGTTGCCGGCCGTGCATGACCCCAGAGGGCCTCATTTGACGGGTCCAGTCGGCTAGACCGTCGTCTCTTCAAGGAGGACGCTTCCGACATGAAGGCCGTCGTGATGGCCGGTGGCGAAGGTACCCGACTTCGCCCAATGACCTCGAGCATGCCCAAGCCGCTCCTGCCAGTGGCCAATCGGCCGATCATGGAGCATGTGCTGCGCCTGCTCAAGCGGCATGGGCTCAATGAGACCGTCGTAACCGTGCAGTTTCTCGCCTCACTCGTCAAGAACTACTTCGGCGACGGCGAAGAGCTCGGGATGGAGCTCACCTATGCCAATGAGGAGAAGCCACTCGGCACTGCGGGGAGCGTGAAGAATGCCGAGGAAGCGCTGAAGGACGACGCGTTTCTCGTCATCTCCGGTGATGCGCTCACCGACTTTGACCTGAGCGACCTGATCTCCTTCCACAAGGAGAAGGGCGCACTGGTCACGGTGTGCCTGACGCGAGTGCCGAACCCTCTCGAATTCGGTATCACCATCGTGGACGAAGAAGGAAAGGTCGAGCGCTTCCTCGAGAAGCCGACCTGGGGACAGGTTTTCTCGGACACGGTGAATACGGGCATCTATGTGATGGAGCCGGAGGTCTTCGACTATGTCGAGGCCGATGTTCCCGTGGACTGGTCCGCAGATGTGTTCCCGCAGCTCATGAAGGAAGGCAAGCCGATCTACGGCTATATCGCCGAGGGCTACTGGGAGGACGTGGGCACCCACGAGAGCTATGTGAAGGCCCAGGCCGATGTCCTCGAGGGCAAGGTCGATGTGGAACTCGACGGGTTCGAGATCTCTCCCGGTGTGTGGGTGGCCGAAGGTGCGGAGGTCCATCCGGACGCCGTGCTGCGCGGGCCGCTGTATATCGGCGACTATGCCAAGGTCGAGGCCGATGTGGAGATCCGCGAGCACACCGTCGTCGGGTCCAACGTCGTCGTCAAGAGCGGCGCCTTTCTCCATAAGGCCGTAATCCACGACAACGTGTACATCGGTGAGCACTGCAACCTCCGCGGCTGCGTGATCGGTAAGAACACCGACATCATGCGTGCCGCGCGTATCGAGGACGGCGCGGTCATCGGCGACGAGTGCCTTGTCGGCGAAGAATCGATTATCCAGGGCAATGTCCGGGTCTACCCGTTCAAGACCATCGAGGCCGGCGCCTTCGTCAACACCTCGGTCATCTGGGAGTCGCGGGGCCAGGCGCATCTCTTCGGAGCCCGCGGAGTGTCCGGAATCCTCAATGTCGAGATCACGCCCGAACTGGCCGTGCGGCTGGCGGGTGCGTATGCCACCACCCTCAAGAAGGGGGCGACGGTCACCACGGCGCGTGACCACTCCCGGGGCGCCCGTGCACTCAAGCGGGCCGTCATCTCCGCGCTGCAGGCCAGTGCCATCGACGTACGCGACCTGGAGAACGTGCCGCTGCCCGTGGCGCGGCAGCAGACCGCCCGCGGCAGTGCCGGCGGCATCATGATCCGTACGTCTCCCGGTGTGCCGGACTCCGTCGACATCATGTTCTTCGACGAGCGCGGCGCGGACCTCTCGCAGGCCGGTCAGCGGAAGCTCGACCGGGTGTACGCGCGCCAGGAGTACCGACGGGCGTTCCCCGGCGAGATCGGGGATCTGCACTTCCCGTCCAGCGTCTTCGACTCGTACACGGGATCCCTGCTGCGCAATGTCGACACCTCCGGCATCGCCGAGTCGGGTCTCAAGGTCGTCATCGACGCGTCCAACGGCAGCGCCGGACTGGTTCTGCCGAGCCTGCTGGGACGGCTCGGCGTGGACGCCCTGGTCATCAACCCCGGGCTCGACGAATCGAGGCCGACGGAGTCGGCCGACACCCGACGGTCCGGACTGGTGCGGCTGGGCGAGATCGTGGCCTCGGCCCGGGCGGCCTTCGGGGTGCGTTTCGACCCCGTCGGTGAGCGGCTGTCGCTGGTCGACGAACGAGGGCGCATCATCGAGGACGACCGCGCGCTGCTTGTGCTGCTCGACCTGGTGGCGGCGGAGCGGCGCAGTGGGCGGGTGGCGCTTCCCGTGACCACCACGCGTATCGCCGAGCAGGTCGCCGCGTACCACGGCACACAGGTGGAGTGGACGACCACCTCGCCCGACGATCTGACGCGTGTCGGGCGCGAGGAGACCACGATCTTCGGTGGTGACGGGCGGGGCGCCTTCATCATTCCGGAGTTCAGCAGCGTGTTCGACGGCTCGGCGGCCCTTGTACGGCTGGTCGGGCTCGTGGCCCGTACGCAGCTCACGCTGAGCCAGATCGATGCCCGTATCCCGCGGGCGCATGTGCTGCGGCGCGATCTGGCGACTCCTTGGGCGGTCAAGGGGCTGGTGATGCGGCGCGTCGTGGAGGCGGCCGGTGACCGGCACGTCGACACGACCGACGGTGTACGTGTGGTCGAGGCCGACGGCCGCTGGGTGATGGTCCTTCCCGACCCCGCGGAGGCCGTCACTCATTTGTGGGCAGAGGGGCCGGACGACGCTTCGGCGCAGGCGCTCCTCGACGAATGGTCCGCCGTCGTGGACAGTGCAGGTCACTGACGTGTGACGGGTGTGCCGGGAGTTGTCCGCGGACGGCTTCCGGCGCACCGGTGGGGCCATTCGGCGGTAACACCTGCGACGTGCGACGATGTGCGGCATGTCGCAGCAGCCCCCCGTTCGGAGCACCGGCTCTCCACCCGCACGTCCCGATGCGTCCATGTCGCTGCTGACGAACGTCATGGAGCACAGCCTCGACGACGGATACGCGGAGGCGGCGGCCCGCAGGGAGGCCGAGGGCGGAGGTCTTCCCCGTACGCTGCGGGCCAAGCTCGGACTCGCGGCCGGCCTGGTGCTGGCCGCGCTCGTCGTGACCGTGGGGGCGGCCGAGGCGCGGATATCGGCACCGGTGGTGGCGAAGGAGCGCGAGGAGCTCATCGACCGGATCGACGCGGAGACCGCGGACGCCGACGCGCTGGAGCGGAGTGTCGACACGCTCCGCGACGAGGTGGGGAACCGGCAGCGCAAGGCCCTCAAGACGCAGGGCGGGGAACAGGCAGAACTCGTCGCACTGCTCTCCGGCGCCACAGAGGTGGAGGGGCCGGGGGTCAAGCTCGTCGTCGACGACGCCAAGGACACCGATCAGGATGGCGGCGGGCCGCGGGAGAGCAGCGGCTTCAACGACACGGGCCGGGTGCGTGACCGGGACATGCAGCGGATCGTCAACGGGCTCTGGGAGTCGGGCGCCGAGGCCGTCGCGATCAACGGGCAGCGGCTGACGGCCCTGTCGGCGATCCGTGCGGCGGGCGACGCCATACTGGTCGACAACAAGCCGCTGGTGCCGCCGTACACGGTGCTCGCGGTGGGGGACGGGAAGAAGTTGAGCACCGCGTTCCAGGACAGTGCCGACGGGCAGTATCTGCACGCGTTGCAGGAGAACTTCGGTATCCGCACCAGCATCTCCGCCGAGGAGAAGGTGCGCCTGCCGGCGGCGCCGAGCTTGATCGTACGTACAGCAGAGCCGAAGACCGCCGACGCCGGGAAGGGCAACGGGCAGGGCACGGCTGACACAGGGAAGGGCACATCGTGATCGCCGTACTGGGCCTCGTCGTCGGAGTCGTGGTCGGACTGTTGGTCCGGCCCGAAGTGCCGGCGGTGGTCGAGCCCTATCTGCCGATCGCCGTCGTCGCGGCTCTCGACGCGGTCTTCGGTGGCCTGCGGGCCATGCTCGACGGAATCTTCGTCGACAAGGTCTTCGTCGTCTCCTTCCTGTCGAACGTGGTGGTGGCAGCGCTGATCGTGTTCCTGGGCGACAAGTTGGGCGTGGGCGCCCAGCTGTCGACGGGTGTGGTGGTCGTGCTCGGTATCCGGATCTTCTCCAACGCTGCCGCGATCCGCCGGCACGTGTTCCGGGCGTGAGGCCGATGAACAGCGAAGAGAATCCCCAGGGCGAAGAGCACCCCAAGGGCGAGGAGCCGGAGTCGGTGACGCCGCCGGCCGCCGACACCGGTTCCGGGAACGCTGAGCCGGAGCAGACCCGGCCGGACCAGCCCGAGCCGGAACAACCCCGCACGGAACAGCCCCGCCCAGAACAGCCCCGCCCAGAACAGCCCCGCCCAGAACAGCCCCACTCGGAGCAGCCCGAGGCCGAAGAGCCCGAGCCCGCGCAGCAGACCGGTCGGCAGCGGCTTGTCGCGGTGCTGTGGCCGCCGCGGGTCAGCCGTGCTCAACTCATCGTCGCCCTCCTGCTGTTCGTCCTCGGTCTGGGTCTCGCCATCCAGGTCCGCTCCAACAGCGACAACAGCGCGCTGCGTGGTGCCCGCCAGGAGGACCTGGTGCGCATCCTCGACGAGCTCGACAACCGCACGCAGCGGCTCGAGGACGAGAAGCAGCGTCTGGAGGACCAGCGCACCGAGCTGGAGAACAGCTCGGACCAGGCCGAAGAGGCTCGCAAACAGACCGTGCAGAAGGAGCAGCAACTCGGCATCCTCGCCGGTACGGTCGCCGCGCAGGGTCCGGGCATCACGCTCACCGTCCAGGACCCGTCCGGCACGGTGGAGTCGGACATGCTGCTCGACGCGATCCAGGAACTGCGTGCGGCGGGCGCGGAAGCGATCCAGGTCAACGACATCCGGGTCGTCGCGGACACCTACTTCACGGGAACCGGCGCCGACATCGAGGTGGACGGCAAACCGGTCAAGGCCCCGTACCGGTTCAAGGTCATCGGCAAGCCGCAGGATCTGGAGCCGGCCCTGAACATCCCAGGCGGCGTGGTCCAGACACTGGAGAAGGAGCAGGCCACCGCCACGGTGGCGCGCTCGCAGAAGATCGTCGTGGATGCCTTGCGACCCGCGAAGCGGCCTGACTACGCTCGGTCGTCGGCGCAGTGAGGCGGGGGTGCATGGGGTCAGGCGGACCAGGGCATGAGCTTGCGGGGGGTCGGCACATCACATGCGTGCCGCGTGGTGGAAACTGTCTGGTGGTCACGGACGTTGTGAGGATGTCCGGGTCGGCAGGTCTGATCATTGAGGGTTCGTCCTGCCCCACGGGCGGGTCTATTTCGGTCAAGGGGAATCGCCCGTGAAGTTGTTTGGGAAGTTGTTCGGCAAGAGCGCACGCGAGGACGGTGGCAACGCCCGGCATCGCGCGCCGCGCCATGGCCAGAGTGAGGAGCAGGGCGCTGAGCGGCCGCTCTTCCGGGATGAGGTCGCTGGTCCGGGCGGTGACATTTCGGGCGGTCAGGGCGCGTCGTCTGTTGACCCTGCCGGTTCCGGCCGCATAGGTTTCGGGGAACCATCAACCTCAAGTACGGGTGGAGGGTTTGCCCAGGACCCGTACTCAACCAATCCCCACGCGGGGCAGCCGCGGCAGGAGGATCCGTCCATGTCGGCCTTGGTTTGTACGAGGTGCGGGCACCGCAATGCCGAGGCCAGCCGGTTCTGCTCCAACTGCGGTGCGCCGCTGCGTGGCGGAGCGCCCGCCGAGCGTGCTTCGGAGACGACCTCGACGATCTCCATCTCCGGCCTTGAGGCGTACGACTCGGAGGTGACGGGGCAGACGCAGATTCCGTCGCTGTCTCCCGAGGCCCAGGCCGCCGTCGACGCGCTGCCGCTCGGCTCGGCGCTCCTGGTGGTGCGCCGCGGTCCGAACTCCGGAAGCCGCTTCCTGCTGGACGGCGAGCTGACCACGGCCGGCCGTCACCCGCAGAGCGACATCTTCCTGGACGACGTGACCGTATCGCGGCGTCATGTGGAGTTCCGCCGGGGACCGGACGGCCGCTTCAGCGTCGCGGACGTCGGCAGCCTCAACGGCACGTACGTCAACCGCGAGCGGATCGACTCCGTCGTCCTGTCGAGCGGTGACGAGGTCCAGATCGGCAAGTACCGGCTGGTCTTCTACGCGAGCCAGCGGGGCGTGTAACCCTCCCCCGGACTCCGTCCGGGGGGACCACAGGGAAGGTACATGCTGCGAACACCGACGGGCGGTGCCGGGCACGGCACCGCCACCGCGGGCGAGAGGCTGATGAGCATCGGTACGGTGCTCAGCCGGCTGCGCGACGAGTTTCCCGAAGTGACCATCTCCAAGATCCGTTTTCTGGAGTCCGAAGGGCTGGTCGAGCCGCGGCGGACACCGTCCGGGTACCGCAAGTTCAGCCCCGAGGACGTGGAGCGGCTGGCGCAGGTGCTGCGGATGCAGCGGGATCACTACCTTCCGCTGAAGGTCATCCGTGAGCATCTCGACGCCCTGGGGCGCGGTGAGCACGTTCAGCTGCCCGCGCAGGGCCCGCAGCGGGAGGTGTTCGACGGCCCGTGGGAAGCCGTCGCCGACCGGCCGACGGCCGCGCGAGTGGGGCGTTCCGAGCTCCTTGCGGCCGCCGATGTGGGCGAGGCGGACCTGGCCGAGTGGGAGTCGTACGGCCTGCTGGCGCAGGGCGAGGACGGCGCTTACGACGCCGAGTCGGTGACCGTGGCCAAGCTGGTCGCGGACCTGGGGAGATTCGGGCTGGAGCCGCGGCATCTGCGGGCGATGAAAGCCGCCGCGGACCGTGAGGCGAGCCTGGTCGAGCAGGTCGTTGCACCCTTGCGGCGGCACCGTAATCCGCAGACCAGGGCGCATGCCGAGGCGACCACAAAAGAGCTCGCTGCCCTGTCTGTACGGCTGCACGCGGCCCTCGTACAGACGGCTCTCGGGGTCAGGCTGCACTGATCATGGGAGAGCCCGACTACCCAAACCGGTCGGGCACGTCCTAGGGTTGCTGTGTGAACGAGCTCGACGTTGTGGGTGTCCGGGTCGAAATGCCCTCGAACCAACCGATCGTGCTCCTGCGTGAAGTGGGAGGCGACCGGTACCTCCCCATCTGGATCGGTCCCGGGGAGGCCACCGCCATTGCCTTTGCCCAGCAGGGCATGGCTCCGGCGAGGCCGCTGACGCATGACCTCTTCAAGGATGTGCTGGAGGCGGTGGGCCAGGAGCTCACCGAGGTGCGCATCACTGACCTGCGCGAAGGGGTCTTCTACGCGGAGCTCGTCTTCGCCAGTGGAGTCGAGGTGAGCGCGAGACCGTCCGACGCCATAGCGCTGGCCCTGCGTACGGGTACGCCGATCTACGGCAGCGACGGGGTCCTCGACGACGCGGGAATTGCCATCCCGGACGAGCAGGAGGACGAGGTGGAGAAGTTCCGCGAGTTCCTCGATCAGATCTCGCCCGAGGACTTCGGCACCAACAGCCAGTGACCGTCCGAACGGTTGTCGTCAGCGCATTCGAGTAGCCTTTCCCCGAATACGGGCACGAGAAACCACTCTCAGGGTGATTATCACTCGGCGTGGCGATCGTTGACGCACCCCTGGTGACTGCCTACCGTCGAGTCGGCAGGTCAAGGACGGAGGTCGGCGTGAGAAGCAGCGGCGACGGTACGGCTGGGGGCGCCCCCGGACGGAGTCTGGGGGAGGGCGGTCTGCATCCGCTTCACGAAAGTGCGGCCGAGGCCGGGGAAACGATCGGCTACCGCGGTCCGACCGCGTGTGCGGCGGCGGGTATCACCTACCGCCAGCTCGACTACTGGGCGCGCACCGGGCTGGTCGAGCCCAGCGTGCGGCCGGCGTACGGATCGGGGACGCAGCGGCTCTACAGCTTCCGCGATGTGGTTGTCCTCAAGATCGTCAAGCGTTTCCTGGACACCGGCGTAGCGCTGCAGAACATCCGCACCGCGGTGCAGCATCTGCGGGCGCGTGGCGTCTCGGACCTGGAGCGCATGACGCTGATGAGCGACGGTGCCACCGTCTACGAGTGCTCGTCGCCTGACGAGGTCGTGGATCTGCTCCAGGGCGGCCAGGGGATCTTCGGGATCGCCGTCGGTGTGGTCTGGCGTGATGTCGAGGCGGCGCTGTCGCAGCTCCACGGCGAGCGGATCGACACCGGCGAGACGCTGGTCGGCAACAACCCTGCGGACGAGCTGGCCAGGCGCAGACGCGACCGGGCCGTCTGAGCGGGTGCGGCGGAGGGACCACGTTCTGCCGGGGCCATTGTCAGTGGCTTAGGGCAGCATCGGAGTTGTGAGATCCGCGCCGACGATTCTGCATCTGGACATGGATGCCTTCTTCGCCGCCGCCGAGCAGGCGGCGAAGCCGAGTCTGCGCGGAAAGCCGGTGGTGGTCGGCGGGCTCGGGCCGCGCGGCGTCGTCGCGACCGCCTCGTACGAGGCACGGCGCTTCGGGGTCCACTCCGCGATGCCGATGGCGCAGGCGAGACGGCTCGCGCCCAATGCCGCCTATCTCGTGCCGCGCTTCTCGCTCTACCGCACGGTCAGCGAGCAGGTGATGGAGCTGCTGGGCAGGCTCTCACCGCTGGTGGAGCCGCTGAGCCTGGACGAGGCGTTCGTGGACCTGGAGGCGGGCGGGGTCGCCGACGACTCCGCGTCCGCGAGGGAGACGGGGGAGCGGCTGCGTGCGGAGATCCGCACGGTCACGGGTCTCACCGGGTCCGTCGGGCTCGCCGGATCCAAGATGCTGGCCAAGATCGCCTCCGAGCAGGCGAAACCCGACGGTCTGGTGCTCATCGAGCCGGGTACGGAACGTGAGCTGCTGGGGCCGATGTCGGTGCGCACGCTGCCCGGCGTCGGCCCGGCGACGGGGGAGCATCTGCGCCGCGCGGGTATGACGACCGTCGCCGAGCTCGCGGAGGCGGGCGAGGACGAGCTCGTACGGCTGCTGGGCAGGGCGCACGGGACCTCGCTGTTCCGGATGGCCATGGGGTACGACGACCGGCCTGTCGTGGCCGAGCGGGACACGAAGTCGGTGTCGGTCGAGGACACCTTCGATGTGGATCTGCACGATCGGGTGCGGGTGCGGATCGAGGTGGAGCGGCTCGCCGACCGGTGTGTGCACAGGCTGCGGGCCTCCGGGCACTCCGGGCGGACCATCGTGCTGAAGGTGCGGCGATACGACTTCTCGACGCTCACGCGCTCCGAGACGCTGCGCGGGCCGACCGACGACCCCTCGGTGGTGCGGGAGGCCGCCGGGCGGCTCCTGGAGGCCGTGGACACCACAGGCGGGGTACGGCTGCTCGGCGTGGGCGTCACCGGGCTCACCGACTACACCCAGGAAGACCTCTTCGCCCAGGCCGCCGCCGACGAGCAGGCCGCTGCCCACGAGCAGGCGGCCGCGGACGATCATGGCGGACCGGCGCACGAGGGGGCGTCCGAGGCGGCGGGCGACCAGGGGGCTCATGGGGGCGATGAGCCGGCCGAGGCGGGCGTCGTGGAGCCCGTGGCACATCCGGAGCGGCGCTGGGCGGCCGGGCACGACGTACGGCATGCCCAGTACGGCGCGGGCTGGGTGCAGGGCAGCGGCGTCGGACGGGTCACCGTGCGGTTCGAGGAGCCGGGGTCGCCGCCCGGGCGCGTCCGTACCTTCCGTGTCGACGACCCCGATCTCGAGCCCTCCGACCCCCTGCCGCTGGTGCCGCTGCCCGAGAAGGAGCAGAGCCCGGGTCAGTCCTCCTGGCCCGCGACACGGCCGAAGGAGGTTTCCCCCGACGGCGTGGGCGTTTCAGGGGCCTCGGACAGATCGAGGCCGTAGTGGTGGTAGAGCTGCAGTTCCTGCTCCGGGGAGAGATGACGGCCGACACCGAAGTCCGGCGCGTCCTTGATCAGCGAGCGTTCGTACGGGACGTGCAGGGTGTCGTCGACCACCTTGCTGGGCTCCAGCGGGACGAAAGCGTCCCTGCTGAACAGGCCGGTGCGCACAGCAGCCCACTCGGGCACGCCGGTCGCATCGTCGAGATACACCTCGTCCACAGTCCCGATCTTGGTGCCGTTGCGGTCGAACGCCTTGCGGCCGATCAGGCTGCGCGGATCGATGTCGGTCTGCACGGTCCCTCCAATTGGTCGCAACTGCTGTCTAAATACTACAAAAGTGCACATCGTGACTGTCGGCCACTTGAGCGATCGGAGCGGGAGGGCGCTGGTACGCTGGCAGACGGCTGCTGACCCCGTGCGGGAGAGTCCACCGGTGACACACCGGCGGCGCCGAAGGAGCAAATCCTCCCCGGAATCTCTCAGGCCCCTGTACCGCACGGACGAGGTCACTCTGGAAAGAAGAGCGGGCGTCGGACGGCGTCCGCTCTCACCGACGGTGAAAGCCGGCGCGCCTGCGTGTGCGCCGGTGAAGCTCTCAGGTTGAGATGACAGAGGGGGAGGCCGTCCGGGCATCCGCGCCGCGATGCCCCTCGCCGGTCGTGTCAGACCAGGAGGCCTCCTAAATGACCGCCAACCGCATTCCGCTCTCCCAGCTGGAGCAGGGCATCCCCTTCGAGCAGCGCCACATCGGGCCCGACGCCGAGGCCCAGGCCAAGATGCTGGCGCAGGTGGGGTACGGCTCGCTGGACGAGCTGACCGCCGCCGCGGTGCCCGCTGTGATCAAGAGCGCGGAGGCGCTGAACCTCCCGGGCGCGCGCACCGAGGCCGATGTCCTCGCCGAGCTGCGCACGCTGGCCGACCGCAATCAGGTGCTGGCGCCGATGATCGGCCTCGGCTACTACGGCACCTTCACGCCGCCGGTCATCCTGCGCAATGTCATGGAGAACCCTGCCTGGTACACGGCGTACACGCCCTACCAGCCGGAGATCTCCCAGGGCCGCCTCGAGGCGCTGCTCAACTTCCAGACGATGGTCGCCGATCTGACCGGCCTGCCCACCTCGGGTGCGTCGCTGCTCGACGAGGCCACCGCCGCGGCCGAGGCCATGTCGCTCGCCCGCCGCGTCGGCAAGGTCAAGAACGGCGTCTTCCTGGTCGACGCCGACGCCCTGCCGCAGACTCTCGCGGTGATCGAGACCCGTGCCGAGCCGACCGGCGTCGAGGTCGTCACGGCCGACCTGAGCGAGGGCATCCCCGCCGAGATCGCCGAGCGCGGCGTCTTCGGCGTACTGCTCCAGTACCCGGGCGCCTCCGGCGCCGTCCGTGACCTCAAGCCCGTCATCGAGCAGGCGCACGAGCTCGGCGCGATCGTCACCGTCGCCGCCGATCTGCTGGCGCTGACCCTGCTCACCTCGCCCGGCGAGCTGGGCGCCGACATCGCGGTCGGCACGACGCAGCGGTTCGGCGTCCCGATGGGCTTCGGCGGACCGCACGCCGGCTACATGGCCGTCCGCGAGAAGTTCGCGCGCAGCCTGCCGGGCCGGCTCGTCGGCGTCTCCGTCGACGCGGACGGGAACAAGGCCTACCGCCTCGCGCTGCAGACCCGTGAGCAGCACATCCGCCGCGAGAAGGCCACCAGCAACATCTGCACCGCGCAGGTGCTGCTCGCCGTCATGGCCGGGATGTACGCGGTCTACCACGGCCCCCAGGGCCTGCGGTCGATCGCGCAGCGCACCCACCGCTTCGCGACGCTTCTCGCCGAGGGCCTGCGGGCCGGTGGCGTCGAGGTCGTGCACGGCTCGTACTTCGACACGCTCACCGCGCGGGTGCCCGGCAAGGCCGCCGACGTGCTCGCCGCCGCACGCGAGGGCGGGGTCAACCTCCACCTCGTCGACGCCGACACCGTCTCCATTTCCTGCGACGAGACCACGGGACGCACGGAGCTGAACGTGGTCTGGGCGGCCTTCGGCCTCGAGGGCGACATCGAGGCGCTGGACGCGGCGACCGAGGAGGCTCTGCCGCAGTCGCTGCTGCGGACGGACGACTACCTCACGCACCCCGTCTTCCACCAGCACCGTTCCGAGACGGCGATGCTGCGCTACCTGCGCAAGCTCGCGGACAGGGACTACGCGCTGGACCGCGGCATGATCCCGCTCGGCTCCTGCACCATGAAGCTGAACGCGACCACCGAGATGGAGCCGGTCACCTGGCCGGAGTTCGCGCAGATCCACCCCTTCGCCCCCGTCGAGCAGGCCGCCGGATACCTCACGCTCATCCATGAGCTGGAGGAGCGCCTCGCCGAGGTCACCGGGTACGACGCGGTCTCCATCCAGCCCAACGCCGGTTCGCAGGGCGAGCTCGCGGGCCTGCTGGCCGTGCGCGCGTACCACCGCGCCAACGGCGACGAGCAGCGCACCATCTGCCTCATCCCCTCCTCCGCACACGGCACCAACGCCGCCAGCGCGGTCATGGCGGGCATGAAGGTCGTCGTGGTGAAGACCGCCGACGACGGCGAGGTGGACATCGAGGACCTGCGCGCCAAGATCGAGCAGTACCGCGACGAGCTCTCGGTCCTGATGATCACCTACCCGTCCACGCACGGTGTGTTCGAGGAGCACGTCGCCGACATCTGCGCCCAGGTCCACGAGGCCGGCGGCCAGGTGTACGTCGACGGCGCCAACCTCAACGCGCTGGTGGGTCTTGCCAAGCCGGGCAAGTTCGGCGGCGACGTCTCGCACCTCAACCTGCACAAGACCTTCTGCATCCCGCACGGCGGCGGCGGTCCGGGCGTGGGTCCGGTGGGTGTCCGCGCGCACCTCGCGCCGTACCTCCCCAACCACCCGCTCCAGCCGACCGCGGGACCCGAGACGGGTGTGGGTCCCATTTCGGCCGCTCCCTGGGGCTCGGCGGGCATCCTGCCCATCTCCTGGGCGTACGTACGGCTCATGGGCGGCGAGGGCCTCAAGCGCGCGACGCAGGTCGCCGTGCTCGCGGCCAACTACATCGCCAAGCGCCTGGAGCCGCACTACCCGGTGCTCTACACGGGCCCGGCGGGCCTCGTCGCCCACGAGTGCATCGTGGACCTGCGTCCGCTGTCGAAGGCGACCGGTGTCAGCGTCGACGACATCGCCAAGCGGCTGATCGACTACGGCTTCCACGCGCCGACGATGTCCTTCCCGGTGGCAGGCACGCTGATGATCGAGCCCACCGAGAGTGAGGACCTGACCGAGATCGACCGCTTCTGCGACACCATGATCGCGATCCGGGGCGAGATCGAACGGGTCGCCTCGGGCGAGTGGCCCGCGCAGGACAACCCGCTCAGCAACGCCCCGCACACCGCGGCCGCGCTCGGCGGGGAGTGGGAGCACCCCTACAGCCGCGAGGAAGCGGTCTTCCCGGCGGGGGTGAGCGCCGCGGACAAGTACTGGCCGCCGGTGCGCCGGATCGACGGTGCGTTCGGCGACCGTAACCTCGTCTGCTCCTGCCCGCCGATGGACGAGTACGAGAACTGACGGACGGCGACCGGCACACGCGGCCGGACAGGGGCCGCGCATGCGTCAGGGCCGGTGCGGAGATCAGTCTCCGTGCCGGCCCCTCGTCGTGACGGACGGCTCTCGTCGCCGTACAGACGGCTCTACGCGGCCGTCGTCACCTGCCGGTGCGGCGCGATGATCTGCCCGTCCGGCAGCAGCTCGCCGGTGTCCTCGAAGAGCAGGATGCCGTTGCACAGCAGGCTCCAGCCCTGCTCCGGGTGGTGCGCCACGAGACGCGCGGCTTCCCGGTCGGCTGAGTCGGATGTCGGGCAGGCTGGCTGGTGCTGGCACATGGCTGGGTTCTTTCGCTGCGGTGTGTCGACTGTGACTGTCCTGCGGCTCGATGAGGAGTTCATGGCCGCCCCCCGTATCTCTCGGTCCGATCCCAGTGTTGCCCTACGGGCGTCAATCCGCAGGGATTTCGCGGCAGCTCTTCTTACTGGTTAATGACGTATCACCCGGGCGGACGGTTCAGTTCAACTCCATTGTCCTTTCGGGTGGTTCGGGGGGGCCGGTATGGGCTAGTCCACCCGGGGCAGAAATGCGCCCCGCGACCGGATGGTCACGGGGCGCGAAGACGGGGTGAGCAGGGCAGCTGTGGGGGCGCTCCTCAGGCCGCGGCAGTCAGGCGGGGGAGCCGAGCAGCGGGGCCGGAGTGAGGCGCAGGGTCATGACCGGGAGGAGATCGGAGACCTGGTGCGGCCGGTGTGCGGTGATGCCCGGAGGCGCCGGAGCCAGCGGTACCAGTACGTCGGTGGGGCGGGGTGTGCCGGTCCCGGCGTCGGCGTCGGTGTCGCCGTGCAGCCAAAGGGTCAGCATGTAGAGCTCGGGGATGGACAGCAGCCGCGGCTGGAAGTGGGTCCGCATCGACTCGGCCTGCCGCAGTGCCCGTTCGGTGGAGCTCAGATAGGGACCTTCGAAGAAGTGAGAGAAGGTCCAGCCGTCGGGGGTGAGCATCGTCTCCGCCGCGGCCACGGCGCGTTCGCCGCTGCGGATGAGGAAGCGCCAGCCCGTGAGGCGGGTGTAGGGGGCACTGCTGCTCGGGACGATCTGATCCAGTACATGGACGGGAAGCGGCAGTTCGGGGCTCACAGATCCCTGGACGGACCTCAGAGCGGGTGTGCGGGCCTCGCGGACGGCGGTCGGGGAACCGAGTGCTGCGAGGACGCTGCGGAGGGCAGGCGCGGGGGCCGGGGGGACATGCAGCGGCATGATGGGTCGCCTCTCACTTCGGAGACACGTTTGAGCAGGGGCAGGTGCGGACGGCACTGTCAGCGTGGCGGGGTCAGAGGGGGCCGGAAACCCCACCGGGCGCCAACTCTCTGCCTCGTTCGCGAAGTTTATACGACACGTGTTCTCGCCATGTTTCTGCTAGCGTTCCCGCGTATTTCCGGCAAGGCGGAATCAGGTCTATTTGTTGCGAAGTATCTGCCGATTCCTTGAGAGTGCAGGGCCACGGCCTGGGGCTTTACTGTCGGCACGGTAGGCTGAAACCAGTCGGTGTTTTTCACCAGGCATCGGGCAGCGGAAACTGCAAACTGCATCATGCCGAGGGAATGTGCCGCTCGGCCACTTCGCACACACTACCGGCAGCGGACCGCGCATGGGGCGTTATGGATCAGTCAGTCTGGGCATTATCGACCGTGACGTGATCGGCTGGTGCTGCGTGGTGCCCACTCGAGGAGGGACGCTTCGATGGGGGAGAAGGTCGTGGCAGGCGGGTTCCACCTGTCCGATCGGCAAAAGTACCGGAGGAAGTTGCAGCAGTGCCTCGCGGGACTGGGGAGGCTGCTGGCCGAGAAGAGGTTCGACCGGCCCAAGAATCTCATGGGCCTTGAGATCGAGCTCAATCTCGCGGGTGCCGACGGACTGCCACGGATGATGAATGCGGAAGTACTCGAGCGGATCGCAAGCCATGATTTCCAGACCGAGCTCGGAATGTTCAACCTGGAAGTAAATATTGTTCCGCACCGGCTGAGCGGACGGGTTCTCGACCAGCTGGCAGAGGAGTTGCGCACCGGTCTCGGATACGCGCACCGAAAGGCCGTAGAACTCGGCTCGGGGATCGTCATGATCGGAATTCTTCCGACGCTCGCCCAGGACGACCTGGTCTCCGCGAACCTCTCGGACGTCGACCGGTACACACTTCTCAACGATCAGATCGTCGCGGCCCGCGGCGAGGAATTCGCGCTCGACATCGAAGGCGTGGAGCGGCTGACCTGCACCTCGGCGTCCATAGCGCCCGAAGCCGCCTGTACGTCCGTGCAGTTGCACCTCCAGGTGACGCCGGCGAGATTCGCGGACGTGTGGAACGCCGCGCAGGCGGTGGCCGCCGTCCAGGTCGCCGTCGGCGCCAACTCCCCCTTCCTGTTCGGCAGGGAACTGTGGCGCGAGTCGCGACCGCCCCTGTTCCAGCAGGCCACCGACACCCGACCGCCCGAACTGCAGGCTCAGGGGGTCAGGCCGCGGACCTGGTTCGGCGAGCGCTGGGTGAGCTCGGCGTACGACCTCTTCGAGGAGAATCTGCGCTACTTTCCCGCCCTGCTGCCGATCTGTGACGAGGAGGAGGACCCGCTGCGGGTGCTCGAGGAAGGCGGGGTCCCCAGGCTCCAGGAGCTCGTGCTGCACAACGGAACCGTCTACCGATGGAACCGCCCGGTGTACGCGGTCGTCGACGGCGTACCCCATCTGCGAGTCGAGAACCGCGTGCTCCCGGCCGGGCCCACGGTCACCGACGTGATCGCCAATGTCGCCTTCTACTACGGGCTGGTGCGCGCGCTCGCCGAGGAGGCCAGGCCGGTGTGGAGCAAACTGCCCTTCTCCGCCGCGGCCGAGAACTTCGACACCGCGTGCCGCCACGGCATCGAGGCGGAGCTCCAGTGGCCGCGTCCGGGCCGTGCGGGGGGCATCACCACGGTGCCGGCCGTCAAGCTCGTACGCGACGAACTGCTGCCGCTCGCCGCGGCGGGACTCGACGCGTGGAACGTCGAACCCGCCGATCGCGACTTCTACCTCGGCGTCATCGAGGAGCGGTGCAAGCGGCGTGTGAACGGGGCCACCTGGCAGGCAGACACCTATCACCGCGCTCTGGAGGCCGGTCTCGAGCGGGAGGCCGCGCTCGCGGCCACCACCCGTCGCTACAGCGAGCTGATGCACCTGGGCGAGCCGGTCCACACCTGGCCGGTCGGCTTTCCCGGATCCCGCTCCTGAGCGGGCACCGTCCTGAGCTGGTCCCGTCCATGAGCGGGCACCGTCCTGGGCGGGCGCCGTCCTGGGCGGGACTCACTCCTGAGCCGCGGTCCGCCCCGTCTGCCCGACCGCCATGATCGCCTTCAGGATCACGCCCTGGATCTCCGCGGGATCGCTGACCTGGTAGCCGGCACCGCCCGTCGCCCTGGCGATCTCGTCGACCTCCGCCTGATCGGCGTCGGGGCCGACCGCGATCGCGATCAGGGGCACCGGACGATCGGGGTCGGTGAGCTCTTTCAGCTGGGAGATCAGCTCGCTGCGGGAGATGCTGAACCGGTCCTGGTTGGAGCCGTCCGTGAGCAGGACGAGGGCGTTGAACTTGCCCTTCACATACGTCGCCCGGGCCTCCTTGAAGGCGGCGAGCGTCGTGTCGTACAGACCGGTCGCGCCGTCCCGGACGGGAGCGAGCGCCTTGAATGCCTTGGAGAGCCGGGCCCGCTGGGTGCCACCGTCCTCCACGCGGGCGTCGAGCCGGGCCGTCGGCACGAGCTTGCGGTAGTCGTTCGGTCCGTCGAGGCCGGTCGCGAACTCCCACAGCCCGATCTCGTCCTGCGGTGTGAACTGGCCGAGTGCCCGCAGCAGGGACGCCTTGGTGACATCGAGCCGGCTCTCCGGCTCACGGCCCGGCACAGGCTGCTGCATGGACCCCGAGACATCGACGACGGTGGTGAGACGTGCGCTCTGCACGGTGATGGTCCATGTGCCCAGCGTCTCCTGCAGGGCGTCCGTCGGCAGCGGCTGGGCCGTGGCCGCGGACGGGGCGTAGGGCTGCGGCGCACGGCCGCCGGCGGTGCGTATGACCGATTCCTCGACCTCGCCGTCGGCAGCGCGGAAGCCGTGCGCCGCGAGCGTCCGCCGGGACTCCGTCTCATCCAGCAGTCCCAAGAAGCGCGTGGCGGCCCGGCCCTCGTCGGTGCTCAGCCCGCTCTCGTCGACCAGGTTGTACGGATAGTCCAGCTGGGGCGCGCCGTCCTTGGGATAGAAGAGGTCGAGGTCGCGTGCGCTGTCGCGGGTGGCTGAGTTGTACGCGAAGGCGGCCTGCTCGGAGAGATACACGGCCTGGTTGCTCGGGGGGTCGTCGCCACCCTTGCCGGATTCGCCGGGCGCCAGGGTGCCCACCACCTGGGCGTCAGCGTCCGAGACACGCTGCGACAGGAGTTTGGCGGTGGCGGCGACCTTGGTGTCGGCATCCGGGCCGCCCGTCTTGCCCACGGACTGGGCGACGCTGGTCAGCGCCAGCAGCCCGGTCGCGCTGCGGTCCGGGTCGGCGGAGCCGAGGCGCACCCTGTCCGTCTCCGTGGCGGCCTGCGTCAGCTGTGCCCAGGTGTACGTCTTCCTGGGCCAGCCGAGGGCGGAGCCCGCCGAGTGGACCGTGGCCAGGACGACGGGGGAGACGGCGACATTGCCGGCCGGTGTGAGCGGGACTTTCTCCGCGAGCGCCTTGGCGCGCTCGGCCCAGACGCTGGAGTCGGGCAGCCACACCTCGTAGCCGGGCTCGGCCCTGCCCGCGGCGAGTTCCTGCGCGACCTGGTAGTTCTCGCGCGGGGTGACCCGTACGTCCATGCACTGGCCGTCGGATCTGATCCGCTTCTCGCGGGCGCGGTCGGCGACCTCGCGCACGGCGGGCGCTATGTCGGGCGAGGCGACGACGTCCAGGCGTACCGCGGAGTCCTCGCACGACGTGGCGAAGGAGAGCAGACCGCTCTGTGCTGCGATGCCCGTCCCCCCCGCCACGGCGAGAACGAGCATCGTGGCGATGGCGGTCGTGCGCCTGCTTACGCGTGGACGGGACCTGCCTCCGTCCCCCGCCTCGTCGTCGGGCAAGCTGTGACGTCCCATGCGGTGGTGCCCCTCTTCGAGCGATGAGCAAGGAAAAGGGGACCGCGTCATCGCGATGACGCTCGTCCCCCGGCCTGTCGCGCGCGATCTTCGTACCTGTATTCGAGACCCTAGCGGGGCGAGGATGGGGATGAGACGGGATTACTCAACTGGAGGCAGGTGTGCAGGCGGAGGCGGGACGCGTGGCTGATTCTCTACCTCAAGAGGGCATGTCGCGAAGGATCTTGCGGTCCGAGACACTGCTCGTGCTGGCGCTCTCACTGGGTGCGAGCGCGGTGTCGGCGCTGATCAGCTTTGTCGGATCGCTGACGAAACCGGGCAGCCTGAAGCAGCAGGCGGCGACACTGAACGGGTCGTTCGCCCCCGGGCGGCCATGGCTCGATCTCGCCTGGCAGCTCTTCGACATCACGACGGCCCTGGTGCCTGTTCTGCTCGTCGCGCACTTCCTGTTCCGGGAGGGCGCCGGGCTGCGGTCGATCGGCTTCGACCGGAGCAGGCCATGGAGCGATCTCGGGCGCGGCGCACTCGTCGCGGCGGGGATCGGGGGCGCCGGGCTGGCCTTCTATCTGGCGACTCGCGCCCTCGGGTTCAACCTCACGGTGGTGCCCGAGTCGCTGCCGGACGTGTGGTGGAAGTACCCGGTACTGATTCTCTCGGCGATCCAGAACTCCGTACTGGAGGAAGTGATCGTCGTCGGATATCTGCTCCGCAGGCTGGGGCAGTTGGGCTGGAGCCCGATGGCCGCGCTGGTGGCGAGCTCGGTGCTGCGCGGCTCGTACCACCTCTACCAGGGTGTCGGCGGGTTCGTCGGCAACATGGTCATGGGCGTGCTGTTCGTGCTGCTCTACCGGCGGTGGGGGCGGGTCGGGCCGCTGGTGGCGGCGCATGCGCTGCTCGACATCGTGGCCTTCGTCGGATACGGGCTGCTGGCGGGCAAGGTGGGGTGGCTGCCCACGCCGTGAGCTAGGTCCTGTCCGGTCGATCAGGCCGGATCAGTGAGCGGGGTCTGGCGATGGGGGCACCTCCCGTGCCCGAAGGGCTACGGGGGAGCATCGCAAGGCGGAGGAAGGAGTCCACGCGGAGCGTAGGCGACTACGACAACGGTGGGGGTACCTCCCGTGCCCGAAGGGCTACGGGGGAGAGGTGCCGTGCCAGGGCACGCGAGCCCGGCAAGATCGACCGGACAGGACCTAGTGCGGAGAGGGGGCGTACGGCCGATCCGTACGCCCCCTTGGCATGTCCGGCAGTGGATCAGGGCGCGGAGAGCAGCTCGCCGTCGATGACGGTGACGGCATGGCCGGTCAGCCGGGTGCGCTCGCCGCGCACGGAGGTACGGACCAGACCGGTACGGGCGGAGGCCTGCAGCCCGGTCAGCTCGGTGCGCCCCAGCCGGGCGGACCAGAACGGCGCGAGCGCCGTATGGGCGCTGCCGGTCACCGGGTCCTCGTCGATGCCGACCCGCGGGAAGAAACAGCGCGAGGCGAAGTGATAGCCGTTCGCCGGGTCCGCGGCGGCCGCCGTGGCGATGATGCCGCGCTCCGAGTGGTGGACCAGGGCGCGGATGTCCGGGGCCAGTGAGCGTACGGCCTGCTCGTCGGCCAGCTCGACGAGCAGATCACCGATGTGCGGGCCCGTGTCGTGCGCCGAGAGCACGTCGGCGCCGAGCGCCTCGGCGACTCCGTCCGGGATCTTCAGCTGCGTGAGCGTCGCGGTGGGGAAGTCGAGCGTGATCGTGCCGCTCGGGTCGGCGGTGGCGGACAGGATGCCGCACCGTGCCGCGAAGCGCACCGTGCCCGTCGCCGCGCCGGTGGTGTGCAGTACATGGGCCGTGGCCAGCGTCGCGTGGCCGCACATGTCGACCTCGGTGGCCGGCGTGAACCAGCGCAGCGCCCAGTCGGCATCGCCGCCCGCCGGGAGGGGGTGGGCGAAGGCGGTCTCGGCGTGGTTCACCTCCCTGGCCACGTGCTGGAGCCAGGTGTCCTCGGGGAAGCGGTCGGAGTCCAGTACGAGGACTCCGGCGGGGTTGCCGGTGAAGGGACGGTCGGTGAAGGCGTCGACGATTCGAATCCGCATCCCGCGACCGTAGAGGTGCCAGGAAGCCGCAGGCCAAGGCCAATTCGAGGTTGCTGGACCGATTGGGTATTGCCAGCCGACACATTCCGATATATCGTTGACGCATCGCGACAGATCAATGATGGAAGGAGCGTAGCGATGCGTTCACATGGACAGGGACACGAACACGGTCAGGGACATGGGCACTGCGGGCCCGGCCATCAGGGTCGGGGCGACTTCGAGGGGCGGCGCGCGGCGTTCGGCCCGTTCGGACCGCCGTTCGGCGGACCCTTCGGGGGCGGACGCGGTCGTGGCGGCGGTCGGGGAAGGGCGCGGCGCGGAGACGTGCGTGCCTCGATCCTGGCGCTGCTCAAGGACCGGCCGATGCACGGTTACGAGATGATCCAGGAGATCGGCGAGCGCAGCGGAGGGGCCTGGCGGCCCAGCCCGGGCTCGGTCTACCCGACGCTCCAGTTGCTCGAGGACGAAGGTCTGATCACCAACGAGACCGAGGGCGGCAAGAAGCTGTTCACGCTCACCGACGCCGGGCGCACCGAGGCCGAGTCGGGGCCGGAGGCCCCGTGGGAAGAGGCCGGGCGCGGGGTCGACTGGGACACGGTCAACGAGATCCGTCAGGCCGGGTTCGGTCTGATGGAGGCCTTCGGCCAGGTCTGGAAGACCGGCAGCACCGAGCAGCGGCAGAAGGCCGTCGCCGTCATCAACGAAGCCCGTAAGAAGCTCTATCTGATCCTTGCCGACGAGCACTGACTCACGGCGCGAGAGGGGCCCCGTGCGCGAGCGCGGGGCCCTTCTCGTGTGTCCTCTGGTCTCTCCTGTTGTCCTGCGGGCGTCAGGTGACGAGTCCCCCCAGCTTGCGCAGCGACTCGTTGAGTGCGGCCGTCGCCGAGTCCTTCAGCTTGCCCGCCATCAGCGACACGGCGGCGCCGGTGAACTCCCCGTCGATGCGCACCTGCGTGGCGTTCCCGTCCGGGGTGAGCGTGTAGCGGTTGCCGACGCTGACGCCCATCGGTCCCTTGCCCTTGATTCCCAGCACCCGGCCGGCCTCGAACTCGTCCACGGTCCAGGCGACTTCGGCCGGGAATCCCATGAGCTTCATGTTCTCGTCGTAGGTGGCTCCCAGCTCCAGCGTCTGCGGCCCGCCCTTGGGGAAGCCGGTGTGGGTGGCGTTCCACTGGCCGTAGCTGGTGAAGTCGGTCAGCTGGGCCCAGACCTTCTCGGCCGGCGCCTCGATCCGGGCTTCGGCACTGACTTCGGCCATACGACCACCCCTCCATGTCGGGTTACGGTGTCGCGGAACGTAGCCGGACCTGCCCGAACATTCAATACTGATGAATAGTCAGATCTGGATCGGGCAAGGCGGCGCGCGCCCTTGGGGGAGAAGTGTCTCGATCTCATCCGTAAGGAGGAGAAACCGGCCGCGCGTGCCCAACCTCCGTGGGATGGGCAAATGGGCCCCGGCGAGGACGCCCGGGCCCTCGGGAACTGATGGGGTGGGAGGTGTGCACAGCCCTACCCCGCGGGTGCCTCGACAGCCCGCCGCCATCCGTACGGGCATCGATTCCCGGCTCACCGCGGAGCTGGTTTCGGTGGTCGCCGGTGCGCGCCGCAGGGCACTGCGCGACGGCGACCGGCAGATCGACACGGCGCATCTCCTGCACTCACTGATCGAGTCGGACCCCGAGGTGCGGACGGCACTCGGCGGCGGGCCGCAGGTCGCGCGCGTCCTCGGCTATCTCGTACAGCGCAGCATCGGATACGGCCTGCGCTGGCAGGGCTCGGTGGAGGACTCGGGCACCCTTGCCGTCGTACGCGAGACGGACGGCGAACTGTCGGGGTGGTCGCCCGCGGCCGCCGCCGCGATGGAGGGCGCGCTGGAGCGCGCCGAGCTGCGCGGCCGGGCGCGGGCCGCAGGGATCGATCTGCTCGCCTGCCTCGCAGCGGATCCGGAGTGCCGGGCCGTGGAGGTGCTCGGGCGGGCCGGGGTGGACGCGGCGGTCCTGAGCGGGCGCATGGCGGCCGGCTGACCGCCGGACGCAGGCTCCCGGGCGCGGCTTCTCGACAGCGTCTCGACATGTGTCACGGGGGTGACGGTCCTGTCGTGCGCTGTCATGATGTGCCGATGCAGGCGTCTGAGGGAAGAAACGCCGGCCTGGGACTCGCCCTGGGCTCGGCGTTCGCGTTCGGTGGATCGGGTGTCGCGGCCAAGCCGCTGATCGAAGCGGGTCTCGACCCGCTGCATGTGGTGTGGCTGCGCGTGGCCGGATCCGCGCTCGTCATGCTGCCGGTGGCCTGGCGCCACCGTGACCTCGTGCTGCGCAGGCCCGCGCTGCTCGTCGGCTTCGGGCTGCTCGCCGTCGCGGGCGTACAGGCCTGCTACTTCGCGGCGATCTCCCGGATCCCGGTCGGTGTCGCGCTCCTCATCGAATATCTCGCGCCCGCGCTCGTCCTGGGATGGGTGCGCTTTGTCCAGCGCAGGCCGGTCACCAGGGCCGCCGCGCTCGGCGTGGTTCTCGCCGTCGCCGGGCTCGCGTGCGTCGTCGAGGTGTGGTCGGGAGTCGGCTTCGACGTGGTCGGGCTGCTGCTGGCGCTGGCCGCCGCCTGCTGCCAGGTCGGCTACTTCGTCCTGTCCGACCACGGCGGGGACGGTGACGACGCGGCGGACCCGATGGGCGTCATCGCGTACGGACTGCTCATCGGCGCGGCTGTGCTGACGCTGGTGGCCCGGCCGTGGGGGATGGACTTCTCGCTCCTCGGCGCGAGCGCGGACATGGGCGGCACGCAGGTGCCCGCGGCGCTGCTCCTCGGCTGGATCGTCCTGATCGCCACGGTGCTCGCGTACGTCACCGGGGTCGTCTCGGTGCGCAGGCTCTCGCCGCAGGTGGCGGGCGTGGTGGCCTGCCTGGAGGCGGTCATCGCGACCGTGCTGGCGTGGGTGCTGCTGCGGGAGCATCTCTCGGCGCCGCAGATCTTCGGCGGTGCGGTGGTGCTGGTCGGGGCGTTCATCGCGCAGTCACAGGCTCCGAAGGCACCGTCGGGGCCGGTCGCGGGGGGTGGGCCCACCGAGTCCGCCGTCCCCGGGGGACAGTTGTCGGCCCCGCACGCCGCACCGTAGGGTGCCAGTCATGCATTCGACCGTACTTCCGCCGCCTGCCGCTTAGCGCGGGCGGCCGCCTTTGACGAAGACCGGGCTCGGGGTGTCCCCGAGCGGTTCGTCGCTGCCCGCGTGACGGAGCAGAGCGACCAGCCATCCCGTTCTTCACACGGAGAAGTCACGTGTCGAAAATTTCCTCAACTCCCGCTGTCGGCGTGCCCGCACAAGTGCCCGTGCCGACGCTGCTGCCCACTCCTGTGCCCCTGGGGCGGAGCCTCCTCTATCTGATCTTCGCCGGGGTCGCCTGGGGGACCGCGGGCGCGGCTGCCTCGCTGGTCTTCCAGGTGAGCGATCTTGGTCCTCTCGCGCTGTCGTTCTGGCGCTGCGCCGGGGGCTTGGTGCTGCTTCTGGGCGCGCTGGCGCTGCGTACGCGGCGTACGGCTGCCGAGCGCCGTGCCGCGGCCGGTGAACCGCGTCGTCGTCGGCTGCTGCGAATTGTGGCCACGGGCATCGGCCTCACCGTCTTCCAGAGCGCCTACTTCGCTGCCGTCGAGGCGACCGGGCTCGCTGTCGGCACGGTTGTCACGCTGGGCGCGGGTCCCGTGCTGATCGCGGTGGGTGCGCGGCTGACGATGGGCGAGCGGCTCGGGCGCGGCGGTGTCATGGCGGTCACGGGGGCGCTGGCCGGCCTGTTCGTGCTCGTGCTCGGCGGCGAGGGCGGGACGGTACGGCCGGTGGGTGTGGCCCTCGCGCTGCTCTCCGCCGCCGGATACGCGGCGATCACCCTGCTGACGCGGTGGCTCGGACGCGGCGGGGGCGGTGGCGACTCGTTGTCGACGACGGCCTGGGCGTTCGCAATCGGAGCGGTAGGGCTGCTGCCGATGGCGCTGGGGGAGGGGCTGCTGCCGCACACCGAGGAACTGGGGCGCGTGGTCTGGCTGCTGGCCTATGTGGCGGCGGTGCCGACGGCGCTGGCGTACGCCCTCTACTTCGCCGGGGCGGCGGTGGTGCGGGCTGCGACAGTCTCGGTGATCATGCTGCTCGAACCGGTGAGCGCGGCGGTCATCGCGGTGACCGTGCTGGACGAGCGGCTGACGGGGGCGACTGTGGCCGGGACCTCGCTGCTGCTGGCGGCGGTGGCTGGGCTGGCGGTGGCGGAGACGCGGGTGGGGCGGCGGTAGGAGGTGCGGGGGTGGGGGCGCCGCCCCCGCCCCGCGGGCTGTGCGGTCAGCTCCGCGTCAGGTAGGCCGGTACGCCGATCGACTCGTCCAGGTCCGCCGCCGGGATCGGGGTTCCCTGGCGCGTGGTCACGGGCACCACACCCGTCCAGTACGGGAGCGTCGCGTCCTCCGGGTCGTCGTTCGGGCCGCCCGTGCGGAGCTTGGCCGAGACCTCCGTCAGGTCCAGGCGCAGGACCGCCGTCGCCGCCAGTTCCTTCGGGTTGGCGGGGCGCGAGTCGAGCGAGCGGCCCGGGACCACGTGGTCCACCAGGGCGTCCAGGGCCGTGCGCTTCTCGTCGGGGTCCGTGACCGGGTGGGCCGTGCCGTGGACGACGACCGAGCGGTAGTTGATCGAGTGGTGGAAGGCCGAGCGGGCCAGGACCAGGCCGTCGACATGGGTGACCGTCAGGCATACGGCGAGGCCCGGGTCCGGCTCGCCCGCCATACGGAGGGGGCGTGAGCCCGTCGAGCCGTGGAGGTAGAGGTGGTCGTCGACGCGGGCGTACAGCGTCGGCAGAACGACCGGCGCGCCGTCACGGACGAAACCGAGGTGGCAGACATACGCCTCGTCCAGTATCGAGTGGACCTGCTCGCGGTCGTACGCCGCGCGCTCCTTGGCGCGCGTCGGGACGGTGCGTTCGGTCGGCTCGTATGCGTCCGGCATTGCCTTCTCCATTGCACTAGTGCATAATCTCGTTTGTGTTAGGAGAGTATCGGATCGTAGGGCGCCGCGCATCGGAGATTGCCGCCAGCGTCGAGCGCGGGGTCGGCACGGGTGACCTGGAGCCGGGGCAACTGCTGCCGCCCATGCGGGAGTTGGCGACCGAGCTCGGTGTCAACCCGAACACCGTCGCGTCCGCGTACCGGACCCTGCGCGAGCGCGGGGTGATCGAGACGGCCGGACGCAAGGGCAGCCGGGTGCGGCCCCGCCCGGCCAGCACCGCCCGCGGGAGCATCGGGGTCGAAGCGCCCCCCGGCGTGCGGGACCTCGGCGAGGGGAACCCGGACCCCGCGCTGCTGCCTTCGCTGCACGAGGCGCTGGCCGCCGCGGCCCGGCGCAATGCCCAGGAGCCGGGCTTGTACGGACAGGCCCCTGTCGACGCGGAGTTCGGGCGTCTCGCCCGTGCCGCGATGGATGCCGACGGGGTGCCCGACGGGCCGGTCGCCGTCACTTCGGGGTCGCTGGATGCCATCGAACGCGTACTCGCCGCCCACCTCAAGCCCGGTGACGCCGTCGCCGTCGAGGACCCCGGCTGGGGAAGCCTGCTGGATCTGGTCTCGGCGCTGGGGCTGAAGCCCGTGCCGGTGGCGCTCGACGACGACGGGCCCCTGCCGGGCGAGGTGCGCAAGGCGCTCGCCGGCGGAGCCAGGGCGCTCATCGTCACCGACCGCGCGCAGAACCCCACCGGCGCCGCCGTGAGCAAGGAACGCGCGCGTGAACTGCGCGCGGTTCTCTCCCAGTTCCCTCACACCCTGCTCATCGAGGACGACCACGGGCACGCCATCGTCGATCTGCCGCTGCACCCCCTCGCGGGGCCGACGGACAGCTGGGCGCTCGTACGCTCAACGGCCAAGGCGTACGGCCCGGATCTTCGCGTCGCCGTGCTCACCGGCGACGCGGTCACCGTGGATCGCGTGATGGGCCGGCAGGGGCTCGGGCCCGGCTGGGTCAGCAGGCTGCTGCAGCGTGCGGTCGTCCAGCTGTGGAGGTCCGGTGCGGTGGATCCCCGAGAGGTCGCCCGCTCCTACGGGCAGCGCCGCGACGCGCTCGTCCAGGCTCTCGCCGAGCGCGGTATCGAGGCCCACGGCCGCAGCGGGATGAATGTCTGGGTGCCTGTGCCCGACGAGACCGGAGCCGTGACCCGTTTGCTGCGCGCGGGCTGGGCGGTCGCGCCGGGAGCGCGCTTCCGGATGTCCTCGCCGCCCGGCGTGCGGCTCACCGTCTCGGGCCTGGCGATGGACGAGATCGGGCAGGTCGCCGACGCGGTCGCCGCGGCGGCCACATCGGCACCCGCGCGCAGCTACGGCTGAGCCGCGGCGCGCGCCTTCGGCCTGCTCTGGCTCAGCGCCGCCCCGGCCAGGACGATCAGCGCGCCGACCGGCGTGTTCCAGCCGAGCTGCTCGTCCAGCACCGCGACGCCCGCCGCCGTCGCGATGACCGGAATGAAGTACGTGACCATCTGCGCGGTCGTCGGGCCGACCTCCGCGACCAGGCCGTACTGGAGCAGCAGCGCGAAGCCCGTTCCCAGCGCGCCGAGCGCGATCACCGCCAGCAGGGGGACGAGCGGGAAGGAGGTGGGCAGAGTGGTGAACAGCGGTGTGACGACGGCGAGTTGAATTGTCGCGAGCAGCAGCTGTGCCCCGGTCAGCGAGAGATTGGAGTGGCTGCTCCCCGCCAGTGTGCGGCGGACATAGATCCAGCCGATCGGATAGCTGAGCGAGGCGAGAAGCGCCATCGCCGTGCCGCCGAAGTCGAGACCCGAGAAGCCCTGCCAGGCGCCGAGCACCGTCAGTACGCCGAGGAAGCCGATACCGAGCCCGGCGACCCGGCGGCGGGTGGGCCGGTCCTCGGAGAGGGCGACCATCGACAGGGCCATGCCCCACAGCGGCGAGGTGGCGTTGCAGATCCCGGCGAGCGTCGAGGGGATCGTCAGCTCGGAGTAGGCGAAGAGTGAGAACGGCAGCGCGTTGAGCAGGAAGGCGGCCACCGTCAGGTGCATCCAGGTGCGGATTCCGCCCGGCAGCCGGTCCCGCCGGACCGCCATTGCGACGGCCAGCACCGCCGTACCGAAGAAGAGCCGCCCGAAGGTCACTTGAAAGGGGGCGTACGCGCCGGTGCCGACCTTGATGAGGAGAAAGCTGAAGCCCCAGACGGTGGAGAGCACCGCGAACCGGATGCGCCAGTCGAGGCCGCGGCTGCGTACGGAGCCGGTCGGGGTGGGGGTGGGTGCCGGAGAGGTTCTGGAGGGGGCAGCGGTGCTCATGGCGTCAACGATCCCGTGCCCGATCTCGTAGGACAAGCGAGAATTATTTGCTGCCTTCGCTTAGCATTGCTTATATGTTGAATCTGGAGCGCCTGCGAACCCTGGACGCGCTGGCCCGCCACGGCTCGGTCAGCGGAGCGGCCGACGGGCTGCATGTGACGACCTCTGCCGTCTCCCAGCAGATGGCGAAGCTGGAGCGGGAGGTGGGCCAGCAACTGCTGGCGAAGAACGGACGCGGAGTCCGGCTGACCGACGCCGGTCAGCTGCTCGCCGACCATGCCGCGCGCATCCTGTCCCAGGTCGAGCTCGCCCAGTCCGACATCGAGGCACAGCGCGGACAGGTCGTCGGCGAGGTGCGGATCGGGGCGTTTCCGACGGCCGCCCGCGGGCTCTTCCCTGCCGCCTTGACCGCGCTGCGCTCGGCCCACCCCGAACTGCGCGTGCGCTCACGCGAGGTGGAGCCCGAGCAGGGGATCAGGGAGGTGGTCAGGGGCGACCTCGATCTCGCAGTGGTCCTCGACTGGAGCAACAAGCGACTGCCGATGCCCGGCGGGCTCGCCCAGGCTCATCTGCTCGACGACATCCCCGATGTCGCCATGCCCGCGGATCATCCGCTGGCGGACCGGAGCGAGGTGGATCTGGAGGAGTTCGCGGAGGACGAGTGGGTGTCCTGGCCGGAAGGCGAATTCTGTTACGAGTGGCTGATGTTCACGCTGCGCTCGAAGGGCTTCGAGCCGCGGATCGGGCACATGGCGGAGGAGCACCACACCCAGCTGGCGCTCATCGAGGCGGGGCTCGGGGTGTGCGTGACGCCGAGGCTGGGGCGGGGCTGGGTGCCCGAGGGGGTGCGGCTGGTGCCGGTACGGCAGCGGATGCTCAGGCACATCTACGCGGTGTGGCGGACGGACGCCGACCGCCGGCCGTCGATCAGGGCGGCGGTCGCGGCGCTGCGCGAGGCGGCCGGCCGGGAGGGCGCGGACGGCTCGGCGGCCTGACAGCGTCTCGGCGGCCGGCAGCAGCTCTGACCGGCTGAGCGGCGCGACAGCAGTTCCGGCGGCTCAGAGACCCGACAGCTTTCTGAAGTCCCACGACGCGATCGCGTCGGGAGTCAGCCGCAGCCAGGCATGCCTGCCGTCGTGCGGCATCTCGTCGAGGCCGAAGTTCTTCCGCGCGAACAGGCTCTCCGGTACGTCCAGTTCGGGGCACGGCTCACCGGTGCGCGGCGCCTCGCCCACGAAGACGGCCGTACCGGAGAGCTCGACGCCGCGCAGCTCCCCGTACTCCTCGCCGTCGTCGATGACGACCGCGATCCGTGGATCGGCCCGCAGTTCGGTCCAGCGGCGGCTGCGGGTGAGGGAGTACAACCACAGCGAGCTCCCGTCCCAGGCGAACCACAGGGCGCTGACATGTGGACGGCCGTCCGCGGACACGGTGGCCACCCGGCAGGTGTGCTGCCCGGCCAGGAACTCGTCCAGCTCGCCGGGCGTCATCATGATGCGACGGCCCCGGCGCTGTGTGACGGCCATGCGCGGCCCCTCCCTCGTAGCTGACCCATGTAACTGACTATGTGTCAGAAATCATGGGGGCTCTTCCGCCCTCGCGCAATGGCGGTTACTGTCGCGCGCCCAGTCCCAGCCGTATGAGGGGGAAGCCGTGCCGTCCATCGAACAGCTCGCGGAGCAGCTCGACCCGGCCACCACCGTGCTGCTCACCGTCGAGTGCCAGCAAGGTGTCGTCGGCATGGACAGCGCGCTGCCCGAACTCGCCGAGCAGGCCAGGTCGTCCGGCGCGCTCCACCGGGTCGCCCGGCTGGTCGCCGCGGCTCATGAGACGGGCGTGCAGGTGCTCCACGCGGTCGCCGAGCGGCGTCCCGACGGGCGCGGCGCGAGCCACAACGCCCGGCTGTTCCGTGCGGCCGCCCGGCTGCCCGTCCAGCAGCACCCCGGTACGACGGCCGTCCGCATCGCACCTCCGATAGAGGTGGCGGACGAGGATCTCGTCGTACGGCGGCTGCACGGCCTGTCACCGATAGCGGGCACGGACGTCGACGCACTGCTGCGCAATCTCGGCTGCCGCACGCTCGTCGTCACCGGGGTCTCGGCGAATGTCGCGATCCCCAACGCCGTCTTCGACGCGGTCAACCTCGGCTATACGGCGGTGGTTCCGCAGGACGCCATCGCGGGGGTGCCCGCCGACTACATCCCCGCGATGGTCCGCAACACGCTCGCGCTCGTCGCCACGATCACCACGACGGACGACGTCCTGTCCTGCTGGAAACGGTCCCGGCGCGCTACGCGATCTTGATCGAGCCGCCGTCGACGGTGATCGAGGCCGCGGGCAGCGGTTTGGTGGCGGGCCCCTTGGTGACGCTGCCGTCCTCCGCGCTGAACTGGCTTCCGTGACAGGGGCAGTTGATGGTGCCGTTCGCGATGTCTTTCACCGCGCAGCCCGCGTGGGTGCACTTGGACGAGAAGGCTTTGAACTCTCCGGGCTTCGGCTGGGTGACGACCACATCGCCGATGACCTTGCCCCCGCCCTCGGGAATGTCCGTGATCTTGGCGATCTCCTTGCCGCCCCCGGCGCCCGCCCCGCCCTCCCCGCCCGTCGGCTTGTCGGCCACCGACGTACTGCCGTCGTCCGAGCTGCCGCACGCGGTCAGCGCGACGGCGAGACCGGCCCCGCCCGCCGCGGCGACGACGGCACGTCGTGTCATGTTCCGCGCAGAACCCTGCGATCCGGTCATGATGGCTCCCTCTCAACGGTCCCTGTCCGGCCCCCGCGCAACGGCCGGTTCTTGATGGTGTACGAGTGGGCGGCGCGGCACGTTCAGATACTCGGGGAATTCAAGGATTTCTTCAGAAAGGCCGTCTCGAGCAGCAGCAGGTGGGCGGCCTGGTCCTCGTGAGAGACCAGATGGGTGGCCCCCGAGAGCGGCAGAACCGTATGCGGGCGGCCCGCCGCGAGCAGCGCCGCCGAGAAGCGCAGCATGTGCGCGAAGACCACGTTGTCGTCGGCGACGCCGTGCACCAGCAGCAGCGGACGGGTCAGCTTGTGAGCGTACGGGACGAGCGAGCTGCGTTCGTAGTTCTCGGGCTGCACGTCCGGGTGGCCGAGGAACCGCTCTTCCCAGTGTGTGTCGTAGAGCCTGCGGTCGGTGGGGGCGGCGCCCGCGACCGCGGCGTGAAAGACCTCCGGATGGTGCAGCACCGCGCCGGCCGCCAGATAGCCGCCGTAGGACCAGCCGCGGATCGCCACCGCGTCCAGGTCCAGATCGGGATGGCGCGAGGCCGCCTCGTGCAGCGCGTCGATCTGGTCCTCGAGTACGGGCGTCAGCCGGTCGCCCTGAATGGCCTTCGCCCAGGCGCGGCCCCGGCCGGGGGTGCCGCGGCCGTCCGTGACGAGCACGGCGAAACCCTGCTCGGCGAACCACTGCGACACCGCCGACCACCAACCGCGCTCGCGCACCACCAGCTGGATGCCGGCTCCGGAGTACGGGTTGAGGAGCAAGGGCAGCTTTCCCGAACCCGGCTCGTGCCACGACGGCAGGAAGAGCCGGCTGCGCAGTTCACGCTCCCCGAGCGTGAGAAACACCGGCCGGGGCGTGACCAGTGGCTTCTCGGCGAGCACGGCGATCCGCCCGACGGGCTTGCCGCCGTGCAGCACGGTCACCGTCCGCCCGTCGTCCGTCCCGCTGTCCAGGACAACGGTGTCGCCGCCGACGTGGGCGGTGTGGACGCCGGGTCCCTCGCTGACGCGGACGAAGCCCGCATCCGGGGCGTGGGACCAGACATGGATCTCGGTCGGATCCTCGCTCGCGGTGAAGAAGACGCGCTCGCCGACCGTGCCGACGACCTCGCGGACCTCAAGCCCGTCCGGGGTGAAGGCGTCCCCGATCCGCAGCCCGTGCGTGTCCGAGAAGCACCAGGGGATCACGCAAGTGCCCGAGGGGAGCCGGACCGGAGTGCCCGGCATCAGATCCACCCATGCTCGATCGCGGGCGCGATGCTGCGCCTGCGTCGCCCCGGTCGCGGGGTCCACGGCCAGGACATACACCGAGCGCTGGTCGCGGGTCTGCACGGAGATCAGCGGGCCGTGGCTGTCCCAGCCCGCCGCCGTGACGTACTCGAAGGCCGGGTCGGTCCACTGCGAGACGTAGTGCTGCTCGCCCGCCGCCTCGGGGATCTCGACCGCCACCATCGCCTCTCCTTCGAGGCGCACGACGTGCATCGACACCTCCGCATTCGCCGTCCCCGCCGCCGGATACGGCAGCGATACCGGCGGTTTCGCCGGATTCGCCGGGTCCGCGATGTGCCAGCGCCCCACCGGTGAGGTGTCCACCCGGGCGACCAGCAACGCGTCCCCCTCCGGCGACCACCAGTGGCCCCGTGTCCGGTGGATCGACTCGGCCGACACATGGTCGGAGAGCCCGTAGGTCACCTCGGGACCCTCGGGCGCGGCCAGCAGCCGGTCGTCGCTGCCGTCGGCCCGCACGACATGGAGCGCGCCCCCGGAGACGTACGCGATCCGGTCCCCGTCCGGCGAGGGACGCGGATCGACCGCCGGGCCCGCCGTGGCGATTCTGCGCGGGGCGCCGCCGTCCGTCCGTACGGTCCAGAGCTCTCCGCCCAGCGCGAAGACCACCATCAGAGCCGCGCTGTCGGTCGCGTACGACACCACACCGGAGGAGGTCTCCCTGGCGCGCTCCCGCCGGACCTTCTCCGCCTCCGGCACATCCGTCTCGCCGCCGAGCGTGACGGGGTCGGCGAGTACACGCTCCTGTCCGTCCGCGTACAGCCACAGCCTGCTGACGCGGTCCTGGCCGCCTTTGCTGCGTAGGAACAGCACGCGCGAGCCGTCGGGCGAGACGGTGAAGTGCCGCGGGACACCGTGCGAGAAACGCCGGGTCCGGGCGTACTGACGGGGGAAGTCCTGGGCGTCCATGAGGTCTTGCGTGTCTTCGGCCATGGGGCATCGTTGGCATGTCCGCGCAGGTCAGCACAAGCGAAAATCCGAGCGATCACCCGACCCGCCCCGAAGTACTGTGGGGCAATGCTCTCCGAAGTCACAGCGACCCGCTATGTCACGCCCCTGCGTGAAGGCGGCTCGCTCCCCGGCATCGTCGAGGCCGACGATCTCGGTACGTACGTCATGAAGTTCACCGGAGCGGGACAGGGCCGCAAGACCCTGGTCGCCGAAGTCATCTGCGGACAGCTCGGCAGGCGGCTCGGTCTGCGGGTCCCCGAGCTGGTCACCATCCAGCTCGACCCCGTCATCGGTCTCGGCGAGCCCGATCAGGAGGTGCAGGAGCTGCTGAAGGCGAGCGGCGGGCTGAACCTCGGGATGGACTTCCTGCCCGGTTCGCTCGGCTTCGACCCGCTCGCCTACGAGGTGGACGCGGCAGAGGCCGGAAAGGTCGTCTGGTTCGACGCGCTGATCAACAATGTCGACCGCTCCTGGCGCAACCCCAACATGCTGGTGTGGCACGGCGACCTGTGGCTCATCGACCATGGAGCCACCATGATCTGGCACCACAACTGGCCGGGCGCCGCGGTCTCGGCGGCCAAACCGTACGACGCGTCCGACCATGCCCTCGCGCCCTTCGAGCCCGACATCGCCGCGGCCGCCGCCGAACTCGCGCCGCTGGTCACCGAGGAGCTGCTGACCGAGGTAGCCGCCGACGTCCCGGACGAGTGGCTGGTCGACGAGCCGGGTTTCGGGACCACCGACGCGCTGCGCAGGGCTTATGTCGAGGCGCTGATGCCCCGGGCGGCGACGATCCATGAGCGGATCTCGCTGAGCGCGCCCTCCAAGCCCCGGCCCTCGCAGGCGCCCGGCTGGCTGACCGAGCACCTCACCCCCTGGCCGCACCCGACCAAGAGCACGAAGGACGCGGGCCAGTGAGCGGGCGCGATGTCAGCGAGCATGATGTCTTCGAGTACGCGCTGCTGCGTGTGGTGCCGCGGGTCGAGCGCGGTGAGTGTTTCAACGCCGGCGTGGTGGTCTACTGCCGTGCCAAGTCCTTCGTCGCCGCCCGTACGTATCTCGACGAGGGGAAACTCAAGGCCCTCGACCCGCGTGCCGACGTGACGGGGGTACGCGCCGCCCTGCGGGCCGTCGAGGGCGTCTGCCGAGGCGGCGAGGACGCAGGTCAGGCGGCGCGCGACGACGCGGGACGCCGCTTCCGCTGGCTGATCGCGCCGCGCTCGACCGTCGTACAGCCGGGCCCCGTGCACACGGGACTGACCTCCGATCCACAGGCCGAGGTGGAGCGGCTGCTCGACCTGCTCGTCCGGTGAGTGATTCCGTGAGTGACGGGGCGCACCCGGTGGGCCGTTGACACCGGGTGCCAGGGCTTCTAGCGTCACGTCTGCTGAAGGTACTAAGCGGTCGCTCATCCCTGGACGTGGGACGTACCGGATGAGCCGCATCCAAGGGCGAGGAGAACCAGCATGTCCACCACCGAGCAGCGCGTCGCCGTCGTGACCGGGGCTGCGCGCGGTATTGGCGCAGCCACCGCGGTACGACTGGCGGCCGAGGGCCGCGCCGTAGCCGTACTCGACCTCGACGAGGCGGCCTGCAAGGACACCGTCGAGAAGATCACCGCGGCCGGCGGCAAGGCCCTCGCCGTGGGCTGCGACGTCTCCGACAGCGCCCAGGTGGAGGCCGCCGTCGCGCGCGTCGCCGCCGAGCTCGGCGCGCCGACGATCCTTGTCAACAACGCGGGCGTGCTCCGCGACAACCTGCTCTTCAAGATGAGCGAGTCCGACTGGGACACCGTGATGAACGTGCACCTCAAGGGCGCGTTCCTGATGGCCAAGGCCTGCCAGAAGTACATGGTGGACGCCGGATTCGGACGTATCGTCTCGCTCTCCTCCAGCTCGGCGCTGGGCAACCGCGGCCAGGCCAACTACTCCGCCGTCAAGGCCGGTCTGCAGGGCTTCACCAAGACCCTCGCCAAGGAGCTCGGCAAGTTCGGTATCACCGCGAACGCCGTCGCCCCCGGCTTTATCGTCACCGAGATGACGGCCCAGACGGCCGCCCGCGTCGGCATGGGCTTCGAGGAGTTCCAGGCCGCTGCCGCCACCCAGATCCCGGTCGCGCGCGTCGGGTTCCCCGAGGACATCGCCAACGCCATCGCCTTCTTCACGGGCGACGAGGCCGGCTTTGTCTCCGGCCAGGTCATGTACGTGGCCGGCGGACCGCTCAACTGAATCGGGAGACGACGGACATGACCGCAGAGGTACAGGACAGCGGAAAGGTCGCGCTGATCACCGGCGCGAGCCGTGGCATCGGCTACGGCGTCGCCGAGGCGCTCGTCGCCCGCGGCGACCGGGTGTGCATCACCGGCCGTGGTGAGGACGCGCTCAAGGAGGCCGTGGAGAAGCTCGGCGCCGACCGGGTGATCGCCATCGCGGGCAAGGCCCACGACGAGGCCCACCAGGCGGCCGCCGTGGAGCGCGTCATGGAGGCCTTCGGCCGCGTCGACTTCCTGATCAACAACGCCGGGACGAACCCGGTCTACTCGCCGATGGCCGAGCTCGATCTGAACGTGGCGCGCAAGGTGTACGAGACCAACGTGATCTCGGCGCTCGGCTTCGCCCAGCAGACCTGGAAGGCCTGGCAGAAGGAGAACGGCGGTGCGATCGTGAACATCGCGTCCGTCGCCGGTCTCGCTCCCTCGCCCTTCATCGGTTCCTACGGCATGAGCAAGGCGGCGATGATCAACCTGACCCTGCAACTGGCGCACGAGTTCGCGCCGGGTGTCCGGGTCAACGCGATCGCACCGGCCGTGGTCAAGACCAAGTTCGCCCAGGCCCTGTACGAGGGCAGGGAGGAAGAGGCGGCCGCGGGCTACCCGCTCGCGCGCCTCGGTGTGCCCGAGGACATCGGCGGAGCGGCGGCTTTTTTGACTTCTGACCAATCCGACTGGATCACGGGGCAGACGCTGGTCGTCGACGGGGGTATCTTCCTCAATGCCGGGGTGCACTGAGCCCCCTGGACCCTTTTGTTCCTGAATGTGTCAAGTGCCCTGCCGGGCCATCAGATTGACCCGGCAGGGCGCTGCGGTATGGTCGGCCGACCCATGGCTGAACGAGGAGCGTGCACGTGTTCTACCGGACCTGCCTGCAGGCCACTGCAGCCCTAGCGTCCATATCTCTGCTGGCCGGATGCAGCCTGTTTTCGGGTGAGAGCACCGAGCGCGAGCAGAAGATTACGGTCGGTACGATGAGTGAGCCCACCACCCTCGATCCGGCCGCAGCCTGGGACGGCTCATGGGAACTGCTGAGTAATGTCTTCCAGACGCTGGTGAGCTTCCCGTCGGGCAGCGCAGCACCGCAGCCGGACGCCGCGAAATCCTGCCGCTTCACCGATGCCAGCAACAAGCTCTTCGAGTGCGAGCTGAAGCCCGGCCTTACGTTCTCCAACGGCGACAAGCTCGACGCCGCGGCGGTCAAGTACTCCATCGAGCGGATCCGGAAGATCGACGCGAAGGGTGGCCCCAACGGTCTGCTCGGCTCGCTCGACAAGGTCGAGGCCGCCGGGGACCGCATCGTGAGGTTCAGCCTCAAGACGCCTGACGCCACCTTCCCGTTCATCCTGGCCACGCCCGCCATGGCTGTCGTCCCGCCCAAGGAGTACCCGGCGGACGAGCTCCGCGAGGACGGCGGGCTGACAGGTTCGGGGCCGTACGTCCTGAGTTCGTACAAGAAGGGCGAACGGGCCGAGCTGACCAAGAACTCCAAGTACGAGGGGTTCGCGAAGCTCAAGAACGAAGCCGTCACCATCCGCTACTTCCAGGACTCCGACGTGATGGTCGGAGAGCTCAAGAAGAAGAAGATCGACACGATCTACCGCGGTCTCACCGCGCAGGAGGTCGTCAAGCTTCAGTCGAAGCAGCCGGAGTACGACGGCCTCCAGCTCGTCGAGACGGTCGGCGCCGACATCCGTTACCTCGTCTTCAACTCCAAGGACCCCATGGCGGGCAAGCTCGCCGTACGCCGTGCGATCGCTCAGGTCGTCGACCGCGGCGCGCTGGTCGGCAAGGTCTACCAGGGCACGGCCGAGCCGCTGTACTCCATGGTCCCCAAGGGCATTTCCGGCCACACCACCGAGTTCTTCGACCGCTATGGCGAGCCGGACGTGGACAAGGCGCGGGCCATCCTCAAGGACGCCGGTATCACCAAGCCGGTGCCGCTGATGTTCGGGTACTCCTCCGACCGTTACGGCTCCGCCTCCAAGGCCGAGTTCGACGAGCTCAAGCGGCAGCTCGACGCCACCGGCCTGTTCAAGATCACGGTGGAGGGCAAGCCGGAGAAGGACTTCAGGAAGGCCTACCAGGCCGGCGAGTACCCCGTCTTCGGACGCGGCTGGTTCCCCGACTTCCCGGACCCGGACAACTTTGTGGCCCCGTTCGTCGGCAAGAACAACGCGCTCAGCATGCCGTACGAGAGCCCCGAGATCACCGACCAGCTGCTGCCCGCGTCCCGGCGCGAGAGCGACCGCGGCGCGGTCACTGACCAGTTCGAGCGGGCACAGGAGATCTTCGGCGACGACGTACGGCTGCTGCCCCTGTGGCAGGGCAAGATGTTCGTCGCCTCCAGCGAGGAGATCGGCGGCGGCGAACTCGCGATCAACCCGCAGACGTTCATGCAGATGTGGCAGCTGTACCGCAAGGCCAGCTGGTAGACCGCCGGCAGACCCCGTTGTCAGTGGCCCCCGGTAGGTTCTTTTCTCGAGAACTGGTCCCATCCCGGAGGTTGTTGACGTGACCGACACCGACATGCTGCCCGAGTCCTGGCGCGGCGTCCTCGGCGACGAGCTGCAGAAGCCCTACTTCAAGGAGCTCACCGAGTTCGTCGAGGAGGAGCGGGCCAGGGGGCCGGTCTATCCGCCGCGCGAGGAGGTCTTCGCCGCCCTCGACGCGACACCGTACGACCGCGTCAAGGTCCTGATTCTCGGCCAGGACCCGTACCACGGAGAGGGGCAGGGGCACGGCCTCTGCTTCTCCGTGCGGCCGGGCGTCAGGACCCCGCCCTCCCTGCGGAACATCTACAAGGAGATGCAGGCGGAGCTGGGCCACCCCGTCCCGGACAACGGCTATCTGATGCCGTGGGCCGAGCAGGGTGTCCTGCTGCTCAACGCCGTGCTGACGGTGCGGTCGGGCGAGGCCAACTCCCACAAGGGCAAGGGGTGGGAGAAGGTGACGGACGCGGTGATCAGCGCCGTGGCCTCGCGGCCCGACCCCGCGGTGTTCGTGCTCTGGGGCGCCTACGCGCAGAAGAAGCTGCCCCTGATCGACGAGACGCGGCATGTGGTGGTGAAGGGTGCCCACCCCTCGCCCCTGTCCGCGAAGAAGTTCTTCGGCTCGCGCCCCTTCACGCAGATCAACGAGGCGGTCGCCGCCCAGGGCCACGAGCCCATCGACTGGCGGATCCCGAACTTGGGCTGAGCGTTCGCGCACCCGGCTGACAGGCACGGGCCTGTGCCCGAGCCTGTGCGGCATTGTCACGGGCGGCGGCTAGCGTCGTGATCCGTGAATCGTAGCATTTCGCGCAATCGCCGCACGGACGTGGGAGGCCGCAGTGACGGAGCAGCCGGAGGCGTCGGGGGACGCCGTCGTGACCCGGATCGGGCAGGCGATCATGCTGCTTCACGGCGGAGACCGCGAGGAGGCGCGCAATCGCTTCGGCGCCCTCTGGTCGGAGATCGGCGAGGCCGGCGATGCCCTGCACCGCTGCACCCTGGCGCACTACATGGCGGACACCCAGGACGACCCCGGTGACGAGCTCGCCTGGGATCTGCGGGCGCTGGCCGCGGCGGACGGGCTGAGCGAGGAGCGGCCGGCCCGGCACGAGGCGGCGGTCGAGGTGCGTGCCTTCTACCCCTCGCTCCACCTCAACCTCGCCGCGGACTATGTGAAGCTCCAGCGCCCCGAGGCCGCGCGGGTCCATCTCGACCGGGCTCGCACGGCGACGGACGCCCTGGGGGACGACGGATACGGCAACGGCGTCAGGGCCGCGATCGAGCGGCTGGAGGGGCGGCTGCGGGGGGAGTGAGGCCAGGGCCTGTCGTTTGGATCAGGCCGGATCAGTGAGCGGGGTCTGGTGCGTGCGATCGCAAGGCGGAGGATGGAGCCGACGCGGAGCGTCGGCGACTGGCGCAACGCGGCATGGGGGCACCTCCCGTGCCCGAAGGGCTACGGGGGAGTGCGTGCCAGGGCACGCGAGCCCGGCAAGATCCGAACGACAGGCCCTAGTTCCCGTAGACCTCCCGGCAGATCCGGGCTTCGGTGCTGCCGGGGCGCCAGCGGCCGTAGTCCTCGCTCAGCGCACAGATGCCGGCGGGGACTTCGACGGGCACCGGCGCCGCGGGCTTTGTGGGCCGTGCAGGGCGCGCGGGCATTTCGCGCGGCCGGGAGGCCGGGCCCGAGGTGCCCGGCTCGGCGGGTCTCGGTCCCGACGGCTCGCGCGGTGCGTCCTCGATGGCAGCGGGCGGCGTGGTCTTCTCGGCCGCCGGGGGCGCAAGGGCCTCCCGCGCCGGGTCCTGCACACGCTGCGGCTCCACGACCTGGGCCCGACGGCCGCTCCCCGGCGACGGGGGCAGCGGTGGTGCGGGCGCGGGCCGCGGCTCCACGGCCACACATCCGGTCAGGACGACGCAGCCGGACAGGGCGAAGGCGGCCATCCCGGCCAGGACGGTTGTTCTCGTTCGGTGCACCTGCCCAACTCTGCTGTGCGCGGCACGCATTCACCGTCGTACGAGCGGACAATGGCCCACAAGGGTGACGACGGAAGCCGTCGGTCACTCGCCGGTCGCGCCGTCGATCCGCTCACGGAGAAGGTCGGCATGGCCGTTGTGCCGCGCGTACTCCTCGATCATGTGCGTATAGATCCAGCGCAGATTGAACAGCTCTCCGGTGCGGCGGTTCTTCCTCACCGAGAGCTCGTCCAGCGATCGTCCCGCGACGGCCTGCCTGGCTCCCGCGATCTCGGCCTGCCAGGTGGCGTACCCCTCGGCCCAGGTGTCGGCCTCGGTGACATTGAAGTCGCCGTCGGGGTCGTCCTTGGAGTAGTAGATCGGCGCGGGCTCCTCGCCGGCCATGACCACCGGGAACCAGTGCCGCTCGACCTCGGCCATGTGCCGCACCAGGCCGAGCAGGGAGAGCGTGGAGGGTGGTGCCGACGCCGTGCGCAGCTGCTCGTCGTCGAGCCCCGCGCATTTCTGTTCCAGCGTGGCCCGGTGGTAGTCGAGCCAGCCGTCCAGCATGGTGCGTTCATCTGCGGCGGTGGCCGGTTCGGTGCGCTCAGGTGTCGTCATGCCGATCATCCTGGAGCACGGACCCACCTGCCGCCAGGCCTTGTTCGCCGAGCACTCCGCGCAGCGGCTCGGGTCCCCGCAGCGCACGTATGCTGCCGGAGCACGCGACGCAACGAAGGACAACCGGCACAGCGCCAAGGGAGGCCCCTGTGAAGGTCGGCTGCATCGGGCTCGGCGACATCGCGCGGAAGGCCTACCTGCCCGTGCTCACCACGCTGCCCGGGGTCGAACTGCATCTTCAGACCCGGACCCCCGCCACCCTCGCGCGGATCGCCGAGACCCATCACATCCCGGCCGGGCGCCGCCACACCGACCTCGACTCGCTGCTCGCCCAGGGGCTCGACGCCGCTTTCGTCCACGCGCCGACGTCCGTGCACGCCGAGATCGTGACGCGGCTGCTGGAAGCGGGTGTGGCGACGTACGTCGACAAGCCGCTCGCGTACGAACTGGCCGACTCCGAGCGGCTGGTGGCCCTCGGCGAGGCACGTGGCACCAGCCTGGCAGTCGGCTTCAACCGCCGTCTCGCGCCCGGCTACGCCCAGTGCCTGGAGCACCCGCGCGAGCTGATCCTGATGCAGAAGAACCGCGTCGGCCTCGCCGAGGATCCGCGCACCCTCGTACTCGACGACTTCATCCATGTCGTCGACACCCTGCGCTTTCTGGCCCCCGGGCCGATCGACCACACCGATGTACGGGCCCGGATCGTCGACGGCCTGATGCACCATGTCGTGCTGCAGCTGTCCGGCGAAGGCTTCACCGCCATCGGGACGATGAACCGGATGAGCGGCTCCACCGAGGAGATCCTCGAGGTGTCGGGCCAGGACACCAAGCGCGAGGTCCGCAATCTCGCGGAGGTCGTCGACCACAAGGGGCAGCCGAGCGTACGGCGCCGGGGCGACTGGATGCCCGTCGCCCGCCAGCGCGGTATCGAGCAGTCGGTGCTGGCCTTCATCGACGCCGTACGGGCCGGGAAGCTCCTCAGCGCACAGGACGCGCTGCGGACTCATCAGCTGTGCGAACAGGTGGTGCTGCGAGCCCTGGAGCAGGTTTCCTGAGCGAGCGCACACCCTCGGCGGCGCAGAGCGCGGCGAGGACCGCCAGTGCTCCGTAGACCGGCCACTCGCCGAACCTGACGAACGGGGTGGTGCCGCGGGCCCGCGGGACGTCGTAGACGGCGGCGGTACTGCTGTCCGTACCGAGCAGGCGGCCGACCCGGCTGCCGTCGGGTCCGTACACCGCGCTGACCCCGGTGAGCGTGGCGTGCACCATCGGCCGGCCGCTCTCGGCCGCCCGCAGCGCCGCCAGCGAGGCGTGCTGCTCGGGCGCCCAGCTCCCCTGGAACGACGAGGTCGCCGACTGGGCGATCAGCAGCTGCGCCCCGTCCCTGGTCAGCCTCCTGCCCATGTCGGGGAACGCCGACTCGAAGCAGACCAGCGGCCCCAGACGCAGTCCGCCCGTACCCTCGCCGGGCAGCACCATCACCACCGGACGGCTACCGCGCAGCCGGTCCTCGCCGGCCGCCTTGCCCACGGAGGTCGCCCAGCCCAGCAGCTCGCGCGCCGGTATGTACTCACCGAAGGGGACGAGCCGCATCTTGGCGTAGCGATCACCGGTCGGACCCTGCGGGCCCACCAGGACCGAACTCTTGAAGATCCCCGCCCGCCCGGCGCCGTCCTGGCTCCGGGCGTCCACATTGACCAGCAGATCCGCGCCGACCGCGCGCGAGAGCACCGCGATACGGGCCGCCAGATCCGGGCGCTCGCGCAGATCCGCGCCGACGCTGCTCTCGCCCCAGACCACCAGATCGATGTCCTGACCGGCCAGTTGGCGGGTCAGCTCCTCACTGCGGGCGAAGCGCCGCTCGACGCTCTCGCTTCCGTCGACGACGCCCGGCTGTACGACAGCGATACGGGCCCGCCCCGAAGGCTCCGGCTGCGGAAGCCAGAGCCACACCGCGGTCGTGGTGAGCGCACAGATGACACCGCCGCCCACCGCGGCCGTCCGGGCGTGCGGCACCGCGATCAGCACGGTGACTGCGGTGTTCACCGCGACCACGAGCAGGCTCACCAGCCAGACGCCACCCACCGAGGCGAGCCGCAGGGCGGGGGAGACCTGCCACTGGCTCGCCCCCAGCAAGCCCCAGGGACCGCCCAATCCCTCCCACGACCTGACCAGTTCGATCATCAGCCAGCCCGAGGGCACCACCGCCAGAGCGGCGACGGCTCTGGCAGGCCTCGGGCGCCTCCCGGACAGCAGCGACCACACCAGCCACCCCCAGGGCGCCCACAGCAGCCCCAGCAGCGCGGCGATCAGCACGATGAACACATGCAGGCTCGGGATCAGCCAGTGATGCACGGCGATCATGAAGCCGATGCCGCCCAGCCAGCCCTCGACCGCGGCCCGGCGGCCCGTCGGCGCGTCCCGGACCAGCAGCATCCACGGCACCAGCGCGACATACGCGAACCACCACAGCGAGGGTTCGGGAAAGGCCAGCGCGGGCAGCGCACCGGCGGCCACCGCGGCGACGGCCCGCCAGCGCCCAGACGCCGCGAGCTCTCGCGCGCGGCCCAAGCCAGGCCGGCCGACCGGAATCCGCATACCGCGCCTCCTCGTCCGCCTCGCGGCGACCGCGAGCGGTGTCGTCTCCAGTGTGCGCGAGCAGGACCTGCAAGAACAGTGCGCCCAGGTCGGTCAGGAGCCGCCGGGGGCGTCCGGAGCCCGCCTCCACTTCTCGTGGATCACCACCGTGCGCAGCCGCCAGCCCGCGTCCGTACGCAGCAGGCCGAAGGTGTACCGGCCGCCGGAGACGAAGTCGTCCCCCGACTCCAGACGCATCGGGTTCACATAGTCGGCCTGAAGCTCGGCCCGGTCGCCCGGATAGCCGCCCAGGTCCTGGATGTGCAGCCGCCGGTTGACGATGAGGTGCTGGCGTACCGGAAAGAGGCGCATCGTCTCTGCCAGCCAGTCGGCGACCTCGGCGGCGGGACCCTCGATCCCGCCCGAGCCGCGGTAGTCCGCGCGCCCCTCGGGGGTGAACAGGGCGCGGTAGGCATCCCAGTCGCCGTCGTCCACCGCCACCGCATAACTGGTGATCAATTCATCGATGGTCAGCCGGTCCATCACGGTCGCGAGATCCACGCGCTGCGTCATCGGGTCAGTTTCGGGCAGTAAGGGCCCAAGGCCAAGAGCTGTGCACGCCAGTCACCTGCTCTTCACCCGCTCTTGTTCAGCAAACGGTCGATCTGCGCCAGTTCGGCGTCAGGCGCCATACTTCCCCCATGCGCATCGACTACGACCCGGCACAGTGCGACCGCGACACCTTCTACCGGCTGCTGACCGCCACCGTCGTCCCCAGGCCCATCGCCTGGGTCTCGACAACATCGGCCGACGGTACGGACAATCTCGCCCCGCACTCGTTCTTCACGATCTCGTGCGTGGCTCCGCCCGTCGTGCAGTTCACCTCGGTCGGCCGCAAGGACTCGCTGCGCAATATCGAGGACACCGGGGCCTTCGTGGTCAACTTCGCACCCGAGCCGCTCTTCGAGCAGATCAACGCCACCGCCACCGACTTTCCGCGTGGCATCAGCGAGTTCGACGCGGTGGGCATCGCCCGCGAGACGAGCCTGCGCGTCAAGCCTCCGCGCGTCGCGGCCTCCCCGGTGGCCCTCGAATGCGAACTGCACAGCACCGTACGACTCGGCGACTCGACGGTCGTCTTCGGCCGCGTCGTCCATGCCGTCGTCAGCAAGGAAGTGATGGCGGGCGGGCACCCCGAGGTGACGAAGCTGGCGCCGCTCACCCGGCTCGGCAAGGACGAATGGGCCACGCTCGGAGGCGTACGCGAGATCTCCCGTGTTCCCTACGCCGAGTGGCAGGACGGCGCCGACGGCCTCGGCCGCTGAGCCCGGCGGCTATTGCCTGACGGCCCGCAGCACCACGAACTTCGGGTCGCCGGCGACGACTTCGCAGTTCCCGAAGAGGCGGCGCAGTCTCAGGTGATAGCCGAGATGGCGGTTTCCGACGACCCAGAGCTCGCCCCCGGGCCGCAGGGCGCGGCGCGACTCGCCGAACATCCGGCGGGCGGCCGTGTCCGTCGTCGCCCGGTGCGAGTGGAACGGCGGATTGTTCAGCACCAGATCGACGGACGCGTCCGGCACACCCGACAGACCGTCGCCCACCAGGAACTCCGCCTTCATGTCCGACGGGACGTTCTCGCGGTACGTCGCCTCGGCCGAGGCGACCGCCGAGAACGACTCGTCGATGAAGGTCACCGAAGCCGCCGGATTGGCCAGCGCGGCCGCCGTGCCCACCACGCCGTTGCCACAGCCCAGGTCGACGACCCGCTTCGGACCGTGCCGCTCCGGCAGGCTCCGCAGAAAGAAACGGGTGCCGATGTCGAGGCGCTCGGCGCAGAAGATGCCCGCGTGATTGGTGACGGTCCGGCCCGCGAGCACGCCCACGTCGTCGGGCAGCGCATAGCGCAGCGGCCAGGGACTCGGGGTGCGGGCGAGTCTGGGGTCGGGCGTACAGAAGATGAGCCGCGCCTTCTTCACCGCGAGCGAGGTCCTGGTCGGACCGAGGATCCGCTCGAACAGCTTCAGCGTCGAGGTGTGGATCTCGCTGACCATCCCGGCGCCTATGACAACCGTGTCCGCGTGCACGGCCGGCGCGAGGCGGTGCAGCTGGTCCTCCAGCAGCGCGAGGCTCTTGGGCACCCGGATCAGCAGTACGTCGATACGCTCCGGCGGCAGGTCCCTGACCGACCGGAGGCGTACCGCGTCCACGTCGATGCCGTTGCGGGCCAGATTCGCCCGGGTCGCCTCCTGGCCGAGGAAGGAGTCCGTGATCTGTACGGGCCGGTGGGCGGCGAGCGAGGTGGAGAGGGCGCCCCAGCGGTCCCCGACGACGGCCAGCGTGCCGGTCAGATCCGTGGGCGCGGTGTCGTCGATCCCCTTGAGCTGCCCCAGAAGGTACTCGTCGGCGGCGTCCCAGGCGCGGAGCGTGTCGCGGGGGTCCTCGGGGAAGCGGGCGAGCTCGAAGCCGCCCCATGACGTGGTCAAACGATTCATTGTGGCACTCAGGCTAGCCGAGCCCGCGATCACGCCGAGCGCTCCCGGCCTGCCCGCCCCGCGCTCAGGCGGCGTGCTGCACGTCCCCGAGCGCGGCCGCGGCCCACTCCACCACCAGTGCCTCGTACTCCGGGCGCCGGTCGTCGGGCAGCTCGCCGTCTGCCCACAGCTCTCGGATCCGGGCATTGAGCTCGGCGGCGGACAACGCGGTTTCTGACTCGCGGGACAAGGGGGACATGCAGACAGGCTAAGGCCTGGGTACGACAGCCGTCAGTCCCGCGTCAACGCGCCTCAGCCGCCCGACTCACCCGCGTGCGGGCTCAGCGCATCCGTTCCGACCAGGATGAACAGCAGGATTCCCAGCAGAATGCGGTAGATCACGAAGGGCATGAAGCTCTTCGTAGTGATGAACTTCATGAACCAGGCGATCACCGCGTAGCCCACGGCGAAAGCGATGATCGTCGCGAAGAAGGTCTGCGGCCAGTCCACATGCCCGCCCTCGCTCGCGTCCTTCAGCTCGAAGGCGCCCGAGGCCAGCACGGCCGGGATGGCCAGCAGGAACGAGTAGCGAGCCGCCGCCTCACGCGTGTAGCCCATCAGCAGACCGCCGCTGATGGTCGCGCCCGAGCGCGAGACGCCCGGAATCAGGGCCATCGCCTGGCAGGCACCGTAGATCAGACCGTCCTTGACACCCAGCTCCTTCAGCGTCTTGCGCTGCTTGATGGCCCGGTGCTTGCCGCCCTGCTCGTCACGGGCTGCAAGACGGTCGGCGATGCCGAGGACTATGCCCATCACGATCAGGGTGGTGGCGATCAGCCGCAGATCCCGGAACGGGCCCTCGATCTGGTCCTTGAACGTGACGCCGAGCACGCCGATCGGGATCGAGCCCACGATGACCAGCCAGCCCATCTGGGCGTCGTGGTCACTGCGCAGCTCCTTGTTCGTCAGGGAACGGGACCAGGCGGAGACGATACGAGCGATGTCCTTGCGGAAGTAGATGAGAACGGCCGTCTCGGTGCCGATCTGGGTGATCGCGGTGAAGGCGGCGCCCGGGTCCTCCCAGCCGGCGAATGCGGCGGTGAGCCGCAGATGCGCACTGGAGGAGATCGGCAGGAACTCGGTCAGTCCCTGGACGAGCCCGAGGATGAATGATTCGAACCAAGACATCGAAAACTACGCCACCCAAGAAATGATCACGGTCTGACGGCGCGTAGCGTTCCCGATCATGCGCCAGGTCTCAGGAAGCCTAGCGTCCCCTGATCGGCGGGAATCTCGCAGCCCCTGTCAGCGCCCGCACCGGGCGCCCGCCCCCTCGCGGGGCGGGCCGGACGGCGCCCATGGAGGCGCACGCCACCGTCTCCCGCTCAACGCCCGGACGCGGCCCACGCCTTGGTGCGCGGCCCGGCGCGCGCTCAGCTCCTCCCACGCCAACTGGGCGGTGGTGGCGAGCAGATGAGGATGCGGGGCGCCTTGACCCGTCGGTCTAACGCCCCCGGAGCCGGTGCCGCTTGCGCCAGGCGACCCAGGCCGCGGCCAGCCCCGTCACCACGATGAAGCCCATCGCGATCAGGAACGCCGGGGACGTCGGCGAGCCCGCCCGGCTGCCCGCGACCACATACGCCGCCGTGTTCGGGATCGAGCCGATCGCCGTCGCCAGCAGAAAAGGGACATAGCGCATACGGGAGACGGCGGCGCAGTAGTTCGCCGCCGCGAAGGGCACGCCGGGGAAGAGCCGCACAGCCAGCATCGAGCGGAAGCCGTGCCTGCTCAGCTGGGCGTCGGCCGCCTTCAGCCAGCGCCCCCGCAGCAGCGGCCGCAGAGCGTCCTGCCCGAGCAGTCGCCCCAGGGTGAACGAGATACCCGCACCCAGCACCGTCCCGGCGAGCGCCGAGACGAACCCGGCCTGCGAGCCGAAGAGCGCGCCCGCCGCCAGATTCAGCAGCGGGCGCGGCACGAAGGCCGCGGTGCACGCCCCGTACGCGACGCCGAACAGCACCACCGCGGCAGCCCCGCTCAGCTGCGGCGGCCAGCCGGCCGAGAGCAGCCGCTGCGGCTCGTACAACACCACCGTCACCGCGGCGGCGGCCAGCATCGCCACGAGCAGCGACAGCCGCGACCACGGCGAGAGCAGCGCCCTCGTGCAGCGCACGGCGAGACCCGAAGTGGGCTGGGGGACGGGGTCGAGCATCCGGGGAGACTAACCGACAGGGGATGTGATCGCCGTAATGTGAGCCGCATGACCCCGGTCCACCCGCCCGCCGTCCCGCACAGCGAGCTCGCCGACACCGTCCTTGCGCGCCTCACCACCGTCTACCCGACCGGCGCCGATGCGGTCAGGGCCGAGTCGGCCGCCGCGTACATGAAGGGCATCGCGCCCTTCCTCGGGCTCTACACCGGCACCCGCCGCGAGCTCTCCCGCACCGTTCTGGACGGCACCGCCGTCCCCGACGAGGCCGACTGCACGGCGATCGCCCTGCGCTGCTGGGGGCTGCCCGAGCGCGAGTACCACTACTTCGCCGTCGACTACCTGCGCCGCCATGTGAAGCGCTGCTCCTCCGGCTTGCTGCCGGTCGTACGCCATCTCGTCGTCACCGTCTCCTGGTGGGACACCGTCGACGCGCTCGCCGCACATGTCGCCGGACCGCTCGTGAGCGCCGATCCCGCGCTGAAGTCCGTCATGGACAGCTGGATCGAGGACGACGACCTGTGGGTCGCGCGCACCGCGCTGCTCCATCAGCTCCGCTACAAGGCCGCGACCGACACGGAACGGCTCTTCGCCTACTGCCTGCGCCGTGCCGACCACCCCGACTTCTTCATCCGCAAGGCGATCGGCTGGTGCCTGCGCGAGTACGCCAAGACCGATGCCGACGGGGTACGCGACTTCGTCGAGCGGTACCGGGACCGGCTCGCGCCGCTGTCCGTACGCGAGGCTCTGAAGAACCTGTGAGCTGCTGAGCTCACGTACAACATCCGCGCGGCTCCCGCACAACTCCCGCGCGGGGAAAACCATTCGACGCGGCGAAGCGCCCTGAGCGATCATCGTCGACATGTTCCGGTACGCCTTCCTCGCAGCGCCGTCCGCAGTCGCGGACGCGCCGAAGGCTGCCGCATTCCCCGCAGCGGCCGCAGCCGCCGCTGCCGCAGCGCCCCTCGACGGCGCCCGAAGCTGACCCTTCCCGGATCGTCCGGCGGACCCCGCAGGGGGAGGGTCGGCAAGGCCCAGGGGTCCCATCACGCTTCGAGTTCCGAGGAAACCGAGGAAACAGCCATGCCCAAGACGGCATACGTGCGCACCAAGCCGCACCTCAACATCGGCACCATGGGCCACGTCGACCACGGCAAGACCACACTCACCGCCGCCATCACCAAGGTCCTCAGCGAGCGCGGGACCGGCACCTTCGTGCCGTTCGACCGGATCGACCGGGCGCCCGAGGAGGCGCAGCGCGGCATCACCATCAACATCGCGCACGTCGAGTACGAGACCGACACCAGGCACTACGCGCACGTGGACATGCCGGGCCATGCCGACTACGTCAAGAACATGGTCACCGGAGCCGCGCAACTGGACGGGGCGATCCTCGTCGTCTCGGCGCTCGACGGGGTCATGCCGCAGACCGCCGAGCACGTCCTGCTCGCCCGCCAGGTCGGCGTGGACCACATCGTCGTCGCCCTCAACAAGGCGGACGCGGGCGACGACGAGCTCACCGACCTGGTGGAGCTGGAGGTCCGCGAGCTGCTGACGGCCCATGGGTACGGCGGGGACGCCGCGCCGGTGGTACGGGTCTCCGGGCTGAGGGCGCTGGAGGGCGACCCGCGCTGGACGGCCGCCGTCGATGCGCTGCTCGACGCCGTCGACACGTATGTGCCGATGCCCGTCAGGTACACGGACGCGCCGTTCCTGCTCCCGGTGGAGAACGTGCTCACCATCACCGGGCGCGGCACGGTCGTCACCGGCGCCGTCGAGCGGGGCACGGTCCGCGTCGGCGACCGCGTCCAGGTCCTCGGCGCGGACACCGAGACGGTCGTCACGGGACTGGAGACCTTCGGCAAGCCGATGGAGTCCGCGGAGGCCGGTGACAACGTCGCCCTGCTGCTGCGCGGCATGGCGCGTGACGCGGTCCGGCGCGGCCATGTGGTGGCGGCGCCGGGCAGCGTCGTGCCGAGTCGGCGCTTCACGGCGCAGGTGTACGTGCTGTCCACCCGCGAGGGCGGCCGTACGACACCGGTCTCCACCGGCTACCGGCCGCAGTTCTACATCCGGACGGCGGACGTCGTCGGCGACGTCGACCTCGGCGAGGCGGCGGTCGCCCGGCCCGGCGACACGGTCACGATGACCGTGGAGCTGGGCCGCGACATCCCACTGGAGCCGGGCCTCGGCTTCGCCATCCGCGAGGGCGGCCGCACGGTGGGCGCGGGGACGGTGACGGAACTGGTGTGACTGCGGGGCGCGCCACGCCGGTTGCGCCGGGCGGCAGGGTGTCGCCGGTTCGGCGGGTGGTGGCGCGGCGGGGTTCGGTCGGTTTCGCCGCGCGGCTTGGCGCGAGCCGCGCGGCGAAGCGGGCGGTGGGGGCGTGGGGGTGTCAGCCCCCGCGTCCCGTACCCCCGCCGGACGCGGTCGGGGCAGACTGACTCCCATGGCTGACACGGCAGTTGTACTCGGCGCCGGCGGAATCACCGGTGTGGGCTGGGAGATCGGCATCCTCCACGGACTCGCCCGCGCGGGCGTGGATCTGACCACCGCCGACCTCCTCGTCGGCAGCTCCGCCGGCGCGGTCGTCGCCGCCCAGGTCGCATCCGGCAGGCTGGACCCGGCCGAGTTGTACGAGCGCCAGCTCGCCCCGCCCGAGGGCGAGAGCGCCGCCCGCTTCGGGCTTGCGATGACGCTGACGTACACACGGGCGATCCTCACGTCACGTACACCCGAGGAGTGCGGACGGAAGCTCGGCAGGATGGCGCTCGCCCGCGACAACGGAGACGAGGCGTCCCGCCGCGAGGTGATCGCCCGGCGGCTCCTCTCACACACATGGCCGGAGCGGCGCCTGCTCGTCACCGCCGTCGACGCGCTCACGGGCGCGTTGAAGACGTACGACAGGGACAGCGGCGTACCGCTCGTGGACGCCGTCGCGGCCAGCTGCGCGGTCCCCGGTGTCTGGCCTCCGGTCACCATCGACGGCCGCAGGTGGATCGACGGGGGAGTGCACACCACGGCCAATGCCCATCTCGCCGCCGGTTACGAGCGGGTGGTCGTCCTCGCGCCCATCGCCTCCGGCACCAAGGCGATCGCCTCGCCCCGCGCCCAGGCCGCACAGCTCGCCGCGGCGGGCGCCCGCGTCGAGGTCATCACCCCGGACCCCGCCGCCAGGAAGGCCATCGGCCGTGGCCGCCTGGACCCGGCACTGCGTGCGCCCGCAGCCCGCGCCGGGCTGGCCCAGGCCGCCGCGCACGTCAAGGCCGTCGCCGCGGTGTGGGCACAATGAGACGGTGAACGAGCAGCTACCCGTCATCCGCGAGGTTGACCGCGGCACCGCCAAGCTGATGCCGGACATCGACCGGGACCGGGCCTGGCTGCTGACGGTGGACGGTGCGCCCCAGTCGTATGTCGACCTGGACGCGCCCACCCACCTGGAGTTCGAGTACGCGCGGCGCCTCGGTCATGTCGTCGACTGCGCCGCGGACGAGGGCGCACCTCTCGACGTGCTGCATCTGGGCGGCGGGGCGCTGACCCTGCCGCGCTACGTGGCCGCGACCCGGCCGGGCTCGCGCCAGGACGTCGTGGAGGCGGACCGCGGACTGCTGGCTCTGGTCGCCGAGCAGTTGCCGCTGCCCGCGCGATCGGGGATCCAGGTGCACGGCGCCGATGCCCGCGCCTGGGTCGAGGCGGCTCCCGCAGACTCCGTGGACATGCTGATCGGCGATGTCTTCGGCGGCTCGCGGGTACCCGCCCATCTCACCTCGGTCGAGTACGCGCGTGCCGCCGAACGCGTCCTGCGGTCCGGTGGAATCTACGGCGCCAATCTGGCCGACGGCGCGCCCTTCGCTTTCCTGCGCTCCCAACTCGCCACATTCGCCTCGGTGTTCACCGAGCTCGCGCTGATCGCGGAACCTTCGGTACTGCGGGGGCGGCGCTTCGGCAACGCGTTGCTGCTCGCCTCGCAGACCCCCATCGACACGGCGCTCCTCGCCCGCCGCACCTCCGCCGACGCCTTTCCGGCGCGGCTGGAGCACGGCTCATCGCTGACCCGGTTCATCGGGGACGCGAGGGTCGTACGGGACGCGGACGCGGTGGCGTCACCCGAGCCGCCCGACGGCGCTTTCAGCATCGGCTGAGCCGGCCGGGCAGGGCCGGCCTGATGCCGACCTCTGCCCCCGCAGCTCGGGCACGTGCCCGAGGTGGCTGAAAAGGCCACCTCGGGACCCGCTGCCGGCCGCATTGCCGTACGAATTAGTCGGTGGGCGTTCCCGCCAGCCGGACCGTGCTCAGGATCTGCGCGATGGTCGCGTCCGGAACCTCGTCCTTGACGCCGGTGTTGGCGTACAGGACCCAGCTCACGAAGTCACCCTTGCTGTTCTTGAAGGTGAACGCGATCGACTTGCCGTCGGTGCTGCACTTGTTGGTCTTCTTCACGCCGAGCGCGGTGGCAGTGGCGACGCTGCCGACGAGCCCGGACTTGGTGGTGTACGGCTTGGCCTTGGTGATCTTGACCGTGCCCTTGGGCTCCTTCTGCGCATAACCCGCCCAGACCCAGTTCCCCGCCTCGTTGTAGGCGCCGGTGGCGGTGTCGGTCGCGCCCTTGCCGCCCTTGGTGCCGGTCGTGCTCAGGCCCCACTGCTCGGGCTTGCCGTCCTTGTCGGTGTCGAACGTGCACCACTTGGACTTGTAGTGGGCCGGGGCCGACATGACGACGACGGGCGAGCCGTCGTTCTTCTTCTCGTCCTCGAAGAAGGTGCTCACGCCGGAGCCGGCGACCTCCCAGGTGGGCGGGACGTCGAACTGGGTGCCGCGCTTGGGGTTGGTGACGACCTTCCAGCCCGCGATGACCGGCTTGGCGTCCTCGCCCCCGCGCGGGTTTTCGGTCGGTGAAGCGGGCACCGTGCTGGGCTTGTTGGCCGTGGGCGTCTTCGAGGCGCCCACCTTGCTGCCCTCGTCCTTGGTGCTCTTGTCGTCGTCCTTGAGCACGATGACGCCGGTGACGACCGCGGCCGCGACGACCGCCGTGGCGGCGACGATCGCGACGATGGTCGTCTTCTTCTTGTCGTCCTGCGGCGGCTGCGGCGCACCGGGCGGCTGGCCGGGCACCGCGTACTGCGGCACCGTCGGCTGCTGGTACGGATTGGGCTGCTGGTAACCCGGTTGCTGGTGTCCCGGTTGCTGGTGTCCCGGCTGCTGATAGGGATTCGGCTGTTGGTACCCCGGCTGCTGGTACGGGTTCTGGTCCTGCGGGTTCTGCTCGCCCCCGGGCGGCTGCTGTCCTGGCCACATGGCGAGTAACGATAGAGGTGCGGTGCCACGGGTGCCACGTCCGCCCCCGCCAGGGGATGGCCAAGACTGCTACCCACGGGTAACATCGCGGTCCATGAGCGCTGATCAGATGTCAGTCGGCGAGATGCTCGCCGCCACGGTCCCCATGGCCCGGACCCTCAACCTGGAGTTCCTGGAGACCACCGCCGAGCGGGCCGTCGTCCGCATGCCGGACCAGAGCGACTTCCACAACCACGTCGGCGGACCGCACGCCGGAGCGATGTTCACGCTGGCCGAGACGGCGAGCGGTGCCATCGTCCTCGCGGCCTTCGGTGACCAGCTGACTCGTGCCGTACCGCTCGCCGTCAAGGCGGAAATCGGCTACAAGAAGCTGGCGATGGGCGTCGTCACCGCGACCGCCACGCTCGGCCGCCCGATCGCCGACGTCGTCGCCGAACTGGACGCGGGGGAGCGCCCGGAGTTCCCCGTCGAGATCGCCATCCAGCGCGCGGACGGCGCGGTGACCGGCGAGATGACGGTCGTGTGGACGCTGCGCCCCAACGCCTGAGCACACCGGCCGAGCACGTCGGCCGGGCACACCGCGTGAGCGCACAGCCTGAGCGCCCGAGGTAGGCTGCCCGGCGTGCGCCGACGCGGGCGCACGCCGGGCAGCCCATGCCCGGTGACCTCGGGAGGAACCGGCGTTGCACGTCCAGGAGTGGCTCGAGACCGTCCCTGCGGTCAGCATCTACCTCCTGGTGGGGGTGGTCATCGGCCTTGAGAGCCTCGGCATTCCTCTGCCGGGCGAGATCGTCCTCGTCAGTTCCGCCCTGCTCGCCTCGCAGCACGGCGAGATCAATCCGTACATCCTCGGCGCCTGCGCCTCGGCCGGCGCGATCATCGGCGACTCGATCGGCTATGCCATCGGGCGCAAGGGCGGCAGGCCTCTGCTGGCCTGGCTGGGCGGGAAGTTCCCCAAGCACTTCGGTGAGGCGCAGATCGCCATGGCCGAGCGGTCCTTCGAGAAGTGGGGCATGTGGGCCGTCTTCTTCGGCCGCTTCGTCGCCCTGCTGCGTATCTTCGCCGGGCCGCTCGCGGGCGTGCTGCGCATGCCGTACTGGAAGTTCCTCATCGCCAACGTCTTCGGCGGAATCCTCTGGGCGGGCGGCACGACCGCCGTCATCTACTCCGTAGGTGTCGTTGCCGAGGCATGGCTCAAGCGGTTCTCCTGGCTGGGGCTCGTCCTCGCCGTGCTGATCGGCCTCACCTCGATGCTGGTGCTCAAGAACCGTGCCAAGAAGGCGGCCGCGCAGGCGAAGACCGAGCCGGAGCCCGTGCCCGCCTCCGACTGACCCGCAATCCGCGAAGGACTGACGAGAAGAACCGAGGAGAGACGGCGATGGCGGCAGGTCAGGCACTGATCGCGGCAGTGGGCGGCAAGAAGCCGAGCATCGCGCCCGAGGCCTTCACCGCTCCCACGTCCGTCGTGATCGGCGAGGTCACCATGGCTCCGGGCTCCAGCGTCTGGTACCACACGGTGCTGCGCGCGGACTGCGGCCCGATCGTCCTGGGCGCCGACACCAACATCCAGGACAACTGCACGGTCCATGTCGACCCCGGCTTCCCCGTCACTGTCGGCGAGCGCGTATCCGTCGGCCACAATGCCGTGCTGCACGGCTGCACGGTCGAGGACGACGTACTGGTCGGCATGGGCGCGACGGTCCTCAACGGCGCGCACATCGGCGCCGGTTCGCTGATCGCCGCGCAGGCGCTCGTACCGCAGGGGATGCGGGTACCGCCCGGCTCGCTCGTTTCGGGCGTGCCCGCCAGGGTCAAGCGTGAGCTGACCGAGGAGGAGCGGGAGGGCATCAAGCTCAACGCTTCGATGTATCTGCTGCTGGCCAAGGGACATCGCGAGGCGACGGAAACCGGCTGAAGCCCCGCCGGGTTCCCGTCCGCTCGACGCGGCCGCAGGCCGCTACACCGGGGGTCCGCCGGAAGAGGCGGGCATGACAATCTCGGCCGCCACCACGCTGCCGGCTTCCAGCCTGCGCGTGGTGGTCCGTGTCGCGAACGCGTCGACGAGCCGGAGACCATGACCGAGGTCGGCGTGGGCGTCCAGCGGCTCCTGCCGCCGTACTGAGCGGTGCTTCCAGCTCCCGCCGTCCCTGACCTCGGTCGTCAGGGTGTTCCCGCGGACCCTGATGGCCACTGCGACCCACGGGCTGCCGCTGTGCAGCACCACATTGCTGACCAGCTCGGTGACGATCACCGCAAGTGCCTCGTGGAAGTCGTCGTGCAGTCGCCACCGCTGCGCGACGGCGCGGGCGAAGTGCCTCAGCGTGCGCGCGGCTTCCGGCGTCGCCGACATCGCACACTGGGCCAGTCCCGAAATTCCGCCATACGGCATCCGGCCGGAAGGCGGACGGTGGGGGGACTCCTCTGCTGATGCGATCACTGTCGGCTCCTTTTGCCCAGGTGGTGCCCGGGCGCTGGGTCTAACCTCGTGGGCAGCGCACAGTCGGCGCAATTGGGGAGACTGAAGTACGGATACCTAAAGAAATGAAATGCCCGGAAATGTCGAGGAGGGTGAGCTGGTGAACACACTCGGTGACGAAGCCTGGGAAAGGTGGCTGAAACAGACCCTCGACCGTCCCACCCGCCAGCCCGCCCTGCTGTTGATCGAAGGAAAAGCAGGAACCGGCAAGAGCCGACTGGTCGACCGGCTGCTCGACGCCTCCGAGGCGGGACCACGACCGCGCGTCGTCCTGACCTTCACCGCTTCCGGCACCGCACTGGTACATCACCCGGCCCAGCCGCCCCGCCCCGAGACGGGCAACGACCGGACCACCGGGCGCACCCGCATCGAACAGCCCCCGTTGCCGCCGCGGATCTATCCGGATGCCGCCGCGCTTGCCGAGGAACTGGCGCCCCTGCTCGAATCCGGCGGCCCGGTACTGCTGATCGCCGAAGACGTGCACCGCGCCGACGCGGGCAGCCAGGACCTGCTGCGGCGGCTGCTCGAACGGCCGCCCGCCGGTCTCGCGGCCGTGCTGGTCTACCGGCCCGAGGAGCTGGCCGAACCCGGTCTGCTGCTGGGCAGACCCGTGAGCTACCCGGCCCGGCTGTCCCTGCTGCGCATTCGACGGGAACCACTGGACGCCGAGGAGGTGCGACGGCTGGTCGAGGAGCGGCTGGGCCCCGAGAGCTGCCCGCCGGAACTGGTCGCCCGCATCCACGAGCGCTCCGGGGGAGTCCCGCAGGTCGTCGTCGACCTGGTGCGCCAGCTGGAGGACGTGTGCGGCCCGAAGGAGCGCTACACCGCACGGGACGTGGACGCCACGGGCACTCCCGTACGGCTGGCCGAACTGGTCCTCGGCCGCCTGGCCGCGCTGTCACCGGAACACCGGGCCGTCCCTCACGCGGCGGCGGTACTGGACGAGCCCGGCAGCGCCGAGGACCTGTACGCGGTCGCCGCGCTGCCCGCCGAGACCGGCCGCGAGGCCCTGATGGCCGCCCTGCGCGGAGCCGTGCTCCAGCAGACCGGCAGTGATCTGTACGGATTCCCCTCTCCGCTCGCCGGCACGGCCGTCTACGAGGAACTCCCCGGGCCGTTGCGCCGGGACATGCACCGCCGGGCGGCCGCCGTCCTCGCCCGCCGCCACCCCGTGCCGTGGGCCCGGCTCGCCACCCACCGGTACCGCGGCGGCCGGCTGCGCGGCTGGCTGAAGGCGGTCGAGCGGGCCGCGCAGCAGTGTGCCGAGGCCGGTGAGCACCAGACGGCGATGGACCTGCTGGAACATGCCCTGTCCCACCCGTCGGTCCCGCGCGAGGTGCGTGCCAGGCTCGCGCCGCTGCTGGCCCACAGCGCGGTGCTGGGGCTGCACACCGACCAGACCGTTCAGGTGCTGCGCCAGATCCTCGACGACCAGTCCCTGCCCCCGGCCGTACGCGGTCAGATCAGGCTCGACCTGGGACTCGTCCTGTACAACCAGGCCGGTATGGGCCTGCAGGGCTGGGTCGAACTGGAGCAGGCGGCCGACGAGCTGGCGGAACGCCCGGCCCTCGCGGCACGCGCCATGTCGGCGCTCGCCATGCCCGTGATGTCCGCGGTCCCGCTGGAACGCAATCTGCACTGGCTGGAGAAGGTCCAGAAGATGGCGGCCCGCAGCGACGACCCCGAAGTGCGCACGGCTGTCGCTGCCAACTGCATCGCCGTACAGCTGGAGATCGGGGACCCCACGGCCTGGGACGTGCTGGAGCGGCTGCGCGAGGAGACCGATCACCCCGACCGGCTCCCGCACGTGGCGCGCGGGCTGGTGAACGCGGCGGACGCCTCCCTGTGGCTGGGACATCTGCAGCGGGTGGGGGACCTGCTGGAAGAGGGGCTGGATCTGGCGGCCCGCAGCGGAGCCTCGTACGTCGAGCAGGACGGGCGGGGCAGCGTCCTCCTGCTGGACTGGATCAACGGCCGGTGGGAGGGGCTGGCCGGCCGGGCGCGGGCCTTCGTCGCCGAGACGGGCGTCATGCCAGGGCCGGCGGCCGACGCCCGGATAGTCCTCGGCATGCTCGCCCTGGCCCAGGGGGAGTGGCAGCAGATGGCGGCCTGGCTGTCGGGCGACGGGCATCCGCTGCCCGTCGGCTCACCGCTGCCGCACGTGGCCGCGGCCGCCGGTGCGCTGGTGCGTACCGCCATCGCCCGCGGCGACATCGACACCGCGGCCTCCGAGGCGGCCGACGCCTGGGACCGACTGCGTGACAAAGGTGTCTGGGTGTGGGCTTCGGAGCTCGCGCCCTGGGCCGTCGAGGCGACCGCACGCGCGGGCAGGGCGCAGCTCGCCTCGGACATGGTCACCGAGTTCGAGGCGGGCCTGAAGGGCAATCTCGTACCGGCGGCCGCGGCCGCACTCCAGTGGTGTCGCGGCGTCCTGCTGGAGACGGCGGGCGAACCTGCCCGGGCGGCGCCCCACTTCCGTGAAGCGGCGGCCATGTACACCGAGATGCCCCGCCCTTACGCGGCCATCCTCACCAACGAGGCCGCCGCGCAGTGCGTGCTGGAGGCGGCGGGCCGGGGCACCGAAGCCGCCGCTGCCGTCGAGGAGCTGGCCCTGTGTGTCCAGCAACTGACCGACCTGGGGGCGGGCTGGGACGCGGCACGCGTACGGGCGACGCTCCGTGCCCATCAGCCCGCCGCCGAGCAGCGCCCCCGCGGGCGCCCGAGCTATGGGGACCAGCTCTCCCCGCGTGAGCAGGAGGTCGTGGACCTGGCCTCCGCGGGGCTCACCAACCGTGAGATCGCCGCTACGCTGCATCTGTCGCCGCGTACCGTGGAGCAGCATGTCTCCCGGGCCCGCCGGAAGCTCGAATCGCAGTCCCGGCAGCAGCTCAGCCGGTCACGGAACAGCCGCCCGGTCTGATTTATTTGCGTATCCGTAGATCGCGTTCACGGATAGGCGCTCGTCGGCCTGCGGCATAGCTTCCAGGCACCGAAATGCGGAACGCACCGTTGCCGTTTCCCGTCGCGGCAGGCAGAGTGCCCGCTTCGGTGCTGTGCCCGGGATGCCGGAAGGCCGGGGCGAGCGCGGGCCACGTCCCCACCGCGGTGGCCGCCTCGTCCAGACAGGGGGGTCCGGCCCCGGGCACGGCCTGTCGTCCCTGACGGGTGATCAATATCCTTGTGTGACGCGGCGTGGGGCGAACATCACAGCGTACGGCCGTGATCAGGCCGGGCGGGCCGACTACCGTGTGCGCGTGCCCCGGAACAGAAACACGTTCTCATCGCTCGCCGCCTGGCGGCGGCGCGTCCTCACGCGCGCCGTCCAGCGCGGCTGGCGCTGGGTGCAGGACACAGGCGCAGTCACGGCGGAGCACCCCGGGCCACTGCGCTTTCGCCGGCTCGGCTCCGGCACCCGGCTCGCCTTCCCGCAGGGCACCGTCTTCGGCGAGGCCTGGATCGAGCTCGGAGACCACTGCATCATCGCCGAACAGGTCACGCTCACAGCGGGGATGATGCCCGGTCTCGACCTGGGCGCCGACCCCATTCTGACGCTCGGCGACGGTGTCGTCCTGGGCCGCGGCAGCCATGTCATCGCCGACACCCGGGTGACCATCGGCTCGGACACGTACTGCGGGCCCTATGTCTACATCACCTCGACCAACCACAGCTACGACGACCCCCATGAGCCGGTCGGCAAGCAGTGGCCCCGCACCGAGCCGGTCGAGATCGGCCCCGGCTGCTGGCTGGGCACGGGTGCGGTGATCCTTCCCGGCGCGCGGCTCGGCCGCAATGTGGTGGTCGCGGCGGGCGCTGTCGTACGCGGCGAGGTCCCCGACCACTCGGTGGTCGCCGGTGCCCCCGCCCGGGTCGTACGCAGCTGGGACCCGGTCCGCGGCTGGCAGCCCCCGCTGCGCACGCCCGCTCCCGTGCCGATCCCGGAAGGCATCACTTCCGAGCAGCTGCTGGCGCTCGCGGAGCTGGAGGAGAGCTGACGGCAGGTGCGGCGATCAGCCCGTGGCCAGCAGGACCGTGCCCACCAGCGCGAGCCCCGCGCCCGTCGCCTGGACCGCACGCAGCCGTTCCTTGAGCAGCAGGAGCGCGGCGAGGACCGTCACCACCGGGTAGAGGTTGGCGAGTACGGCGGCGACGGTGACGGGGCCCAGCTGCGCGGCGATGGAGTAGGTGCCGTTGGCCGCGACGTCGGCGAGGCCGACGAAGGCGAGCGCCGGGATCGAGGCCCATACGATCCGCATCCCGCCGTCCTCGGGGAGGGCCCGTGCTCCGCGCTTCACCGATACGAGCAGGGCTGCGCCGCCGACCGTCACATTGGTGACGCGCTGCACGAACAGGGCGAGGAACAGGCCGGTGATCGTGGTCGAGGCCTCGGAGATCAGGGCCATCACCGCGCCGAAGCCGAAGGCGGCGAGGAGGGTCAGCAGGATGGCCTGACGCTGCACCGGCGCACCGCGCAGCTGGGGTCCGCCCGCCAGCACGATTCCGGCCACGGCGACGGCGATTCCGGCGAACTGCAGCAGCCCTGGCCGCTCGCCGAGGATCAGACCGATGCCGACGGGCACGGCGACGCCCAGTGAGCCGAGCGGGGAGACCACACCCATCGGGCCGAGGGCGAGCGCCTTGTAGAAGGCGAGCATCGCCACGGGGCCGACGGCACCGGCCGCGACGGCGTACCAGAGCTGCGGTCCGGCCTCCGTCCAGCCGCCGGTGGCGATGACGACCGCGCCGAGTACCACCACCGCGATCGCCTGCGAGGCGACGACGACCGTGAGGGCCGGCATACGCCGTGTCAGCAGTCCGCCGCCGAAGTCGGCCAGACCCCACAGGAGGCTGGTGGCCAGGGCGAACAGTGCGGTCATGGCGGGCCTCGCAGTACAGTGCAGTGAACGTTTGAGTGCACCACACCGTAGTGCAATGTATTGAACTCTGTCATCCAGAATATTGGACGGCCGGACAAGTTGGACGGAATGTGTCGGACCTCGATCAGCTCACTCAGTCGCTCGCCCGCAATCTCAAGCGCTGGCGCGGCGAGCGGGGGTTCACGCTCGATGCCCTCGCCGCCCGGGCGGGGGTCAGCCGGGGCATGATCATCCAGATCGAGCAGGCACGTACGAATCCGAGTGTCGGGACCACGGTGAAGCTCGCGGACGCCCTCGGCGTCAGCATCACCACGCTCCTCGACTACGAGCAGGGCCCGCAGGTCCGCCTCGTACCCCCGGAACAGGCCGTCCGTATGTGGTCCACAGCGACCGGCAGCTACACGACCCTGCTGGTCGGCACCGAGGGGAACGGTCCCCTCGAACTCTGGGGCTGGAAGCTGATGCCCGGCGACACAAGCGAGTCCGACCCGCACCCGGACGGCACTGTCGAGCTGCTCCACGTCACCGCCGGCGAGCTCACCCTCGTCGTCGACGGCGAGCCCCACGCCGTATCGGCGGGCACCTCCGCCACCTTCGAGGCGAACGCTCCGCACGCCTATCGCAACGAGGGGGACGAGCCGGTGGAGATGACCATGGCCGTCTCGATCCCGCCCGCGCGTTGAGAAGCTCAACCGCCAGTGTGGGAGCGGCTGTTAGCGTGGCCCAATGCGCGCTCCCATCGGCACTTTCGACGACGCACGGCCCGCCGCCGACTGCCTCGAACTGCTCACCGAGCCCGTGGCCGACGCCGTGCGGGCGTGGCACGGCGACATCCCCGTCCAGCAGCTGATCTACGTCGACACCGACCCGGAGATCGCGGACACCGCCGCCTTCGTCGAGCACTACGGGCGGGAGCTGCTCGAACAGTCGGCGAACTGCGTGGTCGTCTCGGGCAAGCGCGGCGGCGAGTCGACGCTCGCGGCGTGTGTGGTCCTGTCCAGTACGCGGGTCGATGTGAACGGGGTCGTCCGCAAACAACTGGGCGCCCGCAAGGCGTCGTTCGCCACGATGGACACGGCGGTCGGCGAGACGGGGATGGAGTACGGCGGCATCACACCCATCGGGCTGCCCGCCGAATGGCCGCTGCTGGTCGACTCATCGGTGGTCGACACGGAGTGGGTGCTCATCGGGAGCGGACGCCGGCGCGGGAAGCTGATCGTGCCGGGGAAGGCGTTCGCGGAGCTGCCGGGCGCGGTGGTCGTCGAACGTCTCGGAATCGAGATGTCTTGAGTAGCCCAGGCCATGGCGGAGGCGGGCGGCTGCCTTTTACTCTGGTACGCGCGCCCGCGCGTGTCGCCCGTATGGCTGGCCTGGTCGGGCAATCGACAACCAAAGCGCTGGGAATTCGTTGGCGCCGAGGGGGGACACGTGTTGCGCGAAATGTCCGAATAAGCGGTATTGCTTCACAATAGTCTCACTGGTACGCATTCCTGCGTTCCATGAGCCATCCATACTGAAAGGCGCTCAATGGACACTGCCCTTGTCTCCGCGGTCGGCAGGCCCGAGGCCGCACCCCGTCAGCAGGTTACCCATCGGGAGCCGCTGGTCAAACAGGCCGTTGGCCACGCTGGTGGGGACCTGCCCGCGTCCGTCCGTCGGCTGTTGTCGACCAGTGACGGGTCTCGTCCGTTGGGTGCAGCCTTTCAGTCCTCGATCTGAGTGACTGAAAGGAGCCGAGCCGTGGACCGGCCACTCCCGTCATTGAGTCAGTTCGTGCTCAAGGTGCACAGCCGTTGTGATCTCGCGTGTGATCACTGCTATGTCTACGAGCACGCGGACTCGAGCTGGCGTGGTCGGCCCAGGGCAATGGCCGAAAAGGCCATGGAAAAGACGGCGGCACGTATCGCCGAGCATGCCAGGGCCCACCGGCTTTCGCTGGTCCAGGTCGTGCTGCACGGCGGAGAGCCGCTGCTGGCCGGGCCCATCCGATTAAGGAAGGCCGCCGAGGAGCTGTACGGCGCATTGGACGGGGTGTGCGCCCTGGATCTGCGCATTCACACCAACGGAGTGCTGCTCAACGAGCGCTTCTGTGATCTCTTTGCCGAACTGGCCATCAAAGTCGGCGTATCGCTCGACGGTGACAAGGCATCCAACGACCGCCATCGGCGCTATGCCGACGGCCGCAGCAGCCATCCGCAGGTGCTGCGGGCCGTGGATCTCCTCAACCGGCCTGCGTACCGGCGGCTGTTCGCGGGACTGCTGTGCACGATCGATGTCGAGAACGACCCCCTCGCGGTGTACGACGCCCTGGTCGCCCTGCGTCCCCCGCGCATCGACTTCCTTCTGCCCCACGCGACCTGGGACGTGCCGCCCCCGCGGCCGGGGGCCTCGGCGACGCCCTACGCGGACTGGCTCGGAGCCATCTACCGGCGCTGGGACGGAACCGGGCGGCCGGTCCCCGTGCGGATCTTCGACTCCGTACTGCGCACGCTGCGCGGTGAGAGCAGCCTGACCGAGTCGCTGGGACTGGCACCCGCGGATCTTGTGGTCATCGAGACCGACGGCACCTTCGAGCAGGCCGACAGTCTCAAGACTGCCTATGACGGCGCACCTGTCACGGGCATGGACGTCTTCGCGAACTCCTTGGACGAGGTGCTTGAGCATCCCGGAATGCTCGCCCGTCAGCTGGGAGTTGAGCAGCTCAGCGATCAGTGCCGCGCCTGCCCGGTGGTCAGTTCCTGCGGCGGTGGCCTCTACGCCCACCGCTACCGGACCGGAAGCGGATTCGACAATCCCTCGGTCTTCTGCCCCGATCTGATGGCACTGATCACGAGCATCCGCGACAGGGAAGCCGCCGCGGCGGCACAGCCGGCCGGGCCCCTGCGATCGGGGGAAGCCGACGACCTCGACGAACTGGCCACGGGATTCGGCGGTGCGGACACTGTGGGGCGCCTGGCGTCCGCCCAACTCGACCTCAACCGGGAACTGCTGGCCGCCGTGAGCGAGTGTGCCCCGGTCGGCGACAGGGCTGCTGCGGCGGCATCGGAGCTGCTGCGGCAACTGGACCAGGACGCCCCACACGCGGTGGACGCGGTACTGGCTCACCCGTATACGCGTCCCTGGGCGCTGCGCGTCCTGAAGGGCTGGGGGTCGGGGACCATCACGGCCGGTCTCGCCGAACTCGCGGCGGCCAGTGCGATGAGGGCGCGGAGCGAGGTCACCGTCGTCGTCCCGGTGAGCGACGGACTGCTGCGGCTGCCGGGCATCGGCGCGGTGACTCTCGGACACGATTCCGGCCACGCGGAGGTGGCCATGGACGTCGAGGGCTTCTCCGTACGGGCGGCGGGCAGGATGCTGCGAATCGCCTGGGAGGAGGGTGTGGACGGACTCACTCCGTACTGGCAGCCCGTGCGACTGGTCGAACTTCCCGGCTGGACCGTGGCGTTGGAGGACACCGACCCGCTGCGAGACGCCTATGAGTGGCCCGTGGCTCAGCGCCTGTCCGCCGGTGAGGCGAAGATGTGGGCGGAGGACCTGACCGAGGCCTGGTCATTGGTCCAGCGTCAACTGCCGTTGTACGGACCGGGCTTGGCGGCCGGTCTGCGAGCGATCACCCCGCTGCACTCTTCGGACGGGGGCGATGTCGGCGCCGCTTCCAGAGAAGCCTTCGGAGCGGTGGGGGCGGTCAGGCCCGGCTCGCCGGACCTGCTGGCACTCCTGATCATCCGTGAGTTCCAGCAGATGAAGCTGGGTGCGGTACTGGACCGTCACGATCTCTGCGCGGGGCCCCTCGTCGGCCTGATGCAGGAGGCGTACGCGCAGCTCGCGGTGGCGGACTTCTGGCGCGTACGGGGGCTTACGGCAGAGGGCGAGTCCGCGCGCACGGCGCAGGCGCAGTGCGCCGACCGGCGGAGACAGGCCGCCAAGGCTGTCGAGGAGCTGGCCGGATCAGATGCGCTGACGCCCCTTGGCGAGCGATTTGTGGCGGGGATGACGAGCAGGCTTCACGCGATCGACTGAGGGGAAACGCGGGAGGCGTGTTCGCGCTGTTCCGCTGAGTAATCGGCGTTTCTACACTGAGGGATCCATCGACATGGACCGGGGGAGACGTTGTTGCTTGGAGCCATGGGGGCGGGGGGAGATGGATCAGAGCCATACTTCTTCCTCAGCTATGCACACACACCGAAGAATCATCCGAAGGACAAAGACCCCAACATCTGGGTGAAGAGGCTGCACAGCGATCTGTGCGATCACGTGCGCCAGCTCACCTCGCTTCCGGCGGGGGCGTCCGCCGGGTTCCTGGATCAGCAGATGCAGCCGGGGGAAGGCTGGCAGGAGCGCCTGTCGGAGGCTCTGGCCTACTGCAGGGTCTTCGTGCCGCTCTATTCGCCGCGCTACTTTCTGAGTGAACAGTGCGGCCGTGAATGGTTTGTCTTCTCCAAACGCGCGGCACACCATCAGGCGCGCAACAACAGCAGCCCGGTGACCGGGATCGTTCCGGCGCTGTGGGTTCCGGTTCCGGCGAAGCAGCTGCCGCATCCGGCGGAGCGGCTGCAGTTCAACCATGCGACATTCGGGGAGGATTATGCCGACGAGGGGTTCTATGGGCTGATCAAGCTCAGATACTTACGGGACCAGTACGAGCGCGCGGTCTATCTCCTCGCGAAGCGCATCGTGAGCGTGGCGGAGCAGACACAGATATCCGAGGGCGATCCCCGCCAGGACTACGGATCGATGCCCAGCGCGTTCGGACCGCCCGGTCATCCACGGGAGATGGAGGTGTCGGTCCTCGCCTGTTCCCGGTCCAGTCTTCCTCCGGACCGCGGATCCGACTGTTACGGCCCGCGCCCGCGCGACTGGAATCCGTACCATCCCAAATCCTCCCGACCGATCGCCGACCACGCCGTCGATCTCGTCAGAAATCTGGACTACCGGGTGAGCGTCGGGGATTTCGAGACCGAGGCGGAGCGCCTGCTGGCTCCGGGGCCGCCGCAGGCGCCGAGCCTTCTGCTGCTGGACCGCTGGGCGCTCGACGCCCCGCACCGCAGGGACCTGGTGCGGCGGCTGTGCGCCGAGGACCGGCCGTGGATCAGCGTCATGGTCCCCTGGAATCGGGAGGACCCCGAATCGCGGGAGCGGGAGGCGGAGTTGAGTGCGGCCACGGAGGAGTCTCTGGCTCCGCGGCCCGAAGCGAGCGGCGGACATCGGTCGTCGAGTGGCGGACTCCCCACGCTGGAGGCGTTCAGCCAGGAGTTGCCGGGCGCCGTGAAATCGGCGGACAAGCATTACGCGGCCCATGCGCGGACCTATCCGCCACCGGGACCCAGCGCTCCGATCCCACGGGTGCTTCCGTCCGGGATCGGCTACGGAGCGGCAGTTCCCGCATCACCCGCTCATGACACGGAACAGCCAAAAGGCAACGCCGACAAGGAGGAGGGGTCGTGATGACAGGGAACCGCGAAGGGACCATAGTCACCTTCTACTCGTACAAGGGCGGCACGGGCCGCACCATGGCGCTGGCCAACGTCGCCTGGATTCTGGCGGCGAACGGCTATCGTGTGCTGGCCGTCGACTGGGACCTGGAAGCGCCGGGCCTGCACCGCTTCTTCCACCCTTTTCTCGATCTCCCCGTCCTGGAAGCCACTCCCGGTCTGATCAATCTGATCACCGAGTACCAGGAGGAGGCCCGGCGGCCCGCGCAGCGTGAACACGACTGGCACCGCGACTACGCGCGGGTCAGGCCGCACGCGACCTCCCTCGACTGGGCCTTTCCGCAAGGTGGCAGCCTGGACTTCCTCTCCGCGGGCAGGCGCAATCGCGACTATTCGGCGACCGTCGGAAGAATGGACTGGGACGATTTCTACGAGCGTTTCGGAGGCGGTCAGTTCTTCGACGCGATGCGTGCGGACATGCGCCGTCACTACGACTACACCTTGATCGACAGCAGGACCGGACTCAGCGATATCGCCGATATCTGTACGGTCCAGATGCCGCAGGTTCTGGTGGTCTGCTTCACCCTGAGCGACCAGAGCATCAACGGCGCGTCAGAAGTGGCCCGCGACATCGCGGAGCGGTACCACGACAAGAACATCCGCATTCTGCCGGTTCCGATGCGGATAGACGACGGCGAGAAGGAGAAGGCCGACGCCGGTCGCGCACTGGCCAGGGAGAGCTTCCCCGGGCTTCCTGCCGGGCTGAGCAGGGACGAACTCGCCAATTACTGGGGATCGGTCGAGGTTCCGTACCGACCCTTCTACGCGTATGAGGAAATCCTCGCGACGTTCGGTGACGCTCCGAACATTTCCAGTTCGATGCTCACCGCCTGTGAGCGGCTCACCTCCGTGCTCACCGATGGGCTGGTGAGTACGCTGCCACCGATCGACGAGGCGGAACGGCGCGCGCATGTGAAGTCCTATACGCGGCGACCGCCTGTTCCGCAGTCCAATGTGGTGCTGCCCTATGTGGCCGAGGACCAACTGTGGGCCGACTGGCTCGAATCGGTGCTCAGCCGCAGCGGATACAGCGTGGCACCGGTGGATGTCCGTTCGGGACGACTGGCCGGTGTCGAAGCGGAATTCGGGTCGGCGGGGGCATACAGCGTGCTCGCCGTGGTCTCGCAGGCCTTTCTCGACGCGCAGCCGGACGGGAACCTGTGGGAGTCGTCCACCAGTCTCGATTCCTCCGTCAGTCGGCGTCAGTTGGTCCCGGTTCGAGTCGGTGACGTACGCCGCAATCTGCCCATCAGCATCCGGGGTGTCGATCTGGTGCGGCTCGACGAGGAGGATGCGGCGACCACGCTGCTGTCCGCGCTGGACCGGGGGGAGAGAGCCGCCCTGTCCCGGCCGGCCGCGGCAGCGGGAGTGCGCTACCCCGGGTCCGTACCCAAGGTGTGGAATCTGCGGCCCCGCCATTCCTGGTTCACCGGCCGTGCCTCCGTCCTTGACCGGCTGCGCGACCAGCTGCGCGGCGACACCCGCTCCGGCCAGCGCTTCCCCCAAGTCCTGTACGGACTGGGGGGTGTTGGCAAGACGCAAGTGGCCCGCGAGTACGCGCACCGCTTCCGGGCCGACTACGACCTGGTGTGGTGGGTGGAGGCGGAACAGCCCGACCGTGTGGTGTCCTCACTCGCGGAGCTGGCCGCGGAGCTCGGTCTGAGGGCCGGTGACGTGGTCGCCGAGGCGGCCGAGGCCGCCGTGCAGGCGCTGCGCAGGGGCGAACCGTACTCCCGCTGGTTATTGATCTTCGACAATGTGGAGGATCTCGACGGTGCGCTGAAGCTGCTCCCCGAGGAGACCGGCCCCGTGTCCCAGGGCGTCTACGGCCATGTCCTGGCCACCTGCCGCAACAAACCGCGATCGACGCGGCTGGAACCGATGGAAGTCGAGGTCTTCACCCGCCCCGAGAGCGTCGAGCATCTGTGCCGCCGGGTGTCGAAGCTGCCCTCCCGGGATGCCGACCGGGTCGCCGAGGCTGTCGGTGACCTCCCCCTTGCGGTGGAAGTGGCGGCTGCCTGGCTCGCCGAGACAGCCACTCCGGTGGACTCCTATGTGGAGCAGCTGAAGGAGCAGAGCACCAAGGTCCTCTCACTGGGCAAGCCCGAGGACTACTCCCTGCGGATCGGCGCGACCTGGAACATTTCGATCGCGCGGCTGCGCGAGGAGTCCAAAGCGGCGGTTCGGCTGCTCGAACTGTGCTCGTTCTTCTCCGCGGAGCCGATATCCATGCAGCTGATCGGCAGTGACTCGATGCTCCAGTCGCTGCTGCCGTACGACCCCGACCTGCGGGAAAGGTACATGCTGGGCAAGGTCATCGAGACCCTGAACCGCTTCGCGCTGGCCAAGGTGGACCAGGACCCGGTGGACAGCAGAATCCAGGTCCACCGGCTGGTACAGGCAGCGGTCCGGGCCGGACTCTCGCCGGCGGAACAGGAAAAGGCGAAGCACGAGGTGCATCGCGTTCTCGCCGAGGCCCGGCCGGCGGAGAGGGCGGACCGCGACAATCCGGTCAACGACCCCAAGAGCTGGCCGAGTTTCGAGCTGATCTGGCCCCACCTCGATCCGTCGGGCATCGCCGACTGCGACGAGGAGAACGTACGGCAGCTGATGGTCGACCGCGTCCGCTATCTGCTCAAGCGCGGTGAACTCGAGGGCGCGCGGGTCCTGGGCTCGCAGCTCAACGAGACCTGGTCCCGTGAGCTGGGCGAGAACGACCTCCAGACCCTGAACATGCGCTTCGAGCTGGCCAACGCCCTGCGGGCACAGGGGAAGTACCACGAGGCCCACGACATGGACGAGGACACCCTCGCCCGCCAGATCCACGTGCTCCATGAGGACCACCCGCATGACGACCATCCCAGCATTCTGATCACCACCGGCAGCCTGGCCGCCGATCTGCGCGGCCTGGGGCGGTTCGACGACGCGCTGGAACGTGACCGGCGGATCTACTACGGGTTCCGCCAGATCTTCGGCGAGAACCATCCGCGCACGCTGATGGCGGCCAACAACCTGGCGATCGACTACCGGCTCACCGGTGACAGCGAAAGGGCCCGCAGGCTGGATGAGAAGACGGTGGAGCGTCGCAGCGCACTGCTCGGCGAGGACCATCCGTTCACCCTCACAACCAAGGGTCACCTCGCCCGTGACCTGCGGGAAACCGGTGAGTACCGGTCCTCGGTACAGGTCCTGCGCGAGGTTGTTGCCGCGTTCGAGCGCGTACTCAACACGGATGTTCCCGAGGTGCTGCGAACGGCCAAGAGCCTCGCGGTCTCCCTCCGCAAGGCCGGTGAACCGCACGAGGCGAAACGCATCACGGAGGAGACGTACAAGCGCTATCGGGGGCGGTACGGACCGAAGGTGCCCGACGCCCTTGCCTGTGGGCTCAACCTGGCCGCCGACTATTCGGCGGTCGGAGACAAACAGGCGGCCCTCGACCTCGCCCTGCAAATCCTGGACGGGTACCGCGAGACGCTGGGCAACGACCATCCCTTCACCCTGGCCTGCCGCAACAACGTGACCATCTACCAGCGCGGTCTCGACGCCGCGGCTCAGGCGGCGGAAGCGGGTGAAGTGATCCGCACGGCGCTGGAGGGGGCGCTGGGCACGCGTCATCCCTTCACACTGTGCGCCGCGATCAATCTCGCCAACTCCTACGGTGACTTGGGGGAGTACGAGAAGGCGGAGCACTGGGAACGGGCCGCGCTGGACGGCCTGTTGCACCGGTACGAGCCGACGCACCCGGATGTACTGGCCTGCCGGACGAATCTCGCGATCACGCTGCGCTCGGCAGGCAGAGAGGAAGAGGCTCAGCAATTACGTACGGAGACGCTGGCGTCCGCCACCAAACAGCTGGGCGTGAAGCATCCGATCACCGAGGCGGCACGGGAGTGGCGGCGCGTCAACCGCGACCTCGAACCGCAGCCGGTCTGAGGCGGCTCACGAGGTGGCCCAGCTCAGTACGCGCGTGAGCACCTGCAGCGCACCGAAGTGGGCCGCACCGCGCTTCACCGCCAGCTGCGCGCCGGGAATCCGCTCGGCCAGCCACCGCGTGTGCTGCACCGGGGCGAAGACATCGTCCTCGCCGTGCCAGAGCAGCACCTGCGCTCTGATGTCCTCGGGGCGGAACTCCCAGTCCGTACTGAACGCCATGATGTCGTCGACCCAGCCGTCGGCCGAACTGCGCAGCGCTTCCCTGAAGTTGCGCACGAGCATGGACTGTATTCCGACGTCGGCGACGATCCCGCGGTCGGACTCCGGCAGCACACGGAGCATGTCGGCGACCCAGCCGGCCGGGTCCGCCCGGATCGCCGTCGCGCGGAACCGCAGCGCGGCGGCCAGTTGTCCCAGGCCGGCTGCCGCGTTGATGTACTCCCGGACATTGGACTCGGTCATGCCCTCGAACCAGTCGAGGCCCTGGGCGTCACGTGGAGCCAGCCCGACGAGCGCGGCCGTACGTGTCGCGCGCTTGGGCAGCAGAGCCGCGCAGGCCAGAGCGTGCGGCGCGCCGCCGGAGCGCCCTACGACGGCGAACTCATCGAGCCCCAGCTCGTCGGCGATCGTCTCGACATCGTCCGCGGCATTGGCCACCCGCCGTCCCGGTAATCGGTCCGACCCGCCGTACCCGGGACGGTCGAAGGTGATCAGACGCACCCCCATCCGGTACAGCAGTCCGCTGCGCGGAGCCTGACCCAGTCGGCTGCCCGGAGTGCCGTGCAAGAGAAAGACCGGCCTGCCCTGTGGATTTCCCTGATGCTCCACAGCAAGAGTCCGGCCGTCCCGGGTGCGAATCAGCTGCCCCAACTGGTGCCTCCCCCGTGTGGTCGGTACGCCGCAAGTATGGGCGCACGCCGGGGGCGTGGTACATACCCGAACAACCCCAGTCCGCGCATGCGGAGGCGTGTCCGGCCGTCGTCGGTGGCCGGCTCGGCCCGTCAGCCCAGCCGCGGGATCTCGATCGCCGGGCAGCGGTCCATCACCATGTCCAGGCCGCTCGCGCGGGTGCGCTCATAGGCGTCCTCGTCGATCACGCCCAGCTGGAACCAGACCGCCTTCGCGCCGATCGCCGCCGCCTCGTCCGCGACCGGACCCGCGAGGCCCGAATTGACGAAGACATCGACCACGTCGACGTCGAACGGGATGTCCGCGAGCGTCGCGTACCCCTGCTCGCCGTGGACCGTCTCGGCCTTGGGGTGCACCGGGACGATGCGCTTGCCGTAGCGCTGGAGGACGTCGGCGACCCCGTACGCCGCCCGTGACTGGTTGTTCGACAGGCCGACCACCGCCCAGGTGTCGCCCGTGGAGGTAAGGATCCTGCGGATCGTCTCTGCGTCTGCGTACATGCATCTGACAACGGGCGGCCCGCGCGGAGCATTCCCCTCCGCTTCCCTCGCCTCCGCGCCTTCCCTCGCCTCCGCTGCCCGCCGCGCTCTTGTCCTTCGCAGGCGCATAGGGTGGCCGGATGCAGGAGCAGTACCGGACGGTCGCCCGCGCGGGCGTGCACGAGACCGAGATCAACAGATCGCGCTTCATCTGCGCGCTCGCGCCCGCCGCGACCGAACAGGAGGCGCAGGCCTTCGTCGCACGCATCCGCAGGGAGCACCCGACCGCCACGCACAACTGCTTCGCGTACGTCATCGGCGCCGATGCCTCCGTACAGAAGGCGAGCGACGACGGCGAACCCGGCGGCACGGCGGGTGTGCCCATGATGCAGATGCTGATGCGGCGCGATGTCCGCTATGCCGTCGCCGTCGTCACCCGGTACTACGGCGGTGTGAAACTCGGCGCGGGCGGGCTGATCAGGGCGTACGGCTCAGTCGTCGGCGAGGCCCTCGACGCGCTCGGCACCATCACCCGGCAGCGGTTCCGGCTGGCCACCGTCACCGTCGACCACCAGCGGGCGGGCAAGCTGGAGAACGATCTGCGGGCGACCGGACGCACGGTGCGCGAGGTGCGGTACGGGGAGGCAGTGACGATCGAGATCGGGCTGCCGGACGCCGATGTGGACGCCTTCCGCGGCTGGCTGGCCGACGCCACGGCGGGGACGGCGGGACTGGAGCTGGGGGGCGAGGCGTATGGAGACGCCTGAAGCCGCCCGTGATGTCAGACCCCACCGATACTCTCGGGGATCATGAGATTCCTGCATACGTCGGACTGGCACCTGGGGCGTTCGCTCCACCGGGTGAGCATGCTCGACGCCCAGGCGGCGTTCCTCGACCACCTGGTGGCGACGGTGCGCGATCGCGACGTGGACGCGGTACTGGTGGCGGGAGATGTGTACGACCGGGCGGTGCCGCCGCTCGCCGCCGTTGAGCTGTTCGACCGGGCGTTGCACCAGCTCGCCGCCGCCGGGGTGCCGACCGTGATGATCTCCGGGAACCACGACTCGGCGCGCCGGCTCGGTGTCGGGGCGGGGCTGATCGAGCGCGCCGGGATCCATCTGCGGACCGATCCGGCCGGGTGCGCCACACCGGTGCTGCTGAGTGACGCGCACGGCCAGGTGGCCTGCTACGGACTGCCGTATCTCGAACCGGCCCTGGTGAAGGACGAGTTCAGGACGGAGAAGGCGGGCCACGAGTCCGTCATCGGCGCGGCCATGGAGCGGGTGCGCGCCGACCTCGCGACCCGGGAGCCGGGGACCAGGTCCGTCGTCCTCGCCCACGCCTTCGTGGCGGGCGGCGAGGAGAGCGACAGCGAGCGGGACATCACCGTCGGAGGCGTCTGTGCCGTGCCCGCAGGGGTCTTCGACGGCGTCGACTATGCCGCCCTCGGCCATCTGCACGGCTGCCAGAGCATCACCGAGCGCGTGCGCTACTCCGGATCCCCGCTCGCCTACTCCTTCTCGGAGACGAGCCACCGCAAGACGATGTGGCTCATCGATCTCGGCGCGCACGGCGAGATAGAGGCCGAACGCATCGACTGCCCCGTGCCGCGGCCGCTCGCCCGGCTGCGCGGACCGCTCGGTGAACTGCTCGACGACCCGGCCCTCGCAGCGCACGAGCAGTCGTTCGTCGAGGCCACGATTACCGACGCCGTCCGCCCGGCCGAGCCGATGGCGCGCCTGGCCGAGCGGTTCCCGTACACCCTCAGCCTGGTCTTCGAGCCCGAGCGCTCCGACAAGGAGGAGATCCTCTCGTACGCGCAGCGGCTGAAGGGACGCGACGACCAGCAGATCGCCGAGGACTTCGTGGCCCATGTGCGCGGCGGCAGCGGGCCCGACGGACTTGAGCGCACCGTGCTGCGCGGTGCTTTCGACGACGTACGGGTGGACGACGGCGTGCGCGAGGTGGCCAGGTGAGACTGCACAGGCTGAGCCTCACCGCCTTCGGCCCCTTCGCAGCCGCACAGGAAGTCGACTTCGACGAGCTCTCCGAGGCCGGGATCTTTCTGCTGCACGGCCCGACCGGAGCGGGCAAGACCTCCGTCCTCGACGCCGTCTGCTTCGCGTTGTACGGGGCGGTGCCGGGCGCGCGGCAGAGTCCGGGCGCCTCGCTGCGCAGCGACCATGCGGCGGCCGGGACCTTCACCGAGGTCTGCCTCGAACTGACCGTGGCAGGAAGGCGGTTGGAGATCCGGCGGCGGCCCGCCCAGCTCCGCCCCAAGAAGAACGGGCAGGGCTTCACTACCGAACGGGCGCAGAGCTGGCTGCGCGAATACGACGCCAAGGAAGGCGCGTGGAAGGCGCTGAGCCGTTCCCACCAGGAAATCGGCGAGGAGATCGCGCAGCTTCTGGGGATGAGCCGCGACCAGTTCTGCCAGGTGGTGCTGCTGCCGCAGGGGGACTTCGCCCGCTTCCTGCGCGCCGACGCGGAGGCGCGCGGCAGGCTGCTCGGGCGCCTCTTCGACACACGCCGCTTCGCAGCGGTCGAGGAGCGCCTGGCCGACCGGCGGCGCGCCGCCGAACAGCAGGTGCGGGCGGGTGACGAGCGGCTGCTCGCGATCGCCCACCGGATGGAGCAGGCCGCTGGCGCGACGGCGGGGGACTGGCCGCCGCCTCGGCAGCAGCCGGGGGATCCCGGACTCGCCACGGCCGTCCTGGAGTGGGCGGCCGTCGCCCGCGCGGGTGCCCGGGAGACGCTGGACATCGGCGACTGCGCGCTGGCCGCTGCGGAAAGCCGGCAGGCAGCCGCCCGCCACGCCCTGGACGCCGAGCGCGAACTGGCCAGGCTGCAGACGAGATACGCGGACGCACGGCAGCGGCGCGAGGCCGTGGAGGCGCGGCGCCCCGAGCGGGACCAGAACCAGGCCACGCTGGAACGGGCGCGCAAGGCGGAGCGCGTCGAGCCTGCGCTGAGGCTTCGGGACGACGCCGAGCGAGAACACCGCGCCGCGCACGCCGACCGCGACCGGGCGCGCGACGGGCTGCCGCCCGAGCTCAAGGACGCGGGAGCGGAGCAACTGTCCGCCCTGGAACGGAAGCTGCGCCAGGACCTGGGCGGCCTGGAAGCCGCCCGGCGCGCGGAGCAGCGCAGCGCTGAGATCACCCGCGAGCGGGCGGACCTCGACCGTCAGGCACGGGCGGACGAGGAGCTGCTCCAGGACGCGGCGAGCTGGCTGGCGGACTGGGACAGGGTCCGGCGGACCGGCCAGGAACGGATCGCGGCCGCGCAGGAAGCGGCGACGCGCGCGGAACACCTCGCGGGGAAGCTCGAACCGGCGCGCCGCAGGGCGCGGGCAGCCCACGAACGGGACGAACTGGCGGCACGCACCACGCAGATGGAGGAGCGGCTGCGTACGGCGCGCGAACGCGCGAACGCGGCCCACGAGAGCTGGCTCGACCTCAAGGAACGCCGGCTGAGGGGCATCGCGGCGGAGCTGGCCACAGGTCTGGTCCCCGGCGAAGCCTGCGCCGTCTGCGGTTCGGCCGACCACCCGGCCCCGGCCCGGGCGGGCGCGGGGCACGTCGACCGCGCGGCCGAGGACGCGGCGTACCGGGACTACACGCGAGCGGACGCCGCCAAGACGGACACGGAACGCGAACTGGCGGTAGTGCGCGAGACGTTCACGACGGCGAGGGACGAGGCGCGGACGCCGGCGCCGGGTTCGGAACCGGCGCCGGACGAGACCGGCACCGGCGACGATCCTGATGCCGCCGAACTGTTCGCCCTCGTCGAGGAGTTGGAGCGGGAGTACCGTCACGCGCACCACATCGCCTCCGGCATGCACGACGCGCGCGAGGCGCTCGACCGCGCCGAGCGCGAGCACGAAGGGCGGCTCGCCGCTCAGCAGCAGGCCGAGCGGCGGGTCGCGGCGCGGACCTCGCAGCGCGAAGGTCTCGACCGGGAACAGGCGGCGCTGGAAAGCGAGTTGGTCCGGGCCAGGGGTGGCGCGTCCAGTGTCGCCGAGCACGCCACGCTGCTGGAGCGCAGGGTGCGGCTGCTCGCCGGGGCGGCCGAGTCCGTGCGGTCCTTCGACCTCACCGCGCAGCGGCTCAAGGAAGCCGACGACCGGCTGGCCGACGCCGCGTTCCGGGCCGGGTTCGACACACCGCGTGCGGCGGCCGCCGCGCTGCTCTCAGCCGCTGATCAGCGCGGCCTGCAGCACCGCATCGACGCCTGGCAGACCGAGGCGGCCGCAGTCGCCGACCGGCTGGCCGAGGCGGACACCCGTAGCGCCGCTGAGCATCCGCCCGCCGATCCGGAAGCCGCCCGCGCCGCCCACGACAACGCCGAGCGGGCACTGCGCGACGCCGCGTCCGTGCTCGCCGCCGCCCGCGACCGGTGCGCCGAGCTTGCGAGACTGTCCCGCCAGGCCGTCGCGGAAGTACTCCGGCTGGGCCCGCTGCGCGAGGAGTACGGACGGATCGCGCGGCTCGCCGCGCTCACCGCAGGCACATCCGCCGACAACGAACGCAAGATGCGTCTCGAGTCGTATGTGCTCGCGGCCCGCCTCGAACAGGTCGCGGCCGCGGCCACCGCCCGGCTGCAGCGTATGTCGTCCGGCCGCTACACCCTGGTGCACAGCGACACCAAAGCGGGCGGCAAGCGCTCCGGGCTCGGTCTGCACGTCGTGGACGCCTGGACGGGAAGCGAACGCGACACCGCGACGCTCTCCGGCGGTGAGACCTTTTTCGCCTCACTCGCCCTCGCGCTCGGCCTCGCCGATGTGGTCACCGACGAGGCCGGGGGCGTACGGCTCGACACCCTCTTCATCGACGAGGGCTTCGGCAGCCTGGACGACCAGACCCTGGACGAGGTGCTCGACGTCCTCGACTCGCTGCGCGAACGGGACCGCAGCGTCGGCATCGTCAGCCATGTCGCCGATCTGCGCCGCCGTATCCCCGCCCAGCTGGAGATCGTCAAGGAGCGGCACGGCTCCGTCGTTCGGCTCCGCTCGGCCCCGCTCAGCGGCTGATCGCCCGCCGAGGCAGTGGCGAGGAGTAGACGACGCTGGTGGTGACCGACCCCAGCGCGCCGATCTTTCCCGAGACTTCCTCGAGATGGGTCATCGAGCGCGTCGCGACCTTGAGGACGAAGCAGTCGTCGCCGGTCACATGATGAGCCTCAAGGATCTCCGGAGTCCTCTCCAGCAGATCGTGGAACGGCTTGTAGTTGCCGTTCGGATAGCGCAGCCGTACGAACGCGAGGATCGGCAGGCCCAGCCGCTCCTGCTCGATGACCGCCGTGTAGCCCGCGATGACGCCGGCCTCCTCCAGCCGCCGCACCCGCTCGGTCACGGCGCTCGCCGACATGGAGACGGTCCTGGCCAGCTCGGCGAAGGTTGCCCGGCCCTCGTGCTGCAGGGCCTGCAGGATGCGCCAGTCGGTGGCGTCCGGTGAATATCCGGTCATGTCCGAGAGATAGCAGGTCAATCCCCGGCCGATCAAGGCAAGCCCCGGGGATTCTCACTTCAGCCGGACCATCACCGGCCGTAGGTTCTTGGTCATGACTACGACGCCGCTCACCGCGAACCCCGTCCTCCGCGTCCCACCGGCCTCGCCCGCGGCTGCTGCCGCGTACTTCGGCGCGAGCCTCGCCTTCCACGCCGATGTCTCCGATGTAGCCTCGGCACTCGCGGCCGGCGGCGACCCCGGATTCGTCGTCCTCGACTCCCGCTCGACCGAGTCCTGGGACCAGGGGCACATCCCCGGTGCGATCCATCTGCCCACCGCGCTGATCCCTGAGCAGGCCGAGAAACTGCTCGACAGGGCGGTGCCGGTCGTCACGTACTGCTGGGGCCCTGGCTGCAATGGTGCGACTCGCGCCGCGCTCGCACTCGCCGAACTGGGCTACCAGGTCAAGGAGATGCTCGGGGGTTTCGAGTACTGGGCCCGTGAGGGCTTCGAGTTCGAGACTTGGGAGGGCAGCCGCAAGCGCGAGGCCGACCCGTTGACGGCGCCCGTCGACGCGGACGACTGCGGCTGCTGACGACCCTCAGCGACGGCGACGACTGCCGCGACGGGGCTCAGGGCGTGTCTCACGCCCCGGAGCCCCGCCGCCGCCCGAACCGGTCGTCAGAGCTTGGACAGCTCGTCGACCAGATCGTCCAGCCCGAGCGAACCCTGTGACAGCGCCGCCATGTGCCACGCCTTCGCGTCGAACGCGTCGCCGTGCGCCCTGCGGGCGTTCTCCCGGCCCAGCAGCCAGGCCCGCTCGCCCAGCTTGTAGCCGATCGCCTGGGCCGGCACCGACAGGTAGCGCGTCAGCTCGCTCTCCACGAAGTCGGCCGGGCGCCCGCTGTGACTGCCGAAGAACTCCTGCGCCAGCTCCGGAGTCCAGACCTCGCCCGGGTGGAAGGGCGAGTCCGCCGGAATCTCCAGCTCCAGATGCATGCCGATGTCCACGATCACCCGGCACGCCCGCATCATCTGCGCGTCCAGATAGCCGAGCCTGCGCTCCGGGTCGGGCAGGAATCCGAGCTCGTCCATCAGCCGCTCCGCGTACAGCGCCCAGCCCTCGGCGTTGGCGCTGACGCCGCCGATCGTCGCCTGATAGCGCGAGAGCTGGTCCGCGACATGCACCCACTGCGCGATCTGCAGATGGTGGCCGGGCACGCCCTCGTGGTACCAGGTCGACACCAGGTCGTACACCGGGAAGCGCGTCTCGCCCATGGTCGGCAGCCAGGTGCGTCCGGGCCGGGTGAAGTCCTCCGAGGGACCGGTGTAGTAGGGCGCAGCCGCACCGCCCGGGGGAGCGATACGGGACTCCACCTTCCGTACCCGCTCGGCGAGTTCGAAGTGTGTGCCGTCCAGCGCCTCGATCGCCTCGTCCATCAGCTTCTGCAGCCAGACCCGTACCTCCTCGACGCCTTCGATGTGCTCGCCGTGCACATCGAGGTGCGCGAGCGCCTCCCAGGGCCCCGCGCCCGGGAGGATCTTGTCGGCCTCGGTCTTCATCTCGGCCAGCAGACGGTGGTATTCGGACCAGCCGTACGCGTACGCCTCGTCGAGATCGAGGTCCGTGCCGTTGAAGTAGCGCGACCAGCGGGCGTAGCGCTCGCGCCCGACCGTGTCGGGCGCGTCCGCCACGGCAGGTGCGTACACATCGCGCATCCAGTCGCGCAGCTCGGTCAGGGCTTCGGTCGCCGAGCGGGCCGCGGCGTCGAGTTCGGTGCGGAGCGTGGCGGGGCCGTCCGCGACGAAGTCGTCGAACCAGCTCCGGTCCGTGCCGATCCACTCCGTGATTTGGCCGATATTCGTCTGCGTGGCACGTGGGCCGCCCAGGAGCTTGCGCTCCAGACCCAGTTCCAGTGAGGCCCGGTAACCCTCCAGCGCGTGCGGCACCGCAAGAAGCCGCCGCGCGATCGCTGCCCAGTCCTCATCGGTTTCCGTGGGCGTCACGGTGAACACCTCGCGCGCCGTATGCACCGGTGAGCGCAGGTTGCTCACCGTACGCAGACCCTCATCAGCCTCGTGAACAGCGAGTTCGGCCGTCAGACGCTCCCGCAGCAGCCGCCCGCAGCGCCGCTCGGCGTCGTTCTCGGCACCCGGCAGCTTCTCCGCATGGTCGAGCCTGGCCAGCGTCTCGCGTGCGAGCTCGGCGAATGCCTCCTGACCTGCGGGGGAGTAGTCGGGAAGGAGACCCGAGCTCTCCTTGACCCCGAGATATGTGCCAATCGTCGGATCGAGTTCGATGAGCGCGTCGACGTATGCGTCGGCGACCTGGCGGGGCAGCTGGCTGCTGAGGGTGACTGACATGGGCACATCCTCATACGAGTGGGGCCTCCGCGTCACCATCATCGAGTCCCAGCGGCCTGTCAGCCACCTGTCTGAGGAGGCAGCAGCGGGCCGCAGTCCCACTGCTGGAAGATCAGCCGGGTTTCGACCCGGGCGACCTCGCGCCGGGAGGTGAACTCGTCCACGACAAGTCGTTGCAGATCCGCGGTGTCCGCCACAGCCACATGTACCAAGTAGTCGTCCGGGCCCGTGAGATGGAACAGCGCGCGGGACTCGGGCAGAGCCCGGATGCGCTCGACGAACGGACCGATCAGTTCACGCCGGTGCGGACGGACCTGTACGGAGAGCAGCGCCTCCAGTCCGCGCCCCAGCCGGGCCGGGTCCAGGGCCAGCCGGTGCCCGAGGATCACACCGGCGCGGCGCAGCCTCGCCACCCGGTCAAGGCACGTGGAAGGAGCGACTCCGACCTCCGCCGCCAGATCGCGGTAGGTGGTCCGGGCGTCGTTCTGCAGCAGCCGGAGTATCTGAAGATCCACCGGGTCGAGAGCGACAGTTTCAGCCATTCGCCGAACGTAACACGGGCCATGGCCACGACCTGCCGGTGGGTGTTCACAGTGCGGGCATGGAGAACGCAGCCTTCGCCGCCCACTCACCCCGGGCGCTGGCCACCGAAGCAGTCCACGCCGGACGCGAGGATCTCGCGCAGCTCGGTCTGCATGCCCCGCCGCTGGATCTGTCGACCACCTACCCCTCCTACGACGCCGCTGGCGAAGCGGCACGGATCGACGAGTTCGCCGCCACCGGAGCGCGCCTGGAGGGGCCGCCCGTCTACGCCAGGCTGGACAACCCGACCACGGCCCGCTTCGAGACCGCCCTGGCCCGGCTCGAGGGGACCGAGAGCGCGGTCGCCTTCGCCAGCGGCATGGCGGCCCTCACCGCCGTACTGCTGGTACGGGCGAGCATGGGCCTGCGCCATGTGGTCGCGGTGCGTCCGCTGTACGGCTGCAGCGACCATCTGCTCGGTGCCGGGCTGCTGGGCACCGAGGTGACCTGGACCGACCCGGCGGGCATCGCCGAGGCGATCCGGCCGGACACCGGTCTGGTGATGGTGGAGACGCCCGCGAACCCGACGCTGGCGGAGGTCGATCTGCGGGCCGTGCGCCACGCCTGCGGCTCCGTGCCGCTGCTCGTCGACAACACCTTCGCCACGCCCGTGCTCCAGCGGCCGGTCGAGGACGGCGCCCGGCTCGTGCTGCACAGTGCCACGAAGTATCTGGGCGGGCACGGCGATGTGATGGGCGGAGTGGTGGCCTGCGACGAGGAATTCGCGGGCAAGCTGCGCCAGGTGCGCTTCGCTACCGGCGGTGTTCTGCACCCGCTGGCGGGATATCTGCTGCTTCGGGGACTGTCGACCCTGCCGGTACGGGTACGGGCCGCCTCCACCACCGCCGCCGACCTGGCCTGCCGCCTCGCGGCCGACCCGCGCGTCGCCCGCGTCCACTATCCGCGGATCGGCGGTGCGATGGTCTCCTTCGAGGTGTACGGCGACCCGCACGCCGTGATCGCGGGCGTACGGCTGATCACTCCCGCGGTCAGTCTCGGCAGCGTCGACACACTGATCCAGCACCCCGCCTCCATCAGCCACCGCATCGTGGCTGAGGGAGACCGGCGCTCGGCGGGCGTCAGCGACCGGCTGCTGCGGCTGTCGGTCGGGCTCGAGGACGTCGAGGATCTGTGGCGCGATCTGACCGAGGCCCTCAGCGCTCAGCCTGTTCGAAGCGAGCGCGGGGGCGTACGGCAGTCGCGTCCAGTCGGGCGGTGATCACCAGCGTGCCCTCCTCGATCTGGAAGTCGAGCGGCAGCCCGAGGCCGCGCATGGCCGCGACCATGCCGGTGTTGGACGACTGGGTCACGGCGTAGACGCTCTCGCAGCCTGCCTCGACGGCCAGGTCGACCAGTCGGCCGAGCAGCTCCGCGCCGATGCCCCGGCGCTGCCAGGCGTCCTCGACGAGCAGGGCGACCTCGGTCTCGTCGCCGTCCCACAGCAGATGACCGAGGGCGACGAGCTTGCCGGAGGTCGTCTGCACGGCGAGTGTGCGGCCAAAGCGCGGACTGAGGAGATGGTTGAGATAGCGGTCGGCGTCGCCGATCGGGCCGTGGTAGCGCAGGCTGAGGGTGCGGTCGGAGCAGCGGTCGTGCATGGCCCTCGCTGCCGGGACATCGCCCTGGTCGGCGCGGCGCACGGTGATCTCATTGCCCTCGGGGAGGGTGAGGACGTCCTCGCTGCGCGGGACGCGGGGGCCGAGGCGGGCGTCCAGCTCGACCAGAGCCCTCGCCCGGGCGAACTCCGTGGGCGTGAAGGGGAGATAGGGCCGCTCGACGGTGATCGCGCCGCCGTTCGGATCGCGCAGCCGCATCACCGTCTCCTCCAGCACGCCCTCGACGGGAGGCGTATCGCCCGTGGGCCGGCCGGAGAGGCTGACGGCGGGCAGCGAGTGGATCGTGCAGCGGCCGAGCAACTGGCGCAGCGCCAGCGGAAGTTCGGCCGCGTCCAGGGCGGTACGGGTGGCGAGGCCGAGCACCCGGGTCGGGGTGTCGACGAGATCGTGGGCGTCGGCGCGCTCGATCCAGGTGCTGCTGCCGCCCGCCGCCGAGATCTCCCGAGTCAGCTGCTGGGCCTGGAGGGATGTGGGGGCACGCAGCAGGAACTCGTCCACCGTGCCCTCGGCGAGCGGGTGTGTCTGCAGGGTCAGGATGTCCACCCGGTGCCGGGCGAGGGCGGTGCACAGCGCGGCGAGGCTGCCGGGGGTGTCCCGCACGGTGGTACGCATCCGCCACAGCGAGGTCTCGAACAGCTCGCCGCCCCCGGCCACGAGCCCGGTCGCGCCGGCCTCCTGCGCCCCTCCGGCGGTATCGGACGTGAGAGCCGGAGGGGCATGGCTGTGGCGTCGTGCCCACCATGTGTGGAAGGCGGCCGTGGCGATGAGCACCACGGCCGAGGCGATGAGCAGGAACGGGCCGTCGGGCGCGTGCCCGACCATGTTGGCGATGGCATCGGCGACGGCCACGGCGGTGAACAGGGCCGCCAACTCGACGAGATCCCGCCGCCAGTGGTGTGGACGGCGGGCGGTCTTCGCAGAAGTCACATCAGTCATGGCATCACTGTGACCGAATGGTGTTGCGTGATCACGAACGCTTTGTGACTGATGGGTTAAGCCCGGATCTGGGTCGCTATCGGCTGGTTTTTTCCGTTTCTGGCGTGGACTGTTCGGCTCCCTGATTCGCGGCAGCGCGCGCGTACTACTGCCCCACGCGCCCCGGCTGGAGCACCTTGCTGAACAGAACCGTCCCGCCCTCGGCCCGCAGCCGCACCGTCAGCTCGCCGCTGCCGCCGTCGATGTCGACCTCCCCGAAGTACTGCGGGGACTCCATCGGCGAGACATTCGCGCGCTCCGGCGCCCGCACGAAGACACGCTCGGGCCCGAAGGTGCCGTCGAGCGTGTTGGCCGGGAAGCCGCCCGCCGCCAGCGGACCCGAGACGAACTCCCAGAACGGCGCGAAGTCCTTGAAAGCCGCCCGCTCGGGCGCGTAGTGCTGCGCAGACGTGTAGTGGACATCCGCCGTGAGCCAGAGCGTGCCCGTGATCCGGCAGTGCTTGATGAAACGAAGCAGCTCGGCGATCTGCAGCTCACGGCCGAGAGGCACGCCGGGATCGCCCTGCGCCACGGCCTCGAAGTTCGTCGCGCCGTCCTGCACGACCAGACCGAGCGGCATGTCGGCGGCGATCACCTTCCACACCGCACGCGAGCGCGACAGCTCACGCTTCAGCCAGGCGAGCTGCTCGGCGCCGAGGATGCCCTGGGTGTCGTCGGCCTGCCGGCCCGGGGAGTTGGCGTTGCGGTACGACCGCATGTCGAGGACGAAAACGTCGAGCAGCGGGCCGTAGCGCACCACGCGGTGGACACGGCCGTCGCGGCCCTGCGAGGGGAGCGTGGAGATGGGGAAGTACTCGCTGAAGGCCTGCATCGAGCGCTCGGCGAGCACATCCACGTTCTTCTCGGTGTAGCGCACATCGTCGAGGATCTGGCCCGGGTACCAGTTGTTGCGCACCTCGTGGTCGTCCCACTGCACGACGGTGGGGACCTGTGCGTTGAAGCGCCGGACGTTCTCGTCGAGCAGGTTGTAGCGGAAGTTGCCGCGGAAGTCGGCCAGCGTCTGCGCCACCTTGGACTTCTCCTCGGTGGTGATGTTGCGCCAGATCCGCCCGTCCGGCAGGGTCACGCTCGGCTGGATCACACCGTCCGCGTAGACCGTGTCACCGCTGCACAGGAAGAAGTCCGGGTCCAGACGCCGCATTTCCTCGTACGCGCGGAAGCCGCCGATGTCCGGGTTGATGCCCCAGCCCTGGCCCGCGATGTCGCCCGACCACAGAAAACGCACACCCTCCCGGCGCTTCGAGGGAGCCGTACGGAACGTCCCGTACACCGGCTCGCCCGTGCGCCGCGGGTCGTCGGGGTCGGCGAGCGTCACCCGGTAGTGCACCTGCTCGCCCGCGGGCAGGCCGCGCAGCGACGTCGTACCGGTGAAGTCAGTGCCGGGCCCGAGCAGGGGCCCGTGCCAGCGGTGCGTGTGCCGGAAGGAGTCCGTGGCCGAGGTCTCGACGATCATCCGGGCGGGCCGGTCCGAGCGGACCCACACCAGGCCGGACGAGGAGGTGACATCGCCGGTCTGCACACCCCAGGCGGCGCCGGGGCGGCCGGAGAGCGCCAGTGCGGGCGCGGCTGCCAGTGCGGGCAGTGCCAGCGCCGCCGACGCGGCGACCGTGCCACGCAGTACGGAACGGCGGTCGGGGGACGAACTCCGCGGGCTGTGGGACATCGCTGGGCCTCCTGGGGCAGGTCGGGCGGGTGTGCCGAGCCATGCCTAACGCCCGGCCACGGCCGTAACGCGAACCCCACGTGAACAACGCGCCCTACGGCATTGCCGCTTCGGCCATCAGGCGCACCCCGCGCACGATGTCGGACGGCGACAGTTGCGCGTACCCGATCACCAGACGTACGCCCCTGTCCTCGGCGCTCGCCACCCGGTAGTCGGCCAGCGGGCGCACCGCGACACCGGCCGCGGCCGCGCGCTCAACAAACCGGGGTCCCGGGCCGTAGCGCTCCGGGAGCGTCGCGATGATGTGCAGCCCGGCCGCGATGCCGCTGACCTCCGAGCCCGCACAGTGCTCCGCGAGCGCCGCGACAAGGGTGTCCCGCCGCTCCCGGTAGGCGCGCTGACAGCGGCGCAACTGCCGGTCGTAGCCGCCGCGGTTGACGAAGTCCGCAAGGAGTGCCTGGTCGAGGGCGGGGTTGCCGAGATCCATGGTGCGTTTGCGTTCGATCACCTCGTCCGCCAGGCGGCCGGGCACCACCAGCCAGCCGAGCCGAAGCCCCGGCGCAAGTGACTTGCTGACCGAGCCCGTGTAGGCGACGCGGTCGGGATCGAGCCCCTGCAGAGCTCCGACGGGTGCGCGGTCGTAGCGGAAGTCGCCGTCGTAGTCGTCCTCGACGATCAGGCCGTCCACCGACCGTGCCCAGTCGAGGAGTTCGGTGCGACGCCTCGCGGAGTAGGCGATTCCGGTCGGGAACTGGTGGGCCGGAGTGGTCACCACGGCACGGGCTCCGGACCGCTCCAGCGGCTCGGTGGCGAGCCCTTCGTCGTCCAGCGGCAGCGGCGTCGTGCTCAGCCCGGCCGCAGCGAACAGCGACGCGTGTTCGGGGCTGCCCGGGTCCTCGACACCCACCGTCCGCAGGCCGTGGCCGTGCAGGACGAATCCGAGCAGCGTCATCGCCTGCGCGACACCCGAACACACCACCAGAGACTCCGGATCGGCCACCACGCCGCGCCGCCGGGTGAGCAACGAGGCAAGCGCGGTGCGCAGTTCAGGCAGTCCGCGCGGATCGGGATAGCCCAGGGCCCGGTGCGGCAGCCGCGCGAGCACCGACTTGTGCGTGGCGGCCCACGCGGCGCGCGGGAAGAGCGAGAGATCCGGTGTCCCGGGACGGAAGTCCACCAGCGCGCCGGCAGCACGCGGCGCCAGGTCCCGCGTCCCGCGCACAGCCGGGCGCGTCGCGTCGCCGACCCAGGTGCCCGCGCCCCGGTCGCTGCGCAGATAGCCCTCGGCGGTCAGCTGCTCGTACGCCTCGGTGACCAGGCCACGCGAGACCTCCAGATCCGCGGCGAGCTCGCGGCTCGACGGCAGCCGGGTGCCCGCCGCGAGCCGTCCGGACCGCACGGCGTCGCGCAGCGCCGATTGCAGGGCCCGCCCGCGCTGCCGGGCCGGGGCGGCGGCCGCGGGCAGGAGCAGTTCCCAGGCGGTGTTCCAGGCCTCACCGCGTGAAGATCCACCCGCGGCAGAAGTGGTCCCCGATGACGTCATGGAAGTGGACCTTAACCGGGACCGCCCCGATCCATAGCGTCGCCACATGAACGCGAATTCCCTGCGCGGGGCGCTGCTCGTCAGCTTCGCCTACGTCCTCGTCGGCGCCTCCTTCACCGCCAACAGCGTCCTCGGGGACTATCCGTACGCAGGCGGTCAGGCGCTGCGCTACGCCCTGGCCTGTCTGCTCCTGCTGCCGCTGCTCGGCGGCCGGTCCGCGCTCGCGCCGCTGCGGGCCCTCGGCCGGTCGCAGTGGGTACGTCTCGCCGTGCTCGCCGCCGTCGGCATGGTCGGATTCAATCTGGCGATCCTGGCCGCGGAACGCACTTCGGAGCCTGCTGTTCCGGGCGTGTTCGTCGGCTGCGCGCCCGTCATCGTCGCCGTGCTCGTACCGCTCCTGGACGGCCGACGGCCCGCCCGGCCCGTCCTCTACGGAGCGCTGCTGGTGGCAGCCGGGGCCTTCACCGTCCAGGGGTGGGGCCGTACCGACCTGATCGGCATCGTGTGGTCGGTGGGGGCGCTGGCGGGTGAGGTCGGCTTCGCCGTACTGGCCACGCCGGTGCTGCGCCCGCTGGGTCCCAAACTGCTCACCGCCACGGTCTGCGGCATCGCCGCCGTCGAGTCCACGGTCCTCGGCCTCGTCCTCGACGGCGCGGGCTTTGTGCGCGCGCCGGGGCAGACGGAGACGCTCGCACTGCTGTGGCAGGCGGCCGTCGTCACGGTCGTCGGATTCGTCACCTGGTACATGGGTGTTCAGCGCATCGGCGCCGAGCGCGCCACTCTGTTCTCCGGACTGATCCCCGTTGCCGCCGCACTGAGCGCGCCACTCGTGGGGACGGGCTCGTTCGGCGCGCCCCAGGCGGCGGGCGGTGTGCTGGTCGGGGTGGGCGCCGCACTCGGCTCGGGCGTGTTCACACGGTCAGCGGCTGCCGTCCAGGATCACGCGGGCGACCAGCGCGGGATCGTCGTTCATGGGGACATGACCGCAGCCGGGCAGTCGCACCAGCCGGGCAGCGGGGATGACGTGCTTGGCCCGGATGCCCTGGCGGCGCAGCAGCAGCCGGTCCCGTGTGCCCCAGCCGATGGTGACCGGCACATCGGGCACATCGTCGGTGAACAGGACGTCGCGGCCGGCGGCGAGCGTCTGGTGGAAACCGGTGGCCTCGCGCAGGGCGAGGGTCTCCGCGACCGCCGCCTCGGGTGATCGCCGTCCCGGCCGGGCGTAGATGCTGCTGGTCAGCGCAGCCCGACCGGCGGTCGACCGGGACAGCCCCTCGATCAGCGGCAGCGGCAACACCTGGGCCGCGCGTCGCATGGTGAGCAGCATCCCGAAGGCGTACTGGCGCTCGCCCGGCGACCAGAAGCCGGCGGGCGACAGAGCCGTGACCGACCGGACGAGCTTTTCCCGGCCCAGCTCCAGGGCGAGCAGCCCTCCCAGGGAGTTCCCCGCCACATGGGGGCGTTCGATCGCCAGCGACTCGCACAGCGCGCCGAGGACCGAGCCGACGGTGGTGAGGTCGTACGAAACACCGTCGGGCAGCGCGGGGGACGTGCCGAAGCCGGGCAGGTCGACGGCGATGACATCGCGCTCCGCCGCCAGGATTCCCATGACCGGTTCCCAGGCCTGCCAGTGGTGCCCGATTCCATGGAGCAGCAGCAGCGGCTCGCCCTTGCCCGCGCGCTCGTAGGTGACGGACAGCGCCTGGCTGCCGCGGGCGGACTCGATGGAGAACGCGATCTTCTCGGCCATTGCTTGCTGCTCCCTGGTGTCGCCCGCGTGAAGACGTTTTAGACGGCTTGTCAGTAACAATTACCGCTCGGTAGCTTCCAGTTCAAGGGGGCGAGCCTACGCGGCCGCACGCTGTGTCGCGCACCGCACCCCGACCGGCTGGACAGGCACTGCGCGGTGGGTTGGGATGGAGGCGTGGCAACCGACACCGTGACAGACGTCTTCGAAGAGCACCGGCCCGTCCTGACCGGCGTGGCCTACCGCATGCTCGGCCGGGTGGCCGACGCCGAGGACGTGGTGCAGGAGGCCTGGCTGCGCTGGTCGGCCGCGGACCGCAGCGAGGTCCGCGAACCGCGCGGCTACCTCGTACGGATCACCACCCGCCTCGCCATCGACCGGCTGCGCCAGGCCCAGTCGCGGCGCGAGGCGTATGTCGGCCCCTGGCTGCCCGAACCGCTCGCCACCGACTTCGGCCATACCGTCCCGGACACCGCCGAACAGGCCGTTCTCGCCGAATCCGTCAGCCTCGCCGTCCTGGTCGTGCTGGAGGCGCTGTCGCCGCTGGAGCGCGCGGTGTTCGTGCTGCGCGAGGCCTTCGGATTCCCGTACGCGGAGATCGCAACCACCCTCGACCGCTCCGAGGCGGCCGTTCGGCAGCTCGCGGGCCGGGCCCGCCGCCATGTCGAGGAGCGCAAGCCCCGCTACGACGTCGATCCCACCGAACGCCGCGACCTCACCGAGCGCTTCCTGGCCGCCGCCACCGGCGGTGACCTGGAGTCGCTGCTGAACCTGCTGGCGCCCAACGTGCGCCTGGTGGGCGACAGCGGCGGCAAGGCCAAGGCGCCGCTGCGGGTCATGGAGAGCGCGGACAAGGTCGGACGCTTCCTGTTCGCCGTGACGCAGCAGCCGGTCCCGGAGATGGACTTCCGCTTCATCGAGCTCAATGGTGCGCCCGCGCTCCTCGTGCTCTCCGCGGGAAAGCCGGACACCGTCTTCCAGGTGGAGGTGCTGGACGGTCGGATTCAGTGCCTCTACATCATCCGCAACCCCGACAAGCTCACCTCGCTGACCCCGCGGTAGAGCGTCCCTTCGCACGTCAGACCCCGTGTCCGGATCCGGCCACGGGGTCTGTTGCTGCGGGTGTGTCACGCGGTACGAACGTCCTGTGAACGCCCAGCGAATCCGGCTGGTTCCGCTGCGTAACGGCCGCAGGATTGGTCTTGACCAAGTAGTTGTACCGTCCTATGGTCGCAGAGTTAGTGCAGGAACCTTTAATAAACAAGGGCGCGGAATAGCCGCCGCTGGAACGGCGATTGCGGAGGATCAGGGTGGGGACCACGCAGCTCGAATCGGTGCCGGAACCTAAGTACTGGCACCTCAAGACCGTGATCGGCGAAGCACTCGACTCCGATTTCTCGGTGGGGGAGATCCTGCCCAACGAGCGAGATCTCGCCGCTCGCTTCGGAGTCGCCCGCGCCACACTCCGTCAGGCCCTCGAACAGCTGGAGCTGGAAGGCCGGTTGCAGCGCCGTCGCGGCGTCGGCACGACCGTCGCGCCGCCCCGCATGGGCGTCGACGTCTCCACCACCGAGCAGGCCTGGCCGGGCGCCGGGCAGGACTCCTGGCAGTCCGTCGACTGCCAGACTGTCGTCCCGCCGGCCGCGGTCGCGCGACTGCTGGAGACCGAGGCCGACGAACAGACGCACTCCGTCCGCAGGCTGCGCGTCTCCCACGGTCAGCCGGTCGCCGCCGAGCTCCTGTACATCCCGGCCTCCGCCGTGCCCGAACTGTCCGCGATCGACGCTCCGTCCGGCCCCGCGCGGGCCCGCGCCGTACTGCGTGAGCTCCAGCGCCTCGAGTTCGAGGGGCAGGACCGCGCGGTGGAGCTGGGCTCGGCCCGCGCCGACGATGCCAAGGAGCTCGACCGGCTGCCGGGCGCGCCCGTTTTGGTCGTCACCACGCGCTACTTCTCCGAGGGCAGGACCGCCGCCGTCTCGGTGGCCACCTACCGCGCCGACACCTGCCGGCTGACCTTCGGGGACTCCGGCGATCTGGAGATCAGCCACCACGACCAGGAGCGCCGCGCCTCCTGAGTCTCGCCCTTCGCGTTACGCAGGGCACCTACGGCCCGTCGCACCGAGCTAGCGCTCAGCGGCGGGCCGTCACTGTTCCCTCGACGGCGAACAGCTGCTCCTCGACATGGTCGAGCGCCAGACGCAGCGCACCGGTCGCCACGGCCGCCTCGCCGAGCAGCGACAGAGCCACCCGCGGCGGGCGCAGACAGTACCGGGACAACTCGTCGCGCAGCGGATCGAGTACGCCGTCGAGTCCCGCGGCCCAGCCGCCGATGACAACCAGCTCCGGGTCGAGCGCCAGCACCAGCGCCGCCACATCGTGAACCAGTCGCTGGATGAACCGCTCGACGGCCTCCTGCGCTCTCGGATCACCCTGCTTGGCGTGGGCGAAGACATCGGCGACCGCCTGCTCGTCCAGCGGATGCAGCGGCTCGTCGGTCGTCGACAGCAGCTTCTCCGGCGTCACTTCGCGGCCGAGCAGATGCAGCGCCCCGATCTCGCCCGCCGCGCCCCCGAAACCGCGGTGCAGCCGGCCGCCGATCAGCGAGCCCGCACCCGGGCTGAGCCCGGCCAGTACGAAGACGATGTCGTCGGACTCGGTCGCCGCGCCCTTCCAATGCTCGGCCACCGCGGCGGCGTTGGCATCGTTCTCGACCAGCACGGGGCAGCGGAACGATCTGCGCAGCCGCTCGCCGAGCGCCAGACCGGTCCAGCCGGGCAGCGCGGTCCCGAGCCGTACGGTTCCGTCGGCCTCCACGATGCCGGGGGAGCCGACTCCGACGGCCCGCAGGCTGCTGCGGGCGACGCCGGTCCTGCGCAGGACGTCGGCGACGACCTGCCGCACCCGCTCAAGCCGCTCGTCCGCCGAGGCCGTCTCGGAGACCTCCCTGGATCCGGCGCCGATGATCCGCCCGTCCAGGCCGGACAGCAGGGCGGCGATCCGGTGGGCCCCGATCTCGACACCCAGCAGATGACCGGCCTCGGCACGGAACCTGAACCGCCGGGCGGGGCGCCCCTGACGGCGGGTGCCGCCCTCCTCGGGGATGCTCTCGACGACGAGGCCGCCCTCCATGAGCCCCTCGATCACGCCCTCGACGGTCGGCCGGGACAGACCGGTGATCCGGGTCAGATCCGTGAGCGTGGGGGAGTCAGCGCCCCGCAGTGCATGGAGTACCACCGCGGAGTTGATCCGCCGCAGCAGCGACGGGTCTCCGCCGGTCAGCCGCCCCACCGTGTGTCCTCCCAGCTCGAGCGCGTGTGTGGCGGATCGTACTCGCTGGCCGCGACGGCGGCGAGCAATCTTGGCGCGCGGCGGTGGGCGCTGCGCCGCCGGGATGCCTGACGGACAGCCAAATGTCAGTGCGGGCCGGTTTACTGGGGGGCATGACCACGGCACAGCACCTCGACACGATCGACTTGCTGCGCTCCCGGGACTTCCCCGCGGAGCCCGGCCCGTCGGACGTCGGCTCGGGAGGCCCCGGATTTCACATCGCGGAGCTGAACGGGCAGTTCGGCGACGGAGCGGACGATGACGAGGGCGGGGACGCGGCGGCCGACCAGCGTGCCGAGGAGCACGGCGCCCTGCTGAACGTACTCGAACGACGCTGGGGCGAGCCGGACCTGTTCAGCCTCGCCGGTACGCGGCTGCGCGTCGAGAGGGACGAAGAAGTGCCCGACCCGTGGCGCAGGCTCAGCGAGCAGATGGAATGGCTGCATCTGTGGCGGAACGAGGACCGGTGGATAGCGGTGGGACTGTCGAGGTTCCAGCTGCTGGCCGTGGTCACCGAGATAGACCCGCTCTAGCGGGATGGAACCGCTTTAGACAGCGCCGTCCGCCGGCGAACCGTCCGCTTCCGCGGCCTTGCGCAGCCGCCCGAATTCCTCAGCCATCGACTGCGCGGTCCAGTGTGCGTTGAGCCCGCTCGGATTGGGCAGCGCCCAGATCTTCGTCCCGCCGATCGTGCGCTCCTGAGGCCCGATCTTGGCTCTCTTCTCGCCGAAGGCCGTTCGGTACGCGGTGACACCGACGACCGCCAGCCATCGTGGACGCAGCCGCTCGACCTTGGCCGTCAGGAGCCGTCCGCCCTCGCGGAACTCCTCGTCGCTCAGTTCGTCGGCGCGAGCCGTCGCCCTGGCCACCACATTGGTGATGCCCAGTCGATGCCCGAGCAGTTCTTCCTGCTCGGCGGGCCTGAACTGCCGTGGTGTGAAGCCCGACAGATGCAGCACCGGCCAGAAGCGGTTGCCGGGCCGGGCGAAGTGATGGCCCGTCGCCGCGGTCATCAGGCCCGGGTTGATACCGCAGAACAGTACGGAAAGCCCGCCCGCCGCCACATCCGGAACGATGCGGTCGCGGGCGGCCTCCAGCTCCTCGGGGGTCAGAGGATCGACCCCGGGGTGTAACCGGCAGCCTCCGGGTGCTGCTTGACGATCTCCTCGATCCGGGAGACCACGGCAGCCACCTGGTCTGCGGCCGCGCCCGTGAACGACAGCTTGTCGGCCATCAGCGCGTCCAACTGCGCCCGGTCCAGCGGAATCCGCTCGTCCGCGGCCAGCTTGTCGAGCAGCTCATTGCGCTCGGCGCCCTGCTCCCGCATCGCCAGCGCCGACGCGACCGCGTTCTCCTTGATGGCCTCGTGCGCGAGCTCACGGCCGACCCCGGCCCGTACGGCACCCATCAGCACCTTGGTGGTGGCGAGGAAGGGGAGGTAGCGGTCCAGCTCGCGGGCGACGACGGCGGGGAAGGCGCCGAACTCGTCGAGCACGGTCAGGAAGGTCTCCAGGAGACCGTCGAAGGCGAAGAACGCGTCCGGCAGCGCGACCCGGCGCACCACGGAGCAGGAGACATCGCCCTCGTTCCACTGGTCGCCCGCCAGCTCGCCGGTCATCGAGGCATAGCCGCGCAGGATGACCATCAGGCCGTTGACGCGCTCGCAGGAGCGGGTGTTCATCTTGTGCGGCATCGCGGAGGAGCCGACCTGGCCGGGCTTGAAGCCCTCGGTGACCAGCTCGTGACCGGCCATCAGCCGGATCGTCTTGGCGACCGAGGACGGCGCGGCGGCCAGTTGCACCAGCGCGGAGACCACGTCGTAGTCGAGCGAACGGGGGTAGACCTGACCGACCGAGGTGAACGCGTGCGCGAAGCCCAGATGCCCGGCGATGCGCTGCTCGAGCTCGGCAAGCTTCGCGGCGTCGCCGCCGAGGAGGTCGAGCATGTCCTGCGCCGTGCCGACCGGGCCCTTGATGCCGCGCAGCGGGTGGCGGCCCAGCAGATCTTCGAGGCGTCCGTACGCCACGAGCAGCTCGTCGGCCGCGGTCGCGAAGCGCTTGCCCAGGGTCGTGGCCTGCGCCGCGACATTGTGCGAGCGTCCGGCCATCACCAGCTCGGCGTACTCACCGGAGAGCTTGCCGAGCCGGGCGAGAACCGCGACCGTGCGGTCGCGCATCAGCTCCAGCGAGAGCCGGATCTGCAGCTGCTCGACGTTCTCCGTCAGATCGCGGGACGTCATGCCCTTGTGGACCTGCTCGTGGCCCGCCAGCGCGTTGAACTCCTCGATGCGCGCCTTCACATCGTGGCGGGTGACCTTCTCGCGCTCGGCGATCGACGCCAGGTCGACCTGGTCGAGCACCTGCTCGTAGTCGGCGATGGCGGCCTCGGGCACCTCGATGCCGAGGTCCTTCTGGGCGCGCAGCACCGCGAGCCAGAGCTGACGCTCCAGCTTCACCTTCTGCTCGGGGGACCACAGGACGGCCAGCTCCGCGGAGGCGTAGCGGCCGGCCAGGACATTGGGGATGCGGGGCTTGGCTGTCACGTGTACGGATTCTACTGGCGGTTTGCGCAGGCCAGCGCCCCGGTCCGGTTTGTGGCTTACTACGAACGCGGATCCTCGTACGGCAGCAGCTCGGGCCGCTTCGCCGGAAGGCCGTCGCCCGATGAGCGCCCCGTCAGCCGTCGCGCGACCCACGGACCCAGATACTGGCGTGCGAACCGCAGGTCGCCGACCCGCCGCACCGTCCAGCCCGGCAGCACCGCGGGCGGCAGCAGTGCTCGCCAGTCCTCCTCCGCGTCGTGCCCGAGGGTCTGCCAGACCGCCTCGGCGACGCGCCGGTGCCCCTCGGCCGTCAGATGCAGCCGGTCCACGTCCCACATCCGCTGGTCGCCGAGCACTTCGGAGCCGTACAGATCCACCACCAGGGCACCGTGCCGGGCGGCCAGTTCGTCGACGTAAGCGAACAGCTCCTCCATGCGGGGGCGGAAGCGCTCCATCACCGGACCGTTGCGGCCGGGGCTGCGCATCAGGACCAGCTGACGGCAGGACGGCGTCAGCTTTTCCACGGCCTCCTCCAGGAGCCCGCGCACCCTGCCCATGTCGCACTTGGGCCGCAGGGTGTCATTGAGCCCGCCCACCAGCGTGATCACATCGGCCTGCATGGCGGCCGCCACGTGCACCTGCTCGTCGACGATCTGGCCGATGAGCTTTCCGCGGACGGCGAGATTCGCGTATCGGAATCCCGGAGTGCGCGCGGCCATTCGGGCTGCGAGCAGATCCGCCCAGCCGCGGTAGGAGCCGTCCGGCAGAAGGTCGGACATGCCTTCGGTAAAGGAATCGCCCACCGCGACAAAACTAGTGTAATTAGCATTCATCTCCATGGCGGAGCGATCCTACCGCGCGGTAAGGTCCGTCGGTTCCGTACCGGGAGGGGAGCTCCGTGAGTGACGCGCTGCTGAACGCGCTTGCCGAAACGCTGGCCGATCTGGTGACCACGATCGACACCTGTGACGACGATGTCCTGGACCCCGACACCGCCGTCAAATGGCTGGAGAACACCGGCTATCTGCTCGGGCGCCTCTCGCCCAGGGACCGCCGGGCCCTCTCCGCACTGATCCGCCGGGCCGCCGCCCGCGAGCCCGACGGAGCCTGGCGCGACGATCTGCTGCGGATCCCCGAGAGCTTCGGTCTCGACGACGACGAGCACGAGCTGTACTGCGACTCGGTCGAGCATCTGGAGCGCCGGTTCGTCGAGACCGTACGGGACGTGGACCCGGCCACGCCCGTTCCCAGCTGCCCCGGCTGGACCTTCGCCGATCTCGTCAAGCACCACGGCGCCACGCAACGCTGGATGGAACATCTTGTGCGGACCCGGGCCGCCGAGCGCGTCTGGTCGCGGGACGTCCCCCTCGAACTCCCCGACGACCCCAGGGCGTATCCGCAGTGGCTCGCCCGCAGCGCCGAAACCACGCTGAGGACGCTGCGCGGCGTCGACCCGGATACGCCGATGTGGTCCCACGGAGCCGATCAGCGAGTGCGTTTCTTCCCGCGGCGGCTGCTCTTCGAGGCCGTCGTCCATCTCGCCGACGCCGAACTCGCGCTGGGCGTGGAACCGCGTATCGCCGCGGGCACGGCCACCGACGGCATAGAGGAGTTCCTGGAGAACCTCCCGTACTACTCCTGGATCGCCGAGCCGGTCGCCGCCCTCGCGAGGGGCTCGGTCCGGCTGACGGCCAGGGACACCGGTGCCGCCTGGACGATCAGCTTCGGGGACGGCGGCTACTCCTGGACGAAGAGCGCCGATGAAGCCGCCGCCGGAGTCGAGGCCATGGCGGGCGATCTGCTGCTGCTCGTGTACGGACGCCACCGTGCGGACGACGCACGCTTCGGCATCAGCGGCGACCGTGCCGCTCTGGACGCCTGGCTGGCGGCGACGGCGCTCTAGCCCGACGGGCGCTCCAAGTCGACGCGCTCGAGTTCTGCCGCCGGGTCTGTCGCTACGGCGCGTTCCGCAGCATGTCCAGAGCATGTTCACCGCAGACTTCTGGAAAGCCACCGCGGAGCGCGCCCTGCGCACCTTCGCCCAGTCCCTGATCGCCGTCCTGACGGCCGGCGCGGCGAACCTCTTCGACGTCGACTGGCAGGCCGCACTCGCCACCGCGGGCATGGCCACCCTCCTCGCCGTACTCACCGCGATCGGCGCGGCCAAAGCCGGACGGCCCGGCCCGGGTCTCACCGAGACCACGGAACGGGCCGCCACCGCGCCAACCACCGGGACGAGCTAACCGGGCCTGCCCACCAGCTCCCGCAGGACGTCCTCCATCGTCACCAGGCCCTCCGGTGTGCCGTCCTCGTCCAGCACCGCCGCCAGATGAGTACGGCTGCGCCGCATCGCCGTCAGTACGTCGTCGAGCGGGGTCGCCGCACGCACCCGCGCGATCGGGCGCAGGGCGGTGACGGGGAACGGCACATCGCGCGGAGTCGCGTCCAGCGCGTCCTTCACATGGAGATAGCCGAGGATCTGGCTGCCCGAGTCCACCACCGGGAAGCGGGAGAACCCGGACTCGGCCGACAGCATCTCCAGCTGCTCGGGCGTCGTCCCGGCCTGCGCGTACACCACCCGCTCGACCGGCATCACGACATCGCGCACCGGTCGCCGTCCCAGCTCCAGTGCGTCGCGCAGGCGCTCGGCCGAGCGGTCGTCGAGCAGACCGGCGTCACCCGCGTCCCGCACCAGCCGGGCCAGCTCGTCGTCCGAGTAGGTCGCGGAAACCTCGTCCCTGGTCTCCACCCGCAGCAGTTTCAGCAGCCCGTTGGCGAGGGCGTTGACCGTGAAGATCACCGGCCGCAGCGCCCGCGCCAGCGTGACCAGCGGAGGGCCGAGCAGCAGCGCACTGCGCGCGGGGTCGGCCAGCGCGATGTTCTTGGGCACCATCTCGCCGAGCAGCATGTGCAGATACGTCGCGAGCGACAGCGCGATCACGAACGAGATCGGGTGGATCAGGCCGTGCGCGACACCCAACGCGTCGAACACCGGCTCGAGCAGATGCGCGATGGCGGGCTCGGCGACGATGCCGAGCACCAGAGTGCACAGCGTGATGCCGAGCTGAGCGGCGGCAAGCAGTGCCGAGACGTGCTCCAGGCCCCACAGGACGCTGCGCGCACTGCGGTTCCCGGTTTCCGCCGCCGGCTCGATCTGACTGCGGCGTACGGAGATCATGGCGAACTCCGCGCCGACGAAGAAGGCGTTGACCACCAGGGTCAGCAGGCCGATGAGGAGCTGGACCGCGATCATCGTCCGGCCTCCTCGGTGTCGTCGTCCGAGGGGAGCGGTGCGTGCATCAGCACCCGGGCCGCCCGCCGTCCGGACGCGTCCACCACATCGAGCCGCCAGTCCGCCAGCTCGATCCGGTCGCCTTCGGCGGGGATGCGCCCCAGGGTGGCGGCGATGAGGCCCGCGAGTGTCTCGTAGGGGCCGTCGGGCACCCGCAGTCCGACCCGCTCCAGCTGGTCGGTCCGCGCCGCACCGTCCGCCGACCAGAGCGAGCGCCCGTCGGCGTCCTCGCCCGCCGGGGCCAGGTCCGGGGTCTCGTGCGGATCGTGCTCGTCGCGCACCTCGCCGACGACCTCCTCCACGATGTCCTCCAGGGTCACCACGCCGGCCGTACCGCCGTACTCGTCGATGACGACGGCCATGGTGTTCTTGCCGGACAGCCGGTCGAGCAGCCGGTCCACGGTCAGCGTCTCGGGTACGAGCAGGGGCTCGCGCAGCAGCTCCGAGACGCGGTGGCGGGGACGACGCGCGGCCGGGACGGCGAGGACGTCCTTGATGTGGGCGATGCCGACGACGGAGTCCAGGCTGCCCTGGTAGACGGGGAAGCGGGACAGGCCGGTCGCGCGCGTGGCGTTGGCGACGTCCTCGGCGGTGGCCAGCACGTCGAGAGCGGTGACCTGGACCCGCGGGGTCATCACGTTCTCCGCGGTGAGCTCGGCCAGCTTGAGGGTGCGGACGAACAGCTCTGCGGTGTCCGCCTCCAGCGCGCCCTCCTTGGCGGAGTGGCGGGCGAGGGCGACCAGTTCCTGCGGGCTGCGGGCGGAGGCCAGCTCCTCGGTCGGCTCCAGGCCGAGCCGGCGCAGGATGCGATTGGCCGTGTTGTTGAGATGGCTGATGAAGGGCTTGAAGGCGGCGGTGAAGACCCGCTGCGGGGGCGCCACCACCTTCGCCACGGCCAGCGGCGAGGAGATCGCCCAGTTCTTGGGGACCAGCTCGCCGACGACCATCAGCACGATCGTCGACAGTCCGGTACCGATGACCAGGGCGGCCGACGAGGCCGCGGAGGGGGAGAGCCCGAGTGCCTCCATCGGGCCGCGGATCAGCTTCGCGATCGACGGTTCGGACAGCATGCCGACGACCAGATTGGTGACGGTGATGCCGAGCTGGGCGCCGGAGAGCTGGAAGGTGAGGCTGCGTACGGCCTTGAGGGCACTCGCCGCCCCGCGCTCACCGCGCTCGACGGCCGCTTCGAGGTCCCCGCGCTCGACGGTGGTGAGGGAGAACTCCGCCGCGACGAAGCCGCCACAGGCGAGCGAGAGCAGCACCGCCACGACGAGCAGGAGCACTTCGGTCATCGGGTCACCTCCGTCCCATGATCGGGCAGGGGCAGGAGGAGTGCTCGATGTCGGCTACTGGGAGGCTCGCCCATGGGCGGACGCTCACACCTTTCGTACGGGGGAGTGAAGGGGTCCACCTATGGTAAAGGACCGGCAAAGGGCTGGCTGCCGCGGCGAATGGAGCCCCTACGCAGCGGGAAAGGGCTTCACCCAGCGGCGCCAGTGGTCCTCGCGGTGGTACCCGGCCGAGGCCCACGCACGCTGGGCCCGCTCGTTGGCCTCCAGCACCATGGCGTCGCCGCGCCGGCCGCCCACGGCCAGGAAGCGTCGCTCGGCCGCGTCGAGCAGCGCCGTCGAGATCCCCTGCCTGCGGTGCGAAGGACGCACGGCGAGACGGTAGAGCGAGCACCGCCACCCGTCGTAACCCGCGATCACCGAGCCCACCAGCAGCCCGCCGGACTCGGCCAGGATCAGCGCTTCCGGGTCGCGCTCGATCAGGCGGGTCACCCCGTCCACGTCGTCCGTGATGCTCGTACCCTCGGCCGCTTCCTTCCAGAAGGCGAGGACGGTCTCCGCCTCGTCCGCCGTGGCGGGGCGTATGTGCACGTCGATCATGGCCCCGAGCCAAACACGGTCGGGCGGGGGCCCGCCACCGACTTCCCACGTTGCGAGACGGGCCCTACTCGAACAACTGCGGCTCGGCCATGAACTCGCCTCCCGCGGACGGCTATTCGTGTGCGATGGCGGCCAGCACGTTCATCCGCGAGGCGCGCAGGGCCGGGAGCACCGCCGCCGCCAGCCCCACGATCACCGAGCCCACGACCACCGCGATGACCGTGCCCCACGGCACCGCGAAGGCCTTGAGCCCCTCCAGCGCCAGCACCTGCTGCACCGCCACACCCCAGACCATGCCCAGCGCCAGCCCCAGCAGTGCCCCGAAGACCGCGATCACGACCGACTCCAGCCGGATCATGCGCCGCAGCTGGATGCGCGAGAGGCCGATGGCACGCAGCAGTCCGATTTCCCGGGTCCGCTCGACGACCGACAGGGCAAGGGTGTTGACCACGCCGAGCACCGCGATGACGATCGCGAGCCCCAGCAGCGCGTACACGAGGTAGAGCATCACGGCGATCTGCTGGCGGATCAGCTCCTTGTAGTCGGCCTGGTCGCGTACCTGCACCTGCGGGTACGGGTCGAGGGTCGTCTCCAGAGCCTTGCGGAGGTCCTTGACGTCGCTGCCGCTCGCGGCGTTGACGTACAGCACGGCTTCCTGCCCGCCAGGCAGATACTTCTCGACGGTGCTCAGCCCCATGAACAGGCCGCCCTGCATCCCGGGCCCGCCGCTCTGGTCCATGTCCGTCAGTGCCCCGACCGTCAGCCGGGTCTTCTGTCCGCCCGCGAACTCGGCCGGCAGGACCGAGCCGATGCGCACCTTGTGGTCCTCGGCGAAACCGCGGTCCATCGCGATGCTGCCCGGCGCCAGCGCGGCCGCCGTGTTCCCGCTTGCGTAGGTGATGTGCGCGGCCTGGTCCAGCTGCGGGTCATAGCCCGAAGCCGTCGACTCCACCCGCTTGCCGTCGGGCATGTTCAGCGCGAGGGGCGCGAAGCGCTGCCGCACGACGGTGCCCGCGCTGTCGACGTCCTTCACCTTCTCAGTGATCTCCTGCGGGAAGGGCATGAAGTTGGCGTTCTGTACGACGAAGTCCGCGCCCAGCGTCTTGTCGATCTGGTTGTCGAAGGACTTGGTCATCGAGGCGCTGGCGATCGAAAGACCACCGACCAGTGCCAGGCCCACCATCAGGGCGGCCGCGGTGGCGCCCGTACGCCGCGGATTGCGCAGGGCGTTGCGCTGGCTCATCCGGCCGACCGAGCCGAACAGCTTGGGGAAGGACCCGCCGAGCACGCGGATCACCGGGCGCACCAGCAGCGGTCCCGCCACCACTGTCGCGATCAGCGTCAGCACCACGCCGAGTCCCAGCAGCGAGGCCGCCGACGAGGTCTTCTCGCTCACCGCGCATCCTGCGAGCGCGGCCGCACCGGCCGCGCCGACGACGGCCCCGGCGATCGCCCGGATCTTCAACGGCCGTCCCACTCCGGCCACTTCCGCATCCGAGAGCGCGGCCATGGGGGACACCCGGGCGGCCCGCCTGGCCGGCAGATACGCGGCCACGAAGGTGACGCCGAGCCCGACCACATATGCCGATACCGGAGTCGCCACCCCCACCACCATCTCGGCGGCGCTCAGATTCATCCCGAGCAGACCCATCAGCTCGATCAGCCCGGCCGCGAGCCCGATACCGGCGGCCAGTCCCAGCGTGGAGCCGACCAGGCCCAGCAGCAGCGCCTCGGTGAGGACGGAATTGCGCACCTGGCGCCGGTCGGCGCCGAGCGCGCGCAACAGCCCCAGCTCGCGGGTGCGCTGGGCGATCAGCATCGAGAAGGTGTTGACGATCAGGAAGACGCCGACGAGTACGGCGACGCCCGCGAAGCCGAGCATCACGTACTTGATGACGTCGAGGAACGGGCCCAGTTGGGCGGCGGCCGACTCGGCCTGCTCGTCGGCCGTCTTCAGTTCGTACGTACCACCCAGCTCGGCGGCGATCCGCTGCTTGAGCGCCGCGTCGCTCACCCCTTCGGCCGCGTCGACCGACACCGAGGTGGCCACACCGGTCCTGCCCAGCAGCTTGGTCTGGGCGGTCGGGGTGTCCAGGAAGACCAGCGCGGCACCGGGGTTGGTGGTGGTGAAGGTCGCGATCCCGACAACCTTGACCTTGAACGAGCCGGGCTGCGCGAGAACAGTGAGCGAGTCCCCGATGCCCAGCTTCTTCTTGTCGGCGGTGTCCTTGTCGAGCAGCGCCTCGCCCGGCCCCTTCGGCTCGTGACCGCTGGTCAGCTTCACCGGACTGCGGTCGGACAGACGCCAGTCGCGGGCGATGGTGGGTGCGCCGGTCGTCGGCCCGACCGCCTCGTTCTTGTCATTGACGACCGTGACGTTCTGCACCGCGACGTCGACGTGGGCGGCCTTGACGCCGTTGACCGAAGCGACGCGGTCCGCGAGCGAGGCGGGCACCGTCCGTACGACTCCGGTCGGCACGCTCTCGCTGATGCCCTCCTTCGGCGAGATCGTGACATCCGCAGCCGTGGAGGCGAAGAGCCGGTCGAAGGTACGCGAGACGGTGTCCGAGAAGATCAGACTGCCGCTGACGAAGGCCACGGACAGCAGTACGGCGAGCGCCGAGAGCAGCAGTCGGCCCTTGTGTGCGAAGAAACTCCGCAGCGTTGCCTTGAGCACTGTGTCCTCAGCTCTTGCGCAGGGCGTCGAAGCGCTTCATGCGCTCCAGTACCGCCTCTGCTGTCGGTTCCGGCATGACGTCGACGATCCTTCCGTCCGCGAGGAACAGAACGAGGTCCGAGTGGGCGGCGGCGCCCGGGTCGTGCGTCACCATCACCACCGTCTGCTCCAGCCGGTCGACGGCCTCGCGCAGGAAGGCGAGCACCTCCGCCCCGGCGCGCGAGTCGAGATTTCCGGTCGGCTCGTCCGCGAAGATCAGCTCCGGCCGGGAGGCCAGCGCACGGGCACAGGCGACGCGCTGCTGCTGTCCGCCGGACAGTTCCGAGGGCCGGTGCTTCAGGCGGTCGCGCAGTCCGAGCGTGTCGATGACCTGCTCCACCCACTCGCGGTCGGGTTTGCGTCCGGCGATGTCCATCGGGAGCGTGATGTTCTCGGCGGCGGTCAGGGTGGGGAGCAGGTTGAACGCCTGGAACATGAAGCCGATCCGGTCCCGCCGCAGCCGGGTCAGCTCGCGTTCCTTGAGTCCGGTGATCTCCGTGTCGCCGAGCCAGACCTGTCCGGCGGAGACCGTGTCGAGACCGGCGAGGCAGTGCATCAGCGTGGACTTGCCCGAGCCGGAGGGCCCCATGACCGCGGTGAACCGCCCGCGCGCGATGTCGACATCGACGGCGTCCAGGGCGCGTACGGTCGTCTCGCCGGTCCCGTACGCCTTGGTCAGAGCCCGCGCCCGGGCCGCGAGCGGCACATCCGCGGCTTGCTCGTAGGTGGGTGCAGTGGCAGGTGTGGACAAGGCCGCCTCCCGGGTCGTGGCCGCTCCGGCTCCGTACAGGAGGCGAGGGTAGAGCGCACACGGGCGAGTCGGCATCCATCCTAGGTCCGGTCCTCGGGGTTGATGTAAGGGACACGCGACCGCCCTCTTGTCGATGCTAGCGTCGGCGCGCTAGCTTGATGGGGTGGCGAAGACTCAGCTGAACGTGAGAGTGGACGAGACGACCGCGGAGGCCGCGCGCCAGCGGGCGATGCAGCGCGGGATGAGCGTGAACCGCTACATCGAGGAACTCGTCAAGCAGGACGCGGGTGAGGTGGGACGCACCTTCGTCGAGGCGGCGTCGGACTTCATGAAGCAGTACGAGTCCGTGTTCGCCGAGGAGTTCGGCACGGAACACGGCACAGGGCAGGGCAAGGAACAGGGCAAGGAACAGGGCAAGGGCCGGCGGTGAACCGGACGACGACGCGGGAGCGGCCGCGCACCGTATGAACCTCTCGATCGACCTCGCCTGGCTGCTCATGGTCGCCGAGCACAAGACCCCCGGCGATCCGCAGGTCACCGACTGGGGCGCGCTCGTCGCCGCCGTCAGCCGCCACGAGGCGGAGATATTCGGCATCCCCGTCTACAGCGACCCGCACGCCCGCGCCGCCTCCCTGCTTCAGCTGCTCCTCCATGTCCCGGCGCTGGAGCACTCCAACGCGATGTTCGCCTCCGCCGTCGCCTACGGCTATCTCGTCGCCTGCGGACTGAAGGTCGTCACCTCACCCGTGCAGGTACGGGATCTGGCACGGCTGGTCAAGGAGGGCAAGGCCGACGTGCGGACCATCGCCGGCGAACTGCGGCAGTGGACCCACTGATCACCCCTGCGGATCGCCGACGAACGGCCGCCGCGCCACGCCCAGCACACACGACGACGACGGCAGCCGCAGGCCCCGCTCGGGGACGTTCAGCCTGCGGTACACGCCGAGTTCGAAGCCCGCCGCCTCGATCGCGGCGATCGTGTCCCGCGCGGTGTGACACCCGCCGAACAGCAGCGGCCAGACGGTGCGGTCCAGCGCGCGCTGCGTTCGGGCCATGCCCTTCGTCTCGGCCAGGCCGTGCTCGAAGAACCGCAGCTCTCCGCCCGGCCGCAGGACCCGCTTGATCTCGCCGAGTGCGCGCGGCAGATCCCGTACGGAACACAACACCAGCGAAGCCACCGCCGCGTCGAAAGCCTCGCTCTTGACCGGCAGCGCCTCGGCCGCACCCGGCACCACGTCCACCGGGACCTCGGAGCGCCGGGCCGCCTGCGTCGCCAAGTGCCGCAGCGTGCGCTCGGGTTCCAGTGCAACGACCTCGGAGACGGCCGCCGGGTAGTGCGCAAAGTTCAGACCGTTGCCCGCGCCGATCTCGATGACCCGGCCGGAGAGACCGGACAGCAGCTCCTCGCGGAAGGCCACGATCCCCGCGTTCTTGTCGGCCGCCACGCTGAACCTGGCGTAGAAACGGGCGAAGAGAGGATGGTGAACTGCGTCCTGTGGCACTTTGGTGCTGCTCCGGGGCATGGCGGGCCTCCTCGGGACGGCGGTGCGCTCACCGCCATTGTCCCCCCGGTCAGACGAAGCAGAACTCGTTGCCCTCGGGATCCCTCAACACCTGGAAGCGGCCGTACTCGTCGGTCATGGCCGGTCCCAGCCGTACGGCGCCGAGCGCGACCGCCTCGTCGGCGGCCGCGTCGACATCGCCCGCGTCGAGATCGAGATGGAGCCGGTTCTTGGCCGACTTGCCCTCCGGCACGCGCTGGAAGGCGACGCGTGCGAAGCCGGGCGGATCGATGTACGACCAGTCCTCGCTCCGGTCGACCGGGTCGCCGCCGAGCAGGGCGGCCCAGAATCGCACCAGGCGGGCGGGGTCGTGGCAGTCGAAGACGATCTCCTCGATACGGGCTCGCATGCGGGTCAGCGTACGGCCGCGGTGAACGCCTCCGCGTCCCACACGCCGCCGAGCCGGGGCGCGAGCCAACTCCCGGCGCGGGCACGGAACTCGGCCGGTGTCAGCGCGCCCGCTCCCTGAGGCACGGCGCCGAGCAGCGGCGCCCCGGCGGCCTCGGGCAGGTCCGCGAGATTGCACCGCGCGGCCAGATCCGGCTCGCCGGGCCAGCTCCCGACGACCACACCCAGCTGCTCCAACTCCCGGGCGCGCAGGGCCTCCGCGGTCAGCGCGGTCGTGTTGAGGGTGCCGAGCCCGGCCGCCACGACGACGAGCACGGGCGCGGCCAGCAGCCGGGCGACATCGGCGAGGGTCGCCCCGTCCTCGTCTAGGCGTACGAGAAGGCCGCCGGCCCCCTCGACCAGTACGAGGTCATGTTCGGCGGCGAGCTTCTCGACGGCCTCGACCACGTCCGCGGGCCGCACGGGCGCCATCTGCGCCCGCCGCGCGGCGGTGGCGGGAGCGAGCGGCTCGGGAAACCGCGCAAGCTCGACCCCGACGACGTCTCCGCCGAGCCGGACCACCTCCGCGACATCACCGTCTTCCCCGACGGCAATCCCGGTCTGAGCGGGCTTCACCACGGCGACGGACCGACCGTGCGCCCGAAACGCCGCGGCGACGGCGGCGGTGACGACGGTCTTCCCGACCTCGGTCCCGGTCCCGGTGACGACGATGACTGCCATGGCTGTGACTGCCTTTCTGTTTCGCTTGTACGGCAGGAGGCCCTACCCCGGCCTGCGCCGCGTGCCAGTCTGCCCGCGCCGCCTCGCGCCGCGAGCCAGGCGCTCCGTGCCGCCTCCCGGCGCCAGGAGCGCGCGCCGTGCCGCGCGGCACGGCGCGCGCTCCTGGCGCCGGGTTCCGGCGCCCCGTCGCCGGTGGGCGGTGCGAAGACCGTACGCCGACGGGTGCGGGTGCGGCTCGCACGCCGCAGTGAACCGAGCCGCGAGTGCGCGCGTCCGCGCCGCGAGGCCGCCGCGCCCGGGGCGCAGGCGTCGGCCTCAGCCCGCGGCCGCCGCCGCGATGACCGCGCCGCACACGCGCCCGAGATCCTCGTCGCCCGTCACATAGGGCGGCATCGTGTAGATGAGGTCCCGGAACGGCCTCAGCCACACCCCCTGCCGCACCGCCGCCTCCGTCGCCGCCGCCATGTTCACCTCGTGGTCCAGCTGCACGACGCCGATCCCGCCCAGCACGCGGACGTCCCGTACACCAGGCAGCCCGGCCGCCGACGCGAGGCTGTCCCGCAGGCCCGCCTCCAGGCGTTTGACCTCCTGCTGCCAGTCCTGCGCGAGCAGCAGATCGATCGAGGCGCACGCCACCGCCGACGCCAGCGGATTGCCCATGAACGTCGGGCCGTGCGCCAGCACGGGCACCTCGCCGCGCGAGATTCCCTCGGCCACCCGTGTCGTACACAGCGTCGCCGCCATCGACAGGTAGCCGCCGGTCAGCGCCTTGCCCAGGCACATCACGTCGGGCGAGACCCCGGCCTGCCCGGCGGCGAACAGACTGCCCGTACGGCCGAATCCCGTCGCGATCTCGTCGAAGACCAGCAGCACCCCGTGCTCGTCGCACGCCTCCCGCAGCACCCGCAGATACGAGGGCGAGTGGAACCGCATCCCACCCGCACCCTGCACCACCGGCTCCACGATCACCGCGGCCAGCTCGTCCGCGTGCCGCGCGACGGCCTCGCGCAGCTCCTGCGCGTACGACTCCTCGAACTCCGCCGGCGGCGCACCCACGAAGATCTGCCGCGGCAGCACCCCCGACCACAGCCCGTGCATCCCGCCCTCGGGGTCGCACACCGACATCGGCTGCCAGGTGTCCCCGTGGTACCCGCCGCGCCAGGTCAGCAGCCGCTGCTTCTGCGGCCGCCCCACCGAGCGCCAGTACTGCAGGCACATCTTCACCGCGACCTCGACCGCAACCGAGCCCGAGTCGCACAGGAAGACGTGCCGCAGCGGCTCGGGCGTGATCTCGACCAGCTTCGCGGCCAGCCGGACGGCGGGCTCGTGGGTGAGCCCGCCGAACATCACATGGCTCATCCGCCCCAGCTGGTCGTGCGCGGCCTCGTTGAGGACCGGGTGGTTGTAGCCGTGGATCGCCGACCACCAGGACGACATGCCGTCGATCAACTCGCGCTGTCCGTGGACCGGTTCGGCGAGCCGCAGCCGTACTCCGGACGCGGACTCCACGATCAGCGGGTCCGTACGGCCCGGCATCGGGCCGTACGGATGCCAGACGTGTGCCCGGTCCAGGTCGAGCAGCTCGCCGGGGCTGTACACGGACTCAGGCATTGGGCGCGAGATCCGTGCCCGTTCCACGGCGGCGTACGGCCACCAGGTCCGTGCGCGCCGCGGGTACCTCGGCGACGGGCGCCTCGGCCGCGGCGGGCTCGCCGTCACCGCACGGTCCGCAGCCGCCGGCGCCGGCGTGTGAACCGCAGCCGCCCCCGGCCAGGGCGTCCGCACGGTGCTCCGGCAGCGTCGTCGTGTCCGTGCCCTCCACCTCGAAGCCCGCGTCCGCGATCATGTCGAGGTCGGCCTTGCCCGCCTGGCCCTCGCTGGTCAGGTAGTCGCCGAGGAAGATCGAGTTGGCCAGGTTCAGCGCGAGCGGCTGCATCGAGCGCAGATGCACCTCGCGGCCGCCCGCGATCCGTACCTCCACGTCGGGGCAGACGAACCGCACCATGGCGAGAATCCGCAGGCAGCGCTGGGGGGTGAGGTTCCACTCCTTCGCCAGCGGGGTGCCCTCGAAGGGGATCAGGAAGTTGACCGGCACCGAGTCCGGGTCGAGCTCGCGCAGCGAGAAGACGACATCGACCAGGTCCTCGTCGCTCTCGCCCATGCCCGCGATCAGCCCGGAGCAGGCGGAGAGCCCCGCGGCGTGCGCCTTCTGCACGGTGTCCACGCGATCGGCGTACGTGTGGGTCTTGGTGATCTCGCCGTACGTAGCCTCGGAGGTGTTCAGGTTGTGGTTGTACGCGTCGGCGCCCGCGTCCCGCAGCCGCTCCGCCTGGCCGTCCGAAAGCAGCCCGAGGCAGGCGCAGACCTCGACGCCCTCGTTCTGGTCCTTGATCGCCTCGATGGTCTTGCCGACGCGCTCCACGTCCCGGTCCGTCGGACCGCGGCCGCTGGCGACCAGGCAGACCCGCTTGGCGCCGCCCGCGACACCGGCGGCCGCCGCCTGCGAGGCCTCGTCCGGCTTCAGCCAGGTGTACTTGAGGATCTCGGCCTTGGAGCCGAGCCGCTGCGAGCAGTACGAGCAGTCCTCGGGGCAGAGCCCCGACTTGAGGTTGACGAGATAGTTCAGCTTCACCCGTCGCCCGAACCACTGGCGGCGCACCTTGCCGGCCGCGGCCACCACTTCGAGCACATCGTCGTCGGAGGTCGCCAGCACGGCGAGCGCTTCTTCGCGGGTCGGCAGCTCGCGCCGCAGCCCCTTGTCCACCAGCGTGGTCAGCAGGTCCATGGCGCTGATCCTTACGTACGGCATGCGCCAGGGCCAAGGAGGAACTCCACAACAGAGCATGTTTGAGGTGTGTGCATGGCCACATCCGCTCCTCCAGCCACCCCGGCTAGGGTCTGTGCGCTGCCTACAAAAGGACCGGACCACCATGCACCAGGATCCTTTCGCCTGGATCGACGACGAGTCGCGCCGCCGCGAGCGCGCGGGTCTCGTCCGTACGCTCCGGCCGCGCACCGCCGAGTCCGAGCTGCTGGATCTCGCCAGCAACGACTATCTGGGCCTCACCCGCCACCCGGAGATCACCGGCGCCGCGGCAGAGGCGGCCGGCCGCTGGGGCGCGGGAGCCACCGGCTCCCGGCTCGTCACGGGCAGTACCGCCCTCCACGCCGATCTCGAGCGGGAGCTGGCCGCCTTCTGCGGCTTCGAGGCGGCCCTGGTGTTCTCTTCCGGCTATGCCGCGAACCTCGCCGGGGTGACCGCGCTGAGCGGCCTCGGCTCGCTGATCGTCTCCGACGCGGGCAACCACGCCTCGATCGTCGACGGCTGCCGGCTCTCGCGCGCCGAGACCGCGGTCGTCCCGCACGCGGACGTCGACGCCGTACGCAAGACGCTGGAGGCGCACCCGGGGCAGCGGGCACTCGTGGTCAGCGACTCGGTCTTCTCGGTGGACGGCGACGCGGCACCGCTGGCGGGCCTGGCGGAGACCTGCGGTGAGTACGGAGCCGCCCTGCTCGTCGACGACGCGCACGGGCTCGGCATACTGGGCGAAGGAGGCCGGGGGGCCCTGAACGCCGCGGGCATCGCGGGCGCCGACGGCGTCGTCGCAACCCTCACGCTCTCCAAATCCCTGGGCAGCCAGGGCGGAGCGGTCCTCGGCCCGGCCCGGGTGATCGACCATCTGGTCAACGCGGCCCGTACGTTCATCTTCGACACCGGCCTGGCTCCCGCGGCGGCGGGAGCGGCCCTGGCGAGCCTGCGGCTGCTGCGCCGCGAACCGGCGCTGGCGGACCGGGCCCGCACTGTCGCCGCGATGCTGCACCGGCGGCTCACGGACGCGGGACTCACCGCCGCACGCCCCGACGCCGCCGTGGTCTCCGTACAGGCTCCGTCGCCCGAGGCGGCGCTGCGCTGGGCCGCGGACTGCCGCGCCGCCGGGCTTGTGGTCGGCTGCTTCCGCCCTCCGTCGGTGCCGGACGGTATCTCCAGGCTCCGGCTCACGGCGCGCGCAGACCTGACGGATCAGCAGATCGAGCAGGCCACGAAGACCATCATCGAGCTCGCGCCGGCCGGTTGACGGCGTCGCCGCCTCCGGCAGCGGTCAACAGGCGATTGTGCGCCCAAATACGGTCTCGCGTAGCAGAGTTCACCGCTTTGAGCGACAGGTATCCGCATATCTTGGTGGATCGCCACCTGGGGAAGCACGTGAGGTGGCACTCTGGCGCGAAGCACAATCCGTGGCCGTCCTTGCAATTCCGCTACGAGTCGGAGCGCGGCCACGGTGGGAAAGGGACAGCTCGCCATGGCAGACCATCAGGAAGCCTCCGTAACCCTGCCGAGCGATCCCGCCTCGGTCTCCGCCGCCCGGAGATACGCCGCACGTGTTGTCTCCGAGTGGGGTCTGCCCGTCGAGACCGAAGCCGTCGACACCGTCCGGTTGATCGTCTCCGAACTCGCCACGAACGCCGTCCAGCACACCTTCGGCCAGTCGCCGACATTCACCGTGGACCTGCGTCTCGAGCGCGACGAGGAACTGCGCATCGGCGTCACCGACAGTCATCCCCGCTGGCCCCAGCGGCTGCCCGCCGCGGTCCGGCAGGACAACGGCCGCGGCATGGTCATCATTCGCAGCCTCACCGCGGAGTACGGCGGACAGCTCTCGGTCACACCGACCCCGGAGGGCGGCAAAACGGTCTGGATCGCCCTCCCGTGGACGGCCCCCGTCCAGAACTGACACCGGCCGGAAGGCTTCGGCCCGAAAGCCCCTGCCCCTGCCTGTCCGCCCTGCACTTCACGCGCGGCCGAACGCGCCCCGTAGCAGCGCCCGAAGAGACTCCGCCGCCGGTCCCGACTCCTCGCCCCGGTGCGCCACCGAGATCGTACGCCGGAAGTCCGCCGGGTCCAACTGCCGTACGCCGAGCGGCGTCGCCGACATCGCCGCGACCATCTCCGGCACCACCGCGACCCCGATCCCCGCGCTGACCAGTGCGCACACCAGCGCGTAGCCGGGCGACTCGCACACCACCGCAGGCGTCGCCCCGGCCCGGGCGAGCGCCGTCTCGACCCCCTTGCGCGGCGGATGCGAGGGCGCGCTGCTGATCAGCGGCTGTCCGGCGAGACCGGCCACCGGCAGCCGCCCCGAGCCGCCCGCGAGCGCATGGCCGGGCGCCGTCACCAGGACCAACTCCTCCACCAGCAGCGGTTCCAGGACCACACCCGCGGGCGGCGGCGCCGGTTCGGCCGGTTCATACGTGTGCGTCAGCGCAAGATCCACTTCGCCGGCCGCCACCGCCAGGACCCCGCCCGGCGGCTCGTACTCGGCGACGGTCAGTTCCACATCCGGATGCGCCCGGCGGAACGAGCTCAGCACCGGCGGCAGCAGATGGACGCCCACCGTGGTGAAGGTCCCCACCCGCAGCCGCCCGCCGGACAGCCCGGACAGCCGCGCCAGCTCGTGCCGCGCCCGGTCCATCTCGTCCAGCACCCGGCGGGCCCGCGCCGCCAGCAGCTCGCCCGCGGCGGTCAGCCGCGCCCCGCGATGGCTCCGCACCAGCAGGGCCGCCCCCGCCTCGCGCTCCAGCTTGGCCAGCTGCTGGGAGAGCGCGGGCGCGGTGTAGCCCAGACGGGCGGCGGCCCGGGTGATCGAACCGGCCTCGGCGACCGCCACCAGCGCCGCCAGCCGTGTCGGGTCGTACATGCCACCTCCCTTAAGCATTGCTTTAGGCAGACCCAGAAGATTACAAGTACACGTTAAGGCCCTGGCCGGTCCACGATGGTGGCCATGGACGCACAACTGGTCGCCTTCATCGGGGTCGCCGCGGGCATGGTGGCCATGCCGGGCGCGGACTTCACCGTCGTCGTACGCAACGCGCTCGCCTCCCGGCGCGCGGGCGTGGCCTGCGCTGTCGGCGTCGCCGGGGGACTGCTCGTGCACACCGCGCTGGCGGTCGCCGGACTCGCGGCCGTCCTGGTCGCCGTGCCGGTGCTCTTCCGCACGCTGCAGATTCTGGGCGGTGCCTATGTGCTCTACCTGGGCGTACGGGCCGTACGCTCCGCCCTGCGCCCGGCGCTCGCGGTCGAGGATCCGCAGGGCCCGGCCGCGCAGGGCATCGGCCGCAGCCTGCGCCAGGGCTTCCTCACGAACGTCCTCAACCCGAAGGCTCCCGTCCTCTTCCTCAGCCTGCTCCCGCAGTTCGTTCCGGACGGTGCAGCGGTCCTGCCGCGCACTCTGCTGCTCGCGACGATCGTGGTCGCACTGGCTCTGGTCTGGTTCCCGGCGGTGGCCCTGCTCGTGGACCGTCTCGGGACGTGGCTGCGCAGGCCGCGCACCACGCGGGCCGTCGAAGGCGTCACCGGCGGAGCGCTCACGGCTCTCGGAGTGACCCTGCTCGCCGAGCCGCTGGCGCACTGAACCGGCGCGCCTGAGGGAGCCCGCGCACCGGTCGCCGCGGCGAAACGCGGCGATCGGCGCGCGATGAGCCACCGCCGTCAGCGCACCCGGCCGTACCAGACTTTCTTGGTCCAGATCTTCTCCAGCTTCACCCAGGAGCCGCTCTTCGGCGAGTGCCAGATCTTGCCGCGGCCGGCGTAGATGCCCACGTGGTAGACCCGGCTGCCGTAGTGGAAGAACACCAGGTCTCCCTTCTGCCGGGAGGAGGCCGGGACATGACGGGTCCTGTTGAACTGCTGCTGGGCGGTACGCGGGAGCTTTTTGCCCGCCTTCTTGTACGAGTAGAGCGTCAGCCCTGAGCAGTCGAACCGGGAGGGACCCGCGGCGCCGAACCTGTAGGGCGCCCCCTTCTTCGAGGCGGCGACCTTGAGTGCCGTTTTCGCGTGGGTCGCTGCCGCGTAGGCCTCGGGAACGGCGCCAGGTGCCAGCAGCGAGCCGCCGACGGCGGCGAGGGTCAGGGCCGACACGGCACCCGCCCTGGTCATCAAGTACGGGACATGAATCTGCGCAGTCATGCGCAACCCTTCGTCAGCCGCCTGTGAAGGATGACCTGTCGGGTTCGGACGGACGAAGATGCCCGGCCGCGGATGCGGCTTCACCCCGAGGGACCGCCGGGCCGTCCGGCTGTCCCGTTCTGCTTGGGTCCTCCACTCCTGCCGATGCACTCCTGTCGACCAGACATCCGGAGCGGCGGCAGGACTCGGCGTCCGCCCGGACCGCCCCGCCGAGGTGGCGGGGGCTTGTCGTCCCAGGGATCTTGACCCACTCTGTGCCGAATTTCCGAGTTGAAACGGCCGTTTGTGAGCTTCGCCACCCCTGACCTGTTCGGGTGGACAGAACGGATTTACGGACGGGTACGTGACAGTTGAGGAGTCTCGCACCAGCACCGGAACAAGTCATTCCGCCAGATCGGTAGTCATGGCGCGCAAGTTGTGCGTACTCGCTGAGGGGTCGTCGAGTCCATCGAATGGGGGATGCACCCCGGTACCCTGATGGCGTACGGAAGCCGCTGCTTCGTCAACTCATTGCCGGGGGCGGCATCGTCACCCGGCGCGCCCGCCGCTCGCCGTCGAGCACCCTGAGTGCTTCGGCGAGCGTCGCCGCATGCACTTCGCTCTCCCCGCGCATATGCATCAGCGTCAGGGCGTCCTTGAGCGCCTCGGCCCGTCCGACCAGCGCCTGTGCCGCGCGGAGTGCGCCATAGGTGTGCGTGCCACGGGCCGGGTTGATCCGCCCCAGCAGGTCGAGGACTTCGAGATAGCTGTCGACGAACTCGCATTCGGCGCGGGTCAGTGCCGGAAGTGGCGGCTGTTCGGGTGGCAGCATCCGGCGCTCACCTCGAACCGGCGGCGGAGAGTGAAGTCTTGCGGTTCTTGATCACATGGTCCACCAGTCCGTATGCCCTGGCGTCCTCGGCGTCGAAGATCTTGTCGCGCTCCAGATCGGCGTCGATCCGCTCGGAGGTCTGGCCGGTGTGGCGTACGAGCATTCCGGCGAGTTGGGTCCGCAGCCGCAGCAACTCCTGTGCCTGGATCTCCAGATCGGACGGCTGGCCCTGCAACGGCTCATCGAACGCGGGCTGCTGAAGGACGATCCGGGCGCCGGGCAGTGCCATCCGCTTGCCGGGGGCCCCGGCCGAGAGCAGCAGCGCGGCGGTGGAGGCGGCCTGACCCAGGCAGGTCGTCTCCACATCGCAGGTGATGACCTGCATCGTGTCGTAGATCGCGGACATGGCGCTGAGCGAGCCGCCGGGGGAGTTGATGTAGAGGGAGATGTCGCGGTCCGGTGCCGCGTACTCGAGGTGCAGGAACTGCGCGATCACATCGTTGGCGGCGGTGTCGTCGACGGCGGTGCCGAGGAAGATGATCCGCTCGTCGAGCAGCTTCGAGTACGGATCGAGAGTGCGGTTGCCCGTGCTGGTGCGCTCGGTGAAGTGGGGCAGGACGTAGCGGGCGGCGGGTCGGTTCATGACGTACGTCTCCTCTCGCACGGCCCATCTGTAAAAAATGTACAGGATGTACAGGCCGTTATGATGGGGAGCATGGCCTACGAGATTCCGGTGACGCAAGCCCGCGCAGAGCTCGCCGAACTGATCAACCGCGTCGTCTACGGCGGGGAGCGCGTCGTCGTGACCCGCCACGGAAAGCCGCTCGTGGCGCTGGTGTCCGCCGCTGACCTGCAACGACTTGAGCGGGATCAGGAGGCGGCCGAGGAGCAGGTGATCAGTTCGGTCTCCTCGCTCGGCTCGGCCGCATCCGCTACCGGCGAACGGGGGCGCTTCGGTCTCGCGGCCGAGCACCGGCGCCCGGATGAGCGCCGCTGACCACGGCCCGGCGCACCGAAGGGCCGCGCGCCCCCGGACGGCCGACGTCCGTATACGACCTCGGTCCTCGTCCGTACGGGCCAAGGGGCCGGGTGAAAGCCCAGTAGGTGAGCACCACCGCAGCGAGGCTCATCGCCCCTGCGCAGGCGCTGATGTCCCTACGTGTCCGTCCGTGTCCCGGCGTGAGACCGAGATCAGTTAACGCGCCGGAAAAACTCTCCGCCTAACGTTCAACCGCTCGCCGTGAGACACCCGCGCGTTGGTCAACAGACTGTTGGCGTGGGTCAGCTTCGCGCTGCACCCGGGCGGGCCGGACGACTGTGAGGTGGACGCGTGCAACTCTCCCCGCACGAGCAGGAACGACTGCTCATCCATGTGGCCGCCGACGTGGCGGAGAAGCGACGGGCGCGCGGGGTGCGGCTCAATCACCCCGAATCCGTCGCCCTGATCACTTCGCACATCCTCGAAGGCGCCAGGGACGGCCGCACCGTCGCCGAACTCATGGCCTCGGGACGCAAGGTCCTCACCCGCGCCGATGTCATGGAGGGCATCCCCGAGATGATCCATGACGTTCAGGTCGAGGCGACCTTCCCGGACGGCACCAAGCTCGTCACCGTCCACGACCCGATCGTCTGAAGGGAAGGCCGCCGATGATTCCCGGAGAGATCCTGCTCGCCGAGGGCCGCGTGTCCCTCAACCAGGGCCGTGAGGTCACCCGCCTTCCCGTCGTCAACGCCGCCGACCGGCCCGTCCAGGTCGGCTCCCACTACCACTTCGCCGAGGCCAACCCCGGCCTGGAATTCGACCGTGCCGCCGCGCGCGGCCTGCGGCTGAACATTGCCGCGGGCACCGCCGTGCGCTTCGAGCCCGGCATCCCGGTCGACGTCGAACTCGTTCCCTTCACCGGCCGACGCGTCATCGCGGGCCTGCGCGGAGAGGTCGGAGGCGGTCTCGATGCCTGAGCTGAGTCGCGCCGTCTACGCCGATCTCTTCGGCCCCACCACCGGCGACCGGATCCGGCTCGCCGACACCGACCTTCTCGTCGAGATCGAGCAGGACCGTTCCGGCGGGCCCGGACTCGCGGGCGACGAGGCCGTGTTCGGCGGCGGCAAGGTGATCCGCGAGTCGATGGGCCAGTCCCGTACGACACGGGCCGAAGGCGCACCAGACACCGTCATCACAGGGGCGGTCGTCATCGACCACTGGGGCATCGTCAAGGCCGACATCGGCATCCGCGACGGGCGCATCACCGGCATCGGCAAGGCCGGCAACCCCGACACGATGGACAGCGTGCACCCCGATCTCGTCATCGGGCCCGAGACCGAGATCATCGCGGGCAACGGCAGGATCGTGACCGCGGGCGCCATCGACGCGCACGTCCACTTCATCTCGCCGACCATCATCGACCAGGCCCTCGCGACCGGTGTCACCACGCTCGTCGGCGGCGGCACGGGACCGGCCGAGGGCACCAAGGCCACCACCATCACCCCCGGGCCCTGGCACCTTGCCCGGATGTTCGAGGCGATGGACTCGTTCCCCGTGAACATCGGCCTGCTCGGCAAGGGCAACACGATGTCCCGCGAGGCCATGCACTCCCAACTGCGCGGCGGGGCGCTCGGGTTCAAGATCCATGAGGACTGGGGGGCGACCCCCGCCGTCATCGACGCCTGCTTGAGCGTGTGCGAGGACACGGGCGCCCAGCTCGCCATCCACACGGACACCCTGAACGAGGCGGGCTTCGTCCAGGACACCCTCGCCGCGATCGCGGGCCGCACCATCCACGCGTACCACACCGAGGGCGCCGGCGGCGGGCACGCACCGGACATCATCACGGTCGTCGGTGAGCCGCACATACTGCCCAGCTCCACCAACCCGACCAGGCCGCACACCGTCAACACCATCGAGGAACACCTCGACATGCTGATGGTCTGCCACCACCTCAACCCGGCCGTACCCGAGGACCTCGCCTTCGCCGAGTCCCGGATCCGGCCCTCCACGATCGCCGCCGAGGACATCCTGCACGACCTCGGCGCCATCTCGATCATCTCCTCCGACGCCCAGGCCATGGGGCGCGTCGGCGAGGTGATCATGCGTACCTGGCAGACCGCCCATGTGATGAAGAAGCGGCGGGGAGCACTGCCCGGAGACGGCCGTGCCGACAACCACCGGGCACGTCGCTATGTCGCCAAATACACGATCAACCCCGCCGTCGCCCAGGGCCTCGACCACGAGATCGGCTCGGTCGAGACCGGCAAGCTCGCGGACCTGGTGCTCTGGGATCCGGCCTTCTTCGGCGTCAAGCCGCAGCTGGTCATCAAGGGCGGCCAGATCGCGTACGCGCAGATGGGCGACGCGAACGCCTCCATCCCGACCCCCCAGCCGGTCATGCCGCGGCCGATGTTCGGCGCGCTCGGCAGGGCGCCCGCGGCGAACTCGTTCAACTTCGTCTCCCGGGCGGCCATCGAGGACGATCTGCCCGAACGCCTCGGCCTGGGCAAGAAGTTCGTGCCGATCACCAGCACGCGCCGGGTCACCAAGGCCGATATGAGGGAGAACGACGCGCTCCCGCGTGTCGAGGTCGACGCCGACACCTTCACGGTGACGATCGACGGCGAGCCGGTCGAACCGGCCCCCGCGGCGGAGTTGCCCATGGCCCAGCGCTACTTCCTGTTCTGACCATGGACGATCACTCCCGCGTGCGGGCCTTCGGAGGGCCCGGCGCCACGCATACGGCCGGCGGCCGCGCCGCCGTCCCGGACCCAGGTCCGATCGGCGGTCCGGCAGCGCCCGCGGCCCGCGCCGCGCTGCTCGTTCTCGCCGACGGCCGGTTCCCCGCCGGTGGGCACGCCCACTCCGGCGGAGCCGAACCGGCCGTCAAGGCGGGCCGCATCCGCGATGCCCGGGACCTGGAGGCCTTCTGCCGGGGGCGGCTGCACACCACCGGTCTCACCTCGGCGGGGCTCGCCGCCGCGGCCGCCCTCGGCCTCGACCCCCTCGCGCTCGATGCCGCCGCCGACGCCCGTACCCCCTCACCCGCCCTGCGGGCCACCGCCCGCAAGCTCGGCCGCCAGATGATGCGCGCCGCCCGCTCCACCTGGCCGAGTCCCGAACTGGACGCGCTCGCCGCGGCGTTCCCGCGCGGCACCCACCAGCCGATCGTCCTCGGGCTCGCCGCCCGCTCCGCCGGACTCGGCCCCGAGGATGCCGCGCACTGCGCCGTGTACGAGTCGGTCGGCGGACCGGCCACCGCAGCCGTACGCCTCCTCAGCCTTGACCCCTTCGAGGCCACCGCCGTCCTCGCCCGCCTCGCACCCGCCATGGACGAAGTCGCCGCACAGGCCGCACACGCAGCGCGCGAGGGTGTCGACGCGCTGCCCGCCGCGTCCGCCCCGCTGCTCGACATCACGGCGGAGGCGCACGCCGCCTGGCCCGTACGCCTCTTCGCCTCGTAAGACATCAAGGAGCCGCACCATGCATCTCGACCACTCGCACTCCGGTCCGGGGGCCGTCAGCGCCGACGCCGTACGCCCCGACGGCACCCGGCGCGCCCTGCGCATCGGCCTCGGCGGCCCCGTCGGCTCCGGCAAGACCGCAACCGTCGCCGCGCTCTGCGGAGCCCTGCGCGACCAGCTGTCCATCGCCGTCGTCACCAACGACATCTACACCCGCGAGGACGCCGAATTCCTGCTCCGCAACGCCGTACTGCCGCCCGAGCGCATTCAGGCAGTCGAGACCGGAGCCTGCCCGCACACCGCCATCCGCGACGACATCTCCGCCAACCTCGAAGCCGTCGAAGACCTGGAGGAGAGCGTCGGACCGCTCGATCTGATCCTGGTCGAGTCCGGCGGCGACAATCTCACCGCGACCTTCTCCAAGGGACTCGTCGACGCCCAGATCTTCGTCATCGACGTCGCGGGCGGCGACGACATCCCGCGCAAGGGAGGCCCCGGTGTCACCACCGCCGATCTGCTCGTCGTCAACAAGACCGACCTCGCGCCCCATGTCGGCTCCGACCTCGGCCGGATGGCACAGGACGCCAAGGAACAGCGCGGTGAACTCCCCGTCGCCTTCACCTCGCTGAGGGGCGAGGACGGCGTGCGCCCGGTCGCCGACTGGGTGCGCGCCCGGCTGGCCGCCTGGACCGCATGAGTATCCAGGCAACCGCCCGCGTCGTCGCCACCCGCGACGGCCTGCCGGTACTCACAAGCGACGGACCGCTCGCCCTGCGCCGTACGCGCGCCGCCGGTCCCTACATCCGTGTCACCGTCGTCGGCGCGATGAGCGCACCGCTCGGCGGCGACCGGCTGGCGATCGAGGCGGAGGCGTCCGACGGGGCACGGCTCCGCGTCGACTCCGCCGCCGCGACCATCGCCCTGCCCGGCCGCACCCCCGAACAGGCCCACTACGACGTGTCGTTGACGGTCGGCGAGAACGCCGAACTGCGCTGGCTGCCGGAGCAGCTCATCTCCGCGTCCGGCAGCGATCTGCGGATGCGTACGCGCGTCGAACTGGCGGCGAGCGCACGGCTGGTGCTGCGCGAGGAGCAGATCCTCGGCCGCCACGGCGAAGAGCCCGGCGCCCTCGCGAGCCGCCTCACCGTCCACCGCGCCGGACGTCCGCTGCTGGACCAGGAAGTGGCCTACGGTCCCGGCGCGCCCGGTGGCTGGGACGGCGGCGCGGTCCTGGGGGGACACCGCGCCGTGGGCCAACTCCTCGTCGTGGACCCCGAGTTCGATGAGAAGCCCGCCCAGCCGCGGCTGTTGGGCGAGAGCGCGGTGCTCACACCGCTTGCCGGTCCTGCCTACCTGGTCACGGCCGTCGCGCCGGACGCCCGCCAACTCCGGTCCGTACTCGACGAAGCGCTGAGCGCGGAGCTGCCCGAGTAGGGCGAACCAGGTGATTTCGCTGTACCGCTGAACGGGACACTACTTACCGGTATTGGTTCGGTAAAGAAACACCAGTACGACCTGTTCCCGGCAGCCCCACAGACGAAAGGATCCCCCGGAGAACTCGACAACAGAAGGGGGAGTTCTACGTGAGACGCACAGCAGTGCTCGGCTCGGCCGGCACTCTGATCGCGGGCACCCTCATCACGGGCGCGATCACCGCTCCGGCAGCCAACGCGACCGGCAGCCACAGCGGTTGGTCCGAGACACGTGGTGTTCAGGTCGCCGCGGAGCGGGCCGCGAAGAAGGGGATCGACTGGGCGGACTGCCCCGCGGACTGGGGATTTGCCAAGCCCATCCAGTGCGGATGGGTGAGCGTGCCGCTCGACTACGCACGCCCCAACGGCAAGCAGATCAAGATTGCCGTCGACCGAATAGGCAACACCGGCACCAAGGCCGAGCGCCAGGGAGCCCTGATCTACAACCCGGGCGGCCCCGGCGGATCGGGCATGCGCTTCCCGACCCGGGTCACCAACAAGAACCCGCTCTGGGTCAACGCGTCGAAGGCGTACGACTTCGTCGGCTTCGACCCTCGGGGTGTGGGCCACTCGGCCCCCATCTCCTGTGTCGACCCGCAGGAGTTCGTGAAGGCGCCGAAGGCCGACCCGGTCCCGGACAGCGAGGCCGACAAGCGCGCCCAGCGCAAGCTCGCCGCCGAGTACGCGGACGGGTGCGCCGAGCGCAGCGGCTGGATGCTGCCGCACATGACCACGCCGAACACCGCGCGCGACCTGGACGTCGTCCGGGCCGCCCTCGGTGAGAAGAAGCTCAACTTCCTGGGCGTCTCCTACGGCACCTACATCGGCGCGGTCTACGCGACGCTCTTCCCGGGCCATGTGCGCCGGATGATCGTCGACAGCGTCGTCAACCCCTCGCGGGAGAAGATCTGGTACGAGGCCAACCTCGACCAGGACGTCGCCTTCCAGATGCGCTGGAATGACTGGAAGGCCTGGGTCGCCAAGAACGACGCGACCTTCCACATCGGGGACACCCCCGAGAAGGTCGAGCAGCAGTGGCTGAAGCTGCGGGCCACCGCCAAGAAGAGCCCCCTCGGCGGGGTCGTCGGACCGGCGGAGCTCATCAGCTTCTTCCAGAGCGCTCCGTACTACGACTCCTCCTGGGTGCCCGTCACCCAGACCTGGAGCAAGTACCTCGCGGGTGACACCCAGGCACTGGTCGACGCTGCGGCGCCGGACCTGTCCGACACCAAGGGCAACATCGCCTCGGAGAACGGCAACGCCGTCTACACGGCCGTCGAGTGCGCGGACGCCAAGTGGCCGACCAGCTGGAAGAAGTGGGACCGGGACAACACCCGGCTCCACAAGGACTACCCGTTCATGACGTGGGCCAACGCCTGGATGAACCTTCCGTGCGCCACGTGGTCGTCCAAGCAGCAGAACCCGCTGTACGTGAAGACGGGCAAGGGTCTGCCGCCGGTGCTCATCGTGCAGTCGACCCGTGACGCCGCCACTCCCTTCGAGGGCGCCGTCGAGCTGCACAAGCGGCTCAAGGGCTCGCGTCTGATCATCGAGAAGGACGCCGGTTCGCACGGTGTGACCGGTCTGGTCAACCCGTGCATCAACCAGCGGGTGGACGCCTACCTGGTCAGCGGCACGCTGGACAGCAGCGACGTGACGTGCACCCCGCACGCCACGCCGAAGCCGTAGTCACAGCCGATACGGGGGAGGGGCGGCCGGTTCCGGCCGCCCCTCCCTATTCGAGCGACCTGCCCAAGGCGTAGTGCCCGCAGGCTCAGTTCGCTCCCCAGCCGTGTTCCTCCAGCCACGCGTCCTCGTCCGCATACCCGAAGAGGTCGCCGTGCGGAGCGTACTGCGCGGCCATCTTCGGGAAGGCGTCCGTCCATTCCCTGCCGCTCAGCTGCCCGGCGAGCCACTCGACGGTCGCGGGCAGGGAGTCTTCGTAGCTCGTCACGGCCCGGTAGCCCAGCTCGCGTTCGGCTGCCGCCATGTCGTACACGACCGAATGCTCGGCCGTCCAGGGCGTCTTGCCCACGGAGTCGCTGGGCGGGCCGCCCTCCAGCAGTACGCTCTCGCCCCGGTGGCCGAGCACCCGGTCGATCGCCGCGCCGATCTCGGCGACCGTCGGCGCCTCGGGATCACCGGCGTTGAGCACCCGCGAGCCCGGCGTCCGGGCCGCGAGCCGGATCAGCTCGGCGAGATTGGCGACATGCACCGGATGGAACCGGCTGCGGCCGCCGTGCGCCAGCACCCGTACCGGGCGGCCGTCCAGTGCCCGCTTCACGAAGTACAGCTCACGCGGGGTGCGGCAGTACGGTCCATGGATCGCGCCCGCGCGCAGCAGCGTCGTCGGCAGAGCCGCGCCCGCCGCCAGCAGCTCCTGCTCCAGGGCCACCTTGCGGGTGCTGTAACTCGCTTCCCCGGGCGCGACGGTGGGCTGGGTCTCCGGGATCGGCACCGGGTAGCGGGGAAAGCCGCCCGGCTCGCCCTGGGTGTCGAAGCTGCGTCCCTCGTCGTCCGCGTACACCGCGCCACTGGAGATCACGACCGCCGAACCGATCCGGTCCGCGAGACCCTTCAACTGCCGTGCGTGGCCGCTCCCGTAGGCGACCATGTCAACCAGCACGTCGCAGCCGTCGCCGAGCGCCGCGGACAGCGCCGCGTCGTCCTCCCGGTCGGCGCGCACCGCGCGCACCCCCTCGGGCCAGCTCCCGTCCCGGCCGCCGCCGCGCGAGAGCGCCCGTACCTCCCAGCCGTCCGCGGCGAGGGCGCGCACCGCGGCCCGCCCCACCTGTCCTGTCGCTCCCAGCACAACTGCGCTTCCCGTGGTCATACGAGGCACGCTAGGCGTGGGGATCACGCCGGGCCCAGAGCGGTTCGCCGAGCGCGCATCCGCTCTCAGCTTCTTCGCCGGGGGAACTTCTTCACCGGCTCCAGCTCCGCCTTGACCTCGGCGGCGTAGCGGTCCACGTACTCCTGGCCGGACAGTTCGAGGATCGCGTACATGATCTCGTCGGTGATCGCGCGGATGGCGGCCTTCTCGTTCTCCATGCCCGCGTACCGGGAGAACTCCAGCGGCTCCCCGAACCGCACGGTGACCCGCTTGATCTTCGGCAGGACCTGCCCGGGCGGCTGGATCTCGAAGGTGCCCACCATGGCGCACGGCACGACCGGTACCCGGGCCCGCAGCGCCATCACGGCGACGCCGACCTTGCCCTTGTAGAGCCTGCCGTCGTGCGAACGCGTGCCCTCGGGGTAGATCCCCAGTAGCTCGCCCTTGCTCAGCACCCCGAGCCCCTCACGGATCGCCGCCTGGCCCGCCTCCTTGCCGGAGCGGTCGACCGGGATCTGCCCGGCGCTGTGGAAGAAGGCGGCGGTCAGCCGGCCCTTCAGGCCCGGCCCGGTGAAGTACTCCGCCTTCGCGAGGAAGGTGATGCGCCGCTTGATGATCGCGGGCATCAGGAAGTGGTCCGAGAACGACAGGTGATTGCCGGCGACGATGGCCGCGCCCTCTTCGGGGATGTGCTCGAGTCCCTCGATCCTGGGCCGGAACAGCAACCGCAACAGCGGCCCCAGAATGACGTATTTGAGCACGTAATAGAACAATTGAGGGTGCTCCTCACTTGGTCCGGATCGGCTTCAGGGCTGCGTTGTGCCAGGTCATCGGGCACGCCGGGGGGTCAGTCTAGGTGCAGGTCTTACCGGGCGTAAGCGTCCGGGGCCGGAATAGTGACGACCGCACGCCAACCGCTGTCGCTTGCTCCGCATGGGCGATGTGTTGCGGTCTCGGCCACCCGAGGTCAATCTTGTTGGTGACCCAGAAGCGACACTTGCTCACTCTTCGCACTCGGGGTCCCTAGCCGAAGAGCTGACCAGGTCGCGGTGAGGAGTAACGGTCATGCACGTCACGGCCGCCTGCCGCTACACCTTGGAAGTGCAGGCATCGACAGAACGGATTCCCCAGATCCGGCGCATTCTTGCAGCGCATCTTCGGTACTGGAGTCTCGAGGACCACATTGGACCGGTATGCCGCGCGGTCGACGAACTCGTCGGCAACGTCGTCCACCATGTGAAGGGCGACAAGACGTGCGTGGTGGAGCTGCGCTGGACGGGCAGGCATCTGATCGCATCCGTCGCGGACAAGGACCGCAGGATGCCGCGGGTGACCAGTTCCTCCCCCAAGAAGGGCGGACTGGCCACGGTCGCCGTGCTCAGCGACAGCTGGGGCACGTGCGGCACAGCCACCGGCAAGGTGATCTGGTTCAGCCGTCGCGTCAAGGAAGTGCAGCGTGTCCTTCGTACCGCGCCGGTCTCGATGCCGCCCGTCCGCGAGTTCAAGCCGCTGCCGAGGAGCCTGGCGTTCCCCGAGGACGAGGTGTCCGCGGTGCCGGCGAAGGTCCGCGAGCCGGACCGCGCCGTCACGCCCGCCGGGGTCGGATGACGGCAGGGGCCACGCGCGTGAGCCGTACGGGCGATTCGCATCGCCCGTACGCGCGGTCCGCCCGCGCGGCCCCTAGGGCGGCCGCCCCACGGCCTGGCACAGGACCTTCGTCAACGGCTGCGAATTCGACGCGGCGACCGGGGACGTCCTCCGCTTCTGAGCGGCTCCGTCCCCGGTGCTCCCCGTCAGTTGCCGCGCGAAGCGATCACTCCGATCGTCACCAGGCCGAGCACCACCCAGCCGAACCAGAGCCAGCCATTGCTTCCGAGTGCCGCCGTGTACGCCGTCACGACCACCAGGGTCCCGACGGTGAGCACTCCCATCGCCTTCGTGGATCCGGACATGCGCGCCCTCCTCCGACGGCTGCGGCCGTCGACCTCATGGTCACCCGTGAAGTGGGCCTCGCGCTACTGCCCGGTTACTGTCCGCGTGCCTGGAGCGAGGCGAGATACGCGTTGTACGCCGCGAGATCCTTGTCGCCGTCCCGGTCCGCGGCCCGGTCCATGCGCTTGGCCTGCCGCAGTTCGGAGCCGTACCACTGGAAGACCAGCGCGATCAGCACCAGCACGGACGGGATCTCGCTGAAGGCCCAGGCGATACCGCCGGCCGCGTTCTGGTCGGTGAGCGCGTCGATGCCGAGCGAGGCCGGCGGATTGCTGTACGCGCTGATCATCGGCTCGGTCGCCATCATCAGGGCGATGCCGAAGAAGGCGTGGAACGGCATGCCCGCGAAGAGCTCCAGCATCCGGATCACATAGCCCGGCCGGTGCGGCCCCGGGTCGATGCCCATGATCGGCCAGAAGAAGACGAGGCCCACCGCGAGGAAGTGCACCATCATCGCCAGATGCCCGGTCTTGGACTCCATCAGGAAGTCGAAGAGTGGGCTGAAGTAGAGCCCGTACAGGCTCGCGATGAACAGCGGGATCGTGAAGGCCGGGTGCGTGACGATCCGCATGTAGCGGCTGTGCAGCAGGGCAAGCAGCAGCTCGCGCGGCCCCTTGCTGCCGCGACGGCTCGCGACCGGCAGCGCGCGCAGCGCCAGCGTCACCGGCGCCCCGAGCAGCAGCACGATGGGGGAGAGCATGCTGATCACCATGTGCTGCACCATGTGCACGCTGAACATGACCATGCCGTAGTCATTGAGCTTGGTGCACATCACCAGGGCCACGCTCAGCACGCCGACCGTGAAGCAGACGGTCCTGCCGACCGGCCAGCTGTCCCCGCGCCTGCGCAGCCGCAGCACGCCCCAGCCGTACAGGCCGAGTGCCAGCAGACAGCCGACGAGAAAGAACGGGTCCGGTGAGAACTCGAGCCCCCGCCCCAGCGTGAACGGCGGCAGATCCATCGTCATGCCGTGCCCGCTGTGATCCATCCGCTCGCTCCCGATTCGCGCTTGTTGTCCGGACCAGACTAGAACCGCCCCCGGCCGCAGCAGCGGCCGGGGGCGGTTCCAGTCGTTTGCTACCGAATCAGAGCACGCACTCGGCCTCGGCATAACGTTCGGCCGGGACGGTCTTCAGCGTCTCCACGGCCTCGGCCAGCGGCACCATCGTGATGTCGGTGCCGCGCAGCGCCGTCATCATGCCGAACTCACCGCGGTGCGCGGCCTCCACGGCATGCCAGCCGAAGCGGGTGGCGAGCACTCGGTCGTACGCGGTCGGGGTGCCGCCGCGCTGGACATGGCCGAGGATCACCGCACGGGCCTCCTTGCCGAGCCGCTGCTCCAGTTCGACGGCGAGCTGCTGGGCCACGCCTGCGAAGCGCTCGTGCCCGTAGATGTCCTTGCCGCCCTCGTTGAACTTCATCGACCCCTCGCGCGGCTTGGCGCCCTCCGCCACCACGACGATCGCGAACTTCTTGCCCGCCGAGAAGCGCTCGCCGACCCGCTGGGTCAGCTCTTCGATGTCGAAGGGACGCTCGGGCACCACGATGGCGTGCGCGCCCGCGGCCATGCCGGAGTGGAGCGCGATCCAGCCGGTGTGGCGGCCCATGACCTCGACGATCAGCACCCGCTGGTGCGACTCGGCGGTGGTCTTCAGCCGGTCGAGGGCCTCGGTGGCGACGCCGACGGCGGTGTCGAAGCCGAAGGTGACATCGGTCGACGCGATGTCGTTGTCGATCGTCTTCGGGACGCCCACGATCGGCAGCCCGGCCTCGGAGAGGAGGTTGGCGGCCTTGAGGGTGCCTTCGCCGCCGATCGGGATGATCGCGTCGAGACCGAGCTCGGCGACATGGCCCCTGGCCCGCTCCACACCGTCGCGCAGATGCGCGGGCTGGACACGGGAGGAGCCGAGAATCGTGCCGCCGCGGGCGAGAATGCCGCCGACCGCGTCAAGGTCGAGCTTTCGGTAGTCGCACTCCAGAAGGCCCTTCCAGCCGTCGTGGAAGCCGATGACCTCGTCGCCGTGGTCGACGACGGCGCGGTGTACGACGGAGCGGATGACGGCGTTCAGACCGGGGCAGTCGCCGCCGGAGGTGAGCACACCAATGCGCATAGCCCGAAATACCTTTACAACGTGGGCAGAGTCCCGGACCACGTCGTCCGGTCGGATCCCCGCCACCCTACCGGCGCCGGGTGACGGGGCCGAACCGGATGTCCGACTGATGGACGTCAGCTTTCTGTCAGCCGGGCTGTCAGTCGGACACTCGGGCGGGCAGTCGGGCGGGCTGCTGTCAGGCGGGCTGGGTCGCGGAGGCGATGCGCTCGGCGCGCAGCGCCTCGTACCACCGGTCGTCCGTCGGCGGCAGCGCGTTCACGTCGAGGGCCAGCTTGAGCAGCAGATCCGCGATCTGCGGATTGCGCGCCATCACGGGGCCGTGCATGTACGTGCCGAAGACGGTCTCGTTGTACGCGCCCTCGGTGCCGTCGCCGGTGCCGTTGCCGCGGCCCAGGATGGTGCGCGCGAACGGACGGGCCGACGGGCCGAGGTGCGTGATGCCCTGGTGGTTCTCGAAGCCGGTCAGCTGCGGCAGGCCCAACTGCGGGTCGATGTCCGCCAGTACGTCACCGACGCACCGGTCGCCCTCGCCGCGCGTGGAGATCACATCGATCAGGCCCAGGCCCGCCTCGCGCTCGCCGAGGTCGTTGATGAACTCGTGGCCCAGGATCTGGTAGCCCGCGCAGACCGAGAAGATGATCGCGCCGTTGGACGCGGCCCGGCTCAGCCCGCCGTCGCGGCGCAGCCGCTCGGCCGCGAGCCGCTGCGGCCGGTCCTCGCCGCCGCCGATCAGATAGATGTCGCCGGAGGTGGGGACCGGCTGGTCGCTGCGTACGTCGACGCGCATCACATCCAGGCCGCGCTGCCGGGCCCGGCGCTCGACGACCAGCGCGTTGCCCTGGTCGCCGTAGGTGCTGAGCAGGTCGGGGTAGACCCAGACCAGACGCAGGCTGTTGTCGCTCATGCTCATAAGTCCTTTTCGGGGTCCGCGGGTCAGTTGCCGACGCGGCGGCGCACGTCCTGGAAGGCGGTGTAGTTGGCGATCAGCTCGATCCGCCCGGGCGGGGAGAGCTGCACCGCCTCGTCGACGCTCTCGCACACCCGGAAGTCCAGGCCCGCGACTTCGAGCCGTACGGCCAGGTCCAGCCGGCGGTCGCCGATCACGAAGATCGGGTGACCGGCGAGCCGGGTGTAGTCGACGTCCCAGAGCCAGGAGGTGTCCGTGCCGTCGGCGCCGCGGGCGTTGACCGAGAGGATCACCGGGGTCGGCGGCGGGTCGATCAGGGAAAACGTTTCGAGCCAGCCGGCCGGGTTCTTCGCCAGCAGCAGACGCAGATCGCGGCCGAGGAAGGAGACGACGTCATAGCGTCCGGCGACGGCCTGCACGGAGTACATGCGCTCCAGAGCGACCTGCGGCGGCACGCCGAAGCAGGCCGCGACGGCGGCCGAGGTGGCGGCGTTCGCCTTGTTCGCGCGGCCGGGCAGCTGGAGGTGGATCGGCCAGGCCGAACCGTGCGGGTCGAGGACATGGTCGCCGCTGAGCACCCAGCTGGGGGCGGGACGGCGGAAGCCGCACTCGCCGCAGAACCAGTCGTCGCCCGGGCGCTGCATCACACCGCCGCAGGACGGGCACGACCAGGCGTCGTCCTTCCACTCCTGGCCGGCGGCCACCCACACGACGTTGGGCGAGGAGGAGGCGGCCCACACGATCAGCGGATCGTCGGCGTTGGCGATGACCATGGCCTTCGTACCGGCCAGACCCTCGCGCCACTTCTCGGCCAGCATCCGGGTCTCGGCCGCGCGGTCCAGCTGGTCGCGCGACAGGTTGAGCAGCGCGATGGCCTTGGGCGTCACATCACGGGCCACGCCCGCGAGGTACTTCTCGTCGACCTCGATCACACCGAACTTGGCGTCGGAGCCACCGGCCAGCGCCGAGGTGATGCCCGCGGGCATATTGGCGCCGAGCGCGTTGGAGACGACCGGTCCGCTGGCCCGCAGTGCCTCGGCGATCAACCGGGTCGTCGTGGTCTTGCCGTTGGTCGCCGACACGAGGACAACGTCCAGGTGCTGCGCCAGCCGCCCCAGCAGATCGGGGTCGAGCTTGAGCGCGACCCGGCCGCCGATCACCGATCCGCTGCCGCGTCCGGCGGCGCGCGACACCGCCGCAGCGGCCTTGCCTGCCGTCACGGCCAGCTTGGCGCGCGGCGTCAGGGGCTCCGAGTTGCCTGACATCGTCCTTGATCCTCCTTGCATCGGTCCGGCCCAGCCTATCGAGGTCCGGCCAGGCGCCCGTACGGCGGCACCGCCGGAGAACGTGGAGGTCATCGAGGACCGTACCCTTACGGCCATGCGAAACCGGCCCATCCCCGGCAGTTCTGGACTCGTGAAGGCCATGAGCCTGCTCGGGGATCCGCTGCTGCACGCCCCCTGTGAGCCCGTCACGGACTTCTCGCCCGCGCTGAAGCAGCTGGTCGAGGACATGTTCGCGACGATGTACGCGGCGCAGGGCGTGGGCCTCGCGGCGAACCAGGTGGGCGTCCCGCTGCGGGTGTTCGTCTACGACTGCCCCGACGACGAGGACGTCCGCCATCTCGGACACATCGTCAACCCGCGTCTGGTGGAGGCGGACGGGGTCACCGTGCGCGGACCGGAGGGCTGTCTCTCGCTGCCCGGCCTCGAAGCCGGGACGGAGCGCTTCGACCACGCGGTGGTGGAGGGCGTGACGGTGGACGGGGAGCCGGTGCGGGTGGCGGGCACCGGGTTCTTCGCGCGGTGCCTGCAGCACGAGTGCGACCACTTGGAGGGGCTGGTCTACACGGACCGGTTGAGGGGGTGGCGCCGGGCGAGGGTGCTGCGGGCGGCGCGGCGGGCGAAGTGGGGGTAGGCGGTGCTGCTACGCGGGGCTGGGTGTGCGGCAGGGCCGCACATCCAGCCCGTCCGGCGTTTGAGGACATGCGGCCGAAGGTCGCATACGGGGGTCACGACCCGCCGCAGGCGCCCCGTCAGAACCCCGGACTCCCCGCGCGGTCCGCCGCCGCCGCCAGCCGGCCCCAGAGCATGTCCGCCAGGCAGCGCACCAACTCCGCGCGGGAGCAGGGGCGTTCACCCAGCCACCAGTCCCCGGCCGCGTGCATCATGCCGACGATGCCGTGGCCCCACACCCGGGCCAGCTGTTCGCTGCCCGGACCGAGGTCGACCCGGTCGTGGATGACCTTCGCCAGCTCCTCGCCGAGCCGGCGCAGCAGCGGCGCAGAGTGGCGGCCGACGTCGAAGGCCCCGTCCGGACTCGCGTCCGCGGGCTGGTGGTCCTCGGACGGATGCATCAGGAAGCGGTACACCTGCGGCCGTGCCTCGATCGCCGCGAGATACGTGTCGAGCGTGGCCTCGACCCGCTCGCGCCGGTCGGCCGGGGCGTCGACAGCGGCTCGCAGTGCGTCGAGCAGCGCGTCGGTGTGGCGCTTGGCGAGGGCCCGGTACAGGCCGCCCTTGTCGCCGAAGTGCCGGTACAGGATGGGCTTGGTGATGCCCGCTTCCGCGGCGATGGCGTTCATCGACGCCTGTGGCCCGTCCCGGAGCACCACCCGGTCGGCCGCCTCCAGCAGCTCCCGGCGCCGCTGGTCGGCAGTCCGCTGCTGGCCCGCCGCCTGCTGTGTGGTCTCCATAGGTGTTTCTCCCCGCCCGAGCGATTGCGCGACGCCTGGGATTGCGCGGCGCCTGCGCAACGTAACACCATGCCAGACCGTCCAGTGGATCGGCCCGTAGCCGGTTGACAGGGGCTACTTGCCGGTAACAGACTCTGGTTACCGCAAGTAACATGTAAAGCGTCACCGCAGTACTGGAGGGGAACATGGCCGAGTTCACGTTCGAGCTCAACGACGACCAGAAGCAGGTCCGCGACTGGCTGAACGGGTTCGCCAAGGACGTGATGCGCCCGGCCGCCGCGGAATGGGACGAGCGTGAGGAGACCCCCTGGCCGGTGATCCAGGAGGCGGCCAAGGTCGGAATCTACTCCCTCGACTTCTACGCCCAGCAGTTCTTCGACCCCACCGGCCTCGGCGTCCCCGTGGCGATGGAGGAGCTCTTCTGGGGTGACGCGGGCATCGGTCTGTCCATCGTCGGCACGGGACTCGCGGCCGTCGGTGTCCTCGCCAACGGCACCCAGGAGCAGATCGGCACCTGGATCCCGCAGATGTACGGCGACGTGGACGATCTGAAGCTCGCGGCCTTCTGCTCCTCCGAGCCCGACGCGGGCTCCGACGTCGGGTCCATGCGTACCCGCGCCGTCTACGACGAGGCCACGGACGAATGGGTGCTCAACGGCACCAAGACGTGGGCCACCAACGGCGGCATCGCCAACGTCCATGTCGTCGTCGCCGTCGTCGACCCGGAGATCGGCTCCAAGGGCCACGCCTCCTTCATCGTCCCGCCGCGCACACCCGGCCTCTCGCAGGGCCAGAAGTTCAAGAAGCACGGCATCCGCGCCAGCCACACGGCCGAGGTGGTCCTGGAGGACGTCCGCGTCCCCGGCCACTGCCTGCTCGGCGGCAAGGAGAAGCTGGACGAGCGTCTGGCCCGGGCGCGCGAGAGCGTGAAGAAGGGCGGCGAGCGCGTGAAGAACGCGGCGATGGCCACCTTCGAGGCGTCCCGCCCGGCGGTCGGCGCGATGGCGGTCGGCACCGCCCGTGCCGCGTACGAGGTCGCGCTCGACTACGCCATGACCCGCAGCCAGTTCGGCCGCCCGATCATCGACAACCAGGGCATCGCCTTCCAACTGGCCGACATGCGCACCCAGATCGACGCCGCACGGCTCATGGTGTGGCGCGCCTCGTGGATGGCGGCGGCGGGCAAGCCCTTCGAGTCGGCCGAGGGCTCGATGTCGAAGCTGTTCGCCTCCGAGACCGCGAAGAAGGTCACGGCCCAGGCCATCCAGATCCTCGGCGGCAACGGCTTCACCCGGGAATACCCGGTGGAGCGCATGCACCGCGACGCCGCGATCTACACGATCTTCGAGGGCACCAGCGAGATCCAGCGCCTGGTGATCGCCCGCACCCTGTCGGGCATGCCGATCCGCTAGGTCCTGTCCGGTCGATCAGGCCGGATCAGTGAGCGGGGTCTGGCGATGGGGGTACCTCCCGTGCCCGAAGGGCTACGGGGGAGAGGTGCCGCGCCAGGGCACGCGAGCCCGGCAAGATCGGCCGGACAGGACCTAGGTGTGCAGCTGACGGAGGCCTATGACAGTGGGTTCTGGGCTTTCTGTCGGAGGCGTTCGTAGGGTGTCTGGCCGGTGAGTGCGCCGTGGGGGCGATGGTAGTTGTAGTAGTCCTCCCATTCCTGGAGCTTGCTGTTGAACAGGTTGACGTCGTCGATGACCTGTCCCTCCAGGAGGCGGTAGAACTCTTCGGAGTCGATGCGGTGGGACCGTTCGACCTTGCCGTTCAGCCGCGGCGTGCGGGGCTTGATGCGGACGTGGCCGATGCCCTTGTCGAGCAGGTGCCAGTGGAACGCTGAGCCGAATTCCTGACCGTTGTCGGTCTGGACCTGCTCGACGGCGAACGGCAGCTTGGCCAGCACGTGGTCGATGAACTGGATGGCGGTCTTCTGGTCGTTGCGCGGGTAGGCGCGCAGGACCCGGAGCCGGGTGCAGTCGTCGATAGCGGTGTACTGGTAGTAGCGCTTCTTGCGGCCCGTCTGGCCGAGGGGCTCGATGAACTTGACGTCGACCTGCAGCTGATGGCCGGGCCGTTGCTTCTCGTAGCGCTTCCAGCGGGTGGAGCGGCGCTTGTAGCGCTGCGAGGCCGGCAATCGGTTGAGTCCCACCTTCTTCAGGATCCGCCAGACGCCGGACGAGCTGACCTTGACGTCGTGATACCGCTCCAAGTACATCGCGATCTTGGCCGGCCCGAAGTGATACTGCTGCCGCAGCCACAGGATCTTCTCCACCACGTCTGCCTTGGTGGCATGCGGCGTGTGGTGCGGCGCGCTTGAGCGGTCCTTCAGCCCCTCAAGCCCCTCGGCCTCGTAGCGTCGCAGCCATATGTAGTAGCACTGGCGGCTGATGCCGTAGTAGCGGCAGGTGGCGGCCACACTGCCGCTCACCTCCTCGACGTGGCGCAGCACCGAGAGCCGATGCCGGGCGCGCCTTTCAAGCTCGCGTTCAGTCATGCAGGTCTCCTAGATACGAGAGACCCACCTGTCAATAACGTCCGTCAGTTTTAGACCTAGGCCGTGTTTTAGAACTAGCGCCGTCCGCCCGTAGGGCGGGGCTCGCGGCGTTTGGTGCGTGCAATCGCAAGGCGGAGGGTCATCCTCGTACTGGACGTACTTGGATGAATCCGACAACGCAGCGAGTGTGCGTGCCAGGCGGGAGTTCCAAAACACGGCCTGGGCCCCATCGACAAGCGCCGGACGGGCTCGACCGAGCCCGTCCGGCGCTTGTCGTCGTTACGCGGCTAGCAGCGCCTCGATCGCGGCTGTGACCGCCGGGTCCTCAGGCTCCGTGCGCGGGCGGATGCGGGACACGACCTGGCCGTCCTTGCCGATCAGGAACTTCTCGAAGTTCCACTGGATGTCCCCGGCCTCGCCCTCCGCGTCCGCGACCTGGGTCAGCTCCGCGTAGAGCGGGTGCCGGCCGGCCCCGTTCACATCCGTCTTCTCCAGCATGGGGAAGGTCACGCCGTACGTCGCCGAGCAGAAGGACTCGATCTCCTCCGCGCTGCCCGGCTCCTGGCCCGCGAACTGGTTGCACGGTACGCCGACGACGCTGAAGCCCTGCTCGCCGTACTGCTTCTGCAGCCGCTCCAGACCGGCGTACTGCGGGGTCAGACCGCACTTGGAGGCCACGTTCACCAGCAGGACGGCCTTGCCCTCGTAGTCGGCCAGGGACGTCGGCTCGCCGTTGAGCGTGCGCAGCGGGATGTCGTACAGGGTCATGGAAATCTCCTCAGGGGCAGGCAATCGACGTTCATTGTGAACCCCAGGGACGGAAGAGACCTTCCTGGACGACCGAAACCAGCAGATTGCCTGCCAGGTCGTAGATACGGCCGCGCGCCAGCCCGCGGCCGCCCGTGGCGATCGGGGACTCCTGGTCGTAGAGGAACCACTCGTCCGCGCGGAAGGGCCGGTGGAACCACATCGCGTGGTCGAGCGAGGCCATGTCGAAGCCGCGCCTGCCCCACAGCGGCTCCACCGGGATGCGGACCGCGTCCAGCAGCGTCATGTCGCTCGCGTAGGTGAGTGCACAGGTGTGCACGAGCGGGTCGTCGCCCAGCGGGCCGACCGCGCGCATCCACACCGCGCTGCGCGGGTCCGCCTCCTTCAGCTCCTCCGGCGTCCAGCGCAGCCGGTCGACATAGCGGATGTCGAAGGGCTGGCGCCGCTCCATCCGCTCCAGCGCCTCGGGCAGCGCACCCAGGTGCTCACGGATCTCCGTGGCGACCGTCGGGAGCGTCTCGGGGTCCGGGAACTCCAGCCGCGGCGGCAGCTGGTGCTCGATGCTTCCCGTCTCCGGCCGGTGGAAGGAGGCGGTCAGATTGAAGATCGTCTTGCCCTCCTGGATCGCGGTGACCCGGCGGGTGGTGAAGGAGCGGCCGTCCCTGACCCGTTCGACCTGATAGACGATCGGCACGCCGGGGATGCCCGGCCGCAGGAAGTAGGCGTGCAGCGAGTGGACGGGCCGCTCGCCGTCGGTGGTGCGGCCGGCCGCGACCAGCGCCTGGCCCGCCACCTGGCCGCCGAAGACGCGTTGCAGGGATTCGTTCGGGCTGAGTCCGCGGAAGATGTTGACCTCGATCTGCTCCAGGTCGAGCAGATCGACCAGGCGCTCGGCCGGGTTCGTCATCGGGTTTCTCCTGTGTTCCCAGGGGTCGGGGCAGGTGTCAGAGCTGGCCGACGGACGTGACGCGCACGACCGCCCGGCCTTCCTCGTCGGAGGCTGCCAGATCGACCTCGGCGCTGATACCCCAGTCATGGTCGCCGTTCGGGTCGGCGAAGATCTGCCGGACGCGCCACAGCCCGTGCTCGGCGTCCTCCTCGATCAGCAGCAGCTTGGGCCCGCGGGCGTCGGGCCCGGTGCCCAGCTCCTCGTACTCGTCCCAGTACGCGTCCATCGCCTCGCCCCAGGCGTCCTCGTCCCAGCCGGACTCGGCGTCCAGCTCCCCGAGGTCGTCGACCCTGTCGAGCGCGGCGAGCTCCACCCGGCGGAACATCGCGTTGCGCACCAGCACCCGGAAGGCGCGTGCGTTCGCAGTGACCGGCTTGACCTGGTCGGCCTTCTCCTGGGCCTGCTCGGCGGTCTCGATCTCCGGGTTGGCGAGCTGCTCCCACTCGTCGAGCAGACTGGAGTCGACCTGCCGCACCATCTCGCCGAGCCAGGCGATCAGGTCTTCGAGGTCCTCGGTCTTGAGGTCGTCGGGGATGGTGTGATCGAGCGCCTTGAACGCGCTCGCGAGGTAGCGCAGCACGATGCCCTCGGTGCGTGCCAGCTCGTACCAGGAGGTGAACTCCGTGAAGGTCAGGGCCCGTTCGTACATGTCACGGATGACGGACTTCGGCGAGACCGGGTGGTCACCGACCCACGGGTGCGACTTCTTGTAGACGTTGTACGCGTGCCAGAGCAGCTCTTCCAGCGGCTTGGGGTACGAGATGTCCTGGAGCCGCTCCATGCGCTCCTCGTACTCGATGCCGTCCGCCTTCATCTGGCCGACCGCCTCACCGCGCGCCTTGTTCTGCATGGCGGCGAGGATCTGGCGAGGGTCGTCGAGCGTCGACTCGACGACGGAGACCATGTCCAGGGCGTAGGACGGGGACTCCGGGTCGAGCAGGTCGAAGGCGGCCAGCGCGAAGGTCGACAGCGGCTGGTTCAGCGCGAAGTCCTGCTGGAGGTCGACGGTGAGCCGGATGGTGCGGCCCTCGGCGTCGGGCTTGTCCATCTGCTCCACCACTCCCCCGTCGAGCAGCGAGCGGTAGATGGCGATGGCCCTGCGGATGTGGCGCAGCTGCGCCTTGCGCGGCTCGTGATTGTCCTCCAGCAAGTGGCGCATCGCCTTGAAGGCGTTCCCGGGCCGGGCGATCACCGAGAGCAGCATGATGTTGGTGACGCGGAAGCGGGAGGTCAGCGGCTCCGGCTCGGAGGCGATCAGCTTCTCGAACGTGGTGTCCGACCAGGCGACAAAGCCCTCGGGGGCCTTCTTCCTGACCACCTTGCGGCGCTTCTTGGGATCGTCGCCGGCCTTCGCGAGCGCCTTCTCGTTCTCGATGACGTGCTCGGGGGCCTGGGCGACAACGAAACCGGCGGTGTCGAAGCCGGCCCGCCCGGCGCGACCGGCGATCTGATGGAACTCGCGGGCGCGAAGGGTCCGTACCCGAGTGCCGTCGTACTTGGTGAGCGCGGTGAACAGCACCGTGCGGATGGGGACGTTGACACCGACCCCGAGAGTGTCGGTACCGCAGATGACCTTCAACAGGCCTGCCTGCGCCAGCTTTTCGACCAGACGGCGGTACTTGGGCAGCATGCCCGCGTGGTGCACACCGATGCCATGGCGTACGTAACGGGACAGGTTCTGCCCGAACTTGGTGGTGAAGCGGAAACTGCCGATCAGATCGGCGATCTTGTCCTTCTCCTCGCGCGTGCACATGTTGATGCTCATCAGCGACTGCGCCCGCTCGACCGCCTGGGCCTGTGTGAAGTGCACGATGTAGACCGGCGACTGGCGGGTTTCGAGCAGTTCGGTGAGCGTCTCGGTGATGGGCGTCGTGACGTACTCGTACGAGAGCGGCACGGGCCGGGTCGCGGACCGCACGACGGCGGTCTCGCGGCCGGTACGACGGGTCAGATCCTTCTCGAACATGGAGACATCGCCGAGGGTCGCCGACATCAGGATGAACTGCGCCTGCGGCAGCTCCAGAAGCGGGATCTGCCAGGCCCAGCCGCGGTCCGGCTCGGCGTAGAAATGGAACTCGTCCATCACGACCTGGCCGATGTCGGCGTTCTTGCCGTCGCGCAGGGCGATGGAAGCCAGCACTTCGGCAGTGCAGCAGATGACCGGGGCGTCCGCGTTGACGGACGCGTCGCCCGTCAGCATTCCGACGTTCTCCGTGCCGAAGAGCTTGCACAGGTCGAAGAACTTCTCGGAGACCAGCGCCTTGATCGGCGCGGTGTAGAAGGTCACCTGGTCATGGGCGAGAGCGGCGAAGTGCGCGCCCGCCGCAACAAGGCTCTTTCCGGAGCCGGTGGGGGTCGAAAGGATCACATTCGCCCCGGAAACCACCTCGATCAGCGCCTCCTCCTGAGCCGGATAGAGCGTGATGCCCTGGCCTTCGGCCCATGAGGAGAAGGCTTCGAAGAGGACATCGGGGTCGGTATCCGGCGGCAGCTGATCGATGAGGGTCACGCCCCCATCTTGCCTGCCTTCACCCCGGATCAGGGAACCGGACGTCGGCGGCAAGATCGCGGGCGATACGCTGCCCTGTCAACTGGGCTTCACCACAAGAACAATGGGGCGGGAAACGCACATGATGGGACCGGCGCACTCACTGTCCGGGGCGGCTGCCTGGCTGGGGGTGGGCGCGGCGACAGCCGCCGCCGGCCATCCGATGCCGTGGCCGGTCCTCGTCGTCGGAGCGCTGATCTGCGCCGGTGCGGCGCTGGCGCCGGACCTCGACCACAAGGCGGCGACGATCTCGCGCGCCTTCGGGCCCATATCGCGCGGACTGTGCGAGGTCGTCGACAAGCTGTCGTACGCGGTCTACAAAGCGACAAAGAAGCAGGGCGACAAGCGCAGGACCGGCGGCCATCGCACGCTCACCCACACCTGGCTGTGGGCAGTCATGATCGGCGCGGGCACCTCGGCGCTGGCCATCTTCGGTGGCCGGTGGGCGGTCCTCGCGATCCTGTTCATCCATCTGGTACTCGCGGTGGAGGGCCTGCTGTGGCGGGCGGCGCGGGTCTCCAGCGACATACTGGTCTGGCTGCTCGGCGCCACGAGCGCATGGATCCTGGCGGGAGTGCTCGACAAGCCGGGCAATGGCGCGGACTGGCTGTTCACCGCCCCCGGCCAGGAATACCTGTGGCTGGGCCTGCCCATCGTGCTGGGCGCGCTCGTGCACGACATCGGCGACGCGCTGACGATCTCGGGCTGCCCGATCCTGTGGCCCATCCCGGTCGGCCGCAAGCGCTGGTACGCGCTGGGCCCGCCGAAGGCGATGCGGTTCCGGGCCGGGAGCTGGATCGAGCTGAAGGTGCTGATGCCGGTGTTCATGCTGCTCGGCGGAGTGGGCGGCGCGGCGGCGCTGGGGTACATCTAGGGCCTGCCGTTTCGATGAGGCCGTAGGGGGCGCGCTCACCCGTGCCAGGACCGCCACAGCGCCGCATACGCCCCGTCCGCCGCCACCAGCGCGTCATGGCTGCCCAGCTCGCTGATCCGGCCGTCCTCCACCACCGCGATCACATCCGCGTCGTGCGCGGTGTGCAGGCGGTGGGCGATGGCCACCACCGTGCGGCCGTCCAGGACCCGCGACAGCGAGCCCTCCAGATGGCGGGCCGCCCGCGGGTCGAGCAGTGACGTCGCCTCGTCCAGGACCAGCGTGTGCGGGTCCGCGAGCACCAGGCGGGCCAGCGCGATCTGCTGGGCCTGGGCCGGGGTGAGCGCGAAGCCGCCCGAGCCGACCTCGGTGTCCAGGCCGTCGTCCAGTCCCTGTGACCAGGAGTCCGCGTCGACCGCGCCGAGTGCCGCCAGCAGCTCGGCGTCGGACGCGTCGGTACGGGCCAGCAGCAGGTTGTCGCGCAGCGAGCCGACGAAGACGTGGTGCTCCTGGTTGACCAGGGCGACGTGCTCGCGGACGCGCTCCGCGGGCATCCGGGACAGCTCGGCGGCGCCGAGCGTGATCTGTCCGGCCCGCGGGGCGTAGATGCCCGCGAGCAGGCGGCCCAGCGTCGACTTGCCCGCGCCGGACGGGCCGACGAGGGCGAGCCGGGTGCCCGGCGCGACCGCCAGGGACACCTGGTGCAGGACGTCCACGCCTTCGCGGTAGCCGAAGTGCACCTCGTCCGCCCGGACGTCGCGGCCGTCCGGCACGACGCCCGCGTCGCCCGCGTCCGGCTCGATCTCGCGTACGCCGACGAGCCGCGCGATCGACACCTGGGCGACCTGGAGTTCGTCGTACCAGCGCAGGATCAGATTGACCGGGTCGACCAGCATCTGCGCGAGCAGGGCGCCCGTCGTCAACTGCCCGACGGTGATCCAGTCCTGGAGGACGAAGGCGCCGCCGATCAGCAGCACGGAGCAGAGGATCGTCACATGCGTCACGTTGATGACGGGGAAGAGCACCGACCGCAGATAGAGCGTGTAGCGCTCCCAGGCGGTCCACTCCCTGATCCGCTGCTCGGAGAGCGCCACCCGGCGTCCGCCGAGGCGGTGCGCCTCGACCGTCCGCCCTGCGTCGACGGTCTCGGCCAGCATCGCGGCCACCGCCGCATACCCGGCGGCCTCCGAGCGGTACGCCGAAGGCGCACGCCTGAAGTACCAGCGGCAGCCGATCACCAGCACAGGAACGGCGACGAGCACCGCGAGCGCCAGCGGCGGCGCGGTCACGGTGAGCGCGCCGATCAGCAGCCCGGCCCAGACCACGCCGATCGCCAGCTGCGGCACGGCTTCGCGCATGGCGTTGGCCAGCCGGTCGATGTCAGTGGTGATACGGGAGAGCAGGTCACCGGTGCCCGCCCGCTCCAGGACACCCGGAGGCAGCCCGACCGACCGCACGAGGAAGTCCTCGCGCAGGTCCGCCAGCATCTGTTCGCCGAGCATCGCGCCGCGCAGCCGCATCAGCCGTACGAACACGGTCTGGACGACCAGCGCGAGCGCGAACAGCGCGGCGGTGCGCTCCAGATGGAGATCCCGCGCCCCGTCCGCCAGGTCCTGGACGAGCCCGCCCAGCAGATAGGGACCGATCATCGAGGCGATCACCGCGACGGCGTTGGCCGAGACCAGCAGCACAAAGGCCCTGCGGTGCCGCCGCAGCAGTTCGCGGACGTACGCCCGCACGGTCGCCGGTGTGCCGACGGGCAGGGTCGCCGCCGTCTCCGGGGCCGCCGGGTCGTACGCCGGTGGCGCCACGCCGATCATGCCGACTCCTCGATCTCTTCCAGTGCTTCCAGTTCGCCGATGACGGTGACTGCGCCGAGCTGTTCTTCCTCGGTCTCGCGGGTGACCACTGCCCGGTAGCCGGCGGTGGTGTGCAGCAGTTCGCGGTGCGCACCGACCGCGGACACCTTGCCGTCGTGCACGAACACCACCCGGTCCGCCCGGTCCAGCAGCAGCGGTGAGGAGGCGAACACGACCGTGGTGCGGCCGGTCCGCAGCCGCTTGATGCCCTCGGCGATCCGTGCCTCCGTGTGCGAGTCCACGGCGGAGGTGGGCTCGTCGAGGACCAGCACCTCGGGGTCGGTGACCAGGGAGCGCGCCAGGGCGAGCCGCTGGCGCTGTCCGCCGGACAGCGACCGGCCGCGCTCGGTGATCCGTGTGCGCATCGGGGCGCCGTCGGTGTCGAGGGACGCCTGGGCGAGCGCGTCCAGCACATCGCCGCACTGCGCGGCCCGCAGGGCGTCCTGTGCGGAGACGTTGCCGGAGGAGGGGACGTCGAGGAGCTCCCGCAGTGTGCCGGAGAGCAGCACCGGATCCTTGTCCTGTACGAGGACTGCGGCACGTGCCTCGTCCAGTGCCAGGTCGTCGAGCGGCACCCCGCCGAGCAGCACGGACGGCGCACCGGCCACGTCGGCGGCCGGATGCCCGCCGAGCCGTTCGGCGAGCAGTCCCGCCGCGTCCGGGTCGCCGCAGACCACGGCCGTGAAAAGGCTCGCGGGCGCGAGGACGCCGGTGGCGGGGTCGTACAGATCGCCGCTCGGGCGCCCGTACTCCACGCCGGAGGGCTCGGTCGCCCGCCGCAGTGACAGCACTCGCGCGGCCCGCTTCGCGGAGGGCCGCGAGAAGGAGTACGCCATGGCGATCTCCTCGAAGTGCCGCAGCGGGTACATCAGCAGCGTCACCGCGCTGAAGGCGGTGACCAGTTCACCGACCTCGATCCGGCCGTCCTGGGCGAGCCCGGCCCCGTACCAGATGACCGCGATCAGCAGCATGCCCGGCAGCAGCACCTGGATGGCCGAGATCAGCGACCACATACGGGCGCTGCGCACAGCCGCCCTGCGCACCTCCTGGGATGCCTGCCGGTAGCGGCCGAGGAACAGCTCCTCGCCGCCGATGCCCCGCAGCACCCGCAGTCCCGCGACGGTGTCCGAGGCCAGCTCGGTGGCCCTGCCCGCCTTCTCGCGCTGGATGTCGGCGCGCCGGGTGGCGCGCGGCAGCAGCGGCAGCACGGCCAGCGCCAGCACGGGGACGCCGATCGCGACGACCAAGCCCAGCGCCGGTACGTACAGGACGAGGCCGACGCAGACCAGAGCCACCGTGATGGCGGCCGCGGCGAAGCGCGAGACCGCCTCGACGAACCAGCCGATCTTCTCCACGTCGCCCGTGGAGACCGCGACCACCTCGCCGGCCGCGACCCGGCGGGTCAGCGCCGAGCCCAGCTCGGCCGCCTTGCGGGCCAGCAGCTGCTGGACACGTGCCGCCGCGGTGATCCAGTTGGTGACGGCGGCGCGGTGCAGCATCGTGTCGCCGAAGGTGATCGCGACGCCGCACAGGACGATCAGCGCGCCGGCGAGTGCCAGGGCGCTGCCGGAACGGTCCACGACCGCCTGTACGGCCCGGCCGACGCCCAGCGGCAGCCCGGCCACACCGCAGAAGTGCAGCAGGCCCCAGGCCAGTGCCTTGCACTGTCCGCCCAGCTGATTCCGCCCGAGCCAGAGCAGGAAACGCGGACCGGACCCGGCATCGGCCACACCAGGGTCGGGATAGGGAAGATCGCGAATCTGCATGATGTCCCAGAGCTCGAAAGTGTGGCGGAAACCGTGCAAGGTTCGCCTTTCGGAGCCCCTTCCCGCAATCGAATTTCGTGCGCAGCACACACAACGCGCCAAGGTCGAACAGGTGGGTCTGGTGCCCGGCGCCTGCCGCACGCTTCACTCCTGACGCATGAGACGACGACAGATCATGTCCATGCTCGCCGGTCTCGCGCTGGCGGCCGGATCGCTGCTCGGCGCCGGGCCCGCCGCGGCGGCCGACGAGCCCCCTGCCGAGTTCGGATCCGACTGGCACGACCCGGTGACCGCCGCGCCGCCCGTCGCCCGCCCGGACACGAAGTCCTGCCATATGACACTCGCCGAGGCGCAGTTCCGCGATTTCACGCCGTACAAGGGGAGTTACGCGCCCCCGAAGGGCTGCGGCAAGAGCTGGAGCCGGGTGGTGCTGCGGCTCGACGGCAGCGTCAAGGGACGGCAGTACGACCGGCTCGGCCATCTCGCCGTCGGCGGCGTCGAGATCCTTCGTACCTCCACCCCGCAGCCCTCGCCGGACGGCATCGCCTGGTCGGTCGAGAAGGACGTCACGCGCTACAGCGACACCCTGCGCAGCGCCCAGCCGGTCGAGATGCTCATCGGCAACGTGGTCAACGAGACGTACACCGGGGTACTCGACGTCAAGGTGACGCTGACCTTCTACGCGGCGGACGGTACGGCGAAGGCGGCCGCCACACCCGACAAGGTGCTTGCGCTGGAGGGCACTTCACTCACCACGCCGCGCAACTCCGAGCGGATCCTCGCCGAGGTGTACGCGACCGGGTCGGGCGGCGGCTGCGAGGAGTACTGGTATCTGACCGTCCCGGACTCCGCGCCGTACTCCTGCAAGGCCGCGGGCGGGCCGTACCGCGAGGTGCAGATCAAGGTCGACGGACAACTCGCGGGAATCGCCGCGCCGTTCCCGACGGTCTGGACGGGCGGCTGGTCCAACCCCTTCCTCTGGTACGTGATTCCGGGGCCGCGCGCCTTCGACATCAAGCCCGTCCAGTACGACCTCACGCCCTTCGCCGCCCGGCTCAACGACGGCATGCCGCACCGGATCGAGGTGTCCGTCGTCGGAGTTCCGCAGGGTCAGACCGGCTGGAGCACGCCCACCAATGTGCTGGTCTGGCAGGACGAGGGGAGCGCGGTGGTGACGGGCGCGCTGACCCGGCACGAGGAATCCACGCCGGTCAACTCGTTGACGTACATGCCCGGTTCGGAGCACCGGCTCGACACCGAGGGCGCCCATCGGCTCACCGTCGGGGGTCACCTCGACACCTCGCACGGACGGGTCGCCACGACCGTCCGCCGCGTGCTCACGAACACCTCCGCCCACCGCTGGACCGAGGGCGAGAACATGGACGCACTCAAGGGGACCTGGAGCGACGACGAGCGCGTCACCAGCGGCGGGCAGGTCACGCGCAGCCATCGGACCTACACGATGGACGGTGTCACGACACTGGGCGAAGGTGACCGGCTGCGCACCGTCCTCACCCTGGGGGACAGGGCCGACACCGTCGTGGCGCGGAGCGGGCATCGCTTGGCGTGGTCGCGCCTCGATGACGCGTACACCGGCGATGCGACCTACACGGCCAATGTGCCGCGTGACCAGCGGCACGCGGTCGGCACGACGGCTGAGCGCTACCGGCTCCAAGGCTCCGGCGGCTGCTACGAGCGCGCCCTGCGGACGGTCCAGGGGGTGCTGACCGAGGACCGGCGGTACTGCTGAGCTGCGCCCAGCGGCACGGTCGGCGACGGGTCGCCCGCGTCAGCAGCGTGGCCCCGGCCCGTCGACCAGGGTGGACAGCAGTCCGCCGAGCACCTCGCGCTGGTCGGTGGTCAAGGGAGCCAGGATGTCCTCCGCGGCCGCCCGGCGTGCGCTGCGCAGCGCTCTGAGCGCTGCGCGGCCGGGGTCGGTGAGCTCGATCCGGATCACCCGGCGATTGGTCGGGTCGGGTACGCGGCGGACGCAGCCGCTCGCCTCCAGGCCGTCGACCAGGCTGGTCACGGCGCGCGGGACCACCTCCAGGCGGGCCGCGAGATCGGCCATGCGGGGCGGCTCGTCGTAATGCGCGAGGGTGCGCAGGAGGCGGGACTGGGCGGGCGTGATCGCGATGTCGGCCGACTCCAGCTGGCGCTTCTGGCTGCGGTGCAGCCGTCGGGTCAGCCGCAGGAGCTGCTCGGCCAGCAGGCCGTCGGGGTCGGTGCTCATGCCGGGAACAATATCAGGACCGGGCTCATTGTGAATATAGGTAACAATGAGCTATGCTCTCAAAATCTTTGCCGCACCACCCTTCTCGTTGCTTCACCGTCCCTGCCGTCTCGCCCCTGGTCGAAGGAGCCCATGCGTATCGACGCCGAGTCCAACTGGACACCACCACCCCGTGATGCGGAGCAACCGCCCGCCGAAGTGCGGCGTATTCTCCGGCTCTTCCACCCCTACCGCGGCCGCCTCGCCGTCGTCGGCCTGCTCGTCGGTGCCGCGTCGCTCGTCTCGGTCGCCTCGCCGTTCCTGCTGCGCGAGATCCTCGACACCGCCATTCCGCAGGGCCGCACCGGGCTGCTCAGCCTGCTCGCCCTCGGCATGATCCTCACCGCGGTGATGACCAGCGTCTTCGGCGTGCTCCAGACACTGATCTCCACCACCGTCGGCCAGCGTGTCATGCACGATCTGCGTACCGGCGTCTACGCCCAGCTGCAGCGCATGCCGCTCGCGTTCTTCACCAGAACCCGCACCGGAGAGGTCCAGTCGCGTATCGCCAACGACATCGGCGGGATGCAGGCGACCGTGACCTCGACGGCGACCTCCCTGGTCTCCAACCTCACGGCCGTGGTCGCCACCGTCGTCGCGATGCTGGCGCTCGACTGGCGGCTCACCGCCGTCTCGCTGCTCCTGCTGCCGCTGTTCGTCTGGATCAGCCGCCGCGTCGGCCGCGAGCGCAAGAAGATCACCACGCAGCGCCAGAAGCAGATGGCCGCCATGGCCGCCACCGTCACCGAGTCGCTCTCCGTCAGCGGCATCCTGCTCGGCCGCACCATGGGCCGTGCCGACTCGCTCACCAAGTCCTTCGCCGAGGAGTCCGAGCGGCTCGTCGACCTCGAAGTCCGCTCCAGCATGGCCGGGCGGTGGCGGATGTCGACCATCGGCATCGTCATGGCCGCCATGCCCGCACTCATCTACTGGGCCGCCGGACTCGCCCTCCAGTCGGGCGGAGCCGCGATATCGATCGGCACGCTCGTCGCCTTCGTCTCGCTCCAGCAGGGCCTGTTCCGCCCCGCCGTGAGCCTGCTCTCCACCGGAGTGCAGATGCAGACCTCGCTCGCCCTGTTCCAGCGGATCTTCGAGTATCTCGATCTGCCGGTGGACATCACCGAGCCCGAGAAGCCGGTCCGGCTGGAGAAGATCCGCGGCGAAGTCCGGTTCGAGGACGTCGACTTCGTGTACGACGACAAGCAGAAGCGGCCGACCCTCGACAGGATCGACGTGGCCGTCCCGGCCGGCGGCAGCCTCGCCGTCGTCGGCCCGACAGGCTCCGGCAAGTCCACGCTCAGCTATCTCGTCCCGCGGCTGTACGACGTCACCGGTGGCAGGGTCACGATCGACGGTGTCGATGTCCGGGAGCTCGACTTCGACAGCCTCGCCCGGGCCGTGGGAGTCGTCTCCCAGGAGACGTATCTCTTCCACGCCTCCGTCGCCGAGAACCTGCGCTTCGCCAAGCCGGACGCGACCCAGGCAGAGATAGAGGCGGCCGCGCGGGCGGCACAGATCCACGACCACATCGCAACGCTGCCCGACGGCTACGACACCCTCGTCGGCGAGCGCGGCTACCGCTTCTCCGGCGGCGAGAAGCAGCGCCTCGCCATCGCCAGGACGATTCTGCGCGACCCTCCCGTCCTCATCCTCGACGAGGCGACCAGCGCGCTCGACACCCGTACGGAGCAGGCCGTGCAGCAGGCGATCGACGCGCTCTCGGCAGGGCGGACCACCATCACCATCGCCCACCGGCTCTCCACGGTCAGGGGCGCCGACCAGATCGTGGTCCTCGACGCGGGGCGCATAGCCGAGCGCGGCAGCCACGGGGAGCTGCTCGACAGCGACGGCCGATATGCCGAACTGGTCCGCAGGGACGCCCGGTTGGCCCCGGTGGCACCCTGACGGACCCTCGCCCGTCCGGCTACGGCATGATCACCGCCCATGAGAGCTCTCCTCGGTGTGGAACTGCCCGGATACCGGCCCGTCGACCAGGACGTCTGGGCCAACGACGAAGGCGATGTGCTGTCGCTGCACTTCTTCGGGCTGCCGCCGGACCTGCCCGCCTCGCTCGACGACGGCCCCTCGCTGCGCGCCGAACTCACCCGCCTCACCGCCCAGGCGGGTGGAGGCCTGATCGAGGCATCCGTGAAGTCGCTCGGCCCGCTGCCCGCGCTGAAGCAGATACTGAAGCTGCCGCTGCCGGGACAGCCCAGCGGCCAGGCATTCATCGGCAGCTTCACCGTGCCGCGCGCGACATGCAGCACCGTGGTGAAGATCCAGGCACCCGAGCGGGGCATGACAGGGATGCGGGAGGCCCTGGTCATGGCGCAGGTCGGCCACGACAAGTACTTCCGGCCGCACCCCTACGCGCCGGAGGTGCAGGGTGGTCTGCCCTTCCATGCCGCCGACCACGCCCAGTGGGACGCGCAGTTCCCCGACCATCCGCTGAGTCGCGTACGACGCACACTCGACGCGCTCGCCGGGGCGGTCCAGGTGGCGCCCGAGTTCGCCGCACTGCCGCCTTTCGCTCCCTGAGCCACCGGCAAGCCACCGGCCGGCCGTCGGCCGCGGCAGAGTCATGTGTCGCCTGTCGCCCAGCACCGGGTGCCGGGATCGGGGCGAGCCCCGGGTTAGCGTGCCTGTATGAAGAATGAACCGTCGTCGGGACCACCCGGCCGCAGGTTCGGGCTGACCCGGCGGGGCCGACTGGTGCTGACCGTGACCGCCCTTGTCGTCGCGGCCGTCGCGGTCCTGGTGCCGCTGCTGCTGAACGGGGCCCACGAGGAGAAGAAGTCGCTGCTGGTCCCCGAGGGCTGGCGCGCCACCCAGGTCTACGCGGCGATCGACAAGGCCCTGGACGAGCCGGCGGGCACCACTGCGAAGGCGGTCGGCACGGCGCGGCTGAAGCTCCCGGCGGACGCCCGGGGCAATCCCGAGGGCTACCTCTTCCCGGCCACGTATCCCGTCGACTCCACGTCCACTCCTGAGAGTCTGCTCAGTTACATGGTCAACACGGCCCATCAGCGGTTCGGGGCCGATCGCATGAGAAGCGGCGCCGAGCGCAGCGGACTGACGGCCTATCAGATGGTGAGCATCGCCAGCATCGTTCAGGCCGAGGCCGACACACCGGAGGACATGGGGAAGGTCGCCCGCGTCATCTACAACCGGCTCGCGCAGGGGATGCCGCTGCAGATGGACTCGACCCTGAACTACGCGCTGAACCGCAGCACGCTGGACACCACGGCCGCCGACACCCGCATCGACAGCCCGTACAACAGCTACCAGCGCCGCGGGCTGCCGCCGACCCCCATCGACAACCCGGGGGAGCAGGCCATGCGCGCGGCGATCAGTCCGCCGCCCGGCAACTGGCTCTACTTCGTCACCGTGGCGCCGGGGGACACGCGCTTCACGGCTGGTTACGAAGAGCATCGGCGCAATGTCGCGGAGTTCAACGCCAGGCGCAGAAGCGCGAGCAGCGGCGGCTGACGGGCGTCAGACCAGGGCCGGTTCGCGCTCCAGCAGCCGCTTGATCTCGCGGACCGCTGCCCGGCCCGCCCGGTTGGCGCCGATCGTCGAGGCCGACGGCCCGTATCCGACGAGATGGACGCGGGCGTCCCGTACCGCGCGGGTGCCGTCCAATTGGATGCCGCCACCGGGCTCGCGCAGTTTCAGCGGCGCGAGATGGTCGATCGCCGCGCGGAATCCGGTCGCCCAGAGGATCACATCCGCTTCCACCGTCCGCCCGTCGTCCCAGGCCACGCCCGTCGGCGTGATCCGGTCGAACATCGGCAGCCGGTCCAGAACGCCCGACTCGCGGGCCCGCCGTACGGCGTCGGTGAGCGGCAGCCCGGTCACCGAGACCACACTCTGCGGCGGCAGCCCGCGGCGTACGCGCTCCTCGACCATGGCGACGGCCGCTCGTCCCGCGTCCTCGTCGAAGGGGCCCTCGCGGAAGACGGGCGGCCGCCGCGTCACCCAGGTGGTGTCCGCCGCGTACTCCGCGATCTCCATCAGATGCTGGGTGCCCGAAGCCCCGCCTCCCACCACGATCACGCGCTGTCCGGCGAACTCCTCGGGTCCCGGATAGTTCACGGTGTGCAACTGCCGCCCCCGGAAGGTCTCCTGACCCGGGTAGCGCGGCCAGAAGGGCCGGTCCCAAGTGCCCGTCGCGTTGATCAGCGCCCGCGCCGCCCACGTCCCCTCCGAGGTCTCGACGCGCAGCCGCCCGCCCTCGCCCTCGCGCACGGCCGTGACATCGACGGGCCGGTGTACGCGCAGATCGAAGCGCCTTTCGTACGCGGTGAAGTACGCGCCGATCACCTCGGAGGAGGGGCGCCCGTCATCCGCACCGGTCAGTTCCATGCCCGGCAGCGCGTGCATGCCGTGCACCTTGCCGTAGGTGAGGGACGGCCAGCGGAACTGCCAGGCACCCCCGGCTCTCGGGGCATGGTCGAGCACCACGAAATCGCGGTCCGGCACCAGTCCGGCGCGCCGCAGATGGTAGGCGCCGGACAGTCCTGCCTGTCCGGCGCCTATGACGACCACGTCCACGTCACGTACCCCGAAATTGTTCACGTTTCTACCAACCCTGCGGGGTGCGTGGATCTTCCCGGTCCTCTTCCCGGTACTTTTCCCGATCCCGTGCGGGGCTTACAGGAAGTTCACTCCCTGCGCGAGCGGCAGGCTGTCGGAGTAGTTCACCGTGTTCGTCGCCCGCCTCATGTACGCCCTCCATGCGTCCGAACCCGACTCGCGCCCGCCGCCGGTCTCCTTCTCTCCGCCGAACGCCCCGCCGATCTCGGCCCCCGAGGTACCGATGTTGACGTTGGCGATACCGCAGTCGGAGCCGTCCGCCGCGAGGAAGCGCTCCGCCTCCCGCTGGTCCTGCGTGAAGATGCTGGAGGACAGGCCCTGCGGGACCCCATTCTGCAGCGCGACGGCCTCCTGAAGGGTCCGGTAGGTGAGCACATAGAGGATCGGCGCGAAGGTCTCCCGGCGTACGACGTCCGTCTGCGCGGGCATCCGCACCACCGCGGGCCTGACGTATGCCGCATCGGGCGCCTGCCCGCCCAGCTGCCGGTCGCCGCCGGTGAGGATCTTCCCGCCGTCGGCCTCGGCAGCCGCCAGCGCCTCGGTCATCGCCCGGTGAGCCGCGGAGGAGATCAGCGGGCCCACCAGGGTGGCCTCCTGGAACGGGTCGCCCACCGGCAACTGGCCGTACGCGTGGACGATCTTCTCCACCAGCCGGTCCGCGATGTCCTCGTGGACGATCAGCCGGCGCAGGGTGGTGCAGCGCTGGCCCGCCGTGCCCGCCGCGGAGAACACGATCCCGCGTACCGAGAGGTCGAGATCGGCGGAGGGCGTGACGATCGCCGCGTTGTTGCCGCCCAGTTCGAGCAGACAGCGGCCGAAGCGCGCGGCCACCCGCGGGCCGACCTCCCGCCCCATCCGGACCGATCCCGTCGCGCTCACCAGGGCCACCCGCTCGTCGTCGACCAGCCGCTCGCCCGTCTCGCGGCCGCCCAGCACAAGAGCGTGCACACCGGTCGGCGCACCGGTGTCGGCTGCGGCGCGCGCGAGCAGGGCGTCGCAGGCCACGGCGGTCAGCGGGGTGAGCTCCGAGGGCTTCCAGACCACCGTGTCACCGCAGACGAGAGCGATCGCGGTGTTCCACGCCCAGACCGCCACCGGGAAGTTGAACGCCGAGATCACACCCACCACGCCGAGCGGGTGCCAGCTCTCCGAGAGGCGGTGGCCGGGACGCTCGGAGGCCATGGTCCGCCCGTACAGCTGCCGGGAGAGCCCGACCGCGAACTCGCAGATGTCGATCATTTCCTGCACTTCGCCGAGCGCCTCGGAGCGGATCTTGCCCGCCTCGATGGTGACGAGGTCGGCCAGCTGCTCCTTGTGCTCGCTCAGCAGCTCACCCAGCCGCTTGACCAGTGCCCCGCGCTGCGGCGCCGGGACCGTGCGCCACTCGCGGAACGCCGCGTCGGCCGCGCCGATCGCCGTGCCGGCCTGCTCGGGGGTCGTCGCGGGCAGGGTGAACAAGGTGGTGCCCGTCAGCGGCGTACGGGCGATGACATCGCCGCCGTCCACGGGCAGTCGGGCGCCGCAGCCGCGCAGGCTCTCGCGGGCCCGGGCGCGCAACGAGTCGTTGTCGGGAAGCGTGGTGCCGGTGCTGGTCACGGTGTGTCCTTGGGGAGTCCGAGGGCCTGGCGGGCCTGGCGAAGTGAGCTGTCCTGCTGAGCGGCGTAGAGGTCGAAGGGGTCGTGGACGGGGCGCTCCAGTACGCCGGAGAGCCACTGCTGGTCGTAATGGGCGCCTTGGGCCGCGGAGTCCCTGGTGCCCTCGTCGGAGAGGTTCGACTGGAAGATCCCGGCGGCCGACCTGGGGAGGAAATCCTCGTAGACGATGGGACGGGCGCGCACCCATCGCCCGTCGAGGAGGCCCGCCAGATCGTCCGGCGGGGTGCGGTCGTCGCGGGGCCGGTCGCCGCCCGGTTCGTAGCGGAAGAACGCTCGCTCCTGGACGGCCAGTTGACGTTCCGTACGCGGGAACCGCTGCTCCCAGACCTCGGCCGGCTCACCCGCCAACTCGTCGTAGAGAGCACGGCCCGCCCTCGTCAGTGCGATGCCGCGCGCCTCGACCTCGCCGAAGCGCACCCGCAGCGACCCCACCGCGACGCTGCCGTCCGGCTCGCGGAAACGGCGCGGTTCGGCCAGCGCGCGGAACGACGTCTGCCGCAGCAGCACATCCGGCCCGTCCCAGCGCGGTGGGCCCTGGATCCGGTCGATCATCGTGATGCCGCGCTCGCCCATGCGCCGGTAGAGCTCGTCGATGTCGAGAACCCGCGGCGTGAGGTGGTTGACATGGGTGCCGGTGACGCCTCCGATGTCGGCGGCGACGGCGGAGATCCGCTCCAGTTCGGCGTACCAGGCGCGGTCCACCGGCTCCCGGGAGAGCTCGAAGGCGGCCACCGCCAGGGTGAGGAAGCGCTCGGCGGGCCATTCGTCGAGTCCCTGCTCCCGCTCGGCGCGGGCCGCGAGGTCCAGGAGCTCGGGAGGGAAGAGCTCACGCCGGGCCAGGAACGATTCGAGGCGCGCTTGAAGATCCGCGTCGAAGAACCGCCGGTCGGCTGTGGTGAGCATCGAGGTGAAGACGCGGAAGGGATTGCGCTCCAGCTCCTCGGCGTCGATGGGCCGGAACGCGGTGGAGACGACCGGTACGGAGCTGGCCGCAGCCTCGCGCAGATCGTAGAAGCCCACCGGCCGCATGCCGAAGGCGGCGAAGATCTGGGCGACCTGGCGCATCTCGCGCGGCGTACCCACACGGATGGCGCCGTGCCGCTCGGCCGTGACCCGCTCGATCCCGCCGAGCCGTCCCGCGTCACCGCCCTTGCCGATCACCTCGTCGTTGACCTGCGCCGACACCTGAAGAAGCGTGGTGTACGCGGGGACCTCCGCCCCGTACATGTCGGAGAGCCGACGGGCGAACGCGGCCCGCAGCCACCAGGTGGGGAGCATTGCGTCCTCCTTCCCGTACCGGTCGTGCCGGGGTCAGATGATGTGGGCCTCGGGGCGTACGGCGGTGGCCCGCCCCTCGAAGCGGGCCGCGGACAGCGGGCCCACGTCGATGAACGGGGTCCGCTCCAGATACAGATCACGGACGATCTCGCCGACCGCGGGCGCCTGCAGAAACCCGTGCCCGGAGAAACCCGTGGCATACAGGAAGCCGTCCACGTCGCCCGACCGGCCGATCAGCGCATTGCGGTCGGGAGTCATCTCGTACAGCCCCGCCCAGCCGCTCCCGGCCGTAAGACCGGCGAGCGCCGGAGCCCGCCGCCCGGCCGCCTCACGGAACGGCTCCAGCCACTCCCGGCTGAACTCCCGTCCGAATCCCGGCTTCTGGCGCCGGTCGGACAGGCCGAGGACCAGCCCGTCCGCGCGGTCGTTGTGGAAGTAGAGCGTCGATGAGAAGTCGAGGGTGAAGGGGATCCGCGGCGGCGCGGGGGACAACCGCCCGGTCAGCGCGATCTGTCGGCGCAGCGGGGTGACCGGCAGCCTCACCCCGGCCATCGCACCGACGGCGGCCGACCAGGGGCCCGCCGCGCAGATCACGGCCGAGGTCCGGATCGTGCCTGCCGTCGTGCGCACCGCCCGCACCCGGCCGCCGTCGGTGTCGATCCCAGTGACGCCGCAGTGCGTACGGAGTCTCGCGCCGAGGCGCTGAGCCGCGCGCAGATACCCCTCGACCGCCGCTCTCGGAAGCGCGAAGCCGTCGTCGGGGGAGTACGCGGCGGCGACGAAGGAGACCGGATCCACATACGGGCACAGTTCCTGCGCCTCGCGCGGCGTGATGATCCCGCTGCGGACCCCGAGCTCGTTCTGTACGTCCACGGCCTGCTGGAAGGCCGTCACCTCGGCCTCGCCGCCGAGCAGGAAGAGATAGCCGACGCTCTCGACCCCGACGTCGGCCCCCGGGCGGGAGGTGAACGCCCGCCACGCCTCCAGGCTGCGCTGCCCCAGCCTGATGTTGAGCGGATCGGAGAACTGGGCGCGAATCCCGCCGATCGGCTTGCCCGACGAGCCCGACGCCGGTTCGTCACGCTCCAGGACCAGGACGTCCTCCACCCCGGCCTCGGCCAGATGGAAGGCGATGCTCGCCCCGACGACGCCACCGCCGACGATGACGACCTCAGCACTGTGACCCATGAAAGCCATGGTGGAGGGGCCGACTCTTCGCGTCCATTGACAGTTCCAGCAGTCGATCTTTTAGATCCCCTGTATGGAACTGGGTGGAGCACATCTGCGCGCGCTGGTCGAACTCGACCGCTGCGGCACGATGACGGCGGCCGCCGCGGCTCTCGGCTACACCCCCGGCGCGATCTCCCAGCAGATCGCCCAGCTGGAGCGGACCGCCGGCGCGCAGCTGATCAGGCGGGCGGGACGCCGGGTCGAACTCACCGACGCCGGGCACACGCTGGTCGTCCACGCCGGGCACATCCTGCGGGCCCAGGCCGAGGCGGCGGCCGCCATCGAGCGCACCCGCGGGGAGATCGCGGCGAGGCTGCGGCTCGGGGTGTTCGGCTCGGCGGCCGCGGCGTTTCTGCCGCCCGCGCTGCGCTGGCTGGCCGAGCACCACCCCGGCGTGCGCGTGGTCAGCCAGGAGGTGGATGTCGACCAGGCCCACGCGGAGGTCTCCGCGGGCCGGGTCGACCTCGCGCTCGGCCTGGACTATCCGGATGCCCCGCTGGCCCGGGACGAGGCCTCCGAGCTGGTACGGCTCCACGCCGAACGCTTCTCACTGGCGGTACCGGAAGCCGGGGCGCCGCCCGCGGGGACGTCGTGGCGGCTGACCGAGCTGGCCGACCGGGACTGGATTCTGCCCGCGGCCCGTACGTACTACGGCAGGGCCATCCGTACGGCCTGCCGCCGGGCAGGATTCGAACCGCGCGTCGTCCACGAGGTGACCGACACCGCCACCTCGCTGGCCATGGTCGGGGCGGGGCTGGGCGTGGCGCCGCTGACCGGCCTGATGCTGCGGTTGCGCTCCGAGGGGATCGTTCCGGTGCCGCTGGACGATCCGGTGGAACGCCATGTCGTGGTGGCGGTGCGGGCCGCCGCGCGGGGGAGGCCGTCGGTGGAGATGCTCATCGAGGCGCTGCGGCAGGGGGCGACGGCCGGGGCCTGAAAGGACCCCGTGCGGCGCGATCGTGCGCGCGCGATCGTGCGGTGCGAACGGGAAGATGGACTCATGCCCGGACCCTTCACCACCAGGACCCTGACCATCTCCAGCGGCTCCAGCGAGACGGTGACCGACCTGACCCGCGCCTGCAAGGAGTTCCTCACGGAGGCGGCGGGCGGCAGGGACGGCCTGCTCAATGTCTTCGTCCCGCACGCGACGGCCGGCATCGCCCTCATCGAGACGGGCGCGGGCAGCGACGCCGATCTGCTCGCCGCGCTGCACACCATGCTGCCCGCCGACGACCGCTGGCAGCACCGCCACGGCAGCCCGGGCCACGGCAGGGACCACGTCGTGCCCGCCTTCGTCCCGCCGCACGCCACGCTGCCCGTCATCGGCGGCCGTCTGGAGCTCGGCACGTGGCAGTCCGTGTGCCTGGTCGACACCAACAAAGACAACGCCGACCGCCAGGTTCGGTTGAGCTTCCTTGGGTAGCGGTCGCGAGCCCGACCCTACCGGGCATCCCCGGCCCCCGGAGGCCTGCACCAGCAGGCGTTCAGCGGCCCACCGAGCTCAGAGCCCGGTGACTTTGGCGCTCGCCGACAGCTCGTAGACCAGGGTGACCGTGCGGCGGCCGCCGGGTGGGAGGGTGACGTCCCAGCGGGCGATGCCCTCGGCGTCGACCACGTCGGGCGCAGGGGAGCATGAATCCTTGTGCAGGCGTATCTCCACCGCCGAGACCTCGGAGACCGGGATCCGCTCCCGAAGGACGACCACCCGCTCGCCGTGCTCGCCGGGGGCGGAGAACCGGGACAGGTGCAGCCGGACCGTGCGGGTGACCACGGTCCGCTGGGTGATTCCGGCGGAGTCGCGGGACTCCTCGGCATCCCGGACCACGCTGTAGTCGTCGCAGCTGCCGAAGGCCAGCTCGACGGGGGCGCCGGGGGCGGTGAAGTCCAGCGTGCCGCGGCCGCTGAATCCGCTGCCGCGGACCAGGTCCACGGGCCCGGCGAGCAGCGCGTGGCCGGACAGGTTGTCGAACCGCACCACCTGGGTGACCAGGGGGGACAACTCCGGTGAGCAGGTGTACTCACTGACCGCAGCCGTGGTGAATGCGGAGAGCGGCACTCGGTGGGCGCGGCCGTCAGCGGGCACCGAGACCGGCGCGGGGGATCTCAACACCCGCACCTCGCCGCCGTCGTCCACCCCCGGCAGGCCGAGCACCGGGGCCGGGCCGAGGGTCCCGATCTCCTCCTCGCGCAGTTCGACATCGACCGTGCGGCGCTCCGCTGCGGAGCGGTCCTTGAGCGTCAGCCGGTCCTCGCCCAGCCGTGGCGGATCGGTGGCCGGCGCCGAGCGGGCCGTCGACAATGTCAGCCGTACGTCCGACCAGTCCTCACCGGTGCGCTGCCAGACCATCGCGTCGGTCTCCAGCGTGAGGGAGTCCCCGTCGAGCACGGCCCGGTAGGCGGGCCGCCACAGCGCGCACGGGGTGAGGTGGCTCAGGCGCAGCGAGACCGGCCCGGCGACCGCGGTCTCCACGGTCAACTCGATATGGCCGACCAGCTCGGCGGGCTCCTCCTCGGAGAGGTGCATGGCCCGCTGGGCCTCCCCGAGTTCGGCGTCGAGGGCGGCCAGCCGGGCCTCCACGGTGCGGAGTTGCTCGCCGTGCGCGTCGCGCTCGTCGTCCACTCGGTCCAGTTCGCGGGCCCAGCGGACCCGTTCGTTCTCCCCGGAGCCTGCGCCTTCGCCGATCTCCCGCAGCAGATCGGCAGCGAGGCGGCCGAGCAGGTCAAGGCGGGCATGCAGCCGGTCGCGTCGCTGCCCCAGGGCCAGCCGCTCCTCTTCGAGGGCGTGTACGCGGCGCCGCAGGGCGGAGTCGTCGTCGGTGGACGGCAGCGGCCCGCGCGGCGTCCAGCTTCGGACGATCCGCACGTCGAGCACGGTCGCGGGGTGATCGGAGGTCAGCTCGGCATGGAGGGTCCGGTCGACGGCCAGCGCACTGACCGGCCCGAGACGCATCCGCTGGACCCCGGCCTCCAGGTCGAGCACGACGGCGCGCTCGATGTGGGCGCGATCCTCGAGGCACGTGACGGCGGTGACGGGGAGGGCGATCGGCTTCGGGGCCGTGGACATGGCGTGTGTCAGCTCCTGCGGTTGCCGCCGACCAGGGCCTTGCTGGTCGGGATGCGGATCTCGTAGCCGCCGTCGAGAGCGGCAGTGGCGCCTGCGGGCAGGTCCAGCCGCCAGACGCGGGTGCCCGGCGCATGGCGATCGGGCCCCGTGCCTTCCTCGGGTGCCGTCCAGTCGGCCCGTTCCTCGATCCGGACGTCCGGATCGGAGGTGACCGGCACCCGCTCGCGGACTTCGACGGTGACGGGTCTCGCGAGCCGGTTGGCCAGCTCCACGTGGACACGGTGGTCGAGCACGGTGGTGTTGTTGCGCAGGCCCGAGGTCGACTCGTGCAGGTTCGTACGCCGGGTGACCCGGATGCCCTCGGCCGGCCCGAGCCCCACCCGGCGGACACCGCCGGGGGCGAGCGTGGGCAGTGCGGCGGTCAGCAGGAAGTCGTCGTCGACGGTGACCTCCACCGGTCCGGCCAGCAGTGCTTGGTCGGTGGCGTTGGAGAGCACCAACGTCGCGTACACGGTCTGCTCCACGGACGGCACGCAGAGGTACTCGGTACGCAGGCCGACCGGGATCTCGCCGACGGTGACGGTGTGCCAGGTGCCGTCCGACGGAATGTCGGCGCGGGCGGTGGCATCGAAGCGGTGGTCGAAGGAACCCGCCGACTCGCGGGGCCGCACGGCCTGTCCGGGCAGCGGCAGCGCGGCCACCGCTTCGGCGCGGCGGCGGTACTCGGCCGCCACCGGGTCGAAGGGAGAGCCGGGAAACAGCCGGCCTCTCCGACCGCCCTGCTCGTCGGGCCCGCACAGGACAAGGGCGGCATAGTCGAGCTCGGCGCCGCTCGGCTGCGGCGGAGCGGCTATCGGTGCCGGAGGGGGTGGCGGCGGCGCGGCCGCGCCGGGAGCCACGGGTGCCATGGGAGCGGGGGCCCCGGCGAAGGATCCGCCGGCGGCACCCTGCCTGCCGGCCCCTCGCGACCGGGCCGGCTGCGCAAGGTCGGGCATGCCGCCGCCGAAGGCCTCCGGGGGAGGGCCGTACGCGCCGCCGGGCACCGGGAGCGCCGAGGGCGGTCCGCCGTAACTCTGCGGTGCCGGCGGGGGAGGGGGCGGTGGCGGCACGGGACCGGGCGCGGAGCCTGCCCCGACGGCCCCGGGTCCGGCGATCGGGGCGGGGCGAGGGCCTGCCGCGTCGTAGGCGGCGAACAGGTCGGCGAGACCCGCCGGGGGCTCGCGCCAGCCGGACGGCGCGGGGGCGGGCTGACGGCGTCCGATGCGGACCGAGCGGAGCCTCGGCAGGTCGGTGCGGCGCCGAAGATCGGCGGTGGCCAGGGCGATGCGTACGCCGGCCCAGTCCTCGCCGGTCCGCTGGGCGACCGAGGCGCGCAGCACCAGACGGCCGCTGCCGTCGCCCTGACGGTGAGTGAGACGGTATGTCGGCACCCAGACGGCACCCGGAACCCCGTACTCCAGCTCAACCTCCGTGGCACCGGTGCCGTCGAGGGTCAGGACTGCGCAGACCGTGGTCTCCACATGCGCCGGCGGTGCGTCGGTGGAGGCGCGGGAGAGCCTGTCGGCGGCGCCGGTGAGCTCGTGCTCGACGTTGCGAAGCGCCTCCTCCAGCTCGACGAGGCGGGTGTGCAGTCCCGTCAGCCGCTCGTCGACGAAGTCGGCGAGCTCCAGCCACGCGTCGACCGGGGTGCGGCGGTGCGGGTCCTCGCGCTTGCGGGCAGGCGGAACCGGGTGGAGAGCCCTGACCTCCTCGATCAGACTCAGCTGCCGGTCCCGGCGCCCCTCGGTCGCCGCGTACTCGTCGCGCAGCCGCTCGACCTCGCGTCGCAACGCGTCGGGCGTCCCCGTCGCGAGCGGCTCGGCCTCGACTTCCACCCGGGCCTCGGTGACGCGCACCCCGGAGGCGCCCACGGCACGGGCCCGCAGCGAACCCGGGTCCAGCGAGCGGGGCAGTCCCGTCACCCGCACCCGGCCGTCGGGCGGCACGGTGCCCCGGGTCAGACGGCGGCAGACCGCGCCCTGCGCGTACACCACGACCGAATCGAGGGTCGACCCCCACCTGTGTGCCGGCTCAGCCGTCATGTACTTCGCCCCCGCGCCGCGTTGATGCTGAGCGAAGCCTACGCTCGGCCGGTTGGTGCGTCCGCCTAAGCTGCCATCCGGCACCGGCCGCGACCCAGGAGCGCACATCATGTCCGACCCCGCCCAGAAGCCCCCGTATCCCGACGCCCTGCGCCTGGACGACTCACCCGCACCGCACGCACTGCTCGCACCGGTGACCGGGCTGCTGGGCACCTGGACCGGCCGGGGCCGGGGCGGATATCCGACGCTCGACGAGGAGTTCACGTACGCGCAGGAGGTCACCTTCAGCCACGACGGGCGGCCGTTCCTCCACTACGAGGCGCGCGCCTGGCTGCTCGACGCGGACGGTACCCCGCTGCGGCCGTCGGCCCGAGAGAGCGGCTGGTGGCGGCTCCAACCCGACGGACGTGTCGAGGCGTTGATCACCCAGCCCACCGGCATCGCGGAGATCCTGGTCGGCAGTGCCGTCCCCGGCACGGTCGACCTCACCAGCCACGAGGTGGCTCTCACGCCCACGGCCAAGAAGGTGAACGCCACCCGCCGCCGCTACACGGTGACGGACGAGGACACGCTCGACTTCGTCCACGACCTCGCGGCGGTCGGTCAGCCCCTGCAGCACCACCTTTCGGCACGGCTTCGACGGAACCCCTGACCGGCCGTCAGGCGTCAGGCGTGCGGTGCTCGCGGCTCGATCCGGAAGTCGAAGGCGCATGCCGGGGGCGAGGGCGGTCACACCGCCGTCAACCGTGAGCACGGCTCCGTTGACGAAGGAGGAGGCGGGCGAGAGCAGCCAGGCGACGGCCTCGGCGACCTCACGCGGCTCACCGGGACGCCCGGCGGGCAGGACGCGGGTGACCTCTTCGTACGCCGCGTCGACACCGCCCTCACCCAGGCCGGCCTCGTCCGCGAACCGGCTCATCCGGCGGTCCGCCATGTCGGTGCGCACCCAGCTCGGGCACACCGTGTTGGCGCGCAGCCCGGCGGGCCCGTAGTCGACCGCGAGCGAGCGACAGAGCTGGAGCAGCGCCGCCTTGGAGGTCGTGTAGGCGGCATTGCCCACGCCGTTGCGGAGGGCGGACACCGAGGCGACCGCGACCACCGTGCCCCGGGTGTCGAGCGGGGAAGCGCGGCGCGCAGCAGAATGGAGCGGATTCCGATGGATTACGGCCGCTGTTCGGTCGGTTGACCGGCGTAGTCCTCGGCCAGGTCGCCGATGAGCGCGAGCAGGGCGTCGATCCGGTGCCGGTCCTCCGGCTGGTTCCGCAGCTTGCGGTCGAGTGCCTGGAGAGAGGCGAGGGCGGACGGTTCGCGGCGCCTCACCTCGTCGAGCAGGGGGCCGGTGATCAAGTAATCTGTACTGCGGGAGCCATGTAGCCGTTCTTGGTCGGAATCTCGCCCTCCACCACGTCCGTGTGCGTTATCGGTTTGCCGAGCACTGTCCGGCGTGCTGTCACCAATTCCCGTAGATGTCCACCAAATTGGCGATCATCTCGCGCAGGGTGTCGGCCCGGTGCCGGTCCTCGCACTGATCGCGTAGGGCTTCGTCGGCGGCCCGCAGCCGGGCCAGGGCGGCCGGCTCCCGGTCCTCCACGTCGTAGATCACTGGATCGGTGACCAGGTTTAGGCACTCGGTGAGCAGCTGACGGGTGGCAGGGGACGGCGGGTTGGGGTCGGGGTCGGTGTATGGGGTGGTCAGGTATTGGGCGGGGTCGGTGAGGCTCCAGCCGACGACGGTGCCGTGCTGGACGAGGAGTGCCACGCCGCGGGCGATGCCGATGCGGGCCTCCAGCGGCTCGTCGAGGACGTCGAGGTGACGCAGACAGGTCAGCACGGTGTCCCCGGGCACGCGACACAGCACCGGACACATCTCGTGCCGGAAGTCCTGGACCTCGTCCGCGCGGAGCCCGCCGGGGCGGAGCGCGGGCATGACGGGAACGCGGTGGGAGGTCTCGCAGCTAGGGCACCCGTAAGGCAGCTGGAATTCGGCCCCGACCAGTTTCCGGCTGTCCGGGTCGAACCGGAGGATGTCAGGGGTGTCCCACATAAAGTGCTTGCTGCCGAAGGTGTCCAGGACGAACCGCTCACGCTCCTTCACGTCCACGTACTGCACAACATCCACGGAGTCGCCTGTGAAGCGGGGGGCGATGTGCAGCGGATCATGCGTCACCGTTGCGCGCCAGTCTCCGTCGAACGTCAGCTGCATGGTCGTTCTTGCCTCATCTGATCTGTGTTGCCGGGGCCTGGAAGCCTCCTTGACGTTCCCGGCCGACCGTCACCAGTCCCCGTAATCCTCCACCAAGTCGGCGATCTTGACGGTCAGGGCGTCGATTCGGTGCCGGTCCTCGCGCTGGTTTCGCAGGCTGTGATCGAGTGCCCGGAGGCTGGCCAGGGCGGCCGGGTCCCGATCCCTCACCTCGTCGAGCAGGGGGCCGGTGATCAGGTCCAGACATTCGGTGAGAAGGAGCCGGGTGGCCGGGGCGGGGGGAGCCGGGTCGGCGGCGGCGAAGCCGGTGGTCAGGTACCGCACGGGGTCGGTGAGGCTCCAGCCGACGACGGTTCCGTGCTGGACGAGGAGTGCCACGTCGGGGGCGATGCCGATGCGGGCTTCCAGTGGCTCGTCGAGGACGTCGAGGTCGCGCAGACAGGTCAGCACGGCATCCCCGGGAGCGCGGCAGAGCTCTGTGGTCACCTCCAGGCGGCAGTCCCGGGCCTCGTCCGCGCGGAGTCCGCCCGGGTGGACGAGGGGCGTGGCGGGAACGCGGGCAGAGTCCTCGGCATCGGCGGCCTCACCGGCGATCGCAAACTCGGCGCCGACCAGTTCCCGGCCCGCCGGATCGAACCGGAGCTCGTCAGGCGTGTCCCAGAGCCACGGCTGACTGCCGAAGGTGTCCAGAAGGAACTGCCCGCGTTCCTCGACGTTTGCGTACGTTGCGATGCGCAGACGAAAGTCCCAAAAATCGAAACGCGGCGTGATGTGCAGCGGATCGTCCGTCACCGTCGCGGTCCAGTCGTCGTCGATGGTGAGTTTCATGGTGAATGCCACCTCATCTGACCTGCACTGCGGGAGCCATGTAGCCGTTCTTGGCTGGAATCTTGCCCTCCACCACGTCTGCGTGCGTAATCGGTTTACCTGGATCGGTGGGCAAGCCGCCCAGTGCCTCGGCCCCGGAGGGACCCTTGATGCCGGACGAACCGTATGCCGTGATGACATTGCCTGGCGCGGTCTTGTCAGCCCGGACCACCACGATGTCCTCTCCCTGACGGAAGATCAATTTTCCGCCGCCCGCCGTCGAGTGGTACACCGCGTCCGGCTTCTTGAGGACCTCCATGACCATGTCCTCAGTGAAGCCGTGGTCGTGCGCGTGGTAGTTGGAGGCCTTCTTCAACTTTCCTGCCTGCGCCCGCTCGACGACATCGTCTATGTCCTTCTGTACCTTCTCCTCCTTCGTGTACTTGGGCATGAGGCCCAGCGGGTCGCACCCGCTGTGCGGGTTGTCCACGTACGCGAGGGGGTTGGGAGCGGGAGCCAGGCCGAGGGGGTCCGGGGAGGTGTAGCGGCCGGTTTCCGGGTCGTAGTGGCGGAAGTAGTTGTAGTGGAGGCCGGTCTCGGGGTCGAAGTACTGGCCAGGGAAGCGGAGCGGGGTGTACGTGCTGCTGTCGCGGGCCCAGGCGGTGGTGCCCCACAGGGTGGCCCGGGAGCGCCACGCGATGTCGCCGGACTCGTCGATCAGTTCGGTGGGAGTGCCGATGAGGTCCGTGGCGATGGCGAAGAAGCGGCGGTCGATCTCCTCCTGGTGTGCGTCGGCCGTGAGGATGCGTTCGGTCTGGGCCAGGGGGACGTCGAAACGGTGGTCCCAGGTGAGGGCGACCGCGTGCGGGAGGTCCGGCTGGTGGCTGGTCTGTTCGCACAAGGTCAGGCCGTCCCAGGTGAAACGGACCTCCTCGACCACACTCTCGCCGTCGGCCGCCAGGCGCTGCTTCGCGGTGCGACGGCCGAGCGGGTCGTAGCGGTACCTCCAGCGGGTCCCGTCGGGGGTGGTGACGGAGGTGAGGCGGTTCTCCGTGTCCCACGCGTAGCGCCAGGTGTCGGGCTTGCGGGAGAGGCGGGTCTTCTGGCGCAGGGTGACCCGGCCGAGGGCGTCGTGCTCGAAGCGAACGCCACCGGCCCGGGTGAGGGCGGTGCCGGTGTAGGCGCGTGGTCCGGTGGCCTCGCTGCCGGGGTGGCCGGACGGCCAGGACGCCGAGGACTGGTTGCCGACGTCGTCGTAGGCGTACCGCTCCGTCCAGCCCTGGGCATGGACGGCGGTGACCCGGCCCGCACGGTCGAGATCGAAGGTGCGGGTGCCCGACAGCCGATCCGCGACGGATATGAGATGACCGTCGGCACGGTAGGCGTAGGCGCGGCTGTTGACGGCGCGCGCTCCGGTGGTGATGTGCTGCGCGGCGAGCCGTCCGGCCTCGTCCCAGGCGGAGGTCATCGTGATCGCGTCGCCGAAGACACGGGCCAGCTCGCGTCCGGCGGCGTCGTGGGTGAACTCGACGCGGTGGCCGCCGGTGGTGAGGCGGTGGGCCTGCCCGTCGGCGCCGTAGGCGTAGGAGGTGACGTGACCCGTGGGTGTGGTGCGGCGTGTACGGCGCCCCAGGACGTCGTACGCGTACATGATGGGGCGGCCGTCGACCAGCTCCGTCTTGGTGAGCCCGCGACGGTCGTACTGGTACCGCAGCTCGCTGTCCGGTCCGGTCGCCTCCAGCAGGCGCCCGGCCCTGTCGTAGGCGTAGGTCGTCACCTGGCCGTCGACGTCCTTGGCGAGCACCTGGCCGAGCTGGTCACGCTCGAACGCAATGGTCCCGCCGAGCGCGTCGACGCGGGCGGCCAGCCGGCCCGCGGCGTCCAGCCGGTAGGTGAGGGTGCGTCCGTCGAAATCGGTCTCGGAGACGATGTTGTCGGCACCGTCGTACTCGTAGGTCCAGGTCAGACCTTGCGGGTTGGTGACGCGGGTGAGGCGCAGCCCGGCGTCGTGCTCGAACTCGTAGCGCGCGCCGTCCGGTCCGGTGCGGGCGACCGGCAGGTCGCAGTGGGTGTACTCGAAGCGGGAGACCCCACCGGAGGCGTCGGTGCGGGTGAGCAGGTTGCCCTCGCCGTCGTAGCTCCATGACTCCACCGCGCCGTCGGGGCCGGTGCGCCGGGCGAGCTGTCCGTCGGCGTGCCATTCCAGGCGGGTGACGCCGCCCATCGGATCGGTGATGCGGACCGGCCTGCCGAGGGCGTCGCGCTCCGTGCGGGTGATGGCGCCGGCGGGGTCGGTCACCTCCACGGGCAGCCCCACCCCGTCGCACACCACGCGTGTTGTGGCCCCGAGGGCGTCGGTGACCGAGGTGAGCCGGCCGCCGTGGTCGTAGGTGTAGCGGGTGGTGGTGCCGGCCGGGTCGGTGACCGCCGTGCGGTTGCCGCGTTCGTCGAACTCATGGACCGTACGGGCGCCGTCCGGCCCGAAGACCTCCACCGGCAGGCCGAACAGGCCGCGCACGGTGCGCAGTTCGCTCCCGTCGGGGCGGATGGCGGAGATGAGCCGATCGTCCTCGTCGTACGCGAAGGCGGTGGTGAGGCCCAGCGGGTCGGTGCGGGTCATGAGGTTGCCGCGCGGGTCGTAGCTGAACCGGGTGGTGTGGCCGAGCGGGTCGGTGATGGCCAGGAGACGGCAGCCGGGGCCGAACAGGTGGCGGGTCGGGTGCCCGTCGGCGGTGGTGAGCGTGGTGGTGTGGTGGCCGGTCTCGGGGTCCGGGTCGGTGTAGGCCAGGGTGATCTGGATGTGGCCGGCCTCGCCGCCCTCCGCAACGACGCGGTCGCGGTCGTCGTAGACGTAGTCGTAGCGGCTTCGGTTGGAGTCGATCCAGGCGATGACGCGGCGGCGGTCGTCGTACACGAAGGTGGTGGTGGCGCCGGACGGCTTGGTGGCGGCGGTCAGATCGCCGTCCTGGTAGCCGTAGCTCATCAAGGGCAGGTCCGCGCCGTCCTCGCCCGCGCCGGCCAAGGACAGGGCGGTGACCAGGCCGTCGGCGACGGACAGCTTCACCTGATGGCCCGCCGAGTGGACCAGGGCCAGCGGCACTCCGTCCTCGGTGCGGTCGACGGTGAGGGAGTGGCCGTTGCGTTCGGTGACTCCGGACAGCCAGGCGTCGCCGTCGCCCCCCGGCTCGCTGCCGGCCGGGGCGGTGAAGTGGAAGGTGAGGCCGCTGTCGGGGTCGGTGACCGTGTAGTCGCCGTCGGCGTCGCGGGCCAGCAGGGTGTGGGCCCTGCCCGTCTCCGGCCGGGTGGGCGCGCCGGGCACCGGGTGCGGGTACGGGATCAGGAGCCCGTCGGCGGTGACGTGGACGACGCCGACGGCGTCGATCTCCAGACGCTCGTCGACGGTGGACGTCCAGGCGGCACCCAGGAAGCGGCCGACCGCGCAGCCGGACTCGGTGCGGCGTGTGAAGACCAGCGGCAGGATGCCGGGCAGTTCGATGTCGGTCTGGGGCAGGAACATCCGGCCCGTCGCGAGGTCCACCGGGTCGCCGCCTGCTTTGCGGTCGCCGTCCGGGGTGTTGTGGGTGCCGTCCGGGGCGTTGTCGACCAGCTTGCGGGCCTTCGCGGCGTCGGCCATGTCCGCGGCGATGCGTATGCCCTTCACCGCGGCGCCGCCTCCGCCGGTGGCCACGGTCAGAGCGGCGTCGGGCAGCAGACGGCCCAAGCCCTCGTACGGGTCCTTCATGAAGTCGCTGATCATCTGGCGGCCGGTGCCGATCGGGTCGTTGGCGGCGACCACCAGCCCCGCGGCCAGGCTGTTGAGGGAGGTGGCGTACTCGGCCGGGTGCGTGATGTTGTACGCGTCCAGGGGGTTGATCCCGCGGACGAAGTTCAGGATCCCCGCGGTGCCCTTGACGATGCCGCCGCCGACGTGGTCCCCCATGATCTGCAGTTCCTGGAGCCCGTCGCGCAACTGCTCGGCGTACGACGGCTTCTCCGGGGCCTTGTCGCGGGCGGCGCGGACCGCGGTGCGCGCGGTCTCCGCGGCCGTGTTCCGCTGCTTGCGGGCCTCGGCGAGGATCTCCTGCGCTTCCTGCATCAGCTTCTTGCCGGGGTCGGCGAACGTCGGGGCGGGGCAGGGCGGGAGCGTGGACGGGTTGCGCTGGTCGGCGGGCTGGGCGTTGTAGCGGTCGACCGCGCTGTTGTAGTGGTCGATCTTCTTGCGGTGGGCGTCTGCGGCGTCCGTGGAAGCCTTGGTGCCTTCCTTCCACTTGTCGATCGCCGTCTGTGCCTGCCCTTGCGCCCAGGTGACCGTGCCGGCGAACGCCTCCAGCGCGGAGGCCGCCTTCTCGCAGGCGTCGGCACCGGTGAACCACTTGGGCGGCTGGGTGCGCACGGCGGTCCGCAGGGCCTCGGCCGCCTCGCCCTTGAGCTGGGAGGAGTCGAGTCCCTTGAGACCTTCGCCGGCGTTGTCGAAGGACTTCTGGAAAGCGCGGAGGTTCTTGGCGTTGGAGCGGATCGTGTCCGGACTGCCGTAGATCAGCTTGGTCTTGTCCTCGGTCTGCCCGAGATCCATCTCGTCGACCTCGGCGCCCATCCGATTGGCGACCGAACGGGACTGCTCGCGCACCCAGTCCGCACCGGACTCCCAGCCGACGTCGTCCAGCCGGTCGGCAGTCCAGTTCCCGGCGTCCTCGACCCGGTTGCCGACCCACTCGGTGCCGTCCTCGACCGCGTCCTCGACCGAGTCGGGCGTGATGTCACTGATGAAGTCGCCGATACCCATGCTCAGTTCCCCCCGGACTCACCCTGCTGCTGCGCCTGCTGGGCGCGTTCCTCCGGCGACGGACCGAAGGTGTCGTCCAGCGCCTGGTTCCACTGGTCCTCGGAGATGCCGAACTCGTCGTTGAGCAGCTCCGACTGCCGGCCGCCGTAGCCCTCCGTGAGGACGGTGCGGCCGGTGTCCTTCCACGTCTGTTCCATCTCCTGACCGGCCCGGTCCCACGACTCGGCGCTCCAGTCCGGGTCCAGGTAGTCCGGGGTGAACACGTCGCCCCAGTCCTGCTTCGTGATCTCCTCCTCGGTGGCGTGCGGGTTGCCGCCCATCACGGAATTGACGCCCACCTTCAGTGCGCCCTCGACGTACTGGTCGTGCTCCCACTGGGTGCCCGCCGCCAGGCCGAGGCGGTTCGCGATCGCGCTGGCGTCGCTCACCAGGGCGCGCACGCCCCACTCCCAGCGCTCGCAGAAGTCCTCGAAGTCGACCGAGAGGCCGTGGTGCCCGGCCTCCATCCCGGTCATCGACAGCTCCGAGAAGCCCTTGCCCATCACCGAACCGGTGGCGCCGCCGAGTTCACCGAGCTGGTCGATGGTCGCGCCCACGCCCTGCGTGAACTTCGCGACGGACGCCTTGTCGAAGTTCAGATCCGCCCCGTCACCGCCCATGGCTGCGCCCCTCCTCCGCCTCACCGAAGTCGACGGCGGCCGCGTCCGGGACGATGCCGACGACCGGTGGGAAGAACATCGACCCGTCCTCGGTGGCGATGTCGACGGCGAGGCCGGCAGGCTCGTCCAGAGAGGGCACGACCTCGTCGACGATGCGCGCGCCCAGCAGCGCGGCGTAGTCCATCGGCTGATCACCGGATGCGTGCAGCAGGGCGAACCGGGCCAGTGCGGCCTCGTCGGTGAACCCGCAGATCCACCGCACCCCGCCCGACCGCGCCGACCAGAGGCCTCCGCCGGCCGTCGGCACGAGAAGGACCGAGCGCCGCATCTCACCGACCAGCGCACGAGGGTCACCGACTCCCCTTCTCTGCTCGGCAATTCGCTCGGCGAGCGCTGTCCTTGCCTGCTCCACGGCCCCTCCCCCGTCGTAGGTGACTGATGGACCGTAGATCATGACGCGCGGAATGGCGGGGTCGGTTCTCGTGAGGTCCGCTCGGGGCCGACTGGCCTCAGGGCACGAGGGCCGCCGGCAGGTTGGGTTGAGCTTCCTCGGCTGTTCGGGCGAGCCGGTCCGGCCGTCCTGCTCAGGCGTCCTTGCTGGCCTTGAGCTTCTGCCACACCGTGCTGAGCGCTTCGAGATCCTCCGCGTCGAGGAGGTCGGTGAAGACCGGCGCAAGGCAGGCGCGTCGCGTCGCGTCGGCCTCCTCGAAGAGCCGACGGCCCTCCGATGTGAGCGCCACCTCGACGGAGCGCGCGTCCCGCGGGGACGGGGTGCGGGTGACGAGACCGCGGCTCTGCAGGGCGTCGACCACGCGGGAGACCTGGCTGCGGCTGAGCATGGTGCTGTTGCCCAGTACGGAGGCCGGAACCGGATCCGGGCTGGAGGCGAGCCAGAGCATGACCTCGAACCAGGAGACAGGCAGATCGTGGGCCTTGGTCAGGGCGCGGTCCACACGTTCGGTGAGGACGGTTCCGGCCCAGACGAGGCCATAGAAGGCGTGGTCGGCGACCGGCATCTCTGTCTGGGTGAGCTTCCTTTGTGCCATGGGTCCGATCCTACCTATTGCGTGTGCACACACAGAATGGCTATAGTGTGTGTACACGCACTGAAATTTTCGGCGTCACCGACGAAAGGGCGCACCATGTCTTCCAAGGTTGTTCTGATCACCGGCACCTCCTCCGGCATCGGCCTGGCCACCGCCGTTGCCACGGCCAAGGCCGGCTGGCGGACCGTGGCGACCCTGCGCGACACGGGCCGCGCCGACGCGCTGCGCAAGGCGGCCGCGGACGCGGGGGTCGAGCTCGACATCCGGCAGCTGGACGTCACCGACGAGGCTTCCGTCGCCGCCGCGATCGACGGCGTGATCGGCGACCACGGCCGCCTCGACGCCGTGATCAACAACGCGGGTGCCGGACACCTCGGCACGCTCGAGAACGAGACCGTGGCCGACGTGCGCCGGGTCATGGAGGTCAACTTCTTCGGCGTGCTTCACGTCTCCAAGGCCGCCCTGCCCCACCTGCGCGCGTCCGGCGGCCGGCTGATCACCGTCACCAGTGTGGGCGGGGTCGTCGGGCAGCCGTTCAACGAGGCGTACTGCGCTGCGAAGTTCGCCGTCGAGGGCTACATGGAGAGCCTCGCGCCGGTGGCGGCCAAGCTGGGCGTGACCGTCTCCGTCGTCGAACCCGGAGCCGTGGCCACCGAGTTCGTCAACAACCTCGGTGTCGACCCGGAGGCCGCCGTCGCCGCGGCGGGTCCGTACACCGACGCGCTGCGGGCCTACGTGGACCGCACCGTCTCGCAGTTCCTCAGCGGCGCGCAGACCCCGGCCGAGGTCGCGGAAAGCGTCATGGAGACGCTTGTGGCGGACCGGCCCGCGTTCCGTGTCCAGACGTCCGACTGGGCCCGCGCCTTCACCGGCACGAAGCTCGCCGACCTGGACGGCTCGGCCGTGCAGGGCCTCACCGGAGGCTGGGTCGGCTGACTCCGCGCGGCGTCAGGCCCCTGCCGACCGCAGCCAGTTGTACGCCGCCCGCGCACTGAACTCGCCCTGCCCGCCGGCGAAAAGCAGCCCCGCCGCCCCGAAGGCCGGGTCGCCGGCCGTCTCGGGGACGTAGGGAACAGCGATGCAGCGCATGCCCGCCGCATGCGCGGCCGCCGCGCCCGGAGCCGCGTCCTCCAGGACCACGCAGTCGGCGGGAGCGGCACCCAGGCGGCGCGCGGCCTCCACAAACACGTCGGGCTCCGGCTTGCCCCGCGCGACCTCCTCGGCGGAGACGGCCGTGGTGATGAACGCGTCCAGACCGGTGCCCGCCAGGACCGCCTCGATGGCAGCGCGTGAGGAGCCCGAGGCCACCGCCATCGGCACATCCTCCGCGTACAGCAGCTCCACGAACTTCCGCATCTCGGGGAACACGTCCGTCGAGGCCCGGGCCAGCTCCAGATAGTTCCGGTTCTTCCCGGCGAGCAGTTCGTCGACCGGAGCCTCGATCCCGTACTTCCCGCGCAGGATCTCCAGGGTCTCCCGCGTCCCGATGCCGATGAACCGCGTGTGGTGCTCCCAGCTGAAGTCCTTCACGCCGTACTGGGCCAGGAGCCTGCGCCCCGCCTCGTAGTAATTCGGCTCGCTGTCCACGAGTGTTCCGTCGAGATCGAAGATGACCGAGGCGGTGCGCACGATGCCCATGCGCTCCAAGGTGCCAAGGCGTGGCTCACCGTGCCGCGCCGGCCGCCCGGCCCACCGACTCGACCAGCGGCAGCAGCCGGTGCGGCACCCGCTCGCGCAGCGCCATCTCGGTACGCGTGCGCACCACGCCAGGCAGCTGGATGAGCCGCTGGATGACGTCTTCGAGATGACCGTTGTTCCGCGCGGCGACCCTGGTGAGCAGATCCCCGCCGCCGGTGATCGAGAAGGCCTCGATGATCTCGGGTACGGCGGCGAGCGCGTCGCCGACATCGTCCAGATGCCCCTGGGTGACCTCGATATGGACGAACGCGAGCACGGGGTGCCCGAGCGCGGCGGGGGAGAGGTACGGGCCGGTGCCGGTGATCACGCCCTCCCGCTCCATCCGGTCGATCCGGGCCTGGACGGTGCCGCGAGCGATGCCCAGAATGCGGGCGTACTCCCGCACGCTGGTGCGCGGCTGCTCCATCAGCAGCCGCAGGATCCGGGTGTCGAGAGCGTCCACCGCCATGGTCCGCTGGCCTCCCTCTGGTACGGATCTGCCGACTGGAACTGTACCAATGGCCCACCCCGTGGCGGTCGAGTTGAGCCGTTGTCCTTCGTGATGCTTTCCTCTGGGGAGAGACGGCGCCGCGCAGCGCCGGAACGGCGACGGAGCCGGACCGGACCCGCGGCGCCTTTGCCATGTCCGCGGAGCGTGTCCGCGCAGCAAGTCGAACAGCAAGGGGGCGGGACGGCCGCGGTGAAGAGCCTGACCGGTGTGAAGAGGATGTTCGTCGCCCCCGATCCGGGGCGCGTACGGCTGCGCGTCTCGACACGCGCAGTCCTCGGCGTGGGCCTCGCGGTCGCCGCCGCCGAGCTCGCCGGTCTCTCCCTCGCCGCCGCCATCACCGGCGGTCTGGCAGCGATGCTCGCGCTGTTCACCGTCGCCGACACGAGCGTGCGCGGCCAGGCGGTCACCACCGCCCTGCTGCCCGCCGCCGGTTTCCCCGTACTCGCGCTCGCGACGACCCTGCACGATCAGCCGCTGCTGCGCGCCGCCGCCTGGCTCGCGGTGGTCTTCTGCGGCGTCTACGCCAGGCGATGGGGCCCGCGCGGACACGCGCTGGGGATCTTCGCCTTCATGATGTTCTTCGTCACCCAGTTCCTGCACGCGCTCCCGGCCCAGCTTCCTGAGCTGTACGCAGCGGTCGCGCTGGCCGTCACCGCCTCGTCGGCCGTCCGCTTCGGGCTGTGGTGCATCGAGCGGCGTACGCCTCCGCCGGCCGCGCCGACACCGCTCCCCGGCCGCCGACTCGCCCGCCCCACCACCCGCCAGGCCTTCCAGGCGACCTTCGCCTGCGCCGTCGCGCTGGCCGCCGGGCAGCTGATCTCGCCGGACCGCTGGTACTGGGCCGTCGGCACCGCCTGGTGGATCTTCGTCAACACCGCCTCACGCGGCGAGACCCTCGTACGGGGCTTCCGCCGCGTCGTCGGGACCGTCACGGGTATCGCCGCCGGTCTGCTGATCGCCATCCCCCTCGCGGGCGCGCCCGCGCCCACCGCCGCCCTGGTCGCGGTGTGCGTCTTCGGCATCTTCTACACGGCCGCGCCCTCGTACAGCTGGATGATGTTCTTCGTCACCGTCATGGCCGGTCTGCTGTACGGACTCCTCGGCGTCCTGCATCCGGGCCTGCTGCTGCTCCGTCTCCAGGAGACGGCGGTCGGCGCCCTCGGCGCGGCACTTGGTGTCGCGCTGATCCTGCCCTTGACCACGCATGCGGCGACCGACGCCTGGATCCGGCGGGCGCTGAGTTGCGTCCACGGCTGTACCACCGAGGCCGCGCGACGGCTGGCGGGGGACGAGCAGGCCGACCCCGCGCCGCTCGCCGCCGAACTGGAGATGCTGCTGGGGCGCGTACGGCTCTCTCTCGCGCCGCTCGTCCACCCGCTCAGCCCGCTGCGGGCCCGCAAGGCGCGCGCCCGCCAGGTGATCGGGCTGCTCGACGACTGCGCGCGCGAGGTGCGCGGCCTGACCGCTGTGGCCGCCGACCCCGACGCGTCCCACGACGCACGGCTCGCCGCCGCGTGCAGCCGCGTCGAAGCTGCCGTGCACGCCCTGGTGCCGCCAGCCACCCGGCAGACCAAGGTCCACACCCACTGCGTACCGGCGCCGCGGCACCACCCCGGGGCCGAGGCCGCGCTCACGCACCTTGAGGCACTCGAGCAGGCGCTCGGCGAGCTCGACGCGCCCCTGCGTACCTCTCCGCGTGCCCCGCTCGTGCCTGCCTGACCTGGGGAACCGCCACACAGCCCTTGGGCGGGGCACATTCCACCGGCACACACAGGGTAGATCAGTGTGTTCGGGGGGTAACCAGAGCGGCATCCACGTACGTCCTGTGGGACCCAGGGGGTGCGCACCATGCGGAAGTCTCTACTCAGGTATCTGCGCCGGAACGGAGCGCGTGACGGAGCACATAGGCAAAGACCGGAGCCGGCTCCGTCTGTCGCGGCGCACTGCCCGGTGAGCCACACCGAGCCGCCCGCGTCCGCCACGGATACCGAACTGCGCAAGGAGGCCGAGGACTTCATCCAGCTCTTCCACCGGGAGGAGGCAGTGGGGGACCCGGAAGCCCGGATCGCCGCCGTACGGGCCGAGATCGACGAGACCGGCACCTACCGCCACACCCGGGCCGAACTCGTCTACGGCGCGCGGGTGGCCTGGCGCAACAGCAACCGCTGCATCGGCCGCCTGTACTGGCGCTCGCTGCGCATACGCGACCGCCGGCACATCGACGACGCCGACTCCGTGGCACGTGAGTCCGTGGAGCATCTGCGGGTGGCCACCAACGGCGGCCGCATCCGCCCCCTGATAACCGTCTTCGCCCCGGACGCGCCCGACAGGCCCGGACCGCGGATCTGGAACGAGCAGCTCGTGCGGTACGCCGGCTACGCCCCCGCACAGGGGCCCGCCGTCGGCGATCCGCGCAATGCCGGGCTCACCGACTTCGCACTCCGGCTCGGCTGGGCGGGCGGGCCCGGCACACCCTTCGACCTGCTGCCCCTGGTCATCGAGGACGGCGACGGCAAGCCGCGCTTCTTCGAGCTGCCGCGCGACGCCGTGCTCGAAGTGGAGCTGCACCACCCGGAGGAGAGCTGGTACGCGGACCTGGGGCTGCGCTGGCACGCAGTGCCCGCGATCGCGAACATGTGCCTGGAGATCGGCGGGATCTGCTACCCGGCCGCTCCCTTCAACGGCTGGTACATGGGCACCGAGATCGGCGCGCGCAATCTCGCCGACACCGACCGCTACGACCAACTGCCGCGTATCGCCGAACGGCTGGGCTTCGACACCGCCGACGACCGTTCCCTGTGGAAGGACCGGGCGCTGGTCGAGCTGAACCGCGCGGTGCTGCACTCCTTCGACCGCGCGGGAGTCACCGTCACCGACCACCACACGGAATCGCGCCGCTTCCTGGCCCATGTGGACCGCGAGGAGAGCCGCGGCCGCGGCGTGGGCGCCGACTGGTCGTGGATCGTTCCGCCGATGTCGGGCTCCGCGACGCCCGTGTTCCACCGGACCTACGACCCGACGCAGTGGCGTCCCGCCTACGTGCACCACCCGGAGGCGCAGGCGCGCGCCCGCGGCGAAGGGAGCGCGTAGAGGGATTGGTCTAGACCGACTGCTACTGTCGGCCCCGCGGCAAGGTCCGGTCCGGTCGATCGAGCCCGGCAAGATCGGCCGGACAGGACCTGGCGATCAGAGGGCGGAGAGGGGACACGCTGTGGGCGAGGCAAGCGCGGGGCGGGCATTCATCGGGTCGTTCACCTCGGCCGGTGGCCGCGGGATAATCGCGGCCACCGTCGACGGGGAGACGGGCGGGCTGACGGAGACGGGAGTGAGCGACGTCCTCGCCGACCCCTCGTATCTCGCCCTCGCGATCGGGCTCCGCGGTCCGGTCCTCTACGCCGTCTCCGAGACGCAGGAGGGCGCGGTCGCCGCCTTCGACATCGACGGGCCCTTGCCGAGGCCCGTCGGCTCCCGGGTCCCGGTGTGCGGCGAGGGTCCGACGCATCTCGCGCTCGCCGCAGGCCACTTGGTGACCGCCAACTACAGCTCGGGCAGCGTCAGCGTGCTCCCGCTCGGGACCGCCGGGGAGCCGGGCGCGGCCACCGGCGTCCTCCAGCACGAGGGCACGGGCCCCGACCCGGAGCGCCAACGCAGCCCGCACGCCCACCAGGTGCTGCCCGACCCGAGCGGACGATGGGTGCTCGCGGTCGACCTCGGCACCGACAGCGTACGGATCTGCGCACTCGACCCAGGGGCGGGCGAGCTGACGCTCCACGGCGAGACCGCGCTGCGTCCGGGGACGGGGCCGCGCCACCTCGCCTTCCACCCGGCGGGCAGCCACGCCTATGTCCTGAACGAACTGGAGCCGACCCTCACCGTCTGCCGCTGGGACGCGGACGCCGGTGTGCTGGAACCACTCGGCGAGCAGTCCGTGCTGCCGCCCGGCGTGGCAGGGCCCGCCTATCCGTCCGAGGTGGTCGTCTCGCACGACGGGCGCCACCTCTGGACCGCCAACCGCGGCCACGACAGCATCGCCGTCCTCACGCTCGACGAGACACGCGAGCGGGCGGAGCTGGTCACCACCGTGCCGTGCGGCGGGCACTGGCCGCGCGATCTGGCCCTCGACCCCACGGGACGCAGGCTGTACGCCGCCAATGAGCGCTCCGGGGACGTCACCTGGTTCGACATCGACCCGGACACCGGCGTGCCGCACAGGGCGGGCTCCCTGGCCGCCCCTGCGGCTTCCTGCGTGATCTTCGCCTGACCGGTACACGCACCCGGCCTGACCGGTACGGACACCCGCACCGGACGCGTCCTGCCGAAGGGCCCGCACCGTTCGAGTGGTGCGGGCCCTTCGGCGCAGGTACGGCAGACCGCCGGACGGTCAGAGCGAGGGCGAGCCCTGAGGCGGGGCGATGCCCAGCGCCGTCGTGTACTGCGACAGGACCAGCTTGCCGATCGCCGGGTAGGCGCCGAGCGCCTCGGCGGCGGCACAGCCGGCCTCCTTCGCGGCGGCGTCGAGCAGGCCGTCGGACAGCTCGGGACCGACGAGATACGGGGCCAGCGCGAGCTGCGCCGAGCCGGAGCCGCGCAGCTGCTCGGCGATCGCGCCGACCGCGCCCTCCTGGTCGAGCGCGGCAGCCATCACCGGCACCGCGAGGCGCGCGGCCAGCAGCATGCCGGTGATCCCGGCGGCCTGGACGGCCTCCTCGCCGCCGACCGTGGCCAGGATGATGCCGTCGGCGGCGGTGGCCACGGTGAACAGCCGGGCGCGGTCGGCGCGCGCCAGTCCGGCCTCCGAGAGCCGGACGTGCAGGGCCTCGGCGAGCAGCGGGTGCGGGCCGAGGACATCGGTCAGCTCGGCGGCGGAACGGCTGTCCATGACGGCCTGGCGGATCCGGCGCATCAGGGCGTTGTCGGGACCGGCGAGGAGCGGCACCACCACGGCGGCGGGCCCTTCGGGCGCGGCCACTTCACGGCCGGCGGCCGTCGCGATCTCGTAGCGCTCGGTGCGCCGGGCGGCGTTCTGGGCGAGGACGGTCGCGAGCGTGGGGTACTGGGCGTCGTCGCCGTCCAGGTAGCCGATGCCGACATCGAGGCCGGGCAGCTCGGAACGGGCAATGCTTATGACCTCTTCGGCCAGGCTGCGCGTGGCGGGCGCGGGGGCGCCGGGCACGGCGAGAACCAGCGCGGGCGCACCCTCGGGAGCCGCCACGGGTTCCGGGCGGCGGTGCCGCCCTGACTGGCGGGGTCGCGGCATTCGTACAGGCAGGCCGGATGCCGGCCCAGTGGGGGAGCTCATGGCGCCGCATGCTACTGGTTTTGTGTGCTCCTCCGTTCGGGGAGGGGGCAGTCAAGCGTTATCTGTCCGCATTTATCCGATGAATGCAGTACGCCTCACCTGTGCGGCTCTGTCGGTGCGTGCAACAGCGTGGGATGGCGTGGCAGCAGCAGCGAATCGGTGGCGAGCGCGGCCGCAAGAAGCACCGCGCCGGAGAGCGGATCACCGGCCGCGGACACGAGCCGCGCATGGGGTAGTTGACCAGCCAGTTCTGCCCTCAGCGGCGTCAGGAGTGGCTCGCCCAGCTTCAACAACCCGCCGGTGAGGGCGACTTGGGATCCTTGCGGATCCTCCGGCACGGGCGGGCAGGCGGCCGCGGCCGCCTCCGCGATATGCTGGGCGGCCGTCGCGAGGATCCCCGCCGACACCTCGTCACCGGCCGCGGCGCACTCGGCGACCTCCGGCGCGAAGGAGGCGAGCACCGCGGGCCGGTCGGAGCGCGGATACAGCTGTCCCGGCAGCTCCTGTGCCGGACCGAAAACCGACTCCATCCTGGTCAGCAGCGCGGACGAACCGCCACGCCGCCCGTCGTGGGCGCGCAGCGCTGCCTCCAGACCGGCCCGGCCGATCCACGCCCCGCCCCCGCAGTCGCCCAGCAGATGGCCCCAGCCGTCCGCCCGGTGCCACGCCCGAAGATCCGTGCCCATCGCGATCATGCCGGTGCCGGCGGCGACCACGGCTCCCGGGCGCTGGCCGAGTGCCCCCGCGTACGCGGTGACCGCGTCGGCGGCGAGCGCCAGCCGCCGTACGCCCAGCGACCGGTCCAGTGCGGCGGGGAGTTCGGCACGCAGGGCGCCGCCGAGCGTCGCCATCCCGGCGGCGCCGATCGCGACGGCCGACAGGGAGCCACCGCCGGTCCGCTCCAGCAGCGCACGAGCCATCGGCAGCAACTGATCCAGCAGATGCTGCGCGTCGATCCCGCCGCTGCCCGTCCGCACGGGTTCGTGTGACTCGGCGGTCTCCAGACGCCCCGGATCGGCCGCGTCGGCAAGCGCCGCGCGCAGCCCGGAGCCGCCGGAGTCCACCCCAAGCACCCAGCCGCCGCGGCGAACCGTCACGGAAGCCGCCAGTCGACCGGCTGCGCCCCCTGGCGTTCGAGGAGTTCATTGGCGCGGCTGAAGGGGCGGGAGCCGAAGAAGCCGCGGTCGGCGGACATGGGGGAGGGGTGCGAGGACTCGATCGCCGGGAGATCGCCGAGCAGCGGACGCAGATTGCGGGCATCACGTCCCCACAGCACGGACACCAGCGGCTTGCCGCGCGCGGCAAGCGCCACGATGGCCTGCTCGCTCACCTCTTCCCAGCCCTTGCCGCGATGGGCGGCGGGCTTACGGGGCGCGGTGGTGAGCGCCCTGTTGAGCAGCAGCACACCCTGCCGGGTCCAGGGCGTGAGGTCGCCGTTCGCCGGCCGGGGGTGCCCAAGGTCCGCGTGCATCTCCCGGAAGATGTTGTCCAGGCTGCCGGGCACCGGCCGCACCTCGGGCGCCACCGAGAAACTCAGTCCCACGGCATGCCCCGGCGTCGGATACGGATCCTGACCGACGATCAGGACACGCACGTCCTCGAAGGGCTGCTGGAAGGCCCGCAGCACATTCGGTCCGGCCGGCAGATAGGTGCGTCCCGCGGCGATCTCCGCGCGCAGGAAGTCGCCCATCCCGGCGATGCGTTCGGCCACCGGCGCGAGGGCGTCCGCCCAGCCCGGCTCGACGATTTCTTTCAACGGTCGTGCTGCCACGGGGCGTCACTCTACTGGTGCGGCGATGCCCGTCTCACGCCATGGCCACCGCCCGTACACAGAGCACATCCGGCAGATGGGAGGCGAGCAGCTGCCAGCTGTCACCGTCGTCCGCGCTGGCGTACACCTCGCCATTGCGATTGCCGAAGTACACCCCGGCCGGATCCGCGTCGTCCGTGCACAGGGCGTCGCGCAGCACGGTGCCGAAATGGTCGCCCTCGGGCAGCCCGGCCGCCAGGGCCTCCCAGGTGCTGCCCGCATCGCTCGTACGGTAGACACGACAGCGGCGCCCGGCGGGCACGCGGTCCGCGTCGGCCGTGATCGGGAAGACATAGGCCGTGCCGGGGCGGTGTGGATGGGCGGCCACCGCGAATCCGAAGTCGGACGGCAGGCCCTCACCGATGTCGGTCCACTTGGCGCCCCCGTCGTCGCTTCGGTACACGCCCCAGTGGTTCTGCAGATACAGCCGGTCCAGATCGCCCGCGTCCTGGGCGATCTTGTGGACGCACTGGCCGAACTCCGGGTCGGGGTCGGGCAGAAAGACCGCCGACACCCCCTGATTGGACGGGGCCCAGCTCGCGCCGCCGTCCTTGGAGCGGAACACCCCGGCCGTCGACACGGCGACCGTCACCGACTCCGGATCCCTGCGGTCGGTCACCACCGTGTGCACCGCCTCACCGCCGCCGCCCGGCACCCACTGGGAGCGGGTCGGATGCTCCCAGAGCGGCCGTACGAGCTCGAAGGTCTCGCCACCGTCTTCCGAGCGGAACAGCGCGGCGGGCTCTGTCCCCGCGTACACCACATCCGGCGTGGAAGGACCGGCCGGATGCAGCTGCCAGACCCGCTCCAGCGAGGCTCCCGTGTCCTTGGGGAATTTCACGGCCGGTTTCGGCGGCTCGATCCATGTCGCGCCGAGGTCGTCGGAGTGGAACACCGAGGGGCCCCAGTGCGCGCTGTCGCCCCCGACCAGCAGCCGGGGCACGGAACGGCGGGTGTCGATCCCGATCGAGTACACGGCCTGAGCATTGAAGTGCGGGCCGTCGAACTCCCATGTGCCGCCGCGCCTGCGGCCGATGAAGAGCCCTTTTCGTGTGCCTACGGTCAGAAGTACATCGGTCATGGCCTACTGCCTCCAGGACGACTCTGTCGCGGATACGGGCCAGTCTGCACCTGCCCACTGACAGTGGCTCGTGGACGGGCCTTCATGCAGGTCAGCCCGGCGTGGAAGGGGTGAGTGAGGGTTTCAGTCGACGACCGAGCCGCCGGTGATGTTGAGAGCCGTAGCGGTCATCGAGCGGGCCATGTCCGAGGCGGCGAAGACCGCCGCATTGCCCACGTCCTCCAGCGAGGCCGCACGCCCCAGCATCGTCTGCCCGGCGATCTCGTCGGTGATGGCATCGCGGTAGTCCAAGCCCTCGGGGATCGTCTCGGGCACGCCGCCCGTCTGGAGCGTCAGTACGCGGATGCCGTGCGGCCCCAGTTCGACTGCGAGATTCCGTCGCAGCGACTCCATGGCTCCGAACGCCACCTGGAACCCGCCCATCAGGTGCGCGCGGGGCGGGTCGCCGTAGCCGCCGAAGGCGAGGATCACGCCGGACTTCTGGAGGATCATGTGCCGAGCCGCGGACCTTGCGGTCAGGAACATCGCGCGTACGGCGTTGTGCACAGGACGCTCGAAGTCCGCCAGGGAGATCTCGGTGAGCGCGACCCCCTGGACCTCCCCGAACGAGATGAGGCTGAAGGAGACATCGATGCTCCCGGCCCGCTCGACCACCGCGTCCGTGAACCGGTCCACCGCCGCCTCGTCGAGGGCGTCGACCTGATCCGTGTCGGCCCGGCCGCCGGCGGAGCGGATGGACTCGGCCACCTCCTCCAGGCCCTTGCCGGTGCGCCCGGCGAGATGGACCCGGGCTCCCTCGCGGGCGAAGGCGCGGGCGACCGCCCCGCCGATCGCGCCGCCCCCTCCGTAGACGACGGCGTCCCTGTTCTCGAGCAACACGATGTACCTCCTTGGTACGGACGTCCTCAGTGGAGACGTTGCCTGGGTCCGGAACTCATCGGTGCCGCGCGGGTGAGCCTGCCGGAGCGGTTCGGCCCGCGCGGCGCCGGGACACCGGCCGCCCGCGAGGCCTGTCCATCTCGAAGGGGTACGTGATCATCGTGCCGAATGCCAGCAGCAGCGCCGAGAGCACCGGCGGCACGCAGGCCGACAGCCACCCACCGGCTCCACCCTGCGGCCCGGACGGCGGCCTATGGCTGGGTCGTCGGCCTCGACACCAGTTACGCACGCGCGCATCCGCGGCCACCGAACAGGCGAGGGGCAGCGCGTTCCGGCGATGTGCCGGAACGCGCTGCCCCGTCGAGGAGGAGTCGACCGCTACCCGCGGAGCTCCTGAGTGCAGCACTTCGCCCCGCCGCCCGCCTTGCGGAACTCCGAGAGATCCACGGGAATGGGCTCGTAACCGTGCGCCGAGACGCTCTCCATGAGGCCCGTCGCGTCCTGCGCCATCACCACATGGCGGCCGTCCGATATGGAGTTGAGCCCAAAGGCCAGCGCGTCCTCCCGGCTGGATATGACGGCGTCGGGGAAGAGCTTCTTCAGGACCTTTTGGCTGCCGTTCGAGAAAGCGCCCGGATAGTAGGCGATGTTGCTGTCGTCGAGCGCGAAGAGTGCCGTGTCCAGATGGTAGAAATGCGGATCCACCAGATGCAGGCTCACGGTCGGCGTGCCGAAGAATTCCTGCGCCTCGTGGTGAGCCGCGGGGAGGGTACGAAATCCCGTACCCGCGAGAATGAACCCGCCCACCGGGGTGAAGTCACCTTCCCCTTCGCAGGTGTGGGACGGAACAAGCGTCTCGAAACTGGCGTCTTCGAACCAGGTCCGGTAGTGGCCGGCCTCGGGCTGCCGCTGCGGTGCGTGGAATTGCGCGCCGAATGCCCGGCCGTCCAGAACGAGCGCCGAATTGGCCGCGAACACCATGTCGGGAAGATCCGCGACCGGCTCCACCATTTCGACGGTGTGCCCCAGCTCGCGATACAGAGATACGAGCGCGTCCCACTGCTTATGTGCCAGCGGGACGTCGACCGGCTCCAGTGAAGTCATCCAGGGGTTGATGGCGTACCGGACGTCGAAGTGCTCCGGAGGGCAGACAAGGTACCGGCGCTGCTTCGCAGTTCGGGTGGGCGGCATCCTCGGCTTCCTTTCCTCGGACGGGGGATGCTCACCACGCTAGGGAGGGTGACGCACAGCAACAAGACGAATGAGTTGCGTGCACTCGCAACTATGTTGCGTGTCCGGGGCCCGGAGCCACTACTTGTTACGTCATCTCCGGCGAGATGCGTCCGGTTCCGGCTTCGGGGCTGCTCGGCAGCAGGTGATTGAGCACGATGAAGCTGTTGGTGGCCTTCACGAAGGACTCCGACCGGATGCGTTCCAGGACGTCCTCGAAGTGCGCCACATCCAGCGCCCTGATGTGCAGGATCGCGTCCGCCCGGCCCGTCACCGTCACGGCCGACTGGATCTCGGGGTGATTGCGGACCACCTCCGCCAGCCTGCGCGGCGGAGCGGCGTCGTCGCAGAACACCTCCACGTACGCCTCGGTGTGCCAGCCCAGCGCCGAGGGTTTCACCACGGTGGTGAAACCGGCGATCACCTCTTGCTCCCGCAGCCGGTCGACCCGGCGTTTCACGGCGGGCGCCGAGAGGCCGATGGACACACCGATCTCCCGCAGGCTCGCGCGCGCATCGGCCATCAGCGCCGCGATGATCTTACGGTCGAGTTCGTCGAGCTCTGCTCCGCGCCGGGACATGAGGCAGCTCCTTTCGGTCCGCGGTGATCCTGCCACCCGCCACCGCTCGGCGCCCGCGCGGCACTGCCTTCGGGGCACGGCCAAGATGAACGGGCTGCGGCGCGAGGACACGCGGCCGAAGGCCGGGCCGCCCCCGTCGGCTCACCCGCCCCGCACGCCCGCCGCCGTCAACAGCCCCGACCAGTCAGGGATCTTGACGGACCGCCGGCCCAGCGTCCGCCCCAGCGCCGCCTCGGCCACCTCGATCGCCAGCCAGCCCGGCCACTGGACGGGACGGTGTCCGGACTCCCGCAGCACGGCGAGCGGATCCGCCGCGACCGGGCGCAGTGCCAGCGCCGCCGCGTCGTCGAGCAGCGAGTTCACCGTCTCCTTGGCGCACGGCCTGTTCGTGCCGATCACCCCGGTGGGCCCCCGCTTGATCCAGCCCGCGACGTACTCACCGGGCGAAGCAACCCCGTCCCGGAGCACCCGCCCCGCGGCATGCGGCACCGTGCCGTGCCGCTCGTCGAAGGGCAGCCCGGGCAGCGGCACACCGCGGTAGCCGACCGCCCGCAGCACCAGTTGCGCCTCGATCTCCTCGTACGCCCCGGTGCCCCGCACGCCCCCCTCGCCGTCCGGAACAGTGCGCTCGAACCGTACGGCGCCGACCCGCCCCATCCGCTCCAGCAGCTCCACCGGGCGCAGGAAGAATCGCAGATGGATGCGCCGCTCCCGGCCCTGGGAGGGCTGTACGGCCCAGCCGCGTACGACATCGAGGTTGCGCCGGTTGACCGCGGGCAGCGCGGCCGCGGCCGGGGCGTCCTCGTACGCCGGATCCAGGGCCAGGTCTTCGGGCTCGACCATGACGTCCACCGAGGGCAGCGTGCCCAGCTCCCGCAGCTCCTTGGTGGTGAACTTCGCCTGCGAGGGTCCGCGCCTGCCCACCATGTGCACCTCGCGCACCTGACTGAGGGCGAGTGCTCCGAGCGCCGCCTGCGGAACGTCGGTGGGGCGCAGCTCGTCCGCGCCCCGCGCCAGGATCCGGGCCACGTCGACGGCCACGTTCCCGACGCCGATCACGACGGCCGAACGGGCGGCGAGCGCAAAGCCGTTGCCCGCCGCGTCGGGGTGCGCGCTGTACCAGGACACGAAGTCGGTGGCCGAGTGGCTGCCCGGCAGATCCTCGCCGGGAATGCCGAGCCTGCGGTCCCTGGCGGCCCCTACGCAGTACACGACCGCGTGATAGAGCTCCAGGAGCTGCTGCGGCCCGAGCCCGTGCGTCCCGACCTCCACATTGCCGATGAAGTCGATCCGGTCGTGCTCCAGCACGGTGCGGAGATTGTTCTGCAGCGACTTGATCTTCTCGTGGTCGGGCGCGACCCCGTAGCGCACGAGTCCGTAGGGGCAGGGGAGCCGGTCGAGCACGTGGACCCGCACATCGGGCACCCGGCTCTGCTGGACGAGATCCTGCGCGGCGTAGACCCCGCTGGGTCCCGATCCGACAACGGCGACGCGAAGCACAGCTGCGCTCCTTCCCGCAGGGGACTCCAGCATCGCACCGCGGTGCGGGGCTGGGGAGATGAGCTGACGGGGTGCCTTGGTGCGGTGCGGCGTGCGTGCCGCGAGGAAAGCAGACTATTTGGCTGGTTACGTGTTAATTGTGCAAGAAACTACGTTTCTTACCAGTAATGATCAGTATGGCCCGAATGAGGCACTGCCCTACCCGCCCGTCTGGGAGCTGCAGGGCGCCGGGAGGGTCACCTCGGAGCCCGGCGGCCACGCGATCCGGCCGCCCTGGTTCAACGTCCGGCTGGCCTTCGCCGACGGCGCCCGTATCGATGTACTCGCCGTCGTCGACGACGGGCGGATCGCCATCGAGGACCTGCGGGCCGACCCGCCGCTGCCCCTGGAGAGCCTTGCGGTGCTCGCCGACCGGATCGAGGAGCCCCTCGAAGACGCCTGCGGGGTCACCGAGCGGCAGCCCGAACCGCCGGTCGAGGCGGCACCCTCGCGCGGCTCCCCGGCCCGCCGTCGCCGGCCCGTCGTGGTGCGCGGCAGCGCCGGCCGGCGGCTCGCGGCCGACGCCTACCGGGCCGCGCAGCTGGAGGGGCGCGACCCCGTGCTCGCGGTGATGGCCGTGACCGGGCGCAGCCGCCGCAAATCGCTCCGGCTCATCGCGGGCGCCCGGGACGAGGGCTATCTCGCGCCCCGCCACAACCGCCGCCGTACCCGCTGAGCCGAGCCCCGCCCCTCGCGGCCCCGCGTCACATCGAGCGCATCCGGTTGATCTCGCTGGTCTGCTGGGCGATCACATCGTTGGCCATCTCCTCGATCAGGACGTTGTTGCCGTCCGAGAGGACCTCGGTGGCCATGGTGAGCGCGCCCTGGTGGTGAGTGATCATCAGCTTCAGGAAAAGTTCGTCGAAGGCGGTGCCCTTCGCGGTGCGCAGCTGGGCGAGTTGGGCGGCGGTGGCCATCCCCGGCATCGCCGCGTGAGAGTGGTCGTGGCCGCCCGGTCCCCCCTTGCCCTTGTCCCCTCCGTTGGTTTTCAGCCAGGCCGCCATCGCGGCCATCTCCGGCTTCTGTGCGGCCGCTATGCGCTCCGCCAGCCGTTTGACCTGCGTGGATCCCGCCCGCTCCGGTGCCAGGGCGGTCATCTGCAGTGCCTGGCCGTGATGCGTGATCATCGTCTGCGCGTAGGAAAAGTCCGCCGAGTTGGGGGAGTCGTCGGGTGCGGCCTTCGCGGCCTCTTCGGCGGAGAGCGTCCTGGCCGGTTCGCCCGGCTTGCCGGGCGCCACCACTGACGGTCCGGCACCCCCCTTGGCCTTGTCCGGAGCGTCGGAGTCCGACTCGCAGGCGCCCAGCGCGAGTACGGCGACAGCGACCGCGGCAGCGACGACCGGTCTGCGGACACGCGCGGTCCTGTGACGGTTCAACACGGTGACCTCCTGTGGCACTTGGGGTGTTCCGGGACGGTCTCAGCACTCTTCTGCACGTGGTTGATCAGAGACTTTCATTAAGTCTCTGTTGCCATCTGTTGAGATGTACATGGAAAGGAAGATACTGCCGGGGTCCGTCAACCGTTCAACTGCGAACGGATACAAGGGAGGACACCTCAGTGACCCTGTTGCACACCACCCGAGTGCGGCGCAGACGGCTGGGCGTGGCGGCAGCCGCGGCCGGGCTCCTCGCCACCCTGCTGACGGCCGGACCCGCGGCCGCCACGCCGGACCCTGGGGACACCCCCGCCCAGGCAGCGATCTCGTCGGAACAGGCCGCCGCTACCAAGTCGGCCATCCAGAGCGGCGAGATACCCCCTGTGGACGCGGTCGTCCACAGCGACAACATCGAACACCTCGTCAACATCCCCAAGGACGCGCTCAAGGGCACCAACTCGGACCTGGCCTTCCAGGGCAAGTACGCCTACGCCGGCAACTACGACGGCTTCCGGATCATCGACATCAGCAACCCCAAGGCCCCCACGACGGTCGCGCAGGTCCTGTGCCCGGGATCGCAGAACGACATCTCCGTCTCCGGCGACCTGCTCTTCCTCTCCACCGACTCCTCGCGCAGCGACAACTCCTGCACCAGCACCTCGCAGCCCGCGACGGAGAAGTCGTCCTGGGAGGGCATGAAGATCTTCGACATCAGCGACAAGCGCAATCCGAAGTACGTCGCGGCCGTCGAGACCGCTTGCGGCTCCCACACGCACACGCTGGTGCCGAAGCGCCGCAACGTCTACATCTACGTGGCTTCGTACTCGCCGAACGCCACCTTCCCGGACTGCCGGCCGCCGCACGACGGAATCTCCGTCATCAAGGTGCCGCGCAGGTCCCCCGAGAAGGCGGCGGTCGTCAACTTCCCGGTGCTCTTCCCGGGTGAGGGCCCCGACGGGGGCGGAAACCCCGGTGGGCCCACCAACCCCGGCGTCTCCAAGACCACCGGCTGCCACGACATCACGGTGCTCCCCTCCAAGGACCTGGCCGCCGGCGCCTGCATGGGTGACGGCATCCTGTTCGACATCGAGGATCCGGAGAACCCGAAGGTCATCGATCAGGTCCAGGACAATGTGAACTTCGCGTTCTGGCACTCGGCGACCTTCAACCAGAAGGCCAACAAGGTCATCTTCACCGACGAGCTCGGCGGCGGCGGCGCGGCCACCTGCAACGCCGCGATCGGTCCCAACCGCGGCGCAGACGGCATCTACGACATCGTCGGCAGGGGCGAGAACCGCAAGCTCGTCTTCCGCAGCTACTACAAGATCCCCCGGCACCAGGCGGACACCGAGAACTGCGTGGCCCACAACGGCTCGCTGATCCCGGTCAAGGGCCGCGACATCATGGTCCAGGCCTGGTACCAGGGTGGCGTCTCCGTCTGGGACTTCACCAACTCCAGCAAGCCCAAGGAGATCGCCTACTTCGAGCGTGGCCCGCTCAGCGCGGACACGATGATGACCGGCGGCTCCTGGTCGGCGTACTACTACAACGGCTACATCTACTCGAACGACATCGCCAAGGGCTTCGACGTGCTGAAGCTCGACGACCGGCGGACGGATCCGGCGAAGCGGGTGCGGATGGACGAGCTCAATGTCCAGACCCAGCCCGACTACTTCGACGACTTCGACCGCGACTGAGCAAGCGGCTCGAGAACGGTGTCATCAAGGGTTCCGCCGGGCGGATCGTCGTCCGGCGGAACGCCGAGTTCCCACTCCAGCCCGTAGCGCTGGAACAGCTCCGCGCGCAGTCGCGACGGAGGCATCGGCACGCCGGGCAGCAGGATCGCGAAGACCGCTCCCATCAGCAGCGCCCGCAGCAGCGGATAGTCGACGTCGACGTTCTGCGAGCCGTACCGCTCCACCGTGCCGCGCAGCAGCGCCGCCAGACGCTGCTGCTCCGGGCACTGCCTGAACCCGTCGGCCTGCAGTACCCCCGACATGTGCGTACGCATCAGTACGGGATGGTCGACCGCCAGTCCGAGAATCGCGTCGATCGCCCGCGCCAGCCGCTCCCGTCCGTCGTCGGTGCGGGGCTCGCGGTCCAGGGCCGCATCGAGGGTGAGATGCATCAGACGATGCACGGCCGACTGCAGGAGCTGTCGTTTGCCCGGGAAGTAGTACGAGACCAGGCCGCGCGCCGAGCCCGCCCTGTCGGCGATGTCGCCGAGCGTCGTGGCTTCGTATCCGCGCTCTCCGACCAGCTCCACGGTTGCCTGGAGAAGCCGCTCCCGGGAACGCCGACGAAGCTCTTCATTGACCGATGCGCTCCGCGGGGACATGCTTAACTCCTGCGTTGACTGGCTCCGAGCCAGTATACTCAACGTGTCCCGCCGGGCGGCCTTCAGGGCCTGGTCAGCGGGGGTTGCTGCCCGAACCGGGCGACGCGGGGGATCGTCCGGTTCGGGTGGCTTTGGCGCGCCTTCGGCGTGGTCCTACGAGCCGTTTGTCACCTTTCGTGACCCCCTGCCCCCTTCACTCGACGAGTCCCAGTACCGGGAGCAGGCCCGCCGGCCGGTCCCCGACCGGAAGATGGTCCACGAAGTGGACAGCGCATCCCAGATCCGTGGCCCCGCCGTCCGCGCGCCGGTCGTCGCCGACCATCAGGACATCGGCCGGGTCCTGGCCCAGTGCCTCGCAGGCCGCGCGGAAGAGCCGTATGTCCGGCTTCTGGACTCCGTGCTCGTACGACAGCACATACGCGTCCACCCACGGGTCGAGGCCATGGGCACGGAAGACGGGCCGCGGGTCCCAGCCGATGTTGCTGACCACCGCGATGCCCACGCCCCGCTCCCGCAGCGTGCGCAGCACCTCGGCCGCGTCGGGGTAGGGGCGCCAGGCGGCGGGCGTCATATGACGTTCGTAGAGCGCGTCGTACAGACCCGGGTCGGGCAGCTCCACCTGGCGGGCGAGCCCGGTGTAGGCGGCACGGTGCCGCTCCGCACTCTCGTCGCGGGTCGCCCACAGTTCGGCGAGACGGGAGGGCATCCGCTGCGGGTACGAACCGCCCGGCAGCGCCCCGGCGGCCGCCAACTGCTCGGCGTACCTGGCCAGTTCGGCCTCGGGCAGACGGCTGCCGCGGTCGTTCAGCACCGCCTGCAGCCAGTCCCGCACCGACTCGATGCGGAAGAGGGTTCCGGAGAAGTCGAAGAGCACACCCTTGATCGCCATGACCGCGATCCTTCCGGGATCAGCGTTCCCGGGACAAGACCACACGTTCGTACACCACGATGGCAAGGGCCACCCAGCAGGCGCCGAGCAGCCAGCCGCCGAGTACGTCGGAAGGCCAGTGCACGCCGACGTAGAGCCGCGTGAAACCCACCCCTGCGACGGACACGGCCGCGGCCACGACACTCACCTTCCAGAGCATGCCCCGGCCTCCGTACCGCCTGAGCAGCCACAGCAGCAGCCCGCAGCTGACCATGGCCGTCATCGCATGGCCGGAGGGGAAGGCCGCGTAGTGCGCCGTGGCGACCGGGTCGGACCACTGCGGCCGCTCGCGGCCGACGGCGGCCTTGAGCCCCTGCTGGACTTGGGTGCCCACCGCGCTCGTCAGCGCGATCCACGCCGCGAGCAGCCACTGTCTGCGCCACAGCAGCCACAGCACCGCGACTGCGATCAGCGCGCGCATGGTCCACGGGTCCCACACCCAGTCCGTGAGCACCCGGTTGACCCGGGTCAGCCCCGGCTCGGCCACCGCCGAGCGGTGCAGGGCGTCGGTGATCGTCCGGTCGAAGGAGATGAGGGGCGCCCACGGGATCGCGACCAGGGTCAGCAGCAGCGCCGCGAGGGCGCCGAGCACCGCGGCCGCGCGGGCGGCTGCCGAGAACGGGACGGGCGCCGGCGGGGTGGGCTGTGCTGGGCGCGGGAGATGCATGGGGAAGATCTTCGCCGCCGACGGCCGCATACGGCTAACCCAGCGCGCGCAGTCCCGGCACGAAGGCCACCAGGAGCGGGACCACCGGAACCAGTGCGGCGGCCGCCGTCAGCCGCAGCCGCCTGCCCGCGGTCAGCCGCGGCACCGGCGTGAGCAGCCGGTTCACCCGCTGCGGCAGCTGGGCGTCCGGGGTGGGACAGGGCCCGAACACCCCACGGTCCTCGTTGAGTTCGACCAGTGCCAGCGCGATCGTCAGCCGGCCGAAGCGCCGCGAGGCGACATCGTCGGCGGCCAACTCGACCAGGCGGTGCATCTCGTCGCGGAACGCCGCGAACACCGGGATCTGCGGAAAGCCGTAGGCGAGCGCGGCGGAACAGTGCAGCAGCCAGTCGTGCCTGGCCCGCGCGTGCCCCTGCTCGTGCGCCAGTACGGCATCGAGCCGGTGGCCCTTCAGCCGACGCAACGCGGCCGTGGTGATAACCAGTTGGGGTGCGGCTCCCGGCAGCCACCAGGCGTCGGGCCGCTCGCCCTCCAGGACGACGAGCGGTTCGCTGCCCGGCTCCTCGCCCGGCATCAGGGGGGAGCGCACGAGCAGTTCCGTGCGCCGCCGCTTGCGCCGGACATGGGACCGGTAGATCTCCCGGGTGAGCATCGCGCCGGTCCACAGCCCGCAGGCGGCCAGGATCACGGCGAGGACGGCGGAGTACGGCTCGCCCGCGCCGAGGGCGTACGCCTCCATCACGCGGTGCGGCGCGGACGCGAAGACCTGGCCGCGTACGAGCTGCCAGGCCGCTGCCGCGCTGAAGGTCATGGAGAGGGCGAAGCAGAGCAGTACGGCCGCCACCACGCACTGCCAGACCCACAGTGCCACCACGGGCTCCCGCTCCGGCCAGTCGGCGCGCGACACGAGTCGCGGGGCCACGACGGCGGCCAGTGCGCCGAGACCCAGCAGCACGAGGGAGACCAACATGGTGTCAGCCTATGAGCGCGGGGCTACTTGCGGGTATGGCCGCGCGTCCCAAGTGACGTACGACACGGTTTGGTGCCGTGAGCCCGCGGAGGCTCACAGAGGCGGGACTCAGAGCGTGAGCAGCATCGCCAGCATGGCGAGGCCCATCGCGAGTCGGCAGGCCGGCGCCAGTTCGGGACGGGCGCCCCGGGAGACGGCCGCCACGCCGCCCGCGGGGGGTGCCAGGGGCACCAGCCGGACGCCCGAGCGCAAGACATACACGGTGTAGTACGCCAGCAGGCCGCCGGTGAGCAGCGGGATTCCGGCGGCCTGATGCCCGGCGTGCGCCCCGGCGCCCGAGGGCATGGCCACCGCCATATAGACCATCGCTAGGGAGCCGACGAGATGGTGCAGATGGTGAGTGCCGCGCCGGGAGGGTAAGAGGGCGCGCAGCGCGGCGGCGCCGAACACCGTCGCGTACATCACCCACACCCACCGGGGCAGCGCGAACACGGCGGCAGGCATCGCCATCGCCGCCATCCCCAGCCCCATCATGGCCTCGCCGCAGGCAGCCTCGCGTGCCTGACCGGAACAACTGCGCATCCGCACCAGGCAGTAGGCGCCGGTCGCCCCGCACAGGGTCACGAGCAGCCAGCCGGACACAGCGGGTCCGTGCACGGCGTACCTCCCCCTCAGACTGAGTCAAGGGGGCGATGCCCGGCTTCCGAGAGGCCTACGCGAGCGCACAGGGGTGCGCAGGGAGCACGGACGGTGGTGCGAGCGGGCGCGCGCGGCCTTCAGGGTCGATGGCGCAGCGGATGATCGGCGGGGACCTCGACGATCGCGATCCGGTGCCCGTCCGGGTCGGCGATCCACATCTCGATCAGCCCCCACGGCTCACGCACCGGCGGCCGCAGCACCTCGACGCCGAGCCCGGAGAGCTCGGCGTGTACGGCGGCCGCGTCCTCGACCTGGAGCCACAACCGCACGGCCGGCGACGGGGCGTCCGCAGAGCGCCCCGACACCTCCAGAAAGCCGCCGCCGAGGAAGTAGACCGTGCCCCGCTCGGGGCCGGTGCCGAACTCGCGGTAGACCGGCAGGCCGAGCGTCTGCCCGTAGAAGCGCCGGGACCGCTCGGGGTCGGCGGGGCGCAGGAGGATCCGGCTGCTGAGCACATGAACCATGGGCGAACCCTAGGGCCTGTCGTTCGGATCGTGCCGGGTTCGCGTGCCCTGGCACGCACTCCCCCGTAGCCCTTCGGGCACGGGAGGTGTTCCCATGCCGCGTTGCGTCAGTCGCCGACGCTCCGCGTCGGCTCCATCCTCCGCCTTGCGATCGCACGCACCAGACCCCGCTCACTGATCCGGCCTGATCCGAACGACAGGCCCTGGATCGCCAGGCGCGGGTTAGTCTCGGGACACTTGTAGACAGTCGAGAGGGGAGCCCACTTCATGGACACCGCACCACTCCGGGACTCCGGCGAGCTCACCTACCGTGACGCGGTCGAGGCCGATGTGCCGGCGCTCGTCCCGCTGATCGAGTCCGCGTACCGAGGTGACGCGAGCCGGACCGGCTGGACCACCGAGGCGGACATACTCGACGGCCGGCGCACCGACCCGGAAGGCGTCCGCGAGGTCATCACCGCCTCCGGCAGCACCCTGCTCGTCGTGGAGCGCGACGGTGAGCTGATCGCCTGCTGCCAGCTCGAACACCGCGGCGAGGCCGCCTACTTCGGCATGTTCGCCGTCCGCCCCGAGCTGCAGGGCGGGGGCCTCGGCCGGCGGATCATCGCCGAGGCGGAGCGCAGTGCGCGCGAGCGCTGGGGTGTGAGTGAGATGCACATGACCGTGATCTCGGTACGGGACGAGCTGATCGCCTGGTACGAGCGGCGCGGTTACCGCCGTACGGGAAAGCTGAGCCCCTTCCCGTACGGCGACGAGCGCTTCGGTATCCCGCAGCGCGAGGATCTCGCCTTCGAGCTCCTGGTGAAGGACCTGCCGTAGAGGGGCTTCAGGCCGTGAAGCGGCCGGTGCGCCGGATCTCGGGGAAGTCGGTGGTCGCGCCGTCGAGTTCGAGGGCGCGCACCAGCCGCAGATGGTCCTGGGTGTTCACGACCCAGCCGATGACCTGAAGTCCTTCGGCGTGCGCATGCTCGACGGTCTCCAGGGTCAGCCTGCGGATGTTCAGCGCGAGCGCGGCGGCGCCGACGGTCTTCGCGCGGTCAGAGATGTCGGCGCCCCAGCGGCTGGCGACCAGCACGGTCCGTACGCCCGGCACCATGCTCGCGATCTCGGCGATCGCGCCGTCGTGGAAGGACGACACCTCGACACGGTGGACGAGATCGCGGCGGAGCATCACCTCCGCGAGCGCCCGGGCGGCGGCCACGTCCTTGATCTCCACCTGGAGGGGGGCCCGTACGGCGTCGAGGACCTCGTCGAAGACCGGCACCCGCTCGCCGCCGCCCGCGTCGAGCTCCCGCAGCTCGGCGAGGGTCTTGTCGGCGATCGGCCCGTTTCCGTCGGTCGTACGGTCCACGTCCGCGTCGTGCATGACGACGAGCGCGCCGTCCTTGCTGAGATGCAGATCCAGTTCGATGGCGTCCATGCCGGACTGTTCGGCACGGATGAAGGAGCGCAGGGTGTTCTCCGGCTCGACGCCCATGACCCCGCGATGACCGATGGTGAGGAAAGTCAAGATTCTCTCGCTTCCGTCGACTGCGGCTCCCGCGCGGCGCATCCCGGCAGCCGCACGGCAAGCTCGCAGCCTAATGGCCCGCCTGCGCGAAGGGACCGCTCGCGCGCGGGGGAGTGGAGTGCTCCGCTCTGCCCACCGCGACGCCGGCGGGCCCGTCGGCGTCGCGGCGGCGTGAACCGTGTCACCCTCCCGTGGGCGCGTCATGCCCGCGTTGACGGGCGTGGGCCGCAAAACCTCCGGCGATCATGTGGTGGGGCAGGATAATTTCCCAAAGCTTCACTTGTACGGGAGAACCCTGCACAGATACGGTGTCTTGACGCGAGGTTCTCCTGTGGAGGAAGTGACATGACGGAAATTCTTGTGCAGGACCCAGCAGTAGGGGGCATACCGAATGCTGCCCTTGCTGCCCCGGTGATCGAGCACCCGGCCTGGCCGAAGCTCAAGAGTGCCGTCGAGGAGATCCGCCCCTGGCAGTCCAAGGACGGCTCGATCGACTTCGACGCCGAGGGCGCCCCCGCCCGGGTCACCGTGGAGGCCGCGCTCGACCGCGTGATCGACGCCGTGGAAGAGCTGTCCCTGCTGCTGCCGCACGATGCCGCCTACCACCGCGCGCTCGTCGCCGATCTGCACAAGTGGGCCGACAGCTCCTTCACCGTCCCCGACTTCCTGGACTCGCTGCTCGCCTTCCAGCCTGCCGCCGCCCGTGTCGACGGACTGCAGCACCTGGTCCTCTTCCCCATGTACACGCAGAACGGCAACCCGGACCGCAACTTCGAGGCGGTCGTGCTGCGCATGGTCTGGCCCGAGTGGCTCGCCGAGCTCGAGCGCACCCGCTACGACAACCCCCTCTTCTGCGGCATCACCTTCGAGGACTTCACCGCGGGCTACGACACCAACTCCGCGGTGCTCTTCCCGGAGACGATCGCCGTGCGCGAGGCACCCGAGCGCTTCACCTGGGGCGGCATCTTCTGCGACCGTGAGGCGGCCCGCTTCCGCGCCGTCACCGAGGAGGCCGTGCACGTCCTCGGTCTCGAACTCCCCGAGGACATCAGCGAGATGGTCGCCGACCAGTCGCGCTGCGAGCAGGCCTTCGTGCTCTGGGACATGGTCCACGACCGCACCCACAGCCATGGCGACCTGCCCTTCGACCCCTTCATGATCAAGCAGCGCCAGCCCTTCTGGATGTACGGCCTGGAGGAGCTGCGCTGCGACCTCACCGCCTTCAAGGAGGCCGTGAAACTGGAGGCCGAGGGCAACCGGCACGGCCGCGACGTGCAGTACGCGGTGCTCTTCGACCGGATGTTCCGCTTCCCGGTCTCCGGCGACCGGGTGCGCAACTACGACGGTCTCGGCGGCCAGCTGCTCTTCGCGTACCTCCACAAGCACGAAGTGGTGCGCTGGACCGACAACAAGCTGAAGATCGACTGGGACCGCGCCCCGCAGGTCACCAACGAGCTCTGCGCCGAGATCGAGAAGCTCTACCGCGACGGCATCGACCGACCCAAGCTCGTGCACTGGTTCGCCGCGTACGACCTGGTCTCGACGTACCTCGCGCCGCACCCCGGCTCCCGCTGGGCCAAGGGTCCCGATGCTCTCGATCTGACGCAGCCGCCGCGCAAACTTGTCGACGACGTGCTTCCTGACGAGTTTCCGCTCAGCATGTTCTATGAGGCGCTCTCCAAGAAGCTGAAGAACGTGATCGCCTCCACCAAGGGGATCACCGCGGCGAGCGTCGAGCAGGCAGCCGCGTGAGCACTCGTACCCAGGAGGCCAGGTCTATGAACACGAACGGCAACGGGGCGCTGGACGGTGCCGTGATCGCGGTGGCCGGAGCGGCCGGTCCTGCGGGCCGCGCCACCCTGCTCAAGCTCGCCGACGCCGGGGCGATCGTCGTGGCCTCCGACGCGGACACCGCCCGCCTCGCCGAGGCGGTCGACGCCGCCCGGTACGCGCACGGCGGAGCGACTGTCACCGGCGACACGGTCGATCTGCTCGACCTGGCCGCGACGCGGGACTGGGTGAACCAGACGGAGAAGGAGTTCGGCCGCATCGACGGCCTGGTCCATCTCGTCGGCGGCTGGCGCGGCAGCGCCACCTTCGCCGAGACCGAACTGGGCGACTGGACCTTCCTGGAGAAGCTGCTGATCCGTACGGTTCAGCACACATCCCTCGCCTTCCAGGAGCCGCTGCAGCGCAGCGACAGGGGCCGCTTCGTACTGGTCAGCCAGTCCGGGGCGGCCAAGCCCACCGAGGGCAACGCCGCCTACGCCGCGTCCAAGGCCGCGGCCGAGGCCTGGACGCTCGCCCTCGGCGACGCCTTCCGCAAGGCGGGGGGCGAGGACGGCCCGAAGGCCGCTGCTGTCATCCTGATCGTCAAGGCACTCGTGCACGACGCCATGCGCGCCGAGCGCCCGAACGCGAAATTCGCGGGCTTCACGGACGTGGCTGAACTGGCCGAGGCCATCGCCGGAGTCTGGGACCGGCCCGCCCGGGAAGCGAATGGACAGCGCCTGTGGCTGACGCCCAAGCCGTGACACCGCCGAAGACCGACGCCCGACGCCATCACGACCCAGCGGTACGGGGCTTCGCCAGCGACAACTACGCCGGCGCCCACCCCGAGATCCTGGCTGCGCTCGCGCTCGCCAACGGCGGTCACCAGGTCGCGTACGGCGAGGACGTGTACACCGAGCACCTCCAGCGGGTCATGCACAGCCACTTCGGCCCGACGGCCGAGGCCTTTCCGGTCTTCAACGGCACCGGCGCGAACGTCACGGCGCTCCAGGCGCTCACGGACCGCTGGGGCGCGGTGATCTGTGCCGAGTCGGCGCACATCAACGTCGACGAGGGCGGCGCGCCGGAGCGGATGGGCGGGCTGAAGCTGCTGACCGTACCGACTCCGGACGGCAAGCTCACACCCGAGCTCATCGACCGGCAGGCGTGGGGCTGGGACGACGAGCACCGGGCGATGCCGCAGGTCGTGTCGATCACCCAGAACACCGAACTGGGCACGGTCTACACGGTGGAGGAGATCCGGGCGATCGTCGACCACGCGCACGGGCACGGCATGAAGGTCCATCTCGACGGGGCCCGGATAGCCAACGCGGCCGCGTCGCTGGATGTGCCGATGCGCGCCTTCACCAACGCCGTCGGCGTCGACGTCCTGTCCTACGGCGGCACCAAGAACGGCATGCTGTTCGGCGAGGCCGTGGTCGTCCTCAACCCGGACGCCGTGAGTCATATGAAGCATCTGCGGAAGCTGTCGATGCAGCTGGCCTCCAAGATGCGCTTCGTGTCGGTGCAGTTGGAGGCGCTCCTCGCCCGCGATCTGTGGCTGCGCAACGCCCGGCACGCCAATGCCATGGCTCAGCGGCTGGCCGACGGCGTACGCACTGTGGACGGTGTGGAGATCCTTCATCCGGTCCAGGCCAACGCCGTCTTCGCGCGTCTGCCGCACGATGTGAGCGAGCGGCTGCAGAAGCGCTTCCGCTTCTACTTCTGGGACGAGGCGGCCGGAGATGTCCGCTGGATGTGCTCCTTCGACACCACCGAGGACGATGTCGACTCCTTCGTCCAGGCGCTGAAGGAAGAGATGGCGCCCTAGGCCCTGTCCGGCCGATCTTGCCGGGCTCGCGTGCCCTGGCACGCACTCCCCCGCAGCCCTTCGGGCACGGGAGGTGCCCCCATGCCGCGTTGCGTCAGTCGCCGACGCTCCGCGTCGGCTCTCCCCCTGCCTTCGGCGGGGGGACCCCCATCCTCCGGCCTGCGATCGCACGCACCAGACCCCGCTCACTGATCCGGCCTGATCGACCGGACAGGACCTAGCGCGAAGCATGCACACGTATGTGGCCGGCCGGAAAGTCATTGACTTCCGGCCGGCCACTTTCTTGGGTTCGACCTGGTCCAATGAGATGGACTGTCCGGTGCTCTATGATGTACCGCATCCGGTTGTGCTCGACGCCCCGAGGTCCGGCGTCCGGGCAGGACATCCTCCGGATCCTGTACTCAGCCGAACTGTGAGGCACGAAGAACCATGACGCTCACGCTCACCGTGTCCGACGAGGTCCGGGCGATCGCGCCCGGCTTCACCCACGTCGCCGTCGAGGCCCGCGGTCTGGTCAACGGGCCCAGTAGCGCGGACAGTTCGGCGCTCCTCGACGACGCCGCCCGTCGGCTCGCCGAGCGGCTCGGCCCGCGCGCCCCGCACGAGGACCCGCACATCGCCGCCTGGCGCGAGGCGTACGCCGCCTTCGGCGCCAAGCCGTCGCGCACCCGCAACTCCGCCGAGGCACTCGCCAGGCGCGCGCTCGCGGACGGCGGCCTGCCGCGGATCAATCTGCTGGTCGACGCCTACAACGCGGTCAGCGTCGCCCATCTGATTCCGGTCGGAGGCGAGGACACCGACCACATCAAGGGCGGGATGAGGCTGCTGCGCGCCACGGGCGACGAGCCGTTCGTCACCGTCGCGGGCGGCGAGGAGACCGTGGAGCATCCCGAGGCGGGCGAGGTGGTCTGGTGCGACGACGAGGGCGTCACCTGCCGGCGCTGGAACTGGCGTCAGGGCGTACGGACCCGGCTCACCGAGCAGTCCGTGAACGCGCTGTTCCTGCTGGAGTCCATGGCCCCCATGACGATCGGCGAGCTCGGGGCCGCAGCCGCCGAACTCGCCGAGTCGCTGGAGAAGTTGAGTCCCGGAGCGCGGATCACGGTCCACCCGCCCCAGCCCCAGGTGTGACGTCTTAACCAGCCTCGCGGACCTCGGCGGGCGTCGGCGCCGTACCCCCGAGGTGCGCGGGCACCCACCAGGTGTCGCTCGCGTCTTTGGGGCGTACGGGATAGGCGCGCTGCGCCGCTTCCAGGAGCTCCTGCACCCGCTCGCGCAGCCGGCGCGTGATCGCGCCCGCGTACTGGTCGGCGGGAGCCTCCACCGGCTCGCCCACCCGGATCGTCACGGGGATGTGGCTGCGCTTGAAATTGCGCGGGCGACCCTTGGTCCAGATCCGCTGGGTACCCCACAGCGCCATCGGGATCAGCGGTACGCCGGCCTCCTGGGCGAGACGGGCTGCACCCGACTTGAAGGACTTGAGGGTGAACGACTGCGAGATCGTGGCCTCGGGGAACACGCCGATGATCTCGCCGGCGCGCAGCGAGGCCAGCGCGTGCGCGTAGGCCTGTTCGCCCTGCTTGCGGTCCACCGGGATGTGCTTCATACCGCGCATCAGCGGGCCGGAGATCTTGTGCCGGAAGACCGACTCCTTCGCCATGAAGCGCACCACGCGCTTCTGGGGGAGCGCCGCGAGGCCGGTGAAGACGAAGTCCAGGTAGCTGATGTGGTTGCTCACAAGCACAGCGCCGCCCGAGCGCGGGATGTTCTCCGAACCCTGAGTGTCGATCTTCAGGTCCAGCGCCTTGAACATGGTTCGAGCGGCGCCGATGACCGGCCGATAGACGAGCTCTGCCATCTGGAGAAGACCCTTCTGTTGTGCCCGGGGAGGGTTCTCCCGGCGGAAGTTACGCAGCCGTAGGTTTTCGGCATTGGGCAGATCGTGCCCCATGCGCGGCGTGCTGACCAGTCCTGAGGCCTGAGGCGCGCGAGATTCTTCTCACGTCCTTCTTGTCACATCATGACCGGACAGGCGCCGCGCGGCGCAGCAGCGGAAACAGCTCACACCCCAGGCAGTACCCGAATACGGCGTTGAGGAACGCGGCGGCGAGTGCGCATCCGGTGGCCGCCGACCGGCGGGAGCGGTGCGGGAATCTTTGCAGTCTCGTGAATGCTGGAGCCTGGGATGACCGCACTGGTGGTGTGCGGTGGTGCTCGCGGCGGCGAGCGCATTCGGCACGGGTGGCAGCAACGCGGCGGAGGGAGGCTGAAGGTGCGCGGACGGGATGCCGGCAGACGGCTCGGCGCGGACGAACTGGGTGCCGAGCTCGGCGAGCGGGCGACGCTCGTGCAGTTCTCCAGTGCCTTCTGTCAGCCGTGCCGGGCCACCCGGCGCACCCTCGCCGAAGTCACCGGCATGGTCGACGGAGTCACCCATGTCGAGATCGACGCTGAGGAGCGGCTGGCGCTGGTCCGGGACCTCGGCATTCTCACGACACCGACCGTGCTGGTGCTCGACGCGGACGGCCGTATCGTCGCCCGCGCGTCGGGGCAGCCCCGCAGAGCGGATGTCATCGCCGCACTGGGGCAGGCGGTGTGACGCCCCGTGACACGTGTCGCACATCGTGGAACGCGCTTGACTGCACCCGCCATGCATCGTCACGCTGACGCAGTGCCTTCTGAACTCCTTCTCCACGGGCGGGCTCATGTGGACCTCGCCCGGAACGCGAGCGCGCGCTGTCCGGCTGTGTGAACAGCCACCGCCGCCCCGCTCGCATACCTCCAGAAGGACACCATGACGGCCTCGCCCGAACTCGGCACTCCTCAGTTGGCCTCTCCCGACCTGCTTCGCTCCGTCTTCCGGCAGCATGCCGCGGGCGTCGCGGTGATCACCGCCCAGGGTGAGAACCCCGTCGGATTCACCGCAACCTCTCTCAACTCGGTAGCCGCCGAGCCCCCGTTGATCTCCTTCGGGGTGGGGGCCTCGTCCTCCAGCTGGCCGGTCATCGCCCGGGCCGAGCACATAGGCGTCCACATACTCGGCGAGCACCAGTGCGATCTGGCCGCCACCTTCGCCCGCAGCGGCGCGGACCGCTTCGGCCCGCCGACCTCCTGGCGCACCGGCCCCGAAGGCGTGCCCGTTCTCGACGGCGTACTGGCCTGGCTGGTGTGCCGGATCATCAACCGTGTCCCGGCCGGGGACCATCGCATCGTGATCGCCGAGGCCGTCGTAGGCGACCCCGCCGGAGCCGGCCGTCCGCTGCTCTATCACCAAGGACGTTTCAACTCCCTCAGGGAGTGAGACTTTCCGGTTACGCAGCGTTGGCAAGGTCACAGTACTAAGCGCTTGCATATGGGGAAGGAGCTGGGTGTACTGACGAGTAATATTTCGTTCGGTGCGCGGCCTGCCCCGACCGGGATCCGCCCAGTAAGGCGCCTATGCTGCCAACAGAAGGCAGCTCAATAGAGACGATGCAGTAGGAGAGCCGGCGTGAGCTTGAGGATCGTTGTCTGTGTGAAGTACGTGCCCGACGCCACCGGCGACCGGCACTTCGCCGATGACCTGACCGTCGACCGCGACGACGTCGACGGCCTGCTGTCGGAACTGGATGAGTACGCGGTCGAGCAGGCGCTGCAGATCGCCGACGAGGCGGACGACGCGGAGATCACCGTGCTGACCGTCGGTCCCGAGGACGCCAAGGACGCCCTGCGCAAGGCGCTGTCCATGGGTGCCGACAAGGCCGTCCACGTCGAGGACGACGACCTGCACGGCTCCGACGTCATGGGCACCTCGCTGGTGCTCGCCAAGGCGATCGAGAAGACCGGCTACGACCTGGTCATCGCTGGTATGGCGTCGACCGACGGCACCATGGGTGTCCTCCCGGCGATCCTCGCCGAGCGGCTGGGCGTCCCGCAGGTCACGCTGCTCTCCGAGGTCTCGGTCGAGGACGGCGTCGTCAAGGGCCGTCGTGACGGTGACACCGCGAGCGAGCAGCTCGAGGCGTCCCTGCCGGCCGTCGTGTCCGTGACGGACCAGTCGGGCGAGGCCCGCTACCCGTCCTTCAAGGGCATCATGGCGGCCAAGAAGAAGCCGGTGGAGTCCCTGGACCTGGAGGACCTCGAGCTCGACGCCGACGAGGTCGGCCTCGAGGGCGCCTGGACCGCGGTGGACTCGGCGGCCGAGCGTCCGGCCCGTACCGCCGGCACGATCGTCAAGGACGAGGGCGAGGGCGGCAAGCAGCTCGCAGAGTTCCTCGCGAGCCAGAAGTTCATCTGAGCTTCGGCCACTTCCCCAACCGCCCCCAGACACTTCGCATTCGCAGGAGAGCAATCCCATGGCTGAAGTTCTCGTCTACGTCGACCACGTGGACGGCGCCGTCCGCAAGCCCACCCTGGAGCTGCTGACCCTGGCCCGCCGCATCGGCGAGCCGGTCGCCGTCGCCCTCGGCTCCGGCGCCGAGGCCACCGCCCCCGCCCTCGCCGAGCACGGCGCGGTGAAGGTGCTGACCGCCGACGCCCCCGAGTTCGCCGACTACCTCGTCGTGCCGAAGGTGGACGCGCTGCAGGCCGCGTACGAGGCCGTTTCCCCGGCCGCCGTGCTCGTCCCGTCCTCCGCCGAGGGCAAGGAGATCGCGGCCCGCCTCGCGGTCCGTATCGGCTCCGGCATCATCACCGACGCCGTCGACCTCGAGGCCGGCGACGAGGGCCCGGTGGCCACGCAGTCCGCGTTCGCCGCCTCCTTCACCACCAAGTCCCGTGTCTCCAAGGGCACTCCGGTCATCACGGTCAAGCCGAACTCGGCCGCCGTGGAGGCCGCCCCGGCCGCGGGCGCCGTCGAGGCCCTCGCGGTCTCCTTCTCCGAGAAGGCCACCGGCACCAAGGTCGTCTCCCGCACCCCGCGCGAGTCGACCGGCCGCCCCGAGCTGACCGAGGCCGCGATCGTGGTCTCCGGCGGCCGTGGCGTCAACGGCGCCGAGAACTTCCACATCATCGAGGCGCTGGCCGACTCGCTCGGTGCCGCCGTCGGCGCCTCGCGTGCCGCGGTGGACGCGGGGTGGTACCCGCACTCCAACCAGGTCGGCCAGACCGGCAAGTCGGTCTCCCCGCAGCTGTACATCGCCTCCGGCATCTCCGGCGCGATCCAGCACCGGGCCGGTATGCAGACCTCGAAGACCATCGTGGCCATCAACAAGGACGCCGAGGCCCCGATCTTCGACCTGGTCGACTACGGCGTGGTCGGCGACCTGTTCGAGGTCGTCCCGCAGCTGACCGAAGAGGTCAACACCCGCAAGGGCTGACCTGCGCATGTCGTGAGCGGCCGGGGCCGCGCGGTGTTGGTCACCGCGCGGCCCCGCCGTCATTCGGGCGACCATTGACGCAGGTCGTCACCGCCTATTAACTTCGCTATACGGATTATTGATTCCGTGGAGCGGAAAACAGGAGGGTACGGGATGGGTCAGCAGGAGAAGGTGGCAACGAGCCTCGCCGGCGCGGTCAGCGAGGGCATCAGCGCCTCCCTCGCGCCGGTGGACGCGGAGCTCGCCCGCCGTTACCCGGGAGACCCCGGCACGCGCCAGCCCGTCCACACCGTCTATGTCCCCGGCGACGCCTTCGCCGCCGACACCATCCGCTCCTGGGGCGACCAGGCGCTGGCCGCGCTCGACGAGCACGCCCCGGACGCCGCGTCCTTCGCCGCTGTCCTCGGCCTCTCCGACGAACTCGCCGCCCCTGTCCACGACCGCGTACGGGCCAAGCTGGAGCGGGAGCCCATCGAGGATCTGCGCATCGACTTCGAGGACGGCTACGGCGGCCGCGGCGACGCCGAGGAGGACGCGCACGCCGCCCGCGCCGCCCGGCTGATCGGCGAGGCGTACCGGAACGGCACCGCCGCCCCGTACATGGGCATCCGGATGAAGTGCATGGAGGCCGCCGTACGCGAGCGCGGCATCCGCACCCTCGACATCTTCCTCACCGGCCTGATGGAGGCCGGCGGCCTGCCCGGCGGACTGGTGCTCACGCTGCCCAAGGTGACGTACCCGGAGCAGGTGACCGCGTTCGTCCGGCTGCTCGAAGCCTTCGAGAAGGCGCGCGGCCTGGACGCGGGCCGCATCGGTTTCGAGATCCAGATCGAGACCAGCCAGTCCATCCTCGCGGCAGACGGAACCGCGGCCGTGGCCCGGATGATCGACGCCGCCGAGGGCCGGGCCACCGGACTGCACTACGGCACCTTCGACTACAGCGCCTGCCTCGGCGTCAGCGCCGCCTACCAGGCCAGCGACCACCCGGCCGCCGACCACGCGAAGGCCGTCATGCAGGTCGCCGCCGCGGGCACCGGCGTACGCGTGTCGGACGGCTCCACCAACGTCCTGCCGGTCGGCACCACCGAGAAGGTCCACGACGCCTGGCGGCTGCACTACGGCCTGACCCGCCGCGCGCTGGCCCGCGCCTACTACCAGGGCTGGGACATGCACCCCGGCCATCTGCCGACCCGCTACGCCGCCGTGTTCGCCTTCTACCGCGAGGGCTTCGAGCAGGCCGCGGCACGCCTTCGTGCCTACGCCAACCACGCGGGCGGCGACGTCATGGACGAGCCCGCCACCGCCAAGGCGCTGAGCAGCTATCTGCTGCGCGGCATCGACTGCGGCGCCCTCGACACCGCCGAGGTGGCCCGGCTCACCGGTCTGACCCGTGCCGATCTGGACGGATTCGCCGCGCCGCGCCGCGGAGACCTCACTGCCACAGCCAAGTAACAACCGCCCGGAGCTGTCACCGCTGCCGCTTACTCTGTACGCGACCAGAGTCGCAACAGGATCGGGGCAGCGGTGTCTTCGGGGGAGAACGAGCGGATCGCCGGCCGCTACCGGGTGATCGATCAGCTGGGCCGCGGCGGCATGGGCGTCGTGTGGCGGGCCTTCGACGAGGTGCTCGGCCGTGAGGTCGCCGTCAAGGAACTGCGCACCTACACCGACTCCTCGGGCCCCGAACTGGCCGACCTGACAGTGCGTATGCAGCGCGAGGCCCGCGCCGCCGCGCGCGTACGCCACCCCGGGGTCATCGCCGTCCACGACGTCGCCGAGCACCAGGGCCGCCCGGTCATCGTCATGGAGTTCATCGACGGCCCCTCGCTGGACGATGTGCTGGGCGAACGCGGCGTCATTGACGCGCGCGAGGCCGCCGCCATCGGCGCCAGGGTGCTGGAGGCGCTGGGCGCCGCCCATCGCGCCGGCGTGCTGCACCGTGACGTCAAGCCGGGCAATGTGCTGCTCGAAGGCAACGGCCGTGTCGTTCTCACCGACTTCGGCATCGCCGCGATGGACGACCCGGGCGACGGGTCCACCACCCGTCTGACACGCAGCGGCGAACTGGTCGGCTCGCTCGACTACTTGGCGCCCGAACGCGCCCAGGGCCAGGCGCCCGGACCGGCCTCGGACATCTGGGCGCTGGGCGCGACCCTGTACGCGGCTGTCGAGGGCTCGGCCCCGTTCCGCCGCACGTCCACCTGGTCGACGCTGAACGCCATCGTCGTGGATCCGCTGCCCGAGCCGCGCCGGGCCGCGGCGCTCGCACCCGTACTACGGCAGCTGATGCACAAGGACCCGGCGCAGCGACCCGACGCGGACACCGCCGCCCGCCTGCTGACCGCGGTGGCGGAGGGCAAGGACACCGCCAAATCGACCGTGTCGCTCGGTTCCGTGGTGCCTCCGGCGCCGGACCCGTCGACCCGGGTACCGACCGAGCTCAGCGAGATGCCGAACCGGCCCGAGGGCTTCGGCCCCGCTGTGCCGCAGGCCCCGCCGGGGCCTGCCGCCGTTGCGGCCGCGCATGCCCCGGCTCCCGCGTCCGGCGGCCGTGGTCGGGCGCGGGCCCTGGTCGCCGCCGGAGTCCTCGCCGTCCTGCTCGCCGGAGGAGGCGTGACGTACGCCCTCGTCGGCCAGGGCGGGGACGGCACCAAGGGCAGCGAGCTCGCGGGCGGCCGGGGCGAGAGCCCGGTCGCCGGTTCCAGCGCACCCGGGGAGCCCGGCGGGAGCCCGACGAACGGGAAGCGGAGCCCGAGCGGCAAGCCCACCGGCAGGGGCGCCACCACGTCGGCCTCTCCGTCAGCGAAGCCACCGGCGCCGGGCACGGTCCCCGGAGGCTCCGACTCGGGTACCACGGGCGGCGGTTCGGCCACCGGGGGATCCTCGGGCAGCACCAGTGGGTCGACCGGCGGCTCCAGCACCACGACCACGGGCGGCGGTTCGACGACCGGCGGCGGTCCGGCCCCGACCACCGCGGCCGCCTGCCATGCGATCGGCGGCGGGAAGTACAACTGCGAGGTCTGGCGCACCGCGAACTCGTACACCGCGTCCGGCACCCGGGTGGGCACGCTGAACGCGGGCACCAACTACTTCTACTGCCAGCAGAATCTGGGCCGCCGCGAGACCTACGGCGAGTGGACGAACGTCTGGTGGGCCAAGACCGACGACGACAGCGGGAACGCCGATGTCCTCGTCAGCGACGTCTACATCAAGGGCGGCGACAACGACGAGCCGGTGCCGGGCCTACCCGTCTGCTGACGGCGGGATCTCGCCCGAACCGCGCGGGATCAGCACCGTCTCCAGCGCCACCTGCGAGGGTGCGTCGTCCGCGCCGTCGAGACGCCGGAACAGCCGCTCGGCCGCCGTGCGTCCCAGCGTCGCGGCGTCCTGGGCGATGACAGTGATGCCCAGCAGATCGGCCAGCTCGATGTCGTCGAAGCCGACCAGGGCGACCGGCCGCTCGCGCTCGGCCAGAGCCCGTACCGCCGTCACCGTCACCCGGTTGTTGCCCGCGAAGATCGCGGTGACCGGGTCGGGACCGGTCAGCATCGCGGTCACAGCGGCCCGCACCCGCTCCGGCGCGGTGGAGCCCAGCGACACCCAGGACTCGTCCACCGTGAGTTCGGCGTCCTCCATGGCGGCGCGATAGCCGCGCAGCCGCTCGACGGCCGTGTGGATACGGGGCTGGTCGCCGATGAAGCCGATACGGCGGTGCCCGTGCGCGATCAGATGGGCCACGCCCGCGCGGGCGCCGCCGAAGCTGTCGGAGAGCACCACATCGGCGTCGATCTGCCCGGGCGGCCTGTCCACGAACACCGTCGCTATGCCCGCCTTGATCTCGGGCTCCAGATAGCGGTGGTCATGACCTGCGGGAATCACGATCAGCCCGTCGACCCGGCGGGCGCACAGGGCGAGCACCAGCTCCTGCTCGCGGTCCGGGTCCTCGGCGCTGGAACCGTTGATCAACAGCGCGCCGTGCGCGCGGGCGACCTCCTCGACGGCGCGGCTGAGCGGGCCGTAGAAGGGGTCGGCGAGATCTTCGAGGACGAGCCCGATGGAGGCGGTGCGGCCCTTGCGCAGGACGCGCGCGCTGTCGTTGCGGCGGAAGCCCAGGGACTCGATGGCCTCCTGCACCCGGCGCTCGGTGTCGGGGGTGACGCCCGGTTCGCCGTTGACCACCCGGGAGACCGTCTTGAGGCCTACGCCCGCCCGGGCGGCGACATCCTTCATGGTGGGCCGATTGCCGTAGCGGGGCTCGGGGCCTCTGGGGCGCCCGGGCGAAGCCAGGGGATCGTCGGTCTCGGCCACAGTGCGCTGTCCTGTCGTCGTCGGGTGTGCGAGGGTGTGGCGTCGAGCATAGGCCCTGGACAACGTTGTCAGGGGAATGGAGACTGTTACCGAACCCGCAGGTCCGACAGCTCCCATGGGGGATCCCACACCGATGCATACCGACCTCGTCGCCGCGCTCGACATCGGCGGCACCAAGATCGCCGGCGCGTTGGTGGACGGCAGCGGCACGATCCTGGTGCGGGCCCAGCGCCCGACTCCGGCCAAGGAGGACGGCGACACGGTGATGCGCGCGGTCGAGGCGGTCCTCGGTGAGCTCGCCGCATCCCCGCTCTGGGTGCGGGCCGGTGCCGTCGGCATCGGCAGCGCCGGACCCGTGGACGCATCCGCAGGCACGGTCAGCCCGGTCAATGTCCCCGGCTGGCGCGGGTTCCCCCTGGTCGCGCGGGTGCGCCGGGCCGTGGGCGGGCTCCCCGTGGAGCTGGTCGGGGACGGTGTCGCGATGACGGCGGCCGAGCACTGGCAGGGTGCGGCCCGCGGCTACGACAACGCCCTGTGCATGGTCGTCTCGACCGGCGTCGGCGGCGGACTCGTCCTCGGCGGCAAGCTCCACCCGGGACCCACCGGCAACGCCGGCCACATCGGCCACATCAGCGTGGATCTCGACGGCGACCTCTGCCCCTGCGGTGCCCGCGGCTGCGTCGAGCGCCTCGCCAGCGGCCCGAACATCGCACGCCGGGCACTCGAGAACGGCTGGCGGCCCGGCCTCGACGGCGACACCTCGGCCGCCGCGGTGGCCGCCGCCGCCCGTGCGGGGAACCCGGTCGCCATTGCCTCCTTCGAGCGCGCGGCCCAGGCGCTCGCCGCCGGTATCGCCGCCACCGCGACCCTGGTGGAGATCGAGATCGCGGTGATCGGCGGGGGAGTGGCGGGCGCGGGCGAGGTGCTGTTCGCTCCGCTGCGCCGCTCGCTGCGCGACTACGCCACCCTCTCCTTCGTTCAGCGCCTCACGGTGGCCCCGGCGCTGACGGGAACGGACGCCGGTCTGGTGGGTGCGGCGGCTGCCGCCTCGCTCGGCAGGCATGGCGAGGCGGCAGCCGTCGTCAGCGGCCGGTCCTGAGACCGGCCGCTCAGCAGTGGCCAGTTGGCGTGGTCGGAATCGACGCACTTCCGGCCGTCGGTGACTACAGCGCCGCGGCCAGCGCTCCGACGACTCCGCGACGGGCACTGCGGGTGGGAAGGTGACGCATCGTTACGTTCCTCCGTACTCGCCCATTTTGGGACGGCTGGAGGTGTGTGTCCGTCGCGAGCGTTTACGGTAGGGCGTGTTGGAGTCTGTTGAAGAGAAGCGGTAACGGTTGTTCGATATCTCGCCAAAACCCTTGACGACACCCCTTTCTGGGAGTGAGATCCAATCCTCGCGTTGGGTTGTGTTGGGTTGCACCCCGGAGGAGGGGACATGGCGCAGTCATCGTTCAACGGTCCTGCCGCGCCCGGGAGCGTGGCAGGACATCGGATGTCCCGGCGGAGCCTGCTGCGCGGTGCAGCGGTGGGTGCAGGTGCGATCGCGCTGCCCTCACTGCTCGCCGCCTGCGACAGTGGCCCCGGCGGGGACGGCAAGACCATCAAGCTCGGGTCCAACTCGTCCGACCCTGTGCCGAAGAAGGCGTTCGCCGACGCGTTCGCCGCGTACGCGGAGCAGTCGACGGACGGACGGAAGGTCAAGGTCAACACCGTTGACCACAACACCTTCCAGGAGAACATCAACCGCTATCTGCAGGGCAAGCCGGACTCCGTGTTCATGTGGTTCGCGGGGTACCGCATGCAGTTCTTCGCCAAGAAGGGCCTGCTGCACGACATCAGCGACAACTGGGCGGGCTACCAGGGCTTCTCGGCCGCGCTGAAGGCCCAGTCGACGGGCGAGGACGGCAAGCAGTACCTCACCCCGTACTACTACTACCCCTGGGCCGTCTTCCACCGGAAGAGCGTCTTCCAGCAGTACGGGTACCAGGCCCCCAAGACCCTCGACGAGTACATAGCCCTCGCCAGGCAGATGCAGAAGGACAAACTCGTCCCCATCGCGTTCTGCGACAAGGACGGCTGGCCCGCAATGGGCACCTTCGACTACATCAACATGCGCAGTAACGGATACGAGTTCCACAAGAACCTGATGGCGGGCAAGGAGGCGTGGACCGACAAGCGCGTCAAGGACGTCTTCGACACCTGGCGCAGCATCCTCCCGTACTGCCAGCCCGGAGCCAACGGCCGCACCTGGCAGGAGGCCGCGACCAGCCTGCAGAAGAAGGAAGCGGGCATGGCCGTCTTCGGACTCCCGCACCCCGGCGCGCAGTTCCCCAAGGGCGAGCAGGCCGACATCGACTTCTTCCCCTTCCCGGAGATCAACCCCGAGCACGGCCAGGACGCGGTCGAGGCGCCCATCGACGGCTTCCTGCTGGCGAAGAAGTCCAAGGAACTCAAGAACAGCGAGAGCATGGAGAGCGCCAAGGACCTTCTCAAGTGGCTGGCCACCGGCAAGGCGGAGGACATCTACCTCGCCAGTGACCCCAACAACATCGCCGTGAGCGACCAGGCCGACACCTCGAAGTACTCCCCGCTGCAGAAGAAGGCGGTCGACCTCGTCTCGGGCGCCAAGCAGATCTCGCAGTTCCTGGACCGCGACACCAGGCCCGACTTCTCGTCGACGGTAATGATTCCGGCCATCCAGACCTTCATCAACAAGCCGAAGGACGTCGATGGGTTGGTCAACAGCATCGAGAGGCAGAAGAAGACCATCTTCGCCGCCGAAGGCTGAACCGACGCCGGCCGCAACCGACTTGGAGCCACCAGCCGTGCCGCTGCTGCACTCTTCCGGGGAACACCTCCCCGGCCCGGAACCCCAGGCCCCCGGGGGCACCCTGAAGGACTCCGGGGGGCGATCGGGCGTGAGCATCACAAGGCGCGCCGCACGGCGGGGTCCGCGGCGCTTCACCCGCCGCGACCGCGCCGTCCTCGGCGTGCTGCTGGGCATACCGATCCTGCTCGACCTGGCCATCGTGTGGGGACCGACCCTCGCCTCCGTCGTGCTCTCCTTCACCAGCTGGGACGGCATAGGAGACATCTCCTGGGTCGGCACGAAGAACTACGAGACCCTCTTCACCGACTATCCGCAGTTCTGGCCGGCGGCCCGCCACAATCTGCTCTGGCTGGCCTTCCTCGGACTGGTCGCCACCCCCTTCGGGCTGCTGCTGGCCGTCCTGATCGACAGGGGCGTGCGGTTCAGCCGCTTCTACCAGTCCACTCTGTACATGCCGGTGGTGCTCTCGCTCGCCGTCGTCGGCTTCATCGCCCAACTGGTCTTCTCCCGCGACCAGGGCGCGCTCAACGCGATCCTCGGGGACACCGAGAATCCCACCGACTGGCTCGGCGATCCCGACATCAACCTCTGGATGATCCTGCTGGCCGCGGCCTGGCGGCACACCGGCTATGTGATGATCCTCTACCTGGCCGGGCTCAAGGCCGTCGACCCCTCACTGAAGGAAGCCGCCGCCATCGACGGCGCAAGTGAGGCACAGACCTTCTTCCGCGTCGTCTTCCCGACCCTGCGGCCCGTCAATGTCATCGTCGGCGTCATCACCGTCATCGAAGCGCTGCGCGCCTTCGACATCGTCTACGCGGTCAACAAGGGCAGAAACGGCCTGGAACTGCTCTCCGTACTCGTCACCGACAACATCATCGGCGAGGCCAGCCGGATCGGATTCGGCTCCGCCATCGCCGTCGTCCTGCTGCTCGTCTCCATGGGATTCGTCGTGACGTACCTGGTCCAGGAGATCCGTGGGGAGAAGAACCGATGACGCTCGACACCGCCCCGGCGCCCGCTGCCGCCCGGCCCGCGCAGCCCCGCAAGCGCCTCCTGCGCCCCGGACGGCTGGGCCTGCACGCCTTCTTGATGACCGTCTCGCTAGCCTTCCTCGCGCCGCTGCTGCTCGCGGTCTACGCCTCGCTCAGGCCGTACGACGAGACCTCCGAGCACGGCTACTTCTCACTGCCGAAGAAGCTCTCCTTCGACTACTACCAGCAGGCCTTCAGCGACTCGGAGATGACGAAGTACTTCGTCAACACCCTCATCATCGCGGTGCCGGGGGTGTTTCTCGCACTGTTCTTCGCCTCGTTCGTCGCCTTCGCCGTGGCGCGGCTGAAGATGCGCGGCTCGATCCTGCTCCTGATGCTGTTCACCGCGGGCAATCTGCTGCCCCAGCAGGTGATCGTCACTCCGCTGTACGTCATGTTCAACCGCATCCCGCTGCCGTACTGGATGTCCGACTCGATGACGATGTTCGACTCGTACTGGGCCGTCATCTCCGTCCAGGTCGGCTTCCAGATCGGCTTCTGCGTCTTCGTGCTCGCCAACTTCATGCGCACGCTGCCGCAGGAGATCCTGGAGGCGGCGATCGTGGACGGCGCGAGCGTGTGGACGCAGTACTGGCGCATCACGCTGCCGCTGTGCCGACCGGCCCTCGCGGCGCTCGGCACGCTCCAGTTCACCTGGATGTACAACGACTTCCTGTGGGCGCTCGTCTTCATCTCCGACGGTGACAAGCTCCCCGTCACCTCGGCGCTCAACAATCTCCGCGGCCAGTTCTTCACCGACTACAACCTGCTCGCCGCGGGCTCGGTGATCGTCGCGCTGCCGACGCTGCTGGTCTTCCTGCTGCTGCAGCGGCACTTCATCGCCGGGCTCACGCTCGGCTCCACCAAGGGCTGACACGCACGGTGTGGCCCCGTCCCCGCGTGGAGGGGGACACACCCCGCCCCGGACGGAATTCCTGTAGATCGACGGCCCGCGGGTGGCCGGCTCCGGGCGGCGGAGGAGATGCGATCTACGGAGGTTTTCGTGGAGGGTGGAAGCCCGGGATGCACCGCTGGGTCAGCGCCGGCGGCTCGGAGCTGACACCTCCTCCCGCTCTTCGTTGTGAGGTGCACCGTGGCATCTACACCAACCGGCCCCCACACAGTCGGCGAGGAGGTTACTGGCCCGTTCTCCTGGTACCGGTCGTTCACCCCGCAGGGGCGCCGGGCATTCAAGGGGGCATTCGGCGGATTCGCTCTTGATTCCTACGATTTCCAGGTGCTGCCGCTGAGCATGGTCGCCATCACGGCCTACTTCCACCTCACCAAGGCAGAGGCAGGGCTCCTGACCACCGTCACACTGGTGATGTCCGCGCTCGGCGGGATCCTCGCCGGGGGGCTGATCGACCGGGTCGGCCGGGTCAGGACCCTCATGATCACCGTGGGCACCTACGCCCTGTTCACCGTGCTGTGCGGCTTTGCCGTGAGCTACCCGATGCTGCTGGCGAGCCGCGCTCTTCAGGGCCTTGGCTTCGGTGGTGAGTGGGCGGCAGGCGCCGTCCTGGTCGCCGAGTACGCCAGGAGCCGCTACCGAGGCCGGACCCTGGCCTTCATCCAGAGCTCCTGGGCCATCGGCTGGGGACTGGCGGTCATCGTGAGCACGGTGGTGATGGACAATCTTGCCCCCGACATCGCCTGGCGGGTGATGTTCTGGACCGGCGCCCTGCCGGCGGTGCTGCTGTTCTACGTGCGCCGCAATGTCCAGGACGCCCCTGAGGTGACCACCCGGCTCGCCGAGAAGGACGCGCGCGTCCCGCTGTCATCGGTCTTCAAGGGCACCCTGGCGCGCAGGACGTTCTTCGCGACCCTGCTGGCGACCGGAGCCCAGGGCGGCTACTACACCATTGCGACGTGGCTGCCCACCTACCTCAAGACCGACCGCGGTCTGACCGTTGTCGGTACCGGCGGCTACCTGTTCGTGCTCATCACCGGCGCCTTCTGCGGCTACGTGACCGCCGGCTACGTCATCGACCTCATGGGACGAAAGAAGTCGTTCGCTCTGTTCGCGGTCATGAGCGGGGGCCTGCTTTTGGCCTACATCAACATCCCCGAGGGCGCCAACAGCCTCCTGTTGGTCCTCGGCTTCCCCCTGGGCTTCTGCGCCTCCGCCATCTTCTCCGGCTTCGGCTCCTTCCTGGCCGAGCTCTACCCCAACGCGGTCCGAGGCACCGGTCAGAGCCTCACCTACAACGTCGGCCGCGGTGTCGGAGCCTTCTTCCCCACCGCAGTGGGCTTCACAGCAGGCAGCGCAGGCGTCGGCGGCGCCCTCGTCTACGGCGTCGTGGGATACGCCGTCGCCCTTGTCGCCCTCCTCGGCCTGCCCGAGACCCGCGGCACCGAATTCACCTGATGCAACGACAAGGTCAGTGATCATGCCCACGTCTCGGGCATGAGCGACAGTGTCGTGGCTTACTGCGCTGGTCGCGAGGGTGTGGCAGCGTCACAGCCGTCGGCCTTCGGTACGTTGGGAGCGGGGACCCTGGTGATCGCCGAATTTGATCTCTTCGACGAAGCGTTCGTACAGGACCCTCATCCCCTGCTCGCTCGGCTGCGACAGGAAGCACCCGTGTGCTTCGATCCGGCGACGGGCCTGTGGGTGGTGAGCCGCTACCAGGATGTGCGTCGCGTGCTGCTCGACAGCGGCGCATTCCGTCCTGACAACGCTCAGAATGCGGTCACGCCGCTGTCGGTGGCCGCGCTGCGTGTGCTCGCGCGGTCCGGCTTCTCCCTGCCTCCGGCCCTGGCCAACAACGGCGGGGTGAGCCATGGTGGCCTGCGTCGGCTTGTCACCCGATTCTTCAACGCCGAGCGTGTGGCTGCGGCGGTACCTGTGGTGGACGAGGTCGCGGCGGAGTTGCTGACAGGACTGCGCGGACGGCTGGAGGCCGGGCTACCCGGCGATTTGGTGTCTGACTTCGCGCGTATTCTCCCCTGCCGCGTACTGATGCGGCTGCTGGGCGTGCACGGAGAGGATCCGCTGACGCTGGTGCGCTGGAGCGACGACGCGCTGGAGTTGTTCTGGGGCCGCGCAACGGTAGATCGCCAGGTGGAACTGGCCGGATCGGTGGCGACGTTCCACCGGTGGCTGTCCGAGGAGGTGTCCGGGGGCTCGGTGGACAAGGACAGCCTGGTGGGAGCCCTGTCGCAGTACCTGCTGCCGGAGGGCACGCAGCTGGACAGGGCGACAGCGGTAGCCGTGTGCTTCTTCGTCCTCATCGCCGGTCAGTCCACGACCGGACAGCTGATTGCCAACGTGCTGCGTCGGGCACTGGAAGAGCCGGAGGGATGGGCCAGGGCCGGCGCGGAGCCGGGGTTCCCGCAAGCCTGGGTGGAGGAGATCCTTCGGGCCGAGTCACCGGTGACGAGCTGGCGCCGGACAACGGCACATGAAGTGGAACTCGGCGGAGTACAACTCGCTCCGGGCTCCCAGCTGCTGCTGATGCTGATGAGCACGGGGGCCGATCGAGACGTGTTCCAGCAGCCGCAGCTGCTGGACCCTCACCGGAACAACGTCCGCCATCACCTGGCTTTCGGCGCCGGGCGCCACCGCTGCCCCGGCGCTTCCCTGGCCCGGACCGAAGCCGCGATCGCACTTCGCGCGGCCGCCCGCTCTCTGCCAGAAGCCGTCACGGTCAAGGACAGCGCCCGCCCGCCGATGCTGGGCCTGTTGTCCTTCCGGGCGCCGATGTCCCTGCCCATCGTCCTCGACCAGGCGTACTGATCTTCAACCCCGGCAGGGCGAAGTGCCTGGTTCCGTAGCGGCAGCCACCTGTTGTACCGCTACGTCGGTCGGGGGAACGGCGGACGGCGGAGGGCGATGGCCGTGGCACGGTCGGTCCACGCGGAGACCGGGGGCCTGCGGGGAGCTGCTGCTGCTGCGGTGGTGGTGGCACGGGCGTGGACGACGCTGATCACAGCGGCCAGTTCTTCGGGAGTGGGCTGCCCGTACAGCACTTTGATGGGAGGGATCGTGTGCTCCTGGATGGGGAAAGCCATGTCAGCCACGTCGGTACGTGTCCCTCCGTCTAGAGCGGTATGTTGCCGTGCTTCTTGGGGGGCAGCGTCTCTCGCTTGGTGCGCAGCGCCCGCAGGCCGCGGATGATGTGCTGCCGTGTCTGAGAGGGTTTGATCACCGCGTCGATGTGACCGCGCTCGGCAGCGATGAAGGGAGTGAGGAGAGCGTCCTCGCACTCGCTCATCAGCTCGGCGTGCTTCTCCTCCCAGTGCACTGGGTCCGGGACTTCACCCCCGGTCTGCGACACGCCGAGGAGGATGCCGATGGCGCTCTGGGGGCCCATCACAGCGATCTGTGCGGTGGGCCAGGCCAGGTTGAGGTCGGCGCCGAGCTGTTTGGAGCCCATGACGTCATAGGCGTCGGCGAAAGCCTTCCGGGTAATGACGGTGATGAGCGGGACGGTGGCCTCGGCGTAGGCGTAGATCAGTTTGGCGCCGCGGCGGATGATGCCTCGGTGTTCCTGGTCAGTGGCCGGCACGAAGCCGGGCACATCCACGAAGGTCACCACCGGGACGTTGAAGGCGTCGCAGGTCCGAACGAACCGGGCGGCTTTTTCGGAGGCGTCGATGTCCAGGCAGCCGGCCAACTGCATCGGCTGGTTGGCGACGATGCCCACCGGGTGTCCCTCGATGCGGCCGAAGCCGGTGATGATGTTTGGCGCGAACAGAGGCTGTGTCTCAAGGAATTCGTAGTCGTCGAGGACGTGCTCGATGACGTGGTGCATGTCGTAGGGCTGGTTGGCGGAATCTGGTACGACCGAGTCCAGCTCCAGGTCTTCGGCGCAGGTCGCCAGGTCGGCCTGGTCCGGACAGGCCGGCGGTTCCTGGAGATTGTTCGAGGGCAGGTGGGACAGAAGGGCCCTGACGTACTCCATGGCCCCCTTTTCGTCACCCGCCATGCAGTGGGCGACACCGGAGACGGTGCTGTGCGTGCGGGCTCCGCCCAATTCCTCGATGTCGATGTCTTCGCCGGTCACGGTCCTGATCAGTTCGGGCTCGGTGGCGAGCATGTGCGAGGTCCGTTCGGTCATCACGGTGAAGTCGGTCAGGGCGGGGGAGAAAACCGCACGGCCGGCGCACGATCCCAGAATGAGCGAGATCTGGGGGACGACTCCGGACGCATGCACATGGCGGCGGAACATCTCGCCACTCGTGCCCAGGGCGCTGTCCCCGGCCTGGATGCCGGCCCGTCGGGAGTCGCTGATGCCGATGACCGGACAGCCCGTCTTCACCGCAAAGTCCATCACCTTTGCGATCTTCCCGCAGACTGCCTCACCCCCCGCCCCGCCGAAAACGGTGGAGTCCTGGGCGAAGACAGCCACCGGGCGGCCGTCGACCGTGCCGTAGCCGGTGACCACGCCGTCTCCCGGTCGTTCTCCCAGGTCTGCATGGCTCACGCGGTGCCCGGCGGCCGCGTCCAATTCCACAAGGGAGTCCCGGTCGAGCAGTTGCTCGACGCGCGCACGGACGGTCACCTCGGCCACGTTGCCTTGGGTGTGTTGCTCTTCCATGGTGTGCACGGTGTCCTTGCGAGTCGTGATGAAGGAAGGGCGGCGCGAGGGGGCAGGTCCTCGCGCCGCTGGCGGCCGTTGAGGCGGCCGCAATGTCACCCTATGGATTGTAGAACGATTCTTCAATAGGGCATTTGATTCGCCTCCCGTGACGTCTCGGTGCATCTTCGGCCTGGACTCCCGCCGGATCGGCGGGTTGAGCGGGGTTGACATGGGCGAGATTGACTGATAATCCAGTAATTCAGAACGAGGATTGTAGAACAATCCTACGCATGGGTAGGCGGAGGTCGCGGACCCGCGGGATCTGGATCGGCTTCCCTCCGGATGTCGCGTTTCCGGCCAATGTCTCAGCGTCAGTCATCGTCCAGCCGCTTCGAGCCCTCTCGCAGGCGGACCGCCGCGCGGTGTAGTTCCGGCAACAATGGCCGCGCATCCCCCAAGTGAGGACGCAATGCCTCCTTTCACCTCCACTCAGGCGCAGTCGGCCCACTCGGATGCCGAGACGGGGCAACGGGTCTCCGTGACCTGGGTCCTGCCTGCGGTGGCTGCATCTGCTCAATCCGCCCGTCGACAAGTCGGGGACCTGCTGCAGGCCTGGGATCTGCGGCATCTGGTCGAGGATGCGGAGCTGATCGTTTCGGAACTTGTCACCAACGCGATCTGCCACGGCTCGGACCGTGATCCCATCTGGCACACGGTGCGGCGCATCCGCATGGCGACCGGGGATGTGATCCGCCTCGAGGTCGGCGACTACGGCCGGGGGTGGAGCGGTGTTCTGTCTCCTCCGGAGTCCGATGGCGACATCCCGTGCAGTGGGCGTGGGCTGTACCTGGTCGAGGCCTTGTCCTCTGGCTGGGGCGCCTGGAATCTGCCGCACGGCCATGCGGTGTGGGCCGTGCTGCCGATTGGTGGCGACCTTTCCGACTCCGCGGTTCTGCCCGCTCCGCGGTCCGACCCTGGCTCGTCGTAATGAAACCGAGTTGTAGAAAAAGCTTCGCCCCCTCTTGAAGGATCGTTCAACGATCCCTAGCTTGTACCCACGTCAAGCCGCAGGGCATGCGCGTCGTCCGAATCTCGTGAAGGCGGCAGTACGGATGACAGCCCACCGCTGATGAGGGCCTTGACTCCCGTCCCTCTCCATCTCCGTGAGGTCACCGTGACATCCATCCCCACCAGCCCCCCGACCACAGTCGAGAGCGAGGTGACCGGTCCCTTCGCCTGGTTCCGGTCGATGTCCCCGCAGGGCCGCAGGGCCTTCAAGGGCGCATTCGGCGGATACGCCCTCGACTCCTACGACTTCCTTGTGCTCCCGATGGCCATGGTCGCCATCACGGCCTACTTCAGCCTGACCACGGCGCAGACCGGGTTGCTGACCACGGTCACACTGCTGTCCTCCGCAGTCGGCGGAATCGTCGCCGGTCTCCTGATCGACAGAATCGGCAGGGTCAAGACCCTCATGGTCACGGTGGGCACCTACGCCGTGTTCACCGTGCTGTGCGGCTTCGCGACGAGCTACCCGATGCTGCTGGGGTTCCGGACACTGCAGGGTGTCGGGTTCGGTGGCGAGTGGGCGGCCGGCGCCATTTTGGTCGCCGAGTACGCCAAGTCGCGCTACCGCGGCCGGGTCCTGGCCTGGGTCCAGAGTGCGTGGGCGGTCGGCTGGGCGCTGGCCGTCATCGTCGGCACGACCCTCACGAACAACCTCGATCCGGACCTGGCCTGGCGTGTGCTGTTCTGGACAGGAGCCCTGCCGGCGCTGCTGCTGGTGTACGTGCGGCGCAACGTCCAGGACGCCCCCGAGGTGACCGAGCGGCTGGCCAAGAAGGAAGCCCGTCCTCCGCTGTCCTCCATCTTCAAGGGCGGCATGGCTCGCCGGACCCTCTGCGCGACCCTGCTGTCCACCGGCGTGATGGGCGGGTACTACACCTTCGCCACGTGGCTGCCGACCTACCTCAAGACCGAGCGCGGCCTCACGGTCGTCGGCACCGGCGGCTACCTGTTCGTACTCATCACCGGAGCCTTCTGCGGCTACATCACGGCCGGTCAGCTCGTCGACCGCCTGGGCCGCAAAGTCACCTTCGTCATCTTCGCGCTCCTGAGCGCCGGCCTTCTGATCTCGTACGTCAACATCCCGCAGGGCTCCAACTCCCTTCTGCTGATCCTCGGATTCCCCCTCGGCTTCAGCGCCTCGGCCATCTTCTCCGGCTTCGGCTCCTACCTGGCCGAGCTCTACCCCAGCACGGTCCGCGGCACCGGCCAGAGCTTCACCTACAACGTGGGACGCGCGCTCGGAGCCATCTTCCCGACGGCTGTCGGCTTCTCGTCGGCGGGTGTCGGCGGTGCGCTGATCTACGGTGCCGTCGGCTACGGGCTCGCACTCGTCGCTCTTCTCGGCCTCCCCGAGACCCGTGGCTCCGAACTCACCTGAACTGTCCGGAACCCACTGACCCTTGGCGACGGTGGCCGGCGACGAAGCCGCCGGCCACCCCATCGCCCCCTTCGGCGAGGCGTTGCACTCCACCCTGAGAGGTCCATCCCTGTGCGCGAGAAGGTCAGCCGAACCCCTAGAGCAAAACCCCGGCACCGGTACGGGACTGACCTCAAAGCCGTGGGCCACCTCATCAAGCCGAAGAACTGGCGCGTACGCAATAAACTGACCGCGGTCGTGCTGATCCCCGGGCTCCTGGCCGGCGTTCTGGCGGTTGCCAGCCTTTCCCGCACTGTCGGCGACGCCGAGGACTACAGACAGTTCTCCGTCCTCGCTCGCCTCCAGCAACCGGCCTTGCGACTGGTCCACGCCCTCCAGGAGGAACGCGACACCACAGCCGGATTCATCGCCGGCCGGCGCAAAGCCGCGAACGGCAACCCCCGTCGGCAGCGCATCGCAGTCGACACCGCTGCTGCCCTTTACCGCCAGGCAGCCGATGACATCGACGCCTCCGACGATCCTCAGCTGCGGGAGGTCCTGAGCGCCGTCACCCAGGAACTGGCAAGCCTCCCTGCGCTCCGCAGGTCAGTGGATGAAGCCAACCTGACGCAAGGCTCGATCCTCGCCAACTACACAGCCGCCATCGGCGAACTCATGCGTCTCGGACCGATCCTGGCCGCGCACAACGGCGGCAGCAGGACCGCCGGCCAGGTCCGGGCCCTCAACTCCCTGTCCTACGCATTGGAAAACACCAGCCGGGTGCGAGCAGACCTCAATGGCGTCCTGACCACCGGCACCTTCCTCGTGGGTCAATTCCCGGAATTCGCCGGCGCGGTTGCACGCCAACAGGAGTCTGTGAACGAATTCATGGCCTCAGCCAACGAGGCACAGCAGAGCCTGTACGCCAACACCGTCAAGGGCGCATCCGTCAGCACCACCCAGGCCATTCAGGAACGCGCCGGCGAGCAGGCACAAGCTCCGCGCGTCGAAGCGGACCCGGCGACATGGCACAAGGTCTCCAGCCGCAAGATCGCGCTCATGCGCGAGGTGGAATCACGGATCCTCGGCGAACTCATCACCCGCAGCGGCCAGGAGCACGGCTCCCGCCAGAGCGCAGCGCTATGGGGAGCGGCCGGGCTGCTCGCCGTATTTCTGGTAACAGGCTCAGTGGTCACCGTCGTCGTAAGGTCCATGACCCGGCCCCTGAAGATCCTGCGCATCTCGGCGCTGAAGGTCGCAAACGAGCACCTGCCGCAGGCACTCACACGGCTTCGGCAGGCCGACATCGATGACTTGCGCGACTACCGGGCCACGCCGACCGCAGTCGCGGCCAACGACGAGATCGGGGAGGTCGCCCAAGCATTCGACGCCGTACAGAGTGCCGCCGTCGCTCTCGTGAGGGACCAGGCCGCACTCCGCAAGCACATCAACGGCATGTTCATCCACCTCTCCCGCCGCAACCAACATCTGGTCAGCAAACTCCTCTCCGAGATCAGCGACTTGGAGCAGCACGAGGACAACCCCAACCACCTGGCTCGCCTCTTCCGCCTGGATCACCTGGCCACACAGATGCTCCGCACGGACGAAAGCCTTCTGGTGCTGGCCGGCTCCGACACGGTCCGTGGATGGGAGCAGCCGATGCCGGTGTCGGAGATTCTGCTGGCTGCCAGTGCCGAGGTGGAGCAGTACACCCGTATTGACTGCCGTCCGTCGCAAGGAGCCGACATCGCGGCAGACGCCGTTACCGACCTGGTGCACCTGTTGGCCGAGCTGATGGAAAATGCGACGGTCTTTTCCAGCGCCCGTTCCCGCGTCACCGTGACCTGTCGGACGGCTTCCGACCGTCCCGGTGACCTCGTGATCTCCATTGAGGACGAGGGCACTGGAATGACACCCGAGAAGCTGGCCACCGTGAACCAGCGGCTGGCCTCCGCGCTGTCGCTCGACCCCGAAGCGGGGCAGAGCATGGGGCTGTTTGTTGTGGGCCGCCTCGCCGCCAGACACGGCATCGACGTACATCTTTCTTCGACCGCCCGTCGGGGGAGCACGGCCCTGGTACGAATCCCCGGGAACCTGCTGGCCGGCCTTCACCAATACGGCCCTGTGGCGCAGGAGTGGACCGACTCCGGGTCGGCCGACGAGCCCTCCACCCACCTTGGCCCGGCCTGGACGGCGTCTTCGGCTCATGTGCCCGCATCGCCACCTGAGGACCGTCCTGCTCCTGCCGTCGGCTCATATCCGACCACCGACGCCGAACCCGTCTTCGGCTCGCCACAGGAGTGGCTGGCGCACCGCCGCTACACCGATGGCCTGCACATCAGCGACAGAGCATCGCCCGGCTCGCCCCCGGCCCCTCACACCGGCAGCGGCACTCTGGGCGATCTGCCGACCGTAGAAGGACAAACGTGATGCCCAGACCAGCCACTCGTACCGCCGTGCTTCTCTGCGCCGCCCTGTTCCTGGCTTCCGCCTGCACAGGTGAGCCGGCTGTTCCGCCGTCCCGCGCCCCCGTGAAAATCGGCTTCCTCGCGCCGCTGTCGGGCCCTGGCGTCTCAGTGGGCACCGATACCAGGCGAGGCGCCGAACTGGCCGTGCAGATCGTCAACGGCCAATACCCCTCGATGGCGCTGCCGCTGGGGCGGGGGTCGGGTCTGCCTCGCTTGGACAACGCGAAGATCAGGCTCATAGCCGCCGACACCAGTGGCTCCGTTTCGCGCGGGGCCACCGAGGTGGCGCATCTGGTCAGGACCCAGCACGTGGTCGCCATGGCCGGGGGATACGAGTCCGCCGTCACCGAAGCTGCCAGCGCACGTTCCGAGGATCTGAGGATCCCGTTCGTGAACGGAGGTTCCTCCGCATCGTCCTTGACCGAGCGCGGACTTGACTGGTTCTTCCGCACCGGCCCTTCCGACCTGAGCTACGGCCGAGTGGTGTTCTCCCTGCTGAAAGAACGCCAGAGCATGGGCACGTCGGTCAAGCGCATCGCAGTCCTCCACACCGATGATCAATACGGCAACGACGGTTCCGCCATGATCGAGCGGCTTGTCTCCCACATCGACGGCAACGTCGTGGCCGACATCAAAGTCGGCGCCCAGTCCAGCGATCTGTCCTCCCACGCGCACGCGGTGACAGCCTCGAACGCCGACGTTGTACTGACCTTCCTGTACACATCCCAGGCGCTGGCGCTGAGGGACGCCTTCGACCGCCTCGCATACCAGCCTCCCGCGCTCATAGCCTTCGGAGGGGGGCATGCAGATCCCGCTTTCATCCGCAGGGACCGGAGCGCCGCCGAGGGAGTCTGCAGCCGCTTCGCCTGGTCTGCCGACCTGGCCGAGCGCAACCCCACGGCCAGGGCCGTCGCGGACCTGTACAGGGAAACGTACGACGCCCCCATGAACGATGACGCTGCCCGTGCGTTCACCGCCGTGATGACGCTCGCACAGGCGATCAACGAGGCCGGATCCCCCACACCGGCCGATATCCGCTCAGCACTGGTGAACATCGATGTGCCGGGCCGCGACACGATCATGCCGTGGGATGGCGTGAAGTTCGATGACAACCACCAGAACATCGGAGCCCGCGGCATCGTGGAGCAGGTCCACAACGGCCGGTACCGACTTGTCTATCCCTTCGACGTGGCCCGTGCACGCCTGCGATGGCCCATGGCCGACGTGGGCTGACGACACAGAGCACGGGTCCTTGGTCAGCGGCCGGCCTCACGGAGCCATGAACTCGGAGTACTTCTCGAGCAGCTGCTTTTCCGCGCCGTCAAGATAGTCGGCCAGCAGCAGCTCGGCTCTGACTCTGTCTGCCGCCTTGAGGGCGGAGAGGATCTCCCGGTTGCGTCCCAGGTACGGCTCGTGGAAGCTGCGCGGATTGTCCATGGCATGGAAGACCAAGCGCAGTTCAGCCAGCACACCGCGCATGAGCTCGTCCAGGCGCTTGCTGTGGGTGAGGGCCACAACGGCATGGTGGAAGTGGATGTTCGCTGTGCCCAGTTCACGCCAGGCGCCTTCCTCGGCCGCCTTCTCGCCTTCGGCGACCGCAGCTTCAGCCTGGGTCAGGTCGTAGGGGGGTGCCCCGAGATTACGCACCGCCGCACACTCGATGAGTCTGCGGACCCGGTAGATGTCGGTGACGTCCTGCACGGTGAGGATGCGGACGAACACGCCGCGGTTGAGCTCGTGGACCAGGAGCCTCTCGTGCGTGAGGAGACGAAACGCCTCTCGCAGGGTGTTGCGCGAAACTCCCAGAGCGTTACCGATGGTGTCTTCGGAGAGCTTGCTCCCGGGCGGGATGTAGCCCTCGGCGATGCGTGCCCGCAAGATGTCGGCGACGCGGTCGGCGGTGCTGGAGCGCCCCAGAAGCGCACGGTCACCGACGAGCACGGACGGGTCCACCTCGGCTGTCATGGTTTTCTGCCCTTTCCCACGGCCGGCGGTGCGTCCGACGGTCTTCCCAACGCGTTCCTGTGTATCCAGTGAACCGGAAACTCGTGAACGAAACAACAGAGGCCCTGTCGGATTGTTCAACGATCCTCTACTATTGGGTGAACGGGGAGCACCCTGTTTGCAGAGCGCAGTAACACCAGAGGCAGCCTTGATACTGCCTGTGACGACAGGGAGAGTGATGACGACAGCGGCTCCCGGGGCCCTCATCCCCGCCGATGCGCGAGCGATGTTCCGCGACGGTACAAATGTGCCCACCGCAGGATGGTGCGCGGCGTACACCCAGGTCAACCTCATCGCAGTCCCGGCCCACTGGGCCTATGACGTTCTCCTGTTCTGCCAGCGCAACCCCAAGCCGTGTCCCGTGCTCGACGTCACGGAGCCGGGATCCTGGTCAACATCGCTGGCTCCCTGCGCCGACCTGCGCACCGATGCCCCTCGCTACCGCGTCTGGGAGAACGGCCGGCTGATCGACGAACCCTCCGACGTCACCGGTGCCTGGCGCAGCGACCTGGTCACCTTCCTCATCGGGTGCAGTTTCTCCTTCGAGACCGCGCTGGCCCAGGCGGGAGTGCCGCTGCGCCACGTCGACCAGGGACGCAATGTCGCGATGTACAAAACGAACCGCGACTGCCGCCCGGCCGGCCGGCTGCAGGGCCCCCTGGTGGTGTCCATGCGGCAGATCCCGGCCGGCCTCGTCGACACCGCGATCCGCGTCAGCACCCTGATGCCAGAGGTACACGGAAGCCCCGTCCACGTCGGCGACCCGGCAGCCCTGGGCATCGAAGACCTTGCGCACCCCGACTTCGGTGATCCGGTGCGGGCGGAGCCGGGCGATGTGCCGGTGTTCTGGGCCTGCGGCGTCACACCGCAGGCCGTGCTGATGGCATCACGACCGTCGTTCGCCATCACTCACGCCCCCGGATACATGCTGATCACCGACGCCCGGGACACGGACTACCGCCTCGGATGAGGGCGCAGTGGTATCTCATGCCGAGCGGACTGTCCCAAGGAGACAAAGCAGCGATGACAGACATCGTGATCGACCTCAATGCAGACCTCGCAGAAGGCTACGGACGGTGGGTCCTCACCGACGACGAGGCCATGCTGTCGGTCGTCACCAGCGCCAATGTTGCCTGCGGCTTCCACGCCGGAGATCCGAGCATCATGCGCCGCGTCTGTGACATGGCGGCCGAGCGCGGTGTGAGGATCGGCGCCCAGGTCTCCTACCGGGACCTGGCCGGGTTCGGCCGCCGGGCCATGGACGTGCCTGCTGACGAACTCGCCGACGAGATCACGTACCAGATCGGTGCCCTCCAGGTGTTCGCCCGGGCGGCCGGAACCAACGTGACCTACGTCAAGCCTCATGGAGCGCTGTACAACCGTGTGGTGTTCGACCAGGCACAGGCGTCCGCCGTGGCAGCAGGTGTCCGACTCGCCGATCCGGCCCTGCAGGTGCTGTGCCTGCCCGACTCGGCCATGCACAAGGAAGCCCAGCGTGTGGGTCTCCACGCGGTCGACGAGGCGTTCGTCGACCGTGCCTACACGGCAGACGGGGCGCTCGTCCCGCGATCCACACCGGGTGCGGTGATCACCGATCCCCAGCAGGTCGCGGCCAGAGCCGTTGCCATGGCGCTGGACGGCCGCGTCACAACGCTGGACGGCGCCTCCGTGTCCCTGCGCGCGCGCTCTCTGTGCCTGCATGGGGATACCCCTGGGGCAGTCGAGCTGGCCAAGCAGGTGCGTACGGCCCTGGAGGCGGCCGGAGTCACGGTGGAGGCGTTCGCATGAGGCTGAGGCCGGTCGGAGCCGATTCCCTCCTTGTTGATCTGGACACACCGGAAGAGGCCCAGGCCTGGCATGCCGAGCTCCTGAGTCGCCGTGGCGCCGGGACCCTGTCGCCGGTGCGCGAGATCGTGCCCGGTGAGAAGACCGTTCTGCTCTACGGGGTCCACGACGCCGACGCCTTGCAGGCGGAGCTGCGCCGGTGGTCCGTGCCCACTCTGGCAGCCGACAGCGGGCCCCTGTTGGAGATCCCGGTGCACTACAACGGAGCCGATCTGCGTGCGGTGGCCGGGTTGTGGGGTGTCACCGAAGACGAGGTGGCACGGATCCACAGCAGTGTCGAACACCGTGTGGCCTTCTGCGGGTTCTCCCCGGGATTCGCGTACATGATCGGACTCGGCGAAAGGTACGCCGTGCCCCGCCACGCCGCACCACGCACCTCCGTACCCGTCGGCTCCGTTGCGCTCGCGGGTCCCTACACCGGCATTTATCCGCGCGCCTCCCCCGGAGGCTGGCAACTGATCGGTACCACCCATGTGCGCCTGTGGGACATGGAGCGCGAACCTGAGGCGTTGCTGACCCCCGGCGCTCGGGTGCGGTTCGTTCCTCAAGAACCCGTTTCCGGGAGCACTGCCACACCTGCACAACCCACGAAGGCCGAAAGGCGCATCGCATGAGCGGCGGCAAGCTGGAAGTCGTACGGGCCGGTGCGCTCACCACCCTCCAGGACCTGGGCCGGTTCGGTCACGCCTACCTTGGAGTACCGCGCTCCGGGGCACTGGACCAGCCGGCACACCGGCTCGCGAACCGGCTGGTGGGCAACCACGCCGATGCGGCAACGCTGGAGACCACCTTGACCGGAGCGGCGGTGCGCATCACACAGCCCGTGATCGTCGCCGTGACCGGGGCGCCCGCTCCGGTGCGGGTCGACGGCCGGCCCGCGGCCTGGGCCGAGGCCATATACCTACCTGCCGGCGCCGTGCTCGACGTCGGCGTACCCACCACCGGCGTGCGCAGCTATGTCGCCATCAGCGGAGGCGTCGCGGTTCACCCTGTCCTCGGCAGCCGCTCCACCGACCTGCTCTCCGGCCTCGGCCCGGCCCCTCTCAGGGACGGGGACATCCTGCCCCTGGGCGAGAGACTCGGCCGACCGCTCCACGCCGACACAGTGGTATGGCAGGCGCCTCCTCAGGAGCTGGTCCTGCCCGTACTGCTCGGCCCACGGGATGACTGGTTCACCGCCACCGCCGTGAAGACCCTCGCATCAGCCCGCTTCTCGGTCTCTCCCCAGAGCAACCGCATCGCGCTGCGGATGGACGGGCCCACTCTCGAGCGTGCCGTGCACCGTGAAATGCCCAGCGAAGGCATGGTTTTGGGAGCAATCCAGGTACCGCCCGACGGGAAACCCGTGGTGTTCCTTGCCGACAGCCCCACCACCGGCGGCTATCCCGTGATCGGCGTTGTACCCGAGAACCGGCTGTCGGCCGCCGCCCAGGCCGGCCCCGGCCTCGGCGTCAGATTCGCGCCGGTCCGTCGTCGGCAACAGTCCTGACGGACGCCGAGGAACTCACGGTCGGCCAGGACCGGTTCGAGCCGTGGCCGCGAACACCACCCGCAAAGGTTCCGGCCCCGGCATGGGCCTCAGACGTCCGCGGTCTGCTGGTGCACGATCACCAGAAACGCATCCGTCTCCAGATCCATCACGACTTCCGCCGCCAGGCCCTCGTCCCGGCGGGCGCGTGCGAACTCCTCGGCCGGCCAGCTCCCGCGCGGGCTCCCGGCGGGAAACCTCTCCAACACCGTACGGCGCATCCCGCACCCCCTTGTCTCTCCCGCTCCAACGACGCTCCACACGCCCGTGTCACGGTCCGGCGAAGCCGTCTGTTCGTAGGGTGAGACGCACCAGGTTCCCGCACGGTGGTGGTGAACCGGCAACAGCACGGCCACAGTTGGATCCGCGACGCCGACCACGATCAACCGGCGGGTTCCCGACACGGGTTTTCGTGGCAGGGTGTTGCGGGCAATCCACTGTGGGCTACGGAAGAGGGGGAACCGTGATTGTCTGGATCAACGGTGCGTTCGGAGCGGGCAAGACCAGTACCGCGCGCGAACTGATCGATCTGATCCCGAACAGCACGCTGTACGACCCCGAACTCATCGGCGGCCAGCTGCGCCATCTGCTGCCGCAGAAGCGCCTGGCCGAGGTGAGCGACTACCAGGATCTGCCGATCTGGCGGCGCCTCGTGGTGGACACGGCGGCGGCGCTGCTCAGCGAGCTCGGCGGGGTGCTGGTCGTGCCGATGACTCTGCTGCGCCAGGAGTACCGCGACGAGATCTTCGGCGGTCTCGCCTCCCGCCGGATTCCGGTGCGGCATGTGCTGCTTCGACCGGATGAAACGATCCTGCGCGAACGGATCGCCACCCGCGAGGAGCCGGACATCCCGGATGCCGACCAGCGCGTGAGGCAATGGGCGTACGACCACATCGAGCCGTATCTCGCCGCCCTCGACTGGATCGGGGGCGACGCGCACGTCATCGACACCAGCCGGCTCGACCCCCTTCAGACGGCGCGGCGCATAGCCGCGGCGGTACGCAGCGGGGACGCCGCGGTCTGCGAGATCGTGCAGACCCCCGAGCCGACCGCCGAAACACTGGCCGCCGGAGTACTGCTCTTCGACGAGGAGGACCGGGTGCTCCTCGTCGACCCCACTTACAAGCCCGGCTGGGAGTTCCCGGGCGGAGTGGTGGAGCGCGGCGAGCCACCCGCGCGCGGCGGGATGCGCGAGGTGACCGAGGAGCTGGGCATCGAACTCGCCCAGGTGCCCCGGCTGTTGGTGGTCGACTGGGAGGCGCCGCGGCCACCGGGCTTCGGCGGGCTGCGGCTGCTCTACGACGGCGGCCGGCTGGACAGCGGCGAGGCAGGGCGGGTGCTGCTGCCCGGATCGGAGCTGCGCGGCTGGCGGTTCGTCGCCGAGGAGGAGGCTGCCGAGCTGCTGCCGCCGACGCGCTACGAGCGGCTGCGCTGGGCGCTGAGGGCGCGGGAGCGGGGCTCCGCGCTCTACCTGGAGGCGGGCGTCCCGGTCTGACGGCCCGCCCCGGGCGGCCCGGGTTACCCGTGGTCGCGCTCGAACGCCGCCCGCAGGCTCGCCGAGGCGTCGCGGGTCACCGGATCGCCGTGGCCGAAACAGGCGACGTCCGCGTCGAGTGCGGCCAGCTTCCGGAACGACTCCACGGTGCGCGTACGGTCCTGGTTGAACACGCCCATCAGAACGCCGCCGTGCTCCGGTGCCGCGGCGACCGCGTCCCCGGTGAACAGGACACCGTGCGCCGGGAGATGGAGACCAATGCTGCCCTCCGTGTGCCCGGGCACGGAGACCACGCGCGCCCCGCCCCCGAAGTCGAGGAGTTCCCCGTCCTCCAACTCCCGTACGGCGGAGGGCAATACGGGCTCGTCCGACGGCGGCGGCAGCAGCTTCGCCACCTCCGCGAAGATCGGCCGCTCCCAGTCCTCGAACAGGGGCGGCGGACCCGGCTCGTCGCCCCGTACGAACGGCGCGTCCAGCCGGTGCGCCAGCACCGGCGCACCGCTCAGCGCCGCGAACTCGCCCGCCCCGCCCGCATGATCCTCGTGGAAGTGGGTCAGCACGATCCGCCGCACGTCCCGGGGGTGCAGTCCGAGCCCCCTCACGGCGTCCGCGATGAGCGGACCGGCGCCGATCGTGCCCGCGTCGATCAGCGTCAACTCGTCCCCGTCGCGCCACAGATAGGCCTGGCCGACAGGGAATCGCAGCAGGTGCAGCTCGGGAAGAAGCTTGATGACATCCATGCGCCCGACCGTAGAAAGGCCCCCGACACAAGGCGAGGGCCCTTCACTGTGGGCGTACGGCTTCAGCTTCGCGCGTACGTTCTCAGCTCTGCGCGTACCGCTTCGGCTCTGCGCGTACTGCTTCGGCTCGACGCGTACACTTCGGCTCTACCCGGACGCGCGCTCGACGGTCAGCTCGCGGCGTAGTTCTGGAGGAACAGCGCCTCCGCCACGGACAGCCGCTCCAGTTCCTCGGGGGAGACCGACTCGTTCACCGCGTGGATCTGCGCCTCCGGCTCGCTCAGACCGATGAGCAGGATCTCCGCCTCGGGGTAGAGCGCGCCGAGCGTGTTGCACAGCGGGATCGAGCCGCCCATGCCGGAGGCCTGCATCTCCTCGCCCGGGTAGGCGACACGCATCGCGTCGGCCATCGAGGTGTACGCGGGGCTCGTGACGTCGGCCTGGAAGGCCTGGCCCTGGCCGACCTGCTCCAGCGAGACCCGGGCGTTCCACGGCGTGTGCTTCTCGATGTGGGCGAACAGCAGCTTGGTCGCCTCGGCCGCGTCCTGGCCGGGCGGCACGCGCAGGCTGATCTGGGCCCGGGCGCTCGCCGGAATGGAGGGGGTCGCGCCCGCCACGGGGTGGCAGTCGATGCCGATGACCGTGACGGCGGGGCGCGCCCAGATACGGTCGGCGACCGTGCCGTTGCCGGTCAGACCGACACCGGCGAGGACCCTGGCGTCCTTGCGGAACTCGTCCTCCGGGTACTGCAGTCCGTCCCACTGAGCCTGCGCGGGCAGCCCCTCGATGACCGTCGAACCGTCCGCGGCACGCAGCGAGTCCAGTACGCGGATGAGTGCGGCCAGCGCGTCGGGCGCGGCGCCGCCGAACTGGCCCGAGTGCAGATTGCCCTCAAGGGTGTCGATCTGGACGCGGATCATCGTCATCCCGCGCAGCGTCGCCGTCACCGTCGGCAGGCCCACCCGGAAGTTCCCGGTGTCGCCGATCACGATCGCGTCGGCCGTCAGCAGTTCGGGGTGCGCCTCGGCGTACTGCTCCAGGCCGCCCGTGCCCTGCTCCTCCGAGCCCTCGACGATCACCTTCACATTGACGGGGACGCCGCCGTTCGCCTTGAGGGCGCGCAGCGCGAGCAGATGCATGATGAAGCCGCCCTTGCAGTCGGCGGCACCGCGCCCGTACCAGCGGCCACCGCGCTCGGTCAGCTCGAAGGGCGGGCTCACCCAGGCGGCCTCGTCCAGCTTCGGCTGGACGTCGTAGTGCGCGTAGAGCAGCACGGTCCGCGCACCCTCCGGGCCGGGCAGCAGCCCGTACACCGACTGCGAGCCGTCAGGGGTGTCGAGCAGCGCGACGTCCTGGAAACCCTCTGTGCGCAGCGCGTCGGCGACCCAGTTCGCGGCGGCCTCGCACTCGCTCCTCGGTGCCACGGCCTCGTCCGCCACCGACTGGAAGGCCACCAGTTCCGTCAGCTCCGCCTTGGCACGGGGCATCAGGGACGTGATGGTCTCGGCGATCGGATTGGCGGTCATGGGCACGCTCCTTGTGGGTGCGACGTTGTGAGATATGTGTACGGCGAATGTGTGGTTGATCCTCCCACGGGCAGGAAGTGACCGCGCCGTAGGATGCCGTCGAGAGCATGATCACGCCTCGGATGGGGAGCAGAAGCACATCGTGAGCAGCGAGAACGCAGACGCCGTGGGTGAGCACGACGAGCCGGGGCACGACCAGCCGGTGTGGGACGTCGTCGTGGTCGGCGCCGGGCCCGCCGGGGCCTCGGCCGCCTACGCCGCGGCGGTGGCCGGCCGTCAGGTGCTCCTGCTGGAGAAGTCCGAACTGCCCCGCTACAAAACCTGCGGCGGAGGGATCATCGGCCCCTCGCGCGACAGTCTGCCGCCGGGCTTCGAGCTGCCCCTGCTCGACCGGGTGCACGCCGTCACCTTCTCGCTGAACGGCAAGTTGACGCGTACGCGCCGCTCCAAGCGGATGCTCTTCGGGCTCATCAACCGGCCGGAGTTCGACGCCGGTCTTGTCGAGCAGGCGCAGAAGGCGGGAGCCGTGCTGCGTACGGGCGCGACCGTCTCCCGGGTCGAGCAGCACGGACCCGCCGTGCCGGACCGGCGCACGGTCGCCGTGGTGCTGGCCGACGGCGAGACGGTGCTGGCCCGCGCGGTCGTCGGCGCCGACGGCAGCGCCAGCCGGATAGGCGCGCATGTCGGGGTGAAGCTCGACCAGGTCGACCTGGGCCTGGAGGCCGAGATCCCGGTACCGGCGACGGTGGCCGAGGACTGGGCGGGGCGCGTGCTCATCGACTGGGGGCCGATGCCGGGCAGTTACGGCTGGGTTTTCCCCAAGGGGCGGACCCTGACGGTCGGTGTGATCTCCGCCCGGGGCGAGGGCGCGGCGACCAAGCGCTATCTGGAGGACTTCATCGCACGGCTGGGGCTCGCCGGATTCGAGCCCGCCATCTCCTCCGGACATCTCACCCGGTGCCGCAGCGACGACTCGCCGCTGTCGCGCGGGCGGGTGCTGGTGTGCGGGGACGCGGCCGGTCTCCTCGAGCCGTGGACCCGGGAGGGGATCTCGTTCGCGCTGCGGTCGGGGCGGCTCGCGGGGGAGTGGGCGGTACGGATCTCGGAGGCCCATGACGCTGTGGACGCGAGGCGTCAGGCGCTGAACTACGCGTTCGCGATCAAGGCCGGTCTTGGCGTGGAGATGGGCGTCGGGCGGCGGATGCTCGCGATCTTCGAGCGCCGTCCGGGGCTTTTCCATGCGGCGATCACCGGTCTGCGGCCCGCCTGGCGGGCGTTCGCGGACATCGCGCGTGGATCGACGACGCTGGCGGGGCTGGTGCGTACGCACGGGGTGGCGCGGCGGGCACTGGAAGCGCTCGACCGCCGCGCGGAGCCGAGCGAACCGTCGGCTTGAGCGGCCGGGGCGCGGACTCGCTCCGGGAGGGCGCCTCGCCGGTCGCAGTGACTGGCGCACCGGGTGTCTCGCCCCTCGCCGTGGCTTGCGCGGGGCCGCGTGGGCGGTCGCGATGGCTTCGCACCGGGTGTCTCGCCGCTCGCCGTGACCTGCGCGTCGGGCGCCTGGTCAGTCGCTGTGACCTGCGCTTCGGCCGCCTCGGCGGTCACTTCGTCACGGTGATCCGGAAGACAGGGTGCTTGTGCGCCGCGGCGAGGAGTTCCTCGTCCGTGGACTTGGCGTTGACATCGCCGAAGAAGCGCCCGACCTCCCAGCCCCAGCGCTCCAGGTAGGTGCGCAGCAGCGCGGGCTTCTCCTCGTCGGGCAGCTCGACCGCGGTGAACTGCTGGGTCTTGCGGCCGACTTGGAGCTGCCCGCCGCCGGCCGCCCGCAGATTGCGGACCCACTGGGAGTGGCCACGGGCGGAGATCAGATACGGGCCGCCCTCGTAGGGGAGCGGGTTGACCGGGATGCGCCGCCATTCGCCGCTGGTGCGGCCGCGTACGGAAAGCTCGGCGGTGCCCATGACGCTGATGCCGTGGCGGGTGAGCCAGGCGACAGCGCCATTGAGCATGTTGTCGAAGCGGCCGGGCTTGATGTAGTGCACCTGCGACATCGTGGACTCCTGTGGTTGAGAGAGCGCTGCTCTCGCTTAAGAGCAGTGTGCACTGGATTGGTGATCCAAAGCAAGAGCAGTGCTCTCATTGTTGGGCACTGCTCCGAAACGTGAAAGACTGCGCGCCATGACCACCATCCGAGGGGCCAGGGAACGAGCCCGAGTCGAAGTCACCGCAGCGATCAAGGACGAGGCCCGCAGACAGCTGGCCGCCGAGGGCGCCTCCAAGCTCTCCCTGCGCGCCGTCGCCCGCGAACTGGGCATGGTCTCCTCCGCCCTCTACCGCTACTTCCCCAGCCGCGACGACCTGCTGACCGCCCTCATCGTCGACGCCTACGACGCCGTCGGCGCAGCGGCCGAGACCGCACTGGCCGACGCCCCCGACCCCCAGGATCACCCGGCCCGCTGGGTCGCGCTCTGCTCGGCCGTCCGTGCCTGGGCCCTCGCCCACCCCCATGAGTACGCGCTGATCTACGGCTCCCCGGTCCCCGGCTACTCCGCCCCCATGGACACCGTCGGACCCGCCTCCCGCGTCGGACTCGCGATGATCTCTATCGCCCGTGACGCCCACCGCGCGAACGGCATCGCGCTGCCCCCGCTCGCCGAGGAGCTGCGCCCCGAGGCCCACCGCCTCACCGCCACCGTCGCGCCCGATCTGCCGCCGGCCGTCGTGGTGGCCCTGGTGAGCGCCTGGCCGCAGCTGTTCGGGCTGATCTCCTTCGAGCTCTTCGGCCAGTTCAACCGTGTCGTCGAGGACCGGGACGACTTCTTCGTCCATGCCGTGGCCCGCCTCGCGCACGAGGTCGGTCTGATGGGTGTGAGGCCCTGAGGCAGGTCGCGTACTGCACAGGGAGTACGTGTGATCGCCACGCCGGGCTGACGCCCGGTCCGCCCGGCCCGGTCTAGCGTGGCCGTATGGATGAGCAGCGCACCCGCTTCTGCGGTGGTCCCCCCTGGGCGCGGGGCGGCGGACCACCGCCGCCGTTGCGTCGCTGGGAAGCCCGGCGCAGCACCGGCAAGGTGCCGTGGCTCTCGACGATCGCCCTGGCCGTGTTCGCCATGGTGGGGTCGAGCTTCGCCGCGCACGGCCAGCCGGACCGTGAACCGATCGACGCCTTCGCGGACGTGCTGCTGCTGGCAGGTCCGGCGATTCTGCTGCTGCGCAACCGCCGGCCCGTCGCCTCCGTATTCGGCGTCTGCGCGATCGCGCTCATCTACATCGGCGCCGGCTACCCCTACGGCCCCGTCTTCCTCAGCGTCGCCGTCGGCGCTTTCGCGGCCGTCATCTCAGGGCACCGCCGTGCTGCCTGGTGGGCCGTCGGCGGGCTCGGGGCAGGACATCTGCTGATCGCGCACTGGCTGTACGAGTATCTGCCACCGGGCAATGACGACGCGGCGCCCTGGGGGCAGGAACTGGTCGTCCTCGCCTGGGTGGTGGCGGTCCTCGCGGCCTCGGAGCTCGTCCGCGTACGGCGTGAGGTGTGGGCCCGTGAGGGCGCCGAGCGCGCCGCCGCCGAGAAGCGCCGCGCCGACGAGGAGCGGCTGCGGATCGCCCGTGAACTCCACGACGTCCTCGCCCACTCCATCTCGGTCATCAACGTGCAGGCGGGCGTGGGCCTCGCGCTGCTCGACACCAACCCGGAGCAGGCCCGCACCGCGCTCACCACCATCAAGGCGGCGAGCAAGGAGGCACTGGGCGAGGTGCGCCAGGTCCTCGACACACTCCGTACGCCGGGCGACGCGCCTCGGGCGCCCGCCCCCGGACTCGACCGGCTCCCCGAACTCGTCGAACAGGCCGCCGGCACCGGACTGAGCGTGGAGATCGAGACGGAGGGGGAGCACACCGCGCTTTCGCCCGGCACCGATCTCGCCGCCTTCCGCATCGTCCAGGAGGCCCTGACCAACGTCGTACGCCACTCGGGATCACGCACCGCGCGCGTGCGGATCGCCTACGCGCCGGGCCGGCTCGGTCTGCGGATCGACGACGACGGCCCGGCCACCCGGTCGGACGCGGGCGGCAGTGGCAACGGCCTCGTCGGAATGCGGGAGCGGGCCGCCGCACTGGGTGGCACGATCGATGCGGGACCACGGCCGGACGGTGGCTTCCGGGTGCTGGCCGACCTCCCTGTGCAGCCGAAGGAGACGATGTGATCCGCGTACTGCTCGCCGACGACCAGCTGCTCGTGAGGGCAGGCTTCCGCGCGCTGCTCGATGCCCAGCAGGACATCGAGGTGGCGGGCGAGGCGGCCGACGGCGAGGAGGCGGTGCGGCTGGTGCGCGAACTGCGCCCCGACGTCGTGCTGATGGACATCCGGATGCCGGAGCTCGACGGTCTCGCCGCCACTCGGAAAATCACCGAGGACGAGCAGCTCGGGGAGGTGAAGGTGGTGATGCTGACCACCTTCGAGCTCGACGAGTACGTCTTCGACGCGATCCGCTCCGGAGCCTCGGGCTTCCTGGTGAAGGACACGGAGCCCGAGGAACTGCTGCGTGCGGTACGGGCGGTGGTGCAGGGTGACGCGCTGCTCTCCCCGGGCGTGACGCGCCGTCTGATCGCGGAGTTCGCGGCCCGCTCCAAGGCACCCACGGACGCCGAGGGCCTTGGCGAACTCACCGAACGGGAGCGGGAGGTGATGGCCCTCGTCGGCATCGGCCTGTCGAACGAGGAGATCGCCCGCAGGCTCGTGGTCAGCCCGCTCACCGCCAAGACGCATGTGAGCCGCACGATGGTCAAGCTCGGCGCCCGCGACCGGGCGCAACTGGTCGTGCTGGCCTACGAGTCGGGGTTGGTGCGCCCGGGCTGGCTCGGCTGACGGGTGTTGCCCGGCCCGCCGGGAAAGCGCCACAGGACGTGCACGACGCGTAAGACGAAGACGGCCAGACCGGCCACGGCGCCCGCGAGGACCAGTCGGCGCTCGGCGCCGGACGACAAGGGGAACACCATCATCGGTCCGGCGATCGCCAGGAACGTCAGTCCGCCCACCAGGAACCCGGTGACGACAGCGAAGCCGATCTCGACCGTGATCGCGTCCCGCTCCGCCTGTGTCCGTCGCCCCATGCACGGAGTGTCACAGGGCGGCGGCCGACGGGCAAGAACTCCCGTCGGCCGCCGCCCCCTTGAGCCCGGTGCCGGTCAGTCGCCGACCGTCACCCGCTCCGGCTCCGTCTCCGGTACGGACTTCGCCACCAGGACGCTCGGCCCGCTGCGGCGCGTACGAAGACCGGTCAGCGTGATCAGCAGCCCGGCCGCCGCGATCGCGGTCACCACCACCAGGCCCGGCCGGAAGCTGTCGAGCACCGCCTGCTCGGAGCGGCCCGTGTCACCGCCCGCCGTGATCACCGCGGTGACGACGGCGAGGAAGATCGCCCCGCCGACCTGGATCGAGGTGTTCAGCAGGCCGGAGACCATGCCCTGCTCGTGGTCCTCCACACCGCTGGTGGCCTGGATGTTGAGCGAGGGGAAGACCAGGGCGCAGGCCGCGCCGAGCAGGAGCATCGAGGGCAGGATCACGGCCGCGTAGGTCGGTGTGAGGTCGATCTGGAGGAAGAGCGCGTACGCGACGACCAGCAGGCTGAAGCCGGCGGTGATCACCCGCGGCGTTCCGAACCGGTCCACGACCGAGCCGATCTTCGTCGAGGAGAGTGCCACCAGGGCGCCTGCCGGAAGGAAGGCGAGTGCCGTCTGGAGCGCCGACCAGCCCAGCAGGGACTGCATGTACTGCGTGACGAGGAACTGGAAACCGACGTACGAGCCGAAGAAGAAAGCCGCGCCGAGGTTGGCCCGGATCTGGCTGCCCGAGCGCAGTACGCCCAGCCGGATCAGCGGGTGCGGGCTGCGCCGTTCGATGATGACGAAGGTGGTGAGCAGCAGCGCCACGGCCAGGAAGGACAGCAGGGTGCGTGCCGATGCCCAGCCCGCTTCGGGAGCCTGGACGACGGTGAAGACGAGCAGCAGCATCGAGGCCGTACCGGTGACGGAGCCCGGCAGGTCGTATCCCTTCCCGGAGTCCTCTCGGCTGCTCTTCGGGATCAGCTTGATGCCGGCCAGCAGCGCGATCAGGGCGATGGGCGCGGGCAGCAGCATCGTCAGGCGCCAGCTCACCTCGGTGAGCAGCCCGGACAGCACCAGGCCCATGGAGAAGCCGGTGGCCGCGCAGGTGGTGTAGATGGCGAGCGCGCGGTTGCGCTGAGGGCCTTCCTTGAAGGTCGTCGTGATGATGGAGAGTCCGGCGGGCGCGGTGAACGCGGCGCTCAGGCCCTTGATGAAGCGGCTGGCGATGAGCAGCGGCCCGGAATCGACGAGCCCGCCGAGGAGCGAGGCCAGCGCGAAGACGGCGAGCGCGATCAGGAACACCCGGCGCCGGCCGAGCAGGTCGGCGGCGCGGCCGCCGAGGAGCAGCAGGCCGCCGTATCCGAGGATGTAGCCGCTGACGATCCACTGCAGGGTCGAGGTGGAGAGATCGAGATCGGTCCCGATCGAGGGCAGGGCGACGCCGACCATCGATACGTCGAGGGCGTCGAGGAACATCGCCGCGCAGAGCACGAGCAGAGTGCCCCAGAGTCGCGGGCTCCAGCGCTCCTGCGCTACGGGGACGGTGAGCGGAGAGGTCATGAGCAGGACAGTACATGCGCATGCATTGAATGCAAATGCATTTAATTCCGATGCAACAAAGTCTGTCTTTTCTGCTACCGTGCCGTCATGGCGGCGAAGAAGTCCGAGCGAGCGCTCGTGGACGAGTGGCGGGAGGTCCTCGCGCTGCATGCCCGTACGATCTGCGAGCTCGACCGCGAGCTGCACCGGCACGGGCTCGGCGCCAGTGACTTCGAGGTCCTCGACGTGCTCGCCGAAAAGAGCGGGGACGGCGACTGCTCCTTCCGGGTGCAGGAGCTCGCGTCCCGGGTCCATCTGAGCCAGAGCGCCCTGTCACGGCTGGTCGCGCGGCTGGAGAAGGACGGCCTCGTCAACCGCGGGATGTGCAGCGAGGACCGGCGCGGTGTGCGGGTCGCGCTCACGGAGGCGGGCCGGGCCCGGCACACCGAGGTGCAGCCGCTGCAGCGTGCCGTGCTCTCCCGGATGCTCGCGAACCCGACAGCCTGATCCGATCGACAGGCCCTAGGACCAGGTGACCGCGGACATCTCACGCCAGAGCTGGGCGAGGTCCGCCTCGCCCGTGACGGACACGGCGGACAGCGGCAGCCGGTTCCACAGCGTCAGATAGAGCTGCTCGGCGGTACCACTCAACTCGCAGTCCGCGGGCCCCTCTTCGCTGGGCTCCGTACGGGGCGCGTCGGTGGACACCCATACGGTCCACACATCATCCGTGTCGACCGGCTGTACGCGAAGTGAGCGCGGGGCCTCGGAGCGCACCGGGCTGCGGGAGCGGCCGTGAAAGCCGGCCAGCAGCTCGGCGATGCCGTCGGCGGCGAACTCGGCGGCCACGGGGCTCGGTGTGGCGCCCAGCGCCGACTCGGCGTCCGTGCGGTGGATCGCCGTCTCGTGCGCCTGCCGCCGGGCCCAGAAGGCGAGCGGCGACGGCGCGGGCAGGAAGGTCCAGCACCGCAGGTCCGCGGGCGCCTCGCTCAGCGCCGCCACCAGCAGCCCGTGTCCCTCCCGGAACCACTCCACCAGCGCCTCGCCGTCGAGGTCGGACCGTTCCTCGGCAGGGTGGTATTCGGTATGGCCCTCGGTGATGAAGGCGGTCGCCCAGCGGTGGACCATCCCGACGTGCCGCAGCAGGTCCCGCACTTGCCAGCCGGGACAGGTGGGCACCATCGCGTCGGGGCCCGCCTCGACGGCAGCCGCCGCCAGCAACTGGCCGTCGTGGACAAGGAACTTGATCAGCTGGGCGGTCTCCATGCTCCAGATTGTGCCACCGCACTCACGCTCCCTGGGGGTGCGCGGGGTGCGGGTGTCCCCGGAGCAGTCGTACGAACAGTGCGAGCGCGAGCGACTGGATCAGCACGGAGACCACCAGCGCGGTGCAGGGGTACGGTGCGGACCCGGAAACCGCGTCCCCGGCGTACTCAGCCGCCCTGGGGTACGGACATCTTTCGTGCCGAGTACCCGATCAGGGCCGCGCCACCGGCGAGAGCGGCCACGGTCGTCAGCGCCACGGGCAGCGAGAACCAGTCGGCGAGGAAGCCGATCGCGGGCGGGCCGAGCAGCATTCCGCCGTAGCCCAGCGTCGACGCGGCCGCGACGCCGCCGGGTCCCGCGAGTGCGCCTGCCCTGGCCACGGCCACCGGGAAGATGTTCGCGAGTCCCAGGCCGGTCACCGCGAAGCCGAGCAGGGCGAGCCACACGGTGGGTGCCAGCGCGCCGAGCAGCATGCCGGCAGCCGCCGTGGTGCCGCCCGCGACCAGCGTGCGGGTCTGGCCGAGCCGCTCCAGCAGGGCCGTCCCCGAGAGCCGGCCGGCGGTCATGGCGAGCGCGAAGAGCGAGTATCCGGCGGCGGCGATGCCCGCATGGGCGTGCAGGTCCTGTTCGAGGTGGAGCGCGCCCCAGTCGGCCATCGCGCCTTCTCCGTACGCCGTGCAGAGCGCGATCACGCCGAAGACGACGACAATCCGGCGCGTACGCCCCTTGAGCCTGCGCGGCGCCGCGTCCCTCGCCCGGTCCTTCCCCGAGCCCTTCGCCGTGTGCTCGGCGACCGGCGCCGGGTGGCGCAGGAGCACAGGTCCCGCGGCGGCGGTGACCAGCAGGCCGATCGCCGTGAGGGTGAGGAGATGCGCGGTGGGGGACAGCCCGCCCGCGACGAGTCCGCCGAGACCCGCGCCGATCATGCCGCCGAGGCTGAATGCCGCGTGGAAGCTGGGCATCACCGGCCGCCGCATGGCCGCGACCAGATCGACCGCCGCGCTGTTCATCGCGACATTGACTCCGCCGTACGCGGCCCCGAAGGCCAGCAGCACCAGGCCGAGCGCGAGCGACGAATGCGTCATCGGCGGAAGGGCGATGCTCAGCGACATCAGGGCGCCGCTGACGACGGTCACCGGATGGCTGCCGTAGCGGCGGCAGAGCCGACCGGTCAGCGTCATCGTCACCACCGCACCCGCCGAGACGCCGAGCAGGGCGAGCCCCAGATCGCTCGCCGACGACCCGGTCTGTTCCTTGATCGCGGGGATGCGGACCACCCAGCCGGCGAAGAGGAAGCCGTCGAGGGCGAAGAACACGGTCAGCGCGGTACGGAGGCGGGACAGGGAGGGCGAGGCGATGGGTGCGCCGGGCCCCCCGGGAACGGCCGTCCTTGGTTTGTTTAGTAGCGGCACAAAGTCAGGATAGAGGCCGGAGGCCGATCCGGACAAGGCGGCTGCTCAGCCTCCGGATCATGGGAGACTCGCATCCATGAACGGCAAGGCGACAACCATCAAAACGAGGCTGGAGAGGGGCCGCGGCGCGCTTGGCCCCGCGCTGGAACTGGTTCATACGGGCCGCGCCCCCACCCGCGCCGTCCTCACCGCCGAGCTCGGCGTCACCCGCGCCACCGCCGGCGCCGTCGCCGCGGAACTCGAAGCCCTCGGGCTGATCCGGGTCGACTCCCGGCCCGGCGCCGCCGCGGGATCCCAGGGTCGCCCCTCGCACCGGCTCGCCGTCAACGACGCGGGCCCGGTCGTCCTCGCCGCCCAGGTGCACGCCGACGGATTCCGCGCCGCGCTCGTCGCACTCGGCGGCCGCACCGTCGCCACCGCGCCCGGCTGCGTCACCGTCTCCGAGGACCCCGCCCAAGTGCTCGGCGAGGTCGTCGACGCGGGCGCGGCGCTGCTCCGCGCGAGCGGACGCAGATGCGTGGGCGCGGGCCTCGCCGTGCCCTCCGCGGTCGCCGAACCGGAAGGCACCGCGCTCAATCCCCTCCACCTCGCCTGGCCCGCCGGGGCCCCCGTCCGCGACATCTTCGCCGAGCGGGTCCGTGCGGCGGGCATCCAGGGACCCGCGTTCACCGGCAACGATGTCAACCTCGCGGCGCTCGCCGAACACCGCCACGGCGCGGGCCGCGGCGCCCAGCATCTGCTCTGCGTCGCCACCGGCCACCGCGGCGTCGGCGGGGCCCTGGTGCTCGACGGCCGCCTCCACACCGGCAGTTCGGGCCTCGCTCTCGAAGTCGGCCACCTCACCGTCAACCCGGAGGGACGCCCCTGCCACTGCGGCAGCCGCGGCTGCCTCGACGTCGAGGCCGACCCGCTCGCCTTCCTCATCGCCGCGGGACGCGACCCCGGCCCCGAGGTCTCACTGCTCCAGCAGTGCCGCCGGCTGCTGCGTACGGAGTACGACGACCCGGCCGTACGCAACGCGGCCGAGGAACTCATCGACCGCCTCGGCCTCGGGCTCGCCGGTCTGGTCAACATCCTCAACCCCGACCGCATCATCCTCGGCGGGCTGCACCGCGATCTGCTCGAGGCCGACCCCGAGCGGCTGCGCGCCGTGGTCGCCGACCGCAGTCTGTGGGGACGCAGCGGCGGGGTGCCGATTCTGGCCTGCACGCTGGATCACAACAGCCTGGTCGGAGCCGCCGAGTTGGCCTGGCAGCCGGTGCTCGACGACCCGCTGGCCGCGCTCGGCTGATCGCCGAAGGGGGTCCTGAGGGATGTGTACACGGCGCGGCGGACGCGCGGGTACACGACCCTGCCCGGCCGGATCGGCAGCCCGTCGGCGGCACGGGCGCGAACACCCGACCGGGGGCACGATGGAAGCGTGGCGACGCACTTCCGGGTAGTCGAGGACCTATGACCCACAAGCCCTCCGGCGCGGCTTCCCACGCGCACCGGCTCCACGACCTGGGCCGCAGGATTGCTGCGTCACCGGTAGGGCTGGCCTGGAACCGCGGCCGCGAGATGGAGCTGATGCACCGTGCCATGGGCTTCGCCGCACTGGGCTTTCTGACGCTGGTTCCGCTGCTCGTCGTCGTCGCGGCGGCCGATCCGGCGAGCGGACAGGGCTTCGCCCGCTGGCTGGGCCAGGCGCTGGGGGTGTCCGAAGCCTCCCAGGACGAGGTGCAGCGGCTGTTCGGCCTCCCGGGTGCGACGCTGCAGCGCACGACCGCCTTCGGTCTCGCCGCGCTCACCGTCTTCGGTCTGACCTTCGGCGCTGCCGTACAGACGGGCTACGAGAAGGTCTGGGACCTGCCGACCGCCCGCTGGCACACCATGTGGCGGCACGTCGTCTGGCTCGCCCTGCTGATCTTCGCCCTCCTGGCCTTCGTCAACACACCCCTGTCGGCCCAATCGGTCGCGGTCACGATATTCAACGCCGTGGGTGACCTCATCGGCACCATCCTGTTCTTCTGGGTCTCGCAGCGCGTGCTGCTCGGCGGCCGGGTCCGCTGGCGTGCCCTGCTGCCCGGGTCTGTGGCCACGGGCGTGGGCATGCTGGGTCTGCGGGTCTTCTCGCAGCTGGTCTTCTCGCCGCTGATCGCGTCCAACGCCGTCACCTACGGCCCGTTCGGAACCGTGCTCGTCATCCAGTCCTGGCTCGTCGGCGCCGGATTCGTCGTCTACGGCGGAGCGCTTGTGGGACGCCTCTTCCATGAGGAGCGCGTACGGCGGCGGCTGGAGCGCGAGTTCGCAGGTCCGGTCTAGAGCCTGTCGTTTGGATCAGGCTCTACGACCGTTCGGACGAGGCTCACCAGTGCCGTCCGCGAGGCAGCTCAGCACGCTGCGGGGCCGACAGATGCAGCACCTGGAAGGGATCGCCGACCTCCTTGGGCGCGTCCTCGGCCCAGAGTGCGAAGTACACCAGCTCCCAGTGCCGGGGATCGATGCCGACGGCGACCGCCACCGCGCCGTCCGCGCTCGCGAGACGCCGGTGCTCTTCCAGTGCCCGCTCCACGGCATCGGCGGGCGGGTCGTACTCCGGCAGGCGTACCCGACGGCGTGTCGCGGTCCGCGGCACGGCACCGGAGGCGGGCCCCTCTTCGTACGCCAGTCCCGTCCAGTGCTGGACGACCGGACGTCCGAAGTCGTCGACGATGCCCTGGAATCCCGGCCCCCACAGGAAGCCGTTCATGCCTTCGGGCGCGGCCCACAGATAGAACGGCGCGTACTGGTTCACCGGGGAGCCCTCGGCGCGCTCGCGCATCAGATATGCCTTGAGCCCCAGCCCGGGGAAGTCGTCCAGGAGATGCCCCCTGGTCGCGACCCGCTCACGGATGATCCCCGTGTCGTAGTCGGCGGGAAGGGTGATCTCGTACTGCATGGCATGCATCAATTGCTCCCGTTGGTCCGCAGCAGAGCCAGCAGGCCCCGCACACCCGCGTCGAACGCGGCCGTCGAGCCCGAGGCCCGGGCCAGCACATAGCCGCCCTGCACGGTCGCGACGATCGTCGCCGAGATCTCGGCGGGCACCAGCGCGGAGCTCAACTCGCCCCGCTCCCGCCCCTCCTGGACGATTGCCGCGAGCCGTGCGCGCAGCCAGTCGAGCGTCTCCTCCACCGGGGCGCGCAGCTCGTCGTCGGCGATGACGTCCGGGTCCATGGTCAGCCGTCCGACGGGGCAGCCGCGCAGCACGTCCCGCTCGCGCAGCAGGTAGGCGCTGATCCGCTCGTACGCCGTCCCCTCGACGCCCAGCGCCGCGTCGGCACTCGCGCGCAGTTCCTCGGCCGTGCGCCGTATCGCCGCCAGCGCCAGATCGGGCTTGCCCGCGAAGTGGTGGTACATGCTGCCCTGGCCTGCGCCCGCCTGCTGCTGGATCGCCTTGGGGCTGGTGCCCACATAGCCGCGCTCCCATAGCAGCTCTCGGGTGGCCTCGATCAGCCGTTCCGGGGTGCTCATACGCCCGACTGTACATACTAGTAGGTACAGAATCCAGGCTGCTCGGGAGCAGCCGTGAAAGCCCTGCGTACTCCCGGGGTGGTACGCGCAGTGCCGCTGGCCGTACGACGACTTCGACCCCCTCCCGGCGGGAGCCTCGAAGGCGACAACGAACCACGTACCACCATCGCCACCGAGGAGCTGAACCGAGATGAACACCCTGGCGTACGACGGGCCCGGCCCGTGGATTCTGTTCTTCCCGCTGATCTGGGCGGCCGTCGTCGTCTCCGTCGTCACCGTCCTGCGCCGCACCGGCATCTGGCGCGGCCGCCGCGGCCCGTGGCAGGGCCCCCGATCGACGTACGGCGAGAACTCGCCGATCGCGATCATCGGACGCCGTTTCGCCGCCGGTGAGATCGACGAGGACGAATACTGGCGCCGACTGTCGGTCCTGGACGAGCAGTTCGGCCGCACGGCGGGCAAGGACGGCGCGGCATGACCACCACCGCCACCCTGACCCGGATCGCCGCCCGCGTCGTCGACGCCGTCAAGGTCTACGGCAAGGGCGACACCGAAGTGAGGGCCCTGGACGGGGTGAGCGTCGACTTCCCGGTCGGCCGCTTCACCGCCATCATGGGGCCCTCGGGCTCGGGCAAGTCGACTCTGATGCACTGCGCCGCCGGGCTCGACACGCTCACCTCGGGCTCCGCCCTCATCGGCGACACCGATCTGAGCGCGCTCGACGACCGCAGGCTCACCCTGCTGCGGCGCGAGCGCATCGGCTTCGTCTTCCAGGCCTTCAATCTCATCCCCACACTCACCGTCGCCGAGAACATCACGCTCCCCATGGATCTGGCGGGGGAGCGGGCCGACGGTGAGTGGCTCGACGCCCTCATCGACGCCGTCGGACTGCGCGACCGGCTGCACCACCGGCCGAGCGAACTCTCCGGCGGACAGCAGCAGCGCGTTGCCGTGGCCCGCGCATTCGCCGGCCGGCCCGACGTGGTCTTCGCCGACGAGCCCACCGGCAATCTCGACTCCCGCTCGGGTGAAGAGGTGCTGCGGCTGCTGGGCCGGGCCGTGCGTCAGACGGACCGTACGGTCGTCATGGTCACCCATGACCCGGTCGCCGCGGCCCACGCCGACGAGGTCGTCTTCCTCGCCGACGGACGGCTCGTCGACCGGATGGAGGCCCCGACCGCCGAGCGCGTCCTGGACCGTCTCAAGGCCTTCGACGCCAAGGGGACGAAGACATGAGCGGCAGCCGCGCCTCGCTGCGCATCAGCCTCAACTCCCTGCGCGCCCACAAACGGCGCTTCGCCGGCACCTTCACCGCCGTACTGCTCGGCGTGGCCTTTCTCGCGGGCACGCTCATCATGGGCGACACGCTCCGCGGCAGCTTCGACACCATGTTCGCCAGCGCCAACGGCGGCACCGACGCCGTCGTCCGCAGCTCCAACGTCGTCACGGTCTCCGGCGAGGGCCAGGGCACCCGGCAGCCCGTAGGGACCGACCTCGTGTCGAGGATCGAGAAGACGCCGGGTGTCGCCGCCGCCGTGCCCAGCATCCAGGGCGCGGGACAGCTCGTCGGAGCGGGCGGCAAGCCCGTCGGCGGACAGGGCCCGCCGACGCTCGCAGGCAACTGGATCGCGGACCCGGAGCTCAACCCGTACCAGCTCGCCGAGGGACGGGTCCCCGCCAGGAGCGGCGAGGTCGTGGTCAACCGCGGCACCGCCGACAGGGGCGGGCTGGAGATCGGCGACCGTACCGTGCTGCGCACCCCCGACCCGGTGCAGGTCACCATCGTCGGACTGGTGACCTTCGGCGGCGAGGACGGCATGGCCCAGGTCACCTTCACCGCAATGACCCTCGCCGACGCCGAGAAGTACCTCACCCCCAAGCCCGGTCAGGCCGCGTCCATCCAGGTGCGGGCCGGACCCGGCACCAGTCAGCAGGAGCTCGTGGACGCGCTGACGCCCGTACTGCCCCAGGGAGTCGAGGCGGTCACCGGCCAGGAGGTGACGGAAGAGAACCAGGACATGATCTCGGGTCAGTTCCTGAGTCTGTTCACGACCCTGCTGCTGGTGTTCTCCGGCATCGTGCTGCTGGTCGCGACGTTCTCCATCTACAACACCTTCGCGATCGTCATCGCCCAGCGCACCCGCGAGAACGCGCTGCTGCGCGCGCTCGGCGCGTCGAGGCGACAGGTCGTCGGCTCGACGCTCGTCGAGGCGGCCGTCGTCGCGCTGGCCGCGTCCGCCGTGGGTCTGCTCGGTGGCATCGGGATCGCCGCGGGACTGCGGGCGCTGTTCCCCGTCATCGGTTTCCCCTTCCCGGAGGGCAGCCTGGTCATCAGCGGTCTCTCGCTGCTGCTGCCGCTCGCCGTCGGCGTGATCGTGGGTCTCGGCTCCGCGCTGATGCCCGCTCTGCGCGCCGGGCGGACCGCTCCGCTCGCCGCGCTGCGCGAGACGGCCGTGGACCAGTCGGCGGCTTCCCGGAAGCGTGCGTACATCGGAACGGGCGTCGCCCTGGCCGGTATCGGCATCATCCTGTTCGGCGTCCTGGCCTCACCGTCCATCTGGCTCGCGGCTGCGGGGGCTGTGCTGGCACTGGCGGCCTTCGTGGTGCTCGGCCCGGTCGCGTCCTCGTATGCGGTACGGATCCTCGGCGGGCCGCTCGACCGGCTGCGCGGCGTGTCCGGCAGCCTGGCAAAGCGCAACGCCCTGCGCAGCCCCAAACGGACCGCGGCCACCGCGACCGCGCTGATGATCGGTGTCGCCGTCGTCTCCCTGTTCACCGTCTTCGGCGCCTCGCTGAAGGCGACCATGGACCAGACGGTCTCCCGGTCCTTTGCCGGTGATGTGGCCGTCAGCGTGCCCGCCTTCGGCGCGGGCGGCAGCGGGCTCAGCCCGAAGCTGGCTCCCGCCATCGCCGCGCAGCCCGAGGTGGAGACCGCGGTCGGCCTGGGCAAGGGCGCCGCGGAGGTCGACGGCGCGGGACGCCTGCTGACTGTCACCGACCCGGTGGCGCTGGGCAGGTCCTTCGACCTCGGCACCGTGCAGGGCTCGCTCGACGGCCTCGGCACTGCCGGAATGGCCGTCGCGGACACCGAGGCCGACAAGAAGGGCTGGAAGCCCGGCTCCACCGCCGAACTCGCCTTCACCGACGGTCAGAAGCAGACCTTCACCGTCCGCGCCGTCTTCGAGCAGTCGGAGCTGGCGGGCGACTACGTCATCACCCGCGAGGCCTGGGCCCCGCACCGGGGCCAGGACTCCGACACGCTGATCGCCGTCACTTTCAAGGACGGCGTGTCCACCGCGGACGGCGCGGCGGCGGTCGAGAAGACAGCGGCCGCGTACGGCAACCCCGAGGTGCAGACCCGTGACGAGTACGCGCAGAGTGCGGCCGGAGCCATCGACATGATGCTCACCCTGGTCTACGCCCTGCTCGCGCTCGCCGTCGTGATCGCGCTGCTAGGCATCGCCAACACGCTCACCCTCGCGATTCACGAACGCACCAGGGAACTGGGACTGTTGCGGGCGGTCGGACAGACCAGGAGGCAGCTGCGCGCGATGGTGCGCTACGAGTCGGTGCTGGTCGCCGCCTTCGGCACGGCAGGCGGACTGGCGCTGGGCGGGCTGCTCGGCTGGGTGCTCGTCAAGGCGTCCGAGGGCGCTGGCGACACCGCCTTCGCGTTCGCCGTACCACCGCTTCAGCTCCTGGTGGTCGCGCTGGTCGGCCTGGTGGCCGGGGCGGTCGCGGGCTGGCGGCCGGCGCGGCGGGCGGCACGCCTGGACGTGCTGCGCGCCATCGCCACGGAGTAGACGGAGTAGTCCGAGTGGTGTTCCCGAACGCCGGACGGGCCCCGAGCCCGTCCGGCGCCTTCTGCTCACCCGGCGACGGTCGACCGCACTGTGGCGCGTTTGCGCGCACCGTCCTGCGTTTCGGCGAACGGGCCGTCAGGCGTCGCTCCGTACACCATCGGGTACGCCGGCAGAGCCACCGCGGGCGACGGCGCCGAGAGCGTGAACCACACGATCTTGCCCGTGTCGCCCTTGGGCCGTACGCCCCAGCTCTCGCTCACCGCCGCTATCAGCGCGAGCCCGCGGCCGGAGGTGTCCAGCGCATCGGAGTCGCGCACGGTCGGAAGGCGCGGATCGTGGTCATGGACCGAGACCGTGAGCCGGTCGAGCAGCAACTCGATCTCGACAGTGCACACTTTGTCGGGCTGGGCATGGCGGTGGACATTGGTCAGCAGTTCGGTGACGCCCAGCGCTGCCTGGTCGATCAAGGGATCGAGATGCCAGTAGCGCAGTTGCGCCGAGATGATTCTGCGGACCTGACCGATCCGCGACGGCAGGGCCTGGAGCTCCACCGTGCAGTGCCTGCTTGGCTGGCTGATCACGGCTGCGACTCCCCGAATGAGGTCCGGAAGACGAAGGATCGGATCCAGCAGTTGGCTGGCTGCTGATGTGTCCGGCGGGCTGGATCACAGCGTGACCGCCGGTAAACCCTGAGTGACGTGATACAAGCGTGAACCAGTGCAGACGGTTCCGCAACTCACCGCACTCGGGTGGTTACTCTCAGCTCCTGGTGCCGCCTGCGCCGCGCACGGCCTCCAGGAAGCGCCCGGCCAGCGCCCGGCCCTCCGGCCTGCGGCTGCGCTGCCCCATCGTGAGCCGGTACCTCTTGCCGTTGAGCGTCGCGACCGTGCTCGCGTCATCGGCGAACCAGGGCTTACCGGCCCTGACCGCGCGCACCGGCGCGCTCTCGATCACCCGGCCGTAGCTGGTGAGCAGCGCCAGCCTGCCGTCCTTTATCAGCACTTGTCCGGCCCTTGTCAATGATCGCGGCCACCGCTCGATCCGCACGCCCGTAGCACTGAATTCGGGCTCTGCCATCGCCATCGAGTCTCCGCCCCCTTCGCACGTTTCCTGCTGGCAAGTCTGCACAACTCGGGGCGAGTTCACCAGTACGTGCGGAAAGGCAGGGGCGGCTCCTGGCCTGCAAGTGACTCCTATGGATCCCCAAAGTGAACGTTTGTGCAGGTGAGGGGCTTACTGTGACGAGTGGGGACCGGAGTCGACAAGGCGAGGTACGGCACGCATGAGTACGAGTGGGAAGTCTGTGACGGACGGGGCGATGGTGACCGTCGATGTGGACCGCAGCGATCCGCATTACCGGGCATGGCTGAAGGAAGCGGTCCGCAAGGTCCAGGCCGACGCGAACCGCTCCGCTGACACGCATCTGCTGCGTTTCCCGCTGCCAGAGGAGTGGAGAATCGACCTCTACCTCAAGGACGAGTCCACCCATCCGACCGGCAGCCTCAAGCACCGCCTCGCGCGCTCGCTGTTCCTCTACGGCCTGTGCAATGGCTGGATCCGGCCGGGCAAACCGGTCATCGAGGCGTCCAGCGGCTCGACCGCGGTCTCCGAGGCCTATTTCGCCAAGCTGATCGGTGTCCCCTTCATCGCCGTGATGCCGCGCACGACCAGCCCCGAGAAAATCCGGCTGATCGAATTCCACGGCGGGCAGTGCCACTTCGTGGACGACTCGCGCAAGATGTACGAGGAGTCCGCGTCCCTCGCGGAGCGCACCGGCGGCCACTACATGGACCAGTTCACCTACGCGGAGCGGGCCACCGACTGGCGCGGCAACAACAACATCGCCGAATCGATCTACCAGCAGCTGCGCCTGGAGCGCTATCCCGAGCCGGCGTGGATCGTGGCGACGGCAGGCACCGGCGGTACCTCGGCGACCATCGCCCGCTATGTGCACTACATGCAGCACGACACCCGGGTCTGTGTCCCCGACCCGGAGAACTCCTGTTTCTTCGAGGGCTGGACCCATGGCGACCCGGGCGCCAGCAATGACTGCGGCTCCCGTATCGAGGGCATCGGGCGGCCGCGCATGGAGCCCAGCTTCGTGCCCGGCGCCATCGACCGGATGATGAAGGTGCCGGACGCGGCGAGTGTCGCCGCCGTACGGGCCCTGGAGAAGGCAATCGGCCGCAAGGCGGGCGGCTCCACCGGCACCGGACTGTGGAGCTCGCTGAAGATCATCGCCGAGATGGTGGCCGACGGGCGCCGAGGCAGTGTGGTCACGCTGCTCTGCGACCCGGGTGACCGCTACCTCGACAAGTACTACTCCGATGCCTGGCTGGACGAACAGGGCCTGGACATCGCCCCGTACACGGCGACGATCGAGCAGTTCCTTGCCACGGGGGAGTGGCCCCGCTGATCTCTCACCGCGCGGCGCGGGCGAGTTTCCGGTCGAGGTTGCGGACCGCGCCCCGGAAGGACGAGGCGAGTCCCGCCCGGCTCAGCTTCAGTACGCCGCGCATCGGCGCGGGGGCGTCCACCGCGAACGTCCACCGCACCAGGGTGCCGGACGTGCCGGGCGTGAGCCGCCACTCCTCCAACAGGGCACGCAGACCAGGGGCGTTGGTACGGTCCACGCGGTACGCATAGCGTTCGCCGGGGTCGGTGGCGAGGATCGTCTCGGCGAAGAAGATCCCGCCCCTGAGCCTGACCTCGCGGCCCGCGCCCCCGTGTGTCGGAGTGGCGGAGGCGACCGCGTCGAACCAGGTGGGCAGGCCCGCGACATCCTCGGCGAGCGCCTCGTACACCGCCTTCGGCGCGGCCGACACCTCGGCCGAGAAGACCAGGCGCAGGGGGGCGGACTTGACGAAGTCGAGTTCCACGGGGCTCAGTCGGCGTGCCATGGGACCGTACCTCCGGCGGGGAGAGGGGTGGGGTCGCACCATAGCTGACAGATCGTCAATTGTCGGCAGATGCTTCAGACATGAGACGAGGGTCTCCGCAGGAGTCCGTCCAGTGCGCGGCCGAACACCAGCCGCCCCGCCCGGGCGACCAGCGGATCAAGCAGCCGGGGCAGGAAGCGGATACGCAGCTCCTCCACCCAGACCACCACGGCGCCGGCACCCTCCGGAAGCACCTCGATCTCGGCCCAGCCCGTGATGACGGAGCCACGCTTCTCCAGACGGCAGCGCCCCGGCCTGCCGCCTGCGGGCGGCTCCCAGCGGACGACCTCCATCGGATCGTCGAAGCCGGCGCGGCCCACTCCGGAGCGTGCGACGAAGCGGGTGCCCACCCGGGTCGGCGGCGGCGTCACGACCCGGACGGCCGTCAGCGGCACCTGGGCCGCGTGCCCGCGCCAGTCGGTGACGCGCGACCAGACCTCGTCGGCCGGCAGCGCGACGGCCCGCGTGAGCCGGAAGGTGCCCACCCGGCGTCAGCCGTCCTGTCCGCCGGCGCTCTCAGGACCGGCTGAACTCTCAGGGCCGCCGGAACTCCCGCCGGACGTCTCGTGACCGCCCGCCACCACCAGACCCGGCAGATGCTCGGCGATCTCCTCGCGCGCCTCCTCGGACAGCCCCGAGTCCGTCACCAGCGTGTCGACCTCGGCCAGCGCGGCGAAGGAACTCAGGCCCACCGTCCCCCACTTGGTGTGGTCGGCGACCACGACGACCCGCCGAGCCGCCTGGACGAAACGGCGGTTCGTCTCCGCCTCCGCCAGATTCGGCGTGGACAGCCCGGCCTCGACCGAGATCCCGTGCACGCCGAGAAAGAGCACATCGAAGTGGAGGGAACGGATCGCCTGGTCGGCGACCGGGCCCACAAGTGAGTCGGATGGCGTACGCACGCCTCCGGTGAGGACCACCGTGGCCGCGCCGGGCCGCTGGCCGCCCGCGGCGCCCGCGCGCTGCGCCGCGTGGAACACGTCCGCGACCCGCACCGAGTTGGTGACCACCGTCAGATCGGGCACGTCGAGAAGGTGGTGCGCCAGGGCATAGGTCGTGGTGCCGCCGGACAGCGCGATCGCGCTGCCGGGCACCGCCATCCGGGCCGCCGCCCGCGCGATGTCCTCCTTGGCGCTCAGCTCCAGCGCCGACTTGGCCTCGAACCCGGGCTCGTGCGTACTCGCCTCGACCACCGGCACCGCGCCGCCGTGGACCTTCTCGATGACCCCCTGCCGGGCCAGAGCGTCCAGATCCCGGCGCACTGTCATGTCGGAGACATTGAGTTTGCGGGTGAGCTCGTTGACCCGCACCCCGCCGCGCCTGCGCACCTCGTCGAGGATCAGGGCGCGCCGCTGCTCCGCGAGCAGGTTCTGGTTGTCGGTCACTGCCGGGGCCGGTCCTTCCGTCTCGTCGTACACCGGGTGTCGTACACCGCCTGTGGCCAAGGCTGCTCATCCTCGCACGGCCGGTACCGCCGGGGCTCGGGGAGATTCCGTAAGTGCCGTGCGGTGAACTGCCATGATCCGGGATGGTGGTCATGACCCACCGCGCGGCCGCGCACTGATCGATCCTCCCATCGAGAGCCTTATATCGAGAGAGCGAGTCACAGAAGTGTCCTCTGCCACTCCGGTCCCGCCGAACGGAGGGCCCGCGCTGGAACTGCTGGTCCACGGCGTCGGCGGAGCCACCCCGCAGGACATGCTCGGCGACCCCCGGACGATCCGGATCTCCGGTGACGAGAAAGCCGCCGTGTTCCGGCGCACCGACGACGAGAAGGCGGAGAGCCACCCCGAACGGTACGAGGACCGGCCCGTCCCCGAGGCGTACTGCTGGTCCAACCTCACCTCCGGCAACAGCGCACGTGCCCTGTGGCTGCTGCTGCTCCCCTTCATGGTGGCCAACCTCGCGCACTGGATGCGCCCGCGCGCGAAGGGCCGCAGGACCACGACACGGCTGTACGGCGTGCTTGTGCGCCTCGTCGCCCTCAGCCTCACCGTGCTGCTGACGGCCGCCGCCTGCGAGGTCGCGCTCGATCTGCTGGCCTGGCAGTGCGCCGGCTCTGCAGCATGCACTCGGGAAAGGTCCTGGCTGGGATTCGTGTCCGCCGCTCAGGGCGGCTGGTGGTCACAGCCCGGCAGGCGCCTCGCGCTCGCCGCGGTCGTACCGGCCGCGCTGGTCGGACTGCTCTGGTATCTCTCCAACCGCACCTGGAGCGCGTACGAATCCCAGCGGCCGCCGACCGGCGAGGACATGGGCGAGGAGGAGGGCCTGCAGGAGATCGAGGAGGACGCCGCCGGGCCGAAGGACCCCGTCGTCCGGCCCGCGCTCGGCCGCCCGGGCTTCTGGTACGGCCGCCGGCTCGTCGCCAGGCTGCGCGCCGCGCACACCGCCGCGGGCTTCCTCACCGTCGCAGCCGCCGTCGGGGGAGCCGCCGCACGCCACGACCGGCGCGGCGACGACGCGCTGCTCAAGGCCTGCGGATGGCTGCTGGAAGCGGCCCTCGTCATCGGGCTGCTCGGCGTGCTGTGGGTCGTGGTGCGCAGGGGGCGCAGCGAGAAGAAGTTCGATGTCCGCATCGACCGCGCCGCAGTGCGCCGGCTGCCGGGTGCCGCACTCGCGGTGTTAGCCCTGTCGCTGCTGTACGCCTCCTGGTCGCGGCCCGGCTGGGCCTCCACCGCCACCCTCCCCGGCGATGTCACCTTCCGCGTCATCGCCCTCGCCCAGGGGGCGCTGGTCATCGTCCTGGGCGTCGTCGCCTGGATCCTGCACCGCCGCGCGCGTCATGCGCGCACCGCTCTGTACGGACTGGGCGGGCCGGCTGTCGCGATGCTTGCCTGCGCCCTCGGCGGGGTGATGACCGGAGGTGTCGCCCAGCGCGTCGCCGACTGGCTGGACGGCCCCGGGACGCCCGGCATGGACGGCGAAGGCTCCATTCCGGGGCCGCCCGTGCTGCTCAGCTGGCAGGCCTCGGTCATCCCCGTCCTGCTGATCGTCCTGTTCGTCCCGGGCGTCGTCCTGGCCGTACGCACCTGGCGGAGAGCCCGCGGTCTCGGGAGAGGAGTGGAGGCGGAGTACGAGGTCGGCCGTCCCGACGAGGGCCGCACCCGGCGCATCGCGGGCACCCGCGCGCGGGCCGCCCTCACCGACGCGGCACCCTGGATCGTCGGCATCGTCTCCGGCGCCACCCTGCTCCTCGGCGCGGGCGCGGTCGCCGGCGCGTGGGTGAGCGGCGACGTGCCCGGCGAGGCCTTCGGCGACGGCTTCGCCCAGTCCGTTGCCGAGGCCGCGCAGTCCGCCGGTTCCTGGCTGATCGGCTTCGGCTTCATACTGTTCGTCACCTGGGGCCGCCGCGCCTACCGTGACGCCTCCGCCCGGCGCACCATCGGCATCCTGTGGGACGTCGGCACCTTCTGGCCGCGCGCCGCCCACCCCTTCGCGCCGCCCTGTTACGCGGAGCGCGCCGTCCCCGACCTGACCTGGCGGATGTGCACCTGGACCGCACGTACCGGCGGGCGTCTCGTCATCTCCGGCCACTCCCAGGGCAGCGTGCTGGCGGCAGCCGCCGTCTGGCAGCTGCCCGCGGCCACCCGGCGCCGGGTGGCGCTGCTGACGTACGGATCACCGCTGGAGCGCCTGTACGGCCGGTGGTTCCCCGCCTATTTCGGGCCCGTCGCCCTCGCCGAGCTGAGCGGCCAGGTGAGCACCTGGCGCAATCTGTGGCGGCTCACCGACCCCATCGGCGGGCCCGTCCTGGTCCCCGCCGACGGCGCGCGCCCCGGAGTCGACTGCGAGGCGTTCAAGGACCCGCTGGTGTACGGGCGTTCGAACCTGCATCCCCTGCCCGAGCCGATCCTCGGGCACTCCGAGTACCAGGCCGACCCGGAGTTCGGAAAGGAACGGCGCGAGCTGCTCGACCGGCTCACGCCCGTCGTTCCCCGTCAGACTCAGGGCAGTTCGGGCAGATCGTCCGGGTAGAGCAGGGTCAGGTCGTCGGTGTTCACCTCGGTGAGCTCGGCGACCCGGCTCGCGTGCCGCTCCACCATCGACTCGAAGGTCTGGCGGGCGGTGCGGCCGTTGCCGAATGCGGGCCCCTTGGGCAGCGCGGTGAAGTACTTCAGCAGTGCTTCACCCGTGCCCGTGCCCAGCCGGTACTCATGGTCCTCGGCCTGCTGCTCCACGATCCGCAGCAGTTCTTCGGGCACGTAGTCGTGGAAGGTGATGGTCCGTGAGAACCGGGATGCCACACCGGGGTTGACGGACAGGAACCGCTCCATCTCTGCGGTGTACCCGGCGACGATCACCACCACCGCCTCGCGGTGGTCCTCCATCAGCTTCACCAGCGTGTCGATGGCCTCCTTGCCGAAGTCCCGCCCGGAGTCCTCCGGGGAGAGGGCATAGGCCTCGTCGATGAAGAGCACACCGCCGCGCGCCCGGTCGAACGCCTCCTGCGTACGGATCGCGGTCGAGCCGATGTGCTCGCCGACCAGGTCGACGCGGGAGACCTCGACGAGATGGCCGCGCTCGAGCACTCCGAGCGAGGCCAGGATCTCGCCGTACAACCGCGCCACGGTCGTCTTGCCGGTGCCGGGGGAGCCGGTGAAGACCAGATGGCGGCGGACGGACGCGGCCTTCAGGCCCGCCTCCTGACGGCGCCTGCCGACCTCGATCATGTTGGTGAGCGTGCGGACTTCGCGCTTGACGCTCTCCAGACCCACGAGCGCGTCCAGTTCGCCGAGCACGGCACCCGAGGCCCGTACGGGCTCGGCGGGCACGGCTTCGGGGGCGGGCTGCCCGGGGACCGCGGTGAGCAGCCCGGGGGACTGGGTCGCGGTCAGCACGGCCGTCGCCGGCTCGGCCGCGGTCCGTACGCCGCTCTCGTCGCTCGTGCAGTCCTCGGCGACCACACCGTCGGAATCGGCGAACTCGTAACCGCCGCGCGCACAGCGCTCGGTGCGGCAGCGGCTCAGCGTCGTACGGCAGCCGTCCATCACATGGAAGCCGTAGCCGCCGCTGCCGGTGACCCGGCAGCCGCGGAAGGTGCCGCGGCCCTCCGCCGAGACATAGAAACCGGCCTCGGCGGGCGAGGTGACCGTGCAGCGCTCGATCACCGGATCCGCGCCCTTGGTGACGATCACGCCGGTCTGCGCCGCGTCGATGGTGCAGCCGTTGAGGGTGCCGCCGCTGCCGTGGTCGCGGAACCAGGCGCCGGTGGAGGCCTCTCTGATCCGGCAGTCGTCGAGCTGCGCGGTCGCGCCGTCGCTCACCGACACGGCCGTGTTGCGGATCTGGGAGAGATCGCTGTCGACGACATCGACGCGCGAGCCGCGATCGAGGACGAACAGCGCGTCCGGGACGTCGTGGACACGGCACGAGTCGAGGACGGCACTCGCGCCGTCGCTGACCCAGACGGCCGGATAGTCGCCCGTACTGTCGTGGATCTCGCACTGGTTGGCATCCACCCGCGTGCCCGGATCCCACACCGACAGGCCGTTGCGCCCGAAGCGGCGCACCGTGGAGCGGGTGAGCGTGAGCACCGACCGGGAGCGCAGATCGATCGCGTTCTCCGGAATGTCGTGAATATCACAGTCGGAGAGCGTGAGCACGGAATCCGTGTCGAGGGTGATGCCGTCCGCCGACGTGCGGTGCACGGTGGAGTCCGTCAGATGGGCCGAGGCACGCGAGGCGATCTGGACGCCGGTGCCCTTGATCTCGTACACCTCGCAGCCGATCGCCTCCAGACCGCTGCCCTCGCCCGTCACGCTCAGGCCGGCGCCCGAAGCATGATGCACCCGGCAGCGCTCGAAACGCGGATGCGCGCCGCCCCGCACGGAGATGCCCGACTGGCCGGCCGCGACGACCTCGCACTCCTCGAACACCCCGCCCGCACCGTCCAGAACGCCGATGCCGACGCCCCCCGGATTGTCGACGGTGCAGCGGCGGACGGTGGGCCTGGCCGCGCCACGCACCTCGAGACCGGCCGCGGAACGGGTCACGATCCGCAGATCGATCAGCTCGGGTGTGCCGTCCTCGACGAGCAGCGCGGGGGCCGCCGAGTCCTGCCCCTCCACATGGAGGTCCTGGACGGTGGCCGAGGCACGCACGGTCAGCGCGACCCCGTCGGCGGGCGCGATGCGCACCGAACCGACCGCGCCCTCGGAGCCGCGCAGGGTCACCGCCCGCTGGACGACAAGGTTTTCGCGGTACGTCCCCGGCGCGACGGTGAGAATGTCGCCGTCACCCGCGGCCTCCAGGGCTGCGGCCAGTGAGGGGTACTCGCCCGTGCGGCGCCGCCACCGCGATGTGCCGGTGTGCGTCACCTGGACCGTGCCCTGTGCCATCGTGCTGCTCTGCCCCCACCTCGTGAAACTGCTCTGCCGCGCCTCCGAGGGGACGCCCCCTCACCCCCGAGGGGTCGCACCACCGTAGCGCGCGCGACGAGCGGGAGTTGACGAGATGTGACCGGTCAGCTGCCCGCGCCGGTGCGGCCCCAGTCGGGGCCCGCCGCGGCCCAGGCCCGGTCCAGGCACGCGTGTCTGCGTCGTATCAGCCGCCACATGACCAGCCGTCTGGCACCTTCGACGAGCCCCGCGGCGCTCAGGGCGGCTGCGATGCCCGCGAGAACGGCGTGCACCCGCGCGGTCGCCGCGTCCATCGGACGACTGACGATCCGGCCCGTACGGTCGGTCCAGATGGTGAAGGTGTCGCCGGCTCGCGCGCTGCGCAGCACGGTGGAGACCGTGCCGGTGTGCCGACTGCCGTCCACCGCCGTCCACTTCGCCACGACGCGCCGGCGCTGCTCACGGGCCGCCGCACCTTCGGGGTCGTACGCCGCGGGCCTGGGCTCCTCGGCCGGTCTCAGCACCGTCGCGGTGACCGGATGACGCTGCTGTCGCTGGATCCGCACCGATGTCGCAGCGAGTCGTCGGTCAGACTGCCGCAGAGCCAGCCGACGGCCGGAGCGGCGGTGACGAGAAGGACGGCGGCGACGAGCGCCAGCCATGCCTCGAAGATATCGGTCGCACGGCGCAGGGGATTGCGGCGCCAGCGCCAGACTCCTGCGGCTGTTCGCACGGTCCTGCACCCCCTTCCGCATCCGTCATAGCCCGGTACGGCACGGCACAGGCGCGGGTGGTGCGAACAGAGAGCAACGTCACCCCTGCCCCCCCGACACGCTCCGGCCCCCGCCAACCGTCCAACGCGCGCGGCACCACGGAGGGTTCCCATGGGCGCGCATCGGCGCGCATCGACCCCGGAATGGCGGGATCGGCGCTCATAGGTGGGGATCGGCGCGGAACGGCCGGAATCCGCCGCCCGGCCGGAGGGCTCGAGGGCCCGGACATGCGCCAACGCCGGCAGTCGCTGCCGGCGTTGGTCGGCCACCGTGGCCGAAGGGTCGATCAGTGTCCACCGACGGTCCCCCGGCGAATTCCCGCGGCTGTTCAGCCGTTTCGCCGGTGCGCACCCCGCGTCCGCATCGGACCGGGTGGACAGTCGGTCGGTCAGTACCCCCGGCCGCCCTGGTACGGCCGGTTGTACGGGTCGTCGTAGGGCGTGGGCGCCGGAGCGGGACGGGCGGCCGCGGGCCGCATCGCCTCGTAACCGGTGGCGACCGGACGGGGCTGCTGCTGGGAGTAGCCCTGGGGTCCGGGATACCCGCGCGGCACCTGGGGCTGCTGCGGGATGTACGGAGCAGGTGCGTGCTGCAGCGGCATGGGCTGCTGCATCTGCTGCGGATAGCCGTAGGAGGGAGAGGGAGCCGCCGGGAGGGCGGGCAGGGCCGCGGGGAGTGCCGGCAGGTAGCTGTTGCCGGTGTCGTACGCGGAAGGCACTCGGATCGGCGCGATCTGAGGTGTGCCCCGCTCCGCGACCAGGGAGTCGTAGATGGGGGTGTCGGGGAACGACGGAGCGGAGTAGTAACCGCCGCCGTAGGTGGCGCGGGGGGAGGTCATGGCACATAAGTTAAGCCCACGATGTGCTGGTTGGGGAGTCCGATAAGAGGGTTGTTTCGGGAGATGCGAGTGACCATGGATCCCCAATGTGAGCGAATCTGGGGAAATCGGTCGCAGGCAAGTGCTGAGATCGTGTAAAGGGCAAGCTGAGAGCGGGTTACCCACGGGTCGGCCGGGGTGCTCGAGCCGCTCGGATGGTTAGGTGGTCGCCAGATGAACTTTCCGGACACCCCGACTCGCGATGGGGGCGAGCATGTCCATGCTTAAAGGAGCCAATACTCCGGTTTCGGCGCCGCAGGTTCGCGTCGAGTTGGGCTGGCGTTCAGGGCCGGGTGTGCCGGACGTCGACGCCTCGGCGCTCCTCCTGGCGTCGGGAAAGGTCCGTTCCGACGCCGACTTCGTCTTCTACAACCAGCCTTCGCACGCCTCGGGGGCCGTACGCCACGAGGGCAAGCAGACCGCACCGGACGGTGTGAGGGACCAGATGTCCTTCGACCTCGCGCGCGTGGAGCCCGCGATCGAGAAGATCGTGCTGGCCGCCTCGGCCGACAGCGGCAGCTTCGGGCAGGTGCCCGGGCTCTACATCAAGGTGCTCGACGCGGGCTCCGGCGCCGAGATCGCGCGCTACGACAGCCAGGACGCGACCGTGGAGACGGCCTTTGTGCTGGGCGAGCTGTACCGGCGTCAGGGCGCGTGGAAGTTCCGTGCCGTGGGGCAGGGCTACAGCAGCGGACTACAGGGCCTGGCGACGGACTTCGGCATCACGGTCGACGAGCCGCAGCAGGCGGCACCCGCGCCGGCTGCCCCGATTCCGGCCGAGCCCGTCAGGCCTCCGGCACCGCCGGCACCGATGCCGCAGCCCGTGGCGCCTACGGCTCCGGCGCCGCCTCCGCCCGCTGCCGCGCCCTCCGCTCCCGTACGCCTCACCAAGGTGACGCTCACGAAGGACACCCCGTCCGTCTCCCTCACCAAACAGGGCGGCACGTCGGGCGCGATGCGCGTGAACCTCAGCTGGCAGGTGCGCAAGCAGTTCCAGGGCTGGGGCGCCAAACTCGGCAGAGCAGTCGCCATGCACGGCGACCTCGACCTCGATCTGTGCGCGCTCTTCGAACTCACCGACGGCCGCAAGGGCGTGGTCCAGGCCCTCGGCAACGCCTTCGGCGCGCTGAACCAGCCTCCGTACATCCATCTCGACGGGGACGACCGCACCGGCGGCACCTCCGGCGAGAACCTCACCATCAACCTCGATCACAAGGACCAGCTGCGCCGCGTCGTCATCTTCGTCACCATCTACCAAGGCGCGCGCAGCTTCGCCGATCTGGACGCGACGGTCACACTCCAGCCGCAGCACGGCGCCGCGATCGACTTCTCGCTCGGCGAGTGCACTGTGCCGTCGACGGTCTGCGCGCTCGCGCTGATCACCAACACCGGCTCGGATCTCGTCGTCCAGCGCGAGGCCCGCTTCCTGGTCCCGGAGCGTGGCGTGAGCCCGCAGCGCACCATCGACTACGCGTACGGCTGGGGCATGAACTGGACGCCCGGCAGGAAGTAGATCCTCAGCGGTCGGGAGCCGTCTCGGGACGTGAGTACGTACGTCCCTTCCAGGCGGCTCCCCGGCCGCGGTAGTGCTGTACCGCCGAATCGACCGTCATCAGCAGATACAACAGCGCGGTGAAGGGCAGCAGGGGCGCGAGCAGCAGAGGTTGGCGGTAGTAGCGCAGCATCGGGAGATACGTGCCCGTCATCACCGCCCACGCCAGGCCCCCGGCCCAGCCCGCGGCCGCGTCGTTCCCGAACACTCCGAAGCACAGCGCGACGGGTGGCACGAGATAGACGAGCGCGAGCCCCACCACCGTTCCGGCCAGCAGCAGGGGACTGTGGAGCAGTTGCGCGTACGCGCTGCGCGACACCATCCGCCACAGGTTCGCCAGCCGCGGATACGGCCGCACGCTGTCCACACGTTCCGCAAGGCCCAGCCAGATCCGCCCGCCCGCCTGCTGCACCGCCCGAGCCAGCGACACATCGTCGATCACCGCCTGCCGGATCGACTCCGGTACGCCCGCCCGTTCGGCTGCCTCGGTGCGCAGCAGCACGCAGCCACCCGCCGCGGCCGCCGTGCGGGCACCCGGGCGGTTGACCCACCGGAAGGGGTAGAGCTGCGAGAAGAAGTAGACGAAGGCGGGCACCACAAGTCGCTCCCAGCCGCTCGCGACCCGCAGCCGGGCCATCTGGGAAACCAGGTCGAGACCCTGCGTGCGGGCGGCGGCCACCAATTCGCGCAGACTGTCCGGATCATGGGCGATGTCCGCGTCGGTCAGCAGCAGATACTCGGGCTCGCGCGCGGCCCGGGCCACGGCGATGCCGTGCCGCAACGCCCAGAGCTTGCCGGTCCAGCCCGGCTCCGGCTCACCGGGGGAGACCACCCGAAGGGGCAGTCCGCCGTGCTGCCCGGACAGCGCGCGGGCCACCTCCCCAGTTCCGTCCGTACTGCCGTCGTCGACCAGAACGATCTCCGCGCGGCCGGGATAGTCCTGGGCGAGGAGCGAGGGCAGGCTGACCGGCAGCACCTCCGCCTCGTCGCGCGCGGGCACGACAACGGCCACATCCGGCCAGTCGGCGGGGGCCTCGCGCCGGGGGAGCCGTTGATCGGTACGCCAGAAGAAGCCCTGCCCGAGCAGCAGCCATCCCCAGGTGGCGAGCGATCCGACGGCGATCCAGGCAATGGCGCTCATTTGCCGCAGTCTGCCCCACCACGCCGTTACCGCAAGGGCAGTCGACTAAGGTGACCGGGTGAAGATCGCGCTTATGGACTCCGGAATCGGCCTGCTCGCGGCGGCCACTGCGGTGCGCCGGCTGCGGCCGGACACGGATCTGGTCCTGTCGTGCGACCCCGACGGCATGCCCTGGGGGCCCCGTACACCCGACGATCTCACCGAGCGTGCGCTCGCCGTGGCCCGTGCGGCCGCCGCGCAACGCCCCGACGCGCTGATCGTCGCCTGCAACACGGCCTCCGTGCACGCCCTGCCCACGCTGCGCGCGGAACTGGAGCCCGCGATCCCGGTCATCGGGACGGTGCCCGCGATCAAGCCGGCGTCGGCGGGCGGCGGCCCCGTCGCGATCTGGGCGACGCCCGCGACGACCGGCAGCCCCTACCAGCGCGGCCTCATTCGGGACTTCGCCGACTCGGTCACTGTGACCGAGGTGCCCTGCCCGGGACTTGCGGACGCTGTGGAGCACGCGGACGAGACAGCCATCGACGCGGCGGTTGCGGCGGCGGCTGCCCTCACTCCCGGCGATGTAAGGGCCGTCGTCCTGGGCTGCACCCATTACGAGCTGGTCGCCGACCGCATCAGGGCAGCCGTCGGCGGGCAGGTCGTCCTGCACGGTTCGGCCGAGGCCGTCGCGGCACAGGCGCTGCGCCGTATCGGCGAACTGCCCGCCCCTGACGCCACTCCGGGAAACAGGCTCACCGTGCTGCTCAGCGGCCGTGAGTCCGCTCTTCCCGGGCAGTCGATGAGCTATGCCGAAGGCCGCCTGCTCCAGGCAGTGACCCCCGCACACTGACGAGGACCGCCCGTCCGGCCCGCCGCCGCTCGCGCGCGGGTTGCCCCCGTCCTTGGCCCGATCTCGATTCCCGAGTCACTGCCGAGCCACCGGAAGCTCGGTACTCTGCGTCCATGACGGACCACCCCCACGACTCGTCGCCCACCGTGGAGCCGCGGCCAGCGGTCTGGACCGGGCGTGCCACCAACCGCATTCAGTGGCTGCTCGCCGCGGCGGGCGCGGCCTGCATGGCGCTGGGTGTCGAGCTCGCCGTCGACTCCACATGGACCTCGGGCATCGTCGCCCTGCTGATGTCCGTGATCGGCTGTGTCGCGGCGGGGCTGTTCATCCTGTACGGGACCCTCGCCTTCGTCCATGTGGCGGTACGGGTGGACCGCGATGCCGTCGAGGTGCGCTGCGGCTACATGGGCCTGCCGCGGCGAAGGATCCCGCTCTCCCATGTCGTGTGCGCGGAGTTCGACCCGAAGGTCAATCCCCGGCATTGGGGCGGCTGGGGCTATCGCTGGCGCCCCGAGAAGGGCACGGCCGTGGTCGTACGCCGGGGTGAGGGCATCGTCGTCACGCTGGGCGACGGCAGGACCTTCACCGTGACCGTCGACGACGCGGAAGAGGCCGTCAGGGTGATCCGCCACTGCCTCGGCCTGGCGGGCGCCGCAGCGGGCCGGCCCGCGGAGGCCTGAGCCTCCTCCGGCTGCCGCGAGGGCCCATGCGGCCTACAGCACCGGACTGTCCGCGTGCCTCTGCCGTGCCGCGAGCCGCTGCGCTCCCGCGCTGCCCTCGCCCGGCATGCGGGCAGTCGCCAGACCGGCGAGCAGCCCCGCACCCGCCGTCACCGGGGTGAAGCTCAGAGCGTTGCCGACACTCGCCAGGAATGCCAGTGCCGTCAACGTGGCGCCCGCGCTCAGCACCACGGGCGTGGACCGGGGCGAGCGCCACAGGCCGTAGAGCAACCAGCCGAAGACCGCCCCCAGCAGGGCCACCCCCACCACACCCTGCTCGGCCGCCTGCTGGAGCGAGGCGGAGTGCGGTTTGCCGTCGGAGCCCAGCGACTGCTGCGCGGTGCTGCTCAGCGTGCCGAAGCGGTCGGGGCCCACGCCCCGTAAGGGATCCTCCTTGGCGAGGGCGACCGCGTCCTGCCACAGCGCCACCCGGTTCTGGGTCAGCTGGCCTTCCAGCGAGACCGTGAGTCCCTCCGGCAGGGCGTCCTCGGCCACGCCCCATGTGGTGGCGACGACCAGGGCGGTGGCGACGGCGAGTCCGCCGAGTGCCAGGGTCCGCCAGCGCATCCGGGCCGCCGCGAGCGAGCAGAGCAGCACGCCGATCGCGGCGGCGAACGCGGTCACGGAACCGAGCGCCAGCGCGGTGGAGGCGACGGCGAGAGCGAGCAGACGCATTGCGAGACGCAGCACCGGCGGGCGGGCGGCGGAGGCGGCGCAGCAGCCGGCGCCCGCGGCGAGTACCAGCAGGGCGGCGGCCGCCCCGGTGTGACCCGGCTGGATGGGGGCGCCCGCGTTGGCACCGGGTACGCCCTCCCGCGATGCGAGCGCCAGACCGAGCGCGGCGAGCGCCGCCGCGGACGGGGCGGCGACCGGCAGGAGTGTGCCGCTGATACGGCCGCAGGCGTAGCCCGCGGCGACGGCGAACACGGCGAGCAGTACGCCCTCAGGCCGTGCCTCGCGCCCGGCCGCGCTGACGAGCGACCACACGACGCATCCGCTGAGGACGGCGACGCCGACGACATCGGCCGCGCTGCCGCGCTCGCGCGCCGCGGACCGGCTGTCCGGTGCAGCCATCCCGTCGACCCCCCGACCTGTGACGGGCCCTGCCGCAGCAGCCGAACCGGATCGGGTGGCAGGACTGGCGCACACGGTAACGGCAGATGCGGGTGTTTGTGGATGGGTTGCGCAGGAACGTTGCGGCAGCGGGGGCGGAAGGCGGTCCCGGAGTTGCGGCAGGGGTGGGGGCAGGCGGTCCCGGAGTTGCGGCAGGGGTGGGGGCAGGCGGTCCCGGAGTTGCGGCAGGGGTGGGGGCAGGCGGTCCCGGAGTTGCGGCAGGGGTGGGGGCAGGCGGTCCCGGAGTTGCGGCAGCGGTAGGGCCAGGCCGTCCCGGATTGCGGCAGCGGCGGCGGGCGGCCCGACCCGCAGATGCGTCAGCCGGCCGGTGATCCGGACCGGACTGCCGAGAGCACGGCCACCCGCCGTAGACTCCGCTGGGTGAGCGCCACCGTCACCTCCGTCGACACCCCCCAGCCCGCCACCGCCGCAGGCCACCCGCTGCTGCGCCGGTCCGTTCGGCCGGGTGCCGCCGCGCTGTCCGGGGTGATGCTGTTCCTGAGCTTCCCGCCGCGGCCCCTGTGGTGGCTGGCCCTGCCCGCGTTCGCCCTGCTCGGCTGGACCTTGTACGGGCGCAGGCTGCGGCCCGCCTTCGGCCTCGGCTACCTCACCGGCCTCGGCTTTCTGCTGCCCCTGCTCGTCTGGACGGGCGAGGAGGTCGGCGCCCTGCCGTGGGTGGCCCTGACGGCGGCGGAGGCCGTGTTCGTCGCCCTCGCCTGCATGGGCATCGCCGCGGTGTCCCGGCTGCCCGTGTGGCCGGTGTGGGCCGCCGGGGTGTGGATCGTGGGCGAGGCGGCCCGCGCGCGGATGCCGTTCGGCGGCTTCCCCTGGGGCAAGATCGCCTTCGGCCAGGCGGACAGCGTCTTTCTGCCGCTGGCCGCGGTGGGTGGGACGCCGCTGCTCAGTTTCGCGGTCGTCCTGTGCGGCTTCGGTCTGTACGAGACCGCCCGCCGCGTTCACGCGTACCGGCGTACCGGCGAACTGCCGCGCGGTGCGGCTCTCGCAGCGGTCCTCACCGTGCTCGTCCCGGTCGCCGGGAGCCTCGCCGCCCTGCCGCTCGTCGACGACAGCGCCGAGGACGGCACCGCGACCGTCGCTGCGATCCAGGGCAACGTGCCGCGCCTGGGGCTCGACTTCAACTCCCAGCGCCGCGCCGTCCTCGACAACCACGCCCGCCGCACCCAGCAGCTCGCCGCCGATGTGACGGCGGGCAAGGTGGCGAAGCCGGACTTCGTGCTGTGGCCCGAGAACTCCTCGGACCTCGACCCGTACCGCAATCCCGACGCCAAGCTCGTGATCGACCGGGCGGTGAAGGCGATCGGCGTACCGACCGTCGTGGGCGCCGTCGTCACTCCCGACACCGGCAAGCTCCGCAACACCCTGATCGAATGGGACCCGGTGGGCGGGCCCGTCAACACCTACGACAAGCGTCATGTCCAGCCGTTCGGCGAGTACATCCCGATGCGCTCCTTCGTACGGCTCTTCAGCGCCGACGTCGACCGGGTCCGGCGTGACTTCGGCCCCGGCCACAAGGTGGGTGTCTTCGATCTGGCGGGTACCAGGGTCGGACTTGTCACCTGCTTCGAGGCGGCGTTCGACGACGCCGCGCGGGACACGGTCACCCACGGCGCGCAGCTGATCTCCGTACCCAGCAACAACGCCACCTTCGGCCGCAGTGAGATGACCTATCAGCAGCTGGCCATGTCGCAGGTGCGGGCCGTCGAGCACGGGCGCTCCGTCGTCGTTCCCGTGACCAGCGGCGTCAGCGCGGTGATCATGCCGGACGGGAAGATCGTCCAGAGGACGGAGATGTTCACGCCGGACGCCCTGGTCGCCGAGGTGCCGCTGCGTTCCTCGCTCACTCCCGCGACCCGGCTGGGTACCTGGCCCGAGCGGATTCTGGTGCTGGTCGCGGCCGGCGGCGTGGGCTGGGCCGTCGCCCGTGCGGCGCAGGCCCGCAGGCTGCGGAAGGCGGGGCAGGGCACGGTCGACGCCGGCTAGGACACGGTGCGGGGACGCGGTGACGCCGGCCGGGACACGGTGCCCCCCCGGGAGGACGCCTCCGCCGGTGAGTTCAGCCGGCGCCGGTTAGGGTCGAGTACATGGCAACCCCTGACTTCATCCGCCAGATCCGGGCCGATGCGGGCCATCAGCTGCTCCTCCTGCCCGGCGTCAGCGCGGTCGTCTTCGACGACAAGGGCCGTGTGCTGCTCGGCAGGCGTGTCGACACCGGCAAGTGGTCGGTCATCGGCGGGATTCCCGAGCCGGGGGAGCAGCCGGCCGTGACGGCAGTGCGCGAGGTGTACGAGGAGACCGCGGTGCGCTGTGTCGCCGAACGGGTCGTGCTCGTCCAGGGGCTGCCCAAGCCCGTCATCTACCCGAACGGCGACCGGTGCCAGTTCATGGACATCACCTTCCGCTGCCGGGCGGTGGGCGGTCAGGCGCGTGTCAACGACGACGAGTCGCTGGAGGTGGGGTGGTTCTCCGCGGACTCCCTGCCGGAGCTCAAGGACTTCGCCCTCTTCCGGATCAAGCAGGCCCTGACCGAGGGTCCTGCATGGTTCCAACCCACCACCCAGCGGTGAAGTATGGGCGCTGACCACATCGGTCGGCGGATCATCACTGCCTAGGGTGCGAAGCATGACCGCCCCCACCACACCAGGTCCCGCACCCCACCTCGCTGCCCCTTCGGTCGCTCTCGACCTCGGCGGCCGTACGGCACTCGTCACCGGCGCGGCCGGCGGTATCGGCCGGGCGTGTGCGTTGCGACTGGCGGCCGCCGGAGCCAAGGTCAGGGCCGTCGACCGGGACGCCGACGGCCTCCATGCCCTCGCCGCGCACGCCGACGGGCTGGCGGGCGCCGTCGAACCGGACGTCCTGGATCTCACCGATCTCGACGCGGCCGAGGCGGCCGCGGCCGGCGCGGACATCCTGGTCAACAACGCGGGGCTGCAACTGGTCCGGCCCATCGAGGAGTTCCCGCCGGACGTCTTCCACACCGTGCTCACCGTGATGCTGGAAGCGCCGTTCCGCCTGATCAGGGGCGCGCTGCCGCACATGTACGCGCAGGGGTGGGGCCGCATCGTCAATATCTCCTCCGTCCATGGGCTGCGCGCCTCTGCTTTCAAGTCCGCGTATGTGGCCGCCAAACACGGTCTTGAGGGGCTCTCCAAGACCGCGGCACTCGAGGGCGCCCCGCACGGGGTGACATCGGTCTGCGTCAATCCCGGCTATGTCCGCACGCCCCTGGTCGAGCGGCAGATCGCCGACCAGGCCGCTGCCCACTCCGTGGCAGCGGAGCGGGTGCTCGCCGACGTACTGCTCAAGGACTCCGCGATCAAGCGGCTGATCGAGCCGGAGGAGGTCGCCGAAGCGGTGCTGTATCTGTGCACCCCGCAGGCGTCCTTCATCACCGGCACCTCGCTCACCCTCGACGGCGGCTGGACCGCTCACTAGTGGGTGACGAGGTTGTCCACAACGGCTTCGTCGTCCACAGGTCTGGTGCGCCCACCCGTACGGCAGGTAATCCTGTGTCCATGTCCCACGATCAAGCCTCCTACCTGGAGCTCCTCGCCCGCGGTGCCGCCGCCGAAGCGTACGACCGGCCGCTGCTGCTCGCCCGCGCGAGCGGCGCCGGACCGGACGAACTCGCCGCGCTCGACCAGGCCAAGCAGCTCGCGCTGCGGGTCCGGGCCGAGCTGGAGGGACGGCGACGGCGTGAGGCCGAGCTGTCCGCGCTCTTCGAGACCGCGCACGATCTGGCGGGCCTGCGCGATCTCGACGCCGTGCTGCGCGCGATCGTGCAGCGCGCGCGCTCACTGCTCGGCACCGAGGTCGCCTACCTGAGCCTGAACGACCCGTCGGCGGGCGACACCTATATGCGTGTCACCGAAGGCTCGGTCTCGGCACGCTTCCAGCAGCTGCGGCTCGGCATGGGGGAGGGGCTCGGCGGGCTCGTCGCCCAGACCGCACGGCCGTATGTCACCGACAGCTATTTCGACGACGCCCGCTTCGAGCACACCAGAACGATCGACACTGCCGTCAGTGACGAGGGCCTGGTCGCGATCCTCGGAGTGCCGCTGATGCTCGGCAGCCAGGTCATCGGCGTGCTCTTCGCGGCGGACCGCCGCGCGAGAGTCTTCGAACGGGAACAGGTCGCGCTGCTCGCCTCGTTCGCCGCCCATGCCGCCGTCGCCATCGACACCGCGAACCTGCTGGCCGAGACCCGCTCCGCCCTCGCCGAGCTGGAGCGGGCCAACGAGATCATCCGGGACCACAGTGGCGTCATCGAGCGTGCGTCGGAGGTCCACGACCGGCTGACCGAGGTCGTCCTGCGCGGTGGCGGCGTCCATGATGTGGCTGCCGCGCTGTCCGAAGTCCTCGACGGCACGGTCGAGTTCACGGACGACGACCTCGAAGCGGCCGGAGCCGACGGGCGCGCCATACGGCATGGGGACGACTGGGTGGCCGCGGTGTCGGCGGGCGGTGAGCTGCTGGGGGCCCTGGTGCTCCGAGGGCACCGCGACCTCGACCCCGTCGACCGCCGCACCCTGGAGCGCGCCGCCATGGTCACCTCACTTCTACTGCTCGCCCGGCGCTCCGCCCACGAGGCCGAACAGCGGGTACGCGGCGAGCTGCTCGACGACCTTCTCGACGCGGCGGACCGGGACCCGCGGCTGCTGCGCGAACGGGCGGCCCGGCTGCATGCCGATCTCGACGTGCCGCATGTGGTGCTGGCCGCGCGGATCGACGCAGCCGGGGCGGACGGCTCGGGCCCGAACGCCGGGGGGCGCGGCGGCGATGCGGCGGCCACCGGGGAACGGGAGACCGCGGACCGGCAGCGGCTGTGGTCGGCCGCCTCGCATCTGGCCGCGACCCGCTCGGGTCTGGCGGCCGCCCGCGACGGCGGCACCGTCCTGCTGCTGCCGCTCGGCCCCCGCGACAGCGCTTCCGATCTCGCTCGCCAGACAGCCAGACAACTGGGCGGCACGCTCAGGGAGTTGGTCACGGTCGGCGCCTCCTCGCCGGTCGCAGCGCCCGCCGGCGATCCCGGCCCGATAGCGGGGGCGTACGAACAGGCGCGCCGCTGCCTCGACGCTCTGCGTCTGCTCGGCCGCTCCGGGCAGGGAGCCGCGGCGCAGGACCTGGGTTTCCTCGGTCTGCTGCTCGCCGACCCCGGTGACATCGACGGTTTCGTCCGGCGGACGATGGGCGAGGTCGTCGAGTACGACCGCAAGCGCGGCACGGACCTGGTGCGCACGCTCGACGCGTACTTCGCGAGCGGCATGAGCCCTGCCCGTACGAAGGACGATCTGCACGTTCATGTGAACACCGTGGCCCAGCGCCTGGAGCGAATAGGCCGGCTGCTCGGCCCTGACTGGCAGTCCCCGGGCCGTGCGCTCGAGATCCAGCTGGCGCTGCGGCTGCACGCCATGTCCGTCTCGGTCGCCCGCTGAGCCGGACGCGCCCCCGCGCGGACCCCCTCGGGAGTCCGCGCGGCAGACGGGAGTGCGCGTCCTGCGTCCGTCAGGCGGTGCGCACATCCGCCGGGCGGGCAGGGGGCGCTTCCTCCGCCGGCTCCGCATCGACAGCGTTCAGATCCCGTTGCCGGGTCTCGCGCGCACACCCGATGGCCACCACCGTGATCAGCGCCGCGGCGATCACATACAGGGCGATCGGTGTCGACGAGTCGTAGTCGGCGAGCAGCGCGGTGGCGATCAGCGGTGCCGGGGCACCGGCCGCGACCGAGGAGAACTGCGCGCCGATGGACGCACCTGAGTACCGCATGCGGGTCGCGAACATCTCGGAGAAGAAGGCGGCCTGCGGTGCGTACATCGCTCCGTGGAACACCAGCCCGACCGTGACGGCGAGCAGCAGATTGCCGAAGCTGCCGGTGTCGATGAGCGAGAAGAACGGGAACATCCATGCGCCGACGCCGACCGCGCCGATGAGATACACCGGCCTGCGCCCGATCCGGTCCGAGAGCGCGCCCCACGCCGGGATGACCGCGAAGTGCACGGCAGAGGCGATGAGTACGGCATTGAGAGCGGTCTGCTTGCTCATCTCCACGGCGGTCGTCGCGTACACGAGGATGAAGGCGGTGATGACGTAGTAGCTGATGTTCTCCGCCATGCGGGCGCCCATCGCGACCAGCACATCGCGCCAGTGGTGCCGAAGCACGGCGACGAGCGGCATCTTCTCGGCCTGCCCGGCCACGGCCTTGCGCTCCTCGGCCTGTGCCAGCGCGGCCTTGAAGACCGGTGATTCATCGACAGAGAGACGAATCCACAGGCCGACGATCACCAGCACACCGGAGAGGAGGAAGGGTATGCGCCAGCCCCATGAGGTGAACGCGGCGTCCGAGAGCAGCGCGGTGAGCGCCGACAGTACGCCGGTGGCGAGCAACTGCCCGGCCGGAGCGCCGGTCTGCGGCCAGGACGCCCAGAACCCGCGCCGTTTGGCGTCCCCGTGCTCCGACACGAGCAGCACGGCGCCGCCCCACTCACCGCCGAGCGCGAATCCCTGCACCAGCCGCAGCGCGGTGAGCAGGACGGGCGCGGCGCTCCCGACGGTGGCATGCGTCGGCAGCAGCCCGATCGCGAAGGTCGCCCCACCCATCAGCAGCAGGCTCAGCACCAGCAGCTTCTTGCGGCCGAGCCGGTCGCCGTAGTGCCCGAAGACCAGCGCACCGAGGGGGCGGGCGGCGAACCCGACGGCGTAGGTGAGGAAGGAGAGCAGGGTTCCGACGAGCGGGTCGGAGCCGGGGAAGAACAGCTTGTTGAAGACCAGCGCAGCGGCCGATCCGTAGAGGAAGAAGTCGTACCACTCGATGGTGGTGCCGATGAGGCTCGCGGCGACGATGCGCTTGAGGGAGCTGGGGGCGGTGGCTGGTGGGGCGGATGCCGAGGCCATGGTCATCACTTCCGGGCGGGGACGGGGATGTCGCTGTGTCGCCACACCGTAGAAACGCGCAGGTCACGGGCACATGTGGTGGGACAACATACTTCCGCCCCCCGGTGTGGTGCAGCGCCCATGAGAGCCGTGCACTCAGGCGTGCAGGGTCGCCTCGCCCGTGACGTGGATGCCGGTGCGCTGGCCGGGGTGTACGGCAACGGGTCCGGTGACCCGGATATCCACCGGGCTCGCCAGTCCGTCGACGTCGACGGTGACCATGGCGTCGTGGCCGTAGAAGCTCACCTCGGTCACGGTGCCCTGGACTGCCGTGGTGGGTTCGGCCAGTTGCAGTTGCTCCGGTCGCAGGAGAACGGTCCCACTGCGGCTGTCCCCGGCGGGCGGGGCGAGGGGCAGCCGGCCCAGCGCGGTGGTGGCTGTGCCGTTGGCGGCGGTTGCGGGCAGGAGTACGGCGTCGCCGACGAAGCGCGCCACCCAGGGGTCGACGGGGTGCTGGTAGACCTCCTGGGGCGTGTCGCACTGGGCGACCTTCCCGTTCCGTACGACGGCGACGAGGTCGGCCGTCGAGAGGGCTTCCTGTTGGTCGTGGGTGACCAGCACGGCTGTGGCTCCCGTGGCGCGCAGGGCGGCGCGGACATCTGCACGGACTCCCGCGCGCAGTGCGCTGTCGAGGGCGTTGAACGGCTCGTCGAGCAGGACCAGCGCGGGTTGTGGTGCCAGCGCCCGGGCCAGGGCTACGCGTTGCTGCTGACCGCCGGAGAGTTCGTGTGGCATCCGCTTGCCGTAGCCGCCCAGGCCGACGAGTTCGAGCATCTCCTCGGTCCGGCTGCGGCGCGTGCCGCGATCGGTGGTGGACAGGCCGAAGGCGACGTTGCGCTCGACGCTCAAGTGCGGGAAGAGCGCGCCCTCCTGCGGGACGATGCCGATGCTGCGGCTCTCTGGTGGCAGGTTCAGACCGGGGGCGGTCAGGGTGCGTCCGGCGACCGTGATGGTGCCCGAGTCGGCGCGCAGGAAGCCGGCGATGATGCGGAGCAGGGTGGTTTTGCCGCAGCCGGACGGGCCGAGCACGGCCGCGAGCGCGCCGCCGGGCACGGTGAGGTCGAGGCCGTCGAGGACGGCCGCTTCCGGGCAGTAGGCCTTGGACACTCCGGTGATCTGCAGAGCGGTCATGTGCGGTGCCTCCCGAGGAGGTAGGAGGGGACGGCGGCCAGCAGGATCAGGCTTGCGGCGTACGGGGCGGCTGCGGCGAACGATCCGCTTCCCGTCTCCGTCCACAGGCGGGTGGCGAGGGTGTCCATGCCGGTGGGGCGCAGCAGCAGGGTGGCGGGCAGTTCCTTCATGCAGACCACGAAGGTCAGGGCTGCCCCTGCGGCGACGCCGGGTGCGGCCAGCGGCACGGTGACCTCACGCAGCACGCGCAGCGGGCTGCGGCCGAGGGAGCGTGCGACGTCCTCCAGGACAGGTGGTGCCTGGAGCACGGCGGCGCGGGTGGCGGCCACCGCCACGGGCAGGAAGAGCACGGCGTACGCGCAGATCAGCAACGGGAGTTCTTGGTAGAGCGGTTCGGCGTAGCGCACGGCGAAGAAGACCAGGGACAGCGCGACGGTGATGCCCGGCAGGGCGTGGCCCGCGTAGGCGGACTGCTCCAGCAGATGCGCGGTCCGGCCCCGGTGGCGGGCGGCGATCACCCCGATGGGCAGGGCGAGCAGCGTCGTGAGCGCGGCGCCCGCGGCGGCGATGCCGAGCGTCGTTGCTGCAATGTTGAGAAGTCCGGCCGGGTCCCAGGTCGCGGAGTTGCCGACGGCCAGCCAGTATCCGAGCGTGGCCAGCGGAATGACCACGGCGACGGCCGTGACCGTCGCGCACCAGGCCAGCGCGGGCAACAGCCATCGCCCCAGCGGCGTGCGGACGGCGCGGCGTGCCGTGCCGGTACCCGTCCTGGCGTGCCCGGCGCGTCCCCGCGTACGTGCCTCGAGGGCGACCAGTGCCACGGTCATCACCACCAGCACGACGCTCAGTGCGGCTGCCGGGGTGCGGTCGAAACTCGCCCGGTAGGACGTGTAGATGCCGCGGGTGAAGGTGTCGTAGCGCATCAGGGAGACCGCGCCGAAGTCGGACAGCACATACAGCGCGACCAGCACCGCGCCTCCCGCCGCCGCAGGGCGGATCTGGGGCAGCGTGACACGCAGGAAGGTCCGCAGCGGCCCGAGGCCGAGCGAGCGGGACACTTCTTCCTGCGCCGGATCGGTGCCGCGCAGCGCCGCGGTGACCGGCAGGTACACGTACGGGAAGCTGACCAGTGTCAGTGCCAGCGCGGCTCCTGAGAAGCCCGCCAGTTCCGGGAAGGCGGAGAGCCAGGCGAAGGCCGCGACGTAACTGGGCACGGCCAGCGGCAGGGTCACCAGCACCGACCAGGCGCGGGCACCGGGCAGCGAGGTCCGCACGGTCAGCCAGGCCAGCGAGACGCCCAGAAACAGACAGGCCGTCACAACGACGGCGGCGAGTCCGAGGCTGCGGCCGAGCAGCTGGGCGGTGCGCTCATGGGCGACGACATCCCAGGCGAAGCCGGGGCCGCGCTCCAGGGAGCGCACCGCGAGATAGCCGAGCGGCAGCAGCGCGAACACCGCGGCGACAGCGGCCGGAACCAGCAGGACGGCCGGCGGACGGCGACCGCCCCCCGGCCGCCCGGTCGGCGCGGGAGTGCCGGGCGGCCGGGCTGCGGGATCCGTCCGTACGACGGGATCCTTGGTGTGCATGACGGCTCAGACCATCCCGACGTCCTGAAGCATCTTCAGCGTCTCCTGAAGCGAATCGAGCTTGCCGAGGTCGATCTTGGGGGCGTCGAGGGATTTCAGCGGCGGCAGGTCCTTGACCGTGCTGGTGACGCCTGCGGCCAGCGGGTACTCCTTGGTCTCCTCGGCGAAGTAGGTCTGGGCCTTCTTCGAGAGGAGGAAGTCGACGGCCTTCTGGGCCACCGGGGCCTGGTCGCTGCCCTTGAGGATGCCGACTCCGGCCGTGTTCACCAGGGCGCCCGGGTCGCCGCCGGGGAGGAAGTGGATCTTTGCGCCGACCTTGTCCTCGCCCTTCTCGGCGACCTGCTCGTACCAGTAGTAGTGGTTGACCAGGCCGAGGGAGACTTCGCCCTCACCGACGGCTTCCAGCACCTTGAGGTTGTTCTCGTACACCTTCGGGTCGTTGGCCTTCAGGCCTTTGAGCCAGGTGCGGGTGGCTTCGTCGCCCTCCAGGACGCGCATGCCGGTGACGAAGGCCTGGAACGAGGCGTTGGTCGGAACGTATCCGATCTTGCCCTTCCAATCCGGCTTGGTCAGCTCATGGACGCTGTCCGGCACCTTGGCGACCTTGCCGGGGTTGTACGCGAGGACACGCACGCGCCCGGAGGTGCCCACCCAGTCGCCGGCGCCGCCGCGGAACGCCGCGTCGACCTGGTCCAGCGACGCCTGCGGCAGCTTCTGGAGAAGGCCCTTCGTGGAGAGGGCTCCGAGCGCTCCGGCGTCCTGGGAGAAGAACAGCCCGGCCTTGGTCTTGTCGCCCTCCTCCAGGATCTGGGCAGCAAGCTCGGCGCTGTCGCCGTAGCGGACGGCGACCTTGGTGCCGACAGCCTTCTCCAGCTCGTCCAGCAGGGGTTTGACCAGCTTCTCGTTGCGGCCGGAGTAGATGACGAGCCCAGCGTCGTCCTCGTCGTTGCCGCAGCCCGCGAGCGCGGGCACAAGCAGAGCTGCCGCGACGAGCGCGGTCAGACGTCGGACCAAGGGGCGTCGCATGAGGGAAGCCTTCCTGCATGGCTCACTTCCGTCGCCGCGCGTCGCGTCGTCAGGGAGCGAGCGGCGTGACGGTGCCGCGGAGGAACCTTTGAACGCCCTATGAATAAGGTAAAGCTAACCTAAACGTCAAGAGTGACGTACACAACAGCCCCGGTGCCGGTGACCTCTCGGCGCAGCCGACCCTACCGGCCGCTGACATGTGGATCTTCGGTGGATCGGCTGTGACATCTCTGTGACTATCAAATAAAGTAAGGCTTTCCTAAGATGCGCTCGTGATAGCGCCTTCCGGCCTGCTCCCAGGCACCAAGACCGTCCCCTTCGCCCGCAGTCTCGCGGCCCACGGTGACCGCACGGCGGTCATCACCGCCGATGGCTCGGTGTCCTACGGTGAGCTCGCCGAACGGGTGGCCGAGACCGCACACCGCCTCGGCCCGGAACGGCGCCTGGTCCTCCTCGTCGGCGCCAACACGGTCGACGCCCTCGTCATCCACCTCGCGGCGCTGGCGGCGGGGCACCCCGTCCTGCTGGTGCCCGGCGACCATGCCGAAGCCGTCCAGTCGCTGACCGACGCGTACAACCCGGATGTCGTGGCGCGCCCCGACGGCGGCGCATGGGTGCTCGACGAGCGACGCGCGGTCTCCGCGCACACCCTGCACCCGGACCTCGCGCTGCTGCTCAGCACCTCAGGCTCCACCGGCTCACCCAAACTCGTCCGCCTGTCGCACGAGAACCTGCAGGCCAACGCGGAATCCATTGCGGAATACCTGGGCATCCGCGACAGCGACCGCGCGGTCACGACCCTGCCCATGCACTACTGCTACGGCCTCTCCGTCATCCACAGCCATCTGCTGCGCGGCGCCGGCGTGATCCTCACCGACCTCTCGGTCGCCGACACCTGCTTCTGGGAGCTGTTCAAGGCAGGCCGGGGTTCGACTTTCGCGGGGGTCCCGTACACCTTCGACCTGCTCGACCGGGTCGGCTTCGCCACGATGGAGCTGCCGCATCTGCGCTACGTCACCCAGGCAGGCGGGCGGCTGGCACCCGACCGGGTGGCGCACTACGCGGCCCTGGGCCGGGCCGCCGGCTGGGACCTGTTCGTCATGTACGGCCAGACCGAGGCGACGGCCCGTATGGCGTACCTGCCACCCGACCTCGCTCACGCGCATCCCGAGGCGGCCGGTGTCGCGATCCCCGGCGGCTCCTTCCGGTTGGAGCCGCTGCCGGACTGGCCCGGCCAGGACACCGGCGAGCTGGTGTACGCGGGCCCCAACGTCATGCTCGGCTACGCCGAAAGCCCCGACGACCTCGGGCTCGGCCGGTCCATCGACGAGCTGCACACCGGCGACATAGCCCGGCGCACCCCCGAGGGGCTGTACGAACTGCTCGGGCGGCGAAGCCGGTTCGCGAAGATCCTCGGCCTGCGGATCGATCCGCAACAAGTCGAGGCGATGCTCGAGAAGCACGGCGTCACCGCCTGCTGCACCGGTGACGACGACGAGTTGGTGGTGGCCGTCGCGGGAGATCCGGACGCTGTCGACCCGGTGCGCGTGCGGCGGATGGTGACCGGCGAATGCGGCCTGCCGGCTCGCGCCGTACGCGTCCATGTCCTGTCCGAACTGCCCCGGCTCGCCACGGGAAAGGCCGACTACCGGGCCATACGCGAACTGTCCCGGCCCGAGTCCCTTGCAACCGCGGCGACATCCGGGCCGGCCGGGCGTACGACGCCCACCGGACCCGTCGACCTGTGCCGGCTGTACGCGGAGATTCTCGACCGGGACCAGGTCAACGAGGACAGCAGCTTCGTCGGCCTGGGCGGCGACTCGCTGAGTTACGTAGAGATATCGCTGAACCTCGAGGAGGCACTCGGCCATCTGCCGGACAACTGGCACACGCTCCCGATCCGTGAGCTCAGCAAGTCGTCGGGGCAGCCGGCCGAGGACCGGCCGAAAACCCGCCGCCGCACCCTGGAGACCGGGGTCGCCCTGCGCGCCGTCGCCATCGTGCTGATCGTCGGCTCGCACATCCATCTCTTCATGGTCAAGGGCGGCGCCCATGTGCTGCTCGGAGTCGCCGGGTACAACTTCGCCCGCTTCCACCTCACTTCGGCCGACCGCCCAGAGCGCCTGCGCAACCTCGGGCGGAGCATCACACGGATCGCCGCACCGAGCATTGCCTGGCTGGCACTGATGCTGCTGATCACCGACGACTATCGGCTCACCGACGTCCTGCTGCTCACCAGCCTCCTCGGACCGCACACCGGCTTCTGGTTCATCGAGGCCCTGCTCTACATCCTCGCGGCAGCCACCGCCGTGCTTGCCGTACCGCTCGTGGACCGCACCGAGAGACGCTTCCCCTTCGCCTTTCCCGTGGCCCTGATGACGCTCGGTCTGATCGGGCGCTACGACCTCCTCGGCCTCGACGCCCGCGGCCACATTCCCCTGGCGGTCACCGTCTTCTGGCTCTTCGCCATGGGGTGGGCCGCCGCGAAGGCCACCACGGTGCGGCAGCGGCTGCTGGTAACGGCCGCAGCCGTGGCGACAGTTCCGGGCCTCTTCGGACAGCCGGCCCGCGAGGCGGTCATCATCGGCGGCCTCGCCCTGCTGGTGTGGGTGCGGAATCTGCCGAGTCTGGCCTCTGTCAACCGCGTGGCAGGCGTGCTGGCCGGCAGCTCGCTCTACATCTACGTGACGCACTGGCAGGTTTTCCCGCGCCTGGAGGACCAGTTCGCGGTGGTGTCCATGATCGTCTCACTCGTCGTCGGCATCGCATACGCCGCCGTGGCAACCCGGGTGATGCGGTGGCGGCCCTCTCTCCGGTTCGGCCGTACGGAGGCCGCCGGCAAGCACTGAGCCTTCACCGCGGGGGCTCGGGCAATGGCTGCTCGGTCCAGATGCACTTGCCGTCGGAGGTGTAACGAGTGCCCCAGCGATGACTGAGCGCGGCCACCAGTTGGAGTCCGCGGCCGCCTTCGTCGGTGTCCAGGGCACGGCGGATACGGGGCGTGGTGAGACTGCCGTCCGAGACCTCGCAGATGAGCGTCCGGCTCCGGAGCAGGCGCAGCCGGACGGGGCCTTTCGCGTGGCGCACCACATTGCCCACCAGCTCGCTGGCGATCAGCTCGGTGGTCATGACCAGATCGTCGAGCTGCCATGCGGCCAGCTGATGCCGGACATGGTCGCGGGCCAGGCCCGCCGCGAGGGGGTCCTCGGGCAGGGGCCAGGTGGCCATGTCCTCGGCGGCGAGCGTGTGGGTGCGGGCAACGAGCAGAGCGGCGTCGTCGTTGGTCTCCTCCTGGGCGGGCAGGAGAGCCGAGACGAGCGAATCGCAGAGCCGGTCGAGATGCCCGGCTTCGGTGTGGCGGTGGGGCGCCGGCCACTCGGGACCCGGTGAGGCCTCCGCGACCTCGGGCGGTCCCGTGTCCCGCGCGCCGTCGAGGCCGACGGTGAGTGCCTTGGCCAACTGCTCGATGCCGCTGTCGATGTCGCGCCGGGCGGATTCCACGAAACCGTCGGTGTAGAGCACCAGGAGGCTTCCCTCGGGGAGCCTCAGCTCTGTGGTCTCGAAGGGCGGCGTGGCCGCGCCGAGCGGAGGGTTGGCGGCGACATCGGGAAAGTGCACCGAGCCGTCGGGGTGAACGACAGCCGGTGGAGGGTGTCCGGCACCGGCGAACGTGCAGAGGCCGGAGGCGGGATCGTAGAGGGCGTAGAGGCACGTGGCGTAGAAATCGTCGCCGAGCTCGCTGACCAGGTCGTTGAGGTGGGAGAACAACTCGTCGGGAGGCAGTTCGAGACCGGCCAGGGTGTGTACGGCGGTGCGCAGTCGGCCCATGGTGGCGGCCTCGGGGAGGCCGTGGCCCATCACGTCGCCGATGACCAGCGCGACGCGGTCGGCGGAGAGCGGAATGACGTCGTACCAGTCGCCGCCGAGGGTGCCCTCGCTGGCCGGCAGATAGCGGGCGGCAGCGGCGACGGCCGGCAGGGACGGCAGCGCCCGGGGGAGCAGGCCGCGTTGCAACGCCTGCGCACGGCCGTGCTCGGCGTCGTACTGCCTGGCCCGTTCCAGGGCCTGGGCGACCAGTCCGCTGAGCGCGACCAGCAGGGTGCGCTCCTCCCCGGTGAGACGGCGGGGCCGGTCGAAGGAGACCACGCAGCCGCCGACCGCGCGGCCGGAGACCATCAGCGGCAGGAATGCCCAGGCCTGCTTCCCGCTCATGCTCGGGAGGCCGCTCATCCCCGGGTAGTCGGCTTCCATCTCCTCCAGCGAGGCGATGAACCTCGGGATACCGTCCTTCAGCGCGAGTTCGCTGAGGGAACCGGCGGGGATGCCGCCCCTGGCCAGTTGGTCGAGAAATGCGAGCGGGTATCCGACCGACCCGACGGGCTGTACCCGGCCGCCTTCACGGGCCTGCACGATCAGCCCGGTCGCGCCGAACAGCGGCAGCACCCGCTCGGCGGCCGCGGCCACCACGTCCTCCGCGGTGAGTGCCTCGGCGAGCGCCGCGGTCAGCTCCCCAATGCGTGCGGCTCGTTCGGCGGCCGCGTGTTCCGCTGCCAGCCGCTCCTCCTCCACCTGGCGTCTCTCGGTGACATCGGTCAGATAGACCGTCAGTCCGTCGGGCACCGGGATCAGCCGCAGGTGGTACCAGCGGCCGTCGGCGGGCAACCGCAGATCCAGCCCCGCCGGCCTGCCGTCGGCGACGGCTTGGCGGCACCCCGATTCGAGGCCGGGCGCACTGACTTGCTGGATGTCCCACAGGGTCCGGCCGACGAGTTCCCGCGAAGGGCCGAGGAGTCGCTCGGCCAGGCCGTTGACGTAGAGGACCCTCCAGTCGGCGTCGACGGCGAGGAATCCGTCGCTCATGTGCCGCAGGGCGCGGCCGACCGAGTCCAGGGCGGCCAGGCTCTCGGTGGTCTCCCAGAGCCGCCCCACCATGTGGGCGGGTGCGCCGTCCTCGCCGAGGACGATCCGGCCGCGGACCGCGACCCAGCCGACGGTGCCATCCGGCCGGCGCACCCGGTGTTTGGTGTTGTACTCGGCGCCTTCCCGCAGGGCCTGCTCGGCCTGCGCCAGCACAACGGGCAGGTCATCGGGGTGGATCAGGCTCCGCCAGGTTTCGATCCGCCCGTCGAAGACGTCCGGGCCGATGCCGAGGACCAGTGGCATCTCTTTGTCCCAGGTCAGGTCGCCGGTGCGGATGTCCCAGTTCCAGGCCCCGACCCTGACCGCGTCGAGCGCCTGCTGAAGGAGGTGGGCATCGTCCGGCTGCGTGGCGGACGACGGGCCGGGCTCTTGTGTCGCCATGGAGAGCACCAAAAGAGTGATCTGAGACCAAAACGGTCAGCGTCAAGTCTATAGATGCGCACCGGAGGGCGGCTGTGAGCCGTGGTGGGCCCCGGCGGGCCGGGCGCGCGGTCTGCCCGGAGCGCGCCGCCCGGTCCCTGCCTCGCGCGCCTCGGAGCTGCGCGCTCCTATGCTGGTGAGGGGTGGTCCGGCTCGCGGAGAGCGAGAAGGGAGCCGCCGTGGCTGAGCAGATAACCGGCAGGGATCAAGCCGTCGATCAGGCAATCGAGCAGGCGAGGGATGCTGTGGCGCGGGAGGCCTGGGCCGAGGCGTACGCCGCTCTGCGTGAACTCGACCACGACCGCATGAGCCCGGATGACTTCGCCGTACTTGCCGACGCCGCCTGGTGGACCAGCCGCGTCGAGGAATCGATCACCGCGCGGACCAAGGCATACTCCGGCTACGTGGCCGCCGGTGCCGCCCGCCGGGCCGGATTCAGCGCCTGGATGCTCTTCTACGAGTTTCAGCTGGCAGGACGCATGGCCGCGGCCGCCGGCTGGCTGCGCCGGGCGCGGCAGCACCTCAGCAACGAGCCCGAATGCGTCGAGCAGTGCTATCTCGCCTGGGTTGAGGCAGAAGAGGCGCAGCGGCGTGGCGCCTTCGAGGAGGCCATGAGCTGTGCCCGCCGCATGGCCGGTATCGCGCGGCGCTGCGGCAGCCCGGATCTCCTCACCATGAGCACCCAGGCGCAGGCGAGCGTGCTGCTGGCCGAGGGGCGGATCGCAGGCGGGCTCGCACTGCTCGACGACGCCATGTGCTCGGCCATGGCGGGCGAGCTCAGCTCCTTCTTCACCGGGTGGATCTACTGCCTGGGCCTCCAGCAGTGCATGGCCTCCGCCGACCTGGAACGCGCCGCCGAGTGGACCGACGCCGCCATGGCATGGTGTGCGTCGATGCCCGAGGAGAACAACTTCCGGGGTCTGTGCCGGGTACACCGGGTCGAGGTGCTCGAGCTGTCCGGCGAATGGTCCCGGGCTGCGACCGAGGCCGCCCTGACCTGCAAGGAACTGCTGCCCTACGAGGCGAGGGCCGCCGCGGAGGCGTTCTATCTGACCGGCGGTATCCAGCGGCGGCGCGGCGAGCTTGCCGCGGCCGAGGCGTCGTACGACCGCGCGCACGAGCTGGGCCGCGACCCGCAGCCGGGCCTCGCGCTGCTGCGCCTGGCCCAGGGCAAGGCCGACTCCTCCGCCGCAGCCCTGCGACTCGCACTCGCGGCCGATGACGGTGGTGACGCCGGCGGTGGCCCCGGCCGCCTCGAACGCTGTCGGTTGCTCGCGGCCCAGGCCGAGGTCTCGCTCGCCCTCGGCCGGCTCGACCAGGCCCGTACGGCAGTGGACGAACTGGAGTCGGCCGCGCGCGAGTGGCAGCAGCTGCGCGAGTCCGAGACCACGGTGCTGCATGCGATCGCCGCTGCGGCGGGCGGCGCGGTGGCATTCGCCGAGCGTGACCTGGAGGGTGCCCTGCCACTCCTGCACCGGGCGCTGTCGCTGTGGCTGGACCTGGGGGTGCCGTACGAGGCCGCGCAGGTCCGTATGACCCTGGCCGCCGCCGACCGCGCCGCCGGGGACGACGAAGGCGCGCGGCTGGAACTCCGGGCCGCCCGGGCGGTCTTCGAGCGACTGGGCGCGGTGCCCGACGAACGGCGGGCGGCGGCCCTGCTCAACACCGTGCGCCATCGGTTCCCCGGCGAGCTCACCGAGCGCGAGGTCCAGGTCCTGCGCCTCGTGGCCGCGGGCCGGACCAACCGCTCCATCGCCTCCGAGCTGGTCATCAGCGAGCACACCGTGGCCCGCCACCTCAACAACATCTTCGCGAAGCTTGATGTGTCATCGAGAGCCGCTGCCACGGCGTACGCGTGCACACACGGCCTCGCGTGATCCCTGCACGGTGCGGCGCATGGGCTGTTCTGCCCATGCCCGGACAACCGACATGGGCGGTTGTGGCGATGAGCCTTGCACGGCCCCGTGCCTACAACAGAGCTGTGCCCAACCCTGAGATCCCCGACGACGTGGAAAGCGGGTGGCGGTCATGACCACCTACACACCAGCCCTCGACGACAAGCTGCTGGTACGGCTGCAGGGGGCCGTACGCGGCGAGATCATCCAGCCTGCCGACCCCGACTACGACGAGGCCCGCAAGGTCTACAACGCGATGCACGACAAGCGCCCGGCGATCATCGTCCGGGCGGTCGACGTGGGCGACATCGTCGCCACCGTGGACCTCGCCCGGGAGCAGAATCTGCTGCTGGCCGTGCGAGGCGGCAGCCACAGCGTCCCCGGCTACGGCACCTGCGACGGCGGCGTTGTACTCGACCTCGGCCGCATGCGCGGGATCCGGGTCGACCCGCAGGCGGGTACCGCCCGGGCCGAGGGCGGATGTACCTGGGCCGATGTCAACCACGCCACGCATGCCTTCGGTCTGGCCACCACGGGGGGAATCGTGTCCAGCACTGGTATCGGCGGGCTGACCACCGGAGGCGGAATGGGCCATCTGGCCCGGCGCTGCGGGCTGGCCTGCGACAACGTGCTCTCGGCCGACCTGGTCACGGCGGACGGATCCTTCCGCACCTGTACCCGGGAGCAGAACGCCGACCTGCTGTGGGCGGTATGCGGCGGAGGCGGGAACTTCGGGGTCGTCGCGTCTTTCGAGTACCGGCTGCACCCCGTGGCCGACATTCTCGGCGGGCCGACCTTCTATCCCCTCGACGGCGACGTCATACGGCGATACCGCGAGCTGCTCGCCGAGTCCGAGGAGAAGCTCGGCGCTCTGCTCGTCGTCGCGCTCGGCCCGCCCGTGCCGTTCCTGCCGGAGCGCTGGCACGGGCGGCCGCTCTGCGGAGTGGTCACCTGCTGGACCGGCGCCGAGGACGAGGACGACCGGATCCGTGCCCGTCTCGCCGACCTCGGTCCGGTGGTGGGGCAGTACGTCGAACGCATGCCGTATCCGGTGATCAACACGCTGTTCGACGAACTGCTCCCTGCGGGTCTCTTCCACTACTGGAAGGGCACCTTCAGCCACGGTCTGCCGGACGGAGCCATCGACGCGTACGTCGAGTACGGCGCCACGACGCCCACCATCCAGAGCGCGACGGTGATCTTCCCCATCGACGGCGCCTGCCACCGGGTAGGACCCGAGGAGACCGCGTTCACCTACCGGGACGCCGACTTCGCGACGGCACTCAGCCCGACCCTCATGACCCGCGCCGACTGCGAGGCAAACGTCCCCTGGGCGCGGGCCTTCGCCGCGGCGCTCGCGCCTCACTCCCTGGAGGGCGGCTACGTGAACTTCATGGACAGCGACGACCAGGACCGGGTCCGCGCCAACTACCGTCAGAACTACGACCGCCTGACCGCCATCAAGCGGCGCTACGACCCCGGCAATCTGTTCCGCCTGAACCACAACATCGCGCCGTGAGCCCCCGGTTCACAGTGAGCAGGAGTCCACGCCTGCGTCGTCGTCCGGCCGGGGCACCGTGCGGCTCCGGGGCGGGGTGACACCCCGCTGCGTCCAGTCGACCATCGCGTCGAACGCCGCACGGAAGCAGGGCAGCATCGGCCGGACCGTTTCCGGATGGGCCGCGTACAGACCGTCGGTGTGGGATCCGTCGGTGATCCGGAAGTACCGGTGCAGGTCCCCGCGGCCGGCGTCCTTGACCATCCGGGTGTAGACATCCCCGCTCCTGCTGATCGGCAGCAGTACGTCACGCGTGCCGTGCAGGGTGATCAGCGGCTTGCCGATGCGCCCGGTCAGCGACACCCGTTCCACGGCCTTGTGCACCGAGCGGGGGCGCGAGGCGTAGTCGTAGTCGGTGTCGCAGCCGGGCCCGGTGCCCTCGGGGCAGAACGGCGTACCGCCCTCGGCCGCGCCGTCGTAGCCGGGGTCCAGTTCCTCCCGCACGATGCGCTGGAGCGTGTCCCACTGCGTGCGGTGGTGCAGGCCCCACAGCGGCTCGGTGCCCGCCGGGTAACCGGCGGCCAGCATCTCCTCGTGCGCGCCGGGCCGGCCGGCCACATAGCGGGGATACGCCCGCAGCGCCGGTGGCAGGGTGGTCAGCAGATTGGGCGCCTCGCGGGTGAACAGCAGGCCGTGCCAGTCGATACCGCCGCTGTAGAGCCCCGGATGCCGTTCCAGCTGCCAGCGCACGAGGTAGCCGCCCGCGGATGCCCCGGCGGCGTACGTGTGGGAGGGCCGGCGTCCGTACCGCTGGGCCGCAACGCGCTTGGCGGCGATGGTCAGTTGGGTGACGCGCCGGTGCCACTCGAGGATGGCGTCGCCCGGGCGGCGGCCGTCCTTGTAGATCTGCGGTCCGGTGTTGCCCTTGTCGGTGGCGGCGAACGCGAATCCCTTGGAGAGCGCGTAGTCGCCGATGATGCGGTCGTTGGCGTACTGCTCGCGGATGCCGGGCGGGCCCGCCACGATCAAGCCGCCGTTCCACCGCTCGGGGAGTCTGATCACGAACTGGCTGTCGTGGTTCCAGCCGTGGGTCCGGTTGGTGGTGGAGGAGTCGGGGAAGTAGCCGTCGAGCTGGAGCCCCGGAACGGCGGGTGGGCTGACCGTGCCGGGCGGTTCCAGGCCGGCCCAGTCGGCCGGGTCGGTGTGACCGCTCGCGACGGTTCCACCGGTGGTGAGATCCGGCAGGCAGGCGGAGATCATGAACTCCGCTCCCGGCACGCGCGGCGAATGCCCGCCGCAACTCGATCCTCCTCCTGCCGCGGTGCCTGCGCTCCCGCCGCCAGTGGCGAGGGCCGGGGTCAAGGTCGCCGCCAGCACGAGCGCGGTCAGTGCGGCGAGACGGCCGAAGACAGTCATGCGGTGTCCTTTCCGGGATGTCCGACGTGAACAGGACGACCGTAGAAAGGCATGGGAGCGCGCGTGAGTGCCCTGCGGCCACACCGAGGAGCGAAGGTCACGCGCCCTGCCGCAGCCACCCGGCCGGACGGCACATGACCTTTGGCCACATCTGCCCCGGGCCGGGCGGGAGTCGGGGGCCGCGGTCGTGGCCGCGACGTATCCTGCTGGGACACGACCGGCGCGGCGCAGCAGCGCAGCTCGCCTTGTGCCAGGGAGCAAGTGCCGCAGTTCCGCAGGGGGTTGGTATGGCCGCACCACCGACACCCCCCAGGCCACTGCGCTGGGTCCCGTCCGCGCTCTACGCCGCGGTGCTGGCCGGCGGGCTGTACTACGAGACTCTCGGAGAGGGCAGCCTCCGACTCGCGGGCACGGCGGGCTTCGTGACCTGCCTGCTGCTGCTGTTCGCGCTGGAAGCCGTCGAGCGCGGCCGCTACCCCGAACACGTGCCGACCCGCCCCGCGGTCCTCCTGCTGGCGGCCCGTCTCGGGCTGTACGCGGCGGTGAGCGCCCTCGACGAGGCAGGCGTCTCACGGGCACTGTTCGTACTGGTCCCGTTCACGGCCTACTTCGCCCTGGGCCGCACGGCAGCCCTGGTCGCGAGCGCCGGATGCCTCGGGCTGCTGCTGACCGGCAATGTGCTGTGGGTGCCGCGGTGGTGGGCGACGGCCGAGCACATCTCCGACCTGCTCATGCTCGGCATCGGTCTGGTGCTGGCCGTGTCCATGGCCGCGGTGGCGGTCGGCGAACAGGAAGGCCGGGCGCGGCTGGAGCACGCCCTGCGCGAGCTGAGCGACTCCCACGAGCGACTGGCCGACCATGCCGAGCGGGTGGCGGAGCTGTCGACGGCCAAGGAACGCAACCGGCTGGCCAGGGAGATCCACGACAGTCTCGGCCACCATCTGACTGCGATCGCCGTCCAGTTGGAGAAGGCCGAGGCTTTTCACGACCGGGACGCCGAGACCGCGCGGACGGCGGTCGGCCATGCGCACTGGTCGGCGGTGCGCGCGCTCGACGAGGTACGTCATTCGGTACGGGCGCTGCGCGACGAGGGTGAGCCGTTCTCGCTCTCCCGTGCCCTGGCCGACCTCGCCCGGCACGCCGACGGGGGCCGGTTGAAGATCGTCGCGCAGGTGAGCGGCGACGAGCGGGGCTTTTGCACCGGGGCGCTCACCGCCCTGTACCGCGCGGCGCAGGAGGGACTGACGAACGCCCATCGCCACGGGCACGCGACCCGGGTGTCTGTCGCCGTCGCGTTCGGCGGTGACGGCGCGCGGCTCGCCGTCACCGACAACGGACGCGGTTTTCCGGACGGTGCCTGCGAGGGATACGGCCTGCGCGGCATGCGGGAGCGGGTGGCGCTGCTCGGCGGCACGGTCGACATCCGCTCGGCACCGGATGCCGGGACCGCGGTGACCGTGACGCTGCCGCGGGCCGCCGCCTCGCCGCCCGAGGTTCAGGGCACGCCGGGCGCTTCGGCAAAGGCGGTGCGATGAGCACGCGCCCACCGGGGGCCCGCGACGCGGTGGCGGTGCTGGTTGTCGACGACCAGGAGCTGGTGCGGGAAGGGATCGCCTCCCTGCTGGGCCTTCAGCCCGGGATCACCGTGATCGGCGCGGTCGCCGACGGACGACAGGCCGTCGAGGCCGCCGTGACGGACCCGCCCGACGTGATCCTGATGGACGTCCGTATGCCGGTGATGGACGGTGTCGAGGCGGTGAGCCATCTGAGCAGACGGGCCCCGACGTGCAAGGTCGTCATGCTGACGACCTTCGACGACGACGAGTACGTGGTGCGGGCTCTGCGCGCCGGGGCGGCGGGCTATCTGCTGAAGAACCTGCCCGCGGCCGAACTGGCCGACGCGGTGCGGCTTGCGCATGCCGGGGTCACCCAGCTCGACTCCTCGGTGGCCCGGATTCTCACCGGCGCGCTGCTGCCCGCCGAGCCCGGCCGTGGCGCCGGGGACTCGGCTGCCGCGCCCTCCCACGGCGCTCCGCCCGGCGGTCTGACCGCCCGTGAGGTCGAGGTGCTGCGGCTGATCGCCGCCGGTTCCACCAACCGTGAGATCGCGTCCCGGCTGTACGTCAGCGAGGGCACCGTCAAGAACCACATCTCACGGATCCTGGGCCGGCTCGGCCTGCGCGACCGCACCCAGGCGGCGATCTACGCGCACGACCACGGACTCCTCTAGACGCCCGGCCGGTACGTGGGCGTGGGTGCCTGCGGGCGGACGCGGTCCGTCAGCAAGCATCCGGCCATGCTGGAGGCGGCCAACCTGGTCACCACCATGCGGCGGGGCAGGGAGAAGTGGGGAAGGGAGAAGTCGCGAGAGAAAAGGGAGAAGTTGCGAGAGAATACGTTGCGCGGACAGGAGGGCGATGATGGCATCCCCGAGCCCCGCGGCCACATCCGCGTGGGTGGTCGAGCACCCCGGACCGATCACGTCCGCCCCGCTGCGGCGGGTCGAGCGCGAGACGCCCGCGCCCGGCCCGGGCGAGCTGTTGCTGCGCGTACGCACCTGCGGAGTCTGCCGGACCGACCTGCACCTGGCCGAAGGCGACCTGCCACCCCACAAGCCTCGGTGTACGCCGGGTCACGAGGTCGTGGGCGAGGTCATCGCCACCGGGCCGGACGCCGAGGACTTCCGCGTCGGCGACCGGGCGGGCGCGGCCTGGCTTGCGGAGACCTGCGGGCAGTGCCGGTACTGCCGAAGCGCGCGCGAGAATCTGTGCCCCGACTCCCGCTACACCGGCTGGGACATCCACGGCGGCTACGCCGACCACCTGCTCGTGGACGCGCGCTTCGCCTACCGCCTGCCGCAAGGGTGGAGCGACGAGGACGCGGCGCCCCTGCTGTGCGCGGGCATCATCGGCTACCGGGCGCTGGAGCGGGCCGACCTGCCTCCCGGTGGCCGGCTCGGCATCTACGGATTCGGCGCCTCCGCGCATCTGACCGCCCAGCTGGCCATCGCCCGGGGCGCCGAGGTCCATGTCGTCACCCGCTCGCAGGGTGCGCAGCGGCTGGCGCTGAAGCTGGGGGCGACATCGGCCGGAGCGGCCGCGCCACCGAAGCCTCTGGACGCGGCGATCCTGTTCGCCCCGGCCGGGAGCCTGGTGCCGGTCGCGCTCGCGGCGCTGGACCGCGGCGGCACCCTCGCGATCGCCGGGATTCATCTGAGTACGATCCCGCCGCTCGACTACGACCGGCACCTGTTCCAGGAACGGACCGTGCGCAGCGTCACCGCCAACACACGTGAGGACGGCCGAGCCTTCCTGGCCGAGGCGGCGCGTCTGCGGCCCACGGTGCGGGTCACCCGCTACCCGATGCGACGAGCCGACCGGGCCCTGGAGGACTTGGCGGCCGGACGAATCACGGGCGTGGCCGTACTCGTAACGGAGTGATCCACCGCCGCCGTTTGCCGGAAGCCGGCCCGGGCACCTGCGCAGCAGGACAGATAGCGTGTCGAGCGGTCCATCCGGTCAGTGCGCCCAGCCCGGACGCGCGGAGAGAAGGGATCAGGACAGTGGGTACGCCTCCCAACGATCCGGTACCTCCCAACCCGACGCCCGCGCCGGGGCCCGGACCGGGGCCGGGGCCGGGGCCACTGCCCGGTCCGGTGCCTGGCCCGGGCGGGCCCGATCCAGTGCCCCCGGCTCCGCCCCAGCCCGAGCCGGACCCGCCGTCGCCGACCCCGCCTCCGGAGCCGCAACCCCAGCCGGGCCCGCTGCCGCACCCCGAGCCGGTCACCTGAATCCGCCTCTTACACGCCTACTAGTGCCCGAAGTGGTGACGGAACCTGTGGCCGGGGGACGCGGTCCGGGTCCGGTCGTCGGGCGGTGCCCTCCGGTCGTCGGGCGGTGCCTCAGCGGCGGGTGTCGTGGGCTCGCGCAGCGCGTCGTCGCGCTCAGCCGTAGTCCTGACGGCCTGGGCTCGCGGCTCCCGCATGGCGGTGGACCGGCGCCGTCGTCGCGCGCCACCGCCCATGACCATGGCACATCCGATGCAGAAGAGCAGGGCCAGGGCGACTCCGGCCAGGAAGATCGACAGGCTGTTCATGCTGGCCAGGTCGTTGTCGAACATCGTCACGGTGTAATCCGGGCCACCCGAGGTGTTGTACGCGATCAGCAGCCCGGTGAAGGCTCCGGTCGCTCCGAGCAGCAGAAGCCCAAGAAGGATCATGGCGCTAATCCCTTCAGATGGTCCGCTATGGCGTATCGCGTGTGCCCCGATTTCGCCCGTTCTAACTCGCGCCCGGCGTCGACGCTGCCGGCCTCCCGTACGCCCCAGAAGGGTCGGCTCGCTCTTCAGGTGCGCAACCGTCGCGGGTGTACTCCCTGGGCTCGCGGCCGGGAAACGGTATGACGGCGAGGTGCTCGTCGTAACTGCCCTGGGCCCAGCAGGCAGCGGTGACAGACGACAGCAGGTCGCGGCGCCTCAAGTGCCGCTGCGTCCCCCGCTTTTGGGAAGCGGTCAGTTGGTGAGGATCGCGGTGCGCCGGGACCAGGTCGGGTCGGTGAGCTGCGTGAGCATGAAGTGGGCGACGTCCGCCCGGCTGATCTTGGGCATGCCCCTGAATTCGAAATGGTCACCCACGCGGTAGGTGCCGGTGAATGGCCGGTTGGTCAGCGTCACCGGATAGACGAGGGTCACGTCGAGGTCGCTGGCGAGGAGCCTGCGGTCCGCCTTCCCCTTGTCGGGGTAGATCTTCCTCAGCATCGTGCGGTAGAAGAGCCGCTGCGGCAGCGAAGCCTGGGCGTAGGTCTCGTTGACGCCGAAGGCCGAGAGGAAGATCAGGCGGTCGACTCCCGCATCGTGCATGGCGGGGACGAGCGCGTCCACGGTGCGGCTGACGATGTCGGACGTGAGGCTCCACCCCGTCCCCATCGTGCTCAGCACGGCGTCCTGGCCCACGGCGGCAGTCGCGAGCTCCTGCTCGTCGGCGACATCACCGAGGAGCACGGTCAGACGGCCGTCGACCCGAGGCAGCTTTTCCGGACTGCGGACGAGCGCGGTGACGTGATGCCTCTGGTCAAGGGCCTGACCGACCAGCTGGAGGCCGGTGGGGCCGGTCGCGCCGAGAAGCAGCAGTCTCATGCCCTCCAGCCTGGGCCGGTTGGGGGCAGGGCGCTATCGCGCCCGGTGACGCGCCGAACCGGCTTCCGGTCGGGAAGCCGGTTCGGCATCAGGTGCCGGCCAGGTGTCAGTAGCGCTCGACCACCGGCGCACCGCCGTACTTCGAGCCGGAGAGGCCCAGCGTCGCCGCGTACGCCCTCTTGTGGTCGCCGTTCTCGTCGTGCGCCTCGAGCGCCGCCGTCACCGCTTCCCGCAGCGCCTCGTCGTCCTTGTTCATGCCGATGCCGTAGGGCTCCTCGGTGAACGGGTTGCCGACGACCTTCAGCTTGTCCGGGCGCTGGGCGGCGTAGCCCATGAGGATGGCGTCGTCCGTGGTGACGGCGTCGACCTTCTTGTCGAGCAGCTGCTGGACGCACTCGAAGTACTTGGACGTCTCGACCGTTGTCGTGTTGTAGTCGGGCTTCCTGATCTCGCGGAGAGCGGTCGATCCCTTGACCGAGCAGACCGTCTTGCCCTCCAGGGAGTACGGGCCCCCGATCGTGCCGTCGTTCTTGCGGACCAGGAGGTCGGCGCCGGCCCTGTAGTACGGCCCGGCGAAGCCCACCTTCTTCTTGCGCTCGTCGTTGATCGTGTACGTACCGACGTACAGGTCGACCTGGCCGCTGGAGATGGCGGCCTCACGGTTCTTCGTGTCGACCGTCTTGAACTCGATCTTGTCGGGCGAGAACCCGAGACTCGCCGCGACCATCTTGGCGATCTCGATGTCGAAGCCGGACCGCCTTCCGTCCTTCTCCTCGAAGCCGAGGTACGGCTGATCGTTCTTCGCGCCGATGACGAGCTTGCCGGCCCTCTGCGCCTTCGTCAGGGTCGGGGAGTCGATCTTGACGTCCTTGGCGACCGTGTACGTGGGCAGCCTCGGGTTGCTCCCGTTCGAGCTGCTGGTGGGCTCGTCACCGGAGGCATTATCGGACCCGCCGCTGCACGCGGTGGCGGTGAGGGCGACCGACAGCACAGTGATCGCCGCAACCGCGGCGGACTTGCACGACTTCATGGTGGAACATCCTCAAAAATCAACAGACTGAGCAGAGTGCACGAGGAGGCTGAATGACGGGACGGCGCCCTCAGGCCGTCGAAATGTCCGTCATCGGTGCATTGCTCCGGCCTTCTCGATGGGAAGACAGCTGGGAGGACGATAAGCCTGAGTCCTCGCATCGTCATCACATCTGAGGGGAACTTGAGCATTACAGTCCGGCCACGGAAGACCTGTCGCGCCCCCGGACCGGTCGGGAGCCCGTCAGCGAGCCGCGTACACGATCCAGACCTGTCCCGGGGCGAACGCCATGGGCCTGCCGTCCGGTGTCGTGAACGTCGTCCCGGACCGGGCGGTCGGGCGCTTCCACTCCGCCTTGTGCGCCTTGCTGTCACGCAGGACGAGCGCCGTGCCCGATCCCACGGTCTCGGTGTACGGAGAGATGTTCCCCGACCGGTCGTGGAACTTCGACGGGCGCACGGATACGTACTGCACGACCACGGTGGCGGCCCCCAGCGGCTGCCCCGCCTGTGTGCGGGAAGGCGTGCCGTCCATGGCCACCAGCCACTGAGCCCTCTGTGGCGACCATGTGAAGGCGAAGCGCGCGGCCGGATAGCGCACGGTGTACGCGGCAGTCGGTTTCCCGCCCGGGGGCTCGGCACCGAAGGTGAAGCCGGCGTACGTGGCCGCGTTCACGCCGGAGGCGTCGCGCAGTACGCGCTCGGGCCGTAGATAGAGGTTGTGCGGGGCGGCCCGGTCCTGGCTGCGGAAGTACGAGCCCCCAGGCGCCTTTCCCGGCGGAACCGCGTTCACCGGGGCCGCCTCGATGACCGGCAGGAGCTTGCTCTGCGCCCCGGAGAAGGCGAGGGTCGGCCGGTCGAACTGCGTCAGCAGTTCCAGATCGGATTCGCGGGCACTGCGCACCGGGCCGACGACGGGCGGAAGTCGGGAGGAGAAGACGGCGAGGATCCGGCTGAGGCCCGCCTCGACCCGCTCGACGTAGACGATGTCCGCCTCGTCGAGTCCCGTCGGGGGCCGGGCGGGAACGACGTTGTCGATTTTCACCGCGAGTACATGCGCGCGCGGGACGGACGCGCTCGTGGACGGCGTACGGTCACGGGCCGGGGGATTGCTGCCGTCGCCGCCCTCGCATCCGGAGGCGGCGAGGGCGAGCGTCACGAACAGCATCGCGACGGCGGCGGCCGGTCTCTTCTTCGTCTTCGCGGGCATGGCGGACGCCCCTTCGAGTCACCCGCCGGCGCCCGTGGCGAACCATCGGCAGCGGCGTCATGATGCACGCACTCTCTGTAGTCCGAGAATACGGCGCACCGGGGCCGAACGTTCTGTCGTCCCGGGGCGCGGGGAGAGCGGCACTGTGTCCCTGCCCCGCGCCACCCGGTATGGCCTAACGTCGCGATCATGACGACGTACAACAGTTTCGCCGTACACATCCCCGACGCCGACCTCGAGCCGGACCCGCTCGACCCCGCACAGATCGTCCGGGGCACCCCCGAGGTGTCGGGCAGGGTGCTCTGGGAGTCGGAGGACGGCAGGAACATCCGGGGAATCTGGCAGATCACCCCCGGCGTGGTGACCGACACGGAGGCGAACGAGCTCTTCGTCGTCGTCAGCGGCCGGGCAACCATCGCGGTCGAGGGCGGCCCCACGTTCGACGTCGGCCCGGGCGACGCGTGCGTCCTGCGCGAGGGCGACCGGACGACCTGGACCGTCCACGAGACACTGCGGAAGGCGTACCAGATCACGACGGCCTGAGCGCGTAACTTGGGCAACAGGTACGACGCTGCGAACGCCATGGGGCGCTCGGTATGCGGCCGGTCCGCGGCGGACGGAGTATGAAGCCGATGAGCGGAGTAACAGTGACCAAGGGAAATGCCACGCAGGCCAGGAGCGACGCCCTCATCGCGCTGAGCAACGTCAACAAGCACTTCGGCGCGCTGCACGTGCTCCAGGACATCGACCTGACGGTCTCCCGTGGCGAGGTCGTGGTCGTCATCGGGCCGTCCGGGGGCGGGAAGTCGACGCTGTGCCGCGCCATCAACCGCCTCGAGACCATCGACTCCGGCGAGATCGCCATCGACGGCAAGCCGCTGCCCGCCGAGGGCAAGGAGCTCGCCCGGCTGCGGGCCGATGTCGGCATGGTCTTCCAGTCCTTCAACCTCTTCGCGCACAAGACGGTGCTGGAGAACCTGATGCTGGGCCAGATCAAGGTCCGCAAGAAGGACAAGAAGGCCGCCGAGGAGCGGGCGCGCTCGCTGCTCGACCGGGTGGGCGTCGCCGACCAGGCGGACAAGTACCCGGCGCAGCTCTCCGGCGGCCAGCAGCAGCGTGTCGCGATCGCGCGCGCACTGGCCATGGAGCCGAAGGTCATGCTCTTCGACGAGCCGACGTCGGCCCTCGACCCCGAGATGATCAACGAAGTTCTCGAGGTCATGCAGCAACTCGCCCGTGACGGCATGACGATGGTCGTCGTCACCCACGAGATGGGCTTCGCCCGATCGGCCGCCAACCGTGTCGTCTTCATGGCGGACGGCCGGATCGTCGAGGAGACGACGCCGGAGGAGTTCTTCACAAATCCGAGCAGCGACCGCGCGAAGGACTTCCTCTCGAAGATCCTTCACCACTGAGCCGGCCTACCCGCCCTGCGTACGGTCGCAGTGCGACTACTCGCCTTCCCGGTGGCCACCGACCCGGCGCACGACATGCAGCAGGTATTCCTTGCGGTTGAGGGGATCGTGGTCCGTCCGCGGTCGGCTCGGGATCGCGCCCCGGACCGGCTGGTAGCGTTCGAAGGCGTATTCAAGTACGCCCTCGCCGCGTGTGAGCCCCGGCAGTTGCTGCTCCAGCGCGTACATCCGATCCGCCGGAATCTCACCCTCCAATACGCAGGCGGAACCCCGCACGACCGGTGTCTGCGGAACGGCACCCAGCCGAGCCAGCACGGGCAGAACCGGCCCGAGCGCGTCCGCCGGAAGCTCGAACCGGAAGCGGTGCAGCGGCTCGTAGACCGTGGTCCCTGCCTGTCGCAGTGCGCTCATCAGGACCAGCGGCGTCAGATTGCGGAAGTCCCCGGCCGTGCTCGACATGCTCTTGTCGAAGGTGCCGTGAGCATGGCTCTGCCGCGCCCAGTAGCCGGAGTGCGTCATGATGACGCTGCAGTCGGTGACCTGCCATCCGTAAATCCCTTGCCGCAGCGTCTCCTTCACGGTTTCTTCGACCGCCTTGATGAAGGAGTACGGCATCGACCCGAGCTCCACTTCCAGCCGGAATTCCACACCGCTGCCGATCTGAGCGGGCTCGATACGCAGCCCGACCGTGGCGAGAAACGGATTTGGCTGTTTGTCGATGATCTCGACACAAGTCCCTGTGCCGATGGGACGCTCCAGGCAGATCGTCGTCGTCTCGCGGAAGGTGACGTCAATGCCGAAGTCGTTCGCCAGCGTTGCCTGGATGACTTCCTTCTGCACTTCTCCGTAGAGCGAGACGGATACTTCCTGGCGGATATCGTCCTGCCGCAGATTGATCAGCGGGTCCTGTTCGGCGAGCTGGGCCAGCGCGAGATGCAGCGCCCCCTTGTCGCAGGCCCGGCCGGGAACCACGACCGTTTCCAGTGTCGGCGGAGCGAAGTAGCCCTGCCCGGCTGCCTGCTCGGGTGCTGGCTTCGGCGCGTCGCCGATCGCATCGCCGATCCGGATGTCCCCAAGCCCCCAGAGTTTCGCGATCCGCCCGGCGGTGACCGAGCTGTGCCGGACGGCCGCACCACGGTCGAAGACGCTGATCGCCGTCACTTTCTCCTCGCCGTCGCCGCGGATCCGCAGCCGGTCTCGGGTCCGTACGGTTCCGGACAGCATGCGTACGTACGCGATCTTCTCGCCGGACGGGCCGCGCTCGATCTTGAACACGGTGCCCGAGACCGGGCCTTCGGCGCAGCCCTCGCGCGCGGGCAGCAGCTCCCGGACACCGGCGACCAGCGCGTCCACGCCCGCGCCGGTGATGGCCGAGCCGAAATACACGGGCTGCACGAGCGCCTCTCGCGTCTGCGCCGCGAGTTCGCCGCGGAGTTGGGCGTACGAGAGGGTGGTCTCGTCGTCGACATAGGCGGCGATCAGCGCGTCGTCATGGCCCGACAGCAGATCGACCAGCGTGGAGACAAAGTCCGCGTCGGCTCCGGTGAACGGCTTGGGCAGCGCGCTACGGGTGCCCAGGCCGGCAGCCGAACCCATCGGGACGATGTCCCGGCTCAGCTTCTCGGCGATGCCCCGCAGTACATGCTCGTACTGTGCTCCACTGCGGTCGATCTTGTTCACGAAGATGAGGGTCGGGATGCGCAGCCGCTGCAGCGTCCGCATCAGCACACGCGTCTGCGCCTGCACGCCCTCGACGGCGGAGACGACCAGCACGGCACCGTCGAGCACGCTCAGCACCCGCTCCACCTCGGCGATGAAGTCCGGGTGACCGGGTGTGTCGATCAGATTGACCGTGATGTCGTCGACGACGAAGGACACGACCGCGGACTTGATCGTGATTCCGCGCTGCCGTTCGAGCGCCAGTGAATCGGTCTGCGTACTTCCGTCGTCGACGCTGCCGATCTCGTCGATGACTCCGGCGGCGTGCAGCAGCCGCTCGGTCAGGCTTGTCTTACCGGCGTCTACATGCGCCAGAATTCCCAAGTTCAACGTTCGCACTGAGCGTCAGGTCCTCAAGATAGGTGTCAATTGCCTTCTGGATGGACGTGAACGCTCCGCGCACAATCATCTCCTTGGTCGATCAGCTGTCATCGCGAGTCCAGCAGACGACCGCCCCGCGGGGCAACCGATTTGCCGGGCTCCGGCGCGCCCGCGTTTGCGCAGTCCCCGGCCGGGCGTGAGGCTTGATGTATCAGCCCCGCGGCGCCCGATTGTGCCTGCGGCCCCGTGAAGTGCCCGGGCGCCAAGACTCCGCCGACGGGGGACACCGCGGCGGCGAGGCGTTGGGCCGCGGCCGGAACGGCCGGAAGGCCGGGTGGGCTGCGGGTCCGCACCCCGCGTGGGAGACGGCGATGGACGGCACAACCCTGGAAGCGATGCGGTCCGCCCTGCGCGGTCCGGTGATCGGCTCGACGGACCCGGACTACAACCAGGCCCGCAAGATCTACAACGCGATGATCGACCGGCGCCCGGCCGCCCTTGTACGCTGCTCGGACGCGGCAGACGTCATGAACGCGGTCGACTTCATCCGCGACCACGGTCTCCAACTCGCCGTCAGGGGCGGCGGACACAGCGGAGCCGGCCTCAGTCTCGTGGACGACGCTGTCACGGTCGATCTGTCTCCCCTGCGCTGGGTGCGCGTCGATCCGGCCGCCAGGACCGCACAGGTCGGCGGCGGCTCACAGCTCGGCGACCTCGACCACGCCGCTCACGGCTTCGGTCTCGCCACCCCCGCCGGCATCATGTCGACGACGGGCGTCGGCGGCCTCACCCTCGGCGGCGGTATGGGCCACCTCACCCGCAAGTACGGCTTGACGGTGGACAATCTGCTCTCCGCCGACGTCGTGCTCGCGGACGGCAGCTTCGTCACCGCGAACAAGACCGAGCACCCGGACCTCTTCTGGGCGCTGCGCGGCGGTGGCGGGAACTTCGGCATCGTCACCTCCTTCACCTTTGGACTGCACCCAGTGCACACCGTGGGTGTGGGGATCACCGTCTGGCCGGTCGACCAGACACGCGAAGTCCTGCGCTGGTACCGCGAGTTCCAGCCACAGGCACCCGATGACCTCAATGGCTTCTTCGCACTGCTGGCTGTGCCTCCCGGCCCGCCGTTCCCGGAAGAGATCCACGGACACAAGATGTGCGGCGTGGTGTGGTGCTGGACAGGGGACCTGGCCCAGCTGGACGAGGCCCTCACCGCAGTCAACGAGCCCGGCCGGCCCACCTTCCACTTCACGACGCCGATGCCCTACCCCGCGCTCCAGAGCATGTTCGACGAGCTGATTCCCACCGGTCTGCAGTGGTACTGGCGCGGAGACTTCTTCGACCGGATCACGGACGAATCCATGGACGTCCACCTCAAGTACGGCGAGAACCTCCCCACCGACCTGTCGACCATGCACCTCTACCCGGTCGACGGCGCCGCGGGCCGGGTCGCCGACGGCGACACCGCCTGGGCGTACCGGGACGCCGTCTGGTCCGGCGTGATCGGCGGCATCGACCCCGAGCCGGACAACGCGGAGGCGATCAGGCACTGGGCCGTGGACTACTGGGAAGAGCTGCACCCGTACTCCATGGGCGGCTCGTACGTGAACTTCATCGGCGCGGGCGAGGGCAAGGAGCGGGTCAGGGCCACCTACCGCGACCACTACGACAGGCTCGCGGAGATCAAGCGGACCTATGACCCGCACAACCTCTTCCGCGCGAACCAGAACATCGAGCCGTCCTAAGTCCCGACCGGCTGGGCGTGCCGGGGTGCGGCTGTCGTCGCGGCCGCGATGGAGAGGATGAGGGCGGCCACCAGAAGCAGTACCCCCGTCGGGGGCCACTCCAGCCGGATGAGCCACGCACCCAGAACGCCGCCCGCGAACAGTGCCAGTACGCCGACGCCCCTGCGGACGGTGGCTCGGCTGCCGTAGCCCAGGGACGCGTCGTGGCCGAGGGGCGATCCGCTGATCAGCGCGGTGATCGTCCGCGTCACCAGCGTGGTGGGCAGGTCCGGTACGCGCGCACGCATCGCTGTCACATTGCGCATGCCCATCGCGATCGCCACTACGGCCGCCGTCGCGATGTGCCGCGCGGACGGTGAACCGGCTGCCCGCTCAAGACCCCAGGCGATGAAGGCGGCGCCCGCGACGAGCGCCGATTCCACGAAGAGTGCGAGGACGAACCAGCGGTAGCCGCGGGCCTCGGCCATGGACTCCATCCGTGCGCCGATGAGCGCTCCGACGGCGAACGCGCCGAGCGACACGGACGTTGCCACGGCGGACACCGGGCCCTCGCCCACGAGCGCGAAACCGAGGAAGAGCGTGTTGCCCGTCTGCACCGCGGTGAAGACGGGACCGAGAGCGAGAAGGCTGACGGCTTCCACCATGCCCGTGGTCAGCGTCAGCGCCGCCATCAGGGACGTCAGCTCGTGCCCGGGCTTCGTCTGCAAGCGCGCTCCTCGGCTGCGGCCGCGGCTGGGGTGTCGGGCCAGTGTCCGCATCCGCGTGCCACCGACCGCACCATTGGGCCAACCGTGGGCCGAACCCGGCCGGAGCGACCAGGGCGCCTCGAGACGTGCAACTACAACTGGACGGGCAACTACACGTGCGACCGTCTGCGCGGTACCGCGCCGGCCGCCTGAAGGGCTTCGCTGATCAGCCGGACGCCGCGGGCCAGGCGGTTCAGCTGCTCCAGCTCGATCGCGTACATCCTGATCGTGCTCTCGATGATCGTCTCGGCCACTCCGAGCGTCGGAAGCTCGGCCCTGCAGGTCTGCAACGCGGTCCGCACTGCCCGCATCTCGTGCTGCACCTGGAAGTGTGCGTGGCGCGCGAGCAGGATGGGGTTGCGGGTGAGCGGCGAGTAGCCGGCGTAGCGGGCCGGCAGGAGGTCTCGCAGCCAGCGGGCGGCCGTTCGTTCCCAGTCAGCGCTGCCGGGAGCCTTGACCTGGCACGGCCAGTCCGCGTTGATCGGCGAGTAGGTCGTCTGGGACATCGTCGTCCTTTTGGGATGTCGTGCGGATGTCGTACGCGTGGGCTCTGGTCGAGGGGATTTCCGGCGGCCCCGGCCCAGGGGTTGACCGGGGCCGCCGATGGACGGGCGTCCGAGGGGAAACGGAGCGCCCTGTTGGATCACCCCGGGCCGACGAGAGGAGGCGTCGTCCCATGGTGTCCGGTTCTGTGGCCCGTGAGGGCCGTGGTTCCGGCGTGCGGCTCCGGGAAACCCGGGGCCACCGGAGCAGTAAATATATATACCGTCGAGTAAGCAAGGGTATGAAAAATTTCATGCATGAATAAAGGTGAAAACGCCTGGTCTGCGGCCTTCCTCGACGGCGGCTCAGACGCCGGGCGAAGCCCAGGGGCCACTCCCAGGTCCAGTCCCCGGGCCGGCCCCGGGATTCAGTCCTCGAGGAAGAAGTTGTGCTGATCGGCGACCTGCTCGTAGCCCTCGAGCCGGACCTGCGTGCGCTGGGGGTCGGCATCCGCCATGGCCTGGAGGAGGGCCGCGGACAGAACGCCCGGTGCCGCGTACGAGTCGAAGACGAGACGTGAGCCGGTGCCCGCGATCAGCGCCACATCGGCCTCGTCCACCAGCGGCCCGAAGGCGAGGTCGGTGATCAGCGCGACGCGCAGCCCGATGCTGCGGGCGGTACGCATCGTCGCCAGCGTCTCGTTGGCGTGCCGCGGCATGGCGAAGGCCAGCACCCAGGTCCCGCCCGCCTCGTGCGACTGCAGCAGCGCGTCATAGGCGACGCTGCCGCCGCGGGTCACCGTGCGCACATCGGGATGGATCCGTCTCGCGGCGTAGGCGAAGTACTCCGCGAGCGACACCGAGATCCGCAGGCCCAGGATCGTCAGCGGAACGGACCGCGCCAGCTCCCGGCCCACGTCCAGGACCTGATTGGTGTCCGCGAGCAGGCGGCGCAGGCTCTCCAGGTTCTCGATCTCCGCGTCGACGGCGGCCTGCAGTTCGTTGCGGCGGATCTCCTCCCGGGTGTCCGGCGAACCGGCGACCGCGCTGAGGGCGATGGGCTGAAGTGCCTCCCGCAGCGCGGGGTATCCGCTGAAACCCAGCGAGGACGCGAAGCGGGTGACCGACGGCTGGCTCACCCCCACGCGTTCCGCGAGCTCGGTGATCGACAGGAAAGCGGCCTCGGTGAGGTGATCCACCAGGTACTGGGCGATGCGCCGCTGCGCGGGCGACAGCCGGTGGCCGCCGAACAGGGCCAGAACCCTGTCCGTGGGGGCGGCTTCCGTCTCGGGAGACTGCCCTCCCGGCGTGATCGCAGACGCCTGTGCGCGTGCCTGCTGATCTGATGGCACCGGTGTCACTCCTTCTCGTCCCACTTCCGCTCAACATAGCTCACTCACCGTGGTCGCAAGGGGTCGAGAACGAGAACGGGCAGCCGCCGGCGGCTGCCCGTTCCCGGATCGGCGTGCGTCCACCGTCGTCGTCGGAGTGTTCCAGCCGGAGATCCTCAGGTGTGGAGGGAGTTGGCGGGCCGGGGCCCGTTCCCGCCCGGCGTTGTTTCGCTGCCGGGCCCCGGCCGTTGCCGTGCGACCTGCTACTGAACGGAGGGAAGCAGCCCCGTGACGGGCGCGACCAGGTCGGTCAGCTGGTGCAGCTGGTTCAACTCGGCGAGCCCCTTGTCGGCACCCCGGAACTGACCGGACACCGACGGCAGTTCGGCCCGGTGCTCCGAAGGGATGCTGCTCTCGGCGAGAGAATCGACCTGGCTCATGACGGGGATCTTGTGGTCGGTGGCGACATCGGCGCTCGCTGCGGGGGCGGCCAGCGCCGTGGCGCCGGTGGCAAGGGCTACGGCGGCGAGAACGCGTCGTGTGTTGTTCATGCCCTGGCAACGGCTGACATGACGGGCGGACACGGCCGAACGGTCTCACTCACCCGCGGGCCGTATCGCGCGATGCCCTGATGACGCCGGGGCTGCGGTGACCGGCTGCGAGGGGTGCGATCGGCTGGTTGGCTACGAGGTGTCATCAGCCCAGCAGGGAGAGGCGGCACGCATGTCCACATCGCCGGCAGACAGCAGCGAGAAGATTTCTCCCGTGGTGGCGGTGCTCGGCACCGGTATCATGGGCGCCGCGATGGCCCGCAGTCTGCTCCGCTCCGGTCTGTCCGTCCGGGCGTGGAACCGTACGCGGGAGAAGGCCGAAGCTCTCGTGGCCGACGGAGCGTACTGCGCCGAGTCCCCACAGGACGCCGTCGCGGGCGCGGACGTGGTGCTGACCATGCTCAACGACGGGCCGCGGGTGCTCGCCGCCATGCGGGCGGCGAGCGCGGGCCTGGCCCCCGGAACGGTGTGGGCCCAGTCGGCCACCGTCGGGGAAGCCGCGACGGCCGAGCTCGCCGACTTCGCCCGGCGGCACTCCCTGGTCTTCGTCGACGCCCCCGTGCTCGGCACGCGCCAGCCCGCCGAGGCGGGGGAGTTGCTGGTCCTTGCGGCGGGGCCGGACAGCGCGCGAGCCGTACTCACGCGCGTCTTCGACGCTGTGGGCCGGCGCACCACATGGGTCGACGACGACGGCTCCTGTGCGGCCGCCAGCAGGCTCAAACTCGTACTGAACAGCTGGGTCGCCGCGCTGACCCATGCGACCGGCGAGGCGCTCACACTGGCCAAGGTGCTCGGTGTCGATCCGCAGGCCTTCCTTGACAGCGTGTCCGGCGGCCCGCTCGACAGCGGGTACCTGCGCGCCAAGGCCCAGGCAATCCTTGGCGGTGACTACACGCCAAGCTTTGCGGTCAACAATGCGCTCAAGGATTCCCGGCTGATCGTCGAGGCGGGGGAGCGCGCGGGTGTACGGCTCGATCTCGCGCGGGCGGGAGTGGCGCGCTTCGAGCGGCTGGAGCGGCGCGGCCTGGGCGAGCGGGACATGGCCGCCACCTATCTCGCCTCCTTCGACGACTGCGTGGAGCCTTCGGCTCAAGGAGGCGGCAATTAGGACAGGAGCTGGCCTAGAGGATGGCTAACGTGGCAATCACGTCAGGCATTCGCAGCCGGGGAGGCGCCACGATGGAATCGTTCAATGGCCTGGAAATCAGCGCCTTCGAGGACGCAGCGGAGCTGGAGTGCTGGCTCGCCGAACATCACCTGCTGCAGTCCGGCATATGGCTGAAGCTCGCCAAGAAGAATTCCGGAATCGCCTCGGTGACGGCCGCGGAGGTCATCGATGTCGCGCTGTGCTACGGCTGGATCGACGGTCAGCGCCGGTCCTTGGACGAGTCGTACTTCCTGCAGAAGATCACGCCTCGACGGCCGCGGAGCATGTGGTCGCAGGTCAACATCCGCAAGGTCGAGGCGCTGACGCGGGCAGGCCGGATGCGGGAGCCCGGCCTTGCCCAGGTCGAGGCCGCCCAGGCGGACGGACGCTGGGCCGCGGCGTACGCATCGCAGAAGGAAGCCACCGTCCCGTCCGATCTCGAAGCCGCGCTGGACGGAAATGAGCCGGCGAAAACCGCCTTCGGGAAACTCAACAAAACGCAGAGATACGCCGTGATCTATCGCCTCCTGACGGCAAGGACCTCCGATATCAGGGCGGCTCGGCTCCGGGAGATGATCGCCGCGCTGGAAGTGGGTCGGCCGATCCGGTAGTCCTGCGCGTAAGGGGCCTGTGCGAGGGCCGTCCGCGGCGCCTCCGGCTGGCCGCCACGAAGCCGGTATGCACACCATGGCTCTCTGGAACGATGCCAGCACGCCGCACCCCGGGCGCGAGCGATCACTGGAGGAAGCATGGCCGGTCAGTTCGAGGCAACGGTCGAGATCGGCCGCCCCGTGGAGGAAGTCTTCGCCTTCCTGGCGGACGGCAGGAACGATCCCAAGTTCAGCCCCAGGGTCCTCGAGATGACGAAGACGCCGGACGGGCCGACGGAAGTGGGCACCGTCTTCAGGAGCACGGTCAAGGACGCCGGGATGACGACCAAGCGTGAGATCCGGATCAGCGAGTTCGTGCCGCCGAGCACCCTCCGCTGGACCGAGACCTCCAAGAACATCGTCGTGTCCAAGGAAGGCGGCTACGACCTCGAGCCCACGCCGGAGGGCAATACCCGCCTGCGTATCTTCAACAGCCTTGAGGGCCATGGCATCGGCAAGCTCATCGTGGGCCTGGCCCTGAGCGCGGCACGCAAGGACGCTGACGCGTTCGGACAGCGGATCAAGGCGGCCGTCGAGGCGTCCTGACCGGGAGCCCGACGGAGAGGTCCTGGCGGCATCCAGAACGTGGGCGCGCCGGGCACGCGGCCCGGGTGGGGTGCCGGGTGGCAAGGAGATGCGCGGGGCGCCCGCCGGGGAGCATGCTGGCTGTGTGACCTGGTACCGCGCGGCCGGCCGCGCCGCGGTGAACGTGGGCGGGGCGGATCCCGGGGGACCGAACGGCACCGACCGCGTTCCGGACGAACTGGCCCTGGTGCTCGCGCATGCCGCCGTAGGGGCGGTCGAGGCTGTCGGCGGGTACGCGGGCGGTGTCTATCTGCCCTCGCGCACGCCCGGGCTGCTGCGGCTGGGCGTGATGGCCGGGTTGCCCAGCCGGCTGTTCAGGCCCTGGTGGCGCATGCATGTGAACCGGCCGTTCCCGGTGGCCGACGCGCACCGTTCGGGCCAGGCCATCCACCTCGGCGACGGCGAGGAAGCCATGCGGCGATATCCGCAGCTCATGGCGGGTCTGCCGTACCCCTTCGGCTCGCTGTACGCGCCTGTCGTCAGCGGCCGCCAGAAGTTCGGGGTGCTGGTCGTGCTGCGCCCGGCCACGCCCGGACACCCGGTGACGCACGCCGACCGGCTGCGCATGCACAACGCCGCGGCCCGGCTCGGCACCACCCTCGTCACGCTGGGCGCGCGGGGGGTGCCGGTCGTGTGGGACGGTGAACCGGTGTCCGTCCAGTTGCCCGCGGTCACCACGCCGCCCGTGCGCTTCGGCCGCTTCGACTGGGACCTGGGCACCGGAGCCATATCCGCCGACGAGGACCTGCGCGCGATTCTCGGCACCAATCGTGCGGACTTCGGCGACACCGTCGACTCACTGGCGGCACGGCTGGCACCGGAGGACATGTACGGGCTGTGGACCATTGCCCACCAGGCCATGGAGACGGGCAGGCCAGTCTCCCGCAGAATGCGCCTGCGCGGCCCGGACGGACGGCCTCACCTGCTCGAACTCTCCGCCCAAGCGCAACCACCCGGAGACGGCCAGGGGCGCCGTCTGACCGGATTCCTGGTGGACCTCGGCACCGGACCGATCGTGGCAGAGGCGACCGACCGTCTCCCGCGCGGCTTCTTCGCGCTCGACCGACTCGGGCGGATCACCTATGTCAACCACAGTGCGGAGATCCTGCTCGGCCGGCCGCGGTCGGAGCTGTTCGGACGTGTCCTGTGGGAGGTCCTGCCGTGGTTCGGGGACCCGGCGTACGAGGACCACTACCGGGCGGCGCTGCTCTCACGCGACCCCGTTCACTTCATGGCTCGCCGATCGCCCCAGGACTTGCTGTCGGTCTCCCTCTACCCGGGTCACGACGGCCTCACCGTCACCGTCTCCCCGTCCGATCAGCCGTCGTACACGCCGGGGTCCGTCGCCCTGCCCGGCACCGGGCTCGGCTCCGCGGCCGACCGGGCATCGGCCCTGTACCGCCCGGTTGCCCTGGCCATCGCGCTGACCGAGGCCGTCACGGCCCGCCAGGTGTCCGCCGTGGTCACCGAGGAACTGCTGCCCGCCTTCGGTGGCCGTCAGCTGGCGATCTACCTGCTCAACGAGCGCCATCTCTATCTGGCCTGGGAGACCGGGTTCCCGCAGGGCTTTTTGAACCGCTTCGACGGTGTCGCGCTCGACGCCAGGCTGCCCGGCGTCGAGACGCTCACCACCGGCCGTCCCATCTTCTTCGAGTCCATGGAGCACCTGGCCGAGGCATACCCCGGCATCCCCCTCGACGCCAACGTCGGCGCCCGGGCCTTCCTGCCGCTGATCGCCTCCGGGAGGCCCGTCGGCTCCTGCATCCTCGGCTTCGACCGGCCGCGCGGCTTCAGCCCCGAGGAGCGCACGGTGCTGACCGCGCTCGCCGGACTCATCGCGCAGGCCCTCCAGCGAGCACAGCGCTACGACACCGAAGCGGCCCTCGCGCGCGGACTGCAGGACGCCCTGCTGCCGCACCGGCTTCCCGTGCTCGACCAGGTCGACACCGTGGGTCGGTATCTGCCCGGCACCCAGGGCATGGAGGTCGGAGGCGACTGGTACGACGTCGTCGAGACCGACCGCGGGCTGGCCCTGGTCATCGGCGACGTACAGGGACACGGCGTCTCCGCCGCGGCCACCATGGGCCAACTGCGCAGCGCCGTACGCGCCTTCGCGCTGAGCGGGCACGACCCGGAGGAGGTGATGACCGGCACCAACCGGCTGCTCATCGACCTTGATCCCGGCCAGTTCGCCAGCTGCTGCTACATCGTCCTCGACCCGGCGACCGGCTCCGTACAGGCGGTACGGGCCGGGCATCCGCAGCCTCTCCTGCGCCACGCCAACGGCAGGACCGAGGTCCTGGACCTTGCCGGCGGGGTCGTGCTCGGCATCGACGTGGAGGCCTCGTACCCCGTCACCGAACTGCGGCTCGGGCCCGGCGATGTGCTCGCGCTGTACACGGACGGACTCGTGGAACAGGCGGGCATCGACATCGACCTCGGCGTCGAGCGGCTGCGCGCCTCGCTCGCCGAGGCCGGCTCGTCCTCGCTCGCCGGAACGGCGGACCGCCTCATGAACGAGGCACGGCAGGCCACCGACCGGCCCGACGACATCGCGCTGCTGCTCGCTGCCCGCTGGACGGAATCCGGCACCGGGAATCCGCCATGAGCAGCGTGTACGGCGCCGAGCACCACAGCGTGCGCGGGCCCCTCAACGCCACGAGGGCCGCCACGGCCGTCCTGGACGCCGACGGCACGGTCGTCGGCTGGAGCCCGACGGCTCAGGGGCTGCTGGGATACGCACCACAGGACGTGCTCGGGCGCCCGATCGACACCCTGGTGATGGACGGAACGGAAGAGGATCACGCGGCGCCTGATGCGCCGGCTGTGGGACGCGTAGCCCGGACGCTCCGTATGCGCCACCAGGACGGTCGCGCCCTCCGTGTGACCACCACAGAGCTGCCGCTCGCTCACACCGGCCCCGGTCCCGCACGGCTCCTGGCACTGGCCGACGCCGAGGAGACCGAGCAGTGGGAGGCCCTCCAGTCGATGCTCCGGGGACTCGCCACCCAGTCACCCGTCGGTCTGGCCATCTACGACACGGATCTGCGGGTGGTGTGGACGAACGCCGCCCTGTACGAGGAGATGGGCCCTTCGCAGTACGTGGGCGTCGGCCCGGACGACATGGTGACCCATGGCGAGGTGCTCTCCGAGTCGTATCCGAAGACTCTCGAAGAGATGATGCGGCGGGTACTCGCCACCGGCGAGACTGTCGTCGACCTGCACTACCGGGGCCGCCCGCCCTCGGACCCGGAGCGTGATCACGTCTGGTCGTGCTCCTACTACCGGCTGCAGGACGCCGGATCGGTCTCGCTGGGTGTGTGCGAGGAGACGGTGGACATCACCGATCGCTATCTCGCGCAGCAGCGACTGGATCTGCTCGTCCGCGCCGGGGCGCATCTGGGCACGAGCCTGGACATCACCCGCACGGCTCGGGAGCTCTCCGCGGTCGCCGTACCGGAGTTCGCCGACAAGGTTACGGTCGATCTCCTGGAGGAGGTCCTCGAGGGCGATCGGGCCACGCCCGGCTCGCGGCGGGCGGGAAGTGTGGTCCGGGTGTTGTGGGAGGCGGAGGAAGCCACGGGCGCGGTGGGTGAAATGCCCGTACCGGGGAAGCGGATCTACTACGCCCCCGACTCGCCACAGGCCCGCAGCCTCGCCTCCGGCAGCCCCGTGCTGGAAGGCCCGGCGGGCTCGGAGGACGATGACGAGCCACCGCCCCAGCGCTCGTGCCTGGCCGTGCCCCTGCGTGTCGAAAGCGCGACGCTGGGCGTGGTCACGTTCACGCGGAACCGTCTGCCCAGCCCGTTCGACCCCGCCGAACAGGCGGTTGCCGAGGAACTCGCGGCCCGGGTCGCCGTCTGCATCGACAACGCCCGCCACTACACCCGAGAGCATGCCGCTGCCCTGATGCTTCAGCGCAGTCTGCTCCCGCAGAAACTGCCACGGCTGACCGGAGTCGAGCTGGCCCACCGCTATCTGCCCGCGGACAGCAGGGCTGGAGTGGGTGGCGACTGGTTCGATGCCATCGCCTTGTCCGGCGCGCGGGTCGGTCTGGTTGTGGGAGACGTCGTGGGGCACGGTCTGCGGGCCGCTGCCACCATGGGCCGGCTGCGCACGAGCGTACGGGTGCTCGCGCGACTGGACCTCGCGCCCGACGACCTCCTCGCCCGCCTGGACGACCTGCTCTGGCAGGGGGCCGACGAGCAGGAGGCCGCGCGTATGGAGGGCGACGAACTGCCCGACGACGCGGCGCTCGGCGTGACGTGTCTGTACGCCGTCTACGACCCGGTGTCCGGTCTGTGCCGCATGGCGCGGGCCGGGCATCTGCTGCCCGCCGTCGTCGATCCCACGAACGGCTCCGTCACGTTCCCCGACATTCCGGCGGGACCGCCCCTTGGCCTGGGGGGCCTTCCCTTCGAGACAGCGGAGCTGACGCTGCCGGAGGGGAGCCTCCTCGCGCTGTTCACCGATGGCCTCGTGCGGACCCGCGACCGGGATGTCGACGCCGGTCTCGACGGGCTGCGGGCCGTCCTCGCGGAGCACCGGCGCCCGCTGGACGAGCTGGCCGACCGGGCACTGGCAACGCTGCTTGCCGGTCCTGTCGACGACGACGTCGCGCTACTGCTCGTCCGGACCCGCACGCTGGACAGCCGTCAGGTGGCCACCTGGGAGCTGACACCCGATCCCCAGGAGGTCGCCCGGGCACGTGCGGAGGCCGCCGCTCAGGTAGGCGTCTGGGGACTGGACGACCTTGTCTTCACCACCGAACTGGTGGTGAGCGAGCTGGTCACCAACGCCCTGCGGTACGCCTCCGGCCCGATCCGTCTGCGGCTCATCCGCGACCGGACGCTGATCTGCGAGGTCTCGGACAACGGCCACACCTCACCCCACCTGCGCCGGGCGGGATACGACGACGAAGGCGGCCGGGGTCTCTTCCTCGTCGCCCAGATGACCCAGCGGTGGGGGACCCGCCATGCGTACAGCGGCAAGACCATCTGGGCCGAGCAGACACTGCCGTAGACGCTGGGCACGCAGGGCGTTCAGTCGCCGTCCAGGCACAGGACCGGGATCCGCTGGACCAGATTGTTGGCGAACCCGCCGCGGTTCCAGGGCTGGGTGAGGGGCTGCGTACGGCCGCCGGCGTCGGTGGCACGGACGCTCAGCACATGGCTGCCGGGCGTCGCGGTCCAGACCGTCCGCCACTGCCGCCAGGCCCAGCCGTGTCCGTCCGCGGGGCCAAGAGCGGCCTCGCTCCAGGAGCCGCCGTCGTCGGTGCTGACCTCCACGTGGGTCACCGGGGCGTGACCGGACCAGGCCCGGCCCTCCAGCGGCACCTCGCCGGGGCGTACGACACGGGCCCGCGACATGAAGTCCGGGAACCCGGGCGGGATCATCAGCGCCCGCGGGGCGATCTTGTCGACCGGTTCGCCGGGCTCGTCGGGAGACTGCTTCAAGCGGTACGCCACCGCCTGCTGGAATCCGGTGAACGGGGTGTCGGTCAGCGCGATGTCGCGCAGCCACTTCACCTGCGCCATGCCGTACCACCCGGGGACGATCAGCCGCAGGGGATAGCCGTGCTGCGGCGGCAGGGGAAGGCCGTTCATCTCGTACGCGACCAGCACCTCGGGATCCTCGCCCCGGGCCAGTGCCAGCGGCAGGCTGCGCCGGTAGTCCTGCTCGATGCCGCGCTCGACGCCGTGGTCGGCCCCGGTGAAGACGGCCTCGACGGCATCCGGCTCCACTCCCGCCTCGATGAGCAGGGTGCGCAGCGGCACCCCCGTCCACTCGGCGGTCCCGACCGCCTCGACCAGCCAGGGCTGGCTCACCGGCCGTGGATCGAGGCGTGCCCTGCCGTTTCCGGCGCATTCCATCGTCACGCGGTGGGTGGCGGCCGGGAGCGATCGCAGCCTCGGCATGTCCAGGGTCAGCGGGGTGCGCACCCGGCCGCTCACGGTCAGCCTCCACTCGTCGGCATCGGCGGCGGGGATGTCGTAGTGGACGAGCACGTAGTGCAGTCCGGCGGGGGTGAGGTCGTAGCGCAGCGCCTCCAGCGGAAGCCCGTGATTGCGGGCCGCGAGGGCCAGTTCGTCCAGGCCGATGCCCTCGCCGGGCTCCGCGAGACGCCCTGGTGTGCTGAGGTCGGCGATGCGTCCGTCCATGACTTCATGGTGCTCTCCGGGCGGGTCCCGGGCACCTTGCGGGCGGACGTGAGCACATCTCCCGCCGGACAGGACCTAGGTGCTCATGGGCCGCCTGTTGACTGGAATGCCCTGGCAAGCGTTATATCGGAGATAAAGGGCAGATAAAGGCTTCTGAGTAGGAGGCAGCCCGCAATGACCACCCACCCGAGCATTGAGCAACACCCCGATCTGGCCGAGATGCGTTCCCGGTTCGAACGGGCGACCACGACCCCCCGTGCCCAGGCGATCGAGACACTGGCCCTCCTGACGGGTCTGTACCTGGCCGCCTCGCCCTGGATAGTCGGGTTCAACGACCTGAGCACGCTGACCGTCTGCAACCTGATCACCGGCGCCGCCTATTGCCTGTGCATGGGAGGGTTCGGCTCGGCTTACGAGCGGACTCACGCCATGGCATGGTGTGCCATCGCCATCGGAGCGTGGACGATCATCGCTCCGTGGGTCGTGGCAGGCAGTGTCGACACGACCCGCACGATCGTCAGCAACGTAATTGTCGGAGCCGTGGCCCTGCTGCTCGGCCTCGCAATGGCCGCCATGGACGTCCGCCGTCCCAGCCGCCTCCGCGCTCGCAGGAACGCGGCCATGTGATCCCCGGCGCTGACGCCACGTTCCCAAACGGAAGGGCCCGGTGGGGTGCGGCTGCCGCACCCCACCGGGCTGCCTGCGTCAGGTACGCGGCCGCCGGTGCGGCATGAGACGGGTCAGCCCAGCGCCTTGAGGAGCTCGACGGCCAACGGGGCGGACGACGAGGGGTTCTGGCCGGTGATGAGATTGCGGTCGGTGACCACGTGCGGGGCCCACGGCTCGCCCTCCTGGAAGTCCGCGCCGATCTCCACGAGCCGGTCCTGGAGCAGCCACTTCGCCTTGTCCGCGAGACCGGCCTGGGTCTCCTCGGCATTGGTGAAGCCGGTGAGCCGGTAGCCCGCGAACGGCGACGTGCCGTCCTCGCTCCGGGCGGCGAGCAGCGCGGCCGGGCCGTGGCACACCACGCCGAGCGGCTTGCCGGAGTCCAGCGCGGCCGTGAGCAGGGCGCCCGAGTCGGCATCGGCCGCCAGGTCCTCCATCGGGCCGTGCCCGCCGGGGTAGAAGACCGCCGCGTAGTCGGCGAGGTCGACCTCGTCCAGCTTGATGGGGTGCTCCAGGACGGACATCTCGGCGAGGGCGGCCGTCACGGCGGCGGCGCCCTCGGGGCCGCCGTTCACCTCGGGGGCCAGGCTCCCGGCGTCCACGGTGGGGATGACGCCGCCGGGTGTGGCGACCATGACCTCGTGGCCCGCGGCGGTGAGCGCCCGGTAGGGGGCCACGGCCTCCTCGGCCCAGTAGCCGGACGGGTGCCGGGTGCCGTCCGCCAGCGTCCAGTGGTCCGCGCCGGTCAGTACGAACAGGATCTTCGCCATCTCACATCTCTCCGCTGGGTTTCGCTCTTGCTGACGTCTTCGAACCTAAATCGCCGGGTCATTCGGATCCAATAGGCTCACCACCATGAGCCATAGAGAATCCAATGGATCGACGGGAATGCGGGAGGCCGCGTCGAACACACCCCTCGATCTGACCCTGCTGCGGACCTTCCTCGCCGTCCACCGGGCGGGCTCATTCACCGCGGCCGCACGTCTCCTCGGTCTGTCCCAGCCCACGGTGACCACCCAGATCCGTTCCCTGGAACGGCAGTTGGGCCGCGAGTTGTTCGGGCGGCTGCCCCGCGGCGTCACTCCGACCCCGGTCGCCGACGGTCTCGCCGCGCGGATCGCGTCGCCCCTGGACGCCCTGGCCGCCGTCGCCGACCGCGGCCATCTCGACGAGACCGTCCCCGCCGATCCCGTGCACCTCGCGGGTCCGGCCGAGCTCCTGTGCGTACGTGCCCTGCCCGCCCTCGCGCCGCTCGTCGAGCAGGGCGTACGGCTCAGGGTCACGACCGGGCTGACCGACGAACTGCTCGAAGGCCTGCGCCAGGGTCACTACGACCTGGTGATCTCCACCCACCGCCCGCGCGGCCGCACGCTCACCGCCGTACCGCTGATGGACGAGGAATTCGTGCTGGTCGCATCGCCGCTGTGGGCCGAACGCATCGGCCGGGACGGGGACTGGCAGGAGCGGGTGGCGGACGAGGGGCCCGCCGCCCTGCGCGGCGTCCCACTGGTCACCTACGCGGAGGACCTGCCCATAGCCCGCCGCTACTGGCGCCATGTCTTCGGCACCCGCCTGAACGCGCAGGCCGCACTGACCGTCCCCGATCTGCGCGGGGTGCTCTCGGCCGTCGCCGCGGGCGCCGGAATGAGTGTGCTGCCGCGCTATCTCTGCCAGGGCGAACTCACCGCCGGCGTGGTGGTGACGCTGCTGGCGCCCGAGGACCCGCCCATCAACACCGGCTATCTAGTCCAGCGCCCCGGCGCCACCGACAACCCGCACCTGACACTGGTGCGCGACCGGCTGCTGCGGGAGGCGCGCGGCTGGTGAGCCGAGGCTCCTGGCCGGTGAACGATTCCTTCGGCACCGGGCGGCGTAAGGAGGGATCATCGTGACAGCGGTCCGACGACAGCAAGGAGTACGACGCGTGTCCCCTCTCTTCCCCGCACTCGCCGCGAGGTCTGCGCTGCCGGCTCTCCGCTTCGGCGACCGGTCCCTGACCCATGCCGAACTGGCCGCGGCCGCGGGCTCACTGGCCGCAGGGCTGGCCGGCGCGCGAAGGGTCGCGGTGTGGGCGACGCCCACGCCGGAGACCGCGGTGGGTGTGGTCGCGGCACTGCTCGCGGGCGTGCCCGCCGTACCGCTCAATCCGAAGACCGGCGAGCGTGAACTGGCGCACATCCTCTCCGACAGCGAGCCGTCGCTGGTGCTGGCCGAGCCGGGCGCCGAACTGCCCGCGGCCCTGGGCGCCTTGCCGCGCAGGGACGTGGAGCTCACCGGACCGGAAACACCGCTGCCGCCCGAGCCGTCACCCGAGGCGCCCGCCCTCGTCGTCTACACCTCGGGCACCACCGGACCGCCCAAGGGTGCCGTCCTGCCGCGCCGGGCGATCACCTCGACACTCGACGCGCTGGAGGACGCCTGGCAGTGGACCGCCGACGACGTTCTGGTGCACGGGTTGCCGCTGTTCCATGTCCACGGGCTGATCCTCGGCATCCTGGGGCCGCTGCGCCGCGGCGGCGAGGTGCGGCACCTGGGGCGGTTCAGCACGCAGGGCGTGGCACGCGAACTGGCGTCCGGCGCCACGATGCTCTTCGGCGTACCGACGATGTACCACCGCATCGCCGAGGCACTGCCCGGCGATCCGCAGCTGGTGAAGGCACTGGCCGGGGCCAGGCTGCTGGTCTCCGGATCGGCCGCGTTGCCCGTGCACGACCATGAGCGGATCGCCGCGGCGACCGGCCGCCGGGTCATAGAGCGCTACGGGATGACGGAGACGCTCATGAGCACTTCCGTACGCGCCGACGGCGAGCCGCGCCCGGGGACGGTCGGTGTGCCCCTCAAGGGAGTTGAGTTCCGGCTGGTCGACGAGAGCGACGGCATCGGCGAGATCCAGGTGCGCGGGCCCAACCTCTTCACGCAGTATCTGAACCGGCCCGACGCGACCGAGGCGGCGTTCGACGACGGCTGGTTCCGTACGGGAGACATGGCGAGCCTCGACGCCGACGGCTATGTGCGGATCGTCGGCCGCAAGGCCACCGACCTCATCAAGAGCGGCGGTTACAAGATCGGCGCGGGCGAGATCGAGAACGCGCTGCTCGACCATCCCGGCGTCCGCGAGGCAGCCGTGACGGGCGAGCCCGACGCGGATCTCGGCGAGCGGATCGTCGCCTGGATCGTGCCGGCGGACCCGGCCGAGCCACCCGCCCCCGAAGAGCTGTCCGCGCATGTCGCGGCCCAACTCGCCCCGCACAAGCGCCCGCGCGACGTGCGCTTCCTCGACACCCTGCCCCGCAACGACATGGGCAAGATCATGAAGCGGGCGCTCCATGGCTGAGCGGCTCACGGCACGCGAGGCCATCACCCGGGTGGCCTCCGCCTTCACCGAACTGCCCGCGCCCGACGGCACTTCCGCGCCCGACGGCACTTCCGCGCCCGACGGTCCGATCGCGCCCGATGGTCCGATCGCCTGGCAGGGCTACGACGAGCAGCACGCCCGTGCCGCGCTGCGCACCGGCGAGAACGAGTCGGTGGTCTGTGGCACCGGAACCGTCGGCGAGACCGAAGCGGTGCTGATCTCCTTCGAGTTCGGCTTCCTCGGCGGATCGCTCGGGGAGCGCACCGGCGACCGGCTGGAGGCGGCATACACGCATGCGCGCGAGCGGCGGCTGCCCGTCGTCTCGCTGATCGCAACCGGCGGCAGCCGGATGCAGGAGGGCATGCGCGCGCTGGTCCAACTCCAGCGCGTGGCACGGCAGTCCACGCTCACACGCGCCGCGGGACTGCCCCAGATCGCGGTGGTGCGCGACCCGTCGACGGGCGGCGGCTGGGCCACCCTGGGCGCCGGCGCGGATGTCGTCCTGGCGCTGCCCGGCGCCCAGATCGGCTTCGCGGGCTCGCGGGTACGCCCTGCGGACGCCGACCCGGCTGCCTACACGGCGGAGGCTCAGCTGGCCGCGGGCCATGTCGACGCGGTCGTACGCCAGGAGGAGCTGCGCGAGAAGATGGGCCGCTGGCTGACGCTGCTCACCGCCCCTTCCGACGCACCGGCCCGGCCGCCCCGCGCCCTGGGCCGCGCCGAACTCCCCGCCACCGGCTGGGAAGCCGTCCAGAACGCCCGCTCCGCCGACCGCCCGCGGGCGCCCGCCTACCTCGACGCGTACTTCGAGACACGCGAGACCATCAGCGGCGACCGGTGCGGAGGCGTCGACCCGGGCATACTGTGCGGCTTCGGACTCCGCGAGGGACGGGCCATCGCCTACGCGGCCCAGTGCGGCACCGCGACCCTCCCGGTCGGCTACCGGACCGCGGCCCGGCTGATCCGGCTCGCCGGCCGTCTCGGCGTACCGGTGCTCACCCTGATCGACACGCCGGGCGCCGCCAATGACGCCGCGGCGGAACACGCGGGAGCGGGACCCGCGATCGCGGACGTCTTCGCCGCCGTGGCCGCCGCCCGTGTGCCGGTCACCACGCTCGTGATCGGCGAGGGCGGATCGGGCGGGGCGCTTGCGCTCGCCTCACCCGGCAACACCTGGGCCACGCCGGACAGTTACTTCTCCGTCATCGCACCGGAGCTGGCCGCGGCGATCCTCAAACGCGGGCCGGATCAGGCGCGCGCGACCGCCGAACAACTCCGGCTGCGCCCGCAGGACTTGGTGGACCTGGGCATCGCCCGGGGCATCGTTCCCACGGACTGACTGTCTGGAAACAAGCGCCGTGCTCCGGCACGCTCGCGGGGCTGATCGCGCGGCTCAGGAGTCGATCGCGGGAGCCCGGTCCAGGTAGGGGCTGGGAGGCTGCGGGATCCTCCGCAGGGAGGTGACGTCCAGGGCGAGAGCCGCGGAAGGGGTCCCGAGAGTGCCCTCGCGATGCCAGGTGCCGGTGACCTTCACCCAGGTGTCGGCGGGCGGCGCCTGCACGCCGTGCATCGTGACCGTCAGGGACTGGGAGTCGGCGGCGCAGCAGGCCACCAGCAGCCGGGTGAGATCCCAGGTGCCGTTCTTGCCCGGTGTGACAAAGCCCGACAGGAGCACGGTGCGGTCCTTGAGGGCCTGGTGGTCGTCCTGCTGCGCCCGGGCGATGAACTCCGTCAGCGAGAGAGGCGCGGGGCCGTGCGCCGGCAGCGGTTCGAAGCGGTCGTAGTCCTCGACGACCTTGGCGTTGTCGCGTGCGGCCGTGTACGAGCCGAGTGCGGGGGGCGCGTAGAACAGCAGGGCGAGCGCGGGCAGGAGCAGCAGCCACGCGATGCGGGGACCGTGCGAGTGATCATGTCCGTGCTCGTGATCGTGCCCGTGAACCTGCTCCTGAACCTGCTCCTGCCCGTGCTCATGGCCGGCTCCGTCCTTGGCGGGTCCGTCCCTTCCGGGTCTGTCGCGCACCGCGCCGATCAGGCCGAGCGCCATCAGGCAGACACCCGAGGCGATCACGTACGGCTGCAGTCCCGCCTTGACGTACCGCAGGACGATGTCGCTGAAGAGGGAGACCCGCAGCACTCCGGCCCCGGTGAGCAGGAGCAGTCCTGCCTGGAGGGTGCGCTTCACAGCAGCCACCACCCGGTCAGCGCGCTGCACACGACGGCGGTGATCGCCGTGGCCGTCGAGAAGCGTACGGCGAAGGCCCGGCCGAAGGTCCCCACCTGCAGGGCGATCAGCTTGAGGTCGACCATCGGGCCGACCACCATGAACGCCAGCCGTGCCGTGGGGGAGAAGCCGGTCAGCGAGGCGGCCACAAAGGCGTCCGCCTCCGAGCAGACCGCCAGGACCACGGCCAGGCCCGCGAGGAACAGCACCGACATCCAGGCCGAGCCGGAGAAGGTCTCGAGCACCGAGCGCGGCACGGTGACATTGAAGGTGGCGGCAGCCATCGCGCCGAACACCAGGAACCCTCCGGCGTGCAGGAAGTCGTGCTGGAAGCCCAGCCGGAACTCGTCCCAGCGGCTGTGGCCGCTCTGATGCCCGGTGTGCCGGGACGGCATCCGCAGCCACTCGGAGCGGCCGAGTCTGAGCCACAGCCAGCCCATGGTCGCGGACGTGGCCAGCGAGGCGATCAGCCGCGCGACGACCATCTGCGGACTGCCGGGGAAGGCCACGGCAGTCGCCGCGAGCACGACCGGGTTGACCGCGGGTGCGGACAGGAGAAACGCGAATGCGGCGGCCGGTGTGACACCGCGTCGGATCAGGCTGCCTGCGACCGGCACCGAGGCGCACTCGCAGCCGGGCAGTACGACGCCCGCCGCGCTCGCCACCGGCACCGCCAGCGCGGGGTTGCGCGGCAGGATCCGGCTGAAGGCATGAGCGGGGACGAACGCGTTGACGGCGCCGGAGATCAGGGTGCCCAGCAGGAGGAACGGCAGCGCCTGTACGGCGATGGCCACGCAGATCGTCTGCCAGGCCCGGAAGCCGGGCTGCGTGAGCCACTGGTCGGCGCCGAGCAGTCGGCCGAGCGCCACGAGGAGAAACAGCGAGACCGCTCCGGCGACGACTACAGAGGGCACCAGGCGGTCAGGCGCGGTCCTGGGGTTTGGCGCGACGGCCTGCCCGCTCAGCGGCCGGTCCGCCAGTTCTTCCGTATTGGGCACAACTGCTCCGGTTGTCGGTGACAGGGCATCACGATAGCCAGGCGATCGGTGCGTCCTGCATACGTTGAAACGCAAACATATGACCGATACCAGGTGTCTCCGCCCCAGTACGCGTTCGCGAGCGCCGTGAGCGACGATGAGGTGAAGGAGCCCTCAACCCGTGGGCGGAGGCCCAGGTCGCCAATACCGCTCTCACCTGCGTACGCCGCTTCGTCCGAGCGAGAGGACAGCAGCTCATGAGCAGCTTTACGACCACCGACGGCACCGAGATCTATTACAAGGACTGGGGCAGCGGGCAGCCTGTCGTCTTCAGCCACGGCTGGCCGCTCAACGCCGACGCCTGGGACGGACAGTTGCGGCTGGTCGCCGAGAACGGCTTCCGCGCCGTCGCTCACGACCGGCGCGGTCACGGCCGCTCCGGCCAGCCCTGGCAGGGCAACGACATGGACACGTACGCCGATGATCTCGCCCAGCTGATCGAGTCCCTCAATCTCAACGAGGTCATCCTGGTCGGGCACTCGACCGGCGGCGGCGAAGTGGCCCGCTACATCGGCAGACACGGCACGGCCCGCGTGGCCAAGGCCGTACTCCTCGGCGCCGTACCTCCGCTGATGCTGAAGACCGACGCCAATCCGGAAGGTCTGCCCATCGACGTCTTCGACGGCATCCGGGCGGGAGTCGAGGGCGACCGGTCGCAGTTCTACAAGGACCTCAGCGAGAGCTTCTACGGGGCGAACCGGCCCGGCTCGTCCGTCTCCCAGGGCACGCGGGACGCGTTCTGGCTGCAGAGCATGCAGTGTGGGCTGAAGGCCGCGTACGACTGCGTCGCCCAGTTCTCGGAGACCGACTTCACCGAGGATCTGAAGCGGATCGACGTCCCCACCCTCGTCGCCCACGGCGACGACGACCAGATCGTGCCCATCGTCGCTGCGGCCCACAAGTCCGTACAGCTCGTCAAGGACGCGACGCTCAAGGTCTACCCCGGTGCGCCGCACGGTCTGACCGGCGACTACGAGCAGGCCTTCAACGCCGATCTGCTCGACTTCATCCGGGCGTAGTCGTCGGCGCCGCCTCCAATGGCAGGGCACCGAGGGCTGGAGGACTGGACCACTGATGGACATCGTTGTCAAGGGGGTATGCACGGGCGCTTCGGGGCGTCGGGCGGGGCGCCGGGATTCCGCCCCGGAGATCTCGCGGAGAAGTGCATATGCCATACGGATGTCCCGCGAGTTGGGGGTGTAAAAGAGACTGCGGTCCGGTTAGTGCAATCCTGAATGAGTTGGCGGTGGATCATCCGGACTGCTGTTTTCGATATGACTTGTTGGTGAGTAGGGTGTGCTCGCTGCCGTGGATCAATGGAAGGGATCCGGCTAATTCTGCGTGGCCGGAATCTGTGCATGGGTGGTGTCGTCTGCAGGAGCGGGGAGGGGTTCATGGCTGCTGGCTCGTTCGAGGGGCAGTATGTCTGGCATCCGGCTGCCGATGACCGCCAGTTGGCTCAGGCCTGTATCGATGTGAAGGCCGGCCGGTACCTGAGCGCGCACGAAGCCCTCCTGGACGCGCGCCACGATTTCGAAGTGCGGGCCCATCGCTCCCTGGTGCTGGCGTCCGAGGCGGCGGACTCCGATCTTGCCGAGCGGTGGCTGGACGAGGAGCCGGGCCCGGAAGCGGCCCTGCTGTGGGCGCGCGTGGCGATGCTCCGGGCGTTACGGATGGCCGATGCCCATGACCGACGGGCGGGAACGCTCGTGGGGATAGCGCAGGCGGCAAGCGAACGGGCGGCGCAGATGCTGCCGCAGGACCCCACTCCGTGGGTTGCCCAACTGGCCCTGTCCCGCCTCAGGCGCCCCCGGGATCCGGCCCCCAACGGCTTGCTGACCGCGCCGCCGGGACCCTGGCAGTTATTCGCCCACATCCTCCGGCTGGACCCCTGGCACCGCGAGGCGCACCACCGATTTCTTGCCTTCTTCTTCACCCGCCACGGCGGCACGGCGAGTGCGCGCTGGGACGTCGCCTCCTTCCTCAGCCACCGGGCCCCCGCCTCCTCCGCGTTGAGGCTGCTGCCGCTGGTCGCCCTCGTCGAGGACTACGACGCCTCGGCCCTGCTGGCCGACCGCACCTGGGAACAGCCCCAGTGGCTGGCCGCTGCGACGGGCAGCTACAACAACTGGTTCCCCCGGGTTGCCGACTACCGCTTCACTCCCGTACTCGACCTCTCGTATCTGGCCCACGCGCTCTACATGGCGAAGCGCGAATTCGAGGCCCGGGAGGTGCTCACGGCGATGGGACCCTATGCCTCGCGTATGCCGTGGAGTGCATTCGGTGCCCCGGCGGACCAGTTGACCCGAGCGAGACGCTCCTGCGGGCTCCCCATTCCCAGTGCGGCCTGATATTGCCGCACGAGTTGTCCCCTCAATGAAGCCGATCAGTTCTCTCACCCCCAATGAGAAAGGCTGCGATTGTGTCCGAGCGTACGTCTGTCCTTCGCTCGAAATACCGTCAGGATGCGGAGTCGGTCACCCTCGACGACGACGCGACACTGCACGCCATGGGCTACCCCAGGAAACTCACCCGCAGATTCCGGGCGTTCGACAATTTCGCCATCTCCTTCACCATCATCAACATCATCTCCGGGATCTTCTCGGCCTTCGGCTTCGGCATGGGCGCGGGCGGGCCCCGGATCCTTGTCTTCGGCTGGATCGGCGTGTCGGTCATGGTGCTGTTCGTCGGCGCGGCGATGGGTGAAATCGCCTCCGCCTACCCGACGAGCGGCGCGCTGTACTTCTCCGCGGGCAAGCTCGCCAAGCGCCACCGCGGAGCCTGGTCCTGGTACACGGGCTGGCTGAACTTCGTGGGCCAGGTGGGCGGCACCGCCGCGACCGGTTACGCCGCGGCCACCTTCATCCAGGCCTTCATAGTCATGCAGTGGCCGGGCTACGACGTCACGGCGCAGCGCACGGTGCTCATCACGGCGGTGATCCTGGTCCTCCAGGCGCTGGCCAACACGTACACGGTGCAACTGGTCGCCGCCCTCAACCGGATCTCCGTGTGGTGGCTGCTGGTCGGCATGGTGGTGATCGTCGTCGCCCTGACCGTGAAACCGGCGCACCATCAGTCGGCCTCGTTCGTCACCCATTTCGCGAACAACACTGGTTTCACCAATGGCATCTACGCCGCAATGCTGGGTCTGCTCGTGACCAGCTGGACCTTCACCGGTTTCGACGGCAGTTTCCACATGTCCGAGGAGACCGTGAAGGCGACGGTCAACACGCCCAAGGGCATCATGCGGGCGATCTCCTACTCCGCGGGCGCCGGGCTGATCCTCATGCTCGCTCTGGTGTACGCGATCCAGGATTACGCGGCCGAAGCGAGCGCCGCGGCGCCCCCGGTGCAGATTCTCATCGATGCGCTCGGCATGGGCACGGCGAAGCTGCTTCTGCTGATCGTGATCGGCGCCATGCTCTTCTGCGGGCTCGCCAACATGACCAGCAATACACGCCAGATCTTCGCCTTCTCGCGCGACGGGGCGATGCCCGGCTCCCGTTGGTGGCATTCGGTGTCCCTGCGGACCCGTACGCCGGTCAATGCGGTGTGGCTCGCCGCGGCCTGCTCCATGGCGCTGATCATTCCCGCCTGGTGGTCCCACACGGCCTTCACCGCCATTGTGAGCGTCAATGTCGTCGGGCTCTATCTCGCCTACGGAGTGCCGATCTTCCTGCGGCTGCGGCTCGACGACTTCCAGCCGGGACCGTGGAACCTGGGCCGTTGGGGCAAGCCGGTGGGCGTGATCGCGGTGACCTGGATCGTCTTCAGCAGCGTGCTGTTCATGCTGCCCCAGGTCTCTCCGATCACCGGAACGACGTTCAACTACGCGCCGATCGCACTGGGAGTGGTGCTGTTCATCGCCACGGTGTGGTGGTTCGCCACCGCCCGCCGCCGCTTCCAGGGGCCGGTCAGCTACGGCAGCCCCGACGAAGTGGCCGCCATGGACCTGATCTGAGCCCCCGGCACAACCACCCCGAGGCCGCGCACGGCGGCCGCACCCGCCATCATCTGAAGGGACGAAAGAACGTATGAACCCCCTCGGCGAAGCCCCCCAGTCACCTGCCGCCGTCGAGCGCGCCGCCGGGAGCACTCCCGGCGGCGCGGGCGGACTCACCGTCACCGCAGCCTCGTTGGAGGACTGGCACCAGGTGGCGGGGTGGGCCGCCGAGGAGGGATGGAATCCCGGCCGCGGCGACGTGGCCTGTTTCCACCCCACCGATCCCGCGGGCTTCTTCATCGGCCGCCTGGGCGGCCGCACGCTGTCCGCCGTCTCGATCGTCAACTACTCGGAGCAGTACGCCTTCCTCGGCTACTACCTCGTCCACCCCGACCACCGTCGGCAGGGCCTCGGCCTGGCGACCTGGCGGGCCGCCTTCCCGCACGCCGGGACCCGCACCGTCGGACTGGACGCGGTCCCCGAGCAGCAACCCACCTACATGCGCGCAGGGTTCAAGTCCGCCAACGACACCCTCCGCTACGGCGGCCGCCCCGAGCGGTCCGCAGCCCCGGCGCCGGATGTCGTGCCCGTCACCGCGGCCCATGCCGACGCGATCGCGGCGTACGACCGGCAGTGCTTCCCCGCCGACCGGCGGGCCTTCGTCGCGCGCTGGCTCACCGCTGCGGGACATGTCGCCTACGCCCGCCTGCGCGAGGGACACATCAGCGGCTACGGAGTGATCCGCCCGGCCCGCGACGGCCATCGCATCGGGCCGCTGTTCGCCGACACGCCCGAGGACGCCGAAGCTCTCTTCGACGCCCTCACCGCGCATCTCGGGCCCGAGGACGAGGTCTCCATCGACATCCCCGAACCCCAGCACGCCGCTGGTGCCCTGGCCACGGCGCGCGGTCTCGAAGCGCGCTCGCACACGGTGCGCATGTACAGCGGGCCGGTCCCCGAGATCCGGGCGGAGCGCACCTTCGGCGTCACGACGCTCGAACTCGGGTAGCGGCGCCGGGCGGTCGCCCTAGGCCGTGTTTTAGAACTCCCGCCTGGCCCGCGACGCCTGGCACGCGCACTCGCTGCGTTGTCGGAGTCATCCAAGTACGTCCAGTACGAGGATGATCCTCCGCCTTGCGATTGCACGCACCAGACGCCGCGAGCCCCGCCCTACGGGCGGACGGCGCTAGTTCTAAAACACGGCCTAGCTCACAGGCGGGGACGAGGAGGCCGCGTCGGGCTGCGAGGCCGATGAGCCGCTGGGCGACTCAGGGGCCGACGAGCCCGACTCCGGTTGTTCCGACGACGGCGGCTCCGACGAAGGCGAGGAGGACGAGGGGGACTCGGGCGACGGGGGCTTCGAGGAAGGCGACGTCGGGGGGCAGGGGCTGCTCGACCCGGGCGAGGGCTCAGCCGGGGGCGGGCAGGGCGACGACACGCCCGCCGACGGCGAGGACGTGTTCGGGGACGGCGACGTGGGCGGCCGGGTCACGGGCGGCGGGACCTTCTTGTCGTGGCGTCCGTGCTGGTCACCGGACTTCCGCACGAACCAGTCCCCCTGGTTCGGGTCGAAGACGACAAAGACGTTGATCACGGTGACGGAGGGCTGAACCTGCACCACCTTCGTGGTCTGGAAGCCGGACCACGTGGGGCCCGTCAGCCGGGCGTCGCCCTGCACCTTTTTCGGCTCCAGCAGCGGATTGCCGCATGCGCAGCGCACGCGCGGAACGCCGTGGTCGTCGACGAGGACGGCCGTACCCGCCTGCAGCACCGACTGATACGTGGTGGGGCCGCCGTCCTTGTAGCCGTGGTTGGTGACCCGGGTGTCGTAGCTGAGCCGAAGGGGTGTCAGCGAGCGCAGATAGCCGGGCACCTGGCCGGGGCTGATGCCCAGGACGGAGGCGAACGCGCTGTTCTTGGCCGGAGCCGCGGAGAGATATCCGATCTGTTTCTCCACGTTGCAACTGGCCACCTGCCGTGTTCCGCCGTACACGCCGGCATCCGAGCCGCTCAGCTTTCCCGCCGGCGGGGCGGGCTGGTCCGTGGGAGGGGGCTCCTTGTCCGTCGACGGGGGCGTGTACGGATCATCGCCCGCCGCGTTGACGGGGTCTCTGACGATCTCCCCGGCTGCGGCCGTGCCGCCTCCTCCGGGGCGCGTCAGGACCAGGGTCAGAGCCACGACGGCGACCAGCGCGGCGGCGATCGTCGCGATTCTGGGGACCGACCGCCACCAGGGGCGTTCGGGCTCCCCGCCCGGGCCCTGTGTCTGCCCGCCTCCTCCGGGACCGCCCGGTCCACCGCCGCCTCCGGAGCCGCCCGGTCCGCCGCCGCCACCACCGGTCGGGGGTCCCGGGGGAGTGCCGGGCGGAGGCGTCGGGGTCTGCTGCGTCGGGCCCGAGAGGGGGCCGGACGGGGGTCCTGTGGGGCGGTCGGACGACGGCGGTTGGGCGCTCACGGGCCCTTCCTTCCAGCGTAGGAACATCCGGCGCAGGAGTGCGTCAGCGCCGGAACTCGGCACAGCGATGCCAGTGAATGCTGGCAAAAACAAAAAATGCCCAATATCACGCATACCGAGCCCATTGTGTGCTCCATACCTGGACGGCCCGCAAGCCGACGCGGTCGGCCCACCACAGCGGGCGCGGCGCCGCAGCCCTGCATAGCGTGGCAGCGTGAGCTTCCAGGAGACCGGCCGCCGGAGCCGTACGACGCGTGCCTCCCCCGGCTGGGGCGACGCCCTGGTGGCGGTGCTCGCAGGGGTGATCGCCCTCTTCGCCACCGCCGCACTCGGCCTGTGGGCCGCCGGTGCCGCCGACCTCCCCGGGAATGCCTTCGGGAGCGTCGCCGCGGCCGTGGTCGTCATGGCCGTCGGCGGCTCCGTGGAACTCTCGGGCGACGCCGGATTCATCGCCGACACCCAGGCCGACCTCGATGTGCTGCCACTGTCGGTCACCCTCGCCGGAGCCCTCGTCATCGCCGCCGGTTTTCTGCGGCCGCTGCGCAACCGTGCCGTCGCCGGGACCCGCGAACTCGTCGGCTGGGCGGCCCGCTTGGCGGTGCTGTGGGCGCTGGCGCTCATCGGCCTCGCGGCCCTGGCCCGCCACACCTTCGACATCCCGCTCGGGGAAGGAACCATCGGCGACATCGGCGACCTGCTGGACGCCTCCCCCCAGGTCGGCTTCCGCGCCGACATCCCGCTCACGCTCGTCCTCGGCCTGGTCTGGCTCGCGGGCCTCCTCGTCCTCGCCCTGCTCGTGTCGCGCAAAGCACCGCTCCCCACCCGACTGGTGCGCTTCCAGGAGTCGGTGCGCCCGGCCGCCTTCGCCATGGTCGTGCTGCTGCTCGCCTACGTCGTCGTAGGAGTGGTCATCGGACTCGTCGTCGCGGCGACCCGGGGGCACGCCGCCGAGACCTTCGCCGTGATCCTGCTCGGACTGCCCAACCTCGTCTGGCTCGCCCTCACTCTCGGTCTCGGCGCCTCGTGGGAGGGACGGGTCGAGGGACCCTTCGGGCTGCCCATGCCGCAGGTGCTCGACTCGGTTCTGCGTACGCCCGAGGACTCCACACTCAATGTCGGCTCGCTCGCCGACTACGACGAGCGGGCGTGGTGGCTCGTCGTCGTGGCCGCGGTCCTGGTGCTGGGTGCCGCGTTCGTGATGGCCGTGCGCTCACCTGCCCGGATGCGGGCCTGGCAGCACGCCGTTCACATGGCCGTGGGGCTGACCCTCACGGTGCTGACCATCTGCCTCGTCGTTCCGGTCAACGCTCGCTACGGCCTGTCCCTGCTGGGCATCGGCGACCTCGACGGCGGCCTGAGCGGAGTGGTGACGCTGAAGCCGCAGCTGTGGGCCGCGCTCGGCCTGGCCGTCCTGTGGGGACTGGTCACCGGCTTCCTCGGCAGTCTGCTCGCCTCCCGCGTGCACCGCAGGGGCGAGGTCTGATCCGCCGGCCGGACAGCCGTCACAGACCGGGCCCGAGCCCGGGGAACACCGGCCTCGCCCAGCGCGGCGGCAGCGGCGGCGGCCCGGGTTCCTGAACCGGCTTGGCCACGCGGACATCCACCTGCGTCGGCGGATGGCCGCCACCCGCATCCCGTACCGTGCCCGCGAGGCGCAGCGCGGACACGAACGCGAGGCAGCTGTCGTAGCGCTCGTCGGGCGACTTGGCGAGAGCCCGCGCCAGTACGCCGTCGACCGCGGCCGGGAGATCGGGGCGCCGTTCGGTCAGCGGCGGCGGGGGATCGTACTGATGGGCCCACAACAGCGCCATGTCGTCGTCCCGCTGGAAGGGCGGGGCCCCCGCCATCATCTCGTAGACGACACAGGCCAGGCTGTACACGTCGCACCGGCCGTCCACCGGGCGGCCCGAGATCTGCTCCGGGGCCACATAGTCGAGGGTCCCGACGAACTGGCCGACCGTGGTGAACCCGGTCAGCGACAGCGACTTCTTCGTCAGCCCGAAGTCGGTGAGGTAGACGTGCTCGGGGTGGTCGCTGTCCGTGCCCGCCGCGACCAGGATGTTGCCCGGTTTGACGTCCCGGTGCACCAGATCGTGGTCGTGCGCGGCGTCGAGCGCGGATGCCACCTGCGCGGCGATCCGGCCGGCCGCACGTACCGAGAGCGGCCCCTTGCGGTCCAGGAGGGCCCGCAGATCCTGTCCGGCGACAAAGCGCATGGCGATGTAGAGAATGCCGTCGGTCTCACCGGCCTCGAAGACCGGCACGATGTGCGGGTGGTCGATGGCGGCGGCGACCCGTGACTCGTGCGTGAAACGCTTGCGGAAGGTGTCGTTGCGGGCGAGTTCGGGGGCGAGCAGCTTCAGCGCGACGGTGCGGTCGAGCCGCAGATCCTTGGCGCGGTAGACGACCGCCATGCCGCCGCGGCCGATCTCGCTCTCGACGAGATAACCCGCGATCTGCTTCCCGAGCAGCTCCGAGGGCCTTCCGGTGGGCAGGCCGTCGTCACGCGGGGCACCGGTCATCAGGGCTCACCGGGCCACGTGGGCGGATGGGCGGGGGAGTCCCCGACGGGTGGCAACGGACGGGTCTCCTCCGCCCTGCCCGGCTCGGGCGCGACCTCGCCCGGGCCGACCACTCGCGTCGCTTCCGCCGGTGCCGCGGTACCGGTCCCCGACGGTGATGTCCCGGCCGCGGGCCCCGACGGCGTGGCGTAGGTCCGAAGCCGTGTCCCGTCGCAGTAGACCCACCGCTCGTGCTCGGCGTCGTACAGCCAGACCGACTCACCCTCTACGACCATGCCCACGCGCAGCCCCCGCGTCCGGCGGTGGAAGGTCTCGCCGTCCGTCCGCCCGGCCGCCAGGTCCTCCGCCGCGCTGCGGTACTGGCCCAAGGTCTCCTCGACGCGTGCCATCAGCGGCCGCGGATCCGCCGTACGGGCCATCGGCCGTCCGGCAGCCGGGGGTTCCTGCGGTACGGAGACCAGCAGCCGGCCATCCACCCACGCCGACCAGCCGTTCGCGCACAGGATCTGCCCCCAGTCACCGCGCCGCTCCAGCAGTTGTACCGGCAGCAGCGGGTCCAGCGGCTCGGTCGGCCGGGACCCGTCCGGGGCCTCCCAGGCGGGCAGGCCGTCCCGGGGGACGACATGTGTCGGGCGGAAGTCCTCGATCGTCATCGGTGATCCCGCCCCTACTTCCGCATGATGGCGGGTTCATGGCGGCGCAGCAGCTTCGCGACCGCGTAGCCGAAGACGACGGAGAGGACCACCATCATGCCCATGTTGAGCAGCCACACCGCGGTGTCGTGCTCGAAGAGCGGATCGGCCGTCAGCTTGCCCGGGACGATCCGGTGCAGCCCGATCGTTCCCGCCATCGCCCCCAGCGCCCACCGGGAAGGCACCAGCCACGCCAGCTGCTCGACCCCGGGGACCCCGTCCAGCTTCAACAGCGCGCCGCAGAACACGACCTGGACGATGGCGAGGAGCACCAGCAGAGGCATCGTGACCTCTTCCTTGCGCACCAGCGCGGAGACCAGCAGGCCGAGCATCATCGCGGTGAAGGACAGCAGTGCCACGGCAAGGGTGATCTCCACCAGCGGCGGCATCAGCACTCCTTCGCCGCCCGGCGCGGAGAGGTCGACGCCGACGAGCCCGACCAGGGTCAGGACGATGGCCTGCAGCACGGTGATCGTGCCGAGCACCACGACCTTGGACATCAGATACGCGGATCTGGACAGCCCGACGGCGCGTTCACGCTGGTAGATGACCCGTTCCTTGACCAGCTCCCGCACGGCGTTGGCCGCTCCCGTCAGCACGCCGCCCACACACAGGATGAGCAGCGCGTTCATCGCCGTCTCCTGGGTCAGCGTGCTGCCGGCCAGGGCGCGGGTCATCGCACCCATCACGAAGGGCAGCGCGACCATGATGACCAGGAAGGTCCGGTCGGCGCCGAGTGCGGCGGCGTACCGGCGCACCAGGGTCCACAACTGTGTCCCCCAGCTCTGTGCCTTCGGCGGCGGCGCGACCTGGGCGGCCGCCTGGTCCTGCGGCAGCACCGGCTGCGTCGTGGAGTTCGCGATGTACTGCCGGTGGAAGGGCGACTCGCGGTAGGTACCCGCCCAGTCCCGGTCCTGGTCGTTCTCGAAGGCCTCGAACGCCTCCGGCCACTCCTCGAAGCCGAAGAAGGCCAGCGCGTCGTCCGGCGGCCCGTAGTAGGCGATCCGGCCACCGGGCGCCAGCACCAGCAGCCGGTCGCAGACATCCAGGCTGAGGACGCTGTGCGTGACGACGATGACGGTGCGACCGTCGTCGGCGAGGCCGCGGAGCATCCGCATGACCGAGCGGTCCATGCCGGGGTCGAGTCCGGAGGTCGGCTCGTCGAGGAAGAGGAGCGAGGGCTTGGTCAGCAGCTCGAGGGCCACACTGACCCGCTTGCGCTGGCCGCCGGACAGGCTGTGGATCGGCTGGCCGACCCGCTGCTCCAGGCCCAGCTCACGCACCACCTCGGCCACTCTGGCCTGCCGTTCGGCCTTCGCGGTGTCCTGCGGAAAGCGCAGTTCGGCCGCGTAGCCCAGGGCACGGCGCACACCGAGCTGCGAGTGCAGGATGTCGTCCTGCGGTACGAGTCCGATGCGCTGGCGCAACTCCGCGTAGTCGCGGTACAGGTCGCGTCCGTCGTACAGAACGGTGCCCTGGTCGGCGGGCCGCAGGCCGGTGAGCGCGTTGAGAAGCGTTGACTTGCCGGCGCCGCTGGGGCCCACCACGGCGAGCAGGCACTTCTCGCCCACCGGAAACGACACATGGTCGAGCAGTGTCTTGCGGCCCCGGTCCACCGACACCGCCAGGTCCTGGACGTCGAGCGAGACCTCGCCGGTGTCGACGTACTCCTGCAGCTCGTCGCCGACGAGACAGAAGGCGGAGTGGCCGATGCCGACGATGTCACCGGGCAGAACCGGCGCGCGGTCGACCGGCTGGCCGTTGAGGTAGGTGCCGTTGTGCGAGCCGAGGTCGACGATCTCGTACGTGCCGTCAGGATGCGCCTGCAGCTCCGCGTGCCTGCGCGAGACGACCAGATCGTCGATGACCAGCTCGTTGTCGGTGCCGCGTCCGATGCGTACCGTGCGCACCGGCAGCGGCCGTACCGTGGTCGGCTGCCGGAACGTGCCCGTCGCGGACGGCATGGAGACCTGGGACGGGCGGTCCGGCCCCCGCAGTACGGCGGCCGGGGGATCCCGGCCGATCAGAACAGCACGCGGTCCGTTCACGGGATTGCCGAACCTGATGACGCTGCCCGGGCCGACGTCCCATTCGTGGATCCGACGGCCGTCGGCGAACGTGCCGTTGGTGCTGTCCTCGTCCTCGATCGTCCAGTGCCCGGCTTCGGGCCGCAGCACCGCGTGGTGCCAGGACACCCGGGCATCGTCGATGACGATGTCGCTCAAGGGGTCGCGCCCGACGTGATAGTCCCGGCTCGGACTCATCACCGTGGAGCCCGCGTCGGTTTCGAGGACGAGTTCGGGCGCAGTCGGCGCGACAGGCCGCTCTCCCATGTTCGAATTCTAGCGATTGGTCCCCGTCTGCGCCCGCCCGCGATCCGTCGCCCGCGATCTGCGCCCGGTCAGGCAGCGCGGGGGCGGGACTGGTACAGCCGCGTGTAGTAGCGGCCTTCGGCCTCAAGGCCCGCCGGGTCGTGACCCAGCAGACGGGCCTGCTCGACGGCATTGCGCTGTTCCGCCGAACCGGTGAACAGCCGCTGCGGATAGGTCTTCGCCGGGTCCGTCTCGGTGGCAAGACCGAAGTCGGCCAGAGTGGAGATCACCGGCTCGTAGTCGACGGTCCGCAGGACGAACGCGGTGACCCAGAGGGGTATCTCGGCACACTCCAGCAGTGCTTCGAAGGTGCGGCGGGTGATGTAGCCGATGCCTCCGGTGACCGTTATCAGCCCGGTGCCCGCGACGGCGCGCCTCAGCCGCTCACCGGGCGCGTGCTGCTCCAGGTTCTCGGCGTACCCCTCGTCGAGCAGGCCGACGGCCAGGGCATAGCGCACGGCCTGGTCCGCGGCGTCGAGACCGATCGCGGGAGTCGCGTCCTCGCGGCGCCGCGAGGCGTAGAACTCCTTGTCCAGGTCGATGAGTTCGGCGGTGGTGAGGGACTGCGTCTCCGGGCCCGTGTAGTGCGCGTACAGCTCGGCGAGCGTGAGGTCGTGGTTGAGGAGCGCGGCGTTGATGCCGTACGAGCAGCACAGATCGAGGACCGTGACGGGGCCGCCGGTGTTCCCGGCCGCGGCCCGTTCGGCCCGGGCCCTGCGGAACGGGTCCTGGGCCTGATGCGGAATCTCGTACTGCAGCGGGGCGAGCCGGCGGAAGTAGGCGCGCGGATCGGGCCGGTTGTAGATGTCGTCGAAGCGGCTCTTGCCGGGTGTCGTGGTGCTCGTCCGTCCTCGGTTCATGCGGCATACCTCCGCGGTTGGGGGAACAGCCCTGCGCCCAGGAACGTCTATCCGACGTCCGGTGTGGGCCGGTAGGGCGCGGGGGCGGAACCGGCCACCTGCGCGGTTCTACGGATCTTCGGCCGTTCCGCTCGGGTTGTGGCCCGTAATGAACGCTACGCCGGGCGATGTCGTACTAGACGGCAGGCCACCCCGCCCACCCAGGAGGTCTGCCGCGGATGATAGACCATCGTCGCACCGTCGCCGCCGTCGCGCTCGTCGGTGCCGTGCCCCTTGCACTCACCGTCACCGTCGCCGCTGCCGGCGCCGCCCAGGCGCACGGCGCGCCGACCGATCCCGTCAGCCGGGTCGCCGCATGCAGCTCCGAGGGCGTGCAGCGGGCGTCGGCGGCCTGCCGGGCCGCCATCGCCGTCAACGGCGGATCGGGGTTCGAGGACTGGGACAACCTGCGCCTCGCCGGCGTCCGCGGCAGAGACCGGCAGGTCATCCCGGACGGACAGCTGTGCAGCGCGGGTCTCGACGCGTACAAGGGCCTGGACCTCCCCCGTACGGACTGGCCGGCGACGCCCCTGAGGGCCGGAACGGCCTTCACGCTCACCTATCGGTCGACGATCCCGCACGAGGGAACCTTCAGCCTGTATCTCACCAGGCAGAGCTACGATCCCGCCGAACCGCTGACGTGGGACGACCTACAGTCCGTGCCGTTTGCGAAGGCCAGAAACCCGGAGCTGAGGGGCGGTGCCTACCGGATTTCCGGCAGGCTGCCCGAGGGGCTCACCGGCCGTCACGTTCTGTACACGATCTGGCGGAACTCCAGCACTCCGGACACGTACTACTCGTGCTCCGACGTGGTGATGGCCGACCACGAGGAGTCGAACGACAGCCGGCAGGGCGACACCGGGCCGAGCGTGGCCCCACCCGCCGACACCGCGCCGGCCGAGGTGCCGCCGAGCCAGGCCCCCACCAGTCAGGCGTCCCCCACCGACGTCCCTGTGGGCGGGCAGCAGGCCGCCCAGCCGCCCGCCGAGCCCATCGGCCGTTCCGCCGCGGCCACGGCGCAGCGGGCGAACGACTCGGCTGTGCTGATCGGCGGGGCGGCATCCGTGCTGGCGCTGCTCGCGGTGGTCCTGTCGGTGGTCCTCAGGCGCCGGGCCACGCGCTAGGCCAACTGATCCGGCCTGATCGACCGGACAGGACCTAGCGATTCAGCCGCAGCGTCAGGATCTGGAACGGCCGCAGCGTCAGCGCCACTGAGCCGTCGTCCCCCACGGACACCGGCTCGTCGGGCAGCGGCCGCTCCAGCAGGTCCGTGATCCGCGCTCCTGCCAGCGGGAAGCCCGTGCGCAGCGTGGCGTGCGCCCGGCCGCCGTGGGACTCGTAGAGACGGACGACCACATCGCCCGAGCGGTCGTCCGCGAGCTTCACCGCCTCGATGGTCACGGCCGGGTTGTCGCTGCTCACCAGCGGCTCGATGCTCCGGTCCGCGTCCGCGACGCGCAGCGGCAGATTGAGGGCGTACCCCTCCGCGATCGCGTCCTCGACCGTGGCGCCCGGCAGCAGTGCGTAGGTGAAGCGGTGCATGCCCTGGTCGGCCCCGGGGTCCGGGACGCGGGGTGCCCGGACCAGGCTGAGGCGGACCGTGGTGGTCGTCCCGCCGTCGTCGCGGGTGGTGCGGGTGACATCGTGTCCGTACGTCGCGTCATTGATGACCGCGACGCCGTAGCCCGGCTCGCCGACATGCACCCACCGGTGCCCGGAGACCTCGAAACGGGCCGCTTCCCAGCTGGTGTTGGTATGGGTCGGGCGGTGGACATGGCCGAACTGGATCTCCGCCGTGGACCGTTCGGCGCGGACGTCGACCGGGAAGGCGGCTTTGAGGATCTTCTCGGCCTCGTGCCAGTCGATCTCGGTCTCGACGTCGATACGGCGGCTGCCGGCCCGGACCGTGACGGTCTGGACGATGCGCGAGCCCCTGCCGAAGGCGCGCTCGATTCGTACCGCGCCGCGGAGCGGGCCGCTCTCGACCACGGCGACCGACTCGGGGTCGAGCAGATCGGTGTAGCGGTTCTTGTAGTGCTTGTCGATGTCCCAGGCGTCCCAGTAGTTGGGCAGGTCACTGTGCAGCCGCAGCAGATTGCCGGGGCCGGCGAGGACTTCGCGGCCGGCGACGAGATCGCGTACGGATGCCAGGGTGCCGTCCTCGGCGAACTCCACGCGGACCAGGCCGTTGTCGAGGACGCGGTCCGCCGCCGAGACGGGCTGCGGGGCCGTCCCGGTGCCCAGCGGGGCGCTTCCGCCGGCGGGGACCTCGGTGTAGACGGCGTCGCCGTCCGGGCCCGTGATCACCTCGGCGCGGGCGCGCGGACTGGTGTTGAACACATGGGGGGTGCCCTCGCCGAGCGCGGTCAGTGCCTCGGACGTCAGCGCCTCCAACTCCCGCGCCACCCGCGCGTACTCCGCCTCCGCCTCCTGGTGCACCCAAGCGATCGACGAACCCGGCAGGATGTCGTGGAACTGGTGCAGCAGCACCGTCTTCCACAGCCGGTCAAGATGCTCGTAGGGATAGGCGTAGCCCGGGGCGTGCAGAGCGGCGGCCGTGGCCCACAACTCGGCCTCCCGCAGCCGGTGTTCGCTGCGCCGGTTGCCTTGCTTGGTGCGGGCCTGCGAGGTGTACGTGGCGCGGTGCAGCTCCAGATAGAGCTCGCCGGACCAGACCTGGTCGGCCGGGATCTCCTCCCGGGCCGCGGCGAAGAAGGCGTCCGGGTGCTCGACCCGGACCTTGGCGGAGCCTTCGAGGTCGGCGAGCCGACGGGCGCGCTCCATCATCTCGCGGGTGGGCCCGCCACCGCCGTCACCGTGCCCGAACGGCGCGAGCGAGCGCGTACCGCGGCCCTTGTCCTGGTAGTTGCGGACCGCGTGCGCCATCTGACGGCCGGAGAACTCCGCGTTGTACGTGTCCACCGGCGGGAAGTGCGTGAAGATCCGCGAGCCGTCGATGCCCTCCCACCAGAAGGAGTGGTGGGGCAGCTTGTTGGTCTGGTTCCAGGACAGTTTCTGGGTGAGGAACCACTCGTTGCCCGCCAGCTTCGCCAGTTGCGGATAGGCCGCGTTGTAGCCGAAGGAGTCCGGCAGCCAGACGCCCTTCGTCTCGATGCCGAAGTGCTCGATGAAGAAGCGCTTGCCGTGGACGAACTGGCGGGCGACGGCCTCGCCGCCGGGCAGATTGCCGTCGGACTCCACCCACATACCGCCGACCGGTGCCCACTGACCGTCCGCGACGGCCTTCTTGATGCGCTCCCACACCTTGGGGCAGTGGTCGCGGACCCATGCGTACTGCTGGGCCTGCGAGCAGGCGAAGACGAACTCCTCGTACTCCTCCGCCAGCGCCGTGACGTTCGAGAAAGTGCGGGAGGTCTTGCGCTTGGTCTCCCGCATCGGCCAGAGCCAGGCAGTGTCGATATGGGCGTGGCCGACCGCCGAAATGGTGTGCGCGCTCGCGTGCGCGGGCCGGGTGAGCACCGGCCGCAGCAGTTCCCGTACATCCGCTGCCGTGCCGGAGATGTCGTCCAGGTCCAGGGCGTCGAGCGCGTGGTCCAGCGCGTGCGTGATCTCGTGCCGTCGCGGCTCGTGTTCGCCGAGCTCCAGCATCAGTTCGCGCAGTACCTGGATATCGAGCCCGAGGTGCCACACCTCCTCGTCCAGTACGGCGAGATCGGCGCGGGCGAAGGTGTACAACGGCTCGCGGCCCGCTGTCGCCTTGTCGCCGAGGGGGGTCGGGACGAAGCCGTCGGCGAGGATGTCGGGGTTGGACGCGGCCTCGATGAGGTAGTCGACCCGCTCCCCGCCCGCCGCCGGACGGGCGACCGGTACGTACTGATTCTGCGGGTTGACTGCCTTGAGCGGGCTGCCGTCCAGGGTGTGGACCAGGGCCTCGGCCTGAGTACCGGGCGAGCCGCCGACGAAGCCGAGGTCGAAGACGGTCTCGACGCGGCGCCCCGCCCAGGCGGCGGGGACCTCGCCGCGGACCCGGAACCAGGTCGTGCCCCACGGCGGCCCCCACCGGGTGCCCATGGCGAAGGGCTCGTACGACTGGGACGCCGCCTCGGCGAACGGCACCGGCTCGTCCGGCGCTTCCCAGGCCGCGAGGGAGAGGGGGAGGGCCGCGGCGTAGACGGCGGGCTGGATGCGCTGCTCCAGGATGCGTGCGACGCGCTCCTCGATGCGGCGGCGTTCGTCATGCATGTGCGGGCTCCTACCTCAGATACGCGAGCGCGGGGTGGACGCGGGTGTAGCCGTCGACGAGTCGGCGGGCGACGGTCACGGAATCGACGAGCGGGTGCAGGGCGAAGGCCTTCACCGCAGTCGCACGCGAGCCGCTGTAGGCCGCGGCGAGCACTTCGCGTTCGACGGCCTTGACGGCGCAGACCAGACCGGTGGCGTGGAGCGGCAGCGGGGAGACGGGGAGGGGATGCGCGCCGTTCGCGTCGACGGAGCACGGCACCTCGACCACCGCGGCCTCGTCCAGCACCGAAAGGGTGGCGCGGTTGCGGACGTTGAGGATGAGCGTGGTCCGCCGGTCGTGGGCGATGGCCCGCATCAGGGCGAGGGCGACCTTCTCGTAGCCGCCGGACTCCAGGTCGCTCGCGTCGCGCTCACCCGCACCCGCGGCCTCGCGGTTGTGCGCCATATAGGTGGCCTCGCGCTCGGCGCGGGTGCGGTCCCAGGTCGCGAGCGCCGGGGTGTCGGGCCGCTCCATCTCCGCGTAGAACGTGGCCTGTTGCTCCCGGAGGAAGGCGCCGCGGGTCTGCTCCGCCTCCTGATAGGCGCGTACCGCCTCGCGGTTGAAGTAGTAGTAGTGCAGATACTCGTTGGGGATCGCGCCCAGCGACTGGAGCCAGTCCGCGCCGAAGAGCCTGCCCTCCTCGAAGGAGCCGAGCAGTTCGGCGTCGGCGAGCAGCCGGGGGAGCTCGTCGCGGCCGTCGACGCGCAGGCCGCGCAGCCAGCCAAGATGGTTGAGGCCGGCGTAGTCGAGCGAAACCGTTGCGGGGTCCGCGCCCAGGGCATGGGCGACCCGGCGGCCGAGTCCCACGGGCGAGTCGCAGATGCCGATGACGCGGTCGCCGAGGTGGCGGGCCATGGCCTCGGTGACAAGACCGGCCGGGTTGGTGAAGTTGATGACCCAGGCGTCGGGGGCGAGCCGGGTGACCCGGCGTGCGATGTCGATGGCGACCGGGACGGTGCGCAATCCGTACGCGATGCCGCCCGCGCCGACCGTCTCCTGTCCCAGGACGTCCTCGGCCAGGGCGATCCGCTCGTCGGCCGCGCGGCCCTCCAGGCCGCCGACGCGGATGGCGGAGAAGACGAAGTCCGCGCCGCGCAGGGCCTCGTCGAGGTCGGTGGTGACGGTGATCCGCGGCGCGTCCGGCACTCCTTCGGCCTGGTCGGCGAGGACCCGTGCGATCGCGGTCAGCCGAGCCGGGTCCACGTCGTGCAGGACGACGTGGGTGATACGGCCCTCCGCGTGGTCGCCGAGCAGGGCGCCGTACACGAGCGGCAGGCGGAAGCCCCCGCCGCCGAGGATCGTGAGTCTCATACCTCCACCACCTTCACTCCGGCCTCCTCGACGGTCATTCCGGTCGCGCCGCCGCGCTGGCCGACATGCGGTGGGCCACCCCCGGATAGTCGATCACGAGCCCTTCCGCGTCGAACTCCACATCGCTGCGGAAGTCGCCCGACGCGAAGCGGACGAGCGCACCGGTGTCGGTACGCCCGAGGTGGGTGTACGTCTGCCGAGAGGCGTGCACCGTCAGATCGGGCACCGAGACCCAGGCCATCAGGAACGTCCGCTCGCCCGGCGCCAGATGGAGCCCGTGCCGCAGCACCGGCATGGTGTTGGTGAGCGGACACAGCCCCAGATCGCAGTCGAGCGCGCCGTCCATCTCGGGCAGCCGCTTTCCGTCGGCGGTCCACCGGCCGGCGCCGTCGTGGAGCAGGCGCAGCTCGTGCGAACCGTGGGCGGTCGCGGCGCGCACATGCAGCTCACGAGTCACGAAGTCCTCGTCGGTATCGAGCTCGTACGAGATCCAGTAGACCTCCGGCCGGGTTCCGACCGCGCGCCCCCGGGCCTGGAGCGTTGTGCCCCGGAGCTCGATCCACGAGGTCTCGTACCCCTGGCTCCCGGTGACTTCCCATGTGAGGACGTGCGAGGTGACCATGTCCTCAGCCTAATGAGCGCGCGAAGCCGCGGGCACGGTGACGCGCGCCACGGCGTCCGCGCAGCAGAGTGGCCGATATTTGGCTCAAACCCTACCCATGGGTAGCAGGATTTGCGTTCGAGGGTGGCCGACAGGTGGGATGAGGCGATGCGACCCCCCACACGCATATCAGCGCATCCACGAAATCCGTACGAAGAACTCGCTCAACTGGCAGATCCTGAGCCCGACTTCAGCGTCTACGACCCGAAGGACCCGCTGGAGCTCGGGCTCACCTCCGACCCGGACGACGACGACTGGACACCGCCCAACCACCGTGGCAAGAGCCGGTTCGCGGCGCTGCCCGCGATGGTGAAGCTTACCGCCGCGGCCGTCCTGTGCGCTGTGTGTCTGCTGCTCGCCGACCGGCTCGCGGAGTACTACGCGCAGAGCAGGGCGGCGGACCAGCTCCAGAAGTCCCTCGGGCTCGCCACCAGGCCCGACGTGGACATTCACGGTTTTCCGTTCCTCACCCAGCTGCTCGACGAACGGATCGACCGGGTCGATGTCGCCGTGCCCGATGTCTCGGCCGACCGTGTCTCGCTGGCCGAGGTGCGGGCCACCGCCAAGGACGTACGCATCGTCGGGGACGCCCCGACCTCGATCAAGGGCGCCGTCATCGGCGATCTGGACGGCGAGGTGCTGCTCTCCTTCGACGACCTGAACCGTGAACTGGGCGCCTCACAGCTGAAGTTCACCGGCAGCGGCGCGGACGCGGTCCGGGTGAACGGCGAACTCGCGGTCGCCGGACAGGATCTGCGCGTACAGGCACAGGCGCACATCCAGCGTGACAACGAGCGCTCCCTCACCACCACCCTGGACGGCATGCGGCTCGACATTCCCCGGGTCGCCACCTACCGGCCCGGCAAGGATCCGGATCACTCCGGCCTGCGGCTGCATCGCGAGGCCGCCGAGCGGATCAGCGCCGAAGGCGCCCGGCTGAAGGCGCTGCTCGCCGTGCCCGCGATCGTGGACCGGCTCGGAGTGCCCAGGGAGTATGTGCGCCGGGCCCTGCGGAGCGAGGAGGAGCTCCACCGGCTCACCAGTGCTCCGAAGTTCATCGAGCGGCTGATGAAGGTGAATCTCGTCGATGTCGTACTCGAGCATCCGCAGCTGCTGCGGAAGCTGGGCATCGATCCCGGTCTCGTCGAGGCACTGCTCGCCCTCAAGCCCCCGGAGCTGTCCGAGCGGCTGTCGCTCTCCTTCGAACTGCCCCGCTCTCTGAAGGAGTTGCGGCTCCAGCACATCACCGTGGAGCGCGACGGCATCAAGGCGCGCGTGGTGGGATCCGGCCTGCGCGTCGGGCAGTCCGGCGGCTCCTGAGGTGACCCGGCGCTTTTCCGGTACGGGTACCGCCGCGCACAGCCGTACCGGAAAAGCGGGTCGCCGGGCCTGATCAGGTGTACATCAGTGAGCCGGGCGTGGTCAGCAGCTCGCCCGTCTCCAGCCAGGTCTTGAGGCCGGAGAGGATCATCGGCCAACCGCCGTACAGCTCCTCGTTCGCACCCTCGCGCAGCTGGTCGTGCGTGACGGTGAGCCGGCAGGAGTCGCCGACGGGCTCGATGTCCCAGGTGACCCTCGACGTGCCTTCGGCTTTCACCTCGTCGCTCCAGAGCGCGACCATGCTCTGGACGAGCTTGCGCGGTGGATCGATTTCGAGGATCTCGCCCTCGCCGAGCAGGCCGTCGGCCTTGGGGGAGCTCATCTCGAAGCGCCCGCCGGGCTGCCAGTCCGAGGTGACCCGCATGCCGAAGTTGTACTTGCTCCGGATCTCGGGGTCGGTGATCGCCTCCCAGAGGCGCTCAGGGGTGGTGCGGATGTAAATCTCGAAGACCTTTTCCATGGGGCTCTCCAGTCGGCTCTTGAGGCCGCTGAGTGCGGCCGCCCAGGGTTCCGCGTACTTGCTCACCCACCGGTCGTGGACGAGCCGGATAGGGACGGGGTTCAGGAAGTGGAGCTTTTCCCGGCCACGGCGCCTGGTCACGATCAGGCCGGCTTCCTCGAGCTGCTTGAGGTGCTTCATCACGCCGAAGCGGCTGATGCCGAAGCGTGCCTCGAGCGCGCTGAGCGTCTGCCCGTCCTGACGGAAGAGCTCGTCGAGGAGACTGCGCCGCGTCGGGTCGGCCAGTGCCTTGAACACTTCGTCCATGCCATCCAAAATAGGTGACTGTTTGGTCACATGTCAATGACGCGCCTAGGGTGATCGTGCAGCTGGTTCGCCCTGTCCTCCAGGCAGGCGCGTCGCAAGAGGGAATCCGGTGGGAATCCGGAACTGCCCCGCAGCGGTGAGTGGGAACGACCGCCGTCATACGCACTGGATCCGGCAGCGGATCCGGGAAGCGACGGCCAGTAGGTGCCCGCGTACGCAAACCTCGTACGCGCGGGCGTGCCCATGAGTCCGAAGACCTGCCACTGCCCGTGCGCGAACGCGCGCGGAGATCTCGGTGACCTCGTGGGCGGGTCGGCGGCATGGGCAGACGGGTGTGTCTGCCCTCCTTCGCGTTCCACGAGCTGTCCGAGGTCATGGACGAGTACTCGCGAAGGAGAGTTCCGTGACCAGCACATCCACGGCCGCAGGATCCAGGGCCACCGTCCACGGCTACCCCCGTCAGGGCCCGAACCGGGAACTGAAGAAGGCCGTCGAGGGCTACTGGAAGGGCCGCGTCGACGCCGACGCCCTGCAGGAGACGGCCGCCCGGCTGCGCCGGGCCACCTGGCAGCAGCTCGCGGGCGCCGGTATCCACGAAGTCCCCACCGGAGACTTCTCGTACTACGACCACGTCCTGGACACCAGCGTCATGGTCGGCGCCATTCCCCCGCGTCACCGGGCGGCCGTCGAAGCCGACGCGCTCGACGGCTACTTCGCCATGGCGCGCGGAACACAGGACGTCGCCCCCCTGGAAATGACCAAGTGGTTCGACACCAACTACCACTACCTCGTCCCCGAACTCGGCCCCGACACCGCCTTCGCCGCCAACTGTGCCAAGCAGGCCACCGAGCTGAAGGAAGCGCTCGCGCTCGGACTCACCGCCCGCCCGGTGCTCCTCGGACCGATCACCTATCTGCTGCTCGCCAAGCCCGCGCCCGGAGTCGCTTCCGATTTCCAGCCGCTCACCCTGCTGGACCGGCTGCTGCCCGTGTACGCCGAGGTGCTCCGCGAGCTGCGGGCCGCGGGCGCCGCCTGGGTGCAACTCGACGAACCGGCCCTGGTCCAGGACCAGCCGCCCGCCGTGCTCGGCGCCGCGGGCCGTGCCTACCGCGAGCTCGGAGGGCTCAGGGACCGGCCGAAGCTGCTGGTCGCCTCCTACTTCGACCGGCTCGGCGAGGCGCTTCCCGTCCTGGCCAAGGCCCCCGTCGACGGACTGGCCCTCGACTTCACCGGCCCGGCCCACGCGAACCTCCGCGACCTCGCAGCCGTCGGCGGACTGCCCGGCAAGCGGCTCGTCGCCGGAGTCGTCGACGGCCGCAACGTATGGATCAACGACCTCGGGAAGTCGGCCGCCACCCTCGCCACCCTGCTCGGGCTGGCCGGCCGGGTGGACGTCGCGCCGTCCTGCTCCCTGCTGCATGTGCCGCTCGACGCCGCCGCGGAACGCGATGTCGACACACAGGTCGCCCGCTGGCTGGCCTTCGCCCGCCAGAAGACGGCCGAGGTCGTCACGCTGGCCCGCGGGCTGACCGAGGGCACCGACGCCATCGCCGCCCAACTCGCCGCCAACCGGGCCGACCTGCTCTCCCGCGCCACCTCCGCGCTCACCCGCGACCCCGCCGTTCGCGCGCGCAGCGCGGCCGTCACCGCGGCGGACACCCGGCGCAGTCTCCCGTACGCGCAGCGCGCCGCGGCCCAGCGCGCACGTCTGCGCCTTCCCCTGCTGCCCACGACCACGATCGGCTCGTTCCCGCAGACCGTCGAACTGCGCACCGCACGGGCCGACCTGCGGGCCGGGCGCATCGACACCCAGGGGTACGAGGAGCGCATCGAGGCCGAGATCCGCGAGGTCGTCTCCTTCCAGGAGAAGACCGGAATCGACGTGCTCGTGCACGGCGAGCCCGAACGCAACGACATGGTCCAGTACTTCGCCGAACAGCTCAGCGGCTATCTCGCGACGCAGCACGGCTGGGTCCAGTCGTACGGCACCCGCTGTGTCCGGCCGCCGATCCTGGCAGGCGACGTCTCGCGCCCCGATCCGATGACGGTCCGCTGGACCCGCTACGCCCAGTCGCTCACCGACCGCCCCGTCAAGGGCATGCTCACCGGACCGGTCACCATGCTCGCCTGGTCCTTCGTACGCGACGACCAGCCGCTCGCCCAGACCGCACGCCAGGTCGCCCTCGCCCTGCGTGACGAGGTGAACGACCTTGAGGCGGCGGGCAGTTCGGTGATCCAGGTGGACGAGCCTGCGCTGCGCGAGACGCTGCCGCTGCGCGGCGAGGGCCACGAGGCCTATCTGGCCTGGGCGACGGAGGCCTTCCGGCTGACCACCGGCGGCGTCCGTCCGGACACCCAGATCCATACGCACATGTGCTACGCCGAGTTCGGTGACATCCTCCGGGCGATCGACGACCTCGACGCCGATGTCATCAGCCTGGAGGCCGCCCGCTCCCACATGCAGGTGGCCGGCGAACTCGCCACGGCCGGATATCCGCGCGAGGTGGGGCCCGGTGTCTACGACATCCACTCACCGCGGGTGCCGAGTGCCGAGGAGGCAACCGCGCTGCTGCGGAAGGGACTTGAGGCGATCCCCGCCGAGCGGCTGTGGGTCAACCCCGACTGCGGTCTGAAGACGCGCGGCTGGCCCGAGGTCCGTACCTCACTGGAGCACCTGGTCGCCGCGGCGCGCGAGGTCCGGGCCGGGCTCACGATGTCCTCCTGAGTCGTACGGTTCCGGGGCCTGGCCGCATCGAGCCCGCCCCGGAACCGCTGGGCCGTGTCTGACAAATAGCGCCGTCCGCCCGCAGGGCGGGGTGCGCGGCGTCCGGTGCGTGCAATCGCAAGGCGGAGGATCATCCTCGTACTGGACGTACTTGGATGACTCCGACAACGCAGCGAGTGGGCGTGCCGGGCGTCGCGCGCCAGGCGAGATTTGTCAGACACGGCCTAGCTCGGTCGCTGAAACGCCTGAAGGATCCGTTCCGCCGCCAGCGTCGCCGTCAACTCCCCGTCCCGCACCTGCTGTTCGAGGCCGGGAGCGAGCGCGCGCACACCGGGATGGCTGCGCAGCCGGTCCCGCAGCTCGTCGTGGACCATCGTCCAGGCCCAGTCGATCTGCTGGTCGCGGCGTTTCGCGGCGAGCCTGCCCGTCGAGTCCAGCAGCGCCCGGTGCTGTTCGAGACGCTCCCAGAGAGTGTCGAGCCCAGTGCCCTCCCGCGCGCTGCAGGACAGCACCGGGGGAGTCCAGGCGGCGTCGGCGGGGTGCATCAGCCGCAGCGCACCGGCCAGTTCACGGGCGGCGGAGCGGGCGTCGCGCTCGTGCGGGCCGTCCGCCTTGTTGACGGCGATCACGTCGGCCAGCTCCAGGACGCCCTTCTTGATGCCCTGGAGCTGGTCACCGGTCCTGGCCAGGCTCAGCAGCAGGAAGGAGTCCACCATGTTGGCCACGGCGGTTTCCGACTGGCCGACCCCGACCGTCTCCACGAGCACCACGTCGTAGCCGGCGGCCTCCATCACGATGATGGTCTCGCGGGTCGCCTTGGCCACTCCGCCCAGCGTGCCCGAGGTGGGGGACGGCCGCACAAAGGCGGCCGGATCCACCGCGAGCCGCTCCATCCGGGTCTTGTCGCCCAGGATGGAGCCGCCCGTACGGGTCGACGACGGATCGACGGCGAGGACCGCGACCCGGTGGCCGAGGCCGGTGAGCATCGTGCCGAGCGCGTCGATGAACGTGGACTTGCCGACGCCGGGCACACCGCTGACGCCCACCCGCCGCGCCGTACCCGAGTACGGCAGCAACTCGGTCAGCAGCCGCTGGGCCAGCGCACGGTGATCGGCGCGCGTGGACTCGACGAGTGTGATGGCGCGGGCGATGTACGCCCGCGACCCCTCACGCACGCCTTTGACATAGCTGTCGATGTCGATGACCGGTGGCATGGGCCTACAACTCGTGGCCGAGCGAGGCGCCCAGCGTCTTCACCAGGTCCTGCGCCGCATCCGGGATCACCGTGCCCGGCGGGAAGACCGCGGCGGCTCCGGCCTCGTGCAGCGTCTGGACGTCCTGGGGCGGAATCACCCCGCCCACCACGATCATGATGTCGTTCCGTCCCTCGGCAGCCAGTTGCTCCTTCAGCGCCGGTACGAGGGTGAGATGCCCGGCCGCCAGCGACGACACGCCGACGATGTGGACGTCCGCCTCGACCGCCTGGCGGGCCACCTCCTCAGGCGTCTGGAACAGCGGGCCGACATCCACGTCGAAGCCCAGGTCGGCGAAGGCCGTGGCGATCACCTTCTGGCCGCGGTCATGGCCGTCCTGGCCCATCTTGGCGACCAGGATGCGCGGACGGCGGCCCTCGGCCTGCTCGAACTCCTCCACCAGCGTGCGGGTCTGCTCCACCGCGGGTGACGTCCCTGCCTCGTTCCGGTACACACCGGAGATCGTACGGATCTGCCCCGAGTGCCGCCCGTACACCTTCTCCAGGGCGTCGGAGATCTCACCGACGGTCGCCATCGCACGGGCCGCGTTCACCGCGAGCGCCAGCAGATTGCCCTCCAGACCGGGGCCCGGACCCGACTCGGCGGCCGCGGTCAGCGCGCGCAGCGCGTCCTGGCAGGCGTTCTCGTCCCGCTCCGCGCGCAGCCGCCGCAGCTTCTCGATCTGCTGGGTGCGCACCGAGGAGTTGTCGACCTTGAGCACGTCGATCTGCTCGTCGGTCTCGACGCGGTACTTGTTCACACCGATCACCGGCTGTCGTCCGGAGTCGATTCGGGCCTGCGTACGGGCCGCGGCCTCCTCGACGCGCAGCTTGGGGATGCCCGCGTCGATGGCCTGCGCCATACCGCCGGCGGCCTCGACCTCCTCGATGTGCTGCCAGGCGCGGCGCGCCAGATCGTGGGTGAGCTTCTCGATGTACGCGCTGCCGCCCCAGGGGTCGATGACCCGGCAGGTCCCCGACTCCTGCTGGAGCAGCAGTTGGGTGTTGCGGGCGATGCGCGCGGAGAAGTCGGTCGGCAGGGCCAGCGCCTCGTCGAGGGCGTTGGTGTGCAGCGACTGGGTGTGCCCCTGGGTCGCGGCCATCGCCTCCACGCAGGTGCGGGTGACGTTGTTGAACACGTCCTGCGCCGTCAGTGACCAGCCCGAGGTCTGGCAATGGGTGCGCAGCGAGAGCGACTTGGGGTTCTTCGGGTCGAAGGTCTTCACCAGCTTCGCCCACAGCAGCCGCGCGGCGCGCAGCTTGGCGATCTCCATGAAGAAGTTCATGCCGATCGCCCAGAAGAACGAGAGCCGCGGCGCGAAGGCGTCCACGTCGAGTCCCGCGCCGATACCGGCCCGCAGATACTCCATGCCGTCGGCGAGCGTGTACGCCAGCTCCAGATCGGCCGTCGCACCGGCCTCCTGGATGTGATAGCCGGAGATGGAGATCGAGTTGTAGCGGGGCATCTTCTGCGAGGTGTACGAGAAGATGTCCGAGATGATCCGCATCGAGGGCCGGGGCGGATAGATGTAGGTGTTGCGGACCATGAACTCCTTGAGGATGTCGTTCTGAATGGTCCCGGCCAGCTTCTCGGGCGGTACGCCCTGCTCCTCGGCGGCCACGATGTACAGCGCCAGCACCGGAAGGACGGCGCCGTTCATCGTCATCGACACGCTCATGCGGTCCAGCGGAATGCCGTCGAAGAGCTGCCGCATGTCGTAGATCGAGTCGATGGCCACACCGGCCATACCGACATCGCCCGTCACCCGGGGATGGTCACTGTCGTAGCCGCGGTGGGTCGGCAGGTCGAAGGCGACCGAGAGACCCTTCTGTCCGGCGGCGAGATTGCGCCGGTAAAAGGCGTTGGACTCCTCGGCGGTGGAGAACCCGGCGTACTGACGGATCGTCCACGGCTGATTGACGTACATCGTCGGGTAGGGGCCGCGCAGATAGGGCGCGATGCCCGGATACGTGCCGAGAAAGTCCAGCCCGGCCAGATCCTCGTCCGTGTACAGCGGCTTGACGGGAATGCCCTCGGGCGTCTCCCACACCAGATCGGCCGCGCCCTTGCCGGTGGAGTCCTTGACGGCGCTGCGCCACTGGTCCCCGGACACGCCGGAGGCGCTGCCGGGCCCGAGTTCGACACCTGAGAAGTCGGGGATGCTCATCACGCCACTCCCATCCGGTCCAGCGCGGAGGTCAGGACGGCGACCGCGTCGCCGCCCGCGACGACGAACTCGTCGACTCCGGCACGTACATACGTCTCGCGCTGCTCACCGGGACGGCCCGCGAGGAACACCCGCAGGGCTCCGGCCGCCTTCAGCGCCTCGGCCACCGGCGCGGCCTGCTCGGCGTAGAGCGTGTCACTGGAGCAGACGCACGCCACGCTCGCTCCACTTGCGGTGAACGCCTCGGCGACCGAGGCCGCGTCGACGGACACCGGGTCATGGACCGGTTCGATGCCGCCCGCCTGGAAGAGGTTCGCGGCGAAGGACGCGCGTGCGGTGTGCGCGGCCGCCGGGCCGAGCGCCGCCAGGAAGACGCGCGGCCGGGTGCCGGTCGCCGCCAGATGGCCGTCGGAGCGGGCCCGCAGGGTTTCGAAGGCCTCGTCGCGGCGCACCTTCGGCAGTCCGCCGGAGGGTGCCGCGGGCGCGGGGTCGCGCTCGACCGGAGGCTGGTCAAGGATCGGGAACTCGCTGACCCCGGTGACCGGTTCGCGCCGCTTGGCGAGGTTCTTCGTACGGTTCTGCCAGGTGGCGCCGATCCGCTCGGACACCAGACCGGCGCGCAGCGCTGCCTCCTGGCCCCCGGCACGCTCGATCTCCTGGAACCAGGCCCAGGCGGCCTGCGCCAGCTCGTCGGTCAGCTGCTCCACGTACCAGGAACCGCCTGCCGGATCGATGACGCGACCCACATGCGACTCCTCGACCAGGATCGTCGAGGTGTTGCGGGCGATACGGCGGGCGAAGGCGTCGGGCAGTCCGAGCGCGTGGTCGAAGGGGAGCACCGTCACCGCGTCGGCCCCGCCGACGCCGGCGGCGAGGGAGGCGACCGTGGTGCGCAGCATGTTCACCCACGGGTCGCGCCGGCTCATCATCACCGGGGACGTCACGGCGTGCTGGCGCTGTGCGCCCGCTGCCGGGTCCGCGCCGCAGGCCTCGGCGACCCGGGCCCACAGGCGCCGCGCCGCACGCAGCTTGGCGATGGTGAGGAACTGGTCGGCGGTCGCCGCGTACCGGAACTCCAGCTGGCCGCAGGCCGCTTCGACGCTCATTCCGGCCGCGGTCAGGTCCCGCAGCAGTGAGACACCGGTGGCCAGCGAACAGCCCAGTTCCTGGGCGGCCGAGGCGCCGGCCTCGTGGTACGGCAGCGCGTCGACGGTCAGTGCCCGCAGCCCGGGGTACGTCGCGTGGCACAGCCGGGCGAGTTCGGCCGCCGCGGCAGTGAGTGTGGCGAGGTCCTCGTACCGGCCGGTGCGAGCGGCGTGCCCCAGCGGGTCGGCGCCGAGATTGCCGAGCGCGGCCCCGGGGGCGACGCCCCGCTCCTCGTACAGACGCAGCAATTCCCGTGCGGCGGCCTCGAATTCGGCCCCCGCGTCGAGGACGACCGGGGCGAGGTCGAGATAGACGCCCTCCAGGACGGTGGCCAGTGCGGAGAGGGGAACTCCGGCCGCGCCGACGGACAGCCAGAGCGAGGTGACCCCGTTCTCCAGGTCCGCGAGCACCGCCTCGTTCGCGCGCAGCGGATCGGGCCGGTCGTGGCGCTGGCGTACGTCCCAGCCGGAGAGCGCGCCGCCTTCGGGCCTGCCGCCCCTGGTGAAGGGGGCGAAGCCCGGATAGCCGGCGCCGTCCGCGCCGTCGCGTGCCGAGTCCGCGGTGTACAGAGGGCGGGTGGCGAGCCCGTCTTCCAAGACCGTGGACAGCACGTCATCGGCCGCCGTGTCCGGGGCGTCCTTGCCTGCCTTGCGCAGCACGCCGGCCACCAGCAGCTGCCACTGCTCGTGGGTCGCATCCGGGAATTCGGCGGCCAGTGAGAACCCGTCATCGGGGAGGACCGTCATGCTCAGATGCTAGGTCACTGGCGCAAAGGTGCAGCAGGGGAGAAGGCTGTGACCTTGCACTCTCAGGACCGCCCTTGATCCTTCGGTCGCGATGGCCTATCCGGCGGGCAGCGCAGGTGGTGGCCAGTGCGGCGGCGATCAGCGGGAGTGCCGTCCAGGGCAAGTCGCCCGCGCCTGCGCCTTCCAGGACGATTCCACCGGTGAGGGAACCGGCGGCGATCCCGATGTTGTAGACGGTGGCCTGGAGGGCGGTGGCCACGTCCGCGTGTGCGGGTCCCGAGAAGTCGACCAGCGCGGTCTGCAGAAGCGTGGGCGCCCCGCCGAAGGCCGCGCCCCACACAGCTGCCGCGATGAGCAGGGCGGCGGGAGCCTGCCCGAACAGACCGAGGACGAGTGTCGCGGCCGCGATCAGCGCCGGCGCCGTCAGCAGGGCCGGCCGGAGGTGACGGTCGGCGAGGACGCCGACGGTCCAGATCCCGGCGACCGTGGCGACGCCGAAGACGAGGAGGACCGGGCCCGCGTCGCCGAGTCCCGCACGCTCGGCAAGGGGCGACATGTACGTATACATCGTCTGGTGGCCCAGCAGGAGGAACAGGGTCACGAGAAGTACGGACCGGATCCCGGGCAGCGTGGCGATGCGGTGCAGCCGTGCACGGTCGGCGGCCGGCTCCCCCGGGAAACGGGGGACCTTCCGCAGCACCCAGGCCACGAGGACCACGGAGAGGACGGCCAGCGAGGCGAACGCGGCGCGCCAGCCGAAGGCGGCGGCCAGCGCGGTTCCGGCCGGAATTCCGGCACAGAGCGCGACGGTGATCCCGGCCAGGACGATCGCCATGGCCCGGCCGCGGCGCTCGGCGGGGACCATCCGGGCCGCGTAACCGGCCAGCATCGCCCACAGCAGGCCTCCCATCGCACCGGCCAGCAGCCGGGTCCCGAAGGTCAGGGCGTACGAGGACGAGAGGGCGGTGACCGTGTTGCAGAGCGCGAACCCGAGCAGCACGCCGATGAGTACCGGCCGCCGGGGCAGCCCGCGCAGCGCGGTGGTCAGGGGTATCGCGGCGAGGAACGAGGCGGCCGCGTACCCGGTGACCAGAAATCCGACGCGCCCCTGCGTCACCCGCAGGTCCTCGCTCATCCGGGGCAGCAGCCCGGCCGGGAGCAGTTCGGTCATCACGGCCGTGAAAGCGGCCGTGAACAGGGCGAGCAGTCCCCACAGCGGCAGCCCGGGCGCGGGCGGCATCAGGGGAGGCGGCGTGGGTGCGGTCGACATGCGACCATGGTGAGACCTTCACATCAGTGTGAAGGCAAGGAGAAGCGGCCATGAAGATCGGCGAACTGTCCCGGCAGACCGGCGTCCCCACCCGGATGCTGCGCTACTACGAGGAACAGGACCTGCTGCACCCGGAGCGGGCCGAGAACGGCTACCGCGCCTACGACACGTCTGCCGTCTACCGGGTCCAGCAGATCCGCGGGCTGCTCGACTCCGGTCTGACCACGGAGATCATCCGCAGGATCCTGCCCTTCCTCACCGAGCCGGACGAGATCCATGTCCATCCCGAGTGCCTGACGGAGGAAACCGCGGCGCTGCTGCGGGGCGAGGCGGACCGGATCCAGCAGCGCATCGACTGTCTGGCGCGCAACCGCGACGCGATCCTCGCCTATCTCGCGGCCGTCCGGCCCGACACCTCCCGGCCACTGACAGGGTGAGCGGGCCGGGTGCACGGGCGCGGGGGCGGCCGTACCGTGGATGCACACGGTGGGACGGACAGTCTCCGTACGGAAGGCGGGACCCGCGATGGCCGGTGAGATCTCCTTCTTCGAACTGGGCGTGGGCGACTTCGAGGTGGCCCGCACGTTCTACGGCAGCCTGTTCGGCTGGAGTTTCGATCCGGGGCCGACCGAGGGCGGGGGCTATGCGATCGGCACGCCCAACGTCCCCGGCGGAGTGCACGGCGGCGACGCGGGCGCGAGCCCGTATCTCTTCTTCAGGGTCGACGACATGAAGGCCGCGCTCGAACGGGTCCATGAACTGGGCGGCACGGTCGACGACTTCGACGCGGGCAGCGACGACGAGAGCGTCGCCCGCTTCGGCCGGTTCACGCTGTGCCACGACGATCAGGGCTCACCCTTCGGCCTGCACGAGCCACCGAAGAACACCTGATCCGGCGGCGCCGAGCGGCCCGGCGCCTCACGTCAGACCGCGCCCGCCGTGCGCCGTACGCTCCATTCGAAGCTGCCACGGCACACCAGTACACCCGTCGAGTCGACGACCTCGGCGTGGGTGGTGAACCGGGCGCGGAGCGCGGCCCCCACCAGGACCGGACGAAGCTCCCGCAGAGCCGGCTCGTCGAGCCGGCAGGACGCGACCAGCCTGCCCCGGGCGGGCGCCAGGAACTCCATGGCCGCGGCGGCCCCGAGCGGCACGACTCCGTGGAACTCCTTCTCGTCCTCGGCCGCCCCGATGATCGCGGCGAGCCCGGCGGCGTCGATCAATGTGATCAGCCCGCTGGAGTGCAGGGACCCGATCACATTCGTCAGCGCCTGGGGCGTCGACAGGGCGACTTCCGCGACACCGTCGGCGGCGCGGAGCACTTCGATACCGGCAGTCCGGTGCGCCGGTACGGGATCCAGCAGGGCGCGGGCCAGAGGTGTGACGTCCACGTGACCAGCGTGACCGCCCGGGGCGACGACCGCATGACCGCCCGGTCAACAACCGGCCACCGGGGTGAAGACGCTCCGGCTGCCGCGGCCCCGGAGGTCACACAGGCCGCACAGGCCGCACAGGCCGCGCCGGTCACGGGCCGTGAACGCGGCCGCCGAAGAAGACCTGCGTCTCGGTGAGCCGCCCGTCCCGGACAGTGCTCAGCTCGACATTGCGGTAGCGCTCGCCGTTCTCGAGCTCGTACTCGTACGCGATGAACACGCCGTCGCCCGACGCCGGGACGGCCTCGATGATCTGCGGGGACCGCAGCCGGTCGGCCGTGGGGAAGCAGCGCTCGAAGAATGCCGCCCTGTGGATACGGTCGTCCTGCGGGCTGGTGAACACGAAGTCCTCGGCGATAAGACGGTCCGCTGCGGCACGGTCCTGAGCGATGTAACTCTCCATGCAGGCGCGGACGACATCGACGTTCGACCCGTTGGACTGCTTGGACATCGGGCGTTTCCTTCCGGTCACGGCGAGCACTCACGGTGTTCACGGATCCGTACGGCCTAGTGGGATATAGCTTGACGCCATGTGCTGGAGTGCGACAGCCGACCTCGCGGCGGGTACATGTGTCGCCGCGATCGGAGTGGCCTGCGTCGCGCAGGTGCGCCGCCTCCGCGATCTGCCGCTCGCCGCGCTGCCGTTGCTGCTCGGAGCGCACCAGATCATCGAGTCGGTGGTCTGGCGCTCCGGTGGGGGCACGGGTCCGGCCACCGTCGCCTGGGCCGTCATCGCCCTGCCCCTGCTGCCTGTGTGGGTGCGTTCGGCGTACTCCTCGCCGCGCCGCCGCACGCCCGGCGCAGGCTCGCGGTGCTCGCCGCCGTCGGGATCGCCACCGCCGCTGTCCTCGCGTACAGCCTCGCGACCCGGTCCGTGACCGCACAAATGCGGGGGCACACCCTCGGCTATGTGCTGGATCTGCCGCGCTCCCCGCTGATCATCATCGGCTATCTGCTGGCCACGGTCGGCGCACTCCTGCTCGGCGGGGATCCGGTGCTCCGGCTGCTGGGAGTGGTCGCCGGGCTCTGGGCCGTGGCGTGCGCGCTGCTGTGGCGGCTGGAATTCGTCTCCACCTGGTGCGCGCTGGCCGCGGTGGCCTCCGTCGTCCTGTACCGCTGGGCCCGGCAGCGTCCGGCCGGCCCGGGAACGGCCCTGGCGTAGCCGTTCGGCGCAGCGCGGGCAGAGCCGCGAACCGGCGTCGGTACCTCCGGTTGGCCGCACGCAGTGCGGGTACCCGCCCGGCGTCCGAGGGCGCGCCCTGCAAAGGAGGAGACCCATGACCGACCGACGGCCTCGCGATCCCGCAGACGCCGACAACGACCCCGGCACGCAGGTGCCCCGCGACCTGCCCGATCAGCAGGCGCACGAGGACGGCGACCCGCTGGAGACAGCCGGCAGCCACGACTCGGACGAGGACCCACACGATCCCGACGCGAGCCTTCCGGAAATGGACGAGTCGGGGGCGGGCCGCGGCGGAGAGCCGCGCAGTGGCGCAGTGCACCCCGAGCAGCCCGTGCCGGACGAGCCCTCCGGCTGAGTCCGGTCGCAGACGGTGCCTCACCGGGTGAGGCTGTAGGAGGCGCACCCCTTCGGTGGAGCGGGCCCGCCCGGCGACGGAGGGCACAGCACTGGATCCCGAGAGGCAGGAATCACCGTGAACAGCACCCAGGAGCACACGACACCTGTCGTCGTGACGCTCAGCAGCTGCGCCAAGGAGGACGCACACAGCGTCTTCCGGCTGCTGAGGCAGTCGTTCGCCTCCGACCGCGCGGACGACGACGTACCCGACTACACCTCCCACGACACTTCGGACGTCCATACGAGCGTGTGGACGTCGACCTTCGAGGTCGCGCCCTCGCACGCCAAGCCCGGACCGGTGCGGTTGACGGCGCCCGTCAGAGTGGATCTCCAGGGCACCTACTGGGGTGTGGACCGGATGACCGAGACCCTGGCCGACGCCTTCGCCGTCAAGGCGCAGGGCATGGCAGCGGGTGACCAGGAGAAGGACGTCCAGCTTCTTCTCGAGAGCGGCAGCGGATAGTTCGAGGAGGACCTGCCATGCCCATCGCCACCGTGAATCCCGCGACCGGTGAGACGCTCAGGACGTTCGACGCGCTCGGACCGGACGAGATCGAGCGGCGTCTCGCGCTCGCAGTGACCGCCTTCCAGAAGCACCGCACCACGGAATTCGGCGACCGGGCCGAACTGCTCGACCGTGCCGCGAGCCTGCTGGAAGAGGATCAGCACTCCATCGCGCGCACCATGACCACCGAGATGGGCAAGCCGATCACGGCCGCCCGCGCAGAGGCGGCCAAGTGCGCGAAGGCGATGCGCTGGTACGCCGCCCACGCCGAGCGGCTCCTGGCCGACGAGAACCCCTCGACCGTCGATGTGAAGGACTCCGGGGCCTCGCGGGCGAGCGTCCACTACCGCCCGCTGGGCGTCGTGCTGGCGGTCATGCCGTGGAATTTCCCCCTCTGGCAGGTCGTGCGCTTCGCCGCCCCCGCCCTCATGGCGGGCAATGTGGGACTGCTCAAGCACGCCTCGAACGTGCCCCAGACCGCCCTCTACCTGGAGGAGCTGTTCCGGCGCGCCGGATACCCGGAGGGGTGCTTCCAGACGCTGCTGATCGGATCCGGCGCGGTCGAGGGAGTGCTGCGCGATCGCAGGGTCGCCGCCGCGACACTGACGGGCAGTGAGCCGGCCGGCCGGTCCGTGGCGGCGATCGCCGGTGACGAGGTGAAGAAGACGGTGCTGGAACTCGGCGGCAGCGACCCCTTCGTCGTGATGCCGTCGGCCGACATCGAACGCGCGGCGCAGACAGCGGTGACCGCCCGCGTGCAGAACAACGGCCAGTCCTGCATCGCGGCCAAGCGCTTCATCGTCCACGCCGAGGTGTACGAGGACTTCTGCGAGCGCTTCACGGCGGGCATGCGGAAGCTGACCGTCGGCGATCCGATGCGGGACTCCACCGACATCGGCCCGCTCTCCACCGCACAGGGCCGCGCCGACCTGGAGGAGCTCGTCGACGACGCCCTGCGCCTGGGGGCCACGGCCCGCTGCGGGGCACAGCGCCCCGAAAAGTTTGACCAGGGCTGGTACTACGAGCCCACGGTCCTCGTCGACGTGAAGCCCGAGATGCGTATCCACCACGAGGAGGCATTCGGTCCGGTGGCCACGGTGTACCGCGTGGCCGATGTCGACGAGGCGGTGAATCTGGCCAACGACACGCCCTTCGGGCTGAGTTCCAACGTGTGGACGCGCGACGACGCGGAGGTGAGCCGCTTCACCCGCGACCTCGAGGCGGGCGGGGTCTTCTTCAACGGAATGACTGCCTCGCATCCCGCGCTGCCGTTCGGCGGCGTCAAGCGCTCCGGCTACGGCAGGGAGTTGTCGGGTCACGGAATCCGCGAGTTCTGCAACATCACCACGGTGTGGCACGGAGCGGAGCCCGCAGCGAGCCGTTGAGGTTACGTACCTCTGGGTGAACTGCCCTACCCCTGGCGGGACTCGTATGCGACGCCGGCGAGGACCAGGTCTTCCCAGGCCATGCCGACGCTCTTGAAGAGCCGGGGCCGGGAGGTGTCGGCCTTCACCGTGCCGCGTACGAGGTCCGCCAGGCCCACCAGGGCATCGGGGTCCAGCGCACCCGACCGGACGGCGAGGATCACGTCACCGGCCTCGCGCAGCGCGGCCCCGTGCGCCTCGACCACGACGGTCGACCGCCGCGCCGTTGTGTCGTCGACCTCGCGCGCGTCGGGCTCGTGCGAGCCGACGGCGACGACCGTCGCATGCGCGGGCAGAGCTGAGCCGTCGAAGAGGGGAGTACGGGCCGTGGTGCAGCATGCCACCAGGTCGGCGCGCGCCACGGCGTCGGGGGCGCCCGCCTCGACGGTCGGACCCGCATCGCCGTACTGCGTGAGGAAGGCGGCGAGTCGGCCCTCGTCGCGGCCCACGACCGTGATGTGCCGCAGCGTCGGGCGAATCGCGCGCAGCGCCTCGACATGGCTGTGTGCCTGCGGGCCCGTGCCGAAGACGACGAGCCGCTCGGGCTCCGCCACGGCCAGCAGATCGGCGGCGGCCGCCGACACTGCGGCGGTACGGATCGCGGTCAGGGCGACGCCGTCCAGCACGGCGAGCGGGCTCAGCGTCTGTGCGTCCAGCAGCAGGTAGTTGCCCTGGATCCGGGGGAGTCCGAGCGCGGGGTTGCCGGGCGCGACGGTGGCGATCTTGACGCCCGCGTAGCGGCGGGAGTGCGAGGGCATCAGCAGCAGCTGCCCGTGCTCGACGGGCACCACGGAACGGGCCGGGTCGGCTTCGGGGTCGAGCCCGTCGCGAAGGGCGTGCTGGATGGCGGTGACGGCGGTTGCGAGGGGGAGGGCGGCGCGGAGGTCGCCGGCGTCGATGAGGGTGAGTTGGCTCATGGGGTTCCTCCAGTGCGGGCGGATGGGTCGCCCTTTGCGGGGCGGAACCCTACCGGCCCGCGCGGGCGGCCGGCGGCACCCTCCGGGGGTCTTTCCCCCACCCCGCCCCTTCCCGTAACTGGGGGCAAGCCCCCAGACCCCGCGCGCCGGCTTCGGGCGCGGAGTGGGGCTTCGCCCCCGGGCCCCCGTATGCGACCTTCGGCCGCATGTCCTCAAACGCCGGACGGGCTGGATTTCCGCCGGTCGGCCTGAATATTCAGGCCGACCGGCGGAAATTTCAGCCTCGCCGGCGATTGAGGCGCGGGGGTTCGGGGGCGGAGCCCCCGCAAGGGGTCCGGGGCGGAGCCCCGGTTACGGGAAGGGGCGGGTAGGGGGAAACCACAACCCCCTCAGACGTTCGGCACCTTCAGCCTGTCCCAGCTCGCCTTCCCCGGGATCCCATCCGCATCGCTCCCCGAGAACCCCAGCTTCCGCTGCCACGCCGCGTACGACTTCCGGTCGGCCTCCGACCAGTCCGGGCTCGGGCCCTCCTCGTACCGTCCACAGCCCTCGGCCACCAGCCGCTTGCCCATCGCGGTGATGATCGGGCTGCGCCGCCCCGGTGCGAAGAACGCGGCGCCGGGGAACGGCTCGAACGTCGCCGGAGGCTTCGGCGCGGGCGGCTTCGGCGGGCCGTCCGGCCCGCCGCCCAGACGCGCCTTGATCCGCGCTCTCATCGAGTCCATCGTGAACCCGCGCGGGTCGACCTTCCCCGGCTGCCACTCCTTGTGGCCGATCACCGAGCGGTACGTCCAGCCGTGTGCCCGGCAGATCGCGGCCGCGGCCTTCTCGATCGCCTCCAGCTGCACCGCGGGCCACGGGTCCGAGCCGTTGCCGAGGTTGACGCACTCGAAGCCGTAGAAGTAGCGGTTGCCGTCCGTGTTGGCCTCGTTGTCGGAGGGCAGGGCGGTCTCGTTGATCACCGCGCGCAGGACGTCGTCGTCGCCGAGTCCGGCGTGGTTGGCCCGGCCGTTGCCGACCAGGTGGACCGTGCCGTCCTTGGCGATCACCCCGTGGCACAGCGGCCCCGGCAGGCTGGAGTAGCCGTCGTAGCAGATGTTCACGGAGTTCTGGGTGCCCTCGGTGACGGTGTGATGGATCATCACGCCGTGCATGGGGCCCCAGGGCCCCTTGTGGTTGCGGTTGTGCGTGCGCCAGCTCCGCTCCTCGACGACCTGAAGCCCTTCGTCACGCAGAACCTTGACCAGTTGGGAGGCGGTCAGAGGCGTTGCCATCGTGGTGCTCCTTTCCAGGTGCTACGTCAGTGGTCGGGCTGTCCTTCGACGTCCTGCCCCGCCGTGCCAGGGTCCGAACCGCCCGCCGCCGCGTTCTCCGCGGCCGCTGCCTCCGCCTCGTACGTGGCCTCCGCCACCAGCGCCTCGGCGTCGGCCGCCGGGATGGGCGCCGCCAGCGGGGCGAAGGTCTGGCGCAGGTCGGCGACCGAGCCCTCGCCGAGCACCCAGGCGAGCGGCGCGTAGTGCACATGGTTGCCCGCAGGGGCCTGGAGCAGCGGCCGGCGAGCCGCATCCGTCGGCCACTCGACGTTGCCCGTCGCCGTGCGCGCCGCGACGCTCCAGTAGTCGCCGGTCGAAAAGGTCTTGCCGGGCTCGAAGTAGACGAACACGCCGTCCTCCAGCGGCAGCCAGCCGCCCTCCTCGATCCGCAGGGCTCCATGGCGCAGCTTGGCCGCTCCCTGCTTCGTACGGCCGGAGCCGCTCGCGCGCCCGGAGCCCGAGCGGTGGTCCCAGCGCCGCAGGAAGGGGTGGAGTTCGGGGCGGCGGCCCACTGAGGGGTCCGGCTCGGCCGAGAGCCGCACCCGGCGTCCCGGCAGGTCGAGCTCCTCGACCCGCAGAAGAGGCAGCGGTTCGTTGCGGCTGAGGTAGGCGGTGTCGGCGAACTCGACCCAGTCACCGACGTTCAGATCGAGCTTGTCGTCGCTGCCGAGTGAGGCCAATTCCACCCAGGTGCCGTCGAGTCCGTCGACCGCGAAGGTCACCGAGCCGTTCTCCCGCGACCACTTGAAGGTCGCGTCCTTGGCCGCGCCGCCCTCGTGGATCTCCACGCGGTACATCTGGTTCTCCTGGCCCCGGTAGCGGGCGTCCGGCTTCACCAGGCAAGGGTCCTCGTCCGCGTGCTCGGGACGCTCGCTGCGCGCCGCCATCCGCGCGCTCGGCGCCTGCGCGGCGGCCCACTTCGTGAAGGCCGCCCGAACCTGGTCCTTCGTCGCCCCGTCCGCCAGCTCCAGCTGCGAGCCGGGCAGCGCAACGACCTGCCACACGACCTTCAGCCGGGCCGCGGTGTCGGGCATCGCCGACCCGAGCGCCACCTCACGCAGCAGCGGGTCCTCGGCAGCCGTGACCGAGCGCTCCCACACCTTCAGATAGGCGAGATACGGGAACTGGGAGGGGAGCCGGTCGCCGGGACGCTCGGCGTCCCGGTATCCGTCAGGCTGGTCCCAGTACGTCCAGGTGGCCGGCGGCGCGGCGGGCGCGGGCGCCTCGGCGGGCTCGTCCTTCTCGCCCTCCTCGGCGCTGTGCGCGTCGTCCACGACCGGGACGCCCGGCTGCGGGCGGGTCGCGTCCAGCAGGATGCCGTCCACGTAATAGCGTCCGCCGCCGATGGAAAGATCGTCCAACTCCCGGCTCCCGCCCAGGAAGTGGAGCTCGAAGCCGGTCGCGCCGCGCGGCCCGCCGTGCTGTCCGATCAGATCGGCCGCGGTGGTACGGGCCTGCGTCAGCTGGATCGCGGTCTGCTCATTGGCGTCGGCGTCCAGCTGGACGCGGCCCTGCTGGGCGATCACAGCCGAGTAGTGCCGGTCCGGCCGGAAGGTGCTGCGGGAGATGTCTGCGTGCATGGGAAGGGGTCCCCCTCAAAGATTGGGCAGTTGATGTCGTGTCAGGTGACGGGGATGATCCCGGCGTCGGTACCGGCCGGGGTGTACTCGGCGAGCCGGGCCCGCAGGCTGTCCTCGCGCTGGGGCTGGTACAGGTCGTGGAAGGCCCCCATCTCGGAACCGTCTTCGGCGCCCCGCTTGATCTCCTCCGCGCAGCCCGCGGCGAGTTGCCCGTACGCGGGCGTGCCATAGCGCTCACTGGTGAACAGCGGGCGTACCAGCTGGGCGTTCTGACTGCCCACCAGGTCCGGCTGGCAGCGGTGGCGGCGCGGAGTGCGTGAGCCGCCAGGCACGTACGAGAAACGCATACAGCCGATGCCCCGCCGCGCCACCTGCATCCGCCCGGTGAAGACGCTGTTCTCGGCGATCTCCACGGCATGGGTGTGGACTTCACCGATGACGGTGGTGCGGTGCGCGTGGAGCACGGCGTGCGCGTGGCGGCAGTCCGGGGCGGACAGCGCCGCCCGGTCGTGGCCGGTGGCGTCCAGGACGCTGTCCCGGATGTGGATGGACAGCGGCTCGTGGTTCACCTCGTCGCCGATGACCTCGATGGTGCCGAGGATGCTGCGCTCGATCGACACACACGCGGTGGTGCGGTCCAGGACCAGGCTGGGTTCCTCGGGGGAGTGCGGATGGCACTCGGGCTCCAGCGACCAGCCCGGCACGAGCGTGCAGTGCCGCAGTCCCACCGCGCCCACCGGGCCGGTGACATTGAGCCCGCGACCGGTGATCAGCAGACCGTCGAGCACGATCCGCGGAGGCTCACCCTCGCAGTCCTCCCGGGCGCGGATGTTGAGCGCGTCGGGCCGGTTGCTGTACCAGTCGAGCAGCCGGATGACCGGCCGGGTGCCCTCGGCGGCGCGCACCTCGAGACGGTCGCCCGGATCCAGATCGAAGTCCAGCTGCTCCTGGTAGGCGCCGCTGTGCGTGATCTCGATGATGCCTTCGGGGCCGCACTGCCCGGAACGCCGTTCGCGCTGCCAGTCGTTGTACGCGTCCATGATCCGCTGGTAGCTCTGGTCCGGGCCGACCCGGTAGACCTTCGCCGCCGTCGGCGTCTCACGCTCGCGCGGGTACTCGCCGCCGCCCGTGTCGTCCGCGAACGCGTAGTGGTAGGTGACCCAGACGCCCTGCCGCGGCGCGGACCGTGAACCGAACGCGATCCTGCCGAGCGCCGGATCGACCGCCACCTGGCCGCGCCTGGGCCGGTAGCGCCAGTGAGTCAGGTCCGCCACCACGATGTCCGAGAGCGGCACGGGCTCGTCCTGGCCGTCGCGCCAGATCGTGAAGCTCTTGCCCGGCCCGTAGTAGTCCGCGAGCCGGTCGGCGAGCTGCCTGCGCCGGATGTTTGCGGGCACGTTGTCGATCGTCGCGACATGGGTCGCCGACGGCTCGGGGACCGGCTTGGTCACCAGCGGACTGTCATTGCCCAGAATCGAGAAGGTGTACAGGTTGCGGGCCCGGTCGATGCAGTACGCGGGCGCGCCGGTCACGTGGTACGGCTTCAGCCGCCACACGAAGAGGCCCACCCCGGCGGGGGAGTAACCGCCTTGCCTGCGTGCCGAGTCGGCCCGCCGCACATTTACCGACTGCGCCACCGTGCCGAACGGCCCGCCCGCCAGGTCGAGGGCGGAACCGTCGCGTACGTCCACGAGCCTGCCGCGTTCCCGGCGGCGCGCGTTGGAGGCCTCGGTGCCCGATCCGTACAGCTTCACCGGCTGCTGGTGGGAGACGAGCCGGGAGAATTCCACGGCCCGCGAAGGCCATCCGGCGACGTCCTCGGCCAGCTCCTCGAGGAGGGCGAGGGTGCCCTTGCGGCGCCGGTTGGCGACCGTGGCCGCCACATCGCGGCGCGGCGCCAGGGCCTCGGCGAGCCGCAGGCGGGAATCGTCCCCGCTCTCGCCCTCCAGACCCTGCGCCTGCACGCGTTCGTAGCCCGGCAGAGGGGAGTAGCCCACCAGATCGCCGAGATACGGCAGCACCCAGGGCGCCGCGGTCTCCACGAACCAGTCCTCGTAGCCCTGCTCGACCCCGTCCCGCACCCGGTCGACCTGCTCGGCGATCACCGCGAGCAGGGCGCGCAGCGGCTCCCCGCCCTCGGCGTCCCGCAGGCGGTGCCACTGCGGAAGCAGATCAGCGAGGCCGTCCGGTTCCCTGGTCATGAGGTGACCTCCGTCAGAATCAGCGTGTCCGCGACATGCGGGGAGAGCAGGGCGAGCTGTGCGGGCCGGATGCCGCGGTAGACGAACACGGCCCGGCCCTTCTCCAGCCGCCGGGTATCAGTGATGTCCGGGTTCAGCCGCAGCAGTTCGGCGAGCGAGATGCCGTGCCGGGCGGCGACCTGGGTGAGCGTTTCGCCGTTGTCGGCGGTGACGCGGTGCACTGCTTCGTCGTACGCGGCGAGCCGGGCGCCGACAGCGGTACGGGGCTCAGCGAGCTGTTCCGCGAGGCGCGTCAGCTCGTCGGGCGTGACGGACGCCGGCACTCCGGTGAAGACGTCCACGTCCATGTAGTCGACACCGGGCACCGAATGGGCGGTCGCCAGCACCTCGGACAGGCGCGCGGGACGGCCCAACTCGCGCCGCCCGCTGCCGAATTGGGCCAGCAGCGCCCGCCGCAGCCGCGGTTCGACGACGCTCCAGGTGTGGTCGGGGGCGACCTTCACCTTCGCCGCGAGCAGCAGCAGTACCAGCTCGCGCACGTCCACCCTGACCGGCAGGCGCGAGTCGCCGTACTCGGCCAGCGAGGAACGCAGCGCACGCAGCACCTCCGAGTCGTCGGCGATCGCGATGTCGTCGACTCCGGCGACCGTCACATGCAGCACCCGGCGCCGGCCGTCGAAGATCTCGCGGGCCGCAGCCCGCCCGATGCCCGCACGCGAGCGTGCGAAGTCCTCGTAGTCCTCGACGGACAAGAGCCGGTCGAGCGCCGAGACCGCCAGCGGGATCGTGCGCCGGGTCAGCCCAGGGCCGTCCGCGTCCGCGCCGCCCGTGGCGGGCTGCGGGTTGGTGACGGCACTGACGCCCAGCGGCCGGGAGACCGCCTGAGTGATGCGGTCCGCCCGCACGTTGGCGGCTTTGCCGGTGCCGAAGCGGTACCGGGCCCGGACGTTCTCGTGCCCGGTGGACAGCCGTGCGCCGTGTACCCCGTCGCCGAAGGTCACCGTCGTACGCCCGTCCCCGGCCGTCCCCGAGACATACACGCGCTCGCGCGGACCGCGCCCCGCCAGACTGTCCACCTCGTGCCACAGCAGTCCGTCGACGCGCACCTCAAGGGTGGGCGTCGCGCCCAGAGGATTGTCGGCAGGCAGCCAGGTCAGGGGCGACTGCCACAGTGTGAACGTCTGGTTGGCCCGGTCGGCGTCGCCGCTGCCGATCGGCTCGTCACGGCTCTCGCCGTGCGTCGCGGGCACCACATTGCCCTGGACGCGCACCGTGTCACGGCGGTAGCGGTAGGCCAGATCCGTGGTGAGCGTCAGCTTCGTATGGACGTGATCGCCGGGCAGGTGCGGGTCGAGCTGCTGCTCCACCGCCGCGATCACCACCAGTTCGGTGCCGCGGACCCCTGCCGTGCCGGGGATGTCGGTGCGCTCGCCCGAGACCACCAGATGACGGCCCGGCCTCAACCCGTCGTGCAGCTCGGCCAGTTCGAGCTCATTGCCGTGAACGTCCTCGCCCAGCGGCTCGTCGGCGGGACGCAGCGCCTCGCCGCCCGCGTGCACGGTCGCGTCCCGGATCGCCGAGAGCAGGACGTCGTGCTCGTCCAGCCACGGATCGGCGAGCGTCAGCTCGGTGCCGCGGCCGGTGATCCCGTAGTTGGTGTACACGGCCGTGCGTACGGCGGTGACACGGGTGGTCACGAACGCGAGCTTCTTGTCGCCGGGGATGCCGTCGGGTTCCCCGGAGCCCTTGCGGGGACGCTCGACCGCGACCCAGCTGCCGACGGTGATCCCGTCGTGTACGGAGTCGAGCGGAAGCACATGACGGTTTGCCTGCTCCGGCACGGTAGCGATGCCGATCTCGACATTCGCGGGCTCACTGCCGACGGTGTACCGCGCGGTCACCTCCACACCGCCGTGGGTGACCTGCTTGTGGTCACCCGGCGACAGCAGCCAGTTGAGCGGCTGGCCGTTCTGCACGGCCACATGCACCCGCCCGTCCTCGGCGGGCCTCGACACGAACAGCGTCCGCTCCGGCAGCCCTTGGGAGAACTCGGCCGTCACACCGGGCTCCTGGGAGTCCGCGGGGCGCCTGGTCAGCCAGCTCAGATCGTGGTCCTGGCCGACCCGGGTCTGCAGCGAGACCCTGCCCGGCCCCAGACCGAAGCTCGTGTCCGTGGGCAGATTCTCCGAACGCTGCCAGGAGGACCCTGTCTCGATGTGCTGGAACTCGGCGCGCACCGGAACCCGTCCGGCCGTGTCGTACACGATCCGCATCGTGGTGAGTTCCCCGCCGCTCACGGGCCAGTCCGTCTGCCGGATCACCCGCCCGCGCTCGTCCTGAACGGGCTTGAGCGGCGCCGTCGCCCCGAACGGCGCGGCGGTCACCCGCATCGCCTGAAGCTCCCGCAGCAGTGCGGGCGCGGCAGGCGCCGCCTGCCGCCACGCCGCGTACATGCCGTCGGCGACCCGCGGATCGAGCGCCGACAGCAGCTGGGCCCCCAGATCGGAGCCCGGCGCGAAGTACCGGCCAGGATCGTGGGGGAGCGTGCGCGCCCCCGACGGCGGGCGCACCACGCGGGTGCGCAGCGCGGGAAGTACGGCGCCGAGCGCCCGCATGGCCGGTGAGTCCGAAGCCGCCGCCGGAGTGTCGGCGCGAGAAGGCTCCAGATCGGCCGCCCGCTCCATCAGCTCGCCGACCACGGCTTCCAACTGCTCGAACCAGGCGGCCACTTCCTCGTACGGCGCTGCTATCGCCTGCGCCTCAGCGAGCCGGTCGTGCGGCTCGACGAGCCGCGCCGCGAACTGCGCGGGCGTCCTGATCCCGGCCAGATCCGCACGCAGCGGCGCGAGCACCTGAGTGTCGAAGGCCTCGATGATCCGGCTGACGGGACGCGGGTTGGGGTTGCCGGGGGTGGGCTCACCCTCCTCGACCTCCCGCTCGTCCTCGGTGATCCACTCGCGCAGCCCGGCCACCAGCTCGGACAGCGAGGGCGGGGCGGACTGCGGCAGCCCGACCGCCGTGACCTCGTCGTCCCGGTCGATGCGGATACGCGCCACCGGAAGCAGCAGACGCTGCCCGGGGGTGTCCTTGTCCCCGCCGAAGACGAAGAGCAGTCTGTCCCCGGTCTGGAGGGAGGTGTCGGTCCCGGAGACGAAGATCTCCGGGCGCTTGCGCAGATCGTCCGGGGTGAGCAGCGCCGGCCTGCGCCGACGCACCGCAAGTTCGTTCCACGCCCAGCGCGCGATGAGGTCCTCGCTGGTCTCAAAGGCCTGCGACTCCTCGTCGGAGGTGCCGGGCACGCTGTTGGCGCGCGCGCCTCTCGGGATCAGCACCGGCACGTCCTCGGCCCGCGGATCCCGGTCCAGCGTGTACGCGAGATGGGTGTCGGCGGCGATGCCCGGCCGCGGCCGGTGCCCCACAAGACGCCCCAGCAGAGCCAGCGAACGGTGCTCGTCGGCCGTGCGCAGATACCCCTCGTCGGCGATGCGCTCGGAGTGGAAGGTGAGCAGATCGCCCACCACCGCCCACGCGTCGAGCAGCCCGATGGACGGATCGTCCGGGGTGCGGACGGTCAGCCCGCGCAGCGCCGGATAGGCGGGTGAGGCGAGCCGGTCGCGCATGGCCGCCAGGAACGAGCCGTACTCGCCGACCCGGTAGTTCAGGGCCGTGCGGCCCGGAGGGTTGTACAGAACCTTCGGCGCGTGGCGTTCGTCGTGACCGCCGCAACCGCAACCGCAGGAGCCGCTCATCGCGCACCTCCGCCGAGCTCGATAGAGAGCCGGCCCAGCTCGGGCCGGTCGGGGTCGTTGTCGCAACGCGCGATCTCCAGCGGGCCGAGCCGCAGCACGCCTGCCTCCAGTGCGGTGTCATCGAGTGGGTCTTCGTGGAACAGCCGGCGCAACTGGGTCACCCGTACGCTCTCCACGCCCTGGACCGCCGCGGCCGCCGCCACCAGACGGCTGAGCCGCACCGGTTCACCGAAGGTCAGTGCGTCGGGATGGAAGAAGCCGAGCCGTCCGCCGGTCAGCGGGCGGTTGCCGAGGAGCCGGTACAGCTCGGAGAGAATCTGGCCGTGCTGATGACCGGGCGCCGCGCACACCGCGAGCTCGATGTCCAGCGGCACGGACCGCGCGGGCCCCACCACCAGGTCGTGCCCGATCCGGCGGTAGCTCTCCAGCGCGTACGCCACCGAGTCGAGCAGCTCCGGGGACGCGTCCCCGTTGCCCAGCGTGTCGACGGCGACATGCGCCTCCTGCACACTGCCGGTCCAGCGGATCTCGGCCGCCGCCCGCTGCACGCCCGGCAGCTTCGACGCCAGTGCCGCATAGTCCTCGGCAGTGACCGCTCGCAGGCGGGTGCGCTTCAGGTCGAGCGGGGCGAGCTGGCGCACCTGCTCGACCGGCTCGGGCTCCGTGCCGCCGACGGCGGGCAGGGGATTGCGTACGCCCGCGACGGGCATCGGGTCCCCGGCGTCCGCGTCCTCGGGATCACGGCACAGCACCAGATGGTTGATGGACTCCGCGCCGACATTGCCGGCGGTGCCGCCGCCGAGCCGGTAGTGCAGTTCCAGGCGCGCGCCCGGCTGCGGGCGGGAGCCGTGGCGCCCGTCCCCGAACCGCAGCGCGATCCGGCCGTCGTCCTCCAGCTCACTGACGAAGTACCGTTCGCGCGCACCCGAGTCGAGCAGATCCCGCTTCGCGGTCCACCACTCCTCGCCGTCCGCGAGCGAAACAGCGGGCAGCGCGGCCCGCGGATCCTGTACGAGCGCGGCCGCGGGGCCCCGCAGCACCGGCTCGTCCGGATCGATCCCCGCCGCGTACTCGGCGCCCCAGGTATGGGTGATCTCCCAGGCGATGGAGTCGTCCAGCACCGCACCGGCCCGCGCCCGGGCCGTCAGCACGTCCAGACGACGCAGCTTCGCGGCCAGCAGCCGTTCGCTGCGGTGCAGCAACTCCCGCAGCGCGCGCACCGGATGACGGCGCAGCTCGAGACGCTCCAGCACCCGCAGGCCGAACAGCACCGTCAGCTCGGCGATTTCGGGCTCCGTGAGTCCGTCGCAGTCGCGGGCGCTGCGCCACAGTTCCACCAGCCGCTGCCGGACGCGTCCGGGGATGGCGGCCAGCCGGGTGGACTGTCCCGCCGAGACATGACGCGGGTCGGGGAACGGCACCGACTGGACCACGGGGGAGCGCTGCAGCACCGGCCGGAAGCGCGCCGGGATACCGGGGTAGACGACCTGAGCCAGCAGGGTCTGAAGCGCCTCGGCCTGCTCGTAGGCGGTACCGGGGACGACCTTCTCCCGTCGGCGGCCCGCGAGTTCCAGGCCGAGGCCCGCACGTGCGGTCTCGTCCTCGCCGACGACGGTGAACAGCTCCCGAATCTGATCAGCTGTCAGGAGACGACCGCAACGGGTCTGCTCCAGACGGGCGTTGATCTGATCCGCCGTGGCATTGCCCTCCTTGCGGTCCCAGCAGCCGAAGCCGGACGGATTGCAGGAACCGAGGACGGCGGGCGCGGGAGGCACGGTGACCGTCTCCGGCGTCCCGCCGCAGAACGTCAGCGAGCGCCCATGGTCGACGAGCACGACATTCCCGCGCGCCACACTCACATCCTCGACCGGCTCGCAGTCCCTGTCGCCCCGCGTCGACAGACAGACGGGGAAGGCCGGCGCGTCCTCCTGCGCCCAGGTGACTTCCAGGACCGGCTGGTCCGCCAGCCGGTCCACGACCGGTGTGACCGAGGTGAGGCGTACGGCCTGACGGTGGGCGGGGTCGGCGTCGCCCGGTGTGCCGGAGACTGCTCCCAGTACCTCCTCGATCAGCAGCAGATCGCCCGGAGCCAGCTCCAGCGACCTGACCGAGCACCCCTCGTCCGCCCACGCGTCCCGCAGCGTCGCGGATGTGGCGCCCTTGGGCAGCCAGCACACCTCGTCGCCCCAGGTCCAGAACCGGATGGTGTTGTGCTCGGGGCGCAGCGCCAGCGGCTCGTCGGCGACGACCGGCTCGAACACCTCGACCGATCCCCGCTCGTCCAGCACGGCCAGGTCCCGGTCGTCGATGACGGTCCCGATCGCGGGCCTGTCGCGCGGCCCCAGGCTGCGGACGTCGACGGCCGCGAAGCGGTAGGTGCCGGGCCCCAGCGTCAGCGGCCGTGCGGTCTCGACCGCGACGAAAGCGCGTGCGTTGACGCCGTCGTGCATCGGGTAGTCGATGAGCCGCACATGACGGCGTACGGAGACGCGGCGGCGGGCCGTGTCGAGATACGCCTCCGTCGCCACCGCGTCCTGCTGATAGCTGATCCGGTCGGCGGTGTGGGCGAGCAGCTCGACCAGCGTCGTGCCGAGGTCGGCGGCGTTGCGCTCCACCCAGTCCGGCGTGGTCAGCGCCAGCCGGTCCAGGATCAGGCGGCGGATCGTGTCGTAGTCGCGCGCGGTGTAGTCGATGACCGGCGCGGCGGGGAAGGCGGGCGGGCAGTCGGGCTGCTCGTCCTTGCAGTCGAAGGGGGCCGGGCAGTCAGGACGGAAGTCGAACCCGGCGGAGAAATAGCGCTGGTCGAAGCCGGGAAAGGGCTCGGTGCCGGGCCGTCCGTACGGATCGGTGTCCACGACGGAGAGCGTGTACCGGGACGTGTCGCCGGTGCGGTCCAGCATGACGCACAGCCGGTCGTCGAGCTCCGGGTCCTCCTCGCGCTCGACGGACACCTCGACGGCCTCGATGCCGGTGATCCGGCGCCCGCCGTCGATGCGGATGTTCTCAGGGCACAGCCCGTCGGGCGCCTTGCCGAGGAAGGTGACGGTGAGCGTCAGCCCGTCGTCACCGACCTCGACGGCGTCCACACCGCCGAGCTGCGCGGCCCGTACCTTGGCGCGCCTGCCGTCCGTACGGCAGACCAACTCCTTGCTCGTACCGCTCATGCCGGGCCGCTCCCCTCGAACACGTCGTCGCGCCGGCTCGCGGTGGAGCGCACCACGTAGCGCAGATACACCCTGACCACGTTCTCCTCGCTCACCACGTCCAGGGCCTCCACCTCGATCAGTTCGCCGAGCCAGCGCTGCAGGGAGGCCTGCACCGACAGCTCAAGCGCGGAGGCCAGTTCGGGGCTGTTGGGTGTGAAGACCAGGTCGAGCAGCCCACAGCCGAAGTCGGGTCGCATCACGCGCTCGCCGGGACTGGTGAACAGCAACTGCTCGATCAGATCGCGCACATGCTCGTCGTACGCCGCGTGCGCGGTGCGTCCCCGCCGGTCCGTACGGAAGGGGAAGGCGATATCGCTCCTCATCGCGACGACACCCCCCGCGCCGACGCGGCGACCACCGGCGGGCCCTGCGGCACCAGCGCGGCGCTGAAGCAGAGCGCGGATGTGCTGTCCAGCAGCACGGGTGAGGCGTCGATGAGCACGCTGTCGCGGTGCGGCGTCCAGCGGACGGTGGCGCACGGATGCGGCACGCCGTCGACCGTGTGGCGGCAGCCGCTGACGATGAAGACGTCGGCGGCGGTGGGCACTTGATGGCCGTCGATCCGGACGCCGGACGACGGGGCGGAGGCGGGCACGACCCGGCCGCCGTGCGGGCAGCTGATCACGCTGCCGCCGTTCACGAGATTCCCCGACAACACGTAACTCCCCGTTCCCTTGGTCCTTGTGCTCATCGCTTCTTCGGCACGATCAGCCGGCCCTCGTTGATGTTGACCTCGTCGCCGATCAGCACGATCGACGCCCCCTTGCCGTTGCCGATCGTCACGCCCTTCTCGTCGATCTGGATGTACGCGCCGCCCTTGGCCTCAAGGAGAATCCCCGTACCGCCGGGCACGTCCGACATCACCAGCTTGTGAGCGCCCGGCGTCTGGATGACCACCGGCTGAGAGCCGGGCAGCTCGGCGCTCGCCCTCGGCGGCAGCTCGGCGGCGTCGCCGTACCAACTCCCCGTCCAGATGGGGAAGCTGGGATCACCCTGCTCGAACTCCATCCACACACCGGCGCCGATCTCGGGCACGACATACTGACCCGCCTGCCGTCCGGTGAACGGCAGACAGGGCAGCGCCCAGGTGGAGGCCTCGTCGCCGAGCACATCCGGCACCTGGGCCGTGATCCGGCCGAGCTTGAGCGGATCCCTGTTGTCGATCACCCGCCCCCGGAACTTGCCGAGAAACCGGTTGTTCGGTCCTGCAGCCATGCGAAGTTCTCCTGGTCTTTACGGTCGTACGGTGCTGCTGCGGGCGATCAGTCCTTCACGTGAGAGCGTGAAGTTCTGCTGATACGAGCCGGGCCTGAGGTTGTGCGTCACGCTCTTGACGTAGTAGTCGCCGTCGTACGTCACGCCCGAGCCGCGAACCCCCACCAACTCCCGTGGCCGCAGGACGTATCCGTGCCGGTTGACATCCAGCGACCCCGACCCGGAAATCGCGTCCGCGGACGTCGCGGCCCTGGCGAGGGTCTCGGCCTCGGCCTGCCCCAGCTCCTTCTTCGCCGTACCGGAAAGGGTCTTGCGCTTGAGGGCGGGCGAGGCGCGTAGGCCGAGCGGAGGGCGCAGCGGGCTGATGTCGGGCTGCGCCAGCAGCCGCACGTCGCGGGTGCGCGGGTCCTGGACGCGGGCCTGGGGCTCTTCCCTGGCCGTGCCGTCGTAGGCGAAAGTCAGCTGGTCGACGGTGGAGTTGTTGTCCATGTTGACGTTCAGCGCGTGCTGGCGCTGACCGAGTCGCTGCTCGGGCCCCCAGAAGGCGACGGACCGGCCGATACCCGGACCCGGCTCCAGATAGAAGGTGTATCCGTTGGCGCGGGCCAGCTCGTTCAGATACTGCAGATCCGTGCCCGTCTGGTAGTCGACGCGCAGCTGCTCGCGAGGCGGCTGATGGATCTGCTCGCGGATGATCCAGGGATCGATTCCGTAGTCCGCGTACCTCCGCAGAATTCGCTCAACGCGCTGTGCGGGGCCGAGATTCGGATACCGGTCCGTCCGCTCCTCCAGATCCATCAGCAGGGTCAGATCCTCACCGGTGACGGTGAGTGTGGTCTGCCCAGGCTGATTGCTGGCGCCCACTTCCTGCCGCACGATCAGCCCGTCCAGGATCACCGTCGACGTGCCCTTGACGGACGTCGTGACGATCACCCTGGTCTTCGGATCGAAGTAGCCCTCGGGCAGCAGCCGCTGAGTGATCAGTCCCCGTTTGGTCAGATCGAAGGCGAGCTGGAACCCGCTCCGTTCCCCCGCGGTCATGGTGATCTGCGCGGACAACAGAGCCTCGGCCACCTCGGCCGGCACCGGTCGGGTGAGCTTGGGCCCCATGTGCAGGGTGAGATGGACGGGCCCGCTCCCGATGGGCTCGTCAGCCATGGAACCCACCCGGCAGAGGAATGTCGATCGTCCGCCCCGGCTCGGCGGTCAGCTCCTGGGGGTCGAGCACGGGATTGGCGTCCGCGATCTGCCACCACTGCCCGGGGTCGCCGAAGTAGCGCTGCCCGAGATGATCTGGCCGCTCCCCACTGCTGACGGTGTGCGGGGCGGTCTCGCCGGCGGCCTCGCTGAGCGGAGGCAGCAAACGCCGCTTGGTGTACCGCACTTCGGTGCCGTCCGCGAGGCGGTGCACGCCGATCTCCGCGTCGTGGTACCGGCTGGTGCGGGGGTACGGGTGTGCCCCCGGGATCGCGTCCAGCGCACTCTCATAAGGATCAATCACGTCCTACAGCCCCCGTCCAAGCCCGAGCTCGGCCAGCCGCCCGCTGCGCGCGGCGCCGGCGAGCCGTTCCTTCTGCGCCAGATGTGCGAGATACAGGTCGGCCCCGCGGTGCCCGGCAGGCAGATCGCTCACGCTGAGCACCTTCATGCCGATGCCGAGGCTCGCCCTGATCGGATTGAGATTGACGTCGAACGCCGACTCGTTGATGGACAGTTCGGTGAGCCGCACGGGCATGACGCGCTTGCTCCCCCAGGTGAAGAGGGTGAGAGGCATCTCGATCGGGCTGATCTCAATGGTGCCCTTCTGGGTCCGGCGGGAGGCTTCGCGGAGCTGTGCGCTGGTGGGATGCACGAGCATCTCCAGCGTCGCGAGCTGCGGATGGATCCCGTCGGGCGCGGCGACCTCGAACTGATCGGTGGCATCGATCTCGGCGGTGAACTTCCACGTCTCCTCAGCTGGCCCCTTGAGCCGGAGGGCCTCGTTGCGATCCCCTCCGCTTCCGCCTCCGCCGGCGTCACCGCTTCCGCCGGCGGATTGGGGGGCGAGGGAACGTTCGAGGGTGTCGGGGTTGAACTGGAGGACGATGATGCGTTGGGGGGTTCCGCGCTCGGGGTCGACGACGACGATGCCGGAGCGGATGGGCTTGGGTATGTCCGCGTAGCGGGTCATGCGGCTTCCTACTCTGCGTAGTGGTTGAGGATGATCCGCGCATCTCGCTGCAACGATTCGAGGGGATCCTGTTGGGAGACATCCGTGAGCAAGGGGACGAACTCCGGCCAGCGGGAATAAGCAGTGGCCCAGATCCCGGCCGATCGAATTCGGGAGTCGCCGTTGAGGATGGCCTTCTTGATGCGTTTGAAGAATTTCCTGTGGAATTCCCTCGGTGCCCCGACGCCGGCCCGCAGGACAGCTCGGTACAGGGCTTCTCTGTCTTCTGCTCGGTCTACCGCTGTAATGAGTTCGTTAAGTGTCCATGGATGCACATTGCGTTCGATCGACTCCTGAAGCCGTTGCACGGAATCCTCGGGCGAACCGATGAGGACAAAAACAGAGCACTCCGACCGGCTGTCGACTGCATACTGCAGAACGATATCAGGGGTAACTTGCCACATTACATTGCGAACGATCCCCTCAGGAATGTCGAAAGATTGATCCTGCACTGCCTCCCAATTTCCCTCGGCACCGAATTGCATGACTTCTTCCTCGCTGCCCCAGTCCTTCAGGATCAGACGGCGAGAAGTGTATGACGCGGGATTGTCCGACATTCTGCTTTCCTTGCCTGGATCACTTCTTGAGGCCATAGACGTTGAACAGCCAATCTCGGTCGCCGAACAGCTCGTCCACTCCTTCTACGAGCTCTTCCACTCGCTTGTTCTTGTATTGCTCGGTGGTCAGAATGCCCTCTGCCAGGAGGAGGTCGACGATCGTGTCACGCATTTTCCGCAATTCACCCTCCGAGGAGCCACCTTTCCGCTTCTGCTCCGCGATCTCATCGTCGGTGATGTCATTCTTCTTTACGTCCCAGGTTTTCTTTCCGTTGTCATCGACTCCGGTGACCTTGGGCTTCCTGGCCAGCCATGCCCTGTTACGGTGCTCGCTGTTATTGGCCGTCTTGAGTCTTGCGTCCTCCTTCTTGAGATCGGCGATCAGATCTTGCGATGTCAGAGGCTTCTTGTTGCGCTTGACGGTCTGACCGTTTCGAAGCTTGGCCAGCTTCCGTATCGCGTTTCCGGTGCGGGACAGGAAGCCCCGAATCGGGCTGGTCAGTCGGTTCGCGCCGGTCTGAGTCAAGGCGCCATTGCGGAGCACATCATCAGGCGAACGCTGTCCCAGCTCAATGAGGCGTAGCTCGGCAGGAGCGACGGCCAGCATGTATCCATCCGTACGGAGTCCCTCGGCCAGGGACCTCGTGAGGGCCACCTGGGCCGGCAGCTGGCGTCGTCCCGAGAAGCTTTCCAGGGAATCCTCGTTGCTGAGGATCTTCATGCCGTGACTGCCGAGGACGCTCCCCATCCCCTGGTCATTGGCCTCCCGCGCCATGTTGGAGTACGGACCGAAATCCCCAAGATTGGGTTCATCGGGGTGTCGGTCAACGGTGATCAGGCCCGATTTGTCGCTCTGCGGTCCCTTCGTTCGTGTGAAGTCGAGGGACTGGTTGGTGCCCACGGTGTAGTTGGTCTCAGTGCCTTCCGGGGTGCTCCTCTTCTTGAACTCGGCATCGCCCTCCATCTTTTGATAGACGTCAAGCAGGTTGTTCCCGCCCTTGCCCTCCTCCAAGGCCTGCCTGATGTAGTCCATGACCCGCGCGTCAAGGTCCGAATCCCGCAGTTCGCGGCCCTGTTCGACGGCCGGAAGCCGGGGGTTCAAGACGGCGTCGACATCGAACGAGGTTCCGCCGGCACGAGAGAGCCCGCTGAGCCGGTACCACATCCGCATTCCGGTCAGGAGGCCGCGGAACACACCATCGCGTACGCCCTTGCCGAGGAGAGACGTGAGACGGGGCTTGATCCTGGCCACGATCTTCTGGAGGCGTGCCTCCTTGGACTCCTTGGACTTCTCGTCCTTCGTCTGCTTGTCCTGGTTCTGCCGCTTCTGGTCCTGCTGGTTCTTCTTGTTGTCACGCAGCTGGTCGCGCTTCTTCTTGAAGACGTTGCGCAGCTTCGACGCGCTGTTCTTGAGCGCCTTGCCCGGCTTGCTCTTCTTGAGCTTCTTGCCCAGCGTCTTCGCCGCGTTGCGGACCTTCGTCAATGCCGACTTGACCGCTTTCTTCGCCTTGCCCAGGGCGTTGCCCAGCGGAGACTTCGGCTTCTGGGGCCTGGTCGGCTTGGGTCCCTCGATTTCCCTCTTCTTCTTGGGAGTCTGGGGGGTGCTGTCCTTCTGGCCGCCCAGGGTCTTGTCCTTCGACGGGCCCGGTGTCGTGTCCTTCGGCTTCGCCGGTGTTGGCTCCGGCTTCGCAGGAGACTTCGGTGTCGCCGTGTCCTTCGGTTTCGGCGGGGCCTTCGGGTTAGGGGAAGGCTTCGCCTTCGGCTTGGGGGACACGGCCGGCTTGCGCAGGGTCTGCTTGGCGTTCCGGATCGCGCCCCGCGCCTTGTTGACCGCCTCGCCGGCCGCCTTCTTCGCGCCCTTGCCCGTCTTCTTGAGGCCCTTCATGATCTTCTCGGCCATCGCCTTGAGGCGCTTGCCGACGCCCTTCGTCGCCGAAGACAGGCGGATCATCAGGAAGTTGGCGATGAAGTCGAGCAGCGCCACGATCCCCGCAGCGACCGCCTCCGCGAACAGGCACGCCGCCGGGCCTGCCTTCACCGCCTTCAAGTACGCCCAGAACTTGCTGAAGGCGTTCAGGATCGAGCTCAGGCTCTGCCATGCCGCCATCAAGCCCTGGACGATCGTGAGGATCGCCCCCGCCGCCGGCACCAGCATCGAGACGACCTTCTCGATCACGAGCGACGCGATCATCATCGGCAGCGACGCAATGATCGCGTCCCACGCCATCTTCCCGATCTGCTTGATCGAGACGCAGCCCTTCACCAGGACATTGATGACGGCCTTGCCCAGGCCGAGGATGCCCTCGACCTTCGTGTCGAACCACCGCTTCACGCCGGTCTTGATCGCGCCCCAGAGGTGGTCCTGGATACCGGACTTCGCCGAGCTTCCCGCCTTGCTGATCCAGCCACCCGGGTCCGGGGCGATGTCCGCCACCAGCGCGGCGAACTTGCCCAGCGCCTCGATCGCAGCCTGGGCGAACTTGATGGCGCCGAGGATGACCGCCTGGTAGATCTTGATGACGGCCTTGATGCCCGCCTCAAGGACGTCGAGCAGCGCGTTCAGGCCCGCCGCCAGCGCGTCGAGCAGCGCGTTGACCGCCTTCTTCAGGCCGTCCGCCAGCGCGTTGACCCCCGCGATCGCCTTGTCGCGCAGGCCCTCGATCGCCTTGCGGAACTTGTCCCGCAGCTCGGGGAAGGCCGCGAGCAGCACGTCCCCGATGGCGATCAGCGCGTCCGCCAGCACATTGATCGCGCTGATGGCGAGGTCACGTACGAAGTCGATGGCCTTGTTGGCCCACTCCTTGAACGTGTCGATGATGCCGTTGACGAGCTTGCGCGCCGCGTCGAAGACCTTGGTGACCGCGTCGAGGATCGCGTTGAAGGCGCTCTTCACCTTGTCGGCGACCCAGCCGAAGAAGCCTCCAGAGGGCTTCTCCTCCTCCTTCTTCTTCTCGGCCTCCTTCTCCGCCTTCTCGCGCTCCGTGTCGATCTGCGCGTTGTCCTTGTCCTTCCGGTCGCTGACCTCCTTGTCCTTGTCGTCGCGGGCCTTGACGATTTCCTTGTTTTTCTCGGTGTGTTCCTTCTCGGACTTCTTGTCCGCGTCCTCGATCTTCTGGTCCTGCTCGGTGCGCCAGTTCTCGCGCTCGCGCTGGGCACCCTCAGCCGCTCGGCCGCGCTCGGCCGTCTGCTTCTCGGCGTTCTGGGCGACCTCGCGGTCGATCTCGGTCTGCTTCTCCTGCTTGGCCTGCTGCTCGCCCTGCTGCTGTTCCTTCTCCTTGGCGACGAGGTCGCCCTGGGCCTGGCCCGCGGCTCCCTGGATCTCGCTGCCGCGCTCCTGCTTGGCGACCGCACCGACGCCGGGCTTGGGCGCGGACCCGGCCTTCAGATCGCCTCCGCCGCCCCGCCGTCGACCGCCCGTGGCCTCGCCGACCAGCTGCTCCTTAGGCGCGTCGGGGAAGATCTGGTCCTCGCCCATCGGCTTGGCCGCGTCCTCGCGGCCGGTGCTCTGGATGTCGGACTGCTTCTCCTTGAGCGCCTTGGCCTGGTCGTCCGTGCGCTTCGGGTCGCTCTCGCCCTCAAGCCTGATCTTGGGGGCGGGGCCGACCGTCTTGTTCTGCAGTTCCGGGTCGACGGTCGGGACCGCGTCGGCCGCGGCGTCGACGTTCTTGGCCTCTTCCGCGGTCAGCTTGTCCGCCACGGGTGGCGGCGGCGGGGGAGTGTTGTCGGTGGGCCTCGCGCCCTCCGCCTTCTCGCTGCCCTTCGCCTTCTGCTTCTCGATGCGATCCTCGGGCCCGAGCTTCTCGACCTGGCCCGTCACCTGGTCGGCCGGAGGGGCCGCCTCGGGCGGGCCCGACTGAGTCTGCGGCGCGCCCGAAGGACGTTCCCGCCTCGGCGGGTTGGCGTCCAGCCGCCGCTGCTCCTCGCCGACCTTCTTGTCCGCCGCGGCGTCCACACCAGGCATGGCGGCAGCCGCCTGGTCCGGCGCCAGCTTGCTGACCGTACCGATGGCGGCCTTCGGGTCCTGGCCCGAGACGTCCGGCGGCTCCTCCTGCTTCTCCTCGGGACCGGCCCCACCGCCGCCTCCACCGCAACTGCCGCCGCCCTCCTCCTTCTCCGCCGCGGGCTCCGGCGGGGCGCAGCCGCCGCCGTCCTTCTCCAGCGACGCCTCCGGAGCAGCCTGGGCACCTTCCGGTGCGGGCGCGCCCATCCTGCCGGGGCTGTCGGTCTGTTCGCCCGCGGGGCTGACCGCCGCCTGCGCCGCGGACGGGGCCGCGCCCGGTCCCGCCGCGGGCGTTGGACCGGCCTGCTCGCCGCCGCCGACCGTCCCACGGGGAGCCGCACCGGGGCCTGCTTCCTTGGGGATCCGGCTCTTGGGTCCGGCCGCTTCCCGCTCGGACTTGGGCGGCTCGGCGTCGCGCCGTGCGGCGGGGGAGGGGTTACGGTCCTCGGCGGGAGCCTTCTGAGTCTGCGCACCTGCAGGCCGCATCGCCGCAGGGCCGGGTGACGTATCCGGCGCCGAAGACGCGACAGCAGACTTGTCCCCGGCAGCCCCCTGGGGCTGCCCCTGTTCGCTCCGCTGTTCCTGTTGCCCGCGCTCCTTCAGCTCCTGCTGCTCGTCCTGCGCATCCTTGGCGTCCGGCCGCTCCTCGCCTTCGCCGGAGTCCTCGCCCCTGTCCTCCTGGTCCTGCTGCTGCGCGGGGTCCTGCTTCTCGGCCTCGGGCTCCTGCTGGTCCTTCTCGGTGGTCTCCGGGTCGGGGCCGACCTCCTGATCGGTCGGCTTCTCCGGTTGCAGGTCCTTCGCGCTGCGGTCCTGAGCCTCGGCCGCGGGCCCGCCCTCGGGCTTCGGCGCCTCGCCCTCGACCGGACCCACGTCCTCGCCCGGCGCCTTCGCCTCGGGCCCGGCGGACTCCTCGTCCTCCTCGTTGGCCTCGTTCTCCCGCTGCTGCTCGACCCGTTCCGCCTTGGTCGGCGGCGGTGTCGGGAACGTGGGGACGGACGGCTCCGCGGCACCAGGTGTCATGTGGTCGGCGGTCGGTACGGAGGAAAGGTCCAGGTCGGTGTCGGGCAGATAGTCCTCGGGCTTCAGCTCCGGCTCACTCTTGGCGGCACCGCCCCGGTCATCGCCCTGCTCGCCGCCGATCTCCCGGTCCGCGCCCGCCTCGAGCCCGAGCGGCTTCTCCTCCTCGCGCGGCTCGCCCTCGTCCTCGTCCTTCTCGTGCAGGCCGTGCTCGGACAGCGCGCTGTCCCGCTGCTCCGCCCGCTCGTCCACCTTCTCCGGGCGTACGGGTCCGGGCTGGCCCTTCGCCTTCGGGTCGAGGTTCTCCTGCTTCGAGCCGTCTGCCGGCTTCTTCGCGTCGTCCTTGCGCTTGCGCTTGTCAGCGCCGGGGGCGTTCGCCTGCTCCGGGTCCTGCTCCTCCCGGTCCCGCTGCTCCTTGCGCTCCTCTTTGGCCTGCTCGGAGCCGTCCGCCCGTCCCTGGGCCCGTTCGTCTGCGGCCTCGTCGACCCGCTGACGGTCCTGGCCCTGCTTCTCCTCTTCCTGCCGCTGCTCCTGCGCGGCCTGCTGTCGGGACTGGGCGCGTTCGTCCTCCTGGTCCTTGCGCTGGGCGGCCTCCTGGTCCTCGGCCGCCGTGTCGGAGCGCGCCCTGCTCTGGTCGCCGCCGCGCTTCTCGTCCCGCGCCTTGGCGTCCTTCTGCTCCTCGCGGGAGTCCTCGGCCCGCTTGTCCTTCGAGCTACGCCCGCCCTCTTCCTGCCGCTTCCACTGGGTGCGCTCGACACCCAGGAGCTCGAAGAGGTCCGTCTCCGGTTCGGGCACCTCGGCGGGCTGGAGGTCGACGGGCCCGGTCTCGGAGTCCTCGGCGAGGTCGAGGAGCCGGTCGTACTCGTTGGAGAGCAGCCGCACTTCCAGCCGGTCCAGCACCGAGTCCTGCAACTGCGGGGACATCCGGCCCAGTTGGAGGCGTACGCGTCCCGACAGGTCCGCCGGGTCGCCGCGCAGCGAGCGCAGCACGCCGTTCGCAAGACGGTCCACGAGCGTTGCCGGATCCAGCTGTTCCATACGGGAGCGGTCGGCGTCGACCGTGGCGTACCGCAGCCAGCCGGGCGTCGACGGCTCCGGCTCCACCTGGGGGGCTTGCTCCTCGTCCCGTACGAGAGCCTGCGCCGCCGACTCCGCCTCGCGCTCCATCGCCTGCTGCGGCAGGCTCACCGCACCCAGGTCGCGGCCCGCGCGCAACGCGCCCAGCCCGTCCGGGTTCTGCACCGTGTGCAGCAGCTCATGGGCGAGCAGCCGCTGCCCGTCCGCCGTGCCGGGGCGGTAGGCGCCCTCGCGGACGAAGATGTCCTGGCCGACCGCGACCGCGTCCGCGCCCAGCAGCTCGGTGAGCGTGCCCGCGTCCCGGTCGGTGTGCAGGCGTACCCGGCTGAAGTCGTGGCCGAGCTGCTCCTCCAGCTCCCGCCGTACGCTCAGGTCGAGCGGCTGTCCAGCCCCGCTGACGATGTTCTTCGGCTCCGGCGTACGGGACTTGGCGCGCTCCTTGCGCTTGCGCCGCCGTTCGGCCTGGGCCGTCTGCGCGTCCTGGGCATGTGACGTACTCATCGCGGCTCACCCCGCCCCGAAAGTCCCGCGTGCACGGCACGCGCCAGTGCCTCGCCCAGTCGCCCCGGCGAGGTGGTCGCGGGCAGCGGCGGCAGCCCGGACAGTCCGTCGAGCGCCCGGCCGCCGTCGGCGGCCACCGGCACGCCCCGCTCCCGTACGAGCCGGGCCAGCTCCGCCTGGAAGGCGGCCGACACCCGGTCGGGGTCCAGCCGCTCGAACCCGTCGAGCACCAGCTCGCCGATGTCCACGCGGATCATGCGCTCCGGAAGGCGCGATGCCTCGCGCGGTGCCTCGTTCAGACCCATCCGTGGACCTCCGAGGGCGTCAAGGAGCGGTCCAGCTTGAGGTATTCGGTACGCGCCGCCTCCAGCATGTGACGCATCTGGAGCCGGTCGCCCTCCTCCGCCGCGAGGAAGGCGCCCGACAGCGCGATATTGCGGATCGAGCCGCCCGCCACGGTCAGCCGGGCGAGCTGCTCGGGATCGATGCCCTTCATCGGGGCCCGCGCGGGCAGCACCCGCCGCCAGATCTCGGCGCGCTCGCTCTCACCGGGGAAGGGGAAGTCGACGACGAAGCGGATACGGCGCATGAACGCCGTGTCCAGCGCCTGCTTCATGTTCGTGGTCAGGATCGCGAGCCCCCGGTACGCCTCCATCCGCATCAGCAGATAGCTGACCTCGAGGTTGGCGTATCGGTCATGGCTGTCCTTGACCTCGCTGCGCTTGCCGAACAGCGCGTCGGCCTCGTCGAACAGCAGCAGCGCGCCGCCGCGTTCGGCCGCGTCGAAGACCTTGCGGAGGTTCTTCTCGGTCTCGCCGATGTACTTGCTCACGACCTGCGAGAGATCGATGATGAACAGGTCCAGGCCCAGCTCCTTGGCCATGACCTCGGCGGCCAGGGTCTTTCCGGTGCCGGAACCGCCCGCGAAGAGCGCGGTGACGCCGAGCCCCCGGCGCAGCGTCTCGGCGAAGCCCCACTCCTGGTACACGGTCGAGCGCTGACGCACATGCGCGACGATCTCGCGCAGAATCCGCAACTGCCGCTCGGCCAGCACCAGATCGCCCCACGCCGCCTGCGGCTCGATCCGCCGGCCCAGCTCGTCCATGCCCATCCGGGCCTCGGTGAGCCCGGCCCGCCAGGCAAGAGCGGTGGCGTCCAGTTCGTCCTCGCCCGGCAGATCCCGTACGACGGCCGCGCCGGCTGACCGGATCAGATGCGGCGGAAGCGAGAACTGCTCGACGAGATCCCGCAGATCCTCCTCGCTCACCTCCGGTACGTCCGCGAACGCGTCGGCCCACACGCCCAGTTGCTCATCGCTGTCCAGCGGGGGCACGGACACGCGCTCGCCGCGCGGCCGGGCAGTCTGCCGGGGATCGAGGCTGGAGACGACGAGCGGAACGGCCGCGCTCTCGATGAACGCGTCCGTCGCCGCGGCCTGGTCGCGGTCGAGTTCGCCGACCTCGACGAGCAGGGCGGCAGGCAGCATGATCGCCTCGCGCTGCCACAGCCGCGCCAGGCGGTCGCGCTCGGCCGGATCGGTGGGCATGTCGTCGGCGGCCATCGCATACAGCCCCAGCCCCGAACGGCGGGCCGCCGCAGCGGCGATGTCGGCACGGGTCCGCAGATCGCCGCCGACCAGCTCGACCCGCAGCGGAGCATGCGCTCCGGCTCCCGCCCAGCCCGTGGCGACCTGACTCGCGGCCAGATCGTACGAGGCGGGCAGGGACTCCGGTACGGGCGCACGGCGCAGCAGTCCGTGCAACCGGGAGTCCAGATAGGGCGAGCCGACGAGGAAGTGCAGGATGCGCTCGTCCAGCCGCAGCCGGGAGGTCGTCAGCCGGGTCTCGTCGTCCAGCTCGACGAGCCGCCAGCGGCGCAGCGGGGCGACGGGGGTCAGCGCGCTCCAGTGGGCGCCGTCGAGCGCGGCCAGGGCGAGCGAGAAGGTGGGGTGGGCGCGCTCGGGGTCCCCGCTCGCGGCCGCACACCGTCCACCGGTCGTGGGGTCGAGCTCCGCGGCGGCGGCCAGCAGGACGACGTCACGCTCGAAGGGGCTGAGCCCGAAGCAGGCGACGAGCGAGTCGAGCGTGGCAGGCCCGCGCACGCCGGGGGCGGCTGCGAGAAGGCCCTGGGCTGTCGGTTCGCCTCCGGCCGCGGCAGCGGAGGTGCTGTCTCCGGCTGCGAGTTCGCTCCGCGGAAGGGTCGCGGCGCCCGGGTCGCTTCCCTGCCGTCCGGGCTCATCCGCCGCATCCGCCGCATCCGCCGCACCCGTCGTGGCGCTCTGTCCCCGGCCAGGCCGTCCCTGCGCCCGGGCCGCATGGGCGTCGATACGGGTGAGCACGGACCGTACCGCCGCGAACAACGCACGGCCGTCCGCCGTGGTGGACCCAGCCGACCCGTCGAACGTGCCCATACCCTCACCCGCCCCCGTGTCGCGCACCGTGCCTCAGCTCTGCTTGTCGTCGGCGCCCGCTTCAGTGCCTTTACGGGCACGAGCGGGGGCGGCCCGTTTCGCGACGGGCTTCGCGGCAGCCTTGGTGGCCTTCGCCGCGGCCCGTTTCCTCACCTGCACGTCCGCCTTGGGCTCCGCGTCGGGCGCAGGCTCCGGCTCGGTCGGCGGCTGGGTTACGGACACCGGCGACTCACTCCCCGGCGGCACCGGCGCGCCCGGTGCCCCGAACGGCAGCACCCTCACCGTCCGCCGCTCCACGGGCTTCGCCGGGACCGGCCTCTCGCGGCCCTCGATCAGGACCAGCGACGCCTGGTACGCCACCGACAGGGTGTACGGGGTCTGGTGGAGCATTCCCCACAGCTTCGACGTCTCGTCGATGTCCATCACCGTCGGCGTGAACCGCACCTTCTGCGGCGACTCGGCCAGATCGCTGCCCGCCAGATACGGCCGCTCCGCGGCGAGCTCGATCAACTCCTTGGGCAGCACCGGGATTTCGTGCAGTGTCCGCACCACGCAGCCGATCAGCCGCTGCCCGACCAGCTCCGCCTCCTCCCCGTACGCACTGATCAGAAAGTGCAGATCCAGCGCGGCCGCCGGACGCTTGAGGAGCGTGCCGTCCGAGGCGCGCGTCGGCAGGTCGGTGTGGCGCATCGAGGGGTTCGGTGTGACCTGGTACAGGAAGACGTTGATGGTCGGTTCGGTCGGCGGTTCGGCCGGTGGTTTACGGGTCTCGACCTTGACCGCGATGTCCATCTCGGGGCTCAGGTTGTGATCGATCAGCAGGGCCAGTGCCTGGGTGACCGTCGCGATGGCGAGTGCGTTGCTCATGACCTCAGTCCCTCTTCTCGCCGCGTGACAGATAGTCGTCCAGCGTCAGCGCGGGTGTGCGCCGTCCGGTGTGCTCGGGGCGGCCGCCGGCGGGGCGGCTCGCGCCGGGCGGCGGGGCCGCGCTCACCTCCAGCCGTCCGATCTGTACGTGCACGACGCGTTCGGCGGGCCGCGGCGCGCGCCGTCCCACTCCGCTCAGCGCCGCACCACGGGCCGCCGCCGTATCGGAGCCGCGCGGCCGGGCCGGTGCCGAGGCGGCCCGGGTGACCGCTTCCGTGGCCCGGGGCGCGGAGGCAGTCTGCGTGCGCTGTGCCTCGGGCGCCTCGGCCGAAGCCCCCCGCCTCCCGGCACGCGGAACATCCGAAGCGGCTCGGCGCGGTGTCAGGGGCGCGGGCACGGCAGGCCGCAGCAACGGCCCCGGACTCTGCATGGCCTGCACCGCCCGCCGCTCGGTCTCACCCGCCGCAGCCGCGGCCTCGGTCCGTACGACGGTCTCGCGATCTGTCCGCACCTCGCGCTCGTGCCGTACCAACTCGGCCGGTCCGAAGGCAGGCTGGGGCGCCGACGGGATCAGCGCCGCCGGCTGGTCGGGTTCCGGTGGCCCGCTCCGCAGCGCCTCGACCCGTTCGAACGGGCCGGGCAGCCGCGGCCGGACCCGTGCCGGGCCACTGCCGGCCGCGGGCACCGGTGTGTGCCGGGCGAGCAGCCGGTCGAAGTAGTCAGGCATCTGCGCACAGCTCCAGGTAGTAACGACGCCGCAGCGGGCTGAGCGCCAGAATCGCCGGCTCGCTCCACCCGTAGGCGGTGGCGAGCAGATGGACGTCGAGCATCAAGTCCCGCGCCCAGGTGTCGAGTTCGGTCCACAGATAGGAGGTGATGTCCAGCTCGGCCGGGGTGGCCTCGCCGCACTCGGGGCAGGCGACGTTCAGCGTCACGTCGGCCGCCGGATCGGCTTGCTCCGCCAGTTCGGCCAGCCGTCGCTGTACGACCTCGGGCAGCAGTGCGGCCAGCCGTTCGGCCGGAACCGCCTGCCCGTTCCGCAGCGCCGAAACAATGCAGCGCGCCATGAGCAGCCGACGGGCCTGGTCCGGTTCCGGCATCGCACCGGCCGCCGCGAGGTCGGCGACGGTGGGCAGCCGGAACTCGATCGCCCACTCGCCCTCCTCCACCCGCAGCGGCCCGTCCGGTGTCTTGGTCCGGGCGCCGAACAGCGTCGCGTCGAGGTCGAACTCCATGGCCTCGCCGCATGCCGCGCACTCGACCCGCACCTGCATGCGCTCGCCGAACAACGCCCGGCGCAGCGCGAACAGATCAGCCTCCCGCTCGCCGACCGGCATCGACAGCAACGCGTCGGTGCCGGCCCCCGGGCGGGCCGCCCGGTGCAGCAGCAGAGACCTTCCCGGGTCGTGCTGTGCGAGCCCGGCCTCCCAGGTGGCGAGCAGCTCGGCCGGCCCCGTCGGCGTCATCCCTCATTCCTCCGGTGCGCAGACGTCGTTCAGGCGGGATGGGTGAAGGAGGGCTCGACCGGCTCCTCCACCTCGTAGTCCCGCTCCCAGCCCTCGCACTCGAGCTTGACGCTCTGGATCGCGACGGCGTTGGCGTTGGCGTCCAGTTCACCGAGCACCTGGTACTCGCTCACCCAGGCCCGGTAGAGCTTGTGCGAGACGGCCACCTGCCCGGCCTCGTTGAGGACCTGGATGATGATGTCCTTGCGGAAGTCCCGCAGCGAGACCTCCGAGCCGAGCCCGGCCCCGACCTGCCAGACCTTGTTGGCCCAGCGGTCGAACTCCGCGTCGTGGGTGACCCCGCGCTCGAGGGTGACGCCCTCGAACTCGGAGCGGCCCGGCGACTTGCGCGGAGAGCTCGGGTCACCGCCGTGGCGGTGCTTGACCACTTCGGTGGTGCGCTTGAGGGGACTGATCTTGCTGATGCCCGCGACCGTTCGACCGTCCCAGAGGACCAGGAACTTGAAATTCTTGTAGGGGTCGAAGCGATGGGCGTTGATCTGGAACTCAGCCATCGGTTTCCTTCGTGTTCCTTTTCCTTGGGTTACGAGAGGTCGAACTGCCCGGCCATCTGCTGGATCTTGACGATCACGAACTCCGCGGGCTTGACCGGCGCGATGCCGATCACGACATTGACCACTCCGGCGTCGATGTCGGCTTCGGTGGTCGTGTCCTTGTCGCACTTGACGAAGTACGCCTCGCGCGGTGTGCCGCCCTTGAACGCGCCCTGCCGGAACAGGTCGTTCAGATACGCCGATGCCTTGAGCCGGATCTGCTGCCACAGCTGCTCGCTGTTCGGCTCGAAGACGACCCACTGAAGACCGCGGTGAAGGCTCTCCTCGACATGCAGCGCGAGACGGCGCACGGGTACGTACTTCCACTCGCTGTCGAGCGCGTCGGCGCCCTCCAGCGTGCGCGCGCCCCACACCAGCGGGCCCACCACAGGGAAGGTGCGCAGGCAGTTGATGCCCAGCGGATTGAGCAGACCGTTCTCCCGGTCGGTGAGCTTGACCGACAGGGACCGCACACCGGCGAGCCGCGCCTCGGTACCGGCCGGGGCCTTCCACACGCCGCGCTCGCCGTCGGTCCTCGCGATGACACCCGCGATGGCACCCGAGGGCGGGAAGGACCGCAGCCGCCCGGTCAGCGGGTCGTTGAGCTGCAGATGCGGGAAGTACAGCCCGGCGTGATTGCTGCGTACGGGCTCGAACGCGCCGATTCCGGCCCGGGCCGCGTCCACGCTGCCCCAGGTGGACGGCGAGTCGACGAGCAGGAAGATCCGCCGCTCCCGGCACAGCTGCTCGGCCGCGGAGAGCACGGTGACCATGTCGTCGGTCGACTCGTACGCCGAAAGCTCCGGCAGAGCCAGCAGGTTGACGTCGTCCACGTCGCGCAGCGCCTGGACGCCGGTCTTGCGCGCCTCGCTGCCGATGAGGTCGCGCGGTCCGGGCGGATCGCCGTCCTTGCCGCCCTGCAGCGGGAAGACCGGCGGGTTGACCGAGGCTTCGAGACCGAGGTCGTTGGCGCACTCGCCGACGAAGCGGACCACATCGTCGGGGTCGACGGACCCGGCGACGACCTGGAGGCGCCGGCCGAAGGCGGTGACCTCTGCTCCGGCGAAGGCGTGCTTGCCGGGGGCGTCGGGCAGCGCGCGCAGCTTGCGCTCCAGGAGCAGGGCGAGCTCGGTGACACCGGCCGGGGGCTCGCCGTCGTGGTCGGGCTCGTAGAGCGTGAACTCGCGCTCCACATCGCCGATCTTGACTTTCAACTCGACGTTCAGATCGGGCAGTTCGGCCGCGAACGGCTTGGAGACCGTGCCGGAGGGGTCGGGGCGGTCCTCGTCCAGGGCCTTCACCCGGACCAGCGAGGAACCGGCGCCCACGACCGTCTCCACGAAGCGGCCGTGACCGCTGTGCATCGACAGTCCGGTGAAGGACTCGCGGGCGCCGCCGCGCGCGTCGAGGATGTGCAGATTGAAGGTCTTGTCCGGGGTCGGGGTGTCGTGATCGACGGCCACCCGCAGGCCCGAGCCCCATACGCCGGGCTCCTTGGCGTGCACCTCGAGCACCGGGCACTCGCTGTGCCCCTCGGTGGAGTTGAGCGTGACGCAGGCTTCCTCGCCGGTGCCGGCCTTGGCCACGCGGACGATCACCGCGACCGTGCCGCCGTTCCCGAAGAACTGGTGCACCGCGTAGCTGACGGCGCTCTGCGAGGTGAGTCCGCCGAAGCGGCGCTCGAAGTCGGCGAAGCTGGTGATCCGCACGGGTTGATTGAGCGGACCCCGGCGGGTGTGCCCCACGAACGCGGTCACCGAGGTGGTGACGGAGGCGATGGTACGGATGCTGCTGGGAAGTTCTTCGATGTATACGCCGGGATAGCCCATGTGCGTCGGCATTCCCCCTCCATTCCCTTCGCGCGCAACAGGAGATGAGGAGGGGAGGTGAAGAAGCCGCACGTATGCGTCGAGCATGCATACGCGCTCTTCACTGCAATCCCCCGTCACACACCCCGTGCGATATCGGTCTCGCAGGGCCATCGGCATGTGCCTGCGCTTGTGGCTCCTGATGCATGAGTGCCAATAGGAAGTCTGGTTTGCACCTGGAGGGCGGGTCAAGGGCCGATTCAGTCATCCGGCGATCATCGCCGGAGGAGTCGGTGACGGGTGATTTGACGTGGTCGGAGGGATATCGCTGGCCGAATATGAAGAGGAATTCACGATCACTTCACAGGAAGATTCGATCTGGGGTGGGAAACCAGCCGAATGCAACTGGTCGCGGCGCGCCGCCTTGTGTCCCGATCGGGGGCAAATGGGGCTTACTGGGTGGGGTACTTGGAGGCGTCACTGACGGGTACGTCGGGGTTGCGGAACCACGAGCCCTGCACCGCCCGCTGAATGAGCATCAGAATGGCGCCGATCACCAGGGCGCCGATGCCGATGACGGAGACCCCGCCGGTGTCGCCGAGCCAGGGCAGGTCGATGACGGTGGTGCCGTACTCGGGGTCGGCGTAGACGCTGAAGGCCGCGTAGCAGAAGAAGTACAGGAGCATCAGCGCGCCGAGGAGCGGCAGAACACCCTTCAGCCAGAAGTTGGCGGCGCTGCGGGTGAGGACCTTGCGGAAGTACCAGACGCAGGCGAAGCCGGTGAGTCCGTAGTAGAACGCGATGCCCAGGCCGACCGAGGCGATCGAGTCCTCCAGGACATTGCCGCTGATGGCCGTCAGGCCTGCGTAGAAGGCGATCGACGCCAGTCCCATGGCGACCGTCGACCAGGTCGGGGTCAGGAAGCGCGGGTGGACACGCGCGAAGACCGCGGGGAGTGCCTTGTGCGTCGCCATCGAGAAGCTGGTGCGTGCGGTGGGAAGAATCGTCGTCTGCGTGGAGGCCGCGGCCGATGTGAGCACCATCAGGACCAGCAGCTTCGACAGGAACCCGCCGAATCCTTCCGTGCCGAACACATCGTCGCCGAAACTGCCCAGCACGTCCCCGGAGTTGTCGGGATTGGCCAGCCCGATGCCCTTCTCGCCGATACCGGCGAAGGCCTGGGCCGACGTGGTCACCAGCAGGTAGATGCCGAGCAGCATGACGGTGGAGATGACGGCGGCGCGGCCGGGGGTGCGCTCGCGGTCGGCGGTCTCCTCGTTGACCGAGACGGCCGTGTCCCAGCCCCAGTAGATGAAGACGGCCAGCAGGACGCCCTGCGTCAGGGCGCTGGCGGAGTCGATCTCGAAGGGGTTGAACCAGGAAGCGGACACGTGCAGCGATTCCGCGTGCGGGTTGTCGCCGTACACCTTCACCAGCGCCGTGATGGAGAGGATGGCGAGGAGTACGAGCTCGATGCTGAGCAGCCACTTCTGAAGGAATGCGGAGATCTCGATGCCGACGTAGCAGATGAACGTCATCACGGCGATCCAGATCACACCCGCGAACATCGTCCACCAGCGGCTTTCGGCCACGCCGTCGGCTCCGACCAGCTGGAATCCGTACTGGCCGGCGATCTGCGCCAGATTCGCCATCACGATGATGTCGGCGATGATGATGCCCCAGCCGCCCATCCAGCCCGTGCGCGGTCCGAAGGCCCGGGCGGACCAGCTGAAGGTGGTGCCGCAGTCGGGGTCCACGGCGTTCATCGCCTTGTAGGCGTAGGCGATGAAGAACATCGGGACGAATCCCAGGATCACGATGACCGGTGACTGGAGCCCGACGGCGAGGACGATGAAGCCGAGCGTGGCGGCCAGGCTGTACGCGGGGGCCGTCGAGGCGAGGCCGATGGCCACGGAGGAGACAAGGCCCAGGGCACCGCGCTTGAGCCCTTTCTCGCCCACCGCGGATGTCTGCGTCGGCAGGGAGCCGGGAGGCTCGCCGGGAAGTCTTTGCATGGTGCGGCCTTTCGCCCAACAGCCACGCGGAATGCGCAGAAGCATCGCTACTTTCCGTGATACACCCGTTTGTGGATGATCGAAAGTCGGGACACCTTTCGGCAATCGAGGGAAAGCGCTCTCAGTCCGCGCTCCCCAAACCCCGGACTCGGCTACCGTCCCGATTTCTGGGGCCGGCCGGCTCTACCGCGGCGATTCTCCCAACTGGCCCGGCCTCGGGGAGATGGAGCGGTCACCTGGGAGCTGCTGAATACCCCGGCGCTCTGACCGGCTTCCTGGTCGGTTCGAACCAGCTGCCGTCGTCCGGCCCGGACTCCGGCTGCGTCGCCGCCCGGGGCGCCGGGAGGGAGAGCGGCCGGGTGCGGGCTTCGGGATCGATCCAGGTGACGGGGCGGGGGTCGAGGAACTGTTCCGAGTGGGAGACATGTCCGCGCCGCTGCACCGACGTGGGCAGCGGGTCGCGGATAAGTGATGCCGCGGGCAGGCCGGACTCGTACAGCAGCGCGGCCGTCTCCTGGACGAACATCACCGGACCGCACAGATAGACGGTCTCGCCGGGCCACTCCCGGCGCCCGCTCAGATTGCTCTGCAGCCGTTCGGCGGCCCGCGTCCTGCCCTCGTCGCGCTCCTGGTACCACCAGTAGGCGCTGAGACAGGGGTGGGCGCGCAGCAGCTCGACCAGTGCGTCCGAGTCGTAGAAGTCGGCCTCGCCGCGCGCCACGACGTCGACCCGGATACGGGGCGAGGGTTTGCGGGCGAGTAACTCCTCCAGGACCGACTTGACCGGGGCCCAGCCCGTACCGGCGGCGATCAGTGTGACGGCCGGGGTGCCGGGCGGCGGGGCGAGCGCGGAGCCCGAGGCGCCGCCCAGCCGGAGTATCTGGCCCGGCTCGGTGCGGTCGCACAGCACATTGCTCAACAGGCCTTCGTCGACCCGGCCGACATGGAATTCGAGCGCACCGTCGCGGTCGGGGTGGCCCGCCAGGGAGTAGGGCCGCCATACGCCCGGCAGATCGGGGTGCTCGATCGTGGCGTACTGGCCGGGGAGCCACGGGTAGTGGGCCGACGGTGCGGCACGGATGACAGCCGTGTGCCCGGCGTGCAGCCTGTGCGAGACGATGGTGGCCTCCCACGAGGCGGGCTCGCCCGCGGCCAGAGACAGACGGGCGCCGCCGGTCATGGCCTCGGCGGCGCCCGTGTAGACCCGAGTCCAGGCAGCTTCGGTCCGGTCGTCCCAGAAATACGTGCTGTGGTACCGGACGGCGGCGACGAGACTCTCGCCCACCGCCGCGTAATCGTCGTCCACTGTCCCGAACTTGCGGTGGTCCCGGCCGAGCCGCTCGAGATGGGCCGGGAGACCGGGGTGGTCGAGATGGTCCACGACATGTACCAAGGCCGTGAACAGACGCTCGTACTGATCGTCCATCACGGCCGGAAACAGCGGGCGCAGCTCCGGATGATGGCTGAAGAGGTGCGCGTAGAAGTAGCGGACCACGTGGGAGGCTCGTCGTCTGACCAGCTCCAGGCTCGCTCTGACCACATCGATGTCGTCGTTCATGGGTATCCCCCGCGCCCTCGTGAAGCACCGACCGCCCGCGCGGGGTCAGGGGGCGGCATCGTTGCGCGCCGTCTGAACGCGCGTCAAAAGTGCTGAGCCAGCGCACCGTATCAACTCAGGGGCGATGTCGAGCTGTTGAGGCGTAAATTATGTCTCGACTGGAACATTCCCCCTTCCGGCCGGGACGCGCGGGAGCCGGACGGGCTGCCTCGTACGGGCTTCTAGATGCCCTGCCAGTCGGGCTTGGCGGCATAGGTGGCGCGGAAGTAGTCGGCGAGCTTGAGGCTGGAGGCCGCGGCCTCGTCCACGACGACCGTGGCGTGCGGGTGGAGCTGCAGCGCCGATGCGGGCACCAGCGCGGACAGCGGGCCTTCGACGGCGAGCGCCACGGCGTCGGCCTTCGACTCGCCGGTGGCCAGCAGGACCAGATGGCGGGCTTCCAGGATGGTGCCGATGCCCTGGGTGATCACATGGTGGGGGACCTCGTCGAGGCCGTTGAAGAACCGGGCGTTGTCCTGCCGGGTCTGCTGGGTCAGCGTCTTGATCCGGGTGCGGGAGGCGAGGGACGAGCAGGGCTCGTTGAAGCCGATGTGTCCGTCGGTGCCGATGCCCAGCAGCTGGAGGTCGACGCCGCCGGCCTCCGCGAGCGCGCGGTCATAGGCGAGACACGCTGCCGCGACGTCCTCGGCGGTGCCGTCGGGGCCCATGAAGGAGGCCTCGGTCAGGCCGAGGGATTCTATCACCTCGCGCAGGACGACCGAACGGTAGGACTCGGGGTGTCCGGACGGCAGTCCGACGTACTCGTCGAGCTGGCAGATCCTGGCTCGGGAGGCGTCCACCTCCGAGGCGCGCACCTTGGCCGCGAGGGCTTCGTAAATGGGCAGCGGAGTCGATCCCGTGGCGACGCCCAGAAGGGCGTCGGGCTTGCGTCGCAGCAGGTCGGCCATGGCTTCGGCAATGAGCTCGCCGCCGACGGCGGAGTCCGGAACGATGACAACTTCCACGAAGATCCCTGTCTCTGAAGGCGCAAGTGGTGTAGACCAATCTACCTGGTGGAAGGAGCTTCTGTCGCCCGCCGCAGACGTACCCCGGGTGAAACCTGACGGAAATCCCCGGTGCGAGAGCGCCTCTACGCTCGGATCAGGACGCCATGGGAGGTGAGCGGGTGGTCACCGGCCTCGGACCGCACGCATCGGACCGGAGCAGGCTGCGCTCCGTCAGCGAGGACGACGTACAGCTGCGCCACCATGTGGTGCACGGCTACCGCCGCGCGTACCGGATCGCCGGAGAGGGACCGGCGCTCCTCCTCATCCACGGCATAGGGGACTCCTCGGCCACCTGGGTGGACCTCATTGCGGGTCTGGCGCGCAGATACACCGTCATCGCACCCGACCTCCTCGGCCACGGGGCCTCGGACAAGCCGCGCGCCGACTATTCGGTGGCTGCCTACGCGAACGGCATGCGCGATCTGCTCGGCGTACTGGGCATCGACTCGGCCACCCTCGTCGGCCACTCGTTCGGCGGCGGCGTCGCCATGCAGTTCGCCTACCAGTTTCCCGAGCGCACCGAGCGGCTGGTCCTGGTCGGCGCGGGCGGGGTGGCCCGCGACGTCAACCCGGTCCTGCGGGCCGTCTCCCTCCCGGGCGCCGACCTGCTGCTCTCGACGCTCTCGCTGCCGGGGATGCGCACGGTCACCGGCCTCTTCACCGAGCTGATCAAGCGGCTGGACACCGACCTCGGACAGGACGCCCCCGAGCTGCTCAACCTGGTGGACGCGCTGCCTGACGCCACCTCGCGCAGTGCTTTCATCCGCACGCTGCGGGCGGTCGTCGACTGGCGGGGCCAGGTCGTGACCATGCTCGACCGCTGCTATCTGAGCGAAGGGATGCCGACCATGCTGCTGTGGGGATCACGCGACAGCGTGGTGCCGGTGGAGCATGCGTACGGTGCGCACGCGGCGATGCCCGGAAGCCGGCTGGAGATCTTCGAGGGCGCAGGCCACTTTCCCCATCACGTCGACCCGACGCGCTTTATGGCACTGGTCGAGGAATTCGTCGAGACGACCGGGCCGGCCGACTGGAGTACGGAGCGCTGGCGCGAACTGTTGCGGGCGGGGCGCGGGGGAGAGAGCGAGAGCGACGTGAGGATGGCGAGCGAGCGCAGCGCGACGTAGTGGCGCGGCTCCGGACGATTCAGAACAGGGGCAGCTGGCCCGGGAAGTCCGGCACGACGGCGCCGTCGAGATCCGGCTGCAGAGCCGGATCGAACGGCGCCTGACTCCGGGACCCGGGACAGGAGACGAGCTCGGACACCGTCCGCGCGCCCGCAGGGTCATGGCGGGCGAACCGCCCGGCGACGACGGCGATTTCACGGCGGCACACGGGGCAGCGGCGACGGGGAGCGGACATGGCTCCAGTCTGCCAGCCCGGACCGACAGGGCAGCGGCGCGGCGGGCGCACGCCGGGAGGGCACCGACGTACCCCTCACCCTCGTCGGTCGGCTACGGCGGAGCCTCGGCAGGACCTCAGCGCACCGCGGTCAGCCGGGCGGACGCCACGACGTTCCCGTCGTAACCGGTCTTCTTCGTGTACCCGCCGCCGCAGGTGATGACCCGCAGCTCCGGCCGAGGCGTGTCCCGGTAGATCCGCTCCGCGGGGAAGCTCTTCTTGGCGAAGACCTGGACGGCGTAGACGGCGAACACCGCCGTACGCCCGTCGCCGCGCAGGATCTCGATGCGGCTGCCCCGCTGGAGCGAGCCGAGCGAGTAGAAGACGGCCGGGCCCGCCGGGTTGTCGACATGGCCGACGACGACGGACGTGCCCCGTTCGCCGGGGCTGACCGCGGCCCGGTACCAGCCGGCGAGATTGCTGATCTCCAGGGGCGGCGCGTCGACCCAGCCGTCGGCGTCGAGGCCGACCTCGGTCAGCGGGGCGTCGACTCGGAGCGACGGGACGGCGATCCGGCGCGGCGGGGAGTGGGGGAGCGGGCCGGGCGCGGCAGGAAGAGGGTCGGCCACGCTCTTGTGCGCAGGGGCGGCGGCGCGGGGCTGGGGTGGGCCGCCGGTCCCCTCGCCTGCTCCGTTGCGTACGAGAAAGAGCCCGAGCAGCAGGACACAGGCGAGCGTGAACCAGGTGCCGCGTCTGCTGGACGTGGGCATGGGCCTTCCCTTGGGTCAGCTGCCGTTCCCGGTGGGGCGGCGCAGCATCAGGACACCGCCACCGGCGAGCGCGCCCGCGATGAGCGCGGAGCCGACGCCGATCTGAGTGGGGCTCAGATCGGCGAAGCTGCCGCCGGTGCCGCCCTTCACGCCTCCGCCGGGCTTGACGGGCCTGAAGGACTTGGCAGGCTTGGCGGGTTCGACGGGCTCCATGGGCCTGGCGGGCTCGGCCTTGCCGGTCGTTTCGGTCGCATCGTTCGCTTCGGCCGTGTCCGTCGGTTCCGTGAACTGAGTCGAACCGGTGTGCAGGTCCGACCCGTCGGCGGCGGTGAGGGGCGCGGTGCCCGTCCCGCCCAGGCAGTCCGAGGTGATGTCGTACCCGGCCTCGCACTCGGTTGCGTCGAGGGTCCCGGTGTCGCCCTGCGCGGTGGCCGTGGGCGGGAGGGTGGAGCCGAACGAGGTGATGCTGCTCCCGTCGTCGGCGAGGGCGGCCGGGGCGCCAAGAGCGAGCGCGGCGGTGCCGATCAGGGCGAGGGAAGCGACATTTATCGCACGCATGGTCAGTTCTCCATGTTCCCGAGGAGCCATGGCGGAAGGTTCGGCGAAATGGGATAAATGCCCCTCGTTGAGACTGACGCTAGGAGGGCAGAGGGGGGTGGCGCATGTGGCGCGGGGGGCACCGGAGCGGCGTGTCACCCCCGTCGGGCGCCGCGGCCGTGACGGTCGTGCCAGGTCACGCGGCATGCCCGGGCGCCCCGGCCGTACGGAGGCCTGCGCGGCGACGGCCGGGGCCACCGGGGTGACGGCGTCACCCGTACGGAAGGTGTCCCTCGGTGCGGTGCACGTCCCGGGCCCGTCAGCCCTCCGGGCGCAGCATGCCGCGCTCGTACGCCTTCGCGAGCCGCTGCGGTACGCGGTACACCGAGCCGTCGATCGTGACGGGCACCAGCTGGGGCGTCGCAATCGGGCTCGCCCCTGCCCCGGCGGCCTGCCGCCCCGCGCCGCCCCGGGCTCACACCTTCCGGTAGTCGTACGCCTCCGAGGCCGCGGCCTCGACCGCGTCGAGATCCCCGCCCGCCGACGCGGTCACCACCGCGGCCACCGCGCCCTCCAGGAAGGGCGCGTCCATCAGCCGTGTCCCGTCCGGGAGTTCATCGCCCTCGGCCAGCAGCGCCTTCACCGTCAGTACGGCACTGCCCAGATCGACGAGTACGGCCACCCCAACGCCCCCGTCCACCGAGGCCGCGGCCGCCGAGATCAGCTCCGAGCTGGTGCCGAGGCCGCCGTCGGGCGTACCGCCCGCCGCGGCGACGGGGGCGGTCGGGCCGCCGCCCGCGAGCCCCTTGGCCAGTTCGGCGACGGCCGCCGCCACCGCCTTGCTGTGCGAGACCAGGACGATCCCGACGGGCTTGCCCCCGCTCATCCCGCGACCTCCGCGGCATCCGCAAGCGCCGCGATCAGCAGCGCCGACGAGGTCGCGCCCGGGTCCTGGTGCCCGATGCTGCGCTCGCCCAGATAGCTGGCCCTGCCCTTGCGCGCCTGCAGCGGTACGGTCGCGAGCGCGCCCGCTTCGGCCGCATCGCGTGCTGCCGCGAACGAATCGGTACTGTCGCCGAGCGCCTCGACCGCCGGCTCCAGCGCGTCCAGCATCGTCTTGTCCCCGGCCCTGGCCCCGCCGAGCTGTGCGACCGCCGCCACTCCCGTACGCAGGGCATCGGCCAGCTGCCCGGGCGTCACCTCGGCGTCGTCGCCGAGCGCCTTGCCCGTACGCCGCAGCAGCGTCCCGTACAGCGGACCCGACGCCCCGCCCACCGTCGAGATCAACTGCCGCCCCGCCAGGGTCAGTACGGCCCCGGGCGTCTGCGGTGCCTCCTTTTCCAGGACGGCGATCACCGCCGTGAACCCCCGCTGCATGTTGGTGCCGTGGTCGGCGTCGCCGATCGCCGAATCCAGCTCGGTGAGCCGGTCCGCCTCACGGTCCACCCGGGCCGCGGCTGCCGTCAGCCAGCGGCGGAAGAAGTCGGCGTCGAGCACATGAACTCCCTGGGGTGAGTCGTACGGGGACAGTTTGGTCCAGCTGGTTCAGCGGCCCCAGCGCAGGGCGGCCGTCTCCACCGGCGCGTCCCACAACCGCAGCAGCTCCTCGTCGACCTGACAGAGCGTCACTGAACAGCCGGCCATGTCGAGCGACGTCACATAGTTCCCGACGAGGGTACGGACGACGGGCACCCGGCGCTCGCTCAGCACCCGCTGCACCTCGGCGTTGAAGCCGTACAGCTCCAGCAGCGGGGTGGCGCCCATGCCGTTGACGAGCACGATCACCGGGGACGTCGGCGGCAGATCCTCCAGCACCGCGTTCACGGCGAAGTCGGCGATCTCGCGCGAGGTCATCATCGGGCGCCGTTCGCGGCCCGGCTCGCCGTGGATGCCGATGCCCAACTCCAGCTCACCCGAAGGGAGATCGAAGGTCGGGCTGCCCTTCGCGGGCGTCGTGCTGGCGCTGAGCGCGACGCCGAAGCTGCGGGAATTCTCATTGACCTGCCGCGCGATCGACTCGACCCGCTCCAGCGGCGCGCCCTCCTCGGCTGCCGCACCGGCGATCTTCTCGACGAACAGGGTGGCGCCGGTGCCGCGCCGGCCTGCCGTGTAGAGGCTGTCGGTCACCGCCACATCGTCGTTCACCAGCACCTTGGCGAGGCGTACACCCTCGTCCTCGGCGAGTTCGGCGGCCATGTCGAAGTTGAGGACGTCGCCCGTGTAGTTCTTGACGATGAACAGCACCCCCTCGCCGCTGTCGACGGCGGCGGCGGCCCGCACCATCTGATCGGGCACGGGACTGGTGAAGACCTCTCCCGGGCATGCCGCGGCGAGCATCCCGGGCCCGACGAAGCCGCCGTGCAGCGGCTCGTGCCCAGAACCGCCCCCGGAGACCAGCCCGACCTTCCCGGCGACGGGAGCGTCACGCCGCACGATCACCCGGTTCTCCACATCGACGGACAACTCGGGGTGTGCCGCCGCCATACCGCGGAGGGCGTCGGCGACGACGGTCTCCGGCACATTGATGAGCATCCTCAACGGTTCCTCCTGGGAAGGTTGGCGGCCAGGCTGCCCCTGAGCGGGGTTCTTCCTGGTCTGCGCTGCTCTGACGAGGGCTTCCAGTATCGAAGAGGCGGGAGCGATCGGGAAGCGACGCGTCGAAGGTGGCGCACAGACCCGTTGCCGCCACGGTGCGCCTCGCTCGCCACCGGGCATGCGTCGAGGACGCCCCGACGAGTAAATTCGCTCATGCGTTCGATGTCTGGCAGGATGCAGGAATGGCGATGGAACGTGACGGCTCTCCGGAGGCCGGTGCCTGTGATCCTGGGTCTTGGCCGCGCGAGGCCGGGATCCCCAGCGATCTGTTGGTGGCGAAGGCGCTGGTGTACGACCCGAGTGGGTTCGCCTGCGCACGGCCGGTGCCTGAAGCGGAGAGCGCCGAGTACGGGGCATGCGAGTTCACGCTGGACGGCTTCTCGGTCAGGTTCCGGGTGGCCAAGACGACACCGACGAAGGTCGGCCAGTTCGTCACGGTGTGGAGGAGATCCGCGAGCGGGCCGATCCGGCCCTTCGACGCTGAAGATCCGGTTGATCTGTTCGTCATCAGCACTCGCGACGGCGAGCGGTTCGGGCAATTCGTCTTTCCGCGAGACGTGCTCTGCGAACGGGACATCGTGTCAAGGAACGGGTCCGGCGGGAAACGGGCATTCCGCGTCTATCCGCCGTGGGTGACGACCACCAACCGCCAAGCCCGCAACACGCAGACGTGGCAGTTGAACCACTTCCTGCAACTGTCCGAAGACGGGCCCATCGGCACGGAGTGCGCCCGCGCGCTCTATCACGCCTGTGACCGCTTGTGACACAGAGACCACACGCGTCACGTCCCATCCCTTTCCGAGCTGTCAACCCGGACGGGCCCGGGCCTGTCCCTGTGCTCCACGGCCGACCTGACCGACCGCAGCGCGGCACGCAGGACGACGCCGACGCCCGGTGAGACGAGCGTCCAGTAGCGGCCGAAACGAGCCGTGGACTCCGGGTCGGTGCAGGCGGTGCGCGCCTCGTAGACCAGCAGGGAGCGCCGCGTGCCGTACGGATGAACGGTGAAAGCGGCGGCCATCTTCGCCCAGCCGGGCTCGTCGAAGGCGGTGAACGCCTCCGGCTCGATACGGCGCCATTCGATGGCGGGCTTCCATACCTTGCCGACCGCTCCGAAGACGAGTTCCCGTCGTGGGGTCTCGCCGAGCGCCACCCAAGGCTGGCCCTGTTCATGCTTGTCGGTGGCGTCGAAGAGATCGGCCACGCGCATCGTCGGCGGCGCCGGAAGCGGGCGGCTGCGAAGCCGGTCCGGTACCCCGCGCGCCCACATGACCATGTCGAACAGCGGCGAGTGAACGGTGAGCAGGTCCAGCTCCCGCGTGGCCTCGTACACCGCGGAGGGCGGGGCTGTGATCATCACGCATTCCAGGCGGGTGAACCGGAATTCCGGCAGCGCCCCGTCGAGCAGCAGGGGAGCGGTGGCCGTATCCGTCGTCGGGTCGGCGTTCATCAGAACCTCCCAGGTCCGATACGTGCCCGATGCCTCCAGTGTGAGGTGGCACCCCGACCGGCGCAGGGGCCGAACGGTCCCGGTCCCAGCGGGAAACCGGGTCCGGCCAAGCGCCTGCGCGCCCGGCCTCGCTCCGGACGCGCAGGTGTGTGCGGCTCCTGGCGGATATGCGCTCAGGCATGCCGCACCGGGATGGTCCGGTGCCCGCCTTCGTCTCCGGCACCCGGACCCTGATGGTCAGCACGCGTGCCGCGCTCGGCACGCAGCGTCGGGACGCCTTCCGTCTTCCAGTGTCACGCCGGACAGGTGGCACTGGCGAACGCCGAGGACGCACATCTGCCGACGCGACACCGCCCCGCGCACAGTGGGACCGTGACAACAGCAACGCCTTCGATCAGCCCGAAGAAAGGTGGTGGGGACGATGGAGCTGCCCCTCGTCGTGGGTGTGGACGGCTCGGAATCCAGCCTGAAGGCCGTGGACTGGGCGGTGGAGGAGGCTGCACGGCACGGCATCCCGCTGCGGCTCGTGTACGCGTCCCTCTGGGAGCGTTACGAAGGGCAGACGCCTTCGTCCAGCCTCGACCGCCCCACCGACGAGGTGCTCGCGGACACCATCGTCGCCACCGCCGCGGAGCGCGCCCACCGGCGCGACCCGGACGTGAAGGTGACCACCGCGGTGCTGCCCGAGGAGGCGGCGACCGCGCTGCTGACCGAGGGGCACAACGCTTTCGCGGTCGTCACCGGATCACGTGGCCGCGGGGAACTCGCCGGTCTGCTGCTCGGCTCGGTGAGTCTGGCGGTGGCGGCAGGCGCAAGCTGCCCGGTGATCGTCGTACGGGGCGACGCGGCGGCCCTGTCGGCCGCCCACGGGCGGATCCTGCTGGGCATCGGCGAGGCGGCCCGTGGATCCAGCGCGGTGGACTTCGCCTTCCGCGAGGCGGCGGCACGGGGCTGCACCCTCGATGCCGTACGCGCCTGGCGCTGCCCCGCACACGAGACGACCGACCATTCGCTGCTCATCGGAGACGCGGCCGCGTACCACGAGATGCGGGCTGCCACTGTGGTCGACGAGGCGCTGGGCGGTGCTGTGGACGATCACCCGGATGTCCTCGTGCGCCGGACCACGCTGGAGGGACAGGCCCGCAAGGTGCTGCTCGACCGGTCGGCCGCCGCGGACCTGCTGATCGTCGGAGCGCGGCGCAGGGAGGGACACTTCGGCCTGCAGCTCGGCCGGCTGGCCCACGCCGCACTCCATCACGCCGCATGCCCCGTGGCAGTTGTACCGCAGCGGGTGTGAGCCGCGCTGCGCGGCCGTGGCAGCGGTGGCGTCCGCGCACGCTCAGCGCAGGGGCGCCGGGTGGGTACCGCCCATGTCCAGCCTGAAGGGCGGGTACGTGTCGGTCATCAGGAGCGCGTACGCGGCGACCCGCAGAACCCACCGGTTGAGACCCATGACGAGGTCGAAGATGTCCCTCGGGTACTTCTCGGTGAAGGCGAGAATGACACCGGCGATGACGGACAGGACGGCGATGAGCCCCCCGTCCCACCAGCCGGCGTGGAAGCCGCCCGCGAAGAAGCCGATCACGATGTACTGCGGAATGGCGAGCAGCCACCATTTCACCAGGACGAGGCCACGAGACAGCCGCTCCGGATAGGCGATGTCCAGTCGGGCCGGATAGCCGGGCTCCTCGCCGAGGCTGAACGGCGGGTAGCGGTCGGTGGCCAGCGCTCCGTATCCGTAGTACGAGACCCGCCACGTCCAGCGCAGCACTCCGAGGGTGAAGTCGAACAGCGGCCGGGGATAGCGCTCCGTGATCAGAATGGCGAAGAAGGCGACCACGCTGACCAGGAAGACGGCTACCCAGAGGAAGAACAACACGATGTAGTGCGGGATCAGCATCAGCCACTTCACCAGCCAGAGCCAGCGTGACAGCGGTGCCTCGAGCACCGCATCCACTCTCACCGGGTCGTACGCCGCCGGAGTCGTCGTCATGGCTGTCAGCTCCTTCCTCCACGTGCCCTCGTAGATCAAGGGCTGCTTCCAGCTTGCGCGCGCCGGGCGCCCCGGTCATTCGGAGGCCGGCCGGGGGTGGGGTCCGTCGGCCCCCGCAAGAGGCTCGACGTCCTTGTGTTCCGGACCGCCGAGGACGACTTTCAGCGCGCCCGTGTCGGCCGCCTTGGAGAAGACGTCGTACGCCTCCTCGATCTGCGCGAGCTCGAAGCGATGGGTCGCGAGAGCGGACGCCGGCAGCCGGCCGGCCGCCAGCATGCCCAGCAGCAGCGGTGTGGAGTACGTGTCCACGAGGCCGGTCCTGATGGTCACGTTCTTGATCCAGAGCTCTTCCAGGTGAAGCGTCGCGGGCTTCCCGTGCACGCCCACATTCGCCACGCGGCCTCCTGGCCGGACCACACGGGTGCAGAGTTCGAAGGTCTCGGGGACACCGACGGCCTCGACGGCCACATCCGCCCCGAGCCCCTCGGTCAGGTCCGAGACAAGCGACTGCGGTCCTTCCGCCGCGTTGACGACGGCATCCGCGCCGAGTTCACGGGCGGCGTCCAGCCGGGACTCGGCCAGATCCACGGCGATGATCCTTCCGGGGGAGAACAGCCGCGCCGTGGCGATGGTGGCGAGTCCGATCGGCCCGGCCCCGACGACCACGACGGTGTCGCCCGGCAGCACACCTCCGTTGAGTACCCCCACCTCGTACGCGGTGGGGAAGATGTCGGACAGCAGTACGGCGTCGCTGCTGTGCACCGCCGCGGGAAGCGGGTGGACGGAGAAGTCGGCGAAGGGGACACGTACGTACTCGGCCTGGGTGCCGTCGATCAGGTGGCCGAGCACCCATCCGCCGTTGCCGCGGCACTGCCCGTACATCTGCTCGCGGCAGTAACGGCAGCGGCCGCAGGGGGAGATGCAGGAGACGAGCACCCGGTCCCCGGGGCGGACCGTGCGGACGTCACTGCCCGCCTCGACGACCTCGCCGACGGCTTCGTGTCCGAGGACCGTGCCGGGGGTCACCTCGGGCACGTCGCCCTTGAGGATGTGCAGATCCGTACCGCAGATCGTCGTGGTGTCGACCCGGACCACGATGTCCGTCGGCTCCTGGATGCCCGGATCCGCCACCTTGTCCCATGAGGCCTTGCCCGGGCCATGGAAAACGAGCGCTTTCATGGTGTTCCTCTCCTCATGCGGTGCGCCTGATCCCGTCCCGACCAGCGTGTTCCGCGTGGTGCGGGGCGCACAGGGGCCGTCCGGCCCAAGCGCGCGGCCTCCGGGCCCCTGCCGGGTTGCCTCGCCGCCCGCGCGAGCTGGGTGCAAGGTTGAAGACGACCACCCCAGGCCCCTGACGCGGCCCCGAGGGACGGAGACGGCAATGACCACGATGTCCACGCTGCTGAACGTCCTGCCACCGGACGGCCGGGACCGGCTGATGGAACTTGCCGAGGAGAAGGAGTTCCCTGCCGGTGCGCGCATCTTCGAGGAGGGCGGCCGCGCCGACCACTTCTGGATCATCCGCAGCGGGACCGTCGATCTCGACCTGCATGTGCCGGGCCGGCGCGCTGCCGTCGTCGAGCACCTCGGCCCGGGAGATCTGCTGGGCTGGTCCTGGCTCTTCCCGCCGCGCAACTGGCATCTGGGCGCCCGGGCGGCCACACCGGTCCGGGCCATGGAATTCGACGCCGTGAGCGTACGAACCCTGTGCGACGAGGATCCGGAGTTCGACCGGGTCCTCACGCACCGCGTCGCCGAGGTGATCGCGCACCGGCTGCAGTCTGCCCGCGGTCGGCTGCTCGACCTGTACGGGCCATCGGGCGGCGGGGATGCTGGGCAGGGCGACTGAGAGCCGGCGAGGAGGCGTGGTCAGGACCCGGCCGGCGGCGCCCCGTCTCCCGTGGGCCGCCCGTCACGGAGCACGTCGCTCACGATGTGCGGGCCGGGTTTCTTCAGAGGGCCCCTTCGGCGTTGAGTTCCTTGGCGATGTCGCGGGCCCAGGACCTGATCTGCTCCTCGTCGCGGAAGTCCCCGCCGCGGCCCTGCCGGACCAGCATTCTCGCGATCCTTCCCGTCGCGCCTTCGTCGAGCCGGCCGCCGAAGGTGACGTGTCCGCGGGCGTCGAGCCGCTCGGCGACGCGAACGGCACCGCGCACCGCGGGGATGTCGCGTTCGTGCGCGGACGCGTCCAGCGGGCCGCTGCTGAACAGCCACACCGGGCGCCCGGCGAGCTCGCGTCGATGGCGCCGGGCGAAGCCGCGCGCCGGCCTGAGCCAGCGGCCGGCGTACAGGGCGCTGCCGAGCACCACGGCGTCGTAGTCGCCGACGTCGAGCACTTCGCCGGCGGGACGGGCCACGGCAGGCACGCCCTGTTCGTCGAGGGTTTCGGCGATCGTGCGGGCGATCTCGGCGGTGGACTGGTTCTTCGTGGCGTACGCGACCAGGACGTTCGCTGTCATGGCTGATTCTCCTCTCGGATCCCGGGCTCAGTGCGCAGCCGCTGACCCGGGGACTGCCTCGGCTCTAGCCTCCGGCCGGGAGACGCCCGGGCCCATGGGCTGCTCGGTCACACGAGGGGGCCAAAGGTCCCCGACAGGGGCCGAACCGCCCCTCCACCGGGGCGGGCCCCCGGTGGGACCGTGCGGACAGGGACCTCACTCGAAGCCGGGCGCAAGGAGATCGAGATCATGGAACAGCCCCTGGTGGCCGGGACGCCTCAGCCCATGAGCCCCGCCGCATGATCGGGCACATAGGTCTGCAGATCCCGCGGCGGCCGCTCATAACCCGAGGAGGGGGGCCGCGGCGGGAGTGTCAGCGCCGGTGGCGGCACATCGCGGTACGGCACGGTGGACAGCAGGTGGGCGATCATGTTGAGCCGTGCCCGGCGCTTGTCGTCGCTCTCGACGACGAACCACGGCGCCTCCGCGATGTCGGTGTGGACGAGCATCTCGTCCTTCGCCCGGGAGTACGCCTCCCAATGGGTGATCGACTCCAGGTCCATGGGGGAGAGTTTCCACCGCCGAGTGGGATCCTCGAGCCGCCGGCGGAACCGCTGCTCCTGTACGTCGTCGCTCACCGAGAACCAGTATTTGCGCAGCAGGATCCCGTCCTCCACCAGCATCCGCTCGAAGATCGGGCACTGGTGGAGGAAGCGCTGGTGCTCTTCCTTGGTACAGAAGCCCATGACGCGCTCGACACCGGCCCGGTTGTACCAACTCCGGTCGAAGAGGGCCATTTCCCCGGCGGCGGGAAGATGTGCGGCGTAGCGCTGGAAGTACCACTGGCTGCGCTCGCGCTCGCTGGGCTTGGGGAGCGCGACGATGCGCGCCACGCGCGGATTGAGATGCTCCGTGACCCGCTTGATGGTGCTGCCCTTGCCGGCCGCGTCGCGCCCTTCGAAGACGACAACGAGGCGGGCGCCCTCGGCGCGCACCCACTCCTGGAGTTTCACCAGTTCCGTCTGCAACCGGTAGAGCTCGCGTTCGTACAGCCCACGCGGCACTTTCGCGGGCTGCTCGGACCCCTTCTTGACTGCCATGCAACGACCTTCATGGAGGAAATGATGATGCGCAAGGTCAAGGTCAAGGACCGCACGGTGCTGGGCGCCGAGGAGCTGAAAGCGCTCGACGCGCACTGGCGGGCCGCCAACTACCTCGCGGTCGGACAGATCTATCTGATGGGCAACCCCCTGCTGACCGAGGAGCTTCGACCCGCGCACATCAAGCCACGGCTGCTGGGCCATTGGGGTACCTCACCCGGTCTCAATCTTGTCCACACGCATCTCAACCGGGTCATCAAGGCCCGTGATCTGTCCGCCCTGTGCGTCTGGGGTCCGGGCCACGGGGGACCCGCAGTTCTCGCGAACGCGTGGCTGGAAGGCAGCTACAGCGCCGTCTATCCGGACGTCGGCCGGGACGCGGCAGGTATGGAACGGCTCTTCCGGCAGTTCTCGTTCCCCGGCGGTGTGCCCAGCCACGTCGCACCCGAGACGCCCGGCTCCATCCACGAGGGAGGAGAGCTCGGCTACTCCCTCGCGCACGCATACGGCGCGGCGCTCGACAATCCGGAGCTCCTGGTCGCCTGTGTGATCGGCGACGGCGAGGCCGAGACCGGACCGCTCGCCGCCTCCTGGCACTCCAACAAATTCCTCGACCCGGCGGGCGACGGCGCGGTGCTGCCGATCCTCCACCTCAACGGCTACAAGATCGCCAACCCGACGGTCCTGTCCCGGCTGCCCGAGGCGGAACTCGACGATCTGCTGCGTGGATACGGCCATGAGCCGCTTCATGTCACCGGCGACGAACCGGAGCAGGTGCACCGGGCGATGGCCGCGGCGATGGACGAGGCGCTGGACCGCATCGACGAGATCCAGCAGGAAGCGCGCGGCGGGGGAGAGCGGCAACGGCCGCGCTGGCCGATGATCGTGCTCCGTACGCCGAAGGGCTGGACCGGACCCCACGAGGTCGACGGCGTCCCCGTCGAAGGAACCTGGCGCTCCCACCAAGTCCCGCTCTCCGGTGTACGGGACAACCCTCAGCACCTCGCCCAGCTGGAGGCTTGGCTGCGCTCGTACCGCCCCGAAGAGCTCTTCGACGCCTCGGGCAGGCCGAGCCCGCAGGTGCTGGCCTGCGTCCCCATGGGCGAGCGGCGACTCGGCTCCACGCCGCACGCCAATGGCGGAGTTCTCGTCCGGGATCTGCCCGTACCCCCGCTGGAACACTTCGCCGTCCCCGTCGACAAGCCCGGCGCGACCCTGCACGAACCCACCCGCGTACTGGGCGGCCTGCTCGCACAGCTCATGGCCGACACGGCTGAACGCCGGGACTTCCGTGTCGTCGGACCGGACGAGACCGCATCCAACCGCCTCGACGCCCTCCTCGACGTCACCGGCAAGGCGTGGCAGGCACAGACCAGGGCCACCGACGAACACCTCACCCACGACGGCCGGGTCATGGAGGTGCTCTCCGAGCATCTGTGCCAGGGCTGGCTGGAGGGCTATCTGCTCACCGGCCGGCACGGACTGTTCTCCTGCTACGAGGCGTTCGTCCATATCGTCGACTCGATGGTCAACCAGCACATCAAGTGGCTCAGGACCGCCCGGTCGCTGCCGTGGCGTGCGCCCGTCGCCTCCCTCAACTACCTGCTCACCTCGCACGTCTGGCGGCAGGACCACAACGGCTTCTCGCACCAGGATCCCGGCTTCGTCGACCATGTCCTCAACAAGAGCCCCGAGGTCGTACGGGTCTACCTGCCGCCGGACGCCAACACCCTGCTGTCCGTCGCCGACCATGTCCTGCACAGCCGCGACTACGTCAACGTGATCGTCGCGGGCAAACAGCCCTGCTTCGACTGGCTGTCGATGGACCAGGCCCGCGCCCACTGCGCTCGCGGAGCCGGGATCTGGGACTGGGCGGGTACGAACCACGAACGTGAACCGGACGTCGTCCTCGGCTGCGCGGGCGATGTGCCCACCCAGGAGGTGCTGGCCGCCGCGCAGCTGCTGCGCCGGCACGTGCCCCACCTCGCGGTACGTGTCGTCAACGTCGTCGACATGACAAGGCTGATGCCCACGGAGGATCACCCGCACGGGATGGCGGACTTCGAGTACGACGCGCTGTTCACCCGGGACAAACCGGTGATCTTCGCGTATCACGGCTACCCCTGGCTGATCCACCGCCTGGCCTACCAACGGGCGGGCCACCCCAACCTCCACGTCCGCGGCTACAGGGAGATGGGCACGACGACGACGCCCTTCGACATGGTCGTACGTAACGACCTCGACCGGTACCGGCTCGTCATGGATGTCATCGACCGGGTCCCCGGGCTCGGTGTACGGGCCGCGTCAGTACGCCAGGAGATGGCGGACATGCGCACCCGCCACCACGCCTGGATCCGCGAGCACGGCACCGACCTCCCGGAGGTCGCCGACTGGACCTGGACCGGCTGATCGCGACGGCGACATGGCGCAACTCGGGCCCTGCGGGCGCCGGTTGGGCCGAGGATCACGCCGCGCGCAGGTCACGTCACGACTGGGGCGGCTCGTCGGACCAGCGCTGCTCGTAGGCATGGGCCCTGACGCGGCGCGCGATGCGTCGCTCTCTGCTGAAGGCCGTGACGGTGCCGAAGGCGAGCGCGGCAGCGCCCGCGGTCAGGAAGACAGAGCCGAGGACATCGACGTCGACCCAGCTGAGGTGCCAGTCGACGACGTACCTGAGTATTGCTCCGAGGGCGATGAGGGCGAGTCCGCCGGCTGCGGTCATGAGCGGCCTCCTGGGGATGCGCGCCTGTCCGGTGCTCCCGGTGCCTCGTCCGGGACTCTCACGCCTCAGCCTGCGGGCTCGCACGGTAAATGTCCTGGCGGGGGCGTTGGTGATTGAGCCGATCGAGTGTCCGGCGCGCGGCGTGGACGGTCCTTTCGTACCGTGAACCCGGGCTTTCGATGCGTCGTCCGAGACCGGTAGGAGGCCGGATGGCCGAGCGAGCGGACCATGGTGGCGAACCCCGCGGTGCCCGGACGCGGCCAGGGGGGCGGAGCCGGCCCGCCGGGCTCTTCCACCGGCCGCGGCGTGCGATGCGCGCGGAGCTGAGCCAGCTGCTCTGCGCCGTCGTGGGCTTCGGCCTCGGTCTGGCGGTCCCGGAGGTGAATGCGGGGCCGGAGGTCGACGCCGGCCGTGTGGTCAACCTGCTCTTCACCGTCGGGTTCGGCGTCGTCAGCCTGGTGAGCATCATCTACTCGGTGCTGTTCCTGGTCGTGCAGTTCAACGCCACCACCTTCAGTCCCCGGCTCGGCTTGTTCCGGGAGGATCCCATCGTGTGGCGGACCTTCGCCTTCGCTATCGGGGTCTTCGTCTTCTCGATGACCGCGGGGCTGGCGATCGGGACAGAGCAGAGGGTGTCGGCGTTTCTGCCGTGGGTGGCTGTGCTGCTCGCGCTGGTGGCACTGCTCCTGATGCGCAACCTTCAGACCAGGGCGTTCCAGTCGCTCCAGCTGGCACCCACGCTGGCGGCCATCACGTCACGGGCGCACCGCGTATTCGATGTGCTGTACACCAAGCCGTACGGGGACGCCGCGCCCGCTGCCGGTGCACCGCCCGGCCCGGGAAAGGCCGTCACCGTACGGTGGACCGGGCGGGCGGCGGTCCTCCAGCAGCTCGATGTGCCCGCACTGGTCGCCGTGGCGAAGCAGTACGGCTGCGTGATCACCCTGCGTCAGTCGGTGGGCGCCATGATGGCGCGCGGGATGGCGCTCGCCGAGGTCCGGGGCGGGGAGCTGCCGGAGGAGGTGCTGCGCGGGACGCTGCTGACCGGCGAGGAGCGCAGCTTCGCCCAGGACCCCGAATTCCCCTTCCGGCTGCTGGCCGACATCGCGCTCAAGGCGCTCTCGCCCGCGGTCAACGATCCCGCCACCGCCGTACAGGCGCTGGACCATATCGAGGACCTGCTGATCCGCCTCGCGGACCGCGACCTGGACATCGGGCGGGTCGCCGACGCCGAGGGAACCGTCAGGCTGATCGTCCCGGTGCCCGCATGGGAGCGGTATGTGACCAACTCGGTCGACGACATCACCGTTGCCGCCGTCGATTCACCCATGGTGCTGCTCAGGATCCGCACGATGCTGCGGCGGCTGCTGGAGGCGTGCCCGGCCGAACGGCGCCCGCTGGTGAGCGACCGGCTGCGCTGGGTGGAGGACGCCGGGGCGGAGGATTACCCGCTGCACTGGGAGCCTCACGCCGAGAAAACGCCATAGTGCGGGGCAAATTTCGCAAAGCTATGCTGGCCACGATCCTGGCCGCCAGACCGGAACTCCCGGTCCCTCCTCCGGAGCGAGCGCATGGCAGGACGGCACTGGCCCGCGATTGGTCCGGGCGAGAGGCTGGCCCTGAACCGCATGGGCAGCTTCGACTGGGATCTGCGGAACGGGACCCTCGATCTCGACGAGGCGGCGCAGGCCGTGTTCGACCTGGGCCCGGGGGAGTACGACGGCAGGCCCGAGTCCCTGGAGTCCCGGGTGCCTCCCGAGGAGCAACTGCGCCTCGATGCGGCCTTCGAGCAGGCCATCGAGCGCGGACGGTCCTCGTACGGCGCGTACTTCCAGGTCAGACGCCGCAACGGGATCCGCCAGTGGTCCCATGCGCGGGGGCGCATCCTGCGCGATGCGCACGGCGAGGCCTACCGGGTCGTCGGAATCGTGCGCAACGCGACCACCGAGCTCACCGAATTCACGGTGATCAGCCCGCTGGAGGCGGACCGGCAGCGGATGACCGCCATGGTCCAGGGCACCACGGAAGTGCTGTCGAGAGCGGTGACCGTGGACGATGTCACCGCCGCCCTGACGGGCAGCGGCGGCCTGGAGCGCTTCGGCGCGGACGGGCTGGCCCTGGCACTGGTCGAGGGCTCCACGCTCAAGATCATCGCCATGTCGGGGATGGGGACGGAAGTACTGGCCGATCTCACCCTCAATCGTCTGGACGGATCCCTGCCGCTCGCCGAGGCCGTCCTCACCCAGCAGCCACGGTTCGTGACCTCGCTGGTCGAGCTCGTCGACACGTTTCCGAGGCTGGAGCCCCACATCCGCGGGCGGCACGGAGTCGACGCGGCCGCCTTCCTCCCGCTGGTCGCCCAGGCCCGTCCCATCGGCGGGCTGGCACTCTTCTACCGGGGCCGGAACAGGTTCTCCTCCGAGGACCGCACCCTGTGCCTGGGTCTTGCGGGAATCGTCGCCCAGTCACTGCAACGAGCCGTTCTCTTCGACAAGGAGAGGGAGTTCGCGACCGGTCTCCAGGCTTCCATGCTGCCGCGCCACATCCCTCAGTTCTCCGGCGCCGAGATCGCCGTGCGCTACCACGCGGCGTGGAGCGGCCGGGAGGTGGGCGGTGACTGGTACGACGTCATCGCGCTGCCCCGGGGGCGGGTCGGGATAGTCGTCGGCGACGTCCAGGGCCATGACACCCACGCGGCCGCCATCATGGGCCAACTGCGCATCGCGCTGCGGGCGTTCGCGGGGGAGGGGCACGACCCCTCGACCGTGCTGGCACGCTCGTCGCGCTTCCTCGCCGAACTCGACACCGAACGCTTCGCCACCTGTACGTACGCCCAGGTCGACCTGGTCTCGGGAGGCGTACGAGCCGTCCGCGCGGGCCACTTGGGGCCGATGATCCGGCACACCGACGGACGGGTCGGCCGGCCGAACCTGCGCGGCGGACTTCCGCTCGGCCTGGCCACTGCTTTCAGGGAGGAGGAGTACCCCGAGTCCCGGCTGGATCTGGTACCCGGCGAGACCCTCGTCCTGTGCACCGACGGCCTGGTGGAGGAACCCGGCCTCGACATAGCGGCCGGGATGGACGCGCTCGCCGACGCCGTACGTACGGGTCCCCAGGAGGCGGGGGCCCTCGCCGACCATCTGTCGGACCGGCTGTGGCAGCGCTGGGGGAGCGGCGACGATGTCGCGCTGCTCGTGCTGCGCCGGGCACCCGACCCCGGCACCCACCGGGCGCCCCGCATCCACCTGTACATCCACCAGGCCGACCCTGAGGGTCTTGCCGAGGCACGCACCGCGCTGCGTCATGCCCTGGAGGACTGGGGGCTGCCCGGCCTCGCGGACGATGTGGAACTGGCCGCCGGGGAACTGCTGGTGAACGTACTCCTCCACACGGAGGGCGGCGCCGTCCTCACGCTGGAAGTCCTGCCCGAACCGGTACGGCGCGTGCGGCTGTGGGTCAAGGACCGCTCCAGCGTCTGGCCGCGCCGCAGGACGCCCGGTGAAGCGGCGACCTCGGGAAGGGGACTGATGATGATCGACGCGGTTGCCTCACGCTGGGGCGTGGAGCCCAGGGGCGAAGGCAAGGCGGTCTGGTGCGAGTTCGAACCGGTCGGCCAGGACAGCTGAGCGCTGCCTCGGCCATCGGGGGGAATCGCTCCCGTCATCCCGCGTCCCGGGCCGGTTCGCAGCCCTGGCCCGGTGGTCCCGTGTGAATACTCGTACCCGCTCGTCCGTACGGCAGACGGAAGGAAAGCGATCATGCTCACGAACAGCAAGGCGTTCAGCGGTTTCGCGGTCAACGATCTTCAGAAGGCAAAGGAGTTCTACGGCCAGACGCTCGGCCTTCGAGTCACCGAGGAGACCGGCCCCCCTGGCGGCATGCTGACGCTGCATCTCGGAAGCGGCGCGGAGATCTTCGTCTACCCCAAGCCGAACCACGTCGCTGCGAACTTCACCGTGCTCAACTTCCCGGTCCCCGACATCGACGAAGCCGTCGACGAACTGGCCCGGCGCGGTGTGACCTTCGAGCGGTACGCCGGCTTCGACCAGGACGGGAAGGGCGTCATGCGCGCGGAGGGCCCGCCGATCGCCTGGTTCACGGACCCGTCGGGGAACACCCTGTCCGTGCTCCAGATGGACTGAGACGTCCGCCGCGCGGCAGCCGGCACCTCACTCGGTGGTTCCGCACCGGAGCCGGTCTCCGGTGACCGGCGCCCCCTCCACGCTGCTCCGGTCGTGGACCACCTTGACGACCGAGGCGGCCCCCGATCCGACGGCGACGTCGAAGACCGGGCCGTGCCCGTCGACCGGGCGCAATTCGGCGCCGGGGATCGCGGCCTTGAGGGTCACCGCGTACCGCTCCCAGTACGGGTCGTAGGTGATGACGGTCGGACCCTCGGGGCGCGGCTCCCCCGCCTGCCCCGAGCCGTCCTCGATCACGAAGCCGTTGTCCCGCAGCGCACCGGCGACCTCAGGATCCGTCACCCGCACATGAATCCAGGCCGGCGGAATCTCCACCGGAACGTCCTTGCTCGGGCGGATCCCGGCGTCGTCGATGATCGACCGGTCTTCGCGCAGCGCTTCCCACAGCGCCGCGGAGCGTTCCGTGTCCCACAGCAGTGAGGAGCCCCACTCGGGCACGCGGTAGTCGAATTCCGAGATCGGGACGGTCACGAACTCCGTCTGATCCGCCTTCAGCCCGCCCAGCAGTGAGCCCAGACGGGCGAGATCCGCGACGCTCGTGTCCTCATCGGCGCGTACGAACCGGTGCAGCGCCAGCGCCGTCTGTGCCGCGGCGGCCGGGTTGGCGAACGCCCCTTCCTCCCTCAGCCGGGAGAGCATGTCGATGAGCAGGCGCTGCTGGCGCCGGACCCGGCCGAGATCGCCGGGCGGGGAGAGATGGCGGGCGCGGACGTAGCGAAGGGCGCGGCGCCCGTCCAGCACACGTGTTCCCGCCGGCAGGTTCAGCCCCGAGCCGAGGTCGACCAGCGGCTTGTCCGTACACACCTTCGCGCCGCCGAAACCGTCGACGGCGTTCACGAAGCCGGTGAAGTCCGTCTCGAGATAGTGGTCGATCTTCAGGCCGGTCGCCTTCTCCACGGTCCGAACCGCGAGATCTCCGCCGCCGTGCGCGAAGGCGCCGTTGATTTTTCCGGAGTGCCGCGGATGAGCGTGATCAGCGAACTCCACATAGGAGTCACGGGGAATGGAGACCGCCGTCATCCGGCGACCGTCCTCGGCGATGTGCACCAGCATCAGCACGTCTGTGCAGTCGCATCCCTTGCCGCCGACGTGCAGGCGTTTGATCTCCTCGGCGGACATCCCGGTGCGCCGGTCGATTCCGGCGAGAAGGACATTGATGCCCTTGGATTCGTCCGCGCTCGAGGACGGGGACGCCAGTTGATCGGCTGTCCACAGAGAGCCGCCCGAGGCCAGCGTGGCGACCAGAACAGCGGAGAGGGCGAAGCTGCGCACAGAGATCTCCTCCGACATCGAATCCCAGCGGATCTCAACCGATAATCGACAAAAGCACGGGAGGGTTCTGCACGATCGGCGGACGCGCGCGCCATTCGAGGGAAAAGGGGCCGCCCGCCGACAGCGGGCGACCCCTTCGGGTCCGGAGTCCGGGTCAGACGGTGATGATCGCCGGGTCACTCACGCTCGGCAGGCCGTTCTCGACATGCCCGGCGAACCGGCGCAGGAAGGTCGCGTTCCGGTCGGACACCACGCTCAGGTCGTACCAGCGCTTGCTGCGGCACAGATCCACCGTGTGCACGACGCGTCCGCCCGGGCGCACGGTGAACGTCTGCTTCGCTCCGCCGTACGCCTGCGTCATCGTGAGGCGGCAGGTGGTGCTGCCGGTGTTCGTGATCGTCAGCCGGATGCTGCCGCTGGAGGCGATGTGGCGGGCCGTCACCTCGGGTCCGGAGGTGTTGCCGGGTCCCTTGAAGGTGCGCAGGAAGCCGTTCGGTCCGTGCACCGACAGGTCGTACACACCATTCGAGTACGTCGTGTTCCAGGTGTCGGAGATCTGCTTCCCGGCTGCGGCGGTGTAGGTCCACGGTCCGTCCGTGCGGTTCCCGGACGTCACCAGGAACTGCGCACCCGTCGCCGGGCCACCGCTGAAGGTGAGCGTGAAGCGGCCGGTGGACGGCGTCGATGCCCCGTCCACAAGCGGTGCGTACCGCAGCGGGCGCGCGGGCCTCGAACCCACCTCCTGCTTGGGCAGCGAGGCCTTGGCCGGCGGCTTGGGAGCATAGTCGGGGTGGCGGAGCTTGTCCGGCGGCTGGTAGGCGTCGGTGTCCGGGAGCGAGACCGGCTGGGTGTTCTTGAGACCGAAGTCGAAGGCCGAGGTCAGGTCGCCGCAGACAGCCCGGCGCCACGGCGAGATGTTCGGCTCGTGCACGCCGAAGCGGCGCTCCATGAAGCGGACGATCGAGGTGTGGTCGAGCGTCTCGGAGCAGACGTAACCGCCCTTGCTCCACGGCGAGACGACCAGCATCGGCACGCGCGGCCCCATGCCGTACGGACCGGCCTGACGCTTGCTGTCGCCCGGGTAGACGTCGAGGGAGACGTCGACCGTCGACTTGCCCTGCGCGGCGGACCGCGGCGGAAGCGGCGGCACCACATGGTCGAAGAAGCCGTCGTTCTCGTCGTACGTGATGAACAGGGCCGTCTTCGCCCACACCTTCGGGTTGGAGGTGAGCGCGTCCAGGACCTGAGCGATGTACCAGGCGCCGTAGTTGGAGGGCCAGTTGGAGTGCTCGGAGAAGGCCTCGGGGGCGGCGATGTAGGAGACCTGGGGGAGTTTCCCGGCCTTCACATCGGCCTTGAGGACGTCGAAGTAACCGTCGCCGTTCTTGACGTCGGTGCCGGTGCGGGCCTTGTCGTAGAACGGGTCGCCCGGTACGGCGTTGCGGTACTTGTTGAAGTACAGCAGCGAGTTGTCGCCGTAGTTGCCGCGGTAGGCGTCCCCGATCCAGCCCCAGGAGCCGGCCGCGTCCAGGCCGTCGCCGATGTCCTGGTAGATCTTCCAGGAGACCCCGGCCGCTTCGAGCCGCTCCGGGTAGGTCGTCCAGCCGTAGCCGAGCTCGTCGTTGCCGAGGACGGGGCCGCCGCCCTTGCCGTCGTTGCCCGTGTGACCCGTCCACATGTAGTAGCGGTTCGGGTCGGTGGAGCCGATGAACGAGCAGTGGTACGCGTCGCAGACAGTGAACGTGTCAGCGAGCGCGTAGTGGAACGGGATGTCCTCACGGGTCAGGTACGCCATGGTCGTGGTGCCCTTCGCGGGGACCCACTTGTCGTACTTGCCCCCGTTGTAGGCGGCCTGGCCATCGCCCCAGCTGTGCGGCAGGCCCTCCAGGAACTGCATGCCGAGGTCGTCGGCGTCCGGGTGGAAGGGCAGCAGATCCTTGGTGCCGTCCGACTGGTGCCACACGGACTTGCCGTTGTCGAGGGTCACCGGACGGGGGTCGCCGAAGCCGCGGACGCCTCGCAGCGCGCCGAAGTAATGGTCGAAGGAACGGTTCTCCTGCATCAGCACGACGACATGCTCGACGTCCTTGATGGTGCCGGAGCGGCGTGCCGCGGGAATGGCGGCGGCACGGTCGATGCTGCTGGACAAGGCGGCGAAACCGGCGGTGGCGCCGGCGATCTGCAGGAAGCGCCGCCGATTGAGTTCAGGCATGAGTGTGGCCCTCTTGGGGGTGAGGAAACAGGAGCGAGCGGAGTTTCCAAGAGGAACGAGCGGAAGGGAAGAGGCGGTGTCGTACGAGTGACAGAGCGGGGTACTCACCGCGAACAGCCAGGCGGGGTCCCGGACATGGCGCGAACTGGGCCTTTCGGTGGAGCGGTCCCCGGCTCACGCCTCAGGAGGCCGGGGCCGCCCGGGACACGGTCCAGTCGAGCAGGTTCTCGGCGCTCCAGGTGTTGATCACTCGCTCCGCGGGCACCTCGCACTCCTCTGCCCGGGCACAGCCGATGATCTGCCAGTCGAGCTGTCCGGGGGCGTGCGCGTCGGAGTCGACGGAGAAGAAGGCCCCTGCGGCCACCGCCTGCCGCAGCAGGCTCTTGGGCGGATCGCGTCGCTCGGGCCTGCTGTTGATCTCCACGGCCGTGCCGTGAGCGGCACAGGCGGCGAAGACCTCTTCGGCGTCGAACTGCGAGGGAGGCCGTCGCCTTTCGGAGATCAGCCGGCCCGTGCAGTGGCCCAGCACATCGGCCAGCGGGTTCTGGACGGCCTTGACCATGCGCCGCGTCATCGGTGCGGATTCCATGCGCAGTTCGGAGTGGACCGAGACGACCACGAGGTCCAACTGGTCGAGCAGCTCCGGCTCCTGGTCGAGCGAGCCGTCCGACAGGATGTCGCACTCGATGCCGGTCAGCAGCCTGAACGGGGCCCAGCGGGCGTTGAGCTCCGCCACGACCTCCAACTGCTCGCGCAGCCGCTCCGCCGACAGACCACTGGCGACCGTCAGCCGGGGAGAGTGATCGGTGAGTACGGCCCACTCGTGCCCCAGTGCGATCGCCGCCCGCCCCATCGCCTCGATCGGGCTGCCGCCGTCCGACCAGTCCGAGTGCAGATGACAGTCGCCCCGCAGCAGGGCACGCAGGTGAGTACCGCCGTCGGCAAGCGGCCCGGACGCCTCGTCCTCCAGCCGCCGAAGGTAGGCGGGCACCTCACCGGCCAGGGCCTCGCGTACGACACCGGCGGTCTTCGGGCCGATGCCCTTGACCGCTTCCAGGGAGCCCGAAGCCGCGCGCCGGCGGATCTCGTCGTCGGACATCTGCACCAGTACGGCGGACGCGGTGCGAAAGGCGCGGACCCGATAGGTCTCCGCGCCGCTGCGCTCCAGCAGAAACGCGATCCGTTCCAGCGCCTCCACGGGGTGCATCTCGTCTCCTTCGCACCGTGCCGGTGGATCCACCGGTTCCCGGCCGTTCCTCCCACTGTCGCCCGCCCCGCAAGCCTCGGCACCCCGTACGGCCGTATGCCGCTTCGGTAACCGAAACTCGCTCACGGTAGTCACGCGAATGGCGGGTGTGACAACCCCGGGCGAAAATGAACGGCCGGATGACTCCGACGTACGGCAGGCCCGCTGCGGCCGTCCGCGCCCCCTGGTGGGGCCGGATCGGACCGCCCGCTGGTGCTTTTCACTCAAGGAGGGCACTGATGTTGATGCCGGACACCGCTGTGATCACCCGCCTGATGGCGCTCTATCGGGCACACGAACACCACTTTCTGCACGCGCCCCACGACCGTGGCGCGCGGATGCGCTTCGAGGACACGGCGTACACGCTGTGCGTGCTGATGGGTGAGCGCACGGCCAGAGAGGCCGTGCTCAAGGCGGAGCGCTACGTGGCCCGCACCCGGCCCGCGAAGGGGTCCGCCGGGCAGCGCTCGTCACCCACGGTCAGCTGACCGGGGCACCGCTCGACGACTGCCCGGGTCCGCCCGCTGACGAGCGGGAAGGATCAAGGAGTGCGTGAGCTAACCAAGTCCGTGACGGCGCCGGTGGCCGAACTGGTCCGCCGGCGCCGCGAGCCCGCCGTCGTCCAGACGATGCGCTCGACGGCGGCCGCGACGATTTCGTACGTCGTCGCCCTGCAGCTGAGCAGCGAACCCGCGCCGCTCACCGCGCCCCTCACGGCGCTCCTCGTTGTCCAGGTGACCCTCTACTCCACCCTCACGACCGGTATCCGCCGGGTGAACTCAGTCGTCGTGGGCGTACTGATCGCCATCGGCTTCAGTGCGCTCGTCGGCCTGACGTGGTGGAGCCTGGGGCTGATCATCCTGGCTTCGCTCGTGGTCGGACGACTGGTCCGCGTCGACGAGTTCGTGCCCGAGGTCGCGATCAGCGCGATGCTCGTCCTCGGTGTGACCCAGGTCGGCGGCGCGGCCTGGGACCGGGTCCTGGAGACACTGATCGGCGCGGTCGTGGGGCTCTTGTTCAACGTCGTCTTCGTGCCACCGGTATGGGTGGGTCCCGCCGGTGACTCCATCGAGGACCTCGCCCGGCGCATGCGCCGACTGCTGCTGCACATCGGCGAGGAGCTGAGCGGCCCCACTCCCGTCGAGCGCGCGGCCGCTCGTCTTCACGAGGCACGCCGCCTCGACAACAACATCGCGGAAGTCGACGGGGCTCTGCGGCAGGCGGAGGACAGCCTCCGGCTCAATCCGCGGGTCAAGGAGGCGCTGCTGCACCGGGTCGTGCTGCGCACGGGGCTCGACACCCTCGAAATCTGTGCGGTGGTCCTGCGCGTACTGGCCCGCACGATGACCGACCTCGCCAAGAAGCGCGGTGGGCAGGACGTGTTCCCGCCGGAGGTGGGCGTCGCCCTCGAGGAACTGCTGAGCCATGTCGCCGATGCGCTGGTCAGCTTCTCCGTACTGGTGACCACACAGGTGAGCCGCAGCGCCGACGCGGCGGAGTCCCGGCTGGCCGACGAGCTCGCCGCGGCCGCCGCAGCGCGGGAGAAGGCCGCGGAGCTGCTTCTCCAGGGTGTGCAACGGCATCCGCGCGACTGGCAGCTGCACGGCGCACTGCTCACGGAGATCGACCGGATCCTCGACGAGCTGGACATGGACCACCGCTCGCAGCGCCTGATGGAGGAACTGGACCGGGTGACCCGGGAGCAGCACGAACGGTATCCGTGGATCTCCGCCATGAGCCGGTGGGCGCGCGGAAAACGCCGGCGGCGGGCCGCGTCCCGCTGACCGGCCCGCGCGCGGTGCGTGCGGGCCGGGGCGGCACGGGTTACGCGGCCTCCTGCATGACCTGTTCACGCAGATGCGCGCAGCAGCGGCTGATCAGCCGGGACACATGCATCTGGGAGATGCCCAGGTCCTTCGCGATGCTGCTCTGGGTCATGTCCCGGAAGAAGCGCAGGTAGAGGATGCGCTGCTCGCGCTGCGACAGCTTGCTCAGCTCCGGTTTGACCGCCTCGCGGTCCACGAGCACGTCGATCGCCGGGTCGGGTGTGCCGAGAGTGTCGCGCAGGGAGTATCCGCCGTCGGAACCGGCTGTTTCGGCGTCGAGGGAGAGCGCGGTGAAGCTCTCGAGCGCCGAGAGCCCCTCCCGCACCTCGGCCTCGGTCATTCCGGTGTACTGGGCGATTTCGGCCGCCGAAGGGTCGCGGCCGGGGATGGACTGGGCGAGGTCCCGTCGGGCGACCCGGACACGGTTGCGCAGATCCTGGACCCGGCGCGGGACATGCAGGGCCCACATGTGGTCGCGGAAGTGGCGCTTGACCTCGCCGACCACGGTCGGTACGGCGTAGCTCTCGAATGCGTGGCCGCGGGACGGGTCGTAGTGGTCGACGGCCTTGACCAGGCCGAGGGCGGCGACCTGCCGCAGATCCTCGAGGGACTCCCCGCGGTTGCGGAAGCGGCCGGCCAGCCGTTCCGACATGGGCAGCCAGGCGTACACGATCTCCTGGCGCAGGAGCCGCCGTTCGGCTCCGTCGGGCAGTGCGGCCATCCTGCGGAACGCGTCCGTGGTGTCGGGTGCGTCGTCGTGCGGATGCTTGCGGTTCTTCTGGGTACGCATGGTGCTCGCAGCTCCCTGAGAGTGGTCTTCGCTCATTCGGGCGGGCGTGGTGGGATCACCGGAGATCCGCCGGGCAGGACCGGTGCACGCCCGGAGCTGATCGCTCTCACGGGGTGCCTCCTGTCCGGAGCACATGACGCAGGTGCCCGGTCGAACCTCCCGGAAACGTGCGGCGCCGGCCTGTGTCAGAAGGCGACGATCGGGTACGTGCACAGTCTCCCCACGATCGAGGAGGAGGACATGCAGCGAGGCAGTGATCGCCTCAGCGTCCACAAGGACGAAGAGATGAAGCATGAATTGCAGGGGCTGCTCCGATCCGGACACCCCACGCGGGTGGAGGAGTGGCACGACCCCGAGCCCGGCGCCGACGACGACCCGGAGATCGCGTCGGGCTTCGTGACCACGATGGGCTCGCTGAGCCCCGACGAGCAGTTGCGGATCGAACTGGGGCGGCACCTGGGCCGTACGGCCTTCCCGGCCACGCGTCGCGAACTGGTACACACTCTGACCGCGCGGCATGCTCCCGACCGGCTGGTCGACATGGTCAACCGGCTGCCCGCCCACCACACGTACCGCACCGCGCACGAAATTGTCAGCGCCCTCTCGCGTCGGTCCTGACGGCTTCGCCGAAGCAATCTCCCCCGGTGTGGAGACCCGGGCAGCAGCGGGTACGAGTCTCGTGAAGCGGGCGCGGGAACGGGCCCGGTGGCGGAGGCGGTCTCGCCCTGCCAACGTCGAAAGCATCGACATGACCGGATGGACGTCGAGGAGCGGGAGAACCCCCATGGTGTCGGGAGTCGCCGGACAGCCGCAGGGGGATGGTGCCGCCCAGAAGGGACGCTTCGACGTCGAGGTGAGGCCGGTGGCCGGTGCCGTCGTCCTCGTACTCTCGGGCGAACTCGATCACGACACGGCCGAGCAACTGCGTGAGGCCCTGTCGGACGCTGTGCGGGCCGCACCCGAGCGGATCGTGGTCGACTGCGCGGACCTGAGCTTCTGCGATTCCACCGGCCTGAACCTGCTGCTGCGGGCACGGCTCGCGGCGCGCGAGTCGGACAGCCGTCTGGCGCTGTCCGCGCTGCGGCCGCCGGTGGCCCGCATGTTCGACATCACCGGTGCCCAGGCGGTGTTCCCGGTGTACGCCGGCCTCGACGAGGCGCTGGCGGACGAGTGGCCGAAGTAGGCGAGGAACGGATGGGCGTGAGCGTCCGCGGGCAGGGGCAGACCCGTCGACTTGGGCTGTTCGGCACCAAGGGGGTCGTGGGCCGCTGCCGTGACTTCACCGAACAGGCTCTGGCCGACTGGGGGTGGACGCCGGCCAGGACGCGGCAGGACGCGGAACTTGCCGAGGACGTACTGCTCCTTGTGTCGGAACTGGTCACCAACGCCTGCCTGCACGCGGGCGGGCCCACCGAGCTCGTGCTCAACCACACCGGCGACCGGCTGCGGATCGAGGTCGCCGACGCCAGCCCCGAGCATCCGAAGCCGCGGGTGCCGCAGGTCGTCTCGCAGCCCGGGGGCCACGGCCTGATCGTGATCGAGCGGCTGGCGCGGAGCTGGGGCTGGGCGCCCGTGGGCGACGGCAAGGTCGTCTGGCTGGAGGTCGGCACCCCGGCGCACGCGGCGGGGGAGTGGCCCCCGTAGATCCCGGGCGGTTCAGGGCCGAGCGGCTCAGGACGAGGCTTCGTCGAGGAGTGCGGCCCGCAGCCTCGCGTAGATGGCGGCCAGCAGCCGTGAGACATGCATCTGCGACAGCCCGAGCCGGGCGCCGATCTCGGACTGCGTCAGTTCCTCGCCGAAGCGCAGCGAGAGGATCAGCCGGTCCCGCTCCCCGAGCGAGGCGATCACCGGCTTGAGGGACGCGACGGCCTCCACGACGTCGAAGGCAGGGTCCTCGTTGCCCAGGCCGCGGGTGAGGGCGCTCAGGGCGTCGTCCTCGTCGACCGGGGCGTCCAGGGAGCGGGCGATGTAACCGTTCGCCGCCTGCTCCCCCTCGGCCACCTCGGCATCGGTGATCCCGAGATGGGCGGCCAGCTCGGCGGCGGTCGGGCAGCGGCCCAGGTGCTGTTCCATCTGGTCGCGGGCCCGGGCCAGGTCGATACGCAGCTCCTGGAGACGGCGTGGCACCTGGACGGCCCAGCTGGTGTCTCGGAGGAAGCGCTTGATCTCGCCGACGATGGTCGGCAGGGCGAAGCTGGTGAACTCGGTGCCTCGCTCGGCGTCGAAGCGGTTGATCGCCTTGATGAGGCCGATCGTCCCGACCTGGATGATGTCCTCGGTGGGCTCGGACCGGCTGCGGAACCGCCGGGCGGCGAATTTCACCAGGCTGAGGTTGAGCTCGACCAGGGTGTTGCGGACATACGAGTACTCAGCTGTGCCCTCTTCGAGCGTGGCGAGACGCTTGAACAGCGAGGCCGACAGGGTCCGTGCGTCCACGGTGCTGACGGACAGCGGGTCCGCGATCTCCGGTATGCCGTCCGGCGCGCTACGGCGTGCGACGCCTGCCTGCTTGGTATCGGACGGCTCGGTTCGAGTCCTGGTGGACATGAGGCTTCCTCGACGGGGCGGAGGCCGGCGCTGCCGATGCAGCGTGACCGTCGTATGAGCTCTGCCTTGAAGATGCCCATTTACGGTGCTTTGATGCCGCCCGATGGGGCACCCGCACCCTATGGACCGGGCACAGAAACAATGGCAGGCGACCGACAGCCGCCGATTTCCGCTGGCGGGCGGGCCGGGCGGGCGTGGCGTGGTGGGCCGGTGCCGCGACCTGACGCGGCAGGTGCTCGACGAGTGGTACAGCCTTTCCGGCCCGTCCGGAAGCGCCCTGAAGGCGGACATACTGCTGCTTGTCTCCGAGGTCGTCACCAATTCGTGCCTGCACGGCGGGACGCCCGTCGAGCTGGGGCTCGACAGGGCTCCCGGGCGGCTGTGGGTCCAGGTGAGCGACACCAGTCCGGCACTGCCCCGACCGCAGGCCCCGCACCGGCCGGCCAGGTCCTCGGGGCACGGCCTGTATCTGCTGCAGCAGCTCTCCGACGGCTGGGGCTGGGTGCCGCGCGGAACGGGCAAGGCCGTCTGGTTCGTGGTCACCATTCCCGAGTCACCCAGCGGCCCAGGGGCCGGATGAGCTGCGGTTTTCCGGCGCCCGGGGTGTCCGCGCCGGTACTGCGTGTCAGAGTGGGGAGAGCCGCCCCGACCGCCTGTCCGCCCGGTCGGACAGCGGGGCGCAGTTGAGTCACGACAGCGCGAGGTCAGCGATGGATGTGCCCGCCCACACGCCCGATCCGCACCGGGCCCGGCCCCCCGCCGACCTGGGTGAGGACGGGCTGAGAAAGCTGCTGGCCGGACTCACGGCCGTGCGGGACGGAGACCTCTCCACCCGGCTGCCCGACGACGCCGGCGGGCTGCTCGGTGAGATCGCGACCATCTACAACGCCATGGTGGAGCAGCTGACGCAGGTCACCTCCGAGGTCACCCGGGTCGCCCGGGAAGTGGGTGGCCAGGGGCTGCTCGGCGGTCACGCTCGGGAACCCCATGTGCGTGGCGTCTGGCGGGAACTCACCACGGGCGTCAACACCATGGCCGACAATCTGACCTCGCAGGTCCGCTCAACCGCCCAGGTCGTGACCGCCGTGGCGCGCGGCGACCTCACGCAGAAGATCAGAGTCGACGCCCGCGGGGAGATTCTGGAGCTCAAGGAGACCATCAACACGATGGTGGACCGGCTCTCCTCGTTCGCCGAGGAGGTCAGCAGGGTCGCCCGCGAGGTGGGCACGGACGGAAAACTCGGCGGGCAGGCCACCGTCCAGGGCGTGTCGGGCACCTGGAAGGACCTGACCGACAACGTCAACTCCATGGCGAACAACCTGACCAACCAGGTACGCAACATCGCCCAGGTGACCACCGCCGTGGCGCGCGGCGACCTCAGGCGCAAGATCGATGTCGACGCGAGCGGGGAGATTCTGGAGCTCAAGACCACCATCAACACCATGGTCGACCAGCTGTCGTCCTTCGCCGCAGAGGTCACGCGCGTGGCCCGCGAGGTGGGCAGCGAGGGCCGGCTCGGCGGCCAGGCCGAGGTGGAGGGCGTTTCCGGTACGTGGAAGAGACTCACCGAGAACGTCAATGAACTGGCCGGCAATCTGACCCGGCAGGTGCGCGCCATCGCGGAGGTGACCAGCGCGGTCGCGGAGGGCGACCTCACCCGGTCCATCACGGTCGAGGCCCCCGGAGAGGTCGGCGACCTCAAGGACAACATCAACGCGATGGTGGAGTCCCTGCGTGCGACGACACGGGCCAATGAGGAGCAGGACTGGCTCAAGACGCATCTGGCCCGTATCTCCGGCCTGATGCAGGGCACCCGAAGCCTCTCCGCGGTCGCCGAGCTGATCATGACCGAGGTGCCCCCGCTGGTCTCCGCGCAGTACGGCGGCTTCTTCCTGGCCCAGGACGGGGGTGAGGGGCTCGAACTGGTCATGATCGCCGGGTACGGGGTGCCCGACGACCCGGCGGCGGGACCCCGCCGCTTCCGGCTCGGCCAGTCCCTCGTCGGGCAGGCCGCGCAGAGCCGCCACACCATCACGGTCGAGGACCTGCCGCCCGGCTACGCGACCATCGTCTCCGGCACCGGCCGCATGGACCCCGCCCACCTCATCGTGCTGCCGATCGTCGTCGAGGGGCAGGTCCTCGGAGTCATCGAACTCGCGGCGCTGCGCCCCCTGACCGTCATCCACCGTGACTTCCTCGACCAGTTCATCGAGACGGTCGGCGTGAACCTCAGCTCGCTGATCGCCAATGTGCGTACCGACGAACTCCTCGACCAGTCGCAACGCCTCACGGCCGAACTGAGCGCCCGTTCGGGGGAGTTGCAGGCGCGCCAGGAAGAGCTCCAGCGCTCCAACGCCGAACTGAAGGAGAAGGCGGCGCTGCTGGCCGACCGCAACCGTGACATCGAGCGAAAGAACCTGGAGATCGAGCAGGCGCGCCAGGAACTGGAGGCCCGCGCCCAGCAGCTGTCGCGCACCTCGATGTACAAGTCGGAGTTCCTGGCCAACATGAGCCATGAGCTGCGTACGCCGCTCAACAGCCTTCTCATCCTTGCCCAGTTGCTCGCCCAGAACCTCGAAGGCAACCTGACGCAGAAGCAGGTCGACTACGCCGAGGTGATCCACTCCGCCGGTTCCGATCTGCTCCAGCTGATCAACGACATCCTGGACCTGTCGAAGGTCGAAGCCGGGAAGATGGACATCCATCCCGAGCCCGTTTTCCTGCATCAGCTTCTCGAGTACGTCGAGGCGACCTTCCGGCCGGTGGCGAGCGATCGCGGGCTGGCCTTCCGGGTGGTGGCCGAGCCGGGTATCCCCGACGAACTCACCACCGACGAGGCACGGCTGCGGCAGGTGCTGCGCAACCTCGTGTCCAATGCGCTGAAGTTCACCGAGGAGGGCAGTGTCGAACTCCGCGTCCACACCGTCACCGACGAGCAGCTGCCGCCCGCGCTGCGCGATGCCGGGCCGGTGGTCGCCTTCCGGGTCACCGACACCGGAATCGGCATCCCGGCCGATCGCCTCCAGAGTGTGTTCGGAGCCTTTCAGCAGGGCGACGGCACCACGTCCCGCCGCTACGGCGGAACCGGACTCGGCCTGTCCATCAGCCGTGAGGTGGCACAACTCCTCGGCGGCGCCATCGTGGTGGAGAGCGCGGTGGGCCTTGGCAGCACCTTCACGCTCTATCTGCCGGTCCTGGCCCAGCACCGGGGACGGCAGGACCGCGCCGACCGTCAGGAGCATCCGGCGGGAGTGCCCGGCGAGGAGGAACCGGCCACGGGACACACGGTCCTGGTGGTGGACGACGACATCCGCAACATCTTCGCGATGACCCAGATCCTCGAGCGGGAGGGCATGCGGGTGCTCCAGGCGGACAACGGCAGGGCCGGGATCGACCTGCTCAGGGAGCACGGCGAGGTGGATCTCATCGTGATGGACGTGATGATGGCCGGTATGGACGGCAATGCCACCATGGAGGCGATCAGGGAACTGCCGCGTTTCACCGAGGTTCCCATCATCGCGGTCACCGCCAAGGCGATGCCCGGCGACCGCGCCAAGGCGCTGGCGGCCGGAGCCAACGACTATGTGGCCAAACCCGTGGACGCGGACGATCTGATGGCGCGCATCCGTACCTGGCTGGCGCGCGGTCGCTGAGTGAGCGCCGACGTCAGACCACGCGGATCGCGATGAGGCTGGTGTCGTCGTCCGTGTCGCCCGTGGCCTCGCTCAGCAGCCGGTCGGCCTGTTCCTCGACTTCGCAGGCGCTCAGCCCCTCCGCCGCCCGCCGCAGCGTCTCGAGGCCCTGGTCCAGCCCGTCGTGACGGCGTTCGATGAGCCCGTCGGTGTACAGCAGAAGTGTGTCGCCGGGCTTCAGCTGGGTGATCGTCTCCCTGTAGACGGACGAGGGTACGGCCCCCAGCAGGATGTCGCGCGGCGGGTCGATCAGCTGCGCCGTGCCGTCCCGCAGCAGCAGCGGCGGCAGATGCCCGGCGCTCGCCCAGCACAGCGTCCGGTCGGCCGGATCGTAGAGTGCGCAGACCGCCGTGGCCGTCGGGTGCCCCTGCGTGTTCAGGGTGACCTCGTTCAGCCACTGCATGAGCCGTCCCGGTGTGTGCCCGGTGAAGGCCAGCCCCCGCAGGGCGTTGCGCAGAGCGACCATTCCCGTGGCGGAGTCGATGCCGTGCCCGGCGATGTCGCCGACCGCGACCAGCACCCTGCCGTTGGGCAGCGGGAGTACGTCGTACCAGTCCCCGCCCACGCGGTACTCCTGGACCGCGGGCCGGTAACGGGCCGTCGCCTGCAGCCCGGGCAGCCGCCGCAGAGCGGGCATCTCGGGGACGATCGCCTGCTGGAGCTGGAGGGCCAGCCGGTGCCGCAGGGCTGCCTGCGCCTGCACGGCGGTGAGCTGGTCGAAGGTGGCGGTGAGGGCCACCTCGGCGTGGAACCCGGCCGAGACGTCCTGATACACGCCGGTGAGCCCGGTGAGGACCCCCTCGTCGAGCAGCGGCTCCGCCGCGATCCGTACATGCCGCAGCCCACCGTCGTCCCGGATGACGCGCACCACCGCGACCGCGCCCTTTCGCCGCTCGGTGAGCGTCGACAGCAGCTCGGTCAGATCGTCGCCGTCCTCCGGATGCACGCGCAGCAGCAGCTTTGAGAGAGGGATCGGCTGCGACTGCGGATCGACGCCGAGAATTCCGTAGGCCTGCTCGCTCCAGCTCGATGTGCCGGCGACGAGATCGTCCTCGAACGGCGCGACGCCCTGGAGTTGGCTCACCGCGCGCGTGGCGGCCGTCCGCAGGTCGCTGCCGGTGTGCCACAGGACGACCGCCTGTTCGTCGCCGGCCGCCAGGACACGCACATCGAGGAGAGGGGCGGGGGAGCCCTCGCGGTGTTCCACGGGGACGCGGGCCGCGCGCTGGAGGGAAGTGGCCTCGTACGCGCGCCGGATGAGCGGCGCGAGGTCGGCATGGTGCCGGGGGAAAGCCACTTCGAGCGGCTGCCCCACCGCCTGGTAGGTCCCGCCGAGTGCTTCGGACGCCGGCTCGTTGAGGTGCTCGACCGACAGCGTCGAGGAGTCCGGACCCAGACGCACCGTCGCCGCCGGATGGGCCAGGGCGTCGACCAGGTCGTCGAGCAGCGGCGACCGGGACGGTTCGGCCTCCGTGGCGTTGAGTACCCTCGCCGCCACGTCGATCAGATCGGTGAGCGCGCGGCGCAGATTCTCGTCGAGATCCGCGCGGTTGGGCCAGACGGCGAGGGCCAGCCCCACGGTCGCGCCCTGGAGCCGCAGCGGCAGCAGTGCGCGGGCGGCCTCGGGTCCCGGGCCGGGAAGGACGACGTCCATGGGCGGCCCCGTGGCCAGCCACACCGGCGAGCCCTCGGCGAGGACCGACTGGAAGGGCGCCGGGAGGCCGGGCGGGATCCACTGCCATCGCGCGGCTTCGGTGGCGCTCACTCCGGCGTGTCCGGCCAGGCGCAGACAGTCGGACTCCATGCGCCGCCACAGCCACAGACTCTGCACACCGAGCGGGCGCAGGCCGCCGTCCAGCAAGGTGGCAGCCGCCTCGCTCACCGCCTCGTTCGCCTCGGCCGCGGTGACGACCTGGCGCATCCGGCGTGCCCCGGCGAGAACGTCCTCGCCTCCGGTGGGAGGTGCGACGGCGATGGTTCCCGCCACGCCGTTGACGATGTCCGCGGCCAGGTCCTGCGTACTCACCCCCGTCGCCTCGGCGAGCCGGGCGAGGTGCTCGGCGGCCTCGGCGGGCGACGCCTGCAGCTGCGCCACCAGGATCCCGGTGGCCAGATCGATCAGATGCCGCCGTGTGAGCTGCTCGCGCAGACCCGCGTTGTCGGCGGCGAGGCCGGCGAGCGCGGCGGACCGTTCGTCGTGCCCGCCGCTCAGGCCCGAAGGCTCCCGCGCAGGCATGATCACGACTACCCCCATCCCGGGCAGACGGCGCGATGCGGGCGATCGCGCCCGATCTGGATTTTACGCGGCGGTGCCCCGGATTGCGGCCCCAGGCGGACCGCCGCAGGGTGGTGGGGGAACCCGCGTTCGCACAGCGGATTCGAAGGGCCGACCTACGACCAGCTGTACGCCGAGGCGCAGCGCCGCGACATCCATGGCCGGTCGTCCATGAACAAGAACGAGCTCAAGCGCTCACTGGGCCGCTGACTCCGGCAGCCGCGTCACCGCGCGGGTCCCGCCGGATCCCTACGGCTGCGCGGAGGTGACGGTGAACAGGGCGCCGTCGGGATCGCGCAACGCCGCCTGAAGGCCCTGCGGCGAGGACTGCCGCTCCAGGACGACAGCGCCGTTGTCCAGGGCCGCATCGACAGTTGCCGCTACATCCTCGACGGGGAAGTGGACATGCCACCTGGGCCTGATCATGGGATCGGGCGCCTCTCCCGACGCCCCGGAACTGATGCGCGCCAGAACGTGCCCCTCGCTGCGGAGCACGACCTCCTCCCCCTCGTAGCTGACCTGGCAGCAGCCCGGGCGGTCCGTCGCCCACTCCAGGACTTCTCCGTAGAAGATGGCGGCATCGAGGGTGTTACGGGTGCGCAGGCGCAGCCAGGCGGGAGCGCTCTTGCGCCACCGGTGCCAGTTGGGGATGAGCATCCCTTCCCAGATGCCGAAGACGGCGCCGTCGCGGTCCGCCGCCAGGGCTCCCCGCCCCATGGCGAACGACAGCGGGCCGACCGCGACCGTGCCGCTGCGCTCCCGGATGCGTGCCGCCGCCTCGTCGGTGTCGGTCACGGCGAAGTACGGAGTCCAGTCGACGGCGACCTGCAGCCTGGGCGCCAGTGCCCCGATGCCCGCGACCGGCGCTCCGTCGGAGAAGGCCACGCTGAATTCCTCGCCCATGCGGCCCTTGCGGAAGCGCCATCCCAGTACCGCTCCGTAGAAGTCCTGCGCGGCCTGCAGATCCCGGGTCATCAGGCTGACCCAGCACGGCGCACCGAACACGGACGCGCTCGATGGGGCAGTCTGCGATCTGACTGCTCTCGGTTCGTTGTCCATAACCCTCGGTGTCCTGATCGAATGCGCGTGAGCGGCGGGGGTGACGGGAGTCGGCTGACGCAGCCCATCCTCTCGCCGAGGAGGCGTCCTCGCGAGCGGCGCGCCCGCCGAGTCCCCGTCCGCGCCGCCGCCAAACCCGTTGCCCCGGCGTTTTCTGACCGCAGTCCGCTGTTTTCCGTCTCCCGGCACGGGTACCCGGCTGTGACCGTCCCTGCGCAGAGGTTCGTAGGCAGGGATTCGTACAGGGAAGGTGAGTCACATGGGTCTTGGCGGGTGCATCATCCTGATCGCCGCCGGAGCGATACTGACGTTCGCCACCGACTGGAAGGTGGAGGGCGCCAATCTCGACGTGGTGGGCCTGATCCTGATGGCCGTGGGCATCATCGGCGTCGCCACGTTCACCAGCATCGCCAGGCGCCGGCGCGTCATCGTGCCGCCGTCGACGCCGGTGGTCGACGCGGAGCGCGACCGCCACCGCTACGAGTGACGGTGCCGGTTCGTCGCCTTGGCAGGGGCACCCGCCGGGCTCGTTATGCCCAGTCCCCACTCGCGCCGGAGTCACCGTGAATCGTTCCCGTGTCGTTGTCGTCGGAGCCGGATTCGCCGGTTTCCAGGCCGCCCGAGCGCTCTCCAGGACCGCCCGGGACGAGGCCGAGATCATCCTGCTCAATCCCACCGACTACTTCCTCTATCTGCCGCTGCTGCCGCAGGTCGCGGCGGGGATCCTGGAACCCCGACGAGTGAGTGTTTCGCTCCCCGGCACACTGCCGCGGGTACGTCTGCAGCTGGGCGAGGCCACCGGAGTCGATCTGGACGCGCGGCGCGTCCGGTTCACCGATCCCGAGGGCCGCTCCGGCACGCTGGAGTACGACCGTCTGGTGCTTGCCGTCGGCAGTGTGAACAAGCTGCTCCCCGTGCCCGGGATCGCCGATTACGCCCATGGCTTCCGCGGACTTCCTGAGGCGCTCTATCTGCGCGACCACATCACCCGGCAGATCGAGCTGGCCGATGTCGCCGCGAGTGCGGGGGAGAGCGCGTCGCGCCGTACCTTCGTGGTCGTCGGCGCCGGGTACACCGGAACGGAAGTCGCCGCTCAGGGGCAGCTGTTCACCGACGCGCTGACCCGCCAGCGGCCCGCCGGGAACCGCGGCGGCCGGGCCCGCTGGGTGCTGCTCGACATCGCCGACCGCGTCCTGCCCGAGCTGGACCACCGGCTGTCGTCGACGGCCGACCGGGTGCTGCGCCGGCGCGGTGTCAACGTACGCACCGGGACCTCGGTCAAGGAGGCCACCGAGGCCGGAGTGCTGCTGGACGACGGGGAGTTCATCGACACGAAGACATTGATCTGGTGTGTGGGCGTACGTCCCGACCCGCTGGTGTCCGAGGTCGGACTGCCCGTCGAACGCGGCCGTCTCGTGGTCGACCCGCGGCTGGGCGTGCCCGGCCATCCCGAGGTCTTCGCCTGCGGTGACGCGGCCGCCGTGCCTGACCTGACCCGGCCCGGCGAGTACACGCCGATGACCGCTCAGCACGCCTCGCGCCAGGGCAAGCTGGCCGGACTCAATGTGGCGGCCTCACTCGGCGACGGCGAGCAGCGCCCGTACGAACATCATGATCTGGGCTTCGCCGTCGACCTCGGAGGCGTCCAGGCCGCCGCGAACCCCCTGGGCATTGCGCTGTCCGGGCCGCTCGCGGGCGCCGTGACCCGCGGCTACCACCTGGCAGCCATGCCCGGCAACCGGGTGCGTGTCGCCGCCGACTGGCTGCTGGACGCTGTGCTGCCGCGCCAGTCCGTCCAGCTGGGTCTCGTCCGTTCCTGGTCGGTTCCGCTGGACAGCGCCTCACCGGAACTCGCCCGCGTCCCGGGCCCGGGCACCGTCGCCAAGGAGGAGTGAGATGCGAAACGAACAACTGGCAGAACTGGGGCAGCAGTTGCGTGTGGACTCCGTCCGTGCCGCCGACGCGGCGGGCTCCGGGCACCCCACGTCCTCCATGTCGGCGGCGGACCTGGCCGCCGTGCTGCTGGCCAACCATCTGCGCTACGACTTCGACCGGCCCGGCCATCCCGGCAACGACCGGCTGATCTTCTCGAAGGGACATGCCTCTCCGCTGCTGTACGCGCTCTACCGGGCGGCGGGTGTCATCGACGAGGAGGAACTGTTCACCTTCCGCCGCCTGGGCAGCCGTCTCGAAGGACATCCCACCCCCCGTCTGCCGTGGGTGGACGTGGCCACCGGGTCGCTCGGGCAGGGCCTGCCGGTCGGTGTCGGCATGGCGCTCGCGGGCAAGAAGCTCGACCAGATCCCCTACCGGGTGTGGGTGTTGTCGGGCGACAGCGAGATGGCCGAGGGGTCCGTCTGGGAAGCTGTCGAGCATGCGGCGTACGAACACCTCGACAATCTGACGCTGATCATCGATGTGAACCGGCTCGGCCAGCGCGGTCCGACGCGCCACGAGTGGGACCTCGATGCGTACGCCCGCAGGCTGCAGGCCTTCGGCTGGCACACCATAGAGATCGACGGCCATGACGTCGGCGCGGTCGATGAGGCACTGGCCGAGGCCCGCACCACCTTCCGCCGGCCCACCGCGGTCATCGCCCGCACCCACAAGGGGCGCGGCGTCTCCACCGTCGAGGACCGGGAGGGCATGCACGGCAAACCGCTGCCCCACGCCGGGGAAGCCGTCGAGGAACTCGGCGGACCGCGCGCCATCCACGTCGATGTCCAGCCGCCGCCCGCGGCACGCGTGCTGCACGGCACCCGCGGCGGGCACGCCGAGCCGCCGCGCTTCGCCGTCGGCGAATCGGTCGCGACCCGCACCGCGTACGGGAAGGCCTTGGCCGCACTCGGCTCGGAGCGCGCCGACGTCGTCGCGCTCGACGGCGAGGTCGGCGACTCGACCCGTACCGAATACTTCGCCAAGGCGCACCCCAGCCGCTACTTCGAGTGCTATATCGCCGAGCAGCAACTCGTCGCGGCGGCCGTGGGGATGCAGGCGCGGGGCTATGTCCCCTATGCCGCCACCTTCGCGGCGTTCCTGACGCGTGCCCACGACTTCATACGCATGGCAGCAGTCAGCCGGGCGAGCATCAGGCTCGTCGGCTCGCACGCGGGAGTCGCCATCGGCCAGGACGGACCGTCCCAGATGGGGCTGGAGGATCTGGCGATGTTCCGTGCGGTTCCGGGCAGCACCGTGCTCTGTCCGTGCGACGGCAATCAGACGGCCCGCCTGGTCGAGGCCATGGCCGATCTGTCCGGTGTCAGCTATCTGCGCACCAGCAGGGGCGAAACGCCGGTCCTCTACGGACCCGACGAGGAGTTCCCGGTCGGCGGCTCCAGGGTGCTGCGGTCGAGCGAGCGGGACCGGTTGACCGTGGTCGCCGCGGGAGTGACGGTCCATGAGGCGCTGGCGGCGGCCGAGTTGCTGGAGAGTGAAGGTATCGCCGTGCGGGTCGTCGACCTCTACTCCGTCAAGCCGGCCGATGCGCGGACACTGCAGAAGGCGGCCGACGAGACACGGTGCCTGGTGACGGTGGAGGACCATCGTCCGCAGGGTGGTCTGGGCGACGCGGTCGCGGAGGTCTTCTCCGACGGGCGACCGGCGCCCCGGCTGGTGCGGCTCGGAGTCCGGAACATTCCCGCGTCGGCCACGCCTCAGGAGCAGTTGCGCGTCGCCGGTATCGACGCGGCGTCGATCGCGGTCGCCGCACGGCTGCTCGTGGAAGAAGTGGTGGTGCGCTGAGAAAAGAGAAGTACGGCGGCCCGGAGGCCGCCGTACTTCTTCACTTCTCGCTACCACCGGTACCAGCGAGACCGAGTGCCACCCACCGATGTCGACCGCATCAGGAATCCCAGCAGCCATACGACCAGGACGATGATGGCAATCCACCAGAGTGCCTTCACAGCAAAACCGGCACCGAAGAGAATCAGCGCGAGTAGCAGAACGAGCAGGATGGGAACCATAGTCTGTACCTCCAATTAGCGGGTGCCCCCTGTTCTTCGGCGTACACATCGAGGACGTGCGACATGACTGAGAAAGCGGAAGACGGCCCGGAGCGCGGCCGGGACGAGACGCCGGAGGAGAGGGCCGACCGGAGATGGACCGATCTGCTGCAGGAATTGCGGGTCGCTCAGACCGGGGTTCAAATCCTGTTCGGATTTCTGCTCGCGGTGGCTTTCCAGCCCCGGTTCGCCGGGCTTTCCGACACCGATCGCCACATCTATCTGGTCACCATGCTGCTGGGGGCGGCGACGACCGGTGTTCTCATCGGGCCCGTCTCCTTCCATCGCCTTCTGACCGGCCAGCGGCTCAAGCCGGAGACGGTCGTCTGGGCCTCCCGCCTCACGGTCGTCGGCCTGGTTCTGCTGCTGTGCACGATGGCGTCCGCGCTGCTGCTCATCCTGCGGATCGTCGTCGACGACGAGGTCGCGCTGTGGCTGGTCGCCGGGATGGTCGGCTGGTTCGTCGTCTGCTGGTTCGTCCTGCCCTTCTGGGCTCGCGCCCTCGGCCGACGGACCGACGAATGACCCATGGTTGCGCTCCATTTCGGTCACCTTGTGCCCTCGTACCGTTTCGGGCAAGTGCATCAACTGCGCCGAGGGGGCGGCGGATTGGGTGACGCGAGTCAGCCAAAGAAGGGGGTGGGGTGGGTGTAAACCTCTGGGAGCTTGGCGGTACTGTGCGCGCACCGCCAAATGGGTGGCGCGGCAACCGTGGAGGAATGAGTGACAACAAACAACAGATCGTGGCGGCGGGCAGGAGCCTTCGCAACGATCGCGACGGTCAGTGCACTCGGCGTCGGCCTGGCCGCCGGCACCGCCCAGGCGCACACCCCTGTGTGGGAGGTGACCTGCACCGAGGTCAGCGTCGACCTCACCGCTTACAGCCCCAAGGAAGACAACACCGTGACCGTCACGGTGGACGGCAAGGACCTGCTGCCCGCCGAGACGTTCAAGGGCAACTTCCACAAGAAGCTCGAGCTCCCCAAGCACGACAAGGAGCTCACCGTCCGTCTCGTCGTGAAGGCGGGCGACGACGACAAGTTCTCGCGCGACGAGAGCAAGACGGCGCCCGTGTGCGACGACACGCCGAGCCCGTCGCCGACCCCGTCGGAGACGCCCAGCCCGTCCACTCCCGCGCCGAGCGAGACTCCGAGCGACACCCCGAGCACCGCCACCAGCTCCGCCGAGGTGCCCCCGGCTTCGACCAAGCCGAGCCCCTCGGGTGACCTGGCCGAGACGGGCTCCTCCAGCTCCACCCCGCTGATCGCCGGCGCTGCCGCCGTGGTCATAGTCGCGGGTGGCGGCATCATGTGGGCCGCTCGCAAGCGGCGCAGCGCGCAGCACTGACCTTGGCGCGTTTGCCGCGGGGGAACGAACCGCGGAGCGCCGCCGCAGCGGCGCACACGGGAAGGGCGGGCCCTCGGCCCGCCCTTCCTGCGTTGTCGTCAGGCCGCCGCGGGTGTGTAGTGCGCGGCCTCGTCGCCCTCGACCACCCGGCTGAGGCTGCCGTCGACGCCGACCGGGACATCGCCCGCGACCGTCACCCGGTGCAGCAGGCGGGGCAGATCGCCGTAGTCGTCGGGCGCGTAGTGCTGGGTGATGCGGTTGTCGAACAGGACGAGGTCGCCGGGCGCCCAGGACCAGCGGACGACGTTCTCCGGGCGGGTCACGTACGACTGCAGGATCCTCAGGATGTCGCGGGACTCGGACGGGGACAGGCCCACCAGAGACTGCGCGAAGCCGCCGATGAACAGCCCGCGCTCGCCCGACTCGGGGTGGACACGCACCACCGGGTGCTCGGTGCGGTACCTCCTGGAGACGAACTGCCTGCGGTGCTCGGCGGCTTTCTCGCTCTTCGGCTCGGCGTAGTCGTAGGCGTTGGTGTGCACCGCCCACAGCCGGTCTGCCAGTTCGCGCAGCGCATCCGGCAGATCCCGGTAGGCGGCAGCCGAGTTGGCGATCAGGGTGTTGCCGCCGTAGGGCGGGACGACGAGGCTGCGCAGTGTGGACGCCTTGGGCGGGGTACGCAGGAAAGTGACGTCGGTGTGCCACTGGTTGGCACGGATTCCTTCGTCGCCGTCGACCGCCAGGATGTGCGGCTGCCCCTCGGCGGACGGCACGGTCGGGTGCGCCGTGGTGAGTTCACCGAAGAGCGAGGCGAACCGGAGCTGCGCCGCGTCGTCGAGCTCCTGGCCGCGGAAGAAGAGTGCCTTGTGCTCCAGGAGCGCCGCGTTGATCTCGCTCACGACGGCGGGCTCGAGTTCCGTGGAGATGTCGACGCCGAGGATCTCGGCGCCGATGCGGCCGCCGATCCGGCGGATGTCGAAACCGGTGCTGGTCATGCGGGAACGTCCTCTCTGTTTACGGGAAAATGCGGGGGCGGTAGGGGATCAGTGGGCCCGGCCGGGCGGCCGCTCCAGGCCGTAGTGCTCGCGCAGCGTGCGACCGCTGTACTCGGTGCGGAACAGGCCACGGTCCTGGAGCAGCGGAACCACCTGGTCGACGAAGTCGTCGAGTCCGCCCGGCAGATACGGGGGCATGATGTTGAAGCCGTCGGCCGCGCCCTGGGTGAACCACTCCTCCAGCTGGTTCGCGATCTGCTCGGGCGTACCGGCGAAGACGCGGTGTCCGCGTCCGCCGCCGAGCCGTGCGATCAGCTGCCGGATGGTGAGCTGCTCGCGCCGGGCGAGGTCCGCGACCAGCGTGAAGCGTGATTTGTTGCCGTTGATGTCCCGCTCTTCGGGGAGCTCGGGCAGCGGGCCGTCGAGCGGCAGTCCGCTCAGATCCGTGCCGAGCATCCCGGACAGCTGCTCCAGTCCGTACTCCGGCACCTGCAGGCCCGTGAGCTCGTCCTCCAGCGCCCGCGCCTCGGCCTCGGTGGCGCCGATGACGGGGCAGATGCCGGGCAGGATCTTCAACTGGTCCGGTCGACGGCCGTACTTCGCCAGCCGTGACTTGAGGTCCTTGTAGAAGGTCTGGCCGTCCGCCAGGGTCTGCTGGGCGGTGAACACCGCCTCCGCGTACCGGGCGGCGAACTCCTTGCCGTCCTCCGACGAACCGGCCTGCACCAGCAGCGGATGCCCTTGCGGCGAGCGCTGTACGTTGAGCGGCCCGTCCACCCGGAAGTGCGTGCCGCGGTGGTCGATCGCGGCTACCGCACCCTCCTCGGAGTAGACGCCACGTTCGCGGTCGACGACCGGCGCGTCGTCGCGCCAGCTGTCCCACAGCTGCTTGGTCACATCGAGGAACTCGGCGGCCCGCTCGTAGCGCAGGGCGTGCTCCAGGTGTTCCTCGCGGCCGAAGTTCCTGGCCTCTGCGACATTCCCGGAGGTGACGATGTTCCAGCCGGCGCGTCCCCCGCTGATGTGGTCGAGCGAGGCGAACTTGCGCGCCACATGGAAGGGCTCGTTGAACGTGGTGGAGACAGTGGCGATCAGGCCGATGTGCTCGGTGGCCACGGCCAGCGCGGACAGCAGAGTGAGCGGCTCGAACCCGCCGACCGCGTTGTAGCGGGCATTGCCCCACAGGGCGACACCGTCCGCGAGGAACAGCGAGTCGAGCCTGCCGCGTTCGGCGGTGCGGGCCAGCTCCTGGAAGTACGAGATGTCGGTGATGCGCTCCGGCTGGGTGCGCGGATGTCGCCAGGCCGCGTCGTGATGACCGGCGTTCATCAGGAAGGCATTGAGGTGGAACCGGCGTGGAGTGTCGGCGGACATGGGCTGTTCCCTCAGTTTCCGGTCGGGGTGCGCCAGGACGTGAAGCGGCGCTCCAGGGCCACGAGCAGCTGGTTGAAGCCGACGCCGATGGCGGAGATGGTGATGATCCCGGCGTACATGTCGGGGATCGCGAAGTTGAATTGCGAGGCATTGACGAGATAGCCGAGCCCGGCCTTGGCACCTACCATTTCGGCGGCGACGAGGACGAGGATCGCGACCGCGCCCGCCAGCCGGATGCCGGTGAAGACCGTCGGCACCGAGGCGGGAAGGATCACCTTCTGGAAGATCCTCGGCGCGGGCAGATCCATCGACCTGGCCAGCCTCAGCAGGGTCGGGTCCACGCTGCGTACGGCACTGATGGTGTTCAGCAGGATCGGCCAGGTGCACGCGTACAGCACGATGGAGATCTTCGAGGTCTCGCCGATGCCGAGCAGCAGGACGAAGACGGGAAGCAGCGCCAGAGCCGCGGTGTTGCGGAAGACTTCCAGCAGCGGCCCGAGAAGGTCCGCGAGCGGCCGGTACCAGCCGATCAGCAGGCCCAGCGGTACGGCCAGCGCGACCGCGAGCCCGAATCCGGTGAGCGAGCGGCCGAGGCTGGCCTGTGCGTGCTCGGCGAGCTGCCCGTCGAGCAGCAACTGCCACCAGGCGACGGCCACTTCGGAGAACGGCGGCAGGAAGGTGCGGTCCACCAGGGCAAGCCGGGGCGCGGTCTCCCACACCGCAAGGAGCAACCCGATCGCCACGGTCCGCGTGAACACGGCCAGCAGTACGTGGCCCGTACGCCGTAGGGGAGTCGGCAGCGTCCGGCGCGGGACCGCGAGCGCCGGATCGGTGTCGTGTGCGGCGCCGCCGGAATCGACGGCCGGCGCGAGCGCCTTCTCGGTGGTGATGCTCATGGCGTTGCGGCCTCCCTCTCCTCTTGCTGGGCCCGGCCGACCTCGTCGCGCAGCAGGCTCCAGATCTGGTGGCGGTGGTGCGCGAACTCGGGGCTGGAGCGCGGATCGGCATCGGCATCGGCGCCGCGGTCGCCCAGGTCGATCGGCACGACCTCCTTGATCCGGCCGGGCCGCGAGGTCAGCACGGCGACCCGCTGCCCGAGGTGGACCGCCTCGTCGATGCCGTGCGTGATGAACACGATCGTCTTGCCGGTGCGCTGCCAGATACGCAGCAGCTCGTCCTGGAGGGACTCGCGGGTCTGCGCGTCGAGCGCGGCGAACGGCTCGTCCATGAGCAGCACATCGGGGTCGTACGCGAGGCTGCGTGCGATGGCGACCCGCTGGCGCATACCGCCGGAGAGCTCGTGCGGATGGCGGTCCTCGAAGCCGGTGAGACCGACGAGCGCCAGATACTCCCTGGCCCGCCCGGCCCTGACCCGGCGCGGCACCCGGGTCGCTTCGAGGCCGAACTCCACATTCCCCAGGGCGGTGCGCCAGGGGAGCAGGGCGTACTGCTGGAAGACGATGCCCCGGTCCAGGCCCGGGCCTGTGACGGGCTCTCCGTCCAGCAGGATCCGGCCGGAGGTGGGCGCCGAGAGACCGCCGAGAAGATCGAGCAGCGTCGACTTGCCGCAGCCGCTCGGGCCCACGATGACCACGAACTCACCGGCGGCGACGTCGAGATCGATGCCGTCGAGCGCGGTGACCTGGCCCTGGTTCCCGCGTACGGGAAAGGTCTTGCCGACGCCCTGGAAGCTGATTTTCGCGGTCATGGGGTCAACTCCCCTCCTTGGCCCGGTTGGTGTTGAACTCGTTGGTGAACAGATCGGGGACGCTGACCTGGCCGGACGTGATGTCCCCGCGCTCGGTGAGCCAGTCGGCCCAGACCGAGAGCTCCTGCTCCGCGATCCGGCCGCCGGGCGCGGAGACGCCGTACGACCGCCAGAACGCGAGCGCGTCGGGACTTTCGTTGCGCTTGCGCTTGGCGACGATCTCGGTCATCCGGGCCACGACCTCGGCGCGGGGTGTCGTACGGGACCAGTCCAGGGCCCTGCCCACTCCGGTGACGAAGGTCCGTACCGTCTCCGGGTTCTGCTTGATGAAGCGCTCGGTCAGGACCAACGTCCCGGCGCTGAAAGGCCCGCGCAGATCGAAGTCGCTGAAGAGTTTGCGTACGCCCCCGGTCGCGAGAGCCTTGTCGCGCAGGATGCCGCCGAGGACCGCCACGTCGATCTGCCGCTGCCGCAGTGACTGTTCGGTGTTGACGGGCGGGATGACGATCCGTTCGACCTGCTCGGCCTCGGCCCGGCTGAGCCCGCTCTTCTTGAGGTAGATGTCGAGCATCGCCTCGTGGTGGGCGCCGAGGGTGTTCATCCCGACCTTCTTGCCGATGAGGTCGCGGGGCGAGCGGATGGCGCTCTTCTCGGTGACGTAGAAGCCGCTGTAGGCGTACTTGTCGGAGCCGTAGTAGCTGACGACGGCCTTGATGGGGGCCTTGCGGGCGGCGAGCTTGACCACCGCGCCGTTGAACGCGCCGCCGAAGTCGGTCTGGCCCGACGCGGCGGACTGGATGTCCTGCGGGCCGCTGATGGTGTTGCCCACCCAGTCGAGCTTCAGACCGTCCAGGAAGCCGAGGGCAGCGGCCAGTTCGGGTGGGGTGACCGCGCCGGCCGAACCCTGGTAGCGGAGCGTCGTGGTGTTGCGGATGCCGCTGCCGCTCGCCGTGCCGCAGCCCGCGGCCGCCAGCGCCGAGAGGCCGGAGAGCACAAGGAAGGTGCGTCTGGAGGTCATCAGTCATTCCGTTTCGGGGTACGCGAAGTTGCCTGAATCGCCATGCCGAAGGGCGCAGTTCATTCAGGAAGGAGACAGGTGCAATTGCGGCAGGGGAATTCAGCGGAAGGCCTGCCGAGGAATTACCGCGTGACGGGAGCGATTGTGCTCAGCCCGTCGTAAGGGCCCGGAGCAAGGGCCGGAGGCGGAGAGAGATCAGCTGAGCGTGTTTCAGCGGCCGGCGGCACAGAGTGCGCTGGCGTGCCGTCGAAGATCGACGTGCAGGCGCGATACGAGAATGTCAGCTTGACTCACACCCGAGAGAATGGCAGCGACTTCCGGTCACGTCAATGAGCGCCGGAAATCGTCTCGCATGCTGAATTGTTGCGGATTTCTTTCACGAATGTGGCCTGTACGGGAAGAGTTGCGGGCGGCCGGATCCTGCGCACCCCGGTGAGCGTGACCGCCGGTCCCCCGATGCGTCGACGTGCCGTCAGCCTCTGTTCTCCCTTGGTTCTCACGGCCCCCTGTTGCGGTTGTCCCGGCCCCGCGATGCTGTGCGGTGACAGCGCTTGCTGTGAGCGCAACTCGCCGTATTCCAGGAGTAGTTGTGGGCCTTGGCAGAGCAAGACGCTCCGTCGTGCTGGTCGCGACGGTGTCCGCCCTGGTGGCGGGGGCGATGTCCCCCGCAGTCGCCGATTCCACCCCCGACCCACGCCCCCGCGACGCGTACGAAGTGTTGCGCCCGGTGGCGCCGCCGCCCGCGAGCAACGCGGCCACCAGTCCCCGGGCTGTCGCCGACGGCGACGGAATCGAGACGGCGCGCAGCGCCCGGCCGATCGCTCCGGGCATCAGCCTCACCTCGTACGACCGGCTGGAATCGGACAAGTGGCTGCGGGTCGACGCTCTTTCCGTCGACCTCGGCGGCAGCGGCGTACAGGCGGACTATCTCTCCTCGGGCACGGTCGCCGACCGCCGTGCCGTCTCCGAACTCGCCGCCCAGCACGACCCGGGACCGGGCCGTCGCACGGTCGCGGCCATCAACGCCGACTTCTTCGACATCAACCAGACCGGCGCTCCACAGGGTCCCGGCATCAAGGACGGCAAGGTCACCCAGTCACCTGCCGCGGGTGCCAACCGGGCCGTCGGGATCGGCCCCGGGAACGCGGGACGCGTTCTCCAGCTGTACTTCGACGGCACCCTGACGCTGCCCTCGGGCACGCACCCGCTGACCGCGTACAACGCCGCCAATGTCCCGGCGGGCGGCATCGGCGCGTACACCGCGGCCTGGGGGACGGCCGACCGGGCGCTGACCGTCGACGCCGCGACTCCCGTCGCCGAAGTCCTCGTTCGCGACGGCAAGGTGGCCGAGGTCGCGAGCAGGCCGGGCAGCGGGCCGATCGCGCCGGACACCACCGTCCTGGTCGGCCGCGAGGCAGGCGCCGGGGTGCTCGCCGCGCTGCGGCCGGGCGACCCCGTCGCCCTGGAGTACCGGCCGCGCACCGACAACGGACCCGTACCGCGCACCGCGGTCGGCGGCCGTGAACTCCTCGTCGTCGACGGCACACCCCAGAACCACGACGTCGAGGGCAACAACACCGCCGCTCCCCGCACCGCCGTCGGCTTCTCCAAGGACGGCCGCGCGATGCAGGTCATCACCGTCGACGGCCGGCAGGCCGACAGCGGCGGCGTCACCCTCACCGAGCTCGGCCTGATGATGAAGCAGGCCGGTGCCCACAGCGCCCTGAACCTCGACGGCGGCGGATCGTCGACACTCGTCGCCCGCGAACCCGGCAGCGACGCGCTCCAGGTGGAGAACAGCCCCTCCGACGGCAGCGAACGCACCGTCCCCAACGGGCTCGCGCTCACCGCGCCGGACGGCAGCGGACGCCTGCGCGGCTTCTGGGTCGAGACCCGTACGCCCGCCGGGAGCGCTGCCACCGCCGACCCGGTCAAGGGCGGCCACCCCGAGCGGGTCTTCCCCGGACTGACCCGCCGGCTCACCGCCGCCGGTTACGACGAGACGTACGGACCGGCCGCCGGGACCCCGCACTGGCGTACCGTCAGGCCCTCGGTGGGCCGGGTCGACGACCACGGCGTGTTCCGGGCCCGGCGCAGCGGCACCACCGAGGTACGCGCGGAACGTGCGGGCGCCCACGGCAGCACCCGGCTGACGGTCCTCGACGACCTCGCCCGGATCGAACCGACCACCCGGCGCGTCGGCCTCGCGGAGGCGAACGCCACCGGCACGTTCGGCATCCTGGGCCTCGACGCGCAGGGCAACAGCGCACCCGTCGAACCGGCCGACGCCGAACTCGCCTACGACCACACCCTCTTCGACATCCGCGACGACGGACGGGGCTCCTTCACCGTCAGGTCCCTCACGGGCAGCGGCGCCGGACGGATCACGGTGACCGTCGACGGCGTCACCACCGTTCTGGCAGTCAGCGTCGGCCTCGCCGAACAGGCCGTTTCCGGCTTCGACGACGCCGCGGCCTGGACCTTCAGCCAGGCGCGCGCGAGCGGTTCGGTCGCGGCGACGCCCGACGGCCAGAGCGGCACCGGCCTGGAGCTCACCTACGACTTCACGCAGTCGACGGCGACCCGCGCAGCGTACGCCAACCCGCCCAGGCCGATCCCCGTACCCGGTCAGCCGCAGTCCTTCACGCTCTGGATCAAGGGCGACGGGAAGGGCGCCTGGCCCACCCTGCACCTCAAGGACGCGGCCGGGTCCGACCAGCTGCTGCGCGGGCCGTACGTCACCTGGACAGGCTGGCGGCGAGTGACCTTCGCGGTGCCGCCCGGGGCCGCGACGCCGCTGTCCGTCTTCCGCTTCTATCTGGCCGAGACCGCGGCCGCGAAGCAGTACACCGGGAAGATCGTCATCGACGGACTGAGCGCGCAGGTGCCGCCGACGGTCGACCTGCCCGCGCAGCCGCGTACGCCCGATCCGCTGATCGACCCGGCAGCCGAAACCGAGGCCAGGGACTGGCAGTTCGCGGTCATGTCCGACGCGCAGTTCGTCGCCCGCGACCCCGACAGCGCGATCGTCGCCCAGGCACGGCGCACCCTGCGCGAGATCAAGGCCGCCCGGCCCGAGTTCCTCGTCGTCAACGGCGACCTGGTCGACGAGGGCTCGCCGGCGGACCTCGCCTTCGCCCGGCGGGTGCTGACAGAGGAGCTGGGCGACGAGCTGCCCTGGTACTACGTGCCGGGCAACCACGAGGTGATGGGCGGAAAGATCGACAACTTCATCGCCGAATTCGGGCCCGCGCACCGTGTGTTCGACCATCGTGGTACGCGCTTTCTCACCCTCGACACATCGAGCCTGAGCCTGCGGGGCGGCGGCTTCGCCCAGATCAAGGAGGTGCGGGCGCAGCTGGACGCGGCGGCGAAGGACCCGGGCGTCAGCTCGGTGATGCTCGTCGAGCACGTACCGCCGCGTGACCCGACCGTCCAGAAGGGCAGCCAGCTGAGCGACCGCAAGGAGGCGGCGCTGATCGAGCAGTGGCTCGCGGAGTTCCGCCGTACGACGGGGAAGGGGGCGGGGCTCATCGGCAGCCATGTCGGCGTCTTCCACGCGGACCACGTGGACGGCGTGCCGTATCTGATCAACGGCAATTCGGGCAAGGCGCCGGCGGGGCCGGTGAACGAAGGCGGTTTCACGGGCTGGTCGCTGGTCGGCGTCAACACGGTGTCCCGGTCGGAGCAGCAGGCCGGTCGGCTCCGGCCGTGGGAGGGACAGCCCGACTGGGTCTCCGTCCAGACCCGCGCCCATGTCGACGGCCTGACGCTCGACGCGCCCGCGGCTCTGCCGCCGGGCCGCAGCGGGGCCGCGGCGGCGACGGTCACGCAGGGCGCGCGCCGGATCCCGGTCGCGTTCCCGCTGAGCGCGGACTGGACGGGCTCGCCGAACCTGTTCATCGGCGCGCCGGAGGATGCCCGCCACCGGCATGTGGCGTCCTTCGACCCGAGGACGGGCCGCGTGACGGCGCTGCGGCCGGGGACGGTGACGCTGGCGGTGACGGTTGCGGGCGTGACGAGCCGCACGGAGATCCGCGTGGCGGGGGAGGGGGAGGGGGCGGGGGCGGTGGCGTAGGCGGCGCCTGCGGGCGGGCCTTGTCCCCTACCCGCCCCTTCCCGTAACCGGGGCTCCGCCCCGGACCCCCCGCCTCAAACGCCGGCGAGGCTGGATGTGCGGCTCGGCCGCACATTTCAGCCCGTCCGGCGTTTGAGGACATGCGGCCGAAGGTCGCATACGGGGTCTGGGGCTTGCCCCAGTTCGGGAAGGGGCGGGTAGGGGAACAGCCCCGCGCAGCGGAACCGCACCAGGCCGCCCCCCAGCCCCGCGCACAACCGCGCTCGCCCGTCTGATACGAAAGCCGGACGATCCGGCATGACCAGTCACGCCAAGCACGGGAGCACCATGACCGCCGCACGCAACCGCCTCCTCTACGTCACCGATCTCGGCTACGAGGCCAAGGGACGCCGGTACTGCGACGAGGACATCCGGCTCTCCGGCCGCCTGCGTGAGGACTTCGACATCGCCCTGTGCCATCCGCTGGACGCGGCGCGCCTCATGGACCCCTTCGACGCCGTCGTCGTACGCAACAGCGGTCCGGTGCTCCACTACCAGCGCGAGTACGACGCGTTCCTGGACCTCGTCCGACGGTCCGGCGTCCGCCTCTACAACCCGCCGACGGGCCGCGCCGACATGGCGGGCAAGCAGTATCTGGTGGAGCTGAGCGCCGCCGGATTTCCGGTCATCCCGACCGTGGACCGCGGTGAGGACGTCGGACGGCTGCCGCACGCGGCGCAGTACGTCGTCAAACCCAAGCTCGGCGCGGACTCGATCGGCATGGAGTTCGTCGACAGGGACGGCCTGGACGGGCTCGTGTACGGCGAGGTCCTGGTGCAGCCCAGGATCCCGTTCCGCTACGAGGTGTCGTTCTACTTCGTCGACCGCGACTTCCAGTACGCGCTGTACGCCCCGCGCCCGGAGCGCCGCTGGGAGCTGGAGCGCTACGAACCGGGCCCGGGCGACCTGGAGTTCGCGCAGCGGTTCATCGACTGGAACACCTTGGACCACGGCATCCAGCGCGTCGACGCCTGCCGGGCACCGGACGGCGAGCTGCTGCTCGTCGAGCTGGAGGATCTCAATCCGTATCTCTCGCTGGACCTGGTCGAGGACAGCGTGCGCGAGACCTTCGTCGCCCGGACGAAAGCTTCCCTCCACGCGTTCCTCGGCGGCTGACGTTCAGCCGGCGAGTCCGAGTCCGAGTTCGCGCTCACCGAGGGGTGCGAAGAACCGGGCCACGTCCGCCTCCGTCACCTCCGAGAGCTCCGCGGGCGACCAGCGCGGCCTGCGGTCCTTGTCGATGACCTGGGCCCGGACCCCTTCGATCAGATCGGGCGAGGAGAAGGCTGCGGACGAGACGCGGAACTCCTGGTCCAGGACCGGCTCCAGCTCACCCAGCGCCCGGGCCCTGCGCATCGCCGCGAGGGTCACCTTCAAGGAGGTGGGGGACCGGGTGAGGATCGTCTCCGCGGCCTCCTTGGCCGCCGGATCGCCGCAGTCGAGCAGCCGCGCGAGGATCTCTTCCACGGTGTCGGCCGCGTAGGAGTGGTCGATCCACTCGCGGTGCGGGGCCAGTTCGCCTTCGGGCGCTGCGGCCGCGTATCGCCGGACCGTCTCGGAGACATCCAGCACGGCGAGAGAAGCGGTGAGCTCGGCCAGCCGCCGCGAGGGCACGAAGTGGTCGGCGAGCCCGCACAGCAGCGCGTCGGCCGCGCCGACCGCCGAGCCGGTGAGTGCCAGATGCGTGCCGAGCTCGCCGGGCGCCTGCGCGAGCAGATGCGTACCGCCGACGTCCGGTACGAAGCCGATGCCCGTCTCCGGCATGGCGACGGCAGATCGTTCCGTGACGATGCGCACGTCGCCGTGCGCGGACACGCCCACTCCGCCGCCCATGACGATGCCGTCCATCACGGCGACGTAGGGCTTGGAGTAGCGGGCGATGCGGGCATTGAGGCGGTACTCGTCGCGCCAGAAGGCCACCGAGGCGCTGCCGCCCGCGAGCGCGTCCGCGTGGATCGCGCGGATGTCGCCGCCCGCGCAGAGTCCGCGCTCACCGGCTCCCGCGATGACCACGACCTCGACGGCGGGGTCCTGCTCCCAGGCGGCGAGTGCCGCGTCGACGGTGCGGACCATGGGGTGGGTCAGGGCGTTGAGAGCCCGCGGGCGGTTGAGCGTGATGTACCCGGCGCGGCCCTCGGTGCGCAGCAGTACCGGCTCGGACTCGTCGAGGGCCATGAGTGTTCCTTCCGGGGACGGATCTTCTCGTCCCATCCTCGCTCACCCCTGCCCGACGATCGGTGGGCAGGGGTTCATGGCGACCGGGCGCGGGCCGCCGGGCGCGGCTTGTTCGGACTCTTCACGGCAGTCCGACCAGTCGGTACGTTCTCCATGAGCTCGACACCGGCAGGCCGGAATCCACCGGTCAGAGGCGACGGAGGCCCCCATGCCAGAACGTGCACCCCACATCGAAGGCCACTGCGACGATCGTTTCCGGGCGGTGCGTGCCGCCTTCGAGGAGAACTTCGGCGAGCGCGGCGAACTGGGCGCTGCCGTGACCGTGATCCTCGACGGGGAGTCCGTCGTGGACCTGTGGGGCGGGTGGGCCGACGAGGCGCGCACCCGCCCCTGGGAGCGCGAGACGCTGGTAAATGTGTGGTCGACGACCAAGGGCCCCACCGCCCTGTGTGCGCATCTGCTCGCCGACCGTGGACTGCTCGACCTGGACGCCCCCGTCGCCACCTATTGGCCGGAATTCGCCGCGGTGGGCAAGGAGACCCTCCCCGTACGCCATCTGCTCTCGCACCGCGCGGGCCTGTCCGGGCTCCGTGAGCCGCACAGCCTCGGCGAGCTCTACGACTGGGAGCTGACCTGTGCCCGCCTCGCGGCCACCGAGCCCTGGTGGGAGCCGGGCACCCGGTCGGGGTACCACGCGATGACGTACGGGTTCCTGGTCGGCGAGGTGATCCGGCGCATCACCGGACAGCTCCCGGGAGAGTTTCTGCACCAGGAGGTCACAGGGCCGCTCGGTATCGACTTCACCATCGGTCTGCCGGAGAAGGAGGCGGGGCGCGTCGCCGAGCTGGTGCATCCGCCCGCCGCGTCCGGCAGCGAACAGGCCGCAGTCTTCGCCCAGTTGCAGCCCGCCGCCCTGGCGGCCCTGGTCAACCCCATCGTCGGGGCGGCGGACGCCAACACACCTGCCTGGCGCGCGGCCCAGATCCCCGCCGCCAACGGCCACGGCACCGCCCGCGCCGTCGCCGCGCTCTACGGGATCTTCGCGGGCCGCGGTGAGTTCGCCGGCCGGCGCCTGCTGTCGCCCGAGGCGGCCGAACGCGTCCGCGAGAGCCAGGGCAGCTGCCGGGACCTGGTGCTCGCCGCCGGGTTCGAGCACGAGACGGAGGTCGGGCTCGGCCTCTGGCTGAGCGGCGAGAACGGTTCGTACGGACCCAATCCCCGTGCCTTCGGGCACGACGGCTTCGGCGGCTCCTGCGGTCTGGCCGACCCGGAGGCGGGCATCAGCCTCGGTTACGTCATGAACCGCATGGGCCCCAACATCGCCGACGATCCACGGAAGATGGCACTGGTGGACGCCCTGTACGAGGCGATCCGAGCGCCGCGCTAGCCCGATCCCGAATCGGTCGACGGCCCTTCCGGATTCTTGCAACACGTTCTACTGTGTGCGCCGCGCATGCGACGGATCGCGAGACTCCTGGAGGGGCCGTGCACCTCGAATACACGCCTGAGCAGCAGCAGTTGCGCGCCGAGCTGCGCACGTACTTCGCCGAACTCGTGCCGGACAACGTCTACGCCCGCTACGGCGACCCCGGCGAACAGAAGCGCTTCTACCGCGAGACCATTCGTCGTCTCGGCGGGGACGGATGGCTCGGCGTCGGCTGGCCGAAGGAGTACGGCGGCCGTGGTCTCAGCCCCATGGAGCAGTTCATCTTCTTCGACGAGGCCGCCCAGGCAGGCGTCCCGCTGCCGCTCATGGCTCTCAACACCGTCGGCCCGACGATCATGCAGTTCGGTACCGAGGAGCAGAAGGCCCACTTCCTGCCGAAGATCCTCTCCGGCGAGATCGACTTCGCGATCGGTTACAGCGAACCCGACGCGGGCACCGACCTCGCCGCCCTCAAGACCCGCGCCGTACGGGAGGGCGACGAGGACACCGGCACGTACACCGTCAACGGACAGAAGATCTGGACCACCAACGGCGACACCGCCGACTGGGTCTGGCTCGCCGTGCGCACCGACCCCGAAGCCCCGCCCCACAAGGGCATCACCATGCTGCTGGTGCCGACGTCCGATCCCGGTTACTCCTGCACCATCATCAACACCCTCGCCTCGCACGACACCACCGCCAGCTACTACGAGAACATCCGGGTGCCCGCATCCCGCCGGGTCGGCCAGGAGAACAAGGGCTGGCGGCTGATCACCAACCAGCTCAACCACGAGCGCGTCACCCTCGCCGCCCACGGCACCATGGCCATCCGCGCCCTCCACAACGTCCAGCGCTGGGCCGCCGACACCAAACTCGCCGACGGACGGCGCGTCATCGACCTCGGCTGGGTACGGGGGCGCCTGGCCCAGACCCACACCAAGCTCGACGCGATGAAACTGCTCAACTGGCAGATGGTGGGCGCCGTCCAGGAGGGCACCCTGACTCCGCACGACGCCTCCGCCGTCAAGGTCTACGGATCGGAGGCGCGCCGCGACGCGTACGCCTGGCTGATGGAGGTCGTCGGTATGGCAGGCCCGCTCAAGGAGGGCTCGGCGGGAGCCGTCCTGCACGGCGAACTGGAACGCGGCTACCGCTCCGCCGTGATCTTCACCTTCGGCGGCGGCAACAACGAGATCCAGCGCGAGATCATCTCCTGGATCGGACTGGGGATGCCGCGGGTGCGGCGCTGAGCGGCTGCGACGAGGGGCGGGCACGAGTTCGGTGCTTGGCCGGTGGCGGACGGCTCGTTCGGCGGCGCGGTCAGAGACCAGGCCGGCGATCGCGCCGTGCGTCCCGGCGTAGTCCTGGCGGCGTCCTGTCCAGCGCTGCAAGGGGCGCCCTTGACGAAGTTCGGACCCGCGCCGCGGGTGGCTGGTCTCAGCAGATCCGCGGGAGCAGTTCGCCCAGCGGCATGTCCACCACTCGGCGGGCGCCGACCAGGGTCCGGATGACCACTCGGCCGGCCTGCCCCTCGCGCGGTACCTGCCCGATGCGTACTGCTCCCGAGCCCTCCGGCTGGGTCCGCATGAGTGCCAGCGCCTCGTCGGCGGCCGCTGGTGCGACGAAGGCGACCAGGCAGCCCTCGTTCGCCACCACCAGGGGGTCCAGGCCGAGCAGATCGCAGGCGGCTGCCACGGGCGTCGGCACGGGGAGGGCGCTCTCCTCGATCTCGACGGCGATCCGTGCATCCCGGGCGATCTCGTTGAGCGCCGCGGCCAGTCCTCCCCGGGTCGGGTCGCGCAATGTGTGGACCTCGCTGCCGAGGCGAGCCATGGCGCGTACGAGCCGGTGAAGGGGTTGCGAGTCGGAGGCGATGTCGGCTTCGAAGCCGAGCCCCTCACGGGTGCTGAGCACCGTGGTGCCGTGCAGCCCGATGGGGCCGGAGAGCAGGATCGCGTCACCGGGTTGGGCGAGGGCGGCGGAGGGGCGCAGGGCCGAGAGGACGCGGCCGACCCCCGTGGTGTTGATGAAGATCTTGTCCGCGGCGCCCCGGCCGACGACCTTGGTGTCCCCGGTGATGACCGGGACCCCGGCTTCGCGGGCCGCCTTGCCCAAGGAGGTGAGTACGGAGCGGAGTTCGGAGAGTTCAAGGCCCTCTTCGACGATCAGCGCGACCGACAGTGCGATGGGCCAGGCGCCGCGCATCGCCAGGTCGTTGACCGTGCCGTGCACAGCGAGTGAACCGATGTCACCGCCGGGGAAGAACAGCGGGCTCACTACGAAACTGTCCGTACTCACCACGAGTTCGGGGTGATCAGGGAGCAGTGCGGCGTCTTCCAGCGGCTCCGGCTGCTCCTGCGGTCCATCGAGGGCGGGCAGGACCAGGTCCTCCAGCAGTTCGGCAGTCAGCCGTCCGCCGGCGCCGTGACCGAGGAGTACGCGCTCGCTCTCCGCGTACGGGACAGGGCAGTTGAGGCGGTTCATGTCGGGGTTCGTCTCGGAGGTCATGCCGGACTCCTTGCCAGCCTCGTTCGGCCCGCCGCGTGGAAGGCGGCGCAGGTTCCCTCGGCGGAGACCATGGGCGCGCCGAGCGGATGACGGGGTGTGCAGCGCACGCCGTACGCCGTGCAGTCGGTGGGCAGCTTGGCGCCGGTGAGGATGGCGCCCGCGATGCACTCGGGGTGCTCCTCGGGGCGCAGCCCGCCGACGTCGTAGCGCCGTGCCGCGTCGAATTCTGCGAATTCCTCCGTGAGTTCGAGACCGCTGGCGGGCAAGGTGCCGATGCCGCGCCAGGACCGGTCGGTGACCTGGAAGACCCGGCGCAGGACGTTCTGGGCCTCGGTGTTGCCGGAGCGGCGTACGGCCCGCACGTATTGGTTCTCCACTGTGTGCCTCCCGCGCTCCAGCTGTTGGACGGCCATGAGGATGCCCTCCAGCAGATCGAGAGGCTCGAAGCCGGTGACCACGATCGGGACCCGGTAGCGGTCGGCTATGGGTTCGTACTCCGTCCAGCCCATGACCGCGCACACGTGTCCGGCGGCGAGGAAGGCCTGAACCTCGCAGTCCGGCGACTCCAGCAGGGCCGTCATGGCCGGAGGTACAAGGACATGGCTCACCAGCATGCTGAAGTTGGCAAGGCCCAGGCGGGAGGCATGCAGCACGGCCATGGCGTTGGCGGGTGCGGTGGTTTCGAAGCCGACGGCGAGGAAGACGACCTCGCGGTCGGGGAGTTCGGCGGCCAGGCGTACGGCGTCCATGGGTGTGTAGACGACCCGGACGTCCGCGCCCCTGGCGCGCAGCGAGAGGAGGTCGGTGCTGCTGCCGGGGACGCGCAGCATGTCCCCGAAGCTGGTGAGGATCACTCCGGGGCGGGCGGCGACGGCCATGGCCCGGTCCAGTGTCTCCAGCGGGGTGACGCACACGGGGCAGCCGGGCCCGTGCACCATCCGGATGCCGGCGGGCAGCAGTTCGTCGATGCCCTGGCGGACGAGGGTGTGGGTCTGCCCGCCGCACACCTCCATGATCTGCCAGGGCGCGGTCGCGGTCCGGTGCAGTTCGTCCAGCAGCTGCCGGGCGAGAGCCGGATCGCGGTACTCGTCGAGGTACTTCATGACGAGGCCTGTGCGCCCTCGGCCGCGTCGGGGTGCCGGTGCGGACTCGTCAGGTCGAACTCGACATCCACCACGCCCTCGACGGCCTGCACCAGGCGGGCTGCGACGGGCACGAGGGCGGTGTCGCGGATGCGTCCCGTGAGGGTCACCACACCTTCCTCCACCTTTACTCGGACCGGTTCCGGCTGCGTGGGGAACAGGAGGGCCACCACGTCCTTGCGGACCTCTTCGGCGATGTCCTTGTCGTCCCGCAGGAAGACCTTCAACAGGTCTGCGCGGCTGACGATGCCCTCGAGCACACCTATGTCGTTGACGACAGGCAGTCGCTTGACCTTGCGCTGCGCCATGACCCGTGCAGCCTGTGGGAGGGTCGCGCCCGGGTGGGTGGTGACGGCAGGGGCGGACATCAGCTCCTCGGCCGTCACTGCTCCGGCCTTGGCGAGATCGGGCAGCCGCCTCAGCTGGGTGTAGCGGTCCGCGTCGCGCTCCCGGAACTCCTCCTTGGGCAGTAGGTCGGCCTCGGACACGACGCCGATCACCCGGCCCTCGCCTTCCAGGACTGGAAGCGCGCTGACCTTCCACCGCTCCATGGTCTGCACGATTTCCTTGAACGTCGCCTCGCGGCTGACGGCGACGACAGCGTGGGTCATCACATCGCTCACGATGTGCGGGGTGCCGTGCATGGTGCCCTCCTGGTCCGGTCGGTCAGCTGCGATGGATGGTCAGGTCGAGGAAGTGGGTCGAGCAGGAGATGCAAGGGTCGTGGTTGCGGATGGCCCGCTCGCACAGTGCGGTGAGATCGGCGTCGGTCCCCCCACCCCGGTCGGACTCGTCCTGGACCAGGCGGCGCAGGTCCTCCTCGATCGCTGCCTGGTTCTGGGCGGTGGGCGGGACGAGCCTGGCGTCGGTGACAGTGCCTTCGGCGTCCAGGACATAGTGGTGGTAGAGCAGGCCACGGGGCGCCTCGGTGGCACCATGACCGGTGCCCGCACGAGGCGTCACCTCGATGTGCGGACGGGGCGGGGGCTCGTACGCCTCGATGATCCGCAGCGCCTCCTCGACGGCGTACAGCGCCTCCACGGCTCGTACGAGGATGCTGCGGAAGGGGTTGCGGCACACCGTCCCGGCGAGCGGGTCGCCGAGTCCGGCAGCCCTGGCCGCTTCGACGGCGACGGGGGAGAGGAGTCGGCCGTTGATGGCGTAGCGGGCGAGCGAGCCGGTGAGATGGCGCTCTCCGCGCAGAGTGGCTTGCAGGGCAGTCGAGTGGGGCACCTGGTGTTCGACGACCTCGTCCGGGAAGGCCGGGACGAGGAAGGTACGAACCGGCAGTCGCCGCATGGTGTCCGCGGGGAGCCCGTGCGTGCTCGGGGCGGGCATCACCGCCGGGACGCCCGCGTCGATGGCATAGCGGCCGGACTCGGTGAGGGCGAGGAGCACGTTGTCGGAGCCGGCGTCCGGGAAGTCGAAGCCGGCCACCCAGCGGACGGTGTCCCAGGCGTCGTCCATGGCGCGACGCAACCGCTCGGCGAGCGGCCGCAGTTCGGTTCTCGTAGGCACCCGGTGGAAGCCGCCGAGGCGCACGTTGACCGGATGGATCGCGCGCCCGCCGAGGAGTTCGAGGATGGCGTTGCCGGTCTGCTTCAGGCGCAGTCCGCGCTCGACGTGGGCGCGGTGGGTACGGGCCAGGTCGATGGCGCCGTCGCAGCCGAGGAAGTCCGGGGCGTGCAGCAGATAGATGTGCAGGACCTGGCTCTCGATCCACTCGCCGCAGTACAGCAGCCGTCGCAGCTCGGCCAACTGTCCGTCGACCGCGGCCCCGCAGGCGTCCTCGATCGCCCGGCATGCGCTCATCTGGTAAGCGACCGGGCAGATCCCGCACACCCGGGCGGTGATGTCGGGCGGCTCGGTGTACGCACGGCCGCGCAGGAACGCCTCGAAGAAGCGGGGCGGCTCGTAGATCTGCAGTCGCGTCTCGGTGACCCGCCCCTCCTGCATGCGTACGTGGAGGGCCCCCTCGCCCTCGACGCGGGAGAGCGAGCCGACGTGCAGGACCCTCGATCCACGGTGCGTCACGGCGTGGCCTCCTTCGCTTCCCGGTCGAAGGCGGCGGCATTGAAGGTGCGCAGCAGCCGCTCCACATCGCGATCATCCATGCCGTCGCGGTGCAGCAGTGGGATCAGGGCGGGCAGGTTCACCGATCCGGAGGGGCCGAAGCAGCCGTAGCAGCCGCGCCCGTACGCCGGACAGATCGCACCGCAGCCCGCGTGGGTGACCGGTCCCAGGCAGGGCGTGCCGTGGGCGACGGTGACGCAGACCGTGCCGCGCCGCTTGCAGGCGAAGCACACGCTGTGGTTGGGGATGTCGGGTTTGCGGCCCGAGAGGTAGGCGGTGATGACTTCGAGCAGCTGACCTCGGTCGATGGGGCAGCCGCGCAGCTCGAAGTCGACGTTCACATGGGCCGAGACGGGGGTGGAGGTGGCCAGGGTGTCGATGTAGTCGGGCCGGGCGTAGACGGTGCGCCGGAACTCCTCGACGTCCGCGAAATTGCGCAGGGCCTGAATGCCGCCGGCCGTGGCGCAGGCTCCGATTGTCACCAGCCGGCGCGACTCGGCGCGGATGGCGCGGACACGTTCGGCGTCTGCGGCCGTCGTCACCGAGCCCTCGACGAGGGAGAGGTCGTATGGGCCCGGCCGCACCGCGCTGGATGCCTCCAGGAAGTGGGCGATCTCCACCTGGCCGGCCAGCGAGAGGAGTTCGTCCTCGCAGTCCAGCAGGGTGAGCTGACAGCCGTCGCAGGAGGCCAGTTTCCAGATCGCCAGGGTAGGAGCGGCGAGCGTCGGAGTGTCCATTTCACAACTCCCTTACCGTGAGCAGGGGTTCCGCACGGTCGTAGCCCAGGACCGGCCCGTCGCGGCACAGCAGGACGGGTCCCAGCTGGCAGTGTCCGCAGTGCCCGGTCGCGCAGCGCATGTTCCGCTCCAGCGAGACCCTGATGCGCTCGGCGGGCAGCCCGCGGTGCATCAGCTCGCGGGCGGTTGCACGGATCATCACCTCGGGCCCGCACACGAATGCTGTTGTCCTCTCAGGTTGGAAGCGGGCGCCGTTCAGCAGCGTGGTGACGACCCCGACTCCGCCGCGCCAGTCCCGGCCCGCCCGGTCGACGGTCACGGCCATGTGCAGGCCGCCGCGGTGCGCCCAGTGCCGCAGCTGCTCACGGAAGACGACGTCGTCCGGGCTGCGGGCGCCGAGCAGCAGGTTCAGCCGCCCGTACGAGCCCGGGTCGGCCAGCGCGGCGACCATCACCGGGCGCAGCGGAGCCAGCCCGATGCCGCCCGCGACGACCAGGACGTCCTGCCCGGCCGCCCGCTCCAGCTCCCAGCCGGTGCCGAAGGGGCCGCGCAGCCCCACCCGGTCCCCAGGCAGCAGTGCGTGCAATGCCCCAGAGGTCGCACCGACGGCACGCACGGTGTGTTCGAGGGACGGGCCGTGGATGCCGGACACCGAAACCGGGATCTCGCCGATCCCGAAGGCGTACATCATGGCGAACTGACCGGGTGCGAAGGCGGGCAGCGCGTCGGGGCCGGCCGGGGACAGCCTGAGCGTGATCGTGTCGGCGGTCTCGGTATGGCGGCGCACCACGCGGTACGGCACCGGGGGCGCGGTCATCGCGGACTGCCGCTGCCGTACGGGGCGTACAGGTCGAGCAGCCGGGTCCTGGCCGCTTGCAGCCTGTGGGCGATCACCTGGCCCACCCACTCGGCGACCGCTGCCCTCAGCTCGGTGTCTGTCTGGCACAGCAGGCGCACCGCAGTGGCGTCGAACTCGTAGGCGCGCACCGGGCTCATCGCTTCTGCGCCCAGCTGCCAGGTGTGCGGCGGGAACAGCCAGGACCAGCCGACGAGCTCGTTGATGCCCAGATTCTCGATGATGGCCGCCCGGCGGCCCGGCACATGCATGTCGAGGGTGACCGTGCCGGAGCGGATGATCCAGAAACGGTCCGCCCGCCGTCCTTCCTCGAAGATACGGGTCCCCTGCGGGAAGTTGACCTCGCGCGCGATGCGCAGCAGCTGGTTGCGGTGCTCGGCGGGCAGCGCCCGCATGATCGTGGTCGCGTTCATCGGCCTGCCTCTTCCTGGAGTTCCTCGTTGAGCGCCGTGATCTCTTCGGTGAGGTCTATGCCGACGGGGCACCAGACGATGCAGCGGCCGCAGCCCACGCAGCCGGAACTGCCGAACTGGTCGTGCCAGGTGCCGACTTTGTGCGTGAGCCACTGGCGGTAGCGACTGCGCGTGGCGGAACGGACCGGCCCGCCGTGCAGATAGGAGAAGTCGAGGTCGAAGCAGGAATCCCAGCGCTGCCACCGCTCGGCGTGGTCGCCGGTCAGATCGGTGACGTCCTCGGTGGTGGTGCAGAAACACGTGGGGCACACCATGGTGCAGTTTCCGCAGGTCAGGCAGCGCTGTGCGACCTCGTCCCAGCGCTCGGCGTCCAGGCTCGCGCCCATCAGCGCCCGCAGGTCGACCGGCGGCACGGACCGGCCCATCCGGTCTGCGGCTCCGGCGACGGCGGCGCGTGCGGCGGTCTCGGTCTCCGGGTCGGCGGGCTGGTGCGGAATGTCCGCCAGCAGTGCCGCGCCTTTCTCACTCCCGGTGCGTACAAGGAAACGATGCCCGGCACCGTCCACGATCTCGGTGAGCGCCAGATCGAAGCCCGCATCGGCTGCGGGCCCGGAGCCCATGGAGACGCAGAAGCAAGTGGCCCCGGGCTCGGTGCACTCGGCGGCGATCAGCAGAGCGCCTGTCCGCCGCCCCGCGTACCCGTCGTCGCGGAACCGGCCGCCGGCCAGTACCCGGTCCTGGATCGCGATGGCTCGCAGATCGCAGGGCCGTACGCCCAGAAATGCATACGAGGCGGGAGACACTTCCTCGGCCTGTACCGTCAGCTCACCGTCGGGTCCACGGTCCGCGCTCCACAGCTTCTCCCGCTGCGGGTGCAGGAACGTCTTCCACGACTGGGGCCCCGCGCTGTGCGCGAAGGCCGCCCCGTCCTCGCGCGGGCGCAGCCGGTAGTGACCGGCCTCCAGCTCGACGCCCCACCCGAAGGGCAGTTCGTCGGCGGAGGCCAGCTCGGCGAGGACGACCGCTCCGTCCCGGACCGTGGGTCCGACGACAGTGCGCCCCTGCGTGACGAGCAGCCTGATGAGCGCGTCGAGTCCGGTCCTGTCGAGTACGGCGACTGCCGGATTGGCATCCATGTCGTCCCCCTGGACGTACCTATGAGGCTGACACCCTCAGCGTCCGGCAGGCGCCGCACCGCGACTACGGGCCGCCCGGCCCTTGGCCTGGGTCGTTCGGCCCTCAAAAGGGAAGCTCGGCACCTCTGTGTCGCACTCCGCGCCGCTATGTGATGGAAGGGAGAGAGGTCCACAGCCGAGCGGGACAGGAGGCCCGGATCATGCTTCGACCGGTCGTCGTGGGAATCGACGGATCCCCCGAGAGCCTGGCCGCCGCGCATTGGGCGGCGAGGGAAGCCCTGCTGCGCGGGCGGCCCCTTCGTCTTGTGCACGCCTGGGAAGGGATGGCGGGTGACGACGCGACCCTGCCGGAGCTTCAAGTTCCGAGGGACAGGGCGCGCCGAACTCTGCGCCAAGCGATGGACCAGCTGATCGAGTGCCACCCCCACCTCGACATCAGCGCGGACGTGATCGCGCGGCCCGCGCCCGTCGGTCTGCTCGCCGAGGCGGAGGCCGCCGAGATGCTGGTGCTCGGCAGTCGTGGCCTCAGCGGTGTCGGCGGCTTCCTGGTCGGCTCGGTCGCCCAGGCGGTCGTGGCTCACGCGCGGCGGCCGGTGGTCCTCGTACGAAACGGCACGGCCGCCGGGGGCGACGACGTTCCCAGCCCCGACGGAGGGCACTCCACACTCACGCCACACAGCCCTGTGGTCCTGGGCATCGACCCGTCGCATCTCTGCGGTGAGCTCGTCGAGTTCGCCTTCGACGAGGCGGTCCGGCGCCACGCGCCCCTGCAGGCCGTCCACGCCTGGCACTTTCCGCACGCCTCGGGCTACGCGCCGGGCCCCATGGACGCCACAGCACGGGCGGAGTCCGGAGCGGAGGCGTCGAGGGCCCTCGTATCGGCACTCGGTCCGTGGCGGGAGAAGTTCCCGGCGGTGGAGGTCCATGAGCTGGTGGCGGAGGGCCGGCCTGTGCAACACCTGCTTGAGGCCGCCCATGGAGCGGGCCTGCTGGCCGTGGGCCGCAAGGTGCGCCCGGGCTCGATGGGCCCGCACATCGGTCGGGTCGTCCACGCGGTGATGCACCATGCCGGATGCCCCGTGGCGATCGTCTCTCATGAGTGAGGCTCTCTGAGCGAGTCCCAGGACCCTGCGCCGACCGGCCATGAAGAGAGGTGGCCCGGGTGACCCACGTCACGGGCCATTTGGCCCTCGCGCCCGGAGCCCTACCCGATCTCACATGGGAAGTACCGGCTCTGGCCTCATGAACGCCGCCGCGACCATCGACACGGCCTGGCTCGCACTGCCTGCCGGGCGGCAGAGGGAGAGACGGCACGGTCCGCATCCGCGGACGCCGGAAGTTCTGGAGGAGATGAGACGTGATGCGTGTCGCGATCGTGTACGAGAGTCTGTTCGGCAATACGCGCCAGGTCGCCGAGGCGATCGCGGATGGTGTGCGGGAGTCCCGGCCGGACGCCGAGATCGACTGTTTGAAAGTGGAGGAGGCGAATCCGGAGCGAGTCGGGGCGGCCGACCTGCTCGTCGTGGGAGGCCCGACCCATATGCGGGGCATGACGTCCGGTCTCACCCGGAAGATGGGGCTGCAGGCCGAGCAGAAGGAGAGCGAGGGTGACCAGGAGAAATCCCGGCACGAGCCCGAGGAGGGCGCGGAGGGCCCGGGGGTTCGGGATTGGTTCCACGGGCTGTCCAAGACCCGCAACGGTGCCCGCGCCGCAGCCTTCGACACCCGTGCGGACTTCCGTCTGGCCGGCGGCGCCGCACACGCCATAGCGCGCAAGCTGCGCAGTCACGGCTACCAACTGACCGCCGAGCCTGAAGGCTTCATCATCGAGGACACCGAAGGCCCGCTGCGGGAAGGGGAACTCGACCGGGCCAAGGCCTGGGGCGCGGCACTGGACTGATGCATCCCACCCCCATCCGTGGGCCGCGCCGAAGCCGGTGCCACATTCCCTTGTCACCGGATGAGTGCGCGCTGCCTTGGACGGCGCGGGCTCTCAGTACAGAGAGGCCGGCCACTGGCCGAAGACGGCGGCGAGGACCCCCGCGTCCAGCAGCACACCCACCAGGAGCCAGGGGTTGAACCAAACCGCCTTGAGGACCAGGCCGGACACGGCCGCGGCGACGGCGGCATCCGGCCAGCCGCCGCTGTGCGCGGCCACCGCCGCGCCGGCGATGACGTACAGCAGCGCGGTGACGGCGGCGAGGGACACGGCCGAGACGTTGACCGCCGACCGCGGCATACCGGATTCCGCAAGGACCCAAGAGTGCGTCGGCGAGAATGACATGGGGCGCTCGGGTCCGGCCGGTCCGGCCCATACCGCGAGATGGACAAGGCCGTGGGCAATCAGGAAGACGGCGACGAGTGCGGTGATCACGGTTGCGGCTCCGGTTCCCCGCCGCCCAGGCCGAGGCGGAACGGCGGGTGGACATCGGTCATGGTGTGATCTCCTTCGGCTTGTGCGGACATGCTGGCTGTCCCGGAAGCGCCGGGAGTCGCGCGGGGAACAACTCCGAGCCGAGCGGGGATGGTTGGCGGCGTCCGCAAGGAGGACGCGGACGGCGAGCGGGGGGCGTAATCCGGGGCGTCTCACGTCGGCGGCGCCGGCCCCGCCCCTTCGCCGATTTCCTTGGCAATGCCGCGGGCCCAGGCTCGTATCCGCTCCATGTCGCGGAAGTCACCGCCTCGCCCCTGCTTGACGATCATCCGGGCGACGAAGCCCCGGGCTCCCTCCTCGAGTCGGCCGCCGAAGGTGACGTGCTCCCGTGCGTCGAGCAGGGTCGCCGCGCGGGCAGCGCTCCGCACCGCAGGGATGTCGCGTTCGCCCGCCGAGGCGTCCAGAGGACCGCTGCTGAACAGCCACACCGGGCGCTCGGCCAGGGCGTGCTCGTGGCGGCGGGCGAAGCGTACGGCGTCGTGGTGCCAGCGGCCCGCGTACAGGGCGCCGCCGAGCACCACCGCGTCGTACCCCGAGACATCGCGGACCTCCGCCGCGGGGCGCGCCTCGGAGCGCATCCCCTCCTCCTTCAGGGCGTCGGCGATGACGCCGGCGATCTCGGCGGTCGATCCGTTCTTCGTGGCGTACGCGACAAGTATTCTCGCGTTCATTCCGGACACCTCCTCAGTGCCTGCGCAGCCACTCCTCGCCGACGCCATAGACGGCCGGATCGTCGGGCCGCAGATGCGAGTCGTCCAGGCGGTACGTCAACATGTCGACGACGGCCACGACTCCGTCCACCTGACTGACCATCCGCAGCGCAATCGGTACGTCGCTGCACCGCTCCAACTGGCCGCTGAGCGTGACGACGCCTTCGCTCACGTCAACCGTCACGGTCTCCGGGTCGAGCCAGAGGGCGTTGACGATCACTTCGTCCACCACCGCGCGGCGGATCTCTTCGTCCGGCCGCAGGAAGACCTGGAGCAGATCCCAGCGGGTGACGATGCCAACCAGCCGGTCCTCCTCATCGACCACGGGCAGCCGCTCGATCCGGCGCTGCGCCATGGTCCTGGCGGCGTCCGCGATGGTCGACTCGGCCCGCACGGTGATGGCAGGCGCGGACATCAAGGTTCCCGCAGTACGCGCATGGGCCTTGTCCGCATCATGCCCCTTGGAGATGTGCAGCCAGCTGAGCCAGTGCGGCCGTCCCTGCTCGTCCAGTGCCGGTTCCTCGGCCTGCCGGGCCATCAGGTCGGTCTCCGAGATCACCCCGATGACCTTTTCGTCCTCGTCGACCACAGGCAGTCCGCTGATGCGGTGCTCGCCGAGCAGCCGGGCCACTTCCTTGAACGGAGTGTCGTACGTGACCTTGACGACGTCATCGACCATCACCCCACCGATCTTCATGTGCTTCATGTCCATAGCTCCTCTCAGCGCAGCCGGCGCAGATACGGGTCGCGGGCCTGCCGCGGCACCAGGCGGACGCGGACGTCCAGGGCCGTGATGCCGCCCGGGCGTGCGATCACGGGATTGAGATCGGCCTCGGCGAGCTGCGGAAGGTCACAGGCCATCCGGGACAGCCGCAGCAGCAGCTGCTCCAGTCCTTCGAGGTCGACGGCGCCGCCGCCGCGGAAGCCGAAGAGCAGCGGCGCGCAGCGCGGCGAGGTAATGAGGTCGTGGACGTCGTGGTCGGTCAGCGGGGCGAGCCGGGCCGCGTGATCGGCCAGGAGCTCGGTCGCCGTACCGCCCAGGCCGAACAGGACCAGCGGGCCGAAGACTTCGTCCTGGACCACACCCGTGAACAGCTCGATGCCGCGTTCGGCGAGCGGCTGGACGACCACTCCGGTCATCAGGTCTCCGAAGCGGGTGACCAGATCGCGGTGTGCAGCCCGCACCTGCGAGGCATTCTGAAGATCGAGGTGGACAGCGCGCTGTTCGCTCTTGTGGACCAGGCCCGGCCAGTGAGCCTTCATCACGACCCGCCCATCAGGTCCCGCCAGCCGTGCCGCAGCGGCGACGGCGGCCTCTTCGTCCTCGGCCCACTCCCAGCGGATCTGCGGAATGCCGTAGTGGCCAAGGAGTTCGGCCGTCGCGCGGGGGTCGAGCCAGTCCCCGTCCGGGTGTTCGGCGAGGAAGGCGTCGGCCATTGCTTTCGCCGCGGCGCTGTCCACGTCCGCGAGCTCGGGGACCGTGCCCTCCGGGCGGGCGCGCCAGCGTGCGTACGTCACGGCGTGTGCCAGGGCGCGGGCCGCGTCCGCCGCGTCGGAGTAGGCGGGTACGAAACCGCCGCCCGCGGTCGGCAGCAGCTCCACCCGCGCCGCCTGGGCGGGCAGGACCGCGGCGACCGTTCGGGAGCGACGGCGGTCCGGGCCGGGGGACAGGGCCCGGACGAGATCGTCGCCGGTCGCCGCGGCGACCGCGGTGGGGACCAGCACCACCAGTACGGCGTCGACGGCTCCGTGCGCCGCGAGCCGGTCGACGCACTCCTGCAGTTGCGTCTCGGTGACGGCGGCGGTGGCGTCGACGGGATTGGTGGCTGAGGCCCCCACTGGCAGCCCGGCCAGCAGCTCCGCGACCAGTTCGCTGCCGAGCTCGGGAATCCTCAGCCCGGCCTCTGCGCATGCGTCGGCGGCCAGTACGCCTGCCCCGCCCGCGTTGGTGACGATGGCGACCGAGGAGCCGGACGGCAGTGGCTGGGAGTGCAACAGGGCCGCACTGTCGAGGAGTTCGCCGATCGTGCGGGTCGCGATGACTCCGGCTTGGGTGAACAGGGCCTGCCGGGTCATGGTCCGGGTGGCTGCCGCCGCGGTGTGGGAGGCGGCGGCCCGGCGACCGGCCTCGGAGCGCCCGGCGTCCACGGTCAGGACCGGCATCGTGCGGGCCACCCGCCGCGCTGTTCGCGAGAACGCGCGCGGATTGCCGAAAGACTCAAGGTGCAGCACAGCAAGGTCGGTCTGCCCGTCGCTCTCCCACCACTGCAGCATGTCGTTGCCGCTGACGTCGTACTTGTCGCCCAGCGAGACGAAGGTGGACACCCCGATGCCGAGCCGGGACAGCCCGTCGAGCAGTGCGATGCCCACCCCTCCGGACTGCACGGCGACTCCGGCCGTGCCCGCCAGGGGGCGGTCGGCGGCGAAGGTGGCGTTCAGCCGCAGATCCGGGTCGGTGTTGGCCAGACCGAGGCAGTTGGGGCCGACCAGCCGCATCCCGTACGCACGGCACGTGGCGAGCAGCGCGGCCGCCTGGTGGGCGTCGAGGCCGGAGGAGACCACCAGCAGCGCCCTCGCGCCAAGCTTTCCGCAGTCCTCGGCGGCCTGCGGTACGGCGGCTGCTGGGACGGCGAGCACGGCGAGATCGGGCGGGAAGGACAGCTCGGCCACGGAGTGGTGGCAGCTCACCCACTCGATCGCGTCCGCCTGCGGATTGACCGCGTCCAAACGGCCGGCGAAACCACCGGTCCGCAGATTGCGCAGCACGGCCCGGCCGACCGAGCCCGCCTTGCGGCCCGCGCCGACGACGGCGACCGTGCGGGGCCGCAGCAGTGGCTTCAGGCTGGCCACGTCGGCGGTGCTGCCTCGGTTGTCGACAGCCGACAAGTAGTCCTCGTCCACGGCGAGTTGGACGGTCCACCGCACCTCGGGACCGTCGAAGCGCCGGGTCGTGCGCAGGCCGAGGTCGGCGAATACTTTCAGCATCTCGTGGTTCTCGGACAGTGCGTCGGCCGCGAAGGCGGTGATGCCCGCCTTGCGGGCGGCGTCGACGAGATGCTCGAGCAGCAAGGTGCCGAGTCCCCGGTGGTGCCAGTCGTCCGCGACGGTGAGTGCGATCTCGGCCGTTGCCGATTCCGGTATGGCGTCGTACTCGGCCAGTCCGACGAGCCGCCCGCCGCTCTCCGCGACCAGAGCGCGGTAGCCGGACCGGTCGCGCCGGGTGAGCCGGTCGGCCGCCTGTTCGGCGGACAGGTGGCTCACCGTGAAGAAGCGCCGCCGCAGATTCTCCGCCGACATGCCCTCGTACAGGGCCAGGACGGCGTCGTGATCAGCCGGCTCCGCCTGCCGTATCCGCACTGTCGTGCCGTCCGTCAGCAGCGCGTGCACCTGCTGGGCGTTGCTCGCGGGGCTGTGGATCTGCGTCATGACGGTGCCTTCCTCGTGGGGAATCCACGTCCAGACTCGGGCGGGAGTGCGGCAGGCCGCAGGGGTCGGCCGGGCCATTGAGCGGGGCCGACCGGCCCTCAGGGCGCGTCCGGTCGGTCCCGGGGCGCCTGCGGCAGCGGCTCGCCCAGCTCGCCGGTGACGGCGTCCGCCATCGCGCGCAGCACCCCGAGCGTCCGCTCGGCCTCCGCCTCGTCGACAGTCGTGATCGCGAAGCCGACATGGACGATGACGTACGTGCCGGTGGCGGCCTCCGGGGTGTACTCCAGGCACACCTCGCGCCGCACTCCGCCGAAGTCGACTGTCGCCATGCGCAGTCCGCCGGAGTCGTGGACCTCGAGGACCCGGCCGGGAATGCCCAGGCACATCGCGCTCACCCCTTCGCTTTCGCGAGCCGGGCGGCGGCCACCGCCGCCTGGCCGTAGCTGATGCCGCCGTCGTTGACCGGGACCGCACTGCCCACCAGTACGCGCAGACCTTGGGCGCGCAACAGTGTTCGTACGGTGGTGAGCAGCCGCCGGTTCTGGAAGCAGCCGCCGGACAGGCACACGGTCCGCGGGGCTCCGGCGGCAACGGTGCGCTCGACGAGTGCGGCGGTCGCCTCGGCAATGGTCGTGTGGAAGGCGGCGGCGATACGGGGCACGGGGACGCCCGACGCGAGCTCTTCGAGGAGTGCGGTCAGGGTCGCGACCGGATCGTAGACCCACAAGCCCTCGGCCCGTACCAGCCGCCACGGCAGCGCGTCGGTGTGGATGTCACCGGCCGCGGCTTCCAGTGCGACGGCTGCCTGGCCTTCGTACGACACCTCGTTTCCCAGCCCCAGCAGACCGGCGGCCGCGTCGAACAGCCGGCCCGCGCTGGAGGTGCGCGGACAGTTGATCCCGCGTTCGGTCATCGCCCGCACCAACCGCACCTCGCGGGGATCGAGCCGTTCGGTGAACGGCTTCGTCAGCCAGGGCGCGGGGCGGGGCGTGCCCAGCGTCTCAGCGCCGTACAGGTAGCCCAGTGCCATCCGGGACGGGTGGCGCACCGCCGCCTCGGCGCCCGGCAGGGGTGCGGTGGCGAACTGGCCGACGCGCCGGTAGCCGGCCAGGTCCGCGACCAGGATCTCGCCGCCCCACAATGTGCCGTCGTCGCCGAGGCCGAGCCCGTCGTAAGCCACGCCGATGAAGGGGCCGCGCACGCCGTGTTCCGCGGCGCAGGCGGCCACGTGGGCGTGGTGATGCTGAACGGCGATGCGATGCTCGACGGGCCAGGAGTGGGCCCACTGGGTGGAGAGGTATCCCGGGTGGAGGTCATGGGCGACGGCGCTCGGGGTGATGCCGGTGAGGCGTCGCAGATCGGTGTACGAGGTCGCGAAGGCGTCCAGGGTCGCCGCGTCGGCAAGATCGCCACCGTGCGGACCGAGGTGCGCGTGCCGGCCCTCGGCGAGGGTGAAGGTGTGCTTGAGCTGTGCACCGGCTGCGACCAGAGGCAGCGCTGCCGGGACGGGGAGCGGCAGCGGCGCCGGGGCGAGGCCGCGGGCACGGCGGATGGTGAGCACGGCGCGGCCGGCGACGGTGGCCACGGAATCGTCGTAGCGCGCGCGGATCGGCCGGTCGTGGGTGAGGAAGCCGTCGGCGACCGATGCCAGGCTCCGGCGGGCCTCGGCGTCGTCGATGGCGGTGGGCTCCTCCGCCCGGTTGCCGCTGGTGACGATGAGCGGCCGGTCCAGATCGTGCAGCAGCAGATGATGCAGTCCGGTGGTGGGCAGGAACAACCCGATCCTGTCGGTACCGGGGTGAACATCGGGGCACAACTGCCCCGCACGGGCGGTGAGCAGCACCACAGGCCGCGACGCAGACGTCAGCACCGCCCGCTCCGAGCGACTGGTCCGCGCCAGGCGCTCGACCGCGGCCAGGTCCCGCACCATCACCGCGAACGGCTTCGCGGGACGCCGCTTGCGGCGGCGGAGCTCGGCGACGGCGGCCGCGTTGCCCGCGTCGCACACCAGTTGGTAGCCGCCGATGCCCTTCACCGCGATGATCCCTCCCGCGGCCACGGCGGCCACGGCGGCGCGCAGCGCGTCCTCCCCGGCCAGGCCGTTCCATGCGAGGACGGGTCGGCAGTCGGGGCACGCCAGGGGTTCTGCGTGGAAGCGGCGGTCGGCGGGATCGGCGTACTGGGCCGCGCAGGGCGGGCACAGGCGGAAGCCGCGCATGGCGGTGCGCACTCGGTCGTACGGGAGATCGTCGATGACCGTGGCACGGGGGCCGCAGTCGGTGCAGTTGATGAACGGATAGCGATAGCGGCGGTCGGCAGGGTCGAACAGCTCGCGCAGGCATGCCTCACAAGTGGCCGCGTCCGGCGGGATCTCACGGGGCGCGTGCGGCGCGTGGGCGGAACTGCCGCGGACGGTGAACCCCGTTCCGGGCGCCGGGGGTCTGCCGACGAGGCCCGTCACCCGTATCCGGCGTACAGCGGCCAGCGGGGGCGCATCGCTCCGTATCCGGTGGACGAAGTCGCGCAGTGCGGACGGCGGCCCGGCAACGGTGAGTTCCACATGGCCGTTCGCGTTGCGCACCCAGCCGTCCAGCTCCAGGCCGGTCGCCAGGCGGTGCACGTGCGGGCGGAAACCCACACCCTGGACCGTGCCGAAGACCTCGATGCGCTGGGCGGTGCGCTCGCCGCTCATGGTGGGCCACCGCTGTGTGTATCGCGGAGGCCGCGCGCGGCCGCGTCCCGGCGGCGGACGATCTCGTCCTCCACCCGTTCGACGAGTGCTTCGACCCTCGCAGCAACCGGCTCCGACAGGCCGGTGCCGAGCGACGTGTCCGCCCCTTCGACGGCGTACACCACGAGATGGCCGGGCAGTCGCCCCAGCGCCCGCGACAGCTCGACGGCCTCACCGAGGCCCAGCCCGTGCGAACTCGTCGTGTGCGGCTGCCCCAGCTCGGCGGCGTCCAGCTCCAGCCGGTGCACCCGCCCCGGGTGGCCGGGATGGGCGTGTGCGGCGTCCAGTACCACGGCCAGGTCCGCGTTCTCCCACAGCCCGATCAGTCGGCCCGGCTCTCCGTCGCACACCGACAGGACCGTTCCCGGGGGCAGGGGACGACCGGCAGCCCGCTCCCGCAGCCGGGCGATCACCGCCCAGGCCACCCCGTCGTCGTGGCGGAACTCGTTGCCGACCCCGATGATGGCGATACGGGCGGAATGCGTGGAGCCGGACATGATTCCTCTCCCTCCGCTGCGTTTGCCTCCAGCCTGCGTGCGGACCTGCCTGGGAGCGTTGGGCCAAAGGGCCCCAGGAAGGGTCTGTGTGGCCCCTGCGCACCCGACCGCGCACACGCCAGGCTCGATGGCAAGGCACGAAGCAGTCCCTGCACAGGAGGTGCGGATCATGCATCGACACGTCGTCGCCGGAATCGACGGATCCCCCGAGAGCCTCGCAGCCGCGCACTGGGCGGCCCGGGAGGCCCTGCGCCGCGGCCTGTCGCTGCGGCTGGTGCACGCCTGGCAGTGGCAGCCGCGTCCCCCCATCTACGTGCCCGCCGGCACGACCCAGCGCTACTGGGCGCACCGGACCCTCAGCCAGGCGAGCGACAGCGTGCGTGCCTCACACCCCGCGCTGCACATCGACGACGAGTCGGTGGCCGAATCGACGGTCACGGCCCTGCTCACGGCGGCCGAGCGGGCCGAAATGCTGGTACTCGGCTCCCGAGGGCTCAGCGGCGTCGCGGGGTTCCTTGTCGGCTCGGTGTCCCAGGCGGTCGTCGCGCGGGCGGCGCGCCCTGTGGTCCTCGTACGCGCCGGTGAGGAAGCGGCCGACGAACAGTTCCCGGCCCCCGAGGGAGCCTCCCCGGACCGGGACTCGGTCAAGACCCCGTACCGGAACATTGTCCTCGGCCTCGACACCAGCAGCTCGTGCGACGAACTGATCGAGTTCGCCTTCGACACCGCGCAGCATCGTGGTGCCGCGCTGCGCGTGATCCACACCTTCAGCGCCCCGCCCCCGTATGCCGCCGTCGACCAACTCGTCCCGACGCCCGGCCCGGAACTGCTCGCAGAGCACGAACACGCCGTGAGTGCGGCGCTGCACCCCTGGCGGGAGAAGTTCCCCGAGGTCACTGTCACCGGGACCGTCACCGAAGGCCGGGCGGCCTCCGAGCTGACGCGCGCCTCGACCGGGGCGGGCCTGGTCGTCGTCGGGCGCCGGATCCGCACCGGGCACCTTGGCATCCACATCGGCCCCGTCGCTCATGCGGTGCTGCACCACGTCGGCTGCCCCGTGGCCGTCGTCCCGCACGTCTGACCCACCGCAGCAGGAGATCGAGACCCATGAGGCAGTACGTGTACGGATTCGGCGAGGGCAGTCGTGAGATGGCGGACCTGCTCGGGGGCAAAGGTGCCAACCTGGCCGAGATGACCCGGCTGGGGCTGCCCGTGCCTCCTGGGTTCACCGTCACCACGCAGGCCTGTCGTGAGTACCTGGCCGCCGGCGAGGAACCGGTGGAGCTCGGGGTGCAGGTCGCGCAGGCACTCGCGGATCTGGAGCGGCGAGTCGGCCGGCAGCTGGGCGAGAGCGACAACCCGTTGCTGTTGTCCGTGCGTTCGGGCAGCAGGTTCTCGATGCCCGGCATGATGGAGACGATCCTCGACATCGGCCTGAGCGACGCATCCGTACGCGGACTCGCCAAGGCCACCGGACAGGAGCGGTTCGCCTGGGACTCGTACCGCCGACTGCTGCAGATGTTCGGCCGCACGGTGCTGGGCGTCGACCCGGAGCTGTTCGAGGACGCCCTGTCCCGGCACAGGGCGGACCGCGGCGTGGCGAGCGACACCGGGCTCGACGCGCATGATCTCGCTCTGCTGGCCGACGAGTTCAAGACGCTGATCCGTGAGGCGACCGGTGAGGAGTTCCCACAGGACCCGGTCGAGCAGCTGTACCAGGCGATCCGTGCCGTCTTCCGTTCGTGGAACGGCGAGCGCGCCCGCCTCTACCGCAGGCGGGAGCACATTCCCGACGACCTGGGCACCGCCGTCAACATCCAGGTGATGGTGTTCGGCAACCTCGGTCCCGATTCCGGCACGGGCGTCGCCTTCACCCGCGACCCGGCTACCGGGGCACGCGGCGTCTACGGTGACTACCTGACCGACGCGCAGGGGGAGGACGTCGTCGCGGGCATCCGCAACGCCGTACCCCTCCAGGAGCTCAAGCGTCTGGATCCGTCCTCCTATCTGCAGCTCGGCGACCACCTGCGGACCCTGGAACGCCACTACCGAGACCTGTGCGACGTCGAGTTCACCATCGAACGCGGCACGCTGTGGATGCTCCAGACCCGGGTCGGCAAGCGCACCGCCGAGGCCGCGTTCCGTATCGCGCACGAACTTGTCGACGAGCGCCTGATCAGCGAGGACGAGGCGCTCGCCCGGGTCGGCGGGCACCAGCTCGCCCGGCTGATGTTCCCCCGCTTCGACGAGGACGCGACCGGTCAACCGCTGGCACACGGGGTCCCGGCCTCGCCGGGCGCGGCGGTCGGAGCGGCCGTGTTCGACTCCGCCGAAGCGGTACGCCGTGCCGCGGCCGGTGAGAAGACAGTTCTCGTACGCCGTGAGACCACGCCCGACGACCTGCCGGGAATGGTCGCGGCGGAGGCCGTACTGACCAGCCGGGGCGGCAAGACCAGCCACGCGGCCGTCGTCGCGCGGGGCATGGGCAAGGTCTGCGTGTGCGGGGCCGAGGAACTCGCGGTGGACACCGGGGCACGGCAGTTCACCGCGGCCGACGGGACCGTGGTGACCGAAGGCACGGTGATCTCCGTGGAAGGCACCGCGGGTACGGTCCACCTCGGCGCCCTGCCGCTGACCGAATCGCCGGTTGCGCGCTTCCTGGAGACCGGCGAGCAGGACGGGGCGCTGACAAGCGCTGTGGCCCGAACCCTCGAACGGGCTGACGCCGTACGGCGACTGGAGGTGCGAGCCAACGCCGACACCCCCGAGGACGCGGTCCGTGCCCGGCGCTTGGGGGCCCAAGGCATCGGGCTCTGCCGCACCGAGCACATGTTCCTGGGCGAGCGCCGAAGTCTCGTCGAGGCGTTGATCCTCGCGGAGGACGAGGCCGGGCAGCGCGCGGCGCTGGACGCCCTACTGCCGCTCCAACGTAGCGACTTCACCGGAATCCTCGCCGCAATGGACGGCCTGCCGGTGACGATCCGCCTCATCGACCCGCCCCTGCACGAGTTCCTGCCCGACCGCACCGAACTCGCTGTGCGTGTCGCCACTACTCCGACCGACCGCGACAGGCGATTGCTGGCGGCCGTGGAGCGCATGCACGAGAGCAACCCCATGCTCGGGCTGCGTGGCGTGCGTCTCGGGCTCGTCGTCCCGGGCCTGGTGCAGATGCAAGTACGAGCGATCGCCGAGGCCGTCGTGGAGCGGACGCGGGCCGGCGGCGACCCACGGGCCGAGATCATGGTCCCGCTGGTCGGTACGGCCGAGGAGCTGCGGATCGTACGCGCCGCCGCGGAGCGCGTTCTCGCCGAGGTGTCGGAGGCATCCGGCATCGCCGTGCGGTGCCCCGTCGGCACGATGATCGAGCTGCCCCGCGCCGCGCTGACCGCCGGCTGCATCGCGGAGGCCGCCGACTTCTTTTCCTTCGGCACCAACGACCTGACCCAGACCGCCTGGGGCCTGTCCCGCGACGACGTAGAAGCCTCGTTCTTCCCCGCCTACCTCGACCAGGGGATCTTCGCCACCTCGCCCTTCGAGACGCTCGACAGGGACGGCGTCGGCCGGCTCATCCGTATAGCCGTCGAGGAGGGCCGCACAGCCCATCCGGGCCTCAAGATCGGTGTGTGTGGCGAGCACGGCGGGGACCCGGACTCCATCCACTTCTTCCACGACGCCGGACTCGATTACGTCTCCTGCTCCCCCTTCCGAGTCCCGGTCGCCCGACTCGAAGCGGGACGCGCCGCCATCGAGGGCCGGTCGGCCTGAGCAGCCATGCCATCAGGAGTCTCGCCGGGTGGTCACTGAGTCTGGTCGTCTCCCTGGGCGCGGCTCCACTGCCGGTATGACGCCACGGCGGTCGGCAGAGTGGCGAAGATCCGGTCGGGGCCGACCGATTCGGTCAGCCCGTACGCGTTCAGATCGTCGCGCAGCTCCTGTTTCACGCGGGCGAGTGCGAAGACGATGCCGCGACCGGTCAGTTCGTGGCGCAGCGATTCGACCGCGTCCAGCGCGGTGATGTCCACCTCCACATTGGCCTCCGTGTTGAGGACGAACCACGACACGCGACCTTCCTGCTCGTCAACCGAGGCCAGCGCGCGGTGTCTGAAGTCCTCGGCGTTGGCGAAGAACAGCGGCGAGTCGTAGCGGTAGACGAGCAACCCGGGGATGGTGCGGGCCTGTGGATAGTCGTCCACGTCGTGCATCCCGGCCACACCGGGCACCAGGCCCTCGACGGCATCGTGCGGCCGGGCCACCCGCGCCAGCAGCTCGGCCACCGAGAGCCCGACCGCCACCAGCACGCCGTAGAGGATGTCCAGGGCCAGCACGCCGGCCAGGCAGCCGAGCGCCAGCAGCAGTTCCCGGCGGCGGAAGGAGGCCAGCCGCCGGAACCCCGCCAGGTCGATCATGCGGACGGCGGCGTAGACGACCAGGGCGCCGAGCACGGCCGCGGGCGCGTCCGCCAGAAGCGGGCTGAGGAAGAGCAGCACCGCCAGCACGGCCGCGCACGCGACGAGCGAGTACGCCTGGCTGCGGCCGCCCGCCGAATCGGCGAGCGCGGTACGGCTGGCGCTACTGCTCACCGGGAAGCCGTGCAGGACGCCGGCGCCGAGGTTCGCCGCTCCCAGGGCCAGCAGTTCCTGGTTGGCGTCCAACCGATGGGCGCCGTCGCGTGACGCGAAGGCCCGCGCCGTGAGGATCACATCGGTGTAGGCGACGAGGAGCACGCCGAGTGCGGGCAGCAGCAGATGCGGCAGCTCGCCCAGGTCCGGTACATCGGGCCGCGGGAGCCCCGCGGGGATCTCGCCGATCACCGCGATGCCGTGGTCCTCGAGGCCGAAAGTCGCCACGACGGCGGTTCCGAGGACCAGGGCCAGCAGCGGGGCGGGCACGGCGTGGGCGTACCGCGACATCGTGAACAGGAAGATCAGCGTGGCCGCGGCGAAGACGGTTGTCGCCGCGTGGATCTGAGGAAGATGCCGTACGAAGGAGGCGAGCTGGGGGAAGAATCCGGCCCCCTCGGTTCGTACGCCGGTGAGCTTGGGCAGCTGGTCCACCATCATGATGAGCGCCACGCCGGCCAGATAGCCGACCAAAACCGGCCGCGACAGCAGATCGGCGACGAAACCCAGCCGTACCGCCCACGCCACCAGGCACAGCAGCCCGACCGCGACGGCAAGCGTAGCCGCCAGCACGGCATACCTGCCCGGATCTCCGGCGGCGAGCGGCCCGACCACCGTGGCGGTCATCAGCGCGGTCGTCGACTCGGGGCCGACCGAAAGCAGCCGCGAGGAGCCCAGCAGGGCATACAGCACCAGTGCGGGAAGGATCGCCCACAGCCCGGCGACCGGCGGCAGCCCGGCCACGCCCGCGTACGCCACACCTGCGGCACGAGATACGCAGCCACCGTCACCCCGGCCAGCAGGTCGCCGCGCAGCCAGGAGCGCTCGTATCCCACCAGTACGGCCACTCCGGGCACCAGGCGCCACCTCGGGCCGCCCGCACCGGTCCGCTGGGACATGGGACTCCTTTCGTCGCGGCCCCTCAGCATCCCGCCGCCCCCGCGCAGTCGCGAGGGCCGACCGGCCTCATGATCCGCCTCCGTACCCCAACGAGCCCCGGAACCAGGGCCGTTCAGCCCCTGCAGTACCGCCTTTCGGCCCCCGGCGGACTGGGGCGCCGGGCCACGACAGTAAGTGATGTCAGGCACCGACCCGGCATCCTCCGAAGGGAACACCACCATGGCTGTGCACGAGCACCCCCACAAGCGCCCCGTCTTCCACTTTCCCTCGTGGCGCAGGACCAGGACGGCGTCCGCGACGACCGCTGGTACACAAACCCGGCCGGCCTACGCCATCGCGGCCCTGCGCCTCCTGACCGGCTTCGTCTTCCTGTGGGCGTTCCTCGACAAGACCTTCGGCTGGGGCTATGCCACCCCGTCCGGCAAGGGCTGGATCGACGGCGGTTCGCCGACCAAGGGCTTCCTGAGCTCCGTCGCAGCCGGGCCCATGGAGTCCACGTTCCACGACTGGGCAGGTGCCGCCTGGGCGGACTGGCTGTTCATGCTCGGCCTGCTCGGCATCGGTGCCGCCCTGCTGACCGGTACCGCGCTGCGCCTGGCGGCAGTCGCCGGCACGGCGATGATGGCGCTGATGTGGCTCGCGGAGTGGCCGCCTGCCCAGCACCTGTCCGACGGCTCGCCGAGCATGTCCACCAACCCCGTCGTGGAGTACCACGTCATCTATGCGGCCGCCCTTGTCGCCCTCGCTCTGACGTCCGCGGGCGAGACCTGGGGGCTCGGCCGGATCTGGGCACGACTGCCGTTCGTACGCCGCAACGGCTGGCTGTGCTGACCCCTGTGCCACCTTCCGAGGAGGGGGCTGCCGGTCCCCGGTCGCCGGCCGCCCAGGTATGGGCCGACCGGCCCGGGCCGGGGACCTGCGGCCCCTCCAAGACACCCGCCGAGTCAACGACGCTGGAAGCGGATCGTCCGACAGATCCGCCCGCCATCCAGGAGGTACGCATCATGTCCCGCACCGTCACCGTCGGCCTGGACGGCTCGAACGAGAGTCTGGCCGCCGCCGAATGGGCCGCCCGCGAAGCGCGGCTGCGCGGTCTGCCGCTACGCCTCGTCAACGTCTGGGAACCGCAGCCCTACATTCAGGCTCCACTCCTGGGCGGCGAAACGATGCAGCACTGGGCGGAGCGCATTCCCCGCGAGACGGCCGACGAGCTGCGGCTCCGTCACCCGGATGTGGAGATCACCGTGGATCAGGTCGCCGGCCGGCCCGGCACCATCCTGCCCGAAGAGGCCCGGGACGCCGAGCTGCTGGTCCTGGGCTCCCGCGGCCTGAGCGGCGTCGCCGGATTCATGGTCGGGTCCGTCGGCATGGCAACCGTGGCCCACACGGAGCGGCCCGTCGTCCTCGTACGGGCAGAGGAAGAGGAGAAGACCGAGGACGAGCGCGCGCCCGGTTCCACTGCAAAACGGCCCGTTGTGCTGGGCCTCGACACCGAGCACCCGGACGACTCGGTGATCGAGTTCGCCTTCGATGCGGCTGCGCGCCGTGCAACCGCCCTGCACGTCGTCCACGGCTGGAACTTGCCGCCCTACTTCGCATACGGGCTTCCTGCCGACCCGAGGATGAACGCCCAACTGGCCGCCCAGGCCGCGGACTCCCTGGCCGAGACGCTGCGCCCCTGGCGGCAGAAGTTCCCGGCCGTCGAGGTCGTCGAGCGGTCGAGATCGGGCAAACCCGCCAACCACCTGGTGGACGCCTCCCGAGACGCGTCCCTGGTCGTTGTCGGCCGCCGTACTCGCCGTTCGCCGCTCGGCGCCCACATCGGGCCCGTCACACATGCCGTGCTCCACCACGCCACCTCGCCCGTTGCGGTGGTCCCCCACGACTGAGCCCAAGAAGTCCGCACTCCGCATGAGAAGGAAGAAGGTGGGGACAATGGAGCTGCCCCTCGTTGTAGGCGTGGACGGATCCGAGTCCAGCCTGCGGGCCGTGGACTGGGCGGCCGACGAAGCAGCCCTGCACGGTGTACCGCTGCGCCTGGTGAACGCGTCGATGTGGGAGCGGTACGAAGGGGCCGCGCTCGCCCAGGAGTTGGGACGTTCCTCGGAGCGGGTCATGGCCGAGAACATCGTAGGTACCGCCGCGGAACGCGCCCGCCGTCGCGACCCCGACCTGAAGATTCAGACGGACATCCTGCCCGAGGACACGGTGAGCGCCCTGCTGAGCGAGGGACGCAACGCCTCCGGCCTGGTCACCGGCTCGCGCGGCCGCAGCGGACTCGCCGAGATGCTGCTCGGCTCGGTCAGCCTGGCAGTCGCCGCCCGCGCCGACTGCCCGGTGTTCGTCATTCGCGGCAACCACGACCCGCAGAGCGGCATGCACCGGCGGATCGTCCTCGGCGTCGATGAACCCCCGGAGGGCTCGGCCGCTGTGCGTTTCGCGTTCCGCGAGGCGGAGAGGCGCCGGGCTGCCCTGCACGCCATCCGGGCGTGGCGCTGCCCCGCGCACGAGGGGGCCGACCATCCTCTGGTCGCCAAAGACGCCGCCCGTTACCACGAGAGCCAGGCCGCGGAGATCCTCGAAGCGGCGCTACGTGAAGCCGTGGCGGACCACCCCACCGTGAAGCTGCACCGGGCAACGGCCGAGGGTCCCGCCCGCATGGTGCTCATGAACGCCTCGGCCGCGGCAGATCTGCTGGTTGTCGGCGCCCAGCGGCGGCACGGGCACTTTGGCCTCCAACTCGGCCGGGTTGCCCACGCGGTGCTGCACCAGTCGGTGTGCCCGGTGGCCGTCGTACCGCAAAGGGCGTGACGACATGAGCGCCCTGGGCATCATTCCGACCAGCACCGACGCCGCCCGCGTCGTCATCGGGGATCCCGCCCCGTGCGTCTTCGACCCCGCTCTGACCCAGGCGAACGGCGAGAAGGTGAAGGTCTTCGCCTGGTACGACAATGAATGGGGCTACAGAAACCGGCTCCTCGAACTCCCCGCCCTGGTGGCCGACGACTCATGAATCCGACACAGCCCGACACAGCCATGCCCCGCGCGCTGCGGGGTATGGCGGCCGTGGTCCTCGACACCGACGGAGTGATCACCGACTCCGCGCGGTTGCACGCCGCCGCCTGGAAGACCGCCTTCGACGCCTACCTGCGCGATCACCCGCCCGCCGATCCCGCCCAGCGGCGCCCCTTCGACGTGCGGGAGGACTATCTGCGGTACGTCGACGGCAAGTCACGGATGGACGGTGCCGCGGCCTTCCTGGAGTCCCGGGGGCTGCGGCTGCCCGCCGCGGAGGTGCAGGCCGTCGCCGGGAGCAAGGAGCGCTTGTTCACCGCGCGGCTGCGGGAACACGGCGTCGACGCCTATCCGGGCACGGTCCGGCTGCTGCGTGCCCTGCGCTCCGCCGGTGTACCACTGGCCGCCGCCTCCGCCTCCCGGCACGCCCGCGAACTCCTCGAACACGCGGGAGTGCTGGACCTCTTCGATGCCCTGGTGGACGGCGGTGAGGCGGCGCGCCTGCACTTGCCCGGCAAACCCGACCCCGCGCTGTTCCTGGAGGCGGCCGGCCGCCTTGGTGTCCCCACCTCCCGTACCGCTGTCGTCGAGGACGCTCTGGCCGGAGTCGAGGCCGGGCGCCGCGGCGGCTTCGGCCTGGTCGTCGGTGTGGACCGGGCGCGTACGCCACAGACGCGTGCTGAACTGCTGAAGCACGGCGCGGATGTGGTGGTCCGTGACCTCGCGGAACTCCTCACCGACAGCGACTGCCAGAAGGGTTGACGATGCGCGACTGGACCTGGGAGTACGAAGGCTACGACCCGGAAGAGGAGCGCCTGCGCGAGTCGCTGTGTACCCTCGGCAACGGCTACTTCGCGACCCGTGGGGCGGCCCCCGAGTGCACGGCGGACTCCGTCCACTACCCGGGCACGTATGCGGCGGGTTGCTACAACCGGCTGATCTCGGACGTGGCGGGGCGGCACGTCGAGAACGAGGACATAGCCAATCTGCCCAACTGGCTGCCCCTGCGTTTCCGTACGGGCTCCGGGAGTTGGCTCACTCCGGACACCCACAGGCTCCTCGACCATCACCAGGCGCTGGACCTGCGCGTCGGCACGCTGGAGCGCACGTTGCGGTACGAGGACGAGAGCGGCCGGCGCCTCCGGGTGCGACAGCTGCGCCTGGTCCACATGGCTCACCCCCATCTGGCGTTGCTGCGCACCGAGTTCACCGCGGAGGGGTGGTCCGGGGAGATTGAGGTCGAGTCGGCCCTCGACGGCGCCGTTGCCAACACCGGCGTCGAGCGTTACGGACTGCTTGCCGGCCGTCATCTCACCCACGTTCACACGGGGACCTCCGCGTCGGACACCATGTGGCTCCGCTGCCGCACCAGCACCTCTGACATCCGGGTCGGCCTGGCCGCACGCACCGTGGCCGACGTCCCGGCCGAGCCCACCAACCGCCACGAGGACTTGCGGGTTGCTCACGTCCTGCGCCTTCCCTTGGCCGAAGGCCGGACAGTCACCGTCGACAAGACGGTCGCCCTGCACACCTCCCGGGACCGGGCGATCAGCGACCCGCTGCATGCCGCTGTCGACCGGGTGAGCCGTGCTCCGGACTTCGATGCCCTGCTGGCCTCGCACCGCACGGCCTGGCGCCAGCTGTGGCGCACGGCCGAACTCGACGTGCCGAACAGCTCGGGCCCGGTCCTGCGGCTCCACCTCTTCCACGTCCTGCAGACGCTCTCCCCGCACACCGCGGACCTCGACGTCGGAGTCCCGGCCCGGGGACTGCACGGCGAGTCGTACCGAGGTCATGTCTTCTGGGACGAACTGTTTGTCCTGCCCTATCTGAACCTCCACTTCCCCGAGGTCTCCCGGGCCCTGCTCAGCTATCGCCACCGGCGCCTGGAACGAGCGTGCTTCGCAGCCCGCGACGCCGGACGCGCCGGGGCCATGTACCCCTGGCAGAGCGGCAGCAACGGCCGCGAGGAGACCCAGCAGCTGCACCTCAACCCGCGCTCGGGGCGCTGGCTGCCCGACCACTCCCGGCTCCAGCACCACGTCGGATCGGCGATCGCGTACAACGTGTGGCAGTACTGCGAGGCGAGCGGCGACACGGAGTTCCTGCACACCAAGGGCGCCGAAATGCTGCTGCAGATCGCCCGGTTCTGGGCGTCGTCCGCCGCCTACGACGAGGCGCTCGGCCGCTACCGGATCCGCGGAGTCGTAGGCCCCGACGAGTACCACGACGCCTATCCCGAGGCGAAGGAACCAGGCCTTGTCGACAACACGTACACCAATGTCACCGCGGCCTGGGTGCTCGCCCGCGCCCTCGACGTGCTGCACTCTCTCCCTGAACCGCGCCGCCGGGACTTGGCCGAGCGCATCGGGCTCGACGACGGCGAACCCGCAAGGTGGGAGGAGGTCTCCCGCAAGCTGCACGTCCCCTTCCATGCCGGGGTGATCAGTCAGTTCGACGGCTATGGCGAGCTCGCTGAACTCGACTGGGACCGCTACCGGGACCGCTACGGCGACATCCGGCGCCTCGACCGGATCCTGGAGGCCGAGGGCGACACGGCCAACCGCTACCAGGCATCGAAACAGGCCGACGTGCTGATGCTCGGCTATCTCTTCTCACCGGCCGAACTCCAGGGGCTCTTCCGTCGGCTCGGCCACGAAGTGGACGACACCATCTGGCAGCGCACCGTCGACTACTACCTGCGTCGCACGAGCCACGGCTCGACGCTCAGCAGCCTCGTGCACGGCTGGGTGCTGGCGAGAGTGCGGCGCGCTGAAGCATGGACGTTCTGCCAGGAGGCACTGGCAGGAGATATCGCCGATCTGCAGGGTGGCACCACCGGCGAGGGCATCCATCTCGGCGCCATGGCCGGCACCCTCGATCTCGTGCAACGCGGACTGACCGGCCTCGAGACCCGGGGCGGCGCGCTGTGGCTCAACCCGGTGCCGCTGCCGGAGCTGTCGGAGTACGGCTTCGCGATCCGCTACCAGGGCCACTGGGGAGTCCGGCTCCGGCTGCGCCCGGGGGAGCTGCAGATCACCGTGCCCGAATCCGACCGCGCACCGATCGACATCGCCCTGCCTGACCGCACGGTCTCGGTGGCGCCCGGGGAATCCTGCACACTCACCCTGCCCGGGGAGCGGTAGGGATGTTCGGCGCCGCCGCCGCCGCCGCCGCCGCCGCCGCCGCCGGCGCCGGCGCCGGCGCCGGCGGCGGGTTCGGGTTCGGGATCGCCCCGCCGAGTCTGATGCCCCTCAGATGGTCGTCGGCGGCGTGACCGAGCGGCCCCGCTCCGTGGACAGACGGTTCGAGGTCCGTGCCGTGCCAGACCTGACCATCACCTTCGACCACAACGTGATCGGAGGTGCTACGCGCACTCGACGGCACGAGCAGTGAACACCCCACACATCCGGCCGAGTGAGGCCGGGGCCGCGTGCCGCCGGCTCACCGACGGCACCTGAACCGACGTCGGCGGGTCCGCTGCCCCGATCGATGACTTCAATGGCGCTGGGTGTATCCGACGACACTGTCGGGGTTGGTCGCTTCGGCCGCCCCAAACTCGTCGTCGCCGGGTGAGTCGAGAACCCCGTGCACGGTGACGACGCCGTCGACGGCCTGGCACAGCCGCATCGCGATCGGGATGAGGCTGCGCTGGCTGACCCTGCCGGTCAGCGTCACCACACCGTCGACCACACTGACTTGGACTTCTTCGGAAGAGAGGGACAGCGTGTCTCTCAGGACCTCTCGGGTGATCTCCTCGCGGATCGCGCTGTCCTGCCGCAGAAAGACCCGAAGGAGATCGCTTCGGCTGATGATCCCGACGAGGTGTCCGGCCTCGTTGACCACGGGCAGCCGCTTGACCTGGTGGCGGGTCATTTCCCGGGCCGCTTCGACGATGCTCCACTGGGCGCGGGCGGTCACGGCGGGCGAGGTCATCAGCCCTTCGGCGGTCTCTGCCGCGGCGCGGTCGCGGTCGCGGGGGCGCATCCCCAGCGACGCCGCACGGCCCCCCGGATCTGGCTGGGCTGCCTCGTGCCGGAGCAGGTCCGCCTCCGAGACCACGCCGACGGGGTTGTCCTGCTCGTTGACCACGGGCACTGCGGTGACGCCGTGCTCGGCGAGCAGCCGTACGACGTCCTTGAAGGGCGTGTCGGGGCGGACCCGGATCACTTCGCGGGTCATCAGGTCTTCGACGGTGCGGTGCTTCATGGCTTCCTCATCCCTCTGCTGCGCCCCCTCCGCGAGAGGCGCCGTTCAATAAGGGAGCGGGCGTCCGGAGGGCGTGTGCCGGTCCAGGGGCGGGCGTCGCTCGCTGGGTGTCGGCCGGACGATGGCTCTGATGCGGATCACCTTGGCCACCTCCTCGACGGACCGGAAGGATCCGACGGTCCGGGTCTTCACCCTCGTTCTGCGCCGGGCTGAACGGAAGGGGACAAAGGTCCTCCGCAAGGGGCCGGTCGGCCGTGCCGGAGACCTCTACGGGCTGTGCGGCGGCCCGCGGTTTCGCAGGCCGGGCCACTGTCGCGGGTAGCACGGACACCCGTGTACGGCTCTCCGCCCGGAGGGGGACGTTCGGCCCCCACATTTGGGCCTGAGCGGCCCTCCTGGCCTCGCGGGCACCGTGGCAGCGTGAGCAGATGTCACCCCGGCGATCGCGACACGGGAGGAGGACACGATGGCCGGCAGCGCTCCGGGTCTGTTACGGGACACCCGGGCGCGTCGTGGTCGGCACGGACGGTTTGGCCCGTGCGACAAGGGCTGGCTGTCGTGCCTCACCGGGACGCGACGCCTCGGGGCACAAGGACTGAACGGCCCTTGTACAGGCGGTGGTCGGGTCTATACGGCCCGATCGTCAATGGCTCGCCCGCCGTCCGCGGGAACGGGGCCCGGAGTGTCACGGTCGTCCCCGCTCACCAGGGGGTGTGGAGTCAAGATGAGGAGCAACGGGCGTACGAGTACGAGGTTCTGGCGATGGCGGCGCAGCCCGCTCAGGCGCCGCAGCGACGTGGTCGAGGCCTGGATCGTGCTTGCCGTATGGGTGCTGGCGGTGGTCGGCGGAGCAGCCGTCACCCTCGCAGCGGGCTTGGCCGTCGTGCACACCCAAGAGCGGCATCGGGCGGAACGGTACGCCGTCAAGGCCGTGCTCACCGAGGCCGTGCCCGAGGCGATTCCCACGGCAGACGGTGTGAAGGCGCAAGTCCGGGCGCCGGTGCGCTGGAGGGACCGATACGGCGTGGTCCGTACCGCGACGGTGAGTGTCGAGGCGAGCGGCCCTGCCGGAGCGAAGGTCGTGTTCTGGACGGACCGCTGGGGGACTCCGACCACGCCGCCGGTCGCCGGCGCGGAGGTGGCGGCCCAGGCGGTTGCCGCCGGAGCACTGGCCCTCGGCGCCTGGGGTGGACTGGTGGCGGCCGCCGGCTGTGCCGCACGCGGGCGTCTTGACCGCATCCGCATGGACCAGTGGGCGAAGGAGTGGGGGGAGGTCGGTCCGGGGTGGCGGCGCAGGATCACCTGATACGGACCGGGCCGGTCCTGGCGAGGGCCGGTCGGCCCTGGCTGCGGCCCGGATCGGCGGAGGACGACGGCCCGGGCCGCACATCTCGCACCCGCGCGCCTTGGGCACCGAAGCGCGCGGGCGCTTCTGTCCGTGAACATTGCTGCTCACACCGCCCGGCACGGGCCGTTCGCCCGATGACCAGGGACTCTCGGCCCATTCCCAAGCACAGGCCGACACCGGAGCGTTGGGTACATACAACCGCAGTTCCGGACAACGGGAGGTATCGGCGAGGCTTTGCGTGCCCTACGATCCGGGCGGACCGCCCTAAGGATGGACGCCATGCACCACCACGACGGCTTCCGAGAGCTCGACCGGCAGGAGTGCCTGCGTCTGCTGGGGCAGGTGTCGATCGGGCGCATCGTCTACACCGACCAGGCCCTGCCTGCCGTCCTGCCGGTGAACTTCTCCCTGGATCATGACTTCTGCGTGGTGCTGTGCACCTCGGCGGCCTCGCGAGTGGCCCGCGCAGTGGGCCAGGCAGTGGTGGCGTTCGAGGCGGACCGGTTCGACGAGGCGGCCGGCACCGGTTGGAGTGTCGTCGTCATTGGCCCGGCGATCCTGGTCACTGACCCGGGGGAGCGCGAACGGCTGCTGCGGACCGGACCGCGCTCGTGGGTGCCGGTGCCGGACGGAGTATTCATCCGGATCCGTCCCGAGCTGGTGACCGGACGTGTTGTGGACCGCGATGAATTCCGTTCGGACAGGCGCGTGTCGCACGAGCAGCAGTCCGCCCCGTGATCCCGGTGGAACCTGGGAATGGGACTCAGGTGATCTGTACTGGGACGCGCCAGACCAGCGAGGTTCCGCCACCGGACGGGCAGGTCAACTCCAGCTCGCCGCCCAGCTGCTGGGCCCGCTCCGAGATGTTGGCCAGGCCGCTACGGCGCCCGTCGGGAGGGAGCCCCACCCCATTGTCGGAGACGGTCAGCACCACTTCCCGTCCGTCCGTCTGAAGGGCCACGTCGGTCCGGGTGGCGTGCGCATGGCGGCAGACATTGGTCAGCGCCTCCGAGAGAACCGCCACCAGGTGGTCTGCAGTCTCCCGCGGCACGTCGGTGTCCAGAAGCCCCTCCATCCGGAGGCTCGGCGCGAAGCGCAGTGCCGGAGCCGCTTCCCCGACCGTCCGCACAGCGCGTGCCCGCAGGCCCTGCCCGGCCCCCGTCTCGTGTGAGCGCAGCCCGAAGATGGTCGAGCGGATGATCTTGATGGTCTCGTCCAGGTCGTCAACCGCGCGCAGCACACGCTCCGAAGCTGGGGAGTTCTCGATCAGACGCCCCGCGCTCTGGAGTGTCATGCCGGTGGCGAAGAGCCGTTGGATCGCGAGGTCGTGCAGGTCACGGGCGATCCGGTCGCGGTCCTCCAGCAAGGCGATCTGCTCCGCGTCGTTGCGTCGCTCCGCCAGCTCCATCGCCACCGCCGCCTGACCGGCGAAAATCCGCAGCGGGTCGATCTCCTCGCCCGCGAAGACCGTCGCACTCGCCTCGCGGGCCAGCAGCAGCACTCCTCGTACCCCGTCCGCGGTGCCAATGGGCACGGCCACCGCGGGCCCCAGCCCGGCGAACCGCGGCGGCCCGGCCGAAACGCGCTCGTCGTGAGCGACATCCGCGCTCGTTACCGGTACGCCCGCGGAGAACGCGGCGCCGCTCAGGCTTCCCTCGACCGGCAGCACCAGCCCCCGGTGAGCATCCGCGTCCCGCCCGATCGCCAGCTCGACCGCCAGCGTGCCGGTGTCGGGCATCGGCAGCGCCACCACAGCCAGTTCCGCGCCGGCGATCTCCTTGGCCCGTTCGGCGATCAGAGTGAGGACTTCGCTGCGGGGGCTGCCCGACATAAGACTGTGCGTGATGTCCGCGTTCGCCCGCAGCCAGCGCTCGCGCCGCTTGGCCTCCTCGTACAGACGGGCGTTGTCGATCGCCACCCCGGCCGCGACAGCCAAGGTGGACAGCACGGACTCGTCCTCTTCGTCGAACTGGACTCCGCCCCGCTTCTCGGTCAGATAGAGGTTGCCGAAGACGTGGTCGCGCACCCGGATCGGGACGCCGAGAAAGGTGTTCATCGGCGGGTGATGCGGCGGGAAACCGTACGACGAAGGGTGCTCGGAGATCTTCGGCAGCCGCAGCGGCTGGGGGTTCCTGATCAGCTCGCCGAGGATGCCGTGCCCGGACGGGTACGGGCCGATCGCGGCGATCTGCTCGTCGCTGACCCCGACCGTCAGGAACTGCGAGAGTGACGTCCCGCCCGGCGCGATCACACCCAGCGCGGCGTATTCCGCGTCGACCAGCACGGCCGCCGCCTCGGTGATGCTGTGCAGCACCTGCTCCAGGTCCAGCTCCCGCCCGACCGACAGCACGGCCTCCAGCAGGCTGTGCACCCGGTCCCGGGTGCCACGCGCCGCGTCCAGGCGGGCCTGCAGCTCCTCCAGCAGTTCGTCCAGCCTCAGCTGCGGCAGCCGTACGCGGCCGTCCTCCGAGCTTCCCACCGCTGCTCCCTCCGGGTGTGCCTCGACGGGCCGACGGCTGACTCTGGCGGTCATGGCTACCGTACCGGGCCTGATGGCGCGACGGCATGGGGAACTGTGGCTCGGTGGCCGGGTGTCCGGGGTCGGGTGTACTCGTCGGGCGGCGGCAGCGGGCACGCGGAATCAGCGGACCAGAACGGCCTCACCTGTGCGGGGCACGACCGTGGTCCAGCCCAGCTCCTGGTCGATACGGTCGCGAAGCGCCCCGGCGGCGCCGGGCTCACCGTGGACCATGTAAGTCGTATTGGGCGCGGGAGCGCCACGAAGCCAGTCGACGATCTGTCCCGCGTCGGCGTGCGCCGAGAAATGCGGCACATTGGCGATCTCGGCCCGCACGGGCACGTACTGGCCGAACATCTTGAGCGTCCGGGCGCCGTCGACCAGGTCCCGGGCCCTGGTGCCCTCGGCAGCGAACCCCACGATCACAACTGCGTTGCGCGCATCGGGAAGCACACGCCGCGGATGGTGCAGGACGCGTCCGCCAGTGGCCATACCCGCCGTCCTCGCTTCGTGGAGTGGGCCTCCACTGTCACGCTCCGGGCCTTTCGTTCGGATGGGCCGACAGGTCCCGGCGCAGGGTCGTTCGGGCCCGTTTCGGCCCAGTGGGCGCACTCACTGGAACGCCGAGTGGATCTCCTGCTCGGTGGCGCTGTGCGAGACAAGAAGCAACTCGTCACCGGGCTGGAGGCGGACGGCCGGTCCGGGCACGGTCGGCCGGCCGTCCCGTATGACGGTGGCGACGACGGTTCCGTCGGGCAGAGGGATGTCCGAGAGGGGTTTGCCGACTGCGCGAGAGTGCGTGGTGATCACGGTTTCGATGATGTCGACGCCCGCCTTGCTGAGGCGCAGCAGGGCCACGGTATCGGTGGCACCGGTTGCCTCCTCGATGAGGGAGATGAGCGGAGTGGCAGCGGGGACGGCGATGTCGACACCCCAGCGCCGGTCGAACAGCCAGGCGTTCTCACTGTCGTTGACGCGGGCCACGACGCGTGGCGCGGCACACTGCCGTTTGGCCAGCAGGCTGATGACGAGGTTGTCCTCGTCCTCTCCCGTGGCGGCGATGACGAGGTCGGCCGTGTGGGCGCCGGCCTGGTCCAGAACCGCAGGTTCGCAGGCGTCCCCCAGGATGAGGTGTACGGCGAGCTGTCCCTGAAGCGTATTGATGCGGTCGGCGTTCGCGTCCACCACGGTGACGTCGTTCCCGGCGGCGGCGAGCACCTGGGCGATCTGGGTGCCCAGTCGCCCGGCGCCGGCGATGAGGGCCTTCATGTCCCCAGCTCCTTGTCGATAAAGCCACGCAGACGGCCGAGCGCGGTGGCGGCGACGGCGAAGGTGACGAGATCTCCGGGCTCGGCTGCCGTGCCGTGGGCGGGCACCAGCGAGCGGCCCCCTCTCGTCACTTCCACGACACGGATCTCACTGTCGACGTCGAACTCGGCGAGCCGGCGCCCGGTGAGGTAGGCCGGGAGCTGCGAACGGACCAGGAGCGTTTCGCCGTTGCCGAAGGTGAGTTCCGGTGTGAGATGGCGGTGCAGCAGCATCTGATGGATCTGGTTCACGGTCCAGCGGACACTGGCGATGGTGGGGATGCCCAGTTCCCGGTACATGTCGGCGCGCCATGGGTCGTAGATGCGGGCGAGCACGATGGGTACTCGGTACGTGTCCTTCGCGGTCCGTGCGGTGACGATGTTGCTGTTGTCCCCGGAGGTGACGGCGACGAGCGCGTCGGCGTGCTCGATACCCGCTTGCTCCAGGACGGCGCGGCTGAATCCGTTCCCTTCGAGGAACTGGCCGGGGAACCCTGCGGGCAGGCGCCGTCGGCTGCTCTGTTCGCGGTCGACGAGCCGTACGTCATGGCGCTCCTCGGTGAGCCGGACGGCGAGTGCGGATCCCGTCCGCCCGCAGCCCACGATGATGATTCTCATCGCTCTCCTCCCTTGTCTCGTGCGGCGCGGTGGCGCAGCCAGGCCTTGCGGGCTTCCTCTGCGGCCAGAAGCACGACTCCGAGCCCGGCGAGGACGGCCCAGTCGGTGACGGTGAGCGGGGCCGTGTTGAACACCTCCTGGAGTGGGGGCAGATAGCTGATGGCTGCCATCAGGCCGATCCCGAAGAATCCGGCTGCCAGCAGCCACAGGTTGCTCAGCAGACCGGCCCGGAAGACGCTCTCGCGTTCAGTGCGCACCGCCAGGGCATTGAAGAACTGGCTGACCACGATCCCGGCCTGCACCAGGGTGATCGCCTCCCGATAGGCGACGCTGTCCTCGGTGAAGTCGGCATAGGGGATACCGGAAGCGTTGATGTGCCAGAAGAACACCGCGCAGACCCCGGCTGCCTGGATTCCGCCCAGGAAGAGGATGCGGCCCATCACCGCGGGAGAGAACAGCCGTTCGTCCCGTGAGCGCGGCGGACGGTCCATGACGTCGTCCTCCGGGGGCTCGGCGCCGAGCGCGAGAGCGGGCAGGACGTCCGAGCCGAGGTCGATCGCCAGGATCTGGACGGCACTGATCGGGACCAGAGGGAAACCTGCGAAGGTCGCGGCGAGGATGGGGACGAGTTCCCCGATGTTGTGGCTGAAGAGGTAGACCAGAAACTTCCTGATGTTCTGGTAGACGGAACGGCCCAGCCGCACCGCCGTGGCGATGGAGGCGAACGAGTCGTCGAGCAGCACCATGACGGCGGCTTCCCGGGCCACATCCGTTCCCGACGCGCCCATGGCCACACCGATGTCGGCGTGCTTCAGGGCCGGGGCGTCATTTGCGCCGTCGCCCGTGACAGCGACCACCTCGTGACGCCGCTGGAAGGCGGTGACCACACGCATCTTGTGCTCGGGGCTGACCCGGCACAGCAACAGATCGCCCTGGCCGGCCAGCAGCCCGTCGAGGGCGTCGTCGTCCAGATCGTTCAACTGGGCACCGGTCACGACCGTCGGAGCGGAATGCCGCACGATCCCCACGCGCCGGGCCACTGCCTCAGCGGTCAGCGGATGGTCCCCGGTCACCATGACAACGCGGATACCGGCCCGGTGGCAGGCGGCGACTGCCTCTCGTACCTCCGGCCTCGGCGGGTCCAGCATGCCGACGAGCCCCAGGAAGGTCAGCCCCGACTCGACGGTGTCCCGGTCGGGATGCGGGCCTGAGAGTTCCCGCCGGGCGGCGGCCAGAACCCGCAGTCCCTGCGTGGCCAGCTCGTCATTGACGGCCATCACTTCCGCACGCAGCGCGTCGGTCAACGCGATCACTTCGCCCTGCCGGTCGATGGCCGTGCACCGTTCGAGCAACTCCTGGGGAGCGCCCTTCACACAGGCGTGGTAAACGTCGGCCCCGGAGTGCACCGTGCTCATCAACTTGCGTACGGAGTCGAAGGGATGCTCGCCGACGCGCGGAGCGGCCGCCTCTTCGGTGGCCTGATCGAGCCCGGCCTTGGCGGCGGCTACGAGCAGCGCACCCTCGGTGGTGTCCCCGAGAACATGCCATCGACCGCCGTCGGAGGGCGGCACCAGACGAGCGTTGCTGCACAGCGCCGCGGTCCGCAGGACAGCGCGCACCGGTTCGGGATCCGTGACCTCACCGGCCGGCTCGTAACCCACCCCGGACACGGTGTGCATGGCGCCTCCGGCCCAGACCTGGACGACGGTCATCTCCGCCTGCGTCAGTGTCCCGGTCTTGTCCGTGCACACCACCGTGGTCGAGCCGAGAGCCTCGACAGCGAGCAGTTGCTTGACCAGCGCATGGTGGCGGGCCATACGCCGGACGCCGATCGCGAGGGACACGGAGAGCGTGGCGGGCAGCCCTTCGGGGACCAGCGCGACCATCACACCGAGCGCGAAGACGAACGCCGACACCAGGTCCTGCCCCGCGGGCAGCCGCACGGCGAACAGAAGCGCTCCCACGGCCAGTGCCGCACCCGCCACCCGGCGCGCCATCGAGGCGACCTGATGCTGCAGTGGGGTCTTCTGCCGCGGTGCGGCGGCGGTGAGCTGGAAGATCCGCCCGAACTCGGTCGACCGGCCCGTGGCGAAGACCACGGCCTTTGCGGTTCCCGCCACGACGTCGGTGCCCATGAAAACACAGTTGCGCGCCTCCAGGACCGGGCCCTGCTGATCGGGCTCGTGGCCGCGACGGACCGCGTCGCTCTCCCCGGTGATCGCGGCGTTGTTCACGGTGATGTCGTGCGCCTCCACCAGGCGGCAGTCGGCGGAGACCGCATCTCCGGCTTCGAGAATCACCACGTCCCCCCGCACCAGCTCCCGCGCGGGCAGTTCCCGGAGCACGGCGTCGCGCAGCACGCGGCAGGTGTGCGGCACCATCGCCTGCAGCGACTCCGCCGTCCGCTCGGCCGAGTACTCCTGGGCGAACCCGATGGACGCGTTCAGGACCACCACTCCGAGGATCGCCACGGCGAGTTGCAGTGTGCCGGGGTCCCGTGGCTCCTGGAGTGCGTACGCGAGAGCGGTGATCGCCGAAGCGATGAGCAGGACGACCGCGAAGAGGTCCGTGAACTGGGCTGCCAGTTGCCGCCACATGGCCGGGTGCGCTGCGCGCGGGAGTTCATTGGACCCGAACCGCCGGAGCCGGGCGCCGGCTGCCTCGGTCGTCAGGCCACGGGGCGACGTGTCCAGCGCGGAGTACACGTCGGCGGGCGACAGCGTCCGTATGGCGGGACCCTCGGCATCCGCCGAAGCGTCCCCGCCCGAGCCGCCGGGAGTCAGCACATCCGTCGGGGCGGCCACTACCGCGTCCCTGGAGCGCGCCGACCCAAAGGGCGGGCCGGGCACCCGTGCGGTTCACGTGATGTCGAGGACATCGCTCACCGACCGGCGCGGGGACGCTGGACCTTCGGGGCCGTATCCGAGGCGGATCACCATCTGTACGTGACCCATCGCCGACCCCGGGTCGCGTACCGCCCACCGCAGTTCCGGCCATTCGAGGGCCTGCGACGTCAGGGACGTGACCAGCCCGTCCAGGGTGGCCTGGAGCAGAACCCGCTCCATCGCCTGACCCGCGCGCAGCCAGTCCTCCGCCCGGTCGCCGGCCGTACCGAGCAGAGCGAGGCGGGGTTGCTTCTCGAAGGTGGCTGAGCCACGGCCGGGAACGGGATGCCGGCCGGCGAAGTCCCGCATGGGAGCGGTGACATCGTGCTGACGGGGGCCGAAGGCATATGCGGGGATTCCTTCCCGCCGCGAAGTGTCGCCCTTGGCGCCGGTGTCGGTCCAGCGTGCCATCTCTTCCCGCACTTCGGGGTGGAGCGCTTCACGGCCCTCGGCGTCGTGCACCAGGTTCAGCACGGACTTCACGTGCCACGCTTCGGGAACGTACAGCCGGGCGCCTTCGAGCAGGGCGGCGCCGCGCAGCCCGTCCAGGATGTCGTCCGGGATCTCCTCGTCGGTGAAGGGGTGGCGGCTGGTGTGCCGTTTGCGGACAGCGGGGTGAAGTATGGCGAGATCGTGCTCTGGGCCCGCGGGTTCGGCGAGGTTCACCTCGGCCAGCAGCCACGGTTCGGAGGGGTCGGGGAGCAGTGTGGTGACCGGTTCCCGGCCGGCGTGCACGGCGGCCACCCGCAGATTGAACAGTGCGGCGGCACAGCCGAGATGGACGGCACGGTGCGTCGGGTCCGACTTGGGCATCGTGCGCTCCGGATCGGCGCGCAGTTGCATCGTTCCGGTGCCGCTCAGGTACCGGAACTTCCAGGGCTGTGCGTTGTGCATGGACGGGGCTGCCGTGGCGTCCTCGACAAGGGCTGTCACGGTGGTCGGGTCGAGCGGTGGTGAGGGCACTTGATCCTCCTGCCGAGAGGGGTCAGTCGTGGGCGACGACGGCGACAGGTGCGGCGCTGTGGTGCATCACCGCGTGGGCGACGGGGCCGATGTGCCCACCCAGTGGAGCCCGGCGGAGGCGCCGGCCGACGACCACCAGGTCGGCGTCGGCCGCCGAGTACACCAACTGCTGCCCAGGCGAACCGATGAGAGCCCGCTCGACAACCTGCACCGACGGGAACTTCTGCCGCCATGGCAGCAGCATGTCGCTCAGGGCCCGCTCGAATTGACGGCCCACTTCCAGCTGGATGCCGGGGTCGAGTATCGGTGCGTAGCTGAACACGAGGGGGAGCGTCCAGCCGTGTACGGCGCGGAGAGTGCAGCCACGGCGTGCGGCCTCGTCGAAGGCGAAGGCCAGGAGCTTGTCGCAGGACTGGTAGACGTCCAGGCCGACGACCACGTCGCGGTGCGGGGACGCGGTGTCCGGCTGCTCGGCGTCGCCGGATCCGGCCCGGGGCTCCTTGTCCTGGTGTTTGGGTGCCCGTACCAGCACGACCGGCTGCTCGGTGGCACTGACCGTGGCCATGCCGACCGAGCCGATGAGGAAGCCCATGATGCTGCCGAGACCCCGTGAGCCGAGCACCAGCATCTCCGCGTCACCCGCCTCGACGGGCAGGGCGGCGGCGGGCCTTCCGGAGAGCCGTCGTGCAGTGATCTCCAGTCCGGGATGGCGTTGCCTCAGCTCGTCCGCGGCATCGGCCAGGACCTTGTCGGCCCACTGCTGCTGCACTTCGGGTCCGACCATGGGAATGGCCGCGGTCGTGGGCCACTCCTCCGCGTGAACGAGGTGCAGGGGCACTTCGCGCAGCAATGCCTCCTGGGCAGCCCAAGCGGCGGCGGCGCGGCTCTCGGGCGACCCGTCCAGGCCGACGGTCACATTGCGAGTCATGGTTCGGACCTCCTCAGGGCCGCGCGTGCGGCCACAGTTCCAGCGTCATGGTCCGGCGGCCGTGACAGGAGGGGCCAAGGGGCCCACGAAGGGGCCGACCGGCCCCGGCGCCCCGCGGGACCTCCCCTGATCACGGCCGGCCGACCGGATCCGCGCCACCCATGGGGCTGGCTGCTCCGGCAGGGCCGGTCGGCCCTGGGGGTGTCGTCCTGGGCTCACCAGGGCCACCCGTACTCCGCGCCTTCCGGTGGTGTGAGCCCGGAATCGTTGACACGTGACGACAGGCGGTCCACCACCGATACCACTCCGTCCAACCGCTGCGTGAGCTGCAGTACGACAGGGATCTGACTGTGCCGCTCCAGCTGCCCCTCCAGCGTGACCACCCCGTCGACGACATGGACCTCGATCACGTTCGGGGCCAGCCCGAGCGTGTCCGTGAGCACGTCTTCGACCACGTGGCGGCGGATTTCGGAGTCGGGGCGAAGGAACACCTGGAGAAGATCGCGCCGGGTGACGATGCCGACCAGGCGGTCTGCGGCGTCCACCACCGGAAGCCGTTCGACGCCGCGCCGTAGCATCGTCCGGGCGGCCTTGGCAACCGTGTCTTCGGCCTTGACGGTGATCGCGGGTGCGGACATCAGCAGGCCGGCGGTGAGGCCTTCCCGCTTGTCGTCCCGCGTGTCCGCAGCCGAGCCCGCGGTCCGGCCGTGCCGAGGTCCCTGTTGTTCCTCGTCCGCCCCGCCGGCTGACGCCTGACGGACGAGAAGGTCGCTTTCGGAGACGACCCCGAGCACTCTGCCGTCGTCGTCGAGGACGGGCAGCCCCGTGATGTCGTGCTCGGCGAGCAGTTTGGCGACATCCTTGAACGGCGTGGCAGGCATCACCGAGATGACCTCGCCCACCATCACGTTTCCGACCTTGCTGAGTTTCATGTCCGTATCTCCTCCTCGATACGGTGACGCACGGCCGCGGTCAGGGCCGCCAGCCGCTCGGATGTGACCGGACGGAGTGATTCGGGGCCGTGGATACGCCGTGCCGAGGCCGGGAGAGCGGCGAGATCGGCGTCGAACCGCGCGCGGGCGTCCGACAGGCTGTCCGGCCTCCCCGTCCTGCTGCCCCCGCGCATGACCGTGCGGAGCAGAGGTTCCGCGCCGGGTGGCATGTCCTCGCTCCACACGCCGATCACGTCGGCGAGGCCGGACCGGCGGAAGACCTGCTTCGGCGCAGGGGCCGTGACCTTCGCGGAGGAGAGCTTCATGACCGGCCGCCCGTCGTACTCCACCAGTTTGTACGCCGCGTCGAGGTAGGGCGCGTCCGCGGCCACGCCGACGCGGGTACCCACCGCATACACGTCGATCGGGGCGCCGGCCCGCACGAGCTTGTCCACTGCGTACTCGTCGAGGCCACCGCTGGCGATGATGCGGACGTCCGTGAGCCCCGCGGCGTCGAGAATGTCCCGCGCCCTGCGCGCGAGAGCCCCGAGGTCACCGCTGTCGAGGCGAATGGCGCAGCCGGGACCGAGCCCGAGCTCCTTGAGTACCCGCGCCGCGATCGCGACTCCGCCATCGGTGTCGTACGTGTCGACGAGGAAGGTCACCGGTCCTGGATGGGCACGTGCGAATGCCCCGAACGCCTCCTCCTCGCCCGGGAAGGCCTCGATGTACGAGTGAGCCATGGTGCCCGAAGCGGGTATACCGAGGCTCGTGGCCGCGGCGACATTGCTGGTGCCCGCGAAGCCGACCAGTGCGCCCAGCCTGGCGGCATGGAATCCCGCCTGCGGCCCGTGCGTACGACGCAGTGAGAAGTCCACCAGGGGCCGCCCAGCGGCGGCAATGACACAGCGGGCCGCCTTGGAGGCGACCGCTGTCTGATGGCACAGCTGAGTGAGCAGGTAGGTCTCGACGAGCTGGGCCTGCGGCAGTGGCGCGGTCACTTCCAGCAGCGGCTCTCCGGCGAACACCAGCCGCCCCTCGGGGACAGCACGCACCTCGCCGTCGAATCCCAGGCCGAGCAGCGGCTCAAGGTCCGCGGCCGGCCGGTGCAGGGCCTCGGCGAATTCCTCCACGTCGTGCGGACCGACGCGGAAACGGGACAGGTAGTCGAGCGAAGGCTCCAGGCCGGCCGCCACAAGGAACCCGCGGTCGGGCGGCAAGTCCCGCACGAACAGACTGAAAGTGGCCGGAGCACGCATCCCCTCCCGCAGGTAGGACATGGCCATCGTCACTTCGTACAGATCGGTCGTGGTCACCTCAGACATGGCGGTCGCCGCCCTTCACAGCCGCGGAGTCGTCCACGTCGTAGGCGAGCCGGTCGATCACATCCACTACCCCGTCGACGCTCTCGCACAGCCGCAGGGTGATGGGGATGAGGCTCTTGCGCGCCACCCTGCCGGTGAGCGTGACTCTGCCGTCGGTGACCTCGACCGTCAGCGCAGAGGGCGGCAGCCCAAGGGTGTGGGTGACGACGTCCTCGAGGATTTCCTCCTGGATCGCCCGGTCCCGCCGCAGGAAGAGCTGCAGGAGGTCGCTGCGGCTGATCACACCGACCAGACGGCCCGACTCGTCGACGACGGGCAGCCGTTTGATCCTTTTCTTCTCCATGACCCTGGCTGCACGGACCACGCTCCACCCCGGCTGCGCGACGATCGCCGGACTGGACATCAGTTCCTCGGCCACGCTGGATGTGTCTCTCGATGTCTGTTTGCGTAGCAGGTCGGCCTCGGAGACGACTCCGACGGGCCGCTCCTTGTCGTCGATCACCGGTACGGCGGTGATGCCGTATTCGTCGAGGAGGCGGGCGATCTCTTTGAAGGCGGTGCCCCGCTGCACGCTCACGGCCGTGGGGGACATCAGGTCCGCGACACTCCGGTGCCTCATGGCGCGCCAGTCCTTTCCATCACGTGCCGGATCAGGCCGTCCTGAATGCCAGCGTGGAACGAATCCCGCCCGCGTGCACAGGGCCGAGAGGTCCTCGGAGCGGACCGAATGGATCAGCTTCGGCCGGAGAGGGACCTTCGGCCCAGTCGGGGGCCCCTGTGGCCCTCACCACGCCCATCTCGTGGTGACACCGTGAGGGCGTGATCCCCGATGAAACTCGGCAAGGAGTAGACATGGGCAGCAGCACTGCGGCCGAACCGGAGCTCGGGATGGTCGTCGTGGGCGTGGACGGTTCGGCGAATGCGGCGACGGCTGCCGACTGGGCCGCGGCCGAAGCCGACCGGCGAGGAAGGCCGCTGCGCCTCCTCTATGCCGCCGACACCTACCGGAGAGCTCTGTACGCCTCGGTCGAGACCGTCGAGCGCGTGCGCCAGCGCGGGCGCGACGTGCTCAAGGAGACGGCGGACCGGCTGGCGGAGCAGTACCCCGAACTGCAGATCAACAAGGAACTGAGCCCACGGGAGCCAACCGTCAGCCTGCTCGACGCTGCAGGCAGTGACGGCACGATCGTCGTGGGGAACCGCGGCTACGGAGGCTTCGCCGCGTTGCTGCTCGGCTCCGTCGGGCTCCGCGTGGCGGCGGGTGCGACGGTCCCCGTCGTGGTGGTCAGGGGCGGAGCACAAGGGGCGGGGGCCGGTGTGGTGGTGGCCGCCGTCCGCGACGAGGACGACCTCGACTGCGTCCGGCGCGCGGCGCGCGCCGCGGAACTCCGCAAGGCGTCGCTGCGTCTGCTGAGCGTCTGGCAAGTGCTGCGGTACGTGGGCACGGTGGCCACCATGCTGGACGACGTCGACGAGATCGCCCAGCAGCACCTGCACCGTGTTTCCACGGTGGCCGACCGGATCCGGGATGAATTCCCCGAGCTCACCGTGACCGCGGACGTGGAAGAGGGCGCGTCCGTCGCCGGGACCCTCGTGGAGGCATCACGTCAGGCCGACCTGCTCGTCATGGGCGGCCGACGGCCGCCCGATGCATTCGGCCCCACGCTGGGACGGGTGACGCATGCGGTTCTCCACCATGCCGAATGCCCCGTGGAGCTCATTCCGCGCGAGAGCAAGCGACAGCGACACTAGGAGGAGAAGTGACAGACCTCGCAGACCGCCGCGAGATGATCGTCGGCGTCGACCCGCAGCACCAAGCCCGCCCCGCACTTGCCTGGGCCGCCGACGAGGCCCACCGCCGACAGCTTGCGCTTCGGCTGCTGCTGGCCGTGCCGCCGTCGCACGACACACGCCACGCCGATTCCACCGCGCACCACATCGAGCTGCGGCGTCGAGGAGCCGAGGCACTCACGTCCGCTGCCTCCTGGATACGGGAGCGGCACGGGAAGCTTGAGGTGATCACGGACCTGCTCGACGGGGTTCCCGCCCCGGCGCTATGCCGCCACTCGGCACAGGCCCGGATGGTGGTCCTCGGCTCTCGTCGGCTCGGCCGGGCGGAGGAGTTCTTCAGCGCGAGTTCGGTGGTGGTGCCTGTCAGCGCACAGGCGAACTGTCCGGTCGTCGTCGTGGGAGAGCCCGAGCATGTGACGCAGCAGCCGCCCTACCTGGTGGTCGGCGTCGACGGCAGCCAGGCTTCGCGCGCTGCCGTCGCCCAGGCCTTCGAGGAAGCAAGCCTGCGGGGGGCCGGCCTGCGTGCCCTCTGGGTGTGGTCGCCCCCGGTGGTCTCGTTCACGGACGAGGCGGAGGCGGTGCAGGAGCGCCGACGGCTGCTCTCGGAAACAACGGCGGGCTGGTCGGAGAAGTACCCGGATGTGGCCCTGACGCACGAGGTGGTCCGCGGGCATCCGGTCGAGGAGCTTGCCCGCGCCTCCGAGCACGCACTGGCCGTCGTGGTCGGCCGCAGGGGCCGAGGCGGACACACCGGCATGCGGCTGGGATCGGTCGTCCACGGCCTGCTGCACCGGGCGCTCAGCCCGGTGATCACGGTTCCCACGCCGTGAACCGCGCCTCGCGATGCCACGACCTGATCCGCTTCATACCAGCCCCGTCGCCGTCGATCGGAGCACCACGTGACCTCGCACCCCGTCCGCACCCCGCAGTCCACCGACGAGCGCCGTCGAGGGCTCACGGAAGAGGATGCGGCACGCCGCCTCGCCGAATACGGCCGCAACGAGGTGGCCACCCGGAGAACCGTGCGCCTGCATACGCGCGTTGTGGCGCAGCTCCGGGATCCGCTGATCATGGTCCTCCTCGGGGCCGTGGCACTGACCGTCGCGATCGGAGACCACGCCGACTCCGTCGTCATCGCCCTCGTGATCGTCGTGAACACCACGGTGGGAGTGATCCAGGAGGTCAGAGCCGACAACGCGGTTGCCGCACTCTCCGCCATGTCAGCCCCGAACGCACGTGTCCTGCGCGGCGGTTGCGAGCGGGAGGTGCCCGCGGCCGAAGTGGTCCCCGGCGATGTGCTGGCACTCGGTGAAGGGGACATCGTTCCCGCCGACGCGCTCCTCACGCAGGCATCGGCGCTGCTCCTCGACGAATCCATGCTGACCGGTGAATCCGTACCCGTGGACAAGGACCTGCGCTCCGGACGGCCGGGGGCCGCGACGCTGAGCGCGGGCACCGTCGTGGTCCGGGGCAGGGGCATCGCCACGGTGACAGCCACCGGGGCCGCCAGCGCGCTGGGCCGCATCGCCGCGTTGCTGGAAGGGCGACTCGAGGCGACACCTCTGCAGCGGCGGCTGGCCGCACTGGGACGGGTTCTCGCCGTGGCCACCCTGGCACTGTGCCTCTTGGTGTTCGCCCTGGGACTGATCCGTGGCCTGGCGCCAGGCACCATGGCAGTGACCGCGATCAGTCTCGCCGTCGCCGCCGTACCCGAGTCGCTCCCGGCCGTCGTCACGCTGGCACTTGCCCTGGGCGCTCGGCGCATGGCCGCACGCCACGCCGTCGTACGACGCCTCCCCGCCGTGGAGACGCTCGGATCGGTGACCGTACTCGCGACGGACAAGACCGGCACTCTCACCGAAGGCCGCATGGTCGTCGAACGCGTATGGACACCTGAAGGCGCCGTCGATTTCACAGGCGCCGGGTATGAGCCGTTCGGCGACGTTCGCGTCGACGGCCGGGCAGCGGAGCCCGCCGAACTCGGCCCCGTACAAAAGCTGTTGACCACCGCAGCGCTGTGCAACGACGCCGCGCTGCGCCCACCGGACGAACCGTCCGACGGCACCGGCAGCCGCTGGACTGCCCTCGGCGACCCCACCGAAGCCGCGCTCCTCACGGCCGCGGCCAAAGCGCACTGCGAGGAACCGAGCACGCTTCACCAGACCTACCCGAGGACCGACGAAGCGCCCTTCGACAGCCTACGCAAGCGCATGAGCACGCTCCACGGAACGCCGACGGGGCAATTGATGGTGTGTCTGAAGGGTGCTCCGGAAGCAGTCCTCGACCCCGCTGTGCTCGACGAGTCCGCGCAGCTCCTCGATCGGGCCCAGGACGAGGCAGCGCTGCTCGCCGCGCAGGGATACCGGGTGCTGGCCGTGGCCTGCGGCGAGCGGACCGAGGCTCCGACGCGGGCAGCGGACGCCGAATCGGGGCTGCGGCTGCTCGGCCTGGCGGCGATCAACGATCCTCCCAAGCCGGCTGCGGCCGCCACGCTGGCCGCGTGCCGGGCTGCGGGCATCACCCCCGTGCTCATCACCGGTGACCATCCCGCCACCGCATGGGCCATCGCCACGCGCGTCGGTCTGCTGTCCCCCGACAGCGAGCCGGGCGAGGTCGTCACAGGTCAGTCGCTGGCGGCGGGAACCGTGGACGACCTCACGGCGGTCAGGGTGTTCGCCCGCACGGACCCGCAGCAGAAGCTGGACATCGTCGAAGCCTGGCGCGACCGCGGGGACGTGACGGCGATGACCGGTGACGGCGTCAACGACGGACCCGCACTACGACAGGCTGACATCGGCGTCGCCATGGGGCGGCGAGGCACCGAGGTGGCGAGACAGTCGGCCGATCTGGTGCTCACCGACGACGAGTTGTCCACCGTGGTCGCGGCGGTCGAGGAGGGGCGCCGCGTGTACGACAACATCCGGCGCTTCCTCGTCTACGGACTCGCCGGGGGCACCGCAGAGATCCTGGTGATGCTGTTGGGCCCGCTGCTCGGATTGTCACTGCCGCTGCGTGCGGGTCAGATCCTGTGGATCAATCTCCTCACCCATGGCCTGACCGGTGTGGCGATGGGGGCGGAGCCAGTGTCCCCGCGCGCCATGCACCGGCCCCCGCGCCCGCCGCAACAGCACGTGCTGGGGCACGGCCTGTGGCAACGGGTGCTCTTCCTCGCAGCTGTGGTCACCATGGCAAGCCTCGCTGCAGGCCTCTCGGCCCGTGCCGTGGACGCAGCCTGGCAGAGTGTGCTGTTCCTGTCCCTGCTGGCCGCACAGCTCGGGGTCGTCATGGGGCTGCGGGACCGCCTTCTCACACGGGAGAACCTCTTCCTGCCGGCGGCGGTGCTCGCCTCGGCCGGTCTCGCGATGGCGGCTCTGTACGTACCGTTCCTGCGATCTGTACTTGAGACCCAGCCACTTGGCGGGACGGAGGTCGCCGTGGCCGCCGCCGTGGGCTTGGCCGGATTCGCCGCCGCCCGCCTCAGCAGGCAGCCGTGGCTGCGCCGATTGGTCGTCAAGCAGTAAGGGAGGGGTGGGGCCGAGCGGCACCGAAGGTGGGGCTGTTCGGCCCTGGCAGCAGCCCACCCCCCCCGTGTTTCCATGGAATTGACGGAAAGGGCCCCTGAGGAGGACGTGGAGAAGCGGCTCGTGGCCGTGCACCACGCAATCAGGATCCGCGAGAAGCGGGTGGGCCCTTTTCGCCTTGACGTGCCGTGCCGGGGCCGAGGTGATCGTGCCCACGCCTCAGGGCGCTGGGGGTGCCTGGTTGTTGAGGCTCAGGCGGACGTCCACGACGCCTTCGACCGCGCGGGCGGCCCGGGCAAGCAGGGAGACCAGCGCCCGGTCCCGGAGGTTGCCGTGGAGGGTGACCACGCCGTCGGTGACGGAGACTTCCACGTGTGCCGTGGGTGGCTGGTGCTCGATGACGGTACGACGGATCTCGTCGGCGATGGTCTCGTCCGGCCTGAGGAACACCTTCAGCAGGTCGCTGCGACTGACGACACCTTCGAGCAGGCCGACACCGTCGACCACGGGCAGGCGCTTGACCCGACGGCGCGCCATGATCCGTGCGGCCTCGGCGACCGTGGCGCTCGCGTGAACAGTGACGGCCGGGCTCGACATCAGCTCCTCTGCCGAGACCGCCCTCGCCTTCGCCAAGTCGGACAGCGGCCGGTCTGCCTGTGCGGGGTCGTCGAGGCGGTACTCCTCCTTGGGGAGCAGATCCGCCTCCGAGACCACGCCGATCACACGGCCCTCGCCCTCCAGCACCGGCAAGGCACTGACCTTCCACTGCTCCATCAGCTCCACGATCTCCTTATAGGTCGCACGGCGCCCCACCGCGACTGCGGTGTGCGTCATGACATCGCTCACTGTGTGCGGGGAATCGGGCATGGCGGGCCTCTCGGACGTCGGTCACAGAGTCATGCCGCTGCCGTGCGGCGCGTACAGATCGAGCAGCCGGATACGGGCGGCATGCAGCCGATGAGCGAGCACCCTCCCGACCCAGTTTCCGATCGCGGAGCCGAAGGCAGGGTCGGCATCCATCATCATCCGCACCGTTGACGCGTCGAACTCCTGGGCGCGTACGGGTGTCATGGCCTCGGCGCCGAACTGCCACACATGCGGTGGGAACAGCCAGGACCAGCCCACGAGTTCACCGAAGCCCAAGTTCTCGATCACCGCCGGGCGCCGTCCCGGAACTTTGATGTCGAGAGCGACAGTGCCGGACTGGACGATCCAGAACCGGTCGGCGCGGCGGCCTTCTTCGAAGATGCGGGTTCCCTCAGGGAATCTGACGTCCCGGGTGATGCCCAGCAGCCGGGCACGGTGCTCGGGGGAGAGAACGGCGGTCATACGGATGGGGGAGGGGGTGCTCATTGCTGGGCCTCCGTTTCGAGCGCGCGGCTTCTTCGGTGATGACTGGTGAGCCTTCCGGGCCTCACTCGCCGGTTGTCCTGCGGGGCCGCTGTCTGTGCTCAGCGTCAGTCATCCGATCGGCGCCGGGGAAGGGCCGGCCGGCCCTGTCTGCGGCTCCAACAGGGCCAGCTCTGCCCCGCTTCGGTATCGCGGTCAGGCAGGCGGCGATGCTTTCGGCCCACAGGGCAATCCGTTTGAAGTCGCGGCAGTCGTCGCCGTCCTCCTCCAGGATCGCCCGGGCGATGCGTCCTCGCGCTCCGTCCGTCGGCCGTCCGCCGAACGTGACGTGCTCCAGCGCTCCCAGTCGACGCTCGACCTGGCGGACGCCGCGCACAGCAGGGATGTCCCGTTCCAGTGCCGACGGGTCGAGGGGGCCACTGCTGAACAGCCACAGCGGCCGTCCGGCCAGAGCATGGCGGTGGCGCCGGGCGAAGCGCCGTGCATCCCGGTGCCAGCGCCCCATGCGGAGCGCGCCTCCGAGTACGACGGCCTCGTACGGGCGGATGTCACACACCTGGGCGGCAGGCCGGGCGTCGGCCTTCACTCCTTCGTCGCGCAGGATGGAGGCGATGAACTGGGCGATCTCCGCCGTCGAGCCCTTCTTGCTGCCGTAAGCGACGAGCACGGTGCGAGTCATCGTGATCACTTCTCTTTACAGTGTGCGCCTCCGGCCGCTGTTGCCGTAGAACTCTTCCTCGGACAGCCCACTGCGCGAGTCGGTGACGCTGAACGTCAGCTCGTCGACGACCGCGATCACACCGTCGATCTGGCGGGTCATCCGCAGCGCGACGGGTACGTCGCTGCGCCGTGGCAGCTGCCCTGTCAGGGTCACGACGCCGTCACGCACGTCGACCCGGACAGTCTCGGGCGGGAGCCATAGCGCGCGCACCAGAACCTCGTGGATCACTTCACGGCGGATCTCGGCGTCGGGCCGCAGGAAGACCTGGAGCAGGTCGCGTCGCGTGACGATGCCGACGAGGCGGTCCTCCTCGTCCACGACCGGAAGTCGTTCGATGCGGTGCTCGGCCATGATGCGGGCGGCAGCTGCGATCGATTGGTCGGCATGGACGGTGACGGCCGGGTGGGTCATCAGCTGCCCGGCGTTGCGAGCCTGTGCCTTGGACTCCCGGACGCGTGCCCTGCGGGTGAGTGAGGACCAATTGAAGCGGCCAGGAGTGTCTTCCTCTCCGGACTGGTGGACCATGAGATCGGTCGTGGAGATCACCCCGATGACCTTCTCGTCGTCGTCGACAACGGGAAGGCCGCTGATCCGGTGCTGCGACAGCAGCCGGGCGATCTCCTCGAAGGGGGTGTCGTAGGCGGCCTTGACGACTTCACTCGTCATCGTGGATCCGACGTTGTCGTGCTTCATCGTCCAGTCCTCCTTCAGCGGAGAGGGCCCCGGCGAATTACCTGCGCGGGACGACGCGTCCAGAGTCCGGCGAACGGACGACGGATCACAGGGCTGCAAGGGGCAAGAAGGGGGCCGGACAGCCCCCTCCTCGCCGTCCCGCAGGCCGTACCTCCGTGCTGTTCCACCGGCCGCCACGTCGTCACCTCGTACTGTCTTGTTGAGCCCACCGGAGCACCGGCGGCGCCCCGGTGCCCCTCCAGGCCACGAGGCCCGATCGCACAGCGCCTGAACCGTGCGGCGCACCGACGACTGAGTTCAGGCGGGATGGGAGTGTCGGGGTGCTCGGGCCCCAGCACGTCGAGGGCCGGACCTCGTGAGGCACTGGCGCGCGCTCCGCCACGCAGTGGGGCCTTTCGGCCCGGGGCTCGGGCCATGTGGCACATACATGATCGCGCCCATGTCGGCTTCGCTGGGATACATGGGCGACCACCAGCCACTTCTCATAGCCTCCGGAGTGCAGAAGATCTACCGGACGGGCTCCGTGGCGGTGACCGCCCTGCTTGACCTGGACCTTGTCGTTTTCCCGGGCGAGCTGGTCGGCGTCATGGGGCCCTCTGGGTCCGGGAAGACCACCCTGCTGAACTGTCTGTCCGGTCTGGACGACATCGACGGCGGGCGGGTGGAGGTCGATGGCCACGACCTGTTCGCCATGTCGGACGCCGCGCGCACCGAGCACCGGGCCCACACGATGGGCTTTGTCTTCCAGGCGTTCAACCTGATTCCGGTCTTTTCCGCGGTGGAGAACGTCGAACTCCCGCTCCTGCTTGTCGGCACCCGGCCACGGGAGGCCCGGCGCCGGGCGCTGGCCATGCTCGACCGGGTCGGCCTCGGCCACCGGGTCCATCACCGGCCGAGCGAGATGTCGGGCGGCGAACAGCAGCGGGTGACCATCGCCCGCGCGCTGGCCGGCCGCCCGGCCATCGTGTGGGCGGACGAACCCACCGGCAATCTGGACAGCGCGATGGCCATCCAGGTCATGGACCTGCTGTGCGAACTGAACCAGGACGAAGGCCAGACGATCGTCCTGGTCACCCACGACAGCGCCATCGGGGACCGTGTCCCCCGGCTGATCCGTATGCGTGACGGACGACTGGTCGACGACGTCCGCCAGCGCGTGCCCGTTCCCGGTGCAATGCCCAACATCCCCACGGGCTGACCTCATGTACCCGAACCTGTTGGCCCCGCTGCTCATCGCCCTGGCGATCGCAATCGCAGCGCTCCTGCTGGTCGCCGTCCGGCAGCCGGTGTCCCGCCGTCTGGCCTTCCGCCAGCTCGCCCGCCGCAGGACAGAGGCGGCGCTCGTGATCAGCGGTTCGGTGCTCGGGACGGCCATCATCGTCGGCGCGCTGGTCGTCGGCGACACCTTGAACTTCTCGGTACGCCAGGAGGCGTACCGGACCCTCGGGCCGGTCGACGAGCGCGTCGTCGCACCCGCCGGTCCGTCCGGGCACAACGTCGCGGAACGGCTCAGCGAACTCGCCGGAAATCCTGACATCGACGGAGTGCTGAACGCCCAGGCCACACAGGCGGCAGCGGTCAGCCACCCCGGCGGCCGGCCGATCGCCGAACCGCGGGCGCTGGCGTGGCAGATGGACTTCGCCGAGGCGTCCCGCTTCGGCCGCGCGGGTGGCGACTCGGGACTCGGCGGCGCGAACCCGAAACCGGGCCACGTCGTGGTCAACGAGCCGCTGGCCCGGTCACTGCGGGTGGGAGCCGGGCAGCAGGTCACGTTCTACCTGTTCGGGACACCGCAGACGTTCCGCGTCGACCGCGTTGTGCCGGAGCAGGGCCTGGCGGGTGTGGGACTGGGCGGCAGACTCAACCGCGACGCATTCCTGCCTCCGGGCACGCTCGAGTCCGCTGCCCGGGCCACCGGGGCGGAACCGCGCTCGGTCACATTCGTGTCCAACCGCGGCGGCGTCGAGGGAGGCGACGCGCTGACCGAAGGAGTGACTGCGGACATCCGCAGGACTCTGGGTCTGGTCGCCGAGCAGGCCGCCATCGAGACGCCGAAACACACCGTACTGCGGGAGGCCAAGGTTACCGGGGACAGCCTCGGCGCGCTGTTCCTCATGATCGGCAGCTTCAGCATCATCGCGGGAGCCCTGCTGCTGGTGAACATCTTCGTCATGCTGGGCGAAGAGCGGAAATCCCAACTCGGCATGCTGCGTGCGGTGGGCATGAAGCGCTCGCGCCTGGTCGGGTCCTTCACTCTCGAAGGGGCTGCCTACGCGCTGCTGTCCGCTCTGCCGGGCGTCGCCATCGGTGTCGCGGTCGGCTGGGGAGTCGCCGTCGTGGCCGCGCAGATCTTCCGCGGCTGGGCGGTCGGCGGAAGCAGCCTGCAGATCGTCTTCGCCGTCACCCCCACCAGCATCCTCAACGGGATGGCCATGGGCCTGCTCATCGCGTTCGTGGCGATTCTCGTGACGACGGTGCGGATCAGCCGCTTCAACATCATCGCAGCCATCCGGGATCTCCCGCCGGCAAGCGGACGCAAGCCGCGCCGCAGGCTGCTCGTCATCTCCAGCACGCTTGCGCTGCTGTGCGCATTCGCCGCCGTTCCCGCCCTGGCGCGCAGCCAGGCCGAACAGACCTACCTCATGCCGGCGCTCGCCATCGCCTTCGCCACCCCGGCCATGCTGCGCGTCATGCCCGGACGCACCGCCATCACAGTGGCGGCGGGCGCCGTACTCGCCTGGACCCTGCTGGCGCCCGTCGTCCGCCCCCGTATTTTCGACACACCCTCGATGGCCGTCTACGTCATCCAGGGCAGCCTGGCCGCGTTCTCCGCGGTGTTGCTGGTCAGCGAGAACCAGAAGGGGGTGCTGCGCCCGGTGCGGCGGCTGCTGGAGCGACCCTCGGAGTCCGGCCTGGCCGCGCGGCTCGCGGTCGCCTACCCCCTCGCCAAGCGGTTCCGCACCGGAGCGACGCTGGTGATGTACACGCTGATCGTTCTCGTTCTCGTGCTGCTGACCGAGATCTCGGGCATCCTCAACGCGAGCGTGAACAATGTCGTCTCCGACGCCACCGCCGGATACTCCCTGCGGCTGGACTTCAATGCCCAGGTCGCACGTGATCGTCTTCCGACGGACCTGCGTAGCGGCCCGTCGGCCGGCCAGATCTCCGCCGTCACGCCGCTGCTCAATGCCACCGGCCGCGCCACCGATCCCGGGCATCGCACCAGCTCGCCCCTGGACACCGCGGTCGTCGGGGTGCCCGACGGCGCGATCACAGGCATCGCCTTCGGCGACCGGCTGCCCGGCCTGCGCGACGACGCTGCGGTCTGGCGCGCGCTCGCCTCCCATCCGCAGTACGTCGTGCTCGACGCGTTCTTCGGCAGCACCGGCGGCCCCAGCGGCGACTACTACGACGCCGGTGACACGCTCGCCCTGACCGACCCGCGCACCGGCAGGACCGAACAGAAGACCATTGCCGGAGTCCTTAAGAACGGCATGGTCTTCTACCCGGGCACCGGCGCCAGTTCGACGGTGTATCCCGTCGTGATCGGCGAGACCGGCATGCGCGACCTCTTCGGCACGGAGGCCCAGAACGCCTCCGCACTCGTCAGAACCCGGCCCGGTGTGTCCCCCGACATCCTGGCGACCCAGTTGCAGGGCGAGCAGTTGTCGTCCAGCGTGGTCGCCACGCCGATCGCCTCCGATGTGCGCCGCCAGTTCGACTCCAGTACCGCCTTCTTCCGCCTCATGCAGGGCTTTCTCGCTCTGGGACTCCTTGTGGGCGTCACCGGCCTCGGGGTGGTCATGGTCCGGGCCGTCCGAGAACGGCGTCGCACCATCGGAATCCTGCGGGCACTCGGCTTCAGGGCCCGGACCGTCCAGCGGGCCTTCCTGTGGGAGAGCGCCTTCATCGCCGTGGAGGGCATCGTTCTGGGCTCGCTGCTCGGGGTGCTCACCACGTGGCTGATGTATCGCAACAGTTCCGCGTTCGCGGGCCTCGAGGGAGGATTCCCCATCGAATGGGCCAGCATCAGCGTGCTCGCGGCAGCGACCTTCGCCGCATCCCTCCTGGCCACGATCGGGCCGGCTCGCCGCGCCGCCGCCATCCGCCCGGCTCTCGCCGTCCGCATCGCCGAATGAAAGCGGTTCCCGCGTCACGAGGGGCAACAGGGGCGGCGGGATCCCGGCGGATCCCGCCGCCCCTGTTGGCCGCTCGATGCGGACTCAGTGCGTCAGTTCATGCCGCGTTCGGCCGCCCGCCGGACCAGATCGTGCGGGCGGGAGGTGCCGTACCGACCCTTAAAGCCCTTGGGAGAGGAGGAGTTCGTGCGCCAGCCGCGCGCCGCGGGCTGCCTGCTTCTCCATGTCAGTGTCCTCTGAGGGGATGTCCTCCAGTCCTTCGGCCAGTGCTCTGACGGCCTGTGCCAGGACCTGCACCTGGGACTCCAGGGTGCGCAGCCCGCACGCGTCTGCGGCCCGGCTACCTGCCATGGGCGGGCACTGTGGTAGGCCGCCCGGTCTGCTGCCAACTTCCTCCCGGCACTGCTGACGCCCCGCAACAGCAGCACCCACATGGGGTCTGTCAAACGAAGGGCCCTGTCTCACATTCGGTGGTGGCGGAGGGTGACGCTATCCGAGGAGGATGCGGTGGCGGGGGAGCGGGAAGCCTGCCCGGCCGTACATCTGCCGCGCGATCAGCTTGGTCTTGGTGTTGACGCCCTCGGTGGGTCCGTTGCTGTGCGGGAGGGTGAGAGCGGCGATCACAGCGTCACGGTCTCGCTCCAGCCCTCGGGTGAAGGCGTGCAGGTGCGGCAGATCAGCCGCGCGGACCTGGGCGATCCAGAACTCGAGCGTGTCGGCATTTCCTGGGTGTGGCTTCAGGAGCTGGGCGAAGGTCCGGATGTGGGCGGCCAGCTGTGTCACCTCGGGGCAGGCGGCGGTGAGCCAGGCGAGGAGGCCGTGATGCTCTGACGTGAGGTTGTCGGGCCTGGTGAGCAGCATCCGGGCGAGCCTGCGCGCGGAGATGTGGCAGCGGTCGGCGTCCGCGCGGCCTTGGTTGATGTACTTGTGAAGCAGGTTGACGCAGCCCGCGAAGCCGAGGGCTTTGATCTCTTCGAAGAGGTGCAGGACGGGGACGGCGGGGTCTTCGGCCCGGCCTTTTTACAGGTGCTCGCGGTAGGGATCGACAAGGCTGGCCCGGTACTTGGGGACGCGGAACATCCGCTCAGGTCGGTCGGCGCGGGCGTAGCGCTTGACGGTGTTCAGGGACAGTTGCAGGCAGCGGGCACATTCGAGCAAGCCCACGCCCGCCTCAAGGAGGTCGTGGACCTGGTGCCAGCGCTCCAGGGTGGTCTGGGCGCGGGGCCCGTCGTACAGGGGTGCGTCCAGCACGGTGGCCCAGCAGCCGCTGTGCGCCTTGACCTCGCTCAGGGCGCCTTCGCACAGGTTGTGCCACAAATGCCATCGATCAGCGACCTGTGTTGCCTTGGGCAGGGCGCGGCGGATGGCCTCGGCGTAGGTGGCCGAGCCGTCGCGGCACACGATCTCGACGCCCGGATGGGTCCGCAGCCACGATTCCAGGGTGTCGGCCGTGCGGTCGGGCAGTACGTCGATCCGCTCATGGGTCTCGGCGTCGATCACCACGGTGGCATCGCGGTGCCGCCGGCGCAGAGCGAAATCGTCGACGCCTATCACGCGAGGCACCCGCCCGACGGCCAACGGGATGCGCAACAGGGCGCGCAGGGCAGTGTGACGCGACAAGCCCACCGCGGGTATCGCAAGCAAACGTGCCCCCGCCGCTGGTATCGCTCCAGCACGCCAGGCACCTGCTCGCGGAAGGTGTGACGGCAGCCGCGCGTGGGACACACCAGGCGCCGCGCCCGCACACGGACCACCACCCGCCGCCCGTCCACCGGTACGTCGGGCACGGTCCGCAGGTGAAAGCCGTGCACACGATCGGACGGCGCCCCGCAACCCGGACACGGCACCGGTTCCTCCGGCGTCCGTGCCCGCACCAGAATCCGCTCGGCCTCGTCGGTCACATCCTCGATGGCCAGCGGCGATAGACCCGAGAACACCACATCTACAAGCTCGTTGACATCACGCACGCCATGCCAACGACCCATCACAACCCTCCGTCACCACCGAATGTGAGACAGGGCCGAACGATTTACAGTCCCGACGGAACCTCCGGTCGACGCGTCGGTGACCTCGCGGAAGACTATGAAGGTCCGCAGAATCTGTCCGTCGGCCGTGTAGAAGGCCAGGATCCGCGTGGTCGGCGAGCCGCCCGGCGCGGTGTGGGCCGTGATCTCGCGACGTGGGTGGTTCGCGCAGAAAACGCGGCCTTCGCTCCGGGCAACAACAGTGGCAACAACGGTGGCGGCAACCGTGGCAACAACCGTGGCAACAAGTGTGGCGCTGCTCGGGAACGCGCTGGCGCATCACTGCTGGTCAGGGAGTGTGCGGTGTGTGGTGAGTGGGGCGACTTCCCTCGTTTGCTGCCTTTCTGTACCCGGATGTTGGTGGTTGATGGGTGTGGTGCTGGGGTGGTGGCGGTCTCGGTCTTGTGTCCGTGCTGCGCTGGCTTGGTGGTGGGTGCGTCGGCTGGGGGCCGTCGCGGTGGCGGGGTGGGGGAGCGTGTGCTCCCGTGCGTCGTGCGCATCCGCGAGACACAGCCGCACGAGATCCTGCACTGGCTGCACGTGGACAACGACGACTGAGCCTGGGTCCCCCTCACGCGCCGCGAGCCCGGAATCGCCTGCGGGCCGGTGCCGGGCGCCCCGCCGTCATGGACGGCCGCTTCACCGACTGCGGCCGCCCCCAGGGCTACGCCCAGTCGCGGCTCAACGAGCTGCGCGAGGTCGCCGAGTACGCCCGCGCCCGAGGCCTGCGCGTCGCCTCCGACCGCACGCGGACATCGACCCGGGCCGGGGTGGGACTGCGACGTCTTCTGCGGTCCCGGGAGATGCCACTGCGGCGTGCGGGCACTCGCGAAGCCAGCGAATTCAGAATCCATACCGACGGTTCAGTCCGTCCATGTTCCAGGCGATCTCCTGCCCGTCCTCCGGCTCACGCCATTCCAGGAAGCCGTCCTCGTCCGCGTACGGGTGCCAGGCGCCCCACAGACTCAGCGTCCCCTCCTCCAGGCCGGTGGCCACCGCGGTGAGGAGCGCGGTCATCGAGCCGAAGGCAGGGTCCGGGTCGAACTCACCGCCGCCGTCCTTCTCATGGACGCCGATGCGCCCGCGGATCTCGTCGTCAGCGGTGCTGATGACGAGGCTGTTCCCGCTCTCGTCGTACGCGAAAGGGATCCAGGCCGGGTTCCAGTACTCCGGCCGGTGCTCCCGCGCGCCGAGGTGGGCGGCGTACTCCCGGGCGATCAAAGGCGCTCCGCTGAGCCGGTGGAAGGCGGGCAGCACGAATTCGCCCGATCCGTCGTGGCGCGCGAGCGAGGTGCGCAACTCATCAGACACGGGGCGGCCGATGGCCGCTTCCGTCGCGGTCACCGCGGCCGGCAGAGCCGGGCCAGGCAGTGACGCGCGGGCGGCCGGGGCGTGCCGGTCCAGCCAGGTCTCGATGCGCTCCCAGGCGTCGTTGAGGGACATGCATGCATCCTGGTGACGGCGCTCCCGCCCCGCAAGACGCGGGGTGGGAGCGGTCGCTCACTTCCTCCTGAGCGTCTGCGACGGTACGAGCCGGGTGGTCGCTGTGCTGCGCACTCTCTGAGAACCCCGGGAAAGCGGTTCGCCCGGTCGACGTGCGAAGGACCCCGGGCGGACTCCGCTTCCCACACTGCCTTGTCGCTGGCCGGGACGCCGTGCACGCGGCCGCAATCTGCGCCGAACGAGGCACCGCCCGACGCTGCCCTGCGCTGATGTCGCTGCCGTTGACAGGGCCGGGCCGAACTGTCGGCCGCAAGCCGCTGCGGTCAGCGACCGCACACCCGGCTTGCTCGCCGATGCATGATCTGCCGTCCGCTCCGTTCCGCTCCTTCGCGATGCCACACTCTCGACCACCACCGCGACGCAGAGGGACTGTTCCGTTGACTGATGACCGCGAGGCCGTTGAGCAGTACGCGCTCGCCACGCCTCCGGCGAGGTCGGCGGGATGTGAAGGAGTCGGAGACTGAGGACATGAGCTCGTCGAAGGAGACCGTGCCGGGCAGCTCCTCGGCACCCGGCCCGACGATGAGTACCTTCTCGAGCCCGGGCAGCGAAGCCCGGCGCTCGGCCACCTTGCGCCGGTACAGGGCCGCGGTGGTGACCAGGACCCGGGCGTCGCCGAGACGCAGCCGCTGCTCCACCGGGTCAGGGCCGAACGCAGAGAAGAGCGGGCACAGCACGCTGGTGTTCTTCAGCGTGCCCAGCACCGCCGTGTAGAGCTCGGGACAGCGGCCGAGCAGGGTGAACACCCGGTCCCCATGGCCGACGCCGAGCGACCGCAAGACGTTCGCGAAGCGGGCCGTACGACGGGCCAACTCGGTGTAGGCGACAGTCGAGACGGAGTTGTCGCGGGCGATGCACCGAAGCGCGACCCTGTCCCGTGATGCGGAACCCGCGTGCCGGTCGACCGCCTCGTGCGCGATGTTCAGCCCGCCGCCGGGCAGCCCGGCCAGCGCAGTACGTGCCTGCGACCAAGTGAAATCGGAACGAGCCCGGTCGTAGTCGGCGAGATTCGGTGTGACACCCGGCGCGGTGTCCTTGTGGATCGTGTCCCAGTGCATGCGCGCTCCTCCCGATGCATGCCTCTGCCTCCAGAGTCAGGGAGCCTGGCCCGGGCCGCACTGCGACTGATCCTGATCGGGACTGGCCACCGACGAGGGGGCCGCAGCACGCTGCCGGCATTCATGGAGCCTGGGGCTGCCCGCTTCTCGCAGGCCCGAGGCGATCGCCTGGTCACCAGCCTTCTCGCCCGCGGCGACAGCAGGCGTCACATACGTCCTGGGTATCCCTGAAGCCTTGACGAGGAGTTCCGGGGTGTCCGCGCCCGGGCTGCGAAATTCTCCCAGGCCCAGGTAGACGTCGGGGGCGAAGCGACGGTTGAGAGCCAGTTCCCGCTCGCACGCCGCACGCCGAGCCGCCACGGTGGAGTAGTCCAGGAATTCCAGGTCCACGGGCATCTTGATCTTGTAGGCATGGTCGCGCCGACGAAGCAAACGACCGCCGTATGGGTTTCGCAGACCTCTGCTCGCGGGAGCGCCGCCTCTGCTCGCGGGAGCGCCGGTACATCGACGCCGGTGCCTGTCTGGTACACGGTTGCGTCGGTTCGGAGCGTGGACATCGTGATCCTCCCTGCGGTGGTCGCGAACAACATCTGGTCGACCACGGCGTGCGGGGCCACGTTCGGACGGCCTACGTGCCGCTGGTGGAACTCGCGGTGTCGTCGGTCCGGTACGCGATGCGTTCCGACACGGAAACCACGCCGTCCACACTCCGGCACAGCCGCACAATGATCGGGACCAGACTCCTGACATCGACGGACCCACCGAGCGTGACCTGCCCTTCGTGCACCTCTGCGGTCACCTCCGAAGGGCCGAGGCGCATGGTCGACTGCAGCACATCCCGGTTGATCTCATCGCGGATGGCGTCGTCGCGACGCAAGAAGACGCGCAGCAAGTCGCTGCGGCTGAGGATGCCTTGCAGCCTGTCCGCCGCGTCCACCACGGGCAGCCGCTTGACGTTCTGAACTGCCATGAGGCGAGCCGCCTCGACAACGGTCCACTCCGGACGCGCACAAACGGCCGGAGCCGACATCAGTTCTTCGGCGCAGGCTCCCTCGGCCTTGGCTCGCTCCCAGGCCTCCAGATGCGGCATCGGCACCCGACCCGACGGGTCGGACTGGCCGGACGACTTGCGCAGCAGGTCGGCCTCGGACACCACACCCATCGGGCGGTCCAATTCGTCCACGACGGGTACGGCGGTGACATCGTTCTCGGCAAGCAGCCTGACGATCTCCTTGAACGGCACGTCACGCCGTACCCGGACGACCTTCCAGGTCATGAGCTCTCCGACTGTTCGGTGGTGCATTCCGCCCTCCCTTCGGCGTCGTGACAACCAGTCACGGTCACAGATCAAGCCTGTCAGGGGCCGGGCGTCATCGGATGAGCCGTCCGGCCCCCATTTGGGGCCGACCGGGCCGAGACCGACCCGTACGGCCCTGCGGACTCGGGCTTCTCGACCTATGCGCCACGACACCGCACGTGGCACGTTGGGGGTACAGCGACGCTTCGCAGGAGCGGTGATGATCATGCGAGCTCACCTTGGCGATCAACTAGTCGTCGAAAGCCCGAACACCGGCGCCACCAGGCGGGACGGTGAAATCGTCGGGCTCCACCACGCGGACGGAACGCCTCCGTACGACGTGCGCTGGTCGGACACGGACGAAGTGACGCTCGTGTTCCCCGGGCCGGACGCGCACATCCATCACGTCGAGCACGGGCCTGGCGAAACACCGTCCCACGAAGCACACGACCCCAGCGACATCGGCCGGCGCATCGCACTCGAACGCGCGCGGCAAGGACTGACCCGGACAGAAACAGCCCGGCGCGCCAGAATGGCGCCGGAATACCTGGCGTACCTCGAAGAGCGCCGGGCAGACCCCAGCCTCGCGAGCCTTATCAGGCTGGCCGCCGCGCTGGGGACTACCGCAGCCGCCCTGCGCGGCGGCGGCATCGATCTGCCGCCCGGCCGGGGTCAGGCGCTCCTGCACCCTCGGCTGCGAGACCTCGAAGCCGATGAATGCCGCGCCCTGCTTTCGACGCATGGCGTGGGCCGCATCGCCGTTTCGACGCCCGACGGTCCGGCGGTCATCCCTGTGAACTACGAGGTCGTCGATGACGCGATCGTCTTCCGCACCGCACCTGGTTCCGCCCCCGCGGCGGCCATGGGAACGGACGTGGCATTCGAGGTCGACCACGTGGACGAGGCGATGAGCCAGGGCTGGAGCGTGCTCGCAGTCGGCCCCGCGCGGGCTGTTACGGAGCCCGACGCGGTGCGACGGCTTGCCGATCGCGCGCACACCACGCCGTGGGCAGGGGGCAACCGCGAGCTGTGGATCTCGATCCAGCCCGAGCGCCTCACGGGACGGTCTATCAGTCCGTCGGATCAGTGAGTGTCCTCGGGACTGCGCCGGGGCAGCGAGGAGACGAGTCGGGCGACGGCGGCCCCGGATGCGGCCCCCCGCGAAGGACTCCACGATGAAGGCATGGTGCGCGTCTGCCCCGCCGACCGTTTCGACGCCTTCAGGGCCCTCGCCGAACGGCGTGGGAAACCTGCAGACCGGTTGATGACGTCGCTGGCCGTGGCCCGGACGGGCACGGCGACCCACCCCGAGGCCTGGGCGCCGGCCGTCGCCGCCGACGTTGGCCTGCCTGCCGCTGCCGCGCTCGGAGCGGCCCGTTACTACGCGGACTTCGCCGCCCCGCACGGTAGCCGTCACATCCGGGTCTGCGCCGCGACAGCGTGCTTCGCCGCGCAGGCCGGTCTGCATCTCACCGCTGTCGAGCGCCAGCTGGGCGTTACCGCGGGCACGGCCTCATCCGACGGAGGGACGTCGGTACAGGCCGTGCGCTGTCTCGGATACTGCTACGCGGGGCCCGCCGCGCTCGACGGGGATGTGCCCTGTACGGGCCCGACCCTGGCCGCTCAACTCGCGGGCCGGGAGCCACCGCGGGCACCCGGGATCCCGGCGGCCGACGCAACCGGCGACCCGGTTCTGCTGGGCGGTGAGGTGTCCGGAGAGCGCCCGTGGCAGGTGTGGCTCCGAACGGTGACAGCACTTACTCCTGACGAGGTCCACCGGCAGGTGGCCGCATCCGGGTTGCGGGGGCGCGGCGGCGCGGGGTTCCGGGTGGCCGCGAAATGGGCGGCGGCGGGCCGCCGTCCTGACACCGTGGTCGTGGCCAACGGGGATGAGGGCGATCCCGGCTCCTACGCCGACCGGCTGCTGATGGAGGCCGACCCGGGACGGGTGCTGGAAGGGCTGGCCCTGGCCTGCTTCGCCTGTGGAGCGTCCCAGGGCGTAGTGCTGGTGCGCTCCGAGTATCCGATGGCCCTGGCCCGGATGCGCGAGGCGGTCGGGCAGGCGTACAGGGACGGTCACCTCGGGCCGTCCCTGTACGGAACGACCACCACCCTGCACATCCAGGTCGTCGAAGGCGCCGGCTCGTACGTCGCCGGTGAGGAGACCGCGCTGATCGCTGGTCTTGAGGGCGGCCGGGGATGTGCCCGGCCGCGCCCGCCGTACCCGACCGAGCGCGGGCTGTGGGGTGCACCGACCGTGGTCAACAACGTCGAGACCCTTGCGGCTGTCCCATGGATCGTCCGGCGCGGTGGCTCGGCATATGCCCGGCGCGGAACGGCGTCCGAGACCGGGACCAAGCTGGTCTGCCTGTCCGAACGGTTCGCACGGCCGGGTGCGTACGAAGTCGAACTCGGCACTCCGGTGCGGCACATCGTCACCGGGCTGGGCGGCGGCCTGAAGGACGGCGCCGAGCTGGTGGCACTCCAGGTCGGCGGTCCGCTGGGCGGCTTCCTGGCCGCCGATGCGCTGGACGTGCCGCTGACGGAGGCCGACCTCGCTGCCCGGGGCGCCGCCCTTGGCCACGCCGGGCTGGTCGCCTTCGACCGGAGCGTGGCACCGCAGGATGTGCTGCGGCACATCTGGCAGTTCGCCGCCGCCGAGAGCTGCGGCGCCTGCTCACCCTGCCGCGTGGGCTCACGCCGCGGTCTGGAGATGGCCTCTGCGGGCGCACCGCCCGGAGAGGAATACGGACGGCTGTCGCGGGTGCTGGCCGAGGCGAGCCTGTGCGCCTTCGGGCGCCGGATCCCGCCCGCGGTGCGCAGCCTCGCCCGCGCGTACGGCGACCGGCTGGCGGGATGGGACCAGTGACAGGGATCGACGTTGACGGCAGGAGCGTCGAGGTGCCCGAGGGAGCCTCGCTGCTCTCGGCCGTGCGCGCGGCGGACATCGACCTGCCCTCGCTGTGCCACGACGACCGGCTCAGCCCCGCAGGATCGTGCCGTACCTGCCTGGTACGGGCCGACGGCCGAATCGTGGCGGCCTGTGTCACCCCGGCCGCCGCAGGGGCACGTGTCGAAACCGGCACCGACGATCTGCGGTTGCTGCGCCGGGACGCGGTGGAGCTCATCGCCTCCGCCCTGCCGCCGAGGGCCCTCGCCGCCGACAGCCGCAGCGAGTTGGCGCGAGCCTGCCGGTCGCTGGGGATCGGCTCCGAGGCGGCGCAGGGTGCCGGAGGCCGGGGCAGCGACGAGTCCCACCCGTACGTTCACCTCGACCGCGACCTGTGCATTGCCTGCGGCCGGTGCGTCAGCATGTGCTCCGAGGTGCAGGGCACCTTCGCGCTCACCCTCGCCGGCCGGGGCGCCGACACCGTCGTGGCTCCCGGTACCGGCGGACCGTGGGCCGAGTCGGACTGCGTGGCCTGCGGCGGCTGCGTCGACACCTGCCCCACCGGTGCGATCACCGAGCCGGGCCCGGGGCGCGGGCTCACCTCGGCGAACCGGCCGGAGGCAGGACTCACACGCACCACCTGCGGCTACTGCGGTGTCGGCTGCTCCCTTGAGGTCACCACCCGGAACGGCGAGGTCAGCGCGGTTCTGCCCGCTCGGGACGGTCCGGTCAACCAGGGGCACGCGTGCGTCAAGGGCCGCTTCGCCCACGGATACCTCACCTCGCCCGAACGGCTCACCCGGCCCCTTCTGCGACAACGCGACGGCCGACTGGAGCCCGTCGGCTGGGACGAGGCGCTGGACCACATCGCCCGTGGACTGCGCGCAGCTGTTGACGCGGGCGGCCCCGACGCCGTGGCAGCCATCTCCTCCGCTCGGGCGACCAACGAGGAGAACTACCTGATCCAGAAATTCATGCGGGTCGCGATCGGCACCAACAACATCGACAACTGCTCCCGGCTCTGCCACTCCCCGTCCGCAGCCGGCCTCGCCGCCTCCTTCGGACTGCCCGGCGGCACCGACAGCTTCGACGACGTCGAGCGGTCCGACTGCCTGCTCGTGGTCGGGGCCAACCCGGTCGAGGCCCACCCGGTGATCGGGGCGCGACTGCTCCAACGCGTGCTGCACGGAGCCCGGTTGGTCGTCGCCGACCCGCGGGCCGTCGGCCTCGCCCTGCACGCGGACGTGCACCTGCGGCCGCGCCCCGGCACCAATGTCGCCCTGTTCCACGGCCTCGCCCATGTGCTGCTCACCGAAGGCCTGACCGACACGGACTTCCTTCGCGAGCGGGCCACCGGCCTGCCGGAACTCGCCGAGCTGCTCGCCGACTACCCACCCGACCGGGTGGCGGACATCACCGGCGTGCCCGCCGTGGACCTGGTCGCTGCCGCCCGGCTCTACGGCCGTGCCGAACAGCCCGCAATCGTCTACGGCCTGGGCGTCACCGAACACCTCCACGGCACCGACGGGGTCCGCGCCCTGTCCAACCTGGCGATCCTGCGGGGCGCCGTCGGCACGAGTAACGGCTATGGGGTCAATCCGCTGCGCGGCCAGAACAACGTCCAAGGCGCCTCCGACATGGGCGCGTTGCCCGATGTCCTGCCCGGGTACCGGAAGGTGACCGACCCTGCTGCCAGGTCACGGGCCGAGGAACTGTGGGGCGCGCCCGTTCCGCAGCGGCCCGGGATGCGTATCCCCGAGATGTTCGCGGCCGCGCGGGGCGGGAATCTGCGAGCGCTGTGGATCGTGGGGGAGGACGTGTGCGCCACCGACCCCGACACGCAGCGGGTGACTCAGGCCCTGGCCGCCTGTCCGCTCGTCGTCTGCAATGAGCTGTTCCTGTCCGAGACGGCCCGCCGCGCGGACGTCGTGCTGCCGGTCGCGTCCTGGCTGGAAAAGGACGGCACCTTCGTCAATTTCGACCGCCGCTTCCAGCGGGTGCGCGCCGCCGTTTCCCCGCCGGGAGAAGCCCGTACCGACTTCGCGGCCGTACACGCCCTCGCCTCGGCCCTGGGCGTCGACCTCGGCTGCCCGACCTCGGCCGCAGCCCTCGCCGAGTGCGCCCGGCTCACTCCCCTCTTCGCCGGTCTGTCCCACGACCGGCTGGACCGCGAGGACGCCGTCCCGTGGCCCTGCCCCGGTCCCGACCGCCCTGGGGAAGCCACGTTGTACCGGCGCCGGTTCGCCACCGCGGACGGCCGGGCCCATCTGGCCGCCGCCCCCTATCTCCCGCCGGGGGAGCAGCCCGACGAGACGTATCCGCTGGTCCTGGTCACCGGGCGGCGCTGGGCGCACTACAACTCCGGCAGCATGACGCGGCGCGGTGGCAACCTCAGGCTCGATCCGGTCGACCACCTGGACCTCCATCCCGACGACGCCGCCCGGTACGGACTGCGCGATGGCAAGCAGGTCACGGTGGAGAGCCGACACGGCCGGGCCCTGCTGGTCGCCCGGGTCGGCGAAGAGACGGCACCCGGCCAGGTCTTCTGCTCCTTCCACTTCCCGGCGAGCGGCGTCAACAGCCTCACCTCCGACCGCTCGGACACCGTCACGTCCTGCCCCGAGTACAAGGTCACAGCAGTACGCGTGTCCAGGCCGTGACGGCGAGGCGGACTGCAAGAACGTCAGCGCCCCCGCCCTTGGAGACGGAACCAGCGCTCACCGGCGCGGGTCTCCGGGCCGACACCGGACAACCGATGAGGTTGTCCACGTTGCTTCGCCATCGGCGGTCACATACCAGCAATCCGGCGGGTGCTCGGGCCGGTCGCGGCAGTGCCCATGCCCTCGATGTTGCGCTGGGCGACATCCACCAGGTGCTGGCCGAGGTCGCGCATGGCCCTGCCCGCCGCCAGTTCGTCACCGATCTCCGGCACGTCCGCGTCCACCGGGTTACGGTGCGCGACCCCGTAGCCGGTGAGCGCAGTGGCTCCGGTATCCAGCACCACACGTGCCTTCGTCGTTCCGACGCATCCGAAAGACCGGAAACCGGGCCGGTCATTGCGGGCGTGGACGCCGCCAGCGCCGCTGCGGCCATGCTGTGGGCCGCGGCCGAGGCGGACTTACGAGGGCAGCCGCTGCGCATCGTGTACACGGCAAGGTACGGGACAGCCGCGCCGCGTATGCGTCGGTCGAGACCTCCAGTAGGGCGGTCTGGGCGTGGCCACGCCCGGTGTTCGCCCACGGCGACGAGTCGGCAGGCTTCAACGAACGCCGCAGGCTGCTCTCGGAATCCACTGCCGGGTGGGCGGACAAGTACTCCAACGTCCGGTTGACCCACGAGGTCGTGCGCGGCCACCCTGTGGAAGAGCTTGCCCGTAGCTCTGAACATGCGTTGTCTGTTGTCGTCGGAAGACGAGGCTGCGGCGGCTACACAGGCATGCGCCTGGGGTCGGTGGTGCATGGACTGCTGCACCGCGCGGTCTGCCCGGTGATCACCGTTCCCACGCCACCCGCGAAATGAGGACCGGGTGTGTGGTCGGAGCCTGACTGGAACACCGGTACGTCAGCGGACCGGCACCCAGAGGAATCGCCACTGCTCTTACCTCCTCCCGCCGGATTCCGCGCCCACCCGAGCCCTGCCGCATCGGGGTCCGCATGCGCCGCTGGAAGATTTGGGGTACTCCTCGAATGAGAAGCGGCCGTGCTCGGCGCATCGGCGCAGATGCTCACACATCGAGTACGCCTCGAGGTCGCCTGCAAGGCCACCAACAAGGGCACGGGGGACGACAGCAGCCCGGTCAGCCGGACTCGCTCACCGTCGTTCCAGCTTGGTACGAGACGGAGGCAGTCGCCATGGAGCCAGTCGTCACCGTGGGCCTCGACGGCTCACCCGAGAGCCTTGCCGCCGCCCATTGGGCCGCCGACGAAGCCGAGCGGCGCAAGCTCACGCTGCGCCTGCTGCACGCGTGGCCTCTGCTGGTGCCGGAACCGACCCGCATCCCCGCCGAGATGGACCAGAACTACTGGGCGAAGCGGATCGTGCACAACGCGCGGGCAGAGCTCCAGGCGCGTCACCCGGGCCTCTCCATCGTCGGCAACCTCGTCGCCGACGACGCCCAGGACGCACTGCTCCAAGCGGCATCGGAGTCCGAGATGATCGTGCTCGGTTCGCGGGGGCTGGAGCCCGTCGAGAGCTACTTCCTGGGCGACATCAGCTTGCCCGTCGTGGCAGGGGCCGAGCGGCCGGTGGTCCTGGTACGTGCCGAAGCCCCCGAAGAAGGGCCACCGCCCACCCCAGGTACGGCAGGCGGCGTAGTGGTGGCTCTGAAATTGCACGGCCCATGCGACGACCTGCTCGAATTCGCCTTCGCCACCGCCGCAGCGCGGGGCATGCCTCTTCGGGCCGTCCATGGCCGAAGCGTGCCGATCCATGCGCGTGTTCCCTGGGGCGTGGATCACGACGTGACCGAAGAGATCACGCAGGACGCGCAAAATCAGTTGAGCCAGGCCCTCCGTCCCTGGCGCGAGAAGTTTCCGCGCGTGGAGGTGGCCGACAGCGTCGATCTCGAAAGCCCCGCCAAGGCCGTGGTACGGGCCGCCAAGGGCGCCGGGCTGCTGGTGGTCGGCCGACGCAAGCATCGTCCCGCCGTGGCGCCACGTCTGGGTTCCGTGGCCACGGCCGCCATCCATCACGCGCGCTGCCCTGTCGCCGTCGTCGCCCATGACTGAGCCGAGCCGCCGCCGCGAGCCGATGGTGTCGATGCATCAGGCCGACGCGTCTGCGCTCCGGACAGGCACTGGCATTGATGGGCCGCCGCTCCCGCGAGCAGAGGTGTGCGAGACCCATACCGCGGTCGTCTTCTTCGTCGGCGACCGCGTCTACAAGCTCAAGAAGCCGGTGGACCTGGATTTCTTGGACTACTCCACCGTGGCGGCTCGGCGTGCGGCGTGCGAGCGGGAACTGGCTCTCAACCGTCGCTTCGCCCCCGACGTCTACCTGGGCCTGGGAGAGTTTCGCAGCCCGGGCGCGGACACGCCGGAACTTCTCGTCGTGATGCGCCGCATGCCGTCGGAGCGCCGCCTCTCCCGGCTGATAAGCGAGGGCGTCGTCGTCGACGACGCCCTGCGGGCCGTCGCCCGGCAGCTCGCCGCCCATCACGCGGATGCGCCCCGCAGCCGGGACGTGGACGAGCAGGGCACCCGGGACGCGCTGTCGTCGCGCTGGGAAGCCAGCTTCGCGCAGGTCCACGCGCTGGCCGACGACGCACACGCCTCTGACGACGTGGAGGAGGTCGAGCGGCTGGTGCGCCGCTACCTCGCCGGCCGCAAGCAACTGTTCGACACGCGCATCGCGCAGGGGCGGATCGTTGACGGCCACGGCGATCTGCTCGCGGAAGACATCTTCTGCCTCGACGACGGCCCGCGCGTCCTGGACTGCCTGGAGTTCGACGACCACCTGCGCTACGTCGACGGCCTCGACGACGCCGCCTTCCTGGCCATGGACCTGGAACAGCGGGGAGCCCCGGAGGCCGCAGGGTTCTTCCTCGCCCAGTACAGCGAGTACTCCGGTGACCCGGCGCCGCCGTCCCTGCGGCACCACTATGTCGCCTACCGCGCCTTCGTCCGGGCCAAGGTCTCCCTCATCCAGGCCCGGCAGGGCGCGCCCGGCGCTGAGTCCGCGTCACGGCGACTGGTCCTGACGGCGCTGCGTCACCTGCGGACTTCCGCTGTCGGCCTGACGCTCGTCGGCGGGCTGCCGGGCAGCGGGAAGTCCACACTCTCCGGCGCACTGGCCGATCGCCTCGGCGTCACGCTGCTCAGCAGCGACCGCCTCCGCAAGGAGCTGGCGGGCATCCCGGCGGAAAAGTCCGCGGCGACCGGCTACGGCGAGGGTCTGTACACACCCGAGTGGACCGCCAAGACTTACGCGGCCCTGCTCGACCGCGCATCCGCCCTGTTGTCCACGGGAGAGTCCGTCGTCCTGGACGCCACCTGGTCCGATGCGGAACAGCGCGAAGCTGCCCTGCGCATGGCCGAACGCGTCAGCGCCGACCTGGTGGCCCTGCACTGCCAGGTTCCGGGCGAGGTGTCGGCGGCCCGCCTGCGTACGCGCGCCCCCGGAGCATCCGACGCAGGGCTGGAGGTGGCCACCGCCATGGCAGGCAAGGAGTCGCCATGGACGGAGGCGGTCACGGTCGACACCAGCGGTCCTTTGGAGGCCGCCGTCGTCCAGGCGCTGGCAGCCGTACGCCCTTACGGCACCGGCCAGGCCCCAGTCTTCCGCCGCCCCTACATGGAACCGGACTGAGGAGAGTCGCGATGACGCAGCGGGCGGTCTGTGGGCAACCGACGAAATGCGCTGATCAGGACCGATGACGGGCTGACAAGTGACCATTTCCCGCGAATATCAAGATCGTATCCCACGGTCCTGGTCCGGGCCGGTCACAGGGCGCCTGCGGGTCAGTGGCTGTGCCCGTCATCGTGCCCGGATTCCGGGGCGCCGCCGCCTGTCGCAGGCGTGGAACTCGCCTTGGGAGCTTCGGTTGCGGGGGATGCTTCCCCGCGCTGGTCCTCCTCGGGCTGGTGATCGTCCGCTTCCTGTTCCGTGCCGCTGCCGTGGCCTCCGGCTCCCGGCTGTTCGGCCATGTTGGAGGCCAGCCGGCGCAGACCGGCGAAGCTGATGACCGCAGCCATGAGGACAGCAAAGCCAGCCAAGCCGAAGACGCGCCGCCAGGACGTGCCCTCGTCCTTGAGGAAATACGCGCCGAAGGATTGCCGGCAGGTATGAGGACGGCCGCCCGGGTGAGGAAGTCGTCGAAGTGCTGCAGGCCGCCGCTGAGCATCCCGATGCCGAAGGACAGCGGATGCCCTTCGTCAGGTCTCCGAACGTCGAGCAATGGCCTCGCGAGCCTCCTTTCAAGTACGGCCCTCACACCAGCGACCTCTCACCGTCGGGCAGCCACCCCTCCCAGTAGCCGTCCACCAGATCGAGTATCTGCCCGCCTCGACCGTGACCCGCTCCGACCGAAGTTCGGGCACGGTCCACCAGCGGGCGTCGGCCCCCAGCATCCGGCCGGGCTTGTCCTTCCAGCTGCCGTCGGCGGGCAGTACGAGTACGACGTAACCGCGCTTGTCCGCATCATCGACGGCGAACAACCGCCCAACCATTGGAGCGATTCGAACCGGGGGCGCCGTCCCCCGGGAGTGGTGTTACTCCGCACCACTCAGGGCTAGGATTGAAGAGTTCTTCAATTTGTTAGTTGCCGAGCCGGACAAGGGTGCCGAGGTGGGAAGGGTGGCCGTGGGCGGGTTCGTCGAGGCGGTGCTGGAGCGTATCCGGGAAGCGCGGGCCGCCTTGGAGGCCGCGCTGGAGGCCGAGGACGCCTACGGCGCGGCGGTAGCGCAGGAAGAGTTGGACGATGCGCTTCGGCTCGCGAGCGACCACGGGATCGACGTGGGGGCGGAGGAGGGTGAGCGAGGTGCCGGTTCCGCTGTATGAGGCGAAGGCGGAGTTCTTCCGGATGCTGGGGCATCCGGTGCGGATACGGGTGCTGGAACTGCTGCAGGGCGGGCCGATGCCGGTCCGTGATCTTCTTGCGGCGATCGAGATCGAGCCGTCGAACCTGTCGCAGCAGCTGGCGGTGCTGCGCCGTTCGGGCATCGTCACGGCCACCCGCGAGAGTTCGACGGTGGTGTACGAACTGGCGGGCGGGGATGTGGCGGAGCTGCTGGCTGCCGCGCGGCGCATCCTGTCTGTCCTGCTGGCTGGGCAGCAGGAGCTGCTGGCCGAGCTGCGCGAGGCGGAGAAGGAAGCGGCTCCGTGATGGGGATGGACAGGTCCAGGCCGTGGCGCAAGCACTTGCCCGCGGCGGCAGTCGAGCACACCCTGCCTTCGGTCCAGCGGCACATCGTGTCCGTCCAAGTGGCGCCGGAGGCGGTGCGGGAAGCTCGGCAAGCAGTGGCCGAGCACCTGCCGAAGGTCGGCATCGCCGCAGACTCCGCATTCGCCGACGCAGTGCTGCTGGTGGCCAGCGAACTGGTCGCCAACGTGATCCGGCACGCGGCGCACACTCCCGTGACGGACGTCGGGATAACCGTCGGTGCCGGACAGCTGGTGATTGCGGTCACCGAGGGGACCCTCGCCTCCCTTGCCTCGCCGCGGACACAAGGGGTGAGGGTCTGCGGACAGTCGCTGAGCTCGCCGACATGTACGACGGCGATGTCAGCGCGGAACCGGCCGTGGATCACGACGGCAAGGTCGTGCTCGTCCGGTTCCGGATTCCTTATCCAGAGACCCCAGGAGATGCAAGGCCGTGAGTGATGACGGGAACAAGAAGCAAGCCAAGCAGCCGATGGACCTGGAGAGGTGGAAGGAACGCGGCGTCATGCTGCGCGTCTTCGTCTACGTCTTCGCAACGCACCTGTTCGCCGGCTTCATCTGGCTTCTGTTCTACGTGGGCGAGCACGCGCCGAAGTAGCGGGCCGCGTCATAGGTCGTTGCCGGCGTAGGAGAGGTTGAAGCTCTTATTGGTCAGTGGGAAGTCCGGGACGATCGTGTCGGCGAGGGCGACGGGCAGTGCCGGCCAGTTGAAGAACGACGGGTCGACCGGTTTGACCCGGGCCAGAGTGCCGTTGGGGGCGAGCTCGATGCGGGTGGTGATGGTGCCGCGCCAGCCCTCGACGATGCCGACGCCGCTTCCTGGCCCCACGCCCGGTGCGGGCGTCGGCGCGAGGACGGCACCTGGGGCGAGGCCGTCGGTGAGGTGCTCGATCAGGGCAAGGGAGACGTCGATCTCCTCGGCGGACGAGGAAGCGGGCGAGCACGTCGCCGGTGTCGCGGACGGGGACGGCGATTTCGGAGTCGTACGTGGTGAAGGGGTGGCTGACGCGGGCGTCGGTGCCGGGCAGCCCGCTGGCGCGGGCCACGTAGCCGAGACAGCCGAACGTGGACACCGATCCCGCCGCAGGCACCAGCGACAGGGCGAACAGCGGCAGCACCGTCTGCGCCGCCCGTGAGCCCAGCCCGTGCGGGCCGTGCCCGGACGCATACCCGATGCCGTACACCGCCACCGCCGCCACCACGGCCCCCGCCACAGCCATGAACAGCCCCGACAGCGCATCCACTTCAAGATGCACCCCGGCCAGCGGCAGCAGCCCCGGGAGCTCGGCCGACCATCGCCTTCCGCCCAGTACAGCCACACCCGCCGCACCACCGGCCACCCCCACCCCCGCCATGCACATTCCGGCGGCGATGATGCGCCACCGGACCGGCAGCCCGGCACCCGCCGCCGCTCCGGCCCCACCCATGGCGACGGCAGCACCAAGGGCGGCCGCGACCAGGCTCACCGGCCGGTCACCCGCCGCAGCGCCGCCACGATGTCGTCCGGCGTCGGCGGGCACCCCGGCACCTCAAGATCGACCGGTACGACATCGGCGACCGCGCCCTCGACCCCGTACCCTCCCGCGAACTCACCGCAGTTGATCGCACAGTCCCCGACCGCGACCACCAGCCGCGGCTCGGGCATGGCCGCCACCGTGCGCCGCAGCGGCTCGGCCATGTTCCGCGTGACCGGCCCGGTCACCAGGGCCACATCCGCATGCCGGGGCGAGGCCACCAGCCGGGCTCCGTACCGCTCCGCGTCGTAGACCGGGCCGAAGGCCGCCGCGATCTCGATCTCGCATCCGTTGCACGAGCCGGCATCCACACAGCGCACCTGCACCGACCCGCCCAGCCCGCGCGCCATCGGCAGCGGTTCCACCGACCGGGGCGGAGCAGGTTCAGCCACCCGCCCGGTGTCGCGGATCTTGCGCAGCAGGCCCATGAACGCCCCTCCCGGATGCTGGTGAGGACTCTTCCGCAGGTGGCTAATGGACGTCTCCACAGCCGGAGTTACGCCCTTTTTTTGCGCTTTGCCTGTTTTGTTGAGATTTTGTCGGCGCGCGGGCGGGTTGAAGGCGGCCGCCCCTCGCCGCGCAGAGCGCTGTCCATGCACGCCGAAGGGCGGCCGCCGGTCTGGGGACGGCTCAGGTCCGCGGTTCTCCCTCGGACGCCGCCGCCTGCAGGTCGGCGAGCAGTTCGGCCTGGCCCGCCAGCACCCCGGACAGGATCGACCGCGCGACCCTCAGCAGCTCAGCCACCTGCGGACTGGTCAGCGAGTAGAAGACGGCCGAACCCTCCCGGCGGGTTATGACCAGATTGGCCCGGCGCAGCACGGCCAGCTGCTGCGAGAGGTGGGCAGGCTCGACCCCCACCTCCGGGAGCATCTCGGAGACCGCATGCTCGCGCTCGCTCAGCAGCTCCAGGACCCGGATCCGCACCGGATGCCCCAGCGTCTTGAAGAACTCCGCCTTCAGTTGGTACAGCGGCGCGCTCACTGAACCGGCCCCGCGCCCGGGCGTGCCGCCGAAAGGCCGGACGATCGTTGCCAAGCCTGCACCGTGCATCGCATCCACCCAAAACTCTTCACCATGGGGTCATCCTCGCGCCATCACACCGACGTGATGACCTCGGGAATTGCTAAGATTAGCAATTCCGAAGGTCGAGAGTGGGAGGTTCGGGATGCGAATCCCACGACTGCGTGGTGGCAGTCTCTGCTCAAGTGCCCTGCGTGCCGCCTCAAGTGCCTGCCCGCGGCAGTCGAACCCGGGCTCATGCCCCCGCTGCGGGCATGAGCGACTGCTGAGCATGGACCTCGAGCGCGGCTGGATCGGGCACCCCGCCCCCCTGGCCGGCAGCCCGAAGCTGTCCGACGGCGAGCACTGAGAACGGCGCCGCCCATGAGCATCAGCTGGAGCTTCGGAGAGCAGCGCGGCGTGGCAGTCATGCGTCTCGCCGGGTTCCTCGGCAGCAGCGCGGTCGGGCGCTTCTCGGAGGGGTTCGCCTGGGTAGCGGCCCGCAGCACCGGGGCCGTCATCCTGGACCTGACCGAACTGCTGGGCTGGAGCACCGAAGGAGAGGGTGCAGTCCTGCAGGCGGCCGCCACGCTGCGGAAGACTGAGCGTTCCCTCGTACTGTGCGGCCTGGATCGCATCGAGGCAACGCAGTCACGGGTCATCCACCACGACTCGATGACCATCTACGCGGACCTGGACACCGCCCTCGGCGCCCAGGCACCGCCCTCCGGCTGACCACGCGCTGCACCGTGACGTCGTGGAACAGCTGCGGCGCTGCCCCTGCCGTCGGCCAGGAGGTGACGGCAGGGAGAAGCGCCGGACGAACGCCAGGGTGGCCTTGAGGTCACGCCTTTTTCAGGAACTCGGTCTTCAGGACCAGGCCCTTGACCTTCTTGGTGTTGCATTCGATCTCGCCGGCCTTGCCAGTGAGGCGGATGTTCTTCACCAGCATTCCGCGCTTGAGTGTCTCGGAGGTGCCCTTCACCTTCAGGTCCTTGATCAGCGTCACGGAGTCGCCGTCCTCCAGCGGGGTTCCGTTGCTGTCCTTCACGATCACGTCGCTCATACTGCTTCCTTGTCTGCTTTCGTTCCTGTGTATCTCTTACATCAGGCCCTGTGGCGCCACATTCCGCGCGCCGGGCCAGTCGTCGCTGTGCCACTCACGCGTTTGGCCACTCACGTCGTCGTACGCCGCGAGGGCGGCTTCGAGGTCGCAGTGGACGGGGATCGGCGGGTGGGTGCCGTCTGGGACGAGGGAGCCGTCCGCGGGGATCGCAGCGAGTTCCAGGCGCCGTCCCTCATCCGCGAGTTGGCGTGCTGCCTGGGCGACGGCGAGCTGGCCACCGATGGACCAGCCGCGCAGCTCGGTGAGGTCAAGGATGACCGGTCCCGTGCCACGGGCCAGGGCCCAGCCGACGGCGCCGGAGAAGCGGGCCACGGCATCAGCGCCGAGATACCCGGCCAGCGAGAGGACACAGAAGTCCTGCTGGGTGGTGTAACGCCACTCGATGGTCATCGTCGCTCTCTCGTTCTCACAGGGGGAGGGTGATCCACACGCTTTTGCCACGGCCGTCAGCGTCCGCGCGTACGACCGCGGTGCCGCCGAGGCCGAGGGTGAGCTCGACGACAGTGGCCAGCCCGCTGCCCCCGTTGCCAGCCGTGGCGTACAGGGCTGGCTGATAGGGGTGACGGTCGTGGACGGCGAAAGCGAACGTGTCATGGCCCGCCGCGTAGATCACCGTGACGTTCGGGGAGAGCACGGCGGCGTGCCGCACGCTGTTGGTGACCAGTTCGCCGAGGATCAGCAACGCGGGATCGACCGTGGGGTGGCGCCGGCTGATGCCCCACTCCACCAGCACCTGTTCGGTGGTCTCGCGCGCTATCCGGACAGCGGACCCTATGGCGGGAACAGTCAGCACATGCCGGTAGGGCAGGCTCTCGAGCTGAGCGGCCATCAGGCACCCTCGTGGGCGAGGCGGAAGCCGGTCACCGTCTGCGGGCGGATCCGGACGAGGGTGTCGTGCGGGCCGTGGACCCAGCCGGGCAGCGTACGGCGGTAGTGGGCCGCCTCATCCGGATCGGTGATCACCTCGGCCGGACCGGTCGCCGTCACCGTCCACCCGATGCCGCCAGCCACGCGGATCTCGTCCGCGTGGTACGTGAGCGCGGCCCTGCCGGACAGGGCTGCCGCCTGGGCCGGGGTGCGTACGATCAAGCGGCCGTACTGGAGGATGTGCACCGCCGGGCGTATCACCGCGCTCTCGCGCTGGACGTACACGAGCCGTCCCTGGGCGGCACCTTCGAGCAGCCACAGGGCTTCGGTGCCGGACACCTCGACCATGCGACGGGAGACGGGGACGGTCATCGGGAAGCCTCCTCGGCGACGGGGGCGGGAGACTGCGCGGGAACGACGGGCAGCACGCCGGCACCCTGCAGATGGGCGCGGGCACCGGCGATGGCCTCGGGGGTGGTGGCGTACTCCCGCCCCTCCAGCCGCAGCAGGTCCAGGGCCCCGACGGAGTCGAGGACGCGCCGCTGTCCGGGCCGTATCCCGGAGGTCATGACGGCGATGCCGCGCCGGTTGAGCTTCTGCACGGCGTCCTTGAGGACCAGTGCACCGGTGGCGTCCATGGTCGTGATGCGCGACATGCGCAGGATGACGACCCGGACGTCGGCGACCTCGCTCAGCTCCAGCAGGAAGCGGTGCGCGCCGGCGAAGAACAGCGGCCCGTCGATCCGGTAGGCCACGATGTGCTCGGCCAGCAGGGCGTGTTCCTCGTCGCTGTGCTCGCCGGGCAGGTCGGGCCTAAAGTCCACCTGATCCATCCGGGCCTGATTGGCCACAGCCCGCAGGGCCAGTGCCCCGGCCACGACCAGGCCGATGATCACCGCGTAGACCAGGTCCAGGGCGAGCGTGGCGACCGCCGTCAGTACGAGCACGAGGGCATCGGATCGGGTCGCGCGGGCCATGGCGCGCAACGCGCCGACCTCGACCATGCGGATCGCGGTCGCCAGCAGTACGCCCGCGAGCGCGGCCAGGGGGATCTTGGAGACCAGCGGGGCGGCGGCGAAGACGATCACCGCGAGGACGGCGGCGTGAGCGAGCGCCGCGAGCCGCGAGCCCGCGCCGGTACGGACGTTGACCGCCGTACGGGCGATGGCGGCCGTCGCCGGGACGCCACCGAACAGCGGCGCGGCCAGGTTCGCGATGCCCTGACCGAACAACTCCTTGTCCGGGTCGTGCTTCTGGCCCACCGTCATACCGTCCGCGACGGTGGCCGACAGCAGCGACTCCAGCGCCGCGAGCGCGGCCACGGCGACCGCCGGGGCCATCAGAGAACCGAGCGCCGACAGGTCGAGGAAGCCCAGCGACGGAGCGGGCAGCCCGGACGGCAGATCACCGATCGGCGCGGCAGCGTCCAGATGGAAGAGCTGTGCGACGAGGGTCGCGGCGATCACCGCGACGATCGAGAAGGGGACGGTCGGCCGCCAGCGCGCACCGAGGAGCATCACGATGGCGACACCGGCCGTGAGCGCGACGGCGGTCCAGTTCGGTGTGCGTACGAACGCTTCGACTGCCCGCCAGGTCACCACCAGGACCCTGTCGCCCTCGGGCTTGGCCACCCCGAGCGCGTTCGGGATCTGCTGAAGCCCGATCACGCACGCGATGCCGAGGGTGAAACCCTCCACCACCGGGGCCGGGATGTACTGCATGTACTTCCCGGCGCGCAGCAGGGCGAGTGCGATCAGGATCAGCCCGGCCAGCACTCCGACCGTCAGCACCCCGCCGGGCCCGTACTCGGCGACGATCGGCACCAGCACCACCGTCATGGCCCCGGTGGGGCCGGAAACCTGGAGATTGGAGCCGCCGAAGAGCGCGGCGAGCGCACCGGCGACCACCGCGGTGGCAAGCCCCGCCTCCGCGCCGAGCCCGGAGGACACCCCGAAGCCCAGCGCGAGCGGCAGCGCCACGATCGCCACCGTCAGGCCCGCCAGCAGATCGCGGCGTGGGTTGCGCGCCATGAGCAGGAAGTCGGCGCGGGCGGGCAGCAGGGAACGCACCCGGCCCATGCCCCGGGTGAAGACCGCACTCACTGCGCCGCGACCTCGGCTTCCCGCAACTCCGCCAGCAGCTCGTTCTGCCCGGCCAGCATCTCGGTGAGGATCCGCCGTGCGGCCCGCATCAGATCCGCGACATCCCCGCCCGCGAGCTCGTAGACCACGGTCGAGCCCTCCCGCGTTGAGCTCACGATCCCCGACCGGCGCAGCATCGCCAGCTGCTGGGACAGGGCCGACGGCTCCACCTCGATCGAGGCGAGCAGATCCCGCACCGGCATCGGCCCGCCCTGCAGCAGCTCCAGCACACGGATGCGCACCGGATGCCCCAGCATCCGGAAGAACTCTGCCTTGGCCTGATACAGCGGAACCGGCACGACCCTCGAACTCTCCTCAACCCCCGTCGGGGGTGTCGCTTGGTGCTGTGCCCGCGGCTACCTACGGACACAGCCACCACAGCATGTATTGAATTGCAGAATTTTGCAATTCATGGAATGTCGCTGAAGGCTAACGACGTCGCCAGCTGGTCTGCGACAGCGCCGGAGGGAGGGGAAGTTCCACTCTCAACTTCCCCTGCAGTCACGGCCTCCACTCAATGAGGCCAGAGCCAGACCTCCGTGCGCCTCGGAGCAGGTAATACCTAAGATCTTTCCCACGCTCCTGGTGGGCGCTGATCACAAGTGGCGGCGCATCGCCTCGAGGCGCGCTGCCCGGGCTGCATTGGAGCGGTCGCGGGGATAGGCGGTGCCCAGGTTCATTCCGCTGTCCGAAGTGATCGGCGGCTGCTGCCACGCCTGGCTCATCTGCACCCCGACCTCGGAACGCGCCGTGGCCACGAGTGTGGCGTTAGGGACCAGCGACCGACGATGCCTCGATCTGGAGCCATGCTTGGTGGAACGCCATTCGGGCGAGGATGGAGCTGATCTCCTCGGTCAGCTCTCGACGCGCTTCGGCGGAGTCAGGTCGTCGCCGGATCCGGTACGGCATCTCGAGGTACTCCTCGACGGCCGTCAACGCTTCCGCGAACGTCTTTGAGCGCCGTTCTCTCCGAGCGGCTCGCTGGTTGAGGACGTACGTGACATACGACCCCAATGAATGGCAGCTGCCGGTCCGAGCCCTTGGCTACAAGCCGGTCTATGACTACCGGGTCGACCAGCTCGGCAAGCAAGCCGGGACAGAGGGCGCGATCATGGTCGAGGGGACCTGGTACTGCCCCTCCATGCCGCAGGACCTCATCGATGCCACCGAAGACCTCTACGCCGAGCGCATCGACCGCGAGACTGGGCCAAACGCATCGAAGCCCGCAGGGCTTACCGCCTGATGCCCAAGGAGAACGAGGACGCCAACGGGTACCAGCGCATGATGTGCCCGGCCGAAGCCGGCAAGGTCCAGTGCCCCCTCAAGCCGCACTCGCTCTGCCGCGGCATCCACCTGCCGCTGGTCGACCCGGAGCCGAGCCCCACCGGACCGGTCGCGGTCTGCCGCCAGCGCAGCGGCACCGTCGCCCCCGCTGCCGGCGCCAAGCACTGGCAGGCCCTCGAGTACGGCGACGAGGAATGGCAGAAGGTCTACTTCCGGCTCCGCAACAGCGTCGAAGGGCTACAACGGCTACGCGAAGAACCCCCTCGCCGAAGCCATTGAGGCGTCCGACACCCGCCGCATCCGCGGAATCGCCGCCCAGACCATCCTCCTGGTCTTCCAGCTGGCCCACGCCAACCGCCGGAAGACCAAAAATTGGGTCGAGACCCTCGCCCTCAATGGGAACGCCCCCGCAGGCGCACCCACCACAGGCGGAGAACCAAGCCGCTGGGCAGCTGGACCCCCACCGGGTACCTCGCACCCACCGGCTAGAGATCAACGCCAGCGCACACCAACCGAAGATCATCGAACAAGCAGAGCCCGCACCGTGAGGCATGTCATGGTGTGGGCTCATTCACGCAAAAACCACCCGGTACGTACCGAGTCGGGCCGTCACGGGCCCGACCAACGAGAAACGAGCCCCCACCACGACTTTCGTCACTGGCAGAGACCCGTTTCGTCGGTTTCTCTCTGTCTGTGGGGAACCGACGGAATGCGCTGGTCAGCGGCTGAGCAATGGCAGCCGAGATCGTTTCCCGCGCTGATGGAGATCATTTCCCGCCGCCCTGGTCGGCGACTGTCCAGCCCCGCTCGATACACGCTCTCTTCCACGCGCCGCTCGGCAGCCCTCGGCTTCCTCGTTCAGCAGCTGCTCACCGGACGGGCGGCTCACGCCAGGGGAAACCGGGCGTCTGACGGTCAGTCGGCCCGGACGCAGTTGGGCTTGTGAGGCGGCTCAGCCGGCCGTCCTCGCCTCGGTCAGGGAGGCCAGTGCCGCGTCGAGCCGACGGGTGGCTTCCTCGGCGACTGGGCGCAGGGCATCGAGTTCGGTCAATGTGACCATCGTGCCGGGGTCGAGGGCCTGTACGGCGGTGCGGTCGCCGTCCCTGCGGACGACCACGTTGCAGGGAAGCAGCAGGCCGGCGGTGCGGTCGGCCTCCAGAGCGCGGCGGGCGAGCTGCGGGTTGCAGGCGCCGAGGATGACGTAGTCCTCCATGTCGTGATCGAGCTTGGCCTTGAGCGTCGCCGTGACATCGATCTCAGTGAGGACGCCGAAGCCCTGCTCGGCGAGGGCCTCGCGAACGCGGGCGACGGTGGTGGCGAAGTCGGCGTCCAGGTGCACGGTGCGGTCGTAACGCATGGCGATGGCCTTTCCTCGGCTTGTGCGGTGCGGGTGGGACGGGTGTCCGGCCCTGTGCCAAGTAGCCGTCAGCCGTCCCGCAGGGCTGCCCCTTCTTTCAAAAATACCCCCGGGGGTACTCGTGTACCGTCCAGATATACCCCCAGGGGTAATTTCATGGAAGGGAGTGCCTCGTGTTTTTCATCGACACGATCGAGGTGGCCGGGCTCGGCAACCGCAGCTACCTGGCAGGCGGCGAGCGGACGGCGGTGGCAGTCGATCCTCCGCGTGACATCGACCAGGTGATCACGGCAGCGGCGCGGCGCGGGGTGCGGATATCCCACGTCGTCGAGACACACGTCCACAACGACTACGTCACCGGTGGCCTGGAGCTGGCCCGGCTCACGGGCGCCGCCTACCTCGTCCCCGCCGGGGCCCGGGTCTCCTACGAGCGCGTACCGGTGCACGACGGCGACCGCTCCGAGATCGACGCCACCGCCGGACTGATTCTGCGCGCGCTGGCCACACCCGGCCACACCCCGCACCACACGTCCTACGCGCTGGAGGAGAACGGGACGGCCGTCGCGGTGTTCACCGGCGGCTCGCTGCTGATCGGCACCGTCGGCCGACCCGACCTGGTCGAACCACGGCTGACGGAACACCTCGCCCAGGCCCAGCACGCCTCCGCGCACCGCCTGGCCACCGAGCTGCCGGACGATACGGCGGTGCTGCCCACACACGGCTTCGGCAGCTTCTGCTCCTCCGGTCAGGCGGAGGGCGAGTACACCACGATCGGCAAGGAGAAGGCGTCCAACGAGGCGCTCACCCGTGACGTGGACACCTTCGTCGCCGACCTGCTGGCCGGCCTGGACGACATCCCCGCGTACTACACGCACATGGGCCCGGCCAACGCCGCCGGCCCCGCGCCGGTCGACCTGAGCCCGCCCGCCGTCGCGAACGCCGAGGAGATCGCCGCACGGCTGGCCGCCGGGGAATGGGTGGTCGACCTGCGCAACCGGGTCGCCTTCGCCGAAGGACACGTCGTCGGCTCGTTCAACTTCGAGGCCGAGGGACAGCTCGCCACCTACCTGGCCTGGCTGATCCCTTGGGGCAAGCCGGTCACGCTGCTTGCGGAGTCCGCCGGGCAGCTCGCCGCCGCCCAGCGCGAGCTGGTCCGGGTGGGCATCGACCGCCCGGCCGCCGCGGCCACCGGAGAACCGGCGCGCTGGGCGCGCGAAGGCGAGGACCTCGCCTCCTTCTCACGGGCCACGTTCGCCGATCTTGCGGGGCACTCCAAGGACGGCGTCGTCGTGCTGGACGTCCGCCGGGCCTCCGAACGGTCGGCGGGCTTCATCGAGGGTTCGGTCCACATCCCCATCCACGCCCTGCACCGTCGCGTCCACGAGGTCCCCGAAGGGCAGGTGTGGGTGCACTGCGCGGGAGGCATGCGCGCCGCCATCGCAGCCTCCCTGCTGGACGCCGCAGGCCGTGACGTCGTCGCCGTCGACGACTCCTTCGACTCGGCCGAGAGGGCAGGACTCACCGTCGACACCCTCTGACGACGGCCGCCGCAGATCACCGCACCCACAAGACGGACAGGAGCGAGAACCACGATGAGCCTCTTTCGACGCGGCCGGGGCGGCCCAGGGCGGGTGACCGTGCAGGAGGCCGCCGCCCGCACCGGGCACGCGCAAGCGGCCGGAAACGGCGGGACCTCCGTGCTGCTCGACGTACGCGAACCCGCCGAGTGGCAGGCCGGCCACGCCCCCGGCGCCGTCCACCTGCCCCTCACGGCGCTGGTCACCGGTGCCGGACTGCCCGCCGAGGCGCAGGCACGGCCTGTCGTCGTGATCTGTCGGTCGGGCAACCGATCCCGACGGGCTGCCGAACTGCTCCAGGCCCACGGCGTCGAGGCCGTCGACGTCATGGGCGGCATGCAGGACTGGGCCGAGGCAGGACTGCCGGTCGTGGACTCGCGCGGCAGGAACGGGACCGTCGCGTGAGCGCTGTGATGCTCGCACTGATCGCCGGTGCCGTCATCGGCCTGGCGCTGGGCGCGCTCGGAGGGGGTGGCAGTGTTCTGGCCGTCCCCGCCCTGATCTACCTGCTCGGTTTCACCCCGGTCGCGGCCACCACCGCAAGCCTGGTCATCGTCACCGTCACCTCCGCCACCGCGCTGTCCGCGCACGCCCGCGACGGACACGTTCGCTGGCGCACCGGGCTGCTGTTCGCCGCGGCGGGGGTCGGCCCGGCGATGCTGGGCGGCGCGCTCGCCGGGCGCCTGCCGGCGGCCGTGCTGACCGTGGCGTTCGCCGTGGTCGCGGCTGCCGCCGCGGTACGCATGCTCAGGCCCCGGTCTTCCTCGGAGAGCATCATTCACGTACGGCCGGGCCGGGCAGGGGCTGCCGGTGCCGGGCTGGGCGCGGTCACCGGCGTCCTCGGCGTGGGCGGTGGCTTCCTCGCGGTCCCCGCGCTGGTCAACGTCCTCGGCATGCGGATACGGGTGGCCGTGGGCACCAGCCTGCTCGTCATCACCGTCAACTCGCTGGCGGCCCTGGCGATGCGCGCCGGTACGGTCGACGGCCTGGACTGGGCCGTCATAGGACCGTTCGCCGGGGCGGCGATCTTGGGTGCCTGGGACGGCAAGCGACTGTCGGCGAGGCTGTCCGGGCAGACGCTCCAGCGGGTCTTCGCCCTGGTCCTGCTGGCGGTGGCCGGCTTCATGCTGGTGGATGCGGCCTTGTGATGTCCGCCCAACCCAAATTCCCTACGCCAGCGACAGGAAAAGCTTCTCCAGCCGCGCGCGCATCGCCTCCGCGTCCTCACCGTTCTTCCGACCCGATTCGATGTCCACCACGCACTGCTGCAGGCCGGTGGCGATGATCGCGAACCCGGCCCGGTCGAGCGCCCGCGAGGCGGCGGCCAGCTGCGTGACGACGTCCTCGCAGTCCCGCCCCTCCTCGATCATCCGGATCACGCCGGAGATCTGGCCCTGCGCCCGCCGCAGCCGGTTCAGCACGGCCCTCAGGGACGCGCCCTCAAGCTCCAGTTCCACGATCACTCCTCAAAAATACCCCTAGGGGTACTGTACGTCTCAGTTCGGGACGGCAGCGACCATTAAGGATCACACCTGGCATGACCACCCCCCTAACCCCCACAGCCCTCGGTGCAGACCAGGCCCGCGCCCGGCGGCACGAACTCACCGTCATCGACGTACGCACCCCCGGCGAGTACGCCTCCGGCCACCTGCCCGGCGCCCTCAACATCCCCCTGGACCAGATCCGGCGCGCACTGCCCGAGATCCGGCACGCGGCCGACCGGGGCGACGTCCTCGTGGTGTGCGCCTCCGGCGCCCGCTCGGAGAACGCCTGCAAGCTCATGACCGAGCAGGGCATCCCGGCGGCCCACCTCGTCGGCGGCACCAGCGCGTGGGCCGCCGAGGGACACGACCTGCACCACCCGGCGGCCTGCGAGACCCGGGCGCGGTGGAGCATGGAGCGGCAGGTGCGCTTCACCGCGGGCGCGGCGGTGCTCCTGGGCCTGCTCCTCGGCCTGCTGGTGCATCCGGCGTTCCAAATCCTCTCGGCTGGCGTCGCGGGCGGCCTCGTCTTCTCCGCGCTCACCGACACCTGCGGCATGGCCGCCATGCTGGGCAGGCTGCCCCACAACCGTCCCCGCCCGGCCGACCTCGCCGCGACGCTCGCCACACTGCGGCGCGGCTGATCACCGTCATGACAGACCCGCTCATGGCGCCAGTTCGATCTCGATCTCCGGTGGCTGTTCGAGTCGAGTGTGTTGTGGACGGTGCAGTGCGAGGCGACGGCCAGAAGGGCGGCGCGGCGTTGCTCGGGGAGTTCTGGCGGTGGGACGACCACGACGCGCACGGAGGTGACACGGGCCGGGGGCGGTCGGTCGCCATGACGAACTCGGCACGCACTCGCAGCCCGGAGCGGGGCAGGTCGTGGCGGTGCAGGTAGCGGCCTGCGTAGAAGGCGACGCAGGTGGCCAGGGAGGCGGCGAACAGCTCGGTGGGTGTCGGTGCGGTGTCCGTACCGCCCGCTTCGATGGGCTGGTCGCCCCGGATGTGGTGGCCGCGGACCTCGACGGTGTAGGCGTCGTCGCCGACGTGGGCAACATCGAGTCGGTGTACGTCGGCGTCCCTCGGCTGGTTTGCGCTGATGTTGTGCGGTGCGGTGCCGGTCATGACCGGTCCCCTTCCGTCGGTGACAACGGTCTCCGGTGCCCAGTCGACTGCGCACGGCTTCCCTGATCGAGAGGCCGGCAGGGTGGTCCGGGGGCCGATCCTCTCGTGCGCCGACGCCTCGTTACAGCCAGGCGGGTGTGTCCACAGAGCTGATCATGCAGGGAGGAGATGCGGGGCTCGTGCCTGTCCGACGCTCCGCGGCCGACTCTGACATCAGGAAGTGCCGTCCTGCGGCCGACCATCGGCGGGCTGTTCGGTCGCACCGACCTGCTGAAGAAGCAGGCGGGCCAGGCCGCGCGCCTCGTCCGGGGTGAGTGCCGCCCAGACTCCCGGCTCGCCACCCTGGTCCTCTCCCACGTCCAGAGCAATCCGGCTGACCGGCCCCGGCCGGTCCGGACGTCCGAGCCGCAGGCACCGTACTTCGATCCTGCGTCCGCACTTGGTCACCAGAGCGGTCTCTTCGGCACGGCTCTCGTCGATCCTGTGGAGCCGGTCGTTCACTGCCGTCGCCATCGGTCTCACGCTCCTCCGCCGGTCGGTTCCGTCCCCAGCGGTTGCCACCCCGAGGCCCTCATACCCGGTGGGGTATAAGGAATAGCGCTTTGTGGGCAGGAGTTGTTCCCGCTCGGGCTTTGGTCGTTCGGCCCGGGCCTGCCAGGCAGCAATGTTCTCGGGGCGCGGCCGAATGACTGCCAGGGGCACTGGGAGAGCTGCAAGAGGTGGTGGCTGACGGAGCCGAGGGCCATACCCAGGAAACCGCCGAGTCCACGAGAGCCGACGACCAGGAGGTCGGCCCGGTCCGAGGCTCGCGCCAGCGCGATGACCGGCGATTCGTCGGGCACCTGCTCCACCACCCCCCGCGCTCCCGGAACCCGGGTGGCGTCAGGCCGTGGCTGGTTCGGGCTGGGCAGCGGGTACCGGAGGTGCGAGGAGACCAGTGCGGTGCAGGCCGTACACGGCGGCGGCGCACGCAAGGCCCAGCAGGAACAGCGCGATCCACGGCAGGGCGGACACTCCGGCAGCGCGGGCGGCGTCCAGTGCGGCGCCGGTGAGGAGGTTGCCGAGGGTGATGCCGACGCCGCAGATGGTGTTGTACAGGCCGTAGTGCGTGGCGACGAGGCGGTCCCCGGAGAGCCGGACGATGGTGCTGCTCGGACGTCTCCTTGAGGCGCGGGCCAAGGCCGGAACCGGCGAGGCAATCCGGGCGCTGCTGGGCCTTCAGGCCCGTACCGCCCGGGTCATACGGGACGGGTCCGAGGCCGAAGTCCCAGTGGAGGACGTCGTCGTGGGCGACGAGATCGTGATCCGGCCCGGGGAAAAGATCCCCGTCGACGCCGTGGTGCTGTCCGGGTCCTCGGCGGTGGACGAGTCCATGGTCACCGGCGAACCGATGCCCGCCACCAAACGGGCGGGCGACACGATCATCGGCGCCACCGTCAACACCACCGGTTCCTTGCGGGTACGCGCGAGCAAGGTCGGCGCCGACACGATGCTGGCCCAGATCATCCGCCTCGTGCAGCAGGCCCAGGCGTCCAAGGCGCCGATCCAGCGGCTGGCCGACGCGGTCTCCGCCTACTTCGTGCCCGCCGTCATCGCCATCGCCATCGCCACCTTCGCGCTCTGGTACACGGTCGGTCCGGCCCCGGCGCTCACCCTCGCCCTGGTATCCGCGGTCGCCGTGCTGATCATCGCCTGCCCCTGTGCACTGGGACTGGCCACCCCCCTGTCCATCATGGTCGGCACCGGCAAGGGCGCCCAGGCGGGCATCCTCATCCGCTCCGCCGAAGCCCTGGAGACCGCCCACAAACTCGACACCGTCGTCCTGGACAAGACCGGCACCGTCACCGCGGGAAAGCCTGTCCTGACCGATGTTCACGCGGCTGACGGCTTCGACGCGTCCCAACTGCTGGCACTGGTGGCGGCTGCCGAGGCCGACAGCGAGCACCCATTGGCGGGCGCGATCGTCACCGGCGCCCGGGAGCGGAAGCTCACCGTGCCCGCTGCCAGCAACTTCGACTCGGTCACCGGCAAGGGCGTACAGGCCACCGTCGACGGCCACGCCGTGCTGGTCGGCACCGCCCGCCTGCTTTCGGAGGTGGGCATCGACGCCAGCGCCCTCGCCCCGGCCGCGGCCGAGCTGTCGGCGCAGGGCAAGACGCCCGTACTCGCCGCCGTCGATGGCCGGGCGGCCGGAGCGCTGGCCGTGGCCGACACCGTCAAGGACGACTCCACCCAGGCCATCGCCGCCCTGCAAGGGCTCGACATCGACGTGGTCATCCTCACCGGCGACAACACCCGCACCGCCGCCGCCATCGCGAGGCAGGTCGGCGTGGACCGGGTGCTGGCCGAGGTGCTCCCCGAGCACAAGGCCGACGAGATCCGCCGCCTGCAGGGCGAGGGCCGCACCGTGGGCATGGTCGGCGACGGCATCAACGACGCCCCCGCCCTCGCTGCCGCCGACGTTGGGCTCGCCATCGGGACCGGCACCGACGTGGCCATCGAAGCCGCCGACATCACCCTCATCTCCGGCTCCCTGACCGGCGTGGTCACAGCCATCCGGCTCTCCCGCGCCACCATGCGCAACATCCGGCAGAACCTCTTCTTCGCCCTGGTCTACAACGCCGTCGGCATCCCCCTCGCAGCCGGTGCCCTGTACCCGTGGCTCGGTCTGCGGCTCAGCCCGATCATCGCCGCTGCCGCAATGGCGCTGTCCTCCCTGTCCGTCGTCACCAACTCCGGCCGCCTGCGCCGCTGGCACACCGCCCCGCTGGCGACGGCCGAGCCGGCCCCCATAGAGCCCCGGGTCGAATCCGCCGCCGACCGGACCGAGCCCGAAGCCGCAGGCGATCACGAGCACAGCGACCACACCACGGTGGTGGACCCGGTGTGCGGCATGCGCCTTGACCCGGCAGCCGCCGCCGAGCGGCGCGACACCGCCACCGGCAGCCTGTACTTCTGCTCCCCGCGGTGCGCAGCCGCCTACGACACCGCCCCGGACCATTACCGCGCACCGGCACCCGGCGGATCGCACGGAGATGAACCCCACTGACCACCGCGCCCAGTCAAGCGCTGCCGTTCCGCCTGCTCGACGACATCGGGACGACAGGTCTCGTCGCGGTCGGCGTGGTCGTCACTCCCGTGCACCTGGGGCGGTAAGGGACTGCTGGCGAACTGGCGGTGGACGGCTGGGCAGCCGGCATCGTCCTGGCGGTGGTCCTTGCGAAGGTCATCGTTCTCACTGGCCTGGGCCGCCTCGCCATCCGCCGCGGGCAGCCTCCAAGTCGGGCTGACTGTGGGGGTGGCTGGTTGTATTCCGGAGGGTGGTTTCGTTCACGGATCACGACGGCGATTGTTCAGCACTCTGGGAGGCGCCCGCCCGGGGCCGAGGTCGATGTTCACGAGAACGGGTTCTGGCTCAGATTTCGTGACGTCGCCACGGTGAGTGACGGTTGGCTGTCGTGTCGGCCTTCGGGAAGTTGCCCGAAATTGATCAGTGGCGATCTCGAGTGGCTGACAGTTCGGGTCCGTGGAAGAGATGGTGCTCCGGCTGGAGGAGCTGCTGTTCCCGTCGACCGCGGACGTGTCGGTGCTGGCGGTGGGTGTGAAGAACGAGACGGTACGGATCGAGGCCCGCAGTACGGCGAGCGGCTCGGCCTGTCCGGGTTGCGGAAGCTGGTCCACCCGGATCCACAGCTCCTACCTGCGGTTTCCGGCAGACGTGCCTACCGCAGGGCTGCGGGTGCTGCTCTGTCTGCGGGTCCGTCGGTTCGTCTGCCGGGTTGCTTCGTGCGGGCGGCGGACGTTCGTTGAGCAGGTGCCGGGCCTGACCCGCCGCTACAGCCGGTGGACCGAGCGCCTGCGATCGACGCTGGCAGCGGTGGGCCTCGCGCTCGCCGGCCGGGCGGGTGCACGGATGGCCAGCGTCTTCGGGGTGCCTGTCAGCCGCAGCACCGTGCTGCGGCTGGTCGAGGCATTGCCCGAACCGGACTTACCAGCGCCGCGGGTGGTCGGCGTCGATGAGTACGCAACTCGCAAGGGCCGTCATTACGGCACAGTGCTGGTCGACGTCGAGACGCGACGGCCGGTGGACCTGCTGCCGGACCGGGAGGCGTCGAGCCTGACGGCTTGGCTGGCCGAGCGGCCAGCCGAGCCTGACGGCTTGGCTGGCCGAGCGGCCAGGCATCGAGGTGGTCTGTCGGGACCGGGCGCCGTTCTTCGCCGAGTGCGCCACCGTTGGGGCGCCCCAGGCGGTGCAGGTCGCTGATCGCTGGCATCTGTGGCACAACCTTGGCGAAGCCGCCGAGCGGTGCGTTGCAGACCACCGCGGCTGTCTACGGAACACGGCGCCCGAGCCACCCGGGCAGGTCCAGGAGCCCGAAGAACCCACGGATATCCCTGGCTCCCCGTGGCCTACCGGCCACCGGTTCGCCGACCGGACACGAGCCAATCACGCCGCCGTTCACGCACTGCTGGCCGTCGGCCACAGCCGCCGCGCGATCCAACGCCAGCTCGGCATGACCTACCGCACCGTCAAGCTCCTCGCTGACGCTGCCACCCCGGAAGACCTCTTCCACGGCCAGTGGCAGGGCCGCCCCTCGGTCTTGGATGAGTTCAAGCCCTATCTGGACGACCGCTGGAACCAGGGCTGCACCAACGCCTGGAAGGTATGGGAGGAGATCGTGCCACTCGGCTACACCGGCAGCTACCAGCGAGTTCGCGCCTATTTCCGCACCAAGCGCCTCTCGGCCGACCCGCTCCCCGCGTCCCCGCCATCGCCCCGCACCGTCGCGGGCTGGATACTGCGGCACCCCGACTCCCTCACCGAGGCGGAAAAGCTCCGCCTCAAGGCCGTCTTGGCCCACTGTCCCGAGCTGGACGCACTCACCGGACATGTCCGGTCCTTCGCCCAGATTCTCACCGAGCGCCAAGGCCACCGGCTCCCTGAGTGGCTCGACGCGGTCCGCCGAGACGACCTGCCCGGCCTCCACACCCTCGCCGCAGGCATCGACCGAGACCGCGACGCCGTCATCGCCGGCCTCACCCTGCCCTGGAACTCCGGCGTCGTCGAAGGACACGTCAACCGAATCAAGATGTTCAAGCGCCAAATGTTCGGACGCGCAGGCTTCCAACTCCTTCGGAAAAGAGTTCTCCTGGCGTGACTGGTGACTGAGGCCGACAGGCGTTTCGCAGCGAGACAATTCTACGATCTCAGTTCATGACGACTCCCGACTGCTACGCATGCAGCAAGGAAGCAGAGTTCGACGACCTTCCGCCACGCGAGTGCGTGGTATATGACCAGCACTGGCGGGTGGCCCACGACTTCAACACCGCAGTGCCCGGCTGGCTGGTGCTGCTGCCTCGGCGCCACGTTGCCGCAGTTCATGACCTCACCGACGCTGAGGCATCTGCCCTAGGGGTGTGGCAGGTCAAGCTCTCCCGGGCTCTCCGGAGCGTGACTGGTTGCGCCAAGACCTACGTCGTCCAATTTGCCGAAGCCGAAGGCTTCGCGCACGTGCACTTCCACATCGTTCCGCGCATGGCAGATCTGCAACCAGAGCATCGTGGGCCGGGCATTTTCGAGCTGCTTCGGCGACCAGAGCAGGAGCGAGTGACGGCTGACCAGGCAGACCGAATAGCCCACTCTCTCCGAGCTCGTCTTCATGGGCACCCGAACGCTCAGTAACCAGATCACGGAATCTGAGCCAGAACCCGAGAACGGACAGCACCCGTCGACTGACTCCCCACCCGGGCAGGGGGTGGCCTTCCTGGGCCTCGGCACCCGTAGTAGCCGTTGTTCGACCGGTCGGTATTCGGCCTGGTGACTGCTGCAGTTCCCGGCGGACAGGGACGCTCGCCCTCAACGGCCACGGCGGCCTTGGGCGGAAGGGCCAGTACCAGGGCCGAACCGCCCCTCCCGGGCGCTCCCTCGGGGGTGCGATGGTGACAGGGGGCGACGGCGACAAGGGGAACCTCTCCCCTCAACCGGACGGAAGGCGGTGGGCACGGTGGAGCTGCCCCTGGTCGTGGGTGTCGACGGATCGGAATCCAGCCTCCAGGCGCTCGACTGGTCGGTGGACGAGGCAGCGCGTCATGGAGTGCCACTGCGGCTGGTGTACGCCTCCAAGTGGGAGCATTACGAAGGCGTCGCACGTGCCGGGAGCCTCGGCCGTCCCAACGAGCAGGTCTTCGCGGAGAACATCGTCGGATCGGCCGCCGAGCGAGCCGGCCGACGCAACGCGGATGTGAAGGTCTCGGCAGAGGTACTGACCGACGACCCGGTGGCCGCGCTTCTTCGCGAAAGCCGCAAAGCCTCGGCGGTGGTCACGGGATCGCGCGGCCGAGGGGAGTTGAGGGGGCTGCTGCTGGGCTCGGTCGGTCTGGCCGTTGCGGCCAAGGCGCACTGCCCGGTCATCGTTGTGCGCGGCGACAGGGCGGCACTCAGGAGCACGCACGGGCGGATCCTCCTCGGCGTAGCTGACACCGCCGGGGGACAGGCGGCGGTCACGTTCGCCCTGCGCGAGGCCGAAACCCGCGGCTGCACCGTCGAGGCGGTCCGTGCCTGGCATCGCCCCGCGCATGAGACGACGGACCATCCGATGTCCGCCGGCGATCCTGCCCGCTACCACAAGGAGCGGGCCGCGACGCTGCTGGACCAGGCGCTCGGAGAGTTCGTCCGTGACAACCTGGCAGTGCAAGTGCACCGGACCACGGTCGAGGGCCCGGCCCACAAGGCGCTGGTGCAGCGTTCGGCCGCCGCGGATCTGCTTGTTGTCGGCGCCCAGCGGCGCCAGGGCCACTTCGGCCTCCAGCTCGGCCGGGTGGCGCATGCCGTGCTGCACCACGCCGACTGCCCCGTGGCCGTCGTACCGCAGCCGGTGTGATCGCGTGCTGCCCTTGCCCCCGCTGCCCGTCACATGGTCGGCGCGCCGGAATGGTTGACCGCCGATCGGTTCGGTCAGGAGGGCACGACGGCCACAGGGCAGTTGGTTCGACACAGGAGTGAGTGAACGGCAGGAGCGAGCGCGCCCCCTCGCCGCCCCACCACCAGCAGATCCGTCCTGGCAGAGGCCCACTCCAGCGCCTGAGTCGCGGTGAAGAGGACGACGTCCTGGAGGACCGGAACCCGGGGGTACTTCTCACGCCACGGCCGCAGAGCATCGGACAGCAGTTGCACCTCCTGGTCTTCCTGCTCGCACCGGTCCCGCTCGGGCATCGGGAAAGGCATCCGTTCGGCGTCCCCGGAGGAGGGGGACCATGCGTGAACGGCGTGCAGGGGGCCGCCCAGCCTCTGGGCGGCCTCGAACGCGAAGGCGATCGAGGCGTCCGCCGCATCGCGCGCGTCGATTCCGACCGCGACCCGGTCGGTTGTTGCCTCCACGTCGGCCGGGAGGCCACCGGGCACGAGCACGACCGGGCGCGCGGACTGATCGGCGACGCTTTCGGCGGTGGAACCGAGGGGCAGTCCGGCGAAGCCGCCGGCCCCATGCGTTCCGAGCACGACGACGGACGCTTCCGCGCCCTCGGCGATCAGCGCCGGGACGGCCGGGCCGCTCAGCCATACGCCCTCGGCCCGCAGGTCCGGGTACCGGGCGGACAGCACCTGAAGAGACCGCTCGGGCAAGTGAGCGGGCCGGTATGGCCAGACGTCCACCAGGTCCTGTGCGGACAGCGGCGACACATGGACGACCCGCAGGCCCTGGGCACGCCGCAGCGCCTCCCGGGCCGCCCAGTCCGCAGCGATCGCACTGCGAGCGGACCCGTCGACGCCCACAACCACTCGCTGTTCCATGACGGTTCGCCTCTCGCCCGGCGGGGTGTGTCCTTGCCCACCACTTTGGTCCGCTTTCTCACGGTCGGCATGGGCCGTACGGGTCCCAGATCGGCGCCTCGCGGCCCTTCTGTCCGCAGCAGTGGAGGTGTGACGCTCGCCGAGCCTGCGGACTGAGGTCAGGGCCAGCCGTCCCCAGGTGTGGACCGTGTGGCCCTGATCCCGCCGCTGCACGGGGCACCAGGATGGTGGCGAAGGAAACGGAGACAAGGGGCTCGGTCGGTGACACCCGTTGGGGAATCCGGTCCTGATCGTGCGCCAGAAAGCGGGAATCGTGAAGGAGACGCTTCCGCTGGGCCGGATAGCCGGTATACGCGTCGGGCTCCACTGGAGTGTGCTGGTCATCGTCGTCCTCGTCGCGCTGACTCTCGCACGAGGGCGGTTTCCCTCTGCGCACGCGGGCGAATCGGCCTGGGTCTACTGGGGACTCGGGATCGTCACGGCGGTCGTCTTCCTTGTGTCGCTGCTGGCACATGAGCTCGCACACGCCGTTGTCGCGCGTCGCAACGGCGTCGAGGTCGAAGGCATCACGCTGTGGATGCTGGGCGGAGTCGCACGACTGCGCGGCGAGGCGAAGGACCCGGGTGCAGAACTGCGTATCGCCGGAGTGGGACCGCTGGTCAGCGCTGCGGCAGCGATTCTGTTCACAGGAGTCGCGGTCTGGCTGGAGATCCTGGCCGTGCCCGGGCTCGTCGTCGAGGCCATCGCCTGGCTGGCTGCCATCAATTTCGTGCTGGCAGTGTTCAACGCTGTTCCCGCGGCACCGCTGGACGGCGGTCGAGTGCTGCGCGCGTTCCTGTGGTGGCGCAGCGGCGATCGGGTGCGGGCAGCGCTCAGCGCCGCGAACGCAGGGCGGGCGCTGGGCTGGTTCATGCTGTTCGCGGGCTTTGCGTCGGTCCTGGTCACTGGGGAACTCGGTGGGCTGTGGTCGGCTCTCATCGGCTGGTTCCTGATCGCCGCCGCGACGGCGGAGGGGCGGGAGGCACAGCTGCGGGGCGCGCTGGCCGGGGTGGCGGTGCGCCAGGTGATGACACCCGCCCCGGTCACAGTCGCTGCCACCGACACGGTCGAACAGCTCCTCAGCACGATGCCGTTCGGCCTGACTCGCCATTCGGCGTTCCCAGTGGTGTCGCACGACGGCAAGCCGGTCGGTCTGATGACAGTCACCAGGGTCAGCAGCGTGCCTGTGGGGGCACGATCCGCCACCGTCGTGGGAGGCGTCATGTGCCCATTGACCGATGTGGCGACGGCGGAGCCCGGTGAGGCCGTCATTGACCTTCTGCCGCGCCTCGAGTCGAGTGCCGAGCGGCGCGCCCTGGTGCTGGACGACGGACATCTCGTCGGCATCGTCGCTCTGTCGGACATCACTCGCGCGGTCTCGTGGCTGACGACAGCGACACGTTCAGGGCCAGTCACAACTGATAAGCAAGGGAGGCACGGTGATGGATGACCAAGCCAGAGCCGGCGGCGGTGCGGCCCTGCGTTCCGGGGCGGCAGCACCCCAGGAACTATCGATGTCACGCACGTGTCCGGCCAGTCGTACGCAGTGTTTGTGCGCGATCACGAACTGACCGTCGACCAACCGGTCGACGCGGGAGGCTCCGACGAAGGGCCCACTCCCGTGGAGCTGTTCGTCTCCTCGCTCGCTTCGTGTGTCGCTTACTACGCAGGACGTTTTCTGGAGCGCCATCACCTGCCGTACGAGAGCCTGCGGGTGCGGGCGGAGTTCGACATGGCCGACGACCGCCCGGCGCGGGTTTCGGCCGTGCGCATGAGGATCGAACTGCCTGAAGAGATCGGCACGGTGAGGCGCAGGAGCCTGCTTGCTGTTGTCGATCACTGCACGGTGCACAACTCGCTGCGCGTCCCTCCCGAGATCAGCGTGGGTGTCGGATGATGCCGGCCGGACAACTGTCCAGGGTGGGGCGAGCGATCCCCCTGGCCTCACCGCCGTACTCGACAGGACAGGGCTAGGAACCGGCATGAAGCAATCGACGTACGAGTGCCTGGTCGTGGGCGTGGACGGCTCTGACGCGTCGCTCACCGCGCTGCGCTGGTCGGCCACCCAGGCCAGGTTGTTGCGGACTCACGTGGTTGCCGTGCACGTCTGGCTGCCGACGGGCACATACCGCGCACCTTACGCGTCTCCCGCCGAGCTGCCCTCGCCGGAGCAGGATCGCCGGCGTGCAGCTTAGACGCTCCACGACACGTGTCCCGCCTTCTCGAACTGGACCCGGACGCACAGGTATGCACCCTGCTGGACCAGGGGTCGCCCGTCCCGGTACTACTGCGCCACGTTGCCCTTCGAAGTGGCGGCCCTGACGAGTACTACGGGCCGTTCGGTGGCAGTGATCGTTGCCATGGTGACGGAACCGATGAGGGAGCCCGGCACACCCGTCAGCCGGAGCGAACCGATCACCAGCATTTCCGCCTTCGGAGCTTCGGCGGGCACAGGGAGGCCGCGGGCCGCCCGGACAGTCGGCTCGTGGTGATCTCCAGGCCTGGATGGCGCTTTGGGAGTTCGTCGGAGGTGCGGCTCAGGAGGGTGTCGGCCTATCGGCGCTGTTCATCCGGGCTGACCAGGCGGACCACGGCCGTCGTGGGCCAATCGTCCGCATGGACGAGGTGCAGGCTGTCTCGGCGCAACGCGGCCTCACGTGCCGCCCAATGAGCCGCGGCGATACTTTGCGGCGAGCCGTCCAGGCCCGCGGTGACGGTTCCAGTCGTGGTCGGGACCTCCTTCGGCCGGCCCGCACGGACCCGAACAGGCCCGCGTTCCCCGCCCGATCGGCCCTGCCAAGCGGGCTGCGGCCTGAGGGTCAAGGCTTGGTGGGTGGACCGGAGGCGTGCAGCGTGGCGAGGCGTCGGCGGTACTCCTCGTCGTCGATCTCGCCACGTGCGAACCGCTCGGCAAGCACCTGCTCCGGTGACGGCACGCTCGGGCCGTGGGTGTGCTCGGGAGTCTGGCCCAGGGCGCGGAAGAGAAGAACGGCAACGGTGATGATCAGCACCCAGAACAGGATCATGCTGGCCGACATCGCGAACCAGCCCCAGCCGCTGACGCCGTGGTCGAACCAGAACATCATCACGATCACCTCCCCGGTCGCCCGGACTGCGGGTGCGGACCCGCTGTCCGGCTTGGCTCATGCGTCACTGCCATCGTCGCCGGACATTGGCCGGTGGGTGCAGAGTCCACTGGTCCCGGGCTGTTGGGCCGGTCAGCCCCTACCGGGGGCGGGTAACGCGACGGGCCGACGGCGTGGTGGGGGCCGGTCGTCAACCGAGCGTCGCTCCCAGAGCCAGGAAGACCGCGACCGCGGCCAACAGGATGCCCATGAGAGGTGCCATGAACCGCAGGTAGCGGTCGTAGCGGACCTTGGCGAGGGCCAGGCCGCCCATCACGACCGCGGAGGTCGGGGTGATCAGATTGACCCAGCCGGAGGCCGATTGGTAGGCGGTGACCACCAAGGCGCGGCTGACGCCAGCGAAGTCGGCGAGCGGGGCGAGGATGGGCATCGCCAGCGCCGCGTGGCCGGACGAGGAGGGCACGAGGAAGGCCAGGGGTATGTTCACCAGGAACATCAGCACCGTGAAGATCCCCGAGGACCTTCCCGAGACGGCATTGTTGAGGCTGTCGAGGATGGTGTCGGTGACGCTGGCATTGTTCATGATCACGGTGACACCGCGGGCCAGCATGATGATGAGCGCTGCTCCGATGAAGTCTCCGGCGCCCGCGACGATCGCGTCTGCTGTTCCCTTCTCGCCCAGCCCGGCGATGAGGCCCACCACGATGGCTGCCACGATGAACAGAGCCGCCAGTTCGGGGAAGTACCAGCCAAGGGTCGGCAGGAATGTGACGTTCAGGTCCGCCCAGGGAATTACGGCGAAGATCATGAAAAGGAAGGTCGCCGCGAACACCGTCAGCACGATCCGCTGACGCAGTGTCGGTGGTGTGGTGGAGGAGCCCTGGGACCTGAGTTCGTCGTCCTCGGGCATCGGGGCGACAAGGGAGCGGGAGGGGTCCTTGTGCACGCGGTTGGCGTAGCGCACCAGATAGGCCGCGGCCAGTGCCGTCAGGACGGCCCACATCAGCAGCCGCAGCACGATGCCGTCGCCAGTGCCGATGCCGGCACTGTCGGAAGCCACGCCGGTGGCGAACGGGTTCACAGTGGAGGCGAGCGTGCCCACTCCGGCACCGACCATGATCACACTCGCGCCGGTCATCCTGTCGTAGCCGAGCTTGAGCATGAGCGGGATCATCAGCGCGTAGAAGCCCAGCGTTTCCTCGGCCATGCCGTAGGTGGTGCCGCCGAGCGAGAACAGTGCCAGAAGCACGACGAGCAGGAGTGTCCTGTGCCCCTTGAGGCGTTCGGCGAGGTGGGCCACGCCGGAGGTGAGTGCGCCGGTGCGCAGGGTGACGGTGATGAAGGCGCCGACGGCCAGGACGAACAGGAACACTCCCGCAGCCCCGAAGAAATCGCCGCTGCCTCCTGGCGCGGTGAGTCCGGACTGCGTGTCGGTGACCCCGTAGAGGCCGTTGACGGGGGCGAGGAAAAGGTCCTTGAGCCGACTCCAGAACCCCGTGGCCAGCTCCACGGAGTGGTATGTGCCCGGTATCGGGCTGCCGTCCTTGGTGTCGTAGCGGCCGGCGGGGATGACGAAGGTCAGTGCCCAGACCACGAGGGTGACGGCCACCAGGACGGTGAAGGCCGATGGAAAGCGCAGCTTTCTCCTTCGCGCCTGTGGGGCCGGGGCCGGGGTTGCTGAGGTGGCTGGTGTTGTGGTCATGTCTGGTTCCCTGGTGCGTCGTTGGTGTTCTGGGGGTAGCGGCCGTTGGGCGTGACGACGGTGCCTGCTGAGCCGTCGAGGATGGCCTGTGCGTCGTTGAGAGATCCGATGGCTGCCATCCCGCCGGTGAGTTCCACGAAACGGCAGGCCGCCTCGGCTTTTGGCCCCATGGATCCGGCCGCGAACGGTTCCGCGCGCAGCCCCGCCGGTGTGGTGCGACCGATGGGTTCCGCATCCGGTGTGCCGTAGCGGCGCATGGCCTGAGGGACGTCCGTGAGCAGCAACAGCGCGTCGGCATCGAGTGCTTCGGCAAGCAGGGCGGCGGTGAGGTCCTTGTCGACGACCGCTTCCACACCCGTGAGCTGTCCGTGCTCGTCCCGGATCACGGGGACACCGCCGCCGCCTGCGCAGACGGCAACGGCGCCGGAGGTGAGCAAGAGACGGATCAGCCTGGTTTCCACGACGCGTTGCGGATCGGGCGACGGCACGACCCGGCGCCAGTGCGGTCCGTCGGCCTTGACGGTCCAGCCGCGCTCGGCGGCGAGACGCTCGGCTTCTTCGCGTTCGTAGACTGGACCCACGAACTTGGCGGGGTTGGCGAAGGCGGGGTCCGCGGCAGAGACGAGGGTCTGGTTGAGCAGGGCGCAGACCTGGCGCCCGGGCAGAGCGTTCTGCAGGGACTGCAGCAGCCAGTAGCCGATCATTCCCTGTGTCTCGGCGCCCAGAACGTCGAAGGGGTAAGGGCTGGTGAGGGACCTGTCGGCGGCGCTCTGGAGGGCGAGCAGGCCGACCTGCGGGCCGTTCCCATGAGTGATCACCAGTTCGTGCCGGTGGGCGAGAGGGGCCAGGGCGGCCACGGCCGCTTGAATGTTGGTGTGTTGGACGGCGGCGTCCGGCCGGTCTCCCCTGCGCAGCAGGGCATTGCCGCCGAGCGCGATGACGACGCGCATGACTTCTCCTGTGTGTGCGGTTCCGAACGGGCGGCCTCGCGTCAGTCGCCGAGGGTGGCGACGAGAAGGGCCTTGATGGTGTGCATCCGGTTCTCGGCCTGGGCGAAGACGATGGAGTGGGCCGACTCGAAGACCTCGTCGGTGACTTCGAGGGCGCTCATGCCGGTGCGGGACAGGATGTCCGCGCCCACGGTGGTCCCGCTGTCGTGGAAGGCCGGGAGGCAGTGCATGAACTTCACCCGCGGATTGCCCGTTGCCTTGAGCACGCGCGAGGTGACCTGGTACGGCTTGAGCAGGGCGATACGCTCGTCCCACATCTCCTTCGGCTCTCCCATGGAGACCCAGACATCGGTGTAGAGGAAGTCCACGCCGGCCACACCTTCGGCGAGGTCCTCGGTGAGGGTGATCCGTGCGCCGGTGGACTCGGCGATCCGCCGGGCCTCCTTGACCACCTCAGGGGCGTTGCGCAGGCTCGCGGGCCCGACCATGCGCACATCCATGCCGAGCATCGCGGCGGTTATCAGCAGTGAGTTGCCCACGTTGTTACGAGCATCGCCGAGGTAGGCGAAGGAGATCTCGTGCAGGGGCTTGTCCGTGTGCTCCCACATGGTCAGAACATCGGCGAGCGACTGGGTGGGGTGCCACTCGTCGGTCAGGCCGTTCCACACCGGGACGCCGGAGTATTCGGCCAGTTCCTCTACGTTGCTCTGGCTGCTGCCCCGGTATTCGATGCCGTCGAAGAGGCAGCCCAGGACACGGGCGGTGTCCTTGATGGACTCCTTGTGGCCGATCTGGGAGCCCGACGGCTCCAAGTAGGTGACGTGGGCGCCCTGTTGATGAGCGGCCACTTCGAAGGCGCAGCGGGTACGGGTGGACGTCTTCTCGAAGATCAGGGCGAGGTTCTTGCCCTGCAGGCGCTGCTGCTCGGTGCCCGCGTACCGGGCGGCCTTGAGCCGGGCGGACAGGTCCAGAAGGTAGTGGAACTCGGCCGGAGTGAGATCGAGTTCCTTCAGAAGCGAGCGGTGACGCAGGTTGACGGGCATGGCGGGGCTCTCCTTGAGCGCGTGGTGAAGGGGTGGGAGGCCGGATCGGCGGGAGCGCGGGCGGTCGGTATCAGGCGGCGTCGCGTTCTACGGGGCAGCTCATGCAGCGTGGTCCGCCGCGGCCCCGGCCCAGCTCGCTGCCCCGGATGGTGATGACCTCGATGCCTTTGCGGCGCAGGTGGGTGTTGGTGGTGACGTTGCGCTCGTAGGCGAATACGACGCCGGGTTCGACGGCCAGGACGTTGCAGCCGTCGTCCCACTGCTCGCGCTCGGCGGAGTGCACGTCTTGGGTGGGCGTGAGCACGGTGATGGCATCCAGGTCCAGAGCGTCGGCGATCGCGTGATGCATGTACTCCGGCGCGTGGTCGGTGATCCTCAGGCTCGCGCCGTCGGGACCGGGTTCGATGGTGCAGGACGGCAGCATGCCCAGCCCCGCGTACTTGGTGAAGGTGTCACCGCTGACCATGGTCATCACGGTGTCGAGGTGCATGAAGCTGCGGGACTTGGGCAGGTCGACCGCCACGACGCGGCGGGCCGAACCGGCGGCGAACATCCGCAGGGCGAGTGCTTCGACGGCCTGGGGAGTGGTGCGCTCGCTCATGCCGACCAGGACCGCGCCGTTGCCGATGACCAGGACGTCACCGCCCTCGATGGTGGACGGGTACGCCGACTGCCCGTCGGCCCAACGACGGAACTCCTGCTTCTCGAACAGGGGATGGTGCCGATAGATGGCTTCGAAGTGGACGGTCTCCCGGCGACGCGCCCGCTTCTTCATTGGGTTCACGCTCACCCCGTCGTAGATCCAGCACGAGGTGTCGCGGGTGAACAGGTGGTTGGGCAAGGGCGCGAGGACGAAGTCGTGGGGCGCCATGGCGTGCAGGCGCACACTGGGGACGGCGCCGAGGCGGCCCAGCAGTTCGCGCTGGGTGATGCCGCCCACGAGGTATGCCGTCAGCTCGGCCGGTTCGAGGGCGTCGAAGAAGGCTCGTATGCGGTCCGTGGCGAGTGGGCCGTATTCCCTGTCGTCGAAGACCCGGTCGTGGATGAGCGTCCGGGCGGCGGGGTGTGCGAGCGTCTCGGTGAGCAGGTCGGAGAAGAGGTGCACGCCCACGCCGCGGTCGCGCAGGGCGTCGGCGAAGGCGTCGTGCTCCTCCCTCGCCCGCTTGACCCACAGCACGTCGTCGAAGAGCAACGCGTCCTTGTTCGTGGGCGTCAGGCGCTTCAGCTCCAGGTCGGGCCGGTGCAGGATCACCTGCTTGAGCCGCCCGGTCTCGGAATCGACGCGAAAGGACATGGGGACTCCTGGGAAGGGGAAATGAGGGACGCGATCGATCTCCGAAGCCGGGCGCACGGCCGCTGCGGCCTCACCGGCTGTCCTCGCCGGTGGCTGATGGTGCGTCGGGGAGATCAACTGAACCCTGTCACCCGACCCACCCCACGGCCGGGCTGCGAAGGTCCCCTTCCGCCGGCCGCCCGGTACCGGAGGCCGTGGCCTGAACGGGACGTTGGAGGGGGCCCGTTCGGCCCTGGCATACGCATCGCTGCGCCGGGGCTACGAGCGGTGGCGTGTGCGTCGTCGCCCTCGTCGGCCCATGGCGATGGCTGAGCGGCGGCCCATGCGGACAACGAGGTCACCCTGACGGTCCGTTGCGGGTCGATGGGCTCGACGGGCGGGGCCGGTCGGCCCAGGCAGGCCGGGCGGTGCGCGCGGCAGCCTTGGGTCGATCAAGGAGGATCTCTGATGAACCGACACAAGACCAGCCCGGCCGTTGACGTCCAGGTGGCGACCCGCGGCCAGGTGCCCCGGGGGATCGGCCCGCTACGCCCGGGAGAAGACGCTTGCCGCGCTTGAGCATGTGAGCGAACCGATCTTGGGCGTCCGGTGGGGTCGTTCGGCCCATGCCGCCAGCCGGCCGCCCTATTCAGCGGGGGTGCCCGGTCGGCCGTAGTAGGCCGTGCGCATGATCTGTTGCATGTCGTCGAGGATGGGCATGCGGGGGTTGGCAGGGGCGCACTGGTCCTCGTAGGCGTTCAGGGCTTGGTGGGGCAGGGCGTCCAGGAAGGTCTGTTCGTCGACGCCGAGGGTCTGGAAGGACGGCTCGATGCCGACGGCGTCGCGAAGGTGTTCCACGGCGGTGGCGAGGGATTCGACGCCTTCGGCCGGGGAGCCGGCGGGAAGTCCAAGGGTGCGGGCGATGTCCTGGAAGCGTTCCGGGGCGCGGTACTGCTCGTACTTGGGCCAGCCCGTGAGCTTGGCCGGGACGGTGCCGTTGTAGCGGATGACGTGCGGCAGGAGGACGGCATTGGTACGGCCGTGAGCCAGGTGGAACGTGGCGCCGAGGGTGTGGGACATGGCGTGCACGATGCCGAGGAAGGCGTTGCCGAAGGCCATGCCGGCGATGGTGCCCGCGTTGTGCATCTTCTCCCGTGCGTCGGGCCGGTCGGCCCGGTCGTTCACGGCAGCTTCGAGGTTGTCGAAGATGAGCCCGATGGCGTGCAGGGCGGGGCCGTCGGTGAAGTCGTTGGCGTAGACCGACACGTACGCCTCGATGGCGTGGGTGAGGGCGTCGAAGCCGCTGTCGGCGGCCAACGCCGGGGGCAGGTCGGCGGTGAGCAGCGGGTCGATGATGGCCACGCTGGGGGTCAGCGCATAGTCGGCCAGCGGATACTTCTTGCCGGTCGCGGGGTCGGAGATGACGGCGAACGGGGTGACTTCGGCGCCGGTGCCGGAGGTGGTGGGGATGCACACCAGGCGGGCACGCTCGCCGAGGACGGGGAAGCGGAAGGCCCGCTTGCGGATGTCGGAGAACTTCTGCCTCATGTCGGCGAAGTCGATGTCCGGCTGCTCGTACAGCAGCCACATCACCTTGGCCGCGTCCATGGGTGAGCCGCCGCCGAGAGCGATGATGGTGTCCGGGCGGAATTCGCGCATCAGGCGGGCGCCGCGCTGTACGGAGTCGATGCTCGGCTCGGGCTCGACGTTGTCGATGACCTGCACGGTCACCGGTTCGCGGCGGCGCTGCAACACGCGGCTGACGCGGTCGACGAAGCCGAGGCGGGTCATGGTCGCGTCGGTGACCACGGTGACCCGGTGGACGTCCGGCATGGACGCCAGATAGCGGATGGCCTGCGGCTCGAAGTAGATCTTCGGCGGGACCTTGAACCACTGCAGGTTGTTCTGGCGGGTGCTGACGCGCTTGATGTTCAGCAGGTTCGCGGCGGAGACGTTGTTGGAGACCGAGGTGCTGCCCCAGGAACCGCAGCCGAGGGTCAGCGACGGCAGCAGGCTGTTGTAGATGCCGCCTATGGCGCCTTGGGAGGAAGGGGCGTTGACGATGATCCGTACCGTCTTCATGCGCCGGCCGTACTCCTCGGCGAGCGCGGGGTCCGCGGTGTGGATGACCGCGCTGTGTCCTTGCCCGTGGAAGGAGACCATGTCGGCGGCCAGGTCGAAGCCCTGCTGCTGTGAGCCGGCGCGCAGCACGGTGAGCACCGGGCAGAGCTTCTCGCGGGTCAGCGGCTCCTCCGGGCCGACCCGGTCGGCCTCGACGAGAATGATCGAGGTGTCGACGGGCACGGTGAAGCCCGCCTGCTCGGCGATCCACGCCGGGCTCTGGCCGACGGCCGCGGGGTTGACCTTGGGCTCGCAGCCGCTGCCCGTGACACCGGTGGGGAAGAGGTACGCCTCCAGCTTCGCCTTCTCCTCGGCGTCGGCCAGGTGGGCGTGCAGGGTGCGGAACTCGGCCAGGGCCGCGTCGTAGATCTCGGTGTCCAGGATGACGGCCTGCTCGGAGGCGCAGATCATGCCGTTGTCGAACGACTTGGACAGGACGAGGTCGTTGACGGCCCGGCGCAGCTTGGCGCTTTTGTGGACGTAGGCGGGGACATTGCCCGCACCGACGCCGAGTGCGGGCTTTCCGGCCGAATAGGCGGCCTTGACCATGGCGTTGCCGCCGGTGGCAAGGATCAGAGAGACGCCCGGGTGGTGCATCAGGACGTTGGTCGCCTCGATGGACGGAGACTCGATCCACTGCACACAGTGCTCCGGCGCGCCTGCGGCGATGGCCGCGTCCCGTATGACGCGGGCTGCCTGCGAGCTGCAGCGCTGGGCGGAGGGGTGGAAGGCGAAGACGACCGGGTTGCGGGTCTTCAGCGCCATGAGCGACTTGAAGATCGTCGTTGAGGTCGGGTTGGTGACCGGGGTGACCGCGCAGAGCACGCCGACCGGTTCGGCCATCTCGATGATGCCGTCGATGTCGTCGCGTGCGACGACGCCGACGGTCCGCATCCGCGCCATGCTGTGGGTGACGTGTTCGCACGCGAACATGTTCTTGGCGGCCTTGTCCTCGAAGACGCCGCGGCCGGTCTCCTCCACCGCGATCCGGGCCAGTTCGGTGTGCCGGTCCAAGGCTGCGACCGAGGCCTTCTTGACGATGTGGTCGACCTGCTCCTGGGTGAGGTCCTCGTAATCGGCGAGCGCCTTGAGCCCGCGTGAGACCAATTGGTCGACAGCAATGGCAATGTCTGACGGCGCACCGCCGGGGGCAGCGGTCGGGATTCGATCGTCCTGTCGGGTCATGGGGATGTGCCTCCGTCGTCGCATGCCACGGCCTGAGGGCCGAAGGCGTCCGGGTGGGAGCGGCACCGCGGGGGATCGGCACCGCTCCCGCCACCACCGTCTCTCGGGCCCGGTCCGGCGCCCCAGGTACCGATGGTCCCCGGTGAGCGGAGACCGGCCCCGGCCGAGCGCGGGCAGCCAGGTCCGGTTGCGGAAGGGGCCCGGGGGCGCGACGCTTCGACGCCGCGCCCGGTCACGTAACTCGCCCTGGAGAAATGGCGCTTGGCCCCCGTCACCTGCTGTCGCGTGCCGTGGTCTCGGGGAGAGCGGCCCCATCGCGAGGGGCGTTGGGCCGGCGGTTGTGGCGCGCACGGCTTCGGGATGCTGGGCCGAGTGTCCCTGGCCCGGCCCCGTACGGCCCATGCCCAACCCTGTCCCGCGTCCGCAGTCTGGCTTCGCACACCGGATACCGATCGGGAGGACAGCGGACATGAGCGTGCGCGTAGGCATCAACGGCTTCGGCCGCATCGGGCGCAACTACCTGCGTTGCGTGCTGGAGCGCGCGGAGACCGGGACCGGCACGCCGATCGAGGTGGTGGCCGTCAACGACATCACATCGCCGGCAGCGCTGTCCCATCTGCTGGAGTACGACTCGACATACGGCCGGCTGCGCCGCACGGTCGAGCACGACGACACGTCCCTCACCGTGGACGGACATCGCATCGCGGTGACGGCCGAGCGCGATCCCGCCGCCCTGGCCTGGGGTGCACTCGGTGTGGACGTGGTCATCGAGTCGACCGGTCGCTTCCGCACCCGCGTGGACGCCGGACTGCACCTGCGAGCGGGCGCGCGCAAGGTGCTGTTGTCCGTCCCGGGGAAGGGCGTCGACGCCACCGTCGTCATGGGTGTCAACGAGGGTGCCTACGACCCGGAGCAGAACCACGTGATCTCCAACGCTTCGTGCACGACCAACTGCGTGGCGCCGATGGCGAAAGTGCTGGACGAGTACTTCGGTATCGCCAAGGGTCTGATGACCACCATCCACGGCTACACCAACGACCAGGTGGTGCTGGACGGCCCGCACAAGGACCCGCGCCGGGGTCGCACCGCCGCGGTGAACATCATCCCGACCAGCACCGGAGCGGCCCGGGCGGTCGGCCTCGTACTGCCGGAGCTGGCGGGCAGGCTGGACGGTATCGCCGTACGCGTACCGGTCGAGGACGGCTCGCTGACCGATCTGACCGTGGTCCTCGACCGGCCCGTGACCGCGGACGAGGTCAACACCGCCTTCCGCGAGGCCGCCGACGGGCCGCTGAAGGGAATACTGCGGGTGTCCGACGCCCCGATCGTGTCCCGCGATGTCGTCGGTGACCCGGCCTCGTGCGTCCTGGACGCCCCGCTGACCCAGGCGCACGGCGACCTGGTGAAGGTCTTCGGCTGGTACGACAACGAATGGGGCTACACCAACCGGCTCCTCGACCTCACCGAGTACGTGGCAGCCCGGCTCCCGCAGAGGTGAAAGCAGCACCCGTGCGCGGCGCGTGGCCGCCGGCCCCGACATGGAAACGGGCCGGCTGCTACTCGCTGCCGCCCGGTACCAGTCGGCCTGCCCGCACCTTGGCAGAGGGCCGTTGAGCCTGGTCCGCATCGAGCGTCTCTCTGGCCCGCCCGGACCCGGCCGAGGGACCACCGGCCCCTCACGGCACCGCGCCGGAGCGGTCAGGATCGCAGGACGGGACGCCTGTCCCAGCCGGTCCAGGAGGTGGACATCATGGACTCCGCGACTCTTGACGCATCGACCTTGGAAGCCTGTATTTCGGCCGCGGTAGCGGCGCCGTCGATCTACAACACCCAGCCTTGGCGCTACCGCCTGGATCCCGACACGGTCACCTTCCAGGTACGTGCCGCTCCGGAACGGGGCCTGCGCCAGGCGGATCCCACGGGCCGCGCCCTCCACCTCTCGGTGGGTGCGTCCGTTTTCAACCTCCGTGTCGCGGTGGCCCACTTCGGCTGGTCACCCGTCACGCGCCTGCTCCCCAGCCCCGGGGACTCCGGGCTGCTGGCCACCGTCCGCCTCACCGGGGCCGCCTCCCGCCGGCCGACAGGACATCGGGCCGACCTGTACGCGGCGATCTGGCGCAGGCACAGCAGCCGGTTCCCCGTCTCCGGGAAGCCGCTTCCCTCTCACGTACACATCGAACTCGCCGAAGCCGCACGCATGGAGGGGGGTCTGCTCAGCTTCCCGTCGCCCGACGAAACGGCTCGTGTACTCGGCCTTGCGCAGGAGGCCGAACACCGCAACAGGAACGACCCCGACCGCGGTGCGGAGAGCCGTCGGTGGGTACAGCGGGACGGGCACGAGCCCGCAGATCTGGGGATCCCGCAGACAGGACTCGGCCCGCAGGACGCACACGAACGGCTCGCCATGCGTGACTTCACCGCACAGCGGCATCCGGAGCGGCTCCTTGCCCAGCCCTTCGAGCCCGACCCGGTCATCGCGGTGCTGACCACCGAACATGATCGCCGCAGCGACTGGTTGCGGGCAGGGCAGGCCCTGGAACACGTGCTGCTGGTCGCGACGGCCCAGGGCCTGCGCGCGTCTCCGCTGCATCAGCCGATGGAATGGCCCGACCTGCGGCGGTCGCTGAGCCCGATGCCTGGTCACAACGGGCACGCCCAGATGCTGGTGCGCCTGGGATACGGCCCGGCAGGCCCGGCCACCCCGCGACGTGCCGTGGACAGGGTGCTCGACACCGGGCTGCCGGATCGACAGGGGGCTGAGTGGCGGCCGACCGCACTCGGCGCCCCTGCGGTGACCGGGGCCGAACGTCCCTACGCCAACGGGCCGGACGGCGCGCGGACGGGCTCCCGCCGGCCCTGCCCCGTGCCGTGCGTGGGCGGCCACCATCGTGAGTGGAGCGGCTTGCGGGACGTCCGCGGGCAGCGTCGTAAGACGATGCGGAGGCAGTGATGACGGTGGCAACCCGCGCAAACGTGGAAGCGCCCGCCGCGGCCTGGCACGGCTTTGCCGGACAGCGCTGGCGCGACGAGATCGAAGTACGCGACTTCATCCAGGCCAACTACACGCCCTACGAGGGCGATTCGGGGTTTCTGGCCGGCCCGACCGAGCGCACTCGCTCGGTCTGGGACAAGGTCAGCGCCCTGTTCCCGGAGGAGCGCCGACGCGGGATCCTCGACGTGGACGCCGCCACCCCGTCCACCATCACCTCGCACCGGCCGGGTTTCATCGACCGGGAGCGTGAGCTGATCGTCGGGCTGCAGACCGATGCCCCGCTGAAGCGGGCGATCATGCCAAATGGCGGGCTGCGCATGGTGGAGAACGGGCTGCGCGCGTACGGGTATGAGCCCGACCCGTTCGTGACGAGGGTCTTCGGCGCCTACCGCAAGACCCACAACGACGGCGTCTTCGATGCGTACACGCCTGAGATGCGCGCCGCCCGCAAGGCCGGCATCATTACCGGCCTTCCCGACTCCTACGGCCGCGGCCGGATCATCGGCGACTACCGTCGGGTCGCGCTGTACGGCACCGCCCGCCTGATCGAGGCCAAGCGCGCCGAGCGACGCCTGCTGGATGCCGAGCCCTCCAGCCCGGACGTCATCCGTGACCGTGAGGAGCTGGCGGAACAGCTCCGGGCGCTGGGCGAGTTGACGGACATGGCCGCCTCCTACGGGTGCGACGTCACCCGCCCCGCCGGCACCGCCCGCGAGGCCGGGCAATGGCTGTATCTCGGCTTCCTCGCCGCGGTGAAGGAACAGAACGGCGCCGCGATGTCGCTCGGCCGTACCTCCACCTTCCTGGATGTCTACCTCCAGCGGGACCTGGACGAAGGCGCGATCGACGAGACCCGCGCCCAAGAACTGATCGACGACTTCGTGATCAAACTGAGGATCGTACGGTTCCTGCGGACCCCGGAGTACGACGCGCTGTTCTCCGGCGATCCCACCTGGGTGACCGAGTCCATCGGCGGCATTGGCGAGGACGGCCGCCCGCTGGTCACCCGCACCTCGTTCCGCTTCCTGCAGACCCTGTACAACCTCGGCCCGGCCCCGGAGCCCAACCTCACTGTGCTGTGGTCGCCCCAACTGCCCGAGGATTTCAAGCGGTTCTGCGCCCAGGTCTCCATCGACACGAGCTCGATCCAGTACGAGTCCGATGAGCTGATGCGCCCGTGCACCGGCGACGACACTGCGATCGCCTGCTGCGTCTCGGCGATGGCGGTCGGCAAGCAGATGCAGTTCTTCGGTGCCCGCGTCAATCTCGCCAAGGCCCTGCTGTACGCGATCAACGGCGGCCGGGACGAGATGACCGGCGAGCAGACGGCGCCCGAAACGCCTCCGCTCAGCAGCGAGTATCTCGAGTACGAGGAGCTGGCAGCCGCGTATGACAAGACGCTGGACTGGCTCGCCGCCACCTACGTGAACGCACTCGACGTCATCCACTACATGCACGACAAGTACGCCTACGAACGCATCGAGATGGCGCTGCACGACCACCCGGTCCACCGCTACATGGCCTGCGGCATCGCAGGACTCTCGGTCGCCGCCGACAGCCTGTCCGCGGTCAAGCACGCCCGCGTCAAGGTGATCCGGGACGACACCGGGCTGGCCGTGGACTACGAGGTCGAGGGCGATTACCCGGCTTACGGCAACAACGACGAGCGCGCCGACACCATCGCCGTCGGCCTGGTCCGGAGCTTCATGGAGAAGGTGCGCCGCCACCCCACGTACCGCAATGCGGAGCACACGCAGTCGGTGCTGACCATCACGTCCAACGTGGTGTACGGCAAGCACACCGGCAACACGCCCGACGGGCGCCGCGCCGGCCTGCCCTTCGCGCCCGGCGCCAATCCGATGAACGGCCGGGACCTCCGCGGCGTCGCCGCGTCCGCGCTCTCCGTCGCCAAGCTCCCCTACGAGCAGGCCCGCGACGGCATCTCGCTGACCACGACGATCACCCCCGAGGGCCTGGGCCACGACCCGGCCGAGCGCGCCGGCAACCTCGTCGGCATCCTCGACGGTTATATGACGGCAGGCGGCTTCCACATGAACGTCAACGTCCTGGACCGGGCGACGCTGCGGGACGCCATGGAGCACCCGGAGAAGTACCCGGACCTGACCATCCGCGTCTCCGGATACGCCGTCAACTTCGTCCGCCTGACCCGCGAGCAGCAGCTCGACGTCCTCAATCGCACCTTCCACGGATCACTGTGAACACCGGCCGTGTCCACTCCTGGGACTTGTCCACCGGCGTGGACGGTCCGGGGACCCGGTTCGTGCTCTTCGTCAGCGGCTGCCCACTGCGCTGTCTGTACTGCGCCAACCCGGACACCTGGCACCTGCGCGACGGGAAGCCGACCACCGTCGACGAGGTGATGGCAGAGATCGACAAGTACCGCGCCTTCGTCACCACCGCCGGGGGAGGGGTGACGATCACCGGCGGCGAGCCGCTCCTCCAGTCGGCCTTCACCGCCGAGATCTTCCGCCGCTGCAAGGAAGCCGGTCTGCACACCGCCCTGGACACGTCCGGCTTCCTCGGCGCCCGTGCCGACGACGCGCTGCTCGCCGACGCCGACCTGGTGCTCCTCGACATCAAGTCCTTCGACATCGGCACCTACCGGAAGCTGACCGGCGGCGAACTCGCTCCCACCCTCAGCTTCGCCACCCGCCTGGACCGGCTCGGCGTCCCGGTGTGGATCCGCTATGTCCTGGTCCCGGGCTGGACCGACGACGAGAGCGCCGTCGACGCACTCGGCGCCTTTCTGGCAGGGCTGCGCAATGTCGAACGGGTCGAGGTCCTGCCGTTCCACAAGCTCGGCACCCACAAGTACGACGCCCTCGGGATCCCTGTCCCGCTGCGCGACACTCCCGTGCCCGACCTTGCACTGACCGAGCGAGTGCGCGAGCAGTTCCGGGAGCACGGTCTGCGTTCGTTCTGACCAATCGTGCACCACGAGCACAGATGAGAAGCTGTGTCTGAGCCGCGCATGACAAGTTGAATGGTGCTTAGGTGCAGGTCATGGGCCTACCAAGCTCGCTCTCGCGGATTCGACTGGCTTCGGTGTAGAGCTGCTCCAGAACGGGTTCCTGAGGTGACTGGCTGCCAGGGGGAGTCCTCAGCAGCAGTGCGAGGGTCGGTACCCGGCTGGGTCAGACGCGCGCCCGTACGTGCACGTGACCGGCAAGAGGGTAGGTGGGCGGTGCCGCGGGCAGGAGCGTGGTTAGTTCGTACCTTCTGCGCGACGTGGCATGAGGCTGTGTTGTCCACTTGGTGCAGGAGGTCAAGGCGCGTCAGTCCGTCACCGGGGAAGGCGGTGACGGCCCAGTCCGTCAGCACCTGCAGTGCCCGGGGTGCCACTCCCCGGCCGCGCGCATGCGCCGCGCTCCATTAGCCGACCTCGGCGGACGAAGCGCCCGGGGTGACTTTCTTGAGGATTACCTTACCTGTCAACTGTCCCTCAATGCCCGCAGTTTGGGATTCCACGATGGCGAATCCAAAGCGGTTTCCCGTCTCCCATCCCTGTTGCTGGTCCTGAATCCACGGTGCCGCGCTCGCCTCGTCGTTCACGGCTCAGCTCGTCCAGCGGCGCAGGGCGTCATCCCGATACAGCTCAACCAGGTTGGCAGCGTCTGCCGGGCTCCAGGGACGCAGTATGAGAGCGGGGGCTGACGGTGTGGCGTCTGCCTCCAGTCGTGCCGCGAGGCGGCCTCGACGAGGAGGGTGGATCTGGCCTTCGGCAGCAGATGCCGACTGGTACGGCAGGTACGCCTTCTGCCGCACCCTCGGCTCTTACAAGCCTCATTTCTGGGCAGCTGAGCGGTGGGAGCACGTCAGGGACTTCGTCGAATTGAGTGTCTGGTCAAGGTTGTATGGAAGTAGTGTCTTGTGGCTTGAAGGATGCTCGCGACGCGGCTGCGACCCCCGCTCCGGCGTGGCTGTGCTCACGGGATCGATGCTCATGGACGGCTCGGGTCGCTGTAGATCGCCAGCGGGACGACTATCGCCACTACAAGCACGATCATCAGCACCATGGCTAATCGCTGCCTCACGGCCGAGCACCCCGGCTCTCTGACTCCTGGTAGGGGTTGCCGGGCGCCGGGTCCACCCGCCAGAAGCACTCCGTCATCGCGCTAAACTGACGATGCGTCGGATGCAGACCCGTGTGCTTGAGCGTCCATACCTCCACCGGCAACCGCTCGCCGTCCGTGGGCTGTGCCTCAGCGCCGCAGGTGACACAGGTCGCCGAGAAGATCGCCTGAGGTGCACCCTCGGCCGACTCGGCGCTCAGCGTCCACTCGGCGGCCGTGATGATCGTGTGCGGAACCATCAGAACCCCCGGCTCTGGCTACGCCTGTTGGTTTCAGCCACCCGCGCGCTCAGTGCCTCATCTGCACTCGCCGCGCGGATGTTCTGCGGCTCTACGTCCCACTCGCGGCCACCTTCTAAGGGGCGCAGCTGGACCCTCGGCCCGACATGCCCCATCACCCGACCGACCTTGTTCCGCCGAGTGTCGACAGCCAGCGTGCCGATCTCCAGCACGGCAGGAGTCCCGCTTTCCGACCCGTCTGCTCTCGTCCCAGCCATGGTCACCACCTCGTGGTCTCGCGTCTCGTACCGCCAAGACCAAAGCGTGATCGCTGTGTTCTGGGCCACACTTGATGCGCGCAGCGCATACGCGCATGCACCAAGCGCATTCGGATGCGAAGTGGCGCGGCCGGGGACCTACCGTCCGGAGAGGTGAGTCGATGAACTGGTCCAAGCAGGCCATCCGGGACGCGTCACGCGAGAGCGACTACGGGCGCGTCATTCAGCTTGCCCGTAGGGAACGTGGCCTCACGCAGCGCCAGTTAGGCCAGGCGTGCGGCCTTACTCAGTCCGCAGTCTCACGGCTCGAAGGCCGGGCAGCGGGCTCGTACAACATGAGCATTCTGGCGAGCGCCGCCGCCTACCTGGGTCTTCCCCCTCGTCTCGTCGGCCTTGCCGACGGAACGGCGGCATCAGCCGCAGATGGAAGAGACCCAGTGGAACGCCGAGAATTTCTGGCAGGAGCCGTTGCAGCAGCAGCGACGCCCGCCCTTGCAGCCATTCCGATACCCGAGCGCCAGGAGGCCGGCCAGGCCGCCACGCTCAGACTTGCCACGACAGCGTTCCGGCGCATGGACGGATCGACCCCGTCACGGCAGCTGTCCGAGGTGGTCTTCGCCCATCTGCGGCTGGTCCAAGCCGTTGCAGCGGAGGCACCGGACGAAGACCAGCGCGTCAGGCTCGCGGCCGTGGGCAGCGAGGCTGCGAGTCTGGCCGGGTGGTTGAGCTGGGACATGGGCGACCACGGTTCGGCCCGCACCTGGTACGGATCGGCCATCAAGGCGGCTCGTCGCTCGGGGAACCGGCTGCTCGCCGCGTACCAGATCGGCAGTCTGGCTCAGATGGAGGCAGATGCCGGCAACGCTGCTCAGGGGCTGAACCTGACGCGGTCCGCTCGACGGCAACTCGGTACGACCGCTCCGGCCGTCGCTGACGCATGGCTCTGCACGGTGGAAGCCCTCGCGCATGCGGCAGCCGGGGATGAGCGGTCGACGGATCAGGCCCTGGTGCGCAGCAGGAAGGCAGCGGCACTCATCACGGCGGAGGAGCAGCCACCGTGGCCGTGGGTCTTCACCTTCAACGAGACCAAGATTGCTGCCTGCCGGGTGACGTGCGGTGCGCGCCTCGGCCTGCCGACGTGGGTGTTTGGCAGGCACGACGGAGAGGCGACCGCGATGCCGTCAGCGCACGCCAAGCAGCACGCGCTGCTGCAACTCGACCTCGCGGCAGGGCACCAGGCCGCTGGACGACTGGAGGCGGCCTACGTCCTCGCGACACAGGCGGTCGAATCCGGGCTCCGCTACCGGTCCGGGCGGGTCGTCGAGCGGGCCCGGGTCTTCCGGCGTGCGTACACCAGCAGTACGCCGCCCAAGGTGGTGCGGACATTCGACGACCGGTTGCACGGCGTGTACCTGTGAAGGCGAGAGGAGACGGAATGAGGGTTGGAATCACCGGGCATCGCGGTCTGTCTACGGAGGTCGAGGAGCGCGTGAAGCAGGCGATCAGGGAGGCCGTGAGCGGCTATCCCGCCGCCGACCTCGTCGGGATCTCGTGCATCGCTGATGGGCCCGACGCCTGGTTCGCGCAGGCTGTACTGCACCACGGTGGCGCTCTCGAAGTCGTCGTTCCCGCCGAGAAGTACCGGGAGTCCCTGCCCGAGTGGCATCACGCGGTGTACGACGACCTCATGCACCAGGCCGCCCAGGTCCATGAGACCGGGCTGACGGAGTCCGACTCCAACGCCCACATGGCAGGCAGTGAAATCCTGGTCGGCCTGGCGGATGTCCTCCTTGCCGTATGGGACGGCCAGCCCGCACGCGGCTACGGCGGCACCGCCGACGTGGTGAACTACGCCGAGCGGACCGGGGTGCCGGTGCGGGTCGTCTGGCCGCAGGGTGCGACTCGTGCTTGATCGGCCGAGCGCACCACTCCAGTGCACACCGCATACGTGGGTGGTGTGGGAAATGAGAAGGTCAATCAACTAGCCCGCAGGGTACGGGTAAGTCGTATGCCTTCGCCGAGGCGGAACGCCGCGGCGCGGGGCTGCGCATTCTGCACGCCTGGACCCATCGGCATCTGATGCCCGGACGGCCAGCCCCCGGTGCGACCGCGCCGCGTGCCGGGACGAGGTCGGCCGACGCCTCCTGTTGTCCAGCCCAAGCCCAACCAGCCAGTGAGGCGAGGCCGTTCGGCCCCAACTGTGTGGCCTCCTGGGCCCGGGACGAGGACCCGCCCACAGGGGGAAAGTGGAACCAACTTCCGGGTGCCGGCTGCGCCACCCCTACTCCACTCGGAGGAAGTAGCTCATGTCTCGTACTGTCATCGCTGGACTGGACGGTTCCGCCGAGTCGCTGGCCGCCGCCGAGTGGGCCGCCCGCGAGGCGCGGCTGCGCGGGCTGCCGTTGAAACTTCTGCACGCCCTGGAGGACTGGGCGCCCGACTACGGCTCTGCGCCGCTGATCGGGACCATCGCCGCGCCGGTTGCGTGCTCGCCCAAGTACTGGGCCGAGCGCATCCCGCGTGAGGTGTCCGAGGGGCTGCGCGAGCGCCACCCCGGCCTGGAGATCAGCACCGAACAGGCAGCCGGACGGCCCGTCGAGGTCCTTCAAGCCGCCGCGAAGGAGGCCGAGGTGCTGGTGCTGGGCTCCCGGGGCCTGAGCACCTTGACCGGCTTCCTCATCGGGTCCGTGTCGATGTCTGTGCTCGCCCATGCCGAGCGGCCGGTCGTCCTCGTACGGGCGGGCGAGCGGGCCGAGGACGAGCACCTGCCCACCCCCGGCGGGAGCGGGCAGCAGCGGCACGCGTATCGCGATGTGGTGCTCGGCCTGGACATCGCCCGGCCGTGCGAAGAGGTGATCGAATACGCATTCGGCGCCGCCGCCGCGCGAGGAGCCGACCTGCGCATCGTGCACGGCTGGAGCCTGCCGCCCGTCTTCGGCTACGACCCGGCCGCCATCGACCCGGTCCACAACTCCGAACTGGCCACGCGCGAATCGGCTGCGCTCACCGACGTGCTGGGGCCCTGGCGGAGCAAGTTCCCCGGTGTCCGGGTCGAGGAGCAGTGCGTGGTGGGCCGGGCAGCCGATCACCTCGCCGATGCCTCGACCGATGCCTCACTCGTGGTCATCGGGCGTCGCAGGCGCCGTGCCGCGGCCGGCGCCCACCTGGGACCTGTCGCCCATGCCGTGCTGCACCACGCCATCGCACCCGTGGCGGTCGTGTCGCACGAGTGACCCGGCGCGTCCGGTGCTCCAGCACCCGCCCCACCTCAACGGGAGTTCTCCCGCCCGTTTGACCGCGGACAGTATCGTCTCCAGTGACGGGGTTGGTGCGGGGGGCCTGGAGGACGCGCAGATGGGCGGGGACGGGACGGCGGCACGGATGCCGCAGCTGCACCTGGACGAGTTGCTGGATGAGCTGCAGGCGCGCATCGAGGCTGTGCGCGGCACGCGCGACCGTGTGCATTCGTTGCTGGAGTCGGTGCTGTCGGTGGGCAGGACCCTCGACCTCACCCAGGCGCTGCACCAGATCGTGGGAGCAGCCGCGACCCTCGTCGACGCTCAGTATGCGGCGCTCGGGGTGATCGGCCCTGACGGCGAGACGCTCTCGCACTTCCTCACCGTGGGTATCAGCGAGGAGGAGATCGCGGCGATCGGCTCCTATCCGACCGGGAAGGGCGTTCTCGGCGAGCTGATCCACCGCCCCCAGCCGCTGCGGCAGAGTGACCTGTCCGCGCACCCTTCCTCGCATGGCTTTCCCCAGAACCATCCGCCGATGCGCAGTTTTGTCGGGGTGCCCATCCGGGTGCGTGAAGAGGTCTTCGGCAACCTGTATCTGTGCGACAAACGCGGCGGCCTGGACTTCGACGCCGAGGACGAGACCGTCCTGTCCACCCTCGCCGTGGCCGCGGGGGTGGCGATCGACAACGCCCGCCTGTACGACGAGGCGCAACGCCAGCACAAATGGCTGCGGGCCAGCGCAGAGATCACCAGGAGCCTACTGTCGGGCTCGCCGAGGGAGCAGGCTCTGACGCTCATCGCCGAGCGGGCGAAGGAGATCGCCGGGGCGTCGCTGGCCGACGTGTCCGTACCGTCGTCCGAAGGTCGGCTCACCGTCGAGGTCGCGCTCGGCGAGGACGCGCCCGCCCGGCTCGGTCTGGTTGTTCCGGTCCAGGGCACGCTGTCGGGCGCGGCCTTCACCGAGGGCTCGCCGGTGGCGTGCGCGGATCTGGCCGATGACGCCCGTTTTGACACCGGTCCGCGCAGGTTCGACGGGCTGGGTCCGGCGGTTGCGGTGCCGCTCGGCGACGCCTCCGGCAGCAGTCGCGGCGTGCTGCTGCTCGCCCGTTCCGCCGGCGGTCAGGCCTTTACGGACCAGGAGATCGGGCCGCTGCTCGGCTTCGCAGACCAGGCTGCCCTGGCTCTGGAACTGGCCGTACGCCGCACTGACGCAGAGCAGTTGGCGCTGCTGGAGGACCGCGACCGGATCGCCCGGGATCTGCACGACCTGGCCATCCAGCGGATTTTCGCCACCGGCATGACCTTGCAGAGTGCGGCCCGCATGATCCAGCAAGAGGCCCCCGCGGAGAGGGTCGTCCGTGCGGTGGACGACCTCGACGAAACCATAAGGATCATCCGGTCGACCATCTTCGGCCTACGGGTCCGCGAAGAGACCGGGCACAGCTTGCGTGCCCGGGTGTCCGAGGCTGTCGGCCAGGCACACGGGACACTTGGCTTCGCACCCCGCTTGATCATGGAGGGCCTGCTCGACACCGACGTGCCGCACGGTCTCGCCGAAGATGTCGTTGCGGTCCTCGGCGAGGCGCTGAGCAACGCCGCCCGGCACGCCCGGGCCACCCGGGTGGAGGTGTCTTTGCGAGCCACCGGCCCTGAGGTCGTCCTTGAGGTGAACGACAACGGCGTCGGCATCCCCGATGGCGGGCGGCGCAGTGGCCTGGTCAACCTCGCAGCACGGGCCGAAAAGGCAGGCGGCACGTTCACCGTGACCGCCCCGCACGGCGGTGGCACCCTCCTGGGCTGGACGGCACCATTGACCGGGGCCCGACCGCCCAGAGCTGAGCGATGAGCCCGACCGCCCGCCAGGTCGTGTCTTCGAAGTCCCGTCTGCCCGGCCCGCCCTTCGGGCGGACGACGCTACTTTGAAGACACTCCCTTTAGCCCGACCTGGGGGACACTCCGATACTTCGGCCGGTCACCAGTTCAGGATGGAGCCGGATGACTGTCCGCCCGGCGGGCTCGACGTCTGAGGGTGCGGCCGGACCTCTCGCGGGCATCAGCCCTTCCATGCGGGTGATCACCCTCGCGTGGCCCAGGACCGTGACGCTCCAGCCTTTGCCGTCGAGTTGGTCGATCTCGCCGGTCTCGAAAGCGATCACCCCGCTCTCGGCGGCGCGCAGCAGATCGGCCGGCGCGTGAGCGTCCAGAAGGAGGCTTCCGTCCTCGGCGAGACTGCAGCGCACAGGCAGCACCGCAGGCAACGCATGGGCGGTGTAGACCACCCGGCCGGTGGTCATGCCCGCGAGCAGGTGCAGGGCTTGCTGCCTGCTCAGGAGGTCGAGGTTCGCGTTCATGGTCCGTATCCTCGCCCGCGGTCGGCCACCGCGTCAGGGGCCGATGGGCCCCGCGGCAGGTCCGTTGTTCCTCCGCGAGAGGGACTCTCGGCGGGGCAGTGTCACGGCCGGGTGCGGCCCGCGTCGGCGGTGTTGCCCGTCTGCGCCTGCTCGCCCAGCACCTGGGCGGCGATGACCGCCGCCTGGACCCTGCGCGCCACGCCCAGCTTGCTGAGCATCCGCGAGATGTGGTTCTTCACCGTCTTCTCGGCGAGATAGAGCCTCTGCCCGATCTCCCGGTTCGTGAGTCCCTCGCCGATCAGAGCCAGGATCTCGCGCTCTCGGTCGGTCAGCTGTGACAACTCGTCAGGCCGTTGCTCCTCCGCGGCACCATGGCGCAGCCGGGCCATCAGGCGACCGGTAGTCTCCGGGTCGAGCAGCGATTGCCCGGTGGCCACGGTGCGGACGGCCTTGACCAGGTCGGTGCCGCTGATTTGCTTTAGGACGTAGCCGGCCGCACCGGCCATGATCGCGTCCAGCAGGGCTTCTTCGTCGTCGAACGAGGTCAGCATGAGGCACACCAGGCCGGGGACGCGCGAGCGCAGCTCGCGGCAGACGGTGACACCGTCCCCGTCGGGCAGCCGCACATCCAGCACGGCCACGTCCGGGCGGAGTGCGGGGACCCGAGCCAGGGCCTGCTCAGCAGTGCTTGCCTCGCCGACCACCTCCAGGCCGGGCTCGACATCGAGCAGGTCGTGCACTCCCCGCCGCACCACCTCGTGGTCGTCGAGGAGGAAAATCCGGACCGGAAGCTGGGCATCGGCCTCGGCAGGGCTGTGCGGCATTACCACTCCGTACCTATGGGAAGCGCAAACGCCTGCATCTTCTCCGGCCCTCCCGCTCCGGGCTAGGGCCGAACGGCCCCATCGCGCTACACAGGCAGCCCGAGGCCGACGGGGGCCCTCGTGGGTCCGTCAAGGACGATTCAGTCGGCCCCAAGTACGAGCGACGGAGAGCCTGGCGCGGCCGGTGTCTTCCGGGTGTATCACGGCCAACGCCTGCTGTACGGCGGTCTCCAGCGACCCGCTGGTGTCCACTGTGACGGAGTCCGGCCACGGGTCGGCTGTCGCAGCCATGGCTTCGGCGATGGCAGGGCCGGCGTCGGAGGGACCGGGCGGGGTGGACGCTGAGCCGGTGATCCGCCACCTCGTGCGGCACCTCGCAGCGCAAGGGCACCAGGTCGGCACCGCAGTGTCGTGCGGCCTCGGCAGCGGCATCCCGTCGCACACCAGCCGTCCACGAGGCATCGATCACCACGGACTCCGCGAGGGACATCAACATCGAAGCGAGTTCGATCAGTTCGCCGTGACGACACCCAGATCATGTTCGTCACGGCTCCCGGTCAGGACGTCGCCGAACTCGCCTGGCAGGCCCTGAAGATCGGATACGAGCGGCCGGCAGGCCACTTGGAAATGAGCTCCTTGGAGGCCGAGGGCGGGCCCGGCAGGTGATCGAACTGCTCACCGCCGACCGCATCCTGGGCCGCCCCGTCCTCGACATCCGGCAGCACAGTGCGGGCTACGCGTCCGACGCTTTCCGGGTCTGGCTGGGGATACGCGCTGCTGGCGGCCACCGCCGGCGCCACCGCGGCGTTCACCGCCCTGTCCGGCTCCACCAACGGCCGACTCGCCGTACAGGGCTTCCGCACCGCGGAGCAGCGGGTCGGGCGGCCGCTCGCTCATCTCGCCGAAGGCAGCGAGGAGCGGCGCATCACCTTCGCTGACACCCAGGCCCAGCCCGTCCCCGTGATCACCAGCCCCGAGTGGTCCGGCAGCGAGACCGGCGGTCGGCGCTACGCCGCGTTCACCACCAACGTCGAGGAACTCAAGCCCTGGCACACCCTCACCGGCCGGATGCACTTCCTGGCTGGGTCCGCACCCGCAGCGGGCGTCTCAGGCTCAAGGCCGGCGGGCGCCTGCGCAAGCTGCTCACCATCTTCGCCAACCCGGTGCTGCCCAACATCCGTGACTACTACGAACCCTGGACCTACGACTACGAGAAGCTCACCACCGCGCCGCTGGGCGACGACTTCCCGGTCGCGCAACCCAAGTCGCTCATCTCCGGCGAGCCGATGCGCATCGAGTGGAGCGCGAACTGGGACGACAGCCTCGGCGGCGGGGCCGAGGTGTGCGACGGCGACCCCATCGTCGAACGCATCCGCCGCCAGGCAGAGGAGAAGGTGCGCTTCGAGTACGAGCAGGCGTACATGTTCTACCTGCCGCCGTTCTGCTATCCACGTGTGGAAGTCGGCCTCCCTACAGTGTGCTCAGAAACCTGCGTGGGGCGCCTGCGCTACATCGGCCTCGTCCTCTACGACGCCGACCGGGTCGGCGCCGCCGCACCGGTCGCCGACGAGAAGGACCTCTACCAGGCGCAATTGGATCTTTTCCTCGATCCGTCCGACCCGCAGGTGATCGCGGCGGCACGCCAGGACGGCATCCCCGACGACTGGTTGGAGTCCGCGCGCCGCTCCCCCGTCTGCGCCCTGGCCAAGGAATACCGGGTGGCGCTTCCGCTCCATCCGGAGTTCCGCACGATGCCGATGGTCTGGTACGTGCCACCGCTGTCGCCGATCGTCGATGCGCTGACCGACACCGGTCACGACGGCGAGGACGCGGACAACCTCTTCGGCGCCATCGACACGCTGCGGATCCCGATGGAGTACCTCGCCGAACTGTTCACCGCCGGGGACACGGAGCCTGTGCGCCAGGCGCTGCAGCGGCTCTCGGCCATGCGATCGTACATGCGGGCCGTCAACCTCGGTGACCCACCTGATGAACGGACTGCCGCGGCAGCCGGTATGACCGGTCGGGAAGTCACTTCGCTCTACCGGCTGCTCGCCATCGCCAAGTACCACGACCGCTACGTGATCCCCACCGCGTACGAGGCAGAAGGACGGCAGCTCGAAGAGACCGGCTGCAGCCTCGATTTCGAAGGCGGCCCCGGGATGTACGACAGTGGGCCGTTCGGCGAAGCCTCGGGCCGGCCCGTACCCGTCTCCGTGGAGACCTTCCACGCGCTCAAGGAACGTCAGACCACCGGCGGTATCGCCGACCCACAGCGTCATGGCGCTCGGATCAACCTGCTGAACTGGGACGGCAGGGGGCGGCCCGAGGGCATGTCCCCGCCCGAGCGCCCGCAGCCGGAGGAGAAACCGTGATCGCCGAACGCCACGCCGCAGTGGTCTGTCAAGCAGCCTCGGTCCTGCTCCGCCATCCCGACCAGGACGTCCGGGACCGTGTCCCCCTGGTCACCGGAGCCGTGACCCCGCTGCCCTCCGGCGCGGCGCGATCCGCGCTGACCCGCTTCCTCGAACATCTCGCGGACACGTCGCCACGCGACCTCGCCGAGCACTACGTCGCATGTACGTCGTCCTGGTCGCGGCCATCGTCGCCGGACTTGCGACCACTCTGCTGGGCGCGGGCGTCATCGGCGATGAGCACAACTACCGCGCGACCGTCTCGCCCTGGTTCCGTTCCGTCTTCACGCTGCAGCCCGATATCGACGCCATGGCCGCCGCGCCGCCGTCCTTCCAACTGCACACGCTCATCGGCATGCTGCTCTTCGCCATCTGGCCGTTCACCCGGCTCGTACACGCCTTCACTGCGCCGATCGGCTATCTGTTCCGGCCGTACATCGTCTACCGATCCCGCTCTGTCGGCGCCCGGTCGCGACCGCCTCGACACGGCTGGGATGGCCCGGGCTCGTAGCGCCTCGGGCCCATCACGGCTGCCTGCCTGCGGACCGACGTCAGGGCCTGCCGTCCCCAGATGTGGACCGTGTGGCCCTCATCCCGCCGCTGCTCGGGGCACCAGGATGGTGGCGAAGGAAACGGAGACGTCGATGAGGATGACTACCCCGAACTCACCACCCTCGCCGATGCCCGGGAGTTCCTGGTCGCTCGAACGGTCCAACGCGACAGCGGTTGACGGTCAGCCGCACGGTCTTGACGATCACCGCCGCGCCGCGCGCTGCGACAACAGAGAGGCGAAGCCATGAACGTCCTGGTGGGATACGCCACCGCACACGGCTCCACACGGGAGATCGCGGAGCGAATCGGGGCACGCCTCGGCGAGGCGGGCCTGAAGGCCGATGTGCGGCCCATGAGCGAGGTCGGGGACGAGGACGCCTACGAGGCGTTCGTACTCGGCAGCGCGGTCCATGGGCAGGCATGGCTGGAGGCGGCGAAGGACTTCGTGCACCGCAACAGCGATCTGTTCCAGGTCCGCCCCGTGTGGATTTTCAGCGTGGGGATGCCTGGCGCGATGCGCGGCCCGTGGAGGCGCTTGGCCGGCAAGGAGGAAACGGTCATCATCGACGACATCCCCGATCACATCCCCTACCGGACCCATCGGCTTCTGTCGGGTGTCATCAAGCCCAGCCAGCTGCCCATCACCGGGCGAGTGATCTTCCGGCTGATGGGCCTCAGGTATGGCGACCACCGCGACTGGTCGGCCATTGACACCTGGGCGGACGGGATTGCCAGGGAGCTTTGTACCCCGTGACGGGGAGGGCTCGCGTGGCGGGCTTCGCTGAGGGACGGCAGCGTGGACTACGGGGGCACGGCGAGAGAGGCGACAGGGCATGGAGAACAAAGCATCGGCGGGCCGGGTTGTGGTGGGTGTCGATGGTTCGCCGTCGTCGCAGTCGGCTCTGCGGTGGGCGATGAGGCACGCCGGTCTCATCGGGGGCGTCGTGGAGGCGGTGTGTGCGTGGGAGCTTCCGGGGATGCGCGGCTGGTCGGCTCCGGCGGTGGACGCCGACCTCGACGAGGAGGTCGCACATTCCGGGTTCGTCGAAGAGCTGCGAAGTGTAGTTGGGGACGCGCCGTCCGTGGAGGTGCGGGAGCGTTTCGTGCGGGGTAATCCGACGGAGGTGTTGCTGGCCGCGGCGGAGGGGGCTGAGGTTCTGGTGGTGGGAAGCCGGGGCCGGGGTGGATTCGTCCGTGCTCTCCTCGGCTCTGTGAGCCAGCAATGTGCTCTGCACGCGACGTGTCCGGTGGTCATCGTCCGGCCGGACAGCAAGGCAGGAGTGGACCCGACCGAGGCCGCCTGAGTCACGTTGCCTGCGTCCTGCTCGGCAGGGGGACGGGCGAACGGCGCCTTCGCCGACAAGAGGGAGGCGGGACGGTGCAGCGCGCGACACCGGCGATCGAACTCAATGCCCTGACGAAACGGTACGGGAAGACCATCGGCGTCGAGCGGCTGGACATCACCGTGAACAGGGGCGAGGTGTTCGGATTTCTCGGCCCCAATGGGGCGGGCAAGACGACGACCATCCGCTGCCTGGTCGGGCTCTTGCGGCCGACGTCCGGGCGGGTCCGTGTGCTGGGCCTGGATCCCGTTGCCGACCACCTCCGGCTGACGCCGGCACTTGGTTATCTGCCCGGTGAGCTGCGGCTGTACCCGGAGTTGACAGGCAGGCAGACGCTAGAACTGCTGGCCGACCTGCAGGGGGCGCCGGTGCCGCGCTGCGCGGAACTGTGCGAGCGGCTCTCGTTGTCCGACGCGGTTCTCGGGCGCAGAGTTCTGGAGTACTCGCGCGGGATGAAGCAGAAGCTGGGACTCGTGCAGGCGTTGCAGCACGACCCCGAGCTGGTGGTGCTCGACGAGCCGACCGAAGGCCTGGACCCGTTGGTCCAGGAGACGTTCTTCGAACTGCTGTCGGAGGCCGTGGCGGCTGGACGCACCGTTTTGCTCTCCAGCCATGTGCTGCCCGAGGTGCAGCGCACTTGCGAGCGGGTGGCGATTGTCCGGGACGGGCGTCTGGTGACCGTACGCAGAGTGGCGGCCCTGCGCGAGGCCCGCGCCAGAAAGGTCCGGCTCACCTTCACCGACGGCCAGGGACGGCGCCCGCTCGGTGCAGCCGAACAGTGGGCGCCGAAGTGGGAGGGCGAACAGGTCGAGCTGCTCGTACCGCCCGATCAGTTGGTGGATGCTCTTCGCGACCTGCTCACACTGCCGGTCGGAGACCTGACGGTCGAGGAGGCGGGCCTGGACGAAGCCTTCCTCGACTTCTACCGGCATCCTGATGCCGAGGACCAGACGTGAGGAGCCGCTTTGCGTTGTTGTGGCTGGCGCTGCACCGGCGCCGTCGGATGCTGGCGGCGCTGGCCTTCGGGATGGTGGTCTTCGAAACCCTCATCGTGGTGATCGCCAACACAATTCCGCCCACCCAGCTTTTCGGCGGGCAGGGACGAACGCCGCCGGGCGCGTTCAAGGCCTTCAGCGGTTCCACCGGCGATGTGTCGATCGCCAGTTATCCCGGACTGCTGGGCGCCGGACTGGTCCACCCTTTCTGGATTGCCATGCAGCTCACGGTGATCGGATCGCTCGCAGCCGCCGCGGTGGCTGCCGACGTGGAGTCCGGGACGATCGAACTTCTGATGGTCCGGCCCGTCTCCCGGGCACGCCTGCTGGCCGAGCGGACGGCCGCCCTCGCCATCGCCTCCGTGCTGCTCAACGCGGCGGCCACGGGCACCATGGCCGTCGGAGTTCTGCTCTCACCGCGCTTGCACCGCGAGGTGCCGATCACCGGTGTCTTCTCCGCAGGGCTGCTCGGCTGCGGCTTTGCACTCTGACTGACCGGTTTTGCGCTCGCCGTCTCGGCCGTGGGTCGAAGGAGAGGTCAGGTGGTCGGGGCGACGATAGCCGTCGGATCCGTGGGATTCGCCGTGAACTTCGTCGCGCTGGCCTGGTCCAGGGCGGCGCCCTTGCGCTTCGTCAGCCCGTTCCACTACTACACACCGGGTGATGCGCTGGCCGACGGCACGGTCCCGTGGGTCGCGTTCGGTGTCCTGGCAGGTGCCGGTCTGGCCGGACTGGCCGCGGCGTTCGTACTGCTCGCGCGTCGGGACCTCGCACCGTAGCGCGGGCTTGAGGGCGCCCGGGCGCCGACGAGTGCCGCCACGCACCGTCAGTGATGGGCGACGACGGCGCGGGTGCGTCGGCGTGGTGCATCACCGCATGGGCTATCTCGACGACGTTCACCGACGGGTACTTCTCTCGCCAGGGAAGCAGCCGGTCGCTGAGTGTCCGGGCCACCCGCCGTTGCAGGTCCGATTGGATCTCTCGGATCGATGGCCGGCGCGTAGCTGAAGCCGAGAGGCAGGCTCCAGGCGTGGACGACCTGCAGTGTGCACGCGCGCTGTGCGGCCTCGTCGAAGGCGAAGGCAAGGAGCCCGTCGCAGGACTGATCGATGTCCACGCCGACCACCACGTCCCGGTACGGGCCCGTGCCCTCGACCGGTTCGTCGCCGGTGCGCGGACCTGTCTCCCCCTTGCCCTTCGAAGGGGCGGCCCTGACGAGTACCACGGGCCGTTCGGGGCACGGATCGTTGCCATGGTGATGGAACCGATGAGAGAGCCCGGCACACCCGTCAGCCGGCGCGAGCCGATCACCAGCATCTCCGCCTTCGAAGCCTCGGCGGGCAGGGAGGCCGCGGGCCGCCCGGACAGCCGGCTTGTGGTGATCTCCAGGCCCGGATGGCGCTTTCGCAGTTCGTCGGAGGTGCGGCTCAGGAGGGTGTCGGCCTATCGGCGCTGCTCATCCGGGCTGACCAGGCGGACCACCGCCGTCGTGGGCCAGTCGTCCGCATGGACGAGGTGCAGGCGGTCTCGGCGCAACGCGGCCTCACGTGCCGCCCAATGGGCCGCGGCGATGCCGTCCAGGCGCGCAGTGACGGTTCCAGTCATGGTAGGGACCTCCTTCGGCCCGCTCGCGCCGATCCGAACAGGCCCGCGCTCCGCTCAGGGCACCGGCATATCCACATCGATATCTGCCACCACGTTCACGACGCCCGGCACTGCCCGCGCGGCCCGGGCGAGCACGTCCGGAAGTGAGGTATCGGAGACCGTGCCGGACAGAGTGACGAGCCCGTCCTCGACATGCACGTGTACCGTTCCTGAGCCGACCGGGACCAGCTGCGCGACCAGCTCGCTTCGTACCTCCTCCGCGATGTCGGCGTCGGGACGGAGATAGATCTTCAGCAGATCGCCACGGCTGACGACACCCACGAGATGACCCGCGCCGTCGACGACGGGGAGCCGCTTGAGATGACCACGCGCCATCAGCCGGGCGGCTCCGGCGACCGTCGCGTCGGCCGACACCGTCATTGCCGGAGCGGTCATCAGCTGGCGTGCCGTCGCCGCCCCTGACCTGTCGTCCCCCTGCGCCTTCACCAGCAGATCGGCCTCGGAGACCACACCCGCGACGCGACCGTCGCCCATGAGAACGGGCAGGGCGCTGATCCGCCACTGCCGCATGCTCTCGACCATTTCCTTGATCGGCGCATCGGGACCAACTGCGATCACCGCGTGGGTCATCACGTCACCGACAGTTCGCAGATGTGTCATGACCGACCTTTCGCAGCGGTCCGCGGTTCTCTGTCATGAGCGTCCGTCACGAGCCGTACGACCGATAGGGCCGACCGGGAACGAATGGAGAGCCGTTCGGACCTCGGCCCGCCCGATCGGCCCTGCCAAGCGGGCTGCGGCCTGAGGGTCAAGGCTTGGTGGGTGGACCGGAGGCGTGCAGCGTGGCGAGGCGTCGGCGGTACTCCTCGTCGTCGATCTCGCCACGTGCGAACCGCTCGGCAAGCACCTGCTCCGGTGACGGCACGCTCGGGCCGTGGGTGTGCTCGGGAGTCTGGCCCAGGGCGCGGAAGAGAAGAACGACAGCGATGATGATCAGCACCCAGAACAGGATCATGCTGGCTGCCATGGCGAACCAGCCCCAGCCGCTGACGTCGTGGTCGAACCAGAACATCATCACGATCACGTCCCCAGTCACTCGGACGGCAGGTGCGGACCCGTGCTGTCCGGCATGGCTCATGCGTCACTGGCATCGTCGCTGGATGTTGGCCGTTGGTCCATAGTCCACTGGTCCCGGGTCGTTGGGCCGGTCAGCCTTGTGATTTCGGCTGCGGGACGGCGCGGCAGACCAGTTCTTGGGTGTCGACCACCCTCAGGTCGCCCACCCGGTCGATCCACTCGGCCGCGGGACCGGGCGCGAATCGACCCCCAGGTCGGGCCAGCTCTTTCTGATGAACTCCGGCGTGAACAATCCACGCCCATGGCAGAGGTGCTGTCACGAGGCGCACGCCGCCTCAATGCGAGCAGGTGCGCGCCCCCGGACTCGACGTGCCGCGTGGTCTCCGGGTGCGGCAGCTGACCAACCGGATGGAACGTGCGGGCGGAGTTCACCAAGCAGGGTGACCCGTATCCGTTGCGAGACCTTCAGTTGCTGTCGCGCTCGGCCCAGGCCGAAAGCCCCGCGCTCGTCCGCTGTCGAGCATGCTCGAAACAGCAATCCGTCCACGACCTCACAGGCTCGCGAGGAGGCAGTCGAGCGGTGGCGGTGTCCGGTCCGGTACGAGGGCCTCGACAAGAAGACGGCCATAGCGGATCTTGCGGCCCTTCTTTGTACCCAGGAAGCGCCGCACCTGCTGATGCCGGGGCCGGCCGTGCTGTGCGGGCTGGCGCTGGAAGGTCTGCCAGGCGCGGAAGTCGCCCTCGGCGCGGAGGATCTCCTCGACTCGTGCCATGCCGAGCGCCCGGACGAGTTCATCCTCCAGATCCGCGGTGCATACGTAGATGTCCTGGAGCGGGGCCTGTGCCCGCGTCAGGCCGCGCTCGTAGAAGTCCTGTTCGCCCTCGTCGCACAGTCCTGTCAGGCGCAGACCGAGGCCGGGCGGTCCGAGGAGACCGGCATAGCGGCCGACGCTCATCGCCCCACCCATCGGCACGACGCACACTCCCTCGGCGGCCAGGTCCCGGCCACGCCGGGCGGCCAGCGCCTCGACGGCCGCGAGATCGCTCAGCCCTTCCAGGAGCACCGTGGTCCGCACCCCAAGGCTTTCCGCCAGATCGCGCGCCGGCCCGTCGGGACCGCCCGTCGCCCAGCTGGTGACCGCATCCTGGAACGCCCTCATGTCCGCCATGGGGCGAGTCTGCCCGTCCACCGGTGGTACGGCACGGGAATATTCGACGGCCTCAGGAGCTGACCGCGATCGATCGGCGACGCCACGAACCGCGCCGCAGTCTGTGAATCGGGTCAGCGGGTGAGGCGGTTGCTGAGCTGCCAGGTGGGGGCGGTCCCGGCAGGTCGCCCACGAGCGCTCGCTGCCCTCTGAGCGGTGAGGTCACCGCTCAGAGGGCTCCGAAGACCTGGGTGAGGTCGGGCGCGCGGCCGACGGTCACCTTCGGCAAGGCGATGCTTCTCAGTCGGTGCAGGTGGTGCCAGGAGCGGGCAGCACGCGGGTGGTCAGGTAGCGGTTGGTGGCCTCCTGGACGCACTTGGAGACCAGGAACATGCTGTAGTCGTCGCCTTCGTGGCCGAGTACGACGCTGCCGGGCAGTTGGGCGGCCATGGCCGCGCCCGCGCGGTACGGGGCGAGGGCCTGGTGGGTGGACTGGAGGATCAGTGCGGGCGGTGCGCCGTGGACCCGCGCGCCGGCCTTGACGGGCTTGGCCGGGATGGGCCAGCCGAGGCAGCCCGCGATGGCCTTGTAGGAGCGCACGGCGCCGCCGAGGTGCGGGGACACGCGGGCGAGTTCCCTTTGCAGCCGGGTGAGCTGGGCGAGGGTGCGCACCGGGCGGGCGTTGTCGAGGCAGGCGGGCACCTGTACCTGGACCGGGTCGAGGGTGTTGTCCGGGTCGTGGGTGAAGTCCGTCGCGTCGCCGCCCTTGGCCTTGACGATGGCCTTCGCCAGCTCCGGCCAGGTCAGACCGGACAGGGTCAGGTAGTCCTGGGTGGCCTCGCGGATGTCCTCACCGGTCAGCGGCTGGTGGGCCGTGCCCCCCGTCGGGATCGGATCGCTGTCGGCACGGGCGACGAGGGCGTCGTACTCGGCTGCGGCGTCCTTGCCGTGCAGGGCGCAGTCGTTCGACGTGGCGCACCAGGCGGTGAAGCGGTTGAAGGCCTTCTCGGCGGTGGCCGCCTCCTGGGTGACCCGCGACAGAGGCGAGCCGGTGTCGTCCAGGGCGGTGTCGAGGACCATGGTGCGCAGTCTGCCGGGATAGAGCTTGGCGTAGGTCCGTCCGAGAAGCGTGCTGTAGTGGATGCCGTACCAGTTCAGCTGCCGTTCGCCCAGCCCGATCCGGACCGCCTCGAAGTCCCGCGCGGTGCTGGTCTGGTCGACGTGGGCGGTGAGTCGGCCGTTGCGGCGCAGGCAGTCTTCGGCGAAGGCCCGGTTGTGGGCCACGAGCGCGTTGAACGCGGCCCGGCCCTGCGGGAAGTGGCTGACTCCGGCGGGCTTGAGCGGTTCGCCGCAAAGGATCGGCGTGCTGTGCCCCACTCCGCGCGGGTCCACCGCGACCAGGTCGAAGTTCCGGGTCATGGCGCCGGCGAAGTTCGGCATGCCGATGTGCATCGCCAGTCGCAGCTGCTCGATGGAGGAGCCGCCGGCCCCGTCGTTGAGGAGCAGGGTGCCCCGGCGGTGGGCCCGGTCATCCGCCGGGCGGCGCACCAGGGCGAGGGTGGTGCTGCCTGCGTGGGGCTGGGACCAGTCCACGGGTACCTGAATCGATCCGCACTGCATGTGCTTGAAGTCGGTGTCGGCGCAGGCGTGCCAGTCGATGCCCTTGGCGGGGGTTCGGCGGTCGGCGTCCTCGGTCTGCGCGAGCGCCGGTACGGCGATGATGGTGACTGCGAGCGCGGAGAGGGCGGCTATCCAACGGGCGCTTTTCCGGATTCTTGTCATGTCGACTTCCTTGGTCGTGTGCCTCGGCCTGTGGGGGTTCGAGGCGTTGTTCGGGGGTGCTCCGGTCACACGCTGACGGTGGAGCTGAGGTGCGTCTTCGCTGTCACTCAGCCCTGGGTGGCCTCCAGGGCGGTGTCGGGGATCCAGGAGCCGTGGAGGCCGGCGCTTACCCGTTGGGGCAGGTGGACGGTGGCGATCCGGTCGAGGCCGGAGGCGTCGAAGACGAGGAGCTGGGAGGCGTCCTGCTTGAGGTCCGACGTCACGGTGAGGAGGTAGCCGTCGTCCTCGCGGGTGGCTCCGGCGGCGGGGACGAACACGGCTTCGCCGGGCATGCGGGCGTCGCCGACCTGGTGGATGCGGCGGGCGCCGGTGGTGCGGTCGTACTTGACGATGCCGTAGGCGCCGTAACCCTTCTCGTCGGGGAAGGAGACGGCGTACTGATAGCGGTTCTCAGAGCCCAGATAGTCCTCGTTGAGGGTCGGGAACTCCACCGTGAGGTCGTCGATGATCTGTTCGTCGACGGAACCGGCCGCCATGTCGACCACCCAGCGGCGGGTGTAGGAGCGGGCGACAGGCTCGGAGCCGCGCCCGGGGGCGCCGACCCACCAATTCCAGGAGAGCTGGAAGCCCTCCCGGTCCACGGTCGGGCCTTCCAGGACGATCCGGCCCTGGCCGTCCTCGTAGGCGTTGGCGACGTGCAGCAGGTTGCCGGGCTCGATGGAGAACCAGCGGACCTGCGGGGCGCCGTCGGTGCCGCGGGCCATGATGCCTATGCGGGCGGGCTGGGCGTCGCTCCAGCTGTAGGGGATGCCGGAGTGCTCGGCCGGGTCGAAGGTGACATTGCCCTCGATGAAGACCACATGGCGGCGGGTCAGGGCGAAGTCGTGCTTGAGGGAGGACGTCGCTCCCGGGATCTCGGCGCTGTGGACGATCCCGCCCTTGGCGTCGGCGACGTAGTACGTCAGGAACGGCGGGAAGGGCGAGGAGCCGAAGAAGTGCAACTCCCCGGTGACCGGGTCCTCCTTGGGGTGCGCGGTCATCGCGCTGCGCAGCGTGCCGTCGAAGTCGTACGCGCCGACGGTCTCCAGATCCGGGGTGAGTTCGAAGGGGACGTTCGCCTCGCACAGGGCGAGCAGCCGTCCGGCGTGCTCGATGACGTGGGTGCCGGCTGCGCTGGCGGTCAGGTCGGGGCCGCGCTCGGTCATGTAGGGCGCGCCGTCGAGGGCGGGGGTGTGCACCCAGCGGTTGCGGTACCACTCGGCGCGGCCCTCACGGAGGCGGATGCCGTGGACCATGCCGCTGCCCTTGAACCAGTGGGTCGGGGTGACACCGGGCTTGGGGTTGTGGCCGTTGCGGATCAGCCGGCCGTCCAGCTCCTGGGGCAATGTGCCCTCCACGGTGAGTCCGGTGGCGGTTACCTCGTCGGCGACGGGGGTGTAGTGGCCGGTCAGGTAGGGCTTCGCAGCAGTCATGGCAGGAACCTCTTTCTGTGGATGTGAGCTTTTTGGTCAGGCAGCTTGTTCGGCACGGGACTTGAGGTGGGAGAGCCAGCTGTCCAGGGAGTCGTGGAGGGCCTTGCCGAGGTGGTCGGCCGCGGCTTCGACCGGGGCGCCGCTCCAGGACTCCTCGGTGCGGACGGTGACATGGCCGCCGTCCTGCTCGAACGTCCATACATGGATGCCGGTGATGCCGGCGGCGGGGCCGCCCCACACGATTCGCTCGCCGGGGACCAGTTCGCGCACGGTGGAGGTGATCTCCAGGCCGTGGGTCCGCCAGCTGAAGGAGTTGCCGGGCATCAGCGGGCCGCTGACCTCAGCCTCGTCGATGTCCGTGTTCCAGGTGGGCCAGGACGCGATGTCGGTGTGCAGCTCCCACACCGTCGCGAGCGGGGCGTCGATCTCGGTGCTCAGGCGGACGATGACGGGGGCGGTCTCGTCGATGGTGACCATGTCTGTGCGTTCCTCTCGCTGGATGACATGTTTCGGTGGCGCGGCTGATCCATCGGTTCAGCCGGATGCGGGAGATTCAGGCGGGTTGCGGGTCGGAGGCCGGGACGGTGGAGGTGGTTGCGGTACGCGGGCCGGTGCGGCGGGTGAGGAGCAGCGCGAGGAGGGATGTTGCGGCCAGGACCGCGGCGGCGACGGTGAAGACGGTGCGGTAGCCGGCGGTGAGGGCTTCCAAAAGGGGCTGGTGGGTGGCCGCGTGGGCGGTGACGGAGCCGGCCAGAGTGGCCAGGGCGGCGAGGCCGACGGCGCCGCCGACCTGGCGGGTGGTGTTCACCAGGCCGCCGGCCAGGCCCGCGTCCTCCCCTGGGACGCCGTCCACGGCGAGCGCGGTGAGCTGGACGAAGGCGATGCTGAGGCCCGCGCCGATCACGATGCTTGGGCCGAGGAGGTCGGCGAGATAGCTGCCGTGGGCGCTGATCCGTGACAGCCACATCAGGCCCGCGGCCTCGGTGAGCAGGGCCCCGGTCACCGTCGCGGAGGCTCCGATGCGCCGGGCGATGTGCGGCGCCAGGGCGGCGCCGAGCATATTGGCGCCGGCGAGCGGGAGTTGTCCCGCTCCGGTTGCCAAGGGGCTGGATCCGAGGACCTGCTGCTGGTAGAGCGGCAGGAAGAAGAACAGGGCGATCCACACCGAGCCCAGCAGCGCCATCAGCAGGTTGCCCGCGGCAACCTGGCCGGTAGTGAACAGACGGGGCGGTATCAGTGCGTTCGGACGGCGGCGCTCGATCACGGCGAAGGCCGCGAGCAGCGCGGCGGCGGTTCCGAGGGCGCCCAGCACCCGGCCGTCGGTCCAGCCGGCACCGCGTGCGGTGGTCAGGCTCCAGACCAGGCAGGTCAGGGCGAGGGTGACGGTGGCCGTGCCCAGCAGGTCAAACCGCCCTGCCTTCTGTCCGGCCGCCCGTGGCACGAGCGCAGCCACAGCGGCCAGGACCAGCGCCGCCCCGAGCGCGACCGAGTGGAAGATCCAAGGCCAGCCCCACGCCTGCGTGAGCACACCACCCAGCAGGACGCCGCCCGCTCCTCCCGCGCCTGAGACGGCCCCCCACACCCCCAGTGCCTTGCCCCGCCCCGGGCCGGAGGGGAACTGGTCCATCGTCAGGGCGAGCGCGGCCGGGGCGATGGCGGCGGCGCCAAGGCCCTGAACGGCGCGGGCGGCGATCAGCACGCCCGGAGCGGTGGCCAGTCCCGCCGACAGCGAAGCCCCGGCGAACAGCGCGAGCCCGGCGATCAGCACCCGACGGCGGCCGAGGAGATCGGCCGCCCTCCCGCCCGCCAGGAGCAGTGCTCCGAACGCCAGGCCGTAGGCGTTGACCACCCAGGTGGTTCCGCCGTCCGACAGGCCGACTCCGGCGCGGATCTGCGGAAGTGCCACATTGACGATCGAGGTGGCGAGCATGACGGTGAACTGCGCCGCGGCGAGTGCCGCGAGCACGGCTCCCGGCCGGCGGGCTTGGAGTGCTGCCTGGTTCGTCTGCGTGCCTGCAACGTTCATGGCGCACAGGCTCGTGCCGGCCGCTGTCCACTTTCCAGGCCCGACAGGGGCGGGGACTGTCCACTGCTGTCCGCACCTGTCCACTCGCAACTGCCCAGCGTGCGCCTTCGGTTGCTATCGGGGGCCGTGCACCTCCTGCTGCCACAGGGCTTCGCAGAGCAGGTCCAGGCCCTGGCGCAGGTGGCGACGGTAGGTGCCGTACGGAAGGCTCAGGCGGCGGGCCGCGGCCTCCTGGGTGGGTGCACCGGAGAAGTAGCCTGCCGTCAGGGCCCCGCAGGCGCGCACTCCGCGCGGGTCTTGGGCGAGGTCGTCGACGGCCTGGCGCAGCAGCGTACGCAACTCCTCGACGGGATCACCGAAGTCGGCTGCGAGACGCGTACGCATCAGGGCACAGGCGGCGAAGGCGCCCGGATCGCGCCAGTGCGCCAACGCTTCGCGCACGGCCTGCTCGAACGCGGTACGCGATAGGGCCGATGGTCCGGACGGGACCGGTGCGTCGGGGGCTGATATGAAGCGGAGGAGCCATGTCTCCACGGGGACCTGACGCCAGTCGACGCTGAACAGCCCGTAGGTGTGCTCGCCCACTCGCGGGCGCGCCCCCGTGTCGCCGAGGGTGCCTTCGACCCGCTCGGCCCAGGTCTCGGCGTCCCGGTAGACGGCGAAGCCGTAGGCGCGGCCGCGGGCACGGGCTGCCTCCGCCTGAGCCCGGGAACTGCTCAAGTCGATGACGCGCGAGGGCACCTGGTACCGCTCGGGGTAGATCGAGAAGCGGCTGATGCCGATGTGTTCGCCGGGGTTCACCGGGGCGGTGGCATCGGTGTACCGCCACGCGGCGGCGACGACAGGATCGGTGGCAAGGTCCTGAGGGTCAGGAGGGGCGGGCAGAGCGAGTCGGGCCGTGAAGGCCACGATCCGGCCCGTGCTCACGAGACGGTAGACGCTGAAAGCCTGCGGCTGGCGATGTGCCCAGTAGCGGACCAGTTCCGCGGAGGCGGCCCCCTCGGTCTCCTCGGCCATCCACAGCACGACATCGATGTCGTCGGGGTGCAGCGGACGGTCGTGCACCTCGTCCTCGCGGGACCAGGTGCGTAGCCGGGCCAGGGTCTGCCCCTCCCGGAAGAGGTAGAAGAGCTCGTCGGTGACGGTCCACACCCGCTCCTCGGGTCCCTCGCGCAGGATGCGCAGGTACTCGTCCGCCAGACGCCGGCGCATCGTCTCGAACGCGTTGGGAGCGCGCCAGCGCAGGTCGGCGGCCAGCGTCTCGCGTGCGGCGTCGTGCGGGTGGAGCCCCCGATGCGTGGACTCCATGAAGGGCAGGTCCCTCAGCCAGGAGAGGAGCAGATGGGCATCCTCACCGGGCAGCACGGAGGCGAGCAGTTCCTCGGACGTCGAGTGGGCCTGTGCCGCCACCTCCAGGGCGCGGCGGTGGGCTGCCGTGGGGACCTCACCGATCAACCCCGCCACCAGTGTGCGCAGGACGTCCGCCGACGGGGCCCAGATCTCCTCCCTGGAGCAGCCCGCCGATCCTGCCGCGGCCGCGAGGGACAGGGCCAACGGGTTGCCGCCGGCGAAGCGGAGCACCCGGTCGCGCAGTTCGGGCCGGATCTGCGCCGCGATCAGCAGATTCCGGGCCTGCTCCGCGGAGAACGGCTCCAGTTCGGTCACGTGCAGGAGCCCGGACCAGGCGGGATCGGCGGTCCACTGCGGCTGCGGAGCGCGCCGTCCGGCCAGGACGACCAGGGTGTCGTCCGCGGCGCGGGGCAGAAAGTGGTGCCACAGCCAGCTCTCCAGCCACTGGCAGTGCTCGAAGGAGTCCACGAACAGGACCGCGCCTGGAACATCCAGGAAAGGACCGGCAGCCTGCTCGAAATCGGCCGGGTCCCGGCTGACGAACCGGCCGTCGAGTTCGACGAGCAGCCGGCCCGCGGCACGAGCGTGGTCCGCCAGACGCCTCAGCAGCGTCGACTTCCCGATGCCGCCCGGCCCGTACACGTAGAACGCGAACGGTGCCTGGGGAGCGCCGGCCAAAGCCTCCTCGAAGCGCCCGAGCTCCTCGTCCCGGCCGATGAACGCCCGCACGCGCGCTCTGCTCAGCCTCTCTCCCACGGACACCATGGCGGCTCCCATCCCCTTGCTCCAGCACTGGAAAGCCATGCCCGGAGACACCCATCGGGCACGGGCGGCGACAGCGACCGGCACGAGTCGCAGGGCGGTGTCGCATCCGGCGCTTCGGAGGCCGATTCCCCCGCCAGGGCCAGCTACTCCGGGGAGATCCTAACGGAGGCCCTGTCCATGTCACTTGATGAGCCCGAGGTTCCCGTCGTCGGGGTGGCCGGTGATCAGGAGGGTGGTTTCTTCGACGCGATGGAAGCGGCCGTCGGGGGCCAGCTGGGCGAAGAGATAGACCTCGGTGCGGGAGATGCGGCCGTTGTGCCGGCTGAGGGTGACGGTGTGGCGGTCGGCGTAGCGCAGTCCGTCCCGGAGTTCGTCGTGGACTTCTATGTGTCCGCTGCGGATCAGGGAGCGGAGGCGTGTGATGTGCTGCGCGAAGGAGGTCCGGTCACTCCACACGCCGTCGGTGCGCTGGCGGTAGTCAGGGGTGAAGTGCCGGTCGAGGGCTTCGGCGAGGTCGAGGCCCGGCGTGAACAGCAAGTCGTTGATGGCTCGGGTGATGTCGGTCGATGTCATCGCTGTATACGCCTGAAGAGAGTAGGGGCATGGAATTGGTTCTGGCCGCTGGAGCCGTGGAGGACACGACGCCGGGCCGGCCCGGGAGAGGCCGGGGTCAGGGACGGCCGTCGGTCGTGGCCGGTGCCGCCTTCGTGGACGGAATGAAGTCCAGCGACAGGGAGACAGGGCCTCGGGTGTACAGGCCGGTCTCCTGGTAGCGGAAGCCGGGGCTGTAGCAGACCTCGTTGAGCAGGGGCAGGAGCATTGCGGCGACGGTCTCGATCTCGGCGCGTGCGAAGGCCGCGCCGACGCACTGGTGGAGTCCGGTACCGAAGGCCAAGTGCTGGGCGGCCGCGGTGAAGGAGCGGGCGGTGCCCAGGTCCGGGCGGTGGATGTCGAAGGTGTCCGGGGCGGTGAAGGCATCGGGGTCGCGGTTGGCCGCGCCGATCATGCAGAAGACGGTGGCACCTGCCGGGACGGTGGTGCCCGCGAACACGGCGTTCTCCTCCGCCTGGCGGGGAATGAGCTGGACCGGCGGGGTGAAGCGCAGGGTCTCGGCGATCGCGGCGGCCAGCAGGTTTGGGTCCCGGCGGACCTGCGCCAGCTGCTCGGGGTGGTCGATCAGGTGCTTGAAGAGCAGGGCGAGGGTCTTGTCCGCGGGCTCGGTGGCGGCAGCCAACACGTTGATGATCAGCGCGGTGACGTCGCGATTGCTCATGGCGACGCCGTCGAACTCGGCGGTGCACAGCGTCGATATCAGGTCCTCGCCGGGGTGGCGGCGCCGCTGTTCGATGACGGGTACGAGATAGGCCTCCAGCTGCTCCGCGCAGTCCATGCAGTGCCGGCGGCGCTCGGGGGTGAGAGTCATGCTGGTGATGAATTCGACGACCCCGCTGTGCCAGGCGGCTACCTGCCGCCAGTCCTCTCTGTCCAAACCGAGGACATCGAGGGTCACGTGGACGGCGAAGGGCTTGCCGAAATCGTTGACGAGGTCCATCCGGCCTCGGGAAAGGAAGGGGGCCATGAGTTCAGCGGCGTTGGCGTGGACGGCGCGTATCTGCTTCTTGAGGGCCTGGCCGGTGAAACCCCGGACGACGATCTTTCGCTTGGCGGTGTGCTCGGCCCCGGTCATCTGGGCGAGGACCGGCCCGCGCATCACCGGCTCGGCGCGCACCTGCAGCGTCTGGGTAGTGAACGCCTCATGGTCGGTAAGTACCCGCTTGACGTCCTGGTAGCGGGAGAGGAAATAGCTGTCGATCGCCGGCTCGTAGTGCACCGGAGCCTGCTCCCTCAGCTGTGCGGAGTGGTGGTAGGGGGCTGCGGCGAAGTCGTCGGACAGGATGCTGAAACGGGGATTGGCCACGGGCATGGTGAAGACCTCTCAAAAGCGTCCGCGAGAGGGTAAGCGAAGCAAGCCCACCCGGGGTACAGGATGGGCGAACGGCGGCACGGGTTCCGGTCGTGGGGAGGGCTTCTCACTCAGCCCACAGGACCAACAATCACTCTCGCTCGACCTGGACCACCAGTCGCTGAAGCCAGTTGGCATCAGTGCGGGTCACGAACATTCTCTGATGCCAACTGGCAATCCTGGTCACAGCGTGTGTGAATGGCCCATCCGGCCGCCCGCCCGCCGGGAGGCCGGATGGGAAAGTCCGCCGGGATCAGACGACCGGGACCGGGTAGGTCGGGTACTCCACCCCGGACACGTGCTGAACGACGCGGATGACCTGGCAGGAGTAGCCGAACTCGTTGTCGTACCACAGGTAGAGGATCGCGTTGTCGCCGTCGACCTTGGTGGCGCCGGCGTCGACGATCGAGGCGTGGCGCGAGCCGATGAAGTCGCTGGAGACCGCGTCGGGGGCGGTGGTGAAGTCGATCTGGCGCTTGAGCGGCGAGGTCAGCGAGACGTTGCGGAGGTAGTCGAGGACATCCTCGCGGGTGGTCTCGCGCCCGAGCCGCAGGCTGAGGATCGCGATCGAGACGTCCGGCACCGGGACACGGATCGAGCTGCCGGTGATCGGCGCCTTGAGGTCGGGCAGCGCCTTGGCGACGGCGGAGGCGGCACCGGTCTCGGTGATGACCATGTTGAGCGGCGCCGAGCGGCCGCGCCGGTCGGAGCTGTGGTAGTTGTCCAGCAGGTTCTGGTCGTTGGTGAACGAGTGGACGGTCTCCACGTGACCGCGCAGGACGCCGTACTCGTCCGCCATCGCCTTCAGCGGCGGGACGATCGCGTTGGTGGTGCACGACGCGCAGGACAGGATCTGCTCGTCCGGCTTGATCATGTCGTGGTTGACGCCGTGGACGATGTTGGGGACGTCGCCCTTGCCCGGCGCGGTGAGGACGACCTTGTCCACGCCCGGGCGCAGGTGCTTCGACAGGCCCTCGCGGTCGCGCCACTTGCCGGTGTTGTCGATGAGGATGGCGTCCTTGATGCCGTACGCCGTGTAGTCGACCTCCGACGGGTCGTTGGCGTAGATCACCTTGATCTCGTTGCCGTTGGCGATGATCGTGCTGTTCGCCTCGTCGACGGTGATCGTGCCCTGGAACTGGCCGTGGATGGAGTCGCGCCGCAGCAGTGAGGCGCGCTTGACGATGTCCTGGTCGCCGCCCTGGCGGACGACGATGGCGCGCAGGCGCAGGCCGTTGCCGGAGCCGGACTTCTCGATGAGCAGGCGGGCGACGAGGCGGCCGATGCGCCCGAAACCGTAGAGGACGACGTCGCGCGACTCGCAGCGCTCGATCTTGTTGGCGCCCGTGGCGCCGACGACGGCCTCGGCGGTGAACTCCTGCGCCGAGAGACCGCGGTCGTCGGCCTTGTACATCGCGGCGAGCATGCCGATGTCGATCTGGGAAGGGCCGAGATCGAGCGTGGTGAGAGCCTGCAGGAACGGCAGCGTCTCGGTGACCGAGAGCTCCTCACCGTCGATCTGCCGGGCGAATCGGTGGGTCTTGAGGATGCTGACCACCGACTTGTTCACCAAGGAGCGGCTGTGAAGCAGGACCGTGACGTCCCGCTCCCGGTGCAGCTTCCCGATGATGGGGATCATCGACTCCGCGATCTCCTCGCGGTTTTTCCAGTTGGTGAACGAGTCGTCATTGACAGTCACAGATTTATCTTTCGAGCTAGGCGGCGCTCATATGCTAACCCGTCGCCAGTTTGATCGTTCAAACGGTGCCGCCTGGCGGGAAAGGTGTTCAGTTTTGAGGGTATTTAGCCCGAACTGTCAGCCAAGGGCGCGGTCGAGGTTGAACGCGGCGCTGATCAGCGAGAGATGGGTGAATGCCTGCGGGAAGTTGCCGAGCTGTTCGCCGGTCAGCCCGATTTCCTCGGCGTACAGGCCGACGTGGTTGGCGTAGGTGAGCATCTTCTCGAAGGCCAGCCGGGCCTCCTCCAGCCGTCCGGCGCGGGCGAGCGCCTCGACGTACCAGAAGGAGCAGATCGAGAAGGTGCCCTCGGCCCCGCGCAGGCCGTCCGGGCTGGCTTCGGGGTCGTAGCGGTAGACCAAGGAGTCCGACACCAGGTCCGCGGTGAGCGCGTCCAGGGTAGCGAGCCATTTCGGGTCGGTGGGTGAGATGAATTTGGCCATCGGCATCATCAGTACGGAGGCGTCGAGTACGTGATCCTCGAGGTGCTGAACGAACGCCCCTCGATCAGGGGACCAGCCGCGCTGCATGATCTGCCGGTAGATCGCATCACGGCTCTGCCGCCAGCGGGGGAGGTCCGCGGGCAGGCCGCGCCGGTTCGCCATCCGGATGGCTCGCTCTATCGCCACCCAGCACATCAGCCGCGAGTACACAAAGTTCCTGCGTCCGCCGCGCGTTTCCCACACGCCGTCGTCGGGTTGGTCCCAGTGGTCGCAGAGCCAGTCCACCAGCACACCGAGCTCGTCCCACCGGTCGCTGCTGATGGGCTGACCCCACTTGTCGTACAGGTAGACGGAGTCGATGAGCGCTCCGTATATGTCCAGCTGGAGCTGGCCGGTGGCGGCATTTCCCACCCGCACCGGGGCGGAGCCCAGGTAGCCCTCCAGGTGGGGCAGTTCGCGCTCGGGCAGCTCGTTGCGCCCGTCGATTCCGTACATGATCTGCAGCGGCCCCTCGGAACCGCTGCCCCGCATGGTGCCCCGCTCGGACAGGAAGCCCATGAACGCCTCGGCTTCTTCCGTGAAGCCCAGCCTGAGCATGGCGTACACACAGAAGGCGGCGTCACGGACCCACACGAACCGGTAGTCCCAGTTGCGCTCGCCGCCGATCTGCTCGGGCAGGCTGGTCGTCGGGGCAGCCACGATGGCGCCGGTCGGCGCGTAGGTGAGCAGCTTCAGCACGAGCGCGGAGCGGTGCACCATCTCCCGCCACCGCCCGTGGTAGCGCGAGGCGGCCAGCCAGTTGCGCCAGAACCTGACGGTGGTCTCGAACTGGTCCTCCGCCTCGGCCTGGGGGCAGGCGTGCGGGATGACGTCACCACTGACCGGGTCCAGGGCGAACACCGCGGACTCGCCCTCGAGGAGCTTGAAGCGCGAGCGCGCGTCCAGGCCGTCGCACTCCAGCGGCGCGGTGGCCATCAGCGCCAACGACAGGCTCTCGGAGCGGAACAGCGCGGTGTTGCCCTGCAACTCCGCGGAATGCGGTTCGGCCCCGTAGCCGAAGCGTGGAGCCACCCGCGCTGTGAACGGAAGCGATCCCCGGACGCAGATCACCCGCCGGATCAGCCGGTGCGGGGCCGCCGCGCTCTCGTCGGTGATCGGCATGAAGTCCTGGATCTCGGCCACCCCGTCGGAGGCGAAGAACCGCGTGATGAGAACGTTTGTATCGGGAAAGTAGAACTGCCGGGTTCGCGTCGGCACGTCGGCGGCCAGCTCGAAAGATCCGCCCCGGTTCGCGTCCAGAATGGAGGCGAACACGCTGGGTGAGTCGAAGCGCGGGCAGCAGTACCAGTCGATGGTTCCGTTGGTGCCCACGAGCGCCGCACTGTGAAGATCGCCGATGAGGCCGTGCTCGGCTATGGGCAGATAGGGCGAGACGCCCTCTTGTCCGAATCCGGTACTCGTCATACCGGCCTCCGTGTGGCCGCAGTCCGCATAGCGCGTATACGCAATGGTAAAAAGCCTGGTCATATTGCCGCAAGGGGGGCATTCCCGGCAGGAAGGGGGCCGTGGCGCCCCCGGAGAGCCGGGCGCAGGCGCTCGCGGCTCCGGTCGCCCAGGCGCAGGAGCCGGGCCAGGTGACGGCGCCGGCGGACGCGAAGACGCCCGCCCGGTTCATACTGAAGCCTGGGAGGGGAACATGAGTGATGGCGACGCGGACCCCGGGCTCTTCGGACCCGACTCGGTGACCTGGCAGCTGCACGGTGACCCGATGATGTGGGTCGCCGGGGTACGTGCCCTCTACCTCCAGGCGCTGCTCCCCCGCGCCGTACGAGGCGTCATGCAGAACTCGGACTTCCGCCACGACGCCTGGGGACGCCTCATGCGCACGGCGAACTTCGTCGGCACCATCACCTACGGCACCGCCCCGGCTGCCGAGCGGGCCGGTGCCCGGGTCCGCCGTATCCACACCCGCCTGGGGGCCACCGACCCCGCCACCGGAGAGCGCTACGGCGTCGACGAGCCCGAGCTCCTGCTGTGGGTGCACTGCGCCGAGGTCGGCTCGTATCTCGCCGTCGGACGCCGCTCGGGCTTCCCCCTCAGCGACGCCCAGGCCGACCGCTATCTCGACGAACAGCGCGAGGCGGCCCGCCTCGTCGGACTCGACCCGGCCGGCGTGCCGTCGTCCGTCGCAGAGCTCGACGCCTATTTCGACCGGGTACGCCCCGAGCTCGCCGCCGGACCCGAGGCGCACGACGTGGACGACTTTCTCCAACGGCCGCCGATCAACACCCTGCTCGTCCCGGCGCGTGAACTGCTGTGGCGGCGCGTCGCCGAACTCGCCTACAACGCACTGCCCCCTTACGCCCATGAGCTCTACGGCAGACCCGCCCCCGCCCCCGAACGCGTCACGCATCAGCTCATCGCCAGCGGCAACCTGCTGCGCTGCGTTCCCTCCCGTCTACGCTGGCAACTCCCGCCAGGTCACATCTTGAAAGCGATGGCGCGACTCGGCCCCGGCAGCCGCCCGGCCCCGTACAAACTGCGCAGACAGGAGGCCATACTGGACGGGCCGAGGAGGGCGCAGCTCAGCGACGGGGGCGACAGCACGCGATGGCGGAAACCAGGCTGATCCAAGGCCGGTACCGACTGCTCGATCTCATCGGGCGCGGAGGCATGGGCGAGGTGTGGCGGGCCCGTGACGAGGCGCTCGGGCGCAATGTCGCGGTCAAGTGCCTCAAGCCACTGGGACCTCAGCGCGACGACAAGTCCTTCACGCGGGTCCTGCGGGAGCGCTTCCGTCGCGAGGCGCGGGTCGCCGCCGCGCTCCAGCACCGCGGGGTGACCGTAGTCCATGACTTCGGCGAGTACGAAGGCGTGCTGTACCTGGTCATGGAGCTGCTTCAGGGCCGCAACCTCAGCCAGCTCCTCGAAGACAACAAACAGCATCCGCTGCCCGTGGCCGACGTCGTCGACATCGCCGAACAGGTCGCCGACGCTCTCGCGTACACCCATGAACAGGGCATCGTCCACCGCGACTTGAAGCCCGCCAACATCATGCGGCTCACCGACGGCGCGGTGAAGATCTGCGACTTCGGCATCGCCCGCCTCGGCGCGGACATCGGCTTCACCTCCAAGCTCACCGGCACCGGCATCGCCATGGGCACGCCGCACTACATGTCGCCCGAGCAGATCAGCGGCGACCATGTCGACCACCGCAGCGATCTGTACTCCCTGGGCTGTGTGCTCTACGAGATAGCCACCGGCGTCCCGCCCTTCGACCACGAGGACGCCTGGGCGGTCCTCGTCGGGCACCGCGACACCTCGCCGCAGCCGCTGCGCACCCATCGCGCCGAGATTCCGGAGTACTTCCAGCGGATCGTCCTCGATCTGCTCGCCAAGACCCCCGAGGGACGGCCCGACGACGCGAATGACCTGCGACGGCGGATCGGCTCGGCCGCGGGCCAGGGGCAGCCGCACGGTGTCGTGCCGGGGCCGCGCCCCGAGCAGCCGCCGTCGAGCGAGCCGCGGCTCCCGTCCTGGACCCGCGGTATGACGACCGGCCACAAGGCGACCGGGACCTCGGCGCTGCGGCCCGCGCTGCCCGACCACACCGCGGGGCTGACCGGCGAGTGGACGACGTCCACCGATCCGCGTGGCGGCCCGCTGCTGCCGCCGCGCGCCGGGGCCGAGCGCCCCACGCCGCCGCCCGAGCTGCTTGCAGTCCTCGCCGGCCGCCACAACGCCGGCCTCAGCCTCGGCCGGCTCGGCCGCTGGGAGGAGGCGGGCGAGGTGCATCGCGCGGTCGCCGCGGAGCGCGAACACTCCCTGGGGCCCGACCACCCGGACACCCTGGCCAGCCGTTACGAGGTCGGCTTCACCCTGAGCCGCACCGGGCGCGCCGCGGACGCGCTGCGGGAGTTCGTCCGGGTCGCGGAGGGGCGTGAGCGGACCTTGGGCGCCGACCATGCCGAGACGCTCGCCGCACGCCAGGAGACGGCGTACGTCCTCGGCCAGCTCGGGAGGCACTTCGAGGCCCACGAGGTGTACGCGGCGGTGCTTGAATCCCGTGAGCGCACCATGGGGCCCGAACACCCCGACACCCTGCGCTGCCGCCACAACCTCGCCTTCAACCTCAGCAGACTGGGGCGCCTGGAGGACTCCTACCGGATGGCGTACGAGGTCGCCGCGGCGCGGGGCCGGGTGCTCGGCGCCGAACATCCCGACACGCTTGTCACACGGTACGAAGTCGCGTACGCACTCGGTCAGTTGGGGCGCTGGGCCGAAGCCCTTCAGACGTATCGCGAGGTGGTGGTCTCCCGCGCGAGGGCGCTGGGCGCCGACCACCCCGACACCCTCGCCGCACGCTACGAGGTCGGCATAAGCCTCGGCCGGCTCGGCCGCAGCGCGGAGGCCCTGGAGCTGTATCGCGAGCTTGTCGACGACCGCACCCGACTGCACGGTCCCGCCGACCCCGAGACCCTGCGCGCCCGCCACGGCCTCGGCGTGAACCTCGGGCGTCTCGCCCGCTGGGAGGAGGCCCTCGCCGAGGCCCGCGACGTGTGCGCCCTGCGCGAGCGTGTCCTCGGCGCGGACCATCCTGACACCCTCGTCAGCCGCCGCGAGGTGGCCGTGGGCCTGGGCTGGCTGGGCCGCTGGGCGGACGCGCTGGCGGTCTACGGCCAGGTCGCCACGGCGCGGGAACGGGTCCTGGGCATGGACCATCCCGACGCGCTGGCCAGCCGTAACGACGAGGCGCACTGCCTGGAGCAGCTCGGCCGACACACGGAGGCGGTCGAGTTGTACCGCCGCGTGGCGGCCATGCGACAGCAGCGAGGCACACCGCACAGCTAGGCCCTGTCCGGCCGATCTTGGCCCGCGTGCCCTGGCACGGCCCCTCTCCCCGTAGCCCTTCGGGCACGGGAGGTGCCCCCATCGCCAGACCCGCTCACTGATCCGGCCTGATCGACCGAACAGGACCTGGAGGTTAGGGTCCGGCCATGCCCGCACACACTTCGTATGACGTCGTGATCGTCGGCGGCGGCCACAACGGCCTGGTCGCCGCCGCCTACCTTGCCCGTGCCGGACGCTCCGTCCTCGTGCTGGAGCGCCGCGGAAACACCGGGGGAGCCGCCGTCTCCACCCGCCCCTTCGACGGGGTCGATGCCCGGCTGTCCCGCTACTCGTATCTCGTGTCGCTGCTCCCCGACAAGATCGTGCGCGACCTGGGGCTGAGCTTCGCCGTCCGCAAACGCACCGTCTCCTCCTACACCCCCAAGGGCACCGGCGGCCTCCTCGTCGGCGGCGACGGCACCCGGGATTCCTTCGCCCGTCTCACCGGCGGGGACCGGGAGTACGAGTCCTGGCAGGACTTCTACGCGATGACGGGGCGCGTCGCCGAGCGCGTCTTCCCGACGCTGACCGAGCCGCTGCCGACCCGCGAGGCCCTGCGGGCGCGCATCGACGACGAGACGGCGTGGCGGATCCTCTTCGAGGAGCCCATCGGCGTGGCGATCGAGAAGCGGTTCGCCGACGATCTCGTCCGGGGAGTGGTGCTGACCGACGCCCTGATCGGCACCTTCGCCGACGCCCATGACACCTCGCTGCTCCAGAACCGCTGCTTCCTCTACCACGTGATCGGCGGGGGGACCGGGGACTGGGACGTGCCGGTGGGCGGCATGGGCGCGCTGACCGACGCGCTCGAGGGCGCGGCGCGGGCGGCGGGAGCCGAGATCGCCGTACTGCACGAGGTGACCGGGATCGAGACCGACGGCGAGCGGGCCGAGGTGGCCTTCCGTGCCGACGGGGCCGAGGGCACGGTCGCGGCCGGCCATGTCCTGGTGAACGCCTCGCCGCAGGCCCTCGCCGCGCTGCTCGGCGACGAGCCTCCCGCGCCCGCCGAAGGCGCCCAGCTCAAGGTCAATATGCTGCTGCGCCGGCTGCCCCGGCTGCGCGACCGCTCGGTGGATCCGCGGGACGCGTTCTCCGGCACCTTCCATGTGTCGGAGGGGTACGGGCAGTTGGCGACCGCGTACCGGGAGGCAGCCGAGGGGCGGCTGCCGAGCGCGCCGCCGTCCGAGATCTACTGCCACTCCCTGACCGACCCGTCGATCCTCGGTCCCGCACTCGCGGCGCAGGGGTATCAGACCCTGACGCTGTTCGGGCTGCACACTCCGGCGCGCCTGTTCGCCGCCGACAACGAGGCGGCGCGCGGCGAACTGCTCGCGTCGACCCTCGCCGAGCTGGACTCGTATCTGGACGAGCCGATCGCCGACTGTCTCGCGCTCGACGAGCACGGCGAGCCCTGCATCGAGGCGAAGACCCCGCTCGACCTCGAACAGGAACTGCGGCTGCCCGGCGGCCATATCTTCCACCGCGATCTCGCCTTCCCCTACGCGGCCGAGTCGACGGGGCGCTGGGGCGTCGAGACGGCTCACGCCAATGTGCTGCTGTGCGGTGCGGGCGCCGTGCGTGGCGGCGGGGTCAGCGGCGTGCCGGGGCACAACGCCGCGATGGCGGTGCTCGGCCGGTAGGTCAGTTCCGGGGGGTGTCCGCCGGGCACCCCCACGGGCTCAGTCCCGCGACGGCGCCCACCCGTTGGCCTCGATCCGGGCGGCGTCCGCGGGCCGCGCCTCGTCGAAGACCGGGCGGCCGTCGTCCTCGACGCGCAGGGCGTCCACATACACCCCGCGGCCGACATAGAGCTGATCGGTCGCATACCGCCAGCGCAGCCGTACCGTGCCGCCGCGCCACGCCGAGAGATCCGCGGTGAGCCGGTGCCAGACACGCCCGGACCAGCCGGTCGCCGACCCTGTGGGGTGCGGCTGCGGTTCGGCCCCTTTGCGTACGGTCGTGAACGGCACCGCCCGCCAGGTCACCCCGTCGTCCGTCGACCCCTCCAGGAACAGCGCGTCCGACCCAGGCTCGGTGTCCCACCACAGCGAGCAGCACAGCCGGGCCCGCTGCGAGGTGAGGGCGATCGCGGGGAGGCCGAGAACGGCGTTCGTGGCACCGGCCATGCCGGAGAACCAGGCGGTGCGGCCGCGCTCGGGGCGTACGGCGACCGCGCGGGCCATGTTGTTGGCGGCGGCGATCCGCGGTGCGCTGCCGGAACGCCAACTGCGCACCGGATGCACGGAGTTGCCGAGCACGATCAGGAACGAGTCGGTGCTCGGGTCGAGCACCAGGCTGGTGCCGGTGAAGCCGGTGTGACCCGCGGTGCGGGGTGTGGCCATGGCACCCATGTACCAGTGCTGGTAGAGCTCGAAGCCGAGGCCGTGCTCGTCGCCGGGGAAGGCGGTGTTGAAGTCGGTGAACATCAGCTCCACGGACGCCCGGCGCAGAATGCGGGACCGTCCGTAGACACCGCCGTTGAGGAGGGTGCGGGCGAGGATCGCGAGGTCCCAGGCGCAGGAGAAGACTCCGGCGTGACCGGCGACGCCGCCGAAGCCGAATGCGTTCTCGTCGTGGACCTCGCCCCAGACGAGACCGCGGTCGAGACCCGACCAGGGCAGCCGGGCGTCCTCGGTGGCGGCGATCTTCGGCTTCCAGGAGGCGGGCGGGTTGAAGCGAGTGCGGTGCATCCCGAGTGGAGCAGTGATCTCGTTGTGGAGCAGTACATCCAGAGTGTGACCGGTGATCTTCTCCAGGATCAGCTGCAGCGAGATCAGATTGAGGTCGGAGTAGAGGTACTTGGTGCCGGGAGGACTGGCAGGGGCCTCGTTCCAGAGCAGCCGGAGCTTGCCCTCCCTCGTCGGCTCCTTGTAGAGCGGAATCCAGGCGCGGAACCCCGAGGTATGGGTGAGCAATTGACGCACGGTGATGTCCTGCTTGCCCGCGCCCCCGAAGTCCGGGAGATACGAGGCGACTTCGGCCTCCAGTGCCAGGGCGCCGCGTTCGATCTGCTGCACCGCCAGAATCGAGGTGAACAGCTTCGAGACGGATGCCAGATCGAAGACGGTGTCCTCGGCCATGGCGATCTGCCGCTCCGCCGGGAACTCCACGCCCGCGTCGGCCTTCTCGTCGTATGCCGCATAGCGCACCGCCTTGCCGATCGGCCGGTGCAGTGCCACCGTGCCGCCGCGTCCCGCGAGCAGCACCGCTCCCGCGTACCAGGGGTGCTTGGGGGACGGACCGAGGAACTTCTCGGCGTCGGTGACGAGCCGGTCCAGATGGGCGGGGATCAGCCCGGCCTGCTCGGCGGAGCCGCGCCGCAGCGTGGGCTGCCCGGCGCCGGACAGGCCGCCCAAGTCGTCTTCCGGCCCGCTGCCCGTGCCGCCTTCCGGCCCGCCGGCCGAGCCCGCTCCCGGTCCGCCTCCCGAGGCCGAAGCCGCCTCGGCGAAGGGAATCGGTGCCAGCGCGAGCGCTCCGCCCAGGGCCAGTACCCCGCTGCCGAGCCTGCGCCGGCTGATCCCTCTGCCCGCTGCGTCCTCAGTCATCCAGCACCCTCCTGAAAGTATCTTTCGGGAACTGCCACGGCAGTGAAACTTTCTTGCCAAGGCAGGGTGGTGTCAACCACCGCAAAGAATCTGACACAGCATCAGAAAATCTCTTCCCTCGTCCGGCGGGCTGCGGCATCCTGCGGCCCATGGAGACGGAGCTGAGCAAGAGACTGGGAATCGAGCACGCCATCTTCGGCTTCACGCCGTTCCCGGCGGTGGCCGCCGCCATCAGCCGGGCCGGTGGATTCGGGGTCCTGGGCGCGGTCCGCTACACGGCGCCCGACGACCTCAAACGCGACCTCGACTGGATGCAGGAGCACACCGGATCAAAGCCCTACGGCCTCGATGTCGTCATGCCCGCCAAGAAGGTCGAGGGCGTGAGCGAGGCCGATGTCGAGGCGATGATCCCCGAGGGCCACCGGCAGTTCGTCAGGGAAACACTCGCCAAGCACGGCGTCCCCGAGCTCCCCGAGGGCGAGGCGTCCGGCTGGCGGATCACCGGATGGATGGAGCAGGTCGCCCGCCGCCAGCTCGACGTCGCCTTCGACTATCCGATCACGCTGCTCGCCAACGCCCTCGGCTCGCCGCCCGCCGACGTCGTCCAGCGCGCCCACGACCGGCGCATCCTCGTCGCGGCCCTCGCCGGAAGCGCCAGGCACGCACGCCACCACGCAGACGCCGGCATCGACATCGTCGTTGCCCAGGGTTACGAAGCGGGCGGCCATACCGGTGAGATCGCGTCCATGGTGCTCACGCCCGAGGTCGTCGACGCCGTGAACCCCCTTCCCGTACTCGCCGCCGGAGGCATCGGCAGCGGCGAGCAGATCGCCGCCGCTCTCGCCCTCGGCGCGCAGGGCGCCTGGCTCGGCTCCCTCTGGCTCACCACCACCGAGGCCGACCTCCACTCCCGGGCGCTCACCGAGAAGCTCCTCGCCGCGGGCTCCGGCGACACCGTCCGCTCCCGCGCCCTGACCGGCAAACCCGCCCGCCAGCTGCGGACCGAGTGGACCGAGGCCTGGGACGACCCGAACGGCCCCGGCACCCTGCCCATGCCGCTGCAGGGCCTCCTCGTCGCCGATGCCGTATCGCGGATCCAGAAGTACGAAGTGGGCCCGCTGCTCGGCACCCCCGTCGGCCAGATCGTCGGCCGGATGAACTCCGAACGCAGTGTGCAGCAGCTCTTCGACGAGCTGACCCGGGGCTTCGAACGGGCCGTCGACCGCATCAACCGCATCGCCGGAAGGAGCCAGTCGTGAGTGAGCTCAACGGCTTCTGGGCCCAGGCCGCCGCCGACCCCGGCCGTACGATCCTGATCGCACCGGACGGCGAGGCATGGAGCGCCGGGCGACTGGACGCGGCCGTGAACAGGCTCGTCCACGGCCTGCGTGCGGCCGGTCTCGAGCAGGGCGACTCCTTCGCCGTCGTCCTGCCCAACGGCGTCGAGTTCTTCACCGCCTACCTCGCGGCATCCCAGGCGGGGCTGTATCTCGTCCCCGTCAACCACCATCTCGTGGGCCCCGAGATCGCCTGGATCGTCGCCGACTCGGGCGCCAAGGTGCTCATCGCGCACGAGCGCTTCGCGGACGCCGCGACCGCCGCCGCGGACGAGGCGAAGCTCCCCGCGAGCCACCGCTACGCCGTGGGCACGGTCGAAGGCTTCCGCCCGTACGCCGAACTCCTCGACGGGCAGCCGGAGTCGGCGCCCGAGGACCGGGTGCTCGGCTGGGTCATGAACTACACCTCGGGCACCACCGGACGCCCGCGCGGCATCCGCCGACCGCTGTCCGGCAAGCTCCCCGAGGAGACCTACCTCGGCGGCTTCCTCGGCATCTTCGGCATCAGGCCCTTCGACGACAACGTCCACCTGGTCTGCTCGCCGCTCTACCACACCGCCGTACTCCAGTTCGCAGGCGCCGCGCTGCACATCGGGCATCCGCTGGTCCTGATGGACAAGTGGACGCCCGAGGAGATGCTGCGCCTCATCGACGCGTACGACTGCACCCACACGCATATGGTGCCGACGCAGTTCCACCGGCTTCTCGCGCTGCCCGACGCGGTCAAGGAGCGCTACGACGTCTCGTCGATGCGGCATGCCATCCACGGCGCGGCCCCCTGCCCCGATCATGTGAAGCGGGCGATGATCGACTGGTGGGGCACCTGTGTCGAGGAGTACTACGCGGCCAGCGAGGGCGGCGGCGCCTTCGCGACCGCCGAGGACTGGCTGAAGAAGCCGGGCACGGTCGGCAAGGCCTGGCCCATCAGCGAACTCGCCGTCTTCGACGACGAGGGCAACCGGCTTCCGCCCGGTGAACTGGGCACCGTCTACATGAAGATGAGCACCGGCGGCTTCAGCTACCACAAGGACGAGGCCAAGACGAGGAAGAACCGCATCGGCGACTTCTTCACCGTCGGCGACCTCGGCATCCTCGACGAGGACGGCTATCTGTTCCTCCGCGACCGCAAGATCGACATGATCATCTCCGGCGGCGTCAACATCTACCCGGCCGAGATCGAGTCGGTGCTGCTGACCCATCCCGCCGTCGCGGACGCGGCAGCGTTCGGAATCCCGCACGCCGACTGGGGCGAAGAGGTCAAGTCCGTCGTCGAACCGGCCGAGGGCCATGAGCCTGGCGCTGCACTCGCAGCCGACATCCTTGCCCACTGCGAACGTCAACTGGCGGGCTACAAACGCCCCAAGACGGTGGACTTCATCGAGGTCATGCCGCGCGACCCGAACGGCAAGCTCTACAAGCGCAGGCTGCGCGCGCCGTACTGGGAGGGCCACGAGCGCGCGATGTGAGCCCGGACAGCGCTCCCGCTGTCCGGGCCACTGAACCGCGTCAGCCCCTGACCCACACCACCTTCAGTGCGGGCGAGCGCAGGATGTCCCGCTCGCAGAACCGGGACGTCACCCAGCGCTCGCCCGAGAACAGCTCGGTCTGGTCGCTGTGGTGCGGGGAGTTCGGGTTCGACGACTGGGAGTACGTGAGCAGGGTGCGGGCCACCGGACAGCGGCCGCCGTCCCAGCCCACCGCCTGGATATGGCTGGAGCCCGCCGCCACCTCTGTATATCCCGTCGCCGGACTCCACAGCGGCTCGATCTTGTTCCAGACGCCGAGGCTCTCCGTGCCGCCGTGGACGGGGATGCGCTTGCCGTTGCGTACGACGAACTGGTGCTCACCCAGCGGCGAATCGAGTGCGATCCGGGCCGAGCGCAGCTCGGCGACGGCCGCGGTCAGGGCCTGCGCGAAGCCGGGCGAGGCGGTGTTGAGCGTGTGGGGCGTACGGACCGGATCCGCCGCCGAGAACGGCACCTGCCACAGCTGTGCCGCCGGCACCCTGGCCGTGAGCCCCCGCCAGAACCGGTCGAAGAGCAGCGCGCCGCGGCTGTCGGTGTTCATCGTCCGGTCCCAGCGCCCGATCACCGAGCACGCCTCGGTGTCGCCGGGCAGCACGGCCGTGCATGCCTTCGCCGCGTCCGCAGCCGCCATGTCCCCTGCGGGCGCGCGATTCGCGAACTGCTGCTTCTCCAGATCGAAGACCGTCAGCCCGCCCTTCCCGGCCATCGCCGCAACATCCTCGATCGCGCCCCGGGTACGCAGCGACCTGGGTGTGCCGAAGGAGCCGAAGACCCGCTCGTAGCCGCTCAGCGGCCGGTCGGGATTGGCCAGCCAGGCACTGTCGTTGGAGTTCTCCGCGTACGGAGCGTCCTTCAGCGTCGGCATCCTCGACGGGCCGAAGATGCCCGGCTGCACCGCGTCCGGGTCCGAGCCGAGCGCACAGTCCCCGCGCGAGCCGTCCAGGACGGCGACACCCGCGGCGGGGTACGTCACCTTGCCCAGCGGCGTCGAGCAGTGCTGCGCCAGCTCGTCGGTGATCCGCGGCAGGACCTGCGCCTGGGAGAAGAGGGTATGGCCCCTGGAGTCGGCGGCGATGGTGTTCACCCACGGCAGCCCCTGCGTACGCCGCAGCGCCCGCAGCATGTCTTTCGTGGAGCGGGCCTTGCCGAAGGCGAGAGCGGTGTCGGAGCCGCGCAGATTGCTCGCGTTGGGGTCGTTCAGCGCGTACGCGGTCGTCGCCGACCAGGGCAGGGGCAGCGTCGGGCCGAGCGAGGTGACGACCGGGCCGTACCGCGTCCACCACTGCGTACGCGTCACGGGGGCGCCGTCCCTGACCGGGACACTGACGGTCCGCTTGGTCATTCGCTCCGGCTTCCCGTCCACCAGATACGTGGTCGGGTCGGCCGGATCCAGTGTCAGCTGATGCAGATTGAGCGTCACGCCGGTCGCGACGGTGTGGCTCCACGCCACCTTGTCGTTGAAGCCGATGTTGACGACGGCGGTGCCGAGCAGTGAGGCGCCCGAGACGTTCAGTTCACCGGGGATGGTCTGCTGCGACTGCCAGAAACGGCGTCCGCCCTGCCAGGGGTAGTGCGGATTGCCGAGCAGCAGGCCACGCCCGTTCGCGGTCGTACTGCCGCTGAACGCGACGGCGTTGGAGCCCATGTCGGCGCTCTCGGCGGAGAACAGGTCCCGGGCCGCTTTCGCCGTCGCGGCCGCGTCGGGCGCGCCGACTGGGGCCTGACCCGGCGGCTGCGCGGCTGTGATGCCGTCGACGGCGCGTCCCTGGCCGCCGAGCACCGACACGGCGAAGCCGCGCCTGGCCACGTCCAGCGTGGTCACCGGGCCCACCCAGTCGGCGTCCTTGCATGCCGGATCGGTGATGCGATGCTGCTTCAGCCAGGCGTTGTAACCGGCCGCCCAGCCCCGCATCAGCTCCTTGACCTGCTGTCCCGGGCCTGCGGGCGCGGGCGTCGTGAGCAGCTTCTCCACCGTGCCCGCGTCTCGTACACCACGGAAGTAGAGATCGCTGGAGAGGTTCCTGGCCGCCGAGGAGAGCGAGCCGTCGGGGGCCGCGTCGGGGCCGAAATGGCGCGAGCGTTCGCCGCGCACGGTGAGGAAACCGTCGGCCAGGACGCATACCTGGTCGGCTGCCTGCGCCCACCCGGTGCCGAAGCCGAGACTCGCGTAGTTCTTGGCGACGATATGCGCAACGCCATGCTCGGTATAGCGGATGACGGCCGACAGACCACCGCCGGAAGGATGCCGGCCGTGCCGGTCACCGGAATCGGCGGCCGCGGCCTGCGGCAGTACGGCGGCTGCGGTCACCAGGGCGATGCAAGCGAGCCCGAGCCGTCTCAGGCGGGTGCGGAAGAGCAACGTGCCTCCCAACAGGACTGCGTTGAAAGCGGGTTGGTCCATGCAGTCAGCCGGGGCGTGCGCTGTCAACATCCCGTTCGGTATCCGAGGCCTTGACCCTCAGGTCGCCGCCGCCGAGGATCGCGCCATGACAGCTGTACGCAGCAACACAGTCGACTCCGTCGTACGGAGCACCGCGAAGCGCACCCCCGACCGCACCGCCCTGCGCTACGCGGACCGGACCTGGAGCTACGCGGAACTCGACGCCGCCGTCACCACGGCGGCGGCCGTCCTCACCGGCCACGGCCTGCGCACGGGGGACCGGGTCGCCTCCTTTGGCCACAACTCCGACGCGTATCTCATCGGCTTCCTCGGCTGCGCACGCGCGGGACTCGTCCATGTCCCGGTCAACCAGAACCTCACCGGCGACGATCTCGCCTACATCGTCGAGCAGTCGGGCAGCGCCCTCGTCCTCGCCGACCCGGATCTCGCGCCCCGGCTGCCGGGCGGACTGCCCGTCAGGCCCCTGCGCGACGCGGACGGCTCGCTGCTGGCCGAGCTGCGTACACCCCGCGACTTCACCCCGGAGCGGCAGCCCGGGACCGAAGACCTGGTCCAGCTGCTCTACACCTCGGGCACCACCGCCCAGCCCAAGGGCGCGATGATGACCCACCGGGCGCTCGTCCACGAGTACGTCAGCGCCATCACCGCCCTCGATCTGAGCGAGAGCGACCGGCCGCTGCACTCGCTGCCGCTCTACCACTCCGCCCAGATGCATGTGTTTCTGCTTCCGTATCTCGCGGTCGGCGCCGAGAACACCATCCTGGACGGCCCGGACGCGGAGAAGATCTTCGACCCCGTCGAAGCGGGCCGCGCCGACAGTCTCTTCGCGCCGCCCACCGTGTGGATCGGCCTCTCCAACCACCCGGACTTCGCGACGCGCGACCTCAGCGGACTGCGCAAGGCCTACTACGGCGCTTCGATCATGCCGTTGCCCGTGCTCGAAAAGCTCCGCGAGCGCCTGCCGGAGCTGGGCTTCTACAACTGCTTCGGACAGAGCGAGATCGGCCCGCTCGCCACCGTGCTGCGCCCGGACGAACACGAGGGCCGGATGGACTCCTGCGGCCGTCCGGTCCTGTTCGTCGAGGCGAAGGTCGTCGACGAGGAAGGCAAGGAAGTCGCCGACGGCACCGCGGGTGAGGTCGTCTACCGCTCGCCGCAGCTGTGCGAGGGGTACTGGGACAAGCCCGAGGAGAGCGAAGCGGCGTTCCGCGACGGCTGGTTCCGCTCCGGCGACCTGGCGGTGCGGGATGCCCAGGGGTACTTCACCGTCGTCGACCGGGTGAAGGACGTCATCAACTCCGGGGGAGTGCTGGTGGCTTCACGCCAGGTCGAGGACGCCCTCTACACCCACCCCGCCGTCGCCGAGACCGCCGTCATCGGCCTGCCCGACGAGCGCTGGATCGAGGCCGTCACCGCCGTCGTGGTGGCGCGCGGCGAGGTCACCGAGGACGAACTCATCAACCACGCACGCGAGAAGCTCGCCCACTTCAAGGCCCCCAAGAAGGTCCTGTTCGTGGACGAGCTGCCGCGCAACGCCAGCGGGAAGATCCTCAAGCGGGAGCTCCGGGACCGCTTCGCTTCCGCCTGACCGACTGCCGCAGGACCTACTTCTGCCTGAGGTCCACGATCCGCTTGATCTTGCCCACCGACCGTTCCAGGGTCTCGGGGTCCACCACATCGACCGCGACCGACACCCCGACGCCGTCCTTTACTGCCGCGGCGATCGCCCGCCCGGCGGCCTCCCGCTGCTCGGGCGTGGCCTCGGCGCGCGCCTCCGCACGTACCGTGAGCGCGTCGAGGCGGCCCTCGCGGGTCAGCCGCAGCTGGAAGTGCGGCGCGACATGCGGCGTACGCAGCACGATCTCCTCGATCTGGGTCGGGAAGAGATTCACCCCGCGCAGGATCACCATGTCGTCGCTGCGCCCGGTCACCTTCTCCATCCGCCGGAAGACCCGGGCAGTACCGGGCAGCAGCCGTGTCAGGTCCCGGGTCCGGTAGCGGATCACGGGCATGGCCTCCTTGGTGAGCGAAGTGAAGACCAGCTCGCCGTGCTCCCCGTCCGGCAGCACCTCACCGGTGAGCGGATCGACCACCTCCGGATAGAAGTGGTCCTCCCAGACGTGCAGCCCGTCCTTGGTCTCCACGCACTCCTGCGCCACGCCGGGCCCGATGACCTCGGACAGTCCGTATATGTCGACGGCGTCGATCGCGAACCGCTCCTCGATCTCGCGCCGCATCTCCTCGGTCCACGGCTCGGCGCCGAAGATGCCGACCTTGAGCGACGTCGTACGAGGATCGACGCACTGCCGTTCGAACTCGTCCAGGATCGTCAGCATGTACGACGGCGTCACCATGATGATCTCGGGGCGGAAGTCCGTGATGAGCTGCACCTGGCGGGCGGTCATGCCCCCGGAGGCCGGAATCACCGTGCAGCCCAGCCGCTCCGCGCCGTAGTGCGCGCCGAGGCCGCCCGTGAAGAGCCCGTATCCGTACGCCACATGGACCTTGTGGCCCGGGCGGCCGCCGGCCGCGCGGATCGAGCGGGCCACCACGTCCGCCCAGGTGTCCAGATCGCGCTCGGTGTAGCCGACGACGGTCGGACGGCCCGTCGTCCCGCTGGAGGCATGGATGCGGCGCACCTGGGACTGGTCCACCGCGAACATCCCGAAGGGGTAGTTGTCCCGCAGATCGGTCTTGGCGGTGAAGGGGAAGCGGCCGAGATCGGCGAGCGTACGGCAGTCCTCGGGGCGCAGGCCCGCCTTGTCGAAGGACTGCCGGTAGAAGCCGACGTTCTCGTACGCATGGCGCAAGGTGGCCCGCAGCCGCTCCAGCTGCAGCGCCTCGAGCTCCTCGCGACTCAGCCGCTCCGCCGCGTCCAGCAGGTCCGCTTCCGTCATACGGATTACTCCTGTCCCGAACCGGACGACCGATCATTCGGTCGTGCTGTTCCTGGATCAGTAATCCACCTCTCCCGGTCCCTGGCAAGGGGGTGATCCACGCAATCGCGTCCGCGACGACCGCTTCCGGGTGCCCCTCCGGCGCGCTGAGTGGCGCTTGACGGGGGAAGATGCTGGATAGAAGTTGAAACCTGCAAACAACCTCCGAGAAGGAGTCCGTGATGCCCCAGCCCGAGGGTGCCGAGCTCGACGCCGTCCTTGCCCGACAGGAAGAGCTGCGGCAGCTCTATCTGCGCCCCATAGAGGAACGGCCCCCGACCACGGCGCGCGGCATCCACCATGTGGCCTTCATCTGCCGCGACGTCGAGGAGACCATCCGCTTCTACCAGGAGTTCCTGGGCTTCCCGCTGGTCGAGATAGTGGAGAACCGCGACTACCGCGGCTCCACCCACTTCTTCTTCGACATCGGCCACGGCAATCTGCTCGGCTTCTTCGACTTCCCCGGCCATGAGCACCAGCCGATCAAGGAGACGATCGGCGGCGTACAGCATCTGGCCCTGTCCGTGGGCGCGGCGGAGTTCGATGCGGCCCGCAAGGCGCTGGACGAGTCGAAGACCGAGTATCTCGGGCCCGACCGAGGGGTCGAGGACAGCCTCTACATCCGCGACCCGAATGGCGTGCCGCTGGAGCTGTACCGGGAGCGGCTCGGCGTCTTCAACGGCGAGCGCATCCTCGCGACGGCGGGCGCCGACTGAGCGTGCCCTGTGGCTCCGCGTGCCCGGGATGCCTTCAGAGGCCGACCGCCTCCGCCGCGACCGTGCGGGCCCAGCGGTAGTCCGCCTTGCCGCTCGGTGAGCGCTGGATCTCCGGCGCGATCACCAGCTGCCGCGGGATCTTGTAGCCGGCCAGCCGGGTGCGGCAGTGCGACTGGATGTCGTCCAGGGTCGGCGCGAGCGCGCCGCTGCGCAGCTGCACCACGGCCGCGACATGGTTGCCCCACCTGCTGTCCGGCACACCCGCGACCAGCGCGTCGTACACATCCGGATGGGACTTGAGCGCCTGCTCGACCTCTTCCGGATAGACCTTCTCGCCGCCGGTGTTGATGCACTGCGAGCCCCGGCCGAGGACGGTGACGATGCCCTCCTCGTCGACCGTGGCCATGTCGCCGAGCAGGACCCAGCGCTCCTCGCCCCGCTGGAAGAAGGTCTCGGCGGTCTTCTTCGGGTCGTTGTAGTAGCCGAGCGGGACGTGCCCGCGCTGGGCGATGCGGCCCGGCTCGCCCGGCTTCACCGGCTCGTACGTCACCGGGTCGACCACCGCCGTACGGGCGTTGACCCGCAGCCTGAAGCCCCTCTCAGGGCCGGAGTCCTCGGTGGCGGTGCCGTTGAAGCCGGACTCGGACGAGCCGAAGTTGTTCAGCAGCATCACATTCGGCGCGAGCGCGGTGAACTGGGCGCGCACCGTCTCGGACATGATCGCGCCGGACGACGACACGCTGAACACCGAGGAGAGGTCGGTGCCCTTCATCGAGCCGTTCAGCGCGTCGATCAGCGGCCGCAGCATCGCGTCGCCGACCAGCGACACGCTGGTGACCTTCTCCTTCGCGATCGTACGCAGCACCTCCACCGGCACGAACTTGCGGTGGATGACGATCCGCTGGCCGAAGTTGAACCCGATGAACGCGGTCAGCGTCGACGTGCCGTGCATCAGCGGGGGAGTCGGGAAGAAGGTGATGCCGTCGCCGCCCGCGGCCACCCGCTCGGCGAGCTCCTCGGGCGAGGAGACGGACTCCCCGGTCGGCGCGCCGCCGCCCAGGCCGGAGAAGAACAGGTCCTCCTGACGCCACATCACGCCCTTGGGCATTCCCGTGGTGCCGCCGGTGTAGATGATGAACAGGTCGTCTGCGGAGCGCTGCGCGAAGCCGCGCTCCGGTGACGCGGCCGCCTCGGCCTCGGTGAAGGGGACTGTGTCCAGCTGCGGCGCACCGTCCGGGGGTGTGCCCACCCGTACCAGATGCCGGAGCTTGTCCGTCTGCGGCAGCGCGGTCGCGACCCGCTGCGTGAACTCCGCGTCGAAGACGAGCGCCGCGAGATCCGCGTCCCGGTAGAGATAGACCAACTCCTCCTCGACATACCGGTAGTTGACATTGACCGGTACGACCCGGGCCTTGAGGCAGCCGAGCACGGACTGGAGATATTCGACGCCGTTGTAGAGGTGCAGGCCGAGATGTTCGCCGGGCCTGAGGCCGGCGTCGATGAGGTGGTGCGCGACACGGTTGGCCGCCGCGTCCAGTTCCGCGTAGCTGAGCCGGCGCTCCGCGCCCGTGCCGGGATGGTCGATGTACACAAGCGCCTCGCGGTCGGGGACCACGTCGACGACCGACTCGAACAGGTCGGCAAGGTTGTACTCCACCGTTCCTCCTGACCCCGGCGAACTTCGGCCCGGCGGTCATTAGAGCGCCGGTGGGCGCAACTGGGAAGAGCTGCCGCAGAAGAAATCTGACTGACTGTCAGAAAACTATTGAACTGGACCCCGGCCTCCTGCAACCTGTTCTAGGTCTTGAGACGGAGGTCCGCACATGGAACGACGTGGTGGTACCGAACACCTCACCGTGGAGCGCCAAGGCGCCACGCTGGTGCTCACCCTGAACAGGCCCGAGGCCAAGAACGCGCTCTCGCTCCCGATGCTGGTCGGCCTGTACGACGGCTGGCTGGAGGCGGACGAGGACGACGAGATCCGCTCCGTCGTACTGACCGGAGCCTCAGGCTCCTTCTGCGCCGGAATGGATCTGAAGGCTCTTGCGGGCAAAGGCATGGAAGGAGAGCAGTACCGGGACCGGCTCAAGGCCGACCCCGACCTGCACTGGAAGGCGATGCTGCGCCACCACCGCCCGCGCAAACCGGTGATCGCCGCCGTGGAGGGGTACTGCGTGGCCGGAGGGACCGAGATCCTCCAGGGCACGGACATCCGGGTCGCGGGCGAGAGCGCCACCTTCGGCCTCTTCGAGGTCAAGCGCGGCCTCTTCCCGATCGGCGGCTCGACCGTACGGCTCCAGCGCCAGATCCCGCGCACGCACGCGCTGGAAATGCTGCTCACCGGCCGCCCCTACAGTGCGGCCGAGGCAAGGGACATCGGGCTCGTCGGCCATGTCGTCCCCGACACGACCGCGCTGGAGAAGGCGCTCGCCATCGCCGAACAGATCAACGCGTGCGGGCCGCTCGCCGTGGAGGCGGTGAAGGCGTCGGTCTACGAGACGGCGGAGATGACGGAGACGGAGGGGCTGGCGGCGGAACTGGCGCGGGGGTGGCCGGTGTTCGACACGGCGGACGCGAAGGAGGGGGCGCGGGCGTTCGCGGAGAAGAGGGCGCCGGTGTATCGGCGGGGGTGAGTTTTCCCCGCCCCGCCCTTTCCCGTAACCGGGGGCGCTGCCCCCGGACCCCCGCTCCTCAAACGCCGGAGGGGCTGAATTATTCAGCCCGTCCGGCGTTTGAGGACATGCGGCCGAAGGTCGCATACGGGGTTCGGGGCGGAGCCCTGATTCGGGAAGGGGCGGGGTGGGGTGAAGCCCGCCGCAGGCGCCCCGGCCGCACCCAACCCGACCCCCAGAAGAAGGAGCCCCCATGTCCCCCACCCCCGCCCCGCACCTCCTCGCCGCCCCCCTCATCGTCGAGTTCCCCTTCACCCGTTCCCTCGGCCCCGTCCAGTCCGCCTTCCTCACCGGGCTGCGCGAGCGCACAGTCCTCGGGGTGAAGGCCGCCGACGGCACCGTGCTCGTGCCGCCCGTCGAGTACGACCCCGTCACCGCCGAGGAGATACGCGACCTCGTCGAGGTCGCAGACACCGGCACCGTCACCACCTGGGCCTGGAATCCTGCCCCGCGCCGCGACCAGCCGCTGGCCGCACCCTTCGCCTGGGTGCTCGTCCGGCTCGACGGAGCCGACACCTCGCTCCTCCATGTCCTCGATGCCCCCGGCCCCGAGGCCGTACGCACCGGCATGCGCGTCCGTGTCCGCTGGGCCGGGGAGCGCACCGGAGCGATCACCGACATCGCCTGCTTCGAGCCGTACGACAGCGAACCCATCACCCAACCGACCGCACACAGCGGTGAGTTCGCCGAGGCCGTGACCGGCATCGTCGCTCCCGCCCGGCTGGATTACACCTACTCTCCCGGCCGCGCCCAGTCCGCGTACATCAACGCACTGGCCGGACGCAGGACCGTCGGCGAGCGCTGCCCCCAGTGCCGCAAGGTGTACGTCCCGCCCCGCGGCGCCTGCCCCACCTGCGGGGTCGCCACCGACGAACAGGTCGAGGTCGGCCCACGCGGCACCGTCACCACGTACTGCATCGTCAACATCAAGGCGAAGAACCTCGACATCGAAGTGCCGTACGTCTACGCCCACATCGCCCTCGACGGAGCCGACCTCGCACTCCACGGCCGTATCGGTGGAATTCCCTACGACCAGGTGCGCATGGGCCTGCGCGTCGAACCCGTGTGGACGGACGGCAGCCGCCACCCCGACCACTACCGGCCCACCGGTGAGCCCGACGCCGACTACGACGCCTACAAGGAGCTCCTGTGATGCGATACGCCAGGGACGTGGCCATCGTCGCCTTCGCGCAGAGCGACCACACGCGGCGCAGCGACGAGCTCTCCGAGGTCGAGATGGTGATGCCGGTCCTGCACGAGGTGCTGCGTCAGACAGGCCTGCAGACCAGCGACATCGGCTTCACCTGCTCGGGTTCCAGCGACTATCTCGCCGGCCGGGCCTTCTCCTTCACCATGACCCTCGACGGCGTCGGCGCATGGCCGCCGATCTCCGAGTCCCATGTGGAGATGGACGGCGCCTGGGCGCTCTACGAGGCCTGGGTGAAGCTGCTCACCGGCGAGGCCGACACCGCGCTCGTCTACGCGTACGGCAAATCGTCGCCCGGTGAGGTCCGCGATGTGCTGACCCGGCAGCTCGACCCGTACTACCTCGCCCCGCTCTGGCCCGACTCGGTGGCGCTCGCCGCGCTCCAGGCGCAGGCCCTGATCGACGCGGGACTCGCCGACGAACCCGCCCTGGCGGGGATAGCCGCCCGCAGCCGCGCCGCCGCCACGGACAACCCGCACGCCCAGCTGAAGGGTTCGATCCCGTCGGGAGAGTACGTCGTCCAGCCGCTGCGGACCGGGGACTGCCCGCCGGTCGGCGACGGCGTGGCCGCCGTGATCCTCGCCGCCGGCGTGCGAGCCCGGGAGCTGTGCGAACGCCCCGCCTGGATCCGTGGCATCGACCACCGCATCGAGGCCCACAGTCTCGGCGTCCGCGATCTCACGGACTCGCCCTCCACCTGGCTCGCCGCCCAACGGGCCGGCGCCTTCGAGCGGCCCGTCGACACCGCCGAACTGCATGCCCCCTTCAGCTCGCAGGAAGTCGTCCTGCGCCGGGCCCTCAACCTCGACGACAGGGTGAGGGTCAACCCGTCCGGCGGAGCCCTCGCCGCCAACCCGGTCATGGCCGCGGGCCTCATCAGGCTCGGCGAGGCCGCCGCCCGTATCCACCGCGGCGAGTCCGACCGGGCCCTCGCCCACGCCACCTCAGGCCCCTGCCTCCAGCAGAACCTCGTCGCCGTACTCGAAGGAGATGCCTCCGATGCCTAAGGAGCCCGTGGCCGTCGTCGGCATCGGCCAGACGAAGCATGTCGCCGCCCGCCGGGACGTCTCTCTCGCGGGCCTCGTCCGGGAAGCGGCGGGGCGGGCCCTGGACGACGCGGAGCTGACCTGGGCGGACATCGACGCCGTCGTCATCGGCAAGGCTCCCGACTTCTTCGAGGGCCTGATGATGCCGGAGCTGTATCTGGCCGACGCGCTCGGCGCGGTCGGCAAGCCGATGCTGCGCGTCCACACCGCGGGCTCGGTCGGCGGCTCCACCGCGCTGGTCGCCTCGAACCTGGTGGCATCGCGCGTGCACGGCACCGTCCTGACCCTCGCCTTCGAGAAGCAGTCCGAATCCAACGCCATGTGGGGCCTGTCCCTGCCGATCCCGTTCCAGCAGCCCCTGCTGGCGGGCGCGGGCGGCTTCTTCGCCCCGCACGTCCGGGCGTACATGCGCCGCACCGGCGCCCCTGACACGGTCGGCTCCCTCGTCGCCTACAAGGACCGCCGCAACGCCCTGAAGAATCCGTACGCCCATCTCCACGAGCACGGCATCACCCTGGAGAAGGTCCAGGCGTCCCCGATGCTGTGGGACCCGATCCGCTACTCGGAGACCTGCCCGTCGTCCGACGGCGCGTGCGCGATGATCCTCACGGACCGTGCGGGCGCCGCTCGTTCACCGCGGCCGCCCGCGTGGATGCACGGCGGTGCGATGCGCAGCGAGCCCACCATGTTCGCGGGCAAGGACTTCGTGTCACCCCAGGCGGGCAAGGACTGCGCCGCCGATGTCTACCGGCAGGCGGGCATCGCCGATCCGCGCAGGGAGATCGACGCGGTGGAGATGTACGTCCCGTTTTCCTGGTACGAGCCGATGTGGCTGGAGAACCTGGGCTTCGCCGCCGAGGGCGAGGGCTGGAAGCTCACCGAGTCCGGGGTCACCGAACTCGACGGCGATCTGCCCGTCAACCCGTCCGGCGGGGTGCTGTCCACCAACCCCATCGGGGCCTCCGGCATGATCCGCTTCGCCGAGGCGGCCCTCCAGGTGCGCGGCCGGGCGGGCGAGCACCAGGTGGAGGGGGCTCGCAGAGCACTGGGGCACGCCTATGGCGGCGGGGCACAGTTCTTCTCCATGTGGCTGGTCGGCGCCGAACCGCCCGCCACCTGACCGCCGGGCGCCGGACGCATCACCGAGGACAGGCCGCGGTCCTGCTTCCGTGGCCTGTCCCGGGCCGGAGACGATCGCTAGTCTGAGGCGCGGAGACGACCCGGGAGGAGCACGGACGTGGCCGAGAGCACGACCACCACGCAGAGGTTTTCGGGCTGGGACAAGCCGGAACTGGATCTCAGCAACGCCGACTGGCAGTCCAGCAGTCAGGGAACGGGAGACGTCCAGATCGCCTTCGTCGAGGGCTTCATCGCGATGCGCAATGGCGGCCGGCCGGAGAGCCCGTCGCTCATCTTCACTCCTGCCGAGTGGCGCGCCTTCGTCCTGAACGCCCGCGAGGGGGAGTTCGACCTCACCTAGGACTCCGCTGCCCCCGGGACGCAGTTGATCCGGGACTGAACACGCGGCGGGCGTTTCCCGTATCACTCTGCGCACCCCCGAATGCGGGGTGCGCAGAGTTCCCGCGAGGATTCCGTTCCGAGACCGTGAGGACAGCCCATGAACGACTCCGTCACTCCTCCCCTCCAGGCCCTCCCGGACGGGGAGGCCGAACTCCGCCTGGTCGTCCGCCTGCAGTGGGAAGATCTCGCGGCACTCGGGCAGGAGGCGAGCCGGCTGGCCGCCCAGATGCAGCGCCCGGTGAGCCTGGACGAGGCCGCCAGCCATCGGCTGCGTACACGGTCGGCGGGTCACGCGAGGCCCGCGGAGCGGAGCCAGGTCGCCGCGCCCTCCTCCGTGTCGTCGCTGACCGGTCGCACCCCGGGTGAGCACGCACGGCAGGCGATAGAGCAGATCAACGGTGCGGCCGCACCCGGGATGGGTTCCACCCAGACGTCGGCCTGACGTGACCACCGGGGATTCGCATAAACGCATTTGTCAAGGCTGCTCCCCCCGTGGCCTCGCGGGCGTACCCTGAGGTGCCTTGAGGACGTCCGTCCGGCAGCCCCTTCATCGCGCCGGGCGTACGCCCCGGCCGTGGGGGTGCACCATGACGCGACGCGCCGGCAGAACCAGGCGTCGACTCTACGAGCGTGAAGCCGAACTGGCTGCCGTGGACGAGGCGTTGGGCGAGCTGACGGGCCTCAGCACGGACGACCTGGACCCGCCCGAGCGCCCGGGCGGTGCTCTGCTCGCCTTCGCGGGCCACGCCGGCCTCGGCAAGACGACCCTGCTCACCGAGGTGCGCCGCCGTGCCGCGGCGAAGGGCTGCACCATCCTCTCCGCCCGCGGCGGCGACCAGGAGCAGCAGGTCGCCTTCCATGTCGCACGCCAGCTGCTCCAGCCCCAGCTCGCCGGTTCGTCGGACGCCGCCCTGCGGCTCCGGCTGGGGAGTTGGTACGCGATCGTGGGACCCGCACTCGGCCTGTGCACCGCCGAGGCGGGCGCCCCGCCCGACCCCCAGGGCCTGCGTGACGGCCTCGACTGGGTCCTCACCCATCTCGCCGTCCAGCGTGCCCCGGTCGTTCTCGTACTCGACGACGCCCACTGGGCGGACCCGGAGTCGCTGAGCTGGCTCGCCGCCTTCGCGCCCCGGGCCGAACAGCTGCCCATGCTGCTCGTCGTCGCCTACCGTCCCGAGGAACTGCCCGACCACGCACGGCAGTTCCGCGGTCTTCCCGGCCGGGCCGGACAGCGCCCCATCGACCTCGAACCGCTCACGGCGCCCGCCGTGGGCCGACTGGTGCGCGAACAGCTCGGCGCACACGCCGACGACGCCTTCTGCCGCGAATGCTGGGCCGTCACCGCGGGCAACCCCTTCGAGGCCGTCGAACTCACCGCCAAGATCAGCGACCGCGGACTCGAACCCAACGAGTCGGGCGCCCACCTCCTGCGCGATCTGGCAACCGCCGTCAAGGGCAGCGGACTGATCGCCCGCCTCGAACGCCTCGGCACCTCCAGCGTGCGCCTCGCCTGGGCCGGCGCCGTACTCGGCACCGAGATCCGGCCCGACCTCGCTGCCGACGTCGCCGGCCTCGGCAGGGAAGAGGCCGCCGACGCCGTCGAGCGGCTGCGCGACGCCCGTATCCTCACCGGTCCCCAGGCCGCCGACGGCACTCTCGAATTCGTCCACCCGCTGATCGCCACCGCCGTCTACCGGGCCATCCCCGACGCCGTACGCGTCGCACTGCACGGCCAGGCCGCCTGGTCCGTCGTCGACGCCGGACTCGGTTCCACGGCCGCGGCCCGCCATCTCATGGAGACCCACCCCGAGGGCGACCCGTGGGTGGTCCACCATCTGCGCCAGGCCGCGCGCGAGACGCTGCGCGCCGGAGCCCCCGACGCCGCCCGCCGTCATCTCGCCCGCGCCCTGCGCGAACCCCCGGCCTATGACGACCGGGCAGCCGTCCTGTACGAACTGGGCTGCGCGTCGCTGCTCACCGAGCCCGCCACCACCGTCAACCACCTGCGCGCCGCCCTCGAAGAGCCCGTCGCCGACCCGGCCCTGCGCCAGGGCATCGTCTACCGGCTCTCCCAGGTACTGGCGCACTCCGACCGCCTCGGCGAAGCCTCCGACACCCTCGCCCGCGAGGCCCGCCTCAGCAGCGATCCGCGCACCCGGCTGCGGATGCAGTCCGAGAAGTTCATGTGGGACGCCTTCCGCGCCGACGAGCCCGACTCGCCCGCCCGCTCCCGACGCCTGGCCCGGCTCGCCGACCGGCTCACCGGGCGCGACCTCACCGAGCGGTACATCATCGGGCTGCGCGCCTGGGACGCCATGCTGCGCGCCGAACCGGCGGGCGTCGCGCTGGCCCACGCCGAACGGGCTCTGGAGGGCGGCCTCAGCTGGGCCGTCGAGGACCGCGGCTTCGAGGTCCCCGTGCTGGTCGCGCTCACCTTCATGTACGGCGACCGGCCGGGCCGCGCCGAGGAGCTCTTCGCCGCCGGGACCGCGGAGTTCGAGCGCCAGGGCTGGCGCGGCGCCCATCTCTCCTTCGCCTACACCCTGCTCGCGTACATACGCTTCCGGCGCGGGCGTCTCGCGGAGGCGGAGGACTTCGTACGGGCCGGGCTGCGGCTCGCCGAACGTGTCGGGCCGCGCACCCCCGTCGAGTGGTACGCGCTGGGCACCCTCGTCGAGGTCCTGCTGGCCAGAGGGCGTGCGGACGAGGCGGTACAGGTCGCCGAGGACCACGACTTCGGCGAACCCTTCCCCGCGGCCGTGACCTTCCCCGATTCCCAGACCGTGTACGGCGAGCTCCTGCTGGCTCGCGGCCGTACCAAAGAAGCGGCCGTCGAACTCGCCGCGGCGGGCAGGCGGCTCGACCCGCGCGGAATGCGCAATCCCGCCTGGTGCCCCTGGCAGCTCCATCTCGCCCTCGCCGAGGTGCACGACGCGCCGGAGCGGGCCCGCGCGACCGCCCTGGAGGCGGTGCAGCGCGCCCGCCGCTTCGCCACCGCCTCCGTCGTCGGCCAGGCCCTGCGGGTGGCCGCCGAAGTCTGCGGCGGCACCGAAAGGACCGCCTTCCTCGAAGAGGCGGTCACCCATCTGGAGCGCTCACCGGCCGCCTACGAACTCGCCCGGGCTCTCGTCGACCTCGGCGCGCAGCTGCGCCGCACGGGCCGCTCGAAGGACGCCGCCGAGTATCTCTACCGAGGCTTGGAGGCCGCCGGACAGTGCGGCGCCGACGGGCTCGCCGACACCGCCCGCGACGAGCTGGCGGCGGCCGGCTTGCGCCCGCGCAGATTGCGTGCCATCGAAACCGACGCGCTGACCACCCGCGAGCGGACGGCCGCCGTCCTCACCGCCCAGGGCCGCGACAGGGCGTCCGTCGCCGTCGCCCTCCACGTCGACGAGCAGACCGTGACCAGGCTGCTCTCGGCCGTCTACCGCAAGGCGGGCACCGACGAGGCGGGCCTGGCGGACGCCATCGGCAAGGGCCCGGCCGAGGGGCTGGACGGCGGCCGTGGACGGTGACCGGCGGCGTCCCAGAGGCTTCGGGCCCCGGCTCGGCCGGGCCCGCCCGGACACGTACCATGGCGGTATGTCCTTCCTCCGCCGCCGCAGCGCCGCCACCCCCGCGGGCCCGGACTTCGACGTCCTGGCCATGGACCCGGGCGACTGGCCCGGCAATCTCGGCGCCGGTCTGCTGCCCGCCCCCGACGGAACCTGCCAGGGCGTCTTCCTGCGGTACGACCTGTTCGGCGGCCGCGGCCCCGCGATGATCATCGGCAATCTGCCGGAAGGCTCGCCGGCCCGAGAGCTCGAAGAGGGACAGATCCCCTTCGAGGTGGCCCAGCTGCTGCTGGCGCTGGAGAACGACGAGCCCGTCGACGTCGTGGGTGTCGAGGACACGCCGGTGATGCAGGGCGACAACCTCCTGATCGTGCGCCGCGTCAAGCTCTCCGAAAGCCGTATCTCCTGCGTGCAGTTCGACCGCAGCGACAATGTCCTCGTCACGATCGCCAGCTGGGACCGGCCGATCACCGACGATCTGTACGCGCTGCTCAAGCCGCTGCCCGCGGAGCTCTTCCAGCAGGGCTGACACCTTCGGCACATCCGCGCCCATGAAGCGTGGGCGGTGCGCCACCGGACCCCACGAACGATGGCGCACCGCGGCTCGCGTACTACCGCACCAGGGTCACGTCGGCGGCCTTCACGAAGGCGACCCGGTGCCCGAACTGGATCTCGTAGTACGGCTCCTGGCCGCGCACCACCGTGTGTCCGGCCGTGTCGAACGTCGTCGCGTAGAGATACTCACCGGGCATCCTGTCGCCCACCACATACTTCTGACCGGCGAGGAGCTTGTACGGCAGCGGCGAGATCGCCTGCACCGGGACACCGGCCGGGTATGCCGCCGCCTCCGGGTAGGCACGCCCGTACACCGGGATCTGTGGCGCGCCCGGCTTCGGTGTGAGCAGCACGCCCCGGGCGCCGACCGCCGTCGGCCGTGAGCGCGGGTTGTGGAACCACGCCTGCTGACCCAGAAACCAGATCGCCGTCCAGTCGCCCTCGCGACCGGCGACCGCGTACTGCTGGCCCGTCGAGGCCCGGGCGCCCATGTCGTTGACGCCGGTGGTGGAGTCCTCGCCGCCGGGGCGCAGACCGATGTCCTTGACCAGCGGGGCGTCCTCGGCGGGTGCGGTGTGCAGCCGTACCGCACCCGAGCCGTGCGGCACGCAGGCGTCGGCGGGCTTCACACAGCCCGTGTACACCGGCTGGTTCCGCGCGTAGTCCGGGCGGATCGTGACCACATCGCTGCCGGGCCCCGCGGTCGGCGTGAACGGGCGGCCCAGCAGCCGGAAGTAGTGCGACCAGTCCCAGTACGGGCCCGGATCGGTGTGCATCCCGCGGATCGTCGCGGCCGTCGTGCCCGGCACATTGTCGTGTCCCAGAATGTGCCGGCGGTCCAGCGGGATGCCGTATCTCTTCGCGAGGTACCTCACCAGCCGGGCCGACGAGCGGTACATCGCCTCCGTGTACCAGGCGTCCGGCGAGACCAGGAAGCCCTCGTGCTCCAGACCCACCGACTTGGCGTTGACGTACCAGTTGCCTGCGTGCCAGGCCACGTCCTTGAGGGGCACGTGCTGGGCGATGTGCCCGTCCGAGGAGCGCAGCGTGTACTGCCAGGAGACATACGCCGGGTCCTGGACCAGCTTGAGAGTGGTGTCCCAGGAGCCTTCGGTGTCGTGGATGACGATGAACTTCACCGACTGGGACGCGGGCCGGTCCGCCAGATCGTGATTGCCGTAGTCGTGGTCGCCGAACTCCTCGTACGGCGCGGGAATCCACTCGCAGGCCACGGTCAGCGGGCACTCCGTTTTCCGCGCGTCCGCCGTCCGCAGCCCGAGGCCGGCCGCCTGCGCCGGATCGGTGACCACGGCCGGGTCGGCCTCGAGCGCGACCCGCTGACCGCTGTCCGTGATCCGCGACTCGCCGGTGCGGATCACGTCGAATACGTCGTTGGCGTACGTCGTCGCCGTCGCGACGTCGTCGGCGCCGGAGAAACGTGCCACCGCGCCGTACCAGTCCGCCGGGTCCTCGCTCAGCGGGCGGCCCAGCTTCTTCTGCGCGTCCGCGAGCAGGGCCGCGCCACCGCTCACATTGGCGGCAGGATTGTCCCGAAGCCGCCCGGCGGAGTACCCCGACAGCTCTGCCGCCCGGTCCATGGTCCGCAGCCGGGCCGGGAGTTCGGACACCTGCGGAAGCTCCGCCCCGGCGGTCATCGGCGCCGGTCGGGCGTCGTCGCCGCGCGCGTCCTCGCCGCCGTGCGAGTGGTGCGGCGCCTCGGCCAGTGCGGTCCTGGCATCCGTCAGGTGCATCGGCCCGTAGCCGCCCGTGACGCTCGCGGCGCCGCCGTGCGTGTCCCAGCGGGACTGCAGATACGAGACGCCGAGCAGCACGCTCTGCGGCACCCGGTACTTCGCGGCGGCCGCGGCGAAGTCGCTCTGCAGCCCGTCGCCGGCGCGCTGTTCGGCGGTGGCCGAAGGACCGGCCGAGACCAGTGGCAGCAGCAGGGCGGCGGACGCCACCGCGCCCCCCGCTCTCAGCATGCGCCGGCGGACGCTTCTCACTCGTACGGGGGCGGATCCTTGCAAGGCGGCCTCCAGGGACGGATGGTGCGTGACGAGCCTGCCGGGTCGTGTTCGTCTACAGGCGTATCGACTCCCGGACGATCCGTCAATCTTGGCTCGCGGTAAGGATTTCGCACGTCAGCACGCATGTCGCCGAGTTTCGGCGGCACCGGTCCCGGGCCTGCGGCGCGTCAGTGGCGTGGACCAATGTCCGTATACGGAAGGCATGTTCGGGTGTACGGCAATGCGGGTCGGGAGCGGGCAGCACAACGCGCCGCGCGCCCAGTGTGTCGGCACTGGGCGCGCGGCGCGTTTCCCCCTCTGTGGCGGTCGGTCAGCGAGTGCCGACCGCCGCGCGCACGGCCCGGCGGGCCATTGCGCAGTCGTCGTGCAGCCGCCGCAGCAGCAGACGCTGCTCCTCACCGGCCGACAGTCCGCCGGGCGGAATCTGGGCGCCGCCCGCGGGCGGCGCGTCCCGCATCGTGCGCTGAACGGCCGTCTCGTAGGTACGGATCTCCCGGGTCAGCACCATCATCAGATTCACCAGGAACGCGTCCCGCGCGGCCGGTCCCGCCTGCTGTGCCAGCTGACTGATCTGACGGCGCGCCACCGGCGCGTCCCCCAGCACCGACCACAGCGTCGCCAGGTCGTAGCCGGGCAGATACCAGCCGGCGTGCTCCCAGTCGACCAGCACCGGACCCGTGGGCGACAGCAGGATGTTGGAGAGCAGAGCGTCGCCGTGACAGAACTGGCCCATGCCCTGCCGTCCGCCGGCGTGCGCCAGACCGTGCAGCAGCTTCTGCAGGTCCCCGAGGTCGCGGTCGGTGAACAGCCCCAGCTCGTGGTAGCGCGAGATGCGCGCCGCATAGTCGAGCGGGGCGTCGAACATCCCGGCCGGCGGGCGCCAGGAGTTGAGTCGCGCGATCGCGCCGAGGGCGGCCCGTACATCGGCACGGGGCGGAGCCTCGGCCGGGTGCCGTGCAAGGGCCGCCGCCCGGCCCGGCATCCGCTCGATCACCAGTGTGCAGTTGTCGGGATCCGCGGCGATGAGCCGCGGAACCCGCACTGGTGGGCGGTGCCGGACGAAGGCGCGATATGCAGCTATTTCGTGGCGGAGCCGCTCGGCCCAGACGGGCGAGTGATCCAGTAAGCACTTGGCGACCGCCGTCGTCCGTCCGGTGGTGCCGACGATCAGTACCGAACGTCCGCTGCGGCGCAGCACCTGCACCGGATGGAACTCCGGGCAGATCCGGTGCACCGACGCGACAGCCATGCGCAGCTGTGCGCCCTGAGGGCCGGACAAGTCGATTCTCCCGCTGAGGGGTTGGCCGACGGCTCCCGCCGGCCGTCGAGCCCGGCCGGCGTGGATCGGGTCGAGATACGGCCCGGTGCCGACGGCCGGGACAGCGGTGCGCTGCGGCCGGTGAGGGACGGACACGGAGGACGATGCTGTGTACATGGGGTGACAGATCCCTTCGTGTGCCGACAAGTTGCGTACGCGGCCCCGCCCCGGCAGCCGGGCAACACCCTGGGGAATGCCTCCGGCTGCCGAGCCGAGGTGGCGCGTTCCTACGTCACACCCCCTCGCGGGTGGCACACCATCTGGCGCACCCTGGCGAACCGTGGCGAATAGTCGCCAGCCCTATGACAGAGGGTTAGTGTCAACTCAGCCGAGAACCTGGGGGCTTGACGTGACCGGAGAACCCAACACCCGCCTCTGCGACCTGTTCGGCCTGGCCGGCTGGTCCAAGGGCGAACTCGCGAGACTCGTGAACCGGCAGGCGGCGGCCATGGGCCACCCCCAGCTGGCGACCGACACCTCACGGGTGCGGCGTTGGATCGACATGGGGGAGACCCCGCGCGATCCCGTGCCACGAGTGCTGGCAGCTCTGTTCACCGAGCGACTCGGTCGTGTCGTGACCATCGAGGACCTCGGGTTCGTACGAGTCGGGCGAGCGGGTAGACGGCGGGACGTCAAGGGAGCAGGCAACCCTGACGGCCTTCCGTGGGCGCCCGAGCGGACGGCGGCGGTCCTCACCGAATTCACGGGAATGGACCTCATGCTCAACCGACGCGGCTTGGTGGGTGCGGGCGCCGCGCTCGCCGCAGGCTCAGCACTCAGCGGCGCCATGCACGACTGGCTGCACACCGACCCCGCACTCGTCCAGGACGCTCCCCGTACCGACCATCCCCTGCGCGCCGACCCCGCTGGGTTCGACCGCTATGAGGCCGCCCCCATCGGGTCGCAGGAGATCGAGGCACTGGAGCGTTCCGTCGAAGTGTTCCGCGCCTGGGACGCCGCCCGCGGCGGCGGGCTCCAGCGCAAGGCAGTAGTGGGGCAGCTCAACGAAGTGGGCGGCATGCTCGCCTACCACCACCCCGACCATCTCCAGCGGCGCCTGTGGGGCGTCGCCGCCAACCTCGCCGTACTCGCCGGCTGGATGTCCCACGACGTCGGCCTCGAACCCACCGCCCAGAAGTACTTCGTCATCGCCGCCCACGCGGCACGCGAGGGCGGCGACCGCCCGCGCGCCGGCGAAGCGCTCTCCAGAGCTGCCCGGCAGATGGTCCATCTGGGCCGTCCCGACGATGCCCTGGACTTGATGAAGCTCGCCAAGTCCGGCTCGGGCGAACAGGTCCTGCCGCGCACCCAGGCGATGCTGCACACCATCGAGGCCTGGGCACAGGCGTCCATGGGCCGCGGCCAGGCCATGCGCCGCACGCTCGGTGAGGCGGAGGACCTCTTCGTCTCCGACAAGAGTGATGTGCCACCGCCGAGCTGGATGCAGATGTTCGACGAGGCGGATCTGCACGGCATGCAGGCACTCGCCTACCGCACCCTCGCCGAACACGACCCGTCCGCCGCGGCCACCGCGCAGAACCACGCCAAAATGGCGCTGGAGCTGCGCGAAGGCGGCCGACAGCGCTCGAAGATCTTCGACTACATCTCACTGGCCTCGGCATGCTTCATCGCCGACGACCCCGAACAGGCCGACCGCTACGCAAGGCTGGCACTCGTCTCGATGGGGGAGACCTCCTCGCACCGGACGTGGGACAGGCTGCGGGAGATGTACCGGCTGACCGGACACTACTCCGGCTATCCGAAGATCCAGGATCTGCGCGAGGAGATCCAGCTGGCCCTGCCCAACAGCCCCTCGAAGAAACCGAGGAGCGCGGAAATCTAGTCCAGTCCAGCGCGGTACGCGCCGTACAGTCCAGCGCGGTACGCGCCCCAGGACCCGACCCCACTACTGACCTCTACCGACCCACTGGGCGAGCCTGCCCACGCGGGCCTTCTACGCGCCGATCCTCGCGACCATCACGCAGGCGTCGTGCTCACGGCCGTCCTCACCGAAGGTCTCGACGACCGTCCGTACGCATTCCTGGGCGTCGCGGGCCTCGGCGAACCGCGGTGCCAGCGCGAGCAGCCGGTCCGTGTCACCTTCCTCGGCAGCGTTCCTGCGCGTCAGGCCGTCGGTGTGCAGGATGAGCAGATCGCCGGGGAGCAGCCGCACCTCGGCCTGCTCGTACTCGGCGCCGGACGTCGCACCGAGCAGCACCCCGTCGGGCGGCGTCAGGGCGCGCCCCGTCCCGTTGCGGAACAGCAGCGGGGCGGGGTGCCCCGCCTGCGCCCAGGACAGGGTCCGGCTCGCCGGGTCGTACCGGCAGCACACCGCACTGCCCAGGGCGGGCTGCACCGAGGTCTCCAGAAGCTGGTTGAGATGCGCCATGAGCGGCCCGGGCCTGATCCCCGCAACGGCCATTCCGCGCAGGGCGCCCAGCAGCATCGCCATCGCCGATGTCGCGCTCACGCCGTGGCCGGTCAGGTCGCCGACGCTCAACAGTGACTCGCCGCAGGGCAGTTGGAGCGCGTCGTACCAGTCGCCGCCGATCAACGCGCTGTTGGCGGACGGCAGATAGTGCGCCGCGACATCCAATGCGGTCGGCCCGTCGCCGTCGAGCGGGAACTGCAAGGATCCCCGCCAGGGCGGAAGTACGGCCTCCTGGAGCTCGACCGCGAGCCGGTGCTCCGTCTGCGCGAAGTGCTGGCGGCGCTGAAGGGAATCACGGGTCTCGCGCACCGCGCGCTGGCTGCGGCGCAATTCGCTGACGTCCCGCAACACGGCCCACATGGCGGCGGTCGATCCGTCGGAGTCGAGTACGGGCTCGCCCATCATGTGAACGGTGCGGACCCTGCCGTCGGGGCGCACCATACGGAACTCGCCGTCGATGGGCCGGCCGTCCACCAGACAGTCCGTCACCAGCGCGGTGAGCAGGCCCTGGTCCTCCGCGAAGACGATGGAGGGCAGCTCGTCCAGAGACATGGGGCCGCTCTGCGGGGAGCGCCCGAGGATCTGGTACAGCTCGTCGGACCAGCTCACCTCGTCGGTGAGGAGATTCCATTCTGCGCTGCCGACCCGGCTCAGGAGCGATCCGGTGGTCCGGGCGTTGTCCGCCTCGTACTCGGCGAGCTCGTCCTCGAAGGCGTCGAGCGGCTCCTGCGGCAGGCCTTCCTTGAGCTGTCCCAGGTGCGAGCCGAGGTCGTCGAGATGGTGAACGGCGAGGTCGCACAGTGCCCGCTGCCAGCGCCCCTGCGGGTCGTCCTCGTCCGTCGCGGCGTCCCGGCGGACGGCGTCCACGTCGCCGCGCAGCCGGCGCGTCCGGGTGATCAGCGCGTCGACGGTGCCGCGCTCGGGCGGCTGCGGGGCGGGACGGTCCGCGAACACATGGGACGGCATGTCGTACTCCGATACAGGCGCGGCCACAGCCAGGTCTCAACAAATGGACCGGTTACGACTGTTGCACAGGGAGCGATGGCCCGTAAGGGATTTGGCAACACTCGATACGGTGGTGCCTCTGCCATATGCCAATGGCCGCCCGGGCGGGACGGCGACGGCGTCGTGTACGCCTTCGAGGCGACACTGCCCGCCGCGCCCGTTTTCCGCTTGACGGACACCTCTGACGGTACAAGGCTCGCGCCATGTATGACGAGGCGGAACAGTCGGTCGACGCGGCGGTCGAGGGGGAACTGCACCTGCTCGATCCGGTGGTGCGAGCCTCGCCGGCGAGGTCCTGGAGCTGCTGGACCCGGAGTTCTTCGAGTTCGGGGCATCGGGGCAGCGCTGGGACCGTACGACGATTCTGAGCACGACGACACCGGTTCCGGGCGAGCCGGTGAAGCCCGTCGCCGTCAGCGACCTGCATGGCACGCTGCTGGCTCCCGGGCTCGTTCAGGTGACGTACGTGTCCGACGAGAGCGGCCGCCGGGCCCGCCGCAGCTCCCTGTGGCGCAGGAACCCCGAGGGCTGGCGGCTGTACTTCCATCAGGGGACGCCGATCGGCTCGGAGTAGGCGGCCGGCAGCGCGGGCCAGGGCCGTTGTCAGTGGTGGGCGGCACTATGAGAGCCATGACGACATCAACTCCCGCGCATGCCGCTGCCGCGACTCTCGAAGACTCCGCTGCCTACGCCGAGGCGGTCGAGACCGCGACGAAGGCCGCCGCCGCGTACTACGCGACGGGCGAGAGCACCCTCGACGACGATGCGTACGACCGGCTGGTGCGCGGCATCGCCGCTTACGAGCAGGCGCATCCGGACGAGAAGGCGGACCGGTCGCCGACCGGGAAGGTGGCCGCAGGCGCGGCTGTAGGGGATGTGCCGCACACGGTGCCGATGCTGTCCCTGGACAATGTCTTCTCCGCCGAGCAGCTGCAGTCGTGGGCTGCCTCGGTGGAGCGCCGGATCGGCCGGCCGGTCGAGCAGTGGAGTGTCGAGCCCAAGCTGGACGGCCTGGCGATAGCCGCTCGCTACGAGCACGGGCGGCTCGTCCGGCTCATCACCCGGGGTGACGGCAGCGCGGGCGAGGACGTCTCGCATGCGATCGGCACCATCACCGGCCTGCCGGACCGGCTGGCAGAGCCGGTCACCCTGGAGGTGCGCGGCGAAGTGCTCATGACCAACGAGCAGTTCGAGCAGGCCAACACGGCGCGCACCGAGCACGGCGGGGCTCCTTTCGCCAACCCGCGCAACGGCGCGGCGGGCACGCTGCGCGCCAGGGACCGCGAGTACCGGGTGGAGATGACCTTCTTCGGTTATGGCGCGCTGGCGCTCGCGGACTCCGGCGAGGTCCTCGCCGAGCAGTTGGGGGAGTGGCCGCACAGCGCTCTCATGACATACGTCGCGGGCCTCGGTGTGCACACCGCCGAGACCACCGCCGTCGCGCCTCGCACCCTGAGCACCGTCGAGGAGATTCAGGCGCGCGTCGGTGAGATAGGGGCGCTGCGTCCTCAATTGCCGTTCGGCATCGACGGCATCGTCATCAAGGCCGACCTCGCCGCCGACCAGACTGCGGCGGGCAACGGTTCGCGTGCGCCGAGATGGGCCATCGCGTACAAGCTGCCCGCCGTGGAGAAGGTGACGACACTGCTCGGTGTGGAGTGGAATGTCGGTCGCACCGGCATCATCGCGCCCCGCGCGGTCCTGGAGCCGGTGGAGATCGACGGATCGACCGTCACCTATGCCACCCTCCACAACCCCGCCGACATCACCCGCCGCGATCTGCGCATCGGCGACCGCGTGATGGTCTACAAGGCGGGCGACATCATCCCTCGTATCGAGGCGCCGGTCGCCCATCTGCGTACGGGGGACGAGCAGCCGATCGGCTTCCCCGAGGCGTGCCCGCAGTGCGGCTCGGAGATCGACACCTCCGAGCAGCGCTGGCGGTGCGTGCGAGGGCGCGACTGCCGGCTGGTGGCTTCCGTCTCGTACGCCGCGGGGCGCGACCAGCTCGACATCGAGGGCCTCGGTACGACGCGCGTCGTCCAGCTCGTCGAGGCGGGCCTGGTCAGCGACTTCGCCGGTCTGTTCTCGCTCACCAGGGAGCAGCTGCTCGGCCTGGAGAGGATGGGGGAGACGAGTACCGACAATCTTCTGGCTGCCATCGGGGCGGCGAAGGAGAGGCCGCTGTCCCGGGTCTTCTGCGCGCTCGGCGTCCGCGGCACCGGCCGCTCGATGTCACGCCGCATCGCGCGCCACTTCGCGACAATGGAACACATACGAGCCGCCGATGCCGAGGCCCTCCAGCGGGTCGACGGCATCGGCGTGGAGAAGGCCACGATGGTGGTGGCCGAACTCGCCGAGCTGGGACCGCTCATCGACCGGCTGGCCGCGGCGGGCGTCAATATGACCGAGCCGGGTGCGACCCCGCCGGTCGAGGCCGAGGAGGACGGGGGCGAGGCGGCCGCCGCGGACGAGGGCCCGCTGGCCGGGATGACCGTCGTGGTCACGGGCGCGATGACGGGCGTCCTGGAGAAGCTCTCCCGCAACCAGATGAACGAACTCGTCGAGCGGGCCGGGGGCAAGTCCTCCTCCAGCGTCTCCAAGCGCACTTCACTGCTTGTCGCCGGTGAAAACGCGGGATCCAAGCGGGAGAAGGCCGAGCAGCTGGGCACCCGGGTCGTCGGCCCGGACGAGTTCGCCGAGCTGGTTGCCGACTTCCTCGACCGGACCGGCTGACGGGCCCGGACGCTCAGCCGCGGCGCGCCATCGCGTCGCGGCTGAGAAAGGCCAGCCGGGCCCGCTTCTCCGGCTTGTCGATCTCGGGTCCGAGCACGAAACCGGCCCGCACCATGCGCTCGATGGCCTTCGTGTTGCGGGCGTCCGGCTCGACGACGATCCGCCGGTGTGCCGGGTCGGAGAGTGCGTAGGCGATGAAGGCGCGGAGCAGCTCGCCGGTGAAGCCTCGCTGCGGGGCGCCGTTGGCGGGGCCGATCAGGAGGTGGACCCCGAGGTCGCCGGGCTGCACGTCGTAGCACTCGCCGACCGGGTCGGCGTCCGGTTCGTACGTCTGAAAGAGCGCGACCGGCTCACCGTCCCGCTCGACGAGAAAGGCATGGTGGGTGGTGAGCGAGTCCAGGTACTCGTACATCTCCTGCACCTGCTCGCGGCTGTGGTCGGTCATTCCCCAGTAGCGGGCGCGTTCCTCGGTGACCCAGCCGTGGATCAGACCGGCGTCGGCGGCGGGATCCACCGGGACGATGCGTACGGTCCCGAAGCCGTCGACGACCTTCTCGAACACGGCCTCGCGAGGCCGGGCGGCGTCCTGGCGGGCGGGGGACTGCGCGGTGGATTCAGACGTCATGGCTCTCCTCGGTGAGTCGGTTCCAGTCGGTGACGAGGGGGGCGAGTTCGCCGCGCAGCCACAGCGGCAGCTGGTCGCGGTGATGGGCGTCGCCGGGTATCCCGGACGCGCCGAAGGGGACCACCCAGAGGCTGTCCTCGCGGCACCCCAGGTCCCACACATAGCGAGCGGCCGGTCCTCGCAAACTGTGGTCGGTGATGCCCGGCACGCTCGACGTGGACAGCACGCAGTCGTGGTCGCCGGACAGTCCCGGCCACACCTCGGGCTCGGCGTCCGGCTCCGCGCCGGGCAGTGCCTGCCACGGTGCGAGCCGGTGCCGCTCACCCCAGGGCGTGGGCGTACGGACCGTGCCCGCGACCTCCTCCAGTGCGGCGCGTACGACATCCGCGCGGTTCAGGCCGGGCAGTGCAGCGGTCGTCAGCAGCCCCTCCAGTGCGAAGGCGACGCGGGGGACGAGCGCCAGCCAGGGCCGGAACAGCTCGGGATATGGCGCCGACTCGACCCGTGTGGCCAATTCCTCCAGTTCCGGATGCTCCGCGATGCGCCGTACCACCGCGGATCGCACCTCCGCATAGGCGGTGGCGTCCACGCTGTCCGCGTCCATCCGGAGGTCCCAGCCCAGCAGTTGGTCCCGTAGGACCGCGGCGTCCGCGCTCAGCCCGCCGAGCGTGGCGACCAGCTCCAACAGGGGCTTGGCGGAGGCGAGTCGACTGTCCATATGGACGGTGGCCATGCCTTTGGCGGTCCAGGTGTGCGACTCCTCGAGCAGGGCCCGTATGCGTTCGGCCCGGTGGGGTGGTGCGAACTCGACTCCGAGCGGCGCGGCCAGGCCTCGCTGGTTCGCCATCACCGCGATGCCTTCCACCCTCTCGCGGGGCAGCGGTTCGCTGCGGCCGCGCCATGTGTGCGCGGCCTCCCAGGCGGGCACGACACGGAGCCGGTTGTCCGGGTGCCGAGGGGGCACCGCGCCGGCGACTCGGTGCAGCAGTCCGCCCGCGGTGTCCGCCGCCTGTACGACATTGACGGGCTCCGACCAGTGGTCGAAGGCCCGGTCCACATCGGCGACCGTCCGCGCGCGCAGCAGCGCGGGAAGCGCGCCGAAGCCGAGGTCCCCGCTCACCCGAGGGGGAACGCGCAGACTGATCGCCACATCCTCATCGGGGCCGCCGATCACGACCGGCCCGCGCGCGGTCCCGATCACCTCGACCACGACGGGGTCACCGCCCGCGACGTCGACGGTCTCCCGGTGCGCGGAGGCAGGACTCCAGCCGTCGGGGCCGAGTGCCTCCACGTCCGTGCCACGTCTTCGCAGCCGCTCCCGGTAGAGGTCCTGGTAGTCGGCCATGGCATTGGTGATCGCCCAGGCCACGCTCCCGGTGTGCCCGAAGTGCGCGATTCCGGGGACGCCCGGCACGGCAAGACCCACCACGTCGAACTCCGGGCAGGCCAGGCGGATCTGCTGATAGATCCCCGGGTCCTCGATGAACCGGTGGGGGTCGCCCGCGATCAACGGCGCCCCGCCGGCCGTGCGCTCGCCGGTGACGAGCCAGCCGTTGCTTCCCGACGTGCCGTTCCCGTCGGTGGCGAACAGCTCGATCGCCTCGTCGCCGAGGGCGCGGGCGACCTCCTCGCGCCACAGCTTGGTGGGGAAGCCCGCGAAGAGAATGTGGGTGGAGAGCCAGATCCCCAGCGGCGTCCAGGGGCGCCAGTGTCCGGGGGCCAGTCCGGCGGCCGCGAACTGAGGAGCCCGGCGGGCGCCCTCGTCGAGACCGGCATTGACCCCGTCGACGTACCGCGTGATCCACGAGGCGGTGTCCTCGTCGAGGCTGCCGAAGCAGCGCCGGGCGGTGTCGTCGAGCCGCGACCGGCGGGCGAAGACGTCCCACCCGACGGCGTCCCGGCCCAGGAAGGCGGCGGTGGTTCCCTGTGACCGGTGCCGCTCGACCTCGATCTGCCAGGCCCGGTCCAGCGCGGCATTGCGCCCCTGGGCGAAGGCGAGTTCGCTCGCGCTGTCTGCCCGCAGATGCGGGATTCCCCAGGCGTCCCGGTAGATCCTTGTGCTCACTCTGTTTCCCGACTCTTTAGGTTAGGCTGGCCTAACTTAAAGCACAGGTGTTCGGGTGACAAACCCGGCCCAGGGGAGGAGAACGCTGTGGGGCATGGCTGGGAGGGCGTCGTCCTCAAACTGATGCGCGGCAAGGACTTCGAGTTCACCGTGACCGGCGCCGAGGAGGTCACCGACCACTTCCGCAGGGTGCACTTCACCGACGGCGGCATGCTCGCGCTGACCGGCGTACACCCGACCATGTGGGTGCGTATCTGGTTCGACGACGGCGGCAAGCCGCATCAGCGCGCCTACACCCTGGTCGACGCGGACCCGGACGCCGGGACCTTCAGCCTGGAGTTCGCACTCCATGACGGCTGCGCCAGCGACTGGGCGCGCAAGGCCCAGCCCGGTGACACCATCGAGGCCACCCTCCAGGGCACCGGCTTCACCGCCCCCGACCCGCTGCCGGCCCGGCTCTTCGTCATCGGCGACCCCGCCTCGCTCCCCGCGATCAACTCCCTGCTCGACGCGCTGCCTCGAGTACCGGCGACGATCTGGTTCGAGACGACGCACGATTCGGACAAGGACCTGCCGCTGCGCGTGGACCCGGCGCACCACGATCTCCGCCGGGTCCCGCGCCGCGACGCGGGTGCGCACCTCGTCGACGAGGTGAAGGCGGCACTGCCCGGCCTGCTCGACGACCCGGCGGGCGCGTACGTATGGATCGCCTGCGACACGGCGACGACCCGGGCGCTGACCACCTACGTACGCAAGGACCTTGGCCTGCCCAAGGACCGCGTCAACGCCCTGGGGTACTGGCGCGCGGCGTGAGGGGGTGGGGCGTCGGCCGGCCGCGGCGAGCGGCCGGCCGGTCTCGGAGGAGTTACGACTGACGCCCGCGCCCGCGGCAGATCAGGGGTTGTGCAGCTTCACCTCCGGGTTCTGCGGCGAAGGCCCGTCGAGCAGCGGCTGGGGGATGCCCCGAAGATGCAGGTCGTAGAAGGCGCCCACATAGCCGAGGGTGATCTCGCCCGCGCGCTGCCCCGGCAGCGGCTCCGCCGGATCGCTCATCCCCAACTGCGCGCCGAACACCGGCAGATCGGTGAAGGCGAAGTGCCCGGAACCGGCGACCGTCACCCAGCGCTTCCAGCCGTCGAGACGGCGCCAGGCCCGGTCCCAGGTGGGGTCGCTGCTGCCGCCTGGGCTGTGACCCGCCTCCGTACCGAGCAGCATGAAGGGACGTCCGCCGAGCCCGGCCGCGGTGGGCGCGGTGGCGAAGCCGCCGTCCATGTTCACCCCGGCGCGGATCCGCCGGTCGAGAGCCATCGTCGAGGCGGTGCTCGCGCCCCCGATGGAGTGTCCGCCCATCCCGATCCGCTTCGGGTCGATCAGCCGCGCATACCGCCAGGCCGAGTGACGTCCCGTCAATCTGTCCAGCACGAAGGAGAGATCCTTGGCCCGCCCGTTGGCGATCGCTTCGTGATCGGCCTCGTCTTGGGCGAGTTCACATGCCGTACAGGGCAGGATCCGGCCGCCGGGGAACGGCACACCCACCGCCTCGTAGGCATGATCGACGGTGGCGACGACATAGCCGCGGCTCGTCAGTTCCTCCGCGAGGGCGCTGATCGTCGTACGCGGAGCGGTGAAGCCGGGGGAGAGGACCACCAGCGGGAAGCGGCCGTGCGCGCGCCGCGCGCCGGTGGCCGAGTGGGTGCGGGTGCCGCTGAGAACCTCGGCGGGGACGAGCTTGTCGAGGTCCTGGTACTCCAGCAGGAGCCGGGCCGACTCGGTGGTCATGTACGGGGCTTGTGTGCCGGTTCCGGGCCGCGCCGGGTAGTACATCGACACCATCAGCTCGCGGGCGCCCGCCTCGGGCACCCAGTGGTCGGTGCGGGACGTGTCGACGAGGTGCAGGGTTTCGCGTCCTACGGCGTACGACCCGGTCGGGCGCGGCAGGGAGAGCCGAACCTCCTTGGGCGCGAGCGCGGCGACGGCGGGACCGTGCTGAGGAGCGGCTAACGCCGTCCCGGTGCCGGCCAGTGAGAGCACCAGCGCGGCGGCGACGGCGGCAAGACGGACTCGGGGCATCGAGGAGGTCCCTTCTCCCGTTGGCCGCGCAGGGGGCGACAGCCTCATGAAGGGGGAGCCTAGGAAGCGCCCGCGGGCGAGGCGTCACTCCACGGGGCCAACTCGCGCTACCGCTCACGGTGGACAGGCGCCGGGAAATGTCCCCCGTCAGGCGGGGGCAACATATGCAGGCCTGCCGCCGTCGGCAGCGGCAGGTAATACTCTCTGCATGAGTGCGCATATGACCGGTGCCGCCCGCAGGGCCCGCGCGGAGGCTGTACGGATCAGACGAGCCACCGCCCGCGACGCCAAGCGGCTCACCAAGCTCGTACGCGACTCCCGTGCCTATCAGGGCCCGTACGCCCCGATGATCGCCGGATACCGGGTAGGTCCCGACTACATCGAGACCCACGAGGTCTTCGTGGCACTCGGCACCGACGACAGAGTGCTCGGCTTCTACGCCCTCCTCCTCGCCCCCGCGGAGCTGGACCTGATGTTCGTCGCCGATGCCGCCCAGGGGCTCGGCGTCGGCCGCCTGCTCATCGAGCACATGATGGGCGAGGCGGCTGACGCCGGGATCTCGGCCGTGCGCATCGTCTCGCACCCGCCCGCCGAAGGCTTCTACCTCAGCGTGGGCGCGCGGCGGACCGGCACTGTGCCGGCGAATCCGCCCGCCGTGATGTGGGACCGTCCCGAGCTGATGATCCAGGTCACTTAGGTCCCGTCCCGCACATCGGGCCGGACAGGACCTGCCGCGCCACGCCGTCCCACATGCTGGTACATATCGTGGACAGGCACCTCACCCCACGCGTCCCGTGCCTTACGATCTCCGACGGGCGGCCCGCCACGACGGCCGCCCACCACGCACCTATGGAGGTCAAACCGTGTTCTGGACGGCCAGCGGATCGCGCAGTCACCGCACCGGTATCCGTGCCCGCGCCACCGTCGGAGCCGTTGCGGCGGGGATGTTCCTCGCCGCAGGCTGTTCCTCCAGTGGCGATGGAGCGGGTGAGGCGGCGGGCGGCGTCCCCGTGGTCCACAAGGGACAGCTGACCACCTGCACCCACCTGCCGTACCCGCCGTTCCAGTTCGAACAGAACGGCAAAGTCGTCGGCTTCGACGTGTCCCTGATCGACCTCGTGGCGAAGAACCTCAAGGTCGAGCAGAAGGTCCTGGACACGCCGTTCGAGAACTTCAAGACCGGCGCCTTCCTCAACTCCGGCGAGTGTGACCTCGCCGCCGCGGGCATGACGATAACCGCCGAGCGCAAGAAGAACGTGGACTTCTCGGTGCCGTACTTCGACGCCACGCAGGCGCTGCTCGCGAGCAAGAAGAGCGGCGTGAAGTCCCTGGCGGACATCAAGGCCAAGAAGAAGAAGCTCGGCGCGCAGGCGGAGACCACCGGCGAGAGCTACGCCAAGGACAAGGGTTTCGACCCGGTCGCCTTCGAGAGCTCGGACGCGGTCCTCAACGGACTGCGCACCGGCCAGGTCGACGCCGTCGTCATCGACTACCCGGTCGTCCAGGGCTGGCTCAAGGACAAGGCCAACGCCGCCGAGTTCGTCCTCGGGGACAACATCACGACCGGTGAGCAGTACGGCATCTCGGTGAAGAAGGGCAACAAGAAGCTCCTCGACGCCATCAACAAGGCGATATCGGACGCCCGCGCGGACGGCACGTACAAGAAGCTGTACGAGCAGTGGATCGGCCCGCTGCCCCAGGCCACGTCGTGACCTCTCGGCTGACCAGGCGCCAGCGGCGCCGCGTGTCGCAGGGCATCCAGTACGCCGTATTCGTCGCGGCGATCGTCGCGATCGGCTTCCTGGCCGACTGGGACCGGCTGCAGAACCAGTTCGCGCAGAAGGACCTGGCCAAGGAGCTCTTCCCGGAGATCATCACCACCGCGCTGCGCAACACGGTGGTCTACACGCTCTCCGGATTCGCCTTCGGTCTGGTGCTCGGCCTGATCGTGGCGCTGATGCGGCTCTCTTCCGTCGCTCCCTACCGGTGGGTCGCCACCGTCTACATCGAGTTCTTCCGGGGCCTGCCCGCCCTGCTGATCTTCATCTTCGTGGGCGTGGCGGTGCCGCTCGCGTTCCCCGGGACGCAGATTCCCGGCGGTACGTACGGCAAGGTCGCGCTCGGTCTCGGACTGGTCGCCGCGGCCTATATGGCAGAAACGATTCGGGCGGGCATCCAGGCGGTGCCCAAGGGGCAGATGGAGGCCGCCCGATCGCTGGGCTTCTCGCACGCCCGGGCCATGGTGTCGGTGATCATCCCGCAGGCCTTCCGCATCGTCATCCCGCCGCTGACCAACGAGCTCGTCCTGCTGTTCAAGGACTCCTCGCTGGTGCTGTTCCTCGGCGTCACACTGGAGGAGCGGGAGCTGACCAAGTTCGGCAGGGACCTGGCCAGCCAGACCGCCAACTCCACCCCGATTCTGGTCGCCGGGCTCTGCTACCTCCTCGTGACCGTGCCGCTGAGCTTCGTGGTGCGCCGCCTGGAGGCGCGCGCCGAGAAGGCCAAGTGAGGAATCCAGATGTCACAGAAGACGGAGACGGTGGACAGCATGGGTGAAGGCCGCGCGGAGATCGAGATCCGCGGCCTGCACAAGTCGTTCGGGGACAACGAAGTGCTCCGCGGCATCGACCTGGAGATCGCCCGGGGCGAGGTCGTGTGTGTCATCGGCCCCTCGGGCTCGGGCAAGTCGACGCTGCTGCGCTGTGTGAACCTGCTGGAGGAGCCCACCTCCGGCAAGGTCTTCGTCGGTGGCACGGAAGTCACCGACCTCGATGTGGACATCGACGCGGTACGCCGCCGAATCGGCATGGTCTTCCAGCAGTTCAACCTGTTCCCGCACGTGAATGTGACCGAGAACCTCACGCTACCGCAGCGCCGCGTGCTCGGCCGGGACAAGGCGAAGGCAGCCGCCGTTGCCAAGGAGAACCTGGACCGGGTGGGGCTCGCCGACAAGGCCGAGGCCTTTCCGGCGCAGCTGTCCGGCGGGCAGCAGCAGCGGGTGGCGATCGCACGGGCACTGTCGATGGGCCCGGAGGTGATGCTCTTCGACGAGCCGACCTCGGCGCTCGACCCCGAACTGGTCGGCGATGTGCTCTCGGTGATGCGGCTGCTGGCCGCCGAGGGCATGACGATGATGGTCGTCACGCACGAGATGAGCTTCGCCCGCGAGGTCGCCGACAGGGTCGTGTTCATGGACGAGGGCGTGATCGTAGAACAGGGTCCGGCGGAGCAGGTCGTGGGCGATCCGCAGCACGAGCGGACCAGGAACTTCCTGATGCGGATCCTGGACCCGGCGGCGGCGGAGGCACCGGCGGAGGAAGCCGGGCGGGATGTGCGCAAGGCGGTTGACGGCCCGTCCGGAGGTTGACGGCGGGGTGCGCCTGCGGCGGGCTTGTTCCCCACCCCGCCCCTTCCCGTAACCAAGGGGCTTCGCCCCCTGGACCCCCGTATGCGACCTTCGGCCGTATGTCCTCAAACGCCGGACGGGCTGATTTTTCAGCCCCTCCGGCGTTTGAGGCGCGGGGGTCCGGGGGCAGCGCCCCCGCGGCACCCGCACCCGCACTAGCGTGACCTCATGGGAACGCAACAAACGTCTCCGCCACCGCACCCCGATGACCGCGACTTCCCCGCGCGCCGTGCACCAGGCTGCCCCGGACTCGCCGAGCTGGACGCTGCCGTGACCCAGTGCCGCGCGTGCCCGAGGCTGGTGGCCTGGCGCGAGGACGTCGCCGTCACCAAGCGCCGGGCGTTCCAGGACTGGGAGTACTGGGGCAGGCCGGTCCCGGGCTTCGGTCCGCCGGACGCGGCGCTGGCGGTGGTCGGTCTCGCGCCCGCGGCGCACGGCGGCAACCGCACGGGCCGGATGTTCACCGGGGACGACTCCGGCGACATCCTCGTCAAGGCGCTGCATGCCGTGGGTCTCGCGTCCCAGCCGACCTCCACACACCGCGGCGACGGCCTGGAACTGCGCGGCGTGCGGCTCGCGGCACCCGTCCACTGCGCTCCGCCGCAGAACAAGCCCACGCCCGGTGAACGGGACACCTGCCGGCCGTGGCTGGCGAGAGAGCTGGAGCTGCTGAGCCCTGCCCTGCGCGCAGTGGTCGTCCTGGGAGCCTTCGGCTGGCAGGCGGTGCTGCCGGTGCTGAGTCATGCGGGGTGGCAACTGCCGCGGCCCCGCCCGGCGTTCGGGCACGGTGCCCAGGTGACGCTGCCCAGCTCCGGCACCGGACGGGAACTGCACCTGCTCGGCTGCTACCACCCGAGCCGGCAGAACACCTTCACGGGGCGGCTGACCCTGCCCATGCTCGTCGATGTCTTCCGGCACGCGGCCGACGTCGCGGGCCTCAATCCGTAGACACAGCGGAGCCTCGCGGTCAGAGCAGCAGACGCAGCGTGGTGTCCGCGACACCGAGCCGTACCGTCTGACCCCAGGTCAGTTCCAGCGCGTCACTCTCGATGCCGTCGCCGAACGCGACCAGTTGGTCGGACTCGACGACGAGCCTGAGCTGCTCGGCGCGTCGCAGTGTTCCCTCCACGAGCGAGGTGCCGGTGGTGGGGGAGGGCCACGCCTCGCGTACGAACCAGATGAGCCGCGGATCGGCAGGGCTGGGCAGCGTCAGCGCGCTGGCCCGCTCCTGCCACAGCGAGCGCAGCCACCCGGTCGCGCCGGTGCCGGTGCCGACCAGGACGCCCGAGGACGCCTGTGCCTCGGCGGGGGCCGCCTCGTCGTCGTTCCCGATGCGGTAGCGCGCCGTCTGATGGCCCCGCGCGCCGAGATAGATCTCGTTGAGTGCCAGCAGCCGCTGGGTGTCGTCGGCCACCGCCTCCACCATGGTGAGCTCGTCCGTCGCGCAGCGCGGGGACTCGGCGGCGGGGAGCAGTTTGGCCGCGTCGCCCGCCCGGTGGCGGACCAGGACGCCCGGGTTGCGGCCCGGATCGGCGTCGATCCCGATCACGGGCTGGCCGGACAGATACTTGGCCGCGTTGGCGACCAGCCCGTCCTGTCCGACCACGACCACCACGTCCTCGGGGGCGAACAGAAAGCGGTCGAGGTCCCTGCGCTCAACCCGTGCCTGCCGCCACTGAAGCGGAACCGCCGCCGTCACCTGGGCGAGGGTGCGCCGCGCACGGTGGTGGCGCTCGGCCACCTCCTCGATGCCGCGGCCTCGCGAGGAGAGGAAGAAGCCGGCCTGGCCGTGCGTGCCGTGGCGGGCGAGCAACTCCTCGTACTCGGTGGTCCGATGCACGAGCACCGCCCGCGGCGCGAGGCTCATCCCCGGTCCCCGTCGGGCCGGCCGAGCCTGGCCAGCAAGCCGGTCAGGACGTCGGGCGAAACGGTGAGGCTCTCTATACGGGGCAGGTTCTCGGCGAGCCGGGTGGCGGTAAGGGCGTGCAGCGTGGCGGCGTCGACGTCGGCGTGCACCCGCAGCCAGGCGGCCTGCGCCTGGGCCCGTGCCTCGCCGACCTCGCGTGCCGCTTCGGCCTCGGCCTTGGCCAGCCGTACCGTGCGGGCGGCCTCCGCCTCGGCCCGTACGCCGTCGGCCGCCGCGCTCTCCTCGGCCTCGCGGCGGGCATTGGTGCCGCGCTGCTCGACCAACTGCTCCTCGCGGCGGGCCAGTTCGATCTTGCTGGCGAGCTCGTTCTCCGCGATGGTGCGCTCCCGCTCGACCGCCACGGCCCGTCGTTCGTACGTCGCGCGGTCGGCCTCCTGCTGGATCTGCTCCCGTGCCGGCGTGCGCAATGCGCGTTCGACCTCGGGCTCGGGACGCAGGGCGACGACGCGCACGGCGACCACCGCGATGCCGGTGGCCTCCAGCCGCGCCTCCGCCGCCAGTCCCTCGGCAATGCGCCCGCGCACGGACGCGACGCCGTCGACCAGTGCCGCGGCCAGCGGGGTACGGGCCAGCACATCGAGCGCGTGCTGCTGGGCGGTCTCGGTGAGCAGGGTGGAGATCTGCTCCAGCGGGGCGCTGCGCCAGACGCCGGTGTCCGGGTCGATGGAGAAGTCCAGCCGGGCGGCCGCGGTGGCGGGATCGCCGATGCGGTACGTCACTGTCGCCTGCACCGTGACGTCCTGGAAGTCGGACGTACGGGCGTGGAAGGCCATGGCCAGTTCCCGGTCGTCGACGGGCACTTCGCACAGCGCCGCCGTCAGCGCGCGGTACCAGAAGCTCAGCCCGGGCCCGTCGTGGACGAGCCGGCCCCGCCGGTGGTGGCGGACGTGGGCGGTGGGCGCGGAGCGAAGATGACGCCAGCCGAAGCGCCTGATGATGTCGGCCATGACAACCTCCCCTTTTCGTCGCATCGACGATATAGGGACAGTTTCCTTATCGTCAACACGACGAAATGCGCGGGACCGCAGCTGCTGCTGAGTCGGTACCGCACTCAGGACCGCAGCCGGATCCAGACGGGTGCGTGGTCCGAGCCCGCCGCGTCGCGGCGCTCGGCGGGGGATTCGTCGACGGAAGGCAGCGGCTGCGGGGTGGCCGTCCCGCTGAGCCCCGCACCGGCTGATTCCACCCGGTTCAGGAGCCGGTGGCTGACGAGTATGTGGTCTATCAATTCGGGCCGTCCCGAGTGGATGCGGGAGAACCGCCGGTCCTGCGGGATCAGCGGTGCCACGTTCCACAGCCGATGGGCGTCGCCCTTGTCCGGCCGCTCGAAGCCGGGCGTACCGATCTCGGAACCCGGCGGACCCTGAAGGAGTTGGGTGGTGGCCGCGCCCACCTCGTCGTTGAGATCGCCCAGGACTACCACGGCGCGCTGCTTGCCCTGGCCGTCGAGCAGGGTGTCGGCCAGCGCGCGCAGGGTGGTCGCCTCGGCGGCGCGCCGGAACAGGGCGTAGGCGGCGTAGCGGGCGCGTTCACCCTCGTCGCGTGGCTGGAACCGGCCGCCCGGGTAGCTGAGCAGTTTCGATTTCAGGTGGCAGACGGCGGCCACGATCTCCGGCCCCTGGTCCGGCTCGACGCGTACGGCCAGCGCGCCGCGGCCCATTCGGGCGGTCAGATCGGCGTGGTCGTCACTCTGGACGGCATGCAGTTGCCCGGGAAACGCGTCGGTGTCGGCGACGACGGTGATCGGATGGCGGCTGAGGAAACCGACCCGGATGCCCCGGCTGTCCGCGTGCTCGGACAGCGCCGTGTGCCACGTGCCGCCGAGCACGCTGGTGAGCTCGGTCAGTGCCTGTGGGTCACCGACCTCCTGGACTCCGAGCAGACCCGGATCGAGCGCGGTGACGGTTTCGGCGAGTGCGGCGAGCTTCGCCTCGTACGAGGCCTTGTCGCTGGGGCCGAAGGGCCCGCCCGGCAGGTAGAGGTTCTCGAGATTCCACGTCCCCAAGAGCATGGCCTGGCTCCGTCCTGAGACTGGGACTTGCCCGGACTGTCATCGTGACAGGGCCACGGCAAGGGAGCCAGGTGTCTGCCGTTCAGGCCGGCGGAGCCGCACCGTGGGCGGCGGTGACGGGGACTTCGGTTCCATCGCGCACGGCGTCGACGATGGCCTGGTGGAGGGTACGGCTGGCCTCTTCGGAGGGGCACGGCACAGGGCTGCCCGACATGGTGAACCAGTCCGAGGCCCCGCTGTACTGAACGGCGATCTGAGCCTGGCCGTCCGACCAGGTGGTGTGGACGGTCACGTCTCCTTTGATCACGCCGACTTCCTCGGTGAGAACGCCGCCGGGTCCCGCGTAGATTCCGGTGGTGGTCCACGATGCCCAGGTCATGGCGCATGCCTTACTGACGGTGGGAGAAGGTGAAAGGACACGGCTGCCTCCGAGCGCAGCTCTGCGAAACGCCGTCCTTCGAGTCTGACACCTGCGCGACAGGTGCGCGCGGTGGTGTCGGGGCGCGGTTCCGTAACAGGGTGCGTGGCGGCTCCTCGCCGCTGTCAACATTGCGTGACGACCGTCACGAGGACGCTCGACTCGTTACAGCAAGGAGCCGGCGGGATTCGGGGAGCCCGAAGCCCTCGATAGGGTGCGGCGCATGATCCTCGAAGAGCTGGTGGTCGCCCGTGGCGAGCACGGCGCTCCTGACATCTCGGGCGAGCTGCTCACCGAGATCGCCGAACTCTATGCGTCCAACCAGGAATTCTTCGCGCTGAGCGGCGACTTCGCCGACCCGTACGACATCCGGATCGAGCAGGTCGCGAAGGCGCTCGCCGACGAGCTGGCGCACGAGGGGGCGCAGGTGCTGCTCGCCCGGTCGCGCGGCGAACTGGTGGGCCTTGCCGTGACGTTGGACCATCACCCGACAGATCCGGACGACCAGGATCCATGGATCGGGCTGCTGATGATCGACCGGCGTCGGCAGCGATCGGGCTTCGGCCGACACCTGGCCGGCCTGGTCGAAGACCGTTTCCGCCGGGCGGGCCGTACGGGCTCCCGCCTCGCCGTCCTGGAGAACAATCCGAGGGCGCTCTCCTTCTGGACCTCCCTCGGATACACCGAGCTCCGCCGCGCCAACGACCGCGAGCTGAACCGCCCGAGCATCGTCCTGCGCAAGCCTCTGTAGGCGGCTCCGGAACGCAAACCGGGACCGGGGCGGTATTCGGCCAACCGCCTTGCTGCTGGGGCCCGTTGGTATGGACCTCTCCCTTGCCTTCGGTTACTGTCCGCCCGGGAGCGCTCTGAGAGCGCTCTCGCCTGCTCGCTGTTCCATCCCCCACGAAGCTGGAACAACTGAAGGGTCAAGGCCTTGAGACGCACGACAGGTATAGGTACCGGACTGTCCGCACTCCTCCTCCTGGGCGCCTCGGTAACCGCCGGGTCCGCCCCGGCCGCCGCCGCGGCGCCCACCCCCGCCCCCGAGCCCGCCGCCTCCGCCGGTCTGCTCACCGCCATGCAGAAGGACCTGGGTCTGACGGAGAGTCAGGTGCAGGCTCGGCTGGCGGCCGAGAAGACAGCAGCCGCCGTCGAAACAAACGCGCAGCGCGTAGCCGGATCCTCCTACGGCGGATCCTGGTTCGACGCGAAGAGCGGAAAGCTGACCGTGGCCGTCACCGATGGCCGCAAGGCCGGAGCCGTACGCGCGACGGGTGCCACGGTCCGGCTGGTGACGCACAGCGCCCAGCAGCTCGACGCGGCCAAGAAGAAGATCGACGCGCTCGGCGCGCCCGCCGGGGTCAGCAGCTGGCACGTCGACCCGAAGGCCAACCGGGTCGTGGTGAACGTCGTCGCGTCCGAGCGAGGTGACAACGATGTCGCCACGTTTGTCGCCCGCGCCCGTCAAACCGGCCCGGTCCAGATCAAGGAGACCACCGAGGCCCCGAAGACCTTCGCCGCCGGCACCGTGGGGGGCGACCCGTACTACACCGGCAACGTCCGCTGTTCCATCGGCTTCTCGGTGTACGGAGGCTTCGTCACCGCCGGGCACTGCGGCCGGCCGGGCATGGGCGTCCGGGGCTGGGACGGCTCCTACATCGGGAACTTCCAGGGATCGTCGTTCCCCGACAACGACTACGCCTGGGTCAACGTCGGCAGCGGCTGGTGGACCGTCCCCGTGGTCCTGGGCTGGGGAACCGTCTCCGACCGGCTGGTCCGCGGCTCGAACGAGGCTCCCGTCGGCGCATCGATCTGCCGCTCGGGCTCCACGACGCACTGGCACTGCGGCAATGTCCTGGCCAAGAACGAGACCGTCAACTACAGCCAGGGCGCGGTCCATCAGATGACAAAGACCAGCGTCTGCGCCGAGCCCGGTGACTCGGGCGGGTCCTTCATCAGCGGTGACCAGGCGCAGGGCGTGACCTCCGGTGGCTGGGGCAACTGCAGCGGCGGAGGCGAGACCTGGTACCAGCCGATCAACGAAATCCTCGGCCGGTACGGTCTGACCCTGCACACGACGTAGCCCCCACGGGTGGAGCCCGTCGCGACGTGATCAAGGGTCGAGCCGGCCCAGCGCCGCGACGGGTTTTCCGTATGCGGGGCATGGCGTCGGGAAGGGCCCTATCCGCTTCTCGCGGATCCTGATTGCGCGGTGCGCGGCTGCGGGCCGCTCCTCCGCGTCGTCCTCGAGCCCTTCCCGGCCACTCCATGGAATCACCCGGGGCCGCTCCAAGGCCAGGGTCATGCAGTGCCGTACCTGGCGGGTGCCAGGCTAGAGCGCCGTCGTCCAGGCGTACGGAGGTGCGAGCCGTTCACCGGCACCGGCGCCCACGCTCTCCAGGTCGCGGTCCGCGATCCGCGTCAGCTGTGCCGCGAGGTCCTTGAAGGCCCTGCCTGCCGCGAGTTCGTCGCCGATCTCGGGCACGTCCGGGTCCTCGGTGCTGCATCGGGCGGTCCCGTGGCCCGTGAGGGTCGAGGTGCCGGTGTCCAGCACCACCCGCGCCTTCGTCGTCCCGTCCTCCTCGAACAGGTACAGGCCGACCTTCCACTCCAGGGTCCGTGTCGTCATGGCCTACCTCCTCGACGGCATCCGGCCGCAGCGGGCCGCCGCTGCGCTGTCCTGTCTTCAGGGTCCACCCATCCGGCGCCTGCCGTGAATTTCTCTCGGACCGAGGGGCCGACCGGCTGTCGGACGAGGCCCGCCTGGCCCATGCTGGAGGTGGGACAAATCAGTCACCGTGGGCACCGGGCGAGCGGACGCCGGCTCGGTCCTTCGAGTGAGCGAGGTCAGGCCATGACTGCACATCTGCCCGGCTGGGGGAGGGGCACGCATTCGGAGCCGGAGCGCGGAGCACCGCGCGAAAATCCTCTGCGCCGCAGGTCGGACCGTGTGCAGCGGTGGGCCGGAGCCTTCGCGGTAGTGCTGTCCCTCGGGGCCGTGCCGGGGGTGGCCACCGGGGTCGGGCTCGCCGTCCACCGGGCCGAGATGCACAAGGTCCAGGACGCCGCCGGCTCGTACATGGTCGAGGCGCGCCTCGTCGCCGACGCGGGTGCGCGCAAGGCGGCCCGGGGGGACGACCCCGTGACAGCACAGGTCCAGTGGAAGCAGCGCGACGGCGTGGTGCACACGGCGCGGGTCAGGGTCGACCCGGGCACCCCCGTCGGCTCCGCGGTCCAGATATGGGCGCGCCCCGACGGCACCGCGACCAGGGTGCCGCCGACGACCCCTTCCGAGGCGGTTCTCGCGGGCTGGCTGACGGCGATTGTCACCGGCGCCGGGGTGAGCGGAGTCTGCTACGTGTCGTGGATGGGTTTCGTCCACCTGATGGACCGCAGAAGGTACGCGCAGTGGGAGCGCGAGTGGGCGGAAGCGGAACCGGGCATGTCCGGCCGGACACATGACCTGTGAATCTTGAGGTCCCGGAACCTGCCGGGGCGGTCACGGCGGCCGTGACCGCCCCGGCAGGGATTCAGGCCGTCGCGGCGTTCGTCACCGACTGCTGGTCGATCATCCGGTGCAGCCGCTCGGCGGCCGCCCGCCCGAAGGCCGGGTCGTTGATGTGCGTGTCGAATGTCCGGAACTCGACGTCGGAGTCGCTCAGCCCCGCGCTGAGTTCGGCGACCAGGGCGGCGTCCGCACGGGGGTCGTGGTACGGGCCGCTCAGGACGCCGAGGGTCGACAGCCCGCGCAGGGGCGCGAGGACGGCGGTGGGGCCGGTCGCGGTCCGCAGTTTCGCGGTGATACGGCGCCCCAGCTCGGCGCACTCCTGCGCCGTCGTGCGGACCACGGTGATCGACGGATTGTGGACGCGGATCATCCGGTCACGGAACCGGCGGGGGAGGGTGTCGAGCGGTCCGAACTTCACCATGTCCAGCGCCCCCAGGCTCACCACCTGAGGAACACCGGCCCGGCCCGCGGCCTCCAGGCGGTCCGGTCCGGCCGTCAGGATGCCCCCGACCAGGTCGTCGGCGAGTTCGCTCAGCGTCAGGTCGAGGACCCCGGCGAACAGGCCCTGTCCGGCGAGCGCTTCCAGCGACCGGCCACCGGTGCCGCTGGCATGGAACACCAGTACCTCGTAGCCGAGTTGTGTCAGCAGCTCGCGTGCCGCGTCGACGCCGGGAGTGGTCACGCCCGCCATCGACGCCGCCACCAGCGGCCTGCCCCCGGCGAGGAGATCCTCCGCCCGTACCGCTCGTGGGGAGCAAGCGAAACCCTGGGCCATTCCCGCCATGGCGTCGGCGGCGTTGGCGAGCAGCGGTGCCGAGATCCGGTTGACTCCGGCGATGTCGACGACGCTGTACATCATGGTGATGTCCGAGGCGCCGACATACGGGGCGACATTGCCCGAGGCCATCGAGGAGACCATCAGCTTGGGCACGCCGATGGGCAGGGCGCGCATCACCTGGGTCGCCATCGAGGTCCCGCCGCTGCCTCCGAGGGCCAGTACGCCGTGGAGGCGGCCCGCGGCATACAGGTCCAGGGCTATGGTCGTGGCGCCGCGCGCCATGGCCGTGACGGCTGCACCGCGATCCTGTTCCCGCAGGTGACGCAGGTCGTCCCCGGCGGCGCGAGCCACGTCGGAGTGGGTGATGTCGGGGCGCACCAGTGGCTCTCCGATGACGCCGGTGTCGATGAGGATGGTCTCGATGCCGTGCCGGTGCAGGTGATCCCGCAGCCAGCCGTACTCCGTTCCTTTGGTGTCCAGCGTGCCCACCAGTGCAACGATTGCCATGACAAGGCATGTTCATGGCTTATGGCGCAGGGGACAAGGCGGCATCCCGGTAATCGGACACTCCCGCCAGGGCGTTGAGGCCACGGCTGGGGCAACTCGGCAGCCGGCTGACGCAGACCCCCGGGCCGCTACCACCCGGTCCGCGAGTGCCGCGCCGTACACCCAGTGCCTTGTGGGGTTTGTGCCGGGTTCTTCAACTCCTGCCCCGGCCTGTGTGGTTAGTCCCTATTCTGGGCGTCTCGCCGGGCCCGATATTGGGGGGTGCCCGGCCTGAGCCTAGGGACACTCATGATCCGCACCCGCTCCATCGCGGCCGCCGCTGTCGCGGCGTCGCTCACCGGGCTCGCCCTGTTGCCGTCACAGGCGCAGGCCGCGACCGGTTCGGTCCACCTGTACAAGATCTACTACGACAGCCCGGGATCGGACCGGGGCTCCAACGCGAGCCTCAACGCCGAGTTCGTGCAGATACGCAACACCACGGCGAGGTCCGTCAGCCTCAAGGGCTGGACGCTCGTCGACGCGTCGAACCACAAGTACGTGTTCGGCACCTACACCCTGGCCAGGGGAAAGATGGTGACGGTCCGTACGGGCAAGGGGACGAACACCGCCACCAACCGTTATCAGGGGCGCGCCTGGTACGTGTGGAACAACGACAAGGACACCGCCACGCTCAAGACGTCCACGGGCAGCAGGGTCGACACCTGCTCCTACAACTCGACCAGGGTCGACTACAGGATGTGCTGAGCGCCTGATCGCAACGTGACGAGCGCCCACCCCGGGGAGGGGTGGGCGCTCGTCCGTGTTCCGGCTCCGGATGTGAGAAAGGTCGGCGGGTGGAACGCCCCCTGCCCACAAGCACGTCAGACATAGGGGGCCGACCTCTGCCGCGGCCGGCCTCTGTGTGACGTCCTTCACTCTCTTATGGAGGTGATGTGACGGAACGTAGTGAGACCCCTACATCATCTACACGTACTGTTACGTGTGGCACCGCCACATCGTGAGCACCAAGGAGACTCATGCGACCGTTCGTGCTGAACTACGCGCTCCCCGCTGAGAATTCAGCGGTCACCATCCCCTACACGTACGACTCCAACCTGCAACTGAACGTCCTGCCCGACGGCCGCCCCGCCATATCCGACCGGGCGGTGATCCTCGCGACCGGTACGACGACGTCAACGGCCGGCTCGCAGACGCACTTCGACGACTGACCGGCCCGGCGCACCGATGACTGTGCTGATCCTGACCTGCCAGCAGGACGTGACGACGGACATGGTGGTGGCCAAGCTGCATGAACGGGGCGTCCCGTTGGTGCGCTTCGACCCCGCCGACCTGCCCGGTGAGGCCGACATGTCGGCCGAGTACGTCCGCGGCGACTTCGAGGGCTACCTGTCGACCGACGGGCGCCTGCTCAGCATGAGCGGGCTGCGTTCCATCTGGGTGCGCAGGCCGGGTGAGCCCGCGGCGCATGCCGAGGAGCCGTCGGAGTGGCTGAGCGCCGAGTCCGGGCAGGCGCTGTACGGGATGCTGTACTCCACCACGGCGCGCTGGATGAACCATCCCTGCGTCGCGGCGCAGGCCCGGTGCAAGCCGTGGCAGTTGCGTGTCGCCCACCGCAGCGGTTTCGCCGTGCCGCCCACGCTCATCACCACCTTCCCGCGCGTGGCCCGGCAGTTCGCGGAGCAGTACAAGGAGATCGTGGTGAAGTCCGCCTCCGGCCCGCCGTCGACCGAGCCTCCCGTCGCCCTGCCCACGACCCGTATCGGGCCGGACGCCGATTTCTCCGGCGTCGCGGCCGGGCCCACCCTGCTTCAGCAGTACGTTCCCAAACTGGCAGACATCCGGCTGACGTTCGTCGGCGGGAGGATGTTCGCCGCGCGGAAGGATTCCGCGTCCGGACAGGTGGACGGCCGCTATGGCACCACCGGCCACGCCTGGGAGCCGACGGACGTACCCGACCGGGTGGCGCGGGCCGTGCGTGAGTACGCCGATCTGTCCGGAATCGCTTATGGCGCCTTCGACTTCGCCGTGGACGGCGATGACGTCTGGTGGTTCCTGGAGTGCAACCAGGGCGGCCAGTTCGGCTTCATCGAACTGGAGACCGGTCAGCCCATCGCCGAGGCGGTCGCGACCTGGCTGGCCGCCACGCCGACGTCGACCGCGCGCGTTCCCTGGGCAGGCTACGGCTGGGTGGGCGATGTGGACGCGGGCTCGTAGAGCACCGATGCCAGCACGACTCCGGGCAGGCCGCCCGGACCCCGAAAGCAGCCGGCGGTGCCGGACCGTCGGGAGTCCGGCACCGCCAGCGACCTGGCTCGCGCATTCGCTACTTGACGGAGCCCGCCATCACTCCCTGGACGAAGTGCCGTTGGAAGGCGAAGAAGACCACCAGCGGCACCACCAGGGAGAGGAAGGCCCCCGGCGCCAGGACTCCGATATTGCTGCCGAACTGCCGCATCTCGGACTGCAGGGCGACGGTGAGCGGCTGGGACTCGCTGTCGGCGAAGAGCAGCGCGACCAGCATGTCGTTCCAGACCCAGAGGAACTGGAAGATCGCCAGGCTGGCCAGTGCAGGCCGTCCCAGAGGCAGGATCAGCTGGTAGAAGATCCGCCACTCCCCGCCGCCGTCCATCCGCGCCGCCTCCAGCATTTCGCGCGGGATCTCCGCGAAATAGTTACGGAGAAGGAAGATCGCGAAGGGCAGCCCGTAGGCGACATGGAAGAGGATCACGCCCGGGATCGTGCCGAACAGGCCGATGGCGCCGAAGAGTTTGGCCACCGGCAGCAGCCCGATCTGGACGGGCACCACCAACAGACCCACGACCACCAGGAAGATCGCGTTGCGGCCGGGGAACTCCAGCCAGGCGAAGGCGTATCCGGCCAGTGCCGCGATGCCGACGACCAGCGCGGTGGCGGGCACCGAGATCAGGACGGTGTTCCAGAAGGACTGCGTGATGCCGGAGTCCTCGAACAGGGCGGTGTAGTTGTCCAGGGACAACTGCCCCGGATCGGTCAGTGCCGTCCACCAGCCCTTGGCCGCGTTGTCCTGCTCGGAGCGCATCGAGGACAGGAACAGACCGGCGAGCGGAGTGATCCAGACGAGTGCGACGACGAGCAGGACTGCCTGGACCACTCCGTTGCCGAGCCACGTGGTCAGCCGGCTCACGAGCCCCGGACGCGGCGGCAGGACGGGCGCGCGGTCGGAGTTCTTGGCGACCGGCAGGGACGCACTGCGGTCGATGGTGCTGTGGCCGCTCATGCTCCGCTCCTTCGGAAGCGCCGGACGTTGAAGATCATGGCGGGCACGACCAGAAGCAGCAGCAGGACGCTGAGGGCGCTGCCGAGCCCCTGGTTGTTGCCGCCGCCGAAGGACACCAGCCACATCCGGGTCGCCAGCACATTGGCCTCTTCCTGGACCGGCCCCGGCGCGATGATGTAGACGAGGTCGAAGACCTTCATCACATTGATCACCAGGGTCACGAAGACCACCGTCAGTACGGGTGCCAGCAGCGGCACCGTGATCTTCCGGAAGATCTGCCACTCATTGGCGCCGTCCATCCGGGCCGCCTCCAGGGCGTCCCGGGGGATGGCGGCGAGTCCCGCAGCGATCAGCACCATCGAGAAGCCGGTCCAGATCCACAGATAGGCACCGATGATCGCCGGGGTGACCAGGGCGGGGCCCAGCCAGGAAATGCCCTGGTAGGGGGCGGCGAAGTTCTCCGCCGGGAGCCTGACGGTGTACGAACCCGCCTCCAGGCCGCGGAAGTTGAACGAGCCGTCCGCGGCGGTGGTGGCTTTCGCGGCCACCTTTCCGTCCCGTACCGCCTCGACCGACATCCCCGGCAGACCCTTCTCGGCCGGGTCGACCTTGCCGGGAGTGCCTCCGCCGCCCGGGGTGAAGTCGAGATAGACGACGCCCCTGACCTCGTCGGCGCCGGGCGCGGCGGCTGATGCGGCCCCGGCGGGCCGGGCGTCGGACGGCATCTTGTCCGGTGCCACTCCGACGAAGCCGAGGCTGATGGACTTGCCCGGGCTGACCGCCTCGGTCGTGCGGTAGTCGCCGCCCGGGTTCCCGGTCAGGTTCTGGCCCTGCCGGGCCCTGGCGGTGGGGTAGGCGGCGCTGTCGTCGAAGGCGTCGTGGACGCCGACGGTGACGGCGTTGAGCACGCCGCGGTTGGGGTCCTCCTCGTACGCGAGCCGGAAGATGATGCCGGCGGCCAGGAACGAGACCGCCATCGGCAGGAAGAGCACCAGCTTGAACGCGGTTGCCCAGCGCACCTTCTCGGTGAGTACGGCGAGCACGAGGCCGAGACCGGTCAGCAGCACCGGAGCCACGACAACCCAGATGGTGCTGTTGCGGATCGCCTTGAGCGTGGCCGGATCGCTGAATATCTCGGTGTAGTTCTCGCCGCCGACGAAGCGGTCACCGCTCGCGTCGAAGAGGCTCCGCCCGGCGGAGAACAGCACCGGATAGACGACCAGGGCGCCGAGGAGCAGCAGCGCGGGGAGGACGAACACCACCGCGATGTTGCGCCTCTTGCGCTGGGCCCGCCGCCGCGGATTCGCGGCGGCGGGGGATGGGGTGAGTACAGCCATGAGTGCGGGGCCTCAGCTCTTGTAGGCCTTGGCGGCCGCGGCCTCGAGCTTGGCCGCGGTGGCCGTGGGGTTCGAGGGGTCGCGCAGGAAGTCCTGGAGGAGCTTCCACTCGCCCGCGCCCTTGGTTCCGCCGAACGCGGCCGGGGCCTGGTCGGACATGTCGAAGCGGACCGTGTCACCGGCATCCACCAGCGACTTGGCCGTCGCGCGGGTGGTGTCGTCGGCGTACGAGGCGAGGTCGACGTCCTTGTTGGGGGAGATGAAGCCTCCCGCGCCCGCCCACACGGCGGCCGCTTCGGGCGTGGCCATGAACTCCAGCAGCCGCTGCGCGGCCTTCTTGTTCTTGCCGTCCTTGAGGACCACGGCCGCGTCGCCGCCGCTGACCACCGGTGCCTTGCCGCTGTCCACGGCGGGGAAGGGGAAGAACTTGGCGTCCTCGCCGAGCTTCTTGCCGAAGTCGTCCTTGGCCATGCCGCCGACGAAGTCGCCCTCGTAGACCATGCCGGCCTTGGGCTTGGGGCCGAAGACCTGCTCGATGGAGCCCGGGAAGTCGGTGTTCAGCGCGGCGCTCGAGCCTCCGGCGACGAGCTGCTTGTCCTTGAAGACCTCGCCCAGGGTGGTCAGCGCCTTGACCACGCTGGCGTCGGTCCAGGGCAGGGTGTGGGCGGCCAGCTGGTCGTACTTCTCGGGTCCGGCCTGCGAGAGGTAGATGTTCTCGAACCAGTCGGTCAGCGTCCAGCCGTCCTCACCGGCGACGGAGAAGGCCGGAAGTCCGGAATCGGCGATCGTGCGTCCGGACTTGAGCATGTCCGCGAAGCTCTTGGGCTCGGAGACCCCGGCCTGCTCGAACGCGCTCGGGCTGTACCACACGGTCGACTTGTGCGCCGCCTTGAAGTAGAGGCCGTAGTAGGTCTTGTCGACGGTGCCGTAGTTCTTCCACACCTCGGCGAGGTTGGCGCCGGCGGTCGTGGCGGCCTTCTGCGAAAGCGGTTCCAGCCAGCCCTCCTTGGCGAACTGCTGGAGCACGCCGACCTGGGGCACCATCGCCACGTCGGGGGCGTTGCCGCCCTCGATCTTGCTGCCGACGAAGGTGGAGACGTTGTCACCGGTGGGCACGAAGACCGTCTTGGCGCCGGTCTGCTCGGTGAAGGCGTCCAGCACCTTGCGGAAGTTCTTCTGCTCGCTGCCGGTCCATACTCCGGCCACGGTCACGGTCTGGCCCTTGAGGTCCTTGCCGCCGCTCGCCGGCTCCGTCGACCCGTCGCAGGCGCTCGCCCCGAGTGCGAGAGCGAGCACGGTGGATGCGGCCGCGGCCGTCCGGATGCTGGTCGTGATTCGTCGCATGATGATGGTCCTTTCGAAAAGAGGGTGAGTTCAGGGGGTGGGGCAGTCGCCCGTCCACCACGCGGCGGTCGCTCCGGGGAGCACGCCGTCGGGACATGGCCCGCTGGAGAGGAGCGGGGTGCCCGCGACCGGGGCCGGTACGGGCTCGGTGCCGAAGTTGACCGCGCAGATCAGCCCTTCACCGCGGGCCATGGCCAGGACCTGCGGGGGTGCCTCGAGCCAGCGCAGGCTGCCTTCGCCCAACTGGGGCAGGCTGCGCCGCAGTTGAAGGCCTTCGCGGTAGAGGTGCCAGAAGGAGCGGGTGTCGGCCAGGGCCCGGTCGGTGGCGTGTTCGGCGAACCACTCGGGCTGCGGCAGCCAGGGCCGAGCGCCGGCCGCGCCCTGGCTGAAGCCGAACGGTGAGGCGTGGCCGGACCAGGGCAGCGGCACTCGGCAGCCGTCGCGGATGCGCGCCCGGCTGCCGGTGCGGCGGAAGATCGGGTCGGTGAGTACCTCGTCCGGCAGATCCAGGACTTCGGGGAGTCCGAGCTCCTCGCCCTGGTAGACATACGCGGCGCCGGGCAGCGCCAGCATCAGCAGGGCGGCGGCGCGGGCACGAGCCGCACCCAGACCGCTGGCCTCCACGCCGGGCTCGCCCGCGTACCGGGTGACCGTGCGCACCTGGTCGTGGTTGTTGAGCACCCACGTGACGGTGGAGCCCGTCCCGGCGATGTCGCGTATCGCCTCCGTGATGGTCGCCTGGAAGGCGTCGGCGTCCCAGGGGGCGCTGAGCAGGTCGAAGAAGAAGGCCTGGTGCAGTTCGTCCTGCCGCACGTACTTGGCGTGCTCGATTGCCGTGGGCACGGAGACCTCGCCGACCAGGAGCCGTTCGGTGCCGTCCAGGGCCGCGTACTCCTCGCACACCGACCGCCAGCGGCGCCACACCTGGTGGACCTCCGGCTGGTTCCAGGCCAGCGGGTTCACCGAGTCCCGGGCGCGCTCGTCGGCGCAGGGGTCGGCGGAGTCGGGCAGCTCGGGGTGCTTGAAGAGTCCGGCGGCCACATCGATGCGAAAGCCGTCCACGCCCCGGTCGAGCCAGAAGCGGAGCACCCGCTCGAAGGAGTCGCCGACTTCCGGGTTGCGCCAGTTCAGATCGGGCTGCTGCGGGGTGAACAGGTGCAGATACCACTGGCCCGGGGTGCCGTCGGATTCGGTGATCCGGCTCCAGGCGGGCCCGCCGAACATCGCCCGCCAGTTGTTGGGCGGCTCATCGCCGTCCGGGCCGCGACCGTCGGCGAAGTGGAACCGGGAGCGGGCCACGCTGCCGGGTGCGGCGGCGAGTGCCTCGCCGAACCACGGGTGATCGCTGGAGCAGTGGTTGGGGACGATGTCGAGCAGCAGCTTGAGTCCGAGCCTGCGGGCGTCGGCCATCAGCAGGTCGAACTCGGCCAGGTCGCCGTAGACGGGGTCCACGTCGCAGTAGTCGGCGACGTCGTAGCCGTGGTCGTGCTGCGGCGAGGGAAAGAACGGGCTGAGCCAGATGCCGTCGACACCGAGCTTCCTCAGATACGGCAGTCCGGCCCGTACGCCGGCCAGATCGCCGATGCCGTCCCCCGTGCTGTCGAGGAAGCTGCGCACGTAGACCTGGTAGATCACCGCGTCGCGCCACCAGGAGGTGGCGGTGCGGGAGGAGTGGCCGATGGCGGCCGGGAGAGCAGTGAGCATCTCGCGTTGACCCGTTCCTGCTGGATGCGAGAGCGCCCCAGAGCGGGTGCGCTGTTATGCATGCATGTTAAGTAGCGGTGACGGGAGGGTGTCAACGATGCTGCGCGAACCGGCCCTGGTATGTCCAGATTTTTGCTGGTATGCCAGACGAGCTTGCTACTTAACATGTAAGTAGCAAGCTCGTGGAGGAGGCGGAGAGGGCTCAGCCCTTGCGGGAGATCGATCCCAGCTCGCGCGACAGGCGACCGACGGCTGCCTGTGGTGTCTGGCGCAGCGCCATGACGTCCTGAACGACCGCCTGCACGGCAAGGCTCACCTGGTCGTAGCGAGGGCTCTTGGGGCGCGGCTCGGCCGCCAGCACGCTCTGGCGCAGGGTGGGCAGATACGGATAGGCGCGCACCAGCGCGGGATCCTCGTACAGCGCGGCGCGCACGGGAGGCAGCGAGCCTGCGGTGAGCACCTTGCGCTGGACGCGCTCGCTGGTGAGATAGGCGATCAGATCGGCCGCCGACTCCGGATGCCGGGAGCGGCTGCTGACCGCCAGATTGGAACCGCCCAGCACGCTCGTGCCCGGTCCGTCCGGCCCGGGCAGCGGCACGGCGCCGAACCTGCCGGCGACCTTCGACCCCGGCGCGTTGGCCATCGCGTACACATAGGGCCAGTTCCGCAGGAAGAGCAGCCGGCCGTCCTGGAAGGCCTGCCGGGACTCCTCCTCCTTGTAGTCACGGGCACCGGGCGAGATCCAGCCGTCCCGTACCCCGCCCGCAAGGAACTCGAGCCCCTTGCGGGCCGAGACCGAGTCCACCGTGACCCGGGCACCGTCGTCCCGCAGGATCGACCCGCCCGCCGAATGGACGGCCTCGGTGGCGTTGACGGTCAGCCCCTCGTACGGCAGGAACTGACCGGCGTAGCCGTCCATCTTGTACTTCGGCGCAAGGGTCTTCGCCTGCCGGGCCAGCTCTTCCCAGGTGCGCGGCGGCCGTTCGCCCGCCCGCTCCAGAATGTCCTTGCGGTAGTACAGCAGCCCGGCATTGGTGACATACGGGACGGCGTACAGGCGGCCGTCGAAGGTGGCCGTGTCCACCACGGGCGCGAGGAAGGTGTGCAGCGGGAACGCGTCCCGCTCCAGTGGGGATATCCAGCCCGCCGCCGCGAACTCGGAGGTCCAGGCCACGTCGATGTTCAGTACGTCGAACCGGTCGCTGCCCGAGCGCAGTTCGCTGATCATCTGGGCCCGGGTCTCGTCCGCGGAGTCGGGCAGCTCGACGAGCGAAACCTTCTCCTGAGGATGACCGCGGTTCCAGTCGTCCAGCAGCGGACCGAGATAGTCGGTGAGATCGCCCGCCGTCACCAGGGTCATCGGACCGCGGCCCTTGGGGGCCGCCGCACCCGGCTGGCTGCCGAAGCCCGCGTACCCTGCGAAGATCACGGCAGCAGCGAGGAGCCCCCTACCCGCGGCATGCATCCACCGCATAGGTTCCTCCCAGTGCACCGACCCGGCCGCGTTGCCGTCCAATGTGGCCTATGTATACCTGTTAGGCATGGGGGATACTAGACGTCCAGGCGGAGAAGGCGGGTGGCGCGAACCACAGCCCGTATCCGAGTGAACTGTCAAGTACGGAGCGGGAGGGAGGGGAGCGCGTGCGGCTGCCGCTCCTGGCACTCCTCACCCGTGGCCCGGCGCACGGTTACGAGCTCAAGCAGGACCTTGAGAAGCTCCTGGGCGCCGCGTACCCTCAGCCGAATGTCGGCCAGATCTATGTCACTCTCGGGCGGCTGGAAAAGGCCGGCCTGATCGCCGGCGAGGATGTCGAGCAGTCCGGCCGACCCAATAAGCGGACATACCGTCTCACCGACGCCGGGCGCGAGGCGGTACTCGCCTGGTTCGACGAGACCACGGACGAGCCGCGGGTCCGGGACGAGTTCTTCATGAAGATCGCCCTCGCACCCGAGTCCGGTCTCGCCGACCCGATCACGCTGATCAACAAGCAGCGGCGGCAGTATCTGAACACCATGCGCGATCTGTCGAAGCTTGCCGCGGCCGAGGACCGGGACAACAGGGTCTCCCAGCTGTTGATCGAGGGCGCGATGCTGCATCTGCAGGCCGACCTCGACTGGCTGGAACGCTGTCAGGAGGAGCTGGAATGAGCGACGACACCGCTCCCGTCGCGCTGGGGGGCGCTCCCGGCACGCAGGGCACAGTGCCTATCGTGCGCGCCGAGGGTCTGACCAAGACCCATCATGGCGAAGGCGCGCCGGTTCAGGCCGTACGCGGTGTGGATCTGACCGTTCAGCCCGGGGAGTTCGTTGCCGTCACCGGCCCCTCCGGCGCCGGAAAATCCACCCTTCTCCACCTCATCGGCGGGCTCCAGCGGCCCGACAGCGGCTCACTGTGGCTGGACGGCCGCCGCGTGGACGCCTATCGCGAAGCCCGCTGGGCGGTGCTGCGCCGCCGGAGCATCGGCATCGTCTTCCAGTTCTTCAACCTGGTCTCCGACCTCACCGTCGCCGACAACGTCGAACTGCCCGCGCTGCTCGCGGGCGCCTCGCCCAAGGCCGCCCGCGACAGCCGGGCAGAACTCCTCGCCGAACTCGGCCTCGAAGGCCGGGAACGCTCGATGCCCGGCGAACTCTCCGGAGGCGAGCAGCAGCGTGTCGCCCTGGCCAGGGCCCTGGTGAACCACCCGGCACTGCTGCTCGCCGACGAGCCGGCCGGAAGCCTCGACAGCAAGGGCACCCGGGAAGTGCTCCGGCTGCTCTCCCGTTTCCACCAGCGCGGCCAGACGATCCTGCTGGTCACCCATGACGCACGGATGGCCAGCGCGGCCGACCGGGTCATCAGCTTCTTCGACGGGCGCATAGCCGACGACGCGACACTCGACGCGGGGTCCCGCACCACGGGCCGCGGCGTCTCCGGCGTACTCGAACTGAAGGAGTGACCGTGCGGGCCACTCTGCGCTGGGCACACGCCGACCTGCGGGCACACCGCGGACAGTCGGCCTTCGTCGTCCTTGCCAGCGCCGGCATCATCGCCTCACTGCTGCTGGCCGTGGCCCTGTTCAGCTATGCCGCCAACCCCTGGCAGCGGATCTTCACCCAGTCCCAGGGCGCCCATGTCTGGCTCCACACCCGGGCCGCCGCCGACACCGGGAAACTGTCCGAGCTGGACGGCATCGACGGCATCGCGGGGCCCTACCGCACCGGGCAGGTCACCGTGGAGTCCCGCGGGGCGAGGGCGAGCGTGTCCCTGCGCGCCGCCGACACCCGGCCCCCGGACATCGCCCGGCCGCTCGTCACCGGAGGCGACTGGCTCGACAAGCAGCCCGGGGGAGTCGTACTGGAGAGCTCCCTCGCCCGCGTCCTGTGGGCGGAACCCGGCGACACCCTGACCGTGGCGGGACCGGACGGCACCGCACACACCCTCCGCGTGGCCGGTGTCGCCGAAGCCGCGGAACCCCGCTACCGGCCGGGCGGCGAGTCCGGCATCGGCTGGGTGCTGCCCCGTACGCTCAACCGCGTCGCGGCGGGAAGCACCGGACAGAGCGTGGGGCTGCGTCTGAAGGATCCGGCCGACCTCGACTTCACCATCCAGCAGGCCGTCACCCAGCTCGGCGCCGACCGGGTCGCCCAGGTCACCAAATGGCAGCAGGCGCGGGCCGAGGCGGGCAGCGACGACCGGCTGCTCGGGCAGCTCTTCGCCGTGTTCGGTCTCGGGGCCCTGCTGGCCGCCGCGCTCGCCGCGTCCGGGGCCATCAGCGCCCGTATCCGCGGACAGCTGCGGGACATCTCCATCCTCAAGGCGATCGGGTTCACCCCCGGCCAGGTGGTACGCGGCTTCCTCGCCCAGCACCTCGCCTTCGCGCTGCTCGGGGTCACCCTGGGCACCGCGGCGATCGCGTTCCTCGGCGCCCGGATACCCGGACGGATCGGGGAGGCGGCCGGGGTCTGGCAGGACCTGCCCGGGCACACCGCCCTGATGATCGGCGTCCCGAGCGGCGCGGTACTGCTGATCGCCACCGCCACCGGACTCGCCGCCTGGCGTGCCGGAAGGGTCCCTCCCGTTCCCGTCGCCCGGGCCGCGCTTCCCTCGGCCGCCCCGATGACCGGTCTCGGCCGCCGGGCACTCGGCATGCGGGTCCCGCCCGCACTGGTTCTCGGCTGGCGGGCGGCGTTCCCCCGGCGGCCGCGCACCCTGATCACCGTGGCCCGGCTGGCACTGCCGCTCCTCATGATCACGGTCGCGCTCGTCGCCTGGTCCACGCTGGACATGTTCCGCAGCCGCCCCGCCGAGATGGGCGTGCCCGCTGCGCTGTCCGTACGGGCCGAGCAGCCCGGGAGCCTCAGCGGCCAGGACCTTCGGCGCGCGCTGACCGCGCCCCCGGACGTCTTCGCCGTCCACCCGGGCGTGGAGGTCGCGGCGCTGGTGCCCGGCCAGACCGGCACCATCACCCTGCGCGGGCTCGGCACGGCAGGCACCCCGTACCCCTTCACCGTGGTGGAGGGGCGCCCGGCCGACGGCCCCGACGAGGCGGTCGCCGGCCAGGGACTGCTCGACCTGCTGGATGTGCGGGTCGGTGACTGGGTGCGGATGACGGTGGAAGGCCGGCCGCAGATCCTGCACATCGTCGGACGCAGCATCGAACCCGAAGCCGGCGGCCGGGTGATCTCGACGACCGTCGACACGCTCCAAGAACGCGACCCCGCGCTGCGGCCGGACTTCTACCACCTTGTCCTGCGGCCGGGCGCGGATCCCCGGGCGGTGAGCAGCGAACTCGCCGACAAGGCCGGAGGCGCCCTGGAGATCCGCGAGACCCCCAACCCGGGGGACCGGCTGGAACCGGCGCGGGGCGTGATCGCTGCCCTGATCGGGGTGCTGGCCCTGATCGGGCTCACCGAACTGCTGACCCTCATCGGTACGTCAGTCCGCGACCGCGGCCGCGATCTGCTCGCGCTCAAGGCGATCGGTCTGACGCCCCGCCAGATCAGCTCGGCGATCGTGGCGGCCGCGGGCTTCACGGCTCTGCTCGCCGCCGCGATCGGCACGGGACTCGGGGTGCTGTCCGGCAGGTGGCTGGTGGACATCCAGGGCCGCTCCAGCGGAATGGGCGCCGGCATCGCCCATGTCCCGCCCACGCTGCTGCTGGCTTCGGTCGCCGTCGGTGCCGTGCTGGGCGCCGTCGCGGCCGCGGCGCTGCCCGCGGCCCGGACGGCCCGCCGCCGACTGGCGGATTCACTGGCCGAGACGCTCTGAGCGCCGCGCCTGTGAACTGCCGTTATACCGCTTCACGATCCGGTCGCCGGGCGTGACGTAACTCATCGTCTTTGCTCGCGATCCGTCCGAAGTCCTCGGGTACGGTGACCAACGCTCCGTACTGCTCAGCACACTCATCGACACCGTCCACGAGGACACCGGATGCCCATGTTCCGGCGCCGGTTGCGACATCCCTAGACCCTTGGGCCGCCGGCCCGCGACATGACAGGGGAGTTTGATGTTCCGCAAGGTTTTGGTCGCCAACCGAGGTGAGATCGCGATCCGCGCATTCCGCGCAGCGTTCGAACTCGGCATCTCCACGGTGGCGGTGTTCCCTCATGAGGACCGCAACTCACTGCACCGCGCCAAGGCGGACGAGGCGTACCAAATCGGTGAACCGGGCCATCCCGTACGGGCGTACCTGTCCGTCGACGAGGTGATCAGGGCCGCGCGCAAGGCGGGTGCCGATGCGATCTACCCGGGCTACGGATTCCTGTCGGAGAACCCGGACCTCGCCGCGGCATGTGCGGAGGCGGGGATCACTTTCGTGGGACCGCCCGCCTCCGTACTGCTTCTGACGGGCAACAAGTCCCGGGCGGTCGCGGCGGCACGGGAAGCCGGAGTTCCGGTCCTGAAGTCCTCGCAGCCTTCCACCGATGTCGACGCGCTGCTGGAGGCCGCGGAGGGCATCGGTTTCCCCCTGTTCGTCAAGGCCGTCGCGGGTGGCGGCGGCCGGGGCATGCGCCGGGTGGCCGAGCGCGGAGAACTGCGGGAGGCGGCCGACGCCGCGATGCGCGAGGCGCAGTCCGCGTTCGGCGACGCGACGGTCTTTCTGGAGCAGGCCGTCATCAACCCCCGCCATATCGAAGTACAGATCCTCGCCGATGCCCACGGCAATGTCGTGCACCTCTACGAGCGGGACTGCTCGGTGCAGCGGCGCCACCAGAAGGTCGTCGAGATCGCGCCCGCACCCAACCTGGACCCGGATCTGCGCGAGCGGATCTGCGCCGACGCCGTCGCCTTCGCCCGCCACATCGGATACGTCAACGCGGGAACCGTGGAGTTCCTCGTCGACGAGCGCGGCAACCACGTCTTCATCGAGATGAACCCCCGCATCCAGGTCGAGCACACGGTCACCGAGCAGGTCACCGGCCGCGACCTGGTCATCGGGCAACTGCGCATCGCCGCCGGCAGGTCCCTGCCCGAACTGCGCCTGACCCAGGACGACATCGTCCTGAACGGCACCGCCCTGCAGTGCCGCATCACCACCGAGGACCCCGCCAACGGCTTCCGGCCCGACGTGGGCACCATCTCCGCCTACCGCTCACCGGGCGGGCCCGGCGTCCGGCTCGACGGCGGCACGGTGCACACCGGCGCGGAGGTGTCGGCGCACTTCGACTCGATGCTGGTCAAGCTCACCTGCCACGGGCACGACTTCGCCAACGCCGCCCGCCGCGCCCGCCGGGCGATCGCCGAGTTCCGTATCCGCGGAGTGGCCACCAACCTGCCCTTCCTCGGTGCCGTACTCGACCATCCCGAATTCCGGGCCGGCCGGATCACGACGAGCTTCATCGGCGAGCATCCGGAGCTGATGCGGGCCCGCCCCTCGGCCGACCGCGGCAGCCGCATGCTCACCTACCTCGCCGAGACGACCGTCAACCGGCCGCACGGCCCGCGCCCGCGCGTCATCGAGCCCAGCCACAAGCTGCCTGCCACCTCGCTCGCCGCGCCGCCGCCCGACGGCTCGCGCCAGCGCCTCGCGGCGCTGGGACCGGACGCCTTCGCCGCGGAACTGCGCAGCCAGTCGGCCGTCGCCGTCACGGACACCACGTTCCGCGACGCGCACCAGTCCCTGCTCGCCACCCGTGTGCGCACCCGCGATCTGCTCGCCGTGGCCCCGTACGTCGCGCGCACGGCGCCGCAGCTGCTGAGCCTGGAGTGCTGGGGCGGTGCGACCTACGACGTGGCGCTGCGCTTCCTGGCCGAGGACCCCTGGGAGCGTCTGGCGGCGTTGCGCGAGGCGGTGCCCAATGTCTGTACGCAGATGCTGCTGCGCGGGCGCAACACCGTTGGCTACACGCCCTATCCGACCGAGGTGACGGAAGCGTTCGTCGCCGAGGCGGCAGCCACGGGCATGGACATCTTCCGGATCTTCGACGCGCTCAACGACGTCTCCCAGATGCGCCCGGCGATCCACGCGGTGCGCTCCACGGGCACGGCTCTGGCCGAGGTCGCCCTCTGCTACACCGCGGACCTGTCCGACCCCGGCGAGAAGCTCTACACGCTGGACTACTACCTGCGCCTGGCCGAGCAGATCGTCGAGGCGGGCGCGCATGTGCTCGCGATCAAGGACATGGCCGGGCTGCTGCGCCCGCCGGCCGCCCGCACGCTGGTGACCGCGCTGCGCGAGCGGTTCGACCTGCCGGTGCACCTGCACACCCACGACACGGCGGGCGGACAGCTCGCGACGCTGATGGCCGCGATCGACGCGGGTGTCGACGCCGTCGACGCCGCCGTCGCCTCGATGGCCGGGACCACCAGCCAGCCGCCGCTGTCGGCCCTGGTAGCGGCCACCGACCACACGGAGCGGGCAACCGGGCTCTCGCTGCAGGCGGTCGGCGATCTGGAGCCGTACTGGGAGGCCATGCGGAAGGTGTACGCGCCGTTCGAGTCCGGCCTCGCCTCCCCCACCGGGCGGATCTACCACCACGAGATCCCCGGCGGTCAGCTGTCGAACCTGCGCCAGCAGGCCATCGCGCTCGGACTCGGCGACCGCTTCGAGCTGATCGAGGACTGCTACGCGGCGGCGGACCGGATGCTCGGCCGCCTGGTGAAGGTCACTCCGTCGTCGAAGGTGGTGGGCGACCTCGCACTGCATCTGGTCGGCGCCGGGGTCGAGGCAGCGGACTTCGAGTCCGACCCCGGCAAGTTCGACGTCCCGGACTCGGTGATCGGCTTCCTGCGCGGCGAGTTGGGCGACCCGCCCGGTGGCTGGCCAGAGCCGTTCCGTACCCGGGCCCTCAAGGGCCGTCCGGCGAAGGCGGAGGCTCCCACGCTGTCGGACGAGGATCTGCGAGGTCTGCGCGACACCCGCCGGGCCACGCTGAACCGGCTGCTGTTCCCCGGCCCGACCAAGGAGTTCGACGCCCACCGTGAGGCGTACGGAGACACCTCCGTACTGCCCACGCAGGACTTCTTCTACGGCCTGGAGCCGGAGAGGGAGCACACGGTCACCCTCGATCCGGGCGTCACGCTGCTGATCGAGCTGGAGGCCATTTCCGATGCCGACGAGCGGGGCTTCCGCACGGTCCTGGCCACGCTGAACGGGCAGCTGCGGCCGGTGTCCGTGCGCGACAAGTCCGTCGCCACGGAGGTCAAGGCGGCGGAGAAGGCCGAGCGTGGCAACGAGCGCCATGTCGCCGCACCCTTCGCCGGGGTGGTCACGCTGCAGGTGGACGAGGGCGACGCGGTCTCCGCGGGCCAGACGGTGGCCACGATCGAGGCGATGAAGATGGAGGCCTCCATCACGGCGCAGTGCGCGGGAACCGTGGGCCGGCTCGCCATCGGCAAGATCCAGCAGGTCGAGGCGGGCGACCTGCTGATCGAGATCAGCTGACGCTCCCGCGTCCACGACGTCGCGGTTCGGGGGGTCCTCTGGGCCCCTCGTTCGGCGGCTCGTACGGTCGGGCTCCTCGCTTGGGCAGGTCCGACCCCGTACAAGGGGAGGCACCCACCTCGTCAGGGAGCCGCCCGTGAAAGCCCTCGTCGCATCCGACTACACGCCGCTGGACCGGATCAGCGTCACCGACCACCCCACTCCCACCCCTGAGGCGGGCCAGGTGCTGATCAAGGTCGAGGCGGCGGCGCTCAATCCGCTCGACCTGATGCTGATCACGGGTGCGGCGAAGGAGAGCTATCCGGCTGCCCACCCGCTGGTGGTCGGAATGGACGCCGCGGGCACCGTTGCCGAGGTGGGGGAGGGTGTGTCCGGATACGCGCCGGGTGATCCTGTGCTCGCCTTCACCGGACAGGCCGGCGCCGTCGCCGAGTACACGATGGCGTCGCCCGGACCCCTGCTCGCCCCGCGGCCCGCGGGCCTGGACAGCGCGCACGCGGCAGCCATCCCCGAATCGGGGCTCACCGCCGTCTGCCTGCTGCGCGCAGTCGCGCTCGCCGAGGGTGAGAGCGTGCTGGTCGTCGGGGCCACCGGCGGCATCGGGCTGTATGCCGTGCAGTTGGCCACGGCACTCGGGGCCCGGGTGGTTGCCACGGCGACCGAGGAGGACGAGGAGTATCTGCGCGGCCTCGGCGCCGCCCACACCGTCGACTACAAGAGAGGCGACGTGGCGGAGGAGACCTTGCGCCTGGTCCCCGGAGGGGTCGATGTGGTCGTCGACGTCGTCACCATGGGCGAGCGGCTCACCGACACCGCGCGTGCCGTGCGTCCGGGCGGCCGGCTGGTGTCGCCGCTCTTCGGGCCCGCCGAACTGGGACGCGATGTCACACCGGTCTACATCGGCCGGTTCCAGGCGCAGCCGGGCGATCTGGAGGACCTGGCAGCCCGGGCCGCGGACGGGAGGCTGCACGTGGAGATCGGCGCGCGCTACCCCTTGGACAACGCCGTACAAGCCGTCGCCGACTTCGCCGGCAAGCACATTCGGGGCAAGGTTGTCATCACCACTGCATGAGCGACGGCGTGCACGAGACACACGGAAGGGGTGGCTCTCATGAAGCGCAGAATCCTCGGCGGCACGGGAATCTCGGTCAGCGAGTACGCGCTGGGCGCCATGATGTTCGGCGCCTGGGGCAATGCCGACCCGCACGAGTCGGTCCGTATGATCCACCAGGCGCTGGACGCCGGGATCAACGTCGTGGACACGGCCGACGTCTACAGCATGGGTGAGTCGGAGGAGATCGTCGGCAAGGCCCTCAAGGGCCGCCGGGACGATGTCGTACTCGCCACCAAGGGCAGCAGCTCGATGGGCGGCGACCCCAACCACAGCGGAAACTCACGGCGTTGGCTCACCCGCGCCGTGGAGAACAGCCTTCGCCGCCTGGGCACCGACCACATCGACCTCTACCAGGTGCACCGGCCCGACGCGGACACCGACATCGACGAGACCCTCTCCGTCCTGTCCGATCTCGTACGGTCGGGAAAGGTGCGCGTGATCGGCCACTCCACCTTCCCGGCGGAGCAGATCGTCGAGGCCCAGTGGACGGCAGAGCGGCGCGGCCACATCCGGTTCCGCACCGAGCAGCCGCCGTACTCCATCCTGGCCCGGGGCGTCGAGGCGGCCGTGCTGCCGACCGCCCAGCGCTACGGCCTGGGTGTGCTGACCTGGGGCCCGCTCAGCGCGGGCTGGCTGTCCGGCAAGTACGCCAGGCCGACGGACATCAACCTCACGGAGGGGAGCGGGCGGGCGGCCCTCGAGCGGCACAAGTTCGACCCGTCGGTGCCCGGCAACGCACGCAAGCTGGAGGCCCTCGGCGAACTGACGAAGCTGGCCGACGAGGCGGGCCTGAAGCTCCCGCACCTGGCGATCGCGTTCGTACGCGCCCACCCGGCCGTCACCTCGGTGATCATCGGCCCGCGGACGAGCGAGCACCTGGAGGACCTGCTGGCGGGCGTGGACGTCGAGTTGAGCACGGACGTCCTGGACCGGATCGACGAGATCGTGCCTCCGGGCACGGACCTGAACAGGAACGACTTCTACTACACGCCGCCCGCGCTCGTTGACGCATCCCGGCGACGCCGCTGACGCTGCGAGGCCGCCGTCCCGGGCATCCGGTCCCGGGCATCCCGTCCCGGCCCTGCCGTGGCGCGGCCGCGAAAATCGCGTTGCCCGGTCATCGGCGCACTGCGAGGCTTCCGGTCATGTCTGAGAACGGATCCAGCAGTTCGCCCGGCGTTGCCGGCCTCTTCTCGCACGGGCGGCTGACGGCGATCCCACGCAAGGCGGCCCGCCGCGAGCAGTTGCTCGTACACCTCGCGCAGACGCTGTTCGAGCGGGACCGGGACTACAGCGAGCGTGAGGTCAACGAAGCGCTGCTCACGGTGCACGAGGACTTTTCGGCGCTGCGCCGCCACCTGGTCGTGGCGAGTCTGCTGGACCGGACGAAGGACGGCAGCAGCTACCGGCGGGTCCGGTAGCGGTCACGGCGCGGCAGGCCCGGTGGCGGTCAGCGCGCCGCAGGCCCGGTCCAGTCGGCCGCCACATGGGCGATCCGTACGCGCTGCGGGTGGTCACCGACCGCGACGGACGCGACCTTCCTGCCGGTGGCGAAGTCGATCGCGGTGACGCGGTCGGCGCCGCTCTCGGAGATGACGCAGGATCCGCCGTCGCCGCTGACAGTCGCCCAGTACGGCTTCGAGGCAGCCACCAGCGGCCCCTCCTGGAGCGATGCCCTGTCGACGATGGTCGCGTAGTCGTCCATCGTCCCCGCGATGCACAGCTTGTCGCCCGCGGCGTTCATCGACATGCCATGGTGGCGCGAGTCGTTGACCCAGGTGGTGCGGTCCTCGCTGGTCGCGGGACTCTTCGGCAGCGTCTTCGCCCGGGTGATCTTGTCGGAGGCGAGGTCGTACTCGAGGAAGCCGTTGAAGAACGAGACCTGGAAGTAGAGCTTCGACTCGTCCGGGGTGAAGGCGACGGGTCGTACCGCGTCGGACAGGTCCTTGCGGCCGAAGGCGTCGAGGCGGGCACGCATGTCGATGACCCTGACCTCCTTGAAGGTGGTGGCATCGACGACGGTGATACGGCGGTCGCCCTTCGTCCAGTCCCACGCGGGATCGTCGAGCGCGGTGTTGACCTCGCCGATCGACATGTTCCACAGATACCTGCCGCCGTCGGTGAAGACGTTCTCGTGCGGTTTGTCGCCGGTCTTGAACGAGCCCAGCTGCTTGCCGGTCCGGATGTCGAGTACATGCACGGTGTTGGAGGTCGAGGCCGACACGGCGACCCGGGTGCCGTCGGGCGAGACCGTCATGTGGTCGGAGCGGTAACCGGACACGGGGAAGCGCCAGTTGATCCGGCCCGAGGCGAGGTCGATCGACACGACGTCGGCGAAGCTCGGGCGGGAGACGACCATGGCCGTGCCGTCGGGCGTGGAGTACATGTCGTCGACGAACTGGTCGTGTCCTTCGCCGGGGCCGTTGCGGATGCCGAGGAAGTAGATGAGCTTGATCGGGTTGAGATAGATCTCGGTGAGCCGCTGGTCCTTGTCCGGTATGACGTTGACGCGGCCGATCTTTGAGAAATCGCCGCGGGAGTTGATGACGTCGGCGGTGCCGTCCCAATTGTTGCCCACGAACATCACCTCCTTGAGACCGGCGGCGGTGTTGGTGGTCGCGGCGGGTGCGACGGGCGCGGCGAGAGCCGTCGTCGAACCTGCGACGGCCATGGCGACGGCCGTGGCGAGTGCGCGCAGCGCGCGCCGGGTGATCCGCTGTGGACGCCGGCTTGCGGGCAGAGACATCGTCGTCGTTCCTTCCGTGGGGGCGCTACCGGACGGGCTTGTGCGAAGAGCTGCGGCGGGCCGAGTCTGAATACGAGCCGATTCAGACTGGGCTACTGGAAAGTAACGACAGGCGGTGAGGTCCACAAGACTCGCGACACGAGAAAATGACCGGGACCGACGAAGGAGGTGCGCGTGGCCGGCAGGCTCAGGCAACCGACGGGCCGCTACGGGGGCAGGTCCGCCGAGGAACGACAGGCCGAACGGCGCCGGCGGTTCCTCGACGCCGCACTCCAGCTTTTCGGCGACAGCCCCGGCTACCGGGCCACGACAGTGGCGGCGCTGAGCGAGGCGGCCGGCCTGTCCACCCGTCAGTTCTACGAGGAGTTCCGCACCCTCGAAGACGTACTCGCCGCTCTGCACCTCCAGGTCAACGACTGGGCGGAGGAGGCCGCGCTGGCCGCGCTCGCCGAGGCCGAAGGCATGCCGATCGCAGAGCGCGCCGCGGCGGCGTTCCGCGCGTACGCCGCCAACGTCACCGGCGACCCGCGTCGTATACGCATCACGTTCGTCGAGATCATCGGTGTCAGCCCGCGGCTCGAGGAACAGCGTCTGGCCCGGCGCTCGCGCTGGGTGGACCTGATCTGCGCCGAGGCGGCAGCGGCGGTCGAACGAGGCGAGGCGGCACCGCGGGACTATCGCGTCGCCGCGGCAGCCTTCATCGGAAGCGTGAACGGCCTGCTGCACGACTGGAGGGCGGGCTGGGTGGATGCGACGCTCGATCAGGTCGTGGACGAGCTGGTGCAGTTGCTGCTGGGAATCCTGCGCCCCGTCGACCGGGCGCCGGGCGCGTAGAACGCTGGGGCCGCTCGCCGTGTCCGGCGCGCCCCCGCGCGGCACCTCACTTCCCGGGCGGCACCGAGCTCTCGATATGCGTGAGTTGGGCCGCGAGGCTGCTCAGCCACTGCTCCAGGTCGATCAGCATCGGCAGGGGAGCGAAGGCCCGCACCCCGGGCGGCGGGTGGTACGCCACGGGGACGGGCGGCCCTGGCGCCCGGCTCTCGTCGGCGCAGAGCGCGGCGATCCGGTCCGTGGCCCGGACGAGCTGTTCGGCGGTCGTACGAGCCCAAGCGGCGGCGTCCGGGGGAATGCCGGTCGGCGGCAGGTCGAAGCGGGGCAGCCAGTGTGCGCCGAGCAGCACATGGTTCGCCGTGATCAGAGCGGCGTGCCAGTCCATGGGATCGGCCGCCGCATCGCCCGGTTCGCTCCGGAGCTGGAAGTACGCGGCCTCGGCGAGGCGGAGGCGGTGGACGACAGGGAAGGTGGGTGGTGCGGGCGCTGTTCCCGGCGGCGTGGCGAGCAGCAGCCGCACCGTCCCGGTGATCAGCGGGCCGCAGGACTGCAGCAGGTCGGACACGGTTCTTCGCACCTCGCGCCGGGCCCCGGCCGGCCAGGCGAGGAGCCCGCACAGCAGACCGATCGCGCTGCCCGTGACCACGTCCAGGATCCTCTCCTCGGCCAACTGCCAGGAGGCGGGGGCGATCTGGGCGAATGCGGCCGACACCACGAGCGTGAACAGGGCCTGCGCCCAGGCGATCCCGAAGAGCGGGCCGAGAGCGAAGGCGGCCAGCATGGCGGGCGCCAGCACCGCCGCGTACGCATCGGTGTGACGTCCGACGACGAGCAGGAGCGTGCCCGCGGCGACCGCGCCGACGAGCGTGCCGATCAGCGCGGAACGCACGGCCGTCCAGGTGGCCCCGGCGGTCGTACGGCCGAGAGTGAGCACGGCGAGCAGCACCCAGAAGCCGTGGGACAGGTCCAGCGATCCGGCGATCAGGCGGGCGGCACCCAGCCCGAGCGCGGTCCGGATGGCGTTCTGGAAGAGGACCGAACGCAGCGTCATATGGCCGGCGAGGCGGCGCCACCACAGGTACGGGGTGCGAGCGTCGGCGTACCAGAAGAGGGCGTGCGGCTGGATCGGTGCGGTGCGTCTGCCGTCCAGCCCGACGCGTACGGCGGTCTGCAGGATCCGCGCCGATTCGGCCGCGCCCAGTACCTCGGCCTGGCGGCGCAGTGCGGGGACCGGCGGCGCGGTCCCCGGTGGCCGGGCAGCCCGTGCCACACGCAGCGCTTGAAAGCGCTGTATCGCCGTGTCCAGGGCGGGGGCCGCCGACCGCGGGGGCGGGCGGCCGGTGCGCAGGGCCTCTGCGGTGGAGGCACAGTGCGCGGCGACGCGGGCGAGCATGTCGGCCGACGCGGCATCCGCCTCCGCGTCCCGGCCGGCCGGCGGGGTCGCGCCCAGCTGCGCCAGTTGGTCGAGGAGTCTGCGCGCCGCGGATCCGGCCTGGGCCAGGGCGCGGGCCGAGCGCCCGGCCCCGGCGGGCCGTTCGGCGGGTGGAAGACGGGAGAGCCGCAGCCGCCGGCCGGTCTCCCGCAAGCGGTCCGCGGAGTCGCCGCTCTCGCCGGCCGCTGCCGCGGCCGCCGCGCGACCGGCGGTGGCGACGGCCTCCGTCAGGCTCTCCCGGTAGGAGACGGCCGGCGCCGCGGGCAGCAGGAAGACCTCGCACGCCGCGAGCAGCAGCACGCCCAGCGTGAGGCCGACCAGCCGCGATCCCAGAGTGTCCGGCGCGTAGGGCGGAAAGCAGGCCAGGATGTAGAAGAGCTGGAGCCCGGGTGCCGCTCCGGCCGGTCGGGGCCCCGCGACCGCCGCGAAGGCGAGAGCGAAGCCGACCACCAGCATCCCGAGAACCGCCGCCCAGGTGTCGACGGCCAGCACCGTGCCCAGAGCGACGAGCACCAGGCCGACCGGCAGCGCGCGCAGCATCACGGCCGCGCGCTGCCGCCCGGATCCGGGGATGGGCGACAGCATCCCGAGTGCCACCGGTCCGAACAGGGCGTACAGGGCCGGCACCGGCTGATCCGCCCCGTACACGAAGGGGTAGAACCCGGCGCACGAGGCGGTGGTCACCCGGACCGCCCGGTGCACGATCGCCTTACGGTCCGCCTTCCGCGTGACAGCGCGGTGGCGCCGCGAGTCCGCCTCGGCGGGGCGTGCCCGGCTCACGGCCTGATCTCACGGTTGCCGGGGCCCATGTCTCCGGGCGGGCGGGGCGCGTGCACGGACAGCGGCGACACCTGGCCGTGGACGACGAGCCGCTGGCGACTACGGAACAGCGCGACCGTGACCAGGACAGAGGCCCCCGTTCGCGCGGCCGACGACGACTCTGCGCGCATGGGCACGTTCCTCTCGGGCGACGCCGCCGCAGCGTCGCGGGTCGTTCGGGCATGCGCCCTTGATCCCTCGGGCCATTGTCGGCTCGGGGCCTCGGGTCCGCAGCCCGGGCCGGTGCTGGTGCCGGTGCCGGTGCTGTGCGGCGGATGATCGGCCGGATCGCGGGAGAGCGCCGGCCGGGGCCACCATGGCAGTGAGTGCACGGACCGGCCCCGTGGCGCCGCGGGGCGCCGGACCCCTGCGGAACGTGGGAGGCCGTATGTCTGCCGAGCGTGCTGCCCCGCTGATCTGGGACACGATCGAGCGCTACTTCGCACTGCTCCAGGCCCATGTCCCGGCGGAGCGGATGCGGGACGAAATCCTCACCGACGACTTCCGTACGGGCTTCGTCAACGGGCTGATCTGGCAGGGCGATGAGGGGCTGCGGGACTTTCTGGAGGCCCGCGCGGAGTTCTTCGACGAATCCCACGTCGTCGAGCAGCTGTCCCGGCCCGAGCGGCTGCCCAGCGGCCGCTGGCGCGCCCATACCCGGCTGGAGTTCTTCCTGAGGCAGCGGCTCGAAGGATCGCCGGTGAGCGAGACGTTCACCGGAAAGGCCTTCCATGTCTGGGAGTTCGCCCCGATGCCAACGCTCGTCGATCCACCCGGTGAGGAGCCACCGGGTGACGAGCCGTCGGACAGCGGCTGGCTGGTCGCGGCGCAACTGGTCGAAGGCTTCGCCGCCCTCGACGAGAACGCCCGGCGGCTCTTCGCGCAGCCCTCCGCGGGACTGAACCTCGACGAACCCTGAAAGCGGGAGGCCGACCACCGTGCACCTACTGCTGCCGGTCCTCTTCGCCCTCTGCGCGGCACTCAGCAACGCGGTCGCCACCGTGCTCCAGCGCAAGGCGGCCCTCACCGTGCCGCGCTCCGAGGGCCTGCGCGCGGGGCTGATGCTCGATCTGCTCAAGCGCCCCGTCTGGCTGGCCGGAATCCTTGCCGTCATCGCGGCCGCCGTCTGCCAGGCACTGGCCCTGGTGACCGGGCCACTGACGATCGTTCAGCCGCTGTTCGTCCTGGAACTGCCGCTCACCCTGATCGTCGCCTCGCTGCTGATGCGGCGGCACCTTCCGCGCGTCGGCTGGGTGGCAGTGACCGGTGTGGTGGCGGGTCTGGCTGTCGCCCTCGCCGCGGCGTCCCCCACGGGCAACCGCACCCACGTGGCGCTGGACCGCTGGGTTCCCGCGCTCGCGGCGTGCGTGGGACTGGTCGTCGTCCTCGCCCTGGCGGCACTCAAGCGCCCCGAGGGCCGGGCACGTGCGGCGTGCTTCGGCGCGGCGACCGCCATCAGCTACGCGCTGACCGCGGCTCTCATGAAGGCGGCGATGCACATCCTGGACGACGAGGGGATCGTGGCGTTCTTCACCGCATGGCAGACCTACGCCTTCGCGGCGGTCGGCGGGGGAGCGCTCTTCCTGCTGGAGAACGCGATGCAGTCGGGCCCCCTGGTCGCCTCCCAGCCCGCACTGACCCTCGGCGACGCGACGGTGAGCCTGGCCCTCGGTATCACCCTGTACGAGGAACATGTCCGCTCCGGCTGGTGGCTGCTCCCGCAACTGCTCGGCGTCGTCATGATCGCCACGGGAGTGTTCGCGCTCGCCCGGATCCCGCTGACCCGGTCGGTGGTCTCCCCCGACGAGCCGCAGCGAGTCGGAGACGCGCCGTGAGCGCCCGCACATCAAGGCGTACGGCAGTGCCCACCCGGTTGTGCCCGTCGCGGGCAAGGCGGATTCTGGAGGCAATGAAACGGGCTGGTGTGGCGCTGTGACCGCATGGGGTGCGGCGACGAGTGCCGATTTCCGTGGTCCGCTCGACGTCGCCAGGGCTGCCACGGTGGTTCTTGATGCCCAGGACACGGTCATCGGATGGAGCCGCACGGCCGAGGAACTCTTCGGATACGCGCAGGACGAGATCATCGGAAAGCCCCTGGACACCTTCCTGCCGCCCCGGCAGTCCTCCGGGCTCACTGAGGCCGACGAGCCGGGTTCGGCCCTGGGTGCCCCGCTGAGCGGCGGCGAGATCCGTGTCGCCCAGCACAGTGACGGCCGCTCGCTGCTCGTGGCCACAGCGGTGAGTTCCCTGCCCGGCAGCGGCACGGCGGCCCATGTCCTCGTCGCGACGGCGCTGGAGAATCTGCGGCTGTGGGAGTCCCGGCTGGCGCTGCTGCACGGGCTGGCCACCCAGTCGCCCGTCGGCCTGGGAATCTACGACACCGACCTGCGGCTGACGTGGTGCAACGCCGCCTACGAGCGGGAGATCGGGCTGCCGTTCGCCGAGTTCCGCGGTCTGCGGGCCGACGAGCTGTACTCCGAGGGAAGCTTCTTGACCGAGAGCTACCCGAACACCCTCGACGCGGTCATGAACCATGTGCTCGAGACCGGTGAGCCGATCCTCGACCTGCACTTCCGTGGCCACCCGCCCAGCGATCCCGGCGTGGAGCACCTGTGGTCGTGCTCCTACTACCGGCTGCAGGACGCGGACGGCCATGTCTTCGGGGTCTGCGAGGACGCGTTCGACATCACCGATCGCTACGAGGCGCAGAAGCGGCTGGCCCTTCTCGTCGAGGCCGGCCGTGGAATCGGCACCGTCCTCGACGTGATGGTGACCGCGGAGGAGATCGCCGAGGTGGCGGTCCCGGAATTCGCCGACGCAGTGACGGTCGACCTCGTCGAGGAAGTGGTGGAGGGCGAAGTGCTGGGCGCCGGTGGCCCGGCTGGGGGCGCTCTCGTACGGGTCGCTTCGCGATCGGCCACGGCGACCGGGATGAGCGAGCCGGACGAGTCGGAGAAACCGAATCCGCCTTCCCCTGTCGACTACCCGCCGGGTTCCCCGCAGCTGCGCAGCCTCTCCTCGGGCGGGCTCGTGCTCGCGGACGACACCTTGGTCGTTCCGTTGCGGGCCGGCGGCAGCCCGCTGGGACTGGTCACCTTCCGGCGCGCACCGTCGGCCACCTTCGACAACGGCGAGATAGCTCTCGCCGACGAACTGGCGGCCCGTACAGCGGTGTCCATCGACAACGCGCGACGCTACTCCCGTGAACGTGCGGCCTCACTCGCCCTCCAGCGCCAACTGCTGCCGCGCCACCTGCCGCAGCCGACAGCGGTCGACCTGGCCTACCGCTATCTGCCCACCGACGATGTGACAGGGGTGGGCGGCGACTGGTTCGACGTCATCCCACTGTCCGGAACCCGGGTCGGGCTCGTCGTGGGCGATGTGGTCGGCCATGGCCTCCAGGCGGCGGCCACCATGGGCCGGCTGCGCACGACCGTACGCGCGCTCGCCCAACTGGACTTGTCCCCCGACGAGTTGCTCACCCGGCTCGACGATCTGGTGGGCCAGTCGGCGGAGGATCTGATGGACGCGGTGGGTCCGCCCGTCGAGCCGCGCGAGGACGACGCCACCGGGGCGACCTGTCTCTACATCGTCTACGATCCGGTCTCGCGCCGCTGCACCATGGCCCGGGCGGGGCATCTGCCACCGGCGGTCGTGGACCCCGAGGGCCGCCTGTCCTTTCCTGACCTCCCGGCCGGTCCGCCGCTGGGGCTCGGCGGTCTGCCGTTCGAGTCGAAGGAGCTCGAGCTGCCGGTGGGCAGTCTCATAGCCCTGTTCACCGACGGCCTGGTCGAAACCCGCGGCCGCGACATCGATCAGGGCCTGGACATCCTGGGGCGGGTGCTCGGCGACCGCGGCAGGTCGCTGGAAGAGCTGTGCGACCGCGCGCTGTCGGAACTCCTGCCGTACGGTACGACCGCCGACGACACGGCACTGCTGCTCGTACGCACCCGGGAACTCGACCCGGGACACGTGGCCCACTGGGAACTGCCCGCCGAACCGGTCGCGGTGGGCCACGCCAGGGAACTGGCTACGGGTCAGCTGCGCGAATGGGACCTGGAAGAGCTGACGTTCTCGACCGAACTCGTCGTGAGCGAGCTGGTCACCAACGCCGTCAGGCACGCCGCGGGGCCGCTGCAGCTGCGCCTCATCCGCGACCGCACGCTCCTGTGCGAGGTCGCGGACGCCGGCCACACCTCGCCACATCTGCGCCACAGCGAGGAGGAGGACGAGGGCGGGCGTGGCCTGTTCATCGTCGCGCAGCTGGTTCACCGATGGGGCACCCGGTACACGGAGTCCGGGAAGACGATCTGGACGGAACAGGTCTTCCCCTCGGCGGAATGACGGTCCGGCGACCGCGGCTGACCCGCGCGGCGCGCCGAGCCGTTACGCCGAGCCGTTACGCCGAGCCGGACTGTGCCACGGATCAGTCCAGGGTGCGGGGCTCGTAGAGGGCGGCAGCGGCCCCGGTGGCCAGGGCCCAGTAGCGGTCGCCGAAGGACCAGTGCCACCATTCCGTGGGGTAGTTGACCAGGCCCGCACCCGTCAGTGCGCCGCCCAGGATGTCCCGGTTGGCACGGGCGTCGTCCGGGATGTTGGTGGCATGCGTATAGCAGGCGCCGCCGCTCTCCTCGGGGCTTGCGTTCATCCGGGTCCCCAGGTCCAGTTCACTGCCGTCGGCATGCGCAAGCGTCAGGTCGACGGCCGCACCGGCGCTGTGCGGGGCGATCTCGGGCGGGGACACATAGCGGCTCGCCGCGGAGTGGACCTGGTCGTCGGACCAGTCGGGATGGCCGGCTCGTAGCTCGTCCGCGTACTGCCCGAAGTACCGGCGCTGCAGCGAAGGCGGCCGGTAGCCCTCGACGAACAGCAGCCGCAGACCGGGCGGAAGCAGTGTCTGAGCCGTGAGCAGACGATCGTAGACGCCCTCCCGCAGCCGGGCGAAGGCGCCCGAGGGATCCTCCTTCCTGGCATCGACCAGCAGGGAACCGCCACGGCGGACGTCCACAAGGCGCTCCCCGCACTCCTGGACAGGCAGGGCCACGATCTTCGGGTCCGACATCAAGATGATCTCGCTCATGACCTGCACCCTAGGATGACGGCCGTGACTGTGTTCGACGATGCGGAGCGCCGGACCTGGGCGGGGCGGGCCGAGGCGTACGCGGCCAGCTTCGCCGGGCTCTGCGCCTACCCGGTGCCCATGCTGCTCGACGCCGCGGAAGTCCGGGCGGGTACCCGCGTGCTGGACATCGGGACCGGCACCGGAACCGTCGCCAGAGTCGCGGTCGGGTGCGGCGCGAAGGTGACGGCCGTCGACGCCGAGCCCGGCATGGTCGCTCTGGCCGCGCGGGCTGCACCGGGCGCGGATGTACGAGTCGCCGCTCTGCCCGATCTCCCCTTCGCCGACGGCGAGTTCGACGCCGTCGTGGGCAACTTCGTGCTCAACCACGTGGGACAGCCACACGTGGCTCTGGCCGAACTTCGCCGCGTGACCCGACCGGGAGGGCGTGTCGCCCTGACGATCTGGGCCGCCCCAACCGCCGCCGGACAGGCTTTGTTCGGACGCGCTCTTCAGGCGGCCGGGGTCTCCCGGCCGACCCATCTACCTGTTCTGGCCCCGGAGGACAACTTTGAGCGGACAGCCGGTGGGCTGGCCGGGCTGCTCAGCGCCGCGGGCTTCGCGGACGCTGCCTGTCGGACAGTCGCCTGGAACCACCGGGCAACCGCCGAGGAGTGGTGGAGCGGCCCGGCCGCGGGTGTGGCGTCGATCGGGCAGGTGGTGGTGAGTCAGACCGCCGAGGTGGTGGCGGAGATCAAGCGACACTACGACTCGATCAGTGCCGAGTTCGCCGGACCGGACGGTGTGCTGGCTCTGCCCCAACTCGCCTTGCTGGGTTACGGACAAGCCTGATCCACGATGCCACCGGCGGCCGGAGGCCAGTCGGTCCCGGCGCCCGCCAGTTCGGCGACCACCGCGGGCCTGATCCGACGGCCATGCCCCGTCGACCGGGTGTGAGAGCAGCGCTGTCGATCTATGTCACCGCGTCCGACCAGCCGTACGGCGGCCCTGCACGCCCCGTCCCCGGACCCGCGCCCACTGCCTCCAGGTCCCGGTCCGCCGCGCGCATCAGCTTCCCGGCGATGTCCCGCATGGCCCGGCTCGCCGCGAGTTCGTCGCCGATCGCGGGGACATCCACGTCCTGGGGGTTGCAGTGGGCCACCCCATGGCCGGTGAGCGTCGTGGTGCCCGTGTCCAGCACCGCGCGGGCCTTCGTCTTGCCGTCCTCCTCGGACAGATAGACGCTGACCTTCCACTCCAGTGTCCGATGAGTCATCGCGCACCTCCTCGCCCGCGGCCGCGGAGCCGCCGCGACGCAGTCCTGCCTTCAGGATCCACCCACCAGTACCCGGTCGCGCGCCGCCCCCTGGCCATACGGGGGATCTCTGTCCACGACACGCCGCATCGCGCCTGGCAACGGCAGGTGAGGGGCTACCTTCGCCCGACGAAGGCGCAGCGCGGGGTGACCAGGCACCCGGTGACCGCCGGGTCCGGGAGGTGAATGGTGGGGCGCACGAACGGACAGGCCCGTCCGGTACGGGTGCGCGGCAAAGCATCGCCGCGAACCGCCGGCCGTCGTGCCGCGCAACGGCTGCGGTGCCTCGCCGCGCTGTCGCTGCTGGCCGGGCTGCTGACGTCCTGCGGCTCAGATGAGTCCGGCGGTCCGGTCCGCCTGAACTGGTACAACTTCCCCGACGACTCGGGCGCCCTGGACAGTGCGGCGAGCAACTGCACCCGTGCCTCGGGCGGGCGGTACAGCATCTCGTACAACAAGCTCCCGCGCGCCGCGGACGGCCAGCGTCAGCAGCTTGTGCGCCGGCTTGCCGCCGAGGACAGCGCGATGGACATCCTGGGCCTCGATGTCACCTGGGCCGCGGAGTTCGCGGAGGCCAAGTGGATCCTGCCGTGGACGGGCGCCAATCGCAGCAGGGCCACGGTGGACACCCTCGAAGTGCCGCTGCAGACGGCGACGTGGAAGGGCAGGCTGTACGCCGTTCCGTACAACACCAACACCCAGTTGCTCTGGTACCGACAGGATCTGGTGCCCAAGCCGCCCACGACCTGGGCGGAGATGCTGGACATGGCGCGCGTCCTCGCCAGGCAGGGCAAGCCCCACTTCGTGGAGATCCAGGGCGCCCAGTACGAGGGCCTGACGGTCTGGTTCAACACGCTCGTGGAGAGCGCGGGCGGCTCCATCCTCAACCGGACGGCCACCGCACCCTCGCTCGGCCCGCCCGCGGTCCGGGCGGCCACGATCATGCACGACCTGGCCACCTCGCCCGCCGCCGACCCCTCCCTCTCCAACCAGATGGAGGACCAGAACCGGCTGGCAATGGAGTCGGGAACCGCGGCCTTCGAGCTGAACTACCCGTTCGTCTATCCCTCGATGAAGTCGAACAACCCCGAGCTGTTCAAGAGTTTCCGCTGGGCGCCGTACCCAGGAGTCGAACCCGGCCGGCCGGCGAAGCCGACCATCGGCGGTATCGACCTCGCCATCGGCGCCTACTCGAAGCACCCCGACCTCGCGTTCGAAGCCGCCCTGTGCCTGCGCAATCGTCAGAACCAGATGACCGCGGCGATCGAAGGCGGACTTCCGCCCACCCTGCGCTCGCTCTACTCCGACAAGGCGTTGATCAAGAGCTACCCGTTCGCCGCCGACGTGCTCTCGGCCCTGGAGAACGCGAGCACCCGCCCCCAGACCCCCGCCTACCAGAACGTGTCCATCGCGATCTCGCACACGCTCTCCCCGCCCTCGGCGATCAATCCCCGAAGCGATGTCGATGAAATCGGCAACCAGATCGAGGACGCCCTCGAGTCCAAGGGGCTGATCCCGTGAACACCCCGACCTCCGCTACGGCGACAGCCCCGGCCCCCGGCACCACCGAGGCACTGTCCGAGGGCGCACGGCAGGAACGACGGCTGGGCTGGCTGCTGTGCGCGCCGGCGGTCGTCGTCATGCTCGCGGTCACGGCCTACCCCATCGGCTACGCCATCTATCTGTCCCTGCAGCGCTACGACCTGCGCTTCCCCAACCAGGCGAAGTGGGTGGGCCTGAGCAACTACGGGGCCGTGCTCTCCTCCGACTTCTGGTGGGAGGCGTTCTGGGTCACGCTGTTCATCACCGCCGTGTCGGTGGCCGTGGAACTCGTCCTCGGCTTCGCGCTGGCCCTGGTCATGCACCGCGCCATCTTCGGCAGAGGGACAGTGCGTACCGCGATCCTGGTCCCGTACGGCATCGTCACCGTTGTCGCCGCCTACTCCTGGCAGTACGCATGGACTCCGGACACCGGCTATCTCGCCGCGCTGCTTCCGTCGGGTGAAGCCCCGCTGACCGAGCAGTGGCCGGCCATCGGGATCATCATCCTCGCCGAGGTCTGGAAGACCACCCCGTTCATGGCCCTGCTCCTGCTGGCCGGACTCGCCCTGGTGCCGGAGGAGACACTGCGCGCCGCCATGGTCGACGGTGCGTCCTCCTGGCAGCGTTTTATTCTGGTTACGGTGCCGTTGATGAAGCCGGCCATCCTGGTCGCCCTGCTTTTCCGCACCCTGGACGCCTTCCGGATCTTCGACAACATCTACATCCTGACCTCGGGTGCTCATGGCACAGGATCGGTGTCGATTCTCGGCTACGACAACCTGTTCACGTCACTCAACCTCGGCATCGGATCGGCAATCTCCGTGCTCATTTTCATCTGCGTCGGCCTGATCGCCTTCGGCTTCATCAAACTCTTCGGGGCTGCCGCCCCCGGTTCAGAGGAGGCGGGCCGCTGATGGCCAGTGCAGGCAAGAGGCACATCACCGGCTGGGCCATCACCAACATCGTGGTGATCGCCTACGCACTGTTCCCGGTCTGGTGGATCGCGGCTCTGTCGTTCAAGGACCCCAGCACCCTCACCGACGGCAACTTCGTCCCCGACAAGTGGACGTGGGAGAACTACCGCGGCATCTTCGACACCTCGGAGTTCACCCGTGCCCTGATCAACTCGATCGGTATCGCCCTGATCTCCACGGTGATCGCCGTGGTGCTCGGCACCATGGCCGCCTATGCCGTGGCGAGGCTTCGCTTCCCCGGCAAGAAGCTGCTGATCGGCATGTCCCTGTTGATCGCGATGTTCCCGCCGATCTCCCTGGTGTCCCCACTCTTCAACATCGAGCGCATCATCGGGATCTTCGACACCTGGCCGGGGCTGATCATCCCGTACATGACCTTCTCCCTGCCGCTCGCGATCTACACCCTCTCGGCGTTCTTCCGGGAGATCCCCTGGGATCTGGAGAAGGCGGCCAAGGTCGACGGGGCAACTGCAGCCCAGGCCTTCCGGCTGGTGATCGCACCCCTGGCGGCGCCGGGCGTGTTCACCACCGCGATCCTCGTCTTCATCTTCTGCTGGAACGACTTCCTGTTCGCCATCTCCCTGACCTCGACGACCGCGGCCCGCACCGTGCCGGCGGCTCTCGCCTTCTTCACCGGGAGCAGCGCGTTCCAGCAGCCCACCGGTTCGATCGCCGCCGCCGCGGTGGTGATCACCATCCCGATCATCGTCTTCGTGCTGCTGTTCCAGCGGCGCATCGTCGCCGGACTCACGTCCGGGGCCGTCAAGGGCTGACCGGCAGCAGCCGACCGTCAGGACAAGGAGCAGCGACCGTGGCCGAGATTGTTCTCGAGGGCATCACCAAGAGGTTTCCCGACGGCGCCCTGGCCGTTCAGGACGTCAACCTCACCGTGGCAGATGGGGAGTTCGTCATCCTGGTCGGTCCCTCCGGTTGCGGCAAGTCCACGACCCTCAACATGATCGCGGGGCTGGAGGACATCACCGACGGCACCCTGCGAATCGACGACCAGGTGGTCAACGACAAGGCGCCCAAGGACCGCGACATCGCGATGGTCTTCCAGAGTTACGCCCTCTATCCGCACATGACCGTGCGCGAGAATATGGGGTTCGCCCTGCGCCTGGCCAAGGCCGACAAGGCCACCATCAAGAGCAAGGTGGAGGAGGCCGCCCAGATCCTCGACCTGACGGAACATCTGGACCGTAAACCGGCGAACCTCTCGGGTGGCCAGCGGCAGCGTGTCGCCATGGGCCGCGCCATCGTCCGCAGTCCCAAAGCGTTCCTGATGGACGAGCCACTGTCCAACCTCGACGCGAAGCTCCGGGTGCAGATGCGCACCCAGATCGCGCGCCTCCAGAAGCGACTGGCCACCACCACCGTCTACGTCACCCACGACCAGACCGAGGCCATGACGCTCGGGGACCGCGTGGTCGTGATGCGCAGCGGCATCGTGCAGCAGGTGGGCACCCCGCAGCACCTCTACGACGCCCCGCGCAATCTGTTCGTCGCCGGGTTCATTGGCTCACCCGCCATGAACTTCATCCACGCGACGCTGGAGGAGGACAGGCTGCAGACCGCCCTCGGTGACTTTCCGGTGAACGACGAGATCCGTCGCAGCCTGGAGCGGCAGAACGCCCCGCGCGACCTCATCGTCGGGCTGCGGCCCGAAGCGTTCGAGGACGCCTCGCTGGTGGATCCGGACCGGGAAGGGACGCGGTTCAGCGCCAGCGTGGACGTGATCGAGTCCGTGGGCTCGGATGTCTACGCGTACTTCAGCGAGGAGGGCTGGGAGGCGACCATGACCTCGGAACTCGAGGAGCTGGCAGCCGACTCCGGCCAGAAGGACACCGGAGGCGCAGCCAACAAGATCGTCACGCGGCTCGACGCGTCCACGCGCATTACCGAGGGAGGCGGCCGGGCCGAACTGTGGGTGGACACCTCACGCATGCATGTCTTCGACCCGCGCACCGGTGTCAACCTCACCCACCCGGAGAACAGCGGCTGAGCCTTTCGCAATTGCCAGCGTGTCATGGCGCGCCTGACAGCGGCCGGGTGGGGAACATTTGAGGACCACAGTCGCTATGGGGCTGCGGTCGGCACGTCAAGGACATGCCGTGGCAAGCGAACAAGGAATGTGACCAATGGCAAGTGGCACGGTGAAGTGGTTCAACGCGGACAAGGGCTTCGGCTTTATCCAGCAGGACGACGGCGGCCCGGATGTATTCGTCCACTTCTCCGCCATCCAGACCACCGGCTTCAAGGAGCTGGTTGAGGGAAACAAGGTCGAGTACGAGGTCACGCAGGGCCCCAAGGGCCCCCAAGCGGAGAACGTCGTCCCGCTGACCTAGGGGGTGTCGTTTGGATCAGGCCGGATCAGGGAGCGGGGTCTGGTGCGTGCGATCGCAAGGCGGAGGAAGGAGCCGACGCGGAGCGTCGGCGACTGACGACAACGCAGCGAGCGTGCGTGCCAGGGCACGCGAGCCCGGCAAGATCCGAAAGACACCCCCTAGCTGTACTGACCCGTGAGGTTGGGGACGCGGCTGGCGGGTGGCTGGCCCTTGAGCGCGGTGTGTCCGCGGTGGTGATTGTAGGTGTGGAGCCAGACGGGGTATGCCTCGCGTCGCTCGGTCTCGGTCCGGTAAGCCTTCGCGTAGGCCCACTCGTCCAGCAGGGTCCGGTTGAACCGCTCCACCTTCCCGTTCGTCTGTGGCCGGTAGGGACGGGTGCGCTTGTGTGAAATCCCTTGCTCGGCAAGGGAGCTGCGCCACAGATGCGACTTGTAGCAGGAGCCGTTGTCGGTCAGGACCCGCTGGACGGTGATACCGCATGACGTGAAGTAGGCGTGCGCGCGCTGCCAGAACCCGACGGCGGTTTCCTTCTTCTCGTCGGTGAGGATCTCGCTGTAGGCCAGGCGGGAGTGGTCGTCGACCGCGTTGTGCAGGAAGCTCATGCCGGCGCCGGCCCGGTTCTTGCGGCCGGCGGCCCGGCCGAGGACCTTGTGGCCGCCGCCGTCAGGGATGTTCCCGAGTTTTTTGATGTCGACGTGGACCAGGTCGCCGGGGGCGGCGTGCTCGTAGCGCCGGATCGTGCGGCCGGTCGCGCGGTCCAGGTGGGTCAGGCGGGCCAGCCGGTAGCGGGTCAGGATGCGGTGGACGGTCGCCGGGTTCAGTCCGAGGAGGTAGGCGATGCGGGCCGGTCCCCAGCGACGCAGGACGCGGACCTTGATGATCCGCCGCTCGGTACGGGTCGGTGTCCGGCGCGGACTGTGGTGAGGCCGGGAGGAGCGGTCGGCCATCCCGGCCTCGCCCTGGGCCCGGTAACGCCCAGCCCACCGCCGAGCCGTCGTGGGCGAGACCTGGAAGCGTTCGGCGGCACGGCGCAGAGGCCAGCCGTGCTCGACGACGCAGCGGGCCAGACGCAGGCGGCCGGTCTCGGTCAGGGGTGCATTACCGTGGGGCATGAGGGCCTTCTGATCGTTCGGTGGCGATGTCGCAATCCACACCGAACCTGGAAGGCCCTCACTCGTTCAAGATCACCCAGCCGTGATCACTGTCACCAACCTCCGTGGACAGAACACCTAGCCCGCCCCCACACGACTGAGACACGCTCTGCCCACCGGGTGACCCCGAGGGCAGAGCGTGTCTGCTTCAGCGACCAAGGGATCAGTGCATGAACAGCTCAGATTTGCTGGCAGATGCCTTCGAGCGCATCCGGGAAGCAGTACACGGTGCCGTCGAGGGCCTTTCGCCGGACGACCTCAATGCCCGGCTGGACCCCGACGCGAACTCGATCGCCTGGCTCGTGTGGCATCTTTCACGTATCCAGGACGACCACGTGTCCGACGCGGCCGCGGTGGAGCAGGTGTGGTTCTCACTGAAGTGGGCGGACCGTTTCGAGCTGCCCTTCGCCAGGGGAGCGACCGGCTTCGGCCACACCAGCAAGCAGGTCGCCGCGGTACGGGTCGAGTCCGCCGAGCTGCTGCTCGGCTACTTCGATGCCGTCCACGAGCAGACCATGCGATTCGTCGGTGGCCTCGACGACACGGCACTCGACAGCGTCGTGGACGAGTCCTGGTCCCCGCCGGTCACCCTGGGCGTCCGACTGGTCAGCGTCATCGCCGACGATCTGCAGCACGCGGGCCAGGCGGCTTTCGTCCGGGGCTCTCTGGAACGCCGGTAGCCGGAACACCGAGGACTACGGTGCCGCCGGGGCCCGGACCCGGCGGCACCTGTGGAGCATGCGCGGCAGCTTCTACGGCAGCTTCGCGAAGGGGGAGAGGAAGGCGCGGGCCCCGGGGGTGTCCAGGCGGTAGGCGACGTTCGTCGCGTAGCACGGTGTGTCGCCCGTGATCGTGGTGGCGACCAGGGTGATCTTCCCGCCCAGCGTGGCGAAGTTGGGGCCGCCGGAGTCGCCGTAGCACGCGCCGCCGTTGCCCTGCGGCGCCGTCATCGCGAGGCGCACCCAGGTGTTGTTGAGCGCGTCGAAGGTGACCGGGGCCTTCATCCGCACACCGCCGCCGGGATGGGTCTGGCCGCCGGGGCCCCGCTGGGCCTCCTGCGTCCCGTAACCGGCCACGAAGAACGAGGTGTTGTTGAGCCCCTGCGGTCCCAGCGCACCCAGTGCCCCGGCCTTGGGAAGCGTGGCCGGGGTGAACGTCCAGCGCGCCTTGACCTGGGCGGCGGGCAGTTCGATCACCGAGATGTCGTGCGTGTCCGAGGCAGGGCCCGGGTATGCGGGGTGGCTGTGGGCCGTGCCCTGGACGGCGACGGCCTTCGCCACGGCCGCCGGGTCGCCGGGGTGCGCGGCGGAGGCCTTGTCGAGTGCGCCCTGTACGTCCTGGTCGAGGGAGACGTAGAACTTCACGTTCGCCGGCCAGTCGGTGGTGCAGTGCGCGGCGGTCAGGAAGGTGTCCGCGTCGATCATGGTGCCCGAGCAGACCCAGTCGACCCGGTCGGGGGTCGCGGGGTTGTCGTCGTTGTCCCAGGTGGCGACGAGCGCCCCGACTTCGGTGCGCTCCGGCGCGGGCGTCGCGTTGTACGAGTTGATCGCTGAGGACGGCAGAGCGGCGCCGAACACCAGGGCGCAGGCCGCGGCGGTGACGGTACTCAGGCGTACTGGAACGGCAGTCAAGAGAAGCCCTTCGGTATGAGGGAAGTGGGGTTCTCCTGTGGGGGTGAGCGACAGTGAAGCGCGCGGGTGGCCGGTGCGGCAAGAGTGCCGGGAATCCTTGGCAGTTGTTTGACGGATCTCCTGTTGCGTACGGGGTGTCGCAGCAAGCTTTGCGCCGACCGGCGGCGGACGAGCGCCCCGGTCCTGGTGAGAGCTGTGGCGCCTGTACTCCGCAGGGCATTACGGGACGGGGGAGACCGCCTTCTCCAGCGGTACCGGCTCAGGCGCCCGGCGCAGCGCCTGCCGGGCCGACCACACGACGGACACCAGCGGTACGGCCACCACCGCGCCCAGGATCCCGGCCGCGATGGCGCCGCCGATGACCGTGAGCGCGACCACCACCGGGTGCAGCCGGACCGCCCAGCTCATCACGATCGGGTGCAGGAGATGGCCCTCGATCTGCCCGATGATCACGATGAGCGCGATGACCAGCCCCGCGACGAGCGGACCTTTCGCTGCCAGGGCCACCACGGCGGCGACGGCCAGGGCGATGGGCGAGCCGATGAGCGGAATGAAGGCGGCGAAGAACTCCAGCAGAGCCAGCGGGAGCGCGAGCGGCACGCCGAGGATGAACAGGGCCACCCCGACCAGGACGGCATTGGTCGCGGCCACCAGCACGATGCCGTGCGTGTAGCCGGTGAAGGTCCGCCAGGCCGCACGGCCCGCGACCGACACCCGTTCCCGGGCGGCCACCGGAAGCTGCTCGCAGAACCAGCCCCACTGCCGGTCGCCGGAGTGAATGAAGAAGACCGAGCAGAACAGGGCCAGCGCGAGCACCGTCAGCACCTCGACCAGCCTGTGCGCGCCGCTCATCGCCGTACTGATGAGGGTGGAGCGGTGGCTCGAAAGGAACTGCCCGATCCGGGACTGGAGGTCGGTGAGTGCGTCAGGGTTGAGCCGGAACGGCGGCTTCTCGAGCCAGCGCTCGATTCTTCCGATGCCTGCCTCGAACTCCCGTTGCAGTCCGGCCCGCTCTCCCGCCACCGACTCGCCGATCAGGGCCAGCACCCCGAGGACGATGACGATGCTGCCGAGCAGGGACACGGCGACGGCGAGCGGTCGCGGCATCACGCGCCCCAGCAGGTCGGCCACCGGCCGCAGCATCGCGGTGACCACCAAGCCGAGAAAGACGGCCACGGCGATCTCGTGGAACCGGCCCAGCACCGAGAAGACGGCGTAGACGAGGCCGCCCACCACGAGAATCCGCCACGCGTACGAGGCTGCCGTCTGGAGGGCGGGATGCACCGGCAGCCGGTCGCCGGGCCGCGAGCGGGACAGCGGCCCCCCGCCCGGGTTTCCGGCCGCGGGGCGGCTGATGCCGTGCAGGGCTTGGCGCGTCGCAGTGCGGATCCGGCGCCGGCGCCCGTCGGAGGGCCGGCCGGGGTCCGGGTTGCTGGGCTGCGGATCCGATGGCCACATCCACAAGCACGTACCACCGGAGGCGCCCCGTGCCACGCCACCGGCGCGATATTCGCCCGAAGGCACCCCCATCCAGGGCAGCCGATCCCTGCCCGGCACAGGTCGCGTCGCCCCGTTCCGCTTCCCGGTGGGGCAGGGCCCTGCCGGTTGGCGCCCGAACACGAGATATCTTGATGTCGAGCAATGTTGCAGACGTGGAGTGGAGTATCCGGTGACTGACTCGACCATCATCTATACGCACACTGACGAGGCCCCCGCCCTGGCGACCTATTCGTTCCTGCCTGTGGTCGAGGCGTACGCCGCGACGGCCGGTGTCCGGGTGGAGAGCCGTGACATCTCCCTGGCCGGCCGGATCATCGCCGGCTTCCCCGAGCGTCTGGAGGAGGGACAGCGGATCGAGGACGCCCTCCACGAACTGGGCGAGCTCGCCAAGACTCCGGGCGCGAACATCATCAAGCTGCCGAACATCTCGGCTTCGATTCCGCAGCTGAAGGCGGCGATCGCCGAGCTGCAGCAGCAGGGCTACGCGCTGCCGGACTACCCGGACGACCCGAAGACCGACGAGGACAAGGACGTCCGCGCGCGGTACGACAAGGTCAAGGGCAGTGCCGTGAACCCGGTGCTGCGCGAGGGCAACTCCGACCGCCGTGCCCCGGCGTCGGTGAAGAACTACGCCAAGACCCACCCGCACCGGATGGGCGCCTGGACCGCCGACTCGAAGACGAACGTCGCGACCATGGGCGCCGGTGACTTCCGCTCGACCGAGAAGTCCGCGGTCATCGCCGACGCCGGCTCGCTGCGTATCGAGCTCGCCGGTGACGACGGCAGCACCACCGTCCTGCGCGACTCGGTGCCGGTCCTCGCGGGCGAGGTCGTGGACGCGTCCGTCATGCGCGTCGCCCAGCTGCGCGAGTTCCTCACCGAGCAGATCGCCCGCGCCAAGGCCGAGGGCGTGCTGTTCTCCGTGCATCTGAAGGCCACGATGATGAAGGTCTCCGACCCGATCGTCTTCGGCCACGTGCTGCGCGCCTTCTTCCCGAAGACGTTCGCCGAGTACGGCGAGACGCTGGCCGCCGCCGGTCTCAGCCCGAACGACGGACTCGGCGCCATCTACCAGGGCCTGGAGTCGCTGCCCGAGGGCGCGAAGATCAAGGAGTCCTTCGAGGCCGAGCTCGCCGCCGGTCCCGAGCTGGCCATGGTCGACTCCGACCGCGGCATCACCAACCTGCACGTGCCGAGCGATGTCATCGTCGACGCCTCCATGCCGGCCATGATCCGCACCTCCGGTCACATGTGGGGCCCCGACGGCCAGGAGGCCGACACCCTCGCGGTCCTTCCCGACAGCAGCTACTCCGGCGTGTACCAGGTCGTCATCGACGACTGCCGCGCGAACGGCGCCTTCGACCCGTCGACGATGGGTTCCGTACCCAACGTCGGTCTGATGGCGCAGAAGGCCGAGGAGTACGGCAGCCACGACAAGACCTTCGAGATCCCCGCCACGGGCACCGTGCGGGTCGTCGACGGCAACGGCACCGTCGTCCTGGAGCAGACGGTGGGCGCCGGCGACATCTTCCGCATGTGCCAGGCCAAGGACCTGCCGATCCAGGACTGGGTCAAGCTCGCCGTCACCCGCGCCCGCGCGACCGGTGCCCCGGCGGTGTTCTGGCTCGACGAGAGCCGCGCGCACGACGCTCAGCTGATCAAGAAGGTCAAGACCTACCTCGCCGACCACGACACCGACGGTCTGCAGATCGAGATCATGGCGCCCGTCGAGGCGACCGCGTTCTCGCTCGAGCGCATCCGCCGCGGCGAGGACACCATCTCCGTCACCGGCAACGTGCTGCGTGACTACCTGACCGACCTGTTCCCGATCCTGGAGCTCGGCACGAGCGCCAAGATGCTGTCGGTCGTCCCGCTGATGAACGGTGGCGGTCTGTTCGAGACGGGTGCCGGCGGCTCGGCGCCCAAGCACGTCCAGCAGCTGGTCAAGGAGAACTACCTGCGCTGGGACAGCCTGGGCGAGTTCTTCGCGCTCGCGGCCAGCTTCGAGCACCTCGCGCAGACGACGGGCAACGCACGCGCCCAGGTGCTCGCCGACACCCTCGACCGGGCGACGGCCACGTTCCTCAACGAGGACAAGTCGCCGACCCGCCGCGTGGGTGGCATCGACAACCGTGGCAGCCACATTTACCTGGCCACGTACTGGGCCCAGGAGCTGGCCGGGCAGACCGACGACGCGCAGCTCGCGGGTGCGTTCGCGGCTCTCGCCAAGACGCTCACCGAGCAGGAGCAGACGATCGTCGACGAGCTCCTCGCGGTGCAGGGCTCCCCGGCCGACATCGGCGGCTACTACCAGCCGGACGCGGCCAAGGCCGCGGCGGTCATGCGTCCGTCGGCGACCTTCAACCAGGCCATCGCGACGCTGGGCTGACGCGACGGCGGCGGCACGGGGAGCCTCCGTCCGCACCTGTTCCGCCCCGGTCGGCACTCATGCCGACCGGGGCGGCTTCGTTGTCCGGGCCGTGGAGCCGAGCCGGGCGGATGCGCTGTCCAGCAGCATGTCCAAGGCGGTGGGATACGCGCTGTGGTTCATGCGGGCGACGAGCAGGTGCGCCGTGGCCGCGATGTGGGGATGCGTCGTCGCGGGCAGCCGGGCATAGGTGGCCTGCCAGACCTCCTCGTCCGCCTCGCGCGCCGCGGCAGGCAGCGCGAGTGAGGCCGCGTCCAGCGCGGCGAAGGCCAGAGTCTGGTCGATGAACGCCTGATAGATCCGGACGGCGTCGGCGTCCGCGAAGCCCGCCGTACGAAGCACCCCCAGGATCGTCTCGTCGGCCGCGACCTCGTGCGCCCTGCCGGACACCCGGCTCGCGGTGAGAACGGCCGCCTGCGGGTGCCCGAGGTACGCGGCGTGGATGCGCAGCCCCAGTTCCCGCAGGTCGGCCCGCCAGTCACCGGTGCTCTTCCAGCCCGCCACGGCCCGCCCGACGAGCACGTCCCCGATGGCGAGCGTCAGGTCGTCGATGCCGCTGAAGTACCGGTACAGGGTGCTCGGGTCCGCGCCCAGGGCGGTGCCCAGGCGGCGCACGGTCAAGCCCTCGCTGCCGTGCTCCCGCAGCATGCGCAGGGCGGTCTCAATGATCAGCTGCTCGGAGAGCACCGCCCCGTTCTTGGTGGGACGACGGCGTCGCCGGGCCTCTTCCGGCACGACGGGCTTGGCCACAGCACGCTCCTTCCACGGTGACCGTCCGGACCCGGCGAGCTTATGCCAACGCCATTGACGTGAAAAGGGGCGCGAGCGTTGGATCGATGACGTCGGGCGCCGCGACCGGAGCAGCGTCTGACCGTTATGCCTGCTGTATCCGCTATGCCCGCTGTGTCTTGGAAACGGAGTTCTGTCATGCGTGTTCTGCTCGTGGGAGCCGGCGGCGTCGGTACCGCCATCACCCGGATCGCGGCCCGCCGATCCTTCTTCGACCACATGGTCGTCGCCGACTACGACCTCTCCCGCGCCCAGGCCGCCGTCGCGGCCCTGGAACCGGACGGCCGCTTCCGCGCCGTACGGATCGACGCGAGCGACGAGGGGGCCGTCACCGCTCTGCTGAAGGAGCAGCGATGCGACGTGCTGCTCAACGCGACCGACCCACGCTTCGTGATGCCGCTGTTCCAGGCGGCCCTGGCCGCCGGAGCGCACTACCTGGACATGGCGATGTCGCTGTCGCGCCCGCACCCGGAGCGCCCGTACGAGCAGTGCGGAGTCAAGCTCGGAGACGCTCAGTTCGAGCGGGCCGGGGACTGGGAGGAGGCCGGATCGCTCGCCCTCGTCGGCATCGGCGTCGAACCCGGCCTGTCCGACGTCTTCGCGCGGCACGCCGCCGACGAACTCTTCGACGAGATCGAGGAGATCGGCATCCGCGACGGGGCGAACCTCACGGTCGACGGCTACGACTTCGCACCCTCGTTCAGCATCTGGACCACCATCGAGGAATGCCTCAACGCACCCGTCGTCTACGAGGCGGGCCGCGGCTGGTTCACCACCCCGCCCTTCAGCGAACCCGAGGTCTTCGACTTCCCCGAAGGGATCGGACCCGTCGAGTGCGTCAACGTCGAGCACGAGGAGGTGCTTCTGGTGCCGCGCTGGGTGGACGCGGGACGCGTGACCTTCAAGTACGGCCTCGGAGAGGAGTTCATCCGTACGCTCCAGACGCTGCATCTGCTGGGCCTGGACCGCACCGATCCGGTGCCGGTGGCCGCGGCGGACGGGTCGGGTACGGTCCTCGTCTCCCCGCGCGACGTGGTCGCCGCCTGCCTGCCCGACCCGGCAAGCCTCGGGGAGCGCATGCACGGCAAGACCTGCGCGGGCACCTGGGTGAAGGGAACCAAGGACGGCCGTCCGCGCGAGGTCTACCTGTACCACGTGGTCGACAACCAGTGGTCCATGCGTGAATACGGCTGCCAGGCCGTCGTATGGCAGACCGCGATCAACCCGGTCGTGGCCCTGGAACTGATCGCCGCGGGCACCTGGACCGGCAGCGGTGTCCTCGGCCCCGAGGCGCTCCCGGCCCGGCCTTTCCTGGACCTGCTGACCGAGTACGGCTCGCCCTGGGGCATGCGGGAGCAGTGAGAGCGCCCGCCGGCGTACTTCAGGCCCGCGCCACCGCCCCGCCGGAGCCGTACTCCTGACCCGAATCAAAGAATCTCGGTTCGTACTGAGCAGAACAGTCCCCGTCTCCGTATCCCTGTGCGTCGTGCTGTGCCCTCCGCCCGAGCGGTTGAGGGCACGGTCCGGCTCGGCCGAGGGCACGACGTCCCGGCGCGACGACCACAGAGGGGCGGACCAGTGAGGTACAGGCAGAGACACAAGCGGTCCAGATGGATCGGCATCACTGTTGCCGGAGTGGCGGCTCTGGCCGTCGGGGGCGGGGCGATGCTGATGACCGACAACAACGCCTCGGCCGCGCGTGACTCCTGGGGCGGACAGGCCGCCCAGGCACCGGTGACCATCAACTGCCCTGACGTCGCGGTCCGTTTGTCGAACGTTCCGGAGCAGGCACGGCCGGCCGTGGACAATCAACTGGCGCAGCTGGACACTCAGGTCGCGGATGCCTACGAGCAACTCGCCGCGGGCGGCACACAAACCGACCGGAACTGGGTGCGCACGCGCGTGCTGGACCCGCTCTCGTCCCAGCGCCGCGGCACCCTGGACCGTATCGCCACCGAGATCGACCGCGTCTCGAACCGGCCTGCGGGTCTGGAATCGATGGCCTCCTGCACCGTCAAGAAGGACGACGTGGCCCCCGCCGCCGCACCCGCGTCCGGCTCCGCGGCTCCGAACGCCCCCGCTCCGAGCGCTTCCGCCCCCGCCAACGGCGACAAGGCGCAGACCGGCCCCCGCAGGTCGGACTTCGTGGACATCCGCAGAGTGCGACCGAATGTCGCGGCACCGCGCCTCCAGGCCAACGCCTCGCGCGGCACGTTCAAGTCCCGCTGCGGGCGCAACGAGAACAAGCACTTCAACCCCGACAACGTGATCGTGGCCCCCGGCGTGAGCAACGGCGCCCACCACATGCACGACTACGTCGGCAATCTCGAGACCGACGCCTTCGCCACCAACGACGACCTCGCCGCCGCCGGGACGACCTGCACCAACGGCGACCGCTCCACTCACTACTGGCCGGTCCTGCGACTGCGCAACGGAAAAGTCGAGAGCGACGCGAACCTCCCCGGCGGAGGACAGGACGGCAACGTCGGACGCATTCTCCAGCCCGCTTCCGTACAACTCACCTTCCGCGGCAGCCCCGTCAGCAAGGTGACGGCGATGCCCACGTTCCTGCGCATCATCACCGGCGACGCCAAGGCGTTCACCAACGGAACGGCCAACGCCAACGCGTCCTGGAGCTGCACCGGCTTCGAGAACCGGCAGCTGAAGGAGAAGTACCCGATCTGTCCGCAGGGCAGCAATGTGGTGCGTACCTTCAACTTCCAGAGCTGCTGGGACGGCAGCAACACCGACAGTGCGAACCACCGCACGCATGTGGCCTTCGCCCGCCCCAACGGCACGTGTCCCAAGGGATTCAGGGCCATACCCCAGCTGGTCCAGCGGATCACCTACAAGATCGCGCCCGGCTCGGTCTTCGCCGTCGACAGCTTCCCCGAGCAGTTGCACAAGCCCGGTACAGACCACGGTGACTTCATCAACGTGATGTCCGCGTCGCTGATGAAGAAGGCGGTGAGCTGCATCAACAGCGGCCGCAGGTGCGGCTGACGCCCGGCGGACCCGGCACGGCGAAGCGCGCCGCTGCCGGGTCCACGGCGGGCCTGCGGCCGTGAGCCCCGGCGGGTTCAGAGTCCGGGCGGGAGGGGCAGTAGCGGGTCCGTGATGCCGCCCGGAGCGGCGAACTGGCCGACGTCCCAGCCCGCGCGCCGGGCACCGCCCTGGTACGCGCTCTCGTAGAAGGCGAGGACGGCGGCACGAGGATCGCTCTCGGCGCGTGCCGCGTCGTAGGGCAGCACGGCCAGGTGGGTCTTGTAGCGCGGTGCCCAGTACGCCGACGCGGGTTCGAGGGGCTCCTCAGTCAGTCCCGCGGGCTCGGGCGCCGTGTAGGAGTAGAACGCCGGCTCGGGAAACAACTCGTCACCGAACCAGAATCCGAAGCTGATCAACTCCCGCGAGTACGCCTCTCGCGTCACCGGATCGACTTCCGGCGGCTGGCCGGTGTGCCGCCCCGAGAACCGGGTGTGGGCGATGTCGAGCGAGTGCCAGAAATGGTGGACGGGGCTGGCCTTTCCCGCGAAGCCGGCAGCGAATTCCTCCAGTACGACGGCCACCTGGCTGAGGAGCCGCCAGTAGCCGTTGGCCAGTACGGGATCGTAGGCCGCGTGCTCGGTGTCCTCGGCGAACGGCCGGCCTGCATCGGGCAGCCCGTAGGGCCTGGGAAGGCTGATTCTCACCCCGAGGCCCAGGGCGGCCAGAGCATCGAGTGTGTTGTCGTGGAAGGACGCGACGGACTGGCCCGCGAGCGGGAACGACCTCGCTCTGCCGTCCAGCGTCGAGACGACGAGTCGGTGGTCGACGAAGTCGAAGTCGACCGTGAAGACCGAAGTGCCGTCGACGTCTCTCATCGGACGTGTGGTGATGCCGCGACCGGTGAGATGGAAGGGAACGTTCCACCAGTGGTTGCGCCGGGGACTCGCGGCGAGGCGGATCTTGCCGACGATCTGCTCGAATCGGTGCAGCGTCTCTTTGGTGTCCTGCCACTGGCTGAGCGGCATCGGCGGGAACAGCTCCATCGCGGCACCTTCCTGCCCGGCGCGCCCGCTGGCCAGGCCCTTTCATCATGACCACGCCTGACACGTACGGCATCCTGCCGCGCCGCCGGACGCGACCCTAGGGGCGCTCGAAGAGCTGCAGTACGCCGCCGACCGAGAAACACGCGGCGCCGGTGATGGTCCCCCAATTGGCGACGGCGGCGTTGATCACATCCCCGGTGGTCGGGTTGGTGAAGTCGGCCAGTGCCGCGACCAGGAACAGCACCGAGCCGAACTGGTTGACGGCGACGATCCACCAGCCGAGGTTCCGTACGCGCAGGCGGGGAGGGCCGTGGCTGACCTCGACGAGGGCGAGGTGCCCGGAGATGAGGAACAGCAGGCATCCGATGAGATCCGGCGTCCAGATCAGCCGGTTCACCTGCTGGGAGGACAGCCCCTTGAAGAAGGAGTCCAGAAGGTTGACGCCGAACACCAGCGTGCCCGCGAGCAGGACGAACGTGCTCAGCCAGTCGATCTGCAGCGGCTCGTAGCTCCACCACCGCCACCGATGCGTGACCAGGGTGCCGGCCTCGCTGCGGCGCCTCGGGGCGTTGACCGTCTGGAGCAGGGAGGCGTACGCGCCGGCGGTGAAGAACACGCCCCCGACGAGGTAGACCGTGGCGCTCTGCGTCTGATCGCCGGACCCGAACTGGGCGAGTGCGGCGCCGAGGACGAACAGCGCTCCACCGATCGTGAACGACACCGCGGCCACCGCGTTGAGGACGCGAAGCCGGTGGAGGGCTTGCTCGTCCGCGTACTGCGTGACGGCCTCGGCTCCCTCGGGCCGGACCGTGAGCAACCCGCGTTTGCGGGCCGCGCGTGATTCCCAGACCGCGGTGCCGCCCCCGGCGAAGCGCCAGGTGACACGCGTGGTGAACGGTCCGGCGCCCTCGGCGCGCTCTTCGCTGTGACTCACGTGCCGAGCCTACGAGCGAGTGCACGCCGGAACGCGGACCTCTTGGCTGGTCCGGGTGGCGGGGGAGTGGGACCCTATGAGTGGGGTGTCTGCCGAGGGGACTCGGGAGGGCCGATGGGACGAGATGTCCCGGCGCTGGTATTCACCCGTGACGACCGCCGCCGGTACCGGATCAAGATGCAGGAATGCCTCGACGCGTTCGCGCAGATGCTGCGTGAGTCGCGATTCGAGTCCGAGCGGCCCCAGGTGGGTCTGGAGATCGAACTCAACCTGGTGGACGCGACCGGCGAGCCCACCATGCGCAACACCGACGTGCTGGAGGCGATCGCGGATCCCGCCTGGGCGACCGAGCTGGGCAGATTCAACCTGGAGATCAACATTCCGCCGCGGCGTCTGACGGCCGGTGGTCCCGACGCGTGGGAGCAGGAGATCCGGGACGCGCTCAATCACGCCGAGGGCCGGGCCGCGGAGGTCGGCGCGCATCTGATCATGGTGGGAGTCCTGCCTACGCTGCGCCAGCCGGACGTGAGTGAGGCGGCGCTGTCGGAGAACCCGCGCTACCGGCTGCTGAACGAGCAGGTGTTCGCGGCCCGCGGTGAGGATCTGAGGATCGAAGTGGACGGCGTCGACCGGCTGCGGACGTACGCGGACACCATCACGCCGGAGGCGGCGTGCACCAGTACCCAGTTTCACCTGCAGGTCTCGCCGGACGAGTTCGCGGCCTACTGGAATGCGGCACAGGCGATCGCGGGGGTCCAGGTGGCCCTGGCCGCGAACTCGCCGTTCCTGTTCGGCAAGGAGCTCTGGCACGAGACGCGCATCCCGCTCTTCGAGCAGGCCACCGACACCCGCTCGGAAGAGATCAAGGTGCAGGGGGTGCGACCGAGGGTGTGGTTCGGAGAGCGCTGGATCAACAGCGTCTTCGATCTCTTCGAGGAGAACGTGCGCTACTTCCCCGCGCTGCTGCCCCTGTGCGACGAGCAGGACCCGAAGGACACCCTGGACGGCGGCGACACTCCTGAACTGGCCGAACTCACGCTGCACAACGGCACGATCTACCGCTGGAACCGCCCGGTCTACGCCGTGGCCCACGACAAGCCGCACCTGCGGGTGGAGAACCGCGTGCTCCCCGCCGGCCCCACGGTCGCCGACGTCCTCGCCAACGGCGCCTTCTACTACGGGCTCACGCGCGCCCTGGTCGACGAGGAACGGCCGGTCTGGTCGCGCATGTCGTTCTCGGCGGCCGAGGACAATCTGCACGCCGCGGCCCGCAACGGGATCGACGCGCGGCTGTACTGGCCCGGGATGGGCGAGGTGCCCGCGTCGGAACTCGTACTGAGACGCCTCCTGCCGCTGGCGCACCGTGGGCTGGAGCAGTCGGGAATGGACGCGGCGTGGCGCGAGCCGCTGCTGGGGATCATCGAGCAGCGGTGCGTCACCGGCCGCAACGGCGCGGTCTGGCAGAAGGAGATGTTCCACCACATCGATGCCACCGCCCATGTCAGCCACCATGAGGCGCTGCGGCGGATGACACGGCAGTACATGGAATACATGCACCTCAACGCGCCTGCGCATACCTGGCCGGTCGAGTGATGCAGCTGCGCTGTGCCACTTCGGCTACCGTTTGTCACTGAAAATGCCCGTATTTCGGGCACGTTGACTCACGGCGGAAGGGCGCACGCATGACCCCGATCCTGGCCGACACTGTGGTCGGCGCGCCCGGTTCCGTACTGGCATGACGACACCCGACCCGGAACCGGGGGGCGGCGCCGTCGAGCCGAGCATCGCCGCCACCGCCGCCCGTGCCGGCGACACCGCGGCCGCACGGCTCAAGGAACGGATCTACGCGACCATCACCGTGGCCGCGGTGGTGGTGACTCTCGCGGAGGCAGACACGCACGACCCCGAGGAGGCGGCGCTCACCGTGGCCGGGACGGCTCTCGGGGTCTGGCTGGCAACGCTGGTCGCCGACGAGCAGGCGCACCGTGCCGTGACCAAGCGCGGCGCGAGCCGGGCGGAGATCCGGACGACTTTGTATGTCTCCGCCCCGTTGCTGCTGAGCGCGGTGGGGCCACTGGTGCTGATCGGTGTGTCGGCGCTGGGCGCGATGGATCTGGGCACCGCGCTGCTGATCAGTGCCGGGGTGGAAGTGGCGACCCTCTTCCTGTGGGGCTGGCGAACCGGCCTCCGGATGGGCAACGGGCCGCTGAGCGCACTTGTCTCAGGCCTGCTGGACACCGCGATCGGCGTAGGGGTCGTGGGCGTGAAGCTCCTCGCGGGTCACTGAGCCGGGCGGCGATGTCCGTCAGGGCTGCAGGCGGGTGGCGGTCCAGCCGTTCGGTGTGCGGTCGTAGCGGAGTCTTTCGTGCAGCCGGTCGGTGCCGTTCGCCCAGAACTCGATGGCGTGCGGGACCAGTTCGAGGGCGACATAGGTCAGCGGGCGCGGCTGCGGTCCCGCCTGGGCGAGGGTGTGGGCGCGGGCGCGCAGGGCGGGCACGTCGTCCAGGGGCTCGCTCTGACGGGATGCGGTTGTCATCGCGTGGGTGAAGACCGGCCTCTTGGCCCACAGGGCTTCGGTATCGGCGTCGGACAGCTCTCGCACCGGGCCGCCGAGGCTGACCTGCCGACTGGTCTCGCGCCAGTAGAGCAGGCCGGAGGCCCAGGGGTTCGCCCGTAGTTCGCGAGCCTTGCGGCTGGTTCGGTGGGTGGTGAAGACCAGGCCGCACTCGGTAATCCGATTGACGACCACGGTGCGCAGGGACGTGCGGCGCTGGGTGTCGGCGGTGGCCAGAGCCAGAGCTCTCGGTTCACGTACACCGTGAGCGTGCGCGTCATCAAGCCAGCTGTGCAGCAGAGCGATCGGGTCGGGCGGCGGCGCCGCGTACTCGGGGAAAGCGATGTCGATGGTCGCCGTAAGGGATTCGGACCGGGTGCCGGGGCGCGCGTTCATGGGCAGGTCAGACATGGAGAGTCCCCTGGGCTGTGATCACGCCGTCGCCGCCGACCTCGACCGACTCGATGTGGGTTCCGATTCCTTCGGCGCGGGCGAGCATGCGGGAGGGGCGGCCCATCTCGACGCCCTGCATGATCTCGATGCAGCGGCCGCGGGTGAGAGCACCGTGCCGCAGGAGGTGGACGACCAGCGGGCCCGCGGCCGAGCCGGTGGCAGCGTCCTCGGTCACTCCGTAGGCGGGCGAGAACATCCGGCTGCGCCAGTGCGCGCCGTGGCCGGCGAAGCAGTTGGTCGCCATGTCCTCGAAGGCGGCCAGCGCGCGGTGGTCGGGATTCAGCGCGGACAGTGCGCTCACGCTGTCCAGGCCGACGAACACGTGCCGGGGCCCGTTGTGGTAGATCTCCACGGGCAGCGTCGAGGCGGGCACACCCAGCGCGTCGAGAAGTTCCCCGGTCCGGTCGAACGGTTCCCAGGTGGGCAGCGGCTGTTGCATCCGGGCGGTGACCACCCGACCGTCCTTGCGTTCCAGTTCGAAGGGGATGACGCTGACGGCGGTCTCCAGCCGGAGGCGGTCGCCCGGGATGCGGCGGGCCAGTGCGAGGGCGGTGCCCAGCAGCGGATGCCCGGCGAACGGCAGCTCGTTGACCGGCGTGAAGATACGGATCCGCGCGTCACCGCCCTGACGCGGGCGCAGGACGAAGGTGGTCTCGGAGAGGTTCATTTCGCGGGCGATGCGCTGCATGAGCTCCGGGCTGAGGTCGTCGCTGTCGAAGAAGACCGCCACGGGGTTGCCGAGCAGGCGTTCTCGGGCGAAGACGTCCACGACGACGTAGGGGTGCATCCGATATCTCCAATCACTGCTGGCAGCAGCGGCTTCCGGGTCAGGCGGGCACGGCGGCCGGGCGCTCGGTGGTGCCGGTGGGTACGAGGGTCGGGCGCATCGCCCGGCGTACGGCCTGTGCGACGAGGCGGACTCCGTGCTGAGTCAGTACGGATTCGGGGTGGAACTGCATTGACGTGAAGTGAGGGCCGCGCAGCGCGTGGACCTCGCCGCTCGCCCGGTCGCGGGAGACGTCCACCCTGCCGACACCGTCGATGTGTTCGGTGTAGTTGCGACTGTGTGCGGCGTACGTGTTGTAGAAGCCGGCCCGGACCCGGTCGCCGAAGAAGTCGATCTCCTGTTGCGCGCCCTGGTTGGGATGATCGCGGCGCTCCAGGCGGAAGCCGAGCCGCAGACTGAGGACCTGGTGGCTCAGACAGACGGCGAGGAACGGCCGCCGCCGCGCCAGCAGCGTGTCCACTGCCGAGCGCAGGGCGTCCATGCGGGGGTGGCCCCGCTCGCCGGGGTCGCCGGGTCCGGGTCCCAGCACCACCAGGTCGTAGCCGTCGAAGGTGTGTTCCTGGTCGAACCGGCGGACGGTTACCACCAGCCCGAGGGACCGGAGTTGATGGGCGATCATGGAGGTGAAGGTGTCCTCCATGTCGATGACCAGCACGCTGCGTCCGGTCAGGTCGGGCGGCGACCCCTCCCGCGGCATGTCCGGCCGCAGCCAGAACGATGCGAGGGTGTCGTTACGGCGCTCCAGCGCGGCCCGGACGCTGGGATGCGCGGCAAAGCGGGAGACTTCGCCGGTTTCACGAGGTGCGGTGGGTCCGGATTCCAGCGCGGCGATCAGCCCGGCCGCCTTTGCCCGCGTCTCGGCCGCCTCCGCACCCGGGTCGGAGTGGCGTACGAGGGTCGAGCCGGCCCCGATCCGCACCCGCCCGGCCGGGCTGATGTCGGCGGTGCGGATGAGGATCGCCGAGTCCAGGGTGCGGCCCCCCTGCTCGTCGCGGCCGATGAGGGCGGCGATTCCGCTGTAGTAGCCGCGGCCCTGCTGCTCGTGCCGGGCGATGACGCGGCAGGCGCTCTCCAGCGGGCTGCCGGTCACGGTCGGCGCGAGCAGCGTCTCACGCAGGATGCTGCGCACATCGCGGGTGGTGCGCCCCTCGATGTAGTACTCGGTGTGTGCGAGCCGCGCCATTTCCTTGAGATACGGGCCGGTGACGCGGGTGCCCGGCTCACAGATCCGGGCCATCATCTTGAGTTCTTCGTCGACCACCATGCACAGTTCGTCGCTCTCCTTGGGGTCGGCGAGGAAGTCCATGACGCCGGTCAGGCTGGGGCCTGCGGCCGGGTAGCGGTAGGTGCCGCTGATCGGGTTCATCACCGCCGTCGCGCCTCGTACGCTGATGTGCCGCTCCGGCGATGCCCCGACGAAGGTGCGTGCGCCGGTGTGGACGACAAAGGTCCAGTACGCACCTCCCTCGCTCTCCAGCAGTCGCCGGAAGAAGGCCAGGGCGCTGTCCGGCCCGTAGTCGGTGATGTCGGCCACGAAGGACCGCTGGATGACGAAGTTCGCCCCGGCGCCCGTGCCGATCTCGTCAGCGATCACCTGCTTGACGGTCTGTGCGTACGTGGCGTCGTCGCTGTCGAAGCGTCCGCCCGACAGCGAGGTCGCCACACGCGGCAGCCGGGCGAGCGCTGCGCCGAGCGGCATGGTCTGCTGCCCGGTCACCGTCATCGAGATCAGCGGGGAGTGGTCGTCGTGGCAGGCGAATCCGCGTTCGGTGATCTGCCGGTAGGGGATGAGCACGAGTGTTTCGTGGCGGCCGGGTGTGGCTGTGCGCGGGAGCGGGATCCGGGCGAGCGTCGCGGGGTGCGTCACGCTGCCCGTGAGGATGTCCAGTTGGCCGGGGCCCGTGGTGTGGGGGCGGTGGAGGATGGCGTAGGCGGGTGGCTGATCACGGAGAATCCGGTCCAGCAGGGTTGTCATGCCAGGGCCTCCTTGGTGGTGATGACCATGGCGCAGCACCGGGCGGCGTAGCGGAGCGCCATGCGGTGGTCTTCGAGGGAGAAGTCGGCGACGGCGTCGGAGACCAGAAAGGTCTGGATGTCGTGGCTGAACGCGTCGGCTGCGGTCATGAGGACGCCGATGTGGGCGTACACCCCGCACAGGACCAGCTGGTCGCGGCCCAGTCGGCGCATCCACTCCAGCAGCCGGGAGCGGTGGAATGCGCTGTAGCGCCATTTGGTGAACACCATGTCGCGGGCGGTGGGCGCCAGTTCGCCGGTCACGCTCTGCTCGGTGGGTGCGGTGCGCATGCCGGGACCCCAGAAGTCCCTCAGCAGGCCCCGCTGTTGGTCGTTCATGCTGCCGGGCTGGGCGGTGTAGGCGGTGGGGATGCCGCGAGCCCTGCAGTGTGCGCGCAGGAGTGCGGTGTTGTGGACGAGTTCGCTGCGCAGTGGGTGGGGGAGTGGTGCGAGGAAGTAGCGCTGCATGTCGTGGACGAGCAGTGCGGCACGGTCGGGATCGACGCTCCAGCGGGCGGTGTTGGCGGGCGGCTCGGCCGCGGCTGCCATGAGGTAGGGCTCGGTGGGCGCCATGCCGGTCACGGGTGTCCTCATGCCGGGTCCTCGTCCGCGTGGGAGCCGCCGGGGGAGAAGGCGGAGACGACGGACAGGGCCTGGTCGACGTTGAGGCGGGGGTCGCACAGGCTCGTGGAGTGGCGCCCGCCGGTCATGGACAGGTCCCTCTCGTCGCCGACGCACTCCAGGACATCGTCCGGAGTCGTCTCCAGGTGCAGTCCCCCGGCGATGCCCCCTCCGGCCCGGACCGCCTGCCGGAACGCGATGACCTCGCGGATCGCGTGCTGGACGACGCGGGTCTTGGTGCCGTTGGCCGTCTGCACGGTATTGCCGTGCAGCGGGTCGGTCAGCCAGCTGACGGGGTGGCCGGCGGCTAGGACCGCTGCGACGAGGCCGGGCAGACGATCGGTCACGGTGTCGGCGCCCATCCGGGCGATGAGGGTGAGGCGGCCGGGCTGTCGCTCGGGGTCGAGGCGTTCGCACAGGGCGAGGAGCTCGCCCGGGCGGACGGTGGGGCCGACCTTGCAGGCGACCGGGTTGGCGATGGCGGCGAGGAGGGCGACATGGGCGCCGTCCACCTGACGGGTGCGCTCGCCGATCCATGGCCAGTGCGTGGAGCCGAGATACAGCCGGCCCGCTTCGTCCCGGCGGAGCATGGGCACTTCGTAGTCGAGGAGCAGTGCTTCGTGGCTGGTCCAGACGGGGGCGTCGATACGGGTGCTGCCGGGGGGCGCTGCCCAGCCCAGGTGGGTCATGATGTCGCTCGCGGCCATGTAGCCGGTGAGGATGCGCAGGGGGTCGGGCCTGCGGCTGTCCGGCGTCGGCTGTGGCCCGTTGACCATGTGACCCTGGTAGGAGGGGAGTTCGAGGTCGCCTACCTGCTCGGTCCGGTGCGTACGCGGCTTGGCGAACTGTCCGGCGATCCGGCCGACGCGCAGTACCGGCCGGGCAGTGGCCATACGCAGTGTTCCGGCGAGCAGTTCCAGTACGGCGATCTTGCGGCTGACGTGGGCGGGCGTGCACTCGCCGGGGTCCTCGGAGCAGTCGCCGCACTGCACGACCACGCACTGTCCGTCCGCGACCTGGGCCAGCAGACCGGAAAGGGTACGCAGGTCCTGGGGCCGTACCAGTGCGGGGCGGGCGGCGAGGGCATGGCGCAGCCGCCGTACTTGTACGGGGTCGCTCCACTGCGGCTGGTGCAGTGCGTTGTCGAACCGGGTCTCGCTCAGCAGGTCTTCCATCACATCGCCCCTCGTTCCCGGCCGGCCTTCAGGTGGGAAGTCCTTCGCGCTTGATCCGGGGCACTGGGATGCCGAGCGCGCGCAGTTGCTCGCAGGGGTTCATGAACTCGCGGTTCTGCCTGATCTTTCCGTTGTCGAGCAGGAAGGAATGCAGGAAGCGGTTGTGGTAATAGCCGTCCGGATAGCCCGGGAAGAGGATCTTTCCGCGACCTTCGCACTCGACCCAGAAACGGTTCGGGTCCTGCGTCTCGAAAATCTCGATGTTGTACCACACCCAGTCCGGGAAACAGGCCAGCGACCAGACGGCATGCTCGGCCAGCCGGTCCCGGCCGCTGATGACGATCGGCTCCCCGTTGTCGGTGGTCCACAGGCCGCCGCTGCCGTCGGCGGTGAACAGCTCGTGCCGGCGCAGCCGGTCGGGGCCTGTGGTGTGCATGTACTTCTCGACGGTGGCGCGGTTGGTGCGGCGCAGTTCGGCCGCATCGGTGAAACCGTGCGTCACGACGGCGTCGGACATGGCTCTTCCCCCTTGATACATGGACGGGCGCAGCGAGCGGGCGGTCAGCGCGATCGTCCAGGTGCACGCTCGGGATCGGCTCGGAGCCGACCTGAGGAGCGGTGGATTCCGGGCCGCGCGGCGCATGACACCGGGGCCGGGCGACCTGGTCGCGGACACACGCAAGAGGACCCCGACCGGTTTGCCGGTCGGGGTCCTCGATGCTGTCCGGTCCGGGTTCGCGCCCGTCCCGCTGTCGGTCAGATGTGCGCCGCTGTGCCGAGCTGCACGGACGCCGATTCGAGTGGGCTGAGGACGGGCGGAACGACGGGTGCCGGGGTGGCATGGCAGGTGAAGCCGAGCTTGGTGAGGGCCCTGGTCACTTCGCCGGCGGTGAAGTCACGGCGGTCCTGACCGGTGATCACCTCGCCGACCTGCTTGACGGGGAAGACGCGGCGGCCGATGGTCACTGACTCACCCGTGACGGGTTCGGGCTTGATGCCCTTCATCGATTGCTGCACGTCACTCTTGACCAGGTCGAAGGGGAAGCGGGCGATGACGCAGCGCATAGTGCCTCAACAGGGTTGGAGGGAAGGGCGGACACGGATGCCGACCAGGGGGAGATCAGTTTCTGAGAGCGAGGACGCCGAGGATGTACCCCTCTTCGTCGACCACGGGCGAGGAGCCGAGGGATCGGGCCCGCATGGCGTATTCCGCCTCGGGCAGCGAGGTCTCGGACAGGGTGAACGGTCCCCGGTCGTGGACGATGTCCCGCAACCGAGTGTCCTCGGTGTACCACGAGCCGCCGCGGTACGCGGTGAGCTGGGCGCGTGAGACAAGACCGGCACAGCGGTCGTCCTCACCGCGGATGATCAGGTGCCCCACGCCGGCGCCGATGAGGACGGAGAGGGCGACGTCGACGATCATGTCGTCGCCGACCTGCGGTCCGGGTGCGGTCATGGCGTCGGCGGCAGTCAGCCCGATGCGGTCCGTCTGCCGTGGCTGCGTGAGAATCAGCGTCAAAGGACACCTTTCGTGTTCTGCGGGTCGACCGGCCGGGCGTGACTGCCGGCGTGCGGTGTCATACGGCGCTCTTGAACGAGGACTGGCGCTGCGAGGTGCCTGCCCGCCCCTGGGACGCGGCGCGGGAGCGGCGGGCCTGGGAGGGGCGGCTGCGCTTGCCGCGGGAGGACGAGGAGCCGCCCTTCGCGCGCTCCGGCACCGGTGCGGTGATGGTGACGGGAACACCCGAGGGCGCCTGGGCTCCGGTGATGCGGCTCAGTTCGGCCTCGCCGGAGCGCACCTGGGCGACCTGCGGGGTGATGCCGGCGTCGGCCATCAGGCGGGTCATCTCGCGGCGCTGATTGGGAAGGACCAGCGTGACGACGCTGCCGGACTCGCCGGCGCGGGCGGTGCGGCCGCCGCGGTGAAGGTAGTCCTTGTGGTCGCTGGGGGGATCGACGTTGACGACGAGGTCGAGGTTGTCGACGTGGATGCCGCGGGCCGCGACATTGGTGGCCACCAGCGCCGTGACGTGGCCCGTCTTGAACTGGGCGAGGGTGCGGTTGCGCTGGGGCTGGGACTTGCCGCCGTGCAGGGCCGCGGCCCGTACGCCGCTGTTCAGCAGGTGCTTGGTGAGCTGGTCCACGGCGTGCTTGGTGTCCAGAAACATGATCACCCGCCCGTCGCGGGCCGCGATCTCGGTGGTGGTCGCGTGCTTGTCGGCGCCGTGGACGTGCAGTACGTGGTGCTCCATGGTGGTGACCGCGCCTGCCGACGGGTCGACGGAGTGGACCACCGGGTCGTGCAGGTAGCGGCGGACCAGCAGGTCGACGTTGCGGTCAAGGGTGGCGGAGAAGAGCATCCGCTGGCCCTCGGGGCGTACCTGGTCGAGCAGCTCGGTGACCTGCGGCATGAAGCCCATGTCGGCCATCTGGTCGGCCTCGTCCAGCACGGTGATGCCGACGCGGTCCAGGCGGCAGTCGCCGCGCTCGATGAGGTCCTTGAGTCGGCCGGGGGTCGCCACGACGACCTCGGCACCGCCGCGCAGCGCGCCGGCCTGGCGGCCGATCGACATACCGCCGACCACGGTGGCCATGCGCAGCTTCAGCGACCTGGCGTACGGGGTGAGCGCGTCGGTGACCTGCTGAGCCAGCTCGCGGGTCGGAACGAGGACCAGGGCCAGCGGCTGCCGGGGCTCGGCGCGCTTGCCCTCGGTCCGCGCCAGCAGCGCCAGGCCGAAGGCGAGGGTCTTGCCGGAGCCGGTGCGTCCGCGGCCCAGTGCGTCCCGGCCGGCGAGCGTGTTCGGCAGGGTGGCCGCCTGGATCGGGAACGGCACGGTCACGCCCTCGGAGCGGAGCGCCGCCAGCAGGGGTGCGGGCATCTCCAGGTCCTCGAAGGCCTCGACAGCGGGCAGCGCCGGGGTGATGGTGACGGGCAGGGCGAACTCTCCCTGGCGCGCCGCGGGGCGGCGCCCGTAGCTTCCGGAGCGGCTGGGGGCGGCCGAGCGGCCCGGAGCGCCCTGGCGTCCCTGTGACTGCGTACGGAAGCCGCCGCTCCTGCCGGAGCCGGCGTTGCCCCTGCGGGAGTAGCGGTCGTTCGTGCGGGCTGTGCGGTTCATGCAGAACCTTCCTCGATGCGGCACGTATCGAGGGGTTCCCGGCAGCAAAAATGAGCAGCCATGAGAATCGCAAGAACGAGCCGGAATGAAAACGAAGACGAAGTGCGGCCGCCGGCGAAGGCGGAGGGCCGATACGTCAGAATGAGTGACATGCGCCGGAGCGGCTGCGATGCCGAATCATGGGGGATCGGGCGGACGTGTGTCCGGCAGGAGCAGGGGGGCGGATCGACCGCCCTGCGGCGTTGAAACGTATGACGTCTCGCCGCATATGACGTCACTGCGGCCTGGCCAAACCCGGAAAAAGCAACGAGCCGGGGCCCGCACCCCAAGGTGCGGGCCCCAGCTGCGTTGTGCGTTTCAGCCTCAGGCGGGAACGATGTTCTCGGCCTGCGGGCCCTTCTGGCCCTGCGTGACGTCGAAGTTCACCTTCTGGCCTTCCTGAAGCTCACGGAAGCCCTGGGTGGCGATGTTCGAGTAGTGGGCGAAGACGTCGGGGCCGCCACCCTCCTGCTCGATGAAGCCGAAGCCCTTTTCCGCGTTGAACCACTTGACGGTGCCAGTAGCCATGTCTTATCTCCTTCGGGGCAGTGCCGGAGCCCGCACTGTGCGAACTCCGCGTCGCCTTGATGATTGCCCCGTCCGGAAATACATCCGGAAATACATAAGTGCACGATCCGGCATTGATACCGGTCCGAGCACTTGAAGTCTTTGGGAACCACAACTGCAACTGAGAACAACGGTAGCACGACGCAAGCGGCCGGGCGCGGCGAGTAATATCACTCCGCCCGTCGCACCATAAACCCTCATCGCCCGTTGCTCGAATATCTATGCCTGTCGCGACAGATATCGGCTGTCTGTCGAGCTGGGGGCGCTGTCAGGAGTCGGCCGCCCCGCTCGAGTCTGCCGTGGACCGTCGCAGTTCTTCATTGAGTCGCAGGGCCTCCTCGAGCTGGTCCTCCAGAATGACGATGCGGCAGGCCGCCTCGATCGGCGTACCGCCGTCGACGAGCTCGCGCGCCCGGGCGGCGATGCGCAGCTGGTAGCGGGAGTAGCGGCGATGGCCGCCCTCGGACCGCAGTGGGGTGATCAGCCGGGCCTCGCCCACGGCCCGGAGGAAGCCGGGCGTGGCGCCGATCATTTCGGCGGCACGGCCCATGGTGTACGCGGGGTAGTCGTCATCGTCGAACCGGTCGGCGGCGGGCGAGGGGGTTTCTTGGGGCATTCGCACCTGTTCTGAAACGCGTCGAGGGGCCCCGGTGCGTAGACACCGGGGCCCCGAGGGGTATCAACACCATCTGCCGGCGCTGTGCGCTGGCTTTCGTATTCCGCTGGTCCGTCCTTGAGACCGGACGTGCGGGGATCGCGGATGCGTGACCGGGGACCACCTTCCCATCGGGGTCTGCGGCACCCGGGCGAACCGGAGTATCGCCCGGGCGATCCTGATGGCGTCTGCTCCTCTCTTTCTTGGGGGTGTGTTGGGCTGAACATCTGGTGCCGCACACGGCTTGGCGTGCGCTCGCACCAGTCGGCTGTGTTGCGTATCGCCGACGTGATCGGCTACGCAAGAAACTTTAGCTGCGTGGCCATCTAATTTCTACCTTGTCCGCCATAGATTTTGAGGACTGGGGAGAGCTAGGCCCTGTCCGGTCGATCAGGCCGGACAGGACCTAGGCGGACAGGGCGACGCCGAGGGAATCGGCACCCATGGGCTTCGGCGCACCCTTCTCGTAGAACACGTCCAGTTCCGAAATCGTGAACCCCGCGCTGGTCAGCATGTCGACGATCGGCCGGGTGAGGTGGCACCCGCCGAAGAGCCGCTTGTTCACCGGCTCGAGGCGTCGTTGCCAGCGGCGGACGTTCTCGTCCCCTTCTGGGGCCAGCCCGTGCTCGACGAAATGCAGAGTCCCACCGGGCTTGAGAACGCGGCGCACTTCGCGCAGCGCGGCGTCGGCATCGGGAATGGTGCACAGCGTCCACGTGGACAACGCGGTGTCGAAACTGTCGTCCTCGAAGGGCAGCGACTGCCCGTCAAGCCCGGCGCGCCGCACCGGGATCCGTGACGCCCGGACGCGCTCGCCGGCAATCCTCCATCCGGCATCGGAAGGCTCGACCGCGGCCACGCCGGTGACGGTGTCCGGGTAGAAAGGAACGTTGTGCCCCGTCCCGAACCCGATCTCGACGACTTCGCCCTTCAGGCCCTCGCAGACTCGGCGTCGCAGCGGCTGGGCGGTCTTGGCTCCGCAGGCGACGTTGACAACCCGCGGTAGGACCCGCTCGGCGTAGAACCCCATGGCGACCTCCGCGTCTCTCGTCCAGCATCGCACCGGAGCAGCTCGGACGCAGTGCCGGGCGGGCTGTTCGCCGGCCTCGGGAACGGTGCCGAGTGACGCATGGGCGGGAGCGACTGCTTCCCGCCGTGGCGGGCGAGTTGAGCGCGCGGCGGTCGGTCTCGCCGCGAGCAGCGACTTACCCGCGGAAACACCTTTCCCTGACGTGCCGGCTGCTTCACTATGGGCTCTTGTTTCTTGCCGGTAACACCGGCGTGTTTCCACTGGTCGGCGGGTCGCTCGCGCAGTAGTGAACGAGGAGTCAAGAGGGTGCCAGAGCTCCACCAGATCGGTCCCGGTCCCGCGGACGAGAAGCCGGTCTACGCCGCCCTGTCGGACGCGGAGCTCACCGAACGCATCCGCGCCGGTGCGCCTGCCGCCCATCCCGCCGCCCAGGAGCTCAAGCGCCGCCACCTGTCCGCTGTCCTCACCTACGCCCGGCTCTGCGGACGCCATCAGGTCGCCGGGAACCAACTGGCCGTACAGGCCTTCGACCTGGCCGTTCAGGAGGCATGCCGGGGCATCGAACCCCGGGGGAACTGGCGGCACCATGTCCTGATGCTCGTTCAGCGGGTGGGGCTCGCCTGGGCCGTCGGCAGCCGCCGGGACCGGCTCGAACCCGATTTCGCCGCATGGATCGACGAGACGGCCGACTTCACCGCACCGGATGTGCCCATGTCCCGGCTCCGGTTCGAGGCGTCGTCCGCGATGCTCACCGGCTTCTACCGGCTGCCGGAGCTGACACGGGGCATCCTCTGGTACGCGGTGGTGGACGCGGAACCCGACGCCACCGTCGCCACCTTCCTCAGCGTCAAGCCGGAGCTCGTTCCGGAGCTGCGGGACAAGGCACAGGACGCCATGCGGCAGGCTTATCTGCGGGCCTATCTGGAGCGTGGCGGGGACAGGAAGTGCCTGGGCTTCCGCCGCATCATCGAGGCGGCGGCGCGGCCGGGGGACCGGCGGCACAGCGAGGATCTGACGCTCCACCTGGCGGAATGCCCCAGCTGCACGCGGCTGCTCGCGGAGCTGGCTCGGATGGGGAACGACCCCCGTACCGTGTTCGCCGAAGGGCTGCTCGGCTGGGGCGGACCGGCGTACGCGGACCGCGGTCCGGTGCGCGGGCTGCTCGATGCCGTACCGGCGCAGCCCGACCGGTCGAAGGCCACGGCCACCATGCCGGCGTACTCCGCTCCCGGGACGCTGCCGGGGCGCGACGGGACGTCGCGCAAGGGCGCGAGCCGGCCGTCCCGGACCGTCGTCCTCGTCGCCGTGGCGGTCGCGGGCGCCGTCGTCGCCGGCACTCTGCTGGCGTACGCCTCCGAGGACTCCGGTCCGGCACGCGTGCGTGCGAAGGAGCCCCCGCTCAGGGAGAGCTGGCCGGCCGTTGCCGCGCCCGCCCCCGCCCCGACGAAGAGTCCCACCCGGCAGCCGTCGAAGAAGCCTTCACCCGCGCCGAGCCCCACCGCCTCGCCCGCCGCCCGCAAGACCCCGGCGCCCACTGCCTCGAAGGAGCTCCCGCCCCCGCCGTCGCCGATCGCCGCGGGGAGCGGCTTCACCTCGGTGGTGAATGCGGATTCCGGGCTGTGCCTGGACATCGTGAACGGCGTGATGGAGAACCGTACCGACGTCATCACCGCCCGCTGCAGTGGCGCCCCGACCCAGCAGTGGAGCCTGGACTCCATCGGACTCCTGCACAGCAAAGAGGACCCCGACTACTGCCTGGACTCGCGCGGTGACACCGACCGTGGCGTCGGTATCTGGACCTGCGCCTCGGTCGAAGGCCCGAACGGGCTGAATCTGCTCTTCACCGTTGATGGATCGGGAGCCGTACGGCCACGGATCGCGCCGGACTTCGCTCTTGAACCCCTGGGCGGCTCCGAGGGCGCTCCCCTCGACTTCGACCCCGCGGACGGAGACCGCGACCAGCGCTGGACCACGGGTGTTGCCTGAGCGGCGGGCCGGTCAGCTCCGGCAACAGGGGGACCCCGTCAACCAGTTCACCCTCCCCGCGTACGCTTCCCGCGCGGGCGACCCCGGTGATTGAACAAAAGCCGCAGGCAGGCCGTACACATGGGCGCGGCCCCGACCTCACGAGCCTGGTCCGCCGTGCCACCACCCGGCTTCGTACGGAAGGACCTCCGGCGTGTCGCTCTTCACGCGCTCCAGCCAGCTGCCGCCCGCGGACATGGCATCCACAGAGGAGTGCCCGGCGCCGGACGGCCCCTCGGAGCGCACGCCGGACGACGACGCCGCGGGTCGGGACTGCACCGCAGGTGACGCCACCGGCGACGACCCGGACGAGCCCCACGCCGGCGGCAGCCGGCGGGACAGGCATCCGGCCGCGGCGCGTGCGGTGGCGTGGACGACCACCGCCCTGGCCGCCCTGCTCGTATTCTTCGCCCTCCTCATGCCGCAGGACGCCGCCCGCCTCACGCCCAGCACGTTCATACGCATACCGGTGGAGGGGATACTCGGCGCCGCCGTACTGCTTGCCCTGCCGACGAGGGCGAGGCGTGCGGCGGCGGTTCTCGCCGGGGCGGTCCTCGGCATGCTGACCCTCCTCAACTTCCTCGACATGGGCTTCCACGAGGTCTTCGGCCGGGGGTTCAACCTTGTGCTCGACTGGATCCTGCTCGACGACGGCGAGTCGTTCCTCCAGGACTCGATAGGCCGGGCGGGCGCGATCGGTGTCGTCATCGTGGTCGTGATCCTCGTGCTCGCCCTGCTCGTCCTCATGACGCTGGCGGTCGTCCGGCTCAGCAACCTCATGGCCCGGCACAGCGCCGTGGCGACCCGTACGACTCTGGTACTCGGGACCGCCTGGATAACCTGCGCGGCGCTCGGGCTGCAGCTCGCCGGAGCGCCGGTCGCCTCCAGGAACACCTACGCGCTCGTGAACAACCGTGTGGACCTCGTGAACGCGACCCTGAAGGACGAGAAGGCGTTCGCCAAGGAGGCCGCCGTCGACGCCTTCCGCGACACCCCGCCCGACCAGTTGCTGACCGGACTGCGCGGCAAGGACGTCATCTTCACCTTCATCGAGAGCTACGGCCGCAGCGCGGTCGAGGACCCGTCGATGGCGCCGGGGGTCGACGCGGTACTCGCCGGCGGGACCAAGCGGCTGCGCGCGGCCGGGTACTCGGCCAGGAGCGGCTGGCTCACCTCTCCGACGTACGGCGGCGGCAGCTGGCTGGCCCACTCCACCTTCGCGTCGGGCCTGTGGATCGAGAACCAGCAGCGCTACCGCACCATCACCGCCGGGGACCATCTGACCCTCCCCGGCGCCTTCCGGAGCACCGGCGCCTGGCGGACGGTCGGCATCATGCCGGGCGTCACCAAGAACTGGCCGGAGGGCAAGTTCTACGGCTTCGACAAGGTCTACGATTCGCGGCATCTCGGGTACGAGGGCCCGGAGTTCAGCTGGTCGACCATGCCCGACCAGTACGCCCTGAAGGCCTTCGAGCGCCTGGAGCACGGCAAGAAGCACGACAAGCCGCTGATGTCGGAGATCATCCTGACCTCCAGCCACAACCCCTGGGCACCCCTCCCCAAGACCCTCGGCTGGGACGAGATCGGTGACGGCTCCGAATACGACGCCATCGAGAAGGCGGGCAAGGACCCCGTGGACGTGTGGAAGGACTCCGGCGAGTTGCGCGCCGAGTACGCCAAGTCCATCCAGTACTCACTGGAGAGCCTGATCTCCTACGTGGAGAAGTACGGCAACAAGAACACCGTGCTCGTCTTCCTCGGCGACCACCAGCCGGTGTCGAAGGTCTCCGGCGACCACGCCAGCCGGGACGTACCGATCGCGATCGTCGCCCACGACCCGGCCGTGCTGGACCGGATCTCCGGCTGGGGCTGGCAGGACGGCCTGAAGCCCGACCCGAAGGGCCCGGTCTGGAAGATGGACGCCTTCCGCGACCGCTTCCTGACCGCGTACGGCCCGAAGCCCGGCCCCAAGCCCGGCCCCACGCCGTCGCCGACGGCCCGGTGACGGGACTTTGAGACCCGGCCTGGCGCGCCCCGGTGATCAGACGACCGGCTCTCCGATGCCCAGCATGTTCCCCTCGCTGTCGCGGAACCAGGCGCCGCGTTCACCCCGTGCGCCCTTGCTCGGGTAGTTCCCGTCGATCTCGGCGATTCCACCACTCGTACGCAGTCCGGGAAGGTCGACCTCCTCGAACATGACGCCGCGTCGCCCGAGTTCCGACACGACTGCCTCGATGTCGTCGACCTCCCACCCCATCTGGGTGAAGGTGCCGGGTGACGAGCCCGCGGACTGGAACAGGGCGAAGTCCACGCCTCCGCAGCGGTACAGCAGCCCGCCGGGCCGCTCGTCGACCGGTTCGAGCCCGAGCGTCTCGGAGTAGAACTGCCGCGCCCGGTCCAGGTCCTGGGCGGGAAGTCTGGTCGCCACGCGTGCGCGGGCGAGAATGCTGGTGTCGTTTGCGTTCATACGTCCCACTGTGCCGTGAGCGGGGCGAAGGGGCAGCTGCGACGAAGCCGTCCGCCTGGTTTCTTGTGGCGGACGGCTCGCGTCGTGATGTTCAGAGATCAAGATCGGCGACGGCACATAAGAGTCCTTGGCCGCTGGACGACACCGGCGCGAGCCGGCGGCGGGATTCGAACCCGCGTTTCTCTCTTGACAGGAGAAGTAGCCGCAGCCTGCGCACCTGAACGAGCTTCACAGTAGCTCCGGAGCGGCTGCGCGGGCACGCGAATTATCGTCAGGCCACCAGGGGCCAATCGTCAGGCCATCAGGGGCCGGTCCGTCGGGGCGACGGGAGCCGGGAGCACGGTGGAGCCGGTCAGATAGCGGTCCGTCGCCGCCGCGGCGGAACGCCCCTCCGCGATGGCCCACACCACCAGGGACTGGCCGCGTCCCGCGTCGCCCGCCACGAAGACCCCGTCCCTCCTGGCACGGCCCGTCGCCTCGGCCGGCTCCGTCGCTTCGGCCGCGAAGGCGGCGTCCCGCGCGAAGTTCCCCCGCTCGTCCAGCCAGAGTCCCAGCTGCTCCATCAGACCTGTGCCCCGTTCGGGACCCGAGAAGCCGAGGGCGAGCAGGACCAGTTCCGCCGGGATCACCCGCTCGGTGTCCGGCCGCGGACTTCTGTGCCCGGGTTCCACTTCCGACAGCCGCAGCGCGCGCACCTGTCCGGCCGGGTCCCCTTCGAAGCGGAGCGTGGCGGAGGCGAAGACCCTTGGATCCGTGCCCTCCCGCCCGCGGGCCTCCTCATGGGCGTGGGAGATCCGGTAGACCTTCGGATACGTGGGCCAGGGCTCGGCGTCCGGCCGGGAGCCGCCCGGCTCCGGATTGATGTCCAGCTGCACCACGGAGGCCGCGCCCTGGCGCAAGGCGGTGCCCAGACAGTCCGAGCCGGTGTCCCCGCCACCGACGATCACCACGTGCTTTCCCTCGGCGGTGACGGGGGGCGAGGTGTAGTCGCCTTCCCTGACGCGGTTGGCGAGGGTCAGATAGTCCATGGCCTGATGGATGCCGTACAGCTCGCGGCCGGGGACGGGGAGCTCCCGCTGCTGCGTGGCTCCGACGGCGACGACCACGGCGTCATGGCGCCTTCTGAGCTCGGTGGCGTCGAGATCGCTGCCGATGTCCACACCCATGCGGAATTTGGTCCCTTCCGCCCGCATCTGCTCGATGCGGCGGTCCAGGTGCCGCTTTTCCATCTTGAACGCGGGGATGCCGTAACGCAGCAGTCCGCCGATGCGGTCGGCCCTTTCGTAGACGACGACGGTGTGACCGGTACGGGTGAGCTGTTGCGCGGCGGCCAGTCCGGCGGGTCCGGAGCCGATGACGGCGACGGTCTTCCCACTGAGCCGCTCCGGTGGCTGCGGGGAGGCGTACCCGCGCTCCCAGATCTGGTCGGCGATGGCCTGCTCGACGTTCTTGATCGTCACCGGATCGGCGTTGATGGCCAGCACGCAGGCGTCCTCGCACGGTGCCGGGCACAGCCGCCCTGTGAACTCGGGGAAGTTGTTGGTCGCGTGCAGCCGTTCGGCCGCGGCCCGCCAGTCGCCGTGCCTCGCGTACGCGTTCCACTCGGGGATGAGATTTCCCAGCGGGCAGCCGCTGTGGCAGAACGGTATGCCGCAGTCCATGCAGCGCCCCGCCTGCTCGGAGACGAGCGGAAGCAGGATCTGCCCCGCGTGGACCTCGTTCCAGTCGCTCAGCCGCTCTTCGACGGGGCGCGCGGGGACGGGCCGCCGGGGGGTCTTGAGGAAGCCGAAGGGGTCGGTCATGCGCCGCGCCTCCATCGTTCGTTCGCGGTGCAATGGGGCGTTCTGGCCAGCCTACGCCTGCTTTGTCCCGCCTCTGTCGACTGCCTGGCGAGCGGGAACGGTTCGGCTGCGGGTGAACCGCGCTGCGGAGGCCGGAACCCTCACGTAGGTTCCGGCCATGGTTGATCATCGCTCCATTGACGTCGGGGGCATCCGGCTGAGCTTTCAGGTCTCGGGTCCCCCGGACGCTCCACCGGTCGTCCTGCTGCACGCGCTGGGCGAGGACGTGACCGACTGGGATCTCATCGCTGTCGCGCTCGCGGCGGGCCGACGTGTCTACGCCCTCGATCTTCGCGGTCACGGCCGGAGCGCCTGGCCGGGGGAGTACTCGCTGGAGCTCATGCGTGCCGACGTCGTGGGTTTCCTGGACGCGCTCGCGCTCGACCGGGTGGACCTGATCGGGCATTCGATGGGCGGGATCGTGGCCCTTCTGCTCGCCGAGGATCATCCGCGGCGGGTTAACCGGCTCGTCCTGGAGGACGTTGCGGTTCCACGTCCGCGCGCCAAGACGACCCCGGCGAGGCCGGAAGGCGAGCTGACTTTCGACTGGGACATGGTGCTCGCCATCAGGAAGCAGATCGACGCGCCTCCCCCTGCGTGGCTGGAGCGGCTGGGTCTGATCACCGCGGAGACGCTCGTCGTGGGCGGCGGTCCGCGCAGTCATGTGCCTCAGGACGGCGTGGCCGAGTTGGGCAGGCTGATCCCCGGCGCCCGGGTGGTCACCATCGCGGCCGGGCACCTGATCCACCGGGCGGAACCCAAGGCGTTCACGGAAGCAGCCGGGACGTTCTTGGGATGTGCCGTTGAGGAGGGCCAACAGTCATGGTGAGCAAGCGAGTTGTTCTCGTTACCGGCGGTGGTACGGGGATCGGCGCGGCCACCGCCCGTCTGCTGCGCGAGGCCGGGCACCACGTCGTTGTCTCGGGACGCCGGCCGGAGCCGCTGGAGCGGCTCGCGAAAGAGACCGGAGTTCTCGCCCACCCGTCCGACATCGGTGATCCCGATGCCGTGCGCGATCTCGTCGCGGCGTCCGTGGCTGCCTACGGCCGACTCGACGGTGTCGTACTCAATGCCGGTGTGGGGAGAGGTGGAGCGGTCGGCGACCTGTCGGTCGAGGACTGGGACACCGTCATGCGGACCAACGTCACCGGCCCCTTCCTGCTCCTGCGCGCCGCACTCCCGCACCTGCTGAAGGCCAAGGGCTCCGTCGTCGCCGTCGCCTCGGTCTCCGCACTGCGCAACGGGTCGGCCAACGCCGCCTACGCAACGTCCAAGGCGGCCCTCCTCCAGCTGTGCCGCTCGCTCGCCGTCGACTACGGGCCACAGGGGCTGCGCGCCAATACGGTGTGCCCCAGCTGGGTGCGTACCGAGATGGCTGACCGGCGCATGGTGCGCTTCGCCGAAGAGGCGGGGCTGGGGGAGGGCGGCGTCGATGGGGCGCACGGCGTCGATGCGGCGTACGAGGAGGCGACCCGGCTGCTTCCCGCTGGCCGTCCCGGAGAGCCGCACGAGGTCGCCGAGGCGATCGCCTGGCTGCTCTCGCCCGCCGCGTCGTTCGTCAACGGGGCGGTGCTCACCGTCGACGGCGGGGCGACGGCACTCGATCCCGGGACCGTCGCCTTCGACTTCCGCATCGAGCCCCGTGCCGAAGGCGGCTGATCCCCCTCGCTGATGGTGAATCCGCAGCACTGGCGCGCGATGATTCCGTGCCGCAGGGGGAGTCTCCTTTCCGACCGCACTCTCCAGAAGGTGGACCGATGACCAACCTGCACGACACCCTTCAGGCGAACGTCAGCAACGGATCGGTGCCGGGCGCGGTGGGCCTGGTTGCCCGCGGCGACCGCGTCGAGGTGGCGGCCGTCGGTTCCGTCGACGTCGACGGAACCGCGCCGATGGCCAGGGATTCAATCTTCCGTATCGCTTCGATCACCAAGCCCGTGGTCGCCGCGGCGGTCATGATGCTGGTCGAGGACGGCCGCATCGCCCTGGACGACCCGGTCGGCCAGTGGCTGCCGGAGCTGGCGAAGCCGACCGTCGTCCGCACGCCGGGCAGTGCGGTAGACGACGTGGTCCCGGCAGCGAGGCCCATCACGGTGCGCGATGTGCTCAGCTCCCGCGCCGGGCACGGCTTCCCGTCGGACTTCTCGCTCCCGGCGGTGCAATTGCTGTTCAGTGAGCTGAAGCAGGGACCGCCGCGGCCCCAACTCGTCGCGGCGCCGGACGAGTGGATGGGGGCGCTGTCCCGTATTCCGCTGCTGTACCAGCCGGGGGACGCGTGGCTGTACAACACCTCCTCCGACATTCAGGGCGTGCTCATCGCCCGAGCCTCGGGCCGTCCGCTGCCCGTGTTCCTGGCGGAGCGGTTGTTCGAGCCGCTCGGCATGACGGACACCGGATTCGAAGTCCCCGCCGACAAGCTCGACCGGTTCACCAGCTACTACCAAGCGGATGAGGAGGGCGCTCTCGAACTGGTCGACGCCCCCGACGGGCAGTGGAGCAGCCTCCCGGTGTTCCCGTCCGGCGCCGGCGGGCTGGTCTCGACCCTCGACGACTGGCACGCATTCGCCAGGATGCTGCTCGCCGAGGGGACCGCCGGCGGCCGCCCGCTGTTGTCGCCCGAGTCGGTGCGGCAGATGACCACCGACCAGCTGACCCCGTCCCAGCGCGCTGCGGGCACCTTGTTCCTGGAGGGCCAGGGCTGGGGCTTCGGCGGCTCGGTCGACGTCGAGGCCATCGACCCCTGGAACGTCCCGGGACGCTACGGCTGGCTCGGCGGCACCGGAACGGCAGCGCACATCACGGCGTCCACCGGCACGGTCACCATCCTGCTCAGCCAGCGTGCGATGTCCGGACCGACTGCGCCCGATCTGATGCGGGACTTCTGGCGGTACGCGGCCGCCGTCTGAGGGCGGGCGTGGTGTGCTGCCTTCACTTAGCTAACGAATGAGCGCCGTTGCTATCTCGTTAGGATTGTACTTCTTGACGCTTTTATGGGGGTGGAGTTGACTTCCAGCCACCTCGGCCGCAGTAACGCGGTCGGTCAGGGAGGTTGAGTTCCACAGATGAACGCACTACTGCGTCGTTCCGCCGTTGCTGTCGCCGCATCCACCATGGCTGTCTCGCTCGCTGCCTGTGGCGGCGACGAGGGCTCGGGCGTGAGGATGAGCGACGACATCGCCGTCGGTCTGCTCCTTCCGGAGAACGAGGCTGCTCGCTACGAGAAGTTCGACCTGCCGGTCATCAAAGAGAAGATCGGACAGCTGACGAACGACAAGGGCAAGGTGGTCTACGCCAACGCGAAGCAGGACGCGGCGCTGCAGAGCCGGCAGGTCGAAACGATGATCGCCGACAAGGTCGATGTGCTGATCGTGGACGCGGTGGACTCCAAGGCCATCGCGGGCTCGATCAAGAAGGCCCACGACGCAGGTATCCCGGTCGTCGCCTTCGACCGTCTCGCCGAGGGGCCGATCGACGCCTACACCTCCTTCGACAACGAAGAGGTCGGCCACGTCCAGGGCAAGGCGCTGCTCACGGCACTCGGCGACAAGGCCAAGGACGGCCGGATAGTGATGATGAACGGTGCCGTCACCGACCCGAACGCCGCCATGTTCAAGAAGGGCGCGCACACAGAACTCGACGGCAAGGTCAACATCGGCGAGGAGTACGACACCAAGGACTGGAAGCCAGAGAACGCCACCGCGAACATGGAGGCGGCGATCGACTCGATCGGCAACGACAAGATCGTCGGTGTCTACTCCGCCAACGACGGCATGGCGGGCGGCGTCATCGCCGCCCTGAAGTCGGCCGGCATCTTCCCGATCCCGCCGGTCACCGGCCAGGACGCCGAGCTCGCCGCCGTGCAGCGCATCGTCGCGGGCGAGCAGTACGCCACCGTCTACAAGCCGTACGCGCCCGAGGCCGCTGCCGCCGCCGAGATGGCCATCCTGCTGGCCAGGGGCATGGAACTCGGCATGGCTCAGACGGACGTCGACAGCCCGACCACCAAGGCCATCCCCTCGGTGCTGGTCCCTGTCATCTCCGTGACCAAGGAAAACATCGGGGAGACGGTCATCAAGGACGGCGTCTACACGGCCGCGGAGATCTGCACCCCGAAGTACAAGGCAGCCTGCGCCCAACTCGGTCTGAAGTAGGACCTCGCCCGGCAGCGGCACCGCGACTCCGCCGGTGCCGCGGGCCGGGGCCCAGAGCGGCCGATCTGCCCTCAGCCCTTGTCGCCGGACCCGTCCTGGTCGCCGCTCTCGCTGTCGGCCGCGCTGTTGAGCACCTTGAAGTCCTTGTCCAGGTGGACATCCGTCTGCTTGCCGTTGGTGAGCGTGACCTCGACCTCGTAGTAGCCCTCTTCGTCGCCGACCTCCGTGCCCGTGACCGTGCCGCCGCCGGTGTGGGCGAGCGCGGCGCTGCTTGCCCTGTCGAGGGCGGGTCCGGTGATGGCTGGTGTGCTGTCGTCGTCGCCGGAGCCCGCCACGGCAATGCCCGTGCCCGCGCCGATGAGGGCGGCCGCGGCCGTCGCGCCGACGATCCACATGGTCCTGCGGTTCATGGCTGCTGCCTCTCGCCGAGGGTTGCTGTGCAGAAAACATGATGCGCCGGCCCACCTGAAGGGACGCTGAACCGGCCGACGCCGGTGGCCCGCCCAGTTGGGCATTCGCATCGCTTTCGTGATCGATGCGGCGCATTATGGGGGGCATGGCGAAGCCGACCATCCTGACCGTCGATGACGATCCGGGAGTCTCCCGAGCCATCGCCCGTGACCTCCGACGCCGGTACGGCGACCGGTATCGGGTCATTCGCGCGCCTTCGGGTGAAGAGGCGTTGGACGCCTTGCGCGAGGTCAAGCTGCGAGGCGAGCCGCTCGCCGTGATGATCGCCGACTACCGCATGCCGACGATGAACGGCGTGCAGTTCCTCGAAGCGGCCATGGACCTCTTCCCGCTCGCCAGACGGGTGCTTCTGACGGCGTACGCCGACACGGGCGCGGCCATCGACGCGATCAACATCGTCGATCTCGATCATTACCTGCTCAAGCCGTGGAGTCCCCCGGAGGAGAACCTCTATCCGGTGCTCGACGCACTGCTGGAGGTGTGGGCGAGCGCACCCGACCCGGAGGTCGGAGAGACAAGGATCGTCGGCCACCGCTGGTCGGCGCCGTCCTTCGCCGTACGGGAATTCCTCGCCCGCAATCTCGTGCCCTACCGCTGGATCGCCGCCGACGAGCCCGAAGGCGGGCGGCTCCTCGACGCCGCCGGCCTCAGTGCCGATGACGTGCCCCTGGTGATCACGGCCGACGGCAAGACCCTGCAGGCGCCGACCGAGGCCGAACTCGCCGCCCAGGTGGGGCTGAGCACCACCCCCGCCGCAGACTTCTACGACGTTGTCGTCATCGGCGCGGGCCCCGCAGGTCTCGGCGCCGCCGTCTACGGGGCCTCCGAGGGCCTGCGCACGGTGCTGGTGGAGCGGAGTGCGACCGGGGGGCAGGCCGGTCAGAGCAGCCGTATCGAGAACTACCTGGGCTTCCCCGACGGAGTGTCCGGTGCGCAGCTGACGGACCGGGCACGTCGGCAGGCGACCCGTTTCGGCGCCGAGATCCTCAGTGCGCGGGAAGTGGTCTCGCTCGAGGCGGCAGGGGCCGGCCGGGTGCTGCGCTTCAGCGACGGGACCTCGATCGGGGCCCACACCGTCGTCCTGGCCACGGGCGTCTCCTACCGGCGGCTGGAAGGGCCGGGCCTGGACGAGTTCACCGGAGCGGGCGTGTTCTACGGCTCGGCGTCCTTCGAAGCGGCCAGCTGCACCGGGGAAGACGTGTACATCGTCGGAGGAGCCAACTCCGCGGGCCAGGCCGCCGTCTACTTCTCCCGCTACGCCGAACGCGTCCACCTCCTCGTGCGCGGCTCCGACCTGACCCGGGCGATGTCGCACTACCTGATCCAGCAGATCGAGAGCATCCCCAACATCCAGGTGCACCCGCACACCGAAGTGGCGGGCGGCGAGGGCGAGTCGCATCTTGAGCGCCTGCTACTGCGCGACAACCGCACCGACGCTGTCACCACGACCGATGCCTCATGGCTCTTCGTCTTCATCGGCGCCGAACCGCCCACGCAGTGGCTGGAAGGCGTCGTCTCCCGTGATGAACGGGGCTTCGTGCTGACTGGCCCCGACCTGCTGTCCGAGGGGACACGCCCCGCGGGATGGCCGCTGGCACGGGATCCGTACCACCTCGAGACCAGCGTGCCCGGTGTCTTCGCCGCCGGCGACGTACGGGCCGACTCGGTCAAAAGGGTCGCATCCGCGGTGGGGGAAGGCGCCATGGCCGTCTCCCTGGTGCACCGCTACCTGGAGGCGCAATGAATGCCCCGATCCGCGACAGACTCAGCCCGGCCGAACTGCAGACCCTCTTCCTCTTCGAGGCCCTCGACGACAAGCAACTGGCCTGGCTCTCCGAGCGCGGCCGCGTCGAAGTACGTCAGGGCGGAACGCCCGTCTACTCCCAGGGCGAGCCCGCCACCTGCTTCTTCGTGCTTCTCAGCGGCACGGTCGCCATCGTCCGCCGCCTCCACGGCGACGACATCGAGTTCGGCCGCACCGACCAGGTGGGCGTCTACAGCGGAGCCACTCAGGCCTACCTCGGGGACCGGGTGGACCAGGTCTACCTCAACACCCTGAAGGCCATCACCGACGTCGAACTCTTCGTGCTGCCCGCCGAAGACTTCGCCCACGCGATACGCACCTGGTTCCCCATGGCCCTGCATCTGCTCGAAGGCCTCTTCTTCGGCACCCGCGCCAGCAACACCATCATCGGCGAACGCGAACGCCTGGAAGCCCTCGGCTCACTCACCGCCGGACTCACGCACGAGCTCAACAACCCCGCGGCCGCGGCCGTACGAGCCACCGACACCTTGCGCGACCGGGTCACCAAGATGCGCCACAAGCTCGCCCTCATCGCCGACGGCCGGGTCGACGGCACCCGCCTGCACCATCTGGTCGAGATGCAGGACGAAGCCGTCAAGCGCGCCTACAACGCCCCTAAGCTGTCGGCGATCGAGGCCGCCGACGCCGAGGACGAGGTCACCGACTGGCTGGAGGGCCACGACATCGACCGGTCCTGGGACATCGCGCCCGTCATGGTCGCCGGTGGCATCGATGCCGCATGGCTGTCCGCGGCAACCGACAGCCTGGGCGACGAGAACCGGCAGGCCGCGGTGGGCTGGCTCATGTACACCATCGACACCGAGCTGCTGATGGGGGAGATCGAGGACGCCGTCAGCCGCATCTCCGGCCTCGTGGAAGCGGCACGCCAGTACTCCCAGCTCGACCGCGCCGCCCAGCAGCCCGTCGACGTCCACGAACTCCTCGACGCCACCCTGGTGATGCTGCAGGCCAAGATCCCCCCGGGCGTGCGGGTGGTGAAGGAGTACGACCACGACCTGCCGGCCGTCCCGGCGTACGGCGCGGAGCTCAACCAGGTCTGGACGAACCTCATCGACAACGCGCTCGGCGCGATGAACGGCAGCGGCACCCTCACGATCGCCACCTGGCGCGACGGCGAACACCTCTTCGTCGAGGTCCGCGACACCGGTCCCGGCATCCCGGCCGACATCCGCCCGCGGATCTTCGAGCCCTTCTTCACCACGAAGCCGGTCGGCGAGGGCACCGGCCTGGGCCTCGACATCTCCTACCGCATCGTGGTCAACAAGCACCACGGCGACATCAGAGTGGACTCGCAGCCGGGCGACACGAGACTCCGCGTATGCCTGCCGATCACACCACCCACGGACGCCGAGGAACCGCCGCCCGCCGCTGCCGACACGTCCCGGGCCTCCCCGACTTCCCCGACTTCCCGAACCGAACCTGCCTCCGGATGAGCGAGGAGAGAACTGATGGCACACGACCAGATTCCGGGCATCGACCTCGCAGCCAGGCCGAGCGGTGACGGGTGCGCCGAGTGTCTGGCCGGTGACGGTCCAGGCTGGTGGTTCCACCTGCGGCGCTGCGCCGAATGCGGGCACATCGGCTGCTGCGACTCGTCGCCCTCACAGCACGGAACGAAGCACGCGAAGCAGGTGGGGCACCCGTTCATCACCAGTTTCGAGCCGGGGGAAAGCTGGTTCTGGAACGTGAACACACAGGAGTACTACGAGGGGCCGGAGTTGGCTCCCCCCAACTCGCATCCGATGAGACAGCCGACACCGGGCCCCGAGGGCGCGGTGCCCGCGGACTGGGAGCGGCACCTGCACTGACGCGAGGGCCGAACCGGCGTCGCCCGCCTCGCTGGTGTCCCGGACGGGGCCCGGGGGCGATCTTGACCGGTCGGCCGGAGAATGGGGCGTGGCGGCTTCGCCGTCAGGCGATGACGTGCCCCGAGGTTTTGGGGTCTGGAGGTCGTGGGCCATGCAGTCTGTGACAGTCCGGAGCGGAGCACGGGCCTCGACCGTGCGCGTCCGGAAGGCTCAGGGGGAACAAGGGACGGTCGGGCTGCCGTCCCCCGATGCCGGGCCGGCGCTGCCATGACGGCCGAGTCCTTCGAGGGGGAAAGTCGCTCTCCCGGCCTGGTGGACAGCGGGCATCCGGCGACGCGACCGAGCGGCGCGCGACCCGCCTCGCGAGACGAACTCGTGGCCATTCAGAACGTGGCGGCGCGACTGAGAGCCGCCTACCCTCAGGCCGACGCGGCCACCGTGGAGGCGACGGTCGGGACCGCATACGGCTCATTCCGCCAGGCCAGGGTGAGAGCTTTCGTCCCGATCCTGGTCGAACGCCGAGCCCGGACAGTGCTCGGTGCTGCTGCCCGCGCGGCGATGGGCGAGGCGAGGACGCTCCAGCCCCCGCCGGCGGCGGGGAGCGGGCCGTGACCATCGGATGAGTTGGCGCTTTCGCGTGCCCGGTGCGCCGGGCCTCGCCGTCCTCAAGGGATACCGGCGCGGCTGGCTGCGAGGCGACCTCGTGGCCGGGGTCACCGTCGCGGCCTATCTTGTGCCGCAGGTCATGGCGTACGCGAGTGTGGCCGGTCTGCCGCCGGTCGTGGGGCTGTGGGCGATCCTGCCGGCCATCGTCCTGTACGCCTTCCTCGGCTCGTCACGGCTGCTGTCGGTGGGTCCCGAATCGACGACTGCGCTGATGACTGCCACGGTGGTGGGGCCGCTCGCCGGGGGTGATCCCGCGCGGTACGCCGTCCTGGCCTCGGCGCTCGCCGTCGCCGTCGGCCTGATGTGCCTGCTGGCGTGGGCCGCGCGGCTCGGCTTCGTGGCCGACCTGCTGTCGCAGCCCATTCTGATCGGCTATCTCGCCGGCGTTGCACTGATCATGATGGTGGACCAGCTGACCAAGCTCACCGGTGTCCCGACGGAGGGCTCCGGCTTCTTCCCGCAGCTGCTGTCCTTCGTACAGAACCTGGGCGAGGCGCACCTGGCGACGGTGATCTTCAGCGCCGTGGCCCTGCTTTTTCTCTTCCTGGCGGCCCGCCTGCCCCGCACGGTTCCCGGTCCCTTGCTGGCCGTCGTGCTCGGTACGGCCGTGGTGGCGGCTTTCGGCCTGGAGGACCACGGCCTCGCGGTGATCGGGGAGATCCCGGCCGGGCTGCCCGGCCCGAAGCTCCCGGCGCTCGGCGATCTGCCGGAGCTGCTGCTTCCCGCGGCCGGTGTCCTGCTCGTCGGCTACACCGACTTCATCCTCACCGCGCGGGCCTTCGCCACCGACGACAGCGGGCCGCGCCTCGACGCCAACCAGGAACTCCTCGCCCTGGGCGCCGCGAACCTCGGAGCCGGCACTCTGCAGGGATTCCCGGTGAGCAGCAGCGCCAGCCGGACCGCGCTCGCGCAGTCGGCCGGTGGACGCACCCAGGTGTACGCGCTCGTCGCGGGCGCGGCCGTACTGGCCGTGCTCCTGTTCCTCAGCCCGCTGCTCCACAGCACACCCACGGCCATCCTGGGCGCACTGGTCGTCTACGCCGCTGTGCGGATGATCGACCTGTCGGGCTTCCGACGGCTGGCCTCCTTCCGGCGCAGGGAACTCCTGCTGGCCGTCGGGTGCCTGGTCGGGGTTCTGGTCCTGGACATCCTCTACGGGGTGCTCGTGGCCGTGGGCCTGTCGGTCGTCGAGCTGCTGAGCAGGGTGGCGCGACCGCACGACGCCGTCCAGGGCATGGTGCCCGGCCTGGCCGGCATGCACGACGTCGACGACTACCCGCAGGCGCGGATCATCCCCGGGCTGCTGGTCTACCGCTACGACTCCCCGCTGTTCTTCGCCAACGCGGAGGACTTCAGACGCCGGGCCCTGGCAGAGGTGGCTGCGCAGGAGAGTCCCGTCAGGTGGTTCGTCCTCAACGCGGAGGCCAACGTGGAGGTGGACATCACCGCGCTGGACGCGCTGGACGCACTGCGACGGGAACTGACCGGGCGCGGCATCGAGTTCGCGATGGCGCGCGTCAAACAGGATTTGCGCGACGACCTGGAGGCGTACGGGCTCACCCGGTCCGTGGGCGAGGACCGGATCTTCCCCACCCTGCCCACGGCGGTGGCCGCGTACCGCGCCTGGTGCGGGGAGAACGAGAACGGCGGCGGCCACCAGGCGGACGGGAACCCCCCTTAGGGTCAAGAGTTGCAGAAGAGCTGTTCCAGGACGACCGCCACCCCGTCCTGCTCGTTCGACGCGGTGTGCCGCGGCACCGCAGCGAGTACTGCCGGATGCGCGTTGGCCATGGCGTAGCCGGTGCCTGCCCATTGCAGGATGGTCAGGTCGTTCGGCATGTCGCCGAACGCGACCACTTCCGTGGCGTCGATTCCGCGCGCGGCGCACAGTGCGGCCAGGGTGCTCGCCTTGCTGACACCCGGCGCGCTGATCTCCAGCAGACCGGCCCCGCCCGAGTGGGTGAACTGCGCCACCCCGCCTGCCGAGGCTTCCGCGGCTGCGAGCAGGAAGTCCGCGTCGAGCTGCGCCGACCAGGCGAGCAGCTTGGTGATGGGGACATCGGTCAGCCATAGGTCCGGCAGGGACGCCACGGCGATCTCGGTGTCGGCGGCTCCGGGGAATCGCAGCCCGAACCCCGGCTCGTACAGGACCTGGTGGCCGGTTTCCACGGCGAAGCCCAGTCCGGGTGCGGCCTTCGACAGTGCGGTGGCCACGTGGCGGGCGGCGGCTAGGGGCAGGGCTCGTGTTTCGACTACGGTGCGCGCCGTGGCGTCGTAGACGAGGGCACCGTTGCTGCATACCGCCGTTCCGACCAGCCCGCTGGCTGTGGTGAGCATGTCGACGAAGCGGGGCGGCCGGGCGGTGACGAGGACGACCTCCGCGCCGGCGTCGACCGCGCCGCGCAGCGCGCGAACGGTGCGCTCCGAGAGAACACCGCCGCTGCGCAGGAGGGTGCCGTCGAGATCGGTGGCGATCAGCCGAGGAGGATGCATCGCCCGATGTTACTGAACTGCCCGGCGCACGCCCTGTCTTCAAGCCCTGAAGCCTGGCGGGGCCTCAACTGCTGCCCGTGGCGAGCTTCCCCAGCCGCCGCCAGTCCATCGGCGGGCTCGTCGGGGGCACACCGGGGCGGTCGCGCGGAACCCGTACGCGCAGGGCCTGCGGCTGGATCCGGCAGCGGACGGGTGTCGGCAGGGTGAGCGCCTCGCCGTCCACACCGACCTGGACTTCGGGCTCGTCCGCGTCGACGACCACCTCACGGACGGTCAGCACAGTAAGTCCGTGCGCATGTTTGCCGCGAAGCAGGTCGGCTGCTTGCGCCGGGCTGTCGACCTTGATGCCCAGGACGCCGAGGATGCCGGAGTCCAGCCGGTCCCGGCGCCCCAGTCCGGCGCGATCGCCCATCCGGTAAGGGTTGTTGCTCACCAGTACGGCCTGGGGCTCGTGTACGGATTCGGGCTCGCCGGTCACCTCGTCAGCGGCGCGAAGGACCAGCCGGGGCCCGCTCCGGTAGGTGAGCAGGTCCGGAATCATCCGCATGATGGTGCGCACCTTGTCATTGCGGTAGGCGGGGCTTTGCACCACTGCCGCGTACGTGCCGAAGGAGGCGTTGTTGACGAAGGCGAGCTCTCCGATGAAGCCCAGGTCGACACGGAGTTCGACGCCGTCGGTGAGTGCGTCGAGGGATGTCGACGGGTCGTCCCGGTCGAGGCCCAGATCCAGGGCGAAGTGGTTGCGCGTTCCTGCCGGGAGGACCAGGAAGGGAATGTCGTGTTCCGCGGCGACCGCGGCGACCTGAGCCTGTGTGCCGTCGCCGCCCGCGACGCCGAGCAGGTCGGCGCCATCGCTGATGGCCCGGCGCGCGAGCTCGGCGACATCTCGTGGACCGCCGGCCTCCAGCACCAGAACCTCGGCGCCCAGTGCCTCGGCCTTTTCCCTGAGGTGGAACTTCCCCACCTTTCCTCCGCCCGACCAGGGGTTCATGATCAGGAACGGACGTTTCGGGGGCGGAGTACGGAATTCAGGAGTGGGCGCGGGCTTCGGGGGCCTGAGGGCGGCCCGCCCCGCCGAGCCCGCCACCGCGCACAGTACGAGGGAGCCGACGACCACCCACAGCAGGTCGTACAGCGCGTACAGCACGATCACGGCCACCGGCGCGGCCGCCCCCACCACGAACGCGAGAAACCTGCCGAGACCGCGGCGGGTCAGTGCCCACCACGCGCAGGCCGCGCTCAGGGCCAGTCCGCCAAGTCCCACGGCCACCAGAGCCACGCTCTTCAGTCCCGCGAACACCAGCAGCACGAGTAGGGCGGCGGCTCCAGCGGCAATCGCCGAACGAGCGAGCCAGCGTCTCGCCCGGGCGCTGCGCGCTCCGGCCACGATGTCCATGGACCCTCCCGCCGCCGGCTGTGGCTCATTGCACCGCTGCGAGACGGCTCAGGCATCACCCATCACGGGTGGGGCTCGTCGTCGCCTGCGGATGACTCTCATGGTGCGCGCCTCACGTCCCCTTCGGCCAGGCGGGAGGGCGGGCTGCCCAGGTGACGGGCCAGGAGCGGTTGCTGGGCCGCCACGGCTCCCACGGTGATGCCGACGGCGATCGCCACGCAGACCACGATGAGCCACGAGAGCATGACGAAGACGGTGCCGACCGAGCCGTACTCGGACAGTGCGCGATTGAGCGCCCGTGGCATGTAGAACTGCGCCGCGACCGACAGACCGGTCACGCCGATCGCCGTCAGGAAGGCACCGGGCAGGAGGGGCGGCCAGCGGATCAGGCCGCCGAGCAGAAGGTGCTGGCTCCACCACCACAGCACGGTCTGGGACACGACGGTGACCGGGATGCCGAGCCACAGCCCTGCGCCGAAGCCGTTGCGCAGCGGCGCTTGCACGATGAGGACGGCCAGCCAGACGCCGATCCACGCCAGCCACCGCCAGGGGGCGACCTTGGTACCCGTCCTCGGCAGCTCCCAGGCCCGCTTGCACAGCCGCTGCATCGCCCGGCTGACGGCGGTCGCGGAGAGCAGCAGCATCAGTGCCCCCACCACACCGGTGGCCTCGCGCAGGCTGCTGGCCGTGGACTGATACACCTTCGCCAGCTCCTGGTTCGCGGCGCCGCTGAGCCCGAAGACCGCGCGTACGGAGCTGATCAGCTGCTTGCGTACGGCCTCCGGGGCGAAGGCTCCGACGACGAAGAGCAGCGGGACCGCGGTCAGGAAGCACTGCGCCGCCAGCCGGGTGGCGGAGTCGAAGATGTTCACCGACACCATCCGAGCGGCGAGATGGGTGATGACCGGGAAGCGTGCCTCGGCCTGCTTGTGCAGCCACTTCGCGCTGGTGACCAGCTCCTGGGACCGGACCCGCCACCATGACGGCCGGAAGATCGAGCCGACGCGGCGGCCCGATCCGCCCCTTGCCCCCTGCCTCCCCTTGCTCGGCTGCTCCCCGAGATCCTCGGGCTTTCTGCGGGGCATCACACGGCCGGTACTGCACCCGGGCTCTGCGAACGGTCCCTCACCCGCGACGGCACCCGTCCGATAGGCGTCATGGCGTTGCTCCTTCCCTGCGTCCAGCGTGGGGGACGCGGGACGCGGCGGCATCTCGGCAAGGGGCGGGACACGTCGGCCAAAACGTGCCGCTTTCTTGGTCATTGCGTAGGCTCGTGACATCGCCGCACGATTGGGACGCCATGGTCCTGGACCTCCTCCTCATCGCGCTGGCCATCACGCTCGACCCACTGCCGATCATGGCTTTCGTCCTGGTGGTGTCTTCCACCAGGGGCGTGTGGAAAGGGCTGGTCTTCATCCTGGCCTGGCTGGCCTGTCTCGTCGCCGTGATGGCCTTGGTGCTGACGCTGACCGGCGGAGATCCGCCGTCGCCCAGATCCGCGCCGTCGACGGCGGGGATCGCGGTGAAGCTCGCCATCGGCGTCGGGCTGGTCCTCTACGGCGAACGCCGGCGACGGCGCATGCGATCGGCCCGCGAGTCGTCGTCCTACCGCTCCACCTCCTCCGCTTCCGTGACCTCCCGGATGGACCGCAGCTCGATCTGGGCGGCGGCAGGACTTGCCGTGTTCCTGCAGCCCTGGGGCATGGTCGCTGCGGGCGCGGCCACGGTCCTCGAGGCCGACCTGTCGCACACTTCGTCGTACCTGGCGCTGTTCGGATTCGCGATCCTGGCCACCGCGAGCCTGCTGGCCGCCGAGCTGTACGTCGTGTTCGCTCCTGAGGCTGCCCAGGCGCGGCTGATGAAACTGCGCGCTTGGATGCAAGGCCACCAGGAACAGGCGATCGTGGTGATCTGTCTCCTGCTCGGCCTGTGGCTGACCGGGAACAGCATCTACCAGCTGACCAGTTGACGTGCGGCATTCTGCCGACTGACGTGCGGCACCCTGCGGAAGTGCGAAGCCCTGCCCAGGGTGCTGCAATGGTTGAAAAGGGCCGTTCGTCGCCGTCTCTCGCGGCGAGCGCCGCCGGACATGAGCGGCGGGCCAGGCCCGGACCCCGAACCGCTCGTGAGGAGTGGCCATGAGCGATGACGTGGAACAGATGGGACCCGTCGACTACGTGGTCGTCGAGTTCCCGGGCAACCGCATGACGGGCGAGGGCTTCCCGATCCTCCTCGACCTGGTCGAACGCGGCATCATCCGCATCCTCGACCTCCTGTTCATCCGTAAGGACAGTGATGGGTCTGTTGCGGCACTGGACCTGAAGGATTTCGGGGACGAGGTGGATCTGACCGTCTTCGAGGGCGCCTCGTCCGGTCTGCTGGGCCAGGACGACATCCAAGAGGCCGCGAACGCGCTGGAGCCGAACAGTTCCGCCGGAATCCTGATCTACGAGAACGTCTGGGCGGCACCTTTCGCGCGAGCCATGCGGCGCAGCGGTGGGCAGTTGGTGGCGAGCGGGCGCATTCCCGTCCAAGCCCTGCTCGCCTCGCTGGACGCGACCGAAGCGACCGCGTGAGCCGCACACCCTGGGAGATGAGTGAACATGCCCGGACTTCTTCGTGGTGTCGCCCGCACCGCCGTCGTCGCCGGAACCGCCACTGCGGTGTCCAACCGCGTGTCGCGGCGGCAGGGCGGCCGATGGGCACAGCAGGAAGATCAGCAACAGGCGAGCCAGCAGGCAGCGGCGCCCCCTCCGCCTCCCCCTGGCGACGACATGACCGCAAAGATGGATCAGCTCAAGCAACTGGGTGACCTCAAGGCGCAAGGGGTACTGACCGAAGAGGAATTCGCGGCACAGAAGGCCAAAATCCTCGGTAGCTGACACCGGACGTGGTGTGGGGTATGCCTGTTCCAGGAGACGGGAGCAGACATGCGTACCGAGATGTGGGTTGTGGTGGCGGTCGTCGGGGCTCTGATCGCCGCCACCGTGGTGCTGGCGGGCGTGCTCCTGGTCAGACTCGTGAGGGCACGGCGGCTGCTGCGGGACGCCGGAATTCCGGTGGAGAACAAGGTGATCTTCTGGGGCGCCCTGATCTACCTGGCGAGCCCGGTCGACCTGCTGCCCGACCCGGTGCTTCTCGACGACATCGGCGTCCTGCTGCTCGCGCTGCGTTCCCTGCAGTCCGCGGTGGACAATGCCCGCGTCGCCCGCCGACCCTGAAGCCGCGGCCGCATCTCTCGAAGCGCCCGGGACCGGGTTGTCAGACCTCTCCGCTACGTTGCCACCATGACGGAATTCGTACTGGTTGCAGGCGCGTGGCTCGGATCGTGGGCGTGGGACGAGGTGGTGCCGGAGCTGCGTGCGGGCGGCCACGGCGCCCACCCCTTGACCCTCTCCGGCCTCGCCGACAAGCAAGGTGTTCCGGCCGGGCAGCAGACCCACGTCCAGGACATCGTGGACGAGGTCGAACGCCTCGACCTGCGCGATGTCGTCCTGGTCGGACACAGCTACTCGGGCATCCCGGTCGGTCAGGCGGCCGAGCGGATCGGCGACCGCCTGGCCTGCGTGGTCTTCGTCGACTCGAACGTTCCGGCCGACGGCGAGTCGTTCGTGTCGGGCTGGTGGGAGGGCCCGGCGAAGCTGGAGGCCGCGATCGCCGGGAACGGTGGCTTCTGGGCACCGCTGACCGCGGCCGACTGCGACGGCCAGGGGCTCGCGGATGAGCAGATCGCACGGCTCGTGGGCGGCTCGACGCCGCACCCGGGTGCCTCGCTGGCCGAGCCGGCCGTGCTGGCACGCCCGCTCGGCGAGCTTTCGGCGACGTACATCAAATGCCTGCTCGACGGCCCCGAACCGAACCCGGATGTGGCCGAGCTGCTGACCAGCGAGCACTGGCGGCTGGTCACGATCGACACCGGCCACTGGCCCATGTTCTCCCAGCCGCGCGAGCTGGCACGGATTCTCCTGGAGGCGGCCGGGTAAATCGTGAACGCAGCCCACCTGCCACCTCGTCAGATATGGCCCGTTCATCGCATTTGCTATGCCGGTGCTTGTGCTGACAGCAGTCTCTCCAGCTTGTCGAGAGCTTGAGTCCAGCCTGCCTCGTGCAGGGCGTAGCGCTCCTCAGTGGCGAAGTCGCCCTGCGTGAGGACCAGCTCCGTGGCCGTCCAGCCGAGATCGTGGAGGGTGAGCGTCACCACTGTCTCCCGGTCGTCGGGGGTGGGGGGCTCCCAGCGGAAGGTGTAGGACAGGTGAGCCGGTGGGTCGACACCGAGGAACTGGCCCGTCAGGTGGAAGAGATCTCCCTCCGGAGGCTGCATGGCGATGCGATAGTCGCCGCCGGTCCGGAGATCGCTCTCCACACGGGGAATGGCGAATCCGTCCGGGCCGAACCACTTCGCCAGCTCCCGCGGTTCGGTCAGGGCCCGGAACACAGCCGCGCGCGGTGCGCGCACGATGCGCTGTAGATGCAGGGTCGGACGGGCTCTGTTCGTCATCACGGACCTCCTCGGGTCAGGGGCCCCGCAAGGGTGGCACTTGGCGTCATGTGACGGAGCTGTGGTGAGCCTGGCTCTGTGGCGCGGGCCGGGCGTCGAGGGCGCGCAGAAGGTGCTCGACCAGGCGGTCGAAGTAATCGGGCTCCAGCTGCGCGTGGCGGACGCTCAACCGCCAGTAGACGGGGGCGGCGAGCAGGTCGAGGGCGAGTTTGAGATCGAGGTCGGTGGGCAGTTCGCCGCGTTCGACGGCCCGCTGTAGCGCGGACTGCAGGTCCTCGCGGAGCGAGAGGCCCTCGGGAACGTCGGCCGGCGGGACGCTGAACTCTGACAGCACCGCGATCACCATGTCCTGTTTGGACGGCCAGCGGCGGTAGAGGGTGCTCTTGCCGACCCCGGCGCGCCGGGGGACTTCGGACATGACTCAAGGGTACCTATGGGCGGGACGGTATCGTCCCGTTTTGTCCGCCGGGGCAGCGGCAACCGGGCAGCGCCCGAGCGCTGCCGCCGCCTCCGGCGGGCCGTCGCCGTGACGTCTACGGCTTGGACGGCTTGCCCTTCGTGCCGATCCACGTGTGGAACAACTGGTCCAGGTCCTTGCCCGACTGCCGCTCCGACAGGCGGATGAACTGGGCAGTGGTCCCGTGTCCGTCGCGGTGGTCGGACGCCCACGTGCGCAGGATCCGGAAGAACGTCCTGTCGCCGACCGCCGTGCGCAGCTTGTGCAGAGCCATCGCCCCGCGCGCGTAGACGGGCGTATCGAAGATGTGCGCCCCGCTGCCAGGGTCGGCGGGCGGGAATGCCCACAGGTCACTGCTCGCCGGGCTGGCGTAGAGGGCGTCGAAGGCCTTCTGCGCGCTCTGGCCGCCGTGCTGTTCGTCGTAGAGCCACTCGGCGTAGGTCGCGAAGCCCTCGTTCAGCCAGATGTCCTTCCAGGTGGTGAGGGAGACGGAGTTCCCGAACCACTGGTGTGCGCTCTCGTGGACCAGGGTGCCGAGGTCCGGCGCCCGGTCGTACACCGGCCGTGCCTGGGTCTCCAGGGCGTATCCCGCCTGCGGGGCACGGTCCACGATGGCTCCCGCGCCCTTGAAGGGGTAGGGGCCGAAGAGCTTGCTCTCCCACGCCAGGACCGACGGCAGCTTCTCGAGTACGGGCGCCGAGGCAGCCGCCTCACGGGGGTCGACGGCGTTGAAGACCTTGAGGCCGCCGGGGGCGGTGTACTGCTCGACCTTGAACGTGCCCACCGTCGCCGTTGCCAGGTACGCCGCCATCGGCTCGGACTGCCGCCAGCGGAAGGTGGTGCGTCCGTTGGCTGTCTTCTGCCCGCGGAAGACACCGTTGGACACGGCGGTGCGCCCCGCGGGGACGGTGATCGCGAAGTCGTAGGACGCCTTGTCCTTGGGGTGGTTGTTGGCGGGGAACCACGTCATGGCGCCCTGCGGCTCACCGGCCACGAACGCCCCGTCATCGGTGGGGATCCACCCGTCGAGGGATCCGTCCGGATCGGTGACAGGCCCGGGAGTGCCCGCGTAGGTGACCGTGGTGCGGAACTCCTGGTCCTTGCGGAGGGGTTTCCTCGGAGAGACCACGAGTTCCTGTCCGTCGCGGCGGAAGGCCGCCTTGGCGTGGTTGACCGTGATGCTCGTGACCTTCAGCCCCTTCAGGTCGAGGTCGAAGCGGGTCAGCCGCTCGGTGGCGCGGGCCGTGATGACCGCGCGTCCTTCGAGGTGACGGGTCTTCGGGTCGTATCCGAGGGTGAGGTCGTAGTGGTGGACGTTGTAACCGCCATTGCCCGCCAGGGGAAAATACGGGTCCCCCACACCGGACGAGCCCGTCGTAGCGGCCGCGGGCCCGGCGGCCGCCGCGAGCAGCGCCACGACGGCGGCGGGGAGACCTGCCGCGACAACGGCGCCTCGCCGGTGGGGAGCCGGGCGCCTGGCGGGCTGCGGGAGGGGTGGTGTCACAAGGGCTCCTCTGGGCTCGGTAGTGATCATTCGGGCCCAGCCTATGGGTCTCCTCCGCCTCAAAAGTCCCTCGAATCAGTCAAGTCATGCCCAATGCCCGGCGCAGGGACGGAACTTGGCTGTCCGTCAGGTCTCCTCTTCCATACGGATGGCCTTCCTGAGGTCCTCGAACGCCTCGCCGGGCTTGTTTCCGTGCATCTCCAGCAGCGCTGCGGCGATGGCATCGAGTTTGCGCTGGATGGTGTGCTCGGCCCGCCGCTCCGAGTTCTTGAGCAGCGCCAGGAGCAGCAGAGTGACGGCGGTCATCGATTCCCCGGCGAGCAGCAGCCACTCGTCCGAAAGCTTCAGGGCGTGGGCGACGGCGACGAGTGCCACCAACGCCAGACACACTCCGAAGAACACGGGTGAGCTGGTGAAGTTCGATGCCCGCTCCGCCAGCCGGGCGAACAGTCCGGGCTCGTTGCCACCGCGGTCGGCGGGATGCTGAAAAGTCATGCGACGTGCCTACCCGACGGCGCCGTGCGCGAACGCCGGGGCCGCACATGCCGCGGGACCGAACCGCCGGGTGGCCGTCGCCATGTCCGCTTTCGGGTGACCCTCGTGGCCCGGCGCCGCCATGGCCGATCCGGCGTACTCGACGATCACAGGCGGCCGGGGAGACCCCTGCCTGAGACGTCGACCGCTGGGAGGCCCGCCATGCACATTCTGCTTGTCGCCACGGCGTTCAACAGCCTCACGCAGCGTCTCCACGCCGAACTGAGGGATCACGGTCACAGCGTGGCGGTGGAACTCGCGGTGCACGGCGAGTCCTTGACCGACGCCGTACGACGTCATGAGCCCCAGCTCGTCGTCGCGCCGATGCTGAAGACGGCGATCCCGCGCGAGGTGTGGTCCGCGTACACATGTCTTGTCGTCCATCCGGGGCCCGTCGGAGACCGCGGGCCCTCGTCCCTCGACTGGGCGATTCACGAGGACGCCGGCGAGTGGGGTGTGACGGTCCTGCAGGCCAACGCGGAGATGGACGCGGGCGACGTCTGGGCCTCGGTCGCCTGCCCGGTGCCGCCGGTGGCCAAGAGCGACCTCTACCGCGGCGAGGTGTCCGACGCGGCGGTGGCTGCGGTGCTGCTGGCGGTCCAGCGGTTCGCCACCGGGACGTACTCCCCGCGGGCGCAGACCGAAGGCGGTGCGGGATCCGGCCGGGCCCGGCCGTATCTCGATCAGAGCGTCCGGCGGATCGACTGGGCTTCGGAGTCCACCGAGACGATTCTCCGCAAGCTGCGGGCCGCGGACTCGCAGCCCGGAGTACGGGACGAACTGCTGGGCGGCGAGTGGTACTTGCACGGGGGCCACCGCGAGTACGAGCTGCGCGGCTATCCCGGCGACCTTCTTGCGACCCGGGCCGGAGCCGTCTGCCGGGCGACCACGGACGGCGCCGTGTGGATTCCCGAGCTGCGGGCCAGGCGCGGGCCGGGACAGCCCCCCACGTTCAAGCTGCCCGCCGTCACGGCGCTCGCCGGCCGGCTGCCCGCCTTGCCACAGAGCCCCGTGCCGTCGCGTCCGGACGGTCGGCGGCGTGTCTGGACCGACATCAGCTACCACGAAGAGCGCAATGTCGGCTTCCTCTCGTTCTCCTTCCCCGGCGGCGCGATGAGCACCACGCAGTGCCGGCGCCTGCTGGCGGCCTATCGCGAGGCCTGCTCGCGCCCCACGTCGGTGCTGGTCCTCGGTGGCGGCCGGGTCTTCTCCAACGGCATCCACCTCAATGTCATCGAGGCAGCAGAAGACCCGGGTGCCGAGTCCTGGGCGAACATCAACGCCATCGACGATCTGGTCGAGGCCGTACTGACGACCACCGACCGGCTGGTGGTCGCCGCCGTCGGCGGGTACGCCGCCGCGGGCGGGGTGATGCTCGCACTGGCGGCGGACGAGGTGTGGTGCAGAGCGGGCACCGTGCTGAACCCGCACTACCGGCTGATGGGGCTGTACGGCTCCGAGTTCTGGACGTACACGCTGCCTCGCCGAGTCGGTCCGGCAGTGGCCGAGCGACTGATGCGCCAGGCTCTGCCCGTCAGCGGGACGGCCGCGCAGCGGCTTGGCCTTGTCGACCGTCTCGTCGAGTGCACTCCACAGGACTTCGCCGCAGAGGCGGCCCGGCTCGCCGGACATCTCGCTTCCCTGCCCGCCGTGCAGCAGCGGATCGCCGCGAAGAAGGCCGAACGGGACCACCAGGAGAGCCTCAGGCCGCTCGCCGCCTTCCGGGAGGAGGAGCTGGCCCACATGCGGCGGGTTTTCTCCGACCCGTCGGCCCCGTACCACGCGCTGCGTCGCGCATTCGTCCGCAAGGAGAAGCCGCTGCGAACGCCGGCGCATCTGGGCGTTGCGGTGCCGGGAGCGCGGGTGACGGATCAGCTCCGCTCCGAGCCCCGTGTCACTGAACCGGCCCCCGATAACTCGGCCCCGGAGCCGGATGCCTGTTACCAAGAAGGCTGAGACCGAAATGCCGACGTTCCTGCCATACCTCCCCGAGGGGGCATCCTGATGAATGCAGCCACGCCGACCGCGGCCCAGGACACGGACGCCGCCGGGGGACCTGCCGACGAAGCGTCCCCGATCCATATCCTCTGGATCAATGCCGGGCTGAGCTGCGACGGCGACTCGGTAGCCCTGACGGCGGCCATGCAGCCGAGTATCGAGGAGATCGTCACCGGAGCACTTCCCGGCCTGCCCAAGATCGCTGTCCACTGGCCCCTGATCGACTTCGAATGCGGTCCGGTCGGGGGAGCGGACACGTTCATCGAATGGTTCTTCAAAGGCGAGCGCGGCGAGATCGACCCGTTCGTCCTGGTGATCGAGGGATCGGTCCCCAATGAGTCGATCAAGCCGGAAGGCTACTGGTGCGGCTTCGGCGACAACCCCGAAACCGGCCAGCCGATCACCACCAGCGAATGGATCGACCGGCTCGCGCCCAAGGCGCTGGCTGTCGTCGCGATCGGAACCTGTGCCACCTACGGCGGGATCCACGCCATGGCGGGCAACCCGACCGGCGCGATGGGTGTGCCCGACTATCTGGGCTGGGACTGGAAGTCCAAGGCCGGTATCCCGATCGTGTGCGTGCCCGGCTGTCCGATCCAGCCCGACAACTTCGCCGAGACCCTGACCTACCTGCTCTACCAGGCGGCGGGCTCCGCTCCCATGATCCCGCTGGACGACAAGCTCCGGCCGACCTGGTTGTTCGGTGCCACCGTGCACGAGGGGTGCGATCGCGCGGGCTACTACGAACAGGGCCAGTTCGCCGAGACGTACGACTCACCCAAGTGCCTCGTCAAGCTCGGCTGCTGGGGCCCCGTCGTCAAGTGCAACGTGCCCAAGCGGGGCTGGATGAACGGGATCGGCGGCTGCCCCAACGTCGGAGGCATCTGCATCGCCTGCACGATGCCGGGATTCCCGGACAAGTTCATGCCGTTCATGGACGAACCGCCCGGCGCGAAGATCTCCAGCGCCGCCAGCGGGGTGTACGGCACGGTGATCCGCCGACTGCGGTCCATCACGGCCAAGACGGTCGACAAGGAGCCGAAGTGGCGCCACACGGGGGAGAAGCTGACCACCGGTTACCGGCGGCCCTGGTGATCCCCTGCCCCATCCGCATCAGACCTCCTCGCGCCGCATCCGAATGAGACCTCCCCGCGCGACCCAACTCCAGCTTGAAGAAGGGCACGGCACTCACGATGGCACCGACGACGAAGGCGGCCGGCGACGGCAGTGGCCTGATGGAAATGTCCTGGGATCCGATCACCCGGATCGTGGGCAGTCTCGGTATCCACACAAAGATCGACTTCAAGCAGAAGCGGGTCGCGGAGTGCTACAGCACCTCGTCCGTCTTCCGCGGCTACAGCGTCTTCATGCGCGGCAAGGACCCCCGGGACGCGCACTTCATCACCAGCCGGATCTGCGGGATCTGCGGCGACAACCACGCGACGTGTTCGGTGTACGCGCAGAACATGGCGTACGGCGTCAAGCCCCCGCATCTCGGTGAGTGGATCATCAACCTCGGCGAGTCCGCGGAGTACATGTTCGACCACAACATCTTCCAGGAGAACCTGGTCGGGGTCGACTACTGCGAAAAGATGGTCCGCGAGACCAACCCCAGCGTCCTCGAACTCGCCGAGCGCACCGAGGCGCCGCACGCGGGGGAGCACGGCTACCGCACCATCGCCGACATCATGCGGTCACTCAACCCCATCGAGGGCGAGTTCTACCGCGAAGCCCTCCAAGTGAGCCGCTACACCCGGGAGATGTTCTGTCTGATGGAGGGCCGCCATGTGCACCCCTCCACGCTCTACCCGGGCGGAGTCGGCACCGTCGCCTCCGTACAGCTCTTCACGGACTACCTCACCCGCCTCATGCGCTACGTGGAGTTCATGAAGCGCGTCGTCCCCCTGCACGACGACCTGTTCGACTTCTTCTACGAGGCCCTGCCCGGGTATGAGGAAGTCGGCCGCCGACGCGTGCTGCTCGGCTGCTGGGGAGCCCTCAACGACCCCGAGTACTGCGACTTCACCTACGCCAACATGACCAGTTGGGGACGGCGGATGTTCGTCACCCCCGGCGTCATCGTCGACGGCAAGCTCGTCACCAACGACCTCACCGAGATCAACCTCGGCATCCGCATCCTGCTGGGGAGCTCGTACTACGACGACTGGCAGGGCCAGGAGCAGTTCGTCACCCACGACCCGCTCGGCAACCCCGTCGACCCGCGCCACCCGTGGAACCAGCACACCATCCCGGCCCCGCAGAAGCGGGACTTCAACGACAAGTACAGCTGGGTGATGTCGCCGCGCTGGTTCGACGGCAAGGACTATCTGCCGCTGGACACCGGCGGCGGCCCGATCGCCCGCCTGTGGTCGACTGCGCTGTCCGGCCTCGTCGACGTCGGCTACGTCAAGGCCACCGGCAACAGCGTCGTCATCAACCTGCCGCGCACGATGACCAAGCCCGAGACCACCTTCGAGTGGAAGATCCCGCGCTGGAGCAACGCGCTGGAACGCAACCGCGCCCGCACCTACTTCCAGGCCTACGCCGCGGCCATCGCCCTGCACTGCGCCGAGAAGGGCCTGGAGGAAGTACGCGCCGGCCGCACCCAGACCTGGGAGAAGTTCGAGGTGCCGGACCAGTCCATCGGCGTCGGCTTCACCGAGGCCGTGCGCGGGGTCCTCTCCCACCACATGGTCATCCGGGACGGAAAGATCGCCAACTACCACCCGTACCCGCCCACTCCGTGGAACGCCAGCACGCGCGACACCTACGGCACACCCGGCCCGTACGAGGACGCCGTGCAGAACACGCCCATCTTCGAGGAGAACTCGCCGGAGAACTTCAAGGGCATCGACATCATGCGCGCGGTGCGCAGCTTCGACCCGTGCCTGCCCTGCGGCGTCCACATGTACGTCGGCGGCGGCAAGACCGTGAAGTCGATGCACGTGCCCACCGGCCTGAGCGGTCTTGCCGGATGAGCGCGGCAGCCCGCACCGCCGCCCCGCCGCAACACGGCGCCACCGGGGTCATGAACGCGGAGCAGGCAGGACGGCGCGTGGAACAGGTCCTCGACAAGCTGGCCGCCACCGGTGACGAGTCGGCACGTGCCATGGCCGAGGAACTGGTCGGGGTCCTGATGGACTTCTACGGCGCTTCTCTGGCCCGGATCGTCCGGCTGCTCGACGCCCCGGGCGCCGGCAGCCGTCTGTCCGGCCTGCTCGAAGACGAACTCGTCTCGAGCTTGCTCCTCCTGCATGACCTGCACCCCGAGGACACAGGCACGCGCATCGCCCGCGCTCTGGAAGCGGCCGGTGACACGGCCTGGGAGGTGGCGGGCTTCGACGACACCTCCGGAACGCTGCGCCTGCGGTCCGCGGGCGGTGGAGGCTGCGGATGCGCAGCCACGAGCGCGGCGGCACTACAGGCCGTGGAGAACGCTCTCACCTGCTTCGCGCCCGAGGTGACCGCCGTGGAAGTGGAGACGGGCGCCGCCGCCGGGGAGCCCGCTCTGCTCCAGATCGGAACCCCTCCCACCTCCCGCACCGGGCACGGACCGGCCGGGGCGAAGACGCGGTGAGCGCCTCTCGGCTCCAGCCGCAGCCTCCTGCCCCGTTTGCCGGTGAAGTGAGCGGTCTCCGCCGTTTTCTGACGGAGCGTCCAGTCCCACAGGCGAGTTGCGAACTGTGCGGAGCGGTGGTGGCCGAAGACAGCCACCGCCACCTGGTGGACACGGACAAGCGTGCACTTGCCTGCGCCTGCGTCTCGTGTGCCCTCCTGTTCGAGCGGCCCGGCGCCGCGGGCGGCCGCTTCCGGGCGGTCCCGGACCGCTATCTCGCCGACCCGGACCACCGCCTGGACGACAGCGCGTGGGACGTTCTGCAGATCCCGGTCGGTGTCGCCTTCTTCTTCCGCAACGCGGCGCTGAACCGCCTGGTGGCGCTCTACCCGAGTCCCGCAGGCGCGACCGAGAGTGAACTCGAACCCTCGGCATGGCAGACCGTGCTGGACAACAGTCGCCTGGCCGCGCTCCTCGAACCCGACGTGGAGGCGCTGCTGTTGCGCCGTACACAGGGCGGTAGCCGGCCCGAGTGCTACCTCGTCCCGATCGACATCTGTTACGAACTGGTGGGCCGCATGCGTCTGTTGTGGCAGGGCTTCGACGGCGGAGCCGAGGCCCGGGCCGACCTGGAGGCGTTCTTCGAGCAGGTCGGCCACCGCGCCAGGGCGCTGCAGGGGGAGGCCCGGCCATGACGGAGTTCGGCTTCACCTGTACGGGCGTACGGGCAGACCCGTACGCGGCCGGTCCGACGCTCGTCTTCAGGCTGCGCATCACCGCGTCCGACAACGCCCGCGTGCACGCCCTGGCCCTGCGCTGCCAGATCCGCATCGAGCCCGCGCGGCGCGGCTACGAGCCTGCGGAGGCCGATGGGCTCGCCGACCTCTTCGGTGACCGCTCGCGCTGGGGCAGCACGCTCCAGCCGGTTCAGTTCGCCCAGGTCTCGCACATGGTTCCCGGCTTCACGGGGGAGACGGAGACCGACCTCGCAGTGCCCTGCACGTACGACATGGATGTCGCCGCCACCCGGTACTTCAACGCCCTGGAGGCGGGCGAGGTGCCGCTGCTCATGCTGTTCTCCGGAACGGCATTCACGGGAGCGGGCGGCTTCCGTGTCGAGCCGGTGCCCTGGGACCGGGAGGCGGCCTTCCGTATGCCGGTCGAGGTGTGGCAGGAGATGGTCGAGCAGCACTTTCCCGGCTGCGGCTGGATCCGGCTGCCCCGCGACACCGTGGACGCACTGCTCGCGTTCCGGTCACAGCGGGCGCTGCCCTCCTGGGAGGCGGCCGTACGGGCCCTGCTGGCCGAGGCCGAAAGGCCGGGCCCCGCGCCGGGCCACGCCCTGGACCGTGCGCTGCTGCCACACGCGACGGGAAGGACGGCGCGGTGACGACAACTGCCTTCGCACCGGAGACGGAAGCCAGACTGGCCCATGCCCGGCAGGTGGCGGACGCGGTGCTGTTCGAGGGCTATGTGCTCTACCCGTACCGCGCCTCGGCCGCCAAGAATCGGCTGCGCTGGCAGTTCGGCGTGCTCGTGCCGCCCGCGTGGGGCGCCGAGAGCGAGGAGCACGACTTCCAGCACACCGAATGTCTGATGGAGCCGAAGGCGGGCGCGAGTCTCGCGGTCGAGGTGCGCTTCCTGCACGCCCAGCGGCGGACCGTGCAACAAGCCCTGCTGGACGGCGGCTTCGAGACGGTGCCCGAACTCCCCTTGGAGGACCGCGTCCTGGTGCCCTGGGACGAGGGCGTCGAAGAACGAGTCGAAGTGCTCGCCCCGGTGGAGGGGCTGACCGGAGACGGCGTCACGGTCCCCTTCACCCGCCCGGCCCGCGAAGAGACCGAGCCCGTCCTGGACGCGGGCGGGCAGACGGTCGGACGGCTCATTCGCCGGTGCGAGGAGATCAGCGGCGTCCTGCGGCTGTCCGCGCGTGAACTCGACGGGCCCTACCGGGTGATGTGCCTGACCGCCGTCGTGGAGAACACCAGCACCTGGAGCCCGCCGGACGGCTCGGCCGACCGGGACGCCGCGCTGGCGTACTCGCTGGTGGCCGCGCATCTTCTGATGGGCCTCAGCGCCGGGTCGTTCCTGTCGATGACGGATCCGCCCGAGTGGGCCAAGGGCGCGATCGCCTCCTGCCGCAACCTGCACACCTGGCCGGTCCTGGCCGGGGAACCCGGCCGCGCGGACCTGGTGCTGTCCTCCCCGATCATTCTCGAGGACCACCCCGCCATCGCCCCGGAGAGTCCAGGGACCCTCTACGACGCCACCGAGATCGACGAGATCCTCGCGCTGCGCACGGCGGCCCTCACCGACGAGGAGAAGCGCGAGGCCCGCGGCACCGACGAACGAGCCGCCGCGGTGATCGACCTGGCCGACTCGATGCCCCCCGAAGTCCTTGAGCGCCTGCACGGCGCCGTGCGTTCGCTGCGGGAGGTGACCGGACCCGACATGGCGGACGAGGTACGGCGGCCGGACACGCCGTGGTGGGACCCGGCAAGCGACTCCGGCTTCGACCCGGCACACGACCGGGTCCTCGTCGACGGCCGGCCGCTGGGCGCCGGGAGCCGCGTACAGCTGCGCCCGGGCCGGCGCCGAACCGACGCACAGGACCTCTTCCTGCATGGCCGCAGCGCCAGGGTCGAGGCGGTGCTGCACGACGTGGACGGGGCTGTGCACCTGGCGGTGACCGTCGAGGGCGATCCGGGAGCCGACATCCGCCGCGAGCAGGGCCGCTTCCTGTACTTCCAGCCCGACGAGGTCGTCCCCCTGGAGGACGGATGAAACGGCCACCGGACAACAGCGCACGGACTCTGGTCGCCGGGGTCGGCAACATCTTCCTCGGCGACGACGGCTTCGGCGTCGAGACCGTACGCAGGCTGGCCGCGGAACAGCTGCCGGACCACGCGGAGGTCGTGGACATCGGCGTACGGGGCGTACACCTGGCGTATCAACTCCTCGACGGCTACGACACCCTCGTCCTGGTCGACGCGACGGCACGCGGCGGCGCCCCCGGCACGGTCTACCTGATCGAAGCCGAGCGCGCGGGCGACGTCGAGCCCCAGGGCGCACTGTTGGACGGCCATCGGATGTCCCCCGACGCGGTCCTGGCCCTCCTGGAAACCCTCTGCGCGGGCACCGGCGCCCGGCCACCGCGGCGCACCCTCGTCGTCGGCTGCGAACCCGCGAGCGTGGAGGAAGGCATCGGCCTCAGCCCGGCGGTGGCTGCCGCGGTGCCGGAGGCCGTAGGGCTGATCCTGGGCGTGCTACGGGACGGCGAGCAGGAATCGTCCGCGCGACCGGCTGCGGTCGGCGAGGCCGCGAAGTGAGGAGACAAGAATGAAGAAGACAATCATCGGCGGCGCGGCCGCCGCGGCTGCGCTGGTGGCCGCTGTCAGGCAGTTGCTGCCGGATCTCGCGCGGTACCTGCGTATCCGCAGGATGTGAGCGACGGAGTCACGATCCGTCGGCCGTGGGTTCGAGTCCCACCCGCCCCACTTGAAGCATGCCCTGACCTGCGGAAACGTTCCTCGCGAGGACGGTCGGAACTGCGAATTCGGGACGCTGGCAGGACGCGGGTACCGGGAAGTGTCCACGAGGGGTCCGAGTACAACGGCTTGCTGGGCGTACGGTCCACCGCGTGGTGGTGCCGCGGACGCCTGAGGTTGTGGATCACCTTCCGGCTGGCGCGAGCCGCGGCAGACGACCCTGCGGCGACGGAGCCGTGATGTGGGGACAGCGTGGGGCCTCGGTAATTGGAACGTGTCCGCGAGGGGTCTGCGCTCTGGTCGGGTGCTGCATGCGGGTTGAGGAGTTCGACGTTGTGATCGTCTTCGGTCGCCGGGGTTCATCCGGCCACAGGTCGCGTTCACCACGCTCATTGCGTCGAGACGTTCACGCCGGGCGGTGGCCTCGGTCCCGACCCCCACCTTCACGGCCTGGCGACCACCGGCTGGGCGAAGTTCGACGAACTCGAAGGCTGGGCCGCGCCCACCCCCGGCTGGAACGCCGTCCTGGACGTGGCCCGGCAACCTTCTCACCATGGCCGGTCCCGGCGGCGTGCTGTTCTACTCCGGCACCCTGGGCAGCGAACCGCACGAAGTCCGGCGCCCGCCACTGCGCCGGGTCCGCCGCGGTCCCCATGCTCGTTCGCAGCGAGGACCGGATACCGCGCCCGGTCGCCGTGGTGATGGCGGCGGCCTAGCGTGGAAGTGCCCGGGTCGCACCCCCCGCCGACTGCCGACGACAGGGCCTCCCTGTCCGGCCGTCCGAGCGGGATCCCATGTCGGCGACAGGGCTCTGTTGTGACAGCCGCATGCACAGACATCGTGGAGTGAGTACAGGCCGGGGCAGCGGTTCCCTGGCGTGATCGGGCGGACGACTGACGAGTCGAGTCCGGCATGGCCGCAGCCGGTGCGGGCGGTGCCGGGTGCACCGAACGTGCTGTTCATCGTTTTCGATGACACGGGGTTCGGGCAGTTGGGCTGCTACGGCAGTCCGATCGAGACGCCGAATCTGGACGCGCTGGCCGCGGGTGGGCTTCTCTACAACAACATGCACACCACTGCGCTGTGCTCGCCATCGCGCTCCTGCATCATCACGGGCCGCAACCACCACGCCAACGGCATGGCGGCGATCACGGAGCTGGCGACTGGCTATCCGGGCTACGACGGCCAGATCCCGTTCGAGAACGGGTTCCTGTCGGAGATGCTGCTGCAGCACGGCTACAACACGTGCATGGTCGGCAAGTGGCACCTGATGCCCTCGGAGCAGGAGTCCGCGGCGGGCCCGTACGACCGGTGGCCGCTGGGGCGGGGCTTCGAGCGGTTCTACGGGTTCCTGGGCGGCGACACGAGCCAGTGGTATCCGGACCTGGTGTACGACAACCACCAGGTCGAGCCGCCGACGCGCCGGAGGAGGGCTACCACCTGACGGAGGACCTGGTCGAGCGGGCGATGTCGTTCATCGCTGACGCCAAGCAGGTCGCCCCGGACAAGCCGTTCTTCCTGAACCTGTGCCCCGGCGCCACTCACGCCCCGCACCATGTGCCGACGGAGTGGGCGGACCGCTACCGGGGACGGTTCGACGACGGATGGGACGCCTACCGCGAGCAGACCTTCGCCCGGCAGAAGCAGCTCGGCGTGGTGCCCGCGGACGCGCAGATGTCCCCGCGCGATCCGGACGTGCCCGCATGGGAGTCGCTCGCGCCGGACGCGCGGCGTCTGGCCGCGCGGATGATGGAGGTCTACGCCGGGTTCCTCTCCCACACCGACCACCACATCGGGCGGCTGCTGGACTTCCTGAAGGAGACCGGCGAGTTCGCCAACACGCTGATCATGGTGGTCTCCGACAACGGGGCGAGCGCCGAGGGCGGAGTGACCGGCACCACCAACGAGATGCAGTTCTTCAACAACGCGCCCGAGACGCTGGAGGAGAGCCTGGCCCGGATCGACGAGCTCGGCGGTCCGGCCACGTTCAACCACTACCCGTGGGGCTGGACGTGGGCGGGCAACACCCCCTTCCGGCGGTGGAAGCGGGAGACCTACCGCGGCGGCGTCAGCGACCCGTTCCTCGTCCACTGGCCCGACGGCATCAGGGCCCGCGGTGAGATCCGCGACCAGTTCGCGCACATCATCGACATGGTTCCCACCGTCCTGGACGTGCTCGGCATCGAGGCTCCCGCGACCATCCGGGGTGTCACACAGGCGCCCCTGCACGGGGTCAGCTTCGCGCACACCTTCAACGACGCCGCCGCGGCGAGCCGCCACCGCACCCAGTACTACGAGATGCTCGGGCACCGGGCGATCGACCACGACGGATGGCGGGCAGTCTGCCCCTGGCCCGGCCCCTCCTTCGAGGAGGCCAAGCGGCCGTTCGGCACCCCGATCACGATGGCGGACCTCGACGATCTCGACGCCCACCACTGGGAGCTGTACCACGTCGACGAGGACATCGCCGAGACCCAGAACCTCGCCCAGGAGCACCGCAGCAAGCTCATCGAGATGATCGCCCTGTGGTACGTGGAGGCCGGCAAGTACAACGTGCTGCCGATCGACGGCAGCGTCCTGCAGCGCATCATGACCGAGCGCCCGCAGATCACCGAGGCCCGCACCACCTACACCCTCCGTCCCGGCACCCAGACCCTGCCCGCCGCAGTCGCGCCCCGGGTCCTCAACCGCCCGCACAGCATCACCGCCGACGTCGAGATCCCGCCCGGCGGCGCGCAGGGCGTCCTGCTCTGCCAGGGCACCACCGCCGGAGGCTGGTCCCTCTACATCAAGGACAATCACCTCCACTACGCCCACAACTACGTCCAACGGGCCCTGCACCACGTCGCCTCCAGCGAGACCCTGCCCGAGGGACGCCACGCGCTGCGCTTCGAGTTCGAGCCAACCGGCGCCCCGGACATGGCCCACGGCAAGGGCGCACCCGGCCGGGCCCAGCTGTACATCGACGGCCGCCTCGTCGGCGAGGCCGACATGCCGCTGACCACCCCGATCGCATTCAACCCGGGCGGCATGGCTTGCGGCGCCAACCCCGGTTCTGCCGTCACCCCCGACTACCAGGCGCCGTTCCGCTTCACCGGCACCCTCCACCGCGTCACCGTCGACCTGTCCGGCGATCTGATCGTCGACGCCGAGAGCGAGATGCGCATGCACATGGCCCGCCAGTAGCCGTCCGTTCGGCCGGGCTGCTCAGCCGGTGCGGTCCAGCCCCAGCCGCTGGCCAGCCTGGAGCGACTACGCCCCGCCGTTCCACTGCCTGGGCGGCACCACCCGGCGTGTCCTCGTCGGCGTCAGCGGGCAGCCCTGCGCCGACCTGTAGAAGGAGGCCACCGGGGCGTTCATGCGGAACCAGCGGGGCAGCCGCAGCGGCGCAGGAGTCGACAATCTGCCGGGAGCGTCCGGCGGGTGGATCCGGAGGGCCAGAACATGAGCAGTGGCGCCTGGACCGGTGTGGCGGTGGCGGGCGTCGCTGCCGCGTACGCATTGGGCTCGCGACGGCTGTCCTCGACGCCGCTGTCGTCGGCGATCGTGTTCGTCGGCTCGGGGATCCTCCTCGGACCGGCCGTGCTCGACCTCGTCGACCTGGAGCGCGACCCCGCCCCGATCGTCGCGCTTCTCGAAGCCGCCCTGACGCTCGTCCTGTTCACCGATGCCATGACGATCCGCAGACGGGACCTGCGGACCGGGGGCTTTCTGCCCGGCCGTCTGCTGGGCATCGGACTGCCGCTGAGCATCGGGGCGGGCTGGCTGCTTGCCTGGCCTCTGCTGCCGGGGCTGACGGTTTGGGAACTCGCACTCGTCGGCGCCATCCTCGCCCCCACCGACGCCGCCCTTGGAAAGACCGCCATCTCCCATCCCCGCGTCCCGGCGCTCGTACGTCACGGGCTGAACGTCGAAAGCGGCCTGAACGACGGCATGGTGCTGCCCTTCTTCGTCCTGTTCCTGGCAGCCATCCCGGGCACGCACTATGCGGAAGAGGGCGTGGCGGGTGTCTTCTGGCGCGCCCTGGTGCTGAGCACCGCGCTGGGTCTGCTGGTCGGTGGCCTCGGCGGCCGGCTGCTGCAATGGTCCCGGGCCAGGGGATGGGTCACGCGGGAGTGGCGGCAGGTCTGCCTGCTGGCTGTCGCGGTCGCGTCGTACGAACTCGCCGTCGTGACGGACGGCAGCGGCTTCATCGCCGCCTGGGTCGCCGGATTCGCCTTCGGGTTCGTCCTGCGCCGTCACCGGACCGGCCACAAGCAGGAAGACCCGGACCGCACAGCCGAGTTCGCCGAGAATCTCGGAGGACTCCTCGCGTCGATCAGCCTGCTGGTCTTCGGCGCGGTCCTGCTCGGCCCTGCGCTGGAGCACCTGAGCTGGCGGATCATCCTGTACGCGGTGCTCAGTCTTACCGTCGTCAGGATGCTGCCGGTGGCCCTCTCGCTCGCCGGGAGCAGGCTGCGTCCCCCCACGGTGGCGTATATCGGGTGGTTCGGGCCACGCGGTCTCGCGTCCGTCGTGCTGGCGCTGCTCGTGGTCGAGGAACACGTCCCCGGGGTGGAACTGCTGGGCAGGGTGGTCGCGATCACCGTCGGCCTCAGCGTCCTCCTGCACGGCGTCTCGGCCGTGGCCCTCGCCGACCGGTACGGCCGCTGGTACGAGAAGACCGCGGCCACCACCCGCGACCTGCGCGAGAGCACACCCGTACCCGAGAGCCCCGCGCGCCGCAGGCTCGGTCCCCCGGACCCGCCCGAGAGGTGAGGCAGCGCCCCAGGGCTCGCTGCATCACGGCATTGCGCGTGGCTCAGCCGTCTCCGTCCAGCAGCCAGCGCAACTCGATCTCAAGCCATTGGCTCTCGTGACGCCACGTGTCCAGGGCGGTCACCAGCTGGCGGCTCACGGCGTCGGCTGTCAGCGAGCGCCACCGGCAGCCGGTAAGAAAGTCGACGAGTACTCCGATCCGCTCGTCGTGGCGGGCCACCGGCGCCGCGTCGGCCGCTCCGTGTCCGTCGATCGCGACGATCGCGCGACGGCTGACCATCTCGGGGGTGAGCCTCCGCCACGCGTACGGGCTCAGCGCCTCGCTCACTGCGCGCACGCGCGCATCGCTCAAGGAAGCCGGCCGCACCATCGGAAAAGCCCTCCGCAATGTCTGGGGACGCTCCCCGTCAATGGCCACGTCACCAGTCGGCACTGGGCTGCCCGGGCCCTGCATCGTGGGGAGCGGCATGTTGCGCAGAGCGTAAAGGCCACACCAGGGCACGTCCAGCTCTACATCGGCCGCCACCGTTGCGGCACCCGGCAGTAAGGGGCGTCCCGAGCGTCGCCACCAACAACCTGTTTGAGTTCGATCTCACCGGATGGGGCTGGATCCATCTGATCATGGGCGAAGTCATCACTCTCGCCGGTTTCGCCCTGTTCCAGGGCGCCACGTGAGCGAGGGGCTTCGGCGTGGGGCTGGCTGGCCTGGCCATGTGCGCTCTGCTTCTTCCGGCACTGCGGACACGCTGACCGACCCGAGCTGGGACGCCAGCGCGCGCATGCCGAGCCCGATCAACAGGAAGGGGATGGTGGCGATTTCCGCGCCGACGTCTGCGTCGAGCGCGGCCATCAGGGCCACCGCGCCCGCGAGCAACGCGAGGATCCCGAGCCGCACGACCCGCCGCGGCGAGACGTCCGGGAAACAGTGGCCGGCCGACCGGCGAGTCCCACCTACGGCTTCCAGCCACCTACGCGGGGTGCTCCTGGGCCCGGGTGTTCGGGCACCGCACGGCGACGAGGGCCGCGATGTCGTCGTCGAGCCTTCCGCCGCTGTAGTGGAGCAGGTCCCGGTGAAGCCGGTCGAGCAGTTCGCGGGGCGGCGCCGGGCCTTGCCGCCGCATCCAGTCGGGCAGGGGGAAGAACTCGCCGGTGCGGTCCCGGGTCTCCGTTACGCCGTCGGTGTAGAGCAGCAGCTGGTCGCCCAGGGCGAAGGCGACGGTGTCGACGCAGTAGCGGTCTCCGATGAGCGTCGCGAGGTTGAGGGGCGGCGAGGGGGCGGTGGGCTCCAGGACGCGGATCTCCCCGCGATGCACGAGCAGCGGCGGGGGGTGCCCGCAGTTGAGGAGTCTGACGTGGCCGCCGCCGTGCGGGATCTCGGCGAGAAGAGCGGTGGCAAAGTGCTCCGGCAGGTCCTGGGCGGGGAACGTGGCGCTGTGGCGGGTGATGCTGGTCTCCAGGCGATGGATGATGCCCCTCAGGTCTGGCTCGTCGTACGCGGCCTCCCTGAAGCTGCTGACCACCGCCGCGGCCGCTCCGACCGCGGGCAGGCCCTTGCCGCGTACGTCGCCGATGAGCAGCCGGACCCCGTACGGTGTGTCGGCCGCCTCATAGAAGTCCCCGCCGATCCGGGCCTGCTCTTGGGCCGCCAGATACAGCGACTCGATCTCGATGTCCGCGACGAGGTGCGGCAGGGGGCGTAGCAGCACCTTCTGGGCTGCGTCGGCGACGAGTCGGACGTGGAAGAGTGTCTCCTCCCGCTGGAGTCGGACATGGCTTGCGTATGCGGCCGCCAAGGTGACCGCGACGATCGCAGCCACCGTGTATGGCGTCCCCAGGTCGGTGTAGACGAAGCTGAGGCCGATCATGACCAGCAGGCAGAACGTCCCCAGCAGGATCGTGGGGAGCACAGGCCACATCGCGGCGGCGAGGGCGGGTGCGGCGGGCAGGAGGCGACTGATGGCGATCTCCCTCGGTGTGGAGAACGCCAGGGCGGCGATGAGGACGGTAAGGATCACCGGTGACAGCAGGGCAGGGTCCCACCGGCCGCCGTAGGGAGGACGACGGCGCCGCAGCCGCCCGGGCGTGATCACAATGTGCATCATATCGGGGCGAAGTAGGCCTTTATGTACTCCGAGGTCCGAGCGGCTGGGCTTCGACGTCGGCGATGCGCTTCTTGGCGAATCGGTCCGCAGGAAGCCGTCCGACTCCTCGCCCGCCGCATCCGCGCCCCTCAACGCCACGTGACGAAGAGGCTTTCTATGCTCGGTAAAGCAGAACGTGAGCGGGTACAGACCGCTCCAGCGAGTGATCCGGACACCTTCGACGTGGTCAGTAAAGGCCAGGATCCGGCGCTGTGTCTCGGTGGCTGGCCAGTCGCGTCGGGGCGTGTGGAGGTGACCTCGCACGTGAGTACGTCTACGGATAGCCTGGCGCCGCCGCGATCAACAGGATGGCTTCATGAGTGAGCTCGAGCGTTATCCCCAAGTCCCTGCGGGACCCGCCCGCACCCATCGGCCCGTCCGCAAGGTGATGAAGGCCGTCCTCATCGTGGCGGCCGTAGCGGCTGCGGTCCTGCTGCTCTACTTGGCTCTCTTCATCGGCATCTTCGCCATGGCAAGTTGATCGTTGCACCACCGGCTGCTGATCGAGTGGCTGCCCGACGGCAAGGAGACCGCTGCGGACATTCCCCGCTCTCCAGCCGAAACGACCCATCAGGCCAACAACGCTTCGGGCTGATCGCTGCGGCATCGCCCTCACCTCAAGGCACGCATGGGAGCAAAGCCAGGCTCCCGCTGGCGGCGGCGGCAGGTATGGCCTACCACTCGACACCGTGGCCAGCTATGAGTCGACGTCCGCACATAACTTCGGCTGATGCCCGCCTCGGCGGCCGGCCCGGGCGCCGAGAGGCCGTACGCCTTGCTCGTGGAAGCCCTCGCCTGCACCGGAAAACCGCCGGCCAACTCTCGGACGCATGGTCAACAGGAACCGAACTCGGCTTCGTGGCCTGCTCCGGAGCGAAAACCTGGAACGTCCCCGGGAGCGTGAGGTATCCCGATGGTGGGGGCTGACGGCTGAGGAGCGGGCCCGTCGTGAGCGAGTGCGGTTCGCTGCTGCTGAGGAGGCACGGCCCGCGCAGCGCGATGAGCGGCCGACGTCTCTGACCTGCGCTGATGCAAGCGATCAAGGCTGCGGTTGGCTTATGCGGCGGCGCTGTCGGGCTCGATGCAAGATCGAGGGGACGTACAGGGACGCGGGTGTCGGCAGACGGCGCAGAGCCGCATTCCAGAGACCCTCCGCTCAGCCGACACGTCCCGGTCCCGAGCGCCTACGGAGGGCGGCACCACATCCGCGCTGCCTCACGAGCGAAATCCGTCGACAGAGGCGAGAGTGGCATTGACGTACCCTCGCGGATCGGAGGCTTCCATGAGCGGCCGGGACACGCGAAGCCTGCACTGTCTGGTGACGGGCGCGACGGGGTACATCGGAGGCCGGCTGGTCCCCGAATTGCTGGACGCCGGGTACCGCGTACGGTGCATGGCCCGGTCTCCGGACAAGCTTCGCGACCACCCGTGGGCAAGGCATGCCGAGGCGGTTCGCGGGGATGTGACCGATCCTGATTCGGTCGGGTGCGCTCTGCGCGGTATCGATGTCGCCTACTACCTCGTGCATGCCCTGCGGGCCGGAGACGACTTCGAGGAGACCGACCGGAAGGCCGCCCAGGTGTTTGCCGAGCGGGCCCGCGCTGCGGGCGTACGGCGCATCGTCTACCTGGGCGGGCTGACCCCGGCCGATGTGCCGGAAAGCGGACTGTCGCCCCATCTGCGGTCCCGCGCCGAGGTCGGCGAGATCTTCCTTCGCTCGGCTGTGCCGGCGACCGTGCTCCGCGCCGCGGTCATCATCGGCTCCGGTTCGGCGTCCTTCGAGATGCTGCGCTACCTCACCGAGCGCCTGCCGGTCATGGTCACCCCGAGCTGGATCAGCACCCGCATCCAGCCGATCGGTGTCCGGGACGTGCTGCGGTATCTGGTGGGTAGTGCACGGATGCCCGACGAGGTGAACCGCGCGTTCGACCTCGGCGGGCCCGACATCATGACATACGAGCAGATGATGCAGCGGTACGCGGTTGTGGCCCGCCTGCCCCACCGCTTCATCCTGCGTGTACCGATGCTGACGCCCCGTCTCTCCGGCCTATGGATCGGCCTGATTACTCCCGTTCCCCCCTCCCTCGCGCGGCCGCTGGTCGAGTCGCTGCGGCACGAGGTCATCTGCGGCGAGCACGAGATCGCCCGGTACGTACCCGATCCGCCTGGTGCACCGATCGGCTTCGACCAGGCGCTCACCCTGGCCCTTCGGCGCGTACGCGACGCTCAGGTCGCCACCCGCTGGTCCTCCGCCTCGCTGCCCGGCGCTCCGAGCGATCCACTGCCCTCGGACCCGGACTGGGCCGGAGGCAGTCTCTACGTCGACCGCCGCGCGCTCGCTGTCGACGCCTCACCGAACGCACTGTGGCAGGTCATCGAGGGGATCGGCGGTGACAACGGCTGGTACTCCTTCCCGCTCGCCTGGGCCGTACGAGGCTGGCTCGACCGGCTGGCCGGAGGCACCGGACTCCGCCGTGGCCGCCGGGACGCGGCACGGCTCCGGGTCGGGGACTCGCTGGACTTCTGGCGCGTGGAGGAGATCGAACCGGGCAGGCTGCTGCGGTTGCGTGCAGAGATGCGCCTGCCGGGGCTCGCCTGGCTGGAGATGAACTGCGACCAGGACGAACAAGGCCGGGCGCGCTACCGGCAGCGGGCGCTGTTCCACCCGCACGGTCTGCTCGGGCATGTCTACTGGTGGAGCGTGTCGCCGTTCCATGCGGTCGTGTTCGGCGGTATGGCCCGCAACATCGCGCAGGCCGCAATCCAAGCGGACGCCGCTCATGACGGCCACGGCACGAATCCGGGCTGACTCACCCGTGCGACGGGGTCGGCGTTTCATTGGACTGTCTTGGTGCAGGAGTCCTGAGCGTGCAGCGAAGTTACGGTGATGTCGACGCGGGCCACGGTCAGGCCGGTGAATTCCGCGACGCGGCGCTGCATGTGTGTACGGGCGTCCAGAGTGGCATGGGCGACGGATTGCGGATAGGCGACCGACAGCCGAACGTCGAGAGCGGCTGCACCGTCGCTGACTCTTGCGGTGACACCGACGGAGCCGTCGGCGTGTTCGCCGGTGACGGCGACGCCGAGCATCCGGCCGGCCGTTCCGCCGATGTGCTCGACTTCGGTCAACGCCCGCGCGGCGATGCGTTCCACGTGCGGTCGGAGATCGTTGTACTGCCTCGCTGCGCCGCGCCGGTCTCGGCCTCACCCGGCATGGTGATCGCGCTGTCCATGGAAGTCGCCCCTGTCACGGCCGGTGAGCCGGGCGAGGTCGAGTCTGCCATCGAGGTAGCGCCCCACCAGCAACCCGACCGTCCCGAGAACGAGGACGACGAGGAAGGCGTCGAAACCGCCGAACGCGGCGGCGAGGCCGAGTACGAGACCTGTCAGCAGCCCAATCTGAGTGGACGTCATGTCAATTCTCCTTGGTGCCGTACGTTGTCCTTGCGGTGGTCGTGCGGCGATGAGTCGGGGCGCGCGAGGTCGCACAGATGGCCCTTTCGCTGCACGGAGCTCGTGGTGAGGCACCCTGCGCACCGTGGTGATGCTCGGCGTCCTGCGGCGCGGGGCGTATGGACGGCTACTGGACGCGGTCGCTGGTGCCCAGGTCGTCGCCGTCACTGCCGTCGCCGGGGATGTGTACGTCATTGACGTTGATGTTGACCTCGACGACTTCCAGGCCGGTCATCTGCTCGACGGTGTCGATGACGTTGTTGCGGACGTTCTTGGTCAGCTCGGGTATGGACGAGCCGTACTCGACTACCATCTGCAGATCCACGGCTGTCTGCTTCTGACCGACCTCGACGGAGACGCCCTGTCCGGCGCTGGCGGAGGCTCCGGGGATCCGCCCCTTGACTGCGCCGAACGCCCGTGAGGCTCCGCCGCCCAGGTCGAATACACCGGGCACCTCGCGGGCGGCGACCCCGGCGATCTTCTGGACCACGACGTCGGCGATGCTGGTGGAGCCCTGCCCGGATGCTAGTGCCGGGGAAGCTGCCGTTGTGCTGGTGGCACTCTGGTCTGCGTCACCGGCGGCGAATGTCGAGTGCGGGGCAATATTCGTGGTGGCCGGGTTCGTCATGGTGCTCTCCTCGGGTTTCTGGCTCTGGACGAGGCGGAGCGCGCTCGTCACACCAGAAGGACCCGCTGCGGGGGAGAACGTCACGGCCCCTCAGGCACCGGCGTCACTTGCGTGGTCGAGAGAGGTGAGTGCGGCGGCGTCGATGTCGGTGACGACAAGGCGCAACCAGGCGTCCTCCCACCGAGTCTCTTTCAGCGCCGCGTGCAGGGCGACCTCGGCTTTGCGCAGGATCGGAGGAAGGGGGAGGGCGAGGGCCACGACGCGAATCTCGATGAGTTCGTCTTCGATGCCGACGGCCAGGGTGTCGAGGTTCCACGGCACGCGTGAGCCGATGCGGGTGGTCGACGGGGTCGCCGGCCGCAGGGCGGGGAGCCCGTCCAGGACGGCCAGGAGTGAGTGGGTCATCTCTGTTCTCGGTGTCACCACGCACCAGCCTCGTACGAATCGATGTCCATGATCGACACCGTGACGGCTTGCGGGGTGAGGCCCGTTGCATTGGCGACCGCGCGCGTGATCTCGCGCTGAACGGCCTGGGCCACCACCGCTGCCCGGTCCTGCCCGGAGGTGACCAGGTCGATGGAGACGCGCAGGGTCGATGACACGACTGACCGGTCGAGCGACTGGTCAACGGCGACTCCTACACCCTCGGTCGGGGCTGGGGTGAGGCCGTTGATCTTCTGGCGTGCGGCACGAGCCGCCTGGGAGGCGAGGCCGGTCACACCGGGTTCGAGCCGGACAACGCCTGCGACTCCTGCAGCGGCACGGGCGACGACCGCGGCGATCACGGGCTCGGCGATCACCCATTGGGAGCGGGGAACCCTTGCCTTGTCGTCCGGCACGGTCGTTCTCATAGCGAGCACCATCGTCCTTGTGATTCAGCCCCTCTCAACGGTCTGCTGCCCGATTTCCGGGGTTTTCACTCGTCGTAGAGGTCCTCCACGGCAAGGTCCAGACGCACCAGGGTCATCCCGACCCGTGCTGCAGCGGCTGCCCGGACCCGCTCGCGCACCTCGTCGACAGCGGCGGCGGCGAAGTCGCGGTAGCTGACCGCGAGGCTCATCGACACCTCCACCGCGCCGTCCGTATCCGTGGCGGTGATCTTGCAGCGACGCGCGCGTACACCGTCGACGGAATCGGCGGCGAAACGCAGCACCGCGGCGACCGCTTGTTCGCTGATCCGCACCCCGCCCGGCTCCGAGGTGGGCAGCGCGAGCATGCGGTGACGGCGGACCTCTGCCCGCACCGCGGACATGATCCGACCGGTCAGGCCCAGCGTGGGCCCGATCTCCTCCGAGGCCAACTCGCCGGTCACCTCCCGCAGCACCAGCAGGCTCTGCCGGGCAGCAGAGCAGTACTCACAGTCGGGGTCATGAGTGTCAGCCACGCCGGTGTCGACCCGGTCGAGCCGCTCCCACACCGTCTCGACATCCCGGCCGCAAGGCAGCGTGTAGCCCTGAGCGTCGCTCATCTCCATGGAGCCATCACCTCCGCCAACTGTGCTCGAGCGCGCGCTATGCGTCCACGTACCGCCGTCCGGGTCGTGCCCAGCACCCTTGCGATCTCCTCATAGGAGCGCCCGTGAACCTCCCGCAACAGCCAGCAGGCCCGCTGTTCCGGCGTCAGCCGCCTCAGAGCCACTGCGAGCGCGCTCAGCTGCTCGCTGACCTGCGCCGCCCGCTCAGGCGATCCCGCCGCATCGACGGATTCGCGACTGTCCAGGTCAGCGTCCGCAACGGGTCTGCGTGCCCGGATGATGTTCAGGCACCGGTTGGTCGTCGCCCGATAGAGCCAGCCTACGAATGCGGCGTCTTCCCGTAGCCGCCCCAGCCGCCGCCAGGCGGTGAGGAACACCTCCTGGACCACGTCCTCGGCGTCGCCACGGCTGGAGAGCATACGCAGTGCCAAGCGGTACATCGGCCCCTGATAGCGGCGCACCAGCACCTCGAAGGCGCGCATGTCGCCGTCACGGGCGCGGATCACCAACGTGGCATCGTCCAGCACCACCTCCCGGGCGAGGGCGGCGGGCTGTGAACCGATACCGGCAGGCGATGTCACCTGCGACACCTTCTGGCGCCAGGCATGCTCTCGGGCCCCTTTCTCGGACCTGATGGAACACCGGCCGAACCGCGCCGGGCAGTAGAAGGACACCTCAGCGCCACCGTCGTCACGGCACATCAAGTTTCCGCCGTACACGGCTCCGTTGCAGCGGTCGGCGCCGACGTCCAGTGACGGGCAACCGCGGACTGCCATGGCGGCCCGCCTGGACCAGCGATGAGTGATGGCTCTCGTGCCGAGGCGACGGCCCGTCGTGGCCGGAATCACCGGGCTGCAGATGGCCGGCCCCGCCCGAAGCGAGCAGGGCGATGGCGAGGCTGTTGTTCCGCTTGGACGCGGATTGTCTCCGCCAAGCCCGAGGAGTGGTCCGTGAGTCTCTGACGAGCCGTTGTGGCGGGACTCTCGGTCGGCGTCACGGTCCGACGAGAACGAGCCGCGGGGTCGGACGGCAAGTCCAGAGCGCGGTCGAATGTGCGCGCGGTGATTGGCCACTGGTGCGGCCGGACCGCCGCACACCCCGGCCAAGTCTTCATCCGGTCTGTCGTGACGCCAAGTCGTTCGGTTCACGCCCAGGACCTCGTGGAGCGGATCCGGATGATCGGCTGTGGTCTGGTCGTGCAGCCGGCCCCGTTACTGCAGGGGCAGGCCACGGGAGGCGGGCTGCTCTCTCCACTCGGCCTGCTTCGCAGACTGGAGGCAATGACGAGTATTCAGCTCAGGAGGCCGGATGAGGCATTGGCTGAGCGGTGGCGCGCGTCGCGGATGGGGATACCTGCCTGGTGGAGGCTTGTGAGGGCTTGCCGGTAGGAGGCGATGAGGCCGGTCTCGAGGTAGGGGACGCCCAGTTCCTCGCAGTAGCGGCGGACGATGGGGCGGGCGTCGCGGAGTTGGGGGGTGGGCATGCTGGGGAACAGGTGGTGTTCGATCTGGTGGTTGAGACCGCCCAGCGCGATGTCGGTGAATCGGCCACCGCGCACGTTGCGTGAGGTGAGGACCTGACGGCGGAGGAAGTCGGGGCGGTCTTCGCCGGTCAGAATCGGCATGCCCTTGTGGTTGGGGGCGAAGATGGAGCCGAGGTAGAGGCCGAACAGGCCCTGGTGAACGGCGAGGAAGGCGATGGCCATACCTGGCGGCAGCACGAGGAACAGTGCCGTGAGAAAGAGCGCGAAGTGGGCAAAGAGCAGGGTGCCTTCTTGGGCGCGGTGTTTCAGCGAGCGGCTGGCCAGGGCTTTCACGCCCATCACATGCAGGTTGAAGCCCTCCAGCGTGAGAAGAGGAAAGAAGAGGAAGGCCTGGGAGCGGCCGATGAGTCTGGGAAGGCCCTTGGCGGCGTGGGCCTGCTGCTGGGACCAGACCAGCAGGTCGGGGATCAGATCGGGGTCGAGGGTTTCGTGGTTGGGGTTGGCGTGGTGGCGGGTGTGCTTGTCCTGCCACCAGCCGTAGCCCATCCCGATCCCTGCGTTCCCGGCGATCCGGCCGAACCGCTCGCTGGCCTTGCGAAGCCGGAATACCTGTCGATGAGCCACGTCGTGAGCCAGGAGGGCGACCTGGCCGAAGACCAGGGCGAGCAGGACGGCCACGGCCAGCGTCCACCAGCTGGCCCCGATGAGCACGAAAGCGACCCAGCCGCCCGTGTAGAGCGCGCCCACCGTCGTGATCCGTGCCGTGTAGTAGCCGGGTCGGCGGCCCATCAGCCCCGCGTCGGCGATCTCCTTCGACAGTCTGGCGAAGTCACTGCCGGACGCCTGGGAGGGCGGCGGACGAACGGGAGCGTGCGTTGTCATCGTGACCAGAGTTTCCGTCAGCTGGCGGATGTTGCCCGAGGGGCGGTTCTCGGCGCGACGGAGCAGGACCGATCCATGCTGACATTCGATGCGCGGGGAGGGCATCGCCGAGATGCTCAGGCGTATGCCCTGATGGAAGTTGCGGCTACCAGTAGTGCCGTCGTCCGCCGACCGCGTGTCCTACCGCTCCCAGAATCCACAGCAGAACCCCGATCGCGACCAGGATGATCCCGACGGCCCAGAGAATACCGATGCCGGCCAAGAGACCGATGATGAGAAGAATGACTCCGAGGATGATCATGACGTCCTCCGGTACGGGTGACCCCCTCTCTAATCGCGGGTCCCCGCCTTTTTGCGGGGCAAACCCGGATCGGTGCGTGCGCGTCCCGGCAGCAGCATTTCGATCACGGTCAGTGGGGGCGACCGACCAGCCCTGACGTCCGGCGGGGGCAGTCCGAGGTTGAAGATCGATGAGCACCGCCAGTAACGCCCGTCCGTGGGTCTGATATGACCGCTTCGGGGGTAGGTGGGAGAATTTCCCTACCACCGGCAACGCGTGCGTACCGTGCATGCACCCCCGATAGGACAGGCAGGTGAGGACATGCCCAAGCAGCCGAAGCCGTCCAAGCCCTCGCACGGCGAGGGGCCGAGCCGACACAAGGGCGCTCAGCACGGCTGGTCGCCGGATGTGGACGAGACTCGTCAACAGGAAAACCCGAGCGCCCACCGCTCCTTCCACCCGGATGAATACGCCCCCGCGAAGGGCCCCAGCAGGAAGGTCTCCGAGGAGGAGTCGAAATCCGTCCCCGGTGAAACCGTCGAGAGCACCAGCCGCCGCGGGGAACAGCAGAGCAAGGGCTCTGGCGAGAAGGGTATGCACGACACCGGTCGCAGAGGCCGCTCACAGCGTCCCAGCGGAACCAAGGACGCCTCCGCCTCGACTGGTGTGGATCCCCAGGACCCACCCGGCACGCGCAGTGCCGGCTGAGGTGGCTGACGAAAACGTGAGCCTGTGCGCGCTGCCGACCGGCCTCGGCCTGCTGGCCGACGGTGCAGCAGGCACGGTCGGCCAGCAGGCAGGCCTCCGGGCATTGCGGTCTCTCGCAGTCACCGGCCGAGCAATTGTCAGCACGTCGCCATGCGCCTCGCCAGACGGTAATGGATTTGGGCCTTCGTCGACGATCAACTCGCGCGCCCACACGTCGACGTGAGGCACGGCGGGGCGGTCTCCGATGCCCCGTTGCTGTGCGGGCGAGGGAGGCTTGGCCAAAGCGGCCGGCCATGCCGAGTGGCTTCTCGTTCTACGGGTGCGGGATGTCGTTGGTGTCGAGGGTTTGGTCGATGATTTGGCGTGCGCAGTCCGAGATGCGTAGCTGGTGGGCGCGGGCGTAGGTGCGCAGGGTGGTGAAGGCGATGTCTGGGTTGGTGTTCCAGCGTTCGGCGAGGATGCCTTTTGCTTGTTCGATGAGAACGCGTGTGGTCAGGGCGCGTTGTAGCTGGGCCTTTTCTGCTTGTTCTTGGTCAAGGTCGCGTTGTTGCAGGAGGGCGATGGTGGCGACGTCGGCGAGAGCCTGGGCGAGGGAGGCGTCTTGCGGGCTCAGTGGTTGCAGGCTGGTGTGGAACACGTTCAACGCCCCTACTGCGCGGTTGCGCAGGCGGAGCGGGAAGACGTGGCTGGTACGGAAGCCGCTCCGGCGCGCGCGGGCGGCGAAGGCGGGCCAGGCGCTGGTGGCGTTGGGACTGTTCAGATCAATATTGGTGCGTGCCGTGCCGCTTCGGTAGCACTCCAGGCAGGGGCCTTGGTTGTGCTGGAGAGCGAAGAGTTCCAGAAGGTGTGTTGCCTCGTCGGAGGCCGCGATGGTCTGCATGGTGTCCTTCTCGTTGGCCAGAAGGATGCCGGCGGCTGAGACATCGAGCAGGGTGACGCAGTGTGCGCACAGCTGCTCAAGGAACTCGATGAGGTCGAAGTCATCGATCAGTGAGTCCGCAACTTGGACGAAGACCGCTGACACTTGCTGTTCGCGGGACATGGAAGTCATCCCCTCGTCTCGTCTGGTGCATCGGATTCAGGTCTGTCGCCGTCCAGACGAAGGCGTCGAGACACGATGTCCTCGGCAATATCGATGATGGACCTGTCGTGGCTGTAGGCATAGGCGCGAAGCCGCAGCAGCGCCTGGCCGAGTGAAGTGTTGAGCTGGACACTGAGCATGCCGGTCGCTTGGTGAACGACTGCGCGGTGCAGTTCGCCGTTGGGCTGCTCATCGACCAAGGAATCTACCTGTACTCCGTCACCCCCGAGGAACTGAAGTGTGAGTGCCGCCGCCAGGCCCAGGGCGTCGTCCATCTCCTGTCTGGTCATGGGCCCCGGGGTGGAGCGCAGAGCGGTCAGGACCCCGACGGTGATGCCGCCGAGGGACAAGGGAAGGCAGAACATGGCCTCGATCGGCAGGTGCGCCATGGCGGGGAGCAAAGTGGGCCATCTGCCGGCCCACACCACGGAAACGTCGTGAGCCAGAACGAGCAGGCCAGTGCGGACAGCGTCCGGGCCAGGTCCTTCGCCCAGCATGAACTGAAGGTCTTCGAAGAGCGAGCTTGTCTTGCCGGAAGACCACAACTGCTCCGTGGCGTGCCCCGCGACGGACAGAGACAGCGCCAGGTGATCCATCCCAAGGACGCCGGCGCAATCATCGGAGAGCTGAGGCCTGGCCTCTGCATACAGGAGCCGCAGGATTTCCGTCATTGCGGAACTGATCACTGGTGGCCATCCTCCTCTGCTCCTTGGAGCCGGCGCCGTACCGATGTCCTTGCTGAAGCGGTCAGGGGCCTGCCCCCTTCCCCCGTGTGGCCGACGCCCCCCTCGCCTAGGCCGTGTTTTAGAACTCCCGCCTGGCCCGCGACGCCTGGCACGCACACTCGCTGCGTTGTCGGAGTCATCCAAGTACGTCCAGTACGAGGATGATCCTCCGCCTTGCGATTGCACGCACCAGACGCCGCGAGCCCCGCCCTACGGGCGGACGGCGCTAGTTCTAAAACACGGCCTAGTGGTCGGTGAGCATGCCAGTGCGGAGCTGGGCCAGGATGCGGGTGAGCAGGCGCGAGATGTGCATTTGTGAGCAGCCGAGTTCGTGGCCGATCTCGGACTGGGTCATTTCCTGGCCGAAGCGCAGTTGGATGATGCGGCGATCGCGTTCGTCGAGGTGGGCCAGCAGGGAGGCGAGGGCGTGAAAGTCTTCCACCAGTTCGATGGCGGGGTCGTAGCCCCCGACGGTGTCCACGTACGTGCGACTGCGCTGGTGGGCGAGACCGTCGCTTGTATCGCGGGGTGGGTCGAGGGAGTCGGCGGTGTAGCCATTGGCGGCGACCAGCCCGTCGATGATCTCTTCCACGCTCAGCTGTAACTGCGCGGCGAGTTCCCTGACGGTGGGCTCGCGGCCGAGGTCGCTCTCAAGTTCCTCCTTGGCCCTGGCCAGATCGATACGCAGTTCCTGCAGTCGACGCGGAACATGTACGGCCCAAGTGGTGTCACGGAAGTACCGCTTGATCTCCCCCACGATGCAAGGGATGGCAAAGGAGGTGAACTCGACGCCGCGTGACAGGTCGAACCGGTCGATCGCTTTGATCAGTCCGATGGTGCCCACCTGGACGATGTCGTCCATCTCACCACTCCCGCGGTTTCGGAACCGGCCGGCGGCGAACCGGACCAGGGTCTGGTTCATCTCGATGAGTGTGTTGCGGGCGTATTGGTACTCGTGCGTGCCTTCTTCCAGAAACTGAAGCTGATCGAAGAACAGCTTCGACAGCGCCCGTGCATCGCGCGGTGCGATCTTCGCCACGTCCTCGATCCATGGAAGCGACCTGGTGGACGAAGGAGCCTGAGCCGAGGGACTTGTTGCGGTCAGCGGTACGAGCGTTCCTGTCGACTGCGTGAAGCTGGTCACGTCACTGCCTTTGCCGTTGGGTACTGCAGGGGGCCTCCGTCAAACGAGGGGCGTGCGACGCGTGGCGCAGCACCGGATCAGCCTCGCGTCCACGGGTGCCATGCCTGCCGGCCGAAGTCCGCAATGCGAGAGTGCCAGTGGGTAAATGGGCCTTTTGGAGCGGCCGTTGGGGAGTCCGCTGCCAAGCCGGGCAACGTTCACGGCGGCGTGATCCCGCCTGCCCTGCGCCATGTTTTCACCCCCGCTACGGCCAGATGGTCAGGATCGCCGGGGGCTCGGGCTTGACTTCCAAGCTAGACCCTCGAAGCACAGGATGGCTAGGCGCTCAAAGATCAACTGCGGAGGCAGAAGCCGCGGGGCGTGGCCCGCTGGGCGATCAAACGGGCCGCGGGCGACAAGAGGGCCGGGATACTGCCCGAATGTACTCGCTGCCGTCCTGGCGCCCATACCAAGCCCCGTCGAACCCCGTGGAGACGGATGATGCGTACGGAACGCGGCGTGAGCGCCCCTGTGACTCCGGCCCGTCCCACCGCCCGATGGACCTTGCTCCGCGAGGATCGGATCAGCAGTTCCTTGGCCCGCTAGAGCCGACGGATCTCCGCCCAGCCCTCCACGCATACACCTCGTCGCCTGAGCGGGCCTCAAGTAGACGCCTTCACAAGGCAGTACAAGTCGACGGGGGCGCTATCCGCAACCCTTCGACAGGACTACCCTGTTCAGTGAGGCCCCGGTCCCCGGCAGTGATGACGTGTTCCGTCGCGGGAGGCCGCAGTGTCTGCCTTGTTTCTCCTTCTCTTTCTGGCCCTGTTCGGCCTCGGCTTCCTCGATCCCCTCTGGTGGGTGGCGGCTGCTGTGCTGATCTTCGGGGTCGTTCACTACGGCCGCGGTGGGTACGGACGCGGGAGCCGTGGCAGCGATTCCGACTACGGCGAGTACCGGGACTACCGGGATCGTCAGGACCGCTGGGACCGCCGCTACAGCCGACAGCGCCGGGGCCGCTGGAATCGCCAGGACCGCCGGGACGGCGAACATCAGTGATAGTCCTGGCGCCGTGCCTTGCGCTGCCGTCAGGCGGCGGACCGCCGGTGGCTGCTGGCGGCCTGGCTGTCGCTCCGGAGTGGGGAATCCGCGCGGTGCCGAGTTCCAGGCGTTCGAGGCTCGTTCGGAATGTTTGGTGACATGCGATGGGGGCACTCGGTCGGCGGCAGGGCGGGGAAAGGTATCTGCCCTTCTGTTCTGGTGAGATGTGAGGAGGGGAATTTCGTGAGTGATTTCTGGGGGTACGCTCCGGCCGCCGGCCACAACGCAGGAAATAGCCTGGTCGGCTTCAAGGTAGAAGCCACTGATGGCAGCATCGGAAAGATCGACAGGCATTCCGACGAGGCCGGCTCGGCCTACATTGTGGTCGACACCGGTGTGTGGATCTTCGGCAAGGACGTAATGCTTCCGGCCGGCGTCATCGAGCGCGTGGACGCGTCCGAGCAGAAGGTTTACGTGTCCCGAACGAAGGACGAGATCAAGGACGCGCCGGAGTTCGACAAGGAAAAGCACCTGGGAGACCAGGACTACCACGAGCGTCTGGGCTCCTACTACCAGCACCCGCGTGGCTGACCGCAGTTGCGTGTAACTGCCGCGGTGGCGGCCCGCCCGGAGATCTCGGGGCGGGCCGCCACTGTCGCGAACTCGACTCCCGCCCTTCTGAAACACTAGGTTGAGGTCGGGCAGGATTTCGCCCGTGATTGGATGTCGCATAGCCCGTACGTGCTGGGGCCGGCCGCCCGCACCGCCATCGACGGTGATGCGGCCGAGGTCGACGGTTCCGCCGCAGCCCGCCTCCACGGAGTCGGCGGTGGACTTGAGGGTCGGTAATCCGGAGGTCGGTGGCGAAGTGGTTGAGGGTGCCTGCGGGGAACACCGCCAAGGGCAGGCCGCCTTCAGCGGCCAGGACTGCTGCCGCGTTGACTGTGCCGTCGCCACCGGCGATGCCGAGCGCGCCACCGCGGGCGCCGACGTCCTTGGCTGCCTGGCCGAGCACGAGTTGTAGGTCGCCACCGTCGCAGAGCCGTATGTCCGTCTCTGGCAGGAGGGTCCGCAGTTCGATTTCGGCGGGTACGTCGCTGCCCGCGCCGCTGTTGACGACTGCGATCAGTCCCTGTCCTGCCGGCAGCGCGGGGACGGGGACGTTGGCCTGGCGGTCTCGGCGGGCTCGTCCAGGTGCAGTGGTCACCAGCGGCATGTCGTTGCCGCGATGCCGACGCCGACCGCTACACCGGCGAGTACTTCACCGGGGGAGTGCCCATCGGTGTGAGCGCGGGAGGCGGCGACTCCTGCGGCGATGGGAACGAGGGCAGCTCCCAACCAGGGCGACTCCAGGGTGACGGCGGTAGCGAACGCCGCGGCCGAGGCCGCATGCCCCGACGGGAACTCCCTGGTGATGGGCTGTCGGAGAAACCGGCGGAGGCGAGGACCACTGAGCCGGTGCCGCGCAGGGCGGCGCGACGTGCGCTGCGGTTGCCGGACAGGCCCATGGCGGCCGCCCCGGCCAGCCACAGCAGCATGGGGTGAGCCGAGGCGACGCGTTCGAGGAGCCGCGCGTGGAAGTGCGCCATGCGGGCCGAGTACCCAATGGTGGCGCACACGCGGGCGCCCAGAGGTGAGAGGACGCTTGCCCGACACCCGGCCCCGCCGACCGGCATCGAGGCCACGGCCGCGGGTGCACACATGCACCACGCCGACCCGGGCGCCACGTCGGGCTGCCTGCTTGGCCACGAGCACCCGGAGCCGGGCGGACCGGCCTTGAGCCGTCACCCGGGCCACCGAGTCCAGGCATGGCGAGCGAGTCCGTTCAGTCTCCTGGTCGTTCGTTCCCCGAGGGGAAGAACCAGCGCACGGAACATGGTGGGGCCGGTCGGTCTCCGGACCTCACCGATGTCTCGCCAGCCCCAGGACCGGAAGGCAGCGAGGGACGGATGGTCGGCCTCGTCGACCAGGGTGACACCGAGCAACGCCTGGTGGTCGGTCAGCAGCCTCTGCTGCAGTCGGCGGGCGATGTCATCGCCCTGCTCGTGCGGAGCGACCAGGATCTTGTTGATCGCGAAGACATTGTCGGACTCGGTGAGTTGCTCGATGCTGGGCGGGAGCGCCCCGTCGAACCCGAGCCACCACAAGTCGTCGCTCCGCACGGGAAATCCGAAAGCACATCCCACCAAGGCAGCCGATTCCGCGACGGCCATGGCGAACCCCGGCCTCCGGATGTCGCCACTGAGGCGGTGCAAGAACTCTTCCCGGCTGCGGCTGCGGTGACCTTCACTGGGCCTCAGGTCCGAGGACTCCACGTACAGATCGGCCAGATCCGCACACAGCTCCTCGGCCTGCCAGCGGTTCACGCGGCGTAGCCGCACAGCATCCGTGGCAGACGAATCGGAGCCGTCATCCTTCCGCGGCTGCCTCTGCCGGGACCAGGCCATCACAGCACACCGCCCGAGAGGGCAGGCGTGAGGGGAGCAAGCAGCTGCGGCGGAGCTGGAGCGGTCGGGACGAGTCCGCCCCGGAGAGAAGCCGGCAGGCATCCGAATGGGAGGCCGAGGAGCAGGAAACCGGAGCCAGTGAGGTCGACGAGCCGAGCCACCAGCGGCGGCGGGTAGTGCAGTTGGAGGGATCCACCGGCTGCGGCGGTCTGCTGTGACGCGTGGAGGAAGGCGTTGAGGCCGCTGCAGTCGCAGAAGGTGACAGTGGTGAGGTCGACGTCGATGGTGCGGATACCGCCGCTCAGGCACTTCTCCAGCGATTCGCGCACTATCGGGGCCGTGCCGAAGTCGATCTCACCGGCCAGGGTGAGCAACGACCGGCTCCCTCTGTCGTGCCGGTAGACGTTCAGCTGCGGAATGGGCATAACGCCTCGGTTCAGAAGACCATCCGGGCAGCGGATGCGGCGGTGCCGGACTCCCGGCTCCTCGTGACGCGCTCCCGGCAGGGGGCGTACTTTCGGCGGAGGCAGAGCAAGGGCCGGTCCAACAGCCTGTGCACCAGGACAGGGGACCCACCCAGTTCCCTCCAGGGGATGCGCCGGGCGACCGGACGGAAGACCCGTTCCCCGCAGCCATCTGTGTTGAGCAAAAAACATGCCGCCGGGGTCTAGGACGTCCACACAGCAGCATAGTCCTCAGCCGGTCCAAGAGGGCGGCCTGAAGCCGCCCATTCCCAGAGCCTGGACGGTGCCAAGACGAGGTGCGGGGTGTGCATATCCGTTGCAGTGCACGGTACTTGGACACCCGGCACGAAGTGCGGCCGACGACGGCCGCCCGGGCACGCCAGTCTGCGGAACATCCGAGGAGGTGGCTTCGCATGACGGGAGCGTCACCGACATCGCGCAGATGTCCGCGGGAATGTGTCGCGGGGGTGGAAGGGATAGCGAGTCCTGAAGTCGTAACCTCGCTCAGCGCCGACGTCCGCGGCCCCTGGGGGACCATCCAGACCCCACGCCGCCCGAGTGCACAGCGAGGAGGGCAAGCCCGACAAGCATGAGGCTCGTCGGGCTGAAGATCACCTCGGTCGACGTCTCGGTGACGTGAATGATGAAGGCGATGACGAAGAGCACGGCCGCCGCGAATGCCAGCATCTGACTTCTCCTGCCATTGGACGGCGAACCACACGTGATTCCGGTGGCTGCGCCGCTATCGGTCGTCTTCCCTGCTAAGGGTCAAGCATTCGTGCGAATCATGGACCGGTGGTGCAGACGAGTCCGAGCCCGGTGCGACAACGCTGGAGGCCTGAACGACCGTGCCGACTCGATGTGCGGGCGCATCCTGCGCTTCGCGCTGCCGGTCCGCTGACCTGGCCCGGACGAGCCTCCTGACGTCGGCTTTCACTGGTGGCCGTGGGCGGATCGGCTACCGCCGCGGACGGCGAAGCTGAGGATCCAGATGGCCAGGAGCAGGACCGCGGCGTACCAAAGGATCAGCATCGGGATGCCGAACCCGAGCAGAATCAGTAGGAGAAGAAGAATCCATAACAGCATGGCTGGGCCTCCAGGTGCGGGAATCTCCAGCGTTCCGCGGGGTCCCGGCGAACGGGACGACGAGGACTTCGCCGGATAGTCCGAAGCGTCGTAGCCCTGCGTCGTCGTCAGTCAATGCTGGGCAACGTCTGCTATCAACGGACCAGTAGGACCTGGGAGTTCTGCGCGTCGACCACTCACATGCGCAGCAGCCGCTCGGTGATCTCCCGGTACTGCCGCAGCGCGAGTCGCAGTTCCTCTGTCTCCGCTTTGGTGTCCTGGCCCTGCCAGCTCGCTCGCAGGACGCGCCGCCGTTCGGCGAGTGCCTCGGTGAGGTGGGTGGCGACTTCGTCGAAGGCGCTGTCGGCGTCCTCCACCGCCTGGCGTGGGCTTTCGACGAAGTTGTTGAGGGCCTGCTGGAGTCGGGTGGCCACCTTGTCCTGTGCCCCCTGGGGGAACAACTGCTGCTCCGAGCCCGGGGTGCGGGCGGGGCCTTCGGTGCTGATGACCGGCTCGCGAGGTTGCCGAGCCGGTTCGGTGCGAGGTATGGGCGGGGCGGTCTGCGCAGCGGGAACCGGGTTCTTGGCCTGGGGCTGCTGTGCGTGTTCCGCGTTGTACGTCATCGCGTGTCACTCCCCTTCGTGTGGAGGCGGCCGAGCGTCCACGGTGCGTGGCCTCGGTCGTCACGGGACTTCTGACGGCGTCGGTCCGAGTCGGCCGACTGTTCTGTGATCAGTGCGTCGAAGAGACCTCGGGCCTCGACCATGGCTTCCCGCATCTCTTCCGTGCCGCCCTGGCCACGCACCGCCGTGTGCACCCTGCGGTAGCCCTCGACATGGTCGGCGTGGTGTACCGAGATCGCGGCCGCCTGCTCTTCGAACGGCTCGCCGTCGGGGAAGCCCCGGTCCTTTGCCAGCTGCGCCAACAGCCCGTCGGCCTCGGTGACCGCCTGCTGCGGCGAGTCCACGAACTGCTCCTGGATTGTGGCCCACTGGGCCACGTACTGCTCGCGGGCCTCGGGCGGCAGCGGCTGCTCCGTGAGGGAACCGTGCCGCTTCACTCGCTCGTCGAGTTCCCGCTCTGCCGCCTTGGTGTCGCCGTCGTGGCGGGCGACGACACGGTCGTACTCGGGGCCAAAGTGTCGCTTCAACCCGCGGCCGCCACCGCCCCGGCCGAGTCCGGCGAAGAGGGCGGCGGCCACGACAATGACGGCCACGGTAATGATCACGGCCCTGAACATGGCTGCCCTCTCTGGCTCTCGGCTCGTAAGTCGCTCTGCTGCATTCCCATCAGCCCCTGTCGTTCGTGCCCCGCATCGGTGCCTGCCGGATGATGCCCACGCGACGTGACCACCACCCGGGGCGGTGGTGGTCAGCGCCTGAAGGCGTCCTTGGCCTTGGCGCCGGACTGCTTCAGGTTGCCGACGACTCGGTCGGTCTTCCCTTGCCTCTTCAGCCGCGTGTTGCGGGTGGCTCGGCCAATGCCTTCCGTGATCCAGCCCTTGAGTTCCTGTGCCTTGTTCCTGATCTTCTGTTCGAAGCTCATGACCGTCCTCTACTCGTCTATGGGTGAGGCTTCCGCGCATCCGTCTGGGGTGTGGCTCCCGTGCGTGCTTGACGTACAACTCGCCATTCCCGCGGGTAGGGCGGCGGCCTGGTACGGATTACCCGCGGCTTCGGCCGTATCGACGCCCGCCACGACTGCTGCCGCGGCCGCGCATGGCGAACCCGGCGATCCAGACGACCAGCAGTACTACCGCTACGTACCAGAGGATCTGCATGGTGAAGCCGAACCCGAACAGAGCCAGGATCAGCAGAAGGAGAAGAATCCAGAGCAGCATTGGCTGCGCCTCCACGCGGTCACAGGGACATGTCCTGCGTTCGCGGGGGCTGGGCGAAGCGAAGGTGAAGGCTTTGCCCGGGGAATCCGGAGCACCACAGCCCTACGCCGTCGTTGTCAGTCAACTCCGGTGGCCGACCCCTGTCAACGTGCCAGTGTTACTGGGCAGTTGCGAAGTGGGGTTTGGGGCCTCGGGTGTGAAGGGAGCCTCGGGGGCTTCCGCCGGCTCCTTGGCCGGTGGCAGGACGTGGTCCTCCCACCAGGACAGGCCCATCACTGTGCCGAGCAGGACGAAGGGGACTGCAGCCGGAACGATCAGCGCGTACATGTGTACCGCCAGATGTCGGATACGTGCGATGCCGCGGGCAGCGGAAACGGTGCCCGCTTGGGGCGCATCGAGGCTGCGCCAGGATCACGTAGCGACGGCGACTGGGGAACGGCCACGCTCGTGACGAGGCAGGTTCCGGCATCGATGCGCAAGGTGCGCCCACGAGGGAGCGCGGTAACTTCTCGACGCTGCCGGGGGCCCGGGCCGCACCACACAAGCTAGTCGCCGAGACTTTCCCTGAACAGGCGTCAGGCGGCCATCTGACGCCCGGCAGGGCTGCCTAGCGTCCTACACGCAGGAATCGTCTGGCCGGAGAGTGCCCAGCCCCCGGATGCCATGACCTGTTCCGCTCCGAGGAGCTCGTGCACAGAGGGTCGGTTTCTTCCCCGTCGCCCTTGGGCTCTCCACTTGGCAGGGGAGGCTCGCAGAGGCCAATCCGACGGTCGGGAGCGCAGGGAAGCCCATCCCAGTCTGCCCGGCGCCGGGTGCACGGCTGGACCGGTGCGGCGCCGAGGAGAAGTCACAGGGTGCGCGCTGGTTTCGGGTAGAGGATGGGGGCACACTGAGAAGTGCTGAGGTCACAGGCCCGGGGCGAGGCGCGACCAACGGTCGGCGAGCACGCCCCGAGCGGTCGGGCCTCCGGGAGGGATCCAAGATGATCCACGTGGGCGATATCCGCGAGTGGCGCGGTTACGACGTCACTGACCGCGACGGACACAAGATCGGCATGCTGGAAGCGATCTATGTGGACACCAGCACCGACGAGCCGGCCATGGCGACCGTTCGGACCGGTCTGCCCACCCGGCACCGCCTTGTCTTCGTACCGCTGGACGGCGCGACTATCGGACCCGGCTACGTCAAAGTCGCCCATGACAAGGCGCTGGTGAAGGAATGCCCCTCGATCGGCACGGACGACGTCCTGCCGGCCGAGGAAGAGGAAGCGATCTTCAAGCACTACGGCCTGACCTACCAGCCGGGCACCGGCGGCGAGCGCCAACTCGCCCGGCGCTGAACGCCCGCTCCTACGAAGGAGGCATCCGCGTCATGGTGCTGTTCCTTGTCGTGCTCGTCGTGGCCATAGTGCTGGGCATCATCGGCGTGGCCGTCGAGGGCATGCTCTATCTGCTCTCCATCGGTGTATTGCTCCTCTTGGCCGGGGTGGCGTACCTCGCCGTTCGCTCGGCATTGCGCTCACGCCGACGCTCGGCCCGCTGACGCGCAGGCTCACCACGCTCCCGCCGAGCGCCGACCTCGCCGAGTGCCGCAGGGCGGCCGCGCGCCTCCTGTGCCGGCGCGGCGGCACGGCGGTCGTGCCGACGGGCGGCAGGGCGAAGACCGGTCCGGATGCCGGTTCGTGCTGCCAGGAACGGATATGCGCGGGAGCCTCCATCTACCAGTAGTGCCGTCGTCAGCGGACCGCTTGACCGAGCGATCCCAGGATCCACTGGACGGGCCCGATGACGACCAGAATGAACCCCGATGGTCTACAGGATGGCGATGTCGGCTACGACACCGATGACGAGCCCCTGCCTCGAGCGCGTAGACGTTGACCAGCTCTGAGATCTCACCCTTGCCGTTTCAGTGCATGTGCCGCGCGTGGGATCTCTTCGTGCGCCAGCCGGCCGACCAGGGCACCGCCGAAGACAACGACACCCACACCGACCAGCCAGGACTGGATGACCAGGACGGTTCCGACGGGGCCGTAGGTGATGGTGTTGGATGCGATCAGCGGTGAGAAGACGAGCCGGGAGAAGACCCTCAGGCCGAGCAGCCCGATCACGGTGGCGACCGCGCCGGGAAACAGGGCACGCCAGCGGATCCGCCCGCCGAGCAGGAATCGCTGAGACCACCAGAGGAACAGGAGGGCGCTCAGTGACGCGACGGCCCCACCCGCAAGGGGTTCGCGCCGTAGCGTGGTGGTGGCGGAGACGAAGAGGTATCCGGTGAGGAAGCCGAGCCACACCACATGACGCCACCTGGCCCACCATCGGGCCGGCGGCAGATCCCAGACCTTCTCGTAGCCGGTCTGCACCGCGGCCCCGAAGCTCAGGCCGAACACGGCGAGGGCGGCGATGCCGAAGGCGGTCGTGGTCCGCAGTGCCTGGCCGGGCTGGGTGAACAACTGCTCGACTGCTGCTCTGGAGGCGGTCGACACGCCGAGCCCTTCGCCGAGCCACTGCGCGAACCCCCGCCCGTGCTCGGGATCGGCAGAGGAGACGATGATCAGCAGCGGCACCAGCGTGAGGAGCCCCAGCGCCGCGAAGCCCAGCGCACGCGACCACAGCTCAATCTCTCTGCTCCGCCGCCATCCGCGCCCGACTGGTGAACGGCTGATCACGCGGCGCAGCCGTCCGAACCAGGATGAACGGTCCGCGGCACCGGAAGGCTTCATCGGCATCCCTGTCGACTACCACGACCGGAGCCCTTACCGTGCGAGGGCGCGACGCAGAGGTTCCCAGATAGCCTGGCAGGACAAGGGGCTACCGGGGCTCAGCGGGCTGCGCCTGCCGGTGGGGGCCGTGGGTTCGCGTGAGGGGAAGTGCAGGGGACGCGGGGTGTCGGTGGTGGACCAGCGCCCCCGTCTCGTGTGCCCGTTCGGGGGTGTTTCAGCGGCTGCTGTGTGGTCGTCTGGACGTCAGAGCTCGGTGTTGATGATCGCCTCGATCAGGACTTTGCCCTCCGACGTCATGTTGATCTCCTTGGCCCGGTCGTCCACGGCAGTCAGGCCGCGTTCCTCCAGTGAACGAAATATGTGCCGCCACGGCTCGTCCAGCAGGGACCGTCCGCTGAAGCGCCGCTGGTGGAGCTCGTCTCGCAGTGGCTGGAGGGTCGACAGCGCCATCTTGATCGACCTGGCCTCTTGGGCGTCTTCGGAGAACCGCGTCGCTGACTCCAGCGGAAGTCGGCCGGCCTCCAACGCGGCGGAGTACGTCTTCGGGTTCACCTCGGTGATCGCCTCCGACGTCCGGCAACTGGAACTACCACCCAGTCCGATCGCGACCTCGGCTTCCTGCTTGTCCTGGTCGACCATGATGGACTTCCACTTTTCCGGGCCGAGGCCGTCTCGCGCGAAGTACATGGTGGGATGCTCACGGAAGCCTCCGCGGGTCAGGCCCTCAGTGAGGACCTCGCGCATCTGGTACTGCTCCCCGAGGGACGGCCAGCGATGGCCGGTTTCGGCCAGCTTGCTCCGGTAGGCGGGCAGTTGCCAGGCCGCAGGCTTCATCCCGGACACTCCGGTTCTGGTGTCGCTGAAGGACCTCAGATGCAGCTTGGCGCACACCACGGCCGTGAGATCGTGCTCAGCGACGATGTCGAGGTCCCTGCGGACGCTGTCGACGCTCTGGTCAAGCAGCCCGTACATGAGGTCGATGCTGATCCACTCGAAGCCTACGCGTTGTGCGTTGTCGATGAAGTCCACACACATTTGCGCGGTGTGCTCTCGGCCGCACTGCTGGAGCACCAGGTCGTCGAACGACTGCACCCCGCTGGACAGTTTGGTGCAGCCCAGTTCGGCGAGCAGTTCCAATTTCTCGACGGTGAAGGTGCTCGGATCCCCCTCGAAGCGGATGGCCGTGTCCGGCGTGAAGTTGAAATTCTCGCGATAGAAGTTGATCAATCGGCGGATAGCGCGCGGTGGCAGCAACGATGGAGTGCCGCCGAAGACGTTGAACTCGCCGATCGGCGCGGACCCCAGATGGGGTACCTCACACAGCCACATTTCAGCTTCACGAATGTTCCAGTCGACCCATTGGCCGGCCATCCGTTCGGTGGCGTCCGGCCTTCCCTTGATCAACACCACTGGGTACTGGCAGAACCGGCATCGGTACGCGCAGGTGGGGATGTATGACCACAGGTGGATGGGCGCAGTCGCGGCGAGTTGCGAATTGAGATCGGTCAGGAAGTCCGACGGCGAACAGTCCGGGATGTTGCCAGGGAACACGTGGGCGCCGAAGGGATCCTCCGTCACGTATTCGAGCAGGTGTCGATTCGCTGGGGCAGCCAGCACCTCCAGCACCGAAGGCACCGGATATCGCGGATCAACCTCATACAGAGAGGCCAAAGACTGTCCATTGCTCAGGCTCATCAGAACACCCCTCCATTTCCGAAGTAGTTGTGTGCCTCGCCGGATTCCCTGTCCTCGCAGAAGTACCCGACAAACTCGGAGAACCGCTCGGGCGGCACCTCGCGCAGGCAAGCCGGCAGCGGTGGTGGATAGCCGATGTCCTCACCCACGGTGGCGCGCAGCCTGGCGAACAGCTCGTCGGCGAACTCGAAGTACAACCGGTAGGACGGGGTCTTGTAGGAGTGGATCGGGGCGAAGTCGATCAGCCGCATTTCGTCCTTGATCTCCGCGATCCGGTGACCGAGCCGATGGGCGAGAGAGGGTCCGAAGAACTGGATGACTGCGTCGTTGTCGAGAAGGGAAGGGGTCAGCATGACGGGGAGGATGGTGTTCTTCGGCGTGAAATCCTTGACGGAGAAGTCCCACGCTTGTTGCGCTTCGTCCTCAGTGAGATCTCCCTCACGGTCCAGCGTTGGGTCCTGTACGCGAATGTCCCGCATGACGATGATCCCGTCGGATCCGTAGGCCCGACCGGTGATCACCTCATCGATGGCGTGGTTGACCCTCCGCGGATTGATTTGAACTCGAGACGTGGGAACATAGGTGATCTCCTCCCCGGAGTTGCGAACCCGAATCCCGAAGTCCCAGTCGTCGGAAAGATGGTTCACGAAACGCCCGTCCTGCAGTTGGTAGGCGATCTCGATGCCGCCGACCTTCTCGTAGGCGTCTCTGTCGACCGCAAATCCCTTGCCGTCCGGGAAACCGCCGAACAGCCCGAACGTCACGGCTCGGCAGCGGAGCGTGCGCTGGATGGCCGCCCACAGCCGTGGTCGGCGGGTGAAGTGCTCTGCGGCGTAGTAGTAGTTGCAGACACCGATGGCAGCCTTGCTCGACTCCATAGCGGCGAACAGCTCCCACAACCAATACTCGTCCACCTGGCAGTCAGCGTCGGCCGAGACGATGTAGAACCTCTCCTCGGCGGCGCGGCGCCCGCGTCTTCTACTGCGTACCGACGCGAAGTCCATGCCCTTCTTCCGCGCGCAGGCGACACCCTGCTCGTGTTCCGTGACGACGTGGATCGCCAGATCGGGGTGGTCGGCGGCGAATCGGCGCGCGATCTTCACCGTGTCGTCGGTGGAGTTGTTGTCCACCACCACAATCTCGTACAGCGCCTTGTCGAGCGGTCCATCTGCACCACGCTGTCCGTGGAGTGAGCTCAGCACGGCAGGCAGATTGTCCGCTTCGTTGTAGACCGGCAGTACGACGCTGAGCCGTGTCCGCTCGTCCATCGGGGCCGGGAGCAGCTCGGCCAGCACCTGATCGACACGGGAAGTATCGAACTGTTCCTTGCCGAGCCGGTAGTTGAACTCCGCCGTTTCCTCGCTCCGCTGCTCGTCCAGTACCAACTTGGCCACGCTGTCAACAAATGACTGAGTGGGCAGATCATTTGTGGTGAGTTCCATGACCGGGGCGCGGAAGCCCCTGTCGCCGTACACCGTGTCGTACAGGGCGTAGCGACTCGTGATGTAGGGGACGTGCGAGGCGATCGCCTCCCCAATCGGGTTCCCATAGCTTTCGTAGTCATAGGAGGTGAGGAACGACATCACGTTGGCGTGGGCGAGCAAGTCCCGCACCGAGTATCCGCGCCCGGAGGGACATCCGACATGGGTTTCGTGCGGCGCGAGCCAACCGCCGAAAACGACCCGATCGCGCACTCCGAGCGTCTCGGCGAGACGGATGAGCTTCGCGTGCTCCTCCGGCGATTCTGAGGTGTCGCCGGCAACGAAGAGATAGACGTCCGCGAGGTCCGCGAGCTTGGCCACCAGGTGTATGTCCCGGTCGATCCGCTTCTGCGGGATGATCCTGGTACAACGGGCGATGAGCACGGCATCCTCCGGGATTCCGTGTTCGCGGCGAAAACCGGCGTTGTACTGGTCAACGACTGCCGGCACGTGCGTGAAGCTGTTGGGGAAGACACCGATGTTCTGCAGGCCCGGAATCCACTCAAGAGTCTTGCGCCGCGCCTCCTCGTGCGGCACGACATAGTAGATGTGTGGTGAGTTCACAGGAGCCACAGTGCGCGAGTACGGAAAATCACCGTACTTCTTGATTCCCGGTTCGCTCTGCCACATCAGATCGTGGTCCCGCCACAGCACGAACCGGCCCAGCTTATTCCGCCGCCCGTAGTGCTCGATGGCTCGGTAGAGCGCCTTCGTGTACACGATGTTCTCCGGCAGAGTGCCGTTTTCGACCATCACGAAGGACACGTCGAGGCGTTGCCAGTGCTCCACGATCCGCTGACCCAGCGCCTCGGCGACGGCGTCCACCCGCGGCAGCAACTGCTCGCCCAGGCCGTCCTGAATGTACTCGTGCAGGACGGCGGCAACGAACGATTGGTCGTAGCCCGGGATCTCGTCGATGCCGTCGATCCGGTCGAGTTGAACCCAGTCCGGAAGCAGCGCGGCTTCGTCGGTGTAGGGCCTGAAGAATGAATTCTTGTCAGCTTTGATGTCGTAACCGAGGTCGAGATACGCGCGATAGCCCTGGTCCCGGAACGCTAGCGCGGTCTTCACGAACTCCACCACCACGCCGGAAATCGGAGTGGCGTCGAAGGAGACTCCCCACAGAACGGTCATGGAATCGACGCTCCTGCCCGCTGTCGGACCTTGCGGATTCCTCGACGCTAACGCGCTCGGCGACCGCTGGCGAGGGCACGTCAATGGCCTGCGAGAACGATGGCCCCCTGGGCCGGCTCCGTTGCCGTCTCCCGGCGGGAGCTCGCCTCCTCGGGTGACACCACGGCTGCACGTACCGCCACTTGGGTGGTAAGGCGTCCTGAGCCGTCGGTCGGGATGCGTGGTGGTTCCCTCCGGTGGATGGTGGAGTCATGAACCAGCACCACCATCAGTCCCATGGGACGCTCGAGATCGACACCCGGCTCGTCACGACCGGTGCCGTGCTCACCGCAGCCGGAGCCATGGTGGCGTGCGCCGGCATGGCCATGGCGGCCTTCGCCGTGTTCACGGCAGGTCGGCGCATGATTCGCGACATGGACGTGCCCCCGGCCCAACAGGCGGCCATGAAGTGGCGGCAGGCCAAGGAAGCGTCCCTGGCGGGCATGCGGGCGTGGCAGTCCGCGTCCGACGCCCAGAACGGGTCGCTCGCCCGATAGGTCCGGCGAAGCCGCTCCGCCCACCGGGTCCCGGACCCGGTGGGCGGAGCGATGCCTCCTGTCGGGGACTACGTGCCGACCCGGCGGTAGGGCGGTCGGGTTGCCCGGCCGCGATGCCGCCGGTTCGTGCCGCAGAGCGGGAGGCAACCATGGCGCGTGCGACGCCTCGGAAGATCGCGGGCCACGGGCGCCGGATCGACTGGCTCGTGGATCCCGGCGACCGGCGCCCGACGAGCTGGAGATCTGTCAGCCGGACCGGGACGCCCTCGACTTCGCGAGGGTGTCTCCCTGTCAGACCGGCCGTGACGGGACCGTCCATCCGGTAAATGCCGTGGCTACCCGCTTGGGTGGCTCCGGAGTGCTGGCGTCAGGACTGCGTGCCAGGGTGGAAAAGCGCCGCTCGAAGCCGGTGGCGGGCATTTGGGCATTCGCTGGGAACAACTGGTGAGACCACAGATCAGGTCCGCATCGCGAGGAGGCAGTGCGCATGCCCGTCGCCAAGCCAGGACCGGCGGACGCGTCACCCCAGGATCCACTGACTCTTCTCCGGAGCCGCAGTTATCTGGGGCTTCTGGTGATGGCCGCACTGGTCGGAGTGCCGGTGTCAGCGGCGGCGTTCGGCTTCCTCGCGCTGGTCGGCGAGCTCCAGCCGTGGATCTACACCGATCTGCCCAAGGCGCTGGGGTTCGATGGAACGCCAGTGTGGTGGCCGCTGCCGCTGCTCGCCGTCGGGGGACTGCTGACGGGGCTTGCCGTGCAGTATCTGCCGGGACACGGAGGCCATGAACCGACAGGCGGGTTCAAGAGTGGTGGCACGCCCCGGCCCATCGAACTTCCCGGGATCTTCTTCGCCGCGCTGGCGACTCTCGCCTTCGGTGCGGTCCTCGGACCGGAATCGCCTCTCCTGGCCCTCGGCGGCGGGCTGGCCGTAGCCGCCGTGCGCCTGGTCAAGCGGGACCTTCCGGAGCGGGCGAGCGCGGTGATGGGAGCGGCGGGCAGCTTCGCGGCCATCAGCTCGCTGCTGGGATCGCCACTGCTGGGAGCGTTCCTCCTGATGGAGGCATCGGGGCTCGGCGGGCCGATGCTGGGCGTGGTGTTGGTGCCGGGGCTACTCGCTGCCGGCATAGGTGCGCTCATTTTCGTCGGTCTGGGATCCTGGACGGGCCTGGGCACTTACTCGCTGGCAATCCCGGACGTGCCGAAGGCCACGACCCCGACAGCCGCAGAATTCGGCTGGGCGCTGGTGGTCGGACTGTCAGCCGCCTTCCTGGGCGTGGGAATCCGATGGCTCGCCGTTCGCCTGAAGACGCACGTCGAACGCCGACGCGTGCCGGCCACGGTGGTCCTGGGCCTGGTCGTGGCGGGGCTGGCGATCGGCTATGCGGAGAGCACCGGCAAGCCCGCGACCGACGTGTTGTATTCCGGCCAGGTGGCGCTGAATCCCCTTCTCTCGCAAAACGCTGCGTATTCGGTGGGCACGCTGTTGCTGCTGGTGTTGTTCAAGGGCGTGGCCTACTGCGCATCGCTCAGCAGTTTCCGGGGAGGCCCCATCTTTCCGGCAATGTTCGTGGGAGCGGCGGGCGGCCTCCTGCTCTCCCACGCCCCGGGGCTGTCCCTCACCGCGGGGTTCGCGATGGGCATCGGAGCGATGAGCGCCGCGATGCTGAGACTTCCGTTGGTCTCCGTCCTGCTCGCCACACTGCTGATCGGGTCACAGGGGCTCACCGTGATGCCATTGGTGATCGTCGCTGTCGTGGTCTCGTACGTCGCGACCGCCAGGCTCACACCTCGTCCTGACCCGGAGCCGGGTCGGGAGGAAAAGCCGAGTCTGCAGCACCCCTGAGAGCGCGTCCGGAGCGCTCAGGACGCGAGGAATCGCGAATGCCCTGGAACGGGGAAGGCCGAGTCATGGCGGACCCGTGGTGCTCGGCGCAGCACTGCTCGTGGGCGAGGTGCTGGGACTGCCGGTAGGACTTGCGGAAGGGGGCGCCGTCGGCGAGACCGACTGGCTGGGACGGCCACTGGAGGGACGGGGCGTAGGCCTGGCCTTCACGGGTGGACCGGTGGGGGCTGCGGGAGTTCGGGCAGCCGGGGATTCCCGGTCAGTGGCCGTCGGACGAGGGCGCCGAGTCGCATCACTGTTCCGGTCCCGGGCACTTCCTCTGGCCGGGTGCGTGGCCGGCCGTTCCGGTATACGCGTGGCTCCAGGTGATTCGGTGACGGGGACATCCGGCTCGTCGGAGGATGCCTGTTCCGGGCTCGGCGCTGCCAGTGGTGCGCCGGCGGAGTCCGGAGACAGCAACGATGCAGCGGCGAGGCCGCCGAGCATGGCGAAGGTGGCCGCGGCAAGAGTCCGACCGCCGTACTTCTTCAGTCGCGGCGCAGAGCGGCGCCGGGCTGACGGCGCATCCGCTGAGGGAGCGGGCGACCAGGAAACGTCGGGGGACCCGAAGGAGCCGGGTCCCTCGATGACGAGGGCATCCAGCGCCGCCAGGTCGGATGCCCGTGCACCGCCGCTCCCATCGCTCGGCGTTGCCATGTCGGAGTCGTATGCCCCGCACTCTGGGCATGTCACGGCGCCGTTGAGGGCGCGGCGGCAGGGAAGGCAATAGTCCATGGGTTGACCGCTCAGTACGTGATGCGCAGGACGGAACCGCAGTCGGCCGACCAGGCTGCGGGGCAGCCGGCGGCCGGAAGGCGCCGCTCGGTGTCTTTCGGAAGGACCCTTGGCATGTGCGAACCTCACTCACTCACCGGTCTGCAGGCGGGCACCGGTTACCGAGGTCAACGAGGCTGAGAGAGCCGGCGTTCAATCAGCGGCTGAAACGTGGGCCACGCAACTCCCTTGGAGGTTGCGGCTGGTCACATCAGCGCCATCGGTCCGCCGTCCGGGCCGACAGCCCCGGCCCACTCCGAGTCAACGGCATTCACCTCCGGGGGCTGAACGTCCTCTTCTGCGCGGTGATTCTCTTCGCCGCTGTGATGTACGGAGCAGACTTCGATGGCGGTGTGGACACAGGTATCTGCACAGACGTCCAAAGGACCACGTCAAAGTCTGAGCACTGGCTACCCTTGTGCCCGTCCAAATACAGGGGTGATGCATGGGCAGCGACGGTCGTCCGCAACGCGTCGTGGTGGTCATGGGGGTTGCCGGTTGCGGGAAAAGCACGATCGGTCGGCTGCTCGCCGAGAAGCTGGGTGTCTCCTACGCGGAGGCCGATGACTTCCATCCGCCCGCCAACATCGCGAAGATGGCCGCGGGACAGCCTCTCGACGATGATGATCGGCGCCCCTGGCTGACGGCCATCGCGGGCTGGATCCGGGACCGCGGCAGAGCGGGGGAGGGCGGGGTCGTCTCGTGCTCGGCGCTGAAGCGCCGCTACCGGGACATGCTGTGCGAGGCCGGGTCGCCGGTCTGGTTCCTGCATCTGACCGTGGAGCGCGCACTCGTGGGGGAGCGGGTCGCCGCGCGCGGCGACCACTTCATGCCGGTCTCCCTTGTGGACTCGCAGTTCGAGGCGTTGGAGCCGTTGCAGTCCGACGAGCCGGGCGTGGCGGTCGACGCGTCCGCCACGCCCGAGGAAATCGTGCGGGAAGCCGTCGCGCGCCTCAGTCGCGCCGGAACCGTATGAGCCGTGCCGCGACCTGTTGGCGCGCGGCGGTGGCACCTATCTCGGCGTAGATCTCTGCCGCCATCTCCAGAGCCTGCACGACCATGTCAGGGGTGCTGCCGATCGTCTCCCGGCAGCGGCTGATGCCGTCCCATGCCTTCGCCAGCTCAAGTCGGCTGCCCACCTGCCCGGCCGGCTCGAGGACCGAGTTGAAGTCGGCCAGAGCCTCACGACGGTCACCTGCCTTCTCCAGCAGGATGCCCCTGTGATTGAGCACCTCTACGACTCCGAGCTCGTCGCCGACGTCCCGGTAGCCTTCTCCGGCCGTGTCCAGGTGGCGGAGCGCCGTATCCCTGAGTCGGGCGTCCTGTTGGAGCAGGCCGACATGGAAGAGGGAGACCGCAAGATTCTTGGTGGCGTTGGCGGTGCCGATGCCGTCACTGATGGTGTCGTAGAGCGCCAGCGCCCGCTGGAGCAAGGTTGCTGCGCGGCGGAAGAGGCCTTCGTCGTTGCGCTCGATCCCTACCTCGTTGTGCACGATGCCTTGCTCGTTGAGCGCGTTGGCCTGTCCGAGCTTCTTGTCCTCGGGCGTGATGTGGTCCGGCAGGTCGCCACTGAAGATGACCTCCGCCTCGCTCAGGGCCTTGAGGGCGTCGTCGTGGAGGCGGCGCAGTCGGTTGATGATGCCCAGGTCGTTGAGGGCCACCGCGAGCGCGGGCCGGTCACCGATGCGCCGGGCTGCGTCCGCCGCCGCAGCGTGTCGTTCGGCCGCCTGGTCCCAGGGCCCGTGGCTGCGCAGCGGGCCGGCCATGGCACTGGTGAGTCGGATGGTCCAGCGGTCCAGACAGTCGCTCCACTCCTTGTCCTTGCGCCGGCCCTCGTCCTCCAGTCGCGCGATGTCGAGGCATGCCAGCAGGTGCGTCCGGTGCCGCTGGTACCACGCCAGAGCCTCAGTTCTCGAGGAGGTGACGGGGGCGGTCGTGGTGTTCCCTGCGGTCGGTCCGGGGCGCGACGGGGGCTGGTGCGGTTCGACGCGGGGACGGACGTGGCGGGTCAGCGACGGCTCGGCGCTGGCGGACCTCTCAAGGGCGGTGCGCCAGTAGTGGTCCAGCATCCCGTCGATCGCCTTGTGTGTCGTGGTCGGGCGGACCTTCCCCCTGGCAAAGGGAACGAGCAAGTCGTGCATGGTGTAGCTGACATCGGCGTTGTGGGCCGAAGGCAGGGCGACGATGTCGAGGAGGGACGCGTCGCAGAGGCGCTGGAGGTGGGTGCCGATGCAGGACTCCTTCTTCCTGCGGACGAGCGTGGGTGACAGGTCGGCCAGTGCGGCCGCGGCGCGGACGCTGAAGTCGGATCCGAGTGGATGGAGTCCCAGCAGCCTGAACACCCGCTGTGTGTTCCGTGGCAGATGCCGGTAGGACGCCTCGAAGAGAGCGGAGACCGCCAAGCTCTCCGAGGAGCAGAGGTCGTCCAGGCCTTGGAGAGGGCTCTCGGCCTGGCTGGTCTCGGCCAGTATCCGGTGGAGATCGGCGCTGCTGCCGCGCAGCCGCGCGGCGAGGATTCGGATGGCCAGCGGCAGATGCCCGCACTGCTTGAGCAGACCGGCCAGGGCATCCTGCTCGATGTGGTCGGCGTCCTGGCCGGCCGCGTGGTGGAACATACGCAGGGCGTCGGCTGCCTGCGGCGGCTCGAGGTGCAGCGGGGCGCAGTCCAGGAGGTGGAGCCCGGTCCTGTGACGGGTGGTCACCAAGAGGAGGTGCTTGCCGTCACCCGGTAATACCTGCTGAACGTGGGCGCAGTCCTGGACGTTGTCGAGTACCAGCAGCGTCTGCCGGCCTGACGTCCAGCTGCGCCAGAGTCTGGCGCGTTCGACTTGGCTGGTCGGTATCTGGCTTGCGCTGATTTTGGCCACCTGGCTCAGGAGGGCGGCCAGAGTCTCGGTGGGCGTGGGCCGGGTGTCGGAGTAGCCGCGCAGGTTGAGGAATTCCTTCGGTCCCTGGAAGCGGCCTTTGATTTCGTGCGCGGCGGTCAGGGCGAGAGCGGTCTTGCCCACACCTGCCATGCCCCACAGCACGACGACAGCTACGCCGTGCCTTTCCCGCTCCAACCGGTCCACTTCAGCGCGGATCGAGGCCAGTTCCTGGCTCCTGCCGGTGAAGACCGAGCGGCTGGGAGGGCACGGCAGAAAGTCGTTCGTGAAGAGGGGCTGGGAGCCGGCGCCCCCAGCTTCCGTGCCCTGCCAGTCACCCATTTCCCGAGGCCTTTCTGCAACCCGGTAGTTGACCTCCATGTCGCCGTGCTGTACGAGGAACGACGTGCCGGCCTTGTTCGTCTGGGAGTAGCGCGAACCGGGCACGAGGCTCGGATGGGGGCCGCCGTGCTCGGCCCCGGGAGGCATGTTCACAGCCGACCACCGCGCCCTGTGGCCGGCCCCGACGGCTGTCGCCCGGCGTCCGCCGTGGCGTTGCGCCTCGCGCCGGGAATTGCTCCTTGGTTCACCGGTCACCGCCGCGGTCCGCTCCGGCGCCGGGGGCGCTGCCCCGCGACTGTGACGGGGACACCTGACTCACGTGGATGCTGCCGCCGCCCTGCACAGCGAAGAGCTGACCGCCATCACGGGCGGTGTTGTTCTGCACCCAACTCTGCTGGTGCTGGGGGAGCTCATGGCACACCTCCTCCACCATCGCTCTCAGGTCGTCTTCGGCCTCGGGGTGTTCGCGCAGGAGCGCTGCCAGTCGCCGCCTCCAGGGCCCGACCAACTCCGTGCGGACGCCGTCTGCGTCCTCGTCCTCCTCTACGAGGGCGGCATCACCGCGCAACTGCGCCTCGACGGCGTCCAGCGCGTGGCCGCGGCGATGAAACAGCCGGGCCGCGGCGGCTTGGGCGGACTCCCACGCATTGGTGGCCATCGCCGCGACGATGGTGTGCGCGCCGGCCATCGCCAGGGTCGTCAAGGGATCCGTGTCCAAGGTTTCTCCTTCAATCCGGTTCGGGTGCTCACCGGACAGGACCTGGGCCCGGCGCGTTCACTGGATCTCGCCGAGGGATCCGCCGGTGGCGGGGCATCGCGCTCGACTCCAACATCAACTGCCTGGCCCGGATCCCATGCTGTCCTACAAACGCATCATTCCGGCTGAACTGGCCTAGCGCTGGGCTTGAAGGCAAGTTGTGCAAGAAAGGAAAATCTCAGTCGAAACCGTCTGTAAGTCGATCCATGTCGGACGAATCCTGATCGCGGACGGGAGTCTCCTCGCCTTCTGGACAGGGCCTGGCGCGGGCGATGAGCAGGGCTACGTCGTCGTGATCTCCCGGGTGCCGCAGGCAGCGCAGAAGCATGTCGCAGGTGTCGTCCAGCGAGCGATCGGGGTCGTCGAGGACTTCGAGGAGGGTGTCCAGGCGTGCGTCGATGGGCTGGTCGCGGGTCTCGACCAGCCCATCGGTGTAGAGGACGAGTTGGTCGCCCGACACGACGTCGAGGCGGGTCGTGTCGAAGGGGACGCCACAGCCGCCAAGCGGTGCGCCGGTGGGCAGGTCCAGAAGTTCGCGTTTGCCGTCCGGATGGAAGAGGACGGGCGGCAGGTGCCCCGCGAGGGAGACGTGGCACTGCGCGCTGTGCGGGTCGTAGACGGCGTAGACACAGGTGGCGATGGTGTCCAGGTCCTCGGTGATGTGGTCGAGGTGCTGCAGGACCTGGGCGGGGTCGAGGTCGAGGCCGGCCAGGGTGCGGGTGGCGGTGCGGAGCTGGCCCATGGTGGCGGCAGCGCTGACGCCGCTGCCCATGACGTCTCCGACGACGAGCGCGGTCTTGTCGCCGCCGAGCGCGATCACGTCGAACCAGTCGCCGCCGATCTCGCTGGCTGCCTGCGCGGGCTGGTACCGGGAGGCGACGGCCAGCCCAGGCCTTTGCGGTGGCGGGTGGGGCAGCAGGCTGCGCTGGAGGGTGAGAACGGTGCGGCGTTGTTCTTGGACTGCACGGTGCCGCTCGGTGACGTCCACGCTGGAGGTCACCACCCCCAGCACTTTCCCGTTGGGTGCTTCGAGCCGGTGGAAAGAGATCGACCACGCGTGCTCGTTCTCCGGGTCGGCGGGGGTGCGGCCGACGGTGTACTGGTCCGAGACCGGGGTGCCCGTGGCCAAGACCTCGCGCATCGTCGCTTCAAACGATTCGTCCAAGAAGGGCAGCACGTCATGGACGTGCCGGCCCACATGCTCGGCGGCTGGCACGCCGTTCATCCGCTCCTCCGCCGGGTTGACCGAGACGTACCGAAGGTCGGTGTCCAGTACACCCAGTCCGATCGGCGACTGGGACACCAGTCGGGCGGACAGTGCCAGATCCCGTTCGACCTGCCGTAGCGTTGCCTGATCCGCGGCAAGGCCCAGGGCGTAGTTGTCCCCCTGGTCGTCCTGCAGCCGCATGTTGCGGAACTCCACCAGTCGCGTGCTGCCGTCCTTGTGCCGGACGGGGAAGACGCCGGCCCAGCTGCTGCCCTCTTCAATGACCTGGGCGAACACGCCCAGTACGACCTCCATCTGCTCCTCATGGACCAGCATGTTGCCCGCGTACTGGCCGAGGGCCTCCTCGGCGCTGTAGCCGAACAGGTCCTCGGCCTGCGGGCTCCAGAGATCGATCCTGCCCTCGGCATCGAGTACGACGGCGGCGACGCCCAGCATGTCCAGCAGACCACCTGACGCGACGGAGGCAGACCCAGCCGGTCCCAGGTCGTCCCCGAAGGATCCCGTTGGACTCATCGCAGGCACTCCTTCCGCCCGCCGCCGCAATATTGCTGCCTGCCACGGCTCGGGCCCGCGCGTCGCCCATCGCTCTGGGCTACTCCATGGTCCCCCCGCAGCCGCCGACCACGCACCCCCCAGCTCCGCTGCCCGGGCTACCCGCTGGGCGAGCAGATCGGTGGGCCCGTAGGCGACGGAGGCGCGGCAGGATGCGCGTCCATCAGAGGCTGACCTGGGAAGATGCCCCGCGCGCCTCCACCCTCGGGCGAAGAGGGCAGGGCCGTTGATCGGTACCGCACCTCCGCTGCGCGGACAGAGTCAGCTGGGCCTCTTGTGCTCAAAGTGCATCACCGGGCAGGCGGCGGCCAGACATGCCGCGAGGTCCGAGCTGTCCGCGGAGTGGGCGGCGGGGAAGACCGCCTGGATTTCCTTGCCGTGCGTGTGCATCGGGCGTACGTGCAACGCGCCGCCGGCCTCGCGGGCGAGGCTGTCGACGATCATCAGGCCTCGACCGCAGTCCCGTCCGGGATCGGCCTTGAGCTGTGGGCGCGGCAGGAAGGGGTGGTCGTCATGCACGGCCAGCGCCAGCGTCGTCCCGGTTCTGGTGAGTGTCACCGTGGTCCTGGCCGACTCCGGGACGGCGTGCCGTGCGGCATTGCCGACCAGCTCGGAGATCACGAGCGAAGCCGTGTGCAACCCGTCCTCGTGCAGCCCCCAGTCCCGCAGGACGGCTGTCGCCCTCTTTCGGGCGACCGGGACCTCCGCGGGTACCGCGAGCACGGTGAAGCCGTAGACGCACACAGCGTTGCCCGGCTTTGGGCGAGAGGCCGGGACGCGGTGTGTGTGGGTACGGCGCCGTGCCGCGGACGGATTCAAGACGGTGGTTCGCATGGCGATTCCCGGTGGTTTGCCCGGCAGGGTTACCGGCGGCTGTTGAGTTGCGCCCTCCTGAAGGCGCGGTCTGTGACCAGCGGCCGGCCACGCTGAGTCGACCGCTGCGCACGGTCGGTTCCGCGGGAGCGGAGTGGGAGTGCTACCGACCGATGTTCGACATTGCCGAACCTTAATCGGGTTTCGGTGATGGGACAAGGGTCAGTTCAAGGCATTTGTCTCCACTGGGCAGTCCAGGCGTCGGCTCCCCTCGGGCAGGAGGGCTGGGGCGCCCTGTTTACGCCCCCGTCGGCGGCCGGCGTGCGGCGTACGTTCCCGCGCCCGCGGCCAGCAGCATCACGCAGCCCGTGAAAATCAGCCCGGCCTCGCGCAGCCCGATCCATGTGGCCATGGCGCCGACACCGACCACCGGCAGGGAGATCCCGGCGTAGGCGACGACGAAGAACGCCGAAATGGTGCCGCCTCGTTGCTGTGCCGGGGCCGCGCCGCTGACCAGGGTGAGTGCCGCGCGGAAGGCCAGTCCCTGTCCGCTGCCGCCGCACAGAGCGCCCAGGACGAGCAGCACCAGGGATTCGGCGATCAGCGACGATGCCACCAGCATCAGGCCCACGACGAGGATGCCGCACCCCACGGGGAGCGCGAGGCGCGTGCCGATCCGTTGTGTCAGGGACTGCCCGACGGTCGAGGCCAGGAACACGGAGAACGCCAGCCCGCCCGCGACGGCCAGGTTGTGCACACCCAGCGTCTGCGAGGCGAAGCTCGGTGCGACCGCCGTGAACAGCCCGAGGAGCGCGAAGCCGGCGAACGCCGCCACCGCGGCGGGCGCGAAGACACCCTTCACCTCCGGAGGCACCGTGAGCCCTTGCGGCTTCAGAGGCGGCCATCGCTTCGGCTCCGCCACGGTCTCCGGCAGGAACCAGGTGATGCCACTCGCCACAGCCACCAGCCCCAGGTGGACCCAGAACGGCAGCATCAGCGGCCACGGCGCGTACTCCGCGAGCAGCCCCGAGAGCAGTGGCCCGCAGCCCAGACCACCCATGTTCGCCGCAGTGGCGGCGAACCCGGCTCGCGCCTTCTTGCCGGGAGGGGCGAGCTCGATGATGGCCGCTGTCGCCGCCCCGCTCAGCAGGCCGGCCGCGCCGCCGGACAGCAGTCGTCCCGCGAAGAGCAGAGGCAGACCGCTCTGCAGGAGGAAACATCCCGCACTCGCGGCCGACAAAGCCATGGCGCACAGAAGCACCGGTCTGCGGCCGACCTCGTCGGAGTAGTTCCCCGCCACCAGCAGCACGGTGATGACCGCGACCGCGTAGACGGCGAAGACCACGGTCACCATCAGCTCGGAGAACCCGATCTGTTCCTGGTAGAGCCCGTACAGCGGTGTGGGCAGAGTGGTCCCGGCCATCCCGATGGCGAACACCGCGGCCGCAGCCGGATAGCCCGGTCGCCAACCGCTGACTGCGTTCACTGCTCCCTTGCGAACGATCACGCACGTCACCTTACGAGCGGTGTCACGGTCCGCATCGTTACTCGCGACCCGGCTGGGCGGCCGGGCGCGCGGCGGTCATCGTCCGCGGGTTGCTCCGCGCCGCCGGTGGGCGGGAAGGGGGGAAGCCGGATAGGAGTCGTCTTCCTCCTCGTCCAGTGGCGGCAGTTCGACGGTGTAGCACGGCTGGAGGAACAGTCCCTGATGCTGCGGTGCAGTCGGCGAGCCTGCTGTGTTCTGTATGGGCTGAGCAGGATCGAGGTGGGGAGAGGCAGCAGTCATGTACAACCATCCGGAGTTGAGGGCGGCGCGGACCAAGGCGGAGCTGCCGACCGGTGATGATCGGAATCTGTTTGCTCCGCGTGCGCATGCCCATTAGATCGTATTGGGGGCGGCAGCGGCGGCGATGGCTTCCTGCTCGCGCTCGATGGCGAACTCCGCGCTTTCCCAAAGCCGCCCGTGACCTCACCGCCGCAGCCGCCGTCGGCGCTCTCACCCTCGACATCGGCGAGCGCAGCTCCCGCGCACGATGCCGGGTCAGGCGGCGTCGGTCCGCGCCGCGGTGACCGCCACCGTCGCGTAACGCATCGTGAAGCCGCCCCCCATCGCGTCGATGGCGGCGCCGACACCCTCAAGCACCTCCGCCAGCTTGTCCGACGATAGCTGGGTGAGGGCTCCGAGGGCAGGCATCTGGTCCAGCCACGCGTCCCGGGTGTAGGACCACTCCCAGTCGAATCGCCACTGCTCGGGGTCGCTGAACCCGTCCACCTGTCTGATTCCGCCAGCGGGGCCCTGCTGAACAGCACCTGGTATCCGTCCAGGGTTTGCCGCGCCATCGCCTGGAGGTTGAACGGCGAGTCGGGCATCACCCGCCGGTAGACCGTGGCGAGGGTTTCCGCCAGGTCAGGCGGAAGCTGGAATACGGCCGTGCACATGCTGTTCGCCGACCGGAAAGGCACTCCGCCGGAGGCTGGAGCCGTCCACAAGGTCGTGGCCGCGGTCATCGCCGGGTAAGCGGGATTGTGCAGCTCGGCGGCGGCAGCTCCAGTCCGCCGGTGCCCGTACGCCGGCAGCGGCGGCACGCCCCGCGTGCCCCTAGGGCCTCGCCACAAGTGACGCGCCGACCGCCTCGGGGGAGGCCGGCGCGTCACTGCCCGTTCAGGCCGGCTGCTCGCTGATGTTGACCAGCCAGATGATGCCGAAACGGTCCGTACACATGCCGAAGACGTCGCCCCACATCTGCTTCTCCAGGGGGACCGATACCGTGCCGCCGCCAGACAGCTTGTCCCAGTAGCCGCGCAGTTCGTCGGCGTTGTCTCCGCTCAGGCTCACGGAGATGTTGTTGCCGTACTTGTACTCCATCCCCGGCGGGCTGTCGGCGGCCATGAGCGTGAAGCCACTGTCGGTCTCGAGCATGCTGTGCATGATCTTGTCGGCTCCTGCTTCCTTCTGGCCGAAGTCGCCGAATGTGTTCACCGTCAGGGTGCCGCCGAAGATCCCCTTGTAGAACTCCATGGCTTGCCGGGCGTCGCCGTCGAAGGCGATGTACGGGTTGAGGCGAGAGGGCACGGGGTGTTCCTTTCGTGATGGGGCGTCAGTTCTGGCAGATTAGGCCGCGTGCTGCCGGTCATCGGGGCGACTCCCCGGCAAGTGAACGTCGGCCTGCTGCCGCCCCGCCATTCCGCCCGGTCCCCGCCGCCTTCAGTCTCTGGGACTTGGCTCCGTAGGCGGTCCTGAAATGATCAGAAGCGCCGGGTGGGCACGCCGGTCCGGTAAGCGCCCGGGGTCGCGCCCGTCCACCGGCGGAACGCGCGGATGAATGTCGCTGCATCGGCGTAGCCGAGCCGTGCGGCGATCTGGTCGACTCCGAGTCCGCGGGTGGACAGCATCTCGACAGCGCGAGCGTGCCGCGCTTCGTCCACCAGGCGCCGGTAGGACGTGCCTTCCACAGCCAGACGGCGGTGCAGCGTGCGGGTGGAGACGTACAGCTCGGCTGCGGCAACACCCATGTCGGGGATCCCGTCCGGCCACTGCGTGAGCAGTTCCCGTACCCGCGCTGCGAATCCGGTGTCGGCGCGGCGGGCCAGCAGGAGGTCGCACTCGCGTTCGCATACCTGCATTGTGTGCCGGTCCGCCTGTGGCAGCGACTGATCGAGTGCCGCTGCGAGGGTGACGATCGCGTTGCGCGGCGCCCCGAAGGCGATCGGCGTGTCGGCGAACGCCTCGTACGGTGCGGGCTCTTCAGGTTGTGGGAAGCGCAGGTCCAGCCGGAGGGGTGTGAAGGGCCGGCCCACAATGGTGTCCAGGATGGTGCGGATGTTGGCCATTTCCCGCTCGACGAAGAAGTGCCGGACGGGCTGGGGCACAAGCCCGTCGTCCAGGACGAGGCGGACCTCGTCCCTGTCTTCCTGAAGGTGGATCCCGACCATGGCGAAGGTGAGTTCCAGGTAGCGCAGTCCCACAGCCGCCGCTTCGCGCAGCGTCGGGCTGGCGAGGAGTGCGAAGCCCCACACGCTGTACGTGCGCAGCGGAATCCTGCTGCCGACCTCAAGGCCCAGGCCGGGAGCATCGCCCGTGGCGCGGACCAGGTTCTGAGCCACGACGAGTTCCTGCCAGGCTCGGACATGTGCGGTGTCGTCGGTGAGAGCGTTCCGGTCCACGCCGCTGCCGTCGAGGCAGGCGAGTACGGGCACTCCGTGCTCGACCCCGACGTCGACCATCGCGCGGACGCCAGCGATGCCTCGCTGGAACTGCCGCGGACTGGTGGAGACTTCGGCCGCCGCCGTGTGTCCGGAACGGCCAACAGTATGGCTGCCATTGCCTGAAACCAGCACGACCAATCCCCCTAGCATCGGAAGGGATCGATGCGGCGTATCCCGCCGCAGGCTGCCATTCAGACTATCTGGGACGCGTGTGCGGGCCAGGGCGCGCAGGTGGTATCAGCCATGGTCAGCTGGGGCTCGGCGCATCCCACAGCCATCGCGTGTGCAACCGCTGTACTGGAATTTCCGAATCGCGCAGGCGGAGTGATTGATGGACGAATTCAGCACGGTGGAAGTAATACTGGTCGACAATGAGGATCTTGTGCGCCGGGGATTTCGGCTGGCCCTCGGGGAGGCGCCGGACATCACCGTGATCGCCGATACGAGGGTCGGCGAGGCGGCACTGCGAACGGTCGAACTGCGGCGACCGCAGGTCGTACTCGTCGATGCGGAGTGCGAATTCATTCAGCAACTCGCTCGGCCGGCCCGGGCGTCAGCGGCTGGAATCACGCCCGGAATCATTGTCCTGACCAGTATTGGCCTTGACAGTCATTTGTTCGGGTCGCTCAAGGCCGGTGCGAGCGGGTTTCTGCTCAAGGGCTCAAGCCAGGAGGAACTCACCTCGGCCGTCCGGGCGGTCGCCCGCGGCGCGGCCTTCATCTGCCCCACGATGACCCGGCGGCTGATCGATCGGTTCGAGATCCTCCCGCCGCCGCACGAGCGCTCTCACGCGGCCGCTCTGGCTGCCCTGAGCGGCCGGGAGAGGCAAGTCCTGTGGGGTATCGCCATGGGCAGGTCCAACCAGGAGATCGCCCTCGATCTGCATGTGTCGCCCGCCACCGTGAAGTCCCACGTCTCGCGCATCCTCGCCAAACTCAAGTTGCCGAACCGGATGCACGCGGCGCTGATGGCTCAGCGGAGCGGCCTCGTCCAGTCGCCCCGGCCTCCTGGGCCTCCCGGCCGTCCCGCAGCCGCGGTCAGGCGGGCTTGGTGAACGCGAGGACCACGTTGTGACCGCCGAAACCGAAGGAGTTGGAGATCGCCGCCGTGACCTCGATGCGCCGCGGACGCTTCGTGACGAGCTCCACCTTCACCTCGGGGTCCTTGTCGTCGAGGTTTCTGGTCGCGGGAATCACGTCGGTGAACACACTCAGGGCCGTGAAGATGGCCTCGATCGCGCCGGACCCGCCTATGAGATGGCCCGTTGCCGATTTGGTCGCGGTCACAAGGGCATGCGGTCCGATTGATTCCAGCACTGCCGCTGCTTCGATGCGGTCCCCGACGGGCGTACCGGGAGCGTGCGCGTTGACGTGGACGATGTCCTGCGGGCTGAGGCCACTTGCGCGCAAGGCCCGGCGGATGGCACGGACCTGACCGTCCGTCGAAGGAGCTGTCATGGCGTGCGCGTCGGAGCTCATGCCCGTACCGGCGAGCGTGGCATACGTGCGCGCGTCGCGGGCTCGTGCGGATTCGGCTCGCTCCAGTACGACGACACCGGCGCCCTCGGACATGACGAAGCCGTCGCGGGCACTGTCGAAGGGCCGCGACGCGGCCTGGGGGTTCTCATGCCGGCTGGACAGGGCTCCCATACGGGCGAAGGCCGCCATGGACAGCCGGCCGATGCACGCCTCGGTGCCGCCGGCGACAACGACATCGGCACGCCCCGCACGCAATATGGCGAGCCCCATGGCGATTGCCTCCGCTCCGGAGGCGCAGGCGCTGGTCGGCGCGTGGGCGCCGGCGCGAGCGCCGAGGTCCAGACTCACGGCGGCCGCCGAACCGTTGGGCATCAGCATCGTCACAGCGAACGGCGACACGCGGTCGGGCCCCTTGGTCGAGGAGACATCATGCTGCTCGACCAGCGTCTTTCCTCCGCCGAGGCCGGTGCCGATCACCACGGCCAGCCGCTCCGGCGCCACTTCGGGTGCGCCGGCGTCGGCCCACGCCTGTCGAGCGGCGACCATGGCCATCTGCTGGCAGCGGTCCATGCGCCGCGCCTCGACCCGGCCCAGCACCTCGGTCGGTTCCTGACTCAGCCGGCCTGCCAGCCGTACGGGCAGGTCGCGGGCCCATGGTTCGTCCAGCACGGTGATCGGGGATTCACCGGCCAGCAGCGCCGTCCAGGTGGAGTGGACGTCGGCGCCCAGGGGTGTGGTCATTCCCAGGCCGGTGACCACAACGCCGGTCGTACCGATGACTGTTCCGTTCGGGAGACCGGGGAGAACGGGGAGATCCGGGAGCTTCGGATAACCCGAGAAGTGGTCGTCAGATGCTTCGTAGGACATCACGGTTCCCTTTCTGAAGCCTTCTGGGGAAATGTTCTCCCTTGGACATGGGCCGTTTGTCGTCCACTGCCCTTGGTCATGACGGTAGCCAGTACGAGGCGCTTTCCGTAACGGTCGACGGACGGAACCGTGAGGGCGACCGAAGGCTGAATTTCTGTCCGTCTTCCGGGCTACTGGACAATGGCCTCCGGTAGGGGAGGGACTCCGTCCGACGGCGAATACCCCATATTCCTCAGCCGACTTAGCATCTCTTCGAGTGCAACGGCAAAGGCAACGCCAATGGCCAAGCCGAACAGGAGGACCACGATGTCAGAGGATGCCCTCACAGATTCCCGACCCGAGCCGACGACCTTGGTCGAGCTCTGCAGGTATCGCGCGTCCAGGGAGCCCGATCGACGGATGTTCGCCTTCCTGGAGAACGGCCTCGACGAGTCCGACTCACTCGGCCTCGCCCAACTCGACGCCCGCGCAAGGGCGATCGCCGCGCGTCTGAGCAGGCAGGCCCCGCCGGGCGCTCGCGCCGTGCTGAGTTTCCCGCCGGGCCTGGACTTCGTGTCCGCCTTCTTCGGGTGCCTGTATGCCGGCCTGATCGCCGTGCCCGCTCCTCCGGTGCTGCGCGTCGGCGTCGACGACCGCTATACGCGCTTCCATGCGATCGTCGACAGCTGCCGGCCGGATCTGCTGCTGTCGAACGGGTCCAGGCTCAGCCGTGTCGAGGCGTTGCTGAAGGACATGTCCACATCGCACCGGCCGACCTGTGTGGCGACGGACGAGATAGGTGAGGCGGACGCGGATGGCTGGAACGCCCCCCGGATCGGCCCCGATACGGTGGCCTACCTGCAGTACACCTCCGGTACGACCGGTCCGCCTCGGGGCGTTGTGCTCACCCACGGCAACGTCCTGCACAACCTCTCGCTGATCCTGGCCAACGGTTCCAGTGCCACGGACGACCTCGCACGGCAGCCGCCCGTCGTGTCCTGGCTGCCCGTGTTCCACGACATGGGACTCATCTCCGGAGTTCTGCAGCCGATCTATGTCGGGTACGACGCCGTGCTGATGCCGCCCACGGCGTTCACTCAGCAGCCGGCCAACTGGCTGCGCGCGATATCGGACCGCGGGGCCGGCATCAGTTCGGCACCCGGTTTCGGGTACGAACTGTGCCTGCGGCGGGTGTCGGAGCAGCAGTTGCGTTACGTCGATCTCAGCGGCTGGCGGATCGCGGTGGTCGGGGACGAGCCGGTGCGTGCAGAGATGATCGATCAGTTCAGCGCCATGCTCGCCCCCTTCGGCTTCCGCCGCGAGGCGTTCTTCCCGAGTTACGGGATCGCCGAGTCCACCGTCATGCTGAGCGGCGGGCCGGTGGAGCCCGAACCGGTGATCCGCCGGTTCGACGCGGTGGCGCTGGCGAAAGGCAAGGTGCAGCCGTCCGCGCCCCAGGACGGGGCCCGTCGGCTGGTCGGCCTGGGCCAGTTGCACCCGTCCATGACCATCGCAGTGGTGGATCCGGCCACTGGCGAACCGTGCGCCCCGGACGAGACGGGCGAGATCCTCGCTTCCGGACCGAGTATCGGTACCGCGTACTGGAACGACCCCGAGGAGACCGCAGGTTCGTTCAACGCCGCCGTGCGCGGACACGAGGGCCGCCGGTTCCTGCGCACCGGCAGCCTCGGCTTTCTGGACGGCGGCCAGCTCTTCGTCACCTGCCGGGTGGCCGACCTCATCGTCGTGGAAGGCATGCAGCACTACCCGTACGACATCGAGGCGACCGCGGCAGGAAGCCACGCCGCCATACGGGACGGCTGCTGCTGTGCCTTCGCTGTCGAGGACGGCGGACGCACGCGCCTCGTGGTCCTGGCCGAGATCAACAGCCGATTCCGCCTGGCGGCGGGCCATGCCCCGGACACCCCGCCAGGTGCCCGCGCGATCGTGGGGGCGGATGAGGTCGAAGAAGCCGTCCGGGAGGCCGTGTTCGCAGGCCACGGCCTCCGGGCCGACGACGTTCTCCTCCTCAAGGCCGGTTCGCTGCCCTTCACCACCAGCGGCAAGCTGCAGCGCGCCCAGTGCCGGTCCAGGTACCGGGCGCGGGTGTTCGAGACGGTCTGAATTCGCTCCGTGCAGGAGGCCGCGCATATTGTCCGCCGCCCTCCTTCCTCCTTCCTCCGTTTGGAGTGGTCTCATGCGTACTGATCAACAGCACGGTGTCCGACTGCCCGAGGGGGTGGCCGGCGAGTACGGCGAGCTGCCGACGCTTACCGACCTGTGCCGCGCTCGCGCGGCGGCCGAGCCCGACCGGAAGAGCTTTGTGTTCCTGGGCGACGGGGTCGAGGAATCGGACTCACTCACCCTGGCCGAACTCGACCACCACGCACGGGCGATCGCCGTGACGCTGCGAAAGCAGGTTCCCACCACGCGCGCACGCGCGCTGCTGAGCTACCCGCCCGGACTGGATTTCCACGCCGCCTTCCTGGGCTGCATCTACGCGGGTCTGATCCCGGTCCCGGTGGCTCCGCTCGACGGCACGCGGGGTAACGCCAAGTGGACCCGGGTGGAGTCGATCGCCGCGAGTGCGGAGCCCTCCCTGTTCCTGTCCACCGGCCCGATGCTTGCCGCCGCGGAGCCGGTCCTCACCGGCATCGACGGACTCGCCCGACTCACAGGGGTGGCGACCGACGAGGTCTGCCTCGACCTGGCCCCGCAATGGACCCCGCCGGCGGCCGCCGCCGAGATGGTCGCCTACCTGCAGTACTCCTCGGGATCGACCGGCGTGCCGAAAGGCGTCGCGATCACTCACGGCAATGTGCTGCACAACCTGTCGTTGATATACGACAACACGCGCCGGCCTGCCGACGATGCCGGGCTGCCCCGCCCGTCGTCGGTGTCGTGGCTGCCGCCGCACCACAACATGGGCCTCATCTGCAACGTCCTCGACCCCCTCTTCTCCGGCCGGGACGTCACACTGCTGCCGACGATGACATTCGTACAGCGTCCGCTCACGTGGCTGCGAGCGATCTCCCGGCTCGGACGCGCGGACAGCTGCGCGCCGAACTTCGCCTACGACCTGTGCGTCCGCCGGGTGACCGACACCCAGCGCCGTGAACTCGACCTCAGCCGTTGGGAGATGGCTCTGGTTGGAGGTGAGCCCGTCCGCGCCGACACGCTCGACCGCTTCAGCGCGGCATTCGCAGAGGCCGGCTTCCGCCGCGAGGCGCTGTCCCCCGCGTACGGCCTCGCCGAGGCGACAGTGATGGTCACGGCCTGTCCGGTCGGCAAGGGCCCGGAAGTCCTGCGGGTGGACTCCGAGGCGCTCTCCGCCGGAAAGGTGCGCCCAGCCGCGTCGGCACAGGACAGTCGGGAGCTGGTCGGCTGCGGCCCGATCCATCCGTTGAGCACGGCTATTGCCGTCGACCTGGAGACAGGCAAGCCCTGCGAAGAGGACGAGGTGGGCGAGATCTTCGTGTCCGGCCCGAGCGTCGCGACGGGCTACCTGAACGCTCCCAAGGAGAGTGCCGAGACCTTCATGGGGACCCTTCCCGACCAGCCGGGCGAGCGGTTTCTCTGTACCGGTGACCTCGGATTTCTACACAGCGGGGAGCTGTTCATCACCGGTCGGGCGAAGGACGTCATCATCATCGCCGGTGCCAACCACTACCCGCAGGACATCGAAGCCACCGTTGAGGCCAGCCACCCGGCAGTCCGCGAGTTCGGTACGTGCGCGGTGTCGGTCGACGACGGCGCACACGAGCGGCTCATCGTGCTCGCCGAGACGACGACAGCAGTCGGCGGCGAGAGTGATGAGCCGGTGAACGCCCAGGAGATCAAGCGGGAGATCAGGCGCGCCGTCCATGCCGGTCACCGCATCCAGGTTCACGATGTCGTCCTTCTCAAGCCGGGGACGCTGCCGCTGACGACGACGGGCAAGCTGCAACGGCGCGACAGTCGGGAGCGGTACCTCGGGGGCTCCTTCGAGGCCGCCCTGATCGAGTAGGGACCAGTCGTTGGCGGTGATGTCCGCCGCTGCCCCGAACGGCGTACGCAGCCCGGTCGCGACGGCGCGCCGGGCTCCGGGCCACGTGGTCCCGGCCTGTAATGGATGCCGAACGGCCCCAGCCCTCAGCTTGCACGGGCGGGCGACGCCCACCGGGTCCGGAGCGTTCGGCCGCGGTCGGCCTGTGCCAGGACGGAGAGCGATGCACGAGATGTCCGTCGCGGTGGCTGTCGTCGACCAGGTGGAGCAGGCGGCCGCCGAGGCGGGCGACGTCACCGCCGTGACGTCCGTACGGCTCCACGTCGGCGAGTTGGCCGGAGTGGTCCCCGACGCCCTGTCCTTCTGCTTCGAACTGGCCTGTGCCGGGACCGTCCTGGAAGGTGCCGAGCTGATCACGGAGTTCGTGCCGGGCCGGGCCCGCTGCGCGATGTGCGCGGACGAGTGGGCGGTCGGCATGCCGCCCGAGCTGTGCTGCCCGGTGTGCGGAAAAGCGACCGACGAGCTGCTGTCGGGCCGCGAACTGCAGATCGTCAGCGTGCAGGTGGAGGACGGCCAGGGGCACCGACGCACCCGTGAACCCATTTCCGAGGAGTGCTGAAGCATGTGCCGTGTGGTCGATCTGCAACAGGCGGTCCTCGCCAAGAACGACGCGACCGCGCACGCGCTGCGCGCCGGCCTTGCCGCCCGCGGCACCACGGTTGTCAATCTGCTGTCCAGCCCCGGCAGCGGGAAGACCGCTCTGCTGGAGGGTGAGCTGCTGCGGGCACGGGAGCGGGGAGTACGGGTCGCGGCCCTGACCGCCGACCTCGCCACCGAGAACGACGCCGTGCGGCTGGCCCGTTCAGGCGTCCCGGTCAAGCAGGTGCTGACCGACGGTCTGTGTCACCTGGAGGCCGGGATGCTGGGCGGGCACCTGGAGGGATGGCTGCCCGATGACACCCGGCTGCTGTTCGTGGAGAACGTCGGCAACCTGGTCTGTCCGGCCTCGTACGACCTCGGCGAGACCTTGCGGGTCGTGCTCGCCTCCGTGACGGAAGGGGAGGACAAGCCCCTGAAGTACCCCACCGCCTTCGGTCTGGCGCACCTGGTCGTGGTGACCAAGACCGACATCGCGGAGGCGGTCGAGTTCGACGAGGCGGCGTTCCGGGCGAATGTCGCGCAGGTCAATCCCGGGGTGGAAGTGCTGCTGACGTCGGCGCGGCGGGGCGACGGTGTGGGCGCGCTGCTGGACCGGGCGACGGCGGCGGCCGACGGCGAACCCGTGCACACACCCGTGATGGCCCGTCAGGAGCGGTGCCATCACCACGATCACGGAACGCACACCCCTGCGGCGGCCTCCGCCGCCACGGCGCCGTCCGGCTCGTGAGCGGTCCGCAGCCGCCCGCCGGCGTCGCCGTCGCCGATCAGGCGGTGCAGCGCAGGCGGGTCACCGTCCGGGGCGTGGTGCAGGGCGTCGGGTTCCGGCCGTTCCTGTACACGCTCGCCACCGGGCTCGACCTTGTCGGTCATGTGACCAACACCGGTGAGGGCGTTGTCGCGGAAGTCGAGGGACCGCCCGCCGATGTCGCCCTGTTCTGCGACCGCATCGGCGCGCAGGCGCCGCCTCTCTCGCGCGTCGAGTCCGTCGACCACCATGAGGTCCCCGCCACTGGCGGTGACGCGTTCGTCATTGCCCCCTCCACGACCGGAGGCCCCGCGCGCACCCTGGTCTCGCCGGACATGGCGACCTGCGCCGCCTGTCTCGCCGAGCTGGCCGATCCGGCCGACCGGCGTCACCGCCACCCCTTCATCACCTGCACACACTGCGGCCCCCGCTTCACGATCGTCCGAGGTCTTCCGTACGACCGGGACCACACGACGATGGCCGACTTCCCGATGTGCGCCGACTGCGCCCGGGAGTACGCCGATCCGGCCGACCGCCGCTTTCACGCGCAGCCGGTCGCCTGCCACGCCTGCGGCCCCCGCCTGCGTCTGCTCGCGGGGCAAGCGGATACGGAAGGCTCACCCCGGCCCGCACCCCGGCCCGTTTCCGCCGCGGACCCCGTGGCCGAGGCCCGCAGACTCCTGGCCCAGGGCGCGATCCTCGCGGTGAAGGGGCTCGGCGGATATCACCTCGCCTGCGACGCCTCCAACTCCGGGGCCGTGGCCACATTGCGCAGGCGCAAGGCCCGCGGGAACAAGCCCTTCGCCCTGATGGCCAGGACCGTCGCCGACATCGAGCACCTCGTGCATCTGGGCCTCGAGGAGCGAAGCCTGCTGACGGGCCCGGTCAGGCCCGTCGTCCTGCTGCGGCGGCGCACCGGCGCGGGACTTCCCAGGGTCTCGGAGGAGGTCGCCCCGGGCAGTCCCGATCTCGGCGTGATGCTTCCGTACACACCCGTGCACCATCTGCTTCTCGGCCTGCCCGGCGATACCGGGCCACGGCTGCTCGTGATGACCAGCGGGAACGTGGTGGGGGAGCCGATCGTCACGCAGGACAGCGACGCGCTGACCCGGCTGGCGCACATTGCGGACGCCTGGCTCATGCACGACCGCGGGATCCATGTGCCGTGTGACGACTCCGTTGTGCGGGTGTGCGACGGGGAGGAGCTGATCGTCCGCCGTTCTCGTGGCTACGCCCCGCTGCCCGTCGCACTGCCCGTACCGGTGCCCGCGGCCCTCGCTGTCGGCGGCGACCTCAAGAACGTGTTCTGTCTCGCGGAAGGGCGCAGGGCCTGGCTGTCGGCGCACATCGGGGACATGGACGACCTCGCCACACAGCAGGCCTTCGAGCGCGCCGAGACGCAAATGGAGTCGATCACCGGAGTGCACCCAGAGCTGCTGGGGGCAGACCGGCATCCCGGCTATCGCTCCGGACAGTGGGCCACCCGGCACGCGGCCGGACGGCCGGTCGTACGGGTCCAGCACCATCACGCGCACATCGCCTCCACGATGGCGGAGCACGGACTGGACGGGACGCGCCCGGTCATCGGGGTCGCGTTCGACGGCACTGGCTACGGTGACGACGGGGCGGTGTGGGGCGGGGAGTTCCTGCTCGCGGACTACGACCGGTTCAGCCGCCTCGGACACCTCGCCTACGTCTCCCAGCCGGGCGGCGACGCCGCGGTGCACCGCCCGTACCGCATGGCACTCGCCCATCTGCGCGCAGCAGGCATCGCCTGGTCCCCGGACCTGCCCTGCACCGCCGCTTGCCCGCCCGGTGAACTCCGCGTCCTGGAGCAGCAGTTGGAGCGGAACCTGAATTGTGTGCCCACCTCCAGCATGGGGCGGCTGTTCGACGCTGTGTCCTCGCTCGCGGGCGTCTGCCACCGGTCCGGATACGAAGCTCAGGCAGCCGTCGAGCTGGAGGCGGCCGCCCTGACGGCAGCGGCCGAGGACGACGCGGGCTACGCGTTCGCCGTGCGGCCCGCGGGCGACGGCCGGGCCCCGGCAGCCGCCGACCCCGCTCCCGTTCTGGCAGCGGTCGTCGCCGACGTACGGGCGGGCACATCCCCGGCCCTCGTCGCCGCGCGCTTCCACCGGGCCGTCGCCGGTCTCGTACACACGATGTGCGTCATGGCGCGAGAGGAGCACGGGCCGGACACCGTAGCCCTGACCGGCGGTGTCTTCGCCAACGTCCTGCTCTCCTCGGCGTGCGCGCGGATGCTCCGCGAGGACGGCTTCACCGTCCTGCGCCACCGCCACGTCCCGCCGAACGACGGGGGACTGGCGCTCGGGCAACTGATGGTGGCCGCACACGCCGCCGTGGCCCAGCGGTCGAACAGCGACTGACGATGTGCCCGGTGAGAGCGGGCCACGAAACCCCCACAGCGAGGAGAAGCGCATGTGTCTGGCGGTACCCGGGAGAGTCCTGGACATCGAGGAACGCGACGGCACCCGTATGGCCAACGTCGATTTCGGTGGCGTCGTCAAGGAGGTGTGCCTGGAGTATCTGCCGGACCTCCAGGTCGGCGAGTACGCCATCGTCCACGTCGGGTTCGCACTGCAGCGCCTGGACGAGGAGTCGGCTAAGCAGACGCTGGAGCTCTTCGCCACGCTCGGGATGCTCCAGGAGGAGTTCGGCGATCCGTGGGAGCTCGCGGCACAAGCGGGTGGATCCCCGCTGCCCGTCGCCGGTATCGACACACCCCAGGAGGCACAGAAGTGAAGTACATCGACGAGTTCCAGGACCCGGATCTGGCGCGGCGCCTGCTGGATGACATCCACTCCACCGTGACCAGACCGTGGGCGCTGATGGAGGTCTGCGGGGGACAGACGCACACCATCATCCGGCACGGCATCGACCAACTGTTGCCCGATCAGGTGGAGTTGATCCACGGACCCGGCTGTCCCGTGTGTGTCACCCCGCTGGAAGTGATCGACAAGGCGCTGGAGATCGCCTCCCGTCCGGAGGTGATCTTCTGCTCCTTCGGTGACATGCTCCGCGTGCCGGGCACCGGCCGTGACCTGTTCCAGGTCCGCAGCGAAGGCGGCGATGTACGGGTCGTCTACTCGCCGCTCGACGCCCTGAGGATCGCTCAGCAGAACCCGGACCGGGAGGTGGTGTTCTTCGGCATCGGATTCGAGACGACCGCGCCGCCCAACGCCATGACGGTGTATCAGGCGCGCAGGCTCGGGATCCGGAACTTCAGCCTGCTGGTGTCCCATGTCAGGGTGCCTCCCGCGATCGAGGCGATCATGCAGTCCCCGAGCTGCCGGGTGCAGGCCTTTCTCGCGGCCGGGCACGTGTGCAGCGTGATGGGCGTGTCGGAGTATCCCGAGCTTGCGGAACGGTTCGGTGTCCCGATCGTGGTGACCGGATTCGAGCCCCTGGACATCCTCGAGGGGGTACGCAGGACCGTACGGCAGCTGGAACGCGGCGAGCACACCGTCGACAACGCCTACCCGCGTGCCGTCCGCCCCGAGGGAAACCCCGCCGCCCAGGCCATGCTGGCGGATGTCTTCGAGGTCACCGACCGCGCCTGGCGCGGTATCGGAATCATTCCCGGCAGCGGCTGGCGGCTGTCCACGCGGTACCGGGACTTCGACGCCGAGTACCGCTTCTCGGTCTCCGGCATCCAGACCAGGGAGCCGGCGGAGTGCCGCAGCGGCGAGGTTCTGCAGGGCCTGCTGAAGCCCCATGAGTGCGAGGCCTTCGGCACGCTGTGCACGCCCCGGACCCCGCTCGGCGCCACCATGGTCTCCAGTGAGGGCGCGTGCGCCGCGTACTACCTCTACCGGCGACTGGACATCAAGACCGCATCGCTGGAGGCGAGCCCCGTTGTCTGAGACCACACAAGCGCCCTCGATCGCTACGCCGGTCATCGATACGCCGGTGAACGGTTCGCCGCAGACCACCGAGCTGCCGGATCCCACGGCGTGGACCTGTCCGGCCCCGCTGCGGGACCAGAGCCGGGTGGTGATGGGCCACGGCGGTGGCGGCGCCCTCTCCGCCGAACTCGTCCAGCACATTTTCGCGCCCGCCTTCGGGGGAGAGGTGCTGCGGCAGCTGGGCGATTCCGCGGCGCTCTCACTCGGCGGGGTCCGGCTGGCCTTCTCCACGGATTCCTTCGTGGTGCGGCCGCTGTTCTTCCCCGGCGGCAGTATCGGCGACCTGGCCGTCAACGGCACCGTCAACGACCTTGCCATGAGCGGTGCCCACGCCGCGTATCTCTCCTGCGGGTTCATCCTGGAGGAGGGGGTCGAGCTCTCGGTGGTCTCACGCGTGGCCGGGGCGCTGGGCACCGCCGCACGCACCGCGGGGGTCGAAGTGGTGACCGGTGACACCAAGGTCGTCGAGGCCGGCCACGGCGACGGGATCTACATCAACACCGCCGGGATCGGCATCATCCCGAACGGCGTCGATCTGCGGCCGCAGCGCGTCGTCCCCGGTGATGTGGTGATCGTGAGTGGCGCGATCGGCGTCCATGGCGTCGCGATCATGAGCGTCCGTGAGGGCCTTGAGTTCGGTGTCGAGATCGAGAGCGACTGCGCCGCGCTCGGCGGTCTGGTGCAGACGATGCTCGCTGTCACCCCGGACCTGCACGTGCTGCGCGACCCCACGCGCGGAGGGCTGGCAGCCGCGCTGAACGAGATCGCGGCGGCCTCCGGCGTCGGAGTCGTCATCCAGGAGCGCAGCATTCCTGTCCCGCCACCCGTGGCCAATGCCTGTGCCGTCTTGGGGCTGGATCCGATGTACGTCGCCAACGAGGGCAAGCTCGTGGCGTTCGTCCCGCGCGAGCACGCGGAGCCGGTCCTCGAAGCGATGCGCTCGCACCCTCTGGGCGCTGACGCGACGGTGATCGGCGAAGCCGTGGAGGCGCACCCCGGCATGGTGGTGGCGCGTACCGGACTCGGCGGCACACGGGTGGTGGACCTGCCGATCGGGGAGCAGCTGCCGCGGATCTGCTGACGCCTGTCGGCCGCACGGGGGATGGGCTCCGCGTCGCCGCTATCCCTGGTTGTTGAGGAAGCCGATGGCCAGCGCGCCCCACCAGCAGACCTGGGATATGAGGGCGGTGGCGGCGCCCCACATCAGCGTGCGCGCCGGTGGGGAGGCCGCCGCTGCTCCGGCGATCCGGCGCCGCAGGATCGCGGCCTGCAGGCCGTTGAGGGCGAGGAGCAGTACGAGGGCCAGCTTGATCCGGGTGAGGGGGGAGGCGAGGTCGGGGTGGAGCATGATGCCGCTGGCCACGAGTCCTGCGAGTCCGGCCCAGATCGGGGTGTGCAGGCGCGCCGCGCACCCGACCGCCTCGCCCAGTTCGCACCGGCCGGTGAGCCACAGCAGTCCGTAGTAGTCGGCCACCAGAACGGCTCCGAAGCCGAGAACCAGGGACGCCAGGTGCACGAAGAGGGCCGCTGTGTGCAGGGCGGGGTCGGCGCGCAGGTGCGTGGAGATCCATACGCATGCCGTCCAGCCCAGGCAGATCAGCAGCGCACCCGCGGCCGATGTCCACCAAACCGGCAGGGGGCCGGTGTTGTCCCGGTCGGGCGGGGGGCCGACCGAAGAGATGGAGGGGTGGCTGGACATCGACGGCTCCGAGGACTGAGATCTTACAAGAAATTTAGGTAAGGCTTACCTTGTCTCCATGCTGCAGGTCAATGCGGCCATATCCCTGTCGGATCCACCCGAACATGCCGAGACACGTACAGGTGCCCTCAACTTCCCTGCACGGGACGGCCCTTCGCGATCCTTCGGACCGGCCCAATGGGACTGCAGACGGACGGGATTCTCCGTGTAGGGCGGGTCTGGTGTGCGGTCCGGTGACTGGGGGTGTCAGGATGAAGCCATGAGTAACGTGTTTTTCGACATCACCATCAACGACGAGCCCGCCGGCCGGATCGTCTTCGCGCTGTTCGACGACGTGGTCCCCAAGACCGCGAGGAACTTCCGCGAGCTTGCCACGGGCGAGCACGGCTACGGCTACGAGGGCTCTTCCTTCCACCGCGTCATCCCGGACTTCATGCTCCAGGGCGGTGACTTCACCGCCGGCAACGGCACGGGCGGCAAGAGCATCTACGGCGCGAAGTTCGCCGACGAGAACTTCCAGCTCAAGCACACCAAGCCGGGCCAGCTCTCCATGGCCAACGCGGGCCCGAACACCAACGGCTCGCAGTTCTTCATCACGACCATCGTCACCGACTGGCTGGACAATAAGCACGTCGTCTTCGGCGAGGTCGTCGAGGGCATGGACCTCGTGAAGCGGATCGAGGGCCTGGGCTCCCGCAGCGGTGCCCCCAAGGCGAAGGTCACGATCGCCAAGTCGGGCGTCGTCGAGGGCTGATCCCGACCGCGCGGCGACCGCCGCGCGAGCTCAGGGGCCGGGCGAATCGCCACCGCGGCGGCCGCCCGGCCCCAACCCGAACCCCTTCGGGGTGCAATCGTGGCGGCGTGAGCGCGGAGCCACGGTGCGGTGTATGCAGGACCTATGAGTCATGGACGACTCCGCCGGAGCACTCGCTGGTCATGGGAGCCGGGTCACGCCCTTGTGGCTGTTCCCCTCGCGATGATCGCGATCGTCACGACGGTCGACATCCTGGCTCCCCCCGACGTCCACCTCGGCCCCTTCCTGGTCGCCGCTCCCGCGGTCACCGCGTCCTTCGCGGGGCCTCGGACAACCGCGTTCATCGGTGCGGTCGCCGTCCTGGCTCAGGCAGCGGTCGCGATGGTCCGCACCAGCCTCACCGACCTGAACCACACCTTCCAGATCATCGCGCTGATCCTGATCTCGGTCATCGTGACCTTCTTCGCCTACCTGCGAGAACGGCACGAGAAGGAACTCATCCAGCTCCGCTCCATTGCCGAGGCGGCGCAGCAGGTGGTGCTGCGGCCGCTGCCGCAGCGGATCGGTCCGCTGCGTATCGCCTCCGTCTATCTCGCGGCCGAAGCGGAGGCGCAGATCGGCGGCGACCTGTACGCCGCCGCCCGCACGGCACACGGGACCCGGCTGATCATCGGGGACGTCCGGGGCAAGGGGCTGGAGGCGATCGGGGACGCCGCTCTCCTCCTCGGCGCCTTCCGGGCCGCTGCCCACCGGCAGGCCGACCTGCCGGCGCTGGTGGCCTATCTGGAGGGAACCGTCTCCTCGAACCTGGACGACCCCGGGGCCGATCCCGACGACCCCGACGATCACGGCGAGGCATTCATCACCGCGGCCGTCCTCGACGTCCCGGACAAGGAGTCGACCCTTGACCTGATCAATTGCGGTCACCCCTCGCCCCTCCTGCTGCGCGGTGGGCGGGTCACCGCGCTGGACGTACGCCGTCCGGCACCACCCCTGGGCCTCACCGAATTCATGGACTCCGACGTCGCCCCCGAGGCCTTCGCCTTCGAGCCGGGCGACATCATCCTGCTCTACACGGACGGAGTCATCGAGGCCAGGGACCGGTACGGCACCTTCTACCCCCTTGCGGAGCGGGTGGCTGCGTGGACCGGAGAACATCCTGACGTTCTCCTCAGCCGCCTGTGCCAGGACCTCCTGAGTCACGCCGGCGGAAGCCTGGGCGACGATGCGGCGATGGTGGCCATCGAGCGCATGCCGGGCATGGGGGAGGCGGGAATCAGCCGGCGGTGAGCGTGCCCATCCATTCCTCGATCGCGTCCGGGGTGCGTGGCAGCGCCGCGGACATCAGCCGGGCGCCGGACGCGGTGATGACCAGGTCGTCCTCGATCCGTACGCCGATGCCCCGCAGCTGCGGCGGCAGCGTCTCGTCGTCGGGCTGGAGGTAGAGGCCCGGCTCCACGGTGAGGACCTGGCCCTCCTCCAGTACGCCGTCGAGGTAGGTCTCGGCGCGTGCCTTGGCGCAGTCGTGGACGTCGAGGCCGAGCATATGGCCGCTGCTGCACAGGGTGTAGCGGCGGTGGAGGTCGCCCTCGGGGCTGGTCAGGACGCCCCACTCCGTCAGGCCCTCCGCGATCACCCGCATGCAGGCGCGGTGGAAGTCCCGGAAGCTCGCGCCCGGTTTGAGGGCCGCGATCCCCGCGTCCTGGGCGGCGAGAACCAGTTCGTACACCTGACGCTGCACGTGGGAGAAGCGGCCGGACAGCGGAAGAGTGCGCGTGATGTCCGCGGTGTAGAGCGTGTCGGTCTCCACGCCCGCGTCGAGCAGCAGGAGCTCGGTCGGGTCGAGGGCGCCGTCGTTGCGGATCCAGTGCAGGACGCAGGCGTGCGCACCGGACGCGGCGATGGTGTCGTAGCCGGTGCCGTTGCCCTCGGCGCGGGCCCGCAGACCGAAGACGCCCTCGATGTGGCGTTCGCCGCGCGGATGGGTCAGCGCCCGGGGCAGGGCGCGTACCACGTCCTCGAATCCGGCGGTCGTGTGGTCGACGGCGAGCTGGAGCTGGCCGACCTCCCAGGCGTCCTTGACCAGGCGCAGTTCGGACAGCGCGGTGGCCAGTGCGGTGTCGCTGGAGGCGTCCAGGGCCGGCGGCAGCCGGTCCAGGCCGTCCAGGTGCGCGCAGCGGATTCCGGTGAGGCGTTCGGTCTCCGCGAGGTCGGGACGGCGGCCCACCCAGAATTCGCCGTACCGCCGGTCGCGGTAGAACTCGTCGCCGTCGCGGGGGGAGCGGGGGCGCAGATACAGGACCGCCTCGTGGCCGTGCGGCCCGGACGGTTCGAGGACCAGTGCGTGACCGGGCTGGTCCTCCCCGGTGAGGCCGGTCAGCCAGGCGTAGGCGCTGTACGGGCGGAAGCGGTGGTCGCAGTCGTTGGAGCGCACCTTCAACTGCCCGGCGGGTATCAGCAGTCGCTCGCCCGGGAAGAGCGCGGAGAGCCGGGCGCGGCGGGCCGGTGTGACGGCGTGGGCGGGTACGCGGGTGTCGGCAGGAAGCGGGGTGGCCGCCCAGCCGGTGCGCATGAAGGACGCCAGCTCCGGTGATACGGGCAGGTCATGGCTGCCCGTGCCGGGGCGCGCGGGCAGGTGGGTGAAGCTTTCGTCGGCAGTCACGGGAACTCCTCGAAGACGGACGGGCTCTGAGGGGTTGTCAGTGCAATTTCACATTACTATGTTACGGGTCACATCGTAGACCCTTCGAGCCGGGAAGCGATTCCCGTCCGTGCTCGGTCGGTTCGCGATGACCGCACCGCTGTCACACCGCACAGCCACCTCCCACCTCCCACATCAGGAGTCACCGGTGTCCCAGCTCAGATCCGCGCGCAGACCCCTGCTCGCCGGAGCAATAGCCGTCGCCCTGCTCGCCCCGCTCGGGCAGACCGCCCAAGCCGTGGACAGGGAGTCGGCGACCCTCAAGGCACCCGCCACCTTCGCCGCCCGGCCGGGCCCGGTCGCCACGCCCGCGACCACAGCCGCCGACAACCCCTTCGACGAGGTCGAACACCTTGCCAAGGCGCCCAAGCCCGCCTTCGAACCGGCCTCCGCACCCGGCGGATTGGCGGAAGGCCGCACACCCGGCCGCCAGAGCACGGGCAAGAGCAAGGCTTCTTCGAGCGCCCCGGTCAGCGCCGCCGGAGTCCCCTGCACCCTCGAAGGCATCACGCGCCTCGCGCCGGAGCAGCTCGCCGACTTCCTCGCGGACCCGGCCGTCACCGCCGACGGCTGCCTCCGAGACCTCATCTGGACCTGGGACGCCCGGCTGACGCCGGTGATGTCCGACGCCCACGTCCAGGCCGTCGGCCGCCGGATCTCCTCGCTCGCCGCCGCCCACGACGGCCGCAACAGCACCCACCTGCTGGAGATGTTCACCTATCTCCACGCCGTCGTGTACCACGACTTCTCGCGCCCCGAGATAGACATCACCGACGTCCCGACCACCGAGATCCTCCGGCGCGCCATCTACGACTTCGGCACCGCGGCCCGCACCTTCCAGGTCACGCGGACCAACGCCGAGTCCCTGCGCGAGGCGCTCTACACGGGCAGCGCCCCCGGCCTGCGGCACAGCCAGCTCGGGCTGATCAGAAAGGTCCTCGCCACGATGGACCGCTACCACAAGGGGCAGTACGACAACGCCTCCTGGGGCGGCGCGGCCCTGGCAGCCCTCTCCGTGAACTACCTCGGCATCTACCCGGGCAACCGGGACTCGGCCTTCCACAACGTGGTCACCGAGAACCCCTCGTACCGCGCCTCCTTCCGGGCCTTCGCCGACTACACGCACCTCAAGGGCACCGTCAACGAATGGGTCGCGCGCGACGCCCTCGGTGAATACGGCCGCTTCGGCCAGGTCGACGCCCTGAAGGCGCGGATCGTTCCCGACCTCGGTGCCCTGCTGCCCGTCGCACGCGCCAACTTCGGCGACGGAAGCCGTCCCTGGGCCTCACTCGTGTCGTGGCTCAACTTCTACGAGGCGTGCAAGCCCTACGCCGTGTGCAAGGAGGACATCGAGCGGAAGATCTTCCCGTACACGTACACCTACGACAACGGCGCCATCAAGGTGCGCACCGGTCTCGACCGCGCCACCGTCGACCAGCTCTACTACGCGAGCAAGCAGGTCAGGGCACAATTCCACCGGGTCCTCGGCACCGAGCAGCCGCTGGCCGGCGACACCAACACCTCGCTGTCGATCGTGCTCTACGGATCGCGCGCCGACTACGAGGTCTACCACCCGATCCTGACGGGGATGGGGACCCAGAACGGCGGCATCTACATCGAGCGCGGCGCCACCTTCTACACCTATCAGCGCCGGGTCCCGCAGGACTCCTCGCTCACTCTCGAGGAGCTGTTCCGGCACGAGTACGTCCACTACCTCAACGGCCGCTGGGCCGTGCCCGGTTACTTCGGCGAAGGGCCCTGGTACAGCGGTGACCGGACCACCGCGATGGACGAGGGGACAGCCGAGTTCTTCGACGGCGCCACCCGCGACGACGGGATCAAGGTGCGCAAGTCCCTGGTCCGCGGAATCATCAATGACACCGCGGGCGGCGGCCCCCGCATGACCGTTAACCAGCTGCTGCACGCCACGTACGACGGGGACGGCTTCCGCTTCTACAACTACGCGGGCACCTTCTTCGAGTACCTGTGGACCGAACGCCCCTCCCTGCTCCGCGAGATGTACGGATACCTGCGGGCGGACGACCCCGCGGGCTTCGACGCCTGGCGCACCCGCCTCGGCGGCGACGCGGCGCTGCAGCGGGCGTACGACAGCTTCCTCGACGCGCAGATCGCCAAGGTCGACGACCTGTTCGTGCCCAACACGACCTTCACACCCAACGATCAGCTCAGGGACGCCACTTCGGAAGCCGTACGCCAGGCCTTCGCCACCGCCACGTACGCCGACCCGGTGTGCTCCGAGGGGGGTGAACCCGGCAAACGGCGCTTCACGTGCACCGGGAGGATCACCGCGAATCTCTCCGACGCGGGCAGCCCCGACCGAGTCTTCAAGGACATGTCCGAGACGGTCGACTACTTCATCCTCGACCGGGCGGGGGCGGCGTCGAACAACCTCGCCGACATGAACTGCTCCTTCGGGCCGGTCGACATCTGGAGCAACCGGCAGGCAGGCTCGTCGACATACCGCTGCGAGGGGCCGCTGCGCAGCTGACGCGTCAGCCTCTGGGCGGTCCCGTCGTGGTGCGCACGACGGGGCCGCCCGCACCGAAAGCCCCAGCCCGACCAGGCATTGAAAGGTGACATTGTACGCTGGCACTCCGCATCATCCCGGAGGACATGCCATGGGCGACCTGAAGCAGCGCAACCTGATCACGGCCCAGGAACGGCTGCGCGATCAGGTGGCCCACGCGCTGCGCGCCGCCCTCGTCGCCGGTGAACTGCGTCCCGGCAGCGTCTACTCCGCCCCCGGCCTCGCCGCCGACTTCGGCATCTCCGCAACCCCCGTACGCGAGGCGATGCTCGACCTCGCCCGCGAGGGCCTGGTCGAGCCCGTACGCAACAAAGGCTTCCGGGTCACCGAAGTCAGCGAACGCGATCTCGACCAGTACACCGAACTGCGCGCGCTGATCGAGGTCCCGACCGTCGGCAATGTCACCCGGACCGCGACCGCGGAGCAGCTGGAGGCACTGCGCCCGATCGCCGAGGAGATCGTGACCCAGGCGCGGGAGCACAACCTCATCGGGTATCTGGACGCCGACCGCCGCTTCCACCTCGGACTGCTCGCCCTGGCAGGCAACGACCGTCTCGTCGAGACCGTCGGCGAGCTGCGCAAGCGGTCCCGCCTCTACGGTCTGACCCGGCTCGACGAACGCGGCCAGCTGATCTCCTCCGCCGAGGAACACCTGGAACTTCTGGACCTGATGGTGGCGGGCGACCACGTTGCCGCCGAGGCCTGCATGGCACGCCACCTGGGCCATGTCCGCTCCCTGTGGGCCCAGGCCCGCGACGAGCCGGTCGAACCCCGCACCAAGCGCACCCTCGGCACAGCCGTCATCGGCCGCCAGGCCCGTTGACCGGCACCGACAGGGTCATGGCCGGCGGAAGATCGTGATCGAGTGGCCGACCTCCTCGACCGGCCTGCTGCTGTCGATCAGCGCCTTGAGGCGGCCGCCCGCCTTGGCGATCGAGGAGTCGGACACGACCAGCAGCCCGTGAACCTGGTCCGGGGGCACCGTGCGTGGGTCGGACGCGTCGATGCCGTAGAAGGCAGGCACTCCGCTGCCCTTGTAGACGAGCCAGATCTTCTCCCCCGGATAGCGCTGTCGCAGACGGTCGGCGAGCCTCCCCAGGTCCTGGCCCCAGTCGACGTTGGAGTCGTGCAGACGCAGATGGGTCTTCGACGGGCCGCCGAACGCCTCGTTGGAGTACGGCAGGTAGTACGGGTACGTCCGCAGTGAGGTGACCGCGACGAACAGGACCAACACCGCCGTCACGACGTGTGCCCACCGCCTTCTCAAGGTGACCACGCAGGCCGCCGCGACGGCGAGGAACATCGGCAGGAAGACGGCGTAGCGGACACCGAAGTCGCGGGACCCGCTGAGCGCCGCGGCCAGCAGCACGGCCGGGGGGACAAGCACATACGGTGCCGCGGGCCGCAGCCGGGGCAGCGCCACGACGGCGACAGCACCGGCGAGCCAGAGCGCCAGCATGCCCACGGGGGTCTTGATCAGCAGCGCGGCCGGCAGGTAGTACCAGAGCGAGCCGGCGTAGTGCCTGCCCAGCAGGAAGCCGGTCCACTTCGCGTCCTCGAAGGCGAACTGGACGCGCATGCCGTCCCGGTACGGCTGGGGGAACGGCAGCCAGTCGACGGCAAGTCCCCGTAGCCCGTGGGCGACCGGCACGCCCTCGGGCGCGGCCCAGCGCAGGCGCGGGTCGACGGCGAGATACGTCGCCCACACCACGGCGACCATGACCAGCGCCACCGCGACCGCCGCCGCCACGCCGAGCGCAAGCAGCCGCGCCGTCCCGCGCCTGCCGGTGCCGGGTGTCCGGCGGGCGTACCAGACCGACAGGACGACCAGGAGCAGCAGCACCGGAACCGCGGGCAGCGCGCTCATCTTCGTGGACACCGCCGCGCCGAGCGCCGCCCCGGCGAGCGGGAGATACAGGCGGGGCCGAAGCCGCGCCCGCCAGAGCAACCAGACCGACGTCAGCAGGAAGCCGGCCATGGGTACGTCAAGCGTGGCCAGCGATCCGTGCGCGATGACGTCGGGCGAGAACGCGTACAGGGCGAGCGCTGTCAACCCGCCCACGGAGCCTGTGAGATCACGGGCGAACGCGAGGACGACCAGCCCGAACAGCAGGGTCAGCACGATCACCGGCAGTCGCGCCCACAGCATCACCCGCCAGGGATCGTTGCCCGACTCGTACAGGAGATGCCGCCCGAGCGCCCCTTGGTTGCCGACGAAGGCAGGGTCGAGATGAGGGTGGGCCAATGCGGGTCCGGTCGCGATGATCAGCTTGCCCAGCGGTGGGTGCTCAGGGTTGTACCGCAGGCTGTGCTGCTGTACGTAGACCACCGCCGTGCCCACGTACACGGGCTCGTCGATGGTCGGGGTCTGCTTGACCGCGGTCGTGACCATGGCGAGGGCCATCTGCGCGAGGAGCGCGACCACGGCCAGTGCGAACAGCCACCGCCGGTGGCGCCGCAGGCCGTCGAAGCGGCTCGGCGGTTTCCCGGTGGCCGACGGCGTTCGCGGGTGAGGCACAGCGGGCGGAGCGGCGTGCTCGGCAGCGGCGGGTTCGAGGACCGAGGGTTGATCTTGCGTCATCGGCCGTGTATTCCGGAGAGCGACGTCATGGCCCTACTTTCCCCTATCCACTTCTGTCACCGTGACCCGACGGGTGCGTACCGCATCGCCCTGCGTGGCCCGCGTCCTCACCGGGCCGAAACCGGCCGGAGGTGGAACCGAGCAGGTGCGCCGGTCGTTTCCGGGGTGGATACATACGCACGGTGCAGGGGGCTGCGATGGCAGGCGCGGAAGTCAGCGAGTGGCGCGGGTCGTCCCGGGTCGCGGCCGCGACCAAGCTGATGGTCGGCTGGGTGGCGCTGCTGTGGGCGCTGGAAGCGATCGACGTGGCCACGGGCCATGCCCTCGACTCGTACGGAATCGTGTCGCGCGAGCCGTCCGAACTGGTCGACATCGTCCCGTCCGCCTTCATCCACTTCGGCTTCGGGCATGTCGCGGCCAACAGCCTCCCGCTCCTGGTCTTCGGCTTCCTCGCCGCGCTCGGCGGCATCCGGCGCTTCCTGGCCGTGTCGTTGCTCATCGTTGTGGTGGACGGCCTCGGCGTCTGGCTGATCTCCCCGTCCAACACCAACACGGCAGGGGCTTCGGGCCTGATCTTCGGCCTCTTCGGCTACCTGGTGGTGCGCGGCTTCGTGGACCGCAAGCTGCTGGACGTGGGCGTGGGTCTGCTGATCGGCGCGATCTGGGGCAGCTCGATCCTGCTCGGCATATCCCCGGCGAACACCGAAGTCAGCTGGCAGGGCCACCTCTTCGGCCTGATCGCGGGTGTGGCGGCGGCGTTCGTCTTCCGGCGCCGGGCGGGAAGGCCCAGCCCGGCCGGCGTGTGATGTCCGCAAGATCCGCCTCGGAGCGCGGGCCCGGGTGGGGTGAGGGCGGGGTCAACGGGATGTGTGTCCGGCGATCCGGTTGACGGCATCGGTCCAGTCGACCGGCAGCTCACCGCGGGGCACGGTCCAGCTGATGATGACCGGATCACGCAGCCGTGCGTGGAAGTCCCGCATGATCCGTTCGTGCGGCTGGGCTCCCACGAATGCGTCCAGCGCTGCCTGGTCACGCCAGGCGGAGAGCGTCCAGAAAGTCTTCACAAACGGCTCGGCCCTCAATGACATGCCAAGACACCCGTCGGCCGCGAGGACCTGCCGCCTGATGGACTGAGCGGCCGCGAAGAAGCGGGGAATGTCCCAGGCCCTGCGCAGGATCAGGCGGGATCCGAGGATCAGCACCTCGTCGGGCAGCGGAGCCGCACTTCCGGAGGCGGCCGCCGTGGCGGTCCAGGGCATCGTAGGCATCGCGGTTCCTCCTCAGAATCCGCTGTCCGGCCCGATCGGATCGCGGGCTGTTCCAGCGTGACCCGTTGCCGCGCCCACCGCCTGGCGTGTGAGCCGAACCGGTGTCGCACGCGCGCCCGTGCGCTGCGTACCGTGTGAGCCGACCCGGCGCGCCTTGCCCTAACCTGTCGCCCATGAACACACCGGGGGACCTGGTCGACGGGCGGTTCGAGCTGATCGAGCGGCTCGGGAGCGGGGGCATGGGCACGGTGTGGCGGGCGCGCGACACGGTGCTTCAGCGCGAAGTCGCCCTCAAGGCAGTCCGGTCCGATGTCGGTGTTTCCGAGGCCGCCGGCGAGCGAGTGCTTCGTGAGGCGCGGGCGCTGGCGCGACTCAGTCACCCCCATGTGGTGACGATCCATCAAATCGTGGCGATGGATCCCCACCCGTGGATCGTGATGGAGCTGGTGCCCGGTGTCTCCCTCCACGAAAGGCTCGACCGCGGCCCGCTGACTCCGCAGGAAGCCGCGCGCATCGGACGTCAGGTGCTCTCGGCCCTGCGCGCCGCGCATGCGGCGGGCATCCAGCACCGGGACGTCAAACCCGCCAATGTCCTGCTGCGTCCCGACGGAACCGCCGTGCTCACCGACTTCGGGATCGCCGCACTCCAGGGTTCGACGTCGCTGACGGTCACCGGCGAACTCGTCGGCTCGCCCGAATACATCGCCCCCGAGAGAGTCCGCGGCCGCGACGACGACCCGGCGTCCGACCTCTGGTCGCTGGGGCTCGTGCTGTACGTGGCAGTCGAGGGCGTCAGCCCGCTGCGCCGGACCACGGCGCTGACGACCCTGGCCGCGGTGCTCGACGATCCAGTGCCCCCGCCGACGCGTTCCGGGCCGCTCGCGCCCGTGCTTCAGGCACTGCTCGTACGGGACCCGGCTGCGCGCCCCGACGCGGAACGGCTGGACACGATGCTGGCTCAGGTGGAGTCGGGTGCCGCGCCGCACTGGGCGCAGCCGACGATGACCACTACCGGGCTGCCGCCGATGCCAGGCGGGCCGGTGCCGCCCGTGCCGCCCGTACCGACTCAGCTGGACAGTCCGCGGCCGACCCTTCCGCAACAGCCTCAGCCACTGCCCACCCGGGACGGGCCGCGGAGCCGTACACCGATCCTCCTCGCCGTGATCGCCGCGGCGCTGGCGGTCACCGCGGCGACCGCGCTCGTCCTCACACGGGGCGATCGGGGGGACAACAAGGCGGGCGGCAGCCAGGGTTCGTCCGCGGGTACGTCGTCGTCGGCAGCGACGACAACGGCCCCGGCCTCCACGCCGAAGCCGACGCCCACGCCGACTCCGACGGTTACCCCGGTCACACCGATCACTCCGCCCCCATCAGCAGGCGGCTGGATCGCCCAGCTCTTCTCCGAGCCGGTCGGCTCCGGCACCGTCGCCCGGGACCTGCGGCTCGCCAAGATCCGGCAGTCCGTGCCCGAGGCGGCCTTCGTCCGCAGCGACGACTACGCGTCGCTGCGTCCGGGCTACTGGGTGATCTACGCCCCGGGCCCCTTCGCCGACGGCCGTGCCGCCCTGACCTTCTGCGCAGAACGCGGCAGGACCTCGGCGAACACGTGCATCGGCCGCTATCTGAGTACGAGTTCGGCCGACGCCGGGCTGCTGTGCCGCCCACCGGCGACCAGCCCGGGCGGCCGCTGCACCCGCTCATAGCTGCGGCGAACGGCTCGAGCGAACCGCTCCAGCGCTCTCAGCCGGGGAGTGCGACAGGTCGACCCCGAGCGTGCGCAGGCCGAGTTCGTGCAGATGGCGGGCGGTGTGTCCGGCGCCGCAACCGACATCGGCGACGAGAAGCCTGTCAGGCACCTTGAACAGATGGATCGGCCGACCACTCGATCGCGGAACACCAGGCCACTCACGCACCGGCATCACAAGACTCGTAGCATTCAGGGCATGACAAGCGCTGTGCTGACTCCGTGGTGGCGACACCGGCGACCCGCAACGACCGTTGCTGTCGACGACCTCGGGTCCGCGGACCCCACCCCGATCCTCGACTGGCGTCACCCCCAAGTGCAGCACCTGCTCGCAGCCGCCCGGGAAACCACGCAGCCCGGGGAGCGCGCACTGCTTCAGGCCGCGCACCGGCTCATCAGTGAGACCGTCCGGCCTGTGTACGCGCTCAACGACATACAGCCCGTCTCCCGCACACTGGCGCGAGGCGTCGGTTCCTGCAGCCAGCGGCTGGCCGTGCTCGAAGCGGTCGCCCGCGCGGGCGGCATCTCCACCCGTGTTCGTGGCCTTCTGGTGGACGGTTCGTTCTGGTACTCGCGCTTTCCACGGCTTCGCCGCCTGGTGCCCGACACGGTCCTCCTCGCCTGGCCGGAGTTCCGTACCGGGCAGACCTGGTTGAACGTTTCCGAGCTGTACGCGCCGCTCGACGCGCTGGGTGCCGCCAATCCCCGGGGATTCACCAACACCGGGTCGCAGACACTTTTCGAGGCCCTGGCGTCCACCGCCGTGGACTGGGACGGCTCGACCTGTGGCTCGGACAGCTGCTCGTCCTTCGACCTGTCGGCGCTGGTGCGCGAGGACCTCGGGCGCTTCTCCTCGCGCGACGAGCTCTTCGCCGCGCACGGCCAGACCTTGTGCCCGCCGGCCAGGATCATCGGCGGTGCGCTGCTGGGCCGTCGCGCGGCAGGTGCTGCTGATGCCCGTCGTAAGGTGACCGGGTGACGACGAAGACGGGGACGAGCGGTGGGCGGCTGCTGTACGGGTGCATGGGGCTCGGCGGCAGCTGGGACACCGAGCCTTTCGGCGCGCGGGACATCGCGGAAGCCGAGGCGGCGATCGAGGCGGCGCTGGACAGTGGGATCACTACCTTCGACCACGCCGACATCTACCGGCACGGGAAGGCCGAGGCGGTCTTCGGTGAGGTTCTCGCCCGTACCCCGGGGCTGCGTGAGCGCATCGTCGTCCAGACCAAGTGCGGCATCCGGCTCGCGGACGGTGAGCGGCCCGGCATCTACGACCTGAGTGGGCCGGCCATCGCCCGGCGGGTCGAGGAGAGCCTGGCCCGGTTGCGGACCGATGTCGTCGATGTGCTGCTCCTGCACCGCCCGGATCCCCTGGCAGACCCGGACGACATCGCCGAGGCGCTGATGTCGCTGCACCGGCAGGGTCTTGTGCGACGGTTCGGTGTGTCGAACATGGGCGCCGTGCAGATGGCCCCCCTTCAGGCATGTCTCGATGTCCCCCTGGTCGCCAATCAGCTGGAGATGAGCCTGCAGCGGCGGGACTGGCTCGAAGCCGGTGTCCTCGTGAACACCCCGGAGGCAGCCGCCAACGGCTTTCCGTTCGGGACGGTCGAGTTCTGCAGGGAAAACGGTATTTCGCTGCAGGCGTGGGGCGCACTCGCGCAGGGTCGTTTCACGGGCCGCCAGGAAACGCCGGGCGAGGTCGCGACCGCGCAGCTCATCTCGGCACTGGCCGACAAGAAGGGCACGACGCCGGAGACGATTCTGCTGTGGTGGTTGCAGCGGCATCCGGCCGCGATCGTGCCGGTGGTCGGCAGCGCGCGTCCTGAACGTATCCGCGCCTGCCGTGACGCCGCGCAGCGGGAACCGGATCTCAGCCGCGAGGAATGGTACGAACTCTGGCTCACCGCCCGCGGCGCGCCTCTTCCCTGACGGCGCCACACTTCCTACGCTCCGACGGAGCTCATGTCCCGTACCCGGGCCGCAGGGCGGCGGGCCTGCACGAGGCGGAAGCGGCCGGTGATGAACGACGGGTCCGCAAGCGCGGTTTGAGCACCCGCGGGCGTGCCCGCCTCGCAGAAGTCGCCGTACACCGCCGACTGGTCCACGAAGGCATTCCCGGCGAGGTTCTCCGACAGCTGCACCCCGGCGTCGAGCGCTGCCGCCTCGGCCGCCCCCAGGACCAGCGGGTCCGTCGAGTGGACGGAGGCGTACTGGCCGCCGTGGCCGCGCGCGGTGCGGCGGAAGATGTCCAGGCTCTGCGAGGTCGACTCGGTGGCGATCACGAAGGAGACGGGACCTGCCCACTCGCGTGAGTACACCCTCTCGTCGTGTGCCTCCAGCCGGACGATCAGTGGTGTACGGATGTCCGCCGCCGGATGGTCGGGGTGGCCGACCGGCAGCGATGCGTGCACCACCACTCCGCATCCGGCCGCATGCGCGAGGGAGCTGCGGATACGGTCGCTGCCGATCGCCCCGAGAATCCCCGCCGCACGCCGCGGTTCCGCCAGGAGACGTTTCACGGCGCGGCTCAGGTCGACACTGAACCGCCCTATGGGCTTGTGGCCTTCGTTGGTCGTGATCCCGCGGGACGGCACCAGGATGTTCTGCGGCGCTGTGCAGGTCTGGCCGCTGCACAGCGACAGGGACAGAGCCAGCTCGCGCAGCATGGTGCGGTAGTCGTCGGTGGAGTCCACCAGCACGGTGTTGGCCCCGATCGATGTGGCGAACACGTCGGCCTGGCGGGCGTTGCGCCGCAGCCAGTCGCCGAAACGGGCCGAGCCGGTGAAGTCGATGAGCCGGACCGCGGGGTCGGTGGCGAGTCGGGACGCCAGTTTCTCGCCGGGCTCTTCCGCCGCCAGTGTCACCACGTTGGGATCGTGCCCGGCATTCGCCAGGACGTCCCTGGCGACCTGGACGGTCAGCGCGAGCGGGAGGACCGCCCGGGGGTGCGGCTTGACGATCACCGGATTTCCGGTCACCAGGCTTGCGAAGAGGCCCGGATAGCCGTTCCAGGTGGGGAAGTCGGGGCAGCCGATGAGCAGTGAGACGCCGCGCGGTACCACGGTGCAGGTGCCGTCCATCCCCACTGGGTCGCCCAGCTTGCCTGGCCGCTGCCAGGACAGCTCGGCGGGATTGCGTACAGACTCGGCCAGCGCACGGGCCACGGCCTCAAGTCCCCGGTCCTGCGCCTGCGGACCGCCCGAGCGGTGGGCGGTGGTGTACGCCTGCCCCGTGGTGTGGTGCAGCGCGTGCGCGATCTCATGGCTGCGGTCGTGGAGCCGGCAGAGCATCTCCACGGCGAGCAGGGCCCGGCGCCGCGGTCCTGCCGCCCGCCAGCCCGCCGTCGCCCGCACCGCCGCCTCCACCAACTCGCTTGGTTCGGAACGGAGATAGCGCACGCCCAGGCTGAGGCCGTACGGAGAGCACTCGGTCCCGACCCGTTCACGGGCGCCGGGCTGCCCCAGGCCGAAGTCCTTCCCGAGCATCGACCGGAACACCGCTCCGCCGCTGTGCGCCGCCCCTCTGCGACGGTCGACGGCACCGGCCGGCCCCTCGGTGAACGGAGCGAAACCCGCACCGCTCACCACAGCCTTGACGGCCTGCTCCAGCAGGTTGCCCTCGTCGAAGGAGCCGGTACGCATCAGTGGTCACCCTTTCCGCGGATCCGCGTGCTCCGCGGCCGCTCGGGACGAACGGTCGCGCCAGCGCGCGTACTCCGCTTCCGGCTCGCCCGTGTACGACCACGGCACCCGGGTGGCCCGTCCCTTGAGCAGGTCGAAGACCGTCGCGGCCTCGACGAGAAGTCCTGCATGAGCGAGACCGTGAGCGAGATGGTTGAGGTCGGCGACGTCCTGTGCCGCCTCGACGGGGGACCGGACCGCTATCCAGCGTTCCATGGTCTCCATGAGGTCCCAGCGCTCCCCGGCCCAGTAGCCGACCATCGCGTGCGGGCTGACGCCTTCGTTCTCGGTGCGGTGACGGAACTCCTCGGCGCGGGCGACCTGCGGCATGACCAGCAGCGGGGAGCCGGCCGGGGCATAGACCGCGCAGTCGCGGGCGAAGGCGTAGGCCTGGCCGTGGGAGCCGTGCCAGCGAGCCGTCATGTAGCGCAGAGCCTGATGGTGGGCCTCGCGGTGGTACGGATCGCGGGCCAGCAGTTCCGGCCACCACCGGTTCATCGCCTGGGCGCCGTTCTCGTACAGCCTGCCCAGGGTGATCAGCGACACCCAGGGATGGGGGTCCTGGGGGAAGGCATCGGCGGCGTTGAGACAGATGTGGGCCGTGCGGTCCAGGATGTCCGGGCCCGGGATGGTGCTCGTACGGGCGGCTGCGAAATGCCGCATCACCTCGGTGTCCGCCCGCAGTACGAGGGCGTCCGCGCTGTGCGGCTGCGCGGTCTGCCAGGCTTCGACGATCCGCTTGTCGGCGGCGGTGTGGGCGAGCAGCCGGATGCGGTGACTGCGGCGGTCCCAGTCCCTGTGGGGAGTGGTTGCCAGCAGTTCGTGTGCGCCTTCCCAGCGGCCCATGACCATGTCCTCGCATGCGGCGGACAGGGCCTTGTCGCCGAAGGTCTGGTCGTAATGCGGTGCCGCGGAGCGTCTTCGGTTCCAGGCCAGGGCCATGGCAGGCGTCCTTTGATCAGAAGGCGGAACTGGGGTCAGAAGTCAGTGAGGAGTTCGTCCTGACTCCTGGCCAGGTTGACCGCCTGGGTCTCGCCGGAGTCCGCGCCCCCGAAGGAGTCGTCCATGACGCGCGCCCGGTCGGCGTCGAGACGCCCGCGCTCGAAGTACGGCCGCTGCCTCATCCACGCGGCGAGCATCGGTACGAGCCCCAGGGCGAGGGTGCCGAATCCGATGACCAGCGCTGAGGTGCTCAGGGAGGCCACGGACTCGATCATGATCCAGAGCATGAACAGCGCGCCGGCCAGCGGCCACAGTCCCATGAGGAGGAAGTTGGACACGGAGGCCCGCAGCAGTTTGCGGTGGACGACGACAGCGCCCAGTCCGGCCAGGCTGTAGTAGAAGGTGACGAGGAGACAGACTCCGCTCACGGCGTCCGAGAGCATCGACTCGCCCGGCTCGAGCCGTACGGCCTCGACGATGGCGAGCGTGCCCGATGCCACGGCGATGACGACGGTGGCCAGCCACGGCGTGTGCCGCTTGGCGTGGATACGGCCGAGGACGGGGGGAAGCGTCCTGTCTCGGCCCATGGCGAACAGGGTGCGGCCGGCCTGGATGAGGGCGGTCTCCAGCATGGCGACCGTCGACAGGAGCAGCGCGAGCACCAGCAGGGTGCCGCCCACACCGGGCCAGACCCGCTGGCCGAGCTCGATCAGAATGCCCTCAGGGCTGTGCGACACGGCGTCCGGCGTCATGAGGACATTGACCGCGACGGCGACCAGCGCGAAGAGCAGGAACGCCAGGACCACACCGATGACTCCGCCGAACCCCGATCCGCGTGAGCCGCGCCGGGTCTCCTCGCCGAGATTGCTGGTCACGTCCCAGCCCCAGAACGCGAACGTGGCGATCAGCGCGCCCGTCACGAAGGACTCCTGCCCCTCGAAGTGGCTGAAGCCGAACCAGGAAAAGGAGAACTCCGTCCCGCCGCCGTCGGACAGCAGCGCGGCCAGCGCGAAGCCGATCAGCAGGACCACCTGCACGGCCGTGATGACGGTCAGCGCGCGGGCTCCGATCCGGGCTCCGAACGCCACCACCCCTGCCATCAGGAGGAACCAGCCCGAGCCGACGAGCGCGGCCAGGACCGGGTCACCGACCAGGCTCGGCGCGACGAGTGACAACGTCGCATTGCCGGCGGGCACCGTGCTGGACGCCATGAAGACGGTGCAGGCGACCACGAGCGACCAGCCGCACAGGAACCCGAGGAAGGGGTGCAGCGACCGGGCGACCCAGCTGTACGCGGCTCCCGCATTGGGGTCCACACGGCCGAGTTGCCGGTAGGCCAGGGCGATGCCGATCACGGGTATCGCGCAGTAGAGCAGCGCGGCGGGGCTCGCCACACCGACGGCGGCGATCAGCGCCGGAATCGTTCCGGCGACCGTGTACGCCGGACCGCATCCCGCGACGGCCATGACCACCATGTCCCACGTGCTGAGGGCGTCCGCCCGCAGACCGCCTCCGGTGCCGGATCTCATGCTCAACGGACGTGCCTTTCAAGAGAAACCACCACGGCGCAGCCCACGGCGCCCCCGGGGGAGAGCAGACCCGTCAGGGGCTGACGAAGAGGTCAGGGTGTGTCGATTCAACGACGCAGGGGCCCACGGGCACCCAGAATGTGCGGTTGACCGGCGTGGACTCGGCAGATCCTGCCGAAATGAATGTGAATTTGCAAGACTTCGAGCAGGGGAATATCCACATTCATGCGACATGGTCGCACCGGGGTCAGTGGACGGGGTGCGCCTCCTCCGCTCCCGGGCGCTCGAACTGGGTGCGGTACAGCTCCTCGTAGCGTCCGCCGGCCGTCATGAGTTCGTCGTGGGTTCCGCGCTGGATGATCCGGCCCTCCTCGACGACCAGGATCAGGTCGGCGGCCTGCACGGTCGACAGCCGGTGGGCGATCACCACCGCGGTACGGCCCTCCAGTGCCTCACCCAGGGCTTCCTGCACGGCCGCCTCGGAGGTGGAGTCGAGGTGGGCCGTCGCCTCGTCGAGGATGACGACCCGCTGGCGGGCGAGCAGCAGCCGGGCGATGGTCAGCCGTTGCCGCTCGCCGCCGGAGAGCCGGTAGCCGCGCTCGCCGACGACGGTGTCCAGGCCGTCGGGGAGCGAGGCCACCAGGTCGGCCAGCCGGGACCGGCGCAGAGAGTCCCAGATGTCGTCCTCGGTGGCGTCGGGCCGGGCGAGGAGCAGGTTGGCGCGGACGGACTCGTGGAAGAGATGGCCGTCCTGGGTGACCATGCCGATCGTCTCGCGGATCGAGTCCGAGGTCAGGTCGCGGACGTCGATGCCGTTCAGCCGCACAAAACCGGCATCGGCGTCGTACAGCCTCGGCATGAGCTGCGCGATCGTGGACTTGCCCGCGCCGGATGAGCCGACCAGCGCGACCATCCGGCCGGGTTCTGCGCGGAAGGAGATGTCGCGCAGAACCTCCGTGCCGCCGCGGGAGTCGAGGGTGGCGACCTCTTCGAGGGAGGCGAGGGAGACCTTGTCGGCGGAGGGGTAGCCGAAGCGGACCCCGTCGAACTCCACGGACACGGGCCCCTCCGGCACCCGGCGGGCGTCCGGCTTCTCGGCGATCAGCGGCTTGAGGTCGAGGATCTCGAAGACCCGCTCGAAGCTGACCAGGGCGCTCATCACCTCGACGCGTGCGCCGGCCAGTGCGGTGAGCGGGGCGTAGAGGCGGGCGAGGAGCAGGGCGAGGGCGACGACCGCGCCCGGGTCCAGGCTGCCGCGCAGCGCGTAGTAGCCGCCGAGTCCGTAGACCAGGGCGAGGGCCAGGGCGGACACGAGGGTCAGGGCGGTGATGAAGACCGACTGGGACATGGCGGTACGGATGCCGATGTCGCGCACCCGGCGGGCGCGGGCGGCGAATTCGGCGGACTCGTCGGCCGGGCGTCCGAAAAGTTTGACCAGGGTCGCGCCGGGGGCGGAGAACCGCTCGGTCATCTGGGTGCCCATGGCCGCGTTGTGGTTGGCGGCCTCGCGCTGCAACTTGGCCATGCGGGAGCCCATCCGGCGGGCGGGGACGACGAACACCGGCAGTAGGAGCAGGGCGAGGAGGGTGATCTGCCAGGAGATGCTGAGCATGACGGCCAGCGTCAGCAGCAGGGTGACGAGGTTGGACACGACGCCGGACAGGGTGTTGCTGAAGGCTCGTTGGGCCCCTATGACGTCGTTGTTGAGCCGGCTGACGAGGGCGCCGGTGCGGGTGCGGGTGAAGAAGGCGACCGGCATCCGCTGGACATGGTCGAAGACCGCCGTGCGGAGATCGAGGATCAGCCCCTCGCCGAGGGTGGCCGACAGCCAGCGGGTGAGCAGGCCGAGCGCCGCCTCCGCGATGGCGATGACAGCGATCAGCAGCGCGAGCCGGGTGACCGTGCCGGTGTCCTCGCCCTTGACGATCGTGTCGACGACGCGGCCGGCGAGGACGGGTGTGGCCACGGCAAGCAGCGCGGTGACCACGCTGAGCAGCAGAAAGCGGTAGAGCTGCCGGCGGTGCGGTCGGGCGAAGGCGGCGATGCGGCGCAAGGTGGCCCGGGAGAAGGGCCGTCGCTCCTGTTGGGCGTTCATCGCACTGTGGAGCGATGTCCATGCGGTGACTTCCATGTCCATGCGGTCTCTCCGGATTCTGGTGGGCCGACGCGGTACCCGTCGGCCGGCGTGGCCCGGGGCGCACCCAGAACGCTATGACCTGAACCAAACTTGAGGTCAATGGATTCCTCGGAACGGCCGTGGCTCTGACCGGGCAATCACCCGCCGCGGCGTCGTTGGTCCGGTGGTCGCGGAACATTGCCCGACGTCGTCCGATGTTAGAAATGGGGCATGAAGGGACATTCCCTGCGATCCCGGCTCTCATCGAGCCGTACCTTCGTCGGTCGGCTGCTTCGCGGCCGGGGCGAACGTCCCGTTTCCGGAGGCGAGCGGAGCGCAGGAGCCCGCAGAGCGCCCTCTGCGGCAGAGCATCCGCCGCCGCCCCCGCCTTCCCGACTGGGTCCGCACAGTGCGGCCGGTCAGGTGCTCCTCCTGCAGATTGTGGTCGCGGTACTGCTGATCGCCGGGGCCGTGGTGGCGCTCGTCTTCCAGGCGCGGTTCGACAGTGAGCGGGACGCCGAGAACCGCTCGCTCGCCGCCGCGGAGTCTTTCGCGGACGCACCGGGCACCGCAGCGGCGCTGATTATCCCCATTCGGGCCGACGTGCTGCAGTCCCACGCGGAGGAGGCCCGGCGGGGATCGGGAGTGGACTTCATCGCCGTGATGAGCAGGGACGGTATGCGCTACGCCGACACCGATCGGAGCCTGATCGGCCGGCGTGCCGAGGACATCGAGCGCGCGGCGGCCGGAAGGGCCTTCACGGAGATCTTCGAGGGAGACCCGAACGACGCGGCCCGGGCCGTCGTCCCCGTCATCAACGCGCAGGGCTCCGTCGTCGGCCTGGTGGCCGCCGGCGTACGGATCGAACACGTCGGGAGCGCGGTGGACCGGCAGCTGCCGTGGCTCTTCGGCTGCGCCGGCGCCGCGCTTGCCCTGGCCACAGTGAGCTCCGCGCTGGTGAGCAGGCGGCTGCGACGCCAGACGCACGGTCTCGGCCCCACAGAGATGACCCGGATGTACGAGCACCACGACGCGGTTCTGCACGCCGTGCGGGAAGGCGTGCTCATCATCGGGGGCGACGGCCGGCTGATGCTGGCCAACGACGAGGCGCGCAGGCTCCTCGAACTGCCGCCGGGCGCGGAAGGGCGCCACGTCGCCGACCTCGGCCTCGATGCCGACACGGCGGAGCTGCTTGCCTCGAGTCGTGCCGTGACCGACGAGGTGCACCTGGCCGGGGACCGCCTGCTCGCCGTCAACACGAGGCCCACGGACCCGTACGGCGGCACCTCCGGCAAGGTCGCGACGCTGCGGGACACGACCGAGCTGCGCGCACTGTCCGGCGTGGCCGAGGTGGCCCGGGAGCGCCTGAAGATCCTGTACGAGGCCGGGGTACGGATCGGCACCACGCTGGACGTGACGCGTACCGCCGAGGAGTTGTCGGAGGTGGCGGTCCCGCGGTTCGCGGACTTCGTCACGGTCGAGCTGCTGGACCCTGTGGTGCGCGGCGACGAGCCCTCGGGTGCGGACAGGGAAATGCGCCGGACGGCGGTGAGCGGCATCCGCGGCGACCACCCGTTCCAGCCGGTGGGCGACGTGGTCCGGTTCGTCGTCCCCAGCACGCCGATGGCGGTGGCACTGGCAAGGGGCCATGCGGTGCTCGAGGCCGATCTGACCGTCGCCCACGGCTGGCGCGCCCAGGATCCCGCGGGAGCGGACCGGGCCCTCGCCTACGGCGTCCACTCGCTGGTCGCCGTGCCGTTGCAGGCGCGTGGCGTCGTCCTGGGCATGGCCAACTTCTGGCGCGCGGAGCGTCCCGAACGCTTCGAGGAGGAGGATCTGTCCTTCGCCGAGGAACTGGCCGCCCGCGCCGCCGTGGCCATCGACAACGCCCGCCGGTTCACCCGCGAACACGCCATGGCGGTAACCCTCCAGCGCAGCCTGCTGCCTCGCGTCCTGCCCGAGCAGAACGCACTGGATGTCGCCTACCGCTATCTGCCCGCGCAGGCGGCCGGTGTGGGTGGCGACTGGTTCGACGTCATCCCGCTGCCCGGAGCCCGGGTGGCCCTGGTCGTCGGCGACGTCGTGGGCCACGGCCTGCACGCCGCGGCCACCATGGGCCGTCTGCGTACAGCGGTCCACAACTTCTCCGCCCTCGACCTGCCACCGGACGAGATCCTGGGGCACATCGACGAACTGGTCTCCCGTATCGACCAGGAAGAGGGCGCCGACGGCGAGGGCATCACAGGAGCCACGTGCCTGTACGCCATCTACGATCCGGTTTCCGGCACGTGCAGCATGGCAAGGGCGGGGCACTTCGCCCCCGCGCTGGTCCGCCCGGACGGCACGGTGGACTTTCCCGAGGTGCCCGTGAGCCCACCGCTGGGCCTGGGCGGACTGCCCATCGAGACCGCCGAACTGCAACTGGCGGAGGGCAGCAGGCTCGTTCTCTACACCGACGGGCTCATCGAACACCGCGGCCGCGACATCGAAACCGGACTGCGCCTGCTGGGCGCCACCTTGGCCGAGGACGCGAACCGTACGCCGGAGGAGACGTGCCGGGCCGTGTTCAGCGCCATGGAGTCCTCGCACCGCAGGGACGACATCGCGCTGCTCGTGGCCAGGACCCGCCTGCTGGACTCCGCCAGGGTCGCCGAGTGGGACGTCCCCTTCGACCCCGCGGCCGTTGCTCCCGTCCGCGCCGCGTGCGGTCGTCAGCTGGAGACTTGGGGCCTGGGGGAGATCGGCTTCACCACTGAGCTGATGCTGAGTGAACTGATCACCAACGCGATCCGCTACGGATCCGATCCGATCCATGTGAGATTGCTGCACGAACGCCGTCTGATCTGCGAGGTGTCCGACGGCAGCAGCACATCCCCCCACCTGCGCCGCGCGGCCACGACGGACGAGGGCGGGCGTGGTTTGTTCCTTGTCTCCCAGTTCGCCTCCCGGTGGGGCACCAGGTACACGCCCACCGGGAAGGTCATGTGGACCGAACAGTCCCTGGCCGACGGCCGGCAGCGGGCGGCGGGGCTGCTGCTGGACGATGTGCCCTGGTGACGAATCGGCGCCGCCGCCACCGGACCGCCGGCCGCCGGCGCCCTGCTACTTCCTGTCGGTGGCGCAGAGTTCCTTGTCGATCAGCGCGTTCTGCGCCAGCTCCGTGGAGAGGTCACTCGCCCCGTCGCCCGTCGCCTCCAGGACGACGGCCCGGCGGCCGTCGGCGCTCACCCCGTCGCGGGTGGTGTAGCCGGCCAGGTCGCCGGCGTGGCTGTAGTAGACCCCGCCGCACGAGAGCGGGATCCGCATCAGGCCCAGGCCGTAACTCGCGCCGGGCCAGACGGGGTCCAGTTCCGGCGCCCGTACGGTCGTCTTCATCTCGGCCATCTCGGCCGGGTGCAGCAGTCGGCCGCCCAGGAGCGCCGAGAAGAAGCGGGTCACGTCTCCGGTCGTGCTGATCATGGCGCCGGCCGCGCCGGCCGCGGTGGGGTTGAAGTCGGTGACGTCGATCGTCGGGCCGGAGTTGCCGAAGTGGGAGTAGCCGTGCAGGTGCCGGCCGGGAATGCGGGGATACGTGTTCGGGGCGAAGGTGTTGCGCAGGCCCAGCGGCCGGATGATGCGCCGAGTCACCTCCTGCTGCCAGCTGTTGCCGGTGACCTTCTCGGTGATCATTCCGGCGAGGATGTAGCCGGTGTTCGAGTACGCCCACTTGGCGCCGGGCTCGAAGTCCGGCGCGTGCTTCATCGCGATGGCGACGAGCTGGGACGGTGTCCAGGTGGTGTAGCGGTCGGCCTGGAACCCGTCCACGCTGTTGATCTCGGGGAAGTCCGCGGTGTAGTTGAACAGCCCGCTGGTGTGGTTCAGCAGCTGTCGTACGGTGATCTTGCTGCCGTCGTTGCCGTTGCCAGTCACCACGCCCGGCAGCAGGTCCTCGACGGTGTCGTCCAGGGACAGCCGCCCCTCGCCGGCCAGTTGCAGCACCGTGGTGGCGACGAACGTCTTGGTGGTGCTGGCGATCCGGAACCGGTCACCGGCGCGCACCGCTTCCCCCGTGGCGGTGTCGGCCACCCCGGCGGTGGCGTACCGCTTGCCGCCCGGGCCCGTCGACTGGGCCAGGACCCCGACGGTGCCGGTCTTCTGGATCGCGTTCACGCTGTCCTGAAGCCTGTTCTGGGGCCTGTCGTGCCTCGGCCCGGTGGCGCTCGCGGCGGGAGCCGCGAGGCCCAGGCCGAGTGCGGCCACCGCGGCCACCAGCGTTGTGTTCGTGAGATGGCGGTTCATCATGAGCTGTTGTCTCCTTGGGAGTTGGTGTCGCAGCGCGGCGAGCGGTGCGATCACCAACGTAGAAAGAAGACGCCCGGACCACGATCAAGCCAGCTGGTCACTGGGCGGTACAGCCTGCTGTACCGCCCCGGTCGTGTTCACGGCTCGGCTCATGCCAGCCGGCGGAGATCCTCCAGATAGCGCAGGACGGCGGCGACCCGGCGGTCCACCCGGTCGGTGGGGGACAGGTCGAGCTTGGCGAAGATGCTGCGGATGTGCTTGTGGACGGCGCCCTCGGTCACGACGAGCCGCTCGGCGATGGCGGTGTTGCCCAACCCCTCGGCCATCAGGGCGAGTACGTCCCGCTCGCGGGGGCTGAGCCGGTCGAGCCGGGTGTCCTGGCGGGAGCGGGTGAAGAGCTGCGCGACGACCTCGGGATCGATGGCGGTGCCCCCGGCCGTCACCCGCCGCAGCGCGTCCAGGAACTCCTCCACCCGTCCGACGCGCTCCTTGAGCAGATAGCCGAGGCCGCCCACACCGCCGGTGAGCAGCTCGGTGGCGAAGGTCTGCTCGACGTACGCGGACAGCACGAGGACCGCCAGATCGGGCCGCCGGCGCCGGGCCTCGACCGCCGCGACGATCCCTTCGTCGGTGTGGGTCGGCGGCATCCGTACGTCGAGGATGGCGACGTCCGGTTTGTGTGCGTCGATGGCGTCCAGCGCCTCGTCGGGGGTGCCCGCGGTGGCCACCACGTCGAGGGACTCGGCGCGCAGCAGGAGGGCGAGCCCCTCGCGCAGCAACGGGTCGTCCTCGGCAATCACGATCCGCATGGAAGATCCACCTTCAGGGTTGTCGGGCCGCCGGGCGGGCTGGCCAGGGAGAGGTTGCCGTCGTGGGCCGCGATCCGGCGGCGGATGCCGGTGAGTCCGGAGCCGCCGTCCTCGTCCGCGCCTCCCCGGCCGTCGTCCTCGACGCACAGGTGGAGACGGCCGCCGCGGCTGCGCGCCGTGACGGTGGCGTGTTCCGCGCCGCTGTGCTTGGCGATGTTGGTCAGGGCCTCGGCCACGATGAAGTAGGCGGTCGCCTCGACGGAGGCGGCACACCGCTCGGGGACCTCCACGTCGATCCGGCAGGGCACCGCGCAGTTCGCGGCAAGACCGGCGAGCGCGCCGGCCAGCCCGCGGTCGGCCAGCACCGGCGGCAGGATGCCGCGCGCGACCGTGCGCAGCTCGGCCAGCGCCTGCTCGGCGGCGGACTGGGCGCGTTCGAGGAGTTCGTCGGCGCCCGCGGGGTCGCGGGCCACCATGCGGCGGGCGGCGCCGAGCAGGACGGTGACGGAGACGATCCGGTTCTGGGTGCCGTCGTGCAGGGAGCGCTCGATGCGGCGCAGTTCGGTGGCGTGGGCATCCAGGGCCGCGGCGCGCGTGGCGGTGAGCTCGGCGATGCGCAGGGACAGGTCGGTGTCGGGGCCGGCCGCGAGGAGCCGCCGTCCCGGCCGGGCCTGCAGCCGGGCCATGCCGGGCGTGAGCCCCAGGATGATGGCGATCCAGCCCACGCCCAGCATCGCCACGGCGAGGGCGTCCGGCCAGGAGTGCGCGTTGCCGAGCCCCACGGACGTGGCGGTCGTGTCCTTGGGCATGAGCTTCCAGTACAGCGGAAAGAGGCTGTCGCGCGCGGCGGAGATCGGCAGCAGGACGCCGAGGAACCCCAGGAAGAACCCCAGGGTGGCGTGCCGGACCAGCCAGCGCAGCTCCCGTCGGGCGGTGGGGTCGAGGAGGGCGAGCCGCAGTTGCGTCGGCGGAGGTTCCGGGGCGAGGACATCGGGACCCCAGCGGCCGAGCCGTTGGCGCTCCCGGCCGGCCAGGGCGTGCAGCGCGCGCAGTACGGCGGGCGCCATGAGCAGCCCCACCCCGACCAGGCTCGCCACGGCGGTGAGGGCCAGCCAGAGCAGCAGGAGCAGGGCCGGCAGGGCGGTACTGAGCCCGGAGGCGAGCTGGCCGATCCCGGCGCCCGCGGCACTCGTGGTCCGTACGACGGTGTCCTTGAGACCCTCTCGCCGGTCACCGGCCGTCGCGTCCTGCTGGATCGCCATCCGCCGTCCTTCCCTCCGCTTTGCGAACGACCTTATGCCGCACGCCTGTTTGCCGTCAGCCGAGGGGAGGGGGAGTACAGCCTGCTGTACCTCGAACCTGGCGGTCTGCGGGATCGGCCGGGAGGGGTGCTGATCCATAGCGTCGGTGACGACAGCCGGACCGCAACGGACCCTAGGGCGTGTTTGAGAAGTCGCTCCCCCAGAGCTACGCCTGGGAGGTGCCCCCACCCCGCGACGCCTGGCACGCGCACTCGCGGTGTTGTCGGAGTCGCCCAAGTACGTCCAGTACGAGGGCGATCTCCCCCAGACTTCGTCCGGGGGTGCCCCCACCGCCTTGCGATTGCACGCACCAGACGCCGCGGGGCCCGCCCTGCGGGCGGACGGCGCTACTTCTGAAACACGCCCTAGCGCTCAGCACCCTGGGAGGAAGCCCCCATGACGACCACGGACCCCTACCGCCTCGCCACCCCCGCCGACCACACGCACGGCGCGCCGTCGCCCGCCCTCACCCGCGGGGAGGTCGTCCGCACGCTGCTGTGGATCGTGGTGGTGATCAGCGCGGTCTCCAACATGGCGGCCTCCTACGGCAATGCCGACACCTGGGTGCACCTGGCCTGCGGCGCGGTCACCGTCCTCGGCGCCGGGACCCTCGTCGTGCGCAATCTGCGAGGCCGTCGATGAACGCCGCCTTCGCCCGGACCCGCCGCGCGGCGGCGACCGCACACGACATGCCCGCGCCCGCCATCTCCCTGGACCGGGTCAGCAAGGCGTACCCGGGAGGCGTACGCGCCCTCGACGACGTGTCACTGACCGTGGAACGCGGCATGTTCCTCGCCGTGATGGGGCCGTCGGGCTCCGGCAAGAGCACGCTGATGCACTGCGCCGCCGGGCTGGACTCCCCGACGTCGGGGAGCGTCCGCATCGACGGCCACGAGATCGGCGGCCTGAACGAGACCCGCCGCACCGAACTGCGCCGGGAACGCGTCGGCTTCGTGTTCCAGGCGTACAACTTGATCCCCTCGCTCAGCATCGAGGACAACATCACGCTGCCGCTGCGGCTGGCGGGCCGCGCCCCGGACCGCGACTGGGTGCGGACCCTGGTGGAGCGGGTCGGTCTTGCCGACCGGCTGACCCACCGCCCGGCCGAGCTCTCCGGCGGCCAGCAGCAACGAGCCGCAGTCGTACGGGCGTTGGTGGCCAAGCCGGCCGTCGTGTTCGCCGACGAGCCGACCGGCGCGCTGGATCTGCGCAGCGCCCACGAAGTTCTCGACCTGCTGCGGGATCTCGTCAGCGAACTCCACCAGACGGTGGTGATGGTCACCCACGATCCGGCGGCCGCCGCCCGCGCGCACCGGGTGCTGGTGATGGCCGACGGCCGCGTGGTCGAGGCCCTCGACACACCCACCGCCCCCGAACTGGCCCGCCGTCTCGTCGCGCTGGGAGAGGTCTGAGTCATGTTTCGTCTCGCGATACAGATGGTCAGGCACCGGATCACCGCGCTGATCGCCGTGGCCTGCGCGGTGCTCGGCGGCGCGGCCCTGATCACCGGCACCGGCGTACTTGCCGAGTCCGGCCTGCGCTCCCACCTGCCCGCCGGCCGTCTCGGCGGCGCGGCCGTCGTGGTCGCGGCAGACCAGGAGTTCCATCCGGTCGGGGACCTGCCGATCGCGCTTCCGGAGCGTCGTAGGGTCCCGGCCCGACTGGTCGGTGAACTGGCCGAGTTGCCGGGTGTCACCGCGACGGTCGGCGACATCAGCTTCCCCGCCGCCCTCGTCGACGCCCACGGACAGGTCGTGTCGGCCGGGGATCCCCATGCGGCGGGGCACGGCTGGTCCTCGACGCGGCTGCTGGACGGGACACACGCCGACGGCGGCGGCCCGGCCGGTTCCGGCGAGGTCGCCGTGGACAGCGCCACCGCCGCAGTGGCGGGGGTGAAGGTGGGCGACCGGGTCCAGGTCGTCGCGGGCGCCCGGCCCGCCGCCGGTTACCGCGTCTCGGCGGTGGTCGACGCGCCGGGCGCCGGTGTCTTCTTCGCCGATGCGACGGCCGTACGACTGGCAGGGCGTGACGGCGGCCCGCACGCGGGAACCGTCGACCTGATCGGCCTGCGTACCGCACACGGCGCCGAGGAACGGGTCGCCGCCGAAGTCCGTACGAAGCTGAAGGGCACGGGCCTTGAGGTGACGACCGGCGCGGGCCGCGGGGATCTCGTGTCGCCCGGCGCGGGTGCGTCCCGCTCGCTGCTGATCCTCCTTGCCGGTTCGCTCGCCGGGATCATCCTGCTGATCACCGGTTTCGTCATGGCGAGCGCGCTGGCCGTGTCGATCGCAGGGCAGCGCCGGGACCTGGCGTTGATGCGGGCCGTCGGCGCGACCCCGAAGCAGATCCGCCGCCTGGCCGCCGCCCAGTCCACCGTCGTCGCGGCCGTGGCCCTCGTACCAGGCGTGGCGCTCGGCTACCTGCTTGCCGGGCAGTTCCGCCGGCTGCTGGCGGACCGAGGGGTCATCCCGTCCGAACTCCCCCTGGCCATCAGCCCGTTGCCCGCCCTCGCGACGGTCCTCCTGATGGCAGTGGCCGTGCAGATCTCGGCCCGAGGCTCGGCATGGCGCACCTCCCGGATGCCGGCCACCGAAGCGGTCGCCGAATCACGCAGCGAGCCGCGCAACCCGTCAAGGATCCGGACGCGCATCGGCCTGCTGGTCATCGTCGCCGCGAGCACCATGTCGGTCCTGCCGCTCTTCTCCCGCACGGTCATCGGCGCGACGGCCACGTCCATCGCGGGCATCCTCGGGGCGATCGGCCTGGCTCTGGCCGGCCCGGCCCTTGTCCGGGGCATCGGGAACGCGGCGGCCCGGCGCACACGCTCCGGCGTCTCCGCCCCGACCTGGCTGGCGATGGCCAACGTCCGCGCCTACGCGCTGCGCAACGCGGGGATCGTCAGCACCCTGGCCATGGCGGTCGTGTTCGTCCTGACGTACACCCTCACCCAGACCACCGTGCTGGCCGCGACCGCGCACGACACCCGCACGGGCACGCTCGGCCAGCAGCGCCTGAGCGCGCCCGGTCTGGGCGGACTGCCCGACGGCACGCTCGCCGCCGTACGCAAGACGGCCGGTGTACAGGCGGCGGCCCCGGTCGGCACGACCACCGTGGTGTGGCCCTACAAGCAGTTCGGCGACACGGAGACCGAGTCCGGCTCCGCGATGATCCTCACGCCGGAGGCGTCGCATGTCCTCGACCTCGACGTACGGGAGGGCGGCCTGGACCGTCTCAGCGGCGCCACCATCGCCGTGAGCAGCGATGTCGCCCGCTCGCGCTCCGCAGGGGTGGGCCATCGGGTGAGCCTCGTCCTCGGTGACGGCGTACGGGTCGACGCCACAGTCGTCGCCGTCTACGCCCGCGGCCTCGGCTTCGGCACGGTCGTCCTCTCCCAGGATCTGGCGGCCGGACACACGACGACGGGCCTCGACCAGAGCATCCTCATCCGCACCGACGGCACGGACAAGGCCCTGCAGGGGCTCACCGCCTTCGCCGGGTCCCGCCCCGGCCTGACACTCGAGAACACGAACGCCGGTTCCGTCGGCAGCCTGAAGGACGCCCCGCCCGAGGTGTGGATCAACCTGGTCACCATCGTCGTCCTGCTGGTCTACCTCCTGCTCAGCATTGCCAACAAGCTCGTCGCCGCCACCGCTCAGCGCCGGGTCGAGATCGGGGCGCTGCGCCTCAACGGCACCACACCACGTCAGGTCCGCGCGATGATGCGACGCGAGGCCGCCGTGACCAACGCCACCGCGCTCACCACAGCCCTGCTGCTGTCCGCGCTGCCCCTCGCCCTCCTGGGCCAGGGCTTCCTCGGCCGCCCCTGGCCCGCGGGCCCCGTCTGGCTCCTGCCCGCGCTCGCGCTCACGGTCACCGTCACGGCCTTCCTCACCATCGAACTGCCCACCCGGCAGGCACTGCGTACGCCGCCCGCGGACGCCATCCGCGCACAGTGAGCGCCCGCTCTCGGTCCGGCGGCGGTACTCGTCGCGGTCCGAACCCTCAGCCCGCCACGACGATCCACACAGCGACGCCCAGGAAGACTAGGCCGCCGATGAGCAGGGACACCGCCGGCCCCACCGTGTGCCGCCACATGAGCACCCGAGCCGTCTGCGGGTCGTGCGGCAGATACACCACTTCCACCCCGCGCCCCGTCGCCAGCCCCATCCCGGTCCCCCTGGCCCGCGGTGCGAACTCCACCCGGTGGCCGTTCAGGTCGGTGAAGGCGATGACCGGCACCCATGTCGGGCCTTCGGTGTCGCTGGACCGCACGTTGTCGACCACGACGCCCTGCGTACGCGTCCCGTGCTGCCGCAGCCGCCGTACCACCACGGTCTCCCGCAGCCCGGCCCCAAGGACCAGCACGGCGGCCGCCCCGCACAACAGAGCAGCCAACATGCCGCCACCTCTTTCCTGCTCACGCCCTCTATGTGCCTCGGACGCAAGAGACGCACTGATCGGGTATTCGGTTGGCGGGCCCCGGTTGGGGGCCGCCGGGACTTACCTGCCGGCAAGCGGAACAGGCATTGACTGCTCGGAGTCCCCCGGCGGCGACACGCCCGGCGCCGCCGGGGGAGCGGCGGCCGGCGGTCACGGCGCTCAGGGCGAGGACGGCAAGTCCGCACCCGGCGATGATCCACCAGGCTGCGGTCCTCGCCCCGGCGGCGACCACGGCACCGATCACCGCGATGCCGATCGCGGAGCCGACCTGCCGGCTGGTCGCGGCGACCGCGGCGGCCACCCCCGCCCGGTCGCGCGGCAGGCCGGCGACCGCCGTGTCGGTGATCGGTGCGTTGACAAAGCCGAAGCCGAGTCCGAACAGCGCGTACGTCAGGGCCAGCAGGACGTACGAGGGGTGGGCCGAGCGGGTGACGAGCACGGCCAGCACACCGCTGGCGGTGATACCGGCACCGGCGATCAGCAGCGGCACCCGCGGGCCCCGGCTGCCCACGATCCGCCCGGACAGCGGAGGGCACACCAGCGACAGCACCGCCATCGGCAGCATGCGCAGCCCGGCCTCCAGCGGGCTCAGCCCCAACTCCCCTTGCAGATAGAGCGCGTTGGCGAACAGGAAGCCGCCGAGTGCCGCGAACGCGAAGAGGGCTGTCAGGGTGGCCCCGCTGAAGGGCGCGCTGCGGAAGAGCCGCGGGTCGATCAGCGGTTCGGCGCGCCGCCTCTCGTACGGTACGAGCCCGCCCAGCGCGCCCGCCGCCGCGATCAGACAGGCCACGATCAGCGGTGAGGTCCAGCCCTTGCCGGGGGCCTCGATGACGGCGTACGTCAGCGCGCCGAGCAGGACGATCACCAGCAGCTGCCCCACCGGGTCCGCGCGGCGGGCCCGTGCCGCGCGGGACTCGGGGACGAACAGCGCGGTGAGGACCAGCGCGGCCAGGCCGATCGGCACGTTCAGCCAGAACACCGACCGCCACCCGACCGACTGCACCAGGACGCCGCCGATGACCGGCCCGGCCGCCATGCTGATGCCGACCACTCCACCCCACACGCCGATCGCCCGGGCCCGTTCCCGGGGCTCCGGGAAGGTGTTGGTGAGGATGGCCATGGCGACCGGGGTGAGCATGGAACCGCCGACCGCCTGCACCATGCGGAAGACCACCAGCCACCCCGTGGTCGGCGCCAGACTGCACAGCGCTGAAGCAGCGGTGAAGAGCACCAGACCGAGCTGGAAGATCCGTCGCCGCCCGACGCGGTCGGCCGTGGAGCCGGCCAGGGTCAGCAGCGCGGCCAGCACGATGGTGTACGCGTCCAGCGTCCACTGAAGGCCGGAGACCGAGGAGTGAAGGTCCTGCTGCATCGAGGGCAGGGCGACGTTGAGGATGGTGGTGTCGAGGCTGACGAGCAGGACGCTCAGGCAGCAGACGGCCAGGACCAACGTCCGTCGGCCGTGGCGGGGTCGGTGCACGGGCGCTTCCCTTCAGGGCCGGTTCGTGGCGTGCGAGTCGGCGAAGTCCCGGACCACGGTGAGGAGTTGCTCCGGAGTCTCGATCTGGGGCATGTGCCCGGTGCGGTGGAGCAGCTCGAACCGGGCCTGAGGCATGGCCGCCGCGTAGGCGCGTCCGTATGCGGCGTCGACGACCTCGTCGCTCTCTCCCCACACGACGAGGGCCGGGTGCGTGACCTTGGCCAGCCGCTCGCGGAGGGTGGGATCTTCCATGACGTACGGCCCGGAGTAGACCTGCAGTGCGGCGCGGTTGGCGGCCATGACGGCGCGGGCGGCCTCAGGGAGGGTGGCGGGGTCGACGGCGAACTTCGCGGGGTCGTGGAAGGCGAGCCGCGACAGCTCGGCGGGGGTGAGGGAGGAGGTGTCGGCGATGGGGTGGCCGGGGGCCTTGATGCCGACGGCGTTGACGAGGACGACGCTGCTGATCCGGTCGCTGCCGAGCAGGGCCAGTTCGGCTGCGATCCAGCCGCCGATGGAGTTGCCGACGACGGTGACGTCCGTGAGGCCGAGTTCGTCGAGCAGCCGTATGTAGGCCTGGGCGAGGGCGGGGACGTCGGTCAGCCAGTCGGGCCGGGCGGTGCCGCCGAAGCCGGGGTGGACCGGGGTGATGACCCGGGCCGGCCGCTGTTCGGCGAGCAGCCCGGCAAACGGCGCGACAGTCTGCGGGCCGCCGCCACCGTGCAGCAGCAGGAAGGGGTGGCCCTGCCCCTGGTCGTCGACGGTGACGTCGAGGTCGCCGGAAGCGAGGGAGAGGGTGTGGACGGTGCTGGTCATGGAGGTCCTCAAGGGGGTTGGGCGAACAGAAGATTGGGCGGTCAGAAGCTGTGTGGTCAGAATCTGTGCGGTCAGAGGGCTGGGCGGTCAGGCGAAGTCGGTGGCGGGAACTGTGGCGTAACGGCTCATCACTTCGGCGGTCGACTCGGCGTTCATCTCCCGGCCGCCGGCGATCATGTCCCGCAGGTCGCGGAAATACTGCACGTACAGGTCCGGCGTGAAGGTGTTGAGCATCACCGCCGGCTCGTCGCCGGGGTTCGCGAAGGTGTGCGGGGCGCCGGGCGGGATCATCGCGAGCGTGCCGGCCGGGGCGACGTGAGTGGTCTGGCCGACGGTGAAGTGCACGGTGCCGGAGACGACGTAGAAGCCCTCGTCGTGCTGGGCGTGACGGTGCTGCGGCGGACCTTGGGTGCGCGGGGCGAGGGTGATCTCACCGATCCCGATGCGGTGTCCGGTGGTGCTGCCGTCCTCGAGGATGCGCATCTGGATCGAGCCCAGGCGGATCGTCTCGCCGCCGTCCGGGCCGACCACGGAAACCTCGTTCATTGCCGACTCCTTCGCGTCCTTCACGTCCTTCGTGAGAGCTTGCTCTCACGAGACTAGGGGGCCAGCTCTCGTTATGCAAGTGAACTCTCACGACGAGAGTGAGCGGTGATAAGGTGCCCGCGGAGGGACGGCAGAATGAGCGGGAAAGGGGACGTGACGTACCGATGGCGACCACACAGACGGACACCGGCCGCAGCAACCAGAAGAAGCGCACGCGCACGGCGATCGTCGATGCGGCCCGCGAGCTCATCGGCGCGGGCGGCGAAGTGACCATGCCCGCGATCGCCCGCGCGGCCCTGGTCTCCGACGCCACCGCCTACCGGTACTTCCCGGACCTCCCGTCGCTGATCGGCGAGGCCCTCTCCGGCGTGTGGCCCGCCCCCGCGGACGCACTCCGCCCGGTCGCGGACTCCCGCGACCCCGTCGAACGCGTCGCCTTCGCCTGCGAGTTCCTGCTCCGCGGCATCCTCGTCCGCCAGGGCGCGGTGCGCGCGATGATCGCCGCCACCATCACCCGCCCCGAGGCGGCGAGGGAGCGGCCCGGCATCCGCTTCGGCCTCATCGACCACGCGCTTCTGCCCCTGGAGGGCACGCTGGGGGCGACGGATCCGGACGCGTTCGCCCAGCTGAAGCGGGACCTCGCGGTGGTCGTCAGCGCGGAAGCCCTGTTCAGCCTCACCGATCTGTGCGGGCTCGCCCCCGACGAGGCCGTCGCCAGCGCCGTACGAACCGCGACGACCCTTACCGAGGCCGCGGTGCGCGAGGCCTCGTAGGGGTGAAGCGGAGCCGGACGGCCGGTCGGACAGACATCACGCCGCTACAAGGACGCGTCCTGGCAGACCTCCCGCGCCCACGGCGGGTCGGCCGCGGGGGCTACTTCCACTCGAAGACCTTGCCCGCTACCTTTCCCTCCTCGGTCGTGTCGAACTCGAACACGCCCACGGCCCCTACGAGGTCCGCGAACTTGGCGGCGGCAGTCTCGTAGTAGATGGCGCCCCGCCAGTTCACTCCGCCGGTGTCGGTGAAGTGACCGACGCCCTGACCGTGCCAGGTGACCGTCTCTCCCTCATTGGTCATGATGATCCCTTGGCCGTCGCCGACGAGCGCGCCGTCGGGCCGTACGAACGACTCGTACGTCCCGATGTCCCTGACCGCCGCGTTCAGCAGCGTGCCCACCGCCTGGAAGGAGACTTCCATCGCGGGCTGGCCGTTGTCGCTGGGCAGGACACGCATCGCGGTGGTCTCGCCCAGTTCTTCGCCGAGCAGATCGCCGAGCATGATCGGACTCCTCTCGAAACCCTCTCGGAACTCCTGATCCGCCCCCTCATCCCGGACTACGCCGGAAGCCTCCTGCCGTCAAGCGGAGGCCGATCGGAGCGGACGGCGGCCGCGTCCCCCGGCACCACCTTCCCTTGCGGCCGTTACGGAACCGTCTTCCTTTCGCGTGCAACTACCGGGTCCCCATGGCCGTCTACCAGGCGGAACTCGGACTACGCACGGACAAGGAGCCGACAGACGTGGGGGACATTCGCCGACGAGGAGTCGTCGCACTCGGGATCACCGCGCTGGTGACCCCGTTCACTCTGGCCATGGGGACCACGACCGCTCAGGCGGCGTCGTGTACGGCGCGGACAGGGCCGTACCAGAAGCAGGTCGAGAAGTTCCTCGGACGCCCGGTGGACGGAAAGCAGTCGGCCGCCGACTGCAAGGCGATCCAGGCCTTCCAGACGAAGCATTCGATCAGCCCGAACGCCGGTCTTGCGGGCCCCATCACCTGGGGCGTCATGGATCTGATGAACAAGCAGAAGGCCGTCGGGAAGTACCCGAACAAGGCCGGCAAGTGCCCGGTGAACAAGGGCCGCATCGCCTGCGTCGACCTGACGCTCCAGCTGAGCTGGATCCAGGACGGCAGCAAGCTGGTGTACGGACCGGTGGCGGTGCGTACCGGCCGCGACGGTTACGAGACCCGCACCGGCCTGAAGAAGATCTACCTGCGGGACATCGACCACGTGTCGAGCCTGTACAACGTGCCGATGCCCTATAGCCAGTTCTTCGACGGCGGCCAGGCCTTCCACTCCGTGGGCATCAGCGTCTGGGCACCGCCCGGCTCGCACGGGTGCGTGAACATGACCAAGAGCGACGCAGCCAAGTACTGGAGCCTGCTCCGCAACGGCGACGACGTCTCCGTCTACGGACGCAAGCCCGGAACCTGACCCGCACGGAGAATCTCCGGCGGGTGGCGACCGTGACGTCGCCACCCGCCGGGATGCCGCAGCCGGCATCGAAAAATGCGGCCGGGATCGCGCGCGGGGCCTTGACAGCGACCAATGGTCTGGACCAACTTGTACGTCCAGCGGTGGCCACCGTTCCGATGTGCAATCCCCCCACTCACGCCGCGCGTTCACGCAGTGCGCCTTCCGCGTGCCGCGGTGTGCTCTCCCCCCACGGAGGCCATGCAGTGCACAGGAAAGTACGTCCCCGCACGCTGAAAGCCATGCTCGCCGTCGGCGTTCTCGCGGCCGCCGGTATCGCCGTACCCGCCGCCCATGCGACGGAGGATTCGGCGCCCCGCGACACCTCGGTGGCGCCCGCCGCCGTCCCCGCGCACGCCGTGACCGGTTACTGGCAGAACTTCAACAACGGGGCGACCGTCCAGACCCTCGCGGAGGTCCAGGACCAGTTCGACATCATCGCGGTCTCGTTCGCTGATGCGACGAGCACGCCCGGCGAGGTCACCTTCAACCTCGACTCGGCCGGCCTCGGCGGATACACCGTCGAGCAGTTCAAGGCGGACCTCGCCGCGAAGAAGGCCGACGGAAAGTCCGTGATCATCTCCATCGGCGGCGAGAAGGGCGCGGTCGCCGTCAACGACTACGCCTCCGCGAGGGCCTTCGCCGACTCGGCGTACCGACTGATGCAGGAGTACGGGTTCGACGGCGTCGACATCGACCTTGAGAACGGTCTCAACTCCACGTACATGACACAGGCGCTCAAGTCGCTGTCTGCGAAGGCCGGTTCGGGCTTCGTCCTGACGATGGCGCCGCAGACCATCGACATGCAGTCGACGTCGAACGAGTACTTCAAGACGGCACTGAACGTGAAGGACATCCTGACCGTCGTCAACATGCAGTACTACAACAGCGGTTCGATGCTGGGCTGCGACGGCAAGGTCTACTCGCAGGGGTCGGTCGACTTCCTCACCGCCCTCGCCTGCATCCAGCTCGAAGGCGGCCTCGACCCGTCCCAGGTCGGCATCGGCGTGCCCGCCTCAACGCGGGGCGCGGGAAGCGGTTACGTCGAGCCGTCGGTGGTGAACAACGCGCTCGACTGCCTGACGCAGGGCACCAATTGCGGATCGTTCAAGCCGTCGAAGACCTACGCGGGGCTGCGCGGCGCGATGACGTGGTCCACGAACTGGGACGCGGCTGCGGGCAGTGCCTGGTCGAATGCCGTCGGACCGCACGTCCACAGCCTGCCGTAGAGCAGGAGAGCCGTCCGTCAGCAGCGCCGCCGCTCCACCTGGCGGCGCTGCTGCACGTGGCGGATCGGGGCGAGGTGCCTGGTAAACCCTGCTGCTTCACGGCACGATCAGGGTTATGTGGTTCTTCCTGGTGCCCCTCTTGTCGCTTCTCGCGCTGGCCTCTTGGATCGACTGGAGAGCGCGACGCCGCAGGAGGCAGATGCGCGACGGAACAGTCATGTCGCGGGATGTACGGGATGCCCGCCGCGATGCGCGCGCCTGGGAGGCTGGTTCCCTGGGGCACAGCGGCGAAGACACATCCTGGATGAAGAAGCGGGCACCGTGAGACGCGGCAGCGTTCGACGCCCGAGGAACGCAGAACACTGACGCGCCGCCGTCATTCGCCTCGCCAGATGTTGTCGAAAGCCGCGTCCTCGATGACTCGCCGCTGCCGTTCGCCGTCCAATTCCCTTACCGCGTCGTGGACGGCGGCGAGCACTGTCGCCACCGCGTCGTCGGACACGCTCGGGAGGTCAGTGGTCCCCTCGTCGCGGATCCCGACGGCCGCGGCAAGGGCCGCGAGGACGGGATCACCTGATGACCAGCGTTCCTCCGCCTGGCGGCGGGCAGCCGAATCGAGCAGCTCCGTCGCGCTGTTCCGGGAGGGCATCCAGCGGTGGCGGCGTGGCTGAGTGAACTGCCCTTCCGTCTCAAGGGCGGCCAGATAGGCCGGGGACAGTCCGCGCCCCCGGCGCCACAGCCAGTCGTCGACCGACTCGTACGGTGCTTCGACGGCAATGGACGACGCGGCCTCATCCAGCAGGCGATCGGGGATCGCGGGCCGGAGGCTCGGCACGAGGTGATCGCCGTCCAGCCTGACGGCTTCGGCGCCCAGGAGGTCGATCACTTCGGCTCCTGCGAGCGCAAGGGAGAGATCGCCTTGCTCCACCGGCCGACCGGACGCCCTGTCCACGGCAATGATCAACAGGTCCCGCGGTGTGGTCATGAATGGCTCCCCATGCCCGGGGCATCAGCCACCGGCCTGCCTCTGTCCTTCGGCCGCAATCTCATCTACCCCCTCAACGTCCCACAGCCGGACCTGCCTGTCCTCCCGGCAGTGCGGAACACCCATCCTCAGCACGACGTTACGGCAGTGAGGGAAGGGACAGGATGACGAATACGAAGAAGGACGTTCAGGATGCCGCCGAGATGGCGCGTCGTGCTCGGTTCGGCAGTCTGCCGGAGCCAATCCGTCTGGAGGACACCGTTCAAGAGCTCCCTGCCACGGCACCGGACCCGTCGAAGGATACGTACGACTCCAACGAGTGGCTGACGCGTAACGCTCTGTAGCGCAGTCGAGTCGGTGTACGTGGCGTGGTCGTCCAACGCCGTTCGCACCAGTGGCCGACCCCCGTGACGGTCACTGGTGCGAACAGCGCGCGGCGTCAGAAGGTGCAGGTCGGGACACCGTCCAGCCACGCGGGCCCTTGGATGTAGATGTTCGTGACCCACGCCTTGTAGTCGGGCAGGTAGGACCAGGCGTCGTTGGTGTAGCCGTCGGAGGTGACCAGTTCGGCGTGCTTCTGGCACTCGACGCGGATGGTCGTGGCCTGCGGGAAGGCGTAGACGCGCGCGGCCTTGGTGGACGGCTGGGCCTTGGTCCAGACGCCGGTGCCCCAGGTCTGGAAGATGTGCCCGCTCACCGGTCCGGTGTTGACGCGGACCGCCCCGAAGTAATCGCCGTTCAGCCGCACGTCGCTGACCATGAGTTTGGTGCCGGACTGCTTGGCCTCCACCATTTTTCCCGCGCCGAGATAGATGGCGATGTGGTGCAGCTGCCGGGAGTTGCCCCAGGCCAGAAGATCGCCGGGGAGCAGCGGGGCGAGGCCCTGTGCGGCGGTGAAGCGTTCGGCCGCCCGATGTGTGTAGTACTGGGCGCTGGCGACGCCGTTGAGGATGTCGGACCCGGTGGCCTCGGCGTAGGCGTGGCGGACGAGACCGGAGCAGTCGAAGCCGAGCCGCTCGGGATCGTGCTCGCTGGCCGGGTCGGTGGGATCCACCTGGCCGTACGTGGCACCGGGCTGCGGGCCGTGGCCGCCGCCCCACGTGTACCAGACGTCGGCCGCGACCTGCGCGCACGCGGCGGCGACGGCGCGCTCGGCCGCCGCGGAGGCTCCCGGCGCCAGGACGTCACACTCGCCGGCGGCGGCCGTACGAACGGCCGTGGCTGCGGTGGTGGTTGAGGCGGCCGCGGACGTGGGCGCCCAGAGGAGGAAAGCCAGTAATCCGATGAGTGAGCCGATGAGACCGGATCGGCGGAGCATGCAGGGACCCTCGTTTCTTGTTGCCGCAAGGAATGCACGAACTTCCGGAGCCGCCGTCAGGCGGCTCCGGAAGGTGTCCACGCGGGGAGGAACTACGGCTGGAGGGTGATCGAGTTGATCGGCGTCATGTCCTTGTCGATGTACCAGCCGGCCGGCAGGTAGCCCTGACAGCCCGTGCCGTTGTACCCGGTGCACGTCCGCACAGTCGCACCGCCGGTCTGGTTGTTGAAGATGCGGTATGTCCCGTACATGTTGCTGAGGTTGTGGGCCCCGTAGGTGTAGAACGTGTGGGTCGGGTGGTCGTTGTTCCAGCCCGCGCCCGGGTACATGCAGACGTACCCGGACTGGCACCCGTGGCTGCTCGCCGCCTGGGCCTGGGTTGCGGTGAGTGTCGTCATGGTGCCGACAGCGAGCGCGAGCGCCGCGGCGGTCCTCATCATCTTGATCTTGCGCACGATTCCCCCTGGGAAGGTCTTGTTGCGTGCTGACGACTTCAGCCTGTCGCCGGGTGCGCACCGGGGTCGATGGGTTTCCTGTTGCCCGTCGGGCGAGCGGCCGGGAAACCGCCGGTGAGCAGGCCGGACACCGGATCAAGGTCAACAGCCCGAAGCCGTTGACAGCGCAGTACCAAGTCCGCGCGGCTCCGAGCAGAGCACTGAGCCGGACCGCGACCGTGACCTGCCCGTTTCTCGGCGAGCGGATCACCGCCGCAGCCCCCGCGCGCTCCTATCGTGAGGGAACCAGACGATGGCGGCGAAAGCGGGCGGACGATGACGGACACAGTGATCGACTATTCGGCGGTGTTCCAGGCCCTGCCCGGCATGGTGGCGCTGCTGACCCCGGAGCTCGTGTACGCCGACGCCAACGAGGAGTTCCTGCGTGTGTCGGGCCGCAGCCGCGAGCAGCTGGTGGGCCGCTACCTGTTCGACGTCTTTCCCGACAACCCGAACAACCCGGCCGCGACCGGTGCCCGGAACCTTCAGGCGTCGCTGCTGCGCGTGCTGGCCACCGGCGAGCGGGACGCCATGGCGTTGCAGCGCTACGACGTCGCATCGCTGGAGCGGCCGGGCGAGTGGGAGGAGCGGTACTGGAGTCCGGTCAATGCCCCCGTGAAGGACTCCGACGGCAGGGTCGTCCTGCTCGTGCACCGGGTGGAGGAGGTCACCGAACTCATCCGCGCCCGCGGCGGTCCCAGCGGAAACCGCGCCCGTGTGCTGGAGGCCGAGCTCTACACCCGTGCCCGCGAACTGCAGGAGGTCAACGAACGTCTGCGCCAGGCCCACGCCCGCGAACGCGAGGTGGCCCTGGCTCTTCAGCAGGCGATGCTGCCCGCCCCCAGCCCGATGGGGCACCACCGGACAGCCGTGCGTTACTGCCCGGCCGCCGGGGCCCTGAATGTGTGCGGGGACTGGTACGACCTGGTCAACCTGCCCGGCGACCGGATCGGGGTCGCGGTCGGCGACGTCGTCGGCCACGGCCTGGCGGCCGCCTGCGTCATGGGTCAGCTCCGCAGCGCGCTCAGTGCCGCCTCCCGCGTTGCGGACGGCCCCGCCCCGGCTCTGGACGTCCTCGGCCTGTACGCCCGCTCGGTCGACGGTGCCGAGAACACCACCGCCGTGCAGACCTTCATCGACTGGGACAACCGGACCATCAGCTACAGCAGTGCGGGCCACCCGCCGCCCGCACTGCTGCGCGCCGATGGAACCGTCCAGTTCCTTGACGAGGCCACCGACCCACCGCTCGGCGCCCGCCTCGAACACGTCCCCAGACCGCAGGCCACCGCGGGCTTCACTGAAGGCGCAACCCTCGTCCTCTATACCGACGGCCTGATCGAACGCCGGCGTGAGGACATCGACACCGGAATGCGCCGTCTCGCCGACTCCCTCGCCCGCCACCAGGGAGCCGACCCCGAGGCAATGGCCGACGCCCTCCTGCTGGAGCTGCTTCCGTCGGGCGGTGTCACCGATGACACCGCCCTGGTCATCGTGCGGCTCTGACGTCTCGGGGTTCAGCGAACGCGTGGCGTCATACCCGGCTCCCACTTCTGCTGGTACCGGCTCGCCGACGCCCCTGCCGTGAAGGCCGCTGAGGATGCGCGGGACGTGCCCACGCGCCAGTCGATCTCCTTCACCGCCTGGTACCAGACGATGCCGATGATGTCGCGGTGGCGCGGCAGCGAGCGGAACATCTCGGTGATCCACTCTGCTTTGCGTCCGGCGGCGTCCGTGGCGCCGAGTTCGGTGATGACGAGCGGTTTACGGGTGAAGCGCCGTATCTCGGTCCTCGTGGGCGTGAAGAGGCGGTCGAACGACTGGTAGTTCTCCTTGCCCACGGTGCCGTAGTAGCCGGACAGGCCGACCCAGTCCACGTACGCGTCTCCCGGGTAGAGCCGGGTGAGCGGCGTGGAGTTGGCGTAGCTGACGTTGGGGCTCCACACCCACAGGGCGTTATGTGCTCCCACCTCGTCAAAGATTGTGTGGACATGACGCCACGCCCGGACGTACTCCCCGCGGCGGTTGCCGTTGGACTGCTCGCACCAGGGGTACCAGTAGCCGTTCATCTCGTGGGCGAGGCGGATGGCCACCGGGTAGCGGAGTGACTTGATGCCCCGCGCCCATGACCGTATGTACGGATCGAAGGAGCCGTGGATGATTCTCGACAGCCGGTACTCGGACTGCTCTCCGCGCAGGGTGGGTTCCTCGGCCTCGGCCTTGTGGTCCCACGGCTCCCAGGCGACCAGGGGCAGCATTCCTCGCCTGGCGACGCGGTTGATGGCATCGGCGTCGAACTGATCGCTCTCCCAGTCGGCCGAGAACTCGTACACCTGCGGGCGGTGCCCGGTCTGCCGGGCGAAGGCGGCCGCTTCGGTGAAGTCATGGGCCCCCGCCGACGTGAAGACGCCGATGAACGCCGCTCCCGCGGCGGGGAAAGCGGCCGTGGGCCGCTTGGCGGTGGGATGCGGGGCCGGCTGCTCGTCCGGCAGTACGGTCGTCGGCGGCAGCACGGCATCGGCGCGCGCGGCCGCCGCTCGGCGTTCGCGGTCCGCCAGGCCCGGCGCCACCTGGAAGGTGTACCAGAACAGCAGGGCGGCACACAGCAGCGCGAGCACCCGTGGCGTGGTGATCCTCACTGCTCTGCCCTCGCGGTGCGCAAGCGGGTGGAGACATCCTGCGCCAGCGCGAGCAGCGGCGGGGCCGAGCCGGCCGCAAGAGCCAGCAGCGTCCAGATCCGCATGCCGGTGTAGTCGTGGTTGTTGAGGAAACTGACGATCAGCAGGCACCCGGCCAGCAGTGCCCACATCAGGTGCAGCCGGAAGGTGCGCAGGGACTCCGTGCTGCGCAGTTCGCCCTTGGCGGTGACCACGTACGCCAGCGGCCGGCGCAGCAGGGCGTTCGCCGCGGCCGCGATGTAGACAGGACCGGCGAAGAGCGACAGCAGGATGCCCGCCATGCCGATCTCCCGCCTCTCGTGCTCGGCGAGGTTGAACCGGCGCAGCCACAGCCAGAGGGCGAAGGAGCCGCCCATGCCCGCCGACCACAGCAGGAACCAGGGGAGCCCGGGCAGTTGGATGGAGGAAACTCCGAGCAGCATGTACAGGGCGGTGGCGAGGGTGCCGAGCGCCAGGCTCATGGCGACGCTCGGGTAGTAGAACTGAACCAGGTCGTACAGCAGCCGCTGGCGGGGCCGGAGCCGGATACCCTGCCTCAGCTTCGGGTTGAGCTTGATCTCCCAGATGCCATAGGCCCAGCGCCGCTGCTGGTTGAAGTAGTCGGTCCAGGTGGTCGGGCCCTCGCCCACGGCCACGACGTCGGGGGTGTAGACGCCCTTCCAGCCGTTTCCGGTGGCGGGATTGACCGTGCCGTGGATCCTCATGCTGGTCAGGTGGTCCTCGATGATCGAGTCCTGGTAGCCGCCGATCTGCTGCCATGCGGCGACCCGGTAGAGGTGATTGGTGCCGATCAGCAAGGGGGCGTCCAGACCGTTGCCGCCGCGTTCGACGATGCTGCTGAACAGGTACTGCTGCACCGAGGCGCCGTGGGCTACCCAGTTGTCGTAGGCGTTTCCGTACACCTGGGGGGCCACCACGAACGCCGTGTCCGGGTCGTGGAAGTAGCCCAGGGTCCGCTCCAGGAAGCACGGCAGCGGCACATGGTCCGGGTCCATCTGGGCGACCACGTCGTAGTTGTTCTCGTGCTCGGCGCGCCAGGCGTTGTGGTTTCCGGACTTGGTCCGTGCGCGGAAGGGGCCGGACTGCTGGTTGTACTCCGGCCGGTCCTTGCGGCTGAAGTGGTGGACCCCCAGGCGCGCCGCCATCTGGCGTACGGTCGGGTCGTTTCCCTCGTCCAGGATCCAGACGTCCACGGTGCAGTCCCAGCGTTCGACCTCCAGCATGGCCCGAAGCGTCCGCTGTACGACGGCTATCGGCTCCTTGGACGGCACGATGGTGGTCAGCATGGCGACCCGGAGCCCCTGCGGCGGCACCATGGGGATCGGGTCCTTCGCCCGGAAGGCGAACAACCAGATCGCCACCGCCTGCACGACTTTGATCGTCTCGACAGCGATGACCAGACAGAAACCGGTCCGGGCCAGGAACAGCCAGCCGTTGCCGACGCCGGTGATCCCGGGGCCGGGGACGTGTTCGGGCAGCAGCAGCCAGCCTATGAACACGATGTCGGCCAGGGCTGTGGCGACGGTGAGAGCGGTGAGCGACACGCGGTCACCCGGGCGCAACACGGAGAAGTACTCCACTTTCCGGCCCGGGTTGGCCAGCGGGCCGCATTCCCGTGCGGCACGAGCGTAGGCAGCGACGGCTGAGGCGTTGCGGCGATTCCTCTTTTCGACGCGCCGGTCCAGGCGGCATGAATATCTAGACATTTCCCCCCTTGCTGACCAACAGCGTCACTCGGACGTGAATAAGCCGCTAGCTGCGGTGAGTAGGACTGCGTGCGTCGCCCGCCCGGTTCCCGGTTGGTTCAAATGCGAACGGCGTAGAGCGTGCTGTCGTCGCTGCCGAAGTACACCGTGTCCTGGGTGACGGCCGGTGAGTGCACCGGAGCGGAGGCGGAGTAGGCCCACAGCTGCTCTCCTGTCGCGGCGTTCACCGCGTACAGCTTGGTGTCGGCGCTGCCCACGTACACCACCGCGCCTGCTGCGGCCGGAGCGTGGACGTCTCCCGTGGCGGTGAACTCCCATGTGGGCTTGCCCGTGTTGGCGTCCAGCGCGTGCAATGTCTTGCCGCCCCCCACGTACACCACTCCTTTGACGATCGCCGGGTTGGATCCGACGGAGGCGCCCTCGAATCGCCAGACTTGCTTCCCTGTGCCTGCGTCGACCGCGTAGAGAGCGCCGTCGGTGCTGCCGAAGTAGACGAGGCCGCCCGCTACGGCCGGGATGCCGGACACGGCCCCGCGAGTGGTGAAGGCCCACCGCTTCTCGCCGGTGTTCGCGTTCACCGCGTAGAGGCTGGTGTCGCTGCTGCCCACGTACACCGTCTCGCCGGACACGGCGGGGGAATGCGTGTCGTTGCCCGTGTCGAAGGTCCACCGGCGCTTTCCGTCGGCCGCGTCGATGGCGTACAGCCGGTGGTCCGCGCTGCCGACATAGGCAACGCCCCCTGTCACGACGGGGGTATGGACGATGCCCCCTGTGGTGACCCGCCAACGGACCTTGCCCGAACGCGCGTCGAAGGCGTACAGGGTGCGGTCGTCGCTGCCGAGGTACACGCTGCCGCCCAGCACGGTGGGTGCGGAGCCGATGGCCGCGGCGGTGGTGTACTTCCATCGCTGCTGCCCGTCGGCGGTGGTCAGCGCGTACAGCGTGCCGTCGTTGCTGGCCGCGTAGACCAGATCCCCGGCCACCCTCGGGTAGGACAGCACCGTGCCGGTGGTCGTGAACCGCCAGCGCAGCGACCCCGCGGCGGGCGACTCGCGATCCCGCGTGAGGCCCCAGCCGGCGGCTGCCAGCCCGCCGGCCCCCAGGGCGCCGGCCGCGGCGTACAGCAACCGGCGACGGCTGACCGGCCGCTCCGGATCAGGCTCCGGGGCCGGCTCCGGCAGGCTCGGCTGCCGCTCGGGCACGGGGGAGTGGTCCGCCGAAGTCGACGTCGGCAGGTCCGGGAAAACGAGCGTGCCCGATGTGTCTTCGTCCTGCCAGGGCTTGGGCAGCCAGCCCGCGCCGAGCAGTTCCACCGGGGAGCGGCCGCCGGTCAGAGCGGGCATCAGGGCCGACAGGGCCGGGCGGTCGGCAGGCCGCTTCGAGAGGCACCAACCGATCAGCTCGCGCAACCCGGCCGGTATCGCCTGGAGTTTGGGCTCCTCGTGCACCACGCGGAACAACAGGGCCGGTACGGAGGCTTCGCCGAAGGGACCGGCACCCGTCGCGGCGAAAGCCAGCACCGAGCCGAGCGAGAACACGTCGGACGAGGCCTCGATCGGCAGTCCCTGGATCTGCTCGGGCGACATGTAGCCCGGAGACCCGATCGTGGTGCCGGTGAGCGTCAGTCCGCTGTGCTCGGCGAGCCGGGAGATCCCGAAGTCGATGACGCGAGGCCCGTCCTCGGCAAGCAGCACATTGGCGGGCTTGAGATCCCGGTGGATGAGTGCCGCACCATGAATCGCCGTCAGCGCTTCCACCAGCGCCGCACCGAGCGCCCGTACGGACCGCTCCGGGAAGGGGCCGCCCTTGTGCACCGCTTGCTGGAGCGAGGGGCCGGGAATGTACGCGGTCGCCAGCCACGGCCGGCTTCCGTCGGGGTCCGCGTCGACCACCCCGGCCGTGAAGAAGCCACTCACGGCGCGCGAGGCGATCACCTCGCGGGCGAAGCGCTGCCGGAAGGCGGGGTCTTGTACGTAGTCGGGACGGATGACCTTGATCGCGACCCGCCGACCGCTCGGCGAGTACCCGAGGTAGACCCGGCCCATGCCGCCACTGCCCAACTGGGCAACCAGCCGGTATGGCCCCACGACGGTGGGGTCGTCAGGTCCCAATGGCTCCAAGGCGCCCCCCCCGGGTCACATCCTGGACAAACAACCGTGTCACTTGCGGCGGCAGTGTATCGGGTATTCATGGACATCAGATGGCTAAGGCGATCATCTCAATAAGTAAGATGAGATGAAGGGATCTTGTGTTCAATCTGCCCGGTACGAGCAGGTGAACCCGGGTGGCCATGCCCAGGCGTGCCTCCCCGGCCGTACCGGAGCACCATGAAGGTATGGTCCGAGCGAACGAGGACGTCGAATCACTCCTCCAGGAGTACGCCGACCTGATCGCGATCAGCGGCGGGGACGCCTTCAAGGCACGTGCCTACGAGAAGGCCGCCCGCGCCGTCGGCGGCTACCACGCGGACGTCTCGAAGCTCGACGCCAAGGCCCTGCGGGAGATCCCCAACGTCGGCAAGTCGATCGCCGACAAGATCGCCGAGTATCTGCAGTCCGGCCACGTCGCCACCATCGAGGAGACCCGGGCCTCGATTCCCGCCGGGGTGCGCGAGCTGATCACCATCCCCATGCTCGGGCCCAAGAAGGCCATGGTGCTCTACGAGGAGCTGGGCATCTCCTCCGTGGACCAGCTGCTGGAAGCCATCGATGCCGAGAAGCTGCGCGACCTGAAGGGCTTCGGCGAGAAGACCGAGGAGAACATCCTCCACGGCATCTCGCTGATGCAGAAGGCCGGCGAGGGCCGGATCCTCATCGGCGCGGCCATGGACATCGCCGAACAGATCGTCTCCGACCTGTCAGGCATCCCCGGATGCGAACGGTGCACCTACGCGGGATCGCTGCGCCGCATGCGGGAGACGATCGGGGACATCGACATCCTGGTGGCGGCCGAGCGATCGGCGCCGTTCATGGAGGCCCTGAGCGGCCTTCCGCAAACGGCCGAGGTCATCGCGCACGGCGAGAAGAAGACCTCCATCCGCACCACCAAGGGCCTCCAGGTGGATCTGCGAGTCCTTCCGCCCGAATCCTGGGGAGCGGGCCTGCAGTACTTCACCGGATCCAAGGCGCACAACATCCGCACCCGTGAGATCGCGGTACGCCACAAGCTCAAGCTCTCCGAGTACGGGCTCTTCCACGCCAAGAGCGGCAAGCTGATCACCTCGGAGTCGGAGGAGGACATCTACGACAGGCTAGGCCTGCCCTGGATACCGCCGCCCCTGCGTGAGGACCGGGGGGAGATCGCGGCAGGAATGCGCGGCGAACTCCCCGACCTGCTGGCCGAGAAGGACATCAGGGGCGACCTGCACACCCACACCGACCTCACCGACGGCCTCGCCCCGCTGGAGGACATGGTCGCCGCCGCTGCCGCGCGGGGCTACGCGTACTACGCGATCACCGACCACGCCCCGAACCTCTACATGCAGCGCATGACCGACGAGAAGATCCTGGCGCAGCGCGAGCGGGTGCGCGAACTCGACCGGAAGCACCACGGGATGCGGCTTCTGCACGGAACGGAGCTCAACATCGGCCCGGACGGGGAGGTCGACTGGCCCGACGACTTCCTGGAGGGCTTCGACCTGTGCGTGGCCTCCGTCCATTCACACTTCAACCAGAGCCGGCAGGCGCTCACCCGCAGGCTCGTCCGTGCCTGCGAGAATCCGCACGTTGCTGTCATCGGCCACCCCACCACCCGCAGGATCGGCAAGCGCCCCGGGATCGACGCCGACTTCGACGCGGTCTTCGAAGCCTGCGCGAGAACGGGCACCGCCCTGGAGATCAACGCGCATCCGGAGCGACTCGACCTCTGCGACGAGGACATCCTGCGCGCGAAGCGGTACGGCGTGAAGTTCGCGGTGAACTCGGACGCGCACTCCACCACGCATCTGCCCTACATGCGCTACGGGGTGGGCACGGCGCAGCGCGGGTGGCTGACGAAGGACGACGTCATCAACACCTGGCCGCTGACGAAGCTGCGCCGGTTCCTGCGCAAGGGCGGCGCGGGGGCGTAGTGCCTGTCGAAGCCGGCGTCACGAAAGGGCGGTGCCCCGCGCCAGGAGCAGTGCCACATCGGCCGCCGCCACGGCTACCGTCCCGGCGAACGCCGCCTTGCGCCAGTACCGTCCAAGTGCGAGCCCCGCGACCGCTGTCGGCACTGCCGCGAACAGCGTGGCCGCTCCCCATGCGCCCGGCGGTCCCGCGGGGCCCAGCACCAGTACCGCCGTTGCCGCCACCAGGGGGACCGGCACCAGCAGCCGGGTGCCGGTGACGCCCAGCCGGTGCGGCAGTCCGCGTACCCCGGTCCGCAGATCGTCGGGGATGTCCGGGAGTACGTCGCCCAGATGGGCCGCGATGCCGAGGAGTGCTCCGGCCGTCACGGCCCACCACGCCGGCCAGGGACGGCCGGGCATGCTCAGCGTGACGAACGCCGGAAGACTGCCGAATCCGGCCGCGTACGGGAGCCAGGACAGCACCGTCGCCTTCAGCTTCACGTTGTACGCCCATGCCGCGGCGACCGCGGCGAGGTGCACCGTACCGGCGGCAAGGCCGCAGGCCAGCGACAGCGGCACACACAGCAGGAGGGCGGCGAACGCCGCGGCCCACACCGCGCCCGGTCCCACGGAACCGTCGGCCACCGGTTTCCCCCGGCGGCCGACCGCGGCATCGCGCCGGGCGTCGAAGGCGTCGTTGCACCAGCCCACCGAGAGCTGGCCGGCCAGGACGGCCGCGCCGATCAGTGCGCAACGGGCGCTGCTGAGGCGGGCGCTGACGGCCAGTCCGGTGGCCAGGACCGTCACCGCGACCACCGGTCCCGGATGGCAGGACAGAACCAGCCCGGCCGCGCGGCGCAGGGGCCGGCACGAGGCCGGGGCGTATACGGGTGACCGATCCGTGGTGCCCATCGTGTGATCGTAGGCACTCCGAGGCGTACGGGTGTGACAGCCGCACGGGCTACTTGAGGTGTCCCGTGCCCGCGCGCGGGTTAGGAATGGGCCATGATGCCTCCCAGGCGGGAAGCCGGATGACCCGGATCGCAGCCGTTCACGGCGCCCTGGCACCGCACCGCCACCCCCAGCGCGACATCACCGACATGGTGGCTCGCACCTGCCTGCCACCGGGCGCCGACCGCCGTGTCCTCGATCGCCTTCACGAGAACGCGCAGGTGCGTACGCGGCACACGGTGCTGCCCCTGGAACGCTACGGCGAGCTGGACGGCCTCGGCGCCGCCAACGACGTGTTCATCACGGCGGCCACGAGCATGGGCGCAGAGGTCGTTCGCGGTGCGCTGCGGACCGCGGGGCTGCGGCCCACCGATGTGGACCTGCTGATGTTCACCTCCGTCACCGGAGTGGCCGCGCCCTCCGTCGACGCCCGGCTCGTGGGACGTCTCGGCCTGCGGCCCGATGTGAAACGGCTGCCGGTCTTCGGCCTGGGCTGCGTCGCCGGAGCGGCCGGCGTGGCCCGGCTGCACGACTACCTGCTCGGCCGGCCCGACCACGTGGCCGTGCTCCTCTCCGTCGAACTCTGCTCGCTGACCTTCCAGCGCAACGACACGCGGCCCGCCAACCTGGTGGCGACCGCGCTGTTCGGCGACGGGGCGGCGGCCGTCGTTGCCGTCGGCGACAACGCGGCCCGTACGACAGGCCCCGAGGTGGTGGCCACCCGCAGCCGCATGTACCCCGACACCGAACACCTCATGGGCTGGGACATCCAGAGCTCCGGCTTCGGCGTGGTGCTCGACGCGGCCATCCCCGACGTCGTGCGCCGCCATCTCAAGGGCGACGTCGAGGGATTCCTGGAGGAGCACGGCCTCAAGCCGAAGGACGTGGCCCACTGGGTGTGCCATCCCGGTGGACCGAAGGTCCTGGAAGCCGTCTCCGACGTTCTCTCCCTGCCCGACGGTGCCCTCGACGTCACCTGGCGCTCGCTCGCCAATGTCGGCAACCTGTCCTCGTCCTCGGTCCTGCACGTCCTTCGGGACACGCTCCAGCAGAAGTGTCCCGAACCGGGAACGCCCGGTCTGCTGCTGGCCATGGGACCGGGATTCTGCTGCGAACTGGTGCTGCTGCGCTGGTAGTTCGGAGAAAACGATGATCTGGTACACCGCCGGGGTGCTCGCTGTCGCCGCCGAGCGACTCGCCGAACTCGCCGTGGCGCTGCGCAACACCCGCTGGAGCCGGGCACGCGGCGGCATCGAAACCGGCAGAGGCCACTACCCCGCCATGGTCGCCCTGCACACCGCCCTGCTGGCGGGCTGTCTCGCCGAAGTCCGGCTGGCCGGCCGCCCGTTCCTGCCGCTGTTCGGCTGGACGATGGTCGCCGTGGTCGTGGCCGCCCAGGCCTTGCGCTGGTGGTGCATCCGTACGCTCGGACATCAGTGGAACACCCGCGTCATCGTCGTCCCGGGCCTGCCCCTGGTGACCGGCGGGCCCTACCGATGGCTGCGCCACCCCAATTACGTCGCGGTCGCCGCGGAGGGGCTTGCCCTGCCACTGGTCCACGGTGCGTGGGTGACAGCCCTCGCCTTCACGACGCTCAACTCCGTGCTCATGGCGGTCCGCATCCGGTGCGAGGACGGGGCCCTGGCTCTCGCGACAGCCGCGGGAGTACGGACGTGATCGACGTGCTGGTCGCGGGCGGAGGCCCTGCCGGTCTGGCGGCCGCCATCCATGCCGCCGGGGCGGGAATGGAAGCCGTGGTCGTCGAGCCGCGCCCCGCTCCCGTCGACAAGGCGTGCGGCGAGGGAATCATGCCGAGCGGTGTGGCGGCGCTGCGTTCGCTGGGCGTCGACGTGTCTGGCCGTGACCTGCGCGGGATCCGCTACCTCGACGGTGCCCGTCGTGCGGAGGCAACGTTCCGGGACCGCCCAGGGCTCGGCGTACGGCGGACGGAGCTGCACGACGCCCTGTATCAACGCGCCCTGGACATCGGGGTGAAGATCGTCCCGGGCAAAGTGGGGGAGATCCGCCAGAGCCACGACCGGGTCAGGGCGGCGGGGCTGACGGCGCGTTGGCTGATTGCCGCCGACGGCCTGCACTCACCGCTGCGCCGCGCGCTCGGCCTGGACAGTCCCGGGGGAGCGGGACACCGTCGCTACGGCCTGCGGCGCCACTATCGCATCGCTCCGTGGGCCGACTTCGTGGAAGTCCACTGGTCCCGCCACGGTGAGGCGTACGTGACGCCGGTCGGGGACGACCTGGTCGGGGTCGCCGTGCTCAGCCGCCACCGTCGCTCCTACGAAGAGCACATGGCGGGATTTCCCGTACTCGCCGAGCTGCTCCGGGACCGGGAGGCGAATTCCGTACGCGGCGCAGGACCGTTGCGGCAGCGGGCGCGGACCCAGTGGTCCGGGCGGGCTCTGCTCGTCGGTGACGCGGCCGGCTATGTCGATGCCCTGACGGGTGAGGGTGTCGCCCTGGCACTGGCGACGGCCGCGGCCGCCGTTCGGTGTCTGGCCGCCGCCCGCCCTCAGGACTACCCCGCGCAGTGGGCGCGGCTGACCCGGCGCCACCGTCTGCTCACCGAGGGCCTGCTGCGGGCCGCCCGGTACCCCGGCACAGCACGCCTGATCGTTCCCGCGGCCCACCGCATGCCGGCCGCCTTCAGAGCGGCGGTGCACGCACTGCAGTAGGCGCAGCTCAGGAGCCCGGCCGCGCCCCCGTCCCGGCTGCCGAGGGGGACTCTGAGATCCTGACAGGGTGCTGCACACACCACGTCCTCCCCAGTCCATAACGGCGGACTCACCCCACCCCGACGTGAGCCCCCTGCTCACCCAGTCCTGGCTGGACCTGGCATTCGTGCACTGGGCCGCCGATCCGGCGGACGTGGCACCGCTCCTGCCGCCCGGCACGACTCCCGACACTCTCCACGGGGTCACCTACATCGGACTTGTGGCCTTCCGGATGCACCGCGTGGGCTGGTTCCGCCTGCCCGGTGTCCCCTACCTGGGCACTTTTCCCGAGACCAACGTCCGTCTCTACTCGCGCGATGCCCATGGGCGGCGCGGGGTGGTCTTCCGGTCGCTCGACGCCTCCCGGCTGATACCGGTGGCCGTCGCACGAGCGGCTTTCCGGCTGCCGTACCTGTGGTCTCGCATGTCGATCCGGCGGGACGGCGACGTGCTCACCTACACGAGCACGCGGCGCTGGCCCGGACCGCGAGGCGCGCACAGCCGGATTGCCCTGCGGATCGGTGAGAGGGTCGAGGACCCCAGCGAGCTGGAGCACTTCCTGACCGCCCGCTGGGGCATGCACAACACGTTCTTCGGCCGGTCGGTATACCTGCCCAACACGCATCCGCGCTGGCCCCTGCACCGCGGGGAGCTCATCGAGTGCGACGAGGACCTGGTGAGCGCGGCGGGACTGCCCGAACCGGAGGGAGAGCCGGTGAGCGTGCTGTATTCGCCGGGGGTCCCGGTCCGCTTCGGCCGCCCGGCCCGCCCCGGCGGTATCCCGACCCCTTAGGTCCTGTCCGGCCCGATCTTGCCGGGCTGAGCGTCCCCGTAGGCGCGGGCGGGCAGGTCCGCCGGGGCGACCGGCCGCCCCAAAGCCCGGCTCAGGCCGTCGGGATCCTTGTGAAGCGCCCCGCGATGTGCAGATCGGCCTCGATCCCGGCGGCGGTCGCCCGCAGCTCGGGAAGGACCTCGGCCAGGCACTGCTGAACCGTGCGGCGGCTGCTGTGCATGGCGACGTTCACGGCCGCGACCGGCTGTCCGTCGAGATCGCGCACCGGTACGGCGAGTGAGCGCAGGCCCTCCTCGAGTTCCTCGTCGACCAGCGCGTACCCCTCTTGTGCCACGCGCTCCAGGACCGCTTCGAGTTCCGGCAGGCCGGTGACGGTCCGGGGCGTCAGCGCCCGCCGTTCGGTGCGCTCCAGCCGGGCGGCGCGTTCCTGCGGCGGCAGGCCGGCCAGCAGGACGCGGCCCATGGACGCCGCGTACGCCGGAAATCTCGTACCGATCTGGATGTTGACGCTCATGATCCGGCCGGTGGCGACGCGGGCCGTGTACTGGATGGCGTCGCCGTCGAGCACGGCCAGGGACGCCGAGTCGTGCACCTGCTGGACGAGGGCGACCAGATGGGGCGAGGCGATCTCGGAGAGTGTGGTGCGCGACAGCGGCGGACAGCCGAGTGCGAGCACGCTCGGGGTGAGGCGGAAGGTCCGCTCCCGCGCTTCGACGTACCCCAGGTGCTCCAGCGTGATGAGGGCGCGGCGGGCAGTGGCGCGGGCGAGACCGGTGGCCTCCGCGACGGCGGCGAGAGTGAGTTCCGCCCTGCCGTCCCCGAAGGCGGTGATCACCGTGAGGCCGCGCGCGAGCGACTCCACGAACTCCGCGCCGAGCTCCTGCTTGGAGGCGTTGGTCCAGTCGGCGAGTCCACCGGCGGGCGGCTCGTCGGCCTGATCTTCCCCTGCCGGGTGACTCAGGCGCTGTTCCATCGCGGCAACGGCATCGCGCGCGCGTGGCAGCAGTGACTCCCGCAGCGACTCGGCGCTGTGGCGGCTGGTGTGGCTCACCAGGCTCACGGCGCAGACCACTTCGCCGTCGGGGGCCCGGACCGGCAGCGCGAGGGCGATCAGTCCCGGCTCGATCAGCTGGTCGTCCACGGCCCAGCCCTGCGCGCGTGCCTCGGCCGCGCTTTCTACGAAGGCGGGCGCGTCCTCGGCCGCGCGCTCTTCGAAGGCGCGGCCGTGCGGGTCGGCGGTCCTCCGTGCGTGCCAGTGCGCCCACTCCTCCTCGCTCCAGTACGCGGCGAACACCGTTCCCTGCGCGGTGCGTTCGGCAGGCAGCAGATCCCCGATGCGGAGGGTGAGGGACATGGCCCGGCGCCGGGTGGTCTGATGGACGAAGCGGATGCCGTCACGGTCCGGTACGGCCAAGGACACGGACTCGTCGAGTTCGTCGGCAAGCTTCTCGGCGAGCGGGCCGAGCAGTCGCGGCAGCCGGACGGCGGCCAGATAGGCGTTGCCGAGTTCCATCAGGCGCGGCGCCAGGACGACGCGGTGGCCGTCGAGCCGGAGGTAGCCCATGCGTGCCAGGGTGGCGGCGATCCGGTCGACGGTGGAGCGGGCGAGGCCGGTGGAGCGTACGAGCTCGCTCACGGTCATCACGCCGTCGGCCTCGCTGATGATGCGCAGCACGGAGATGCCGCGCATCAGCGGCCCCACGGCTTCGGCGGGTGCCGTGTCGTGGGTCGGCGTCGTGACGGCCATCGGCCCTCCGTGCGGTTGCGGAGCGGAGTCCTTCTGACTTCCCTCGGCGTTCCGTGCAGCCGTTGACATTGCGTGGCCGGTGAACGCACACTCTCGAGTAGAAGTGAACTGTAGTTCATCTGGCGAACAACAGCCTCCCGCAGGTTCTGTCGGCCGGCGACAAGGAACCCTCCATGGACAAGGCCAAGCAGAGCGCCGCCGAGGCGATCGCCGACATCGGCGACGGCGCCTCGCTGGCCGTCGGCGGCTTCGGGCTGAGCGGTGTGCCCAACACGCTGATCGCGGCGCTCCTGGCTCGTGGTGTCCGCGGGCTGCAGGTGGTCTCCAACAACTGCGGGGTGGACGGCGCCGGGCTGGGCACCCTGCTCGCCGCGGGCCGTATCGCCCGCGTCACCGGCTCGTACATCGGCGAGAACAAGGAATTCGGCCGCCAGTACCTCGGCGGCGAGCTGGAGGTCGAGCTCGTCCCCCAGGGCACTCTCGCCGAGCGTCTGCGGGCCGGTGGCTGCGGCATCCCCGCCTTCTTCACCCCCGCCGGAGTCGGCACCCAGGTCGCCGACGGCGGTCTGCCCCGCCGGTACGCAGCGGACGGCCGGGTGGCCGTGCCCAGCCCCGCCAAGGAAATCCGCACCTTCGACGGACTCGAGCACGTCCTCGAGTACGGCATCACCACCGACTTCGCGCTCGTACGGGCCGCAAAGGGCGACCGCCACGGCAATCTCGTCTTCAGCAAGACATCCCGTAACTTCAACCCCCTCGCCGCGATGGCAGGCCGAGTGACCGTCGCCGAGGTCGAGGAACTCGTCGAACCCGGCGAGATCGACCCCGATGCCGTCCATCTGCCCGGGGTGTTCGTCCAGCGCGTGGTGGCGCTCACCCCCGGGCAGGCCGCCGACAAGCCGATCGAGAAGAGGACGGTACGAGGCTGATGGCCTGGACACGAGACGAGATGGCTGCCCGCGCGGCCGCCGAGCTGACCGACGGCTCGTACGTCAACCTCGGCATCGGGCTGCCCACGCTCGTCCCGGGCTTCCTTCCCGAGGGCATGGATGTGGTGCTCCACTCGGAGAACGGGATCCTCGGCGTCGGGCCCTACCCGACTCACGACGAGATCGACCCCGACCTCATCAACGCGGGCAAGGAGACCGTCACCGTCCGGCCCGGAGCCGCGTTCTTCGACTCCGCACTCTCCTTCGGCATGATCCGCGGCAGCCATATCGACGCCGCAATCCTTGGCGCCATACAGGTCTCCGCCACCGGCGACCTCGCCAACTGGTCGATCCCCGGCAAGATGATCAAGGGTATGGGAGGCGCCATGGACCTGGTCCACGGAGCCCGCCGCGTCATCGTCCTGACCGACCACACGGCCAAGGACGGCTCACCGAAGATCGTCCAGGAGTGCACCCTGCCGCTCACCGGCAAGGCCTGCGTGCACCGCATCATCACCGACCTCGCCGTCCTCGATGTCACCGAGGACGGGCTGCACCTCGTCGAGACCGCTCCCGGGGTCACTCCCGACGAGGTGCGGGACAAGACCGCCGCGCCCGTCCGCATTCCCCTCCCCACCAGCTGACTCCCCCTGACCGTCCCTCTCCCTCCGCCCGCACCAGGAGCTGACATGACCGACCGCCTTCGTGATGTCTATGTCGTCGACGCCGTCCGCACGCCGATCGGCAAGTACGGCGGCGCCCTGTCCGGCGTACGCCCCGACGACCTCGCAGCCCATGTGCTCGGCGCGCTCGTCTCCCGTACGCCCGACCTCGACCCGGCGCGTATCGACGACGTCTTCTTCGGCAACGCCAACGGCGCGGGGGAGGAGAACCGCGACGTGGCCCGTATGGCAGTGCTGCTGGCCGGGCTTCCCGTCACCGTGCCCGGCGCCACGGTCAACCGGCTCTGCGGCTCCGGCATGGAAGCGGTCATCCAGGCGGCCCGGGCCATCGCCGTCGGGGACGCGTCCATCGCGGTCGCGGGCGGCGTCGAGTCGATGAGCCGCGCACCCTGGGTGGTACCCAAGCCCGAACGCGCCTTCCCCGCGGGCCACCAGGAGATGTTCTCGACCACGCTCGGCTGGCGCATGGTCAACCCGCGTATGCCCAAGGAGTGGACGGTCGCCCTCGGCGAAGGCGCCGAACTGGTCGCCGACCGCTACGGCATCGACCGCGAGGCACAGGACGCCTTCGCCCTCGAAAGCCACCGGAAGGCCGCGCGTGCCTGGGAGGCGGGACTGTACGACGCGGAGATCGCCCTGGTCGACGGCGTCGATCTGGCCCGCGACGAATGCATCCGCGACACCACGTCGACCGAGGCCCTCGCCAAGCTCAAGCCCGTCTTCCGCCAGGGCGGCACCGTCACTGCGGGCAACTCCTCACCGCTCAACGACGGCGCCGCAGCCCTGCTGCTCACCGACGAGGACGGCCTGCGCGCCACCGGGCGCGAGCCGCTGGCCAGGATCGGCGCCACGGCCGTGACCGGAATCGAGCCGCAGTACTTCGGAGCCGGACCCGTCGAAGCGGTCCACCGCGCACTCAAGAAGGCCGGCCGCGGCCTCGGGGACCTGCACACCCTCGAACTCAACGAGGCGTTCGCGGCCCAGGCGCTTGCCTGCATCGGACAGTGGCCAGGACTTGACCCGGCCGTGGTCAACCCGCGCGGTGGCGCCATCTCCATCGGCCATCCGCTCGGCGCGTCGGGCGCCCGCATCACCGGAGCCGTCGCCCACCAGCTCGCCGCGGCAGGCTCCGGCACCGGAATCGCCGCACTGTGCATCGGCGTCGGCCAGGGCCTGGCACTCGTACTGGAGAAGTGACCGGGTTACTGTCACCCGGTCAGCTGACCCGGCAGCAGGTCAGCGCCAGTGCCCGGAGATGGGGGCACAATGTGAACCACCCCCCGGAAAGAAGGCTGCTGATGCACACCACCGTCGGCATCATCGGCGCAGGTCCCGGCGGACTGCTGCTGGCCCGGCTGCTGCGCAACGCCGGCATCGACAGCGTGACCCTCGAATCACGCGACCGCGTCCACGTCGAGAACCGCCAGCGGGCAGGCATCCTCGAACAGGGCACCGTGGACGCCCTGCGCTCCGCCGGAGTCGCCGAGCGCATGGACCGCGAGGGCATGGTCCACGACGGCATCGAGCTGCGCTTCGACCGCGGCGCGCACCGGCTCGACTTCCTCGCCCTCACGGGTGGCAGGAGCGTGACGGTGTACGCGCAGACCGAGGTGGTCAAGGACCTGATAGCCCGCCAGCTCACCGACGGCGGACCGCTGTTGTTCGACGCCCAAGTGCGCTCGGTGGAGGACGCCGACAGCGACCGGCCGCTCATCCGCTACCTCCACGAGGGGCGGGAGCAGACACTCACTTGTGACTACGTCGTGGGCTGCGACGGCTTCCACGGGGTGACGCGCAACGCCGTCCCCGAGTCGGTCCGCACGACGTACGAGCGGATCCATCCCTACTCCTGGCTCGGGATTCTCGCCCAGGCGCCCCCGGTCTACGACGAGTTGATCTATGCCCATTCCGAGCGGGGCTTCGCCCTGGCCAGCATGCGGTCGCCCGCCGTCAGCCGCCTCTACCTCCAGGTGCCGAACGACACCGATCCCGCCGACTGGCCGGACGAGCGCGTCTGGGACGAGCTGGACGCCCGCTTCGCCATCGACACCGACCCGGGCTGGAAGCTGGAGAGGGGCTCGGTCACTTCCAAGTCCGTTCTCCCGATGCGCAGTTCGGTGACGGAGCCGATGCGGTTCGGCAGCGTCTTCCTGGCCGGGGACGCGGCCCACATCGTCCCGCCGACGGGCGCGAAGGGCCTCAACCTCGCGGCATCCGACGTCATCGTCCTGGCTCGCGCACTGATCCACGAGCAGAACACGGGCTCGACGGAACTGCTCGACGCCTACTCCGACACGTGCCTGCGCCGGGTCTGGCGAGCGGAGCACTTCTCGTACTCGATGACGACGATGCTCCACACGGATCCGGCCCAGTCCGCGTTCGACACCCGGCTGCAGCTGTCCCAGCTGCACCGCCTGGCGAACTCGCGGCACGCGGCGGCGGAACTGGCGGAGAACTACACGGGGTTGCCGATCGTGTAGGTGCAGGCAACCGGCCTCAGCGCCGGTCGTACGTGTGGAACCCCGGCCGGTCTTGCGGTCCAGGAGTCGGATGAACGGCGCATGAGCCAGGCCGAGCTGGCCCGGGTCCTCGCGATCTCGCCCAGTTATCTGAACCAGATGGAGCACGACTCCCGGCCGCTGACCGTGCCCGTACTGCTGCGGCTGACCGAGGCGTTCGGCGTGGACGCCGGATTCTTCTCCGAACGCGATACCAGCCGCCTCATGGCCGACCTGCGCGAAGCGATGGCCGACGAGGTGGCCGCCGCCCGGGTGTCGGCCTCCGACCTGTCGGATCTCGCGTCCCGACTGCCCGGTGTCGGGGAGGCGTTGCTACGTCTGAGCCGCCGCAATCAGGAGCTGGGTGAGCGGCTCGCCGAGGCGGCCGACGGCCGTGCCGTCTCCGCAGAATCGCCCATGCCGCGCACTCCGCACGAGGAGATCCGTGAGTTCTTCTATCGGCGCCAGAACTACCTCCACGACGCCGATACCGCCGCCGAGGAGCTGGCCGCCACTGTCGGCGTCAGGCCTGGCGAGGTCCGTCAGGCGCTGGCTGCCCGTCTCTCCCATCAGCACCGCGTGCGCGTCACCTCCGACGGCGACAGGCCGCACCAGTTCAATCCGCGGGACCGCACGGTGCACCTCTCGCCCCGACTGCGCCCGGGCCAGCAGGCGTTCCGTATGGCCACACAGCTGGCGCTGCTGGAGTACGGCGACGGAATCTCCGGGCATGCGTCCGAGGATTTCGACGAGGGCACCCCAACCTGGAAGCTGGCGCGGATCGGCGTCGCCAACTACTTCGCCGCTGCGCTGATCCTGCCGTACCGCGGCTTCCATGCCGCGGCCGAGGAATTGCGCTACGACATCGAGCGCCTCACCGACCGCTTCGGCCTCGGCTACGAGACGGTCTGCCACCGCCTGAGCACACTCCAGCGACCGCGGCTGCGCGGGGTGCCGTTCTCCTTCGTACGCGTGGACCGCGCGGGCAACATGTCCAAGCGGCAGTCCGCGACCGGTTTCCACTTCTCCCGGGCGGGCGGCACCTGCCCCCTGTGGAATGTGTACGAGGTGTTCGCCGCCCCCGGCCGTATCCATGTCCAGATCGCCGCGATGCCCGAACGGCCGGCGGTATCTGTGGACAGCCCGCGCGGTCACCCGCAGCCGCGACGGCTGGGGCGAGCCCGGCAAGACCTTCGCGATCGGCTTGGGCTGCGAGGTCCGGCACGCCTCGCGGCTCGTCTACTCGGACGGCCTCGACCTCGACAACGCCTCGGCTGCGACACCGATCGGCACGGGCTGCCGCGTCTGCGAACGTCTCGACTGCCCACAGCGCGCCGTGCCCCCGCTGGGGCAGCGGCTCGCCATAGACGAGAACAGCACGACCTTCGTTCCCTACCCGATCGCGCCCTCACGCTGAACCGATCAAGGGCAGGCCGGAAGAGCGATGGCCACCGGCTGGGGCGAGGGTTCGAGCTCGCCGGACTGGGACCGCCGGGTGGACCAGCCCGCGGCGGAAGGGGAGTAATCGGCAATCGGGCATCACGACGGCCGACCCGCCCCCGGTCCGTGCCGCACAACGACCGCCGCGGGCCGGTGAGTTCTCGTTTCCGGCCCGGTCATATCCGGTGACACAAGCGGTACGAACAGAGCGCATCATCACTTGTGAGACTGCGAAGCCGGAATCCAGCAGCAAGGATCAGCGAGTACCGGACGATCAAGAATCGGAGACGTGAGATGTGTTCACATCGGCCCGCGTGCCCCACCGCCGACCACCCCGACCGTGACGCCGCCCGCGTCGTCGCCGCGCATCCCGAGCAGGGCTGGAGCCTTCTGTGCAACGGCACGGTCGTCTTCGACGACACCGGCGAGCTGTTGCCGGGCGGTGAGATCATTCCGCCGCATCGGCCTGTCGTCACGACAATGCCCTCCCGCGGGCGGCTGGCCGTCGCGGCCTGAGGCCCCTGTGAGTCGGGCGGCGCGGTCCGTGGTCAGGTGCTCAGGTCCTGGCAGAAGGGGCAGAGCTGGTAGCGGCCATCGTTCACCACGCTTCCCCAGCCGCGGCACTCGTCGCAGTCGCGGGCCAGGGCGATGTTCGCGCGGGGGGCAGGAGCGTGGGGGTGGGCTCCGGTGTTCATCAGGTCATGTTCCTCGGGTAGAGGGCTATGCATAGCAAAAGTATGCCATTTAGTGCATAGGCATGCAAATGCGAACTCTCACACCCGCTGCTCGGTCCAGATCGTCTTGCCGTCGCGCGTGTACCGCGTCCCCCACCTCTCCGTGAGCTGGGCCACCAGGAAGAGTCCGCGGCCGCCCTCGTCGGTGGATCGGGCCCGGCGGAGGTGCGGTGAGGTGCTGCCGGTGTCGGACACCTCACAGATGAGGTGGCCGTCACGGATGAGCCGCAGGGTGATCGGCCCGCCGCCGTACCGGTAGGCGTTGGTGACCAGCTCGCTGACGATCAGCTCCGTGGTGAAGGCCATCTCGTCCAGTCCCCACTGGGCCAGTTGGGACGCCACCAGCGCCCGGGCCCGAGCAGCTGCGGTCGGCTCGACGCGCAGCTCCCACGTGGCCACTTGCTCCGCCGCCAGGACGCGGGTACGGGCGATGAGCAGGGCCACGTCGTCGGCGACGTCATCGGTGGGCCGGTCGCGCAGCAGCGCGACCTCGATCGCCCTGCACGTGTCCTCCAACGAACGGGCGGGTGCCGCCAGCGCCCCCGACAGATCGGCCAGACTCTCGTCGACGTCTCGCTTCCGGCCCCGGATGAGGCCATCCGTGTAGAGGGCCAGGAGGCTGCCCTCGGCCAGTTTCAGTTCGGCGGCCTCGAACGGTAGCCCGCCCAGGCCCAGCGGCGGACCTGCGGGGATGTCGAGGAGGTGGACCTGCCCGCCCGGTGACACCACCGCGGGCGGCGGGTGGCCGGCCCGGGCCAGGGCGCAGTGCCGCGAGACCGGGTCGTAGACCGCGTACAGACAAGTCGCGCCGACGACTTGAGGGGAACGTTCGTCGGTCGGCTCCTGCTCGGCGGCCAGTCGGTCCACCAGATCGTCGAGGTTGGAGAGGACCTCGTCCGGGGTGAGGTCGAGATTCGCCAGGGTGTGTACGGCCGTACGCAGCCGGCCCATAGTGGCCGCCGCGTGGATGCCATGGCCGACGACGTCGCCGACGACAAGGGCGACGCGCAGCCCCGAGAGCGGGATGACGTCGAACCAGTCGCCGCCGACACCGGTCGTGGCGTCGGCAGGCAGGTAACGGTGGGCGACTTCGACCGCCGGGTGCCCGGGAACCTCGTGGGGGAGCAGGCTGTGCTGCAGGGTCAGCGCCGCCTCGTGCTCCTGGGTGTAGCGGCGCGCGTTGTCGATGCAGACGGCGGCGCGGGAGGCGAACTCTTCGGCGAGAGTGAGGTCGTCCTCCTCGAACGACTCCAGCCGCCGAGACCGCCACATACTGATCAGGCCGAGCACGAGCCCCCGCGCGACCAGCGGCACCACCATCAGCGAGTGGATGCCCAGTGCGAGAGCGCGCTCAGCCCGGTCCGGGTCCATGGTGAGCCACGTGTTGGCGCCCTCCAGATGCGCGTCGAGGATGGGACGCCTTTCGGCCAGGCACCTCGCCTGCATGGTTTCCGGCGGGATGTGAATCGTGTGTCCCAGCGGATACATCACCTCCGCCGTGTCCGGCAGAATGCTGCGGACCGCCGTCCGGCGCAGCGGGCCGAGCACTCCCCCCTGAGTGGGCTCTTCCCCGCGGGTCACCGTCTCCAGCAGGTCCACGGAGACACAGTCGGCGAGGCCCGGGACCGCCACCCCGGCCAGTTCGTCCGCCGTCTTCGCCACATCCAGCGTGGTTCCGATGAGGGCACTGGCTTCGTTGAGCAGGGCGAGCCGTCGCCGGGCCTGGTAGCGGTCGGTCACGTCCTCGACCGTCTGCGTCACGCCGAGGATCCGCCCGGAGGAGTCGTGCATCCGGAATGCCGATACCGACACGACCAGTTCACGGCCGGGATCCCGCCGCAGACGGGCGGGCTGCTCGGTGAAGATCGACGACTGGCCCGTCTGCAGGACCTCCCGCAACTGCCTCTCCACCGTGTCGGTGTCCTGCTGGATCAGGAAGTCGCTGGTACGCAGCCCGCGGTGCTGCTCGACCGATATCTCGCTGAACCTCGCGATCGCCCGGTTCACACGCAGGATCGTCAAGTCCGGGGCATGGACGGACAGACCGATGGGGGAGCGGCGGAACAGTCCGTCCAGGACCGACCGGTCCGTCTCCCACTGGATCACTTCCTCCGCGGGCGCGGCAACGAGAAACCACTCGCGTGGGGAGTCGTCGCCCCTGGCGACGACCCTGGCGCGACAGCCGAATTCCATGCGACGGCCGTCGCGGTGCCGGACGGGCACGATCCCGTACCACCCCAGGTCCCGTACGCATTCCGCCACCGCGTCCATCACGAACTCGTGGTCACGGGGGTCGAGCAGGAAGCCGACCGCGGGCCGCCCGAGCGCTTCCTCGGGCCGATAACCGAGGAGCGCCTCGGCCCGCCTGCTCCAGCCCACGATCCTGCCGCGGTCGTCCAGCACGCCACACGCCGCGCGCCGCACCGCGAACGGGTCATCCGGGCCCTCGTTGAACGTCGTCACCGGTGTGTCCATCACTACCACCCTGGCACTACCCGGGCTGGACCGCCCATGCGATGGGGCTCGGGGTGATCCCTCACCGGCACCGGTCGAGGCAGCGTTCTCGCGAGGAGCACCGCCACATCGTCCTGCGCCGCGGAGGGCAGCAGTTGGCCGAGTACACGGTCGCAGATCTCCTCCAGAGGGTGGTCGAGGTGCCGCAGCGCCTGGGCGAGTTGCTGCATGCCCTGGTCGAGGTCTCTGTCGCGGGCTTCGATGAGGCCGTCGGTATAGAGCACCAGCAGACTGCCCGGGGGCAGGGGCACCTCCTCGGTCCGGAAGTCCTGTCCGCCCGTTCCCAGGGGCGTACCCGAGGGGCCGTCGAGGAACGCGATCGTCCCCCGGGCATCGACCAGGGCCGGAGGCGGATGGCCCGCCCTGGCGATCAGGCAGCCGCCGGCGGCCGGGTCGTGGACCGCGTAGACGCACGTAGCCATTTCGTTCTCGCCGAGATCGGCCACGGCGGCGTCCAGGGAACGCAGCATCTGAGCCGGCGGGATGTCGAGGCGTGCCAGCGTTCGCACCGCTGTGCGCAGCTGGCCCATGACAGCCGCCGCATGGATTCCGTGCCCCATGACGTCCCCGATGACAAGACCGGTCCTGCCCTCGGGCAGGGTGATGACGTCGAACCAGTCGCCGCCGACCTCGTGGTCGCTGGCGGGGAGGTAGCGCCCGGTGAGTTCCAGGCCGCTCACGTCCGGCAGCGCATAGTTCGTCAGGCTGCGCTGCAGAGTGAGGGCCGCCTCCCGCTGGCTGGTGTACATGCGGGCGTTGTCGATGTTCAGCGCGGCCCGGGCGACCAGTTCGTCCATGAGTACGCAGTCCTGCTCGTCGAACGGCTCACGGCTGCGGGTACGCGTCACCACGACCGCGCCGAGCACCTTGCCGCGAGCCACCACGGGGATCAGCCGCGCGCACCCTATGCGGGCACTGAGGTAGGCCCGCAGTCGCTCGGCCTGCGGATCGGGGATCAGCTCGGGGATGTCGGCCTGGTAGAGGTTCATGGGGCGCCCGTCCGCGATGACCTGCTCGTACACCGAGCCGAGGGGGACCTGGAAGGTCATGCCCGGCGACAGTTTCGCGGTGGGGGCGGACGGATCGGGGAAGGCGGCCGCCATACGACGCACCACACCCTGGGTGGATGCGGCGGCGTCATCGGGCTCGAGCACCGCCTCCAGCAGCTGTACGTCGGCCGAATCGGCCAGCTGGGGCACCAGCACCTGCACCACTTCCTCGGCGGTCTGGCGCAGGTCCAGGGTGGTCCCGATGCGCTCGCCGGCCTCGGCCAGCAGGGCGAAGCGCTGCCTCGCCCGCTCGGCCTCGGCCTGCGCCTGCTGCCCGTCGGTGATGTCGATCAGGGAACCGATCAGTCCCAGGGGCCGCCCGTCGTTGCCGAGCAGCGGAGCATAGGAGCAGGACCAGGTCCGGTCGTGATCGGGATCGCCCGCGGTTCGACCGGTGCGGCGCACGTCGACCACCGCCGTGCGGCGGTCCAGCACCTGCCGCATCACCCTCTCCAGCGCGGCGGCGTTGACTCCGGGTGTGACCTCGGCCGGCCGCCTGCCGAGGTGCTGGGCCGCGGAGACGCCATTCATCCGCGCCAGAGCGTCGTTGACCCGTAGAAAACGCAGATCGGGACCGAACATGGCCAGACCGATGGGGGACTGGGTGAACAGGCCTTCCATGGCCGCCAGCGAATCCCGCATTCTCAGCACCGCGGAGGTCTCCACCGCGATGGCCAGAATGCCCGTGCCGCCCCGCGGGTCCGCACTCGGGCAGATCCACATCTCCATCGGCACGAGGTATCCGTCGCGGTGCACCAGAGGGAGGGCTCCGACAACCGCCTCACCCGCCATGACCTTCTGCGTCAGCTGATCGGCGAGCTCTCGGTTGGGCTCGGGGACCAGCATCGGGATCCCGTACCGGCCCAGCAGCTGCTCCGGCGCGTAGCCCAGCAGCTCCCGGGCGGCGAGCGACCACTCCACGACGCGGCCCTGCGCATCCGCCCGCCACAGTGCGATGGGGAGCAGGTCACGGAGCACACCGGCGTATCCGACCGCCGACAGGGGGTGGTCCGGTACATCACTCGTCGACTGGTGTGTGTCCACGCGATGACCTCGCACCGGGGTGTGGGGGCCTCTGCCTGCCGACCACTCCCTGGCGATCTTCCGGTGGGGGTGCAGCTTTCGGGTGCCGCTATGCACATATCAGCCTATCCGAGGCGGTGGACGGTCGATCGGTGCCGGTGCCGGTGCCGGTGCCTGTGCTGGTGCCCGGTGCAGTCGCCATCGGCCAAGAGGCTTGGGACTCGTTGTGGCCGGGGCCCGCGCGGCATAGCGTTGATTGCGTCCCGACAACCGTGGCGGAGGCCTGTGTGAGCGATCCCCTGAGCGCGACCGTTGTCCATGCCTTTGGTGACGATGTGCTGGGAGAGCACGATGCCGTGAGCCTGGCCCGGCTGATCCGCGACGGAGAAGCCGATCCGGTCGAGGTGGCGCGGGCCGCCGTGGAGCGGGTGCGGAAGGCCGGCGGGGATCTGCACGCCGTACAGGTACCTGCCTACGAGCAGGCGGTCGCCTCCGCCACGGGCGGGCCGGGGACCTTCGCGGGGGTGCCGACCTTCATCAAGGACAACATCGACTACCGCGGTCTGCCCACGGGCTTCGGCAGCTCCGCGTACGTGGCGCGGCCCGCGCGGCGGCACGCGCCGTTCGCCCGGCAGTTCCTGAGCACCGGCGTGACGGTGCTCGGCAAGACCCGGCTGCCGGAGTTCGGTTTCAACGCCACCACCGAGTACGAGAACGCGCCACCGGTGTGCAACCCCTGGCACACGGGGCACTCCTCGGGCGGCTCATCGGGCGGCAGCGCCGCGCTCGTGGCCGCCGGCGCCGTGCCGATCGCGCACGCCAACGACGGCGGCGGCTCGATCCGCATCCCCGCCGCCTGCTGCGGGCTCGTCGGCCTCAAGGCCACCCGCGGCAGGCTGGTCGCCAACGAAGAGGGCCGCACCCTGCCCATCAACCTGGTCAGCGACGGGATACTGAGCCGGTCCGTACGGGACACCGCCGCGTTCTTCGCTGCCGCGGAGCAGTACTGGCGCAACCCGAAGCTGCCACCACTCGGCCTGGTCGAGGGGCCGTCCCAACGCCGTCTGCGTATCGGGCTGTTGCTCGATTCCCCGAGCGGCGTCACCACGGACGCGGCCACCCGCGCTGCCGTGACGGACACCGCGACCGCGCTGGAGAAGCTGGGCCACACGGTCGAGCCGGTACGGATCGTGCTGGACGAACACTTCGCCGAGGACTTCATCACCTACTGGGGCCTGCTGTCCTTCCTCGTGGGCGCCACGGGCAAGCGGCTGGACCGCCACTTCGACCGGCACCGTATGGACGGTCTCAGCCGTGGCCTGCGCGACCACTACCGGCGCCGGCTGGGCAGCACTCCGGCGGTGCTGCGCCGGCTGGGCCGTTCCCGCGAGGCGTACGCGGCGGCCTTCCGCGACCACGACCTCGTCCTGTCGCCGGTCCTTGCACACACCACGCCGCGCCTTGGCCATCTCAGCCCCGGTGTGCCGTACGAGACGCTCATCGAGCGGCTCACCTCCTACGTCGCCTTCACCCCGCTGAACAATGTGGTCGGCAGCCCCGCGATCTCCCTGCCCGCGCGCATGGCGACCGAGGACGGTCTGCCGATCGGGGTGATGTTCTCCGCCAGGAACGGCGACGAACGCACGCTGCTGGAAATCGCGTTCGCGCTGGAGGCCGACCAGCCCTGGCGCCGTATCCAGGACATCCGGGCGGCCACGCCTTGAGGAACGGGCCGGCGAGCAGGGCGGGCGGGGCGTGGGGCGTGCGGGGACGTCGGCGAGAGCGGTGATCCGGGCGGCGAGCCGGCGCAGGTCGGCCGCGTTGCCGCGGGCCAAGCGCTCGGCGTCCCGGTGGCCGGTGACGCCGAGGAGCGGGAGAGGTCGCCCAGCCGGCGCCTGCCTCGCGGGGCGATTCCCGGCCACCTACGGACGGTGGCCGGACTTCGCCGCCCCCGCGATTTCGCGGCGGCGGGCACAAGGGGTGGCGGGGATCAGGTGTGCAGAATGCTGTTGTGGCCGTCGTGGGCGTCGGCGTGTTCGTCGTTGAACCAGTAGTCGCCGGCTGCCAGATAGCGGAATCCGTAGCTGTGCTCAGGGGGCAGATTGAGCGTGACGGCGCGGGTGCCGTCCTCTCTCGCCACCAGAGGATGGGCGCCGGGCTGCCAGTCGTTGAAGTCGCCGACGACACTGACGTGGCCGCAAGGCTGGTCCGCGGGGATGACGAACGTGATCTCTGTGTCGTTCTTGCGGCGGGAACGCTCCAGCATGGAGAAACCTTCCTCTTCGGAGAACAGTGGGGGCCAGCATTGCCCTGTTCGTGCTCTCCCGTCTCGCCCGGCTGCGCCAACGGCGCCGCCGGTCGCCCGTATGGCCCCCGGGATACGGTGTCTCCCTCGCCGTGGAGTGCCTTGGGCGCCGTTCGCGCGAGTGTCGCGACCGGCTGGGCGGGCGCGCGGCGGCGAAGCCTGAGCCGGTCTCCTTGAGGCTCGGACGCCGCCGTCGCTCCTGTTCGTACGAGCATCCCGTGGGTGAAGGCCGCCGCTGCGTGCGGAAAGTCGGCGCAGCGGCCGCATCGCAAAAAACCCCGTGCTCCCGCCACACCAAGTTCCCTACACTCACGAGGAATCGCGCGCTACAAGATCGCAGCGCGCGCCTTGACGAGTGAGGGGAGCCGGGCCGTGCGTGACCGCACCGCTGTCGTTGTTCCCCCGTCACGGTACGAGGTGATCCTGGTGTCTTCGTCTGTCCGGCGTCGGCTGCGCGGCCCACGCCGGATCTCCGCGACGAACACCTGACCCCCTGTCTGTTCGGCCTGAACCAACGCCCTCGGAAACTTCACGGGACGTTGCTCCGCCTTGAGGGGTTTGTGCCTGGCCTGAGTGCAGGTCGTGGTCCGTCCGGGAAATCGCGCTGACTTGCTGTCGGTCATTCCTGAAAGGCCAGAGTTGTGCGCACCGAAAACCGTCACTTCGACAATCCGCTCACCGGCGTCCGCAATCTGGGCATCCTCGCCCACGTCGACGCCGGCAAAACGACCGTCACCGAACGGATCCTCTATGTGACCGGCGCAACGTACAAGCGTGGCGAGGTCCATGACGGTACGACCGTCACCGACTTCGACTCGCAGGAGCGAGATCGCGGGATCACGATCTTCGCTGCTGCGGTGAGCTGTGACTGGGACGGTCACCGGATCAATGTGATCGACACTCCCGGCCACGTCGACTTCGCCGACGAGGTGGAGCGCTCGCTGCGCGTGCTCGACGGCGCCATCGCGGTGTTCGACGCCGTCGCCGGGGTCGAGCCCCAGAGCGAGTCGGTCTGGCGGCAGGCCGACCGCCACGGGGTGCCGCGTATCGCCTTCGTCAACAAGCTGGACCGTACCGGTGCCGACCTGGACCTGGCGGTCGAGTCGATCCGGGCAAGGCTGCATACGGTTCCGCTGGTGGTCCAGCTGCCGATCGGTCAGGAGGACGGGTTCACCGGCGTGGTGGACCTGCTCCGTATGCGGTCGCTGGTCTGGTCCGACGGGTGCGACACCTTCGAGGACGGTCCCGTACCGGAGGACTTGCAGGACGAGGCACGCCGGCGCCGTCGGCTGCTCGAAGAGGCGGTGGCGGAACTCCACCCGATCGCCCTGGAGGAATTCTGTGCACAGTCAACGGTCTCCGCGCAGACGCTGGCGGCAGCGCTGCGGGATCTGACACTCGCCGGTGACGCCGTGGTCGTGCTGTGCGGATCGGCCTACCGCAACCGCGGGATCGAGCCGCTGCTGGACGCTGCCGTGGCCTACTTGCCCTCGCCGCTGGACGTACCGGCGGTGCGCGGCACCGTCGACGGCTCGGAGCAGGAGCGGGCCGCCGACCCGTCCGCGCCGTTCGCCGCGCTCGTGTTCAAGGTGAACGCGACCGCCACGGGACGGCTGACCTACCTGCGGGTGTATTCGGGAACGATCAGCAGAGGAGAGGCGGTGTTGGACGTGCAGGCGCGACGCACCGAGCGGGTCGGCCGGATCCTGCGCGTGCAGGCGGACCGGCACGCGGAGGTGGAACGGGCAGTGGCCGGAGACATCGTCGCGGTGGTCGGAGTGAAGGCGGCACGCACCGGTGCCACGCTGTGCGCACCGGCGGCGCCGCTGATCCTCGAACCGCCGACGGTGGCTGATCCGGTGGTCTCCGTGGCGGTTGAGGCCCGCAGGAGCATCGACACCGACCGTTTGGTGTCGGCGCTGGCACGACTGGTCGAGGAAGATCCGTCGCTGCGGGTCCGCACCGACCGCGAGACCGGTCAGACGGTGCTGTCGGGCATGGGCGAGCTGCATCTGGAGGTCGCGGCGGAGAAGATGCGCCGTGCGCACGGGCTGGATGTCAGCGTCGGCCGGCCGCAGGTGGCGTACCGGGAGACGGTTTCCCGTGGGGTGTCCGGGCTGGTGTACCGCCACGTCAAGCAGGATGGTGGCGCCGGGCAGTTCGCCCATGTCGTCCTCGACGCACAGCCGTTGGACGTCGCGGAGTTCGACGGCGGCAGCAGCAGTGCGGTCGACTTCGAGTTCGCCTCGACAGTCGTCGGCGGACGCGTGCCGGCGGAGTACGTACGGGCGGTGGAGGCCGGATGCCGGGACGCTCTGGCTGAAGGGCCGCTCGGCGGCAACCCGGTCACCGGGCTGCGGGTCACCCTGACGGACGGGGCCACCCATCCCAAGGATTCCTCGGAGATGGCGTTCCGTACGGCAGGTCGGCTCGCGCTGCGGGAAGCACTGCGCGCCTGCGCGATGGTGCTGCTGGAACCGGTGGCCGAGGTCACGGCCACGGTGCCCGAAGACGCCGTCGGCGGAGTCCTCGGCGACCTGGCGGCACGGCGCGGCCGGATCTCGGGCTCGACCGCCCGGGCAGGCACGGCAGTGATCACCGCGACCGTGCCGCTGGCCGAACTGTTCGGCTATGCCTCCCGGTTGCGCAGCCGAACCCAGGGCCGGGGCACCTTCACCAGCCGGGCCACCGGCTACGCCCCGGTACCGGGCAGCGTGTTGAGCGCGATGCCGTCGCGGTAGTACGCACTGGTGGCCCCGCCCTCGTACGGGCGGGGCCACCACCGGAGCCGCGTCGTAACGACGGGCCGACCCCGATACCCCGGGTTCAACCCCGCGGGCCCGGCAGGGGAGTCTTGGGGCTGTGTCCTCACTTCTTCCTCAGCAGCCTCAACACGGCGTCCCCGAAGGGCAGATGATTGTCTGCGGTGACGACGCGCTGGCCGCCCGTCTCGCCTCCGAACTGCACGACGTCTACGGGGAGCGGGTGACGCTGGTCGTCCCGCCCGCCCGCTCCTCGACAGGTGGGCAGCCCGCTGTGGCGCCGAACCGCATCCGGACGTCTGCGCTCTTCGGGCGGGTGTCCGCCGCGATGAACCGGCCGGGTGGTGCCGACGAGGTCGGTTCCAGTGGCCAATTCCTCCTTCCGGTACGGGAGGTGGAGGCTGCCGAGCCCTCGGAGGAGGCACTGCGTCAGGCCGGTGTGGAGCGGGCCGCGGCCCTGGCCCTCGTGTACGACGACGACGAGATGAACATCCGGGCCGCGCTGGCCGCCCGGCGGCTCAACCCCCGGCTGCGGCTGGTGATCCGGCTCTACAACCGCAAGCTGGGCCAGCACCTGGAGGGCCTGCTCGACCAGGCTGCCGTCGTCGCCATGCCCGGTCTGGACGTCACCGCGCTGGACGCCTCCACCACCGTGCTGTCCGACGCGGACACGGCAGCGCCCGCCCTGGCCGCCACAGCGGTGGCCGGTACGAGCAAGGTCGTGCAGGCCGGCGGGCTGCTGCTGCGGGCCGTTGAGCGCACCCCGCCGGGGCCCGGCGAGGTACCCGATCCCGGCTTGTGCACGCTCGCCCTGCTGTCGTCCACCACCAACGACCCTGCGGGCGCCGAGGGTTCGGACAGCAGCGGCCCTCAAGGTCCGAGTCTGCTGCCCGACGACGCCACGGTCGCGGCGGCCACCGGACGGGGGACTGTTGTGCTGGAGACGATCTCGTACGCCGGGCTGCCGGTGCCGTCCCGTCGGCTGGCCGGCCGGGGCGCCCCACTGAGGGAGATCTTCTCGCGTCGGCTGCGCCGTGCGCTCGCCGGTGCCGCCGCGGCCGTGGTCGCCCTCGCCGTCGCGTCCTGGCTCACGACCGGCGATCATCCGTTGCACGCCGCGTACCTCACGCTCCTCGACCTGTTCGCGATCGGGGACCCGGCCGTCGGTGAACCCACCGCCCGCCAGGTGCTCCAGCTCCTTTCGGGACTGGTGGGGCTTGCGCTGCTGCCGGTCCTGGTCGCCGGATCACTGGAGGCTCTCGGCGCGTTCCGCGGAGCGGCGGGCCTGCTGCGTCCGCCGCGGGGACTGTCCGGGCACGTCGTGCTGCTCGGCCTGGGCAAGGTCGGCACGCGGGTGCTGGCCCGGCTGCGTGAACTCGGCATCCCGGTGGTGTGCGTGGAGGAGGATCCGGAGGCGCGGGGCATCCCGCTGGCGCGCCGGCTGCGCGTGCCCGTGGTGCTGGGCGATGTCACCCACGAGGGTGTGCTGGAAGCTGCCAAGATCCATCGGGCCCATGCCCTGCTGGCGCTGACCAGTGCCGACACCACGAACCTCGAAGCGGCGCTGTACGCCCGTACCGTCAAGCCGGATCTGCGGGTCGCGCTGCGGCTGTACGAGGACGACTTCGCCACCGCCGTCTACCGCACCCTGCGGGCCGCGCACCCCGACGCGCTCACCCGCAGCCGCAGTGTGTCCACGCTCGCGGCCCCCGCGTTCGCCGGGGCGATGATGGGCCGTCAGATACTCGGCGCCATCCCTGTGGAGCGCAAGGTTCTGCTGTTTGCCGTGCTCGATGTCGCCGGGCATCCGCGGTTCGAGGGCCGCACCGTCGCCGAGGCGTTTCGGCCCGGCGCGTGGCGGGTGATCGCTCTGGACACGGCGGAGCCCTCGGGGCGCCGGCCGGACCTCGCCGCATCCCGTCCGTACGGAGCCGACCGGACCGGCGCCGGGTTGCTGTGGGACCTCCACCCTGGCTACGTCCTGCGGCCCCAGGACCGTGTCGTTCTCGCCGCCACCCGCCGAGGGCTGGCGGAACTCCTGGGACGGCGCACCGGGTCCCGCCCCGGCCCTCACCCGGCCTGAGCGCTCAGAGAACCTGGGCGGGCCGGTCCAGGAGCCGGGCGCCGACGACCGCGTCGGCTGCACATCCGGGCCCACCCGCCGCAGCCAAGAAGCGCGGGCCTGAGGCTCGGGACTCCTTCGGTGGCAGAACGGCTCTACCTGCGGGTCATCGGCATCGTGACCGGCACCGCGGCCTGACCGGCCCGGTCGGGAAGGCGCCACCCGTACACAGTCGCCCTGAACCCTGCACAATGTAGGACAAAGGCGCCTGAGCCTCGTCCGGCCTTCCCTGTGCGGTCGAGGGGGTGCGTGCCGCGGGTGGAAGGCGATGGTCGGTGGCGTCCGTTCGGTCGGAGGGCGAGAAGGCTCCTGGTCCGCTCTGGTCCGAGCCCGGGACGCTGCTGGAGCACGTGTCGATCGCCGTCTTCGCCATCGATGAGGAAGACAGGGTCTGCTACTGGGGGCCCGGCGCGCAGGACCTCTTCGGGCACGACGCCGCGGCTGTACTGTCCCAGCCTGCCGGTGTTCTCTTCGCGGATCCACCGCGAGGCGCCCCCGACGCTTCGGTACGGCTGGCGGAACGGGGCCGCAGGCTGGGGTACTGGCGCGGCCGGCTGGCGGCACGGCACCGGGACGGCGCAGATTTCGACTGCGGATTCAGGGTGTTTCCCGTGACCGGCGCCGGGGGCCGTTCGGTGGTCATGGCCCTGGCGAGCCGCAGTGACGAGCTCGATCGGGTGAAGACGAACCTGGCCTTCCTCGATGCCCTCTTCGAGACCTGCCCCATCGGCCTGGTCATGCTCGACGAGGAGTTGCGCTACGTCCACCTCAATCAGGCGCTCGCCGACATGGACGGCCTCCCCATCGAGGAGCACCTCGGGCGGCGCATGGAAGAGATCATGATCACGTCCGACGGCGGCGAGTACCAGCGGATGCTGCGTGCCGTCGCCGCGCGGGGACAGCACGTCGTGGGCGCTTTGGTCGGCGTACGGACGCCGGGGCACCCGGATCGCGATCAGGTGCGGTCGGTGAGCCTCTTCCCGCTCAGCGGCGCGGTCGGCTCCCACTCGGGAGTGGGCGGACTGCTGGTGGACGTGACCGACCGGGAGCAGGCCATCATGGAGGCAACCGCCGGCCGTCAGCGGCTGGCCCTGCTGGACCGTGCCGCGGCCTCCATCGGCACCACCCTGGACGTGGATGTCACCGCCCGGGAGCTGGTCGCGGCCGCCGTGCCCGACTTCTCGGACGCCTCCGTCGTCGAAGTCGTGGAGTGGATGGACGAACCCGAGGTGTTCAACCCGCAGCTTCCGCTGGTCACCCGCCGGATCGCCTCCGGTACCGTCCTGCCCCCTCCCGCCACGGAACTCGTGAGCGGGCTGGAGACCGTCACCTACCCGCCCGGCTCGGCCATCCACCGGATGCTGCAGACGGGCCGCCCCGTCTTCGTCCTGGTGAACGACGAGTTCATGACACGGACCGTCATTCACCAGGCCCGCGCCCAGCTGCTGAGAGACAGCGGTCTGGTCGGCATGATCATCGCCCCGCTCATCGCCCGGGGCACGGTCCAGGGCCTCACCATTTTCGGACGCTCCGCCGCCCGGCCCGTCTTCACCGACGACGACCTCAGCCTGGCCGGTGAGCTCGCCTCCCGCGCCGCACTCTGCCTCGACAACGCGCGCCTCTTCAGCCGAGTACAGGACATCGCCCTCACCCTCCAGCGCGCGCTGCTTCCCAGTGCGCCGGCGACCAGCCCTTACGTGGAGGTCGCCCACCGCTATCTGCCCGGCAGCCACATCACCGAGGTCGGCGGCGACTGGTACGACGTGATCAACCTGTCCGGCGACCGGGTCGCCCTGGTCGTCGGCGACGTGATGGGACACGGAGTACCGGCAGCCGCGGCCATGGGCAGGCTGCGCCTCACCGCCAAGGCGCTGGCCAGGCACAATCAGCAACCGGACGACCTGCTCGCCGAACTCGACGCCTGCGCCCAGGAGGCGGGGATCGAGCTGGCGACCTGCCTCTACATCGTGTACGACCCCACGACCGGCCGCGCCCGCATCGCCAGCGCCGGGCATCCCCCGCCTCTCGTGCGCCATCCGGACGGCACGGTCGAGACCATCAGCGAGGTCCTGGGAATTCCGCTTGGGGTGGGCGGTCAGCGCTTCAGAACGATCGAGATCACTCTGCCTGAGGGTTCCGTTCTCGCCCTCTACACCGACGGCCTCATCGAAACACGCGGCAAGGACATCGAAGTGGGCCTGGCGGCCGTACGCGCCGAACTCCGAGGAGCTTCGGGCCAGTTGGAAGAGACGGCGGACCGTATGCTCGCGAGCCTGCTGCCCGACCCGCCGGACGACGACACGGTGCTCGTCCTCGCCCGCGTCCGCCGTACTCCGCGTAACCAGCGAGGGTGACCAACGGCGCGGCTACTCGAAGCGCGCGGTGTCGCCTGCCCCTCGGCGTACGATCTCGAGTTCGCCGCCGGAGAAGTCGATGACGGTCGTCGGCTCGGTGCCGCAGTCGCCCGAGTCGACGACCGCGTCCACCACGTGGTCGAGTCGCTCCTTGATCTCCCAGCCCTGTGTCATCGGCTCGTCCTCGTCGGGCATCAGCAGGGTGCTGGAGAGCAGCGGTTCTCCGAGCTCGGCGAGGAGAGCCTGGGCCACGGCGTGGTCAGGAATCCGCACTCCGACCGTCTTCTTCTTCGGGTGCAGCAACTGGCGCGGCACCTCTTTCGTCGCGGGCAGGATGAAGGTGTAACTGCCGGGTGTCGCCGCCTTGATCGCGCGGAACACGTCGTTGTCGATGTGCACGAACTGACCCAGCTGCGCGAAGTTCTGGCACACGAGGGTGAAGTGGTGACGATCGTCGAGGTTCCGGATCGACCGGATCCGGCTGATGCCGTCACGACTGCCCAGCTGGCATCCCAGCGCATAGCAGGAGTCCGTCGGGTACGCGACGAGCGCCCCGGACCGGATGCTGTCAGCCACACTGCTGATCGTGCGCCGCTGAGGGTTGTCGGGGTGCACGTCGAAGTACTTCGCCATTCGCCGAGTCTAGAGGCCCGTCCGGCAAATGATTTCCGACTGGACTTCGGACTGGTCAGTCGGTGGGCCGCGCGGCCTTCCATCCAGAGAGATCTCGCCGGCGTGGCCGGCGGCGCGGACTGCGGCGTACTGGACGTCCAGGGCGCGCAGCCGCTGTTCGTCGGCGATGACGAAGGTCTCGCCGTCGACTGTGGCGGGGTTGCCGAGGATGCGTACGTACGCCTGGGCGAGGTCGTCGACGTGGACCCAGCTCCAGCGCTTCTCGGTGTCTCCGTAGAAGACCGGGTGGCCGGCCTCGGCGGCGGCGAACCACTGGCCGGTCATCGAGGTCGTGGCGGGCCCGCCGTACAGGAAGCCGGGCCGGACGACGGTGTGGGCGAGGCCGGAACGCCACGGCGTCGACGCCCGCGGCATCGACACCGGCCTCACGACACCGGCCGAGCCCGCGTCGCAGCGGCCCAGCCCGCCCACCTCGCCAGCGCCCGGCGCCGCGTCCTCGACCACATTCCCGGCGACCTGGTCCCCACCGTGGCGGGCGTCCTGCAAGCCCTCACCGAAGCGACGCCGCGTGAGCGTGCGTAACATCGCGGCATGCCTCAACTCCAACGCCTCCGCTTCGACCACGCCCCGGAGCTGCTCCGGTTCGAGCAGGAGAATCGGGCCTACTTCGCCGCGTCGGTTCCCGACCGTGGCGACCACTACTTCGCCCACTTCGATGCGCGGCACCGTGAGCTGATGGCCGAGCAGGCCGCCGGGCTGCACTTCTTCCACGTACTGGTGGGCAGCAGCGGTGAGGTCCTGGGGCGGGTCAACCTGGTTGATGTGGAGGACGGTTCGGCCGAGCTCGGATACCGGATCGCGGAGAACGCCGCTGGGCGGGGACTGGCTACTGCCGCCGTTCGTGAGGTCTGCGCCCTGGCTGCCGCAGAGTACGGACTGACCACGCTGCGAGCTGTCACGACCCTCGACAACCCCGGCTCGCGAGCCGTGCTGGCCCGTACGGGATTCGCTCCTGCCGGCGAGATCGAGCTGGACGGTCGCCAAGGCCTCCGCTTTGTACGGGACATGCGGGACGCTCGCGTCGGCGCCGACCCGGCGCCGGGCGTGAGCAGATGACGAGCGCGCCGAGCGCGAGGAATTACCCGCCGTCCGTCAGGTGGTTCGCCGGATGGCGATGACATTGTCGGTCACGGTGGCGGTCTGCCCGTCCGGGCCGGTGGCCAGGCGTTGCGGGCGGTCGAGGCGTTCGGCGTGCCAGTGGGCGGGGTTCAGTTCAAGGCTTTTGTAGACGTGTTCGGGGGTGGGGAACTGGGTGTGCGGGTCGGGGTTCCATGCCCAGGGGCGGACCGAGCCGTGGTCGACGATGAGCAGGAGACCGCCGGCGGTCAGGGCCTGGGCTGCCGTACGCAGGACGCGTGCCCGGGGGAAATCCAAGGGTGTGTGCAGATACTGGGCGGAGATGAGGTGGAAGCTGCCGGTGGGGAACGTGCGGGCCAGATCGTGCCGTTCGGTCGTGAGAAGGTCGCCGACTCCGGCCGCGCGGCCGTGATCGGCCGTGCGCTGCAGGGCAGTTGAGGAAACGTCGACGGCGGTGACCCGCCAGCCGCTGCGGGCGAGCCAGACCGCGTCACCGCCTTCTCCGCAGCCCAGGTCGAGCGCCTTGCCGGGTGCCAACGGCTGTGCGGCTGCGGCCAGTACGGGGTTTGGCGTGCCCTTCCACACGGGTTCGCGGCCGCTGTAGTGGCCTTCCCAGAAGCGTTCGGCTTCGCTGGTGTCGTTCGCTTCGTGCGTGCTGTCGGTCATGGTGATGCCTTTCTGTTCGCTGGGCGAGGTGTGCTGCGTGTGCGGCGGGAGGCTTTCGCGCTCGAGAGTGATCCGCCGACGGACCGGCTTGCAAAGCTTCATGCCGTTTCGGCAAGGTGGCGGCATGGACGAGCTGAACGACGTGCTGGCCACCGTGGGGCCGCGCCTGCGGGAACTCCGCCGTGAGCGCGGCATCACCCTGGCCGCTCTGGCGGAGACGACCGGCATCTCGGAGAGCACGCTGTCGAGGCTGGAGAGCGGCGGGCGGCGGCCGAACCTGGAACTGCTGCTGCCGCTGGCACGTGCGTACGGCGTCCCGCTGGACGAGCTGGTCGGCGCGCCGCACACCGGCGATCCGCGGGTGCATCTGCGTCCGGTGCGCCGTTACGGGATGACGTTCGTGCCGCTGACCCGCCGGGCCGGAGGGATGCAGGCGTACAAGCTGGTCATCCCGGCGGTGGGGCCTGCGGCCGACCCGGATCCCAGGACGCACGAGGGCTACGAATGGCTCTACGTCCTCAACGGCAGGCTGCGGCTGCTTCTCGGGGACCAGGACCTGGTCCTGAAACCCGGCGAGGTCGCGGAGTTCGACACGCACGTACCGCACTGGCTGGGGGCAGCGGGCACAGAAGCCGTGGAGCTGCTGGTCCTGTTCGGCCTGCAGGGCGAGCGGGCTCATCTGCGGGCCCGCTCGACCTGACGGAGGGTGCGCAGGCCGCGTCAGCCTACGAGGCGGAAGGATTCCCGGAGTTCGGCGCTGAACAGGCCCGGCTGCTCGGCGGCCGGGAGGTGCCCGCCCCGGTCGGGCTCGTTCCGGTACCGGATGTCGCGGTAGCCGCGCTCGGCCCATCGCCGTGACGGGGGGAGGATGTCGGCGCAGGTTGTCGCAGACAGCGCCGAGCCGGATCAGCCGTGGGAGCGGTGTCCGGGGCGGAGCAGGGCTTCGCTGCCGTCGCGGCTGTCGCGCACGTCTCGCTCGCAGTTGGCGGCCTCCGCGGCCGGGCTGAATGTCTGCCGGCCCTGAGCGCCGGCGCGGCTGGCGACCGCCGCCGCCGTATCGGCGGCCACGAGGTCGGCGTTGATCGCCGCCGCAGCCTGCACACCGGTGGCCGCGGCCACGGCGACACCGGCCATGAGGTCGGTGACATTGCCCGCCACCCATACCCCCTGGACGCCGGTGAAACCGCTCGCGTCCGATTCCACGTAGCTGCCCACGCCCAGCGGGTGTTCCACGCTTGCCAGGCCGAGACCCGACAGCACTTCACCGCGCGCCTCGAAGCGCGGCGCCACCGCCAGGGCCCGTACGGGCACACACGTCCCCGAAGCCAGCCGCACTCCCGTGAGACGGTCGTCGTCGACATCGAGCCCGACAACCTCACCGTCGACCACGTCGATACCGCGCGCGGCAAGCTGCTCCCACTGTTCCTCGGCCGGGTTGCCTGCGGTGTGCAGGAACACGGTCACATCCGCCGACCACTGCCGGAACAACAACGCCTGGTGCACTGCCCCCTGACCGGTCGCCAGCACGCCGATCGGCGTGTCGCGCACCTCCCAGCCATGGCAGTACGGGCAGTGCAGTACGTCACGGCCCCACCGCTCGCGCACACCTGGCACGTTGGGAAGCTCATCGACCAGCCCCGTGGTCACCAGCAGACGCCGCGCGCCGTAACTCCGGCCGCTCGCGGTGTCCACGACGAAGCCTTCGCCGGTACGACGGGCGCCGGTGACCAGATCCGGCACGATCTGCCCGCCGTATCCGGTGACCTCCTCCCGGCCGGCCCGCAACAGCTCGCCGGGCGCGACGCCGTCCCGGGAGAGGAATCCGTGAACCCCGGAGGCGGGAGCGTTGCGCGGCTCCCCGGAGTCGACCACCAGCACCGAACGCCTGGCCCGGGCCAGAGTCAGCGCCGCCGACAGCCCGGCTGCGCCGCCCCCGACCACCACAGCATCCAGATCGGCGATGTCTCGCTTGTTCATCTCAGTCATGCCGACACCCTGCGTCCGACGCCGTGGGCACGGCAATGTTCCTTGCCGTTTCAGCAAGGAGGAATCGGTATGAGGTGACGGGTCTCGGCCAGCGGGGGCGTAATGACGTCACATGGCGCCTCTGGGGGAACCGAAGGAACTGCCCGGCTTGTCTGGATCTACGAACCGTCTGGATCTAGGAACGCTGGTCGTCGTCAGAGGAGAGAGTGATCTTGGAGAGCTTCACAACGCGCCCGAGCCGCCGCGCGATTCTGACCCTGGGTGCCGCGACGGCGCTGGCGGTTGCTGTGTCCACGGACGCTCAGGCCTCGGCGGTGCCGCCCGGCGCGGAGGACGACCTTTCTCGGGCCCTGGCCAACCTTGAACGGGAGCACTCCGCCCGGCTCGGCGTCTTCGCGCGCAATACAGTCACAGGCAGGACCGTGCTGCACCACGCGGACGAGCTCTTTCCGATCTGCTCGGTCTTCAAGACGATCGCGGCCGCTGCCGTCCTCAGAGACCTCGACCGGCACGGCGAATTCCTCGCCAAGCGCATCCGGTACACCGAGAAGGACGTCGCCGAATCCGGCTATGCCCCCATCACGGGCACGCCCGAGCACCTGGCACACGGCATGACCGTCGGCGAACTGTGCGCGGCCGCCATCGAATACAGCGACAACACCGCGGCGAACCTCCTGCTCCACGAGCTCGGTGGCCCGACGGCCGTCACCAGCTTCTGCCGCTCGATCGGGGACCGGACGACCATGCTCGACCGGTGGGAGCCCAAGCTGAACTCGGCCGAACCGTGGCGCGTGACGGACACCACGAGCCCGGGCGCCATCGGGCGGACCTACGCCCGGCTCGTACTCGGCAACGCACTCGCACCCCAGGACCGGCAGCAGCTGACCGCATGGCTGCTCGCCAACACCACCAGCGGGTCTCGCTTCCGCGCAGGCCTCCCCAAGGACTGGACCCTCGCGGACAAGACGGGCACCGGCGACTACGGGACCACCAACGACGTCGGCGTCGCCTGGACGCCCGACGGAGCACCCATCGTGCTGGCCGTCCTCTCCACCAAACACGACGCCCGCTCACCGGCGGACGAACCGCTCGTCGCCAAGACCGCGGAATTGCTGGCGGCAGCACTCGCATGACGGGCGCGGCGGGCGCCCGGCGCCCCACGTCGGAGCACCGGGCACGGGATATCGTGCGGTCGTGACCGGTTCTGCCCAGCGCCCATTGCTCTTCCTCGATGTGGACGGACCACTCATTCCCTTCGGCGGGGCGCCGGAGCGGTATCCGGACGGGTATCCGACCTATCACTCGGGTTCCGAACCACTGGGCGCCGACTCCCATCCACTTGTGGCCAGGATCAATCCCGGGCACGGGCCCCGATTGACGGCGCTGCCGTGCGAACTGGTCTGGGCCACGACATGGATGGGCGACGCGAACGAGTGCATCGCCCCGCGGATCGGCCTGCCGCAGTTGCCGGTGGTGGTCTGGCCTGAGCCGTCCGAGGCTGATGAGCGGGACGAGAGGAAAGGGCTGCACTGGAAAACCCGCGCCCTTGTCGACTGGGCAGCTGGTCGCTCGTTCGTCTGGGTCGACGACGAGATCACCGGCACCGATCGGCTCTGGGTATCCGCACACCATCGAGGACGGGCTCTGCTTCATTGTGTCGACCCTCGCCAGGGCCTCACCGAAGCGGACTTCCTCGCTCTCGACGAGTGGCTGCGCAGGACTCACGGGACGCCGACGTCGCGTGGCGTGACGTAAGGCCGCCCGAGAGGCAGGCTGTCGGCGCACGCCGAACACTCTCCCCGGGGTGACATCGGGGCCCACGGCGAGTGCGGGGAGGCAACCTCCGCGGCCTGCCGACCATCCTCCATACGCGACGAGTTGCACCGCTACGCAGCCCGCCCCGCACCTCAGCGCATGGAGAGAGATGACAACGGTCCATACATCGGTCGTCGTACCCTGCTTCAACGAGAGTGAGGTGATCGGCGCCTTTCACGCGGAACTTGTCGCCGCTCTCGAGCCCACCGGGACGGTCTTCGAGATCTGCTACGTCGACGACGGCAGCAGCGACCGGACCCGTATCCACCTCCTGGACCTTGCGGCCGCCGACCCTCGCGTGCGCTACACCTCCTTCAGCCGTAACTTCGGCAAGGAGGCGGCGATGCTCGCCGGGCTGAGGATGTCCTGCGGCGAAGTGGTCGTCCTCATGGACGCCGATCTCCAGCATCCTCCGGAGCTCGTGCCGCGCATGCTGGAGCTGCACCGGCACGGCTTCGACCAGGTCATCGCCCAGCGCGACCGGTCAGGAGAAGGCCCTGTCCGCAGGACGCTCAGCCGGGCGTACTACGGTCTCGTGCGCCGGTTCATGGAGGTCGAAATCGTCGACGGGGCAGGCGACTTCCGGCTCCTGTCGCGCCGCGCTGTCGACGCCGTCCTCTCCCTCCCGGAGAGCAACCGGTTCTCCAAGGGGCTCTTCTCCTGGATCGGCTTCGACACCGTCAGCTTCACCTACCAGAATGTGCAGCGGGCGGCAGGGCAGTCCAAGTGGGGCGGCCGGCATCTGCTCAACTACGGCATCGACGGTCTGCTCTCCTTCAACAGCCGCCCTTTGCGCATGGCGATCCACACCGGACTCTGGCTCTTCCTTTCCGCCGTCTGCTACGCACTGTGGATCATCGCGAACGTCCTGCTCGACGGTGTGGACACCCCGGGCTACGCGACCCTGATCACCGCCATCGTCGCCCTCAGCGGCATCCAGCTCGCCACGCTCGGTGTCATCGGCGAGTACGTCGGCCGCATTTACCACGAGGCCAAGAGGCGGCCCCACTACGTGGTCCGGGAGACCAACACCTCCCGCGCGGCCGCCTCCGCCCGCGAGCTCACGGACGCCGCGTCGCGTCAGTGACCTTGTCCAGGTGGTAGTAGTCGGCGACACACTGCGCCGGCCAGATCCTGCGGCCCTGGTTGCTGAACGGCTCCAGCATCTGGGCGACCGAAACGGGCGTGTACGGCGCGACCTTGGCGCCGTGTGCCGCCTGCTCGCGCAGATACCGGTCCTGGCGGTCCCACTTCTCGGCCCGTACCTGCATCGCGTCCCCGAGCCCGTTCAGCGGACCGACCAGTCCCAGCACCGCCAGGGCGCACACCGCCGCGGCCGCAAAGGACGCCACGCCAGTACGCCCCACACGCTGCCGAAGCGAGCGCCCGATGAAGGCACCTGCGCCGACCAGCAGCATCACGTAGAGCAGGAGGTAGTCGTTCCATGTGCGTTCCGTCGTCACGACGTCTGCTCCGAAGACGGGATACGTGATGACGGTGCACAGGTAGCCGGAGACCAGGAAGGCCGCGGCGCCGAGACTGGTGAGCAGCACAGGGCGGCAGGGGAGCAGGGCCGCGGGCCGCCGGGCGCGGCCGCGTGCCAGCAGGCCGAGGAGTACGCCGGCGGCGACTGCTCCGGTGTACTGCCAGGTGGTCAGGATCGTCTCGAGGATCTGCCCGTACCCGCGCAGGGAGCCCAGCAGCGATTCGGGGGCGAGCATGGACGCGCGGTCGGCGCCGTAGTGCTCGCGGCGGTTGCGTGACCCGGGAGACGTCATCAGCACGACGGTGCCGACGACGATGCCGGCCATCCCGAGGAGCGACCAGCGCCGTGCGAAGGCCCTGACCCGTACGGCGAAGACGCGGTGCGCGAACAGCACCACACAGGACAGCACCACCAGCGCGACGACCGACGCCTCCTCGGAGAGCGTGCCCATGAAGACGCCTGCCGTGAACACGACTGCCAGGGCGGCCATACGGCTGCGGCGGCCACCTGCGCGCAGCAGCGGGATGACGACAGCACAGGCGAGCACCGGTGCGACGGTGTGCGAGACGGAGGCCGCGGGCCAGTAGAACGTCTTGTACGTATTGGGCGTCGCGAAGAGGAACACCGCCGTGATCATGGAGGCCACGAGCAGGGGGAGACCGCGCGGCACCTCCAGGTCGGCCCTGCGCAGGAGTTGAACCGCAAGCGCCCACAGCAGCGCCAGCATGAGCACGCCGCTGATCAGCCCGAACCACTGGTGCCCGGCGACCGGGAACCGGGCGTAGAGACCCACCAGCAGACCGTTGCCGACCCGTCCATTGTCGGTGAAATAGAACTTGCCGATCAACCCGGATATGCCGTGGTCGCGCACGCTCGGCAGGAAGCACCACTCGTCCGCACTCGGGCGCACGTACCGGCCGATCCACGACGCCATGACGAGCAGACCGAGGGGCAGCAGCGACAGTGCCAGGGGCCAGGCGGTCCGCCATGACGACGAGGTGCCTCGGCCGCCGATACCTCGCTCATCACGTGACTCGTGGTCCCGCTCTTGTGTGACGCTCGATGAATCGACGGCCATATCAACATTGCCTTTCGGGAAACGACTGGTGCGAATCCCTAGAGGCGATTCCGGGATGTGCCGTTCCACTGCCGGCGGGCAACCCAGTTGCCCTGTCCGAAGGCTGCTGACAGGGTCTTGGCCATGCCTACCTTCTCCGCCCCTGACGGAACCGAGCTTGCCTACCACGTGTCCGGTGGCGGCGCTCCTGTGGTCTGCCTGCCCGGGGGGCCGATGCAGGCCTCCGCATACCTCGGCGACCTCGGCGGCCTTTCCGCGCACCGGCAGTTGATCATGCTGGATCTCCGGGGCACCGGCCAGTCCGCGATACCCGAGGACGCCGCCTCCTACCGTTGCGACCACCTTGTCGCTGACGTGGACGCTCTGCGCGAGCACCTCGGCCTGGAGAAGATGGACCTGCTCGGGCATTCCGGCGGCGCGAATCTGGCCGCGCTGTATGTGGAACGCCACCCGGAACGGGTCAGCAAGCTCGCGTTGATCACGCCGGGTCCCATGGCCGTCGGGGTCGCGGCCTCAGGAGACGTCCGGCGCGAGACTGCGCAGCTCCACAAGGACGAGCCGTGGTTCCCCGCGGCGTTCGCGGCCTTGGAGGCGATCATTTCCGGCAAGGCGACGGACGACTCCTGGCAGGCCATCGCGCCCTTCGCCTATGGCCGCTGGGACGAGGAGGCTCAAGCCCATCAGGCTGCTGAGGCCGGGCAGAAGAACATGGCGGCGGCGGCCGCCTTCGGCGCCGAAGGCGCATACGACCCGGCAGCCACCCGGGCCGCACTCGCCCTGTTCGAGGCGCCGGTATTGCTGCTCGCCGGAGAGGGCGATCTGAATTCTCCGCCTCCCGCGATGGCCGAGTTCGCCGGGCTGTTCCCGAACGCCGAGCTCGTCATTCAGCCCGGAGCCGGACACTTCCCGTGGCTCCACGATCCCGACCGGTTCGTGGCGACTGCCGCGGCGTTCCTGGGACAGGCAGCCGCGACTGGGCATCAACCGCGCGATAGCGCCCCACTGGACACTCCCTAGTCGGCTTCGTCAGAGATGTTCTCCGGGAAGTGGCAGGCCACCAGGTGTCCCGACTTCAGCTCTCGCAGCGGCGGTTCCTGCATCCGGCAGATGTCCTGCGCCTTCCAGCAGCGGGTGTGGAAACGGCACGCGGGCGGTGGGTTCACGGGCGAGGGCACGTCGCCGGTGAGGAGGATCCGTTCGCGTTTGGTGCGGCGCTCGGGGTTCGGGACGGGGACCGCGGACATCAGTGCCACCGTGTAGGGGTGCATGGGCCCGCTGTACAGCGACTCCTTGCCGCCGATCTCCACCACCTTTCCCAGGTACATCACCGCCACCCTCGTGGAGACGTGCCGGATGACCGACAGGTCGTGCGCGATGATCACGTAGGTGAGGCCCAGCTCCTCCTGGAGATCGTCCAGCAGGTTGACCACCTGGGCCTGGATGGAGACGTCCAGCGCCGATACCGGCTCGTCGGCCACGATCATCTTCGGCCGCAGTGCCAGCGCCCTGGCCACGCCGATTCGTTGCCGCTGGCCGCCGGAGAACTCGTGCGGGTAGCGGTTGTAGTGCTCGGGGCTGAGCCCGCACAGTTCCAGCAGGTCCTGGACGGCGCTTTTCACTCCGTGCTCCGTCTCCACCTTCTGCAGCCGGAAGGGGGCGCCGACGATCGTGCCGACGGTGTGCCGGGGGTTGAGGGAGGAGTACGGATCCTGGAAGATCATCTGGATGTCCTTACGCAGGGGCCGCATCGCGCCCGGCGACAGGTGCGTGATGTCGTGCCCCTCGAACTCGATCTTCCCTGCGGTGGGCTCGAGGAGCCGGATGATCAGCCGCCCGGTCGTGGTCTTGCCGCAGCCCGACTCACCGACCACGCCCAGCGTCTCCCCGGGCAGCACGCTGAAGTCGATGCCGTCCACGGCCCGCACCGCGCCGACCTGACGGCGCAGCAGGCCCTGGGTGATGGGGAAGTGCTTCACCAGTCCCTGGACGTTGAGCAGGGGCTCGTGATCGGTGGTCTGCGTGGGACCCATGAGTCCTCCACCTCCTTCGTCCGGCCTCACAGCCGGGGCGCCACTTCCTTGGCGAAGATCCGGCGCCGTTCCTCGGGCAGCAGATGGCAGGCCACGAGATGGCCGGTGCCCGACGCGTCGGTGAGCTCGGGGACCTCCGTGAGGGACTTGTCACCGTTGCGGTCGGCAAAGGGGCAGCGCGGGTGGAACGCGCATCCGCGCGGCAGTCTGATCAGGCTCGGCGGGTTTCCGGCGATCGGGATCAGCCGCGCCTGCATTTCGCGGTCCATGCGCGGCATGGAGCCCAGCAGGCCCCAGGTGTACGGATGCTCGGGCGCCGTGAACAGCTGCTTGGCCTGGCCCTTCTCCACGCACTTGCCGGCGTACATCACCAGGATGTCGTCGGCCAACTCGGCCACCACCCCCAGGTCGTGGGTGATGATGATCACTGCGGAGCCGAACTCCTGCTGCAGCTCGCGGATGAGGTCCAGGATCTGCGCCTGGACGGTGACGTCGAGTGCGGTCGTCGGCTCGTCCGCGATCAGCAGCGAGGGATCGTTGACCAGAGCCATGGCGATCATGGCTCGTTGGCGCATACCGCCGGAAAACTGGTGCGGATAGTCGTCGACGCGGGTCGCGGGCTGGGGGATGCCCACCCGTTCGAGCATCTCCACCGCCCGCAGGCGGGCCTCCTTGCGGCTCGCTTTGGGGTGGTGCACCCGGTAGGCCTCGGTGATCTGGGCGCCGATTGTGTAGAAGGGGTGCATCGCGGTCAGCGGGTCCTGGAAGATCATCGCCATCTTGCGGCCCCGCAGGTGCTGCACGCGTTCGGGAGGGGCGGAGATGAGTTCTTCGTCGTCCAGCCAGATCTCGCCGGAGATCTTGGCCTTGAGCGTGCGGTGCAGGCCCATGATGCCCAGTGAGGTCACCGATTTGCCGGACCCGGACTCGCCGACGATCCCCAGCGTCCGGCCGCGCTCGAGCTCGAAGGAAATGCCGTCCACCGCCCTGACCAGGCCGTCGTCGGTGTCGAAGTGGATGCGCAGGTCGCGAACTTGGAGAAAGCCGGTACCGGGCGGGGCGCCGCGGCCAGCCTCCACACCGCCGATGGGCACCCCCATCGGCGGCTGTTCGCGAGGTTCGCGGCTCATGAGTACCTCACCCGGGGGTCGACGGCGACGTAGAGCACATCCACCACGAGGTTGGCCACGACGATGAAGAAGGCGGCCAGCGTGGTCACGGCCATGATCTTCGGCAGGTCGTTGTCGGTGATCGCCTGCACCGCGTACTGCCCGACGCCGGGCAGCGAGAAGGCGGTCTCGGTGAGTACGGCGCCGCCGAGCAGCAGACCGATGTCGAGGCCGAAGATCGTGATGATCGGGGTGAGCGCGGAGCGCAGACCATGCTTGATGACCACCGTCCGTTCGCTCAGCCCCTTGGCTCGTGCGGTGCGGATGTAGTCCTCGCTCATCGTCTCCAACATGCCTGCCCTGGTGAGCCGGGCGTACAGCGCCGAGTACAAGAAGGCGAGGGTGACCCAGGGCAGCACCAGATTCTTCGCCCACATCAGCGGGTCCGAGGTGAAGGGCACGTACTGCAGGTTCGGGAAGATCGACCACTTGTAGCTGAACAGTGCCAGCGAAACCAGCGCGGTGAAGAAGATCGGCAGCGAGACGCCTGCGAGCGCGATGCCCATGGAGAGCCGGTCGAAGATCGAGCCGCGCTTGAGCGCCGACAGCACGCCGATCGACACACCGCTGATCAGCCAGATGATCGCCGCCCCCACCGCCAGTGACAGCGTCACGGGGATGCGTTCGGTGATCTGCGGCCAGACCGGCAGGTGGCTCTTGAACGAGTAACCGAAGCACGGCACCTGGCAGTAGGACGCGTCTGGCCCGTAGTGGAACGTGCGGCCGGCGAAGATCCCGTGCACGAACTGCCAGTACTGCGTGTACAGAGGCTGGTCGAAGCCGAGGTTCTTCTGGACGGCGGCCAGCGCCTCAGGACTGGGGTCGCGGCCGACGTACTGAGCCGCCAGCTGGGTGCTGGTCTCGCCGGCCAGCCGGGGCACCAGGAAGAAGATCGCGAAGGTGATGGCCGTTACGACGAACAGCAGGATCACCGCCGCCGCTACGCGCCGGATGATGTACGCACCCACGGTTGGGCGGCGCGGCCCCTGCCGGCCGGACCTCGGCCCGGTCGGCGGGCGCCTCGCCCTTCACCTCCTCAGCTCCTCCGTTCCGGTACGGTGGGCGTCCGCCACGGGCTACTTGACGCCTACGTTCAGGTAGTCGTACATGCCGTAGGCCGGGGTGACGAACACATTGGTCGCGTCGGCCGGGCGGTAGAGCGGGCCCTTGCGGTACAGCAGAGGCACCAGGGGTGCCTGCTGCATCGCTGCCTTGTCGATGTCACCCCACGCCTTGATGCGGGCCGCGTTGTCGGTGTTGCCGATGGCCACGTCGAGCATCTTGTTGATGGCGGGGTCATTCAGCTCGGACAGGTTGCTGTTACCGGACGCCTTGATGGCCGTGCCGTCGATGATCTGCTGGAGGAAGCCGTAACCGGTCGGCCAGTCGGCGGCCCACGCCATCATCATCAGGCCGAGGCCGTGCGAGTGGACGAACGCGGGAGCGCCCGCGTTGTCGGTGAAGTACTTGCCCGACGGGTACTGCTGGATGCCGACGTTGACCCCGATCTTCTTGAGCGATGCCTGGACGGCCTGGGCGATCGCGACTTCGTTGGGCCGGTCGGCCCGGGCGGAGAGGTTGGTGGAGAAGCCGTTCGGGTGACCGCACTGGCTGAGCTCGTTCTTGGCCGCGGCGAGGCCCTCCGGCGAGTTCGCTCCCTTGTTGCCAGGGGTCTTGTACAGGTCGTACGTGACATGTCCGGAGACCGTGGGCGGCAGGATCGTCGTGGCGATGTCACCGCGGATGTCGCCGCCGGTCGCGGTCTGCGCGGAGACCTTGTCGATGGCGTACTCCATCGCCTTACGGCAGTGAACATTGTCGAACGGCTTCACGGCGGTGGATATCGCCACATAGGCTAGGGCGCCATTCTGCGCGTCGTCGACGTGGCCTTTCTGGGTCGGGTTGGTGAGGACGGTGGCCTGGGTCTGCGCCGCTATGCCTGCGCCCGCGATGTCCAGCGTCGCGTTACCGGCGATCAGGTTCTGGTCGATCGTGGTCTGGGCGATGTTGAACTGGACGGTGATCTTGTCCGGGAGCTGCTTGCGGATCGGGTCGGATGATGCGTTCCACTGCGGGTTCCTCACCAGCGTTGCGCCCTTGCCGTCCTGGTAGCTCTGGAACATGTACGAGCCGGAGGAGATCACGTTCTTCACATAGTCCGAGCCGGTGTCCTTGGCCCGCGGGACCGGAGCCGTCTGCGGACTGCTGACCAGGTAGTCGAAGTCAGCGAACGGCTGGCTGAGGTGGAACACGATGGTGGTGTCATCAGGCGTCTCGATGGACTTCACGTCGCCGGTCTTGTCCTTGTACGGCCCCTGGTACTCGGGGGTGTTGTTCACCAGATACGCGTTGAAGTACGTGGGCCCGTTGGACAGGACCTCGGGCGCGTAGTTGCTGCGCTCGATGGCGTACTTGACGTCCTTGGTCGTGATCGGTGTGCCGTCGGAGAACTTCAGGCCCGGACGGATGTGGTACGTCCAGGTCTTGCCGTTGTCACTGGGCGTGCCGAGCTCCGCCGCGAGGTCCGGCACGAGCTTCAGACCAGCGTTGCCGGGTGCCGGCTGGAAGGTGGTCAGCGCCCTCGCGTAGATCCGGGAGAAGTCCCACATGAAGGCGTAGTAGGTGTTGCCGGGGTCCATCGAGTCCGGTGTGCTCGACAGCTGGTACGCCACTGTCCCGCCCTTGTGGTCGGAGGGATTGACCACGCCGGTGATGCCGGCGTTGTAGGCGGGGGCTTTCTCCGTCGATCCCCCACCGCCATTGCCTCCGCCGCACCCTGACACAACCAGCGCCGCGACTGCGGCCCCCGCAAGAACGACTGTGGACTTTGATGTCCTCATGACGAGCTCCCCTCGCCTGAGACGGGATTCGGTACGCGCATCACTTGCTCCGCGGGTCCAGGGCGTCCCGGAGTCCGTCGCCGAGCAGGTTGAATGCCAGGACAGTGATGAAGATCGCCAGACCCGGGACCAGCATGAACCACGGATCCGCCTGGTAGAGGCTGATGGCCTGGTTGAGCATGCCGCCCCAGGACGCCTGCGGCGGCTGGATGCCGACGCCGAGGAAGCTCAGACCGGCCTCGAAGAGGATGTTCGTCGGGATCAGCAGCGTCGAGTAGACGATGATCGGTGCGACGAGATTCGGCAGCAGTTGCTTGAACAGGATGTGCGGCCCCCGGGCGCCGAGGGTGCGTGCCGCGTCGACGAACTCGCGCTCGCGCAGCGAAAGCGTCTGGCCGCGAATGATGCGGCCCATATAGGGCCAACTGAAGAAACCGATCACGAAGATCAGCACGCTGATGTGGAGCGTCAGCCCGTGCAGTCCGAAGGCGCCGCCCTGCAGCGAGGCTGACAGCGCGATCGCGAAGAGCAGCAGCGGGAAGGCCAGGAAGATGTCCATGAGGCGGCTGATCACGGTGTCGACCCAGCCCCCGTAATAGCCGGCGGCCACGCCCAGCACCGTGCCGAGGGTCACCGACAGCACGGTCGCGCCGAACGCGACCGCCAGCGACACCCATGCGCCTTCGATGATCCGCGCGAGCAGGTCGCGGCCGAACTGCGGCTCGACGCCGAGGGGATGGTCCCAGCTGATCCCGCCCCAGGCCCCCTTGGGCCTGAGCAGCACCGGGTCGATCAGATTCTGGTGGAAGGCGTTCGGATCGAGCTTGAAGACGGATTCGATGACCTTGGCGAAGACTGCCAGCACCATCAGGCAGAGAACGACGATGCCGCCCGCGACCGCGACCTTGTCACGCTTGAACCGCATCCACGCGATCTGCCCGAGCGACCGGCCCTCGATCGCCTCGCCCATCCCGGACAGCACGGACTCCGGCTGCGCCTCGGCGGCTGAGCCGGTGACCTCTATGGGGGCCGTCATGGCGGTGCACCCCCTGTCCGGTGGTGACCGGTTCCAGGTGCAGCCGTGACGGACGATGGCCCGGTGGGCGGTGATCATCCATCCAGCACCGGTCCGAAGGGTCGCCAGACCAGGGCGGATCAGAACGCCTCATTATAGGTCGAATTAGGCGAAAGAGATGTAAATAGAAGGGGAGAAGATTACCTGCGGCGCACCCAATGACACGAGGGGGTCGGAGCGGCGGGGTTGCCTATATGCCCTGAACGGGGACATCTTGACAGGCGCACGATGACGTCTTAAGCAGGATCTGAGGAGGTTTGCTCCATATCGGCAGGTGAGAGCACCTGTGACCTGCACGGACGGCTGGGTGAGGAGAAGGCCATGGCGCGCGCGGTAGGTATCGACCTGGGAACCACGAACTCGGTGGTCTGCGTTCTGGAGGGCGGTGAGCCCACCGTCATCACCAACACCGAGGGCGCCCGCACGACCCCGTCGGTGGTCGGCTTCGCGAAGAGCGGCGACGTACTGGTGGGTGAGGTCGCCAAGCGGCAGGCGGTCACCAACATCGATCGCACCGCACGGTCGGTCAAACGCCACATGGGCGAGGCGGACTGGCGTTTCCCCGACAGCGGCGACATCGACGGCAAGCGCTACACGGCGCAGGAGATCTCCGCCCGGGTACTCCAGAAACTCAAGCGCGATGCCGAGGCGTACTTGGGCGAGGACGTGACGGACGCCGTCATCACTGTCCCGGCGTACTTCAACGACTCCCAGCGCACCGCCACCAAGGAGGCAGGCGAGATCGCGGGCCTGAAGGTGCTGCGCATCATCAATGAGCCGACCGCGGCCGCGCTGGCCTATGGCCTGGACAAGGAGAACGACCAGACCATTTTGGTTTTCGACCTCGGTGGCGGCACCTTCGACGTGTCGCTGCTGGAGATCGGCGAAGGGGTCGTCGAGGTCAAAGCCACCAATGGCGATACGCACCTGGGCGGTGACGACTGGGATCAGCGCATCGTGGATCATCTGGCCAAGCAGTTCAAGAACGCGTACGGCATCGACCTGTCCAAGGACAAGATGGCCACGCAACGGCTGCGTGAGGCCGCCGAGAAGGCGAAGATCGAGCTGTCGGCGGCGACCGAGACGAACATCAACCTGCCGTATCTGAGCGCGTCGGCCGAGGGCCCGCTGCACCTGGACGAGAAGCTCACACGTTCTCAGTTCCAGCAGCTCACCGAGGATCTGCTCGAGCGCTGCAAGACCCCGTTCCACAGCGCGGTGAAGGATGCGGGGATCAAGGTCAGCGACATCGACCATGTGATTCTGGTCGGCGGCTCGACCCGGATGCCCGCCGTGACCGAGCTCGTCAAAGGGCTCACGGGCAAGGATCCGCACAAGGGTGTGAACCCGGACGAGGTCGTCGCCATTGGCGCTTCGCTGCAGGCGGGTGTCCTCAAGGGTGAGGTCAAGGACGTCCTGCTCCTCGACGTGACCCCGCTGTCCCTGGGTATCGAGACCAAGGGCGGCATCATGACCAAGCTGATCGAGCGCAACACCACGATCCCGACCAGGCGCTCGGAGATCTTCACGACGGCCGAGGACAACCAGCCGTCCGTGCAGATCCTGGTCTATCAGGGCGAGCGTGAGATCGCGGCGTACAACAAGAAGCTCGGGATGTTCGAGCTGACCGGTCTGCCGCCGGCCCCGCGCGGGGTCCCGCAGATCGAGGTCGCCTTCGACATCGACGCCAACGGCATCATGCACGTGACCGCGAAGGACCTGGGCACGGGCAAGGAGCAGAAGATGACCGTCACCGGCGGCTCCTCGCTGCCGAAGGACGACATCGACCGGATGGTCCGCGAAGCGGAGCGGCACGCGGAGGAGGACCACCGACGCCGCGAGGCCGCCGAGTCCCGCAACCAGGGCGAGCAGCTCGTCTACCAGACCGAGAAGTTCCTCAAGGACAACGAGGACAAGGTCCCCGGTGACGTCAGGACCGAGGTCGAGACCGCGCTCACCGAGCTGAAGGAGAAGCTCAAGGGCGAGGACACGGCCGAGATCCGCACTGCGACCGAGAAGGTCGCCGCGGTCAGCCAGAAGCTCGGCCAGGCGATGTACGCCAGGGCGCAGGCCGAAGGCGCCCCCGCCTCCGGCACCCCCGCCGGCGAGCAGGCCAAGGCCCAGGACGAGAACAAGGCTGAGGACGAGGTCGTCGACGCCGAGATCGTCGACGACGACAAGCAGGAGGGGAGCGCGGGATGAACCGCCCGGATGACGTTCATGGCCTCCCCGGCCCGCAGCGACATCGGCGACCACGTCCTGCGCCCCCCACAGGTGGCGGTCGCCGAACCGCGGTCCGACTCAGCGGTTCTCCGCGACCGGCGTGGCGCCCGAATCGCGGTCGCCGGGTTCCAGCGCTGCGAATTCCTCGTTGGTGAGGGGCGGTTTCTCCAGTTGCGGTCTGCGGGGACCGCGCAGGGCCGAGAGGATCACGCCGGGGCGGACCAGGCGCTCGACACCGGCCTGTAGCGTCATGACGTCGCTGAGCGCCTTGGCCATGTAGAAGGAGCCGGTGGCCGTCTCGATGAGCCGGTTGACGTAGCGGCTCAGGACCCGGTCGACCGCGTTGGGGGTTTTGCCGCGCGAGCCGGGGAAGTAGATGTCCTGTCCGGTGGCGAGGGTCCACGCCGCGCTCGTGGGCCGTGAGATGGCGCGCTGGGCCCGGCCGGCCAGGCCCGGGGCGGAGATTCCTGTCCGCCGGAGCTCGGCGCGCAGTGCGAGGGCGCCCAGCGCGGCGACGGACATGCCGTGCCCGTAGACGGGGTTGAGCGCGGCGACCGCGTCGCCGATCGCCACGTAGCCTTCGGGGGCCTTCTTGAGCTTCTCGAAGAGGCGGCGCCGGTTGATGGTGCTGCGCGTCACGACGATGTCGCTCAGGGGCTCGGTCCGGGAGAGGATGTCACCCACCAGGGGATGCCGGACGCCACGGGCGAAGTCGAGGTAGGCGGAGTCGTCGTCGGTGGGCTCACCGCCGCGGGTGCCTGAGAGGCTCACCAGCCATCGCTGGTCTTCGATCGGGATGATCGTGGCGACCTGTCCCGGCTGGGGGAGTCGGGCATCGGCCTGGATATTGACGACCGGGAATGCCTCGGTGCCCTTCGGGGCCCGGTAGACCCGGCTCGCATACACCACGCCCGCGTCGATGGTGAGCTCGCGCACGGGGCCGACCCCGAGGTCCTTCAGCCAGTGCGGACCGCGGGAGGAGCGGCCGCTGGCGTCGACGACGAGGTCGGCGTCCAGGCGCTGCTCGGATCCGTCCGTCAGCCGGACGCGGACTCCGTCAACGCGCCCCGCACTGCCGGTCAGACCCAGCAGTTCGGCCTGGGACAGTACCCGGATGCGCTTGTCGCGCAGGACCCGGTCGCGTATCGCCCAGTCCAGGAGGTCTCGGCTGCAGGCGATGAGATAGTGCGATTCGGGCCAGCGCCGGTACCAGCCCTCCGGCGAAAGCGACACCATGTCGGTGGGCAGGGCTATGCGCCGGGCGCCTGCGTCGCGCAGCTGGCTCATCACGCCCGGGACGAGGGTCTCGATGGCGTCGGCTCCACCGGACCACAGCATGTGGGCGTGGCGTGCCTGGGGGAGACCCTTTCGCGGGGCGGGCCGGCTGGGCAGCAAGTCGCGTTCCACGACGGTGACTTCGTCGACGTGGGAACTGCAGGCCGCGGCGGCGAGCATGCCGCCGAGCCCTCCTCCGATCACCACGGCCCGGCGGGGGGCGCCGGCCCGGCGGGGTCTGGAAGGTTCGCTCATGGGGTGCTGCTCTCAGTCAGGGCCGCACGGCGGCACGCTTCATGGACGAGTGGCGAGCGGCGCACGGCATGGGACATCTGCACGAGATCGTCCGCTGTCCTGGACGGCTGCCGGGCCCTTTCGGGCGTGGCGAGGCTGTTGCGGCCCGGGTTCGCTGCCTGTGCCGTGCTGGCCGCCGCGATCATGGCGGCGTCCGCCACGCTCTGTGCAAGATCGTCTGTCTGTCCCTGCGCCAGTGCTGCGGCGTAGGTGTCGGTGTGGATGCTGTGGTCGAAGTAGGGCGTCAGGGCGAGAATCCGGTCGTGGATGGCGGCCTCGCGTTTCATGAGGCGCAGGTCCAGGGACGCCCATCGCCCGATGGTCACGCTTGCCGACATGGAGCTGGCCGCGCTGTTCAGCGCGCGGGCCAGGTACCCCAGCCGCCGGTAGCGCACGGCGCTGCTCCAGCCGACGCTGATCCGGTGACCGATGAGGGGGAAAACGAAGCCGGTGCCGATCAGGAGTGCGGACACCTGCGCCAGGGGCGGGGCGACGTTGGTGCTGAGCCCGTCCCAGTCGTGGCCGGCCCAGCGGGCGCCCATGGCGGCGAACTTGACGCCGTCGAAGCCGAGGTTGAGCAGATAGCCGAAGACGATGAGCCTCAGTCCGTACCGCAGCATGCGTCCGACGCGCCGTGACCACCGCCAGCACAGCACCGTCATGACGACGGCCGCGACCGTGTGGGCCAGCAGATACAGGACGATCATCTCGCGGATGAACGGCGTGTTGGCGTAGTACGTGTCCAGGTCCCGTAGCCGTTCCACCGGCGCGTCCCCGAGCGCGAACAGGACGATCAGCGCCACGACCACGAGGCTGTAGGCCGCAATGCTGAGGCGGGAGGTGCGTCGGGTCTGTTCGGGAGGCCCGCCCCGCCAGTTGATGACGAGGACCAGGCAGGCGCCGCTGAACGCGGTCAGGATGCAGTAGACCAGCGGTGCGGAGAAGTTCGGTATCCCGGTGATGCGGTTCACGGCCGCGATCGTGGACGGTGCGGCGAAGAGAAAGACGAAGCTGGCAACCAGCAGCAGGCCGGACACCGAGCGCAGGAGCGTGTCGTCCGGGTTCCGGCGCAGGGCGGGCAGCTTCAGGAGAAAAGCCGTGAGCATCACTGCGCCCGGTATGTAGAAGCTCAAGCCCTCCATGGTCGGCCGACCTCCTTCGCGAATCGTAGGTGATGAGACGAACTGCCCCGTCCTGCTTGGCTGGTGGGGCGTTGCCTGAATGGTGCCAGGGCTAGGCCGTGTTCTAGAACGAGCGCCGTCCGCCCGTAGGGCTGGGCTCGCGGCGTTTGGTGCGTGCAATCGCAAGGCGGTGGGGGCACCCCCGGACGAAGTCTGGGGGAGATCATCCTCGTACTGGACGTACTTGGATGAATCCGACAACGCAGCGAGTGTGCGTGCCAGACGCCGCGAGCCAGGCGGGAGTTCTAAAGCACGGCCTAGTGGCCGGACCACACTCGTCGTGACTGTCCTCACGACGCGGGCCGGCGCTGCGCGGTCAGCAAGACGAGGCCTGTCGGCATCGGAATGCGCCGTCCGTCGGCGCGCGGCGCACCCTTGGGTCGTCTCATACGGACAGACCTTCAGGACTCGCTGCCGGCCGACGGGCAGCGGCGACGACGGGCGACGTCGCGAAGGCACGCGACACCCGCGCCAGATGCCGGCGGCCCGAGCCGATCGCCGCGCTCAGGCCGGGCCCGGAAGTATCCGACGCAGTCTCATGTGGGTGCGGCTCCTGGCGGAGACCGGCGTGCAGGGTGGCGGCCACCATCGCGGCCACGGCGATGACCTCTGCGTCCTCGGCGGACTTGCCTCGCTCCAGTGCTGCGTCGTAGGCCCTGACGCGTGCCGTGGTGTCGAAGTACGGGGCCAGGACGAGCAGCATGTCGTAGATCGCCGCTTCTCGGTGCGTCACGCGCAGATCCAGCGACGACCAGCGGGACAGCCGCAGAGACACGGTGGAGCCGCTTGATGTGGCCCGCAGCTCGCGCCAGAGGGGCCCCAGCCATCGGTAGGCACGCCAGGCGTCCCAGGTCTCCGACAGCCGGGGCGCCATGAGCGGAAGCAGGAAGCCCACAGTGGTCAGCAATGCCCCGGCCGAAGCCACCGGTGGCGCGATGCTCGTGCTCCAGACGTCCAGATTGTTGCCGGTCCACCGGGCAATGACAGCAATGAACTTGGCGATGCCGAAGCCGAGGTTGAGCAGGAACCCGACCACCAGAACCACCAGGCCCGCCCTCAGCCACCGGGTTACCTTGCGCGACCAGCGCCAGCACAGTGCCGTCACCATGACAGCGGACACCGTGTGACCGGCCAGGTAGACCAGGATCATTTCGCGGATGTAGGGCGTCGTGGCGTAGTGCGTGTCGAGGTCCCGCAGTCGCTCCTCGGGAGCGTCTCCCAGCGCGAACAGGACGAACAGAGCCACGATGACAACGCTGTAGCCGGCGATCCAGACGCGGACGGTGCGACGGATTCTTTCCGTAGGGCCGCCGCGCCAGTTCACCAGCAGTACCAGAGAGGCACAGCTGAAGGCGCACAAGATGGCGTAGACCAGCGGCGCGGAGACATTGGGGATGCCAATGACGCGGTTGACGACCGTGATCGTGGGCGGCGCGGCGAAGAAGAACCCCGCGCCGGCCATCAGGATCAGTGCGCACACCGAGCGCACCAGGGGATTGCGCCACCCGTGCCGCAGCGCGGGCACCTTCGCGGCGAACGCGATGCCCAGAGCTGCAGCGGGATAGTAGTAGTCCGTCCCGTTCATGCCTCAGCCCCAGAGCTCGCGGCGCCCCGGGGAAGCCTGAATCCGCCCCCTCCGCTCACCGGTCTCCCCGTCCATAGCCGTCGTCAACGATGCAGCCTCCTACCGGAGTCCACGTCCTGCAATCGCGCCCTGTACGCGGTCCGGAAGAACGAAGGATCGTCGCCCGGCGGCGCCGTTTCCTTTGCTTCTGGCCTACTTGACGTTGCTGAGCACGATGATCTCTCACCTGTCACCTTCCGACAAACATCATCTTGGGACGGTGCAAGAGCCTGAGGGGGTTCGAATGCGGATAGGGGTGACATGGGGAGACATATGCGCGTCGACGGGGGTCCAAGTCTCAGCCGCTCACCATCGAAGCCGGGCCCCCGATCGCACCGGAACCTCGTACACCGTTTTGCGGGACGGCGGATTCGTGGCCAATCGCCCTTCCTGCAAGGGCACTTGTGTGATCGAACTCTTCCCATGTGGGGCCGATTTCTGACATCTTGCGTTCACCACTTCCCACACTCGGCCCGGTAGGCGCCACCAGCGCCACCGGGCTCTCGGAGGATGCCTTGCATACCCTCATATCCAGCCGACTGAGACGCTCGGTCGTGGCCGCTGTTGCCCTTGGAGCGGCCGTCGTGTTCGCGACTCCCCTCGGGGCGGCGCACGCCGCCCCGATCGCGTCCGAGACCTCAGCGGCCTCCGTAACGTCCCCCGCCGCGTGGGCCGCCGGTACCCGCGCCTACCTGGTCATCACCGCGCCGGGCGACAGCTCGGCCGTACGGACGGCCATCACGAGCAACGGCGGCACGGTCTTCGCGAACTACGACGCGATCGGCGTGATCGTCGCGCACTCGACCTCCTCGGCCTTCGCCGGCACCATGCGCGGCGTCAACGGCGTCCAGATGGTGGGCGCCACCAGGACCTCGGACGTACCGGCCGATGCGTACAGCCCCGCGCTGCCCGCGACTCCCACGCAGGCCACGACCACCCTCACCGAGTCCAACCGCTGGGACATGACCCAGATCAAGGCCGACAAGGCCTGGGCCGTCACCACGGGCTCCCCGGCCGTCAAGGTCGGCGTCCTCGACACCGGCGTCGACGATCTTCACCAGGACATCGCGCCGAACTTCAACGCCGCCGACTCGGTCTCCTGCGCGTACGGCAAGGCGGACACCCGCACAGGTGCCTGGCGACCCTTCGGCGACCACGGCACGCATGTGGCGGGCACGATCGCGGCCGCCAAGAACGGCAAGGGCGTCATCGGCGTCGCCCCGAGCGTGAAGATCTCCTCGGTCCGGATCGCCGAACCGAACACCAGCATGTTCTTCGCCGAGAACACCGTCTGCGGGTTCATGTGGGCCGGTGACCACGGCTTCAAGGTCACCAACAACAGCTATTACACCGACCCGTGGATGTTCAACTGCCCGGACAACGCCGACCAGGCGGCCATCATCGAGGGCGTCAAGCGGGCTCAGGAGTACGCGGAGAACAAGGGCTCGCTGCAGATCGCGGCCGCGGGCAACTCCAACTACGACCTGGCCAACAAGCGGACCGACACCTCGAGCCCGAACGACTCCACCCCGGTCACCCGCACCATCACCAATGCCTGCATCGACATCCCCACCGAACTGCCGGGCGTGGTGACCGTCGCGGCGATGGGCAACGGCAACGTCAAGGCCTCGTACTCCAACTTCGGCCGGAGCATCATCGACGTCGCGGCCCCGGGCGGCGACGGCGCATCCGGTGTCTACTCGACGCTGCCCGGCGGCAAGTACGGGACCATGAACGGCACGTCGATGGCCTCCCCGCACGTCGCGGGTGTGGCGGCGCTGCTGGCGAGCACCGACCCTGCCGCCACGCCGGCCGACCTGCGGGCCAGGCTGTCGTCCCAGGCCACCGACACCGCCTGCCCCTCCGACAGCCGTTGCACGGGCACGACCGCCGTCAACAGCTTCTTCGGCGAGGGCCAGGTCGACGCGCTCAAGGCCGTCGGCGGCACCCCGCCGCCCGGCGCGTACTTCGAGAACACCGCCGATGTCGCCATCGCCGACAACAGCACGGTGGAGTCCCCGATCGCCGTGACCGGCGTCAGCGGTAACGCACCGGCCACGCTCAAGGTGGGCGTGGACATCAAGCACACCTACCGGGGCGACCTCGTGCTGTCCCTGGCGGCCCCCGACGGCACGGTCTACACCCTGGAGGACTTCCCGAACAACGACGGCACCGACAACGTCGCCAAGACGTACACGGTGAACGCCTCTTCGGAAGTGGCGGCGGGAACGTGGAAGCTGCGCGTCAGTGACGTGGCCTCCCAGGACATCGGCAAGATCGACGCCTGGAACCTGACCTTCTAGCACGCGCGTACAGGGTCCCGGGTGGAGCTGTTCGAGGTTCCCCCCGGGACCCGGTTCCGATCGCCGGCGACGCCATGGTCGTTGGGCTTCTGCTGGGCAGAACCTAGGGTTCGGAAGTCCAGTACTGCCCGGGACTGGTCTCGCCGTCATCGGCCGACGAGTCCGTGAACACAGCGAGACCGAAGCCGATCGCGGCGAAGCAGAGGCCCATGAACGTGAAGACGACCAGCACCCCGACGGCGAGGCACGAGGCGACTCCCGGCCCGGGCGACGCCCCGGCCGGCACCGCCCGCTCAGGGCGCTGCGGCAGATACCGCACGGGCACGATGTCCCCTGCCACATACGGCTGCGGCGAGGCGATCTCGGCCCGCACATCCCGCCCGTCCGACGTCCGGAACTCGAGGATCAGACGCCGCTGGCTGTGCCCAAGCCCGTCCGGGGAACGCCGGTGCACAACGAACGTGTCCAGACACTGAGCCTCGGCCACCAGCCCTTCGCGCAGGGTCCGCCTGTACTCGGCAGCCCTTCGCACCATCCAGGTGAGCATCCCGATTCCGAGGGCGGCAAACAGCAGCCCGAGGGCCCCGAATACAAGCCCGAACGCCCCATCCACAGCAGACATCTCGCATACCCCTCCTGACGGCGGGCCGGCCCCGCAAACCCTGCACGCCGGGCCGACGACGCCGGTGAAGATGGAAAGCGGGGCGCAGCGGTTCCCATTCCCGGTACTCGCAAGCCCTGATCTGCGGTCTACCTGGCCAGCAACGCCGCAAGGTTGGTGGCGGTCTGCTCGCCCGCCCGCTGCTTGATCAAGCCTTCCTTGGCAGCCGCACGAAGCCTGACCTCCGAGTTGGTCTCCCCGCCCCTTTTCACCAGCGCAGTGACCAGGACAGGGTTCATGCCGCCATACCCGCCGCGGGCAAGAACACGGATCGTCTGCTGGTCCGGGCCAGGTTCCACCGGCAGGGGATCGACTGTTCGTCCCGCTCGCCCGAGCACACGGACGACGTAGGCGACGGCCTCTTCGAAGGGCAGGGGGACGACCAGGTCGATCTCCCCAACGTTCTTCTTCATCAGCTTGGCCACGAACCTGGTCAAGCGACCGCCGTCCCCGGCAAACGCAGCCACAGCTGCAAGCTCCTCGGCCAGGATCTCATCCTCGCTCTGGTACACGCGCCCCCCACCCCGTTGCTTCCTGTCTGCGCTCTTCATGCAATCAGTTGCTGGACGCCCACGAGGGCGTGTTGTCACTGCGTACGGCGGAGAAAAGCGTCGACCAGCCGGTCGGTGAAGTCCTGGCCGATCGCCTCGTCCGTCACCAGGACGCGGTAGTAGAGGGGGCCTACGAGCTGGTCGGTCTCGGCCGCCAGGTCGAGGTCGGCGGGCAGTTGGCCCCGCCGTACGGCGCGTTCCAGAGGCAGCCGGTCGCGGCGCCGCTGTTCGTCGAGGTACCTGGCCCGGAAGTCCTCTGCGAACGCCGGATCGTGCTGCGCCTGTGCGATCAGGGCTTTGAAGACCGCTCCGGAGTCGGACTGGCCGAGGAAACAGGCCAGTTGACGCAGGTGGGCGCGTACGTCGAGGGCGATGTCGCCGTGATCGGGCGGGATCAGCTCCTCGGTCATGTCCTGCAGGAAGGCGTCGACAAGGACGTCGGTCTTGGTGCTCCACCAGCGGTAGATGGTCTGTTTGGCGACACCGGCTCTCGCCGCGATGCCCTCCATGGTGATGCCCGCGAAGCCCTTCTCGGCGAGCAGGTCGTCGGCCGCCTCCAGGACCGCTTGCCGGGCCTTTTCGCTGCGCCCGTGCCGGTTGCCGTGGTGCCCCCGCCCCGGCCGGCTGGTGGAGCTGTCCTCTGCGGTTCCTGTTGCGGGTCCCATGTCGCCTCCCTGGTCTCAGGTTAGCGACTCTAGACTCAACGCAACGGTGCGTCTATTCTAGTGTTTATGACGATCACTCACGCACTCGCCGACCCCCGGGTCGAGGTCGCCCTCAGCCGGATGTTCGCGCAAGCCGCGCACGACGAAGCCACCGAGGCGCGCGTGCAGGCACAGCGGCCGGGAGGCTTCGGAACGCCGCAGGAACACGCCGACGCCGCGGCGGAGATCTACATGCCGATCTCCGCCGCCGGCGGGCAGTTGCTCTACAACCTGGTCCGGGCCGTCCGGCCTGCCACGGTCATCGAGTTCGGCATGTCCTTCGGGATCTCCACGCTGCACTTGGCTGCCGCCGTGCGGGACAACGGCGCCGGACGCGTCATCACCACGGAGCTGAGCAGGGACAAAATCGCCGCAGCCCGCCGCACCTTCGTCGAGACCGGTCTGGCCGACGTGATCACCGTGCTGGAGGGAGACGCCCGCGAGACTCTCGGCGGCATCGACGGCTCCGCGGACTTCGTCCTGCTCGACGGCTGGAAGGACTTGTGCCTGCCCGTACTGCGCCTGCTCGAACCGCAGATGAAGCCCGGCACCCTTGTCGTCGCCGACGACGTCGACCTGAGCAGTCTGCAGCCCTATCTCGACTACGTTCGCTCCCCGGCGAACGGATACCAGAGCGTGACCTTCCCCGTGGAGGACGGCATGGAGATCAGCTGCCGCCTCTGACGGCGGGCCGAGCGGTCTCGTTGACCGCGACTTGAACGAGGGCATGTGTGCCGCTGGTACGCCAGGCGCTGCCTGTTGCCTCCAGCTCCGTCAGCGTGTTCGGGGCGAGGCCGGTGATGACGTCGGACTTCAGCGTCCGTAGTGCGGCGACCGGCCCGGGGAAGTACGCGGTGACCTCTGAGAAGGGAGTGGTGGCAGGCCAGTGGCGGTCGCCGACGAGCCGGCGGTAGTTCAGGTCGCCCTTCATGACGGTCAACGTTGCCGAGGCGAAGTCCTGCCGGAGCTCGACCGGCATGTCCGTGTAGGGGAATGGAGCGCACGCGAAGGGATGGGCGCGCAGGACGAGACGTCCGTCGGTCACCGCCTGCCGCAGCCGCTCACCGATCTGCGAGGCTCGTCCGGAAGCCGCGGACATACTTGCCAGGCAGTCGAGCACGTCGGACGTGGTGGCGTCGGAGACGTAGTACGGATACGGCTTGATGTGCAGACTCACGGACGAGGCGCGGTCCGTGGCGAGCAGATGGTCGGCGAGCACCAGATCGGGCAGCAGCTCAGGCCCGGCGTTGTCGGCGACCAGGCATACCTTGCCCGGTCGTCCGCTCTTCAGCAGCTCCCAGAGCGTCGCCGTGTCGTCGACGACGAGCCCTGTGACGCGCTCGCCCAGACCGGACTTGCCGGTCGACAGTTGGAAACCGAGGTCGGCCCTGTTCCCCCACAGGGACGCGTGCAGCAGTGCCGTGTCCTGTTCTGCTCTCGGCAGGAGGGGAGTCTTGTCGAGGGCAGCGAGCTCCGAATCGACGGTCGTACCCGTGAGTTCGGCGCGTTTGAAGGGTGCGAACGGGTCGATGCCCTGCCACGGCCCGGGCGCGAAGTAGCCCAGTGCGGCCAGCAGCTTCCGGTAGAAGTAGCTCTCCGCCCATAGGAACGGCACGTCTGCCCAGCGACGCCCGATGTGGCCCTCGCCCCACTGCCGCCACAAAGCGGCATCCGGTTCGGCGGCGTCGAGAGCCTCGATGACGCCGCCCTCGTCGATCTCGCTCAGCAGGGCATCCAGTGCGTACTGCGCTTGAACGGGATAGGCGGTCGCCTTGCGTACGCGCTCGATCAGGGCGGGGTGCCGCTCATGCAGTACGCCCCAGGCGAAGGAGCCCGCGATGTTGCTGACTACCACGGGGGCTTGGCCAGCGTCGGCGGGGTGTGGCTGCGACATGCTCGACGGGCTCCTTCGCATAGTTCAAGTGTCGGGCACCACCCGCTCAAGCCGAAGCCTGAGCGGGCCGAACTCGCCGTCGGCGATGCAAGTAGCCAGGTGCGACAGACCACTTGACGAGCTGCCGGGCAGGGGTTCTGCGACCGCTTTGTCAGTCGGGCAGGTGCGGGTACTGAGCCGAACGGTGCTGGAACGCCAGGATGCTGGGGTTCTGGATGACACCGTCGCGGATCTCGATGGCGCGACGGATGGTCTCGTTGGACTCCCAGGTGGTGGGTCCGGTGAGCACGGCCCGCAGGAAGGGGAGCAACGCCTCGCTGTTCTCCCAGGTCGCGGAGTTCCACAGGTAGGACGGGCTGTGGTCGACGCCGTAGTAGAGGACGTTCTCGCCGACCACGAACGTCGGCTCGATGAACGATGTCGGCCGCGCCCAGCTGAAGCCCATGCCCTCGTCGCAGGAGACATCGACGATGAGGGTGCCCGGTGTGAGCAGACCGAGGTCGTCGTCGCTGAGGAACATCAGCGGCGCCGCGGTGTCCTGCAGTACGCAGTTGACGATGATGTCGTGCTCGGCGAGGAATCCGGCCAGTCGTACCCGGCCGGCATCGGAGTGGACGTAACTGAGGCTGGGATCGGCTTCGTCGCGGTCGAACTGGATGATTCGCGCGGAATGGATCGGCGAGCTGACGGCTGTGACGCCACGTTGGGTGAGGACGTCGACATCGTGCACACCCAGGGCGCTCAGAGCTGTCACGGCTCCGCGGGCGGTCGCGCCGAAGCCCAGCACGGCCGCTCGGAGCCGCCGGCCGTAGTCGCCCGTCGAACCGCTGATCTGCAAGGCGTGAAGTACGGAGGAGTAGCCGGCCAGCTCGTTGTTCTTGTGGAAGACGTGCAGGTTGAACGAGCCGTCGTTGGTCCAGTGGTTCATCGCCTCGAAGGCGATCAACGTCAGCTTCCGGTCGATCGCCAGCTGAGTGAGCCTCTCGTCCTGGACGCAGTGCGGCCAACCCCAGAGGACCTGTCCGTCGCGCAGTTCCTCGAGATCCGCCTGAAGCGGTTTGGCCAGCAGGACGACATCGCACTCAGTGATGAGCTGCTCACGGGAACGGAACCCGGCGACGAGGGGCGCCAATTGTGCGTCGGGGATGCCGAAGCGCTCCCCGTACCCGCGTTCAAGGAAAATACGTTCCCGGAGGTCCGGGTCGATCCGGTCGAAGTGTGACGGGTGAATCGGCAGTCGACGCTCGTTCTCTTTGCGCGACTGTGCCATCACTCCGAGAGTGAGAAGGTGCACGTGAACCCCTTTGAGTGATGCTGCCCAGCATAGATCGCCACGTTCACAAACGCGTGATCATGGCAGGGGGAGCTGCTCGCAGGCCGAAGCGGGCCGACAGATGCCCGTACGAGGCGAGGATCCGTCAACGCCCGCACTATGGCCGGGGCCGGGTCAGGAACTCCGCGATGCGCTGCCCCCATGTACGGATGTCGGCGCGCGTCCGGGACACGTACAGATCGCCGTGTGGCAGCCAATGGGCCAGCGTTTCCGCGGTCGACAGGGGGTGGCCGAGGTCGTCCGCCCAGGCCAGGATCAAGGCCGGCCGGCGCAGCGCGGCGATTGCCGTGGGGGAGGGCAGGTCGGAGAGCGCCAGGCCCCGCAGGATGGACGGCAGTACCCGCTCGGTGGGTGTCGGTGGGAATTCGGGAACATCGGCTACGACCGCGGGGCGAGGCTGTTGTGCCCTGGCGGCGAGCCAGACGTCCACTCCCTCTCTTTCGATGGTGTCAGCGGATTCCCGGTTGGCCTGCGCATGTGCCTGGCGCGTCCTCCAGGCGTTGGGTGGGATGAGCAGGACCAGTCGGGAGAAGCGGTCGGGCGCTTGGACGGCGGCGTGCAGCACGGTGCCGCAGCCCATCGACGCGCCCATGGCGGTGACGGGCTCGGTGGCGCCCAGGTGGTCGAGCAGGGCCAGCAGATCGTCGGCCAGAGCGGCATAGGTGTAGTCGGTGTCCACGGGGTCGCCGGTGGATCGCCCGTGCGCGCGGGCGTCGTAGCGGACCAGGCGCTGCCCCGCGTCCAGTAGCGGCGCCCAGTCGAACAGGCCCATCCGGTCCTCGGTGGCCTGACTGACGTACCCGCCGTGCGCGTACAGGGCGAGAGGTCCCTCACCGGCGTCGTAGTAGACCAGCTCGGCGTGGCGATGCCAGAAGCGGCCTTCCCTGACCGTGTGCCCTCCCACTGCCCTCATAGCGCGCCTCGTCTCGGCCGCGTCAGCGCAGGAGCTTCTTGGGGCGGGACCGGCGAACGGAGCGCCGGTCCGGCCACCTCTGGCAGCGGCTCGTCGGGATGGATTGTCGGATGGGGACAGTAGGCGATGTTTACGGGGTATTGCGGTACCCCGTGGACCGTGCCGGGGCCTTACCCGACTTCGTCGGCGTCGACGGTCGTCATCCCAGCAGTCCCTGTTCGAGTTGCTCGGCCATGTGGGTGCGGGCGGGCTTTCCGCTCGCCGTCCGGGCGACGCTGCTGTGCGAGACCTCGATCACGGTCTCCGGGGCCGTGCCGAAGGCTGCGGTGACCTGGGCGGCCAGCTGACTGGTGTCCATGTGCTGCGCCCGTTCCGGCACGACGACGACGGCGAACGAATCTCCGTGCGGGAGGACGACGCATTCAGCGACGCCGGGAACCGTCGTCGCCACCTGCTCGACATCCGTCGCAAAGATGTTCACCCCGTTGACGGAGATACGGTCGCCTCGCCGGCCGCTCAGATAGAGCCGCCCCGATCGCTGACACCCCACGTCACCGGTGTCGAACCAGGTGGTGCGGTGATCGGTGGCTCCGTCGTAGCCGTCGAAGAGGGTGTCACCCCGCAGTTGTACGGAGCCGACCTCCCCCTCCGCACAGTCGACGCCCGACTCGTTCACGATCCGCAGGTCGAGCCCGGGCATGGTGGTGCCGAGGCACGCGGCCGTGGCCGGCCCGTCCGTCCGGAAACTGCTGGCGGCGTCCACGTAGCGGTGCCAGGTGGCCATCAGCGCTGCCTCGGCGAGTCCGTAACAGAACACCAGGGCCGTCGAGTCGAACCCCCAGGACCTGGTCGCGTCGAGGAAGGCGTCGACCGACGGCTGGCGGATGGGTTCGGCGCCGCAGAAGACGGTGCGCCAGGCATGGAACAGTTCCGGATCGGGCCCCGCCGAATCGCCGATCCGGGCCGCGAGGTAGCGCAGCATGAAATCGGGGAACGCGCTGTGCGTGGCTGCCGCGTCCCGGAGCAGCTGCAGGGCTGCCATCGGTCTGCGCAGGAAAGTGCCCGGCTCCTCGACCACCAGGTCGATGCCCTGGACCAGGGAGGTCAGTACCCCTATGAGGCCCATGTCGTGATGGAGCGGCAGGGCGATCAGTCCGGCATGGCCGGGCTTCATGCCGGCGACAGTGCGGATGGCCTCGATGTTTCCGAGTACGGCTCGGTGGCTGAGCGGTATGGGCCGGGGCATGCCGGTGGAGCCACTCGTGTACTGGACGAACGCGAGGTCCTCCAGGTCCCCCGGCGCGGGTTCGGGCAAAGCCCCCCGGCGCAGTACCAATGCGAGTTCCCGCAGGCCGTGCCCGGTGATGCGGAAGGCATGGCTCACGCCCTGCTGCCGCATCACCATGGCGAAGTACTGCCCGGTGATCGCCCCGGGGACGCGAGGTTTGACGGAGACGGGAATCGCGCCCAGGTGCATCAGCCCCAGGAGAGCCAGCACGTCCGCACGCGAGCTGCCGATGCGGAGCATCACCCGGTCTCCGGGACCTACGCCCTGGTGCGCGAACCCGCCGGCCGCCGCCGCGATCTGTTCGGCGAAGGCGGGATACGTCAGGCTCTCCCGCTTGGCGGAGGTGCCGAAGGTGACGGTCGCGCTCTGCCGGTGGGCCTGCCCGGCGATGGCCTGCCGCAGCGTGGTCCCGGTCATGCCGCCTGCCCGGGAATGTTCAGCAGGGCGTCCAGGTCGACCCGGTGAATGCGCTTGGTCTCGCGGTCCACGAGCCCCAGGCGGACCCGGCCCCGGGCCACCACCGTGCCGTCGGTCCGTTCGATGTCCTGGGCGAGGCTGAAGCTGTACGCGGACCGTCCCGCGAGCGAGGTGCGCACGACGAGGCGCCCCAGCGGGTCCCAGTCGACCGCCTTCAGATAGTCCAGCTGGAGCTGAAGGACCACGGCGACCAGCGAACCGTCCCGCAGGTCGCCGCCACACGCGATCCCCCACTCCCAGCGGCCTGACTCGAGGAGCTGGACGTACACGCTGTTGTTCAGGTGTCCGGCCCAGTCGAAGTCGTTGGGACGCAGGGCGACTTCGCAGGCGTGCTCGAGTTCCGGCAGGGTGCCTGTGTTCATGCGGTTCGCTCACTTCCGCTCCCTGCCGACCCGGCCAGGAGTACGACGACCGCGCCGGCCAGCTCGCCGGTGTGGCTGATCGACAGTTCGACACTGATGCGCCGCTCCCGGCACCACTCCGCGATGCTTCCGTGCAGCCGTACCCGGGGCTGTCCCGCGGGACCGTGCACGACCTCCATCTCGGGAAAGGTGTGCGCCGGTGCGCCTCCCATGGAGCTGATCGCCTTCACGATGGCCTCCTTGGCCGAGAACAGCCCGGCCAAGGAGGCAACCGGGTCGGGACGGGAGCGGCAGTGCGCGCGCTCTCCCGCGGTGAACAGCGCACCGCTATCGAGCAAGTGCGGCTTCCCGCGCAGCTCCGTCACGGACTGCAGATCGAATCCGGTCGACATCGTTCGTGCGCAGGCTGGCGAAGTAGGCACGCTTGAGGTCCTCATACGACTGGGTCTGGATTCCGGTCACCTCGCGGACCAGTGCGAGCACGCTGGTCCGCTTCTTCGCGTGCACCGATCCCTCGTGCAGCGCGTCGTCGCCGAGGCCGAACTCCTCCTCGCCGGTGCGGGTCCGCTCCCACCAGTTGACGTAGCCCTGGCGCTCGGTCTGGGCGTCCCGGGCTGAGCCGAAGGTCTCGCCGCCGTCGGGGCGGATCCACGTGTACGCCATCGACAGGACGTCCTTGAGGGGGTAGACCCCGGACTCCACCAGGGCCTTGGCGAAGGAGGCGAAGTACTGCCGGTGCTGCACCTCGTCCTTCATGATCGTGTGGAAGACGTCGCGCACCAGCCCGTCCTCGGTGGTGCGGGACTGCCAGCCGTACGACACACAGGCTTCGATCTCGACGCACGCCTGCAGGATGCAGACCCGCGCGTAGTTGTCGGTCGGGAACGGCCCCCGGTGTTCGACCACCTCGCCCTCGTCGATCGGGTCGACCCCCGCCATCTCCATGAGCCGGCCGAAGGCCACCTCGTGATGGGCCTCCTCCTCCAGCCAGTAACGGGCCGACCAAGCGGCGGCGACATGCAGGACGTCGGCCCCGAGCGGGTTGGACTCGCGGATCTCGCCGGCGAGTTTGACGCCGTCGACGGCGAGCCGGATGCCCGCGGGCTGTGTGGTCAGCTCGGCGCGGGCGGCGTGCCACAGAGCGGCCTTGTCCTCGGGGCGCGGCCGGGAGAGCCGGCGGCCGTCGAAGAGGGCGTCCGTCCCCCAGCGGCGCTGTTCGTGATAGCTCTGCTGGACGCGCAGTACGTCACTGATGGTGGCTCCGTCGCGGAGCTCCCTGACAATGTCGGTCATGATCAGCACGGTCACGCCTTCCGTTCAGGAGGAGCTGGGAACGAGCTGCTTGCCCAGCGCCGCGACGACGTCCTCGGCGGTGTGGTCGAGCGTCATCGTCGGCAGTTCGACGTCGTCGTCGACACCGGCGTCGGCCAGCGCGCCCGCGAACGCGTCGAGCAGGTCGATGGAGTTGATGGCGGTCGGCGAGGCGACCAGGACGGCCGACAGCGGCTGGCCGGCGAACACCTCCTCCTGCGGCAGGCCGAGGCGTCGTGCGACATTCGTTCTGAGGTCAGCGAGCATGGGCATCTCCCTGTGTGGGTCGGTGCAGCTGTGGTGACACGGAGGCGCTCGGAGCGGACCAGGTGGGCAATCTGCCGAGCGTCGTCAGTACGAGGTCGAGCGTGTGCGCGCCGGCAGCCGGGGAAAGGGCGGGCCGGAACTGTGCGGCGGGTCCGCGACGGCGTTCGTCGTCCGGCACCCGTAGCGCGATGACCAGTGCGGCCTCGGCGGTCTCGTCGTCCAGGTCCAGGGACACACCAAGTGCCCTGGCCACGTCCCAGCCGTGGACCACGTAGTCGAGGAAGTGGAACCCGATCGCGACGGAGGCGGGGAAGCGGGTGCTGGTACTGATCTCCGGGATCGTGAACTCACGGGTGAGAACGCCTGGTTGGGTGAAGGCTTCGAGGACCGACTCGGCCGCGGTGCGATAGGCCTTCAGTGGATCGTCGCCGAGTTCGCCGGCGCGCCACACGGAGAGGTCACTTCCGCCCCCCGCGGCGGCTGCCGCGAAGCCGTGATGCTGGCCCGCCATGTGAGCCACCAGCTGGTGGAGCGTCCAGTCGGCGCAAGGGGTGGGTGCTGCCCAGTCCTTGGGGTCGGCGTGCTCCAGGATGCGTACGGTCTCCAGCACAGCCGCCCGGTCGAGCTTCCGGATATCCATGCGGATCCTTTCGGCGTGTGGTTGTCCCTCGTGTCCTCGGACGGAGAACCTGAGGCAAAACAATAGCACGACCGTCCGTTCAGTTAGTGGTGGCGGTGGACGGCTGAGGGGCCCGCCGTGGACGCACCGGCCGGGCCCCTCGTGCTCGTGTCCGCTCGGAGCTACTCGCCCGCCTGAGCGGCTTCTTCTGCCTGTTCGGCGATGAAGGCGGCCAGTCTGCTCACCCCTTCGGCAATCCCATCGGGATCCAAGGCGCTGCAGGACAACCGGAGTTGCGTGTCGCCACCGCCGTCGAGGTAGAAGCTGCTCATCGGTGTCCAGAGCACGCCGTAGTTCTGCGCCGAGTGTTCAAGGGCCTTGGTGTCGGCGACGAACGGGACGTTGACCACGAGGAAGAAGCCGCCGTCGGGCTGGTTCCAGTCGATTCCGAGGTCACGTCGGCGCTCGGCGGGGAAGTGCCGCTCCAACTCGCCCAGCAGGGTGTTCAGATTGGTGCGATAGAAGGCGATGGCGTCGGCGTTGGCCGCGCGGAGCCGGCAGTCGGACTCAATGAGCAGTCCGCCGATGACGGCCTGGCTTACGGCCGAGGTGTTGACAGTGGTCATGCTCTTGATCTTGGACAGCTGGTCGGCGAGGAGTGACCGTTCGCCCGCGGGCCCGATGACCTCCTGATCGGCGATCACATAGCCGACGCGCGCGCCGGGGAGCGCGGTCTTGGAGAACGATCCGAGGTGGATGACCCGCCGGTCGCGGTCCAGAGCCTTGAGCGTGGGCCGGGCCGATCCGGCCCGGACGAAGAACCCGTAGGGATCGTCCTCCAGGATCAGCAGATCCTCCTGCGAGGCGATCTCCAGCAGCCGTTCACGGGCTGCGACGGTCATGCTGGCGCCGGACGGGTTGGCGAAGTCCGGCACCACATACAGGGCGCGCGGGCGCCCGCCGGCGGCCCGGGTCTCACGCACGGCGGCCAGGACCGCGTCAGGATCCGGCCCGGCGGCGCCCTCCGGGACGGAGCGCATCGCGACCTCGAGCAGGCGCGCCGCGCCGGTGATCCCGACGTAGCAGGGCGAGCTGACGAGCAGCGTGTCCTCGGGCCGCGCGAAGAGCGCGCGCAGAGTGAGCAGCATCGCCTCCTGGCAGCCGGTCGTCACGACCACCGACTCCGGGCGGACGTGGATTCCCTCGTCGTTGGCCAGGGAGCGGGCGATGAGGTCGTGGATGATGCCGTTGGTGCGCCCGTACTGGAAGAGCTGGGTGCGTACCTGATCGTGCGACCACCCGAGCCCGTGCTCCAAGTGATCGGTGTAGGCACGGAGATACCGCGCCAGATCGTCCGGCTCGAACGTGCCCTCGGACGGCCTGCCGGGGGCGAAGGAGATCGCTTCCGGGAAGCGCGAGACGACCTCGTTGAGGAAGTTCATCGAGTCCAGCACGGGATCGCTGAGGGACCCGTGCAGTTCACCGAGGTCCAGCACGGCAGGGGCTCTCGTCACCGGGGTGGCCAGCGTCGTACGCAGATATGCGGCCGCCTGCTCGATGGCACGGCGTCCCGCGTCGAGAGTCCCGGCCATGGCGAAGAAGCCGTGCGCCACGCCGGGGTAGCGGGTCGACTCGACGGGTACGCCGTGGTCCCGCAGACGCTGGGCGTACTGCTCACCTTCGTCGCGCAGCGGGTCGTACTCGGCGGTGATCACCAGCGCCGGCGGCAGCCCGGAGTGATCGGACGCCCGCAGCGGGGAGGCGAGGGGGTCGGTTCCGTCCTGCGGGGAGGCGAGGTAGTTGTCCCAATACCAGTGGACGGACTTGTCGTTGAAGAGCAGCGGATCGGTGTTCTCACGGCGTGACGGCGTGTCCGCGAGGTAGTCCGTGTTGGGGTAGACGAGCAGCTGGGCCTGGATGTCCGGGCCACTTGCGTCCCGGGCCATGAGGGTCACGGCGGCGGCGAGATTGCCTCCCGCGCTGTCGCCGCCGACGGCCAGGCGGGTGGCATCGCCCCCGAGCCGTTCGGCGTGCTCGGCGGCCCAGCGTACGCCCGCCAGACAGTCCTGCGGCGCGGCCGGGAACTTGTGCTCGGGTGCGAGGCGATAGCCCACGGCGATCGTCAGGCAACCGGCGGCGTTGGCCAGGCTCCGGCAGATCGCGTCGCTTGTCGCAATGCTGCCCAGCGTCCAGCCGCCGCCGAAGAAGTAGACGAGCACGGGTAACGGGCCCTCGCCGGCGGGCCGGTAGATCCGGACGGGGAGGGCTCCGGCCGGGCCGGGTATCGACTCGTCGAGCACCTGCTCCACGGGCTCGGTAGTTCCCGCATCGGCCTGGATGGCAGCGAGATCGGCTGCCCGCGCTTCGTCGAGGGACATGGTGTACAAGGGGCGGACACCCTGCGCCGAGCGCCGGTCGTGCAGAGTTTGGAGCTGTGGATCGAATGCCATGGTGCCTCCGGACGATGGCCGCGGTCCGGCAGGACCGCGGACGGTGTCTGTCAAGGTGTGTCGGGCAGCAGCGACGGGTCCGTCGAGATACCGCGGAGGCGGTTCAGGATCCCGTTGGCTGCCTTGCCGTAACTGGTGCGGTCGTGGTGCAGGACGGACTCGGCGTTGGCCATTTCGAGGAGGGCGACGAGCTCGAAGGCGAGCTGGGGGATGTCGATGTCGTCCCGGACTTCCCCCACTTTCCTGGCGTCCTCGATCGTCTGCTCGACGAAGGAGAACCAGTTGCCGTGGGCGCCTGCGACCGTGTTGTGGACCTTGCCCTCGCGTGCGTCGTACTCGGCCGAGACTGAGTAGAAGAAGCAGCCTCCGGGAAAGACACGCCGCTCGGAGTAGGTCAGCCAGCTGCGGCACAGGCACCAGGCCCGGCCGATGCCGGCAGGCAGTTCACGGGTCGGCTGCACCACATGCTCGATGTAGACCTTGATGGCAGCGCGCACGGTGGCGAGCTGCAGCTCCTCCTTCGAGCCGAAGAGGGCGAACACCCCGCTCTTGCTGAGGTTGAGCTCGCCGGCCAACCGGCCGAGCGCCAGCCCCTCCAGGCCCTCCACCGATGCGATCGCCACAGCCCTCTCCAGGATCAACTGCCGGGTCCGGTTTCCGCGTGCGATCCGTCCATCGGCGTGCGTCGCAGTCACGCGACACCTCCTCTGTCTCCTGCGGGGGACGGTCCCCCGGCGGCTCCTCTGTCTCCCTGCGGCGGGCGGTCCTGCGGCGACGCGCCCATCCGCCGCACTAAGTGGACGACCGTGCAGTTATTGTGTAAGAGTACAGTTAGTGTACGGCCGTGCGGTTAGTTGGTGGGGCGCGAGGCGAGCGAGGACGGGGGCAGGAAGAGTGACCGGGATGACGCTTCTCGAGTACGAGACAGCGGCCAGAGAGCGGCTGTCCGGGCCTGTCTGGGACTTCCTGGAGGGCGGCAGCGGCACCGAGTCGATGGTGCTGGCCGGCCGCGCGGCACTCGACCGGATCCAGCTGCGCCCACGTGTCCTCGTCGACGTCTCGACCTGCGACTCCCGGTGCTCCCTGCTGGGCACGCAACTGATGGCTCCCGTGGGCATCGCCCCCATGGCGTACCACCAACTGGCCCACCCCGAGGGTGAGGTGGCGACCGCGCGAGCGGCGGGCGAGGCGGGTGCGCTGCTCACCGTCAGCATGTTCGCGAGTCGCACCTTGGAGGACATCGCCGCGGCGGCGACCGGGCCGCTGTGGCTTCAGCTCTACTGGCTGAGGCAACGGGACCTGCTGGCCGGCCTGATCCGACGGGCGGAAGACGCCGGCTATCAGGCACTGGTGCTGACGGTGGATGCTCCGAGAGTCGCTCATCGCCCGCGGGATGCGCGCAATGGGTTCGCCGTCCCGGCGGGGATCCGCGCAGTGAATGTCAGCCCCTCCGTCATGTCCGCCTCCCATGGCGGGCAGGCGGGCGAGTCCGCCATTGCGCGGCATTCCAAGGAGCAGTTCGACCCCTCGATCACCTGGGAAGATCTGGCATGGATTCGTGAGCGCACCCGACTGCCTCTGGTACTGAAGGGCGTACTCACGGGCGAGGACGCCAACCTCGCCGTAAGATACGGCATTGACGGGCTCGTCGTCTCGAATCACGGAGGACGTCAGCTCGATTTTGCGCAACCTGCCGCCGACGCCCTGCCAGAGATCGCCGAAGCCGTGGCCGGCCGATGTCAGCTGATCCTCGACGGGGCGATTCGGCATGGTGCCGATATCGCGAAGGCGCTGTGCCTCGGTGCGGATGCGGTGTTTATCGGCCGTCCCGCGCTCTGGGGACTGGCGCATTCCGGCACCAGTGGCGTCTCGGCCGTCCTTCAGGTGCTGTTGGACGAGTTTGCCGAGGTCATGGCACTGATGGGTGTCGCTCGAGTCCAGGACTTCAAAAGTTCAGGAATTGTTCATCGCTGAATTGAACCCTCGCACGACCTCACCCTTTCCCGTTCATCGGTTTCTCCAAGATGAATGGGACTTCGGCATGCCCGAATGCCGGTGTGTCCGAATGCCTAAACGGAATGCCCGAATGCTTAATCGGCGCGCCTGAATACTTAATTCCGGTGCGGTCTGTCGAGGTCGCTCGTACGTGTGGGATCTTGCGGAAAATGTTTACTTGATTTCTCGATGGCAGTAAGCAACGATGGTTCTGCGGCCCCGGAAATGGGGCTGCGTGCCTGACCGTCACGGGACAGAGCCGTCCCTGAGGCGGTTACGGTCTGGTTGTTCTGGCATTCTGGATGGGGTGGGGATTCCTGTGGGCGAAACGCCGTTAAAGAGGCCCGCTTGCACCGAGGGCGCCTGGGTCGATGACATATTGCTCCAGGGAGACGAACAGAACGTCGCTCTGCATGTGGGCGGGCCGGTGAGCCGAGCGGAACTCCGGCGGCTCGTCGTGGAGCAGCAGGCGCACTTCGAGGCAGCCGGCCTGACCGCCGGATGTACGCTCGCGGTGCGGCTTCCTCCCTCACTGAGCTGTGTGGTCGCGATGCTCGCCGGATGGCGCTCGGGCGCCCAAGTGGCCCTGCTCGACTACCGGTTGACGACGCACGAGGTCGGCAAGGCGGTCGCGCGGATCACACCGCAGCTGGTCGTCGAGCCGGTCGGTGAGGTCACCGGCACGCTGCGCGGATTCTTCGACGTAGACACCCGCGTCGTGCCGCTGCGCGGCGGCCGGCCGGCCGATTCGCCGCACGTCCTGCTGCAGTTGAGCTCCGGCTCGACCGGCCCCTCCAAGGTCATCGGCCGCACCGTCGCCAGCCTCCTCGCGGAGCTGGACCGGTACGGACAACTCGAGAATTTCCCCCGCAGAGGCGAACGCATCGTCGTCCTGGCCTCGATCGTCCATGTCCTCGGCCTGGTCGGAGGGTTGCTGTACGGACTCGCCAGCGGCGCGCAGGTGGTCCTGCCCTCGAGGCTGACGGTCGACGGCATCCTCAAGGCCGTTGCGGCGGAGGGCGAGCCGACGACCCTCCTCGGAGTCCCGTCCCAGGCCGCGGTGCTGGCTGCCGCTCAAACGCCTCCCCAGCTTCCCCAGTTGCGCCGGATGATCACTGGCGGCGAACTCGTCAAGCCGACGGTCCGGGAACGGTTCACCAAGGGCTACGGCGCCGACCTCGGCGTCATGTACGGCATGACCGAAGCCGGTGTCATCGCCACCGACCTCACCGGAACCACACAGCCCGGCCTCGTTCCGGCGCCGGGGATGCAGGTGCGGGTCGAGGACGGCCAGATCCTGCTCGCCCTGCCGGAAACCCCTTATGTCGGACAGTCCGATCCGACTCGCTACGTGGACGGCTGGCTGCGCACGAAGGACGCCGGCAGCTTCGACGAGGCCACGGGCCTGCTGACGGTCCATGGCCGGCTCGACTCACAGGTGTCCGTCGGCGGACTCAAGGTGGATCTCTCGGAGGTCGAGGCGTCCATCTCCGCGCTGCCGGGAATCACCGAAGCCGTCGTCGTGCACGGCACCGGGATCGAGGCCTTCGTGACCGCGGCGGAGAGAGCCGCGTTCGACGGCCTCGCCGACTGTCTGGCGGCCCGGCTCGCTCCGTACAAACGACCGCGTACTCTGCATTTTCTTCCCGAACTCCCCCGTACCGCGACCGGTAAGCCGGTGCGCAACGCGGAGATCCTCCGTGCCGCGGCGCGGTCGGCGGCCGGTGTGTGACCGGCTCAGCCGCACGCGGCAGGGGGTACCTGATGCACTTCGAGGCGGACACCGCCGGCGCGCGAACCGCCCCCGGCGTCACCGCGCAGAGCCACACCGACAATGTGACGCCCTTCATCGACCATGACCGCGGCGGACGCGAGGTCCGGTACGCCCGGCAGGGGGTGCAGCACGAGCCGGCCGCCGCCGTTGCCGGGGGGCCATTGCTCCGGAAGCGGCACCTGACGGCTCATGCCCCCCTGTCGCAGACCCTGGCCCAGCGCCTTGCCGACCGACTCCTTCTGTGTCCAGAGCCACAAGAACGCGGCTGACTGCTCACCTTCCGGCAGCCCCGTCACCCAGGCCGCCTCGGCCGGGTCGAGCCAGGCCCGAGCCATCGCGCGGGCGCGCAGCCCACGCACAGCTTCCACGTCAACCCCCACCGGGGCCCGGCTGGTCAGCGCGACAGCCAAAGCCCCACGAGCGTGAGTGACGCTGACCTGCAGCGCCTTGCCGACTCCGCCGAGGAACGGGCGGCCGCCGGCCTCGTGCTCCAACCAGATCTCGGATAGCGGGACATCGAGCATCTCGGCCGCGCTCCGCACCAGCAAGGCGTGCGCCTTCCGACGTTCGTCGCCATCCGTGGTGCACCACAGCACCGTCACCGTGTCCGGGGCCAGTCCCGGGTGCCTGTCCATGAATCAGGAGTCAATCAAATGTCCGCAGAGATTGAGAAGTTCATCATCGATGCCCTCCAGAACATGAACTACGACGTTTCGGACGTCACCGGCGACACCCCGCTCGGCCCGGCCGGACTGGACCTGGAGTCCCTCTCCGTCGCCGAGGTCGCCATCCAGGTGGAGGACGAGTACGGCGTGAAGTTCGAGGAGGACGAGATGGAGACAGTCGCGCTGCTGACCGTCGCCGGCCTGGTCAAGGAGATCGTCGAGCGGGCGTCCCGCGCTGCAGTGGCCAAGTGAGGCCAGATCCGGACGGGCCCTGTCGGCCCTCCCTGCCCGCGTGCCTGAGGCAGCGAGCGGGAGGGCGGCGGGGACGGGTGAGGCGGGCCCGCCCACACGCCTCGGATCCCCACCGCCGTACGCAACGAGCCTGATCCGGAAAGCCCGGAAAGAGCAGCCCAGAAGAGCGGAGACAACCGGGAATGAATCCCAAGAACGAGCGCGCGGCACTCGCAGCCGATCAAGGGCTGGGCGTCGGCAACGCGCTCACCACACTTCTCGCGCAGGGCACCGGTCTTGATGCACCGACCCTGACGTTCGACACCGAGGTGGACGGGCACCCGGCCTGGCAGTCCCTGACGCTGGCCGAGTTGGGCGACCGGGTGGCGGCCCGGGCGGCCGCACTGCACAGTCTCGGGGTCAAGCCCAGGGACCCGGTCGCCGTTTTCGTGACCGCCGGCGCCGATCAGGTGCTCAGCTACCTCGCACTGGCACGGCTCGGAGCGATCCCCGCCCTGGTCAACGGCAGGCTCCCCGCCGAACAGGCCGCCGAGTACATCAAGCGGCTGCGTGCGGTCGGCGTCATCGCCGATGCCGCTCACTGGGACGCGCTGTCGGGCTTCGCCTCCGAGACGCCGCTCCTCGCGGATCCGGCCGATCTGGGCAAGGGCGATCCCGCCTCGGCTCCCCAGCCCTACCGGCACCACGGAAACGAGCCCGTGGTCATCACGCACTCCTCCGGAACCACCGGCCTGCCCAAGGCCGTGACCCACTCGCACCACAGCCTCTTCGCAGCCATCCGCCACCGTCTGTCGCTGCCCAAGGGCCAGGGACTCGACCGGATGCTGGGAGCCCTGCCGTCGGCTCACGCGGCCATGGTCATCGCGGTCAATCTCGCGCTGACCAACCGCGCGCAGCTCGCCGTACTGTCGCAGCAGACCGGCGGCCCCGTACTCGACGCGATCGAGTCCTGGCAGCCGCAGAGCGTCCTCGGCTTCGCCACCACCTGGTCGGAACTGGCGGGCGAGGACCTCTCGACCCGCAACATGGACTCCGTGCGCATCTGGTGGAACACCGGGGACTGCGCGCACGAGGCACACATACGCAAGCTCATCGCCGTGGGCAGGCGCGAGTCCGTCTCGTCGCAGGGTCGCGTCAGCCGCCCCGGCTCGTTCTTCGTCGACGGCCTCGGCTCGACGGAGATGGGGCACTCCCAGTTCTTCATCACCCACACCCCCGACACCACCAGGTACGGACGGTGCATCGGCAAGCCGCACGCCTTCTCGGACGTGGCGGTCGTCGACGACGACGGGGAGAAGCTCGGCCCGGGGCAGGTTGGGCAGCTGGCCGTCAACGCGCCCACGCTCTCCCTCGGTTACTGGAACGACTCGGTGACCACCTTCCGCACCCGCAGGGACGGCTACTTCCTCACAGGGGACCTCGTCTTCCGCGACGACGACGGGTACTACTACCACGTCGACCGTGCCGTCGACGCCGTCGACCTCGGTGAGGGCAGGAAGCTCTTCACCATGCTGTGCGAGGAGAAGGTCCTCGCGGACTGCGCCGAGGTGCTGGAATGCACCGTTGTCGCCGTGCAGACGGACAGCGGGGTCGTCACCTCCGTCCTGCTGCTCCTCGACCCGCAGGCGGATCAGGACACCGACCGAACCGCCGAGGTCCTGGCCGCGCTGGAGCCCCATGTGGCGAGCACCGTCGAGCGCGTGGTCGTCGTCAGCCCGGATCGCATTCCGCTCGGGGCGACCGGGAAGGTGCGCAAGATCCTGCTGCGCCAGCGCTTCCTCGACGGTGAGCTGCTCGGTACGGAGCCGACCGCCCGGCAGGTGGCGGCATGAGCTTACGAACCGCGGACTCAAGCGCCGTCATCACGGGACTCGGCACCTTCTCCCCGCTCGGCCGTGGCGCGGCGGAGACCTTCGACGCCCTGTGCCACGGCAAGTCCGGGCTGCAGAAGCCGCCGGCGGGCCACCTGCTGGACGGCACCGTGGACGTGGCCGGCATCGCACCGGACATCGAGGCCCGCGAGGTACTGCCGCCGAGCGAGGGCCGGCTGGTCGACCGCTACGCCCTGATGGCCCTCGCCGCTGCGGACGATGCGCTGGCCGACGCGGGGCTCGTCGTCGGCAACGATGTCGACCCGCACCGGGTCGCGGTGATCGTCTCCAGCGGCGCGGGCGGCCTGACGACCTACGAGGCACAGACCCAGGCACGAGCGGAGCGGGGTCCGACCGCGGTCAGTCCCTATCTGCTCCCGGGCATGCTGCCGAACATGGCGGCCGCCCGTATCGCCATCAAGCACGGGATACGCGGCTGGAGTTCGGCGATCGCCACCGCGTGCGCGGCCGGCGCCCATGCCGTGGCGGAGGCCGCCCGGCTGATCCGGTACGGCGAGGCCGACGTGGTGGTCTGCGGCGGCGCCGAGGCGCCGCTCAACCCCACCTCCGCCCTGGCGTTCTCGCACGCCCGGGCGCTGGCCCACGGCTGGGAGGACCCCGAAGCGGCCAGCCGCCCCTTCGACCGGCGACGCAACGGATTCGTTTTGGCCGAGGGAGCGGGTGTGCTCGTCGTCGAGCGTGCCGGGCACGCCGACGCGCGCGGTGCGGCGGGCTACGCCAACCTCCTCGGCTGGGGCGCCACGACCGACGCGCACCGGCCCACGGCGCCACGGCCGGACGGTGAGGGAGCCGCGCTGAGCATGCGCGGGGCGCTCGCCACGGCCGGGCTCGAACCCGACGACATCGGTTACGTCAACGCGCACGGCACGGCGACCAAGCTGGGCGATGTCGCGGAGACCAAGGCCGTCCGGGCCGTGTTCGGGGACCGGTCGCCGGCCGTCAGCAGTACGAAGTCGATGACCGGCCACCTCCTGGGCGGATCCGGCGCGGTGGAGGCGGCCATCTGCGCTCTCGCGATCTCACGGGGCCTGCTGCCGCCGACCCACAACCTCGACGAGGTGGACCCGGCCTGCGACCTGGACCACGTCCGGGGCGACGCCAGGCAGCAGCGGGTCGAGGCCGTGATCTCCAACTCGTTCGCCTTCGGCGGCCACAACGTCAGCCTGCTGCTCGGCGCCGCGACCACCCTCAAGAAGCGCTAGGCCGTGTCTGACAAATCTCGCCTGGCGCGCGACGCCCGGCACGCCCACTCGCTGCGTTGTCGGAGTCATCCAAGTACGTCCAGTACGAGGATCATCCTCCGCCTTGCGATTGCACGCACCGGACGCCGCGCACCCCGCCCTGCGGGCGGACGGCGCTATTTGTCAGACACGGCCGAGGCCCTGTCCGGCCGATCTTGCCGGGCTCGCGTGCCCTGGCACGCTCGCTCGCCGCGTTGTCGTCAGTCGCCGACGCGCCGCGTCGGCTCTCCCCCTGCCTTCGGCGGGGGGACCCCCATCCTTCGCCCTGCGATCGCACGCACCGCAGTGACATCAGCCGCTCCGCGGCGGGCCGCTCACTGATCCGGCCTGATCGACCGGACAGGACCTAGAGGAAAGGAAATTGCACGTGAATATCGGAGCTGTAGACCATATCGAGTTCTACGTCGGGGATGCCCAGCACTCGGCGTTCTATCTCTGCACCGCGTTCGGATTCCGTGTGTGCGGCCAGGCGGGTCCCGAAACGGGACTGCCCGGCCGGCGCTCCCTGCTGCTGCGCCAGGGCGGCATCGAGATCGTGCTCACGTCCGCGCTGACCTTCGATCACCCTGTGGCCGAGTACGTGGCCCGGCACGGCGACGGCGTGGCCAACATCGCCTTCGAAGTCACCGATGCCGCCAAGGCGTTCGCGGAGGCGGTCGAGCGTGGCGCGACCGCCGTCGAGGAACCCGTGGTGCACAGCCAGTGCGGCACCGAGGTCGTCACCGCCTCCGTGCTCGGTTTCGGTGATGTCGCCCACCGGTTCGTGCAGCGGACCGGTGACCGGGCCGCGTTCCTGCCCGGGGTGATGGACATCTTCGCCGAAGACCCCGACGAGGGCGAGCAACTGCTGAGCACCGTGGACCATGCGGCGATATGCCTGCCCGCGGGTCAGCTGCGCCCGACGGTCGCCTTCTACGAGAAGGTCTTCGGTTTCAGCCAGATCTTCGAGGAGTTCATCGAGGTCGGCGAGCAGGCCATGGACTCGAAGGTCGTGCAGAGCCCGTCGGGGAAGGTCACCTTCACCCTCATCGAGCCGGTTACCGACCGCAAGCCCGGCCAGATCGACGACTTCCTGGCCCGTCACGGCGGCGCCGGCGTGCAGCACCTCGCCCTCCTCGCCGATGACATCGTCGGCGCGGTGCCGGCTCTGGAGGGCCGCGGCGTGAAGTTCCTGGAGACGCCCGACGCGTACTACAACGAGCTGGAGGAGCGTCTCGGCAGCCCGGATCTGAAGATCGAGGATCTGCGGCGCACCAACGTCCTGGTCGACCAGGACCACTGGGGCCAGGTCTTCCAGATCTTCACCCAGTCGCTGCACATCCGGAAGACCTTCTTCTGGGAGGTCATCGACCGGCACGGTGCCCGCACCTTCGGCAGCGGCAACATCAAGGCCCTCTACGAAGCGGTGGCGCGCGAAAAGGCCACCGCCTGACCCTCGGCACCACCCTTCACCTCCCACGCCCGCACGACTCGCACCGAAGGAAGACCGTGACTGTCCAGCACTCTGCTCTCTTCGCCCTGACCGAAGAGGAACAGCACCTCCTCCCCTCCGACGACGATGTCGCCTTCTACTTGGAACACGGCTGGTATCTCTCGAAGAAGCTCTTCACCGACGAGGAGACCGATCTCCTGGAGTCGGCGAGTGAGCGCTTCTACGCCGGCCACCGCGACAGGACTCTGCCGGTACGGCCGCCCAAGCTCGCGTACTGGGAGCCGGAGCACGGGGACGTGCAGCGGCACAACGACTACATCCACTACGAGGACGACACGATCGGCCGCATCCTGCACAAGCCGCTGCTCGGTGCGGTGGCCGCACGGCTCGCCGCAGCCGAGGAGATACGGGTGTTCCAGTCCACCCTGATCTTCAAGCCGCCGGTGGCCGGCGAGCAGTCGAACATCGTGCCCTGGCACTTCGACCGGCACTACTGGTCCACGTGCACCTCCGAGCGGATGCTGACCGCGTTCATCCCCTTCCACGACTGCGGTGAGGAGATGGGCACCATCACCATGGTGGACGGCAGTCACCGCTGGCAGGAGACCGCGGAGAACGACGCGACCTCGCTGCACTTCGCGGAGCGCGACCGCAGTGAACTCGAGGTCATGCTGGAGGAGAACGCGCACCACAACGGGGTCGAGGTGAACAAGATCCCCGTGCACATCCCGAAGGGCCACGTCAACTTCCACCACTGCCGCACCTACCACGGCAGCGGGGCGAATGTCAGCGACCGTCCGCGCCGGGCCATCTCCTTCCACCTGCAGGACGGCGACAACCGCTACCGGGACTTCCGGCGCTCGGACGGCACCCCCGTCGCGTACAACCACGACGTGCTGGTGCGAAAGACCGCCGAGGGCACTCCGGACTACAGCGACCCCGAGTACCTCCCGGTGCTGTGGAGCAGCCGCTGATGCCCAGTGCCGCCGTGGTCGGAACCGGCCTGATCGGTACTTCCATCGCCCTGGCCCTGCGGGGCCGGGGTGTGACCCCCTTCCTCCTCGACCAGAACCCCGATGCGGCACACACCGCGGCCGGCCTCGGCGCCGGCGTGGTGGGTGTCCCGCGCACGCCTGTGGACCTGGCCATCCTCGCGGTGCCCCCGCAGCATGTCGCCGCGACGCTGCGTGAGCACCAACTGCGCCGTCTGGCCCATGACTTCACCGATGTGGCCAGCGTCAAGGTCCGTCCGCTGCAAGAGGCGGCCGAGTTGGGCTGCGATGTGACGCGCTATGTGGGTGGACACCCCATGGCGGGCCGGGAGCAGTCGGGCCCGCTCGCGGCTCGGGGCGACCTCTTCCACGGCAGGCCTTGGGTGCTCACCCCGCACGCGACAGTCCGTGAACAGGCCGTCGGCCGGGCGAGGGAGCTGGCCGAGCTCTGCGGTGCCGAGCCGGTCGTGATGGAACACGCCGAGCACGACCGGGCGGTGGCTCTCACCTCGCACGCCCCGCACGTGGTGGCGAGTCTGCTGGCCACCCGTCTCCTGCACGGGGACGAGTCGCAACTCCGGCTCGCCGGGCAGGGGTTGCGCGATGTCACCCGGATCGCCGGGGGTGACTCCGAGCTGTGGACCGACATCCTCGCCTCGAACGCGCACGCCGTCGCGGAAGTGCTGGCCGAGTTCGCCCTGGATCTGCACGACGTTGTGGATGCTCTGCGGGACCTGGGCACGTGCGCACCGGCACGGCACCGCACCAGCAGGGCGCACCTGACCACGGCCCTGGTCCGCGGCGTGCAGGGGCGGAGCCGGATCCCGGCGCGGACCGCCGGCGGGCTGCGCCTGAGCGGTGTGGCAGCCGGCAGCTGAGGGGTGGCCGCGAGCGGCCGAGTGAAGCGGGCCTACAACGACTTTCGATTCAGTGGAGAGACTGACTATGACCAGCCGACGGCTCGACGTCTGCCTCATCGGTGCCGGGCCCCGCGGCCTATCGGTCCTTGAACGGCTCTGTGCGAACGCCGAGTCGGCCCCGGAGGACGTGCCGATCACCGTGCATGTGGTCGACCCGTATCCGCCCGGGGCCGGACAGGTGTGGCGTAGCGACCAGTCCGAACTCCTGCTGATGAACACGGTGTCCTCCCAGGTCACCATGTTCACCGACGAAAGCGTGGAGATCGAGGGAGTACGCGCCCCGGGGCCGAGCCTGTACGAATGGGCGCGCTTCCTCACGCTCATCGGGCCCATGGACGACCGGCAGTACGACGAGCGGGTGCTGGCCGAGGCGCGCGCGCTCGGCCCCGACTCCTATCCGTCCCGTGCCTTCTACGGCCACTACCTGGAGTGGGTCTTCCAGCGGGTGACGCAGACGGCACCGAGCCGGCTGAGCAGCGTGGTGCACCGCGCACGCGCGGTTGCGCTCGAGGACGAACCGGGCCGCGACGGCGAACCGGGCGGCGCACAGAGCGTCGTGCTGGACGACGGCACGCGCATCGACGGGCTGGACGCCGTCGTCCTCGCGCAGGGCCATCTGCCCGTACGGCGCTCCCGCCGCCAGGGCGAACTCGCCGACTTCGCGCGGACCCGCGGCCTCGGATACATCCTGCCCGCCAACCCGGCCGACGTGGACCTGTCCTCGGTGCGGCCGGGCGAGACGGTCGCCCTGCTCGGGCTCGGCCTGAACTTCTTCGACTACATGGTGCTGCTGACCCTCGGCCGGGGCGGAGAGTTCGTCCGCAAGTCGTCCCGGCTCGTCTATCTGCCGTCCGGCCGGGAGCCGCGCCTGGTGGCGGGCTCCCGGCGCGGCCTGCCCTTCCACTCGCGGGGCGAGAACCAGAAGGGCCCGCACGGCCGCCACATGCCGGCCGTGCTGACCACCGAGGTGATCCGGGACCTGCAGGAACAGTCCCGGCAGCGCGGCGGGATCGACTTCCGCGGTTCCCTGTGGCCGCTGGTCTCCAAGGAGGTCGAAACCGTCTACTACACCGCACTGCTCACCGCCGCGGGCCGGGCCGGGGACGCGAAACGGCTGCGGGACCGCTACCTGGACGCCGAGCCGGGCAGTCGCCAGGAGCAGGACGTGCTGGGCGAGTTCGGAATCGCCCGGCAGGACCGCTGGGACTGGACCCGCATCGCCCGCCCGCACACGGGCCGGAACTTCTCCTCGCCGCAGGACTTCGAGGACTGGCTGCTCGACCATCTCCGCGAGGATCTTCAGGCGGCGCGCACCGGCAACGTCGAGGGTCCGCTCAAGGCGGCGCTCGACGTCCTGCGCGATCTGCGCAACGAGCTCCGGCTGATCGTCGATCACGGCGGGCTGACGGGGAGTTCGCACCGGCAGGACCTGGATGCCTGGTACACGCCGTTGAACGCCTTCCTGTCCATCGGCCCGCCGGCCCGGCGTATCGAGGAGGCGATCGCGCTGATCGAGGCCGGAGTGCTGGGTGTTCTCGGCCCCGACATCGAGGCCGGGACCGACGAGGCGGCAGAGGCGTTCACCATCGAGTCCGGCTCGGTGCCCGGCTCGCGCACCTGGGTGACCACCCTGATCGAGGCCCGCCTGCCGGAGATCGACCTGCGGGTGACGGCCGACCCGCTGCTGCTGCAGCTCCTCGAGGACGGGCAGTGCCGGTCGTACGAGATCACCGACCCGGACGGCTCGGTGTACGAGACCGGTGGACTCGCCGTGACCGACGCGCCGTACCGCCTGATCGACGCCGAGGGCCGCCCGCACCCGCGCCGCTTCGCCTTCGGTGTCCCCACGGAATCCGTGCACTGGGCGACGGCGGCAGGCATACGTCCCGGGGTGAACTCGGTGACCCTGCAGGACTCCGACGCCATCGCCCACGCCGTACTCGACCTGGCCCAAGGGCTTCGCCAGGACAGCGAGATGATCAGAGAGCTGACGAGGTGAGCGCCCCCATGCCCCCTTCACTCATGCCCGGTGCCATCGACGCCGGGCTGCTCAGCCCGGTGCGGGCCGGCACTCCGGCCGAGGCCGCCACGTCCGACGGCGCATGGCTCCAGGCGATGCTCGACGCCGAGGCGGCGCTGGTCCGCGCCCAGGCGTCGCTGGGCAACGTGCCCGCGGCGGCGGCCCGTACGATCAGCGATCTGGCCCGCGCCGACGGCCTGGACCTGCGCGAACTCGCCGTGCTCAGCAGGGGAGCGGCCAACCCGGTGGTGGCCGTGGTCCAGGCGTTCACCGCTCTGGTGGCCGCGAAGGACCCGGAAGCCGCCGACCATGTGCACCGCGGCTCGACGAGCCAGGACATCTTCGACACCGCGCTGATGCTGGTGGCCGGCCGGACCCTGGACATCCTGGTGGCGGATCTGGACGACATCGCCGGGTCCCTGCGCGCGCTGGCCGAGGAGCACAGGCGAACGCTCATGGCGGGGCGCACGCTCGCGCTGCACGCCGTGCCCACGACCTTCGGTCTCAAGGCGGCCGGCTGGCTGGCCGCGGTGAGCGAGGCCGCGGACCGGCTGCGCCGACTGCGGGCCGAGGGCCTTGTCGTCCAACTGGGAGGCGCCGCAGGCACGTTGGCGGGCTACGTCGAGTACGAGAAGCTTCACCGCGGCGCACGGCACGAGACGGTGCCCGAGAGCTATGCGCAGCGGTTGACCGCCCGGTTCGCCGCGGAGACGGGCCTGAGCGCCCCGGTACTGCCCTGGCACAGCCACCGTGCGCCAATTGCCTCTCTGGCCGCCGAACTCGCCCTGGCCACCGGCGTGCTGGGGAAGATCGCCGTGGATGTGCAGTCGCTGGCCCGTACGGAGACCGCGGAGGTGGCGGAACCTGCCGCGGCCGGCCGGGGTGTCTCCTCGGCGATGCCGCAGAAGCGGAACCCCGCGCTCGCCACGCTGATCCGTTCGGCGGCCCTGCAGGTACCGGCGTACGCCAGTGTGTTGACGCACAGCATGCTGTCCGAGGACGAGCGTTCGGCCGGCGCCTGGCATGCCGAATGGCAGCCGCTCCGAGAGTGTCTGCGGCTGGCCGGAGGGGCCGCGCACACCGCACGTGAGCTGATGGCCGGTCTTGAGGTGGCGCCCGGGCGCATGCGGGCGAATCTGGATCTGACGGGGGGCCTGATTGTCTCGGAGCGCCTGGCGGCCGTGCTGGCTCCGGTGCTCGGCAAGGCAGCCGCGAAGCACGTCATGAGCCGGGCTTCGTCTCAGGCGGCAGCCTCCGGTCTGCCCCTTGCCGTGGTGCTCTCCGGGGAGCAGGTGATCGCCGAACGGTTCGACGTCCGCGAACTCGAGCGGCTGCTGGATCCGGCCGGATACACGGGCGCCGCCGACGAGTTGGTGCGAAGCGCACTGGAACGGTACGCAGGCCGCTCCCGCGCGGAGTGCGAATGAGCCGTGGTGCGCCGTTCGTCGGCGCGGTCCTCAACGCGGTGTCCGGCCCGGCTCCCCGCCTCGCGGGCGGGGCGGCCTTCCGTCTCTTCTGCAATCCGCTCCGGCGCGGCAAGATCCTCCCCCGCGAGCGTGCCGTCCACGAGCGGGCCGTGACCGAGGAACTGACCGTCAACGGCAAGCGGGTGCGAGGCTACCGCTGGGGCAGTGGTGAACATCCCGTCCTGATGGTGCACGGGTGGCAGTCCAGGGCCTCGCGGTACGCCGGCTTCGTACCGCGGCTGGAGGCGCTGGGTCTGAGCCCGGTCTCCTTCGACGCCCCGGGTCACGGGGATTCGGGGGGCCGGGACACGACGATCCTCGAGTTCCGCGAGATCATCGGCCAACTCCAGGACAAATATGGCGCGTTCCATTCGGTGATCGCCCATTCGCTCGGCGCCACCAGCGTGTTCCTGGCGCTCCGCGGCGGCATCAAGGCGGGGCGCCTGGTCACCGTCTCGGCGGTCAAGGACTTCGGGCACTTCCCCGACGAGTTCAGCCGGATCCTGGGACTCCGCCCCGACCTGCGGCGGGATCTGCGCGACCGGATCGAGCACCGGCTGTTCGGGGACGTACGGGATCCCTGGGAGCTCTTCGACGCCACGCACCGGCCCGGCGAGATCGAAGTGCCGATGCGGATCATCCACGACGAGCACGACGACATGGTCCCGGTCGAACAGGCACACGCGCTGAAGGAGGCGTACGGAGACCAGGCGGAGCTGGTCATCACGGCGGAGCTCGGACACCGCAAGGTGCTCGGCGAGCCGAGGGTCATCGACGTGGCCATGGACTTCATCGCGCCATCGTCGCCACAGGATTGAGCATCTTCGCGCCGTGTCCACCGGCTTCCCTCTTTTAAATGCACGTACGGTCGTTTAGTTTTACTCCGAGGATCCGCCGCCGACCCCTGGATCCAACGATGAAGGGACCACTCATGACCACCGCTTCACCTCAGTCACCCGGGGCAAGCCCGGCGGACGCCGCAGAGCCGGACGAAGAACACGCACGGCACAGCTCCGCGGAGCGGACGGCCAAGATGGCGCTGTTCGTCGCGTCCGGCGCCACCTTCCTGGCCGTGCTGGACACCACGGTCGTGAACATCGCCTTCGCCGACCTGCGCGTCGACTTCCCCGACGCCTCGCTGTCCCAGCTGACTTGGGTCGTCACGGCGTATACCGTGGTCTTCGCGGCGCTGCTCGCCGTCGCCGGTCGGGTCGCCGATGTCATCGGGCGCAAGAAGCTGTTCCTCTGGTCCACGGTCCTGTTCACCGTCGCCTCGCTGCTGAGCGGGCTCGCCACGGGCGTGCCGATGCTCGTCGGAGCCCGTGCCCTGCAGGGTGTTGCGGCGGCCGGGATGATCCCCTCGGCGCTCGGTCTGGTGCTCCAGCACACGCCCCCGGCCCGTCGGCAGGTCGCCGTCGGGGTCTGGGGAGCCGTCGGCAGCATGGCCGCGGCCGTGGGGCCGAGCCTCGGCGGCCTGCTGGTCGACGTGTGGGGCTGGCGCAGCGTGTTCCTGATCAACCTGCCGATCGGGCTGGCCATCGTGGTGATCGCGGCGCGGCTTGCCGGCGACGCGCCGAGCGGACGCCGACTGCCCGACCCGGTGGGCACTCTGGCCCTGGCCCTGGGCATCGGCGGGGTCGTCTTCGGCGTGACCCAGGGGACGGAGTGGGGCTGGGGGAGCGGCCGCGTCCTCGCGCTGCTGACCGGTGGCGCCGTGCTCGTCGTGGCCGCCCTGCTGCTCTCCCGACGTCACCCGTCGCCCGCCATCGAGTGGGACCTGTGGCGCAGCGGCGCCTTCGCCGCCACCAACGTCGCCTCGCTGCTCTTCGGTGCAGCCATGTACTCCTACCTCCTGGGCTCGCTGCTGTTCCTCAACGCGGTCTGGGGCTACTCGGAGCTGAAGGCGGGCCTGGCAGTCACTCCGGGGGCCTTCGCCGCGGCGGTCGGCGCCATGGTGGTGGGGCGCCGGGTCGCCCCCCGAGCCCAGTGGGCGGCGGCGGCCATCGGCTCCGTGCTCTTCGGCGCCTCCTGTGCCGCGATGTATCTGCTGCTCGGTCCCGAGCGCGAGTACGCGGCCGTGTGGCTGCCCATCGGCATCGTGGCCGGCATGGGAATCGGCGCGGCGCTGACCGCGATCTCCAACGCGGCCACCGCTTCGTTGGCACCGCAGCGCTTCGCCTCCGGTACCGGCCTGCTGATGACGACACGTCAGATCGGCGGGGCGCTGGGCATCGCCGCCCTGGCGGCAATCCTCGAGCGGTACGACATCCTCGACGACCAGGGATATCTGAACGTGTTCCTCGCCTGCGGCATCGGATCCGTTGCGGCCGCTGCGGCCGCACCGATGATCCGCTCCCGGGCCGAGTAACCCCTATCGCATGGATTCACGGCGAGAGCGCCGCAGCCGGCTCATCGCCCTGCTCCTTCCCCCGCCCGTCAACAACGCGAAAAAGAGAGCGCAATGCCACCCATCGACCGCTCTGACCGTTCCGTCGCGCGCGCGGAGTACTCCCTGCTGGCCGAGCTCCAACCAGTGGTGGAAAGCAATCTCAACCGCCACCTCGGGGTGGCCAAGGAGTGGTTCCCGCACGAGTACGTCCCCTGGAGCGAAGGCCGGGACTTCGAGGGCCCGCTCGGCGGTGAGGCCTGGACTCCTCAGGAGGCCAAGCTCCCGGACGTGGCTCGTACCTCACTCGTGGTCAACCTTCTGACCGAGGACAACCTGCCCGGATACCACTTCGCGGTCGCCGAGTTCGGCAAGGACGGCGCCTGGGGCAACTGGGTCAATCGCTGGACGGCCGAGGAGGCCAGGCACGGTATCGCCCTGCGCGACTACCTCCTGGTCACCCGGACCGTCGACCCGAGAGCCCTGGAACGCGCCCGGATGGCACACATGTCGCTGGGTTACGACCGTCCCGACGGCTTCAGCGCGCTGCACGCGATCGCGTACGCGGCGTTCCAGGAACTCGCCACCCGGATCTCGCACCGCAACACCGGACATGTGAGCACCGATCCGGTCTGCGACGCGCTGCTGGCGCGGATCGCGGCGGACGAGAACCTCCACATGGTCTTCTACCGGAACCTGGTCGACGCGGCCTTCGAGCTGGCTCCCGACACCGCCATGGCGGTCGTCCGCGACGTGGTGACCGGCTTCGAGATGCCGGGTTCGACCATCAAGGACTTCGGGCGCAAGTCCGCCGAGATCGCCATCGCCGGCATCTACGACCTGCGGCTGCACCACGACAGCGTCGTCATGCCGATCCTGCGCAAGCTGCGCGTGTTCGAGAGAGAGGGGCTGGGTGCGGCCGGCGAGGCCGCCCGGGAGGAACTGGCCGATTTCCTGGCGAAGTTGGACACCCAGGCGACGTCCTTCACGGACCGGCGCGAAGGAATCCGGGAGTCACGTGCCCGGCGGGCGGCGGCTGTCGCGGCCTGACGGCACGTGTGAGGCACAAGGAGAATCGCGATGAAGCAGCCGCTTGACCGGATACTGACCGACCTGCCCGCCGAGTTGGCGGCCGAACAGCTGGTTGACCGGCTGGGCATAGAGATCAAGGAATGGTCCCAGGACCGGGTGGTCGCGACGATGCCCGTGGCCGGTAACCGGCAGCCGTTCGGTCTGCTGCACGGTGGCGCGAGCGCCGCGCTCGCCGAGACGCTCGGCTCCCTCGCCGCTACGGCATACGTGGCTCCCGACGGGATGCTGGTCGGGATCGAACTGAACTGCACCCACCACCGGGCGGCCCGCGAGGGCCTCGTCACAGGTGTCTGTGAACCGCTGTACCACGGCACCCAGGTCGGCACCTACCAAGTGACGATCACGGACGAAAACGACCGGCTGATCTGCACCGCACGTCTGACGTGCCTGCTGCGCAAGAGTGGAGGCACCGACCAATGACGTCTGCCGTGCAAACCCCGGAGGACTACGGCGTGTTGACCGGCTTCCAGACGGTGTCCGCGGTCGATGTGCGGCGGTTCCGGGACATGCTGGGCATGGCTGAGGGTGCGCGGCACGAGGGCGGGCAGCCCGGGGCCGGGACCGTCCCGGTCCCGCCGTCGCCGTCGGCCCCGCTCGGTCTGGTGGCGGCCGCCGCTCTGCGCGCGACTGCCGACCTGCTGACCCGCAGCGCCCCTCCTGACGGCATGGTGCTGATTCACGGAGCACAGAAGCTGTGTGTGTACCGGCCCGTATCCGCCGGGGCCGAACTAGCCTCCACTGCCTCCGTCCGTTCGGTGCGGCCGCTCGGCGGGGGCATCGCCACGGAGGTGCTCGTGCAGTTCGCCACACCGGTAGGCGAACCGGTGGCCGAGTCCACCTCGCTCGTCGTACGGACCCCTCCGACAGCCCCTCCACCAGCCCCCCGGGCCACCGCCGCGGGGGCGCCCGCAGCCACCGGAGAGCCTTCCGGCCAGGAGCCGGTCCGGCCGGACAGGACAGCCTCGTTCACTGTGACGCGCGAACTCGTGGGGGAGTACGCCGCGGTGTCCGGCGACCACAACCCCATTCACCTCTCGGAACTCGCCGCACGTGCGGCGGGGTTCCCCGACATCATCGCCCACGGCATGCTCACCTTCGCCCTCACCGCTCATCACCTCGCCGGCCTTGCCGGAGACGACCGGGTGAGTGAGATCCAGTGGCGCTTCTCCAAGCCCTTGACCGTCCCTGCCGAGGGCGCGGCTCTCGCACTCTCATGCCGGCCGTTGCCCGCCGGTACCGAGGAGAAGGGCGGCCTCCTGCTGACAGCCACGGACGGCGCCGGTTCGACGATCGCCAGAGGGCGGGCCGTGGTGGCGCCGCCCTCGGGGTGACTGCCCAGATCTCCCTTTGCAGTCCGCCCGATCCCACGCTCAGTCGCTCAGCGGCTGGGCGTGTCCGGCTGAGTGTGACGCCGCGCCGGCGCGACGCCGAACCGCCCCGGGTCACCGACCGGGGACCCCTGGAGCCCGTTCCGCCGGCAGGGTGCCCCACTTGCCGGGCTTCCCCTGCCATTCGTCGGCGTCCGCGCGCGGCACAACGCGCGAGGTTGCCAAGGGGAGTTCGGTGGCGAGCCGGGCGTTCCATTCGAGGGCGGGCGCGAGGTCGTCGGGCAGTTCGCCCTCCGGGTAGATCGCGTCGGCGGGGCACGCCTCTACGCAGTTCCCGCAGTCGATGCACTCGTCGGGGTCGATGACCAGGAATGTCTCGGCCTCCCGGAAGCAGGCGACCGGGCAGTAGGTGACGCATTCCGCGAACTTGCAGTGGACGCACTGCTCGGTGACCACGTGCGTCACGCGACGCCTTCCTGAGCATCGGCCGGGGTGTCGAGCGGCGCCGAGACGGCCGAACGGAGCAGTTCGGCGTGAAGGTCCATGAAGCGGTGCCCGGCGTCGAGCCCGAGTTCGTAGGCCTTGACGAGCCCTTCCGCGGTCGCCGCCGCATAGTCGACGCCCAGGTCCTTGAGGTCCTCGTCCGGCTTGATCACCAGGACTCGCGCACGGTGCAGGACGGAGCCTTCGACGATCTCCTCGGATGCGTAGAGGTCACGGAAGAGCGGGAAGGGGTCGCAGCCGATCGCGATCAGTACGGTCACGTCCTTGGCCGCGACCTCCCGTGCCGGACAGGAGCAGGTGTACGAGGCGTCGACGTACGCCTCCCCGTCGATCTCCGCCGGAACGTCCCAGGCGTGCAGCATGCGCGTCGAGGCATAGGACACGGCGTTGTAGTTGTCCGGCGTCAGCAGACGCTCCTCGTGCCCGGACCCGGTGCGCGAGGAGAACACGACCGTGGACAGGTTCTCATCGACCCAACTCCGGTCCCCGGCGAAGACGTTGCGCAGGAGCTGCTTGCCGAGTGCCTTCGCGCCCGGGCCCTGGGTGGTCTCCGCGGCGGCCGGATTGGTGACCTTGCTGGTGGCCAGCAGGAACTCCGGGGCTTCGGGACGGAAGAGCCCGTCGCGAAGCGTGGGACTGTACTCCTTGATGCTGTCGAGTACGACGCTGCTCATGCCCTTCTCCGCGGCGGCCGCGGCGGCCTTGAGCCAGTACCCCACGCCTGTCCGCCGCGCCCGCCCGACCGCGGCGAGACCGCCGGAAAGGCCGGAGGACGAGGCGGTGCCGTACACATGTGCGCGCAGTCCGCGCTCCTCGAAGGCGGACAGCACACCGTGGCCGTAGACGCCTTTGAGCATCCCCGCCGCGACGGCGATGCCGATGCGCTCTGTGGTGGCGGTGTCAGTCATGACAGCAGTCCCTTCTCGGACCGTTGTGCCGTGTGGGTGGGGGCCTCGGGCCGGCCCGTCAGGAGATACGCGTCAATCAGGTCGTCCAAGTGGTCCTTGAACCACTGGTTCGGGCCGGGCCGACTGTCCTCAGCTTTGTCCGGGACGGATGAGGAGTGCGGGAGCGTCATGTCGTCCTCCAGGAGGGAGAGTTGACCGAGAGAGACAATAGCACGACCGTACGTGCAGTTTCATTGTTCCGGACCCTCGAAGGAGGAATCAATATGAGCGAACGGTCGTGCTAACATCTCCTATTCCTGATCGATCTGGAGGCGTGGAATGGATCCCGCTACGGCAGCTGTCAGTGCGGTCCCGAGCGACACGTGCAAGGAATTGGTCGACCTCTTCCGGCGGCCTCAGGGCCGAAGCAGGGCCAGGCCCGACGAGCGGGCGGTCATCGAGGACGCACGGACCGGCGAGATGACGGTCAACGGCAAGGTGGTGATCACCTATCGCTGGGGCAGTGGGGAGCGTCCGGTGCTCCTGCTCCACGGCTGGGAGTCGCGCGCATCGCGTTACGCGAAGGTCATCGCCCGGCTGACGGAGCTGGGATACAGCCCGGTGGCCTTTGACGCACCGGGGCACGGTGAGGCCACCGGCGACACCACCACCCTCGTGGAGTACCGCGACATCATCGCCGAACTTCACCGCACACACGGCGAGTTCGAAGCGGTCGTTGCCCACTCCTTCGGTGTCCTCGCGACCTTCGTGTCCCTGCAGAGCGGCATGCGCACGAGGCGGATGGTGGCAATCAGCTCGGTTCCCGACTTCGCCTATCTGATCGACAAGTTTTGCACCCGGCTTCGGCTCTCGGCGCAGATGAAGGATGAACTGCGCAGGCAGATCGAACGGGAGGTGTACCCGGGGGAAGAGGACATGTGGACACGCTTCTCGGTCTTCCACAAGTCCGCCGGCGTTCGGATTCCGCTGCTCGTCATTCATGACGAGGAGGACGCCACGGTCGACGCCGGGCAGGCGGCGCGCATCGTCGAGGCCTTCGGTGACCGCGCCCGGCTGGTCACTACGCGCAGGTTCGGCCACCAGCGCATTCTCGGCGCGCCCCAAGTCGTGGCGGAGATCGCGGAGTTCGTCGCATCCGGTGCCACGGAGCCCGGACAGAAGACCGCGGCGGTGGCGGGATGAACGGCATACTCGCGGGCAAGCGCGTTCTGGTGACGGGGGTCCTGATGGAGTCCTCGATCGCCTTCCATGCCGCCCGGCTCGCCCAGGAGCAGGGCGCCGAAGTGGTCCTCACCGGATACGGCCGGCTCGGCCTGGTCGAACGCATCGCCAAGCGACTGCCGCGGCCCGCTCCACTGATCGAACTCGACGTCCAGGACAAGGGGCACCTCGAAAGCCTCGCGGACCGGATCCGGGAGAGCGTCGGCAACGACGCACGGCTGGACGGCGTGGTGCATTCCATCGCTTTCGCCCCTCAGGACGCACTCGGGGGCAACTTCCTCGAGACCGGGTGGGACTCCGTGGCGACCGCGGTCGAGGTGTCCGCGTACTCCCTGAAGGCCCTGGCCGTGGCCTGCCTGCCGCTCATGAAGGAGCGGGGCGGGGCGATCGTGGGGCTGGACTTCGATGCGCAGATCGCCTGGCCCGCCTACGACTGGATGGGGGTGGCCAAGGCGGCCCTCGAATCCACCTCGCGCTATGTGGCCCGGGATCTGGGCCCCCGGGGGATCCGCTGCAACCTGGTCGCGGCCGGACCGATCAAGACGATGGCGGCCAAGTCCATCCCGGGGTTCGAGACGTTCAGGGAGGTGTGGAGCACGCGTGCCCCCATCGGCTGGGATCTGTCCGACCCCGAGCCGGCGGCCCGTGCGGTCGTCGCGCTGCTGTCGGACTGGTTCCCCCGAACGACGGGAGAGATCGTGCATGTCGACGGAGGCGTGCACGCCGTCGGGGCGTAGGCACCGCCTGCGGTCGAACCGTGCGAGGGGCCGCCCTGCGGGGCGGCCCCTCGTTTCGACGTCTGCCCGCGTGCCGCGGTGTCCAGGGCGCCAGGGGTGTCAGGCAGCAGCGTCAGGCAGCAGCGCCGGGTCGGTGGCCACGCCGCGCAGGCGATTCAGGATGGCCTTGGCCGCCCTGTCGTAGGAGGTGAACTCGTCGTGCAGAACGGATTCCGCGTTGGCCATTTCGAGGAGCGCGGCGAGTTCGAAGACGAGTTGCGGGACGTCGATGTCCTGTGCGACGTCGCCCGCCTGCTGTGCTTCCTGCACGGTCTGCTCGAGGAAGGTGAACCAGTTGGTGCGGGCCGCGGCAAGCGTGTCGTGGACCTTGCCCTCGCGGGCGTCGTACTCGGCCGAGGCCGAGTAGAAGAAGCAGCCCCCCGGGAAGACCCGGTCCTTGGAGTAGGCGAGCCAGCCGGTGCAGACATGCCACAGGCGGTCGATCCCCGGCGGCAGTTCACGGGCCGGCTGGACCACGTGCTTCAGATAGACCTTGATGGCCGCGTGGACCGTGGAGAGCTGCAGGTCCTCCTTGGAGCCGAACAGGGCGAATACGCCGCTCTTGCTGAGGTTGAGCTCCGTCGCGAGCCGTCCGAGGGACAGGCCCTCCAGGCCCTCGACGGATGCGATCTCCACGGTTCTTTGGAGGATCAACTGACGCGTCTGATTTCCTCGTGCGATCCGCCCGTCGATGTGTCCGGCTGCCATGCTCGCGCCTGCCTATCTCTCGGGCCGGGCGCTCGTGCTCGTGTTGCCCAGGCCCTCGTGGTGCTCGGTGAAGTGCCCATTGTACCGACTAAGTGGACGACCGTGCGGTCAGTGAGCACGGGTGGGCAGCGGAAGGGCGGGGGCAGTGAGGCCGGCCCTCACTCCGCCGTGACCGTCTCCGTTGCCGCTTCCGCGGACCGAGTCCTCCCGTGCTCCACGAAGTCCAGGACGGTACGCACGACTTCGGGGTCGCCGAGAATCCGGCGGTGGCCGAGGCCGTTCGTCGTGATCAGCCGCGCCTGGGCGCCGAACGCTCCCGCGAGCCGGCGCCCCTGAGCCACCTCGATCCTGGTGTCGTCCACGTCATGGATGACCAGGATCGGAGACGCGATGTCCGCGGTCGTGTCCACCACGGAGAAGGGCGTCCGGTCGACCGGCAGAGCGGGGAAGAGCTTCTTGTCGATCTCTCCGCACAGCTGGGCCTTCAACCGGGGGCGCAGATTGAGGGCGGAGGAGAACTCCTCGATCAGGTAGCTGAAGTCGCAGACAGGGCTGATGGTGACGATCTTCCCGACCCGCACTCCGTGCTTCAGCGCGAAGAAGGATCCGAGGGCGCCCATGGAGTGCGCCACCAGGGCCTCGAAATCACCGTACTGCTCGTGCAGTTCGGAGAGGATGTCGCGATATTCGAGGATGGTGGTGCTCCGGCCGGTGGCGTCGCCGTGGCCGGGAGCGTCAAAGGTGACGACGCTGTAGCCGCGGTCGAGGAGTCCCGGGACGAAGTCGGAGAATCGCGAGCCGCGCGACTGCCAGCCGTGCACGAGCAGTACGGGCCTCTCACCGCTGCCCCACAGGTAGGTCACCGCGGACTTGCCGTTGACCTTCACCCGTCCGGTGCGCGCCGCTTCGAACAGCTCGCGTTCCGCGGACCGCAACGTGCTCCGGGTGAGCGGCATATGGAACAGGGTGAAGGTGCCCGCACCCGCCAGCCGCCCCGAGACGCGGGAGATGCTGTTCAGGGCGGCGCTCGCGACTGCCTCGATTGGCCCCATGCTCAGTACTCCTCGATCGACATCAGTATGTCGAAATGTTAGCACGAACGACCGTGCTCTTATAGTCTCTCCTGGAGAGGACCGCCCCCGCTCACTCGCGAGGAGAACGGCATGTCGGCCACCATCTGGTTCACGCCATGGAAGCCCGGCCCGGCCGGGGACCCCGCGCCCGACACCCCCGCGGACAACGCGGCCGTCGTCAGCGTCACCGAGTTCACCCCGCACCGGCCGTGGACCGCCGTAGGTGTCTACGTCGCAGGCGTGGCCCTGCGAGAGGCCTGGCACGAAATCGACGGCGCGGTCGGACAGTGGCTGTGGATGGCCCCGGATCCCCTCCGCCCCCGATCGGGTTCGGTCTCCGTCTGGCGCGACGAGAGCGATCTGCGGGGCTTCGTGGCGCGCCCCGACCATGCGCGGATCGTGCGCTCGTACCGTCACCGGGGCACCATGCGGTCGACCCTCTGGCGGACCGAGCACTTCAGCATGAGCGCAGCCCAGGAAGCCGCGCGTTCGATTCTCACCGGCCGGTCCGCCTGGCCCGGCGCGTCTGACCGAAGAACTTGATCTCTTCCCCCCCGAAGGAGAATCCGTGCCAAGCCCCCTTGCCCATTCTGTGATCGGCGTGCCCGTCGACACCGGAGTGCCCGCCGACGCTCCGGGCGCGGCCAACGCCGTCGTCGCCGTCGGCCGGCACCGGGCTCGCATCGACGAGATCGACCGGCAGCTGATCGGACTGATCGAGCAGCGCATGGCCCTGTCCTCCCAGGTGCAGGCAACCCGCATGTCCACCGGCGGACCTGCCCTCGCCCCAGCCCGCGAGACCCAGATCATCAGCCACTACCGCGCGACACTCGGCGACATCGGCGCCGAAGCCGCCCTGCTCATCCTGCGACTCTCCCGCGGTGGCGGGGCCGATGAACAGTGAGCTCCGCATGACTAAGTCCGAGGTGGCGACATGGAGTGGTGGCGGTCGGACATGAGCGTGTCGAAGACGGATTCCTGCGCGTCCCTCCCCGCGAAGAACTCCTATCAGTCCTTCCCCGCTGCGCAGCAGCCGACATGGCCGGACCCCGAAGCCCTGCGCGCCGTACTCACGGAACTCGAGTCCTGTCCGCCCCTGGTGTTCGCCGGTGAGTGCGACCTGCTGCGCGAGCGGCTCGCGTCGGTGGCGAAGGGCGAGGCATTTCTCCTGCAGGGCGGAGACTGCGCCGAGACCTTCGACGGGGTCTCCGCCGAACAGATCCAGAACAAGCTGAGGACGCTGCTGCAGATGGCAGTCGTCCTGACGTACGCGGCCTCGGTACCCGTGGTCAAGGTGGGCCGGATCGCCGGTCAGTACTCCAAGCCCCGCTCCAGGCCCACCGAGACACGCGACGGCGTCGAACTGCCCGTGTACCGAGGCGACTCGGTCAACGGCCTCAAGTTCACCCAGCAGTCCCGGACTCCGGACCCGCAGCGGCTGAAGCAGATGTACCACGCCTCGGCGGCGACGCTGAACCTGGTCCGCGCCTTCACCACCGGTGGTTTCGCCGATCTGCGCCAAGTGCACTCCTGGAACCAGGACTTCGTGGCACTGTCACCGTCGGGCAAGCGCTACGAGCGGCTGGCCAGGGAGATCGACAACGCGCTGTCCTTCATGCGGGCCTGCGGGACCGATCCGGAGGAGTTCAGGACGGTCGAGTTCTTCGCCAGCCACGAGGCGCTCATCCTGGACTACGAGTCGGCGCTGACCCGGGTGGACTCCCGCAGCGGCCGGCTGTACGACGTCTCCGGCCACATGGTGTGGATCGGCGAGCGCACCCGCCAACTGGACGGCGCACACGTCGAGTTCGCCTCCCGGATCCACAACCCGATCGGCGTCAAGCTGGGCCCGGGCACCACGGCTGACGAAGCGCTGGCCCTGATCGACAGACTGGACCCGAACCGGGAGCCCGGTCGGCTGACCTTCATCACCAGGATGGGGGCGGACAAGGTACGTGACCGGCTGCCGTCACTGGTGGAAAAGGTCACTGCGTCGGGTGCCCGGGTGGTGTGGCAGTGCGACCCCATGCACGGCAACACCCGCGAGTCGGCCAGCGGATACAAGACCCGCATGTTCGACGACGTACTGGACGAGGTCAAGGGCTTCTTCGAGGTGCACCACGGGCTCGGCACCCACCCGGGCGGCATCCATGTGGAGTTGACCGGTGACAACGTCACCGAATGCGTCGGCGGCGGCGACAAGATCCTCGACGCGGACCTGAACCGGCGGTACGAGACCGCCTGTGACCCGCGGCTCAACCGTACGCAATCGCTGGACCTGGCCTTCCTGGTCGCGGAGGTGTACCGCGACCACTGACACGGACCGCTGAGCAACAGCCGGGGCGCTCCGCTCCACCCACCCACGCTTTTCTGGGTGGAGCGGAGCCCGCTGTCCGCAGCGACGCCCTGATACCCGGCCCCTTGGTCACGCGGCCCGCGACGGCGCACACTGGCCTTGACCGCGAGGGCACAGCGCCGCAGCGCCCGCCCCGCGGGAGTACCTGCTGCGAGGCGCAGGGAGGTTCGTCATGGTCGAGGCCTACATCTTGATCCAGACCCGAGCGGGCACGGCACGTGATGTTGCCGCGGCGGTGTCGGCCATCCCCGGCGTGCTGCGGGCCAAGGCGGTGGCCGGCCCGTACGACGTGATCGCACAGGCCGAGGGGGAGACCGTGGATGACCTGGGCCGTCTGGTGATCGCCCGGATCCAGAAGGTCGAAGGCATCTCCCGCACCCTTACCTGTCCGGTGGTCGAGCTCTAGCCACTCGCACCTCACCAGCGGGCGACCGCCCAGGCGAGCGCATAGCCCGCGCTGCTCAGGGCGCAGTGCAGCGCGACGGGAGGGATGAGGCTGCCGGAGCGGCGGCGGAGTTCGCAGAAGAAGACACCGGCGATGGCGGTGCCAAGGACCACCGCCGCCACGGACAGGGCGACGCCGGTACTGCTCGTGCCGAAGACCGACTCGGCGGCCGCGTTCGCGCGCGTGAGCCCCCGCGCGGGCTGCACGTGCCAGAGCCCGAAGAGCACCGAGGAGGTGGCGGTGGCCCAGGTGGTTCCCCGCCGCCGCTCGATCATGGCCCAGAGAACTCCCCGGAACGCGATCTCCTCGAGCAGCACGGTGCCGAGCGGTACGCGGACCAGCACGCGGAATTCCAGCTGTTCCGGGGACAGCTCCGCTGCGCGCTCGTCGAGGAAGGCGTCCCGGGTGAACGGCATGGCCAGACCCAGCAGATAGACCACCAGAACGGCTCCGACGAGGACCAGTCCCCAGCGCAGGCCCCGGCGGGCGGAGGCGGCGCCGAGTCCCAGGTCCGCCCAGGTGAGGCCGTCCCACCGGGCGATCAGCAGGAGAACCGCGGTCGTGGCGGCGCAGAGGGGGACGTACCAAGCGGCCGCCAGCTGGTTTCCCCACACCTGCACGGCAGCGAGAATCGCGATGACCAGAGTGAGCCGCATCGTCGTACCAGGATCGCGAATCCCGGTTGCGGTCCCCAAGCAACGCGCCGGGCGGCGTTCTCATGGCCGGGCTCCGTGGCGCCGGCGACACGGCACGGCAGGATCCGTACGCGAGGTCCGTCAGGCCGTGCCGCTGGTGAGAACGGTGACGTGGTCGACGAGCATGGGACTGCCGGGGCGGGTCCTCTGGGTGGGTGTGCTCTTCCCGGCGAGCGCGTTGGGGAAGCCGCCGCCGATGGCCAGGTTGAGGAGGATGAAGTGCCCGTGGCCCGTGGCGGCGCTCCAGGCGGCCTCGTCCACCTGTGCCGAGCTGACGGTGTGGTATTGCCTGCCGTCGACGTACCAGCTCAGCCTCTCGGGCTGGGTGCTGCGGTCCCAGTCGAGGGTGTACGTGTGGAAATGGCCGGTGCAGCGTGTGCGGGGGCAGCTGGTGGTGGCGGCGATGCCGGTGCTTTCGTTGCACGGGCCGCCGGTGGGGGTGCCGCAGTGCATGACGCCCCAGATCCGGTTGAGGCCGTTCACGTTCTCCATGATGTCGAACTCGCCGGCGGTGGGTGAGGGCGCCTGGCCCGTGCGGAAGGGCGCGCCCATGGTCCACAGGGCGGGCCAGTAGCCTTCGGCGGCGGGGCCGGTGACGGCGGGGAGTTGGATGCGGGCCTGGATGCGCAGTCTTCCGCCGGCGGGAGGCTGGAAGTCACTGCGGCGGGTTTCGATACGTCCGGAGGTCCATCGCCCGGCACGGTCCCGCAGCGGTGTGATCCGCAGGTTGCCGTTGCCGTCGCGGCTGAGGTTGGCCGGGTCCGCGGTGTAGGTCTGGACCTCGCCGGTGCCCCACTGGGGTGGACCGCCGGGGTATCCGGTGCCGAGATCGATGATCCACTTGTCGGCGTCGGGCAGACTGCCCGCTGCCCCCTCGAAGTCGTCGGCCAACTCCAGCCTCCACACGTGTGTGGCAGACGCCGGGGCGCCTGCGTTCACCGGTGCAAGGCTCACGCAGCAGGCGGCCAGCGCGACGGCCACCGCGCGGCGTGTGCGGCCCTTGAGCAGCGGCAGCTTCATCGAGACCCGCTTCCCGCGCCGTGGTGGCGACCGATCCCAGATCCGACATCCATGCTTCCGCACCTTATGTGCGGTGATATTCGGTTGGTGCGTGGCGCGCCGGGACAGTCCAGCCAAGGGGAGCGGGGTGCCGCGACCTGGCAACGGCGCGGCACCCCGGGTCGGTCAGCAGCAGCGGCTGCTCGGGTGGGCCTCTTGGTGCGCGATGCGCAGCTTCTCGTACTCCGGGCGGGTGGGGACAGGGGCGTCGGGGTGGTTGCGGAGGTGGCGCTCGCAGTATCGGTCGTACGCGGCCTCGCCGGTGAACTCCCGTACGTACCAGCGCAGTTCGTCCAGCACGTGACGGAGCGTCATTCGCGGGCTCCGGCGAGCTCCTTGCGGGGCCCCGGCACCGGCACCTTGAGCTGCGAGACGACGTACGGCGCTTCCGTGGTGGGCAGCTGGGCGGGCGAGCGCAGAGCGCGGGCGCACACCACGGCCGCGTTGGCGATCACGGTCACGACCAGCAGGAGGAAGACGGCGATGAGGACGCCGTCGACGGTGGAGTTGGTGACCACGGTGTGCATGTCGTCCATGGTCTTGGCGGGGGGAAGCACGGTGCCCGCGTCGATACCGTCGGCGTACTTGTGCCGCTGGGCGAAGAAGCCGACGCGCGGGTCGTCGGAGAAGATCTTCTGCCAGCCGGCGGTGAAGGTGACGGCGACCACCCAGGCCAGCGGGACGGCGGTTACCCAGGCCCAGCGCAGCCGTCCGGACTTGACCAGGACGGTGGTGCAGACGGTGAGGGCTACCGCGGCGAGCAGCTGGTTGGCGATGCCGAAGAGCGGGAAGAGCTGGTTGATTCCGCCCAGCGGGTCGGTGGCGCCGGTGTAGAGGAAGTAGCCCCAGGCGGTCACGACCAGTGCGCTGGTGATCCAGATACCCGGCTTCCAGTTGACGCGGCCGATCGGCTTGTAGACGTTGCCGAGCATGTCCTGGAGCATGAAGCGGCCCACCCGGGTGCCCGCGTCGACCGTGGTGAGGATGAACAGTGCCTCGAACATGATCGCGAAGTGGTACCAGAAGGCCTTCAGGGCGGCCCCGCCGAAGACCCCGGAGAAGATCTCCGACATGCCGACCGCCAGTGTGGGTGCCCCGCCTGAGCGGGCGATCAGCGTCTGTTCCTCCACCGCCTTCGCGGCGGCGGTCAGTTGCTCGGGTGTGATCGTGAAGCCGAGGCCGGCGACCGCCTGGGAGGCGGATTCGACGGTGGTGCCGAGCATCCCCGCGGGGGCGTTCATCGCGTAGTACAGCCCCGGGTCGAGGACGGAGGCGGCGATCAGGGCCATGACGGCGACGAACGACTCCATCAGCATCGCGCCGTAGCCGATCATCCGTACCTGGGACTCCTTCTGGATCAGCTTCGGGGTGGTCCCGGAAGCGACCAGGGAGTGGAAGCCGGACAGCGCGCCGCAGGCGATGGTGATGAACAGGAACGGGAAGAGGGAGCCGGCGAAGACCGGTCCGGTGCCCGAGGTGGCGAAGTCGCTCACCGCCTCGGCCTGCAGCTTGGGTGCGGCCACCAGTACGCCGACCGCGAGCAGCGCGATGGTGCCGATCTTCATGAAGGTGGAGAGGTAGTCGCGCGGCGCGAGCAGCATCCACACCGGCAGAACGGAGGCGACGAATCCATAGCCGGCCAGGCAGAAGACGAGAGTTGTCGGGCTCCAGGTGAAGGCGTCGGCGAGTGAGGAGTTCTCCACCCAGCCGCCGCCGACGATGGCGAGGAGCAGCAGTGCGACACCGATCAGGCTCGTCTCGGCCACCCGTCCCGGGCGCAGGTACTGCAGATAGAAGCCCATGAAGAGGGCGATGGGGATGGTCATGGTGACCGAGAAGGTCCCCCACGGGGAGTGCGCGAGGGCATTGACGACGACCAGCGCCAGCACACCCAGCAGGATGATCATGATAACGAAGACCGCGATCAGCGCCGCGGCCCCGCCCACCTTGCCGATCTCCTCACGGGCCATCTGACCGAGCGACTTGCCGTCCCGGCGCATGGACAGGAACAGCACCACCATGTCCTGCACCGCCCCGGCGAAGATCACGCCGACGACGATCCAGATGGTCCCCGGCAGATATCCCATCTGGGCGGCCAGCACCGGCCCGACCAGCGGCCCGGCCCCTGCGATCGCCGCGAAGTGATGTCCGAGCAGCACACGGCGGTCGGTCGGCTGGAAGTCGACCCCGTCCTCGAGCCGCTCGGCGGGTGTGGCTCGAGTGTCGTCGAGCTTCAGCACGCGCCGGGCGATGAAGCGTGAGTAGAAGCGGTACGCGATGGCATACGACCCCAGGGCCGCGACCACCAGCCATACGGCGGAGATCTCCTCGCCCCGGGCCAGGGCCACCATGCCCCAGGCGAAGGCGCCGAGTAGGGCGACGAAGGTCCACAAAGCAATCGATTTCGGACGCACTTGGACGTTTTTTGGCATGGAGGATCCTCGGCTCGGCGGGTCTGGGGTGAAGGGTGACGGTGAAGGAGAAGCGGGTGCGGGTCAGGGCTTGGGCGGACGCCGGGTCAGCAGATACGCCGCGAGCAGGGCGAGGCTGCACACCGGCACCCAGGCGAGCTGGTACCAGTAGAAGAACGGCACCCCGGCCAGCTCCGGCCGGTCCTGCGCGTACCAGGGCACCCACAGCAGGGCAACGACGGGAGCGACGAGGCAGACCCCGGCCGCTGTCCGGCGCCAGGCATGGTGGTGGCGGGGGAGCGGGATCCGTACCACGGGTGACCTCCTCATTCCTGTCGGTCTGTGCAAGAGTTGCCGGCGTCCGTGATTCGGTTGACAGAAGATTTCAGAGAGATTTCCCTGGTTTTCCTGTCATCGCAGCCGGCCCTACGCGCAACTCGTATGCGACAGGGCTCGCGCACTCCCAGGACACCAAGGACGGTGACCGATGACCGAAGGTCCCATGGTCGCGGCGTTCCTCGCCGTCATCGGCGGTGCGTCGCTGCTTGCCGTCACCGCGCGCCGCCTGCACGCCAACGACAATCTGCCCTCCTTGGAGGGCTGGGCGCTGGCCGACCGCAGCCTCGGCACCGTCTGGACCTGGTTGCTGCTGGGCGGCACCATCTTCACCGCGTACACCTTCGCCGCCGTACCCGGCCTGGTGTACGGGAACGGGGCACCCGCCTTCTTCGCCCTCCCGTACACCGTGATCGTCTGCCCGCTCGCCTTCGTACTGCTGCCCCGGATGTGGAGCGCGGCACGGGACCACGGCTACGTCACCGCCGCCGACTTCGTCCGCGGACGCTACGGTTCGGGCCCGCTGGCCCTGGTCGTCGCGCTCACCGGCATCCTCGCCACCATGCCCTACCTCGCCCTGCAGCTCCTGGGCATCCGCGCCGTACTCACCGCGGGCGGGCTCTACCCGAGTGCCGCCACCGGCGACCTGGCAATGGCCGCGATCTTCGCCGGTCTCGCGGTCGCCACCTACCGGCACGGTCTGCGCGCGCCCACCGTCATAGCGGCGCTCAAGGGTGTGGCGGTCTTCTGCTCGGTACTCGCCGTCAGCTGGCTCGTGCTGGCCCGCCTCGGCGGCCCCGGTGCCGTCTTCGACCAGGCCGCCCGCCGGCTCTCCGGCCCGGACGCCGGCCACGCCTCCCTCGTCCTCTCTCCGGACCAGCAGCCCGCCTTCGCCACCCTGGCCCTGGGCTCGGCGCTCGCCCTGCTGATGTACCCGCACGTCCTTACCGCCGCCTTCGCCGCTTCCAGCCCGCGCGTCCTGCGCCGGGTCGCCGTTGCCCTGCCCGCCTGGACCGCGGTGCTCGCACTGTTCGGGCTGCTCGGCATCGCGGCGCTCGCCTCGGGCGTCGAGACCCCCGAAGGTGGCGCCGAGGCCGCGGTCCCCATCCTGGTGGACCGCCTGATGCCGGGGCCGCTGGCGGGTCTGGTCTTCGGCGCGATCACCGTGGGTGCGCTGGTCCCGGCCGCGGTCATGTCGATCGCGGCCGCGACCTCGTTCGTACGCAATGTCTACACCGAGTATTTCCACCCCACCGCCACGCCCAAGCGTCAGGTACGGATCGCCAAGGCGGTCTCCCTCACGGCCAAGGCGGGAGCCGTCGCGTTCGTCTTCGGGCTGCGGGACCAGGACGCCATCAACCTCCAGCTCCTCGGCGGTGTCTGGATCCTCCAGATCTTCCCCGCTGTGGCCATCGGGCTGTTCACCCGCCGGCTGCATCACCGGGCGCTGCTCGCGGGGTGGGCCGCCGGGATGCTGTTCGGCACGGTCATGGTCGTACGGGAGGGCTTCTCGCCCGTCGTACCGCTCGGCCTGCCCGGCATCTCCGGTCATCCGGTGGAGATCTACGCGGGGCTGGCCGCTCTGATCCTCAACCTGGCAGTCTCGCTGGCCGGCACGGCCGTACTGGACCGGATCGGCACACCCCGGGGCGCGGACTCCACCGCGCTGCCAGGCCGGCTGACAGTCAGGCACCGTCCTGAGACGGGAGCGAGCAAGGCATGAGCACAAGACGGACAGTCCGGCCCGTGACCACCGGCGTCCCGTCACCACCGCCGCAGGTGGCCGGGCCGGCAGGCGTGGCAGAGGCAAGTACAGCCGACCTCGCCGGAACCGCGGAAGCGGAGCGGGAGGCGGCCGTAGCCCGGCTCTTCGATCTTCACTACACCTCGATGCTCCGCCTCGCCGCGCTGCTGGGCGCCGACGATCCGGAGAACATCGTGGCCGAGGCGTTCTACCAGATCTACCGGAGGTGGCGGAAACTGCGCGACGCCGAATCAGCGGAGGCGTATCTGCGCTCCACCGTCTGCAATCTGACCCGGATGCGGATACGTCATCTCCAGGTGGCCCGTCGGCACGCCGAGGCACCGCCGGCCGACCCGGTCGCCTCGGCCGAGAATTCGGCCCTGCTCCGTGACGACCAGCGGGTGTTGGTCGACGCCCTCCAGCAACTGCCCGCCCGGCAGCGCGAAGCCCTCGTGCTGCGGCACTGGCTGGGCCTGAAAGAAAGCGAGATCGCTGACGCGATGGGCATTTCGGCAGGATCGGTCAAGACCCATACCGCGCGCGGCCTCGCCGCTCTCACCCAGGCGATGGAGACACGGCGATGAGCACCACCCCGGGTGCCCCCGGCACTGAGAAGCAGCTCCGCGAGACTCTCGAGGCCCTCGCCCACCAGGTGCGGCCCGCCCCCGACGCCTATCGGACCGCCCGTGGCGACTGGCTCCGCCGCGAACGCAGGCGCCGCCTGGTCCTGGCGGTCCTCATCACGGTCGTCTTCGCCCTCGCCGTACTGATCGGTCTCTGGGTACTCAACCAGACGCCTTCCGGCTCGGGCGCGATCTTCAACGGTGCCCGCAGCGCGGTTGCCTCCGCACCCCCACACGGTGGCTGAACTCGGGGTCGTGCATACCAGCTCGACGACACCGACGTCATCGGCGCACAGAAGCTGTCGTTATTTCAGGTGAAACCCCCTCGCGGTCATACGCCTCGGGCATAGATCCCCCTACCCTCTTATCGCACTTGATGTAGACCACGGAGCTGTCCAGGGAGCTTGTGTCTGCCCTTCTGAGCTCGATCACCCGCGGGGGTTCGCATGATGCAGGGAGGGGCCGGTCGGGGTGGTTCGATTCACCCCACCTCTGGCGGCCGGCGGCAGGTGGCAGGGGTGGGCAAGGCGCTGTGCATCGGGTCTGCGATCACCGCCGCAGGGGGAGTGGGTGTGACGGCGGCCGCGTTACTGGGGCCAGGCATCGGCGTGCCGGCAGCGCACGCGGTGGCTGTCTTCTCTCTGCTCGCCCGTACCCGAACGGCGCCGGACAGGGTGCGTCCTCGCATGATGCTGCTCGCCGCTTCGGTGGCAGGGGGCGGTCTTCACCACCTGGTGCTGGGGCAGCTCGCTTCGTCTCCAAGAGGCTCTTCTGTTCTCTCTTCTGTGGTTGAGCTACTGGCAGTTGCGGGGCTCTGCGTTTGTCTATGCCTGGGCGTCGCCGGACTGGTGGTGGCAGCCGCGGACGGCGGCACGACCCTGGTCTGGTTTCGGCGCCTCCTGGACGGATGGATGATCGCAGGATCGCTGCTCACGCTGAGCTGGGTGCTGCTCATGCATCGCGCCGACCAAGGCGGAGATGTGTCGGGGTCGCTGTTGGATCTCGCCCGCGTCGTGACGGACATCCTCGTCCTGGGACTACTGGTCGCCTTGCGCTTCGGCATGAGACGCGGGGAGCGCACATCGGTCACCGTGTCGACCGTGGCCCTCGTCCTCCTGGCGATGAGCGACATGCTGCGCATCCTCTTGACGGCGCCTGGCACCTGGTGGGGGATGCCTCTCGCGGCGACATGCTCGATGACCGGACTGTTCCTCGTCGCCGCCGCGCCGTGGCTGCCCGGCGGCGCCAGCGTGGTGGGAGTCGACCAGCGGGAGATGCCAGTCGTCGGGGTAGTTGCGGCCTTTGTGCCCGTGATCGTCTGCGTGCTTGCCATGGCGGCGCACACCCTTGCCGGCGGCCACACCGATGTCGTGATGGTCGTCCTGGCAGGTTCTGTGCTTCTCGGGCTCGGCATCCGACAGGGCGTCACCCACGCCGACCATCTGCGCATCACGCGAGAGGCCGCAGCACGTGAAGCCCATTACCGCACGCTGGTCGACGGGTCGAGCGATGTGATCACCATCGTCAGTCTGGAGGGTCGCGTGCTCTACATCAGTCCGGCCGTCCGCCAGGTTTTCGGATACCAGCCCGAGGATCTCGTAGGCGCCCGCCTGCCGCTGTACACCCACCCCGACGACCTGGACGAGCTGATGCAAGCCGTCGAGACACTGCGCCAGGAGGCCGAGTCGGGTGCCCGCGGCCCGGGCAGCTACGTGTCCTGTCGGGTTCGGGCCGCCGACGGGCGATGGCGCCACGTCGAGTCGACGATCAGCCACCACTCCGACGGGCTGATCTTCAACAGCCGGGATGTGACCGAGCGGGCCGCGGTGCAGGCAGAGCTTGAGCACCTGGCATTCCATGACGCGCTGACCGGCCTGCCCAACCGAGCGTTGTTCGCCGACAGAGTCACGCACGCACTACGGAAGAGGACCACTGCCACGACCCCGCCCGCGCTGCTCCTCCTGGACCTGGACGGTTTCAAGGCAGTCAACGACTCGGCCGGACACGCCGCGGGAGATGCCGTGCTCGTTCAGGCTGCCCGCCGGCTCCAGGCGTCGGTACGTGCTGAAGACACGGCCGCCCGTCTGGGCGGTGACGAGTTCGCCGCACTGCTGGAGGGAGAGGCGGGAGCATGTCAGTTCCGGACCAGGGAAGTTGCGGAGCGGATCCTCACCGCCCTGGCGAAGCCCTACGGCATCGGCAGCACTGATGCCGCAGTCTCGGCTTCCATCGGAATCGCGGTAGCCACTCCCGGGATCACGCCCGACGAACTCCTGCACAACGCCGACGTGGCCATGTACGAAGCCAAGGCCGCCGGAAAGGGTCGCATCCGCATCCACCGCCCGGAGCCGCGCTACATCCACTGCGAGACCTCGCTTCCCGCCACCACGGGAAGGTAGGCGCCCACCCCGTCCCGCTCGTCCGCGCCGGAGCCCGCGTGGGACACGGCCGGCTCTTCGAACGCCCCGAGAATCTCGAGGCAGCCTGACCGAACAGGCTCCTATGCTGCGGGGATGATCAAGCCGATTGAACTCGTGATATTCGACTGCGACGGGGTGCTGGTCGACAGTGAACGCATCGCGGCACGCGTCCAGGTCGCCCTGGGAGCGGAGCTGGGCCGGCCGCTCACCGAGGACGAAGTCATCGACCGGTTCATCGGGCGCTCCAGCGCCTCCATCCGCGAGCAAGTCTCGGCCAGGCTCGGCCATGAGACGGCCGCAATCTGGTGGGAGCGGTTCGAACAACTCCACCGTGAGGCTGTGGATGCCGGGTTGTCCCCCGTCGAGGGACTGTCCGATGCACTCGACGCGATCACCTTGCCGACCTGCGTCGCCTCCAGCGGCTCCCACGAGAAGATGCGCCACACCCTGGGCCGCACCGGCCTCTACGAACGCTTCGCGGGCCGCATCTACAGTGCCACCGAAGTCGCCCGCGGCAAGCCGGCCCCGGACTTGTTCCTGTATGCCGCACAGCACATGGGCGTCGACCCAGCAGCGTGTGTGGTGGTCGAGGACAGCCGGCCCGGCGTCGAGGCTGCCCGCGCCGCCGGCATGCGGGCCTTCGGCTATGCAGGCGGACTGACCCCGGCCGAGCGGCTCGAAGGCGCCGACACCGTCGTGTTCCACGACATGCGCAAACTGCCCCATCTCTTCGCCGAACAGTGACTGTCCCTTGTCTGCACAGACAAGGGACAGGTCGGCGTCATGTTCTGGGTCACTGGGATGCGGCCTCTCGACGATGCATCATCGGCACCGTAGCCAGACCGAGCGGCCGCTCGCTGAACGCCGGCTCGGCCGCGACCTCGAAGAACGTGTTGGTGCTCGAGTCGCCCAGGGCCGCGTCGACGTACTCCTGGACCGTCGCCAAGGAAGGCGACTCCCACAGGCAGACCACCTGCGAGGCGTCCGTGCTGGGGTAGAACTGCAGGACCCGGACCCCCTCGGGAGCGCCGTCCCCGGTCTGCAGCCGCTCTCCACGCGGGAAGGCGGTGTGGGGGTCCTGGATCGCATGCTCGGCCACGACGTACATCTCGGCCTCCTTCGCCCTGCGGCCCCGGGCGGGGCCGGTCATGGCTTTGACGCTACGGAGACGGCGCGGGGTCCGGCATCGCTCGAACCCACCATTCGGTGACGCGACCCGTGGTCAGGACCGACCACCGGCGCGGACCAGGCCATGTTCGAACGCAAACGCGCTTGCCGCGGTCCGCGACGTCACGTCGAGCTTGGCGAAGATGTTCTGGAGGTGCCGGGCCACGGTGTGCTCGCTGATCACGAGCCGCTCGCCGATCTCCTTGTTGCTCAGCCCGCCCGCCAGCAGCCCCAGCACCTCGACTTCCCGCGCAGACAGGCCGTGCCGGTCCCGAGGCGGGGTGCCGAGCGCCTCGACGGCAGCCAGGTCGGGCGCCGCACCCAACCCGGCGAAGGCCGTCCTCGCGGACTCCAGCTCCAGCGCGGCCGACTCCTCGTCACCGAGGGCCCGGCAGGCCCGGCCCACCAGCACCCTCGCCCGCGCCGCGTCGTACGGCGCCCCGAGGTCGGCCCAGCCCTCGAACGCCCTGCGGGCGCCCCGCAGTGCCGGCTCGACCTCGCCACGGGCGAGATCGAGTGACGCGCGGGCATGGGCATGGGCGGCAACAAAGGCCTCGGTGCGATGGCGCCTGAGGATCAGCTCGAACTGCTCGCAGGCCGCCCGTGCCGCGTCGAGGTCGCCCAGCGCCAGCATGATCTCGACGTACGCCGGGAGGAGGGCCGCCTGCTGCAGCGGCTCCACCTGCTCGACCAGGCCCCGCCGGATCGCCGCAGCCGCGGCGTCGACCCGGCCCTGGACGAGGTTGAGCAGGGCCAGCCCGGGCAGCGGGTCGCAGCCCAGCCCGCTGGCCGCGCGGTAGCACGCTTCCGCCGCGTCGACGTCCCCGCGGAGGCGGTGGATCTCCCCCTGCCGGTAGTGCGCCTTCCCGGTCGCGATCCGGTTGAGCATCCCGTCGGTGAACCGCTCCGCGGCCACCCCGGCCTCGCGTGCCGCCTCGTCCCAGGCACCTTCCATCTGGAGCATCTCCGCGCGGTGCACCAGGCACAGGCCGTTGTGGGCGACCATCTGCGGGCGGTCCGCGCACCAGGCCGTGAGCGCGTCGGTCCACTCGCGCGTGTGCCGGATCTCGTGTGCGTCGTGGCAGAAGTCGATCGTGTTGCAGAAGACGATGCCGCTCACCACCGGGGAGAGCGCCCCGGAGGTGACCACCACGAGGATCTCACCGGCGAGACCGAGGCCCTCCTCCGTCCTGCCCTGCTTGACCAACGCCCGGGCCTGGTCGTCCCTCGCCAGCCAGGCGAGGTCCGCATCGCCGAAGCGGTCGCCGATGGCCGCCGCCTCGGCGGCGGTGGCGAACCCGTCCTCCCAGTCGCCCCTCCCCATCTGCCGCAGCCAGACGGGGATCAGCAGGTAGCCGCGCTCCACACAGTCCTCGCCCGCGTCGTCGACGAGCCGTCGGCCCAGATCGAACCAGCCCGCCGCGCGCGCACCCTGCCCGCGGAACAGCAGACTGTGCCCGATCCAGAACGCGGCCCGGGCCGCCGAGGGGGCGCGCCCGGCCTCAAGATGGGCTCGGTGCGCCGCTTCGAGCGCGGCCACGTATTCCTCGTCGCGCCCCAGCATGTACGCCGCGCGGGCGAGCGTCTCGAGGTCAGCGGCGGCCGGCTCCCGCGCGGCACGGGCGCGACTCAGCGCGTCGTAGGCCTCGAGCCACGCCTCGCGCTGCGCGCACGCGCGACCCTGCTCCAGCAGGACGTCGGAATCCGGCACATGTCGATTATCGACCCGCCGCCCCGCGCTGTCGCGCGCTCTCCTTCAGGCCAAGGTCCGCGGCCCCGTGAGCCGCCGGCGCGCCGTGCCCGACGCGGGCGCCCACAAACCAATGGCGTAGTCGAGTGGTTCTTCGGCACGCTGAAGTACGAACATCTCAACCGCGCCACCATCGGCGACGACAACCACGCGCGGTTCACCTCGCCGTCGAACACTGCGATGAGCGTGTGGCCTTTGGCGGACCGGCTACCTGACCGGGAGGTCCTGACGTGACCAGTAAGTTCACCGAGCTTGCGATCGACTGTGCCGATCCCGACGGTCTCGCCCGGTTCTGGTGCTCGGTCCTTGACTACGAGGTGCAAGACGAAGGCGACGGAATAGTCACAATTGGCTCCCCTATGGCGCCTGAAGGCAAGAACCACCTTGGCCCAGTGCCACCGACGTTGACATTCGCGCACGTGCCCGAGGGCAAGACCGTCAAGAACAGGCTCCACCTCGACATCAACCCAACCGACAGGGAGCAGGACGAAGAGGTCCGTCGTCTGCTCGACCTAGGTGCTCGACGCGCCGACGTCGGCCAGGGTGATGAGAGCTGGGTCGTACTTGCGGATCCGGAGGGGAACGAGTTCTGCGTCCTTGCGGACCGCGGCCCCTGATCGTGTTGGGGGTGAGGGTCTGGGCGCCCAGGCCGCGACAGTGCGTAGCTGGGCTGGCGTGGTCGAAGTTCACCCGGTCTGCGCGTAGTTGGTGAAGAGGTCGACGAGGCCCTGCGGGGCGTTGTCGTCGAAGCAGAGCTTGTGGTTGCGGGAGGCCTCGGTGGCGGCTGCGGCGCTGCGCGGGAAGAGGGCTTCCTCGTACGCGGTGAGCGCGGCCTCGGTGTCGCCGGGGTGCGTCGCGAGGGCCTTGCCGAGTTCGGCGCCGTCGTACATGGCGAGGTTGGCGCCCTCGACGGCGAACGGGGACATCAGGTGGGCGGCGTCGCCCAGCAGCGTCACGCCGGGCACGCGGTCCCAGCGGTGTCCGATCGGCAGGGTGTTGATGGTGCGCGGGACTGGGGCGGTCTCGCCGTCGGTGATCAGCGCGATGAGCTCCGGGGCCCAGCCGCGGAACTCCTCGGCGACGCGGGCGATGGCCGCGTCGGCGTCGGTGAAGTCGATGGAGGCAATCCACTCCTGCGGCTTGTTGAGCGCCACGTAGGTGTGCAAGGTGCCGTCGGTCTCCCGGTGGGCGAGGATCCCCTTGCCGGGTGCGAGTGCGTGCAGTGCGCCGCGGCCGACCGTCTGTGAGCGCTCGGAGTACCCCACACCGCCCAGTTCACCGCCGCGTCCGCGCTGCTGAACTACATCCTCGGAGTGGGCGGACAGAACGCCGCCAACGCCCGCGGACACCAACCGGACACGAACCGGACCGAGTTCCTCGACGCCGCCTCGGTCGCGTGGGCAAACCTCGATCCTGACGAGTACGCGTTCACCCGAAACGTCGCGGGCCAACTACGCGATCACGACGACCGAGCAGAGTTCCTCGCCGGCATCGACCTGATCCTCGCCGGAATCACCGCCCGTCAATGGCCGACTGACCCGGCGCCGTCCTAGCCGGCCTCGCGCAGCCTCGGGACTCTGGCTCATGGACTCGGTGCGGCAGGGCGCTTGTCACGGACGCCAGTACAGGGAGGGGTCTGGGTGATCGGCGAAGCCGAGTGCACGGTAGAGCGGTTCACCGTCGGAAGAGGCGTACAAGTCCACCCGGGCGACCTCACGTTCCCGGAACCAGTCGAGCAGGGCCTGCATGATTGCTCGGCTGTGGCCGCGTCGTCTGTACGCCGGATCGGTGACCACGCCGATCACGTGTCCGATCCGGCCGTTGCGGAGGTGCGGGCCGGGCAGCCGCTGTTCGATGGTGCCGATGCCACAGGCGGCGAGCCCGTTGTCGCCGCGTACAACGAGGATCCGCGCGGCGTCCGCGTTCACCTGTTCCTTCAGCACGGCGGCAAGGGCGTCCCGCCAGTCGTCACCTGTTGATGAGGGGTTGAAGAAGTCGCCGCCGAGGGTCTCGAACAGCAACGCCCGCAGGCGTACGAGCTCCGCGATGTCGTCCTCTGCTGCCTGCTCTACACCTGCCATGTAATAACCCTATAGTCAATAGGGGTCTTACGGCTAGCTGGTTCGAGTGCAGTGCCGTCGACGCCCACTGCACTGCTCAACCGGGCTGGCCAGCACGGGGATTGTGCAGTGCACGTGGAGCCGGTCGAACTGCCAGCCGACTTTGTCGGGCAGCACGACACTCCACATCCACGGCAACGGCGCAGCCGAGTAACAGCCGCTGAATCTGCCGGCGCGGGCGCTAGCCTGCGTACGGCGGGGCTTGGAGATCACATACGTACTGTGCAGGGCGTGCTTGCTGCTGACAGCGCCAGGTGACGGCCCTTGCATATTGAACTAGCACTTCGCCCCGCCAGTGCGATGTCGGCGGCGTAGGCTCGAAGCTGGGTGCCGGGTCGCGCCTCCCCCGTCGCGATCCGGCACCCGTCCGTCCCATGCCATCACGTCGGTCTCCCGGCGGGTGCGGGCTGCGCCCGCCCAACACTAGGTCGCCACCGGCAAGGCCATCGGCTCCCTGCACCGGCGGCACCGGGCCGTCGAGTTGAAGAAGTTCCTGGCCAAGCTGGACAAGGAGGTTCCCGCACGTCTCGACGTGCACCTGATCCTCGACAGTTGCCTTATTGGTTTGCCGTCGGCGAACCCGGTCGGATAGGAAGACTGCATGCTTAGAGGCAGCAAGGTCGGGCTCAGGGCCCGCCACGAGGACGACATCCCGATCCTGCGGGCCGAGCTCTACGACGACGTGGTCAACGCCTCGCGGGCCGAGGGCGGGCCGTGGCGGCCGATCACGCCCGGCTCGAAGGACCCGCGGCTCGTGGTGGACGACAAGGAGCAAGGGCACGTCCCGTTCTCTGTAGTGGAGCTGGACGGCGGCACGCTGGTCGGCTCCGCGACGCTGTGGAGCATCGACAACCACAACCGGTCCGCGCACATCGGCCTTGGACTGCTGCCGTCCTCCCGCGGCAAGGGCTACGGCACCGACGTGGTCGCGGTGCTGTGCCACTACGGTTTCATCGTGCGCGGCTTGCAGCGGCTGCAGATCGAGACGCTGTCGGACAACGCCGCGATGCTGCGCTCAGCCGAGCGCAACGGCTTCGTCCGCGAGGGCGTGCTGCGCTCCTCGGCCTGGGTGATGGGCGAGTTTCTTGACGAGGTGCTGCTCGGGCTCCTCGTCCAGGACTGGAAGCCGGACTCGAAGTAGGCCCGCTTGTCGAACCTCGTGGCCACGGCCCGGGAGTTCTTCAACGCGTTGATCGTTCGCTCGACTTCGTTCCTTCGCTTGTAGATCGTCTTGTCGAAGCCTGCGAGTCGCGGTCTGATGCAGCAGCTGGGTGCCATCGACGAGGAAGTCGGTGTTCGCCTTCACGTCGTGTTCGAGTGTGATCTCGTGGCGGGGCAGGCCGTTGAGGGCTTGAGCGAGGGCTGCGCGCAGCATGTGACTCGCGGCCGTCGGCCCGTCCTGCGACAGGTCCACCCGGGTACAGCTCGTTGGCCGGCCAACCGGCCAGCCACTCCTGGTCCTCCTCGGTGTTGGCGCGGAACCCGTACGCCGCCCCGGATCTCCCTGGCACCCGTGCTCCTCCGCGCCAACCCAACTTTTCGATCCGGTGCTGGGTGGGCGGCCCGGACTCCTCGCCGGCACAGAGAGCAAGGCGAACGCTGGGCAGGGGAGTTCGCTTCCGATGCGTTCCGTAATGCAGCGTGTGCGATCTGTGATCAGTATGGCGTGAACCCCTCTTGAGGCAGCCGGGACAGTGGCAAAGACTTGCCGTGCGCCAACGGCGGACCGGCGCTCCGCTGTACTCCGTGGCACATCAGTCAGGTTCGCGAATTGAGGAGACTGCCGAATGCCCGACGCCGGGCCCCGAGGCACCGCACACCCGATCACGCTGACCGACGGCACTACCACTCGGACCCGGGAGGTGACACCCGATGACCTCGGACCGGTTCAGGCGCTGCACCGCCGTTGCTCGCACGGCAGCCGAGCCCTGCGCTACCACGCGGGTAAGCCCGAGTTGTCTCCGGCAGGCTGGCGGCTCTTGTCCGACCCGGAGCGCGGTACCACCTTGGTGACCACCACCGCCGAGTGCCGGGACCGCATCATCGCCATGACCAACGTCATGCGGACCGACCGGCCGGGGGTGGGCGAACTCGCCGTGCTGGTCGAGGATGAGTGGCAGTACAAGGGACTGGGCACCGCGCTGGCCGTACACGCGGCGGATGTGGCTCGCCGAGCTGGCCACCACACCCTGACCGCCGCGGTCGCCGCGGTCAATACGCCGATGCTTCACGTCCTGGAGAGCCTGGACGTACCGCCCGTCCGCGTCTCCGGGCCAGTCCTTGACGTCCACATTCCGCTGTAGCGGAGCCCCACGGCCCGCGCGGGAACGGTGCAGCTCCTGATCATTGATCGGCCGAACGGCTACGGGGTCGGCTCTGGAGGGCGAAGTCACCGGTCACCTCGGCTATGGCTGACACGGTCCCGGTCGGGAAGAGCGGCGGCCACGGCGGCAACTCCCGCAATGGCACCCGCTCCAGGATGGTGCCGACGCATGTCAGACCGCTGGCGAAAGCCGCACGTGCGCTCTGCGCCTGGCCGACCCGGAAGAGACGCTTCTTCGTGCCCACCGCGCTGACGGAGTGGCCCATTGGCTCCCGCTCCCGGCTCGCGGCGGTCTCGTCCTTCGGGTACTCCGGCACCAACGCCCACGTCGTACTCGAGCAGGCACCGGCCGGTGCTCCCCAACGCCCGCACCTCCCGCGCCGGCAGCAGATGCCAACGCCGGAGGTCTTCCTCGTACCGGCTGGATCCGCCAAGGCCCTTCCCGCGGCGGCGGAGCGGCTCGCCGACTGGCTCGAGCAGGACGGGGCGAACGTCCCGCTGCGCGACATCGCCCACACACTCGCGCTGAGGCGCTCGGCCGGCCGTGGCCGCCTCGGTGCGGTGGCCTCCTCACGCGACGCCCTGGTCGGCGCCCTGAGGTCCTTCGCCGCCGGAAGGGCCCAACCCGGCGTGGTGTCGGGGGCCGTGGCCGCCGGGGTCTCACGGCGCCCGGTGTGGGTGTTCTCCGGACAGGGCTCGCAATGGCCCGGCATGGGACGCGCCCTGCTGGAGCAGGAACCAGCCTTCGCCGCGGCACTGACCGAAGCCGACGCGCTGATCGCCGCCGAGGCCGGCTTCTCCGTCCTGGACATGGTGTCCCGGGGAGTGCCGGTCACCGAAAGCTCGCGGGTGCAGCCGCTGCTGTTCGCCGTGCAGACCGCGCTCGCCGCCCTCTGGCGGGGTTACGGAATCGAACCGGCCGCCGTCGTGGGGCACTCCATGGGTGAGGTCGCGGCGGCGGTCGTGGCCGGAGCGCTGACCCTCGCCGACGGCGTCAAGGTCGTCTGCCGCCGCTCCTCGCTGATGACCAGGATCGCGGGTGCCGGCGCGATGGCGACCGTGAGCCTGGACCGTGCCGCGGTGGAGCGGGAACTCGACGAGGCAGGGGTGAGCGGAGCGGTCTCGGTTGCGGTGCTGGCCGCGCCCGGCTCGACGGTCGTCGCCGGCGGCACCCGGGATGTTGAACGGCTGGTCGCCTCCTGGGACGTCCGGGCCATACCCGCGCATCTGGTCGCCGTGGACGTCGCTTCGCACTCGCCCCAGGTGGACCCGCTGCTTCCCGGTCTGCAGGAGGCCCTGCGGGATCTGACGCCGCAGCAGCCCCGCATCCCGTTCTATTCGACCGTTCTCGACGACCCCCGCCAGACACCCGCCTTCGACGCCGAGTACTGGTGCGCGAACTTGCGCCGTCCCGTCCGGTTCGCCTCCGCGATCGCCGCCGCTGCCGCCGACCGGCACCACGTCTACGTCGAGGTCTCCCCCCACCCCGTCGTCACCCGCTCCGTCACCGACAGCCTGCCACGCGTCCTCGACAACCCGGTCGTCCTGCCCACGCTCCGCCGTGACGAGGAGGAAGCGGCCACCTTCCGCACCCAGCTCGCCGCCCTGCACTGCGCCGGCGTCCCTGTCGACTGGTCGGCGCTCTACGCGGACGGCGAGCTCTGCGACGTACCGTGCCTCACCTTCGACCGGCAGCGCCACTGGGCGGACCACACCGCCCCCGCACCGGCGCCGGTTGAGCCGACGGTCACGGGCCTGCCCGGCACCCACGCCGAGATCCCCGGGGAACAGGTCCGCCACTACTGGCGCGCGGACGCGGGCACCGAGGCAGTGCCCTGGCTGGCCGACCACCGAGTGCACGGGGACCCGGTGTTCCCGGGCGTCGGCTACTGTGCCCTCGCCCTCACCGCGGGGTGCGCGGTGTTCGGCGCGCCCCCGCAGGACATCCAGGTGACCGGCCTGCGTTTCCTGGAGTTGCTGCGGCTGACCGCGCACACCGAGGTAGTCACCACGGTCACCGCGACCGCGACGGACCGCGCCGGCTGTGAGATGCATGCCCGCGGTGACGAGGGAAGCTGGGTACTCCTGGCGACCGCCGAACTGCACCACGCCGGTGCCGGTCCGCTGCCGCCGGTTCAGACACTGACGTCGCTGACGGCCCAACACCCGGTCGTGCTCGACCCGGCCACGCTCTACGCGGGCATGCGCGCCCGGGGCATCGAACACGGCCCGGCCTTCACCGGCATCACCAGCCTCCGGGTCTCACGCGACGGTGACAGCAGCTGGGCCGGCGTGGCATTACCGCAGGCGGCGGCATCCGCGCCGCAGGACCTGCGGATCCACCCGGTCCTCATCGACTGCTGCGCCCAGGTGCTCGTGGCGGGGCTCCTGCGGGATCCCGGCCGGGGCCTCGTACTCCCGGTCGGAGTCGGTGCGTTACGCATCCTCAATGACCCCATGACGGCCGTGTACTGCCACGGCCGCATCACGCAGGAGCGAGCCGACGGTGTCACCGGAGACCTCCGCCTGCTGGACGAGGCGGGCAGGCCGGTGCTCGCCATCGATGGGCTGGAGCTGGTCCGCCATGGCGCGCCGGATGTCGCTGGATCAGGGGGAGTCGACGGCTGGTTCCTCGAGCCCCGGTGGCACGGCACCCCGCGAGCGGGGTCGATCGCTGCGCCCTCACCGGGCAGTTGGCTCGTCATCGGGGAGGGTGACGGCTCCTCGTGGGAGCTGGCCGGTCTGCTGCGCGCGGCGGGGGCGGAGGCGGCTGTGCTCGACACCCCGGTGGGCGACCATCCGCTGGCAACGGTCAAGGACGCGCTCGCGGACTGCTGGGCCGGCCGCCCGGCGAACGCCGACGCGGTGGCCGTCCTGTGCGCACCGCCCGCGGAAGGCCCGGAACCGGCCGTGGACGGTCTGGGGCGCACGCGTCGGCTCATCGGCGCCGTCCAGGCGGTCCTCGCCGGCTTCCCCAAGCCCCCACGCCTCTTCCTCGTCACCCGTGGCGCCCACAACGTGCGTGCCGGCGAGACCGCCGACCCCGGCCAGAGCGCCCTGCGGGGAGTGGTACGCGTCCTCGCCTACGAGCACCCGGAGCTGCGCGCCACCCTTGTCGATGCCGACCCGGCCGACACGGCACTGCACGACGTGGCGGCCGAACTGCTCAACGCGGGGCCCGAGGACGAGATCGCCCTGCGCGGCGGCCGCCGCCACGTCGCCCGGCTGGAATACGCGCCGCTCACCAAGCCCGAACACACCGCGGCCACCACCCGTAGCGTCCACTACGGCGCCGACCGATTCCGCCTGCGCATCGGCCGCTTCGGCGACCTGGACAGCCTCCAACCGGCCGTCGTCGCCAGGGCGGAGCCGGGCGCCGGGGAAGTGGAGGTGCGGATCGCTGCCGCAGCGGTGAACTTCAGGGACGTACTCACGGCCATGGGCCTGCTCGGAGACGGCGAGGAGGCGAGGCACCGCATCGGGTTCGAGTGCGCGGGGACGGTCACCGCGGTGGGGGAGGGCGTACGCGCCGTCCGCGCCGGCGACCCGGTGCTCGCCGTCGACCTGCGGGGCGGTGCCTTCGGTACGTTCGTCACCGTGCCCGACCACGCCGTCGCGCCCCTTCCGGCCGGGATCGGACCGGCAGCGGCCGCAGCGCTGCCCGCCGCGTACATCACCGCCTGGTACGCCCTGCGGCACGTGGCCGGGCTCACCGCCGGCGAACGGGTCCTGATCCACTCCGCGAGCGGCGGTACGGGACTGGCCGCCGTCGCGGTCGCCCGGATGCTGGGGGCCGAGGTCCTGGCCACGGCCGGTTCGGCTGAGAAGCGCGCCTATCTGCGCGGCATGGGGATCGAGCACGTCATGGACTCCCGGTCGGTGCGTTTCACCGAGCAGACGCGCGCCGCCACGGCTGGCGAGGGCGTCGATGTCGTCCTCAACTCCCTGTCGGGCGCCGCGATCCGGGCCGGTCTCGAAGCCCTGCGGCCCTTCGGCCGTTTCGTCGAGCTCGGGGTGCGCGACATCCTCGCCGACGCGTCCATCGGACTGGCGCCGTTCCGGAACAACATCACCCTCAGCACTGTCGACCTCATCCAACTCCAGCACGACAGGCCCGAGGTGTTCACCGCCGTGCTTCGCGAGGTGCTCGCCGAAATCGCGTCCGGCCGGCTGGCACCCCTCCCTCACCGGACCTTCCCTCTGGCCGACGCCACGGAGGCGTTCCGTCTCATGGCCGGTGCGAGCCACATCGGCAAGCTCGTGCTGACCGTCCCGGACCAGGGCGACACCACCGCGCGTATTGACGGGGAACCATCGGCCGTCCGCCCCGGTGGCGCCTACATAGTCACCGGCGGGCTGCGCGGTGTGGGGCTCGAGGCCGCCCGCTGGCTCGCCGGGCAGGGCGCGGGACATGTCGTCCTCAACGGCCGCTCGCCCGGCCCTCGGTCCACCTCACGGACCCTTGAGGAGCTGAGGGCCGGCGGCACACGGATCACCGTGGTTCTGGGCGACATCGCCGATCCGGGCACCGCCGAACGCCTCGTGGCCACCGCCACCGCGAACGGCCTGCGGCTGCGGGGGCTCGTGCACGCCGCCATGGTGCTCGACGATGCCGCGATCACCAACATCTCCGACGAACAGCTCTCGAAGGTCTGGCGCCCCAAGGCGACGGGTGCGTGGAGGCTGCATGAAGCCACTGCCGGTCACAGCCCCGACTGGTTCGTCGTGTTCTCCTCCATGGCGTCCCTCCTGGGCAACCCGGGTCAGGGTGCCTACGCCGCCGCGAATTCCTGGCTCGACGGATTCGCCGGCTGGCGTATCGGTCGGGGTATGCCGACGCTGTCCGTCAACTGGGGCGCGTGGGGCGAGACCGGAGCCGCCGTGGACTTCGCCGACCGCGGCTACCGGACCATTCCCACGAAGAAGGGACTCCAGGCGCTGAACGCCCTGCTCGTGCACGGGCGCATCCGCACCGGCGTGATCCCGGGTGAACCGGAGGCGTGGATCCTCCCGGCGGTCCGGAACTCCTCGCTGTTCGGCCTCCTCACCGACGACCGGCCCACGACCACCGGACCGGAACCGGTCCCCGACATTCGCGGCGAGTTGGGCGCCCTCCCGGCAGGTCTCGCACGGCGTACCGCTCTCGAGGCGTACATCGCCGGTCACATTCGCGCGGTGCTCCGGCTGGGAGAGGGCACCACTCTCGATCCACAGACGCCCCTGAAGTCCCTCGGCTTCGACTCGCTGCTCTCTCTCGAACTGCGCACCCGCCTCGAAGCAGGCCTCGAAATCAAGATCGCCGCCAATTTCGTCTACCAGCACCCGACGCTGGCGGCCCTGGCCACCGGCCTCGCCGAGCACATGGGCCTTGTGCTCGAGGACCACACCGCGTCGTGAGCCCGCGAAGGGACGCGGAGCCCGTTGCCGGGCCGCGGGAACGGGGCCCGGCAACGCCCCTTCGCCTCCTGCTCCGTTTCGAGTCAGCCCAGGCTGCTGGAGGCAAGAATCATGAACCCGTCGAACCTCGTGCTCCTCCAAGGAGGCCCCGACGACCTTCCCCAGCTCTGGGCAATGCCCCCCGGGGGGTACGGAGAACCGGTCAAGATCCTGCGCCACAACGCCTACGAGCACTTCGAGTTCGCGCACGAATACCGGATCTTGCACGGTGAGACGATGCCGGTCTACCGATGGACCTACCGCACGTACATCGCGGAGTGAAGCTGCCGATGTCCACATCGAGCTCAGGGTTCAGGTCTCGGTGGTGGCGACAATGCACCACTGGCCGACCTCGCGGTACTCCGAGTCGTAGATGGCCGAACCATCGCCGGGCTTCAGGGGGTAGTGGTGGAGGTTCCCGCCCCAGTATCGGAGGATGCGGCCCAGCTCACCTGCGGCATCTTCCGCCAACCGCCCGTCAACCATATTGACCTCGAGAATGAACTTCACGTTCCTCGCTTCCCCATCAGCGATACTCCTACTTGAACTGCCTCGGACATGCCCCATGATGCCCAACGCGACGTAAACGTTGTGCCGTTGGACGACTCTCCGCGGCTCAAGCGCCGCGTGGGAGCGCATCGAGCTCCAACTCGACCCGTCCATCGACGCGGCCAGGCCGGGGCGCATCGCGGGGCTCCTTTGGAGTGCCACTGCGCTGGATGTTCCTGCTGGAGCCTCATTAGGGTTCGGCCCTATGACCGACCGTGTTCTGGAACTCCTGCGCACCCGCTCTGATCTGGCCGAACTGGCCGCGTTTCCCTTCGACTTCGATGTGGACCGGGCGTACCACGTCGAGGCCGTGCACCTGGCGTCCGGTGTGTCGCTGGAGCCGATCGCCGGTGACGACACCGGCGGCACGTACTTCCTGTGCGGGGGAACGGCCGTGCTCCACGCGTCCTCCGAGGGGGACGCCTCGCTCCTCGCCGACAGTGTCGGCGAGGCGCTCGAGATTCTCGTCCGGCTGCCCGGGTGGTGCGACCACATCTCCGCCGAGCTGGACGAGGAGGAGCTGCTCGCCGAAATACGTGCGGCGGACGACGAAGCACGGGAGGAGTTCGCCCCCGAACTGGACGTGCAGCGAGCGGCGTTGATCAGCGGTCTGGGTCTGCCGGACCGGCCGCTGGTCGAACTCTTCGCCATGTCGGAGTCGGCCGCCGGGCGCACCGAGCCGGACTACGTCCTGCTCAACTCCCGCGAGCTCTGCGCGTACCGGCTGGACGAGTTTCTCCGGCAGCCCCTGCGCGACATCGTCCTTGGCCCGGGACGGGAGGCGCTGGAGCGGATGCGCTCCGGCGACCTCGGCGCGCGGGAGGAGGCGGCCGCGGATCTGGTGCTGCGGGCGGGGGTGCTGCGGGCGGCTCAGTACGACCGCCGCGACGGCGACCTGCCGCTGCTGCGTTTCCTTCTGGAGCACGAGAATGCCGCACGGACCGAGTGGTTCGAGGAGCGGCGGCTGGCCGCGGTGCTGGTGGCGCTGCACGGGCAGGACGAGGACGTTCCGCTACTGCGTTCGGCCACTGCCTGGCAGGTCATCGACAGCGCCGGAGCCGTGGAGTGGGCCCGCGCCGAGGAGGCGGAGCGGCACGGGCGGGATATGGCTGCGGAGAGCGAGTTCACCTGGATCGAGCTGGCCCACCGGCAGGGTCGTGTCGAGCACGCCCGGGTCGCGCTCATCCGCATGCTGGACGACACGGGCCCGGACGCGGACCGGCTCCGGGAGCTGAGCCGCGCGCTGGAGCGCATCGGCGACCACGCACAGGCGGCCCGCGCCCAGTTCAACCTCCTCTCGCTTCAGGACACGGCATGGGACCGGGCCTCGGAGGCGTACGTCCTGGCTCGCCTGGAGCGCCGCAAGGGCGACCTCGCGGCAGCGTGGCGGGCACTGGAGCGGGCAAGGGCGGCGGTCGGCGCCGATGGCTCCACGCCGGACGGAGCGGTTGCCCAGTGGCACCGCCGGGGGCTGGGCCGGCTGATCACGGAGCAGCATTTGGAGTTGGTGCTCGCCGCGGTCGAGGCGGGTGACGCGGAACTCGCGCGTGCGACGATGGCGCACGGCAGGGTCCTGCTGGACAGGATCGGCAAGGAGTCGGCGAAGGCACTCAGCCGGCTGTCCACGCGGGCGAAATGGGCGGTGGCTGGGCTTCGCCCGCCCGGCGCCTGACACCTGCGAACCGCCACGGCGGAGGGGGCACGGCCGTATCCGGGGTCGGTCGTGCCGACCGGGGCGACCTGCTCGGCCTGGGCGTTGGTACGAATGCGGGCGCCGGCGGGTGTCGGCGTTATCGAAACACCACCTGGCGCGAGTCCGGCCTCGGCGGCCACCCGGTCCGGGGCGCGAAGTAGGTGAGTCTCCTCGGTCGAGGAAAACGGACGGCCCGTCAACCGACACAGGGCCAACAGCCGACGCTCAGTGCGGAGGCCGCGCCGTCTCCCGACGAGGGGGCGGACACGGCGGCGGGTGGTACAGGCACCCGCCGGTACCGCCCGCGCATAGCCGGTGAACACCGCCCCGGCGCAGGGCTCGCTGTCTGCGGTGACGGTTCCCTGCGCCTCGACGCGCTGCCGGACGGTGGACAGGCCCGTCCGCTGCCGCCGGTGAGGCCGACGTTCAGTGGAACCCGACCGACCAGCGCAGGGCCACCGCCCGCCGACACCGACCTGGAGCCGGACGCTGCCACCCCGCCAATGGTGATCCGGCCGGGGGAGTGGGGGCAGGCGGCTCACCGAGCAGCGGGGGCAGACCCGATGACCACCACTCGTGCCCACTCGGGCGGCGAGTCCGGCACGTAATCGGGATCGTCTTCGTCCCACGACCGGGCCGCCAGTTGCCGAGGGAACAGGCCCACCACCGTCCGGCACGGTGGTCGTGTGCCCGGCCAGGGTGTCTGACCGTCGGTAAGGACCACGATGACATCGGGGCGGGGCTGCGCTCGGAGCGCCCTGGCGAAGCCCGTACGCAGATCCGTACCGCCGCCGCCCACCAGCGATATTCCCTCGGCACGGCACAGCGGCTGCACGACGCGGGCCGCCGCGTCGCACGACAGCACGGTGACCAGGTCGCGACGGCCGCCCACGGCGCGGGAGATCGCGGCAACTTCGAGGAGCGCGCTGCCCAGTTCGGTGTCACTGACCGAGCCGGATGTGTCGATGACCACGGAGACCCGAGGCGGCCTGCGCCGCAGGCTCGGCAGAACAACGCCGGGCACCCCGGCCGAGCGCCGCGACGGCCTGCCGTAGGTGTAGTCCTCGCCCGCGCCGGAGCCGGAGGCCGCCGAGCGGACCGCCGCTCCGAGCAACTCCCGCCACGGCTGCGGCGGGTGGAACGCCTCGTCCGCCCACCGCTGCCACCCCTTCGAAGCGTTTCCCGGGCGGCCGGTGATGCCGTGCGCCACCCGGAACCGGACCGCGTCCCGTTCCTGCGCGCTGAGGCCGTGCGCGCCGTCCGGTCCCAGGTCCCACTCCCGTTCCAGTCCGTCGGCGCCGCTGCCACAGTCCAGCCAGGCCAGATTCTGCGTATGCGGCCCGAGCCGGAACTGGCGCAGGTAGTCCTCCATGAGCTCCCCCTCGGGCAGCCCCAAGGACACCGGTTCGACAGCGCCTTCGGGCCGGACCAGCCCGTCACCGAACGCGTCGTCGTTGATCTCGCAGTCTGCGGCGATGTTCATCCGCAGCCGTTCCGCCGGGCCGGTCAGCGCGTGCTCCCGCGCGACCCGGTCACTGCGTCCGTGGTGGTCGCGGAGAAGGTGCGACACCTCGTGCACCCATACCCCCGCCAGTTCCTCCACCGGTGTCCGATCGACGAACCCCGGCGAGACATAGCACCGCCAGTGCCGGTCGACGGCCATCGTCGGTACCAGCCGGGACTCGACGGTGTGCAGGGCGAACAGGGCTGTCGCCAAGTAGGGCCGGACCCGGGCGGCGTGCAGTCGGGCGGCGAACAGCTTGTCGCGGTCCAGTGTCCCCGGTGTGCCCGGGCTCATCGTCCGGCCTTCGCGGCGACCGCGGCCCGGGCCGCCGCGTGGTCTGCCCGCCGGGACAGGGACACCGCTCCGGCAAGCCCTTCAATCGTTGCCGGAACGTCCCAGTCCTCCTGGCGCAGCGTGGCGAGGGTGGTTGCGGGGACGACCACCAGGTCCGGGGCTCCGGTCTCCACCGCCCGGACCAGGAGCGCCCACGCCGCGTCCCAGCGGGACTTCTCCGGGCGTTGGCGGACCGCCGCCACCACACCGTCGAGCACGGCTTGGCGCAGATCCCCCCGCTCGGGCAGGGCGGCACCCGCAGGGTCGGCGAGAAGCACCTCGGGGTCCGGGAGGTCCATCCGGTCCAGGCTCGCCAGCAGTTCCAGCCCCGGTCCGTCCCCGACAGTGCCCCTGACCAGCAGGGAAAGTACGTCCCGGGAAGAACCGGCCGCGGTCGCGAAGGCGATCAGGCACAGGGCCGTCTCCCAGCTTCGGGGGGACGGCCAGGGGCCGCCCCGGCGCGTTTCACTGCTGGGCAGTTGGTGCACGAGTTTGGGGCGGGCGGTGAGGAGCCCGCACACCGCGCGGCGGGCGAAGTCCACGGCCTCCGACAGCTTCTCCGGAGCGAGCCGTGGCAGTGTTGCCCGGGGCCAGGTCCCACCGAGGCCGCGTACGACGACCTCGTGGTCGTGAGTCCACTGAAGGTGAACGAACCGGTTGGCCAGCGGCGGGCTCAGCTCCCAGCCGTCGGCCGCCGAGGACCGCGGATTGGCGGCAGCCACGATCCGGACCCCGGGCGGCAGTTGCAGGGTGCCGATCCGCCGCTCGAGCACCAGGCGGAGCAGGGCGGACTGAACGGCTGGTGGTGCGGTGGACAACTCGTCGAGGAACAGCAGCCCTCGGCCGGCCCGTACCAGTCGCACCGCCCAGTCCGGCGGGGCCATCGGGACACCCTGTTCCGCGGGATCGTCTCCGATCACCGGTAGTCCCGAGAAGTCGGACGGCTCGTGGACGCTGGCGATCACTGTGGTCAGCGGAAGGTCCAGGGCCGCGGCAAGCTGTGTCAGGGCTGCGGTCTTGCCGATACCCGGCTCACCCCACAGAAGCACGGGAAGGTCGGCGGCCACGGCCAGCGTCAGGGCCTCCAGTTGTGTGTCGTGGCGCGGTTCGGTGGTGGCATCGCGCAGTAGGGCCAGCAACTCGCCGGCGACATCGAGCTGGGCGGCGTGGGCCGTGTCGGAGGGGGCGCGTGTGGCTGTGAACGGGGTGCATGTGGGCATGTTTTTTCACCTATGGGTTTCGTGGCGAGCAGAGTGGGTGCGGGGACGGACGTCCCAGGTCAGGCGGAGTTCGCGTGGCGCGGGTGCGAGCGGAGGTCACGGGGACGGCGATCCCCGGGGCGGCTGCGGCCAGATCGTGGTCCGGGTCCGACCATGCCTGCCCTGAACAGTCCGTAGGTGATCCGCCGTAGTGCGGCCGCCTCCAGCTCGTCCCGTAGAGCGCCGGTGCGCAGCAGTGCCTCGGGGCCGAGCAGGCCCTCGACGACGGCCAGCGCACCGCTGGTGTCGCCATGGTCCAGTCGTTCGCGGACACCGGCGAGGCAGTCGGGACGACGGTGCGCGTCGTCGATGGCTCGCAGGCAGGGAAGCGGAGTACCGGTCAGTGCGGCCAGCAGCTCCTCCCGGCGGATCTCCGCCGGGTCGTGGTCCAGCGCCGCCAACACGCCATCGACCAGGCCGATCCGGTGCTGAGCTCCCCGGCACTCCACGAGGCGCGATTGCCCCGCCCGGTCCGGAATCCGGGACGGAGTCCGGGAGGAATCGGCCGGCGAACAGTCCGGTACGAGTGCCGAGGCGACCAGCGGGTGCAGCCGGTCGGGCTCGATCGAACCAGTGCGGATCAGTTCCAGGTCGGGCAGCACCCACGTCGCCGCGTCGGGCAGGACCGGCAGTGCGGAGGCGCCGTCATCGGTGGATGCCGCCGCGATCCGCAATGCGGGCGGCCCGACGCCGTCTCTGTCCGCGACCAGGTCCAGGACCAGCCGATGCCGGCCCCCGAACCGCAGGAGGACGGTGCCGGTGAGCCGCCCCTCGGCGTGGAGCAGGATCCCCGCCTCGGCCGCCCACCGGTCAACTGCACAGCGTCGCCCCTGCGGCACGGCCCCCAGCAGATCCGCGTCCCTTACAGAACAGCCGTCGGCGGGCGGCCGATCGGCTCCGGACCGGATCCGCAGCTCGTGGGTCCTGCGCGCGTCCCACAGGTGGCGGTGCAGGTCGAGGCGGAAGCGCCGGTCGGGATGGGGATGCGGATGGCGGCGGGCGCTCGCCTCGGAGTGGGATCCGTCCCACAGCGCGAGGCTGATCCGCTGACCGGCATCCGCCCACGCCGGCGGAGTCCGGACCACGAGGTGCACTGGGCTTTCGCCGTTACCCCCCGCAGCCTCGTACCGGGTCAGAGCGATGGTCAGACCTGGGCGCAGCAGCCCGTCAGGAGCGATCCTCGGCATCTGCCAGCGCAACAGATCAGGTGCCAGATGGCGGAGATCGGCCCGGACCTGGGCTGCAAGTTCCTGGCCATGGGTACGGGCCACGGAACGCAGATTGAGATCGACATCGATGCCTGCGGCGGCACACGCCCCCGCCCAGTCCCCGGCGAGGCGTCGGGCGGTCGCAGTCTCGATCATGGACGGCGGCACGGCGAACTCGCGCACGCGCAGCCAGAAGGAAAGGCGGGAATCCCCATTCGCGATCTGAGTGAGCATCAGCACTCACCTTGCGCGGACGGGACCCCCAATCTGCCAACAGAATGAGTCATCATCGCGGCGAGCATAACGCGCCTGACCGAGATCTGTCAGGTTGATCCCGATCGGAGCGCCGCCCGGGCCGAGGACGTCCTCATGCGCGTGTGCGACAGGGGGCATAGGTCCCCGCCGTACGCCGTCGGGTCGGTGTGACTGCGCCAGCTTGTCCAGATACGCATCATTCCAACTCATCCGCAACAGCTTCCGCTAGAGATGCCTGGCGAACCTCGGACACCCCACTGGGCAAGGACCGACGTCGCCGGGCCACGCATGGGGCGGCGCCCCTCGATGCCTCCAGATCGTTTTGCGAACGCCGGTCGCCCCGCGTCTGGGAAATAGTTCAATGCAGTACGGACCAAGCGTTTCAGTTTGCACTCCCGATTGATGAGAATCCGACCGTCTGCGCGTCCAGAGGTTGATCCCTGACCCGGGCCGTAGGGCGGTCCACGCGCGGAGACCGTGAATGCGGTATTGGCGCTAATTCGCCTTCAGTTGGGTTTCGTGTCCCGACATGCTCTGGTGGCCGGACGTTCCTGATGCTTCGTCGGCAAGTAGGCGCCGGCGCATGAGCAGGAGAGGGAGTGGATGATCGACGACGGCTGAAGGCTGCCAGGGCATCCGGGCATCGAATCCCGATGGGCCGGATCCATCGGACGCCGGTGACCTGGCTTTTACCCGCCCCCTCGCCGCGTTTGGCGAGCCGTTCCGCCACCGCGGCCGTCCCTCCGGGAGGCAATGCGGCCGGCCGCACGACCGAATTCAACCATCACAACTCTTAGGGGGGTTGGCCATGCGTAGAGGGCATTTTCGCACCGTCGCACTTCTGGCAACGTGCGGTTCCATTCTGTGCCTCACGGGTGGGGCTGGTGCGGCCTTCGCCGCACCGTCGCCAGGCATTCTCGCCACGACGCTCGTGAACAAGACCGGCACGACCATTACTGTCGTCGCCGGCGTGGGACGGGGGAACACCATCACCGTCTGGCAGACCGGCACCAGCATCAGGATCAGGGACACCGGAGACACGGTCGCACCCTCTGGCGACTGCACCGCGATCAGCGCGACCGAAGTCGCCTGCCCGGCCGCCGACACCACTGAACTCGTGGTCAACGCAGGCGACCAGGCCGACAACGTCACCTCCTCCCTGGCGAACCTCGGCGTCACGCTGATCGGCGGCCCGGGCGACGACAGCCTCTCTGGCGGGTCCGGCAACGACACCCTCCAAGGCGACGAGGGCTCCGACTTCCTCTCCGGCGGCGCAGGCAACGACACCCTGACCGGGGGAGCCGAAGCGGACAGGATCTTCGGCGGCGGCGGCAACGACTCCATCGAGGGACGCGGCGGTGCGGACATCATCAACGGCAACGCCGGAAACGATGTGATCGACGGTGGCAGCGGCAATGAGCAGATCGTCGCCGGCGCCGGCAACGACTACGCGGACGGCGGAAGCGGTCGGGACTCGATCGACGCCGTGGACAACGTCAGCGGCAACGACTACGTCGAAGGGGGCCCTCACATGGACGACTGCCGGGCCGACCTGGGCGACAACGTCAGCGGTTGCCCGTGATGAGTGCGTGTGAGCAGCACAGCAGACCCCGGTATGCGGCAGGACGAAACGAAAGGCGGACACCGATGAAAGCCCGGCGTATCTGCATCATGTTGGTGGCAATCGGCGCACTCGCCTTCGCCCCGCAGGCCGGCGCATCCGCCGCGGCCGGTGCGGTGCCCGGCGGCGGTGTCCTCGCCGGCACCACGGTCGTCGAGGAGGTCGGCGACAGCTTGGTCGTCACGGCCGACGAGGGTGTGTCGAACGACATCACCGTCCGGCGGCGCGGCAACGTTGTCGTGGTCACGGACACAGGGGACACCGTGGCCGCCGTCGCTCCTTGTCAACTGACGTCGGCGCACACAGCCGAGTGCCCGTTGCCCATTACGGCGGTTCGGGTCAACGCCAAGGACGCCGATGACGATGTCACCATCTCTCCGAACCTCGACGTTACGGGGACAGTGGTCGGTGGCGATGGCGACGACCGGCTCAACGGCGGTCCCCGGGCGGACCGGCTCGTCGGCGACGACCCGGCCGCCTTCGGACTGCAGGCGACTCCGGGCAACGACACCATCAACGGCGGCCCGGGCAACGACACCATCTCCGGGCTGGCGGGCAACGACACCATCAACGGCAATGCCGGTAACGACACCCTCAACGGCGACGACGGCAACGACACCCTCAACGGCGACCAGGGCAATGACACGGTCACCGGAGGCAGAGGCAACGACACGCACAACGGTAACGAGGGCAATGACACCCTCAACGCCGTGGACAACCTGATCGCCAACGACAGCCTCGACGGCGGCCTGGGCTTCGACACCTGCAATCGCGATACCGGCGACACGGCAATCAACTGCCCGTGAGAATCGCCTGTCATCCGACGGATCCGCCGCATGACCGAAAGGTGTCGGGCCACGCAGCTGCGTGGCCCGACACCGCGTGGTGCCGACGGCGACCGCACGCCTTTCGCGGGCGCCGCCCGCAATCAGCGCGGCAAGAGGAAGTCGAACACCGCCTGACGGCCCTTGTCGCTCACCGCCCTGGTCTGCACCGAGTGCGCTGCCCCTGGCACCACCACGACCCGGGCTCGCGGCGTCAGCTTCTTCTGGTCGTACAGCCATTCCAGCGGCGTCGACAGATCCCGGTCCCCGCCGAGCAGCAGTACCGGTATGCCAGGGAGCCGGCGGTGCTCCGGCGGCAGCTGCGGGGCAGGGGTGCGCGGCCAGTGCAGACAGCTGAGCATCGAGCCGAGGCCTGTGGCCGTAGTGGCGTCGAAGGGGCCGTAGTCGGCCGGTGTCAGCTCAGCGCCCGCCTTCTCCAGAGCTTCCTGGCGCGCTGCCACCGGCGTGTCCGACCTGCCCCACGGATAGCGCCCGTCCAGGCACAGGGTCGAGGCGTGCAACCCCTGGCTGAGCTCCGCCGCGGTCGCCGCGCTCCCTTGCCGTACACCCGCGATCAGGCCCCGCAGCGGTCCGGGATCGCCGCCCGCCGCCTTGTGCAGAGCGTCGATCATCGCCGCGTAGTCCGGGTCCACGAACTCCCAGGTGGTCAGCGCGTCCAGGACGTCGACGCCGTTGTCGTACGTTTCCACCACCTTGGCCAGATCGGCCGCCGGATCGTGCGGCGGGCGGTGGCGCGGGGCGGCGAGTACGTAGCGCGGCAGGCCGCGGACGAACTGCGGCGCTACTGGGGCCTGGCCTTCGCCCCGCACTGGGAGGCCGCGAAGGCCGCCCTCGACGCGGAGGTCGACCGGTGCGCCGGCGTGCTGGCCAGGCGCGGCGCGGCCGGGCTCTTCAACTGCCTGCATCCGGGCATCCGTTGGGCTGACGGCACGCTGTACGTCGAGAGCCGGTTCACGATCGAGCTGACCGTGCCCCTGGTGGTCGTGGTGCCGTCGCTGGTGGCGCCGGAGCCCGCCGTGGCCCGTGGATCCGGTACGGGCCGGACGGAGGCCGCCGATGGTGGTCTGTCCCGTGCGCGACAAGCCCACCGCGCCGGTGGCACCCTCCGCCGAACTGGCCAGGCTGCTCGGACCCACCCGCGCCGGACTGCTCGCGGCCCTGGCACAACCGGCTTCCACCGCCCAGCTCGCGGAACGTCACTTCCTCAGTCCCGCCACGGTTTCGTACCACCTCGGCGTGCTCCACCAGGCGGGTCTCGTCGTCCGCGCCCGGTCCGGACGCGCGGTGCTCTACCGCCGCACGCCGGCGGGTTCCCGTCTGTCGGGGAGCCGGTAGACACGGCAGGCGGTGCCGCCGCCCGTCCGTGTCCGCATTCGCCTGCGGCTGCTCGGCGATGGCTGCCAGCCCTGGGTTGGGCGTTACTTCACAGCACCGCCACCAGGATGATCAGCACGAGGACCGCGACGAGGACCGCCACGGTCTTCGCCGAGGGCTTCCACCCCTCCTGACCGTGCGGCACGGCGCCCGCCGGGGCTCCAGTGCCTCCGGGAACCGTCGACGGCGGGTTGAACACATCCTGGCCCGTCGCCGCCGCGCGGGCGCACCACGGGCACGCGCCCAGATGGGAGCCGTAACTGTGACGCGGCCGCTCGGCACAGTTGCGTATCTGCGAGCGTTCGCCGTCCAGCGCTTTGAGCCACTCCTGCGCAGACGGCCGCGCGGGCGGACTCTGCACCCCGGGACCGAACGCGCGACGCGCCAGCTCGAGCAGCGAGGGCGGCAGCACGGTCGGTTCGATCACGGCCCGCGGCACGATGACCCGGTCCGGCCACACCACGTAGGAGCAGCTGGCGGCGATGTTGTCCTTGACCGTGGCCTCGGAGTCGCTGTCGTGCGGTACGCCGCCGAAGGGATGGTTCCCGGCGGTCAGCAACTGGTAGATGAGCACGGCCAGCGCGAAGTCGTCACTGGACCGGGTGGCGGGACCGCCGGCCTGCCGCTCCGGAGCCGAGTAGTCCGCGGTCTGCATCAGGGACGGGAAGAGCTCGCCCGAGGCCGGATCGTTGAACGCGATCGAGTCGCAGTCGAGGAAGGTGACGAAGCCGTTCTTGTCGACGACGACGTTGTTGCTGGAGAAGTCGCCGATGATCAGGCCCTGGTGATGCATGCGCGCGGTCATGAACGCCAGATTCCAGGCCACCCCGAGCAGGAACTTCCAGTCCGTCTCCGGCGGGAAGAGCCGCAGCCGCTGCGACCGCGTGAACAGCCCGATCAGCTGCACATGGTCCGGCTCGCCGAACCGCCGCATGGCGTACCCCAGGAACTCCCCGCCGGACCCGTGGGCCAGTGCGGTGGGCCAGGCCAGTTCCGGCGGCTGGCTGCGGTCCGTGGGGCGGCCGCCCAGCGGTGACACCGTGAGCATGCTCTCCAGCCGCCGCTCCTGCTCCGCGCCCGGCGGCTCCCGGTAGAGCTTGACCACGAGATCGGCACGGCCGAGCAGGGGGAACACGGCTGCCTGGCCGCCCCCCTTGAGGGGTTCCTCGGCGAGTACGACGTGTTCCGCGCCCAGATATACGCGTGGCCCTGTCATGGCCGTACCGCCCTCAGCAGGGTCTTGTCGTCGCCGTTCAGTGCGGTGAGCCGGTCCGAGCGCAACAGCGTGGCCAAGGCCTCGTCATCCTCCTCCGGGACGGGCCCCGGCTGGTCCAGGGAGCGCAGCACCGCCGAGGCGAAGGAGGCGTTCGGCGCCTGCGGACGCCCGCCGGACCAGGACAGCGCCGCCTGCGCCAGCCCGTCCGTCGACAGCAGCACACCGTCGATCCCGTCGTCGCGCACACAGTCGACCTGCGTCCGCTGCTCGGCGTCGGGCGAGGTGAGAAACACGGTCTCGTTGCTGTACTCGCTCACGATGTCCGGCTGGGGGAGCAGATGGAACTGCGGTTCGCCGTCCTCCGTTCCCGCACGCAGGATCACGAAGCCGTCGCCGACGCTGACATGCCCGAGCCAGGACGGAGTGAGCACCACCACGGTGAGCGTCGTGGCGAAGTCGTCAGCCTCGCCCCGTGTCTGCCGGAAGAACTCCTCACGCACCTCGCGGAAAGCGCCGGCCAGCAGCGCGCGCACCGCCTCCCCGCTCTCCGCGGAACGCCCGGGCGCCCGCCGCCCGAACCGTGCCGTCGCCAGTTGTACGGCGAGCTTCGAGCCCTGATCGGAACGCGGGCGGCTGCCTGCCCCGTCGGCGACCGCCAGGACCTCCACGGGCGCATGGGGCGGACCCGTGACGACGTGGTGCCAGGCATCCTGGCACGGGACCCCCTCCCGCCGGTGGCGGTACCCCTCCACGCTCATCCCGTGCAGCCTCCACCCGGCCCGCCCGTCCACGATCCCCGCCCCCGCTCAGGATTCCCAGGCCGGGCGCTGTGTCTTGAACTGGCTGAAGATCTTCTCGAAGACCTCGTCGCCGGCGCCCTTCTGCTCGGCGTTCGCGCTGGCCGACATCATCTGGAGCAGTTCCCGGAACGGGAAGCCCTGCAGCCGGGCGTTGAACGTCGGAGCCAGGGCCCGCAGGACGTCCTCGCCCCGCTCCGTGATTCCGCCGACCCCGATCGCGTAGAAGCGGAAGTGCCGGGCGTCCTGCTCGGCTCTCAGTACGGGGACCAGCCGCCGCCACGCCTCGGTCTGGTGGCCCGTCGCATCCGTCGGCAGCCCGTCCGTCACCATGCAGATCTGGGGGCGGTAGTACTGCAGGCCGCTCTGCCGCAGCTCGGTCTTGCGCGACGCCACGATCCGCATGGTCAGCTCAAGCGCCTCGGTCATCAGCGTGACCCCGGAGGCCACGAACTGCGGCGAACTGAACATGTGCGCCGGTACGAACGGGCTGGTCGGCGTCCGGGGGTCCAGCAGGTGCGGTCCCTTCCAGGCGCCCACCCCCTGCCCGCCGAAGGTGACCACGGCGACCTCGACGCTGTAGCTGAGGCTGACGTCGTCGTGCAGCTCCTGCGTCCACCCCCGCAGCGCGTCGTTGAGCATCTGTATGGGCGGGCCGGCCATCGAGCTGGAGATGTCGAGACACAGCACCAGGGGAAGGCGCTGCGCGTTGTTCTCGAATTCGATGTCGGCGTACTCCATCGGAAGCGTCTTGGGCGGCTGGTCACTTCGCATGGCTTCTCCTGGTCTCACGGCTTGCGGACGGGAAGGCCAGCAGCACTCCCGACTCCTGCTCGGCCACGTCGACGAGGCAGCCGAGGGCCGACGGCGCCCGGTCGTCGTCGGCCCATGTCGCCCGGTGCAGGCAGTGGTCGAGCTCGACGTACCCCTGGGGATGGAGTTCCGTGCGTACGACGGCCGATCGCAGCGGACCGGCCGGTACGACGACGGGGCGGCGGGCACGCCGCGGGGGATGCGGGAGCGGTGCCGGGGCGGCGGCGCGGCCACCGGTGGCGCGGACGGGCGGGTGAGAGTGGTACGCCGCTGCCTTCGGCCCCTTGGAGCGCCGGACGGCCCAGGCGAAGACGAGTACCAGCGCGGCCAGCGCCGCGGTGAGGGCGACCAGTACCCAGTCCGGACCCGAGCTCGCGGTCTCCGGTGTGATGACGGCGTAGCGGTCGGCGGCCAGCTTCCCCTTGATGAGTTCGCTGCCCCTGACCGGGCCGGAAGCTGCCTTGTTGCACAGGGCGTCGCACGCGTCCGCCTTCTTCAGCGCCGCGACGGTCCCGCTGTCCAGCTGCGTGATGAGGCTGTCCCCGCCCACGATCCGATGGCCGGCCAGCACGAGGAGCACGGTCCCGCCCGCGCCGCTCTCGCTCTTCGGCGGGAGGGTGACGACCAACTCCCCCCTCTTGAAAGCCTTTTTGTGGCTGACCAGTTCCAAGTCCTTTGCCGCGACGTCGAGACGAAGCGGCTGATGCAGCGTCACGACGAGCGTGCGGCCGCCGCCGGCCTTCGCGGCGTCGGACCAGCAGCGCAGCAGGTCCACCCCGAGGCCGGGGCGGCCGGCCTTGCACGGAGCGGTCGAGTCCGCCCAGGAAGAAGCGCCGGGAATCGCTGTCGCGATCAGCAGCGCAAGGAATGCGGTGAACAGCGATGCGCCCACCCTTTTCCGGCCCATCTTGCCCCCTACGGCCCGGGAATTCACCGTGATTCTACGGTGAACCGGCCGCTCTTAAACCGGTATTGGCGTAAATAACTCCCCGCTCTCAGAGCCGGAACACCTGATGGCAGCGGGTGAACATCTGGCGGGCCCGTCCAGCCCAGTCGGCGGCCAGCGTGTTGAAGTCCGACTGCGTCATCCTGCAGGTCAGCGGCAAGGAGCAGACGCCCGCAAGACAGGGCTGCGGCCCTCGGACGTCCCAGACGGACAGCATGGGGAGCAACTGTTCGGTATTCCAGGCGTTCGCCGCGGCGGCGGCCAGCGCCAGCTGTTCGGGCTTGAGGAAACGGCCGTCCGTCATGAAGGCGACGAGCAGTCTGGTCGTCGTCATAAACCTCACGGTCACCACCCGTCCCACCTCTGGAAGATTGAATTCCATGGAGACGGATGTGGTGTCCGCGACGGAACGGATATTGCTCGCGGTCGTCCAGCCGTCGACCAGTCGCCGCCAGTTGGTGGCCAGTTCGAGTCCGCCGCCCGCTGCCGTCTCAGCCTCCCGCACGGCTCACCGCCTCGACCACCAGGCGGTCGGTCAGCCCGGCGTCCAGCAGCGCCTGGGCATGCAGCAGCAGACAGGACGGAATCGAGGTGCCTGCCGAACCGGCCCGCTGTCCTGCCAGTTCGCCCGTACGCACACGAATGGAATCGGCGACGGACGGGGGCGGCCAACTGGACTGCGTGGGACTCGGCAGCAGAAGCTCGTCCAGCAGCGCGGCGAGCGCGGGCCGGGACTCCGGTCTCTTCGCCAGACACCGCCCGATCAGGTCGCGCAGCCCGTCCGGGACCGCGTCCAGCGCGGGCTCCTCGTGGACGACCCGGTACAGCAGCCCCTGACCGCCTCCGAAGAGGCCGTTGCCGGTGGCGGCGAAGGCCAGCACCCCGCCCAGTGAGAACACATCGCTCGCCGGACCGGCCGGCACCCCGGTCATCTGCTCGGGCGACATGAACGCGGGCGTACCGATCAACATTCCGGGACGGGTGATCGCACTGGACCCGGCGAACCGCGATATCCCGAAGTCGATCACGCGCGGCCCGTCCTCGGCCAGCAGCACGTTCGACGGCTTCAGGTCGCGGTGAATCAGCCCGGCGGCATGAATCACCTGGAGCGCCTCCACCAGCCCCGCGCCCAGCCGCCGCACTTGCGACTCGTGGAACGGCCCGTGCCGGGTGACCGCCTCCGCCAGGGAAGGACCGGGCACATACACGGTGGCCAGCCACGGCAGCCGCCCGTCCGTATCGGCGTCGATCACCGCGGCGGTGAACGCGCCGCTCACCGCCCGCGCGGCGGCCACCTCGCGGGCGAAGCGTCTGCGGAACTCCTGATCGTCCGCGAGCTCCGGCCGTACGACCTTGACGGCCACCGCCCGCCCGCTCGGTGAACGCCCCAGATAGACCCAGCCCATCCCGCCTGAACCTAACCTGCCCACGATCCGATAGGGCCCGACGCACTGCGGATCGCTCACCGGTGTGCGCAACTCCGCCACCCCCGCTCCAAGGCTTCGGCGGCCTACGCAAACCGCCGTGGACAGGCAGATTGTTCCGCGAAAACCCCTTCGGCGTTCCCTCCACGCGGATATTCGCGGCAGCGTCAGCGATTCCCGCCCGGCGGCCCGTTGACGGCACGGCCGAACAGGCCGGCCCGGACCTGCTGTTCTGCCGGGTCGTCCGCTCGGGCCGGGACACCGCGGGGATGTCCCGTGGCCACCGTCACCGCGGTGCCGCGCCGTCAGGAGCCGCGCGACGGTCTGAGAGCGCCGGACCGCCGCCCTGGGGCGCAGTGTTGTTGCACGCCACGACGGGCAGAATGAGCGGGCCGCGCTCCGGCGCTCAACAGGCGGCTTTTCTTTGCCATTTCGGGCGCCGGGTTCCCTCCATTCATCTGGTTCAAGCGTCGGGGAAACGTTACTTTTCTCCGCGTCTTTGAGTACTTAGGTATTAGCATATGACCCGCGAATTGGGCTGATCGAGTGTCAGCCAAGCGGGCGATGTTCTCAACGAATGCAACCGGGTGGATAGTGAAATAACTCCACCGGGTTTCGGAGCCCTTGGTGGAAGTGGGAATGGAGGCCGCAGGTGACCATTGAAGACTGGCTCAAAACCAATGTAACCACCGACACGAGGGCGCTCGGCTGGTACAGCGGCCCGGAGTGCGAGGACCGCATCGTCCGGGCATATCGCGAGCTGCTGAGCGGCTACGAGATCGACACCTCAAAAATCCTCAAGACCACCTGCCTGGTGGACGGCGAGCACACCGGCGTGGTGCGTGTCCAGGAGAACAACTTCTTCTCGATCTGCGCCCACCACTTCCTGCCGTTCTTCGGGAAGGTCGACATCTCCTACGTCCCCGGCGACCGCATTCTCGGGCTCGGGAAATTCCCTCGCCTGGTCCAGGCGTTCAGCCGGCGCTTCCAGATCCAGGAGTACCTCGTCAAGGAGATCGCTGAAGAGATCATGGCCTCCGGCGGCGCAAAAGCCGTGCGAGTCACCTCCCGTAGCCGCCACCTCTGCATGTGCAGCCGTGGTCCCTCCGACCAGACCGTGACCACCGACACCTCATATGTGGCGGGCCATCAGGAGTTGCTGGCCAAGTTCGGCCTCGACGACTGATCCGGACTCGCGTGGCGGGAGGCGCGCAAGGCATCGGCCCTCCCGCCACGCGACACCGGTCACCCGGCCCTGGACGACCGCCGTGCGGGACAACACGCAAGCCAGCACAAGGAGAACCCGTGCGTCACAGGACGAGAGGCAGTCACCGCCGCGTGCCGGCGGCACCCTGGAAGTACGTTGTGACGACATGGCTCGCCGGCGTGGTGGCGGCAGTCGGCCTGGGGGCTGTCTCACCGGCGGGATCCGCCCTGCGTTCGTCACTGGGGTTGTCAGCCGGTGAACTCGCCTGGGCCACATCGAGCATTACGGCCGTGAGCGCCGTCCTCGGCATCCCGGCGGGATGGTGGATCCGCCGCTTCGGCGCTCACCGGGCTCTGTCCTGGGGCCTGTTCGTCATGGCGGTTGCAACGGCCACGAGCGCGACCGCCGGATCCTGGGGTCTGCTGCTGGTGTCGCGCGTCGCGGAAGGAGTCGGCTACCTGCTGGTCTTCGTGGCGGGTCCGGTCGTTCTCACCCGCATGACGCAGGGCGGCATCCGATCGGCAGCACTCGCGTTGTGGGGGACATGCGTTCCGATGGGTCTGGCCATCGCCGCGGCCACGGGCGGAGTCCTCGCATCCCAGTGGACGTGGAACCGATGGCTGGCCCTCACAGCGCTCGGTCCGTTGATCATGGCCGGAGTGCTCACCGCCGTCCTGCCTCGGCTGCCGAGGACGCCCGTACAGCACCCTCGTCGCGCAGCCGGCACCTGGAACGGGGCGCTGAGGCTCGGCGCGGCGTACGGAAGCCTGTCCCTGGTCGGCGTCGGTGCGGTGATGGTCCTCCCGCTCTTCCTCACCGAGCGCCGAGACGTATCGCCGACGGTGGCCGGCACCGTGGTGGCACTCGTCTGCCTGGGGAGTGCGGTCGGAGGGCTTGCCGCCAGCTGGCTGCTGCGGCGCGGCTGGGCCCTCTCCTCGCTCGTCCCGCTGGGCGTACTGATGCCGGTGGCCTGCCTCCCCGCCTTCTCGGCCGAGTTCCCACTCGCGGTCAGCGGCGCCGCCGCCACGCTCGTTCTCCTCGTCGACGGACTGCTGATCTCCGCAGTCTTCGCTGCCGTCCCCGCCGCGGTGAGCCGTGCTGAACATCTCGATGTCGCCAATGGCATTCTCAACCAACTCGGCAGTGTGGGAATGCTGTTGGGACCACCGGTCTTCGGCCTGGCCATCGCTGTGGCGGGATGGGGCGCCGTCGCTGCCGCGACCTTCGTCTTCGGCGGACTCGGCACAGTCCTTCTGCTGACGGGCGCCCGCACGTCCGCGACCGGCACGGCAAACGGCCTGCGGAAGGCGCCGGACGTCAGGAAGCCCAACCGCAACAGAATCTGACCGAGCCACGGCTGTGGGGATTCCCGAATGCCGTACGGCTGACGGCGGCCTTCTCCTTGAAAGGGGCGGGGATGAAAATCGACTTCCTCCCGCTGCGGGACGACACCCATGGCGAGTACTGCCTGTACTGCCACGCCGAGACCGTCGAATGGATCGTCGTGGACGGAAGGAAACGGTGCACCTGCGGCTCGTGCGGCCGCGAGGCGGAAAGAGCCGTCGTCGTCGATCCCCGCATCTGCTGGTGGACAGATTCAGACGGCGAGTACTGGCATGAGAGTGCCGGCGTATTCGTAAGGGACCCGCGAGGGAGATTTCTCTTCTTCCAGAGAACTGCCTTTCCCTACCGTCTGACCGTACCCGCAGGCCATGTCGAACGCGGAGAGGACCCCAAGCGCGCGGCAGCGCGGGAGCTCTGGGAGGAAGTAGGAATCCGCGACGCGCACGGTGATCTCCGGCTCGTTGCGGACGAGCATCTCAACGGAGACGTGTGCAGGAGGGGTTCCGACGCCCATCGTTGGCACGCCTATCTGCTGGACGTCGAGAACCGCCGGGCAGCCGGAGCTCAGGGGGAATTGACCGTGAACGAGGAAGGTGAGGCGCCCCTCTGGCTCACGCTTGACCAAGCACTCGCCTCCCGGCCGACGTTCGCCGTGGAACACATCATCGATCGCTATTCCGACAGACTCCTGCACGCCGCCGGGCGCCCTCCCGGGGAGGGGCTGTGAGGCGATGCCGAACTGCGGGAACGGCAGCGGGGGCCGTCCGTGGCTTGGTTGCGGACAGCCCCCGCGTCGTGCCGGAGGTGATCACTCAGTGGCAGCTGGTGGTGCCGCTGTCGCTGTAGGTCTTGCCGGCCTGGGGCACGAACTGCCAGTCGTAACTGTTGGAGTGCAGGGTGAACTTGAGCAGACCGTAGGTGTCGCTGTTGCGGGCTTGGCTGTTGGGCAGGATGGTGCCGAAGCCGTAGTGGCTGGCGCCGCCCATGCCGGCGACGAAGTGCCGGGCGCCGCGGGCGGTGTCGAGCTGACCGCTCGGGTTCATTTGAGCGAAACGCTCGTACTGGTGGTTGTGGCCTGTGACGATCACGTCGGCGTTGTTGTCGTAGAGCGCCTGAACGAGAGGGCCCGTGGAGGTCTCAGGAGCATGGTTGGCGCCCGACGTGAACCGCGGCTTGTGCCAGTAGGCGAGTGTGCACGGCTTGGTGCTGCCGGCCAGGTCCGACCGCAGCCACTGCTCCTGCGCCGAGCCGACGGACATGCTGACCTCAGAGTTCAGTGAGACCACGTGCCAGCTGCCCAGGTCGTAGGAGTAGTAGCCCCGCCCGGAGGGTCCGGCGACGGCGCCGTAGTAGCCGTAGTAGCCGGTGGCGCCTGAGGTGTTGTAGTCGTGGTTGCCCGGCGCCGGCTTGGTGCGCGCCTTGTGACGGCCCCACGTCGGGTCGTAGTACGTGGCGAACTCCGAGGCTGTGCCGCTGTCGTAGACGTTGTCACCGGCGGTGAACACCGTGCCGGGGATGCCGTCCAGCAGATTGGCGGTCGCGGTGTCGCCGGAGCCGGAGTTGGAGATGTCGCCTGCGCCGACCAGCACCGGGTCGCCCGAGGGCGGAGGGGTGGAGGTGGGGCTCGGCGACGGGCCGGTGCCGGTGGTGATCACCAACTGCGGGGCGTCGGCGCCGCTCTCCCGCGAGTCGTAGTAGGCGCCGTCGGAGCTGGACGAGGTCGCGCCGATGCTGAACGTGCCGTTTCCGGTGACCAGCGAGGTCACATCGATCTCGTACCACGTGTCCTTGGTGACCGAGCCGACGCTGCCCAGGGTCGCGCCGTCGATGGCAGGCTTGTTGTTCCAGGTCGTGCCGGTCTCCGACCACGTGGTGTTGGTCATCGCCCGATACGTGCCGCCGGTGTTGCTGCCGCTGTTGCTGCTGACCGTGCGGATCCGCAGCTTGGCATTGGTCACCGCCCCGGTCAGACCGCTGACGGTGAACTTCAGGAACGACTGGCGCACCGGAGAGTTGTCGACCACGAACTGGGTCGACGTGCCGTAGTTGGTGGACGGGGTGCTGCCCTGCACGTAGGTGTCGGCAACGGGGTTGAAGGTGGACGAGGCTGCGGTGGCCACGGGGGCGGTGGTGAGCAAGGCGGCGCTGGCGGCGGTCGTCAGCGCGACTGCTCCGCCTGCCATCGCTGCTCTCCGGAAGTGGCGGTTGCCCATCAGGTGATCCCATCTGAAGTGAGGGCTGTGGAGCGCGTCAGGGAACCTAGGGGCTCTCCGCAGCCATCACCCGCCGATTGGATGAACGTAGTGCGTGCTGTCAGCGAGGTCTTGTCGCGCCCGCTCACATGTTCTGACGGGCTGTGAGTAAGCCACTGCTGTACATGTCCTGCTGTTCATGTCCTGCATGCCTGTTCGCCGACTGCCGTGGGTGGTTCACGCGTTGCGGACACCGGACGATGGGCCGTCGTCATCGCGATCGAGTGCCGCCGCAGACGGACGCTCCGTGGGCGGTCGCCCTCGCCGCGGCGCACCCACCCGCTCGCCCAGTGCATGCCGCAGGAGGTGCGCAACCGCGTGTACCTGTCGACAATCGGCTGGTTCAAGGGGGCCGTCGGCACAGAGGGGTCCGGCCTCCGACGGCCCGCCCTCAGCGCCAACGTCTTCGCTCTCGGAGCGGTCAGCCTGGTCACCGACATCTCCGCCGAGATGGTCACCGCAGTCCTTCCCCTCTACCTGGTACTCGGCCTTCAGCTGAGCCCGATGGCCTACGGAGTCATCGACGGGACCTATACGGGCGCCACGGCGCTGCTGCGGATCGTCGGCGGCTACGTCGCCGACCGGACACGCAGCCGCAAGGCAGTGGCAGGGGTGGGTTACGCGCTCTCGGCCGTGGCCAAGCTCGGCTTGCTCGTGGCAGGCCGGTCGGTCGCCGCGGTCGGCCTGGTGATCGCGGTCGACCGGACCGGAAAGGGACTGCGCACGGCACCTCGGGACGCACTGATCACGCTGTCGACGCCGCCGGACGCCCTGGGCCGGGCCTTCGGTGTGCACCGGGCGATGGACAGCCTCGGTGCCTTCCTCGGCCCGCTGGTGGCCTTGGCGGTCCTCGCCGCCGCCGGCCAGTCCTTCGACGCCGTCTTCGTCACCAGCTTCTGCATTGCTGTCCTCGGGGTCGTGGTGCTGGTGCTGTTCGTCCGCGACCGGCGCGACCTGCAACCCGCGGCCAGGCCCCTCTCACCGCGCGGCGCCGCATCGCTGCTGCGGTCCGCGCCGGTCCGCCGCCTCATCCTCGCCGCCTGCCTGCTCGGACTGGCCACCGTCGGCGACGGCTTCGTGTACCTGCTCCTGCAGCGACGCGAGGAGCTGAGCACAGGCTGGTTTCCGCTGCTCGCAGTCGGCACCAACCTCGCCTATCTGCTGCTCGCCGCTCCCGTCGGCGTCCTGGCCGACCGGGTGGGCCGACTGCCGGTGATGCTGTGCGGCTATACCGCGCTGGTCGCCGTCTATCTGCTGCTCTTCGGACCACTGGACGGATGGCCGCTGATCGTCCTGACGCTCGGCCTCTACGGCGTCTTTTACGCCGCCACTGACGGCGTGCTCATGGCGCTGGCAGGCCCGATCTTGCCCGAGCGGCTGCGCACCACCGGCATCGCCGTCGTCCAGACCGGTCAGGCACTGGCCTACCTCGTCTCCTCGGTCCTGTTCGGGATGGCCTGGCAGGCGTGGGGCCCGGCCACCGCCAGCCGGATGGCCGCCATAGGCGCAGTCGTGGCGATCGCCGCCACCGCGCTGCTGCTTGCTCGCCCACCCACCACCGTCGCTCAGGAGGTATCCAGTTGAGCGCCATGACCCAGCGGACTCGGATCACCATCCTCGTGGCCGCCACGGCGGTGCTCGCCGCCGTCGCCATCGGCTACATCCACCTGGCCGCCCACCGGACCAGCGCCACCGGCAACACCGCTGATCCCCTCACCGCCACCGCGGACCGCGCGACGCTGGCTCCCGGCCCTCGACTGCTGGTGGTCAGCAACCGCCATCTCGCCACCGTCTCCCGGGTGGACCCGGGCGGACCGCGGACGGTCGCTCCGCTGGAGTGCGTCCGCGTCTACGCCGCGGCAGGCACCGGTGTCTGCATCCGTCCCGACTCCCCGTGGTCCTACCACCTGGTCGTCCTCGACCGGGAGCTCCATGAGAAGCGCGCGGTCCCGGTCCCCGGTCTGCCCAACCGGGCCCGGGTCTCGGCCAGCGGCCGCATGGTGGCGTGGACCACGTTCGTCGGCGGCGACTCGTACAGCGGCGGCGGCTTCTCCACCCGTACCGGCATCCTCGACACCCGCACCGGCGCGCTCGTCACCACACTGGAGAAGTTCGCGGTGACCAGAGGATCGCGGCCCTACCAGGCCGCCGACGTCAACTTCTGGGGCGTCACCTTCACCGCCGACGACAACCGGTTCTACGCCACCATGTCCACGGCCGGCCGCCGGTACCTCGTCGAGGGTGACTTCGCCGCCAGAACCGTGCGCACACTCAAGGAGAACGTCGAGTGCCCGTCGTTGTCACCCGACGGCACGCGCATCGCGTTCAAGCAGGCCATCGGCGCCGACCCCACCCGCGGCTGGCGGCTGTCCGTGCTCGAACTGGCCTCGATGCGGGTGACGACGCCGGCCGAGACCCGCAGCATCGACGATCAAACAGCCTGGCTCGACAACGCCACGCTCGCCTACACGGTGCGTAACAGCAGCGGCGATCCCGACGTCTGGTCCGCGCCGGCCGACGGCTCCGGCGCACCTCGCCTACTGGTCCCCGGCGCGGAGTCCCCGGCCGCACTCGGCTGACCGGGCACCACCGGGCAGTGGGTGGGTGTGGTGTATCCGGCAGACAAGCGCAGCCGATGCAGGGTGGTGCGCAGAAACCAGGAGAATACGTATTCACGTTTTTCGTGTCATAGCGTGCTTATCGATGGGATATACGTTTTCCTCCTTACCTATCCCCTTGATTGTGAAAGCACGACGGAAGGCATGGTGGTTGGTCATGGGAAGGATTGCGGTCGCACCACTGGTCCTGGCAGCGATGAGCCTGGGCCTGGCGTGCGAGCTGTCGGAACCCGCAGCGGCAACCCAGATGCCAACGAGCGCCGCGCCGTCATGGGCTGCTGCCGCGCAGATGCCGAACGTGCCCCGGACGGCCGTCCGAGGGGATGTCACGGCCAGGAGGGGCCTCAGCGTCCGTGCCCTGCCCACTGCCAACTCCACCAAACTGGGCGGGTACTCCGCAGGCGCCGAGATCAGCATCTCGTGCGAGGCGCACGGCCAGGACGTAGGCGGAGACACCACCTGGTACAGACTCGCCAACCGCTCCGGCTGGGTCGCCGCCCGCTACGTCCATGCCACACGCCCCGTCCCGCCATGCGACAAGCCGGGGCCCACGGGGCACGGGCCGACCGGACCCACGGGACCCGCCGGGCACGGGCCGACCGGACCCACGGGACCTACCGGACCTACGGGACCCATTGGCCGCACCGGACCTACGGGACCCACCGGCCCCACGGGCCCCTCCAACACCGCCAACATCACGCCGGTATACACAGCCCCCGGCACGCTGGGACCTGGACAGACCACTGCTTTGGTCGCCGTCTGTCCGGCCGGTCAAAGAGCCATCTCCGGTGGCTGGATGGCAGGCGACGAGGTCATCCCCGTGAACAACTACCGCAGCACAAGCTCCAACCCTGACGACAGTTGGACCGTCAACTTCCACAACCTCTCCAGCACGCAGCAATACTCCATCACCGCCATCGCCTACTGCTCGCCGTGACCGCACAGGGGGACGAACCGCAGTGTTCACCTGGCGATCGTGTCGTTCGATCGCAACCGGCAACGGCCAGGCTCGCTGGACCAGCCGCTGGAAGACCGCGCTGAACGCCTTCGACAGCGGTCATGTCGAACGCCTTCAGGGTCCGTTTCCAGCGGCTGGTACGGGTGGGGGGCGGGTCAGATGGCGGGGCCGGCGATGCGGGTATAGGTCAGCCCGTTGCTGACGCCCGCGGCAGTGACGACCGTTACGGTGACGGCTCCTGCGGCGCCAGCAGGGGGGAGTGCAGTGACCTGGGTGGGGGAGAGCACGGTGAACGCTACGGGGGTGCCGTCGAACAGGACGCTGGTGGTCGTGGTGAGGTTGGTTCCGGTCAGTGCGATCACATTGCCGCCACTGGCGGGTCCCTGGCTGGGAGTCAGGCTGGTGAGGGTGGGGGCTGCGAGATACGTGTAAGCGAGGGCGTTGCTGGTGCCGCCGGGGGTGGTGACGGTGACGGCTGCGGTACCGGCCGCGTGGGCGGGGGTGACGGCGGTGATTTGCGTGGGGGAGTTGACGGTGAACGATGTGGCCGCCGTCGCGTCGAAGCGCACCGCTGTCGCGTTGATGAATCCGCTTCCGGTCAGGATCACCGTGGTACCGCCCGCCACCGTTCCGGAGGAGGGTGCGATGTCTGTCGCCGATGGCGGTGTGGCATAGAAGAAGTAGGCGGGGGGACTGTCGGGGTTGCTGGTGCCGCCGGGGGTGGTGACGGTGACGGCTGCGGCGCCGGCTGCGTGGGCGGGGGTGACGGCGGTGATTTGGGTGGGGGAGTTGACGGTGAATGATGTGGCGGCTGTTGCGTCGAAGCGGACCGCTGTTGCGCCGGTGAGGTTGGTGCCGGTGAGGGTGACTGTGGTGCCGCCGGCGGTGGGGCCTTGGGTGGGAGCCAGGCTGGTGATGGAGGGTACTGCCGCGTAGGTGAAGGTTTGGGCGTTGCTGGTGCCGCCGGGGGTGGTGACGGTGACGGTTGCGGCGCCGGCTGCGTGGGCGGGGGTGACGGCGGTGATTTGGGTGGGGGAGTTGACGGTGAATGATGTGGCGGCTGTTGCGTCGAAGCGGACCGCTGTTGCGCCGGTGAGGTTGGTGCCGGTGAGGGTGACTGTGGTGCCGCCGGCGGTGGGGCCTTGGGTGGGGGCCAGGCTTGAGAGCACGGGGGCGGTCACGTAGGTGAAGGTTTGGGCGTTGCTGGTGCCGCCTGGGGTGGTGACGGTGACGGCTGCGGCGCCGGCCGCGTGGGCGGGTGTGACGGCGGTGATTTGGGTGGGGGAGTTGACGGTGAATGATGTGGCCGCTGTCGCGTCGAAGCGCACTGCTGTTGCGCCTGTGAGGTTGGTGCCGGTGAGGGTGACTGTGGTGCCGCCGGCGGTGGGGCCTTGGGTGGGGGCCAGGCTGGTGATGGAGGGTACGGCCGCGTAGGTGTAGGTGACGGTCTGGGCGCTGGTGCCCTGGCTGGTGGTGACGGTGACATTGACTGCGCCGGTCCCGGGGGGAGTCACCGCGATGATCTGTGTGCTGCTGGTGACGGTGAAGGAGGCGGCGGCGGTGGTGCCGAACCGGACGGCTGTCGCGCCGGTGAAACCGGTACCGGTCAGTGTGACTGTGGCCCCCCCGGAAGAGGGTCCCTGGTTGGGACTGACAGAGGACAAGGTGGGGGCAGCCATGGTTGTACTCCTTCACGCATCACTGGGGGCAAAGCCGCACGAGGCATAGGTGTGCTGGGCGAATTGGACGGTGCTGTAGATGAGCTGGAGCTCGCGGCGGGCAAGCCCCCTACGACGCGGTTGGGCATTTCCGGCCGCTGCCATCAAGGGCGGAAGCGGATGGACACATGCCCGGCACGTCGTCCCTGCCGTGGCCGGCGATTGAGTCGGGCTGTCAGCGGAATCTGGGTCAGCGCCGAGCACGACCACCCGCTCAGCGAGCCCACCGCCAGGTAATGACAATTCAGATGCCGGTGAACGAGACTCGGGTGAAGACGGCTGCTGTGTGCCGGAGTTCACCGTGGGCGGGGAGCGCCCGGGCGCGAGTGGATGCCTACGCCCGGGCCTCTTTCACTGTCCGGCCCGGTGGTCAATCGGGTGCCGGAAGACGCCGACTCAGATGCCCGGACCGCCTACGTAGGTGAAGCCGCCGACCTCCGTGGCGCTGCCGCCGGTGGTGGTGACGACGACGTCGACTGCGCCTGCGGTGCCGGGCGGGGTGACTACGGACACGGTGGTGCTGTTGACCACGAAGAACGGCGTAGCTACGCCGTCGAAGGTGATCGACTGGGTGGTGGACAGGTTGGTGCCGGTGATTGTCACTGCGGTGCCGCCGGAGGTCGATCCGGAGTTGGGCGACAGCGTGGTGACCGTGGGCGTGTCCACGTAGGTGTAGGACAGGCCGTTGTTGCTGCCGCCGGCTGTGGTGACGCTCACGCTGACCGCTCCGGCCCCGGACCCGGCCGGGACGGTGACGCTGAGCTGGCTGTCGGAGATCACGGTCGGGGTCGCGGCGTTGGCCCCGAAGTTGACGGCAGACGCGGTGGACAGCCCGGTACCGTTGATGGTGATGGTGTTCCCGCCCCCGGTGGGCCCGGAGGTGATGTTCAGAGCGCTCTTGAACGGGGCGCCGATGTAGAAGAACGACAGCGGGTTGCTGGTGCCGCCCGATGTCGTCACGGTCACGTCGACCACGCCGGCCCCGGACGGGGAGGTGACCGTGACCGACGTGGGGGTGTTGGCAGTGATGGTGGCCAGCTTGCTGCCGAACTTCACGGCAGTGGCGTTGGCGAGGTTGACGCCGGTGATGGTGACGGTGGTGCCGCCACCGGTGGATCCCTGGTTAGGGCTGATGGGCATGGGTGTACCTCCAGAAGATGGCAACGCGTGCGATGGTTGGAGGAGCGTCCTGTCCCAGCGGCCGGGCATCGCCACTCCTCAGCAAGCGATGCACCCGCCCTGGACCTGGCACAGCACGGGGTGGGAAGCACTGTGGGGCGCATACGCCCGGATCCTCCGCAGCCGATCGACCACATCGACTCGGTCAGGACGTGCGCCCGGGCTTGGTCGCCCGCGACTGGGGCGCCCCTGGCTCAGGCCATCGGGATAGGGGTGGGGGGCAGGGAGACCGCTCGAGCGACGGACAACTCCTGACCACGCTCGAGCGCGCCGCACCGGTGGCAGGTCCTGTCCTGTGTGATTGCCGCTGGCTCAATCGCACTACGCAGCTTGGGCGAACGACGGACTGGCCATCGTCTGGCCTCGAAGAGGAAGGATGAACCTGCGGTTCCGGTACGCCCATTACCCCAGGTGAGCGAGCCCGTCCACAACCCCCCTGACGCCGCATCACCCGAAGGGCGGAGTCCCTGCACATTCTTTCTTCCCGCCCAGAGGGTTTCACGGCTGGATGACGCAGTTCTGCGACGAATGGCGGGTCGCCCGCGCCGCTGACCTGCGCCGGGCGCGCGCGGCTGGTACTTCCAGCGCGGCATCGGCGCACTGCCCGCGGCGTTGCGGGACCTCTCGCCGCTGGTTGACACATCGTCGTCCGAGACGAGTCGGCGCAGAGGCCCCCGACAGGCCTCCGAAGAGATCCGTGACGGAGTCCTACGGGGCGTCGGCCTGCTGGTCGGCCGAGCGCAGGCGCTTGGCCCGCTGGCCCGTCACCGTCTTGATTGGGATCAGCACCGCCCACCACAGCTTCGCAGCGGTCGGGGAGACGAAGGCGAGGGGCACGGCGACGGCGAATACCAGCACCGTCGACGCCAGATCGACCACATCGTTGCGTGCGACGGGATCAGGCAGCGCCTTACCCAGCGACGGGCGCTTCCACAGAGCGACCGCAAGCGCGAGTTGTGTGGCGCCCATGGCCGCGACGGCGCCGGAGTAGACGGCCACCGACTGCGGCTCGTCCCCGTACTCGGCCAGCAGGGTGGTGGGGAAGGGCATCAGGGCGATCAGCGCCAGGCTCAGCAACCCGAGCCTGATGACCACCGCATCCACCTTCTGCGTGTACCGGAAGATCTGGTGGTGGCCCCGCCAGAACGCGGCGATGACCAGAAAACTGAGGGCGTACGCCCAGACGTTGGGCATCACATCCCCCAGCGCATCCTCGAAACCGGCGGGGTCCAGCCCGGCGGGCAGCGTGATGTCCAGCGCCAGCAGCGTCATCGCGATGGCGAACACGCCGTCCGACAGCGCGAGGAGTCGGTCCGCGTTCCCCTCGTCGTCCCGCACTCGCTGGTGGCCACTCACAGCCCCTCACCTTAGGGTTGAATGCCCCAGAATGCTCGGATTGATCAACCCGAGGATGGCGCCCCCTTTGACGAAGCCCCGCCGGTGTCGCGCAGGTGGCACCATCCCGCGCCGGTCGCGACCTCGTTCGTACGCACAGCGATAGGCGGCCGCGATGCGCACGGTATCCCTCGCCGCGTGTCACCCTCATGCGCGTTCGGGGTGGCGCAGACACGAGTAGTGGGTTCTTTCTGGTTGCAGTGGTCCGTCCCGGTATCGGGTGTCCCACGGACGCGGAGAGGAAGCGAGCCGGCCGCCCATGGTGAGAAGACATCAGGCGCTGCGTACTCCGCTTGCCGCGGGCCTGGTGGGCATCATCTTCGCTCTGTTGCTCAGCGCCGCCATCATTCTGGTCCGCCTGACGCTGCCCGACCCGGGTGAGGCGAGCGGCGACTGGTTCTCCGATGCCTCGCGGCGGCGCACGGTGCAGACGGCGCTCGGCCTCATCCCGTTCGCGGGCATCTTCTTCCTGTGGTTCATGGGCGCGGTACGCGCGCGAATCGGGGATGCGGAGGACAAGTTCGTCGCCACTGTGTTCCTGGGCAGCGGTCTGCTCTTCGTGGCGACTCTCTTCGGCGCCGCGGCGGCAGCGGGAAGCCTGCTGGCCGCGGCAGGTGCCTCCGGGGCCGGCTCCGGGCAGCAACTGCAGTCGTTCGGCCAGCACTTCACCTACGGCCTTCTGACGACGTATTCGATGCGCATGGCAGCGGTGTTCACGCTGTCGACCTCCTCCATCGGGCACCAGCTCGGAGTCCTTCCCCGATGGCTTTCCATCCTGGGCTATCTCGTCGCCCTGACGCTGCTCTTCGTGACGGACAGCATCGCCTGGTCGGAGCTGGTCTTCCCCCTGTGGGCCCTCGTTGTCAGCCTGCACATCCTCGTGGCCGGACTGCGTCGGCGGTCCGCATCGGCCTCCCCGTCATGACGCGCTGTTCCCGGGCGATGCGGACCCATGACGCTTCTGGCCCGTCTGTGCTCGCGACAACACGACAACACCCGCAAGCTGAGGAACGGAACCACTGGAAGGGCGCACCCTGATGAGGCTTGTCGTCGATCTGAACCGCTGCCAGGGATATGCGCAATGCGCGTTCCTCGCGCCCGATGTCTTCGCCATGCACGGCGACGAGGCACTGCTGTACACCCCGCAGGCCGACGCCGAGCAGCGGGAGCACATGGCGCGTGCCGTTGCCGCGTGCCCCGTCCAGGCCATCCTCGTGGAGGGCCTGGACGAAACGGCCGGTGCTCCCCCCGCGCACGCCGAGGAGGCATCCCGTGGACGGTGACCGCCAGCTGGAATGGCTGAGGCGCGAGGGACGGATCGTGATCGTCGGCGCCTCACTGGCCGGCTTGAGAGCCGCGGAGACGCTGCGGGACGAGGGCTTCGCCGGGTCCCTCACGCTGATCGGGGACGAGCCGTACGAGCCGTACGACCGGCCGCCCCTGTCCAAGCAGGTCCTGCTGGGGAAGGCGGCCGCCGACCGCACCGCGCTTCCCCGGCGACGGGACCCGGACGCGCAGTGGCGCCTCGGGGTCGCGGCCACCGGTCTCGACATGGCGGCGAGGCGTGTGCAACTCGCCGACGGCGACGAGGTCCCGTACGACCGGCTGCTGATCGCGACCGGTGTGCGGTCCCGTCCGTGGCCGAACGAGAGTGAGGCGGAACTCGACGGGGTCTTCGTCCTGCGCACCCGCGACGACGCGGCCCGGCTGCACAGCCGGCTCACGCAGGGTCCAAGCCGGGTGGTCGTGATCGGCGCGGGATTCACCGGCTCGGAGATCGCCTCCGCCTGCCGGGAGCGGGGAGTTGCGGTCACCGTCGCGGAACGCGGCGCCGCGCCCCTGGTCGGTGCCCTCGGCGGCGTGATCGGCGATGTGGCCGCACAGATGCAGCGCGAACACGGCGTGGACCTGCGCTGCGGTGTCATGGTCACCTCGCTGGAGGGTGACTCCGCGGGGCGCGTGCGCTCCGTCCACTTTTCCGATGGCGCCGCGGTCGAGGCGGACATCGTGGTCGTCTCGCTCGGCGCGACCCGCAATACGGAATGGCTGGCCGGATCCGGACTGGGTGCGGGCCCCCGTGGCATCGCGTGCGACGCGGGCTGCCGGGCCTTCGACATCCGGGGCATCGTGACCGACGACGTCTTCGTCGCCGGCGACGTGGCGAGGTCCCCGCACCCGCTGTTCGGGTACCAGTTCCTGTCCCTGGAGCACTGGGGCAACGCCGTCTCGCAGGCCGAGATCGCCGCGCACAACATGGTCAGTGCCGGCGCGGAACGCCGCCCGCACATGTGGGTACCGGCCTTCTGGTCCTCCCAGTTCGGGGTGAACATCAAGTCGGTCGGGGTGCCGTCCATGGGCGAGGAGATCCTTATCAGCCAGGGTGCACTGGCGGAGCGCAAGTTCACGGGAGTGTACGGACACCAGGGACGCGTCATCGGCGCCGTCGCCTTCGACAACTCGCGCTGGCTGCCGTTCTACCAGCGGCTGATCGAGTCGACTGCGCCGTTCCCGCCGCCGTTCCCGACCCTGGACAGGCGTTCCGACGGACAGCGCCCGCTCCCGGCCGACTTCCCCGACCCCTCCGTGCCCACCCACGGTCCGACCGTCACCCTCAGCGGCTACTCGCCCGCCGACCGGCGACTGGTCTTCACCCCCGGCCGATGACGACCGCGAGCCGTCCGGCGACCGCGGGACACCTGACGGCGGCCCCTCCTGTCCGGGTCCGTCCGGGGCCGGACCGCGCCACCACCCGAACCGTCTCCGGCAACGTCTCCACGGCCGACGCCCTCGCCCCCAAGGACCTGTCATGACGTCTCTCCTGCGACAGATCACCGACTATGCCAACCGCGCCAACCCCTACCCCCTCTACGCGGAGCTCCGAAAGACGCCCGTGGCCCACGACGAGGACGGCCCGTACGTCATCAGCACCTACCACGACATCCACAGCCTGCTGCACGATCCGCGGATCAGCTCCGAGGCCCGCAATCTCTCCGCGCCGGTGGCCGACGAGCTTGAGCAGCCGCAGGAGGAGACGAGCCTGCCGCCCGGCTTCCTGCGGCTCGACCCCCCTGAGCACGACCGGCTGCGCCGTATGACCAACCGCCCCTTCGGGCCGCCGCACAGCCCCCGGCGCGTCGAGGGCATGCGCCCGGAACTCGGTGAGATCGTCTCCGGTCTCATCGACGGTCTCGGGAACGGAGGCCGCATCGACCTCGTCGACCAGTTCTCCTACCCCTTCCCCGTGACGGTGATCTGCCGACTGCTCGGGGTGCCCCGTGAGGACGAGCCACGCTTTCACACCTGGGCCGACACCCTCGCCGCCAGCCTGGATCCCGCCCCGAGCGACGACTCCGCCGAGCGGGACCGCATCGCGAAGGAGGCCAGGACGCAACTGGGCATGTACTTGGCCGGGCTGATCGAGGAGCGGCGCAAGGCGCCACGTGACGACATGCTCTCCGCGCTGGTCAACGGCGGTGGTACGGACGGAGCCATGACGACGATGGAGGTGCTCAGCACAGCGGCCCTGCTGCTGATCGCAGGCCATGAGACGACGGTCAACCTGATCACAAACGGGATGCTCACCCTGCTGCGCCACCCCGATGTCCTTCAGCGCCTGCGGGACGAGCCCCGCCTGGCCGTGCCGATCGTGGAGGAGCTGCTGCGTTACGAACCGCCGGTGCAGTTGCTGCCGCAGCGCACACCGATCGCCGACATCGAGGTCCGCGGTGTCACCATCCCCAAGGGATCGTCGTTGTGGCTGGTTCTGGCGTCGGGCAACCGTGACCCGCAACGCTTCGAGGACCCCGATCGCTTCGACCCCGACCGGAAGGACATCCAGCACCTGGGACTCGGCAGCGGTATCCACAGCTGCTTCGGCGCCCCGCTGGCTCGCCTCGAGACCCAGATCGCCCTGTCCGAGCTCGCCCGCAGGCTCGACAGTCCCCGCCTGGTGGAAGATCCTCCGCCCTACCGCCAGAACGCCGTCCTGAGGGGACCCCGCCATCTGACCATCGAGTTCGACGGCCTGCGCGCCTAGTCAACGGGAGTACCGGTCTTGCCGGGGCCGACGGTGAACGGCATCCGCAGCGTGCCCGGGCCCCGGAAGGGCCCGGGCAGGGGTCAGCGGGCGTTGGCCGGCACCTGCGCCTGCTGCGCAGCGGGCGCCTTGCCCGCCTCGACGACCCGGTGGCCCTGCTGTCCGCGCAGGCCGAGCCAGCCGATCAGCGCCACCAGCGCGAAGGCGACGGCCCCGATGCCGAAGGTGAGGGTGAACGCGGATTCGGCGGGCAGCGGCGGCACACCTGCCGGCAGGTGCTCGATGGTCTTGGAGGCCAGGATCGTGGTGACGATGGCGCTGCCGATCGCGCTGCCGGTGGAGCGGGAGATCGAGTTGATGCCGTTGGCGATGCCGCTCTGGTGGTGCGGAACGCTCGCCATGATGACGGCCGGCATGGCGGCGTAGCCGAAGCTGACGGCCGCGCCGACGATGAGGCCGGCGCCGATCACCGAGGCGGTGTGGGCGTGGTCGAGGGCAAGCCAGCCGAAGCCGACGGCTCCGAATGCCGCGGCCATGCCGAGCACGTACCGGGGGCCGCGTTGGCGGACCAGCCGGCCGCCGACGGGCGACGCGAGCAGCGAGACGATCGCGCCGGGCAGCAGGAACTGGACGGACGCGCGCAGGATCGAGGCGTCGAAGCCGAAGCCGGTGAGCGCCTTGGGCAACTGCACGAGGTAGGAGACGCCGAGGAAGTTCGCGAACATGCCGAAGCCGACGAGGATGCCGGCCAGGTTGGCCATGAGGACCGGGCGGTGGACGAACATTCCCATGTCGACGAGCGGCTCGCGCACCTTGCGCTCGACCAGCACCCAGACGGCGGCCATGACGGCCGCGCCGGCGAAGCTGCCCAGCGTACGGCCGGAGGTCCAGCCCCACTCGTGGCCCTGGGAGATCGGCAGCAGGAGCAGCAGCAGGGCGATGCCGAGGGTCAGCGCGCCGAGGAAGTCGGTGCGGCCGCCGGTCTTGTGCCGGGTCGCCGGGACAAGGAAGACGACGGCGAGCAGGGCGAGGACCGCGAAGCCGGTCGCCATCCAGAAGGCGTTGCGGTAGTCGGCGTCGTCGCCGGAGGTGAGCAGACCGGTGGCGACGAGTGCGAGCCCGCTGCCGAACGCCAGCGTGCCGCTGACCAGTGCCATGGCGCCGGGCAGCTTCTGCGGCCGGACCTCTTCGCGCAGGACGGAAAGGGCCAGCGGGAAGATCGCGGTGGCGGCACCCTGGAGCACCCGGCCCAGGATCAGCAGCGGCAGCGAGCTCGCGACCGCGGCGATGACGGAACCCGCGACCATGACGCCCAGGACGGCCACCAGGGTGGGCTTCTTGCCGTGCTGGTCACCGAAGCGGCCGAGCAGCGGGGTGAAGACGGCGGCGGACAGCAGGGTGGCGGTGGTCACCCAGCTGACGCCGGCGGTCGAGGTGCCGAGGTCGTTGCGGATCAGGCCCAGGATCGGGACCGGCAGGGTCTGCATCATCGACACGACCATGGCGGCAAGGCTCAGGGCGAAGACGATGACCGTCTCGTTCCTGGGCCGGGTGTCAGCGACGGGTGTGGGTGCGGCGGTGCTCATGGGGGTCGGGACCTTCTCAATGCTTCAGATCGCAGATGTTTGATGACATCAAGTACTTCGCAAGACGGTAGACCTTGATAGTTAAGGTAGTCAAGTAAATAATTGAGAATATGAAGCATCTTGAGTACGCTTCAACCATGAGCACCACTGCCCCGCAGGCCCCCACCAAGCTCCAGCTCCTGGAGCTGCTCGCCGCCATCGGCACCGCCCAGTGGCGTGATTTCGCGGCCGCCGCCGCCCACCACGGCCTCACCTCCACTCAGGCCAAGGTCCTCGCCCAGCTCCACGGCCCGCTGCCGATGCGCGGCCTCGCCGCCCTGCTCGTGTGCGACGCGTCGAACGTCACGGGGATCGTGGACCGCCTGGAGGCCCGCGAGCTGGTCCGCCGTGAAGCCGACCCCGCGGACCGCCGCGTGAAGAATGTCGTCGCAACCGACGCGGGCCGCGAGATCATCCGCCGCGTACGCGAGGAGATGCAGGAGACGCACGGCGCCCTCGACGCCCTGGACGAAGCCGAGAGCGCGACGCTCTACGCCCTGCTGGAACGCCTGCGACCGCTGATGGAGCAGAACGCCTGACGGCCCGGCCGCCTGGGCGATGTGCTCTTCAACCTGCGACCGCTACCTGGGAGATGTGAGCCAGGGTTCCGAGAGGTCGTAGTAACTGACGTTCTGCATGAGGGACATCATCTGATCGAATTCTTCCCTCATCTCGGCCGGTGGTTCCTTCTGCTCCCCCTCGCGAGCGGCCTTCTCCGAGGTGAAGTAGACCGCCTCGGTGAATCCACCGTCGCCGTGCAGCCCTACGGTGCCGCCGATCAGGTCCGGCCGGAATGCGGCAAGACGTTCGTCGTCGGTCGCGTCGTACATCTCACGGAAGCGGGCGGGATCGGAGACCCGCCCCTGGATGATCTGGACGAAGCCCGCGTCGTCCGAGCCGCCCCGCAGGTACGACAGGACTTCACGGCAGTTGTGGAACGTAACCTCGCCGGTGAAGAGCTTCGAGGTCTCCGACCACCACGCGCTTTGCTCCGGCCGGTCGCTGTTGCGCTGCGCCGCTTCCGCCGACTCGAAGCGGACCACTCCCACGAATGTGCCGTCACCGGTCACACCCCCTGTGGAGCCGAGCCAGCCGGTGGCGCCCGCAGCAATGTCCGCCTGCCACCGGTCGAGCCGGGCCCGTAGTGCCGCGGCGTCGCTGACGTTGCCCTGGATGACCTGGATGAACATGAGCACCCCTCGTACAGATCGCCAAGCCGATGGAGCCACTGGCTCCTGTATACGACGCTAGGGTGATCCGCCCGGTCCGGCGAGCCGTGAGGTGAGCACCGGGCCGATCAGCTGTTGCGTCCGCGGTCGGCCCTCGCTCTGTTCTTCCCGTACTGACTCTCGGGGCCCCGTAGCCCGACCGTGTGACATGCCCCGCCGAAATACGGCCGCGTGGCGCGCCGGTCCCTCCCGCTCACGACGCAGGGTGTTTTCGTCTGTGCGCAGGCCGGCGACTGCTCCTGCGGGCCCCTCCTGGCGGACAGTCCGAGGCCCAACCCCCTCATGCATCGCCCGTCGGCGTTCTTCACGTGGGCGGGCGGGCCGTTCGAAAACGCCTAAGGAGAGCTCGTGGCAACTGGAGTCGACGAGAGCCGCGGAACCACATCCGCGCAGCTGCTCAGGGGCCAGAAGGCGCTGGTGACCGGCGCCAACTCGGGTATCGGCCTGGCGACTGCCGTTGCCCTGGGCCGGGCCGGAGCGGACGTCGTGGTGAACTACGTCGTCGGCGCGGACGAGGCCGAGAAGGTCGTGGCGCAGATCAAGGACTTCGGCGTGCGGGCCTACGCCCATGAGGCCGATGTGTCCGACGAGGGCCAAGTGGTTGACATGGTCGCCCGGATGGTCGAGGAGTTCGGAACCATCGACATCATGGTGGCCAACGCGGGCCTCCAGCGGGACTCGGCCCTGACGGAGATGACACTCGCCCAGTGGCAGAAGGTCATCGATGTCAACCTGACCGGCCAGTTCCTCTGTGCCCGGGAAGCCGCCAAGGAGTTCATGCGGCGCGGCGTGGTGAAGGAGGTGTCCCGGTCGGCCGGGAAGATCATCTGCATGAGCTCGGTCCACCAGATCGTCCCGTGGGCTGGGCATGTGAACTACGCCTCCTCCAAGGGCGGTGTGGGCATGCTGATGCAGACTCTCGCCCAGGAGCTGGCCCCCCACCGGATCAGGGTCAACGCGGTTGCACCTGGCGCGATCCGCACGCCGATCAATCGCGACGCCTGGTCGACCCCCGAGGCTGAGGCAGACCTCCTGCGGCTGATTCCGTACCGCCGCGTCGGTGACCCGGACGACATCGCCAACGCCGTCGTCGCCGTTTCCTCGGACCTGCTCGACTACGTCGTCGGCGCCACGCTCTACGTCGACGGTGGGATGACGCTCTTCCCCGGCTTCGCCACCGGAGGCTGATCCCCTGTGCAAGACCATGTGACGCCCCGCCGGGTGGTGATCCTCGGCGGGGGGTTCGCCGGGTTGTTCGCCGCTCGCGCGCTGCGGCGGTCACCGGTCGCGGTGACCGTGGTCGACCGCCGCGCCCACCACCTCTTCCAGCCGCTGCTGTACCAGTGTGCCGCCGGGATTCTGTCCGAAGGCCAGATCGCTCAACCGCTGCGTGCGGTCCTTCGGCGCCACCACAACGTGAGCTGCCTTCTCGCCGAGGCCACGGATGTGGATGCCAAGGCCCGGCTGGTCCACGCGAGTCGGCCCGACGGCGGGGCCGTTACCCTCCCGTACGACGATCTGATTGTCGCGGTCGGCATGCGCCAGTCCTACTTCGGGCACGACGAGTTCGCCGAGTACGCGCCCGGCATGAAGACCCTGGACGACGCACTGGGCATCCGCCGACGGCTCTATCAGGCGTTCGAGATGGCCGAAACGGCCGCGGACGCCAAGGAGCGGCAGCAGTGGCTCACCTTCGCGCTCGTCGGTGGCGGGCCGACCGGTGTCGAGCTCGCCGGACAGATCCGGGAGATCGCGGGCCATACGCTCGACCGGGAGTTCCATGCGATCGACTCGGCCCAGGCCCGGGTGATGGTCTTCGAGGGGGCCGACGAGGTGCTGGGCGCGTTCGGTCATCCTCTGGCCCGACGTGCCGCCCGAACCCTGCAGGGCCTCGGTGTCGAGCTTCACCTGGGCACGAAGGTGACCGACGTCGACGCGCACGGCCTGACGGTACAAGATCGTGACGGTGCGACGACCCGGTTCGACGCACGCACCGTGCTGTGGACGGCGGGGGTCGAGGCGCCGCCCATCGCCGCCGCGCTGGCCCGGGCAACCGGCGCCCAACAGGACCGGGCTGGACGCATTGCCGTCGAAGCCGACCTCACCATCGCCGGTCATCCGGAGATCCGTGTGACAGGCGACGTGATGAGCCTGAACCGGCTGCCGGGGCTGGCCGAGGTCGCCATGCAGTCGGGCGCATACGCGGGCCGGATGGTGCGTCACGCAGTTGAGGGCAGGACGAAGGAGCCGAAGCCCTTCAAGTACTGGGACTTCGGCAGTGCCGCCTACATCGCCCGTGGCCGGGCCGTCGTCAAGGCGGGGCCCTTGCACCTGTCGGGCTTCACCGGCTGGCTGGTCTGGCTCTTCATCCATCTGGCCTTCCTCACCGGATTCCGCAGCAGGCTGGGAGCGGTGCTCAGCTGGTCCGTCGCCTTCCTCACCAGCTCGCGACGCGAGCGCGCCTTCACCATGCCCGACGCCGATGCGCCGGCCGGCCAGGCGCCCGCGCCGAAGGCGCCTTCGCCGCCGCTCTGACGACGGCCCGGCGCCATTCGCGGCCGCCACCCCTCTGCATCCTGTCCCTCCTCAGCCCCCGCCGTCCGCGGGGCCGACCCTTGAGGCACACATGCTCAGCACAGCGATCGATCTGGCGGCCACGCCGCCCCAACTGCTGCCGGCTCGTGAGCTGATGGCCTTCACTCTGGCTTCGCACATCCTGCTGGTCCCGTTCGGAGTGGCGCTGCCGCTCATCACGCTGCTGATGCATCACCGGGCGCTTCGCCGCAACGATCCCGTCGCCCTCAAGCTCGCCCGGCGCTGGTCGGCGGTGATGGCCGTCCAGTTCGCCATCGGCGTCGTCACCGGCACGGTGCTGTCGTTCGAGCTCGGCCTGTTGTGGCCCGGCATGATGGGGCGCTGGGGCGACGTGTTCGGGCTCGGCTTCGGCATCGAGGCCTGGGCGTTCTTCCTGGAAGCCGTCCTGATCGCGATCTACCTCTACGGCTGGCGCCGGCTGAAGCCCTGGACCCACTTCTGGCTGGGCGTACCGCTGCCGCTGGCCGCCCTGATGGGGGCGTTCGGCATCATCGCCGCCAACGCGTGGATGAACACCCCGCAGGGGTTCAGCCTCGATGCCCAGGGCAAGCCCGTCGATGTCGACGTGCAGCAGGCGATCTTCACACCGATGTTCGGTCCGGAGTACTGGCACTTCGTCGTCGCGATGCTCATGACCGCCGGATATGTGGTCGCCGGGGTGTACGCGGTGGGCTGGCTGCGTGGGCGCCGAGACCGCTACCACCGCCTCGGGTTCACGGTGCCGTTCACGGTGGCCGCGATCCTGACACCGATCCAGTTCATGATCGGCGACTCCGCCGCGCGCGCCGTCTTCCACAAGCAGCCGGTCAAGTTCGCCGCCATGGAGATCGTCTGGAAGACCGACACCCACGTGCCGGAGTACATGTTCGGACGGCTGAACAGCGACGGGACAATCTCCGGAGGGCTCAAGATCCCCCAACTGGACTCGATCCTCGCCGGCTTCAAGCCCAGCACCCAGGTGACCGGGCTGACCTCGGTGCCTGCCGCCGACCGCCCCACCGCGGTCCAGGCCACCATCGCGCACTGGGCCTTCGACATCATGGTCACTGTCGGCAGTCTGCTGATCCTGCTGGCGCTCTGGTACGCCTGGTGCTGGCTGCGGCACCGGGACCTTCCTCGCAGCCGCTGGTTCTTCCGCTGCGCCGCCATCGCGGGAGCCGCGTGCCTGGTCACCGTGGAATGCGGCTGGATCACCACGGAAGTCGGCCGCCAGCCCTGGATCGTGTACAACCAGATGCGGGTCTCAGAGGCAGTGACCGACACCCGCGCCGAATCGCTGTGGGCGATGCTCGGCATCGTCATCGTCGTGTACGGGGTCGTGCTGGGCGCGTTCCTCGCGGTCATCCTGAAGTTGCGCACCCGCTGGCGAATCGCCGACGAGGGCTTGGCAGCCGAGCGCGCCGTCCTGCCTCCGGAGGCCGACACCCCGTACGGGCCCAGAAGCGAGCCGGAGCCCGCAGCTGCCGGGACCGCGCCCCGTGACGGCTCCGACCGAACCCCTGGTGGTGCATCATGATGGCGGATTTCATTGCGTGGGTGATGGTGCTCGCCATCGCCGCGTATGCCTGCGGCGGGGGCACCGACTACGGGGCAGGGTTCTGGGACCTCATGGCCGGGGGCGCGGAGCGCGGCAAGCGGCCCCGCTGGCTTGTCGATCACGCGATGGCGCCGGTCTGGGAGGTCAACAACGTCTGGTTGATCTTCGTCTTCATCGTCATGTGGACCGGCTTCCCGACGATGTTCCAGGCCGTCTTCGAGGCAATGTGGCTGCCGCTCGCGCTCGCGGCGGTGGGCCTGGTGCTCCGCGGCGCCGGGTTCGCCCTGCGCAAGCCGTCCCGCCGACTGGCTCAACGGCGGATCTACGGCGCGGCGTTCGCCATTTCTTCGCTGCTCACGCCCTTCTTCCTGGGGGCGGTGCTCGGCGGCATCGCTGCCGGTCAAGTCGCGGTCGGGACCCCCGCATCCGCGGACGCCTGGAGCAACCCGACCTCGGTCCTCACCGGTCTGCTGACCATCGCCGCCACCGCGTTCCTCGGGGCGGTGTTCCTGTGCGCCGATGCCCGACGGTTCGGTGCGGAAGACCTCGTGGGCTACTTCCGTCTGCGGGCGCTGCTCGCTTTCGCCGTGATCGTGGTCCTGGCGCTCATCGCGCTGCCCGTCACCCATGACGATGCCCGGCACGTCTGGGAGGGTCTCACCGGCGGTCTGGGGCTGCTGATGGTTGTCCTGGCGGCGGTGTGCGGTCTGGCCACGGTGCTGCTTCTGGTACGCGGGTCCTACGGCTGGACGCGCTACACCTCGGTGGCGAGCGTGGCCCTCACTGTCGGCGCTTGGGGCTTCGCGCAGCGGCCCTACCTTCTGCCCACCTCGCTGACGGTGGCGGATGCGGCCGGCGCCCCTCATACCCTGCGTTGGCTGGCGATCGTCACCGGCATCGCGATCGTGCTGGTCGGCCCGGCTCTGGTGCTGCTCTACCGGCTCGACACGCAGGGTGAGTTGGAGCCGCTGACCGACGCCGACACCGCGGCTGCAAGAGCGCCGGGGGACAACCTCTAGCGGAGCTGGGCAGGTTCCCTCAGCGGCGGAGCCGACGGCCGGTGGCGTGTCCACCTGCCGCCGGCTCCGTCGCTGCGTACGACACCCGTCAGCGCAGCCGGGCGGCGATGTGGTCGCCGACTCGCAGGGCGTTGGCGATCGCGGTCAGCGACGGGTTCACCGCGCCGATGCTCGGGAAGAAGCTCGTGTCCACGACGTAGAGGTTGTCGAGGTCGTGGGCCTTGCAGTCGACATCCAGGGCCGAGCTGCGGGGGTCGGTGCCGAACCGGACGGTGCCTGCCTGGTGGGCGGTGGCCCCGATCGGCATGCCCTTGTGGAGGTAGATGCTGTGCGACAGCAGGTGGTGCTCGTGCATGCCCAGGTGCCCGAGCATCCCCTGGAGCTTGTGCTGGAGGCGCTTGAGCCCGGCGACGTTGTTCTTCTCGTCGAGGGCCAGGTGGATGTCGCCGTTCTTGTCGAGGGTGACGCGGCTCTCGGGCAGCGGGAGGTCCTCTCCGCAGAGCCAGAAGTCGACGGCGTGGTGCGCGAGCATCTCGAACGGCATGTCCGGTGAGACCGCGCCGGCCCAGCGCGGCGCCTCGCCGTGGATCTGATCGGCGTCCGACTTGCCCAGCATCTGGATGCCGCCGAGCGGGAAGTCCCAGTCGTCGGCTCCCAGGTACCAGTCGTGCAGTGCCAGTGTCTTCTGGAACTTGGTGGGGTTCGGTTCCTTCGACACCGCCATCAGCGCCAGGTTGTTGTGCCGCATGTAGTGGCGTCCCACCACGTCCGAGCTGTTGGCCAGGCCGTCCGGGTGTTTGTCGTTCGCCGAACGGAGCAACAGAGCAGCGGAGTTGACCGCGCCGCAGGCGACCACGACGATGTCGGCGCTGAATTCCCGCGTCGATTCGTCCTCGAACTCGGCAACGACACCGGTGACGGTCCGTCCGGTCGGGTCGGTCTGAAGCCGCCGGACATGGGCGCCCGTCACCATCGTGACGTTGTCGTGCTTCAGCGCCGGGTCGACGCAGATCACCTGGGCGTCGGACTTGGCGCCCATCAGGCAGGGGAAGCCGTCCACCCGGTCGCAGCGGATGCAGACGCTGCTGTGGGTTGCTCTGCCGTGTTCGTCCTGGGTCAGGTTCACGCCGATGGGCAGATGGAAGGGGTGGAGTCCCTTCTTCTCCATGTCGTCGCTGAGCTGCTGGATACGCGGCTCGTGTTCGACAGGGGGGTGGGGGTACTCGCCGCTGGCCGGGCCCTCCGTCGGATCCTCGCCGTGCCGCCCGTGTACGAGGTAGAGCTGCTCCGCCTGCGTGTAGTACGGCTCCAGGTCCTCGTAGCGAATCGGCCAGGCCGGAGAGATGCCGTCGTGGTGGCGCAGCTCGCCGAAGTCCTCGGGCCGGAGCCGGAAGAGCGCCGCGCCGTAGAACTTGGTGTTGCCCCCGACGTAGTAGTTGACCTCCGGGGGGAACTGGTTGCCGTGCTTGTCGTACCAGAACTCGGGGGCACGGTATTTCCCCTTGACGAACACGGCCGTGGAGTCCCAGTTGTCCCGCTCGCGGGGCAGGTAGTCGCCGCGCTCCAGGATGAGGATCCGCTTGCCAGTGGGGGCCAGCCGGTGGGCGAGTGTGCCGCCGCCCGCTCCCGTACCGATGATGATGACGTCGTAGTGCTGATCGTCGGTCATGTCGGGTCCCGTTCTAGGAGTCGATGGCTGTCCTCGCCGTGGTGCTCGCCCGCAGGGCAGGTGGTGTGCGGGTCAAAATGCACCTGCATACGTGGGACATTCAGTGCCGAATCCGAAGCTATCGGGCGGCCTTGGTGGGGGCGACCGGATGAGTGCTGAAGAGGTGCCTGTTCACCCGATCGCCCGTACCGCGCTCGACGCCTGGTCGACGATGCTCTGCGGGTCGGCTGCCGCGTCGACGGTCACGCCACGCTCGTCGGGCCGCAGCGGTTCGAGTGCGGCGTACTGGGAGTCCACCAGCCGGGCGGGCATGAAATGGCCTCTGCGTCCGGCGACCCGCCGTTCGGCGGAGGCCCGGTCGAGCGCAAGGTGCAGGAACAGGACGCCTGCGCCCGCCCGGCGGAACAGGTCCCGGTATTCGTACCTGAGAGCCGAGCAGGCCATCACCCCGCCCCGGCCGGAGGCGGTCGCCTCCCGGATCCAGTCGGTGAGGGACAGCAGCCACGGCTTGCGGTCCTCGTCGTCGAGCGGTCGGCCGGCGGCCATCTTGGCGCGGTTCGCGGCCGGGTGGAAGTCGTCAGCCTCTACGAAGGGCACCGCGAGCCGGTCCGCGAGCAGCCGGCCCACCGTGGACTTCCCCGAACCCGACACACCCATGACCACCACGACCGGTGGCACCCGAGACGCTGCTCCCACGGAGGTTCTCCCAGCCTCGTCCGTCCGACTCGGGCCGACGGTAGGACAGGGCCCCGCCCGCTGAGCTGCCCGACCGGCCGACAGACTCTACATTCAGCCCATGAGCCCCATGGACCGTCTGACCGGTCGGAGCGACGCGAGGTTTCTGCTCCCGTACCCGCCGTCGCAGATCGGGGGCCTGCCCGAGGGCCTGCGAGATCCTGCGAGTGGCCCGGACCGCCCGAGCTGCCCCGGCGGTCCTGTGCACCCCATCACCGAACTGCCCGAACTGCTGCCCCGCGCCGACGTAGTGATCCTGACCGTCCCGCTCACCCCGCACACCCGCGGCATGGTCGACGCGGACTTCCTCGCACGGATGCCGGACCGGAAGCTGCTGGTGAATGTGTCCCGGGGCCCCGTGGTGGACACCGGCGCGCTGCTCGCCGAGCTCGGCGCCGGACGGCTGGGCGCGGCCCTCGATGTCACCGACCCCGAGCTGCTCCCCGCCGGGCATCCGCCCTGGTACGCCCCAACACCCTGATCACCCCCCACGTCGCTGGCACCACCTCGGCCTTCCTGCCCCGCGCTTTGCGCCTGGTCCGGGCCCAGTTGCTGCGCTACCTGGAGGGCGAGCCGCTGGAGAACATCGTGCTGCCGCCCACCCCCTGACGGAGGACCGGCGCCGAGCTCTGCGGGTCGGCCTGCCCAGTCGGGGACGGGCTCAGAACACTGCGATCGGGTTGACCGGTGAGCCGGTGGCGTCCGGCAGCCTCAGCGGGGCGATGACGCACAGGAACGACCAGCGCCCTTCCGCCTCGCAGACAGCCGCAAGGTCCTCGAACTGCAGGTAGTCCAGCAGGTGGAGGCCCATGGCGTGGACTGCGAGCACATGCACGGGGAAATCGACGCCCTCGGTGGAGCTCGGGGCAGTGTCGTTGTTCCCGTCGCCGCCGAGCACCGCGACCCGCCGGTCCGCCAGAAACTCCAGCGCGGAGGGATGGAGCCCGGCGCGCATGTCTGCCGAGTGCCACGCTCCCAGCTCGTTGCGGCGGCGGCGGTGCCCGACCCGGACGAAGAGGAGATCGCCGTCGGACACCCGGACGTGCTGGGCGCTCTCGGCCGCGGTGAGGTCGTCGAGCATCACGTGATCGCCTGGTTCGAGCCACGGCACACCGCGCAGCCGCGGAATGTCCAGCAGCACGCCGCGTCCGACGATTCCGTCGCGAGCCGCCTCGACGGACAGGGCTGTCGCCCCGGCCGGCGTGACGGTGCTCGCGTCCACGCCACCGTGCAGTGTGCCGTCGTAGATCACGTGACACAGGGCGTCGAGATGGCTGTCGGCGTCCCCGTGAACGTTCATCGTGAAGCGGTCCCTGGCGAACTGGAGCCCGCTCGAGTCAATCCCGCCCCGTACCGCGCCCGTCATGACGTGCCCGGTCGGCTCGGGATTGTCGGGCCCCGGCTCCGTCTCGATCTGCGCCGCCATCGTCACCGTGCGGCCCGACCTCACCTCGGCTGCGGCCACCACCACATGACGCGGCGTGATGTCGTCCAGGGCACCGCGGTGGGAGGCACGGGCCTTGCGGCTGACGCGTGCGTAGAGCTCGGCGAATTCGCCGGCGCTGAGCCGCGGCAATCCCGCCGGGGTGGCCATGACCCGCGCTCACTTGCCTTCCCGGTCGAGCGCTTCGTCCAGGGTGACGGCAGCCATGATCAGCGACAGATGGGTGAACGCCTGGGGGAAGTTGCCCAGTTGCTCCCCGCTCGGACCCACCTCTTCGGCGAAGAGACCGACGTGGTTGGCGTAGGTCTGCATCTTCTCGAAGGTGTACCGGGCCAGGGGCAGCCGTCCGGCTCGGGACAGCGCGTCCACGTAGAGGAACGTGCACAGGCTGAAGGTGCCCTCAGAGCCGCGCAGGCCGTCCGGTGATGCCGACGGGTCGTAGCGGTAGACGAGACTGTCGGAGACGAGCTTGCGGTCCATCGCGTCGAGCGTGGACAGCCAGGCGGGGTCCTTGGGCGCGAGGAACTTGACCCTCGGCATGACCAGGAGGGAGGCGTCGAGGACGTCTCCGTCGTAGTGCTGGACGAAGGCGCGCTCCCGCTCGCTCCATCCGCGTTGCATCACCTGCTCAAAGACGGCGTCCCTCGCCTTGCGCCATTTTTCCAGATCGGCGGGTCTGCGGAAGCGGTCCGCCAGCCGCAGCCCCTGGTCGAAGGCCACCCAGGACATGACCCGGCTGTAGGTGAAGTCCTTCCTGCCCCCGCGGGTCTCCCAGATGCCCTCGTCCGGCCGGTCCCACGCGTCGGCGAACCAGTCCAGCGTCCTGGCCAGCGTCTTCCATCCCTCGTACGTGGCCTGCTGGGCGAGCTCAAGGCCCTGGGACACCGCGTAAAGAGCCTCACCGTAGATGTCGAGCTGGAGCTGGTCCGCGGCACCGTTGCCGATCCGGACCGGGGACGAGCCGCGGTAGCCCTCGAAGTGATCGAGGGTCTCCTCCGGCAGGTCGGGGTTGCCGTCGACCCGGTACATCGTCTGGAGCGGCTCACCGTCCTTGCCCTCGCGTTCACGCAGACGGGCCACCAGCCAGTGGACGAAAGCGGTGGCTTCCTCGGCGAAACCGAGGTCCAGCAGGGTCCGCACGGACAGAGCGCCGTCGCGTACCCAGGTGAACCGGTAGTCCCAGTTGCGCTCCCCGCCGACCTGCTCGGGCAGCCCCGTGGTGGCCGCGGCAACCATGGCGCCGGTGGGGGCGTAGGTGAGAAGTTTCAGGGTGATCACCGAGCGGTGCACCAGCTCGGGCCAGCGGCCCCGGTAGCGGGACTTGCTCAGCCAGGTGTGCCAGAAGTCGACGACCTCCCAGAACTGCTTGGTCACCCGTTCGACCGTCGGGGGTTCCGGTGTGGCGCCCGGGGCGCACACCGTGAAGACAGCGCCGCCGAACTCTCCCGCGCTCAGTCTCAACCTGCCGCGTACGTCTTGGCCGTTCCTCTCCAGCGGGAAGGTGCCCTGAAGGTGTGCCTCTATTCCCGGAGCCCGGAAAACGGCGGCGTTGTTGTCGAGTTCGAGCTCGTGCTCGGCGCGGCCGTAGTCGAAGCGCGGCCGGCAGTCGAGCGCGAAGTCCACGGTCCCCCGCACGACGCGCACCCCCCGGATCAGGGTGTGCCGGTCGCTGGCGATGCCGGTCCGGTCCGGGGGCATGAAGTCGATCACCTCGCCCACACCGTCGGGCGACATGAAGCGGGTCACCAGGACGGCCGTGTCGGGGTAGTAGAGCTGCTTGCAGGTCCCGTCCGGATGCTCGGGGGCCAGCTGGAAGTATCCGCCGCGGTCGTGGTCGAGCAGTGCGGCGAAGATGCTGGGGGAGTCGAACCGGGGAGCGGCGAACCAGTCGACGACGCCCTGCGACGAGACGAGGGCAGCGGTCTGCAGGTCGCCCACCAGGCCGTGCTCGGCGATGGGAGGGTAGCGGTCCATGGCCACTCCGGGGGCTCGGAGATGCTCCTGAGATCCACCATCGCCCACGCCGGTGGTCCTCGCCATGCCGAGGCGGGCCGACCGCTCGCCCTCGCGGGGCGGCACCCTTACGGCGTAGGGCCCTGGCTGAGGGCCATCGACGGTGGTGCCACAGCAGGGCCGTCCGGGCGACCCAAGGGGGACCAAGCCGTTCACCGCTCTCGGTTTGCCGACCGCCCGCCCGGCGGGCATTACTGGCTAGGGCCTGCCCAGGGCACGCGGGGTCCGAACTCGGCGCGCGGGCCGTTGCCCCGGTGCGGCCGAGTGGCCCGGCGATGGAGGTTGTGCATGGAGATGATCCACGTCCGACTGGTGAGCCCTCCTGACCTGACGTCCCGTGCGGTTGGGCTGCTGGCCGACGACCGCTATGTGTTCAACCTGGTCGTACTGCGCGAACTGGCGCGCAACCCCGACGGCGACGCGGTCGAGTGCGACATCCTGGCGGGTGCGGCCAACGACGTGTTGCGCGGTCTGCGCGAACTGGAACTCGACCGCCGCGGATCCATCGTCATCGAGCCGGTCGAGATGGCCTTCTCCGCCACCGCGGCCAAGGCGGAGCAAAAGCAACTGGGGGCGCTCGCGCATGCGCCGGTCTGGGAGGAGGTCGAGGCGCGCATTCGCGCCGAGGGTACGTACCTGCCGAGCTTCTACCTCTATCTGGTCATCGCAGGCGTCATCGGGTCGGTGGGGATCCTCACCAACTCCCAGATCCTTATCGTCGCCGCCATGGTCGTCGGACCGGAGTACGGCGCCATCACCAGCGTCGCGCTGGGCATCGACCGCGGCAACGGCACCAGGATCCGTCAGGGCCTCTTCGCCCTCGCTGTGGGATTCTCACTGGCCATCGTCGTGACATACCTGTTCTCGTGGGTGATCCGGGGTCTCGCACTGCAACCCAGGGCATTCGACCTGGGCATCAGACCGGTCTCGAGCCTGATCGACGCCCCCAACGTCTTCTCCGTCGTCGTCGCGGTGCTGGCCGGAATCGTCGGGATCGTGTCGCTGACCCAGGCCAGAACCAGCGCGCTGCTCGGCGTCTTCATCTCGGTCACCACCATCCCGGCTGCCGCCGACGTCGGCGTCTCCTGCGCGTTCTCCAGCTGGAGCGAGGCGCGCGGGTCCATGCTCCAGCTGCTGCTCAACATCGTGCTCCTGATCGCGGTGGGTGTGCTGACGCTCCGATTCCAGCGGGCTGTCTGGCGGCGCATCGGCCGAGGCAGCGTGCACTCGCGCAGCAGGCGCCCGCGCGGCGGGTGACGCCGCTGTTCCGACCGGGGGACAGCGGAGCGCCCGTGCGTCGACCGGACGAATGCGACGGCCGTCGGTGGCAGCCGCGGGGCCGGCCCACCGTGGCTCCAGTGGGCGAAAGCGCCCAGCGATTCCGCCCGTGGTACGTGTCGCGCTTGACCGGCTCCGCACGCAGCCCCATGCTCCCGACGGAGTCCACTACCGCAGGTCACCCCATCGACCGCGGTCGACAGCGCCCGCCGGGCGGACCAAGGGGGCCACGCGTGCAGGAGAGCCGCACCGGACAGCAACTGACGCTCCGCCACGGCCCCCACACCGCCGTCGTGGTCGAGCTGGGCGCGGCGCTCAGGTCGTACACGGTCGGTGCACGCGCCGTGATCGACGGATTCGCCGCACAGGACCGGATCACCGGCGGCCGTGGCCAGATCCTGGTGCCGTGGCCCAACCGGATCAGGGACGGCCGGTACAGCTGGGACGGGCAGGAGCTTCAACTCCCGCTCACCGAGCCGGCCGGCCGCAACGCCCTCCACGGGCTGCTTCGGTGGGTCTCGTGGCGGGTCGTGGAGTCGAGCAACAGCCGGGCCGCACTGGCCGTGCACCTGTGGCCGCAGCCGGGCTACCCCTTCCACCTCCACGTCCTCGCCGAGTACACCCTCGGAGAGGGAGGACTGGAGGTGGCCGTCACGGCGAGGAACCTCGGCGAGAGCGTCGCACCGTACGGCTTCGGCCAGCATCCCTACGTCATGGCGGGCACCGCGGCCGTCGACGAGGCGGTGCTGACTGTCCCCGCGCGGACGAGGCTGCGCACCGACGAGCGTGGCCTGCCCGTGGCCGCCGAGCCGGTCGCCGGGACGGCGTACGACCTGCGTGCACCGCAGGCCGTAGGAGCACGCCGACTGGACACCCCCTTCGGTGACCTCGACCGGGACGAGGACGGGCGGGCGGTGGTCCGCCTGGCCCACCCGTCGGGAGCCTTCGGCACGGACGTGTGGCTCGGCGAGGGCGCCGACTACGTGCAGCTGTACACGGGCGACACTCTGCCGCCGGGGGAGCGGCGTCGCGCGGTCGCCGTCGAGCCGATGACCTGCCCGCCGGACGCCTTCCGCAGCGGCACCGCGCTCATCGGCCTCGGCCCCGGCGAGCGGCACACGGTCCGGTGGGGGATCACGCCGTGGGGAGAGTGACCTGGCCGGCGCGCGTCCGGGCCTGGTGATCACTGCGGCAGTCGGAACGGCGAGGACATAGCCAAGGTCGAGTTCCTCGATCAGCTGACGGAAGTTCGTCGGTTCGACGGCCGTCTGTCGGGCGCTCCGAGCGCCCCAGGGCCGATGGGCCGGGCCTGGGGCGCACGACCCGGGCTCGGCCGGGTGCTGAGAGGAACTGAAGGTCTCTGCATCCGTTCACTGGCTGCTGTCGCTTTCCACCGCGGCGGCGACATCGTCGAGGTCTTTCGCGATCGCCCTGCTCACTGCCCTGACGCCGAGGCCGCCGAGCAGCTTGGCGAGCAGGCCCCTGAAGCCGCCGGGCGGGACGGCCGAGAATGTCATCCGCACGGTCGTCGCTTCCGGGCCGGCGGTCAGCAGCGCGAACTCCGACACATAGTGGGTGCCTTGGGAGTCGGCCTCCACCACAAAACGCTGAGGGGGCTCGCTTGCGGTCACATACATTTCCTCGGTGGCCTCCTTGCCCAGCATCCGCCGGGTCTCGCGCCACCGTGTGCCCACTGCGAAGCCGCCCTCGGTGAGGACCTCGATCCGCTCCACACCGTTGAGCACACGCACTGTGCCCTGAAGGTCGGTAAGGGCCTCCCACACCCGCTCGGGAGACGCACGGATCACGCGCTCGACGACGACAGTCCGCGTTGCCATAAGGTCAATGGAACCACCGGGCTGCGTCAGCCGCCCCGCTCTGCCGCCCATTTGGCCGCAGCCCGGGAGAGCCGGTCGGATTGAGAGGCCGCCGATCAGCAGCCGGGGGTTCGGGCGCAGGGCGAGCACGGAGCCTTGGCCCGCAAGACCGGGCCATTGCATCTGGTTGGAGTGGAGCCCCGCGAGCCTGGGCCCGCAGACCGTCTGCCGACCTGCCGGTGTGTCCATCGGCCCGACGGGTCCGGGCGGGGTGTTGTGCGGTGGCACGACGCACGCGTCCGCGCGTGGCGCCCGTATGACGCGTACCCGTACGGCGTTGCTGTGCGCCGCCACCCTGATCGCCGCGAAGCTCCACAACACGGCAGTGACCGCCGCCGAACGTGGACCCTAGATCTTTGAGTCGGTGCGAGTGAGCCGAAGCACGATAGGCGCCACATAGGCAGTTGTGTTGTCACCAAAGTCCTGTGCGGGTGGTGGCTGTGCAGGCAGATGGTGTCCTGTCGCACTTGAGTTGGCAGATTCCCAGTCGGTCGTCGAGCTGTGGAATCATCGGCGAAGCCGGACATTTGCGGATCTCTGTGAAGGTGGTGGGCGGACGTGGCGGCCGGCTGGGAGTGGGACGACACGCTGTTCTCGGGTACTGCCACGTACTACCAGCGCGGGAGGCTTCCCTATGCCCCCGGGCTGGTGGACGTGCTCGCCGAGGTTCTCAAGCTCGATGGGCAAGGGCGCCTCATCGACGTGGGATGCGGACCGGGAACCCTCGCCCTGAGTCTGGCCCACTTGTTCGGCGAGATCGTCGGCGTGGACCCGGACAGGGAGATGATCGCCGAAGCCAGGCGTGAGGCCGTCGAGCGAGGAGTGACAGAGAAGGCGCAGTGGTTTCAGGCTCGGGCCGAAGATCTTCCCGCAGGACTTGGAACGTTCACCGTGGCCACCTTCGGCCAGTCCTTCCACTGGATGGACCGCGAGCTGGTGGCGGCAACCACCAGGGACATGCTTCAGCTCAGCGGGCCCTGGTGCACATCTCGGACTTGAAGACGGAGACCCGAACAGTCGACGCTCTGCCGTATCCAGCGGTGCCCTATGCGGCGATCGAGGAGCTGGTCAGGCACTACCTCGGACCGGTCCGACGAGCCGGCCGGGGCGTGCTGCCGCAGGGAACACCCGGCGGTGAGGCCGCGGTGCTCGCCCGGGCTGGATTCTCCGGTCCGGAGTGCCATGTCGTTCCCGGCGGACAGCCGTTGGAACGCACGGTTGACGACATCGTCGCGGGGGTGTTCTCGATGTCGTTCTCGGCTCCGCACCTGTTCGGCCCGCGCCGCGACGAATTCGAGGCAGACCTGCGCCGGCTGCTGCTGGAGGTCTCCGCGTCGGGCCGGTTCTCCGAACTCCAGCCGAGCACCGAGGCCTTCGTCTGGGGGAAGGACTCCGCCCAACCGGTACCTCTGCCGGTCGCGTGACTCTTCCTCTTTTCCGAGTAGGCGTTTGAAATGACACCGGACCGCGCTTTCACACCATCCTGCAGCGTGCAGGTCAGAGCCTTGCCAGCCGCCGCGTGCAATGTGACGGGGCAGTTGGCCTGCTTCTGCCGCTGTGGAGCAGGCGCGGTAGCAAGCGCGAGCGGCCCATGCTCAGTTGACGGCCGACACCGGCCGACCCGACGCCGGGTGCGCGCTGCCGGTGAGGTTCATCTCCCAGGTGGACCGAGGCGGACCGCTCGAGCTGGTGTTCACCCAGATGCTGCTCGGCGTGGAACTGACCCGGCGCGATTCCCGGTTCGTCTCGCTGAACCTCGTGGGGCCCGAGGATGATCCGGTGGCGGTCGCCGACTACCGCCTCCACATGCTGAACTACCTGCGCGGTGTGTATCCCGGCGTTCCCCTCATCCTGCACGCGGGAGAGCCGGTCCCCGGCCTGGTCAAGCCCGGAGGACCTGCGCTTCCACGTCCGCGACGCCGTGCTCACCGCCCGCACCGACCGCATCGGCCACGGCGTCGACATCCGCCACGAGGACGACTACCGGGAACTGCTGCGCCTGATGGCCCGGCGGCATGTGCTGGTGGAAGTCCCGCTCACTAGCAACGCGCAGGTCCTGGGCGTCACTGGCCCGGCTCACCCCCGAGGCGACGGAACGATCACCCTCGACTGATGCCGATCTCGAATTTTGGTTCTGTCCGCCGTTCCGTAAATGCCGAAGTCACCTCGTGGGCTGTCTGGTTCGCTACTGGCGGCTGATTGCACGTGAGATGCCGGCGGCGACGGTCGTGGCCAGGATCCACCCGGCAGCGGTCAGCGCGTAGGCGAGCCATTGCCCAGTGCCTCGTGGTGCGAAGGCAGCTTCCTGTCCGAAGGCGGTAATCGGGACGAGCAGGTCGAGGGTGTAGAAGACGGCGTTGAAGGGCGGTGCCTTCTCCGCTTCGAGGGGTGCGGGGGGATGCGCTCCGAAGAAGAGTGCGCCGCAGGCGAGCAGAGCCATGAGCCAGAGGCCGGCACGGAGTGGCCGGTAGCCGTAGCCGACGGTTGCGTCCTGGATGTAACCCCAGACGCGCGTAGGAAGAGGGAGCATGGCACGGCGATGGCGTTGCTTGGCGAGGAGCACCGTGCGTGCTTCGTCCTCGTGTCCGAGCCGTCGGTAGGCGGCTGCGAGCTGTTCGTACGGCTGCGGGAGGTAGCCGTCGGTGCTGCGCCGGAGCCAGTCGACCCGTTCGGTGGCTGTCAGGGGGGAGGCGAGGGCGTCGTAGGTGGTCTCGGCCAGCCGGAGGTCGCCGGGCCAGGTGTCCGGGGTGTCGTACAGGGTGCCCAGCTGCGCGTTGCTTGCGTCGACGATGCCGTCGATCGGCTGCTGGGTGCGCAGGTCGGTCTCCCGGGCCTGGGTCAGCCGTAGGGACAGGGCGATGCCGCCGGGGTTCCTCAGCGTGGCGTCGCGGAAGCTGAGCTGCGTACCGATGCGGCTGCCGTCGAGCTTGATGCCGCCGTCGACGGTGAGGCCCTTGCCGAGGTCGAAGTTGCGGGCCACGCTGACGTCGACGGCCTCCAGCGCGACGTCGTCGGCGTTGTTCAGCCGGGCGCCGCAGAAGCCGATGGCCGCCGCGACCGTAGCACCGGAGAGGATGATCCGTCCCTCGGCGCTGAAGCCCGGGTGGAAGGTGAAGTCCTCGGTGATCTGGGCGTGGTAGGCGTCCAGGGCGTGGCCACCCGGGTTGCTCAGGGAGGCTCCCTCCAGGTCGAACTCGCCGGAGACGGCGGCGCCGGAGAGGCGGAAGGCTCCCTCGACGGCCATGTTGGTGCACAGCACGTCGCCGCCTGCGATGAGGCGGGCTGCGGATATCGCCTCGGCGCCGGGCGCGGTGATCACGGTGTCGCGGAGGTCCAGGTCGCTGTGGATTTGGGCGCGGGTCAGTACGAGGGGTCCGGTCAGGTGGCAGCGGGTCAGGACGAGCCGGCCGTCGATCTCGGCGGTGTCGGCGGCGAGACCTGGCAGGGCGCAACCGGTGAGGGTCAGCTCGCGGATCCTGGCGCCCTGGAGCGAGGGCACTTCGTCGAAGCGGCACTCGTCCAGGACGATCGGCACGGGAATCTCGGCGAATCGCAGATTCAGCCTGCCCGTGATGCAGGCACCGGTCAGGCGCATTGCCGGGCGGTCACCCGGGGCGGGATCGGTGCTGGCACCCAGCAGCAGCGCCGTAATGACCTCGGCCCGTACTCCGGGTTCCGCCGCTGACGAGCCGTCGCGGACGTCGACGGCGCCGCCCTGGGCGAAGACGTTCCACAACTGACGTTCACCAGCGTTGAGTTCGTCGATACGCATGATCGACGATCTTCCCGGGCGGGCCGACTCAGGACAAGACCCGGTGAAGCCCTGCCCACTCGGACGAGGCAGCCAGGGGCTTGCCGGTGCGAGGCAGGACCCTTCAACCTCAAAGGTGCTCTTGATCCCCAGTTGGTTCACGGAGCGAACCAACTGGGGATGGTCAGTGAGCGTCAGGGGCTGGTCCTGGTGTCATGAGTGCCTGTCCTCGATCCCCGAGGCGGGGGTCATCTGGTCAGGAGTGACTGCTGAAATACATGAAGAACGGCGCCCCGCCGGCATGCCGTTGACTGATCGATGTGAAGTTCGGCAACGGCGTCGTCAGAGGACGTCGTAGGTCAGGTGCGTCGCGGTCGATGTCGAGGTCACGCTCCGCTGCACCAGCGTGCGCGGCGCTCCGCCGGTGAACAGTGGCGTCCCGGCGCCCAGCACGACGGGCGCCAGGTGCAGCGTCAGCGCGTCGACCAGACCGGCGTCGAGCGCCGACCCGATCGTGGCGCCGCCACCCATGAGGACGACGTCGAGGTCCTTGCCACTGTCCGACGACGCCGCCTCGGCGCGCTCGCGCGCGGCGGTGACGGCGTCGGGCAGACCGGTGGTGACGAACGTCCAGTCGAGGTCGGTGAGCCGCAGCGACTCCGGCGGCGAGCTCGTCACGACGACGAACGCGGGCTTGCCGACCTCGCCGGCGCCGTAGCCGGACTCGTCGCCCCAGCCGTTCGGTCCGTCGACCACGTCGAAGAGATGGCGGCCGAGGACCACGGCGCCCGAGCGGGCGGTCGCCTCGCGCAGGACCCTGCGGTCGTCGGGGTCGTCGGAAAACGCCCAGATGTGCAGGGCCTCGCCGCCGGTGCCCAGACCGTTGTCCGGGCCGGGGTCGGGCCCGGTGACGAAGCCGTCGAGGGAGACCGAGATGTCAGCGATGATTCGAGTCATGCTGGAGTCCACTTCTTCTTGACCAGCCCGGATGAACACCATATGTGCCTCCCTTGGTAGGGGAGTGTGCCCGGCGGTCTCGTGTTGCAGGAGGCAGTGGAGGAATCCGTCCCGAAGCCGACAGCTCTGCAGTACGCCACCAATTGGGACGCTGCCCGCAGCAAGGGGGAGTGTTGCGCAACCGCGCCGGTCCGTTGAGGCAGAGCACGTGTAACTCACGACAGAGGTCGAGCCGCTCATATGTAGGCGTTGACGCCACCAACGCGCCGTGCACAGGCGGGGGTTGGGACGCGAGCGCTTGTGATCTAAACGATTGCACGAAGATCGAATGTTTGGTTGGGTCAGGTGTCGGGCGTGACCACGCCCAACGATGAGGGGGAACTCTACGTGCGTATCCGCATAGGTGCGGCTTCCGCTGTCCTGGCCGGCCTGCTGGCCGTTGGCGCAGCTGTCCCGGCACAGGCCGACGACCACAGCACACCGCAGGACCGCAGCACCTACAGTCAGGAATCCGCCCGCGCCGGCTCCGGCATCGGAGCTTTCGAAACCAAGGGCGACAACGTTCACTTTTCGCACACGGTGCGGGGGGCTATCAACGCCCACGGCTGGTGGAAGCGTCTGAGCGGTCCGGCGACCAAGGCCAAGGTCACAATAGAGCTGCAAGTCAAGAGCGGGACAGGTTGGAGGACACTGAATACAGGGTCCAAGACCGTCTACTCCGGTGGCGGAAGCGCCAAGCGGGCGTCGGCTGCCTGGAAGTGCACGAACCTGATCCAGAAGCACACCTTCCGCAGCGTCATCGACGTTGATCTCATCGGTTACCCGGACCAGGCCAACAAGAAGATCACCGCGGCGCAGACGCTGTACTGCGGCACGTGATCAAGAGCTGAACAGCGGCGCTGGAAGGGTACTCTTCCAGCGCCGCCTGCCTCCCTGGAGTGCCTGTGTTTCCCCCCACCGTGATCATTGGTTTGCATGGAATCCTCAAGCGGTACCCGTGGTTTGACCGGGTTGTAGAGCAGGATCCCGATGGCACTGTTGAGGAAGATCTTCTCGGTTTTGCGATCGACCGGGCCGGTTCCTACGGCTGGCAAACCCTGAGCAGCTGGCTGAACGAGGACGGAAAGGACACCGCTCACCATGAGCCCACTTCGTGGGCTCATGAGGAGGTCGGCGGTGACTGGACACAGGACGGAAGGGTTCACCAGCTGGCCTGGCTGCAGGCTGGGGTTCTCACCGACCCCCCGCGTCCCGGTCTTCCCGCCCGGCCGATCGTCCTGGTGTTGTCCGAGACATTGGCCCGCGTGGGTGCGGTGACGTTCACCGGCCTGCACGCCCTGTTGCCGTTGCAGGCGGCCGAGCGCAACACGGCCTTTCACCAGATCGAGTTGGCGCCCTGGTTCGACCTTGCGGATCCGGATGCCCGGTACGAGGTGGTGCTGACTGTCTCCTGCCGTCCTGGGCGGGGCGCAGTGGTCGAGGATGATGCCGTGGCCGTGTCCGAGGCGGTGCGGGAGATGGCGCAGAGTGCCGTGGAGGTCTCCACGTCCGTGGCGGAAAGCGGACTCCCGGGATTGGACCTCGACCTCGGCCGCGTGGTGCATGCCGAGGGGATGCGTGAGGTAATGCGGTTGGGCTGCCGTACGCGGGAGTGGTCGCCGGATATTGCGGTGTGGCTGCTGGAAATGGTCGCAGATGGTTTGCGTGGGGCGGGGCGGTTGGCGCCGGTGGTGGTGACGGCCTCGCTGGCATCCTCGCCGGCGTAGCCTCCGTCGGCACCGGTGGCAGAAGCCGCAGGCGACGACCCTGCTCCCTCGGTATCAGCGACGGGCGTGGGCGGTGAAGACGGGCACCTTGCCCTCGTCCTGGCGCTGGCTCAGTCCTGGTTTTCCGCGCCGGGTGGCCCTGCCACCGACGCGGATGGCTCCGCATGACAGGACGAGCGCACGGCCCGGCACCGCGCCTCCGTGGTGGAAGCGGCGGCCCGGTTCATCGCACCGACCGCCGACACGGCACCAGGCTCCTGGCCATCCGGGGTGGGCGGCCGGCGTGAGCCGCTGCGTGCCCATCTTCTCGCCGCCCACCCGCCGCCGTCCCTCGTCGGGAGACAGCGCCGGGGCGGCGGCGTCATTGCCCGTGCCCCTGGGCCGTCCAGATCAGCGTCCGACGCACCGGTGGCCGCCGCGCCGAGCGACGGCCACCGATCGGCCAAGCGTTACTGAATGCCGGGGATCTCGCGGCCCTTGAACGCACTGCGGACGGTGTCCGCCGCGCTCGAGCCGTACATGCGCTGGGCGGTCGCGATTGTCGTCAGTGCCGCGTCCTTGAAGCTGGTGTCGGGCGCGAAACCGAACTGGGCGTTGATGATGATGCGGTCAGCGGTCCTCGCACCGAGCGCGTTGCGGATGTCGAAGAGCGCGCGGGACCAGATCTCGCCGTCCGCGTGGACCTCCCCCACCCGGTCCCCGTAGACCTTGCTTCCGTCGATGCGGCGCAGGCAGTGCGGGGCGCTGCTGTACGTGATCGAGTCCCAGTCGGCGACCCGACGGTGGTGAGCATCGCACCATTGTTTCAGGGGCGTCATTGTCCTCAGTGCCTTCGGGCCCGCTTCAGCATGACACATTGCGGACCTGCGGCATGAGCCGGATGGCGCCGCCGGCGATCGTTCTCCACCGTCTCCAGGTAGTCGTCGCCTGTCAGGCCAGGCGGCGGCTGCGGGACCTCCGGCAGCGCAAGTACATGTCGCGCACCTGGAAGCGGATTCGCTGCCGCCCGGTTCATGTCAGCCCCTCACCCGGGTGAGCTCCGGCATCTGGACGCGCGACGAAGGACGGCTAGACATCACGGCCCCGAGGAAGGCAGTTTGGGGTCGCGGACGCCCGCCACCATCACGGGTCGAACATCAGCCCACGGCTTCCTCACTTCCATCCGGGGCAATGCCCTGCAGGATCGGGGCACCGGGCCCCTGGCCTGCCACCCGTAGTGGTCACTCGGAGGTTCGGCGAAGTACAAGGGTGATGAAGCCGAAGCTCTCGCGATAGCTGTGCAGCCATTGAGAGCGGTGGGTGGAGGCAACGGCGAGAACCTCGGCGCTGTCGGGGTCCTCGGGGTGGTCCAGCGCCCACGTCGCCAGGGATCCGGTCCAGCACCACTCGAAGTCGTCGAGTTCCTGGCGTGTGCTGATGTGTCCGAAGACAGGGGTCCAGCCGTGGGCGACGACGCGGTCCATGGTGGTCGCCAGGTCCTCGTACTCGCCCAGCATCTCGCGGGCTTCGGTGGTGGGCTCGCACTCCCAATAGGCATCGCCGACCAGGACGCGGCCGCCGGGGACGAGGTATCTGTGGGCAGCGTCGAGGGTGGGCAGGAGACCGCCGAAGGGATGGGTGGCACCGACGCTGAGCACTGCGTCGAAGGTGTGGGGAGACGCGAACTCTGTGGCGTCCTGGTGGTGAAGTACGAGTCGTTGTCGACTCCCAGATCGACCGCTTCCTTCCGGGCCTTGGCCAGGGCCTGAGCTGAGTTGTCGACGCCCTCGGCGGTCACATCCGGATGAGCGGCCAGGGTCCGCAGGAGCCATGCCGCCTCACCGCAGCCGAGGTCGAGGACGCGTTCATCGCCCCGGACCACGGTCCGATGGAGCAGTCGGCGAACTGACGCATCGTCAAGAGGGCTGTTGATGGGGTGTTCAGTGCGTGACAGCCGAGAGATCATTTCGCGGTCCATGGCGCGCAGCCTGGCAGGGTCGGACGCTAGTCGCATCTGCTTTACCCTGCCGGTGCCAACGGCTGACGGCTCCCGGCCCCGTCGTCCGCATCCTGCCCACGCAGCCCAGCCGCCCGCCGGATGACGCTCAGGCGGCGACGCCGAACTCGGTACGGATCCGAACCGGGTCGCCGACCAAGCCGCCAACCGCAAACATCTGGGCAGCTACGGCGTCCGCCAGCCTTCGAGCGCGAGGCATACACGCGACGCAACACCGTCGAACGCTGCATCAACAAGCTCAAACAGTGGGGCGGCCTGGCCACCCGCTACGGCAAGACCGCCACCATCTGCCTCGCCGGAATCCACATCGCAGCCATCTTCATCCGGTCAGCGAGGTGATCCGAAAGCGGCCTAGAGCTTTGCGATGTCCTTGTGGACCAGTTCGGAGCCGTGATACGCAGCCAGGCGCACCTTGAGCTGATGGCCCTTCGGCGCCTTGATGATCCGGTTGGGCGTCTCCAGCAGGTTGCCGCCGTAACAGGGAGGCTCGGAGTTGAGGGCGGTCCAACCGTCCCCCACGTCCTTCGGGTCGTTCCACTCCACCCAGACGCAGTCGCGCTCGCCGGAGAAGGCCTCCACCGAGATGATCTTGACCGAGTTCACCGCGCCGTCGACGTGCTCATAGATCACAGCCGCGGAACTGTGGTGGAGGCCGGCACCGGCCTCCAGGTTGACCGTGCTGGCCATGGTGTCGGCAGCGGCCGGAGCCGCTCCTCCCGCTACCGTCGCGGCCACGACCGCGACGGTGACAGACAGGGCAGGTAAGCGCATGATCCGTCTCCACGAAGCTAGTTGAGGAAGTCTCACCTTGTGAGATTGACTTCTGTGGGAAACGCGAAGCCTTCGGCTCGGCCGTCACACGACGAGAGCCTCGGAATTATCCGCCTCCCAGAACGACCTCACCCTTTCGCAGAGCAACGGCCGAGGGCATCGGTGAAACCACTGAGTTCGACTACGTAAGCGCGCGTTAACCTCGGTGTTTCATGACGGTCCGTCGGGTGTTCGGCGGGCCGTTTCGGCTGTTCAGGCTGAATGTGGGCAGGCTTGGGAGCCGGCTTTGGCCCCGCCCAGGCCGCGCGGCATGCTCATCCGAGGTGCCACGGCCGTCAGGCGGGCATGGCAACGGGGCGGGGAGGATCGCATTGATCGTCTGGGTGAACGGTGCGTTCGGCAGCGGGAAGAGCACGCTGGTGGACGAGTTGGGTCCTCGTTGGCCCGAGGCTCTGGTCTTCGACCCGGAGATCGTCGGCTTTGTGCTGCGGGAGATGGTGATGCTCGCCGACGGTGGCGAAGCCATCGTTCGTAGGCTCGCAGCTGCGCGACGGGGGATGCCGATCTCGTCGACGCGGCGGTGTACGTGACGGAGATACCGGCGAACGTCCATTGCCATGTGGAGACGCCCGAGGGCGAGCTGGGACTGCATAGGCTGCCGGAAACGCGGTGTTCGGTTGTACGTCGGCGACCGTTCGCCTGCAGTCCCGGTCTGGTACACCGAGCCCGACTGGGATACGGAGGCGAGCGGGGCATCTTCCTGATCGCGTTTGTGGCGGACCTGTGGGACGTCACGTCCAGGAACGGCGGCAAGCAGGTGTGGGCGCAGTTCACTGCCGCGAACTCTTGACCCGTCCGGTGATCCCGGGCTTAGGGTGGCCGCCCCGAGCAGGAGCACCCAACCCATGACCAGCCTGTACGTGCGGGAGATCCCGCGCGAGGAACATCTGGCCCACCTGCGGCTGTCTCCCGACACGAGCCATCTCCAGATCCCCGAGTGGGGCGACGTGAAGCCCGACTGGCTGCCGGAGAGCATCGGTTGGTTCGAGGGCGAGGCGATGGTTGCGGCGGCGCTCGTCCTGTACCGGCCGCTGCCCGGGACGCGGCGCTTCCTCGCGTATCTTCCCGACGGGCCGGCGATCGACTGGCGGACCCCTCGTCTGGAGCGGTGGCTGGACCCGCTCGTCGCCCATCTGGAGCGGATCGGGGCGTTCTCGGTGCGGATCGGGCCGCCCCTGGTCGTACGTCACTGGGACGCGGCCACCGTGGCGGAGGGCATCGCCGCCCCCGACGTACGTCATCTGCGCGATCTGCCTGCGGCCGGCATCGACGGATTCGCGCTCGACGCCGCAGAGCGGCTGCGGCGGCTCGGGTGGCAGCCGTGCAAGGAGGACGACGGCAGCGGTTTCGGCCTCGGTCAGCCGCGCTACGGCTGCTGTATCCCGTTGGCGGGGCGCTCGGTGGACGACCTCCGCGGCGCCCTCGCACCGCATTGGGAGCAGTCCTTGCGTACGGCCGAGACGGCAGGCGTCCGTGTCTCGTGGGGCTCGGCCGCCGACCTGCCCGAGTTCTACCGCCTGTACACCGCGACGGCTGCCCGCGACGGCTTCAAGGCCCGCCCGTTGGACTACTTCCGGCGTATGTGGAAGGCCCTGAACGCCGAGGACGAGGACCGGCTCCGTCTCTACCTCGCCCAGTACGACGGTGAGGTGCTCTCCGCGGCCCTCATGATTAACGTCGGCTCCCGAGTCTGGCACTCGTACGCCGCATCCGGCCGCCGAGGACGCCAACTGCGGCCCAGCAGTGCGCTGTTGTGGCGCATGCTGTGTGACGCGCGGGCGGCGGGCGCCGAGACGTACGACCTGCGCTCCATCACCCCCGCCCTCACCGAGGACCGCCTGCTCGGCCGGCTGCTCTTCAAGACGGGTACCGGCGGCCGGGCAGTGGAGTACCTGGGGGAGTGGGAACTGCCGGTGGGCAGCCAGGGCAAGGTGCTGCAGCGGGCGTTGGGGGTCTACCTCGGGCGCAGGTGACCCTGGCCGCAGCGGTCGTCGTCCACACCGATCCCTGTCACGGACTTGGTGATGAGCCCTCCGTATCGAAGGCCGACGCAGAGCGGCCCCCGCTGCTGGCCTGCACGTTGCTCTTGCCGCACTGTCCGGATCTTGAGCTGAGCGACGAGCCTCGGTTCACGGATCAGCAACCAACGTCTCTCTGTCTCTTGGCCCGGGGCCGGTCCAGAATGCTGACGGCCCGGGCGGGCCCCGGCCAGTGGCCCGCGCGGCCCGGCCAGGTGCGGGCCATCCGGGCGAGGCGCCGGGCACGTACGGCATGGTGCCCAGGGCCGCGGCGAGCCGCGGCGGATGCTGATGGCTCCCCGTGCAGGAGAGTCCCGTGAGTGATTCCAGTCCCCGAGTGATCCCGAGGCCGGCATCTGTTGTAGCGGGCGATGACGTTCCCGCTCCCGGGGTCATCGGCATCGGCCTCGCCGCGGTGCTGACGTTCGCCTTCGCCCAAGGCTCGTGGCAGTGGTTCGCCACGTTCATCGGCGTGACGCTCCTTGCGGTGATGGTCGCCTTCCAGCGACGGGCGCAGTGGACGCCGGACATCCGCTCGGCGTACGTGCGCGGCCTGGTCGCGTACGCGCTGGTCGTGGGCCTGTGCGTTGCGATCGCACTTGCGCCCCTGCTACAGCGCCGGGCCTGGTTGTTCCCCATGCCGGGCACGCGCAGCGAGTGCGGGCTGATGGGCAGGTACGAGGCACTCCAGGTGAGGTCCGCGCTGGGGAACCTGGCCGGCAGTGACGGTGCTGCCCTGGCGTTCGCGCAGGAGGTCCAGGCCCGCAAGGCCGTTGCCGAGTGCCTGGCGGCGACGACGACTCTGTGGCTGCCCCTGTACGGGCTGGGGGCGGCGCTGCTGGTGGGGGCGGCTGCGTATTTCCGCGACCGGGCCCGGGCCCAGGCCGGCCCCGTCGGCTACTGAGGTTTTCGGTCTGGGGTGATGTCATGGCGGCATCGCGATAAGTCCGGGGTCCATGTGGTGGACGCTGAGCGCGGCCAGGTCCACGGTGACAACGGCCGCGCTCCGCACCGAGGTCGTGAACATGGAATTCCTCGTGATCCCAGACGAGAGTGCCTGGTCGGCTTGCAGGGTGGCATGCCATGATCACGCCCTGAGGGGGACGAGCCGTGGGTGTCTACAGCGACCTGTTGGTCGGCCTGACTGCGCTGCTGATCGCTCTCTGTGGGGTGGCTGCACTCGGTTGGGGCTGGCTGCCGTCCTGGCGGCGTCGGCGCACCGTCCGCCCGCGCCTGTTCGGCTGGGCGCAGCTGACGAATGCTGCCGCGCTTGTCGTCCACCTGGTCGGTGGCTTGCTGATCCAGGACCCTTACGTTCGCTCCACAGTCAGCATGTCCGGCGCGTGGGTACTGGTGCTCGGCTGTCTGTTGAACGTGCAGGCAGAGCGCCCGGCGCGAAACTGCTAGAGCCACACGACATCCCGGGCAGTCATCCACCTGGGCGCCGCCGCTGCCCTGTTGATATGGCTCCGAACCTGACCTCGGACGGTAGATCGCGGCTGGCGCCTGCGCCGGGTCCCTACCTGCTGTGCACGATCTGGATCAGGTTGCCGCAGGTGTCGTCCAGAACCGCAGTGGTGACCGGGCCCATCTCCAGCGGCTCCTGGGTGAAGTGCACCCCGAGCTCGCGCAGCCGGTTGAACTCCGCCTGTACGTCGTCCACGGCGAAGGAGGTGGCCGGGATGCCGTCCTGGACCAGTGCCGTCTTGTACGGCTGCACCGCGGGATGGCCGGAGGGCTCAAGCAGCAGTTCCGTCCCGTCGGGATCTTCCGGCGAGACCACGGTCAGCCATCGGTCCTCGCCCAGCGGGACGTCGTGCTTCTTCACGAAGCCCAGCACGTCGGTATAGAAGCGCAGGGCTTTGTCCTGGTCATCGACGAAGACGCTGGACAGGTGGATCTTCATGGGGTGCTCTCCGGTGCTTCGGGCCTGAGCCACCGGGTCACGATGCGCTCAAGGGGTTCGGTGTTCAGATCGTGGAACTTGTAGCGGCCCTGGCGCCGGGAAAGGACCAGACCCGCGGATTCCAGTACGGCCAGATGCTGGCTGATCGCCTGGCGGGACAGCCCCAGACCGTGTTTGGTCACCAGCCGTGTGCAAATCTCGAACAGGGTCTGGCCGTCCCGTTCCACCAGCTCATCAAGGATGCGCCGACGGGTGGGGTCGGCCAGTGCCTTGAAGACATCTTCCGCCATGACCAACACCATAGGCAAGTGGTGACTTGCCTATCAAGTGAGGCGCCCTGTCGGCACCTGGTCCAGATGAAACTGCCTGGATGTTGGGCTGGTCCCGCTGGCCATTGCGGGGTGTTGTCACTTCCGGTCAGGTCGGAGTGGGCGGAGCAGTGCACGGGTGGACTATCGGGGTCTGCCCAAAGACGGGTGGTCGGTCTGGTGTGTCAGCCCAGGTTGAGGATCGTGGCTTTGCTGGGTACGCCTTGGGCGTTGAGTGCGAAGAGGAAGTAGGTGCCTGGCAGGGCGATGCCCGGATCGGCCGGCACGGTGACTTCGTACGTCCCGGTGTTTGTCTGGCGGGTGGTGAGCGGGACGCGGCGCTGGTCATTGTCGGTGGAGTGGGTCGCGGCGCCGGAGCGGACCAGGGTGAAGGAGGTGACGGCGGTGTCCGTGGTGATCGTGAGTTTCGTCCCGTTGGCTGCGTGAGCCGGGACGCCGCCGGTTATCTGGGGCCGGGTCCTCTCGGTGCCGTCACTGTTGAGGAGGTAGGGCGGGGTGAAGATCGCCCCGTCGGGGTGGTTGGTGGCGCAGGCTCCGCACAGGCCGCCGCCACCGCTGAATATGCGGCCGTCGGGCAGCAGGTTGGCGACGCTGTGGTAGTTGCGCGGCACGGCCATTGCTGCCATGCGGGTGAACCTGCCGGTCGCCGGGTCCCAGATCTCCGGGGTCATGGCCGAGGTCGCGTCGCTGAAGGGGACCGGGTAGGACTGGCCGCCGAAGACGGCGACCTTGCCGTCCGGCATCACGACGCTGTTGGCGAACGCACGGGCGTGAGCCAGGTCGCCGGTGCGGGCGCTGACCGGCTTACCGCCCCCGTTGAGGTCGACTGTGTAGGCGCGCCGGGTTGCTTTGACGTTCTCGTACGCGGTGGCGCCGCCCAGGGTGAGCAGCTTGCCGATGTCGTACGCGACGGCGTTGCCGTTCATCGCGTCCGGGCTGTCGGCGCGGGTGCCGGCCGCGGTGATGCTGCCGTTGCCGCTGGTGGAGATCCAGTTGATCTGCTTGCTGGGACCGAGCTGCAGCACGCGCCCGTTCGAGGTGGCGTGCAGCCACTGGTGGTTGTCGGCGCGGTAGGGGCCGCGCGGGTCGGCCGTCATGGTCGTGGTGACGGGGACGCCGTCGAGCTTGCGCCACGTGCCGCTGGCGGGGGACCAGACTTCACCGCCCTTGCCGCCGTTGCCGCCGCTCCAGGATCCGCCGAGGACGAAGGCGTCACCGGTGGACAGCAGCGTCATCGCCTGATAGCCGCGTGCGATGTTCATGTCCGCGGCCGAGGTCCACTCGCCGGTCGCCGGGTCGTACACGCTGGCGCGCTGTGCGTTGGAGCCGCCGGTGACCAGGACCCGGCCATCCTTGAGGATTGCTGTGCCGGGGCAGAACATGTCGTGCCCGGTGTTGTCCACCCGGCGCTGCGTGATGCGGCCGGTGGCCAGGTCCATGATCGCGGTTTGCGTATAGCCGTTGCTGCCGCCGAAGCGGTCGGCGCCGTACGCGGACCACGCGAGCATCTTGTTGCCCGGCAGGACCGCGGTGGCGACAGGGACCAGCGGGAAGCCCGTCACCTTGCCCCACAGGCCGTGGGCGGCCGGGTCGGCGGGAGCGCTGAGGCGGATCTCGGCCGCCGAGGACCACGGACCGCGGCTCCCCGCCTCGGTGGTCGCGGTCAGCCGGACGTAGCGGGCGGTGACGGTGCGCGTGAACGTGGCCCCTTTCGGGGTGTCGTCGTCCTTCCAGGTTCCGCTCGCCACCGGGGTGCTGAAGGAGGTGCCATTGGTGCTGGTGGTGACGGTGTAGGCGCCGATCCGGCCGTTGACGCCGGTGCGGCGCGGTTCGTAGGACAGGGCGGAGACGCGGCGGGCAGCTTTCATGTCGATGGTGATGCTGTGCGGCAACGGCGTGGCCGTGGGCGTCCACTTGCTGTGCCACAGGGTGTTGGGGTCGCCGTCCAGGGCGCGGGCGGGGCTGTGGTCGCCCTTCGCCGTCTCATGGTCGCTTGCGGTCGCGGTCCAGCCGTCGCGGGGCAGGTCGACCACGGCTGCGGTGGTGCCCGGATCGCCGAGCAGGTTGATCTCGGCGGCGCTGGTCCATGGGCCGCGGTTGCCGGCCTCGGTGGTCGCGGTCAGCCGGATGTAGCGGGCGCCTTTGGGTGCGAAGCTCAGGGTTTTGACGGTGTTGTCGTCGGCCAGGGTGCCGGTGGCCACCGCCTCCCCCCACGCGGTTCCCTCCGCGCTGAGGTGGATCGCGTACTCGCCGATCCGGCCGTTGATGCCGGTGGCTCGGGGCTGGTAGACGAGCGCGGAGACGACCACCGTCCTGTGCAGGTCGATGGTGATGGTGTGCGGCAACGGCGTGGCCGTGGGCGTCCACTGGCTGTGCCACAGGGTGTTGGGGTCGCCGTCCAGGGCGCGGGCGGGGCTGTGGTCGCCCTTCGCCGTCTCATGGTCGCTTGCGGTCGCCGTCCAGCCGTCGCGGGACAGGGTGGGCGCGGCGGGCTCCATCGCAACGGCGGGAGCAGCGTGGTGATGCGGCGCCGGCGGCGGGACCGTCGGATCAGCCGCCGGCAGCGCCTGCCCCGGCCCGGCGCTCGCACGGCCGCCGAAGACGAGGAGGGGGACGAGAGCCGCGAGGACAGCGGCCAGGGGCAGCAGAATCAGACCCCGGGATCTGAACCGGGACCACCGGCTCAGACACCACAGCGCGAAGCCACGGATCATGTCGTCGTCCCCCCACGGACAGGGCGTCGCCTTCCGCAGCCACGCCACGCGGGACCTGACCATGGCACTGGGCCGCACGCTTGTAAAGACTCCGGACATAGCTGACAGCCACGACGTAGTGGGCGGCAAACGGTGTGCGATGCGGGCAGGTTCAGCCCGTTCCGGGCCGCGATCCGAACCACCACTTTGAGGCGTTGCCGCTGGTGTGGAACGTGGACATGCGGGAGCCAGCCGGAAGCAGGGCCGCAGCTGCTGATGAGTCGGCCGGGCGTTGAGGGCGCCTGACATTGCGATGGAGAGCGCGGCCCACCTTTTCGCCCGGCCTAGACGGATCGGCGACCGTCACCGCCCGGGCGTCCTGCGTATGGGAGAGTGCCGGCTCCCATCCCGCTGCATGCGCAATGGGCCATCGGCCCTGCCGCTCCGTGCGGAGTGCGGCCCGCGGCGCACGCCAACGAATCCAGAGGACGGGGGCTGCGGCTGTGCCCCTCACCTCGTACTGGGCCGACACTTCGCCCTTGCCGTATTCGCGGCGGACCTCCGTCAGGTTCTTGCCTGAGGATTCCGACTCTGACTTCTCCCAGATGCCGGTGCCCGTCTTGACCGAGGCTGCACCGAATAGGCTGCCGGTTCCGGTGACGGAGTCCCGGTAGTTGCCGCAGACGGAGGACGAACGGAACGTTCCGTCCTCGGAGAGCACGAGGCTGTCACCCTGCGCGTCCTGCCAAGTGCCCACTACTTGGCCCTTTCGCGAGCACGAGCGGCGTGCCGTCCGGTATGGGTGGTGGGTTCACGTAGGGCCGAGGACCAGCAACATGAGCAGCGCCACAGGGGCAGCGACGATGAGCAGTACAGCACCCAGGCCAACGAGGATGCCGATGGCGACCGTCCGGCGGCGATTCGGTTTCTGGGACGCGGGGGACCGCGCCTTGTTGGGCGATCCGGTCGGTGTCTCGGTACCTGGCACGCGCTACCCCCGCTGGGTCGATCCGGGCTGCTGTCACCGGACAATGCCATCACGTACCCCTCAGCTTCGGCTGGCGCTGGGTAGCGGCTGCGCTTGACGGCAAGTCTGTCGTGGCGAGGTGTGGGTGGGTTGTTCGGCTCGTTGCTTTCTACGCGTCATGCCGTCGCTTCACTGGGGCCCGCTAGTCAGCCTTCGACTACTGTCATGGGGATACCTCATGCTCCCGGCACTGGCCAGCGCAGCACCAGTCGTCAGCAGGCTCGCAACTCCTGCCAGTCAATGATCTCTCGTGTCGGGGCTCCCGACGCTCGGCGAGCCACCGTCTGCACATCGGCCGGCCCGTATGCGCATGCCGAAGTTGTCTCGGTCGAGAGGGTTTTGAGTCCACAAGTTCACGTGTTGCCGAGCGGTGAGTAGAGTCCGGAATCATCACCCCCGCTTTGAGGAGCCATCGTGCCCGAATCGGACACCACCACCCTGAAGACCCAGTACGCGGCCAGGGTTGCCGCCGACCTGAATCAGAACGCGGACGAACAACAACGCATCCAGGCAGAGATCGAGGCTCTGCAAGCCCAACTGGCCTTGCTTGAGCAGGACCACGAACTCCTGGTCGGCATGCGCTCCGCCTTGGGCGGTGAGACGGCCGAGCCCAAGACGGTCCCTGCAGCTCGTCGGACCGTCAAGAAGCCGGGCTCGGCCACGGCGAACACCACGCGCACACCCTCCGCCAGGAAGGCATCAGTGAGTAAGACGGCCGCCAACAAGACCCCCGCCACGGGCCCGGCACAGAAGGGACCCACCCTCACGGACCTCGTGCATCAGCACCTGAGCGGTCAGACCGAGCCGCGCACCGCTGCCGAGATCGCAAAGGCTCTCGCCGAGGCGCAGCCTGAGCGCAACATCAACGACAACCTCGTGCGCACCACCACCGAAAGGCTCGTCGCCCGCAGTAAGGTCGTCCGGGCCAAGCAGGGCGCCACCGTGTTCTACACGACTGCCAAGAGCGCCGAGGACACCGCAGCACTCAAGCCCGCCGAGGCTACGGCCTGACCCGCACAGCGGTTCGCAACAGGCCCCGCCGCGCAGCTCCCCGCCGCCGACCTCAGATCCTTTGGCGACAGCCTGCCGTCCTACCTCTCCAGCATCAGCCCCGAGCTCCACGGCCTCCTGCACCAGGCCCTCGAGCCGGTGGCTGCCGATGAGGTGCTCGGCCGCGAACAGCCGCCACTGGCCTCCCCCCCCACCGGTCCGTCCAAGAGGTGCGGTTCGTCCTCTTCGACGAGCGGGTGCACACGTTGGGTGGACTCCGCAGAGCCGGGTTATCGGCCCCGTGTCCGCTGCGGAGACTCGGTCCAGGTCGTGGAGCCGTCGGTGAACTCGTAGCGGAGAAGGGGCAGGGCGCGGTCGAGGAGATCGACCATGGCTGGATGGTCAGGCGTGTCGCCGGTGAGGAGGTCCATGAAGACGCTGCCCACACCGCCAGGGAGGTTGTCGCCAGGGCGGAAGTAGGACCGGTAGCCGGTAATGCCCTTCAAGCGCCGGATCTCGTCGCCGCCGGACAGAGCGCGCAGTCGCCCGGAGCGGACCGGGGCCAGACCGTTGAACTGGAAGTACACCCGGCCGGGTGGTGGCGGGACGGGTGACGGGAGAGCGCCGAGGGCCAGAAGCGCGGCCGACCGGACGAGATCCACTCCGCAGGCACGGCGGGACAATTCGTTGAGGTGACCGCCGAGACGACCGTTGACCTCGATGATCCGGGGGCCGCCGGGAGTGAGCTTGACCTCCGTGTGGCAGATGCCAGTGGTCACGCCGAGAGCGGTGACCGCCCGTACCGCCAAGTCCGACACCGTCGCCTGATCCTCGTGGGGCAACGCGGCGGGCCAGAATTGTCCGGTCTCCCGGAAGGGCGGGGTCAGCGGGTGCTTGCCGGTCACCGCGAGCACCTTCGTCCCGTCCGGGCCGGTCGCGGTCTCGACAGACACGTAGTCGCCGAAGGGCCCGCTCGGCCGTCCCTGAAGGAGTTCCTCCACCACCCACGGGCCACCGTGGTCATCGAAGAGCCGTGACCGCACGCTTTCCGTCTCCGCCTGGTCGCGGACGGGGAAGGTCCCCCGGCTGCCCTGGCCGCGTGCCGGTTTCACCACCGCGGGCAGCCCGACGGTCTCCAGCGCCCGCTCCCAGGCAGCGGCGTCCGGTACCGGGTGGCACCGCACCGCGTCGACTCCGGCGGTGCGCAGCCGCTCCCGCTGCTGATATTTGTCCGTGAGGATCTCGGCCGCCTCGGGCGTGTGACAGGGCAGGCCGAGGGCGTGGGCGAGACCGGCCGTGACGCGCAGCAGGTTCTCGGAGAAAGTGAGCACCCCTGCCGGGGCGATCCGCCGTACGAGTACGGCATCACGTGCCGGGCTTCCCGTCAGCTGGACCACCCGGCCCAGCCGGGACAGGACCGGCCGCAGCTTGCGCACATGCGGTGAGTCGGGCAGCAGGAAAGCCACCGGGGCCAGTCCCCCCACGCCCACCGCGATCTCGGCCGGGGACACGGAGCCCACGTCGTACGCCACCGCGAGCGGTGCCGGTTCACCCATCGCTGGGCTCCGACCCGGCTGTGTGCACGTCCCGGGCCGCGGCGTGCAGGCCTTTGACGGCCAGAGCAACGTATGCCTCCACCTGCTCCTGGGTAACCAGGTCCGGGTCGAAGGAGATGAGCAGCCCGCTGCCGAAGCCGGGATAGTCCAGGGTGAAGTCGCAGGACAGCGGGTGGCTTGCCTTGTCTCGGTCCCACCACCCGTCGGCGGAGAGCGCCCCGAGCGCGGACAGTCGGCGGTAGACGTGGAAGTTGGTGAAGTTGAAGGCCGCGTCGAACGAGCGCCGCCCCAGGTTCTCCTCGATCAGCGCCAGCGGATGACGGTGGTGTGGTGCGGCGGCCGACTCCGCCTCCCACAGGGTCCGGGCCAGAACGGCCCAGGTTCCGGAGGCTGACGGCAGGCGCAGCGGAACGGTGTTGAGGAACAGTCCGACGACCCGGTCGGCGTCCGGTATCTCGGGGCGTCCGTTGACCACCACCCCGGTGACCACATCGGTAGTGCGTCCCCCCATCTGGCCCAGAGCCCAGCAGTGCACCGCCAGCAGCAGGCTCTTCAGCGGGACCCGGGCCTCGGCTGCTCGTGAGCGCAGCTCCGCGAACAGGCCGGGAGGCAGCACCGCGGCGCGCCGCCTGGATGCGTCGACCGGCCGGCCGTACCGCTCCCGGTCCAGCAGCGGCGGTACATCGCACTGGGCGCGCCAGAACGCGGCGGCCTCGGAGGAGTCGACGGCGGCCCGCTCCAGCCGGACGAACTCGGCGGCCGCGGCCGCGGGCGGCTCCGGCAGCCCGTGGCCGGTGCCCGTCAGCAGGGCGTCGTACAGCGTGAGCAGGTCTACGAGGACGGTAGCGAAGCTCCAGCCGTCCATGATCGCGTGATGGATCGCGACAGTCAGCCGGAACGTGTCGCCCGGCCCTGCGGCCACATGGCAGCGAAACAGTGGCGGGTGCTCCCAGTCCAGGGCGGTGGAGAGCTGCTTGTCCCGCCAGGCGGACACGGCCGCGTCGGCCGCCGCGACCGTATCCACCCGCTCGGTCTCCAGCGGCTCGACGACATCGCCCCAGAACAGCTGCATCGACTCCGAGTAGCCGCCCAGGTCGAAGGAGCTGCGCAAAGCTGGGTGACGTTCCATCAACTCCTGTAGTGCCGAACGGAAGAGGCCCTCGTCGTAGGGCGCCGCCACCCGGAGTCCGATCAGGTCGTGGTAGAGGCCCGGGTCCTCGGCCATCTCGCACTGGAAGATCAATCCCGTCTGGAGCGCCGACGCGGGCAGCGCGGCCAGCACCCCGGCGGGCATGGCCGCCTGGTCCTCGGGATCCACCAGGCCGCCTTCTGCGTGCGCACCGGCCTCGCCCGTCTCCTCCGGGTCCCGGCCGTCCGTGGCCGCTGAGCGCACATGTTCCACGAGCTCCTCGACCGACGGGTTCATCAGCAGGTCGATCAGGCGCAGCGGCATGCCCTGCGTCGTGGCCCGCGCCACCACCCGTACGGCGGTGAGGGAGTCCCCGCCAACCGCGTAGAAGTCGTCGTCCGGCTGGATCTGCTCGGAGCCGATCTCCTCACGGAAGATCGCGAGGAGTGCGCTGGTCGCCAGTTCAGGATCCATGGACCGGCTTCCTTCCTGCCAGAGATTCGGTGACGGCCTCCTGCACGGCCGCCAGGACAGCGTCGCGGTGCTGTCGCAGGTAGAAGTGGCCGCCCGGGAACATACGGATGCGGACAGGCGCGGTGAAGTGGTCCTGCCAGGCGGCCAGCCGGGACTCGGTCACGTCGTCCTCGGTGCCGCCCAGGGCGAGCAACGGCACGGACAGGCGGCCGAACGTCGGCACATAGTCGCGCAGGAGCCGCATGTCGGTGCGGATCGTCCCCAGGAAGAGCTCGCGCAGTTCGGGGTCCTCCAGCAGTCCGGCGGGGGTCCCGCCCATGTCCAGCACACGCCGCACCAGCCACTCGTCCTCGGACTCGTCGGGCTCGGGCCGTGCCTGATTCACCGGCGGCCGAGCCGAGACGACCAGCAACTCGGGCACCGGGTACCCGCCGTGTTCCAGCCAGGCGGTCACCTCGGCTGCGATCGCACCGCCCATGCTGTGTCCGAAGAGCACGAAGGGCTGCGGAGCCATGGCGGCGATCAGCTTTGCGACCAGGGAGACGAGTTCGGGCATCCGATCGATCCCGGGCATGCCGATCAGCTGCTCGCGCCCTGGCAGTTGGACGGGCTGGACGTCAAGCGTGGTGGAGGCCCTGACCCAGTCCCGGTAGGCCGAGGCACCCCCGCCCGCGTGCGGGAGGCAGAACATGGTGGCCCGGGCGCCCGGTAGTCGGTCGTCCCAGAAGGGCAGGAGGGGGTGAGCGGTCTTCATCGGCAGTGTCCTTGTCGGCGTGCGGTCTGGGGACCTGCGGTCAGGTGTAGTGCCGCATGGCGGCGGCGACGTCGCGCCCCGGTCCACTGTTCGAGCAGCCGAATGCGTCGGCCACGCGGTCGCGGATCTCGTTAGGCTTCTCCTGGCTGAGCTTGAACATCGCGTCGGCCTTCGTGACGTCGAGGCGGAAGGCGCCCACACCGGGCAGGATCCGCTCGAAGTACGGGACGGACGCGGTCATGTCCCAGCCGGTTCCGTGATCGCGTTCGTACGTCCGGACGGTCGCCCGGATCACGTCGAGGGTCTCGTCGGTACCGGTCAGAGGAGTGATCGTGCCGCGCACGTGCACGGCAACGAAGTTCCAGGTGGGGGCGGCGGGGCCGGCGTCGTAGACGGTGGGGGACACGTAGGCGCCCGGCCCCCGGAAGACCAGCAGGGCGCGAGGTGCCGAGGCAAGGGCGGCCCAGTGCGGGTTGCTCCGGTTCAGATGGCCGTGGAAGCGGATCCCCACCAGACCGGTGTCGCCGGTGCCCTGGCCGAGGGTGGATTCCACCGGGATGATCGGAAGGTGCGTGGCCAGTGGACCGTCGGGGCCATTGCTCACCAGTGTGGCCAGCGGATTGCCGCGGATCACGTCGAGCACCCAGGCGGGGTCCTTGGGTCGGTAGTCGTTGGGAACGTACATAGGGGGATTCCTTCCGCGCTCAGGGGCGGTGGGATGCGGCGAGCCGCCGTCCGGCGGCGATCGACTCGGTGATCTCCCAGGCCCGCCCGGAGATGTTCGACAGCAGAGAGGCGGAGATCCCGTGGGTGTGCTCCGTACCGCCCTGGAGATAGATGCCGGCCCGTACCCGGGGTGCCGTCTCCACGCGGTGGTCGCGGGCGACGCGCAGGGTGCCGGAGCTGGTCCGCTTGCACAGGTCACCAACCGGCCCCAGGGCGGCCGTCGGGTCCATCGGGTCGTAACCGGTCGCGAACACTGCCACGTCCACGGCGAGTTCCTCGGTACGGTCGGCCATCTCCCGGGTGATGCGCAGCAGTACGCCGTCCCGGGTCTCGGTCGCCTCCATGACCCGGCTCATCGGGAGCATCGTCAGACGGCGTCGGCCGCGCACCGACTCGCGGTACATGCGCCGGTACAGGTCATTGATCAGAGTCAGGTCCACGACCGCGTAGTTGGTGTTGGCGTGGTAGGCATAAAACTTGTCCTTCACACCGGGCGGGGAGTCGTAGAAGTCGTCCACTGCGTCCGGATCGAAGACCTGGTTGGCGAACGGCGAATCGTCGGCGGGGCTGTAGCCGTACTGCGGAACCACCCCCGTGACCTCGGCCCCGGGGTAGACGGAGTGCAGATGTGCGACGATTTCGGCCGCGCTCTGCCCGGCGCCCACCACCGCGAAGCGCCCGGGCTCCCGACCGTCCAGCCCGGCGAGCCGGTGCAGCAACTCGGAGCTGTGCCAGATCCGGTCCGAAGCGGTGATTCCCGGAGGCATCCGCGGCACCAGGCCGGTCGCAACCACGAGGTTACGGGTCCGCAGGGTGGTGGCGCGGCCGGTGGCCACCTCGCGGGCGGTCACGTCGAAGGCACGGACCTCGTCGCCGTCCTGGACGGGTGTGGCACCGACCACTTCGGTGCCGTACGTGACCATGTCGGTGAACTTGGCGGCGGCCCACTCCAGGTAGTCGTGGTACTCGAGCCGGGTAGGGAAGAAGTCTTTCTGGTTGATGAAGGAGACCAGCCGGCCTCGCTCGTGCAGATAGCTCAGGAAGCCGTACGGGCTGACTGGATTGCGCAGGGTTGCCAGGTCCTTCAGGAAGCTCACCTGCATGGTGGCGTCCTCGATGAGCATCCCCGGGTGCCAGCCGAAGCGCGGCTGGCGTTCGATGAAGGCCGTCTTCGCGTCCTCCCACGGAGTTTCGCGCAGCGCGACGGCGAGGGCGAGGTTGGCCGGGCCGAAGCCGACGCCCATGACGTCGTACGCCGCCTCGTCAGATGCGTCCTGCTCGCCCGGCCCTGCCGTATCCGTATGCCCCACGGTCCGTACCGCTCCCGCAGTTCCCACCGCAGCCTCCGTTCTTGCCTTGATCGATTTCCGAACCGTCCGGCGTGTCAACCGGTGCCGGCGCTCCAGTCGTCCAGCAGGGTGGCCAGTTGGCGCGCCGAGAAGATCGGCACGCGCGACAGCCGCATCCCCGGGTCGGCTGCCACCGCCGCCAGGAAGTTCGTGTAGTGCTCGGAGAACGCGTCCGCCGTCGCCGCCTCGAACAGGTCCTGCGCGTACAGCAGCCGTCCCGTGACCGTCCCGTCGGCCCGCTCGCTGAGGTGCATCTCGGCGTCGAAACGGGTCCGCACCCGGCCCTCGGCGAAGTACTCGGCGCTCACTCCCGTCAGGTCGAGGAGGTCCGCCGCGGTGCCGGTGCCGCTCGCGTCCAGGTCGAACCAGACCTGGACCAGTGGATTGCGGCTGAGGTCGCGGAGGGGGGACAGCTCCCGCACGATCCGGTCGAACGGCACGCTCTGGTGTGCGTGTGCTGAGAGCAGGGCCTCCCGCGCCCGGTCCACCATGGTGCCGAACGCCGGGTTGTCACCGAGCCTGACGCCGATCGGCAGGGAGTTGGCGAAGAACCCGATGAGTCCCTCGTATACGACCTTCGCCCGTCCGTTGACCGGGCAGCCAACCGCGAGGTCGGGCACGCCCGTGTAGCGCGACAGCAATCCCTGGAAGGCGGCCAGACAGGTCATGAAGAGGGAGGCACCGCGCTCGGCGGACAGCGTCCGCAGCCGGTCCGCGGTCTCCGCATCGATCAGGATTGCCGCCTCGCCCGCCCGGTAGGTCGGCTCCTTCGGCCGCTCGTGATCGGCGGGCAGCTCCAGTACAGGCGCCAGGCCGCGCAGCGTCTCCCGCCAGAAGCCGAGCTCCCGCTCGTACCCCGCTGTGTCCGTCAGCCCGCTCTGCCAGGCGGCGAAGTCCGCGTACTGGGTTTCGAGCGGGGGCAGTCCGGGTGTCTCGGCACCGGCCTCGCCCCGGTAGGCCGCGGAGACCTCACCCGCCAGGATCGCCAGGGACTCCCGGTCGAAGGCGATGTGGTGCACCACGATGCCCAGCACATGGTCGTCCGGCCCCAGCCGGGCCAGCCACACCCGCAGTGGGGCCTCGTCGTCGAGCCGGAACCGGTGGTCGGCCTCCTCTCCGGCGAGTCGCAGGGCGGCGTCGACCGGGGAGGGCGCCGAGCCGAGGTCGTGCCGCGCCACCAGCGTTTGCCTGTCGGCGGCATCGGCGTCCAGCACCCGCTGGAACGGCTCGTTGTCATTGTCGGTCGGGTAGCAGGTGCGCAGCACCTCGTGCCGCCGTACTACGAGCCGGACCGCGCGCTCCAGCGCCTCGGTGTCCAGCGGGCCGCGTAACCGGTAGGCGGTCGGCACGTTGTAGGCCAGGCTGCCCCGGCTGAGCTGGTGGATGAACCACAGCCGGCGCTGGGCCGGTGCGAGCGGCGGGCGCTCGGGTCGTGGGTCCGGTGCCTCCCGGGCGGGCGCCGCCAGCCCGGCCAGCCGCTGCTCCATGAGCACACGGGCGGCGTCAGAAAGATTTCCCGTCACGTTCCGCTCCACTTCCGCTCGGCAATTCGGCAAGCTGGACGCTACGCCACTCGAACAAGCGGTGCAAGAGATTTTATACCCCTCGACAATTATTCGCCCGGCTGACTACAATCGCTTGCTGGAGATGTCCGGCATGATTTGTTCTGGAGGTTTGAAATGGCCGACGACCGCGTCTACCAGGTTGTCGTCAACCACGAGGAGCAGTACTCGATCTGGGACTCCGAGATGGACGTCCCAGCAGGCTGGAGCCCTGTTGGAGTGTCCGGAAGCAGGGCGGAGTGCCTCGCTCACATCGACCGGACCTGGACCGATATCACCCCTCTGAGCGTGCGGACGAAGTATTCTCAGATGTCTTCCTGAGGCAGCTTTATGGCATTTCAAGGGCCGCCGCGGCACAATGCCGCGGCGGTCCCTTTCCGTGCTCCGCCCTGTGTTTCGCGCTAGGAATTCAGGGCTGCATTGATCTCGCTCTCGGTCATGTTTGAAATTGATTCAAGCACGAGATGTTCGATTTCAGCGCATTGCTCGGTGACCGTGCGGAAATCGAATACGGCGCGCACCGGGAAGTCGATCCCGAAGACCTCCCGGACCCGTACCGACAGCCGGGCCGCCGACAGGGAGGTACCGCCCGAGGCGAAGAAGTCGTCCTCGACGCCGGGCTCGTGCCCAGGGAGCACCTCCCGCCACAGGCTGTGCACTGCCGACTCGGCCGGGGTCCGTGGTGGCACCGCCGTGCGTGGCCCGGCCTCCGACGGCGCGGGCAGTGCCATGCGGTCGATCTTGCCGGTGGCCGTGAGCGGCAGGCCGTCCAGACGGACGAAGACGGAGGGCACCAGGTACGAGGGAACCTCCCGGCGCAGCCGGGATCGCAGCTCCGCGTCGGTCGGACCGGGAGATCCGCACACCAGGTAGGCCGCCAACACCGGGCCTCCGTCTGCGCCCGCCGCCGAGGTCACCACCGCCTCCCGGACCCTGGGGCAGCGCAGGAGTACGACCTCCACCTCGGCCGGCTCCACCCGATAGCCGCTGATCTTCAGCTGCCCGTCCGCCCGGCCCCGGAACTCCAGAGTGCCGTCGGTCAACCACCGCACCAGGTCCCCGGTGCGGTACATCCGCGCTCCCGGCTCCGTAGTGAACAGGTCGGGCACGAACCGCTCGGCGGTCAGCGCGGCCCGGCCCAGGTAGCCGCGCGACACCAGGTCCCCGCCGAGCCAGAGCTCGCCGCGCACCCCGCGGGGCACCAGGTTCAGCCGGCCGTCGAGCACATAGGCCCTCACCCCCGCGATCGGCCGGCCAATAGAGCGGTCCGGCCAGGGCTGCGCGAGTGCATCAGTGGCGGTGGCGACCACGGTGTTCTCGGTCGGGCCGTAGTGGTTGAACACCGGGACGCCGGGGGAGTCACCAGTGCGCGGCCGGAACACATCGCCGCCGGTCAGCAGCCGCCGCAGCCGGGTCCGCCTGCCGAGCGGCTCCCGGATCAGATGTTCCGCCAGCGGTGTGGGGACGAAGGCCGTGCCAGTGCCCGAGTCGGCCAGCCGGTCGAGCAGGCGGGACGGCGTGCGTACCTCGTCCGCCGAGCACACTTCCAGCCGCGAACCGCTCGCCAAGGCCGGCCAGATCTCCCAGGCTGCGGCGTCGAAGGAGGTGCCGGCGGTCTGTGCCGTGGCCTCTCCCGGGGCCACCGGGTACCGGTCCAGGTGCCAGTCCAGTAGCCGGGTGAAGGTCCGGTGGGTGACGCCGACGCCCTTCGGCAGGCCGGTCGAGCCTGAGGTGTAGACGACGTACAGCAGCCGGTCGGGATCCGCCGCCGTGGCCGGGTCCTCGACCAGGTCCTCGGCCGTCGGTTCCTCCGCCCTGCCGTCGGGGCCGCCGCTTGGGCCGTCCGCGCGGAGGAACTCGTCGACGCGCACCAGGCGGTCCCGGGTCACCCCCGTCAGTTCCTCGGCCCCGGCGTCCCCGAGCACGGCCGTCGCGCCGGAGTCGCGCAGCAGATATGCGATCCGCTCGACCGGCAACTCCGGATCCACCGGCAGGTAGGCCGCTCCCGACCGGACGACGGCCAGCAGGGCGCAGACCAGCTCGGGCCCGCGCGGCAGACAGACCGCGACCACCCGTTCCGGACCGGCCCCGCGCTCCCTGAGTACCTGGGCGATCCGCCGTGACCGCTCGCTGAGCTGACGGTAGGTCAGCCGTCGTCCGTCCTGGGCGACGGCTACCTCGTCCGGGATCCGGGCCACCGTCCGGTCCACGTACGCGCCCACCGTCGTCGGACCGCGCCGCACGGTCGGGCCGGTGCCCAGGTCCAGCAGTTCCGCACGCTCGGCCCCGGCCTCCGTGAGCGGGATCGAGTCCAGCGGGCGGCCCGGGTCCGCCGCCGCTGCGGCGAGCAGTGCGACATAGTGCCCCGCCAGCCGCTCGGCCGCCGCCTCGTCGAACAGGTCCGCCGCGTACAGCAGCCGCCCCGTAACCCCCGTCCCCGAGAGCAGCAGATGGAGTTCGGTGTCGAATCGGGTGGTGGTCTCAGCGACTGGGACCGGCCGGACCCGGACACCCGGCAGGATCAGCGCCGACCGGTTCAGTTCCGGATCCGCCAGGTCGAACCAGTGCTGGAACAGCGGATTGCGGTTGGCCTCGCGGGCCGCCCCGAGCCCGTCCACGAGCTGGTCCAGCGGCAGTTCCTGATGGTCCAGCGCCTCCAGCACCCGGTCCCTGGCCTGCCGGGTCAGGTCGTCGAGCGACGGTGACCCGCCGAGCTCCCCACGCAGCGGCACGGAGTGCGTGAAGAACCCGATGACCGACTCCACCGCCGGGTCTTCGCGGCCCGCGAACGGCACGCCCACCAATACGTCCCGGACATCGGCATACCGGCCCAGCAGGTGCTGGTAGGCAGCAAGACCGACACAGAACAGGGTGGTTCGGTGCGCTTCCGCGACCCCGTACAGGGCCTCGGTGACCTCCTTGGGGATTCGGAAGTCGACCCGCCCCGCCCGAGGGCTGAGCCGGGAAGGACGCGGACGGTCCGACGGCAGTTCCAGCACCTGCGGTACGCCGTCCAGCGTGCTCCGCCAGTGAGCCAGCAGCCGTTCCCGCTCGGCGGCCCCGAGCCCGGTCCGCTGCCGGGCCGCGTGGGTGGCATAGTCCGGGCCGGGCGGGAGCGCCGGCGCTGGGCGGCCGCCCGCCAACGCCCGGTACCGCACCGAGAGTTCCCGCTCGAAGATGCCCCGTGATACCCCGTCGAAGGCGATGTGGTGCACCTGGACGTGGAAGAGGAAGCGGCCCTCGCCAAGCCGGAACAGCGCAGCCCGCAGCCACGGTGCCACCGTCAGGTCCATGGGGGTGTCCAGCATCGTCCGTACGGCGTCCTCGGCGGCCCGCTGTGGCTCCGGCTCACCGCTGAAGTCTCCACGCTCCAGCCGCACCGTCGTGGTGACCTCGACGACCGGAACCGGCCGCCCTCCGGCGGCGTCGATCCGCGACCGCAGCACCGGATGCCGCTCCGCCACCGCCCGCAGCGCACGCTCCAGCAGGTCCGCGTCCACCGGGCCGTCCAGTAGACGGCTGAACGGTGTCAGATAGCCGACCTCGCCGGGGGAGAGCTGGTCCAGGAACCAGAGCCGTTCCTGAGCGAAGGACAGGACGGGCTTCCCGGCCGGCTCGTCGACCGCCGTCCGTATGGTCATCCGCGCTCCTCACGCAGCCGTCGTATTTCCTCCGCCAGTCCGGCAGCGGTCGGCCGCTCGAAGACCGCCCGCAATGAGAGTGGCACCCCCAGCGCGGCGCGCAGCCGGTGCACCACCTGGGTGACCAGCAGCGAATGCCCGCCCAGCCGGAAGAAGTCGTCGGTGACCCCGATCCGGTCCCGGCCCAGGACCTGGGCCAGCACCTCCGCGGCGGTCCGTTCGGTCTCGTCGCGTGGCGCGGTCCACTGCGGCCCGCCGCTGTCCGGGAGCGGCAGCGCCTTGCGGTCCACCTTTCCGGTGTCAGTCAGCGGGAACTCCGGCAGGAAGAGGAAGGTGCTCGGCACCATCGGCGCCGGAAGCCGCAGCCCGAGGTACTCCCGCAGTTCGCCCGGGGGCGGCGGCTCGCCGATGGCGATCAGGTACGCCGCCAGGAAGGCACCCTGGCCCTCACCGATCCGGAGCACGACGGCCCGTTCCACATCCGCGCGCTCGCGCAGCAGGGACTCGATCTCTCCCGGCTCGATGCGGTAGCCGTGCAGCTTGATCTGGAAGTCGGCTCGGCCCAGGTACTCCAGCACCCCACCGGGCCGCCATCGCCCCAGGTCCCCGGTGCGGTACATCCGAGCACCGGGAACCACGGCGTACGGGTCGGGCCGGAACGCGCTGGCCGTCAGGCCCGGCCGTCCCGCGTAGCCCCGGGCCGGCGGGCCCCCGCCGACATAGATTTCCCCCTGCACGTTCGGCGGTACTGGCGAGAGGTTCGCGTCGAGTACGTAGATCCGCGCGGCGGACATGGGTCGTCCGGTCAACGGGTGGTCGGGCCACTCGGCGCCCGGCGCGGTCAGTCGGGGAGCGGTGACCACGTTCACCTCGGTCGAGCCGTAGTGGTTGTCGAGGAACATCCCGGGGGACTGGTCGCACAGTTCACGGATCGCCGGAGTGATCACCTGCCGGTCGCCGGTGGTGATCAACTCGCGGAGGGTGGCCACCTGGTCGGGTGCGGCCCTGGTGTGCCGGGCGAGTTCGTCCAGCGCCACCACCGGCAGCAGGACCTTGGTCACGGCGTGCTGCTCGATCAGGCCGGCGAGCGCTGCTGTGTCGTACCGCTCCAGCTCGGTGGCGATCACCGCACAACCGCCCAGCCACCAGGTGGACATGAGCTCCAAAAAGGCGACGTCGGCGGTGACGGGGAAGTACTGCAGGGCGACCGGACGCTCGGCGTAGTGTTCCCGGCACCAATCGAGCAGGGTGATCTGCGGCCCGCTCTGCATGGCGATGCCCTTGGGCCGTCCGGTGGACCCCGAGGTGTAGATGACGTACAGCAGTTGGTCCGCCTCGCCCGCCGGACCTGCGACGGCCGAACCACTTGGATTTGCAGCGGCCGGCACCGGGCGCTCGCCGTCCAGCTCGTACACCAGGGCCTGCCCCCAGCCCTCGGCGTCCAGCCCCGCTGACACCGACCGGTCCGTCACCACCAGCCGCGCCCCAGCGTCGGCCAGCGCCGACCGGGACCGCTCAGCCGGGTGCGCGGGGTCCAGCGGCAGGTACGCCGCGCCCGCCTTGACCACACCCAGCACCGCGACGGCCATGCCGGTCCCGCGCTGTACGCACAGCCCCACCACGGTCTCGGGCCCGGCCCTCAGCGCCCGTAGGTCACGCGCCAGGGCCTCGGCCGCCTCGTCCAGCTCGCGATAGCTGAGCGCTGTGCCGCCCGAAATGACGGCGGGCTCGTCCGGGGCCTTGGCGGCCCAGATGTCGAAGCCCTCCAAGACCGTACGGGCCGTCCGGCCCAGGTCCGCGTGCTGCTCTCCTGCCATGGCGCACTCCAGATCTACGTCTGTCATTGTCGGGGGGTCAGCGAGCTGCGGTGGTGGGCAGCGACACCGGCAGCGCACGCGGCCCTCGCAGCATGGGCCCGTACGTCCACACCACGTCGTCGAAGGGGACGGCCAGCTCGATCCCGTCGAGTCGGCGGAAGAGGATGTCGAGGGCGATCTCGCCCTCCAGCCGGGCCAGATGAGCGCCCAGGCATAGGTGGGCCCCGTGGCCGAAGCCGAGGTGACCGGGGCTCTCGCGGTCTGCGCGGAAGACGTCCGGGTCGGGGAACCGGGCCGGGTCGCGGTTGGCCGCGGCCAGCGAAACCAGCAGCGCGTCCCCCTTGCCGATCCGCACTCCGCCGAGGTCCATGTCCTCCATCGCGTAGCGGTACACCGTGGACTGGACCGGGGCGTCATAGCGCAGCAGCTCGTTCACGGCGGACTGCCAGCCGATCCTCCCCGCGCGGATCGCCGCGAGCTGGTCGGGGTGCTGGAGCAGCCGGTAGACCGCCGTACCCAGGAACTGAACGGTCGTCACATGTCCGGCGCCCAGTACTGAAAGGATCATCGCCGCGAGTTCGTTCTCGTCGTGCAGTGCCCCCGACTCCAGGCCTCGGACCAGATGGGTGCCAATGTCGGGCCCCGGGTGAGTCCGCTTGTACGCGGCCAGTCCGGCCGTGTACTCCAGCAGTTGGGCCAGCTTGTCCACGTCCAGCGGGTCGGTCAGGCCCGCGTGGTAGAAGAGGTCCAGGCAGTGTGCCGGGGACTCGCGCTGCTCCGGCGGGATCCCCAGCACCTCGTGGATGATCGCCACCGGGACCGGCAGCGAGAAGTGCTCGACGAGGTCGCAGGCGCCGAGGCCGACCATGGCGTCGACGGCCTCATGAGTGATGCGGGCCATCATCTCCCGCATCCGCTCGACCGCGCCGGCGCTGAACGCTCCCGCCACCAGCCGCCGCAGCCGGGCGTGTTCGGGCCGGTCCAGGTCGAGCAGTCCGCGTGCCGGATCCCATTGACCGCTGCCGAAGGAGGCCGGGGCGCCCACCGAGTTGCGGTCGTCGTTGCTGAGCCGCGGGTCCACCAGGCAGGCACGGGCCAGCTCGTACGTGGTGACCAGCCAGGTGGTGCCTTCGCGGTGCGGGGTGTACACCTCGCTGACCGGGGCGTGCTCGCGCAGCCAGGCGTAGTTGGCGTACGGGTCGGGGTCGCCGGTCTCCTTGAGCGAGCCGGATACATAGGGGTTGGGAGCCACGGGTTCCTCTCCTCTTGTCCTCTCGGTGTTCAACGGGGTGCCGCGGCGGCCACGGCGCCGGCCATGCCGTCGGCGAGCTCGTCGACCAGTGGGCCGGGGGCGCGCAGGAACGCGTGGTGGTCTCCCGGCAGCACTCTGCGCTCGCACTGCCCGGCCGGGGCGCACGCCGCCCAGCCGGTCATGCGCTCCGGCTGGATCTCCTGGTCGTCGCGCCAGCCGAGCAGGCGGATACGGGTGGGCAGAACGACCGGCCCGGGGGTCCGGTACGCGCGGTTCGCCGCCAGGTCTGCCGTCATGACGTTCAGTCCCAGGTCGATCAGATCCGGCACCGGCTCCGAGCCCATCAGCCGTGTGAGACCTTCCAGTTCGGTCCGCAGCTCCGTCTCGTCCATTGCCAGGTAGCGGCCATAGGGGCCCTCTTGCGGGGCCACTTGAGAGGAGACGAAGAGCAGGTTGGGGACGGGCAGGCTGAGTTCGGCCAGTCGGTGCGCGGTCGCGAAGGCCGCGAGGGCGCCCCCGCAGTGGCCGAAGAAGCCGAACGGTCGGTCGAGGTGGGGCAGGAGGGCCTGGGCGAGCTGGTCGGCCATTGCCTCGTAGGTGCCGAAGTGTTCCTCCCGCACCCGGTTCTCGCGGCCCGGCAACTGGATGCGGCAGATCTCGGCCGGCCCCACCCGGTCGGGCCACCTGTTGTACATCGACGCGCCGACCCCGGAGTACGGGAAGCAGAACAACCGGGCCGCGGCGTCCACTCTCGGTGTGCGCAGCAGCCATTTCTTCTTCGGCGGGTTCTGCCGGGGGGTCATGCGAGTACCTCCGGACGGGGCAGCGGCGCACGGGCTGCCAGGGCTTCGACCGCGCCGTCGCGCAGCACGGCTGTCACGGGCAGGGAGCTGATGCCGGCCACGAAGTTGGACTTCAGATGCCGGACCGGCCCGGCGGGCCGGAACTCGGCCACATGCCGGACGATCTCTTCGAGCATCACGCGCAGGGCGATACGGGCAAGCGGCGCCCCGATGCAGTAGTGCGGCCCGAAGCCGAAGGCCACATGCCGGTTCGGGCTGCGGTCGATGGTGAAGCGGTAGGGGTCGGGGAAGACCGAGGCGTCCCGGTTCGCCGAACCCAGCCAGGCCACCACGGCGTCGCCGCGAGCGATCCGTACGCCGTTCTGCTCGGTGTCCTCGACGGCGTGCCGCATGAAGTGGTTGGCGGGTGAAGACCAGCGCAGCCCCTCCTCCACCGCACTGGTCACCAGCGTCGGCTCGGCCTGTAGCCGACGGTACTGGTCAGGGTGCTCCATCAGCGCCACCACGGTCGCCGCGAGGGCATGCGGGGTGGTGACGTTCGCCCCCAGCAGCAGGCTGTAGCAGTTGTAGACCAGCTCGTCCTGGCGCAGCGGGCGCCCGTCCGCCTTCATCCGGAGCAGGAAGCCGGTGAGGTCGTCGCCGGGCGCGGCCGAGACGGCGCGTACCCGTTCCGCGAAGTACTCGAACAGCTCGTGGTGGGCGGAGACCAGGGTCGTGTGCCCCGCGCCCTCCTGGAACGCCGGGTCTTCGGGGGCGATCGCCATGGTGGTCAGCCGGGCGAGCCGGGCCCAGTCCTTCTCGGGCAGACCCATCAGCGACCCGGTGAACGCCATGGGGAAGGCCATACCCGCCTCCGCCAGGTCCAGCGCGCCGTCGGCGAGCGGCGCCAGAAGCCGCAGCACCACTTCGCGGATGCGCGGTTCCCAGTGCCTGAGGGCGCGGGCCGACAGGGCCTTGCCCATCGGCTCGCGCAACGCGGTGTGCACGGGCGGGTCGCTGGCCGCCATCATCCGGCCGCCGGCCGGGTCCGTCGACCCCAGGATGGACAGCAGCGTGCCGCGCTCCGATGTGTACCGGGTGTGGTCGCGCAGCACGTCGTTGACATCGCGGTACGAGGTCACTGACCAGAAGGACCGGCCGTCGGGCAGGGGCTGTCGGTGAACCGGGGCCCGTTCGCGCAGCGCGTGCCAGAGGCGGTGCGGGTCACCCGAGGCGTACAGCTCGGGGTCGACCAGGTCGATGGTGTCCAGGTCGATGTCCGCGGTATGTGCCGGGCGGCCGATCCTCATCGGGTCACTTCTCCCAGTTCCTCGATCAGTGTGGCGAGTTCGGCGATCGTGGGGTTCTCGTAGAAGGACCGGGCAGTGAGGAACACGCCCTGGACCTTGCTGATCTCCCCGGTGATGGCGGCGGCGACGAGGGAGTGTCCGCCCAGGTCGAAGAAGTCGTCATCCACACCGACCTGGTTGATCTCCAGCAGGTCGCACCAGAGCTGGGCCAGCCACTGCTCCAGCTCGCTCTCTGGCAGTCGTAGCGGCGTGTCGGTCTCGGGCCTGGCACTCTCCTCTCGTGCGGCGAGGGCGCGCCGGTCCACCTTGCCGGTGGCGCCGAGCGGCAGCTCGTCCAGCTGGACGAAGGAGCTGGGCACCAGATGGGCGGGCAGCCGTTTGGCCAGGGCACGTCGCACGCCGGGCAGGTGCAGTGGCTGGTCCCCCGTCAGATATGCGATGAGGGCGCGTTCTCCGGCCGACCCGGTTCGGGCGACGACGGCGCTGTCACCGACGTCGGGCAGCGCGCGCAGCGCTGCCTCCACCTCGCCGGGTTCCACCCTGAATCCCCGGATCTTGACCTGCTCGTCCACCCGCCCGTGGAACTCCAGCACCCCGTCCGGCCGCCGCAGGGCCAGGTCGCCGGTGCGGTACAGGCGAGCGCCTGGGGTGTCCGAGAAGGGGTCGGGGACGAATCGTACGGCGGTGGCCGCCGGCCGACCCAGATAGCCGTGGGCCACACCGCTGCCGCCCGCATACACTTCGCCCACGGTGCCGTCGGCCACGGGGCGCAGCCGTTCGTCGAGCAGATGCACCTCGGTACCGGGGATCGGGCGTCCGATGGGCACCGGACCGGGCGAGACCGCCTCCGTCATGGCGTGGCAGCAGGTGAACGTGGTGTTCTCAGTGGGGCCGTAACCGTTCACCAGCGTCATTCCGGGGAAGGTCGCGAGCATCGCGTCCACGTGCCGGGGCGAAAGGACATCGCCGCCCGCGAGCAGCCTGCGGACCCCCGCCAGCCGGGTGTCGGGCCGTTCCGCCACCAGGTGGAACAGGCCGGCGGTCAGCCACAGCGCGGTGACACCCTCCGCCTCGACCACCTCGGCGAGCCGATCCGGGGTCACCTCGCCGGCCGGGAACACCGCCAGCCGTGCGCCGTTGAGCAGTGGCGCCCACAGCTCCAGCGTCGACGCGTCGAACGCGGCAGGCGCCAGGTGCAGCACCACGTCTCCTGGCCCGACCGGCAGCACGTCGCTGTCCTGGACCAGGCGCAGTACCGCGCCGTGCGGCACCATCACGCCTTTGGGCTCCCCGGTGGTGCCCGAGGTGTAGGCGAGGTACGCCGGGTCCCGGTCGCCACCCGCGGGGGCGGCCGTCAGCGCGGCGGCGGTGTCGGCCAACGGGCCCGCGGCGTCGAGGGAGTCCACGTACACCGGCTTCACCTCGGCGAGCAGTTCGGCGGGCGCCTCCGGTCGAGTGACCAGCAGTCCGGCGCCGGAGTCCCGCAGCAGCGACGCTGCCCGTACGGCAGGCTCGCTCGGGTCGAGTGCCACGTGGAAGCTGCCGGTCTTCAGCACAGCGAGCAGGGCGACGACCAGCTCCGGCGAGCGCTCCAGCCGGACGGCCACGGGGTGGGCCGGCCCGGCGCCGAGGCCGCGGAGCCGGGCGGCCAGCGCGTCGGCCATGGCGTCCAGCTGTGCGTACGTCAGGACGGTGCCGGCGCAGCTGAGTGCGGGGCTCCGGGGGGTCGTTCGGGCCTGGGCCGAGAAGCGGCCGTGCACGGTGGCCCGGCCGTCGTCGCGGATCACGGGGGCCTGGTACTGGTTCATGCCGTGTCCCTTCCTGGCGGGTTCGAGACGTAGGTGCCGGGGCGGGCGAGCGCGGTCCAGGTGGCGGTCGCGCTCGCCAGCAGCTCCCCGGCGGCGTCGTAGAGGGCGCTGTTCACCCGGAGCAGCCGGCCGCTGATGTCAGCGCGCCGGGCCATCACCACGCACGGTTCACCGGCCCGCGGCGGGCGCAGCACGACGGCTGTCATCCGGTTCAGCAGCCGGGGACGGGACAGCGGGTCGTCTGTCCAGCCGCCGGGACAGTCGAGTGCACTCCACACGAGCTCAGCTGGGACTGGGGCGCCGTCGGCCCCGTCCTCGGCGGCCGGGATCCAGGGGCTGGCCACGGTGCCCGGCAGCCCGTCCACCGGGCCGGGTGCCAGCCCCAGGCCGTCCTGTGCGGGGCGGCTGTCCCCGCACGCGAAGCAGGTGGGGAAGGGGTGGTCGGCCCGGCCCATGAAGCGGGCCGAGGCGCGTTGTGCGGTGGCCGGGTCCACGGCGGGCGGCGGATCGGCGGGGGTGCGGCCGGGCGCGACCGTGGCGACCAGCCGGGTGCCATGCGTCACCGTCGACCGGCGGGTGCCGGCAACGAAGGCCAGCGGCTCCTCCAGAGGGACGGGTTCTGCGAGGGTCACGGTGGCGATCGCGCCCTGGTGCGCGGCCGCGAGAGCGGCAAAGCAGCCGGATACGTACCCGCCGTGCCCGGAGTCGGGCGGCCCGTTGTACCGGGCCGGGACCCGGAGCTTCCGTTGCTCAGCCAACGCCGGCCCCTTCCTGCTCGGCCACCGCCACGTCGACGACGGCGGAGAACCGCGCCACGGTCGGCGCGTCGAACACCGTCCGGGCCGACAGCCGTACGTTGAACCCGGCCCGGACCCGCGCGATCATCCGCATGGCGAGCAGTGACTGTCCGCCCAGCGAGAGGAAGTCGGAGTCGCGTCCGACGCGTTCCACCTGGAGCAGGTCCTGCCAGATCCGGGCGACAGCCCGCTCGGTCTCGGTGCGCGGGGCCTGGTACGGGGGCTCGCTGGGTTCGGTCGGCGGAGCCTGGGCGGCCTGCCGGGCCAGCTCCAGACGGTCGATCTTCCCGCTGGTCAGCCGGGGCAGAGCCGGGTGCTGCCGATAGGTTTCGGGGATGGCGGCGGAGACCAGGCGCTGTGCGAGGAAGCTGCGCAGCGCGGCGTCGTCGGGTGACTCCTCGCCGGTCACCAGGTGGGCGATGAGGCGGACACCGCCGTGCTGCGGGTCCTCCACCGCGACCACGGCCGCCTGGCCGACCTCGGGGTGCAGCAGCAGGGCGTGTTCGACGTTGGAGGGTTCCACCCGGACCCCTCGGATCTTCACCTGATGGTCCACCCGCCCCAGGAACTCGAGCGCTCCGTCCGGCCGTTCGCGCACCAGGTCACCAGTCCGGTAGAGCCGGCCGCCGGGGGCGCCGTACGGGTCGGGCACGAAGCGCGCGGCGGTTGCGGCGGCCGCCCCCGCGTACCCCCAGGCCACGCTGGCACCGCCGATCAGGAGCTCACCTGGGGTACCGACCGGGACCGGAACACCAGCGTCGTCGGCGATCACGGCATGCACGCCGTCGAGGGGGCGGCCGATGGGAATGGCGTCCAGCGCCTCGTCCCCGGGGCCGATCTCGTGGGTGAGGACATCGATGCAGGTCTCGGTGGGGCCGTACTGGTTGAAGATCCGGGCACCCGTCAGGTCCAGCACCCGGCGGATCAGGTCGCCGGGCAGCCGCTCGCCCGCGATCAGCAGATAGCGCAGGGCCGCCAGGGCGGAAGCCCCGCCTTGGGCTGTGAACTCCCGTAGCAGGGAGGGGACGGAGTGCATCACGGTGACCCGGTGGTGGTCGAACAGGGCTGCCAGTTCCCGGGGTTCGGCCTCGGCGCCGTCGGGGGCGACGAGCAGGGTGGCGCCGAAGCAGAGGGGCGCGAGCACTACCCAGAACGAGCAGTCGAAGACCAGCGATCCCCAGTGGACGACTGTGTCGTCGGAGCCGATGGGGTAACGGGTCTGCCCCCAGAGAAAGCGGTTCTGCACAGCGTTGTGCGGCACTTGCACGGGCTTTGGCCGTCCCGAGGAACCGGAGGTGTGCAGGACGTACGCGAGGTCCGTCGGCCCCGGACCGGGCGGTATGGCCGGCTCCGGTGTCCGGTCCTCCGACAGCAGGTCGTCGATGCGCAGTGCGTCGGGGAAGAGAGCCGCTCCCTCGGCATCGGCGAGGACAGCGGCGGGCGCGAGCCGCGCCACGTTCTCGCGTACGGCCGTGGCGGCCTGGCGTACGTCGAAGGGCGCCACGGCGGCGCCGGACGCAAGGACGCCGACCAGGGCAAGCACCTGGTCCGTAGACCGGACGGAGCACAGCGCCACTGTGTCTCCCGGGCGGATGCCCGCGCCGCGCAGGACATGCGCGGCGCGGGCGGCCGCCGCGGTCAGTTCCGCATAGGTGAACCGACGAATTCCGTCGGTCAGGGCTAGCGCGTCGGGTTGGTGCGCATTCGTCTCACATATCAGATCCCAGACTGTTGCCTTTGAATGGGCATGGCAAAGAGAACTCTGTGCACTCACCATGGTCCCCGTTTCGGGAAGCTGTGGCGGAAAGGAGAAGAGGGAATGGGTCAGGTTGTCGTTGTGTCGAATGTAGTGGGATCAGCGGATTCGGTCGGATTCGCCGTGGAGCTCTCCTCCGGACCGAAAATCGGCGCATGCAGATTTCGTACGGCCGGCAACATCAGTACGACGGAATTCGCAAGAATTTGCCAGCCGACACCGACGGCCAATACCAGGCCGATGCTGGTGAATTCGGCCAGCGGACCTGCGAGGGCGAGTCCGATCGGTCCCACCGAATAGGCGCCGAAGGTCACGTACGACATCACCCGGGACAGGCTGTCCGCGGGGACGTGCTGCTGGATCGTTGTCATCCAGAGACTGTTGAACACCGCGCTCGACACACCGGCCGCGAGCGCCGCAGCGCACACCGTCCACAGAGGGGCGCGGACCGCGAGGGCTGCTGAGGGCGCCGCCCACAGGAAGGTGATCAGGGTGGTCACGACCAGCGGACGGGACGGCCGCCGACCGAGCAGCAGCAGGCCACCGAGCAACGAACCGCCGCCGAAAGTTCCGACGATCAGGCCCCATGCCTCGGGTCCGCCGTAGTCGCGGTCTGCCGAGACGGGGCCGAGCACCAGATAGGGCGCCCAGACGATCAGGTTGAACAGGGTGAACTGGAGCGTGACGGTCCACAGCCAGGTGTGGGCCGAGAAGGCCTGCCATCCGGCCCGTAGTTCGGCCAACATGGAGCTGTTGCCGAGGTCAGGAACCCGGTTACCGACCCGCAACATGAGCAGGGCGCCGATGCTGATCAGGTAACTGAGTGCGTCCACCAGCAGGACGGTGGCTGCCGACGTGACCGCAACCAGTGCGCCCGCGAGGGCCGGCCCGGCCACACTCGCCACCGAATAGGCCATCCCGAGCAGCGAGTTGGCCTCGGACAGCCGCTCCTTCGGGGCGATCTCCGGGACCAGACCGTCGAACGAGGGCCGGAACAGGGCCTCGCCGACCCCACCGCAGGCGGCGAGGGCGAGGACTGCCCATAGCGGCGCGGACCCGGCCAGGAACAGCACCGCCAGGGTGCCCTGACTGAGGGCGCGGACAGAGTCGGCCATCAGCATCACCCGGCGTCGCGGCAACCGGTCGCCGAGCACGCCGGCACCCAGAAGGAACAGCACCATCGGGACAATGCGGGCGGCGAGTACGAGGCTCAGATCGGTGAGCGACCCCCCGTTGTGCAGAACCGCGAAGGCGAGCGCAACGGACGCCATGGAGGTGCCGAGGTTGGATGTGACATAGCCGATGAAAAAGACAGAGAACTCACGCTCGCGAAAAACAACGAAACGCTGCCGGAACCCCGTCAACGGCCGACACCGGCCGTCATGGGAAAGGAACTCTGCCGGGCAACTGTATGCGCTAACACAACAGTCCTTTCGCGAGGAAACACTGGCGATCTTGCTTCGACGACGGGAGCGTATGCAGCCCTAACAACCAACGTCAACTGGCCTTCGTGCACAGCGTGTCGCTTGGCTTCCTCTTCCGTGAACCAGGGCGAAAATCGGCCACAGTGGTGCCGTCACGCTCCGTCGTCGACCGACCGGTTTGCAGTCCAATTTCAGGCTGCATTGACCGAATACGCCCTCCGGTCGGTCTCGGGCGTGTGCGGAGAAGTCGTCGCCCTGACACCCGGTGGCGAAGAAGGCACCTTGGCTTGAATTGCGAGGATGGGAGTGTCTGGGGCGTATCCTTGACAGCGGTCAAGGTGGCCTTTGTGGTGAGCGAGACCGCAGACTACGAGGAACATCCTCTGCCATCCCGGCGCTCAGTTGCGCTTCGCCGACGCCGAGTCCGACACCTGTGGCTGAACTGCTCCGCGGCCAGCACCTGGCACGTGCCGATCACCGCACTAAGGACCGGAGAGGATTCGAAGTGTCGTCGCCGCACGTCGAGTTGACAGACTCGAAACCCTGGCGGAGGAGATCGGAGGGCGAGCGGTTCGGCTGGATGTCACAGACGCCCAGTCGGTTGCGGGGTTAGCCGAGGCGGTGCCCTTCTGCAGAGTGGTGGATGGCTTCGTACGCCCGGGCGTGCGCCTGACAGGCTGTCTGCAGCCGGATGGTGCGGGGCACTGATGCGAACAGGATCTTGCGTGGAGCGCGGGGACGCGCTTCAGGCATCCGGCTGGAGCACCAATGCCGGGGGAGCCACCGTAATGAGCAGAGTGTGCGTCACTTCCTCGTGCAGCGTGCCGTCCAAGCCGAGAGAGACGTTCCCGTCCTCAGTGATCGCGAACTCGAGGCTGACCGTGCTGTCTTGGAGCTGGAACGGGTCCTCGCCCGCACCGGCCGAAGCCATGACGCGGCGGATCATCGTGATCGCATCGACCAGCACACTGTCCACGGTTCCGTCACGAAGCTCGTGCTGCTGTGCCAGATCAGGGGGGACAAGGGTCATTTCGATGAGGTGGGTGTCCCGCTTACTCACCGAGCGCCCGATCTTGAGTTTCATGCCGAGAAACGGCAGACGAAAGTTCCATGAGCTGCCCGCCGTCGCGGCGGCAACGGCATGAAGGGTGAGTCGCACCGAGGTGATGCGCAGATCTCTCTCGGTGTCTGTGACCGACATGTTCGACTGCGTCACCGCACTCTTGACCGCGGCCACCATGTCCTCCACGGGGACGCCGTCGTCAGTTACGTTCATGCTTCCTCGCATCAGGTGTGGGTGGGCACGACCGCGGCGGGGTTGCCGTAGACCGTGTACGCCAGCCAGGTGGGATCCGCGGCATCGTGTCCGGCGTGACAGCGTGCCTGGTGTGCCGCAGCACCGAGCGGCTCGCCCGCGGAGAGAGACGCGTAGAAGGCTTCTGCGAACCGCTGGGCGCTGTCACTGCGAACCGCCCACAGCGTGCCCACAAAGGCACCGGCACCGGCTCCCATGAACTGCTGCGCCCACCCGAGCATCTGGGTGTATTGCGGGACCACTCCGGCGGCCCGGCATGCGTTGATGAAGACAAGCGGGCTGCTGCGTTCCAGGGCGCGGCGTGCGACCGCGCTGTTCAGCAGGGCCGGGACGAACGGGCCGCCCTCCAGGGCGATCGATGAACCACTTCCGCCGGTGTCGAAGGTGTTGTGGCAGGTGAAGTGCAGTGGCCCCGTCGTGCCGGCATCGATCACCGCGAGAATGTCGTCCAGTGTGTTGACGATCTTTCCGTTGCCGAGGATCCGGCTGATCGACTCGATCTCGCTCGAGCCGTTGACGGGTACCCGCGAGGAGATGACGTAGTGCGGCTCGTCGATGGGCAGTGCGGGCGAGCGTGGCTGACCCAGGCTGTTTCTCAGGACCGGAAACTGTTCGACCATGAACCCTTCGTCGCGCCCCGGCGCGATGGGGTAGAGCAGCTCCCACGGGATGACATCGTGCTCGGTCGCGATACTGAACGCCGTGATGTGATCCCGCAGCTTCCAGAACTGCTCTTTGATCAGGTCCGGAACCATTTCGATCCACAGACCGACGCCTGTCTCCTTCATCCAGCGCCGTGCATGGCCGCCGGTGTAGTCCCCACGGCCCGCTGCCAGTCTCTGCAACATCGCGAACGCCCGCTCCGTGGCCACTTCCGGGTTCGCCGTGAGGGCCTGGGCGAGAACGGCGCCGTAGATGCACCGGTCTGAGAGCAGCCGGAAGGTGTACTGGCCGCCCACGCGGTCGACGAGCAGCGTGACTTCACCGGGGTTGCTGCGAATCTCCCCCACCGTGGCGGCGCTTGGGGACCCCACCTCGTAGGGGCCGTCGGACTCCACCGACACCTCGAGGCCGATCTCCGTGAGAAAGGTCCCGCCCGCCCAGGCAGTCACCCGGACGCGGTGCAGGCCCTCTTCCCGGGCCAGAAATGCGAAGCGCGCCGGGGCCGGGTCACCCGACGGCGCCACAGTGATGGTCTGCTCCAAAGGTCCTTGAGGGTCCAGCCCGGCAGGCGCCTGCACAATGACGGTCAACGGCGTGCCCTCGCCGCCCGGTTCGAACCCCCGCAACGGGGCCGACACCTCGTTGTCAATGGAAGAAGGGCTGGTCGGCACCCGTACGATCAGACTCACCGGCCCGGACAACGCCGCGCGAGAGGGCATCTGCGCCACCAGGAATCGGCTGGTCACCGGAGTGATCGGCGCTGTCTCCTCAGCCGAGGCCTCGGCCGAGGCCGAAAGCACGACCGCCCTCGAGCCCATTGCGTACTCTGCCCGTACGACGTCCCACTCACGAACGTGGTCGGCAGCATCGGCACGTGTCCACCACTCGACGGCACCGGCCGGCCTTCCGGTCCGCGCGAGGTAGCCGGCCAGCACCCGCATCGCCTCGACGTCACCCGTGACAGCCATCTCGTGCAGTTGCCACTCAACCCCGTCATCCCGCGCCCACTGAGCGGCTCGGCCCAGTCGCACTGTCAGCCTCGCGGCCAGAGACGAGGCGACACGGGCGTCGAGGGTGTCAGCACCCTCCCACCACTCGATGGCCTCGTCAGGGCGACCGAGTCGGGCAAGTGCTTCCGCGACCCCTCGGACGTGCCGCGTCCCGCGGACGCGCGCCGCACGGTGCAGCTCCTTGCGTGACACCTCCTGGCGCGTATCCGCCGCAGCGCGGGCCACCAGCTCCGCCACCGCTCTGACGTCACCACTGTCTGCCAACTGCCGCAGCTGCTCCTCGGCTTCGGCCGCGCGTCCTGCGCTGTCAAGGGCCGCGACGAGTGCCCATCCGACGGTGGCACCGGCGGTGGCGGCACAGGTCAGCCATTCGACGGCTTCGGAGAGTCGCTCGGCGGTGCCGTCGGCCTGCAGGCGCTCCGCCAGCTCCAGCATCGCCTCTACGTCACCGCCCTTGGCCAGCCGTCGTAGCTGCTCCTCGGCTTCGGCCGCGCGTTCTGCGCTGTCGAGGGCCGCGACGAGTTTCCACCGCAGGGGGGCGCCGGCGTTCGAGGCAAGGGTCAGCCATTCGATGGCTTCGGAGAGTTGCTCGGCGGCGCCGCCGGTCTGCAGGCGCTTCGCCAGGTTCCCCATGGCGGCCACGTCACCGTTCTCGGCCAACTGCCGGAGCTGCCGTTCGACCTCGATGGCGCCCAGGTAATCCGATAGCTCGTCCAGCGCGGTCTCGTCTCCAGCGGCAGCCGACTTCTGCCACCAAGCGATTGCTTCGTCGTGACGCCCATCCGCAGCCAACGCGGCGGCCAACACACGCATCGCGAAGGGGTCACCCGCCGCCGCGAGCCGCCACCGCCAGTCCTGCCCTTCCCGACCTGCCCCACCGCCCGACACTCGCCCTCACCCCATGCCGCATCGTCACTGAAGGTAGACGGAGAATCACAGTAGGGCGATACGGTCGGCTTCACGCAGTTTTGCTCAAAGCGGGGGCACGAATGGATAACGTCGCACGAGTGACCTACTGAATCGCGTTCTTGAGGCCCACGGTGGTCTCCAACGCTGGCAAGAGGCCAACGGTGCCCCCGGTGGGCGCCGTTGCCGTTCTTGACGCGCACCAGGCCACGAGGAAGACCACCGAAGGAGTGGCGTCCGCGGCGATGACGAACCCCTTGTCCTCACTGTCTGCAGCAGCGAGGACAAGGGGACTGGCGTTCCTGCCACCTGGGGGCTCTGAGCTGCACAACCGGAGTCCCCACATGTGTGTCTAGGTTCCCCTTTCCGCAAGGTCGCCGACGTCGACCGTCAGGACGTGGTGACCGTCATGTCGTCGACGACGAAGTCGGTCCGGAGAGAGGCGTCCTCGGTGCCGGTCAGCCTGACCGTCACCGTCCGTCCCCGCCAGTTGGACAGGTTGTAGGAGCGGTAGACGTAGCTGCCGACGGCGTCCCTGTTGGACAGGGTCGCCAGCGTGGTGGTGGTGCCACCGTCGATGACTTGCACCTTGAGCGTGTCGTATGCCACCTGTTCCGTCTCGAAGGTGCCGATGCGGTTGTAGAACCCCAGCGTTGCTCCATTGACGTTGCTCGGGATGGTGATCTGCTGGGACAGGGTTTGCGTTCCCGCCTCGCCCCAGCCGCACAGCCAGGCGTACCTGGTGCCCCAGTGGGCCGGGTACGTCCCCCAGTTGCCGATGACCGACCCGCCCAGCGACGACGTCCAGCTCCAGCCGGGCGTGCCGTTCTCGAAGCCGGAGTTGAGCAGGCCGGCCCGGTAGTCGATGGTGTGCGCGTACGGCAGGCTGCGGGCGAAGTCCGCCGTGCTCAGTCCGTTGACGGGGCGGTCGTCCTTGAAGTATTCGCCGAAGCTCCACTGCCCTTGCGTCCGCAGCAGGTTGATCGTGCTCGCCAGTCCGCCGTCGACCTGGTTCCACAGGTCGATCAGGGAGCCGGCCACGCGGCCTTCCACCGCGTCACCGTTGTGCCAGTTGGTGCTGGAGTTCGGCTGGCCGGAGTTGAACCAGGTTGAGTTCATCATGCTGACCGAGGAGCCGCTGGGCCAGACGAACAGGTTGTCGCCCTTGACGCTGCCGGCGACAGCGTTGGCGAATCCCTCGGTCCAGGCGCACTGGGTGGACAGAGCGATCCAGATCTGGTGCCCGGCGCAGTTCGCGTCGGACCACCACCAGTTGTACAGCTGGTGCATCAGCGCGTGTGCGGATTCGTGGATCACGAGGTGCTCGGAGTCGGGGTCGTTGTCCCGCAGCCTGATGTAGCTGGCGGCCGCGTTGGCCCCGGGATTGTAGTACCCGCCGTCGGCGTTGCCGGCCCACCACTGGACTGTGATCTTGCTGCAGGGCGGGTTCTCGTTGGAGGTCCAGCAGCCGGTGCCGGAGCTGCGCCACCACCAGGTCAGATTGAGGGTGTCGAAGGCGTGCCAGGCGCGCATCTGGGCTGCCGCCGGCGCCGTCCAGCCGAAGTTCTGGTTGGTGGAGACGTTGTACCTCGCGGGCGTGGAGGTCGAGTACACCCACCCATTGCTGTCGGTCACCTGCCAGACCGAGCTCTCCGACCGGAACTCCACGTACATCAGGTACATCGTGGCGACCGGCAGGGCGAAGCAGAGATTGTAGTGGCCGCTGTTGTCGGTCAGTCCGCTCGCATAGACCTGCTGCGCGTCATTCGCGGTTCGCCGCCCCCACACCTTCACGGTGAGGTTGCGGCCGCCCAGCCACGCCCCCGCCTGGTTGGTGAACTCGAAGCCGCCGCTGATGCAGATCGGATCGCCGGCGGCCTGGGCAACGCTGCCGGTGCCCCCGCTGGTCTGCGGAACCTTCGCGAACTTCTTGCTTACCGAGGTCGACTTCGAGCGCCGCTCGCCCGAACTTCCCGGGAGCGAGGTGATGTCCACCCCCGACCGGGAGACGCTCTCGCCCGGCTTGTTCGTGCCGACGGTGAGCAACACCGAACCGTGGGCTTCCCGTTCCGGTGACGGAGAGTCGACGTCGGTGAGGTTGGCCTCGATCTGGGCGGGCCCCTCCGCCGTGGCGCGGACATGCAGGGTGAGGGTCCGCTTGTTGGTGTCGAGGCCCACCACGCCGTTGGCGTCCCGCCAGGGGCCCACCGGCCGGGGTGCGCTCAGGGGGGAACCCTCGGTGATGAGCTGGAGGGTGTCGGGCACCCGGACGGTCAGTCGGGCGTGGGTGACCTGGACTTGGGAACGGAGGCTGACCCGGAGGGCCACCGTCTCACCCTTGGCCGGGAGCTTGTCCAGCTTCAGATCGACCGCGACACAACTGGCCGGGCCCTCCGACCTGGGGCTGGCCGGGACGTTGAGCGTACATTTCGGGCGCGCGGACTGTGGGACGGCGGTCGCCGTCGACGCGAGCCCACTCGGTATGACGACGGCCGCCGCGCCGATAACGGCGACCCATCGCGCGAACTTCGGGATCATCTCATTTCAGTCCTCTGCTGAGACGGGAGCTCCGGGTGGGGCTGCCGGGACGTCGGCACAGCATGGACCCACGGCAGTTGAGGGTGCAATATCACATCACACAGAACTTTGCGTCGTTCAACCAGCACGCGGTGTGAGGACGCCCCCGCCGGCCATCGGCGGGGCGGGGGAGCGGTGGTCGGGAAACCAGCCGCCAATGGGTCCCGGGCGGCAAGGCGCACGCCGATCTCGTCAATCTGGTGCCCGATGTTCTGGGCCAGGGCGAGTCCCGTGCTGTCGTGGGCGCCGACCGCAGGAAGAGACTGCGGCGCGTCGGCACAGGCACTCACACGACCGCCAGGTGCTCGGTCGCAGTTGTGCCGAAGCACGCTCCATTTCACAGTAGGCAGGCTTGTCGTCAGCGAGACCGCTCGCGATGTTTCCGGGCGCGTGACCGCACCACCCCGTGATGGGATGTGCGCATGAGTGAGTCGTCCCTGCGTGACCGCATAGAGCGGTACTACGCAACCGTGCCGCTGCTGTTCGCCGAAGCCGAGGAGTTCGGTCCGCTGTGCCTCTTCGTACGAAAGGAGCCCGGCGCGCCGTACTACGGCGGCCCCAGTCATGCCCGCCCCACCTCGGCAAGCTCTGCGGTTGCCACCGCCGCCGACATCGCCCGGGTGCGTGCCCGGCAGCGCGAACTCGGCGTCCCGGATGCCTTCGAGTGGCTCGCCGAAGTAACGCCTTCGCTGCGCATCCGTATCGAAGAAGCGGGGCTCCCGGTCGCGGAACGCCCGCTGATGGTCCTCGACCCGGACCAACGGCTGCCCTCGCAGCCCCTTGCCAAGGGCGTCACGATCCGGGCCCTGGCTGCAGACGATCCCGCTCTGCCCGCCGTCCTGGCCCTCCCAGGGCTGGCCTTCGCGGCAGAGGGCACGGCGGTGGGATCGGCGGGCCGCACCGAGCTGGCGATGGCAGCCGAGAAACTTGTAACAGACGGCACGGCGGCAACGACCCGCCCTTCACTCCGCGCCGGCCACAAGACGCTGGTCGCGGCTTTTGCGCCGGACGGCACCCCGCTGGCGGCAGGCCACTACCACCCGGCCAACGCAACCACCGAGATCGGAGGAATCTGCACCCTCCCCACCGCCCGCCGCCAGGGGCTCAGCGCTGCTGTTACAACGGCCTTGGCCACCCACGCCCGCGACCACGGCATACGCACCGTCTTCCTCGCCTACGCCGAGGACGAGGTGGCCCGCATCTACGCCCGCCTCGGCTTCCGCCCAGCCGGCACCACCCTGCTGATCGCCAACCAGCCGGCTCGCGGCCAGTCGTAAGCCGACGCGCGGGCGCGGACATTGTCGACAGGTCCGCGCCCAGACCATCGGGCATGACGACCGACGACACGCAGCCGCCGGGCCCGAAGCGGAGCAAAGTCCTGGACGCCCCGGCACGCGCGGAGCGCGCCGTGTTCACCCGTCCCCGCCCGAAATCCGCGCGGGCCCAGATGAAATTCCTCCTCACGAAGGCGAAGGGCTCCATGAAGGCCCTAACCGAGCGTCTGGGCGTCTCGTGCCGCACAGTCGAGCGCCACCGCTCCGGCGACCTCACAACACCCCAAAAGCGCCTCCGTGCCGCCCTGGTGGAGGAGACCGAATCCGAATGGCAACCGCAGGTCAGGGCACAAGCCAGGGAGCATGCTGCCACCACTGGGGGCAGGGTGCCGGGGGAGAGGGACGAGCAGCAGAGCGTCCATAACCCGCTGATGGGCACTATCCAGGACGGCACCGACGCCGTGATCGCGCCAGCCACGCTGTGATCATTTCACTGCTGACGCGCTGGACCTCGGGTCTTCACCCAGGCTCCCTGCGGCCCGCGAGCCGACGACGCCACCAAAGGTCAGCGCGCCACTGCCGGCGGTCGGCCGACGTCCAGGCGGTTCCAGAAACGCTTGGTAACGCTGCAGCGCACGGTCCGTAGCACCGGGGTAGACGTAATAGTCGGCCGACAGCCTCTCTACTCGATGTATCGCAAGGCTGGTGCGGGCAGAGAGCCCGTGTATCCGATCCGGCGGCGGGCCCTGCCCGCCGCCTCGCTGATCGCGCGCAACCGACGACGAGCTGGAGATCGCCGCTCTGATCGTCCTGGGGATCAGGTCGAGTGCCTGCGGGTAGGTCCTCAGGCCTCGGGGTCGCGCAGGCCGACGCAGTCAAAGGTCCAAAAGACCTCTGAGTAGACGAAGGTGCCCGTCATCCACGGCTCGTGAGCGGACAACCGGGCGACCTGGAACGCGGCCTCAGGAATACGCAGCGACGGCGAACGGAAGCCCACCGCGCCGGCACCCTCGAAGCCGCGCGTGCCGTAGTAGCGCGGCGAACCCTCCAGGAATACCAACGGCACGCCCTGGCCGTCGGCCGCCGCGAGGGCGTGCGCGATGAGCTGAGTACCGATGCCCTGGCGCTGGAACTCCGGGACCACGCCCAGCGGTGACAGGGACAGGACGTCCACGACCCGGCGCGGAGCGTCCAACCGCGTCGCGCTCAGCAGGACATGCCCGACGACCCGGTCGTCAACGGTGGCGACGAAGGACATCGGCGCCAACGCAGCCTCCGCAACGCGAAGTGCCTCCACCAGCCCGGGAACCCGCTCGCTGTCACCGAAGGCGCGCGTATGAACCACGCGCACGTCTCGGTGATCGTCAGCGATCTCTTGCCGGATCACCAGCCCGGCACCACCGGGAGCGATCCGGGAGCCTTCAGGCGCATCGTGTGACGTCATGGCCGCGAGGGTAGATCGCGGGGCGGCTCGTGCGCGACGCAATTGCGCAGCAGGTCGATTCTGCCAGGCTCTCACCCAGGGCAAGGAGCGAAAGGAACTGCACGTCCGGCGTTGAGACCGCCACAGCCGTCGGGACCGTTCCCTGGCGCATGAGTTCGACGTACTCCGCGACGCGCTCCCTCGCGTTCCACGTCGGGGGAGCCATGGGCACGCCGAACTCATAGAGGTGAGCGGACGCGCCACCGTCGGGCCGCCCAGCGCCCTTCGGTGCGAGCTTTGAAGTTGCGATCCTCAGCCACCCTCCGGCATGCGCAGACGCGCCGCCCCGAGCACCTCGCGGTGCTGGAGCGGCGCGTGCTTCCGGCGGCCGAGGACCGGATCAGCCGGTGAGGATCAGTTGGTGAGGATGCCCGGGTCGGACAGGCCCGAGGCGCCGGTCTCGACCTTGCCCGCGAGGCGGCGGAGGAAGTTGGACGAGGTGGTGGAAGTGACCGTCACGTCGTACCAGTTGCGGCAGGCGCTCAGGTCGACGGAGTGCGTGACGGTCGCGCCCTTGCGGACCGTGAAGGTCTGGGGGGTGCCGGCGTAGGCGTTGGTGACGGTGAGGTGGGCGTCGGCGGTGCCGGCGTTGGTGAAGGTCAGGTCGAGGTTGCCGGTGGCCGCGTTGTGGCGGGCGGCGACCTCGGGGCCGGCGGTCTTGCCCGGGTTGCGGAAGCGGCGCAGGAAGCCGTTCGGGCCGTGGGCGGTCAGGTCCGTGACGCCCTTCGAGTACCGCGAGTTCCAGGTGTCCGCGATCGACTTGCCCGCCTCGGTCGTGTACGTCCAGGGCGCGTCGCTACGGTTCGCCGAGGTGACGTAGAACTGGGCGCCCGCGGCCGGGCCGCCGCTGAAGGTGAGCCGGTAGTTGCCGGTGCTGGGGTCCGCGGAACCGTCCACGTGCGGCGCGTACGCGAGGGGGCGGGTGGGCTTGGCGCCCGGCTCCTGCCGGGGCATCGTACCGACGGCCGGGGCGGGGGCCAGGAAGTCGGGGTGGCGGTCGCGGTCCGGCGGGAAGTACCCGTCGGTAGGGGGCAGCTCGACCGGCGTCGCCTCCGTACGCGCGAAATCGAAGGCGGAGGTCAGGTCGCCGCAGACGGCACGCCGCCAGGGCGAGATGTTGGGCTCCTCCACCCCGAAGCGGCGCTCCATGAAACGGACGATCGAGGTGTGGTCGAAGGTCTCGGAGCAGGTGTAGCCGCCGGTGCTCCAGGGGGAGACGACGAGCATGGGCACGCGGGGGCCGAGGCCGTAAGGTCCGGCCACGTAGCCCGTCTTGCCCGGGAAGTGGTCGAGCGCCGTCGGGGTGGTGGACAGGCCCTGCTCGGGTCCGGACGGTACGTACGGCGGCACGATGTGGTCGAAGAAGCCGTCGTTCTCGTCGTAGGTGATGAAGAGGGCGGTACGGGCCCACACGTCGGGGTTCGACGTCAGGGCGTCCAGTACCTGCGAGATGTACCAGGCGCCGTAGTTGGACGGCCAGTTGGAGTGCTCGGAGAAGGCCTCGGGCGCGGCGATCCAGGAGATCTGCGGGAGCTGGCCTGCCTGGACGTCGGCGCGGAGAATGTCGAAGAAGCCGTCGCCATTCTTGGCGTCGGTTCCGGTACGGGCCTTGTCGTACAGCGGGTTGCCGGGCTGGGCTCCCCGGTACTTGTTGAAGTACAGCAGGGAGTTGTCACCGTAGTTGCCGCGGTAGGCATCGTTGATCCAGCCCCAGGAGCCGGCGGCGTCCAGGCCGTCGCCGATGTCCTGGTAGACCTTCCAGGAGACGCTGGCCGCCTCGAGGCGCTCGGGGTAGGTGGTCCAGTCGTACCCGGCCTCGGCGTTGTTGAGGACCGGGCCGCCGCCCGTGCCGTCGTTGCCGGTGTGGCCCGTCAACATGTAATAGCGGTTGGGGTCGGTGGAGCCGATGAAGGAGCAGTGGTACGCGTCGCAGATGGTGAAGGAGTCCGCGAGCGCGTAGTGGAACGGGATGTCATCGCGGGTCAGGTACGCCATGGTGGTGGCGGTCTTAGCGGGCACCCACTGGTCGTACTTGCCCTCGTTGAAGGCCTTCTGGCCGCCCGCCCAGTCGTGGTTGAGGCCCTGGAGGAATTCCATGCCGAGGTCGTCGCCCGGGGGCCGGAACGGCAGGGTGACCTTCTTGCCTGCCGCCTGGTTCCAGACGGACTTGCCGCTGGGCAGGGTGACCGGGCGGGGGTCGCCGAAGCCTCGTACGCCCTTCATCGCGCCGAAGTAGTGGTCGAAGGAACGGTTCTCCTGCATCAGGACGACGATGTGCTCGACGTCCTGGATGCTGCCGGTGGTGCCCTGGGCGGGGATGGCGGCCGCTCGGGCGATGCTGTCGGACAGCATGGTGAGTGCGGTGGCGCCACCTGCCAACTGCAGGAAGCGGCGGCGGTTGAGTTCTGCCATGGTGAGTCGACCTCTGCGGGTGAGGGAGCTGGCGGGGGGCGCCCCAAGGAGAGCGCGCGAGGGGTACCGCCCGGCGGACGCCCCATGACTGCCCGCGGTACGGCGGGCAAACGCCCTGCGTCGGAACTGACGGCTGAGTCCGCGTAGCACATCGTGGCCTTCTCATCGAGTCCGAACGCCTCGGCGCGGTTGATGTGGTTCGGGGCTTGGAGTCGTGGTCTCTTCGAGTTGGCGGTCGACGCGGAGTCGCTCCAGCGTCGCGGCCTGTCCGCGCATCGCGGCGCTGATCCAGTACCGACATGTGACCGCTGGCGGCTGGTCGCGATGGACACCGGCCCCTGGCCGCTGTTTTCCCAGCCGCGCGGGCTTGCACGGATCCCGCACCGGTCAGCCGTGGATCCCGGGCCCCGGATCGTCGGCTGGTCCGCCGTCGCGGTAGTCGCTGAGCAGGACGGCCACGGCGTGCCCACGAAAGGCCGACCGGGCCAGAGCCAGGACCGGGCGGCAGCGAACCCAGCGCGTCACTGGTTCACCGCGTCGAAGGGCTCGTCGTGCCAGCGCCAGCCGGCGGTGCCGTCGTCGTGGATGTGCAGCATGAACTCAGCGACCCGGCTGCCGTCGGGAAACGTCATGGTGAGCGCACTGCGGATCTGGTTGTAGCAGGCGTCGGCCCGCTCCCAGTCCTCCTCATCGACAGCCCGCTCTTGCTGAATGAAGAGGGGACGGAACTCTTCAAAGCCAGGAAGCGTCTCGACTTCGGCGTGGGCCCAGGGCATGTCGGCGCCGGTCACGGCCAGCCGGGCGATCTCCTGGTCGCCGTGGTGGAGCCGCCAGATACTGCCGGTGGTCAGGTTCGGATTGGTCATAGCCCCATGATGGCGATCACCACTGACAGGCGGGCGAGTCATCTTCGGGTGAGACGCCGACTTCCCCATGTCTCACCTGAAGTTGTCCGTCAAGCCGCGCTTCCGTGAGGGTTCGAGCCGCTGTAGGTCTCCCCGCCTTCGGCGGAGGTCGACTCGCTGGCCAGCGGCTTCTTTGCTGTCTCACAGCGGCGGCGCAAGGCTCCGTCTCACGATGCCGTGGCCCTTCCTCGATGCTCCGGCCGATGCACTCGAACCGGCGGCCGACTGACCCCCGGCGGGCTACGCGTTCCGTGTGTCGGCGAACTTGTCCAGTTCGCGCATCGCCTCGGCGTGGGCGCTCATCCGGATACTCACACTGCCGCTCGTGAAGAGCGCCACACCAGCGACCGACACCGGCACGGACAGCCCGAGCACAGCCAGGGCTTCAGGCCAGTCGCGTTCGTTCTGACACCAATCCCCCCTTTTCAGCCCGTCGTTGGCCGTACCACGTTCGGTCAACAACCGCGACTCGCACTCCGCGGGGTAACGGTCGCCGGGTTTCTCATCGACCTCGTACGGCGTGAGCAGCAACAGGGCACACCACGTCCACTGGAGCGTCGCCACAGCCAATAGACCGATACCCCAGGCGCGTATTCGCCCGGCCCTGTCGCGGAAGTCGAGGTCGTACTCACGTGATCGCATTGCCGACGAATTTAGCAGCGGGGTTCTCGCAGCTAGCAGGGCTGTCCCGCACCTGTCGGTTCGCGGGTGAGACGATCTTGCTGGGCCAGGTGTGATCACAGCGTCGGAGCGCGCACCAAAAAAACTCCTGTGCACCGGCTCGCACACCTCTGCGATCATCCCCGAATGGCGCACAGTCTCGAATCGCTGGTCATCCGGCACACCCACCGCCTTTCCTCCCCCCACGGCTCCGCCGGGGAAGGAGCCACCGCCGCACGGCAGTTCGACGCGGCGCTGACATCCGTGGGCTTCAAGCTCTCGGCGGACCTGCTGGAGCGGCTGTCGGCGCTGTCCGAGGCCGCGGTCGTGCGCATCGCCAAGCGGACGCTGAGCACCGTGAGCGAGATGGTGGGCGGCCACGTCCGGCACAACTCGTACTTCATCGACTTTCCGGCGAACGTGCCGGACACCGAAGAGTTCTGGATGCGGTGTGTGACGAAGGCGCTCGGCGACGACAAGTCGCGCGCGAACGTGCTGACGCAGCTGGCACACGGGGTGCTGGACCTGCTCAGCCTCCCCACGTACGGCCGCTACCAGCACACATACGAGGAGATGCTCGCGGCGCAGGACGAGCTGATCGCCTCGGCGGGCGACCGGGTGACTGTCCTGCACCTCGGGCGGGACCTGGACGACGAGCTCACGGACCTGTACCTGGCCTTGGCGGGCAGCACGACGCCACTGGGCGAGGACCACCTGCGCGACCTCAAGACCCTCGCCGAGCGGTGCGCGCTCGGCCCCCAGCCGGAGTCGATCCCGGTCCGGGAGAACCGGGCGGTCGTCAACGAGGCCCGTCTCGCTGTCGGCGCGGACCTCCTGTTGGACACAGTCGTTGATGTGCTGCGGCTGGCCTGCGCGCTGTCGGGCGGCGACGTGACGCTGCAGGAGCCGACCCGGTTTCGGGCTCTCTCGCGGCCGGCCCGCCGTGCGCTGCTCGCGGGCCTCGACGCCGTGGTCGCGGCGAACCCCGCCAAGCTGGCGGATGTGCACGCGCACCGCGAGCCTTTCAAGCGGCTCGGTGAGCGTCTCCACCCGCACGAGTACCCCCGCTGGCCGCACGCCGCCGATGTGTTCGCCGTAGCGCGGGGCGAGAAGGAGGCGCGGTCCTTCGACAGCCGTGTCGAGAAGCTGCTCGACGAGTTCGACGTCCTAGGTGCGGTGCAGTTGCTGACGTCCGCTCCCGGCAAGCTGTTCCGCGCCCTGGACCTCCTGCTGCGTATCGCCGCCGACCAGGAGGAGCGGGACGCGGTGGTGGCCGCCGCGGTGCAGGTCGCTCCCGAGGTCTCCGGCCGGGTCGTGCTTTCGGTCCGCGAGCACTTCCAGAACCGGGAGCGGGAGACCGACGAACCCCGGATCTTCGTCAACCGCCGGGGCAGCGGCTGGGCCACCCCCGACGTCCGGCCGCCCGTCCCCGCCGCCGACCGCGATCGTCTGATCGCCGCCCTCGACGCCGAGATGCGCCGCAGGCTCCCGGCGCCGGGCCGGCTGCTGCTCGATCCGGACGTCCTCGATGTGGCGCTCCCGCTCAGCGGCAGGGCGACCGCGGCCGGGCTCGGCGTGCTGCCGCGAGGTTCGGTCTCGGCGGTCGACGGCGACCAGCTGCGCTTCTTCGTGTACTGGAAGGAGACCGAGGACCGGACCGACTACGACCTCTCGGCGCTGCTTCTCCACGCCGACTACAGCACCGACTCCTGGCTCTCCTACACATCCCTCAAGGCTGTCGGGGGCAAGCACTCGGGCGATGTCACCGAGGCGCCTGACGGGGCCTCGGAATTCATCAACCTGTCCCTCGACCGGGTACGCAGCACATTCATCGTTCCGCAGGTCAACATCTACGCCGGCGAGAGCTTCGAGGAGGTCGAGGAGTCGTTCTTCGGTTTCATGCTGCGCGACGGCGAGCAGAAGGGCCGGCCGTTCGAGCCGCGCACGGTGCGGATGAAGTCGGATCTTCGCGGGGTGGGGCGAGTGGCGCTGCCGCTGGTGTTCCGGCGCGAGGACGACGGCCGGTGGCGCGCGAAGTGGCTGCACCTGTATCTGAAGGGCATCTCGTCGGCCAACCGGGTCGAGGAGAACCAGGTGTCGGTGTCCAAGGTGGTGCGCGCCATCGTGGAGCGCGAGCATCTGACGGTGCGGTACCTGATCGGCCTGATGTCCGGAGACACCACGGCCGTGGTTCTGTGGGACGGCGAGTCCGTCCCGGACGAGCCCGTCATGTACATAGGCCTCGAACGTCCCGAAGGGCTGCACCCGGACTCCCGGGTCATCACCCCCGAAAATCTGCGCGACTTGATCCCCGGCTGAGTGCTAGCGTTGCCCACGGCGAGGCCATGAAGGGGCTTCCTTCTCAATTCCTTCCTGAAACAAGTTCTTTCGCTTTCCTCGCCCTCGACGTCGCTCCGGGCGGTGCCCGCGCTCACCGCGCGAGCGCCGCCCGAGCCGTTTTCGCCGGGCGGTGGACAGGTGGTTTGCCGCGGTCAGCCGATGAAAGCCGGTGCCAAGGCCGCGCTCGCCAGCCGTGTTGGTGCCCCGCTGTCATCAGCGGGAACGGTCCATAGGTCCGTCCCGAATTTCCCGGGCCGGGCATAGACGAGGGTTGCGTCGGCGGCCCACACCGCCTGGTCGTCGATGTTGCTGTGTTCGGCCGTTGCGGTCTCGTTCATGGTCCGCAGGTCCAGCACATACAGCCGCCAGGGTGAGTCGGCCGGCAGGCCGGGCATCCGCTTCTTGTAGGCGATCCGGGTGCCGTCCGGAGAGAGCGAGGGGCATTCCACATTGCTGTGCACAGTTGTCAGCGTGTCCGCCGCGATGTCGCCTGCCGCCAGATAGGTCTGCCCGCGGGTGGACACCGTGGCGTAGAAGTGGTCATCGTCGGCGAAGGTCACGCCCCAGACATTCACATCGAGGGATCGGTACCCGTGGCCGTCCACCTTCAGGTCGTACTCCTCCAGGTTGTCCTGCAGCTTCCACGTGCGGGTGTCCAGGATGGATGTGCGCGTGGAGAAGGCTGTGTCGCCGTAGGAGTGCCCCTTGACGAAGACCGTCCATGCGACCAGGTGCCCTGACGGCGAGACCCGGGCCCGGCTGGGGACCCCTGCCAGTGGGTAGCTGCGCCGTTCGTTCAGCTGCTCGTCGAGGATCACCGCTCGGTAGCTGTTCTGCAGCGGCCCTTGCGCGCTCCGCAGGCAGATCCCGGTGCCGCCTGCGGCGAAGAAGCGCAGGCACTTCACCCCCGACGTAGCGCGCTGTGCTTCGGGCCGCTCGGCAGGTACCGAGGCGAGTTCGTCGCGGTGTGGGCCGTAGGCCGTACTGCGGAAGATCATGCGCCGCCCCGCGCCCGCAGGCGCGGCCAGGGACACGCGGCCGTCCGCGACTGCCGGTCCGCCCGGCTGCGGACGACTGCGGCGGTCGGCTCGTTCGGCGGCATGGTGCACGGCGAAGACGGCGACCGAACCCAGTACGAGAACGGCGGTGAGCAAGGTGAGAAGGCGGCTCTTGCGGGTCATCAGGCCGTGCCTTTCCGATGGGGCCGGGCCGGCCATTCGCAGGGTTGGTCCACCCAGGGGTGTCGGGTGCGGGAGAAGCCAGGGCGGCTCGGCAACGGCGTCACGAAGCGCTCTCCTTCGTCACCCGGCTGCCGGTGAGGCGGAGTACGAGCATCGCGGCCGCTGTGCACACAGCGAGCGCACCCGTGGCGGTGGCGAGTGCGATGCCGGTGCCCCAGGCGGACCAGAGGGCGCCGAAGGCGAGTGAGCCGGTGAAGCGGGCCAGCGCCTGGCCCGTACCGACCAGGGCGAGTCCCGTGCCGCGCTGGGCCGGAGGGAGGGTGTCGGCCGCGGCCGCGGCCAGCACCCCGTCGGTGGCGGCATAGAACGCCCCGTGCAGTACGAGCACCGGCAGGACCCCCGTCCAACCGTCTGAGAGCGGCACCAGCAGCAATCCGTACCCGACGAGCAGCAGGAGATGGCCCATGAGAAAGAGCCGGCGTCGGCCTATCCGGTCGGCGGCCACGCCCAGCGGCACGGCGAGCACCAGAAATGCTGCGGCAGTGCCCAGGGGCAGCAGGGGCAGGAGATGCCCGGGAAGACCGAGTCGGCGCTGAATCAGCAAGTACAGGAAGGAGTCGCTGACTGTGGTCAGCCCCAGCAGTACCGCGCAGCCGGTCAGGCGCCGCAGTCCACGCAGCCGCAGCAGCCCCAACGCGGCCCGCCATCCGCGCTCTTGCCCGGACGGCGGGGCAGCAGCGGGCACTGTCCCCCGTTGCCCGGGGACGAAGAGCAGCAGGATGAGCACACCCAGTGCGGCAATGCACCCGCTCACCGCGAACACTGCGTCGTAGCCGTCAACCGCCAGGCTCAGCAGGGCGAAGGCGACCAGGGGTCCGAGCAGCGCCCCGGTGGTGTCCATGGCCCTGTGCACACCGAAGGCCCGGCCCCGCTGTGCGGGCTCGGTGGCCAGCGAGATCATGGCGTCCCGGGGGGCGGTACGCAGCCCCTTACCGGTGCGGTCCACCGCCAAGACAGCACCGATGAGCGGCCCGGTATGGACGAGCAGGAGCAGTGGCTTGCACAAGGCGGACAGCCCGTATCCCGCGGCGGCTACGGCCTTGTGGCGGTTTCCGCCCTTGTCGCCGAGGTGTCCGCCGAGCAGCCGTACCAGCGCGCTGGCCCCGTTGTAGATCCCGTCCAGGAGTCCGAAGCCGAGCGGGGACAGGCCGAGCCCGGTCACCAGGTACAGCGGCATGATGGCGGTGACCATCTCCGACGACACATCGGTGACCAGGCTGACGGTCCCGAGCGCCAGCACGGTGCCGGGAACGGCAGACCGCCGTCCAAAGCCGGTGCGGGTGGGCGGTGTAGGAGTACTCCGACTGTCAGCGAGGTACAACGGCATCACTTTCTGGCGCGGGCCGTCCGTTGGTCAATCAGCGTGATGTGCGGGAACCGCTGTGTCGAGCCCCTGGAGTCAGTGACTGCCGCGGTTCCGACCAGCTGGTCCGGGGCGCAGACGATGGCAGGACCTCTGCTGCAGCACGCCCGGAAAGCCTGAGGGTGGAGTAGGCGTGTGAAGTGGAGGGCCCGGACGCAGGGTGCCTGCCTGCGACGCCGTTGAATGGAACGGAAATTGAACGGCAGAGAAAGTGAATGGAACGGAACGCGTGGAGCGAGCCGGCGGATCCTGAGGAACGATCCGATCCTGAGCCTCGAACCGTCCGATGAACGGGCGTTGTCCGGCCGAGCGGGGACAAGTAGCTCATGCCGCGAGCCCGGGGGCCGGTCCCTGGTGGCGGCGGGATGACGCTGCCGTCGCACCAGATCGCCTCGGTTAATACACGCCCAACATCTCGTTGCGCTATGCGAATTCGAGGGCGCCTATTGAAACAGTCTGAGCCGGGGAATAAGGTACGGCCGACCGATACCCAGTTCGGCAGTGGCGTTGCGGCGGAAACCGTCATATTCGCCTCATCTGCCTCGACGCCGCCAGCACGCCATCCCCGAACTGACTGCCCCCGCACCGGTGATAGACGCGCGACGTGCCCGCAATCGAGGGCCGGCCGCGTCCCCCAAGGCCTCGGGTGAGCCAACCACCCTGGGCCACATCCCCCCATCTTTTCGCACGCGGCCCCCACGAGGAGTGGAGACATGGCTGGCTCCCGCAGACGCAGACCGTTCAGGTTTCTGTGTTGGTTGATCGCGCCGATGGCGTTGCTCGTCGCGTTCGTCGCTGTACCTTCAGCTTCGGCCGCTACGGACTCGATCACCCTTGACAAGACGACGTACATGCAAGGGAACACGATCAACGTCACGTACACCACCACAGCCAACAACAACAATTGGGTGGGCATTTACAAGGCGGGTGACACACCTGGATCGGCCGCCGCGATCAAGTGGGCGTATGCCAACAGTTCCTCGGGGACGCTGACCTTCGCCGTCAGTGGTGCCCCGGGCACGACCGAGGGGGACAGCAACCAGGCGGCAGGCACCACCCTGGTTCCGGGGGAGTATGTGGCCTACCTCCTGTGGAACAACGGCTACTCCCAACTGGCCAACCGCCACTTCTGGGTGGGGCCCACGCTGAGCTTGGACAAGTCCAACTATGCGGCCGGGGAAACCATCACAGCCAAGTACAGCGTGCCGGACCAGTGGGGCCCGAAAAACAACTGGATCGGCATCTACAAGGAGAATGACACGCCCGGATCAGGTAGTTCCGTCGCCTGGAAGTATGCGACCGGCGCCTCGGGGTCGGTGACACTCTCGACGAGCGGACTGGCGTCCGGGGGCTATGTGGCCTACTACCTCTACAACGACGGATACAGCAACGACCTGGCCACCGACCCCAAGCTCGGGGATCTGTACAGCGTACCGGTGCACTTCTATGTCGGCTCGCCCCCCTCGACGGCGGGCAAGGTTCCGGCGCTGGACCACGTCTTCATGGTCATGATGGAGAACAAGGCACCCAGCGACATCTTCGGCACAAGCAACAACAGGCCCAACTGCGCCTCTCCCAGCACGGCGCCCGCGCCCTACCTGTCCCAGCTCGCCTGCAGCAACATCACGCTCACGAACTCGCACGGCCTCATGCACCCGAGCGACCCCAACTACGTCGCACTGGCCTCCGCCCAAGTGGGCATCCAGGGCAACAACTTCTCCTACGTGCACAGCGTCGGAGGCACCAACACGAAGCACCTCGGCTCGATCACCGAGGACGCGGGCAAGACCTGGAAGGGCTACATCGAGGGCACGAGCAGCAGCTGCGACCTCACGGCCAACGCCCCGTATGACCCCGACAACCTGCCGTTCCTCTACTTCAAGGGCGTGGGGAACGACACCACGTACTGCCAGAACCATCTGAAGCCGATCTCGCAGTTCTGGACGGACCTCCGGAGCACGTCGACCACGCCCAATTACGTGTGGTTCGTACCCAACAGCAACAACACCATGCACAACAACTGCAGCCCCAACATCCAGACGTGCGTGAGCGCCGGTGACAACTGGATGAAGAACAACCTGCCGACGCTCCTGAACTCCCCCGCGTTCAAGACACAGAAGTCGCTGCTGATCATCACCTGGGACGAGGACAGATACTGGACGTCCGCCAACCCCATTCCCACGATCATCGTCGGCTCCCCGAACCTACTGAAGGCGGCCGGATCGACGTCGAACACCTACTACAACCACTACAACGTGACCCGGACGGTCGAGGATGCGCTCGGCCTGACCCGCATGACCGCCAACGACGCGAACGCCATTCCGATCTACGACATCTGGGCGTCGTGACCGGGCGCCTCACCACGTCCTGGTGAAACTCCACACCCGCGGCACCGGCATCGACACCATGCTCGATGCCGGTGCCGCGGGTGTGTCCGCTGCCGTGCGCCCGATGATGATCGGCGTCCGTGCGGTGGTTGATCTACGTGCTGGCGCATGGGCTGAAGTTGGCGGAGCTGCGGTTGCGGGGCAGCGCGGCGAAGGACGTTGAACTGCTGGCGCCGCTGCACCATCTCGCGGTGCGCGAACGTGGCACCGGGAGCTGATCGCGGCAAGTGGACCTACCCGCACAAGGGGCCTGGTTGCCCGAGCCGCCCCAGCGCTGCGGCCAGTGCGCTGAGGAGGAGTCGCAGAGCGGTCTCGAGGAGGTGGGGTTGGGGGCGGTCGCCCGCTGTCATGCGGGCACCCCGGCCTCGTCCATGACCACGGCCATCACACCCGGGGGAAGGGCCGGGTTGGCACCCGCGCTGGAGGCCAGCTCGGGCAGGGCGAGGGCGGCGGGGAGCCGGGGGAGCGGCAGGCGCGGGTCGCGGGCCGCCGCCTGGCGCGTCCAGACGTCCGGGTCGTGGCTGAGCCGCTCGATCAGATCGGGGCCGGCGGCGGGGTCGCGGACTGCCAGCAGTCGGTAGATCCCATCCGGATGGTCCGCGAAGCGGGCGGCGAGTCCCTCGCGGGGGAAGCGGTGGTGGCCGGTCGCCATCCAGGCGGAGAACGTCCCGCCGAGCCGTGCGCACACGCTCATCAGGACCTCCTCCGGGGTGTCGGGGTGATACACGGCCAGGTGGGTGCGCACAAGGACGTCCGCGTCCTCGGCCAGAAGCCGCAGGAGATCGGGCGGCAGATGGGGGCTGCGGGCCGCGGCACGGCGCAGCAGAGGATGGGCGGAGGTCGCGGCCCGGTGCAGCACGTCCTGATCGGCGATGCCGGCCGCCACCCAGTCCACGTCACTCCGTTCGTGCGCTTTGTGCGCAGCCCCTTCGGACGCTTACGCGGCATCGACCTTCCGGGTCAACGTGCCGTCATCCTGCCACGGACCAGGGTGCCTCAGCACATGGTCACCGAGAGCCCACACCACGTCAGGGACATGGAGCCGGTCCGCGGCGACGGCGATGTCACCGAACGCCTCGAGGTACGTCAGCAGGGACTTGGCGTACTCCGCCTGCTTCTCCGTGTCGTGGCGCAGAATCGCGGCCACCGAGCCCAGCCGCAACCGCGGGTCGCGGACGGCGGTGTCGCCGAGCTCCAGAAGGATCGCCTGGCAGCGTACGTCCTCGATGGACGCGATCCGGCAGCCGTGATGCCCTGTTGCGAGCACGGACAGCACCCGGTCGGCATCCTGACGTGAGCGCGGTACCTCCGTGAGGTGGGCCACGGCCGAGCCGATGCCCGCGCGCAACCGGATACGCAAGGACGCCTCTGCCCTGCCCAGGACGGTCCTGGCCAGCGCAACCGCCCCGTGCGCTTCGGGCAGCCCGTCCGGCAGCGGAAGCAGGGCGTAGACGACGTCGCCCTCCACCACACAGGAGGAGCGGGGTGCCATCGTCTCGGCACAGGCGGCAACCAGGTCGGCCGCCTGAAGGCTGACGACATCGGCGGGGGTCTCCGGCGAGGACGGCAGCCAGAAGGCGAGTACGGTCATGCGGCCGCGCTCGATGCCGAGCCTGGCCGGAGGCGAGGAGTCGAGCTCACCGGCCATCAGGGCGCGCAGCAGTTCACCGCGTGCCTGGCGTTCCCGGTGCGTGGCACCGCGGAGCCTGAGCAGTTGCAGTGCCGCACTCTGGGCGGCCCCGCACAGAACTCGCTCCGTCTCGGGACCGAACCGTGTACCCGGGGACTGGAGCGCCCAGATGGAACCGAGCAGTTCCGTTCCTGCCCGCACGGCCACCGCGAGGCGGGGCAAAGGGGAGAGGTCGTCGATCCGGATCACGCCCTGGGTGACCTGGACTCGTCGCCACGCCTGCAGAAAGTCATCGGAAGCCTGCCGCCTGAGGATGGCTTCGCGGCGCAGGTCGTCGATCGGCTGGCCGGGGAGATTGGAGTAGGCGAGCACCCGCCTCTGCGGGTCCTCGATCGTGACGGCACCGCCCACCCTCGCCGCCACGGCATCGGCCAGCGCCGCGAGGTCACCGACCGCGTCAGCAGTGGAGGAGCTGTGTGTGCCATGCCGGACCTCGCCCAAGGCGGCGCCCAGCAGCGCGTCGACATGCCGCCAGGGGATCTCCTCGGCGATGTCCACTACGGCGACTCCCGCCGCGGTGGCGGTCTCGACCAGCGGCTCGGCCAGTGAACCACGTGTTTTCAGCGCGATCGCCGCAACACCCGCGTCGGCGAGAGCGGGCAGCGCGTCGAGCAGTGCGGTGCCGGCGGGACAGATTCCGACCGCGATCAGCAGAGCGCCCCGGTGCAGGGGCCCGGCTTGCTCCGTTAGATCCAGGACCGCGTGTGCGGTCACCTGGACGTCGGCCTGCGGCTCAGGGGTGAGGAGTCTGGCTTCGTAGGGTTCGAACAGAGCGAGAATGCCCTTCAGGGACAACTGAGCGTACTCCTCTGTCATCTGACCCCTCTTCCCTTCCGACGCACCGCACGTGAGCGGAGTCCCGCCCCCGCCTGGATTCCGGATCGAAGAGGATTCGGCTGCGTCCGGCAGGGGCGGGATTCACATGTGGCAGGTGGCTGCCAGAATGATGAAGACGGCGGATCCGGCCGCAACCGTGAAGACGAACGCGCCCCAGGCTCAGGCGCCGAGAATGCGTCCCACCGCTGCACTGTCCCATTCAGCGGCCCAGGCACTGCGACCGCCGGCCTTCGGCGCTGTTCTCGTCCGGGGTTCCTCGAACGGGCTGTGCTGCTCCCAGGCGTATTTCGAACCGATCGTCATGGAAACGTCCCAGTCTGAAGGATCTTTCCTTCGGTCGCCATCCCCTCAATCACCATCATTGAGCGGTTTCCGTCATCGAGCCACGGCAGGGCTGTCCTGGCCGCCACCGCGGACATTGTGAGTCGGGGGTGTGGTGGCTGGGTTGGTGTCATCGGGGATGGTGGGTTGTCGGCCTGGTACGACGCGGCTCCTACCGCTCCTGCTCCAACGAGCTGCTGGGCCACCTGCGCCCTCGTCATCGGCGGCGACCGTCCGCACCAGCGCCCCCGTCACAGTTCGACCATGCCGTGGCCCGTATCGCGGGCCGGTTCCGACGGGTGGAACCCCGGGCAACTGCCCGTGCGTATCTCTTCGGACTGCTGTCGGGCGTCGGGCGAAAGAACTGCCGGCGGTCCGCGTCCCGTTGTGCGAGCTGGTGGAAGTACCTGGACCGGCCTTTGACCGGACCCCGTGTCAGGCGGGGTCCGGTCCACGGTGGTCACGCTGTCGCGATTTTCGCGCACACCCGGCGGTTGTGTTCGTGGCTCTTTGCCCCGGCTTTCAGTTGATCAGGAGTCCCGGGTTGAGAATGCCGTGGGGATCCAGGGTGTCTTTCGCGGCTCGGAGCGCGGCCGCGAACACGTCGGGGCGCTGGCGGTCGTATGCCGGGCGGTGGTCGCGTCCGATGGCGTGGTGGTGGGTGATGGTGGCTTTGTGGCGGTGCAGCACTTCGTTGGCAACCGTTTTGAGTTCGTCCCAGATGGCGACTTCGGAGCCGGGGCGGCCGGCGGCGAGGACGGTGAAGTACGGTGCGGCGCCGTCCGGGTAGACGTGGGTGATGCGGCAGTTGATGGTTGCGGGGTGACCGGTTGCCACGTGGGCGGCGTTGCCTACTTCGGTGCGGACGGCATCGATCAGTTGCGGCAGTCGGTCCCAGGTGACTGCCGTTTCGAATGTTTCGACGATGGCGCCCATGCGGGCCAGAGCGTCCCTGAGGTAGGGCATACGCAGGAAGGCGATGCGCCATGCGTCTGCGGCCGCGTCGGCGGGCGTGCCGGGCTCGGTGGCAGGATCTTCGGCGTGTCCATGGTGGGAGCGAGCAAGTTCGATGGCTTGTCCGAGACGCTGGTCGACGGGGGCATGGGCCGACTCGAAGCCGAGGATCAGTACGGCGGATCCGTCGTGGGAGGCGCCGGCCAGGGCCGCTTCACCGGGGTCGAGCAGGCGGCAGTTGGCGGGGTGGAGGTCGGACTGGGCGATGGACCGCAGGCCTCGTAGTGCGTCGCCGAACGAGGTGAAGGTGACGGAGGCGGCGGACTTGAAGGCGGGTTTCTCCTGAAGCCGCATCCATGCCTCCGTGATGATCCCGAGAGTGCCTTCGGAGCCGAGGATGAGTCTGTCGGGGGAGGGGCCCGCACCCGAGGCGGGCAGCCGCCAGGATTCACTGGCTCCTATGGGTGTGATGGCACGCAGTGACTCGGTGAAGTCGTCGATGTGAGTGCGCAGGGTGGCGTAGTGGCCGCCTGCGCGGGTGGCGAGCCAGCCGCCCAGCGTGGAGAACTCGAAGCTCTGCGGGAAGTGGCGCAAGGTGAGTCCGTGGGGACGCAGTTGGGCTTCGAGGGACGGGCCGAGCGTACCGGCCTGAATGCGCGCGGCCAGGCTCTCCTTGTCGATCTCCAGTACCCGGTTCATACGGGTGAGATCCAGCGAGACAACTGCGGCGTGCGCGTCACCGCGATACTCGATGCCGCCGGTCACGGAGGACCCGCCGCCGTAGGGCACAACGGCAGCTCCCGCCTCTCCGGCCCACTCGAGCAGGTCGGCTATGTCCTGGTCGGTCTCCGGATGGGCCACGAGGTCGGGCACTCTTCCGGACCGACCTCGCAGGGCCCGCATCACGTCCCGGTATGCCTTGCCCATCGTGTGCGCAGCGCGTTGCTCCGGGTCTGCGGTGACCAGGTGGCTCAGGGAACGCCGGACCGCGACGGCCGGTGCCGGGACATGCAGTGAGGCTACGTCCGGCAGCGGCAGCGGACGCGCGAGTGTGCCCGGCAGTTGCCCGCCGAGGGCGATGCATTCGGCTTCGCCGAGCTGGGCATCGGCCCAGCCCCACCCCCACCAGGAGCGCGCACGGCGGGGTGGGTTCGATGACTCTGATCCGGTCACAAGAAGCTCCCGTCACCATCGGTAATTTACCTAGAGGTAAATTACCGTAGGGTAAAATTAGCGCTGTGTCTTCACCCCACCGCAGAGCCGGTACGAAAGGCGTCCCCCGGGAACGCCGCAAGCAGGACATCCTGGGCGCCGCGACCGAGGAGTTCGGCCGACGCGGCTACGAGGCGGCCTCACTGGCAGCCATCGCACAGCAGGTCGGTGTCACCAAGACCCTTCTGCATCAGTACTTCGGCACGAAGCAGGACCTGTACATCGCCTGCCTCACCCCCATCGGTGAGCGACTCCTCAGCGCGATCCGCACCGCCATGACAGGGAGCCGTAGCACTGCGGACGTGCCCCTGGCGGTGCTGCACGCGGTCTTCACAGCCCTGGAAGGCAGCCGGGAAGCATGGCTCGTCCTCTACGACAACCGGCTTCCACCGGACAGCGAGGCCGCCCGCCTCGCAAAGGAGTACCGGGTCGGCATCGACGACCTCGCAGCCGCAGGATCAGCCGACATCCTGCGAGCAGCCCGTCTCACCGACCCCCTTGACGCCGACGCCCTCAAGTACGCCTGGCGTGGCCTTGTGACCGCACTCGTCAACTGGTGGATCCGGCACCCCGAACAGTCCCCACAAGCCATGGCCGAACGCTGCGCTCGCCTGTTCACCTCTGCCGGCATGGCCTTCGGCACCGCACACGCCCCAGAGTCGTGAGCCGCAGCGAGGGGATGAGGGCCTCAGGTCCGGTGGTCTGTCTTGCGAACCGGCCCGCAGACGGATCGTGTGCGCGGCGCATCGGGGCACCCGGCTCGACGAGCGTCGGTTCGCGGGCGGCTCGCGCTGCCCTGCGCGGACAAGCAGCTCATCGCCGAGCTCACCAACCTGGACAAGACGCTGACCAACTACGGCTTGGGCCAGTTCAAGCGTATGGCCGAGGAGTTCGCCGGCCAGCACGTCTGACGCACGGCCACGGACCCGGAGATCTGTCGGGGCCGCGGCGGCCGACCAACACGGCAGCCGCACGACTCGCGCTCTCCTCCGTGCAGCACAGCGGAGGGCGTCGGCATGCCGGTACGAGCGCTACCGGGTGAACCGGGGGAGCCATTTCGCCTTGTAGCCGGGATGCCAGGCGTACTCGGCGGCCAGTTGCCGCACCGCGAAGCCGAGTCCGACTGCGCGGCCGGAGGCGAAGTCGTCGGCCGGCCGGTCGACGTCCCGGTCCGCCACCTCCAGATACTCGCCGAGCAGGACGCGATTGGTCTCGTGGCGGGCCAGCGCGCGAGCCGGGTCGTGCAGCGCGATGTGCTGGTCGTAGTTGGCTCCTCTCACGGTGAACGCGATGCCGGACGTCCTGTCATGGACTTCACCGGGCGCACCCGCCGGGCACCTCCAATTCGCGCCGCCGGCGTTCAACGCGACCTGCTCCTCCTCGGCAAGTCGCGCTTCGATGAAGGCCACCATGTCTGCGTTGCCGGCCATGCGCCTGAGCTTCCTCTCGTGACGTGCTGTGCGGACTACGAATTCATTCTGGGGGACCTGGGACCGCGTGATCCAGCCCGCAGCGGCTCACCGCCGCCACCGGTCCGCATCGAGATAGTGCACGTCCTCTGACAGGCGCGGCTCCCGCGAGGAGCGGATACGCGCCGATCGGCTCGGCGGGGGTAAGAGCGGACGACAACCAGGGGGACACGGCTATGGCAGCGGGCGACGTCGCCCGGCCAATGTACGGGCGCACAAGCAGGAGATGAAACGTGCGGCAAGAGCGGCACCGGCCGCGAAAAAGGTTCTGATCCAGGACATGTTGAAGTGGATGCTTCGGCTCCTCGTGCCAATTACATGAAATAAGCCGTCAGTTACGGCTCAGGTGTTCCCAGAACCCGCAGAGATCGCTAGCTTCCCCTCAACCTACGTTCGCACCGGGAAGGACCTCTGTGAACGCATCCCATCGCAGAGCCGTGGCCACTATGGCCGCAGCCGCACTCGCCACCCCGCTCCTGCTGGCATCGGCCTCTCCCTCCGCAGCACACCAGGACCCCGCCGACCGGGCGGCTAAGGAGGCGTCGAAGCTGGCACGGAAGCTGGTCGAAAGGTCGTCCGCGCAGGACGCCTTCAAGCACCTGCAGAAGTTCCAGCAGATAGCGGACACGACCGCCGGACACCGCGCCGCCGGCTCGCTCGGGCACGACGCGTCCGCCGCGTACGTGTACCAGCAGTTGAAGAAGCTCGGGTACGACGTCTCGTACCAGCGCTTCGAGTTCATCTACACCGAGACTCTCGCCCAGAAGCTCTCGGTCGTATCGGCCGCGCCCCGCGACGTCGCCATCCAGGCGATGACGTACACCAAGTCCACCCCGGTGGGCGGCATCAAGGCCGATCTGGCCGCGGTGCCGGTGGACGCCACCACCGGCTGCGAGGCCACCGACTACGCGCCGGGCACCTTCACCGGCAAGATCGCACTGATCAAGCGCGGCGGCTGCACCTTCGCCGCGAAGCAGGCCGCCGCGGCCGACGCGGGCGCGATCGGCGCGATCGTCTACAACAACACCGAGGGCGCGCTCTCGGGCACCCTCGGCGACGCGGCCGCCGGGAAGATCCCGACGGGTGGCATCACCCTCGCCGAGGGCGAGAAACTCGCTGCGGACCTCTCCAACGGTCCGGTGAACATCTCCTTCGAGATCCGCCAGCTGCAGGAGACGCGCAGCACCAACAACGTCATCGCGGAGACCCGCCACGGCAACGCGGCCAACACCGTGATGCTCGGTGCGCACCTCGACTCGGTCACGGCGGGCCCCGGCATCAACGACAACGGCTCCGGCTCGGCGGGTCTGCTCGAGGTCGCCGAGGAGCTGGCCAAGGCGGAGAAGCGCCCCGCCAACAAGGTGCGCTTCGCCTGGTGGTCGGCCGAGGAGGTCGGCCTGCTCGGCTCCGAGCACTACGTCGCGAACCTGAGCGGCCTGGGCAAGAAGGAGATCAAGCTCTACCTGAACTTCGACATGATCGCCTCGCCGAACTTCGGGCAGTTCGTCTACGACGGCGACGACTCGGACGGCGTCGGTGCCCCGGCGGGCCCGACGGGCTCGGCCCAACTCGAGCGGGACATCAACGAGTTCCTCGACAAGCGCGGCACGCCGCACGAGGGCACGGACTTCACCGGCCGTTCCGACTACGGGCCGTTCATCGAGGTCGGCATCCCGTCCGGCGGCACCTTCACGGGCGCTGAGGGCATCAAGACGGAGGCGCAGGCGGCGAAGTTCGGCGGTGCGGCCGGCGTCGCGTACGACGTGAACTACCACGCCAAGGGCGACGACCTCAGCAACATCAACATGACGGCGTTCAAGGTGAACATCGGCGTCATCGCCAACGCCGTGGGCACCTATGCCCAGGACCTGAGCTCGCTGCGCAAGCCGGTCGACTCCGTCCCGACGGACGGTGACGCGGGCAGCGGCGGCGGCCTGCACGACGGTCACGACCACGAAGTGACCGAGTAACACTCCCCGGGGCGGCGCGCCGCGGGCTCATCGCCTGCGGCGCGCCGTCCCGAAGAGCGACAGTTGTTCAGAAGCGGCTGACCATCCCCGGGATGCCGTGAGGCGTCGGAAGCGGCAGCGGATTGGCGCTGCTGCGCTCGCGTGCTGCCGGAGCGGCCTGGCAGGTCACCTCCTTCGCCGGCAGCTTGCCGGTGGTCAGGTAGGCCGTGGCGGTCTTGTCCGCGCACGACTTGGAGCCGTAGATGCCGTGTCCGACACCGCCGACGACCGTGACCATCTTCGAGCCCTTCATGGCGCGGCGCATGCCCTGACCGCTGGTCAACGGTGTCTGGGGATCCCACTCGTTCTGCAGGATGAGCGCGCCGACCTTGTTGTCGATCGTGGTGGCAGGCTCACTGCCGTTCTTCTTCCAGAACGCGCACGGCTTGATGTTGGACGCGAAGTCGCCGTACAGCGGGTACTTGCCCTTGTCCCGGATCGCGTCGCTGCGGTACTGCTCAGGATCGCGCGGCCAATTGCGAGTGTCGGCACATACGACGGACCAGAAGCCGGCGTCGCCGTTGTCCGAGGGCACGGTGCGGCCGAACGACGGCGGGAGCGGCGTGGGCGTCTTGGGCTCTCGGACAGCGGACGGGGGCCTTCCGGCGGCGGCCTTCTTCAGCTCGACGACCGACTCGGCGGCGTCGCGCACGCTGAAGAACATGTCGCGGCTGCTGGCGCGGATGTCGTCACCGGTCAGCACAGCGCCGTCGAGGTCGATCGGCTTGCGGTCGGCCTGGGCGACCAGGTCGTAGAAGGTCTTGCGGACCGCCTGGGGCGTCTGGCCCAGTTTGTACGTGGAGTTCCGCTTGGCGGTCCACTCAGTCCACCTGGTGAAGGCGGGCTCGGTGCCCTCCGCCCAGACCTGGATCATGCCGCGCCAGACCCGAGCCGGGTCGACAGCGCTGTCCAGCACGAAGCGGTCGGAGCGCTCGGGGAACATCTGCGCATAGACCGCGCCGAGATAGGTGCCGTACGAGTATCCCAGGTAGGAGATCTTCTTCTCGCCGAGCACGGCACGGATCACGTCCATGTCCCGGGCGGTGTTGCGGGTGGTGATGTGGCGCAGCTTGTCGCCCTGCTTGGCATTGCACTTCTCGGCGACGGTTCGGGCCCACTTCACGTCCTTGGCGAACGTCTCGGCCTTGTACGCCCGTTCCCAGTTCTGTTCCTTGGGCGTCAGGCCGCAGCTGACGGGGGAGCTCTGGCCGATGCCTCGCGGGTCGAAGCCTATGAGGTCGTACTTGCCCTTCACGGTCTTCGGCAGCTCGCTTGCCAGCTGCTGCGGCATGTCGACGCCCGGACCGCCTGGGCCACCCGGGTTGAGCAGGAGCACACCGCGGCGTTCCTTCTTGGTGCTCGTCTTCAACTTCGATATGGCGAGATTGAGCTTCTTGCCGCCGGGGCGGCTGTAGTCGAGCGGCACCTTGATCATGGCGCACTGGAAGGCCGCCGGCATCGCTGTGTCACAGCGGTGCCATGCCGGCTTCTGCTGAAGGTAGTGGCTCAGGGGATTTTCTGCGGCGGATGCCGTAGCCGGTGCGAGCGCGGGAACCAGGGCGGCGACGGCGCTGGCCGCTACGAAGGGGGCTATTCGACTGCTTCGCACGTGGGGGGCTCCTCGGGGTTGGTGCCTGATGGGACGCACCAACCCTTTCGTGTAAGGGAGTTGGGCGAATCCATCAACGAGGCAAGGTTTCTCCGACCGAGGACGGACAGACAGGCGTGACGGATGGTCCCGGAGTCGCACAACCACGACCGGCTCCGCGACGTCTTGCTGAAGCGGTCTTCGCCGGCTGCGCCCCGACGTTGTCGTGATGGACAATCAGATGCCGTCTCCTGGACGGCATCGAGGCCACCCGGCAACTGGCCGGACCCGGCAGCGAGGAACCGGCCAAGGTCTTGGCTGTCACCACCTTCAACGTCGACGAGTACGTGTACGAGGCGCTGCGTGCGGACACGAGCGGCTGCCTGGTCAAGGACGCACCTGGGCCGTTCTCACGCTTCAGATGTCCTGGATTGGCCTGGCGGCGGGTCTCACCGTCTCGGCGTCACGCATGCGTTCTTCGATCGCCGGTGGCGGGTGCGCTGGCTGTTGGAGCACATCGGATGTCGCAGTCGGCCTATACGGTCGTTCCTGCAGCTTGCTCTCTGAAAGGATCTCTTCAGCATGAACTCCCCGGACGGCACGGGACGCCGCCGACTGCTCGGCTCTGCGCTCGCGCTGGCCACCACCGGGTGGCTGGCATCCTGTACCGCAAGCAAATCGGGGCGAGCCGACGGATCCAGGCGCGATGGCTTCAGCAATGCGGTGGACCCGGTGGCGTACTTGCGCACTTCGTGGTCGACGGATCCTTTCGCCCGCTGCTCGTATTCGTACCTCGCGCCCAGCACGCTGGGCGCGAGTGCACGCACCCTGCTGGCCGCGCCAGTGGCCGGCCGGTTGTACTTCGCCGGCGAAGCGACGTCCTCAGAGGCACCCTCCACAGCGCACGGCGCCTTGGAGAGCGGACGCCGCGCAGCCGCCGAAGTCAGCAACGACGCTGAGAGCGGGGAGCACATCGTGGTCATCGGGTCCGGGTTCGCCGGGCTCGGCTGTGCCCGCGCCCTTTCCGACGATGGCTTTCAGGTGACGGTCCTTGAAGGTCGCGACCGGGTCGGCGGTCGTGTTTGGACGCGACATCTCGCAGGAGCCCCGGCCGAGATGGGCGCCTCGTGGATTCACGGCTCCTCGGGCAACGCGATGACCAAGGTGCTCAAAGAGACCGGCGACCCCAGCTACGCGTTCGACTACGACAATTCCACCGGCGGGGACGAGCACGCGATGGGGGAACTCGCCCGCTACGAGAAGAAGCTGGAAGACGTCGAAGACCCGGACACCGTCACCGTGGCCTCGGTGATGCCCCGCCGGCCGTCGGCTGCATTGCGCAATGCGCTGAACATCAACTATCCCCTGGATTTCGCTGCCGAGCCCCGGCAGCTTTCGGTGACCGCCACCTTCGAGGGCCGCGACCTCAAAGGCCCCGATCTGCTGCTGCCGAGGGGCTACGACCGCCTGCTCGCCCACGTCCGCGGTGACATCCCGGTGCGCACGCAACAGGTCGTCACCGGCGTGCGGCACAGCGGGGATGGGGTGACGGTGACCTTGAAGAAGGGCGGCATCGTGCGCGCCGACCGCGCGGTGATCACAGTCCCGATCGGCGTGCTCAAGGCAGGAACCATCGACTTCGATCCAGCCCTGCCGAACGCCAAGCAAGAAGCCGTCAGTGCGCTCGGAGCCGGCCTTCTGGACAAACTGTGGCTCGAATTTCCCAAGCCCTTCTGGGACAAGGACATCGACGTCATCGAATGGTTCGACCCGGACAACCCTGGCCTGTGGTCCTGGTGGGTCAACGGATACAAAGTCTTCGGCAAGCCCGTCCTGCTCGGTTTCAACGGCGGCGACCACGCGCATAAACTCGCCCAGGCGTCCGACGACGAGGTCGTCGAGAGCGCGATGAGAGCACTCCACCGCATGCACGCCTGAGCGGCCGCGCACGGATTGGGCAACGGCCCGGGTCGACGCCGAGGACGGCTATCAGTTCGGTGTGGTGCTGGTGGGCAGATTGAGCACGGCGGTGGTGCCGCCGCCGGGGGTCTCTTCAAGGCGGAGGGCCCCGCCGTGGGCGGTGGCGATCCGCTGGCAGGTGGCCAGTCCGATGCCGGAGCCCTCTACGTCCTGGTGCAGACGGGTGAACATGTCCATCACGCGCTGCCGGTCCTGCGGCGGGATGCCGCGACCGTTGTCGATGACAGCGATGTCCCATCCCTGCCGAAGGACTGGGGCGGTGATGATGATCCGGCAAGGCTGGGCGGGGTTGCGGAATTTCAGGGCGTTGCTGACGAGGTTTTGCAGCAGCACTCGCAGCTGGGTCGGGTCGGCGACCACGGTGGGCAGGTTCCCGACGGTGACACGCGCGTCGCAGGTGCTGATGGGGCGATCGAGGTCGTCGATGACGGCGTGGGCGAGCGCGTTGAGGTCGACGGGTTCGAGGTGGAGTTGTCCGCCCGCGCTGGCCAGGGCGAGCACGTCTTCGATCATGGTGCGCATGCGGTTCGCGGAGTTGATGACCCGTTGGGCGCAGAAGGAGGCGTCTGGGTCGTTGGCGATCGCCGGGATGTCGATGAGGTTGTCGGCGTGGCCCAGGATGCCGGTCAGCGGGTTCTTGAGGTCGTGGCTGACCTGTCCGGCGAACTGCTGCAGGGCGCAGTTGGAGCGTTCGAGTTCGGAGCGTGCCGCATCGGCGGCTTGCAGTGCCTGCTGAAGCAGCGTCTGGTGACGGTGCAGGTCGAGTACGTCGACGACCATGCGGGCCAGCTTGTCCAGCGCGCCGCGCTGCGAGACGGTCAGCTGGCGGACCTGCGTGTCGAAGACACAGAGGGTGCCGAGGACTGGGCCTTCGGGGGTGCGAAGTTGGGAGGCGGCGTAGAAGCGGATATCGCCGAGGAGGCCGCTGACGTAGGGGTTGTCCGCGAACCGGGGGTCCAGCGTGGCGTCCGGGACGAACACCGGGGCCGGCTCGACGATGGTGACCGCGCACATGGAGTCGCTGCGCGCGCATTGCGTCGGTTCGAAGCCGATGGCTGCGATCAGGTTGGCGTGCTCGGCAGAGATGATGTTGATCAATGCGTGGGGGACCTGGCAGGTATGGGCGGCGAGTTCCACGATCGACGCCAGGTCCGGCGGGGCCGGTGCCGTCAGGATGCCGTACCGCTCAAGGAGACGGAGGCGCTCCGGCTCATCAGCGGTCACCGGGAACGATGCTGTGGCCACGGTGGTCGTCCCTTCCCTGCCTGGTGGTGTCGAAAGATCGTTCTCCATACGACGCCAGCAGCCACGGTGGCAACCTGCGGATCACCCGACGGACCGACTTTGATGGATGCCCAGGTGTTGAGCGACTCGCTGACTTGGGGGAGCTTTCGGCCGTAACCCGCGACGCAGAGCCACAGAGGACGCCGGCGTTCACGACGCGTTCGCCGATGTTCTGGACTCCGCCGCGGCCGCCGTCATGAACGGCGTCGATGATCCGTACGAACTCGACGAGCGCCTGGAGGGCGACCATCTGAGCGGCGCGGCATCTCAGGTCCGCGACGCCTTCCGTTGGCTGTAATCGGAATCGGCAGCTCGGCCTTGGCGACTCGATAGACGACTGCGGCCACGTCCAGGGCAGCGCCGACCCCAACGGCGAACACCGCACCCACCCGCACCCCTTCCGCATCACGGCAAACGGCCGCCAAGCCGTCGCGGACGCCGCCTGACGCAACTGGACCGCCTGGCTTCGTTTGCGATATCGGACAGCCGTGGCTGCAGCGTCAGTGGGAGGTGGCGCGGCGTGCGTAGGCGCGGGCGGCGCGGGCGCGGTCGCCGCAGCGGGTGGAGCACCAGTGACGGCGGCCGTAGCGGAGCAGGTAGCGGTTGCAGGGTGCAGAGCCGCAGGCGGTGAGGCGGTCCGCGTCGGGGCCCGTGAGCAGGTCGGAGGCGTCAGCGGCGAGGGTGGCCAGGGCGTGGTCCAGGATCGCGGTGGTGGGGTGGGGGGTGGCGCGGTAGGGGCCGGTCTTGTCGTCCCACTGCAGCAGCGGGGCGGTGGGGACGCGGGTCATCGCGTCGTTGATGGCCCTGACCGCGGTGGGGAGGGCGGGCAGACCTTCGGCGCGGGAGGCGAAGAGCGACCTGATCTGTTCACGCAGCGAGCGCAGCTGTGTCGCGCACATCTCCCGCATGCCGGCGTCGACCGGAGCGAGACCGCGTTCCGTCAGCCATTGGTTCGCCTGCGCGGGAGTGCCCACAAGATCGACCGTGTGCCCGCCGGCCAGCGCGATCGCGCTGTTGGCAAGGGCGAGAGAGAGGTGCTCTTCCTCGCCCTGTGCGGGCGTGAGGCCGGGCTGTTCGATCACGGGCTCCTTCATGTTCCTCATGGTACGGCTTGCGCGAATCCGTGAGAAGCGACTACGGTCGTCTCACGGTTCGACGATACCTATCCGTGAGGTGCTTCGTGTCTTCTCTCCCTGCAACGACCAACCCTTTCCCTGTCCGCGTCTTTGGCGGCCCGACCGCCCTCTTCGAGTACGGCGGCCTGCGTTTCCTGACCGATCCGACCTTCGACGCCCCGGGCGACTACGCCCGTCCCGGCGGCGCGTTCCTGACCAAGACCGCCCCCTCCAGCGGAGCCCCTGCCGACCTCGGCCCCATCGACGTGGTTCTGCTCTCGCACGACGAGCACCCCGACAACCTCGACACCTCGGGCCGGGCACTGCTCGCCGACGTCCCGCTCACCCTCACCACCCCCGGCGGCGGACAGCGCCTGGAGGGGAAGACCAAGGGTATGGCCGACTGGGAGTCCATCGAGCTGAACCGCCCCGACGGCGGCACGATCACCGTGACCGGCGTCCCCGCCGTCCACGGCCCCGGCCCGCGTGAGGCGGTCGAGCCGATCACGGGCCAGGTCGTCGGCTTCATCCTGACCGGAGAGGGTCTGCCGACCGTCTACGTCAGCGGCGACAACGCCTCCCTCGACGCGGTCAAGGAGATCGCCGAGCGCTTCGCTTCCATCGACACCGCCCTCCTCTTCGCCGGCGCCCCGCGCTTCCCCGTACTTTTCGACAACCAGCTGATCGTCCTGAACAGCGCCCAGGCCGCCGAGGCCGCCCAGCTCCTCGGCGCCCGCCGCGTGGTCCCCGTCCACTACGACAGCTGGGCCCACTTCACCGAAGGCCGCGGCGAGCTGATAGCCGCCTTCGCCGCCGCCGGTCTGGCCGACCGTCTGGACTGGGGGCAGCGAGACTGACCTCCGGCGCCTGAAGTGTCAACGGCGCGAGACCTCCACGCCGCTCACAGCCGGGGGCCGGCGGCCCGCCGGGCTCCGGCCGCGGACCGGGCTGCGTCGCAGGGCCGGTCAGTGGGCCCAGGCGCGCAACTGGGCGGCTGCCTCGGGCAGGGAGAGGGTGCCGTTTCGAAGGCCTGGAACAGTTGGGGCATGCCCCCGGCGGGCGACCATCCGTCCTCGTCGACGATCCGTGCTCGGTCGGCTCATCAGAAGGTGGCGGTGGCGGACCTGTTCCCGTCGACGTTCCCGTCCGGGCAGGGCAGCGACCTCGCCGGGGTCATCGAGGAGGTCGGCGCCGGGGTTGCTGGATTCTCGCCCGGCGACGAGGTGATCGGCTTCACCCAGAAGCGGGCCTCCCAGGCCGAGCTGGTCCTGGTCGAGGCCGGTGACCTCACGCGCAAGCCGGAGAAGGTCTCATGGGAGGTGGCCGGCAGCCTGTACGTCGTCGGCGTAACCGCATGGGGGGCGGTACACGCCGTCCAGCCCAAGGAAGGCGAGACCGTCGTCATCTCCGGAGCCGCCGGGGGAGTCGGCTCGCTCGCCGTCCAGCTCGCGCGCCGTACCGGGGCCACGGTCATCGGCCTGGCGAGCGAGAGCAACCACGAGTGGCTGAAGAGGCACGACGCGATCCCGGTCGCGTACGGCGAGGGCGTCGCGGACCGCATCAGGGCCGCCGCGCCCAGCGGCGTGGACGCCTTCATCGACACCTTCGGCGACGGGTATGTCGAACTGGCCCTCGCCCTCGGCGTCGAGACCGATCGGATCGACACCATCGCCGATTTCGCGGCCGCCGAGAAGCACGGGGTGAAGACTGACGGAGGGGTCGCGGCCGGGCCGGGCGCCAAGGTGCTCGCCGAGCTTGCCGGCCTGATCGCCGACGGACACCTCGACGTGCCGATCGCGAACGTCTACCCGCTGGCGCAAGTCCGCGAGGCCTACACCGAGCTCGAACGCCGCCACACCCACGGCAAGATCGTCCTCAGGCCCTAGTACTCCAGGGAGCCTTCTCCATTTGTACTGGTCAACGGCCTGGTGGGGGAGTGCGGCGAGGCTGTGGCATGGGTGGGATGGCTTTGAGGTGGACGTTCCGTCACCGGAGCCGGCCAGCCGCTGACCCCGGCAGGCCGTTCCGGAGCCGCTGGGCCGGCCAACTGCCAACCCGGGCAAGCCGTCACCGCTGGGCGGCTTGCCGGCCCGGGACAGGACGGTGACCACTACTACGACCCGGCCAACCCCACCAGCGGCGTGATCGTGCCGGACACCAATACCAGGATCGCTGTCCTGAACGAGGCCGGCGACGGCCACCACGTCGTCCTGTGGGTCGAACCCTCCGACGGCTGACGGCGATCGGTCCGGCCGCCGCGGGCACCGCCCCTCACGACGCACGACCTGACGAGGTGGCAGGCGGTGCCCGCGGCCCGGCCGAGCAGGACCCAGACGACTCCGTCCGGAGCCCGTCGCCACGTCTCCTGCAATCCAAGGCGAGCTGGAACTGCGCAGGCTGCTGAAACGCGGAGTTTGACTGAGCACGCCACTCAGCGAACGGGCGTCTCTCTCACTCACTGTTGCTGGGGCCTGCGCCAATGCAGGCCATGGTTTATGTGTCCGATTCGCTTTTTCGAACGGTCATTTGTTGTCATTGCGGGCGGTAGATCTCGAAATAGGCTGACTCCGGCGGGAGTTGGCCGGGAGCCGGGTTTGCGCTGGGCTGAACCGGACCAGGTGGGGAACGACCTGTCCCGAGAGCGCTCACGCGATTCGTCGGACAGCCCCGGGTACGCAGAAGGCGTTGGGCAACAACTCCGCCGCAGCGAGGGCGCCCACCGTGGTGGACGCCCCGTCGCTTCCGTGTCCGCTCATCCGTCTCTGTTCCCCGGGTCCGCGGCGAGTTCCATCAGCGAGCGGTCCGGCAATCCGAGCAACTCGGCGGGTTCCACGTTTCGTCGTCAGGGCGTGCTGGGCACCCCGACCACTCGCCCTTCCGGCGGCCACCGCCGAGCGCTACCACAACTGACGGGCACGCAGGGCAGAAACCGCACCAGCACGGCTTGATCCAGGGCGCATGACCTGTTTTCGGTCAATGATTCGCGATCCGCGAGCCCACGGACAACCCAGGGTGGGTGCCTCCTCCTTTCACAAGATGGAGGACCGTCTCGCGCCCGGAGTCCGTCGCGTCGCATCCGGCCCAAGCGGCGTTCCGTGCGCCGCTGTCCGTCCACCGTCCCATCAGGCACTCGCAGAAAACCGAGGAATGATGACCAGATCCCTCTTGTCCCGGCCATGGCGTCCGGCGATAGCCGTCGCCGCGGCAATCGCTGTGACCGCAGGTGTCGTCGCAGCCGCCCCCGACGCCAAGAAGGCGCAGCCCACGCCGAAGCTCAGCCTGATCGCTGCCTCCAACTCGGTGACTCTGGACTCATGGAAGGAATCACCTGGCGTCTACCTGGACCTCGGTACGTACGTCACCGCCGAGAACGGGCCCCTCGAACTCAAGGTGACCCGCAAGTCCTACAAGGACCCGGTCGTCGCCACGCAGATCATCCGTGCGGGGAAGAAGGTCCGGACGAAGGCCCTTCCCAAGGGTCTGGTGAAGGACTTCTCAGGGCTTCCGAACTTCGCCGAGATCACCATCACCGACGCGGCCGGCAAGAAGGTGCTGACCAAGTCGGAGGCGTTCTGTCCGAACAACGCGTCCGGTCGGGTGCGCCCTGACGCCCCGGCCAAGTCGAAGTACCCCCAGAGCTGTCCCGTGAACCCCTTCACGCTCGGCTCGGTGTGGGGCGTCGAGAACGGCTGGGCGTCCAACACGTACTCGGGCCACTACTCCGCGCCGGTCCTCCTTCCGGCCGGGAAGTACACCGCCAAGGTGTCCGTGGCCAAGCGCTACCGCGACCTGTTCGACATCGCGGACAAGCCTCAGAGGGTCAAGGTGACCGTACGCGAGCTCAGCGATGAGGGACCCGCGGGCAGGTCGGCGGCCGGCAGCAGCCACGGATCCCACGGGGCCGGGCACTCCGGTCACGCCGCCACCCCCATGCCCGCGCCCGCTCCCGCGACGAGCGGGGCGGGGCCGTCGTACAACGTGGGCCACGGGCCTCACACCCCGGCGCCGCCCGCCCTGCCGTGGGCACTGAAGAAGGCCGGTTTCAGGTCGGCACAGGTGGGTGACGGGCCCGGACAGACGGACGGCTCCCGGAAGGCGCCCGCGGCGGCGCCCAACGCGCAGCGGCCGACCGGCAGGGCTACGGTGCCGGACGTTCCCAAGCCCGACCTCCGTTCTCTGCCGGCCTACGGCATCCAGATCAGTGACGGCGGTGCCGACGTCCCCGGGAAGGACTACCTCGCCTTCAGCGCCAATGTGTGGAACGCGGGGCCCGCGAAGCTCGTGGTGGACGGATTCCGCTCGCCCGGCAAGAAGCTCATGGACGCCTACCAGTACTTCTACGACGCCAATGGCAAGCAGGTCGGCTACACGCCGACCGGCACCATGGAGTGGGACCCGCGCCCGGGGCACGAGCACTGGCACTTCACGGACTTCGCCAGCTACCGGCTGCTGAAGGCCGACCAGAAGGAAGCGGTGCGCAGTGGCAAGGAGGCCTTCTGCCTGGCCAACACCGATGCCGTGGACTACACGGTGAAGAACGCCAACTGGGACCCGGCCAACACGGACCTGTCCACCGCATGCGGCCAGGAGAAATCGATCTCCGTCCGCGAGGTGCTCGACGTCGGCTCGGGCGACACCTACAGCCAGGACCTCCCCGGCCAGTCCTTCGACATCACGAACCTGCCGAACGGCACCTACTACATCCAGGTTCTGGCCAACCCCGAGAAGCGGCTGAAGGAGACCAACCTCAGCAACAACAGCGCGCTGCGCAAGGTTGTTCTGGGCGGTCGGCCGGGCGCGCGTACGGTCACCGTGCCCGCTCATGGCCTGGTCAACGCCAACTGACCTCCGTTGAGGGGGAACGCCTCGTGAAGCGGGGCGTCCGCTGTCTGCCGGATGCGGCTGAGACGTCCGGCGACGGACCGCGACGTCGCCCCCCGGGACGTGGGCGAATTCGAGGGGTCGTCGCAACACTGCTGGTCAACTGGCTAGGTCCAGTGGCTTAGCGAGGCGCTCGGCTGGGGTTTCCCAGCCGAGCGTTTTGCGTGGGCGGCTGTTGAGTTCTTGGGCGACGGCGGCCAGGTGCTCGGGGGCGTGGGCGGACAGGTCGGTGCCCTCTATGCGGTGACCTGGGGCCCACCGTCTGATCTTCTGTCTTCACACACCGATGATCACCGGAACAACGCACTGGGGCGAGTGGCCTGTCAGCCCCTGCCGTCGGCCGCTCACCCCATGGCAAGAGGTCAGATGATGAAAGTGGGCTGTTCGGCGATGCCGAGCAGGCTGCGGCCGTAGATCTCCCGGCCGAGAGCGGGATCTTCTGCTGCTCGGGGGAGCTGGCGGTGTGGGCGGTCGCCGGTGGCCCGATGCCAGCGTATGTGCAGCTGTCCGACCACAGTGCCGGATGGCGGGTACGGGCGCACTGCCGGGGCCGCGATGAGGTCCGCAGGCTCGCCCGCGAGGGCGTACCCGAGGGCGTGGAGCGCTACCTGGTCCAGTTCTGGCCCGACGACACGTGAGAAAGAAGAGAGGCCGCGCCCTTGGACTCGTCGACCGTCGGATCGGTGAAGCCGCCGAGGACGAGGGTGCGCGGGGCGCCGTACCTGCTGCCGAGCAGGTCGGTCAGGTCCTGCGGGTTCTTCAGGTCATTGGTCAGGTACGTGCAGCCGTCTCCCGGGCCGAGTTGGGCCAGCAGGTCGTTGAAGGTCGCTTGCGTGAGCTCCATTGCGGACAGTGAAGCGCACCGCACTGACAATGGACGTGTCGCCGAACCCCCGTAGTCGTCAGCTGAGTTGAGTCCCTGGGGGTCGGAGAGTGATGCCGCCCCCAAAGAAAGGGTGCAACTGGCCGGTAATTAAAGGGTGAATGACATGGTTGTGCTTGCCTCTCTGCAGGAATGAGGTTGGAGGCGGCGAGCATGGCTTCGCTGCCCTGGGCCAGCGCATGTGCTTCGTCCACGATGACAAGGGCACTGTCGCGATATTCGGGTCACTTCTCCGGTGTCTCGTGAGACGTGATCACGATCCGCGCTGACGGATACCGGGCTCTGCGTGGTGGTGGGAGGCGGAGCGGTCACAACAGGTACAGGAAGGTCCCGGGCGCCGCGTCGCTGCCACCGGTGGTGGTGACGGTGATAGTGACTGTCCCTGGCGCATGGGCCGGCGCCGTGGCCGCGATCTGGGTGTCGGAGAGCACGGCGAAGGTGGCCGGGACGGCGCCGAAGGTCACCCCGGTGGTTGTCAGCAGGTTCGTTCCTGTTATGCCGACCAGGGTGCCGCCGGCCTGCAGCCCGGTCAGCGGGCTGAACCCGGTCGCGGTCGGCGGGTCGACGAAGCTGAACGCGGTGCTGGCCGTTCCCCCCTGCGTGACCACGGCCAACGCCACCGCGCCGGCCGCACCCGTCGGCGAGACGACCGTCAGTTCCTGGTCGGACACCACCGTCGGGGTGACTGTCGACCCACCGAACTGCACGGAGGTCGCCGAGGCCAAGGACCGCCCGGAGATGGTGATGGTGCTGCCGCCTGCCACCGGCCCCGAGCCCGGCGACACGGACAGGATCACCGGCGGCGGGAGATAGAAGAAGGGCTCGGGACCGCCGACGCCGCCGGGGGTGACGACCGTGACCCCCATCACGCCGGCTCCCGCCGGTGTGATGACGGAGACCGAGTTGGCCGTGTTGCCGGTGATGGCGGCCGGCTGCGTTCCGAAGTTCACCGCCGTGGCACCGCCGAGGTCGGTCCCGGTCACGGTCACTGCCTGGCCCCCCGCAGTGGACCCCTGGTTCTGAGTGATCGGCATGTTCTTCCTCCGTGTCTGTCCTGCGTATGGCCGGTACGCCGCTGGAACACGCGTACTCGGGACGGTGATGCATCACTTCCCGTGGATATGAACGTCAGATCAGCACTTTTCACCCTTGTGGGGGATCAGTTGGCCTGGGGTCGACTGGCATGCCGGTCACGACGGCCTGCATGACCCATGGGGAGGCATGCCCGGCTGGTGGCGGGGCTTCGTCCACGTTCTTGAGCGGTCAGGGCCCGCGGCGGCCGATGCGGCCGCAGGCGGGCATGCCTCGCACCCGTCTTGCCGAGGCGGCCCGGAGTGCGTCGATGAGGAACGCGGTGCCGGTCGGTAGTGGAACTGCGCCCGGGATCGTGTCGTAGCGCGAGGACGGCCCCGCTCTCGAGTCGTTGCATCCGTCTTCGTCGGCCAGGTCGCCTGCATCGCTGTGTTGAGCGACCCGGCAAGGCTCACGTCGATGGACCTGCCGGATACCCCGGGCCAGGCTTGCCGCCACGGTCCGTCACGGCCAGGTCTCGTCGAGAGACCGCGCCCAACTTCCGGAGGGAACGAGCGACATGCTGCTCCACCGTACGCGGGGACAGGTGCAGCGTAGCCGCGATCTCGCGGTTACTCAGGCCGGCACCCGCGAGCTCTGCGACCTCCTGCTCACGCGGCGACAGCCGCTCACCGTATCGGGGGCGGCCCGGTGGGCGCCGCTCGGCGCTGGGGTGGGCTCGCAGTACAGCCCGGACTCGGGCCACGTCCCATGTCGCACCGAGGACTTCCAACTCCTCAGTAGAAGTGGCCAGGTTGGAGATGCCCGCAGTGGTCTCCAGGTTGTCTGCCAGGGCACATCGTCCGACGGCTTCCGCTGCAAGAGCTGCCTCGTAGGGCCGGGGAAGCGTTTGATAGCAAGCACGGGCGCGCCGGAAGTACTCGGCTGCCTCTGGGAACGCGTCGGCCGCCTCGGCCAGCAGTGCCCGGCACCACATCAGTGCTGCCGTGGCGGCGGGTGCCTGTCTGACCTCGGTGCCTGCCGCGAATTCGTCCACCATCGCCCGCGCCTTGTCCAACTCTCCGGCGCGGACGGTTGCATCCACAGCCCAGGGGGCCAGCTCGGTCGCCCATACCCACACGGCCTTGGCTTGCAGCCGTGCCCATGCCTCGGCCGCCTCCCGGGCCGCGGTCTGCTGTTCGTTGCGGGCCAGGGCGAGCCTGATGCGGCCGCCCGCGGCCGCGGCTGCCAGCGGTACGGGGCTGTCGTCCCCGGCCAGGTCGGGAGCTGACAGCCAGGTGCCCACCTGGTTCCATTCACCCCTCGCCACGGCAAGCAGGCCGAGCACCAGCCCGGCGTGGCCCGCTATGAGCGGCATCTCGCCGAGCTCCGTGACGAGCGCGCGGGCCTGGGCGGTCAGGCCTGCCCAGTGGCCGGTCATCATGTCCAGAATCAGCGACTTACCCCGTGCCCCCTGTTCCACGTACAGGTGCCCGCCGCGAGCGGCCAGCTTCGGGCCTTCGGCCAGGAGTTCGCGCGCTGTCGCGTACTCGCCCAGCCAGATCGCCGCATCGGCGGCGTTGATCAGACCACGACCCGAGTGTCCGAGAATGCGCACATCATCGCTCTCCCGGGGAAGTTGTTCCAAGAGCCGCCACCCGTCCGGATCACCCACGCTGAGCAGCACGGTCACCCGGTTCGCCGCGACTGCTGCCTGGACCGTGGTATCCCCGCTCCCACCTGCTGTCGCTTCGGCGCGCTCCAGCCAGATGAGATTGTCCGCCAGCGTGCCACGGGGCCAATACGGCAACGCAAGGGCCGCCATGGCCCGCGCCGCCAGCGCCGGACGGGTACTCAGCTCTTCGATCGCTCTGATGAGTTCGAGACCTCCTTCGCTGCCCCGACCGACCTGATTGCCGATCAGCAGCCCGAGGTCGAGCCGGATCTCACCACGCGCCGCGCCGGGCAGCGCAGGGTCATCGACCAGCCGGCGCAGAACCTCGACCGTCTGATCGGAGCGCAGCCCGTTGTAGGCGATGCGTGCCAGCATCAAGGCCAGCCAAACCCGGTTCGACTCCCGGACTTCAGGATGTGCCAGCGTGTCCTCGAGCAGCGAGATCGCCAGCTGGTGGTCCCCGGCCTCGACGGCTTCACGCGCGGCGTTCTCCACGCTGTCCAGCCAGTCCGCGATCCGACCGGATGCGAACTGGTGGCGGGCCAGCCCCGCCCACGGCACCGAGCGCCGGGCCGCCACTGCCTCGGCCGCTCGACCGTGCAGCTCCCGCCGTACCGGGCCGGGCAGTAACTGATACACGGCCGCGGCCTCCATGGGAGTGCCAAACCCGTATTGACCGAACCCGATCTCGTGCAGCACCGCTTCGGACAGAGCGGCCGTCAGCGCCGCACGGCCGGACTCGGCCGGCAGAGCCGCAACCGAGGTCAACTCGTCCTCCGTCGCGGCCTCATCGAGCACGGCTGCCGCCCACGCCAAGCGCCTCGTCACATCGTCCAGCGCCGCCACGCGGCCGACCACCAGCTCGGCTAGCCGTAGCGGAACCGCGGCCTCGTCCACGTCTCTGGCCGTCAGCCGGTCCCGGCCGATCGAGTCGCCTCTCCCACCCGGAAGCGGACCGGCAGTCTTCAGCTCTGCCACCAGATCGGCCACCACCTGCGCGATTCCCCCGGAGCGCGTGTGAAGCCGTGCGACGAACTGGGGCGGGCAGCGGTCCGCGCCCAGCGCCTCCACCGCCATCCCGCGGACCTCCTCCTCGTCAAGCGGACCAAGCCGCAGTCGGACGAGGCTCATCTCGGCGGGGTAACCCACCGGAGCTCCCAGCACCAGCCCGGGACTCGCCAGCTCCTCAGGGCGATAGGTCAGCACCGCGCGTAGTCCCGCCGGAGGCTGAGCCAGCAGGGTACGCAGCGCGTGTGCTTCCTGCTCGTTCGCGCGGTGGATGTCCTCGGCCACCAGCACGACCGGAGCACCGGTGTCGAGCGAAGTCACCAGTTCCCCGAGAGATGAGTTCTCGAGCGGAGTCGGCCCCGGCGGCACCAGGGCTCCGGGCCGGGCGCCTGCCGGACGACGTACGGACCCGGTCTTCGACACTGCTGACGGGGTCCTGTTCGGGCGCGTGGACTCCTGGAGGACAACGGCGCCCGAAGCCGTGAACGTCACCTTCAGGCGAGGCACCCCGCCGAGCTCGGGAAGCGCGAGGAGCCACTTCACGAACCAGGTCTTGCCCGTCCCCGCCGCTCCGTCGACGAGCACCAGCGCCGTCACATCCGGCGCGGCCGATGCCAGTGGCTCGCGTACCGCCGTCTCCCACTCGCGCTCACGCATCGCAATCACGTCCCCCTGTGCTCTGCTTGCCAGGACACTGCCCCGACCCGTCTGGTCCAACGCCGTCGCGCAATGTCCGGATCTCATGCAATCAGAGGACGGGCGACCGCGCGCGTACTCAGCGTTATTGCGTATCCGTAGGTCGGTTCTCCTGCTTGTCGCAGTGATTACGACGGCGACCAAGGTCGAAGCGATGCCTTGCACAGCTCACCAGCGATCACCCCAGGAGACGTCGGCATGGCCATCGTTGACGGACGCAACGGCCGGCCGGGCTCCGTCTGTCGCCGACCGCCCGCTCGTCACGCTCGACCCGCAAGCCGGCTGCCGGCCGCCCGGTGCGCTCGGGCCCCGGGGACAGCACGTCCGGCGGTGCTTCGAACTTAGTGGCGGGGCGAATAGAGCCTTGCGATGCCGATGACCGCTCGCGCACCGTCGATACTGGCGAGGATCCCTTCGAGCTCGTCGAGGTCCTATGGACGTTGAGGGGCGAGCAGAGCCCCAGACAGCGACGGTGCCGCACCGAACGCGAAGAGTTCGATGCACCGATCGGTGGTCGTCGGGCAGTGCGCGGTGACGTAGAGGCGGTGCACGCCGACGACGGGGGTGATGGGCACCGAGATGTCGTTCACGGAACCGTCGGCACTTGGAATGATCTGCGCCAGCGGTGGTCGGGCAGGGGAGTCGAGCCTGAGCTCTATCCGGGCGCCGCCGCCCGACGGCCCCGCGAGCCTCGCCACGGCGAGGGTGTCTCGGACGGTGGAGAAGTCGACCCGGTCGTAACGCAGGACAGAAGAGCTTCCGAGTTCACGGGCACCGGGGTCGGGTCCGGCGCTAGGGTCTGTTGCGAAAGTGGATCTTGATCGGTGATGATCATGCGTTGTGGCGCGTGGAGATCTGACGGATGCACAGTGGTCGCGGCTGGAGCCGCTGCTGCCGATCGGCAAGAAGGCCGGGAGGCCGCCGGTATGGACCAGACGGCAGCTCATAGACGGCATACGGTGGCGGACCCGGGCGGGAACGCCATGGCGGGATGTGCCCGAGCGGTACGGGCCGTGGGACCGGGTGTACGACCTGTTCCGCCGGTGGCAGCGAAACGGCACCTGGCACCGGATTCTGGAGCAACTGCAGGCCGATGCCGATGCGAAGGGCCTGATCACGTGGGACGTCAGCGTGGACTCCACGGTCTGCCGCGCTCATCAGCACGCCGCCGGGGCACGTAAAAAGGGGACCTTCAAAAGGAACCGCCCGGCGGCTTCGTCACCGAACCCGACGACCACGGCCTCGGACGTTCCCGCGGCGGTCTGACCACGAAAATCCACCTCGCCACCGAGCAGGGACAGAAACCACTGTCACTGCTCATCACCGCCGGCCACCGGCACGACAGTCCCTACCTTCGCCCGGTCCTGGAGAAGATCCGAGTACCCCGACAAGGCCCCGGCCGGCCGCGAACCAGACCTGACAAGGTCCGGGGCGACAAGGCCTACGGATCCCGCGCCAACCGCGCCTACCTGCACGAACGCCGGATCGCCTGCACCATCCCGGAGAAAGCGGACCAGATCCGCAACCGCAAGAACCTCGGCTCCCGCGGAGGCAGACCACCGAGGTTCGACCGCGAAGACTACAAACAACGCCACGCGGTCGAGTGCGGCATCAACCGCCTCAAGAGACATCGCGCAGTGGCAACGAGGTACGACAAACTCGCCGTCCGCTACGAAGCCACCGTGCTGGTCGCAGCCATCAACGAATGGCTATGACCAGCACTTTCACAACAGACCCTAGTCCCCTGCTGCGTTGTGTACGCATTGGCCTGGACGGGGAATCGGGCCGAGACCGCAGGAGGAAGTGTTGCTTGCTGTGACGGCGGGTCGTTCGGGGCAGGTGAAGGTCCGGAGGCAGGCGGCGGTTGTCGGTGCGCTCCGAGCTGCGGGTCACAAGCGGTCAGCAGCAGCACGCCCGCGCCGACGCCGACCAGGAAGCCCGCCACCGCGAAAGCGGCCCGCGAGCGAGGAGGAAACTGCGGGGACGCTGCCCTGCTTCTTCCGCGGCTTCCCCGGCTTCCCCGGCTTCCCGGGGTGGCCGCCGTGGCCCGGCGTACACGCGAGGGCTGGGCGGGGGCATCCGCCCGGCGACGCTCCAGCAGCCTTGCCAGGAACGGCGGATCGCCCAGCGGTACGGGAATGGCGGCCTTGGCATGCAGGTATCGCGCTCCCGTCCACCATCCCAACAGCCGTACCGGCAGTTGCGCTTCGAGCTGCGCGTCGAGCCGGGACAGGTCTTTGTAGACAGCCGCACAGGCCGGGCACGCGCGGAGATGGCCCCACCCTTCAGCCGGGTCCGCCTCAGGCCGCCGGGTCAGCCGCTCGATCACATCCCTGCAGTCCGCACGCTCCAGCCGCTCGAGGTAAAGGTCCGCACGGGACCGGCGCAGCGCGGCCATGGCCTGGTCGCACGCAGCGGGAACCGCATGGTGATCCAAGCCCGTGATGCGTGCCGTGAACGCGGGATCATCCTGTTCCACCACCGAGTGCCACAGCAGGCACTGGGTGGTGGCCGGGAGTCGCTCGTACGCGAGAGCCAGCTGGCCGTCTTCGCCCCAGGGCCACCGTGATCCTGCCGCGACCCAGGCCTGGAAGTCCGGCGACAGCGTGTCGCGCTCCCGGTGCCAGCGATTGAACGCGGTGGTGCGGACCTTTCCCAGTAACTGGGGTCGCAGGCATCCCGGATGACGACGCTCGATGAGCGATTCGCCGGACACCATCTGCTGGAGCAGGTGCGCAAAGACATCTGACGTCACCTCCTGCGCATGAAGCGGACCTCTTACGCATTGGGAGGCGTACGCCTGCACTGCGGCATAGTGGCGGCGGTAGAGATGCCGAAAGAATTCGATCCGGCCTTTGCGCAACGCAATCATTACAGCAGCGTCGGAGAGAGGCTGCTGTGACGGCCGCGAGCCCAAGAGCAATTGCATTGAGGACCCTTCCACTCAAGTCCGGTGGTGCCATGGGTGAACTCCGTCACGGCACCACCCTCCCCGCCGGCTGAGACGCTGCTCCCCAGCCGGCAAGGAATTGTGGTGATACTCGCTTAGGCGAATTCGGTAGCGCCGACGCGGGGAACGCCTGCGCACCGGCCGTGATATACGCCGTGAGGCCGCCGATGGCGGACCTCATGACCGCATAAACCCAACGTGCTGAACCCGCTACGGGAACCGGCCTTGCGGTGACCGACGCGGCGCCGGGCTGGTCACAACGAACAGTGATCTCCGCGCCCACCGAATGCAGGGCGCATCGCCCTTCGGGTCACTGAGTCCCCCTCGTTATTGCGTGTTTGGCTGGTCACAGGAAAGGAGCGGGTTCGACTGCGCCCATCCCGCCGCTTTGCCGAGTCTTTGCCGAGCGGGGTCCACGTGCGGTTGAGCGACGGGCTCGTACGGGGTCCAGCCGACCTGCCCTGTCACCTGCCCTCGACGAAATAGCGGAGCCGTGGAGCGTTGTAGTAGTTGTAGATGAGCACGACGGGGGCGTTCGTCTCGGGCGGCGGGTCTCCGGCTTCCGGCCAGTGCAGCATGCCGAGTTGCATCTGGTTCCAGGGCTTGCCGTCCGTTTGTCCGGCGCGCACCAGGTAGCTGCCGTCCTTCTCGCCCCACCACGGGTCGAAGCGGAACAGCTGTCCTTCGCCCTCGGTGCGGCAGGGGCACATTCCGACGTCGATGACGTCCTTGCCGGTGGTTCCAGAGTGGTAGGTCGCTGCGCCGTAGTCGATGCACTCGCCGGTGGCGGCGTTGCGCAGCCGGCTGTAGTCCTTGCTGTTTTTGGACGACACGGTCTGCCAGACCTGGTCCTTGCTGCCGTCGCACGTGTTCTGAACGATTGCTGTGCCGGCGGGCTCGACGCATTGCGTGGTGAATCCCCGGTTGCGGAGGGTGCCCGACCAGGTGACGGTCCCGAGGTCGACCCCGGTGGGAGACGGCTTGGCAGGCTTCCCCGATGCCGTACCCGATGCGTGGACGACCGGCTCGGCCTGGTCGGAGAGGGTCTGCCGGGAGGGGGTGGACGTGACCGTGACGGGCGCCGGATGCTCGATCTCCGTCACGGCCGGCGCCGCCTGCGAGGGCGAGGACTCGGTGCCGTCGTCACCGAACGGCATGGGCAGCACGAGGAGGGCGACCGCGAGGGCGGTGACGACGCCACCGGCGAACGCGCCCGAGCGCAGTGGGGAGCCTTTGGCCGGCGGCCACCACCCCATGCCACCGTTCGGGGAGAGGCCGCCGCCCAGTGTGCCGGGTGCCAAGGCCGCACCAGCGGCACTCGCGCCGGCTTCGGCCATCCGGGCCGCCACATACGCCGAACTGCCCCACAACAGCACACAGGTCGGCAGCGCGGAGCCCAGCCGCTCGTTGAGGTCGGTGAGTTCGCTCAGCGCGTGAGCGCAGTGCGGGCACTGCGCGAGGTGCCGGTCGAGGTCCTTGTTCGGGCGACGGCCACTACGGCGCACCGCGGCTGCGAGCAGGGAGGTGTAGCGGCGGCAATCCTCGCTCACCAAGGCGCTTTCGACATGCACGGCCAGGTACGCCTCGCGCAGCCCTTCCCGGGCCCGGGACGCCAGCGAGCCGACCCCGCTGGCGCCCATGCCGAGCAGGCCGGCGACCTTCGAGGCGGGTTCCTCCTCGACGGCGGTGTGCCACAGGACGGCCTGCCAGCGCTCGGGCAGCGAGCGAAACGCGCGGATGACGAGGCTGTTGTCCTCCAGACGCAGTATCCGCTCCTCGCTGCTTACCGCCTCGGGACTGTCGGGCAGATTGCCGAGCCACTGCTCGAAGTCGGCCGACAGCTCGGTGCGCCGTGCCGTGCCCGCCCATTCCGCGGAAACGCGGCGGACAACGGTGAGCAGATACGGTCGCCAGGCGGCCTCCGGACCGCCCCCGGACCGCACCGCCTGCAGCGTGCGGGCGAACGCTTCCGAGACCAGGTCCTCAGCCGTGTGTGGATCACGGCAACACGTACGCGCATAAGACAGAACCGCCGAACGGTGCCGCCGGTACAGCTCCTCCACCGGAACTTCGGATACTAACTCCCTGATTGCTGCCGCGAGTTCGGCGTCGGACAGGGAGTCAACACTATCAACGGACATGCGTAGGCAAGGCCTTTCGATGAGTCGGAGGCGACATTAGTTGCCTTCGGCGGGGTAGCGGCGCCGGCAAAGAAGTGCTGCAGGGGTCGGTAGCCGAGGACTATTGCTTAGGAGTTCTTCACTCGTCTCCGGTGGCAGGTGACAGCCGTGGGAGGCGATGGAATTCGCTCAGCTGGTAATCAGTGCGTCACTACGACGCGTTGACGGAGGTGCACGAGGGTGCGCCCGATGCGGGTGCCAGGCCGTCGACGAGGCAGCAGAGCTGTACGGCGCCGTAGCAGTGGCAGGTGAGCATGGCGAGCTGCGTCTCGTGCCGGCTCGACGGCGCGGAGTTCGGCGCGCAGAAGGCAACTGCCGTCGCCGCTCGTGCCCGAGAGGGGATCGATGCGGAACAGCTGCCCTTCCCCCGTGGTTCGGCACGGGCCCATGGCGACAGCGATGTTGACGACATTGTGGTGCAACCGCTGGATGCCGCTGTGATGGTCGATGCGCTCACCGCCGGCGCCGTTGCGCAGGCGGCTGCAGCCCGGCCGGACCGTGGGACCGCAGCCGGATCGGGCGTCTCGCACCGCGCGGGCGAATGCCTCCGAGGTTGGATCCTCGGTGCTCCGTGGATCACGGCGGCAGGTGTACGCGTACGAGAGGACCGGCTCACGATGCCTTCGGTACAACTCCTCGACTGCGGCGTCGGATCCAGGGTTTCTCAGTGCGGCGGCGACGAGTTCGACGTCAGTGGGCGGTTCGTCCTGGTGGTCGACCATGGAGCAGCTAAGCCTTCCGCATTCCATGAAAACAGGGGTCGGTGACGGGGCGACGTACGAACGGGTACGGAAGCCGCACGGGGTGTGGTGCACGGGGGGCCTGAGACACGCTGGTGCGTGATGCGTCCACCGGGCCGAGCAGGCCGGAGGTGCACGCGTGCACGGTTTTGCCGTCGGCATCCGGGGGAGCGGATCGTCCGGCGGCAGGGCAGCGGTGCCGCGAGCCGGATCTGAACCCGGGCGCGCGGCAGTCCGGGGTGCCGGTCCGCGCCGGCGATCGGGCTGCCGGCGAGTTCAGGTCGTGAATCACCAGCGCAGCTCTGCGGGCCAGTGCTCCGGCGCGGAGCCCCGTGCGCTCTCATCTCACCGCGGACGGTCCGGGATCGGCAATAGGTTGATGCCGGATCACCTATACCCAAGAAATTGCCCGAAGCGTGCCGAACCGCTGTGCTCGCGGACCTCAACACGGCTCGCGTCTTGCTCCATGTCGGGGATACCGGCCGTCACCCGGGTGCCGGCCGCGGTGGCGAGGACGGTGCACCAACTTGTGTACGCCCGGACCAGTTCGAGTCCTCGCCCGAAAGAGGCGCGGTGCTCCAGCGTGGGGGCCCCGGCGTCATGCTCCAGCCACCGTCCGTTGTCGGTGACTTCGACGCTCAGGTCGACACCGTCGAAGGTGATCAGTAGCGCGACGTCCGGGCTGCCGCTGTGGAGCACGACGTTCGTGACCAGTTCGCTGACGACCAGCGCCAGCGTGTCGTACGGGTCCTTCCCAATCGCCCACCGCCGGGCTGTATGGACCGCGAAGCGACGTAATTCCGGCACGGTCGCGCGCGTTGCCCGGGTGATGCAGAACGCCCGACATCGTGCCCGACCAGGCGGCTTCACAAGGATCGGTCGAGGGCGGCCGATGACGGCTCGGCGAGTGTGGTCAGTGCTGGCCAAATCGGACTCCGTGGAAGTGCCCGCTGAAACAGGGCATCGAGGATCGGATCGCTCCAACCGTGACTGCAGCCGACCCGGCAGGACAAGCAGGAGTGCCGAATTACGGATACGCAAGGTTCCGGGCGTTGACTGCGCTGCGGGTTGCGGCCGCGGCGCTCGACGAGGCCGCGAACGAGGGCGAGTTGAAGCTTCAGACCTGGTTCCTCGTCTCCGGCCGGGTGCAGGCCGAGAGTGCGGTGCGGATCCACAGCGAGCTTTTGTGACCCCGTCCCGCATCACGCTGGCCCGAAAACGCCGGGGCTTGACGCTCGCGGAGCTGTCTGAGCTCGCGGGGGTCTCGCTCCAGAGCCTGTCCAACGGCACTCGCCTTCCCCGAGAACTTCTTTGCGGCCCGGAGATCGACGAGCTTCGCTCCGAGGGCATCTCGTGGCGAGCCCGAACCAAGACCTCCGCCCGCACCCTGGACGCCGCGAGAGCAGCCGGAACGCCTCGAACGACTTCGCGAGCGCCTCGCGTCGAGCGTGCTGGGCCACCTGCCGGCTGGGGCCCACGTCGATCAGATCCTGAAGGTCAAGACCATCTGGAATGTCTCCGCGATGGCGCTGACTTGTCGGATGCATGATCTAGGGCTACTCACCGACTGGCAGCACCGCTCTGTGTGTACCGAGCTGAGCAAGCGCGGCTACCGGAGGGACGAACCCGAGGGTATGAAGGGCTGAGGTCCAACGGCGTGAAGCCGACAGAGGTCGCTGCGGGGAGCTGGCCCTTACGTCAGAGGAGATGAACAAGATGCTCTTCGGCCTGACCATCACGATGGTCGACAGCGGGGGCGGCGAGCCGTATCGGAACCTTGACGCGCCCTGTTCTCTGAGCGATGGGCTGCTCTGCTGAGGGTTGAGCTCGGTGAACGGCGCCCGTCTCAGCACGGTGGCGGCCCGTCGACGTTGAACGTGGACTTCCCGGTCCCGGCTCTCACGACGATGATGTCTGCGGCCTCCGCCGAGGGGTTGCTCTCTCGGTGCACGGCGCGCTTCGGTACGTAGATGAAGTCGCCGGGGACGGCTTCCTGGGTCTTCGAGCCGTCCGGGCCGAACTCCATCTTCAGCGTGCCGGTGAGGACGTAGATCACCGATTCGCACTCGCCGTGGTGGTGCCAGCCGGAGACCATTCCGGCTTCTGTACGGACGAATCCCGACCACATTCCCTCGGTGGCGAAAGCCTCCTGCCGGTCCATCCCCGGAGTGTGGGGCCCCGGCGTTCTGTTACGGGGAGTGACGACCAGAACCTGATCTCGCTGGAGGTCCATGACGACTCCTTCCGCTCGGGCCGTCGAGTCCTGTTCCGGACTCGACGCCGTGATGCGTGGGTGGCCGCTTACCACTCGTAGCCTAGCCGGGATCGCAGGCCAGTCCCGCCGCGCTGCGCCCTTGCCCTGAGCCGCAACGTCACCGGCCTGCCGCAGCTGAGCGAGCGGAGCATCGTAGACACTGTCTACGCGATCTGGTAGACAGTGTCTATGCGCGAACAGGAAACGGGGCTGCGTGCCCAGCTCGTAGCGGTCGGGGTCGACTTGGTCGCCGCCCGGGGAGCGCAGGCGCTGTCCCTGCGGGAGATCGCCCGCGCCGCCGGGGTCTCGCACGGGGCTCCCCGCCGCTACTTTCCGACCCATGTGTCCCTGCTCTCCGCGATCGCACGCGAGGGCTTCGCCGAGCTGGCGGGCAGGGCCGCCGAGGCGCTTGAGGCCGGCGAGGACGGCCAGGAGGGTGCGAGCCCGCGCGAGCGGGTCGCGGCGTTGTGCCGGATCTATTTGGACTTCGCGCGGACCAACGGCGGCATGTTTGAACTGATGTTCCGTCATGACTTGCTCAGGAGCGGCCATCTCGGCCTGAGGGAGACCAGTCTGCCGCTCTTCGGCCTGTTCGTGGATTGTGTGGCCCGCGTCCGGTCGCGGCCCGGCGGCGCCGCGCCGCAGGAAGTCGCGAGCGCACTGTGGGCGAATCTGCACGGCATCGCCCAGCTGTGGGGATGGGGCAGCCTCCAGCTCGCCCTGGGCACCGACGATGTCGAACCGCTGCTGCGTATGGTCCTGGACGCCCATCTCGGTCCGGACGTCCGATGAGCTCGGCCTACCGACGGCTCACACTCACCGGCAGCATCGTCGGGGCGGCGGTCGTCGCCCTCGACGGCACCGTTCTGGCTGTCGTTCAGCCCGCCATGCAGCACGATCTGCACGCCTCCTTCCATCAGGTCCAGTGGACCAGCACCGGCTATCTGATCGCGGTGGCGAGTCTGCTCGTATTCGGCGGCCGCATCGGCGATCGGTACGGCCACCGGCAGGTCTTCGCCGTCGGAATACTGGGCTTCGGCGCAGCCTCCTTGGGGATCGGCCTGGCGTCGGGGATCGGCTGGGTCATCGCGCTTCGCGTCTCCCAGGGCGTCTTCGGGGTGCTGCTTCAGCCCGCCACCCTCGGGATGCTGCGGGCGGCCTTTCCGCCCGACCGCCTGGGGATGCCCGTCGCGCTGCGCACCAGCGCCGTCGGGGTGGCGGCTGCGGCGGGCCCGCTCGTCGGCGGGGCGTTGGCTGCACGTTCCGACTGGCGGGCGGTCTTCTTCCTCAACGTCGTACCGGCGCTCGTGATCGGGGTGCTCGTCCTTGCCGTACGGGAGCCTGCCGTGCGTGACGCGAAACCCGCCGGGGCGTCCGGCGATGGGCTCGATCTGCCGGGTGCCTGCCTCCTTGCGGTGACCCTGGGCAGCTTGGTGCACACGCTGGTTTCCATGCCGGAGAGCAGTCGGAGCGCGGCGACCGTGACGGGGCTCGTCGTCGCGGCGGTCGCCGGCGGGGCGTTCGTACGCCATGAACGACGCACAGCGAGCCCGCTGGTGGCGCCGGAGGTGCTCGGATCGGTGACCGTCGCCTCGGCGCTCGGGATCCTGGTGTCGGCGTCGGCTGTGCTGTTCGGGGCGTTGTTCGCCGGTACGTACTTTCTCCAGAACACCCTCGGTCTCAACCCCTTCCGGAGCGCTCTGACGGCACTGCCGGGCGCCGTGGCGATGGTGCTGGGCGCGCCGATCGCCGCCGTACTGCTGCGCCGGTACGGTCCACGGCGTACGACTGCGACCGCGATGGCTCTCCTGGCTCTCGGCGCGCTCTTGTTGTCGCGTCTCGACGGTGCATCGGCCACGGTGGCGATCTGCGGCGGGTTTTTCCTGGTGGGCGCCGGTTTTGGCAGCGCGATGGTGACCGCGACGGCGGTCATGGTGCGCCACGCGCCGGCGGAGCACGCCGGGGTGGCAGGGGGTCTCCAGCAGACGGCCCTGAACATCGGCCCCATCGTGGGGATCGCCGCGGCAACCGCCCTGATGGCTCTCGGGTCGCACAGCGCGGCCACGGGCGGATCCGGTGCGGCCGTCAGCTCCACGATGGGCCCTACGCTGACGGTGCTCGCCGCTGTCGCTGCCGCCGGCGCGTTTCTGGCAATCGGGCTGCCGGGCCGTACGACGGGAGCCGTGTCCCCGCGACCGCGGACCACCGCGTAGCCGACCGTGGATCGCAGCGCCGATGGTGTCGGCATCACCCCCTCCGGCGAATCGGCTGCCGATGGCTGAGAGGCGTTTCGACCGCTTGCGGGCTCAGCCCACGGGACCGGCGGGTCATCAACTTCGTGCCTTGCGGCGGCAACTGGCTCTACCGCCGGTCCGGAACTTCCTGCGGGTGGCCACCGATGCCCCTGGAGGTACGGCCATGCGTCCGGCGCAAGAATCGGACGTGAAGCAGCTGGTCCGCGCGGAGCTGCCGGCCGACGCGCTGCAAGGCAGTCGGGGTGGCCACGCCGTGCCGCTGTGTCGCGGACGCGCCGGGACCCGGCGCCCGCACTTACGCACCCGCGAGTTCACGGATGCGTGATGTCGAAGTCCTGCATCACGGTCACACGGCGATCGAAATCACCGGCCAGCCGGTCGTTTTCGGCAGGGGCATTTCGGGCGCGTCCATGCGCGCTGGTGACCTATCCGTAGTCGCATTCATCGCAGTACGGTTCGGGCTCGACATGCCGCGGTACAGCGGTAGGCGGGGTCCAGCGCTCCAAGTGGCGTTCCAGTCCATCCAGTTGGGCTGGCGCGCCATGTCAGCGGCTGGCTGCAGCAGGCCTCCTCATGCATGCCGGAGGCCGCCAGTGACGCGGCTGCCTGCGCCACGCGCTTGCGTCCCAGCACCGGGACCGAAATCCTGCGGTGCTCCCGGGCCTTGGCCCAGGCATCCGCTACCCGGGGCCCCGGTCGGTCGAGCATCCGCGATTGGCAGCGGCGTCGCGGCTGGCTCCCCGACGGCGGCGGCCCACGAGGGGCGGGAGTGCAGGCACTGTGGCCAGTCCCTCCGCTCTGTGGGTTGCAGGGGTCTCTCTCGTTGCCATCCCGGCCCTGCCCGGCAGAGAGATGAGTCTTGTAGGCGAAGTGTTCTTTCTTCACATGGCTCAGTTGCCCACGGCGGGTGGCTGGCCCCCGGCCTCGGGGGTGTCGGTCAGTGGACGTGCCCCGGAACGGCTGACGACATGACCGGGCGCCACACCGGACGATGTGCGACAGGCGATGGCCGATCGCCTGGTGTCGGTGCGGGAAGCGGGACACTCTCGGCGTGTGGCGAGGCCGGAGCCCGAGGCGTCGCCGGATCGGGAGAGCAGGCCGCGAGGAGTGGCCGGGCCTCGTGGCCGACCCCACGGCGCGGGGCGCCCGCCGTACCGCCTGCGATTCAGTACGTATCCGTGTTCCGGGGCCACGGATAGCCGGTCCCCGGTTTCACTCTCTAGGTTTCGTTGTGCCCGCAGACCCTCACCAGGCACCTGTGCGGCGGCAAGGATTTCCGGTCATCGTCGCTGCCTGTCCGGAGGGCCGAGATATGCCTCGCGAGGTGAACCGTGCCTGGAGACCCCGGTTGAGCGCGATCGGTGAAACGGGCTGCTGCTGCCAGTCGAACACGACGACGTCAACTCGCCACACGCAGAAAGGCTTCCGCGATGGGTAAACACAGCAAGAGTCACGCTAAGGGCAGGCACCGAAAGGCTTCCGTGAAAGGCCGCCCCGGACTCCTGGCCGCCATGGCGGCGGACACGCTCGGCAGCCTCGCGCGGCCCCCCGGTGAGCCGTCTTCACGTCCCCCACAGGAACGACGCCATCTCATAGGGAACAGGCGAACGGGCGCCGTAGTCCTCACTGCCTTCGGGCTGGCCGCGCTGGGTGCCGACCCGGCCATGGCGGACCATATCAATCCCTGGGACCGCTACTGGCAAAAGACCGGCCCCGGCCCCATAGAGGTGCCCGTCATCGACAGTACCTCGCCGAAGTGGAAGCCCCACCTTCAAGGGGCCGTCGAGAAGTGGAACGAGAATCCCGACATCAAGGCAAAAATCGTGCCGGGTGAGAACGACCTCGAGACCCGCCAAAAGTGCGAACGCATAAAGGGCGCAGTCCACGTCTGTGACGACGACCTCGGGGATGATGGCAATCGGGGAGGGGCGGCCTTCGAGGACGCGCGCAACGGCACCCCTATCGAGTCGGTCGAGCTCAAGCTCAACAACTTCTATCTGGACAACGAGCCCGAGGAAGTAAAACAGCATGACGTATGCCACGAGATCGGCCACTCCCTCGGACTCGGCCACCAGTATGCGGCTGGAACCTGTATGAACGACAAGGCCGCCGACTCGGACCCTGTCCCCGAGGAGCCTTGGCAACCACAGCCCAACGAGCACGATTTTGAACAGCTGAAGGCCATGTACGGTCCCGGTAGTGACGAGCAGTCCGATGGCAGTAGTGACGAGCAGTCGTCGGTATTGGACGGCCCCGGTAGTGACGACCAAACCGATGGCGGTGACGAGCAGTCGTCGGTATTGGACGAGTCCGGCAGTGACGAGCAGTCCGATGGCAGCAACGATTAGAAGGTTGCTGAACACGTAACGACCTTGGGTGAAATTGCGGTCGGGGGTGCTGGCCTGGCGGTTCGGCTGGTGGGTGATCAGCAGATGGTGTCGCGGACGAGGGCGAGTTCGGTGCCGGCGGCGAATCCTTCTTCACCTACGCGGCACACCTACCGTCCAGCAAAGTCACATCTGCCGTCGACCCGGCAATGCGAAGTCCTATCACCGTGAATTCGCGATGTCGAACGGGCTCAGCCCCAATTGAGAGCGGCGGACCGGTCCCGGCGAGGCAGCCATCGAGAAGTTCACTACGGTACTGGATCACTCTGATCGGTGCTGTTGGCATGGGGGCACGTTGGTGGACGGGTCGTTGGAACCAGTGGCCCGACCGTTGATCGGCTACATCATTCGACGGGACGCCATCCCTCATGGCGCGGCCCGTGTTCCCGGCCCCCGGCCTGTGGCGAATGGATGGGATGGCATGGACCGCCGTGGGCTGGGTTCGTTGTCATCGGACCCTCCTCCCGTGCCGTCGCTGCTCTGCCCTGGACCTTCCGTTCCGACTGTCACGGACCGGCGAGGCTTCCGCCGACCAACCGCCTTCCACGCCCTCACAGTCGCTGTGCCGCCGTTCACAAGGCGTGCGGACGACTTCCGCCAACTCGTCAGCTTTGGCGGTGCAGCCAGTGCGCTGCCCGAGGGCAGCAGGCGGTCGCGCCGGTACAGCTCGGCGGCCTGCCGAGTCGGACGGTGCTGCGAAGGCGGCGGTCGCCCGCGTTCTGGCAGGCCGAAGCTACTCAGCGCAGTACGGCCGCCAGTAGGTCGACCCCCAGCGCTGCCAGATCGGGGAGATTGAGGGTGTAACGAACATAACGACCCTGCCGCCGGGCCGTGAGCAGGCCCGCGCGGCGGAGGACAGCGAGGTGGCGGGAAACCTCCGGGGGTGACAGTTCCCAGGCGTGGGCCAGCTCACTGGTGGTGTGCGGGCCGCGGGCCAGGGTGCGTAGCAGTCGCAGCCGTACCGGATGTGCGAGTGCCTCCAGTCGGAGGGTGACCGTTTCCAGCGGTACGGGCTCTGATGGACTCGGCTCGGCCACGGGGTACTGCACCACCGGCTGCCACCCCGGCGCGTGGACCGCCACCAGGTGCGGGCGGCCGAAGACACTGGGGATGAAGGTGACCCCGGTGCCGTGGGCGGCGGTCGCCTTGTCCTGCAGCTTGTCCACGATGATGCAGTCGCCGTCCGGTGCCAGGGTGACTGCGCCGGAGACCGATGCGAGTGCCGCCCCGATGCCCTGGCGCTTCAGCAGGTCGTTCTTCAGGCGCAGGTCGGTGGCGAGCTGCACGGCGACTCCCGCCCAGGCGGCGTCGAAGAAGGCCTCGGCGCACTGCGCGAGGGTGTGGCGCACCCGTGCCCGCACGGCGGACGGGTCCGCGAGCAGCCGTTCCGCGAAGGCCTCTTGCCGCGCGCCGCGGGCCTGGGCCAGGTCCAGGGCCCGCTCGCGCGCAGTCGCGTCGGTGAGCGGCGACGGTGCGGCGAAGTGGACCCGGTTGCTGCCGCACGTGGTGACGAGCGCGGCGGTGACATACGTTTCGTTGTCGATCCGGTCCACGTCGTCCAACTCCTCGGCGAGGGTCGGCCGAGGTCGGGCGGGGACCAGGAAGTCGGCTTGTGAGGAACGCCAGAGAAAGTCCGCCTCCCGCAACCGCTCGGCCAACTCCGGCCGTAGTCCGGCCCAGACATCCCCGGCCCAGCCGGCGAGCTGAGGATGATGCCCGGGCTCGGCCAGCACGTGCAGCATCGCGGTCAGCTCGGCCAGCGGGGAGGCGGCGAACCGCAGTCGCTCGGACGGCAGGCCGCTGATGTCGATCCTCAACGTCATCCCCTCAGCATCCCTGAGCGGATGGCCGGCGACGGCGTCGGTTGACGGTGTCGGTCAACCGACGTGCCCAGCCCGGCGGCCGAAAGCACGTTGGCGCCATGGCAACCACCACCAAGATTCAGCCCCGCGCCCTCGTCCGTGCCTCCGGAGGCCCCCGCTATGCCGTCGCCCTGGCCGTGGACGCGCTCGGCACCGGCCTGCTGCGGCCCTTTCTGCTGCTCTACGGGGTGACGGTGCTGAGGCTGTCCGCGCCGGCAACGGGCATCGCCATGACGGTCGGCGTCGTCGTGGGTCTGGTGTGCATGCCCGCGGTGGGCCGATGGCTGGACCGGGGCGCACGCAGCACGGTCGTGGCGGCGTCGATGCTGGTGCGGGTGCTGGGTGTGGCGCTGCTGCTGGCCACCCCGGCGGGGCACGTCTGGCTGTTCGCGACGGCGGTGCTCTTCCTCGGCATAGGCAACCAGGCATGGCCGGCCGCCCACGCTGCTCTCGTGGCCACGGTCGCCCACGGCCGGGAACGCGACGTCGCTCTCGCGGGAGGCCGCGCCCTGCGCAACGCCGGCCTGGGCGTGGGCGCGCTTCTCGCCACCGCATGCCTGGCGGGCGGCACCACCGCATTGCAGGCGCTGGCAGCCGTCACCGGGCTCGCCTATCTCGCTGCGGCGGCCTTGGCATGGTCGGTCCACCTGCACGCGCAGCCGACCGCTACCCCGGCCAAGGACATGACCGACGGGCCCGCACCTCGGATGCGCGCGCTGCTGGCCGCCAACGTGGTCTACGTTTTCTGCCTCAATGTCCCCGAAATCGCGCTCCCTCTGGTCCTGGTGACACAGTTGCACGCATCCCCGGTGTGGTCGGCAGCCATCTTCGTGGCCAACACGGTGCTGGTGGTCACCCTGCAGGTTCCGGTCACCGTCCTGATGTCCCGCTTCTCCCGGCGGACCGTGCTGGCTCTCGCCGGCGTGGTACTCGCCGCGTCCTATCTCGGCTTCCTCGCGGCCACCTCACTGGGACACGGCTGGGGTGCCCCGGCCGTTGCCACGGTGTCCGTGGTCTGCACTATCGGTGAGATCATCTACGCTGGCAGCGCCACCGCGCTCGTCACCGCCCTCGCCCCTGCCCATGTCCTGGGACGCGCCCTCGCCCGCTTCGAGCTCTCCACGGGCTTCGGCCTCGCCGTCTCCCCGGCGGTCATCACCGCTCTTGCACCCCACGGCTCGGCGGCCCTCTGGGGCAGCCTCGCCGCCGCAACACTCCTCTCCGCCTCCGCCATTGCCACCGAGAAGGATCAAGGAACGCGGCTCAGTGGTTGCGCCGCCGGGCGTTAGCAGGCTCGTGAGCCCGGCAATCGCCTCTGGCGACGGGTTGAAGTAGCGGCGGATGTTCTCCGGCTTCTTGTTCTGAGCGCGCGGAAGTCTGGCAGTCCGGCACCGCCAGCGGCCTCGCCCGGGCCGAGACCGCCGGGCCCTCCGGCCGAGGCTCGCCCGTTCGGCCCGTGCCGGAAGCGGTGCCCTGGGGCCTGGTCACAGGAAGCCCGATCGCTGCCGACTCGCATTACCGATGCGGATCGGCTCCCTCAGGGTCCCTCTTTGGCCACCACACTGCACAGGGTGGTTCGCGATGGGGCGAAACCCGGTGGGGGAGAAGGGCAGAGCTCCGCGCACGACCAAGGAAGATCACGGCCATAGGTCTTGCAGGTCGCTCGCGGCGGCCCAGCGCAAGCTGGACGCGTCCGCGCAGACGCAGCTGCACGAACTGCTCAGCTACACCGCGACGTCAGGCTCCGCCGCCGAGGCCATGGCGGGCCTGGGCCCGGACATCGGAGGCAAGACGGGCTCGGCCGAGGTCGACGGCCAGAAGAAGCCCAACGGCTGGTTCACCGCGTGGCGCGGCGACCTGGCCGCGGCGGCGGTGGTGCAACAGGGCGGGCGCGGGGGCGAGTCGACGGGGCCGCTGGTGGCAGCGGTGCTCCGGGCGGGCGGCTTACGCCCGCGGCGCCGGTACCGGACCGGCGCCCGGTACGCCGCCTCTATGGCGCCGCTTGATGCTGGGCTTCCGCCTGCCGCGCGAGTACATCGACGGCATCACCGGTGTTGGTGAGGTGAGCTCACAGGCGGCGGCAGGGGCAAGTCCTGGAACGGCAGCCACACCCGATGCTGGGGGAAGTTGGTTCCGTCACCGTCGTAACACAGCTCCCTCGCAGTCGGCGTAGAACGGGCCGGAGAACAGCGGATGCCGGGATGGCTCGTGGCGACCCGGTCGAGCAGGCGCGTGCACGGCGGCCGAGTCTTGGACGCTGGCGGCGGTGACCAGCACGGCGACCCGCAGGCCGATCGTGTCGATCACGATGCTCCGCCCCTGCCCGTGATCTTCTTGCCCGCGTCGGTGGCCGGTGCGCTGAGCCCCGGCCTCGTCCTCTAGCCTGTCGCCATGCAAATGCCGGGGGATGTGATCGACGGGCGGTTCGAGCTGATCGAGCGGCTCGGCAGCGGAGGCATGGGCACGGTGTGGCGGGCTCGCGACACTGTGCTCCACCGCGAAGTCGCCCTCAAGGCGGTCAGACCCGACCGGGAAGCGTCGGATGCCATACGGGAGCGGGTGCTGCGCGAGGCGCGGGCACTCGCGCGGCTCAGCCATCCCCATGTGGTGACGATCCATCAGATCGTGGACGCCGACCCGCATCCGTGGATCGTGATGGAGCTGGTGCCGGGCGACTCGCTCCAGGAATGGCTCACCCGGGGCCCATTGGCTCCTGCCGAGTCGGCGCGCATCGGCCGACAAGTACTGTCGGCGCTGCGTGCCGCGAACGCGGCGGGCATTCAGCATCGCGACGTGAAGCCCGCGAATGTGCTGCTGCGGCCCGACGGCAGTGCGGTGCTCACCGATTTCGGGATCGCGGCGCTCCAGGGCTCGTCCTCTGTGACCCTCACGGGTGAATTGGTCGGCTCGCCGGAGTTCATGGCCCCCGAGCGGGTCCGTGGCCGCAACGACGACCCCGCGTGCGACCTGTGGTCCCTGGGACTCGTCCTGTACGTGTGCGCGGAGGGCGTCAGCCCACTGCGCCGCTCCACCACGTACGCCACCCTGGCCGCGGTCCTCGACGACCCAGTACCGCCGCCGGTCCGCTCGGGTCCGCTGGCTCCGGTGCTTCAGGCCCTGTTGGTACGGGACGCGGCAGCGCGGCCCGATGCGGCGCGGCTGGACGCGATGCTGGCGCAGGTGGAGTCGGGCACGACGCCGGAGTGGGACCCGCTGACGATGACGAAGGGACCGGGCGGATTGCCTGCGGAGGCGGTCCCGCTGCCACTGGGCGGGCCGCCCGGCGCGCACGATCCGACGCACCGCGCTGCTCCTCTGGCCGGCGGGCCGGGCAGCTCCGACTCCCGCGGCCCCACCACCCCCCAGCCGCCCGCCCAGCGGCGGAACCGGACGCCCCTGCTCCTCGCCGTGCTCGCCGTGGCCGTCGCGGTCGTCGCCGCGACCGCCGTTGTGCTCGCGACGCGCGGCTCGGGCAAGGACGAAGCGGGCGGCAGCGGGGGCCCGTCCGGCAGTACGGCATCAAGTCCGGCCACGCCGACGACACGTCCGAGCCCCACACCCACGCCGAGCGAGCCGCCGACCGCCTCCGGCAAGTGGATCGCACAGCTCTTCACCGAGCCCGTCGCATCGGGCACCGGCGTGCGGGGGCAACGTCTCAAGAAGATCCGGCAATCCATCCCCCAGGCTGTCGTTCTCCGCACCGACGACTTCGCCTCGCTGCGGCCCGGCTTCTGGGTGATCTACGTTCCCGGCCCGTTCACCGACGGCCGCGCCGCGCTGAACTTCTGTGCTCAGCACGGCCGTACGTCGCCCAAAGACTGCCTCGGCCGCTATCTGAGCACCAGTTCCGCCGACTACGACCTCCAGTGCCTTCCCCCGGTGAGCAGCCCGACCGGCCGCTGCACCCGTACGTAACCGCTGGCGAAGGGCGAACGAATCGAGAGGACATCGCGCTGCGGATCATCGACACCGCGCTCGCCGCTCCCGAAAAGGCTGCCCAACATGTGCGTGACCGCCTCAGCTCGCGCGCCCGCTACGCGGGATCGGAGCCGTGGAGCGAGGACGGCGAGGACTGGGACGACGACGAAGACAGCTACGTGGTGCTCGCGGCGCGCACGGCGGCCGTGCTGCGCCTGGCCTTGGAGGAGTTAAGGAAGTTTTGAGGTCCACGACACGAGGGAACTGCGATGCGCTCGGTGAACAGGGTGCGGCGATGTGCCGGGAAATTCACCGTCGCGCGGGTCGGCGTTGACGTACAGTGGTCCCACCGACGCGGGGTGGAGCAGCTCGGTAGCTCGCTGGGCTCATAACCCAGAGGTCGCATGGTTCAAATCCTGCCCCCGCTACCAACTCCGGCCCCTTCGAAGCCCAGGCGACGAGGGGGCCGGAAGCACATCTGGCTAACCGGGCAGACCGAAACGGTGCCGCTACCCCCTGGCCCTCTCTCTCGGCCGACGGCCGCTGCTCAGATTGTTCCCGGACTCCCGTGCAGTGCTTCCCGGACGGGGAGAAGGGGGCCAACGCTCGCGGGCGGCCTGTGGTCGAGGCTGGGCGCTGCTGTTGGTGTTGGGCATGCAGGGTCTTGGGGAAGGGAGTACCCGCGGTGGTGGTCGCGCAGGACGTTCGAGCGGACCGGGGTGCGGGCGACCTCTACTTTTCTGGCCGGCAGCGAGGGTCCGCTTGCTGCCATGCGGCCTGATGGGGGCTCACTGGAAGCTGAGACGGTGTGGGTGGGTTGGGTCGGTCGGGCAGGTGTGGACGCGCATCTGGCCGCGGCAGAGATAGACACCGACGGGATCGATGACTCCCGGGTCATTGTCCGCGTCCTCCTCGATAGGCAGCCAGCTCCGTGAGCCGCCGTCGCACTCCCATTTGTCGACGGTGAGCAGCGGCGGCATCGGGGTCCCGCACTGGGGGCAGTCGACGGGGGCGGGGTCGGTCAGGTGCCAGGAGGCGTAGCCGCCGACTTTCCAGCCGGGGGCGATGGAGAGATCGCTCATGTAGTCGATCTCGTCCGGTTCCTCGGTGCGGGCGGCGGCCATGGCCGCTTCGTACTCCTCGTATGTGGCGTAGCTCGCCGGGGCTGAGGAGTCGTAGGCTTCCTCGGCGTCTTCCTCGTCGAGGAGGCCCTCTTCCCACTCGGCGATCCTCTCCTGGAGGTCCTCACTGAGCAGGCTGAGGTACTCGTGCTCCACGACCTGCTCCGGGTGGAGGACGCACGTGGTCGGGACGCACTCCTCGCGGCCGGCAACCGTCGGTTCGGGCTGCGGTGTCAATACGGTGCCGACATCCTCCGCACGCCGCCACTTGAGGACCACGTCGATCGTGCGGTCCGGGCCGTGTACCTCGAAGGGGCACCAGAACACCTGGAGCAGGTCGCATTCGTCGGGCCCGACGAGGTCCGGCACGTCGCGTGTGTAGAGCTGGGCCACGGCCAGAAGCGGCAACGGGTCGGCGTCGCCCAGATCCGGGACGTGGAGTCCGGACGTCATGCCCTCCAGGAGCAGCTGCTCCTCGTCGGTGTAGTCCCGTCCTCGCGCCTCGTCGTGGATGCGCCGCCGCAGGTGCACGTCGGACAGGAGGTGGCCCGTGCCCTTGGAGTGGACCGCGGTGCAGACCGGCCACGGTTCGTGGGCCGGCCACAGCAGCGGCCCGGCGAGCGAACTCTCCTCCGTCTTGGGTGCACCAGGGCGCGGGTGCAGCCGTGTCGCGGTCCGCCGGTGGGCGGCGAGTGCGGGGAAGACCGCCTCGATGTCGACAGGGCGCGGTGGCGTGGTGCGGGTCATGCAAGTCCTCCAAGGCTGTTCTGCGCCGATGCGGCGTGCCGTCGCCGGCTGTCCGGGTGCGCAGCCGGCCCTTCCGGGCCGCGGACGGCCAGCCCCGTGACGCGCGAGGCGTCCGCGGTGAGCTGCACGACGTAGCCACCCGAGTGTGTGACTGCGAGGGGTGTCCCGTCGGGACGGCGGGAGAAGGTGATCTGGTTGCCGTGGCGGTCTTCGATGTCCGAGAGCCAGTAGGCGGGGGACGTGCGGTAGGGGCTGCCGGTGAAGAAGCGGACGCGGCCGTTGTGCGGATCGTGGATCTCGTAGGCGGTCTCCTCGCCGTGCACGCCACCGTGGACGAGCGGGAGCTGGTCGCCCTCCAGGGCAACACTTGTTCCCCGTCGGACCGGGGCAGGCGGGGGTAGACCAGCAAGGAACCGTCCTCGCGTGCCCATATCGCACTGCCCACCCCGTCGAGCTCGATCCGCTCATCCAGGGTGGAGGCCCAACTGCGGCCGAACCAGTGGCCGAAGCGGTAGGTCGGGACATGCGTACGGCGCAGTGCCAAGGGCAGCACCCCGGGCAGCGTCAGGTCGGTCTGCGGCAGCAGCATCTTGCCCGTGGCCACGTCGACGGGGTCGTTGCCCGACCGGGTGAGCCGACTCTCGGCAAGCCGCAACAGCAAGGGTACGGAGCGATAGCAGGTCGGCGATCTGCCGGGCCTGTGTGTTGTCGGTGCCGGTCATGGGTTGTTTCTCCTGTCCGGGGGCCGTTGTCGGGGCCGGGGTCGTCTTCCACATCTTCGCCGCCCTGGCCGAGTTCATCCGCGAGTTCCACGGAGCCCCCAGCCCACCGGGCGGGGCTCCGTACCAATGACCGCCGCCTTGGGACCGGCGCGCGGATCAGCTCCGCGGGCACCGCTGCTGTATCTCTCCGGGGCTGTCGCTACGCGGCGCCCGCCACTGTCAGGACCGCGACCGGCAGGAGCAGAATCCACTGCGGCAGCCGGAGCAGTGGCTTCGGCCAGCCGACCGACAGCGTGACGACCAGGAAAGCGACTGCGTACGCGACGAAGTGCGCAGCCACGAACCAGGCCACCAGGCCGGTCGCTGACGTATCGTCCGCCAGCGCGAGGTAGACCAAGGCGGCTGCGGAGAGCACCAGGTCGACGCTCACCATGTGCCACACGGCGTGAAGGACGCGTTTAGGTTCGTCTGCGAGTCCGCAGGACAGCAGCGGGCGGACCACATCCCGGTGCCCGCCGACGATGTGCACTGCGGCGACACCGAACGCGGTGATGCCCGCTGCGAGAAGCCAGCCGTTCATCGGATCTCGATTCCTTTGGCTATGACAGCAGCCAGCCGGCCGGCCAGCTGAGGGTCGGGGTGTTCCCCGACCAGGCCGACGTGGAAGAACACGGCTCCTGCCAGCGTGTCCAGGGCCAGATCCACGGGCGTGTCGGCTGCGATCTCCCCGCGCATCACGGCGCGCTCGAAGACGATCAGCAGCCGCTCCTTCGACGGGGCCAGGAAGTCGCTGCGGATGCGTGCCTTCAGCACCGGATCGGCGGCGAAGTCGGCGAGCAGCCCCGGGAGCGCCGCTGCGGCGGCAGGTGCGTGGAACTCGTCGACCAGGCCCCGCAGCAGTGCGGTCAGGTCCCCGGCCAGCGTTCCGGTGTCTGGGACCGGAGCATGGTCGGTGGTCGTGAACACGGCCTCGAAGACCAGCTCCGGCTTGCCCCGCCACCGCCGGTAGACCGTGTCCTTGCCGACACCGGCACGGGCAGCCACCGCCCCGATCGATGTCGCGGCGTAGCCGACCTCGATCACCAGCTCTGTGGCCGCGCTGACGATCGCCTCGTGCGAGCGGGGATCCCTGGGACGTCCTCTGGAGGACGGAAAGGAGCTCATGCCGATTTACGATACGGGTCGACCCGTTTGATAAGCAATCCCGGTCGGCGTGCCGATGGACATCACAGCTGCAGAGCATGCCGGGCGAGGACGGTGTCCGCGTACGAGTACACGCAGACACCTCCCGCGTGCCCAGCGAGGGCGGCTACTTGGAGAATGACGGCCAGGCGGTTTCTCACGGATCACCATGTCCGCCAGGTACCGGTGGTGATCTGATGGCTGCATGCGTCTCGAGCACTGCGTGACCAGGAACCACATCGAGGTGTGGCATGAACGTGTGCTGCTGCCCGGGGCGGTGCGGAACACGTTCTGAACGGTTCTGCGTGGCTCTCTCTTGCCGGTCTTGGTCTGGGCTGGCGTCGCCTGCTTCGTCTCCTTCGTCTACAGCCCGGTGGCAGCGGTGGTCCTTGGCGGGCTCATCGAGCTCTCGTTCCTTGTGGGGTTCGCCCTGCGTCGCAGGGCAAGTCACTCCTTCCGGTGCAGCCTCTACGGTTCGGTGGGAGGAGTGCTCGACAAGTCGATGGCGGGGTTCCGAGGCGTTGCCGCGGAGGCGGTCTGTCATTGTTTGGGGCGGGTTGGGATCGACGCGATTACCTAGAAGTACTGGACCGGATCACCGTGGATGGACCTGCCCGCGGAGTTCGGCTCGTGGAAGGGCGCCTACAGCCGTCTGCGGAACTGGGCGAGACGGTACCTGGGAGCGGGTGTTCACCGCCCTGCTGGCTCAGGCCGATGCTGACGAAGACCTGAACTGGGTGGTGTCCGTCGATTCCACCGTCGTCCGGGCGCACCAGCACGCGGCCGGAGCCCGCAAAAAAAGGGCGCTCCAGCCGGCGAACCGGCAGGCCACGCTGTCGGCCGGTCCCGCGGCGAACTGACCACGAAGTTCCACCTCGCCGCCGACGGCAATTGCCGACCCCTGGCCTTCGTGCCCCTTCCGGGTGGAACTGCCCGGGCGCGGTGTCCTCCTGGCCCGCAGGGTCACTACGTCGTGTGGGGCCGGGGTGTCGACCATTCCTGGTTCGCGGAGGAAGAGCCCGTTGTGCTGACGGTCCGCTGGCCCTCTGTCCCCGGCTACGAGGCGGTGGATGAACACGGTCACCATGCCGGTCAGAGCCATTCGTTGAGGACCGAGACGAGCACGGTCGCCTCGTAGCGAACGGCGAGGCATCGCGCAGGTGGCAGCGCCTACCGGTCCCTGCGTCTGCGCGGGAAGGGGGCCGACGAACTCGGGCAGTGTTGCCGCAGCTGTTCACCATGCCCTGGCCTTCTCTTTGGGCCAGGAGAGAGTTGTCCATGCCCGCAGCCCCCACTCGGCCGGCCCGTACAGGTGGCGGTTGAGCCACCAGCGGCTGGCCACCGCCTGGACGGCGAACAGCACCAGCGCGATCACCGCGATGCCTGCGGGCGGGACACGGCCGACGAATCCCGCTCCGTAGCCGGTGAACAGAAGGGCGCACACCAGCGACTGGGTCAGGTAGTTGGTCAGCGTCATCCGCCCCGCTGGTGCGAGTACGGCGATCACGGTCCGGGCGCGGCGGCCGTTTGCGAGGCGCAGGACGGTGGCCGCGTACGCGGCAGCGAGCAGCGGCGCCGTGATCACGTCGATGCCCAACGCGAGGACCTCGTAGGTGGTTGCTGGATGAGCGAGGCTCGCGTGGGCGTATACCAAGCCGCCGCAGAGCCCCACGGAAAAGCCCCAGATCTTCAGGCGCCTCAGAAGGCGGCCGTGACGCGTGATGTCGGCCAGGGCCTGGTGCTTGCCTGCGGCGAGGCCGAGGAGGAACGCGGCCAGCGCCGCCGGCGCCTGGAAGAACACCAGCAGGAACACGACGTCCGGCAGCTGAGCCAGGTGAGCTGCGATGACCGAGGCGGCATCGCCCCTCAGAGCGTCGGTGGCCCGCGCGGCGTCAGCCGCCGCCGACACTTCGTTCACCCCGCCGCCGTCCGGCCACAGGGAGAGGGCGAAGAGTAGGTACGCGGCCGCCGTGACGGTGAACAGCACCATGGCGGTGCACACGGCGGTGCGAGGCCGGATGCGGTGGAGGGCCAGCAGGATCAGGCCGAGGACGGCGTAGGTGGTGAGGATGTCGCCGGGGAACAGCACCACGGCGTGCGCCACCCCCAGGACGAACAGCCCGGCCAGACGCCGGCGGAACCGCGGTGCGAACCGCGCCTGAGTGCGTTTCGCGGAGGCGAGCTGCAGGGTGAAGCTGTAGCCGAACAGGAACGAGAACAGCAGGAAGAACTTGGCCTCGAAGAACGTCGCCACCAGCGCGCGGACCCCGCCGTCGAGCGGGCCGTTGAAGCCGGGATCCTCCACGCCGGTGCCGTGGTAGGCGGAGGCCAGGTAGGTGATGTTCACCATCAGGATGCCGAACAGGGCGAAGCCACGCAGCGCGTCGACCGCGGCCAGGCGCTCAACTGCCGAGTCCCGGGCGGCAACCGGCGGAGTCGTGCCAGTGGTGCTGGTCATACCGTCCCCTGTCCGGTGTTCAACTGCTGAACGAACCGGGATTGGTCCTCGAGGAACCCGGAGGCGTACAGCTTCCTGGGTGCGAGGACGGCGGTCAGCGTCAGGCGCCACTGCGAGCGCTCCAGATCGTGGTCCACCAGGGAATGGGAGGCGCCGGGGTAGTGCGCGACCTTCAGGGACGCGGCCGGCAGGAGCCTGCGGTAGACGGCCTCGGTGTCGGCGACGTCAACGTTGACGTCGTGGCCGGCCAGTACCAGCAGGACCGGCGTGCCGCGCATGGAGCGCAGGTCCGCGGTCGCATCCGACCGGTAGTTCTTGGCGATGAACGACCATCGCGCAGCCGTCATGTCCTCCCCTGTGCCGCCGGCCGCGGCGCGGTACTCGGCGAAGGAGGCCTTCCGGTGCAACAGGTCCAGGGTCGTCTCCCGCCTGCGCAGCGCCGCGTCCCTCGTTTCGGCGGTGGCGCCGTCCCGGCGCAGTTCGGCCAGGAGGTTGTGGCGGCCCTGCTGCAGCCAGTTGACTGCCGGGGAGACGGCGATGACGAACTGCAGGTTCCGGTCCCTTGCGGCAACTTTGGGCAGGACCCAGCCGGCCTGGCTGGCACCCCACAGGCCGATGCGGCGGCCGTCGATGTCCGGGCGGCTACGGGCCCAGGCCACGGCGGCCAGGGTCTCCTCCGCCCGGTCCGCCATGCTCTGGTCCAGCCAGTCGCCCTGCGAGCCACCGACACCCGGCTTGCTGAACGACAGTGCGGCATACCCGGCCCGGGCGAAGGACTCCCACAACGGCCGGTAGAACGTCTCGTGCGTCGCGTCGACCGGGCCGTCACCGTGGACGAAGACCACGAGGCCGAACGGCCCGTCACCCGTCTCGGGCCGGGCCAGCACCCCCTCGAGCAGCTTCCCGTCGTGCCGTAGCGACACCTTCTCCTCGCGCAGCGCGTAGGTGTTCTGCCACACCACGACCCCGCCAACTCCGGCGGCCACCACCAGCACTCCCACCAGCATCCAGACCGCCCACCGCCATCGGCGCCGACCGGGCGCCCGACGTTTCCGGAACATGCCTCACCCCTCTGAAATAGCTCACATTAAAAACGCTCGTTTCGAGAATGAACGTACTACACTCGATCGCACAAGGGATTCGTGCGGGAGGATTGGCGTGGAGGCGACAGTGGGCAAGGTTCCCGGGGCGGGAAGCGGCGGGCCGGTAGTGCGCAGGGGCGTACCCGAAGGCAGCGAGGAGCAGGTGGCGGCGCTCTACTGGGAGGCGTTCGGCCGAAAACTCGCCCCGGCGCTCAATCCGCCCAATGTGGGGCGCGAGTTCATCGCGGCCCACCTGCATCACGACCGCGGCATCACCGCGCTTGCCGACGGACGGGTGGTCGGCGTGGCCGGCTACCGGCTGGGCGGCCGCGCACTGACCGGCGGCGGCGTCAAGAACGTGCTGTCGACCTACGGCCTGTTTCGCGGCCTGCCGAGGCTGGCGGTCCTCGCCCTGTTCGAGCGGACACCTGCCGCGGGCGAACTCGTGATGGACGGCATCGCCGTGGAGGCAGCGCACCGCGGCACCGGCATCGGCGGCCTGCTCCTGCGGGAAATCGCGGCCGTCGCCGCCGACAACGGCTGCCACCGGATCCGGCTGGACGTCATCGACGTCAACCCCCGCGCCAAGGTGCTGTACGAGCGGCACGGTTTCACCGCGGTGCGCACCGAGCAGACCCCCTATCTGCGCGGCCTGTTGGGCTTCGGCGCCGTCACGACCATGCACCGCCCGGTCACCGGAGCGGACGCGCTGGGGACGAAGGAGGCGCGATGAACACCAGCACCCCCGGCCACGCCGACAAGCCGGAGATCCCCACCCGGCTGCTCGTCCACGCCCTCGTCCGCGAGGACGGCACCGTCGATGCCGGCGAGCTCTACACCGTCGCCGGCATCCTGGGCATGACTGACCAGCAGGTCAGGTTGTGCGTCAAACGACTGGTCACCGAGGGCCGCTTCACCCAGGAAGGCCGCGGCCGCAAAGCCATCCTCCGCGCCGTCGCCGACGTCACCGGATCCCTGGCACCAGACGCCGCCTACGTACGCCACGCCTACCGGCAGGACGCCGGCCTCGCACCATGGGACGGCACCTGGCACCTGTTCGCCTTCGCCATCCCCGAATCCCGCCGCACCGCCCGCGACACCCTGCGCGAGAACCTCCTCCACCTCGGCGCCGCACCCATCCAAAGCGGCCTCTACGTCACCGCCAACCCCATCGCCGAACTCGTCGAAGCCCAGACCCGTCACCTCGGCGTCACCGACACCCTCACCTGCCTCACCACCACCGAGCTGCGGATCGGCGGCATCACCGACCCGCAGGCCCTCGCCGCCGCGCTGTGGCCACTGCAGGAGATCGCCGCCCGGCACGAACGACTCGCCGCCTTCGCCGAACCCCGCCTCACCCGGCTCACCGAGGGGCCCGAGCCGGCGGACACCGAGCGGCTGACCATGGCCGTCGAACTCGCCACCCAGTTCACCGCTGCGATGGACCCCGACCCCCTCCTGCCCCCCGAACTCCTGCCCAAGCCCTGGCCCGGAAGCCACGCCCGCCGCCTGACAGCCGACTGCTGGAGACGGCTTCGCCAAACTCGGCAGGCCGACCGCACACCAACCCTGCGCCTGTTCGCGCTGTACGCCGACGCACTGACCCCAGGAGACGGCGGATAGCGCACACCCATGGGATCGGGCTGCTGTTGGACATGCAGACGGTTCTCGACGTGAAGTACGAATCCGGAATTCTCCAGTGGAGGCGACGGAGCGCCCGACCAGCGGGCCCCCTGCCCTGTTCACGGACCCTTTCGAACTGCTCCACAGTGGCGTCGACGTGGCGGCCGTGAGCGACGGCCACGGGCCAGCGGAAGGCGGGCGGTGCCCGACATGGAGCGAGTGCACCGCGAACCCCACGATCATCTCCAGCTCAGCAGCAGGCCTGGCCGGCAGACACCTTGTCCAACTCGGCCACGGCGCGCACGTCGACGTCCGTGATCTCGTCGTCACGCACGCTCGCGTGACGGCTCGCGAAGTCGGTGGTGAGGGCGATGACGCCGGTGCCGGGGCGACGGGCCGGAGGTCGCCGCATGGTTGGCGACGAGAGCTCGGATCGCTACCGCCGTCGCCGCGATGCCGGGGCCAGGACAAGAGGTTCCGGGACCGGGCAACGTCGGCCCCCGCGGACGCGGCGCAGCGGCGGATCGGTGACGGCGCCATGGCCGCGACTGCGCTGTCCTTACCGGTAACGCCCCGACAGCTGCCATCCGGCGTGGGCGGCTTCGTCGGCCGTCGGCGCCAGCTTGCCGAACTGGACGCAATGACGGGCGGTTTGGACTCCGGACTTGTTGTCGTTACCGGTGGGCCTGGGGTCGGTAAGACCGCTCTGGCGATCCACTGGGCGCATCGGGCCGGAATCCGGTTCTTCGATGGCCAGTTGTATGTCGATCTGCGGGGCCATGGTCCGGGGGGGGGGGCGTCTCTGCCGACCGGCGCGGCGCTCGCCTACCTGCTGGTCGGGCTTGACGTGCCGGCAAGTCACGTACCCGCGGACGAACAGCAGGCCGCCGCGCTGTTTCGGTCCGTGGTGGCGGACCGGCGGGTGATGCTGGTATTGGACGGTGCCGCGTCGGCTGATCAGGTGCGCCTGCTACGTCCGGGCGGACCAAGCTCGTGCACCCTCGTGACCTGCCGGGACAGCCTAGTCGGACGGACCGCGTACGACGGCGGCCGCGTGGCCGGCGTGCAGCCGCTCGACCGGGGGAACGCGGTGCGGCTACTGGCGCAGACCGCCGGCGAAAGGCTCGTGGCTGCCGAGGTGGCGGCGGCGGTCAGGTTGGCCGACCTCTGCGACGGGTTGCCGCTGGCGTTGCGCATCGCCGCCACCGCGCTCGACCGGGCCGCACGGACTCCGATCGCCGATCTCGTCGCAAGGATGGGAACCGGCGACCTGCTTGCCGCACTCGAAGTTCACGACGATCCCCTGGCCCGGCTGGACACCGTTTTCGGGCATTCGTACCATGCCCTGGACGATGCTTCTCGGCGGCTGTTCCGACTACTCGGCACGCTGCCTGCGGCCGCAACCACAGCGGCGGCCAGCGACACGGTCCTGGCCGCCGCGATGGAGACGACCGTCGCGCCCCGGACCGGCTTGTTGTACATCGTGGCCGTGAACGTGCCACGCGGGTTGGCAACCACCTTCGTGTCCGGCGTGCCAAGGGCGTCCACCTCGACCGGCTTCCCGGTCCGCCGCGCCCTGGCCAACGCTGCCGCAGCCCTGATCACAAAAGCCGGTGAATCAGGCGATGAGCAGTACCTTGTACGGGCAGGCACCGCCTCTGCGATCTGTCACGCATAGAGCGCGAGGCCATGCAGGCGCTGAGTTGCCTGAGGAGTGAGGGCGCCTATGTAGCTCTGTTTCCCGAAGACGACCTCTACCCCTGCACCTCTCTGCGTAGGTGGCTATGGGCCGTTCGGAGCCCCGAGCTCCCGTGACGACCTTGAGGGCGTGGTCGCGGTCCTCGGCGTTGCAGATCTCCTGAAGGACCTCCTTCGCGCCGGCTGCGCGGACTTCGGCCGGCACGAGGAGCCTGGGGGGTGAGTGGTTCAGGCCCCTTGCGCCGCTTTGCACAGCCGCCGGCAGGCCGATGACGTAGACCAGTGTGGACTGGGCGGGAATGCTTGTGTGCCTGCCCCCACAAGGTCAGAGCCAAGCGGCGGTATCCGCCTTGGGACGGGGTGTGTCTCAGCTGTGCAAGGTGCTGCGTGAAGTGAGGCCGGTGCTGGCCCTTTCGCCCAATCCATCGGTGTCGTAGGTGTAGTAGGCCGTGTGGTCAAGCATGTCGGCGGGGGTGACATCGTTCCAGGGCCGCATGGTTGCGTGCAGATCCACGACGTTGGTGGTGGCGGTGGCCGGCAGGTAGCTGGAATCGGGGTGCAGCCTCTGCCAGTCGGCCCACAGCTTGTCTATGAACGTGTGATGGAGCCAGAAGACGGGATCGTTGGGAGAGGCGCCGGTGGCCATATGGCCGCCTACCCACACATGCACCCTGTTGTGCAGATTCAGACCGCGCCAACCTTCCAAGAGGTTGCGAAAGCCGCTGGAGGCGCTGTTCCACGGGGGCATGTCGTAGGTCTCGATGGCCAATACGGAATCGACGTCCGCCCGGGTGGGAAGCGACACTGCGCCGTCGCCGAGCCTGCGCCGCAGGAAGGGGCGCGTGTCCACGCCCGTGCGGATCGACCAGCTTCCGGCGAGGTGAGCAAAGGGGCCGCTCATGACCTGGCCGTCACGGGCACGTCCTGTGCCGCCGAGAAAGTCCGCGCTCCACAGAGGGGAGCCGATCTCCCGGTCCACCGTCCAGTCCCAGTAGGGCAGTGTCACAGAAGGGTCTATCTCCTGCAGCGCGGTCTCGAACTGCAGAAGGAACCTGCGATGCCACGGGAGGAACGACGGTGAACGATGCCCCACCCGCGGCCCGCGGTCCGTGTCACTCATGATGAACTCGTTGTGCGTTTCGACGTAGAAGTCGTAGTTCCCGCGGCGTTTGAGCTCCAGCACCGCGTTGACGAAGGTGCGCTTCTCCGTACCGGTGAGACTGGCCTGGTTCTTGCGGACTGCCATGAGGCTGCTCCTCTCGGATCTGTTGCGCGCTGAGAATTCAGGCTTGAGGTGTGAGGTCGGCACCGGCCAGGTTGTCGACGGCTGAGCGGGCCGCTGCCCGCGGGCCGGCAAAGAGCTCGTAGTGGTCGACGATGCTGACCCATGTCCCGTCCGCGTTCTGCATCACGTGCAGTTCGGTACCGTCCACCAGCACGAGGTAGCCGGGGTCCTCGTGGTGGTGGCCTGATGCCACCGGAATGCCCTGTATGCGACGCCCCCGGTACAACTCGTCGAACGGCGCCGGACCTTCACATTGCTTTCCCTGTTGCGGGAGTCGGCCCTTGCCATGTCCGTCCGGTCCGGACCTGACGCTGTGTGTCCGGTCCTGCGCCGCCGGGGCCGCTGCCGCTGCCGTCGCAGCAGCAGCTATCGCAGCCATGCAGCCTCGCATCACTCGTCGTCGCGTGAAAGTCGGCACACTCGTCTCCCATCGTGAGTTCGCTCATGGAAAGCTTCCGAGCTCTACTGGACCCGGGCCCCGGATGGTGTCAGGCGCCCCAGCCGACAGGAAGAGGAGCAGGGACCAATGCGGTCACCCTGTGCTTAATTCCTCAACTTCACAGGAACGGAGAACATCCGCAGCACCCGGTTCGATCTCCTCCGGGGCAGGAAAGTTGTGGCACATAGCGAGGCGCTGCAGAAAGATTTACGTGATGTGCAGATTCTGAGGACGTGTTCCCTCGCGCGAACGCGGCGTGAAGTCATCGCCCACCCCAAGCCCCGAAGACGGGGAATGGGCTCACCAATTGTTCGCTCGTGGGCCGCATCTGGGGAATCAAACCGGAGGGAGGTTTGGGGCAGAGCGTGCCGTCGCGCCGGAGACCGCCCCGGACCGCAAGCTGGACGCGGCGAAGAACATCGGCATCGCCAATGTGTCCGACTGGACCCCCGATGGTGGAAACGCCTGGTTCCCGAAGAAGGCTACCGGCACCACCATCGAGGCGGAGGACTCGGGCAATACCCTCACCGGCACCGCCAAGGTGCTCTCCTGTACGGCCTGTTCGAGGCGCAGGCGAGTCGGTTACATCGATCCGGGATCCGCGTTGACGGTCCGTAACGTCCAGACCCCGAAAGGCCGGCACCCGCGACGTGGCGATCGCCTGCACCCACGGAGAGCCGGATGCCCTGGAAGCGTAGATCAGCGTGAACGGCGGGCCCCCGGGCACCTGCTCCTTCGACCCCACCGAGGTCCACGACACCCCTCGCTGGGTGACCATACCGCTGGTCCTTGCCGCTGGATCGAACACCATCCGCTTCGAGAATCTCTCGGGAGCGGCTCCGGACATCGACGCGGTCAACGTGCCGCGCGCTGAGCGTCGGGGCATGCGCCGCAGGCCGAACACCGCAGGCGGCCCTGGCCGGACCCGCGTCGCGGATCCCGGCCAGGGCCGATGCGAGGCCCACTTCACCGATGACGGGCGGCCTCACGGCGCTTGCCCGCACGGAGAAGCGCAATGCCTGCGATCAGCAGCACGGCTCCGGCCGCGGAGGGCCACAATTGGGCGCCGGTAGAGGCAAGTCCGCCCTCTGCGGTCTGCGGCCTGCCGGCGCCGTCCGGCACCGGTTTGTTCCCACCGGACTCCGGCGTGCCCTGTGCACGGGGAGTGGCGGCATCCGATGCCACGGCGGCCTTCGGCTTCTGCACCTCTGGCGTGGCGGTCGGCTTGCCTTGCGCACGGGGAGTGGCGGCATCCGATGCCACGGCGGCCTTCGGCTTCTGCACCTCTGGCGTGGCGGACGGCTCGCCCTGCGCAGGGGGAGTGCCGACGGCCGGACCGGCCGGGTTCTCGGGCTTCTGCTCCTCATTCGCGGGATCCTGCGTGTCCTGCGCACCGGGAGTGGCCGCACCGGAGGGCTCATCCCCGGGCTCTTCTGTATTGCTGGGCGGAGGGGTGGCCGGGTCGCCGGAGCCGCACTTGCGTCCGTCGTTGATGCAGCGAACCAACTCCTGCATGAGGTCGTCATCGAAGACGTTGATGAAGTCGCCGTGGTCGGTGACCGGCTTGTGCAGCTGCTCGGGGAAGGAGTCGACCGCGAACACAGCGGGGTTGTCCCCCTCGAGGGCCGGCGGCGGCACGTCGTAAACGATCCGCTGCACGAGCTGCGGGATGGCCCGGAAGCCGTTCGCGCAGCGGCCGTTCTGGTCGGCGAAAGCTACGTGTGTACGGTGGTTGGCACTGTCGATGTTCTGGCCGTCCCAGCAACTCTGGAACTTGAAGGAGCGGACCACCTGGCTGCCTTCGGGGCAGATCGGGTACTTGTCCTTCAGCTGGCGATCCTCGAACCCGGTGCAGCTCCAGGAGGCATTGGCGTTTGTGTTGCCGTTGACATGGGCTTTGGCGTCACCTGTGATGATCCGCAGGAAGCGGGGCATCGCGGTTACCTTGCCGACCGGGCTTCCAACGAAATTCAGCGTGACCTGAGACGGAGTCTGGATCTCTCCGACGTTCTGGTCCTTGCCGCCGCCGTCCGCATTGGCGTCGTTCTCGTTCTGGCCGTTCCGCAGGCGCAGAACCGGCCAGTAGTAAGTCGATTTGTCCCCTTGGTTACGGCAGGTGGTCTCCCCACCTGCGAGATCGTCGTCGCTCGCAAACGCGTCGTTGGCCTGATTGCCCACGTAGTCGTGCATGTGGTGGGCACCGTTGCTGACACCGGGGGCGACGATCACATTGTCCGGGTTGAACTTTCCGTTCGCGTTGACACCGCAGTCGGTGGCGAACACGCCGCGGGAGGCGTCACTCAGCTCATCGGGCTTGCGGACGTTGGGCTGCACGGCCTCGATGTCGACGAAGTCGGAGGCATTGGGGCCATTGCCGGTCTGGCCGCCGTTACCGCTGCCGTTGCCGGCCTGATTGCCGTTGTCTTGCTTGCCGTCGCCGTTCTGGCCATCGCCCTGGTCCTGGCTCTGTCCCTGGTTCTTGTCCTCGTCCGTGTCGTCCACTTGCAGGGTGCACGGTGCCAGCGCCTCCAGTGCCTGCGGACGCGTTCCCGTCACGCGGCTGACGGCTGCAGAGATGCGGTCGATGCTCGCTGCGCGCTTGTCCTTCAGCGGCTCGAGGACGGCCTTCTGGGCGAACTGCGGATCCTTGCCTATCTGCTCCTTCTGGTCCACGAACCGCTGGTACGCCTCAGTGATCTGGCTGTCCATCGTGGCCAGTTCACGGTCGACCTCGGGCTTCGCCGTCTCCGGCACCTCGGGCAGCGCGTTGGCAACCTCAGGACATTTGATGGTGGACGCAGAGGATTCGGCGCTCCGGGTCTGGCTCTGCTGTTGCTCGTCACCGGTCGAAGAACCCCACACTTCGCCGGCAGAGGCGTAGGAGTTGGCCGCGATGAGACCACCCCCGCCCAGCATCAGCGCAATCGAGGCAACGAAAGCTCTCTCGCCTCGTCTTGAGCGTCTTCTGGCTGAATGTCCCATTGCAACTCCTATGCTTCATAGCCGGTCGGCCCGGTACCTGGCCCGGCTGCGGGGGAAGCGCTGAGCTACATACGGAATTGGCGCGTGATGCGTTCAGTCCATGAAGGATTTCGTAGCAACATCCAAACCGGGCTGCGACACCCGGTTGACCTGCCAGCGTATCGCCGCTCAGGCCGGCGCAGGTGCCAGCGCCGACTGGGGCCGGATGTGGCAACTGTCCGGGGGTGCCGGAACGTCTTTGGGGCATGATGCATCCGAGCCCCGATCTCCCGCCGCACCGTGGCCACGGTGCGGCCACGGTGCGGCGCAGGCCGCCCCGGTTGGCTGCCGCGGCATCCACGTCCCCGGACACGACGCCTGCCTGGCCCACCTGGACGATGCTGATCGCACCGCCTATCTGGCCACCCTGGCCCCCGGCGCCGATATCGACCACCGCGGCACCGTCTTCACCGAGGAACCGCTGAGCGAACTGCTCACCGCACTCAGGGACTTGGCCACAGACCGGCCCTGCCTCGGTCGCGCCCAGGAGACGGCCGTTGCTCTTTCGCGGTCGAACGGGTCGCTGTACCTGGCGGGCCTCAGCGGCCTGGTGCGGCTGGAGCACACAGGACCGGTCCGGGCCCTGTGCGCTGGGGTTCCTCGTCGGAGTGGCGGCGATCCTCGTGCTCATCGTGTGCGCGGCTTTCGGGAACCGTCCCGCGTTCTGGCCGCTTGTTCCCGTTGGCGCCGGAACCGGGGTCGCGCTGGCGCGGCTGAGGGTGGTTGTCCGGCGGGCCCGGGCCGCCCGCGTGGCGGACACACCCAGCGGGAACACGGCACAGGCCTGAGCGCCGGGGGCGCCTTGGGTTGGATCCCCCGGCCGGAAACCCGTCGCCTGCGCCGCGAGGACACCACGGCACCGACGGCGGGTGAGAGCCGCCGCATCGGCCGCTCCTGTTCGCCCTCGGCAACCAGCTCTTCGACGGTCGGCTGGGGCGGCAACGGCGGGTCTCTTTTCTGGTGTTCCGGGGAAGGGCGCACGGCCACGAAGGCTGGTCCCGACTCGGGGAGCGATGTTCCAGCGATCTTGAGGCGCAGGACCATGCCCGAGGAAGTGCAGGACCTCTTCGGCCGACCGTCCCCCGTGAACCCATGTGCGCTGCAGCTCCGCCCGGTCTCCGGGGTGAGCCGTGTCTCACCCGGGCGGTGCCCACTTGTCTATGCAACGAGTTGCATAGAAAGATCGTGGCATGGCGCTCGAACACGCGATCCTCGTCTCTCTGCTGGAGCAGCCGGGCTCCGGCTATGAGCTGGCCCGGCGGTTCGAGCGGTCCATCGGTTACTTCTGGACCGCCACCCATCAGCAGATCTACCGCGTCCTCAAGCGTATGGAGAGCGGTGGCTGGATCGACGTCCGCGAGGTCCCGCAGCAGGCCAGGCCCGACAAGAAGGAGTACTCCGTCGCCGCCCCCGGCCGGGCCGCCCTCTCCCAGTGGCTGCACGAGCCGATCGAACCCGAGAGTGTCCGACACGACCTCGCCGTGAAGATCCGTGGTGCGGCCTTCGATGACCCGGCCGCGCTGATCCGGGAGGTCGAGCGGCACCACCAGACGCACACCCGCCGCCTCGCGCACTATCTCGCAGGAGAGCTGCGTGACTTCACCGGACCCAAGGCCCCAAGAAAGCCCGACGCCGGGCAGGAACTCCAGCATGTCGTGCTGCGCGGCGGCATCGCGTACGAGCGGATGACGCTCGCCTGGCTCGACGACGTACTCGCGACCCTCCACCGGCTCGGGGCCGAGCGCTGAACCGCGCGAGGCGCCACCGCCGGCCCCGACGACTCCGTTCACCGTCCCGCACCTGATGCTCTCCAGCCCGCCAACCCTCAACTCTCAGGCCGAAAGGCGAACATCCATGGCCGATCCGCTGCTGTTCAACCCGCGCACCTACGACCCGGCGCACTTCGACCCCGAGACCCGCAGGCTGCTGCGCGCTACCGTCGACTGGTTCGAAGATCGCGGCAAGCGCAGGCTGATCGAGGATTATCGCTCCCGTGCCTGGCTGGCGGATTTCCTTGCGTTCTCCGCCAAGGAAGGGCTGTTCGCGACCTTCCTCACGCCGGCCTCCGACGCCCGCCGGCAGGACGACAAGCGGTGGGACACCGCCCGGATCGCCGCCCTCAACGAGATCTTCGGCTTCTACGGGCTCGACTACTGGTACGCCTGGCAGGTCACCATCCTCGGTCTCGGCCCGGTCTGGCAGAGCGACAACGCCGCAGCCCGCACCCGCGCGGCCGAACTCCTCTCCCAGGGCGAGGTGTTCGCCTTCGGCCTGTCGGAGAAGGCTCACGGCGCCGACATCTACTCCACCGACATGCTGCTGGAGCCCGACGGGGACGGCGGCTTCCGGGCCAGCGGCTCCAAGTACTACATCGGCAACGGCAACGCCGCCGGTCTCGTCTCCGTCTTCGGCCGCCGCATCGACATCGAGGGCCCGGACGGCTACGTCTTCTTCGCCGCCGACAGCCGTCACCCGGCGTACCACCTCGTCAAGAACGTCGTCGACTCCTCGAAGTACGTCAGCGAATTCCGCCTCGACAACTACCCGGTCGGCCCGGACGACATACTGCATACCGGCCGCGCCGCCTTCGACGCCGCCCTCAACACCGTCAACGTCGGCAAGTTCAACCTCTGCACCGCCTCGATAGGCATCTGTGAACACGCGATGTACGAGGCCGTCACCCACGCGCACAATCGCATCCTCTACGGCCGCCCCGTCACCGCATTCCCGCATGTACGTCGCGAGCTGACCGATGCGTACGTCCGCCTCGTCGGCATGAAGCTGTTCAGCGACCGAGCCGTCGACTACTTCCGCTGCGCCGGACCCGACGACCGCCGCTACCTGCTCTTCAACCCCATGACGAAGATGAAGGTGACCACCGAGGGCGAGAAGGTCATCGACCTGATGTGGGACGTCATCGCCGCCAAGGGCTTTGAGAAGGACACCTACTTCGCCCAGGCCGCCACCGAGATCCGTGGGCTGCCCAAGCTGGAAGGCACGGTCCACGTCAACCTCGCGCTGATCCTCAAGTTCATGCGCAACCACCTGCTGCGCCCGGCCGAGTACGCGCCAGTGCCGACCCGCCTCGACGCGGCCGACGATACGTTCCTCTTCCGGCAGGGACCGGCCCGCGGTCTGGGCTCCGTACAGTTCCACGACTGGCGCCCCGCCTACGACGCGTATGCCGATGTGCCCAACGTCGGGCGCTTCCGGGAGCAGGCGGACGCCCTGTGCGAGTTCGTCACCGCCGTCGCCCCCGACGAGGAGCAGAGCCGCGACCTCGATCTTCTCCTTGCCGTCGGCCATCTGTTCGCGCTCGTCGTGCACGGCCAGCTGATCCTGGAACAGGCACGCCTGACCGGCCTGGACGAGGACGTGCTCGACGAACTGTTCGCCGTCCTCGTACGCGATTTCTCCGCGCACGCCGTCGAGCTGCACGGCAAGGACTCCGCCACCGAGGAGCAGCAGCGCTGGGCGCTGGCCTCGGTTCGGCGTCCGGTCGTCGACGACGCCCGCTCGGCGCGTGTCTGGGAGCGGGTCGAGGCGTTGTCCGGGGCGTACGAGATGGCGCCATAACAACGGAGCAAGCCGGGCTGCCCGCCCGCGATGCCCTTAAGGGCGCCGGAAGCCACGGCGCTCCCCGCGGCTCGGAGGTGGGCAGCCGGGGTGCGACGCCCGGGACCAGACGTGCAAGGCGAGGGCCAGCAGCGCGTAGCCGGCCACGGTGACCGTGAACAGCGCGCGGCTCGCACAGCGGCGCGCGGTGCTTGCCGGGCCCCGCGATCGTGCTCGGCCAGGGGGGACACCTCAGACGACCGGTGCACCCCGGTGGCTGGTCGTGTCTCGCCAGACAGTCCCTCTTGGGCGCAGCGGCGAATGGCCGCCTGGGATGCATGGGCGACGCTGTAGTGCGACGATTGAATTCAGCGAACGGTCACTGAACATGCTCGCGGGGCACGAGAGCGAGTGGCGCCTTCTGATGTCAGGAGAAACGTCATGACCACACAAAGGCCTCTTTCTGACTTTCCATCAGCAGTCGGCGTCCAACGGCCAATGGGCGCTTGTGGCATCATGAAGCACTTTGCAGCACTGGGCGCGAAAGAAATTGAAGAAGAGGAGAGGCGCCTCGGGTTCCTGAACAACAGGCTTCGGAACGAGTCGGATCCGGTCAAGGCCGAGCAGTTGAGGCAAGATATCGCTGCTCTGGAAGCGGAGCTGGAGAGTGACAGGCTCGCGCAGACCGTCATCGAGGAAGAGATTTCTGCGCGGTGCGGGCCGTAGCCGACTTTCGTGACGGTCCGTCGGCTTGTTTGGACGGGCCGTTTCGGTTGTTCGGGCTGTTGATAGCCCGGCTGTCGCGCCGGGTGGTCGCCAGGTTCCGTGTATTCAAGACCGGCAGAGGTGTTGCCAGTTGTGCCGCCAGTTGGTGGAGCCAGTCCCGTAGCGACTCACTGGGTTAGGTCGCTCTGTCTGCCAACCACCTCTAAGCCGAACGCACTTCACCCCTGTGCCGACGCCCTGTCAGTCCCTCGTAGCCCGTTCCGTCAGGCGTGGTGCCCGATGACGGGAATGCGGACGGGCCCCGTCTCGTGCGGGTCGCCATCTTGCGCGGGTGCCTTCGGGGCGAAGTGCAGCAACTCCCAAAGGGTGTGGCCCGTCAGCGTCTGCGAGCGACTCACCCCTCCGAGCCGCAGCTCAACGGCGCCCAGGAACCGGTGATAGGCGCCCGCTGTGCCGAAGTCGAGGAGAAAGGCGTCTTCCTCGTGACGGAAGGTGATCGTGTAGGTGTCGTCATGGTCGGCCACCCGGTATTCCAGCTCTGACCCGACCAGCACGCGCGTCGTGGGGTGGACGCTGGTGCCACGCTTGGCGAAGCCGACGGAATCACTCCCGACCGCCGAGACCACGACATCACCGGACCGGGTCACCAGGACTGCCGGGAGCAACGCTCTGTCGTACTGCTCGTGGCTGACGAACATCAGGGTGACAACCGTGTATTCGCCGAGCTGTGCACGGCCCCAGTACCAGTGGTCCAACACTTTGCGCGGTGCGACGTTCCCCCAGTTGTGGTCGTGGTAGCCGCTGCCGGTCAGTTGTCGGGTCTCCCCGTCGAGGGCCAGCGTCGCGAAGACGGAGCCACGGGCGACCGTGGGCAGCCAGGCGATGTAGTGCTCTTCGTCCGCGTCGAAGAACGCGTGTCCCGTCGCAGGCCGCCAGGGAGGGACCTGCGCGGAGAGCTTCAGGTCGAGCACCATGTTCTCGATCTCGACATGGATGGTGTAGCCCTCAGGCCCGCCACGAAACGTGTTGTTCCCAATGGTGACGTCGCACTGCTGCGTGGACGCCCGGAATTCGTGTGGCGCAGTGGTGTGTGTCCAGTCGATCCTCGATCCGTCGGCACGGGTCAAGGTGACCAGGACGAAGGGCGTCAGCGGCGCCTTGGGGGAAACAAAGGGCGGTTTCGTGTGGAACTCGACGGTCAGGGTGGACCCGTCCTCCAGGTGGGCGTCGCAGTACCACCATTCGAAGGTGCCGTCGACCGCGCCGGTGCGCAGACCGTCCTCCCACGTCTGGACGACATCGGGTATCAGGTTGAGCCGCTCGTAGTGGCGAGGCTGGTCGCCAATGACAGCAGGCATGTGTGGTCTCCTCTTGTCCGCAGGCCGGATAGGCCCGGTCTGCCAGGTCGCAGGAACGTACGGAGAGGTCTGATCAGGTGCCCGTGAATTCGGGCGCGCGGCGTTCCACCATCGATGTGATGCCTTCCGCCGCGTCGGCTGTCGCGAACAGTCGCGGCCCCACATCGCTGCGCAGGCTCAATGCCGAGGCCGCGATCTCTTCCACCAGCCCGGCGCGCGCGTCAGCCATCGTGGCCTGTACGGCGAGCGGGGCCTGGCGGGCTATGCGATGAGCCAATTCCAGCGCGCGCTCGAGCTGCTGCCCTGCTGGCACGACCTCCTGGACAACGCCCAGACGCAAAGCCTCCCGTGCGTCGAATTGGTCGCCCGTCAGCAGATACCGCATCGCGTTGCCCCAGCCAACGCGCTGCGGGAGACGGACGGTTGCTCCACCGAGCGGGACAATGCCGCGTGTGACTTCCTGCTGCCCGAAGACACTGTCCTCCGCAGCGATGCAGAGCTCGCTGTTCAGTACGAGCTCCAGACCAGCCGTGAAACACCGGCCGTGAACCGCGACCACGACCGGTTTGCCGGCCGCCTCGCCGTACATGCCCCAGGGGTCACGGCCGTCCTCGGGGATGATCCCTTCGCCACCGGTAGCGAGGCGCGGCGCCAGGGACGCGAGATCGAGACCGCCCGTGAAATGGGCGCCGACGCCGCTCAACACCGCGACGCGGAGCGCATGGTCGTCGGACAGTCTTGCCAGGGCGTACGACAGGTCCGTGATCATGTCGGAGTCGATGGCGTTGGCCTTCTCCGGCCGATTGAGTGTGATGCGCAGGACCGGCCCCTCCCGCTCGACGAGTACCTTGGCCGGCTGCGCAGATGGTTGTGCTGACGGCGTGCGAGTGGATGACATGCGCTCACCGTAGGGAGCACACTGATGCAGAATGCGACATGCGAAGGGGATTCTGCGACATGAAGACAGGCGTGGTGGCCCTCAGTGGATGCTGGGACTCAGGGCTGACTACCATTCTCGATGTCCTGCGGACCGCTGACGCTGCTCGGCCACGTGTGGACCAGAACATCCCGCCGCTCGAGACCCTGACCGTCGCAACCTGCCTCGATCCGGTACACACTGCCGGAGGTCTTACGGTGCCGGTGGACCGCACCATCGATGACTGTGCGGCGAACACCGACGTCGACCTGCTCGTTGTTCCCGCCCTCGCCGCCCAAAGTCCCGCGATGATGGTCGACGCTCTGATGCGTGAGGAGACGCAGGCCGTCCGCGCAACGCTGCGGCTCTGGGCCGCAGAAGGCCGGGACCTCGCCGCTGCGTGCACGGGCACGTTCGTCCTTGCGGAGGCGGGGCTGCTCGATCATCGTCACGCCACGACGAGCTGGTGGTTGAGCGACATCTTTCGGCACCGGTATCCCGCTGTGGAGCTGGACATGTCCCGGATGGTGGTTCTTGACGGCAACATCGCCACGGCCGGTGCCGCGTTTGCTCACATCGACCTCGCGATGAGTCTCGTTGCCCGGGTCAGCCCGGCGCTGGCCAGGGAGACGGCGAGCGCCCTGCTCATCGATGAACGTCCTGCAGAGAGCGTCAACGCGGTGACCCACTACCTGTCGGACCACGATCAATTGACGAACGACTTCGAGGCGTGGGTGCGGGCCAACCTTCACTGCTCCATCAGTGTGGCCGACGCGGCACTCGCCCTCAGCACCACCCGCCGCACCTTGGAACGCCGTATGCGAGAACGGCACGGTGTCTCGCCCTACGCGTTCATCCGTGCGCTGCGCTCTGAGCGGGCGAGGCACCTGCGCGCCACCACCTTGCTACCAGCCGCGGACATCGCGCGACAGGTCGGCTACCGGGACGCGGCCTCTCTGCGCAGACTCCGGACGAGCCGGACTTCCGGCTCCTGAGCGCGTGTGCCACCGGCTCAAGGAATGACGCGCTAATCCGGTGGACCTTTCCGGTCACACCGGCCGCTCAGGCGGGCGGCCGACGGGCGCGGATGAGCGTGCAGGACACCGGGCGATCCACCTCGGGCGCGGTGATCAGGCTGAACTGGTCGATCAGAAGCCCGTGTTCGACGAGCAGGTCCTCCCACAGCGTGGGCGAGAGCACCCATATGGAGACGGACAACTTCTCACCGTAGGCCAGTGGAAGGCTTTCCGGCCGCGCAGTGACAGACGTCGACGGCGGCTCGCCCGCGTCATTCGTGTGCAGGGCCGAGAACAGCAGCCGGCCCCCGGACTGGAGTGCCGCTGCGAGAATCGGCCTTCAATCCGCCGTAGAGACCCCCATGGCCGTGGGGTCAGTGGCGCTGGGACCAGCGGTTGCGCAAGCGGACAGCACCGAGAGCCTGTCTGCGAGCGGAGGTGCAAGTTCAGAGCTGGTGCGCATGGTGGTCTCCGACCTGCCTACGGCCTCGGCGTCGATCCGAAGAACGTCATCGGTGTCACCACACTGTTGCGCGATCCCGCAACCGGCGAACTGACCACCGCACGCAAGCAGATCGAGAAGGGGCACTTCCTCGACGCGGAGTACCCGAAGAGCAAGCACATGCGGGTGGAGGTCACGCCGTACCTGTGGACCCCGGGCACGTGGTACGTCGGCAAGCTCGCCGGTATCAAGGAATACATTGCCCACTACAGGCGGCCGGTGCTCGTCGCCGGTGACGCACCCAGTGACTGGTTCATGCTCTTCGACACCGATGTGCAGGCCGGCGGTGAACGGGTGTGGCGCAAGCAGAAGTACACCGACGCGCTGCAGTTGGAGAAGGCCAAGCGGGCCGATGAGCAGAAGGAGGCGGGAGTTCGCGTGGACGCCGACCGCAACTGGATCGTCGTCAAGCCTGCAGAGATCGGAGGCTGAGCGCGCGCACCCCCTGCACACTGAGCACCACCCCGAACTTCGGCGCTGCGGCCCGGCCGCAGCGCCTTGCGGTGCCGGCCGGGCACTCCGTCAGGACGAGATGTGCCCAGAGAGGGGCTTGGTGCTGTCCGGTCGGGTCAAGGCCTGGCTGGCTGCGGGAACGCGGTAGCACGTTGGTCCGTTAGGTCAACTCCCAGGCCGGCGGGTCGAGGATGGGGGTGCGCGCGGCGTCCGCCAGGGCGCTCTGTGCGCCGCGCCCATGAGAGACCGAGACGGTTCCAGCGGAAGATGACGGGGAGGGCCATGACGCGGCGGAGCCCGCTGGGAGGCGAGGCCCACTGCCTCTTGCACGCCGAGCGCGACCGGCCGCGCCGTCCGCGGAGCCGGGTAATGGTGCGTTGGACGACCCAGCGGTGAACGCCGAGGCCGGATCCGTGCGGGACACCGCGTCGGGCGATCACTGCACGCCGGCCTCGTTCCATGCGGCAAGGCGACGCGAGCACGTCATCCCCGGTCCGAAGCCCAGCTCCTGGGGCAAGTACTCCCACTGGGTCCCGGTATGCAGCACGTACAGTCTGCCGGTCCGGCACCCGCGGACGTCCAGCGACCAGCTTCGGCCCCGGCTTCGGCAGGAACAGCTCGATCGACAACCACAGTTCATCCGAGGTGATCGACGGAGGCGACTTCCTCTTCCCACGACCAGGCCAATGAGCGGACAAGTGAGGTCACAGCTCTTGCCTCATCTATCGATGATCGATAGATTGCCATCGCAATTCGATAGAAGGAGGGGCCGTGGGAAAGCTGACAGTGCATGCGCTGCGCGCCGTACTCGTGGTGATGCTCGCAGGCGCGGTGTTCGTACAGGCGTTGATGGTGTGGGCGTTGGCCACCGACCCGGAGGACGGGACACTCCCGCTGACCCCGCTCCGCGTGATCGTGATCCTGGGCAGCGCGACGCTCCAGGTGGTCCTGGTCTGCGTGTGGCGGCTGGTGGCGATGGTGCGGCGCGGAACCGTGTTTTCCCACGCCGCCTTCCAGTATGTGGACGTCGTAATCGGCGCGGTCGTGGCTGCCGCCCTCCTGTGGTTCGCGCTCGCGGCCCTATTGGCATCGGGCCCGGAGATGGAGCCGCCCGGGATCCTCGCCATGGGCGGGATCGGCGTGGCGATCCTGGGGGTCGCGCTCATCGTGCTCGTGCTGCGGATGCTGCTAACCCAGGCCGTGGCGCGCGACGTTGAGGCCACGCGCATGCAGGCCGAGCTGGACGAGGTGATCTGATGCCGATCGCTGTCGACATCGACGTGATGCTGGCCAAGCGGAAGATGTCCGTGGGCGAGCTTGCGGACCGCGTCGGGATCACCCCGGCCAACCTCGCCGTACTCAAGAACGGCCGCGCCAAGGCGGTGCGCTTCGCGACCCTCGCCGCGCTCTGCGAGGTGCTTAAGTGCCAGCCGGGCGACCTTCTGCGCTGGGAGGCCGAGGCCACCGCGGACGGATGACGCGCCCCAGGCCGCAGCGTCTCGGCGTAGTCGGCCGGCGCCCGGCGGAGCTGGCGCGGTGCTCGCAGCCGCCGCTGGAACCGTCAGGTTCCGGCCGCGAGCACCACAAGGACCACGGCCAGGCCAGGCAGCCAGCCGATTACAGGCGGTCGAGCGGTGCCGACAGCGGTGCTGGAAGAAGGACTCGGTCCTGGACCTCGATGTCCAGAAGTTCTTCGACTCCGTGGGTCACACCCTCATCGTCGAAGCCGTGGAGGCAAACACCGATCAGCGTTGGGTGGTGCCGTGACAGAGCGAGCCCGGAGGCCGCCACCGAGGTGACGGCCTCCCTGTGTTCCGCGAATTGGTCAGGCGGGGTCAGGGGGTCAGGTTGTCGCCTCCCTGGTTCTCCCAGGCCTGGATCCGGCCGCCCTGGACGACGAGGTAGTCGGCTCTGCAGTCACCGGTGACGTCGTGGAAGGCCACGGTGGTGTCGGGATAGAACGACTCCTTGGCGAAATACTTGTGCTGGGTCCAGTTGCCGTCGGACATCCCCGTCATGTGGTTCACGTAGGCGTGCACGGCCCCGGTTCTGCCGACGACCAGGTAGTCGATCTTGCGGTCGCCGTTGATGTCGCCCAGCCGCATCCTGGCGCGGGGCCCGGCCTTGGTGCCGGTGGCGAACGTGTCGATCTTGGACCCGGTGAGGGTGTTGGGGATGTGGATGTGCGCATCCATGGAGCCGGCCGACCCCACGACGAGGTAGTCGTCCAGGCCGTCGCCGTTCATGTCGGCGAAGCGCACCGAGTCGCCGAGCTGACCGACACCGGGGGCGATGATGCCCTGGTCCACCCAGTGGATCCGGCCGTCAGCGCCCTGGGTGTTCAGCGCGGCCCGCACCGACCCGTCGGGGAAGATCTTCAGGGAGTCGGCCCAGTGGTCACCGTTGATTTCCACGAGGTCGATCCGGCCGTCCGCCCGCCCATCCCGGGGGCGATGACCCCCAAGGGCCGCCAGCCCCTACCGGTGCCCCCCGGGGCTTCCCCGGTGCAGGTCTTGGGGTCTCCCTCGGCGCTGTCGGGGGCACGGAGCCAGCCGCGGTAGTAGGCGGTGGTAATACCGGAGAAGAAGGATTTGGCCATCTCTCGAACGCCTTGGCGCGCTCCTGCGGCTCGGTGAACGTGGTGTTCAGCAGCGAGAGGATGGCCGGGGCGAGCAGGGCGGCGAAGACGCCCTGCAGGGCGCGAGCGGTGACCAGGACCGTGAAGGACGGGGCGAGACCCCCAGGGCGGAGGCGGCGGCGAAGCCGGCCGCGCCGATGAGGAAGGCCGGTTTGCGGCCGAAGAGATCGGCCAGGCGCCCGCCCAGCAGAAGCAGAGCGGCGAACGCCAGCGCGTACGCGGTGACGATCCACTGCCGGGAGCCGTACGAGAAGCCGAGGTCGGCCTGCGCGGAGGGCAGTGCGATGTTCACGATGGTGGTGTCCAGGACCATCATCAGCTGGGCGAGGGCCAGCACGGCCAGGACGCGCCCGCGACGCGGTGGCGCGATTCCGGGCTCAGTGGCCGCAACGGGTGCGGTGCGCATGACGTACTCCAGAAACGAGGCAGGAAAGAAAGAGAAGAGAACGGGCGCACGGCGGAGGCCGGCCGGCCTAGGGGCGGCGGGCGATCCAGGTGGTTCGTGTCGTGCGGACGCTCAGGTCACCGCGGCGCACGATGCCGAGCAGGTGGGTCTCGTCCAAGAGGGCGTCGAGGGCGGCCAGGTCATCCGCTTCCAGTGCGTCGTCGGCGTGGGAGCGCAGCTTGGTCAGACAGACCTGCGCGTAGCGGCCCAACGCCGGACCGGCCTGGGAGGCGGTGAGGCGGATCTCGAAGGGGCGGCGCGCCTCCACGGTGAAGCCGGCGTCCATGAACGTCCGGTCCCATTCGTGCGGCGGCTCGGTGTTCGTCACGGCGTGCAGCCGTGCCTCCAGCCCAGGGCGGCCGACGCCGGCGTCCTCGGGCAGGAAGCGCGGGAAGAAGTCCATCTCGCTGACCGCGAGCAGACCGCCCGGCCGCAGCTGCCCGTACGCTTGAGCCAGCATCCGGGCCGGATCGCTCAGGTGGTGCAGGAAGGCAGCGGCCCACATCAGGTCGTACGGCTCCGCTTTGCCGGACAGGGGCCATGGCTCGTCCAGGTTCGCCTCCAGCGTGCGGATACGTCCTGCGACGCCGTGCGTGGCTGCCTGCTTCTGCAGCCGGTGCAGCATCTGGGGCGAGATGTCCGCTGCCGTCACCGACGCGGCGGGGAACCGGTCGGCGAGCGCGAGACTGCCGGTGCCGGGACCACTGCCCACGTCCATGATCCGCGCCGGGACGGAGTCGGCGAGATCCGCGATCGAGTCAGTCAGCTCCGTGAGGTACGGCTTGAGGACCTCGGCGTCCAGCTCCAGCAGCTCCGCCATCGCGACGTCGAAGCCGCTCGCACGCTCGTGCCCGATATGACCGTGAGTGGTGTGGTGTGTACTCATGCTCCGACGGTATGACGATCACTGCCAGCTGGTCATACGCTCTTGCCTGTGAAGCAAGAATCGACTCTCGACGCCATCGTCAGGATGCGGATCCGGTCCCTGCGCAAAGCACGCGGCTGGTCACTGGACAACCTCGCCGAACGCGCCGATATCAGCCCGTCCCAGCTCAGCCGGATCGAGACCGGGCACCGCCGCATCAGCCTTGACCAGCTCACCGCCATCGCGAGCGCCCTGGGCAAGTCCGTCGACCAGCTCGTCGAGTCCCCCGACGACTCCGATGTCGTCATCCGTCCCGACCGCGACGAGGACCGGGGGCTGACCACCTGGCTCCTCAGCGGCGATAGCGGCCCCCAGGGCCTGACCGTCGCCAAGATGCGCATCACCGACCCGGCGGGCGCCGTCGCGCCGGACGACCTCGGAGTCCACCCGGGCCGGGACTGGTTCACCGTGCTGTCCGGCACGGTCGTCCTCTACCTCGGCGAACGCGTCATCCGCGTCGAGGCCGGACAGGCCGCCTCCTTCTCCACCATGACCACCCATACCCTGCGCGCCGACCGCGGGCCCGCCGAGGTCCTGTGCATCCTCGACCACTACGGCGAACGCAACCACCTCCACGCGAGCCCGTGAACGATCGCGATCGCCAACGCCCGGGACGCCACGGAATGCCGTGCTCGCCGCGATGTCCGGCATGGAGCGCAAGTACATCCGCGACCGAACCCTCGAAGGCCACGAGTCCGCCCGCAAGCGCGGCAAGAAGATCGGCGCTGGCGTCACCGACCTCGACATGCTCTCCCCGGCCCTCCACCTGCGCGACCAGGAGATGAGCCTGCGTGACATCGCGGCCCGGCTCGTCATCACCAAGAGCGCCAAGAAGGGACAACAAGCATTGCGCAGAGGTGCTGTACGGCGGTGTCCCTCGCCCTCGCGACCCCCATGCTTGCGGCCCCGTTGCCAGATCAATGCTGCGCGGCTCCTGGCTGAGGATCTCGGTGCGTTGGTGGTCGCCGGCGACCGGGCTGCGGGTAGCGGGACCATTAGTGTTCGTACATTGCCTCGTCTGCTGCGCGGGGTGTGTCCTCGACGGAGGTGTCGCAGCTGGCCCAGGCGATCCCGATGCTGATGTCGACGCGTACGCCGCGGCTTTCGGCCCTTATGGGCAGGATGACGGCGTTGCGAAGTCTGACAGCTAGAGCGTGTCTCTTTGACAGGTAGGTCAGTTGATCGTATGTGTCTGTCCGGTTAGTGATCACTGATGCGATGTGGGACGGGATCGAGCCTTTGATGCCGGCCGATCCGGTCCGTGGATGACGGTGGGCCGACCACCGTCGGACCCTGGAAGCCATCGCGTGGAAGTACCGCACCTGCTCGCCCTGGGGCGATCTGCCTGAAGAACTCGGGCTCTTTCAGACCGCGCACAAACGCCTGGTCAGGTGGGCCGTGGACGGCACATGGGAACGGATCCTCGCGGCTGTCCTTGCAGTTGCGGATACCAACGACGACGTGGGCTGGACAGTCATCCCCAGGTGACCAGCTCGCGGGCTCACCGTGAGGAGGCGGCGAGGCTCCGCAAGGCCCTGGAAGTCGCGCCAGGGCGAGAACCTCGACCTCCGTCGGCGCCTGGCCCGCTACGAGGCCGACTGAGAAGCTGTGTCACGTCTTCTTTTCGCAGGTCACGGCAGCTCGACTTGTGATGGTGACTTCGGGTTCGGTTTGGCTGGGCGTCTATGGCCGCTGAACTGGAACGGCAAGCCTATCCACGATGTACTCGTAGTACGTCAAGTGCCGTTATTGGGCGCGAGGTGGCGTTGCAGGTCGATGTGCCGGAACTGATACACCGCTCCGACTTGCCGCAGCACCCCGCGGCGTTCGTGCGCATCCTTGAGGAAGGCCATCAGGTCTATTGGCAGTTCGCGACGCACACCGAGGCAGAGCCGGACAACCGTGTAATCGGCCCAAACCGCCTGAAGCCGCCCCAGTGTTACGGCGACCCCGAGCCCGACTGCGGCCCCGACGGCAAGTCCGGACATGGGTTCGATTCCCACCCCGAACATGATCCCGAACACAAGTCCGGGCGCCAACCCGAACGCCAGGGCGAGGAGGAAAAAGGACCGGCGGTCTTGAGTAATGAGCATGTCCGGCCCCACGACAGTGGTCAGGTCAGGCGTCTCTGCCGTGAGGCCGGCCCGGAGCCCCATGGCGAGCATGGAAGCGAGCACGATTGTGAGCCCAACCGAGACCCCCACCACGGGCGCGACCGCCACAGCGACCCCAAGCCCGACCACGAAGGCCACCCCGAGCCCAACCACAACCCCGAGCAGCAGGTGACGGCCGAACGCTCTTGATGACCAGCGCAGCCGAGTACTCGGCGTGAGGGCGTTCCGCCTGGTCGTCACCGCAGCCGCCAGCCCCGCTGGAAGCCCGAACATGAGCCCGAACATGATCCCGGCCGCGAGCCTGCCCCCAATCTCGCCCCCAACCGTGATCCCCATCCCTGTCCCGGCCACGACCCCGGCCACGATCCCAACCGTAAATCCGAACAGCGTTGCACGGATAGCGGAGGGGAGGGTGTGGTGGAGTTCCCACCACGCCAGGTCAGGGCTGCCTGCGCGTTGGTTCTGCAGGAACGTTGCGAGGAAGACGAAGGTGTGGTGGGCCTGTTCGGCTGTCCAGCGGGGTGGGTGGGTCTGGTGGGGGGTGTAGGCGGCGGGGATGAAGGCCCGGAAGAGGTGGGTGTTGATGGCGTCGTGGTCGGGGTAAACGGCTGTGTCACACAGTTCGTCCGGGTGCGGTGCCGACGGGGATGCGGTGGGTGTGCCGGGGCGGGGGTTGTAGATGGTGCGGGCCAGAAACAGGCCCAGCGGGGTGGCGAGCGCTTGTCCGACGGGGCTGGGGGTGCCCAGATGGGTGATCACGGTGTTCCACCGGCTGGCTGCGGGAGTGTGCTGGCCGCCGGCGTCGCGGCGCAGGTAGTCGGCGGCATCCTGGGCCTTGAGGGGGAGGAGTTGGATGGCGGCGGCGCTGTTGAGGCGGACGGTGGTGCCCGGCCGGGTCAGGGCCGTGCGGTAGGGGGTGGTGCGGCTGGTCAGGACCAGGGGCTGTTGGGCGGGCAGTGCGAGGTTGAGCTTGTCGAGTGCGGGGGCGTGCTGGGATGGCGGCAGTTCGTCGAAGCCGTCGAACAGGGGCAGGATGTGGCCCGCGTTGAGCAGGTGCAGGGCCAGATCACTGGGCTCGGCGTCGGCGGTGTCCGTGCGGGCGACCAAAGGCGGAGCTGCCGAGGCTAGGCCGGGGTGGGCGCGGCGTAGCTGGTCGGCCATCCATGTCTTCAGTGGCTGGTCGGGATCCCAGGAAGCCAGGGAAAACAACACCGGCACCGGGTCGCCGTTTATGCGGCGTGCGATGAGGTCCTGCAGCAGCCGGACCAGCAGCACGCTCTTGCCGGCGCCGGGTTCGCCCAAGATGACCAGGCGCTGTGTGGGTACCCGATCGGAGAACACCTGTCCGATCTCCGCATCCTGGCCTGCCAGCCCGGCGGCATCTGTAGGCCACAGGGTGGGGTTGCCCGGGGGGCCGCCGGGCAAGGCGCGGGCCTGGCTGGTCAGCAGCGGCCAGTCTTCGGCGAGGTCGTTGCCGGTTGCCCGCCAGGCCACGGGCAGCGGGTAGGGGTCGTTGACCCGGCGCACGGCCGCTTCGTTGTCCCACTGGGTCCTGACAGCCACCACCAACTGCTCCAGGACCTTGTCCATATCCACAGGGTCCGCTTCGGTGCGATCGGCATGAAACGCCGCCCAGGCAAGGTAACCCGGCGCCAGGGTGGGAAGCACAGCCGCAGCGGTTTGGGCCACTCCGAGATCAAAGCGCCGGGCCAGAACGAGCGCTGCGATCAGCGCGATCACCGACAACAGCAGATACACCCTGCCCGCACGCTCCGTCCCCGGGCCGCGCCCCCAATGTCCCATAACAGGAAATCATGGCCTAACTCCCGCAGGACAAGTGGCCGTTTGGCCATGCGGCCAAGCACAGTTTGCTAGCCAGGCCGCCCACTAAACGCCCCCGCGCACTGGCTCCTTGCACGGCGCATAGCGCTTTGAACTGTGGAAAGGGGATGTGACACAGCTTCTGAGGCTGCGAATAACGGCATGCCCCTTCGATCAGCACTCCAATAGGCTCACGACGTGAGCGGCCGAATACAGAAGATCGTGACGCAGTTGCCCGACCTGAAGAGCGTGACCAAGGTGTGGGCCACGGCCGAACGACGCCTCGCCAAGGGCGATGCCGCGTTCGTGGCCGACCTTGGTATCGCCTTGGCGAACAGGTATGGCTCCTCCGCCGCTGAAGTCTGGCAATACCGCAGCGTGCTTGACTATCTGCTCCGTCTGCTGACCACCACCCCAGGCCATGAACATGTCGAGCAGGCGGTGCGGCTTGTGTCCGCGGCCGGGTCCACCAGGCGGAAGCTGGCCCGGTCTGCGGCGTCGTTGCTCGCTGCGGGCCAGGTCCCGGAGAACCTGACCGCCATTTTCGCGGGCGGCAGCTCACGTGCCGGTGCTTCGGAGGAGCTCCGGATGTGCCTCGTGCACGAGTTGGTGCTCAGAGGGGTGACGATCGGGGAGATGCCGGAAATCGAGGGATGGGCGACGTCACCGCACTGGCGACGTCATCCGCTCGCATGGCTGCCGCTGGAACTTTCCGTGATTGAGGCGACGCCGCCCCTGCCGAGTTACTCGGTGGGTGGGAGCAGCTATTCGATGCCATACGGGCCCCAGGACGGCCCTGGCGTCACGCTCGGCAACGTCACGCATGTTCCACTGGCGACCGAGACGACGACAGAGCAGTTCGGCGCGGCCGTCGCTGCGGCTGTGGCCAGGATCGAAGAGTCGAACGGACGCGTCGAGGCTGGAACGTATGACCTGGCTGAGCCGGTCGAGACGGGATGCCTCCCCGACCTGTTGGCGACTCTGGGCCTGGATTGCTTGAACGGGGTGGGGTCACGCAAACGCCTCGCGCTCGCCTCCTGTCAGCCGGATCAGGTCTGGCGCATGCTCTTCGCGGCGGCATCGACCGGCGGTGCGTACAACCATGGCGAGTACGGCGCATACGGGCGACTGGCCGCCTGGCGTTCCCTCGCCGCTCTGTCCGGTACAGCCTCGGAGGCGCCGGTTGGCGAGGTGGAACGCAACGCCCAGGCGTGCGACTGGTACAGCTTCGGTGCCGCCACGAAGTGGTTCGAGCGCGTCGCCTGGGACATAGGTCTGGTCTCTGTTGCCCCGGGCTATCGGCGGCTCGCCGTCCTGGCCGCCACGGACACGGACTGATCGCGGCAGGTGATCCGCGCCTTGCCCCACCAGACGCAGGGGAATGTCAGCGCTATGCCGCTGACATTCTGAAGTACAGAAATGCTGACTCAGGCCGTCGCGGGTACGGATACGAGGTGGTCGATGTCGACGTCGGAGGCGGCGTACCAGGTGGCGCCGTCGTAGGGGGAGTACTACACCAACTCCTACTCCTGGACCGTCGCCGATAGGATGCGGCTGTTCCTGGCCCGGCACAGTGACGGTGTGTGCACACGGAGTCGAAGCAGCAGTACGCCAAGGTCGGGGATGTGGTCTTCTTCAACTGGGGTGGCAGAGGGGTCTGGGACTTCGCCGGCGTCGTCACCAAGATGGCCAACGGAAAGGCCTACGTCACCGCACACAGCGAGCGGCACGTGGGCGGACATTGCCCAGGTCAAGCCGGGGTGGTACTGGTGCGCGGACTCCTTGGACGCAATTGGGTCATGGCGGCGGTCCTGGCCCTGTGCCTGGGGGCGGCAGGCTCCGCTTGGTGGGTGCTTCGCGAGACCGCGCCCTATGCACTGGCGGATACACCCGCGGTGGATGTGACGGTCCGGCCCGTGGAGTCCCGATACCCCGAGGCGGGGGAGGTCGCCCGCGAGGTCGAACTGCTCGTCACGGTGTACGTGCAACGCCTTCAAGCCGGTGACGCCTCGGCCCTCGCCCGTATCGGCGCCCCGTGGTACACCGACAAGGAGAGCGGGCCGCACAGGGCCTGATCTCCAGGTACGGCACACACGCCGACGAGCCGGTCGAAGCAGTCGTATCAGACCCGTCACACCGGGTCTGGCCGCCGTCGAACTTCGCTTCGGCGACGGGCGGCGACAGGAAATGGACCTCACCCAGGACGACGATGTGTGGTGGCTGGCACTGGGGACGGGTGATCCTGTGAGGCCGTAGGTACCGGCCTCCCATGCGTGAGTGCAACCGCTGCCCACAAGTGCACTTGTGGGCAGCGGTTGCTGCATGTCCTCGATGCCCGGAGTGAGCCGTCACCGTAGGGGAGCGGGAGAGCGGCTGTCGAACGAGTGGCCCGTCAGCTGCCCGCCCCCTGTGGGTAGTTCTGCGCGATGTACATCCAGCGCGCGGCCCCCAGCGCCAGGAATACCACCGGCGGCGCCAGCCACCACGGCCCCAGGGCTTTTCTGCGCAACGGCAGCAGGGACAGCAGTAGCGTGGCTGCACCGGCCGCGATGACCATGGCGCACGCGGCCTCAATGCCCGTGAGCGTGCTCTCGTCCCAGGTCCCCTGCGGCTGTGTCACGAGTGCCGCGTAGGCGAGCCAGGCGGTCACGAGATGGGCGAGGAGGAGCAGCACTCCCCAGGGGCTGCGCAGTTCACGGATCATTTCAGGGCGCTCCTTGCCTCGTCCAAGTTGGTGTCGAAACCACGGCCGTACCCCTGAGCCTGGTCGTTCTGCCAGTAGGGGCCGCCGTTGTAGCGGGCCGCCAGTTCCTTGCGCTGCTCCCGGGTCATTTCTTCCGCCGGCACATCGGCGAAGCCGGACTCCTCCTTGAGCATGGCCAGATACTCCGAGGCGATGAACATGTTCTGCCCCGGATCCTGGAGGGCCGTTTCGATCGTGTCGCGCTGGCTCTCGGTGAGATGCGCTGGATCGTATCCGAGCACCTCCGCGGCGCGGCGTACCTGGATGGCGATGGGGCCGAAGGATGTCTCGTCCGGGTTACCGCCGAGCCGGTCGGGGAGTGCCTCCGGAGCCATGGGCAGCCATCCGTCCTTGGCGAGGCCCCGGACGGTGTCGACGCCGTCGTCCATCCATCCCCACTGGCCGCCGACCTCCTGCCAGGCGATTCCCGCGACCATGTCGGCCGGGAGTCCCGACCGCTCCGCCGCGGCCTTGATGATCTCCTTGTTGGCCGCGATCCATTCCCGGCGCTCCTCTGCGTTCCTCGGCACCGCCCAGTAGGCATCGGTCGCCTCGGGCAGCGAGGTCAGCTTCAGACGGATGTCCATCAGGGACGCGGACACATCGTCCTTGCCGACCCGCTTGGTGAACTCCGCCTTGGCGCCGCTGCCCTCCAGCCGCGTCAGGGAATCGGCGCGGGCCTCGGTGACTTCGGCGCGGAGCGCGGGCATGGCGGAAAGGAGGTCCTTGGCGTCGGCGAAGCCGCCGCCGCGGTAGTCCGGGAGCGCCTTGTAGGCCTGGTCGAGCGACGTGGTGCACGCCTCGCGGGCTCGGCTCTCCGCCGATTTGGCGACGTCGTAGTTCGCGCTGGCGTTGTCGTGCGCGCGGTTCGCGTCGTCCTTGATGTCGTCGATGTCGACCGTGAGTTCGGCGGCCCAGTCGAGGAAGCCCGTTGTGCCGCGCAGATCCTCCCACTGCCGCATGGGCCCGGCCTGCTGTGCCGTACGTGTGACGGCGTCGGCGACCTGGGCTATGAGGTCGGCGAGAGTCTGCTCGTCCGCCTTTCCGTTCGAGTAGTGCGCCTTCGCGGTCCGCAGCGCGGAGGCGTAGTGCATGAGCGCGCCCTGTGCCTTGTCGTAACCGTCCGCGAGATGGGTGACCAGGTCGCGGGCCTCACGCAGCCGTTTGTCGTAGGGCTTGCGGCCCTCGCTGATCCAGTGGGTGTGGGTGGCCGCGCGCTGTACGCCGGGCTTCGCCTCCAGGAGCAGATCGCGCAGTCTGCGGAACTCCAGGGCGTTGCGCTCGATGAGTGCGGGATTGCAGTCCTCGAGGAACTCGACGTCGTCCCGGTACGTGTAGGCCATTGTCGTCACCTGTCTTCCGGGGACACGTACTTGCCGGTTTCGAGGACGGCGTTCAGCAGTCCGCCGGCGACCTCGCCGTCGTACGTCACATACGTGCCCTTCGTCTCCCGCAGCCGGGTGGAGAGGGCGGCGAGCAGCGCGGTCGCGTCCTGGTACTGGTCGTCGGCGAAGCGGGCGAACCGGTCGACCTTCGCCGCGACATCGGGGTGCGAGCGGGGTACCCGTGCGGTGGTGCAGAGATCGCCGTCGGGTCGGCCCTCGTAGAGCAGACCGGCCAGTTCGATCAGCAGGTTCGAGTTGCCGTTGAGTGAGCTGTGACTGACGTCGATGCCGTCGCCCCCGCCCTTGCCGCCGGAATGCGGGCTCCCGCCCTCACCGCGGTCGGCCGGCACCTGGTCGATCTGCATCCGTGTGGCATGACGCTGGGCGGCCTCAGCCTTCAGCTGTTCCCATTCGTCCCATGGCATGGGTGTACGTCCTCGCTTCCCCCGGGCAGTCGTACGTGCGCACGAGCATCCGTTCTCCATGATCATGACTGATGACCGTGGCGGATCGGTTCCGCCAGTGCGGAAGATCACGAAAAGAGCACAGCGCCTGCTCGCGCCCTGCTCCAGATCGCTCCCGTGATGGGAGGAGATCGGCGTGGACGACCCGTACTGTCGCAGGGAGCCGGAGCTGGCCAGCCGCTGACCCCGGCAGGCCGTTCCGGAGCCGCTGGGCCAGCTAACCGCCAGCCGGGCAAGCCGTCACCGGTGGGCGGCCCGCGTGTCCCGGACGGGAAGGGGAGACCGGAGTGCGGTCCTTCGATGTCGGCGAGACGGTTGTGCGGGCACCATGTGCCGTACCCGCCGACGGGGTTCGACGCGCGCGACCGTCCCGCAATCCGGCCCATCAGACCCTCGAAGGATTCCTGCCAGCGAACAGGGTCTACGCCCGAGACCGCTGCTTGATCATTGATTGTCACACAACAACCATGATCAACGGCGGTCTCTGCACGTGCTCCACTTGACCCGGTAGTCCACGCCATCGACCCGGTAGCGGGCGCCGTCGACGAAGCGATTCGGCAGCCAATCTCCGGGCCGTGGCTGGTGCCTGACGGTGCGGCGTGAGCAAGTCGGTCAACTCGTCGTACCGAGCATCGATCCCCCCGCCACCGGGATGGCTATCCAGCCGGACCGCACCCGCCTGGCGTCGTTGCTCCCACCTGACGTAGATCGCCCACTGTTCTCGTTCCAGCGCCAGAGCATCCTCGCTGGCAGGCCGCACGCTGTATTCGTCATCGCCATCGAGGTGGTCGTCGTCGGGGCACTGGAACTAGTGCGGCACTACGTCGACGTCGGCGAGTCCCGCCCGAGGCCCGTCGTACCACTCCAACTCGACGTAGACGCGCTCGAAGCCGTCAGCTATCAACTGCTGTTCATCCCAGATCTGAGCCACGCGAGCAAGCTACCTGCGACCGATCCTCAAGCGCATGATCACGATCTACAGCTGGAGTATTAGGTCAGGCCTTAGCCCAGCGCACGAAATCACCGTAGTTGACCGTTACTGTCCGTCCTGAGTGGTGCGAAGTGGTGCGCGATTCGACAGCGGAAGTCGCCTGCGGCCCATCGAGGTCGGCTTCGCCGACGGGCTGCAACACCCGAGCATGTTGCAGCCGGTCTGTAACCTCTGTTGCGAGTGTCCGGGTGGATCTCACAGGTCAGAGCCTTAGCCAGACAGCCGGATCGTCCTTCGGCGACGCCTATGATGCGTCGGCCGCGCACGTACGCGCGGTTGTCTTCCGGTCGTGGCCGGAGGGCGGGAGGGACATCATGGGAACGAACGCACGGATACCCGGGTGGAGAAGAGTCGCTACGGCGCTGTTGGGCGCTCTCGCGTTGCTGGTGTCGATGGTCGCCGGCGCGGGAACCGCCCGGGCGGCGGAAGAGAGTGCGCTGCCCGGCGGCAAGAGCAATTGGGTCGTGTCGGTCGGAGGGCTGGACACGCCGACGGACGCCAGCGACAACGACAGCTGGGTCCGGCTCGGCACCTACGTATTCGGCACGGACGGCAAGGTCACCACCAAATACTGGGCGTGGCACCAAAGCCAAGAGCCAATGCGCAAGAACGCCCTCAAGACGGACTGCGGGGGCGACTTGCCCGGCTGTTGGGTGCGGACCGTGGATGGCTACGAAGCCGGAAATGAACCCACCGAAGGCTTCCGTGGCATCTACTCCGTCCAGGGCGGAATACTCGACGTGACCTGGCAGGAGGACATCAACGGCACGAGGCTGGACCAGGACCTGACCGAGCGCTGGGCCATCGGGACCGGTCTCGCCAAGGACGGTGTGGCCCGTATCAGCAGCCCCACGTTCTACGAGTACAACGGCGCAACGTTCAACACCAACGTGACCGTTCCGCAGAAGGGCACTCCAGGCGCCTTCTCCAACTACAGCGCCACCTTCGGCATCGGCTACGGCAGCAACTACTCGCTGCAGTCCGACAGCCGGGTGCCAATGAGCACGCTGCTCTCCGACCAGGAGTACCGGAAGCAGAAGTACCGGGGCGCGTTCGTCCGGGTGAACGGCCTCGCCGTAGGACGGGAAGGTACCGGCGGCGACTGGACCTTCAGCGGTCAGGACACCGATGAAACCGGTGACCCCGAGACCAAGGCGGAGAATCCGGCCGATCCGTGGCGGAAGTGTACGAGCGCTGAGTGCATCGGCTTCCTGCAGACCGGCACGAGCTGCCACAAGCAGGAGGACGACGGCGACCGGGTCCGGTACATCGCAGAGCTCGGGTCGGGACGGCGCAATCTCGAAGAGTACTGGTGCCAGGGACTGGCCGGAGTCAACAACACCGAGTGCTACCAGTGGAACTCCCACGCCCGGCCGATGCTCCAGGTGATCGACGATTCGGGCAGATTCCAGGGCTGGGTCGGCGTCGAGCCGTTCACGCACGTCAGCACGCAGACGGGCACGGGGGACCAGGCCTGGACGTCTGGCTACTGGGGCGTCTTCGACATGGTGTCGATGTCCCAGCTGAAGCCGACCATCCCCCCGACCCTGCCGGCGCGGACCTTCTCGAAATTCGACATCCCGTACGGAAACAGCTACGCGTCGGGCCACCTGATTTGGGATGCACTCAACAGGAAGGTGTCCTGGCTCGGGCACAACCGCGTCTACAGCGACTGCCGGTACATGGAGTTCACCTCCTGGACCGCGGGTGGGACGAAGCAGGTCACAGCATCGCCGCGCTGGTGTATCGGCGATTCGGACACACCGCCGCTGCTGCCAAACGGCAAGCCAGACGGCAAACCGAACAACAACATCTGGAAGAGCAACGGTACGCATACGTTCCCGTCCGCCGCGCCCAACCGGGTCCAGGTGACCTATTGGGCAGCCGGAAGCAAGGAAGGTGTTGCCGTACCGGTGGGCACAATGGAGTGCACCCCGCAGCTCGGCCGCTGCGTGCCGGCGACGCGGGACGGATGGCCGATCACAGGGTTCCGGCTCACCCACGGCGCCAGCATCGGCGCGGGCGCGATCACCTGGTATAACGAGTCCGCCGACATCTCTGGCAACAACCACGTGGCCAGCGGCTGCCGCTACATCGAGTTGACCGGGAGAGCGGCCGACGGATCGGTGCAGCGGAAGACGACGAGCCCGTGGTGTTCCTCCAGCGGCGCGGATCGCGCTTTCGGACCGACCAAGGTTGATTTCAGCTCTCAGGGTGTCGCGCTCTCGAGCATCATGGTGACCTACTGGGCGTCGGACGAGGGCGACCACTCCTACGCCACGAAGATGACGCAGATATGCACGCGCGCGGGCTGCACCACTGACAACGACGCACGGTACCCGGAGACCCAGTTCCAGGTGGCTCACGGCGCCAGTGCCACGACGGGGTCAATCACCTGGTACTACCAGTCTGCCGATGTCTCGGGCAACAACCATGTGGCGAGCGGCTGTCGCTACGCGGAGATTGTCGCCACCGCGGCCGACGGGTCGGTGCAGAAGAGGACGACCAGTCCGCTCTGTTCCTCCACCGGAGGGAACCTCGCCTTCGGCCCGGAGAAGTTCGACTTCCCCGGGGTAGAGAGCGGAATCGCACGCTTCGTCATCACCTATTGGGCGTCGGAGGACGGCGGACTGACCTACGCCACGAAGGAGGTCCAACTGTGCACGCGCGGCGGCTGCGTCAGCGACAGCACGGCGCGTGACGGCGTGACGGAGTTCCGTGTGACGTATGGCGCCAGTGTCGGTTCGGGCTCGGTCACATGGGTCAACCGGTCCGTCACCGTCCAGGGCAACAACCATGTCGCCAGCGGCTGCCGCTACGTCGAGATCATCGGTACCGGGGCCGACGGATCGACCAGAAGGGTCACGTCCAGCCCCTACTGCTCCGCCGGCGACCGGCCGTTCGGTGGGACTCAGGCCTACGTCCTGGACTTCTCCCAGGTGGACAACGGGGCAAGCAGCGTCCGCGTCAACTACTGGGCGGACGACGGCGGCGGCTACACCGTGAAGGACACCGCCGTATGCACGCGCACCGGCGGCTGCGTGTAACGCGCCAATAGTGTGCCCCTCGGGCGCCCCTGCCGCGGGTCTGCGGGAGGGGCGCCCTGCCATGTCGGCAGGCCCGTCAGCCGAGGCGGCAGGAGCGCCACCGCCGCCCGCTCCGGCTGATCACTCCGACTTGTTCCATCCGGAGGAGTTGATACGCCTCCGAGGAGACGACGGAACACGGCCGTTGGCGTCGGCAGGCAACCGGTGGACCGGGCGACTCAGGTCTCGGGGCAGTCGAGACCGTGATCGACCAGACGAGTCTTAGGTCCTGTCCGGTGGATCATGTGACCGTCTGAAGGCTGGGTCGTTGTGCTCGGCATGGGGCGGGGTGATCTCACGAACGCGGAGTGGGTGCGGCTGGAGCCGCATCTGCCTGTTGTCGGGCGGCGTGGAGGACGCTGGAGCGATCACCGCAAGGTGATCAACGGAATCCTGTTCCGAGTCCGAACCGGCATACCGTGGCGAGACCTTCCCGAGCGTTTCGGCAGTTGGAAGACCGTCTACGAGCGCCACCGGCGGTGGTCCGCCGATGGCACGTGGGACCTTGTCCTGCGCGCCGTTCAGGCCGACGCCGACCTGGCAGGCCGGGTCGACTGGAGCATGGTCAGCGTCGACTCGACCTCCTGCCGAGCTCACCAGCACGCGGCCGGGGCACGCAAGAAGGCGCCACGCGTCCCGAAAAAGGAGCACGCCCCGGCATTACCGCCCCGACGAGGGACTTGGACGGTCCCGGGGCGGTCTGACCTGCAAGATCCACCTCGCCGGGGAAGGCGGCTGCCGCCCACTGGCCTTCCTGGTCACGCGGCCAGTGGGGCGACGCGCCGCAGATGATCGAGGTCCTCCAAAGGATTCGGGTGTCCCGGCCACAGGGCGGCCATCCACGAACCCGGCCGGACCACGTTGGTGGCGACAAGGCATACAGCTCACGCCGCAACCGCCGCTACCTGCGAAGACGCCAGTTCAAGCACACGATCCCCGAGCCGAAGACCAACGGGCCAACCGCAGACGCCTGGGCAGCAAGGGCGGCCGGCCCACCGGCTTCGACAAGGGGATCTACAAGCGCCGCAACGAAGTCGAGCGCACGATCAACCGACTCAAGAACTACCGGGCCGTCGCGACCCGTTACGACAAACGCGCCTGCGTCTTCCACGGCACAGTCACCACAGCAGCAATCCAACTATGGCTCCGCCAATGATCCGCCGGACAGGCTCTAGTCCTCCTGGCACTCAGTCAGCGATGCCATCACCGGCACCGCGTCTGCTCGTGCCTCCAGGTGGCGATTGTGTGGCATCGCGCAGGTGCGGCCCACAGAAATCGACGTTTGGATGTTGCCGGAGACCGGTGGTGGCGGTGAAGCTTTCGGGACCGTGGAACCGCGGGGACCAAGACTGCCTGGGTTCCCGTAATCTCACGGCTTGTGAGTTTCATGCGAATGGTGCGGGGCGGCTCGGGGCTCAGCTGGGCCGAGGGCGGGGTGTCCGGGGTGTCGCGTTGGCAGCGGAGGGAGCTCGACTGCCTCCGTGACCTGTTCGAGGCAGGCGAGTACGAGGAGGCCGAGGCCCGGGCGAGAGCTCTGGCGGCCGCGCCACGGCGCGTCTGGGGCCGGAGCCCCATGGTGGTGTGGCTGGCCAAGGCCTTTGCCACGGCGGCGGCGGCCGCTCATGGGCGCGGGACCGAGGTGCTGGCCGAGATGGAGACTCTGATCGCGGAGTTGGAGCGGGCCGTTGGCGCCGAGCGGACACTGCTGTTGGCGGTCCGGGAGAACCGTGTGTCGGTCCTCGTCGACCAGGAAAGGCATACGGAGGCGGAGGCCGAGGCGCAGGACATACTGCGCGGCGCAGCCCGTCTCGCGCTCCTCACCGAGGTGTGGAGGGTCGAGCTCTCCGCATTGGCCAATCTGGCAGCTGCTTTGTGCGGGCAGGATCGCTACGAAGAGGCCGAGGCCATCGCCCGCGGGAATCTGCCCCGTGCGGAGGGGAATACGGCTGCCACCCTGCACCGTGTCCTGGTGCGCAGCCTGAGCGGGCAGGGCCGACACGAGGAGGCTTTGGCCGAGGCAGGTCGGCTCACGCCGCTTTGGGTCCGTGCCCAAACCGGAACTCTGAGCATGGCTACCGCCGCAGCCCTGCATGGCGTAGGCCGCCGCAGTGAGGCAGAAGCTGCCGCCCGTCAGGCGCTGACCGCCTGTGAGCAGTTCCTGCATCCGGCCCACCCCCGCATCCAGGAAGCCCGCACACTGCTGGCGCGCATTACCGCGACCGAGGATCCGCTCGCCTCGTGAAACCCCACATGATCGTGGATGGTTGACGCCCAAGTCGCTCTATCCGGGCCGGGAGTGGCGCGTGCCGTCGGTGCAGTCGGCGGGATCATCTTCCGGGGACGTCACTCAGGGGGTGACGTCTCTGGTGGTGGATCGGTAACAGGTCCCAGGGGCTCGAAGGCGACGATCACGGCGGGGTCCAGGCCGCACTCCGGGCAGCGCTCTTTGTCGCAGATCCCTTCATCGGGCCGTGGACTCGACCGGATTCGGGTCGCCTCGATGACGTGTCCGCAGTACAAGCGCAGCCGCCACCGATGCAGTTTCCACGCCGGGACTGGCGGGCCGAGGAGTTGGCGCAGCCGTTCCCGGCTCTCTCCTGAGGCGGAGGTGGGGAATTTGGCAACTTGACGTTGGACCCACCCGTGAATTCGTACCTTCTCTTTCTGCCGGCGGTGGTCGGCCTTGGTCAGCTGGTAGTCCCCCAAGGGCAGCCCGTGGCTCAGGTATTCGACTCCCATCTGGATGAGGCTAAGAGGTTGTTCACGTGGCAAGTTTCGCGAGCTTCTTGTAGCAGGTCAGAGCGGCGCCCATGGCCAGGCCTCGGCTCTGCCAGTCGTTGCGGACCACGTACGGGATCTTGAGACCACGAGCAGCCCATGGCAGGCTCATGCAGCATGATCGATGAATTCGCGAAAGACAACCTGCACGGGAGACTGCGGCGGGACCGCAAGGCGCTGCTCTGGAAACTCGACGGCTTGTCCGAATACGACGCCCGCCGGCCTTTGACAGCGACCGGGACCAACCTCCTCGGCCTGGTCAAACACGTGGCCACCGTCGAGGCCAGGTACTTCGGCGAGGTCTTCGACCGCCCTTCCCCGGAACCGCTGCCCCGGTGGCAGGACTCCAACGGCAGCGATCTGTGGGCGACCGAGGACGAGACCCGCGAGCAGATCATCGGGTTCTACCGGCGCACGTGGGAACACTCTGACGCGACGATCAACGAGCTTCCCCTCGACGCCCCCGGCCACGTGCCGTGGTGGCCGGAGCCTTATGCCGACACGAACCTGTTCGCCATCATGGTCCATGTCCTCGGCGAGTCCATCCGGCATGCCGGGCACGCCGATATCCTGCGCGAGGGCCTCGACGGCCGGACCGGGTTGCGCGCCGAACTCGAGAAGCAGATCGACGAGGAAGCCCGTGCAGCCTACTGCGCGAAGATCGAGCAGGCCGCCAGGTCGGCCGCACCAATCAAGGCTTGGAGGTTGTCTCACGTGACTTGATGTTCGTGCGGCATGATGCCGGTCGTGGGTGCTGATCTATCGAAGCGTCTGGTTCCTGATGAACTCTGGGAGCTGGCCGCCCCGTTGCCGCCGTCGTTCGCTGCTCGTCCGCAAGGTGGGGGGACCGCTCCGTGTGACGAGCGGGCCGTGTTCACGGCAGTGGTGTACGCGCTGACCAGCGGCTGTGCCTGGCGGCATCTGCCGCCGACGTTCGGCACGTCGCCCGCCACCGCGCATCGCCGCTTCACGGTATGGACCGAGGCCGGCCTGTGGCGTCGGCTGCACCGGGCGGTGCTGGACGAACTCGGGGCCCGGGGCGAGGTGGACTGGACCTCGGCGATCGTCGACGCGGCCTCCGTTCGCGCCAAAAGGGGGGATCGCTGACCGGGCCGAACCGGTCGATCGCGGGTGAGCATGCCGTCAGGGCAGAGTCAGCAGCCGGGGCCGATCGGCGGAGACGATGTCAGGGCGAGCGCGGCGGTCCGCAGCTCGGCCGCCCAAGTCCGCTGGTCAAGCCCCAACGTGTACTCAATGCAGCACCCGCATTGCGGGATCAGCGACACGAACGATCGCTCCGCCGCGGTTTCGACCTCTGTCTCCCACCAGTCGTCCGTCGCCAGGTCGGCGGGAGCGATTTCTCCATCGATGAGTCTCGCGGCCAGCCGACGCAGAGCGTGGCGCCGTGCCAGGCTCGGATCAGGCAACTCGATTCCGGACTCGGAGAGTGCTTGCTCGAATGCGTCGCGGATATCGCGGGCATCTGCGTGGCGAGGCCAACCGGCGAGCTCGCACAGCGTCGGGGTGTCTACCCCGGCCGTGAGTGCCTCAGCAGCGATCATCGGCAGGTCCTCGGGGCGTATCTCATCCGCCTGATAACGGCACGCCACCTCACCCAGAGAGGTGAGGCCGCTCTGCATTGAGGCTTTCGGTTCCGGTTTCGTTCCTGCTGCTCCCATGACTCGTACGATGCCAGCACTGTTCCCAACGAGGGTGCCCAGGGGTGCGGCCCGATGGTTGTTGCCTGAGCCGTCCCTGGCCCTCGACCAGCATGCGGCGAGCGTTGTCAGTTGCTGAGGGCACACTGGCGGTATGAGCTCCTCCTCGTCCACCGCAGCCGATACGTCCCATGCCTCCCTTGTCTGGGTGGATTCGATGGGCGGACCTTTGATCGTCATCCCCGTCTCCGCGCTGGGTGCTTGGCGCGGGTCCACGGGGAGCGGGATGGTCGCGGGGGATGCGACCGATGCGGACGACTACGACAGGGCCTGTGCGGTGGACGATCTGGCCGGTGCAATCGCCGTTGGTGGGAGCGGTGTGCAGGCGTTGGTGTTGGGGGACGAGCCCGCCACCAGCTGCTATCTGCCCGAGCATCGAGCCTTCCTGCGCTGGCTTGCCGCCGACTCCGCGGATGGGCTGAAGGCCGCGGCCGAAGCTGTCCTCGCCGATCCCGCCACCCGGTGGGAGGAATGCGGCACATGGGTCACGGACGGCCCGGCTGTGCTCATGGATTCCGCTGAGGCGGGTGCTGAACTGAACGTCGAGTATCCGGGTGGGGGGATGCCTGCGCAGGCACCGGTTCCACTGCCCGCCGGCCGCTGGAGGGTCCGCGCCTTCCATACCGAGGCGGACGAAGAGAACTGGGTTGGCCTGGTTCAGATCGTGCCCGTCGAGGACTGAACGGCAGATTCCGTGCTGGGGTGCTGTGTCAGGTGGTCGGGTTCCACCACAGACGCCGCTCGTCGAGGGTCCCGAACCGTACGCCTCCGCGAACAAGGCCAACGAGTATGGGCCAGCAGTCCAGTAGCCGTTGCCTCTCATCACGCGAGGCGAGGTACTGCACACACTTGTAAGGCACGATCAGGAGCCCGTTACTCTCGCGGACACGTTCTGTGTCGATGGCAAGGGCGGCTCGTCGTCGCGTTGGCTGCGTGCAAGGAACTCGACCGCGATTCGTAGGGCTTCTTGCTGTTCCATGATACGTCTCCAGTCCGTCGGCGGAACGCGCGGACAGCAGCACCATCTGGGCCCGCCGCCAGGTCGCCACCGAGCCGGTGCCTCTGCCGATGATCCGCAGCAGGCGCTTCCCTTCATCGCTGTCGATTTGACGGACGTGTACTGGTTCTGCCACCCGCGCAGTCTGGTGCGATGAGAGGAAGTGTGGGGGCAGACCCGGGAGACGGTGATTTCGATCGGTGTGTGGCGTCCACAGCAAGACCTCGGCGTGCCAGTGGCGTCGGGCGCTCGACGAGGCTCTCCGGAAACAGCAGAAGCCGACTCGGGATCGGCGCCCGCCCTGGCCGGACCTGAGGTGTTGGTCCGGCCAGGGCGGGAGTGACGCCGCGCTATCGATGACGGGCGACCCCACGTGGGGTGCGACGCGTCCGGAGAAGCACGATGCCTGCGATCAGCAGCACGGCTCCGGCCGCAGAAGGCCACAGCTGGGCGCCGGTAGCGGCAAGTCCTCCCTCTCCGGCCTGCTGCTCGCCGCCGCCGTCAGGTACCAGGTCGTTCTTGCCGACGGCCGGAGTCCTTTGCGCGCTCGGTGCGTTGGCACCGGGTCCAGTCGCATTCTTGGGCTGTTGGACGTCACCCGCGGTGTTGGGAGTGCCGTGCGGGTGCGGTGTGGTGGTACCCGGCCCGGCTGCATCCTTGGGCTGCTGCACCTCACCCGCGGTATTGGGAGTGCCTCGCGCGTTCGGTGTGCCGATACCCGACCCAGCCGCATCCTCGGGCTTCTGCACGTTGTCGACGGGAGGGGCGCCGGGGTCGCCGGGGCCGCACTCTTGTCCGTCGTTGATGCAGCTCACGATGTTCCGCATGAGGTCGTCGTCGAAGACATTGATGAAGTCGCCGTGATCGGTCACCGGCTTGTGCAGCTGCCCGGGGAAGGAATCGACCGCGAACACCGCCCGGTTGTCCCCCTCGAACACCGGCGACGGCACGTCGTAGACGATCCGCTGCACGACCTGCGGAATGGTCCGGAAGCCGTTGGGGCAGCTGCCGTTCTGGTCGGTGAAGGCCACGTGTGTGCGGTGGTTGGCACTGTCGGTGTTCTGACCGTCCCAGCAGCTCTGGAACTTGAAGGTCCGTACGACCTTGCTACCCCCGGGGCAGATCGGGTACTTGTCCTTCAGCTGGCGGTCCTCGAAACCGGTGCAGCTCCAGGAGGCATTGGCGTTCGCGTTGCCGTTGACGAACGCCTTGGCATCACCCGTGATGATCCGCAGAAAACGGGGCATGGCCGTGAGCTTGCCGACCGGACTTCCCACGAAATTCAGCGTGACCCGGGCGGGAGTCTGGATCTCGCCGACGTTCTTGTCCTTGCCGCCGCCGTCGGCCTGGGCGTCGTTCTCGTTCTGCCCGTTCTGCAGGCGCAGCACGGGCCAGTAGTAGGTCGACTTGTCACCCGGGTTGCGGCACGTGGTCTGACCGTTGGCGCGATCGTCGTCGCTCGCGAACGCGTCGTTGGCCTGGTTGCCCACGTAGTCGTGCATATGGTGCGCGCCATTGCTCACGCCGGGTGCAACGATCACGTTGTCGGGATTGAATTTACCATTCGCGTTTACACCGCAGTCGGTCCAGAAGGTACCGCGGGAGGCGTCGCGGACCGTGCGGGGAACCTGAACGCTGGCTGGACGGACTGGATATCGACGAAGTCCGAGGCCTCCGGCCCGTTGCCCGCCTCGCCGCCGCTGCCGTTCTCCTGTTGGCCGTTGCCCTGCTCGCCGTTGCCGTTGTTCTGGCCGCCGTCGCCTTTCTGGGCGTCGCCCTGGTCCTGCCCCTGGCCGTTGCCCCCATCGGTGTCGGCCTCGTCTGCGTCATCGACTTGCAGAGTGCAAGGGGCCATTGACTCCAGTCCCTGCGGATGCTGCCCGGTCACACGGCTGATGGCTATGGCTATGCGGTCGATGCTCGCGGCGCGCTTGTCCTTCAGCGGCCCGAGGACAGCGTTCTGGGCGAACAGCGGATCCCGCTCTACTTGTTCCTTCTCGTCGGCGAAACGCTGGTAGGCCTCGGTGATCTGGCTGTCCAGCGTGGCAAGTTCGCGGTCGACTTCCGCCCTGGCTCCATCCGGCACCTCGGGCAGCCCGTTGGCAACCTCAGGACACTTGATGGTGGACGCAGAGGGGCCGGCGCTCTGGGTCTGACTCTGCTGTTGCTCGTTCTGTTCTCCCGGCCATTGCCCCCATCCTTCGCTCGCGGAGGCGTACGAGTTGGTGGCGATGAGGCCACCCCCGCCCAGCATGAGCGCGATCGAGGCAGCGACGACTCTGTTGCCCTTTTTTGAGCGTCTTCGGGCTGTATATCTCAATGGGACTCCTATGCTGCGTTGCCGGTCGACCGCCAGGGTGAGCCGACTGTGAGGGAAGAGCCGTGCTACATACGGAAGAGACCCGCGGAATGTTCAATGCGAACAGCAATTCGTCGCATCCCTCAGCAAGGGGGGCACGGGGCAGGAATCAAGGGCTGTGCGCGGGCGCGCGCGAGACCCCACTCACGCCCAAAGCGGCCCGCCATGCGCCAGACGCTCGTCCGCGCCTTCTGGTGCTCTCGGGCCGGCCAGGCATGCGGCGTGGCAATGCCGTGATCAACGATGAACACATGACCGGTTGGCATTCACCCGCACTCTCGCGTTGGTCTGGGAGAAGATGACGGCGGCAGACCGAGTCAGGCCAGGAGGACTTCGATCTCATGCTTGGCGAGGAACTGCAGGATCTGCTCGAAGGTTGGGGATGCGTCGTGTGTGAGGGGGCGCGGACCGAGGCAGGTGCGGGCGATGTGGTGGTCGTCCCAGACGAGAGTGAACGGCCGCTGGAGTCCGCGGTTTTCCTCGAAGCAGTACTCGATGGTGCCGAAGCACGAGCCGAAGTACCCGCGTGGTCCGTGCATGGCCTCGCCGAGGGCAAGGCTGAAGGCCAGTACGTCGGTGACGTGCCTGCCGTCCAGGTGGTACGTGGCGCCCGATAGCGCCTCGGGCGTAGGTCGGGCCGAGAGATTTCTCTGCGCGGCTCTGGACCATGCGGCGCGGCCGGCCGTGCCAAGTGCGGCCCAGAGGTTGGGTTCGGTCGGCGGTCCGGCCGTCCAGAGCTCATGGGCTTCGCGAGCCCCTGCAGTCCGGAAGTCGTCGCACGAGACATTCAGCGTGAGGTCGACCTGTCCGGTTCCGGGAGTGGAGTAAGACCACGACTCGACATGCAGGCATGTCCGGTGTTCCTCGATGGCGCGGCCCATGCCGTCGAGCGGGCACAGATAGGCCCCGCCCAGGTCGAACTGGTCGTCACCTGATTCCAGTGCGGCGAGTAGTCGCCCGCTCGGCTCGCACCTCAGCAGCCGCAGCGGTATCGGGTCGGGCTCAGGCTGCTTGTCGATCAAGGCCACCTGCCTGCACGACCCCCAGGGCTCCTGGTTTCTGCTGTAGAGGTGGAAACCCTGGAACAGTGGGGGCACCTCCGGAATCTCCGGCTGCTCGTTCACTCCAGCCGCCACATTGTCCTGGCGTCCCTCGACAGTGATGTCGACCCGGGTCGGGTCGCCGAAGCTCGGGCGAACGTTCAGCACCCGCGCATCCCCGAGGCACCACACATCCCAGATGGGCTCGACGGGCCTTGCGTTCCGGTCCAGGGCATGCACCGTCAGCAGACCGAGCGGCGCAGAACCGTCGTTCTGTGCCTGAGCCGCCGCACTCGCCAGCTGTCCCTCAGGAGCGCAGTCCCGAAGTTCGTAGTGGTGGCGGGCGGGAGGCGGCGAGTCCACGTAGTACCCTTTGGCCTCTGCGCAGAGGGCCAACGTCTCCTCGGACTCGTCCCCGTTCTCGATCTCGCCGGTTATCCGGAACTGCACTTGCGGGCTCACCTCGCTGCGAAGGGCGTGAACGTCGGGACGATCTCCCTGCCGAACGGCAGAATCGAGACGCAATCAGCATGAAGTCGGCGATCCCCAACGAGACTTGGGATGATCGTAGTGCCCGGAAGCCAGCGGGATGCCGAGTGTCGGGTGTGTGCTCGAACGACACTGCGTGGGCAGCGAGGAAAACGGCCCGACACGCATTGACGAGCGACCACAACTCGGGCGTGGTTCCTCACCGAACTGAAGCGGACCGCCATGCGCATCGAAGCAGCCGTGCGGCCGCAGGCACCGGGTGTCGGCTTCGGCCCTTCCCCTTGAGGTCGCGGGTTTCGTGGACCCGGCCGTCGTTGGTCCACTGGCCGCCGAGGGGTCAGCCGCTCCAGTGGCCCGACGTGAAGGTCACCGCGAGCACCACGGCCAGCGGGGCCACCGCGCCGACATATGCCTCCTTTACCCAGCCGCGTCGCAGGCTCCAGTGGGCCAGGCCGGTCCACAGGGGCCACCAGAGCAGGGTGGCGCGGGGGATGGACAGATACCAGTACGACGTCCCCAGGGCCCAGAGGGTGAGCACGATGTAGACGGCCTCCGGCCAGCGGCGGCGGTACAGCAGCCAGGCCATCAGCAGGAGCCCGGTCGCCATCGCGGCCAGCTCCAGTTGGAACTCCCAGGCGTAGCCGGTGGTCTGGAGATGATCGAAGGCGTTGTGCCAGGTGTTCCGGAACGCTTCGGCGGGGGTGTGGAAGTTTCGGTTCCAGCCGCGTTCCTGGGCGTGCTTCCAGGCCATCCAGTCGCCGGTGTGCGCGTACAGGTAGGCGGTGTAGGCCGCGGCGGGCAGGACGGGCAGCGCGCACCAGAACAGGGAGCGCAGGCGGCGGTGCACGCGGCGGTCGTCCTGGGCCAACAGGAATTCGACCGTGATCGCGGCGGCCAGGAACAGACCGCTGACCCGGGCGGTGGTGGCCGCGGCGGTGAGGAGACCAGCGAGGGGCCACTTGCGGTTCTTCGCCGCGAGCCAGGCCGGCAGCGCGAACGCGAGGAAGAGGGATTCGGTGTATCCGACGGCCAGGAACACCGCGGCCGGCGACAACAGCAGGAAACCCGTGGCCCGTTGGCCGGCCAGGGCGCTGTCCGGTCGGCCGAGTCCGGCGATCCGGGCCAGGGCAACGACGGCCACCGCACCGCTCACCAGGGAGATCAGCAGGCCGGCCACGGTCCAGTCGGTGATGACGGTGTGTACGGCGCGCAAGGTGAGCGGGAAGCCCGGGAAGAACGCCACCAGGTTGTCGGATGCGCCTTCGTCCCTCGTGAAGGCGTCGAAGTATCCGTACTCGGCTATGTGTTGATAGTGCGCCCAGTCCCACTGCTCCCAGCGGGACAGCCAGCGGGCGGGTGTCTCGGCGTCGGATCCGGCGGGCGACAGCCAGGAAGTGCAGTAGGCGACGAGCCACAGCCCGAGGCGCGTGAACAGATAGAGCCGTAGCACCCTGAGGTCCGCGGGGGTCAACCGGTCGAGCAGCCGTCGCTGCACCGGAGCAACCGGGGGCTTCTTCCCTGTGGGGCTTAAAGGGTTCCGTTCGGCGACGGGCAGGGTCGTGGTCATCGGGCATCCATTCCTGAGTCCGTGTCCGTCGGCTACGGGACGCCGAGTTCGAAGAGGGCATAGCCCGCGTACGAGCCGGAGGCCAGAGCCGCGATGCCGAGCAGCGTGAACTGGCGGATTGCGCTGAGGCGGCGCAGGGCGAGGGCGAGCGGGAGGAAGAGCGGGAAGACGGGGAGCAGATAGCGGGAGACGTTGCCGAATATCTGCTGGCTGCCCAGAACGAGGACGAGGGTCAGGACGGTGTACACCACCAGTACGGCCGGGGGACGCAGCCGGATCAGCAGTGGGAGCAGCGCGAGTGCGAGCAGGACGACACCGACGCCGATCAGGTCCGCGAAGGGCCATGCGGAGAGGTAGTCGGAGTGGCCCACCGGGACGGACGTGAGGACGTCGAGGGTGTGCCTGCCGTAGTCGAACTCGTGGGCCCAGGCGCCGGACTGGAGCTTGAAGTAGCCTCCGTAGTCACCCATTTGGTGACCCACCCAGCCCAGGTAGGAGATGAGGCCGAGCGGTGCGACGGCCATCGCGGCCAGCGGGCGCAGGACGCCGTCCCGGTCCCGGTGCCGGTGGAGTGCGAGCAGGGCGGCGACAGCCAGGGCGGCGATCAGCGCCACGGCGGTGGGTCGGTTGAGCCCGGCCGCGCAGGTGAGGAGACCCGCGGCGAGCCAGCGGCGGCTCATGACGGCATGGCAGGCCCAAACGGCAAGGGCCACGTAGAGGGAGTCGGAGTAGACCGCCCACTCCACACCGGAACCGGGCCAGACGGCCCACAGTCCGGCCGCTGCCAGCCCGGCCCGCCTGCCTCCGAACCGCGCAGTGACGGCGTAGATTCCGAGGGCGGCGAAGATGGAGGCGACCACGGAGACCAGCAGGCCGGCGCCGTACAGGCCGAGGCCGGTGACCTCGGAGACCAGCCGAATCAGGGCCGGGTAGAGCGGGAAGAACGCGGCCGAGTTGCCCTTGAGGGTGATCAGGCCGGTGGCTCCGGGGATCTGGACGAGTTCGGGGTGGTACCCGTGCTCGGCGATCTGCTGGTACCACCAGCCGTCCCAGGTGGCCAGTACGTCCCAAGGGTGGTCGCCGCCGCCGAAACGCGGGTGCTTCTCCCGGTAGTCCCCGGCGGAGTCCAGCAGGTACATGAAGACGGAGAAGCCGATGAGTTTCAGCGTGCCGTACATGGCCAGGACGGGGCCGTAGCGCCTGGCTGCACGGCGCAGCAGCCCCCACCGGTCGGGAGGGCGATGGCCAAGGGGCTCGTCCGACAGCCTCGGGTTCAGGGCACTCGTGTGGGGGGTGGGCGGGTGAGTGGCGGTCGTCCGGGCGGCGGTCGCATCCATGCCGGTGGTCTTCATCAGGCCACGGACCCCGTCCGGTCACGACGTGGTCCGGCGCGGAACACCCACGCCCGGAAGAGCAGAAACCGCAGCAGTGTCCCAGCCAGGTTGGCGACGACCAGTACGGCGAGTTCGCTGCGGGGCGCGGCCGAAGGCACCACGTGGTGCAGAGCGGCGAGCGATCCACTGGTGAGCGCCAGTCCGGCCAGGAAGACCACCAGCCCCCTGCCCTGGTGGCGCAGCGCACCGCCGCGGCCGCGGAGCCCGAAGGTGAGCCGCCTGTTCGCGGCCGTGTTCGCGACGGCACAGACCAGCAGCGCGAGCGCGTTGGCGGCCTGGGATCCCGCCGCCGGGCGCAACGCCGCGTACAGCAGCAGGTGTCCGAGGGTGCTCACCGCTCCTACGGCGGCGAAGCGCGCGAGTTGGGTGACCAGGCCGCCCGGCGGCTCGCCGCCCCCGCCGCTGCGGTGCAGCGTGATCGGCAGGAGTGTGCCGCGGGCCAGCGCCGCGCCGATCCTGGCGATGCCGCGCAGGTCGCCCAGTGCCGTGGTGAGGATGTCGACCCGGCTGTCGGGATCGTCCACCCAGTCGACAGGCACCTCGTGGATACGCAGCCCAGCCCGCTCGGCGATCACCAGCAGTTCGGTGTCGAAGAACCACCCGGAGTCCCGCACCAGAGGCAGCAGCCGCTCGGCCACATCACGCCGCACCGCCTTGAAACCGCACTGCGCGTCGGAGAATCCCACGGCGAGGGTGGAGCGCAGGAGGGTGTTGTAGCAGCGGGAAGTGATCTCCCGCTTGAGGCCGCGCACCACCCGGGAACCGGGGGCCAGGCGGGTGCCGATGGCAACGTCGGAGTGCCCGGAGATCAGTGGGGCGACGAGCGGCAGCAGCGCGGCCAGTTCCGTGGACAGGTCCACGTCCACGTATGCGAGCACCGGGGCCCGCGACTGCGACCAGGCGGCGCGCAGCGCCCGGCCGCGCCCCTTCTCAGCGAGCCGCAGCCACTGCGCTTCGGGTAGTTCGTCGGCCAGCCGGGCGGCGATCTGCGGGGTCCGGTCCGTGCTGGCGTTGTCCGCGACGGTGATGCGGAACGGATAGGGGAAGGTCTCGCGCAGGTGTGCGTGGAGCCGCCGCACGCTCGACTCCAGATCCGTCTCCTCGTTGAACACCGGGACGACCACGTCCAGGACGGGCTCCGGGTGGTGCGTCGGCACCGGTGCGCGTTGCGGCAGACGGTTCAGATCCTGAACCGCGACCTGGTTCTTGTCCTTGAGGGCGAACAGCCCTTCATTTTCCATGATTTGTCCTTGTTGTGCTCTGATGCAGGGCATGCCGAAGGCACTCGGGGCAGTGCTCCGGGGAGCAGGGGTTACGGATTGCGGATGACGGCCGCGCGTTACGGGGTGTGGGTCGCGGGCTACGCATTCGGGGGGCGGGTTCGGCGCCCCGCCGGACCCGCTATCCGGACCCCGGCGACGGCGGCGGGCTCTGCGTGGTCGCCGTGCCCGAAGGCGGGGGTGGCGTCGAGAACGGTGGCGTGGTGACCGCGCTGCCGGACGGAGTGCCAGAGGTCGCGGTCGAACTGCCGGTAGTGGCAGGCGGTGTGGCCGTGGTCAGATCCGGGAGCGCGGGGGCGGTAGAGGTGGCCGAGGAGGAGGGCGCGCTCGGCGACACCTCCGGCGTCGCATCCGGCGCGGAGGGCGAGGGGCTCGTCGCGGGCTGTGGACGGGGACCGCTGGGCTCGACCCGGTCCGAGGCGTGGGGCAGAAGGAGCAGCCCGACGGCGAGTCCGGCGACAGCCAGGGCCGAGCCGGCGGCCCGCTGTGCGGTCCGGGTGCGACGGCGTGCCGAAATGCCTGCCTGGAGACGTTCCCCGTGCTTCGGCTCGAAGGATGCGGGTTCCTGGGTGTCGCGCATCATCTGCGCCAGCCGCCGCTCGAAGTGATCCATGGTTCCCCCTTCACCACACCGGGTCGATGACATCGGCCAGGATCTGCCGCAGTCGCGCCACTCCACGTGCGGCATGAGACCGAGCCGTGCCCACCGGGCACCCCAGCACCTCCGCCACATGCCGCTCGGGCAGATCCTGGTAATAGCGCAGCACCACAGCCACCCGCTGCCTCGGCGGCAACTGAGCCAGCGCGGCCTCCAGTCGAGAGCGCTCCGCCACGTCCGCGGACAGATCACCCACCATCGCCTCCTCGGGCAGCCGTTCGACGGGGCGTTCACCCCACCAACGCCGCAGGCCCGAGCGTGCCGCCGCGCGCACCATCACTTTGCGGACGTACGCCTCCGGCGCGTCCTCCGCGACCTTCGGCCAGACGAACCAGAGCTTGACCAAGGACTCCTGCAACAGATCCTCGGCCCGATGCCGATCGCCCCCGACGAGCAGACGGGCGAGGTGGACCAACGCCGACCAGCGGGCCGCCACGAACTCGTCGAACTCACCGGCCCGAGCCTGCTCCATTCGCACCCCCCACTCTCGCCAGTTGCCTACACCATGGGAAAGGCACTGGCACGCGCCTCGCTATGCACCCACTGCCCGTGATCTGGATCACGCAATTGCCGCACAAGGCCGCGGGCCCACGCCTGCACCGCACCTGTGGCAGCGCTTCGCCACCCCGGGTGTGACCCTCCTGGGACTGGTGGAGGCCTCCGCGCAGGCACAGGCGGACGTTGCTGACGTTTGTCCGGCCGCTTGCGCGGCCTGCCCAGCCCGATCCGGAGCACGCGGATCTTCTCCACCGGCGAGAACTGGATGCAATGAGCCCGCTGACCCGTCGTAATGACCAGCGACAACGGACGACACCCTCCGTCCGCGCTCAGGTGGACCTTGGTGGTGAACCGGACGCGGGAGCGGCCGAGTCCTTCACGTGCCGAACCACCTCCGCCAGGCGGGCGAGCAGGGTCGACCAACCGGTTCGCCCTGTTGGCCCGGCAGCGGGGCCCCTGTGACGCGGTGCCCGGCAGCGCAGGCGCCGCTACGCGAGCGCCGGGCGCGTGCTGATGGGCACTACTGAGCTTGAATTCGTGATGTCGTGCGAGCTCAGCCAGATGTGGTTGTCCATGCGCGGCCATGTCCGTCGTGGCGATCATCCCGCTCCACCGACAGCCGAGAATCGTCGTGTACCGGCAGTCCGCGTGCGGCGGCCGGAGGATCACGGCGAGCCGCCACGGGTGTGAGGAGGCACTCCGCGTGCGCCCTCAAGGACCTCCAGCTTCGCGCCCGACAGCTTTGCCCCGGTCAAGTCTGCGTTGCTCAGGTCTGCATGGGTCAGGTCTGCGCCGGTCAGGTCCGCGTCAGTCAAGTCCGCGTCGATCAGAATGACGCCGCGCAGGTCCGCGGTGCGCAGGTTCGCTCCGCCGAGGTCCGCGCCGGTCATGTCGGCCGCGCCCAAGCGCGCGTTGGTCAAATTGGCGCCCCCGAGAAATGCGTGCCGCAGGTCCGCATTTGGCAGCTTCACGCCGGACATGTTCGCGTTGTCGAGGGACGCGCCTGAGAGGTCGAAATTCTCGAGGCCTGCGTCTCGGAGATCCGCGCCGGTGAAGAACGCGAAGCGGAAGTTGCTGTGTCTGGGCATGCCGCCTTCTGTGAGCCCCACTTCGCGCTCCAGACCGCGCAGATCGACACTGCTCAGATCAGCTCGGCACAGCGGCTTCCCGTCCTGGGTCACCTCACGGTCGGCGGACCGGTTGCCCAGCACGGAAACTACAGCCGCTACGTCGGTAGGGGGTCTGTACTCCTCTGCCGGCTTGAAGCCACTGACCAGACCCTCCAGGCGCCGGGCAGGGCTGAGCGATGTCCGGGCGATCTTGTTTGGGCCCGAGACGCTGGGGGGAGTCTGGCTTCCTCCGTCCCGGCTGCGGGTTCAGCCGCTCTGGCTGAGGCTGCTCATGACGTCCTTCATGTCCTTGATCAGGAGTGGTTCGAGTTCCTTGGGAGTGGGAGGCAGGGACACGTCTCCCCTGGCCATGACGGTCAGCTCCAGCGTGAACTCGGCTCTGCCGTCGAGCACATTCAGTTGCATCCAGTGGAAGCCGTCCCCGAGTTCGTTGGTCACCAGATAGGCATGGTCCGCGAGGCCGGGCACACGGTGTACATCGGTCTTTCCCTCACCCCCGCCCGCCGCGAACCGCTTCCTGGTGCCTGCCCGCCTGGCCTCGAACTCGGCTGCCAGGTCAGTCTGTTTGTGCAGGACGACCGAGAGCTTAATCCGGCCGCGGTGCAGGTCCTTTCCGCTGGCCTGCAGCCCACCGAAGCAGTCCGCCGTGTCCATGGCGGTGTGCCTCGTCACCGAGGACGTCCAGTCCGTGTCCTTGGCGAACCGGGTACTCAGCCCCGGCAGGAGAGCCTCGTCGCACAGCCGGTCTGCGACGCGATAGTCGACCGTGTCGGGTGTACCGGGAAGCCCGAATGCGTAGAGCCCCGAACCCCACACGACCGACGCCGCCACGACGCCTCCCAGCCCGCCCAATATCCAGGCCTTGACCCGGGGTGTGCGGGGCGCTGATGGGGCTTCGTCGTCCGCGGTGTCCGGAGCGGGCGATTCCGGGAAGCCTCCAATGACCTCGGGCTCGCTGATTGCGTTCTGCTGTGGGCTGTCCATGGTCGTGAACCTATGTTGACCAGCGGCTTCCCAGGAGAGATCGCTGATAACGATGTGAAACGCCGAACATGATCGCCCGGACAAGTCCTACGCGCTGCCGCCAGATCGGCGACCTGCGGGTCGCCTGGGCTGGGAAGCCGTCCTTGTGCGGCTCAGTGGGGAGGGTTGACGAAGTCCAGGGCCTCACGGGCCAGTCCGTCCCAGCTGAGCTCCGAGCCGGGGTCCAGGCTGAGCCACTCGCGCATGAGCCGCCCGTGCCCCGGGTCGAAGCGCTCGCCCTCACCGGCATCCACCAGCTCGTCGACCCGGGCCCGCGGGAGCTTCACCACCAGACGGCCCTGCGCGAGCATCGCGAAAATCTTTCCGCCGACCTTGAGCGCAGCAGCGCCGAACTTTCCCTCCCGTCCCGGCTCGTCGCCAGGGATGGTCACCCCGTCCAGCTCCGCGAACTGCGCGACCAGCTGCTCGTACCGCTTTTCAGGAGAGACTGCCCGTCGTCGCTGCATCGGCTCCTCGACTCATTCCGGCCGGTGCGGGGTCTCCTGCCGACCTCCGCCATCTCGGCGTCCGGCAGCCTACTGTTGTGACCAGGCAGATCATAAAGAACAAGCTGAGACTGAAGTCGGCTTGCGTTGGCGACGTACCGCCGAACCCGCGCCCGAAGTGGATCTCCCGGGCATGCTTGGGCGGGAACGCGCTGAAGCCGGACCTGTCAGATGCCGCGTCGGCGTCGGGCGACCGTGTAGCCAATGGCTCCTACGGAGCAGAGGGCGAGACTGAGGCCGCTGCCTGTCTGAAGACCGGTGGGACCTGACGCTCCGCCGAGGCCGCCCTGGGCTCCGCGACTAGGACGTGTTTTAGAAGTCTCTGGCTTGGCGGGCCGTCCGGGGAAGTCGCGGGCGGCCATCCAGATGGTGAGGTCGCGGGCGATTCGGTCGATGCTGGTTTCGGCGGCGACGTCGTGTTCGCGTCGGGTGGTGTCGCGGCGGACTACCTCGTAGCCGCCGTCCTCCAGGACCGCGACGGATGTGAACCAGGCGGGGTCCTCCTCGTCGGGCTGGATGACGACGAACGTGTTGTCCCAGTCGTTGAGGTCGTCGATCAGCATGAACAGCGCGTCTTCAGACGGGTCGTCGATGTGATCGCCGTTCTCACTGTCGGCGCAGTAGTACGCGGCCCCCATCGAACCCGTCTCCCCTCGCCCCGCTGACCTGATCGCGATCAGGATGACACGCAGGGCCGACTCGTCCAGCAGGTCACAGCCATTCATTGATCGCGGCTATCTGGACGGTTGCCTCGAAGCGGACGGCGAGCTTGTCGAACCGGGTGGCCACCGCCCGGTTCCGCTTCAACCGGTTGATGCCGCGCTCGACAGCGTGCCGGGCCTTGTAGTCCTCGCGGTCAAAGGCCGGATGCCGCCCACCAGTCGTCCCCCGACGTCTGCGATGGCTGGCCTGATCGGCAGGTTCCGGGATCGTGCACCGGATTCCCCGCCGACGCAGATACGCGCGGTTCGCGCGGGACGAGTACGCCTTGTCGGCCCGCACCCGCAGTGGGCGGACGCGGGGCCGGCCCAGCCCGAGCCTGGGAACCGGGATAGCTTCCAGAACTGCCATGAACTGTGGGCTGTCTCCACGCTGTCCGGCTGTGACCAGCAGTGATAACGGTCGCTGCCCTTGTTCACAGGCGAGATGAATCTTCGTGGTCCAGCCTCCCCGAGACCGGCCCAGGCCGTGGTCGTTGGGTTCAGTACGGCTTCCGCCCGGCGGCTCCTTCTGGCCCTGCCCGTCCCGGCGAGCGCCAGCCGCGTGCTGATGAGCTCGGCAGATCGTGGAGTCGACGTTCACCTCCCAGGTGATTAACCCGGCTGCATCCGCCCGGGCTTGCAATCCGGTCAAGACCCATGACCAGACACCGTCCCGCTGCCAGCGGCGGAAGAGCCCGTAGACCGTCTGCCAAGGTCCGTACTCCGGTGGCAGGTCACGCCACGGGGCGCCAGTCCGCACCCGCCAGCGAATGCCATCGATCAACCGCCGCCGGCTCACCGACGGCCTGCCCATCACCGCGACCGGTAACAACGGTTCCAGTACCGCCCACTGGCCATCTGAAAGATCCCCTCGCCCCACACCGAGATCATCACCCCCGCAAGACGATCCACGGACCCACTTCTAAAACACGTCCTAGGCGCCACGAAAGCACCGAGGGCGAAATTTGCTGGGCCCCGGAGCTGGCGCGCCAGGTTCGGCAGAAGTCAGCGGTGTCCAGGTCGCTGAGACGTTGTGCTGAAGGGGCCGGTGGCGGTGTCGCAGGCCTCATCAGGTCTTGACGTGGCTGCCCAGGACACTGCTGATGGCCTACCAGTCGATCAGCATCACGCCGCCACTGGCGCCGCTGGCCATGCCGAACAAAGCCACCTGCATCCCTGGACGCAGCCGGCCCTCCTCGATGGCGAGGGCCAACTGGAGGGGGAGGGTGGCGGCGCCCATGTTCCCGGTGCGGTGGAAAGTGGGCACGATGGCGTCGGGATGGACACCGAGGCGTTCGCAGAATGTGCGGACGAAGGGGACGGACGGCTGGTGGACGCAGGCGAGGCGAAGTTGTTCCGGATCGGTGTGCTGTTCCTTCATCCACTGTGCGGCGCGGGTGTCCAGACCGAGGAAGGAGGCGAGCAGCTGGTCGGAGTCGATGTGCAGTCCTGCCGGCTTGCCGGGGGCCTGGTGGGGGTTGAACAGGGTGGCCGCGGGCCAGCCCGCGGAGTTCGCCATGAAGGTGCTGCCGGTGATCCCGGGTTGGGCGGAGGCTTCGAGAAGCAGGGCGGCGCCCATGTCTCCGCCGGTCAGGGAGGCGAGTCCGGTGCGTAGTGCGGTGGGGCTGGGCAGTGTCCATCGGCTGAGCCGGCTGAGCGTTTCTCCGCATGCGACGACGATGCGCCGGTAGCGGCCGCCGCGGATGAAGGCATCGGCAACCTCCAGGGCGTTCAGGACGCTGTTGCAGGCGTTGGAGATGTCGAAGACCGGGCAGCTCAGTCCGGTCCGGGCAGCGACGATGTGGCTGTTGGCGGGTTCCTGGACATCGGCGCTGACGGCGGCGAACAGCAGCAGGTCGATCTCGCCCGGGGCGAGGGCCGCCTGCTCCAGTGCGCGGTGGACGGCGCGGGAGGCGAGGTCGGACGGCAGGTCGCCTTCGACCGCGACGATGCGCTCGTCCAGTCCGTACAGCCTCCGCAGCAAGCCGGGCGGAATCCGCATGCCGGGGCTGTGCTCGCGCAGCCGGTCCTCGATGGCTTGCGAGCTCTCGCGGCCAGCGGGCAGGTGGACGGCGACCTGCGTGATACGGCTGTAGAGGCTCATGCCGCCCTCTTCCCAGCGCTGGCGCGCTGTGGGGCCCTGGGGGGCAGACCGGTGATCGTGTGTTTGACCCTGTCCGACAGCCACAGCGGTGACACCTCGTGCAGCGGTACGAGGAGGCGGGCGTCGAGACCGACGGAGTAACGGGCTTTGGGGCGGCGGGAGGACAGGGCCTTCTCGATGGTCCGGGCGACCGGCTGCGGGCCGGGGACGCGTTGGTTGACAGCCGTGAACAGAGCCCGCGACCGTTCGTAGCCGGCCCCGCCGCGATCCGCCCCGGCGAGATCGTCGACCGCCCGGTCCAGCATCGCGGTGGCAAACGCCCCGGGCTCCACCAAAGACACCCGGACACCCGCATGCGCCATCTCCATGCGCAGGCAGTGGGTGAGCGCGCTCAACGCGTGCTTGCTCGCGCTGTACCAGCCGCCCAACGGCCAGGGCACCCGCCCCAGACCGGACGACACATTCACGATCCGGCCCTCGCCCCGAAGGCGCATCCCCGGCAGGGCGAGGCGACAGATCCGCATGGCCCCCAGCAGGTTCACCTCCAGCAGATGACGCGCCTGCTCATCGGTCACGTCCTCCAACGACCCCGCCTGCGGCACACCGGCGTTGTTCACCACCGCCCACGCACCACCACCCGTCATGTCCACGATGCGCCCCATCGCCTCTACGCAGGAAGACGGCTCGGCGACATCCAGCACCACAGTCCTCAGCGACCGCCCGCGCGCCGCCGCAGCAGCGATCAGTACATCCGCCTTCTCCTGACTGCGCGCCGTGGCGATCACATCAAAACCACTACCGGCCAGCCGCAGCGCCGTCGCCGCACCGATGCCTCCGGTCGCCCCTGTGACCACCACACTGCGCTGTACCTGACGCCCCACTGAGCCATCCACCGCCACCCCTGATCCGCAGACGGCTCGCGCCCCTGTGCGCCACCGCACGGTGAGCAACGACCAGGAAGAAGCACAGTTGTGGCCCCGGCTACGGATTCGTCGGCGATCCCTGGCCCCCTGCACGGCGACCCATACGACGGACACAAGTCGGACCCGTTCGACAACAACGGCTTTCGCGACGACTACCAGGAACTGCAGCAGCAGCCGCGCACAGCCCGCGTCAGGCGCCCGGGGCTAAGGCGCCATCGCATGCCGCCGTTCGTGATGACGAAAGTGCACGACCGCTGCCCCGGGACGGCATGGCGCTGGTGTCTTCGATCGGGTGACAAGGCGGGGGAATCAGCGTGGTGCCGTGACGTGCCCGCGAGGCTCGGAGCATGCATATCGCGGTGCTGGATGTGGACGGGACCCTGATCGCCGGCACGCTGGCCGGTCCGTTGCCAACGATCCTGGCCGAGGCAGGGCTCGTTCCCCGCGATCGGCTCGAGCGGCTGCGCCGGGCACAGCTGACCTTGGATGCGGAGGACCCGCAGGCGGCGGCGCGGTTGAACGAGTTGTTCGCCGCGATGCTGACCGATGTGCCGTGCAGGGCGGTGTCCGCGGTGACGGCCCGGCTGTGGCAGCGGCAACGTGAGCGGCTGTTCGCCTTCGCCAGGCCGCTGACCGCGACGTTGAAGGAGGCCGGCCATGTGCCCCTGCTGATCTCGGGTGGCCCGCAGGAGATGCTGGCTCACCTTGCCCGTGAGCTGGGCGTGACCCACTACCGCGGCACACAGTTCGAGGCGGCTGACGGGCTGTTCACCGGCCGGGTTGCCTCCACGGTCGCCGACGGGAAGGACAGGGCTGCACAGGACCTGGTGGGCGCCGGGCGCATCGATTGGCCGGGTTCGCTGGCGGTGGGCAACTCCCTGGGCGACGTCTCGTCGATGAGCCGGGTCGGCCGGCCCGTGGCGTTCGAGCCCTCCCCCGCTCTCAGGATGCTGGCCCGCCACCACTCATGGCCCGTGTGTGACCGCACCAGCCTGCTCACCCACCTGCGCGACCAGGCCGCCCTGCCGGTATCCCCACCAGCCCCGGCCCGCGACCTGCCGCCGGCCCACCGCGCGGCGCTCGCACCGTCGGTGGGCAGCGCGTCCCGGCGGCTGACCGAACGGCTGCTTGCCCAGGTGGGCGGCCAGGGAGCCATTACGGGCGAGTGCTATAGCCGGGTCACCGAGTCGGCCCTGATGCTGACCCTGCTGCGCCGTCAAAAGGCCCTGCCCGGTGTGCAGAACCGACTGCACACCTACCTGTCACGCAACCGTACGGCCGCAGACGCCTTCGATGCCGCGGTCATCGACGCCACCCTGAACGGCATCGCGCCGACGGACCGGCACCGGCTCATCGAGCAGACCTTTGCCGGCGCCGCCCAACACTCCTCCGACCGAAAGAAGCTCGCCCTGGAGGCGATCCTCGCCGTCGTGGGACCCGAACCCTTCCACGTCGACGCCCCCTCCCACGCGTTCGAGCACCACAACGAGGCAACCTGGACCCGCCTGCGGCAAATCGCCATCCACCACCTGCACGTGCCGGACCCCGTCGCCCCGGAACTGACCACGCGCCTGCTGCGGCTGACCGAGCGCAGCCAGAGCCGCGGGATCATCGAGGGCAACGTGTTCGCGCACCTGTTCGCGCTGCTGTCGCTGCAACGGACCGTGCCCGACCACCGGGTCATCCACCACGGCATCACGGCCCTGACCAAAGCCCTCCGCGATGACGGCGGCATGCCGTTCATCGCCAGCGAGGAGATCTTCTCCACCGCCACCGCGGGCCTCGCCCTGGCGCGCGCAGGCGCCGACAGGCAGGTACTGCTCGCGATGGGCGACTACCTCGCCGCCCAGCAGGCCGACAACGGCGGCTGGGCATACGCCCAGGACGTCGTACAGACCGACGTGGACACCACCACCCACGTCCTGCCCTTCCTGCACACCCTCGACCCCGAGCGGTACCGGGCACCTATCACCCTCGCCCGGCAGTCGCTCACCGCGTACCTGGGCCAGGACGGCGGGATGCCCACCTACCTGCCCGGCCAGCCCTCCGAGCCGACCATGACCGCCAACACCCTCACCGCCTTACAGCCCTACCACTTCACCCACGCCCCCCTGCTGGAGCGGGCAACCGCCTATCTCCTCAACACGCAGAAACCCGACGGCACCTTCGAACGCAGCTGGAGCCTGAGCGAAGCCAACGCCATGCTCCGCGCCCTGAACGCCCTCACACTCGCCCACCGCCACAATCCCACAAGCCATCAAGGACGCCTTGCGCCGGCCATCGCCTCCATCCACCAGCGCCTGCTCGTCACCGCCAACCCCGACGGCGGCTGGGGCCAGACTCCCGGCGAAGACAGCGACCCGATGAGCACCGCCTACACCCTCACCGCCCTTGCCCCCACCCGCCGCAACCACCCGACCGTCCACGCCGGCCTGCACTACCTGCTACGCCAGCAGAAACCCGACGGCGGATACACCTCGCCCTCCGACCAAGCCGCCCCCCGCCCGCTGCGCTACACCATCCCCGTCCTCGCCGACGTCTTCGTTCTCCTCGCCCTCACCCACCTCGCCTGACACAGCGCCGAACGGGGAGAGGCCCAGCGGCTTCATCCTCGCCGTTCTGGTTACGCCTGCCGCACTTGCCACTCCTCCCGCCCTCACCTTTCGAGGGCTCGTAGGACCGACCGACGACTACCCAGGCCCTACGGGGATCCGGCGGCCGGAGAGTCTCCGGCGGTGATGAGGGCCAGCAATTCTTGCGCCTGGCGGATGCGTGGATGGGTGGGGTGAAGGAACTGCTTGCACTCGTCCAGTGCCTGATGAGCGGTCGCCTTGGCGTCGTCGCGGCGGCCCAGACCGTGTAGAGCGGCGGCGAGGACCATGGCCGACGCCCCGCTCCCGGCGCGGGACGCGGGCGGCGTCGGCTGTCGGGACTCGGCGAGCGCCTCCTCGTATCGGCCCTGGCCGTTCAGACTGTGCACCAGGAGGCACCGCAAGGAGGCGGCTCTGTTCTCCGTCGCGCGGGGCAGGTTGCCGCGCGCGATCGCTTCCCCCTCCTCGTATCGGCCCAGTCCGCACATGGCTTCCGCAAGGCACGCCAGAGCGGACAGCTCGATGTCCGCCACGTGGGTGAGATGTGCCAGGCGGGTCACCTCACGGAGGATGTCAGTGGCCTGGGACTCCGCCTCTGCGTAGCGCTCCTCACCGTTGAGAACGACCGCGCGAGCGACCTGCACGACCACCAGAATCTTCCGATCACCGCCGCTCGTCTGCTGCAACTCTGCTGCCAGCGAATCCAGTTCGGTGAGCACGTGCTCTCTGCGACCGTATAGAACCGCGGCGCTGAGGGCGTACGCCCTCGCCAGCCACACCGGCTCGGGGTGTCGCTCCCAGGCGCGTCGTGGCCGGGCCGCAAGAGCCTGCGCCTGGGCCTCGACCTCTTCGTACTCGCCCGTCTCGACCTGATCCAGGAGGCAGCGGAAGACTGTCGCCTGCGCTTGGGAGATCCCGCCCGTAGCCCGCCTGAACGAGCCGATGTTTCTCGATGTGAACTCCACGTGGTGGGACCTTACGGCGTCGCCCCAGTCCATGTCTTCAAGGGGCGGCCCCCGGCATCAATGTCGGTGCGTGCCGGAAGGAGGACCGTGCCCGCGGCGCCGAGGAGCGCGGTCGCCTCGGCGGAGGTCGTTCAGACGATCGCGGCGACCAGCAAACTACCTGCGGCGTTACCCCTCGCTCGCGAACATCTCCGTGCTCACGGCATGTGCGACCGAGGCGGGATGACCAATTCCGCTACGCCATCTCTTTGGCTGCGGATGCGGCAGCAACCCGCCGGGAGGCGGGAGGCCGCGCGCGCCACTGCGGCAGCAGCCCGGCAGCGAGAGCATGTGCGACCGTCGCCGAACCCGTTACCCGTGCCAGTCCGCGTCCTCGCACGTCTGGGGCAGTCAGCACGCTGATGTGAGCGGTCCAGCGGCGCCAGGCTTGATAGCCAGCAGCAGCCACCACCTTGCCGTGCTCGCGGACCACGAACACGGGCGACGTGATCTCGTCCAGAGAGGCCTCTGCAGCGTCCTCGTGACCCGCCGCCTTCTCCAGACTGCGCAGTGCTGGGTGGTGGACGGGCAGTTGCTCCACCGTCGATGAAGCGGCTACAGGGCGGAAGCATTCTGGGGACAAGTACGACAGCACCGCAGGACCGAGCACCCTAGCCACGGGCAGCACTTCACGGACCGAGCGGCATCCACAACAGCCTCTACCGGCAGCCCCGTCAGTGCGTCGCGCACCATCATGGCGGCGCTCTCGCTGGGCACGGTCACGATCGCCAATCCACCGAGAGCCACCACCCCGACCCAGCCAACCGGGCACATCCCCGATTCCGGGGACACAACCACGTTCACACCACCCGTCGGCGCGAACGACACCGGCACCCCAGCCAAGTCTTCCCATAGCCCCCGGGCTCTGGCCAGCACCGGATCAATCGACATGGCCTCGATCCTGCCAGTCGGAGCAGCCTGCTGACCCGGGGAATTGACCGGCCCCGGCATGAGAAACAGGTACTCACCGTCCGTGCAGGATGTTTCGTCCTCGGAGGTTCTTGGCGGGTGTGTTTTCCTGCCTCCGCACGGAAGGAGCGGGTCGTGCCGCCCCGCCGCCCCCGCCCCATCGAGTCCGACGCCCAGGGCCCTGGTCTTCGATCCCTCGCTCCTGGCGGGCGCTCACTCGCTGACCAGGTCCCGCAAGTCAGTGATCCGGTACCCGCGGGACTGGAAGGCTTCGATGATCCGTGGCAGCACCTCGGCGTCGAGGACGGGGCTCCGGTCGTCCGGAACGCCGATGTGCATCTGCAGGATCGCGCCGGGGCGCAGGCCGTCCAGGGCCCGCTGCACCGCCTTGTCCGCGGTCATCCCGCCGGCGGCGCCCAGGTAGCCGTTGGTGTCGGTAGTGAACTCGATGTCAGCAAAGCCCAGTTCGTTGACCTCCGCGATGTGCTGCAGGTTGGTCTCCCCGTACGGGAAGCGGAAGAACGGCAGCGGCACCGCCCCAGACGCGGTCCGGATGGCCCGGTTCGCGGCCAGCACCTCGCTCGCCCGCTCGTATGCGGTCAGGTCTACGAAGTTCGGGTGGCTGTATGAGTGGTTGCCCAGGCCGTGCCCGGCCGCCGAGATTCGGCGGACGGCATCCGGGTTGCGGTCGGCGAAGTCACCCGTGAGGAAAAAGGTGGCCGGGGCCTTGTGGCGGTCCAGGACGGAGAGCACAGTGTCCAGGCCCCGGTCGTTCCACGCCGCGTTGAATGTCAGCGCGACCACGCGCTGCTCGGTCCGGATCGTACGGTTCTCCGACCCGAACAGCGCCCGCAACCGGGCCTCGTCCCACCGCTGCGCGACCACCGCCGCCCGCTGCAATGCAGCGGGCCCCATGGCCGCGGGAGCGCCAACCGTGCTCACCACTGCCGCAGCCGCCACCAGTCCGGCGACCAGCAGCCGCCCGAACCTGAATCCTGCCTTCGAGAAGAGCGTCACACCCTCAAACATCGACGCAAGCGCGCTCCCGCTTGAGGGCCGCCAGGGCCGGATTTGCCACCCCGAACTCCCTGGCCTTCTACGTAGCCACCCTGAGTCGGTTCGGTGGCTGGTGGTCGGGCCGAGGGCGGGAGAAGTCGGTGGAACAGCGGGTAAGGGTGGGGCATGATCCGCTCATGGAACGAGTCGTTGATCTTGATCAGGCGGCCGCAGCGATTGCTGAGCGGGCCGCGCGATGGCTGGCGGCCGGTCTCAAGGCTGGGCGGTTGACTTGGCGGGACGAAGCCGCGTCGTGGCCTCAGCAGCTTGAGACTGACAGGGCACTCGTGCGTGATCCTGATTCGATCGGCGTGCTGATCTCCGGGCCGGCGGGCGCTGAGCTGTCCGTTGTGCTGTTCCGGGGCGGCTGGGCTGATGTGGACTTCGTTGCCAGCCTCGAAGACGCCGGAACGCTGCCGGCGTCCGACATCGATTCAGCAGCAGCATTCGGCACCCAGCTCGATCAGTGGGTTCCGCTCGTCTTCGGCGACCTCCGCGATAAGTAGTGCTGGAGGACTGGCTGCGAATCGCTTGCCGGACAGCACCTGCCCGGCCTTGGTCAGAGCGTAGCGCCGGGGGTGGCCCGGCTCGGGGATCGGTACGCGCCGTTGACCGTGTAGTCGGTGTTCGGCTGCCCGTCGTCATGGAAGGGGGAAAGTGTCACGGTGTGTGGTCGCGTCCGTCCCGTGGGGCGAAGGCTTTGAGGGCTTCTGCGTCGGTCGCGCGCGCGTGCAGGTAGTAGTCGGCCCACTCGCGAACATGCCACCGGGTGACCAGGCATGGTGGGAGAACCACTGGCGCCGACTGCAGCGCGTGGCACGAGAAGCGGGTAACGGCGGATCCCGCCCCACTGCGGTCGGCAACTCCCGGCGGACCGGCCACGTGATGCGGAGGCTGGCACCGCCCAGTAGCCCGCCAGGCGGGCACGCCCTCCAGCAGCCGTTGGAGATCTTCCTTGAATCGGCTCGGGCGCGACCGGAATCCATGAGACGGCGGTGGCCCCCCGGCTCGGGGGCCAGCCGCGTCCCTGCTGTCAGCACAGCACGCTGAGCGCCCCCGGCTGCACCCTGACAGTGACCGGCAGCGTCGCGTCGACCTCGCCGTCCGCGCCGTAGGGGATGTCCCGGTCGGCCTCGATGCGGATCTCCTTGCCCCGCAGCACCTCCACCTGCGGCCGCTGGAGGTGGGCGCCCGTCTTGAGCTCGTTCATCATCGCGAAGAACAGCCGCTTGGGCGCGTGCTGGATCACGACGACGTCCAGCAGCCCGTCGTCGAGCCGCGCGGCCGGGGCGATATTGCGGCCGAAGCCGTAGAAGCCCGAGTTCGCGGCGACAACCGTGTAGCCGCGCCGCTCGTGCGTCACGCCGTCGACCGTGATGCGGTACGCGGCGGGCCGCCACATCACCACGGCCCGCAGTCCGCCCGCGTAGTACGAGGCGGCACCGCGCAGCAGGCGGGAGGTGTTCGCGTGCCGGTTGGCCACCGCGTCGACGCCCGCGTACACACTGCCCAGTACGGACGTCCTGTCATGGACGGCCGATTCGACCTCGATGGTGTCGATCGGCTTCGGTGTGCCGTGCAGCAGCACCTCGGCGAGGGCCGCAGGGTCCGTGGGCAGTCCGAGCGCCCGGGCGAAGTCGTTGCCGCGGCCGGCCGGTACGAGCCCGAACACGGTGTCCGTGCCGCTGAGCACCCCGCCGATACAGCCGGCTATGCCGTCGCCGCCGACGGCGAGCACGATGTGCCCTTGCTCGCCGGCCTGCCGCGCCAGCTCCCCGGCGTGCTCCAGGCTGCGGCTGTATTGCGTGTCGATCTGAGCCCCGGCCTCCCGCAGGAGGCGAGCCAGCGGAAGCAGGGCCGCCGTACCGCTGGAACCCCCTGCGGCGGGGTTGACGACCGCGGTGAACTGTCGCATGTGTGCGCCTTTCGGACGGCGGGGGCTTTGAGGGAGGGTCAGCGGACGGGGATGAGCACGCCGGGGTTGAGGACCCCGGCCGGGTCGATTTCGGCCTTGACGGCTTGCAGGATGCGCACGCCGACCGGGCCGATCTCCTCGGTGTACCAGTCGCGGTGGTCAGTCCCCACACCGTGGTGGTGGCTGATGGTGCCGCCGGAAGCAAGGATGGCGTCGTTCGCAGCCTGCTTGGCCGGTGCCCAGTGTGCGACCGGATCGTCGCCCTGCGCCGAGACCACCGTGAAATACAGCGACGCGCCATTCTCGTACACATGGGAAATGTGGCACATCACCAGCGGCGGCGTGCCTCCATCGGTCAGTGCGGCGGTGAGCGCCTGGCGCACCGCGTCGTACAGCGCCGGAAGTGCGGACCAGAAGCCCGCGGTCTCCAGCGTCTCGGCGAACGCACCCGCGTCCAGCAGCGCGTCGCGCAGGTACGGGGCGTTGTAACGGCCGTGCGCCCAGCGGTCCCCAGGCTCCTCGCCCACGTACTCGCCGCCGCACGCGAGGAGCACCTCGCGTGCCCGCGCGCGGCTGTCCGCGGTGTTCTCGGCGGTGCCCTCGAATCCGGCGATCGCCATGCACCCGGCCGCCGCGGGTGCGTCCGAGTTCCCGATCTTGTCAGGCTGGGCCAGGCCGACGAACGTCTCTGTCTCGTCCGACAGTCGCAGCACGGTCGGTCGCGGACCGTCCTGGGCGAGCGTGCGCAGCGCAGCCGCGCCCGCCTCGAAGGAGGCGAAGCGCCACCCTTCGTAGATCCGGGTCGAGGGCAGCGGCCTGATCCGTACGGTCACCGAGGTGATCACGCCGAGCGCACCCTCGGAGCCGAGGATCAGCTGACGCAGATCAGGCCCGGCCGCCGAGCGTGGCGCCCGCCCCGCCTCCCAGGTGCCCTCAGGGGTGGCGACGGTGAGGCCGAGCACCATCTCGTCGAAGCGGCCGTAGCCGGCCGAGGCCTGACCGCTGGAGCGCGCCGCGGCGAAGCCGCCGATCGTTGCCCACTCGTACGACTGCGGGAAGTGGCCCAGCGTGAAGCCGCGCTCGTTCAGCAGCGCTTCCGCCTGCGGCGCGCGCAGCCCGGGCTGCAGCGTCGCGGTGCGCGAGACCTCGTCGAGCGCGAGCAGCCCGTCGAGGCGGCGCAGGTCCAGCGCGACGAAGCACCGCTTCACCTGCGGTGCGAGCCCGCCCACGACGGAGGTCCCGCCGCCGAACGGCACAGCCGCCACACCGTGTTCGGCGCAGACGCGCAGAACGGCCAGCACCTCGTCATGGCTGCCCGGCAACAGGACCGCCGCCGGGATGTCGTCGACCTCACCGGCCCGGATGCGCAGCAGGTCCGGGGTGGACTTGCCCCGGGTGTGCCGGATGCGGCTCTCGGCATCGGTGCGTACGTAGGCGCCGTCGCCCAGGCACTCGGCGAGCGCTCGGAGCGAGTCGTCGGCGAGCGGGGACGGGGGGACGGCGATGCCGTCGAGCTGCGCCGGCTCGGTCTCGCGCGGTGTGACGCCGAGCAGATCGCGCAGCAGACCGATCACCGAGTCGGGCAGCGGGGCCGCCTTGTCCGGGTCGCCCCAGCCGCTCCACAACATGTCCACCTGGGTCACTGGGTCGTTCCTCACCGTCGGTTTTGCCTGGCGCCGTGCCGTGCACCCGGCACTGGCATTACACTGTGACAGATGACGCCCATTCGTCACAACCAATCGGACGCAGACGCCGTCCTCGACGCGGCCCGCGACTGCGTCCTCGCCGTCGGCGTGCGCCGGACGACGCTCACCGACGTCGCCCGCCGCGCCGGGGTGTCCCGCATGACGCTCTACCGCCGATGGCCGGACGTGCGAACCCTGGTCGGCGACCTGATGACCCGGGAATGGATCGCGCTCGCCGTCGGCGCCATGCCCGATATCGATCCCGGTACCCCCACCCGCAGCCGCCTCGTCGACGGACTGGTCGCCGGCGTCACCGCCTTCCGCGCCCACCCGCTCTTCCACAAGATCCTCGACGTGGACCCCGAACTTCTCCTGCCCTACGTGCTCGACCGCCGCGGCGCCAGCCAGGACGCCCTGCTCGGACTCATCTCCGGCGCCCTGACCGAGGGCCACGCCGACGGATCCGTCCGCACCATGCACCCCGGCCTGCAGGCCCGCTCACTGCTGCTGGTCGTGCAGGCCTTCACGCTGTCGCTGCGCACGATGACCGACGAGGCCGACCCCGAACTCACCGAGACTGCCTTCCTCGGCGAACTGCGGACAATTCTGGAGAGGACCCTCACACCATGAGCAGCCCGACCGCCCCCGCGCCCGGCGCGTCGTCACTCAACGCCGCACGCCGCAGCCGCGAACTCGCCGAACTCTCCGACGGCACACAGGTCGACGTCCTCGTCGTCGGCCTCGGAGCCACCGGCGCGGGAGCCGCCCTCGACGCCGCCACCCGCGGACTGAGCGTCGCCGCGATCGACGCCCACGACCTCGCCTTCGGCACCTCCCGCTGGAGCTCCAAACTCATCCACGGCGGACTGCGCTACCTCGCCACCGGCCAGCTCGACGTCGCCCACGAAAGCGCCGTCGAACGTGGCATCCTCATGGAACGCACCGCCCCCCACCTGGTCCGGGCCCAGCCCTTCGTCCTGCCGCTCACCCCGCTCGTCTCCCGTGGTCAGGCCGCACTTGCCTGGGCCGGCTTCCGCGCCGGCGACCTGCTGCGCGCCTCAGCCCGCACCGCACGCGCCACCCTCCCCGCGCCGCGGACCCTGTCTGCTGTGGAGACCCGTCACATGGCCCCCGCGCTCCGGCCTGCCGGCCTGCGCGGCGGACTGCTGTCCTGGGACGGCCAACTCACCGACGACGCCCGCCTGGTGACCGCGATCGCCCGTACCGCGGCCGCCCATGGCGCGCGCATTCTCACCCGTACCCGCGCCCTCCACCTCAGCGGCGCCGGCGCCCGCGTACGCGACGAACTCACCGGCGAGGAACTGCTGATCCGGGCGCGTACGGTCATCAACGCCACAGGCGTCTGGGCCGGCGGCCTCGTCGAGGACATCCGCCTGCGCCCCTCCCGCGGCACCCATCTCGTCCTGCGTTCCGAGGACCTCGGCAGCCTCACCTCCGGCATGCACATCCCGATACCCGGCGAGAAGAACCGCTTCGTCCTCGTCCTGCCGCAGGGCGACGGCCGGGTGTACGTGGGGCTCACCGACGAACCCGTCGACGGCGACATCCCGGACGTACCCGAAGTGCCGGAGACCGACATCGGCTTCCTTCTGGATGTCCTCGGCTCCGCACTCGACGTCACGGTGACCCGGGACGACGTCGTGGGAGCCTTCGCGGGACTGCGCCCCCTCCTGGACACCACGTCAGACTCCGCACGCACCGCCGACATCTCCCGCAAGCACGCGGTGCTGACCTCACCCGACGGTGTCGTCACGGTCGTCGGCGGCAAGCTCACCACGTACCGGCGCATGGCCCAGGACGCCGTCGACGCCGCCGTCGGCGTACGCAACCTGGCTGCAGGACCCAGCCGTACGGCCACCCTCCCGCTCGTCGGAGCCGCCCGCCCCGGCACACTCGCCACCCTCGACGCCCCGCGCCGCCTCGTCCGCCGCTACGGGAGCGAAGCCCTCCAGATCCACGCCATCGGCCTCGCCGACCCCGCACTCGGCCGCCCCGTCATCCCCGGCCACCCCGTCACCGGAGCCGAACTCCTGTGGGCCGTACGCCACGAGGGAGCCCTCGACGAGTCCGACATCCTGGACCGCCGCACCCGCATCGGCCTGGTCCCGCACGACCGCGAGGCGGCGCACACCGCAGCCCGCGACGCGCTCACAACTGACGTGCCGCCCCGCTGACTTGCTGGAGGTCACAACGGCATACCGCTCTGCGGCAGGCGTCCGCCGAACAGACCGCCGAACACCTGAAGCGTGGGGGTCATGACTCCTGGTGCGGAGTACGGAAGGTGCGCCGGTAGCCCTGGGGTGTGATTCCCAGCCGCCGGGCGAAGTGGTGGCGCAGGTTGTCGACTGTGCCGAAGCCGGTACGCCGCGCGATGGCGGTGATCGGGTCGTCGGTGGTCTCCAGGTGGTGCTGGACGAGCAGGACGCGTTGTCCTGTCAGCCATTGCAGCGGGGTGGTTCCGGCTTCCTGCTGGAAGCGGCGGGCGAAGGTGCGCGGCGACAGGTGCGCGTGGCGCGCCATCGCCTCGACAGTCAGATTCTGGTCGAGGTTGGCCTCGATCCAGGCAAGGACGGGGGTGAGGGACCCGGTTCCTTCCCGCGGCTGCGGGCGTTCGCGGTACTGGCGCTGACCGCCTTCCCGGTGCGGGGGAGCGACCATGCGCCGGGCGATCGCGTTGGCAACGGCACTGCCGTGTTCCTTACGGACCACGTGGAGGCAGGTATCGACGCCGGCGGCAGTGCCGGCCCCCGTGATGATCGGGTCCTCGTCGACATAGAGCACGTCCGACTCGACCCGGGCGCGCGGGTGGCGGCGGGCGAGTTCCTCGGTGTAGCGCCAGTGGGTGGTGCAGCGCCGTCCGTCCAGCAGGCCTGCCTCGCCCAGGAGGAAGGCCCCGGTGCAGATGCTCAGGACACGGGCACCTCGCTCGGCGGCTGCACGCAGCTCGTCGGCCAGGCGGTCCGGCTGCGGCACCCCCAGATCGTAGGCGGGGACGCAGATGAGATCCGCGGAGGAGAGCCGCTCCAGGCCATGAGAGGTCCGCACGTCAAAGCCGTGCCGGGTGGGCACGGTGTCGCCCGTGGCCGAGACGAGGGCGAAGTCGTAGACGGGCAGCGCGTCGTCGCTCCGGTCGATGCCGAAGACTTCACAGAACACGCCCAGCTCGAAGGCGTGGCTGCCTTCGAGGGCCAGGACGGCGACATCGCTGAGCAACGGTTCACCGTCTCCTTCAGTCGACCAGCTGGCGGTAATTCCAGCCTACCTGTCATTTCTGCCACTGCCGCTGTCTTCCTGGGAGTGGAACGCTTGCTGCTGTTCCCTTCCATGCCCCCCGACAGCCAAGGGCCCCGATGACGACGAACCTCCCCTCCACCGGTACCACTGCACTTGCGTCAGAGGCTGGACAGGCCCTGCGGAGGCTCGCGCTCGACGAAGAGCTGAAGTGGCGCGTCCCGAAAGACCCGGTTCTGGGCCCCCTGGCCCGCAAGGTCGCCCGGCGCTTCGTGGCGGGCGAAAGCCTGACGGATGCGCTGGACCGTGCGCAGCGCATCCTCGCCGACGGTCACCGCGTGAATATCGAGTACATGGGCGAAAGCTGCCTCGATCGGCAGCGGGCGACGACGGAGACCGACGTGTTCCTCGACGCTGCCCGACTTCTCCCGCCCGGGTGCTCGATCTCCCTCGACCTCTCCCACATCGGTCTCGCTGTCGACGAAGAACTCGCCCTCGCCAACGCCTGCCGCATCGCGCAGGCCACCGCCGAGACCGGCCGGGAAATGGTGATCTCGGCCGAGGGCTCCGACCGCACCGACGCCGTGCTGGCCCTGCACCGGACCCTGTGCGAACGGTTCGACCACGTCGGCATCACCATCCAGGCGCGACTGCACCGCACGGCGGAAGACCTCCAGGAAGTCCTCGCACTTCCCGGCCGCATCCGCCTGGTCAAGGGCGCCTTCCTCGAGCCGGAGACCATCGCCTATTCACGCGAGGACACCGCCCTGGCCACCGCCTACGTCAACTACGCGGAACAACTGGCCGACTCGGGCCACCTGTGCTCCTTCGCCACCCACGACTGGGCCCTGATCCACCGCGTCGACCAGCACCTCGGCGGAACGGGCCATGAGACCGCTCCCTGGGAATTCGAAACCCTCCTCGGGCTCGGACCGGACCGTCTCAACGCCATGGCCAAGCAAGGCCACCCCACCCGCGAGTACGTCGTCTTCGGCACCGAATGGTGGCTCTACGTCTGCAACAGGCTCGCCGAAGATCCCCAGCGCCTACTCCAAGCCCTCATCGATGCAGCATCCTGAAAACCTACGCACCACTCCACTGCAGACAGCTCACCACCGCCCCGTTTCGGGACGAGCTCTCCATGAGCGAAGCCCTGGACGGTTGCTCCGTTGGTGCTCCCGCGGCCTCATCATCCGGAAGCCCGGCGCGCCCGGTTGGAAGAGTGAGCCATCGTCGGGAGGTCGCGTGGTCTGCCGGCCGAAGCCCGGGCCTACCCTGGCGGCCAGCGACCACGCTCCAAGTTGGCCTCGGACGCCACAGCGGATGCTCTGTCTCGAATGAGAACCCCTCGGACTGCCTCCTGAGAAGGACGTGAATGCCGGCCCGACTCAGGACACTTGCCACGGGAAGCGGAAGCCGGCACTAGACATCGTCGCGGAGTACCGGACGCAGGGCATCGATCACCGCGGCATCTTCGATGGTGGAAGGGAGTTCGGGGTCGCGGCCGTCGGCGATGTCGCGCATGGTGCGGCGCAGGATCTTTCCCGATCGCGTCTTGGGCAGCGCCGCGACCACGTCGACCCGGCGCAGCGCCGCCACGGGGCCGATCGTCTCCCTCACGGCGGTGACGAGTTCCGCGGCGATGTCACGCGCATCGCGGTCGGAGCCGGTCTTCAGCACGACGAAACCGCGCGGCACCTGTCCCTTGAGCGGGTCGGCCACGCCGACGACAGCACACTCGGCGACATCCGCGTGGGCCGCGAGCACCTCCTCCATCGCGCCGGTGGACAGCCGGTGCCCGGCAACGTTGATCACGTCGTCGATGCGGCCCATGATGTAGACGTAGCCGTCCTCATCCTTGCGGCCGCCATCGCCGCTGAGGTAGTAGCCGCTGTAGGTGGACAAGTACGAGCTGACGTACCGGACGTCGTCCTGCCACAACGTGGGCAGCGTTCCGGGCGGCAGTGGCAGCCGGATCGCCACTGCGCCGTCGGTGCCGGGGGGCGCTTCGCGGCCCGCTTCGTCGAGGATGCGCACGTCGTAGCCGGGCATCGGCACCGTCGGTGAGCCGGCCTTGATCGGGTGCGGCTCAAGGCCCATGGGATTGGCGACGATCGGCCAGCCGGTCTCGGTCTGCCACCAGTTGTCGACCACCGGCACACCGAGCAGGTCCGTCGCCCAGCGGTAGGTCTCCGGGTCCAGGCGCTCGCCGGCCAGGAACAGGTGGCGCAGCGATCCGATGTCGTGGGCGTGGAGAAGTGCTCCGCGCGGGTCCTCCTTCTTCACTGCGCGAATTGCGGTGGGCGCGGTGAACAGTGCCGTTACGCGGTGTTCGGCGATCACCCGCCACAACGCACCGGCGTCCGGGGTGCCGACCGGCTTGCCTTCGTAGAGCACGGTGGTGCAGCCGGTGAGCAGAGGCGCGTAGACGATGTACGAGTGGCCGACGACCCAGCCCACGTCGGACGCCGCCCAGAAGACTTCACCGGGGTGGGTGTCGTAGATGTTCTCCAGGGACCAGCGCAGCGCGACCGCGTGGCCGCCGTTGTCGCGCACCACGCCCTTGGGTCGGCCGGTGGTGCCGGAGGTGTAGAGGATGTAGAGCGGGTCGGTGGCGGCCACGGGGACGCAGTCCACCGGCTTGGCAGTAGCCAGGGCCTGGTCCCAGTCGAGGTCACGGTCGGTCAGGTCTGCCGTGAGTTGCGGCCGCTGGCGGATGATGCAGTGCTCCGGCTGGTGCTCGGCCAGGGCGAGTGCGGCGTCCAGCAGGGGCTTGTACGGCACGACGCGGGTCGGTTCGATGCCGCACGAAGCGGCGATGACGACTTTGGGGCGGGCGTCGTCGATGCGCACGGCGAGCTCGTGCGCGGCGAATCCGCCGAAGACGACGGAGTGGACGGCGCCGATGCGGGCGCAGGCCAGCATGGCGACGACCGCCTCGGGAATCATCGGCATATAGATCGCGACGCGGTCGCCCTTGGCCACACCGAGCCCCGCCAGCACTCCGGCGAACTGGGCGACCTGGTCGCGCAGCTCTCGATAGGTGAACGACGCCTTGCAGTCGGTGACCGGACTGTCGTAGACGAGTGCGAGTTGCTCGCCGCGCCCGGTGTCGACATGGCGGTCCAGTGCGTTGTAGCAGGTGTTCAATTGCCCGTCGGGGAACCACCGGTACAGCGGTGCCTGTGACTCGTCGAGGGCGCGGGTCGGCGCGACGGCCCAGTCGATGGCACGGGCGGCGTCCAGCCAGAAGCCTGCCGGATCCTCCAGACTGCGCCGGTACTCGGCCGCGTAGTTGCCCTGCTTCGGCGTCTGTGTCATGTCGATGTTCCCTTTCCTCGTTCCGGCTGGAGCCTGGAAGGATCGGCCCGCCGTATGCCCGCCCGTGCGGGCCGTGTCACGGTCAGTCCAGCGCATTCTTCCGCCGGGCGCCCGGGTAGCTCATCAGCCATTCGGTGACGGCTTCAGCACGCGTGCAGATTGGCTTCGCCCCTTCTCCGCGGTCGCTGAACGCGCGTCATCCGCCACGCCCGACGAAGTGATCTTATGGAACGATCGTGGTATGTGGACGGTCTCGTTCAGCAAGGGACCCCGAGCGGTGGCCACCGTGATCGACTCCCAGAGCCTGAAGGCCGCCGAGACCGTTTCCAAAGCCACCCGCGGCTATGACGCGGGCAAGAAAATCAACGGCCGCAAGCGCCACCTGGTCGTCGACACCCGAGGACTTCCACTGCTCATGGTCACACCCGCCGACCTGCACGACTCCGCCGCTGAGCGAAGGAAGTCCTGTTCCGGCTCCGCCTGATGCACCCCGAGATCACGATCGTGTGGGCCGACTCCGCCTACGCCGGGAAGCTCGTCGACTGGGCCAAACAGCACCTCAACCTCACCATCAAGCCGGTCAGCCGCCCCAAGGACGCCTTCGGCTTCGTCGTGCTGCCCCGCAGATGGGTCGTCGAACACAGCCCTTGCGTGGATGATGCACGCACGCCGCCATGCCCGGGACTACCAACGGCTCGTCCAGCCCTCCGAGACGCTGATCACCTGGGCCGGCATCACCCTCAGGACCAGACGCCTGGCCCGCAAGGGCGCCACCCCCAGCTGGACAAGGAAACCGGTGCCGGCCGACGCCTGAGTGAATCTTGAGATCCCTGGTCAGGCGAGGGTGAAGGAACGAAGGTCAGCATCCAACATGCGGATCAGTTCACCAACCCGTCCACCGCCACCCGGTGCCGCTGGGAAGCGTTTGAGCACGTCAACGACGACCAGTGTCGCGCGATGCACCGCTCGCTCAACGTGTTCGGCACCAATACTCGGATTGTCGCCAGCGACCAGTTCGGCTGCTCTGGCCGCGTGAGCGCCTGCTCCGAGTATGTGCTTGACCTGGGTGGCGTTGGCCAGCGGATGCAGGTAGGCGGCGCCTGCCGCAGACATCGCTGCCCGAGCTGCCTCGCGCGCAGCCGTAGTGTCCGCGCTCTTGGCTGCCTTGAGGGCCGCCCACGCTGTGTCGCGCAGAGGTTTTCCGCGCTCGCCACCCCGGGCGAACTCCCACGCGGCACCGATAGCGTCTCGAGGCCGCGAGTCGTCCGGCTGATCGGCCTCGAATACCTCGAGCACCACTTCCGCGCACGCCGCAGCGAACGCGGTGACCTCACGAAGGTCTTGCTTGCTCAGAGCGATCTCGCTTGCTTCTCCTGCCATGATTCCATCCTCGACCATTGTGCTGGACAGCATGGCGGCAGGGGCTCCGGGCCGCTGCGCGTTGGTCAGGGCCTCTTCGAGCAAGTCGATGCGGGCGCCTTTACGCGCGAGGCGCCTGAGGATCAGAAACACGCACTCCGTCCTCCGCGTTCACGTCGTGCTACTTCGGGTCGCGGTTGAACAGCGACGTGGACCAGTGGTAGCCGAGCACGGTCAGCCGAGGCACGAGGCGACGGCCAGCGACCCGTTGTGGCCGGTCTCGGTGCGGAGCAGCAGGCCGCGCAGCGTCTCGATGGCCGGGGTGAACCGCTTGCTTCTTGAAGCCTGGCAGCTCAGCGAACAAATAGTCGGTTGCCTGTTGGCGATGGTGGTGGATGCAATGTCCGGCATGGCCAGCCAGGTGCGCCCGCCACGGCGAGATGAGATGAACGCGTACTACTGGCCTTGCCACTCTGCGATCCGGGAAAGCTGCAGCCGAATCCGTCACACGGGAGACGCCAGCGCATGAATACGCCATCATCGCCACCTGGAGCGGAGCGGACTGACGGATCATCCGTTCAGATCGGCGCTCTCGTTCCGCTGACTCGGCCGGGCTGGGTCGAGGCAGGCCAACACTTGCTCGCTGGACTCGAGCTGGCCGTTCGCGAAGTCAATGACGCCGGCGGGATCCTCGGAAGACCACTCGAGCTGGTGGTCCGAGACACCGCGGCCGATCCACAGAGGGCCGCGGCGGCCGTAGATGAATTGGCTCGCCTGGGCGTAGCCGCCTTGGCGGGGGAGTACCACAGCGTCGTCGCTCGCGCCGCTGCCGCCAGGGCCGACGCCCTCGGCCTGCCGTTCCTCTGCTCGTCAGCGGTTCTCGACGCGCTCACCGAACAGCCAACGGAATGGGTCGCGCGCCTCGCCCCGGCGCAGTCCCACGGCTGGCAGATCTACGCAGACTTCCTCCTCAGCGCGGGACACAGCCGAATCGCCGTAGCAGCCGAGTCGAGTGTCTACTGGGCATCTGGCGCCCGCATTCTGCGGGACTATCTCGCTCCACGCGGCGGCACCGTCATCGAACTCGACATGCGCGCGCTCGCCCCCACAGCCATGTGCGACGAACTCGTCGACAGTCGCGCGAGCGCCCTCCTTCTTCTGGTCGGCCACCCGGAGCCGGCAGTGTCGATCGTCAAGTCTGTCCGCCGCGACCAGCGCCTCGCCGAGATCATGATTGGTGCTCCGGCCGGGCAACCGGAGTTCGCCGAATGGGCGACGTTGCTGGGCGACGACAGCGCCGCGATCCCGTTCTTGCGCTACCGGCCCGAGCGCCTCAGCCCGCTCGGTGCACGAGTCGAGACGGCCCTTCGTGAGCGGCTGGCCGAAGTGCCCTCCTTCGTCGCCTTCGAGGGCTACGACACGGTCGCCGTCCTCGCCGATGTGCTGCGTTCTCACGGCGCGGACCGTGCGCGCACTGCGGAATCCTGGCCGCGCGTTGCAGTCGAAGGCACCCGCGGGCAGATCCAGTTCTCCCGCACGCCAGGCATCAGCGTTTGGCAATGGGCTTGGACGCCAATCCAAGTCGTTGATCGAGATCCGGCGGAACCCGATCGCTTTCGGATCCTTCACGTCGGCTGAGAGAACACCGAGGTCCGACGGCCCAGATCTGTCCGGACTTGAGGCTGTCTACCTGTCTGCGTGTAAATACGGGATCTCAGCTTCGCGGCGGTGAGTTGATCTTGGTCGGTTAGCGCACTGGCCGGGGGCGCCCACGGGGGTTCGTGGAAAGCGCGCCAGGTGGTGGCGCACCCGGTCGGTGATGTGCCGATCGGGTGCGCACGGTCAGGCAGAAGTCCTGTCAGTAGTTGAACGATACGATCGCGTCGCGCGAGCAGAAGTCTGGGAGGGCATTGCGGTCGACGCACACGTGAATCGCGGCGCGTGCTGCGGTCGCTTCATGCCTCAGCCTGCGGGACAGGGGCCCGCTGGCGTGAGTGTGGGTTCGGGCGGACTCGCTGCTGCCCGCGCTTTCCCACTTGCCCTCCACGAGGAAGAAGAACTCCACCCTTACGAACGTGGGCATGCCATCGTTGCGCAGGTCACGCCAATTGGCGCCGACTGTCGCGTAGACACCCCCGTTGTTGGCGAAGTCTCCATCGGCGGAGCCGATGGCCGTATGGCCGCTCTTGGCGTAGATCGGCCCCCACCGCTTGCCGGCAGCATTGGCAGCAGGCGCCACCACCGTCGACGCGAGCAGTGACGCGGCGACCATCGCGGACGCCGTGAGAACGCCCCAGAAACCAACTCGTGCCATGATCCCTCCCAGATCAGCAAGGCGCATCGTCCGAATGCGCGAGCGGAGCATGGCACGGGCTCGGCTTGGCCGTGACGCGAATGAACCCGTTCAACCCGATCGGACCAGCCGATGGCCAAAACCCTATCTCCGTGGCGTACTTCGACGCGCTAGGTGTGCAGCTGACGGAGGCCTATGACAGTGGGTTCTGGGCTTTCTGTCGGAGGCGTTCGTAGGGTGTCTGGCCGGTGAGTGCGCCGTGGGGGCGATGGTAGTTGTAGTAGTCCTCCCATTCCTGGAGCTTGCTGTTGAACAGGTTGACGTCGTCGATGACCTGTCCCTCCAGGAGGCGGTAGAACTCTTCGGAGTCGATGCGGTGGGACCGTTCGACCTTGCCGTTCAGCCGCGGCGTGCGGGGCTTGATGCGGACGTGGCCGATGCCCTTGTCGAGCAGGTGCCAGTGGAACGCTGAGCCGAATTCCTGACCGTTGTCGGTCTGGACCTGCTCGACGGCGAACGGCAGCTTGGCCAGCACGTGGTCGATGAACTGGATGGCGGTCTTCTGGTCGTTGCGCGGGTAGGCGCGCAGGACCCGGAGCCGGGTGCAGTCGTCGATAGCGGTGTACTGGTAGTAGCGCTTCTTGCGGCCCGTCTGGCCGAGGGGCTCGATGAACTTGACGTCGACCTGCAGCTGATGGCCGGGCCGTTGCTTCTCGTAGCGCTTCCAGCGGGTGGAGCGGCGCTTGTAGCGCTGCGAGGCCGGCAATCGGTTGAGTCCCACCTTCTTCAGGATCCGCCAGACGCCGGACGAGCTGACCTTGACGTCGTGATACCGCTCCAAGTACATCGCGATCTTGGCCGGCCCGAAGTGATACTGCTGCCGCAGCCACAGGATCTTCTCCACCACGTCTGCCTTGGTGGCATGCGGCGTGTGGTGCGGCGCGCTTGAGCGGTCCTTCAGCCCCTCAAGCCCCTCGGCCTCGTAGCGTCGCAGCCATATGTAGTAGCACTGGCGGCTGATGCCGTAGTAGCGGCAGGTGGCGGCCACACTGCCGCTCACCTCCTCGACGTGGCGCAGCACCGAGAGCCGATGCCGGGCGCGCCTTTCAAGCTCGCGTTCAGTCATGCAGGTCTCCTAGATACGAGAGACCCACCTGTCAATAACGTCCGTCAGTTTTAGACAGAGGCCGAAGGCGAGGGTGATGCCTCTCTCGAGGAGTGGCGCGTTGGTCATCGGCGCTATTGGAGCCGCATGGGCACCCCCGTTGATGATCACACTCCTGTGGTGTGTTTGACCTTTCGGCTTGTCAAGGTTCCCTGACGGGACGGCACTCCGTCGCTGGGCATCAGACAGCGTGATGTGACCAGGAAGTCGCTTCGTCGTAGAGGGTGAGGGTCTTGAGGCAGCCGTGGAGGATGCCGACGAGGCGGTGCACCCGCAGGGATGGTCCTGCAGAGGGCCCGTCACCTCGGTGACGGGCCCTTCCGCTGTGTGCGGCCGTGTATGGCGTCAGGCGGCGACGGCTGCCTGACCTGCGATGAACGTGCGAGCGGTCTCCGCCACGCGGCCGCCGAGGTGCTGCGCGGTCGCGATGTCGGCCTTGTGTACGCCCTCAGGGCCCTCGTCGGAGTTCGTCTGGGCTGCGGCGCCGAAGAAGAAGCCGAGGCGGTTGAGGTCGTGCTCGGAGCCCTCGGTTGAGTTCCATCCGGGCTTCAGCCCGAGGTTCACCCAGTGCATGCCGTGCTGAGCGGCAAGCGTCGCGAAGTACTGCAGGGTGTTCAGCTTGTCGCCGCTCTTGGAGCCGGAGTTGGAGAAGCCGGCCGCCAGCTTGTTCTTCCAGGCGTCGGTGAACCAGCGCTTGGAGGAGTCCTCGGCGAACTTGTGGAACGCGCCGGAGGCGGTCCCCATGTAGGTGGGTGACCCGAAGACGATGGCGTCGGAGCCGTCGAGCAGCTCCCACTGGGCTTCGTCGATCTCGTCGACCTTGATCAGGTGGACGGTGGCGCCGGCGGCGGCCGCTCCGTCGCGGACGGCCTCGGCGATGACGGCGGTGTGGCCGTAGCCGGAGTGGTAGGCGATCGAGATAACAGGGGTGGTCACGGTAGGGGCTCCTCGAAAGCGATGTGCTCGTCGTTGGTGACCTCAGAGAAGCACTAACTTTTTTAAAGCGCAACCCCATGGGTAGCGCTGTGCGGGAGTATGGTTGCTCTATGGAGACCAGCGAGACCGGCACCCAGGACGCGAGCAGCGGAGCCGGTACGGCCGATGACCTCGCCTTTGATGTGTTTTCCCGCAACTGCCCGTCGCGGGGCACGCTGGAGCACGTCACCGGCCGTTGGGGCAGCCTCACGCTCGGAGCACTGCACGAAGGCACGTTCCGCTTCAACGAGCTGCGCCGCCGGGTCGACGGCGTGAGCGAGAAGATGCTGTCCCAGACCCTGCATGCCCTGGAGCGCGACGGTCTCGTACACCGGGAGGCGCAGGCGGCGAACCCGCCGCGGGTCGACTATGAGCTCACCCCACTGGGGCACGAGGTTGCCGAGCGGCTACTGGACTTCATCAACTGCCTGGAGGGCCGGATGCCCGAGGTGCTGGCGGCACGGGAGCGCTACGACGAGATGCGCGAGGGCATCCGCAGCCGCTGACACCGAGCGGGGGCGAGCGAGAGATGCCGTGGGGCGCTCGTAGTGGGCTGTGCACGGCCTGAGCCCAGTCAAGGCTTCATCCGCCTCGCGAGGACCCTGGCCGGTGCGTGCGGGTGCGGATTCCCATGGGGGAGGCGAAGCCGGTCCGAGGGCTGGACCTCAACCCGCCCTCGGGAAGGCGCCCGCGCGCGCCGGGCCGACTATGACCGTCACTCGCCGGCGGCACCCGGTGGCTCGCCGCAAGGCTGACCGCGGCACGCATCATGGGTCGCCTGGTGATCCGAGGGGTGGAAGGCAGGAACGCGCTCCTGCGGCGGGGCTCAGATCTGCTGGTCGTTGCTGTGGCGGCCGAGTGCGCGGCCGAAGCGTTCCGAGATGGCCGGCATCAGGCTCTCGCCGTCGGCTGGGCGGTCCAGGCCGAAGACGTAGCCGGGGAAGTCGAGGTTCTTCTGCACCGCCCAGATCCCGTCGTGGTCCTGGGGCGGAAGGATGCGTACCGGGTCGCCGACGGCGACCCAGCCGATCGGCACCATCGAGTCGGCGGGCAGCACGGTGCGCAGATGCACGATGCCGTTGATCCGCACCTCGGATCGGGTCCCGATCAGGGACCCGTTGAAGACGCGGCTGCCGGTGGCCAGGAAGACCTCGTCCCCAACCCGGCAGCCGGTCAGGTAGGAGGTGGGGCCCACAAGGACCTGCCGTCCCAGCGTCAGCGGATCCCGTCGGGTACCGCGCAGGACCGCGTTCTCCATCACGATGGTGCCCTCGCCCAGCTCCACTGGCCCGCCCTCGGCGGTGAGCACCGCACCGAACAGGACACGGCACCCGGCCCCGACCCGAACGTCCCCGCACAGCGTGGCCGTCGGAGCAACATAGGCCGTGGGGTGGACAGTCGGCGAACAACCCTCATGAGCAATCAGCATGGCCGCCATCATGCCGCTCCCTGCGGGGCGCTGGGGCGAGGAATGTGTCGGCGAAGGCTCCCTCGTGGAAGCCCGCACGGGGCTAAGACCTGTACCGCTGTTACCCAGTCCACCCGAGGCAGGCGCAGACAACCTCAAAGCCTGTGGCGCGCCCGGCGCATCCTTCGGCCCCTCCCGTGGGGATGGCCGGGAGGGACGGCGCGGCCCCGGGCTCGGGCTCCGGGCCGACCCGGTTTCAATGCGGGCTCGATCCCGCCGACGCATCGACGCGCATCTTGAGCACTGTGAAGGCTGCAGGGCGGCGCTTGCTCAGTGGCGTGCCGTGGCCGCGCTCGCCGGACGGCTGAGCACGGCGGACTTCGCCGATCTCGACCCCTATGTGCGTGATCGACTCATGGCGACATTCCGCGAGGCACGCCGACGCTAGTGAGATCTTCTACGGGCGGGTATTCGAGGGCAACCTCGTCCAGCGCGGCGATCTCACTGGCGACGTGCGGTTCCGCCGCATGCACGCCGTCTGGGAAGCAGCCTGCCAGGGCCCCGAAGGCTGCCGTGTCATGGCCGACGCACATCGACCCCGTCCTCAAAGGCGTCCACATGAATGTTGGCGAGGGCCCTCGCGACCAGAAGGACGACCCATGCCGAAGGGAGCGCGTGTCTGATGCGCTCAGATCCCCCAGCCCGTGCGGGATGACCCTGCCTCTCGGGTTTCGCCGCTGGGAGGCGGGGCGTGCCGAAATGCCGTGGAGTTGTGCTGGGCTGTTGCCGTAGCGTTCTCTGCGCCCGCACTCGTCCCGGCCGGAGATGGCGCACCATGAATGTACTTCTGTCAGGGATAGTCGGTTCCACCGCTTACGGACTGGCCGGGCCGGGATCCGACGTTGATCGTCTCGGTCTGTTTGCTGTGGACACGGCCGCACTCCACGGCCTGCACCGCCCGGCCGAGTCTCATGTCACCACGGCGCCGGACCGGACGCTGCACGAGGCGGCGAAGTGGTGCCACCTCGCCCTGCGCGGCAATCCCACCGTTACGGAACTCGTCTGGCTTCCCGACGACCTCTACGAAGTGCGCACTGCCTTGGGTGACGAACTCATCGAGCTGCGAAGTTCCCTGCTGTCCGCCAAGCGCGTCCGTGACGCCTATCTCGGCTATGCCACCCAGCAGTTCAAGCGGCTGTACGACCGGGGCGACGGATCCCTGTCGGCGGACACCCGCAAGCGGACCGCAAAGCATGCCCGGCACCTCATGCGCCTGTGCCAGCAGGGTTTCGAGCTGTACGCCACCGGCCGGCTGAACGTCCGCGTCGAGGACCCTGAGGCCTACCACGCCTTCGGCGATCAGGTCGCGGCGGACGCGATGGCGGCGCTTCCTCTCCTGCAGCGTTTCGAGGAGCGGTTCGACGGAACGAGGAGCGTCCTGCCGGATCAGCCGGATGAGGCTCCTGTGGAGGCGTGGCTGCACCGTGTCCGCGCCGCGCACTTCGCCCCCTGAGCGGCGGGGCCGCGCTGCGGACGCCGTGGCGCAGCGCGATCTCGCGGGCGATGGGCCGTGGGGGAGGGCTCTTGGCCATTGCAGATTCATCTGCGATCTCAGCCGGAGGTTTGCTGCTGAGCGTGTGGATTCTGGCAAGTGCGGCGACCGGATAGACACCAAAGCGGGGCGGGCGGTGGCGTGACCATCGCGAGGTGATCGACGCCATCGCGTGGAAGTTTCAGACCGGTTCGCAGTGGATCCATCTCCCCGAGAAGTACGGCTCCTGGAAGGGTGCCTACACGCGGCTGCGGAACTGGGCGATCGACGGGACATGGGAGCGCGTGTTCACCGCGCTGCTGGCCCAGGCCGACGCCGAAGAGGACCTGGACTGGGTGGTTGCGGTGGACTCCACCATCGTCCGCGCGCATCAGCACGCCGCCGGAGCCCGCAAAAAGGGGTCCTGGCCGGCGAGCCGGACGACCACGCCATCGGACGCTCCCGCGGCGGACTGACCACCAAAATCCACCTCGCTACGACAAAACCGCCACGGTCTACCGGGCCGGACTCCACCTCGCAGCCATCTTCCTTTGGTCCGCACGCTGATCAGAGCGCCACCTAGCATCATCTGCCATGAACACTCTGATCGTGACCGTCGGGCTGGCACTCGTCGGCTACTTGGCGACTTACCTCAACGGTGTGCGACTGGCACAGCGGCAAGCTCGTCTGGCGCGCGTCAACCTGCAGTTGAGCGACTTCTACGGGCCCTTGTTCGCGCTGATGGAAGCCAATAGCAGGACCTACGACTCCTTCTCTGAGAGATATGCCCGACCCGACGGCCGCGATCCCTTCGATCACGACATACCCCCACGGAGCATGAGCTCGCCGAGTGGCGCACGTGGGCCACCACAGTCTTCATCCCCAACATTCAGGCGATGCGCGACGTGGTGGTCACCAAGGCAGATCTCCTCATCGAGCAAGAGATGCCCCCGGCCCTGCTCCAGCTCTGCGCGCATGTCTCCGGCTACGAGATCACCGCTGCACGATGGGCACAGGGCCGCTACGAAGAGCACCTGTCGGTCATATCCTTCCCCGGCCGGGAGCTGAGGGACTACACCCGCGAAAGGTTCACGCGGCTCAAGAAGGAACAGGCGGTTCTGCTCGGCCACACCGCAACCGAGGGACGTCGGCCCATGCTGCTCGGCCGCCCGTGAAACCAGGCCAGCGGCCACGCCGAAGCGGCTGGCCCGCACTAACGCTTCGCCGCCACCGTGTGCGCGATCAACCCCGCCGGACCGATCGACTGGGGCGACCTCGCCGGTGGCGCAGGCTACTTCGACCAGGCCCACTTCGGCCACGAGTTCCGGGCGTTCACCGGGCTCACGCCGACCCGGTACGTCGAAGTCCGGCGACGGTTCCTGCGCGAACATCCCGGCCACGCGCTGGACGGCTGGCCGCTGCCGGCCGATTGATTTCTTACAAGAACGACAGCTCACGACACGCTAATTTGGGGCACCCCAAAGCAGAGGAGAGCACGGTGGGCAAGGTGGTCATGTACAGCTCGGTGTCGGTGGACGGCTTCGTCGCGGACGAGAATGACCAGCCCGGACCGCTGTTCGACTGGTTGTCCAGCGGTGACGTCCCGTTGGACGAGAGCGGCGAGCTGAAGGTGTCGCAGACGTCCTACGACTACACCCGGCCGTACTGGGACCAGATCGGAGTCACGATCGTCGGCCGCCACGTCTTCGACCTGACGGACGGCTGGGACGGGAAGCCTCCGGGCGGGATCGACCACGTGGTCGTCGTGACGCACCGGCCGGAGCCCGAGGGCTGGGACCCCGAGGCGCCGTTTCACTTCGTCGACGGCGTCGAGGCAGCCATGGCCAAGGCGCAGGAGCTTGCGGGTAACCGCATGGTCGAGGTCGCCGCTGGCGACGTCGGTGGCCAGGTGCTTGCCGCGGGCCTGATCGACGAGGTGCGCATGGACGTCGTACCCGTCGTGTTCGGGTCCGGCAAGCGCTACTTCGGGTCGGTCCACGCGCAGCACCTGTTGGAGGATCCTGACGTGGTGATTCAGGGCAACCGGGTGCTTCACCTGCGCTATCGGGTGCGCCGTTGACCGATCTGAGCGGGTACGCGAAGAAGTCCACTGCGAACGGTGACACAAGATCGGGCCTCCGGCTGCGTTTGCGCATCGCTGTCCCTGGTCGGGCAGCCGACGCCGATCCGCCCAGCACCTCACCTGCGGCAAGTTCAACTCAAGATCACTGGTTGCCGGTTTCCGTCGTATCTTTGGCCGACCCCCAGGAAGAGCGGCTCTTCACCAATGCAGGGTGTAGTCGGGGTCTGAATCCGCCTGTCTCGAGTAGGGATCGGGCGATGTAGTTGGTGAGGTTGCGGAAGCCGAGGGCGGAGCCGCGCAGGTGCTCCAGGCGGCCGTTGATCGCTTCGGTTGGACCGTTGCTGGTGCCGGGCCGGTCGAAGTAGGCCAGTACGTCAGCGGCTCGCTTGCTCAGGGTGCGGCCGAGCTTGGCGATCTCGACCAGCGGCCTGGGGACGCCGGCGCTGAGCGACTCGATCAGCTTGACCATCAGCTCGCGGTCCGCGGCTGGGTCGGGGTGCCGGTAGGCGGCGATCATCCGCTGGTAGATGCCCCAGGTGGCCTCGACCTTGACGCGCTCATCGATGGCGAACAGGGCCGTGAGTCGGGCGGCCTGCTTGTCGGTGAGCAGGTCGGCACCGGTGTGCAGGGTTCGCCGGGCACGGTAGAGCGGGTCGTTCTTACGGCCGCGGCGGCCGCGGGTGGTCTGCTGAACGCGGCGGCGGCAGTCGTTGAGGGCGTCGCCGGCCAGCGCACCACGTGGACCGGGTTGGGCAGTGCCGTGGCTGCGACCACTGCCCAACCCGGTGGCTTCACATCTGCGGTACGAGTACGGGGTGCTCGTGCTCGCAGGCGTCGTCGATGCCGTAGGTGTCCCACGCGGGGAACGGATCGGCAGCCGGAAGGCTTTCACCATCCTTCATGAGGCAGTCGGCAACGGCGGCCTGAAGTGCCTCGGTGCGCAGGCCGGTACCGATGAAGACCAGTTCCTGGCCCTGTGCGCTGTCCCCGTCCCGGTCCTGGGCGCCCGAGGGTTCGAAGCGGGCGACGGAGCCGGCCTGTGACCACAGGCCGGTCACGCCTGGGCGGCTCGCCAGCCAGAAGAACCCCTTGGAGCGCAGGATCTGACCGAAGCGGCCGCTGTCGAGTCCCTCGGTGACGAGCGTCCACAGGCGCCCCGGGTGGAACGGCACGTCGGAGTGGAAGACCGTACTGGAGATGCCGTACTCCTCGGTCTCCGGGACGTGGTCGCCGTTGAGTTCCATGACCCAGCCCGGAGCCTGTTGGGCGCGCTCCAGGTCGAACAGCCCGGTCCCGAGCACATCGCCGAGGTCCACGCGCCCGCGGGTGGCGGCCACGATCCGGGCCACCGGGTTGAGGCGGGTAAGGGCTGCTCGCAGCCGGTCGGCGCACTCGGCATCGACGAGGTCGAGCTTGTTGAGGACGATGACGTCGGCGAACTCGATCTGGTCCATCAGCAGGTCGCTGACGGTGCGTTCGTCGTCCTCGTACTGGTCGAGTCCCCGCTCGGCGAGTTCGTCCCCGCCTGCCAGTTCCGGCAGGAAGTTGGCGGCGTCGACGACCGTGACCATGGTGTCGAGGCGGGCCAGGTCGCCGAGGGTGGCGCCGTCGTCGCGGGGGAAGGCGAAGGTTGCTGCGACGGGCATCGGTTCGGAGATGCCGCTGGACTCGATGAGGAGGTAGTCGAAGCGGTCCTCGCGGGCGAGGCGGTCGACCTCCTCGAGCAGGTCGTCGCGCAGGGTGCAGCAGATGCACCCGTTGGTCATCTCGACCAGGCGTTCCTCGGTCCGCGACAGGGCGGCCTCGCCGCCGCGTACCAGCGCGGCGTCGATGTTGATCTCGCTCATGTCGTTGACGATGACCGCGACGCGCAGACCTTCGCGGTTGCTCAGAACATGGTTGAGCAGAGTGGTCTTGCCCGCTCCGAGGAAGCCGGACAGGACGGTGACGGGCAGTCGTTCGGCCATGCCCGTCAGCCTTCGGGGCGCAGCAGACCGCGCTCGTACGCCTTGGCCAGCCGCTGCGGCACCAGATGGGCGGTGCCGTCGACCGTGATCGGCACGAGTTGCGGCGTGCTGGCCTTCCACTGGGCGCGGCGGTGACGGGTGTTGCTGCGGGACATCTTCCGCTTGGGTACAGCCATTGTTTCGGGTCCTCTCTGGGCGGCGCGACGCAGATGCTACATGAAAATGGATTCCATTTCCAATGCGGGCTTTGTGTCACTGCGGCATCGGGATCTCGAAGTGCACGGTGCCGACACCAGGACCGTGCTCACCGGTCGTCCGGGCGTCGAAGACCTCCTTGGCCATGCTCCGCCAGAACGCTTCGGCGCCCTCCACATGGACGTTGGTGTGCAGATAGATGCTGTCGTAACCGGCCGTTGTTGCGGCGAAGTCGCATGCCCTGCGCACCAGGGTCCGCGCCAGACCGTGCCGCCGGTGCTCGGCTTTGACGTAGACACGGACGATCTGCGCGGTCGTGCCCGGTGGGTAGCGCTCGGCGAGCCGGCGCGGGTGCGGCGGATGAGCGGGACCGACCGATCGCACACCGGTCGTGGCCACCACCTCGTCGCAGCGCACGGCCACAAGCAGCAGATGTCGGGGGTCGTCCAGGTAGGTGCCCACGATGTCGACGACGTCGCGGTGCCATTCCGGTACGTAGCCGTAGCCGAATTCCCGGTAGAAGGTATCGAGCATCACGCGGCGCGCTCCCTCCACGTCGGACACCGTGGCGGGGCGCACGACGTACGCGGGGTGGGGTGCGTCCTGCGGCGCGTCGGCCATGGCGTAACTCCTTGTCGCTGAGGACTCATTCGTTGGGGACTCGGGGTGTCGGCAGACCTGGGCCGTCGCAGTGGACATCCGTCACCGGGACGGTCCCGTCGACCAGATACGCGGCGGCGGCGCTGTCCACGCACTTGTTGCCCCGGCTGGCGAACACGCCGTGCGAGTAGTCGTCGTGGAGTGTGACCAGGTGCGAGCCGGGCAGCCACTGCCGTAGCTGCCGGGCGCCCTCGATGGGTGTGACGGGGTCGTGTTCGGAGGCGATCAGTAGCACCGGAGGCGCCTCGGGGCTGCCGAGCAAGGTGCCGCGGGCGGGTATGTGCCAGTAGGCGCAGGCTGAGGCTTCGATGCCTGTGACGACCGGCTGCGGGTCGAGTCGCCGCAGTCGCCGGAGGTCGGCCGTGACGCGTCCGGGCGTCGGGCCGGGCCCGTCCGCGCACTTCACGACGCGGTTCGCGGACTCATAAGCGCGTGACACAGCGCCGCCGAAGGGAGCCGCGGGGCGCAGGAGTTCGGTGCTGTTGTCGTGCAGGTACGCGTGAATGCCTGCCGCGAGACCCTCCCAGCGTTCCGTTCGGCCAAGCGCTCGGTACACGGCACGGTCGAACTCGGCCGAACCGAAGCCGTTCACGGGGCGGGCTGCGAGGCCTTGGCGCGCCTGACGATAGGCGTCACGGACCCGGCCGGCGCTGCCGCCGAGACCGAAGCGCTCTTCGTACCGGGCGACCCAGGCGAAGAACACCTCGCGCTGGCGCAGCAGTGCCCGGCTCTGCCGCAGGTCGAAGTCGTACCACTCCCCGGGGCCGACGACGCTGTCGAGCACCATACGGCCGACGCGCTGCGGGAACAGTGCGGCATAGGCGGCGCCGAGGTAGCTGCCGTAGGAGACGCCCAGGAAGCCGATTCGCCGTTCGCCGAGTGCGGAGCGTATGGCGTCCATGTCCCGGGCGGTCTGAGTGGTCGACAGATGCTCCAGCGCGTCGCCGACGCCGGCCGCACAGTCGTCCGCCATACGCCTCAATGAGTTGAGGTATGCCTTTTCCGCGGTGTGGCCGGACGGTACGGGCTCCGCTCCGGGGCTGTCGAAAAGGCCGCCCATCGGGCCGCAGTTCGCGGGCGCGCTCTGTCCCGTGCCGCGCGGGTCGAAGCCGATGACGTCGTACGAGCGGCGCACGCTCTCGGGCAGCTTGGCCCGTTTGGTGACGGCGTATGCCAGCCCAGGGCCACCGGGCCCGCCCGGGTTCACCAGCAGAATGCCGCGCCGCTCCTTGGGTGGCCCCGAAGCGCGTACGCGCGATACGGCGATACGGATGTGCTCGCCGTCCGGGTGTTCCCGGTCGAGCGGGACGCTCAGCCATCCGCACTCCACCCGGTCGGGCGCGGCCGGGACCGGCATGGACTCCGGGCAGGGACGAAAACGCAGAGATGGATCGGGGGCGGTAGTGGCGTGGACCGGGGCGGCAGGGATCAGGGCGGCGGTGGTGGCCACGAGGGCGCAGAGCACGCCCCGGTGGCGAACAGCGGGAGTCACGGGTCTCGCATTCAGAGAATCGACACTGGATCAGATGACAATGAAAACGATTGTCGATAACGTGTCGTCGCGTCAAGGCGGACCGTCCCCGGACGGGTGCCGCCGACGCGTCATGCGTCCAACCCGCGTTCTGAGAAGAGGAAGTCGTGGCCCATCTGCTGATGGTCGAGAGCTGGGTCGGATCGATGAGCAGACTGCTGCCAAGAGCGATCCGCGAGGGCGGGCACCAGTTCACCTTCCTCACCCGTGACCTGCACCACTACCTGCGCTCCGCCCCTGAGGGCATCGGGCACCCGCTGCTCGCGGCCCACAACGTGCTGACCGCCGACACCAACGACATCGAGGCGTTGCTGCCCCTTGTCGAGCGCGCCCACGGTGCACTGGGTTTCGACGGGGTGATCACCTCGTGCGACTACTACCTTCCGACGGCCGCGCGGATCGCCGGACGTCTGGGGCTGCCGGGCCCCTCCTCCGCGGCGGTCGAGAACGCCTGCCGCAAGGACGCGACCCGCCGTGTCCTTGCCGATGCCGCAGTGCCGGGGCCGCGGTTCGCGGTCTGCGCGGACTGGGCCGAGGTCGCCGATGCCGCGCGGGAGATCGGCTACCCGCTGGTGCTCAAGCCCGTGGACCTGTGCGCCGGGATGTTCGTCCGACGCGTCGACGACGAGTCGGAGCTGACCCGCGCCTACAGGGCGCTCGCGGACTTCCCCGTCAACGCGCGAGGCCAGCGCCGCGAGCCCGTGGTCCTCCTCGAAGAGCTGCTCCGGGGGCCGGAAGTCAGCGTCGAGACCGTGTCGTTCGCCGGTGCCTCACATGTGATCGGAGTGACCGACAAGAGCATCGGCGGGGCGCCGGCCTTCATCGAGACCGGCCACATGTTCCCCGCGGCGCTCGCTGCCGCCGACGCCATGGCCGCTGCGGAGACGGCAGTTCAGGCGCTGAAGGCCCTCGGCCTGGACGGGGTCGTGGCGCACACCGAGATCAAGCTGACGCCCGGCGGGCCCCGGGTGGTGGAGGTCAACCCCCGCCCCGCCGGCAACCGCATCACCGAACTCATCCGTCATGTGACGGGGATCGACCTCGCCGCCGCCTGCGTCGACGTGGCCCTGGGCCTCGAACCGGACCTGTGCCGACGAGCCACCGGTCTGCGCAGCGCGGCCATCGGGTTCCTGGTGCCGGACACCGAGGGGGTGCTGGAGTCCATCGACGGCGCCGACGACGTGCGCACGGCAACGGGCCTGCTGGAGCTCCAACTCGCCGAGCCCGGCAAGGTCGTCAAGGCCGCGGGCAGCAACAACGAGTACCTGGGCCACGTCATGGCCGCCGACGCCGAGGGCCTCGGGGCCCGCGATCGGGTCGAGACCCTGCTCTCGGCACTCTGTCCGAAGGTGGTCGGCCGATGACAGTCATCACCCACACGAACATCACAGCGGCCTCGTACGACGAACTCGTCGACGGCGTACTCCGCGGAGGATTCGGACCCGACCCGAAGGCCCAGCGGATCGCCGTGGCGTTCACCACGCGCCAGGCCGTACGGCATGACGGGCGCGGCGGCGGCTACCGGAACGAAGTGCTGAGCCTGCGTCTGGCCGAAGCGGTGGGCTCCTGCGCGGTCGAACCCGGTGGGCTTCCGGACAGCGCGATCGACGACTGCGTCGGCGCTGATGTCGCCCGCCTCCTGGAGCATGAACTGCTGCCGGTACGGGTGGCCGCGCTCGACGCCTACCTGATGCACGTACTTCCCCATAGTTCGGGGAGCGGCGCACGCCCCTGTCCGCTGCCCGCCGGGAGTTCCCTGGAGAAGTCCCGGGCCAGGGCCGCGGCCGTCGTCGATCTCCTCCATGCCACCCCGGGGCGCACCGTGCTCGTCGTCGGCGTGGTCAATTCGCTGCTGGAGGCGCTGCGCGCACGCGGTCTGGCGTACATACCCTGCGACCTCAAGGGCGGCACGACGGAGTGGGGCGAGCCGGTACGCACCGACGCACTCATGGAACTGGAACGCTGTGACGCCGTCCTCGCCTCGGGCATGACACTCGGCAACGGCAGCTTCGAGCCGTTGCGCGAGCACGCACTGCGGCACGGCAAGCCGCTGGTGATGTTCGCCCAGACCGGCAGTGCGGTGCTGCCGCGCCTCATCGGCGCCGGAGTCAGCGCGGTGTGCGCGGAACCGTATCCCTTCTTCTGGCTCGACGGCGGTCCTGGGACCATCCACCGTTACGGCGGCAGTGAGCTCCCCGGAGCCGCCCTGTGACCACGGCCGTCCTCAGCCCCGCGGGCAACCGCGACCTGCTCGCCCTGCTCGGCCGTACCCCGCTCGCCCGCATCACCGTCGATCTGCCCTGCCCGCAGCCCGGCTTCTGGGCCAAGCTGGAAGGTCTCGGCGTCGGCGGCATGAAGGCGCGAGCAGCCGTATCCATGCTGCTCGGGGCCAAGGAGCGCGGCGAACTGCGCCCCGGTGCCCCGGTGGTGGAGTCCACCTCCGGAACGCTCGGTATCGGGCTGGCCTTCGCCGGTCAGGCCCTGGGGCATCCGGTCGTGCTGGTCGGCGACACGGAGCTGGAGCCCTCGATGCGACAGCTGCTGCGTGCATTCGGCGCCCGGCTGGAGCTGGTCGACTGCCCGGCGGCCGAAGGCGGATGGCAGGCCGCCCGGCTGGCCCGGTTGCGGGATCTGCTCTCGACGCTGCCGGACGCCTACTGGCCCGACCAGTACAACAACCCCGACAACATCGTCGGTTATGCCTCGCTCGCTGCCGAGCTGACCGCTCAGCTGGACCACCTGGACGTGCTGGTCTGCAGCGTCGGTACCGGCGGCCACAGCGCCGGCGTGATTGGACCGCTGCGGCGGCACTGGCCCGGGCTCCGGCTGATCGGCGTGGACGCCACCGGCTCGACGATCTTCGGCCAGCCCGCCAGGCCCCGCCTGATGCGCGGCCTGGGCAGCAGCATCCATCCGCGCAACGTCGCCTACGCCGCCTTCGACGAGGTCCATTGGGTCGGCCCGGCCGAGGCCGCCGGCGCCTGCCGGAAGCTCGCTGTCGGCAACTTCGTCAGCGGCGGCTGGAGCACCGGAGCCGTAGCGCTTGTGGCCGCCTGGGCCGCCCGTGTCCACCCGGGAGCCGTCGTCGCCACCGTCTTCCCCGACGGTCCCCACCGCTATCTCGGCAGCGTCTACGACGACGACTTCGCTGCCGCCCATGGGCTCGACCTGGCCACCGCTGCCAGGCGCCCGGTCGAGATCCCGCATCCGCGGGCCGTCGAGGCCACCGGCTGGGCACGATGCCGCGCCGTCACCGACCCGCTGCACAGCCGAACCCCACGCTTGGAAGAGAGCCCGTGAAGGTCAGTCAGCGCACTGTGCGTCTCCAACTCACCGAGCCGCTGCGCATATCCCGCTCGACGATGGCGGCCCGCGACGCCGTCTGGCTGTTCATCGAAGACGAAGGCCGGCTCGGCCGCGGAGAGGCCGTCACCAGCGTGTACTACGGCCTCGATGCCGACACACTCGGGAGACTGCTGCACGCGGAGTCCCAGTGGCTGGCACGCTTCGCCGAACCGGAGAGCGCCCTGGAGGCCCTGCGCAGCGGAGGCCGGGACAGCACCCCGCCCGCCGTGACCGCGGCCGTCGAGTCCGCGCTGCTCGATCTCCTGGGCAAGCGCGCAGGCATCCCCGTCCACGAACTGCTGGGCACCTCCGCCCAGCCGTCCGCCCCGACCGCCCGCACCATCGGCATCACGTCGCCGAGACAAGCCGAAGCCCAGGCCGCCCGCCTGGTACGGGACGGTTTCTCGGTCCTCAAGATCAAGGCCGGTTCCCCGGACCCCGCCGACGACATGGAACGCGTGCGGGCAGTGGGCGCCGCGGCTCCCCACGCCCGGCTGCTCCTGGACCCCAATGGAGCCTGGACCGTTGGCACGACGGAGAGGCTGCTGCCCCGCCTCGCGGAGCTGGGAATCGAGGCCGTGGAGCAGCCGATCGCACCCGGCGACCCCGAGGCGCTGGCGAAGCTCGCCGAACGCTCGCCGCTGCCTGTCATCGCCGACGAGGACGCGGTCGGTTTCGAGGACGCTCGCCGTCTCGCCGGGCGGGTGCAGGGCATCAACGTCAAGCTCGCCAAGTGCGGCGGCGTGACCGCAGCACTGCGGATCGCCGAACTGATCGCCGGTACCGGTACCGAGTTGATGCTCGGCTGTCTGACTGCCAGCACGCTCGGCATCGCCCCCGCCGTGCATCTCGCCGATCGCGCCCGGTGGATCGACCTCGACGGGCATCTGCTGCTCGCCCACGACCCGTGGACCGGTATCGGCGGCGCCGACGGCACCGTACGGGTAAGCCGCCACCCTGGCCTCGGCGTGCGCCCGCGCACCGAAGCGGAGAGTGAACGCGCGTGAGGACGTGGCACGAGATACGCGGCTTCCCCCTCGCGATACGGCTCCTCCTGGTCAACCAGCTCGGCGTCAACACCGGCTTCTACCTGCTCATCCCGTACCTCGCCGTGCATCTGAGCGAGGACCTCGGGCTGTCGGCCGCTGTTGTCGGCATCGTGCTCGGCGTACGCAACCTCAGCCAGCAGGGCCTGTTCCTCATCGGCGGTTCGGCTTCGGACCGGCTGGGCGCGCGCGGGGTCATCATCGCCGGATGCGCGCTGCGCACCGTCGGCTTCGGGCTGTTCGCCCTCGGCGACGGGCTGGCGGTGCTGCTCGCCGCGTCCGTACTCAGTGGGCTGGCCGGGGCGCTGTTCAACCCGGCCGTACGTGCGTATCTCGCCCTGGAGGCGGGGGAGTGCAAGGCCGAGGCGTTCGCTCTGTTCAACGTCTTCGCGACCACCGGCGCCCTGATAGGGCCTCTGCTCGGCAGCGCCCTGCTGCTGGTCGACTTCCGCGCCGCCGCGCTCACCGCGGCCGGGATCTTCGCTGTGCTCACGTTCGCCCAGGTTCTTGTCCTTCCGGCAGGCCAGGTAACTCCGTCCGCGAACAGCGTCCTCGGGGACTGGCGAGAGGTGATCGGCAACCGCGGCTTCATGGCGTTCGCCGTTGCCATGGTCGGCATGTTCACCATGGAGAACCAGCTGTATCTGCTGCTGCCGGACGGCGCGCGCCGGGCGACCGGCTGGGACGGCGCGGCCGGCATCGTCTTCCTCGTCGGCACTCTCACCAACCTCTTGCTGCAACTGCGCATCACGCGGGCGCTGAAGAGCCGGGGCACCCGGACGAGATGGATCGGCGTGGGGCTCATGCTGATGGGGCTGGCCTTCATACCGCCGATGACGGTGGCGGGGGCCGGGACACCGCACGGCGGTGTCGGCGACGTGGCGCTCGGTGCGCTGCCTGTCCTGGCCGGGGCGCTGCTGCTCCACCTGGGAGTCATGATCGCCCAGCCCTTCGTGATGGAGCTGATTCCCCGCTTCGGCCGGCCGGAGCTCACCGGCACGTACTTCGGGCTGTTCTACGTGGTCTCGGGCATCGCCGCGGCCGTCGGCAACACGGTCGTCGGCTGGGCCATGGATGCCGGTGAGCGCGCGGGGGCGCAGTGGCTGCCCTGGGCGTGCTGCTTGGTCCTCGGACTTGCCTCGGCCGCCGGCGTCGCTTGGCTGCACCGCCGGCGAGTGCTTCCCGCCCAAGTGGCGCACGTACCGGTGCTGGTGTGAGGAGACACAGATGAGGAACGCGAACCTGCTGACCGACAACCCGGCCCTGTACGAAGCCCGTTTCCCCGACGAGGCACGCCTGGCGGCGCGCTGGGCGGAAGACTGTCTGCGGCGGAACGGGGCCGGTCCGCGGGTCCTGGACATCGGCTGCGGCACCGGCCGGGATGCCGCGTATCTGCATGCGGCCGGCCGTATGGTCGTCGGCGCGGATCTGTCCGAGACGATGCTGGAGCACGCCCGCGCGCATCACCCCGGTCCGGAGTACGTCCAGGCAGACCTGCGTGGATTCGACCTCGCAGCACGGCCCTTCGACGCTGTTGTGTGCCTGGACAGTGCGTTGCTGTACTGCCACACCAACGACGAACTCGACGGCTTCCTGGCCTCCTGCCGCAACTCGCTGGCACCCGGCGGACTGCTCGTCGCGGAGATGCGCAACGGGGCCTTCTTCCTGGGCCGTACCGAACTGCTCGATACCGCGGCCGTCAATGAATTGAGCTGGCAGGGCATCACCTACCGGTCCACCACCACCCTGCTCGTCGACCGGACCGCCCAACTGCTGCGGCGCACCCGTGTATGGACCGCCGACGACGGATCGCCGCCCGTCGAGCAGCGCTCCGCATGGCGGCTGCTCTTCCCCCAGGAGCTGCGCCATCTCCTCGCCGTGCACGGCTTCGAGGTGCTCGCCCTGTCCGACGGGCCCGGTCCCCGTACGGAGCCGCCGTGGCGTGAGGGCGACCTGCCGGGCGCTACGGCCGATGCCGACCGGCTCCATCTCGTCGCCCGCCTCACGCGCGCCCGCTGAACCCCCCACGCCGTCGCCCCCCACGCCCGATATCCGCTCGCACAGCAAGGACACCCACATGAACGACGTCCCCGTCAACGACTCCCGGTTCCCCGGCCTGCGCCGCCGGGGCTTCCTCGCCGCAGCCTCAGGCGCGGCCGGACTTGGCGTGCTCGCGCTCGCCGGCTGCGCCGGCTCCGGAACCGCCGCCGACCCCGCCAAGGGCGACGGCAAGCCCAAGCGCGGCGGACGGCTGCGCGCCGCCTTCGCCGGCGGTGGTGCGAGCGAGACCCTCGACCCGCACCTGGCCAACCTCTTCGCCGATGCCGCCCGAGCCAAGGCACTGTTCGACAAGCTCGCCGACTACGGCCCCGACCTCTCCGCACAGCCCCGGCTCGCCTCGGCGTGGGAGCCGAACGCGGGCCTGGACCGCTGGAAGGTCACCCTGCGTAAGGCCGCCTTCCACGACGGCAAGCCGGTGACCGCCCAGGATGTCCTCTACAGCTACCGCCGTATCGCCGACCCGGCGAAGGCGTTCCGGGCCAAGGCGTCGCTGGAGCCCATCGACCTGAAGGCCAGCCGCGCTCTGGACGAGCGGACCATCGAGTTCGTCCTCAAGCGCCCGACCGCCGAATTCCCCAACGTCCTCGCGGCGTTCGGCGCGTACATCGTCCCCGACGGTCTCAAGGACTTCGACAAGAAGCCGGTCGGCAGCGGCCCGTTCCGCTTTGTGTCCTTCGCGCCCGGCAAGTCCGCCGTCTTCAAGCGCAACGACGCGTACTGGGACGGTGCCCCCTACCTCGACGAGCTGGAGTTCGTCGTCGCCAACGAGGAATCGGCGCGCGCCAACGCCCTGCTGGGCGGGCAGGTCGAGTACGCCCACGAGCTCAACCCCGCCACGGCCCGCGCCCACGAGAACAAGGGGCAGATCCAGATCGTCCGGCTCCAGGGCAGCGCCATGCAGGGCTTCGTCATGAAGACCGACCGGCCGCCGTTCGACGACAAGCGGGTCCGCGAGGCGTTCTTCCTGATCGCCGACCGCAAGGAGCTGGTCGACGGCGCCCTGTCCGGCGCCGGCGAGATCGGCAACGACCTGTTCGGCAAGGGCTACGAGTACTACGCCGGCAGCCTGCCGCAGCGCGAACAGGACCTCGACCGGGCCCGCAAGCTGCTGAAGGAGGCGGGCGCCGAGAAGCTCAAGGTCACCCTCGACACCTCACCTGTCGCCTCTGGCTTCACCGAGGCCGCGGCGATCTTCCGCGACCAGGCCGCCAAGGCCGGAGTGAGAATCGAGATCAGGACCGGCAGCAAGGACAGCTACTGGAAGGACATCCTCGACTCCGGGACCCTGGCCTCCTACCGCTCCGGCGCCATGCCCATCGAATCCCACATCTCCCAGCGCCTGCTCACAGGTTCGACCACCAACGCAACCCACTGGAAGCACAAGGACTTCGACGCCCTGTACCAGCAGGCACAGTCCACCAAGGACAAGAAGGACCGCGTCGCCGTCTACGAGCGCATGCAGCGCCGACTGCACGCCGAGGGCGGCTTCCTGATCTGGGGCTTCGCCGACTGGATCCTCGGCACCGCCCGCAGTGTCCGGGGCGTCGAGCAGAAGGCGCCCGCCAACTCCCTCGACTGGGCACGCTTCGACAAGGTCTGGCTGGCGTGATCGGACTACGGTCCTGGGTCGCCCGGCGGCTGCTGCTCGGCGTGGCGCAGACGGCAGCCGTCGTGCTGCTCGTCTTCGCTCTCACCGAGGCGCTGCCGGGCGACGCCGCCGTGGCGCTCGCCGGCGACCAGCCCGACCCGGAGCGGATCGCGGCCATCCGCGAGGCGCTGCACCTGGACCGGCCGGCGTACGAACGCCTGGCGGACTGGGCGGCCGGGCTGCTGCACGGCGACTTCGGCACATCCCTGACCTCGGGGCGGCCCGTCAGCTCGTACATCGCGGACGGCTTCGGGCCGACCGTGCTGCTCGCCGTGCTCACGATGGTGCTGCTGGTGCCGGCCGGGGTCGGCCTCGGTGTGCTGGCCGCCCGCCACGAGGGGCGGCTCGCGGACCGGCTCGTCAGTTCGGTGACGCTGGGGGTGTACGCGGTCCCGGAGTTCGCCTTCGGCGTGCTGCTGATCACCGTGTTCGCCCTGCGCCTCGGCTGGCTGCCGCCAACCGCCGTCGGCTACGGCACTGATCTGCTCGCCCACCCCGCGGCGCTGGTCCTCCCTGTCCTCGTCCTGCTGTCGCGGCCGGTGTGCTCACTGGCGCGCCTGGTAAGGGCAGGCATGATCGACGCACTTGCCTCGCCGTATGTCGCCCAGGCCCGCCGCTACGGAATCTCCGGCGCCCGGATCCAGTACGCGCATGCACTGCCCAACGCCATCGCGCCCGCCGCCCAGCAACTCGCCCGGACGATCGACTGGTTGCTGTGCGGGGTGATCGTCGTGGAGGCGCTGTATGTGATCCCCGGGCTGGGAACGGTGCTGATGAATGCGGTCGCGGAAAGGGACGTTCCCGTGGTGCAGGGCCTCGCGGTCGTCTTCGGACTGACCGCCGTAGTCCTCAATCTGGGCGCCGACCTGGTCGTCCACCGCTTCTCGCCCCGGGCGGGGGTGGCGGCATGAAAACGCTCGCAGGCATCCGGCCGGGACGCTTCACGCTCGGCCTGGTGATCGTTTTCGTACCGCTCGCCCTCGCGCTGCTCGGGCCGCTCTTCGCGGGCGAGCCCGGGCCACGAGCGCCCTCCTTCACGCTCGGCGGAGGACATTGGCTCGGCACCGACTTCGTCGGCCGGGATGTGTGGCAGCAGGTACTGCTCGGCGGGCGGTCCGTGGTCCTCGTCGCTCTGGCCGCGACGGCTCTGGCCTACCTGGTGGCCCTGCCGCTCGGACTCATCAGCGCGCTCACCCACCGGACATGGCTCGAAGAGCTGCTGATGCGGCCCGTGGACGTGCTGCTCGCCGTGCCGTCGCTGCTGTTGATCCTGCTGGTGGCCGCCGTCTTCTCGCCGGGTGCGGTGGGTCTCTCCCTGCTGGTGGCCCTGGTCAACTTCCCGGACGCGGCACGGATCGTCCGGGCGGCTGCGGCCGAGGCGGCCTCACGCCCGGCCGTCGAGGCGCTGCGTATGCAGGGAGAGACGTGGTGGCGCATGGCCGTCGGCCATGTCGGCAGGTCGATCGCGCGCACACTCGCCGCCGACGCGGGCGTACGGCTCACAGGGGTGCTCTACCTGGTGGCCACGGCGGCGTTCCTCGGCGTCGGCGTCGAGCCGGACGCCGCCGACTGGGCGGTGATGGTGGACCGCAACCGTACGGGGCTGTTCGTCCAGCCCTGGGCCGTGGTGGTGCCTGCCCTGCTGATCGTCGCCCTGACCATGGGGAGCAACCTGCTCTTCGACGCCGTACTGCAACGGAGGAAGCGGACGTGAACGCGGTCGCTGAGATCAAAGATCTACGCGTCGACATCGACGGCCGGCCGATCGTCGACGGCGTCAGCTTTCAGGTCCGGCCCGGGAAAATCACGGCACTCGTCGGCGCGTCCGGCAGCGGCAAGACGACCACGGGCCTCGCCCTGCTCGGCGAGTACCCGGCGGGCGCCCGGGTGACCGGCGACGTACGCGTACCCAACGGCCTCGTGGGATACGTACCCCAGCACCCCGGCGCCGTCCTCAACCCCGTACGCAGGGTTGGCGCACTGCTGCGGGACATCGCCCGCGACCAGGTGCGGAGCCTGCCCAGGCCCGAGCGCCGCGCTGCCGCCCGGACACGTATCCTGCACGCCGTCTCCGCCGCACAGCTCTCGGAGGGCGAGGCCCTGCTTCGCCGCTATCCGCACCAGCTCTCGGGTGGCCAGCAGCAGCGCGCCGTCCTGGCACAGGCACTGCTGCTCGGCGCCAGGGTGGTGGTCGCGGACGAGCCGACCACGGGGCAGGACGTGCTGACGAAGCGGCGCATCGTCGACCAGTTGGCTGCGGTCGCCCGGCAGGGCATCGCCGTGGTCCTGCTGAGCCACGACCTGGATGTCGTCCGGGCCCTGGCCGACGAGGTTCTGGTCATGCGCGGCGGCCGAGTGGTGGAGGCGGCTCCCGCGGAGCAACTGTGGCTCGCCCCGCGACATCCCTGGACCGCCGAACTCCTGGCAGCGGACGGGAAGACGGCCGACAGCCCGCCGACGCGCGAAGGACACACGGCACTCCAGGTACGTGGCCTCACCGCCCGGCACCGCGACGGCGCCGGTATCAAGGAAGTCGTACGCATCCCCGAACTCACCCTCCGCGCCGGCGAGTGCCTGGCCGTCGTCGGCCGCTCCGGCAGCGGCAAGACCACGCTCGCCCGCTGCCTGGCCGGACTCCACCGCGACTACGCAGGCGAAGTCCGGCTCGACGGCACCCCGCTCCCGCACAGCCTGCGCGCCCGGACCCGTGAACAACTGGCCGCGGTCCAGTACGTCTTCCAGGACGCCAACGCCGCGTTCGACGAACACCGACCGGTCCTGGACCAGGTGGCACGCACGGCGGTGCGGCTGCGAGGAACGCACCCGCAAGAGGCGCTTGCCGAGGCGCTGAACACCCTGACCGGCCTCGGCCTCACGGAGGAGCTGGTGCGGCGCAAGCCCGGCCGGCTGTCCGGCGGCGAACTCCAACGGGCCGCGCTCGCCCGGGCCCTGCTCGCCCGGCCGAGGGTGCTGATCTGCGACGAGATCACCTCCGGCCTCGACGCGGTTACCCGACGCGGCCTTCTGGACACGCTCGCCGTCCTGCTGCGTGACCGACCCGAACTGGCCCTGGTCCTGATCACCCATGACCTCGACACCGCGGCGACTGCCGCCCGGATCGCCGTACTGGACGCCGGTGAGCTCATCGAGCAGGGACCGGCACAGCAGGTGCTCACCACGCCGCGGCACGAGTTCACCGCTTCGCTCGTGGCAGGCTCGGCCCGCCTGGCAGCGGATCCGCGTCCCTGACTGCTTCAGTCTTCGTACTCGTTGTGTGGGGCAGGGACCGGTCTGGCTTGGCTGACATTGATGAACGGGATGACGCCGTCGTTGACGGGGTCTTTGGCCTGCTTGCCGGTGTAGGTGCCGGTGACTTCGAGCCACGTGTCGGGTTGCAGGACGGGGGGAATCTGTCCGGACAGGCCGATCTTGACGGGTTGGGCGTCGGCAGCACAGCAGTTGAGGACCATGCGGGTCAGGTAGGGCGCGCCGTTGCCGTCGAGGGTGACGAAGCCGGTGATTTTGATCGGCCGACCGTCGAGCGAGCGTCCGTGGTCGTAAACGGCGCGGCCGGCGTAGTCGACGACGCCGAGCCGGAGGGGGTCACCGGCGGGGAGGGTGGGGAAGCCCCCGCCCGCATGGGGCGGGTTCCTGGGCGGCGTGTTGCTCATGGGCGTCACCGGCGGACTTGCTGTGCTGAAGGCTCGGCATGCGGGGGAGTGTTGCGCAACCGCGCTGGTCTGAAGCGACGGCCGGATGCCATCCGGCCGGGTCGGGCCGGTCCCGTTGGTGGTCGTTGTTGGTTGTTGCTGTGCGTTGGCGTTCGGCGGCGTTTGCCGGCGTTTCATGGTGTCTGCCGTTGGCTGACCGGATCGTGTCCTATGCCGGGTCGTGCGCCGTCTGGTTGGCGGGGTACCGGCTACCGGCTACTGGCGATGGGTATGGCAGGAAGCCCACAGTCGGTGCGCGCGTGGCTGGGTGTCACAGTCCCAGGGAAATGGCCCATCGGGTGAGTTCGGCCGTGCTGTTGATGTTGACCTTGGCCCGGATACGGCGGAGATAGGTGTCGACCGTGTGCTTGGAGAGCCCCATCTGGCGGGCCGTTTGCAGGTAGGTGCACCCTGAGGCGATGTGTCGCAGGGTCTCCAGCTCACGGGGGGCCAGGGCAGGTGCCGGCACTCATGCGCCAGGCCCGCGCTATCGCCCCGGCCCACCCAGCGACAGAACCAGGCCCCTTCGACACCGCCCTTGACCTGTGTACGACACCCGCGCAGTTCGCGGGGCTCCTCCAACTGCTGTGGTCCCGCAGTGGCCTGTCCCTGCACGAGGTCCACCAGCGCGCTAAGAAGGGACGCCTCCGCGTTACCAAAAGCAGTCTCAAAGCCGCTCTTCACGGAACGGAACTGCCACGCACCGAAGTGCTGCAGGCGGTCCTGCACGCATGTCAATGCCCGAGCGAACAATGGCGAATGTGGCACCACACTCGCATCCGGCTGAAGCTGGCCCTGCTCGTCGCTGATGAGGAGAGACCCATGTCAAGGATCAGAAATCTGCGCGTTGACCCGTTACTGCGCGCTGCAGTCGTGTACCCGGCTGTCCTCTTCCTCGCCGTCGGCCAGCTCATGACTCTCTACGTCCTCCTGCACTAAGCGGTCTTGAGTATGTGCGTTGTGGTTGGTGCCACTGGCGTGGCTCGTCGCATCATCGCGTAATACATGCTCCGCAGCGGTGATGTCCTCGTGACACCGACCGGGGTTGCTTATCAAACGGGTCGACCCGTATCGTAAATGGGTATGAGTTCCTCTCCGTCCTCCAGGGGACGTCCCAGGGATCCCCGCTCGCACGAGGCGATCGTCAGTGCGGCCACAGAGCTGGTGATCGAGGTCGGCTACGCCGCGACATCGATCGGGGCGGTGGCTGCCCGTGCCGGTGTCGGCAAGGACACGGTCTACCGGCGGTGGCGGGGCAAGCCGGAGCTGGTCTTCGAGGCCGTGTTCACGACCACCGACGATGCTCCGGTCCCAGACACCGGAACGCTGGCCGGGGACCTGACCGCACTGCTGCGGGGCCTGGTCGACGAGTTCCACGCACCTGCCGCCGCAGCGGCGCTCCCGGGGCTGCTCGCTGACTTCGCCGCCGATCCGGTGCTGAAGGCGCGCATCCGCAGCGACTTCCTGGCCCCGTCGAAGGAGCGGCTGCTGATCGTCTTCGAGCGCGCCGTGGTGCGCGGGGAGATCGCGGCCGACACGCCCGTGGATCTGGTCCTGGACACGCTGGCAGGAGCCGTGTTCTTCCACGTCGGCCTGGTCGGGGAACACCCCGACCCTCAGCTGGCCGGCCGGCTGGCTGCTGTCATAGCCAAAGGAATCGAGATCCGATGAACGGCTGGCTTCTCGCAGCGGGCATCACCGCGTTCGGTGTCGCCGCAGCGCACATCGTCGGCGGGCACCGGGATGTGGTCCGCCCGCTGCTGTCCTGCGGACTCGCAGACGAACCCAAACGCGTCCTTCATGCCGTGTGGCACATGGTGAGCGTCGACCTGGTGCTCTCCGCAGCCGCCTTGGTCTACCTCGCGCTGGCGGACGATACGTCAGCGACCGGCCTGGTGGCGTGGTTCGTGGCTGCGCACTTCGTCGCGTACGCAGTCGCTTTCCTGGTCGTCACGCTGTCGGTCGGCTGGCCGAAGCCACTGCTCCGGCTGCCGCAGTGGATTCTGCTCCTGCCGGTCGCGGTCCTGACAGTGGCGGGCGCCGCGTAGCGACAGCCCCGGAGAGATACAGCAGCGGTGCCCGCGGGGCTGATCCGAGCCGCCAGCAGCCTCCCCACGCACAACGGCCTCGGTGATGCGGGCTGCGGTTCGGGCATGAGGCAGGGCAGGGAGGGGCTGCCCTGACATGCGGGCCGGTGAGTAACGGAACAGGAACAGGATGGGCCCGTCCGTGGTGCAGGTTGTCCGGGAGGGGTGCCGATTTGCTTGCGTCCGGGTTCACTTGGCGGGTACGGACCGGCGGTGGGCGAGCGGACCTGCTTGCTCTGAGGGCCTGGGGGTGCCTGCATGCGATGGATGGGCAAGCGGCAAAGGAGCACACCGCAGCCGGACGAAGGGCCCGGAACGACACCAAGTCCCGGGGTGCTTGCCCGGCTGCAGACCGAGAGTGCTACGGCCGAGCAGGCGGGACGCGGGGGCAGAGCCGGTGAAGCGGTGAGGCGTTATCGCGACCTGGTCGCTCAGGCGGACAGTGCACTGGGGCCGGACGACACCACCACCCTTGCACTGCGGCATCAACTGGCGCACTGGACAGGCGAGTCTGGGGAGCCGGAGAGCGCTGTGGAGTTGTTCGGTCAACTCTTGCGTGACCGGATCTCACACCAAGGGCCGCGTCACCCGGACACCGAACTGGCCCGCCACCAACTGGCCCACTGGCACGGCCGGGCCGGGCGCTGCCAGGAGGCCGCCCGGCGCTATGAGGAGATGCACACCACGGCCCAGCGGGAGGGCCGCACAGAGACGGCGCTCAGCATGCTGTGCGACATGGGCCACTGGCAGCAGGAGGCCGGTGACACGGCTGCCGCGCTGCGCACGTACACCCAGATGCTGCGAACCGCCGAAGGGGAACTCGGCTCGGCGCACCAGCTCACCGGCATGGCCCGTCAGCGCTACGCCGAGCTCGCCGGAGGGCTGCCCTTCGGCCACGACCAAGGCCACGACGGGCTGCAGAACCTGATCATGGCGGCGGCGGAGGTCGAGCAGTCCGGCGACTTCCCACGGGCGAGCCGGATGTACGAACAGATAGCCGACCAGAGCGAGCAGCTGTACGGCGCGGGCAGCGCCCAGGTACTGGGCGCACGCGTCTCGCAGGCCAAAGCCGCGATGAAGTCGGAGAATCTCGCGGAGGCTGCCGCCTGCTTCCAGAAAGTGCTCGACTGCATGGCGCTGCAGGGCCAGGGGCCGGGCACACCCGAGTACGACACGCTGTGCGCGCAGCGGGACGAGCTCGCCAGCGCGGCTCGGCGCACGGACCTCCACATCGGACAGGGCGCGGGAACCTTGCTCGCTCGCGAGGTGGACGCCGCGCCCGATACGGCCTTCGGCATCCTCACCCGCGAAACGAGGGCCCGGCTGGTGACCCGCATCCTCACCATCCGTACTCGAGTGGGCGGTGAGGGACCGCAGGAGGTCACCTCGGAGCAATGGTCCGGGATCATCCAGCACCTGGCGGACCAGGGATATGAGGCTCGTGCCCTCTATTTCGCCCGCGCGGACCGCTGTCCGACGCCTGCGGAGGGCGCCCTGTGCGAACGGCTCGGACTGCTCGGCGTCTACGTGTCCTGCCCCAGCCCGGGCAACGTGCAGGTGCAGGCCTACGCGTTCCACGGGGACAACCCGGTAGGGGTGCCGATCGTGGTGGTGGACGACGATCGGGCAGAGGCAAAGCCCGCCACGATGCGCCCCTCGAGCGAGCGCAGCGTGTTCAACCCGCAGGCCGAGGCCCTCGGTGGCTGGCGGGAGTTGAAGCGGGCTCGGCCCGCCCGCGCAGCGGACGACCCCTGGGCCTTCGGCCCGTACCAGGTGCTGGAACGTGTGGGAGAGGGCGGCTTCGGGCGCGTCTACCTCTGCCAGGACACAGCCGGCGTCATGGTGGCCGTCAAGACCCTGCATGCTCAGTACGCGGCCGACCCGTCGATCCGGCAGGCCTTCGCCCACGAGGTGCAGGCGGCCCAGCGGGTGAGCGGACGCTTCACAGTCCCGGTCATCGCCGCCGACGGGGACAGCGACACGCCGTGGATGGCCGTACCCTACGTCGCGGCACCGTCGTTGCAGGAGCTGGTCAAACGCTGCGGCGTGCTGGACACCGCGACGGTCCGCAGCCTGGGGGCCGGCGTCGCCACGGCACTGACCGCCATCCACGCGCAGGGCATCGTCCATCTCGACCTGAAACCCGCCAACGTGTTGCTGACCGAGGACGGCCCGCGTGTCATCGACTTCGGCATCGCACAGATCGAACGGCTGACGGAACCCCGCCGCGGGTTCGCGGGGACATACGCCTACGCCTCGCCCGAACAACTTCGAGAGCACGAGCACTTCACACCCGCCAGCGACGTGTTCTCCCTCGGGACCCTGCTCGCCCGCCTCGCGCTGGGCCGCATTCCCTGGGGGAGCGACGCCCCGGCAATGATGGTCACCATCTGCGAGGGCACGCCCGACCTGACCGGCCTGCCGGACGAACTGGAGGACGTGGTGCGCGCCTGTCTCAGCGTCAACCCAGCCGACCGGCCGACCCCAACGCAAGTGGCCGAGGCCCTCGTCCCAGGCGCGGCGGAGGACGGAATCGCCCCGCCTGTGCTGCCGGAGGACGCGAAGACGATCATCGCGGAGCATGCCACCGTGCCGGCCACCCGCGCCTACAAGACACAGGCGTACACCCGCGGCGCGGACACCGCCGGGGCGGACGAAGACCGAGCAGGTCCGTGAGGTGCGTACGTACCTCGATACCGGCCACGAGCGACAGCGCTTCACGAAGGTGGACGTCCCCCGCCTGACAAGAGACGGCCCCGTCCACCGTGCCGACATTGCGGTTGTGGTGAGCAATGGGGCCTGTACGCGCGATGCGAAGGTGTGGGGCGAACGGCACGGGATCCACTGGGTCGACCGGGACCGGCTCCGTGCCTGGGCCGAGCACGGCACCCCACTCCACCAAGCGCGCGCGGCACCACAAATACATGAGTTTCGCCGCCCCGACTGTGGCCACATTCAAGGGAACTAACGCGGGGGAGCGGGCTGCGGTTTGTCTGCAGCGCCGCTGTCGCCCCGGCATGCCCCGTTAGCTGTCTCCTGGCACCGTGATGAGGCGAAATGGACGGGGATCAGCTGGCGGGTGCCTGGTAGAGGCCGCGGCCGGCACGCTGGGCGCGCGATGTGGCCACGAGGCGGTCGAGTGTGCTGCGGACGGTGTTGATGCCGTTGAGTGTGTCGTCGCGGCCCAAGGCCTCTGCGACATCACGGGCCCGGACCGCCTTGCCGCCAGACTTTGAGAGAACCGCCAGGACCTGCTCGGTCAGGCCTCCGGTCTCTGTAGGGGCCACAGCGCGCGTGGTGCGCTTCGCAGCGGTCGTCTTTGCCGGCTTCGCTGTCTTCGGCGCTTTCGCAGGCTTCGCGGATGCCGCCTTCTTCGCTGGACGCCTGCTCTGCTTCTGTGTAGCGGCCTTCTTCGCCGGCCCCTTGCGGGCGGCTGATGCGCGAGTGCCGGAGCGCTCAGGAGTGGCGTCGGATGTGCTGTTCTCCTGCGCTGTCACCGGTGGTGCAGGGGTATCGCTGACGGTCTCGGTATCGGCCGAGGAGGCAGGCGGGGGCACTGTTTCCGCGTCTGAGGTGGGCGTCAGCAGTTGGGCGGTGCCGGACAGGGCCTGCAGTGCGGCGAGTGCGGTGCGCACCGAGCCCAGCCGGTCGGTGACAGAGGCGAGTTCCTTCTCGAGCATCTGCTGGTGCTCTTCCAGGCGAGGAAGTTCCTCTTCCAGCAACGCTGTTGTGGCGGTGATGCTCTCAGGTGTGTTGGCTGTTGTGGTCATGGGGATTCCCTTCGATCCAGGTCACCGCCGCTATCTCGTGTCAGTGACTCCTGTGGTGCAGGGTACGGCCGGTAGTTGGGAAAAGAACATCCAGCACTCGAAAGAGATCCTGAGGACACAGTGGTGTCGACGGGTAGTTGATCACGGCGCCCGTCCTGGGGGATCCTCCGGAACCACACTGCGCCCTGCCAACGGCCGGTCCGTCAGTCCTGCACGGGGCACTGGCGCTGAAAGGTCCCCAACGTCTGTCGCTTTTGCATCATGGCGACGAGAAATGCATAACGTTGGTAGGGTGTGAATGTGGCGATGACAGTGAGGCAGACGTTGCAGTTGACAGTGGCGGCGCTGATGCAAGCAACAGGGGATTCGCAGCACGACGTTGCGCAGTCTCTGGGGCTGACGCAGACGCAGGTCTCGCGACGCCAGGCCGGCCGCACCGCCTGGGCACTGGACGACTGCGATGCCCTGGCCCTTCACTTCGGGCTCCCCGTGCTGGACTTGCTGGGCGGACCCACCAGGGCATGCGAGGCGCTGTCTGCCGAGCGGCGCCGTGACCGTAGCTGATCCGCGGGTTCTCCATGGGGCAACGCCCGCGGCTACCTCCCCACCTGCACCTGCCTGAACCCAACGCCGGAGAGACCGTGATGGACGCCCAGACCTACACCACCGCTCTCGCCGAGCTGCGCACCCTGCGCGACGAGGTCAAGAAGGCACAAGCCGCGCTTGCCAGGCTCGAGACGCAGCGGGACAAGCAGATCTTCGCCCTGGCCGGCTACGAGAAGGCCAAGGCCGAACGCATCGCGCCCGCGGCCGGGCTCAGCCTCGCCGACATCGTCCGCATCGCTCCCCACCTCGCCCCGCAACCGCTCACCACCAGCTCCGGTCCGCCAGGTACCACTGTGCCTGCGCCGGTCAGTGACAACCCCGCAGTCACCGACGTGCCCGCCCCAACTGCCGAGCCCGCCGCGGCCGTCACGACACCGGGCGCGCTCGCCCCGTCCCTCAACACGAGCTCCTCCGCACCGCAGCCCTCCACGAAGCCTGTGCCGGAGCCCGCACCACCGGCCCACCCCATGTCGGCACCGGATGCCCTGACGGCGCAAGCGCAAGAGCCACGCACCCTGCCGTCGATCCCCGAAGGCCCGGAGGGGGATCGGTGGTTCGCGCACACGCCGAACCTGGCCTCCACCCATCCCAACTTCACTCAGCAGGCCCGCTCCACCGTCTTTCTCGACACACAGACTGGTGTGCTGGTCCACCGGGACCAGACGATCCGGCTCGACCTGCACGCGGTCACCGCCGCAGCAATCCTGGAAGCCGTCTTCAACGTCATCCCCGACGGCCTGGAGCGGATCTACATCACCGCAGGCGATCCCTGGCACGCCCAGGCCGACCGGCACCCCTTCCTCCGGGACGCGGTCGCCGCCTGGCTCAACGCACCCATCCCGGGCTGGCGTACCGACACGGGGCGCGGCAAGGACCGGATGGCCGGCCACTTCGTCCACGCCCGCAACCCCGTCGGCCGCTACCAGCGCGAAAACGGCGAGGCGCATGTCGAGATCCGGTCGGTGGGGGAGTGGTTCGACGCCGCGGGCGCGTCCCCGGCGATTGTGAGGGACGCGTTCGTTCTGCTGTGGAAGGCGCTGCGCGCCCACTGGCCCGACGCCGTCCTGATGGGCTCACCCTCCCAGACCGGCCGTGATCTGTGGACCCGCACCATCCCCACCAAGGGCCAGTGGGCGGACGGCTACCCGGTCCTCTCGGAGGAACTGCGCGGTCTGCTGCACGCCACCGCGGGACAAGGTCGCACCGAACTGATCACTCCGCCAGACGTTCCCGAACAGCTCCCGGGCCTGGTCGAGTACGACCGCACCTTCGCCTACGCCAAGCACACCTGGAAGTCCGGCGTCGGCACCCCTGAGCGGGTCACCGCCCGCCGCTTCGCCTCCTGGAGCGAGAAGGAACAGACCAAGGCCCTGTTCGGCTGCGGCCACTGGCACGTCCGCGTCACCGTCCCCGACACCTGGAACCACGTCGGCATCCTCCCCGCCCCGGCCCCGGGTGAACGAGCCTGGCACTACCCCCGCACCCTCGGCACGACCTTCACCACCTGGGCCGGTGGCCCCGAAATCCACACCGCGCTGGCCAACCCCATCCAGCCGTGGAAGATCGAAATCCTCGACGGCCTGCTGTGGACCGACGGCAAACCGCTGGACGACTGGTCCAGGAAGCTCAAGGAAGCCTGGAGCAGCCTCGCCGCCCAGGCCGAACTCCACGGCGATGCCGACCAGCGCACCGCCGCCCACCTCGCCTCCCGCGCGGTACGCGCCCTGCTCCTGTACGGCATCGGCTCCTTCGCCCAACGCCCCCGCATGGTCACCGGCACCACCCCCCGCACCGCCGAACGCGACGTCCCGCCCGACGCCGAAATCATCGGCTTCGACAACGACACCATCACCTGGCAGCGCCCCACCGGCTTCACCCGCGACCCCAACGCCCACCCCGAATGGGCCGCCAGCATCTGGTCCGGCGCCCGCGCCGCCCTCCTCTCCCAGCGCATGCGCGAGGACAACACCCACGTCGGCGCCCTGCACGCCCCGCCCGGCACCGTCGTCGCCTTCCGTACCGACGCCGTCTACCTCACCCAGCCCCAGAATTGGCCCTACCACGGACAGCCCGGCGACTACCTCCGCAAAGGCCAGCTCACCGGCCCGGTGCCCGCACCCACCACCGAAGACGAACTCCTCGCCCTGCGCGACAGAGGCCGCGCCGCCCTCCAGGCCGCCCACACCACCGGGCGGGCATGATGACGCCCCGTAACCGCCGCCCCGCAACACGCCAGTTGAACGAGGCCGCACGCCTCGCCGACCAACTCCAGGCCGCAGGCCTCACCAAGCGGGACATCGCGCACATCATCAACCGCGACCCCTCCCTCGTCTCCCAGTTCTACACACGAAACAAAGGCGCCGCCTTCGTCCCCGCCCTCACCCACGTCCTCGCTGCCGTCCAGACCGCCGGCATCACCGACCCAAGCGAACTCGCCACCATCGCCGCCCCCCGCATCACCCGCCGCACCACCGCTTCCGGCGCCCGTGCACGGGTCCGCACCAAAGCCGTCCTCATCACCCCCACCGGCACCGGCACCGGCCGCGCAGGCGCCCAAGCCATCGCCTCAGGCTCCGCCCGCCTGCGCCCCCTCATCGCCGAAGCAGCCCGCCAAGGCCTGCGATTGGCGTTCACCGTCCGCATGCCGAAGACCGGCTACATCCTCGGCTCAGGCAGCCGCACCGACTCACCCGGCATCCGCCGCGACGTCATCCAGCGCGCCGACCACACCGAAGAACGCTCCTATGGCTCCGCCCCGACTGGCGGATTCGACGCCGCAGACTTCGCCCGCCGCGTCGACGCAGCCGCCGGCGACGTCACCGCAGCCGTCCAACAGTGGCTCGTTGAGACAGGCCGCATCCACGTAGGCGCCCACATCACCCACCTCGAAATCCGCACCTGGCGTCCTCGCTGAAGGGCGTTCGCCAGCACCCCTTTGCTGTCGCGGCGGGAAGTGAAGAGGCGCTGAACGAGCTGCGGTCTGGCCTGCAACGACGGCGCAGCAGAAAAGAATGGCGGTGCCAGCTCTAACCGGCCGGATCGAAGCCACCCGCCTTGGGCCCGTTGGGCAGCGGAGGTACCGGGCGGCGCCATCGGGCTGTTGGCGCCGAGGTAATCGGTCAGGGCAGCGATGTCATCGCTGCACGCGGGCTCGTTCAGATCGTCGGTCAGCGAGGGCGACGCGCTGGCGAGTCGTGATAGGTGGTCGACGGCATTCCCGGCACGAGCCTGACGGAGGTGGCGAACGCCGCGCACCGGGCAACGGCGACAGCCAGCGCCCGTACTCGCGGTACTCGGCCACCCTCGCTGCGGCCGATGCGGCGTCGGCCGACCCAGGGCGCACAGCTCCAGCCCCCTGTAGTGCCTGCGCTCCGCGGAGCTCGGCACCGTCACTGTGGGCTTATGCCCCGATTCGCCCCGTTTTCGAGGGTCCTCTGACGTGACGTGATGGGCTCGGCGCTGTTTGTTTTTTTCTCTTGGCCAGGCGGTTGACATCCTCTGGCCCTTGACTCATGCTCTCTCTCAACTGGTCATGACCAGACACTACCAGCGAGAAACCGGCCGGTCTATGCCGCTCGCTGCGACGCGGTGGGGCCGTGCCGCAACGGCTCGCTACTCAAAGCCGCTGAGCAGCCCCGAAGGTCTGAGAAAGGCACGAGTGTTGGACATGCGAATAGGTCTCATCGGCGCAGGCGCTCTGGGCGCCCTCCACGCGGTGAACCTTTCGGAGGTGCCGGACTGCCGATTGATGGCGGTCGCTTCGGAGCAGGTCTCGCCCGCCGCTCTGGAAGCCATCCGCTCCGCAGGTGCCGACACGGTGGGCGTTGAGGAAGTCCTCGACCCGGAGCGTGTCGACGCGGTCATCATCGCGACGCCGACGGACACGCACGCCTACTACGCGCTTCTCGCGATCGAAGCCGGGCTGCCGGTGTTCGTCGAGAAGCCGCTTGCGAGGACGCCTGCCGAGGCGCGCCTGGTCCGTGACCGTGCCGCCACCCAGGGTGTGAAGCTGGCCGTAGGTCACGTCGTGCGCTACTTCCCCGAGTACGCCGCGGCTAGCGACCTGGTCCGGTATGGCGAGCTCGGCTCCCCGTCCGTGGCCCGCCTGGCCCGGTGGAACACGGCTCCGGCAGGTGTCGGCAAGTGGTACGGCGACGTGGCCAGGAGCGGCGGTCTCCTGCTCGACATGGCGATCCACGACGTCGACTGGTGCCTGTGGACCTTCGGTCCGGCTGCCCGTGTGTACGCGGTATCAGCAGGCGGCCCGGACGGCCCCGTCATGGCTCTGACCATCCGTCATGCCGCTGGCACCATCTCGTACATCGACGCGAGCTGGCGGGGGGAATCCTTCACCGCCCGCCTCGAGGTGGCCGGCACGCAAGGCATCTACCGCGCGGACGGTTCCGGAAGCGCAGGATTCGCGTCCACACGCGGCAATGCGCCGACCTATCTCCCCCCGGCGTCGGCGAGCGAGGACCCCTATGTGATGGAGCTGCGGGCGGCGATCGACTGGTTCCGCGGTGGGCCGCCGCCGCGCGCCACCGCCGCCGACGCGTGCGACACCGTCGAGGTCATCGAGGCTGCCCAGCGCAGCATCGACACCGGTCGCCCCATCGCCCTGGAAAGTGCCCTGGCGTGATCAAGATCGGTTTCCTCGGCTGCGCCCATGTGCATGCTGCCACCTACTGCGAAGAGCTGCGCCTTTCGCAGCAGGGACGCTCCGTCGTTGTCTTCGACCCCGACCGTGCCCGCGCGGACGCCTTTGCCGCCGACCACGATCTGGCTGTCGCCCCGACCCCCGCGGACCTGTGCGCCATGGTCTCGGCGGCCATCATCACCGGCGAGGACGTGGCCTACCCCGCATACGTGACCGCGGCCATCACCGCCGGTGTTCCCGTGCTCTGTGGGAAGGCCCTCGGTACTTCGGCCGAGGCCGCCAAGGCCATCTTGAGTTCGGGTGCCTGGCTTTCGATGGCTTTTCCGGTGCGATACGCCCAGCCCGTGCGGCAGGCGAAGGCGGTGATCGAGAACGGATCGCTCGGCGCATTCGTCGCCATGAGCGGAACCAATCACGCGGCCGTCCACGGTGGATTCTTCGGCACCCGCAGCGAGTTGGGCGGCGGCGCCCTCATCGACCACGTGGTCCATCTGGCCGACGCTCTGCGCTGGCTGACCGGGTGTGAGTACCGGACCGTCTATGCGGAGGCCGGCAGATTCAGCCGGGTCGGTCACGTGGAGGACGCGGGGCAGGTCGTCGTCACGACCACCGGCGGCGCCTGGGCGAGCATCTGCCCGAGCTGGTCACGTCCGGCCGGTATGCACGGGGCCAACGACCCGGTGATGACCCTGTGGTTCGAGAACGGCCGGCTCTCGATCGACGCCTTCGCACGCTATGGCTCGCTCGTCGACGAGGACGGCGCCGTCACGCACGTGCGGTACGGCCGAAGCATGGACGCAGAGCTTCTTGACGACTGGCTCACCGCGATCCGGCTCGGCTCGGCACCACCCGTCCCGATGGACGACGGCTGGAAGGCCACCCAGGTCGCGCTCGCCGCCCAGACATCAGCTCGGTACGGAACAGTCGTCGACATTACGGACCAGGAGGACGGGTCGGAATGAAGAGCAGTGCAAAGAGAAGTGGTCTCCTGAGGCGCTTTGGTCTCTGGCTGGTGTTCGCACTCGTCACGAGCGTCCTGATGGCCGTATCCCCGACGTTCCGCTCCTCGGTCAACCTGGAAAACATCCTGGAGCAGAACGCCATCATCGGCATCGTCGCCTGCGGCATGGCCGTCATGATGATCTCCGGCGGCTTTGACCTCTCCGTCGGAGCCGTCGGAGCCACCACATCGGTCGTCGGGGCAGTCGTCGCCAGCCGCGGCAATGGAGCCATCGTGACCATCGGCGCCGGCCTCGCCGCAGGCATTGCGGTCGGTGTCGCCAACGGCATGCTGATCGCGAAGGTCCGTATCAACGCCTTCGTCGCCACCTTCGCCATGGCCAGTATCGTCTCCGGCCTGCTGTTCGTCGCCACCGGCGCAGAGTCCAAGCAGGGAGTGACACCCCTGCTGGAGACCGCTGCCAACGCACGGGTCGCCGGCATCCCGGTGATCTTCGCCGTCTTCATGTGCTGCCTGCTTGCTGTGTGGTTCCTACTGACCCGCACCAAGTACGGGCACTACATCTACAGCGTCGGCGGCAACGCCGAGGCCAGCCACCTGTCGGGCGTCCCCGTTCAGCGCGTGCAGATTTTCGCCTTCGCCATGGGCGGCCTGATGGCTGCAGGCGCCGGCCTGCTGCTTCTCGGCCAGACGATGGTCGGGCAGCCCTCGGCCGCGGCCGACTGGCCCCTGGAAGCCATCGCCATCTGCGTGGTGGGCGGCATCGCCTTGACCGGTGGCGTCGGGCGCATCGAGGACGTCCTCGCTGCGACCCTCCTCCTCGGCGTCATCTCCAACGGGCTCAACCAGCTCAACGTCTCGCCCTACTGGAAGCCCACCGTCACCGGACTGGTGATCCTCATGGCAGTCGTCATCGACCGCTACAGCCGGCTCCACAACGGCGCCGGGCGCGGCAGCAGGAACTCCCCGACCTCTGCTGCGCCCGGCGCGCCCACCACCACCCCACTGACCCCGTCGGCCTCGACCTGATCGCCGACTGGTACGTCCCTGCGCGGCGCACGCGCTGAGGACACGCACAAATCCGCACCCAACCAAGTCCTCCGCGGACTTCCGCACAACACGCCCCAAGGGAGCACCATGTCCGCATCCATCCCAGCCCGCCGCACCTTCAGACGTTGCCTGGCCGCTGCGACCGCCATCGTGTCGCTGACCGTGCTCACGGCCGCCTGCGGCGACACCGACAGCAGTAGCACCGCCGCCGGTGGCAAGGGCAAGACCTTCACCATCGGTCTTGCCAACGCCGATACCACGATCCCCTTCCTCGCCTCCATGAACTCCGCCTTCGAGGCCGAGGCGAAGCGGCTCGGCATGAAGACCGTCACCCTCAACGGCGGCCTTGACAACGCCAAGCAGGCCGCCAATGTGCAGACTCTGGCGGCCCGCCATGTGGACCTGATCCTGGTGTGTTCCTCCAGCCCGACCGCCGTCCTCCCCGCCATCAAGCAGGCCAACCGCGCCGGCATCCCGGTGATGGCGCTCAACGCTCAGCTCAGCCCCGGCGCCGACCTGGTGACCTACATCGGGGCCTCGGACCGCCAGTTTGGACAAGGTGAGGGCAAGCTCATCGTCCAGGCGCTTCCCAAGGGCGGGAAGATCGCAATCACGCTCGGAACGCTCGGCTCCACTCCGCAGGTCGAGCGACTCAAGGGCATCAAGGACGTCCTCAAGAATCACCCCAACATCAAGATCGTCGCCACGCCCGTCGACAACTTCAAGAACAGCGAAAACCTGTCCGTGACCCAGGACCTCCTCTCGAGGTACCCCAAGGGGAAGCTGGACGCGATCGTCGCCCAAGGCCCCCAGATGTACGTAGGCGCCCAGTACGCACGCAAGATCGGACGCAACGAGATCCGCTTCATCGCCGGCGACTACTCCAAGCAGGTTGAGGCCGCCATCAAGTCCGGCGACCTTTACGGCACCGTCAACCAGAGCCCCGTCCTGGAAGGCAAGCTCGGCGCCCAGTACGCCAATTACTGGCTGACCGGCCAGAAGGACAAGGTCAAGCAGCCCACCTACTACATCCCGCTGCCACTGATCACCAAGGACAACGTGGATACCAACCCCGCTGAGTGGAGCGGCTGACCTGATTGCCCTGCGCGCCTGACACCACGTACCGCTGGCGCGCAGGGCGGGCCGCCCTCCACTACCGGCCAACCGGGCCGATCGCCCGCCCCCGGTATCTCCGCCACTTCAGACGTCCCGACGCATATACAGAGGAATGAGTGTCCATGCCCAGCGACATCAGGCTCCAGCTCTCGGGCGTATCCAAACGGTTCGGTCCGGTCATGGTGCTCGATCACGTCGACTTCCAGGTGCGCGCCGGACAAGTCCACGGACTCATCGGACAGAACGGTGCGGGCAAGTCGACCCTGGTCAAGACACTGGCTGGTCTGTACCCGGACCACGGCGGTGTTATCACTGTCGACGGCAAGCGCGCGACGGTCGGCAGCCCACGCCAGTCCAGGGCGGAGGGAATCGCCGTCATCCACCAGGAGTTCAGCCTGGTGTCCGAGATGACCATCGCCGACAACCTCCTCCTCGGACAGGAGCCCGGACGGTGGCGCTACAGCCGACGTGCAGTCCACAACCGGGCCGAGGCCCTGGTCGAGCAAGTCGGCATCGAGATCGGCGAGAGCCTCGATGCGAGCGTCGGCACACTCAGCCCGGCCATCCGGCAACGCATCGAGATCGTGAAAGCCCTCGCGGACGATGTGAAGGTACTCGTCATGGACGAGCCGACCGCCCGCCTGTCCGAGGCCGAACGGCAGTCCCTCTTCCGCGTCGTACGGGAACTGGCCGACCGCGGCGTGGGGCTGGTGTTCATCTCCCACTTCCTCGAGGAGGTCCGGGAGGCGACCGACTGGCTCACCGTGATGCGCAACGGCAAGGCCATTGCGTCGGAGCCCACAAAGTCGTTGTCGGTGGTCCAGATGGCCGAGCTGATGCTGGGGGAGAAGTTCAAACAGACCTTGGACGAAGAAGTCGCCTCCCACCACGCCGACGATCAGCAGCCGGTCCTCCTGGAAGCGGATTCGGTCAGCTGCGGACCCCGCCTCCGCGACGTCACCATCAGCCTGCGCGCGGGCGAGATCATGGGCGTGGCCGGTCTCGTCGGCTCCGGCCGGACCAGGCTCTGCAGAGTGCTCAGCGGTGCCGAGAAGCCCACGAGCGGTCGCCTTCGCCTCCGTGGCAACCAGGTGACCTTCACAACCCCGCGCCGGGCCATCGCCCATGGCGTGGCACTCATACCGGAGGACCGCAAACACCAAGGACTGAGCCTCTCCGCACCACTGACGTGGAACCTGTGCCTCATGGCCATGCACCGCCGACTGGGCCACTGGGGGGTCGTACCACGCCGTGCGGTCCGGCGCCTGAGTACCCGTCTCGTCGAGGACCTGGAAATCTCTCCGGCCGATATCGACGCCAACGCCGCGACACTCAGCGGCGGCAACCAGCAGAAGGTCGTCCTCGGCAAGACGTTCGCCGCCGATCCCGACGTGCTCGTCATCGACCAGCCCACCGCCGGCGTCGACATCGGCACAAAAGCACAGATCCACCGTCTGCTGCGCGAGCGCGCCGACGCCGGCGCCGCCGTCCTCGTCGTCTCGGACGACTTGGAAGAGCTGTACGCGCTCGGCGACCGCTTCCACGTCCTACGGCAAGGCCGAACCGTCTGGCAGGGCACCTCGGCCGACGTCACCCACGAGCAACTTGTGCAGCTCATCTCCTCAGGTTCGTCGCAGCAAAGCGCCTGACCAACTCGTCGCCCCGCGGCAACGAGCTGTGGACCGGTGACGCCCTGCACGGTCCGAAGATCGGCGGCCGGAAGACGTACTTGTTTGCCTTCATCGACGACCACTCCCGGGCGATCGTCGGGCTCCGGTTCGGGTTGGTCGAGGACAGGCCTGTGCGTCCCTGGCGATCCGGCTCACCCACTCCAAGCCCGGACGCCCACAGGGCCGAGGGAATATCGACCGCTTCCTCCGCACCGAGCGCGATCAGTTCCTGACAAGGCCAAGGCCGAACACAGCCAGGCCGGCTGACCAGGCACCACACAGGAGGAGGCGCCCGACAGCCAGCCCGGCCACAGACCCCCGCGACCGGGCGTGAGCGTCGGGCCCTTCGTGTACGTCACCCGTTCCGGGACGACATCCCCACACGGCCGGCCGACGGCCCCTTTCCGCACGGTCGACTGAAGTACTTCGCTTGTCCGGCGATCTCTTTGTCGGAACCGCCGCCGTCCGGGGACGCCTCCCCGGCCTGCCCGACCCGGCCCCAGGCCGCCACTCGCGGCCGGCTCCGCACAGCCGGACCTGGCAGACGTCGAGCGGCATCCCGGGTATCTATCGTCGAAGTAACCGCCTTGGGCGGCCTGGCGTATTGCCGGGCCGCCCAACGGTTGACGGTGCGCAGAGGCTCCACCCCCGATCCACGGGTGTGGAGCCTCTTTGCCGAACAGCTGACCTTAGGGGAGTTCGGTCACCCGCTCGGTGCCGGGTGGGGCGACTGGGCCGTTGTCGTTGAGGTAGTCGGTCAGGGCGGCGATGTCGTCCCCGCCGCCGACCGGGTCGGTGCCCTTCGCGAAGGTGGTGAAGCCGTCGCCCCCCGCCGCGAGGAAGGTGTTGGCGGTCACCCGGTAGGCGGCATCGGGCTTCAGCGTTTCGCCGTTGAGCTTTATTGACGCCGGGTCGATGCGGTCGCCAACGGGGGCGCTGCTGGAGTAGGAGTACGTCAGGCCCTTGGAGACGCCCAGGATGAGGGTGGGCGCCCGGGTGCCGGAGTCGTTGAACTGCTCCTCCAGGATCTTCTCGATCTGTGCTCCCGTCAGGTCCACGGAGACCAGGGATCCGGCGAAGGGCTGCACGGCGAAGGCCTCGGCGTACGTGATCTCACCCGGCGCCGCACCGTCCGTCGACGAGGAGTACACCAGGTCCGCCCGGACACCGCCCGGGTTCATCAGGGCGATCTGGGCGCCGCCCTTCTCCGGTGCAGAGGTCGCCGCGAGCTGTGCGTCAGCGACCAGGTTCGCCAGGTCGGACTCGACGTCGCGGGTCTCGGAGCGGGTGATGTCGGTGGTGACCTTGCCTACGATCCGGTTGGCCAGCGGCGCCGACAGCGCCTTCCACTTGTCGATGACCGCTGTCTGGTCGGCGTCCTTGGTGCCGGTACGGGTGACGAGGTGGTTCATCGCGGCGACCTGGTCGCGGACGACGTCCCCGGTGCGGCGGTCGACGGGCAGCCGGGTCTCGGTGACCACGCGGCCGAAGGACGAGGCCGACGTGACCATGCGCGGCTTGCCGGCCGGGTCGGGCAGCGAGCAGACGTACGGCTGGTGGGTGTGGCCGGTGACCACGGCGTCGATCGCCGGGTCCAGGTGCTTGGCGATGTCGACGATCGGCCCGGAGATCCCGTCGCACTGGCCGTAGCTGCCGGCCTGGACGCCGCCCTCGTGCAGCAGGACGACGATCGCCTCGACGCCGCGCTTTTGCAGTGCGCGGGCCGAGGCGTTGGCGGTCTTGACCTCGTCCAGGAAGCGCACGGACCTGATTCCGGACTGGCCGGTGACCTCGGGGGTGCCCTCCAGGGTCATGCCGATGAAGCCGACCTTCGCCCCGTCCACCTTCTTGACCCAGGTGGGCGCCAGGAGGGGCTTGCCGGAGGAGCGGTCGACGACGTTGGCGGCCAGCCAGGGGAACTGCGCGCCGTCGTACGGCTCGCCCTTGATGTAGCAGCCGTCCTTCGGGTGGCAGCCGCCGTTCTGCATGCGCAGCAGTTCGTCGGTGCCTTCGTCGAACTCGTGGTTGCCGACGCTGGTGACGTCCAGGTGGAGCTTCTCCATGGACTCGACGGTCGGTTCGTCGTGGAAGAGGCCGGAGAGGAACGGGCTGGCGCCGATGATGTCGCCGGCGGCGACCGTCAGCGAGACGTCGGTGCCCTCCCGGAGCTGGCCCAGCTTGGCCGCGAGGTATTCCGCGCCGCCGACCGTCGTGGACTTCGGGTCCAGCGTGGAGCCGAGGTTGGCGTCGCGTCCGGTGGGCGGTTCCAGGTTGCCGTGGAAGTCGTTGAAGGACAGCAGTTGCACGTCGACGACGGACGAGGGCTTCGGGGCGGTCGGGAAGTCGTGGGTGTACGACGTCCAGAGCTTGATGTCCTTGCCGTCCGTACGGCCGTTGCGGTCCAGGTCACCGGCTGGGCCGGCCTTCTTGACGGCGGCCAGGTCCCTGCCGTTGACCGTGCCGTCGCCGTTGACATCCGGAGTGTGGGCCGCGAGGAGCCCCGGGCGGACGGACAGTAGGTGGAACTTGGTGACGCTGCCGTTGAAGCCGAAGTTGTCGTCGGCGACCAGGACGAGGGAGCCGGAGCCGTCGGGCAGGACCGGGCCCCAGGTGATGCCCTCGACGTTGTCGGCGCTGGTGCCGGTGGTGGTGAAGTCGTACAGCAGTTTCTTCGGCATCGGCCTCTCGGAGCCGGACAGCTTCTCCTTGCCGCCGACGTCGGTGGCGCCGATGGTGCTGGTCCAGTATAGGCGGATGGAGAAGCCGACGCCGGAGGCGAAGGAGCGCTCGACGGTGATGTAGTCGGTCTCGTTGATCGCGAGGATCTCGGAGACTCCCCGGTCCGCGGAGTAGGTGCCGACGGGGGCGGGCAGCGGGGCGGTGGGCGCGTCGGAGATCGGGTCGGCCTCGTAGACGTGCTCGGCCTTTGCCGCACCGGTCCTGCGGTCCGTCACCAGCAGCCGGGAGGGGCTCTTCGCGGTCAGTCCGGCGGTGGGGCCGTCTTGGACGAGGGCGTTCTCGGTGATGGTGACGGCATTGCTGCCGTCCGGGGAGAGCGTGAGGCCTTCGAGGGCCTGGTTGTTGCGGACGCCCGCGGTGAGCGTGCCCGACGCGTTGCGGACCGGTGCGTACGCCTTGGGCAGCGGCAGTTCGCGCGCGTAGTCGCCGGAGGTGCTCGCCTCACGGACGAACGCGGGCTGACCGGAGGAGGAGGCGCCCTCGCTGGTCCACAGCAGGGCCGCTGCGCCGGGCGTCCAGCGGATCGCTTCGGGGTCGACCGCCTTGGTGGCGAAGGGTTCGCCGTTCGTGTCGTCGAGCACGGTCAGGGTGTCGAGGTCGGGCTTGTCGTGCGCGAACGCGTCGCCGTCCAGGGGCAGTCGCAGGGTGTAGAAGCGGGCCTTGCCGTTCTCCGAGCGGTCGTCGCTGAGGGCGACGTACTTGCCGGACTTCGTGTCGTAGTCGATGCCGGACAGACCGCCGAACGGCATGCCCAGCTCGCTGGTCCCGGCGGGCACGGTCAGGGTGTCGAGCAGCCGTATGCCGTGCTGCTCGACGGCGGCGCCTGCCCCGGGCTCCGCCGCGAACCCGTTGGCGAGGGTTGTTCCGGCGAGGAGCGCGGCCGCGGCGAGGCCGCTCAGGAGCGCGCGTCTGCGGCGCGTCCGGAGCCTGTGTTGCATGGTGTTGTCTTCCGTGGGTTGGTCGTGCAGGAGAGGTGGTCGTCGTGAGGGGTGCGGAACGTGCGCAGGCAAGGGTGAGCCGAGCCCTCGGCCGCGCGCCGGGAGGTGACGGTGCCGGTCGGGTGTCGGGTGGTGTTGCCGGGTGTGGGACGTCAGGACGTCAGAGCGAGGCGGCGACTGCTCTGGCGAGCCCCTTGCGCTTGCGGTGCCATGCATACAGGGCGAGCGCCACCAGTCCGTACGGGATCGTCGACACCAGCGAAGAGCATCGTCGTTGTGAAGACACGCGCCCTGGCCTCACTCATCCGGTGCTTGACGGCAGTAGGTAGAGGCTCATGGCCTCTACCTACTGCCTGCCGCACCGGTCTTCCCTGGGCGAAAGGGGAGTGTGGGAGCTCGAGTGGGGGAGGGGCCCGGCTGCGGCGGCCGTGACTACGGGCTGTCGGGTGTGTAGGGATTCGTAGGCGGCCAGGGCGGTTTGGAGAGTACGCAGTCCTGTCTCTCCGTCGGGGTGGGCTCGCTGGCCGGTGCGGGCGGCGGTGAGGAAGCTGTCGAGCATGGCGGCGTCGAGGTTGATGGCGCCGGGCTCCCAGCGGGTGGTGGCTTGGGCGGTGTCGTAGCCGTCGAGGAGTGGCGGGAAGGCGTCGAACTCGACGAGGGCGCGCTGCCCGACACATGCGAGGCTCAGGCCGCCCCAGTTGGGGTGGGAGGACGGGTGGCTCCAGCTGCAGTCGATAGTAGCCACGAGCCCGCGGGCGTAGGTGAGGGTGAGGAGGCCGGCGGACTCCACCTTCGGTTCGTCCGCTCCACCTCGTGTCAGGAGTGTGTTGGCGACGGCGTAGACCTGTGCGGGCTGCTCGCCGTCCAGGAGGACGTCCAGGAGATCCGCGATGTGCAGGGTGTGGTCCATGACTGCGCCGCCGCCCGCAAAGGTTGGATCGGCGAACCAGGGGGCGGTCAGGCCGGGGGGACGGGAATTGTTGACGCCGTGGACGCTGAGAAGGGGCCCGACGGAGCCGTCGGCGAGGGCGTGTCGCAGTGCTGTGAATGCCGGGTGGAAGCGAACCGGGTAGGCGGTCATGAGGCTGACCCCTGCCTGCTCACAGGCTTCGATCATGGCGCGTGCGTCGTGTTCGGTGGTGGCCAGTGGTTTCTCGCACAGGATGTGTGCGCCTGCGGCGGCGGCTTGTTCGACGAGCTGCCGGTGCCGAGTGTTCTCGCTCGTGACGATGACGGCCCTGGGGCATTCGGCGAAGGCCTCTTCATAGTCGGCCCTGTAGGTGACACCCAGTTCGTCGGCCAGGGCCTTGCCTCGCGTCGGGTCGCCGGGCGGGGCGTCGGGGTCGGTGGTGATGAGCTCGATGTCGCTACGGTCGCGCAGCAGCTCTATGTACGTTGCGGCGTGCACGTGGGCGAAGGACAGGATGGCGACCTTCATCAGTGGCTTCCCTCCATGAGTTTGCGCGAAGACGCGTCTTCGACCGCTACGGCCAGGCCGGTTGCTACGGACTGGCGGGCGGCTGCGGCGATTTGGACGGCTGCCACACCGTCCAATGCGGTGACCCTTGGGGCGGGGCCGCCCTGGAAGGCGGCTGCGAACTCGCGGATCTCGGCGGCGAACGGGTCTTCTCCGAAGTCACCGGTGGGCACGCCGTCGTCTTCGGCGTCGGCTCCGCCGACCAGGCGAAGAGAGGGGTGGGCGAGGGAGTCGTGGGTGAGGGTGCCGTTGGAGCCGGCGACGTGGAATGTGTAGCGGAACGGCGTGGCCGGCGGGCCCCATACGCCCAGGACCTGGGAGATCACGCCGGAGGCGTGGGTGAGGGTTGCGCTGCCCGTGGCCACGGCTTCCTCGGGCGTAGGGGCAGGGTGGTGGCCGCGCTGGGTGGCGTGGATGGTGACGACTTCCCCGAAGAGCCACCTGGCGATGTCCATGTCGTGGAGCATCTGGTCGGTCACGATGCCGCCGGAGAGCGCGGGGTCCGCGAACCAGGGGCTCCATGTCGGGTAGCGGCCGGTGCGGGTGAAGCGGGCGACCGCAACGCGGCCGAGCGCACCGGAGTTGATGGCGTCGTGGAGCCGGACGTAGGCGGGGAAGAACCGTACGACGTGTCCGGGGTACAGGTGCCGACCTGCCTTCGCTGCGGCGTGCGTCATCGCCAGTGCATCCGAGGGGGCGAGCGCCAGCGGTTTCTCGCACAGCACCTCCGCCCCTGCCGCGAAGGCGGCCAGAGCGATGTCGCGATGGGTGGCCGTGGGCGTGCAGATGTCAACGACCGTGGCCCACTCCAGCGCCTCTTCGAGGGTGGAGGCCTCGGTGATTCCGAACTCTGCAGCAAGACGGGCGGCCTGGCTGTCGGTCGAAAAGACGCGCACTCGTGCCCCGAGGGCGATCCAGGCCGGCAAATGGGTCCGCGCGATAAAGCCGGCACCGATCATCGCCACGTCGAGTCTCTTCATGCTTCGGCCTCCTGGTCGTTGCTTCCCCGGGCCACTGTTTTCGCGCCGATGGAGCTGCGTATGTGCTGTAGGTGTCGGGGGGTGAGATCGGGGACGGTCCAGCGCGCTCCGGCACGGGTGAGATCAGCTGCGGCGGTGGTGGTGGTGACGCCCACGATGTCCCGCACACCAGCAGCGACAAGCGCGTGGATCCCCGAGGGCGAATCCTCGAAGGCGAGGCATTGTTCAGGCCGCGCCCGCAGGGCTGCGCAAGCCCTCAGGTAGCCCTCCGGAGACGGCTTGCCGCTGGTGATTTCCTCGGAGGTGATGATCACGTCGATCAGGTCGCGCACGCCGAGGACGTCTTTGAGGAGGTGCTGGGCCCACTGGGCTCCGGCGCTGGTCACCACGGATATGGGGTACTTCACGCGCAGCTGTTGGATGAGAGTGGCGGCGCCCGGTACGACCTTCACGCTGTCTGCATGCTCCAGTGTGAAGGCGGTCATCGTGGCGAGGGCGGCTGCCGCGTCTGTCCCTGTCCAGGGTCCCGGTACGCCCGTAATGACGTCGCTGGGGCGTCGTCCCATGTAGTGCTGCTCGTAGTCGGCGTCGGTGATGGCCACGCCCCACGTATCGAAGAACGCTTGCCAGGCACGCCGGTGCACGTCCTCGCTGAACACCAGAGTGCCGTCCAGGTCCATGAGGACCGCCTCGCACGCCGGGTCGGACCTCGGTATCAGGCCGAAGCCGGCGGCCGTCACGATGCGGTCCAGCTGAACATGAGTGCTCCGGCCTGGATCAGCCCGGTGACGGCGGGCGGTTGCGCGGATCCGGGCTGGGAGTCGAGCACGACGACAGGGCATATCGCGGACAGGCCGTGTGCTCGAACCGCGACAGGATCAAAGGTGATCACGGCATGGCCGACCTCGACCTGCTCGCCTTCCGCCACACGCGTGCGGAAGCATTCTCCCTTCAGCCGCACCGTGTCGATGCCCACGTGCACCAGAACGCCTGTCCCGCTGCTGGTACGGATCACGAACGCGTGCGGATGCAGTTTGACGACAACGCCCGTGACAGGTGCCACGACCTCGACGGGCCCGGTGTCAGGAGAAGGTTCCACCGCCAGTCCCGAGCCCACCATCTGAGCTGCGAAGACCGGGTCGGGGACTTTGCCGAGCGCCGCGAGGGCCCCGGACAGGGGGGCGTAGACGGCGAGGCTCACAGCATCTCCTTGATGTCCTCAGCCAGGCAGTCGGCCTCCGCGCCGACGACGACCTGCACGACGCGGGCCGAGACGAGGACCCCGACGGCTCCTGCCCTCTTGAGGGCATTGACGTCGACGGCGTCCGCGTTGTTTACCTCGGTGCGGAGCCTGGTGATGCAGGCTTCGATGTCAGCGATGTTTTCCGCCCCGCCGAGCCCCTCGACGATCAGCCGCGCCTTGGACATGAGTTGCCCCTCCATATGGATCACCGTGTGGTGGATGCAGCGCAGCACAGCGCTCACCGTACTGGTAATAACCAGTCAGTGCCAGACGGTACCTCTCTGCGCGCCCCCGCGCAATACCGAAGAGGTGATGATCGTGTTCATGTCAAATCAGGGAGGAGGGTGAGGCGGCTGTGCTCACCTCGGGGAGTTCCCGAGGCTGCTGAATCACCGGTCGGCGAGTGTCATGTGTAGCTGGTACCGGTCGGCCCGGAACCATGAGTACGCATGCTCAATGGCTTGATCGCCGCTGTAGGCGATGCGGTCGAAGGTCATGACGGCAGCGCCCGTGCGGATGCCCAGCAGTGCGGCCGTTTCCGATGAGGCCGGCCCGGCCCCGACTGTCTGCTCCGCGCGGTCGATGGGATATCCGAAGCGTGTGGCCAAGGTTTCGTAGATCGAGACCGTGAAGTCCACGCTGTCCAGCTCTGGCAGGAGATCGGCGCTGTACCACGCGTCGTCGATGGAGATGGGCGTTCCGTCGGCAAGTCGGAGGCGGCGGACATGCCACGCCTGCTGCTTCTCGGTCATCTGAAGTACTGCGGCGGTGACAGGGGATGGGGCGTCCTGATCGATGGACAGAACGACGGTGCCCGGCTCCAGGCCGAGGCGGCGCATGTCCTCATGGAACGAGGCCAGGCGGAGTTCCGAGCGGTGCGCCCGCTCGGCCACGAAGGTTCCGCGCCCATGGACGCGGACGGCCAGGCCGTCGGCCACGAGCTGGCCGAGCGCTTCGCGTACCGTCACGCGGCTGACTCCATGGTCGAGGCACAGCTGACGCTCACTGGGCAGTGCGTCGCCCGGCGACAGCTGATTGGTGCACATGTCAACAAGGATCGCGCGGAGCTGCGCGTGCTTGGGCACCATGCCCTTGCCGACAATCTGCCGTGTAGTCACTGCGGCCCCACTTTCGGTCCAGGGGAGGTGTCAGCCTCCCCTACTGGTTATTACCAGTATGCATCACACGTCTACTTTACCGTTCAGCCGCCGGCGGTGGGGCGTGGTCAGGGCCGGGGCTGCACAAGCCTCGCCAGTGGTGCCATCGCTTTCTGCAATCTCGGCCGCCGTAAGCATTGACACCCGTCCGGCCGCAGGGCCATGCTACCGGCACTGGTCATGACCAGATGATACCGGTCACGTCCACTGTGCGTTTCAGTCGCCCGGGGCTGGGCCCCGCCCGGCTCCTCTTGCGCTCCCGCCCTTCCTGCACACCTTTGAGGTCGTCATGAGCCCCAGCACATCCCCCTCCGCCGGCCGCCGCCCGGGCCTGGCGGGCCTGCAGAAACTCGGCCGCAGCCTGATGCTGCCGATCGCCACGCTCCCCGCCGCCGGTCTCCTGCTGCGGCTGGGGCAGGACGACGTCCTCGGCCGGTTCCCCGCACTCCAAGACACCGCACACGTCATTTCCGCCGCCGGCGGTGCGCTGTTCACCCACCTGCCGCTGATCTTCGCTGTCGGCATCGCCATCGGATTCGCGAAGAAGGCAGACGGTTCCACCGCGCTGGCCGCCGTGGTGGGGTACCTCGTCCTGGAGGGCGTCTTCACGGCTATGTCGCCCATCGTCCTCAAGGGCCAGAAGGACCTGGCAGGGGCCCAGGCCGTGGTCAACTTCGGTGTCCTGGGCGGCATCGTCATCGGCCTGCTGGCGGCGATGCTGTGGCAGCGCTTCTACCGCACCACGCTCCCGCCCTATCTGGGCTTCTTCAGCGGACGCCGGCTCGTTCCCATCCTCACGGCCCTGGCCGCTCTCGTTGTCGGCGTTTTGATGAGCCTGATCTATCCGGTGTTCAACGACGGCCTGACCTCAGTCGGCGAAGCCGTTGACGACAACAGCATCGTGGGCGGCGCCATCTACGGCACCGCGAACAAGCTGCTGATCCCCCTCGGCCTGCACCACATCCTCAACTCCGTTGTGTGGTTCATCCTCGGCGACTACAACGGCGCCCACGGCGACCTGAACCGCTTCTTCGCGGGCGACCCGCAGGCCGGCATCTTCATGACCGGCTTCTTCCCCATCATGATGTTCGCTCTTCCGGCCGCAGCTCTGGCCATCTGGCGCGAAGCCCGCCCCGAGCACCGCAAGGCCGTCGGCGGCATCATGCTCTCCGCCGCACTCACCAGCTTCCTCACCGGCATCACCGAACCGATCGAGTTCGCCTTCCTCTTCGTCGCCTGGCCCCTCTACCTCGTGCACGCCGTGCTGACCGGCACCTCCCTCGCCCTGGTCAACGCCCTCGGCATCCACCACGGGTTCACCTTCTCCTCCGGACTCATCGACTACGTCCTCAACTGGGGCAAGGCCACCCATCCCCTGCTGCTGATCCCCATAGGCCTGGCCTACGCCGCCATCTACTACACGCTGTTCCGGTTCGTCATCCGCCGCTGGAACCTGCGCACCCCCGGCCGTGAGGAGGAGAACCCCGATACCACCCAGGAACGCCTGCCCGAACGCGCGGCCTGACAGCAACCTCCCAGACACCTTCAACTCTAAGGAACCGCCCATGGCGCAGCGCGTCGTCTCCATCGGCTCACGCAGCGGACTGCACGCCCGGCCCGCCGCCACCTTCGTCCAGGCCGCCGCCCAGGCGCCAGTCCCCGTGACCATCGCTGTCGACGGCAAGCCCCCGGTCCCCGCCGGCAGCCTGCTGGGCGTCATGACGCTCGGCGCCGGCTACGGCGACCAGGTCACCCTGACCGCAGAGGGAGACCAGGCGGAGGCCGTACTGGAAGAGCTGGCAGACCTGCTGAGCAAGGAGCTCGACGCGTGAGCGCCTACTCCACAACGTCCGGCTACGGCGTCAGCCCGGGGCTGGTGTGCGCACCACTAATCCGCATGACGCCACCGGTCATCACCGACCCCGGCGAAGCACCGGGCGACGATTCCAGACGCGAAGGTACCCCGGTCCGTGACGCACTCGTCCGACTCGCCCCATGCAGCGGTGCAAGCACCTGGCCGCGAGCGCGCTCTACGCCAGGGAACCGGACACAGCACACACAACCGCACAGCGGAACAGTGACGCCCCTCGCCGCAGCGAGCGAACGGCAGGTGGCGTGACATGGAGGTGGTGATCCGCCCCGACGCCGAAGACGCCGGCCGCACCGTCGCCGGCATCATCCACCAGGCGATCGTCGAAGGTACGAAGGCTCTGGGGCTGGCCACGGGCGCCTCGCCCCTGGGCGTCTACCGTGACCTGGTCCGCCGCCACCGGCAGGAGGGCCTGAGTTTCGCCGGCGTCGATGCTTTCCTGCTCGACGAGTATGTCGGGCTCCCGCCCTCCCATCCGCAGTCCTATGCCCAGGTGATTCGCCGCGAGCTGGTCGACCATGTCGACCTCGACCCCGCCCGGGTACACGTCCCCCAGGGCACCGCATCCGACCCGCAGCAAGAGGCCCGCCGTTTCGACAGCGTCCTCACCGCGGCGGGACCGGTCGGCGTGCAGATCCTCGGGATCGGCGTCAACGGCCACATCGGCTTCAACGAGCCGGGCTCGTCCCTCGCCTCTTGCACGCGGCTCAAAACCCTCACCGACGACACCCGACGCGACAACGCACGTTTCTTCGGCGGGATCGAGCAGGTGCCCCGGCATGTCATCACCCAGGGGCTGGCCACGATCGGCGCGGCATCCCATCTCGTACTGATCGCCACCGGCCCGCACAAGGCTCGCGCGGTGGCTGCCGCCATCGAAGGCGCCGTCAGCGCGATGTGCCCCGCTTCCATTCTCCAGTTGCATCCGCATGCCACGGTTGTGGTGGACGAGCTCGCCGCAGGCCGACTGGAACAGCAGGCCTACTACCGGCACATCGCCCAGCACAAGCCCGCCGGTCAGGGGTACTGATGAGCCGCCCGGCCAATGTTGTCGCCATTGACCTCGGCGGCACCACCATCAAGGCCGCGCGGTTCAACGCGCAGGGGGTGACCGAGGAGTCGCTGCGGCTGGCCACCCCTTCCTCCGAGGGGCCCGACGCGGTTGTCGCCGCCGTCGTGCGGACCGCCACTGCTCTCGTCCGTCTCGGCACCCGAGCCGTCGGCGTGTGCGCCCCGGGATTGATCGACGACGCCGCCGGTGTGGTCCGGTTCGCCTCGAATCTCGGATTGCGCGACACGCCACTCGCTGCAGCTGTGGCAGACAGGCTCTGCCTCCCCGTGACACTCGAGCATGATGTCCGGGCAGCGTGTCTGGCTGAGCAGAGGCTCGGACTCGGCACCGGCGTACAGGACCTGCTCGTCGTCGTACTCGGAACGGGCGTGGCCGCGGGGATCGTCAGCAATGGCCAACTCGTACGAGGGACCAGTGGTTTCGCCGGCGAATTCGGCCACATCCCCGTCCACGCGGACGGTGAGCACTGCGCCTGCGGCCAGCACGGCTGCCTGGAGGCCTACCTGTCGGCCAGTGCCCTGGTCCGCCGCTACCGCCGCACCGGAGGCACCGCCGACAACGCAGCCGACATCACGGCACGGTTGAAAACAGACCCGGATGCCGCACAACTGTGGGCCGAGGGAACCGACGCCCTCGGAAGGGCGCTCGTCACCTCGACCGTGCTGCTGGACCACCAGCGCATCGTCCTGGCAGGCGGAATCACCGCGGCCGGAGAAGCACTCACCAACCCCGTCCGACGCGCCCTGCAGCGCGGACTCGCCTGGCGTGCCGCGCCGTCCGTCGACATCTCGCCACTGGGCGTGGATGCGGGACTCCTCGGAGCTGCCTTGCGGGCGACAGAAGCCTCAGGGCTCTCTGGCAGCGACGGCGTTGCGCCACCGGCACGTCGACCTCGGATGAAAGGAGCAGGTCACCGTGTGGCCCCGAAGACGAAATCAGCAACCTCCCCGGCGGCTGAAGCCCGAGCTCGATGACGGGCCGCTGGTCCGCGCCCTGACACATCTGGAAGCGCAGATAGCGGCCCAGGGCAACAACTTGGCCGAGTGCAACGACCGAGGTGCCCTCACCTATCCGATAGAGCAGGCACTTCGGGATCCGGGAGAGGACTGGGACCGGCGGATGCACCGCCTGCTCGTGTTCAGCACTCTTCCCGACGCGCACGTCCTGGCCGGCCAGTGGCGCGCCTGGAGTCCCGCCAGTGCTGACGCCATGCTTCTTCAGGCCTTTGCCGACATCGCCCGAGCGCGGGCGGGCGGCGCAAGCAGCGATCTGGGCGCAACGGTCTCCCTGTGCCGGGATGCCGCCGAGCTGGCGCCGTCGGACCCTGCCCCATGGGTCGGGCTGCTGAGCTACTACCGTCTGCTGCGGGCACCCTGGGCTCAGGTACACCCCATTTGGACGGCCGTGAAGACGCGTGATCCGTGGAACCGGGAGGCTCACTGGCAGATGCTGCACTACGTCTCCCCGGAGGAATGCGGTTCCAACGTCCTGACCGTCCAGTTCACCGACTCGGTCGCTGCCTGCGAGCCCTTGGGTTCCCCCATAGCGGCCATAAGCCTCGTTGCCAGCCTCAACCGGTACCGGAGGGCTCTGTCAGCCGGAGGAATCACGGGGCTGACCGCACGCCGCCACTGGGACCAGCCCCACGAACGCGCCCTGGTCGACAACGCCTTCGCGACCTGGACCCAGCCCGGCTTCCTCAGGCACGCAGCAGCGCTCGCCGACCTGAACCTCCTCACATACGTGCTGACGAAAGCTGCACGCCTAAGAGACGCCTGGCCGGTCTTCGAGGCCACCGCGGCGGTCGCCACCTCCTGGCCCTGGGAACTGGACGGTGACCCACTGACGGAGGTACGGGAGTGGCACTCTCGGGCTTTTAGAGCCAGGAATCAGCGGCCACGGTAACCCTGTGTAGTACCGAAACGCAGCGTGTTCCTATCAGGTGTGACCGCAACCCTGTCGCGGAAGTCCAGCCTCAAAACCGCCTCGGGACGAGGCTGCGCCAAGGCGACTGGATCAGCACCGATAGCCCCATTTAGCCACTAAATCCGCAGAAATTTCGGCGCATCTTTTTCGATATCGAAATTGACAACCTCACTCCGGGTGTCGCAAACTGGTCATATCTGGTAATTACCAGTTTGCTCAGCGGCCGCGACGACCGCTCGCCGCATCCGCGGAAACCCGAGGTTGTGATGACTACTCAAGCACCCCCTGAATCGGCTGGGTCGGTCGAACTGCTCGCGCCGAACAGGCACCGCAGGAATAGGCCCGTGGCAGACGATGAGCGTGACCGGTACCTCGCACTCGCGAGCGCCGATGCCAGAGACGTCGGCCGGATACGGTGCCTCGCGAAGGAATTTCTTTCGGACCTCAAAAACGTATCGCCCACAACACGTGACGATGCCCTGCTCATCATCTCCGAACTCGTCACCAACGCAGTACTCCATGCCCTGCCGCCGGCCGCTCTGCGACTGCGCTGCATCCAGCACCATGTCCTGCGGATCGAAGTCACCGACGGCGGTCCGCGCCCCAATCCACCGCCGAAAACCGACCAATTTGAAGAACACGGCCGCGGCATGATCATCGTTGCCGCCATGGCGGTGCGGTGCGGCACGATCACCCACGCAGTCGGATCCACCAGCTGGGCGGAGCTGAACCCCTGATGGGCGGGCAGCCAGCCCCGGCAGACCGGCAAAATCGACCACCCGGTCAACAGGCGCGTCGCCTGGAAGGTTTACCGGTAACTGCTGATCACGGCGCACCAGCAGCCCGGAGACCCGATCGTGCTTCAGGTCCACCGCCAGGGCGAGCCGGTTGTCGGCGGCCTTGGGCCGTGGCAGCACCGCCAGGGCACGGCGTAGCTGAACCGTTGGCGAATTGGGTCAGGGGTCCGAGGGTGGGGCCGTGCTACTGAGTTTCGCCGCTCAATGTCGCGGGGTGGTGCGAACCGAGCTGCGCAAAGAGGCTTTCAGCAGGTGGCATCACTCAGAGAGCATTAGCTGCCCGTTGCTGGTCGGGCAGCCTGCGGCGCCGCGTCCAGCTCTACCTGGCCGGTCGCCCGACCGCACATGAGGCCGAACGTCTACTCAATCCTGATTTGGCCCTGGTCGGAGTTTGCCGCCCAGGGCCAGAACTCATCCACCAGTCGGTGGGCCTGCAGCTTGCAGCGTCGCCGGCGGCGTTGTGCGGGCTGGCCAGCTTCGCGCGTCGCCGATGCCGTACACGAGGGCGAGGATGATGCCCAGCAGCAGGAACGGCGCGGAGAAGAAGCTCCACAAGGCGGCTGGCAAGACAGTCCCGGTTGCCGAGCCGCGTAGGGGGCGGTCCAGGGCGATGACGCCGATCGGGTCGCCGGGCTGCCGGTTGCCGCAGTAGCGGCTGGTCTCGTGCCGACCGCCGTCCCAGGGGTCCGTCCAGGTAATCAGGCAGGTGTCTGCGGCACCGTGTCCGGTCGTTGCGACGTGGGCGGTGGCCGGGCGGCCCAAACCGTAGACGAAAGCGACTGGCAGCAGCAGGGCAGCACCCACCAGGAGGAGGGCGACGGGCTCGCCGCCCAGGAAACGCCAGAGTGGCGACCCTGCCCGAGCTGGAGCATGTGGAGCGCTCTCCTGCACTGCCGGAGCCGTGGTGATCATCGCCAGCAGGGTCCGTGAGTGCGGCGTGGGCACCCAGATCCGGACGGCACCGCCCTCTGGCACAGGTAGATAGTCGACCTCCCGATGCCCCCACATGCCGCCGCTGCCGCCCCACTTCACCTTGCTCACCTGCTGCACGGTGCCGCCGCACGCCAGCCGCAGGGCCGCGCGCCCGTACGGCCGGAATTCCACGACGCCCGCCTGGGGCAGCAGCCGCACGCGTCCGCGGACGAAGCGCCGGGGGTAGGGCGGCGCGAAGCCATGCAGCCTGCACCAGATCCGGACCTCGTGCCCCGCGGCGGCTCTCCGCGCCATCCAACGGCCCCATACCGCCATCGCCAGACCAACGAGCAGCAACCAGCCCAGCGCGAGAAGTGGGCCGCTGCCGGACGGCAGCCACGTGAATTCCATGACGGCATACATACAGCCTGACCTGCTCGTGACGACAGGCGCGGGAACAAGCATGATCGCCGGAGCGTGGCTGCGAGAACCCGGCAACGAGGCCTATCCCCTACAAAAGCGGCCCGACGGGAGGTACGGCGCAGCCTCGCCCCACGCTGCCCGCCTTTCGGACACGGCTCACCACGCAACCTCTTATCGCCGCACCACCCGCCGGCTGCGGCTGCGCGCGGAGGCGGCGGGCTCCGCTCACTAATGATCTCTGTGTGATGCCACCCGCTGAAAGCCCGTTTACGCAGTTCAGTTCGCATCACTCCGCGACATTGCGCGGCGAAACTCAGTAAGCGCGTCCGTCTGCCCCCCTCAGTCCTTCCCGCCCTTCCCTCCGCCCTTCTTCGGAGGCTCTTCCTTCTCTTCTTCGTCCTTGCCGTCATCGAAGGAGGATGACGACAGGTCGGGAGAAGGCGTGGCCGACGGGGCGCCCGGGAGGCGAGCCTCACTGGGGGGCGTAGAGGTGGAGGGCACCGTGCTGCCCGGCGAAGGAGAGGTGGGAACGGCGTCGCCGGAATTCACAGAAGCACCAATGACCGCTGCCACGGCGAACGCGACCGCTCCGGCGACACCGATCACGGCTTTGGACGGCGTCCCGGTGGGCCGGGAACGCGAGGGTCGAAGCGGTCGCGCAGGGGCTGGGGGGATGGGAGGGAAGGCCTGGGGCGCCGTGCTGGTCGGCGGCGCCTGGTCCGAGTGCGCTTCCACGGCGAGCCAGCCCGCTGCCTGCTCGGCGGTCGGGCGTTGCGCCGGGTCCTTGGCCAGCAGGAGCAGGAGGTGGTCAGCCAGTGATCGCGGTATCTCGGGGCGCAGATGGTCGGGCGGGACGGGGGCGGCATGGACGTGCTGCTGGACGACGGCCGGTGTGTTCTCACCGCGGAAAGGGGGGCGGCCGGTGAGTAGTTCGTACAGCACGCAGCCCAGTGCGTAGACGTCCGAGGCGGGCACGGCGGGGCTTCCCACGGCGCGTTCGGGTGCCAGGTAGGAGCCGGTGCCCAGGATCTTGCCGGTGGCGGTGAAGGTGTGGGACGCGTCGTCGGCGAAGCGCGCGATCCCGAAGTCGGTGATCTTCACGATGCGGTCGGTGGTGAGCATGATGTTGCCGGGCTTGATGTCGCGGTGGATCACGCCTTGAAGGTGCGCCGCGGACAAGCCTGCCGCCATCTGAGCGCCGATCGCTCCGGCCTCCTGGGGATCCAGGAGCCCGTGCACGGCCAGTTCCTGGGCCAGGCTCCAGCCATCGACCAGCTCCATCACCAGGTAGAACCGGCCGTCGTGGCAGCCGGAGTCGTACATGCTGACCACGTGGGGGTGGTTGAGGCGGGCCGCAGTCTGCGCCTCCATCCGGAGCCGCTCGGCCGCCGCGTCGCCATCGTCCGCGCGGAGCAGCTTCACCGCCACCGGCCGGCCCAGCGCTTGGTCGGTGGCGCGCCAGACCTCGCCCATGGCACCGCGCCCCAGAGGCTCGTCCAGCCGGTACCGCTCCGCAACCAGCACACCCACACTCGCCCTCCGACCGCGGCGACGCCGACAGGCGCAGCCAGCCAATGTGACATGGGAGCTTCCGGCGGCATAGCCGGCCCCGCACTCCTGCCACACCACGCAGAAGAGCAAGGGGCAGGCAGACGACGGGGGGACGCCCGGCCTGCCCCTTGCATGGATGCCCGCACGGGGGGAACGGGCACCACACCCGACCTTGCGCAGTCGGGCTCTTTTCATAACTGCGCGGGGAGCGCTGTTAACGTCACACCCTCCGCGCCGACGGGGCAGATGATGGTGCGGCCTGCTGGCGCGAAGCCGACCTGGTGGCCGTGCTGCGGGCGGGGGCTGAGGGGTTGACCCTGGCCGCGCCGCCCCTAGGGTGGGGCCTCCGGTGAGGAGCCTGGGGAGCGGGGGACAGCGGAGGACTTGTGGGCAAGAGAAGGCGCGCCGCGCGCAGCAGAACGAACCCCGCCGTGATCGGCGGGGTGGTCGCGGTGGTCGTGGGCGGTGCGGGGTTCGCCGGGTACAGCATGTACAGCGGCGACGCGGCGGGCGAGGACAGCACATCCAATCGCCCTGCGAAGACCCTCACAGCAGGCCCGGTGAAGGCCGCGGAGGTCCAGGCCACGGCCGACGGGTTCCTCACCGCCTGGCAGCGGGGCGACGCCGCGAAGGCCTCGGCGTTCACGGACCGGACAGCGGCGGCACGGGCCGCGCTGTCCGGGTACCGCAAGGACGCGCACATCGACGAGGTGACGCTGACCCGCGGCAAGGCGTCCGGGCCGAAGGTGACGTTCAGGGTCTCGGCCACGGTCTCGTACAAGGGAAAGAGCAAGCCCCTCACCTACGGCTCCGAGCTCACAGTCGTCCGGGCCGAGGACGGCAAACCGCTCGTCCACTGGCAGCCGTCCGTCGTGCACCCGGACCTCAAAGAGAATGACACGCTGGTCACAGACGGGGCCGGGGACCCGCCGGTCAAGGCAGTGGACCGGAACGGCGCGGAGCTCACCACGGCGAAATACCCCTCGCTCGGCACCGTCCTGGACAACCTGCGGGAAAAGTACGGCAGAAAGGCCGGGGGTAAGGCAGGAATCGAACTGCGGGTGGTCCGCGGGGACAGCGCGAAAAAGAGTGAGCATCGCGCGGAGGAGAGCCTGGACCAGCCCCCCAGCAAGACGCTGCTGACGCTGTCCAAGGGCATACCCGGAACGCTGCGGACCACGCTCAGCGCGACCGCCCAGACGGTCGCCGAGCGCGAAGTGGGCGAACGCGAGCGGGCATCCGTCGTCGTCATGAAGCCGTCGACGGGCGAGATCCTCGCCGCGGCCAATTCGGGCCATGGCTACAACACGGCGCTCCAGGGGTCCCTGGCGCCCGGTTCCACGATGAAGATCGTGACTGCGTCGATGCTGCTGGAGAAGGACCTCACGTCGATCGACAAGCAGCATCCGTGCCCCAAGTACGCGTCGTACGGCGGCTGGAAGTTCCAGAACGTGGAGAACTTCGAGATCAAGAACGGTACGTTCCGTTCGAGCTTCGCGGCGTCCTGCAACACCGCCTTCATCACGCAGGCGGGGAAGCTCGACGACGACGATCTGACCAAGCAGGCCCAGCAGGTCTTCGGGCTGGGCCTGAACGACTGGTCGACAGGGGTGTCGAGCTTCGACGGCGCGGTGCCGGTGCAGAGCAACGCACAGATGGCGTCATCGCTCATCGGGCAGGGCGGGGTACGGATGAACCCGCTCAATGTCGCGTCCATCATCTCGACGGCCAAGACCGGCATCTTCCGGCAGCCGTATCTGGTCTCGCCCGACGTCGACGACCGGTCGCTCGCGACGGCCCAGCGCAAGCTGGACGCGTCCGCGCAGACGCAGCTGCACGAACTGCTGAGCTACACCGCGACGTCAGGCTCCGCCGCCGAGGCCATGGCGGGCCTGGGCCCGGACATCGGAGGCAAGACGGGCTCGGCCGAGGTCGACGGCCAGAAGAAGCCCAACGGCTGGTTCACCGCGTGGCGCGGCGACCTGGCCGCGGCGGCGGTGGTGCAACAGGGCGGGCGCGGAGGCAAGTCAGCGGGGCCGCTGGTGGCAGCGGTACTTCGGTCGGCTGGCTGACGCCCGCGGCGCCGTACAGGCGGCGCTGGCCTGCGGCCTGCCCGAGGCGGAGCTTGAGGCTGCGCGGGCGGGGCAGGCGAGTCTGCCGGATGTGTTCTGGGGGCAATTGAGCTGGGTGCGGCGGTGGCTGCGGTCGGGCCAGGGCCTCGACCACCTGCGAGATCAGAGATCAGCGGACCAGCGGCGTTCAGACGCTTGTTGGCTGCAGCTCCTGCACACCCGCCCCGATCATCACGATGCGCATACATCCCCCGGGGATGGGCGCCATGACCCCGCCCAGGGTCACTCCCAACAGCGCGCCGCACGTCAGAAGTGTCACGGGTGGACGGAGATGGTCGCGAGACCGACACCCTTATGAAGGCACGCACTTGTCGCCATCATGGCTTGGTCGCGAATCGCGCACATACCGGGCCGGGGGCCGTGATGGCAGCTCGAGCAACCTCCTCCATTTCATCCGGAAAAGTGTCCTGGCGCGCGAATATTTGGGTAAGTGCCTGAATAGGCAGCCATATTTGGGTCATCGCGGACGGCGGTGTAACACGGAAGCGCATGCGGAACGCAGAAGCAGGCATAAGCGGGGCGACGACTCGGGCTGAATTTCGACACCTGGAGCGACCGCGCCGACATGGCACTACGTCGATCGGATTTCCTGTGAGCAACATCGACCCGGTTCCCGGATATCAGACGCACAACCAGCCCTCGGGCCCGGACCGCTCCGCGCGCAACCAGGCCGCCGCACGGCGCACGGCTCTCACCGTCTGCACGATCGCCGACATCGCGGCAGGTCTGCTTGGCCTGTGGATCCTGTTGTTCCTGCTCGATGCGAACCAAGCGAATGTGTTCGTCGAGTTCGTGCGGGGAACGGCGGACTGGCTGGCCTGGTGGTCGCAGGACATTTTCACGATGGACACAGAGGGTCTACGAGTTGTCCTCAATTATGGTCTCCCGGCTGTCATGTATTTGCTGATCGGCCATGGGATCGCTGCCCGGCTCAACCGAGCCTGACAGCGGACCGGCCTTTATCGATCGCCACACACCGCTGCCGCCAGCGCCTTCCTCGCCGAGGACCCTGCAGGGACGTGACGGCAGCCGAAGGGCCGACTGTGACACGCACCTCCACTCAAAACGATCACCTGCCGATCTGTGAAGACCTGGTACGCGAACGCGGTGACGCCGTTGCCGAAGCTCAACTGGCGGCCGAGCACACGCAGCATGAGGCAGCGGAACTACCGACCGGACGGGATGCGGCCCAGCAAGCCCATCGCCGGGACGACGACACCAGAGCCGCTGCGGGTGGTCAGCCGGAGTAGAGCGGGTCGCTGCCGTAGGCGAACTCGGCGCGGATACGTCCGTCTGTCCCCCCTGCTCCCGCCGCCGTATGGCGTGCGGCCGAAACGGATCGGAGTTCGCCAGCCATGTGTCAGCCGCGAGCAACGGCCCCAGCCGATGGAAGGGACAGGAGGCAGAGCCCGTGAGTCCCCGCTACGAAGGCCAAGTCCTGCTGCACCACATCGGCCGGTGGTGGGCCCCTTAGACACCGTGTCACTTGGCGCCGGTGATGGCTTATGGGTCCTCTGTCAGCGTTCGGTGCCAACCACGGGGGGCATGCTCCCCGCCGGGCGGCGGGCAGGTAGTCGCAGGGCACGGCCGCGAGCACTTCGGGCACAAGCAGCGGTTGAGGGCCGCGCCCCGCGCTGGGGTGCGGCCCTCGGCACATGTGCTTACGAGGTCCAGCCGCCGTACGGCACGGTGATGAGTTCCATGGCGTGGCCCACCGGGTCCATGAAGTACACGCCGCGGCCGCCGTCGTTGTGGTTGATCGTGCCGGGCTGTTGCTGGCGCGGGTCGGCGTAGTGCTCGATGCCGCGCTGTGTGATCTGCGCGTACGCCGCGTCGAACTCCTCTTCTGAGATCAAGAAGGCGTAGTGCTGGGGAGTGATCTTGTCCGCGGGGATCGTGGCGAAGTCCAGCGTGACGCCGTTGCTCAGTTCGACCGCGATGAACGGGCCCCACTCGGCGGTGATTTCAAGGCCCAGCAGGTCCGCGAAGCACTCTGCGGACTCCCTGTTGTCCCGGGCGTGGACGATCGTGTGGTTCAACTCAACTGTCAAGGAATGCCTCCGAGGGCATCTCCTGACACCTCCATGCCTCACCCAGCCGGTGATCGACACGTGATGTCGCGGTAGATCCTAGTCGCTGTTGTCTATGAAGTGAGTCGGCGGCAGCGGAGCCATCTGCGCAGGTGGTCGTAGTCGTAGCCCTTGTCCGCATGGAGCTTGGCCGGACGCCGACGACGCGGGCCGCGTCGGGAGCGGACGGGCGGGATCCCACGCACCAGTGGTTTCAGGCCGAGGCTGTCGTACATGTTGGCACCGGAGATGCCCAGCGACAGGGGCAATCCGCTCCATGCATCTGGGCGAGGAGTACCGAAGGAACTCGAAGGTGGGACTTTCGAATCCGAGCAATGCCGTGCACATTCCGGCGTGCAGACGTCTCCGTAACCTCTGGAGATTGCTGTCCGGCGGCAGCGTCACGTCCTGGCTAAAGATGGGTGTTGGACCCGATGGTCCGCGCTTGGTGCTGCGGGTGATGGTGGGGTTGAGGAACACCCCTACGGCTCCATCCGGCTGCTGTATTGAGGAGTGTCGCGGCGGGCTGGTGCTGTGTGTTCACGGCCACGGCACGAACGGAGTCCGCGCCGATGACTACTCCAGGGCCCCGCACGTATCTGCATCCATACCGCTCACTCGTTCATCCGGTCTGTAACTGTGGGGCGAGTGCGCCGTGAGTGTCACGGCGTGGCTGACGGTCGCTGTGTTCGCCACCGTCTACGTGCTGATCGCGACCGAGCGGGTGCATCGGGTCACCGCGGCGCTCGGGGGCGCGGTGGTGATGCTGGTGCTCGGGGCGACGAGCCCCGAGCACGCGTTCTTCTCGGACGTGACCGGCATCGACTGGAACGTCATCTTCCTGCTGCTGGGGATGATGCTGGTCGTCGCGGTGCTCAAGCGGACCGGGTTGTTCGAGTTCGTGGCGATCTGGGCGGTGAAGCGGGCCCGGGGTCGGCCCTACCGGCTGATGGTGCTGCTCATCCTGGCTACGGCGTTCCTCTCCGCCTGGCTGGACAACGTCACGACGGTGCTGTTGATCGCCCCCGTCACCATCGTGGTGTGCCGGCGGCTCGGCGTTCCTGTCGTTCCGTACCTGATCGCTGAGGTGATGGCCTGCAACATCGGCGGTGCCGCCACACTGATCGGCGACCCGCCCAACATCATGATCGGCTCACGGGCCGGATTGTCCTTCAACGACTTCCTGCTGCACATGGCACCGATCGCGACGCTGCTGGTCCTGGTCTTCGCCGTGATGAGCCGGTGGCTGTTCCGCTCCGCGTTCCGCTACGACCCCAAGCGCGCGAAGCAGATCATGGAGATGCGTGAACGGGACGCCATCACGGACACCCGGCTCCTGGCCGTCAGCGGCGTGGTCATCACGATCGTGATGGTCTGCTTCGTCCTGCACACCACCCTGCACCTGGAGCCCTCGGTTGTCGCCATCTCCGGCGGCCTCGTTCTCCTGGCCGTCTCCCGGCTGAACGCCAGGGAGGTGGTCGCCGATGTGGAGTGGGAGACGCTGGCGTTCTTCACGGGGCTGTTCGTCATGGTCGGTGCGATGGTGCAGACCGGGATCATCACCGACCTGGGTGAGGCAGCGGCCCGGGCCACCGAGGGCCAGGTGTTCGGCGCCTCGATGGCCCTGCTCTTCGGCTCGGTGGTGCCCTCGGCCGTCATCGACAACATCCCCTTCGTCGCTTCGGTCAGCCCGATCGTGTCCGAGATCGTCGAATCCTCCGGCGGGCTCAAGGAAGCCGGGGTGCTCTGGTGGGCGTTCGCGCTCGGCGCGGACCTCGGCGGCAACGCCACGATCATCGCCTCCTCGGCCAATGTCGTCGTCGTGGGCATCGCCGACCGCAGCGGGTACCACATCTCCTTCTGGCAGTTCAGCCGCTACGGCCTCGTCGTCACCGCCGTCACGATCGCCATCTCGGGCCTGTACGTGTGGCTGCGCTACTTCGCCCTGGCCTGATGCCCCAGGGAAGCAAGAGCCGTGCCAACCTGCGCACCGCACGCGAGAGACAGGACGGGCCGCCCCGGGGGGGCGAGGAGGAGAGATGTCGCATTCGGACGACGAGAAGATCGCGGACCTGGAAGCCAGGCTCTGGCATGACGATCCCCGCTTCGCCCGGGCACTGGGCTCGGGCCGCCCCCGCCGGCCACGTGAGTACCGGCGGGGACGTGCCTGGCTGACGCTGACCCTTGCCATCGCAGTGCTGGTGGTGGGCGCCGTCCTGGCACAGGGGCTGCTGCTGGCGGCCGGCCTCGTCATGGCCGGAGCCGCCGTGAGCCTTTTCGACCCCGCCCGCCGCCGGCGCCGGGCTCAGCCGCCGAAGCCCTGATCCTGCCCAGGCGAGAGCGAGGACTCCTGCCATGACTCTTCAGCAGCTGTATCTGGTCCTGCTGATCGGCGGCGCCGTGCTGATGGCCAGCATCGCCGCCGCCCGCGCCGCCCACCGCATCGGCCTGCCCAGCCTTCTGCTGTTCCTCACCGTCGGTGTCATCCTCGGCGAGGACGTGATCGGCCTGGAGTTCGACGACGCCCAGCTCGCCCAGTCCCTCGGCACCGCGGGCCTTGCCGTCATCCTCGTCGAGGGCGGACTGACCACTCAATGGGCCGATGTCCGGCGGCTGCTGGCCCCAGCGGGAGTGCTGGCGACCGCGGGAGTGGCCGTCTCGGTCGCCGTAACGGCTGCCGGAGCCCATCTGCTGCTCGGCATGGACTGGCACTTGGCGCTGCTGCTCGGCGCGATCGTCTCCTCCACCGATGCAGCGGCAGTCTTCGCAGTACTGCGCGCCTTGCCATTGCCGCAGAAGGTCACCGGATTGCTGGAGGCCGAGTCGGGATTCAACGACGCCCCGACCATCATCCTGGTACTGGTCTTCTCCACCGCCGCCGCTGACCTGCCAAGTCCCGTGTCCATCACCGGGAATGTGCTCTACCAGCTCGTGGTCGGCGGGGTGCTCGGTCTTCTGATCGGCCGGGTGGGGGTCGCCGCGCTGCGGCACATCGCACTGCCCGCCACCGGCCTCTACCCGCTCGCCACCGTCGGTTTCGGGATCATCGCGTTCGCCGCGGCCGGCGCCGTAAACGCCAGCGGCATCATCGCCGCCTACCTGTCCGGGCTGGTCCTGGGCAACTCGAACCTCCCGCACCGGGCCGCGACCCGCTCCTTCGCCGAGGGCACCGGATGGCTCGCCCAGATCGGCCTGTTCGTCATGCTCGGCCTGCTCGTCGACCCGAGCGAGCTGCCCTCTGCGGTCCTGCCCGCCCTCGCGGTCGGGCTGGTTCTGCTCCTCCTCGCGCGGCCGGTCTCCGTCGCGGCCTGCCTGTTGCCCTTCCGTACGCCATGGCGTGAGCAGGCGTTCATCTCCTGGGCCGGACTGCGTGGCGCGGTGCCCATCGTGCTGGCCACGTTCCCGATCGTGGCCGCGGTCGACGGAGCCCGGCATCTGCTGAACATCGTCTTCGTCCTGGTCGTCATCTTCACCCTGGTCCAGGGCCCGACCCTTCCTGCCGTTGCCCGCCGGCTCGGGCTGACCCGGCCGGGCGCGCTGCGCGAGATCCAGGTCGAGAGCGCGCCCCTGGATATTCTGGACGCCGATCTGCTGACCGTCGCCATCCCGCCCGGCTCACGCCTCCACGGCGTCGCGGTCTTCGAACTGCGGCTGCCGCCACCAGCCGTGATTACCCTCATCGTGCGCGACGGCACCACCCTTGTACCGCGCCCCGACACCGTGCTCAGGGCGGGAGACGAGCTTCTCCTCGTCACAACCCCTGCCTCCCGCATGCCCACCGAGCAACGCCTGAGAGCCATCGGACGCCGCGGCAAACTCGCCCGTTGGCTCGGCGAACACGGACATCCCGAAACCGCGCCCAACAGTCGTCTGTGAGAGGGGCTGTCGCGTGCTGCCCTTGCCCGGGGCGGATGAGTTTCAGCGCCCCTGGGGCCACGCCCCGGAAGCCACCCGCCAGGTCAGGTACATCACGCTCACCGGCCACAGGGCAATCAGCACAGTGAGCGTGAGTGCACTGGAGGCGGGATGCCGTTCGACGTCGGCTTTCCACGCCTTCGAGCGAAGCAGCATCGCGGGAAGGTTCCTGGCCAGGCCAATGACACCACCGAGGTAGACGGCCAGAACAGCCAGCAGCAGGACAAGATCCCTGCTGAAGAGCGCCGCCCAGGCACCGTCGCTCATACGTGACCGGCTGTGCCTTGATCGTCCGCGGTCCCCACGGACTCCCGCGACGCGGGGGCGGGAACTGCGGCCCCGGCCTGCTGCTGAGGGGCCGCGGGTGTGCGGCGGCGGGTGACGTACGCGGCGATCGGCTCGGTGTAGCGGGCCGTGAGGGGGCCGATCACGACCATGATCAGGACGTATGCGGTGGCGAACGGGCCCATCGCCGGTTGGATGCCGGCGCTGACGGCGAGGCCGGCGATGACGATGGAGAATTCGCCCCGTGCCACCAGGGTGCCGCCGGCGCGCCATCGTCCCTTGATGCCGACCCCGGCCCGGTTGGCGGCCCAGTAGCCGGTCGCGATCTTGGTAAGTGCGGTGACCACTGCCAGGGCCAGGGCGGGCAGCAGAACCGGCGGGATGCTGGCCGGGTCGGTGTGCAGACCGAAGAATACGAAGAAGACCGCCGCGAACAGATCTCGTAGCGGGCTGAGCAGTGTGTGGGTGCCTTCGGCGACCTCCCCTGACAGGGCGATGCCGACGAGGAAGGCGCCAACTGCTGCGGAGACTTGGAGTTGCTGGGCGATGCCGGCGACCAGCAGTGTCAGGCCGAGGACGACGAGCAGCAGTTTCTCGGGGTCGTCGCTGGAGACGAAGCGGGAGATCACCCGGCCGTAGCGGACCGCGACGAAGAGCACGGCTCCTGCCACGGCGAGAGCGATCGCCAGCGTCACACTGCCCGCGGCGAGGCTCATTCCGGCCACCAGGGCGGTGATGATCGGCAGATAGACGGCCATCGCCAGGTCCTCGAGGACCAGGATGCTGAGGATCACAGGCGTCTCGCGGTTTCCGAGCCGGCCGAGGTCTCCGAGGACCTTGGCGATGACACCGGAGGATGAGATCCAGGTGACCCCGGCCAGGACCACGGCGGCCACCGGGCCCCAGCCAAGCAGCAGCGCCGCCGCCGCTCCTGGCAGTGCATTGAGGGTGAAGTCGACCAGTCCGGCCGGGTACTGGGTCTTGAGGTTGGAGACAAGGTCGCTGGCGGTGTACTCCAGGCCCAGCATCAGAAGCAGGAGGATGACGCCGATCTCGGCACCGATCGCGACGAACTCCTCGCTTGCTCCCAGGGGCAGCAGACCGCCTTCGCCGAAGGCGAGGCCCGCCAGCAGATACAGCGGTATCGGTGAGAAGTGGAGCCGGCCCGCGAGCCTGCCGAGCAGGCCGAGGCCAAGGATGATCGCACCGAACTCGATCAGGAAGACAGCGGAGTGCACCCGGTCACTCCCGTCCGAGTATCGCCGCGGCCGCGTCGACACCTTCGCGGGTGCCGATGACGATCAGAATGTCCCCGCCGGCGAGGCGGAAGTCTGGCGCAGGAGAGGGAATTGCCTGGGCCCGGCGCAGTACGGCGACGATCGACGCCCCGGTCTCGGTCCGCATCCGCGTCTCTCCAAGGACCCGCCCGTTCCAGTACGAGTGCCCGGACAGCTCGATCCGTTCGGCGACCAGCCCCAGATCGGTGGTGTGCAGCACGTTCGGGCTGTGGTGGGCGGGCATCAGCGCGTCGATCAGTGACGCCGTCTCCGCTCCCGTCAGATGCAGGGACTGCGCGCACGCGTCCGGGTCGTCGGCCCGGTAGACGTTGACCGTCCGTGACCCATCGCGGTGCGCGATCACCGACAGATGGCGGTGCTCACGCGTTGTGAGGTCGTATTGGACACCGATGCCGGGCAGTGGTGTCGTTCTCATCCGCGGAGTGGGCACGACCCGTCCCTCCTTCTCGTCGTACACGTTTCACGTCCCACTGGGCGGTGCAGATGGGTGCGATCACCGGCCCCAGAGCCGCCATGCTGCCATCTGGATATACGGCAGGGATATGGGTGTCACCACGGATGGACAGCACCCTCAGGCTCCGGTCAGGCTTGGACGGGGACATAGGTCCCGCCGCAGGTCACAGGGTGGATGCGGCCAGCACGATGCCAGGGCGGCGATAGTGGGAGTGAAGCCCACCGAGGAAGGCAGGACCATGTCGCTGTACTGGCGGATCCTCCTGCTCAACGCCGCCGTGCTAGTCGTCGCCGTCCTGTTGCTACTCGGTCCCGTCACGGTCTCCACGCCCGTGCTGCCGGGCGAGGCCCTGGTGCTGGGCGCCGGTCTGATTGCGATGCTGGTCGCCAACGCCGTCCTGCTGCGGATCGGGCTCGCGCCGCTGCAGCGGCTGAGCCGGGCGATGATCACCGCTGACCTCCTTCGCCCCGGCAGTCGACTCGCAGTGAGCGGACCGGGCGAGATGGCCGAACTGACCAAAACGTTCAACAAGATGCTCGACCGCCTCGAAGCCGAGCGCGCCGCCAGCAGCGCCCGGGTGCTCTCAGCACAGGAAGCCGAACGGCACCGCATCGCGCAGGAGCTCCACGACGAGATCGGGCAGACCCTTACGGCTGTCCTGCTCCAGCTGAAGCACTCCGCTGACCAGGCGCCGGCCGCCTTGCGGGACGAACTCGGCCAGGTGCAGGAAGCCACTCGCGCAAGCTTGGACGAGATCCGCCGCATCGCCCGCAGGCTTCGCCCCGGCGTTCTGGAAGAGCTTGGGCTGCACAGCGCGCTGAGGTCTTTGGCTGCCGAATTCACCACACGCGGCCTGTCCGCCCGTGCCTACATCAGTCCTGGCCTCCCGCCACAGAGCGAAGAGGCTGAACTGGTCCTGTACCGGGTGGCGCAGGAAGGGCTGACCAACGTCGCCCGCCACGCCGGCGCTCGTGCGGTGGAGGTTCACCTGAGCTGCGGGCCCGCAGGCGGTATCGGGCTGCTGATCCGTGACAACGGTCAGGGCATTGGTCAGGCTCCGGAGGGTGCTGGAATCCGCGGAATGCGTGAACGGGCCCTGCTCATCGGAGCCGAACTGACCATCCGTCCCGGGCCGTCCGGTGGCACTGATGTGCTTCTGGACGTGCCCGAGGCGAAGGGGGCCCACTCATGACCACGCCCGCGAAGACCCGCATCCTGCTCGCCGACGACCACGCACTCGTACGCCGTGGTGTCCGGCTCATCCTCGACAACGAACCCGACCTCACCGTCGTCGCCGAGGCCGACAACGGCGCCGAGGCCATCGTCCAGGCCCGCACCGAGCAGATAGACCTGGCCATTCTCGACATCGCTATGCCCCGCCAGACCGGACTGCAGGCCGCCCGCGAACTGTCCCGCCTCCAGCCGGACCTGCGGATCCTGATCCTGACGATGTACGACAACGAGCAGTATTTCTTCGAAGCTCTCAAGGTCGGGGCCAGCGGCTACGTACTGAAATCCGTTGCCGACCGCGACCTCGTCGAAGCATGCAGGGCAGCCATACGCGACGAGCCGTTCATCTACCCCGGCGCAGAAACCACCCTCATCCGCAAATACCTCGACCTGGCCCAGCAGGGCGATCCCCTCCCCGCCAGGGCTATCACCAACCGCGAGGAAGAGATCCTCAAGCTGGTTGCCGAAGGTCACACCTCGAAGGAAATCGGCGACCTCCTCGTCATCAGCACCAAGACCGTCGAACGCCACCGCGCCAACCTGCTCCAGAAGTTGGGTATGCGTGACCGCCTGGAACTCACCCGCTACGCGATCCGCTCAGGCCTGATCGAGCCGTAACCCACGCCACACACACGACCGGCACAAGGCCCCGCCGAAGCGTCCCCAACCATCACCGCCGAGAGTGCCCAGCATGCCGATCATCGCCCTGCTCTTGCTCCTGCTCCTGGTCCTGTTTCTCACCGCCTTCAGGTACACGCTCAAGGTCACCCGCATACGTGACATCCCCCCATGGCGCAGATACTTGCCCCTCGCTCTCCTCCTGATCGCGACCGCCGCGAGCCTCCAGCGCGCCGTCGACAATCCGGAAGTGGCGAACATGATCGCCTTCCCCTTGAACATCGCAGCCGTCGGCCTGTCCCTGCGCGAGATCCGCAACTACCAAGCCCGCACGACGACATCCCAACCCGCCTGATCAATAACAGACACGCGCTCCAAGGGCGCGCGGGCTCGGGGCCACGGCAGCGGGAGGCTTCTTTGTCCGAGCAGGGCAGCCAACCGGGCCAGCCTGGCGGACCCTCACCGACGCCCTCACCAACACCCGCGACGACTACCTCGCCCGCGACGAACAGCACCGCCAGGAACGCGAAGCCGCCCGCGTCATCGAGGATCTGGCGGTCCGGGACGAGTTGGAGCGCTGGCAGGAGTCGTGGGAGTGCCGGTCCTGCGGTACGGACGTCACGCCTGACACGGTGGGCGAGGACGGCTACCAGCCAGCGGAAGGCGGGCGGTGCCCGACGTGCGAGCGAGTCCACCGCGATCTCCGGGCGGAGCGAGCAGCCGCGGACGACGCTGCCCACAGCAATGGAATCAATCCTCGCCCGTCTCCGCGCCCGAAGGCCAATAGAGACTGCCCTGAGCCGAACGCCACGCCGGCACCACCGGTCACGGCCGTCCTTCACGCTTCTTGGGATCGGGCTACCGGTGCTTCGAGCGCCCCCGATTCGCGCTCTGCCCCGTCATGTCGGGTCCGCGACACGGTGGATGCAACCTGGGGCGGAATCCCTCATTCAGCCGCCATGAAGGTGGCCGATCCGGTCCCCGGTGTGAGGCGGTCAAGGCAAATGGCAACACTTCAGCCTGTGTTCGTCGACTGGACGTCCCGCAACGATGAACGGACCGAGGCGACTGGAACCCTGGGCGGTGCTTCGGTGACGCTCGCCGGGCCCCTGGGTGCCGCTTACCTGCAGGAGGACTGGACGGAATTCGGGTTGGCGTACTTCACCCCGCCGCTGCCCGCCTCGGACATGATCGAAATGGTCGGTCTCTTTGAAGGCAGTGCGCTCGAAGTCAGTTTCCGTCCACCGGTGAAGAATCCCGTCTTCCACCTGGGATCGCTCGCCTCCGAGCTGGAGTTCCTGGAGCTTCCGTCGGGTACACGCCTCGACCGGCTCAGCGGCGACGATCACTTTGAGGTCGACGGCAACAAGGTCAAGGGCCAGTTTGCGGATCCTGTCCCCAATCCCGACGGGAGCCTTGGGCCCAGTGACTCCAACGGCAGCGTTCGCCTTCGCGGGCGGGAGCCCGTCTCTTCGATCAGGTTCACCCTGAAGCCGACCTACAGCGGCGGCTCGCCCGACGGCGTACACCTCCAGATCGGCGGGACGGTAGAGCAGCCTGTGTTCGTCGACTGGACGTCCCGCAACGACGAGCGCACCACGGCCGAGGGAACCCTGGACCGCCGCACTTCGGTGACGCTCGCCGGGCCCCTGGGTGCCGCTTACCTGCAGGAGGACTGGACGGAATTCGGGTTGGCGTACTTCACCCCGCCGCTGCCCGCCTCGGACATGATCGAAATGGTCGGTCTCTTTGAAGGCAGTGCGCTCGAAGTCAGTTTCCGTCCACCGGTGAAGAATCCCGTCTTCCACCTGGGATCGCTCGCCTCCGAGCTGGAGTTCCTGGAGCTTCCGTCGGGTACGCGCGTCGAACGGCTCAGCGGCGACGATCACTTTGAGGTCGACGGCAACAAGGTCAAGGGCCAGTTTGCGGATCCTGTCCCCAATCCCGACGGGAGCCTTGGGCCCAGTGACTCCAACGGCAGCGTTCGCCTTCGCGGGCGGGAGCCCGTCTCTTCGATCAGGTTCACCCTGAAGCCGACCTACACCGCCGGCTCGCCCGACGGCGTACACCTCCAGATCGGCGGGACGCCGTTGCCGAACACATCTCCAACCGAGACGGCTACCGCCTGAGCCGATCTCGACAACGAACCGCGACAACAATGCAGGCCAGTTGAGCAGTTGTCGGCTCGCCAACGGCGTCCAGCTCGAAAAGAGTCTGGGACGCCACGGGTAGCTGCCGGACCGGGGGTGCACCTGGGGAGCCTGGGCACGACCGCGTCCTGGGCCGGCCGCCTCACGCCAACGGGTGCCCAAGCGCCCTGGAGCTGCTGGCTCCAGGGCGCACGTCGGGGTGTTATGCGAATTGGGCGTTCATGCGGTCGATGAACTCACCGAAGCTCTCCCGGAGTTCAGCCGTCGGCCCTCATCGTCATCGATCTCGCGAACCCACACACGCTCCGCCGTCACGCGCTGGCGAAACGTTGTCATGCAGGCGTCAGGCGCCATTCAGAAGCCGTTTCTGCGAAAGTAACGGGCGTCGTGGCCGATGGCGGGATCCCAGGCAGGTGATGAACGGGATCCTGCACCAAGTGAGAGGGGATCGAGGACATCAGAGGCGTGTCTTCTGGCGCCGCCTATATCCCTATTTCACTCCTTTGGTGGGGTGTTTCTCCCCTGTCTCGTTTGTCCTGCCGTCGATGATCAACCTGCGGCATCCGGCGCCAGCACGCATCACGCTGCCCTCGTGAGTCTTCGCCGCCCAGGTCAAGCGATGAGTAGGAAGGGGGACTGTATGCACCTGACTCCGCATGAGCAGGAACGTCTGCTGGTCCATGTCGCGGCGGACGTTGCCCAGCGGCGCCGTGAGCGGGGGTTGCTGCTGAACTATCCCGAGGTCATGGCGCTGTTGACGGCGCACGTGTATGAGGAGGCCCGGGACGGTGCGACGGTGGACTCGGTCATGGAGTCCGGCCGCTGTGTGCTGAAGCGCAGCGAAGTTATGGAAGGCGTCGCGGAGATGATCGCCAACGTGCAGGTCGAGGCGACGTTCCCGGACGGGACGAAGCTGGTGACCATTCACGATCCGTTCGACGAGGCGGCCGAGGACGTGGATGTCCATCCGGGCAAGCTGGAGCTTCGTCCGGACGACGAGGATTCCGCGGTGGAGTTCAACGAGGGCCAACAGCCCGTGGAACTGCTCGTGAGCAACCCGTCGGACCGCCCGATCCAGATCGGCTCGCACTATCACTTCGCCGAGGTCAACGAAGGTCTCCTCAAGGTCAACGAAGGTCTCTGCTTCGACCGGAAGGCGGCACACGGCATGCGGCTGCACATTCCGTCCGGGACCTCGGAGCGATTCGAGCCGGGTGACGAGCGCACGGTGCAGCTGGTGCCTATCGCGGGGGACCGCATCGTCAGGGGACTTCAGGCCGGGAAGAGCGAAAAGGATGTGCACCTCGATGCGCGGCGCGACTGAATATGCGAGCCCTCTGAAGCGGTCCACGTACGCCGAGCTTTACGGCCCGACAACCGGCGACCGGGTCCGGCTCGCCGACACCAACCTCGTCATCAGGATCGACGAGGACTGGAGTGGCGGGCCCGGTCGCAGCGGCGATGAGATGGTCTTCGGCGGCGGCAAGGTGATCCGCGAGTCGATGGGCCAGTCGCACGTTCCGCGCGACGATACCCGGACGCCGGTGGACACGGTGATCACTGGTGCGCTGATCCTGGACCACTGGGGCGTGGTGAAGGCCGACGTCGGTCTGCGCGACGGCCGGATCCAGGCGATCGGCAAGGCGTACAACCCGGAGACGATGTCACCAAGGCCCAACAACCACGAACGTGCATCGGACTTCGTCGTCGGGCCCGAGACGGAGGTGATCTCCGGCAACGGGCGGATCCTGACCGCGGGCGGCGTCGACACCCACGTGCACTTCTTGTGCCCCGAGCAGATTCACGAAGCACTCGCGTCGGGTGTGACCACGCTGATCGGCGGCGGCACCGGGCCCGCCGAGGGCAGTACCGCCACCACCGTGACACCCGGCAAGTGGCACATCCAGCGGATGTTCGAGGCGCTGGACTCCTGCCCGGTCAACATCGGTCTGCTCGCCAAGGGCAGCACGGTCTCGGAGAAGGCGCTGCGCGACCAGGTCGGCGCCGGCGCCCTCGGTTTCAAGATCCACGAGGACTGGGGTGCCACGCCTGCGGTGATCGACGCGGCTCTGAGGGTGTGCGACGAGACGGGCGTTCAGGTCGCCCTGCACGCCGACTCGCTGAACGAGTCCGGGTTCGTGCAGCACACCCTCGCCGCGACCAAGGACGGCAAGGGGAAGTACCGCAGCCTGCACGTCTTCCACGTCGAGGGTGCCGGCGGCGGTCACGCACCCGACATGATCAGCCTGGTGGGCGAGCCGAGTGTGCTGCCCGCGTCGACGAATCCGACTCGGCCTTTGACGGTCAACACCGTCAAGGAGCACGTCGACATGATGATCGTGTGCCACCACCTCAATCCCGAGATCGAGGCGGACATGGCGTTCGCCGATTCCCGGATCCGGCCGTCCACCATGGCTGCCGAGGACCTGCTGCACGACATGGGCGCCATCTCGATGATGTCCTCCGACGCGCAGGCTATGGGCCGCATCGGCGAGATGATCATGCGGACCTGGCAGACCGCGCACGTTATGAAGTCCCGCTACGGACACCTCAGCGAGGACACCTCCGAGGCGGACAACTTCCGGGCCCGGCGCTACATCGCCAAGTACACGATCAACCCGGCCATCACCCACGGAATCGACGACGAGGTCGGCTCCGTGGAGACGCGCAAGCTCGCGGACCTGGTGCTGTGGGAACCCAAGTTCTTCGGTGTGAAGCCGCACATGGTCATCAAGGGCGGCCAGATCGCGTACGCGCAGGTCGGTGACGCCAACGCGTCCATTCCGACGCCGCAGCCGTTCCTGCCGCGCCCGGTGTGGGGGTTCAGTGGCCAATCTCCAAAGAACAACTCCTTCAACTTCGTGCCGGAGTTGGCCGTCGAGGGCGAGCTGTCCCGGATCGGCCTGCTCAAGCCGCTGCGCGCGATCAAGTCCACGCGCCAGGTGACCAAGGCCGACATGGTGCACAACGACGGCCGGCCGGAGATCGTCATCGACCCGGACACCTTCGACGTCACCATCGGCGGCGCCACCACGTCCGACGTACGCACCACGGTGAACGGGCAACAGATCGGACGGCACTACGCCACCGAACTGCCCATGGCCCAGCGGTACTTCCTGTTCTGATCCCGCTTTCCCCGTTATCGGCTTGGCCGCTCCTTCTGGCCGGGCCGCCTGTCTCCGTGAAAGGCGGGCCACTGCCCCCATGAGCCGTGCTGCCCTGCTCGTTCTGGCCGATGGCCGCTTTCCCGCCGGCGGGCATGCCCACTCCGGCGGTGTGGAGGCCGCCATCGCCTCTCACGGCGTGTACGACACGGCAAGTCTGGAGGCGTTCTGCCGGGGGCGCCTGCATACCGCCGGGCTGACCGCGGCAGGGCTCGCCGCCGCGGCCGCCACCGGATACGACCTTCTGATGCTGGACGAAGCCGCCGACGCCCGCACGCCCGCGCCGGCGCTGCGACAGGTCGCCCGCAGGCTCGGCCGGCAGATGCTGCGGGCGGCGCGCGCCACCTGGCCCTCGCCCGACCTCGACCGGATCGCCCGCGTCCTGCCGCAAGGAGCGCACCAGCCGATCGTCCTCGGCATTGCGGCCCGCGCCGCAGGCCTGACGCCGTTCGATGCCGCGCAGTGCGCCGCCTATGAGAGCGTCAGCGGGCCGGCGACCGCAGCAGTACGACTGCTGAGCCTCGACCCGTTCGACGCGACCGCCCTCCTGGCGCGGCTCGCCGGTGAACTCGACGAGATCGCCCGAACCGCAGCCGCCGCGGCCGATCACCTCGCCACCGAAGGCGTCGGCGCGCTGCCCGCCGCGTCCTCACCGCTGCTGGACATCACCGGCGAGCAACACGCCGCCTGGAGCGTCCGCCTCTTCGCCTCCTGACCTGCCCCTGCCGACCTGGAGTCGCCGTGCACCTCGACCATCCCGCCACCATGCCCCACCGCCACACCCACAGCGCCGATGCGCTGCACCCCGACGGCAGCCGCCGCGCGCTGCGGGTCGGGCTCGGCGGGCCCGTGGGCTCGGGCAAGACCGCGACCGTCGCCGCGCTGTGCCGTGCACTGCGGAACCGGCTGTCCATCGCCGTGGTCACCAACGACATCTACACGCGCGAGGACGCCGAGTTCCTGCGCCGCGAGGCCGTGCTGCCGCCAGAACGGATCACCGCCGTGGAGACCGGCGCCTGCCCGCACACCGCGATCCGCGACGACATCTCCGCCAACCTCGAAGCGGTCGAGCAGCTGGAGCAGACACTTGGGCCGCTGGACCTGATTCTCATCGAGTCCGGAGGGGACAACCTCACCGCCACCTTCTCGCGCGGACTCGTCGACACCCAGGTGTTCGTGATCGACGTGGCCAGCGGCGACGACATCCCGCGCAAGGGCGGGCCCGGCATCACCACCGCCGACCTCCTCGTGGTCAACAAAACCGACCTCGCGCCGTATGTCGGTGCCGACCTGGACACCATGGCAGCCGACGCGAAGAAGCAGCGCGGCATTCTGCCGGTCGCCTTCACCAGCCTCGCCTCGGCCGACGGGATCCGTCCCGTCGCCGACTGGGTCACTGGGCGTCTGGCCGCGTGGCGCGCCGGGACTGCCGCGTGACTGGCACCACGCAACTACCGGCCACGACACGGGCACCAGCCGGCCACCGGCCGGGCACTGCTACGAAGGGCGAGGCGGACAACAGGCCGGCTGACCAGACGGCCTCCGCGGTTCAGGCGCACGCGCCCGGCACCCACCTCGGTGCCCAGAACCGCCCACCCGAGGACCACACCTCCGTCCCCCACCCCACCGGCGTCCGCGCCACCGCCCGTATCCGAGCCGCCCACAACGGCCGCACCACAACGCTCCCGCTCCTGCACAGCGACGGGCCCTTCCACCTGCGCCGCCTGCGAGCCCGTGACGGGCGGGCGCGGGTCAGCGTGATCGGGGCCATGAGCGCACCGCTCGGCGGGGACCGCCTCGAACTCGACATCACGGCCGAAGCGCGATCCGAGCTGGAGGTGACCACGGCCGCCGCCACCATCGCACTGCGCGGCTCGACCACCGCCCCGGCCACCTACGACGTACGGCTCACCGTCGGCGAGAACGCATCCCTGAACTGGCTGCCACAGCCGTTGATCAGCACCCGAGGCAGCACCCTTCACCAGTCCTACACCGTGGAACTCGCCTCCACCTCCCGCCTGCTGCTGCGGGAAGAACAACTACTCGGCCGCACAGCCGAGCCCCCCGGTCATCTCTCCACCCGTCTGACCGTGCGAAGCGACGGCCAACTGCTCCTCGACCAGCACACCACATACGGTGACCCGGCACCGGCCTGGGACGGCCCTGCAGTCCTGGGCGGTTACCGCGCCACCGGGCAACTCCTCGTCGTTCACCCCGAGCTAACCGCAGATCAAAAGGCATACGTCTTCGGTGACGACCCGGTGGAGGGATGCGCCGTCCTCACCTCTCTTGCCAACGGGCCGGGACTGCTCGCCACCGCCGTCGCAGCCACACCGGCTCACCTGCGCCGCCTCCTCGACACGGCTATCGCACACGCACTGATCGCGCAAGCATGAGCGGCCGACGCGATCGAGCGCCCCCGGTTCTGAGTAGCTCTTCGTTTTCACAATCAACCTGGGCTGCCTGTCTCGTCCGGAGCCACCGCATGTCCTCGACGAGGTGCATGGGGCAGACCGCCTTCGAAGAGTTCGGTCTCCCTGCCTCGGCGTGAGCACACGGAGGTTGAGGCCAACCCTCACGAGGAAGGACCCGCCGCCGGCGGGTCCTTCTGTCGCTACTCGGGCCTACGCGGCCACGTCCAGGGCAGCGTCGACCCCCGGTGGGTCAGGTGGCGTCGGCGAGGGCCTGGCGGCCCGCGGTGGTGACGCGGAAGAAGTACCCGTGCGTGCGGTGTTCACCGCTAGTTCCCGCCTTTGCGCTTCCTCTGAGTTGAAACCGTCCACGCCCATGGCCTGCGCCATTGCCGCTACCGCGGCCTGGCAAAGACGCACGTCCAACACGTGCTGACAGCCGCCGGAACCAACATCATCCGCCTCAGCGAATGCTTCTCGCGCGGCACCACACCGGCTTCTCCGCCACGACCACTCAGTCACTTCCAGCGGCTCTGTCAAAGGCTGACGGCCTAAAGATCACCAACAACATCCAGAAGCTGCGCCAGAACCGGTTGAAGTGAACGAAGCCAGCCTGTGCTCGACGTCAGTTCCCATGTCCAGTCGCCCATGGGATCGAGGTGATCACAGCATGTCCTTGGGGTCGAGCTTGCTGCCGGGCGGAATACGAGGTTTCCGTCCTCAAGGCGTATGACGAACGTGATGCCCTCGCCCTTTGGCCCGCGCCCGCCGCGGTGGACAGGCGGTGTTCCGAGGCGCTCGGCAGGTTCCCTAGTGGCTCTCAGGGGCGGTACACCTCACCGGGGTTGGCCTTGCCGGGCGCGAGCAGCTCGGGCACGGTGACGAATGTGTAGCCGCGCTTCGTCAGCTCGTCGATGATTCCGGGGACGGCGGGCACGGTTCCGTCGTAGATGTCGTGCAGCAGGATGATGCCGTCGCTCCCGGCCTGGTCGAGGATCCGCTTTCTGATGAGCTCGGAGTCGGTGGTGGAGTAATCCTTGGCGGTGGCGCTCCACAGGATCTGGGCGAGGCCGAGCTCCCGGCTGACGCTGGTGACGTCGTCGCTGGTTCGGCCCTGCGGTGGGCGCATCAGGGTGGGGCGGCTGCCGGTGATCTTGGCGATGGCTTCTTGCGTACGGGAGAGCTCGTTGCGTATTTCATCGGTGCCGAGTTCGTCGAGCCGATGGTGCGACCAGGTGTGATTGGCCACCTCATGGCCCTCGGCGGCGATACGCCGTACGACGTCGGGGTGTTTGACCACGTGGTTCTTGCCGAGCAGGAAGAAGGTCGCGTGAACCTGCTTCTCCTTCAGGGTGTCGAGCAGCTTCGGGGTGTCCTTGCCGGGCCCGGCGTCGAAGGTCAGGGCTATGCACTTGGCCTTCGCGCAGTCGGTGCCGCCTGCGGCCGACAAGGACAGGGGCTTCGCATCCGATCCGCTGTCGCGGGCGGCCGAAGGCGAGGTGGTGTCCATCGAGCAGCCGCCGAGCGTCAGCGCCAGTGCTGTGACGGCGGCTGCGACGGCGGTGACCTTGAACTTCTTCCTGTATTCGGGCATGCCGAATACCCCCCTTGATGGTCGTGAGTGGTGGTCATCGGCCTGCATACGCCGATGCATGCATGTGATGGGTGCCGGTCCTTGCGGAGCGGCGCATTACCTTCCCGATCGCTGACGGGTCGTTGGATTGGTGCCGTCGTGGAGCGTGGAGACCCTCCCGGAGGTCATCTCGGCGGACGGCCGGGTGTGTTCGAGGGGTTGGCGGTCGCGCTCCGGGAGGCCCTGGCGGACCTCCCGGTGCAGATGCCGACCTACCGGGGATCCGTCGGCGTCACTCCGTCCGCAAGCCCTCCGGCCGCATCAGCCGCAGCAGTGGCGGAAGGCTGAGCAGTGTCACCAGCAGGACGATCCCGGCTCCGACCCCGGCCATCGCGGCGACCGGCACCCAGTCGACGGTCACCCGGAGGCTCGCCATCTTTAGCAGCACCGTGCCGAGGGCCACGCCCACGGCCGACGAGAGCAGCAGTGCGAGGGCGACCGGTACCGCGGTCTGCCAGAGGACCGACATACTCAAGGTCGAGCGGCGGGTGCCGAAGGCGACGAGCGCGGACAGGAGTTTCCTGCGTTCGCGTAGCTGCTCAAGCTGGGAGACGAGCAGGCTGGCCCCGATCAGCAGCAGTACACAGGTCGCTCCGATGAACAGTCCGGTGCGGATCGACGTGAAGCGGTGGGACTGCTCGGTGGCCTGGAGCTGGAACAGGGACAGCGTCGGATCGGCCTTGCGGACTGCCGTCCGGGCCCGCTCGGCGGCCTGCGGCACGGACGGGTCCAGCTGGATGTAGATGGACGCCCACTGTCCTCGGCCGAGGCCCTTCGGCACTGCCTCCGTGGTGGCGAGGATGCCGCTGCGTTGCAGACCGTGAGGGTCACGGCGGCTCGTGGCTTCCTTCGCGGATGCCGGCAGGGTCCAAGCGACGGGTTCGAGGCCGCTGTCGTCGCCGATGTGTCCGGCGTAGATCTTCCGGCCGGGTTTCACCACCGCCGCGGTGGAGTCGTCGTTCCAGCCGCCGCGCAGCACGAACGTATCGCCGTCCTTGCAGGAGGGCAGGTACGCCACCTCGCGCAGCGCGTCGCAGCTGCCCATGGTGAGTTTGGCGGTCGTCCTCCACTCCGTCGGGGACGTGGCGAGGTGGGTCTCGCTCAGTGCGATCGCCTCGGCGACGCCCTTGGTGCCGCCGATCTCGCGGGCGATGGCGTCGGCGCGGCCGGCGGCGGCGTCGCCGGCTCCTGCGCTGGCGGAGATCGCGGCGCGCGAGGGGTCGTTGCCCGTGCTCCTGGTATACATGCCCTCGACGCCCGTGAACATCATCTGCAGCGCGATCGCGCCGGCGACCGCGACGGCGATGCCGTTGACCAGCCGTGCTGCGGCGGCGCTGCTCAGCTGGAGCCGCCGCACGGCCAGTTGCCAGGAGACCGGACCGCCGCCGAGCCGTGCCACCGCGGTCTCGACCAGCCAGGGCAGCAGCGCTGTGATCCCGACCAGCAGCATCACCACTCCGGTGCTCACCTGCCAGCGACTGAACCCCCCGTTCTCGTTGCCCATGCCGGCCATCGGGTAGAGCAGTGCGAGCCCTCCCGCAGGGAGCGTCAACCGCCACCAAACCCGTCGCCGAGACGGTTTCGCGGTACGGACCACGCCCAGTGGCTCGATCACGACACTGCGCATGGCCAGCAGCGTCACGGCGACCGCGGCGGCGGGTACGGCCAGCGCGACAAGGGCGGCGAGTGCGGGGACCGGATCGAGATCGCCGGGGAACACGCTCCTCCCGTACAGCTCGATCCCGGACGCCGACTGTCGTGCCGCGGCGAAGAACCCAGCCCCGAGGACCAGCCCGGCCAGTGCTCCGGCGAGGGCCTCGCCCGCCGCGATACGCCGGGTCATCAGGCCGTCGGCGCCCACCAGGCGCAGCGCGGCGAGGCGGCGGTCGCGGCGCTCGCCGCCGAAGCGCACCGCGGCGGCGATGAAGACGGCCACCGGCGTCAGCAGGGCGACGAAGACCAGCACGATCAGCAGGGCCAGGACGGGGTCCATCTTCGCGGTTTCGGCGGAGTCGCCGAAGCCGGTGACCATCTGTCCGCCGAGCTGTTTGAGCGTGTTGCTGCCCTCGTAGTAGGCGAGTTCATCCGGGCCGAGCAGCCCCTCGTCGCCGATGACCGCGGTGACCTTCGCATCCAGCCGCTCGCGAAGCAGCGTCCCCTCGTCCGACGTCAGCAGCTTGTCCAGGGCCGGGGAGACGGCCATCTCACCGGGGGCGGGGAACTTCTCCAGGCCGGGCGGCAGCGGCGCCTCTGAACCCTCCGGCATCAGCAGCCTGCCGTAGATGTCCTCGCCGCCGAAACGGGTGTCTGCCTCGCTCATGAGCAGCGTGTCGTGTCCCTGCCTTTCGCCCGCCGACGCCGTCTGCTCGCTGCGGGCGTCACCGCGCAGATCGCGCGCGGCGAGGGCGCTGGGGATGGCGCTGGTGACCAACAGCAGCGCCACGCCAAGCCCGACGCCGAGACTGGTGAGCAGGGTGCGGGTCCAGCCCTCACGGCCGCCGCCCACCGCGAACCTGGCGCCCATGAGCAGATCGCGCGCCCAGACGCGGGCGGTCATACGGCGCGCTCCATGTCCCGGGACCTGCCGTCGCGTACGACGATCTCGCGGTCCGAGTACGCGGCCACCCGAGCCTCGTGCGTGACGAGGACGACGGCTGCGTTCGTGGACCGGGCGGCCTCCGTGAGCAGCTCCATCACCCGCTCGCCGTTGAGGGAGTCGAGCGCGCCGGTCGGCTCGTCGGCGAACAGCACCCGCGGGCCGGTGACCAGGGAACGGGCCACGGCGACGCGCTGGCCCTGGCCGCCGGAGACCTCACCGGGGCGCTTGGCGGCGAGGTCGTCGACCTCCAGGCGCTCCATCCACTGCAGGGCGGTGCGCTCGGCCTCCTTGCGCTTGGTGCCGTTCAGCCGCAGCGGCAGCGCCACGTTCTCGACGCAGGTCAGCTCGGGCACGAGCTGACCGAACTGGAAAACGAAGCCGAACTCGCTGCGGCGCAGCGCGCTGCGCTCCGCGTCGTTCATGGCCGACAGCTCACGGCCGTCGTAGGTGAGGGTGCCCGAGTCGGGGGTGACGATCCCGGCCAGGCAGTGCAGCAGGGTCGACTTGCCGGAGCCGGAGGGGCCCATGACGGCGACGACCTCGCCGGGGTGGATGGAGAACTCGGCGCCGTCCAGCGCGTTGGTGGGCCCGTAGGCCTTGCGGAGGTTGTCCGCGACGAGCAGGGAGCCGGCGGGGGTCATGCGATCACCGCCTTCGCGAGCTGGTCGAGGCGGGCGGCGGTCAGCTCCAGCCAGCGCAGGTCGGCTTCCAGGTGGAACAGCGCATGGTCGCAGATGAGCTGGTCGGCGAGGTCGCCGCGGCGCTTGCGGTCGGTGAGGATGCGCATCAGCCGCAGATGCTCCGAACGCTGGGTGTCGAGCAGCCCGGCGGCGCTGCGGCCGGTGAGCAGCGCGAGGACGATCTTGGTGTAGAGGGTCGACTGGAGGTACGGCTCCGGCTTCTCGGGCGTGGCGAGCCACTGGGCGACATCGGTGATGCCGGCCTCGGTGATCGCGTACCGCTTGCGCTCGGGGCCGCCGCCTGCCTCTATTCCGTCGACCTCGACAAGGCCGTTCTTCAGCAGGCGGGACATTGTCGAATAGACCTGGCCGTAGTGCAGGGGCCGGTCGTGACCGAACTTCTCGTCGAAGGCGCGCTTCAGGTCGTAACCGTGGCGCGGGCCGGACTCCAGGAGCCCGAGGAGCGTGTGACCGATTGACATGACGCGAACTATACACACCACGTATACGCGATGTGTATACGCGCTATGTAGAGTTGATCTCCGGGGAGCCGTCCGTGCAGGTCAGAGTCAATTTGTCACGATTCAAAGCGGGGGCTGAGGTGCCTGCGCCAGCCCCCTGGGGATCCCCGAGCAGACCGACCCGCGCCGCGCCCACATACTCATCGACGTACCGGTACACCTGCGCTTCAACGAGGACCCGGTCGCCGACCTCATCGTGAGGAAACTCGCCTTGGAGAACGTCTCCTTCACCTGGCGCCGCGCCGGACGCGACACCCTTGTGGTCGTCAAGAAGAAGCTCTGGCCGCCCAAGGCGCTGCGCATCTCCGACCCGGGCATACGCGAAATGCTGCAGAAGATGCCGGAGTCGGCGCCGCTGATCGGCCTCGGGTCTGGCAAGAAGAAGGTCTCCGTCGACCTGGACCACGACTCCCCACACGTGCTGATCTCCGCCGGGACCGGCGGTAAGTCGATGATCCTGCGCTGTCTCACCTGCCATTCATCCACAACGGCGCGCTCGCCTGGGTCCTGGACTACAAGCGGATCTCTCATGTGTGGGCCCGCGGCGTGCCCGGCGTGACGTACTGCCGCGACATCGCCGACATCCACGAAGCACTGATCTACCTCGGCAATGACGGCCGGCGGCGCATCCGTCTTGCGGAGCAGCTGGACGACGACGTCCTCGACACCGAGCCGTGGCGGGTCGGACATCGCCCCTGCGTGCCGGGTTCCGCATAGGGCTGCCCTGGCCGAGATCGGCGACGACCGCACCCGGTTCGCCACCGCCGGGCAGGGAAGGGCTGATGCTTCGTCGAGGGGTGTGAGTTTCGTCAGCTCCAGAACTCGTCGAGCTCGGTCTGGTCTGTCCAGGTCTCCCAGCCCTCCACGATCTTTCCGTCCTGGATATGGAGGATCAGGACGTAGTTCATGTCGAGTGTCTTGCCTTCGCGCGCTGCCGTCACGTGGAGCAGAGCGACCGTGTGGTTGTCGTTCGCGAGCACGTCGTGGATCACCGGCCGGTAGGTGCCGCCGGAGCGCTCGAACTCCTGCGCGAACGATGCGAATGCGGCATCCCGGCCCACATGGTCTCCCGACTGGGGGTGGCGGCCCGGTGTGTGCCATACGACATCGGCGGAGAACACCCGTGCCAGCGCGTCCATGTCGCCTGTGGTGAAGGCCGCGTACGCGTTCGTGAACACAGCGATGTGGGGGTGCTCGGTCATGGTTCGCTCTCCTGGAACTCGGCCCCGGCGGGCCGTCCCTTTTTATCCCACCACGGCTCTGCGCTCCTCACCCGCTGTGGTGGTCCTTGTTGCTGTGCTCGTACGGCGGTGGCGAGGGCGCCCCAGCCGCGGGATCAGGGCTGAGATCCCACAACCCGCCGACCAGATCGCCAACCGCAAGCGCAAAGGCCGCCGCGGCGGCCGCCCTCCTGGCTTCGACCGCGAGGCATACAAGCAGCGCAACACCTCGAACGATGCATCAACCGCCTGAAGAACTGGCGCGGCCTGGCCACCCGCTAACTTCGAGCCGTCGACGGCGAGCACCGCCACCTCGACCAGGCCGGCCTCGGCGCAGAGGCCGAGCACCTGGCCGAAGAGGTCAGCGAGGGCCTCCTGGTGGCGGACCCGGAAGCGGGCGATCGTCGCGTGGTCGGGGCCTGGCTTGCGCAGATCGCCCTGAAGGCGACGTTCTCGCGGCAGCGGCGCTCGATCCCGCGCGAGCTTCGCTCGCCGACGCTGTAGGAGTAGCGAGCAGGGTGAGCATCGTCTTCGGCTCGTGGGCAGCCCGGCCGTGCCCGGCGGAGCGATAGGCGCCGTAGAAGGGCTAGAGGTGGAGCTGCTCGATCGCCTCGATCACGAACCAGGCGAGGTGGTCCTCGGGCAGCCAGTCGCGCAGGTCAGGGGGCTGAGGGGTGCAGCAGCGGTTGGTCTCGATCGCATGTGAGGATGTTCTGTGGCATGCCCCGATGGTCCAAAACGGCCTGGACAGCAAAGGTTTGTGCGACAGCCTCCTTGAGAATCAGGTGCCAGAGTTGTCGACGAACCCCACGATATCGAGGTATTCGATTTTGGGCGGGACGCCATAAATCCCCGTCACCTTGTCGACAAGCTCCTCCGTGAAGAAGGCGCGGCCATTTCTCCTCGTCATCCCACACGTAGAAGTTCCTTGCCTGAACGCCGTCTTCGTCGAGCATGAAGCTCTTGAAGCGAAGGCCAGCCATGCCTTCGAACGGTCCTCGGAGTTCGCCGGCAATCTTTGCGAGAGTTGCACGATCGAACTTGTCGGTCTGCGTGAAAGTCGCGAGCACGCCGATCATCGGGCCTCCTATCGATCGAGTGATGCTAGCGGCGGATCCTAGGGCCTGTTGCGAAAGTCGATCAAGGTTGTGGATGATCAATCTCCATGGGGCGCGGAGATCTAGCTCTCCTCATTACCGCCGGCCACCGGCACGACAGTCCGCAGTTCCAGCCGGTCCTGGAGGCGATACGCGTGTCTCGCACCGGTCCGGGCCGGCCGCGAACCCGACCGAACAGAGTCCGGGCCGACAAGGTTTATGGCTCCCGCGCGAACCGCTTCTACCTCCGCAGACGCGGCATCGGCTGCACCATCCCGGAGAAGATCGACCAGGTCCACAACCGTAAGAAGCGCGGCTACCGCGGCGGCCGACCGCCGAAGTTCGACAAGATCGACTATCGCGAGCGCCACGCAGTGGAGCGTGGAATCAAGCGCCTGAAGAGGCATCGAGCCGTAGCAACGCGATACGACAAGCGTTGCCGTTCGCTACGCAGCAACCGTGCTGGTCGCGGCCATCAACGAGTGGATATGACTGGCCCCGCCACGTACCCAGTCACTAGCCTCGGCTCCATGAACCAGCGGCAGCAAAAGAAGCTCTCCCGACGTCTCTTCGAAGCAATACCGGGGGGTGACGCCGCCGTCGTGAAGGCGGTACTGCGGGCTGGGGGCGACCCGGAGCGAGCCGACAGCGAGGGCACCACCCCTCTCTATTGGGCATCCGTGAACGGAGAAGCCGATATCGCCCGCCTGCTCTTGGCAGCCGGCGCCTCCCCTGACACCGAGAGCAGCGGACTCGGCGCCGAGGGCACACCGCTGTGCGCAGCCGCATGCTGGGGGCACACCGAGACAGTGCGCGAGCTATTGGCGCACGGCGCCGATCCCAACCTACGGGAAGATCACGGCACGGGCTGGGCCCCCCTGGACTGGGCAAACAACGGCCCCCATCCCGAAACTGCCGCGCTCCTCACCACAGCGGGCGCGACCACCCGCAAGGGCGGCCCTGCATAGCCGCGCCGTTCGTCATCACGAATCCCATTGGCTACCTATGGGTCTCAAAGCCACTTTCGCAACAGGCCCTAGAGGAGCCGGTGGCGGCGGTGGAGCTCCAGAGTGGTGACGACCGTCACGCCGAGGGTGATGTGCATCAGGGTCAGGGCGGCGACGGTGCCGCCATCGGCGCCGGACGACAGCGGGCCGGCGACCGACAACAGTGCCAGGCCGCCGCCCATGTACTGCGCGATCCGCAGGAAGACCAGTTTCCACAGGGACAGCAACAGGGCAGCGCCCGTCCCGACGACCAGCGGGACGACTGAGGCGCCGATGACGCCCCCGACCGCGATCGGATGCTCTGCGCCGCCGTTGACGATGATGAGCGAGGCATCGGCCAGCTTGGCGATGGCGAGGACGATCAGATTGACGACGACCGCGCAGACCGCCCCGGTGACCAGTGCCTTCCACCAGGTGAGGCCGGAGCGGTGGACCGGGGATGCGTCAGGCACAGCGGGGCCGGGGTTCTGAACGGTATTGCTCGACATGGGGCTTCTCCAATGTGTGAAGTGCTGCGCCGCCCCTAGCCGCCAGCGGTGCGTACGAGTAAGCCTCCAACCTGAACCACACTTGAGGTCAAGACCGGTCTGTGCGACATCCCGTGGTGCGACGGTGGACCTCCTCCTCCAGCCGCAGGACGCCGCGCCGTACATCGCCACCAGCTACGCCGAGGCCCAGGAGAACACCAAGGGCTTGCTGGTCGTCGTCCACCTCAAGACCGCTGTCTCCGTCCCCGTCGCCGTCGAACTCTCCCTCCTCGCCCTGGACGAGCTGCACGCCTGAGTTCCTTAACCCACTGCCCCCGCCGAGCGGTTCTTGGCGGGGGCGTCGTCCAACCGGCACGAGGACCACGAACACCAATCCGGCGAACAATCCCGGTCACAGCACTAGGAGCAACAGGGCTTACAGACCTGTGGAGGCGCTGCCCGCTCCTGCGCTGGTCTCGTGCCGTCTATTCGGCTGCGGGCTACTCAGGACGACCTAGGTACTCGCGCCCAAGCGGAGCGCGGTACCTGCTGCCTAGCATCCCGAGCATGAGTTCCGTTGAGCAGATGGCCGGATCGAGTGAACAGGTGGCGGCGCGGCAGCAGTCGCGGGGTACGACGTCGCTTGTACTGGGTGCTGTCGCCGTCGCGATGATGGTCTGCCCCTTGCTGCCCGTCCCGGTCCCGATGTGGGTCCGCCTTCTTCCCGTGTACTTCTTCGTGCCCGTGGGGATCTCTGCGGTCGTCTCAGGCACCGTCGCTCTGCGCAGGATGCGGGGCCGGGAGGGAGCCGATCGCTTCCGGGCGCGGGCGGGTGTCGCGCTCGGCACCGCGGCCGTCGTGATTCCGCTGGCCGTGATCGTCTGGGCGATCTGGGCGCTGAGCCAGGCCTACAAGTAGACGGCGATAAGCTTTGATGACCAGAGATGGGTTCTGATTACTGGGCGAAAGAGCTGAACGCCTTTTCCGAGGAAGCATCTGACGGCCCCTTGGGGTTCCCCAGGTTCGGCCTGCGCACGACCTATCCCGCTCGGGAGGTGACTGACTGGGAACAGACCCGTGATCCGCACGCCGCACCTATGCACACCCCGGCAGGCCGCCGGGCATAAGAGACGGACGCGGTTGGTCCCAGAGAGCCCGCGGCGAAGGTCAGGGTGATCGTTTCTGCGGTGAACTTCGTGACCCGGGAGGGTGAGCGCGCGCGGTCTGGGGGGTGTGGAGCGGTGCGGGGCGCGCTACCTGTATCCGTGTGATGACAACCATGACGCGTTCCGCGGCAGCCGCAGTCCTTGCTCTGGTGCCGTTGAGTCTGCCGTCGTCGGCTCAGGCCACCGGTACGGTGATGAAGCCCGGCACAGGTACGACAATCTCCACCGTGCGGGCGGTGGCCTGCCCCGATGGCTACGTCTGCATCTACCCGGACATCAACTTCGGAGGGCAGCCCTGGGTCCGTCGGGCGGCTGACGGAAGCGTGAAGGACCTGCCCTCACAGATCCGCGACGACGGCAGCTCCATCAGGAACAACTCAGGCAAGACCGCCCGCGTCTACGAGAAGCGCAATCACCACGGACGGTGGGTCTGTGTCACCCGCAGCGGCGGCTCCATCCACGACCTGCGCTCCTACAACCTCAACGACCAGACCCGCTCACTGAAGATCAACAACAACGACTGCGGCTGAACACCGGCACAGTTCCTTCCAATTGGGCTGCGGTACGGACGTCACCCCTGACACGCTGAGCGACGGCTACCAGCCAGCGGAAGGCGGGCGGCGCCCGACGTGTGAGCGAGTCCACCGCGAACTCCAGGCGGAACGAGCAGCCGCGGAGGACCCTGCCCGCAGCAACGGGATCCTCGCCCGTCTGCGCGCTCGCGCCGAAGGCCAATAGCGACGTGGGGCGCGCAACAGGCGCACTGCGATGAAACCCCGGGATCTCGGTGAGCAGCACGCGCCAATATGGTGGACCGATGGCATCGATCAAGCAGTTCCAAGTCACCTTCGACTGCGCAGAACCTGAGCGCCTCGCTCGTTTCTGGTGCGAGGTGTTGGGGTACGTCGTAGCGCCGCCACCGGAGGGGTTTGCCACTTGGGACGATTTCAAGCGCTCGCAGCCACCTGAGCAGCGGGACTCATGGTTCGCCTGCAGTGATCCCTCAGGTGTGGGCCCGCGACTGTACTTCCAGCGCGTCCCCGAAGGGAAGGCCGCCAAGAACCGGCTGCATCTTGATGTGCGGGTCGGCACCGGACTCGTGGGTAAAGAGCGCCTCGCCGCACTTGAGGCTGAATGCGCACGACTGGTCCCGCTCGGCGCGGTACACGTGCGAACGCTGTATGACGGCAATGATTCGTGCATCCCGATGCAGGACATCGAGGGCAACGAGTTCTGTATCGACTGAGAGCCGCGAACGTGTCCTCCCAGATCAACTGAGACGGCACCGGACAACTGTGCGTCCGGGACCAGATCCACTGAGATTTCCAGTGTCACGGCTTCTCAGTTCTTCTGGTCGCTGCAGGTCACAGGCGTCACCAGGGACCAGATCATCTGAGACGGGACATGACTCGCTCGCCTGGGTCTGGCCGCAGCCCGGGCGGCTGCGGCTCCAGCGCGTCGCAGAGCGGTCAGCGAGCCCAGGCGCGCAACTGGGCGGCGACCTCGCGCAGGGCGAGGGTGCCGTTTCGGAGGCCTGTAACCAGTTGGGTCATGCCCCCGGCGGGCGGTTTGACGGGCTCGCCGGACTCGCGCAGGTAGCGGATGGCAAGAGCGCTGCCGACAAGACCGTTGTAGTCGGTCAGCGGCGTCGTAGCCACGAACATCTGCAGCAAGACCGCGGCGCGGACCGGGGTTTCGAGGTAGAAGGGTTCGGCGGCGTGCAGCTCGTACGCGTGCCGGTACACGGCGGCGGCGAGGGCGCCCCAGTCGTCGATGCCGACTTCGCGCCCGGTGTTCTCCTCGAACTGCTGGAGGGATTCCTCGATCCAGCGGGCATCCACGCGGAGAATCAACGCTTGCCCGCCTCGAAGGTCTCCTCGAACTCACCGAGCAGGTCCGTCATGTCGTCGACCAGGCCGGACACGAAGGCGTCGCGCTGCGGGTCGACCTCGCTCTCGACGATGCCGGAGACGTACGCCTGGATGGTGACGCCGCGGCGCTTGGCCCGCGCGGTGAGGAGCTCGTGCGTGCGGGCCCCGACCCGGACGTTCAACTGTTTCTTCTCGTTCTCCATACCCACAGCCTAGCAATTGCTAGCACATTGGGGGAGGGGTTCGCATGCCCCTGGGTCCCCAGGACCAGGTCGATCATTTCGCGTCCTCGATGCGTTTGGCGCGGGCGCGCGCGGTCTCGGCGCCGTTTCGTGCTTCGCGGGCCTTGCGGGCGGCATCCGACAGGCCGCGCCGGGCTTGGTCCAGTGCGCTTCGTGCCTGGCGTGTTTGCTCCTGGGCGGATTTCACCTCCTCGGCGAGGGCGGCGGGCCGTGCCTCTGCCGCCTGGAGCGCCGCCACCGCCGGAACTCCAGTACGTCGTTCTCGGTCGCAAGCCGCAGATCCAGGCCCCGTGCGGTAAGGAAGTTGAGAAGACCGTGTAGGCATACGCCCGCATCGTCTTCGCATCCAGGCCTTGCTGACCGATCACCCGGAACCAGCTCGACAGCGGCTCTACCGGGCGCATCGCCTTGTCCAGAAGAATCGGCGTGCCCGCCGGAACCCGCCGCCGTTCAAGCAGCTCACCCAGGTCGTCAGGGCTAACGCCGACGATGTCCCCCACCTTCCAGACCTTCCGCCGGTCTGTGAAGAACAGCTGCACCGCGCCCCCAGAGACAAGGCACCTCGCGGGATCGAGGAACCCGCCAGCCACCCTGCCTGACCAGCACGACAGCGGCCACACTCGGCTCCCAACGTCACCCGAAGGAGAACAAACCACGGGGTCCCCGAGCTGGCCAGTCGCACAGAGCAGGGCATCCGTCGCACCAGGCCAGCGTTTCCGTCCTGGCGATCACGAGATTCTCGACCGCCCACGACTGCAACTGCCACGCAGGTCGGTTGCCTCCCAGATTGCCGGTGAACTGATCGCGGAGTAGCAACCACGCCCCGTAATCTCGATTGGATATGGGGAGCGACTGGGGGCGTGGCTGGTGGATACACAGATTGCGACAACGTTGATCGCCGCTGCCGCCGCTGTCTTGGGCGGTGCGGTGACCGGCGGACTCACATGGGTGGCGGCTAGGCGCCAGGCCGATGCCGCCTGGGCCGCCGGGCTGCGTCAAGCGGACGCCGCCTGGGCCGCGGGGAAGAGCCAGGCGGATGCTGCCTGGGCCGCCGGGCTGCGTCAGGCGGACGCTCAACTCGCTGTCACTCAGCAGACCCTCAACGAACAGGCACGCGCCGTGGAACGGGGCGTTCGCCGCACCGCCTACGTCGCCTTCCTTGGCAGGGCCGAAACCGCGCACCAGGCACGGACCGCTCACCAGAGCGCCCTCGGCAGCAGCACCGCCACAGCCCTGAGGCAGGAGTACTTGGATGCTGTGGACGCCGTCAGCGAGGCGCTGAACGTCGTCAGACTGGAGGGCCCCGACACCGTCGTCTCCGCAGCGGAGGACCTCAACGACGCGCTCGCCCAGACCGCGCCGGCACCACAGTACGCAACTGCGCGCAGCACGTTCATTACTTCAGCCCGCGCAGCCGTCACCGCCCCCTAGCGGCCGACTACGATCTCGTGATCGCAGCAGTCAGGCGGGCAGGGGTGCCGGCCACGCGGCGGCGATGGATCCGTCCGGCTCCCATCCATACCGTCGCAACTGCTCTGCATCAGGCTCTCTGCCTGCCCGTTGAAGGATGTCGGCCGCAAGATCTGTTGATCCGTATATCCCGAGTTCGGCGAGGTGCCACAGGCAGGCGAGGGCTTCGTCGCTGCGTCCGAGGCTTTCGTGCAGGTCAACGGTGAGGAAGACGGCCTCAACGTCACCGGCAGCAGTGGCGCGTTGAGACCATGTCACGGCCTCCTTAGTACGACCCGCCTCTCTCAGTGCCCGTGCGCCTTCTACGTATCCCATATATCTGTAACTGGTTTGCTGCGCGCTCCGCTCCCACCACTGCAGGGCCAGGTCCAGTTCACCAGCCGCCGCATACAAGGAGGCGACTTCCCACGGGGCCCTGTCATCTCCGCCGTCTGCGCGTTCCAGGGCCCACTCCAGGGCCTCACTTTCACGGCCGGCGTCGCACAGTCTGCGGATGGCGTAGCCCATGGCGCTGGGGTGGCCGCGCTTGACCAACTCGAAGAGCCAGGCGAGCTTTTCCTCCGTCGGAGCGCTCCACCCCCGCAGCCGCTTCCCCAGAAAGTGGACGGTGTTCAGGTACGTGTAGTGCCACTCCTCCACGTCGGCCTGGCTCGTCCCCTGGGATCGCAGGAGTTCGGTCTCCCACGGCTCGGTCGTGGGGTATCGGCCCCTCTCGACAGACCGCTGGTACCACGCGAGTGCTTCAGCCGGTTCGTTGTTCCTGGCGAGCGACCGCGCATAGCAGAAACAGACCTGGGAGTCAGGATGCTCGACCGCGGCTGCCCGGCGCCACAAAGCGAGAGCCTCGGTATGACGACCGGCCTCCTCGAACAGAGTAGCGGCGTTCGTCAGGTAATCATCGTTCTGCTTCGCGAGTTCGAGAGCCAACTCGCGCTGTCCCATTCGGACTAAAACCTGTACAGCCTGCCGGTGGCAGTAAGAAGAATCCTGCGCGGCTCTGGCCAGCCACTCAACAGCCTCGCGGTCCTTCCCTCGTTTCAGCAACAGCTCAGCCAGTCTGAGGGAATCAAAGCCGTCGGGGCCGGAGGACGCTAGGAGTGAAATCGCTTGCTCGGTGCGGCCCAATTCTACGAGCAGGTCGGCGGCTTTCTTGCGATACCACCGAGTGCTGCCCACCCGCTCCATGTACCACGCAAGTACCGCATCTGGGCCGTCTGTTTCGCGGATGTGGCCAACGACCACCCGCTCTGCTTCTGAGTCGATATCACCCTGTTCCGCTGCCCGTTGCCACCACAGCAGTGCCTTCGGGTCATCCGCAGACCCCAACCGTCGGATGAGCGACCTCAGGGTGCCCTCCTGCGAGCTCTGCTTGGGCACCTCCTCCCACCACCACGTGAGGATTTTCTCAACCTGTTCAGGTGTTTCGCAGGGCGCCGTCTTCAGTACGCGCTCCAGCGCGAAGCTATCTCCTGTCTCCGTGGTACTCCGGATCCACCAGGGGCGTGCATCTTCCGGTCTCTTGCAGTCCTCCAAGAGCCGCGCAAGCCCTTGCGCACCGCCCTTCGCCTGCGCGTAGAACTGCGCTGCGATGCGCAAGAGGCCTCGTTTTTCCGCCGACTCTCCCAGTGCGAGGTATCCGGACCCGTCGCCGTGTGTCAGCAGCGCTCGCCACAGCGCTTCAGGCACAGGTTCGTCTCTGCGCGTCGTCCTGCCGTGTTGGTCGAGATAGTCCGCAAGCCGATAGCAGGAGAGATCCCCGGAGGCAGCCTCACCGGGCGTCCGGCGGGTGCGGGGGCGCCTGCGGACGAGGGCTCCGCGCACACCGGCGACGGGAGCTGCGGCGTAGGCCATGGCCGTTTCCAGCCAGTCATCGGAAAGAGCATCCCACTCCTCATCGGTCAGGTAGCCCTCGGCACCCTCGGCGAGCAGCCCGTAGGGCAGAAAGGCACTGTGGCCCAGCCGCTGGGCATCCATCGCGGCATGCATCAGGCTCCGCGCCCCGGCGGGAGCAGATTCATAGCGGGACAGCAGAGCCGGTGCTCCCGCGAGGTATTGAATGACCTGCCCTTCGATCGCGTTTTCCACGGCCAGTGCCAGACGAGGGTCGCTCTGAGCCGCCCGGCGGGCCTCTTCCAATTCGGAGGGCCGAAGCCTGCGTGCCACCTGGACGTCGCGGCCGGCGAGGAGCGCTCGGGCCTCACTGCGTGCGTCGCCCCCCTCTCCGTCCTTCGGCGCCGCAGTGAGCTCGTGCCAGTACCCCGGCCACATCGTGGCCACGACCAGCACCGGCCCCCGCTGGGGATCGTTCAGCAACTCTCGAAGGCCAGCCGCCAGTTCCTCCCCGAGGCCGCTTGAAGGAGTCTGGAAGAAGAGCTGCGCTTCGTTGAGCCAGACCACAGTTCTCGGCCCGACAGATGTCAACCCGTTCCGCAATGCCTGCGCCCGTCCCGGCGCGACAGGCTGCCACAGCTCCCAACCAGCAGGCAGTCTGCGCACCGCTTCCCAGCACGCCCGTGTCTTGCCCGTCGATGACTCGCCCACCACGCATACAAGCCGGCTGCGTCCTGCGGCGGCTTCTGCCACCGCGGTGTCGAGAACGTCGTCGTGCACGCGGCGAACATAAGCCGGCAGGAGGGGGAGGTTCGCGTCACCGGTGAGGACCTCGACCGAGCGGTGGATCTCCAACACGAGAGGATCGCTGACGTCGCCGATCGACCATCGGGGCATGAGAGCGGACCACCTCGCAACAGATCGCATCAGACTTTGACCCTCGCCTGATTCACGTCCGCTCAGTCTTCCCACCACCACCACCTGGCATTCCGCCTGCTACTCGCCATGACGTGGGCTAGCTCCTTGTCCAGGTCGCCGCGATCGATCTCAGCGAGTTGCGCATCAGCAACGGCTGACGGGCAGTGACCGCGAACTCGGTGCCGAGCCATACCCGCAGCGGCAATCGCGGGCCGCAGGACGGGCGGGATTCCCCGTTCACCTGGACGGTCGCGATCGGCTGTGTGCATCGTTCATGCCGCTTCGGATAGGGCGAGCGAGGTTAGGCATTCCTCGGCTTCGCCACCCGCCCCATCTTCCACGTCCGCGTCCCCCCGGAGTTCCGGCTACCCGACCACAGCCATCTAGATGTGCAGCTGACGGAGGCCTATGACAGTGGGTTCTGGGCTTTCTGTCGGAGGCGTTCGTAGGGTGTCTGGCCGGTGAGTGCGCCGTGGGGGCGATGGTAGTTGTAGTAGTCCTCCCATTCCTGGAGCTTGCTGTTGAACAGGTTGACGTCGTCGATGACCTGTCCCTCCAGGAGGCGGTAGAACTCTTCGGAGTCGATGCGGTGGGACCGTTCGACCTTGCCGTTCAGCCGCGGCGTGCGGGGCTTGATGCGGACGTGGCCGATGCCCTTGTCGAGCAGGTGCCAGTGGAACGCTGAGCCGAATTCCTGACCGTTGTCGGTCTGGACCTGCTCGACGGCGAACGGCAGCTTGGCCAGCACGTGGTCGATGAACTGGATGGCGGTCTTCTGGTCGTTGCGCGGGTAGGCGCGCAGGACCCGGAGCCGGGTGCAGTCGTCGATAGCGGTGTACTGGTAGTAGCGCTTCTTGCGGCCCGTCTGGCCGAGGGGCTCGATGAACTTGACGTCGACCTGCAGCTGATGGCCGGGCCGTTGCTTCTCGTAGCGCTTCCAGCGGGTGGAGCGGCGCTTGTAGCGCTGCGAGGCCGGCAATCGGTTGAGTCCCACCTTCTTCAGGATCCGCCAGACGCCGGACGAGCTGACCTTGACGTCGTGATACCGCTCCAAGTACATCGCGATCTTGGCCGGCCCGAAGTGATACTGCTGCCGCAGCCACAGGATCTTCTCCACCACGTCTGCCTTGGTGGCATGCGGCGTGTGGTGCGGCGCGCTTGAGCGGTCCTTCAGCCCCTCAAGCCCCTCGGCCTCGTAGCGTCGCAGCCATATGTAGTAGCACTGGCGGCTGATGCCGTAGTAGCGGCAGGTGGCGGCCACACTGCCGCTCACCTCCTCGACGTGGCGCAGCACCGAGAGCCGATGCCGGGCGCGCCTTTCAAGCTCGCGTTCAGTCATGCAGGTCTCCTAGATACGAGAGACCCACCTGTCAATAACGTCCGTCAGTTTTAGATCTAGAACGCACGCTCGGGCCGGTGAGAGTCACAGTGTTCGAATTATGTTCGATATATTGCTCGTCAGACGTTCGAAGTAGCCCTACGGATGGAGGCGGGCGCCATGCCGCGACGCGCCTGCTCCGACCTATCTGCAACGGCGAGCCCGGTGTCAAAAGCTCTCTCCCCCGACGCGGTGGCGAGACAGTCTGAGACGTCTGGTGAACCCCGGAAGCGCGGGGTGAGCGTCATGACCGAACGCCACATTTTGCACATCCACTTCCATCTCACTGGCGGCACCGACCCCGAGGTCTACGGACGGCTGATTGAGCAGCTGCAGGGCATCAGCCCCCGCGCCCTCAAGCGCTTCCACCGGACGCGGCACTGCGATGTCACTGGTTACGTCCAGGAGTTTTACCTGTCTCATTCCATCCGAACAGCGCCGAACTGGTCCCTTCGGCGCTGGTAACTTCCCTCCCTCGTCTTCGCAGAGGGGCGCTCGTGCACTACTTCTTCGTCTCGCCCAGCAAGGTCCGGCAGTTCCCACCTCAGGTTCCCGGTGTGGATCTGGATCCTGCGGCTCTGGTGACGCGGCCGGGCGCGCTGCCGGATGGGACGCCGTTCTTCGTCGGGGACGACATGCGGCCGCGTGAGCCGATCACGTCGTACTTCTTCGATCTGGCCAAGTGGGTGGGCGCGGAGAGCCTGGAGGACTACGCGTACGACGTGATGGCGCTGGAGGACTTCCTCGGTACGGTCCTCGATCCGCCTGCCGATCTGCTGTCGGCGACCGAGGACGATCTGGTGGCCTATCGCCGCTACCGCACGGCGTTGCAGCCGTCGCCGGTGAGACCGGCGACGTGGCGGCGCAACCGGGTCTCGATCGACGGGTTCTACGACTGGGCGGTGGACACCGGCCTGTTGGAGGCGCGGCCCTACCGGGTGCGGTGCAACGGACGCGATGCGCTGTCCGGAGGCCCGGTACAGGATCTGGACGTGCGTCACCTGACCCACCGGCAGTGGGTTCTGCTGCACCGTGTGGGGCTGGGCGGCGATCTGCCCGATGGCAGCCCCGACCCGTCATTTCGGGGCGGGGACCGGCACGCGATGTTCTTCGCCGCCCTGGCCGTCGCCGCCCAGCTCGACCGCAACTACATCCGGCGACCTAAAGCTCTAGAAACGTGGCAGGCCGTGCCAGCGTCCCACTTCTCCGCCACCGAGTAGTACTGATCGCCCACCTACGCCGCCGGTGCGGTCTGCTTTTGATGTGGTGACAACAGGCTTGAGCCGCTGGTGTCGTCCGATGCCGAGCGTCGGATGTTGCAAGGGTGGACCAGGGCCTCGTGTCAGTAGTGCTCGACCACCGGCGCACCGCCGTACTTCGAGCCGGAAAGGCCCAGCGTCGCCGCGTACGCCCTCTTGTGGTCGCCGTTCTCGTCGTGTGCCTCGAGCGCGTCCGTCACCGCTTCCCGCAGCGCCTTGTCGTCCTTGTTCATGCCGATGCCGTAGGGCTCCTCGGTGAACGGGTTGCCGACGACCTTCAGCTTGTCCGGGCGCTGGGCGGCGTAGCCCATGAGGATGGCGTCGTCCGTGGTGACGGCGTCAATCCTCTTGTCGAGCAGTAGCTGGACGCACTCCGTGTCTTTGGTGGTCTCGACCGTCGTCGTGTTGTAGTCGGGCTTCTTGATCTCCCGGAGGGTGGTCGACCCCTTGACCGAGCAGACCTTCTTGCCCTCCAGGGAGTACGGGCCCCCGATCGTGCTGTCGTTCTTGCGGACCAGGAGGTCGGCGCCGGCCATGTAGTACGGGCCGGCGAAGCCCACCTTCTTCTTGCGTTCGTCGTTGATCGTGTACGTGCCGACGTACAGGTCGACCTCGCCGCTGGAGATGGCGGCCTCACGGTTCTTCGTGTCGACCGTCTTGAACTCGATCTTTTCGGGCGAGAACCCGAGATCGGCGGCGACCATCTTGGCGATCTCGATGTCGAAGCCGGAGCGCCTGCCGTCCTTCTCCTCGAACCCGAGGAACGGCTGGTCGCTATGGGCGCCGATGACGAGCTTACCGGCCTTCTGCGCCTTCTTCAGGGTCGGAGAGTCGATCTTGACGTTCTTGGCGACCGTGTACGTGGGCAGCCTCGAGTGGTTCCCGTTCGAGCTGCTGGTGGGCTCGTCACCGGAGGCATTGCCGGACTCTCCGCCGCAGGCGGTGGCGGTGAGGGCGACCGACAGCACAGTGATCATTACGAAGGCGGCGAACTTGGAAAGTTTCATAATAAAACGTCCTCTATTTTTCCCGACAGGTTGAGCAGCCTGCGTCCCGAGACCCAATCCCGCCCAGCAGGGCCCGCGCCGCGGTCCTGCCGATCGGTGCCTGACGGTTGGGCCTGGTCAAGCTTCTTGCCGAGCTGTATGGCCGGCAACAGCGGCCTGGCGTTCGATGCCGTTCTGTCATGGTGGTCAGTCCTCCGCCAGGAGGTCCTGGGTGACCAGCGCGAGCCTCCGGAGATGTCTGCGGGCCGGTAGGAAGTCTCCAGGCGGCCTTTCCGCCCGGAGAGCCCGCGCGCGCCCGCTCGTGCCGGAGGCTTCGGCGCCGGGCTGGTGATGGCACTGCGCCAGGACCATGGCCACCAGCTGCATGAGCGCTCTCCGAAGCCGCTCGGTCAGCTCCTCGATCTCGTATATGGCCGGAGCCCGCGTCCTGGCCGAGTACCGCTTCGAGGTGGTCGTAGAAGGAGTCCACGTCGACACCGTCCAGCCAGACGGAGATGCGGAGACCGGTCAGAACCCGCTCGACATCGTGGCGGCTCAGCTCATCCAGGCCGAGGGCCTCGCGGAACGTCTGGTACATGGGCCGGCCGACGAAGCTGTGCAGCGTTGACCCTGATCCTCGGCGTCTCCCTCATCCACGCGACCGCGCATGACCTGTCCCGGCCAACAACATGACGACCATCGCCAAGACCTTCGGCATCTCCGGGACGTTCTACAGCCACATCCCCGGCCTCCAGGAGCTTCGCCGCAGCCGCGTTCCAGGCCAATTACTGACCTCTTCGGATTGTTGTCGGTTGGCGGGTGAGGGTGAGTCCTGTGCCGGCGAGGCAGCCATCGATGAGGTCGGGGCGTTGCTGGATGTGGCGCAGGCCCCGGCGGAGGGTGCGTTCGAGGTGGTCGTCGTCGGTGAAGGCGGTGTTGGCGAGCGGGCCGCGCCGTAACAGTGACCAGATGCCCTCCACTGGATTCAAGTCCGGTGTGTAAGAGGGCAATTGGACGATGGTGAGCCAGTCGTGCCCGTCCGCATACTCGCGCATCCCGGCGGCCCGATGGGTGTTGAGATTGTCCCAGACGAGGACGATGGGGGCGCCGAGTTGGATGTGAGCGCGCACGACCAGGTCGCGGTAGTCGCTCCAGGAGAAGCTGTTGCGCCCCTTGCCCCGGTGTTTGCGGTGCTGGCGCGGCCGGTAGATCAGCCGGGAGGCCTCGCCCGGCCGGTAGCAGCATATCGCGGCGATCGACCAGCGGCGCCAGGACCGGCCGCGCACCCGCACCACGGGCGTGAGCTGGTTGATCTTTACCACGAGAGGTGGCAGGTCGAGACGAAATCTGAAACTGGATCATCGGGGATACAGATTTCACGGGCCCTCGGGTCGGGCAGCTCTCGGCCGTCCGACCCGAGGTCCGCAGTCAAATCAGGCGAGTCCGTCGCGCCATGCGATTACCTCGAGCTCGGCTCGGACAGCATCTTGCACCGCAATGACCGGTCGAGCCTGAAACTCGAAGGCGGGGAAGGTCGAGCAGAACTTGTGCACACTGAGTGGATCATCGCACTCCACCAGCATGTGTCCACCCCATTCACCCACCCGGATCACAAATGATTCGACGTTGAAGCCCTCAGGTTCCTTCCACTGGCCGAACACTTCAAGGATCCGCTTTTGGGCATTCTCATACTCTGCCGGTGAACCTTGCGCCCGCTCGAACCAGCTGATCATGTACTTCATTCTCACCCTCGTTTCCGTCGCCGGCCGTCAGGTTTCTTGGCAGGGGCCTGTAATGACGAACGGTAGCCTCGATCGTGCGCAGGTCTGCTCCGCCACGCATCGGGATATCTCCCCATTTCCGTTTCGGCGGTGGCGAGTGGCGGGTGAGCGCCTCCGCAAGAGGGGCGGCGGCGAGGCGCAGACGTGTGCCCCGCGCGAGGCATCGCCCGATCCGGTGAAAGCTCATGTCGCACCATGCGATGGTCGGATGGTTCGGGAATGCTCTATGTGGTGCCCGAGTCCTGGGACGTTCTCGGCCGGTGCTCACATCGATATCCATGTATCCTTTCCGGCCGACTGGTAGCGCCTAATACTCCAGCCGCAACACTGTTGAGTTAGCGCTTTGACCTGGCTTTCAAGCCTTGCTCCATCACCATGATTTCGACTTCGAGGGTGTAGCGCTGTGCCGTGCTGCGGTGCTGGGTTGGGTTCTTGCTGTACTTGCTGGTCGGGCTCTTGCGGGTGCGGGCCTTTACTCAATGCCGCGAAGCTTAAGTTGATCAAGGTCCTCGCTGGGGAGGGTCTGGTGCGGTGCTCGATGTCGCGTCAGCCACGAGGCTAGGGTTGCCGCATGGCTCAGGGCTCCGTGGGTTCGCGTGGGTTCGTCGCGCGGCCGGACCAGGTATCGCTGGGAGTCTTGGTCGCGGCGGTGCCGCGGTTCAAGGTGGATGAGGCTGCGGCGGTTTGCGGGGTGGCTGAGCAGCGCCGGGGCGGGAAGCTCCCTCCGCACGTGACCGCCTATCTGGTAATGGCGCTCTGCCTCTTCTCCGACGACGCGGCCGAGGAGGTCGCGCAGAAGGTCACCGGGTCGCTGTCGCAGTTCGGCGTGTGGGACGCCGCCTGGGAGCCGCCGACCTCGTCGGGGATCACCCAGGCACGCAAGCGGTTGGGTCGCGACGTGCTGCGGGAGACGTTCTACCGGGTGGCTGAACCCGTTGCCACCAGCGAGACCCGGGGCGCGTGGCTGCGCGGATGGCGGCTGATGGCCATCGACGGGTTCGATCTCGACCTGCCCGACTCGGCCGAGAACGCCGCCGAGTTCGGCTACGCCGGCAACGACCAGTCCCGCTCTGCCTTCCCCAAGGCCCGGGTGGTGGCGGTCGTCGAGTGCGGATCGCACGCCTTCATCGACGCCGAGGTCGGGCCGTGGAACCGGAGCGAGAAGACGATGGCGGCCACGCTGCTGCCCTCAATCTCAAACGACTGGCTGCTGCTGGCCGATCGTGGCTTCTATAGCTTTGCCGCGTTCAGCGTCGCCGCTCAGACCGGGGCAGCGCTGTGCTGGCGGGCACCGACGCAACTGTCTCTGCCGGTCCTGAAGGTCCTGTCCGACGGGACGTACCTGTCGGCCCTGGTCGATCCCCGCCTGCGTGGCCACAAGCGGGAGGAACTGCTGCAGCAAGCGAGGAACGGCGCGAAGCCGGACCCAGCCGCAGCCCACGTCGTGCGGGTCATCGAATACGACGTCCCCGGCCGCGACGGCGGGGAACTGGTCTGCCTGATCACCACGGTCACCGAGCCGGAGTCCGCGACCGCCGCCGAACTAGCCTCCGCCTACCACCAAAGATGGGAGGAGGAGGCCGCAAGCGCCCAGCTCAAGACAGTCCTACGCGGCCCGGGAAAGGTCCTGCGGTCCAAGAGCCCGGACCTGGTCTACCAGGAGATCTGGGCCTACCTGCTGGTCCACTACGCAATCAACACCGCCACCGGGACGGCGGCCTTTCCCCCCTGAACGCTGGGAAGCGGTCAAACCGATGTCCTCGCCATGATCGCCGCACGCCGAAACTGCAACCCCGTACGCCGCCACCGCTCCTACCCACGCGTCGTCAAACGCGCCCGCCACAACTCCTACCGGGTGAAGAGGACTTCGGACGAAGGCACCCGCCACGCCAAGCCGCCCGACCTGAAGTTCGCCTGTCTCGGGATAGCCCTGGCTGCCACGTCAAGATCAACTTAAGCTTCGTGGCATTGGGCCTTGACCCGCTGTCGGCGACGCGTCGGCAGGAGGTTGGCAGAGGTCGTCGATCCCTGCTGGCCTGCGTTTGGCCAAGCAAGACCGAACCCGCAGCCGATCCCAGCCTGTTCGGCACGGCGCGCCAAGTTCCGGCTCGAACGCACCCCAGAATCTACGAACCCGCGCGCTTCCATCTACACCGCCCTCGGCCTCCAGCGGGCGCGCGTCCGTGGCATCTCGCTGCGCCGAAGAGCTCCAGAGCGCCGAACGCGCCACCCGGCAGCTCACCTTCGACCCGGGTGACGATAGAGCCCGCCGCATCGAAGCCGCCGCCGACAAAGCCCGTGCCCGCTTCGGCGCCGGCGCCGTCATGCCCGCCGCCTTGGCAAGCCCTCCCGATGAACGCCGTGCCGCGCCCGGAAGCGGCAATCGGTCCGTACGATGAGGCAGCTCAATCGAAAATGGAGATCGAAAACGTGCGTTCTGAACGGTTTCAGCAGCTCTGCCTGGCCGCCCTCGCCAAAGGCCGGGACATCCAGGCGGTGGAGCCGTGGAGTGAAGAAGGCTCACGCCCTCGAGGCCTCGCCATCACCTTCACTTCGGGAGCGCAGCTTTGGGCCGGCATCACCGGCGTCGCCGCGCCCGGCGAGAAACTCGACCAGCCCGAGACACCGGTGACGGGAGAGCCGTCCGCCGAAGTGCAGCTGCCGGCCCTGTACGAACAGGGAATGATCACACCTGCGAGGGCCGAGCTGTACCTCGCGGCGCTCCTCGTCAACGCTGCCTCCGACGAGATCGCCCGCGCCTACGGCTACAGCGACCGTCCGACCCCGGCCATGCATCCAGGGGTCGGCGTGGAGTTCCACTCAGGCGCCCGAGCGAACCTGCCGTTCGTTCACACCGCCCGCCCCGGACAAGGACGCGGCCGCAACGCATTTCAGCTGCAGAGCGAGTTCTAGAAGCCTCTGTAAGCCCCGTCGTCTCCCCGTGTCGGCGGGCGCTTGCTCGGGTGAGCGGGGCTGGGCATGCAAACGGCCGACGCCCAATCCGCCGAGGCGGGTGGCAAGGGCGCCGGCCAACCGAAAACACACACTCCGCGGGAGAACCCGAGAGGCGTATCTCGTCATCGAGTCTAGCCGGACAAGACAGCGTTCGGTACGTGCTTCCTTGCCGTGGGTGACGTAAAGAGGGTTTGTTTTCTTGTTGGGCGTCGTGGCAGCGCCCCAGCACCGAAGACACTCTCGCAAGGAGCCCCGTATGCCCTTCTACCTCACCCGGCACGACATCGACGACCCCGCCCAGGAGCTCGAGGCCCCCGCCGTCCCGGATGCCGTGAACCGCGCGACCGCCGACCGCGCCTACCTCGCATGGCCGGCCACCGCCGCGGCCGCAGCCGCCGAACTCGAGCAGCTCGCCCAGGCCTTGACCGCCGTTGGCGCCAACGTGAGCCGCGAGGGCCAGGACGTCGTCCTGCCGGCCCTCGTCTCTGGACCGGGCGACACGGCTGGCATCCGCGTGCGCGGCCAGCCGCACGCCGGATGCCCTGTACGTCATCACCGCCGCCAAACTGGGCCCGCGCACCCACGCCGCCGGCGCCCTCGCTTACCTCCGGCCGCTGGCCGAAAGCGCCACCCGCAGCTGCCACGGATGCGGCGCCGAGCCCGGCTAGCCGGGCATGCCGAACTGCCTGCCGGACCCCTCAACCCCCTGAACCGCCCGCTCCGGGCGGGGCGCTGACACCCCCCGCACCGTGATGGAGAACGAAGAAGATGATTCGCGCCGGACGCCTCAAGTACGCTCAGACCATGGCCGACCTGGCCGCCGCGCTCGGCATGCCGCTGGGCACCTTCCGCAACAAGAAGCCGCACACCCAGGAGGGGCACCCCGCTCCGATCAGCTCCCCTGACTCCCGGGCGTTGCTGTGGGACAGAGAGCAGACCGCCGCCTTCTACGCCGGCAAGCCCGTCCCCGCGCTGCCGGATGTCGACGATGACGAGGACCTGCTGGACCGTCACGAGGCCGCGGCCGTACTGGGCGTGGCGCCAAGCAGCTGGAACAAGTACAAGAGCGACCCGAAGCTGGCCGAGCACGTCGTCCTGGTCCCGGCCGGCGAGGGCGGAACGGAGCACTGGCCGCGCAGTGTCGTCCGCGCGTTCAAGGCTTCCCGCCCCGGCCGCGGCGCCGGCGGCGGCCGGCGTGAGGGCAGCGGTGACATGATCCCGCGCGACGAGATCCTGCCGCGGATCGCCGAACTGCTCGACGACGACCCGGCCATCACGCTGGCCACCGTCGCCGACACTCTGGGCATCGCCAAGTTCCCCACCGCCCAGGCCGGCCTCGCGCAGGTGCGCGGCCGACGTATCGCCGACCTCCTCGAGGCCCAGCCGCACCTCACCCCGCAGCAGGCCGCCGAGCAGCTCGGATACCCCACCATCACCCGGCGCGGCGCCGTGGCGATCGCCGAGGCCGAGCTGCGCGCCCGCCAGGCGCTCCCGTACCTGCAGCGGGTGGCCGACGCACTGACCCAGGCCGGCGTCGCCGAGCCGGTCCAGGTCGAGGTCCGCCAACTCGCCGGTGACCACCTGGCGGCCGCCGTCCCGCTCGCCGCCGGCCAGAGCGCGCCGGCGCTGGTGTGGGACGAGCGGTACGGATGGCGCACCGCGAACAGCCGGCGCCACCCGATCGGCAAGGACACCGGAACCGCGCCGGAAGGCGAGGGCATCCGCTACCTCGGCCACAGCCTCACGCCGGAGCCGGCCGAACTGCTCGAGGCGCTCGCCGACGGCCGTAAGGGCTCCAAGCGCCCGAAGGTATGAGTCAACTGGGCGCTTCCGCGATTCAGCTGGCCTGCAGGCAGCTGGCGGCACGAGCTCGAGGGGCGAGGGTGTCGGTCGGGAAGCGGCGCCGGGCGGCACTGTGGCAGCTCGGGCGGCACATACGCAGCTCGCCGCTGACCCGTTGTCAGTGGTGGTTCCTATCGTGGTGGTCGTAGAGAGATCACAACACAGCACCACGGGGGATCCATGTCCGCGACCTGCGTCGTCGTGCCTGCGCACGCACTCCCTGCGTCCATCACGCACCAGGCGACCCGCCGTCGCCTCACCGGGCCCGGACTGCCCGCGGAGCACGGGCTGATCCGGTTCGGGCCGCTTGCCGAGTCCCGGGTGGTGTCCGTCCCGGATCTGCTCGCCGAGGGGGCGGACCCGGGCAAGCTCGATCCGTACATCGCTGACCTGCTGCTGATCGGACACCTTCGCTGCGAGGAGTACGACGCTCAGGAGGTCGTCCTCGACGGGGCCACGGGCCGGGTCTTCAGCATGTACCTCTTCGAGGACTCGCCCGGCCTGATCGACGTGATCCCTCTCGCCCCCTCCCTCGACGCCCTGGCGCGGTTCCTCGCACACGTGGACGACTTCCGGTTGATGCGGGGCAGGTTCGCCGCGCTGGCGGGGCGGACCGGCACCGACGTGGTGGCCGCGGCATCGGCCCTGCTGATGTCGGTCTTCACCCACGAGGACTGGGGCCACGACGGCTCGGGCAGTGCGGGCACACCATCCGCATGGGAGCATCCCCTCCCTGCGTTCTGGCGGATCGCCGCCTTCATCCGGCCGCTGGCTCTGGTCGCCGGACCCGGCCACGGCCTTCGACTGGACCTGCCGACGGGATTGTTGGACGAGGAGTTCGGCCCGGACCAGATGGTGCGCATCGAACCGTCAGCGCTGCCTGCGGCCCTGGTCCACGAGCCGACTCGACGGTTCCTCACGGAGGTCGGGCTCCCGAAGGTGGAGCTCATGTTCGGCCTGTGGCGCGATGAATCCCTGCTCCGGACACTTGCGGAGCTCGCGACCCCCACGGACGAAGACTCCTGCCGGATGCCGGCCGACGCGGACAACCTGGTCGGCCTGGGCAGCCTGATCCATGACTTCGAGGTCGTGATCGACGGCCGCACAGGGCTCCTCTCGTACCACCTCTACGGTGACGACACGACGACTCCGGTCAACGCCGACATATCCACGCTGGCGTTCACGATGTGGATGTACAGCCGGGAGCAACGGCTCGACGAGGAGCACGACTTCACTCAGGATTTCTACCACCAGCTCGCCGACACCATGGCCGAGGTCCTCTCGTCGGTGGACCCGGTCGCCTGCCTCCCCTCGGCTGGCGAGGACGACTACCGTTACTGGCCGGAGGTGTTCCACGACGAGGCGGGAGGCGTGCTCTGAGCCCTCGGCGCGCCTCCCGGCCGGTGCTGCGAATCTTGCGGACGTCTTCTACCGGGCTCCCAGCCGTACGTGGACGTCGTACGGGCACGTACGGCCCGCGACCCCCGCCCGGCCGTCCTGCTCTACGTCGGAGACTTCGACTGTTCCGGCGCCCCGCTCGAGGACCTCAACAACGACCACACCGCCCTCCCACCCCTCCCTGACGACGAGGACGGCTCGGCCGGTGCGAGCCTTCGCCGGCCCACTTGTCCGCCGACCACCCTCGTCCCGCCTCCTCACGCACCCACCTCTGCCGCGGCCGACCTGGTACCGAGGGAGCCGCTATCCGCCCCAGCCCGCCCGCCTCAGGTGTCACCGTCGGCACACGCAACAGCGGACCCGGAAGTGGTGTCTGCTCCGCGCATGCCCGAACGGCTGCTGGACTGGCGATCCTCCGCACACTGGTCCTTCGAGCCTCAGCCCTGCAGGCACTGCGGCAGGCCGACGAACCTCCTCGACGACCAGGGCGACCCCTTCCACAAGGTCTGCGCTGAAGCGATCTGCGGGCAATGAACCCACCGAGTCTGCCCTTTAGAGTGGAGGCGTTCGGTTCGTTCACCGGCGAGATGAAGGAGCCCGCTGCCTCGCTCCCCGCCTCCTTGCCCCGCCCCCGAGCTCTAGGCGTGCTCGACGGTCTTGAGGAAGGACGTTGCGTCCCGTTGCAACTCGCCCGGCAGGTCGGTCAGTCGGGACAGGACTGTCGCGAGCTCGCGGGCGAGGTGGGGGAAGGTCGACCAGGAGTCGGGGTCCCTGGTCGTCACTGCGGACAGCAGGTCGCCTTCGTAGAAATTGCCTTCCGCCATCGGGTTGTCGAGCAGTACCTCAACGGCGAGCGGTAGGAGGAACGGCAGCCCCACGTTCTGCACGATCAGTGTCCGCAGGTCCTCGATGGTCAGCGTGCCGATCGGCTTGCGGCGCAGAGCGTGCACCCTCTCCACGAGACAGGTGGTGGGGCCTGGGGCCGGCCAGCGGGAGTCCTCGAGGTCCTCGAGCGTGCGGTCGTGGTGCAGGAGTCGGTTCACCCGGGCGATTGTGGCACCGCCACGATCACGCACGGCAGCGCCGACGTTGTCCGGGGCAGCATCCTCTCCCTCAACCCGGCCTTTCTGCTCGACGCCCTCGGCACGTTTACCGGCGACACCATCACCTTGCATATCCGCGGGATGAAGGAGGGACAGGCCGCCAAGCCCGTGTTGCTCACGGAGGGGGCCGACATGGCCGGCGACGGCTACCGGCGTCTGCTGATCCCGTACGGCTGTCCAGCAGTCCCCAGCGGGGGCATGCCCGCCCCAACTGCCGGTTTTGACCGAAGCGCGGTTCGATCGCTCGTGTCGCCGGGTGGCAGCGGCTGTGGTGGGGCGGAGACTGGGGGATATGGAGCCGTATGACGACCGGGCTGTGTTGGAGCTGCCGGGCGGCCGGAGTGTGCTGGTCTGGGTAGAGGTTGAGCCTGAGGCATCCCCACCGGGGTGGTCGGGCGAACTTCGGGTGCTGGGTGAGGGTGGCGAGCCTGTGCCTGTGGGGCCGGCTGTGCTCGTGCTGGGTGAGGACAACTCGCGCTGGCCGTGCGTGGTGGTGCGCGCGTACTCCACTCATGGTCTGGAGACGCGGCACGCTGCCGAGGTGAAGGGCCCCACGTAGACGTTCTGCGCCGGCCTGTACCGGCCCGCGGTCCCGTCCCTGCGGCCCGGAACGCTGAGCCGTTGTGCGTTGTGCTCTTGTCGTCGGCGGCACGACCGCTGGCCGGGCCTCGTGCATCCCGTTTGGTGGGGTGGGCGCCTGCCGTGTCGGTGCCGTGGGGTGCGGGTGTAGGCGGTCCGGGTGCGCTCGCTTTGGTTCCTCGCTCCGCGCTGCCCCCCGTTACCGCCTTCGGTAACTCTCGCACTGAGTTTGCGCAGGGGGTTCGACCGGGGCTTGCTCCACGGGACAATGGGCGGACCGGCCACAGCGAGATCCGCCCAGGGGCGCCGGGACGCGCACTGAAGTCGGCGCCGGAGACACTGGGGGACGCACCATGGCAGGACGGGCACGCAACGCGGCAGGGACGAGGAGCTTCAGCGACCTCTTCCATGAACCGGGTGAAACCGTGAGGTGGATGATCGGCCGTCCGTCGAGGGGACCCGACGATGATCTGGACGACCTTCGGCTGGGGCGGCCGCTTCTCGTCAGCGCCCTGTCCCGCCGAGATCGTCGCATCATGCGGTTCCAGGCGGGTTGCCTGATCCTGCAGTTGGACGCCCCTCGCCCCATCATCTGGCGTCGCTATCGGGTCCTTAACGGCTACGGCTCCGGCGTGCCCTTGGATCCGCCGTTCGAGGTAGAGGAAGCGGGCAGGGACGCCTGGCCCGGCACTTTCAACCCCGGGGACCCTCGCTTCTGCATGATCGTCGTTTACGCGGCCGGCCGGCGCTGGGACCTCGCCGTGCCGAAAGTCGATCTCCAACTCGTGCGCGCAGCACTCGCTGCGGCGAATCGGCCCGACATCCCGCCCGAGTAGGTTCCGTATCGCCGTAGGGCGCAACCGCGTCAAGCGGGGAGGGCGTGGCAGCGCACCCTGACGTGCCGTGCGGGCTCCCGGCGGCCGTTGTCGGTGTGCGTCCGCACCTCGTGTTGGCCCGGCCGGTCGGCTGTCTGTTCCGGCTCGGGGAGGGCGGACTCGCTTTCTTCCATCACGTTCAGCAGGTCGTTCGGCAGGTCGATGTCGCTCTTGTCGAGCTCGTCGATGAGCAGCACCGGGGCGGCTTGGCGGGCAGCCGCGCGGTGCCGGTCGCTGCGGGCCGGGTTGTCGTGGAGCAGGGCGACTGTGGGGGATGCGTGCGTTACTGACTTCTCCGGTGGGTTGTCGGGCGGGTGGTCAGGTCGGCAGGGACTGAGTCTGGTGCCCCGTGCATCCGTTGATGAGGTCGGGGTGCTGCTGGATTCTGCGCAGACCATGTCGGATTGCCTGCTCCAGCTGGTCACGGTCCCTGAAGAGCCGTTGGCGGTGCAGTTGCGCCGCAGCAGTGACCAGATGCCTTCGACGGGATTGAGCTGAGGAGCGTAACTGGGGAGTTGGATGACGGTAGGCCAGTCGTGATCGGCGGCGTACTGCCGCATTCCGGCAGATATATGGACGTTCCGCCTTTCTGATCTGAGGTTGGTGGGCGGTTTCGTTCGTTCGAGGGTCAGGAGGAGACGAAGACGAGCGCGTACGAAGGAGGGTGGCTGGCACCAGAACCGGTTCGCTGACCGTCATACCGACGGCAGCCGGATCTATCGAGTCCTTCGGGTGATCCAGGGGCGTCAGAATGGTGCGATGGACCATCACTTCGTTGGCATCCCAGAGTTGACCGGCGTTCCCCGTGTTGCAGTCGTCATCGACGTCATGCGCGCCTTCACCGTGGCTGCCTGGGCCTTCTCTCGTGGAGTCGAGAGGATCGTCCTGGCCTCAACGGAGAGTGAGGCACTTGCCTTGAAGGAGAGCCGCTCGGGTTGGCTGGCTTTGAAGGACGGAGCCCCAGCAGCGGGCTTCGACGCGGTGAACTCACCTGGCTTGCTCAGGTCATGCGATTTCGCTGGTCGCACGCTGGTGCAGAAGACGACGGCAGGAACCGTGGGGGCGCTGGCCGTCGCGAACGCGCCGCTGGTCTTGTGCGCGAGCTTCGTGGTGGCCGGCCCGACCGCGCGGTTCCTCCAGACCAAGGATTCCGGTCCCGTGACGTTCGTTGTCACCGGCGAGGGAGGCCAGGCCGACGAGGACCTGGCCTGCGCTGAATACATTGGTCAATGTATGGCCGGAGGCGATGTCGAGGCGGCCCCGTATCTCCACCGCGCGAGGACTTCTCGTGCCGCGGCAGACCTCGCCGGTGGGCTGCGGAGCGGATACCACCCACACGATGTCGATCTCTGCTTGGAAATCGACAGGTTCTCCTTTGCGATGATGGCTCGCCAGGAAGACTCTCTAACGGTGCTCCGTCCCGTTGCGGTGCCTGACATCCCGTCCAGTATCCACTGACCTCCTGGAACCGCCATGTTCGTTTCGTCGTTCATCGCCGGTCGCCCGTCCGCGAATCCCTTCCGGGCGTCAGCTCGTCGAGGGTGCCGGCGAACAGTCGGGGCAGCCAGTCGGCGAGGGCGGCGGGCGCGGCCGCGGGGTGGACCGGCAGCGGTGTGGCGGTGGTCAGCAGGGGATCCCCGTTCGCGTCCAGCGGCGTGCAGCCCCAGCCACGTCGGCTGTCCCTCGTGCCCCAGAACACCACGAGGCCGTGCCTCCATGGTCCGTGCTCCAGGGCCGGGTCGCCTTCCGTCCAGTACAGGGCGGTGCCGCCGGATTCGTCCCACCGCTCGCTCGGCGGGATGCCGGCGCCGGCGAGCGCCTCGGCTACCGCCGTGCAGTACCGGCGCCGCTCGGCGTACGCCTCGAAGTCGTACTCCCCTCGCCGGTGCCGTCGGCGGTCATCAGCCCGCCTCGGCGGCGGCGTGGATCCGCGCGATCTCGGCGTGGTGCGCGGCTTCGGCGACGGCGTCCACGTGGTTCACACGGTTCCAGCATTTGGTGTCGTAGCCGTCGCGGTAGTCCCACCAGCTCGCGGTGCTCCGCAGCCGGTTCCACTCGCGCAAGATGGTCAGCCGCTGCTCATGGCTGCGCTCGTTCTCCTTGAGGAGCGCGAGCAGGATCCCGGCCGAGTCGCAGACCAGAATCTCGAGGGAGCGCAGCGCGCAGAAGGTGTCCCCGGTCTCGCCGACCGCGTCCTGGACCGGCCGGAGCCGGGCGTAAATGAATGCTTCCAGCGCGAGGACGTCGTCGCGGGTGATGTCGTCTGCGTAGCGCACGGCGCGCTCCGGCTCGGCGCTCATCGAGCAGGCTCCCCCTCGGTGTCGCGTCTCATTGAGTCTGCTCCGGCGCTAGGCCCCTGACCAGGTCGGAGCAGTTTCGTTGAGACTGGCGGGACCGGGCGTGAGTCATCCGATCTGCTTCATCCCGCAGCTTTACTCGCCGCGTCTCACTGAATCTGCTCCATGCAGGCCCTCGGGGAGTATCCGAACGGAAATTAGCCCACACGGCTGAACTGCGCGAACACCCGGCGCGCGGCTGAGGCTTGGATCATCGGCCCTTACTGGTGGGCTCGCGTATTCAACTGTCGCCAGTTCTCGGTTTCGTCTTGAGTGTTGGTGACGGTGTGTGGTCGTCATCGGCGGTTACTGGGTGCGGCCCTCGTCGCCGTGAGCGGTGTTGCTTAGGATCATGGGCACGGCATCGCGTGTCGGTCACCGGCTGGGTGAGGCATGGAGGTGCCCGTGAGATTGCCTTGCGGAGGCATTCCACACATGTCAGTCGAGTTGAATCACACCATCATCCATGCCCGGGACAACCGGGAGTCGGCCGAGTTCCTGGCACACATCCTGGGGCTTGAGGTCGGGACCGAGTCGGGTCCGTTCATTCCAGTGGCCACCAGCAACGGGGTCACCTTGGACTTTGCCGCCATCCCGGCGGAGTCGATCGTCATGCAGCACTACGCGTTCATCGTCTCCGACGAGGAGTTCGACGCGGCTTTCGCGCCTATCCAGCAGGCCGGGATCACGTACTACGCCGACCCGCATCTGAAGCAGCCGGGAGAGATCAACCACCACTACGGTGGGCGCGGACTGTACTTCATGGATCCGGCCGGGCACGGCATGGAGATCATCACGCGGCCCTATGACAGCCACGAGCAGACGCCGACAACCTCGTGAGGCAGTGGTAGGCCGGGGAGTGCTCTGGCCTACCACTTCGTGGCGAAGTTCAACTGCCGTGAGTTTCCTGCGGATTCCAGCCTGCTGGCGACCGTAGGCGGTCTCCAGCGGCGTATCAGCTCCACTTTCAGCCGGTCTCGTTGAGCAGGCGGGTGGTGGTCTTTTTGTGTCAGCCGAGGGAGTCCGCGACAGACAGGAGCGGGCATCTCAAGGAGTTGTTGCCGGATGGCGGCGCCGCGGGCGGCAGCCACTGGGACACCGATCTCGTTGAGGAGTGCGGACGGGTGGTCGGCGCGCAAAAGGTGTTCGGCGGCGATCCCAGCGTGGTGAACCGCGAAGTCGTATGACTCGGGCGCCTCCGCGAACGCCGTGAGTGCCCCAGTCATCCACTTCCGCGACCTCAAGGCCTACCTCGCAGGCCTCCACCCGGCGCTGATAGTCGAGGCCCGGGACTTCGATTCGCTACGAGGTCTTGTGGCTTCGTCCATCCCAAGGGACAGCTCTTCTCGACGAGTTTCGGGTTCTGGCACAACACCTCGGGGCGTGGTCGCGGAGTGTCACTGAAGCAGGATCATTTTGCGGAGGAGTTCGAATCCGGCGCGTCCGTAGAGCTGTCTTTTGATCTTCTTGATGCGGTTCACGGCGCCTTCTGTGCCACCGGAACTCCAGTGCAGAGTGAGGCCGGCGGTCACGGCGTCGAGGTCTCGGAGCAGGTGGAGTGCGAAGCCGGTGAGGCCGGGCAGTTGGCTGGTATCGACGGCGTCGATCCAGGCAGCGAGCGTGGCGCCGAGGCGGCCAGTGAGTATCTCGCCGAAGTCGCGGACGTGTCCGGCGGCCGCGTCCAGTTCGGGGCAGCGGGCCAGGACGTCCTTCAGGCCGGCGCGGTCCTCCTCGGTCCTGGCCGTGGGGTGACGGGTGAGCCAGCCGGTCACCTGCCGCACCGTCGGTGGCCGGGGCGGCGCGCCGGACGGAGCCACGCGGAGGGTGGCGATGTGGGCGCGGACCATGGCGTGGGTGACGGGAGCGTGCTCGGCAACGAGTTCGCCGTGCAGTCGCGTGACGCTGGTGCATCCCGCGGCGAATCGTCGCTCCAGGTAGGGCTTATAGGGGTCCAGCCTGCTGGGCCGGGGACGGTTCTCCCGGAGGGGGTCCTGCCAGGCGGCCGCATGTGCGTATCGCCGGTGTTCAGGCCCCAGCCCAGGTGCCGGGCGATTGCCCGGCGTGAGTGGCGCTGGGCGAGCAGTTCGTGGACCAGGGCGTGCGCGGCCTTCTTACGCTCGGCGCGCCGGCCGACGGGATCTGAGCCGTCCTGCGGCAGGTCGGGCTCCCCGCACAATTCGCGCGAGGGCTCCCATCAAGGGTCGCCCAGGGGATCGGACCGCGCGCTGGCCGAGACCTCGTCGGACCAGTCCTCGCCGCTGCTCGGCGTGGTGGAGAACTCCGTCCGTGGGGTGCTCGCCGACCCCCAGATGCGGGATCTGATGTCGGAACTCGGCGACCGGACCACGCTGTACTACTCCAATGTGGTCCGCACTCTGGAGGAGATCCAGAAGCACTACGACCGCACAGGTGCCGGCCAGCCGCTGACCATGAAGTCACAGGACGGCGTCACGGCAGTCGCCCAACATGCCGGCTACCGGGTCGAGGGCGACGCCCACATGATCCTCAGCTCCGGCAATCCGGAGACGATGGAGCGTAACCTGAAGACCTACGACACCGACCCGGCGTACATGGACTATCCGCCCGCGAACTTGACCGAGGCGATCTCCAACTGGTCCTCGTACCACGAGGTGTGCCGGAGGAACGACGCGACGCCCCTGCCGGACGGTGTGCAGGCCAAGCTTCTGCCGCTCTTCAAGAACGCGGAGGCCCAGCGCGGTCAGGCTGCGGCGTTCGCGGCGCAGAACGCCAGCGGGAAGGTGGACCGGGAGTCCGTGAACTCGTGGCTCATCAAGGAACACGGGTTCACCCGTGAGGAGCTTGAGGGAGTCACCGTCCCGGACCGGGTGGGTCTGCTGCCCGAATACCAGAACTTGAAGCTCGCCGATGTGCTCGCAGGACACCTCGGCTCCCAGAACTGCAACCACAAGTGGGCGAACGAACTCGCCTACCCCCTGCTGCATGACGTCGACACGTGGAAGGCCGTCGCACCGGGGCTGACCAACATCGCGAAGGACGTGGACACTCTGCGGACGCCATCGCCACTGTCGATGGCCGATGCGGCATCCCTGGGCAGCGGGAACACGTCTCCCGCGCGTCGCGCGTCGAACGGGAGCCCCGGCGGCACCGCTCTCCCTCCGGCCCAGCCCGCCCACACGCCCTCGCCCGGCCCCTGCCGCTGAGACCGGCATCCCGGCTCCGGGTACGGCTCAGCCCGCGTACGGATCCATCCCCGGCGCCTCCTTGGCACGGTGCGCGCCGGCCTTGCAGCCCGCGAAGGGGCCCGAGGGGACCCGCAGCGAGGCCACGACGTGGGTGAGGTGGTCGCGGTGCCACGTCGAGGGCCGCTCGCTCCGGACTCGGGGCCGAAGGAGCTCGCCCAGCACCTTCGTGTCGACTGGCGGATCTCCGGCCAGGTTGAACGCCCCGTGCACGTCTCGCAGCAGCACCTCCGCGGAGCAGGCCTGGCGCAGCCGGGGGAACAGGTTCGCTTCTTCGTCGGCGCCCAAAGGGCAGCAGACGCCCAAGCACCGATGATCTTGAGGCGTGTGGGCATGGAAACCATCCGTGGCGGTTCCTCCGGCGATACCAACGCCAACCGGAACGCCGTTGGGGAGCTGACGGCACCACCGGATCGGCACGCCTTGGAGAAGGTCTGCGAAGTTGCGTCGGGTGCGTCCGAGCATGCGCTGAAGTACGCCCGTATGTGGGTCAGGCAGTGGCGGGGTGAAGGTGGACAGGGAGCGTCCGGTGGCCGTTGCTGATGAGAGAGGCGACGGGTTCGAGCTCTGTTGCTGGGACCGCCAGTTGAGCCTTGGGGAACCGATCGAAGAACGCCTGGAGGACGGCTGCGATTTCGAGGCGGGCTAGGGGCGCGCCGAGACAGAAGTGGACGCCATGGCCGAAGGCAAGGTGGTCTTTGGTGACCCGGGTGACGTTGAAGGCGTCGGCGTCCGGACCGTGCCAGTTGGGGTGACGGTTTGCTGCGGCGTACGAGGCGAGGATCGCATCGCCCTTCGCGATGATCTGCCCGTCCGGCAGGGGGATGTCGGCGAGGGCGTAGCGCAGGGGCAAGTGTTTGACGGCCGGCTCGTGGCGCAGTGTCTCCTCGACAACCGCGTTCCAGTCGGCCCGGCCCGAGCGGACGTGGTCCAGCTGCTCGGGGTCGGTGAGCAGCGCGGTTATGGCCTGGTCGATGACGTTGACGGTGGTCTCGTACCCGGCACTGATCATCAGCAGGAGCGTGTCGCGCAGTTCGTGCTCGCGCAGTGCCGACCCGTCGCCGTCAGCGTCACGGGCCGCGATGAGCACGGAGGTCATGTCGTCGCCGGGCTCGGCCCGTTTTCTGGCGATGAGGTCGTCCAGGATGCCGTAGAGACGTTCGGTGTTGGCGGCGGACTGCTCGGAGGTGAGTGTGGTGTCGAAAACTCCGTCGACCACCGTGCGGAAGCCCTCCCGCTTGCGGTCGGGCAGGCCCATGAGGTGGCTGATGACGGCGAGGGGGAGCGGAGCGGCGAGACGCTCACGCAGGTCAGCGGGCTTGCCGGGCGGTGTGGCCTCCAAGTCGTCGAGAAGGCGGGCGACGACGTCGTCGATGGTCGTCTTCAGCGCGGCTATGCGGCGGGCGCTCATCGCTGGGGCAACCAACCGGCGCAGCCTGCGGTGATCGCTGCCGTAGGCGGTGAACATGTTGTTCACGGCGACCCAAAGCGCCAGTGGCCAGCGCTGTATGACCGTGTCGAACGCCGGCCAGTGCCGACGGCCGTCCTTCGACACCTCCGAGCTGGTCAGCAGCTCTTTGAGCAGGGTGGGGGCTGTGACGGACCACGCCTGGACGCCGAGTATGTCGACACGGGCCGCAGCGCCCTGGGCGCGTAGCAGCTGGTGTTCGGTGTGCCGGTCGGCTCCTGTTGGGTCAAGGATGATCGGGATGGATTGCTGGGCCACGGCGGAACCTCTTCGGGAGCGAGAGAGCGGGAAGGCGGCGGGTAAGCGGGCGGTAGGGCTACCAGGGCACGGTGGAACGCGCCCCGGCGCCGGGTCAAGGCTGCCTGGCAGGCCACAAGGTCTTGGCACGTTCAACTGGGCGGACTGCACGCCTGCCTGGGCGCGGCAAGTCGTCGTGTACATGGGCCACTCGGGCCGGAGATCATGGTTTATGCAAGGGCCTGTTCGGCGCCCACGCACTGGCCAGGGGCGTAAGCGCGCTGCGGCAGGTGCGAGAAGGGGCTGCAACGGTCTCGCAGGCGGATGTCGCTTGGGTGGCCCGAACTGATGCGTCCGGCAGAGGGAACGCGGCGCGCCGGAGCCGGACACGGCATAGGCGAGGGTTTCCGAACGAAAGGCGTAATGCCGGTGGTCGTGGATTGCTCGCCAGTTGAGCTGGTCGAGTGAGCGAGCGGGATAGTTCACGCCACACCGAGCTGGCGGATGCAACATTACGTGCCGAGTGCGCCGCACGACCCTACGGTCGGAGGGAAGCTGCCCGCCGCCGGCAGTTTGGCGAATGGAGGAAGCCGGATGCGTATTCAAAGACCTGCGCGGAGCAGTTCTCGCACGCGAAGCCTGGTCAGCGCTGCCGTCTTGGCCCAGGCAGTGCTCATTCTTGTCATTCCCCGGGCTCATGGCCTCACCCACGGTGTTCTGCGTGTCGACTGGGATGCCATCGCCCAGTGTGAGTCCAGCGGCAACTGGCATGCCAACACCGGCAACGGGCACTACGGGGGCTTGCAGTTCACTCAGTCAAGTTGGGTGGCCGCCGGAGGCCGGAAGTACGCGCCTCGAGCAGACCTGGCTACGAAAGCCGAGCAGATCGCAACCGCCGAGAGGCTTGCGCGGCTGCAGGGCATGGATGCCTGGGCCTGCGCTTGAACCACGACTACAAGGGCCGGGGGTAACGAGTCATCATCCGGGCGGCACCGCAGCGCACGGCTACGTCGCTTCATTCGCCGACTGGGCGTGCCGTCCGAAGGCGGCCCGGCCCTGGCGGACAGCGGCGGGGAGGTTTTGGCGGCTGCGCTGGCCCACGTGCACCGCGAGTACGGGTCTTTGTGCAGCCCATGCGCCCTGGGCAGTGACTCGTATCTGGCACCTGTCCCGCTCCCGCGCCGCGTGCAACCGGGGCTCGTGGTCGCGCCCCCGGGGGCGACGGATCAGGAGCGGTGCGGGCGCCCGGTGCGCAGCATGTGCAAGACGGCTTGCTCTGTGGGCCCGTGGGTGGCGGGGAGCCCGCTGTCTCGTCTCCCAGGCGGGGGGCGACACTGCGATGCGATGGTGACCCCCGCCTCGTACAGCTGGATCACCCCCGGGTTGATGTACGAGGCGCGGCAGACGGCGGGGGCATTGCCGAGAGAGCCGGATCCTTCCTTGGCCGCCCGGGAGATGGCGCGTCGGCGGGCAGTTTCGCTATGCGCGACGCCTTGCGATACGGGCAGGGCGACGGCGGCTATGACCGACCTGAGGCAGGGCGGCTCGCCGGAGTCCAAGCCCGTGGGCGCACCCGCCACCGCCACGGGCGTCGAGGGCTGAATCTCCGTGAGTCCGGCTGGACGGCGGCGGTCATCGTGGGGCGAGTGGCTCGAGACGTCCCTGTTCGGAGTCGTCCCGCCTGGGCTGACTCCGTGGTGCTGGAGCATTTCGCCCGTTGCCGAAGGTGAAGACGGCCGGTCAACGGGCAATTTCCTAGCATCCTGGCCTTGCCGTTTGCCTCCGTGTCGGTGGATTGCGGTTCACCGTTGGAACATGCCGACGATCGTGCCGCTGGCCAGCTGGCCCTCATCCACCGCACGGTGTACGTCATCGGCGGTCGCGTTGTCGGGCAGTGTCACCGGCTCGGGCAGGGCGTACAGGCGGAAGAAGTACCGGTGTGCATCGTCACCGGCGGGCGGGTGAGGACCGCCCCAGCCTGCCTCCCCGTAGCCGTTTTTCCGCGCCGAGCCGCCGGGGGGCGTCTGCCCGGTGTCGACTCCGCCCGCGGCCGGGTCGATTCTTGTAACCAGCCAGTGCACAAAGGTGCCCGAGGGCGCGTCAGGGTCCTCGCACAGCAGGACGAGCTCGGCGGTGCCGTCCGGCACGCGGGACCAGGTCAATGGCGGCGAGATGTTCTCATCATCTTTCGCGTAGCGTCGCGGGATCATCGCGTGATCGTTGAACGCGGCACTTTTGAGTTCGATTCCAGCCATACAAGCGCTGTGCCCGAGGCGGCGGAGAGTATGAGTGTGACTGAAACAAGTGCACTCGTCCGGGTTGCTGAAAGGCATGCGGCCAAAGGCGAGAGAGCGGGAGGCACACGCACAGTCGCCGCCGGATGCGCAAGGCTGGCGTGGCGCTGAGGATCGCGGCCAAACCGATGACGCTGTTGCGGGAAGCAAGCCGCCGACGGCTACTGGCCTAATTAGGCAGGTCTACCGCAGATAGGACGCACCCGGCACAGGAGCGGATGGGTACGCGCGTATGCCGGTGGTTGATCGGCTCCTCGGGCGATCGACAGGAGCCCAGTGACCCACGGTTGCCAGGTTCGTCATGCCAGCTCTTCGCTTCCTACCCTGCACGGTTCCGGGGGCGGGGGCGTGAGCACAGCGATAACTGAACAGACCAGGTCCCAGTCGGTTTGGGGGACTGACCCGTCTGGTTCGCAGGCGCCATCGGCCGCAGGCCCCGGGCCTTTGCCTGCTGAGGTTGCCGACACGGCGACGGCCCCACCGTCCAGTGACATGTGTGTGCGCACATTTCCCCCTCACTCAAGGGCGCCACTGCCGTCCAGGCGGACGTGCCAACCGGGCGGCAGTACCAGTTGGGGCACGTCCTGCCATGCGCTCGGGCGGGGGCCGTCACACTCCCCGTCCGAGCGCCTTCAATTCCGGGCGCTCGTGACGATCACCTGACGGCCCCGCGACCGACCACCTGGCTGTGGGCCAGGCCCGGAGGCAACAGCTCACTCCGCGGCCATCGTCCAGCGGTCAGACGGGTGCAGCCGGGACTGGTGGGCCCTGTTCCTGATGCGGTGCGGGAAGACCGCTTGGTACGGATGGGCAGCCAGGAGAAGATGGCCCGCCTTTACCCGCGCTGCTTCCACGCTGCCCTACCGGTTTGCGCTGGCGGCCGTGCCGCTCGACGGCGCGCGCCGCTGCTGGGGAGCCTTGCTGATGGTGCGGCCCGCCAGACACCCTCCTGCCCTGACTCGCGGCGAGCGCAGCCACATCACCTCCAGCGCGCGGCGCATCGCCCACGCCCTGGACGAAGCCGCGCGTCCGATGGCCGTCCGCGCTGAGCCACGCATGGTGACCGCGCACCGCCCCAGGACGCACCCAGCCCAGTTCGCGCTACCCGGCCGACCTGCTGCAGCGGCTGTCCGTCGGCGCCCTCGGCCTAGACCTGGAGGGCCGGATCACCTTCTGCAACACCGCGGCCGCCCAGCTGCTCGGCGCACGGCCGACGCCAGGTGCTGGACAGCGGCATTCCCGCCTTTTTGCCACCCCTGAGGAAATGGCCCCGCGCCCATCCGCTGGCGCCTGCACTCAGCGGCAAACAGGCATGGGACTTCTTGCCGCTGACCCTCACAGGGCGGAGCTTCGGCTGCTGCGTCATCTCGTACGACAGCCCCACACCCTCACCGCCGACGAACGCGGCGTTGCGGCCGCTTCAGGCTCACTGCGGAGGCAGCTCAGGTGTGGGCGGGGCGGAGAGGTGTCATGGCCCATCGGATCGCTCTGGTCAGCACGTGTCCGGCTGGTCGTACGCAGGTTTCTTCGACGCCTGCGAGGCGGGGCAGTCCGAGTGGCTTGCGGGCCCAAAACGGGAGCGTGGATACCGCGTTCGCGGCGAGGACGGCGTATGGGGCTCGGGCGATCCATGGCAGGGGCGGGTGAAGGAGAATGAAATGCGCTGCTTCGCGGGCCTCTTGCGTGGCGCGCAGTTCGGGGCGGTAGGCAGCCAGCCGGTCGGCCAGCTCGGCCTGATCACGTGGAGGGTCGATGACCCCGAGCGCGGTGGCTATCCGTGACATGTCGGCGATGTATTCGTCGCAGGCGGCGGCATCCAGTAGGTGCGCGCCGTAGCGCTGGTGTGCGCGGAGGAAGCTGTCGATCTCGGCGACGTGTACCCATCCGAGCAGGTGCGGGTCTGCGGCGTGGTACCTCTCTCCGGCGGCAGTGGTCCCTTTCACCCGGTCATGCACTGCCCGGACGTGCTCCACAGCCTGTTTCGCGTCGTCCGCGGTGCCATAGGTCGTCACGGCGAGGAAGGTACTGGTGCGCTGGAGCCGTGCCCACGGGTCGCCGCGGTAGCCGGAGTGAGCCGCCACGGCGGCCATGGCCAGCGGGTGCAGGGACTGCAGCAGCAGGGCCGTCAGCCCGCCGATGAACATCGAGGCGTCTCCGTGGACGGTACGGATGGGCCGGTCAGGACCGAACCAGCGAGGTCCCGGCGTGCCGTGGATGCGGGCGCGATTGTCTGGGCCTGCCGGGCCCGCGACGCGCGTGAACAGGCTCCTGCCGAGTCGCTCCTGCAGGTCCGAGACCTTGGTTGCGGACACGTCCATCTGACAAGTATCCGCCGGAACAGGCGGCAGGTGAGTCGCTCCGGACTCTCTCGTTGTCGCGGCCCGAGTGGCTGTCGCCTTCAAGCGCACGGACAAGGCCAAGCGCCCATGCGCCCCCGAGGTGCCGGTGGTCGTCGACGGCGCCTCGGCCGCCAGGACCACAGTCCTGCGTGCTGGAGGGAAAACGATGCGGGGACAGGAGCGTCCACCTGCAGGCGCTGGCCGGCTAAGGCTCATTCCTTGTTGTCGGCCTCGTCCGCTCGGTTTTGGACGTCGGGCAGTGGCGGGGGATGTTGCGTGGGGGTCGGCAAGACTGTCCAGGTTGAACGGCCGGGATCCTTAGTCGCTCAGTTCCGGTTTGCCGAACAGGGCTGCGTATCCGGAGGGCAGCTGGGTGAGGATCTGGTTGAGCTCTCCTCCGGAGACTGCGTCGGCGAGTGTGGACAGCACGGCGCTCGCGTCCCACACGGCGGTCCTCGGGCGGGCACCGGTCCGTTCCGCCACGCGGCGGCCGAATTCCTCCACCCCGTACGACTCAGCTTCTCCCGTCGCAGTTTCCTGGAGCACCTCGCTGAGTGGGGTAGGCAATTGGGAGGCGAGATCCTTGACCTCCCCGGCGTTGATCCGGGAGGCGAGCACCTCCAGAACCGCCACCGTGACCTGCTCGGCTTCGTCCCTGCCGACGTACTCCCCACGATCGCGGACAGCTGCCAAAAACTCCTCGTAGCGCATTGGTGCTTCCTTCCTTGTCCGGCGCGTTGTCCGGGGTGGGGCTCTTCTGGAGAGCAAGGTTCCCCAGGATCCTGCGATCCCCACGGGCGACACACCGACACCTCGCCGATGTCCTCGCACCGCTCGCGCGGTAGGCGCTGGCCCGGCAGGCAGATCGGCGGATAGCCAGCGCGCTGGGCGGCCAGCGGCATCTGTCGGCCTACCACTTCTGATGCGTAGTGTGGGTGCGGATCTTCGTGCTAGCGGCGGCAAGGCGGGCGGTGTAGCGTCGAAATGAAGCAGTCGTGGTTCCGAAGTCCTGTTCGCCCGTGATCACGATCATGGGCGTTCTTGCTGTTCTGTTCAGCGCCTCTCCGGACCAGGGCGATCACCTACCCGGACCTGCGGGCGGCCCGGCTTCCCTTGAAGGAGACAGTCATGGCCAAGGGCACTGTGAAGTGGTTCAACAGCGAGAAGGGCTTCGGCTTCATCGAGCAGGAGGGTGGCGGGCCCGACGTGTTCGCCCACTACTCCAACATCGCTGCCCAGGGCTTCCGCGAGCTGCAGGAGGGCCAGAAGGTCGAGTTCGATGTCACCCAGGGCCAGAAGGGGCCGCAGGCAGAGAACATCCGCCCTGCCTGACCCCCAGGCCCTGGCACCAGCGCCCCCACGAGCGACCGGTGCGTCCGGCTGGCAGACGATGCGCCAAAAGCCGCACATGACGGGGGGACAGCCCGGTCACCGCCTCGCCATCGGACCCTGTGCGCGGGAGAGCGCCCGTGAGCTCGGAGATGGCGCAGTCGGCCGTCACCGGTCGTCGCCGTCGCTCGGGGCGAGCTGTCGGCATGTCGCAGCCAGGCTGACGGCCGGCCTGCCCAGGGTTGCATGCTGGTCCCCTGCAGGCTTCCGAGGCGTTTCATTGGTTGGGTTCGGCCGAGCTGATGTCGCCCAGCGCGGAGCTGGGGTCGCGCTCGATGGCCAGGTCGCCGAGGGAGATGGTGCCCACCGGGCGCTCGTTCTCGATGACCGGTAGCCGGCGCACTGCCTGCTCTCTCATCAACTGCACGGCGGGGTCGATGTCGTCGTCGGGGGAGACGGCGACCAGGTCGTCGCTGCACGCCTGCGAAACGGTCGCCTCGTCGACGTTGCGGCGTTCGGCCAGGACGCGCATCACCAGGTCCCGGTCGGTGACCAGACCGCGCAACCTCTCGTCATCCACGACGAGAACCGCCCCGATGTCTTCGTCACGCATCCGGCGTGCGACTACCGACGCCGAGCGAGACGCGGTCCGTGCCTACGCCCGCCAGGAGTGGATCACCGGGGTGAAGGCCTGGCTGACGGCAGCAGGGCCCGCGCCTACGGCTACCGCGACCGTCCCGCCCCGGCCATGCACCCGGGCGTCGGCGTCGAATTCCACTCAGGCGCCCGCGCGAACCTGCCCTTCGTCCACACCGCCCGCCCCGGACAAGGATGCGGACGCAACGCATTTCAGCTGCAGAGCGAGTTCTAATGGCTTACGCGAGGCCCGGTCTGCACCGCCGTCCGGGGGCCGGGGATGCCGGCGAAGGGGGTGGGCATGCCAGCCGAGGCCGTGACCGGTGCGGTGATGTCCATGACGTACTCCTCGGGGATGTCGAACTGCCGGGCGGGAACGCCTCAGGACGGGCGCACGCTGGTGGGCGGTGAGGAAGCCGGCTCCAGACGGACACAGCAGTGACCGGGGCTGGGCGCCAGGCACGCATGGAGGCCGCTTTCGGCGAGCCCTTCCAGCACGCCGCGAAGCAGGTGGAGGTTCATGCCGCACACCGTCTGGGTGTGTTCGCGGGCGAGCGCGTGGAACGGGCAGTTGCCAAGGACGATGGCGTCACCGTCGCAGCGGGGTTCGAAGCCGTTCTCTTCCAGCACGGCGAACACATCTGCCTGGTCCGGTCCGGCGAGCTGTGTGCCTAGCTCGTGGGCCTTTCGGTGCAGGACTGAACGGACCGGTTCACCGGTGGCCTCGGATACCTCCAGCGCCTGGGCGAGGAGCCGTCCGGCCAGCTCGTAGTGCCGCTCGGGCAGGCTGACGGTGACCTGCTTGCTGGAGCGCTTGTAGAGCTTGGCGGGCCGGCCCGCTCCCGGGCCGGTGCGTCCGCTGCGCCGTTCGTAGACGACGTCGAGCAGTGATTCGTCAGCCAGCCGGTCCAGGTGGAAGGCCGCGGTCTGTCGGGCTAGGCCGAGGGCCTCGGCGGCTTCGTCGCGGCTGACCGGTCTCGGCTGGCGCACGACGTGGTCGTAAAGCCTCCTGCGGGTCGGCTCGCCGAGCGCGGCGACGGCGGAGACGTCGGGGCGGGGTGCTTCCTTCGAGTGGTCCACGAACACCAGTGTAAAACCAATAGCCATTGACTAAAGAAGGTATACGCGCTTCTATCGTTAGTAAAAGTTGTCGATAGAAGGAGGGGCGTCATGTCGTCCGCAACCACAACCACTACATCCGCCGTCCGGCGGGCATGGCTCACTGATCCCGGCTACCAGGCGTTCGTCATCCTGCGCACCGGGTTCACCGTGGCGCCGATCCTGTTCGGGCTGGACAAATTCGCCAACCTGCTCGTGGACTGGCCCACCTACCTCGCGCCGTGGATCAACGACGTCGTTCCTGGCAGCGCTCAGGCAGCCATGTACGCCGTCGGAGTGATCGAGATCGTCGCGGGCCTTGCCGTCGCGCTCGCTCCGCGCTTCGGCGGCTGGCTGGTGGCTGGATGGCTCGCCGGGATCATCGTCAACCTGCTGACCGTCCCAGGGCACTACGACATCGCGCTGCGCGACTTCGGCCTTCTGCTCGGCGCGGTCGCCCTCGCCCGGCTCGCGCAGCGCTACCACGGCAAGCGGAAGTCTCACTGACGGCAGGCAGCAGTCACGGAAGGTGAAGGCGGGTGGGCACTCCATCGGCTCACCCGCACGCGTTGCCGGGGCGGGCTCGGCAATTCCGGAATGCGGTTCACACCCGCCCGACATCGAGTCACTGCGCCGTCGCCGACCTCCTTGCGTGATCGAGGTCTACACCCGGTTCGCAGGAGATATCGGTGAAGCGAAGCGAGGGAGGAAGATCATGAGTGAGAACCTGGACCGGCTGGCCGCCCAAGGCGTAGCGGTCTGGCTGGACGATCTGAGCCGGGAGCGGCTCGCGGGTGGCCAGCTGACCGACCTGGTGCGGGAACAGCGGGTGGTCGGCATCACCAGCAACCCGACGATCTTCGCCAAGGCGATCCGTTCGGGTGCCCGCTACGACGAGCAGGTACAGGATCTCGCCCGGCGCGGGGTTCGGGTCGAGGAAGCCGTCAGGCTGCTGACGGCGTTCGACGTGCGCTGGGCCTGCGACGTACTGCGCCCGGTGTACGAGGCCAGTGACGGTGTCGACGGGCGAGTGTCGCTCGAGGTGGATCCGCGCGTCGCCCACGACTCTGCGGCGACGGTCGCCGAGGCGCGGGCCCTGTGGTGGCTGGTGGACCGCCCGAACATGTTCGTGAAGATTCCCGCCACGCAGAAGGGCACCGAGGCGATCAGCACGGCGCTTGCCGAGGGCATCAGTATCAACGTGACCCTGATCTTCTCTCTGGACCGCTACGACCAGGTGCTCCGCGCCTTCCTGGACGGCATGGGCAGGGCGCATGCGGCGGGCCACGACCTGACGTCCATCGCGTCGGTGGCCTCCTTCTTCGTCAGCCGGGTGGACACCGAGGTCGACAGCCGACTGGACAAGATCGGCACGCCGGAGGCACGAGACCTGCGCGGCCGGGCAGCAATCGCCAACGCCCGCCTGGCCTACCAGCACTTTGAGGAGGCGTGCGCATCAGACCAATGGAGGGCCCTGGCGGCGGCCGGGATGCGCCCGCAACGCCCGCTGTGGGCATCCACCGGGGTGAAGGACCCCGCCTACCACGACACCCGCTACGTCGACGAACTGGTGGCTCCCGGGGTGGTCAACACCATGCCGGAACAGACCCTGCGCGCGGTCGCGGACCACGGCCGCAACGAGGGCGACACCATCCATGGCACGTATGCGGCAGCCCAGCAGGTGCTGGATGACCTGGAGGCTGTCGGAGTGTCCTATGACGACGTGGTGCGTGTGCTGGAGGACGAGGGCATCGGCACGTTCACGGCCTCCGGCAACGAGCTCTTGGAGCAACTGGAAACCGAACTGCACACCAAGCGCGCCGCCGCCTGATGCAGCCCGTCGCCGACCGGATCGTCCCGGCAAAGCAGCCTCCTGCGACCACCGATCGGCAGACACACCGGCGAACACCGCAACCACCCGCGGCGCAGCGCCATCGACGACGATTGGCTCCAGGGCTGCAGGCGCGGACCAACTCGCAGCGGACCGCCATCGCTCTGCGGGCACAGCCAACGCAACCGAGGAGAGGACATGGCAGCGAACACAGGATTCGTGATCGTCGGAGCTGGCCTGGCCGGTGCGAAAGCAGCACAAACCCTCCGGAAAGAGGGCTTCGACGGCCCCATCGTGCTGCTCGGAGAGGAGAACCAGCGCCCCTACGAACGGCCGCCGCTGTCCAAGGGCTACCTGCTGGGCAAGGACGAGCGCGACAAGGTCTACGTCCATCCTCCCCAGTGGTACGCCGAGCACGACATCGACCTGCGCCTCGGCTCCGCAGCCACCGGCATCGACCCGGCCGGACATGAGGTGACGCTCGCTGACGGCAGCCGGGTCGGTTACGCGAAGCTGCTGCTGACGACCGGCTCCTCACCGCGCCGCCTGCCGGTGCCCGGAGCCGACCTCGACGGGGTGCTTTATCTGCGACGGCTCGCGGACAGCGACCGCATCAAGGAATCCTTCACGTCCGCATCCCGCGTTGCGGTGATCGGCGCCGGATGGATCGGGCTGGAGACCGCGGCCGCCGCCCGCGCGGCCGGTGTCGAGGTCACAGTGCTGCAGGCGGCGGAACTCCCGCTGCTGCGCGTGCTCGGCCGCGAGGTCGCCCAGATCTTCGCCGACCTGCACACCGATCACGGGGTCGACCTGCGCTTCGGTGTCCAGGTCGCCGAGATCACCAGCGCCGGCGGCCGAGCGAGTGGCGTGCTGCTGAACGACGGCAGCCGCATCGAAGCCGACGCCGTCATCGTCGGCATCGGCATCACCCCCAACAGCGGGCTTGCCGAGGCAGCCGGCCTCGAGATCGACAACGGCATCCGCGTCGACGCCCAACTGCGGTCCTCCGACCCCGACATCTACGCCGCGGGAGACGTCGCCAACGCCTTCCACCCGCTGCTCGGCAAACACATCCGCGTCGAACACTGGGCCAACGCCCTCAACCAGCCCCAGACCGCGGCCAAGGCCATGCTCGGCCAGGACGTGACCTACGACCGCATTCCGTACTTCTTCACCGACCAGTACGACCTGGGCATGGAGTACTCCGGCTACGTCGAACCCGGCGGCTACGACCGGGTGGTCTTCCGCGGCCGGACCGAGTCCCGCGAATTCATGGCCTTCTGGCTCGCCGACTCCCGGGTGCTGGCCGGCATGAACGTCAACGTCTGGGATGTCACCGAGCCGATCCGCGACCTCGTGGCCTCCGGGCACCCGGTGGACCCCAGCAGGCTCGCCGACCCCGACGTACCCCTGAGCGGCCTCCTCGGCCAGCCCGACTCCACCGGACGATAGCCCGGAGAAGGTGGTCTCAAGGTGACAGCCCCGCCTTCCTGCATATCCCGACCGAACCGGAGACCGCACAACCTCCAGTACGGGCGCACGGTATGCGCCACGGACCGCCCGCGCCTGCCCGATCCCGAACTGCCCTCCGCCTCCCCGGAACCAGCTCTGCCGCCTGAGCCGACGCGGCATCAAATACTCGACGTGGTGGTTCTGGTGGCCTTGCTGGCCGTGTGCGCCGGGTGTATCGCGTGGTCGGGAACGCCAGCTTCTCCGTGATTATCGGGGCAGTCGCCGGGCTGTACAGCACCTGGCGCATGCGGCGTGGACTGGCAGGTCGCTTTTCACCGGCACGTGCCCCTCCCGCAGGTCTGGGAATACGGAGTGGCACTGACAACCGTCAGCCAGGGCACCGTCGATACCAGCCGGGCCCGGCCGCGCTTCGAAGACATGACCTGACACCGCCCCGCCAGAAATCGTCGCTCTGCTGAAGACGCACGAGCCCCAGAGACCGCCCCTTGGCCGCCAGAGACTCGCCGACACCCTCCTGACGGCTATCGCCGCCACCTATGGCGAAGAGCAGCTCCTCCACCTCACCGACCTGATGCGTGATACCGGACTCGCGGTCTTCGTCAGCCGCTTGTGGCGCAGCATCGCCGAGGAACGCCCTCCTGCTCGTCGGGTGTGACGAGCCACCCGCCCCTGAGGGCACCGGAGGAATCGACGAGATGTGGGCCACATCCCGGAAGGCAGGTTGAGACAAGGCCGCACGGGCTGCGTATCGCCTCACAACGAAGCAGCGAAAGCCCGACCCGTACCGCCCGCCCGTACCGCCCGCCTCTCCGTCACAGACCCACCCCTGCGACCGTCATCTGACCATTTGGTGCGTAGTCACCCATGAAGGACATCGCTGTTTCTCCGCGGCAAGACATTCCATGGACGTTGGTTGAGGAGGACCGCCGGTGGGATTCAGCGACACCGAACCTCAGCGAGCTCACAGTTCAGGTCCCGATCTCGCGCAAGAGATCCGGGACTCCTTCCAGGTCGTGCTGGACGCCTTGGAGGCAGCACGCGCCGATCTCTACGCGATTGACGAGCAGCAGGGCCGGCCCGACGCCACGCCGTCCTGGCAACAATCCAGCGAACCGACCGGGGACGCGGGCGTCAGTCATCCGCCCCCGTCTGTGTCCTTGCCCCCGGCTCCGCCCCTACCCCGACGGACACAGCCTGTGGGGCCTGGGCCATTGTGCCGGGATCTGGATCCTCCGCACACCGTCGAGCCGTATGCAGTGGAGCCGCTGAGGACCGGTGGCGTACGGCAGGCCGACGCTCCGGAGGATGTCGTGGTGGAGCCCCTGTGGTTGCGCGCCACGCATCTGGAGCCTGTTCCGCCCCCGCCGTTGGGAACGCCACCCCCGGTGGGAAGGCCGCCGATGGCGAGTGGCGCACGTCGGACGTACGTCGCACCGCCGCTGACCCATCCTCCTCCGCAGGAGGGCGCGCGCGGCCGGGCCGGCCCGCACCCGTACACCAACCCATCGGCTACCCCCGGGCGCCCGGCTCCGCCCTCGGACCAACTCCTTGCCCCGTCCTCCAAGTCGCCGCTGCCATCACCCCCCGTCCGGGCGCACGCGAAGAACAGATGCCGAGGATGGCGGCGCTTCGCCGACCGACGGGACACTCGTGTCGTAGGAGTCTTCGGACTGGGCGCCGTGAGCGGACTGATCCTCGCATCTTCGCTGCTGGGCATCGACAACCCCGGACCGGCGGTCCCGTCCGCGCCGTCCGAACAACTGGACCGGCCGCCCGCGCCCGACAAACCCGCTCCCAGGCTCCCCGAGATCCCGGGCACGGGCGTGCTGCGCCATGGCGACAGCGGCCATGGGGTATACGAGCTGCAGGTCCGTCTGCTCCAGGTCCCCAACGTGTACGACGGCGGCGCGATCGATGGTCGCTACGACACGGAGGTCCGAGCGGCCGTGGCCAGATTCCAGCAGTGGTACGGCGTTCGCGGGGACGAGACGGGCATCTACGGCAACAACACGCGCCTCGCCCTCATGTTGCGTACCAAGTGAGGTCGATCCGGGAAAGGTTCAAGGGTTCGGACGCTGCCTGCGCGAGGGCGCGCATCACCAGGGTCGTCTTGCGGCCCCACCGCCCGGACCGGTCCTGAGCGCACACTGATCACCTTCGTCCGAAGGCGAGTAACCCTCTGACACCAGTTGCGGCTGAGACCTCGTACCCGGCGCAACGCCCCCTATCGGGGCTGACCGCCTCCGTTGTCCTCGAACAGGTCTCGGGTACGGCGCAGCAGCGCCTCCCGTACCCGGTCCGGTGACAGGACCCGTAGCGTGGTGCCCAGGGCGAGGCAGTAGTTGGCGAGTTGGTCGGCGTCGTTGCCGCCGATTTCGACGATGGTGGCATCGGGGCCGTCCGGGTGATGGGTGCCGATGGTGGGCGGGACCAGCCGTAGCGCCTGGTCCATGGGGTGCGGTAGCCGGACTGTCACACAGAGCGGGTACACGACGCCCGCGATGGATCGGGAGACGAGGAGCGGCCGCCCGGCCGACGTGCTGGAGACCGTCTCCGCCAGCAGGCACGACAACACCCTCATCGCCGACCAGCGCGCCGTCCAACTCGGCGGCGACGCCCACACCCACGCCGACCGCAACGGCGACATGTACGTCGTCCGCCCGAGCGGAGCGACGTCGTGAGCGCCCGCCTCGCCCCGTTCCCGCAGTTCACCGGCGCCGAGCCCTGCCAGGCCCCGGACACCGACCCCGCCTGGTTGACCAGCGACGACACGAACGACCGAGCCGCCGCCCAACTGGCCTGCCTGCGCTGCCCGAACCACGAGGCCCGCCTGGCCTGGGCCATCGACCACCCGACCGACGCCGGCGACGCCATCTGGGCCGCCACCACCGCCAACCGGCGCTCCAAACTGCGCCGCGAATTCACCACCACCCCGAAGGAGCCGAAGTGAACGTCGCAGACCGCGCCACCATCGTTGACCGCCTCAAGCGCGGCTGCAGCGCCGCCAGCATCCAGGCCGAACTGCCCGACGTGTCCGTGGGCGAGATCGCCGCCATCGCCGAGACCGAGGGACTGACCAAGGCCCACACCAAGGCCGGAGCCTCCCCGATCTCGGACATCGACCCGCAGCTGGCGCGCGCCCTGGCCGCCCTGGCCTGGGGCGAGAACAGCCACACCGCGCGAGTGAGGAACCTGGCCAAGCGCACCCGTGACGGACTCACCGAACTCCTTGACCTGCAGGCCAACGCCGGACGGATCGCCGCCGCCGAGGCCGAGGTCGCTGCTCTGCAGAAGAAGTTGCCCACGGCCCGGACGAAGCTGCACCGGGCCAAGAACGGCAAGCCTCAGATGCCGATGGCCGAGATTCGAGCCTGGGCCAAGGGACAGGGCATGAAGGTCGGCGATGGCGGGGTCCTGCCGAAGAACGTCATCGACGCGTGGAAGCGGCGGAACACCACGGCCACCGTTCCCGCCCAGCGTCAGGCCGGGTAGTCCGATGGCCGCCTTACCCGCTGGTGCGAAAGGCGGCCAGCCGCTCGCCGGTACGGGACGGGTGACCCTCTCCCGCACCGGCGGCGGCGCCGGCTTCGGCGCGTACGCGCTGCTCTACACCACCCGGCTGGTGCCCGGCGGGGGAGTGGAGGCGATCATCGCCGCCGCCCGCCCCGAGGACACCGACCCGGCCTGGAGACTCCAACACCCCTGGCCGTACGGGCCGCAGGCCAGCGAGACCCGGCCGCTGATGCGGTGGGCCGCCGCCTGGACGAGCAGCTCAAGGCCGACAGCGCGGCCGACTACCGCGTGCGTCTGGCCGTCGACCTGGTCCGCATCGGCCACAACACGCGCATCATCCCGCCGCCCCATGCGGTTGATCTCCCGCTCGCCGTCTGGGAGCCAGGAGCCAGAACCATGTCCCGTCAATGCGGCCCGGAGCGTCACCACTGCTCGGCCAGCCTGAGAACCAGGACCAGCACCGCTGACGCCAGCACGAACAGGACCCAGGCCGCGATCCACGGCCGGCGTCCGTTCACCAGGTGTCCGACGGCCCCGGTGATCTCGACGGCGGCGCCGATCAACCCCAGGACGCCGATGACCGCTGCGGTCCAGTATGCCCAGGCGTGCTCGCCGAGGTACCTCAGCAGCAGGACGGCCGGCAGCAGGAGCACGGCCGGCCAGGTGTCGGCGCTGCCCGGAGTCCGGCGCCGTTCTGTCTGGGCTGCTGGAGATTCCACGGTGTCCCCCATATCCGCGATCAAGGTCCGGCGCCCTGGAGGACGTCGGACCTTGATCGCGGGTTGCCCGTCGGCGTTGTCTTCGCTTCGCAGGCGCGCTGGCAGAGGAGGCGCCTTTTCCGGAGCCATCCCTGCCAGTCCGTGGACTCCGAATAAGCAGCCGATATCAGGAGTCCACGGGCTGACGTGCCCTCAGCATCGGCCGACGAGGGCACGATAGGGTCCGCTCGGTGTCACAGTTATGCCGGTAACAGTGACGCCGGAGCCTCCTGTCACTTCATGAGCGTGTGCACCGCCGTCATGACGGCCACTCCCACGAGCAGCGCGACGCCAATAGTGGGGTGCAGGAACGCGATGTACGTGCCGATGCCGCCGACGACCAGCAGCAGGGCAGTCCGGGTGTCGAGGCCGTTCATCAGCGGCAGCCCCTGGCAGTACGGATAGAGCAGATGCTGGAAGGAACCTCGATGTCGCCGCGCCGCTGTTTGGCGCGACGGCACTGCTCATCTGCTTGGCGTTTGGCCTTGCGCAGAACTCGTTTACCGAATGCCGCCGGGTCGGTGGCGCCGGTGGCTGCCGCGGCCTCCGTCCAGGTTGAACCCTCGCCTTCCGCGTACGCGAAGACGACCAGCCGCTCGGCCGGATCCAGGCCGCGCAGCACTGCGTTGAGCCGTTCGTCCTCGAACACCCCGCCCGCCGTTCGTGCGAGCAGGTCGACGTCAGTGGCGACCAAGTCGTACAGCGACAACCCGTTACCGAGAGCGGCGTCCAAGGACAGCACCCGTCCATGCCGGGTTCGGCGCCGCCACACCGGGACCAGCTGCCGGTGTACCAAACGGGCCTCTGCCTTCAACGTGCCGACGGCCGTCGACGGCAGATGGTTGTCCGTCCACAGGGAGGCGCTCCAGTCGCCCAGCAGTGCAGTGGACACTGCTTCGCGCCACCGCTCGCTGCGCGGGACCACGAGTGTCTTCGCAGCAAGGCTATCTACGATCCCCGCGATCGCTGAGGCGTCGGTCGCGGTGGGCACCAGGTGCTGGACTAGCAGAGCGTGCACAAGGTCGGAGGCCCCTTCCTCGACGACTGGCGGCACAATTGTCACTGCCATCGCTTCCTGCGTCTTCCAGAAGTTGGGTGGCGTTGCGACCAAGTCCAAACCGGCTTCGGTCTTCTTGAGCACCCATGTGAACGGCTCAAGCGGTTGGAGGCGGGTCGTGGGTTCCAGATGCTTGGTGAGGTGCATGATCTTGCTGAGCCTCGCCAAGTGGTCGGCCTCGCCGCTAATCAAGTCATTGACTGGAGGGAGGGGAGGGGTGGTCAACGTGCTGCGCTCCTTCTGTGCGTGTCTACGTTCACCTCCCGGCCCCGGGCGGCGGGCGGACTGACAAAAAATCTGGCCGAGTTGAGTGTGATGCTGGCCACATACAGCGTGGGCAGAGGTCACCTGGCACGAGCCTGTTCCGTCAGCGAGGCCCGGGCAGCGCCGGACGCGACTCGTTCGCAGCGAGAGAGTCCCGACCCGCCACCAGCTCGGGCACGTACTTGTAGAGGGTCGTACGGGAGACCCCAAGCAGTTTCGCGATCGAAGTCACCGTGTTGTCGGGCTGCGTGAGCAGAGCTCGGGCATGCCGGATCTGCTCGGCGGTCATCGCCGGGGGCCGCCCGATGCGTTCCCCGCGAGCGCGAGCAGCCTCCAGGCCCTCGTGGGTTCCCTGCACGATGAGTTCGCGGATGAACTCCGCCAGGGCCGCGAACACGTGGAACACCAACCTCCCACCGGGGGTGGTGGTGTCGAGGGCCTCGTGGAGCGACTGGAAGCCGATGTCCCGCTTGCGCAGGCCGGACACGATGGCGATCAGGTCCTGGATCGAGCGGCCGAGTCGGTCGAGAGAGGGCACCACGAGGGTGTCGCCGGGTCGCAGGTAGTCGAGGCACTTCCACAGCTCCTCGCGTTCCGCATTTTTCCGGACTTCTTGTCGGCGAAGACCCGCGCGCAGCCAGCCTCAGTGAGAGCTGCGATCTGCCGATCCAGCAGCTGTCCCTTCGTGGACACGCGTGCGTACCCGACCCGGGCACCGGACGAGCTGGCGGGGGAGGCCCCCGGCGGGCTGTCAGCTTCCGCCCACTCTGAAGGTGTCGTCGTCATGCTCAGCACCGTACAGAAAAGGGTCCTGACGTGTTGTTGGACGACCTGAGTTATTGAACACCCTTGTTGAACAACGGAAGTCGCATCCGGCCCGGCGTGTTGATGGTCAGGGCCCTGTGTCCAAGAACCGATCGATTGATGGACAGCCCTTCGCCTCGGATATCGAGCGGATATCCGACGCGACCACCCCCACAGGGCAGTTGTTGTCGGACCGCAGGGAGGATTTCAGGAGCGCACGATTCCTTTCAGTAGGCCTTCAGTGCCGCAGCGAAGACTTCAGTACTGCGGCCTCGGAGGGAAGGCTGGCAACCATCCGACCGTGCTCGATCGTCCTTTGGGCATGCCACACCCGAGCCCCGAACCGTCCCTGACTCCGCCTGATTGGCCTCACTGTGGCCACGGCACCACCCCGGAGGACCCGGTCGGCTGCCGTGGCATCCACGTCCCCGGCCACACCGCGTGCCTCGCCCACCTGGCCGACGCCGACCGCGACGCCTACCTGGCCGGCCTGACCCCCGGCACCGATATCGACCACCGCGGCACCCTCTTCTCCCAACCTCTCCTCGCAGCCCTCCTCGGCGCGCTCCGCGACCCCGCCACCGGACACCCCCGCTTCGGTGTCGCCCGGTTCGGGTCGGCGACCTTCCAGGGCCGCGCCTGGTTCGTGTCGGCGACCTTCGAGGGCCGCGCCGGGTTCCGGCGGGCGACCTTCGAGGGCGACGCCGAGTTTGGGTCGGCGACCTTCAAGAGCATTGCCTGGTTCGTGTCGGCGACCTTCGAGGGCACCGCCGGGTTCAGTCCCGCGACCTTCGAAGGCGACGCCAGGTTCGAGTCAGCGACTTTCAAGGGCGACGCCGGGTTCGGGTCGGCGACGTTCCAGGGCGAGGCCAGGTTCGACTCGGCGACCTTCAAGGACATCGCTGGGTTCAATTCGGTGACCTTCGAGGGCGCCGGCAGGTTCGGGTCGGCGACCTTCAAGAGCATTGCCTGGTTCGAGTCGGCGACCTTCAGGGGCACCACGAGGTACGGGTGGCGGCCCATCGAGGGCTCCGCCTGGTTCGACTCGGCGACCTTCGAGGGCGACGCCCGGTTCGAGTCGGCGTCGATCGAGGGCTCCGCCAGGTTCGAGTCGGCGACCTTCCAGGGCATCGCCGGGTTCGAGTCGGCGACTATCGAGGGTGCCGCCTGGTTCGAGTCGGCGACCTTCCAGGGCATCGCCGGGTTCGAGTCGGCGACCTTCAAGGGTGCCGCCTGGTTCGACTCGGCGACCTTCCAGAGCGACGCCGGGTTCGAGTCGGCGACGCATCTGCGCTATGCCACGGTGGACTTCGCTCACGCGGTCTTCGAATACCCCCTCACGATCGCCGCTGAGACCGACCCCTTCGTGCTGCCCGACGGACGGCCGGTGGCAGAACAGGCTCTTGCCGGCGCGCCCGACGCCACGGTGCGGATGGCCTCGCTACGTGGGGTGGATGCGGCCCATCTGGTCCTCGCCGACGTCGACCTGTCGGGGTGCCTGTTCACCGGGACCGTGCATCTGGACCAGTTACGGCTGGAGGGCACCTGCTCCTTCGACAAGGTCCCACCCCGCACGCACTGGCGGCGCTGGCGCCCCATACGGTTCACCCAGCGCCGCACCCTCGCCGAAGAACACCACTGGCGCGCGAGCCAACCGACAGCAGTCGGGGGCTGGAACGTGGCGGTGTTCGGCGCCGGACATGTCGGGCCGGCGCAGCTGGCGCCGGTGTACCGGGCGCTGCGTAAGGCGTTCGAGGACGGCAAGAACGAGCCGGGGGCGGCGGATTTCTACTACGGCGAGATGGAGATGCGCCGCCACGACCGTACCGGCACCACCAGCGCCGAACGCGGTCTGCTGCACGGCTATTGGGTGCTGTCTGGCTATGGCCTGCGCGCCTCCCGAGCCCTGGGCTGGCTCGCTGCCGCCATGCTCGTCACCATCGTGTTGCTGATGGGCTTCGGGCTCCCCCGGGACTCCCCGAAGCAGCAGGCGACCGGCACTGTGCCGCCCGGCGGTGGCAAGGTCACTTTCGAGATCGACAAGGCTGATCCCCAGAATCCCACGGGGGAAAGGTTCACCGGCGAGCGCTTCGAGAAGGCCCTGAACGTCACCCTCAACTCGGTGGTGTTCCGCTCCTCCGGCCAGGACCTGACCACCGTCGGCACCTACATCGAGATGACCTCCCGCGTGACCGAGCCCGTCCTTCTGGGCCTGGCGGTCTTGGCCGTCCGTAACCGCGTCAAACGGTGACCCAGCGCTCCCACGCCAAGGGCCGGCAGACACCGCGACCATCGGAACTCAAGCTCGGGTGCGCCCGAGCCGCCACGAGCCGCCGCAAGGAAGATTCAGTGCCCAGGTCACAGCCCCGCCCACTGAAATCTTCCGTGCGGCCCGACAGTTGTACGCGAATCGCGGACATGGGTTTCGGGGGCCGTCCGGACAGCCCGACCCACCGAGCCCGGACAGCCGTTTCCCGGGAGACGGCCGAGCGGCCGCCGAAACCCGCGCCTTCCTCCCCCACACCCCGGCACTCACCCGAACCGCCCGCCGGCGGAACTCTGGGCGTCAGCTCCCGGTGCCAGCGAAGGCAGCGGAGACGAAACGTGTCATAACGCCAGAATCCAGGAATAGAACCTAAAGTGACGCACGATCACACTGGGTGATCCGCGGCTTGTTGCCGACGCCTTGAGGGCGGTCGGCGGAGGCCGCTTCTCTCGTGAGACGGAGGTGCTGGTGGACAGGCGCGAGAGCAAACGGACCCGGTTGAATCGGCGTACAGAGCCCGAGCGGAGCGGCCTTCGGCCGTGGTCGATGGTATGGGTACGGGCCTTGATGGCGGGGCTGGCCATCCTGGCGGGACTGGCCTTGCCGGTCGTCACCCCTTCCCCGGCCTGGGCCGCCCCGGATTAGAACGCCTACGTCACCAACGCCACTTCGAACACTGTGTCGGTGATCGATGCGGCCACCAACACGGTCACCGCGACCATCCCCGTAGGCACTCAGCCGGTCGGTGCAGCCGTCACTCCGGACGGGGCGCACGCCTACGTCACCAACCGGGGCTCGGGCACTGTGTCGGTGATCGATACCGCCAGCAACACGGTCACCGCCACCGTCAACGTCGGCAGCAGTCCGGTCGCTGTGGCGGTCAACCCGGACGGCCAGCACGCCTACGTCACCAACGGGAGCGCGAACACTGTGTCGGTGATCGATACCGCTACCAACACGGTCACCGCCACCGTCTTCGTCGGCTCCCAGCCGTTCGCTGTGGCGGTCACCCCGGACGGAGCGCACGCCTACGTCGCCAACGTGGGCGCGAAAGACGTGTCGGTGATCGATACGGCCACCAACACGGTCACCGACACCGTTCTCCTCGGCGTTGGCACCTCGCCGCAGGCTGTCGCAGTTACCCCGGACGGCCTGCAGGCCTACGTCGCCAACACAAACGCGGACACAGTGTCGGTGATCGATACCGCCACCAACACGGTCACCGCCACCGTCACCGTCGGCAGCGGTCCGTTCGCTGTGGCGATCGGCTCGTTCACGCCGACGCCGCCGACGCCTTCCTTGACCATCACCAAGAGCCACACCGGGAACTTCGTCCGAGGCCAGCAGGGCACCTACACCATCACTGTCGGCAACAACGGGACCGCCCCGACCGATGGCACCACGGTCACCTTCCAGGACACCCTCCCGGCAGCACTCAACCTCAACAGGGTCACCGCCCCCGGATGGGAATGCACCCGGCTCCCCCTCACCTGCACGCGCAGTGACGTCCTGGCCGCCGGGAGCAGCTACCCGCCCATCACCATGAGGGTCCGCGTCGCCCGCAACGCCCCCTCTCAGGTCACCAACACCGCCACCGTCACCGGAGGCGGCGACACCGACACCCACACCGCCACCGACCCCACCACCATCACCGGCAACTGGCAAAACTGGGAATGGAACTGGCACCGGCCACCCCACCGCCCCCGGTGAGTACCGCAGCGGGAGTACATAACCGCGCGACCGTGAGCGACCAGTGGTGCCCAGCAACATCCCGGCAGGGGACTGTAAATCGTTCGGCCCTGGCTCACATTCGGTGGTGGCGGAGGGTGACGCTATCCGAGGAGGATGCGGTGGCGGAGGAGCGGGAAGCCTGCCTGGCCGTACATCTGCCGCGCGATCAGCTTGGTCTTGGTGTTGACGCCCTCGGTGGGTCCGTTGCTGTGCGGGAGGGTGAGAGCGGCGATCGCAGCCTCACGGTCTCGCTCCAGCCCTCGGGTGAAGGCGTGCAGGTGCGGCAGATCGGCCGCGCGGACCTGGGCGATCCAGAACTCGAGCGTGTCGGCATTTCCTGGGTGTGGCTTCAGGAGCTGGGCGAAGGTCCGGATGTGGGCGGCCAGCTGTGTCACCTCGGGGCAGGCGGCGGTGAGCCAGGCGAGGAGGCCGTGATGCTCTGACGTGAGGTTGTCGGGCCTGGTGAGCAGCATCCGGGCGAGCCTGCGCGCGGAGATGTGGCAGCGGTCGGCGTCCGCGCGGCCTTGGTTGATGTACTTGTGAAGCAGGTTGACGCAGCCCGTGAACCCGAGGGCTTTGATCTCTTCGAAGAGGTGCAGGACGGGGACGGCGGGGTCTTCGGCCCGGCCTTTTTACAGGTGCTCGCGGTAGGGATCGACAAGGCTGGCCCGGTACTTGGGGACGCGGAGCATCCGCTCGGGTCGGTCGGCGCGGGCGTAGCGCTTGACGGTGTTCAGGGACAGTTGCAGGCAGCGGGCACATTCGAGCAAGCCCACGCCCGCCTCAAGGAGGTCGTGGACCTGGTGCCAGCGCTCCAGGGTGGTCTGGGCGCGGGGCCCGTCGTACAGGGGTGCGTCCAGCACGGTGGCCCAGCAGCCGCTGTGCGCCTTGACCTCGCTCAGGGCGCCTTCGCACAGGTTGTGCCACAAATGCCATCGATCAGCGACCTGTGTTGCCTTGGGCAGGGCGCGGCGGATGGCCTCGGCGTAGGTGGCCGAGCCGTCGCGGCACACGATCTCGACGCCCGGATGGGTCCGCAGCCACGATTCCAGGGTGTCGGCCGTGCGGTCGGGCAGTACGTCGATCCGCTCATGGGTCTCGGCGTCGATCACCACGGTGGCATAGCGGTGCCGCCGGCGCAGAGCGAAATCGTCGACGCCTATCACGCGAGGCACCCGCCCGACGGCCAACGGGATGCGCAACAGGGCGCGCAGGGCAGTGTGACGCGACAAGCCCACCGCGGGTATCGAAAGCAAACGTGCCCCCGCCCGGCCCGCTAACTCTTTGACCACGGCCTTGACTTGCCTGGTCAGACGGGCTGTGCGTCGCTGGTATCGCTCCAGCACGCCAGGCACCTGCTCGCGGAAGGTGTGACGGCAGCCGCGCGTGGGACACACCAGGCGCCGCACCCGCACACGGACCACCACCCGCCGCCCGTCCACCGGTACGTCGGCCACGGTCCGCAGGTGAAAGCCGTGCACACGATCGGACGGCGCCCCGCAACCCGGACACGGCACCGGTTCCTCCGGCGTCCGTGCCCGCACCAGAATCCGCTCGGCCTCGTCGGTCACATCCTCGATGGCCAGCGGCGACAGACCCGAAAACACCACATCTACAAGCTCGTTGACATCACGCACGCCATGCCAACGACCCATCACAACCCTCCGTCACCACCGAATGTGAGACAGGGCCAAACGAACGGTGTAACTCCTGATCATGGAAGATGCGCCGATGACCAGTAACAACGTGCCTGAACCTGAGACCGTCGAGGTGGCTGAGCCGCAGTCGGCAAAGGCCGTGGACAACGAGCTGATCGAGGAGTTGGTGGTCCGGGCCAAAGCCGAGGGGCTGCAGCTGACCGGCGACGGAGGGCTGTTGCAGCAGCTGACGAAACGGCTGCTGGAGTCCGCTCTGGAGGGCGAGGTCACCGACCACCTCGGCTATGACCGGCACGATCCGGCCGGGAAGAACGGTGGCAATTCCCGCAACGGCGCCCGTTCCAAGACCGTGTTGACCGAGGTCGGCCCGGTGGAGATAGCCGTTCCCCGCGACCGCGACGGCTCCTTCGAACCGAAGATCGTGCGAAAGAGGCAGAAGCGCCTGACCGGCGTCGACGAGATGGTGATCTCGCTCGCCGCGAAGGGCCTGACGACCGGCGAGGTCCAGGCCCACCTGGCCCAGGTCTATGGCTACCGACGTCTCCCGCCAGACCATCTCGACCATCACCGACAAGGTCGGGAAGTCCTTTCAGCCCGTCGCAGACGAGCATGAGGACGTCGCCAACGCCGCGGTTCTTGATCTCGGTGAGGATGTGCAGCCAGTGCTTGGCTCCTTCTCCGCCGTCGCCGGCCCACAGCCCAAGGATCTCGCGTCGGCCCTCGGTGGTGACTGCGAGGGCGACGTAGACGGGGCGGTTCGCGACGGCACCGTCCCTGATTTTCACGTGGATCGCGTCGATGAAGATCACGGGGTAAATCGCCCCCGATCAGGAAGATCATCTCGACCACCAACGCGACCGCTGCCCTCAAACGTCTCTACCTGACCACGCTCGCCCTGGACCCCACCGGCCGCGGACGCCAACGCTGGTCCAACCGCTGGAAGGACGCGATGAACGGCTTCGACATCGCCTTCGACGGCAGACTCTCGGCCGAACGATCGTAGGCCAGTCAGATCAACCAGAAACCTTTAGAAGCCGTTGCCATACCGATCATGGAGTCTGTCGATCGAACGGGAGTCTCGATCGGGTGATCGCGGGCCTTGCCCGGCATGAGAGCAGAGCCTGGCGGTATGCGGGGAAAATCCAGGGGAGCGGACGGCCGCGCGCTGCTACGGTCGGGCGCCATGAGCTGGCTTCCCGATGACTTCGTCCACCCCGTCCTGGTACCGCTGCCGGGCGGTGGTCATCACCTGCGGCCGATCCGGGAGGTGGACACCCCGCTCGACTATCCGGCTGTGATGGGTTCGCGCGAGCGGCTGTGGACCATTTTCGGCCCGGCCTGGGGCTGGCCCGCGGACACCATGACCTACGAGGCCGACCAGGCCGACCTTTTGCGGCACGAGAAGGAGATCGCCGCGCACCAGTCCTTCAACTACGCGCTGTTCGACGCGGCGGAGACAGTTCTGCTCGGCTGTGTCTACATCGACCCGCCGGAGAGGGCCGGCGCGGACGGCGAGATCTCCTGGTGGGTGGTGGACGAGCTGGTGGGCAGCAAGGTCGAGCAGGCCCTCGACGCGCTGGTGCCGCAGTGGATCGCCGCCGACTGGCCGTTCGAGCAGCCGCGCTTCCTCGGCCGTGAGATCTCCTGGTCGGACTGGCTCGCCCTGCCGCAGCATCCCGACACGTAAGTGGTTGTTGCCCGTACCGATCTCAAAGGCTGTCGGTCGAACGGGAGTCTCGATCGGGTGACTGCGGCGGTTTCCGCGCGTGGAAGCAGGGCCTCCTGGTAGCTCGGGGGTGCGATCCCATTCCGAGTGGTTCCCGGAGGCCCTGTTGTCTTTGTTGTACGTGCCCGAGCATGTTGACTTCAACTCGCCCGCCGTGTCGTGCGATTGCCTCGCGCATGTGTACGGCAACGCGGCCGACCATCCGGACCGGGTGCGCCGGTATCCGTCGGACATGACGGACGCGGAGTGGGCGGCCGTCCGGCCGTTGCTGCCGGTGCCTGCCTGGTTCCAGGGGCGGGGTGGACGGCCCGAGGGCTACTGTCATCGGCAGTTGTTGGACGCGATCCGCTACCTGGTCGCGGGCGGGATCTCGTGGCGGGCGATGCCCGCGGACTTCCCCGATTGGGGCCGGGTCTACGCCTTCTTCCGCCGCTGGCGTGAGCACGGGCTGATCGCCGAGTTCCACGACCGGCTGCGCGGGACGGGTGCGTGAGCGCGAGGGCCGTGAGGCCGAGCCCACAGCGGGGATCATCGACGCGCAGTCGGTGCGGGCCGCCGCGACGGTGCCGGCCGCCTCACGCGGCTACGACGGCGGGAAGAAGGTGCCGGGCCGCAAGCGGCACATTGTGACCGACACCCTCGGCCTGCTCCTGGTCGTCGCGGTCACGGCTGCGAACATCGGCGACCGGGACGCCGCGGCGGGCCTGCTGATGCGGCTGCGCCGTATGCACCGCGACATCACCCTCGTGTGGGCCGACGGCGGCTACACCGGCGGCCTTGTCGGCTGGTGCCGGGACAAGCTCGCCCTGACCTTGGAGATCGTCAAGCGCACCGACGACATGGCAGGGTTCGTGGTGCTGCCGAGGCGGTGGGTGGCAGAGCGCACGTTCGCGTGGTTGATGAACTCCCGCCGTCTGGCCCGGGACTACGAGACCCTGCCCGCCACCAGCGAGGCGATGATCCGGTGGTCGATGGTCACGCGGATGAGCCGGCGTCTGGGACGGCCACGGTCCGCCGGACGGCACTGAACGCCCCCGACGCCTCCAGGAGGAGCCACCCGCGCTCCGCCAGGCGCCGGGCTTTCGACCGCAGCCCCTCGACCTTCGCCGGCGTCGCGTCAAGGCCCAGCTCCACCGCGATCTCCTTGGCCCGAAGCGGTCCGTGACCCCGTGGATCGCTGCCGTTCCAGCACGCCCAGAATGCGCTGATAGTCCGGCGCCAGAACCGTCACCGGCAGCCCTTCCCGCCAGGGCGGCACCGTCGAGCCCGGCACCGGCGCGAGCGACAGCACCGCTTTCTCCTCGGCCTCGGTCCCGGCGGTGGTCTCGGCAGCCGAGGCTGCCAGGGCCTCGACCAGCTCTTCCCGCGCGATCACCCGCCGGTCCAGCTCGATCTCGGCGGCCTCCAACACCTCAGCCAACCGGGCGACTTCCTCCCGTAGCCCTTCCACCCGCACACGGGCCGCTGTCTCCCGCTCCTCCAGCATTCCCAGCACCGACGCCATCGCGCACCCCTCGCTCACGGAGCGGAAACAAGACGCCGGATGTCTCTCTCATTCCGAGCTACACCATGCCTGACCAGCAGAAATCAACGGATCACGTTCGGTTGAGATACGGCTTCTTACATCAACCGAGTGATGTACACCTGATTCGTGATAGTCCCGGGGAGCAGCCAATACTCAACTGTGGTTGCGGGGATTTCCGGTGGGCGGTGGCGTGTCAGTGGGGGTGGTTAGGCTGCCGGTCATGTCTGGTGATCCGGGAGATGGAGATGGTGGTCGCGGCTGGTCGGCGGCGTGGGAACTGTATGAGCGCTTGTTGGGCGCCGACAGGCTCTCCGCTGTCGAGGAAGCTCTTCGACGGTGTGACGTGGGTGGCAGCGAAGCGTTGACGGTTGCTGCGGCGGTGGCGTGGGCTGCGTCGGAGGCTTGGCAGGAGCCGGCCATGGGGCCACTGGTGTCGCGTCTTGGGGCCGACTGTGAGTCGGCGGGCCGCCAGAGGTTGTGGATGGAGGCGGCAACCGCAGCGGTGGCACAAGCGCGCACGGAAGGAAGCGCCGAAGCCGCCGGCATTGGTGATGTGGAGCCTGCTCACGTCGATCCGAGGGTATTGGACGACACGGTTGCCGACATCGAGGGGGCTCTGCGGTCGCGCAAGGTCGCCGATGTCCGCGCGGCCGTTGCGGACGCGCTCCGCTTGTTGTCGCAGGCCGCACCCCGTCTGGCACCGGCGCTGCGAGCGTTGTGCAGCCATCGGAGCCGGGCGGTGGTCGAGGAGGTGCGTGCGGGCGTACGGCGGGAGGTCCGAGGTCTCGCCGTGAGTGACCCCGGCGCCTGCCGTGTGATTCTCCAGGCGTTCAGCGACGGCGAGCCTGAGCTGTGGCGCGAATTGATCAACGCGGCGGCGGAAGCGGGTTATGGATGGGCGGTTGATCGCGTCAGCGACACCGAACCCCTTTACTATCGCTGCTGGCTGCGCGGGGACTCGCCGGGATTCGCCGCGGCCGTGCGGTCGGCGGCGGGGACGGGGACGGGAGAACTGTTCCAGGTGGTGGGTTCGATCTACGCCGGGAGCACGCGCCGCTGGCCACGAGGGCGCAACATCCAGCTAATCGTCGACGGGATCCATCCCTGCATCGCCTCCGCGGAACCCGATGTACGCATCGTGACGATCGCGACTTTGGCCGCATGCGCGGCTGCCGGCGCGAACGTCGAAGCGGCTGTTCCGGCGCTACTGGACGCTCTGACAGACGAGCATCGCAAAAAATCCGGTCTTCCATCGGAGGGCCTTTGGTGGCACGCCACGGCCGGGACGCACGCCGCGCTGGCCTTGGGCCAGGCTGTCGGCGCAGTGGCCGATCCGGCATTCATCGTGGCGGGACTTCAGGAGGCGTTGTCCCAGCGCCGTGGGCAGGCCCGGCAGGCGGCGGCGTTCGGTCTCGGCGTGGTCAGCGCACGGCTCGGCGGCGACTTCACAGCGCTGGAAGCAGTGCTCGGCCGACGCGAGCTGGTCTATGCCGCCGTTGAGGGCGTGATGGACACCTCGTATGGGCAGCTCGCACCTTCCTTGGTGGATTGGTTGGTGGCCAACGACTTCGACCCGGCCTGGTGTTTCGAATCCGAGTCGGCCTTCCATCCCAGATTCGCACCTCACGTTCGGGTGCAAACCCGCGAGGGTCTTGGCATCCTGATCGACCACCTGGCCGGCCGACGCCGGGGGAGCGCTTTGGGCGCGTTGGCAGCCGCAGCCAGCAACGGATCCGACGTAACAGCAGCGGTGCCGGCGATCGCGGGGACCTTGTTGTGCGGTGACTGGCGGGTCTCTCTCGACACGACTCTGGAATGCCTGCGTGACATCGCGAAGGCCGGCAGGTCGGTGGCCTCGGTGGCTCGCTGGCTGCCGGCCTTCCTCGTCCCTGGCCGGCCCGGTGCTCGCGCCGCCGCCGAGGTCGCCCGGCTGGCCGTGGCACAGGGCGCGGACGGACGCTGCCTGGTGGAGGGCCTGACCGCAGTGGCCGCGCATCCCTTCGACACACCCGGCTCCGATGCCGCTTCCTGGGCGTCGCTCGCTGCCAGCCGCGAAGCAGCCGCCGCCCTGGCGGCCCTCGCGTCGCGCGGCACAGACATCGGCAACGATTTTCCTCGAACGGAGCTGACCTCCATATGAGTACCGCAGCACAGGACCGGGCGGATGACCGGCTGAGGGCTGTCATCCGGCCGTTGTGGACTGAACCGGATCCGCAGCCCCGGCGTGCGATCATCACCCGGCTCCACCAGCAGGCACGCGATGTCCACGACGTGCGGGTGGCCCAGCCCGCACTGACAGTGGCCATCCTCGACCCCGACGTCGACGTCCGACGTGCCGCCATGGCCGTCACCGAGGAACGGGCCGCCAGCGGCGCGGACATCCGCCTTGCACTGCCCGCGATGGCACTGGTCGCCGAACACCCCGATACCGAGATCCGCGAGCGGGTATGGGGTGCGCTGATAATGAGCGACAGCCGCCACGACGACGCAATCATCGCTCTGTCAGACCTCGCCCACCGGGTCAGCGTTGGGGATCCTGATCCTGACATCCGTCATGCGGCCAGCAGGATTGCTGCCCGCATTGCCCGCGTCAAGGACCAGCACTCCAGCGTTGCCGCGAACGAGATCTGAGCTTGATTCTCTATCTCCTCGGCTTCGGCCTTCGGTCCGGTCAAAACCCGAGATCCAGCCCTCGTCATTTCACGCGGGCCCCCAACGCACCGCCCTGGACAACTGGTAGCCGTTGTCCTACCGAACTTGATCGTTGAGTTAGCGGCAGGCCCAGGCAGTCCACGGCCCCGTTTCCCTCCCGGGCCCCAGGCGGTGAGGTTTTCCTGGGCCTGTGGACGGCGCCCTGACGGTCATCCGATACCCGCCCGAACCGGCCGCCCTCCGTCCTCGTCTGCAACGACATGCGGCATCTGCCTGCCGAGCTGTGCTGGACCGGTTTCCCGCCTGAGAAACCGCGCCGACAGGTGCGTTGGGGGATCCCCCGTAGCAGGAACAGGCACGGGCCTTGGTGATCACAGAGTTGCGACGCTCCGTGATCACCAAGGTGGCCTGTGCCTGTGCTGCCGTCGGAAGCCGTTGTTGAACCGGATGTGATCGTTGAGTTCCTGCTGGTCAGGCATGGTTTCGGTCGGGGTGAGGGATGGTCTCGACGTTCTGTTTCTGCTTGATCGTCGAGGGGTGCGCGATGGCGTCGATGCTGGGGTTGCTGGAGGCGCGGGAAACGGCTGCCCGTGAGCGGGTGGAGGCCCTGCGGGAGGAAGCGGCCCGTATAGCCGCGGCGCTGGAGGCCGCCGAGATCGAGTGGGACCGGCGGGTGATCGCGCGTGAAGAGCTCGTCGACGCCCTGGCCGCGTCTGCTGAGGAGACCACCGCCGCGGCGGAGGCCGAAGGCGAGGAAGTGCTTTCTCCTGTGCCGGTGTCCGCGTCGGTGCCGGGAGCGGTCGTGCCGCCCTGGAGGGAGGGGCTGTCGGTGTCGGTGCTCTCGCTGGACAACCAGCGGATCCTGAACGTGCTTCAGGACCGGCCGGGCCACGAGCCGGTGCGGGCCAAGGACATCGCGGCGGCCCTCGGGATCGAGGCGTCGGTGGCGGCGAAGGTCGAGGGAGTGCGGTCGAAGGCGAACGCCTGGGCGAGCGCGGATGGTTGCTCCAGGAGGCGTCGGGGGCGTTCAGCGCCGGCCGTCGGCTCGTGGCCGGGCCAGCCGGCGGCTCATCCGCGTGATCATCGAGAACAGGATCATCGCCTCGCTGGTCGCGGTCAGCGTCTCGTAGTCCCGGCACAAACGGCGCGTCCGCACTGACCCGGTGCCCGGCCCGGGTCAGTTCCCCCGCGAGTGCGCGGGTCGACTTCAGCGTCCACCGCAGCGGCGACATCGGATCCCCCCGCACATCCGGCTCGACCGGCGCCAGCAAGGCCCGCCGCAGCCCCGGATCGAGTTCCGCGACCCGTTTGCGACCTCCTCCCGGCCGCCGCACCCGCCCCAGGGGCTCCTCACCGGCCTCCAGCTCGAATACGCCCTTGCGGACCGTCGTCTCGCTGACCGCGGCCGCCCGCGCGACGGCCCGAACACCGCCGTGACCGAGCACCCGGGCCTCGGCAGCCATCATCAGCCGCCGCTGTCGCTCGTCCAGATGCGGGAACAACACCGCGAATTTCACAGTGAGTCGGTCACGAACCTCGTCCGGGATGCGCATACCACATCAACGAGCTCCAGCACGGGAAGCAACACCTTGATTCCCTGCAAGCCCTTAGGCTCTTGAGCCGTGACGCGATAGTTGGAACCGGCGAGACGTGTTGGCCTGGCTGTTCTCGTTATGCGTGACACGGTTGTTGGAACTGATTTGCCAAGATTCTTGGAACCAAGTGGTCACTCGTCATTCTTGTTGGAACCAGTTCCGAAGATGCCGATGCGGTAGCGGAGACGACTGCGCTCCTGGGGACATGGAAGAGAGCGGTGGTCAACGCAACAAGACTCATCCTGCCGGTCCGAGTGCGACCGCTCCGTTGTGCTCACACCTGATCTCCTGGGAGAGCTTGCTCCGCCCTGAGCCCGTTGATGGCGGCAGCCCGGGAACGGGTCGCCGCCGGCCAAGGAGCGGCCGAATGGTCAGCGCATCCTTGCGGCGGGAACTGCTCGGACGTCCTCAGCTCATCACCTCGGGCGCGAAGTAGTCACGCAGTCGAGCGATCTTCCCGTCGCGGATGCGAAAAATCTGTACCAGCGAGACAGCCACGTCATCTCCGTCCCCGTCGAAGACCGTGTCGATCTCGGCGATGAACACGTCGGGATCGGAGGTGGTGTGCAGCACGTATCCGGACTTCTCAAGGCTCGGCGAGCGGTCGTCCTTCACCTGTTGCTCGTAGTACGCCGCCATCGCGCTACGGATCTCCTCGCGCCCCACCAACCTCCTGGGGAAGGTGGCGCCGGCGGGCATGAGCGGCGCCTCGAAGACGCCGTCCGCGGTGAAGTTCTCGGCAAGGGCATCGGCATTCCGGGTCATGGCACCGGCGTAGAGGTAACCCTCGAAGATCTCCTGCGGCGTTCGGGACACTGCGGCCTCCCTGGACGGTGGCCGCGCGATTCCGTGACGGCCTTGAAGAACCAACGTAGAAAAATCGATGCCGGAAAGAATCAAGCCGGAGAGCCAACCCGAGCAGCTCTTAAGGACTAGAGGCCGCCCCAGGAGCATGGCAGTACGCCTCATGCGTGACCTGAGCTTGCCCGACGAGTGCACCAAGGCGACCGCGTCGCGCTTGAACTCGGGCGTGTACCGCTTGCTCGTGTTGCTCTTCTTGCTCACTACCTGGAACTGCTTCCTCCGGGACCGTCCGTCCCAGTATCAGGCTGTCCAGGCCACAGGGGGAACTTCACTTCCATACCTTTCCCGAGACTCAGGACACTACTGCAGCACCACCTTGGCGCCGCGTTCCCCGCTGAATGGTTCGCTTTGCGACGCCGCGTCATACCTGAGAGCCAGACAGGAAGGTGGCTCCGCAGCGTGAGGCTGACCAGCAGGTTCGCTCCGTAACTTCCCCTCCAGATGAACGTCTGGAGGGGAAGTATCGTGAGCGTCCGAACCCGAGTTACCCGGCTACGGCGGAGCGTACTGGCGGCGATGATCACCGCCGCGCTGTGCGGTCCGGTTTGGGCTGCTGCTGAGCCCCGCACTCCCGCACCGGCCCCGGCTGCGCTGCCCGCCCTCTCCGCCGAGAGTCTCGACGCCCGCTACACGGCCAACCGCGGCAACATCGCCGAGGCCGCGGAGATGGCGAAGGCAGCCGGTGATGTTCCGCGGGAGCGCGCGCTGCGTGCCCTGGCCGCTCCCGGCCGGCACTTCCTGTCGTTCGACGGCCGGGGCGAGGGCCGCGCGGTCGAGGTGCTCGGTGACCTGGCCGCCGCCGACCGGATATCGATCCTGGTTCCTGGTTCGGACACCACCCTGGACACGTTTGACGGCCCGTCCTCCAGGATCGGCGGGGCGGCCCGCTCGCTCCAGGAGCAGATCCACCGCCAAGCCCCTGAAGCCAAGGTCGCGGTAGTCGCCTGGCTCGGATATACCCCGCCCAAGACGATCAGTACGGATGTGCTGACGACCACCCGCGCCGAAGATGGAGCACGCGAACTGCGTGGCTTTGTTTCCGCCCTGGAGCAGGCCAACGACGCCGCAGGGGTCTCGCTGATGTGCCACTCCTACGGATCTGTTGTGTGTGGCCGGGCGGCGAGCGGGCTCGAAGTCGCCGACATCGCCGTCTACGGCAGTCCGGGCACTGGCGCGGATTCGCTGGCCCAGTGGGGCACCGCCGCACGGGTCTGGGCCGCCCGAGGCGAGCAGGACTGGATCTCGTACGTGCCCAACGTCAGCGCCACGTTCCTTGGCACAACGGTCGGATTCGGCGCCGACCCCACCTCTGCTGCCTTCGGGGCCCGGGTGTTCGCCAGCGGTGCCGCGGGTCACAGCGACTACCTGGCACCGCACTCCGTGTCATTGAAAAACCTCGCTCGCATCGCGCTCGGAACGGCCCAGGAGGTGAGCGGTGACTGACCTTCTGAGCCGTGCCGCCCCCAGCGGCATCGGCACCACGCGGTCCGCTCGAGGAGTGGCCGATGCCGGAGCTGCTGCGCAGCATGACGGTCATGACCCGGCGTTGGAGACGCTCTGGGCCATCACCGTCGTAGGTGTAGTGGCGGGCAACTGGCTGCTGCACGGTGCCGTTGACGGCAGTCGGGGGCGGCTGGCGGAATTCAGTGAGCTGCAACACCTGGCCTGGCTCACGCCGGTGTCCTGGGTGGTGCCGCCCCTGGCGGTGTTGTTCCTCGTCCAAGGGCATGCCACCGCCAAGAGCTACGCACGGGCCCAGAGCCGAGGTGTCAGTTACCGCGAGTGGCTCGGTCGACGGCTGTCCCGGCTGTTCGGGCCCGTGGCATGGCTGCTCGGGCTCTGGACCCCGGCAGCGATCGTGATGCTGGCCCTCGGCGTCGACATCGGGATGCTCCTGGTGGAGTTGGACATCGCCCTGTCCCCGCTGTGGTTTCTCCCGGTCCTCGCCCTGTTCACCGCGGTGACCCCGATTGCCGCGCGCATCGGGCCGCTGTGGCCGATCGCCGTCGTCCTGCATGTGGACGTGATCCGCCTCGGTGTCGGAGCGCTGGACTGGCTCGGCTGGGTGAATGCGGTGGTCGGCTGGCTGGTGCCCTTCGGCCTGGGTGCGATGTGGGCACGGGACGGGTTCGGTACGCGGCGTGCCGGCTGGCTCCTGCTGACAGGGGGTTCTGCGGCCGCCGCAGGGCTGGTCGTCCGGGCTGGCGGTCCCGTGAGCACCTTCGGTGTGACAGGGTCGACGACCACAGGCCCGAACTTGGCCGCCGTGTCACTGGGGTTGGTGCAATGCGGTCTGGCCCTGCTCCTGTACGAGCCGCTACGCAGGGCCACTTCCAGGCGGACAGTCCGGATGACGGCCCGGGTGGTCGGCCGCGCGGATGCCGCGATCCTGGCGTGGCACCAGACCGCGATGCTCGCGGTCACCAGCAGCCTGCTGGCCCTTGGCCCCCTCCCTGGGCTGCACACCACAGTGGATGGCCCCCGCTGGTTGATCGCCCGCCTGTGCTGGTTCCCAGCCTTCGCTCTTGCCCTGGCCGTATGCCGAGCCGCGTTCTGCCCACCGGCAAGCGCGGACACGACCGCGCAGCTGGACTTTCCACGACCGGTAGGGAACAGACTGATGGATGAACTGGACCATACTGAGCGCATGGACACGGCTGTGAAGGGGACAGTGCGCGGAGCACTGCACACGGTAAGGAAGGATCTGTTCACGCTGGCCCCGCAGCCGATGCCGCCCATGAGCGGGCCGAGTCCGCTGCGGTGGCTGCCGTCTCTCGCAGTCGCCGCGGTGGCGGTTCTTACCGCGTACTGGGGCACAGAGGACATCTCGCCGAGGCCCGTCGGGATGGTCCACGCGGCGCTGCTCGTGCTGGCGCTGCGCTGGCCGGTGCCGGCCTGGTGGCTGTCGCTGGTGATGTTGCCAGTGTTCTGGCTCCATCAGCCTTTCAGCGCGTACGAGGGGTGGGCGTGGGCTGTGCATGCCGGGCTGCTGTTCTTGATCGCGTTGCGCAACCCACTGCGGGTGATGGTCGAGACAGTGCTGCTGAGCACCGTGCTGCTGCTTGGGCTGCAGGTATCGGGTGGCGGGATCGGGCCCTGGCGCTACATCGTGATTGTTCTGGTGATGTTCGCTCTCGCCGTGGCCGCCGCGATCGGGGTGCGCAGGACCCGGGAGGTCCGCACCCGGCTCGCGGAGCAGGAGTCAGCCATCGTGCAGGAGCGGGCACGCCGCACCGTTCTGGAGGAACGCGCTCGCATCGCACGCGAGTTGCATGATGTGGTCGCCCACCACATGTCGGTCATCTCCATCCAGGCCGATGCCGCCCCGTACCGTGTCGCGGATCCGCCCAAGGAACTGGTCACGGCGCTGGCCGACATCCGCGCGGGCGCCCTGGAGGGGCTGGTTGAGCTGCGCCACCTCCTCGGAGTGCTGCGCTCCGAGGACCATCCCGACAGCAACGCTCCCGAGGCTCCGCAGCCCACCCTGGAACGGCTCGACGGCCTGCTCGCCAGCGTGCGTACGGCCGGGCTCGACGTGACAGTGGTGATCTCCGCCGCCCGCCGCCCGCTGCCCGAAGGCGTGGAACTGTCGGCCTTCCGGATCGTGCAGGAGGCGCTCAGCAACACACTGCGCCACGCCCCCGGCGCCACGGCCCACGTCGAGCTCACTTACTCCCAAGACGCTCTTCACCTGCGGATCCTCAACAGCCCCGGACTACAGACCGCCCAGCCCTCACCAGGAGCCGGCCACGGCGTCCTGGGTATGCGCGAACGCGCCGCGATGCTCGGCGGAGAGCTCTCCGCAGGTACAACACCCCACGGCGGCTACGAGGTCACCGCACTGCTGCCGGTGCCTGCCGCCCCGACTACTCGGACAGACAGGGAACAAACCGCATGACGATTCGAGTGGTGATCGCCGACGACCAGGCGATGGTCCGCGAAGCCTTCTCGGTGCTTCTCGACGCCCAGCCCGACATCGAAGTGATCACGACCGCGGTGGACGGCCTGGAAGCCGTCGCCAAGGCCGAAGAACTACGCCCCGACGTGATCGTCATGGACATCCGGATGCCCGGACTGAACGGCATCGACGCCACTCGCCAGATCACCGCGCAGGCCGACCTGCCCACCAAGATCCTGGTCCTGACCACCTTCAACCTCGACGAGTACGTGTACGAAGCGCTGCGTGCCGGCGCCAGCGGATTTCTCCTCAAAGACGCCTCGGGAGTCCAACTGGCCGAAGCCGTACGCACCGTGTCCGCCGGAGAGGCTCTCCTGTCCCCCGAGATCACCAAGCGGCTCATCACGGAGTTCTCCCGCCTGAGCAGCTCTAGCTCGGCGAAGCCACCCGCCCACGTACGGGTCGACGGGCTCACCAACCGCGAAACCGAGGTACTGACGCTCGTCGCCCAAGGGTTTTCCAACGCGGAGATCGCCGGCGAGCTCGTCGTCGCCGAACAGACCATCAAGACCCACATGGGCAGCATCCTGCACAAGCTCCAGCTGCGAGACCGCACCCAGGCAGCCGTCTTCGCCTACGAGACGGGCCTGGTCGCCCGAGGCCGCACCAACCTGTGACCCCACGGCGAGGCTGGGCCTCAGCGGAATCTGAGCCTGTGGCAGCTGATGTCTCATGCACCCCTGCCTGAGAGCCATTCCAAGGAATGGCTCCGTAGCGGGAGGCCGAACCAGGGGCCCGGTTTCTACCTTTATTGAGTGAGTTCGCCCTGGCCGCTTCACATGCGGTTCCCGAGGATGTTGCGGCTCCCAATCAGTCCAGCAGGCGGCCGAGTTCCGCCCACGTACAACCGCAGGAGCGCAGCCATGACCACGCACAGAAGTCCCACCGCACCGACCAGCGGGCTGGTCCGGATCCTGCGTGTCATCGCCGCCGTCCTGGCCTCGTTCCTCGCCTTCCTGGCCGTCGCCATCGTCCTCGGCGCGTGCTTTCCGGCCATCCCAAAGCCGGAGTGATCGGGCCGGTCCTGGGCGGGCAGTATCCCTTCCACCTAGCCCTGCTCGCCGTCGCGGCAGCCGTCCTCGCCGCGCTGGCCCGGCGTGCCGGCCTGGTGCGCTGGGGCCGCACGGTCACCGTCATCACGACGTTGTGCACCCTGGGTGCCCTGGCCATCGGCGGAATCCAGTTCCGTGCTGCGCAGAACGCCGGCGTCGACATCTCCTTGGGCCAGGCGTTCACCGAACTCGCCTATCCGGCAGCGAAGCCGGACGCAACCAAGACGTACGCCAGCCCCGAAGGCAAGCCACTTCAGGTGGACGCGTACCTCCCCAAGAAGACCCCGGGCAAGCAGGTGCCCGCCATCGTGCTCGCCCACGCCGGCGGTTTCCACACCTTCGACAAGAGCGACCTGCGCGGCACCGGCCGCTGGCTGGCCGACCACGGGGTCGCCGTCTTTGCCTCGACTACCGCCTCGCCGGCCCCGACCGGCCCACCTGGAACAAGGCCCCTCAGGACCTCGTCTCTGCCCTGCGCTGGGTGCAGAAGAAAGCCGACGAGTACGGCATCGACAGCTCGCGGATCTCGCTCGGGGGCATGTCGGCGGGCGGCACCCTGGCGATGAACACCGCCTACCGCCTCCACAACGAAACCATCAAGACCACCGACGGCACCCCCCCCAGCCTCTGGCCTCCGTGGTCGGCTTCTACCCCGGCACCGACGTCACGCAGATGTGGAAGGACGATGTGTCCGGAACTTGCGAGGCGGCGGAAATGTTCACCGGCGGTACGCCGCAGCAGTACCCGGACCGCTACCGCGAGGTGTCCCCGACCTCCGACATCCACCCCGGCCTGCCCCGCACCCTGCTGGTGGTCGGGGACCGCGATCGCAGTGCCCGCCCCGAAACCATCACCGACTTCGGCGACGCGCTCAAGAAGAAGGGCGTCGACATCGAGGTCAAGGAACTGCCCTTCGCCGAGCACGCCTTCGACGACGCCTACGGCAGCCTCACGTCCCAGACCAGCCGACAGAACCTGCTCGACTTCCTCACCAAAGACGCACGCTGACCTCGCCGTCCCGCCCAAGCCCGCTGGCCGGCCCGTTCCGACCTGGGGCAGGGCCGACCCGGCCCACGTTCGAGGGGCACGCACAGCCCAAGGACTGTGCGTGCCGCTCCGCTCGCGCCGGGCGGGCGACCACCTGATTCGGGACGCTCCCGGGGCGCGTGTACATCAGAGCCGCGGCCCCGGTCTCCATAATCGTGCGGGCCCACCAGGCGCCGCCGGAACGCATAAAAAGGAGGCCCTTCAGAAGGCGCCTCCCGGCGGCACCGAGCCCGATGACCATGACCTCGGACGAAGCTCTACCTGGCCGATCGCGGCCCGTTTGTAAAGGCGCCCGTATTTCGCTGGTTCTAAACTCGCAGCTCAGTTCGCGTATAGGCCCTAAGCCTGCCGTGCTCCCGGGGGCCTCTAGTCCTTAAGAGCTACTGCTCGGGTTGGCTCTCCGGCGTGATTCTTTCCGGTCTCGATTTTCCTACGTTGGTTCTTCAAGGCCGTCACGGAATCGCGCGGCCACAGAGAGAAAGGTGATGGAAATGTCCGTACACAGTCGTGGAGCCGTTGCCGTCCTGCTTGCCGGCGCTGTTGCCTCAGGCGTGACCACCCTGACCGCTTGCAGTTCTGAGGATTCGGCCGCTGTGTCCTCCTCCTCGTCCTCTCACGCTGCCGCTTCGGAGGATCGAAAGGGGAGCCTCGCGCTTCCTGCCCCGACCGGTGAGTACGCGGTGGGCCGCGACTCGTTGCACCTTGTCGACAAGGGCCGCCGTGACCCCTGGGTGTCGAAGGCGGGCGACAGGGAGCTGATGGTGTCGATGTACTACCCGGCGCAGAAAGGAACCGGCAAGCCCGCCCCGTACATGAGCACCGAGGGGGCCCAAGCCTTCCTGAAGCAAATGAAGTTGGAGGTCCCCGCCAAGGTGCTCAGTGGCACCCGCACCCACACATACGCCGACGCGAAGCCCGAGTCGGGGAAGTTCCCGCTGGTCGTCTTCTCGCCTGGCTTCAAGACGCCGGGCGCCACTCTCACCGGCCTGGCCGAGGACCTGACTAGCCGCGGCTACGTCGTCGCGGTCGTGGACCACGCCTTTGAGGCTGCGGGCGTCGACTTCCCTGGCAAGGGCATCCTGCCGTGCACGGCCTGCGGGAAGGTCGGCCCCACCAGCTTCCAGCCCGCCGCCGAGGGCCGAGCCAAGGACCTCTCCTTCGCGCTGGACCAGCTGATCGGGAGCACGTCGCCCTGGAAGCACGCCGGCATGATTGACAAGGGCCGGGTCGGGATGGCCGGGCACTCCCTGGGCGGCGCTGGCACCGCCGCCACCATGGCCCAGGATCCGCGCGTGCGCGCCGGGGTGAACATGGACGGCCCGTTCATCGACTCCGGCAGCAAGTCCGGCCTCTCCGGGCGGCCCTTCCTGATGCTGGGCACCAAGGCCGACCACAGCCCCGGCGGCGAGGACAAGTGGGACTCGGTGTGGAAGAAGCTCGAGGGCTGGAAGCGCTGGGCCACGGTCGCCGGAGCCGACCACTTCGCCTTCACCGATCTGGCCCCGCTCGCCGGGCAGTTGGGCCATGACGACCCGAAGGGCCTGCCCGGCAAGCGAGCTGCGGAGATCACCCGTGACTACGTGGGCGCCTTCTTCGACGAGCAGCTGCGCGGCAAGAACGAGCCGCTGCTCGACGGCCCGAGCAAGACCAACTCCGAGGTCACTTTCCAGCACTCCTCCGCGCGGGACGCCAAGAACAACTCAGGCACCCCATCCCGACCCTGACCGCGGCTGCGTCACGCGGCGGCGGTGCGGTCTCGGTCGTTCGGATACGCCTGGCCGGTCGTACGCGTGTGGAGGCGGAGCGCAGCCTGTCATGCCGCCGGGGGCGGATGGGACCGCTCGCTGCACTCGGCATCGCCGTTCGGGACCCGAGGCGGGCAAGTCGCCCTACTTCCATCTCCCGTTTAACGGTATATCGCATGGGGGATCTTGCCGCAAGCCCCCCATATCGGGCGAAGATGGCCCTCCGCGTCACGAGGCGCGGCAAGAGTATGGGAGTGAACATGCGGGTGCTGTTGTCCACTATCGGATCGCGCGGAGAGGTCCAGCCGGTGATCGCTCTGGCCGTGCAGCTGAAGGAATTGGGACAGGAGGCCGTGGTGTGCGCACCTCCTGATTTCCAGGAGTGGGCCAAGTCGTTGGGGATCACCTACGTCCCGGTCGGCCCGGAATTGCACGCCACAGCCAAGCGGCCGGCAGGGGCAGTGCTCACACCCGAGCAGCGGCGACAGATGATCGAGGGCACGGTTGCGGATCAGTTCGCGGCGGTGGGTTCGGCCGCCGAGGGATGCGGGATGATCGTGGGAGGCGGTGCTCTGGCGATCGCCGCCCACTCGGTGGCCGAGCAGCGAGGTATCGGCTACGTGTACGCCGCGTTCGCACCGATCACGTTGCCCTCGCCGCACCACGCGCCGCCCGTGTTCGGATTGCTGGGAGAAAAGCCGGCGGACAGCCCCGTCGACAACCAGACCCTGTGGGCCCAGGACGCACAGTGCTGGAATGTCATGTGGAGCGCGGCAATCAACGCACAGCGAGAGGCTGCCGGGCTCGCCCCGGTGAGCGATGTAAGCCGTCATATCTTCACCGACACCCCGTGGCTGGCCGCCGATCCGACCCTGGCACCGTGGCCCGAGCCATCGGAGCTGAACGTGTTCCAGACCGGGGCGTGGACGCTGACGGATCACCGGCCGCTCTCGCCCGAGTTGGAAAGGTTCCTCGACGCCGGCGAGCCACCGATCTACTTCGGATTCGGCAGCGTACGCGCCCCCGAAGGCATCGCCCGGAGGATGATCGCAGCCGCCCGCGCACTCGGCCGCCGCGCGATCCTCGCCCGCGGCTGGGCCGAGCTGTCTCTCGACGAAGCCGCGCCCGACTGCCTGGCGATCGGAGACGTGAACCAGCAAGCGCTGTTCCAGCGGGTCGCCGCAGTCGTGCACCATGGTGGGGCGGGCACGACCACGACGGCCGCCGCAGCCGGGGCGCCCCAGGTGATCGTCCCGCAGATGTTCGATCAGTTCTACTTCGCCCGCCGCGTCGACCAGCTCGGAATCGGCAGCGCCCACGCGGTCAGCGACCCGACGGCCGACTCCCTCACCGCAGCGCTGGGCCGAGCCCTCGCCCCCCAGGTGGTCGAGACCGCACACACTCTGGCAGGGCGGGTGCGCACCGACGGTGCACTGACCGCAGCCCGCCGAATGATCGAGAGGCAGTAGCACCCGCTCGCGCCCGCCTTCTCCGGCCAGCAGCACTCTCGCCTCTATCATCACTGTCCGTATTCAACGGCGGCAAGACGCTTCGTAAACAGACCGCCCATGTAGTGCGGACGGCGCGGGGCCGGGTCGGCGTCGTAGACGACCGCCAGGTGGCCATCCTCTTGCGGCAGGTCTTCTTGTCGGCGTACACACTTACGTGGCTCTGGCAAGATTTTCGTAGCCGGAGATCATCTTCGTGCCGTGGTCGACTGGTCCGCATAACGGGCAGTCTTTGAGCGTGGTCTGTTGAACTGCCGTACCTGTTACCGCACTTGGCGGGCGTGTTGGTTTCCTCGGTCGACGGCTCCGGACCTGAGGTGGTTGTCCGTGCGCGTACGCGGTCGCTTGCTCCCGCACGGTGGACGGGCTGTGGGACACCGAGCGGGTGGTGTCACAGTCGTTACGTCAGACGGTTCGGAGATACGTCGCTTGGCGGCCGCCCCGTGCTGATCGAGCTGAGCGTGCGCCGTCTGTACTGCGAGAACGCCTCTTGCGGGAAGGTGACGTTCGCTGAGCAGGTGCCGGGGCTGACCGCGCGTTACCAGCGGCGCACGCCGCTGCTGCAGCGGGTGGTCGAGGCGGCTGTGACTCGTCACGCCAGTTGTCGTCCTCTATCGCCCCGACCTGGGAGTTCGATGACCGATCGGCACGATATCTGTCGTGAAATTGGCGGGCTTCCTGTCGTCTGGTGGGCATTGGCGGGCAAGTTGTCGTCAATATCGGGGATCGTCCTCGGGGCGTGAGGGGGCCGCTTACCTGAAGGCGTGGAAGGTCTTCAGGATGTCAGCGCTGCAGGTATGACCGGTGGACGGCGTGGTCCTGCGCCTCTGTGGTCGCACGCATGCCGCTGGGAGGACCTGCTCGTCCCGGACCGGCTGCTGGTTGCTCTGGACTTCCGCGGTGAGGTTCGGGAAGTGCTGTCGCAGCCACTGAAGCTGAGGTTCTGCACGAGGAGTCGATGGCGTAAGCACACGCCGGACTTCCTCGTGCTGACCAGGATGGGTACGTGGCTGGTGGATGTCCGGCCCGCTCGGCTCATTGATCCGGAAGCCAGGGAGTCGTTCGCCGCTGCGGCCGAGGTGGCTCTTGCCTGCGGGTGGCGCTACTCGGTGGTGGCGGGATAGACCGCATGTGCCTGGCACTGGGAGCCACCATTTGACGAGCTGTGACGTCAGTTCGTTTTGGTTGGCCTTGCAGTGAGACCGTGAGGTGTGCCTATCCGCTGTCATGACTAACGCGCAGCCGAAAGTGGAATTTTTCGCGAATCGCCGGGAACACTCGGTGACAGCGGTTGGCCGACTTCCCCCACCGGCCGCCGCATCGACCCTCTGTTGTCCGGGCACCGCCCCACCTTTCGGCAACAACCCCGCCGTTGTTGACGGCCGACGCACGAGATGGGCCTGCGGCCAAAAGCCGATCGCGGGCAGTCTCCAGCAGTCCCCGGTTCCGTCACACTGATCCGGCCGGGGGTCACCGAGGTCGAAAGCACCCCGCCATACCTGCGTCGACCATCACGAAGAAACTGCCCAGGTGTCATATGGTAATTTTTGGACGGTGATGAAATCCTCGCCTGTTGAGGACGTATTCGCAGAAGAGTTGCTACTTGAGGCATGCGGCGGTCCGGACGCACTCCATGTGCGCGACCACGCTCGCTACGTCTTCAAAGCGGTGCACGAGGGGGCGGCGCTCGCTCCCGATGACGCCGAGAACCTGACCGACGTGCTCGGTGACCCGCAGGCCTTCGTCAATGAGCCAACCGAACCCGCCGATCTGCGTGAGAAAAATCGCCTCCACATCACTATGGCGCTTCTGATCCACGCGTGTCGCACCGGCGACCCAGGCCTCGTTCGACGGCTCCGGCAGGTATCCCGCTCCGAGATCTACCGCATTGACCCTCGGCTCCCCATCCCAGCGCCGTGCCTGCTTGCGCTCTTCGCTGATCTCGGACAAGAAGAACTACCCATACGCCACGCCGCCATGAGCCTGGTCCGGAACATCCACCTGCAATCCGATGTGACGCCGATCCTCGACATCATCATCAGCGAGCTGGGCTCCCCAGAGCGCCGTCGCGGATTGGTCCGTGAAGGCCCCGCCGTGGAAGCCGGCTTGGCGCTGGTTGCTTACAGCCTCAGCCTCAACTCCGAGAAACCCGACGGTTTGTGCGAGCGGGTCGCGGCGGCGATCAATCCGTCTGCGCCGGCACAAAGCGCGCTGCGCACGCTGGCCGCGCTATACGCGGTTGCTGAACAGTTCGACCGGGTGACCAGCCTCGTCGGCCAAGCAAGCACCCGGGCCGAGGTCATAGGTGGGCTCTATGACGCCATCGGCGCGATTGCCTGGAACCTGGAGCATGCGAGGCCCGTGCCCAACGCTCGGTACCCCTTCGACGAGGCAGTCACTCTCGCCGAGGGCCTGGCAACCGCCGCCCGCGACCTCAAGGAAGGCCGCCGCACCTGGCACCCCGAACTCCTTCTCTTCCCTTCCTGGGGCGAATTGCAGGACTACGCCGAACACGACCCCGCCGGAGGTGACCTGAAGCCGTTCGTCGACCTCATCGACCAGCACGGCCCGGATGCCATCCTCGCCGCCGTCGACCAACTCACTCCGATGCACATGCCGACATCACTGTCTCCACCGCCCACCGCGCCAAAGGCCGTGAATGGGGGACCGTCAGAATCGCCGATGACTTCCTTCCGCCCAAGGACACCGATCGGCAGGACGCGAACGGCCCCCCGATTCCCGGCCCGATCGACGACAGCGAGGCTCGCCTCGCCTACGTCGCCGTCACCCGTACCCGCGGCCGCCTCGCCCTCGGCGGCCTGTCCTGGATTCACAACCATCCCGAGAGGCGCATCCCTACCGACCCTCAGCCAGCAGCGCATGATTCGTCCTAGGATCTGACCGGATTCGTCATCGTCCGAGCTGACAGTCCAACGTTCGCACGGCCGTCTGTTGCTCCGCCTGTTCAGCCGCGGCCTGCTTGATCTGCAGTCGACCGCGGTGGGGGCTGGCGGCAGCCGCGGGAAGCCATGCCGCGCGGCAAATGAAGTGTGGATGAGTCATACACGCCGCAGCAGGACGTATCCGAGTGTTTCAGCGACGGTTGTGTACCCGTTCGTGCGGAGACCGGTGAGCTCTCTGAGCTGCTCGCCAGGGCTGATAGGCCATCCCTGGGGTGTGGCTGCGTCCACAACGATCCATTCAGGATGTCCTTGGTTGGGCGATCCAAAGACTGTAACCGTACAGCGATTGGTGAGCTGAGGGACAATTCGGTTTGAAGCGGCGACAGTTGCCCCATCGGGGATACGGACGAGGAGATGCCGGACGGCAGTGATCCGCGGTCCTGCCTGCCAGGTATTCTTCTCCGCGAGCTGGCCAATCGGGAAGAGTGGCAACGTCAAGGCCGTGAACACCGAACTGAATATCAATGCTCCGCGACGAGGCATTACGCTGGCTAGGGACTTATCTGACCGGAGGGTCGCAGCGAGGGCATCTATGAATGCGGCGAAGACGATGGGCATCAGTACCGCACTGTAGTGAAATCGAATATCCCAATAAGCTTCATTGCTGGACGTGAAGCGCCATGCGAGCGTGGGCACAGTCAGCAGAATCAAAGGTGATCGCAGCGCGAGAAAAGCTGTGGGTGCCAGCAGCATCAACACAGTTCCCAGCTTCTTGGCCAGGCCGATCGCATGGTCAAGCAGGAGGTCTGCCGGCGGTCCCCCGGAGCCGGAACTCTTGTCCCAGTAGGCGAAGCCACCACTTGGGTTATAGGCCGGAATGAGGACCAAAACCTCGAGCACCGTCCCGGCCAGGCCAGCAGCCACGGCCAGAAACCCCAACTTGCGACGACCGCGATAGGCGACGTAGCCGCCGAAGGCCGCCACGGTCAGACCGAGATCTTCCTTGACCAGCAGCAACGGAAGCACCCAGGCGACCGCGGCACGCCAACGCTCCTGGCCCAAGGCCTCGAGCGAGAAGGCCAGCAGGGGAACGGCGAAGCACACCTCGTGGAAGTCGAAGCCGACGGTCTGAGCGATTCCCCAGGACGCACCGTAGCCAACCCCCACCACCAGCGCTCCAGCAGCGCCGAGCGTGCGATGCGCCCAGCGGGTCAACGGGACTGCAGCTACAGCGAGCAGTGTCGCCTGCGCGATGAGCAGCGTGACTGGTGATGGCCATGTTCGATAGAACGGCGCGATCGTGGCGGTGATCGGTGAAAAATGATCACCCAGCAAAGGGAAAGCTGGGCCCTTGAGTTCCGCGATGGGAAGGCGGCCATGTGCATAGGACCGCACCGCTTGCTCGAATATTCCGAGGTCGTATCCCGTCGTCAGTATAAGTTGATGCCGGCGAACCGAGAGCGTGGCATATATGACGAAGAATGTCGCCGCCAGTCCCCAACCCCAGCTGGCGCTCCGCGATCGAGATGCTCTCCCGGTCAGCTGTTCCACGGCCTCACGAGAAGCGGTTCTCCGACGAGTCTTCAGCGCTTGGGGAAACATCGGTGCCGAGAACCTTCCGATAGTCATCATGTTGGGGAGACGCTGCTCTCAGGGATCGGAGAACGGCCAGGGGTGCCTCTTACCTCTGGGCGCAGGCCATGAATGGCCACGACGGTGGCTTCGCCCGCTCGGGGCGGAAGGTTGTCGGCGAGTGCTTGAGGGTGAGCAGGTACGACCTGGCCCCGGCGACATGAACTCGTGGCCGCATTCCACCGCCTGGCTGCTCTGACTCGCCGTCCCCGCTCACCCTCGACTAAAGGACCTTGGAGAACCCGACCCCGTGTCGGGCCCTCACCATGTCCACCGGCAGACACGGCCTCAAGCAACCCCGCTCATCCACCCAGCAGCCCCAACTGAAACGGCGAGGTTAGGGTCCGTCCGACGACCCCCATGCCGTCGCAGCAGCCTCCCGGCGGAGTTGGGACGACCTCACGCCGCACCAGCCCAGCGATCACCTCGGTTGAGAGTCGCGCGAACTCAGCGTTTTTGTACGACTTCCGGTTCGTGGCGGCGCAGGAACCGGATGGTGAGCAGCGTGCAGACGATCGCCGCGCCGAGGAGCGCTCCTGTGTCGGTCAGCCACTGGCCGAAGGTGTGACGCCACAGAGGGTCTCTGGCGGAGGGAATCGTCTTGTCCTGGGGGCCGAGCAGCTGCCCGAGATCGAGTGTTGCGCCTTCCGCTGCGACGGCCCACCGTGATGGCATCAGCCTGGCCACGTGTTCAACACCGGGATTGTCGAAGAGTTTGAAGACGATGCCTGAGAACATGTACTGGGCAACAGAAAAGACAACCAGCAGAGGCATAGTTTTCTCGGCGGTCTTCACCAGTGCGGAGAATGACCAGACCGCACATCATGGAGGTGAACCCGAGCAGGGTGATGACGAATGTCATCTCCAAGACCGGGGTGCTTTTCACGACTACGCCTTCTGACGGCAGTTCGCGCGGTGCAAAGCTGAGCGCGCAGAGGACGATCCCCTGCAAGCCCGTGATCAGTCCCAGCACCGTGATCTTCGACATCAGGTAGGCGGATCTGGACACGCCCGCCGCCCGTTCCCTCTCGTAGATCACCCGTTCCTTGACCAGCTCCCGGAGAGAGTTCGCGGTGCCGATGAAGGACATGCTGATGACCAGGGATAAGAGGACGGTGCCGGCCTCGACGTTCGCCTTGCCGTCGGGTGCTTTTCGAAGGCCGAAGTCAGCAGGTATCACGGTGTTGGCCAGGCCCAGGACGACCGGCAGGAGGGCCATCAGGCCGACGAACCCCTTGTCGGAGGCCACGACCGCCAGGTACCGGCGGACGAGCGTGAAGAGCTGAGCTGTCCAGCGAGGTGGCTTCGGCGGATGAACGTCCTCGTGTGCCGCATGCCCCGCCCTCGTGCCCGTCTGCTGCGGGGTGACCAAGGAGGCCAGGTGCTGCCTCGACTCGCGCCACCGTCCGGACCAGTCGGACTCGTGTTCCTTCTCGAAGGCGGAGAAGACGTCGGCCCACTGCTCGTACCCGAAGAATTCCAGTGCCATCTCCGGCGGACCGTAGTACGCCACGGATCCGCGCGGGGCCAGGACCAGCACCTTGTCGCACAACTCCAACTCCCGGACCGAGTGGGTCACCACGATGATGGTCCTGCCGTCGTCAGCGAGTCGTCGCAGCAGTTGCATGACGTCGCGGTCCATGCCGGGGTCCAGGCCGGAGGTCGGCTCGTCCAGGAACATGAGCGAGGGTCTGGTCAGCAGTTCCATGGCGACAGAGACGCGCTTTTGCTGCCCGCCGGAGAGCGCGGCGATGCGTTTGCCGGCGTGGGGGTCGAGTTTGAGCTCACTCAGCACCTCCTCGACGCGACGGTCGCGCTCCGCAGCGTCGGTGTCGCGGGCGAAGCGCAGTCTGGCGGCGTACCGGAGCGCGGTCCGTACAGTGAGCTGCAGATGGAGAATGTCGTGCTGCGGGACGATGCCGATGCACTGACGCAGTTCAGCGAACCGCTCGTGGAGGTTCTGGTTCTCGTAGAGCACCTCGCCTCTGACGTCCCGCTGGTGACCGGTCAGGGCGCGCAGCAAGGTGGACTTCCCAGAACCGGACGGTCCGATCACCGCGATCAGAGCCTTCGGCGGCACCGCGAAGCTCACCTTGTTCAGCAACGTAGTTCTGCTCTTGCCGCACTTGACCTTGACGGTCAGCCGACGGGCGATCAGCGTGGCGTCGCGGACGGCCTGTCCATGGGAGCGGGGGGCGGTGGGTTGACTGTCCCGGTGTGCCTGTGGTGGCGCGACGCTGCCCTTCATGTGACCGTTCTGCTGGTGCGTCGGCGCACTGAAGCGAAGCTGCGGACCATCGGATTCACTGCCGAGGCTGGATACAGCACCGTGGGTGATGTCTGCCAGAGGCATGCACCGACCGTTGGTGTATGTGCCGTTGGTGCTGTCCAGATCCTGCAGGACCCAGCTCTTTCCGTTCCAGTAGATTCGTGCGTGCCGCCACGAAACGACGGGCTCCTGGAATTCCATGTCCGACTGAGGATCACGGCCCAGCACGTACGTTCTGGCAGGATCGAGTCTCCTGGCGGTCCCGTTGAATTCCATCGAGAGCTCTATTCCATGCTCCACGATTGTTGTCTCCTGACAGTCTTGTACTCCTGCTGAGCACGTCGGCGACGATCGCGGCATCGGCCGACACTGGCGGCTGCGGCCGGATCGCCGCCCACTCCGCCTGCCGGAGGCGGCGCGGCAGGTGCTTGCTCGTGCCGCTGGTGCGGACGGGGGTCGGCAGCGCCAGAGTGCCGTCATTGACTGCGCCGGCCGCCGTCCGTTGGAATGCAGGGCGGCTGTCACGCCCGGCGGTTATCCACCCGCGGGCTGGTGCGTCTGGCCGCTGTCTCCCAGCAAGGGACGGAGGGAATACTCCAACCATCCGTGCCGGCCTCACTGGTCGTGGCATCAGTGATCCTTGACCGCCTGGATCTCCAACTCCAGCATGACGGTGTCACCGATCAGCGCGCGTCTTCCAGCCACGGGCGCATGGCCCGTCACGCCGAACTCGGATCGGCGGATCCGGGTGTAGGCCCGGAATCCGGCCCTGGTCCTGCCCGACACGTCGGTGTCCACACCGAGCAGGAACAGGTCGAGGGTTACCCGCCGGACCTGGCCCCGGATGGCCAGCGCCCCTTCGACGAGGTATCGACCGTCCTTTGTGCGGATGCGAGCAGACGTGAAGCACGCCGTCGGGTGGTTGTCACTGTCGAGGAAATGGGTGGCGCGCAGGTGCTTGTCCCGCAGGGAGTTGCGGGTGTCGACCGACGCGGTGTCGATCTCTGCCCGCACGCTGGACTGCGGAGGGTCGTCCCCGACCGTGATGGTCCCGGAGAACCGCGTGAATGCGCCGCGCAGCCGGGTCATGAGGTGGCGTACGCAGAAGCCGACCTCGGAGTGGGCAGGGTCGATCTGCCAGACGCCGGTGAGCTGGTCAAGATCGACTGGAGTTGCGAGCATGGTGCTCTCCATGGGAGCGTTGGTCAAGGAGCGTGGCAGCAACGGGTTCTCGGCGGCCTGTCGGCAGCGGCGCAGGGTGGGTCAGCACGGGGCGGTGGGGTACCGACGGCACCCGTTGGCAGCCGGGCTCGACCACTCTGACCGCACCCTGCACCGCATTGCGGTGACCAACCCGGGCAGTGTCAACCCCACCTTCACCGTCGTGTCGAGCCAGACCGCGCCGTCGGCCACCGACCTTCTCCCGCCCAGAAGCGCGAGGACACCCGCCAACCAGTTGCCGGGCTCCGTACGTGGTGTCCGACGCACGGTTCCACCCGCGCAGCGCCGACATGCGCACGCCTGTCAACGCAGCCACCCGCCATGAGCCTGCTGACGTGCCATCGCGGACCGCGGCCCTGTTACGCACCACAACAGCCCGGAAGGCTGCCGCTCTGCTCTGTCGCACAATCGGTCCGATCTGCGCGTAGCCGAGCCGCTGATGGACGTGGTGTGTAAGAAGACACTTGGGACCATCGAGTTCCCCAGATGTGCGTGGTGCTTACGGCGGTCACTAGGGAGGACTGTGTTCGGTGGCGACCATCCCGCTACTTTGCCAATGCTTTACCAAGTCGACCCACGTGGAGCCGAGTTGATTGGGTGCGCGTGCGGGTCCGCCCTGCCTGTCCGAGACCGGCGATGAGTAAGCGCGGCGGCCGGTTACGATGACCGGCTCTCCCCGGGTCTGATGGAGTCGGGTTGCTGGACAATTGACGATCCAGCAGCCTCCGGAGGCCGTGATGCCCCGTAGTTATCCGCCCGAGTTCCGCCGTAAGGACCTCGATCTCGTTGCATCCGGAAGGAAGGTCGCCGAGGTCGCCCAGCTCCTCGGCATCAGTGACAAGACGATCTATGCCTGGCGTCGCCAGCACCTGATCGATACACGGCAGTTGCCCAGCGCGACCAGTGGCGACCGCTGGGCTAGGGATACCGGCGCGCCCCAGTGCACCTGTGCGTGTCAGCACCCTGGGCCTCCTGTCGGCGGAGGACTTTTGGAACCGACCGTTGCTCAGCTTTCCGGTTCGCTGTTCTTGCGGTCTTTGACGGCAAGGTCCTGCCGGGAGAGGGCACCCAACTTCCGTAGTGCGCGGGCGACATGCTGCTCCACCGTCCGCGGGGACAGGTGCAGGGTGGCCGCGATCTCGCGGTTGCTCAGGCCAGCCCCGGCGAGTTCTGCCACCTCCTCCTCGCGGGGTGACAGCCGTTCGCCGTAGCTGGGCCTGCCCCGGGGGCGGCGCTGTTCGGCACCGAGGTGGGCGCGCAGTTCCGCCCGTACGCGAGCCACGTCCCATGTCGCGCACATGGCTTCCAGCTCATGTGCGGCAGCGGCCAGTTCCGGGACGCCCGCAGCGCTCTGCGGGCGTCCCGCCACGGCGGACCGTCCGCAGGCCTCCGCGGCGAGCGCCGCCTCGTAGGGCCGGGGAAGCGCCTGGTAGCGCGTGCGGGCACGCCGGAAGCAGCCGGCTGCTTCGGCGAAATCGCCGTCCGCTTCGGAGAGCACCGCTCGGCACCACATCAGTGCGGCGAAGGCGGCGGGCGCCTGTCTGCCCTCCATGCCTGCCGCGAACTCGTCCACCATCTCCCGTGCCGTGTCCCGCCTCCCGGCCCGGGCGGTGGCCTCCACGGCCCATGGAGCCAGCTCGGCCGCCCATACCCATACGGCTTTGGCCCGCAGTCTCGCCCATGCCTAGGCCGCCTCCCGGGCGGCGCCGGCAAGGTCCTGGCGGGCCAGCGAGAGCCTGATGCGGCCGCCCGCGGCCGCCGCGGTCAGCGGGATGGCGCCGTCCTCTGCGACCAGGCCGGGACCGCAGAGCCAGGTGTCTGCCTGGCCCCACTCGCCCTTGGCCAGGGCGAGCAGGCCGAGGACCAGCCGTGTATCGCCCGCGACGGCCGGCATCTCGGCCGTTTCCGCCACCATGGCGCGGGCCCGGGCGGCCAGGCCCGCCCAGCGGCCGGTCATCAGGTCCACTACCAGTGACGTGGCAAGGGCCTCGGCCTGCAGCTCGCGGGATCGCGCGTACTCGCCGAGCCAGACGGCGGCATTCGCGACGGGTGGCGGCATCTGGAGCAACTTCCCCGGCAAAGCGATGATCTCCGGATTCTGCATGCCTCGGGCAATGGTCTGAGCAGCGCCCCGGATCACCCACACAGACCACCACGGTCATCCGGGTCACCGCGACCCTTGCCTGGACCATCCGGTCCCCGCTCCCGGCCGCTGTCGCCTCGGCCCGCGCCAGCCAGGCGAGATTCTCTGCCAGTGATCCGCCGGGCCAGTAGGGGACCCCAAGGGATGACATCGCCCGCGCCGCCAGGACCGGATTGCTGTGCAACTCCTCAGCTGCTCGTACGAGTTCGGCACGCGCCTCGGCGCTCCGCCTGACCATGTGCATGAGGCTCCCGAGGTTGAGCCGGATCTCGCCACGGGCGGCGGTGGGCAGCGTGGGGTCGTCGACCACCCGGCGCAGTACCTCGACCGTCTGGTCGGAGCGCAGCCCCTTGAGTGCAGTGTGGGCGAGCAGAAGGGCCAGCCTGGCCCGGTCCGACGGCGCGACTCCGGGATGTGCCAGCGTGTCCTCGAGCAGCGAGATCGCCGAGGGGTGATCCCCTTCGCCGATTGCCTCACGCGCGGCGTTCTCCACGCTCTGAAGCCAGTCCGCGATCCGGCCGGACGCGAGTTGCTGGCGGGCGAGGCGCACCCACGGCACCGGACGCCGTGCCGCCAGGGCCTCGGCCGCGCGATCGTGCAGCTGCCGCCGCACCGGGCCGGGCAGCAGCTGATGCACGGCCGCGGCCTCCATCGGTACCCGAAAGCCGTACCGGCCGAGCCCCAACTCGTTCAGCAACGCTTCGGACAGCGCATCCGTCAGCGCCGCACGGCCGCCCTCCGCCGACAGGCCCGCCACGAAGGCCAGCTCGTCCTCCGTCGCGGCCTCGTCGAGCACCGCCGCCGCCCACACCACGCGCCGCGGCTCCACGTCCAGCGCCGCCATGCGGCCGACCACCAGCTCGGTGAGCCGCTCCGGCACCGCGGCCTCGTCCACGTCCCTGGCCGTCAGCCGGCACGGGCCGACGACCGCGGCTCCCACGCCCGGGAGCGGACCGCCCGCATTGCTGTGCCACAGACCGGCGCCCCGTCTTCGCCTCGGCCACCAGATCGGACACCACCTGCGCGTTTCCGCCCGAGCGCTCATGAAGCCGGGCGATGAACCCCTGCGAGCAGCGGTCCTCGCCCAGCGCCGCCATCGCCATCCGGCGGACCTCAACCTCGCCGAGCGGCCTGAGCCGTAACCGTACGAGACTCAACTCGGCCGGATACCCCACCGGCGCACCCAGCACCAGCCCAGGACGGGCCAGCTCCTCGGGCCGATAGGTCAGCACGGCCCTCAGTCCGGCCGGGGGATGGGCCAGCACGGTACGCAGCGCGCGCGTCCCGCTCGTCCGCACGGTGAACGTCCTCGGCCACGAGCAGCACCGGAGCCACTGGCATTGGCCGCGCCGGACGCGAGGGTGCTGGTTCTGGTCGGTGGAGAGGCAGGGACGGGCAAGAGCTGGTTCGTGAGGTGGCTGCTCGCGCATTCGGAGCTCGGCCGGGCGCCCCGTCTGAATGTGACGTTCACGGCGTCGGGGGCCTGTGTCGTCCGGGAGCCTGCCTACCCGAAAGGGACCGAGGCGGCGGTGTCCGAGGCCGGGCCCGTACGCCGTCCCGGCGGACGGCTGGCCGCCGGGACGGTGCCGCCGTGGCCGGGAACGCTCACGGCCTCTTCGCTGGGAGAGCTGGCGGCCTCGCTCGACACCGGTGCGCGTACCGCCGTGTCCCACTCGCTCTCACGCATCTCGGTCCCCCTGCCTTGCTTCATGCCTGCCATGACGCTGTTCCGGTCACAGCCGGTTCAACACCCGTAGCGCCGGGCCTTCTTACGTATAGATGCGCTGGGGCCTGTCTGGAGGACAGCGAACCGGCCAGACGTATAGGTGGACCCGTGGTTGCGTAGTGGCGCCCGGGACGGACGCTCCGTCCCGTGCTCAGGTACGACCACTTCCACAGCTCACGGCAACGCCACTTCGCCGAAGACTGACGGACAGGTCATTCGACCCTCATGTGCGGCGTGCGAGGGGACCAACGCGGCACCGCCGTCACCCTCGACAAGATCGCGCACACTCAGCGCCTTCGAGGCTCGGGGCAACGGGATGAAGCTCAAGGTCGGCGCAGCAAGAGGTAGCCGTCCCGGTCGATGGCTGTCCGGTAGCCGCGGGCTCGTGCAGCATCGATGTCGCGAGCTTGTTGGGCACTTGAGATGGGCCAGCCCTGTGGGGCGGCGGTATCGACGACGATCCATTCAGGGACGGGTCTGCGGCCGGGCAGGCCGAATTCAGAGACAGTGGTGCGGCTGGTGAGCTGTGGAACGAGACGGTTGGAGGCCGCGACGGTTGCTTCGTCGGGTATGTGGTCCAGGATGCGGTGGGCGGCGGCGATGCGCGGATTACTTGTCCAGGTGGTGGCCTGGCCGAGGCGTGCGAGCGGGAACAGCGGCAGCAGCAGGGCGCTGAGGGCGGCACTGATGGCCAGGTGGGCGCGGACGGCGCGTTGCCCGCCCGGTCGGGTGGTGACCGCTTCGACGAGCGCGGCGAAGACGAGCTGGAGCAGCGGGGAGCGGGCGGCCAGCAGCAGCACCACAGTGAGGCTGCATGCGGCGGGCTGCATCCCCGTGGGCGCGGTCCCGGTGACCCCGCCCGAGCCGAGGTTGTTCCAGTACGCGTACTGCCGGCCGGGGCTGAACGCCGGGATGATGACGAGGACTTCCAGCAGTGTCCCCACGATGTCAAAGGAGCGGCCAGGCCGAGCCGCACCTGGCCGCGGCGGGCCACCAGTACACCGATGACCGCGAGGGTGAGGCCGAGGTCTTCCTTGACCAGCAGCAGCGGCAGCGCATACAGGACGGCAGCGCGCAGCCTCCCTTCGCCGAGCGCGGCCAGCGAGAGAGACAGCAGCGGTACGGCGAAGCAGACCTCGTGGAAGTCGAAGCCCACGGCCTGAGCTATCCCCCAGGAGGCGCCGTAGCCGAAGGCGACTACCAGGGCGGTGGTTCGGCCGGCTGTGCGTTGCGCCCAGGAGGCCAGCGGCACCACTGCCACGGCAAACAGCGCCGCCTGGGCCATGAGCAGCAGGATCGGAGAGGGCCACAGCCGGTAGAAGGGCGCCGGGGTGGCCAGGACGGGCGAGAAGTGATCGCCGAGCAGCGGGAAGCCGGGGCCCTTGAGCTCGGAGACGGGCAAGTGGCCATGTGCGTAGGAACGCACGGCCTGCTCGAAGATGCCCAGGTCGAATCCGGTGGTCCTCATCCGCTGGTGGCCTCGCACCGATACGGCCGCGTAGAGAGTGAACAGCACGGCCCCGAAGGCCCACGGCCATACTGACTGCGGCGTTTCAAGGTGAGGGGCGGTGAAGTCTCTCCGTCTTGGGGATTGTGATGTTTCTTCGCCTTGATCGTCGCTGTCAGCGATTGGCTGTCAGGAGAGCGTGGGCGTGGCGGATGAGTGCCTGGCGTACCTCGTCTGGGGACAGCACTGTGAGCGGTGTGGCCAGGCTGAGGAGGTAGGCAGCGAGACGGTCGGTGCTGTTGCCGCCGATCTGAACCACGGTGGCTTCGGGGCCGTCAGGGCGGTGTGTGCCGATGGTGGGTGGGACTTTTTGCAGGGCGCGGTCCCAGGGGAGCGGAAGGCGGATCGTCGTGTACACGGGGTAGACGACGCTCGCGATCCCCCAGGAGACCAGTGCTGCGGCGTCGGGCGGATCGGTCAGGTCGGCTGGTTCGGTGGTGGGGCGCACGCTCACCACCCGGTCGGCGCGGAATGTGCGCCATTCCTGTTTGGTGACGTCCCGGGCGACCAGGTACCAGCGCAGGCCGGTGTGGACCAGGCGGTATGGGTCGACGGCTCGCACGGAGGTCCGGCCGACGTGGTCCCGGTAGGAGAGGGTGGTGCGCAGTGCGCTGTGGCAGGCTCGCGCCAGTTCCAGCAGCAGAAGCGTGTCGATCTGCGGTTCGCCGGAGCGGGGAGTGTGTTCGAGGGTCCCGTCCAGTGTGCTCAGCTGGTCCGCGAGGTGTGTGGGCAGGCTCTGGCGGAGCTTGAGCAGCGCGGAGAGGGCGGCCTGCCCGGTGCCGAGGACTCCGCTGAGCGCGGCTTCGCGCAGGGCGACAGCGACGGCCAGGGCCTCCTCGTCGTCCAGTACCAGCGGCGGCATCCGGGCGCCGGGGCTGAGCCGGTAGCCGCCCCAGGGGCCGGGCGCGGACTCGACTCCGTAGCCCAGGTCCCGCAGCCGGGCGATGTCCCGGCGGACTGTACGGTCGGTGACCGCCATGCGCTCGGCCAGTTCACGGCAGGTCCATTCGGGGCGCACGGACAGCAGCGACACCAAGCGCAGCAGACGGGAGGAGGTCCTGATCACAATCCCCCAGTGTCCCGTATGACCAGGACACGTCCTGTCAGGGTCATGGCCTACGGTCCCGTCCCATGAGCACTCCAGAGATCCGTCTGCTTTCCTTCGACTTCGACTGTCCTGACCCGGCTGAGCTGGCCCGCTTCTACGGCGATGCCCTGGACCTGCCCGTGCTGTACCGCAGTGACGACTTTGTCCTGCTGGGGCGGGCGGGAGCCCCTGGGCTCGGCTTCGTCCGCCAGGCGGGCTTCCAGCCTCCGGCCTGGCCTGATCCCGCCCACAGTAAGCAGGCCCACCTCGAACTGGGCGTCGACGACCTGGACGCCGCGCAGGAGAGGATGCTCGCCCTGGGTGCCGTCCTGCCTTCCTTCCAGCCGCGGCCCGATGTGTGGCGGGTGCTCCTGGACCCGGCGGGTCATCCCTTCTGCCTGTCGACGCACGGAATCTGAGCCCGTCCCGCACTGCCTTCGGCTCTCAGTGTGCTCGTGGTGGGAGGTCGAGGGAGAGTCCGGTTCCGGTGAGGAACCCGTCGAGGATGTCGGGGCGGTACTGAAGCCGTTGGAGCCGGTTGCGGACGAGCGTGACGAGTCTGTCCAGTGCGACGCTGGCGAGGTTCGCAAGGCTGCGCTTGACGTGGGCCCACAGGTACTCAACTGCGTTGAGCTCCGGGGTGTACGCGGGCAGGATAAACACCGTCAGCCATTCCCGCGCGCCAATCAAGCCGCGCATCGCATGGGACACGTGGGTGTTGAGCCGGTCCCAGACCAGGACGATCGGCGCCTTGACCAGCTGGTGGATTCCGTCGATCAGAGCGATGTAGTCGCGCTCGGACAGGCTGCGGCGCTCGCCCTTGCGCCCGGTGTGGCGCCGCAGCCTGTGACACAACCGGGTCCGCGAGCCCGGCCGCATCGCGAGCAGCCCGGCGACCGAGACCCTCCCTGAGCGGCGGCCGCTCACTTTCACGACCGGGGTGATTCCGCGCCGTCCCCACGTGCGCCCCCTCGGCGGCCTGCGAGTGAATCCCGCTTCGTCCTCGAAGCAGATCCACCCATCGCAGGCCGCCCGGGCGCTTGTACCTCCGCCCAGGTCGCCTCCCTCCACCCGGTCACGGCCTGCTCGTCGCGCTCCGCGGCCCTTCGGGCCGGGACTTGAGGGGTGAAGCCGAGCCGGCGCATCAGCCGGGTGGCCCCGGAGATGCTGTAGGACACATGGAACTTCCTGCCGATCAGCGTGGCCACCCGCGAACCGGTCCACACCTGGTCCTCCACCCAACCGTGCGCCGCCGGCCCCTGCTCCAGGAACTCGGCCAAGGGCAACCTCCGGCGGCTTGACCCCCCTCGGCGAACAACCCGGCAGCCTTCAACCGCACCGCCTCGCGGCGCTGACGGCCCTTCGCCGTCAACCCGGCCCCATCCGCATAACGCACACCAACGGCTGGGTTGATCAGTCGAACTGGGTTCTGGATCGGGTGATCGCTGGGGTGCCGGAGTATGAAGGCAGGGCCCCCTCGGCAGCTCGGTCAAGCACCGAGGAGGCCCCGTTGTGGCAGTCTTGTGTGACCGTGCCCGCCGCGTTCAACTGCCGCGTGTCGCCGTGGGATTGCCTCACGCACAGGTTCGGCAATGCCAGAAGCGGCAGTCGTTCTTCTTGGCCGCTCGACCGCTCCCCACCCCGGGCCGGGATGCCTACACGCCCGTGATCTGCCTGATCCAGGTGCGGTAGTTGGCGATGTTGGTGTAGCCGCTCCAGCCTCCGGACGGCTTCGGGCCGACCGCGCTGACGCCTGCCTGCACCCACCTGCCGGTCTGAGGGCTCCACACCATCAGCGGTCCGCCGGAGTCGCCGCCGGCCGTGGTGCCGTTGCCCGCCCCGAAGCACAGCACGGCGGGGTTGGCGGGGGTGCACCGGGTACCGATCATGTAGCCCCTAGCGTACTTGAGCTGGGTGGGCAGGGGGCCGCCCCAGTCGGCCCGCTCGGCGCCCCAGCCGTACACCTCGGCCGCCTGGTACTGGGCGATGTCGCCGGCGCTCGCCAGCGGGGAGTACGTGGTGCGGACATCCCGGTCCAGCTGCACCAGCGCGATGTCGTTGCTGGGCCAGTTGTAGTAGGGGTGCCGGATGACGTTGACGGCCTGTGCGGTGATGCCGCCCTGGGTGCGGTCCAGCGAACCGATCCGCACGAAGGGGCGGTCGCCGGGGCCGACGCAGTGGGCGGCGGTGAGCACCCAGCGCGGGGCGATGATAGTGGAGGTACAGCGGTGGGGATCGCCCCCGAGGGAGGCGATAGAGGGCTTTTGCTCAGTGACGAACCGGCCATCGACGATGCGCGTACCGACAGAGCCGGGGGCGGTGTCCTGGCCGGTGCTGCCGTGGGCGGTTGCCGGCACAACGAGCGCGCTGGTGGCCAGTGCGGTGAGCGCCGCGCTCAGCAGCGACCGCCGACGTATGACGGATCGTATACCCATAACTGTCCTGCCTTTCCGGGTAGTTGATGGTGCGGTTCGTTCTGACTGGGGACATGCAGTTGCCCCACGTGGGTCGCACGGCATCGGCCGACACGGGCGGCTGCGGCCGGATCGCAGCCCACTCCGTTTGCCCGAGGGCGGCGCGGCAGGTGCTTGCTCGCGCCGCCGGTGTCGGCACCACCAGAGCGCCGTCATCGACTGCGCGGCCGGTGACGGCATGACGCTGCCCGGCAGCTGTACCCGTGGGCGACCGCCGCCGTGATTAGGAAGCCCGCGAGAGAGGCACCTGAGGCCAGGACCGCCTGGGCGCCTCGTTCGCGCAGCTCCTCCGCCGCCTTGACAACGTCGCCGATCGCGGCCAGGGGGCGGCAGTGTGTAAGAGGACACTTGGGACCATCGAGTTCCCCAGATGTGCGTGGTGTTTAGGCGGTCACTAGGGAGGACTGTGTTAGGTGGCGACCATCCCGCTACTTTGTCTACGCTTTACCAAGTCGACCCGTGCGGCGCCGAGTTGACGGGTGCGAGTGGAGGGTCCGCCCTGCCTGTCCGAGAGGGGCGATGAGCAAGCGCGGCAGCCGATGCGTGGACGGGCCGGCTTGGCCTGGCCCGGAGGGTCTGCAGGGGGGCCGTGACTGTGACGGGCCCGCGGATGCTCGACGTCCGTCGCGGTTCGGCGCCATCTGCTCCTCGCCCGTGAACAGGCGACCCCGCAACAGCCCCGACCCAATGCCTGAACAGCCGAACCCACACACGAGGTTCGGAAAGAGAACGGTTCTAAGACAGCGTCCTGCACGGCGAGTTGGCCGTTGTGCTCGTCATGGTGAGTGGGCGGTGGGGACGTGTTGTTCCGGACGGTTTGTGAGAGCTTGCTCAGCCGTTGTTGCCGCTCCGCGGGTGCGCCGCTCCCGTAGGCGGCGGCAGCAAGGCGGAGCGAGCGGGGGCCGGTGCTGCGCGTACGACGGCGGCGCTGTTGGGCATGGCGGTCATGGTGTGGCCCCGTGGCGGGAACTTCTTGTTGTGATGAAGAGGGAGTACAGGCCACACCATCCAGTGACGTGACCAAACCGTTAGCGAGAGGCAGCCGTGCCGTAGCGCCGGGCCCCTGTTGTGCCCGGAAGATCAGGTCAACTCGCCGTCGCCCGCGGCCTCGTCGAGCGCCGCGGCCGCAACCTGCAGTGCAGTCAACGCCCGAACCTTGCGTATCCGTAATTCGGCACTCCTGCTTGTCCTGCCGGGTCGGCTGCAGTCACGGTGGGAGCGATCCGATCCTCGATGCCTGTTTCAGCGGGCACTTCCACGGAGTCCGATTTGGCCAGCACTGACCACACTCGCCGGGCGGTCACCAGCCGCCCTCGACCGATCCTTGCGAAGCCGCCTGGTCGGGCACGATGTCGGGCGTTCTGCATCACCCGGGCAACGCGCGCCACCGTGCCGGATTTACGTCGCTTCGCGGTCCATGCAGCCCGGCGGTGGGCGATTGGGAAGGACCCGTACGACATGCTGGCGCTGGTCGTCAGCGAACTGGTCACGAATGTCGTGCTCCACAGTGGCAGCCCGGACGTCGCGCTACTGATCACCTTCGACGGTGTCGACCTGAGCGTCGAAGTCACCGACAGCGGACGGTGGCTGGAGCATGACGCCGGGGCCCCCACGCTGGAGCACCGCGCCTCCTTCGGGCGAGGACTCGAACTGGTCCGGGCATACAGCAGCTGGTGCACCGTCCTCGCCACCGCGGCCGGCACCCGTGTGACGGCCGGTATCCCTGTCATGGAGCCGGACGCGAGCCGTGTTGAGGTCCGCGAGCACAGCGGTTCGGCACGCTTCGGGCAATTTCTTGGGTATGGGTGATCCGCCATCCGCGTATTGCCGATCCCGCGCCGTCCGCGGTGAGATGAGAGCGCACGGGGCTCCACACCGGAGCATCTGGCCCGCAGAGCTGCGCTGGTGATTCACGACCTGAACTCGCCGGCTGCCCGATCGCCGGCGCGGACCGGCACCCCGGACTGCCGCTCGCCCGGGTTCACGTCCGGCTCGCGGCGCGGCTGACCTGTCACCGGACGATCCGCTTCCCCAGGATGCGGACGGCAAACCGTACACGCGTGCACCTCCGGCCTGCTCGGCCCGGTGGACACCTCACGCACCCGCGTGTCTCAGGCCCCGTGCACCACACCCCGGGCGGCTTCCGTACCCGTTCTTACGTCGCCCCGTCACCGACCCCTGTTTTCATGGAATGCGGAAGGCTTGGCTGCTCCATGGTCGACCACCAGGACGAACCGCCCACTGACGCCGAACTCGTCGCCGCCGCTCTGAGGAACCCTGGATCCGACGCCGCAGTGCAGGTGTTGTACCGGAGGCATCGTAAGCCGGTCCTTTCGTACGCGTACACCTGCCGCCGTGATCCATGGAGCACCGAGGATCTCACCTCGGAGGCATTCGCCCGCGCGGTGCGAGACGCCCGATCCAGCTGCGGCCCCACGATCGCCTGGCGCCCGTATCTGCCCACTGGCGCCGAACTCGGCGCCGCCAGCTGGGCAGGCACAGCCCGCCGCACCCAGCTGTCCAGAACCGGTGCAACGGCAGCAGAACCCAGCTCTGGGAGACTGTGTCGCTCAAGGAGAAGCCGGGCAACAGCCGCCTGCGCAACGGCGCCGGCGGTGAGTGCATCGACTATCACAGCGGCATCCAGCCGTTGCACCGGAATGCCGTCAACATCGCTGTCGCCACGGGCCCGTGCCGAACCACGGGGGAAGGGCGGCTGTTCCGCATCGATCCCCTCCCGGGCACGAGCGGCGACGGCAGTTGTCTTCTGCGCGCCGAACTCCGCGCCGGCGAGCCCGGGCACGAGACGCAGCTCGGCATGCTCACCTGGTTGGGAGGGGAATGCCCATGCCCCCCTCCGGAGCGGGGCGCGCCGGTCGTGCTCACGTGCAACTGCTACGGCGCCGTACGGCTCTGCTGTCTCGTCGACGTCCTGGCACCCGCATCGGGCGCGCCCTTGTACACCTGCGTCAACTCGTCGGAGTGACGCACGGATTACAGCTGAGCGAAATCCATCGCCTCCCACGGCTGCCACCTGTCACCGGAGATGAGTGGAAGACTCCTATGCAATTACTCCTCGGCTCGCGACCGCTGCAGCAGCCGTTCTCCGACGTTGCCTTGGTGCTTGCGGTCGCAAAGGTCATCTCGTGCTGTTCGGACTTCTTTGCCGCCGCCCGCTACCCCGTCGAAGCGGATTACCCAAAACGCTCCCACTGGCATTCGAGCATCGGCCACAATGTCGCTTCCGCCTCATCGAAAGGCCTTGCTACGCATGTCCGGTGATAGTGTTGGCTCCCTGTCCGATGCCGAACTCGCGGCAGCAATCAGGGAGTTAGTATCCGAAGTTCCGGTGGAGGAGCTGTACCGGCGGCACCGTTCGGCGGTTCTGTCTTATGCGCGTACGTGTTGCCGTGATCCACACACGGCTGAGGACCTGGTCTCGGAAGCGTTCGCCCGCACGCTGCAGGCGGTGCGGTCCGGGGGCGGTCCGGAGGCCGCCTGGCGACCGTATCTGCTCACCGTTGTCCGCCGCGTCGCCGCGGAATGGGCGGGCACGGCACGGCGCACCGAGCTGTCGGCCGACTTCGAGCAGTGGCTCGGCAATCTGCCCGACAGTCCCGAGGCGGAGAGCAGCGAGGAGCGGATACTGCGTCTGGAGGACAACAGCCTCGTCATCCGCGCGTTTCGCTCGCTGCCCGAGCGCTGGCAGGCCGTCCTGTGGCACACCGCCGTCGAGGAGGAACCCGCCTCGAAGGTCGCCGGCCTGCTCGGCATGGGCGCCAGCGGGGTCGGCTCGCTGGCGTCCCGGGCCCGGGAAGGGCTGCGCGAGGCGTACCTGGCCGTGCATGTCGAAAGCGCCTTGGTGAGCGAGGATTGCCGCCGCTACAGTTCCCTGCTCGGAGCCGCGGTGCGCCGTAGTGGCCGTCGCCCGAACAAGGACCTCGACCGGCACCTCGCGCAGTGCCCGCACTGCGCTCACGCGCTGAGCGAACTGACCGACCTCAACGAGCGGCTGGGCTCCGCGCTGCCGACATGTGTGCTGTTGTGGGGCAGTTCGGCGTATGTGGCGGCCCGGATGGCCGAAGCCGGCGCGAGTGCCGCTGGTGCGGCCTTGGCACCCGGCACACTGGGCGGCGGCCTCTCCCCGAACGGTGGTACGGGGTGGTGGCCACCGGCCGCGGACTCCCCACTGCGCTCGGGCGCGTTCGCCGGTGGCGTCGTCACCGCCCTCGCGGTCGCCCTCCTCGTCCTGCCCATGCCGTTCGGTGACGGCGGCACCGAGTCCTCGCCCTCGCAGGCGGCGCCGGCCCTGACGGAGGCCGAGCATCCGCCGCCCGTGACGGTCACGGCCGCCCCCTCCCAGCAGACCCCTTCCGGCCGGGCCGGGCCGGCCGTCCACGCATCGGGTACGGCATCGGGGAAGCCGGCCAAGCCGTCTCCCACCGGGGCCGGTCTCGGGACCGTCACCTGGTCGGGCACCCTCCGCAACCGGGGAATCACCGCGAAATGTGTCGAGCCTGCCGGCACAGCAATCGTTCAGAACACGTGCGACGGCAGCAAGGACCAGGTCTGGCAGACCGTGTGGTCCAAGACCAGCAAGGACTACAGCCGGCTGCGCAACGCCGCCACCGGCGAGTGCATCGACTACGGTGCAGCGACCTACCACTCCGGGACCACCGGCAAGGACGTCATCGACGTCGGAATGTGCCCCTGCCGCACCGAGGGCGAAGGACAGCTGTTCCGCTTCGACCTGTGGTGGGTCGAGAACGACGGCAGCTACCTGGTGCGCGCCGACCGAACGGACGGCAAGCCCTGGGACGAGATGGTGCTCGGCATGCTGGACTGGTCGGAAGGCGGCGACCCGCCGCCCGAGACGAACGCCCCCCTCGTGCTCACCTACAACTACTACAACTCCACACGGCTCCGCTATTTCGTCGAGGGCAGGTGACAGGGCAGGCCGGGCCGGACCCCGTACGAGCCGGTCACTCAACGGCACTTGGGCCCCACTCGGCAAAGACTCGGCAAAGCAGCGGGATGGACGCTGTCGAACACCCTCTTCTCCTGTGACCAGCCAAACACGCATCTCGAGGGGGACTCAGTGGCCCGAAGCGTCCTCGCGCACCACGTCCACCAGCGCTTCAGCGACGCGCCCTGCGTTCGGCGGGTGCGGAGACCACTGTCCGTTGCGACCAGACCGACGCCGCGTCGGTCACCGCAAGGCCGGTTCCCGAAGCGGGTTCAGCACGTTGGGTTTATGCGGTCATGAGGTCCGCCATCGGCGGCCTCACGGCGTAAATCACGGCCGGTGCCGCAGCCAGATCCCCGCGTCGGCGCTACCGAATTCAACCAAAGCGAGTATCACCACAATTCCTTGCCGGCTGGGGAGCAGTGTCTCAGCCGGCAGGGAGGGTGGTGCCGTGACGGAGTTCACCCATGGCACCACCGGACTTGAGTGGAAGGCTCCTCAATGCAATTGCTCTTGGGCTCGCGACCGTCGCAGCAACCTCTCTCCGACGCTGCTGTAATGATTGCGTTGCGCAAAGGCCGGATCGAATTCTTTCGGCATCTCTACCGCCGCCACTACGCCGCAGTGCAGGCATACGCCTCCCAATGCGTGAGAGGTCCGCTGCATGTGCAGGAGGTGACGTCAGATGTCTTTGCGCACCTGTTCCAACAGATGGTCTCCGGGGAATCGCTCATCGAGCGTCGTCATCCGGGATGCCTGCGACCCCAGTTACTGGGAAAGGTCCGCACCACCGCGATCAATCGCTGGCACCGGGAGCGCGACACGCTGTCGCCGGACTTCCAGGCCTGGGTCGCGGCAGGATCACGGTGGCCCTGGGGCGAAGACGGCCAGCTGGCTCTCGCGTACGAGCGCCTCCCGGCCACCACCCAGTGCCTGCTGTGGCACTCGGTGGTGGAACGGGATGATCCCGTGTTCACGGCACGCATCACGGGCCTGGATCACCATGCTGTTCCCGCCGCGTGCGACCAGGCCATGACCGCGCTGCGCCAGGCCCGTGCGGACCTGTACCTCGAGCGGCTGGAACGTCCGGACTGCAGGGATGTGATCGAGCGGCTGACCCGGCGGCCTGAGGCGGACCCGGCTGAAGGATGGGGCCATCTCCGCGCGTGTCCGGCCTGTGCGGCTGTCTACAAAGACCTGTCCCAGCTCGACGAGCAGCTCGAAGCGCAACTGCCGGTACGGCTGTTGGGATGGTGGACGGGAGCGCGATACCTGCGTGCGAAGGCCGCCATTCCCATACCACTGGGCGATCCGCCGTTCCTGGCAAGGCTGCTGGAGCGAGGCCCGGCCGATGCCCCCGCAGAGCCCTCGCGTGTACACCGGGCCACGGCGGCCACCCGGGGGAGCCGGGGAAGAAACAGGGCAGCGTCCCTGCAGTTTCCTCCTCGCTCCCGGGCCGCTTTCGCGGTGGCGGGCTTCCTGGTCGGCGTCGGCGCGGGCGTGCTCCTGCTGACCGCTTGTGACCCGCAGCTCGGAGCGCACAGACAACCGCCGCTTGCCTCCGGACCTTCACCTGCCCCGAACGACCCGCCGTCACAGCAGGCAACACCTCCTCCTGCGCTCTCGGCCCGATTCCCCGTCCAGGCCAATGCGTACACATCGCAGCAGGGGACAAGCGCCAGCCCCGACCCCGGTGCCCGTGAGCTCGGAAGCTCTTCTGTCCTGCGTTACGACCGGGTCGATTTCTCCACCGTCCGAGACACCCTCGCCGTGGCGAGGCTCGCGGGGCCGTCGGGCGGCGGTGCCCGGATAGAGCTCAGGCTCGATTCCCCTGCCCGACCACCGCTGGCACAGATCATTCCAAGTGCCGACGGTTCCGTGAATGACATCTCGGTGCCCATCACCCCCGTCGTCGGCGTGCACCGTGTCTACGTCACCGCGCACTGCCCGACGACCACCGATCGATGCGTCGAACTCTTTGCGTTCGGTGCCGCACCGTCGCTGTCTGGGGCTCTGCTCGTCCTTCACCGTCCATAGGGGGCGTCATGCTCATCATCCGCGGCCAGCACCGAGCAGCCACGACTTCCTTGTTGCGTGCGAAGAGGCCGACCTGGTGGAAGCCGAAGGGACTGGTCCTTCTCGGGCTCACGTCGGTGTCGGCTGCGCTGCTGCCACTCACCACCCCGGTGGGGGAACCGCGAACGCCGGTGCGGTGAGTGTGCCGCGTGCCGCTCCGGCAGTGGGCGCCGCGGCAGTTCCTCATCACCACGCGGCGCCGGCGGCGGCGATGGGGCCCGCCGCCGACGATTGCGGACCTCGTCAGTATCGACGGTGCGCGAAAGGTCATCCGTTTCGCAAAGCCTGATTCGCCTCGCCGCGCAAACCGAACGAGACGGCGCACGTTGTTGTTGCGTCCCTTCCTTCAGGCGCTTAAGCGCTGATTCGAGTCGCGCCAGGGACGAGTCGAGTTCCCAGCGGAATGCTGGTCGAGAGAACCTCGACCGGCATTTCTGCGTTGCCCGGGGCGGGACGTGCGCACATGCGGAGGCGACGCTCCGTCAGAATCCAGAAAAATTCCCGGAGTTCCGTTGAGTGGGTCTGGATCCGCATCCGTACTATCAGGTGACGGTTGCCAATGATTCGGCCCAATGAGGTCGTCATTCGAGGCAACCGGAAAGTGGGGTCTGATGGCCCCTGAGATCCAGCATGGAAAGGAAGAATAAGTCATGGGATTTGATCTCTTCGCGCTCGGCCGGCAGGGTGCCGGGCGCGGCCAGCAGGGTGCCGGGCGTGGCAGGCAGGCCGCTGGGCGCTGCCGGCGTGGCGCTGGTCAGGGCGTGCGGGGCAACGGCCGCGGCCAGGCCCGCGGGGCAAATGGAGGCCGCAGGCGCGCCTGCGGGTAACCGTTCTGCGGATACGAGAGATTCCAGTCGGCTCCGGCAGTCGGCCCTGCGGATGACAACGCCGGAGTTCTCTCGGTCCGCCTGACAGGGACTCGGGGATTGATACCGTCAGCCCCTCTTGCGGACATCAACTCCGATCACCGCAACGAAAGGGCCGCGGCCGCAGCATGAATTGTTGCGGCCGCGGTCTGCCGGGGAATGGCTCGGCTTCGGCAATCGCAGCACTCCAACCCAACACCGGTTATATGCGTCAGATGAGCAAATCAGTCATGCCCACAGTCGCCATCACACGCGGACAGCGAGTCCGTCACGCGAGAACATCGCCTGTTGCCAGCTTCAAGGAATTCTGGCCATTGGCCCGGAAGAACAGACCCGCCATGGCGGCGACCTTATTGTTGCTCATGCTCTCCGCGGGTTTCCAGACAGCCTCCATCTGGCTGGTTTCCTACCTCACCGACAATGTGCTTGCCGGTGGCAGGGTCTCTGCGTTCTGGCTGCCCGCCGCGACATGGCTCGCCTTGGCGGTTCTCGGTGGACTGGCGGGATTTGCGGGCGGATACCTCGCCGACTGGGTTAGTGAGCACTTCCTGCTTCAGTTGCGTGACCACACCTTTCAGCACCTGCAGAAGCTGCCCCCGGACTATTTCGGAAAGCGTGGGATCGGCGACCTGGTGGCGCGGCTGACAGGCGACATCGAGGCCGTGGAGTCCCTGGTCACCTCCGCTCCGGTAGCAGCAGTGACCGCCATGTTCGAGATCGTGTTCTTCACCGTCGCTGCCTTCTGGATCAGCTGGCCGCTCGCCCTGGCGACCGTCGCTGCCGCTCCAGTGTTCTGGCTGGTCGCTCGTGCCTTCTCCCAGCGCATGCGGACTGTGACCCGGCAGGAGCGAGACAGCAACGGACAGCTCGCCTCCCTGCTGGAAGAGAACCTGACCAACATGCCCGTTGTGCAGGCATACAACCGGCAGGAAGCAGAGCGCGCACGGGTGCACCGCGAAGGGCGGACATGGATGCGTGCGAATCTACGCCAGGCGCTCCTGGACGGTGCCTACCGGCCCCTCAGCGGGTTTGTCGAAACCCTCTGCGTCCTGCTCATCATGGGCATCGGAGCCTGGCAGATCTCTGCTGGTCAGCTCACCATCGGCGGCCTCCTTGCCTTTTCGGCATACGTCGGACATCTGTATCCCCAGTTGGAGCAGGTCAGCGCACTTTTGATCCAGATGTCGTCGGCGACGGCTGCAGCGGAACGCGTCTTTGAGGTGCTTGCAGCTCGGCCCGTTGACCCGCCCACGGACGGTCTTGTCACTGTCGATGACGGTCCTGCTGGACGCATTTGCCTTGACAAGCCGCACCTGAGCAAGGCCCGTCCGCGGCGACGCACGGCCGTTGGGTCCACTCGGGGCTCCGGCAAGCGCCCGACTGCACCGCACACGCCAAGCCTCGACCGGCCGGCCCCGTCCGAAGTCCTCGCATCGGTTCGTGGCTCGATCGCCTTCGAAGGTGTCAACTTCTTCTATCCCGGTGCAGCCCGACCATCGCTCTGGGAAGCCTCGCTCACCGCTGCACCCGGTCAGCTCGTTGTGATCACGGGACCGAGCGGGGCCGGCAAGTCCACGATCGGCAAGCTCCTTCTACGCTTCTACGCTCCCTCGGCCGGCCGCATTCTTCTCGACGGTCTGGACATTGCCCCGATGACGGCGGCATCACTTCGCCAAAACGTCTGTCTCCTGCCGCAGGAAAGCATGCTCTTCGAGGGGACGATCCGTCAGAACATCGCCTACGGTCGTCCTGACGCCGACGAAGAGCAGATCACCGCAGCCGCCAAGGCCGCCGACGCGCACGATTTCATCAGCGCCTTACCTGACGGGTACGCCACCTCGGTCGGCCGGCAGGGCCAGTTCCTCTCCGGAGGGGAACGTCGCCGACTGGCCATCGCACGTGCCATGATCCGTGACGCACGGGTCCTCGTCCTTGATGAACCCACTACGGGCCTGGACGACGAATCCGCGGAGCGGATCACGGAACCCCTTCGCCGCCTGACCACCGAGCGCACCACGTTCCTCATCACTCACGACCTGCGACTGGCCTCTTACGCCGACACCATCATCGAGGTGGATGCAGGAACGTTGACGACGATCACTCCCTGACGCACGCTACGGAGCCCGCCGCCGCGCTGCCGACAGCCGCGGATGATCTTGTAGTTCTTCATGCGGTCGAAGGCATGCTCGACGCGGGCACGGACCCGGCCATGTTCCGCGTCGTCCCTCTCCTCACCCGCCATCAGGGATGCCCCTCGGTCGGGAAGGCGGTCGGCGTTGCTCGTTCCGGGCAGGGGATATCGGGCTGTTCGCCGTCCGGTGGCGCCTGTTCGAGCCTGGCGCACGCCCGGGCCGCGGCTGGATGAGCGACCTGCGGACCTGCCCGTCACCTCGGCGCGGCCGCGGGTCAACTCAATGACACACGGGCCGATTTGGCAAAGCATGGGCAAAGCGGCGGGATGGTCGGGCCCGGACAGAGTCCTCTCTGGTGACCGGCCGACGGTCTTCCGCGCTCGTGACGACGCGCGTGAGGCCCTTTTCTTCCTTGCTCTCGGGGGCGATGTCATGGTGCGTGCGTCACGGTTGTTCCGGCTGTCCCGGTTCAGAAGCAGAGGTCTCGTTCTCCTGGCCCTGACGGCAGTCATGACAGCGCTGCTGCCGCTGGTCACTACTACCGCCGACGGCGGGACTCCCGCCGCGCGCCCGCACCCGACCGCCACGGGGCAGGCGGCGCCGCATTCTGCGCCGCATCACGGGGCGGCGCCCGCGGCGGCGATGGAGCCTGCCGCTCCCGTACTGCCGCGTGCGGGCTGGACGGCCATGGCAAGTGACGAGGAGACCGCGGCCGAGGACGGCCGTGCCCAACTGGTCCTGGACGGGAATGCCGACACTTTCTGGCACAGCAAGTGGTCGGGCACCCCTGTGCCGCTGCCGCACAGCATCACCATCGACATGCACCGCACAGCGGTCGTCTCGGGCTTCGTCTACCAGCCGCGCCCCAGCAACATCGCCAACGGCCGGATCGGTGAATTCGCCATTCACCTCAGCGCCGACGGCACCAGTTGGGGGGCGGCCGTGGCGAGCGGGACCCTGGCCGACGACGCGACCACCAAAACCCTGAGCTTCGCCGCCAGGGGCGCCCGCTTCGTACGGCTGACCGCCACGTCCGAGGCCGGCGGGCGCGGTCCGTGGTCCTCGTCCGGGGAGATCAACCTGCTCGGCGACCCCGGTTCGCCCGCTTCCGTCGTCGACCTGCCGCGTGCGGGCTGGACGGCCATGGCAAGTGACGAGGAGACCGCGGCCGAGGACGGCCGTGCCCAACTGGTCCTGGACGGGAATGCCGACACTTTCTGGCACAGCAAGTGGTCGGGCACCCCTGCGCCGCTGCCGCACAGCATCACCATCGACATGCACCGCACAGCGGTCGTCTCGGGCTTCGTCTACCAGCCGCGCCCCAGCAACATCGCCAACGGCCGGATCGGTGCCTACTCGGTCACGACCAGCACCGACGGCACCACCTTCGGCGCGCCCGTGGCCACCGGCACCTGGAAGGACGACGACTGGGTCAAGGGCGCCACGTTCACCCGTCCCGTCACCGCCCGCTACGTCCGCCTCACCGCCACCACCGAGGCCGGCGGGCGCGGTCCGTGGTCCTCGGCCGCCGAATTGCGCCTGAGCGGCCCGGCCGACCCCGAGGCCCACGGAGCGTGGGGACGGCTGACCGGCTTCCCCCTGGTGCCGGTGGCCACCGCGGTACTGCCCAACAACAAGCTCCTGGCCTGGTCCGCTTACGCCATCGACCGCTTCGGCGGCAGCAACGGCTACACCCAGACCGCGATCATGGACCTGGCCACCGGCAGGATCACCCAGCGCCGCGTCGACAACACGGGCCACGACATGTTCTGTCCCGGCATCGCCCTCCTCGCCGACGGCCGGGTACTGGTCACCGGCGGCAGCAACGCCGCGCGTGCCAGCATCTACAGTCCCGCCACCGACGAGTGGATTTCAACAGCCGACATGAACATCGCACGCGGCTACCAGGCCATGACACTGCTCTCCAACGGTGACGCGTTCGTCCTCGGCGGCTCCTGGAGCGGCGGCACAGGCGGCAAGGACGGCGAGGTGTGGTCGGCCGCCAGCGGGACCTGGCGCAGGCTGCCCGGTGTGCCGGCTACCGGCACGATGACCGCGGACCCGCAAGGCCCCTACCGGGCCGACAACCACCAATGGCTGCACGCCACCTCCAATGGACGGGTCCTGCACGTCGGTCCCAGCAAGCAGCTCAACTGGATATCCACCGCAGGAGACGGCAGCATCACCCCGGCAGGCACGCGCGCGGACAGCGCCGACGCGATGAACGGCAACGCCGTCGCCTACGACATCGGCAAACTGCTCACCCTGGGCGGCGCCACCGCCTACGAGAACGCCCCCGCCACCAAGCGCGCCTACACCGTCGACCTGAACGGCGGCGCACAACCCGTCAGCGCCCGCACCGGCGACATGGCCCATGCACGGGCCTTCAGCAACAGCGTCGTCATGCCGGACGGAAAGGTTGCGGTCTTCGGCGGACAGTCCAACCCCGTGCCCTTCAGCGACGCCGGCCCCGTCCTCACCCCCGAGATCTGGAACCCCGCGACCGGCACCTTCACCGCGATGGCCTCGATGGCAGTACCGCGCAACTACCACAGCGTCGCCAACCTCCTCCCCGACGGGCGCATCTTCACCGGCGGCGGCGGTCTGTGCGGCGACTGCGCAACGAACCACCCCGACGGAGCGATCTTCACCCCGCCCTACCTCCTCAACCCCGACGGCACCGAAAAAACCCGGCCCCGCCTCACCGGCAACACTCCCGCCAAGGTGGCTCACGGGGCGAAGCTGCCGGTGACCACCGACACGGCCATCGCTTCGTTCGCTCTGGTACGAACCGGAGCCGCAACCCACTCGACCGACAACGACCAACGACGAATACCCCTGACCTACGAGACGACAGGCACCAACAGCTACGCACTCAACATCCCCTCCGACCCCGGCATCGCACTGCCCGGCACCTACATGCTCTTCGCGCTCGACACACGAGGCGTCCCCAGCAAAGCCGCACTCCTCACCATCGGCTGACGCGTGAGCGCATTCGCACTCTGATCAACCCGACGCAGACGGTCCCCGGAATCACTTGAGTTCTAGTGGTCCTTGCAACACTCCAGCTCAGGGGATGCTTTGGACTTCCAGATCCGGGACCGCCCGATCAACCAGGGACGCCGTGCACTGATCGACGAACGGCGGATCCACCTTCAGCTCGTGGGTGTCCCACAACCGCTGGTTCGCCGCCTCGCTTTGCGGACGTGGGCGGACGAACGGGGATGACCGGTACTGCACCGAGTGTCCCCGCAGCTGGGCTTCGAGTGGGAACACGCGCGACGCGCCCGCGGCGCCTTGCACTCGCGCTGCCGAATGGCTCCTTGCGACACCGCGGGAAGGCCGGACAGCGTCCGGCGGTGTGACGAACTTAGGCACATCGCATAGGAGTTGACTATTCGAGGGATCGAATCAGGGGTACCTGCTTAACTGCGGGCTCCGGGCAGTAGTGAGTCGGCCCTGCTGCCCGGCCGACGCGTCACCCGGGTGGGGAGCGACCAGCGCAGGCTTCAACGCGTGCTGGGGAACCTGGTCTCCAACGCCCACAAGCATGGCCGTCCGCCGGTGGTGGTCCTGACCGTCGACGGCCAGGTCATCACCGTGCGGGACCACGGGGACGGCTACCCCGGGCATGTCCTCGACCATGGCCCCCAGCGGTTCAGGAACCAGTCCGCAAGCGGCAGGAGGACCGGTCACGGTCTCGGGCTGACCATCGCTGTGGGGCAAGCCTGTGTCCTCGGTGCCACGCTCCGGTTCTCGAACGGCCTGACGGCGGAGCCGTCGCCGAACTCGTACTCTCCCCGCCGAGCCCGGAACAGCGGCTCCAACAGCCAACGGACCCAGGCAACTCCCGCCCGAAGGTGTAGGAGAACGCTCACGGCTTCGCGCACCGCCAGAACCGCTTGAACAGCGCTCGCCGATGGAGTCGGCGGCGTGTGCGGGGAGCGGCTCGCCGGGCCATGGGGAGAAACGAAGTGTTGGTCCGCGCGCCTTGGCAGGTGCGTGGGGTGCTGTTGATGGCGTGGCAGTGGCGGACATTGTTCGTTCCTGCCGAGTCGGTTCACCGCGCCACCTGGGACCGGAGTCGGCACAGAGGCGGTGCGTTGGAGCGGGAACAGCCGGATGGGTGCCGCGTGGCCCGTGGGTACAGGGGAGGTGTGTTCGGGCCGCTGCTGACATGAGGGGATGGGTCCCGGCACCTCAGGTGCCGGGACCCGTGTCACCCGTCATGTCACTGGGGGCAGGGCGCGTTGCAACCCAGCGTGTACGACCCCGATCCTGAGAGGGAGCGGACCTGGTAGGTGTGGCGGCCGCTGGATCCGTGGTGGGTGAGCGTACCGCGCGACCAGCTGGTCGCGACGGTCTGTTAGGTGGTTTCCGTTGCAATGCGGCAGCGCGAGGCTGACGTTGCTGCCGCTGGGGCCGCAGAGGCCGGCGCGGTGTGTGCCAGCGGCGATGAAGCAACCGCCGTCGCGCTGGTAGGCGGAGCCGTTGGTCAGGCTGCCGGTGCGCGACGCCTCGTGGCTGGTGCAGGCCTGTCCCCGGGCGCCGGCGTTCAGCTGATCCTGGAGCTGATGGCCCGTTCCATCGCGGTGAGACCGATGAGGTTGAAGGGCTTGTTGATGTTGCGCATGAGGGAGTCCTGCGACGGGCGGTAGATGCCGCGCTCGAACTGGTGCCCCCCCTCGTAAGCCCCGATGACGCCGCCGTCTGGGGTGTTCAGTCCCAGGAAGGACGCCCACTTGGCCCCGCGCGGGTCGGTGGTGACGTTCGGTTCCCTGGGTTCACCGCCCCGGTAGGTGGTGCCCGGTGTGAAGTACTCGTCGGCCAGGCCGCCTACGGAGTGGCCGAGTTCGTGGATGGCGATGCGGCCGGACTGCGCGTTGCCACCGGAGACGCTGGCGAGGCTCGGGGCGCCGGCGCCGCCGTACTTGGTGGTGTTGCCGACGGCGAGGATCGCGTCGACGCCGGGGGCCTGGGCGGCGTACGCCTTGGCCTTCGGCTCGTCGACACACAGCAGCCGCTCGAGACCCCCGCAGAAGAAGCGCATGTCCAGGGCGGTGTCACGGTTGATGCCCGGAGAGGGGTCGTTGTCCACGCCGGACTCGTTGGACCGGGCGTTGACCAGCCACACGTTGATGAGCTGGCGGTACTTGTTCCACGGGGCCGTGGCGGCAATCTCGTTCCACTTCGCCTGTGCGTGCTGACGCAGCAGCCCCGTCTGTGAGGCTGTGTAGCCGTCGCCCACGATCACCATGTCGAATCGCGAGGCAGACGGTCCGGTGTTCTGAAGGGCGGTCACCTCGGCGGCCGCCGCCTCGGCGTCGGTCGACGCGGCGCGTTTGACCCGCTTGGATATGCTCACCCGGGTGATGGTGCCGTCCGGCGAGAACACCTCCTGCCCTTCGGTCGGCTCGGCGGTGCCCGCCGCCGCGGCCTTGGGCCGCACGTCCTCAACCGCCGGACGGGCTGAAGAATTCAGCCCGTCCGGCGTTTGAGGAGCGTGGGTCCATCCCGCAGGCACGGCGGCGAATCCCGCAGCACACAGCATGGCCACGGCCAGTAAGACTGAACCTCGTCGGCGCATCAGCGCTCCTCCTTGTGCCTCAATTGGTGTGGGTGCGGCAGTACTTCGGCGGCCAGCCGCCGCCATGGGCGGGGTGCGGGGCTGCGGCGTATCAGCGGCGTGCGGCCCGCACCCCTGTCGGCCCCTCCTGACAAGCCCTCTGGCTGAAGGGGAGACATCGGGGCCGAGCCTCCGCGTCACCGGCCGAGGGGCTTCTTCACCTCGCCTGGCACGGCAGGAGGATGCGCGGCCGCCTCGACGCGCGTGCGTGTGGCGTTGGGTGCCTGACGTCGGGCGTATGCGGCCCGGCAGCGCACCGCCGTCGCCCAGCAGGGCCGCCCCTGAGGCATCGACACGGTCCATCAACCGCTCGACGGCCTCATCCGCCAGCTCATCGGGCTTGCCCTGCCGGATTCTTCTTGTCGCTCACGTCCGATCCGGGAGGCTGGGGGGCCCACAGCGAGCCCCCGGCCAACCTGCCCCCTCACGGACTTGGACGATCTTTCAGATACGCCCCCCGGAATCGCCACCTCACTCCGGGGGGCGTCCTGTTGTGCAGAGTCGTACGCGTCTCAGGACCTCCTTTCCGGTGTCGTGCAGTTGCCCGGCGTTTGGATCGAGGTGAATTCCTGGTAGTGCGGAGGTGGGTGACCCGCTCCCGCCCCAGGGACGGCGAGGCGGGAGCGGGAACCCGGTGCTGTTCCCGAGCTATCCGACGCGCTCGACGCGCACGTTCCGGATGACGTTCTTGCCCGGTTCGCGGACTTGCTCGAACGCCGCGTTGTTCAGCAGCACACAGCTTCCGGAGGGCGAATTCACCTCGACGGTCGTCGACCTGTTGTTGTCGAGGTTTGTCACCCTCAGCTGCGTCCCCGCAGGGAACTGGTTGCTGGATGCCGCCGGTGCACCGCCCTCTCCGGACAGTGTCACCGTCGACCCGGCACAGACCACCTGGGCCGCCTGGCGGCGGCCCGACCCGTTGCAGCCTGCGGATTGCTGCTGCTGCCTGATCTGACGGATCGCCGCTATCGAATTGGCGATCCTCGCCCGGGAGTTGACGTTGGGGTTGGCCCGCTCATTGGCGATGAACCGCTGGTGGTCCGCCCCAAGCCTGGCCAGCCCGTTGCACCTGCCACGGCCGCCGCGTTGAGCGCCTTGATCGCCTCCTCCCTGCCGGTCTCCGGGTGGGACGGCCTGGCGGCGGCCCGACCCGTTGCAGCCTGCGGATTGCTGCTGCTGCCTGATCTGACGGATCGCCGCTATCGAATTGGCGATCCTCGCCCGGGAGTTGACGTTGGGGTTGGCCCGCTCATTGGCGATGAACCGCTGGTGGTCCGCCCCAAGCCTGGCCAGCCCGTTGCACCTCGACGACTCGTTGCCCTGCCGCTGGCCGGCATTTCCGGTTCCGGTCATCGCGAATGCCGCACTACCGACCAGTGCGGCGGTGCCGACTAGCAGGACGATTTTCTTCTTCTTCGTGATCATTCTCTTTCGGGACACTTTCAACTCCGTCCTCGATGGCGAAACACGGTTCGGATTCGACCCGTGTGCCATGGAGTACGTGCCGATTCTCGATTGCGTTCAGAGCCCCATTTGATCTTTTTCGCGCCCCGTGGATTGCGCCCGAAGGCAGGGGTCACTGAATCCGGAAAGGTCGCACAGGAATTGACGGAACGCACCCTAGGGTGAAATCTCGGACGTCATGCGTGACTTCGAGAATGAGCTGGGGAACGCCCAAAAGGAATGTGTAATACCGTGACACGGCTCTCCCGCCGGAGAGGCGGAACGCCGCGGCCGGGGAGCGGCATCCGACTCCTCGGTCAACTCCCCGTGCGTCTGAGGATGTCCGGGCAGCAGCGGATCGACTCGGTGAGTCGCAGCCGCTGCTCGACGTTGTGCATCAGGGCGCTTCGGGCCATCGGGTTCCCCGCAGATGTGTGTCGTATGGAGGGCCGGTCATGATGAAGGACTGTGTCCGGCCCCTGCCGTCCCGCCTCTTTGTCGATGCTTTACCAAACCGGCTCCCGCATCGCTGAGTTGACAGGGTGTGTACGGGGCTCGCCTGTCTCTCACCGGCCCTCGACCCACGTAGCGGAGCCGTGGAGCGTTGTCGTAGTTGTTCGTGATCACGACCGTGGGGTTGTCCCGCGTGGGCCGCGGGCTGCACGACTCGCACCAGTCCAGCATGCCGAGTTGCATCTCGTCCCAGGGCTTGCCGTTGCAGGGGCCCATCACGACGGGCATGTTGACGGCGTTGTCGCACCTGCTGGGGTCCTTGAGTTCGGCGCGCACGAGGTAGCTGTCGCCGGACTCCCTCCCACCACGGGTCGAAGCGGAACAGCTGTCCCGTACGGCCTGCACCTTGAGTGCGTATCCGTGTTTTGGGGCTACGAATAGTCGGCTCCCGGTTGAGTCCCTAGGTTTGCTGCGTCGGACAGGTGCCGTGCGTGCCGTGCCTGTCTGGGGCAGCGAGGTGTGCCTTGCGAATTGGCTGTATCTGCAGGGCCGCGGCTAACGGTGCCCTGCGGGGCGTTGGGGGCACGGTCAATCTCTCGTCCGTCGGCGACCGGTCGTGACCGCCAGGCGGGTGCGATGTATCGGGACCTCGACTGCCAATTTTGAGCATAGCGACGTCAACACTCCACATACAGAAAGGGATTCCGCGATGGCCAGACACAAAAGGGTGTCCGCGAAGGGCCGGCACAGAAAGGATTCCGGGAAGGGCCGTCCGGGACTCGTGGCTGCCGCGGCGGGAGGGGTGCTGTACGGTGCGCTGTTCGTCTCCAACGCGTCGGCGGCTGAGACTACCGATGCACAGTCCACTAGCGCGGAGCAGCAGCAGTCGTACCAGGAGCAGTCGGGTACCGACGAGCAGTCGTACCAGGAGCAGTCGGGCGGGGAGGAGTACCAGGAGCAGTCGGGTACCGACGAGCAGTCGTACCAGGAGCAGTCGGGTACGGACGAGCAGCCGGTCAAGGAGATGCAGTCGGGTACGGAGGACCAGCCCGGCACGGATGACGTGCAGTCGGGTACGGACGAGCAGCCGGTCCAGGAGATGCAGTCGGGTACGGAGGACCAGCCCGGCGTGGAGGACCAGCAGCCGGGTACGGACGAGCAGCCGGGCACGGAGATACAGCCGGGCGCGGAGGACCAGTCGGTCCAGGACGAGCAGCCGGGTCTGGACGCCCAGTCGGGTACCGAGGACCAGTCGGTCCAGGAGATGCAGCCGGGCACGGATGACGTGCAGTCGGGTACGGACGAGCAGCCGGGCACGGAGATGCAGCCGGGCGCGGAGGACGAGCAGCCGGGTCTGGAGGCGCAGCCGGGTACGGACGGGCAGCCGGTCCAGGAGATGCAGCCTGGCGCGGAGGACGTGCGGTCGCACCAGGAGGCGCAGTCGGGCGGGTACGAGGCTCAGCCTGGCGCGGAGGACGTGCAGTCGAGCACCGACCAGCAGCCGGAGCAGGAGGTGCAGCCTGGCGCGGAGGAGCAGCAGTCGTACCAGCGGACGGAGCCCGGCGCGGATGACATGCAGCCGGGTGCCGACGAGCAGCCGGGTACGGACGCCCAGTCGGGTGCCGACGAGCAGCCGGTCCAGGACGCCCAGTCGGGTACCGAGGACCAGCCGGGCGCGGAGATGCAGTCGGGTACCGAGGCGCAGCCGGTCCAGGACGCCCAGCCGGGTGCCGAGGAGCAGCCGGTCCAGGAGGCGCAGCCGGGCACCGACGAGCAGCCGGTCCAGGAGGCGCAGCCGGGTACGGAGGACCAGTCGGGTACCGAGGACCAGCGGCCGGGTGCCGAGGAGCAGCCGGTCCAGGACGCCCAGCCGGGTACCGACGAGCAGCCGGCCCAGGAGGCGCAGCCGGGTACGGAGGACCAGCAGCCGGTCCAGGATGCTCAGCCTGGCACCGACGAGCAGCCGGTCCAGGAGATGCAGCCGGGTACGGAGGACCAGCCCGGTGCGGAGGGTCTGCAGGAGTCCCAGGGGACGGAGCCCGGCGTAGAAGGCGCCCAGCCGGGTACTGACGAGCAGCCGGAGCAGGGAGTGCAGCCTGGCGGGGAGGCCCAGCCGCCGGGTCCGGCTGCGCAGCCGGGTGGGGCGGAGCAGCAGCCGGAGCAGGGAGTGCAGCCCGGTGCAGAGGGCTGGCAGGAGTCCCAGGGGACGGAGCCCCGCGCGTACGACGCGCAGCCGTACGAGGAGTTCAGGACTGTAAAGGTGAACGAGGTCGACGGGGCCAGTGTCTTTCAGATTGTGGAGGGCGATGACGGATCCCAGCCCGGCGTAGAAGGCGCCCAGCCGGGTACTGACGAGCAGCCGGAGCAGGGAGTGCAGCCTGGCGGGGAGGCCCAGCCGCCGGGTCTGGCTGCGCAGCCGGGTGGGGCGGAGCAGCAGCCGGTCCCAGAAATGCAGCAGGGTACGGAGGGGCAGCCGAACGACGACGTCACCTTGCTGAACGACGTCAACGGGCAGAGGGTCTTCCTAATTCCGGAGGGCGAGGAAGGATCCCAGCCCGGCGGGGAGGCCCAGCAGCAGCCGGGCCTGGTGGTGCAGCCGGGAGAGGGGGGTGAGCAGCCGGTCCAGGTGCAGGTATCGGAGCCGGCCTTCGCCGCACCCGACGCACGGGACCGCCAGGCAGATGTAGGCCCCAAGGTGGTCGCCATACAGAACACCGGCCCGTCCAGTGAGCGCTTCGACCTGGTATTCGTCGGCGACGGCTACAGGAAATCCGAGCAGGATCTCCAGCGACGCCATGCCGAAGAACAGTGGAAGGGGCTCGCGGAGTCCGAGCCGTGGAACAAGTATCGCGACTGGACCAATGTGTGGCTGGTCCCCGTGGTTTCCAAGGACTCCGGAGTGGACGACCCGGTCCGGGGCATCAACCGCGACACCGCGTTGGACATGGGCTTCCGCTGCGACGGTCGTACCGACCGGCTGCTGTGCTCTCCGGACTACACCAATGCCAAAGCGAAGTCGTTCGCGAGCCAGGCCCCGGAGGCCGACGCGATCATCGCGATGGCCAACTCCAACACGTACGGTGGAGCCGGCGGTGCCGGCGTCGCCACCGTGTCTGGCGGCAACGCTGCTGCCAATCAGGTCCTCCAGCATGAACTCGGCCATTCGGTCGCCGGCCTGGCCGACGAGTACTACACCCCTGGTACCACCTACTCCGGTGGTGAGCCGACCGCACCCAACGTCACCAAAGATCCGAAGGGCTCCAAGTGGGCCTCCTACCTGGGCCGGCCCACCCCCGACGGCGGAGTGATCGGCGTATACGAGGGCGGCCATCAATTTGAGCGCGGTATCTACCGGCCCTCGAAGGATTCAAAGATGCGTATCAACGGCAAACCATTCAATCTGGTGAGCCTGGACGCCATGGACCGTGCTATCCGGTCCAAGATCATCCGCCCCGCCGCCCCTGGCGCGGACACCGGTGGCGGCGGCACCGCATAGGAGCACCGGGCGGGGTGACCCCTTCGGCGCCGACGCAGCCGGCCGACAACGACTCGCTGAGCGTTTGGTGACGGTGATTCGCGTGTGGTCCCGGGTCGGCTATGGCGCCGGTCCGGGGTCACTTCGCCGGTCTTGCCGCGGGTGGAGGCGGCAGCGCCTGGCGACCGGCAAGAGCTGCTGATCGACGCCGCCTACGGAGAGGCGTACAGCGATGACCTCTTCGAGCATGGCTGGGCATGGGCCGCGCGGCCGGGTGGAGGCTGGTATGGCAGGTATGCCTTGCGGAACACGTTGGCTAAGCTCACGTTGGCCCCATGACACACGAACGCGTGTCCACCTTCGCGGGGGAAGGCCCACTGGCGCACGAATCTCACGTTGCGGCAGGTGGCGCCGCTGTTCGGGGTCTCGAAGTCTGCGGCCGACCGCATCCTCGATCACCTCGCACCGCTGCTGGCCATCTCGTCGGCCCGCCGGCCGCACAAGGACACCGTTTACATCGTCGACGCACCCTGGTGCCGACCCGCGACCGGAGCATCGCCGCCTCCAGCAAGAACTACCGGTACTCGACCAACCTGCGGGTCGTCATCGACGCCAACAGCCGTCTGGTCGTGGCGATCGGAGTTCCGCTGCCCGGCAGCCGCAACGACTGCCGGGCGTTCACGGAGTCCGGTGTCGACCGGGCGCGGGGCCCCGGTTATCGCAGATGGCGGCTACCAAGGCACTGGCCTTCTCGTCCCGCACCGCAAACGGCGTGGCCAGAAGCGTCTCAGCCCGCAGCAGGAGGCCGAGAACACCGGGCCCGAGCACGAGTGGAACACGCCCTGTCCCGACTGAAGAACTGGAAGATCCTGCGGGACTGCCGACTCAAGGGAAGCGGTGGTCACCAGGCCATGCTCGGCATCGCCCGGCTACACAACCTGGCCGTCACCGGATAACTCACGCAATACACGGGGCACCCTCTAGCGCTGCGCGGCCTCCGCCCGGTCGCCTTCTTCGCGGCGGTCGTCTTGGCCGCTGCCTTCTGCTCCGGTGGCTCGTGCACGTCGGCCTCGGCGTCCTCGCGCGCGAGGCCTTCGCCTTCGCCCCCGGCTCCGGCGCCTCCAGTGGAGCGTGACCCTCACGCTTGGCCGCAATCACCTCGTGCAGCGCTTCCGTGTAGGTGTCCCGGAATTCGTCGCCTTCGAGGTCCTCGCGCGTGAGGGTGTCGATCAGCCGCTCGGCTTCGGTGTCGTGTGACAGCTTCGGCGATCTCGTCGGTGTCCGCCGACCCGGCTCTGCGAGAGACTTTGGCTTCCCTCAACAACCCCGCGCTGATCCGCCGTTGTGCCCATCTCGCCCCCGATCGCGGCGGGGACTACGCCGATGTCCAGGCCGCCACGCTGGTCACTCCTCACCTCCTGGCCCAGCGCATGGAGCAACTGACGGAGCAAGTGCGTGACCTGCAACGACGCTTGACCGCCGTTGCCCAGACCCACGCCCGGCAGTTGCTGGAGCGACCGCTATAGGGCCTGACAGTGCCATCACGCTGTTGATCACCGCAGGCGACAACCCCGAGCGTCTGGCCTGACGAGGCTGCCTTCGGCCGCACTGTGCGGAGTCAGCCCGTAGAACGTTCCTCCGGCGAGCAGCAGCGCAGACGCTGTAACCGTGGAGGCGACCGGCAAGCCAATGCCGCGCTCTACCGCATCGTGCAGAGTGGCCTTCGCTGGGATCCACGCACCCACGAGTACCTCAAGCGACGGACCAGCGAGGGAAAGACCCGCCGCGAAGTGATCAGCTGCTTCAAGCGTTGCGTCGCTCGAGAGATCTCTGTGAAGTTCAGCGTGCTGCGGGTTGCGGCCGCATCGTCACCTCGCTGTATAACGGTTTGGTTACGTAGCGGGATGGTGCGGCCGTAAGTCGCTCTTCATCACCATAAGAAGTTCCGCCCCGTCCACGGCACCAGGATGATCGCCATTGCCCAACAGCCCCACCGGCACCCCTGCCGCAGGTGCCGCCAGCAGTGACGCCAACCTGGCCGCCGGCGTACGCAACGGCACGTTCCGCGAGGCCCAGACCGCGCTGCAGAAGTTGTACCGGCGGCATCAGCCGCCAGTGACCTCAAAGGCGTATGCCCGTGCGCTGCAGGCAATGCGTGGCGGCAGCGGTCCCGAGGGGGCCTGGAGCCCGTACCTGCTGACCATGGTCTGCCGCACCGCCGCAGCCTGGGCCCTCACGGCCCGCCGTACCGAACTCGCTCCCGGCTTCGAGACCTTGCGGGTGCAGGCGGCGGTGACGGAGAGCGGAGAGGAGCGGAGGCGTTCTGCAGCTTGCCCGAGCGCTGGCGGACCGCTCTGGCACTCGGCCGTCGAGGGCCAGTCGCCGGACGGGATCGTGGCGCTGCCCGGACTCAGCCCGAGCGGCGCCGCCTCGCTCGCGGCACGCGTGCGCGAGGGTCTGCGGGCGGCTTACCGGGCCGAGCATGCGAGGGATGCAGCGGTGCCGGACGAATACAGTCATGTCGCTGGCCCACTGGCTGCATCGGTCCACTGCGCGGGGCATCGTCGCGTCCACCGGGGTCTGGAGCGGCATCTGACGGTCTGTTCCGGCCGCCGTCGCGCATCGCTCGACCTGCGGAAACTGAAGGATTCGTGGAGTGTTGCACTCCGCGTCGACGTCCTGCCGCGAGCAGGGGACTGCTGCGGGCCGAAGGCCACGGAGGCCGTGGTCGCACGGCGGCCCGGCAAACGGTGGCGGCAAGACCGGTTTCGGTGCGAAGAGACCCTCAGGGTTGTCGGCACGGGCGCCTCCCTGCTCGCCATTCACCTCAGCAGCCGTACGAGGCGAAGTGCGACGGCAGCCAAACGCTGCAATGGGAACTGATGAGCGACCGTATCGCCCGGGAGGTGACCATCGGCACCTGCGCGACCGGCCTCACTTACACCGGCTCGGCGATGGACGGTGCTCCGGTCTGTCAGCCACGTGCCATCTGCAACTCCGCCGCGGCCACGGCCCGCTGGGCGTACCTCCGGTTCGACGGACAGACAGCCTTCGCGCAGAAGGATTCCAGCCCGGTCCATCGGCACGATGGCCAGCCGCTTCAAGTCGCCATCGCTTCGATTCGTTTACGAGGGCGATGCCTGTGGTGGCAGCCAGCACACATGTGGCGGGGCCGGCCGGGACCAGGCGGGCTACCGGATCGAGTTCGAGTACGGGGAAACGAAGTAGGGGGAACGTGATGCGTGAGCGTGAGTGGGACTCGGCAGTACGGGAGTCGTTGGCCTCGGCTGCGCCGGGCGCGTCGGTCCTGGTGATGGTCGAAGGAGAGGCAGGGACCGGCAAGAGCAGGTTTGTGCAGTGGTTGCTCGCTCTTCCTGAGCTCGGCAGGGTGCATCGCCTGACGGTGACCTTCAAGGTGTCTGGTGCTTGCGTCGTCCGCGAGTCCCCCCATGTGAAAGGCGCCGCGCCGGCGGGGCCGGAGGCCAGGTCGGCACGTCGTCCCGAGCCCCCGCAGCCCGGAGCCCTGCAGTCCGGCGCTCCCGTGGCGCCCGCGTGGCTGGCCCCGCTGGCGGCTTCCTCTCTGAGAGAGCTGGCGGCCTCGCTAGGCACGGGTGTTCCGGTGCTGCTGGTGGCCGAGGACGTTCACCGTGCGGACGAGCAGGACGCTCGTGCACTGCGTATCCTGCTGGCCGATCCGCCGGCCGGACTGCGCGTTGTGCTGACCTGTCGCCCCGAGGAGCTGGCCAGTCGCGGGCTGATGCTGGGCGCGCCGGTGGGGTACCCGGCTGAGTTGCCCGTCATCCGATTGCGGCTCGGGGCACTGAGTGAGGCCGAGGTGCGCGGGATGGTGGTGGAGGCGTTGGGCGAGGACGATTACTCGGATCCGTTTCTTGCTCGGCTCTGCGAGCGGTCGGGGGGAATCGCGCAGGTCGTGGCTGATCTGTTGGAGGAGCTGAAGACGGCCGCGTCGCTGCCGGACCCGGGAACCGCAGAGGCCGGTCGGAAGCGGTTCACGGCCAAGGACATGGACGAGGTCAGGGTGCCGGTTCGGCTCGCCGAGTCGGTGGTCGGCCGCTTGGCGGCGCTGGACGAGGAGCCACGGCGCGTGGTCTGGGCGGCGGCAGTGCTCGACGAGGCCGCGACTGAGGAGGAGTTGGCCGCCGTAGCGGCCCTGCCGGCGGAAAGTGGGCGTGCGGCGCTGACGGCTGCTCTGTCCGAAGCGGTGCTGCAGGAGTCCGGGCTCGGCCGGTACGGGTTCCGGGCACCGATGGAGGCCGCGGCCATTTACCACGTACTGCCCGGCCCGGTGCGGCAGGAGCTGCACCGTCGCGCGGCCGAGGCGTTGGCGGCGCGCCGCCCGGTGCCGTGGGCGCGGCTTGCCCGCCAGCAGCTCGCCTCCGGCCGGATCGCGGACTGGCTTCAGAGCGTGGAAACCGCAGCACGCGAGGCCGTCGAAGCCGGGGACCCCCGGCTGGCGATCTCGTTGCTCGAGGACACGCTGGCGCGTCCTGACGTCTGTCAGTCGGACCGGGCTCGGCTGGCTTTGATGCTCGCGCGCAGCGTGATTCATGGGTTGCGCTCCGGCCAGACGCTGGAGGTCCTGCGGCGATTGGTCGACGACCGTACGCTGCCCGCGGCCGTGCGTGGCGAGATTCGCCTCCATCTCGGACGGATCCTGCTCAGTGCTGGGCGCAGTGGCCACGGGCGTATCGAAATCCTCAGAACAGTTGACGAGTTGAGTAATCGTCCGGCGTTGGCGGCGCGGGCCATGGCGGTCCTTGGGGTTCCCTACTGGCCCGGTGAACCGCTGGCGGACTGTCTGGTCTGGCTGGCGCGGGCCGAGGCGGCAGCGGCCGAGAGCGGGGATGCGGCGGTCCAGGCGGCCGTCGCGGTGCACCGGGCGGCCGTGGTGGTTTGCGTGGGTGATCCGGACGGATGGCGACGCTTGGAACAACTTCCCCGGGAAAGCGAGGATCCGCGGATCCTTCAGCACTCGGCATATGGTCTGTGCAGCGCCGCCTATGCGGCGATCTGGCTGGGCGAGTACGCGCGAGCGCGCGAGCTGCAGGCCGAAGGCCTGATGTTGTACACACGAAGCGGGTCTCCGTTCGGAGAACAGCTGTCTCGGGGTATGTCGCTGCCTCTGGACATGTTGACCGGCCAATGGGCAGGCCTGGCTGCCCGAGCCCGTCTGTATGCGGCGGAGGTCGGCGAGCTGCCAAGCATCGCGGGCGAGGCCAGGCTGGTGCTCGGCCTCCTCGCCCTGGCAAAAGGCGAGTGGAGCCGAGCAAGCACCTGGCTCGCCGCACCCGGCCTGTCTGGGGCCGACGGCACCGTACCCCAGGTGGCGGCGGCCTCAGGCGGCCGCATCAGGCTCGCGCTGGCCCGCCAGGAACTGGCGTCCGCGGCGCAGGAGGCCGCTGAGGCATGGGCCAGGCTCCAGGCAACGGCCGTGTGGGTATGGGCGGCGGAATTGGTCCCATGGGCTGTGGAAGCAACAGCCCGAGCGGGAGCGTTGGACACGGCGCGGACGATGGTGGATGAGTTCTCGGCAGGCATAGAGACCAGGCAGGCACCCGCCGCCGCGGCGGCACTGATGTGGTGCCGGGCGCTGCTGGCGGAGGCGGATGGCGAACTCCCGGCGGCGGGGGAGCACTTCCGCCACGCCCGCAGGCTCTACCAGGCGCTGCCCCGGCCCTATGAGGCGGCCCTCATCGCGGAGGCCAGCGGACGATGTGCTCTGGCAGGTGGTCCGCAGACCACCACAGGCATACAGGAACTGACCACCGCCGCACACGAGCTCGAGGTGCTCGGCGCGACATGGGATGCCGCTCGCGCACGAGCGGAACTACGAACCCACCAGAGTACCCACCCGCTTCGCCGTACGGGCCGCCTCAGCTACGACGAGCGGCTGTCGCCCCGCGAGCAGGAGGTGGCCCAACTCGCCGGTTCCGGCATGAGTAACCGCGAGATCGCGGTCACCCTGTACCTCTCCCCGCGGACGGTGGAGTCGCATGTCGCTCGCGCCATGCGAAAGGTGGGCGCGCTTTCCCGGCATGACCTTGCGCGTATGGTCCGCAACGGCGAGGCGGAAGCTGAACAGGCGGTGGGATAGAGCTCCGCAGACACGCCGCGACCTCGGCGATCGCATACATCTGGATTCCTCCGTGGATACCCCCGCCTTCAGGCGGGGAGGAAACGGACTCCTGCGGAGCAGGGCAGCGCAAGCCGATGCGCCGCCAGGCCGGCCGCATCGCCTGGACGCTGGGCGACTGCGATGCCCTGGCCCCTTCACTTCGGGCTCCCCGTGCTGGACTTGCTGGGCGGACCCACCAGAGCATGCGAGGCGCTGCCTACCGAGCGGCGCCGACCGTCGCATCCGGAAGGAAGGTCGCCAAGGTCGCCAGGCTCCTCGGCATCAGCGACCAGACGATCTATGTCTGGCGTCGCCAACACCTTGTCGACACGGGGCAGTTGCCCGGTACGACCAGCAGCGGCCTGTCTGAGCTCGCTGCGGCCCGCAGGCGTATCGCCGAGCTGGAGGCCGAGTTGGCCATCCACCGGCGGGCCGCCGAACTGCTGGGTGAGGTGACGTCCCCAAAAGGCGGTTCGAAGCGATCCGCGTGATGGCCCGTGAGCACCTGCCGGTGCCCCGTGCCTGGGCCCCCTTCGCTGACCTGCAGCCGGCATTCACAGGGGATGCCCTGGCTCTCTCGAACAAGCGACTCCTGTTGATATGGCTCTCAGCGCTTTCGTACGACCTCCGGTTCGTGGCGGCGTAGGAAGCAGATCGTGAGCAGGTAGCAGATGATCGCCGTGACGAGCAGTGCACCTGTGTCGGTCAGCCACTGATCGAGTGTGTGATGCCACAGGGGATCAGTGGCGGTGTGAGCCGTCCGACCCTGGGGACCGAGTAGCTGTCCGAGATCGAGTGTTGCGCCGTGCGCCGCGATGGCCCAGCGTGACGGCGCCAGCCAGGCCATCTGTTCGACACCGGGGTTGTCGAAGAGTTTGAATACGATGCCTGAGAACAGATACTGGACAACCGAGAAGAGAACCAAGAGCGGCATGGTGCTCTCGGCAGTCTTCACGAGTGACGAGATGACCAGTCCGAACATCATCGAGGTTAACCCAAGTGCTGCGATGACGAATGCCATCTCGACGGCGGGGGTGCCTTTCACGACTACACCTTCCGTCGGCAGCTTGCGAGGGGCGAAGCTGATCGCGCAGAGCACCATCCCCTGCAGGCCGGTGATCAGCCCCAGTACGGTGATCTTCGAGACCAGGTAGGCGGATCTGGAGAGACCTGCAGCACGTTCCCTCTCGTAGATCGCCCGTTCTTTGACCAGCTCACGGACGGAATTCGTAGAGCCGATGAAGCTCATGCTGATAGCAAGAGATACGAGGATCGTGCCGGCTTCGACGTTCGCCGTTCCGTCGGGTGGTCTTCGAAGTCCGAAGTCAGCGGGTATGACGGTGTTGGCCAAGCCGAGGACGACGGGCAGGAGAGCCATCAGGCCGATGAATCCCTTGTCGGCGGCCATGACCTCAAGGTACCGGCGGACGAGTGTGAACAGTTGAGCAGTCCATCGCGGCGGCTTCGGCGCGTGGAGGACTTCAAGTGCCGCGGGTGCCGCCGGCTTCAGGGCGGCAGCGGAGGCCACGTACTGGTGCGACTCGCGCCAGCGGCCCGACCAGTTGCGGTCGCTGTGTTTCTCGAAATCGGAGAAGACGTCCGCCCAACTGTCGCGTCCGAAGAATTCCAGTGCCTCGTCCGGGGGGCCAAAGTACGCCACAGATCCGCCGGGGCCCAGGACAAGCACCTTGTCGCACAACTCCAGCTCCCTGGTGGAGTGTGTGACTACCAGGATGGTCTTACCGTCGTCGGCGAGTCGGCGGAGCAGTTGCATGACATCGCGGTCCATGCCGGGATCCAGACCGGAAGTCGGCTCGTCCAGGAACATCAGGGAGGGTTTGGTCAGCAGTTCCAGCGCAACCGAAACACGCTTCCGCTGTCCACCGGAAAGCGTGATGATGCGCTTGTCGGCATGCAGGTCGAGTCTGAGCTCACTCAGCACCTCCTCGACACGGCGGTCGCGCTCGGCGGGGTTGGTGTCGCGGGGGAAGCGCAGTCTGGCGGCGTGACGGAGCGCTGCGCGGGCAGAGAGCTGTGGGTGGAGAATGTCGTGTTGCGGGACGATGCCGATGTGCTGACGTAGATCGGCGAATCGCTCATGGAGGTTTCGGCTTTCGTAGAGCACCTCGCCCTTGACGTTCCGCTGGTGACCGGTCAGAGCGCGCAGCAAGGTGGACTTCCCGGAACCTGACGGTCCTACCACCGCGATCAGAGTCTTCGAAGACACTGCGAAGCTCACTTTGTTCAGCAGTATTCGCACGCCCCTGCTGCTTTTGGCCTTGACGGTCAGTCGGCGGACGACCAACCCCGGTGCCTCGTCTGCATCGGCGCCGTCCGTGAGCCGGTCGCCGACCAGCCGAAGAGTCCGGGAACCCACGGTGAGCGTGTCGTTGGGGCGCAGCTTGGCCCGCTCGACACGATGGCCGTTGACATACGTACCGCGAGGAGTGCCTAGGTCGATGATTTCGTAGCTGGCGGGGGTGAAGCGGAATTCGGCGTGGTGCGGAGAAACTTCGGGATCGCGGATGACCAGATCGTTGTCGGGTGACCGGCCGATGTACGTGACGAGGGTTCCCTGCCTTTGGGAAGGGGAGACTGCTGGTTCGCCGTCCTGGTGCATCGCCTCAGGCGCGGTATCGCTCTTCCCATTTTCGCCCTGCGACTGCGTGAGGTCATGGGAACGTTGATGCCGCGGAGCCTGGACCGGAGTTCCGGACGGGAGCAGGGTGGGCCGGGGCGCCGGGGTCTGTCGGTCTCTGACGATGTCGGGGTGCTTCGGCGGAATGGTGAACCGTAGTTGCAGTCTTTCGGCCTCGCCGCCGAGGCTGAACACGGCACCGTTTGTGATCTCAGCCAGAGTGACGCGCTGGCTGTGGGCATATATTCCGTTGGTGCTATTCAGGTCCTGTAGGAACCAGTTGCTTCCGCTCCAGTAGATTCGGGCGTGCCGCCAGGAGACGGTGGCCTCCTGACAGGGTATGTTCGACTCCGGATCACGACCCAGCAGATACGCCTGGGCGGGATCGATTCTCTCGGTGGTCCCATTGAATTCCACCAAGAGTTCCGGAATTCCGTGCTCCACGAGTGTTGTCTCCCCGACGGTGAGCGTGGCTTCGCTGAACAATTCGACGATGGAAAGCGGCACCGGAGGGGCTATCGCATGTCGAGATGACCTCAGACCGTGTCGCGTCTTCGGGTCGGGTCGATACTGGCCGCAGAGGCCTGTTGGCCCACCACTTCGCGCCGGTCGATCCGGCCACCCGTCACCTGATCCCTTGTGGCGGGACCATTCCGGACACGCGGATGAACGCTCGCCCGCCGTGGATGCTGACGAGGTCTATGACGAGGTCGTCGACCGTGGACGTTCCAGAGCCGGTCTGGTTGCCCCTGAACCGCGCGCCGTTGTTGCCGAGCGGGTCGTATGTCGGCGTGCTGTCGGCGACGCTGACGACCATCAGCGCTCGTCACTTCGACCTCACACGTGCCGTCAAGGCAGGCGCCGAGGCCCGTACTGACTCCTGCTTGCCTTGCCCCTGCCGATGGCGTTGGCCGGCGCGGCCCAGCCGTCCGGTCCCGGAGCAATTTCCTTCGCGATTTCGGCGCAGGTTGTGAGTGACCAGGTCGGTGTGCTCGGCGGAAGCGGTGTCCGGGGCGGCGACCGTCGCCCCTCCGCTGGCGAACGTGCGCCAGGCGTCAGGCACGTTCATGCCCACGGCGGGCGGATGTCTCAAGGCCGTCGATGCCGGCTGCCGCCTCCCGGCCAGCTCGGAATCGGTCCATGAAAGCGGCGCCTTCCTTGGCGGCTGCACTTCGCCCAGATCGAGCAGCACGGCGTCCCTGCCCAGGCAACGTTCGTAGGACAGCTCCTCGTTGGCCTGCGCAGCCATGGCCTTGGTGTTCTCGCGCACAGAACTTGTCCGAACGCTCATCGGGTGCCTTTGGCTTGCCGCCGACGATCAGGCTGTCGGGCAGCTCGTCCGCCGCCTGCGTGGCCTTAGCCAGCGTGGGCGCGCTGGACGCCAGGGGTGCGGGCGTTTCCTCCCTCGCCTTGTCAGCGACCACAGCACCAACGCCGAGGAGTGTGGTGCCCGGCGCGGCGGCCACACGGTTTCCGCTACGGGATGTTCGGCGTGCGCCGATCACACTGATTCCCTTCGAGTCGAGCAGGCCGGATCCGGCCATGCCGAAGCCGGTCGCGTGCAGGTGGTGTACCGGCCCGGAGCCGACGGTCGGCCGCCCACTGCGGTCATTCTGAGGGCTAGCCGTTTCACACCGAGCGGATACATTCCGCACCTGGGCCTCCAGGCGCGGTCGCACGCGCCACGTAGGCGCGTGGGCGCGGTGGCCGAGGACTCCGCCTCGGCACCGTGCGAGGCTCGGGTCCCGAAGCTGCAACGAACCTAGGGTCTGTTGCGAAAGTGGATCTTGATCGGTGATGATCATGCGTTGTGGCGCGTGGAGATCTGACGGATGCACAGTGGTCGCGGCTGGAGCCGCTGCTGCCGATCGGCAAGAAGGCCGGGAGGCCGCCGGTATGGACCAGACGGCAGCTCATAGACGGCATACGGTGGCGGACCCGGGCGGGAACGCCATGGCGGGATGTGCCCGAGCGGTACGGGCCGTGGGACCGGGTGTACGACCTGTTCCGCCGGTGGCAGCGAAACGGCACCTGGCACCGGATTCTGGAGCAACTGCAGGCCGATGCCGATGCGAAGGGCCTGATCACGTGGGACGTCAGCGTGGACTCCACGGTCTGCCGCGCTCATCAGCACGCCGCCGGGGCACGTAAAAAGGGGACCTTCAAAAGGAACCGCCCGGCGGCTTCGTCACCGAACCCGACGACCACGGCCTCGGACGTTCCCGCGGCGGTCTGACCACGAAAATCCACCTCGCCACCGAGCAGGGACAGAAACCACTGTCACTGCTCATCACCGCCGGCCACCGGCACGACAGTCCCTACCTTCGCCCGGTCCTGGAGAAGATCCGAGTACCCCGACAAGGCCCCGGCCGGCCGCGAACCAGACCTGACAAGGTCCGGGGCGACAAGGCCTACGGATCCCGCGCCAACCGCGCCTACCTGCACGAACGCCGGATCGCCTGCACCATCCCGGAGAAAGCGGACCAGATCCGCAACCGCAAGAACCTCGGCTCCCGCGGAGGCAGACCACCGAGGTTCGACCGCGAAGACTACAAACAACGCCACGCGGTCGAGTGCGGCATCAACCGCCTCAAGAGACATCGCGCAGTGGCAACGAGGTACGACAAACTCGCCGTCCGCTACGAAGCCACCGTGCTGGTCGCAGCCATCAACGAATGGCTATGACCAGCACTTTCACAACAGACCCTAGTTGCGGGGTGAGGTCGTTGACTATCCGTAGTGGCGATTTACGGGTACGTGCTTAACTGCGGGAGCTGCCCGCAGCGGTAGCCAGGCCGGGGCCGCGGTCGCCTCGCAGGGAGTCAGCTGCCTGTGCCGAGGCTGGGGGCTGGAGAAGGGCTTGCAGGGTCCGTGCCAAGGTTGAGAGGCAGGTGGAGCGGCGGATTGTGGAACGGTTTTCGCCCACCTGATGCGTACCCGCCGTCTTGCGCGCGACTTCGAGCACCGCACCACAAGCGCCGAGGCGATGGTCTACTGGTCGATGATTCTGCTCATGACCCGCCGCCTGGCCCGGCCACGACCTCAGGGAGCGTGAACCGGCCCGGGCTCGGCCAGCCAGCCACGCGCGACCAGGCGTTTCGCCTTCGACCGCAGTGCCTCCACCCGCGCCGGCACCACGTCCATGCCGAAGCCCGCGGCCATCTCCTGGCCGGTCAGCGGGCCTTGATCGAGCCGCGGAACTTGAAGAGCTGTTCCTCCGTGTTGGCGGGAGGTTCTTGCGCGTCGAGCTTCGGCGGCGGATGCGCGACTATGTGCGCGGCCTGCTGGGCCCCTCACCCGCAACAACGGCTGGCAGCTTGCGGAATTCGCAGGTCACGCAACGCCGGACGGACTGCTGCGGCTGCTGGCGGAAGCCGGTGGGATCCCGGAGAGCTTCGCAACGACCTGCAGGCGTATGTGGCGGAACCCAACTGCGTGACGTCCTGTGTCAGAGCTGACCGCTGAGAACAGCGCGATAAGGGCGGTCGGAGCCAACTGAACTGGCTCCGGCCGCCCTTATTGAGTGTCGCCTCCCGACGATCTACCGGTTCAGAAACGGGCACTGTCAGCGGTGGTTGAGGCGGTCGAGCATTCTTTGAGGCAGCCTCAGCTCGATAAACAGACGGCGTACGTCGTCGAGGGACAGGTAGCGGCCCTGGGGGCCGTCACGGCCGATCACCGTCAGGAGCGCTGGGAATTCGAAGTCCATGAGTTTGCGGTCGATGACCCGGCGGTGGCCTCGGGCCCGCGCGTAGTTCGCCTCCATGTATCGGGTGATCTCGGCGAGGTCGAGGCCGCGCTCGGTTCCGCCGTCGGGCCGTTGTTTGTTGCTGGCGAAGGTGTCCAGCTGGTCGAGCTCGCTCTGGTCGCCGTTGGCCTGCTGATCGAGGATGCGCGAGCCCGACCCGCGTTTGTCCAGGGGGCCGCCACGCAGCGCGTTCAGCCGCACGCCGTGCCGGGCGTTGCGGAGCAGTTGGGCGGGGGTGAGACCGTTGGCGATCAGCGCGATCAGCCGCACCACCCTCGCAGGCAGGGCGGGGGAGCCGTCGCCGGTGGCAGCGACCCGCGCGAGCGTGCGGCCCACCACCGGCAGCGGTTCCACGTCATCGGACATGTAGTCGTGTGCCACCAGGGCACGCAGAAAGGGGCACGGGTTGCCGGCCGAGACCTCCGCCATCAGTGTCCTCGCCTTCCGGGTCGATGGGCGCTGGGTGCCCGCCCTGCTCTGGCGGCCGCCAGAGCAGGGCGGAGTGTGGGCAGATGGGATTTTGCTGCGGGGTGCTGCGGATGGGTTAGCCCGCCTCACCGCACAGGTCACGCTCTAATTTGCCGGGTACATCAACCGCACCCCGTCGATGTCGCCCTGCGACAGCCCTGTTGTCTGGCCCATCACCACGCCGGGAGGCAGCGGGCGGCGCGGGATGATGGTCGGCAGATTCGGGTTGATCGCGAATGAGTTGAAGGCCGGGTAGTGCATGATCGAGCCGAAGTCGTACGGTCCCTGGTCGTCGCCATCGGCAATGTTCTGATCGAAGTTGTGCCGCATGGCCGGGATGATGTTCGCGTGATTGATCACGACGTGCTGATCGCGGTCTTCTCGGCTCTGCTCGTGCCACAGGCCCACCGCGTGGCCGATCTCGTGGATGGTGCTGCCGGTGGTGCAGCCGGGAGCCAGATTGATGGCCTGGCTGCCGCCCCGTCGGCCGACTTGCGAAGTACACCCGCCGCCCGGGACGAAGCGCACGAAATCCGGGAACTGTGCGGCGTTGGCGGCTGTCCGCGCCACGAACCGGATGCGGGTTCGGGATTGCCAATGGGCGATGGCGTCCGTGACGCGCTGCTGGTTGGGGAGGGCAGGATCGATCTCGAAGGGCACGGTCGCGTTCGGCCAGCGGCGCTGTTGGCCCGGGATCCCGATGGACTTGAGCCCCGGCTTGGCAGCCCGCGCTTTCATCTCCTGCACGGTGCCGAGCACGATGTCCCCTTCGACGATCGCCGTCCCGTCCACATCGGCGTACTGGAGGCGCTTGCCGTCCACCAGCGCGGTGCCTGCGACTGGCCCCGACCGGAGCTGGTCGCTGCCGATTGTTGTGCCGGAGGGGGTCGCCTTGTGCGTGGTGGCTTGCTGTGCTCGGCTGTCTTCGTGAGGACGGGCCGGCGCGTCCTGACCGGCCACCGCCGGAGCGGCGAGGGCCGCGACGGCCAGCGCCGAGGCTGCCGTGGCTCCGGCGAGTCCGGCGAGTCGACGTATGTGCATTTTCGAGGACCTTTCATTGTGGGGGGTTTGGGGTGCGAGACGTTCCCAAGGACTGAAGGTGACTTCGCCTGACGCGCGCCGGAGTTGAGGGCACTATCCGTCAGGCCACCGCCATCACCGGCCGCCGCGAGGCTCGGGCCGCGCACCGGCAGTGCAGCGAACCTAGGTACAGCGAACTGGAGTTGCCTATCCGTAGCGCCGAAACACGGGTACGCGCTTAATTCGCGGGGGAGCTACCCCGGCAGAACCGTCTCCGGGGCAGGGCTGCGGTCGAGACTCGTCCCCAGCCAACGGGGACGCCGCATCCTGCGCGGAGCGTGCGCCGGCTACTCGTCTTCTGCCGGCGGCGACGCCGGATCCTCTGGGGGAGTGGCGCCCCCGGCGACGTTGGCGACGGTCCTGGCGGCGTCGGCGAGCCCGCTGCCGCAACCGCCCGCACACGTGCCGGGCAGAGGGCGCGCGTTGTCCTTCATAGCCCTCTCGAGCTCGGCGGGCGTGAGCGCGGGCATGGCAGCCTTCAGCAGGGCGGCGAGGCCGGCGATGTGCGGGGCGGCCATGCTGGTGCCCTCGTAGAACGCGAAGGTCTCGGCGGCGGGCGCGTCGGCGCCGGAGTTCAGGGTGGACAGGATGCCGTCGAGGGCGGCGGGATTCCGGTTTGTCACACCGCCGGGCGCCGAGATGTCCACGGCATTGCCGAAGTTGGAGTATCCGGCCTTGTCGCCGGCGCGGTTGGTGGCAGCGACGGTGATGACGTTGTTGCAGCTGGCAGGGGAGGAACTGGCGGCATCGCTGTTTTCGTTGCCGGCGGCCACGACGACGGTGGTGCCGCGCTGGACGGCACTGTCGATGGCGCCCTGCGTAGCAGGGTCGCAGGCTCCCCCGCCGCCCAGACTCATGTTGATGACCTGTGCCGGGGTCCCGTTGGCGGGTACGCCGGCGACGGCTCCGCCGGAGGCCCAGGTGATGGCGTCGACGATGTCGGAGGTCGACCCGCCGCAGCGGCCCAGCACCCGCACCGGCTGCACCTTCGCGCCGTGTGCGACGCCCACGACACCCTTGCCGTTGTCGGCCACGGCGGCCACGGTGCCCGCCACGTGGGTGCCATGCCAAGAGGAGCGCGCCGCCGGCAAGGGCCTCCCCAGGGCGTCCTTGCAGTCACCTGCCTTGCTGGCGTCGCCCGGGTCGGAGGCGTCGTTGTCGCGGCCTCCGCCGTCCTTCGCCGTGAACGCGTCGGTGATGAAGTCGTACCCGGCGACGGTGTTGGCGGCCAGGTCGGAGTGCGGGGCGCTACCTGTGTCAAGGACCGCGATCGTCACCCCCCGGCCGGTGGACGTACGCCATGCGTCAGGCACATTCATGCCCGCTCGGGCCTCGGTCAGGTCCCACTGCTCGCCCAGGCGCGGGTCGTTGGGGTTGCTGGGTGAGGCGACGGCCGCGGCCCGCACCGTGCGGTCCGGGACGACGAACGCCACGTCCGGGTCGGCCCGGAACTGATCCATCACCTCGGCGACGTCCTTGGCCGGCTGTTCTCCACCCAGGTCCACCAGCACCGCGCCAGTGCCCAGACGGCGGTCGAACGACAGCTTCTCCTCGGCCTGCGCAGCCACCGCCTTGGTGTCCTGGCGTACCGCCGTGTCCGAACGCGCCCCGGGCGCCTTCGGCTTGTAGCCGACGATCAGAGCGTCGGACTGCCCAGCCGCCGGCGCGGCCTTCGGTGCCGCAGGCACGCTGGGAGCTGCCGAAGAAGACTCCTGCCCCGCTATGGCGTTGGCCACGGCCGCGCCGCCGAGAAGCGTGACGCCCAGGGCGGAGGCCACAAGTATTCGTCCGTGCCGAGTTTTTCGGTGTGTGCCGTTCACGTGGTTCCCTTTCGAGTCGACCGGATTCCGGTGATAGGCCGAAAGCCGGGTCGTGTGGGGGTGATGTCCCACCGGATCGACGACCGCCCAGTGGGACGCGGCTGGCTGCCCATGACGACCGTGGGGATGAACCGGCGACGGCACCGAGCGGGTTTGTGTTCGCACCCGGGCGGGATGGGTGCCGTGGGGCCGGTGCCGTTGCGATCGGAACCAGGCCGGTGCCTGCTGATTGAGCCACCAAATTGCGTAAGAGCGCGTCTCGGTTGTGTCGCAGCAGAGGTGTTGCCCCAGGTGGCGGTCCTGCGGAGGGTTTTCCGGTCCGGTCCGGACCGTCATGTTCTCGTGAGCCCGCCATGTCGTCGCTATGATCCTGCGCGGCCGTGGTCAGCGAATTCGTTCACGGTCGCTGGTGCGCACCCGGCCTTGCTGCGCTCGATGTTGACGAGCTGCACAACGCGAGCCACATCCTCGGGCACCGGGGCGGCGTTGGTCGCCCCGGGCTGGAAGGTGAAAGCGGCGAGGGTGACGGCACCGATCGCGGTGGTGGTCCTGGGGCCAACAACACCGCGAACTCGGAGAATCTGCACCAACCCGGCGAAACGAACCAGGCGAGTCAGTCAACACGCCCCGAAGAGTGATGGAATGCCCTCTTAGTTCGGCTTCTCCTTGAACGACACTGCCTCCCAGATTTGGTCCTTGCTTCCGTCGCACGATTTCTGGACGGCTGCCGTGCCAGCAGGCTCGACGCACTGGGTGGTGCTTCCCGCGTTGCCGAAGGTGCCCGACCAGGTGACGAACGCTGGTAGAGATCTTCGCCCGGCGCCCGGTTTCTCGACTGCCGTGACCGCGGCAGGCGGCGGATACTCGGTGAACGTCTGAGGCGACTTGGTATGCCTGCAAGGGCCGGGAACCCTTGCCGTGGCCACGGAACGGTGTCGCCAGGATGAGGAGGGCAATCCCGACGGTGGCGATCACGCAGCCGGCGACGGTGCACATGTGGGTTGGGGAGCCCGTGACCGGTGGCCACTACCCGGTACCGCGGTGCCGTGTGCCGGGTGGCGTCGCCGCCTCAGCGGCGCTCGCCCGGGCGTCGGCCATTGGGTCGCCACGTACGCTGAGCCGCCCCGCAGCAGGACCGGCCGGCAGTGCCGAGCCCAGTCGTTGGTTGATGTCGGTGAAGTCGATCAGCGCGCTGCGGCAGTGCGCGCACTGCGCGAGGTGCCGGTCGAGGTCCTTGTTCGGCCTGCGGCCGGTGCGGCGCACGACGGCCCCGAGCAGGGAGCCGTAGTGGCGGCACTCCTCGCTCACGGAGGCACTCTCGGCATGCGCGGCCAGGTAGGCCTCGCGCAGCCCTTCCCTGGCCCGGGACGCCAGCGAGCCGACACCGCTCGCGCCCACACCCAGCAGCGGGCCGACCTGTGTGGCGGGTTTCTCCTCGACGATGGTGTGCCATAAGACGGCCTGCCACCGCTCGGGTAGCGAGCTGAACGCGCGCAGGACAAGGCTGTTGTCCTCCAGGCGCAGTATCCGTTCCTCGCCGCTCTCCGTCTGGGGGGTGTCGGGCAGGTTGGCGAGCCAGTGTTCGAAGTCGGCTGAGAGCTCGGTACGGCGGGCCGTGCCCGCCCAGTCGACGGCGATGCGGCGGACGACGGTGCGCAGGTACGGGCGCCAGGCGGCTTCCGGACCGCCGCCGGACCGCACCGCCTGCAGCGTGCGGGCGAAGGCTTCCGAAACCAGGTCCTCGGCAGTGTGCGGATCACGGCAGCACTTACGAGCGTAGGAAAGAACCGCCGTACGGTGTCGCCGGTACAGCTCCTCCACTGGGGCGTCGGACGCTAACGCCCTGAGTACAGCGGTGAGTTCGGCGTCGGACTGGGAGACAGCGCTATCAACAGGCATGCGTCACCAAGGCCTTTCGAATAGGCGGAGTGGTTGGGGCACCAAGCCAGGTCGGCGGGCGTGTCCTTGGGCCGGCAGCCGGTGTTCACCAGGGCGATGGGTGCAGCGGCCAGGACAGCCACAAAGCGCGGGTGCGGAGGAGCGCGCATGACGGTTCTCTCCCGTGGCTGGTGTCGCTGCGGCGGCTGGATGGGGTGTGTTGCGGCCGGTGCCGTTGCGGCGGTCGGTGCGCACCGGAGCCGTGCGGAGGCTGCAGCCGGTGCATGCAGATTGAGCCATCGATCGCGTAACAGCGCGCATCAGTTTCGTCACGGTGGGGGCGTAGGGGCTGGTGGTGTTCCTACGGTGGCTTTCCGGTCCGGACCGGTCCGGACGCCGTTTGTGCTAGGGGGAGCTATGGGGAGTGTGGAGCCGTTACCGCGGCGGTTGTTCGCTGACCGGTTGGGTGAGCTGCTGGAGCTGACGGCGGATCTTCCGCTGAAGAGTGCCGTGGCCGAGGCCAACCGGCGGCGGCCGGCCGGCCGGGGCCGGCCGGTCTCGGGGCGCAGGGTCAGTGACTGGAAGCGCGGTCGGCATCTGCCCGATTCGGAGATTGCGTTCCTTGTACTGATTCGGGTGCTGGTCGAGCACTGCCGCGGTCGCCGGGTGCCTGAAGATGAGGTCAGTCCGGGGCTGCTGGATGAGGAGCAGTGGCGGCGGTGGCTGCGGGCCGCTCGCTCGTCCCCGCCCGATCCCGAGACCTTCACGGAGCAGTCGGCCGGGCAGGAAGAGCGGGCCGGGCAGACGTCCGCTTCCGGCCGGTGGGAGTCTGAGTGCCCGTATTTGGGTTTGGCGCCGTTCGGGCAGGAGCAGACGGAGGTGTTCTACGGGCGGGAGAAGCTGACCGCGCAGCTGGTGCACACCCTCGCCGACCGGTTGGACCGGCCCGGGATCTTGATAGTGAGCGGGGCCTCGGGCGCGGGCAAGTCCTCACTGGTGCGCGCCGGCCTGCTGCCCGCGCTCGCCGACGGCGCGCTCAGTGCGGAGTCGGCTCAGTGGCCGGTTGCGGTGATGCATCCCACCTCTCAGCCTCGCGATGAGCTGGCGCGGGCGCTGGCCAAGGTCGCCGGGCGTGATCCCGCAGGCATCCGTGCGGCCCTTGAGAGCGCCCCGGAGCGGGCGCACACGGTGGTGCGGGACGTGGTGGACGCCCACGCGGCCACCGCACAGACGACGGCGGGCAGCACAGGTGACCGGCTGGTGCTGGTGGTCGACCCGTTGGAGCAGCTGTTCACCCTCCCCGGCGCCCCCCAACCCGACTCCGGTCCCAGCTCCGGCCCCGGTTCCGTTGATTCGGCGGAGCGGCAGCGCGCGGATGTGATCGCGGCTCTGCACGCAGCGGCCACCTTGCCGTGCGGGCCGGACGGGGAGCCGGCCGCGTTGGTCATCGCGGTGATCCGCTCCGATTTCCTGCCCGCCTGCGCGGCCTACCCCGAGCTGGCCGAGGCGGCAACCGACGGACTGTTCCTGGTCGGGCCGATGACCGCGCCTCAAATGCGGCTGACCATCACCGGACCTGCCGAACGCGCGGGCCTGCAGATCGCGCCCTCCCTGGTCGACGCCATCCTCGCCGAACTGCCGGCCTCCTTAACCGACGGCGGGTACGAGGTGGGGGCGCTGCCGCTGCTGTCGGAGGCCATGCGCGTCACCTGGCAGCACCGCGAAGGCAACGAGCTGACCAGCCGCGGCTACGAGCTGTCCGGCGGTGTCGCCCACGCCATCCAGACCAGCGCCGAAGCCGTCTACAGCGACCTCACCCCCGCTCAGCAGGCCGCAGCCCGCCAAGTGTTCCTCCGCCTCACCAGGATCACCTCTGACGGGCAGGCCGTCCGCCGCCCCATGCCCTACCGGCACGACGACGCCGCCTCCGAGGTTCAGGACGTCGTGGAGGCCTTCGCCGCCCAACGCCTGATCGTGGTGGGCGAGAACACCGCGCAGATCACCCACGACACCCTGCTGCACGCCTGGGGACGCTTGCGCGGCTGGCTCGAGGACGACCCGGCCAACCGCGCCCTGTACAGCCAGCTGGCCGAGGACGCCGCCGACTGGGCCGGCAACCACCACGACGCCTCGTACCTCTACCGGGGACAACGCCTCACCGCGGTCACCAACGCCCGACAGCACTGGAACACCGACCCCGACCGCTACCCCACCCTCGCCCAGCAGGAAGAGGACTTCCTCGACGCAAGCGTCAAAGCCGAGACCCGCACCACCCGTCGACGACAAGCCTTCACCACAGCCCTCACCATCCTGCTCGTCCTCGCCATGGCCGCCGCCTCACTGGCCTACCGACAACGCGAAACCGCACTCACCGCCCAAGAACAGGCGCTGTCCAAGCAACTCGCCGCCCGGTCCGACGCGCTCATCGACACCAACCCCGACGTGGCTTCCCTACTGGCCGTCCACGCCTACCGGACCAGCGTCACCACCGAAGCAACCGCCAGCCTTTATGCGGCAGCAGAACTCCCCCTCCACCGCCGCCTCACCGGACACGAGGACATCGTGTTTTCGGTGGCGTTCAGTCGTGATGGGCGCACTATCGCGACCGCCAGCAAAGACGGCACGGCGCGGCTGTGGGACGCCACCACAGGCCGCACCCGCAAAACCCTCACCGGCCACAAGGACACCGTGTATCAGGTGGCGTTCAGCCCCGATGGGCGCACCCTCGCCACCAGCAGCGAAGACAAAACGGTACGGCTGTGGGACCTCACCACAGGCCGCACCCGTACCACCCTCACCGGCCACAAGGACACCGTGTTTTCAGTGGCGTTCAGCCCCGATGGGCGCACCCTCGCCACCAGCAGCGAAGACAAAACGGTACGGCTGTGGGACCTCACCACAGGCCGCACCCGCAAAACTCTCACCGGCCACAAGGACGCCGTAGGGTCGGTGGCGTTCAGCCCCGATGGGCGTACCCTCGCCACCGCCAGCAAGGACAGCACGGTGCGGTTGTGGGACACCACCACCGGCCTCACCCGCACCACCCTCACCAGCCACAAAGATTGGGTGAATTATGTGGCGTTCAGCCCCGATGGGCGCACCGTCGCCACCGCCAGCTTCGACGACACGGTGCGGTTGTGGGACACCATCACCGGCCTCACCCGCACCACCCTCACCAGCAACACAGACCTGAGGTGGGTGGCGTTCAGCCCCGATGGGCGCACTCTCGCCACCGCCGGCGAAGACGGCACGGCGCGGCTGTGGGACGCCACCACGGGCCGCACCCGCAAAACCCTCACCGGCCACAAGGACACCGTGTATTCGGTGGCGTTCAGCCCCGATGGGCGCACTCTCGCCACCGCCAGCGAAGACGGCACGGCGCGGCTGTGGGACACTGCTGAACGCACCCGTAGCACCCTCACCGGCCACAAGGACGCCGTGGGGTCGGTGGCGTTCAGCCCCGATGGGCGCACCCTCGCTACCGCCAGCGCCGACGGCACGGCCCGGTTGTGGGACGCCACCACGGGCCGCACCCGCAAAACCCTCACCGGCCACAAGGACACCGTGTATTCGGTGGTGTTCAGCCCCGATGGGGGCACCCTCGCTACCGCCAGCTCAGATGAAACGGTGCGGTTGTGGGAGGCCACCACCGGCCGCATCCGTAGCACCCTCACCGGCCACAAAGGCGCCGTGGGGGCGGTGGTGTTCAGCCCCGATGGGCGCACGCTCGCTACCGCCGGCGAAGACGGCACGGTGCGGTTGTGGGACGCCACCGGCCGCATCCGTAGCACCCTCACCGGCCACAAGGACGCTGTCTGGTCGGTGGCGTTCAGCCCCGATGGGCGCACCCTCGCTACCGCCAGCTCAGATGAAACGGTGCGGTTGTGGGACGCCACCACCGGCCGCACCCGCACCACCTTCACCGGCCACAACGCCTGGGTGAATATGGTGGCGTTCAGCCCCGATGGGCGCACCCTCGCTACCGCCAGCGAAGACAACACGGCCCGACTGTGGGACGCCACCACCGGCCGCACCCGCACCACCCTCACCAGCCACACAGACGCCGTGAATTCTGTGGCGTTCAGCCCCGATGGGCACACTCTCGCCACCGCCAGCTTCGACGGCACGGCGCGGTTGTGGGACACCACCACGGGCCGCACCCGCACCACCCTCATCGACCACACAGACGCTGTCTGGTCGGTGGCGTTCAGCCCCGATGGGCGCACCCTCGCCACCAGCAGCGAAGACGGCACGGCGCGGCTGTGGAATGCAGACATGCCTGACCAGGCCGAAGCGATCCGAAGGATCTGCCAGGTCGTTGGCCGAGATCTCACCGCGAAAGAACGCTCCGAGTACCTTGCCGGACAGTCGCCTGGCCGGGTGTGCCCCTCCTGAGCCCTGCCGGAACGTGCAGACGGTATTCGCCTTCAGCTTGTCCTACCTTCCAAGCGTGGGTCACAGGCGATCATTCGTAGGATCGTCGGCCCAGGGGTTCTGGAGTGCTGTTGGACGACGAGCTGGCGGAGGTGACTGTGCCCGAGATCTGGGCCGGGGTGGATATCGGCAAGGAACACCACCACTGCCTTGTGATCGACGCGCACGGCGAACGCCTGCTGTCGCGCCAGGTCCTGAACGACGAGCCCGCGCTGCTGGAGCTGATCGGCGACGTACTCGCACTCTCGGAGGACGCGTTGTGGGCGGTGGACATCAACCACGGCGGTGCCGCCCTCCTCATCGGCCTGCTGCTCGGCCACGACCAGCCGATGGTCTGCCTCCGGCCTCGCCGTTCACCAGGCTTCGGCCGCCTACCGCGGCCAAGGCAAGACGAACGCCAAGGACGCCTTCGTCATCGTCGACCAGGCCCGCATGCGCAAGGACTTCGGCGTGCTTCGGCCCGGTGATGAGATAGCCGTCTACCTCAAGATATTGGTCTCGGCGTACCGACCTCGTCAATGACCGCACCCGCCAGATCAACCGGCTTCGCGAGCAACTCCTGGAGACCCTGCCCGGCGTTGGAGCGGGCCCTCAGTCTGACGAATAAGGGGCCGGCCTGGTTTCACGAGCCGCTCGGCGCCCAGGACCGGGCCCATGCCGGGCAGGGATTCGATGATCTCAGCACGTTCGTCCGTGCGGAATGTCTCGCGGATCTCCCGGTCGTTCTCCTTGATGCGCTCGTCAAGGGACAGAAGCTGACGGGCGAGGTCGCGAACCAGCTGACCTGCACGTCCCTCACCTGGGAGCTCGGCCTCCACTGCCTTGGCCGCGACGGCGGCAGCACCGTAAAACCCGCGCTGTTCAAGCCGGGCGGCCAGCCGCTTCTCGCCGGTCCTGCGGATCGCCGCGGGCGTCTGGTATTCCGTCAGCAGGATGACGGGCCCCTTGGGCCCCGGAGCGTCTGGCCCTCGCCGCGGTAGGCACCGGACATCCGGTTCACCGTGCGACCGGGGACATAGACGACTTGCTGGCCACGTGCGATGAGCAAGGCCAGAAGGAGTGTGGAAGCCCGGCCGGAGATGTCCACGGCCCAGCGCACTTCGAAACCCGGTTCGCAGGCGACCGAGATGGGCTGGAGGATCTCGTTTTCGTCGTTGAACACTTTGCGGGAGAAGAGCGCCTGGCCAATCCGTCGACGGCAACCGCTCAGTGATTGTCGACGACGGCTGAAAAGTGGACCAGTAGCGACGCTTGAAAGTTGACCCCCTCCAAGGGTCTGGCTCGTTGAGTCAGACCGGGAGGATGGGTGATCAGCGTGGAGGATTGGGCGGAGATCCGCCGGCTTCACCGGACCGAGCAGATGCCGGTGCGAGCGATCGCGAGGAAGCTGGGGATCTCAAGAAACACCGTCCGTAGGGCCATCGCGGACGATGCGCCGCCGAAGTACCAGCGGGCGCCGAAGGGCTCGATCGTGGACGCCGTCGAGCCGAAAGTCCGTGAACTGCTCGAGCAGTGGCCGGAGATGCCCGCGACGGTGATCGCAGAACGGATCGGCTGGGACCGTGGCCTGACCGTACTCAAGGAACGGATCCGGGAACTGCGGCCGGCCTATCGGCCCGTCGATCCGGCGTCGCGGACCGTCTATGAGGCGGGCGAGATCGGCCAATGCGACCTGTGGTTCCCACCGGCCGAGATCCCGCTCGGTTTCGGGCAGACCGGGCATCCGCCGGTGCTGGTGATCGTGGCCGCTTACTCACGGTGGATCACCGCGAGGATGCTGCCGTCGAGGAACGGGGCCGACCTGATCGCCGGGCACTGGCGGCTGCTGACCGAGCTCGGCGCCGGCCCGCGGGTGCTGGTCTGGGACAACGAGGGCGCCGTCGGATCGTGGCGGTCTGGTGGTCCTCAACTCACCGACGACTTCTCTGCGTTCGCCGGGCTGCTGGGCATCAAGTTCGTCCTCTGCAAGCCCCGCGACCCGGAGTCGAAGGGCCTGGTCGAGCGGGCGAACGGTTATCTGGAAACCTCGTTCCTGCCCGGCCGGGTGTTCTCCTCGCCTGCGGACTTCAACATCCAGCTGGCCGACTGGCTTGCCAAGGCCAACCGGCGCATCCATCGGACCTTGCAGGCCCGCCCGACGGACCGGATCGACGCCGACCGCTCAAGGATGCTCTCGCTTCCGCCGATCGCGCCGCCGGGTGCTGAGACAACGCGCTCGCCGAGTCGTTCTTCGCCACCAGTTGCTCGACACCACCGCCTGGCCCAGCCGGGCCGCAGCCCGCACAGCGATCTTCGACTTCATCGAAGGCTGGTACAACCTGCACCGGCTGCACAGCAGCCTCGGCTACCTCAGTCCCGCCGACTACGAGGCCGCTCTCGCGGCCTGAACACCACACCGATGGTGTCCGTCAAAGCGGAACAAGCCCAAAGGCTACTGGGCGAGGTGGCGCTGTAGATCGATGTGTCGGAACTGATAGACCGCCCCGGCCTGCCGCAGTACGCCGCGGCGTTCGTGAGCATCTTGTAGAAACGTCATCAGGTCGAGAGGGATCTCGCGGCGTAGCTTGAGATAGATTCTGGCCACCTCGAAGTACGGCCAGGCAGTCTGTAAGAGTCCGGCCATTGGCCCGATCACGATCCAGCAGCCGAGCCCGGATACTAAGCCACCGACAATGCCGGTCCCGAATCCGGTCCCGAAGATATTCCGACCACGAGTGCGGCACGAACCCGAGGGCAAGGCCGAGCATAATGAAGGCGCGGCGGTCCGAGGCGAGAAGCGCGATGGGTTGAGTCGCGGTGGTCAGGCGAGGCGCCTGCGTTCCGAGTGCGTTGACGAGCCCGAGGCCGATCCCGAAGATGAGTGTGTTCGCGATCCCGATCGCCAGTCTGCCGTGAGGCCACCCATGAGTCCGGCCCCGATTCCGGACATGCCTCCGGCCGCGAGCCCGGCTGCCAAAGTGTTGAGGAATCTGCCGGTCGACCAGCGGAGCCGGAGACTACCCTCGGATGGGGGCACGTTTGGTGATTCCGCCCAACACGGCGCGCGCTCCAGACCTCTAGGCACGATCTAGAGGATTACAGAGGCGCCAACTCCACCCTGCCTGTGAACCGGCCACCCACTTGATCGGCGAGCCAATGGACGCGGGCGATCTGGTCGCCGTTCCGGTTCTGGACGTGCACGTGGACGGTGTGATCCTGCACCGGCTCGTCCTGGTAGAGGTCCCGGGAATTCACTGTCAGCGTGAGGTACGCGTACTTCTGCGAGATCGCCTCCAGTCCCGCTTCGGGAACCGCAGGCCATGCGTCCAGATCCCACCGAACAGCCGCGGGATCTGGCCCCATAGCGGCGATGAAGGGCTCGGCGCGGTCCAGCGGACGACCCCAGTCGAACACTTGGATCGGCAGACAGTCTGCAGGGTCGTTGCCGACCTCTGACGAACCGTGCTCCTTGCCAGCCGACGCCCACCATTCGAGGTCGGGCAGTACCTGACGTACTGGCGTCAGGACATGCGGCGACCTGATCACGGCTTCGAAGTCGACCTCCCCCTGACCGATGTCTGCCATGCCCAGCAAAGTACGCACCGCACGTATCGCTTCAGGTAGGTCGGCGGTTGTGAGGACAGCAGCCGCAGCAGAGTTACTCATCCCGGAACCATAAGACGGCACTCACAGACCGGCCCGAGCGGGTTCTGACCTGCCTCGCATTTGGCAGGACCGGAGCCATATTGCAAGCGACGCTGCGGTGACGGTGCCGAGGAAGACGTAACCGCGCTTGTCGTACCGCGTGGCCACCGCTCGAAACGGCTTGAGTCGGTTGATCGCTCGTTCCACGGAATTGCGTCTCCTGTAACGCTCTTCGTCAAAGCCGGGTGGCCGTCCGCCGCGTGAGCCTTTGCGCAGACGGGCGGTTTTCCTGTCGGTCTTCTCCGGGATCGTGTGCCGAGCGAGCTCACGCATCGCACCGGACCGAGCCGTGGAAGGCGCACCGTACCCTGCCGCAGCGTAGCGACGCGATGCGCTCAGATCGCCATCGCTTCTTGGATCCATCGCTTGACCCGGTACGGAAGCCACCAGGCGATCTCACCCACGGTGAGTACCAGGTGTTCCCCCACGAAGTCCTCGAGGACGTTCTTGGGAACGGTCGATGCCACGGTGCCGTAGTCCAGGGCGGCGATCGCATCGTGGTAGTGCGGTTCGTCGGACGTGAAGCGCCGCAGGTCGCCCCAGCGGCGATCGCGGATCTGGATGAAGCCGGGGCCCTGGCGCCACAGGCACTTGCACAAGTAGTGACTGTGCCGCCAGAACAGCAGCTGCTCGTCCGCCTGGTCGGGGCCGTCCACTGCCTGAGGCGGCTGGAGGTGGCTTAGGAGTTTCCAGGTCTCCTCGTCCTCGCGGTCGAGCCGCAGCCGCCATTCGACCAGAATGGCACGCGCGGTGAGATCCCGTACGAGGCTGAGGCCCCGCACTGCCTGCCGGGCGGCGTCTTCTGTGGCGTTGGCCGTGGGGGTGAGATCGATGGCGTCGGGCATGACGATGCGCCGGGCGCCGAGGTTCCACAGCCGCTCGCTCGCCTGCCCGATGGGGCCGGGAAGTGAGACTTCGCCGAGGAACATACCGGTCAATGTGCTGGCATGCGGGTCGTAGTCACGCCAGGCGGTGACGGTCGGCGGTTGAGCGTCATCGGTGCGGGTCGGACGGAGTGCGGTGCTCACGGGGCCTCCTGACGGGTGGTCGTGGTCAGGCCATCAGAGACGGCTGTGCCTGTTGGGCCGCGGTGGTGGCGCTGTCTCCGGGCGGGCTCGTGGACGGCTCGAACACCTCCGCCGTGTGCAGGTGGCGCATGAAGTCGAGTCGCAGCAGATCCTCGTTGACCGCGGCCGGGGCGAGGTGCACGTACTGGCCGCTGTCCGTGAAGAGCAGGCCCAGTGCGGTCCACCGGTCCAGGACGATCTGGACCTCATCCTGGCCGGGCGCTTCACCGGACAGTCGCGCGGCCGCCTTGCGGGTGAGGGCGGCCGGCGCGTGCGGCTGGTCGAGAAGGCGGAAGAGCACGATCTCGACGGGGGAGGTCAGTTCCATGGTGCGCCAGCTGAACGCCCGTCGTCGGCTGACCAGCACGATGCGATCGCCCAGGTCGACATGGGTGAGGCGAGCGTCGACGTGGTGCTTTTTCCAGCCGGCGAGCGCCTCGTTGAGCGCGGTGACAGTGGATTCGTCGATGCCGCGTGCGGGGGCCTCGAACACATAAGCCAGGTCGTAGAGTTCCTCTTCGGGCAGGTCGTAGGTGAAGCGATAGTGCGCCTCGGGCCTCAGGCCGTCGAAGCCGAGTTCGGGCCGGTTGAAGTAGGGACTGAACCGTTCGATGGCGATGCGGGCCGACATGTCGACCGGGGGATCGAGGTGTTCCAGCGCCGGGATCTGCTCGATGATGGGGGCGTAGTCCTCAGTGCTCTCACCGGGGAAGCCGTGCAGGTAATTCCAGGACACCGACAGACCGGTCTCCGCGCCGTCGCGGAGCATCCGGACGTTCTGGCAGCCGCTGACCCCCTTGTCCATCAGGTCGAGCACCCGGTTGTTGAGACTCTCGATCCCTGGCTGGACGTAGATGAGCCCCGCCTCCGAAAGCGTGCGGAGCTGAGATCTGCGCATGTTCGCCTTGATCTCGATGTGCAGGCGCAAGTCGTAACCGCTCTCGATGATCCGCGGCAGTACGGTGTTGAGGTACCCCATGTCGAGGATGTTGTCGACGACGTACATGTCCAGCACCCGGTGCCGCTCGGCGAGCTCCATGATCTCGTCGTAGAACACCTCGGGGCTCTTACTGCGGAACTGCATGAACGACCCGTTGAGCCCACAGAACGTGCAGTGATGCTTCTCGCCCCACCAGCACCCACGCGCACCCTCGACCACCAGCTTGGGCTCGACCCAGTTGCGGGCGACGGAGGACGCGAGGCATTCGAAGTAGCCGCTGTAGTCGGGCGGGAGAATGTGGGCCGGGGGCAACGGAGCCGTGGCCATGGCATTGACGATGCTCGCTCCGTCCGCTCCCCGATGGCAGAGGCCTGGGATGGCGGAAAGGTCGCTCTGCCTCTCGGCAAGGGCGTTCACCAACTGGGGAAAGGCCGTTTCGCCCTCACCGCGGATCACGAAGTCGACGAACGGGAAGTTGCGGTGTACCGCCGCTCCCTGCTCCGCGTCGCAGTTGGCGCCACCCATAACGGTCACGATGTGCGGTGCCAGCCGCTTGACATGTTTGGCGGCGGCCAGCGCGGCAGTGTTCTGCTGGAAGGTGGAGGTGAAGCCGACCACGTCGGGCGCATACGCCACTATGCGGCGTGCGACGTCCTCGACGAACTGCGGTACTTGACGGTGCAGCGCCTGAGTCATCTTCATGCGTGACTTGCGCAGCCGGCCGCTCATCACCTCGGTGAACTCCTCCTCCTTCCAGCCCGGGTCGTCGTAGAGGGCCGAGGAGAACACCCAGTCGCCGCAGCCCATGAAGTAGGAAGAGAGGGCGTAGTACTCGTAGTCGTCGGCGGTGAACTCGGTGCGGTGAGTGATCCAGTCGGTGAACTCCAGGTTGGCGTGCAGCACCTCGGCGCGGGCATCGGCGACGCGTTCGTCGACACTGCGCTTGAGGATGCCGAGGGCAAGGGAGGGCAGGTCGATCGGGGACCACGGCATATTGACCAACAGAACGCGCACAGAGTCTCCTTGACGGGATGAACGCAACCCGCGCGAGGCGGGTTGCCGGCTTCGGTGAGGGCACCGGCCGGCCCGGCGTCGAGCCGGGCCGGCCGGTGTCGTTCAGTCCTCTTCGGTGTCCTCGGCGTTGCGGAACGGGATCGTGATGGTGATCCCGACGCTCGGCTTGCGGTTTTCCTCGTCACCCGCGAGCGGGTCGTTGTTGATGACGTCCTTCTGCACGGCGTGCCTCCTCTCCGTTGTGCGGTCCGTGGTGCCTGTCCCGGCGGCAGCGGCAGGTTGCTCTGCGGCCGGGATCCCGCTCCGGTCGGAGCGGGACGTCTCAGCGTTCACCGTGCTGCGGGCGGGGCCGGTGAGAGCCGGTCGGTCCGGCGCCCGCGCAGTTCCCGGTCCAGAAAGGTGATGGCTCGGCGCAGTACCGCGACGTGGTCGTGTCCGACGTAGCCGTCGTGCCCGGTGTCGAGCCACATGTCCTCGTAGCGTGCCCCCGCGCACTCAAGTGCCGACAGATAGCCGCGCACCTGCCCCGGCGGGCACTTCTCGTCGCGCTCGGCGGCCACGAGAAGCAGGGGCGCCCGCACCCGCGAGACGTAGTGGATGGGAGAGCTGCGTGCGTACATGTCCGGTATGTCGTCGGGGTTGCCGCCGAACAGCCGCTCATCGAGGGCCTGGAGGGCCGGGGTGCTGGTGCGGTAGGCCGCGGCACAGTCGGCGATGGGCTTGACCGCGACGGCCGCCTGCCATAGGCCGGGGTCGATCCCGAGCGCGAGGAGGGTGAGGTAGCCGCCCCACGAAGTGCCCCACAAGGCGGTCGCGTCGGGGCGCACCAGCGAGCGACGTACCAGGTCGGCGCGCACGGCGGCGAGGTCCTGTACCTGAGTGAGCCCCACGCCGGCCGAATAGGCGCGCCGCCAGTGCGGACCGTAGCCGGTGGAGCCGCGGTAGTTGACCCGCGCGACCGCGAACCCCGACCCCACCAGGGAGTGAACCACGCCGTCGTAGGCGTCGCGATCGTGATCTGCCGGGCCGCCGTGCACGAGGAAGACGACCGGCGCCGGTAGGACGTCGTCAGGCAGGCTCAGGAGGGTATGGACCGGGCCGTCGGGTCCGGGAGTCCACAGATCCCGATGCTGCCCGGGTACCCTCTGCGCGACCGTTCCCAATGGAGGCAGGTGTGTGCCCGCCGTCGACTGCATACGCGGAGGTTCGGCGGTGGTGGACCACAGATAGTGGACATCGCCGTCCGGCCGAGCTGCAGCGGCCAGGAGGCTGCCTGGAGGCGTCGCAACCGGGGCCACCTTGCAGGCCTCAAGGTCGGCACGGTGAAGCAGAGTGCGGCCGTGGCGGTCCTGTCGGATCAGTACCTGGGCACGGTCGGGATACCAGGAGGCGGTGATCTCCGTGTCGAAGGAACACCAGTCGTAGGCGAAGAAACCGGTTTCGGACCGCCAGCCGGCGAGCCGGTAGCGGCCCTGGTGCTCCTGCACGAGCAGCAGCTCCTCGCGGTCCGCCATGGGGGAGAAGCCGCGTGCCCACAGGTGCGCGGTTCGAGAGCCCCGCAGAACGGCCCGGATCCGCCCGCTGGGTGACATGACGGTGACCGCGCGGTCGGAGCCGGCTGACCCGGCGACCGCCAGATTGGCTCCGCTCGGTGAGATTCCGGCGAGGGACACCATGCCGTAGAGGTGCGTCACCTGCCGGGCGTGGCCGCCTCTCCGGCCTATGTGGACAGTGGTTCCCCTGCTCGTGCCCATCGCCATGGCCACGGTTGCCCGGTCGTCAAGGCCGATGCCGCGGGGTACACCCGGCTCCACGCCTTCCAGTCCGGGGATGTCGGGTCCTCCTGCGAACGGCTGGAAGAGCCAGCGTCCGAGACCGTCCGCGTCCTCGTCGAACCACCAGATGTGGCCGTCGCGGTCGATGGCGTTGTGCAGGGTGCCGTGGGGTCGGTCGGTGACCTGGCGGGCGACCCCGGAGACGGCGTCCCAGGTGAACACCTCGCACCGACCGTCGGCGTCGGCCGTGAAGGCCATGCGGGAGGCGTCAGTGGCGCACACCTCCGGCAGCTCGCTGCGGTACGTCTGGTAGCGGGTAGCGCGGCGTAACGTCGTGTCGTGAGTGGTGACGCGTGACGCGCTCGCCGGTCGAGGCTCGGTCATCGGTCAGCCCCCGTCTTCAGATGTCTGCCACGGGCGGTGGTGAGCAGGGCCAGCAGGGTGAGGGAGACGCCACAGGCCAACGGAGTGGCGGAAGCGCCGGAGTGGGTGACGAGCACACCCGCCACTACCGGCGCCAGGGCTGCTCCTGCGATGTTCACGATGGCGATGGCGGCCCCTGCTCTGGCTTGTAGGTGGGGCGGGGTGTCGGCGATGGCCGCGGACTGCACGACCACCGTCGCCGGTGCGAGGATCAGGCACAACGCCGCGAAACAGATGCCATACCCCCATGCACCGGCCATGAAGGCGACCGCCGAGGCCGGCACCACTGTCAGCCAGGTGACTCCCACCAGCGTTCTCGTGCCGCCCAGGCGTCGCACCACGGCCGGGGCCGTAAAGGCGCCGACGAGTCCTGCTGCGCCGGACAGTGCGAGCACCAACCCCATGGCGGCGGGCCCGCTGTTGCGCTGGAGGGAGAACAAAACGGTGAAGTACAGCGCGGCCAGAGCGGTGTTGACCGTTGTCGTCCACACGAGCACGAGGCGCAGGCGGGACGACGACCACACCAGCGCGATGCCAGCGGCCGCCTCCTGGGCGAATGCCCTCCCGTGGCGTGCGGGCGTACGGCTCCTCGGACCCGGTACGTCCGTCCCTGTGTGCTCGGAGCCGGGCGAGGGCTCGTCGGCGCGCAGGTCCGATCGCATGCAGCGAACACACACGGCCGTCACGAGATAGGAGACGGCATCGGCGGCGAAGGGCAGGGCGCGGGAGACCTGGTACAGCACTCCACCAAGTGCCGGACCGATCACGAGCGCCGCACGGTCACCGGCCTCCAGACCCGTGACCGTCCGCACCACGGCCTCCGGCCCGCTCACCAGCGCGACAGTGCCCCGGACCGCCGACTCGAAGCAGGCGGTCGCCACGCGCTCCACCAGCAGCGCCGACACCAGCAGCCCGAGCGGCGGGCGGACGGTCGACGCGGACACCGCCACAACTGCCATGGCAGCGGCCGCGAGAGCGGCAGAGGCGACCATGACCGGTTTGCGTAGACCACGGTCCGCCGCGACTGCGACGACCGGCCCGCACACAAGGACCACCAGCATGCTGATGCCCGCGAGAAGTCCCACGGTCGTCGGCGAGTGGCCCAGGTGCAGAAGCAACAGGGGAAAGGCGACGGTCGAGAGCTGTGTGCCGAGTGCGTCGGAGGCATTGGCCGACCACAGCAGCCGGACATCGCCGGACCTTGGACCACCAACGATGTCCCGTGTGTGCCGGGCAGACCGGGACGCTGAAGCGTGTAAGTCGTCGGCGCTGGAAGCGCCGGCCCCCGAAGCTCCGTTCACACGCTGCCCCCTTGAGTCGCTTCAGGCGAACGGCACCGTCGTGCAGGCACATCACGAACGCCGAAGTGTGCAGAAAATGTGCAGGAGATGAAACCAAACGGAGCTTAACCACGTCGAAATAAGGGGTGCAAGGGTCCCGGCCACCGCGGAATCGGCCACCTGCGACCCCGTCGAACACCGCAGTGACACGGTAAACAGGCCGATGCCTACGTGCGTCGGGCCATGGAAGAGTGCGCAATGGCGGCGACTCCTTCACTCCGCTTCGCGTCGGCTCACCCCCCGTGCAGCGGTGGACCGGGTGACGGCCCGGACGGCCGAGCCGTCATCGGGACTGCGGCAATCACCCCTGGTGCCGCCTCCCTGCCCATCTCTCACCGACTGTCAGAAGTTCAGTTCCGCAAACACCGCGAGTATTGTGCGACCGCCGCGGGCGCAGACCCATGCGAATCCCACATGGGCAGGGTGTCCGCCCCTGACGCCTGTGGCTGCGGTTGGCCAGAAGTGACCGCTTCTGCCCGCATACGCTCGTACCGTCGGCCCCACAACGACGCAAGTGCGTATCTCTTGCCCGCTAATTTTGGGGCTGGCGCCTGTCATCGTTTGACGTGGCCTCGGACGGCGAGGACGGCCGGGCCCAGCAGGGTGGCCGAGGCGCGGCGGCTCCTGGTGAGTACGGAGATGCCGCGGCGGACATCGCCATCGCCGCAGGATTGAGATCAAAAGCGCGACGAGCTGGCGCCATCCGGATGCGCCACGTGGGCAGGAGAGGTCACATGGGACGGTTGCTGGTACCGGTTGGTGACGCGGTCGGACCAGGCCCAACAACACATCCAATCAGGGCTTGATGAGTGCGTTTCGCAGGGCATCGAGCATGTTGTTCCGGAAGGCGGTCATCGAGGGCGCTTTGCCGTCGAACAGAGCGTCGGCGCCGTGATACATGCCGGGTTCGACGCGCAGTTCGGACTCGACGCCGGCCTCGCGCAAGCGACGGGCATAGTCCATGTCCTCCGGGCAGAACAGGTCGAGATCGCCGACGCCTATCCACGCGGGTGGGAGACCGGTGAGGTTCGCACGGCGTGCGGCGGCGGTGTAGGGGCGGTCGTCCCGTTCCTGGGGCGGGCGGCCGAGGTAAGCGGTCCAGGCGAAGCGGTTGGACGTCGGCGTCCAGGTGTAGATGGTTCGCTTGTGGGGTTCTGCACGCAGGACGGTGCGATCGTCGAGCATCGGGTAGACCAGCAACTGGAAGCGGACCGGGAGGCCGGTGTCGTGAGCGCGCTGAGCCAGGGCGGCAGCCATTCCGCCGCCGGCGCTATCGCCGCCGACGGCGATTCTGGCGGGGTCGATGCCGAGCTTGATGGCGTTGGCGTGCAGCCAGCGCAGGGCGCGGTAGCAGTCGTCGAGACCGGCGGGGTAGGGGTTTTCAGGCGCGAGGCGGTAGTCGACGCTGACGACGAGCGCGCCAAGTTCGTCGGCGACGCGGCTGCACCACGCGTGGCCTTGCCGCACGGTGCCCATGACGGTTCCTCCGCCGTGCATCCACAGCAGTGCTCCGCTCGGCTCAGCGTGCGGCTGGCGGGGGTCCGGCGAGCGCGCGGCGGGGAGGGAGGTTCCAGCGGGCGGCGCCGAGGTTGTCCGAGCAGTGGGCATAGAAGCTGCGGACGGCGGAGACGGCGCGGCCGCCGGAGGCGGCCGCCATCGGGCTGCCGTCGAGGTTGGTCAGGCACCCCGCCCAGTCCTGGATGTGCGGGGTCTCGAAGTGCCAGACGAGATCGCCGATGTAGGTGAACCAGTTCTGGCGCCAGGCGGACGGGGCGTCGATCCCGGCGAGCAGCAGGCCGTAGCGGTATCTGGTGTCGTCGTCCCAGGCGCGGCCGCGGACTTCCTGGCCGTCGGGCCAGATGTAAGCCCCGGCGAGCCATCCGGCCAGGACCGCGTACGGGTCGGGGGCCTCAGCAGCAGAGCTCATCGGCACACTCTATGAACTTTACGGAACAGACCAGCCACCGTCTCCAAAAGACAGGAGGTGGCCGAGCTCCGTACGGAAGGTGCGGGACGGCGCCGCGCCCCGCCCACCGACGGCACTTGGCTGGGGTAGCGGTCTGTTCCGTAAAGTTCAAAGGGCTGGCACGGCGACGCCGCGGCCCGAGCCCCGCCGAGGCAGTGGTCACCGCGGCGATCGAGACCGTCGATAAGGCCGAGCGGCATCTGCGCTCCACTGACATCGTCCACCAGCTGCGAGTCACCGACGGCTACCTGGTCACCCGGCGCATCTGCGCGCCGTGGCCACCACATGGCCTGACAAGGAGATCGACTTCCTGTCCATCCATCTGCACATGGAGATCTGGGACGGGACGGACTGTGGGCCACGGCTCGCACGCCGCCTGGCTCGCCACGCCCGCGTCCGCTACTACTCGTCTCCCACCCTGGGGGGCTTGCTTGAAGGGCCTGGCATCCTCCGCACGGGCTGGGCCCGGGTACGTGGCATCCGCCTGGAGAGCATGATCATGGCTCCGCAGGACTTTCTCCGCTCGAAACGGCGCGATCAACGGCCGACAGAACCGCCCACCCAAAGTCGGCCGCCGGGAACGTCCACGGTGTAGGAGGCGGCGGTCGAGCTCCACGACCAGATCGTCATCGCCAAGCAGGGCGGATGGGCCCGCACTCCAAGTCCCCGCCGGTACCCGGAGATCGTCGAACAGTGGGAGGACAACGCCCCGATCGGGGGCCATCAACTGCCCTGCTACTTGGGCAGGATGAGCGGCATGACCTTCACGTGGAAGATTCCGCGAGCGACGCGGACGCCGACGTAGGGGCCTATGCGGCCCGGAGCCTCACCACTGCTCGGCCAGCCTGAGCACCAGGACCAGCACCGCTGACGCCAGCACGAACAGGACCCAGGCCGCGATCCACGGCCGGCGTCCGTTCACCAGGTGTCCGACGGCCCCGGTGATCTCGACGGCGGCGCCGATCAGCCCCAGAACGCCGATGACCGCCGCGGTCCAGTATGCCCAGGCGTGCTCGCCGAGGTACCTCAGCAGCAGGACGGCCGGCAGCACGAGCACGGCCGGCCAGGTGTCGGCGCTGCCCGGAGTCCGGCGCCGTTCTGTCTGGGCTGCTGGAGATTCCACGGTGTCCCCCTGTATCCGCGATCAAGGTCCGGCGCCCTGGAGGACGTCGGACCTTGATCGCGGGTTGCCCGCTGGCGTTGTCTTCGCTTCGCAGGCGCGCTGGCAGAGGCGGCGCCTTTTCCGGAGCCATCCCCGCCCGTCCGTTTAACCCTGGGTTTATGGCTAGTCACTTTCCTGCCGGGCGTTGGGCGTTCACGGCACGAGCCGGCTGAGGACGGCCGAGGCGAGTGCCGCGTCGAGTGCTCCGACACCAGTGAGGTCGGCGACCGTGACCGCCGTGTCCGGCCGGTCGAGGGGGCCCCTGAGCAGCAGGCCGGCCGCGATGTCGCTGTCCTCGGCGGCGGCCCCGGCGCGGACGGCGTGGCCGAAGTCGCCGTGGTCGAGGCACTGGGCGTGGTCGTCGGTTGCGATGAGCCGTGCGCGATGAAAGAGCGCGGGTGGCAGCTCGTTCTTGTGCGGCATGTCCGTGCCGATGCCGGTCACGTGTGCGCCCTCGCGCACCTGGTCGGCATCCAGGACGGGTGCTGTCGCCGGGGTCGTAGTGATGATCATGTCGGCGGTTGCTGCCTCTTGTGCCGAAGCGGGCCGGGCGTGCAGGCCGCCGTGTGCGTTGAGCTCGTCGCACAGGGCGGTGGCGTTGTGCTGGTTGCGGCCATGGACCAGCACCTTGCTGACCGGGCGGAGTTTGGCAAGCCAGGTGGCCTGGAGGCGGGCCTGTTCGCCGGTGCCGAAGACGGCCAGCGCGACGGCGCCGGGCCGGGCCATGGCATGGGTTATCAGCGCGCCCGCGGCGGCGGTGCGCCAGGCAGTCAGCAGACCACGGTCGTCGAGGAGCGCGCGCACCTGTCCGGTGCGGGCGCTGACGACGCACACCAGGCCGTGGTTGGACGGAAGGCCGAGCCCGGGGTTGCCGTAGAAGCCGGTCGCGATCTTGACGGTGAAGTCGGTGGCGCCGGTGATCCAGCCGGCTTTCACGTGGCAGTCCCCGTCGGCTTCGGGGAAGTCGAGGTGCAGCGGCGGCGGCACGCTGGTGCGGCCTTCGGCGTGAGCGATCAGCGCGTCACGGACGGTGTCGAGGACCAACTGCGAGGTGGCGGCCTTCTTGATGGCGGCCGTGTCGAACATGGGGAGGGTCATCGGCGTGCTCGCATCCACTGGGCGAAGGCGGCCAGGCCTTCTTCCGGGTTGCGACGGCCGATGCCGATGCGGAACCGGTCGGCGGGGGTGGGGGTGAGTTCGGAGCGGTAGATGCTCGCGGGCAGCAGCAGGACGCCGGCTTCCTCCACCAGGCGGGTGCAGAATTCCTCCACTCCGTCGGCGCCGAGGTAGCGGGGGTAGGCGACGCATCCGCCGTCCGGCGCCTGCCACGCGAAGTCGTCTGCGAACTCGGCGAAGAACGCCTCGAAAGCCGGCAGATTGGCCGCGATCCGGGCCCGGTTGCGGTCCAGGATCGTCCCGCGGGCCTTCAGCGCGATGCGGGCCAGGACCTCGCTGGGCGCGGAGTTGCAGATGGTGGTGTAGTGCTTGGCTCGCTCCAGGCGCGAGAGCAGCGCGCGGTCGCGGCAGGTGATCCAGCCGATGCGCAGCCCGGGCAGTCCCAGGGACTTGGAGGTGACGTTCAAGGACAGTGCGCGCTCGGACAGATCGGCGGCTTGCGGCAGGATGCGGGCCGGGTCGCGCTCGAGGCCGCGGTAGACCTCGTCGCTGAACAGGTGGATGCCGCGCTCGTCGCACAGACGGGCCAGGGCGGTGAAGTCGGCGGCGTCGATGATCTTGCCGGTGGGGTTGTTGGGGAAGTTCACCGAGATGACCCGGGTGTTCGGCCGGATCGCCGCCGCCACCTCGTCGAGGTCCAGGCCCCAGTCCCGGTTCGGATCGAGGGCCACGCCGGTGACCTCGCACAGGGCGAGCGGTACGGTCTCGGCGGCCTGGTAGTTCGGGGTCACCACCACCGCGTGGTCGCCTGCGCCGAGCAGGACGTTCATCGCCAGGTAGAGGGCTTCCTCGGCGCCCGCGAAGCAGATGACGTCGTCCGCGTCGGCGTGCTCATACGTCTGGGCGATCACCTCGCGCAGCACCGCGTCGCCGAAGGTTTCGGTGTAGCCCAGGGACAAGTTCTCGAAGGCGTCGCGGTCTTTGTCGCCTGCCAGCCCGAGCAGCTCGCTGAGTGTCATGGTCTGGACGTCGGAGGCGGTCAGGTGGTGGCGGGCGGTGAACTCCCAGCGGGAGAAGTATGTTTCCAGGCGGAAGTCGGGCAGTCGTGTCATGGTGGGTCAGTCCTTTGCGCTTGGTGCTCTGAGCTCGGCCAGCAGGCCGTAGACGGTGGACCGGGACACCCGCAGGGCGCCGGCGACGACGGGGGCGGCGCGGCGCACCGCAAACACCCGGGCCTCATCCAGCCGGGCGAGGACGGCCAAGCGGTCCTGGCGGGTCAGGCGTTCGACGGGGCGGCCCGTTTCGCGGACATAAGCGCCGATCACGTGCCCGATACGTTCGGACCAGTCCTGCTCGAACAACGGCTCGGGGCGCTGCACGGTCGGTGCACCGAACGCCGACAGGACGGCAGCGGCCTGTTCCAGCGGCGTGCGGTCGAGATTGATGCACAGCACCGCCGACGGCCGATCCCGCGCATCCCGCAGGACCGCGCTCACCGAAGACAGCCGGCGGCCGTCCGCGAGCAGCTTCTCGTACGGCCCGTACACATCCCGCGCCGACGGATCGAGCTCGTCCAGTTCGCCGAGGAGTGAAGGATCCCCCGGGCCGCGGGAGGCCATCGGGTTCCAGATCTCCAGCACCCGGTCGGTTTCCGGATCATGCAGGACGACCTCTGCGTACGGGCCTAGCAACAGCGCGACGGCCTGGCACACCGGCGCCCACATCTGCACACGAGGGTCACGACCCTCTTCCACATTCCCCATGATTGGACTGTACGTCCAGATTGGACAGAAAGTCCACAGAGAGATGTAGGTAGTGGCAAGGCGCCCTCGCTAGGGGGCGGTCGCGGAAACCTACGGATTCACCGCGACGGAGCCTCCCGGCGCCGATTCGGCCCCCGCGATGGCCTCGTGTGTTCGATCGAGCATGATCACCGCCGCCGGGGCGAGGAGTACGCATGCGCGCCTGCTCACGCGGGCCAGCAGGTGGGTGCTCGGGGTGCAAGGGCCTGGGTGGCGGGGTGCTTCCACCAGCGCAGGAGATACCGGATTTTGCTGGGTTCCTGCCCGGTGGTAGCGGCGATCTCCTCGAGTTCGCAGCCGATGATGTGGGGAGATCAACTGAGCAGGTTTGGCCAACTCAAGAGCCGCACCTGAGGAGTTCAAAGAGCGTCATCACTGAGCCCGACGTGCAGGCGCCACAGGGCGGCGACCTGGTTCTCGGCCAGGGCCTTGGTGCGGTCGGGCGGCGCCGGCCGCCGCTCGATGCCGATCGTGGGGTCGGATTTGATCCATCCCTGGCGTTGCCACCAGCCGATTGCCTTGCGCGCGATGGACAGCTCCCGGTTGACGGTGTCGGCGTCCATCTCGTCCGCCTGCGCCGCCGCCAGTTCGGCGCGCAACTCCGGTAGCGCCGGGTGGTCGATCGCTGCGATCGGGACGGCGGCCGGCTTCGCGCCCCGGCGGGCGGGTCCGGTCGGCGCGGGTTCGCCGGCGAGCATCCATCCCCATGTCGTCAGCGAGATCCGGTAGATCCGCGCGGAGGACTTCGCGATGCCCGCGCCGGTGAGGTACCGCTCTACCGCCGCGGTGTATGACGACGGCGGGGCGGACAGGGGCACCACCGGGTGCGCGGCAGCCGAAGCTCGCCCCCTACTCCGAGTTCGGTCACTGGTTCGATCGTCATGCCCGCCCCGCCTCTCGCGCGCTGCCGCAGTAAATGCGTACACCTCGCCCCGGCGGCCGGATAGGCCCGCCGCAGGTCGCGGTGATCACGGTAGGGGCTCTGCCGCAGTAAATCCGGTCTTTACTGCGGCAGTTGCGAATGCTCCGCTGGGCACCCTCTTCCAGCCAGATCGGCGAAAGTCGCACCTCTTCGATGCACGGGTGGTGACGGCGGCGACGGGACGGCTGCGCCTGTGTCACCACTTCGCGCGTGAGGACCTAACGCTCATGATGGCTATAACACTTGCTTTCGGAGCGCCGGGGAGTCCGGCCTGCTGAGTCCCCTCACGGAAATCCTGTAATGGTTGTCATGCCTCACGGTATTACATCAACCTGTCGACATGCACTCTTCGACACCCAGTGCCCAGCGCGCTGACTGTTCCCACCCCCACCGGCTAGACGGAGCGGCCACCGGTTCTCCGGATGTTCCGTTTGTCTCGGGGAGGGCCGGCTGGTGACTGGCTGCCCGGTGACACCTTCCGGCTCACCCATCCTGGAGATGGCCCGCCGCGCTGCCGAGTATCGCGCGGAAGGCCGTCGCATCATCGACCTCACGCTCGGCGAGCCCGACTTCGCCCCGCCCGCGCACGCGGTTCTCGCCGCTCAGGAAGCCGCTTCCCACCCGTTGGGCTACGCCCCCGCCAACGGGATACCGGAATTGCGCCGTGCCGCGCGGCACGCAGTGGAACGAGACCGCTCCCTGCGTTACACGGATACCGAGGTGGCCGTGGGATGCGGTGCCAAACAGGTCATCTTCAACGCGCTCTTCGCCACCCTGGGCCCGGGCGATGAGGTGATCATCCCTGCGCCCTACTGGGCTAGCTACCCGGACATGGTTCGCCTGTGCGGCGCTGTGCCCGTGATCGTTCCCTGCTCGGCCGACTCGGGGTTCAGGCTCACCCCCGAAGCCCTGGAAGCGGCCATGACCGAACGTACCCGCTGGGTCGTGCTCAACGCTCCCGGAAACCCCTCGGGCGCCACTTACGGCCATGACACCCTGACCGGTCTCGCCGAGGTCCTGCGACGGCACCCCTCGGCGATGATTCTCTCGGACGAGATCTACGCCCACATCCGCTACGGCGAGGGCGATTACATCAGCATCGCGCAGGCAGCGCCTGACCTGCGCGAGCGGATCCTGCTGGTCGACGGCGTCTCCAAGGCGTACGCGATGACCGGATGGCGGGTCGGCTGGGGGTTCGGCCCGGCCAAGCTTGTCCGTCGTATCACCGCCGTACAGACACAGAACTGCACGCAGACGGCGACCGTCAGCCAAATAGCCGCTGTTGCCGCCCTGGACGGACCGCAGACACTGCTGGCGGAACGCCGTGAGACATACCGCCAGCGGCGCGATGCGGCTCTGGCGATTCTGCGGCAGAGCCGGCACCTGGACACGCTGGAACCCGACGGCGCCTTCTACCTCCTTCCACGCCTTGCGACCGGCGACGACCTCGCAGCAGCGGACATCCTCCTCGAAGCGGGATGCGCGACCGTCCCGGGCAGCGCCTTCGGCGCGCCAGGCCACCTGCGGCTCTCCTTCGCCACCGACATCGCCACCCTGGAAGAGGGCTGCCGCCTTGTCGTCGCCACGCTGAACGGGATTCCGGCGTGATCGCACTGACCATCAAGGCGCTCATTCCGGTCGTCCTGCTGATCGCGCTGGGCTACACGCTCAGGCGATCGATGATCACGGACGAGGGTTTCTGGTCCGCAGCCGAGCGCCTGAGCTATCACGTGCTGCTCCCGGCCCTGTTTCTGCACAGCCTGGCGACGGCCGACACCGACGATCTGCCGGTAGCGGCCCTGGCCGGCACTCTGGTCGCCTCCACGGTGACCGTCGCCGTGCTGGTGATCGCCTTCAGGCCCATGATGCGACTGAAGGACGACGGCTTCACCTCCGTCTTCCAGGGCAGCGTCAGGTTCAACAACTACATCGGCGTGACGATTGCCGCCGGTCTGTTCGGAACCCAGGGCATCGCCACCGCCGCGGTATGCAACGCGGTGATCGTGCCAACGGTCAACGTCCTGTGCGTGCTGGTCTTCGCGCGGTTCGGGAGCGCACGCCTGCGCCTTTCGGGCATCGTCAAGAACCTCGCGACCAACCCGCTCATCCTCGCCTGCGCGGGAGGCATCCTCCTTCAGGCACTCGATCTGCGCCTGCCGCCGGGCATCGAGCCCACGCTCCAGGCACTCGGAGCCGCCTCGATGCCGCTGGGGCTCCTGTGTATCGGCGCCGCTCTGCGCTTCGGTGCGGCACACTCCTGGGCGGCACCGATCCTCACGTCCTCGTCCGTCAAGTTCGCCCTCATGCCCGCCGCGACCCTCCTTGCGGCTCAGATGATCGGCCTGGGCTCCCAGGCGCTGATCATCGCCGTGCTCTTCCAGGCTCTACCCACGGCATCGTCCTCATACATCATGGCGAGACAACTCGGCGGCGACGCACCGCTGATGGCCAGCATCACCGCGGCGCAGACACTGCTGGGCATCGCCGCCGTCCCGCTCGTCCTGGCACTGGTCTCGGCATAGCGCCTGCAAGCGGGCGGAAAGCTAGCGCCGCTTCATACGGTGGCGGCGGACCGCGTCGGTGTTGGCGCAGCGCGCGCAGCAGTAGGCGCGGCGACCGTTGCGGCTGGTGTCGACGAAGGCGGTCCGGCAGGAGTCCAGCGAGCAGACGCCCAGCCGTTCCCCCTCGGCCTCCATGGCGAAGATGGCCAGAGCTCCCGCGGTCACGGCTTTGACGCGGCTCTGGACGTCCTGGGCGTCCGGTGCGAAGTGCAGATGCGGGCGCAAGTCGTCGTGTGTGGTCAGGTACACGCTTCCCGCGCCGTCCGCGAGCAGAACATTGATCTTCTCGCACCGTTCGTCCTGCGAGGCAGCCTCGAAAACGGGCCTCAGAACCCGCGACCACGCCCGAATCTCCCCACCGGCCGAGCCGGTGACACGTGAACGCCGGATCGCATGCTCCTGCAGGACCCGTTCCAGTGCCTCAGACCCCCAGGAACCGCTCGACTCGAGATTCACCAGCGACACGGCCAGACGGACTCCGACCATGTTGTCATGTTCAAACTTCACTCAACCATTGCAACACATGCCGGCCACGGGGCTATGGTCCGGCTGCGCAGGGAGCACCACGTACGACGCCGTTAACACTTGGAAACCAAGTCAAGCGGCCCCGGCCGAAAGCGGCCGCGGTCTGGTCCGGCTCGCGCAACGAGGTGGGCCTCACGGTCATCGTCCGGCAGGCGCCACCACGCGGGCGAGGCCAGTACGGTGGCCCCAGGCACGGGCCGGGGCAGCCCGCCCGCAGCGCTGTACAGGCGCGGGTTCATGCGTTCCCCATGGTGGATCGCGCCGTGGTTGGCGGGGGCCCGGGGTCCTGGTACGGAGGCCACGGCGAGGTCGAGGCGGGCGCCCATGTCGAGGTTCACCTCACCGTAGGGCCGGACGTGGGACCAGAACAGCGGGGTCAGGCCGCTTTGCCGCAACGAGCCAGGCGCGATCCTCGAGGCACAGCGGGCACGCCAAAAGAGGCCGGGCACCCGGGTCATCGGGCCACGCGGTGATGCGCACCGTGGCACTGGATGCGATCAGCAGCTGCTCGGGGTGAAGACCTGGGAGTGTGTGGCCCAGCTGGTCCTCATCCCGTTCGACCAGGCTGGCCAGACGGGCCACTGCCGGGCCGCTGAGGAGGACCTCCTGGCGGGACGGCTGGACGTCGGCACTGGCGACCTGCAGGCGGCCGGAGTGCAGCGCCTTGATCAGCTGTAGAGCGAGTTCTAGAAGCCTCTGTGAGCCCCCGTCTCTTCTCCCCGTGTCGGCGGGTGCTTGCTCGGGTGAGCGGGGTTGGGCATGTAAACGGCCGACGCCCAATCCGCCGAGGCGGGTGGCAAGGGCGTCGGCCAACCGAAAACACTCCGCGGGAGAACCCGAGAGGCGTATCTCGTCATCGAGTCTAGCCGGACAAGACAGCGTTCGGTACGTGCTTCCTTGCCGGGTGACGTAAGGGGGGTATTGTTTTCTCGTTGGCGTCGTCGTGGCAGCGCCCCAGCACCGAAAACACTCTCGCAAGGACATCCCTATGCCCGTCTACCGCACCCGGCACGACATCGACGACCCCGCCCAGGAGCTCGAGGCCCCCGCCGTCCCGGATGCGGTGAACCGCGCGACCGCCGACCGCACCCACCTCGCATGGCCGACCACCACCGCGGCCGCGGCCGCGGCCGCGGCCGCCGAACTTGCACAGCTGGCCCAGGCATTGACCGCCCTCGGCGCCAACGTGAGCCGCGAGGGCCAGGACCTCGTCCTGCCGGCCCTCGCCTCCGGCCCGGGCGACACGGTCGGCATCCGCGTGCGCGCTACCGGCCGAGCGCCGCACGCCCTCTACGTCATCACCGCCGCCGACCTGGTCCCGCTGACCCACGCCGCCGGCGCCCTCGCCTACCTCGAGCCGTTCATCGAAGCCGCCGCCCGCGGCTGCGAATGCGGCGCCGAGCCCGGCGAGCCGTGCATGCCGAACCGCCTGCCGGACCCCTCAACCACCCGAACCGCCCGCCCCGTGATGGAGAGACGAAGAAGATGATTCGCGCCGGACGCCTCAAGTACGCTTAGACCATGGCCGACCTGGCCGCCGCGCTCGGCATGCCGCTGGGCACCTTCCGCAACAAGAAGCCGCACACCCAGGAGGGGCACCCCGCTCCGATCAGCTCCCCTGACTCCCGGGCGTTGCTGTGGGACAGAGAGCAGACCGCCGCCTTCTACGCCGGCAAGCCCGTCCCCGCGCTGCCGGATGTCGACGATGACGAGGACCTGCTGGACCGTCACGAGGCCGCGGCCGTACTGGGCGTGGCGCCAAGCAGCTGGAACAAGTACAAGAGCGACCCGAAGCTGGCCGAGCACGTCGTCCTGGTCCCGGCCGGCGAGGGCGGAACGGAGCACTGGCCGCGCAGTGTCGTCCGCGCGTTCAAGGCTTCCCGCCCCGGCCGCGGCGCCGGCGGCGGCCGGCGTGAGGGCAGCGGTGACATGATCCCGCGCGACGAGATCCTGCCGCGGATCGCCGAACTGCTCGACGACGACCCGGCCATCACGCTGGCCACCGTCGCCGACACTCTGGGCATCGCCAAGTTCCCCACCGCCCAGGCCGGCCTCGCGCAGGTGCGCGGCCGACGTATCGCCGACCTCCTCGAGGCCCAGCCGCACCTCACCCCGCAGCAGGCCGCCGAGCAGCTCGGATACCCCACCATCACCCGGCGCGGCGCCGTGGCGATCGCCGAGGCCGAGCTGCGCGCCCGCCAGGCGCTCCCGTACCTGCAGCGGGTGGCCGACGCACTGACCCAGGCCGGCGTCGCCGAGCCGGTCCAGGTCGAGGTCCGCCAACTCGCCGGCGGGCACCTGGCGGCCGCCGTCCCGCTCGCCGCCGGCCAGAGCGCGCCGGCGCTGGTGTGGGACGAGCGGTACGGATGGCGCACCGCGAACAGCCGGCGCCACCCGATCGGCAAGGACACCGGAACCGCGCCGGAAGACGAAGCAATCCGCTATCTCGGCAGCAGCCTCAAGCCCAAGTCGGCCGAACTGCTCGAGGGCTCGCCGACCGACGCAAGGGCTCCAAGCGTCCCAAGGCCTGAGGCAACTGGCCGCTCCCGCGATTCAGCCGGCCTGCAGGTAGCTGGCCGCCGGCCCTACGGTGCCGGAGCCGAAGCGGCGGTTGAGCGCGTACATGGCCTGCTCGGCGCGCAGCCGGTGCTCGCTAGACCGCCAGCGATAGCAGGGCAGCATGCGCGAGCTCGGGGGCGAGAGTGTTGGTTGGGAAGCGGCGCCGGGCGGCACTGTGGCAGCTCGGTCGGCACATACGCAGCTCGCCGCTGCTCGGTTGTCAGTGGTGGTTCCTATCGTGGTGGTCGTAGGGAGATCACGGCAGAGCACCACGGGGGATCCATGTCCGCGACCTGCGTCGTCGTGCCTGCGCACGCACTCCCTGCGTCCATCACGCACGAGGCGACCCGCCGCCGCCTGGCCGGGCCCGGACTGCCCGCGGAGCACGGGTTGATCCGGTTCGGGCCGCTTGCCGAGTCCCGGGTGGTGTCCGTCCCGGATCTGCTCGCCGAGGGGGCGGACCCGGGCAAGCTCGATCCGTACATCGCTGACCTGCTGCTGATCGGACACCTTCGCTGCGAGGAGTACGACGCTCAGGAGGTCGTCCTCGACGGGGCCACGGGCCGGGTCTTCAGCATGTACCTCTTCGAGGACTCGCCCGGCCTGATCGACGTGATCCCTCTCGCCCCCTCCCTCGATGCTCTGACGCGGTTCCTCGCACACGTGGACGACTTCCGGTTGATGCGGGGCAGGTTCGCCGCGCTGGCGGGGCGGACCGGCACCGACGTGGTGGCCGCGGCATCGGCCCTGCTGATGTCGGTCTTCACCGACGAGGACTGGGGCGATGACGGCTGGGGCAGTGCGGGCACTCCGTCTGCATGGGAGCATCCCCTCCCTGCGTTCTGGCGGATCGCCGCCTTCATCCGGCCGCTGGCTCTGGTCGCCGGACCCGGCCACGGCCTTCGACTGGACCTGCCGACGGGGTTGCTGGACCAGGAGTTCGGCCCGGACCAGATGGTGCGCATCGAACCGTCAGCGCTGCCTGCGGCCCTGGTCCACGAGCCGACTCGACGGTTCCTCACGGAGGTCGGGCTCCCGAAGGTGGAACTCATGTTCGGCCTGTGGCGCGATGAATCCCTGCTCCGGACACTTGCGGAGCTCGCGACCCCCACGGACGAAGACTCCTGCCGGATGCCGGCCGACGCGGACAACCTGGTCGGCCTGGGCAGCCTGATCCATGACTTCGAGGTCGTGATCGACGGCCGCACAGGGCTCCTCTCGTACCACCTCTACGGTGACGACACGACGACTCCGGTCAACGCCGACATATCCACGCTGGCGTTCACGATGTGGATGTACAGCCGGGAGCAACGGCTCGACGAGGAGCACGACTTCACTCAGGATTTCTACCACCAGCTCGCCGACACCATGGCCGAGGTCCTCTCGTCGGTGGACCCGGTCGCCTGCCTCCCCTCGGCTGGCGAGGACGACTACCGTTACTGGCCGGAGGTGTTCCACGACGAGGCGGGAGGCGTGCTCTGAGCCTGGCCGCGCCTCCCGGCCGGTGCTGCGAGTCTCGCGGACGCCTTCTACCGGACACCGATCCCGCCCCGCCAGAACGAGTCCATCGCCCTTCCCGGCGACCTTCGCCTACGACCGCTTTCTAGGCAAAGTGACTCAGCGCGCTACTTGGCCAGGGGGCGCGGGAGCATGCACTCAAGTAGTCACTCGGGCAGAGTGCTGAGGTGGCGGACGCGGACGCCGTCCCCCGGCATGTGGCCGCGCGCCCGCTGCAGACGGTCCGTGGCTATCCACGCCCACCTGATCGAAGCACGGCCAATCGTGAAGGCCCGCCAACAGGTCGGCGGGCGGGCGCTCGACTTGCCGGTGGAGTGAACACCGTATCTGACGGCCAACCAGCGTGCTCAGTCACAGTGCGACGGCCTGAGGCTTGCCCATCCACCGACCAGGCTTGCCCAAACCTGTGACCTGCGGAAACGCCGGACTGGTGCATGTACCGGCATGGGAAGCATTCACTGGCCAGCTGTCGTTCACCGCGCTGATGAGGATCTCAGACTTGCTCGCTGAAGCTCCCCATAAGGGCAGTCCCGCGCACGGGAGCACTAGCGATCTGCGCAGGCACCGAAGTCGAGCCAGCCAAGCTTGAGTTCGGGCCAGTCCGCCACCCCGTAGAAGTCGGTCTCCTCATGGCTCACAGAGACCCCGCCGCCGTCCTGCCGACCGATATAGCGGGAAACGGCGCCATCCCCGCCTGACTGGAAGACCTGGAGCTCGGCGCGGCCGTCGTGATTGGTGTCGGTGGCCCGCACCCCGTACACGAACGTCGAGTGCTTCATCCGGATGGTGCCGGTCCGGTCACTGCTCAGGTCGCGGGCGAGAGGCCCGTAGTGCACTTCATGCACCACCATGTTGTCCCGCGGAGCGTCGCCCTCGTCGCGCTGACTGTAGAAGAGGGCCAGATCGAGGTAGCCGTCGCCATCGAAGTCGCCGAAGGTTCCCCGCGTCTCCATGTCCTCCTCCGGTACGCCTCGCAGCTTCTGCCAAAACCCGCGGGCATCGCCGACGCTGACCGTGGTCCGGTGATCGTCTCTCTGGAAGACCACTGAGCTGGTGCCGTCGCCGCCTTGGTCGTGGATCTCGTCCAGTTGTCCGTCCGCGTCCACGTCGGCGCGCAGGATGTTGCTGCCGACGGCGCATATGGCCATGGGCGCATGGTCGCCTGGTTTGGGCCCGGTGCCCAACAGAAGCCACAGGCCGCCGGCGATCACGACGAGGCCAGCTCCGGTAGCCGTGGCGAGCCGCCGCCGACGTGTGCGCTGTCGCGGCAGCGACGAGAACACACCCCCAGACGTGGATTGCCTCGGAGCTGAGAATGGCATGCCAGAACCCTAAGTGCCTGTGTCTGATGCGGACATGCCAGACAGGGTATCGGGCCAGACATGGGAAGGGAGCTGGTGTCGTGGGCCGAAGCCGCTCGTTTAGCGGTGGTCACGTGGAGGCGTTCAGCGTGGTGCGGATCTTTTCGGCGTCGGGGTGGTCGAGTTCGTCGAGGATGGTCAGGGCGTGGTGCCAGGTGTGGCGGGCCGCGTCGGTTTCGCCGACGGCGTGGTGGCTCTCGGCGAGGTGGGTGAGTACTTCGGCTTCGTCTAGACGGTTGCCGAATTGTCGGTGCAGTTCCAGGGCCTGTTGGTAGCAGTCGACGGCCTGGTCGTACTGGCCGAGGCGGTGGTGGGCGTAGCCGTAGGTGTCCCAGGCATTCGCCTCGCCCTCACGGTCTCCGCTGGCCCTGAACAGGTCCAGGGCCTGCTCGCAGTAGGTCAGGGCTTGGCGGTCGCCGCGCACGGCCTGGTACCAGCCGAAGTTGTTCAGGACCTTGGCCTGTCCGGCCTGGTGGCCGGCGGCTCGGAATAGCTCCAGCGCCTGCTTGAGGTGGTCACCCGTTTCCATGTAGCGGTTGTGCTCGGCCAGCACCCACGTGATCTTGAGCTGGGTGAATGCCTGGCCAAGGGGGTCGTCGAGCCGGCGGAACAGGTCGAGAGCCTGGTCAAGATGGGGGTGGGCGTCGTCCGGGCGGCCCAGTGCGCGGTAGGCGAGGGCGAGGCCGTAGTGGGCGTGGGCCTGCCCGGTCTCGTCGGGCAGCCGCCGGGCGGCATGCAGGGCGGTGCGCTGGGTGGCGAGGAGGTCGTGCGCGCGGCCGCACCGGTAGAGGTAGGTGGTCAGGGCCCAGGCAAGCTGCCAGGCATGGGCGTCCAGTCCGGCGTCGGCGGCCTGCTGCACGGCGGCCAGCAGGACCGGATGCTCGGCGGTGAACCAGGCAGTTGCCTGCGCGGGGTGCGAGGTCCGCTCGGGGTTTGCGCCGGGGTGGGGCGGGTGCGGGGTGATGGGAGCGCGGTGCGGGTCGAGCAGGTGGTCGGCGGCGTGGGCGGTGTGCAGGTAGTGGTCGAGCATGCGGTGGACGGCCGGGTGCTGTTCGGTGTCCGCCTCGAGGGTGTTGGCTCGTTCGGCGGCGTAGGCGCGCAGCAGGTCGTGGAGGGTGTAGCGGCCTGGGGCGGGTTCGCTGATCAGGTGGGCACGGATCAGTTCGGCCAGCAGGGGCCGTACCTGATGAAGAGTAAGGCCGGTGAGACTGCCAGCGGCGGGGGCCGAGAGCTCGGGGCCGGGGTGCAGGCCCAGCAGTGCGAACAGCCGCGCCGCGCCCGAGCTGAGGGCGTGGTGGGACCAGGAGAAAACGGTGCGCGCATCGGTCATCGGGTCGTCGCCGGTGAAGGCTTCCAGGCCACCGTCGGCGGCGCGCAGTTCGCCGGCCAGGGTTGCGAGAGGGGCGGCGGTCCGGGTGGCGGCGCGGGCAGCCGCGATGGCCAGGGCCAGCGGCAGCCGGGCGCACCGGGTGACGATCTCCTCCACCGCGTCCGGTTCGGCTGCCACCCGGTGCGCGCCGATGCGGTGGGCCAGCAGATCGCGGGCCTCGGCTGGTGAGAGCAGGTCCAGGGCGATCGGGTGGGCGCCCTCGGCGGCGACCAGTCCGGCCAGCCGGTTGCGGCTGGTCACCACGGCCAGGCAGCCGGCCGTACCGGGCAGCAGCGGGCGGACCTGTTCCGCGGCGCCGGCGTTGTCCAGCACGACCAGTATCCGCCGACCGGCCAGCAAGCTGCGGTACAGCCCCACCCGCGCCTCCAGGTCCGCCGGGACGCGCTCGCCCGGTACGCCCAGCGCGTCGAGGAAGCCCCGCACCGCCTGATCCGGCGTCACCGCCACGCCCGAGGGGTCGAAGCCGCGCAGGTTCACATACAGCCGGCCGTCCGGGAAGCGGTCGGCCACCCGGTGCGCCCAGTGCACCGCCAGCGCCGTCTTGCCCACCCCCGCCGTACCCGACACCGCCGAGACCACCACCGCGGCCGGCCGCTCCGCCGCCGCTGCCAGGAGCCCGTCCAGTTGGGCCAGTTCCTCCTCCCGCCCGGTGAACCCCCGTACTCCCAGGGGGAGTTGCGCCGGGAAGGCCCGGCGGGGCTCCGTGCCGGCAGGCGGCGGTGTTCTGAGTGCCGCAGGTGGGGCAGGTTCACCGCGCAGGATCGCCTGGTGCACTTGCTGCGCCTCGGCGCCCGGGTCCGTGCCGAGCTCCTGGGCCAGCCGCTTCTGCAGGACGCTGTAGCAGGCCAGGGCCTCCGGGCCGCGCCCGGCGACCTGTAACGCCCGCATCAACGCCACGGCGAGCGGCTCGACCAGCGGATGCTCGGCGACAAGACCGGTCAGCGCACCGATCACCTCCGCGTGACCGCCCACGCGCAACTCGGCATCGGCCCAGGCCATCACCGCATCAATGCGCTGCTGCCGCAATCCCTCTCTGGTGCATGCCGCCCAATCACCGGGCAGCCCGGCCAGCGGCTCACCGCGCCACAACCCGAGCGCCTCATGCAGCACCGCCACCCGCGCGACGTCCGTGAGGCCCGCGTCACGGACCTGCGTGACAAGGCTCCGGAACCGGTGCAGATCCACCCGGTCGGGCGGCACGTCCAGCAGATATCCCCCCGGGCCACGCCGAAGCTGCGGTCCGGTGGCCCCACTGTCTGCGCTTCCATCAGTGGGAGCAGCGGTGCCCGCCAAAGCCCGGCGGTTCCGGGCAATGTGGGCGTAGAGCGAGCTGCGTACCTGAGCCGGCGGGTCCTCGCCCCAGACCCGGTCGATCAGCGTCTCGGCCGCCACCCAGCGCCCCGCGTCCACCAGAAGCACGGCCAGGACCATGCGCTGTTTGACCGAACCCAGATCCACCGAGCGGCCCGCGACCCGTAACTCCACCGGCCCCAGCAGTAGAAACTCCACCAGCCCTCCCCCCCGGCGCCACGTGGCCCGGGCGTCGGCTCCGGCCCCGCGACGCCCGAGCGCCCACCCAACCACCCACTGACCAGCGATGCAAGGTACTTGCAAGGTTGTTAGCAACCCCCCTGCCGCACCGTGTGAACAGCGGCCCGTGACACCGGGGAATCACGGGGCCCGGCCACCCGGGCCACGAATACCGGCAGGACGCCCAGAACCCCGCCGCCCCGCATGGCACAGATCGTCAGCTTGCTGGCGGAGGGCCAACTACACCGTCCGTCCCGGGACGTACGTTCGATCTGACAGGCCATGGTTCAAGGACACCGAAGAACCAGGCTGACCATCGGTAACTGACCGTCACCGCACGCCCGACCATCGCACTCCGCGCTCGAGGAATGCTTACGAAAGGAAGCTGGAAAATGAGGAACCTAACCAAGCAAATCGCCATCGGCATCTCGACCGCCACGCTGTGCTTCGGCGCCACGGCAGGAACCGCCGCGGCCGCTCCGAACGGAAGCGTCACACCGCTGTACTGGAACGGCAACTGCTACCCGATTTCGTATACGAGCGGCTCCTTCACGGGATGGTGTGACGGAACTGGCCCGCAGAACTACGGCACCTACGTCGACTGCTCCAACGGGTACAGGTACAACAGCACCTACGTCCGCTGGTACGGCGACCGGCGGGGCGTCACGTCCTACTGTCCCTCGGGAACCATCCGCGTAGGCCAGGGCTACCGCCTGTTCTAGCCCCGCTCTATCGAACCCGCAGTGTAGCGCTGACCTGCGCATTCAAATCCAGTTTGAAATCTCTCGCGCGTCGCCACAGCGCGACGTCGGCCGACTCGGCCGTCACCAGCTTGGATCGTCGATCTTATGGAGTGCAACGTGCGCATGAACTTCACCACCAAGCGAGTCCTACAGCGGAGCCTGGCCCTCGGCACGTCAGTAGCCGCCGGTATCCTGCTCGTCAGTGGGACCGCTCACGCAGACGGGTCCTGGGACCGCACGGAAAGCTGGGGCCAGTTCCACCTCGACATCACCAGCACCACGTACGGAACCTATGTATCCACCCGCATCGCGGACACCGCCTGTGACAGCAATAGTGTGGGCATCAGGGTCGAATTCCTCGACGACAGCGGCAACGTGCTGGCGGCCAGCGACTACTGGCAGAGAGCCGGGTGCAACACTGGCATCAAGAGCCAGGGCGAACCCTTCGATGCCGAAGACCTGCACGGCAAGCGCTCGGGATGGGCGCGGTTCAAGCTCCTCAAGGGCGCCTGGAACTACTACGAGTACAGCTGGGGGAGCACCTACTGGGCGGTGAAGTAACCGCCAGTTCAACGGCGGGCCTGCATGCCCTGACGCATCACAACTCACCCTGGCGTGGCTCACCATGCCGGGGTGAGCGGCTCTCCAGGGCATTGCCTGCCCTCACCCCGATGAACGTGGCTCCACCCTCCGCCTGTCGGCGTCGCTTGAACCTGAACCGTGGCTCATCCAAGATTTCCGTGAAGCCGGTCATGAGCCTGTCGCCGCATCACGATCAAGGTCGTCCCACGCCCCAAGGACGCCAAGGGCTTCGTCGTGCTGCCGAAGAGGTGGGTGGTGGAACGGAGCAACTCGTGGACGATGCGGGCCCGGCGCAACGCGAGGGACCACGAACGCCTGATGTCCCACGCCGAAGCCCACATCCAGTGGGCCTTCAGTACCCTCATGTCCCGCCGTCTGGCCCACCCCCGCCGCCAGACCGAGGCGCTGCAGCCCACCCTCGCAGCCGCCTGAAGCCCAACGCGCTTCCGCTGCCGTTCGGAACAGCGACCATCGACGCCCAACCGAACGGCAAACGGGATCACTACAGCACTTCATGCCATCGTGACCTGCGAAAAGAGGATGTGACACAGCTTCTGAGCGCTTCTGTTGGCGGGTTAGCGCTTGAGTTGGCGGGGCTGAGCGTTTCAGTTGGCGGGCAGGACACTTGCAGCTAGGGCACCAGATCCGATACCACGGCAAGCGGCAGCGACGGGTTGGCGGCTGCGGCCTCCACCACCTGCCAGTCGGTGTCGGTGAGCAGCTCTACGATGGCCGGCGGCGGGAGTGCCGGATGGCGGGCGGCTATGGGTCTCGCCTGTTTGTCTGCCAAGCAGGCGAGCAGCGCCGGGGCCGTCGCATTGCGGTGCCGGGCGACCTCGCGGAACGCTTTCTGTACCGATGGTTGGTGCCGGGTCAGGTCCTCGAGCAGCGCCGGAGTCGCGTCCGGGTTGGCCGCCACCTTGGCGACGACCCGGACTCCGTGCCGGTCGACCATGGCGCGCAGCTGTGCTTCGGAGAGGCCCGGGTTCGGAGCGACGGACTTGACCACTTTCGCGTCGGGGTCGGTGGCCAGCGCGTCGCGGATCTCGGCTGGCAGATCGCGTCGTTGGGCCAGGAGCATCCGCGCGGCCGGGTTCGGCGACTGGGCCAGCTCCTCAACCTCGGCGGGAGATGCGGCGGCGATCCGCGGCAGCAGGGTGGCGCCGATTTTGATAGCGCCGGCCAGGTGGGTGAGCACGTCGAGTGGCACGTGTGGGTTGTGCGCGAGCCTGCGCTGCACATCGTGGCCGCGGTCGTCGGCCAGCGCGCGGATCAGGGCGTCGTCGATCGCGGGATTCTCAGCTAGGTCGGCTCGGACACCGGGAGTGGGATCTGCGGCGAGCCGTCCACACACCTCCGAGGGCAGATCTGGGCGGGCAGCGAGTGCCCGGCGCAGCAGCATCGAAGGATGGTCGGCGAAACCGACGACCGCTTCGGTGGGTGTGGCCGTGTTCCGCAGTGCCGCCTGCTGCATGTCGTGCATGGTGGACTCGTGGGAGCCGTCGCAGGAGGCACGCGGCAGCAGATCGCAGTTGAGCCGCGGGCATTGCTGATCGTGCACGAACGGCGTCTCTTCACGGTCGCAGACCAGACACCGCTGCGCGGTAGGCAGCCCCTCGCCGGCTATCAGCGCTGCCAGTACTGCCGGGGGCGTCGCCTCGTTGGCCGCCACCGCGCGGCGGACCTCGGCATGCGGATGCCCCGCAAGCCTGCCGGCCGCTTCCGGCGTGGTCCACAATGCGAGCTCTGCGACGACTCGTACGTCCGAGTCCGCGGCGAGCGTCTCCACCACATCGGACGGAAGGCCGACCCAGGCGGCCAGCTTCTCCCGGCGCTCAAAGACCGGATCTGCCGCGAACAGGCGCGCCCACTCTGGGCTGCCGGCACGCTCGTCGAGCAAGGCGAGGGCGGCATGCGGCTGTGCCGCGGGATCGATGTCGGCGGCGGTCAGCTTGCCCTCGTAAACGAGCTGTACAGCGCTCTCCTCAACGCGCGAGACCAATGCAACCGCCGTGCGGAGTTGCGAGCCTGGCCGGCGTCATCGAACAGCGAGGGCACCTTGCGGATACGGCAGCGGTCCGCACCCGTCTCGCCTGCCCCGCATGGGCGTTACCCCAATAGACCGGGCAGGTAGGCCAGAGGGCTGACGGCGGTGCGTTCTGTCGTCGGATCTCGGCTCGTCCGGAGCCTTCCAGGAGCGAGCGGGTAACGGGTCAGTTCGCATCCAGGTCAATACCCAGGGCGTCGCGGACGGCAGAATGGAACGCTATTTCGGCTCTTAGGTATCGCGGATAATGCTGATCTCCGGCCACCACGAACAACCGTGTTGCCTCCGACAGTTCGCCAGCGGCCCCCTCTACTGCTCTCGGTCCTTCGATCCGCACCATGTTGGCCGGGACGATCAAAGCCTGGGCCTGCGACCCGCACATCGAAGAGCTCCACTGGGCCCCCTCACGCCCCTCAGTACGCCCTGTCGGGTGAGGCCGACTCACCGCAATGCTGTCGTGGCCACTCCCGGATTCCCGGGCGACCGGCTCAACGAACCGGCGGCCCCGTGGCAACGGGCGACCTGACGAACCGTGGACAGCCACAACACGAGCTACTTTGCGGCTGAGGTCAGAGGTAGGACTCCGGAGCCACGATCCCCGTGGGTTCAAGGAAACCGAAGGTCCTGCAGCGCGAACCCATGGGTCCACGGGTGTGCCCTCGGCCCGGCCGTCACCGGCCGACGCTACGGACCACCCCCCACCGACCACGCCTACCCGCTGCCCAGCCTGCCCCGCAGCGGAGTTGCCGCCTTCCGCGCCGACTGCTGGCGCCGCCAGAACGACCTCGACTTCGCCCACACCGATGGCCAGTACCGGGCCGGCTACGCCGCCGCCTGCACCTGGCTGGCCCGCCACACGCCAGCACCCGCACCACCCGACACACCCCCACCGGCAGACAGCGATCCGGACGAGGCCATCCCCTGGCAGGACATGGAAGGCCTGCGCCTGTTCCTGGCCCGCCTGACCGTGCTCAGCCCCAGCCCCCAGCACACGCTGGCCCGCCTGCGCGGCGCCCAGGCCGGATTCCTCAGCCAAGCACTCCTGCTCGACGTGCCCGACGACCTCGCCGAACGCGGCGGACCCGGCATCACCACCGTGCCGATCAGCCCCCGCGTGGGGCATACCATCACCACCCAGCTGCCCAACCCGCTGCGCGCCGCCGCCGTCGCCGCCTTGCTGTTCACCGGCACCGCACAGTCTCTGCTGTCCCTGACCCAACTCGCCAGCGTCGATGAGCACGCCACCCGCCTGGCCATCGACCGCGACTCCCGGATCAACGTCGGCGTGCCGCCCGGCCCGAGGCACATGTACGCCATCCCGCCTCGCGCTCGCCCGCTCCTGCGCGCCGCCCTGGAGTTCCGCCGCCGCACCCCGCGCACCGCCGAGCACCTGGGACTGTTCGCCAACTGCTTCGGCACCTCCGAGCGCTTCGATCACCTCGTCCGCGACATCAGCCTCCACATCCCCGCCGTTCTCCACCCTCACCCCGCAGAGGACTGGCACACCGCTGCCCGCTGCTGGCACCTCAACACCCCCGCCCCGGCTACCCCGGCCGTCCTGCCCCCAGCGCCCGGAGCACGCCCGTGACCGACCCGCACCCGCCCAACCTCCAGACCCCCTTGGCGTTCGACCTGCCCTTCCTGCGGGCGCGCGCCATGGAATGCCGCCTCACCGACGACGAACTGACCGCTCTTACGGGCATCCCCACCACCGACTGGGACTCCCACCTCACGCCTCAGACCCTCAGCAGCGCGGCGCTGATTGCTCTGGCCCATGCTCTGAACACGCCACCCGACGCCCTGCTCCGCCAGCCGGACACACCTCACAACCCCCCAACGCAGCCCGCAACTGGCCCCCACTCCGCCGTACTGCACGCCGCCCTCATCGAAACCGGCCGCATCCACCCCGACGACCTGGCCTCCGCCCTGGAATGGGACCCCACGCGCCTGAAGCGAGCCGCCGCCATCCTGAAGGCCCATCTCCACCAGGCCAATAGCCCGCAACGCCTCATCCACACCGAAACGACCATTCACCTGGCCGCTTTGCCCGGACTGCTGACTGGCCGGCAGCTCAACAGCCTGTACAGCACGGGCCATACCGCCGCGGCGCTCAGCCCCGGTGAGGCCACCGCCGCAGCTGACTTGCTACACCGCGCTGTGCGCGGCCTACCAGTGGATGTTCCGGCCGCGCAGATCCCTCGCCTGGCCAACCGGCGTCTGCTGGCCCCCGAGGGCCTGCCAGCCCCTCATCCCGACCTGCTGTTCGCCCTGGGCCTGGCCGCCTCCCCGACGACCGAACCACCGCTGAATCCCGCCACCATCGCGCCCGACGATGCTCACCCGCGCCCGCCTACCGCACTGGCGTGCGCCCCCAGGATTCCGGCACCACCATCAACCCGCTCCGATCACCAAGGATCCCTGACATGACCTTTGCCCTTGACGAACCCGGCGAGTTCGACACCCGCCGCAACTGGCCCGCTCACGCCCGCCTGGTGTCGACCCGGGCACTGAGAACCGCCCAAACCGCGATCGCAGACGCAGTCGAAAGACGCTGCATGACATGCCTCCACGGCGACGCTGGTGTCGGCAAAACACTCTCCGCCACCAGCACGCTCCGCACCACCGCACGCGAACAAATGATCTGGCCTCGGTTCCCCGTCCCCCGCCCCACCCCACGCAACCTGCGCCAAGAACTCTTCCGCGCCCTACCGCTGCGCGGGCCCATGCCCTACCAGCCCTCAGCGATCGAATCGTTGCTGCACGAAGCACTCGCTCGCCGTCGCTACGTCCTGGTGTTCGACGACGTGCAGTACCTGAACACCGACTGTCTCCACCTGATCCGCCGCCTGTGGGACGTGGGAGACCGCCGCCCCGCCGTCGTGTTCATCGGCGACCAGCGCGGCTACGAGAAGCTGCGGAGGGAACTGGCCGCGCGGATGTACGCCTGGAACAGGATCGACCCTTTGAGAGCCGACGAGGTCCGCACCGCCATGCCCGCCTACCACCGTGCATGGGCGAACGTACCCAGCACCCTCATTGACAAGGCCGACGCACACGGCCCGCATGGCCGAATGCGCAGCTGGGTGCAGCTTACGAAAAAGTGCCTGCAGGGCATGCAGCGGTTCGGCAAGGACCGCATCGACGAGCCGTTGCTGGACTGGGCACTCCTCTCCACCTTCGGATTGCCTCGAGAGCACTGAGGACACGTGACTTCATCCACCCTTTGATGCCGCCGCCCGCCGCAGGTCAGGACGTGCAACTTGCCCCGAAGACAGAGGGGCGCCAAGTGGCACGTGCCGATCGCGTTGGGCACACGGGTGCTCTGCGGAGAACGAGTAGGCGAAGAACGCCCTGCGCCCCGATACGCCCACTACCAGGTTTCAGGTGGTGCGGACGATTCCTGTCCGCCGATTTGCCCCGGCTTTGTCGGCGCGCTATTTCAGCCTGCGCAGCTCCCGGCTGAGCCCCAGCGTAGGAAGTCTTTGCCTCCTTCACCACCGATGACGGCGACCGCGTACTGCGCGTAGCGCCACTCTTTGCGGGCGTGGGACTCGGTGAGGACTGCTTGGCAGGCTACGTCGGAGGCGATCTTTGCCCACTTTCCCCGCGTTGTCTGGTCCCATTCGGGCTTTGTGGCCCACACGTACATCACGGCCTCGTCGGGGGCGAAACCGACGGACATGTTGTGATGGTCAAGCCAGTTGGGGTCGTTGCGGATGCGGGAGTTGCCCTGCCACTCGGCGATGACGCCGCTGGCCGTTTCTCCGGCCACACGGATCTCGTCGTTGTCCGTGCTGGGGATCTGCGCCTGCTCCAGGCCGGACTCGGTCGGCTGCCACCAGGAGTCCTGTCCCACACCGGGTGAGCTGTGGTCCTGGATGGACGCGGTGCAGGCGGTGTTGGTGCGGAAGTTGTCCTCCCACACGATGCCGGGCCCGCCCGTGCGGGCCGTGTCCACCACTACGTACTTGCTGTAGGGGGAGTGGGGGTAGGAACGGACGAGGTCCTGCAAACCCAGGCAGACCGTCTCGGCGACTTCCTGCACCGCTACCGAGGGCAGTTCCTGGCCGCTTGTCGCGATGTACACCTCCCCCCTGGGTTCATGGAATGTGATGGTGCGGTCCATGTCTGGGTAGGCGACAGGGTCGAGCCAAGCCCCTGTTCCCATCGCTCCGGGGGCGTCGTTCTCGGCAGGGGTCCGGGCCGGCCGGGATTCCTTCCACGTCGCGAGGGACGCTTCTCCTGAATCGGCCTTCCGTGCACCGTCTTTGCCGTCGCTCCGGACGGCGCCGGGCGTGCCGCTCGCCATGTCCGCAGCCGGGCTGGGGCGGGAAACGGAAGCGGCTGGCGGGTTGCGCTTCTTGGGGGCGCTGTCTGTCTGGGAGAGGAGACCGCCGACGAGCGCCCCGCCCAGGGCAGCGGCGCCGATGAGCACGGCCACGGTGCGGCCCTTGCGTCGCCTGGCGGACACGTGCCAAGACGGGTCATCCAGGGTGGGCATGTCCCACGCGGCGGCGACGAGATCGCCAACCATGGTCGGCTCCAGCCCGGCACCATCGACAGGGAGGACCTGTGTGGTCTGGGAGGCGAGGAGCAGCGAGCACTCCTCAGCGGCGGAGATGGCGCTGATCCGCTCCTCGGGATCCTTCGCCAGGGCCTTCTTCGCGATCTCCTGCAGGTCTGCCGGAACGCCGTCGAGGTCCGGGTCACCGGACATGACGCGGTAGGCGACCACGTCGGGGGCGCCGGTCCCGAACAGGAGCCGTCCGGTGGCCGCGTAGGCGAGAAGAGCACCCCAGACGAACACGTCCCCGGCCGGTCCTGCGGTGCCGGTGCGGTAGTGCTCGGGGCTGATCCAGCCCGGTGTGCCGGTCATGACGCCGGTGCGGGTCACGCTGGTGCCGTCGGCGGCGTGGGCGATGCCGAAGTCCAGCACGCGGGGGCCGGCGGGGGAGAGGATGACGTTCTGCGGTTTCACGTCCCGGTGCACCACGCCCGCCTGGTGGATCGCGGCCAAGGCATGCGCGGTACCGGCCGCGAAGGCATACAGCATGCCGCCCGTGAGCGGACCGTGTTCGGACAGGTGCTGGTTCAGGGTCGGTCCTGGGGCGTACTCAGTCGCCAGCCATGGATCGGCGGCCTCGGGGTCGGCGGCCAGTAGCGGTATCAGGCAAGGGCCTTGTACCCGGGCGGAGAGCTGTACCTCGCGGCGGAACCGGGCCCTGAACTCAGGATCTTCGGCCTGAGCGGCATGGATGACCTTGACCGCGACCCGCGCCCCCGCCGGATCGAGACCGGCATGGACAGTGCCCATACCGCCCGCACCGAGACGGCCGATGATCCGGTAGGGACCGACCCTGGACGGGTCACCGGGACGGGCAGGCAAAACCCGACCGCCCGAGTCGACAGCGCTCACAGGTCGCCTTCCGTCCAGTCACACTCGTCCACGTGGTTCACGCGGTTCCAGCGGTTGGTGTCGTAGCCGTCGCGATAGTCCCACCAGCTCGCGGTGCTCCGCAGCCGGTTCCACTCACGGAGGATGGTCAGCCGTTGCTCCTGGCTGCGCTCGTCTTGCCTGAGGAGCGCGAGCAGGATCCCGGCAGAGCCGCAGACCAGAATCTCAAGGGAACGCAGCGCGCAGAAGGTGTCCCCGGTCTCGCCGGCCGCGTCCTGGACTGGCCGGAGCTGGGCGTAGATGAATGCTTCCAGCGCGAGGACGTCGTCGTGGGTGATGTCGTCTGCGTACCGCATGGCGCGCTCCGGCTCGGCGCTCATTGAGCAGGCTTCCTATCGGTTTGCCGGGGCAGTGCCGACGGTTCGTCATGGGCGTTCAGCAACTCGGGGCGGGCGCGCAGCACTCATGGCGTACTCGGCGGAACTCGTCCGGGATCGGCGTCGATGCCATCGGCCGCCGCCCAGCAGCACCTCCCCGCGAACGTCAGGGTCGAACGACGGTTGGAGAGGGAAGAAGGAGCCCTGCGGGGCGGGTTGTCCAGCACCTCAGTGTCGAAGTGGGGCGGCTTCGCCCACGAGGCGACAGATCGCAAGTCCACGCTGCCGTCGGAGAACATCGCGCCATCGAAGCTGACCGTGCCGCCGCAGAACACCGCGCCGGACAAGTCTCCGCCGTCGAACGTGGCTTCTGTGAAATCGAAGTCAAGACCCTGCCAGGAATCGGGTTCTCCGGTTTCAGGCGGAGGTGGTCGCGCGTTCGCCCTCCTTGTATCCGGAGGCATCCGGGTCCGGCTGGTAGGGCATGCGCAGGTAGGCGCACAGGACGTCGATGCACACCTGACGCTGTTCTTCCCAGTCGTCCGCGAGCCGGGCAAGCGCATAGACGCCGGCGAGGCGGACGGCGGCCTTGTCGTGGCCGAGTTGTTCGGCCGCCGTGGTGTAGCGGTCGGCGAACTGGTTGGCGTCGGCGCGGTGGGCATCGCTCTCAGCGATGCGCTGCTTGCGGTAGGCGTACACGCCAGCCAGCACGGCGCCAGCCAGGGTGAGGATGGCGAGGGTGGTCTTAATGGCGTCCGAGGTGTCGGTTACGAGGCGGTCGACAACCAGGCGGTAGATCAGCCAGCCCGCGCCGATGGCGCCGAGGACGGCGAGCGGGGCGACGATCCACGCCCGCATGAGGCTCGGGGCGTGCCATCCGTCCGACGCCCGGCCCTGGTGGTACCACCTCGGTTGCCTGCCACCCCTTCACCATGGGCGCGCTCCGTGTCCGCCCGGCGGCCGTGACGGCCGTTTGGCGGCGTACTGGCACCCGTAGGCGGGGCGGCGATGTGCACCGGCCGGTCGTCGTCCGTCACGGTTGCCTACAGCACGCCGAGCAGGGCGTAGTCCTCCCACTGGTCGACGACCTCGAGGTAGCCAGCGAGCTCTTTCGAGTGCGGGGCCCAGTCGCCCTCCTTCATTGCGCTGCTCGGGTGGCTCACGGGGTACGGGCCACGGCCCGGGAGGCGAACCACTGCACGAGGGTGGCGGCGAGGTGGACGCCAGCCCGCGCGGCTTCAAGGGTCTCCGGGACGGTGCCGGTCTGCTTGCCGTGGCGGGAGGTCTGCCCGTCCCAGAGGGCGCGCATCATCGCCTCCACCGGGGCGATCGGGTCCTTCCCGGCCGGGGTGGAGATGGCGGTGGTGAACTTGACCCGCGCGTTGCCGATCTCGCCGAGCATCGTGCCAAGCGTTGCTCGGGCGTGGTTCGGCTGGATGACCGCGTGCGAGGCGGACTCGACCGCCTTGATGGCCTCGCTGTACGCGCGGACCGGGTCGGGGTGCAGTCCGTACGCCGCTTTCCAGGACGTGGCCAGATGATCGGCGGCCGATCCGGCCGACGGCACGGCCGCCGCATCACTGACGGTTTGCCGTACCGCGTCGCGGACCTCAGCGCTGACACGGGTCTCCAGGCCGCCTTCGTCGTCGCTGACACGGTAAGCGGATCCGGCGTCGTCCAGCAGTACGCCGAGTTGGCGTACTTCCGGCAGCCCGCGCACGTCGTTCTCGGCCAGCAAGTCCAGGATGTCGTCCACCCCATCGAGCAAATCGATGCCCTGCAGCTGGCTGAGGCACCAGCTGGCGTTCGCATCCTCGGGTACGGCGATGCGCAACCTCAGGCACACGGTGTGCCCGATGTAGCCGTCCGCCCGGTTCGCCATGCCGAAGGCCCACCGCTGAAGCGGCCTGAGCAGGTGCGGTGGCACGTCGGTGTACGGAGCCTCGTCGACATCGTTGGCGAGGCCCAGGCGAGCGGAGAAGCGCTGCCGTCGAGTGCTGGTCATGGCGGGCCATCGTACCGGCCGAACACTCAATAGACGGAAGGATAATGTCCGTTATCCTTCCCTCTCCGGTAGGCAGCCGATCGAAGATCCGCGACAGCGGACCGGCGCCGGGGAGGGCACGTGGACGGGGAACTGATCACCGCGATCGCGGCGGTTGCCGTGAGCGTCGTCGGGGCGGGATACGCAGCCCGGCAGGCGCAGATCGCCAAGAGCGCCGCCCGCTCGGCCGAAGCACAGGTGAAGGCGGCCGAGGAACAGGTCGCCCTCATGCTCCGACAGGTGGAGGGCGAGGAAGTCGGCCGTCACGAGGCCCGCGGACCGGAGTTCACCACTGAGAGCGGCCACACCGATATCTCGGACGCGAATGTGCCCCGCGGAGTCCTCGTGCTGCGGCAGGCCAGCGGCCCCGCGCTCAGTACCGGGACGGTCACTGCGACCGGCGAAGGCGTAGAGGGCATGCGCGGCCGGCGCAACGATGCCAGCCACTGGGGATACGACCGCGAGACGAACATCGACATCGGCCCCATGGCCTCCGGTGGCACCGAAACCGTCCACGTCGACCTCGACTTCGACACCCGCAAGACGAAGATCGTGCTCCACCTCACCTGTCGGGCCCAGGACGGCACCGGCACCTGGCAGCGATCCGTCGCAGCCGAGATCGAACCCCGCCCCCGCCCCCGAGCGAGTTGGGTGTGACCGAGCTGCAGACACATTCCGCCGGGGCCATCCGAGCCACACCACCCTTGCCGCCCGCCTTGCGGGACGGCTGCACAGCAACGACGGAGTCATCGTCAGTTAGTCGGTCTCCGGGGAGATCCGGGCCTTGGGGGACTCTCACCATTCGCCGCTTCGCGGAGATGGCCGCGGTTTCGGTCGTCGAAGACGAGGTACCCGTTCTGCCGCTGCGCCGCTCCCTCGACCAGCGTGAGGGCCCCGAGACATGCTCTCGGGGCCATCAACTTGTCCGACGCGCACTGCTCGGGGATGTTCACGATCTTGCTGTGGAGCCCGGGGCGCCGCCTCCGAACCGCGGGTTCACCGGCGGATGTTCACCGTGATCTGGATGCCGCCGGCGGTCGCCACTGCACCGCCTACCACACCGACGGCCGTGGCCTGGTCCGGGTGTCCGGTCAGAGCGAGGACGGCGACGGCCGGTACGGAAACCGCCGCAATGGCGGTGTTCATCCGGCGGATCTGGTCCGGGGTGATGGCGACGGCCTGGCCGCGGCCGCGGGCCTGCCGCACGGGGTCGAGCTTGAGCGGCTTGAGCGCGGTGCGCGCAGCCCTCGTTGCCTCCATGGGGCACCTCGGCGCCCATCGAGCGCGCGGTGACGGTGACGCCGGTGAGACGGCGGTCGATGCTGTTCGGCGCGGCCTTCTTGACCTCGTCCAGCCAGACCACGAAGCCCACCAGGGTGCCGGTGGTGACGGCGGTCAGCGGCAGCGGGTCGTTGGTGCGCTCGGCGAGCCAGCCGTGGAACTCGGCCCACAGCGCCCAGTCCCGCGCGTAGCCGCCCCTGGTCTTCTTCAGCCGGATGTCCTTGAGGTGCTGCTCCGCGCCGTGGTCCAGGGCCGTGAGCACGGCCGCGGTCGCCGGGTCGTGCGGCGCGACCGCTCCCGCGGCGGGGGCGTCGTCGACCAGCTCAGCGTCGACGACCTCGACGTGCTTCAGCTCGGTGGTCATCGTCCTACCCTCCTCGAATTGCCGGGCCGGTCACTCAGGCGCGTCCGTTGATCCGAGAGAGAGGCAGTTGCCGCAGATGGACTGCTCATCCACCGCACGGAACGGCCGGCTGCAGATCTCGCAGAGATCGGGAAAAGCGATGGCGCAGTTGAAGCAGAAATTGGTGGGGCGGTCACGCGAGGCAAAGGTAATCGCGCCTTGGACCAGGGTGTCCGTGCCGCAATCCGGGCACCCGTCTACCGGAGGGGTGGAGGGCTGGCTGAACAGATCGTGTGTCCGCGGAGGGTCGCGCCACGGAAGCCGGAGGGTGTAAGTCGCGTAGTTCCATGCGGTCCACTGGGGATCCGCAGTCGCGGGGCAGAAGAAACACTGGGTCGGTCCGCCCCGCGCCACCAGGGCCCACTGTCGGCAGTCGGGGCACTGCAGGGTGCGCTCCCAGTGCGGTGCGAGCTTGTCCATTAGCCGCTCCATACGCTGCTTGACGAAGGCTCGGATCCTGGTGAGGCCGCTGCGAATGAACTGCACGTCGTCTTCGACCCGTTCGCGTTCCTGTTCGTCCAGCCGCGGCAGTAGCTCCTCGTCGAGGAAGCGGATCAGGAAGTCGAGCACCTCCGCCGTGCGGGCCTCGACCGATCCCTCCGAGTCGGTCAGGCCGTAGTGCTGCAGCGCGTTGCGGGACTTGGCCAGGGAGAGGATCTGTTTCTGCTCCTCCTCGCTGATGGACAGCCCGACGATGTTGCGGAGCCGCAGCACGGTCTCCTCAGGGGTGCAGCTGACGAAGTCGCCTCCGTCAAAGAGCGCACGGGTCATCTTCTTGTTCTTGTTCATCCTGGTCAGGTCCAGGTTCTGCAGGACGAGGGTCCAGTGTTCGCGGTAGAGCCGGTACTTCAGCAGCACCTCGGTCGCGGCCTGGAGATGGAGCACCGCGTACTTCAGGTTGCGGGGGCTCACCGCGTCCTCGCCCACGGCAAGAAGTTCGACGACGCTGACCAGGTAGTCGAGCCCGTTCGCCACGGGCGGGAAGTCGACACCGGCGCCGGGCTCGTCGGCCGCGCGGACCGGTCCGCTGGATCTCATGCCGCTCCGTTCGTCGGGCACCGGACCGACGGGTCGTCATGTCCGGTATATCGCCTCGGATATCGCCTCTTATCCGAGGTCATAAGCATCACGGGCTTGTACACCCGAGGCGATCAGCCTCACGGGCACCTGAGAAATTGACCGCCTCGCGCCTTTAGCTGCCGAGAAGTCGGCTGTCTTCCTCGACTGACCGCCGCGGCTGGCGACCTGCTGCGCGGTCCAGAGGCTGAGGACCGTGATCACTGTCGTCCAGGTTTCTGGTTCACGCGCCAGTCTGGACAGCTGCTCCCGAAGGGGACTCCTCTTACCCATCTGCGGCTGGGCCGCTTTGGCGGTGTTCCCGTCATAGGCGTGGTCGAGATCGAAGCTGGGCTGCCATTCGGCACTCGGGGCGAGCGCCGTCGCGGCGGCCGTGCCGGTGACCTTGGCCCAGGCCTCTTTCCATGCCTGATCGTGGTCGTGGTCGCCGCACCCATGGACGAACGCGAGGAGCTGCTGCTCATCGGCCGGGATCGTTCGCCTCTTCACGATCCGGCGCAGCGAGCTCATAGGCAGCGCGTACGAGTTGTCGCTGCGGTCCTGGATGTCCCGCATCGGCCGAGCACCATCTCGCTCGTAGAGGACTTCGAGCGCGCGGCTGAGGTCCCGCTCGTCGCTGATGAGGTGGATGTCGGGTGCGCTGAGGGTGGTGAGGATGCCGCGCTCCTCCATCCGGGCTGCTCGGTGCAGTGTGAGCACGAGGTTCAACGGCATGCCGCCCGGCAACGAGGTGCACGCCTTGATGTACTCGCGCACGGTCCTCTCCTTCGGCACGGACGTGCCGGACGCGGCCCGCTTGAGTGTTGCTGCCGACACGGTGCAGCGGTCGGCCATCTCCGTGTAGGTCAGGCCGGATTCCTCACGCACGCGACGCAGCGCCGTGGCCAGATGAGCACGGGCCGGGCGGGAGGCGTCGATCGGATTCTGGTGACGTCCCATGATCGTCCGACTCCTTCACTGCTGCGAGGCGGTGAGATGGGCGAGGCCCTGCGCAAGCGCGACACCTGCCGCATTCGCCAGACGGCGACCGCCGCTGACGATCAGCGTCACGACTGCGCCGACGGCGCCGCACGAGCCGAGCAGAGCGACGATGTCGACGACGGGGACCTTGCCAACGAGGTAGAGGATGCAGCCGAGAACCGGGAAAACGATGCCCGGCAGCACCTGCGCGATAGTCAGGCGGCTGGATGCCTGGTCCTGAACGGTGCCACCGGTCGAGGCGGCGTTCTTGTCGAAGGCGGGTACGGCGACATCGCCGTTGTTCTTCGCCACGGGGATCGAGCCCTCCATGAGGGGGTGCGCCGGTCTCCGGCGCACCCCGTTTCTGGGTGCAACCCGTGTGAGGTGTGCGGCATTTGGCGCTGCGCGCACGCACGGGCATGTTTAGTCTCACAGCACGATCAGCACGTCACCCAGCGGCTCAGAACCCCGAAGATCCCCGCATGTCTGATTTGTCAGCATTTTCGCTTGCCTCATCGGCCTTTTGGTTCACCAGCGCTCAATCCACCATTCGGCTTAAGAAAGTTACCGTGTGTAGTCCCCACTAGGGGAGCCGTCTCCGATATCCCGTGACGTCATGACCGCACGGACACAGGGCGTTGCGGATTGGCTCATCCTCTGTCATGTGGAAATTGCTGCCTTGGACCGCTCCGGGGCACAGTGGGTCACGCAACCCGGATTTCGTTTCAGAAGTCCGGAGAGCCCTGACCTCTGGGTGCAACCAAACAGGGCATACGGCAGAACCCCGTGTTGGCGCACGGACTGCCACGGGGGCTGGCGCCGAGCGTCGTCCCCGTCTCTCTCGGGACGGTCCCTCCACTGTGCGGGGCTTCCCGGGAGGCGGAGGTCAACATGCAGGCTCATCAGGGCCGTACTCGTCCATGTCACCATCCTTCTGATGGCCGCCTCGTGGGGGCGATCGCCGGAGTCCTCACCGGCTACAGCACCGGTAACGTCCCCGGCCAGAGACTTCGATCGGTGCGCGAACGGTCGGGCGGGACCGTTCTGCCCTTGGGTTCCGGCTTCCGGTAAGCGGTACTTCGCTCGTCCCGCACCGCCGAACTCTCTGGCCGGTTCGAGAGGGCTGAAGCAAAGACCTGATCGGTGGCTCCGGTGCATTCCGCCTGGATGGCTTCGGCGCCGTCGGTTCGGGGAGGCAGGATGCCGCTGTCCATGGGGCGCACTCGGTAGCCGCTGCCGGAGGGTTCCAGGCTGTACTGCAGGCCGAGGGCGTCGGTGCAGTCGCCCGGGGACAGCAGCTCGGAGCCCGCGACCCAAGTGCAGGGCAGTGACCACGTAGGGGGAATGACGAGAGCTGGGGGCCGGGGCGGGCGGGTGCGAGCGCGGCCCGGATGGGTGAGGCTGCGCGGACTGCGGAACGGGCAGCGCAGCATCGGCTGGCCCGGGTGGTGCTGCCGCTCTTGGCGGCGGCCGCCGCGGTGGTCGGCGTGGCGGTGGGCGCGCTGGTGAACTGGCAACTGGGCCTGGTGGCCGGGTTGGTCGTGGCGGGGCTGGGGGTGGGTCGGTTATACCTGCGTGCCCACAACAGCTGGTGGGTGGGTACCGCCGGGGAAGCACGGACGGCCCGGCTCCTGGCTCCCCTCGTGCGGAAGAGGCACGCCGTGGTGCTCCACGACCGTGCCGTTCCGAACAGCCGCGCGAATATTGGTAACTCCGGATAACAGAACTTGAGCAATGCCATGCCGGAGGCGGGTCATCTGTCTCGATAGATGTCTTCGTCCGGCTCCCAGTTCGCATCGATCGTGGGGTCTTCCGGGTCGTCCGGGAGGAACTTGGGATCCGGCTCCCAGGTCCCATAGAAGTCCTCCGGCGAGTCTGAGAGTTCAACTTCGTCACCGAGGTCTCCCAGCTGCCAGAACTCCTCGTTCTCGACGTCGAGGTCGCATGCGGAGCAGGCGAAGACGTAGGGAGTGAAGACCACGACGGGGCTGTTTGTCTCCTCGATGTGGGTGTCGCCCATGAGCCAACCCTGTGAGCCGCAGGCAGGGCAGGTCGTCTCCAGGTCTTGTTCCATGTAGCGGGGCGAGTGTTGTGTGATCGTGGCGAGCACGATCTCCCGCTCCTTCGATGCCAAGTGCCCGTAACGCTGCTCGAAGATGGCCCGCGCCTTGGCCAGCTTGCCTTCCAGCCGGATGCGGGCGGCCTGAACGCGTTCCTCGATCAGCCTGTCGTGCAGAGGGACGTAGCTGCCCCAGTAGTCGTCCGGAGCCATCTTCAGCTCTGCGAGCAACGGGTCGATCAGCCGCAGGCATGTGGTGAAGACCGTCTGGACCTCCGTGATGTCATGAACGCCGCTGTGAGCAACGCCGTTGCGGGCGTTTGCGACCGGCTCCAGTGCCTGCTTGTTGATCGGGATCTGATTCCGAAGGATCTTGTGGACTCGGGCATGGGCTTCCACCAGCCCGATCGTCTTCGCCCGACTCTCGGGGGCTGAGGCGTGCGTACCGTGGCCGGTGGCGTGGAGGAGCGAATCGAAGTCCCGGGCCTCGACTATCAGCGCCGGGTGGAGGCCCGCGAGGTAGGCCTTGAGGAGGTGTTCGGCGGCGATCCCAGCGTGGTGAACCGCGAAGTCGTATGACTCGGGCCCCTCCGCGAACGCCGTGAGTGCCGCAGTCATCCACTTCCGCGACGAGGCCTTGAGCTGTTCGGCATGCATGGAGTGGACCATAGGGCTGTTGGGGCAGCGGCCGAACCTGGATTTCGGTGCTTAGCCCCGTGGGTGTGTTCGACCTGGGGAGTTCTGCGGCGTATCGGCGTTCTCGGGGCTGATCCCCAGCATCTCCGTGAGGACCGCAACCGGCAGCTGGGTGGAGAGCCCTATCAGGGGCGGAGGTCCGGCCCGGACGGGAGTAGATACCCAGCCGCTTGAGCCGGGTCCCCAGATGACAGCTGCTGAGGGGCTGGCCCGCGAGGGCACCGGGGAAGAGCCAGGGCGAGTCCGCCGAGGTGCCGATGGCGGTGTGCCCGCGTCGCCGCGCGAGGAGCCGGCGGGCGAGCATGTCCAGAGGATCAGTCAGCAGCAGGGGAGTGTCGCCGAGCATCAGCGACGTCTGCGGGCCCTCGACGATCGCCGCCGTGACCGGCAGTTGCGAGACCACGGTGAGGGGCTGGGCATAGAGCAGGACGAGGAGTCCGGCGAACCGGTCCTCGATGGCGAGGCCGTCGTCGTGCATCAGGCGACGGCTGACCGCCCCACCGCCCCGGAGCTAGAACTCGCCGAGGTGCTCATCCGGGAGTTGACCGGCATCGAGCAGCGCGCGCTGCACGACGAGTACGGACACGCCCTCGAGCAGCTGATCGCGGCGAAGGCCAGCGGCGGCGAGCTGGCCGAGTCGCCGGTGGAGCCGGTGCCGGCGGTGGACCTGATGGCCGAGCTGGAGGCGAGCGTACGAGCGGCGAGAGCCAAGCGGGGCGAGTTTTGGTCTGCTCAGAGAGGAGGGCGGCGGCTGCCTCTGCCGAGACAGCCGCCGCTCGCTGAAGACCTCCTCACCCGCTCTCTCTGCACGAGAGAGCTAAGGGATCACCAAAGAATCTTCTTCAAATACGCCTTCCTCCATCTGCTACCTGGTCAGGGTTGGAAAGGAACTGCTCGATCTCCCCGAAAAGATCGTTCAGTTCCTTTTCTGCGACACGCTCACGACTGCAGAGACTCCTTAAGACTCTGACCTGGCGGAGCATGAACTGTTCACGGAATAGGCGTCTTTCCTTGATCGCCTCATCTGGAACATCACTTACCACCCCCAAATCCTCTTTGAGAATCTCTAGATAGTCCCGCGCGTCCTCATCGCCAGAGGCGGCAGCCCTGCACCACCAGCGGTAGGCGACCTTTAGGTCACCGATTGCCTCTGCGATCTCAGCGACTCTTCTCGCCTCAGCAGACGTGATCGGGGATTTCGTCTCTTTGTTGATTAGCTTGACCAGCTCCAAGAGACGTTCTCGCTGACGGCCATTGGCGATGAGATCACCGATGAGATCACGCACACGGAACGGGCGTTCATCCCACACCAGGCAGGCCCCGGCCGGGGGCCGGCCCGAAGGCCGACCCCCCTGGTGAATGAGCAGGTCAGAGACCTCGCCCAACCCGGTTTCCTCACACATTGCCTGGTCAAAGAGCTCCAGCAGGACCAGGCGGGCGAACGCCTCTCGCTCTTCATCAAACATCCAACTGCTCATGCTGACACCTCCTCGGATGACTCAACCATTGTCCTCTCCAACCGTCGGCGGGCCGTCCTGAGATACCTCTGGACGGTTTCCACATCGACGTTCATCTCCTTCGCTACTTGCTCTAGCGGAAGTTCCCTCACCACCGCGAGGTTGACGACCTGCCTCTGACGCTCGGGCAACTCCGAGATGAACTTGTAGATCTCGGCCCGCAGTTCAGCAACAAGAACTGATTCCGGAATACCCAGCGACGAGGTTCCATCGGGAAGGTCTTCCGGCGGAACCGGGATGATCGGGAGCTTCTTGTTAGCTCGAAACTCATCAATGATTACGTGCGAAAGAACCTTACGACTATACTGAACTAGTCGACTGTCACTGATTTCACCCAACTCGGGAAATCGTTTGAATACCTTCTCCATGGTGATCTGAACCGCGTCTTCAGCAAAGTCTCGGTCAGATGATCTCGCCATAGCTGCCGACAATAATGGACGTCTCAGAGCGGCGAACCGCTTGTCGGGGTCACTGTCGAAGGCGGGTGGGCACGTTTCTTCGGTCATGGTGACCTCCGTTCACGCATCACCCACGGCAGCGTGCCATGGCGGGTGGTGTACGCACCGTCCCCCCATGGGATCTCAGGCCAAGCCATCGGGCTCAGCTCCCTTCTGTGAGGTGTCTTCAGCGATGAAGGCAGCGCCTTCACCCGCCTACACGTCAGAAGGGCCTGGATCCGGATGCCCGAGGACGAACTTTTCCAGCCGGATGAAGACCAAGGTCAGTTAGCACACCAGTGGGCCGCACGGTCGGGGCGGATTGCCGTCACTGTGACTGCAATCCGCCCCGACCGAGTCACCGGCACCCAGCGCAGCCGCGTCCAGCGTCAGGTCTCGAAGGAACTGGCCGCTGCACGCCGCCGCGCTGGGTGCTCCAACGCTCGGCACGGCGTTACAACTTCAGGAACGCCAGAAGCACCACGAAGGCGGCGACGGCAAGAGTGATAGCCGGGATCAGGGACGGGTTGGAAACCGCAAGGTAGGCGGCGAAGGCCGCTCCCATCACTGCGATCGCGATGGGCGTGCGCTCGTTGCTGGGCACTGGGTTGCCTCCAAGACATCGTGGACGAATATGCGTTGGAGGGCCGCATCGAGCGGGTGACTGCCTCTCCGTAGACGTACACGTCCGAGGGGCCCGGAACCGGATGCCTGACGGCCAGGTCGGCCGGGCCGAGCGAGATTCCACGTCTCCCAGGGGGCGGCGTGCCCCGGCGTGCCCCGGCGCGGACGGCGGCCGACCACGACGATGCCTGTTCGCGTCGGGGGATGCCGACCTACGTAGTCGCAGGCCCAGCAGGCTGCCCCTTCAACGGCGGTCTGGAGACGACACGTAGCGCCCAGTCGCGGCCTGAAGGCGTCTAGCACGGCCGCTTGCCTGCGCGGGGTGAGATGGGCGGCGGCGGTGCGCTGGCGGAGACTCTGCCTGATGCCGGTCAAGCTGCTCAAGTGCTGGTCGCTTCGCCAACAAGCGATCGGTTCGGCTCGCAGTGCGTCGCTCCCCGCCCAATTGGTGTGTGATCTGGGCCACTTCAGTGCCTGAGCTGGCAGCCCTGCCGCGCCCGCCCATGTGGAATCGCCGCTGTTCAGCCTCTATTTCGTGCCTCCACCTGGCTGGATGATCTACCTCATCGTGGCCAAGGGTGAGCAGTCGGTAATCCTTTTTCCCGTGGGGCGTGAGTGTTCGGCCGCCGAAATCGCTTAGGTGGGTGGTGAGACCCAACGGGCCTCCGGTACGCCAGAGTTGACGTGCTGCCCCTCCTTCAGAGGATCCGTGATGACCCACACTCATGGGAGGCCGGCTTGAACGGCGAGCACGTCCATGAGGGCGATGCCACGCCGTGCGGCAGGTTCACGCAACCGGTGCGCGACCCGCTGGCGCTCCCGCTGGACTTCGAAGCGTTCTACCTCGGACATCAGGAACTCTTCCACGGCTACGCGCACATACAGCTCGGCAGCCGCAGCGCCGCGGAAGACGTTGTCCACGCCGTGTTCCTGGACATCCTCACCAGCTGGGACGACCTTCTGCAGGCCGGGAACTTCGAGCAGCGGGCCTGGGCGATCGTTCGCCGGACCGTGGACGAGCGGCTGGAGAGCGAGGGCCGCGGCCCGGCCTTTGTCACCACCGTGCTCGGCGCCGCCCGGGACAAGCTCAGCCTGATGGACGGCAACACGGGACTGTACGAAGCCATCGCCGCCCTCCCGCCCCGGCAGTTCGACGTCATAGTGCTGCGTCACCTCCTCGGCTACCCGCCGTCCCGAATCGCGTGGTTCATGGGCCTCAACGAGCGCACCGTCGACTACCACGGCCGCAAGGCCAAGGAACGGCTCCGCGTCCAGCTGGGACTGCCCGCCGACACGAAGAAAGGGGAGCGCACATGACCTCCGCCATCGATGACCTTCTGGCAGACGCCGCTGTCTCCCCTCCCGTCCCCCGCACCTTCAGTGTCCCGGCAGCGCTGTGCCGACTGGCGGCCGAGGCCGCACTGGCGGCACCCGCGGCCGAGGTGTACAGGGCATCGCAGGCAGGACAGCGCCTGGGCATAGTCTCTCGCTGGGTCCTCAACGAGCCGGGCGCCGCGCTGCACATGGATCGACTGGCAGCCGATCCCGAAGCGGGCATCCACTTGACCGAGGATCAGCTCGACATCGAGGGCGCGCTCGTCTTCGCCTGCCTGCTCTATCTCACCGGCCACCCCGAAAGCGCCCAGTTCTGGTGGCAGATCGCCGCCGGCGCCGGTCATCGGGCAGCCGCCTACTGCCTGCATCTGCACCACCTCGAGCTGGGCGAGAGCAGGGAGGCGCAGCACTGGTACCGGCAGGTCATCCATGCTTCCACTGGCGCTTCAGCGCCGGACGGCGAATTCCTCGAAGGTCTGGAGATCTTCGCCCGCTACGTTCGGCACAACGGATCAGCGGCCAGCCCGCCCACTGGCGGACTGGAAGCCGAGATCAACCGGCTCGCCTCCCGTAACAGTGGATGCGCCATCGTCAGCCGACCTGACCGGCGCCTGGCTGAACGGCTCCACGACTTTTGCGCCCGTCGCTGACCGGCTCAGGTGCCGGCCGCAGCTGTGGGGGCGCCGCGACGTGCGGGGCCCGCACGGGCGGGCCCCGCCTCCGTCGCTGCGCAACTGTGTGGTCAGTGGTGCGTGTGAGGGAATCAGGCCTTGATTCCTCTGCCGGAGAGGAGGCTGCCGCATCCCGCGACGCTGCAGGCGTGCTGTTCACGATGCGATGGCCGCTGCTTCCTCGTCGTCCAGGACGGCAGCGACTTGTTCCTGAGCACGCTGGATGTGAGCCCTGCTCGCTTCCTGGAACTCCGGGGTCCGCACCTGGGTGCGGATGTGCTCCTCGACGGCTTCGCGGATCACCGCGTTGGCGGTCGCGTCCTTGACGGCGGCGAAGGCGTTCACTTTTTGCAACAGCCGTTCCGGGAATCGCACCGAGACGACGACGTGGCGCTCTTTGTCCTTCGGGCGGACGGTCGGACGAGTCTGCTGGGTATCGGGCACAAAGATCCCTCTCTCATAAGGGAGGCGCGCCAGCCGCTCCGGCCAGGGACAAGATGGCGTGCCTCCTGCTGCAAGTCGTACGCGGGCATGCGGGTGCCAAGGTGGAGGTTTTCTCCGCCGGTCCAGCGTAGTGGTTCTGTAGTGTCATAGTGCGCGTCTTTTGTAGTTGCGTTCGCTACATGACGAGAAACTGTCGCCTCTGTAAGTCCCCGACCTGAAGCCTGGTCAAACGGCTGTGCCGCTGCGCGTGGTGGGCGCCGCGGCATCAGCTGCCCCGACTCGGCTCGTCCAGCCGGCCCGCCAACCTCGGCGTCAGCCCAGGTCGATCGGGGTGGGAAGGCTTTCCCCGCGACTGATGGGTGATCGATTCCGCATGACCCGCCGCCACTTGGCGCGATTCCGGGCACCGCGCGGCGCGCGACGTCGGCGGTCTCCGCGGTGGTGCGCGGGGGCGGGTAGGCCGACAAGATGGCCAAGTGGCCTACTGGAGGTGGAAACTCGCAAAGGTGCGCGCGAAAGGTAGTGTGGTTCCGAACACTGATCGTTGATCCAATCTCACTGTACGGAGGCACTGGTGAAGACGCATGGCGGTCCCGCTGGCGGCGCTCAGCCGCCGCTCCACGTCTCGTCCGCGATAGCCCGGGGCGTTGCCGAGACGGCCGTCGATTCCATCAGCGGCATCCGGACCGGACTGTCCCGGGACCCGGACGTCAACGACGCGCAGGATCTGGTCCCCGGCCCGCGCACGAACGAAGAGCAAGTCGCTCTGCTGCGCGACGAGTACACCCCCGATCCCGGCCGCCGGCCGCCGGCGGGAGTTCCGGGGGCCGCCGAGTTCTGGGAGACGACGGCCCAGGCCGCGCGCGAACAGGTCTTCACGGACATCCGCGCCGGGTTGACGGCCTTCAGCGCCTCCGCGGCCATGGACGTCGAACTCGTCGGTGCGAAAGGCGACACCGAGGACCGGATCGCCCTCGTGCGCCAGTGCGTGCTGGACGACCGGCCGGTGGTCTCGATCTCCTTCACCGGCTCGCTCAGGGACCTGCTGATCACCGGCAATCCTCGCGTGATGTCGCTGTCCATCCTCGTCAAGGTGCCCGGTGCGCAGCTGACCGCCGCCGTGGCCACCGCCCACTCTGGCCTCACCGCGGACTGCTCCTCCGCCTACCGGCTCCGCCTGCCCGAAGGGGAGTGGGAGGAGCTGAGCGAGGACACCAGTCGGCAGCCCGCCGAGCAGGGCTACATCGTTCTGCCCCGGCAGATGATCCGCTTCGCATCCGTCCTCGAGGAGCACTACCCCCACATCGACTACGTGCACGACACCTGCTCGGCGATCACCGAGGCCCTCCTCAGCCACAACGTCCCGGTGGCCATGCACTACTCCGGCACGGTGCTCGACTCCGCCATCGTCCTCGTAGCTGCCGCGCACGGGCTCGCTGTACGGCCCCTCGCCGACGCCAGCCGGATGCTGCCGTCGTGGAAGGGCTCGCAGCTGCTCATGAACACCCTGAAGGAGGGCGGGGACATCCCCGACCTCATCGTCGCGCGCGACGAGATGACGGCAAAGACCCTCGACCAGCGCCTGGGCCGCGGTCGCCGTGGCCGGCCCTGACGCTTCTCCGGCAACCCGGCGCCGCACCCAGCGGCGTCGAGCCCGGACCCAGCACCACCGCAGTACCCCTGTCCCCCTGGAACAGAAGGACCCGCAGGTGAACGATTCTGAGGGCAACGAGCCCGTCCCGCTGAGCCTCGTCCCGTCCGACTCTCCGTGGTTCCGCAAGGTCGGGATCCGTATCCCCGTCCTGCCGCCGCGTATCCGCCAGCGCATCTACGGCGCCGTGGCACCGACCGCGATCGTGACCGTCGGCGTCCTGTACTTCACAGGCCAGTTGACCTCACGCCGTGACGTCGCTGTCGCGCTCATCGTGACCGCCTTCATCGTCGTGCTCGGTGCGACGCACACCATCGCCCGCGCGATCACCGGCAAGGCCGTCATCCGCAACGCGCTGCCAGGCGCGGAGGGTGGCATGGCGAGGCGGAAGGCGGGCTGAACCGCCGCCCGCCCGCCCGCTGCCTCTTCAGAACGAGGACCGCTGCACCCGGTGCACGGTCCTCGCTGATCGTCAGGGCCCCGAGGTTCGGCGCGTATTTCGCCCGGGCTACGGCCGTTCACGGCCGGGCGCGTTCCGTGGCGATGCCACGGTCGGTCATGCGCCAGGGGGTGAGGGCCGGCTATCGGGTGCGGCTGCCACCGCCTGTCCAGGGAGTGGGCCGGCTCGTTGAGCGGCGCGCGGAATCCGGAGCGGTGACGACCTGCGTGGTGCCGACGGTGAGAACGTCTCCAGCCTTCACTCATCACGTCATCGATGATCTGGTCCGCGTCACCCCTCGTGGACGGCAAGTTCCGCGTGGGCGGGGCTCCTTGATCAAATCAGCCGTACCCGGAGGACGACCCTTGATGTGGCGTTCGCGCCCCACGGCCAGCAAACTGCTGGGCTGCCTCAGCCGGGATGAGACCGGAAGACGATGGGGGTGCCTATCCCCACATGCCGAAGGAAATCTCTTCGAAGAGTTTTTCCCATTCACTGTCGGCGCTTGCGAAGGGTGTGGGGTCGACTTCGGTGATGCGCTGTTTCATGCGTTCTGCTGCCTCGGCGCCGGCGGCACCTTCGTCGTCGTGCGGCAGGTTCTTGTAGTCGGCCTTCCCCTGCTCCAGGACGAGAAGGGAGTGGACGAGCGATGACACGTCGGCGTGCATGGGCACGTAGAACTCTTCCCCTTCGGGGAAGGCGTAGATCTTGCCGTCTCGTGGGTCGAGCGCGACGGTGGCGTAGATGAAGCCGCCCAGCACTTCCCAGCCTTCGGCCTCAGGTGGGCATTCTGCTCCGTCGGCCTCGAAGTGTGCTTTGAGGGTCGGGGAGTTGCTGAGCCGTGGGGATGCCTGGTTCTCCAGGTCGAGCCTTGGGGAGTAGAAGGAGTTCTCGGGCAGGCCGACACAGGACAGGAACCTGGCGGTGGGCTCGTGGAGGTGGCCACCGGCTGTGCGCGGGAAGTAGGTGACGGCCGTGAGTCCGAACGTCTCGATGACCGTGGAGGCAGGGATGTGGGTCAGCATGCGGTCGTCTTCCCGGGGTTACGGATGTCCTTGTTCCTGGTGTTGCTTCTTCAAGTCTCTCATGTAGTCACGATGCTCCTTGTCCCGTGCGGTGGACCTGTCTGCTTGGTCGTAGTCATTGGCGTATTCGACTTCGAGTGCTGGGTTTTTCGACTTGAAATGTATGTCGAGCCATTGGTCGCATTTGGGGCTGAGCTGGCAGGGTTCTCGTTCGGTGTAGACCGTCTGGATGTGTTTCTCCTGTCCGTGCCGGAGGACCGGGTAGCCGATGAGCCGTTCGGAGTGCGGTCCTCCGCTGTCGCCGACCAGGATGACGGGCTTGCCTGTCTGCGGGTTGATGTAGCGGGCCGCGGCGAAGTTGGTGCCGCCGTAGTCCTGTTTGGCGAAGCGCGCGATTTCGGTGGCGCGTGACAGATCGCTGCTGCCGGGCTGGATCTTGGTGGAACTGATGGCCGGTCCGGTACGGCCTCGCGGGACGGTGTAGGGGTTGTCTCCCTTGGGAGGGCGCCAGATCGTTCCGTCCTTCTCGAGGATGTTCCAGATCCCGGACTTGTCCGTGCGGGAGACGTCGCCGGTTGTGCCGTTCGCGCTGAGTGTCTGGACGGAGCCGTCCGCGTTGAGGAGGTACATGGGGGTGTCCCCGCTGTCCACCTTGCAACGGTCGAGGTCGCGCTTGCGCTCTTCGTCCTCCTTCCGCTGGTCGCGTTTGCTCTTGTCGATCTTGCCGCCGTGGTCTTCGAGGGTCTTGACCATTTCGTCGGACTTTTTGTCGACCGCGTCCTCGGCCTTGTCCATGACGGTGGCGAGCTTGTGGAAGCGGCTGTCCTTCTTGACCGACGTCTTGCGGTGGGTCCCGCCGCCTTTGAAGGTGCCTTTTTTCCTGTCGAAGTTGTCCGCTGTCTTCTTGTAGTCGCCTGACGCGCGGTCGAACTCGTCGAACTCGATCACGAGATCCTGGGCCATGTCCGCCTCGCCCGAGGCCATCACGTCGTAGGTGGCGCCGGCGCCGAGACGGTCGCTGAAGAGTTCTTCGATCTCCGCAAGGATCTTGGCCTCGATCTTGTCGGTGACTATGGCCGTGATCTCGCCGATCGCGTAGTCGATCGCCTCCTGGATGATGAGGCGCGCCGCTGCTATGGCGGCCGCGGAGAGCAGGCCGCTGAGTCCGGCGGTGAAGAACATGCCGATGACGCCTGCGGTCGCGGTAGCGGCCGTGGCGGTGAGTTTGGCGATGATGGCGATTTTGCAGGTGAGGATGAGCCCAGCGCACTCGTCGAGCGCGTCGGCCAGTTCGTCGCAGCCTTTGGCGAACGTGGCGAGGTCTCTGGTGGTAAGCCTGCCCCAACGCCGGTCGATGGCGGCGACGGTGGCACCTTTGCTCTTGCCGCCGACGATGTGCGAGCAGGCGTTGTTGCCTTCCTTGACCGCGTCGCGGATGCCGTCGGCTAGGTTCCGGTAGTCCTTGGCCGAGGACTTGACCTCGTCCTCGTCGATCTGTGGCCAGTCGATGCCGATCAGGTCCAGGACCTCGACCAAGTCGTCCGGCAGCTGTTTCCCCACGCGTTGAACCCCCGTCGTCGGCGTCGTCTCGTCAGCCTCGACTGTGGCCTGAATGATCGTCAACTCGGTTGGGCCGGGGGGAATGGATCAAGCCAGTGACTGGCTGATTAGTGGCGTCAGAGGGTGGTTGGTTGGCGGATCCGGGGCGAGAGTCGCACGACCGTCTCGTCCATGCCCACCACCACAGAACCCTGCGTCGTGACTGCCACGGCGCGGACCGGAGCGCCTGGGCGGAAGCGCAAATGGCCGCCCGTGTCCGGCTGGTGGAGTTCCACGAGCCCATCAGCCCACGCCACAGCGACGAGGGGGCCCTCGTCTCCGTAGGTGGCGTCAAGCGCCACCACCGATTGCCGACGCTCCACCACCGGCAGGCGCATCGGATCCTCAAGGGGCGACCACGCGCGCACCTTGCCATCCACGCCGCCGCTGTAGACGACTGGCAGCATCGTCCCGTCGTCAACCGGCAGACTCACCACGGCCACTGCGCTGACCGGCCCGTCATGGAGCGCCGCCCTAGCGACCGCTTCACCGGAAACCCGCACCGTCCCCAGAGCGTCTCCGAGCGCGACCACGTCTCCAGCGGAAGCGAGCGCAGTACCCGCCTGTCCCTGAAGCGAGGTGATGAGGCCGTCGGCTTCGTCCGGGCCCTCCAGCAATGCCTCCATGCCGGAGCCGGACTTCTTCTGCGCTCCGGAACGGTCCGCATGGACGCCTCCGGCCTCGCCCAGCACCAGCAACGTGCCGTCCAGCAATACGGCGAGCGCTGACACCACCCCCACCGCCGGTGACAGGCGCCCATGCGGCACGCCGTCGCGCAAGGTCAGGATTCGTACGGTGCCGAGGTGATCCGCAGCGAGGACGGTGCCATCCAGCGAACCTTCTCCCAGCGTCAGGGCGGCCACCGGGCCGGTCCACGGCGGAGTCACGTCCCCCTTGGTCAGGGTCCAGTCCACCTGCCACGGAGCCTCGTCAGCGAGCCCGGCGAGAGCAGGTCTCAGCCGGGGATCGGCCATGTCGCCCAGTGCGGCCAGGAGTACCAATGCCCGGGTGGCGGGTGTCTGTTCACGGCACAGGGACTGTCCTGCCTTCAACCATGAAGATCGCAGTCCGCCGTGATCCTCTGCCGCATCTGCCTCGTACAGCGCCGTGACGACCCAAGGGTCGGCCGCGCACACAGCCTCTGGGCTGGAGAGGTCCACAGGATCAGCTGCCCTCGCGCCGGCGTCAGCCTCGCCCCGCGGGGGCAGTGCGGCCTGCCATTGTTCGAAGCGGCGCGTGTCCTGCCATTGCGCGAGGTCCAGATCCAGCTCCGCGTACCCGTTGCCGGCAAGGACGCCGTGCGCGGGACTGCCTGTGCGAGCCTCGACGATCAATCGGACGTGAGGCAGCCGCGCAAGCTCGAGGACAAGTTCGGCGACAGCCCTCTCGGCGAGATCAGGAATGACGATTGCGGCCCGCCGCGTGTCCGCTGCTAGCTGCGCCACCAGCTCCCCGGGCGTGCGTGCCGACAGCCCCAGCTGAGCAGCCAGAGCCCAGACCGTGCCCCGCGCACTGCTCCCAGCAAACGGCGACACCGCATGGATGGCACGCTCGGCCGGGGTGGCGCTCCTGCTGCCATGGCGCACCAGCCACGCGAGCAGCGTCGACTTGCCGCAACCTGCAGAACCGGAGACAAGACACAGATGCGGAGCCTTTGGGTCAGCCAGCCAGCCCAGCACAGCAGCCGCAGCAGGTTCACGACCGGCGGCCGGCGGCTCCCAACGGGTCACTGCCGCCTCGCCTGCTCCGCGGCGTGCCTGATCAGCTCCTGCAGCCCTGCCTCGCGAGACTCCGCCGTACTGCCATAGTCGAAACTGTGTGTGAACTCGGCATGGGGGAACGTGGCCTGCAGCCACAGAGCGCAGTAGTGCCCCGGCATGAGACACGGCTCCAGCTCGCAGTAGACGCGGCGCACTTGCCGTGGCTGCACGCCGCTGGCGGACAGGCGCTGCCACAGAATCTCTTCCGGATGGCGTAGCCCCGGCCCGGTCGACTCGGTGACAGTCTGCCTGCTGCCCATCTCATCGACGTACTCGAAAGCAGCGGAGAACGGGAAGTTCAGGGTGTGGCGGACGTCGTCCAGGACACGGGGCCACCAGCTCTCCCGCTCCGCGAACGCCTGCCTGTCAATGCCACGCAGCTCCGCGTTCAGGTCCCGGAACACCCTGGCCGCCTCCTGTAGCCCGGAGGAGGCCGCGACCAAAGGCTGGGCTCGATCCAGAGCCAGCAGCGACGCCGCAAACGCATGAACGTCGCTGTTCACGAACATGTCCTCGCCACCCTCGACCAGCAGGACCGCCTCCACCGCGCCGTTCGGCCGGACGCACAGATGCGCCCGGCCGTCACAACCGATCCGCAGCCACCGCTCGAACTCTGCAGGAACCCGCAGCTGCAGCTCTTGAGCGGCAACAACACCGAGCGCCACCGATTCCGTGAGGCCGCGACCCTGGAAGTAGGGCGCCACCGACTGAGGCACGCCCGTGCTTTCAAGAAATGCCCGGGCCGAGCCAGGCATCTGGGCGCCAACCAGATCGGCCCGGCTGAACCGTTGCAATCCAGCGCGACCGAAGTGCTGAAACAGCTGGTCCGGCAGGCCCGGAACAGGAGAGGACATGACCACCTCGCGGATGAAGCATGCTGACTGATCCTCTCGACCCTAGACGCCGAGAGCGTGTGCCCAGTCGCTACCCCTCACCCATGGCCGTAGCTGACTTGTCTTCGGGGTCGCGTCCGCCGGAAGCCGGCCCGGGCCGGTGCTCGTCGGGTGGGATTCGGTCACCGGAGTACCTGTTCAGTCCCCGCGTGCACGTGAGTTGCGCGTCAATCGGGATGCGGTCCTCGCCGGTTCCGGTACCTCCGGAAGCTTAGGCGGCATGGCCTTTCTCCGGCCAAATCGCTTCTCGGACAGTCAAGGCTCTGGAATCTCTTGGCGTGTTCGCCTGACCCTCGCGGGGCGTGGTCCAGATTTGGAATTAATTGGGTGGTTGCTTCAGCTGTTTTGAGGCGCTTCAGCGGGGCCGGGGTGGCCTGCTCGGAGTGGCCGGTCAGCGCAAGTACGGCGGGGCCTGGCGAACACGACCTCCATCCCGTTCTGGCCTTCACGGAATTCGTCCATGCGCATCGTCACGACCCTGGCGAGAGACGGGCCGAAGAGGATGAGCATGATGCCGATGGCACGGTGGCTTAACCCGGGATTGATGTCGATCAGTACGCGCCGACCCGTCCCATGCTTGGCGGCTCCGATGTCCATCGGGGATGCCCCCAAAAGGCCTCACCCAGGGGCCTGTTGTTCAGGCTTGGGTGAGCCTTTGGCTGGTGTGCCGTGTGGAATGTTAGCCGGGTGGCTGGCCGTGCCAGGCTTGGTAGATCGTGATCACGGTGGTGATGACGGTCCCGATGGCTGGTGTCCACAGTCGTACGGTCCTGCCCCAACTCCGTGTTCTGTGCGCCGCTTCGGCTTTGCTGCCGAGCTGCCGTTGTTCCTGGTGCATCCGCCCCTCCCTTTCCGCCTTGGATCCCTCAAAATTCTCGGAATCTGTTGAGACCAGGGTGCGGTGGGAGGGTTCCCGCGGTCACGGGAGCGGTCTACCGACGCGGCGGGGTTGGTGGGTCAGGGCGGCGTTCCGAGGCCGGCTGCACGGGCTAGGGCAATGAGTTCTGCACGGTCGGTGGCCCCGAGTTTGGCCTTGATGTCGGTCAGGGCGTTCTCGACGCGTTTGTGGCTGATGCCGAGGCGGGCTGCGGCGGTGCGGGTGGTCTGTTTCGGGATGGCGATGACGTTGAGGATTTCTCTTTCTCGGGTGGTGAGTTGGGGGAAGGCTCCGTCACGGCGGGCGGTCCGTAGTTGGTCGAACCAGGGGCGCATGCGGGCGGTGTCGGAGAGGTGGAAGATCCAGGCGCCAGCCGCTACGTCACGCACCGCCCGGGTGAGCTGCGTGACATCGTCTCCGGCTTTGAGGAGGAAGCCGGAAGCACCTGCCCGCATGGCGGCCATCACCGTGGGGTCTGCTTCGTATTCCGAGTGGACCAGGACTTTGGTGCCGGGACGGGCTCGCTGGATTTCCTGGGTGGCCGACAGGCCGTCGCCGCCTGGCATCCGTACGTCCATGACGACGACATCCGGGTGGAACTCGAGTACATGGCGTAGCGCTTCACGGCCGTCGCAAGCCTCGGCCACCACAGTGATTCCGGGATCCGACTCCAGTAAGACGCGCAGGCCGTAGCGGGTGAAGGGGTGGTCGTCGGCGATCACGACGCGAATGCCCTGCTCCATCACACGCTCCTGCTCGGTTCGGCGAGGCCGGTGTCTTCTGCGCCTGGCAGACTGACGGGCAGGCATACGACGACCTCGGTACCGCCGCCACTCCGCGGCCGGATCTCGCAGCTGCCGCCGATCTCGGCGGCACGCTCGCGCATGGACCCCACCCCCACCCCCGGGCGCATCCGCGGGGGCAGGCCCTGCCCATCGTCGGCGACCGTCATCTGGAGTGCGTCGTTGCCCACTTCAAGGGATATCCAGCAGTTGGCGGCTTCCGCGTGCCGCAGCACATTCGCCACCGCCTCGACCAGGATCCAGTACGCGGCCTCTTCAACTGCCGCGGCAAGCCGGGGAATGTGCTGCGGCAGATCTGTGTGTACGGCCAGGGACACGCGGTCGGTGTAGGCCAGGACGGCCTCGCGCAGTCCGAGTTGGTCGACCGGGGAGCGCAGGCCCATGGAGATCCGGCGCAGGTCCTGCGCGCCTTGCCGGATGTGGACCAGCGCGGTGTTCAGCAGGTCGTGCGTGGCGTCGGGATTGGTCCGCAGCTTGGCGGTGGCCGCCTGCAGGGTCCAGGTGGCGCCGGTGAGGACCGGGCCGATGCCGTCATGGAGGTCGCGGGCCAGGCGTCGGCGCTCTTCCGCCCGTACAGCGACCGCGTGCTCCTGGGAGCGCAGAAGTGCCAGGGACAGCCGAACACCGGCGGCGGCCTGTGCGATGTGCCGGGCAACATCCCGTAACAGCCGCAGATCCGCGGCAGACAAAGCCTCATCGGGCGCCCGTGCTGCCACCAGCAGAGTGCCGATCTCTTCTCCCTGATGCGCCAGCGTCAGCCGCAGCGCGACCGGGGATTCGGTGCCGTGGGCGGCGACGCGTGCCGTGCCTGCGCCGGGCGCCGTGGCGTCGTCGAGTTCGATGGCCACATACGGCAGGCGCATTACCTCGGCCACCGTCGCAGCAGCCTGCGGCAGCACGCTCTTCGGATCAGTGGCCGCTTCTAGCCGGCGGCCGAGCTGGGCCAGTGCCGCATACGGGTCGTCCCGTAAGCCGTACACGAGCCGGCTGACCAGGCGCTGCAGCACGTCACGCAGCGGCTGCAGCGCAACGGCGACCACGCCGGTCGCCAGCAGCGCGGCAACCGCGGAGGCTGAGTGCTGCAGCACAAGTCCGAAGAGGCTCACGGACCCGATGTAGAGCCCGGCCACACACCCCGTCAGCCCTGCATAGAGCAGGGACCGGCTCAAGATCCGGTCGATATCGAACAGATTGTGGCGCACGATCGCGACCGCGATGGCCGCACTCAGCGCCACACTGGCCAAATCGACCGCAATCGATCCCACCACACCTTGGTTCCAGGTCACGACGAGAGCCACCATGACCACGTCCACCAGCACCGCGAACGCCATCCACTTGATCTGCTGGCGCGCTACCCCACCACTGGCGCCAAACCGCCGGAGTAGGGAGGCGCCCGCTAGTAGAAACGGACACGCGACAAGCAGGAACGAGAACACGCCTTCATTCCGGGCTGCGAACGACAGCACTGATGTGCCGACCGGATTGGGCACCGTCGGGAAGTAGTCAGGGTCAATCGGGCCCGGCACGAAGGCCGCGAACAGCATTACCAACACCCCGCAGGCGGCAACGATGCCAGCAGGCGTCCGCCAGCGTGCAGACGGCAATCGCCCATCAGGGAAGAGCAGCAGCAGGAAATAGACCGGGAAGAGGTAGAACGCGAAGGCCCAGTTCGCCACCCACGCGCCCAAGACACCCCCCGGCAGGCCTCGGGAAATCGCGTAGAGCCCGTAAGCCTCCCCCAGGGAGTCGAGGACTGCTCCGAACCCGGAGAACAACAGCAGCCATCCGATAGGGCTCTGCGGTCGGCGCCTGGCCACCACGAACCCTGGGAAGGCGTACGCAACGAGCATGACGGGCTCCACCAGGGTGAGTTCCCATGGGTGCCACTCCGGGTGGGGCATCGACCGGCTGGGAATCGCGAAGGCCACAGCCATAGCCGCCATGACGGCCGTGGCGATCCACAGGCTCCAGGCGGTTCGTTTCTGCGCCAGCTTCGCCAGCAGGGGTGTCGTGCTCGGGATCGTGTGTGCCTCTTGGTTTCCCGCGAGCTTGTTCATGGCTCACCTCCAGTACGTGCACTTTCGGCGGGCGGTGATCCCAGCAACAAGGGAGTCGTATCCCGGGAATCCGGGAGTGGCCACGACAGCATTGCGGTGAGTCGGCCTCACCCGACAGGGCGTACTGAGGGGCGTGAGGGGGCCCAGTGGAGCTCTTCGATGTGCGGGTCGCAGGCCCAGGCTTTGATCGTCCCGGCTGTGACGAGTTGATCGAGCAGCGGGCCGAGTTCTGCGGGTGTGGTGCCGCATGCGCGGCTGAGGCGGTCGGTTTCAACGCCGGTGCGTGCGTGGGCGGGGGAGTGGTGTGCGGCGAGGCCCAGTGCGGTCAGTCGTGCACTGGCGGGCAGCATTCTGAGCGGTGCTGTGAAGGCGACGCGTAGGGCCCAGTCGGCGGCACTGCGACGGTCAGCGCGGCCGGGTTCCCGTGTCAGGGGGTCGACCAACTGGGCCGTGAAGGTTTGGTCGTGCGGGCAGGTGGTGCTCTGCTGCGACCCAAGGTGGAGCCAGCGGTGGCGTTCCAACTCGTGCCAGGGCGTGGGGTCGTGGGCCAGACGCATGCCGCGCAGGAGCCCGAAGCGGAGCCGTACCTGCCCGTGGTTGTCGGCGCGCAGCACGCATTGGAGAGCGAGCAGCCGGGCCTCGGGGCTGGTGCCGGTGGGGAGGGCGGATGCCAGGTAGCTGAGCATGTCCTGGACGCGGACCTGCTCGGACGGGCCACGTCGCCGTTTGGCGCGCTTCACGCGGCCGGAGCCGGGCTTGTCACCGGGCGGATGCCGCGTCGACGGGGCAGCGAGAGCGGTGTCGGGCACGACGGCCGCGTACGGGGTGGCGGCTGCGCAGGCGGCGCAGGCATCGGCCAGGCGCCAGATGCGTCCGCCGTTTTCGCGCGTGAGGACGAGCAGGATGGGTCCGGCGCAGCCGCGGTGGCGGGTGTGCCAGCGGCAGCCGCGTTCATGGCACTGACAGATGCGCAGATGCGCGGGGAGGGCGTCGCTGTGGGCGTGCCGGGCCAGGTGTGCGAGGGCTGCCTGCCTTGCCGAGGCTGCCTGCAAGAGCTGGCCGCTGGGGGAGCATCGCGGGCAGTGGAGCACCGGTCCGCCGCGTTGGGAGCGTAGTTCGACGGTCCAGGTGCGGGGCACCGGTGGGTGCGTGGTGCACAGCCTCATGGGGCGCGCGTTCCTCCTTCCGTCGGCGCGGGGCCGCTCCGCTTACCGCTCTCCTCGATGGGGGGAGCGGGGGTGTTGGCCGCACCGTAGTGCAGACCTCTGCCCTGCCGCTGGGGCGGTCACCTGCGGAAATAGGGCAGAGGTCTGCACTGACAGGGCAGGTGTCTGCACCGTCGGATGGTGGGGTGACGATCTTCCCGCCCGACCCGAACCTCACCGCCCTCCGTTTGGAGCTGGCGCGGCTGAGGAGCGAGCGCGGCTGGACCTACGACGAACTGGCCCGCCGCAGCGGCCTGGCCAGGCGCACCCTCATCGAAATCGAGCAGGGCCGCACCATCGGATCCCTGAAGACCTGGCACGCCCTCGCTCATGCCCTGGGCGTGCCCGTCGACCACCTCTTCGCCATCCTCTGCGACGGCCACACCCCTCCCGCCGAAGCTGCGAAATAGCCCCGGCTGCACCGCTGTCGACAGATCACCCGATCCGGTCACCGACCTCGCGCACACGTGCGATGAATCGCGCATCAGTTCCCAGTGTTTGGACCGTTCGCGCGACATAGGCGGCCCGGACACCGTGCCTGCGGCGCGTCGCCTGTCACCTTCGCGGACATGTGCTCCCTCACCACCCCGTCCGGCCGACGCTGGGACGGCACCCCCGCAGCCCCTCGACACCTGCGGGCGCTGCGCGTTGACGCGGACAGCCCCAGCCGGCTCCTGCGCACCGCTCAGCCCAGCCGGTGCCCGGACTGCGGCAACTGCATCGACTGGTACACCCGCACCCAAGGACGACCCGTCGGCCTTCACCCGCAGGAACTCGCCGCAGCCGCAGTCCCTGCCTCCTGCCGCTGGCACGTCGACTCCGGCATCGCGCACGCCGCCAGCGACGGCACCCGGTGGTGCCGTATCCCGCACCCCGTCCTGTGCCCAGCACGCGAGCCCACCGAGCCGCTGACGCCGCACCTGGCCGAACTGCGCCGCCGCCTCGCGCTGCGCACCCGGCGTCTGCTCGATACTGGCGCCTTCGCGCCGCCTCCGGACGGCGAACCGACCCCTGCATCTGGGCCGGTGTGCCGGCCGGCCCGGCCCGTCGTGCAGATTCTGTACGGCCGTTACCTCGCTGCCCGCCCGGTTGATGACATCCAGTGCGTCGCCCAGACTCGCCGGCGCCACCGCTGCCCCCACCCCGTCCTCGCCGTCGAGGGCCCCGCAGGGGTCTGGGTGCTCATGCCCGCCACTGCCGCCCGCGGGCAACTGGCCCTGCCCGCCGCCGACATGGCCGTCTACGACCTCACCCACCTGCCCTATGCGGAGCAGCTGCGCTGGCGTACCCAGCGCTGCCCAGACCACGCCGCCGCCCCCGCAGCTGCGGACCTGGCGCTGGCGGACTGGGAGGTCTTCGACCCGCTGCTCCATCACAAGCACATTCACGCCCGCCTCCCCGCCACCGGCCGCCGGGAACGGCCATGAAACGCAGCCTCCAGCCAGGGCACCTGGCCGGATGAGGCGCTCTCCACCGGCCGGACAGCGCCAGTCCGCCGCCACCGGCAGACGGAGCAGTCCTCCCGTACGCCACGGAGGCGTGACCATGCCGCACCACGCTCTTGAGATCACCCTGACCCGGCCCGCCACCCAAACTGAACTCGCCCGTGCCGCCCGCGTCATGCCACTCGCCGCCAACCACGACGCCACCCGCCTGATGACCGTGGCGAAGGCGAAGGATCCCGGCCGGGCCCTCAGCCGCGCCCACCACCGCCTCAAGGACCTGCTGCCCCTCGACGTCCTCGCCACCCACTACCCGGCCCACGACGGACACGTCCTTCTCACCCCTGCCTTCAGCCCCACCGCCGACGCCTTCATCCGCCACGCCGCCGAACAGATGGGCCAGACACCCCGCGTCTTCCTCCAGCAGACCATCCACCGTGCCCTCGCCCGCCACGCCCGTCAGGAAGCCGAGCGCCTCGACCACGCCCTGAAGGCCCTGCTGGACCGCACCACCCCAGGCATGCTCTTGGCCGCCGTTGGCCGCACCCTCACCCTCTCTGGAACGCGACAATGCTGAATCCGACCGATGAACAGACCGCAGCCGCCGACGCGTTCCGCGCCGGCCACCACCTGGCCCTCCAGGCAGGCGCCGGTACCGGGAAGACCAGCACCCTTGTTCTGCTGGCCTCCGCTACCCGGCGCCGCGGGCGTTACATCGCGTTCAACAAGGCCATCGCCCACGATGCAGCCGCCCGCTTCCCCGCCACCGTGACGTGCAAGACCGCCCACGCACTCGCGTTCGCGGCGATCGGCCACCGCTATGCCCGCCGCCTCAACGGCCCCCGCCAAGCGGGCTGGAAGACCGGCACGGCCCTGGGCATCACCAAGTCCGTCCGTATCGGCGACCGCGAGGTGACGCCCAAGGCTCTGTCCCACGCCGTGCTGCGCACGGTGACCCGCTACTGCCACTCCGCCGACCGCACCCTCGCCCGCCACCACGTCCCGCATTTGCGGGGCCTCGACGACCCCGACCTGCACACCCAACTCGCCCACGTGGTTCTGCCGTTCGCCCAGAAGGCCTGGGCCGACCTCCAGCACCCCGACGACGGCGTGGTCCGCTTCGACCACGACCACTACCTGAAGATCTGGGCCCTGTCGGACCCGAAGATCGACGCCGACTTCCTCCTCCTCGACGAAGCCCAGGACACCAACCCCGTCCTCGAACACGTCTTCGCCGCCCAACGTGACCACGCCCAGCTCGTGATGGTCGGCGACTCAGCCCAGGCCATCTACGGCTGGCGCGGCGCCCGCGACGTCATGGCCGGCTTCGACGGCCACGCCTTGTCCCTGTCGCAGTCCTTCCGCTTCGGCCCCCGCCTCGCCGACGAGGCCAACCGGTGGCTCACGATCGCCGACGCGCCGATCCGCCTCGCGGGCACCGACGCGATCTCCACCTCACTCGCCCCCGTTGAGGACCCTGACGCGGTGCTGTGCCGGACCAACATCGGCGCCATGACCGAAGTCATGACCTATCTCGCCGCCGGCCAACGCGTGGCACTGGCCGGGGGAGGGGAGAGCCTGCGCGCCCTGGCAAACGCCGCCCGCGACCTCAAGGAAGGACGCCGCACCTGGCACTCCGAGCTCCTCCTCTTCCCTTCCTGGGGCGAACTGCAGGATTACGCCGAACACGACCCTGCCGGAGGTGACTTGAAGCCGTTCGTCGACCTGATCGACCAGCACGGTCCGGACGTCATCCTCGCCGCCGTCGACCAACTCACCCCCGAGGCACACGCCGACATCACCATCTCCACCGCCCACCGGGCCAAAGGCCGTGAATGGGCGAGCGTCAGGATCGCCGCCGACTTCACCCCACCCAAAGACACCGACCAGCAGGACGCCAACGGCCGCCCGATTCCCGGCCCGATCGACGACAGCGAAGCACGTCTTGCCTACGTCGCAGTCACCCGCACCCGCACTTGCCTCGACCTCGGAGGCCTGTCCTGGATCAACAACCACCCCGACGGAAACCCGTCACTCTCCCCGGACCCTGCATCGTGACTTTCCCGCGCAAAGGCGAACGAGGAGCTGCCGCCGAAGAGTTGGACCGTGCCCCCTACGTATCCGGCCAACCTCGTGCCAGAATATTGCGATCATCGCAATGGAATGAGATGATCGCATCATGCATCTCATCGACGAACTCGCCGCCCTGCGCAGTCCCATGCCCAAGCCGGGCAGTGTCACGCCGGCCGACTGCTACGACGACGCGTGTGAACAGACCGAGCAGCAGCGCAAGGACGACGCCCTCCACCTCGAGGCGGCAAGCGACGGCCTGGAGATGGACCCTCTGCTGCTGGCGCTGAACGATGCCCGGGCGGAGAAAGAGTCGGCGGACGCCCGTATCCGCCGACTGCTCGCATACGGACGGGAGTTCCACGGCACCCGCCCCTACCGACTCGAGGATCTCGCCCGGGCCGCCGGATACACCGTCTCCGGCGTGCGCACCGCGTACGCCGAGGACGAGATCAGCGATGTGGCCGCCGAGATCAACCGCAAACCGAACCGCTCGGTCTAGTCAGACGACACCGCCGACCACCTGGCCCGGCTCATCACCCGTAGCGACGGCACGGCGGGGGAACCGGCACGGGATCTGGGCCGACTTCGAACGGGAGCGGGCATCAGTCCATCAGCCCTGCGCAGTGAGCTGCCGCTCCCAGCCCTCTTCCAAAATCCGGGCGACGGATCCGACCTTCGCCAGTGCCTCGTCCGCCATCTCGTCGTCGAAGGTCCACGCGCACGGTTGGTCGTGCGCGACACGATCTTCGTCGATGAGACGGTGCGCGAACGAGTTGCGCCGGTCCTTCAGCCATGCAATGTGCGCGAAGAACTCCGTCGCGTTGATCGCTGCTGGCCACCGCGTCGCCAGCTCGTTGGCCTTCCGTGAAAGGCCTGCCCTGCGGAGGCGTTCGTCCGTGGGCCGGTCCAGCATTTGGTTCATCAGCGACTCGAGGGTCGCAACTGCCGCCACGACGATGATGCCGGCGCCGATCTGCCGCGTGTCCGTGTCAAGGGTGATCAGCGATTCATCGAGGACCAGGTCGCTCTCCCCCTCCCAGCCGGGGACTCTATGGGCACCGGTCTTGCGTTCCTCGCGCAGCTCGGCAAGATCGAGGTTGACGCTCATGTCAATCCTGTCGCGCAGCCAGGCGAGGGACGCTAGGCGGTGCTCGAAAGGGATGAAGTCGGCACGTCCGTAAAGGCTGGAGAAGTAATCATCGCCGTGATCTATCACGTACTGCCCCTTCCCCTCACGGCGTCCGCCTTCCGCTCGACCATTGTTGCGTCTCCTTTCCTGGCCTGCATGAATGATCAGCGTCCCACGGGCAGGCCGAGCGGCCGAGTGCTTTTGTGGCTGTGAATCCGCTGTCTCCGTCCTGCACGGTCCACTCGCGCTGCGCACCTGCCGCACACAATGCGACAGCAGACGAGCACGATCGCTGCGGCTCCCCAGCAACACCCGGTCCACCTCGTCCTCCTGGCACTCCATCAGCGATGCCCCGCGGCACCACCCCTCCCTGGGTGTTGCCGGTGCCGATCTGGTTGGTGCCGCGGTTGATGGTGACACTGCTGATGCTGAAGCCGGGCTGATTGGTCATGAAGTCCCGCACGTTCACATCGTCGTTGGATCCGCACTCGATCCCAGAGCCTGTCAACCGGAAGCCTGAGCCTGCTGTTGTGGGAGTTGCCGGCCACGGGCGCTCACCTCCCTGCCAGCGCTGTGTCACGGTGTGGTGACGAACCGGTTGCTCTGTGTGGCGCGCTGGAATCCTGTGGACCATGACGACGAACGAACCCGCATCGGCTGGCTCCGAGCCCGAACCGCCTCCGATGGGCCAGGGCCTCCCGAAGCCCCCTTCGGAACCGCCGCACGTGCCTGGGGCAGGCGGGAGGCGCTGGTGGTCCAACCCGCTGCTGGCTGGGTTATGCGGCCTCGTGGTGGGTGCCGGTTCCGTGGGTGGGGTCTGGTGGCTGCAGGCTTCTGGAGGGGCGGACAAGCCGGGGGTATTCACTCTCAGGGGCACGTTGCTGCTCACGACTGGGGCCACGTCGGCAACGATCGACGACAGCGAGTGCGCTGGCGGTGGTGGCTACGACGACATCGCAAGTGGCGCGTCGGTCACGGTGTACAACGCCGCGGGCGACGTCGTGGCGTCCGGGGCGCTGGGGAAGGGCGATCAGCCGGATGGATCCTCGCTGCGGGCATGCACGTTCCCGGTCAGCGTGTCGGATGTGCCGAAGGGCGAGAAGTTCTACCAGGTCGAGGTGACTCACAGGGGCAAGATCTCTGTGTCCTCGGCGGAAGCCCAGGCTGGCGGGTTCACTGCGTCGCTGGGTTGAGGGATTGACGGGAACGGTGAAGGCCCCAACGGGAGATACACTCTGCGACGTAACGGGTCAAGCAGCCACAGGCGTTGTGCGTGGCTGGAGTTCGCGCAGATCAATCAGGGCTCGTCCTGCGTAGTCGTAGCCGACAGCGGGTGAGGTGGCCGGATGAATAGGCAGTTCCGGGACCAGGATCGTCGTATCAAGCGTTCAAACTTGGCGGCGTAGCCCGTCTCATGATCTCGGCGTCGCTCGATGTATGGCCACTCTTGGCGTCTTCCAGATCAACCAGCCCTCGCTCCACGAAGAAGCCAACTAGGGTCTGTTGCGAAAGTGGATCTTGATCGGTGATGATCATGCGTTGTGGCGCGTGGAGATCTGACGGATGCACAGTGGTCGCGGCTGGAGCCGCTGCTGCCGATCGGCAAGAAGGCCGGGAGGCCGCCGGTATGGACCAGACGGCAGCTCATAGACGGCATACGGTGGCGGACCCGGGCGGGAACGCCATGGCGGGATGTGCCCGAGCGGTACGGGCCGTGGGACCGGGTGTACGACCTGTTCCGCCGGTGGCAGCGAAACGGCACCTGGCACCGGATTCTGGAGCAACTGCAGGCCGATGCCGATGCGAAGGGCCTGATCACGTGGGACGTCAGCGTGGACTCCACGGTCTGCCGCGCTCATCAGCACGCCGCCGGGGCACGTAAAAAGGGGACCTTCAAAAGGAACCGCCCGGCGGCTTCGTCACCGAACCCGACGACCACGGCCTCGGACGTTCCCGCGGCGGTCTGACCACGAAAATCCACCTCGCCACCGAGCAGGGACAGAAACCACTGTCACTGCTCATCACCGCCGGCCACCGGCACGACAGTCCCTACCTTCGCCCGGTCCTGGAGAAGATCCGAGTACCCCGACAAGGCCCCGGCCGGCCGCGAACCAGACCTGACAAGGTCCGGGGCGACAAGGCCTACGGATCCCGCGCCAACCGCGCCTACCTGCACGAACGCCGGATCGCCTGCACCATCCCGGAGAAAGCGGACCAGATCCGCAACCGCAAGAACCTCGGCTCCCGCGGAGGCAGACCACCGAGGTTCGACCGCGAAGACTACAAACAACGCCACGCGGTCGAGTGCGGCATCAACCGCCTCAAGAGACATCGCGCAGTGGCAACGAGGTACGACAAACTCGCCGTCCGCTACGAAGCCACCGTGCTGGTCGCAGCCATCAACGAATGGCTATGACCAGCACTTTCACAACAGACCCTAGCTCCAGTCGCTGGAGTAGATCGCCAAGATCGCTGCGGTCCTCGGCACTGAGCTGGCTCAGATCACCAAGCTCGCCTTCTCGCAGGCGCCTGCGAATCTTGTTCAGGGCGGGCGACAGGCATTCCGTTTCGATCTCGCGTAGCTGGCTACAACCAGTTTCGCCGTGGCGGCTTCGGGCTGCGAGGCACGGGTCAGGGCCTGCCGGGTGTGATGCGCCCGGCAGGCCCTGACAGCGGGTTAGTGGTTGGTGAGTTGGATGATTTGGGTGGCTGCTAGGAGCAGGGTCATGAGCAGGGGCCAGATCGGTTCGCTGTTGATGTGTGTGCGGGAGAACAGGCGGGGCCTGGGGGGGTGTTCGGTCCGGCGGATCTGGGAGATTTTCAGGCGGGTGGCGGTGTGGTGCCAGGCGAGGGTGTTTTCCGGGGCGAGGCCGCAGGCCAGGAGGTAGGTGTGGAGGAGTTCGGTGCTCGGGAGTTTCCGTCCGGTGAGCATGTCGTGGACGGCGGACTTGGAGATCGGGGTGCTGAACTGGCGGGAGCGTTCGGTGATGTCGCGCAGGGACAGTTCGGCCCGTTCGCGGATGTCTTTGAGGAGCGCGGTGAAGTCGGCCGGTGTGGTGCACAGTCCCAGCGCGGTGCGCATCGGGTCGGAGCGCACCGGTTGGGGGAGGTTCTGCTGTTTCTCGCTGGCCATGGCGGCCTCGCGGACGAGTTCGGCGAGTGACTGCGAGGGCATGGCGGGCTGTTCGGCTGTGCGGGGCCGGTTCAGCCAGCTGGGCTTGCGGTGATGGACGACGTGTCGGGCCACGTGTGCCCGGTCGGCTTCGACGGTGTGGGCGGCCTGCCAGCGTTCCTTCCATTCAGGGAGGTCCGTGGTGGGGTCACAGCCAAGGACGTAGGCCTGGACGATCTCCCAGCTGGGCACCTTCTTGCCGGAGGCCGCGGTGGACAGGGTGGCCACCGAGTAGTGGCAGCGCTTGGCGAGCTCTCCGTAGGGGATGGCCTTGGTGTTGCGCAGCTCGCGCATGAGCCGTACGAGCGTGGTCAGTTCGTCGCTCGCGTCGGCGTGGATCGGGCTCTCGGGTCGAGGCATCCTTTTTCCCCTTCCCCGTCAGGCGTCGGCCGATGGGCCGGGCGTCCGGCCGTGCTGCCGTTCGACGATGCGCCGGGCGCTGCGCGCCCAGCGATGGTGCCCACCCCGCCTCGGCCCCGTGGCACGGGGGAGCGGTTTCGCTGGCGCGGCGGTGAGCGTCTCGGGCTGTGCGGCCTGCACGGCGGCCGGCTCGCCGGGCAGCGGCGAGAGGGTGAACAGCGAGGTGGTCACGCTCACCCCCAGCGAGGCGGCCTCGACGACATCGGCGCCCAGAAGCGCTGCGCCGATTCCGGCGCCGAGTCCCGCAGCGGTGTAGCCGGCCGTGCGCAGCGGGCGGGTACGGCGCCGCAAGGCCACCGTGGTGGCCGCCGATGCCAGCCCGGCGGCGATCGCCTCGCGCATCAACTGCAGCAGTGGCAGCGGGGATTGCGCGGGGATGGGCAGACAGACGCTGCCCGGAATGGGACGGTGGATTTCCACGACGTGCTCCTGTGAATACGCAGGGTCCCTGCTGGGACGAAGTGGTACCTCGACATGAGGACAGGGACCCTGCTCGACCTTGGACTGAAGGCCTTCACCGCCGACTGCGAGAGCGCCAACTCCCCAGCGGATCGGGCCGCTTGCGTCACCCATCTTGCCGCACGTGTTGCCTCGTTCACCACGCGTTACGGCACTAACTCCTCGCGAAACTCGAAACCTTGAACAACTGCCATATCGTGCAGGTGATGGTCGCGCAGACGTCCGAATTGCCTTCCGTTCCGGACGGGGTTCCGACCGGAACGCCACCGCGGCGCTTCCTGTCCTGTATGCCGGTTATGGCATCGCCCGGATGGGTGAGTGGAAATTCCCGGACTGGGCAGAGGAGGCCGCGAATAAACAACTGAACAACACAGCAGCTACGACCGGTTATGAGGCTGTCGCCGCAGGTCAAACCAGCCGACCCGTCCTGCGGAAACGGGCCGAAATTCGGAAGTTGTCCGCTAGGCTGTCCTGACAGCGCCATGGCTCGTCACCATGGTGCAGCGGCCCGCACGGGCTGCTATCCACAGCGCTTGTTCCTGACCTTGGACACGCTTGCGGATTAAGAGGTCCCTCGCGCCAACGGGGGACCTCGCACTGGGGGGAGTACCCCAGCCCGAGTGGAGGCCCGGCCGAGCGGCCGGGCCTCCGCCATGTTCCGGCCGCGGATGCAGCATCCCAGACGACGACTCGTCAACCCCCTCCGCGAACCCCGGCGCAGGGTCGGAGGGCATTGCTGCAGATCCGCGACCAGGGGCGCACCCCGGCCCGGTTCCTCCGGATGCACCGGGCAGCTGGGGGCAGTTCACAGGTCCGCCGGCACTGTGCTGTCGTGAGGTTCCACGCCCACGATGAGGACCCCCCGGTCGGTCTTCTCCTCAAGGGAGGCCTTCCAGATCCGTTCCTCCCATTCCGGCGGCCACATCGTCGTGGCATCCCAGCGGATGCCCTCAAGATCCACACCCTCGAGATCCACGGAGCGCAGGTCCGCGCCCTGAAATCCGTGCTCGCTTCTTCGACGGCGCCAACCACCTCCGAAAGAGCGGCGGCTTCCCGGTGCGCCAAGTCCAGGTCGTCAGCGAGGTCTTGAGCTACCTCGAGGGCACCAAGCCAGGAGACCTCGGCTGCCAGAAGGTGGGGAACCAGCTCCGTCTCCAGCAGCTGCTGCACATCACGGACCTGCGACATGAGCCGGATGGCGCCGCCGGAGAGGTCGTTCTCCACCGTCTCCAGGTAGTCGTAGCCTGCGAGTGCAGGCGGCAGCTGCGGGGACTCCGGCAACGCAAGTACATGCCCGATGCTGGCGCTCACCCGGGTGAGTGTCTGACGGGAACCGGGCGGCAGCGAATCCGTTTCCAGGTGCGTGATGACATCCTGAACGTAGTCCAGAGCGTCCCGAAGTATTTGCACCAGGTCCTGCGGCCAGTACGTCCGGGCGATACGCAAGGCCTCCTCGCGGTATTTGAGCCGCACGGACGCCGGCCTGCGCATGAGCACGGTGCCCTCGCCATACACGCAGCCCCCGTTCACGGGCCGACGTTCACTCGCGAGCATCTTGTTCCGCCGCCGGGCCAGACGCCGGCCGACGGCAGCGCCGGTCTGCCGGTGTACGGCCGCCAGCAACTGGCCCAGCACCCGGTCCGGGTCGTGAAGTTCCGGTGGCCCACCCGCACCCATGAGGCCGTCGTAGACCGCCACCCCCAACTGCTCATACATGCTCGCCAGCAGCGTGTCGAACCGTTCCTCAGCGCTGTCGTGGCTCATCGCTCCTCCTCTCCAGCTGTGCCGCTGAATCCCTCCAGGCTGAGTTCCGCCTTCAGAGTCGCTCTGGCCCGGGCCAGGTTCTGACGTGCCGCCTCGGGCGTGATGCCCATGGCTTCCGCGCTCTCCAGCGTGGTGAAACCGTCCAGAGTCCACGCCAGGGCAGCGCGCTGCTTGGCCGGCAGCTTCAACAGCAGTTCGACAACGCGCCGTTCCTCGACGCCGAGTTCCGCCGCGTGCGCGGGGGTCTGCCAGTGCACCACCGACTCCGCCGGCACCTGCGAGCACGGATCCTCTGGCCGGACCTGCTGCCGTAACCAGGAACGCCAGGCCACCTTCCGCAGCCAGGCTTTGGGATAGCTGATACTCGTACCGGGCCGGCACATCTGAGTGAAAGCGTCCTGCGCCGCGTCCTGCGCTTCATTCCAGGACGCGCCGTGCAGCAGCAAAAAGCGCACCAGGCCCGGGTATTCAGCGTGGTGGAGCTCCTCGGCCAGATCCCGGCCGCGCAGAGCGGGAAGCGCCGTCTTGAGAGGTTCGGTGACACGTAGTTCAGCGCTCGCCGCGTCCTCCATGACGACTCACCCCAGCTCCGCCGAAGAGATGAACGTGCCGCGTGTCACCTGTCGACTGAGCCCTGGGCACCGTAAGCCGGTACTGCTCCGTGAGCGCCTGGGCGACGACGCTTGCCCCTATGTGCCCAGCCCCATGCCGTGCCGCCGCGCCGCGCTCCATGCAGCGCTGACGAGCACGATCGCACCCCAGCAACACCGGATCCACCTAGTCCTCCTGGCACTCAGTCAGCGATGCCACCACCGGCACCGCGTCTCCTAGTGCACCAGGGCGGCGAATGTGTGACATCGCCCAGGTACCGAGTACTGCAGAGCGAAGAGTCGAGGCTGCGTTGGAGCGCCGGTGCTGGATCCGGCGCGTGATGCACTGGGTGTCCTCCCGCAGCCGCAGTAGCATTTTCGCCGCCTCTTCTGGCCGGGGCGTCGGCCGCCAGCTAGGCCAGGCCTCGGTCGAAGGTGGCCTCGGGCAGGTCGTCGTGGTCGAAGTGGTCGTCGCTGCTGATCCCCCGGCGGCGTGCGGCGGTCTGCGAGTCTCTGCCATTGCCGAGAGCTCGCCGGACGGGACGAACGCAAGGCCTGCAGGCCGAGTACACCGTCGACGTGCTCCTCGGCTACGCCTGCTTCGCGAAGGCGTAGTTGCCATCGTTCGGCGCTGGTATCGCGATGGTCTTCCAGACACGGTAGACCGTCAGGTCGGTCTCTCCGGCGGGGCAAGATCACGATTGTCCGTTGGGGGATCCGCTTACGAGCAACCCCCAACTGGCCCTGCTATCCCTTCTGGCCGTATCCCGGCCGACCCCTCGGTAGAGGTGTTCCTCGTTGAAGTGACGGTAGTCCTCGTCGGCGATGGGCTGAACGGCCGCAGGGGTACAGCGCCGAAAATTCGACTTCGCACGTCTTGATGTAAGCGCCAGGGAGGTGTCCACCCGGGTGGCCAGCAAGGCGGGCTCAGCTGCGGAATGCCTTCTCCAGTTCTTGGACGTGGTGTGTGACGTCGTAGCAGATGTCGCTGAATCTCTTTGGGGAAAGATCTGCTTCCTGATGGTTATGCATGTAGGAAAGAACTTTGCGATCCTTGATGTCTTCAATGCACCAAAACCCTGTCTTCACCTTGGCGTTCTTCCGGAGAGTGTCCGCGAGAAGCATCTTCGGGAAGCCGTCAAGATCAGATGACGCGAAGACGGTGAGGCAGGAAAACTCCCACAAGCCGTCGTACGGAACTATCATGACCGTCTGAACGTAGTCACCGAACCGATACTTGGCGCTCGCTCCAACAGAGGTCACATTTGCCAGATTGACGTGACTGAGCCGCGCCAACTGTTGTACCTGGCTCTCGAAAGACATGCCGATACCCCTTGACGTAGAGCACTTGGCATTCGGCCGAGCCTGCTTGTCCGACCTAACCGCTAATTGGTGACTGCCCGGGGCAACGGTCACCCACGGTAGCCATGCTCACTATTAGTGGCGGACTCTCACTCCGAGTCGTCAATATGTCCAGTTCACGCCGTTATGATCCGCTTGTCAAGCGTGCTTGGCCTGGAAGTTCTATAGACGACCGGCTCGACCGCTTCGGAGTCACTGATGATCGGGGTTTCGGCAGCGGACTTTGAGGCCGCCTCCGAACTCGGCGTGTCCTTCCTCGGACACGCGCGCGACGAGTCGAAGCGCTTACAGCTTCACGGCGCGGGGGCGGAGGACAGGGCGATCGTGGCATCCATTTCGGAGTTGCTCCCGGTGCTGGACACCCTCGAGCTAGCGCAGCCGCATTGCTGCCTATACATAGCCCAGTACGGCGTCTACCGTGCTCTCCATCGCTCAACGCGGGGTCCTCGCACGAAGCGAGAGGTGTTCCAGCAGGTCAACGAGTTCGTCTCTTCTTCTGAGCCAGCTCCGGACAGGCGAGGCCGCATCGGCAGTCTGGGATGGCCAGCGGATCTGTACCCCCGTCGGATGGCGTGGCCGCCGGGCCGGAGTGTGAGCTGAACCGGGGGTTCCGCGGTCAGTTGCTGAGGGCTTGTCCGTGTGCGTCGATGGCTGTGGGTAGTACGCGCAGGCGTTCGTTGAGGTCTGCCACTGAGTGGACGGTCCGGTCGGCGAGAAGTGTGTCGAGGCGGATCAGTCGCGCGCGGGCGGTGGAGCGGAGCCGTTGGGGCGGGATTCGCTCGAGGACGTCGATGGCTCGCTGTGCGGCGTCGTCGGGGCGAGCGGTGGCTTCGGCCTGGGCGAGGACGAGGGTGGCGGCGCCCCAGCCGGGTGTCCCGGCCGGGCATGCGTCGGCGGAGGCCTGGGCCCGGTGGCGGGCCTGTTCGGTGCGGCCGAGGGCGAGATGGGCCTCGGCCTGGTGGAGCGCGAGCTCGGGCTCGTCGAATCCGAACCGGCCCGGCGCTGATCCCTCCCGGTCCGATTCCAGCTCGGTGAGCGCGACGGTGAGGGCCTGGTCGGCGTCGTCGCCGCGGCCCTGCCGGGCGAGGGCGGGCAGCAGCGCCCACGCGTGGAGCTGTGCGCGCACCAGACCGGCCGGGGCGGCCGCGATCCCGCGCTCGGCGTGCGCGACAGCCGCCTCGTGACGTCCGATGGTGCGGGCGATCATGCTCTGCGCGCCCCACGCCCATGCGACCAGCCGCGGGTCGCCTACGCGTTCGCCGTATGCGGCCGCAGTGCCGAGATGCGTCCGTGCGCCGGAGGTGTCGTCCAGGTGGAAGGCGAGGTTGCCGAGCAGTGCGGAGAGCCAGCCAACCTGACGCTGCAGTTCGGTGGCCGGCTCACTGCTGCCGTTGGTGGTCATCGGGGTGAGCAGTTGGCGCACGTCGCGGACTTCGTTGAACAGCACCTGCGGTGGGTGCTTGGAGTAGTTCAGGGCGTAGTGCTCGACGGCGGCCTCGGCCATCTCGGCGGCCAGCACACTTCCGTCCGGATGGGCGAGCAGGGCGAGGTGGAGGGATTCTCGGACGGCTGGGAGGCCGGCTGCTGTGGTCATCGGCTGCATCCCTTCCCGCGGGCCTGGCCCGTATGCGGCGTGATCGGGCTGACCGTATCGGATCGTCCGGTATCCCCATGGCGGCTCCACGGTGCGGTGCAGGCCCAGTTGTTCGGGGCGGGCGGCGTAGATGCGGCAGAGCATCACCGTGTACTCCGGGCCGGGCCACTCGTCCGGATCGTGTTCCCACCGGCACAGCATCGACTCGGACAGGCCGGGCGGTAAGAGCCCGTCGGCGAGGTAGAGGCCGGCGATCTGGGCGACGGTGGCCGCTCTGGACCAGCCCAGCGCGAAGCGCCACGCCTCCAGCGCGGAGACCTCGGGCAGCACGGTGCGGATGGCTTTCACGGTCTGCTCGAGGGTGTGCTGCTGGCGCTGGCAGCGCATGCGGATCTGGGCGGCTTCGCGTTGGATGGCGGCGCGGCGCGAGCGGGTGACTGTGGCCATGGGCGCACCCCCGTGCGGACGGCGAATCAGCCTGTTCACGGTAGCCGAGCACCCCGGCCACGGGCAGGGCGCCGCGATTGCGGACGACGCGCAATGTCCGCTCCGCTGGGTGGCAATGACGGGACGTCACCTTCGCCGCGACGCTGAGCAGGCGGCCACGAATCCCGGGGCCGCCTGACTCACCGAGGAGGCACCTGATGCCGACGACCACCTCCAGCAGCACCCCCGGCACCGGCGGCGGCCTGGTCCGCGCCCGCCGGGCCATCGCCGCAGCCCGTACCCGCGGCGCCACCCCGTCCGACGGCGGCGGCACCGGCCGCTCGGACGGCAACGACTAGCACGGGACCGGTGAACCTGCGATGACCAGCCTGCTCATCGCGGAGCGTCTGGGCCAGGAGACCTTCCTGGCCCAGACGTACGGCCGCGACTTCCTCCACGTGCCCGGTGCGCTCGACAACCCGGGCTCTCTCGCCTGCTTCGACACCCTCAACGATCTGCTGGCCAGCCACCGTCTCGAGCCCCCTCGGCTGCGCCTGTCCGCCGCCGGCGAGGCCCTGCCCCAGCACCGCTATGCCGTACCGGTCACCACCCGTCGCGCCATCGTGTGGCACCGCATCCACCCCGCCGAGCTTCACCAGCGTCTGGCCGAAGGCGCCTCCCTCGTCATCGATGCGATCGACGAACTCCACGAGCCGATCGGCGACCTGGCCGCCGGAATCGAGGGCTGGCTGCGCTCACGCGTCCAGATCAACGCGTACGCCTCCTGGACCGCTACGGAAGGCTTCGGAACGCACTGGGACGACCACGACGTCATCGTGGTCCAGATCGAAGGATCCAAGCGCTGGCAGCTCTTCGGGCCCACCCGGCGCCTGCCGATGTACCGCGACGTCGCCACGCCGCAACCGCCACCGGTGCAGCCGGTCGCCGAACTCGTCCTGCAGCCCGGTGATGTGCTCTACCTGCCGCGCGGCTGGTGGCACGCCGTCACCGCTGACCAGGGCACCCACTCCCTGCACCTCACCTGCGGGATCACCCCGCACACCGGCGCCGACCTGATCGGCTGGCTGTCGCAGACGCTGCGCTCCAGCGAACTGGTCCGCGCCGACCTGCCCTTGCACGCCAGTCTCGAGCAGCAAGCAGAGTTCCTGGCCGACCTGGGCAAGGAACTCCACGCCGCCCTTGACGAACCGGCCCTGCTGCAGCGGTATACCACGGCCTGCGACGCCGAGGACGTCGGCCGGATGCGCCCCTCCCTGCCCTACCTGCAGCAGCTCCCCGCCGACCCGCACCTGAGGGTGCGGCTCACCACCGGCCGCGCCCGCCTGACCGAAGTCAGAGTGGACGGTGAGGACCTCGTCCGCTTCACGGCCGCCGGCAGCGAGATGGACCTCGCCCCAGGGACTGGCCCGCTGCTGCGCCGCCTCATGACCGGCGGCTGGCATCCGCTCGGCGGGCTCGCCAACGCCGCCGGCCTGACCGTGCCGGACGTCGCCACCGTGGTCGGCGAACTCGTCACCGCCCAAGCCGCAGCCGTACGAACAGGCGCCCGGTGAACGCCACCTTGGGGCTGGGCACCTACCGGATCGCGGGGGAGGAGCTCGCCGACGCCGCCCGCCGCGCAGCATCCTCCCCGGCGGCCTGGATCGACACCGCCCCCAACTACAACCGTGGCCGCGCCCACCGCCTCCTCGCCCCCGTCCTCGCCAACGACCCCGGTCTGCGGGTGGCGACGAAGACCGGATTCCTCACCCCGGCGACCGCCCGGGCCGCGCTCGCGGCCGGCGTGGTCGACCAGACCGACGCCGCAGCCGGGCACAGCCTCGCCGGGCCGTATGCGCGATGGCAGCTCGAACGCAACCGGGCTGAACTCGGCCGACACCGCCTCGACACGGTATTCCTCCACAACCCCGAACGCACCACCCGACCCGACCGCCTCCACGACCAACTGCGCGCCGCATTCGCGGTCCTCGAGGAAGCGGCCGCGGCCGGCCACCTCACCACTTACGGCATCGCGAGCTGGTCCGGCTTCACCGAGCACCGCATCACCGTGCCCGACCTGGACCGGCTCGCCGCCGAGGCGGCCGGCACCCGCGAACACCACCTGCGCGCGCTGCAACTGCCCGTCAGCCTCGTCATGGCCGACGCCTTCGACCAGGCCCTGGCGGGCCGCGGCCCGATCGCCGACGCGGCCGCCCTCGGCTGGCAGGTCCACGCCTCCGCCCCCCTGCACGGCGGCGAACTGCCCACCCTGGCCACCCGCGAGCTCACCGGCCTGCTCCGCCCCGGCGCGAGCATCCCGGCCGCCTGCCTGGCTGCGGCCGCCTCCTGCCCAGGTGTCTCGATGCTGCTCCTGTCCACCGGGAATCCGCGACACTGGGACGAGGCCCTCGCCGCGCTCGACGACGGTCCCATTCCCGCCGAGAGCATGCGGAAGGTGCTCGATGTACTCGCCGCCCCCCAATGACGTCGATGCCCGGCGCATGACGGCCGCGCACGCCGCGGCCGCCGCCGCACTGGGCGCCATCGCCACAGGCGATCCGGTGTGGGGCTGGCACGGCCGCACCCTCGGCCTGCGCGCAGACCACCCAGTCCACGGCGCGTGCTGGCTGCGCCTGCTCTCCGCCCCAGCAGCGAAGGCAGGCGGCAAGCTGTGGGACGGCACGGAACTTGCTGGCCGCCTCTTCACCGGTGTCCACAAGCCCTCCCTGCATGCCCTGCACGACGCCACCGCCGACGGACACGCCTACCGGGCCGAGCTCACCGAGTTCATCGAGAGCCCGGTGCTATCCCCGGAACCGGTCCTGCGCGGCGAACTCGAGCTGACCGACACCTGGTTCAAGTCCATCCGCACCGACCTGGACACCATCGCTACCGTCGCCACCGACCGCGTCGGCGTCCGTCAGCAGTGGATCGACCGCGCCGTGCCGACGCATACGGGAGTACCCGCACCGCGCATCACCGAATGGACCTGCTCACACGGCGACTTCCACACCAGCAACATCACCACCTCCGGGGTCATCCTCGACTGGGAAGGCTTCGGCCTCGCCCCCCGCGGCTGGGATCAAGCGTTGATGTACGCCTACTCACTGCTCGCGCCAGCCACCGCCGCCCGCATCCGCGCCGAATTCGCGCACATCCTGGGCACCGAGGCCGGGCGCACAGCGCAGCTGGTCGTCGCCGCCGATCTACTGCAGTCCGCCTCCCGCGGAGACCATCCCAAACTCATCGCACCCTTGCGCGCCGTCGTAGCCTCGCTGACCGGGCAGTAGCTGCCGCCGTCGCGGTTGGTCCCCAGTCGAGGACGTGGATGCCGGCGGTTTTGATGAGTTCGGTGTCGAGGTGAAGGAGTTGGATGGGGGAGTGGTCGTGGCGGCGTAGCCATTGGTGCCGGCGGGCGTGTTCCGCATTGTCCAGGTCGCGGGCTTGGTCGTAGTGGATTCCCGGCGGCCCGCTGGGGTTCTCGTGGGCCCAGGCTCGCACGAGGTCGGTTTCGTCGGGTGCTGTGTGCAGTGTGATGAGGGCCCATGCGGTGTCGTAGGGCAGGGTCGGCCCGTGCTGAGCCATGAGCCGGCGGGTGCGTAGTTGCCGCAGGGGTGCCAGTAGCCATCGTGTGGTGTGCGGGTTCATGCTGGTGGGCTCCCGGGGGCGTTGTCGGCCTGCCAGTGGGTGGCCGTGCTCTTCAGGCCGTGGTGGCCGAGGGTGTGCAGGACTTGGGTAAGGGCTTGGAGGAAGACCTCACGCTGCTGGGGTGTGTGCAGGGTGGTGAGGAGTCGGTCGGTGAAGCGGCGGATGTCGCTGCGGATGCCGTCGTCCGTGGTCTCGTGTGGAAGAGGCAGGCCATTGAGTGCCTCCTTCAGTGGCGTGAGGTCCTGGTGGCGGTCGGGGTACTGGGCGATCCACCACACCCGGCGTAGGTCTGGATCGGCCAGCACGCGCTGCAGGTGCGCCAGGCGGCGCATCTCGTCTTCGTGTTCGAGATCGGCGGCCTGCTGTCGGCGCGCGTGTTCCTCGGCGAGAGCGTGGCCCGGGGCCGAGACGGTGAGCTGTACCGACCCGGTGATCTCCAGCCCGGCAGTGGCAGGCAGCCACCGCGCCAGGGCGGTGTTAGCGGCGTCCCGTGCTGCGGCGGGATCGAGGACCGAGTGCCGACGCAGGACGGGGGCGAGGTGCTGACGCAGTTGATGACCGGCGAGCGCACCCGGATCGTGGTGGTCCAGTGCCTGCTCGGGTGTCGGGCGCCATGCACCGTCGATACGGACGGTGAAGAACACGCTGGCGATGTGGCTGGGCATTCGCTCGCCGCTCACGACGAGCGGATGCGCTCCCTCGCTGCCTGCCCAGGGAGGCACGGACAAGGCTCTGCGGCGCCGAGGCAGGAGACTCACGCTGTCGTCGGGAGACCATCGCCGCCTGGCTCGGTGACCGGGGCGACGACGGTGAGGGAAGCCGACTGTTCAGAGAACAGCTGGTCCAGCAGTGTTCTGCGCCGAGTGCGCCCCAGATCGGTGCCGTGACTCACCAGGAGCGCGGCGGGCCCCTCCCGGCCGATGCTTCCACGCAGTACTGCCGCTGCCAGCGGAAGGACCTGGTTGTCCGACAGCTCGGGAGAGTCCAGCCAGGCCGCGAGATGGGCATAGGCCCTCTCGCCCGTAGCCGGCTCGAGCAGCGCCGCGCGCCAGCCGCGGACGAAGAATTGCGCAATCGCTGCTTCGTCGGAGGCGCTGGCTGTCTCCTGCGCCGTGGCCGGTGAACCAAGGGTGCCGTTCGGGTCCTCTGCGAGCGCGAGGAAGGTGCTCGCTCCGGCCCTGCCCACTGTCTCATCAGCAGACTCGGACCAGTCGACGATCTCCGACAGCACCAGCATGCGCTGCTCGGGGATGCTTGCCAGAGCACGCACTGATTTGGCCACCGCTTCGCGGGCTCGGCCGTCTTCCCGTGACGCCAGCAGGCGCAGCCTGGTCAGTGCGACACGCGGATACATCTGGCCCAGCTTGCCGGCACAGATCTCGGCAACCGCCGTGGCCAGCGCTTCGCTGGTGTTCTTCTGATGGGCCCAGTCATACAGTTGCTTACGGACCCCGGCGCCCGTGACCGGGGCGAGCGCCATGGCTTCCAGGACGTCAACGGCCAGCTCCCGATGCGCTGACCGGCCGGTGTCGATCCACGTGCTCACCACGGCCAGCACAGTGGCGCCACCGGGCAGCAGGGACAGCTGGGCGAGGACTTCGGCGATGCGACGCAGATGACGCACGGCAATCCCCTGCGGCGCGCTGATGCGCGAGGCCCACTCCAGCAGCGCCCGTCGCAGCGCAGGGCGCTGCTGCCACACGTAGCTCAGAACGGCTTGTGCCAGTCCGTGCCGTTCGGCGTCCAACGAGATGCTCTCGCCTCCCAGACGTGAAGCTTGGATGGAGCAAAGCCGCATGTCCAGATCCCGGCCGGCCAGCGCGCCACCCGGCGGCAGGACACCTCCGACTTCCGTGAAGAGCTGGTCCGCCGCCTCCAGCACGACCTCAGCCGGCACTCCTTCCAGCAGCGCCGCGGCGATCAGAAGGGCTCGCTCACGCAGGTCCTTGGGCTCTGAGTGCTTCTCGAACCAGAGACGCAGGTGCTCCCGCCAGTTGGTGAACTCCTGCTTGACCGCGTCCCTGTCGTCACCTTCAGCCTGGGCGACAAGCCGCGCGAGCCGGGCCGCGTCGGATGCCTGGGTTGCCTTCGCGAGCAGTGCGTCGAGGGGAGCACCGGTCAGCCAGTCCAACCTGCCGTCCGACAGATACCGCAGATGGGATTCGGCGATTTCTCTCGCCGGCGGACGGGCCAAGCGCACTGTGGGCACGGTGGTGAACGGCCCCGGATCCCAGGAGTTCGGAGCCGCCAGGATGACCAGAAACGCTTCGGCCGCTTCGGCTTCTTTCTGGTAGTCGGCGAGCCCGGTGTAGAAGTCCTCGGGCAGTGCGGAATAGCCCGTCAGGTCAAGGACGAAGCCGTGTCCTTTCGTGTGCGGGATCTGTTCGGTGCGCGGTTGTTCCCAGTCCAGGACGAGCCAGCGGATCCGCTCCCTGGACACCCCCGCATCGCGGAGTACACGCAGCGCGGCTGTGCGCCGTCCTGCGCCCGTCTCTCCGAGGAGGACCAGCGCATGGCCTGGACCGTCTGCGTGCTTCAGTTTGCTGACGGCATGTACCACCTGTCCGGGCCCGTTGGGGCCGGGAACATCGACGAACGCGTCTTCCACGAGGTCCATCTCGCGGTCGTCCATACCGAGCCCGCGCAGGTACTCCCGGCCGCGCACGTACTGGTGAACGTGCTCCACGTAGTCGCGGCCCACCTGCGTCACGCGCGCATTGCCTGAAGCATCCGCCTGCTGGATCGGCACCGTCACGACGCCCTCAGTGCTCGTCATGACTGCTCCGGGCCAGTGATGTAGTTTCCGCCGACCTGCACGATCCGTGCCTTGCCGCTCGCCTTGCCCTTCTGCCTGACGTCGGCTTGGCGCCCTTCGCCCTGCCGCTTCGCGGCGTTCTCTTGGCTGGGGCTCTGGGGCTGCGGGACCGGCTGATCGTCCGTCTCGGTGAGGTAGGGCTCGAGGACCACCGGAGCCAAGCCGGGAACGAGGAGTCGGCAGACTTCCTCGAAGCCCTCCTTGCCCTCCACCCTGGCCGTGGTCGTCAGAAGCTGGCGCGGATGGAGGCTCGGGGTGCGGCCTGCGTGGACCGTTCGCCGGTAGACGGTTTCCGAGAGGGCCGCGGCCAGGAAGGAGCCGTTGTCCACCGCGGCGGCCATGGCCTGGCGCACGACGGTGCTGTCGGCGAGCCGGCAGGCCTCGTTGATGGCGTCACCGCGGTGCCCGGGCGTCAGCGGTCCGACGTGGATGCCGGCCCGAAGCCGGATGGCCGGGCTGCTGGCCAGACGCTGCCTGTCGTAGCGCTGGAGGGCGGCGTTGAGGTTGGTGAGCAGGGGGTCGACGAGGCGTGCCAGATGCTCGGCGGGCAGGACGAAGATGGCACCGTCGCCTGTGTCTTTGTATCCCCCGCCGAGTGAGCGAGGGTCGGGCAGCCGGCTTTCGGTGAACTCGGTCGACAGGATGTCGTCCAGGTCCGAACGCACGACGGCCATCTTCGCTTCGGGGATCTGGCTGTAGCGCATCATGTCGACGACCAGGAGAGCACGGTCGGGAGGAACGTCGAAGCCGTCTTGAGGATTGGCCGCTTCCATGAGGAAGTCACCTTTCGTTCAGCAGGAGTTGCCGTGGGCGACCCATGCTGACCGGGGCGTCTTCGTGGTGGTGCCCAGCACTGGGCACCACCACGGTGTGCTGCGTCACCTGTGCCCGTCGGCCTGTGCGTGTTCCTGAATGGAATCCATGTCGTGGACGAGGAGGCCTCCACCTGCCTCCGTGTCGACCCAGCCCCGTTCCCGCCACGGCTTGATGGCGCAGCCCACCGCGTTGCGGGAGGCTCCAATGAGCTGGGACAGCTCTTCCTGGGTTAGCCGCACTGCATACGGCAAACCAGTGGCGGACGCTGCACGAACCAGCCGGCCCAGCGCGGCGGCAAGCCGCACAGGCACAGCGGCGGTCGCCAGTTCGAGCCGGACCGCCTCCGACTCGCGGACGCGTGCGATGGCATGACGCAGCAGCGGAGCCAAGAGCCGGTACTCGTCGACGAACGCGAGGAACTCGGGAGCCGGGATGAGGTGCACGCGGCACGGCTCGGCGGCGATGACGGACGCCGTGCGGGGTTTCGCGTCCAGGACGGCGAGCTCGCCCAATAACTCACCGGCCCCTCGCACGGCCAGCAGGGTCCGCTGCCCCTGGGAGCCAGCCAGGGCCACCAGAGCCGAACCGGACGTCAGCAGGATCACTTGCGTGCCCGGGTCTCCTTGGCGCAGCAGCATGCTCCTGGCCGGACGCAGGCGTTCAGGGGCCATTTCACGGAGCTTCGACCACAACTGGTCCCCGATGAGGCGTGCATGAGGCTGATACATATCCCCCCCGGTATGTGGCGGCCGTCACAGATGCGATGCTCTCAAGTAGTCACATAGGGGATCAACAATCCAATTCCGGCCACGAGGATGGCTGTGACGATCAGATCCACAGACACCTTGATCGCCCGGTACTTCCTGCGGGCGAGACCGGCCCGCAGCGACAGACGGTCCACCTCAACCCGCACGCGATCCCCGCTGCTCATGGCCTGAAATGCCGCCACGACATCCTCCGCTGCCGACCCGGCGCACACGCCTTCCAGCCCCGTCAAGGCACTGCCAGGCGGCAGCACAGGACGAATGGAGAGCAAAGCGGCTAACAGCGCCGCGCCGAGGAGAACGCAGGCGCACCCCAGGACGGCTTTTGCCAGATGCACGCCATTTGCCGGTGCAACCAGCGCGGCACCGACGAGGGCCAGCAGGCCTCCCGCTACCGCGCACAGCGCCGCCGCCTTTCCGTCCGCCCGCTGCACCTCGACGAACATCTCGCCGCTCCTGCTGGCGAGCTTGCCTTGCACCGTGACGTCCGTGGCCACGGCATCGCCAGGCGTCGCTTCAGACAAGGAAATCCCCTCCATCCACCGAGAGTTGTTCCAACGTGCGTCCACCGTGGGAGAAAGGCGCCCTCGGGGAAGCCCTCCACCGGGCATGACGGCTGTTCGGCGCATCACACAGCGGCACTGTTTGAAACGCGAGAGGTTCGGGCGGCGCCGTTCGTTGCGGTGGCGTGGCGCCCCTGAGCACATCCCCAGGGCAGATGGCGCAGGCGCGGTGGCTTGGTGCCGCTGTGCGAGGGACGTTGTGCCGGGGCTGCGGGCGAGGGGTGCCAGGGCTGGCCCGCCGCTGCGTGACCTCACCGGGACGTGGATCGTTCCCTGAGTGGTGCCGCCCTTGAGTCCGCTGTGACGGTGCCCGGCCGAGTGCCGCGTCAGCCCCCGACTGATGCGGACGGGTAGGCCCTAGGCGCACTGCGTCGTTCACAGCGCCCACCGTGTGGCCAGGCCACCGACGAGCGCCGGATCGTGGGGCCGGCCGGAGAGCGCAACTGTCATGACCTCATACCCGCGCAAGCGTCCTGTGCGATGCACCGAGACCCCTCGGGGCCCCGAGCAGTCGGAAGGCCTTCAGCAGATCCGTGACGCCCTGCCGCCTGCACCAGCGGCGCGTACCGTCGCGCCCGCCCCGCGCCCGGCGGCGGGTGATGAGGTGCCGGACGAACTGCTCGCGCTGGTCACCTACCACTGCCGACACATCAACGCCTACCTTGCCCGCGCCCAGAGTCTGGGCACCTTGCACCAGGCTTGCAAGAACGAATGGCAGCGCCTGGTCCTGTACGCCCTGACCGACGCCCTTGCCCACAACCATCTCCTGGTTGGGACGATCACTGCTTACCTCCAGCGCCAGGACCTCGACCCTGCCCTCCTTCGCCGCTACGTGCAGTCCCCTGACCCCGACCGGTACATCACCCGTCAGGCTGTCGATCACCTCGACGGCCTCACCGACGCCACACGGGAGCAACCTGTCGAGCCAACGTGGACCCACGTCGGTCGGTCCATCGCCCGAGGCGCCAACTGACAAGAGCTATGGCAGAAGGGATGGCGGGCGGCAGCGCGCGTGCCTTCCCCGCACCGTGTGTCAGTGGGGTTCGGGGTAGCCGTGGAGGGGAACGGCGTCGGGATGAGGGGCAGGCCGTCGTCGAGGGAGTCGTCGAGGAAGAGGCGGTAGTGCTCGCCGTCGCAGGGCTCCAGGGCTCCAGGGCTTCAGCCTTCTCGCGCGATGCGTCCTGCATGACAGCCGCGACGCCCGCCGCCGCGCAAGCCGCGTCCGGCGAGCGCCAGACGGCCCGTCCGGACCGACCCATCTTCGGCTACCGCTTCGCATCCGCCTAACCGACATTTCCAAATCCAAGGCTAAGGAACTGGAAATATCCAAGGATAAATTTGCTAGTTTTGGGGGCTGGAGGTGGCGGATGCCGAATCAGCCGAGTCAGGATGAGCTGCTTGCGGCGGTGGATGAACTGCTGGCGGGGGAGCCGGAGTTGCCGCCGTCGGCGGAACGGGCACGGCTCCGTGACGCAGCCGGGGTGACGCAGGCCCGGCTGGCTCAGGTGCTGCGGACGACGACGCAGACGGTGAAGAATTGGGAGAGCGGCCGGTCCGAGCCCCGGCCGCCGCGCCGTCAGGCGTATCTGCGGCTGCTGGAGGGCTGGGCGGAGAAATACCCGGCCGAACCCGCGACCGAGCCGGCTCCGGAAGCGTTCACCGGGCCGACGCCCGCACCGGAAACACACCAGGTGCCCACCGATGCCCCCGGCACTCCTGCGGCTGTGTCCGAGGGCTCCCCGCGCCCGCAGTCCCCTGTGCCCGCAGCCCCCCGTCCGGCCGCCCCCGCTAGGGCGACGTCGATGTCGCGGCGCCCGGCCACGCCGAAGGCGGCCGCACCCGCGGCCGACCCCCGGTTCCCGAACGGCCCATTGGCGGTCCTGGACGGCGACGGCACCGCCTACTGCCTGGGCGGGGTACTGCTGGAGTGCCCGGCCGCCACCATCCCGCAGCTGGTGGACTGGGTGTTGAAGGAGTCCGGTATCGGGCAGCCGAAGCTGCACCGGCACGGCAAGGACTCCGACCCGCTGATGGTGCTGACCGCGGCCGCGGCCGAGCGGTTCGGGCTGCCGGAGCAGCTTCAGGACCGCCGGGGCCTGCGACTGGCGGAGGACCATCCAGTCATCAAGCAACTCGCGAAGGCGAAGTGGAAGCTGACGCAGCGCGGTTTCGGCCCGTGGCCGCGGATCTACCGGCCGGCGCAGGGCGGCCAGCGGCAGTGCGTGCAGCTGGCGATCCTGCCCTGGGACGCTCTGGACGCCCGGGCATGGGGCGGTGCTGCTCAGCTGCACCCGGCCGATCTGGCCCGCGTTCTCGGCGTGTTCGCGTCCCGGGTGCTCACCCCGCGCGGTTCTACCGCGGTGACGGGCCTGGAGCTGATGACCGCGGTGCGGCCGCCGACCCGGCCGGTCAAGGATGAGGCGACCGGCGAGTGGGTCTCCGGCCCGAACCCGGGCGCCCTCACCCGTCCGGTGGACCCGGCGCCGCCGGAGGCCCCCCAGGAACATCCGGTCGCGCAGGGATGGGCACGCGGCTTCCTCGATGAGGAGGCCTACCAGTGGGTGCGCGACCCTGAGTTGCTGTCGGATGAAGAGTGCCTGCTGCCTCACGCGGTCGGCATCGACATCAACACCGCCTTCCTTGCCGCCGCCGCTCGGCTCACAGTCGGGCTGTCGGAGCCGGTGCACGTCACCGGGCCCGTGTTCGACAAGAAGGTCCCCGGCACGTGGCTGGTGGACCTCTCCCACATCGACCTGGACCCACGCCTGCCCAACCCCTTCACCCCGACCGGGCAGCGCCCGGAGGGCCCGGGCTGGTACACAACCCCGACCCTGGCCTACGCGGAGGAACTCGGCTTCGAGGTCCGCCCGATCGAGGCGTACCTGCGGCGGGAGACGGGCGCGTACCTGGACCCGTGGCACGACCGCCTCAAGGACGCCTACCTCACCACCAATGCGGACATGGGCATCCCCATCGACAAGGACGCCGACCCGGTGGCTTTCCTGGACGCCCTGGCGCTGCACAAGACGTACGCGGTCACCGACGAAACCGACCTGGACACGCTGCGCGCGGCGCTGCGGGAGATGCCGGCCTACCGCGCCGACGCAACCCGCCTGGCCGAGGCGGGCGATGAGGAGCTGGCGGCTGCGGTGCGCCGGCATCGGCAGGGCGCGATGGTGCTGTCGGCGGTCAAGTCGACGGTCAAGGGCGGTATCGGCAAGCTCCGCGAACGCCCCCAAGGGCGGCACTACAAGGACGGGGAGCGGTGGCCCGCTCTCGAGCGACCGACCTGGAACCCGTACATCCGTGCGGCAGTCATCGCCAAGGCCCGGGTGAATATGCACCGCAAGATGGCCAAACTCGCCGCCCTCACCGGCCTGCACCCCCTCGCGGTGCTCTCAGACTGCGTCGTCTACGCCAGCCGCGGCCCCTCCCCGCTTCACTTCCTGCCGTCCAACGGCGACGGCACCCCCGTCTACGGCACCTTCCGCCTGGGCGCGAATCCCGGCTTCTGCAAGCTGGAGGGCGTCCAGGAGATGGCCTGGGCGGTCGACCTGATGGAGCAGGGCTACAACCCCGCCCGCCACATCAAGGGCGGCGACGCCGTTCTTGACGAAGGGGAATAGGCCATGGTGCGACGGATCCGCCCGGGTAACGCGGACGCCGACGACGCCCTCGTCCTCGACGCCATCGAGCGTGCCGGGCAGGACGCTTTCACCCGCGAGCCCCCCAAGACTCTCAAGGGCCGCATCAACTTCCTGCTCAAGCAGTTGAAGACGACCAAGGCCGTTGCCCAGGCACTCGGCATCACCCAGCGCTCGGTGGAGCGCTACCGCACCGGCGAGCGGAAGCACCCGCCCAAGGCGATCGCCGACCGGATCGACGCCGCGGTGCGCGCCCGCTGGCAACCGAAGGTCCGTGACCGTCGACGGAAGCAGGCCGCCACCTCGACCGGGATCACCGTGGAAGCCCGCGCCCGCTTCGGCTACACCGCACCCATCGGTACGACCGACGACGGCCGCATGCGGCGCATCACCGTCCACCTGCCCGCCGACTACGCCCGGCGTCTCTTCGACGCCCAGCAAGACATCGGTGCCCTGAGCCCCAACGAGGTCATCGCCGAAGGAATCCAGGAGGGGTACTTCAAGGACAACGGCCGCCGCGCCGACCAGCTTGAGGTCGAATTCACCGACATCGACTACATCGATGTCTCCTTCTGACTGAGCCCGCGTCGGCCCGGTGCTCCTCCACATCCGCTGAACGGCGCTGGGCCCGCGCCAACGACCCCGACTTCCCGTTCCTCAGCGGCAAGCGCGGTGCCGAACTCCTCTACTGCGTCCGTGACCTCAAGCGCCGGGCACGCAACCGGCTCCGTGCCGCCGTCGGCACCACCCACTTGTCGTGACCAGGTCCGGATACGCCACGAGCCCCGGTGGAGCAGATGCATCCTCCGAGGCCACGTGGCCTGTCCGGCGCCCTGACGGGGACGGGTTTTTGATCAGCTGCTGACGATGTCGAGCAGATCCTGGAAGCGGCGGTTCACGTGTTCGTTTCCACACGCGCGGCGGACAACTGAATCGCTCTGAAGATCTTCAACGATCTTCTGGATGCCGCCGCGGCTGTCCAGGAAGAGCTGATTGATGATGGGGACGCCCCGGTTGCTGTAGAAGACTTTGCGGTTGATGCCAGCGCCGTATCCCCCCGGCTCGCCGATGTAGCAGAGCACCATCCACTTGACGATCCCAGGCTTGATGCCGTCGGGAACCGGATCGAGGCCGCCGAACTCCTCGAACAGCCGCAGCGCGGGGCCGTGCTCCTCGTGGTTCGTCCATCGGTGGCCGATGCCGGTGAGCTTGTCGAGTTGTCTTGCAAAGAAGTCCTTACGCTGTCCCTTCCCGAAGTAGGGCAGGAGCTCGGCAGCGTGGGCCACACGCACGGTGAGTTCGTCCAGGGGGTCACGGCCGAGCTTGGTCAGCAGGTTCTTGGCGACGGCCAGGCGCACACCGTTTCGAGTCCGTCCGCTCAGCTCTTGCAGCATCAGGTAGGCGTTCTCGCGAACGACATCGACTTCGGAGCTGCTGAGAGCCGTGCTGACGAGAATCCGGACGATCTCCTCCTGGCGCTGGTCCGGTGCGTGCTCAAAGTCGGTGAGAAGCCCACTATCCGGTGTGATGGGGCCAGAGGCTTCGATGATCTGCTTGACCTCGGACACCTCGATCAACGTGATCGGGTCCTTCGACAGAACAGCGTCGATGCACGTCGTGAAGGTGTATACGACATCCTCGAAGCCGGCCTCGTACTCGGAGTCCTCGTGTTCGAGGTCCTTGCGGATGTCGTACACCCGCGTCATCTTCCGCCACTCGGCGCGGCTGAGAAGCCCAATGCGGTATGCAAGCCTGATCAAGTAGGCAGTTGAGTAGTTCTCGATGTCCTCGGCGTTCTCGATCGGCGGGAGCTTCGGCTTGGCCGTCTTGGCGGCCTCGCTGGCGATGCTGACACCCACGATGAGGATCTTGTCCCGGAGATCTCGGACGGCGGCGTTGAACAGACGCTGACAGGCGCTACTCGGATCCACGGGCAGGATGCGTCGCACGCGCTCGATCAGGTTCTTCGCCTGCCACTCCGGCCGGATCCTCTGCATCAGGCCGGGCACATCGTCGATCGTTGTGACCGCGGCGGCCGAGGCCGCGACGACGACGCCTTCTTGATCGCTCAACTTACCCTCGCTCAGTATGAATTGAACCAGTCGTCCAAGGGCAAACGGTACGGACCGAGACGTCCCCGCCGCGCCTGTGTTTCCCAACCCGGCGGGCAAGCGCAGTGCCGAACTCCTCTACCGCGTCGGCGACCTCAAGCGCTGGGCAAGCAACCGCCCCCGTGCCGGGGCTGGTGGGGAATCCGCTTGATCCTGTGACAGATGTGGGTGGTTTGGGCAGTGTCGGGCGTCATGGTTGCCCTTCGTCCCCGCCGTCTGGAAGGGCTCTTCGGGGCCCGGCTGGACGCGGTCTCGCACGCCCAGGTTGTCGCCCTGAAGACGAATGCGGTCTCCGAGTCGTACGACCTGGAGTTCAAGGGGGAGCTCTACGGGGGCAACGACAAGGCGAAGCGGGATTGTGGTCCTCGTCGCTCTGAGGCGTGTTTGAAGGCGGACACCGGCGGTGGCTACTGGATTCCGGTGGCAGCGCACGGAAGGCTGGCTGCCCGACCCCAGAGGAGTAGGGCATGGTCGCTGACGACGAGGCGTGGGAGAGACTGGACGCATTGAACCGGCTGGCCGTCGATCAGGTGGTCGGCGTAGGGACCGCGGACGACCCCCATGGCTCCGGATTCTTGGTCTCCGAAGACACCGTCCTGACCTGCGCTCATGTCGTTCAGAACTGCGAGGCGGTTTCGGTTTCGGTGCGGGGGCGCACGATGGATGCCGAAGTGGTCCGCAGGGTTCCAGAGCACGGAGGTGAAAGGGACATCTATGAGTTCCCGGACCTCGCGGAGCTCCGTCTTTGTCAGCCTCTGGAGGGCGGCATCGGCGTGTGGCTCGGGGAGAAGGGACCGTCGCAGGGCGGAGAGGTGGCTGTCCACGGATTCAGCGAGAGCACCCTACAAGCTGGCGCGCAGCGGGACACTATGCGCCTCGTCGTGGCTGGGCCGGCTGGACAGCTGGTGCGGCTCCAAGGGGATCAGGTCGTGGAGGGATTCAGTGGCGCCCCTGTGCTCGACCTCCGTACCGGGCGGGTGTGCGGCGTGCTCAAGGCGTCGCGCGACGACCAGTACCCCCTTGGCGGCTGGTTCATCCCCGTCGATGCCGTACGACACCATTTCCCTGAGCTGGCGGAGCGCAACTACCGGGACCACCGGCCCGGCACCGAGTGGTGCGACTGGGCGCTGGACCGCAAGCGCCGGCAGACCGCGCTCTTTGGCCACTTCGGGAGCAGCGGTCCGCGGCGCGCCGTATCCCGTGTGACCCCAGCGCAGCTGCTTGCCCAAGGCACGATGCCTTTCCAGGATCGCCCGGAGCTAGCGGATCTGCGGGCATGGTGCGACGACGACCCGGACTACTTGCTGCGGCTGCTGCACGCGTCGGGGGGCTCTGGCAAAACCAGGCTCGCCGGTGAACTGTGCCGCGAGATGCACAAGCACGGTTGGATCGCCGGGTTTGTAGACAAAAGGGCGCTGGGCAGGCCGGAGTGGTTGGTCGAACTCATCGATGCCCTCTCGGCGGGCATTCCGGTACTGGTCGTCTTCGACTACGCCCAGGCTCGGCTGGATGACATCTGTGCGCAGCTGGAGCACGTGTACCAGTACGGCCCCGAGGGGATGCGGCTGCGGTTGCTGCTCCTCGCCCGCTCGGACGAACCGCTGTGGCAGGCGCTGAAGCGCCGTGTTGATGACTGGGCGCTGGCCGGTGCGAGCGTCGTACAGCTTCCCAGGACCATCGCGAATTCATCCTTGGCCTCCAGGGCTTTCAAGGTGTTCGCCGACCGCCTCGGCTGCGGGTGGCTCGCCGCGCCGGAATCGCTGGACGCACGCGCTGAAGAGCAGGATTCGCTGCTGGGCGTGCTCGCACTCGCGCTGGACGCGGTCCTCGCTTTAGAGCAGGGCGGTACCTGGGCTGAAGCCGGCGATCCGCTGGAGCGGATCTGCGACCATGAGATCCGGGGCTGGCACGCTCTGCTCGCGGCACGCCTGCCCGGGGAGACGGCGCTGTCCGGCGAGAGCGGTGAGCGCGTGTCGGAAGGACTGTTACTCGTTCCTACCCTGGTCCCCAGACTGCCCCGAACCGACCTCACCGACGTGTTGAACCGGGTCTATTCGGCGGCCTTTCCCGGGAGACAGGCGCTCAACACGTTCGGCGTCCAGACCTCTCTGCAGATGCTCTATCCCGCAGGAGGTGACCAAGTGGCCCCGCTGGAGCCGGACCGGATCGGCGAGATTCTGGTCCGCCGGGTCCTCAGCACGCCGGAAAGCTCAGGGCACACCAACGCCTATCTTGCCGCGCTGCTGCAGACACGCCATCACGCCTCCGAGGCCCGAATCGCGGCGGCCGCGGAGACGGTCGAAGTGCTCGCCCGGGCCCGCGGCTGCACGGGCGTGGGCCGGGTCGAGGCCCACCCCGCGCACCAAGCCTTGGACGCAGCCCTGGACCATGCCGTCGCCGAGCACCCAGAAGTGCTGCTGCCCGCGCTTGTCATCACCGGCGGTGTGCTGCCCCACGCCGAGCCGCTGGCCGACCTCATGCTGCCAGTGCTCGAGGTATGCGAGCCGTCACTGCTCGCCTCAGTCGAAAACAGGTTGCCCGACTACCCCTCGAGCCTGTCCCCGGTCGCAGTGGTGGTCCTCGGCCGGTTGCTGGACCTGCCGAGTGCCCAATTCACCGAGGAAGACCAACTCCTCAGGCTGCGCCGCCTTTCCCGCTACAGCCTCCGACTCGACGACACGGGTCGGAACCACATGGCGCTGGAAGCGGCCCGCCAGGCCGTCACACTGAGCCGCGACCTGGTACGCCAGTCCGGACGGCACATGGCCGAGTACGCAGCGGCGCTCAACAACCTGAGCCTGCTGCTGCACCGCGCCGGTGAGACGGGGCCCGCGCTGGAACAGAGCAGGCTGGCGGTTGACCTCTACGAGCAGCTGTTGGCACAAGCCGAGAGGGAAAGCCTGCCGCGGCAGAGGCACCTCTTGGACGCCGCGGCGGCCCTGAGTACTCTCGCGCTGCTGCGCCTGAAGGACGGCCAGGTGCACGCGGCTGCCCGCGAGGCCGCCCGGGGTGTTCTGCTGTGCGAACAAGCGAGTCCAGGTGCCCGACAGGACGACACGATGCTGGATTGCCTCGAAGTACTCGCCGAGTGCAGGCAGCGGACCGGCCTGATCAAGGCTGCCGTCGTCTCCGGAGAAGAGTCCGTAGCGCTTCTGCGCGAATTGGCCGAGCGACAGCCAGGGCGGTACCTTGCGAGGCTTCCCGAGACGCTGCACCGCCACGCGAGGGGCCTCATCAGGACAGGCCAGGACCGGCAGGCCTATATCGCCTTTAGGGAGTCCGCGAACCTGCGTAAAGGGCTTCCTGGCCGGGACCCTGCACGGCTCGCAGCGCAGCGGCAATCATTGCGCGCGCTGGCTGAACTGTGCTGCGACCTCAGTGAGTTCTCTCATGAACGTGCGTCATGGCTGGAGCAGCTGGAGTCCCTGGACGATCATGGCGGATGAGGAACCCTCGCACCGGTAGTCCATGACACTCCAGGCAGGAGCGATATGCCGACCGACCACGAGACTTCCGGCTCTCCCGCGCCGATCCGGCGCCAGCGGGCCGTCGAGGTCTTCACCAACCGCTTCGGGCGGCTGTACAACGACGACGTTGTCTCACCGGGCGGGCTGCCGGGTAACTACCTGCGGTGGCAGTGGGCGCAGACGGGGGTGGTGGTGGTACCGGTGGGTCCGGACGGCATGGGCTTGGTGCCTACATATCGCTATCCGGTGGGCGCTGCCTCCCTGGAGTTCCCGCGCGGCGGTTGCGAGCCTGGTGAGCACCCCGAGAAAGCCGCTGTGCGCGAACTGCGGGAGGAGGCCGGACTCGACGCCTCCTCTGTGCGGGACATCGGATTGATCCACGCGGATACCGGCCTGATCGAGACCGGCATCCACGTCTGCTGTGCCACTGTGCTTTCCGCGGAGCGCAAGGCCGCCCGGCCGGAAGCAATGGAGTCGGTGGCCGAACCGGTGTGGGTCTCGCAAGATGAGATGCCGGACTGGTTGCGGCAAGGACGGATCACTTGTGGTGTCACGATCGCCGCCTACGCCCTGGTGATGGCTGAGCGGAATACGCTGCCGCTGGTGGCTAGAGGGTGACCACCCGGTCGAATTGATCGAGGTCCTTCAACGATCGCCGGGGAGCCTGGATCCAGTCGCCCTCCGCTGCCTCGGTCGGACGGTTCACCACATGGAATGACAGGTTCCGGGCGGTGCTGGCAGCCGCCGTCTGGATCTCCAGCCCCGCCCCCAGGCGACCGGTCGCCGGGTCCTCATCCAAGCCGAAGCGCATCAGACGGGCCTCACCCCGCAGGTGGTCCCATGCCCGGCCGCCACTGGCACGGAACGTGCGGTCGAACGCCTCCATCATCCACGAACTGAACTCTTTGACAGCGGCCCGTAGGACCGAGACATCCGGCTGCAGGCCACGCCTGAGCCGTGCCAACTCCCGCACCAGCGCGTTGCGTGAGGGCTGCGCTGTCGCTTCGAACAAGACCTCCACAGGGAGCTGCGACAGCAGGAAATTGTCGAGTACCGCTGCGGGCAGCTCTGCCTGTTCCAGAATCCGGCGGCTTCGCGAAGCCGGGATCGTATCCGGTACATCGCGTGGACTGGCCATACCGACGTCCAACGCACTCGGGAGAGCCTGCCGGTAGGACTCACCGGCCCAGTCGTCCACCGACTGCAGCGCCAGTACTACTTCCGCGCTCGCCCTCGGGGATGTCTTGCGGTAGCAGTCCAGCCAGTCACGGAGCGACTTGTAGTACAGCACCTCTTGGTCCCTGGACCACATCAGAGCGGCGTCCAAGACTGCCCTCGTATCGCCTTGAGCCTGCTGGAGCCCCAGCTCCAGTCGGTGCAGCGCACCGGATTTGAAGGCAGCCTCCACCACTTTTCCCTCGTACGGCACGAAGTGGGCGGCTGCCATCGCGTCCAGCTGGTCAACATAGGCGGAGCAGGGAACATGGTCGACGTTCTTCGCCGCATGTGCGTCTCTGATCCCGTGGAGCGTGTACCCCGCACGGCGAGCCACACGGATCCTGCCCTCCTCCAGCAGCGGGGCGAGATCCGGGAGCACAGCGCCTGCTGCGGCGTTCTCGACTTCTTCAGCTTCCTGGGGCGAGACGAGCGCGCGGAAGTACTTGTTGTTGAGGCTCTGGGAGTCCCCGATCAGTAGAGTGTCCGCGAAGAGCACGTGCAGCAGTACACGCGACCGTAGATCTGGGGCTCCGTCAATCGGTGCCGCCGCATGGGGCTCGACGTCAGAAAGGTAGATCCTTTCCGCGCTCGTCTCCAGAGAATCGTTGTCCACCGGTCGTCACCCCTCTAGACGCGATGCAGTTGCTGAGTATTACATCAGCAAGGAGGAGAATTGTCAGAGATTGTCCAGGTGGAAACGCCCGAGGGAACTCTCTGGGTGCGCATCGAGGATCGCGGCGGGCCCAGGGATACGGCGTTCGGTGGCAGATTCCAGTTGGATGATCTTCCCCGCACGCTGGAGACCGTCGTCGGCAGCGTGCGCTCGGGGCTGCGGAAGGCAGCGCCGGACGAAGTTACGCTCGAATTCGGAATCGAACTAGCCATCAAGTCCGGACTTTTGGTGAGCGCAGTGACGAGCGCGGGCGGGAAGACCACCCTCAAAGTATCGGCAACATGGAGGAAAGGCGGGCAACCTGCCCTCTCAGTGACCGCGCCTGACCAGCCCGAAGAACCTGAGGAAGTTAACGAATCTGATTCCCCCGCCACTTAACATCGACTCCCGTCTGAGAAGCGGGTGTCCTCCTCTCCCAGATTTGCACGCATCATCCATGCTGGGTTCTCCTGCTGCCACCACTCCACGAGATCGGCCCAGGACAACCCCGCCGCGCCAAGCGGCAGTGCGTACGTCAGGCAGTAGCCCATTTCGCGGGCCGCTCCCGTCTGCCAGGTGAGGATGTCCTGGTGCCCGCCGGCCAGTTGCAGGGTGCCGCCCGGGGGTTTGAGGCGCTGATGGCGTGCCGGGTGTGGGGTGCTGGCGTAGCTGCGTGATCTTCTTGGCGGCGCTGCACATGGTGCAGACGGCGGCCGCGGGCTGTGTGGCGGCCTGGAGCGCTTGTTGGGCAGTGAGGTCGAACGGCCCTTTGTAGATGGGGCAGTCCTCGGTGTGGACGTGGGTGCGGCGCGGGCCTGTGGCGTCGTAGGCCTGCCGCTCCCGCTCCACGCCCCAGCCCCTTTCGTCGACAACTGCCGTGGCGTGCTGGGGCGGTGGCTCGGGCAGGCGGTGGCCAGTGCGCGCGCGGACGATCGCGTCCCGGTGCCGGGTGAGCCGTACACCCTGGTAGGAGACGCCGTCGATCGGCCGCACGTGTGTCTGCGGCGCATCGAACTCGACGTCGGCAGGCTGGGGGACGTCGCGGGCGCCCAGTTGGGTGCTGGGCTCAGAGCGTCACGCTCACCCGGTAGAAAACAGGAGCCGGTGGAGCCCTGCCACCGGGGTGGTGGAGGCGGCCGGTGATCTGCTGGCCGTCGTAGAGCTGGATCCGGATCGGCGGGGTGGGCGTCGCAGACGGCACCTCTCCGTCCGTGAGTGGCTGGCCCTCGTCCATGACGGGTTACGCCGCCTCGTCATCGGCCCGCTCGTGGACGTGCTTCAACGCCATCCGGGCATCGACCACCTTCCCCTGCAGCGTCGGCGTCTCCCAGTAGGGATGCGTGCTCACTGCGATCGACAGGGCAAGCAGCCGCTGGCGCAATCGCTTCTCCTCCGGCAGCTGCTCGGCGGTGTAGCCGGGACTGTCCGGAAACGACGCCACCCGGTCGTTGAGCACGTACTTCTCGCTCGTCCAGCCCGGCTCCGGCGTCACCGACCACGGCAGCGTGCGACACAGCGCCTCGTACTCCGCCCGCGTTCTGTGCAGGACGAACTGCGCGGCGCGGAGGTCCTCGGGGAAGTCGTACGTTTCAGCCCACCAGAATGATACGTCTGTTCGATTTGGTGAGGCAGTCAGGCGCGCCCAAGGGTAGGTAGCGCCCATCCACAACTGCAGCGCTACGGCTTGGAGAGCTTCAGTGTCCACGTTCCGTCCGCGGTCACGTTGAGGTAGTAGGGACCGTCGCTGATCATTTGAGTGACGGTGGAGCCGTTGAAGTTTCCGACTTGGTTGAAGGGGAGGTTCTGCAGGTCACCCTTCGCGTCAAGGACGGTGACGATGAAGTTCGCTTTGCCTTTGTGGGTGCCGCGCAGGGTCGCCGCGTGGTTTGCGGTGAAGGGGCCGACGATGCGGTCACCCTTACCTGAGTACGTGTGGGGCAGGGAGACCGCGGCTTGGCGGCGTGGCTGCGTGAGGGTGATGGTCCAGGCGGAGTCCGCCTGGATCGTGAGGCGGTAGCTGCCAGCACTCATACCCACGCCCTTGGAGCCGTTGTAGGTGCCGATGGCGTTGACCAGGAGGTCTTTGACCTGGCCCGAGCTGTCGAGCAGCGTGACGATGAAGTTGGTCTGGCAGGCGGAACATGTTGACCGGAAGACCGCGAGGCCCTCGGTCACGGTGAAGCGCTTCGTTGCTTGCTGACCGGTTCCACTGAGCTTGATGGGCGGGATGGGGGTGGGTGCCGCCTTGGCTGGCTTGATCTGTTCCGATGTGCTGCCGGAGGTGGGGCTCAACGAACTGGGGGAAGCAGGCGGGGAGGCCTTGTTTTCGCTGCTGTTGGCCACCGCGATGATCACAATGAGGGCGATCAGGAAGACAGCTGCGCCAGAGCAGCCCCACAGGAACCGCCGCCCCCGACGTTTTTTCGAAGGAGGCTGCTGCGGGGACGCTCCGCCGATCGACTGGCCGGCGGGTTGCGGCCAGCGGGGAGGCTTCGCAGGGGGCCAGCCCTCAGGCTGCCCCGCGCCGGGACCATCTGACATGGCTCGCTCCCTTCGGGGCGACGCTGAGCTTCCCTGCTACGCCCGCTTGCGTGGCCGTCCGCTCGCCGACTTGTTGGCCGCAGTCTCCTTCGCGGTCGACTTCATCGCACCCCGGATCACCTCGCGGCGCCAACGCTCGTCGAAGGTCGATCGACATCGGGGAACCGGCCGCGGAGCCACGGCCGTGCCCACCGGCTTCCAACGAGATCCCCAACCTCGCGGGCACGGCGTTCGCCCGGCCGGGCGTAATCGCGAGGCCCATAGCTAGGGTCGTATCGGGTCAGGTCCCGTCCGGGGCCTGGCGCTGCAACACGGCCGGTGCAACGCAACTGCGCGTTGCACCCATGAGCTGCGGAAACATTCATGATGAGTCTGCGAGATCGGCGTGGACGACCCGTACCGTCGCAGGTAGCCGGCGCCGGCCAGCCGCTGACCCCGGCAAGCTGTTCCGGAGCCGCTGGGCAAGCCAACCGCCAGCCCGGGCAAGCCGTGGCGACTTGCCCGGCCCCGGACAGGAAGAGGTGACCGGAGTGCGGTCCTTCGACGTCGGCGAGACGGTCGTGCGGCGGGACGTTCATCGCACCGGCCGGGTGTGGAGCGAGCTGGCGCTGCGGGTCATTGCCGACGGCCCCGAGGCCCTGGTGACTGCCTGCCTGCCCGGAGCCGAGGCATTGTGGCCCTCGCTGTACGCCAAGACCCGTGCCGACGGCGACCGTTCGGTGCGGGCCGAGGCGTTCGAGGCGATGGCGGCGGGGAAGTGGGAGCTCGCCCCGGGGCGGTGGCAGGACACCGAACTGCTGCTGTGGAAGCCGCCGGCGGCGTGGTTCAGCATCAACGCCTTCTACACCGGCTCCGGGCTGCGGAACTGGTACGTGAACTTCGAGCATCCCACCCGCCGCACCGAGGACGGGTTCGACACCTTCGACCTGACCGTGGACCTCGTCATCGACCCCGACCTGAGCACGTGGACGTGGAAGGACGAAGACGAGTACGCCCAAGTCCGGCGCCTGGGCATCGTCACCGACACCGACCACCAGGCCGTGGACGACGCCCGCGCCCAGGTCCTCTCCATGCTCGAAGACCGGGCCGGGCCGTTCGCGGACGCCGACGGGTGGGCGGCCTGGCGCTGGAACGCGGACTGGTCGCCCCCGCACCTGCCGCAGTCCTCCCCGGCGGCTCGCAGCCCGCTCGACCTAGCGCACGGCGCTGAGTCCCACCGTCAGGAGCCCGCGCGGGTCCGCGTCGGTACAGGCGCAGGTGGATCGCTTCGCGCCGCCCTCGGCACTTTGAGGCCGGTTAAGGGAGATGGCCGAGGACGGTCCGTCCCTGATCGCGGCCCCCTCCGCCCTTGCCGCTGGCCTGATCCAGCACTTCGGCTACCCGTGGACACTCCAGATGCTTAGGACGGAGTCATCCGCAGCCAGTAGTGGAGTTCACACCGCCACGGTCCCGCCGTACAGAAGTGGGCCACACAGACCAACGTCGACACCACACAGGACACCGTCGACTGATCCGAGACGAGCGGCTACAGCGTCGCAGGTCCCCGGGGATCTGCCATCGGATTGGAGGCCAGGATCGCCGGACTCTATCCACAGGCCCGCCGTTTTACGGTCGTAACCGCTTCTGGGTGTGAGGTGCCGGGACGCACACCCCGGCCCGCGACCAGATTACGAACCGACGGTGTGCGGTCGACTTCGAGACGCCGAAGCAGGGCGGCAGAGCCCGCCAGGCACACCCGCTCACCAGCACATAGATGATCGCTGCGAACAGCGTCTCATCAGGTGTGTTCGGTGTCCCTCCACCCTGCGGTCGCACCCGGTCGTCCGGAATCAACGGCCTGGCGAGCTCCCACAGACCGTCCGGAACGATCCAACTCCATGTACCCCGCCCCATGAACGAACCAACGACGGCTCACCACATAGGCCACGGTCTAAGTTGCCCCCGCCCGGCTGGGGCCCGCTGGTTGGGGGTCAGCGCTGCCTGGACGTGCTTCCCGTGGCGGCGGCGCCTGCTGCACTGATGAGGGCAGTGAGGATGAGGGAGCCTTCACTGACATGCCCGAACAGCATCAAGGCTGCGGCGAGCACGGTCAAAGCGGATCCGATGCCGGCCACTGTGTGCTTGCGTGCCTTGTTCCAGGCACGTCGTCGGTTCCCAATCTCGTCGTTCGTCGTCACAGTGTCCCCCTGGCGCGGTGTTGGAGCGCGATGGCATGTGCTCTTCGATGACGCCCCGGTTGGTGCAGAGGATCAGCCACGTACTGGGTAACCAGGCATCGATGTGCGGCCATCTTGCGGACTTGGATGTACCTGAGGCTCTTCAGTAGTTAGTATGTGAACATACGAACCTGCCTGAGTGGATGTCAAGATGGATGAGAATGACTCTTTTTGACGGTCCGTCGGGTGGATCAGGACCTAGGTGAGGAGGTCAACCGATGGCAGTGCACACCCCCCGGTACATCCAAATTGCAGATGATCTTCGGAACAGGATCCGCAGCGGAGAGCTGCAGCGAGGAGCGCGTGTACCGTCTGAGAACGAGATCCGCGAGCAGTGGGCTGTCTCGGGCATCACCGCGCGTGCAGCCCTCGCGGCACTCCGCAACGAGGGGCTCATTGAGGGCGTACGAGGTAAAGGGTCCTTTGTGCGCCTAAAGTCGCCCCTCGTGCGGCTGGCCCCGCAGCGCTGGAATCGGACAGGGGCCGAGGGACCCCGGCCCACGTACAGCCTGGAAGCCGAGCGGGCTGGCCAACCCGTTGCGGTGGAACGCAGCTCACAAGAGACTCAAGCCTCAGCTGAGCAGGCTGAGAGGCTCAACATCAACGTCGGTGATCCGGTGTCAGAGACCAAATACTTCATCGTCATGGACTCGCGGCCAGTGTCCTGCGGGGTGTCGTGGGAGCCTTTGGCTATCACCGGCACGACAGAGATCGCATCGCCAGCAGAAGGTCCATATGCAGCGTTGGGCATTGTTGGGCGCTTCGACCGGATCGGCGTCCACGTCGACGAAGTGGAAGAGGTCCTGGATTGCCGCATGCCGAACCCGACCGAGGCGCAGATCCTGCACATGCCAGCTCAAGGGACGCCCGTCGTGGCTATCCAGCAAACGTGGCTGGCCCAAGGGATGCCTGTATGCACCGCAGATGTCGTCTTCCCCGCGGACAGGTACGAGTTCCGCTACCGCATGCAGATCAAGTAGCAACCCCACTGTGCCGCCATCACACTCGCCACTTGATGGAGCAGCCCATGCTCGGCCGGTGGGGTTCGGGGACCGGCTCGCCGGCTAGGACGTGAGTGATGGCGGCGTCCAGCAGTTCGCCGGTGACGGGCTTGCCGCTTGCCGGTGTGGACTGGTCCATCGCTCCCCGGTAGGCCAACCGGCGCTGGGTGTCGTACAGGAAGAAGTCCGGCGTGCAGGCGGCCTGGTAAGCCCGGGCGACGGTCTGGTCGGCATCCACCAGGTACGGGAAGGTCCAGCCAGCCCGCCCGACCTGCTCAGCCAGGCGTTCGGGCCGGTCGTCCGGATAGGCGTCGGCGTCATTGGCGCAGACGCCCACCACCGCCAGCTTCGGGTACCGGGCGAGCAGCCTGCCGAGCCCGGCCTCGACATGGCGCACGTAGGGACAGTGGTTGCACAAGAATGCGACCAACAGCCCAGGAGCGGTGGCAAAGTCGTCACGGCGGACAGTCCGGCCGACTAGATCGGGAAGCGCGAAGTCCGGCGCGGGCGTACCCAGGGGCACCATCTGTGACAAGACAGCCATACTGCCATGCTACGAACGTCGCACCGCGTATCCGAGTCGGCTCACCCTGGACCCGCCCGACTCGTCAGGGGAACGGCCCAGCACTTCGACGATCGCGCGTCTGTTCCGTCCCGCTGGATGTTCTCCAGCGGGACGGACGGGCACCACGGCCTACGAGTGGTCCGTCAGCAGCCGTTGAGGACCGAGGACAGGGCGCTCTTTTCGGCGGAGTCGACGGAGAGTCCGTAGTAGTACTTCACCTGGACCCAGGCGCGGGCGTAGGTGCAGCGGTAGGTGGTGCGGGAGGGCCACCAGGTGGCGGGGTCCTGGTCGCCTTTGGACTGGTTGACGTTGTCGGTGACGGCGAGGAGTTGGGGGCGGGTGAGGTCGTTGGCGAGCGCCTGCCGCTTGGTGGTGGTCCAGTTGTCGGCGCCTGAGTCCCAGGCTTCGGCGAGGGGGACGAGGTGGTCGATGTCGACGTCGGAGGCGGCGTACCAGGTGGCGCCGTCGTAGGGGGAGTACCAGCTGCCGCTGGTGGCGGCACAGGAGGAGTCGGTGACGACATTGGAGCCGTCGCGCTTGAGGACGGTCTCGCGGGTGTTGCAGGTGCCGCTGATGGTGATCCAGTGGGGGAACAGGTCGCGGCTGTAGCCGGTTCGGGAGTGCTCGGCTGACACGGTGAGGGAGGCCAGGTAGGAGCGGGCGGTGGCGGCGCTGACCGGGGTGGGCAGAGCGGCTTGCGCGGGGGTGGTGGCGAAGAGGGTCAGCGCGGCGGTGGAGAGGGCCACCAGGGTGGCGGCGATGCCGTGACGGGCGTGTGTGCGCATGAGTATCGACTCCCGAGCCGGGGTTGACGGGCGGGGGGCGCCGCTCATCGTGGCCCCGGAGGAGTTGATGCGGGTAGATCTCGCAGAGTGAAGTTCCCGTGACAACCCGTCAACAACTGGATTGAGGACGGAAACCGCATTCGGGCGATGGGGTCAGCTGCGCTGCGTAGCGACGATCCCTGACCCGCTGCCAGGACCGCCCGGCCGCAGACCACGAGCGCGTTGAGGAAACGCATCTGCCATGGACCGGTTGGCGTGGTCCGGAAGGGGAGCAGGCCCTGCACCAGACAGGCCGTGCCCACCATCAGTGCTCCGAGTCCGTAAATCCGCGGCTTCTTGACCTTGCGACGCGCCCAGGGCCAGGTCCACCCGGTGAGTATCGAGGCCGTTCCCAGGGCCATCGACAGCGGGCCAACCAAGAGGGCGAATCTCATGGCCCAATCCACGGGCTCCTCTTTCTGTCGATGAGCAGCCTGCTGGGACCTGCGGGAGATGTATGCGACGACGCGGCAGACTCGGACCAGCCGTTCCGGACCTTAACGGGGTTCAGCAGGTGCGTTGCGGGCGGGGCGGCCAGTGTCCCTACGCTTTCCTGGTCGAAGCACTCGCCCGCACCTGCCGCGTCGGCATCGCGAAGTTCGCCGTCCGCACCCGCGAGCGCCTGGCCGTGCTGCGCCCACGCCGCGGCGTCCTGGTGGTCAGCGCACGGCAGATGCCGCCGCCGGTCTTCACGTGCGCGATGCGAGTGTTGTCGGGGCCCGGCAGCGCGAAGCTGTGGGGAGACGAGCCGACGTTCTCCCGAACTCGTAGCGACGAAGGGGGCGGCAACGACCGGATCCTGCGTTTCCTCGAACACCACACCGGATAGCGCGGAACGGGGTCACCGACGGCTACCGAACTTTCGGGTGAGTGCGGCCACATCCCTTGCACCAACGGTGGGGAGGATGACCGGAGTCGCGAGATGACGAGTCCGTCGGGAGGCAGGCTTGTTGAGAAGCCGGGCGTTGGTGTCGGTCTTGGCGGTGGTGTGTGTCCTGCTTCCTTCAGGGGCCGCTCGGGCGGCGGCGGAGGATGCCTGCGCGAGGGCCGGACTCGCCGGAGCGCGGGTCAGTACGAGCGTGGAATTCCGGCACGACGACCGAACGTACACCAAGATCGAGACCGACTTGACCGTCGACATACCCGCCAGCTGGAAGCATGCCAAGGCCTTGCTGCTCAGCCGGGAAAGTCGGGCGTACATCAATGCGATGGCCTGCCTCACTCGGCAGTCGCAGGGGCAGCAGCTTCCTCGTTGGTCGGAGTGGCGGCCCGGTCCGCCGGTGGTCACGACGAAGGGGGGCCGCGTCAAGGTCGTCTACGCGGCCCGCTCCTGGGTCAACCGGTATCGGACGGACATCGATGTGGGCACCTGGCAGGTACGGGCTGGGGCGGACATCTGGACCGTGACACTCAAGCCACCGCCTGCACTGGCGGGCTCCCACTGGGACCGGATCACGGTGGATCCCGGCCCACCCGGAGTCGAGATCGCGAAGCCACCACCGACGGCGAAGGAGGAAGCCTCCAGACTGGTCTGGCACCAGAAGAAGGCTCCGCGCTCGGCTCCCGCCGTGACCGTCTCCCTCAGACCGTCCTGGCAGCACGCATGGGCCGCACAGAACGATCGTCTGACCGCCGCAGGACTCGACACGCTCGGTGGGCTGCTGTGGACGGTGACGATGTCCGGCCTGTTGCTGCGGGCGGCCGCCCTCTACCGTCGGCGCACTCCCACACCTGCCGCACATCAGAAACGCATCCTGCGCAATCTCGAATGGTGGGCCGTCACCGTCGTCGCCCTATTCGGGCTGATCCGTGTGGACGACCTGATCCGCCGGTACGACGAGAGGCGCAGCGACGAGTGGTGGATCGACGACGCCCTCCTTCGGGGACATGTCTTCGCCCTGGCCGCAGGCGCCCTGTTGTTCTCTTTCGCTAAACCACCCCGGCGCATCTGGCTGGCTGGTGCCCTGCTGATGCTCCCGCCGCTGGCCACGATGACCCGGCCGGCGGCCTTCGGCCTGTGCGGGTCGTGCAAAGAGCCGTGGGTGGCGTCGGACTTGGCGCTCGCTGCGCAGACCACGGCCTCCTGCTGTCTCCTGGCCTTGACCGTCCTCGGTTTCGTCGCGGTGGCATGGCGGCTCGCCGTCGACGCGGAGCTGCTCCCGAAGAGCCGCCAGCCCGTTCCCCCCGGGCAGCAGCCGCGGGACCGGGTGCTGCGGCTGCGCATCGCCGGTCCCGCCGTCGTCGTATGGACCCTGGTGGTAGCCCTTTGCTACGCGCTCACGGAGGAGCGCAACTGGCAGCGTGCCACCTGGCTCAGCGACCGCTGGGAAAGCCGGGACGGTACCGCCGTGTACGGGATCCGTCATCTGGAAGACTTCGTCGGGGAATCGGTGTTGTCCGCCTCCAACGGACAGGAATGGGTGCTCGGTTACGCCTGGCTCCTGACCGGCGTGGCTGTGCTCGCCGTGCTGCGCACGTGGCGCGCCTCGACGCTGGCGCCTCTCGATGACCGTGCGGACCGCCTCCTGTTCCTCGCGTTCTTCCCGCTCGCGGTGTCCATCGGCGATGTCCACCTCGACAGCGCACTTGCCGATGTTCTCTGGATACCTCTGTACATGCTGACCCTGTACGCGGCGGTGACCCCCCTCAGGCGCCATGCCATCCTGGAGCAGCCTTTCGAAGTCTCCCGGCGATCCCTCGCCGAGGGCATGGGACCCGGTGCCCGTACGGATCTGTTGAAGAAGGCCCGGGTCTACCGGGAGATCCATGCCGAGCTGCGCCGCCTCGACCAGGGGCTTGTCGGCGACAAACCGCCCGAACGGGCAAAGCTGGAAAGGACGTTGGACAAACTGCACAACTGGCCGGCGAGCGGACCACTGGCAGGCGCCGACCGGCTACCGGCGAACGTGTCCGTGGTCGACGCCGCACTTGCGCTGGGGCCGAAGGACAACTGGTGGGACAACGGCGTCCGTGGCGCCCGCTTCGCCCTGGTACTTGGTCTGCCCGCCGCCGTCCTCGGCGCCTGGTCCGGCTCCGTCCGGGGCGAGGCCTGGCAGGACACGTTGATGGACCTGCTCGGTCTGCCCGGAATGGTGCTCAGCATCCTCTACTGGGTGTCCACATGGGTCGGTGCGGGCTTCGTCCTCGGGGCGCTGTGGCGGGTCCTCCCCGGTCGGCGTGGGGCGGTCAAGGCACTCCCGGTCGCCTTCGCCTTCGCGCTGCCGGTTGCTCTGGACGCGCTGATCGGCTGGTTCACCCAGGAAGGCGCCGCCAACCTCGCGCTGTACGCCTCGACGATGCTGCTCGTCCTCACCGTCACCGGCATTGCGCTCGACCTCGACACGTTCCGTACTGAACGCCGCTTCTGGCAGAGCCGCCTGGGACTCCTCCTATCTGTCTACCAGATGCGCTACTACTCCCTGCAGGTCGCCTACCTCGTCGGCCAGGTCATCGCGGTGATCTCGATCTGGAATTTCTTCGCCGAGCCGTCAGGCACGCCACCGGCCGGCGACAAATGACCGGCCCCGAACGTGCCCTGAGGTGCGGGAGCTCAAGCCCGAGGGGGTGCCGTTTTGTGCGTGAACCTTGAGTACCCCACCTGGCGCACCGAGGACGGGTTCGACGCGTTCGACCTGACCGTGGACCTCGTCGTTGATCCGGACCTGGCCCGCTGGCAGTGGCGGCACAACAGACCCTCACCGTCCCGCTTCTGATCCGGCGTAAGCTCCAGCCTCAGCAGTCTCGACACGGCGGACCCCCTCCCACCAGCCCGGTATTCCCAACCACACCCGACTTACGCAAGACCGCTTAGGTACTCCCGCGCCCCTCAGGCCCTACGGACTCATGACGGCACCTTCGACTGCAAATCCAGGACTCGGCCCCGATGCGCCCGGTGCCCGTCATAGCATCGGCCCATGTCGCCGACAGCAGGTCCTCGTACCCGACTGAACGAATTTGGCCTCGAACTTCCCGAAGTCAGCCCGCCCAAGGGCGCGTACATCCCCGCACTTCGCAGTGGAAGCCATGTGTATGTCTCGGGCCAGGTGCCCATGGAAAACGGGGAACTCGTCGCCACCGGCAAAGTGGGGGCCGGTATCACGCCGGAGTACGCGAAGGAGCTGAGCAGGCGGTGCGCTCTGGCCGCGCTCGCCGCCGTCGACTCGGTCGTGGGTCTGGACAGCGTCCTACGGGTGGTAAAGGTGACGGGTTTTGTCGCCTCCGCTCCGGGCTTCACGGGCCAGCCGGGGGTGGTCGACGGAGCGAGCGACCTCTTCCTCGCCGTCTTCGGGGACGCGGGGCGGCATGCGCGCAGCGCCGTCGGCGTCGCCGAGCTGCCACTCGGCTCACCTGTCGAGATCGAGATCGTTGTCGAGGTTACCGACTGAGGGCGGCAACCCCTATCTAAAGTGCCACGGCGCTTCCCGAGACCGCGATACCGCTTCCCGGCTCCGCCGGCAATGACACTTTGATGATGCTGGGCCGCCCCATGTCGTACCCCTGAAGAACCGTCAAGTCGCTCGGCGGGGCGACCATCCCCAGCTCCCGCAGATACCCGCCGAACGCGGCGGCCGCCGCGCCCGTTGCAGGGTCCTCTACGACTCCGCCGGGCGGGAAGGGGTTGCGTGCGTGATACACGGTCGGGGACTCCTGCTGAACAAGGTCGATGGTGGCCCAGCCCTCGCGGTCCATCAGCTCGGCGAGCGCGGAGAAGTCGTAGTCCAGGTCGGCGAGCCGTTCGCGGCTGGCGGCGGCGATGATCGGGTGCCAGGCACCGCCGTACGCCGCGCGTGGCGGCAGCGCGGGGTCCAGTTCGTCGGCCGACCAGCGCAGGGCGGCGAGCAGTTCGGCCAGTACGAGGTCGGGAATCGGCACCGAGCATGGTGCGACGCTCACCAGCGTGGCGACGACCAGGCCGTCCTCCAGGGTGCTGGTGGTGACGGTGACCATGCCCACTTTGGTACGCAGCCGCAACGTTCCGACACCGTGGCGTTCGGCGTGGGCGACCGCCGTAGCGATCGTGGCATGTCCGCAGAACGACACCTCTGCGCGCGGGCTGAAGTAACGGATGCCGAATTCGCCCTTGTCCTCCTCTTCCAGCGGCACCAGAAACGCTGTCTCCGAGTAGCCGATGTCCGCCGCCGTAGCGAGCATGGTCGCGTCGTCGGTTCCGGTGGCGTCGAGCACCACTCCGGCGGGATTGCCGCCGACCGGGTCGACGGTGAACGCTGCGTATCGAAACACTTGCACCGGGTGACCGTAGCGAGAGCCGGACGGCCCGTCAAAGCCTCTGTTGCGAACGGGGTTCTGCACCCCCTGATCCGGTTGCGCCCCGTCCGACTCACCCCCAGGTAAGCAACTCGCCGGTCGCGGTGAGCCCCATGGAGAACCCCAGCGCAATGCGCCGGGCACCCCGGCCCGCCCGCACGGCGTGGAAGTTCCGCGGGTCGAGCAGCAGCGCCTCTGCCACTCGGGGCTTGATCTCGACCGACTCGGCGTCGCCCACCGCTCCCTCGGCATAGCCGTAGGACTGCGGCAGCCGGAACGTCTCGTCGCGCGGATGCCAGCGGTGTCGCCAGATGACGGTCTCTCCCCCGGTCTCCGGCACACTGAGGTAGAGGTTGAACGCGAACTGCGCCACCAGGGTGGCGTCCAGCAGATCGCCCTCGAATTCGCGCAAGGCGTCGTCGAAGTGGACTCGGAAGCCGTAATTGGGCTCGCGGGCGACTCCGGGCGCCATCTCCCGGCCGCCACGCCGGCCCACAGCCACCGCCCCCGGCCAGTCCGCGGACAGCGCTTCACGGCACTCTTCGAAGGGGTCGTAGGGGAGTCCGAGGCGCTGCCAGGCGCGACGAGCGGCCTCGACGGCCGACCAGTAGCCTTCGGCGACTCCGCCTTCCGCACGATGGTCGCTTACGCCCACGCCAAACCGCATCACCGGAGGCTGGACGCGTTGCCTGCCGTAAGAATCGAACGGGGCGTTCTCCAGGGCGTGCAGGATCTCCTCGCACACGGCCTTCGGCACGAATTCGGGCACGCGCACGGCCGCACACCGCCCGGCGGCGAGATCAAGGATGCTTCTGCAGGTGAAGTAGGGCGAGGTGACAACGTGAAAGAAGGTGTCATGCGGAACGGCTGGTGAACCAACGGGTAAGTCAACAGGAATCATTCTGATGTCCCCCGTATCTCCTGAAACCAGTGTCGCTGGGCCGGTGCACCACCGGGGCGAGAGAGCCGCCGGACTGCTCGATCCGTCAGACGGGCCGGGCGTGGCTGAAGTCCCGGAACGCCGTCGCCGCGCTGAGCTCCAACACCTGGCGATCGGCATCCAGAGCCTCCCGCGCGATTCTCCGTGCGATCTCCAACCGTGACGTCCGGTCGCTATCCCCAGTGTCCGGTTCGTTCCCCTGCCGTAACAGCTCGTCCTCGTGTTCGTCCGGGTGTGGCATGGTCTGATCCCCCCAAGCGGCCAGGTCCTGATCCGCATCGGTGCCTCTGTGTAATCGTCTCCACTCAGAGGGTGGAGGCTGCCGATGGTACGCGCAAGACCCCAACCGGCCCTGCCTTTCGGCGAATTCGAGCGGCACGTCACAAGTCTTTCAATGTTTTGTTCAGCAGATCGCTGGTCAGTCGCACTTCCGGGTGGTCTGTGCCGAGCACTCTTCGTTGATCGCCGAGCAGCGCTGCAAGCAACTCCACCGTTTCCGGTACGCGCAACTGCATCAGCAGTGCGATGCCGAGTTGGTAGCGCAGGCGTAGTGCCGGGTGGGAGTCGACGGACCGCTGAGCGCACTCCAGCGCGCCCTGGATCTCCTCCTCCGCCTCCACGACCCGCTCCTGCTCCAGGAGGCTACGGGCCAGCGTCTCCCGCACATGCAGGGTCTCCGGTGTGCCGGGCTCTCCGGTGGCCAGCCGGATGCGCAGGATCTGCCGAAGGTCCCTCTCCGCCTCCGCGACGCGCCCCTGTGCCATGACCGTCCGCGCCAGGCTGTGCCAGACGACGAGAGTGTCCGAGTGCCCCGGCCCCCGCTCGGGGTTGTGCCGCTCGTCCTCGACAACCGCGCGCAGCACTTGCTCCGCCTCGCCCCACCTGTTCTGCTCCAGGATGGCCCGGGCGAGCTTGTGGCAGCTGGCGAGCGTGTCGGAGTGCTTCTCCCCAAGGGCGAGCAGGCGTCCCGCAACGACCCTCCGTAGTTCCTCCTCCGCCTCCTGGTGTTCGCCGTATTCCAGCGAGATGCGGCCTTTCTCGTGGCGCAGCGCGAGGATCTCCCGGTCGTCGCAGTGGTAGCCCAGCGACTCGCAGTTGGCGATGATCGGCAGCAGCAGATCACGGGCCTCCCGGAGCAGGCTCGCCACCAGGAGATAGCGGGTCGTAAGCCGAGCGAGTTCCAGAGCGTGTGCAATCAGATCATGGTCACCCGTCGGTGCGGCCCCACTGCCGGTGTCACGGAGGTGGAGAAGGGCACGCGTCACCTCGATGGAGTGCGGTGCAACGGTGACCCAGGTCTGCCAACTGCCCGGCTGGTCCGGGTCCCGGTCACGTACCGCGTCCAGCAGCATCCGCACGTCGAGCCCGTAGTACTCGGCGCGCTGGCGCCTGACGTCCTCGTCGTCGCGGAAGATGCCCCGCACCACCGGATGCAGCGACAGCACTTGCGACGGGTACCGGTCGTTGGTCTCGTTCACCGGTGCTATCTCGACAAGGCCGAGGTTCTTCAGCCCCAAGAGCGCTTTGCGGCGCTGCTCGGACGTCGACCCTGCGAAGAGCGGGGACCGCTCCAGGGCATCGCCGCCGACCATGATGCGGAAGGGGATCGGAGTGTTGCTCAGGCACGCGAACGCCTTCAGCAAGGGCGCCGCCTGGGGAAGTCCGCGCTGTTCCAAAAGCCACAGGGACATGCGGTACACGTGCCTGACTTTCTCCAGCCCGAGCGACTCGCCGGTCTGCTCAGGCCGGGTGCCTGCCGGGGAGTCGAAGCGCCGCCGCAGCGCCTCGCCGTAGCTCTCGAAGTCCTTGGGCTCCGCACCGTCGAGCGACAGTCCCGACTCGGCGACCTCCTTTATGTAGTCGGCAGCGGCCACGAGGGCGAGAGGGATCCCGCCGAGCTGGCGTGCCAGCAACCGCGCCTGCTCCATGGTTCCGCACCGCCGCCCGGCACGTTCCATGAGCATCGACGCGCTGTCCCGGTCATCCAGGAGCGGTACGTCGTATACGTGGCTCCAGCGGCCCCAGACCTGTTCCCTCCGGTCCCGGCTGGTGACAATCACCAGCCCGTCCGGGGCGGTGGGGGCTCGCAACCAGCCGGTCCCTTCCGAGACCGCTCCGCCGCCCGGCCCGAGCTGCTGCGGCTCATCGACATTGTCGAAGACCAGCAGCCAGGGTTCGTTCATCCTGTTGAGATAACTCCAAATGAGGTCCGTCTGGCTGCCGTTGCCCCGCCAGGTAGCATCGGTGATACTGACCGGTATGCCGACGAGCCGGGCGACCTCCAGCATGCTCTGACTCAGCCGGTCGGCCCGGACCCACCAGACGTGCCGCCCCCGCTCCCGCGCGAGATACGCGGCCTCCAGGGCCATCCGGCTCTTTCCGCGGCCTCCCGGTGCCGCCAGCACATGGACCCGTTCGTCGTGCCCGGCCGATAAGATCGAGGAGACGATGTCCTTCCGCTCCCGGCCATGGAGTGTGCCTTCCTTGAACGGCAGGGTGACGGAGTAGGGTCCCTGCTCGTCGCCGGCCGGTTCAAGGAATTTCGGTGATTCTTGAGGTAAGAGAGGCTCCTGGGGAGGCTCGACCGCGCCTTCAATAGCGGCCTTCAGTACGTGATAGGACTGTGCCTTCCTATTGGCGGGCTGAACGATGGTAAAATGGTCTCCCTCGACGATGCCACCATCGGTGAAGCCCGTTTTTGCGTCGACGGCGAGTACGACGTTGTCGGTCGCCCCTCCGTACGCGGATATGGGAATTTGGCATTCCGTCTCACTGACGGTCCGGGCATGCACCACGGACTTGATGACTCGCGCCCGAGCCTCCTGCACATGCCGATTGCCGATCGGGCGCAGCTCCCTCTCCTGGGGATGCTTCCAAAACCAAAGTACTTTTCTCAGAAAGAGAAAGAACCCCGAGCCACTGTTGGGGCATGCGTACATCACGATGTGCCTGATCTGCGCCAGCTCAGGACCCAGAGCATTGGCAAGCTTCCGGGCGAGGAACCGCTGCACGACCAGTCCACCCTGGCTGTGCGTTGTGAGCACGATCGGCGCACCGTCGCCGCAGCGCGTACTCAGCCATGTCCCCAACTGATCTGCGATGTCGTCGATTTCGGCGATTCGGCGGTCCGGCCGCAGACGGATCTTGGGCGAGTTGTACTCGAAACAGTGCACGATGACGCGGCCCTTCATCGCCGGGTCCGCGGCAATGCGCTTCTTGAAGACGTTCCACGTACCGGCACCCCCGAAAAGGCCATGCACAAAGACCAGATGAACAGGTCTGGGTATCCCCATTGGGTACCTCCGAGGCCATCAAGGCCAGTTGTCGCCGGGGGAAGTGAGCCGCCCCAATCATGCATGAGCGGCCACCCAATGGCCAAGGCCGTGCCGTGCGTCATCACTGCTGCGATAGAGTGCGCCCTCCTGCGCCCCCCTACGCGCTCCTGCGCCCCACTTTGCCTCCTGCGACCAGGCGGCCCGCTCACCGAAATCACCACACATTCGCGGACTCTTAGAGCTTCTAAGACAATGGGGGGTTGGGTCGGACTTGGTAGGGCGAGCTCTGTTTCATTCGTCGATCAGGGGCCACCTCTGCCAGCGGAACGGTCACCGTCGCCGTTGTCAGGGACATCGAGTTGTCTTGATGTGACGTGGACCGGTTCCTCCGTTGTGCGGGCCATGGGCACTTCGCCCTGGATTGTGTCGGACGACTTGTGAGAGAGATCCTCCACACTTCAGGGCGGGTCGAGGACAGGGTGCTGGCCGCTGCCTGAGAAGCCGGGGTGACCGACGCCGAGCTGGCCGAGATCGTCGCCCACATCGCGCTCAACACACTCTCGAACTACTTCAACCACCTGGCCCAGCCCGATCTCGACTGCCCGGAGGTCGCCGCGTGAACTTCAACTGGCGCACGGGCTCCATCGAGCTCATGGCCGGCTACACCCTCACCGGCGCCGATGGCCGCCGTATCGACCGCGCCGAGAGCATCCGCTTCGCGATCGAGGGAGGCTTCATCCACGTCCAACTCCCCGACGTCCCGCACCTCCAAGTCGTCTCAGCCCCCGCCCTTCGCCTGCTGACCTGCACAGCAGCAGCCCCCGGGCAGCCATCCTCCGGCTGATCCCAAGCCCCGGAGGAGCACCGCTTGCGGATGACCGGCGCACAGCGGCCGAGGTGGGTGGTGGGATATGGCATGGTGTCGCATCGCGGCTGGCTCCGAGGGGGAGGGGAGTGCCATGGAACTCTGGTTGGGAATCGTTGCTGTTGCCGGCACGCTGCTGGGCGCGGTTACCTCGCATCTCCTGCAGTCCCGCACGGCGCGGAAGTTGCACGCCGAGGGCTTGAGCGTCGAGATCAGACGCGAGCTGCGCCAGGCCACCGCTCGTCTCCTCGCGGCGGAGACCGTACTGCGCCGCCTGCAGTACGAACGGTGGGGAGCGCGGGACGCTGACGCCGCTGCCAGGGACACGGCTGCCGTTGCTGCGCTGACAGCACGCTCGGATGTCATCGCCGCGCTGGCCGAGGTCCAGTTGCTCACCGACGATGCTGGGGCGCGCGCGTGTCTCGCCGAGTTGGCGGAGGCGACGTTCACTCTTCACTACGCCTCGGGCGAGGAAGACCTTGCCGTACGCTCTCATCGGGCTAGGGATGCGGCTGACAGCGTGGTGGACACCATCGGGCGCTTGGTCCGCTCCTGAGACCCCTCTGGACCAGCGCCGATGAGGTGGGCGGTGTGGGCAGAGGTGAAGCCCGCCCCCTTTGAGTCTCTTCCTGCCACGGATGGCCGGCTCGGCCTGCGAATTGCCGCTGCGCGGGACTGCTGCTGTGAAGCGCCCGAGTCCACCTCACTCGGCGGGTCGAGCGGGCGTTCACATGGTGACGATGTCCTCTGGGCGTCTCGTCGCAGGGAGTGGTGATCACTCTCGCCATTTGATGGAGCAGCCCATGCTCGGGCGGTGGGGTTCGGGGACCGGCTCGCCGGCTAGGACGTGAGTGATGGCGGCGTCCAGTAGTTCGCCGGTGACGGGCTTGCCGCTTGCCGGTGTGGACTGGTCCATCGCTCCCCGGTAGGCCAACCGGCGCTGGGTGTCGTACAGGAAGAAGTCCGGCGTGCAGGCGGCCTGGTAAGCCCGGGCGACGGTCTGGTCGGCATCCACCAGGTACGGGAAGGTCCAGCCAGCCCGCCCGACCTGCTCAGCCAGGCGTTCGGGCCGGTCGTCCGGATAGGCGTCGGCGTCATTGGCGCAGACGCCCACCACCGCCAGGTTCGGGTACCGGGCGAGCAGCCTGCCGAGCCCGGCCTCGACATGGCGCACGTAGGGACAGTGGTTGCACACGAATGCGACCAATAGCCCAGGGGCGGTGGCAAAGTCGTCACGGCGGACAGTCCGGCCGGCCAGATCGGGAAGCGCGAAGTCCGGCGCGGGCGTCCCCAGGGGCACCATCTGTGACGAGACAGCCATGCTGCAATGCTACGAACGTCGCACCGCGTATCCGAGTCGGCTCACCCTGGACTCGCCCGAATCCTCCCCAGGTGCCGGCCCGGCGCTGGCCGCGGGCCCCTTCCCGGCCTTGGAGGAGTGGTACTCGGTGACCACCCATCCGAACATAGGCACGCCGGCGCGGGGCTTCCCTCCCACGCCGCTACGCCCAGTCGAGCCCGGGTTCGGCCAGCAGCTGGAGCTTGTCGGCGGTCAGCTTCGCGCGCTTGCTAGAACCCGGGACCCGGGTCGCCGCCGCGCTGTTGGCACTCGGTCGCGGCGTCGAGCCAGTCACCTGCCGGTTCCACGGCCTGCTCGCGCTCAATGCCGGAGTCCACCTTTCCGTCAGCGGGGCGGGCGTCGTCGGCGATGTCGCGGGCCCGCTGGCACGGATCTGATGATGGGCCGGACAGCTCAGCGACAGCGCCAACGACGCCAAACGAGAGGGCGACGGCCGCCGCCCCGGCCATCATCAAGCCCGCACTCCGGTCCTGTATGAGGCGCGGCAAGTGTCGCTGCCAGCGGAAGTACGGGATGCGGTCCCGGCTGTTCACGGTGTTTCCTATCGGGTGGCAGGTGATTGAGGCACGGGTCCGGCCGGAAGTACCCTGCTGGATCCGCCTTCCGAGTGTTGCACTGACAATTCCCGCCCGTCTCCAGCCGCTCTACGTGGCTCTGGGCGCCGGTGCGGGGTGACCTCGCCAGGGCCGTAGCGCCCCGCTTATCGTGAACGAGCTCCTGCGGCTCCAAGGCCAGCGGCACGATGCCGAGCCGCTCAGCCGACGCACTCAGCGGTTCACGTGGGCCGCCTGCCGCTGTCTCCCCTTGGCCCTGGCGAACGTCTCCAGCTCGCTTCGAGGGTGCATATAGACGTAGCGGTCGGCAGCGAGGATCTGCACGCCGTTGATCTCGTCGACAACGGCTCTGGGGATGCTGCCCAATATGTTCTCCGGCCCCAAGGCCAGCAGGTGCCTGGGACCGATCGGCAGGACGATGGAGTGCGCGTCCCCGAAAGCCATGTTGTACGAGAAGGGCGTTGCGCCCGTGCGCACGGTCACCGCTGGATTGTCGCCGACCAGGAACTGCCCACTCTCTGGGGTCAACACCTCCAGATACCACTTTGCCGCCATGGTGCGCACTTTGTTGAACATGCTTTCGATGCTTGTGCGAAACAGCTTGCCGCTCTCGAAGTCCTGCGTGGCCTCGGACTGCTCGATGAGGCGCTCGGCGAAGGCGCCGAGGGAGCCGGAGCCGGCCAGATGGAGCCCGGTCTGGCGCAGCGCCTCGCGGCGGACTTGCTCCGGATACTGCCTGATGAGCTTGCTGCGGAGATTCACGCTCACAGTCTCGAACGCGTTGGTGTACACGCCGCGATAGCGGTGGGAGCGCACATAGTGGAGCACGACCAGGTCGCGCAGCACCTCGACGTGCAGGGGGTCGGCGAATGGAGTGCCGGCTTGCACGGCCGCGAGCGCGGCCGGGGCACGCGTCTCCACCGATCCCCACAGACCCTCGGCAGACGGGGAGTCGAACGCCACGAAGTCCTCGGCCCAGCCGCACGCCCGCGGGCTTTTCAGCTTGTTCCGGCGTTCCGGGTTACACACGTCGACGGGCAGCAGCTGCCAGCCGCTGCTTCTCGGCCCAGGCATCGTGAACTGTCTGAGGAGGACCTGGGAGACGAGGTGCTGCCGGGATATCTGAGCTGCCTTCACCCGCCAGATTCTGTCAAGCGCCCGGCGCGCGGGGCCACGGGTTTGACCGACCTGTCGTCACGGCTCTGGCTTCTGTCGCCGCCGACGTCCAGCGCCGCGCCGCCGCCCTGCCGAAGAACAACGGTCGCAGCGCCCTCCGAAGTCATCCTCCGCGACCGCTGGCCGCCCCCGCACCGATAGAAGACAGAAGGCGCCGCGAGCTGCGCCCAGAACCGCGCCCGGCTCGTGCCGGCCCTCTACGAACGCATGGCACTCCTTTCTGCTCCGACCCTGCTTCATGGCAGCCCTGTCGAGTCCGAGGGTGGCGAGCGTGGCTGTGAGCGCCGTGCGGTCACGTGGGTTCGGGGGGCCACATGTGGTTGATCACCCAGGCGGCCGGTGCCCATTCGGCTGGGATGTTCCGGTCATAGGCCTCGTCGGACGTGAGCACATATGCGGGAAAGATGTCGGGATCCTCGTACGGGACACGGAGGGAGTCCCACTCGCAGCGCACTTCCAGGGTGGCCGACCACTCTTCCTTCGACAGAGTGAATGTGGCTGTCCAATGAGGATCTCCACCGCCGTGCTCCACTTCCAGCACGAGGTCGAAGCCATTGGTGTACGTCGTGGAACCCCTATCGCCGACCATCAGTTCCAGATCTTCCTCAGCCCCCGGGATCAGCCTGAGGGCGTCGATGAGCTCGTTAAGCGCATCCGACGGGTCGCTGTAGGCGTGGTTATCAGCTCGGTATGCCGTGGCCTGAGCAGTCTCGGACCGGGCACGGGTGACCGCGCCGCCATCGAGGGTGAAGCTGAGAACGTCCCGCACCAGGATCTGCGGGATGTTCGATGAGTGGGCAACCAGAGTTCCGTCCTCGTCGATCCGCCAGCCGCTGTACTCGGCTTCGACCAAGAGGAACACCTGCGCGGTGGCCAGTCCTCTCCGGCTGATCTTCACCTCGTTCATACCCACGACGGCCCTGATAGGGCCAAGCTCCACGTCGCGAATCTGGTCATCTTCCCAATCGTCGACAAGCTCGGTTAGAACTCCGACCTGGCCCAGAGTCAGGTCCTCATCCGGAGTACGCCCCGCCTCCAGCGGCTGGCCCACCATGCCCTGGAGGAACCGCACCAAAGCGTCCTTGGTCTCGTTGCTCGGAGCCTCCAGGACGAAGAGCGTTCCCTGAAGCGCCTGCAAAGGCACCATGTGCGGCTTCGGGAGGCTCCAGCCCCTGAAGGCGTCGTAGACATCTGCGTCCGCACCCACGATCACGAAGGAGGCGATGTCGTTGTCGGCGGCCCGCAGCACCTGCCTGATCCACGCGCTGTCGGCGGCACCCGTCTTGACGTCACTCTTCTTCTTGGCGGGCGGGCGTATTTGCACCTGGTCACGGATCGCCTCTACTGCCAGATCACCGTCGAGGGCGATGATCCGGACGGACGGAGCAAGGCTTCGAACAGATGCGTCCACGGCGGCCATCACCTCCGCACGCGAGGAGTACGGATCGTCCGAGGGAATCCTCAGCCCGGCCGCTTGCATCGATTTCCTAGCCCGGTTCGTACTCGCCCGCCAAGCCTCCCATGATGCAGCGGCGTGTTCCGCGAGTTCCCACAGCACCGGCTCCGGAACCCAGACTTCGAACCCATCATCCAAGGCTCGCTGCGCCCACTCCTGCAGAAGGCCCAAGTCGAGCCCACCGCGGGGAAAGGAGTTCGTGTCAAAGACGATCGCGCGCAGACCGTGACGGACCGACTCGGGAAGTGGTGGGTGTTCGCGGGAAGCCATGGGTTAGACGGTATCCGGGCAGGTAGATGGAAATGGAGGAGCTGTGGTTGCGCTCGTCACCGCCGTTGCCGCTGCCTCAAGCTCAACGGCATCGCACTGAGGTGGGTGTAGCCCTGGAGACCCGGAGCAGCGGAAGACCCTGGGCCGCACAGCGCGCACGGGGTCCCCGTCGACCGACAGCGTCAGGATGCCGCCCAGCCGAGCCCGAGCGCGGCCAGCGCCTGGAGCTTGTCCGCGGTCAACTTGGCCCGGCGGCTCTTGCTGTTGCTCAAGAACACCCCGAGCTTCACCTCCGACCCGTCCGGCAACGCCTCCACGTGGTTCCTGGGGATGGTCAGGGAGCCGGTGCGGGCTTTGTACTGGCGTAGGGCTTCAACGCCCCGTTCGAAGGCTGCAGAGCCGCCCTTGCGTCCTTTCGCCGGAGCCCCTTCCTGTGCGGGGTACGGCTGGACACCGAGTTGCTCGAGGAGTTCGCGTTGTTTCGGCATCAGGCTGTGCCACGCGGTGTGTTCACGTTGTCGTGCCAGCCATGTGCCGATGTTCATGCCGTGGACGGTGACTCCGGGCTGCAGCTCGGTCAGCGTGGTTTCGTCGGTCAGGAGTTTGTGTACGGCGGCGTAGTGCCGCTGCCAGTCGACCGGCCAGTGCGGGTTCCAGTGTTCATCGATTGCGGCGAGGGCCTGGGCCCGTTCCGGGTGGCCGGCCAGTGCCCCGGCACGGCGGAGGTTGGACAGCCACTGCCCGACCGGCCTGTCGAGCGCGGTCGCGGCCCGTGGGGCGCAGAGTGTCCAGTGCTTCTCGTAGTACACCCGCGCGGCCGCCAGGTTCTCCTCGAACGCCGCGTCGGCGGCGTCCCACACCATGCCCAGCTTTTCCAGGCGTTCGGCACGTTTGCCGGTCATCTGGCCCGCCCGGTACGCCCGGCGCTGCTCCGCGATCCACTGTCCCAGCGGGTAGGCGCCCTCCTTGTGGTCGTACGGCACCCGCAAGTGCGCCTCCCGCTCGTGAAACCGGCGTGCGGCGGCCCATCCACGCCCCCAGTCCTGCCGCTCGGTGTCGATGACGTTGAAGGACACCCACTCAGCGACCATCACCGGGTCACGCGGAGCCGCGAAACGCAGCAGCAGACGGGATTCCTCTTCGTCTTCTGCCCGAGCCTGCCCGATGGCTGTTCCTGGATTTATCCCTCGTTTTTGGTTTTCTTGTGGGATGGCGAGCAGTTCGACGGCTTCTTCGTCATGGGCCCGGAGTCCCTGTAGCACCTTTACCAATGGCCGGTACGACCCGGAGGTGAACATGTCTTCTGGTTGTTCGCCCGGTGCCAGGAATACGGGCACGATCAAAGAGGCCAGCTTGCCCTGACCCGGTTTCTGACGCAGCGCCCGGCCGATGGCCTGGACGATGTCGTGGGGGGCGCTCTTGGGGTCCAGCAGGGCCACGGAGTCCACCGCCCGGATGTCGACGCCTTCGCCCAGGACGCGGCAGTTGGAGAGCACCGCACGCCGCGCCGTGGTCCCGAAACCGCCCAGGATCTCCCGCCGACGCTCGGGGACGTGTTCGCCACACAGCCAGTCGGCCCAGATCGCCTTCGGGTACTTCTCCGGCTGGTCCGCGTGCAGCTTCGCCGCCACCCGCCCCAGGCCCTCCGCGTACGCCTGCGCCTCTATCGTCCGGTGGTGGAAGGTGATGGTCGTCTGCAGCTGATGGTCCGCCATGGTCCGTAGTAGTGCGGCCTGCAGGGCACCGAGCCGCTGCCCCCGCACCTCTTCCTCCCGCTTCTGCGGTCCGCGCAGCCGCTCCGGGGTGACGACCGGGTCCGCCAGCTCCACCACAATGATCTGATAGCGCGCAAGCAAGCCGCGGGCCACCGCCGACGCCAACGTCAGCCGGTACAGGACAGGGCCGAAGATGGCTTCGTCGTCCATCGACGCGGCCATCTCCTCCGGCAGCGCATCCCGCACCCCCTCAGCCACCTCCCATGCCGGCGGGCGCTCCTGCCAAATCCGCGGCGTCGCCGTCAGATACAACCGCCGCCCCGCCGGAATCACCATCTGGTCATGAATCTCCGCCCACGCCTTCCCCAAAGACCCGGAGGTACGGTGCGCCTCATCCACCACAGCCAGGTCCACGGGGGCGAGTTGCTGCCCGTAGAGGCCCTCGAACGCCTCCGCCAGCACACCCAGCGAGGCGTAGGTGGCGTAGATGGTCACCGGACCCGTGCCGTGCCACAGCGCCAGCTGCACCGGGTTGGTAGTACACCGCACCCGCAGGGTCCACAGCTCCGGATCCTCCTGCAGCGAGCACACCGCAACCGCCGGCCCCCGATGCCCAGCCCCATGCCACGCCTTCACCGTCTGCGTGAGCAGCTCCAGCGTCGGCACCAGCACCAGCACCCGGCCGCCCGGCACCATCCGGCGCGCCGCTGAAGCGGCGATGAGGGTCTTTCCCGTTCCGCACGCGGCAATGACCTGACCGCGCAGACCTTCAGCGGGAATCCCGCCCACAGGAATATCGAGGCCGCGCACGATGGCGTCGACGGCCTCGATCTGATGGTCACGCAGTTTCACGGCCATTTCCCGGTGTTCTCCTTTTCACGGAATGTGGCGCGCAATCAGACTGGGAGGGTGGTGCGGTGTGGTTCCAGACTCTACACAGTGCATCACCATGATGCACCCCTCTTGCATAGGGCCCGTTCGTACGGGTGATGCTCCGACAGTTCAGGCCTCATGACGAGGGTTGTGGAGTATGCTGATGGGGTGTTGTAGGGGTTGGCTACATCCCCAGGAGTGTTGGGGGAGGGGTTCGGGTGGAGCGCAGCGGAACCCGTCACTACCGTGGCGCCGGCCTTCCATCGGCCTGATGGTCCGTCAACTCCGTTACAGAGGTGATGCCTGGGATTCCCAGGATTTACACAGCGCCCGCACATGATGCACCCGCCCCTCGCAGCCAGCCAAGGAGGACCCGCTTGCGGGGACTCCCACAATTCGCGCTTGCGCGAATTGACATGCCTTCAGAATTCCGCTCGCGGAATTCAATTCCCCCGCTTGCGGGGGAATTTGGCGGAGCGTCAGCGGAGCCGTTCCCTCTGCGGCGGCTTGCCGCCGCAGATCCGGCAGGGGCGGGATCACCTACAGCGACGGCCGCCCTGGCAACTTCCTTGACGCTCCCCCCCGCAGGCGGGTGAATTCCGCGAGCAGGTCCTGAAGGCATGTCGGTAAGCAAGCGCGCGAAAGGAGTCCCCGCGGCGGGTCCTCGCTGGCTTTGGCTGCGGGCGCGCGGTGTCTTCCGCGAGCGCAACATCAGACATCACGCAGGTGACGGACCATCCGGGCGATGGAAGGCGGCGCATGACGAAGTGACGGGTTCCGCCCGCAGGCCTCTGGCGCTCCCGCAGGGTATAGCCAACCCCTACAACACCCCATCGGCACCCTGCTCGTCATGAATGAGAACTGTCGGGTATCACCCCGCAGGCGACCCCATGCAAGAGGGTGCATGTGGTATACGCACTGTGTAGAGTCTGGAGCCACGCCACCGCCCTCCCCGATCTGTTGCGCGCCATTCAATGAAAGAACGCACCGGGAAATGGCCGTATGCGTTGACCATCAGATCAGGCCGTCGACGCCGTCGTCCGATGTCCTGTGGGCGGGATTCCCGCTGAAGGCGGTCAGGTGCGCACGGCAGGGCGGGGCTGTCCGCCGCCGGCAGCGCCGGATGGTAGGCGGCCTGCGCCGCGGTATGGCCGACGTAGATGCCGCGCAGGCGGCCTGAGGGCGTGGCAGGAGCTGAGGCATCGAAGCCGGCGGCCTGTGCTCTGCGAAGATCCGGAGAACTGGACCCTGCGGGTGCGGTGGCCCGGCAGCAGCCAGGCTTTTTCCGGTGACCATCCCCCGCACCTACCTCGCTGGGTGTACTGGCTTGCCTCGCCCCGACGGACTACGGCTGTGGTGGTGAGGAGCGCACCGCGCCTCCGGGGTCACCGGGGAAGGCGTGGGCGGGGACCTTCGGCCAGGCCGGATGGTGTTCCGGCGAGAACGCCCTCGACGGCGACGCCGACCAGCCGGCATGGGGCGGCAATGCCTTGCCGAGATGGCCGCGTCGATGACGACGAAGCCGGCTATCCTGTGACGTTGGCGTCGGCGGTGTGCACGGCCTTGCGCGCTATCGAATTCGGCCCGGTGGGCTGGCGGACGAGATCGTCACCCCCGGAGAACCGCGTTGCCGAAGCAGGAGGAAGAGGTGCGGGGGCAGCTCGATACCGGACGTAGCGGGCCATCGGCGGGCGACTTCCACCCGGCGTCGAGGCGCAGGCGCGCGGAGGAACTGGGGCGGAGAGGCCGGCAGCCCGGGCGCATGACCACGGCCGAAGGGCGCCCGGCGGTGGGCCGACTGGCGATGGCGGCGCGGCGTCGGCGAAGTCCTGGACGCTTTCAGGACCGCGGCACGCGGCCGTGCTGCCGCGATCCCTGGAAGACGTCGCATCCGGCGGTGTTCAGTGGCCTACGGACTTGGGCACCCCGCGACATCGTCCGATACAGCCGGGTCGAAGCAGCCTGCTGATGACCGCCCATTCCAGCGTCGTCGAAGACCTCGTACAGCCAAGCGCAGCTCAGGCCCATGACGAAGAGCCGTCCAGAAAAACAGGCGAGGATAAATCAAGGAACAGCCATTCAGGCAGGCCAGGCGGAGAATCCCGTCTGCCGCAGCTCCCGCCGTGATGGTGGGTCAGCTGGCGTCATCGGCACCGAGCGGCTCCGGAACTGAGAATAGGCCGCCGCACGCCGAACTCACGAAGCGGGGTACGCGTGCCACGACGCCCGCTGGGACAGTGGATCGCGGGCGGCTTCCAGCGCCGGGCGGGCCTGACGGCAGGCGTGCCGAACACGAAGCGGGCATGTTGTGGACGCCGCCGACGCGGCGTTCGAGGAAAGTGGCAGGCCGCGCGGGCCTACGAGCTCTGCGCCCCCGCGGCGACCGACGGCTGTCCCGGCCCCTCCACCGTGCCGGGGCACTATTCAAACCGCCCGGGACTGAGCGGGCCCTCGCCGCAATCGCTGAACTGGAACAACCGATCGGCGGCACTTGCCGCGCACTCTGACCGACGACCGGCACATTGTCGATCCGCATGCATGTTCCATCGGCATGGCTGGCGCGACAGCAGTGAACACCGCGATGACACGGCACCGAAACAACGCGAACTCCACCGAGTGTCAACCGTACCCCGCGCAGGAAGGGCCAGCGAGAAGAGACACTGCTCTGCGTAACTGAAATGCCTTGATGCAGAAGCCGCACCCGTATCCCGAACTGCGTGGAGGCGTTATATCGAGGTGGCTTCGAGGGTGTTCTGAGCGACGGCTGAAACCGCCGGTGTGACCGCGGACCAACTCCGAGGTAGACGACTTATCCTGAACGTCGGTCGACGAGGCCACGTGCGCGCGCAGCGGGGTCTTCCGCCGGGTCTCCTTTACCTCCGACCGTGCGGCGAGCGAGCAGCGGCAACAGCGGTGACGAGCCTGACCGCAGCCGCCGACCGTCCTGGCTGTAACCCGCGGGCGCCACCGCTTCCTCCGTCCTCTGCGCAATCGTCTTTGTTACGAACTCCTCCCCCCCCGCGGTGAGCTCGACTTGGACGCTCTGCGGGAGTGGGCGCATGTGGGTTCGAAGTCGGGTTCCGAGCCCATTAGCGGCTCTCGCGGAACGCGCTGCATCATGGGAGGCTTGGCGGGCGGGGAACGAGGCCGGACTAGGAAGCGTGCAAGCGGTAGTTCGGACGTCCAGTACTCGCGTGCGGGCGTGTACCGTGGACGCATCTGTTCAGTGCCCCCTTCCCGTCCGTCCCTCGCCCTCGACGGTGATCTGGCGGTAGAGGCGATCCGTGGGCGCCGGAGCCGCCCTGCAGAAGAGTGACGTCCAGGGCAGGCCGCCGCCAGCGCGTGGATCAGGCGGGTGCGTACATTTCCTTCGTGATCGTGAGTGCGGACACAGGTGTGCCGTTTTCGGGGTGGGCCCATGTGCTTGCGGGGCGCTCGGGAACGCTCTTAGTAGGGCTCCCGGCTGTGGGCTGTGCCGGTTCACCCGAGAATGATGAGGCCGGCCACGGAGGCGGGAGCGAGGACTGGCTCTGGGCCAGGTCAGAGTTCGAGCTTGGGCGTGGGGAAGATGACCAGATTCGCGACGTGGAGCCCCGGCCCTGGGTCGAGCCATGGCAGTTGAAGATCAGCCGGAGAAGGCGACTGGCCACCGCTGACCCTCCCGGTCGGCCGAGTGCAGCGGCGGCAGATCGGCGGGGACAAGACTCTGGTTGCCTCGGAGGCGTCCGCGGATCCTGGTGCGGGATTCTCGCGCCGGTGGCGGCGATTCTTCCAGGGCTCCACCTTCGAGCCCGCGCTTCACCCGGCCGATAACCACGCCTACAGCAGCGCAGCCGTCGCGCCGCCGAATCCCGGAGACTGGTGGGGCGGATGGTCGGCGACCCGCGACGGCCGCCAATGGGCCCCTCGTGCTGCGGCAGTCGTTGGGACAGCCGCATTCACTCTGTCGAAGGAAGGGCGCCAGGTGCGCTGCGGTGGGTGTGTCCGCGGGGATCCCGTCGCCCGTATGCTCGTCCGAGCAGACCTGTTGGGGCATCCCGGCCGGACGGGCGCCGCGCAGACAGTCAGGCATGTGGCCCCCGAACCCGCGTGACCGCACCGGCGCACAGCACGCTCGCCGCCCTCGACCCAGGGCCTGCATGAAGCGGGGTGGAGAAAGGAGTATAGGTCGGCGGCGGGCGCGGTTCTAGGCGCACGGCGATGCAATGCTCTATCGGTGCGGGGCGGCGGCGTCGCAGGGCGGCTCGGAGGCGCCTCGGTGTTCTTCGGCTTGCAGGGCGGCGGCGCAGCGGACCGTCGGCGGCGACAGAAGCCAGGCCGCCAGGCGGTAGTCGGTCAAACCCGTGGCCCACGCGCCGGGCGCTGATCTGGCGGTGAGGCTGGCTCAGGTCATCCCGGCGGCACCTCGTCTCCAGGTCCTCCTCGAACATTCCTGCCTGGGCCGGCGGCTGGCGCGCAGGCGTGGTAGCCCGGAACGCCGGAACCCAGCTGAAGCCCGCGGGCGACGGCCGAGATGAACTCATTCGACTCCCCGTCGGTGGAGACGCCCCGGCGCTCGCCGTTGGCCGGCGCTCGCCGGGCTGCGTCGGTTCAACCGCTACATGTGCGCTCACCCCGCTATCGCGCGGCGTGGCCACCGAGCGCGTTCGAGAACTGTGGGCGGTGATCTCGCGGCGCTCTCGGGCGGCCCCGTCGAACGGAATCCGCCGCGAGGCGCTGCGCCGAACCCGTGGCCGGCTCCGCTCCGCCGGCTTCGCGCCTCGTCGAGCAGTCAGGCTACGCAGATGCGCAATCAGCATGTTCAACAAAGTGCGCATGAAAAGTGGTAATCTGTGAGTGTTGGGGGAATGGAGGTTCACGGTCGACAATCCGGCGGTGACCGCGCGCGAACTGGCACCCCTCGCCCTGGCGCGGCTCGAGACGCGCGCTCAGCGCCACTGGCCGAAGCCGATGGTCGACGGATCAACGTCGCAGATCTCGCGCCGACCCTCAGCAGGGCGGTCGCCAGGTGGGGGAGCAGCGGCAGGCCCGTGGACCGCTGAGTGCGTCGGTACTGTAGTTCTCGCAGCGGGCGCTGCACCGGCGCCAGAACCCTGTGGGGCGAACTGGGCGGGAAGTATCGGTGCAACCTCCGAGAGCGGATCCGGCGGTGCACCGGGGCGGACGTGCCTCAGTCACCTGCCACCCGATGACGAACGGCCGGGACCGGCCACCGCTCCGCTGGCGGCACTGCCGCGCCTCGGCTCCCCAGGACCGGAGTGCGGGCTTGATGTCGGCCGGGGCGGCCGTCGCCCTGTTTGGCGTCGTTGGCGCTGTCGCTGTGGTCCGGCCATCATCAGATCAACCCCGGGCCCGCGGCCGCGACGACACCCGCCCCGCGCCGAAGAGGAACTCCGGCGGTGGCGCGGCAGAGCCGTGGAACCGGCGCGATTGATGGCTCGACGCCGCGACCGGTGCCGCCAACAGCACGGCGGCGGCCAGGTCCGGGTTCTAGCGGGCGCTGAAGCTGACCTGGTCTCCCGGCTAGCCCAGCTCTGCAGCGTGGGAGGAGAAGCCCCGCATTGCTGCCCTGTTCAGATGGGCGGCGCCGATTCCGGGCGGAGATGCCGGCCAACGGTGGCACCGCAGGGAGGATTCAGGCGAGGAAGCAGGTGACCGACTCGATACGCGGTGCGACGTTCGTAGCATTGCAGCATGTATCTCGTCGCAGATGTGCCCTGAGACGCCGGGCCTCGCGCTCCCGACAGCCGACCCCATGTCCACCGCCCAGGCTGGCTGCCACCTTGGGCGCTGTGGTCACGTTCGTCTCGTCGGCTCGGCGAACTGCGCCCTGGCAGGGCAATTCGGTATCTGCGCCAACGGCCTCGACGCTCGCTCAGGCCGGCCTGGCTGAGCAGGTCGGCGGGCTGTGGACCTTCCATGCACCGACAGTTCGAACCGTCGCCGAGCACCAGGCGCGCACGCCGGACTCTTCTGTACTGGCGCCGACTACCGAAGTCCGTAGCGGTGAAGCCGTCACCAGCAGGCTGTCGGCAGGCGACGGCCGATCCCCGCCCGAGCATGGGCTCCTCCATCAGATGGCGAGTGATCGCCGCTTCACCAGGCGGGGACGCCCGGTGTCGATCGCCGTGGCGACCCGCGCCGTTGCGCCGGCGAGTGGCTCGGCGCTCGCAGCGGCAGTCCCGCGCACGGCGGTCACCGAGGCGGCCGCCGGCCGTGGCGGGAAGGCAGGGAATTCCACCCTCTGCCCACACCGCCGGCGCTGGTCAGAGGGCTCGAGCGGACAGCACCGATGTGCCGGCATCCCTAGCCCGACGAAACGGCGAAGCAGCTCCTCTTGAGCGGCGGGGTGAAGGCGTCGCCTCCGCCAGCCGGCGAGATCTCGTCGGTGAGCAACTGGACCGGCCAGCGCGGCGATGACATCGGCGTGCTGTCGCTGTGGCGGCCATGTCCTGGCGAAGCAGCGCGCGCTCCCACCGTTCGTACTGCGAGCTTGGCGCGCAGTGCCGCGCGGAGAGGTGGCCTGGCCGCTGCGTCTGATCTGTTCAGCTCGCCTCGGACGTCCGCAACTCGACCGTCCTGGCGTTGGCGAAGTCGTCGCCGAACGGCGCGGCCTCGTAGGCGGCGCTGTCCATGGCGCTCCTCCCCCTCGAGCCGACCTGGTCGGTACCATGCCATCACCGCCCACCTCGGCCGCTGTGCCGTTCGCTCCGCGGCGGTGCTCTCGGGAGCGGATCCCGGCAGGCCGAATGCACTGTGCAGGTCCGCTGAGCAGAAGAGCAGGCTAGTGCCGAGACGTGGATGAAGCCTCCCTCGATCGCGAAACTCGGCGCGGCCATCGGCACCGATGATGTGGTAAACCGTAGCTCACCGTGCAGTTGAAAGTTCACGCGACCTCCGGGCGATCGAGGCCGAACTGGGCGGTGGAACGAGCAGTTCGGAAGTGGGCCACGGCGCATCGCGGTGATCTCGGCCGGCTGCGGCGTCGATACCCCGGCTCTTCAGGCGGCGGCCAGCGCCTATCGCCCGCCGAAGTGTGGAGGATGTCCGACGCAATCCAGGGCGAACACCGCAGCCCTCGCGTCGCATCGAGACAACTCGATGTCCCTGACGGCGGGCGACGACCCGACCGTTCCGCTGGCAGGTGGCCCTGATCGACAGGTGAAAACGGCTCGCCTACCGACCCATTACGGTCGCCCAGTTCAAGAGTCCGCCGTCCTCGGTGATTTCGGCCGAGCAGGCCTGTCTGGGAGGCGCAGGGGTGAGCAGGAGCGCGCAGGCGCCGCTCTATCGCAGCAGTGATGACGCGTACAGGCGCAGCGCGGTTGGCCGCTCGCCGCGTTGAGGCGGCCACTTCCCCGGACGATGGCCTCGGAGGCCTTGTGGGGTGTTCATCGGTCGCTGATGCATGGCCCCGTGGAGACGTCTTCAAGCGCATTGCCGGACCGGCGTTGAAGGCCGTCGTCCTGCGCCATTTCGGTACAGCTCGCCCAACGCGCGGCCGGGTCTCGATCGCCGTCGGCACGACATCGCCGATCAGTTGGGGACGTAACGGTACGCTGCGCATGCTCTGGCCACGCAGCCAGTGGACTGGATCGATGCAGCGGTTTCCTCGCCAGGCTGCCGATGCTCCCAGGTCCTGAGCTGGCGCAGATCAGCACATCGTGATGGCCGCATGCCCTGGCGAGTGGCTCGGGGTTCTTTCTCTTTCTGGTACTTTGGTTGGAAGCATCCCGGCATGCAGGAGGCTCGGGGAGGCTCTGTCGTGGTGCCGGACTGTCGAGTGAACCAGAGTACCGTCCCGCCCATCCGCGTACGGAGGGCGATGGCGTCGGCCGCCGTCGACCGCCGCCGATGGTGGCGTCGGGGAGACCGGCCCCTCGTTCAACCCGCCAGTAGAAGGCGCAGTCTATCCGCATTGCTGAAGGCCGCTGTCCGGGGCCTCTGCCCCGGAAATTCCACTTGAACCGGCCCAGAGCGACGGCAGGGACCCCTCTCCACGTCTGCCGTTCAGGCACTCCATGGCCGGGCTGGAAGGACATCGTCTCCTCGTCGGCGGGCAGGCGGGTCCATGTGCTGGCGCCGGGGCCGCGCCGAGCGGGTGGCTGGAAACCGCATCTCGCGCGGGGCAGGGCGTCTGGTCCAGCGATGACCAGCGCGAGTCGAGCAGCCGAGACCCGGCTCGTCGTCACCGTGCTGCCTGGCGGGGCAGCAGCAGACCTCGCCCAGGACCGAACAGGCCCTGTGCTGGTCTTCGACAATGTCCGCCCGCAACATCGAGCAGGGCGGCGGCGTCTCGGAAAGGCCCGACAGGCGCGGTGATCGTCGCCGGCGGGGCCGGAGGGCAGGTCTGGGGCCGCTGGAAGCCGCGACGACCTGCCGCCCTGGATGATGGACAGCGCGTCGATGCTCGACCCCGGTGCGCAGGCGGCTGGTCTGGGACTCCGGTGCCGCGCCGCTCGGCAGGATCCTCTCGCCCTCGGCAGCCTGCCCGGCCGCCGGGGCGCGAAGTCGAACCTCCGCTCGAGCGCTGCGGCGGCGCTGGCTCCCGGCGGCCCTGGCCAGGCGACGCGGACTTCGACGGCGCCCTGCTGGGCTCCCTTCCGCCCGGCGATGCCCTGGAGCAGTCCCCGCTGCTCGCAGGCACGTCCGAGCAGCACCCTCGCAAGCGCGCCTGGCGCCGGTGAACGAGACCAACGACGTCGCAAGTACTGTCGCCGCCCGTGGTGGGGCATCGCCGCGACGAGGACGTCGAGCTTTTCCCAGCGCGCGAGCGCTTCCCCAGGCTCGACCTGCTGGACGCGGTACGTGACCAGGACGAGCCAGCGCCAGGCGATGGCGCAGGCCCTGGGTCACCGACCCGCCGCCCATCGAGCCGGCGCATCGCCGCCCTCCGGCACCGGCGGTGGGCGCACCGACGAGGTGACCGTTGCACGCGCTCTGGAACTCGCTCAGCCCGGCCGCTATCTCCTGGTGGCAAGGCGCACTCCAGCGCTGATCTGCTGCTGCCAGTCGGCATCGCCAACTGCGCGGTCGCTGGGCCTACCTCGACGACCAGGAGATCCTCGCGCTGCGCCACGAAGGCCGCATCACCGCCGTTGCTGTGGAGGCGGAAAGTACGGAGGGTGTTGCAGGGTACCTGCCGCCGCAGGGGCCGGCCTTTCGCCAGCAAGGCCATCGCCAGGCCATCGTCGCCGAGCAGGCGAGCGGCTGTGCTGCGCGAAGGACGACGGCACAACGAGCGGCGCTCGGACACCCGCTCGTCGTCTGGAAAAGCGGATCATGACGAGAACGAAGGCGGGCTCGGCAGATCCTGCGCGTCGAGCTGGCCACCGGAGCGGCATCGAGACCGCCGTGCGGGCGCCGCCGGCCAGCCTCGTGGAGGAGGTCAGGGCGCGGATGCGCTCGGCTGATCCGTCGACCCGCCCGGCCGCTACGCCTGCGCTACCAACTCATCGCTGCTGATGCAGTTGCGCGGCCACCGGAAACGGTGGAGTTGCTGCACGGCACCTCGGCGATCAGCAGGCCGACAGGCCACCAGATGGGCGGTCTGCTGTAGAAGACGTGACGACCCTTCGAATTCGCCGAGGCAGGCCAGTGCTGCGCCGGCTGCGCCTCCGCACCAGTGGGACGATCCTGGAAGACCGATGCGGATCCGAGGACCTGGCCGCTGGATCAGACCATGCGCGAACCCGTTCAGCTGAAGGAGCCGACGGACGCCAGGACGACGGACGTCGGTGAGGTCGCGGGCTCCGCGCGGAAACTGGTCACCGATCGCCGGTGTTCGGAGCTCGCGCGGCGACGGCGTTCGAACAGCACGCCCGGCCCGTCGGCGGATCGGTAGTCCGGCGACCTCGCCCGGTATTGCGCCAGCCCGGCGGCCTGTTTCAGGAGATACGGGGACGATCAGGTGGTGTTGACTTACCGTTGGTTCAACCGTTTTATGACCTTCTTTCCGTTGATCGCCTCGCCCTACTTCGCCTGCAATCTTGATCCTCGCCGCCGGCGATGGCGTGCGCGTGCCCAGGTGTGCCGGCGACCGTGATGAAGTACGCCCTGGGCGCCCCGTTCGATCCGGCAGGCAACCTGCTCGTGGAAGGCGAGGTGCCGAGGCTACTGATCAGGCCGTCATCTTCGTCGCCCTGGCGAACTCGAACACCCTACGGCCTGGCGATGCCGTGAGCGCGGTCCGCGGGTGGCGGGCGGTTGGCGCAGGCCTGGTACGGCGACAGGAAGATGGCCAGTCGCCGCCGAAGCCATCCGGCTTTCAATTGCACTCGGCCCGCTGCGCAGCCGAGGCGCGTGCTGGACGGCACCGCCGCTCCGCCGTGTGCCAGCAGGACTTCGGGAGGGTCTGGCGGCGCAGCATCCCGCGGCGTTCCGGCTATAGCGATCCCGACATGCCGAAGAGCGAT